>OY762866.2:0-4642565 GCA_963666495.2 Bacteroidaceae bacterium
CCAACATCACTTTCATACAATATTATTTTAAATATTTTCTGACTTTAAATTCAAGCTTCAACATAAACAATGCAGGTAACAAGGAATAGTTCCACATCATTTTGAGGAACTTCATATTAAACCCATCCAACTCTCCTATCTTTGTTTCTATCTTCATATTTTTCAATATTCCATACAGCACCAATATATTGCAGTCTGCCAACTTCAAAGCAGCGAACGACTGAGCAAGAATCATTGAATCGATATGTCGGTGAAATAAATTTCTGAATTTAAAATCACTATAAGCAACGATTGAATCACAGACCTCATTAAAATGGGTATTTTCAGTTACTGAATTCTCATTTATAAAATAGCAGTAAAACGTATCGGGTATACGTCTCATTCTTCTGCAATGAGCCATTGCCGTTAATATAAAAAGCTGATCTTCTGCTAACTTTAATCCCTCTTTAAAACGAAGATTAACAGAATCAATCACATTTTTGTTCAGTAGTGTTCCTCCTGCACGAAAACAGAATACTCCAGTTTCTATATAATCTTTCAAATTCATTACCGACGTTTCTCCTACTTCAGTTAGCACCACATTGCCATTTTTATCAATACGTTTATAGGAGAACTGAATGCAATCCAGTTCATCTTCAACTGCATACCGATAAATTACTTCAAGACAGTTATGTTCAACCCAGTCATCAGAATCCACAAAGCACACCCACTCACCAACAGCCTTATCGAGTCCTACATTTCTGGCCGAACTTGCACCTCCATTTTCTTTGTGTATCACCCGGATCCGCGGATCATTAGTTTCGTAATCATCACATATTTTTCCTGAACTATCCGGACTTCCATCATCAATCAATAGCAATTCAAAGTCTGAGAATGTTTGAGAAAGAATGCTATCCACACACTTGTGGAGATATAGCTCTGCCTTATAAACAGGCACTATGATACTAATTGCGGCTGCACACATACTTTAAATTCTTAACACATTCGTTTAAAAGGATTAAGTTTTAAAACCAGCCTCAACAAATCTCGGCAAACTATATTATTACGGTTAAGACCTAAAGCATCAAAAGCCCTTTTACAGTTGTACCTGTAAATACAATGATACCTTTCAGAAGCCGATACATAGGGAAGCCGATAAACTCGGTCAAAATCCATAAGCTTAAGATAAAAAGTATTGTAAATCTTATCTTTACCAATAGAAGCATATATCGAAGTATCATGAATCCGGTAGAACACTGTAATTCTATCCATGAAATAGAATCTGTATCCTGCCTGAGTAAGTTTTAACCACATCGGATGATCATCCACATAAGGAAAACGTTCGTCAAAGCCACCTACCTCATCTATAACTTTCTTGTTTACAAAGACAGATGGACCATGTATCGGATTTCTCCTAAGCAGAATATTGTATTGTTCATTAGCTCCTGTTTCAGGGAAAAAGAAAACATCTCCTCCCTGATCTTCAACATGATAGAAATTGCTTTCATCAAAAACATATCTAAAAAAAAGAGATTTCGACTCCACTACCCTGGCTTCTCTATTCAATTTTACAAAATCAACAAAGGAATCCACACAGTCTGCTGTCAGGATATCATCACCAGCAATAAATTTAATCCATGTACCTTCAGCAGCATTTACTCCTCTATTACAGTTGGCTGCAATACCCGAATTCTGAGGAACAGTTATAACCTCTGTTCTCACAAACCGGACACTATTCTTTTGCATCCATTCTTTACATAGTTCAACAGTATTATCTTTGGAACTGTCGTCGGTTACTATAAGCTCTATGTTTTTATAAGTCTGATCTTTTGCACTTTCAAGTGTTTCAAGAATATATTTTGATGAGTTATAAGTAACAACAATAATTGAGACTAAAGGCATATCTTTCATAGTTCTACAGTTTAATTCATTTAATTAAAGCACAACCTTACTTCTTTTTTTTTTAAATACCGCGAATAGTTAAGCGACACATTAACCTGAATAAAAGAACTGACTATAAGAAACATATAAGCAAAGTCAAAAAGATACGGTCGCTGATACATAAGTGCCAGGTATAAAAGCATCGATAAAAATGTTCCTTTTACATTCTTATTGATCTGTGCAGATATTACCAAAAGCAGTATAGAAATAAGCATAGTAAATATAAAACCATAATAGATAAGGAATTGTTTATATGACGAAGAATCTGCAGCTACATCTGTATGGGTACCCCACAGAAAATAATCAGAATGAACAAATAAATTAAAATAGTTATCCAGTTCCTCCGAGGTTCTGTTATCTCCTTTTAGTCTGCCATCTTGCATCTCAAACCTTTCCCAAACCAATCCCTTTATATCTTCGTTATTTTTAGTAGCAAAAAAGAGAATTGCAACAACAGCTACAGCAATCAATCTCCATTTTGTTCTATAGAAATACAATATTGCAACAGCACTCATCAGAATAAAGAAAAGAGAAAAAGCAAAAAGGCCCGATATGAATAAAATAATATTAGAAATCTTCTTCAGGTTATATCGCTCAGCAAAAAGCATTATACCAGCAAAAGTACCAACAACTCCCGGTTCATCAAAAACTCCATAAAAACGAGGAAATTCTACATTAATAATTTCATTGGGCATCACCAGAAAAGGATACTGCTTATATAAAAAATCTTTCAGTGGATTAAGCGGATCAATCAAAGAATAGCCCACCGGATAAGATAATATGACTAAGACATAAACAATCAGTGAAAGGAATAAAGAAATAACCAGGATAGTTTTGAAACATTTATAATATTTCAGCATCACCTTCCGGTCTATAACAAAATAGAATAAAATAAGTAGCGAAGAAATATATCCCATAAAGTTAGCCTGGGCATCACTGGCTAACGATAAAAGTAACAAAGCAAAGATGGGAATAATAAGTAAATCAAGCTTTTCTGCTTTTCTGAGATTGAATATACCAATAAATGATAGGACATAGATTATAAGTACATTTACCTGTTCATAATAGCCCCACATAAAATAAGGCTTCATAAGAAGGAAAATGCAGAAACCATAAAAGTAAGCTACTAAATTACTTCCTGTAAATATTCCAGTCCATCTCTTTTTCATCATACAGAAAGATTATTTCTTTTCCGGAGAAAAGCCATTCAACACTTCATTTTGTTATCCCGTCATCGTCGAATTTTCTTTTTAATAAGATCGCTGATATCTATTCTTTTATCCAGTTCCTGATATGAGTAATAAAATGAGAATACAACAAACAAACTACCCAATATATATCTGATACTCATTGGAGCAAGTAACACTAATACGATACAAAGAGCTGACAATAAGAATTGTATACCAAAAACTTTATAGATCCCTTTTTGAAAATAAATCTGGTATCTTTTACCTGCAATAATCCACACCTGTATCAAATAAACGATATATCCTACCAGAAAAGAGATACCTAAACCTGTAAGCCCCCAATGCATATATCCAAGAATATTAAAAGCCGTGGTATAGATAATTGCTGCTAACTCGCTCCAGAAAAATGCTGTTGTATCTCCTTTTGCAAGAAATGAATAGGCAATGGTCCAGCTGGCAGCTTTAAAGAAGATACCAAGTATAGCCCAGTAAATAAGACCTTCAACCGGCAAGAATTTACTGGAATAAAGTATAGTTACTACCGGTTTTATGAAAATGATGAAACCTGCGATGATAGGCGCCAGCAGCAACAAACTTATTTCTGCCTGTTGATTTATTGTTTTATTAAACTCTTCATTGCCGGAGCTTACAGCTGAAAGTCGGGGATAATAATCGGTTCCCATAGCTGTAAATACAAGACCTACATATGTGTTTATAATAGCAAATCCGGCTGTAAAAAGTCCTACATCATCCAACCCGCCCTTATTACTTATAAAGATTCGCACCAAGTAAGAAGCTCCCACGGAAAGTAAGCCCTGTAGACTGATGAAGAATCCCATCTTCAGCATTCCTTTTCCCTCTTTCTTTATACTTTTTGTAGTTATTTCAACCTTCTCAATCTTAACTTTATTGGAATAATAATAAGACAAGATGAATGAAATAACACTGGTTATGACCAAAACCGGAACTATAGCATCCAGCCCCCATAAATAATATAAAGGAACCGTTAAAAAGAGTCCTATCGTATTACCTGTAACATTTGCTTTAGCCATATCGGCATACTTTCGCATGCCTTGTAGCAAAGCTGTTTGTCCGGTAGCAAGCTGTTTAAAAAGAACTGACGATGAAAGAATAACAAAGGCTATAGTATACTCATAATTTCCAAATGTAACATAACTCAGATAAGGAGAAAACAGTAAGCAAATAACAGCGCCAAGCAATCCGGTTAACCATACCAACCGGCGAAATACACGGATAACCAATGCTATTTTTCCAGCATCCTGTGTTGCATTGGCTTCTGCAATATCTCTCACGGCACTGGTGCCCAATCCTAAATTGGTAAGAGACATAATCAAATCCGTAGCCGAAATCAGCAAACCATTAATGCCCATACCTAGCGGTCCCAGAAGTACAGCTACAAACTTTGAACGTATAATACCAATCAGAATATTGTATACTTGTACTCCTCCGAATAGTGAGGTAGCCTTCAGACTTTCCTTATAAGAATTTTTATCGTGTTCATCTTTAGTCATCTATCAAACAAAAAGATTAATTTTATCCACAACACTTTTAACCTCGTCCATACTCATTACCGGACTCATAGGTAAGCTCAGCTCCTCTTTATGGATTTGTTCTGTTACAGGTAGTGACAAGTTATTCCATTCTCTGTAACATTCCTGCTTATGAGGAGGTATAGGATAATGAATAACTGTCTGCACTCCATTTTCATCTAAGTATTTCTGTAATTCATCCCTTTTTAGGCAACGAACAGGGAACAGATGGAAAACATGTGCATCTCGATCATTCACTTTCGGAGTAATCACCAAAGGATTAGTTATGTGTTTAATATAATAAGCAGCCACCTTTTTCCTCAACTCAATATCTTCATCCAAATGTTTCAGTTTCACATTGAGTACAGCAGCCTGAATTTCATCCAATCTACTGTTTCTGCCTGTATATTTGAATACATATTTTTTAAACGATCCATAATTGGCTACTGCTCTTACTATCTCTGCCAACTCCTTATCATCGGTAGTTACCGCGCCGGCATCACCCAAGGCTCCCAAATTTTTACCCGGATAAAAACTATGTCCGGCAGCATCACCTAATGAGCCTGTTCTTTTTCCCTGATACATACATCCATGAGCCTGTGCATTATCTTCAATCAGCTTCAGTGAATATTTCTTGCAAAGTTCTCCAATCTTCTCTGTGTAGGCACATTGTCCATACAAATGTACAATGAGTATGCCTTTAGTTTTCGGAGTAATTGCCTTTTCAATCAAATTATCGTCTATTTGGTATGAATCTAGAGCTGGTTCTACCAAGACTGGAACCAGTCCATTTTCCGAAATAGCCAGCATAGAGGCTATATAAGTATTGGCCGGAACAATAATTTCATCATTCGGTTTCATAACTCCCATCTCCATATAGGCTCTGAAAATCCATATCAGTGCATCCAAACCATTGGCCACACCAATTGTATACTTCGTTCCAATATAACGAGAATAACTCTCTTCAAAAATCTCATTTTCTTTTCCCTGCAGATACCAACCGGAATCAACAGTTCTGCTTACTGCTTCATGTATCTCATCAGCATACCTGGCAGTCACTTTTTGTAAATCAAGAAACTTAATCATAACTTTCTCTCCATATAAATGTAATCATCATCGTTATCATATATTTTAAAATCAAGTCGGGAATATAAGTTTAGAGCTCGTTTATTTTCAGGTATTACTTTCAGATAAATTCTGCATAACTTCAGCTCTGTAGCTATATTAATACATTTCTTCAGCATAGCTTTTCCAATTCCCATACCCCAATAACTTTTTTCACCTATAAATCCCCAAAATTCTGCAGTGCAAAAAGATAAATTCTTAAGTCCGCAACACCCTATTCTTTTTCCATTATAGCTCACTCCCCATATTAAATAGCCATATTTTTCCGGCAAAGATTTAAACCAAAAATGCTGAAAGGTTCGTGAAAAATCAGGAACATCCATTAATAAACGAGTTTCAGGATCTTTCAGCCATTGATAGGATGTATTAAGATAACATTCATTAAATCGTTCTAAAACCACTCTTTGAAATACTTCATCCTCAGTTTCCGGAAATACAGAATATTCATAAATATCATACATCATTGACCTGGCACCTAGACCCTCTTTCTGAAAAATCAGTCCTTCGTTCAGATAACATCCAAAATGTTCGGTCGATTGACCGAAATCAAAAAAAGGCACATCTGTATATTTTGTATTTATCAAATAATCAAACAGCAAATCCAATGCTCCTAGTTCTTTCCCTATAGCATTGGCCGAGCAATACTGTGGATGAACCACCCGATTGGTAATATAAACCACCGCTCCTCCCAAAGCCACATCATCTTTGTATGTCAAATAGAGTACTATATTATCTGGAAATCTTGAATGCAAAAGTAAAATTTCATCTAGCGTATGCACCGGTTTTGTGTGATGCCTATATTGTAAATTCGCCTCCAGAATCATCCAGAAAGAAGCATAATCATTACTTTCTTTTACTATCACATTATTCTCCTGCGCCTTGCGTGCTGCCACCCTTCTCATCTTATAAAACTTAAGTTTGTTTTTCTGAAAGATAGTCGACGAAACATTTCTTGCTAAAATCCTGGCATTATTTTTAAACAAAGCATATAAATCTTCCTGTGCGGGCATTTGATGATAAATGGCAGGTATCGGTTTATAAATTACCTTTTTTACTCCTATGCTCTTCAAATGTTCATTTAATAGTTCAAATATCCTGACCATATCCTTTGCAGTAATCTCTGATGACATGATAAATCCTCCGTAAGTAAGCCCTTGATGTGAATATAGTACATCATCAACTCTGTTTGCCGGCAGCAAGGTGTATAATTTTCCCTTACGGTAAATCATCAATGAATTGTCATGAAATCTATCCGAATGATAATCCATGTAATTCCTAAGAAAAAGAAATGTTCCATTCTTCGATTTATTCACAAATGAATCCCATTCATCTGCATGTTCTTTATCATACTTCCTTATTTCAAACATCACAATAAATTTTAAAAACAACAAATTGCAAAATGTTATTCGTTACTGAATTTAATCTTCAGAAAATCCTCATAATTACGGATATAATCACTTTCTTCGTATACCATTGAAGCCAGAACCAGACAAACAGAGCCAGAAGAAAAATCATCCAACTCGCGCCATATACCAGGAACCACTAACAATCCCTGATAAGGTCTGTTCAGTTTAAACGTTCGTTTCAGTTGTCCATCATCAAGTGTTACATCAAAGCTACCACTGGCAGCAATAATAAGTTGACGAAGTTCTCTATGCGCATGTCCGCCTCTTGACGCTCCTCCGGGAACATCATAAAGATAATAAGAACGTTTTACATGAAATGGAACCGTATTTCCATTTTCCACCACTGTTATATTTCCTTTCTCGTGATGATGCTTATCAAGTTCTATTATGCTACAATCATAAACCGTGGTCCGTTTCATTTTTTCAGTTCTTTAAATTGTTCATAATCATATATGTAATCAGCCTGATCAAAAAGAGTGGATGCCAAAATCAATGCCAGAGAGTTTGTTGAGAAGTTACCCATTTGTCTCCATAAGCCTTTCGGAATATACAATCCGTAATAAGATCTGTTCAGTGAAAACACTTTTCTCTCATTTCCATCGTCAATAATCACATCAAAACTCCCCGAAAGAGCCACGATGAACTCCTGATTTTTCCTGTAAGCATGTCCGCCTCTGGTTACTCCGCCAGGTACATCATATATCCAGTAAGAACGGGCTATTTTAAAAGGAACATGTTTATGCTCTTCAATAAAAGAAAGATTTCCCCTTGGATCAAGAATCTTAGGTAAATCAATAATTTTCACATCTTTAATTTTCATAACTTGCTTTCTAATTTAAATAAGTCTTTTTCACCTACAAATCTCGGGAAATATTTCAGGCAGATTTTTATCAGCGGAACCGATGCAATCACAACCAAAATAAAATAGGCAAGATACTCTAGTACATCATTAGTAATAAAATACAAATGTCTTCTTAAGACCCAAAGCACCACCCAATGTGTACCTAGTATAATACTGCTATTACGGCCAAAATAAGATACTAATGGAATTTTATTTATCAACTTTGAAAGTAGTATCATAAATAGAATGCCACTCATACCCGAAACATAAAATGAAACATAATCTCTATGATATACGTTGATTATCATCTCTTTTTTATCGGCTGTAAAATAAAGAACCACTAGCAAAATCACAAGAAAAATAGGAATATACCGATCCCATTTGTTAGGAGAAAACAACTTTGTTTCTGTATTCAGAAGATACCCTGTGTAATAAAAAGGCAATGCAGTAAGGGATGTATCAATCCACAAAGGCAGATTAAAACCAATGAAACCAAGCTCATACCCCACAATTCCTATGATAAAACAAATGATAGCCATAGTTATTTTTTTACCCTTCTCGTCCATTTTCAGATTCTCGCATACTACAACCACCAGATAAAAAAGTAGCGAAACTTCAAACAAACTGACAAAGAACCACACAGGTGTATTAAAATAAAGATATTCAGGGTGTGTTACCGATTTTCTGAGTTCTTCCAGGATAATAGCCGAATGCCCTCTTAACAGCCATCCCGCACAATAAAACAGGTATGACATTAGTAAAAAGAAAACAAATGGCACAATCAACTTATTCACCTTCCTCAAAGCAAAATTTCCTAATCCGGCATATTTTGAGAAAAACATACCAGATAATAAATAGTAGAGGGGCATAACAAAGCTTAATAACATTCTCATTAAGTCACTATTGCCAATCGGCTTATCAGGATCGTTGATATGCACGGCCACTACCATCAGGATACAAATACCCTTTGTCAGGTCAATGAAGTCAATCCGTTGTTTCATACTGCCATTTTATTGTGTTCGGATTCAACAACCTTATACAGATCATAAATGGTTTTTGAGTTTACAATATGGTCACGGTTTAGTCTTACATTGTATTTCTCATCTGCCATCACAATCACTAAAAGTCCCACCACCGAGCTCCATTCCTCCAATTCACGGAATTTGGTTTCGGGTTTAAACTCGGCCGGATCAGTCTCATCAAACTGCAGAGCAAAATCTTCTATAAATTTATTTAGTTCCATGTGTTTATTTTATCTGTTTATACTCAGTAATTCCAATAAGTAATTTATCTTCGTCTTAAAAGCTTCTTTCGATAATTCAAAATAATAGTCCAGTTCTGTTTCTCTGGTTTTCGTCCCTCCAAAAAGATCATTCATTCGTAGTGATTTTGTATTTTGCTTACGTATATCGTATCGGTCATATTGTAGATTCAATTCATCAAACATTATTTCACGCGTAATTATCAAAGTCAGAATTGGTATATCAAGAGGTAAACCCGGTTTGCAGACCCAACTTCCACTTGTTCCATACTCATCTTCTATATCATATATTCTGCATAAGCCAACAGGTTCATTTTCATAGTAAAAAATAAAATAATAATCCTTTCCATCTTTCTCTCGCTGCTTGTAATTGCTAATCCATTCTTTTTGTTTTTCCGTATCATTTTCTGTGTAATGGATATGACGTCCTAATTTCGGGTCAGTTCTTAGTTTTACAATAAAATCAGCATCATCTGCATTGACAAGTCTCACATGGATTCCATATCTTTCCAGCTTAAAATTATCAGTTAGTTTCATAATATACAGTTTAGGAAATCACTTTAAAAAATATATCGTCCAAGCTTTTTATTTAGCAATTACAACAAAAAAACGAACAATAAGGTTCACATTATTCCCCAGACTACCCTCTTCACATAATCCGTATAAGAAATGATAATTCTCACAACTTTATCACTTACATTGGGCATAGAATAATCATATACCGTGCGAAAATCTTTTTGTCCCATCTGTTGGTTCAGTAACTGTGCCAATCCCTGCATCACTCTTTCCGGATGAAGTCCTACCATTATTACAACAGCCTCTTCCATTGCCTCTGGTCTTTCATGCGCTTCACGTATGTTCAGCGCTCTAAAATTCAAGATAGACGATTCCTCACTGATTGTTCCCGAATCAGACAATACAGCCGTCGAATACATCTGTAGATGATTGTAATCACTAAAGCCTAATGGCTTCATGAGTCTTACATTTTCGTGAAAGCACACCCCTTTTTCTTCTATCATTTTACGGGTACGAGGATGACAAGAAACAATCACAGGATAATCATAAACCTCAGCCACCATATTCAGTATATCAACCAAGTGAGCAAAATTCCTTTCAGAAACAATATTTTCTTCCCGATGTGCAGAAACAACAAAAAACTTACCTTTCTCCAGCCTCAGCTTATTCAGAATCTGTGACGCCTCTATTTTAGTAATATAATGATGTAATACTTCCCACATAGGACTACCCGTTTTAATGATTCTATCGGCAGGCAAACCTTCTCTCAATAAATATTCGCGGGCTATAGAGCTATAAGTCAGGTTTATGTCAGCAATATGATCTACAATCTTTCTGTTGCTCTCCTCTGGCACCCTTTGATCAAAACATCGATTTCCAGCTTCCATGTGAAAAATAGGAATATGCCGTTTTTTAGCAGCAATAGAACAAAGACAAGAATTTGTGTCACCTAATACCAAAAAAGCATCTGGTTTTTCCAGTTCCAGCACAGGTTCAATATTAATTAAAATTCGTCCGGCAGTTTCCGTAGCATTCTTACCTGCAGCATCCAGAAAATGATCAGGTCTCCTTAGCTCCATATCTTCAAAAAGAACCTCGTTTAATTCATAATCGTAATTTTGTCCGGTATGAACTAATACATGATCAATAGCTGGGCTAGCGTCCAGTTTTTGCATCACACAAGCCAGTCTAATTATCTCTGGTCTTGTTCCTACTACCGTCATTACTTTCAGTTTTTTCATGTCTTATATTGTTTCAAAGTAAGTGTCACTGTCTTCATTATTATACCACTCATTTATCCAGAATTGCGTATAAAGATCCTCATCACCCGTATTAGTTATATTATGTGTATACCACACCGGCATATCTACATATGCCGGTTCATTTCCGTCTAAATCAAAATTAATAACCTCCTCTGCCCCAACCTTTCTGAGCTGAATTCTCGCTTTTCCCTTTATTACCGTAAAACGTTCAATCTTGCGTGTGTGAAAATGGTTTCCCCTGGTTATTCCAGGAACGGTAATGGAAAAAGATATCTGTCCACCCCCACCCAGTTTTGCTGTTTCAACAAATATCCCGCGGGAATCAACGTTTTTCACTAGTCTTACAGGAAAGTGTTTACTATGATCCATATAACTTCGGAACGTATTGAAAAGATTCACTTCATTTTGGTCTTTTAATTCTGGAATAATGCCTTGTTCAATATAGAGTACTTTAAATTTCTCCAGCAGAGAAAGCACATCTGTCACCTTCATCTCTGTATCATGTGCAATCAAATCCCTTTCAATCATTGCCGAAGAGCATTCTTTCACATTTCTGATTTTATTCAGAATATAATTGCAAAGATTTCCCACATAAATCAGTTTTACTACATTATTCTGTAAAACCTGTGGCATTTCGCCATGCGCCAACTTGTAGCAGAAAGTCACTATAAACGAATTAAAATCAGACTTTCCAAAAGGACCAAACACGTTAGGAACAACCATACCGGTAAAACTGGCACCATTCCGTTTAGCCCATTCCTCCAAAAGAGCTCTGCCATCTCTTTTGGATCGACCGTATGCACTGTCAAGATCCTCTTGTGTAGAAGAAGAAAACAGTACATGAGGCATCACCCTTTCTGCTTCCATAGCATCGATCAGTTGTTTTACAAGTCCTACATTTGTCGTGTAGAGCAACTGCTGATCGGAATGTCTGTTCATTGCTGCCAGATGCACAATCACATCACATCTCTTAACAAAATTGCGAAGCCTATCCTCTGTTTGAAAAAAAGCATCTTCAAATGGTATTTGTTCAAATTCCTTTTTAAACAATCCTATAGTATTGAACAAATGCGTTCCCACAAATCCCGACTGTCCGGTTATGCCTATTCGTATCATCACTCATGTTATTTATTGATCAACTCATGCATTTTTTTGTTCTCTTCCTCTTTCTCTTTCTCAAACTGTTGCAAATCCTCCCTCACCAAATCAATCTTCAGCAACAATTGCTGCATGCCCTTAAAATCGAGCCTGAAAGTATTATGAGAATGATAATCTTCCAATTCCGGTTCAATTTCAGCCAAGAAAGCATCTTCATCATTGTTGAGGTCAAGGATATCATCTTCCATTACCATATCCAGACTAGCCAACAGTTGGCGCATACCTTCAAAGTCAAGCTGATAGGTATTGTGAGAGTGATAATCTTTACTTTTTGAGATAAGTTGACTGCCTTCTATGAAATACTTATCATAGTTAAGATCACGTTCATCGCATGGAATACGGAAGTAATTGCCCATATCTTCACTATTGGCCATTTCCTCACGGGTAACCAATGTTTCATACAACTTCTCACCATGACGGGTACCAATTACTCTGACTTTAGTTTTAGAGTGATAAAGATCAATTAACGCTCGTGAGAGTATATCCAACGTTGCTGCTGGTGCCTTCTGCACAAATAAATCACCGTTTTTCCCATGTTGAAAAGCATAGAGAACCAAATCTACAGCATCATCCAATGTCATCATGAAGCGAGTCATATTAGGATCAGTCAACGTAATATCCTTACCAGCCTTTATCTGATCTATCCACAACGGAATCACAGATCCACGACTTGCCATTACATTACCGTAGCGAGTACAACAAATGATTGTAGCAGCATCTGGGCCCAATGCACGCCCCTTGGCTATAGCTACTTTCTCCATCATCGCTTTCGATATACCCATAGCATTAATGGGATAACAAGCCTTATCTGTTGAAAGAACCACTATATTCTTCACTCCATGCTCAATGGCCGAGCTTAACACATTTTCTGTTCCTATTATGTTGGTATATACAGCCTGCATAGGGAAAAATTCACAGGAAGGAACCTGTTTCAGGGCAGCAGCACTAAACACATAATCCACCCCTTTCATCACTCCATCTACAGAACTTCTATCGCGCACATCACCAATATAAAACTTCAACTTATTGTTCTGCATCTGATGGCGCATATCATCCTGCTTCTTCTCATCTCTGCTGAAGATTCTTATTTCTTTGATATCACTATCCAAAAACCTCTTTACAACCGCATTACCAAAAGAACCCGTTCCTCCAGTAATTAATAATATTTTATCTTTAAAAATTGACATATATCTACCCTTTCATCTCTTTAGTTAATCAAGAAAAACAACTCTCTACTTTTTTTTCAAATAACAAAATCTCAGAACTAATCTTTTTTATTATCAAATCACATCCTTCATTAAAGATGTCAGCATCAAATGAATAGATGTATTGCATCAGTTTTTCACTTATATTATCTTGTTCTTTCACAACCACGCCTAGTCTGTACTTTTCCACGTACCTGGCTTGAATACTTTCTTCGTTTACAATCATCGGCTTCCTGTGGATAACAGCCAGATAAAAACGGTTGCTCATTATATTTACATCGTGTATACTTGTAGGAAGCAGTATGTTTATAAAATCGGCTCCTTCCACTATATCATTCTCTTCCTCTTTTATGTAGCGCCCGGTAAAAACTACATTTTTGTATTTCCTCTGTAAAACCAGTTCTTCCAGACTTTCTTTCGCATTCCCGTTACCGGCAAAGTGTAATAAAATGTAATTCATATTGCCAAAAGCATCAATCATCCTCGAGTTAGTACTATAATCGCGCAACTGTCCAATGGTCAGAATCCTTATATTGTTTTTTTCAAACGACGCATACTTATAATCGTTGTAAACATTCCCGGAACGTAAATTGTGACTCACCGTAAACTCCATATCTCTAGGAAGCCAGGAAAGAAATCCGGGAGAAGAAACGCAATTCAATGCAGAAGATTTAAGATACTGGTGAAAACTACTTTTGTATATAGTCAGCAACTTCGAATAATCTCTGATATCAATGATATACCTGTTATTAAAATGTTTCTTCAAATATTTTCCCAGGAACAAAGATGCCTGAATAGTATGCACAATTACAAAATCGTAATTTCCACGTTTCAGCTTTTTCCGTACAAAAGCAGAAAAACGTAGGTAATCAATATATTTCCTACACAAAGGCATCGTTTCGGCGCTTTCAAGGGTGTAAACGATATTATCCTCGCACAGCAGAGAACCATTACTTCCTTTTCTATTCCAGGAAATAAAGTGAAACGGAATCTCTTTTCGCTTCAGCACATCTGTATAATATTGCAGATAAGGAGCTGAGTTTATATCCGAAGGAATAACAATCGCTACTTTCATCACTTCTAAAGCGTTATTGGTTGATTACTCTTTCTCTTCTTAAAAAGACGCAGCACAGAATAGATTTTCAAACAATGTCGGGGAAAAAGAGAAAACAAGTGTCCTTCAATCTTATACTTTACCGACGAACTATTAATAAGTGCAGGAAACAGGAATCTGCTGTCATAAAAAACCTCCGACAGTAGTTTTCTATCCACAGCATTCATCTTTAAAGCATTAAACAAGGAATTATTAAGCGCCAGTGAGATCAGGTTATTAAAGTATAACTTAAACTTCTTATCCACATGAGCTGCTGCAAACACAGAGAGCGCCACTACAACTTTTACATAGTCAAAAGAGCGTTTAGGACTAACTGTTTGCATAATAGATCCTTCTCTTATCAGATAATTGTAAACAATACCTTTATAAACCTTCATGTTATCAGCAAAATAAAGCATACGTGGAGTAAACTCAAAATCCTCATGGTAAACACCTGGCATAAATCGGAGTCCGTGTTCATCAAGAAATGACCTCTTGTACACATAAAATTGAGCAGGCCTTATAATACCTGAAACCAGCAACATCTTACCACTTTCCGCATTTTCATCGCTCACCTTGTATTCTGTAGAAGGCTTGCCATTTATAATAAAACGACATCCCATGGCAAGTACATCAATACCGGTCAGATATTTCATTATATCAGTCAGGCAATTGGTATCAATCCAGTCATCAGAATCCACAAACCACACATATTCTCCTTTTGCCAAAGACAGCCCTTTATTGCGCGCTTCACTGAGTCCGGCATTCAATTGTGAAGTTATGTATATATTATCGTATCTGCGGGCCACATCCTCAGCAATAGCCAGACTATTATCCTTCGTTCCATCATTTACTACAATAATTTCATAACTGTCAGTACAGCAGTCTTGCTGAGCACAATTTACGAGACACTTTTCAATGTATTTCTCGACATTGTAAACTGGGATAATTATTGACAATTTAAGCATGATTTCAAAATTATTTTATCTAATTTATGAGAAGATAAAAGGTCGTCACTACCATACGGAGCAACTAACGTTTTTTAATTTTATATAAAATGATTATAATTAGATACTTATTTCATTTTAGAAACAAATTAAACGTATGAAAGGTTGCTTTAATCTTTGAAAACATTCCAAAAAATTGCTTTAAATTAAGAAGATTAAAGAGTCATCTGGTAAGAGTCTTAATTAATCAAAAAGCTGTAAAAATCGCCCATTTATATATCAATTATTTACAACAATATGCACTACTTATTTGTTTAATGTATGCACCATAATATTGAGTCATATGAATGTCTTTGAAAAATTACTAGCTTCTCTATTCTTTGTAGGCATTGCTACCATTGCATGTAGCGACGGTACCGAACATTTCGTCTATCCCGATCTTCCCGAAGAGGAGGAACCGGATACAGTTTCAGTTGGTACAGTACTCTTTGAAGATTCCTTCAACCAAACTTCATCTGTTCCCGATGCTAAAAAATGGGTACTATGTTATAAACAGCTAGGTGTTGCCTGGGCCAACTATCTTTCCGGGAGCTATAATCAAGCATACGTAGAAGATGGAAAACTAATATTGAAAGGTGAAGTTGTAAACGGAGTTTATAAGGCTGGAGGCATTCAGACAAAAGGAAGATTTGAGTTCACTCACGGAAAAGTAGAGGTATCTGCCAAAATAAAAAGTGCTCAGGGAGCCTGGGCTGCTATTTGGATGATGCCGGTGAAACAGCCGTATGGGTGGCCAGCCGATGGCGAGATTGATATTATGGAGAATGTCAGTAAAAACATTGTCGTTCAGCAAACGGTGCATACTTACTATACTAACGTTTTAAAACAAACCATTCCGGTGCATAGTACTACTAAATCATTTCAACAGAACGATTTCAACACATACGCTGTAGAATGGAGTACAGAAAAGATTGAGTTCTTTATCAACGGAATATCAACACTCATTTACCCAAACCTTCATCTCAGTAATGAGAGTACGCAGAACCAATGGCCGTTCTATAATCCTTTTTATATTATTCTAAACCTATCTCTGGGAGGTCCGGGTACTTGGCCGGGCGAGATCATAGATTCTGAACTTCCGGCTTATATGGAGATAGATTGGGTTAAAGTAAGCAAGGTGGAATAGTATATCAGACAATAGTTCATAAACAACGCGATAAAGAAGGCTGAACTTTTTTGAAGAGTTCAGCCTTCTTTTTTCAATGTATTACAGATTTATAAAGCAACCTTAAAGGTTTTACTTGTCACCTTAACAAGGTAAATATGATTTTCCGGAACCATTATTCTAGATACTGCATCCGTTACTCTGAACATCTGTACCAAAGCACCAGCTTCGTTATAAATAAGAACTTCATCACCAACACTTGCACCTTCAACAATGATAGCATTACTTTCTGTGTAAACCTTTATGTTATCAGCTACAAATTCCGGTACAGCAACTCCTGCTTCTTCTATTATATAAGTAAAACTACTCCATCCCGTTGCACTCCTGTAACTTGCTGAATATCCCTTGGGAACATAAAGTTTACAAGTTGTTTTATTAACCAGACTAAAGGTATTATTTGTAGCAGTGGGCGGTACTGCCGGTCTGCTGTGTATGGAGGTTAGTCCGGTACATGAAGCAAATGCTCCGTCGCCAGTGGTTGTTACACCACTCGGTATGGTAACCGTGGTCAAACTACTGCAGTTATTAAAGGCATATATATCAATATAAGTCAGTCCAGTACCCAAATCCAGCGAAGTAAGCCCTTCACAATAACCAAATGCTCCCCATCCAATAGAAGAAACACTATTGGGTATAGCAATAGCCGTCAGTTGATTGCAATTATAAAATGCATCCTTGGGAAGAGAAGCAACACTAGTACCTATAATGGCAGAGATTAAACCCGTACAGTTATAAAAAGCTCCTTCCCCCACAGTAGTCACACTGTTACCAATCACTACTGACGACAAGCCATCACATGATTCAAACGCAAAACTTTTAATTGTGGATACTGTGGAAGGCACCTCATAATAAGATGATTTTGAATTGGGATACGCAACCAGTGTCAGTTTGTTTTTGCTGAGCAGTACTCCGTCAACCGAAGCATAAGTCAGGTTAGCATCCGCAACAATAAACTCCCTTAACGAAGAACAATAAGTAAATGCCCCATCTCCTATAGAGTTTACTGAAGCCGGGATCGTCATGGAGGTTATCCCTGAACAATGCCAAAATGCTCTCGTACCTATTGTTGTTAATTTTGATGGCAAAGTAATCGAGGTGAGCAACGGACAATTACCAAAACAAAAATTGCCAATCGACGTAATGTTTGGCCCTAGTGTTACAGAGAAAAGTCCTGTACATTCCTGAAATGCTTGATTTGAGATAAGTGTCACATTCGTTGGGAGAATCACCGTTTGCAATTTTGGTAAACTGAAAAACATATATTCAGGAATCTGGTTGTTAGTAACAGAAATAGCTTTCGACAGCCAAAAGGCACCTCCGGCCACCATGGTCACACCAGATATATCCAGATTAGTCAGATTTGCCATACTTCTTAGCGCACCTACGTCATTAGCATTCATCTGTCCAGTAATCGTCAGGTCAGTAATCACATTTATCTGGTCTCCCAATGCCGAGTTCAATCCCCACGCCACATTATTGATAGTTACTCCCTGAACCTTCATAGCATAACTTTGAAACAAACATATCAGAACCAATATGCATTTACCAATTGTATTTGTTTTCATGATCCATTCATTCTGTTTTTTAAAATAATACAATCAATACCATTAAGTTGTGCAGCTGTTGTAGAATAGGAGCTCCAGGCCGATCCGAAAATTTTAATAGTCTGAGCAAGCGTATACATTTCCACCAATGCATCCTGCATTCCGCTTATACTATTCCTGTCTGCAACTTTATCAGAGGTAGTTATCCTGCTTCCAAAAACTGAGAGGAGAACTTTTTTGTCTTCTTGAGAGTCCGATGCCAGATAGAAATTTGCCTCCGGACAATCATCTATCTCCTTTTTTATTTGATCAATAAAAAGCTGAGTAGGGCTCTCTCTTATAGATGTCACATTATCTGTTCTACGAATATGAATTCCGATGGTATGTTCATTAAACGAAGCCGTTTTTCTGTTTATCTGTTCCTGTAAGTAAGAAATCGGCATAAATGAGCTATACTTTTTTTTAATGTCCGAATGAAAGAAATCCACGCAACTGGTCAGGTAAACTCTATTTTGCCGAGCCCACTTTCTGAAGTCGAACCCATTATTCACACATTCATCGGCTTCTTCCACATAAATACAATCGTCAAAACGCATCCACTGAAAAGGGCGTGGCAGGTAAAAATTCTTTTTCCGTGGGTTATCATTAATCAGCCAATCAATCACAGAAGCTTCTTTCAGTGTTACATTTCTATCAGTAATAGGTTGAAAGAGCTCATCAAACCGACAATTCAAACCATGTGTCTTGTACCATATAATACGCAAACCAACATCCGCCTCCATAGCCAGTGCTATAGCAGAATCAATTGTTCTCATCCGGTTGGCAAGTCCACCAATAGGTACTAATGTAATCATCCACTTGTATTTTATTATACGTAGCACTACATGTCCACTTTAATAAAACAACGCATAATAGAAATGGTTTCTTAAAATAAAATAAAGAATAAACAGTTAAACAGTTAATTATGAAACATCAGAGGTATACCAACAAAAAAATCCCGGAATTGCTTCCGGGATTCTTTCATTAAACAAACATTACCTGTTTTAAGTCACATATATCAAAAACTATGGTTCTGTTTAGTTTGGTTGTTTTAAAAAATTTTAGTTAGTTACGAGTAACCTTTACCCAGTCAACCTCCATATACCCTGGCAAGTCAGAGTCTGTAATAGTTCCAGGCCATGTTCCTGCGCCACCTAAAGCAAAGTTTAGGATAACATAGAAGTTTTTGTTGAATGGCCATTGCTTCATGGATGCTTCATCGCTCAGGTGCATATTCGGATAACTCAAAGTAACCTGTCCGTTTATTGTGAACTGAACCATTTCAGGAGTCCAGTTTACACCGTAAGTATTGAACTGACCAGTATTAAAAGGCTTAGTCACACTACGAATCGGATCAATCTTACCTAAATCGTTAGCATAATGAGTGTGTACAGTTTGGTGAGCATCAGTTTCATAGCTAACCTGTTCCATAATATCAATTTCTCCGCAAGAAGGCCATCCGGCACTCATATCGTCAGGCATCATCCATATAGCAGGCCATCCTCCTTGTGCTGTTTTAAAACGTGCACGCACCTCAATCTTACCATATGTAAATGAAAACTTACCATAGGTCTGGATACCACCAGCTTTATAAGTTCCATTTACCTTTTCTCCTTTTACAACCAATACTCCGTTAGAAACGTAAGCCTGGTCATAACTATTCGAAAGGTAGTTACCCCATGCAACACCTGGTAATGTTGGGCATAAAACCCATTTAGTCTTATCCGGAATCGAACTTGTCTGATTAAAATCGTCCTGGAAGATTACATTTCCATCGTTCGTCTTGGTATTGTTACTCGTAGTATCATTGCTAGCTGTAACTGTGTTTGTTGCTGCGGCGGCTTCTATTGTTTCTGTAGTTACAGTGTCTTCACTACATGCTGTGTTGAAAGCTGCAGTTAGCAGCATAATCAATAAAAAATAGGAATTTCTCTTCATAAATAAATTTTGATAATTTAGCTTAATTTGATTAATTGTTTGGTTAATGAATTTTAGTGATGCAAATATAGGGGGAAATATTTTAGAAACCCGCATCATTTTTTCTATATTAGTGATTATTAGTACTTTAAAAAATGTTTTTCTTTTACAAGAAAGTACACATCACATCAATGGTATAATTCTTGAAACAAAAAAACAGCGGTACAAAACCGCTGTTTATGTCCATATTTAAAGAAATAAATTATTATACTTATTGATTTTTTTAATTATCATCTTTTCACTCATTCATAGTGAAAAAGCCATAATTAAAGGATTCTATTATATTCTGAGGAGTAACTTTTCGTATTCAGAATGAAAAGAGACTAGAGGGAAAATCCGTTTTTGATCTCTCCAAAGCATGGTAACACAATTGTTTTATATACACTTAAAAAATTGTCGATATTGTTCCTGAAATTTGCATTAAATATTTTGCAAGAATCCTTTCTAATTCTAAAAATTAACTCTTTAATTAAAGTCATTATGATTGGTTCTTTTGTTTTATGTTTCAGGAATATACAAAATTGTTTTATTTAATTGTGTTAGTGTATTTTAAAGTGAATTAAATCACTTTCTTAATCAACTATTTTTTAATTCTTGTTTTAGCATTTTCTTATTGTCCTTTTCCCTTTGTCTTGATGAAAAGAAGCAAAAGGAAAAGGTATTCTATCAAGAGAAAAGAACAATTAATAAACATCCAGCGATATCCTCTTCAAACTCTCTTTGGGTTCTTTTGGAACCGGAATATTATTGATCGATGAATTTTCGAAAGTAACATTACGTGTATTAAACAGATAGTACCCATTTTTAGCCTGCTTAACATGAAAGTTACTCACTGAGATATCGCGTATTTCTGTTCCTTTTAAGCCATCAATGTAAACAGCATAATTATCGGCAACATTTGCCTCTACATTCTTAATTTCAAAATGTTCATAGGTCGAAGGAAAGTTTCCTCCTCTGAAGCCGAAGTAATTCGTTTCAAACCGTAGGATGGCACCTTTCACTCGTTCTACGGTTATATGGTCCACAAGTACATTGCGTATGTAACCACCACGGTCTTTGTTCGACTTAAAATAGATTGCATTCTTTACTGTTCCTATCTTTATTCTGCTCATATACACATTCTCCACACCACCTGACATTTCACTGCCTATACAAAGGCCGTTACATTCCGAGTTGAAAATGCAGTTACGTATAACAATATTTTTCGACGGACGTCCTATTACTCTTCCATCCTTGTCACGGCCAGCCTTTATAGCCACGGCATCATCACCTGTCCTGAAAGTACAGTTTTCAATCAATACGTTTGTGGTCGATTCCGGGTCGCAACCATCATTGTTGGGATAATGACTATCAATAGTTACGCCTCTTACAATTACATTATCGCAATAAACCGGGTGAATGGTCCAGAAAGGGGAATTCTTAACGGTAACGCCATCAACCAGAATTCTGGAACATCCCAGAAACTGAATGCATGATGGGCGTAACAAAGTTCCTTCACCAAAGATCCGTTCCTGCACAGGAACAAGTTTACTACCCATCTCTCTCAATCGGTCACGATCCTTCATCTCTTTCTCACCCCAGGCTGCAAATTCCAGTCCGCCTTGTGCATCAATAATTCCTTGTCCCGTAATGGCGATGTTATTGGCATGGTAGGCATAAATCATAGGTGAGTGACCATATAGTTCCGTACCCTCCCAACGTGTCAGCACTACCGGCAGATAGTCGGAAGCCTTTCCGCTGAACAGCAGACAAGCGCCCTCTTCCAGATGCAGATTGACATCCGATTTCAACACAATGGAACCATTAATTTTATATATACCTTTTTCTACTATTACCTGTCCGCCTCCACTCAGCGAGCAGGAATCTATTGTCTGTTGCAACTGTTTGCGAACATTGTTGTCTACATCACAGACAAATTTTATGCTTCGCTCCGGAAAAGATGTTTTCGCTATGTTTTCAATAATTTGTTCCGGTTCTGTCAGTTTTTTCGGAGCTTTAGCACAAGCTGTCAGGCACATAACCAACAGCAATAAAGCATAATTAGACATTCTCATAAATTTATAAAACTAGTTTATCAATGTAACATTATTGTTTTTTGCATGAGGGGCCATCATGCTGGTAAGTAAACCAATTAAATGAAGCTTTTCCCTTATCTGCCAATGTGTTATAACAATACAATCCCACACGTACTCCCTTCCAGTATCCAAATTTCATGCTGAAAGTGTTTCCACATAAATGGAATTGCTTATTATCCAAACTATAGGCAAACTGATAAGCATTATCAATTGCATTCAGTTGCAAGCGTAAATAAACCTTTTTGCCCGATGATAGCTTTAAAACAGGACTAATCTGATTGTTGTGATCCATATAAATCCACTTTTCTCCGTTAATCATGCAGATGCCCAACAAAACATTTTCTTTTCCAATACATGCAAGTCCGCAATACTGTCCATCTTCCATTGCATTATACTCTAGTTCTGTTTCCACCATCCCCATATACCCCATACTCTTCTGAGTAAGCGTATTTCTGGCAAGCTTAAAATTGTCAGCTTTCAGTGCTTTCAACGTGAGCGAACCTTTCTTATCAGTGAGCGACCATGCATCGTTTACAGGATTATGATTAAACTGCCATTGAAGAGATAAAACTGATGAAGAGAAATCATCACTCGTCCGGGGAACTGCAACAGCACTCTTCTTTCCCACATTTGGCTTCTTCCAAGTCTTAACCGGTTCACCAATTCCATTACCGTCAATATCCACCCCCACAACCGGCCAGTTATCTTGCCAGTACATTGGTTGCAGATGCATCACTCTTCCTATTGGATTACAATGCTGAAAATGAAAAAAGAACCATTCACCTTGGGGAGTATCCACCATGGCTCCCTGATGCGGACCGTTAACCGCCGTTGTACCTTGTTCCAGCACCACCTTCTTTTCATACGGACCATAGATATTCTTTGAACGCAAAACAGTTTGCCACCCCTTCTCCACACCCCCTTCAGGGATGCTGATGTAATAATATCCATTCAGTTTATGAATCTTTGTACCTTCAGCTACCGGACCGGTATAAACCACCTTCCCTTCGTCGAGTAAACGCGTACCGTCCACACTCATCTTATGGATAATAATCGGTCCCGCGCCATGAATGCTGCGCCCCAGATACGCCTGTCCGTCTTCATCCCAGAAAGGGCACGGATCTTCCCATTTTTCAATATGCATCACATTAACAAGCGGGCTCCACGGGCCGGCTGCTTCTTTGGCCTTTGTCATAAACAACCCCTCCTTAGGCGTACAGAAGAATATCCAGAAATATCCGTCGTGATACCTGATAGAAGGAGCCCATGAACCTCCGGCATACTGCGTATTATTGTCCCATCCCGGAAAATCAAAACGTTTATAAACCTGAGAAACAAGCTTCCAGTTAACCATGTCTTCCGATTCCAGCACCTGCATACCTATAAAATGAAAGTCAGATGCCACCATATAATACTTCTCACCAACACGAATCACATCCGGATCGGAATAGTCAGCATTCAAAATCGGGTTGGCATATGTTCCGTTGCCCAGATCGCCCCATTGGTTGGGACAATCCTGGGCAAACAAAACAATTACCTTAGTAATAACACATATAATTAATAAAAGTCTTCTCATTAATTAGTATCCGGGATTTTGTTCTACATCGGCCTGATTCAAATCGATAGCAGCCTGAGGTATCGGACGAAGAATTTTGTACTTACCGTCTGGGCCCTTCATATTAGCTTCCTGAATTCCATCTTCATTATACTTGGTAGCATATTCAACCAGCTTATGTGTACGTTTAAGGTCGGTCCAGCGTACATACTCACCAGCCAATTCACGAGCACGTTCATCCAGAATAAAGTCGATGTTTACCTGCGACTTATCCACAGTCATCTGAGTTGTATATCCTGCGCGGATTGTTCCTGGACGTTGACGAAGCTTGTTAATCATCTGAGCTGCTTTTTCTGTATCTCCCATTTGCAGATAAGCCTCAGCAGCAATCAGATAAGCTTCGCCTAAACGAGCCACCACCACGTCGTGCATGCTACATGATGTACTGCGGTTTGCAATTGAAGCATCAGTATAGTCATCAAACTTCTTGATACAAGCATTACCATAGTCCTGTGAACGACGGTCTTTATACGTAGCAGGTTTTCCGTTCGAAGGAGCAATACCGCCATCAGCAATTGTTTTACTAATCAGAGTATTCTTTTTGATTCCATACGGATCATCAGCCTTCCATGCTGCAATATCAGCATCTGTAGCCCATGCCGGAGCATAGTAATAAATAATAGGCGAAGTAGTAGGAGCTGAATAATAATCAAAGTAAGCCTGATGGAACTCAAGCATAAATGTCTGTTCCAAACGGGCATCGCCACGGGTATACATTTGTTGTAGTCTTAAAGATGGTGCAAAATTTCCATCAATCCCTTTATTTCTTGGTTTTTCAGATCCGCCCAGATAAGAGCCGAACTGCGCCTGTTGGTAAGAACCGTTTGATGAAGGATTTGAAACAGATGCAGCGCTAAACTGAACACTCCAGAAAATTTCACTATTCTCTTCATTCGCTATATTAAATGCACTTTCAATGGAAAGAGACGGTGTTTCACTGTTTATAGCCTGCAAAGCATATTTGGCAGCATTCTCAAAATCTGTACTCTGAGCCACCTTTTCTTCTTGTGTTTCATAGCCGCTACCATCCAGCCAGCCGCGGGTAAGGTAAGCTTTCGATAGATAGAAAGCTGCAGCACGTTTGTTTGCACGTCCCACGCCCGATTTTGAACGATCCAGCAAATGAGAATCTGAAGATATTAGATAGGTAAATTCGTCTATAATGAATTTATACGTGTCAGAAAGGCTTGCACGAGCGTGACTCATTTCGGCATAATCGAACATTTTTGTATTCAAAGCAACCGGTCCATACTGCTGAACAAGTTGAAAATAGTACCACGCACGTAAAAAGCGGGCTTCATCTATGTATTGTAAACGCACACCCGAATCGGCAGTTGTTTCGCCATAAGCTATCACACTATTGGCCAGTTGAATACCTTTATAACAATTCACATAGAAGTTTTTAATATTCCCTTCATCAGCAGTAAAGGTATACTGACTCAAAACAACGCCCTGTGATTTTCCATCCGCATAAATATCTGTACCAGCAACAAATAATAGCGGTGATGTATTGTATAAACTGCGTAAAGTAGAGTACGCACTGTTGGTTAAGTTTGCAAAACCGGTTGTAGTAGAATAGAACTGAGCTGATGCCACGTTTGATCTGTTATCCTGATCAAGAAAATCAGAGCAACCGGTAAGAGTTGACAAGGCTAGTAAGCCTACGATAAAATATTTCTTTTTCATAATCGTTACTTTTTAGAATTTTAGATTTACACCAAACTGATAAGTTCTTGAGCTTACCCCATTAGTACCGTCGCCAACATTTGCAGATGCCCATTCAGGATCAAAGCCTTCATAATTGGTAAATATAAACGGATTCAATATATTTGCGTAAATTCTCAAATTAGATACATGTATCTTTGATATCCACTTTTTAGGGAAAGTATATCCAACTGTAATATTTTTAACCTTCACAAAAGAGTTATCAACCAGGTTTTGTGAACCACCTAGCCAGTATGCACCGCCTCCTTTACCGTTTGTACCATTTGTTGGGAAAGGATATTTTCCATAGTGAGTCTTTTCCTGATAAGCAATCTTACCATCTTCTCCTAAAATAGGAGCTCCTTCTGGGATGTAGAAATCCATATTCAAACGCATCATGCCACGTTGGTTGTAATCCAGAAATTCATTCATGAATGAAGAGTACACTCTACCACCCTGACTTGCATAGATATTAACAGATAAATCCAGGTTTTTATAAGAAAGATTAGAAACAATACTACCAGTCCATGTTGGTGCACAGTGTCCTAAAATCATCTTATCATCAGCGTTAATAGTACCATTCTTGTCTTTATCGTAAATCTTCATTTCTCCTTCAAAGAATTTAGTTTTCATGTTGGCATCTTTAGCGTAAGCCTGAGCTTCTTCACGGGTACATATTCCTGTATATTTGTATCCGTAAACAACATCAATCGGATGATTTATAAACCAGCTGTTACCTACAAGGTCTTCTTTTGCATCATTCAGTTCTTTAATCTTGTTAATGTTTCGTGCAAATGAGAAATTAGTTTCCCATCTCCAGTCCTTTGTCTGTACATTAAGCGTGTTCAGTTGAACTTCAATACCTTTATTATTAACCTTACCCACATTATTTACTATAGAACCGGTATTTGAACCCAATTCATAAGGAGTATCCATCTTCATCAGCAAGTCTTTGGAATCCTTGTTGTAAATATCCACAGAACCATTGATTCTGTTCTTGAACAAACCAAAATCAAAACCAAAGTTAAACTCAGTTGTTTTTTCCCAGGTCAGATTAGTGTTAGTCATTGTATAACCGTATCCGTTAGCTACGTTCGAACCAAAGTTATAATAATTCTTCACGTTTGCCAAAGCCTGTGTGTCATACGGTCCTACACCGGCATTATTACCTGTTACACCAAAACTGGCACGAAGTTTCAGGTTGCTTAACCATTTGTTGGCAGACTCCATGAACTTTTCATCAGAGATACGCCATGCCAAAGCTGCAGAAGGGAACATACCCCAACGGTTGTTTTTCTGGAATTTAGAACTACCGTCCCAACGTGAAGATACAGTCACCATATATCTTCCTTTGTAAGCATAATTAATACGACCTACATAAGAAAGCATTGATATTTTATTGTAATAGCTCCATTTATCCTGCACAGTACCTGAACCCAGATTATACCAGTCTACATCAAATGGCATATCCACCACATTTATATAATCGCCTTCACTTTTCTGCTCGTAAACGCTAAACAAAGCCAATGCATTGAAACTATGGTCGCCAATGCTTTTCATATAGTTAGCCTGAATATCCCATGTATATGAAAATACATCATTGTTATACTTCTCGGCCATATTGGTTTTTCCCTGACGAAGCTGAGTAGATGTTCCGTAGAAAGTACCACGTGTATTCTTTGAGTACATTGGCGAGAATGTTGTTTTAAAGATAACGTCTTTCACCGGACTATATTGCAAATACAGATTTGCCATCATGTCATAATAGCGGGTATCGTCTCTTGAATTATCACGGTCTATCACCGGGTTGATGTTAGAAGTCGGGCCACCGCCATTTGGATAAACTACAGCATCTTTTCCTGGCTGATAAATTGGCTGACCGGCATTCTCGCCTTCCCAGTAATAACAAGGCATGTTAGGAGTCATACGGAATCCTGACAGCACAGAGTTCTGACTACCATTTTTCTTCATAGAAGTAGCCAAATTGGTAGAAAAGCCGGCCAATACTTTTTCAGATATTTTATGTTCCAATGCTCCTTTCAGGTTCCAGCGTTCGTAACCATCATATAAAATACCCTTTTCATTCTGGTATCCCAGTCCCACATGATAAGAAATGTCTTTTGCATTTCCTGATATATTCAGGAAATGATTTTGTTGTGAACCATCACGTGTAACAATATCAAACCAGTTGGTATAATTTTTATTCAGATACATATCCTTAACCACCTGACTGTCTCCCCCCCAGAAATTGGCAAAGTTAGAAGCACTCATGTCCCACTTTGTCAGTCCGGTAGCATTATCCAGCGTTGAAGTCAGGTAACGCGAGAAACGGAATTTCATAAATTGGTCACCATCCATAAAATCAGGCATATTGGCTTTTGTCTTCACACCATAATAGCCGTCATAGCTCACAGTTGTTCTTGTAGTATTGGTATCCCCTCTTTTTGTAGAGATCATCACCACACCGTTAGTAGCGCGTGAACCATAGATAGCGGTAGAAGAAGCATCTTTCAAAATGTCTACCTTTTCAATATCCATCGGATTCAGGAAGTTCATGTTATCGCAAACCACACCGTCAATAACATACAGCGGTTCGCCGCCATTCAGTGAACTCTTACCGCGGATCTGAATACTGAATCCGTCACCGGCACGGCTGGAGCTTTGAGAAATGTTCACACCTGCTACCTGCCCCTGCAAACTTTCCATCAGTGAAGTAGCACCCTTAGCCGATATATTCTCAGATTTTACACTACCTACAGAACCGGTCAGGTCGGCTTTCTTCACCACACCATAACCAACCACAACCACTTCATCCAGGAGTTTATTGTCCGATACAAGCGTTATCGTTAATTTCTGCTGATTGCCAACCTTTATTTCCTGTGATTTGTAACCCACATACGAAACTGTCAGCACAGCATTAGCAGGCACATTTAATGTAAAGTTACCATCCAGATCTGTGATGGCACCGTTCGTAGTTCCTTTTTGTGCAACAGACACACCTATCAGTGCTTCGCCATTCTGGTCAACAACATGTCCGCTGATTTTCTTGCTCTGATTTATTGATTGTTCAATAGAGACGCTTTGTATTTGTGTTGCAACTTCAGCTTTAGCCCCAAGTGGCAAAGCAATTAAACCAAGAGAAAGTCCATAGGTAAACCATGCTCTTTTAAGAAAATGGTCTGCAGGTAAAAAGGACTCTTTTTTTAAATCACTTTTTCTTTTCATGCTCTTCATATTAGATTTCATAGATTTTAAATAACAATCTGGGGCCAAATTAAGGCAATATAGCTCTATTTCCAGTGTAAAATCTGACAACTTTGATGGAATTTCTAACAAATGCGATAAAAAACATATCCATTAAGGCTTTAAAACCATAATTATTTTTGATTACTGCTCATTTTCTTCTATTTTCGCAAGTAGATAATGATTATCATTTGTTACGCCTTTATGAAAAAACTGTCAAACGTCAAAACTATATTTTTTTTAATTCTATTGTGCCTGTCCGTCATCAGTCTCAAGGCAACTGCTACAAACATCCCTGATAAATATTCCGTGACCTATTTTTCTGCCAAAAACGGTGTGGAAGACGGACTTGTAAACCATATTATTCAGGATCATAAAGGACTACTTTGGTTTGCAACATGGAACGGACTGTATCGTTTCGACGGTTACACTTTCAAAAATTACAAATCAAGTATTGAAGATAAAAAAGGACTTACCAACGACAGGTTACTCCATATCGATGAAGACAAATATGGATATATCTGGGCACTGTGTTATGATTCAACCGGCTATCGTTTCAATCCCGGAAAAGAGATTTTCGAGCCTATCGAACAAGGTCCCCCAAATAAATACCAGTCTATTCAGGTTCTTCCCAACGGTACCACATGGCTTCTGCGAAAAGACGGAAGTGCCATCCGTGCCACAACCAATCCACAGAACTATAAACTAACACTTAATTCGTACTCGGCTCCCCGGAGAACACTACCGAGTGGAAGAATTCAATCTGTATTCATGGATTCAGAACAATACGAATGGATACTTACTGATAACGGACTGTACAAACTCCATGGTTCCACACTAACCTGCATTATTCGGGGGAAAACGGCAACGAGAAAAACGATTGGTTTTTATTCTGCCACCGAACAAAATGGAGAACTACTGTTTGGTGCCAGCCGTGGGCGCGTATTTAAGTATTCCCTGAAGAGAAGAAAAATAACAAGTATGCAGCTACAAACAGTAGCCCGCATTATTTCCATACTGAAACATCAACAACAAACAGCTTATATTACAGATCGTGATGGCTTATTTATAACAAACGCAGCAAACAGCCAGCCTCGCCATTTTTCTTTGAAAGATGTGAAAAATTTAAAGAGCGAAGTTATCGAATCGGCCAGTATCACACGTAACGGACTAATCTGGCTAACTCACCAAAAACCGGGAGTCACGCTGTTTGATTCACAAACCGGACTGTTTAATTTCATTGATATAACCGACGAGTTAGGCAGACCACTCGATACAGAAACCGGATCCTTCACTTTCGAAGACAAAAACGGTATTTTGTGGGTACATCCCAAAGGAGGCGGATTTTCCTATTACGATTCCCGAAGCAAAAAACTTGTTCCATTCAACACTACCGACAAACAGGTTAAATGGAAATCAAATGACCGCTGTTTTGCTGCTTTTGCCGATAAACAAGGAAACCTGTGGATGAGCACACAGCTCGACCGACTGAAACGTATCACCTTTTTCCCAAATAAATTTCACATCTATACGCCCAATACCAGCGATATAGAGTTACCGGATAACGAAATAAGAGCTTTGTTCATTGATAGCAAGAAACGAATATGGACAGGAGCACGAGATAATAACATCTCCATTTACGATTCGCAGCTAAAGCTTATTCAAAGATTTAAGTCGGGCAGAGTCTACGCCGTCATACAGGATCAGCATCAGAACTTCTGGATCTCCACCAAAGGACAGGGACTGATAAACGGAACCGAAATTGCTCCCGGTAAATTTCAGTTCAGGCAATACACTTATAATGCCGATAACCGGTACAGCCTTAGCAGTAATAACATCTATTATACCTTTCAGGACAGCAAAAAACGAATCTGGGTTGCTACCTATGGCGGCGGACTCAATTTAATGGAAGGCATGTCCGGTGGTTCACTCCGTTTCATCAATTTCAGAAACCGACTGAAAAAATACCCCATCGATCGTTTCTACAAAGTGAGACATATCACGGAGGATCAAAAAGGGCGTATTTGGGTCTCCACCACTGCCGGAATCATCTATTTCGATGCTGCATTCAAGAAGCCGGAAGATATATCTTTCCATACCATATCCCGCGAGCAAAGCAATATAAACAGTCTGAGCAACAACGATGTGCAGATGATTAAATGCATGAGCAACGGAAAGATATTTGCCATTACTTACGGTGGTGGACTAAATGAGCTTATCCCAACGGGAAGCAACTCCTTTACATGCAAATCATTTACCAAAAAAAATGGGCTCAGTTCGGATATCATCTATTCCATGCAGGAAGACAGAAGAGGAAATCTCTGGCTGGCAACAGGAGGTGGTCTGGTTAAATTCATAGCTACCCGTGAGCAGATTCAGTATCCAAACGAACACATTGCTTTCAACGTACATTTCAGTGAAGGCGTAGGGGTTACAGACGGGAAACAGATTTATTTCGGAACCAACAAGGGACTGTTGTATTTTACTCCGGAAAAAATTCATAAAACAAACTTCGTTCCCCGCATATTCTTCACTTCAATATGGGTAAATAATCAAGAGCTCACCTCAAAGCAGCACAATGCTACAATAAAAATCAACCAGGGAAACATCTATCATCTCACTCTGCCACCCAATAATCACTCCTTACGGATTAGCTTTTCGGCATTGGACATGACCGATACGGAATATATTCAGTACGCCTATATGCTCGAAGGGTTCGACAAGACATACCGCCTTACCGAAAACGGAAGGGAAGCCAGCTACACCAACCTGCCTCCCGGCAATTATATATTTCACCTCAAATCAACCAACAACGAAGGAGTGTGGGTAAATAACGAGCGGATCTTATCTATCGAGGTACAGCCCAGTTTCAACGAAACAACTTTAGCACATGTGCTTTATATCTTCCTTTCACTGGCTATCATTGTTGGTGGGGTTTACGTCTATACCGTGTTCTATAAAATGAAACAGCAGGTAAAGAATGAAGAGTACATCGCTCAACAAAAGCTGAGCTTCTTTACCAATGTTTCTCACGAGCTACGCACACCGCTCACACTTATCACAGGGCCACTGGAGCTTATTCTGAAAGATGAAGAGCTGCCGCTCAAAGTAAAAGATGCGCTTACTACCATGAAAAAGAACAGCGACCGTATGCAAAGGCTTGTAGGACAGATTCTCGACCTTAGCAAACTGCAGGAAAACAAAATGAAACTCCGTATTCAGAACAAAGATATAGTGAGCTTCACCAAAGAGATTACTCAATGTTTTGAGGCACTTGCCACAGAACGACATATACATCTTTCGTTCTCATCAGCCCCAACTGCTTGTCATGTTTGGTTTGATACGGACCACATGGAAAAGGTTATCTTTAATCTGTTATCCAATGCATTCAAATATACCCCTAACGGGAAAGAAATAATGGTTCACATCACGGAAAGCAACGATTCCGTTTCTATCCGTATTACCGACCAGGGCATTGGCATCCCTCGTGAGAAACAAAAAAGTATCTTCAACCGGTTCGAAAACCTGGTACAGAACAATATTCACAGTAGTCACAGCACTGGTATCGGACTGGCACTGGTCAAAGAACTGCTCTCTATGCATCACGGAGATATTTCTGTTCAGAGCGAACCAGGCAAAGGCAGTTGCTTCACTATTCAATTACTGAAAGGAATGGCACACTACCCGGCAGATGCTGAGTATATTTTATCCGATCTTCAGGAAGATGCACAAGCTATTCCTATACCGGAAGAACAGCCTCTGGAACAGAACGATACGGACATGCAACAAATGCTTATCGTAGAAGACAATCACGAACTGAGAGCATTTATCAAACAGGTATTCGAAGGTAAATTCAGATTACTCGAAGCGCAGAACGGAAGCGAAGGGCTCCGAAAAGCTGTCACCTACCTGCCGGACATAGTCATAACAGATATCATGATGCCGGTAATGGATGGGTTACAAATGCTGTCCGAACTAAGAAACGATGAGCGCACATCACACATTCCTGCTGTTGTATTAACAGCAAAAGCAGATATGAATAGCATTCTCACCGGGGTACAGAGCGGTGCGGACGATTATATTGTGAAGCCCTTCAGCATCAATTATCTGCAGGTAAAAATAGAGAGCATCTTAAGTCAGCGGAAAAAACTACAGGCTTTTTACAGCCATAATGTAATTTACAACGATAACAAAACCCAGTCAGATTCCACACAGAAAGAAATCACAGCCTTGCTATCCAACAAGGATAAGGCATTTCTGGATAAGCTATCCGCCATTATGGAAGATCAGATAAGCAATCCCGAACTTAACGTAGATTACCTTGTGAGCTGCTTCAACCTGAGCCGCAGCAACTTCTTCCACAAGCTGAAATCGCTGACAGGGCTTTCTCCAATTTTGTACATCAAGGAAGTACGTATGCAGAAAGCAGCTGCACTGGTAAAAGAAAAAGAAAATTCAATCGCAGAAGTTGCCTATATGGTAGGCTTCAGCGATCCGCACTATTTCAGCAAATGCTTCAAATCCTTCTGGGGAGTGAATGCATCCGATTTCACAAAAGAACAGGAAGATATTAATTCATCAAGCAATTAAAAAATAGTACTATGAAAAGATTAACAATTTTAGCTGCAGGACTACTGATGTGCATAATGACTTTTGCGCAACAAGCCCTTTGGGGAGGAACACAGGTCGTCTCTCCCGAGATTCACGACAACAACACTGTTACCTTCCGTCTGAAGGCACCCAAAGCTGTAAAGGTACAGATTACGGGAGATTTTCTTCCTACACAGAAATTCAAGACTCCCTTCGGAGAAACTGACGGTCCGGGAGTTGCCGATTTAACCGAAGGCAAAGATGGAATCTGGGAATACACAACTAATCCGTTGAAACCGGAACTTTACGGCTATTCATTTATAGTAGACGGACTAAAAACGACCGATCCCGGTAATGTTTATCTTATACGTGATGTGGCTACACTTACGAATGTATTCATCATCGGTGGTGATCGTGCGGATTTATATAAAGTAAACAAAGTTCCTCACGGAACCGTTTCACGCATCTGGTACAACAGTCCTACGTTGGGCATGGAGCGTCGCATGACGGTTTACACTCCTGCCGGATACGAAACCAGTGGAAAGCGTTATCCTGTCTTTTACCTGTTGCATGGTATGGGTGGCGACGAAGAAGCATGGATTTCTCTGGGACGCACCGCGCAGATTCTTGATAATCTCATTGCAGAAGGCAAAGCAAAACCCATGATTGTAGTCATGACCAACGGAAACGCCTCTCAGGAAGCAGCTCCGGGAGAATCTTCACTCGGCATGGTTCCTCCTACATTTCAATTACCTAAAACCATGGAAGGTACTTTCGAGAGTGCATTCCCCGATGTGGTAAAATTCGTCGATAGCAACTATCGCACCATTAAAAGTAAATCGAGTCGTGCCATTGCAGGTCTTTCAATGGGAGGTTTCCACTCCATGAATATCTCCAAACAATACCCCGACCTGTTCAATTATGTAGGTCTGTTCTCCGCAGCCATCGTTCCAAACAAGGATGTAACTTCACCTGTTTATCAGAATCTCGAAGGCAAACTAAAAATTCAGTTCTCCAAAAAACCGGCTCTTTACTGGATCGGCATTGGTAAAACCGACTTTCTCTATAAGGCTAATGAAGATTATCGCAAACTTCTGGACGAAAAAGGATATAAGTATACTTACTACGAAACAGGCGAAGGACATATATGGAAAAACTGGCGCATCTATCTTACAGAATTTACGCCTCTGTTATTCAAATAATCTGATAACTACATTAAAATCAATATCATGAAAAAAATTCTCTTTTCACTGCTTGCGGCGGGTACTATCCTCACCGCCTCGGCACAATCTGTTAAACCCGCCATCCCCCGGGATCCGAAAATTGAGCAGCAAATAGAAACATTGCTGAAGAAAATGACTCTTGAGGAGAAAATTGGTCAGATGACCGAGCTGACTATCGATATTCTGGCAAAACGGACTAACCCGTTCGAAGGTATGAATCAGCAGAATCCCAAAGTGGACGATTTGAAAAAGATACTGAAAAAATATAACCTGGAAAAGAAGTTCGACTTATCAAAAGGCATGCCCAACAAAGAAAACATGATGAATATTTACATGGCCATCATGGAGATAGAGAATAAAAAAGGGTTCCAGATTGATGAAGCTTTGCTCGATTCTGTAATCAGTAAGTATAAGGTTGGCTCTATCCTGAATGTACCTAACAGCATTGCGCAGACAAAAGAGGGCTGGGAAGCCATCATCCGGAAAATACAGGATAAATCAATGAAAGTAATTGGTATCCCTTGCATTTATGGTGTAGACCAGATTCATGGCACTACTTATACTCAGGGGGGTACTTTCTTCCCGCAAGGTATCAATATGGCGGCTACGTTTAACCGCTCGCTGGTACGCGAAGGCTCACGCATATCTGCCTACGAAACCAAAGCCGGAAGTATTCCATGGACCTACGCTCCTGTTCTCGACCTCGGACGTGATGCTCGCTGGCCGCGTATGTGGGAAAATTACGGAGAAGATTGCTATGTCAACGCCGAAATGGGTCGCGAATCTATCCTGGGCTTCCAGGGTGAAGATCCAAACCAGATTGATAACAACCACGTTGCTGCCTGCTTAAAGCACTACATGGGTTACGGCGTTCCTGTTTCCGGTAAAGACCGCACACCTTCGTCTATCACTCTGCAGGATATGCGCGAAAAACACTTCGCCCCTTTCCTCGAAGGTATCAAGGCTGGCGCACTGTCTGTCATGGTCAATTCGGCAAGTAACAACGGACTCCCCTTCCATGCCAACTACGAACTGCTCACAAAATGGCTGAAGGAAGATCTTCAATGGGACGGAATGATTGTAACAGACTGGGCCGATATCAATAACCTTTATTCTCGTGATAAGATTGCATCCAGCAAAAAAGAGGCTATCAAACTGGCTATCAATGCCGGTATAGATATGTCTATGGTTCCTTACGAATGGAGCTTCTGCACTTACCTCAAGGAGCTGGTACAGGAAAACGAAGTACCTATGAGTCGCATAGACGATGCCGTACGCCGCGTTCTGCGCATGAAGTACCGTCTGGGACTGTTCGACAAACCTGTTTACAACAATAAAGATTTTCCTTTGTTCGGATGCAAAGAGCATGCTGATGCCGCCTTGAAGGCTGCTCAAGAATCGCTCGTTTTATTAAAGAACACTGATCGTATCTTACCTTTAAGCACAGGAAAAAAATTACTGATAACCGGACCAAATGCAAACTCCATGCGTACCCTCAACGGAGGCTGGTCGTACTCCTGGCAGGGTGATAAAGCGGATATGTGTGCCACTCAGTACAACACCATCCTCGAGTCTCTCAGCAATAAGTTTGGTAAGGATCAGGTTATCTACGAACCGGGAGTAACCTACAAACAGGGTGGTCTCTATTGGGAAGAAAATGCGCCCGAAATTGATAAGGCTGTAGCCAGTGCTGCCAATGCCGATTATATCATTGCTTGCATCGGCGAGAATTCATATTGCGAAACTCCGGGTAATCTCACTAATCTCACTCTTTCAAAGAATCAGCTCGATCTCGTTAAGGCGCTTGCCAACACTGGCAAACCGGTTATTCTCATCCTGAACGAAGGTCGTCCACGCATCTTAAACGAAATTGAACCGCTCACAAAAGCTGTGGTAAACATCATGCTGCCTGGTAACTATGGTGCCGATGCTCTGGCTAATCTCTTAACCGGTGATGTTAATTTCAGCGGAAAGATGCCTTATACTTATCCAAAGGAGATCAATTCATTGTTTACCTATGACTATAAGCCTTGTGAGGACCTCGATAAAATGGAAGGTGCTTACAATTACGATGCGGTAATGTCTGTTCAATGGCCTTTCGGATACGGATTGAGCTACACTACCTTTAGTTATAGTAACCTGAAGACTGACAAATCCTCTTTTACAGCCGATGATGTGCTGACTTTCAATGTTGATGTTACAAATACCGGTAAGTATGCAGGTAAAGAGAGTGTACTGTTGTTCAGTAGTGACCTCGTTGCTTCTCTTACTCCGGATGTCCGCCGCTTGCGTGCATTCGATAAGGTTGATCTGCAACCTGGTGAGACTAAAACGGTTTCTTTCAAGGTAAAAGCTTCCGATCTGGCTTTTGTTGGTTATGATGGTAAGTGGATTCTGGAGAAAGGTGATTTCCGTATTCAAACGGGTAATCAGACTTTGACTGTTTCTTGTCGTGAGGGGCAGAAGTGGGTTACTTCTAATAAATAACTGCCTCTTTCTTTTCCCTTGACGGAAAAGAAACAAAAGGTCAAGGCTGCACGAATTTTACTAAAATAAGGGAATGTAGAGCTAAAGAAAAAGAACTCGCTGCGCTCAAACAGCTTTTTCTTTTTAACGCTCCACACTCCCTTATTTCTTAACGCAAAATTCATGAGGCCGGTCTTTCTGGTTTCTGAGCGAGCTGCTGTTTTGGAACGGGGTAGCCGTTGCTTCGCTCGGCTGGCTTCGCCTTTTGCTCGGTTATTTTTTGCTTGGCTGCACCCTCGCACCGTTGCGTTTAAATAAAAAAACTGCGGGAAGTATTCTCACGAACTCTATCCCGCAGCAGCTTCTAAGTGAAACCTAACCTATTTTTCATCAATCAAATTACAGCCTGGGCTACAATCGCATAATGGCAAAGGGACATATTTATAAATACGAGGTGCATGTTATTAATTATGAAGAGATTGTGCTAAAGCAGAACATCAAGGATGAGGAAGAAAAAGAGCCCGATGCCACACAACAGGAGTTAGATTACGGCACTCCTGAAATGTAAACAGGGATAGCTTGGGTATGTACATTTCTAATGGATATATAAACAAAGCAATGTGGTTATAAGAATATATAATCCTTTAAAGAATAAAAAAGCAGATCGCTACAAGATAAACTTGAAACGATCTGCTACTCCTCATTTTTTTCACAGAAATATGTAACAGTTATTTAGGGCTAGTAAAACCTCTGATATCCTCGAATTTACTTTTCAGGATTCATAATCACCAGTTTTAAATTTCCATCTTCCAGAATCTTTTTGGCAAGTTTTCTCACACTTTCCGGAGTCACAGTTTGCATCATTTTCTCATGATCAGTTTTCCAGTCTTCTCCCCAGGCGTAATAAGTCTGGAGGTAAGACAAGCATACCTGATTGGTTTTCAGTCCCTCTTGCTGTGTTTTATGCCAATACTCCAAGGTATTTGTAAAATCACCGGAATCGGGGCCTTTTTCGGCAACACGTTGCAATTCATCCTTCACAATCTTCACCAGTTCGTCAGCTTTGTGGGGGGCTGTCTGGAAAGAGATATTGAGACAATAATCCGGAACAGGCTGACGAGACAGAGAACCGTTCACAGTCACTCCATACGTTCCTCCTTTATCTTCACGTATAATCTGTGTATAGCGCGACTGAAGACAAGCCGAAAGCATTCCCATTGCGAATGTATTCTGTTGCGTATAATCAAGATCACCCGTATAGCTGAAACTAATAATACTTTTAGGTACTTGCATGCGAGTCTTCAAGAGTTCTTCTTTCGTTCCTGATATTACACGTATACTGTCATCTTTCCATGATAGTTTCTTTGTTCCGGCAGGAAGAGCACCCAGATATTTCTCCACTAACGGTTTCAACGCATCCAAATCAATATCACCCAGAAAATAGAAAGTATAGTTACCAGCGGCATCAGTGAAGAAATTACGATATATTTCCGACATCTTCCCGAAATCTATAGTCTTCAAAACTTCTTCAGTAGGTATCTTGGTACGTGGATTATCGCCATACTTCGCCTGATTCATGGCCTTACTCATCATAAACTCAGGAGAATCCCCGGAATTTTGCAAGTTCATGCGGTTAGCTTCCAGCACCATGTCGAAACGATCACGATCAAAATTAGGATGGGTAAAATAAAGATTGGTTAGCTGAAGCATAGTCTCTACATCGGCTTTAGCAGCACTTCCTGTCATATCGGAAGCAAAACGGCCGATAGAAGGCTTAACCGAAGCTACTTTAGTGCCCAATACCTTACGTAGCTGTTCTGAATTAAATTCTCCTACTCCAGACATATTTGCAATTTGTGCAGTCATCGATGCCGTAAAATAGTCCTGCATAGCTATAGTAGAAAGTCCTCCGCCTGCCTGCCCGCTCATCACAATCTGATTACGACTATAGGATGTAGGAAGCACAACCACACGAATACCATTATTCAGTGTCCACAGGGTAGAGCCAAAAGCACCTTTTTCGGTCTTAACTGTTTTTCCCGGAGTAATTTTCTCTGAGAATAGTGGTTTATCTACCTTTTCCGTTTTATACGGATCTATAGGCTGCGTACGTATCCAGGAGAAGAAATTAACAAGTTGCTCTTCCTTAGGCAGACTGGCTTTCGACTTCTCGGGAGCCGAAATAACTAATACGTTATTGGAAGGTGTTATCAATTGCTGCATCAACTCATTGATTTTCTGAAGAGTCATTCCATTCATCATCAGTTGAATGAATGCCCAACGAGTCTCAGCTGAAATCATTGGCTTATTATTTACATAATAAGCAATACATTCCTGTCCTAATGCATTATTCTGACGTTCGCCACTAATCTCGAAAAGGTGTTTTCCACTACGAAGTATGTTAATTCGCATAAAGTCGAATTCCTCCTGCGTAAAGCCATAACGGCGAATTCGTTCCAATTCTCCATAAACAGAGGTAAATGCCTCAGCTATTGCTTCTCCACGAGCAACAACCTGTAGTTCCAAAGCATCACAGGTAGAAGTCAGTGAAGTACTTCCCATACTCGCGCTGCTGAAAGGACATCCTTGCTGTTGCATAAGTTCTCCTAAACGGATATTGACCATTGAAGCAGCCACCTGAATCATCATATTCATATAGTTTGCACCTACACGATTGTTCAGTTCTTTAGGAACCGCCAGACGCTTGATGTAAAAATTAGCCTTGGAAATATGCTGTTCCGGATCAGTAAGGATTGACACAACAGGTTTTTCATTGTCGGGTATCTTAATAACCGCTTTCTGTTCTGGATGTTCAGGTTTTGGAATATCTGCCATTACCTTCTTCAGTCTGGCTTCCATCTCATCTGCATCAAAATCACCAACAATCACAATTGCCTGCAAATCCGGGCGATACCAACGTTTATAATAGTCACGGAGAAGTTTAGGGTTGAAGGTACGAAGAAACTCCTCACTCCCCAACATGTCACGGTGAGCATAACGGGTATCTCCATAAACAAACGAAGCAGCATTGTTCCCTATACGGAATTGTGGAGTGTTACGCTGTCTGCGTTCTTCAATTATAACCCCCCTCTCTTTATCAATCTCTTTTTTTCCAAGAGTCAGATACCCCGACCAGTCATGAAGAATCAGAAGCAAAGAGTCTATCGTTGACTTTCTTTGAACAGGCACTTGCATCAATTGATAATAAGTCATTTCCATCCCGGTAGCAGCATTGATATTGGTGCCGAATTGCATTCCCAGACTTTCAAGCCATTTAGTCATTGCGTTATCAGGAAAATATTTCGAGCCATTAAAAGCCATGTGCTCAAGAAAATGAGCAAGCCCCGACTGGGTATCTTCCTCCTGAATAGCACCAACATCATAAACTATATAGAAATCAGCCAATCCGGCTGGTTTGTCATTGTGACGGATAAAGTAGGTCATTCCGTTATCAAGTCTCCCTGTACGTACGGCTTTATCTAATGGAAGATCATCTCCCATCTTAAGTGTTTGGGCATTTACAGTAAATGCAGATGTCAAAAACACAAGAGCGGAGATTATTATATTTTGAATAGTCATATAAGTATGTTTTATCTTAAAAATATACACTTCGATAAATATGGCAACACATTATTTGGCCACAAATGTCGTTGTAGGGATTTCTATCGTTTTTCCTGAACTTTTTTTCACCGTCACAGCCTGCGCCCCGCTTTGCTTTATCAAAATGTCGATATTAGGTGCATTGGCAGGAAGAGCCCCCAGTACTTTATCTCCCACAGCTGTTATGATATCGCCCACAGCAAGAACTTTGGCAGCCTCATTGCCCCAGATGGCAGCTACTCTCAAAGCACCGTTTGCAACACCAGTGAGCACCGTACGATGATCGCCATCCCAAACTTTAGCATCAGAGTATGCCGCAAAATGATAACACTTGCGAGGATAATCAAGAACAATCTTCCCTAAATCAGTAATTTTGAAAGGCATCAACAAATATCCCATACCACTTGTCATCACGGGAACATCTTTAAATACACCGTCTCCCATGTGGAACTCAGTCAATGCACCACGGTAAAGTTTGTCTGTAGTCTTGGATATTCCTCCAATCATCATGGCATTGAAACCTTCACCCTTCTCTACATTTCCTATAACACCGGCTTTCGTCCATTCCTCAAAGCCTTGTGCTGAAGGCAAACCAACAGTGCCTGTACCATTACCCGAATCGAACAAAGCAGGAACATCGTACAATTCATCTTTTCCTTTCACCTTGATTGAGAGAAGCGGATCAGAACCACTTAATTTCAATGTACTCCATTGAGAAATGGAAGCATCTGTTTCACCACCCAGAGTTATTGTTTTGCTTCTTGAGTCTATAGTCAACACAAAATCATTAATAATGGGGGCACCTATAATACCATCTATACCCAATGTCAGGAATGTTGGATTTTGCGAACTCATTACTGCAGCTTCTTTATTCTTCAATATCAACCCACCCAGAGTTAGTTCGGGAATAGCGGCCATATTCAGTGTACCTTCCATACCTGATACGGTATTTCCCGTATGCTGATATTCAAGTTTCTCGGCATTTACCAGTCTGTCTGTTACGCAAGTATAACCTGCACACGTGTCGAACAAGAAAGAATAGGTATGACCATTAATAACAACCTTAACGACAGGAACGCCCACACGCTCTTCATAGCTTAACACAGCTGTTCCCGTTGCAGGAGCAGATGACGGTATCGCCGAATTCAAAGGTGCTGCTTCACTCGCCGATTTGAATAACGCCGCATACTTTTCGAACTCTTTTTGTGCCTTCTTCACCTCGCCGGTCTTTTCCACAGCTTGCCAAAGCGTAGCTTTAGCTGCAAAGAATGAAGCTTTCAAACGGTAAGCATCAGATGTTTCTCCGGTAGCTTTCGCTATCAATTCATCCAGCCATTTCACTCCGGCTTCAACCGCCTGTTCCTTATCTTTCATCTGGGTCAGCGATTTCAGGAAAAATACAAAGTACTGTCCATAGATTTGATCGGGCAAAATATTTTGTTCATTTACGGCACGCATCACTTCCAGCATCCGCGCCCAGTTGCCTTGTCGGGAAAGAAGCGAGGTATTGAGCCATACCGAAGCCGCTGCTTTACCCGGGCTATCAGGCATGCCTGCCAGATAATCAATAAAAGCATTGTAACGCTCCTGGCTATAAACCGCCAAATTGGGTGATGTTGAAAATTCCATAGCCGTGCGCACCATAGCATCTGCCAACTTAGCATCTACCATTACCCGCTGATTTTGAAGAGGAATAGCATAAAAACGTTGAATACTATCGCGCACAGTCAGCAATGTTTTGGAAAGCGGATCATTCTCGAATTGCATAATCAGGGGCCACACCTGTGCAGTAGCCAGTTTATCGATAGAAAGACTTCCCATCCATTCTTTTGCCACCTGCTGAACCTGATTTGTCATACCTGCCTGTGCCAGAACTTTGATAAAGCTCAATAGGAATGATTCATTTCGTTCGCCCGCATTGTAACGTGCTGCAAGAGCCTCCAGATTTTTAGAAGGATCAAGGGCCGATCTGGCACCTTCAATAAGCCATTCAGCAGTACCGGCTCCTACCAGTTTTCCAACAGGCTTCTCTGTTGCAGGGTCAATAAACATCAGCGTTGGAAAAGAAGTTACTCCCCATTGCTGTAAGTGTGCCTTACCATCTGCATCTTTTTCCATATCAAACTGCACATTAACAAAGTGTTCGTTAAAGAAATCCGCAACATTATCCTGAGTAAATACTTCTGCTGCGAGTTTTTTGCAGGGCCCACACCAGCTGGCATAGCAATCAACGAATATCAGTTTTTTCTCTTCTTTAGCTTTCTTTACCACTTTAGACCACGACCGTGATAGTTCAAAACCTATGCTGCGGGGTTGAGCAGAAACAGTCAGGCATATCAACCATATCACCGTCAGAATTAATACTTTTTTTCTTATCATTTCTTTTTCTATTTTATAAAAAAAGGATGTAGGAAGCCCACAAAATATTTTTGTGCACCTCTCCATCCTTTCTCATTAAATTTTACTCAGAAAATATTTTGAACTTTGACAACGCTGTGCGGTAAAAGTCAATATAATTCCAGTTTGCATCATAACCTTTTTTATAAAAGAAATCGCTAAGTACCAGTCTTATCTTTTGAGTCTGAACAGTCGATTTATCTTTATTCAGATACACAAGAGTAGTCTCTCCCTTACCATTTCCTATCGTAGTATTTTTGTTAAAGGTAGCAGAAACCCATGCGCCCGAAGTAGTCATAACTTCTATCGAAATTATAGACGGCAACTGAAGATAAGTATCGCTGATATTGGCCTGAACAACTTTAAATCCAAGTACATTCTGCACCTGTTTCATATCAAATTCAAAGACGTGTTCACGCAACTGTGTTGAAGCAGTAGGTAACCAATACTTAGTATTATCGTCAACAAGCAAATTACTTAAGCCCGTATCATATCCCATCGCATCCTGCGGAGTCTCCTTTATAGTCCAACCTGTGGTGTCAAGCATGTGCAAGCCTGGCAATTGCGGAACAAGATTCTTTCCAGCAAACCAAGTGGGAACTACGTCGAAATAATTCTTACTATATTGGTTAATCTGAACACCCAAAACATCATGCGCCAGCTGCAGTGCAACCAAACTAAGCTGTCTTTTAGTATCCGACGGCAAAATAGATTTTGCTACAGCCTCAGTTCCCGGCATTATGTATCTGTCTTTACCCAGATTAAGGGTTTTCAAATTAGGGAAGTAGAGAATATCCTCTAAAGAAGTCTGATTGAAATTAATATTCAACGAAGATATATTATTAATATCGCTAAATTTAATATCCCCATTTAAACCAAGCTGTGGACGCAATTCATTTGTAAAATCACTGTTCAATATTGGAATATCGAAATACAATGTCAACGGCTTCAGATCTAATTCTATGTTACCGAACGATTTTATTTTTCCTCTACGATAAACATTAACCGGTTTGCTGAAGTCTATATTTTCTCCGATAACAGCACAAGGTGCGCCTTTCGGCCAATTGTTTATACGATCGTTAGAATTTGCCTCATAATAACTTTCCTGAGTACTTCCTTTCTCAAAATACCCGATTTTGAATGATACCAAATTATCAGGCCAGGAATCAAAGGCCACAAAAAGCTTCTTGTCGGCCACCTTTATCTGTTTGGTAACCATGTGAGTAAATAGGGCAAGCTCGTCACTTTCATAGTTGAAAGAGCGGGCATAGACAGGATCTCCCAACGATTTCTTCACAACTTTACCATCCTGTTCTGTTATAGCCCACACGTTGAATTCGTAATCGTAGTTATCCGTCAACCCTTCAACCAAAAAGCTCTCGCTATCCTTGTCTATTATCTTAGCAAAGGTGTTTGTATCATTTTTCCACTCAACAAGAATCCCGGTTCTTCCCGGATCCAACTTCAGGCTCCAACTCAACAACATAGATTCCCATCCCGGTGTAGCCTTCAAATCGTATATCTTATTTAGATACTGTATTGGGCCGTCACCGATATATTTATCGTAAGTTTCTTCGATGCTTTCGCACCCCGACAATGCGCCACAAAGAGTAGCAAGCATCATCATATATGCAAGAATTTTCTTCATCATCATTGTTTTTTAGCATAAACTTCTAATTCGTGACAAGTAACTCTATCCTTTCCATTATTGTTACTAGGAAGAATAAGGTCGTTATAAGTTCCATCAAACTCTATCTTATAATATCTGTATTGATTCTCATCAAAGTCAAATGGCACAGATAAATAGCGTGGTTGCAATGCATCCAAATCCGCCTTCGTTTTAGGATTTAGTTTCATATTAGCATTATAATACCAACGTTCGGTATTGGCTACATTGGGGTCTTGCGATACTTTTCCTATCTGCTTCCAATTAACAGACGGTATGGTAGACTGATCGGCGTTTGGATCGTAAGGCTCACTGGCCACCCATGCATAGATTGTAATATTGCAAGGCAGTTTTGTGTAATATCCATCACCTCCACCTGGTTCTGAGAAATCTCTATTCACAGCAAATCCATCCGGATAGCGGAAATAGAAACGCATTTCACCTAACATGGCAGGCTTTTTTATATCTAATACAAAGTATTTGTCATTACCGTCTTTATGCAGCGCATTTTCTTTCGTGAGGAAAGTGAAAGGAGGAGTAGCGTATCCCGGGCGATAATATTGCACGCCAAGAGTACCTTTTACATCTCCGTCAAACAGATATTTTGTACCAAATGCTCCGGGAGCATATCCACTTCCACCGTTAGGATTATAGACTTCTTCTCTCGACAATTTAAAAGGATCAAGCAACACAAAATCCGCATTTGGCAGTACTTCTCTTTCAATACCAACAATATCAGTCCAGGTTTGCTTACGTGCAATTCGCTGTTTCGAGTCTTCTGTAGTAACAACCACTGTATAGTTAGACTGACGCTGAGATTCATCTAAAGTGTAAGCCTTGGTAAATTTTCCGGCTTCAAGTTGGAAGTTTTCCAATGTTAACGTATCGCGTGCATGGGTATTAGGGTTTTCACCTACAAAATAAACAGTAGCCGAACCATTTACTTCACCCTGCAGTTCATAAGTCAACTGAAAACCATCCCAATAAGAACCAACTTTCACATTGTCAAAGAAAGTATAGAGACTAGACGACAACGTACTAAAAGTCATATCCCGAACTTCCGACTCATTATCATTTCTGTCTAAAAACGAGATTCTAACCGGCACAGAGTTCTGTGCAGTGTTGAATCCGTCCAGTAAAATCGTATTTACGGAATAATCACCTACCTTATAAATAAGTGCACCATATTCGTCCTTATATGTAATTTTGACCTTGCTGATGCGCGGGTCAGATAAGTTATAAGTCAGTCTTGCCCCACCTTCTACAGCCGTAAAAGTGAACATATTGTCACTTATCACAGTGTCAAATTTCAATTGATCGTTATCAGAGCAACTCCATAAACAAAGAATTGCCATCAGGTTTAAAAAGAATATTAGCTTTTTCATCTTTATTTCTTCTTTATACTTTTACCATCCGGGGTTCTGCGTAATACCCGAAATATTTACTTCTTCGCTACGAATAGGCCATAAATAATCCCTGTTAGGGTTGAAAGCTGCCTTATTCCACACTTCTACCGGACCCTGGAAGTTATTATAGAATTCTGTCCATGTTTTTCCAGTAACTTTCCATCCTATAGGTTTTTTATCAAAACCTTCTTCCAGAGCAGCTCCCCAGCGGCGAACATCCCAGAAACGATGTCCTTCGTACATTAATTCAATGGTACGTTCTCTGTGAATGATATCACGCAAGCCCAATTGTACGGTATACTTTTCAGGGTTTGTACCGTATGTACTCCATGATTCTTGTACGGTAGGTATACCTGCGCGCTCACGGATCTTATTCAAGCGATCGAAAATTTTATCATGATGAGCTCCGTTAGGACCTTCATACTCGTTCCAGGCTTCGGCTGCATTCAGATAGATTTCAGCCAATCTCATTGCTACACCACCATATCCAACTTTCGAACGTAAATTGTTCAGATAGTCTTTCATATTGCAATCACTACGGAGTCCTTTCTTTACAAAATATCCCGTAATATTTTGCTGTATGGCCGGATCCAGTCGGTTAGACTTTAAACCGAATAGTTGTCCCTGACGAGCATCAACAAGCAAGTTGTCCGAAGAATAAGTACCTACTCTCCAGTATGTACCCGGAGCGGCGATAGTTGCATAAAAACGAGGTTCTCTACGTAAATGTAAAGCTAATACATCCTGATCCAAAGGAACTACCTGAGTATAAGCAGGGTCTTTTTCAACAGCCATTTGATAGCCGTTGCCATATTGCCATGTTTTGTCTTCTTCAATTGGCAATCCGTTTGCTGTATAGAACTTATTCACCATCTTCATGTTGGCACAAAGAGCTCCGGCTGCCTGAGGATTGAAATAATAATCGGTTGATGAACTGCCTAATATAGGAAGCTGCTCATTACAAAACGGAAAAAGCTCCGTCAACATAATACTTTCGGTTGAAGAAGTCATATTAGACGTCTCCCAGATAGAGAGTTCAAGGTCACGCATTTTATTCAACATCGGAGTGGGTTGATTATTTGTACCTTGCACCAGTTTATATCCACGAGATTCAAGATAAGTAATAACCTCATCGGCATATTCGGCAGCTACACGCCATTTTTCTTTATCTTCCTGTTGTGGAAACAGCAACACACCATCTCTGTTTTTCAGGTTTCTATATTGTGGAACACCTCCGTTAAACAGTGGAGAAGCCGCATATAAAAGAACTCTCGATTTCAATCCCATAGCGCCTTCCTTAGACATAAGATACTGCATCTCTGCATTTTTATCCGTATAAAGTTGTAAATCAGGAATTGCTTCATCAAGCAACTGCACAATAGCATTGAAACATTCGTCAACCGTATTTCTGGGTTTTCTCATATTATCAAGAGATTCCCACACGTCTATATTTTCCGGTACCAATACAAATGGTCCGTATCGTTTAATCATCTCAAAATAATAGAATGCTTTCAAGGCTTTCACCTCAGCTGTCCATTGTTCCAGTTCACCCGGTCTCAGGTTGGCTACATCACCAATTTTTGCAAGGAACGTATTGCACAAACGGATATACTTATACTCATTATTGTAAGCCCATATATCGTTATATGGCTGCAATGAGTTCTGTAAGCCATCAGCAATATAAAACATACTCATTACGCGACTCTTACGAGAATAGTCATTTCCTACATATTCATCCCCTCCCAAAATGGCTGGATTAGCATTCCAATGGGCCAACTGATAGGAATAGTTATCATACGCATCATTCATCCATTGCAAAGCACCAGTACGGGTCTGGAATATTTTATTTGTCGACAGGGTATCATCCTCAGGAACAATGTCGAGATAATTACATCCAGACATAAGGAACACTACACTGAGCAACCCACATATTGTTTTAAAACTCTTCATAATCGTTTTTTTTTAGAAACTAATATTCATACCTACAGAATAAGTACGCTGTATCGGATAGTTGAATCCGCTGCTACCCAACTCAACGTCCCACAATTTAAACGAACTGATCAGGAACGGATTGTCTACACTGACATAAGGTTTGATTCGCTGCATACCCAGTTTACGTGTCATTTTTGTAGGAAGGCTGTATGCCAACATTATTTGTTGACAACGAAGGAAGCTAACCGGACGCATGAAATAAGTAGAGTAACGTGTTGTCTCTTGTCCAGCTCTTGCTTCTTCGTTATTATGAGTAACGATATTATCGGTTGATAAACGAGGCCAGAACGGGCTCGATTTCATGTTATCCGGTGTCCAGTGGTCATTCCATATTTTCGATAATAACGCATGGTCTTGTCCATAAGGACCTGAAAATGGACTGAGGGCTGATGCATCCATAAATAATGAACGTTGACCGGATCCCTGGAAAGCACAGTTTAATTCGAATCTTTTCAAGTAAACAAATGCGCTGAAACCATACACCAGTCGAGGAGTTGTAGGATAACCTATATATACGGCATCATCTACTGTAATTTTACCATCGCCGTTTACATCACGATATTTAATGTCACCCGGCATCACATTTCCCGATTGTTTTGGTGAACGGTCTATTTCTTCCTGATTCTGGAACAATCCTTCAGCAATATAACCTATTTGCTGAGACACATCGTGTCCTACACGGCGTTGCCATTCAGGTTTATCCGCACCTTCTTCCAAATCCAGATAAGTAGCTTTACTGTAAGTGAATGTTCCGTTCAGGATGAAATAGAAATCGTTGTTAAACGAATGCTGTAACTTGCCCGAGAAGTCAATACCACGTGAACGCCCTTTACCAACGTTAGCATAAGGATATAAGCCTAACCCCATACTTGCCGGAATTACCATTCGGTTGGAAAGAATATTGTGACGTGTTTCCTGATAAACATCTACCGTACAGTCTATCAGCCCTTTGAACATAGCAAACTCAAGTCCTAAGTTAGCCTGCTCTGCTATCTCCCATTTTATCGTTGGGTTGGCATACGACTGGATTTCATAACTTCCGTTTTGATTTTGAGTAATGCTTTCCAGGTAAAGGTAACGGCCTACATTACCATAACTGCTAATTCCCTGAGAAGCCGATCCGATACCGTCATTACCGACCTTTCCATAAGAAGCACGTAGCTTCAGGAATGAGAACACATTAGAAGCTTTTTTCATGAAAGGTTCTTTAGAAACAACCCATGCACCACCAACAGCCGGAAAGAAACCGAAGCGATTGTTTTTGGCAAAACGTTCAGATCCGTTGTACCCAAAACTACCTTCTAAATAATAACGTTCCTTTAAACCATAAGAAAGACGCATTGAGGTACCTAGGTTACGGTGTTTAATTGCACTAAACAAATCATTGGCTGCAGAAGAAGCCTGCTGTTGTACATTGACCAATCCGGTATAAGTAAGGTTGTGATCTCCCCAAACTCCATTGTAGAGCACGCGGAACTCACCGCCTAGCTGAGTGCTTCCATATACTTTTTTATTATTGTTATCCATTCTCAAATCAGTTCTTCCTTCTTCCAATAATTCCAATGTATGTTCACCTGTCTGTTGGTTATAGTCAATCAACCGATATTTGTAAGGGCTGATACTGAAAGGCAAAGACTCGTAAGATTGTTTATAGTAAGAAAAATTACCTCTTACTTCCAACCCTTTCAGGAGCGTTCCAAGGTTCTGGATATACTCAATTTTGTTAGTGGTAGCAAAACGGGTTGTTTCCTGATAGCCGCTCTGAATGTCGGCATAAGGATTCGTTGAGTTTTTATTCTCATATCCGAAGCGAATATGAGGCCAACTCGTATTGGCATCTCCCGGATAAGTAGGAGCATAATTTACCGGACTGGCGTTAAATGCCATACCATAAGCTGCCTGTACAGAATTAAGAGGTCCATGATAATTATCTAATGACGAGCTAGAGTTCACAGTCAGCTTAGAACTGGGCGTCATGTCAATATTCAGATTCACACGAAAGGTTGTGGTATTGTTATTGATATTAACGTCGAACTGATTCAACCTGTCTGTTTTCAACATACCTTGATTCATATCCACTCCCAAAGAAGCATAATACTGGATAATTTTAGAACCACCACGTACACTCAAACCTGCACGATGGTTAATAGATACATCTTTAAATAACTGTTTGTACCAGTCGGTTGCAGGATATACCCATGAAGGATAGCGTCCTGAACCTGTATTATTAATACGTTCTGCGGTATATTTAGGTTGCGCCAGCGGATTACGCCCCAGCAAAGCCTCATTGTAAGCTTTCATGTAAGTAATAGGGTCAACAACATCTATTTGTTGTGTTGGTCTGGAAGTCACTAACTCATAACGAGCCGTAGTATATACAGATCCTTCTTCACCTTTCTTTGTATTTACCAAAATTACACCGTTTGCACCGCGTGCACCATACATCGCTGTAGCACTAGCATCTTTCATAACACTGAAAGTTTCAATATCTTCAGGGTCAATGCGAGAAAGGTCAAGCATTGATACTTCCACACCATCGAGTAAAATCAGCGGAGATGTATTTGAGTTGGCTCCGAAAGAGGTAATACCGCGAATATTGAAAGCCGTCTGCATTTCGGCTTCAGTCAGCGCAACCGGCAGACCACCTTTCAGATAACCGATCATACCCGGAATACGTCCTACGAAACTTGCTGTAAGGTCACTATTAGATGTTTTCAGGTCACCGGGATTAATTGTTGTAATAGAACCCACAACACTCTCTCTCTTCTGTTTACCATAAGCCACCACCGTTACTTCTTCAATGTTCTTAACAGAGGATTTCAAAGCCACATTCAGTGTTGATTTTCCTTCCACGGGAATCGTCTGGTCACCGAACCCGATATAGGAGAATCTCAATACATCATCAGATTTTGCCAGGATCTCATAACGTCCGTGAAGGTCGGTAACCACACCACGAGTAGTCTGATAGATAACTACACTCACCCCTGGCAATGGATCCCCGCTGTCGTCGGTTACGCGCCCGGACACAGTGAGGGTTTCCCTGGGTTTTTTCTGCTGCGTAGCGGCGGGCTTCCCCGTAATAGCAATCACCCTGCCTTCAACAGAATATTTATATCCTCTTGCGCCCAGTAGCTTTTGCAGCACCTCTTCAAGAGTATCATCTTTAAAAGTTGCGGTAATTTTCACACTCTCATCTACTTCCCCTTTCTTATATACGAAAGTATATCCGGTTTGAGCTTTCAAATCTTCAAACACCTGTAAAATGGAGACTTTTTTATAAGTGGCTGTAACCCTTTTTTGTTGCAAAGGTGCATTGTTCGCACGCATTTGTGTGGCGCCACACAGCAACATCCCCAGTGTGAAATTTATCACAAAAAGAATTCTTCCCCATTTTCCGAGCGGAAAATGGTGCGACAATAAGTTTTTTTTCATATTTTTGTTATTGGATTATAGAAATTCGTCTGTGCCCAACAGACGTGGTTTTACAACTGGTGGAGAAATTCTGTGAATTTTCTCCACCTTTTTTTATATTTACTCTTTTACTTTTATTTTCCCATTTCCACTCATTTTAAATTTAACATCTGCTACTTTACTCAATACTGAAAGTACCACTTCCAGACTCTCATCGTTAGGAATACTTCCCTGCAATATAATATCATCCGCATGTAAAATGTCGAAATCGAAATCAACATTATACGATCTGGATATAACTATTAACGCTTGTTTTAATGTTAGATTTTCAATACTGGTAATTCCATTTTTCCATGATATCACGTCTTCCACCGATACCCTATGAACGCTGAGACTACCATTACCGGGTTTTAAAACAGATTGCTCGCCTGGTGAAAGCAACACTTCATCAGAACTTTCCGCCAATGTAACTCTCACACTACCTGAAGCCAGAGTGGTTCGCACTGTCTCTAACGGATAAGCTTGCACATTGAACTTTGTTCCAAGAACTGTAACAGATTGGCGATCGGTTTCAACAATGAACGGCCTCAATGCATCATGCATTACTTCAAAGTATGCCTCTCCGCTGATGCGCACTCTTCGTTCACCTCCGGTGAAAGTTACCGGATATTCCAGTTTACTGTCAGAGTTAAGCCATACCACGCTACCATCACTGAGGGCAACCCTATATTGACCCGTTCCCCGGGGAATGATCAACTTATTATATAAAGGCTTCCCATTTCCCAGTTTTGCAATTTTATCGTTTATTTTATTTTTTTGATACACGAGTTCTCTAATACGAACAGCTAGCTGAGTGCCGTTTTTTTCTTTCAGCTGAGTTTTTTCATCGCCAATATAATGGCAAGATCCATCAGAGAGTTCAAGAATGGCAGTATGTGCCGGAGGTCCGAAATCGGCCACTGTTAGTTTTTTACCTACATGGCTACCTGTATCCGACAAATAATATGACAGCCCGATAGCTACAGCAATAACAGCAGCAACGGAAGCTGCCCAACGCCATAGTTGGTAAGTGCGGTGTATAGAGTTTTTTTGTATCCGAGCACTGATAGAAGAATAATTTCCTTTAATGAGCTGTGCACGAACAGCATATCTCAAAGAAAGATGTCTTCTTCGCACATCGTCAAATAGCCTGCGATTTTCATCACAAGCCTCTCTCCATGCCAGAATTTCTTTTTCTTCTGTAGCGGAAAGCTCTCCATTAAAAAAATCCAGCAACGTGGATTCTGTAATTTGAGGTCCCATTTATATTTAATAAGATTGATTAACTATATATAAGACCGGAAAAGATAAAAAACGGTTGAATGGAATCAGCAAAAAGTTTTAATAAAATTAGAAAATTTTGCCCGAAGACGTTTTAGAGCGTTAACCAATAACGTTTTGACAGTAGAAATAGAGATCTTCAGTTTCTCGGAAGTTTCGCGATAACTTAGGCCATCAATATATACAGATGTTAAAACCTCCCTCATCCGTGGAGGCAGGTTTCTTATCTCTGCCTCAATAGCCTGAAGCATTTCTTCAGTGATGTCGTCCGGTTCATAATCTTCGAGTCCTAAAGGCAGCATAGTGATAGCATCGCGCAAAGGATCACGCTTTTCCAGAAGATTCAGAGCTCTGTTTTTAACTGAAACAAAAATGTATCCCCGAAGATTATCAGAAGTGATTTTTTTATAACTACAATTTTCCCAGAATGAAAGAAAGAAGTCTTGCACCAGGTCTTCCGCTTCCGCTATATCATTTAAATATGTATCGGCCCACAAAACCAAAGGTCGATAGTAATATTGAAACATTAATTCCATCCCGATGGAATTATGTTCTAATAAAAGGCGACATATGGATTTATCACTAATTTGCATACAATCTAAACTTAAACCTAGCGTTTTAAAAATACAAAATTATGCAAAATATGGAAACAAATTTATAAAATGGATAAAAAAAATAATCTATTTGATTTTTAAAAGCACATATCGCTAACTTTTTTTTACTATTAAAATTCTACCTCCTGAAATATAAAACAAGGTGGGGAGGTGGGGATAATAGATGAATTTCTATAACTTTCGTGAAAAAAAAGAAAATAAGTATCCTTATTATAGGAAATATAAAATAGAAAAAAATCGAAAGTTATAGAAAACACCCCTCTCTCCCCACCCTAAACGGTTTCAATTTTAAGAAAAAAAGCGACATTCAATTCTTTCCTCAAGCCTCCATATGTTGCTTTTTTAGGCTACAGATCGGCTTTTAACCATTAATAATCAACCGATTAGAAGCACTAAAAACTCCCGCCTGCGTTTCTTAAAAACAGGCGGGAGTTCATTCTAACTCCGGTCGGAGTTCGTGTAATGTCCGGAGGGAGTTCTACGGTTCTCCGAGGTGTGTGTGATGACTGCCATTTTTTAAGTGTGAAAATTTTACATATTTTCTTATGGAATATAATGAGCAGCTCTCTATACAGCTCTTCGTTTCATACTATCCATCGGGTTAATGTTCGCAGTGCTTCCCGCATACACATTTGCGGATTATACAACATTTCCAGCTCGGCTTTTCCATAGGATTTTACTCTGAATTCAGTTTTATTTTCCTCCATAAAGGTTTATTTTATTTTTAGTAATTACTCTTTGCGTTGATTGCAAATGCTCTTTCTTTTCCCTTGACGGAAAAGAAACAAAAGGTCAAGGCTGCACGAATTTTACTAAAATAAGGGAATGTAGAGCTAAAGAAAAAGAACTCGCTGCGCTCAAACAGCTTTTTCTTTTTAACGCTCCACACTCCCTTATTTCTTAACGCAAAATTCATGAGGCCGGTCTTTCTGGTTTCTGAGCGAGCTGCTGTTTTGGAACGGGGTAGCCGTTGCTTCGCTCGGCTGGCTTCGCCTTTTGCTCGGTTCCTTTTTGCTAGGCTGCGCCTTCACACATGTGGCTTTGCTTCGTGACTGTTCTTTTTGTTTTTTGCTTGGCTATGCCTTCGCATCTATTGCCGTTGCTTCGCTCGGCTTTTGGATTGGACTCGGCTTTGCCATTGTTTGCTTCGCTTCGCTTGGCTGCGCCCTTGCACCATTGCATTTAAATAAAAAAAACTGCGGGAAGTATTCTCACGAACTCTACCCGCAGCAGCTTCTAAGTGAAACCTAATCTATATTTTCTTCAATTCAATTTATTTATCGGCATGTCCACCTCCGGTTGTTGGCCAATATAAGTTTTGATACAGGTATGTATTTTCTTTTGTATTGTCGGGTGATGCATATTGCATATCCGATATGGAAATTGGAGTCAGATAGTATGCTTCGTGCCAGTTATAACCGTTCTTCAGATCATTGGTTGATGACATGCTTCGGCTGTATGGACGCAGGTACTTACTTAAGTCCTTGCTGCTAACTATTGAATTGTTTGATCCGTCGGAAATAATAGTCACTGGTTTGCCGCTTGCGTCTACCAGATAATTCTGATACATGCTGTCCCAGAAATTCACTCCTTCCGGAACCCACTTCGTGGTTAGCATTCTGTCGAATGATCTCCAGCGAATCAAATCGGTGTAGCGCTGACCTTCGCTGAACATCTCGTTCATTCGTTCACGACGGATGTTATACAATGTCTTGCTCACCATGGCTGTACCTGAGTATACACCAAAATCGCTCTCCTTGCTTAAATCGGTAGCTGTTATTGTTGCATCAATATCGGTACTTACACCTGCACGTGCACGCAATGTCTGCCAATAGCTTCTCGCTGTTGCATCTATTGTTCCGTTTAGTTCGTATGATGCTTCAATGTAGTTCAGCATCGCTTCTGCCGTACGGAATATAGGACAAGCATTGGTTCCTCTTACCTCGTCGTTGGTAGTCTGGTTATAGTCGTAAGTGTAGTACTTACGTGGCTGATAACCGGTGATACAACGTCTTTCGTCGGTAGCTTCGGTAATAGCTGGAGATTTGAAAAGTTTACCTACACCAGGTGCAGCCGGATCTGAATCCATTAAATCACTTTCACCCCACACAAACAACTGCAAACGTTCGTCACGTCCCGATTTTACATTGTCTATCGTAACGTCTCCCTTGTAATCACCGCTTGCGTAAATTGGCAAACCATTCTTCATCAGGAACGATTCGGCAAACGTACGGGTATATCCGTCGGCACAACCCACTTTACATCTGTAAGGGGTATCATGCTTTATGCTCTGTGTGCTGCTATACTCTTTCCAAAGCAAAACTTCAGGCACATTAGCCAGAGACGGACGGCTATACATTTCAAAATAAGAGTTCCATCCTGTAGTTACTCCCACAGCCGGATTCATTACGTGGTTATTGGCAGTAAGCTGTGCATTGTCGCCCACCTGTTTGGCAGCGTTCATCGCTTCTTGCAGGAAGAACCTGATTTCTGTATTTATATCAAATGTCTTTCCACTGTTGTAAGAAGCAGTTGCACCCGGCCAGTTGCTGTCACCCGGCACACGTCCGCTACCTTTGTGGTATTTTTCGAACGTACCTTCAAAAAGAGCTACTCTCGATTTAAACAGCAAGGCAGCCTCTTTATTCAGGCGCTGACCGTTAAACTGAGTGCGTGGAGCCAGTAATGCAATCGCCTTGTCCATATCTTCCAGGATAAAACGAGCCACTTCGTTGCGTGGAGCACGTTTGCTGGCATCCACAATTACAGTGCTTTGGTCGGGCAACACGGTAGTGATAATCGGGAAATCGCCAAACACGGCCAATGCTCTGAAATAAGTGATGGCACGCATAAAATACATCTCACCAATATAGTTCTTTTTCAGTGTTTCATTTCCCGAAATCTGTCCCGCTTCGTATTTAGGAAGCACCGTTTCCAGGAAATAGTTGCATATACGTATGTATGCAAAATAGTTGCTCTGAAGATTTTTATCGGAAGGAACTTCCCAGTAGTTATCTGCAAAAAGTTGCGTGTTACCGCCTATGCTCTGTACAAAAATATCCGTATTTCGGTCAGAACGTGCCATACCATCGTTGTACGCCTGTTCGTGGTACATATATCCGTTGTATGGCAATTGCAAAAACGAATTATAATAATTGTTCAGGTACGTAGCCAGCTGATCGGCTGTTGAATAAAAATCGACCGGAGTAATCTGGCTCACCGGCTCCATCTCGAGCAGATCGTTACAGGAAGTGGTAGCCAAAGAAGCCACTCCCAGCATTGCGCAAAGCCCTAATTGTTTTATATTTAGTTTCATAGTTATATTGCTTTAATAAAGTTAGAAATTAACAGAAACGCCAAACGCTACTGTACGTTGCATAGGGTATGTTTTACCCGATCCCCATCCTTCGTCACCATAACCTCCAAATGCTTCAGGATCGTAAATACTTGATAAACTTGTCAAAGTAAACAGGTTATCGCATGATACGTATAGACGGCAGTTTTCAATTCCTGCACCTTTCACCCATGCCTGAGGCAAGGTGTAACCCAATTGAATGTTCTTGCAACGAATGTAAGATGCATCCTGCAAATAGCGTGTCTGTGTCACCTGGTTCTTGCTAATGCCACCAAAGTAAGGTTTTGGATAGTAAGCCTTGAGGTTATCCTCTCTCCAGTAGTCTAAGTGTTCCTTGAAACAAGCCGATTGCCAAACATTTCCGGTAGCTCCCCAGAAGTAAGCATCTCCTTGTCCAAATGCCCAGTCGCGTTTCATCACTCCCTGGAAGAACACAGAGAAGTCAAATCCTTTCCATTCGGCATCCAGGTTCAAACCCACGCGGTAACGAGGAGTACTGTTACCAATAATCTTCAGGTCACCATGGTTAGCCAGTGTATTGTCACCGCTGGATATCACTCCGTCGTTGTTCAAATCCTTAAACATCACGTCTCCTGCACCCCAGTTCGATCCCCAGTTTGGTTTATTTTTAGCAATCCAGGTATCCATTTCTTCTTTAGTGCTTGCAATGCTTGTTGATGTGTATCCCCATATTTCATTCAGCATTCTTCCGTTGTAATAACTGCTCAATGAACCTGTCTGGTTAGGATAGCTAAGAATTTTTTGTTGAGAATCAGATAAGTTCAGGCGTGCACCATATTTTACATCACCAATCTGGTCGCGCCATGCTATTTCCAGTTCCCATCCTGTAGAGCGCATATCGCAGTTGTTAATTTGTGGAGCACTTGTTCCCAAAGCAGAACCCAATGTAGGAGCCGGGCCAATCATATTTTTAGTGCTACGGCTAAACCAGTCGAATGTACCGGTCAATCGGTTGTTCAATGCAGCCCAGTCCAGACCGATATCCCATGTTTCAACAGTTTCCCAGGTTAGTTGTGAGCTCACAATACTTGGTAAAGACGATGTATTAGGTTTTGCTCCACCAATCAGCCATCCACCCGTTGCCGAACTGATAGCCTGTTGCTGATAGAACGGATACCAATCGTTGAACGATCCGTAGTTAGAGCTGGTGTTACCTAACTGTCCCCATGATCCACGTACTTTCAGTAAGTTCACCTTATCAGATAATTTTTCAAAGAACTGCTCACGGGCAATATTCCATCCCACAGATACAGAAGGGAACCACGCCCAACGTTTGTCACCCACAAAACGTGAAGATCCATCGTAACGCATGTTGTATTCAAGCAGGTAACGTCCGTCATAGTCATAGTTCAAACGTCCGAAATAACCGGCTGTAGCTCTGTTCCAGTAGTTATCACTGTTTTTCTTGTTAGCCTGTGTCTGGCTCAGGTAAGGTTTGTCTGCTGTAGTCAGCGTAGTACCGCTTCCCCACAGGTCGTCCTGGTCGTAACGTTCATAGTTCACACCCGCCATCACCTTGGTATTGTGCTTACCGAAGCTTTTTACATAATCCGAGTAAACATTCACGGTATAGTAATTCTGTTTGAAACGATCGTCGTACACATACGAATCTGTACCATACCCACTATCGCGTATAAACGGAGTATTGTTCACTGTGTAGTGATATACCGGAATCTTGTTCTGAGTTGTCTTATTATAAGTGTTCCGCATAGATCCTTCAGCGTAGATGTGCCAGTTTTTCACCGGTTCAAAAATAAACTTCAGCTGTTGTGTAAACAGGTCGTTGTTTTCTTTATAGATACCACCATCTTCCAGTTCAGCAATTTCCATACCTTCTGCCCAGTGTCCGTTAGGATCTTTCGCGAAACAGGTCGGCCATCTGCGTGCTATGTTGTGGAAGAACAAACCGGTAAGATATTGTGGCTTTGTATAATCCTTACGGGTCCACTTGGTAGTGTATTCCATCTTGATCCAGTCGGCAAGCATCGCTCCAATTTTTGCATTCATGGTGTAGCGACTCATCTCATCGTGACCGTGTTTAATCAATCCGTTCTGATTGAAGAAACTTCCACTAAGGCTCCAGTTCAGTTTCTCTGTACCACCGCTTAAGCTCAGGTTGTGCTGAGTAGAAGGCACATTCTTTTTATAGAACTCATTAAACCAGTTGGTATTGGCAAACGCTCCGCTATATAGCGACCATTTACCGTCGGTACCTGCTGTTGTACCGTAATATTCAGGTTGTGTAGGGTCTGTATATTTACCACCTATAAAATTCTGGATCTTCTCCATAATCTCATTGGTGAAAAAGTTACCCGATCCCGCGTTTGTATTGGCAGCATTAAAGTAAGAGGCAAAATTGTAAGAGTCTACCATTTCAGGAACCTGTGTAGCTGTACTGAAACGTACATCACCGGAGTAAGCAACTTTCACTTTGCCCGATTTGCCACTCTTTGTGGTCACCAGAATCACACCGAAAGCAGCTCTTGTACCGTAAATAGAAGCCGATGCAGCATCCTTCAGTACCGATACGCTCTCAATATCATTCGGGTTCACCAGGTTCAGGTCGCCTTCAATTCCATCAACCAGAATCAGCGGTTTGTCGCTCGAGCTGATAGATCCTGTACCACGTATATTAATACTCATGCTCGAGTTCAAGTCACCACCACTGCTGCTGGCGTTGAGGTTAAGTCCTGGAATTGTCCCCTGCAATGCCTGAGTCACATTTGCTACCGGTCTGGATTCCAACACTTCAGAACCTACCATACTTACGGCACCGGTCACATTTACCTTCTTCTGTGTGCCATAACCTACTACAACTACTTCATCCAGCACTTTCTCATCGTCTTTCAACGTAACGTTCAGCGAACTGCCTGTCCACTTCACTTCCTGAGCCTGGAAACCAACAAAAGATACTACGATTACACTCCCGCGGGGAACATTATTCAGCGAAAATTCACCATTCATTCCGGTAACACTACCGTTGGTGGTTCCTTTTACTACAACAGATGCACCAATAATGGTCTCTCCTGTTTTGTCTTTTACTACTCCCGTGCACTTCCCGCTTTGCTGCACGACTTCCATGTCGGATTCTTTTGCTAATGCTGCGTAAACCGTTTCCCCACATATTGATGAGAGAAAAAGCAGCGTACCGACTAACTTTAGATGTTTTAACATATTAGATTATTTATAGTTATTATAAAAACACAAAAAGAACAAGGTTTCAGTTGCTTTTCGTTGTGTTCTGTTTCATAGTTTTAATAGTGAATAGACTTTAATTAATATATAAATTAGATTTAAAATGGATACATTATTAAATTAATTGTTTAATATTGCATTTACTAAGACGCAAATAATTAAAATATCCCTTAGTTGATAATAGATTTTTTTAATGGATTATTTCCGATTTTAACTTTTAAGCGGTTATACATCCTTATCAAAAGCCTTTATAGCAGCAAGAAGATCTACTTTTTTTAAAAAGAAAAAAAAGAAAAAATAGTTGCCCGGCTAAGGGATAATATTTAATTCTGCGACCTTTATTACAGAAGCCTAAAAAAAACAGTTCATTATTGAGTAATAACGCCTCCGGGAATATAAGATCAATTATTTGCGAACTTGCCACAAACGACTCGCAAACGGCATTCAGGTCATTATACATGATCTATTATGGGAGACTTATGCGCTTTGCCATCCTTCAAACGGGACTTACTACCGTGGCCGAAGAGATTGTATCAGACACATTTATGGTAGTTTGGGAAAGCCGGAAGAGTTTACCGGATATAGCCAATTTCGACTCTTATCTCTACACAATCGTCCGTAATAAATGCATCTCATATTTCAGGAGTCAGCATGTAACCAACGTAGACATTGATGAAACACTGGTCGATTTCTTTGTACAGTCGGAAACCACTCCCGAAATGGATCTTATTTCCAAAGAGAATGTTGCCCGACTCAATAACGCTATTAATTCATTGCCATATAAATGCAAGCTTTCCTTTAAGCTTGTACGGGAAGACAAGATGAAATATAAAGATGCTGCCGAGCTATTGGGAATCTCCGTAAAAACACTGGAGGCTCACATAACCACGGCAGTAAAAAAGCTGAGAGAAACTCTTTCGGGAGATATTTCTGTTTAAAAAAAATAAAATAAGTTTCTATTTTTAAAATAACAATCAGTAACTAAGGGAGTTCTGGCTTTCATGCGACTGAGTAAATATAAACTACAACTTCATGATTCATAATATAGACAGCATTATAACACGCATCCTCTCGGGAGAGTCTTCAAGTGACGACTTTCTAAAATTCAGCGAATGGCTGCAGATGGATGAGAAAAACAGAACAGAGTTCTGTCAATTGAAAGATTACTGGGATGCAGAAGTCTCCTACTCCAATCACATTGGCCAGGCACTGGAACTGAAACGGATTGAGGAGAAGATCGGCAAAAACGATCAGCGCAAAAAGAACAGGCAGTTATGGATCAGAGTTGCTCCCATAGCCGCGGTAATAACCCTGTTTTTATTAATCAGCTCTGTTTTTTATCTGCAACATGAAAAAGAATCCAAACCGATTGAATATTTTACCTATATAAGCGGTAACCATATATCCACCTTTACCCTGCCCGACCACACCAAAGTAACGCTGAATAAAAACAGCAAGCTTACTTATTCCAATCTATTTGGCGAAAAGCTTCGTGGGGTAACGTTAAATGGAGAGGCCTATTTTGAAGTAACCAAAGATCCGTCACGGGTGTTCGAAGTACAAATGGACGATGCGGCAATCAAGGTACTGGGTACTAAGTTCAACGTAAACACCAATTTGCAGAACGATATTGTTGCAACCTTGGTAGAGGGATGCATCCGTTTCGAAAGCGGCGAGCAGAAAGTTCAGCTCTCTCCTTCCCAGCAACTCAAATTCAACCGTAAAAGCCGCAAAGTTGGAGTAGAGAATGTGGAAACCAGCTGTTTCACTGCATGGAAAGACGGACTGATAAAATACCAATCGCTTCCTTTGGGCGATGTCGTAAAATCTTTAGAGCAACTGTATAACGTTAAAATCGCTGTTCTCAATCCAAAAATTAAGGAAATAATTGTCTCCGGAACATTCAGCAGCGAAGAAAGCATTGAAGAAACATTAGATGTTATCTCCGGAAGTCTGCCTGTTAAATGGGAGAAAAAAGAGGATGTTTTTTATATCCGATAAATGAATGCTATTTGTTTATAACAACACCTTTTGTTCCTTTTTAAAAGTATACTATGAATAAACACACTAAACGAAACCTGTTGATAAAATTAGCTTTTATTATTGCATCAATTATGCAGCCGGTGCAGATAAAAGCAGCAGATATTGATGCAAGTTCCAGGAAAATAACGGTTGTAGCCGATAAAATATCTCTCACTCAGCTTTTCACGCAAATAGAAAAGCAGACCGATTTTCTATTCTTCTACGTAAATGCCGATGTGCAGAATATCTATGTCAGGGTACAGGCACGGAATAAATCGATAAACGATGTATTGAACGAAGCCTTAAAGGGAACGGGACTTATCTACAAAATAAAGAACCGGTACATCAATATTTACAGGAATAAGAACAATGAACCTGAAAGGTCGCAGCAAACAAGAAGAATCACCGGTAGAATCACTGATGAAACCGGAGAGACAATCGTCGGAGCTAACATCATTGAAGAGGGAACCGACAAAGGAACTGTTTCCGACATAAATGGCCGGTTCTCCCTGAGTCTGGAAGACAACCCGGTAATTCAGGTCACCTTCACCGGATTCGTTCCGCTTAGTATCAACACCAAAGGTAAAAGCGAATTTCTGATTGTTTTAAAAGAGAACTCCGAATTACTCGATGAGGTGGTTGTGGTAGGCTATGGTACACAGAAAAAAGTAAACCTTTCCGGCTCGGTGGCAGTTGTCGATGGTAAGGAGTTGGCAAACAGGCCTGTTGCAAATATCACCCAGAGTCTGCAGGGAGTAGTACCGGGCTTAACCACCAATGTAACCAATAAAGGAGGTACGCCGGGCGCAAGTTATAACATTCAGTTACGCGGTCAGGGCAATTTAAGCAACTCGGATGTACCTTATGTGTTAATCGACGGACTTGAGGGCACTCTCTCAATGGTCAATCCCAATGATATTGAAAACATATCTGTTCTCAAAGATGCGGCAGCAGCTTCCATTTATGGAGCGCGTGCCGCTTATGGCGTTATACTGATTACAACCAAAAAGGGTCAGGAAGGAAAAACTTCCATCAGCTATAACGGCAACATCGGAGCCACCTCTGCTGTTAGTTTGCCGGATATGGTTAACAGTTACGAATTTGCCCGTTTTTTCAATGTGGGCTGGGTTAATGCGGACCACACACCTGAGTATTCTGATGCAAAGATCGAACAGCTTCGCCGGTTCTGCGAAAATCCCAAAGGCATAAACCAATGGCCGGAACAGTCAACAAACAAGTTTGTGGCCGATAATTCCACAACAGGAATTGGCAATACCAATAACTTCAAACTCTTCTATAAAAATGCAGCCATCAGGCAAAATCACAATGTTTCGGTAACCGGTGGTACAGACAAAATTAAATATTATGCCTCCGGAGGATTGTATCAGGAACAGGGACTTATCAGATATGCAGATATCAATTTTAAACGCTTTAATTTTACTGCAAACATAAATTCCACTATCACAGACTGGCTCAGGTTTAATATAAAAACCAAATATAACAAAGAGATATCCACCTCTCCGTTTGGCGATCATGCCATTTATGAAATCGGATTCTTCCATAACCTGGCCCGTACCCGGCCAACCAATTCCATGTACGATCTGAATGGAAATTTCACGGAATTGTCTCAGGTTCCATACCTGCAATCCGGATCCCGGAATGACAATAATTCAGACAATTACAGCCTCACCGTCGGTTTAGTGGCCGAGCCTGTAAAAAACTGGAAAATAAACTTCGACTACAGCTACCGTACTAACCCGGCTAAAAACGAGCAAGCTGCTATTCCCGCTACTATTACCATGCTCGATGGTTCAGTCACCTATATGACCCGCACGGAATTAGGAATTCCAATCACCGGTAGTTATTACCGTTCCATGTCACAGTCGGACTATAATTCGTTCAATCTATATTCCAATTACTCTCTGAAACTGGCAGAGTCACACAATTTCAATATCATGGCCGGCTATCAGGAAGAGAGCAATAAATACTCCTTTTTATGGAGCAACGTAACAGATCTGCTCAACTTCAACAATCCGGGAATCAACACTGCCACCGGCGATAAGACTACCGGCGAAAACCGCAACGGATGGGCAACCAGAGGCTTCTTCGGGCGAATTAATTACGACTATCAGGGCCGGTATCTGCTGGAGCTGAATGGGCGTTATGATGGTTCTTCCCGTTTTACACACAACAACCGCTGGGGCTTTTTCCCGTCCGCCTCCCTGGGATGGAACATTGCCCAGGAGAGTTTTATGGAACCACTCAGTGCAACATTGAGCAATTTCAAACTCCGTGCTTCTTATGGCTTGCTGGGCAACCAGAGTGGCGCCGCCCTCTACACATTTGCCCAGACCATGAATACCCAGACTCAAGGCTCCTGGTATTTTGATGGTACCAACCGCCAGATGATTATTTTTGCTCCTGGTTCCTATACCTCCAATGTTACCTGGGAAAAAATAGAAAGCATAAACTTTGGTCTGGATTATGGATTCTTCAATAATAACTTAACTGGTAGTCTGGATATTTTCCAGCGTACCACGCGAGACATGCTTGGCCCAACCGAAAGTCTGGCAAGCATGTACGGAACCACAGCTCCCGAGGCAAACAATGCCGATATGCGCAACAGGGGCTGGGAGTTCTCCATTAGCTATAAAGGACGCATCAATAACGATATAACCTACTCCATTGGTGGTATGATTTACGATTATACAGCCGAGGTGCTTCACTATGTCAATCCATCAAAATTCAACCCTTCAAATCTGTGGTACCCGGGACGTAAGGTTGGCGAAATATGGGGATACCGCGCTTCCGGCTTAATTCAGAATCAGCAAGAAGCCGATGAGTTCAATCAGTTAGACCACAGTTACCTCACCAACAGAGCGTGGGTTCCCGGAGATGTAAAATACCTCGATCTGAATAAAGACAATGCCATCAATACAGGCAGTAACAAAGTGGGCGATATGGGCGATAGAGAGATTATCGGCAACTCGGCACCACGCTACCAGTACTCGTTCAACGGCAGCATCAGTTACAAAGGGCTTACATTAAGCACGTTGTGGCAAGGTGTTTTAAAACGCGACTACGATCCTTCGGGTTCAGTTTACTTCTGGGGGTGTCATTCAAAAGCACAGGTTACGGTCTTTTCTCAGCACCTGGACTACTGGTCAGAAAATAATCGGGATGCCTATTATCCCAGACCATACATTTCAACAGCCGGTAACATTAGCTCTTATACAAGCAAAACTCATCAGGCGTGTGACAGGTATTTGCAGAATGCAGCTTATCTCCGTTTAAAAAATCTCACTTTAAGCTACGAACTGCCCACGTCCATTATCAGGAATATTGGTCTGCAACGGGTAAATGTATATATTACCGGTGAAAACCTGCTGACTTTCACCCAACTGGCAAAAATGTTCGATCCCGAAACTGTATTTACATTCAATGAAGGAGGAAAGAATTATGCTTTAACAAAAGTATTCTCCTTTGGACTGAGTATTAACCTGTAAATAAAGAGATAATGATGAAAACAAACATAATGAAATACCTGATACTGTTTGCGGTAATAGCCTTATCGTTCGGTTGTGCCGACCTCAATCAGGAACCGGAAGGTGCACTCACATCTTCAAACCCCATCAGTTCCGTTTCCGAACTTCAGAAGTATGTAAATCAGTTCTACGAGGAAACGTTCAGAATACAGCCAGCCAATCTGCAGTCTACCGGCATAGCGTTCGACGATCAGTATAGTGATAATATGGCCTGTTCGTCGGTTCCGTCATTACTCGATGGCACCCGTTCGGTCAGTTCTGCCGCAAGTCCCGCCGAATATACAAAGATTCGCAGCCTGAACTTCCTGTTTGCAAACATTGGCAACTGCAAAGGCAATCAGGCAGATATCGACCAGTATACCGGAGAAGCCTATTTCTTCCGGGCATACTACTATTTCAACATGGTATGCAAATATGGCGATATCACCTGGATAGGCAAAGTGCTGGATGCAAGCAGCGAACAAATGAAACTGAAACGTGATTCACGTGCCGATGTTATCGATCATATTTTAAGTGATCTGGATAATGCCATCAATCTTTTAAGCACAAAGAGCAACAGCTCCACCATGAGACTTCACAAGGATGTAGCCCTGGCATTTAAGTCGCGCGTGGCTTTGTTCGAAGGCACCTGGCAAAAATACCACAAAGCAAAAAACGATCCTTTCTTTACCGCCGGAATCACCGATGGCAGAATTAACAATTACCTGGAGCAGGCACGAGATGCCGCCCTGGCGGTTATTCAGAGCGGCAGATGGAAAATATACAGCACATCAAACCCTCTGACCGACTACAAGAATCTGTTTATCACCAAAGATCTCTCCACTAATTCCGAGGTATTGTTCTGGAAAAAATACGATGCAAAAGTGGTTGGAAACAACGTTACCCGTTATTGCAACAAGGGTGGAGGCAACATCGGACTCACTCTTTCTCTGGTGAATGATTACCTTACCAGAGATGGTGGCATCTTTACCGGAGCTGAGCGTGATGAAGCTCAGAAAACTTACGGAAAGGAATTAGATCCGGCACTTCGTGATCCACGTCTGTGTCAGACTGTAGCTCGTCCGGGCGAACGTTTGCGTCCGCTCACATCCAACGCTGCCTATATTTACATGCCAACGTTCAGCCCCATCATTACGGAAGTTGCTCTTCCGGTTATGTGGGCCAACCCTACAGGCTATTCCCTGCTTAAATTCATTGAAATAGACTGCACGGATGCAGCAGCCGATGATGAGCTTAAAGGCGAATGCCCGGCTATTCAGTTCCGCTATGCAGAAGTATTACTCAATTATGCCGAAGCGCTTGCCGAGCTCGAAAGTGCATCTGCTCAGGAGAAAATAGCTAAGGCGCTGCAGCCATTGCGAGATCGTGTGGGCATGCCGGGCATCGATTTCCAACGGGAATATAATACCGATCCTGACTATCCATTTCATAATCTAGAGGCAACAATTCAGGTGGTTCGCCGTGAACGCCGCATCGAACTTGCCTGCGAGGGTATGCGCATGTACGACATCTTCCGCTGGGCAGCCGCCGATATTCTAATTGCCAATAAAGAGATGCTCGGGGCTCTCTTCACAGGCAGTAACATGGAAGCAGCCAATACGGCGGACGGATACTTCAAAGGCAATCTTATCTATGACAAGCCAACAGGTAACAACCTTTATTTATCGGGTAAACCCGGCGATGCCAAACGCTACATCAGTCCTTACAAGGGAGTATGCCCCAATGGGCTGACTTTTAATGTTAACCGAGACTACCTCTACCCTATCAGTCTGGACGAAATAGCATTAACCGGAAATATGTGGAAACAAAACCCGGGCTGGTAATTGTTGAACAACTAAAAGAAGAGTAAAAATGACATATCTTAAATACATCCTGCTAACGTTTATCACCTGCTTTGCACTCAGCAGTTGCAGCAACGAAGACGAATCGGTTAATTACAAGCCCCAGCCTTCACCGTTCAGCGTAAAGGTCAATGAAAACACAACCGTTGGTGCGGCAGCCACCCAAATAACAGCCACCATTACAGCCGGAACAGATGGCTGGTGGATTGATGTGCCGGACGGCAGCTGGTGCGGATTTAACCCGGCTGTCACTTCGTATACTATTTACGGCTCGGGCAATAAAACCATTACCATTTACATAGCGGCAAATAAAACCAGTGAGCCACGTACCCAGACTGTAACATTTCACCCAACTTTCGGACTTGCACCCGTTACGGTTACCATCATACAAGGAGCATAACACTAACTTAATTTAGTTACTAATATCATAATGAACAGAAAACAGATTTTATTGATGGGTATCACAGCAGTAGCTGCTACCTCTCATGCTTCAACCAACAAAGAAGCCACAAAAAAACCGATGAACATCCTCTTTATCATGAGCGATGACCACTCTTTTCAAACCATCAGTGCATACGATCACAGGTTTATTGAAACACCCAACATCGACCGTATTGGCAACGACGGGGCAGTTTTTACCAACAGCTTTGTGGCCAACTCCATCAGTGGTCCCAGTCGCGCTTGCATGCTCACCGGCAAACACAGTCACAAAAACGGATTTATCGACAATGCACATAAGTTCGATGGCAGTCAGCAAACATTCCCCAAGCTGTTACAGAAAGCGGGATACCAGACTGCCGTGGTAGGAAAATGGCATCTCACCTCCAATCCTACCGGGTTCGATTACTGGAACATCCTTATCGGACAGGGAGATTACTACAACCCGCACTTTATAGACAACGGGGTGAAAAAACAGATTCACGGCTATGCCACCAATATTGTGACCGATCTGGCTATCGACTGGCTTGGCGAAAAACGAGACAAGAGCAAACCGTTCTGTCTGCTGCTGCACCACAAAGCGCCCCACCGCACCTGGATGCCCGACACCTGCGACCTGGGTGCATTCGATGACGTAAAATTCCCGCTACCCGAAAACTTCTACGACAAGTACCTGGGAAGGGTGGCTGCATCGGAACAGGAAATGAGCATTTTCAAAGACATGGATATCGTTTACGACCTTAAAATGGCGGATAAGGAAAATGAGATTCATTCAAACACCTCACTGGAAGGCTGGGGACGTGCACTTTACAACAACCTCGACTCTGCTCAAAAAGCGAAGTGGGATGCTTATTATGAACCCATCATCAAGGATTTTAAAGCCAGAAAACTCTCCGGAAAGGAATTGGCAGAATGGAAATATCAACGCTACATGCACGATTACCTGAGCGTAATCCGTTCGGTGGACCGCAACATCGGTCGCATGCTCGACTATCTCAAGAAGGAAGGCTTGCTGGATAACACACTGATCATCTACACCTCCGACCAGGGATTCTACATGGGCGAACACGGATGGTTCGACAAACGCTTCATGTACGAGGAGTCTTTCCGCACCCCGCTGCTCATGCGCTATCCTTCTGCTGTCCGCAAAGGAGCAAAAATCCCTCAGCTGGTGCAGAACATCGACTATGCTCCTACGTTCCTCGAGCTGGCCGGCGTAAAGATTCCACAAGACATTCAGGGTGTTTCTCTTTTACCACTGCTCGAAGGTGAAAAGCCAAAGAACTGGCGCAAGTCGCTCTATTATCATTTCTACGAATATCCGGGTGAGCATGCTGTGAAGCGTCATTATGGTGTTCGCACTGAACGTTATAAGCTGATTCATTTTTATAATGATATTGACAAATGGGAGCTTTATGATCTCAAAAATGATCCTCACGAAATGGTTAATCTTTATGGTACTAAGGGGGTTGAAAAGATTGCCGCTCTTTTGAAAAAGGAGCTTGTAAAACTTCAGATTCAGTATGATGATCCTATTGAGTCTTTACTTATAAAGAAATAATCTTATTTTTTTTGAGTTGGCAGTTTGGTTTTAAGGCTTTTTTGGTCTTGGGTCAAACTGCTTTTTCTTGTTTTGATTTCAAATGTTTTTTGCATTGATTGCAACTGTCCTTTTCTTTTCCCTTGACGGAAAAGAAACAAAAGGTCAAGGCTGCACGAATTTTACTAAAATCAGGGAGCGTGGAGCTAAAGGTGCTGAAACTCGCTGCGCTCAAACAGCAGCCCCTTCTTAACGCTCCCCACACCCTGATTTCTTAACGTAAAATTCATGAGGCCGGTCTTTTTGGGCACTCGGCTACGCCATCGTTCGAGCCAATTAGCTTTGCTTCGCTCGCTTGTCACTTCGTGACAGTTCTTCTGGTCACTTGGCTGCGCCATCGTTCACCATATTTATCTTCCATCTTTAACAAAAAAAAGACCAACTTTTGTTATAAAACAAAAGCTGGTCTTCCAGGTATTGATCAACCCTATTTGAAAGAATTTACTTTTTTATCAATTTATTATTCTGTTTCAATATCCTGACTACCTCCATCTGTCCATGGTGTAGCGGTGAAGCCACCTACAGTTACAACATTTTTACCTACAGTAAGGGCAAGGCTATACTGGGTATCACCATTGAGCGTTATGCCCGAGGTATTGAACCATTTATAGATTTTACCATTGATTACAAATTCTACGCTAAAAAAGCCTGCTCCTACTGTCTGCGGAACGAGGATACATTCATATTTGGCTTCTGCCTGTGTTGTGTCGCCTTCGCCAGCGATATAAGTTGCGGCAAAAGGTACAATGCTAATATTGGCTCCGTAATTACTAAGTTCATTTGTGTTTAAATTCCACTCTGGTGTACTCTTGGTACCAATCACTTTTACGGATGTAATAGGATTAGTAGTGGTTCCAGGAACTTTGTTAAACTCTGTAGCAAGCTTCACTGTAAGATTCAGTTTTGAGAAACGGTGATTTAAGTTGAGAGACATTTTGCCGTTTACAAGATCTGTAGATGGATCCACCTCTCTGGGAGCCATGTAAAGTATATCGCTTCGTTTAAGATTAGATTCATTGCTTTGATCTTCTAAAACCGAAACAGGAATTGTAGTGTTCCACATTGCAGGTGATATCTGAACACCTTCATAACCCACAGCTGTTACTTTTACCTTTTGTGTTTTGTTTTGCCAAAGCATAGTCAATGGAGATGCACCATCATACGTATAGCTTACCCATGCATTGCTTTCTTTCTTCATCATGGCAAAAAAACTATAATTTTCATTACTTTCGTTCACCACACGCAACTGGAAATTATTGAGATCGTCAGTGGTCATGCCTGCACGGGTTTGCGGTTGGTTCACATTAGTGATTACACGAATCATGTTGTCAGCAGGAAAACTGTTGGTTTCGGGTGCAGACTCCTCATTTTGGCTGCATGCTGAGATAAGCAATGCGGTGGTAGCCAGTGTCATTATATATTTAATTGATTTCATTATAATTTTCTATTTTCAGTTTACTATTTTTTTTAATTGCACTATTTGGAAACTAATCGTTATTATCATTATATGATTAAGTTGAGTTAATTCAGCTCTCCGGCACTTCCTCCGGGAATAGTTTCTGAGTTCGACCAGTCAGAAACCGTTACGCTTTCTATCTCTATCTTTTCCTTACCCACACGCAGGTTGTAAGTATAGCTCTTACCATTTTCACCTTCATTCAGAATAGCCGTGCGCATTTCCTTATTGCCCACTTTGAGACTGATGTACTGATACCTCATATTTTTACCACCTCTCAATAGCGTATAAGTGCTGCCCACACTACCATCACCCTGTGGATATGGAATATAATCGGTGTAAGTTGTGGCAGGGGTTGTTTGAGGTACAACATCACTCTGATCTACAATCTTTACGCCTGTAACCTTAGCATCGGCGGCAAACTCAGGGTTGAAGCCTGCAATCTTCACCACAAGACGGCTGGTCATGCGTTGCATGGCAAAGTTAAGAACCTGGCCTTTAGTGGCATTTTCAATTCTTGCACTCATCCAGTCAGATTTTGCTATTTTTTCCAAGGAAGACTGGTCAGTCGCTACTTCGCCAAAGGTTTCCGAAGGCAAAATAGCAGGATAACCAGCACTAAATGACAGAGTCTCACTTTCCCATGTAAGATACTTTCCGTCTTTCGGGAGCCATTTTTCCCCATCGTACTGATAAATAACATACCCGGAACCCAAATTGTAAGTAACTGTAATTTCGTCACCTACATTAAATTTAGCTTGCTCTTCAGCATTTCCTACGGGGTTAGAGCGTGTTTCGGCAAAGAGATTGCCCACAGTAGCATTGATTCGTACTGCATCGGCAGAGAGGATTTCCGTCTGAGGTGCCTCGTCTTTACTGCAGGCAGTCAGCCCTAGGGTTAGGACTGCCGCTGCGAAAAAAAATGATTTGTAATTCATATTACTATTTTTTTATATTACTAAAAGTTTGATTTAATCAACGGCTTCACCGCCTTCTATAGGTTGAGTATTTTCCCAATCGTTAATAGTTACCTGATCCAGTTCAATGCGGTTGCGTCCCACAATAAGTTTCACTGTCTGCACCTTACCTTTATTCAACATAAGAGGTTGAGGATGAGTGTACACATAGCTTTTCCCATCAATAAGAACGGTAATTTTCTGCAATTCCTGAGGGATTATCACCGATGCATATTGCTGTGTGGCTCCTACTGCAGGAAGATTAAAAGAAGTAAAGTCTCCTGTAGGAGTAACTGCCCCTGTGAGGTAATTTATTGTACCGGCATTTTTGGCTCCTGTGCTTACAGAAGTTACCGTTGGTGTACCGTCAAATTCGTTACGGAATGCTAATTCCACAATGAGTTTAGACATTACATGGTCAAACTTTAGCGATACAGGATTGTTGGATGCAGTAAGTCCTTGTTTCTGATCACCTGTATTCACAGCCACCAGCAGGTCGCTTTCGGTCTGTTTGGCTGGGTCAACATTAACCGCATCAGCAGTAAAATCGGTAACAGTGCGCACGGGATACATGCTCAGAAAATAGTGTGGCGTGATCATATCTGTCCACTTCATCATCGATTGTGCCGACCATTTACTACCCGAGAGAGTATTTACAGCATTGTTCACTACAAGTGCCCCTGTATTTACAGCATCAGGAGTACCCGTCCATGCATAAACACTTATTTTGTCACCATCTTCAAATGCAGAAGTGTTACCATTGGCTACAACACGCGTCATCGCACCAATGCTTGTGCTTACGGTAATAGACTTAGGCGTTTCGGAAACTTGCTCATTGTCGTTGTTGCAGCTTGTCATTGCAACAGCTGCCAGTGCGGCAGCGAAAAAGAATGCTTTTTTCATTGTTTTTTTATAATAAAAAATGGTTTATAATATATATCTATTGTTTACTTAAAATTGTTTATTGAAAAGATTAATGAATGGCCAGATACTTTTGACCAGCATCATTGACATACACCAGTTCCATCCACCAGGGACCTCCTTTAGCTACAAAGCCAAACTGAGCCCGGGGGCATGATTCTTGATAGCCTATATAATGTTTATAATCAGTTACTCTCGGTTCAATAGTTGACTTACCGTACTTTTTGTCTTCATGCACTATTATTGTTCCGAGACCATAGAGATAGTTTGCTAAGTTGGAGTGATAATCTTCTATGAGCCCCCCCTTCTCCAGAAAGGTATTAATATCCCTGTCAAAGGGTTCTTTTTTGCTACCAATGTATTCTATAGTTCCCTTAACAGTGAACATAATAGTAGATAACCACTTACAACCGGAGAAAATATAATCTCCCAACCGGTTTGCCTTTGGAAATGAAACAGCAAACAAATACCAGCAACGACTAAAAGCACGATCATCTATTTGCGTAACATTGGGAAACGTAAGTTCATTCGTAACATTTAATCCCATCGGTACTTCTCCTTTCGGATATATTCCTCCCGTAATAGAACTATGTTCAAAGGCATAGGAATGGATACGGGTAACACTGGAGAAATCTACATGTCCCTGATTTCCTTCTGATAAGCTGGCTGATTTGAATGCATATTCTGCAATTTCTGTTATATTGGGCATATAAGCACTCTTCATCTCAATACAATTTTCAAAACTATAACTTGGCAGTATGCCTGTTAACTTATTGAGAGTTATAGATTGTAATTTTGTACAGTTTTTGAATGCAGCTTCTCCAAGGGCTTCAACGCCTGGTGTGGTAATTTTTTGTATAAGGTTGCCTTCAAAGGCAGACTGCCCTATCTTCGTCACCGATTCCGGCAGGAATACTTCTTCCAATTTAGAAAATTCAGTACTATAATCCAGGCTTCTGAAAGAGTACGAATCTATTGCTGTAAGATCTGTAATACCCGTTAAATCTACCGAACGTACATCCGTACTCTTCAACATGTTATTAGCAGCACTCAGATCCAACTTACCCTCTTTCTTGCCGTAGAAAACAAGATCGTGCACAAGGTGTTTTCTCTCTGCCGACCGGATAGAGTCTGCAATCTGAGCAGTCCCATTAGTCGCACGGTCAAGATATATATAAGCTAACCCATTCTTTACAATCATTACAGGAAGAAATTTTCCTGCTGCATCTGCAAAAGCAACCTTATTCCACGGTTCAATGCTGACACTTCCCATTGTTATGCCCGACTTGCCTACTTGCAGGTTAAAGGTATAATGATATCCAGCTTCAAGCTTTGGTCGTCCTTTCACTGTGAGTTTTTGCACAGCAGCACCTTCTGCCGAAGTACCATCCATTTCAAAAAACACAGCATCAGGATCAGCATCCTGTGGAAGAAGTAAACAAGTAATCTTGTCATTAAGCATTAGTTTCTTCCCACCATTTTTAGGATAAATATGGTATGAACTACTAGTTGATTGGGCTGGAAGGTTGATGTCGGGAGCATACAGATTATCTCCGATCTGAAAGTATGCCTCACCTGTATTCCAGTTATCGCTCAGTTTGGTTATGCATATATCCACACATGCAGCCTGTCTTACCATTGACAGATTAATCACATCATCTGCCGGCTTTTGAATTACACTTCTAAAAGCCATTCGGTCTGCCCATGCAATATGGCAATCGGGAAAATCTCCTTCTTGTCCACCTTGAGTATTGCACTGATGACGAGGCAAAGTGAATGTATCAAAAGTTGAGTTATTGGAACCATCAGATGCGTTTGTATGCTCTACAGGATAATATGCCCATACCTCAGCCTCTTCTGCCCCATCGGGCCATGCCAATTTCTTGCCACCCTGTGGCTCCCATGTATCACCAGTTTTCTTGTGTTCTACCCAGGTTTGACCTTTGTCGAGCGATACTGCAATAACGTCTCCATCCACAAACTGCCCCTGTTCCGTCACTGTTCCCAAGGGGTTAGAGCGTGTAGATGCAAAAGGAGAACCTATGTTTGCCTGTATAGTTATACCTTTGCCGGCAGATGTCAGATTGTTGAGGTTTTCGTTTTGACAAGCACTAAAAAAGGTTACCAGTATAGCAATTAGTGCTGTGAATTTATATATTTTCATTGCTGTCCTCCCTTTATTTCTTTAATGGATCCTGTAATTTTGATATTCTTTTTAGTAAGTTGTGCATCATTTGATGTACCTTTAGTTGTTGGATCTTCACCATATACCTGAAGAGTGATGTCATATTCAGTATTGCTTTCCAGATTAAACTCCTGTCCTTGATATGTCCATGAAAATGCTTCATCGTATATACTAAAAGAAGCATTGAGTGAACCACTAGGTACCAACTGAGGCACAGCCATCAGTTCATATTCAGCACTTATGTTCGTTGTCATACTCCCAGGATCCCACTGTATATAATTCAATGATGTAGTTCCTGTACGTGTATCTCCGGTGTAATCTATAGCATTTGAACCAAGATTCCATGTTATGGATTTATTAATACCTCTCAACAGACCTCCAAATGATACTTTCGATAAAGAACTCTGATTAGATATTAACTGCGTGCAATAGTCGTCAAACTCCAACCTCAGGTGTATCTTGGCGAAGCGATGTTGAAAATTGATAGGTAGCACCCCGCCCGGCGCATCAGTCTGAGGCGTAATCACCTTACTGAAGAGAAGAGGATCATTATTCTTGATGGTAAGATTATTATAAAACGTTGAAGACATCCAAAAAAAAAGAGTATTATTCCAATCATCTTTGTATTTTGTAATAAAATTATCAAGAGATGTGTTATTTTTCCAATAAATAGCCTGCACGGTAACAGCTTGTTTGCCGTTCTGGAAAAATAGCTTAGGCTCGGTCGTATTATTCTTTAGATCGGTCGAAGCATACCATTTACCTTCTGAATTTTTTTCCATTTTAACTAAATAACTAAATTCAGAATTTTGAGGGTTAACGATCCGCAAGTAAAAATAAGACAGGTCGTTAAGTTCCATGCCCGAACGTGTAGCTATTCCATCCATTAGTACTTCCGGCTGAATGGCAATTTTCTGATCTTCCACGTTGTTTTCTTCCTGAGATAACTCTTCGCTTTGCGAACAAGCCGATAAGCTACCCATTAATATTCCTGCAATTAACAGAGGAAACAGAGTTCTTAAATATTTTTTTTTCATCATTGTTTATTGAAGTTTAACTATGAAACAGGGTTCAGTATTTCTCCATTCACCGTCCAGTCCTCTTCCCAGTCGGAGATTTTTACGGGAATAATGTACATATAAGGCTTCAGCTCTGTGTATTTAAATTTCAGTACATATTTGCCACCCGACTTCATAACCGGAGCTTCAGCGTCACATTCTCTCGTTGTTCCATCGGTAAGGGTAAACAGGAAATACAGGTGAGAATGAGATGCATCGCCCACAGTTGGCATGAGGCGTGTAGTAGGCGTTACTAAATTTCCTTTTGTCATAATTGCCGAGGGAAGTACAACAGCATTCTTATGTCCGCTCATTGCCACTCCATAGTTACTGTCAGCATCTTTTTGCAATGGATAAATACCATCTGCGGCATCGGTTACGGATGTTGCTAAGGTTGCTCCTTCTGGTACCCCATCTATTTCAATATTAAGTTCTGCCATAATACGGCGAAGCGGTAATGGAGCACGCGTATTTTTATCTGCCAAAGCTTTTACGTCGGCTACGCTGTAGTAAGCATGAGCAGGCGAAGCATTGTACTCACTTAGTTTTAATAACAGCTCATCATAAGTTGTAGACTTGCTTACACTGAATGGTGCTACCAGGTTTATAGCGGTAACCACCTTATAATTGCCAGCATCAACCGGATGTATATCAAGGGCCACTTCTTGTTTAGTGGCATAGTGTTTTTCCGTTACCAATTTTCCGTCGGCCTGGAAAATCCATACACGTGCATCAGTAATTGGAGTACCCGTATCGTCCTTATCTGCCCAACTAAGAGCTGCAGAGATACCGTGGTCGTTATTTTCTGGTTCATTGCTGTCACATGCTGTAAAGGTCATCGTCAGCAAGCACATTATTATAGTTATATAGAGCGGTTTCTGTTTCATTTTTTATCCTCCTTTGATTCTTTTGTTTCTGTACGGCGGGCCTTGGCAGGTATTTTCTCATTGAAGTCGCTACCTTTACCAATTATACTAATGCGAGAGGCATCGATTCCTTGTTGTACCAACCAGCTCTTAACTCTTTGTGCACGACGAAGAGAGAAGCGTAAATTTATGGCACGAGTACCTACAGTATCACACCAGCCTGTTATGGTGATTTTCATATCGGGGTTCTTTCGTAACAGAGAGAGAATTTCCTTTAACTTAGGTTGTTCCTTCACTTCTATGAATGAACGGTTGAATTCGAAATAAATAGTAGGGAATAAAGTTATTGCCTTCTCTTCTGCCTTATCAGGGGTAATAACAACTTTCTCTACTGGTTTTTCTTCCTGTGGCTTTTCAGGTTCTGTTATTTGTTCTTTTTGTGGAGCAGCCGGTACTTCTTCACTTACAACAGGAATATAAGCCGGTGTTTGTGGAGTTTGTTTCTTACGTTGAACATCTTTGCCAAACGACCATGTGAGTTTTACCCCTCCTTCGTACATAAAGTTATCTTTGTATAAATGCTCAGGGAGTTTATCGAAGTGTTCGCCTGTAAGGTGAGTAATCCCTCCGTAAATGCCAACACTCAAATGTTTGGCAACACGATAACCCGCCTGCACGTTTCCTCCTAAACCTAAGTGCCATTTCGTTTTGCCATCTACCACTTTTTCATTTTCGGCAATAGTAAAAAAGTCGGCACGTGTACTAACGACCGAAATAGCGGGAGAAAGTTCAAATATCCAACGGCAATTGCTGCCGGAACAAAAGAGGCCCGGAAGATTAATATTGCCTTGCAAACCATATTGCTGAAAACTAACTTTGCTGGTCAGATTACTGTAATCCCAACCAACCATATCAATGACAGGAGCATAGTAGCGAACAATGTCGTTTCCCAGCCAGTAATTGGCATTTACATCGTTTTCACGAACTGCAAGTGTGGTTTGTCCTGCTTTTGCAAAAAGCTCTAAAGATAATACAGGGTTAAAACGATAACCTCCAAAGGCACTTGCCGCCCATCCAAAACGGGTTTTATCTGCCCCGAAAGAGCTGAACGTGCTTACTCCAAACGGCACACCTCCCGATGCTCCTACATACCATCCATTGGCTGTATGCACCGTAGTTGTGTCATCCGTTGTCTGTGCGTTCACTCTACCCTGCAAAAGAGCCAGAAGGAAGCAGACAAATAATAATTTTCTTTTCATAATAAATCCATTTAATTTACTTCAGTTAGAAATATATAGTTATGTTTATAGCAGTAACGATCTTTTTCGTGTAATTAAAGAAAGCCAAGCAGCTCTTTCGTTTCCTTCCGGTATTTCTTAATAAGAAACAACACCGACTTTTTAGAGAGATGCCCCAACAGGTATTTATGAGCCAAGGCATCAAAAGGAAACTTGAACGGACGCAGATAAACAATCTGCTCGTCCGGCTTCATTTCGGACAAAAGCTTACCAGTATCATCAGATAAGGCTATCTTCAAAACACCTTGGCTATTCTTTAAAATATATACCCAATGCATCATGTTACTCTTGTACTTTTTGTTTACAGCACAAACATACATCATCAGTATAAACAATACGTATCATAGGTGCAATACTTTGCCCCACACACGCAATACATTGATTTACAATGTATAAACAAGAATATAAAAAGTAAATAGCTGAATAAAAAGATGTAAGCCCGATAATAAATAAAGAATTATTCATTACACAAATACACCGTTTATTATAAAAGCAGACATAGAAATAAAAAAACAGTGCCGCCATGAAGCATAAAAACTTCATGGCGGCACTGTTTACTAATAAAGTTATCCCCGAACTTTTATTCTATCCTTTTCTCTTTGGAAATCGCCCTATATTCAGAAGGAGACATACCGTAAAATTCACGAAATAAGCGGTTAAACGTACTACGCGAATTAAAGCCCGAATCATCACCAATTTCATTGATTGGTTTCTCCTGATTTTCGGAAAGCAGTTTGGCTGCATAGCGTAAACGAACACGGTTCAGATATTCCATAAAAGTCAACCCATCTGTGCATTGCTTTATTGCATCTGCAAGGTATGTACGATTTGTACCTAGTTTTGCAGCCAAATCTTCTCTTTTTATCTGAGAGTCTTTAAAAAGTTCCTCGTCTTGTATCAGTTTACATAGCTTACGGTAAAGTATCTCTTCATTACTCAGCTGATCTTCAGTAATTTGTTCATGAGAAGTATAAAGATCATCCTGCATTTTTTGTGATTGTACAATAGTATCGTACAATACCCTGTTTTTTCGACGTAGCCTAAGGGTATAAACAGTGTAAATCACAATAGCAAAAGACAACAGCACAATACACGCAATAGCAGCATAAAGTCTGTTCGTTGACAATTTGTTTTGTAACGCAAGTTCATTCAATTGAAATTTCTTCGTTAGCTCATTCAACTGGCTGTTTGTTGACTGAATATTAGCCGAATCATTTTCTATACCATATTGCCTGTAACTTTCCATCGCTCCTTTATAATCGCCTTGTTTACGCTGTATATCAGCTAATTCAAAACGATATCGAGCCACTTTCAAATAATCTTTTTCCTCCAAAAAACGGGTAATGAGAGCGTTCAAACCGGCATAAGCTTCTTTGTAATTTCCTCTTTGTTCTTCGAAACTGGCAATAGCATATTGAATAATTTCCTGTTGAGCCGGATCCTTATATATATTATTATAATGCAACATGGTGTCACGCTGAGCTTCTGCCGCATCAAAGTGTCCAGCTTGATAAAGCAAACGGAAACGATAGAGAGCCTGTTTCATTAAGGTTACCGGATTAACATCTGCACCTTCCGCCTGCCATTGCTTCAGTAAGCGGGCATTAGCATCACTAATGAGTAATCCTTTTTCAGGTGCCTCCAGGTTCATCTGCACAGCCATCAGGTTAAATCCCGCCCGCAAAGCACGGTCATATTCCTTTTTACGAAATAATTCGCTATAAGCAAGCCTGTAATACTTGTCGGCTTCAGCAGGTTGACGATTATCCAGATACACCTGGCCAAAACAGAAATTTACAACAGCCTTGCCCAATTCATGTCGATGTTGCTGAGCATAATCCCCCATCTGGTGAATAACTGCAACTGCCTGATCACAATCGCCCCATATCTGTAGCCGGTCAAATTTAGTAGCCCATGCATCATATAGATATTTCTCACTCTTTTTTTCCTTTCCTTTTTTGTAATGGTCAATTAATTCATCACATTCTTCAAGGAATTTTTCCTTATCCTCCAAGACATAATAATGAGAAAGAATAGCCCGTCGAAAAGAATTATAATAAAATTCATTTCCTGTACTGACTGCACGCTTCAGTCCATCTTTCTGCATCTTAAAAAAAGATGGCGATTTGAGATTATCATACACTTGCTTATTTAGTTCAAAAAGCACTTTATCACCATGAAGAGAATCCTCTCTCTCTGCTTTAACGGTCGAAACCAGCCCTACAAAGACTAACAACAATAAAATAAAACGATTCATTGTATTTGTATTATGCATAAATTTATTTGCAAAGGTAGTTAATATTTTTATTACAAATTCCTAAAACTTAAATTTTACCCGCAAACTCCACGTTTTTCAAATAATATCATCATTCATTTTCTCCACCCCTCCAATTTTTCTAATAATTTTACGATCATAATATATGTGATAACTATTTTTATAAAATTTCCGATTATATTTATCAATATATTCCCAATCACTTATACGCCAAACAACAATGCCTGCCAGAAGAAGCAAGCCAACTATAATAAGTAAATAAATCAACATTTCAATGACACCAGTTTAACTAAATTATTACCAACTAAATTTCATGTTTCTATTATACATTTTCACACATAAATCATAACATAATTTTGTGTAATCTATATATTTAATCTTTTCAATCGAAATAAACTTTGAAGTGACTATTTTTCATAGTAAATACATTTCAATAGCTTTTTTTCATTAAACCATCTATAAATAGTTATGATTTCCACTATTAAAATTGAAGCAAAAAGTAAACTAAAAACTAAATCATTCACAATTTTATAATATATGCTTACGCCTCCTAAAGCTGCAAACATGAATGAGAATAATATTCCTATCTTGTCACTTCTCCAAAAGGATCGGATAAAATGCTTATTTGACTTATAAATAAACAGAGACAAATAACAAATTGGCGTTAGTATTGAAAATCCTAATAAAAACAAAACAGAAGAGTGGCTTAAGAAAATTATTATGGCTATTATTGAAAGTGAATAAAGAACTTTTAGTCTTTGTTTTAAAACAAAATAATTGCCTAACTTATTTTGCCAGAAGCTAACATCATGTTCGTTAGAAACTAAATCAAGACCAACAGAACGAATAAGAAGGCTCATGTATTCAATCGTAATTTGTTCCGGATTATAATTTATAGTCATCAATCTATTTTCAAAATCAATATTTACAAAGTTTACGCCCAGTTGTGATCTTATAATATATTCAATTCTTTTTGCTTTTCCTTTGGACTTTAATTTTAAAAGAAATATCTTTTTTTCTTCCATCTGTATTATAATTTATATCTATTCTTGTTATCTCATATCTATCACATAGCTCATTGCGTTTATCGAAGCCGAGGGCACATCAAAAGATTTCTCCTTAATAAATAGAGGAAGATTGCTTTGGTTAAAACGTTCTATTTTTACTTTAAATTGAATAGAAGAGTCCCATTTGCCATAAAAGAATGCGTTGCCATTGTTATCTGCTAATACCTTAGCAGAACTTGATGTTCCCCATTTTTTTGTACTATATCCCTGAGCTATGTCTGTCGCCGTAATAAAACATGCACCTGTCAAGGTTACTATATCCCCCTTTGTGGTTACTACGCGCAGCCTGCTGTAAAGACGAGGAGTCATCTGGTCTGTGAAATTGAGTTTAACCCCAATATTAACAAACCCCTCACTGTTTATCATCTCCACCTTTTGTGCCGAGAAAGCCTCCTTGGTACCGTAATCATATATATTGCCGGGAGATAAAGCATATAAACCGTCAGTCCCTTTACTCCATTGATCTGTTGGCATATAATATCCGGTAATGCTTGCCGCCTTGTAGCGTTGGTATTCACCATATTGATCCTTGTACGGCTCAACACTTAAAGAGCCGAACGTACATTTCCATACAGATCCGTCGTAAGTAAATTCAATACACTCGTCCTTTAACGAGGTACCAGTCGTTGTTGCCTCCTTAAAAAGAGATACTTTAACCAGCAGTTTGTCGCCTGCCTCCCACTTAGTCTTCCCCACATCCGGTATTCCTATTACGGCACGGGTATCAGCCTGATACGTAAAGGGGGGATAATCACCAATGGTGAATTGCAACGACAACTTCTCTTTGTCTGCCTGCTGTTTAATTTCATCCTCACTGCACGAAACCAGTAGCAAGAGCAGCACCGGTAGCCATATACATATTCCTACATTTATTTTTTTTGTTTTCATACGAAACTACATTTTTTAAAGTTTAACGGTTAAAAAGCTATGGCTGGACGTACAAATTTCAGTAATGTATTACTCTTCTCCTCCATATCTATACCCAGGGAACTGAATTCTATCTCCTGCGCTTTATTATTATTGTAAGAAGAAGTCCAGTAACCATCCATTATTAGGCCTGCTCCATTACCGTTTGCAAAGTAACTGTTTAGTTTGTCCAGAGAAATTTTCCTCCATGTTGTCCAGGATGGAGAAATATCATTAGGTGTTTCAGAGATTCCTCCCAGGTTTATAAAAACATTGCACCATTGTCCATATGCCGGAACAAACCAGTCGCTTGCCCAGGAACTGATATCCTTTGATATTCTATTTTTGTAGGCAATAGCCTCTTTGAACGCAGGGTGTTCATCATTATTAAGACTTTTGGTCATAGTCAGTCCATCGCGGTTATATTCTATTGTCAAAGGAAACGTTCTTGCCCAACCCATATTACCGTATCCATCTGTAGTATTAGTTGTTTTGAATTTTACTTTTTGGGTTGACTGATTCATTGCAATGGCATATCCTTTAAAGTAACCTGCATCCTGGTCTTTCTGTGTAGTAGTGGTAGAGAATACTACACCTATTGCCTTTTTCATACTATTCCATGCACCATAAGTACCGTCGTCATACAGGTAATCGCCAATCTTTGGTGGAACGTAATTAATACCCTCTTCGCGCCTCCATGCCCCGGCATAATCAGTTACGCCGGTTAAATTCAACTGTAAAAACTCTTTGCCCACTACCAAATCAAAATGATAGTTATATCCTGATTCCATTGAAATATCAGTATTACCCGAGAAAGCTACTTCCGTGCGCTTTCCGTTCACTTCCACAGAAAAAAATCCATTGCCGTACACAGCCTGCGCAATAATAGCCTCAAACTTATGTTTGCCATCAACCTGACTTTCCGTATAAACTGGTGTAACCTCATGTTTTTCAGATTCGGCAAGTGAGGCATATACGCCATTTGGTCCCACACTGCGATTCACTGCCAGTCCGGAATAGAATCTGGGATTGGTAATAGTGGGTATAGCACCTCCAAATTCATTTTTATACTCTTTTATCGAAATATCCACTTTGCAAAGCAAGTGTTTGAATACAAGGTTAAGCGGATCCTTCGCACTACTCAGCTCTACATTGCCTGTACTCATAAAATCAGCCGAATGCAGTTTATCCGTCGTACTCTGGTCGGCAGGAATAAGGAAGCTGCCATTACCAGTAGCAGGATATACACCATAAAATGTGGCCGGTAAAGTAGCTTTCAAATTATTACCATCTTCCGGATTCCAGTTAGTATCATTGAATACAAAGTATTTAGCCATCGCGCCACTGGCTGTAAAAAGAGCTATTTTGTCTCCGTTCTTCCAGTCGGTCGTTACTCCATCGGTGCCACGAGTAGAAACATCAAGCACAACATCTTGTTGTGCCATATCTGCCAAACCATCATTGCCCGAGCATGCAGCCAGGAGCAGTGGCAGAGAAAAGAGAGTGATGAATGATTTATATTTCATATTTTCTGTTTATTGAAGTTTAACCATAAAACAAGATTCACTATGCTATTCCAGCATTTTTATTTACAGCACAAACATACAGTAACAGAAAAAACAATGCGTATCATTAGTGCAATACTTTGCCTCACACACGCAACACACTGATTTACAATATATAAAAACATGATAAAAAGAGACAAGCGAAGTAAAGCGATGGCGCAGCCAAGCAAAAAAAAAGTCACGAAGTAACAAGCCGAGCGAAGCAACGGCTACACGTTCCACACCCCACCGAGCGATGGCGAAGCCGAGTAACCAGAAGAATCGGCCTCATTTTTTTGCGTAAAGAAATTGGGAGGAATGTAGCGAAAAGAAGGGGCTGCTGTCTGAGCGAAGCGAGTTTCAGCACCTTCCGCTGCAAGCCTCACGATTTTAGCAAAAAAAATGCAGCCTTGACCTTTTGTTTCTTTTCCGTCAAGGGAAAAGAAAAGGATAGCTCCAGTCAAGGGAAAAGAAAAAGCCAGTTGCAAAAATTTATAATGGCAACAATTGAAAGAGAGTTCTTAGCGTATTTCGAATGTAATTTCCTCTATTTAAAGGTGATTGAGGTAATACAAATGGTATTTGAGGTTTATCCTCGTCTTCCGGATTTATTTCTACAATCTGTTCATTTTTAATGCGGTAAACAAAATGTTGAGATCTGAAACTGGAATTTAATTGGCATGTAAACCACATGTACTCTTTTTCATTCTGTTCTTTCAGGCAGGTGATAAATCTTTCGAGATAATCAAACTTCTCATACCACAAACAGCCGGGGTTTTCTATATACTCAATGGTAACGGTTTTAAAGCCCTTAGTAATATTTCCAAAGTCTTTTAAACGCTTGTTCAGTACCTTATACCACATATATCTCTCCAGACTATAGAATAATGCATAGTTTCTGTCTCGCAACAGTTCTATATTATTACATATTGCATTTGTTAATTCGGGTGTTATTTTTTCCCGGAGGTAGATTCTACTAGATGTTACATACCCGTATCTTTCTGCAAAACTATTCATTCTATATTTTATGTTTGAGTATATTTCAAGATTAAAGTTTCGACAAATATAGTGCTTTTGAATCACCTGCTAACTATATTAACAGTTTTTAAGTGAAAAAAAAAATTCCAATGTAAACCAAATTGATACTATCAATTATAAGGTACAGCATCGAATTCGACCTTATATATTAAGAATTAATTCATGACATTGTAATTTGATTTATGTTATGTTATTTAAACTGTCAATAATGTTTTTACATAATATATAATAGTCATTTCATACTACTCCGCTCTACCCCACTGAGCAAAAAGAAAAGAACAACTCAAAACAACACAACTAATTAAAAGCAAACAAGCTTCAACCAAATGAAAAGCCCGTATAAAATAATGAGGGAACTATTGAAAACTCCCTATTTTTAAGGAGAGTTTTTAAACTTGTTTAGACACAAAGGTGTTATTTCTTAAAACAAAAAAATAACTACATTTGATAATATTTTTAACAGAAATAAAACTTCAGAACAAAATATTTTATTACCTTTGCAGCCGAAAAAGCTAAACGCAACACACTGAAACACTTAAAGATATGATTATCAGTAGCTATACCTTTTCCGTAATACTATTACTCATTGCTTTATTCATCGCATTAACAGCAGAGTCGATGGTATTACCACGAATTGTTTACATCTCTAAAAGAAAAAAACTTTATGACATTCCCGATGCCCGAAAATCCCATGTAAACCCTGTGCCACGTCTTGCCGGCATCAGCTTTTTCCCCATCATGCTTTTTGCCATTTCCGTTTGCACCCTGATAGCCTCCGGCAGTAACAGTCTGGAGACCATGCATTTCTTCGAGCCCACTCTTCTCCGTCTGGCAGCCCTTATCGGCGGATGCTTATTGCTTTGGGGCGTAGGAGTAAGAGACGACACTGTGGGTGTACGTTACAAAAACAAAATGGTAGTACAGTTGCTATCTGCCATGATACTGGTATCCGGTGATCTTTACATTAACAATTTCAACGGACTGTTCGGCATCTGGGCTATTCCGGAATGGGTCGGAATCCTCTTCACCATTGGTCTGGTAATGTTCATCACCAACGCCGTCAACCTGATAGACGGCGCCGACGGACTGGCATCCGGCATTTCGGGAGTGGCACTGATAGCCTTCGGATACCTCTACCTGCAGCGCGGCATGCTCTTTTATGCCATGATTTGCACCATATTGGTAGGCATCCTTATCCCTTTTTTCTATTACAACGTGTTTAAAACCACCCGCAAACTCTTTATGGGCGATACAGGATCACTCACCCTGGGCTACCTGCTTGCCTTTTTGGGAGTACGCTATGCCATGGAAACAGACTTTGAGTACAAACAGCTGACCTCACCTGTCATGATCTCCCTTTCTGCCATGTTCATCCCCTTGTTCGATGCACTTCGGGTAATGCTGGAACGCATGTGCAAAGGCAAATCTCCTTTTCAGCCGGACAGAAGACACATCCATCACAAGCTACTCGACCTGGGTTTTTCACACCGCAAAACAATGGTGAGACTGGTAATCTGTGCCGAGATATTTGTTATTTTGAATACCAACATAGTGAAATTTTTAAATATCAATATAGTGTTTGCCATTGATATGATTCTTTGGTTGACATTGATACAAACACTCAATTTCCTAAAAAAAAAGAAAACGTTAAAAAAGCATAAAATTAACGCAATTAACAGCCACTAAAAATACTCCATAAACTTAAAATCAAGTTAAAAAAGCCATTTATATTTGCTCATAATAGAATCTGGTCCTTACTTTGTAGAACTAGACTAAATTATTCGTATAAAAATGGTAGATTTAAAAAAATGGCTCTACAAACGTAATGAAGGTGGCTTCATTAATAAAGAGCATGAAAAGTTAGAGAAATACCTTATGATCGTTGCTGGTTTATTTATTGCAACAACCTTTCTTTCATTAGTAGTATGGGTATTGATAGAGACTTAAAACAAAACAAAAAAAATAGCATCAGAGTCAATCTGGTGCTATTTTTTTGTACCCAAAATTTCATTTAAATCTCACAGTCAAGCAAAGCAACACCCAATGGCAAAGGCGAAGCCAAGCCAAAAAGAACCGTCACAAAGTGACAAGCCGAGCGATGGCGAAGCCGAGCGATCAGAAGGACCGGCCTCTTTTTTTGTTTCTTTTTGATCAAGCAAAAAGAAAAGGCGTATTATTGATCAACATATTGAAAGATAATTCTTATATTTGTATCAATAAGATGCATAAATTATGGAAAAGCGAGTAATAAAAAGTCTGATTCTTGAGAAACAGAATGAAATTATGAACATCGAGCTGGTAGAAAGACCACTTGAGCTGGAGGAAACAGCCAACTATGTATTTGTGGGACTTCGTCGTGCAGGTAAATCCTATTTGTTATATCAGCATATACAAACGCTGATTAAATCCAAACAAGCATCCATTGAAGACATCCTGTATATCAACTTTGAGGACGAGAGAATTTCGTCGGTCAAAGTAGAAGAACTCAACCTGTTTATCGAGAGCTATAATGAAATGTTCGATGGTAAACCCATTATCTTTCTGGATGAGATTCAGAATGTAGATGGCTGGGAAAAGTTCGCCCGCCGTCTGGCCGATTCAAAATACAGAGTATTCATTACCGGCAGTAATGCAAAGATGCTCAGCAAAGAGATGCATACCACCCTTGGCGGCCGATTCATAGCAAAGGAAGTGTTCCCCTTTTCATTCAGTGAATACCTCGCCTTTAATCAAATCACTTTAGACCGTAACTGGGAGTATGGCAGCGTTCGTCTGCAAGTAGTGAAATCCTTCCATGATTATTTCTATTTTGGCGGTTTTGCGGAATCATTTCCATTGAAAGATAAACGAAGCTGGCTGAACTCACTTTATCAGAAGATTCTTCTTGGCGACGTTATTTCACGAAATGATATCAGAAACGAAAATGCCATCAAAGTTCTTGTAAAGAAGCTGGCAGAAAGCGTTATGCAACCCTCATCACTGGCCAGAATTAAAAACATCATAGATTCAACAGGTACAACCATTTCACGCAATACCCTGGTAGATTACCTTCAGCTTCTGGAAGATGCCTACTTAGTATTTGGCATATCCAATTACTCTGATAAACTGAGTGACAAGGAAACATTCAAAAAGAGATATTTCTTTGATAACGGATTGCTAAACAACTTTCTGTTTGATCCCGAGACCAAACTGCTTGAAAATTTAGTAGCCATTACACTGAAAAAGCACTATGGCGATGAACTGTTTTTCTACAACAAAAACATAGAAGTAGACTTCTTCATGCCTGGCGAAAAGAGAGCCATCCAGGTATCTTACAGTATTGCAGACGATGCCACAAGACAAAGAGAGATAAAAGCCCTGATTAAACTTTCTGAAGTATACGCTACAAAAAGATTGGAAATCATAACCTGGGATGAAGAATCGACCATTCAGGAAAATGATAAAACAATAGAAATTATTCCGGTTTGGAAATGGCTTGCTTCTTTTCTTTTCCCTTGACGGAAAAGAAACAAAAGGTCAAGGCTGCACGAATTTTACTAAAATCAGTGAGCGTGGAGCTAAAGGTGCTGAAACTCGCTGCGCTCAAACAGCAGCCCCTTCTTAACGCTCCCCACACCCTGATTTCTTAACGTAAAATTCATGAGGCCGGTCTTTCTGGTTTCTGAGTGGGCTGCTGTTTTGGACCAATTAGCTTTGCTGCGCTCGCTTGTCACTTCGTGACGGTTCTTCTGGCCACTCGGCTGCGCCATCGTTCGGGTGGAGTTTAGGTCGGAGTAGCCATCACTTCGTTTGGCTGGCTTCGCCTTCGTTTAACCAAATAGCTTTGCTTCGCTCGGTTTTGATGCGGTGTTCTTTATTCTACTGTATATACTATTTTTTCTGCACTGAATGCAATTTTTCAAAAAGATACAGAAACTGAGAATGCACCATAGATGGGCGTTCTAAATCAAGCTTCAGATAAGCATCAATATACATTGACACATCCATATATACAGCTTTTTCCGCTATTCTTTTCTTCACCTGATCATATAAAGTCCATGCATAAACAACACTTATATATTTATCCCCGGGATTCTTTTTATGATAACCAACTGCCACCTCGTAAGCCTTATCCTTATCTGTTTTCCTGAGCGTATAAATTTCCTGATATTTATCCATAGTATTGATTAAAATTTTAGCCCACAAAGGTAATATAATTAAACTAAAAAGCAAGCCGAGCAAAGCAACGGTAGCAAAGGCGCAGCCCACCCGAGCAATGGCGAAGCCAAGCCCACCCCAAAAGCCGAGCGAAGCAACGGCTACACGCCCCACAACCCCACCCGAGCGATGGCATAGCCGAGCGACCAACAGGACCGGCCTCTTTTTTTTTGCGTGAAGAAATTGGGAGGATTGTAGCGAAAAGAAGGGGCTGCTGTTTGAGCGAAGCGAGTTTCAGCACCTTCCGATACAAGCCTCACGATTTTAGCAAAAAAAATGCAGCCTTGATCTTTTGGTTCTTTTCTATCAAGAGAAAAGAACAAATAAAACAACAAATTTGCCTTTTTAACTCAAACAACCAACAATGAAAAACAAAAGTAAAAAGAGAAAAAGGCTAAATGCAAAACAGTTTCACGAGAAAATAACAAAAGCAAGAAAATACCTTGAAAAAGAGTTTGGATGTATTACCTGGCATGGCACAAATGACAGGTTCGGAGAAATCATTGCCGAACTGATTCACAGCGGGTTAATAACTCATGACAAAGGAACAGACTCCTATCACTTCGGACTTATTCTAGCATGCATTTTAAACGTAAAAAGAGCAAATGGAAAGAAAGAAAACCTTAAACACACAGCCATTCACGAGGGAATTAAGAAAGGAAAATCCAATTTAAACTATGAAAATAAGCGTGTTAGAAAATAATTAAAAATGCCGTTTTTTATTCAAAACAAAGAATATTACTTTGCAAACGTTGACCGGCAACATATAATTAAACAAAACAGCTTTTAAAAATACTTAAAAGTATAACAGAATTAATATGGAAAACATGAGCAAGATGAGTTACATCATCAACCACTCAAAAATTGTATCCCAGATCACCATGGAAGAGACCGTGGCAGAGATCAGAAGTGACAAACACAAAGAAAAAACAGCGCAGATAAGGCAGCTGAGCGATGCGGGCGAGACCGAGGGGGCCAACCGCCTGAAAGGCACGCTGCCGGGCTGCACTCCCGCCGGCACTTTCCTGGGAAGGAGAAAGGCGGACAGTATCAGTGAGTATGCATCACGTATCGTGCTGGATGTTGACGGCGTGAAGCCGGAACAGTTCGATGAGATATGCCGTAAAATTGAGTCGGACAAGCATACCCACGTGCGGTATGCCAGTCCCAAACGGGGAGTAAAGATTATCGTGTGCGGCGAACCGCTGATTATGGATGATGCCGCCGGACTCACGCAGCAAGAGAAGACTGCAGTGATAAACGAGTATCACTTGCGGCTGTTCCGCTCACTGGTGCCCTATTACGAAGCACTGATAGGCGTAAAGATCGATACCTCGGGCAGCGACTTGCCACGCATCACCTACCTGTGCCATGATCCGGAAGCTTATTACAATCCGGACTCCGTGCTCTTCCCCCTCTCTGCCTCTGCACCGGAGGCGGGGGCACACAGCGGAAAAAGAGGCACAGGGACCCGCGGAACGGGAAAGACCCGTACTGGAGATTTCCAGGCAGGGACAAACAAAGGAAAAAGTGAACTGACAAAGAAGTCGTGCAGCATGCTGTTTCGCGTACTCGAGATGCAGTTGCAACGGAGCAAAAACTATGAGCCAGGCAACCGTAATAACTTCCTGTTCACCCTCGCATGCAAGTGCAACGAGGCAGGAATACCCGAGGATGCACTCTTCAACCTCATGGCAAACAGTTACGATGACATCGCCACACACGAGTTGGAAACCATCATAGGCAGCGCTTACAGCAATACGGAGAATCACGGCAACCATCCGCTCTCCCGCCAGGCCATCCGTGTACTCTTTGCACAGTGCCACCTCAAGGAGAGGTATGAATTCCGGTTCAACGAAATAAAGGGAATACTGGAGTATCGCCCCAACAAGCCCGATGCTGCTTTTGAGGCAGTGGACGACCGCATCCGGAACTCACTCTGGGTAGAGCTCGCCGAGCACGGATCGGAATGTTCGGCAGAGCAGCTCTACTCCATCCTCAACTCCGACTTCAGTCCGGCATACAATCCGTTGAAGGAGTATTTCCTCAACCTGCCCGCATGGAACGGCAAGGACAACATCCGGGCGTTTGCCTCGCAGGTAAGAACCACCCGGCAGGATCACTGGTTTTATTGCTTCGAGAAATGGATTTGCGCCATGGTGGCAGCGGTGGTGAAGCCCAATGTGCAGAATCACACCGTGGTTATCCTCGAAGGTCCGCAGAGCCAGGGTAAAACCACCTTTGTGCGCAGCATACTTCCGCCCCCTCTCCGCGATTACTATTGCGAGGACAGAATCAACACCGAAAGTAAGGACGACATGATAAAGGTGTTTCAGAGCCTGCTTATCAACACGGAGGAGATTGAGGCAATGAACGGGCGCGAGCTGAACCAGTACAAGGCCCTCATCACCCGTGCCACGATGAACATCCGCCTGCCGTACGACCGTATCATGCAGGTGCGTAAACGCATGGCTTCGTTTATTGCCACCACAAATAATCATGATATACTAACGGACAGAACCGGGAACCGCCGTTACCTCTGCTTCGAGGCACTGAGTTTCGACAATGACAGCGCTGTGGATTACGAACAGCTCTATGCTCACGTAATGCACAAGCTCATGGTAGAGGAATTCCGCTACTGGTTTACCAGGGAAGAGTCGGTGAAGGTGAACAAGCACAATCAAAGTTTCATGCAGCAAACTTTAGAGGAAGAGTTTATCGCCACCAACATTCGTAAACCACTTACGGGAGACAAGATTTCCTATATCACCGCGAGCCAAATTGCCACACTGATTAAAACCCGGACCGGTCTGGTCCTCAATCATGGGGGAAAGGTAAACATCGGCCGGATATTGAACGACCAGGGCTACGAGCGCATATCGGCAAAGGGAGGCGTTTATAAATACGTGGTGCATATTATTAGTTATGAAGAGGTAATGCTAAACCAACACATTAAGGATGAGGTAGAGAAAGAGCCCGATGCCACACAGCAGGAGTTAAATTACAACACCCCTGAGAATTAAACTACAGGGTGGGTTGGGTGGGTTGGTTAGATATAATTTTATAACTTTCCTGAAAAAAAATAGAATAAGTGTTCTTATTATAGGAATGATATAATAGAAAAAAATAGATAGTTATAAGAAACAACCAACCTAACCCAACCAACCCACCCTAACCGGTTGCATTATTAAGAAAAAGAGCAACAGTCACTTCTTGCATCAAGTCCCGAAATGGTGCTTCAGGAAGCTGTAAAACCTCTCCTAGAACATTTATAATCAACCGATTATAGAGTCAAAAAAGTCCCGCCTGCTTTTCAAAAACACAGGCGGGACTTCATTCAAACTCCGGTCGGAGTTCGTCCAACATCCGGTCGGAGTTTTACGGCTCTCCCAAGTAGTGTGTGATGACGGATACTTCTTTTGGTGTAAAAATTTTACAGGTTTTTTTATAGCCTATAACAAGTAATTCTCTATACAGCTGTTCGTTTCGTAACATCCATCTGGTTAGTGTGCGCAGTGCTTCCCGCGTACACATTTGCGGATTATACAACATTGCCAGTTCGGCTTTCCCATAGGCTTTTACTCTGAATTCGGTTTTATTTTCCTCCATAAAGGTTGTTTTTATTTTGAAGTAAATTTACAAAATAAAAGGTTGATTTCCTATGATTTTAGCTTTTATTTTTAGCTATTGTAATGCTTTTTTGCAACTGTCCTTTTCTTTTTGCTTGATCAAAAAGAAACAAAAAATCAAGGCTGCATATTCTCCGCTACTCCATAAAAGGTCTCCGCTAAAGAAAAAGAACTCGCTGCGCTCAAACAGCTTTTTCTTTTTAACGCTCCACCCTTTCATTCCGTTTAACGCTGCGAATATGAGGCCAGTCCTGCTGGGCACTCGGCTGCGCCATCGTTTGGTGGGTTTGGAACGGAATAGCCGTTGCTTCGCTCGGCTTTTGGGTTGGGCTCGGCTTTGCCATCGTTCATTAGCATTGCTTTTGGGTAAAGCAACAGTAATTGAATTTAGATTAGATTAACTTCCTCTTCAATATCCTGCTTTATAAGCTCCCAATATTTCCCTTTCAAACAAATGGGATCAAAATCAGCATCAGCATATTGAAAATCAATTAATTTATTTTTTAAATCTTCAGGAGTATAAGTATATGGATAACGTTCTGTGTGGAATTCAATCATTTGTTTAATTGACATAATATCCATCAGTTCATGGATATCCCAAAAATCTTTTTTTCTACCATTTTGTCCAATAACCTCCATTTTCATTGCAGTAATTTCTTCTATAGAGGCCATACGGATAGAATCATATACAAGTACTGGACGAATGAAATGATCTGTATAGAATAAATCTACCTTAACAATTTCATCTTCACTTTTGCCTATAAAATAGCTTTTACCAAAACTATTATTTCCTTCATACTGCATTTCTACAAAAGAAAATTTCTCCTGCAATTTGCTGTCTATCTGATCGAAATTAATACTTCCATATTCTGCATCAGTAAATAAATCTATGTCTACAGATATTCTATGACCTAACTGAAGACTTAAAGAAGTTCCTCCAACCAGTCTGAAAGGTAAAAGTTCTTCAATCTCCATTAGTTGCTTTAAAGTCCACCAAAGAGTGTCGGATACTGTTTCTTTATGTAGCTTTGTTTGCATCATTATTGGTGGTTAAGTTAATACCAAAATACTTTTCAGCATTCATTGAAAGTGTTGGAAAGAATTGAGGAAGTACTTTTAATTCTCCGATTACTATATCGTCACCATAAAATGAAATAATTTCTTTTATTTCAGAATCATTACCACGTTCAAAAATACGTCTGATTATAGCCCGCCTATTTTTTTGCCAGTCAATTTTAGTAATATCAGTGTCCCAAAATAAGATTTTGCGAATTTTTGCCAGGTTAGGTTTTGTTTGGTTTTCTAGTAATATTTTTCGCTCTTTCTCTATATCGTAATAAGCTTGTAGAAGTGCAAAATATTCATCGTCAACACCCAATGCATGACCTAATTTTATAGATAAAGCCGGATTAATACCTCTTCTACCTATACTTATTGCATTAATTGTTTGAGGATATTCACCTAAAGATAGAGCAAACAATTTGCTTTGTATCCCTCTACGTTTCAATTCCCTTCTAAGAACAGCACCAGGATGAACACCTTTTATTTTTTCTATTTTAGGTAACATATAATTTCAATTAGTAGACGCAAATCTAATAATAAAATCCTGATAAACAAATCTGTTTACTAATAAATACACTTAATTTTTCTGAATCCGCAAAGCAAAGAAACGATGACGAAGCTGAGCGAAAAGAAGAACCGTCACGAAGTGACAGCCAAGCGAAGCAACAGCTACCCATTCCACAACCCCATCCGAGCGATGGCGAAGCCGAGCGACCAGAAGAACCGGCCTCTTTTTTTTTGCGTGAAAAAATTGGGAGGATTGTAGCGTGAAGAAGGGGCTGTTGTTTGAGCGAAGCGAGTTTCAGCACCTTCCGATACAAGCCTCACGATTTTAGCAAAAAAAATGCAGCCTTGACCTTTTGTTTCTTTTCCGTCAAGGGAAAAGAAAAGGACAGTTGCTAAGACAAAAGAACAAAGAAAAACCTATAAAACACCTTTAAACCCCACTACAAAACAATAGCGTGTGCAACGCGCAACCCACCATAGTATCTTTGTACAGTAATCAAAAAACAATTATTAATCATTTAAAAAACAAACAATTATGGCAGTAAGATTTTCTGTAGTTCCAAAAAAGAATCCTTCTAAAAGTTCAGAACCCGCAAAATTCTATGCACAGGCGCAAGGTCACGGCGATATGGACTTCGACGAAATCTGTAAAGATGTAGACAGTCGATGTACCGCTACACCAGCCGACGTGGCAGCCGTACTGAAGGCTTTGCTCACTACGATGGAGACATCACTTGGTAAAAGTGAGATCATCCGTCTGGGCGACTTCGGTACCTTCCAGATCGCTGTTAGCAGCACGGGGGCGGTAACCAAGGAAGAGTTCAACAGCTCCATGATCAAAAAGGCGCGCATCAGCTTCCGTCCGGGCAAGTTGCTCACCAAGATGCTGAAAACACTGGATTACACCCAGGTACCTAAGTTGCCGGTGAAGGTAACCAACGGCGGTAACGAAGTAGGTTAATCGCGGCACAGTTATTAATTAGTTAAGCACAACAACCCATGAAAGTAATCGACCAATTACTGAATGTTATCACCCTGGTGCTCCCCATCTTCAAGAAGAAGAGCGCCAGGGAGGTGCAAGAGTTCACCGATCTGGTAAAGAGCCAGTTCGACTACCTGATGGAGCAGGTAACCCGTTTTGAGACCGACTACTTCGAGCTGTCGGAGAAAGTACGGCAGATGTACCAGGAAATCATCACCCTCAACGCCCGCCTTAGCGACGCGCTGAAGCAGCAATGCCTGGTGCCCGCCTGCAAGGAGCGTGCTCTAAACCCTGTGTAGCGAATGAGAGAAATTAACCTGATAGTAATACATTGCACCGCAACCCGCTCCGACCAACCCTTTACCCAGGCCAGTCTTGAGCGAAGCCACAGGGAAAGAGGCTTCAACGGCATCGGTTATCATTACTACATCCGCCGGGATGGCAGTATAAAAAGTACCCGCCCGCTGAACAAAGTCGGAGCGCATGCCAAGGGATATAATGCCTACAGCATAGGCATCTGTTACGAGGGAGGCTTAAATGCACTGGGAAAACCGGCAGACACCCGCACAGAATGGCAACGTCATTCACTCCGTGTGCTGCTCCTCACCCTTCTAAGGGATTACCCCGGTTGCAGAATAGTGGGTCATCGCGACCTCAGTCCAGACCTCGATGGCGATGGTGTTATTGAGAGCCATGAGTGGCTGAAGGTGTGTCCTTGCTTTGACGCTGGCAAGGAGTACAGCTCTCTTAAATAGTTTATAGCCCGTTATCCTATTTTATGGGGTAACGGGCTTTTTGTTGCTTTTATAGCCTTCTTTTAACTGGCCTTTTCTTTTCCCTTGACGGAAAAGAAACAAAAGGTCAAGGCTGCACGAATTTTACTAAAATCAGTGAGCGTGGAGCTAAAGGGGGTGAAACTCACTGCGCTCAAACAGCACCCCCTTCTTAACGCTCCCCACACCCTGATTTCTTAACGTAAAATTCATGAGGCCAATCCTACTGGTTTAGTGACGAGCTGCAATTTTGGACCAATTAGCTTTGCTTCGCTCGCTTGTCACTTTGTGACGGTTCTCTTTGATCCACATTAGTAACTCTTATTCTACCAATATATCAAAGGCAAGCCTAGCAAATGCTCTCTCTTAAAATGGCGAAGCCAGCCGAGCGAAGCAAAGCTAATGGCAATGGCATAGCCGAACCCCACCGAGCGATGGCGAAGCCGAGCGACCAGAAGAACCGGCCTCTTTTTTTTTGCGTTAAGAAATTGGGAGGTTTGTAGCGAAAAGAAGGGGCTGCTGTTTGAGCGAAGCGAGTTTCAGCACCTTCCGATACAAGTCTCACGATTTTAGCAAAAAAAATGCAGTCTTGATTTTTTGTTTCTTTTTGATCAAGCAAAAAGAAAAGGCATTTCCATCTATAACCCACAGGTTCATAAGACTTTACAAGAAAAATAAAAATGCCGTTTTTTATCAGGAACAATTCCTGTTTCTTTGCAAGCGTAATAAAAAAACAACTAAAAATGAGAAACATTAATTCACCAAAAGCCTATTTCAAGAATCTTCCTGAATGGGACGGCACAGACCACCTTACACCCTTTATTAACCGCGTGCAAACCACCAATCAGCAAGAATGGACCGAAACCTTTACCAAGTGGTTGTGTGGTATCGTAAAATCTGAAATTTACGCCAGATATAACAACACCATCGTACCACTTATTTATAGCAAGCAATCCTCTGGAAAGACAACGTTTACCCGTAGCATCCTCCCACCCGAGCTTAGGGAATTCTACTCAGAGAAACCAATCGGCACGTACCGCGAAGAAATTAAACCACCATTCGGGTATGTAATGGTGCACAACGCCGACATGGATTACCCCATACATCACGAGGCCAAGTGTTACAAAGAGATGTACGGAGAGAGAAAAAAAGGCAAACGTGTGCCCTCGGTAATTTACACCACCAGCTTGCGCCAAGAGGAATGTTGCGAACCTTTCGTTTATTTCGAAGTAACCAAACAGATCGATAACGAAAGTCCGGTAAACTATGAACAGCTCTATGCACAGATTATACAGAAGCTGAGAGATGAATAATATGCCTTAGAGGTATATCTATTTGAAAATCAGAGCGTTTAATTGATACCAAACGCTCTGATTTTTTATTCCTGACTAAACTCCTTTATTCGTTGTTCCTATTCAAGCCCACAGATAAGTAATTAAGAAGAACACCTAAAACAACGATTCTTTGAAATTGCATTTTAATTAAAGACATCAATAATAATAATTGGGACTTTGAGGAGCTAAAAGTAATTCGTCCCTAAAAGCAACACTCTTAGATCTCATACTATTCAGTAATTTATTTTGCCCTTCATACACTTTTTTTGTTAATAGTATTAATTCTTTTGAATGTTCAGCTATAAACTTCTTATAATGAGCGAGATCTAATATTTCTTTATTCTGAAAATACACAATTTTATTATCAAGTAGTATATTTTCAATCCAGCCAATAATATCATCATAATTCCAATAATAGTATCCAATAATACTTATACCATTCTTTCCCATTTGAGATATTATCATCTGGACTTTATCATCAATACTCTTTAATGTTGTATCTATGGAATCTATTTTCATACTAAAAATAATATTCCCTAATGTTTTCAAATAAAATAATAAAATTTCTCCATTTGTATTCTCTACTTTAATTTTTTCTGCTAAATGAAGATATTTATCAAAATCAGATTGATTCAACCTCATTAAAGACAACTCTAAAAGAGCAAAAATAGAATCAACACCATTGTCATCTTTATCTATATCCTTCAGATTATAATTCTGATTATATAATTTCCAAAGTTCAAGATTGCTATTTACAGCTCCTTTATAATCTCTTTTCTGATAATACAAAATAGATTGTTTACGATAAGATTCACATAAAAGTTTATATAGTTTTTTATTATTTTCATGATTAGTAATTTCATCTTTTAAATGTCTTGATGACTCATAATAATTCAAAAGAGCTTCTTCAACATAACTTTTCCCTTCATTAGCTCGCCCCCTCCAAAACATCAATTCTCCCAAAGAACATGAACACGGAGTAGCTCTGCCTCTTTTACATTTTTTTTGGTAAGAATTCTTTTTATTACTTCTAAAACATTCTATTGCTTCATCCAAATAGCTAATTGTTAAGGAGAGTTCTCTTCGTTTTATATTTTCTTTGGCCAAACTAAGACACTCCTTCTCTGACAATATGTTATTACTAACAGGAATAGAAGTCCCATTCGCATTTAAAGCATAACCAGAAAAATCATAAAAAACAGACTCTGCATTAATGCCCAAAAATTTCTCCAATTCTGTTCTTATATATTTTTTATCTTTTGTTTCTATAATGAGTTCCTTTACAGTCAAACGGTTTTTAATTTCACCGCTTTCAAAATCTTTATAAGTAAAAGCCGGCAAACCAAATAAAAAGACACTATCTTGTTTTATTATACGATTATTTAATTTAGTTGGTTCCCAAAGCCAGAAACAAGATTCAACTGTTCTCTCTTTGGATTCAAAATTGGATGTAATATGAGATAAGATATTCTGAATTTTATCAAAACCAATATTCTCATTATAATATGATATTGAATTAAAATTAATTTCTTCTCCGAGATCTAACCAAACTAATTTACCACCCGTCTTTTCTAGTAGATCTTTATTTTTTTTATTCTCATTCTCTTCATCCGAATTTTGTTTTGTAGCAAACCAAAGGGCTACCAAGAAGTTAGTAGTAAAATCAGTTAAACAGGTTGCTCCGCCATAATGCTGAATTTCAGCTAAAACTTCTAAATCACTAAGTTTTGAACCTGCGTTCAATCCCCCATACCCGTTTTTTCTTGCATTTGCAAGCAATTTTACATGATACCTTATAAAATCATTTTGTTTATCAGATTCTTTCGACAAACGACGTCCTGCGCTAGAAACCACATCGTATTTCTGATTATCGATCCCTCTGAAAATAATCCGCCCTTTACATTCACCTTGAATTTTCTTAAATTGCTTAAAATACCAGGCCACATCATGCACCCCATCTTGTTCTTTTTCCATTTCTATATTTATTGAATAATTTAAAATAATAAGAATAATAGCAGCACTAAATGTATGAATAATTTAATTCATCAGAACGTTACAAAACAATTGATTATAGTTATAATGCTTAAAAGTGTATTTAAGAGGTAAAAAATCAGTGTTATAATACAAAAAAAATATCTAATACTAAATGTTTGCACATTTCAGAGAATATCCAGCCGCTATATTCATACAGAGTAAGAACGGATATGACCGAAATGCCTGAATGTATATAAGCCGAAATATGCTAGAAGCATAAAGTTGAACTAGAAGATGGCATTGCAATGATATATGATTGGTACAAAAACAAATGAAAAAAAATCCCCGAAATCAAAAGATTCCGGGGATTTTTACACATATATCCTAATTAATCAAAAGACATTATTTACAAGCTGGTGGAAAATTCCTTTATCCGTTGTTCCTCTTCAAGCCGGCAGATAAGCAATGTATCATCCTGTTCCGCTACTATGTAGCCATCCAAGCCCTGAATCACTACTTTCTTTTTCTGAGCTACGTGCACCATACAGTTTGAGCTATCGTACAACTTAACCGTACCAATGGCAGCATTACCCGAAGCATCTTGAGGAAGCAATCCACGTAAAGCGCCCCATGTGCCTAAGTCCGACCAACCAAACTCGGCAGGAACTACATAAATTTCCTCTGCATTCTCCATTACTGCATAGTCAATGGAGATATTCTCACAGTCGGGAAAGAAACGGTTGATAACCTCAGCTTCACGTTCCGTGTAAAAGTCCATATAAATCTTATCGAAGATCTCAGAAATTCCCGGAGCATATATCCGTAGAGCAGCAGAAATCGTCTTTACATTCCATACAAAGATACCCGCATTCCAAAGATAGTTCCCGGCAGTTAAGTATTTCTCAGCAGTAGCCTTATCAGGTTTCTCCTTGAACGCTTCTACACGACAAATCTCCTTATCCAGAGCCACAGCTTCCCCTGCAGCAATATACCCATACCCCGTTTCCGGACGGTTAGGCTTCATACCCAGCGTAACAATCGCATCACCATTCTCAGTGAACGCCAGAGCCTTCTTTATGATTCGTTGAAATTCAGTAGTATTTATCACTAACTGATCCGAAGGAGTAACCACAATATTTGCATTAGAGTGGCGCATCTTTATTTTCCATGAAACATATGCAATACACGGCGTCGTGTTACGCATACACGGTTCCGCCAAGATGTTACATTCCGGTATTTGCGGTAACTGTTCCTTTACTATTTCGGTATACTTAGCAGAAGTAACCACCCAAATATTTTCCGGCGGACATACCCCATTGAATCGTTCTGCGGTAAGCTGAATCAATGTTTTTCCACACCCCATCACATCAATAAACTGCTTGGGACATTCCGGAGTACTCATTGGCCAGAAACGGCTTCCTATGCCTCCGGCCATAATAACAACATGCGTATTTTTCATTAGTGATTAGATACAGAGAAGTTTTTATTGGCCAATACAGGTATAAACAAAGTCTAGATTATTCAATTCCATCCGATCGTAAATATTTCTACCATCTACAATTACAGGTGTATTCATGGTTTTTTTCAACACGGGCCAACTTGGCATACGAAACTCTTTCCATTCTGTCACTAATAATAAAGCATCTGCATCAAGTGCTGCATCGTACATATCCTGAGCGTACTCTACTTTATCACCGATTCGGCGCTTACATTCATTAATAGCTATTGGATCATATACTTTCACAATAGCACCTGCCTTTATTATTTTATCAATTAACACTAATGAAGGTGCCTCACGCATATCATCCGTTTCAGGTTTAAAAGCCAATCCCCAAAGAGCAACTTTTTTATTTTTCAAATCACCATTAAAGTTCTTTAACAACTTATCATACAATATGCTCTTTTGATTATCATTTACATCTTCTACAGCTCTCAACACACGCATATCATATCCTTTCCTCTCAGCTGTTTTAATTAATGCTTTCACATCTTTTGGAAAACATGAACCACCATAACCACATCCTGGATAAAGGAATTTACTACCAATACGACTATCAGAGCCAATACCTTTACGAACCATATTTACATCTGCGCCAACTAATTCACATAAATTTGCAATATCATTCATAAAACTGATACGAGTAGCCAACATTGAGTTTGCAGCATATTTAATCATTTCTGCAGAAGGTACATCTGAAAAAATTATACGAGAATTACTCATCATAAATGGCTTGTATAGTTTAGCCATCAACTCTTTTGCTTTTTCAGACTCAACCCCAACAACAACACGATCAGGCTTCATAAAATCATCAACCGCATTACCTTCTTTTAAGAATTCAGGATTAGAAGCCACATCAAACTTTATATTAATGTTTCTTTTATCAAGCTCAGTCTGAATAGCATGTTTAACTTTCTTAGCAGTGCCAACAGGTACAGTACTTTTAGTCACTACAAGAACATACTTATTCATATTTGCTCCAATTGTACGAGCAACTTCTAAGACATATTTCAGATCTGCACTTCCATCTTCATCAGGTGGGGTTCCAACAGCACTAAAAATTATCTCGACATCATCCAAACAAGAAGATAAATCCGTAGAAAACTTTAAACGACCTGCGGCATAGTTTCGAATTACCATTTCTTCTAAACCTGGTTCATATATAGGTATAATTCCCTTTTTCAGGTTTTCTATTTTTTCTGTCATGACGTCCACACAAGTAACATCTATCCCCATTTCTGAAAAACAGGTTCCGGTTACTAAACCAACATATCCAGTACCAACTATTGCTATTTTCATAAAGTCTTATTTCTTATTATAAAATTCTTTATACCATTCAACCGTTTCTCTAACACCATCTACAATATCCTTACTTGGCTTAAAATTTACATCTTTTTCAAGATTTGTTGTATCAGCGTAAGTTTGATACACATCACCTGGTTGCATTGGCAAATATATTTTTTCGGCTTCTCTTCCTATTGATTTTTCTATAGATTGAATAAAATCCATCAATCGTATAGGTTTAGAATTTCCTATATTATAAATCTTAAAAGGGACAGTTGATGAACTTGGATTTGGATTCATTTTATCCCAATCATTATCTGGATACGGGATTTTATTAATAACACGGCAAATCCCTTCAACTATATCATCTATATAGGTAAAATCTCGCCACATATCACCATTATTAAAGACTTTAATTGGACGACTATTCAAAATTGCATCTGTAAAAAGGAATGGGGCCATATCAGGACGTCCCCAAGGTCCATAAACTGTAAAGAATCTCAATCCTGTAGTCGGAATACCATACAAATTACTATAAGAATGTGCCATTAATTCATTTGATTTTTTGGTAGCTGCATACAAACTAACAGGATGAGCAATGCTGTCTTTCTCAGAAAAAGGGACTTTTCCATTCAGTCCATAGACACTACTAGAACTCGCATAAACCAAATGTTGAATATGATAATTACGGCAACCTTCTAAAATATTCAAGAAGCCATCTACATTACTTGATATATAAGCATAGGGATTTTCTATAGAATACCTCACACCTGCTTGTCCAGCCAAGTGGCACACCCGATCAAATCCTTCATTCGCAAAAAGCATTTGTATTGCTTGCCTATCCTCCAAATTCATTCTTATGAATTTGTATTTAGGAAATTTCTTGCTTTGAACAAATTTATACCAGCAAATCTCATCTATACTTATACCGGTATTTTTTAAACGTCCATACTTTAGATTAACATCATAATAATCATTGATATTATCAAGACCAACAACTTCTACATCATGCTCTATTAGACTTCTGACTAAATATGAACCAATGAATCCAGCGGCTCCTGTTAATAATATTTTCATTTTCAATATTTTTTTGAAGTATATTATTCCTAATCTTACTATTATATACTATCTTTATGATAGAAGTAGGTAGCAACCTAAAAAATAACCTAGAAATAGGATATATTAACTTTGGGGAAAGTCCATACAAATTTAAAACTCCATGAAAATAGATCTTAAATTCATTAAATGCTTTTTTTCTATTTCTTCTTTTATAAGTAGAATCTGTCCTACTAAAATAAAGCAAAATATCAGGCAAATTAGCTATTTTATAATTATATCTTAAGACATCAAACCATAAAGCTAAATCTTGACTAGTTTTGTATTTTTCACAATATGATAATCCAGAATCAAATAACTCCCGTCTTATAATTACTGTTGGATGAGCTAATGGAGATGCCTTAGCAATGTACATCCTTGCATCACTATCTGTTAATGGATATCTTCTAACATTAAGTAAATCACCTTTTAAGTTTACTTCTTGTATTGATCCTCCTGAAACCATTATATCTGGATTAGAATCCATAAATATCTTTTGCTTTTCAAAACGTTTTGGATGAGAGCGATCATCAGTATCCATTCTGGCAATATAAGTTGAAGTACATTCTTTTATACCAACATTTAAAGCTCTTGTAAGTCCACCATTTTTTTGCAATTTTACAACTTTAAGTTTATATCCTATTTTTTCTTTCCAAGATTCAATAAGATTATAAATATCAAAATTTAATGGTCCATCTTCTACTAATACTATTTCATCAGGCTTAACTGATTGATCTGTCCAAATACTATTCATAGACTCATCAAAACACAAAGGATCTTCCTTCGCATAGATTGACATCAAAACAGAAACACTACTTTTCATCATTTTCAATATCTATTATTTGTAAAAAAGCCCATTAAAAATACCATTATATATATTCCTTATATAAGAAATTCGAGGTGAAATAAGAAGAGGATAATATACTATTTTAATAGCATATTTAATACCATTTTTAACTTTCCATTTAAATGGAACATAGTTTCTTCTACATAAAATAAAATAATTTCTATATTGATAATAAATTCTGAAGGGAGTAGAAATTGCAACTTTTTTTGTTAAAAAAAGCCTATCACCTTCGCCTCGTTGATGATTAATATGCAAATTTTCAACTATAAAAGAGCGGAGATTTTCTTTTGCAAAAGCTCTCCAACACCATTCATGATCAACTCCATCTATAAATAAATCTACATCCATTAATCCTACAATCTTAAAATTACTAGATAATATCAGTGAACCAGAACTTAACAAAGCGTCAGTCTCTGTTAGATTCTCAGAATACCTCATTTTTTCAGAGACATTTCCTTTATAAATAGAATTAGATTGTCTATTTATAGCCCTTGGACCAATAGAAGCAACCTTAACACCTTCGCTTTGCAAAATGGTTAAATTATCGCACAATCCAGACACCAAATTCCTTGGTAAAATACTATCTTGATCAATAAAAAGAATGTGAGTATAACCATTATTCATTAGAAAAATAACACCTTCATTCTGAGCCTTTGCAATACCTTTATTCCCATTCATAAATATATAGTGAATGTTTTTATGAATAGACAGCATTTCTCGATTTAATATACAAGAGGAATTGTCAACAATACAGACTAAATCTACTTGAGAGCAAACAGAAGAAAGAACATCATTTAGCAAATGAATATCAGGGTTATATAAAACTAAAACACAAGCTATTTTCATTCGTAATTGCTAATTTAAAAAATAACTACTAAAGACATCGTTTTAAATATTGAACTATTCTTACGAGCTTTAATGGGATTAATATTTTAATAATAAATTTGATTAAATGAATGCGTTTATAATAAATAATTTTTAAAAATGAAAAATTCAAAACTCGAGTCACGTTAATATATGAAATTAATACATCAAAATAGCGAGTATTAGAAATTCCATTTAAATAATATACAGATATTGGAAGAGGTTTAATTATAAAAGAATTTTCTATGACGCATTTTGACATTAACAAATTTTCAGCTTGCAAACCTACTGATAAATCATATTTGTTTTTTTTAAATAACTCATATTTAACCAAAAATCCTTGATGCAAATATATCGATTTCGGATAGAAATTTTTTTCGTTATAAGGAGTAAATATTTTGGGAGACAACAATATTCCATTATCAGTTTTATTAAATTTTGATATAACGGAAAAAAAAGCACATTTATAATGCTGCAATTCAAAAATATCAATATGACTCCAATCAAGCAATTCATCGCCAGCATTTAACCACAAAATAAAATCATCGTCTTCAATATTAAAACGATCAATTTTATTCATTCCATCGTAAATACCTTTATCCTTCTCTGATATATAATCATCTATTATATTACAATTTTTTTTTATTACATCTAGAGAATCGTCCGTTGACCCACCATCTATTACATAATAAAGATGATAAGGTTTCTTATTACGTATTACGCTTTGAATTGTTTGTTGCAAATTCTCAGAATCATTAAAGGAAACTGTTACAATACAGATTTTCATTGTATATTATTTCTTTTATTTGTAATTAATTTTAAAATAATAGATAAAAAGCAAATAAGGATGAAAGATTTAACAGCTGTAGAAGAAGCATGCATATAATAGAAAACACCTAATATAGCAATCTCATAGAAAAATAAAAAAAACAGTAAATTTAGAAAACTAAATTTCTTTTTTTTAAAAGTAAAAAATAAAACAGCACAAAATAACATTGCAATTCCTAATGTTAAATAGAAGCCTAAATCTAGATATAATGAACCAACAAAAGTCGGAAAAGTATTTAAATAATAGTCTGCAGAAACAACATCATTAAGATTAGTCTCTGCTATTTTTTGTGAAGCAGGGAACAAATATGGAAAAACTAATTTCCCGTAAAAAGTAGGATCAAAAAAGCGATCAAAACCATATGAAAAGTAAATAAATGGTTGCCCAAGATAGTCAATTATATAATATAATACGCTATAATCACGACCTAAAAAACGCCCAACACTAATTAAATAGAACAAGAATAAAGATGGGATAGAAGCTATCCACAAAAACTTCTTTATTTTCTTCTTTTTAAAATCTTCAATAGAATTACTAAAAAATAAATATACAAATATTACCTCCAAAAACCATCTTACTATTGCATCTCTCCCAGCTACTGCGAGATTTTGAAAAATAAAAGAAAAGGTCGAAATAAATAATAAAACATTAAGCACTTTACTTTTTTTATCATATGTATAAAAATAAAAAAATAAAAAAATTGCAAATAATGACATTCGACATCCAATTCGACCTAAAAAAACAAAGAACGATGAATTTTCTTGCTCAAGATCGCCGGAGTTATGTAGCATGCGTGCCATCCCAAAATCTCCAATCTTAATAACTTCTATTATATCATTTATCGATGTAATAATAGAAATAAAACTAAAAGTAATAATAAAATATGCTAAAAATTTCATTTTAGAATGCTCTAAAAAAGAGAATTTAGTAATTCCAGAATTTCCAATTTTAACAATTGGAATAAGAAATAGAGATAAAACAATAATATGATAAATGATACTTGACAATTTTATATATTTCTCATCATATGTATTATAACATTTCAATAGTATAATAGCAAAAAAAGAAGATAACAAATAAATAAAAATTAAAAAAGAAGATGAATTAAATTCGTTTCTTTTAAAATTCAAAAAAAACAGTATTAAAAAAAATATAAAATAAATTACAATCATTCAAATTCTATTTTTAAATCTATAATACACTTTATAAACAAACAATCTTGGCATAAGAAAGAAAGCAAATATCAATGATTTATTATATACTTTAGAAAATTTGGTCAGTTTTTTTTTGCATTTAATTTGACTTTCCAAAATATCATTATAAATATAATTAGTTTCTTTATTAAACGATTCCAAAAGAATAATATGCTGATCATTTACAAATGTATTTTTCTTTTTTGCAATAAAAGATACACTACTTTCTGTATTATGCTTACGATAAACAGACATATATGAATTAATAAAATGAATTTTACCACTATTTATTAAAAATAAGGTTAATGTCAAATCGCCGCTATATATACTGTTAGCCCAAGAAGGCAAAGGCAAGACATTATTATTTCTAAAAAAAATGCTAGCTGTTGGTATTATCCAAGATCTTACAATTTCATAAAGGTTCAAATCTTTATCTATTAAAATATTATTAAAGCTTTTAAGCAATTTATTTTCTTCATATAGCACTATTGAATTATGACAACACATCGAATACGTATCATTTTTCTGCATAAAACTAAATTGTTTTTGTAGTTTTAAAGGATCAATCCAATAATCATCACCTTCACATAATGCAATATATTCCCCAGAACAAGAATTTAAACAATCCGTAAAATTTTTCATAACTCCTTGATTATTTTCCGGGAATCTTAATTTTACTATTTTGGGATATTTTTTTTTATAATCAATACAAATCATTCTAGTATTATCAGTACTACAATCATCACCAATAATTAATTCAATTGGGACTTCTACTCTTTGCATTAATATTCCTTCAATAGCTTGAGATATGAATTTTTCATGATTATAAGTTATCATACACACACTAATAATGGGGCATTCTTCTTTCATAAGCTACAATAATTTTAATAATCCTTTTGATCTATGCTTGATCCTAGTTACAGGAATACCAACATATATCCCCCATGATTCAAGCGATTTGTTCACTAATGACATACATCCAACAACTGTACCTGTCTCTATAGTAATATCAGGAAAAATAATACTATTTGCACCAATCTGCACATACTTATTTATTATTACTTTTCCACCTGTAACATTAGTTAATTTGGATTCAATCATCGGATTAATAAAATAATCGCCACTAAAATCATCCATAGCACTAAAAACAGTACATCTCGGCGATAATCCAGAATAATCATCCATAAAAACTCCCATAGCTCCATAAATTGCACAATATGCAGAAATATGAATATAAGACCCTAGAGTAATATCGCCTGATAGAATGCAAAAATCATCTATTCGAACATTACTTCCTATGGATATTTTTGAAGGATTATATAAATTTGCATTCTTACTTATTAGAACATTTTCACCATAACATTTAAGGCCCAATTGCGCCAATTCATCTGCTGAATAAAATGAATTCATTTTTATCTTATAATTAAAGATATAACTCTTTCAATATCATTTTCAGTAAGCTCATGGTGCATAGGCAAACAAATTACGTTATCGGCTGTTTTTGTAGCAGTCGGCAAATTTTCCGGTCGAGCAGAATCTAGACCTCTATAAGTAGAAAAAGTACTAATTAGCGGATAGAAATACCTCCGCCCCAATACATTATCATCTTTCATTTTTTGATAAAGAGAATCACGACTCATTTGATACACTTTTTCATCAATGAAAATTGGGAAATAAGAATAATTATGCTTAACATCCGGCATATCTTCCATAATTGTTACTCCTGGAATATGTTCAAATGCTTCACGATAATGAAGAGCAACTTCATGTCTCTTCTCTATTGCATCATCTATATATTTCAAGCCAAGCAATCCATAGGCAGCTCGCACTTCATCCATCTTAGCATTAATCCCAGGAGCAACAACTGTCACTTCATCCGCAAATCCAAAATTCTTAAGGAAGTCAATGCGCTTTTTCATATTTTCATCGTGACAAACAATTGCTCCTCCTTCGATTGTGGAATATGTCTTAGTAGCATGAAAACTAAGAATACTTAAATCTCCACTATTCAAGACTGATTGCCCATTTTGTTCAACAGCGAAAGCATGTGCCGCATCATAAATAACACGAAGACCATATTTATCAGCTATTTCCTGAATTTTCTTTGTATCTGCTGGATTTCCATATACATGTACAGGCATAATAGCAGTTGTTTTAGGCGTAATAGCAGCTTCAATCTTTTCTGGGTCTAAATTAAATGTTTTAGGATCAATGTCAACAAAAACGGGCTTAATACCATTCCACCATAAAGAATGAGTCGTAGCTACAAAGCTATAAGGAGTCGTTATTACTTCTCCCGTAATACGTAAAGCTTGAAGCGCGGTTATTAATGCTAAAGTTCCATTTGAAAATAGGCTAATATATTTTACTCCTAAATAATCACATAATGCTTTTTCTAGTTCCTGGTGATAATGCCCATTATTTGTTAGCCATTTTCGTTTCCAAATATCTTCCAAATAAGGAATAAATTCCTCCAATGGAGGAAGAAGTGGAGATGTTACTGTTATCTGTTTTTCGTTTTTAATTTTTTCCTCTACAGAAGGAACTACGATAAACGGCGAAGTAACTGTAGTTAGTTTATTTTCCATCTTATTTCCGTTTTATTAAAGAAAGAGTAATTTGTTTTATTTCCTGATACTCTTCTAAATTCGTTTTCTCATATATAATAAGCGCAAGCGCAATTCCTAACAAACATTGCATTATTAGAGTTATCAAGTTAGGCATGTTCAGCAATGTTAAAACCCACATACAAAAGGCAACTATCAAAGAAATTATAAAAACCGGTAAAACATCTTTTATTTGTGCATTAGTTGAATAATCTATTAAGCTAGCAGAATAAAATGCATTAAAAAAGTAAGCAATAAAAGATGAAAATACGCTTCCCCATAACATATATTCAATTCCATACAATATACCCAATCCAATAGGAATAATAGCAATGAGCTTCTTTATTATTTCTAATTTAAGAAACAAGTCTGATCGTCCTTTTACCTGTAGAATATTTAAGTTAATAGCATGCAACGGATAAAGCATACCTGCAAAACAAATTATTTGCAAATAATAAACGCTTTGTAACCATTTAGTCCCTATTAATACAATAATTAAAGGCTTTGCTATTGCTGCCAATCCAAGCATACAAGCAAAAGTTACAAGCATAGTAGACTTTATTACTTTACGATATGCTTCTTTTAATCGTATTGAATCATTCTGTATGCTACTTAAAACCGGATAGCTTACTCGCTGCACTACCGAAGTAAGATTACTTGAAAAGACTGTATTAAATTGTTCCGAACGTGTATATTGACCCAACTGTGCAGCTGAATAAAAACGACCTATAACAACATAATAAATATTTTTATATATTGTATCTATTAACCCTGATAGCAATAGCTTTGATCCAAATCCAAAAAGTTCATAAAAACTCTGTTTAGAGAACTCTAATACAGGACGCCATTTACTATATATCCACAAAAAAATGGTATTTAATAATTGCCGAGATATTTGCTGACCAACTAAACTCCACACTCCAAAACCAGCCAGAGCCATTCCAATACCTATAGTACCACTCGACACTGATGCTATTATTGAAACTTTTGTTTGTGTTTTAAAATCAACGTTTTTAACTAAAAGCGTTCGTTGTATAATGGAAAATGCATTTATTAACAAAGTACTTCCCATTGCTCGAGTAATGGATATTAATTGAGGTTCTTTAAAAAAAAGACTTATTATCGGTGCTAAAAAGAACAAGATAAGATAAAAAGCTACTCCGAGCAATAAGTTGAAATAAAAAACAGTATTATAATCAATATTATTGGCATCAGTTTTTCTAATTAATGCATTTGAGAAACCACTATCGATAATAGAATTGGAAATAGCTATAAAAATAGCAATCATCCCCAATATACCAAATTCCTGTGGAGAAAGCAGTCTTGCTAAAACAATGCCGACTAGAAATGTTATTCCAGAATTCGCAATATTATCAATAAAACTCCAGCTAACCCCTTTAACTGCTTTATTCTTTAAAGACTCACTCATTCAATATCAGCTATTAATATACATTTTTTCATAATAATTTCCATAATCACCTGATGTAACATTATCCATCCACTTCTGATTATCCAAATACCACCTCACTGTCTTTTCAATTCCTTCTTCAAACTGAAGACTTGGTTCCCATCCTAATTCATTTTTCAATTTAGTAGAATCTATAGCATAGCGTAAATCATGACCAGCACGATCGGTTACATAAGTAATAAGTTGAAGCGATGCTCCTTCTGATCTTCCAAGCAATCGATCAACGGTATTTATAACAACTTTAATAATATCTATATTTTTCCATTCGTTGAAACCGCCTATATTATAGGTTTCAGCAATTTTACCTTCATGAAAAATAACATCGATAGCTCGAGCATGATCAACCACATAAAGCCAATCGCGTACATTTTCTCCTTTACCATAAACTGGTAATGGTTTATGGTGACGAATATTGTTTATAAACAATGGAATTAACTTCTCTGGAAATTGATAAGGTCCGTAATTATTTGAACAATTAGTTACTATTGTTGGCATACCATATGTATCGTGGAACGCTCTAACAAAGTGATCGCTACTTGCCTTACTTGCAGAATATGGGCTATGAGGGTCGTATTTTGTTGTTTCTTCAAAGAATGTTCCGTCGAATTCTAAAGTGCCATAGACTTCGTCTGTTGAAATATGGTAAAAACGTTTTCCTTCATAATTCGATTCCCAATGCAATTTTGCCGCTTGCAATAAAGACAAAGTCCCCATTACATTAGTTTGTGCAAAGGTGAATGGATCTTTAATACTTCGGTCTACATGACTTTCGGCAGCTAAATGAATAACTCCATCTATATTATATTGTTGAAAAAGTTCCATCATCTTATCAAATTCGCAAATATCGGCTTTCACAAAGGTATAGTTTTCTTTGTTTTCTATATCTTTCAGATTTGCCAAATTCCCAGCATAAGTAAGTTTATCGAGATTGATTATATGATATTCGGGGTATTTATTTACAAATAATCTTACTACATGTGAACCAATAAATCCGGCTCCACCAGTAATTAATATATTTCTTTTAAAATCCATTATTTTATTCCTTTTAATTCATTAATACATTTAATCAAAGAGTCTTTCCAATAAGGTATTGTACAATTAAAATCTTTCTTCAGTTTAGACTTGTCAAGAACAGAGAATGCAGGACGTTTCACTTTACTTGGAAATTCATCTGAATGACAAGGCTGTATATCACAGCTATTACCTAATAGAAAAGAAATTTCCTTAGCAAAGTCATACCAGGAGCATACTCCTTCATTGCTGAAATGATAAATATCTTGATGATTTTTATATAATCCTTCTTCAATGATTCGAAAGAGAATTACAGCTAAATCGCCAGCATAAGTAGGAGTTCCTACTTGATCGAAAACCACTGAAAGCTTTTCTCTATCTAAGGTTAGACGTTGCATGGTCTTCACAAAATTATTTCCAAAAGCAGAATATAGCCATGCAGTACGGAATATCAAATAATTACAACCAGCTTTCTGAATAGATAGTTCGCCTGCTAGTTTTGTTTTGCCATATACCCCTAACGGATTAGTGGATTCATCTTCTTTGCAGGGAAGATTCTTATCTCCTTGAAATACATAGTCTGTAGAAACATGAATTAATGTAGCATCAGATTCTTTACACACAATTGCTAGATTTTTAACAGCCTTATTATTGATCAAATCTGCCATAGCAAAATCGTCCTCTGCTTTATCTACATTAGTATAGGCTGCACAATTAGCTATAATATTGATTCTATGTTTTTTGACAAATACTTGAATGGCGCTTAAATCTGTAATATCTAACTCTGCTACATCAGTAAAGAAGTAATTATTATCTTTTGTTTGAGGTGCCAGTTTACGCATTTCATTCCCCAACTGACCATTTGCACCTGTAATTAATATATTACTCATACTGATTTTTATTATAATCGAACACAAATTCTGAATCTTTCAACATATCGTGATCTTTATCTTTTGGAGACAAAATGACTTTATCAGCTGGAATTTGCCAGTCAATGCTTAAATCGGGATCATCCCAAGCCAACGCTCCTTCACTTTGTGGTGAATAGAAATTATCGCACTTATATTGAAAAACAGCTTCTTCACTTAATACTGCAAAGCCATGAGCAAAACCTCTTGGGAGGAAGAACTGACGCTTATTTTCGGCACTCAGTTCAACTGCTACGTGCTTACCAAAAGTTGGTGATCCTTTACGGATATCTACTGCAACATCGAGTACTTTTCCTTTTACTACACGCACCAATTTTGACTGTGCGTAAGGTGGCTTTTGGAAATGTAATCCTCTTAATACGCCATAAGTGGATTTGGATTCATTATCCTGAACAAATACTGTTTTACAAACTTTTTCTTCGAATTCTTTCTGAGAGAAAGATTCGAAAAAATAACCACGATCGTCCTTAAATACTCGAGGTTCTATAATAATTACTCCTTCGAGCTCTGTTTCAACTATATTCATTATTTTGCTAAATTCAATAGATACTGACCATACTGGTTTTTCTTCATGGGTTGAGCAACTTCAATTAGTTTTTCTTTTTTTATCCACTCCTTTTTGTAAGCGATTTCTTCCAGACAAGCCACTTTAAGCCCTTGGCGCTTCTCGATTACTTCAACAAAAGTAGAAGCTTCTGATAGAGAATCGTGTGTACCTGTATCTAACCAAGCAAAACCTCTGCCTAATAGTTGAACTTTTAATTCACCATCTTTCAGAAATTCTTGATTAACTGTTGTTATTTCCAACTCTCCACGTGCTGATGGTTTTATATTTTTTGCAACGTTCACTACTTTATTTGGATAGAAATATAGTCCAACGACCGCATAATTTGATTTTGGTTTCTCCGGTTTTTCCTCAATACTCAACACATTACCCTCTGCATCAAATTCTGCAACTCCATAACGTTCCGGATCATTAACATAATAACCAAATACAGTTGCTTTGTTTTGTTCTGCATTCAGGACAGCCTCAGAGAGCATTTTCCCAAAGCTTTGACCATAAAAGATATTATCACCTAAAACCAAACAAACAGAGTCTGTACCAATAAACTTTTCACCTATGATAAAAGCTTGCGCCAAACCATCTGGTGATGGTTGTTCTGCATAGTCAAAAGTAACTCCATAATCTGAGCCATCTCCTAATAATCGTTGAAATCCAGGAAGATCCTGAGGAGTAGAAATTATAAGAATTTCACGAATACCAGCCAGCATCAATACTGATACCGGGTAATAAATCATCGGTTTGTCATAAACGGGGAGCAACTGTTTACTAACTCCTTTAGTAATTGGGTATAATCTGGTGCCAGAGCCACCCGCTAATACGATTCCTTTCATAGTGTATTCTCGTTTTTTTATTTAGCTATCGTTACAATCAAAGAAGCAACTCCAATTACGACTGAAGCTACTGAGATAAGTATACTTGTAGCACTACCCACATCGGAACCTTTGGCCTTTGCACTATTAGGTTCTACATAAACAACATCACCTTGCTGTAGATAGAAAAAAGGTGAAAATATCAGGTTTTTATCATTTAAATTGAGAGTAACAATTGTCTTTTGTCCATCGGAAAGTTCACGAAGTATCTTAACCACATCTCTGCGACCATAGATTGTTAAATCTCCTGCCATGGAGAGTGCCTGAAGTACATTAATCTTTTCATCGGTCACAGTAAAGGCCCCCGGACGAGCAACTTCGCCCAGTACAGAGATTTTATAATCGGCAAAACGAACGGTGACTACAATATCTCCTTTTAAGTAACGTCTAAGCTTCTGAGTAATTGATTTTGTAACAGCATCGGTGGTTTGATTGACTACAGCCAATTTACCTAACATTGGAAAATCAATGGTTCCTTTATTATCAACCAAATAATTCTGCAATGTTGGAGTAACATACGTTGTGGTTTCATTATAAGGAATTGCGGTTGTTATATTAAAAGGAATATAGGTATCAGCATCCTCGGAACCACTTACTACAATACGCAGTAAATCGTTCGGCTTGATAGTAGCATTAAAGGGTTGTGAACTTTGAGCCAGTTGATCAGTAGTGAGTGATTCGGCTCCTTCCAGATAGGCGATGTTTTTTGCAGATTTACATGCAGAAAAGAGTAGTATTACTGCAAGTAGCAGTAAATAGCGATAGTTTTGTCTGTTCATTAGCTTTTCGAATCGATTGTGTTACTATGCAACAAGGTTCGTCACTAACATAACCGTAGCAACGAATTCTTATTATTTCTTAATTCGCCGCAAAGGTAAAAACATTTTTTGATTAATAGAAACTTTTTAACTGTAAACGATATTTAATTTCTATTACTTTTTAGTTTCAATAACGTTTTTAGCATTATTTTGTTAAACAAATCATTGTATATTAATCAATTAGTTACATCATGGGATAATACTGAAAATTTATACATTTTAATTTATATATACTATATTAATGGAAAAAATATATAAATTTAATTACCTGGCAATGGTTACTATAAGGGAGGCTACACCGATAACCACAGACACCACGGAGAATACGATATTGGTGGCGGCTCCTACCCCGGCACCCTTGGCTTTGGTTTTATTGGGTTCTACATAGACCACATCGCCCTGACGGAGGTAATAGAAAGGGGAAAAGATGAGGTTGCGGTCGTTGAGATTGAGGGTGGTGATGCTTTTACTGCCATCGGACTCTTCGCGCAGAATCTTTACCACATCTCTACGGCCATAGAGGGTGAGGTCTCCTGCCAGGGAAAGGGCTTGCAGGATACTGATTTTTTCGTCGGGCACCAGATAGGCACCGGGTTGGTTGACTTCGCCCAGCACAGAGATTTTATAATTAACAAAGCGCACGGTGACTACGAGGTCGGCCTTGAGGTAGTCTTTCAGCTTTTGGGTAATCATCTGTTTTACCTGATCGGTCGTGGAATTAACAACATAGAGCTTTCCCAGCACGGGGAAGTCGATAGTACCACGGGTATCTACCAGGTAGCTTTGCAGGCTAGCATTTGCCTGGGTGGCATTTTCGTTATAGGGCACCGAAGTTAACAGATTGAAAGGCATATAGGTATCGGGATCTTCGGCTCCGCTTACAATGATGCGCAACATATCGTTGGGCTTTATCTTTGCATTATAGGGTTGTGCACTTCGTTGCAGTTGTGCATCGGTAAGATTCTCTACACCTTGCAGGTAGGCCACGTTCTTTGTGGACCGGCATCCGCTTACGATGGCGCCCATGAGCAGGAGAGCAATTATTTTAATAATGTTTTTCATTTGACTGTGTGCTTTGTTAAATAAACATTCGGAGTGTTATTTTAGTTCATTTTTCTTAAAATTTTATTCAAACTAGAGTAATTAATAAATTAATTTATTTTATTTGGCGGTTATTAGATAAAATGTTTATCTTTGTGACCATTGAAAGGGCTTAATAATCTAACATTAATAATTTACTCTATAACAGACTAATCATGAAAAAACAACTCTCTGCTTTGCTTGTGGCACTTATGTTGATAAGCGGAGCTGCTTTTGCTCAACAGGCGAAGCACTCGTTTGCCATAAAGGACGGAAACTTTCTGTATGACGGCAAACCGACTCAGATTCACTCGGGAGAAATGCACTTTGCACGTGTGCCGGCTCCGTACTGGCGCCACCGGTTACAGATGATGAAGGCCATGGGGCTGAACGCTGTGGCCAGTTATGTGTTCTGGAACTACCACGAAACGGCTCCGGGAGTGTGGGACTTTAAAACGGGTAACCGCAATATACGTGAGTTTATTAAGACTGCAGGGGAAGTGGGACTGATGGTGATTCTGCGCCCGGGTCCGTATGCTTGTGCGGAATGGGAATTTGGTGGCTACCCATGGTGGCTGCAAAAGACTTCGGGACTGGTGATTCGCACGGACAACAAGCAGTTCCTTGATTCGTGCAAGGTGTACATTAACAAGCTGGCTAACGAGGTGCGCGACTTGCAGATTACAAAGGGTGGACCGGTGGTAATGGTGCAGGCTGAGAATGAATTCGGATCTTACGTAGCGCAGCGTCCGGATATTACGCTAGAGACTCACAAGAAATATAGTGCGGCCATCCGCCAGCAGTTGCTTGATGCGGGTTTCGACATTCCGATGTTTACATCGGACGGTAGCTGGCTGTTTAAAGGGGGTGCCATTGAAGGTGCGCTGCCTACTGCCAACGGTGAGGATAACATAAAGAATCTGAAGAAGGTGGTGGATGAGTTTAACGGTGGCAAGGGTCCGTACATGGTGGCTGAGTTCTACCCGGGATGGCTGGACCACTGGGCTGAACCGTTCCAGAAGGTATCTGCCGAGAATGTGGCGAAACAGACTAAGAAGTACCTGGATAACGGGGTGAGCTTTAACTTTTACATGGTGCACGGAGGTACTAACTTTGGATTTACCGCGGGTGCCAACTATAGCACAAAGAAGAATATTCAGCCGGACATAACTAGTTATGATTATGATGCGCCGATAAGTGAAGCGGGATGGGTAACGCCGAAGTACTCTGCCATACGCGACCTGATGAAGCAGTATGTGAAATATGAGGTACCTGCCGTACCTGCTCAGATTCCGGTGATTGAGATTCCTGAAATAAAGCTTGCCAAAACAGTGAACCTGATGGACGTGGTGAGCAAGATGGAACCGGTGGAAAACGACACGGTGATGACTTTTGAGGATTTGAATCAGGGTCACGGGTATGTGTTGTATCGCCGTCATTTTAATCAGCCTATCAATGGTGAGCTGAAGATTAAGGGTATTCGCGACTTTGCCACTGTATACATAAACGGCAAAAAGGTGGGTGAACTGAACCGTGTATTCGAGAAGGACAGCATGAATATTGATGTGCCTTTTAACAGTACGCTGGATATTTTGGTAGAGAACCTGGGACGCATAAACTACGGTGCTCAGATTACCAATAACCTGAAGGGTATCACTACTCCGGTAACCATTAACGGTATTGAGATAACCGGTAACTGGGAGATGTACAAGCTACCAATGAGCGATATGCCTGACCTAAAAGCTTTCACAACAAGCTACACTGCCGGACAGCCTGTGATTTACGAAGGTGAGTTTAAGGTAAGCAAACCCGGTGATACTTTCCTTGACATGGAGAAATGGGGCAAGGGTATTGTGTTTGTGAATGGCTTTAATCTTGGTCGTTACTGGAAGGTTGGTCCGCAACAAACGCTTTATCTTCCGGGTTGCCTTTTGAAAAAGGGTTCTAATAAGATTGTTGTTTTTGAACAGCTTAATGACGTTAGGCAGGGTTCACTTTCAGGAGTGAAGGTTCCTGTTCTTGATAAGGTTGTTCTTAATAAATAAGTTTTTTATATATTTTATTTAAGTCGTTAGAGGGATTTTATATTCGTCTAACGGCTTTTTTTCTTAATACCAACTATCCTTTTCTTTTTGCTTGATCAAAAAGAAACAAAAAATCAAGGCTGCACGAATTTTACTAAAATCAGTGAGCGTGGAGCTAAAGGGGCTAAAACTCGCTGCGCTCAGACAGCAGCCCCTTCTTAACGTCCACACTCCCAGATTTCTTAACGTAAAATTCATGAGGCCAGTCCTGCTGGTTCCCGAGCGTGCTGCGGTTGTGGAACGAAATAGCCGTTGCTTCGCTCGACTTTTGGGTTGGGCTCGGCTGCGCAGTCGGCTCTTCTTTCATCCACATTAGTCCCCCTTTTTCTACTAATAAATCCGAAGTATAGCGAAGCAAAGCACAATGAAAAACTGAACGAAGAAAAGGCGAAGCCAAGCGGAAAAAAACCGTCACGAAGTGACAAGCGAGCGAAGCAAAGCTAATTGGTCCAAAACCGCAGCACGCTCAGGAGCCCAAAGAACCGGCCTCATTTTTTTTGCGTGAAGAAATCGGGAGGTTTGTAGCGTGAAGAAGGGGCTGTTGTTTGAGCGAAGCGAGTTTCAGCACCTTCCGCTACAAGCCTCTCGATTTTAGCAAAAAAAATGCAGCCTTGACCTTTTGTTTCTTTTCCGTCAAGGGAAAAGAAAAGAAGCCAGTTAATAAAACATTAAAAAATCAAGGATAAAAACATGCCTAATACCTTCATAGCTATTTCCACGAAAATCGTCTTCACTAACTACTATTTTCGGGTAGTTATCCTGCACTTTAAGCAAATTGCCAAATTCTCGTTCGATCGTTGTTTCGCTATCTAGTTTTAAAGTTGCCTGCACATAGAGCTTTTCTGCCCCCTTTTCACAAACAAAGTCGATTTCCGAGGAAGCGGACATTCCCACTTTTATAGTATACCCCCGGTACAAAAGATGATTATAGACAATGTTTTCAAGAATCTTTGCTCTGTCTTGCAAGCGATAACCGATAATCACATTTCTGATACCCATATTCTCGAAATAATACTTCTCACCAATCTCAAAGAAACGTTTACCAATAAGATCGTACCTCCCCACCCTGTGAATAAGAAATGCATTTGAGAGGTATTCAACATAATTCTGGATCTGGTTGACAGAAATCTGAGTATGCTGTGATTTAAGATAATCACTGATATTCTTTGCCGAAAACAGCGAACCGACATTTTCCGAAAGAAACTGAATGAGCCTTTCAAGGAATACTGTGTTACGAAGATTGTAACGACTCACGACATCACGGAACACAATGGTTGAATAGATACTCTTGAGATATTCATTGACCACATCATCATTCAACTCCAGATTGATGAGATAAGGTAATCCTCCATATCGGGTATATAAATCATAACTTGCTGCATTATTCTCCAGCTCATGAAACTGCAGAAACTCACTGTACGCAAGACTGTACACTTTAAACTCCACATACCTGCCACTTAAGTAGGTAGCCAGTTCGCCCGAGAGCAACCGGGCATTGCTTCCCGTTATATAAATATCATTGCTTTCATCGAGCAGTAAAGAGCGCAGAGCCTTTTCGAACTCGGAAATATCCTGAATTTCATCAATAAAGATATAATTGCGCACCCCCTCTTTCCGGTTAGCAAGAATATAATTATTCAGATCTGCAGCCGTTCGCATAAAGTCGAACTCCATATCCTCCCGGTTGATATAAATAATATGAGCATCGGGTTCCTCGTTCTGCACTTGTTCCATCAACTGAAACAGCAGATAACTTTTACCCACGCGCCGTTGACCCGTCAATACCTTAATCAGCGGTTTTCTCATAAAGGGTATAATACGCGCAATGTATCCGTCCCTCTTCTTAATAGTCTTAGGGATTTTCATCTTCAAAAGTTTTAAGTATAACTAAAATAATAACAAATATAAGAAAAAGTTTTAAGTATAACTAAAACTTTTCTATTTTTGATTGAAAGTTTTATGTATGGTTTAAACTGCCTTTTCTTTTTGCTTGATCAAAAAGAAACAAAAAATCAAGGCTGCACGAATTTTACTAAAATCTGTGAGTGTGGAGCTAAAGGGTCTGAAACTCGCTGCGCTCAGACAGCAGCCCCTTCTTAACGTCCACACTCCCAGATTTCTTAACGTAAAATTCATGAGGCCAGTCCTAGTTGGTTCCCGAGCGTGCTGCGGTTGTGGAACGAAATAGCCGTTGCTTCGCTCGGCTTTTGGGTTGGGCTCGGCTGCGCAGTCGGCTCTTCTTTCATCCACATTAGTGCCCCATCTTCTACAAATAAATCCGAAGTATAGCGAAGCAAAACACCATGAAAAACTGAACGAAGAAAAGGCTACCAAACAAAGGCGTAGCCAAGCGGAAAAGAACCGTCACAAAGTGACAAGCGAGCGAAGCAAAGCTAATTGGTCCAAAACCCAGCCGAGCGATGGCGAAGCGAAACAAAGCACAATGGTGAAACTGAGAAAAAGGCGAAGCCAGCCAAGCGAAGCAACGGCTACACGCTCCACAACCGCAGCACGATCAGGAGCCGAAAGAACCGGCCTCTTTTTTTTTGCGTGAAGAAATCGAGAGGTTTGTAGCGTGAAGAAGGGGCTGTTGTTTGAGCGAAGCGAGTTTCAGCACCTTCCGCTACAAGCCTCTCGATTTTAGCAAAAAAAATGCAGCCTTGACCTTTTGTTTCTTTTCCGTCAAGGGAAAAGAAAAGGACAGTTGCAAACAAACCAAAAGAACCAAGCTTATGGAAAGCCCCCCAAAAAAAGAGATTTAAAAATAAATAATGCTGCTGAACTTCAGCCGATCAAGTTCCACCACCATACTCCCCCAGGTGAGCCCAACACCAAAACCGGCAAGACAGGTTTTGTATCGGTTGGTCAACAACTTATCTCCGAGGTTATAGGTAATGACTGTGGGGATGGATACTCCACTGGCATTACCGAAATCGCCAACAACGTTGCTCGGCATCTTTTCGCGTGGCACTTCCAGACGGTCCGCCAGTTTATTGAGCATGAAACGGTTGGGCTGGTGGAACATGTAATAGTCTATCTCGTCTTTGGTTACTCCGGCTGTTTGCAGTATATCTTCCACCATGGGCGGGACTTCTGTTTGCATGAAGTTGAAGATGGCATCGCCTTTCATCACGAGGTTGTCTTTTGAACGGAGATTGCCATCGATATCCTCTTCCATAACGGCAGTTTCGGATGTTGACGGTTGACGGAATCCTCCGGCAGGGATGATGAGGGCATCGTAACGGGTGCCATCCATCTTGATGTTACAGTGAATGGTTTCGTCACTATCGCTCTTTTCGACAATGGTTATGGATGCAGCATCGCCAATAAGGGGGTTGCTGTTATGATCTTTTTTAGAGACTTTACGACTGAGGATATCGGCATTGAGCAGTGCCACTTTGTTGATGGCAGGCTGATCTAGCAAAAGGAAAGACTGGATGAGTCCGATGATATACCCCGAGCATCCCTGGTTGATGTCCATGCAGATGATATCCTGCTTCAGACCTGCGCGACCCTGAATAACGCTACTGGTGGGTGGCATGAAATAATCGGGCGACTGGGTGACCAGCACTAACGCATCGATATCATCTTTTGCCAGCAATTGGTGATTAAAAAGGTACTCGAGACCAAAGGTGCAGAGATCTGACACGGTTACGCCATCTTCTACAATATGGTGTTTATTGTATCCCATGGTGACCTTCAGCTTCAGGGCTTTTGACTCGGAGAAATGGTAATTGCTCATTTCGTCCTCGAACTTAACTTCATTCTTAGGCAAGACAGTAAGAATGCCGGTTATCTTTTTGTGCTTAAATGTGAGGTTCATGCTTTTGCTCCGTTTTTAATTAACAGGTTTATTATACTATCGACCGATGAGAAATTATTGGGAAGTATATCTATGCCATCGATGAGAATGCCATAAGCGTTCTCCAGATCGGTTACAAGGTTTACCACATCGAGTGAATCGAGCATACCTTCGTCAATAAAGTTAGCGGATTGGCTGAAATCGAACTCAGGACGTAATCCGTTTAAAATGTTTAGGATCTTCTCTTTCATATTGCTCTTTTTATTAGTACGTAATTAAACATCATTTCAAATTCGGCACCGAAATGCTGGTACATATTTACGGCATTGTGGTTGGTATCCATGACCCACAGGATAAGACGGCGTGCATCTGCCGAGCGTGAGAGGAGTTCGGTAAACAGGGCCGAACCTATGCCCTTTCCTCTGAATTCGGGATGCACCAGCCAATACCTGAGGTAGGATGTTTTTCCTTGCAACTCGTAGATAATGAAGCCTCCTATCTCGCCATTTTCTTTATAGACAATCAGCTGATTCTTTTTAGCAAAATCTTCCAGTTCCTCGAGAAGAGGGAGCTGTTCTGCCAGGGGATCGAAATATTGATAAAGGAGATCGTAAATAACTCCGGCATCGGCAACATCGCCATTAACGATACGGGGATTCTTATCATAAACAGTTTCGGGCGTATTATTTATCCGGCTCATCCGGGTTAATGAGGCATACTGCTGAAAGCCCAGATCGAGAAATACCTGCCGGGCGGTAACGTTATCCTGATTGCCCACCACATCGGCAACGAGGGTTTCGCCCTGGTGTTTGACAAGGAACAGAGCAAGATCGGACTTCAGGGCCTCGAGCGTGGTGGAGACATAGAACAATGAATAGAAATAGCTGTTTTCGCGAAGCAGGAACAATGATTCACCCGTTTCCCCGAAGGACAACTCTCCTTTTTCTATCCACAGCGAATGCCGGAAGGGATCGGGGAAGAAATTGGTAATGAACCCTTTCCGATAGTTCCGCACAGATGCGATGCATTGCTGTAACTGCTCTATTGAGGTGACTTTTTTCATAACTATGCCTTTATCTATCTATGATTTTAACTATCCATTGACTTTGTTCCTATAGTAGAGGCGATCTATCTTGCCATTTGCATTCCGCTTGAGATCGTCTACACGGTAATACTCGGACGGCAGCATATATTTAGGGAGCTGGGTAAGGACTGATTTCCTGAACTGAGCCATATCCAGTTCGCTCTTTGACTGATAGAACAGCAGGATTCTTTTCCTGTTGTAATCGTAAACTGCGCAACAGTTATCGACCAGTTCACTACTGAGAATAGCGGTCTCTATCTCGCCCAGTTCGATACGATAGCCATTGTGCTTGATCTGGGAATCTTTACGACCCACGTACATGATCTCTCCCCGTTTATTGAGGTAAACAACATCTCCGGTTCTGTAAATAATCTCCGGATAATGAGTATTTAGCGGATTCTGGACGAATGCTTTTTGTGTTTTCTCCCAGTCGTTATAATAACCAAGTGCAAGCGAGGTGCCACGCACACAGAGTTCCCCCTGCTCTTCTACAGCAGCTATCCGGTTATCGTCGGTAAGGATAAGTATATCGCTGTTGCGGCACGGAATACCGATAGGCAGGGGTTCGTTATCCTCGAAAGTTCTATCCACGAGGTAATAGGTGCAATCTACCGTAATCTCCGTTGGGCCGTACAGGTTGGCATACCGGCAGTGAGGCAGGTGCTTCCTCCAGTAGTTGAGATGTTTGTTGGGCATAACCTCTCCTGCAAAAAATACATCCTTGAGGTAGAGCGGTTTCTTAGAGGCAAAGATGTCGAAGTTGGCAACGTTGACCAACACAAAGGGAACCCAGAACACAAAGGTGATTTTATACTCATTGAGGAAATCGACGAGCATAGCGGGAAACATAAAGTTCTGCTCGGGGATAATGACCAATGTGGAGCCGGTGGCATACATGAGGTATATATCGAGCGTTGAATTATCAAAATAGAGCGGTGCCTGGTTACCAATGACCGAGGTGCTGTCTATATGGAACGTATCTATTACCCAGTCGATATAATCGAGCACTCCACGGTGAGAGATGACAACTCCTTTGGGGGTGCCGGTGGATCCTGATGTGAAGATGGAGTAAACCGGATCGGTATCGATCTGAATGGATTGTGCCTGTTCGCATTTATCAAAATCAACCACTCCGGCAGCAATCACATCTTCGATAACCAGTATCTTTACATTGCAGATAACAGAGAGTTTTTCATAATGTTCCTTATCTGTTATAATAACAGCAGAGTCGAGGACATTGATAATGGAAAGCACTCTGGAATCGGGTGATTTGGTATCCATAGGGACATAGAAGTTACCACTTATATTTATACCTGCAAACGCTTGAATAGCTTTACACCCTTTGGGTATATAGACTCCAACCGGCTTATTTCTGATGCCATGGGACAGAATCTCTGTAGCCAAAATATGTCCGTTATGATACAATGCCTTAAAGGTGATTTCTTCTGTTGTATCGTTTACCGCTATCTTATCGGGATAATGAAGAACTGTTTGCCTTAAATATTCTATAACACTTTTTCTCATATCGCTCCGTTTTTTGGTATAAATTAATTATACTTTATAAACATTTGATAGCGGGTTATGTTCAATGCGTTTTCTTTTTGCTTGATCAAAAAGAAACAAAAAATCAAGGCTGCACGAATTTTACTAAAATCAGTGAGCGTGGAGCTAAAGGGGCTAAAACTCGCTGCGCTCAGACAGCAGCCCCTTCTTAACGTCCACACTCCCAGATTTCTTAACGTAAAATTCATGAGGCCAGTCCTTCTTGGTTCCGGGGCGAGCTGCGGTTGTGGAGTGTATAGCCGTTGCTTCGCTCGGCTTTTGGGTTGGGCTCGGCTTCGCCATCATTTGGTTCAATTAGCTTCGCTTGCTTTTCACTTCGTGACAGTTCTGGTCACTCAGCTACGCTATCGTTATTTAGCTTCGTTTGGCTTTTATGTTAGGCTGGCTGCGCCTTTGCTTTTCTCCCGGCAGCATTGGGAGACTTTTCCCGATAATAATGGGAGATTTTATTTGTTACTATTGGAAAATGCAGTATTTCTTTATCTATGTTGAAGTTATTAGGTATTTTAATATAAACAAAGGAACAATAGTTACATTCAATCAAAAAGTTTTTTTGAAGAGAATGACTAAAAATAAAAATGATACCAGTAACAGAATTCCTACAATAAGCCAAACGATGGCTCAGCAATGCAAAGCACAATGGCGAAACAGAGCAAAAAGAATAGCTGTGCAGCCAGCCGAGCGAAGCGAAGTCAATAAAAAGGCAATGACGCATCCGAACAAAACACAATAGCAAAGCTAAGCAAAAAAACGTAACGAAGTTACAAGCGAGCGAAGCAAAGGTTGCCCATTCCACAACCCTACTGAGCAATAGAGAAACGAAAGCGAAACCAAGCAAAAGAAACCGTCACAAAGTGACAAGCGAGCGAAGCAAAGCTAATTAGTCCCCACCCCCACCCGAGCGATGGCGTAGCCGAGCGACCAGAAGGACCGGCCTCTTTTTTTTTGCGTGAAGAAATTGAGAGGTTTGTAGCGAAAAGAAGGGGCTGCTGTTTGAGCGAAGCGAGTTTCAGCACCTTCCGATACAAGCCTCACGATTTTAGCAAAAAAAATGCAGCCTTGATTTTTTGTTTCTTTTTGATCAAGCAAAAAGAAAAGGACAGTTGTACTCAAACCCCAAAAAACCAAAAAGAATAAAACCATAAACTTTTGGTTCTTTTAGATCAAAAAGAACAAAACTAAAGCTTTTCCAAACAACTGGTGCTAATAGTAGTAAGCGCACATCCCAAACCAGTGAGGCGAACAGCAACTTTGAATTTACCTTTGACCTCAACAAGCTCACCTATAAGACCGGTAAGCTCGCCACGGATAATACGGACAGGAGCACCCGGTTCCAGATCGGAGAGGTTGAATTCAACCTCTTCATCTGACATCTCCACCATCTGGCGAAGGCGCTCTATCTGGCTATCGGGAATAATAGCAGGGCGGGATTGTTCACGGACAAAGGCTATGGCACCATAGGTCATCAGTACTTTAGAAGCCTCCTCGGGAAGGATACGGACAAAAATATAGCCTGTAAGAACTGGTTGCTCCACCTTTTTTAGTCTGTCGTGCCACTTCCTGGTAACCATCTGAACAGGAAGATAATGCTCGATACCCGACTGCTGAAAACGTTCGCGAACCTTTTTTTCGGCACGTGGAGCAGTATAGACAGCAAACCATTGAGGGGTATTCTTTTTTATTTCCATAAATTACAATTTTCAGATATTTCCATTCAATTATTTTGCAAATGTAAGAAGTTTTAGACATTCTCAATCAAAATATACACTATTTTGAGCAAAATTTATACCGCGGGTCTCAATAATAATCATTAATTTTGGTCCCATTATTTTAAAATTACTAATTATTAAATCATTTATCATGAGTACATTTCAGAATGTGAATGAAAAAATGACCCGTTACAGATGGGTTATTTGTTCCTTACTATTCTTTGCTACGACCATTAACTACATGGATCGTAACGTAATTGCTTTTCTAAAAGAATTTTTCTGCTCACCAGTGGCAGAGGGTGGTTTTGGTTGGAGTAACTCTGACTTCTCTTATGTTACTGCATTCTTTACTGCCGCTTATGCTGGCTTCACTGTTTTCTCCGGTGTTGTTATTGACAAAATCGGTGCTAAGATGGGATTGGCTCTCTCTTTGATCGTGTGGTCATTCAGTGGTATTGCTAATGCTTTTGTAGGAAAGACTGTAGCTTTGCACGTAGCAATCAGAAGTGTATTCGGACTTGGTGAAGCCGGTAACTTCCCTGCATCTATTAAGACTGTAACAGAGTGGTTCCCAAAACGCGAACGTTCTTTGGCAACAGGTATCTTTAACAGTGGTTCGAACGTGGGTGCTATGATTTCTGCACTGTTTGTTCCATGGTGTTTGGTTTACTTCGGTCCGGCTCTTGGATGGAAGATGGCTTTCATCCTGACAGGTGGTATTGGTTTTATTTGGTTGTTCTTCTGGTTTGCTTTATTCAAATCACAAAAGAAATTGCTTGAAACAGGTAAGATTAGCCAAAGCGAATATGACTATATTCATATTGACGATGCTGAGCTTACTCCTGAACAGGTTGAAAATGCAAAGAATGGCATTAAGGAAAAAGTATCCTGGAGTAAGATGTTGAGATACCCACAAACATGGTCGTTCTTCTTCGGTAAATTCATGACCGACGGTATCTGGTGGTTCTTGTTGTTCTGGTTGCCTGACTACCTGAAAAAACAATTCCACATGACAACTCAGGAAGTAATGTGGCCTACATTCATTGTATTCGGTATCGCTATTATTGGTAGTGTATTTGGTGGTAGTATTCCAATGTTCTTTATGAACAAGGGTATGAATGCTTATAAAGCTCGTATGACTTCCATGTTCCTTATCGCTCTTTGCCCTGTTACTTTATTGTTGACTCAATACTTCGGTAACGTAGAACATTTTGGCTCTGCAGCTATGTATATGGCAACAGGTGTTATCTGTCTTGCTGGTGCTGCTCACCAAGCTTGGTCGGCTAACCTGTTCACTACTGTTTCTGATATGTTCCCTAAAAAGGCTATCGCTTCAGTAACAGGTATCGGTGGTTTGGCAGGTGGTATCGGTGGTGTATTGGTTCAGCTGTTTGCTGGATTTATCACTGACTTGTATGCTGCTACTCCAACTGTAGCTTACGGAATTATGTTTGGTGTATGTGCCTTTGCTTATCTTATTGCATGGGTTATCATGAAAACTCTTGTTCCTCAATACAAGATTATCACTGATCTATAATAGATGAAAAGATAATAATTCATTTAATAAATAGAGAAAGGGTGCCCGGTCGTTGACTGAGCACCCTTTCCTTTTTTAAAAAGAAAGACATAGTATTGAATCAAAAAAGGCCGCCTTTATGGGGCGACCTTTTTCTTTAGATCTTAAAAAAAAGGGAAGTCTCACGACTTCCACAATTCTTCTAACCTTAAATCTAAATCTCTATGAAAAAAACGTATTGCAAAGATAAGCCTTTTTTTCAGTTGAGGATGTTAATGAAAGGTAGGAAGTATTAATTTAATCAAAGCTTTATATATTTTATTAAGTTTTAATAATTCGGGCGCCCCAATTAAATACATTTGCTTACGGGCACGCGTCAATGCCACATTGAGTTTGCGATCAATCTCCACTCCGTCTTCCTCGGTTATATTACTGAGGAACTGGAGTTGCCAGGGATAATTAACACTGAAAGAGTAGATGATAACATCTCGTTCACTGCCCTGAAAGCGTTCTACGGTATCTACCAGTATATTATTGAGTGCAGGAATATTCCGAAGTGCAAGCTCTTTCTTTATCATGGCTATCTGACTGCGATAAGGAGTTATGATACCCAGTGAACGCGCTGCATCGAACTTATCCGGACGACGGTTGTAGACTTGCACGGCAATTTCGGCTGCCAAACGTGCCTCGTAGATATTACACTTATCGGACCCGCCACCGGTATGTGGTTGAGAAGGAATAAACTGTACCCGGTCACCATAAGGAGAATCAGTTTCCAGCTGGTGGGGCAAACCTACGGGTTCTAACTTGCCTCCGTAGAAAGCTTTATTTGGAAATAGAGCTACGGCAGGGTTCATTCGTCCCTGTTTACAGAGCATATCGACTACCCGATTTTCAGGATCGTGAGCATAATAACGGTAGAGGCGCTCGAAAAGGGAATCTTTGAGATTAGTGACTCCTACAGAAACAAGATCCTCTGAAGCAATTCTTGACTGATCACTACTCTGCATTACAACTGCAGGAAGTTGTTTATGATCGCCAATGAGGATAAACCGGTCAACAGCATTCTCCCCTGCCCTGTCTTTAGCACAAAGGATGCCCAAAAGCTGAGGTTCGAGTATCTGGGTAGCCTCATCGACAATAGCAACATCGAACTTTTTTAGGCGGAAAAGATCGGTTTTATTGGATATGGAGGCAACGGTGCCCACGATTACACGACATTGAGATATACGTTCGCTAACTTCCGAACGACGGTTGCAGGAAGCCAGCACATTCTCGATAAGATAAGGACGGAACCGTTCTTCGCAAGAGAGTTCACTCCCCACGCGGATATAATCGATCTCCGGATTGATGGATGAAATGGATTTGCAAATCTCGTCTACTGCTCTATTGGTATAGGCAAGCAATAAGATATGCGTATGAGGTTGCTTATGAAAGGCAGTAACCATCTGTTTCAAAGCCCAAGAAGTTTTCCCGGTTCCGGGAGGCCCCACGAGCAGGAAGAAATCTTTGGCAGCAAGGGCTTTCAGCGTGATACGTGCAAAATCGTTGGTAGCCTGAGCAATCTGTTCATCGAAAGAAGTATCGAACAACGGTTTTCGTTGTGCCAGCAGCAAGTCGCGACGATCTTTATTAGCCTCAGCAAAAAGGGTAAGCGACTGGAACATGCTTTTAAAGGATGTATCCATACTATCGTGTTCCACCGCATAAAGACTCTCCTGAGGAAGTACGGAAGGATTTTGCTGCGAAGCACGGATGCGCACAGCAATCTCTTCTGAGTTGATAGCAGCGATACTCCCTTTAAAGACCATCTTATTGGTAGCTGTATCTTCTGTTTTATTTCGTTCATAGAAAAGCACCACATCTCCTACCCTGAAGTTTGGAAGGAACTCCTCCTCATACGGGGGAATAGTAAACGTAACAGTAGCTTTGTGTGCATCGGCTGCACGGTTTTCCTTAATAGTAAGATCGTAAAGAATCTCTCCAGCTTCCCGTTTCTCCTCTAGAGTAGCCAGCCAAAGGGAAGCTGCTCCCGCACGTCCGTCATATTCCATCTCGCCCGATTTGGAAATGTATTGTTCCTTGACAATGAAGTTATAGAGCGTAAGGTAATAGCTTTGTTCCAATTGGGAGAGTGCATTGAAGTGATTACCAAAAGCAGAGATGGACGGAGCCAGATAACGTTCCCAGAACATGCCCCGCAGGTGGTTTTCATTGAGTACGGAAGGGTTTATCTCACTCAGTACTTCGAACGTAAATGCGGAACTGTTTTGCAACTGAACTGCATGTTCACCAGCCACAATAAGGTTGCGCACGTTAATAGCCCGGCGAACCAATGCCCACGACGGACGAGCCGGGTAAAGCAGTGGGTAACGTGTGTAGAGCAGATAGGGATGCACCTTACGGTGATTGATGCCCATACTATATTCCAGCACTGCCAAGTAAAGAAGCATCTGCACCTTATGGTTCTCTTTAGGTTCGATTTTTCCTTTGATGATATATTCGTCGGCTTTACCCGATTTCATTTCTATAAAGCTGCTCATATCCCGCTGCATATAGTCGAGACGTCCCTGCAGACCAAGTGCCTCGCACACATACGAAGGTTCCAGTACGGCATCTTCCTTATTGAGATGATATCCCGGAGCAAGGAAAGTATCTGTCACCACCTCCTTTATATGCTCAAAATGAGTTTTGCAGTCGTTAAAGAACTCGAACTCCAGCTTTGGATCGAGCAGATCTTCACAGGAAGCCAGTTCTATGGGATAGGTGCGGAATGCTTTGCGCATACACTCTATATAATCTACTTCTCCATCGGCGTGAATCCACTCGTCCAGAAAAAGATTGGCTATATTACCAAGCAATAGCGGGCGGGTGTTGGACATAGGTTGTAAACGTCCAAGTATATAATTTGCCGGATGATGACCGTAATCCTTGAAACATTCGGCCAGGGTACTGATATCAATCATATAATCCGGTTCGAGTACAATCATGGAAGGGATGAGTATTCCCTCTTCATCTACCGTAACATCGAGCAGATTGAGTTGCGCACAATTCCAGAGCTGATCAATGGTTTCATTGAATTCTTCATTCTTACCGGCTACTGCATAGCGCACTTTCAGCGGTTCGTCCACCGTTCTGTCTGCCGGGATAACGTACAGATAAGTATCATCGGCTGACTGAAAACAAACTCTTATCCGGCGAATCGTTTCGTTACGGGGAGCAGTGACAGGAACATAAGGTACATCTGCCTGACTGGGCAACAAATCATAAAGTTCCTGAGGAATATCCATCTGAAACAGTTTCTTTACTGTTAAAGCCAGAGTACGAAGATCGCGAAGAAGATTCTCGCGGGTAGGTTCTTCACGACGGTTCATCACCGCATTGGATGTAAGCCGGAAGGTATGCAGCAAGTTCTGAGCATTGCGCGACAGCGAGGCAATGGATGCCAGATAACTGATGCGAGCAGAAAGATCGGTCATCTGCAGTTGCTCGTTCTGCATGGATTGTCGGCAAAGGCGTTCGAGCAGTTCACGCATTTGCCTGTATTTCATTGTAAGAGAACTCTCCTCGCTGAGGTATATCCTCAGGAGGGAGTCATAATATTCATTTGCTAATTGATTCATTCTTCTTCCTCTGCAATTTCTTCCTTCTTATCTTTAATGATAAGGATACTCATTTCATAGAGCAGGCAAAGAGGAATGGCTACCACTGAGAGGGTGAACGGATCTCCGGTTGGTGTAATTATAGCAGCTATTATAAAGATAGCAACAATGGCATGCTTTCTGTATTTCCTAAGAAATGACCTTCTGACAAGTCCAATTTTAGCCAGCATCCAGGTTACAAGCGGAAGCTCAAAAACCAGTCCCATCATCAGGATAAGCATCATAAAATTATCTATATAGGAATTCAGAGAAATCTGATTGACTATCTCTGCACTTATCTGATAGGTTGCAAGGAAACGCAGGGTAAGCGGGAACACCATAAAATATCCCAGCAATACACCCAGAAAGAACATGATAGTTCCTATACCGAGTGCAGTACGCACATTACTCTTCTCATTCTCATAGAGCGCAGGTTTGATAAATCCCCATATCTCGAAAAGCAAATAGGGCACAGACACCACTACCGACATCCAGAAGGCAGTGGAAATATGAATAAAGAAAGGCGAAGCCAAATTTATGTTAATCAGCTTCACCTCAAATTGTTGGGTAAAAAACTCATCGGACAATTGGAGCAAGTCCCCTATCTTGTGAAGAAGGGAATAAAAGGCAAAATCATTGTGACAAGGTGCAAGAATAACCGTATCGAACAGATAAGGCATTGCTATAAAAAAGCCTATCAACAATACAAACCATACTCCACATACCCTGAAGAGCACACGACGTAACTCGTCCAAGTGATCCCAGAACGTCATTTCAGCCATGCGCACTTATTTTTTCTCTTCCGAAGGCTTGTCTAATTCGTCTTTCGTATTCTTAATCTCGTCTTCTGCTTCCTTAATTCCATCTTTAAAGCTCTTAACACCTTTGCCAAGTCCTTTCATTAATTCAGGGATTTTCTTTCCACCAAAAAGGAGCAACACAATTAAAGCCACAACAAGGATTTCAGGAAATCCGACATTCCAAAGTAAAATGCTATTCAACATACAGATTGATTATTAAATTATTAGTGTTTGTTTAGATGACAAAGCTAGACAAAAGTAATAAACCTGCAAATAATTCTGCCAAATTATTACTGATAAAGGAAAAACTAGTCCTGGAAGTAAACCCTCTTAACCCGCGAAGAAACACTGGTTAGGATTTCGTAAGGAATAGTATCCAATATATCAGATAGGACAGTTATAGGCAACTCATCACCAAATATAATGGCATTATCACCCTCTTTACAGTCAATATCAGTAACATCGATCATGCAGACATCCATACAGATATTGCCCACATAGGGAGCTTTCTTTCCATTAACCATGCAGTAAGCATTACCATTACCCAGGTGACGGTTCAATCCGTCGGCATAACCAATTGGAATGGCTGCTATACGCGAATCTCTTTCAAGGTGTCCTTTACGGCTATAACCTACTGAGTCTTCCTTAGGCACATCACGTATCTGAAGGATAGTGGTTTTTAGTGTGCTCACATTATTAATGATAGAATTATCTACCGCACTAACTCCATACAAGCCAATACCGAGACGCACCATATCATGCTGTGCACCGGGGAATCTTTCAATACCCGCAGAGTTACAGATGTGGCGCAGAATTTTATGCTGGAAAGCGGAAGTGAGTTGCAAAGATGCTTCATCGAATATTTCAATCTGCTGACGGGTAAAGGTATCGAACTTCTCGCTATCACTACCTACCAGGTGAGAGAATACTGAACGGGGAAGAACTGCATTCTGCGATTTCAGTCGTTTAATCAGCTCAGGCATATCTTCGGGAGCAAATCCCAGGCGGTGCATACCGGTATCCAGTTTTACATGGATAGGGAAATTGGTAATACCTTCTTTCTCGGCTTCTTTAATCAGAGCATCAAGCAGATGGAAACTATATACTTCAGGTTCGAGCTTATAGTCGAACATGGTTTTAAATGCAGACATCTCGGGATTCATGATCATGATAGATCCGGTGATACCAGCCTTACGGAGGTCGGAACCTTCATCGGCCACAGCTACCGCCAGGTAATCTACCCGATGATCCTGCAAAGTTTTTGCCACCTCATAAGAACCGGCACCATAAGCAAATGCTTTCACCATGCACACCATCTTAGTCTCCGGCTTCAACTTGGAACGGAAATAATTGAGATTGGCAACCAGAGCATTCAGGTTAATTTCCAATATCGTTTCGTGAACCTTCAGTTCCAGCTCTTCCGAAATACGTTCGAAAGCAAAATCGCGGGAGCCTTTGATAAGAATCACCTCATTACGCAAAGAAGCAAATACTTCTGACTTAAGAAAAGCTTCCGTATTAGGGAAGAAATATTTTTCTATTTCGAACTTCTTGGCAGTGGAAGTAATTTCGGGTCCTACCCCTATTATCTTGTTTATCCCTCTGCTATGCACCAGCTGAGCCACCTTTCTATAGAGTAAAGTTGTGCTCTGTCCGGTTTCAAGTATATCAGAGAGAATCAGTGTGCGCTTCATTCCTTTGGCTTCCGAACGGCGGTAAAGGAAATCGAGTGCAATATCGAGAGAGGCTATATCTGAATTATAAGTATCATTAATAAGTACGCAACCATTTTTACCCTCTTTTACCTCCAGACGCATGGCAACAGGTTCCAGTTTAGCCATCCGTGCGGTAATTTCCTCATTAGGCACCATCAGGTAAAGACAGGCAGCCAGACAGTTGAGAGAGTTTTCTATGGAAGCATCATCAATAAACGGAATAGTAAAGCTATTATCAAATCCAAGATAACGGTAGCTGATAGTAGTACTATCGATACCCTTGTTTATAGCACTGATAAAAAGAGGTTTCTCCTTATCTGTCTTTGACCAGGCAATCTCTCTGGCTGTAAGCATATTCTTGGCTACACAATCTGAGATAAGATCATTGTCTCCATTATAGATTACAACATCGCAATCTTTGAACAGCGAAACCTTTTCCATACACTTTTCCTGCAAAGAAAAGAAGTTTTCCTGATGTGCACCACCAATATTGGTAAGTATACCGATAGTAGGACGAATAATAGATTGCAGGGCTCTCATCTCTCCCATTTCTGAGATACCGGCTTCAATGATAGCCAGTTCTGATTCTTCATTAAGCTGCCATACGGAGAGCGGTACACCGATCTGAGAATTATAACTACGCGGAGAACGTGTGATAACACGATCGGGACTGAGCAACTGGTGCAGCCATTCTTTTACTACTGTTTTACCATTGCTGCCTGTAACACCAATAACAGGAATCTGGAATTTAGCACGATGCAATTCGGCCAGTTTCTGTAATGCCTTTAACGGATTGGCAACCACCAGAAAGTTTGCATCAGTGAAAGATGCAGTATCAGGCAATTGGCTTACAACAAAATTTCTTACTCCCCGGGCATACAAGTCGGAGATATATTTATGACCATCGTTACGTTTGCTTTGTAAAGCAAAAAAAAGAGTTTCTTCAGCGAAACATAGTGAGCGGCTGTCTGTTAAAAGCCAATCGATGCGTGATTCTTTATCACCAATGCATTTTGCGCATAATAATTGCGAAATAGTTTCTATAGAATACGACATAATTCAAGTTCTTTTTCGACATCTAAGAACGGACATTTTTCTTTAAGTTGATTAATCTTTAACACAATTTGTATTAAAAAAGACTTATATTGTTCCGACTCAGGATGGAAAGGTTTATGTTGCAGGGCTTTACTAATTTGGCCCCATTCTTTCATAATTTGTTTGGTTTCCCGGGAGAAATAGCAACTATCGAATGCTTCCCACAAATAGTTCACTGCCACGGAGGATGGATGAAGCATATCGTCGGCATAAAAACGATAATCGCGCAGCTCATCCATGACAAGCTCATAAGAAGGAAAATAGAATACATTCCGGGGAAATGCTTTCTTTAATTGATCAATTGCTAATAACAAAGTAGCCTTACTTAGCTGATTGCGGTGCATACCATCTTTTACGTGACGGATAGGACTGACTGAAAAAAGGATTCTTACATCTGCATTCTTTTTCAACAAGTCGGTTATCAGTGAAACGTAAGTATTAACAATTTGCTCTACGCTTAGCAAATGGCGGGTAAAAGCACTATCGGGCAGTTTGTGGCAATTAGCCACCACCATTCCTGTTTGCTTATATTCGTATACATAAGCTGTACCAAAAGTAATAAGCAGGTAATTAAGCTTTGGGAACTGAGCAGTAGCCGACTGCATGCGATTATTGATATTATTCAGGCACTCATCTGCAGAAGAAGCAGAGAAAGAGCCATGGTGCATAAAGCTATGATATAGCCCTTTGTATTCGAACAAATCCTTTTCTGAAAATGTTTTCTTATCGTCCAAACATTGCAGGGCATTGCCTATTGATAGTGGATTATAAAGAACTCCAAAGGGGTTGACCTCACAGTTGAACTTATTCTTTACTAAAAGATTTCCTATATTTTCGGCAAAACAGGAACCTAGTAACAGAATCTGATCAGAATAAGAGATAGTCAGCTCTTTTTTAGGAAGTTCTACTAATGTTCTGAATTCCATTTATATACATGCTATATATTTGACTACAATAAAAATATCCCTGCAAAAGTAAACATCTTATGAGTTATTTATGCTAATTTTGCGATAAATTTGTCTGATAATGAAGAATGACCAAACATATAGCTTACTTAATGGCATAAATTGTCCGGGGGATCTTCGCAAACTCAATGTAGATTTGCTTCCTGAAGTATGTAAAGAACTAAGGCAGGATATCATTGATGAGCTTTCTTGCAATCCGGGGCACTTTGCCGCGAGTCTGGGAGCTGTGGAACTGACCGTAGCTCTGCACTACGTTTTTAATACTCCTTACGATAGAATTGTGTGGGATGTTGGACATCAGGCTTATGCTCACAAGATTCTGACAGGAAGAAGAAAAGCCTTTTCAACCAACCGGAAATTAAATGGTCTTAAGCCATTTCCCTCTCCTGATGAAAGTGAATATGATTCTTTCATCTGTGGACATGCATCAAATTCCATATCTGCAGCATTGGGGATGTGTGTGGCTGCCGAACATAAAAAAGAGAAAGACCGCCATGTGGTTGCCGTGATTGGCGACGGGTCAATGACGGGAGGACTGGCTTTTGAAGGACTGAACAATGCCTCTTCAACACCAAATAATTTACTGATTGTGCTCAATGATAACGATATGGCCATTGACCGTACTGTAGGCGGGATGAAGGAGTATCTGCTTAATCTGGCCACAACCAACCGTTATAACCGCTTAAGGCAAAAATTTGCCCAGTTAATGCTTCGTTGGGGTATATTAAATGAAACGCGAAAGAAGAGCATTATTCGTTTTAATAACAGTTTAAAAGCTTTGCTACTTCAGCAGCCTAATATATTCGAGGGAATGAGTATCCGATACTTCGGTCCGTTCGACGGACACGATGTGAAGAACATATCTCGTGTATTGAATGATATTAAGGATATGACCGGCCCCAAGATTCTGCACTTGCACACCGTAAAAGGAAAAGGTTTTGAACCGGCAGAGAAATCGGCAACAGTGTGGCACGCACCGGGACTCTTTGACAAAGAGACGGGAGAACGGATTGTGACCAATACCAAAGGTATGCCTCCCCTCTTCCAGGAAGTTTTTGGTCATACTCTATTGGAACTTGCCAAAAAGAACGATAAGATTATAGGTGTTACTCCTGCAATGCCAACTGGATGCTCCATGAACATTATGATGAAGGAAATGCCGGAAAGAGCTTTTGACGTGGGTATTGCCGAAGGGCATGCTGTTACCTTCTCGGGCGGAATGGCACAAGATGGATTGGTTCCTTTCTGCAACATCTACTCGAGCTTTATGCAACGGGCATTCGATAATATAATTCACGATGTAGCCATTCAAAGTCAGAACGTGGTTCTTTGTCTGGACCGTGCAGGATTGGTGGGTGAAGACGGACCTACACATCATGGTGCGTTCGACATGGCTTATCTGCGTTGCATTCCTAATCTGACTATTGCTTCTCCATATAACGAGCACGAACTTAGAAGATTGATGTACACTGCTCAGCTTCCGAATAAAGGACCGTTCGTAATCCGATATCCAAGAGGACGAGGTTCTGTTGTGGAATGGGAATGTCCTTTTGAAGAAATACCTGTGGGAACCGGTAGAAAACTGAGAGACGGAAAAGATATGGCCGTTATCACTATTGGTCCGATAGGACATTTAACCTCAAAAGCAATTACACGCGCAGTTGCTGAAGGGGCAAGTATTGCACATTATGATTTACGTTTCCTGAAACCGCTTGATAAAGACTTGCTGCATGAAGTGGGAGAAAACTTCAGCAAAGTGATAACCGTGGAAGACGGTGTTACGGAAGGTGGAATGGGAAGTGCCGTTCTGGAATTTATGTCTGACAATAATTACAATCCGAAGATAAAACGAATAGGAATTCCTAATATATTTGTGGAACATGGTAATGTTAAAGAGCTTTACAAGCTTTGCGGAATGGATGAAGAAAGCATATATCAAACTATAAAATCGCAATTATGAAAATTATTATAGCGGGTGCCGGAGCTGTGGGCACACATCTTGCCAAACTCCTTTCTAAGGAAAAACAGGACATTGTTCTGATGGACGAAAATGAGGACAAGCTGGTAGCACTGGATGCCAACTATGACCTGATGACAGTATGTACATCTGCCACTTCAATTGCCGGGCTTAAGGATGCGGGAGTAGCAAATGCCGATCTGTTCATTGCCGTTACTCCGGATGAAAGCCGAAATATGACTGCGTGTATGCTGGCTTCCAATCTGGGTGCCAAGAAGACGGTAGCACGTATTGATAATTTTGAATATCTGCAACCTATACATCAGGAATTTTTCAAGAAGCTGGGTGTTGATTCGCTTATCTACCCGGAAATGCTTGCTGCCAAAGAAATTGTATCTTCAATAAAAATGAGCTGGATTCGTCAATGGTGGGAGTTTTGCGGCGGTGCGCTGATACTTATTGGTGTAAAAATAAGGCAGACAGCTACCATTCTTGACATTCCACTCAGTGAACTAGGAAAACAAAATATACCATTCCATATCGTTGCCATTAAAAGGGGTAACGAAACCATTATTCCGCGTGGTGACGATACCATAAAACTATATGATATTGTTTACTTTACCACAACTCAGAAATACATTCCATACATCCGCAAAGTTGTTGGAAAGGAACATTATGCCGATGTGCGTAACGTGATGATCATGGGAGGAAGCCGTATTGCGGTAAGAACAGCTCAGTATGCTCCTGAATACATGAAGATGAAAATTGTAGAAAATGATGCTGCCCGCTGTGTGCGACTGACTGAATTGCTGGACGACAAAACAATGGTTATAAACGGAGACGGACGTGACGTTGATCTTTTGGTTGAAGAAGGATTGAAAGACACAGAAGCTTTTGTTGCGCTGACCGGAAGTTCTGAAACAAATATCCTGGCCTGTCTGGCTGCCAAACGAATGGGAGTAAGAAAGACTGTTGCAGAAGTTGAAAATATAGATTACATCGGAATGGCGGAAAGTCTGGATATTGGTACGGTTATCAACAAGAAACTGATTGCTGCGAGCCATATTTATCAGATGATGCTAAACGCAGACGTAAGCAATGTAAAGTGTCTTACATTTGCCAATGCTGATGTGGCTGAGTTTAAAGTGAAAGAAGGATCGGCCATTACCAAACGTAAAGTAAAGGATCTGGGTCTGCCTAAAGGTACAACAATCGGAGGACTGATACGTAACGGAGAAGGTATTGTGGTAACAGGTGATACACAGATACAGCCTAAAGATCATGTTGTTGTGTTCTGCCTGAGTATGATGATTAAAAAGATTGAAAAGTTCTTTAACTAACAGATAAAGAAGCCATAGATAGCAAGAAATATGATTAATTTAAAGATAATATTTAAAATAACAGGTATCCTGGCACTCATCGAAGCTATATTACTACTTTCGTGCGCAGGAATCTCTCTCATTTATCAGGAGGAGATTCTGAACGATTTTCTGAAAGTGGCAATCGGCTCAGCAGTTTTAGGTGGATTGCTGGTATTGATGGGAACAAGAGCCTCAAAGAAGCTGAGCAAAAGAGATGGATATTTAGTCATAACCCTGGCATGGATACTCTTTTCTGCAATTGGTATGCTCCCATATGTAATTAGCGGATATATACCACGACCTGTTGATGCATTCTTTGAAAGTATGTCGGGATTTACAACTACAGGAGCTACCATCCTTAACAATATTGAATCTTTGCCTCACGGGCTGCTCTTCTGGCGAAGCCTTACTCAATGGGTGGGCGGATTTGGCTTTATCTTTGTAGTTATTGCTATATTACCGGTATTTGGAATTGGAAGCATGCAGCTTTTTGCAACTGAGACTAGTGTATCTGTAAGCGAAAAGTTACACCCACGTATCAGTGTTACAGCAAAAAGGATTGGATATATCTATCTGACACTAACCGTAGTACTGGCACTTTTATTATTAGGAGACATGAGTCTGTTCGACTCTGTATGCCACTCTTTTTCAACCGTATCTACTGGCGGATTTTCTACCAAACAAACCAATATTGCATATTTCAACTCTCCATACATTGAGTACGTAATATCTTTATTCATGATATTATCGGGTATAAACTTTACTCTCTACTTTTTCCTCACAAAAGGTAAAGTAAAAAAGGCATTAAAAGATTGTGAGTTGAAATGGTACATGGTAGGAATTGTTATTGTAACAATAATATTCTCCTTCGCATTGGCAGCTACCACTTCTCTGAATGGTGAAGAGTCGTTCAGAAAAGGTTTGTTTCACGTAACATCTATCTTAACAACAACAGGATTTACCTCAGCCGACTACATGACCTGGGAACCATTTCTTTGGACCATGATAGGCGTTATGATGTTTATTGGTGCCAGCAGCGGTTCGGCCACCGGAGCCATAAAAACTATCCGTCTGATTATTCTTGGTAAGATGACCAGAAACCAGTTCAGACGTATGATTCATCCGAATGCTGTTTTACCGGTAAAAATTAATAAGATTGCAGTATCCCCTTCTCTGCAATCATCTGCCATTGTTTTTGTAATTGTGTATATCACAATCTTTGCAATAGGCTGGCTTGGAATGATGATTATGGGAGTAGGAAATATTGAATCCTTTGGAACGGTAGCTTCCAGTCTTGGAAATGTAGGACCTGGGTTAGGACTTTGTGGACCGGCTTATTCATGGAGCAGTCTTCCCGATGGTGGTAAATGGCTTCTTTCGCTTCTAATGCTGATTGGCCGTCTGGAAATATTCTCTGTACTCCTTCTCTTCACACCCTATTTCTGGAAGAAAAGATAAGTATTTAAAAAGCGCGGAAAAACCACCCCTATTTTTTGTTATTATAGGGGGTGAACATAATTTTTCCGCAGCTTATAATCAGCCTGTTAAGTTAAAAAGTAAAACGTATTGTCAGAATCTAACCTTATAAGTTGCCGGAAAAACTGAGAGAGTCGAGTTAAAAAGTGTTTAACCGTTCTTTTTCAGTTATTTATTGAGGTTACATTCCAAAACCAAACAGGTTATCTTGCCTGATTATTGAGGTTACATTTTTATTTATTGGCGATAGATTTTTAAAGGAACAATTCGTTCCTACATTCCGTCAACGTCGAGACAGAACTATTAGGTATTTGAAAATAAAGTTAAAGAGATGCAATACGTTAACAGGATGTTTTAGATAAAAAAAAGAGGTAGGTGCTTTTGTGTTTTTTAATAATTAAATTCAAAAGTATCTCGATACATTGTCTAAATTTGTATTCTAATAATTTGTAAATATAGTGTATCCTAATCTTATTAGTCATATTCAGACTTACGTTCAGTTAAGCGAACAGGATATTCAAACTCTTTATAGACATATAAAGTTCTTGAGTTTGAATAGAAGAGAGGTATTGCTGAGAGAGGGACAAATCTGTCGCTCTTATTATTTTGTGGAAAAAGGCTGTTTGCGAATGTATTTTCTTAATAACAAAGGGATGGAAAAGACCACTCAGTTTGCACTGGAACATTGGTGGCTTTCCGACTATTTCAGTTTATTAGATCAAAAACCTTCGGAATATACGATTGAGACCATTGAACAATCAGAAATATTGGCTATCAGCGCTCAATCTTTTGAAGATTTATTGAAAGAGGTGCCGGTCCTGGAACTTTATTTTAGGAAAGTTATGCAAAAGGCAGTAGCTGCTTCTCAATTGAGAATAAAGCTCCTATATGAACTATCCAAAGAAGAACTATTTTTGCTTTTTAATGCTCAGTTTCCAGAATTTGTTCAGCGGGTACCTCAGTATATGTTAGCCTCTTATCTGGGACTTACTCCGGAATATTTAAGTGAAATACGAAAGAAAAAATAAGTCTCTTTTTCTATTTCTTAATCCAGCTTAATATTTACCAATCTTCATGTATTTACCTTTGCATCATAATTAAAATCATTAATAAGAATAAATTATGAACGAATCAGAAAAATTGCCGGAAAAATTGCTTGAAGTATTCAAGAATGAAGGAGTAGTATCAATTGTTTCGTGGGGAATAGACGAGCCACATGTTGTTAATACATGGAATTCTTATCTTGTTGCAACAGAAGATGGCAGGATTTTGATTCCGGCATATGGAATGCGTAAAACGCAGAGAAATATAGAGGCTAATAACAAGGTAAAACTTACTTTGGGAACAAGAAATGTTTTGGGCTATAAGGATTATCCGGGAACCGGATTTTTGATTGAAGGCACAGCCAAATTCCTTGAATCTGGCCCTGAATGTGATTTAATGAAAGAGAAATTTTCAGGGCTTAAGAGAGTGTTGGAAGTAACTGTTACATCTGCTAAGCAAACTCTTTAATTTTAAACCGCCTTATTCTTTTTGTAACACAAAACAAGGTCCGTAAAATTTCCTTTTATGGACCTTGTTTGTGTTATTATCTGTGTGATAGGGAAACTCTATTATTTACCGATTCTGTAAGAAGTTTCCTGTTGTTGTGACTATCATCAGAATTGTTTTAAAGTATTTTTCTTCAGTCAAATACCGGTTTGTTTCTTTAAAGGAACTTTATTTATATTTAGCAATTCATAATTATTCACTCTTTACTTCACAATTTCATCAAAAAAAGAGTCACTAAGCTCATTTTTCTATTTTTTATTTTCTGTCATCCCAATAAAAAGAGAATAAAAAAACTACTTTTTGTTAGGTGCGGTTTGCAAATCATTAATAATAAATTGTATCTTTGCGCTCTTAAAAGCTGAGAATCAGCCTATATTTCATTTTTGTTAAATATTTCTATTTATATTATACATTTTTAATGTACATTGAACTATGAATTTTATGATGTTAGTCGTCGCTGTAATCACGGCAATTGCCTTGGTTGTTGCGGCATTGTTTATCGCCAAAGCGATCTCGCCGCGGTCGTTTAACCCGCAAAAGGGAGAGGCGTACGAATGCGGTATACCTACGCGAGGTAAGTCTTGGATGCAGTTCAGAGTTGGTTACTACCTCTTTGCCATCCTGTTTTTAATGTTCGACGTTGAAACCGTCTTTCTTTTCCCTTGGGCTACCATTGTGGGTGAGCTAGGCGTAAATGGACTTATCAGTATTCTATTTTTCTTCGGTGTGTTAATTTTAGGCCTTGCGTATGCTTGGAAGAAAGGAGCTCTTGAATGGAAATAAAGAAGCCGAAAATAAAGTCAATGCAATATGAAGACTTTCAAGATAATGAGTATTTGGAAAAAATGGTTGCTGAGCTCAATGCAGAAGGTACAAATGTACTTTTGGGCAAATTGGATGATCTCATCAACTGGGGACGAAGCAATTCCCTTTGGCCGCTTACATTCGCTACAAGCTGTTGCGGTATCGAATTCATGGCACTTGGTGCCGCGCGTTATGACATGGCCCGTTTCGGGTTCGAAGTAGCACGTGCCAGTCCTCGTCAGGCAGATATGATTATGGTTTGTGGTACTATCACAGACAGAATGGCTCCTGTATTGAAACGTCTGTACGACCAGATGCCTGATCCTAAATATGTGGTTGCTGTGGGTGGATGCGCTGTAAGTGGTGGTCCGTTTAAGAAATCTTATCACGTAGTAAACGGAGTAGACCAGATTATGCCGGTTGATGTTTACATCCCAGGATGTCCTCCACGTCCGGAAGCATTCTATTACGGTATGATGCAATTGCAACGCAAAGTAAAACTCGAAAAATTCTTCGGTGGGGTAAACCGCAAAGAGAAAGAAGAAAAATAAGCTATGAATATAAAAGACAGAATATTAGAAATCGTCCCCGAAGCACAGTTTGCTGAACAGGGTGACTTGACTGCTACCATTCCTGCCGAATCCTTCCACGCTTTAGCAGAAAGACTAAAGAACGATAAGGATACGCAATTTGACTTCTTATTAAGTCTGACCGGTATGGACTGGGGCGAAACACTGGGTGTAGTATATCATCTGGAATCTACCGTGTACGGCCACACCATTGTTTTGAAAACAATGACTGCCGATCGTGAAAAACCAGAACTAGCATCAGTTACAGATTTATGGAGAGCTGCCGAATTTAACGAACGTGAAGTGTTCGATTTCTTCGGCATTCGTTTTATTAACAACTCTGACATGCGTCGTTTATACCTGCGCGAAGACTGGGTTGGATATCCATTGCGTAAGGACTACGATGATTCATTGAATCCTCTTCGCATGACCAACGAAGTTACAGAAGACACTACCGAAGAACTTTCTGTTGATGAAGAAGGTAATCTGGTTAATAAAACAAATGTCCTTTTCGAAGACAAAGAATATGTAGTTAACATCGGTCCTCAGCACCCTGCAACACACGGTGTACTTCGTTTCCGTACTTCTCTTGAGGGAGAAACAATCAAAAAGATCGAACCTTATTGCGGATATATCCACAGAGGTATTGAAAAAATGAACGAAAGTCTGACTTATCCTCAGACACTGGCATTGACCGACCGTCTTGATTATCTAGCTTCTCACCACAATCGTCACGCCGTATGTATGTGTATTGAGAAAGCGATGGGCGTAGAAGTTTCAGAACGTGTTCAGTACATCCGTACTATCATGGACGAACTTCAACGTATTGACTCTCACCTTTTGTTCTACTCATGTGCATGTATGGACTTAGGTGGTTTAACAGCATTCTTCTATGGTTTCCGTGACCGTGAAAAGATTCTTGATATCTTCGAAGCAACAACAGGAGGTCGTTTGATTCAGAACTACTACACCATTGGTGGTGTACAGGCGGATCTTCACCCTAATTTCGAAAAAGACGTAAAAGAATTCATAGCTTACCTTCGTCCAATCTTAAAAGAATACCACGACATCTTTACAGGAAACATAATTGTTCATCAACGTATGAAGGGTGTTGGCGTATTGACTCGTGAAGACGCTATTTCATTCGGTGCTACCGGAGGTACAGGTCGTGCTTCAGGATGGGCATGCGATACACGTAAGCGCAAACCTTACGCAATGTACGGAAAAGTAGACTTCAAGGAAATTGTTTACAATGAAGGCGACTGCTTTGCACGTTACATGGTTCGTATGGATGAAATTCTTGAATCAATGAAGATCATCGAACAACTTATTGACAACATCCCTGCGGGAGACTATCAAGTAAAAATGAAACCTATCATCCGTGTACCAGAGGGTAACTACTTTGCTTCCGTTGAAGCTAGCCGTGGAGAATTTGGTGTATTTATTGAAAGCCACGGAGATAAATTCCCATACCGTATGAAATACCGTTCAACCGGTCTTCCATTGGTATCGGCTATAGATACCATCACACGCGGTGCCAAGATTGCCGACCTAATTGCAATTGGTGCAACGCTTGACTATGTAGTACCTGATATTGATAGATAAATAAAATATAAAAGATATGTTTGATTTTAGTATAGTTTCAAGCTGGATACATGGCTTGCTTACAGGCTTCATGCCTGAAGGCTTGGCCATATTCCTGGAATGTGTTGTCATTGGCGTTTGCATTATGCTAATGTATGCTGTACTTGCTATCGTTCTTATTTATATGGAGCGTAAGGTATGTGCATTCTTCCAATGTCGTCTTGGTCCTAACCGTGTTGGTAAATACGGTTTAATGCAGGTCTTTGCCGACGTATTTAAAATGTTAATCAAGGAGATTATCACTCTGAAAAACTCGGACCGATTGCTTTACAATCTGGCTCCATATATGGTAATTCTCGCTTCTATCCTTTCATTCGCTTGTTTACCTATAAACAAAGGAATGGAAATTATCAACTTTAATATTGGTGTATTCTTCCTTATGGCAGCTTCTTCTATCGGAGTTGTAGGTATTCTGCTTGCTGGATGGAGTAGTAACAACAAGTTCACATTGATTGGTGCTATGCGTAGTGGTGCTCAGATTATCAGTTACGAACTTTCAGTTGGTCTTTCTATCCTTACAATGGTAGTACTTACAGGAACAATGTCGTTCTCTGAAATCGTAGAAGGTCAGGCTGACGGATGGAATATTTTCAAAGGTCATATTCCTGCAGTGATTGCTTTCATTGTTTACCTTATTGCCGGTAACGCTGAAACCAACCGTGGTCCGTTCGACTTACCTGAAGCAGAATCTGAACTTACTGCCGGATACCACACAGAGTATTCTGGTATGCACTTCGGTTTCTTCTACCTTGCAGAATACCTGAACTTGTTTATCGTATCGGGTGTAGCTGCAACAGTATTCTTAGGAGGATGGATGCCATTCCACGTTTCTGGTCTTGACGGATTCAATGCAATAATGGACTTCATTCCAGGATTTGTATGGTTCTTTGCAAAAGCCTTCTTTGTAGTATTCCTGCTTATGTGGATTAAATGGACATTCCCACGTTTGCGTATCGACCAGATATTGAAACTTGAATGGAAGTTTTTGGTGCCAATCAGTATGTTCAACTTATTGTTGATGGTACTCATTGTTGTATTTGGATTACACTTTTAATTAATAGAAAGATATGAATAGTTTTAATCAATATATAGGCTCACTGTTTGGTGGTTTGAAGACCTTACTGATAGGTATGAAAACCAGTATCACAGTGTTCTTCCGCAAGAAAACCACAGAGCAATACCCTGAAAACCGGGCTACTTTGAAAATATCCGACCGTTTCCGCGGTACACTGGTTATGCCTCACGACGAGAACAACCAGCACAAATGTGTTGCCTGCGGACTTTGTCAGATGGCTTGTCCAAACGATACCATCAATGTAATTTCAGAAATGGTTACCGACGAAGAAGGTAAGAAGAAAAAAGTATTAGTGAAATATCAATATGACCTTGGAAGCTGCATGTATTGCCAACTTTGCGTAACTGCATGTCCTCACGATGCCATCAAGTTTGATAATTCTTTCGAGCATGCTGTCTTTGATCGTAGTAAGCTTATTAAGCAGCTTAACAACGAAGGTTCAACAGTTGTAGTAAAAAAGAAACCGAATAGTGAAGGTTTAACAGAAGAAAAAAAGTAAATGAATATGGATATAACACTTCAACAAGTAGCATTCTTCGTTGTGGCAATTTTCATCACCATCTTTTCGGTGTTGACTGTTACCACCAGTAAGATTCTACGTTCAGCCACTTATCTGCTGTTCGTTCTATTCGGCACGGCAGCTATCTATTTCCTATTGGATTATACATTCCTGGGAGCTGTACAATTAATGGTTTATGCAGGAGGTATTGTAGTCCTGTATGTATTCTCGATACTTCTTACCAACTCTGATCAGAGCTTGAATAAGAAAATGAATAAAAGCAAACTTCTGGCTAGTCTGATTTCTGCCATTGCCGGTGCTGCAATTGTATTATTCATTGTTTTGACTCACAACTTCGTTCCTACAGCTACAGCTGAATCACAGGAATTAGGTATGAAAACAATCGGTCATGCACTTATGGGTAGTGGTAAGCAACAATATTTGTTGCCTTTCGAAGCAGTCAGCATCTTACTGCTTGCTTGTATCATCGGAGGTTTAGTAATCGCACGTAAAAGATAAAAGAGAATGGAAATACAAGTAGAATATTATTTAATAGTAAGCACCATCATGATGTTTGCCGGAGTCTTCGGATTCTTAACCCGCAAAAACACGCTGGCTATGCTTATATCATTGGAACTTATATTGAACGCATCAGACATCAACTTTGCAGTGTTTAACCGCTTTTTGTTTCCTGATCAGTTAGAAGGTCACTTCTTCACGCTCTTTGCCATTGCAATTGCTGCTGCCGAAACAGCTGTTGGTATTGCAATCATTATCAATATCTATCGCAACGTACGAGGTATTCAAGTGAAGGACATCGAAGAAATGAAACATTAATAAAGAGACATTATGGAATATACAATATTTATCTTACTGCTTCCGGTGCTAATGTTCCTTTTCTTAGGATTGACGGGACACAAGCTTAAACCTAGTGTAGCAGGAATATGTGGAACAATATCTTTGGGTATTGTTACTGTGCTATCCTACCTTACCGCAATTCAGTATTTTACTGCTCCGCGTGTAAACGGAATCTATCAGACGCTCATTCCTTATAATATAGAATGGCTACGTTTTACTCAACATCTTCACATTGACATAGGTGTTTTCCTTGATCCTATTTCTGTAATGATGTTAGTAGTTGTATCAACAGTATCATTCATGGTTCACATCTACAGTATGGGATACATGAAAGGTGAAAAAGGTTTCCATCGTTACTATGCATTCCTTTCACTCTTCACCTTTGCTATGATGGGATTGGTTTTAGCAACCAACATTTTCCAGATGTATATTTTCTGGGAACTTGTGGGTGTTTCTTCTTATCTGTTGATCGGTTTCTATTATACAAAACCAACTGCTGTCGCAGCATCTAAGAAAGCATTTATCGTTACTCGTTTTGCCGACTTAGGATTTTTACTTGGTATCCTTATCCTGTCTTTCTTCGGAAATACATTCAGCTTCACTGAATTGATGAGTGGTACTTGTGAAACAGTTCTTAAGACAGCAGCCGGACAAACATTCCTTGGTGGTAGTGTAATTGCATGGGGATTAGGACTGATGTTTCTTGGTGGTGCCGGTAAGAGTGCCATGTTCCCATTCCACATTTGGTTGCCAGATGCAATGGAAGGTCCAACTCCGGTTTCTGCATTGATCCATGCTGCAACAATGGTTGTTGCCGGTGTATACTTAGTAGCAAGAATGTTCCCATTATATATCGGTTTTGCTCCTGATGTATTGTCGGCTATAGCTTATGTCGGTGCATTTACTGCATTATTCTCTGCAACAATTGCCTGCGTACAGACAGATATTAAACGTGTGCTTGCTTTCTCAACCATCTCACAGATTGGTTTCATGATTGTAGCATTAGGTGTTTGTACAGGAATGGATACACACGAAGGTCTTGGTTACATGGCTTCTATGTTCCACTTGTTTACACACGCAATGTTTAAAGCATTATTATTCTTAGGAGCAGGTTCAATTATCCACGCTGTTCACAGCAACGAAATGGATCACATGGGCGGTCTTCGCAAATATATGCCTATCACTCACGCCACATTCCTTATTGCTTGTTTGGCTATCGCAGGTATTCCTCCTTTCTCTGGATTCTTCAGTAAGGACGAAATTCTTGCTGCAGCGTTCAAGTTCAGTCCTGTAATCGGATGGTTAATGACATTTGTTGCTGGTCTTACAGCATTCTATATGTTCCGTCTTTATTACAACATATTCTGGGGTAAAGAAGCAAAACACGAACACACTCCTCACGAATCTCCACTTGTAATGACATTCCCATTAATGTTCCTTGCAGCTATAACTTTAGTAGCAGGTTTCATTCCATTCGGAGAATTGGTAAGTAGTAACGGTGAAGCATATCACATCCACCTTGATGTAGTAGTTGCTAGTGTCAGTGTATGTGTTGCAGTGGCTTCTATTATAATCGCTACTATATTCTATCGCAAACCGGAACAGACAATTCCAAACATGTTGGGCAAAAAGTTCCGCGGACTTCATACAGCAGCTACACATCGTTTTTATATTGACGAAGTATGGATGTTTATTACACACAAGGTTATCTTCCGTTGTATCTCTACTCCTATTGCCTGGTTTGACCGCCACGTAGTAGACGGATTTATGAATTTCCTTGCATGGAGCACACAGGAAGCATCTTTCTCTATCCGCGGATTCCAGTCAGGACGTGTTCAGCAATATGCTTACGTATTCCTGATAGGTGCTTTAGTTATTATTGTAGGATTACTTCTATTTATCTAAATAAAAAACAGAATAGATATGAACTTTTTAACATTATTCGTTTTCATACCTCTGTTAATGATGCTTGGTTTGTGGTTAAGCCGCAACATTAAGCAAATCAGAGGTGTGATGGTTGTAGGTTCTACATTACTGCTAGTATTGGCAGGCGTACTTACCTACTTATATCTTGCCGCACGGGGAGCCGGTGACACTGCAGAAATGCTTTTCAGATCAGATGTTACGTGGTATGCACCACTTAATATAAAATTATCACTTGGAGTAGATGGTATCTCAGTAGCCATGCTGTTACTATCTGCTGTTATTGTATTCACAGGAACATTTGCTTCCTGGCAGATGTCTGTACAAACCAAAGAATACTTCCTTTGGTTCTGCTTATTGTCATTAGGAGTTTTCGGATTCTTTATTACAATAGACATGTTCGCCATGTTTATGTTCTACGAAATTGCTCTTATCCCAATGTACCTGCTTATCGGAGTTTGGGGTAGTGGTAAGAAAGAATATGCAGCAATGAAGCTTACCCTGATGTTGATGGGTGCTTCTGCAATGCTATTGGTTGGTATCCTTGGAATTTATTTCTGCTCGGGTGCAACTAGCATGAACATTCTGGAGATTGCAAAAATGCATAACATTCCAGTGGACTCGCAATTAATTTTCTTCCCTCTTACTTTCTTAGGATTTGGTGTACTTGGTGCTTTGTTCCCATTCCACACTTGGTCTCCTGACGGTCACGCTTCAGCCCCAACAGCTGTATCTATGCTTCACGCCGGAGTACTTATGAAACTGGGAGGTTACGGATGTTTCCGTATTGCAATGTATCTGATGCCAGAAGCAGCTAACCAGCTTGGTTGGATCTTCCTTATCCTGACATCAATCAGTGTAGTTTACGGTGCATTCAGTGCTATTGTTCAAAAGGACTTGAAATACATCAATGCTTACTCTTCAGTAAGTCACTGTGGTTTGGTACTTTTCGCTATCCTGATGATGAATCAGACAGCAAGTACAGGTGCTATTATTCAGATGTTATCTCACGGTTTGATGACAGCCTTGTTCTTCGCCTTAATCGGTATGATCTATGGCCGTACACACACCCGTGATATTCGCGAATTAAGTGGTTTGATGAAAATTATGCCTTTCCTTTCTGTATGTTACGTAATTGCCGGTCTTGCTAACCTTGGTCTTCCAGGTTTAAGTGGTTTCGTTGCTGAAATGACAATCTTTGTTGGTTCATTCGAACACACAGATATGTTCCACCGTGTAGTAACTATTATTGCTACTACTTCAATCGTAATCACAGCGGTTTATATTCTTCGTCTGGTTGGAAAGGTTCTTTATGGAAATGTTGAGAACAAAGAGCATCTGAAACTTACAGATGCAACATGGGATGAAAGATTCTCTGTAATCTGTCTGATTGTTGCTGTTGCCGGACTTGGTATTGCTCCACTCTGGATTAGTAACATGATTAGTGATAGTGTGTTGCCTGTAGTAAACGCTCTAACCAATTTATAACGAATTAAAATCTGAAGAAAATGGATTATAGTCAATTTCTATATATGAAAGAAGAGCTGTCGCTCATTGCAGTAATTGTTCTTTTGCTATTATTTGATTTATTAGCAGGAGAAAAAGGACGCAAATACTTTTCACTGACAGCTTGTTTGCTACTTGGCGTTCATACGCTGGCAAATCTGATACCCTCTGCACCGGCGGAAATATTTGGCGGTATGTATTACTATACCCCAATGATGACAATCGTGAAGAGCATCCTCTCTTTTGGAACACTGATTGTGTTTTTACAAGCACACACATGGTTGCAACGTGAGGATACAAACATTAAGCAAGGAGAGTTCTATGTACTTACACTCTCTACTCTGCTTGGTATGTATTTCATGATTGGATCAGGAAACTTCCTGATGTTCTATATCGGACTTGAAACAGCTTCTATTCCTATGGCTGCATTAGTAGCTTTAGACAAATACAGACACAACTCTGCAGAAGCTGGTGCTAAATACATTCTTACAGCAATGTTCTCTTCGGGACTGTTATTGTTTGGTTTATCCATGATATACGGTTCATGCGGAACACTTTACTTTAATGACATACCTGCAGCATTAGAAGGAAACCTTATGCAAATCCTTGGATTTGTATTCTTCTTCACAGGAATGGGATTCAAAATTTCATTGGTTCCTTTCCACTTGTGGACAGCAGACGTGTACCAAGGTGCACCAACAGCTGTGACTTCTTACCTGTCGGTTATCTCTAAAGGATCAGCAGCATTTGTTTTACTGACAATTCTTACTAAAGTATTTGGATCAATGATCGCTGAATGGCAAGCAATACTTTACGGAATTATCATTATCACTATTACAATGGCTAACTTGTTTGCTGTACGTCAACAGAACCTGAAAAGATTCCTTGCATTCTCTTCTATTTCACAAGCAGGATATATCATGCTGGGTGTAATTGGAGGAACAGCAATGAGTATGACTTCTTTGGTTTACTACGTACTAGTTTACGTAGTAGCTAACTTAGCAGCATTCGGAATTATTTCTATCATTGAACAAAGAAGCGGTAAAATTGAAATGGACGACTACAATGGTTTGTATCTTACAAATCCAAAACTTTCGTTCATCATGACTTTAGCATTGTTCTCACTGGCAGGTATTCCTCCTTTCGCAGGATTCTTCAGTAAGATCTTTATCTTCATGGCTGCTTTCAAGAGCGGATTCTACTTGCTTGTATTCATTGCATTGGTAAATACTGTAATCTCTTTGTATTACTATTTGCTAGTTGTAAAAGCAATGTACATCAACAAGAACGAAAATCCTATTGCTACATTCAAGAGCGATAATTACACAAAGGTAAGCCTTGCGATCTGTTTAATCGGTATTGTAGGATTAGGTCTTGCCAGCATTGTTTATGAAACAATCAATGCATTTAGCTACGGCTTGTAATTTGAGAGAATAAAAGGCTTAAGCCTCATAAAAATAGGAAGAGGTTGTTCTGCTACTTGGAACAACCTCTTTTTTTATGCCTTTTATCAGGATATCTAACGGTCGATTCCGGCTTTTTATCGCTCCTTATCCCTTTTTAATTCTTATATTTCGATCTATTCTGAAAGAGTTTTCAGATATTCAATTCTCAGAGACTTCAGTTTACTTTTGCAACAATTTCTTCTTTTAGCGAAATAAGTTCTTTATTGCTATAAAAAACAAACTTCTATTCATAGTAAGAAATTCTATTGCTGTCATACAAGATTCTTCTAATTCTGAAAGTATATTCCCTAATACTCAAATCCATATTTCGGGATAACACTTTTGAAAGATTCAAATGTATTGCTGTCCAGTAAAACCTTACAATGCATAAAGAAGCATCCGAATCAGCTATAGAATGGTGTTTCAGATACTTCTTTAAAAAAGTAACCCCCTTAATCAAAAACAAGTTCTAATTCGAATTCAACATTTGGAGGTTCATAATTGGCTTTTTGAAGAATATATTCCCAGTCCTTTTATTTTTTTTCAAGAAAAGCAATAAAATCGACATAATACATCAGCATAAGCCTAGCCGTAGTAACCAATTTAGAAAAAGAACAGTGTAGTTTTAGTTTGGATTGCATGATTGTACACAGTAAATTAGCAATGAGAAATACCTATATCTGCACTTCGAATAATACTTTTGAAAGATTTAAATGCTCAGGCGTCATTAAGAATATACTTCTTATAATAAAATTCACTCATCGAGGTTGCTGTATTTGCATTCCTCTATGAGTGAATTAAGTTACTTAAGCTAATCCGAATTAAATAAATAAGACGAGCTTTTCTATGTTTAATAGATACAAATTAGTTTTTTAGACCCCATTTAATACAACTTACTACTATTAAACAGTTTGACGTTTATAAGATACAGATTTGTTTTCAACCTTGTAATGGTCAATAAATGAGACTATCTATTCTATATTTAAAAGCTAGTGGTTTATTTTCATTCCCATACCAACCATTAATTGAAAGAGCAATTCTATATTTAAAACTCTAACTCTAGATTAAAAATTACCCGACTTTGAATTAATCTTAATAACAGAGCTTTGCACTCCGCCGGAAGTAGCTTTCAATGTTATTTCTCCTTCATTTTTAGAAGACTTCACGATAATCTGAGCATATCCACTGAACAATTTCCTTTTCCACTGAGCAGCTGGATTATAGATTTTTATTTCTCCGGGATTAGTGCTTATCTCTTCCCAGCGAACTTTCTTCGCAATAGGTTTACCCACGAAAGCAACTACATTCTCACCATTCTTCAATATATTATGATCGAGTACATAACCCTGATCAGGATTATCTCGTTTAATGCCTTCGGCCAATAGTTTGCCATTTACATAGAGTGATTGATTTTCTGTCAGATTTTTTGCATAAAATGTAATCTCTGTCTTATCATTAAAATCGGATAAGAAGAAAGAGCCTTTAATGATTAGGTTCTTTGAGAAATCATATTCACCATAACCTTTTTCGAAAGCGTTCTTCCAATTTGCTTCATCTGTACTTTCTATAAACTTATCAATACTTTGCATAGAAGAGGATTGCATTAATTTTAATCCTGTAACCGAAGCTCTTTGTACTGATTCCACAAATTGTTCCGGATCGTGAGAAGCAGGATCGCCATTGCCAACACCAATAATTTTTCCGGGACCATCGAGTGTAAACTCTATTTCATTGTCGGCAGTTGGAACCATTCGGTTTTTCTTATCATTGACCTGCACAGTAATAACAGAGACATCCTGACCGTCTGCTTTAATTTGAGTTCTGTCTGCAGAAAGAACAATTTTAGCAGGAATATCTGTTGTTTTTACTTGCTGAGTTACCACCATTTTATTGTCAGTAAATCCTTTAGCCTGAAGAGTTCCCGATTGATAAGTAACCATCCAGTCAATATGACCATTTTTCGGCATTGTCTTTTTACCCAGACTTTTCTTATTCAAGACCAATTCTACTTCATCAGCATTGCTATAAATAGTCACTTTAATCTCTTTTCCTTCGTTGCCTTTCCAGTTCCAATGAGGCATAATATGCATCACCGGTTTATTTGTCCACCAAGATTTCAGATAATAGAAAATATCTTTAGGGAAACCACAAAGATCAACAAGTCCGAACTCTGAATTCACAGCCGGCCATACCAGCGGATTAGCCTCACCACGATAATCGAATCCTGTCCAGAAGAAAAGACCGGCAAGGAAAGGGCGTTCGAGATAGAACTTCCATCCGGATTCTGTTCCCACATTCTCGGGCATACGATTAGTTGCAGCCATACGTCCGTTGGCACGATCGTCCGCATAAACGCCACGAGTCCCTATCGTATTACTTTCTTCAGTACCGATGCCACATTGCCATGGGAACTTTTTATGATGAACATCAATATCACCCTGCACTATATAATTATAACCCATAACCTGCATTGTCTGTCCACTGCCATTATCCCATCCACCGGATACGGCAGCTGTAAATGCACGAGATGAATCAACCTTCTGTGCATACTCCTGCATTGTTTTGGTTATCCTTGCTCCTTTTTCATTCCCCTCTATCTTCCATTCTTCATTACCCAACGACCAGATTACTATAGATGGATGATTCCTGTCTCGAACCATAAAGCGTTTAAGTAAATCAAAATGCTCCTGATTAATTCCCATTAGCCTGTTTTCGTCAAGAACCAACATTCCCAATCTGTCGCAAGCATCAAGAAATTCGGGTGTGGCTGGGTTATGAGAAGTTCGAATTGCGTTGCAGCCCATTTCCTTAAGCTTCATAATACGGAACTCCTGCAAAGCATCGGGAATTGCAGTACCTACACCGGCATGATCCTGATGATTATTAACACCTTTGATCTTTACATTCTTGCCATTGAGGAAGAATCCTTTGTTTGGATCAAAACGAACCGTACGGATTCCTACATTCGTATTGTAACAATCCACAATCTTTCCATCCTGCTTCACCAGCGTTTCAAGACGATAGAGATAAGGAGATTCAATGGACCAAAGTTTTGGATTTTCCACTTTCAGCTTCTGGAAGAAAGTATTATTCAGATTTCCTCCCAAAGAGAGAGAGCCATACGTCTGACTGGCAACCGCAACATTGGCTGCATCGAACAGTGTTTGTTCTATGGTAAATTTAGCAGTTTCGGGATACTGATTTTCAACTGTTGTGCGAATTGTTAACTCGGCATTATTGTCCTTCAATTCAGAAGTTACAAAGGTTCCATACTGAGCAACATGCAGTCTGTCTGTTTTATTAAGCCACACATGTCTGTATATTCCGGCACCTTCATAATACCAACCTTCTTCAATGCTTGCATCAGCGCGCACTGCTACAACATTTTCTCCTCCATAATTCAAGTAGTCTGTTATATCATAAACTGAAGAAGCATAACCACTTGGCTCGTTTCCTACATAAAAGCCGTTTATCCAGACCGTTGAATTGCGATGAATGCCGTCGAACTGAATACTGATCTTTCTTCCCAGATCAGATGCCGGAATCTGAAATCTTTTCCGGTACCATCCAACAGAAGTTTCCGGGTACTTCCATCCTATTGTTTTATAGCCATGACTGTGACTAGCCTCAGCAGAAAAAGGAAGTTCCACCGCCCAATCGTGAGGTATATCTACTTCGCGCCAAGTCCTATCCTCAAATTCCGGAGCCGCTGCGCCATCACCATAACCGGTTTTTGTAAGATAGGTAAAATAGCTTGTCCCGTTCGAGAAATCTTTTGCATAGTCTTTTGCATGACCTAAGGCAAAACGCCATCCAAAGTCCATTGATAAATGTTCCCGTTCACTACCAGTCACATTCTTCGTATTACTATTCTGTGAAAAGCAAGGTAGAACAAACGCACATATTAAAAGAGTCTGTAGTATTGATTTAAGTTTCATCTTTAAAAAATTAAGTATAACAAAAGAATTCTAAAAAAATAAGATCAGGATATATTTCACCCCTGATCTTACTTACCACTAAACTACCTTATTGAAATCGCCCTAATAATTCCATGCACATACGTCCGTTATGGTACGGACATTTCCAGAAGCCTGCTTTATCGTCAGCAGTATTAATAGTTCCATCGGCTTTCAGGCTCCAGAACCATTCACCATTTTTACTGTCGATGAGATGCTTCTTTATAAAATTCCAGCATTGCAAAGCCTTTTCAAGAGCGTCTTCATTGTTGAAATATTCATAGAGATTAATATATCCTACTACCGTTTCTGCCTGAACCCACCAATGGCGATCGGCATCAACTTCACCTGTTTCTGTGTTTTTTTCGTAAATCATGCCTCCATCCGCTTGAAGTCCTTCACCCGCGGCATTAGCAATTTTTGGAACAACGGCCTCTACCCTCTTTAATAACGATTCATCTTCAAGAACCAGAGCAGCTTCGTGAATAAGCCAGGAAGCCTCAATATCATGTCCGTAAGAGATAATATGATCTTTCCCATTCCAGTTTTCATCAAAGAACAACTTCAAATGATTGGTTTCTTTATTTAATATCTTATCAAGAAAGACCTCTACCAAATTCTTTATTTGCTTTCTGAGTTCATCATTCTTCCATACCCGGTAAAGGTTAGTATAAGGTTCAAGAATATGAAGATGCGTATTCATCGTTTTCTTTTCGTTGGCATCTTTCTCGCTAAGACGCATATCTTCAATCTCATTCCATTCACGAGTCAACGCTTCAAGATATCCGTTTTTCTCCTTATCAAAGCTATGCTCTTCTATAGATTTAAATAACATAATGGCATAATCAAGTGCTTCTCTATCACCCGTTGCTCTGTGATACTCGCTCAGTCCGTAAATGGCAAAGCCAAGCGCATAAATCTGCTTCTTAGTATCCAGCGGATTTCCTTTATTATCGAGCGACCAATAAATTCCACCATATCGTTTATCATAGAAATTATCAATGAGATATCGTTTGGCGCGGGTAGCCATTTCCCAATATTCACTAGATTTCAGTAAACGATAAGCAGACGAGTAAGTCCACAAAATGCGGGCATTGAGTATGGCTCCTTTTTCTGCTTCCGGCATTAATTTCTCGTCGCCGGTCATTCGTCCATAGAAACCTCCATTTTCATGATCCTGCATATTTTTCTCCCAATACGGAAGGATATTGTTTTGCAGAACATCCAGCATTTCGGACTTTAATTCACTTATTTTGTTCATAGTTATCTACTTTTCAATTTTACGACGTTCCTCAAGTTTCTCTGTTATTTCCTTTACTTTCTTTTCACTTAAAGGATAAAGAGAGATGAAAATAACTGAAAGAACAGTACCTACCGCCGGTAAGAAGCTAAGCATCATCTTTATTCCTGATATAGCAGATTCTGATTGAGCTACGTTTGCCTTGAACCCAAAGTAACCAAGTAACCAGCCGGTTAGCGCTCCTCCCAGTGTCCATCCCAGTTTTTGAGACATGGAAGAGGAAGAGAATATTAATCCGGTGGCACGGCGACCACATTTTAATTCAGAATAATCGGCTATATCTGCATACATTGACCATAAAAGCGGGAAGATTATTCCGGCGCAGATGCTAATTAAAGCCTGGAATACAAATATAAGAATCAACTGATTAGCAGAAAACCAATAGAAGATGATACTAAGAACCGTAGCCATAGCCATTGCCGCCATATAAGTATTTTTCTTTCCGATATGATTTGCCACCGGAGCAGCCAATGCCACACCAATCATATTTGATGCCTGACCAAGTGCCAGGTATAATGAAGTCCACGTTACTGTTACTCCCAATGATGCTATTTTAAGAGAGTTGTCTTCCAGAATATAATACTTGAAATAATAAATAGTTGCTCCATCACGGATTGAGTTAAAGATCAATGCTGCAATACCCGCTCCCAATAATATCCACCAGGGACGATTACGCCACAAGTCGAGTAAATCTTCTTTGAGCGTGCTCTTCGCCTCTTCTTTCACCGGAATTACACGTTCTTTTGTCAGTGCAAAACATCCCAGGAACAAAGCCACACACATAATTGCAATAACACCTACTCCGTAAGTCCATCCCTGCTGAGGATTAACCGTTCCACCAATCTTTGAGAAGAATTCTACCAATGGCTGAATGATTAACAAAGCAATAAAACTACCCAGATAAGCAAAGAACATACGGTAAGAGGAAAGCGTGGTGCGTTCATTCGGACTCGGTGTCATTACACCCAGCAAAGAAGCATACGGTACATTGATGGTTGAATAGACCATCATCATCAGCGTATAGGTTATATAAGCGTATACCAGTTTCCACTCAATACTAAAATTGGGTGTAACAAAGGTAAGCACACCAATAATACCGAACGGAACAGCTACAAAGAGCAGGTACGGACGGAACTTTCCCCAACGGGTATTGGTTCTGTCGGCAATTACTCCGATAACCGGATCAAGAAAAGAATCCCATACACGAGTTACTAAAAACATTGTTCCTACTGCTGCAGGTGCCAGACCATAAACGTCTGTGTAAAAATACAAAAGGAACATTCCAAATATCTTCCAGAACATAGAAGATGCCATATCTCCGAAACCGTATCCTATTTTTTCTGATAGTTTTACCATGATGTTTTTCAAAATTAAATCTTTGTGTCAACTCTTTTGTTAACAACTTAACGATTCAATCTGCTATTTATTGGCTAGCAGACTTAGATTCTTTTCAATTTGTTTCTTCAATGTTTCTACCGAAGCCGAAGTGGTAAAACCATCTTCAGGAGTATTCATGCAATAATCCACCAACTTATCAACAGTTGAGGTAGCTACATGCATACGTGTATCGGATGATGCATAATAAATAAACACAGTTCCATCTTCGTCGGCTATCCAACCGTTGCTGAACAGTACATTAGACACATCGCCAAATCTTTCTTCTCCTACGGGAGCCATGAAATATCCGGCCGGAGAAGCTATTAGTTTAGTTGGATCTTCCAGAGAAGTCATATACATATAAAGTACATAACGCAATCCGGCAGCGCATCCTCTTACCCCGTGAGCCAAGTGAAGCCACCCTTTGGCGGTTTTAATGGGGTGAGGCCCTTCTCCGTTTTTGACTTCCTTTATTGTGTGATAGTAACGATGATCTATAATTTTTTCTTCTTTAATTACCGCGTGAGTCATATCATCAACCAATGCCCAACCGATACCTCCACCGCTTCCGGCATCGATAAATCCATCTTGCGGACGGGTATATAATGCATATTTGCCATTCACGAACTCGGGATGAAGCACTACATTACGTTGCTGACTCTTCGTTTTTAAATCAGGAAGGCGTTCCCAGGTTTTCAAATCTTTTGTGCGGGCAATACCTGCAGTAGCTGTTGCCGAAGAGAGATCTCCTACAGGAGCATTAGGATCAAGACGTTCGGCACAGAAAATACCGTAAATCCATCCGTCTTCGTGAGCTGTAAGGCGCATGTCATAAATGTTAGTCGCAGGATCTTCCGTATCGGGCATAGTTAGGGGATAATCCCAAAAGCGGAAATTATCTATTCCGTTAGGACTCTCGGCCACGGCAAAGAACGACTTACGATCGACTCCCTCTACACGTACCACAAGAATATATTTACCGTTCCATTTTATAGCACCCGAATTCATAGCTGCATTCATTCCAATACGCTCCATGAGGAAAGGATTTGTTTCTTCATTCAGGTCATATCTCCATATTACAGGAGTATGCGCAGCTGTAACAACGGGATTTTTATAGCGTATAAACAGGCCATTTGTTTCTTCTACGGGTTCATTCTTTCGAGTTAAGAAGACTTCATGGTCTGCTAATAGTTTCTCGATTTTGTTGTTATACTGATTCATGACAATAAAGATATTATTATTTATAAGTTGATTAGATTCTTATTTATACAAGTTTTTTATATCTGAGCAAAACTTGGTTTTTGGATGATTATAGAATTCTACAAAGTTTTTTGCCGATGCTTGTCCCGGATAAGGGGCATAGAAATGATTTGGTTTTTCGCGGGCATTGCGCCATACTAAAACATAAGAGATAGGATACTTATCAACAAGCGGGAAGAGAACTTCCGTCCACCAATCGGCAATAGGCAGAGCTTCCAATCCTGTTTCTGTTACAGCAATAGGCTTATTATGTTCTTTACCCAACTGTGTGAGATAGGTTAAAACTGTGGTCATTGATTTCCGGTAAGCATCTGTTCCCTGAACATCAGCAGACGGATAGCAGTCAAATCCCAGTAAATCTACATAATTATCACCTGGATATCTTTCAATATAATCTTCTACCTTATCTTCTCCACCCGGAGAATAGGCATAAAGCAAGTTATTAACACCATGTTTAGAAAGGTAATCGTGAGTCGTTTTCCACAATTCTTTATATTGTTCCGGTGTACAATGGCTTCTTCCCCACCAGAACCAACTGCCTGTATGTTCGTGCCAAGGGCGGAACAGTACCGGAACCTTTTTTCCGTCGGGGGTAGTAAGGGAATTTAAAAAAGTAGCCAGTTTCCCTAACCAGCCAATAAATTGATCGTGTTTAGCTCCGCCCGGAAGAACAGAAGTTACCACACCGGCAGTTTTAACATCCCATGCATCGCCTCCGGTTAGTGGGTTATTTAAGTGCCAGCTTACGGTATTAAGTCCGCCACGAAGGTATTGTGCAATGATATCCTGACGAATTCTTTCGAAAGGAATATTATCCAGATTCTTATCTGCACCCAGTTCTATGTGTCCCAAATCCCATCCGCAAACAGCGGGATAGTCGCCGCATACACTTTTTACGTCGGAACGATTCTGATCTCCATCCCAACCAATGCCATAAGCCGTATCGTCCTGATGACCGAACATAAATCCATTTTCCGGAAATGACTTAAGATTCTTCAGTAAATTCTGAGTTTCCACAGTTCTTAATGAGCCTGCTTTAACTTCACTATCTGTTACTTCCTTAGCCGTACAGCATGACACAAAGCCTGCTATTATTAAAGCACCGGCCGTTATACTTTTTATTTTCTGAACCATACTAATCATATTTACTAATTATTCGTGGAATGTTTTTCAATAACTGCCCTGACATTTAAATCGAGTTGCGCAGGTCGATTCAGCGAGCTGTGCAGGTCGCGTTTTCGAGTTGCGCAGGTCATAAAAACGAGCTGCGCAACTCACTCTAAACATTCTTTATTTAACCAAAAAACTTCTCGTTAGTAATTCACTATCTTCCGACGACGTTCCTACCATAATGACGAACTCTCCCGGTTCAACCTGCCAATTCATCTTTTTATCATAAAAGGCAAGCTTATCTGGTGTTACGTTAAACTTCACTATTTTACTTTCTCCCGCTTTCAAAGCAACACGGGCAAAATCTTTAAGTTCCTTAACCGGACGGGTTACACAACTAAACTTGTCGCGAATGTAAAGCTGAACAATCTCTACTCCGTCACGATTTCCGGTATTTGTAACCTTAACGCTGACATTTACATTACCGTCTTTTCCTATTTCAGTTTTATCAAGAGTCAAGTCGTCATACTTATAAGTTGTGTACGACAATCCGAATCCAAATGGATAAAGCGGAGTACTTGGTTTCACTACATAAGGGTGGAAATACTGAGAAGGCTTATGATTATAAATCATTTGCAACTGACCAACGCTGCGAGGAATAGTTACCGCAAGTTTAGCAGAAGGATTTACCTTTCCATAAAGGATTTCTGCTACAGCCTGACCGCCATACATTCCCGGTTCCCATGCTTCAACAATAGCAGGAAGGTTTTCGGCAGCCCATTCAACACCAAGCTGACGACCATTAACCAGAATAAGGATTGTAGGTTTACCGGAAGCGGCAACTTTCTTAATCAACTCGTTCTGCAAGCCCACCAAATCAATATCCGAGCGATCGGTATCTTCACCTCCGGTACGGTCCTTCCAGCGGAAACGCATCATGTACTCTCCCGCTACCACTATGTTCAAATCAGCATCTTTTGCTTTATCTGCAGCCTCATCAACCTTAGCCTGATCCATGTTACGAGGATCCCATCCCTGATCAACAAAGTCAAAGTTAGTCTGAGGTGCTATCATTTTTAATCCTTCAAGGATTGTAGTTACATTCTCTTCTTTCTGAACCGCACTCCAGTCGCCCAGAATATTCATATCATTGGCGTTGATACCTGTAACCAATACTTTTTTATATTTATCCTGAGAAAGAGGAAGTACTCCGGTATTCTTTAACAGAACAATACCATTGCGTGCAGCTTCGAGTGCTGTTGCTCTGTGTTCATCGCTCAAGCGGATTTTCATGCTCTGTTTTTCGTCGGCATAAGGATTTTCAAACAGTCCGAGACGGAACTTTACATCCAGAATACGACGAACAGATTCGTCAATACGTGATTCGGGAATACGACCTTCTTTTACAAGTTCTACTACATATTCGTTCCAAAGAATGCCATGCATGTGCATATCCATTCCGGCCATGATGCTTTGATAGAAAGCCTCTTTAATATTTTCGGCCGTAGCATGCAAATCATGCGTATGTTCAATATCCATCCAATCGCTAACCACAAATCCCGGGAACTTCCATTCTTTACGAAGAACATCTTCCATCAGCCATTCATTGGTGTGGCAAGGAATGCCGTTCAGTTCGTTATGCGCTGTCATCAACGACATGGCGCCAGCTTCAACACCAGCTTTAAATGGTGGGAAGAAAACTTCGCGAAGTGTACGTTCAGATAAATCGGCCGGTGCACCATTGGTTCCGTTAAGAGGCTCGCTACCTCCCACAAAATGCTTGATACAAGCCAGCACATCTTCTTTTCCATTCAGATTTCCCTGATATCCCTTAACAGACTGAACTCCCATTAATGTAACCAAATAAGGATCTTCTCCATAAGTTTCACCAACTCTTCCCCAACGGGCATCGCGGGCAACTTCCACATTCGGGTTAAATGTCCAGTGCATATTCATGGCACGCATCTCTTGTGCAGTTTGGCGAGCAATTTTATATGCCATATCCAGATCGAAAGAAGAAGCCAGACCAATATTGGTAGGATAAACTGTATTATCGGGAGCATTGGCATTTCCGTGAATAGCATCAATACCAAAGATGATAGGAATCTGCAGACGGCTCTTCATGGCCAATGATTGCAGATAATTAGCCTCTTTCAATGTTAACACATGCAGGAATGAACCTATTCCTCCGGTTTCAGTCCATTTAATCATGTCTTCAACAGTAGTGTTGGGGTAGAATGCATTGGCAGTGTTAGTCCTCAGCTCTTCTGCGGTTAATGAAGCCTGAGCAGACTTAAAATGTTCTATACCTACAAACTGGTTCATTTGCCCCACTTTTTCTTCCAGAGTCATTCGCTTAAGCAAGTCTTCCACTCTGTCTTTTACCGGAGCCGAAGCATCCTTATAAACCTCTTTCTTATTTCCATTAGAGAAAGAGCTGGTTAAAATTAACGTCATAACGGCTAAAAATATCTTTTTCATAATAATTATTTTTTCGGTCTGTAATATCTATATACTTATCAACTGGAAAACGTGCATGAGAAATACCTATTATTACGTTAGCAAAAGTAAATATTGCGACAATGGATTACAAATACAATTTTATCTATTAATAACACTTTATTAACTGGCTAAAATTAAATAGAATTTTATTATTAATAAATGGAATAAACTATCTATAATTCCTCTATTTAAAAACCATTTAACGGTGTATTTAATATGATAATGCACGAATCATTTATATCCAAACATCTCTCTACCAGAGCATAAAGCTGATTAGCTGAATCTTATTAACAGCATTAAGCAAGAGGATTTAGCCAAATTACCTTAGAATAAATCTGCTTTTTTCATTATAGAATAACTAGTAAAGAGAAATAACCATGGAACACAGCTAACAAATAATATAATATTCCTGATAACTGATACTTTTGTATCACTTACTTAGATATTACATTGGCTTAAACATAACAAAGGCTTCTTAATCACTTATAGGATAAAGAAGCCAATGAATATTAAGCATATAAGATGTTTATAGATTACCAAACTCAGGATTATTTTTTTTCCGAATAGCAATGCATTCCATTTCAATAAGCCAGGTAGGACGGCAAACAGAGGCAAGTACATACTGTTTTGGAATCTCCGGGAATTGTTTATCAAGCATAAGCCTGATAACTTTATAATCTGCAGCATCGCGCAGATAAATAATTATTTGTGCTAAATCCTGAAAACCAGAGCCTCCCTCTTCCAATAGTTTTTCTACATTTTCGCACATCCTGCGAGTCTGAGATTCAACATCTCCTTTGTGCAAAACCTCACCTTTGTTATCAATGCTGGCAGTTCCGCTAATATACAACTGGCATCTGTCTCCATATAATACACTAACACCTCTTTCAAAGGTTACCCCATAAATGGCTGTAGGACTTAAATGACTTAATGCATAAAGGTATTTAATCTGGCCGGGTTGGAGTCCTTTGACAGCATAAGCATCTAATAAAACATGAATCTTTGGATTTGCATGACGCCCTTCAATACCTGTACTGGCTATATAGTGAGTATGTTCGGTAAGCCCCTGGTCCAGGAAATTATAGCGACGGGCTTGTACCATACCGGCATAGTTCACATCTACATTTTGCACAAAGAACCAAGTGCGAATGCAATCTTTTTCTAATGTACACTCACGTTGTTGCAACTCGGCCTCATAATTTTGCAATAAAGCATGAGTCTGCTCTTCAGAATTGCCCGAAGCAATTCCGGCACCAGCCGTCCAATAGTGTTTATATACGGGATTAGTATTGGTTGTTAAGTAGCACCATAATGCAATTTTACTACCATCTAACGGAGGCTGCTGAAGGATAGAAGTAGCACACTCCCGAAACGATTTTAATTCCTTCTCCAATTGTTCACTCTGGTTTGCTGCATCACTAAGAAAATAACGCTTCATAACCGGTTTTGCACCAGTTAAAAGTTCATCATTCAGTAATTCGCTATAAGCACGATGCAAATTTCTTAACTGAGTTTCATAATTTAGCTCTCCTCCTTTTACATGAAACATGAGGTGATATTCCACCGTATGACCGGTTTCGCCAAAAGAAGACAGTTCTACATTTACATTGTAAGAAGAAAATGTATAAAACCTATATTTCATTTTTACTTTTTAATTGTTACTTGTGTTCGTTCTTTAGATGTGATACCTTTTTCCATCTCTTTAATATCCCATTTCACTGGTGAAGATACAAAATCGGGTACGTTATACGAATAAACAGATTCATCATAATAACGGAAAGGATCTTCCTGTGGTAAAAGGAAAGGCTTGCTAACTTTTCCTTTATCATCGATAGAAGCTATGTACAAACGAGTATACAATCCTCCGTCCCGGCGACTGCTGAATACAAACCAATGAGAATTGCTACTCCAGTTATGATAACTTTCCGTATCATCACTGTTCACCTCTTTCAGATCTCTTATACTGCCATCGGCCAGATTAAGCAACCATAAATCGGCTTCCTTATGCCAGATTGAGAAGTTTCCATAATCGGATAGCGTAAACATTATGTATTTCCCATCATAAGACGGACGAGGGAAAGATATACTTTTGTTTATCTTCTTTGCAGATACAAGGGTATCTATATGATCGCCAAAGGTTCCATTATTCGGGTTAAAAGATATACTGCATAAGCTGTATTTTACATCTTTATATTCTTTTGTCATTTCTTTCTTCTCAGCAGAACAGAAATATAATGTACGGCCATCAGCTGAAAAAGCGGGGAAAGTCTCGAAGGAAGCTGTTTTTAAAAGATCTGGAGTTAATACCTGTTTTGTTTCCGGTTGATATACAATTATATCCGACTCCAAATCTACCACTTCTATGCGCTTATCCTTTGCAACATGAAATACCTGACGAGTTTTATTCACTGAATAAGCTACATATTTACCGGATGGATGCCAGTAAGGATAAACAAAGGAACCAATGGTCTTATCGGTTTTTGTGTTTAGGAATTCAGCCTTACCATTGATGTTCATATAAGTTGCTCCGTTATTTCCACGTAAATGCAAGCTGGAATGATCGGGATTCGTTTTATTAAAACTATGACAGTTTACGCAAGATCCCGTAACCAAAGTATTTTCATATAACGCAGTTTGTTTATACGAAGCTAACTCGCGTTGATAAATACCCATCTTACTATATACTTCATATCCGGGAGCAACAAGTCTATAGACTAAACCGTAATCTATTGGATATGTACTAATATAAATTGGAAAAGATTTATATTGTTTCCAACTACCATTTTGTTTCAAACAAACAGTTACCAGAACACTATCTCCCTTATTACTTTCCAATAAGCTCTTCCATTCAGAAGAAGAGAAAGATACAGCATCGCCATTTACATGAATCTCTTTACCTTTCTTTCCTTTTACTACAACATCTACTCTATCAAAAGTTTCATCAGGGAATGAGAAATTCAGAGGAGCAATAGTTGCTGGTACAGTTACACCAACATAATCAGGATAAATAGGTGGAAATTTATCTATTTTAGAAGGCGAATTAACTTGATTATTACAAGAAATCATCGCTATCCCAACCAAAAGCAGAGTCAATATTTGTTTCATTATTTTCATAATTTCTTAGTTCCAAAGTGTAAATAATACCAATACGTATCACCAAAGCGTTCTTTCAATATCGACCCAGAATTTTTATCCTGCATATAAATAGGAGCATATTCTAACAAACGCTCTGTAATTTGTTCAGAAATAGGCCATGGAGCTTTTTCCTTTAATGGGTGATGTTTTAAACTCCAGATAAACAATAAGGCTTCTTGATAACTTTTCGGTATTTGCTGATAACCAGCATCTTTTCCTAATGGATAATAATTAAAGAAGCGATCCAGATTTTTGCTAAGTAAAGTGCAAGCCATTAAATACTCAAAGGCCATGCGATTACTCTTATTTTGTTTAAATAATATTCCCAGCATTATATCAAGTTCGTCTTGACTATATAGAAAATCTTCTTTGTAACGTAACTGTCTTAACCGTCCCCACTCAGGATGAGCATTAATTCTACTTTCGTTATTTAAATAGGTCAATGTCTCAGTTGCCCAATCACGATAAAACAATGTATGCTGGAGAGTTCTCAGATATTTAGCCGCAACTTTATATTGCCCGTTAATTAGATTTGTTTCAGCAAGACGTTTATAACAACGGGCACTTTTTTGATAATCAGGAATTGATTCCATTGCCTCAAAAACTAAACGTTGAGAAGAGTTTATCATTCCCAAATGGTAGTAAATTTCGCTGGTAGGTAGCGGAGATGTAAAATCGGGTTGAAAAGGAGGAATTAATCCTTGTACTCCATTTTGATAATAACAAAACATTTTATCAGCCAATTGTCCAGTCTTTGACAATGCTAAGTTTAAACAAGCAACCGACATCGGGGCAGTTGGTACTTTTTTATCTGCCATAGCTATTACTTTATCCCATTCCTGCATCCTGACATGATGATCATATCCCATTATCTCTTCTTTATCCCAGTCGGCAGCATTTTTTATAAAGTAACCTCCGCCAATTACTAAAACCAATACTTGAAACGCAATCAGTGTGATATATTTTTTCAACAAAACTGCTTTTGGTAAGACACGAGGTAACATAGAAACAGCAACAGTAAGCAACCATATAATAATTTGTCCGTAAGGAGAAATATTTGGAAAACGATAAAGTCCAATACCCAGCCATAAACGTTCCAACGGGTATTGGTAAAAGTTTTTAGAGATTATTGGAGAACAGAATATCAATAATACAGAGCCTATAACCATAATCCACCAACGAATATCAATCTTTTGCTTCCAGTAAAATATTTCTAACAGAATCATAAACAAAGCAAAAAGCCAGAAACAACCACTACAAAGAATATATAGTATAGGAGTAAGAACAATTGTGGATATCAAACGAATAGTACGAGAAGGTATTGTTGTACAAATAATAACTGTAGCCAGAACCATTATTAATAAAAGCAATCCTGACAACATATAGTTTTCATCACATAACAAAATCCAGTAAACAATGGAAGGTAACAACGTTAATGGATAATATGCATTATTAAAACCAAACTTCTTTGTTAACCAGACAATCTCCCTCTGTAGTAAAACTAGCAATAATGAAATAACAAGCGCACCCAACCAGGCATAATAGAAGAATTGAACAAAGAAATTTCCTAAATATATGGCTAGTCCACCAGGCAGCGACACTCTATCAAGAAAATAATCTTTAGTAAACAGAAACATCTGAAACTGCTCCTGATATTGAACATGAAAAGGATAATAGAAATTAAAGAAAATAAATACACATATTCCCAATAATATGGATAATAGGAGATTACTCCTTTTTATGTGAACGTTTAATACTTCTTTCATCGTGTTTTATTTAAAAGATTCAGCAGGATAGTTTTTATAATAATATTTTATGGTCAAAGCATCCAATGAGTATGTTTATGTTTAAAACTTAAATGTAAATAGATTTAAAGTGTTGCGTTGTGAATAACTTCTGTATCATGTTTCGGTGTTTAATCTTTTATTTACCAGTTCCACCAATCATCTTTCTGATAAAAGAGCCAACCGTATTATTTCCTTGTTCTTTTAGAAAACGTTCATTATAGATACGTTCACGTTCCTGCAATGTATCCTTTTGAGCAATCCATCGAAGAGAATCTTTTCTTGATACAGTTTGCAATCCTTTTCTAATGAAATTATAAGCAGCCATGTTCTTCTCTTTTTCTTCTTTCCACAATTGCAACGCATCATTCTGAGGAGTTCCATGAGCTGAACTAGGTGAATTAAGAACAATCTTAATGTTACCAGGTTCCGTAACAACCAGCAATTCTTGTAATGATAGACGTAAAATAGGCCTAGTGCGAATTATAGCAATTCGCTCTATATCCCCTTTAAAAGTAAACGAAGCATTCTTTATTTTGGTTGAATCTACATTTGAAGAATTAGCTCCTTCGACAGGAACCAGATAAATCCATTCTCCATCATATTTAGTTGACGGTACTTTACCTTCTATCGTAAATTTTTTATGATCTGATTTGCAACCGGTAAGACAAACTAAAAGGAGTAATGAGTATAGTGTTTTCTTAAGCATTTTTATTCTCGATTAATAATATTACAAATATAACAAATTGTTTGAAAAACCGGACTTTGACAAAGCCTAATTCCTCCTATTTTTTTGCACAATTTGCACAGATATTCGTTAAGAAATAAAACATCGAGCATGTGCATTACAGATAGATCTTTTATAAGCTAGTTATTTACAAAAAGATATCATGATATTATAAATACAATTTTATGAAACCAAGTATTAAGGAAGAAATAATTCAAACATAAAAATTGGGCGAAACATTTAATAAGTTCCGCCCAATATATAAATTCAAATTTATTAAGATCTAACTAAGGAACATTCTATTTAGCTCTGAAACACCAGAACCAGCAAGTTCCCCAAGCACCAGTTGTTGCAGTCTCTTTGCAAGCTAAATACATATGGGAAGCATCTAATTTAAGAATATCATATTCGTTAATTACAGCATTACCTTCGTTCGGCTGAATACCTAAAAGTACATTTACACTCTTAGTATATAGTTTACCAATACCCCAGATACCACCATTTCCATCAGGAGTTTTTTTAGACATATCGAAAGTAAATGAGCCCGAAGTTCCATCGCTCTTTGTTATCTTAGCACCCTTAAGAGAGAAGAGCATAGATCCATTCTTTCCATCGCCTGGAAATCCTTTTTCTACAGCTTGCTTCTCAATAGCATCCACATTACATGTCCACCATCCTGGAGTTGTGTTACCAAGGTAACCACCATTACCCCAAGGAGTACCCATTACATCATCCCAAACCCATGTTTTAGTTCCTTTATCTCCGCAGAACAAAGCATATTCTGGTTCTACATCATACAATTTGTCAACATGAACGGTTATTGTTTTTTTAATGATAGTACCATCTGGATTCATACCACTGAATACTATATCATTATCACCAGCCATCATCACCTTAACAGTTCCTTTGGTGTTTGTTAATGTACCGAAACCATAATCCCAGGAAGAGAGACAAGGATTGCCTTCACTGTTCAATTCGATATAGTTCGAATTCACACCGTCTTTAACAACTGGTTTTGCTGAAATATTCAACTGATCAGCAGTAATAGCTCCAGTCATCGTATCACGGTCTTCAATGGGGTCGCAAGCAAACAACATTGCAGCTCCCACAAGCATTGAAAATATAATTGACTTTTTCATTCTTATTACTATTTAATAATTTATATTAGTTATTCCAGCTTGAGAAGTTTGCCGATTCATCCCAGCCTGCATTTTGTTTCAATGCTCCAGCAGACAAATCTATTTCTGTTTTTGGAATTGGGAAGAATCCTCTTGTTGCCTTGTAGCGAGTCACATATCCGGCGCCTTGATCTTTCATAGTAGTTTTCTGACCTTTATTCCAGATCTCTTGGCCTACTTGTTTTGCCAAATCTGTTTCAGCCTCATGCCAACGACGCATATCTCCCCAACGAAGACCTTCAAAAGCTAATTCATGACGACGTTCCTTTTTCAAAGCATCTAGAGAATAAGCAACAGCATCAAGTCCAACACGAGCACGAACTTTATTCATACCATCAGCAGTGCCTGTTAATTCTGATTGCATCAATAATACATCAGCAAAACGGATCAAATTTAAATCCTGAGCATGAGAAACCTGGAAATGACCAGTTGAAGCTCCATCACCATAATAATCTGTTGTAGAACAGAAACTAGGATAGTCAGTAGTACCTACAATAGCACGAGTAGCTACAATTTTAGATTGCCATAAACCAGTCTCTTCCATTTGAGCATCACGACCATATTGGAAATTATCTTTTACCTGATAAATAGAAGCTTCGCGACGGATATCGGTTGGTTCTTCAGTTTTCCAGTCATTCCATAAATTGGCAGCAACAGGACCTTGTCCCCAACCTTGACCAATAGGATAAGTACCATTTAATCCATAGTCAGTACTTTGGTCACGAATACCGAAATATAGCGCATATTGGTTAGAGAAACCTAATTTATCACCAACCCAAGCTGATTGATAAGAGAATTTAAGGGCAAAAACCTGTTCTGGATTCACACCATCTTTCAACCATGTTGGAGCATCATTCTGATAAGTAGAGTTCTTCTTTGTTGCAGAATTTGTGTAAGGCCACAAACTACGGAAATCAGGAGCCAAGCTATGTCCGGAATTAGCGATACAATCATTCAAGCCAGTAATCACAAAGTCCTTTGTCAATTTACTACCATCAGTTAATGGAAGAGCATCCTTCTGATAAAAACCAGTATAGAACAAATAAACACGAGCAAGTAATGCTTCGGCAGCCCAACGTGTTGCTGTACCAGAAGCAACTTCATTCCATTTATAAGCCGGCATAATTTCAACAGCCTGTTTCAAGTCGGAAGCTATATGTGCATAAATTGTATCAGCAGGCATCTGAGCTGGAGCAATCTGAGCTTGTGAAACGTTTTCAGGAGCGGCAGAAATCAAAGGCACATTTTCGAACATTTGTGTTAATTCAAAATAAAAATATGCACGTAAGAAAAGAGCTTCACCCATTTTTTGTTTTCTGATTGTCTCATCAGCAACATTATTAAGGTTTGCCAAAGCCATGTTTGCACGGTTGATACCTTGATAACGTGCAGACCAGAAGTCAGCAAAAAGCGATTCACCATTGTACATAAGGTGGTCTGATGCCTGAGCATCTTTATCGTTTTCTCCGCCACCACCATAACAATCATCTGAAGCCACTTGTGCTATATAGAAATATGTCTTATTTACTCCCTTTTGAACAGCAATATTCATAGTTGCATATATTGCTGTAATCATTTGGGTAGCATCTGTTTCATTCACAGGAAAATTTTCTGAATTTTTATGTGTAAGGTCCTCTGTTGTCAGGAAGTCATTACAACTAGCAAACAAGAGAGCGGCTACTGCTAAATATAATATTTTTTTCATGCTATTATCTATTAAAATTTAAGATTAACACCAACCAAGAATGTTCTAGGACTAGGATAGAATCCTAAATCGATACCTGATACCCATGATTTATCGTATCCATAACCAATTTCCGGATCCATTCCTGAGTAACCGGTGAAGGTATAAAGATTTTGAGCTGTAAAGAACAAACGAGCTTGTTGAAGTGGTAATTTAGTGAAAAGCTTTTTGAAATCATAACCAATAGTTACGTTTTGAATCTTCAAATAATCACCATCTTCAATATATATATCAGAAATCTTTTGCCAGTTAGTATGAGAACCAGAAGTTAAACGAGGTAATTTATTAGATGTACCTTCACCTGTCCAAGCTCCAAAAATGTCTGTTGTATAATTTTCATTCTTACCAGATGCAAATGAACGATATGATTTAGCTATTTGCTGACCAAAAGAACCGGAAGCAGCAATATTCAAATCGAAACCTTTATAGCTAAGATTAATACCTAAACCTAATGTATAATCAGGATGAGGATCACCAATCATAGTTCTGTCATTATCATCAATTACACCATCTTTATTATAGTCAGTGAAAATAACATCACCTGGTTGTGCTCCAGCCAAGACACCTTTATTTGCAGCTTTATATTCAGCTATCTGATCGTAATTTTGGAAAATGCCATCAGTTTTATATCCATAGAAGTAACCAATAGGCATACCTACCTGAGCACGATACATTTCATCAGTACCCTGACTTAATACGTTTGCTTCACCATGAATAATTCCTTCAGAGTTTGCGATACGAGTTACCTTATTTTTATTTTTAGAAATATTCAGATTAACTCCATATTTAAGATCTTTACCAATTTTATCATTCCAGTTCAGAGCTAATTCAAAACCTTGATTGTCAACATCACCACCATTAATATATGGAGGATTTAAACCGTAAGTAGAAAGAATAGGAGCTACAACCAACCAGTCTTTAGTAGATTTCTTATACCAGTCGAAAGCTACTCCCAAACGAGTGTCGAAGAAACGAGCATCGAAACCTAAGTCAATCTGTTCTGAAGTTTCCCAGGTTACATCAGGATTCTTAAGGATATTAGCATAACCACCGGTAGTCTGAGAAGATTTATCAGTACCAAAGTAATAACCATTAGTTACATCAAAAGCAAAAGTTGTTAAATATTGGAATCCAGAAATGTTACAGTTACCATTCTGTCCCCAGCTACCACGAACTTTCAAGAAATCCATCCAGCTTTTTGTTGATTCCATAAATGGTTCGCTACTTACAACCCAACCAGCAGATACAGATGGGAAATATCCCCATTGATGACCTTTATCAAAGTTTGAAGAACCATCGGCACGTAATGTAAATGAAGCCATGTACTTTTCTTTATAGTCATAATTAACACGACCAAAGAAAGAAGCCAAAGAACCTTCACCCCAAGGGCCGCTACCTGCAGTTATCTGATCTATCGCAGTTGGCTTAGTTGTATCTACATATGCATTTTTCCATGAACCAAGGAATAATGAATTTTTTCCAGAAGCACTAACATTATCACCTAATCCCCATCTTTCAGCAGATTGACCAACCATCATATCAAAAGTATGTTCGTTTAGAGTAAACTTATATGCCAATGTATTATCCAATGTCCAGGAAGCGCCTAAACCTGCATTTTGGCTTACAGTTTCTACTGTCGTTTCATTTGTAGAACTTAATTTTCTTATCTGATCGTATGAACGATAAGTACTGGCACTCATCTTATATCCAAATTGAGATTTGAAAATTAAATTCTTAATTGGCTGTATTTGTACATAAGCACTAGCTTGCAAATTATGGCTCTTTGAAAGATTTAAGCCCTGGCTTGAAAGAGCTGTGTTAGCTATAGGGTTAGCTGCACTGGCATCATAATTCCATCCATTTCTTTGTTTTGCATAGTAATCATAATAATCGCCATTTTCATCATAGACAGGCATTAATGGATTAGCTGTCAATAAACTGTGGATAGAGTTCCAATAAATATTACCAGTAGAAACACCTGATTTAGTAGTATAAGAGTAGTTCAATGTTTCACCAATCTTAATTGCATCAAAGTCTCTAACCTTCAAAAGAACATGATCTGAATTAACACGGGCAGTATAACGTCCATAATTAGATTCAACAGGTTTTCCAAAGATACCTTCCTGAGAAGCATAAGAGAAACCTAATGAGAACTTAGAAGCTTCGCCACCACCAGTAAGGTTAATTGCATGATTCTGAACAGGAGCAGCCTTGTTATAAGATTCTTTCATCCAATTTGTACCATTCCATGTTCCATCTTCGATAGATTGTTTCAAAGCAGAAGGAAGTAAAGCCGACCAGTTATTACCAAGATTGCCTTCATTGAAGTTAATCATATCCTGAACAGCCATATATTCCTTAGCTGTTAATAAATCCGGCATTTTGTATGCATACTGTGAACCATAATAGCCATCGTATGAAACGGTAACCTTACCAGATTTACCTTGTTTTGTTGTTACAAGGATTACACCATTTGCAGCACGAGCACCATAAATTGCAGCAGAAGCAGCATCTTTTAATACATCAATAGATTCAATATCAGAAGGATTTAAGTTATCAATACTACCACCAGCTACACCATCTATTACATATAGAGGAGATGAAGAACCAATAGTACCCAAACCACGAACGGTTACTTTAAATCCATCACCCGGCTGACCAGAACTCTGAGTAATATTCACACCTGGAGTCTGACTTTGTAAAGCAGTCAAAGCACTAGTTGTACTTAACTTCTGCAAGTCGTTTCCACTTACCTGAACTGTAGCACCGGTTACCAGTTTCTTTTTCTGAACACCATAACCAACTACAACCACCTCGTCAAGTAATTCAGAATTCTCTTCTATAACTACGTTGACTGATTTTTGATCATCTTTTACACGTAGCTCTACAGATTTGTAGCCTACACAAGAAACAACCAGAACAGCATCTTTTCCGGAAAAATTCAAGGAGAAATTTCCATTCATGTCTGTTATGGTCCCACTAGTGGTTCCTTTCACTAGAACATTTACGCCAGGCATCCCTAAACCGTCCTTTTTATCGGTAACTGTACCGGTAATTCGGTTTTGCTGCGCCATGACATGACAACTCATTACAAGTGCCATTAAAAACAACATGATGTTTTTCATAACTGATAATTAGATTTATAATATATGAACACAAAAGTATTTATTAAGCAAATTCACTACAAATGCAATTTTATCTTAAAATAATACTATTTTATCTATTCGCTTTTTTTTTGATGTTTCTTCAAAACAATTTCAGCTTTAGCATTTTTTTATCATATAGAAAAAGTATAAAGTTTCATTATATGATAACATTCTTACCTAGGATGTGATACAAAAATATAGTATTCACGAGAGCGACAAGGATATATTTTGTTTTCAATAAGGTCTATATATGTTTCATTTCATGAATTTATAAGAACTTTATAATAATAATGCTATCAATCCTTAATTATTTCATATGCTTTTTAAAGAATTCCATACGAATATTCCACCAAGAAGAAGGTACATCATGCCCATAGGTGGGATTAATAATGTATTCTTTTTCTGAACTGATACGATTATAACCTGAGAAATTTGTATGAGGAGGACAAACTTCATCCTGCAACCCTGAAGCCATTATTATAGGACACTTAATCCAACCTGCCAGATTCTTAATATCAAAATAAGATAGCATATCATACAGTTGCGTTTCACTTATTGATGGTTGCTTAGCCAAAACTGCTTTAACCGCATCGCCCGGCCAATGAACAATCTTAAAATAATCGGGATAATCTGAAAGGAAAGGAATAAACGGAGCTGCTGCTGCAATACGATGATCGAGCGCACAAGCTGCCATTGTGAACGCGCCACCCTGACTACCTCCTTCTGCAAATATATTTTTTGTATTTACTTCGGGACGTGAAGCAACAAAGTCTATTGCACGGACCAAATCCATAAAAGCACCACGGTAGTAATAATCTTCTTTTGACTGCATACCATAAGTAATCCAGTCTCCGTAAATATTGGTTGGTTGCTGCAATCCCTGTCCGCGAACTGATAATACAAATTCTACAAACCCCGGATTATCGTTAGGCTTTGGCGACCAAGGTTTGGAACCATAACCCATATAACTAATGATTGCCGGATATTTTCCTTTTTTTACCGGAGTACAATAATATCCGGAGATTTCTACACCTCCGAAAGACTTCATACTTACCTTATATAATTTACGCAGATTAGTTGAAGAATCGGGGATCAGAGTTAGTTTATATTCAGGAGCAACCTTAGCCAGTTCAGCCAGACTTTCATCCCAAAATTTACGGAAATCGGTTTTATTATCGGGTAAAGAGACAATATATTCCGGTTCATAACCGATATTAAACTTCTTAATTTCACTTACAGTTCCATCTACATTCTGAGTAACAGTACAACGGTAGAAACCGGGAGCAGGAACAGAAAAAGAAAAATCGGCTTCTGTAGAATCTCCTTTACTTAGCGAGATAGATTGTGCAAACCGATGTACTGGTTTGAAATCATCAGTAGTTATTTGCAGATTTAGTGTAGCTTTTGCCCCATCGTTTTTAGTATTCTTTACTAGAATCTGTATTTCAGGATTCTGAGGTGAATAAAATACCCAATCGTTTGTTTGCTTTACCTTGTAAGATAAGCCTCCTAACTCTTTATCTGCCTGAGCAGATAAAGAGATTGAGAGACTAACCAAAAACAAACAAACCAAACCTTTCCTTATATTATATAAAAACATGATACTATTTATTTTGCAATGGATAATCTGTATAATAGTACATCTTGAGCCGGCACTGATACTTTTTTATCTTTTTTGGTACTTCCTTCAACTTTTTTTGTCCACAAATTCTTTATTACATAGGTGGTATTATAAAAATTAGTTGATCGTTTAGATATTTCATCATCAATGTTAAATTTCTGCCAGTGAATATCGAATTCTTTATCTACAGTAGAGCGGTTGAGTAAGCAGAATGCCCAGTCGCCTCCGGCAAGTGGTTTAAGCCAAACTTCAATTCCATCTTGTGAAGCAACCTTCAAACCTTGAACACCAAGAGTATCCTGATCAATAGCAATTACATCTTTATTCATGATGATTGCTTTTGTTTCGTCGGACATATTACGAATATCATTTCCTAAAATCAGCGGAGCTGCAAGCATGCACCACATTGAGAAATGCGCACGGTCCTGATTTACTTTTTGTCCGTTACCAACCTCCAGCATATCCGGATCGTTCCAATGTCCGGGACCGGCATATTTACGAAGTCCTTCCTGCATATCCAGAATCTGTAATACACCAAAAGCTTTCCATCCCGGATGTTCGTCTACACAATCAAAGCAATTAAAAATATCACCTGTTGTACGCCACATGTGTCCGGTATCTTTTGCCCATGTCCATGGTTTACTATTTCCCCATTCGCACATGCTGAACAAAATAGGACGTCCGGCAGCACGAAGAGCATCCCTCATCAGGTTATAAGCACCTACCGGATTCACATCTTCGGTGTTGCACCAGTCGTATTTCAAATAATCAATTCCCCATTTTGCATAAGTAAGTGCATCCTGATATTCGTGACCAAGACTTCCCGGACGACCACCGCAAGTTTGTCTGCCCGCATCCGAATAGATACCAATCTTTAATCCTTTTGAGTGAATATAATCGGCTAAAGCTTTAATGCCCGAAGGGAATTTCACCGGATCGGCAGTGATAAATCCCAGACTATCACGTTTACCATGCCAGCAATCGTCCAGGTTTAAATAAACATATCCAGCATCACGCAGTCCGGATTCTACCATTTTGTCGGCAACACCGCGAATAATTTCTTCATTGATATCGCAGGCAAATTTATTCCAGCTATTCCATCCCATAGGAGGAGTCTTTGCCAATTCCTCATACTTCTGTGCTTTCACAGAACTGAGACAAGAGAAACAGAAAAGAGAGAATAAAAGAAAATACTTTTTCATTATTTATCAGATTTACAAATTATTGGTTATTTAAATTTCAGGACTGATTCTTTAATTATTTTCACAGTCGATTTATCTGATGCAAAAACTGAGTTCAGTCCTTGTTCTTCCTGAGCAGGATCGCCACAGTAATCGTCTCCTTTTTGCCAGTAAATATGTTCCTTTGAAGGATTGGCAAAGCCTCCCCATCCCCAGAAATTACATCCAGCAAAAGGCCCTCCGGCTTTCTTGTCTGCAATAATCAGCTCGAATACGTATTTATAAAATGAATCACGAGAATTGGTTGTGCTTTCTTTGGAGAACTTAAAGCCATCGCGTGGAAATCCAAATTCTTCCATTACCAAAGGTTTGTGATGTTTTTTAGCTATTGCCAAATGTTCGAATATATATTTCTTTGTTTTTTCCTTAGCCGACTGAAGTTTCTCTGAAAGACTATCTTTTGTTACCCAGCTCCAGTTATAAGGCCAAAGGTGTATGTTCATATAATCTACATTCTTATCGGCATGAATTCTTTCAAAAAGATTAATATCCTGTTCACATCCATGCTTTCCTTCACTTCCGGTAGATACCATGTGGTTTTTATCCAGACTTTTTATCTGTGCTGCCACGTCGGCAATCCATAATGCAAATGGTTCTTTATTTTCATCAGCAAAAGCTCGTGGTTCGTTTCCTATCTGCCAGGACATGATATACGGATCATTTACATATTTTTTCTTTGTATAGCGATTTGTTCTGCCAATGATATCATTTACATAATTATGGAATAGTTTTTTTGCAGAGTCGGACTTTGGAAACTGTTTCACAAAAGCCATATATGCAGGCCATCCGTCAATTGCCGGAACAGGAGCCTTACCATATCCCGCCCATTGAAGATATTGTGAGTATCCTCCGGTCCACTCCCATGAATTATTCAAATAAAGAACGGCATACATTTTTCGTTTCCCCATTTGATATAATAAATAATCCAGTCCGGCTAATATAGTATCATTATATACTCCTGGAGACTTTTGCAGGGTTGGTTCTACTTTAGATCTGATACCATTCTCGCCATCAGCACCAACCAATACCCGAAGATTATTAATACCTATTGATTTTAAATAATCGAGTTCCTTATTCAATCGTGCGCGATTTCCACCTTCACCTTCAGAACCAAGAATGGCTCCATACCAGAAATTAGTACCTATATAATAATAAGGTGAACCGTTCAGCATAAAACGGCCTTTTTCTACATGAATAAAAGAAGACTTGCTTTGAGCAGAGGAATATCCTATAAAAGAAAAAAGCAATAGGAAGAGAGACAAGATATATTTCATACTATTTAAAATTTAAGGTATAACAGCTTTTCATTTTTACACAGTTGCAAATGTATATATTTCCAAAAAATAAATCAGTGCATTATTTATCAATTCATAATACAATTTTAACTCATCTAGAATAATCAATATTATCTTGTACAAAAGATTGCATTCTTTTGTACAAAAGAAAAGATTGTTCTGTACAGAAGAATTAATTCTTTTGTACAGGACAATCTTAATATATGCTCAATAAAGAAGAAGAATGATATGAAAACTATATTATATATACCTATATTATATAGTTTTCGACTCAGATGAGTTAAATAGTTTGATTTATACTATAAAAGGTAAAGCACTGTTTGTTAATCCTATAGTGAAGTGGATATTGTTATATCATTTTCCATTTTCCATTTGTGCCAGAAAGATACGGCAGAAACTAACCATAAACTTATCGAAATCCGTTGAAGACTTTTTCTGAACCACCTTACCGGAGATTTCCTTATACTGTTTCAGTCTGTCGGAATCTATATCTCTCAGAGCCAGTTTACCACCAAAACGGAGTTTATAGAAATCTACCAGCATATCGAAGCCTGTCCAATCGGCAGATTTAGGAGTGCTTTTTATATTCGCATAAGCAAATAATTCTGAAGCTTTCATTAAAGCAAAACGGTCCTTAGCCACCGGTTTAAAATCGTTAGGGAGATAACGCAGGCGAGTGAGTTCCTTTAAATGAGCTTCGCAGAATTGACGATAATTCTTTGAGTTTAAAATTGATTCGTCCCATAAAGGTTGTTTGCCTGCTCGCTGCAAAGAATCATGTTCTGCCCTATAACGAGAGAAAAAACTATTAAATCCTTTTACTGTATCCAAAGAAATAGTCTCAGCCTCAACTTTTCCTTTAGTCAGCTTAAGGATTTTATATCCCGGCACATAACCAGCCGTTGAAGGAACCTGAATATTTAAAAGACGATTTCCTTTCTTTGAAACAGAAACTTGTTCATCATTCATGTGCATGTGTCCACCCAGATGAAGAGTGATTCCGGCATCGGCCAGGAGTTGGGCCATCGCAGAATCCGGAAAGCGATACATATCGAACTTACCCGGTGCGGCAATATCCGGAATATACTGGGCTACTCCATCATTATAATCGGCCATCGGGAAATGGCTGAAAGTGATCAGCTTTTTTCCATACTTTTTAGCCTGAGCTGCCACATTAGTTATCCAGGGCAAGAGATAAGGTTTGGCTTTAAACCCCTCATTATATACAGATCTGGCTCCTTCAAAAGTGAGAATGCTATCGCCTTCAGTAGTCTGCGGATAGTATACAGAAGCATCAATTGCCAATATCCACAATCCTTTTACCGGTTCTACCAGATAGCTACCATCTTGAACAACCGGTTTTTTATTTTCAAAAGCATAAGTCCGCTTGCTCCAGTCTGCCTGCTTAACAGCCTCATCATAGCTATAGTTTTCATAAGTATATGTGCTGAACGGGGTTGCCCAAAACAGATACTCTTTTTGCGGGTAAAATCCAAAAGAAGCCCATTCGTTATGTATTTCCTCATAACCCAGCTTTTTCATTTCTCCTTGGTCGCTATTAGAGAAAGGGCGTGCCGGATCATGATTTCCGGTCATCATAAAAAAGTGCATATTGTACCGGGTAGAATAAGAATTGAGAATCTCACGAACCTTACGCACATTTATCAATTGTCCATCGTCAGTCTGGTCACCTGGCAATAGAACATAATGTATATTTCTCTTTGCAATATCGTCCAATGCAGAGATAAAGGCAAAATAGTTTTCATTATACAGACGAGTGGAATGTAGTTGGGCATCCATGGAACGAACATAAGATGTATCCTGCAAATGAACATCCGATAATACTGCAATTTTTATTGCCTCTCCAGATAGAGGGCAGCCTCTGCCCAAAAGATTGGGACAGAGGCATACCACAAACATAACTACAAACAAGCACCTTTTCATAAGAAAGAGATTACTTCAGATTAACAGTTTGCAAACCATCTATGTTCTGACTAAACATTGTGTCGGCAAAATAAGACGGACGGGTATCTCCCCAACGTACTGTTGAATTGCGGATATTTACATTTGATGCATTATCAAGATAGAATCCGTATGTTTTTCCTTTCACAAATTCATCGCCTTTACATGGACGCTTGTCATAAATGCCACCTTCGTAGTTGGTACGCTTGCAAATCATCAGATCTACCTGGTCAAAATAGATATTCTGAATCTTATCTTTTGCTTCTGCGCCAAGGAATACACCATTTTCACTCTCGCACTTTATATTATTGAAACTAATATCAGTAACAGCTCCTACCTCATAGTCGGCCATTCCTTTAGGGAAACGCCATCCTGCATCTTTGTGATCGCCTGCTTTACGAGTATAAGCAGTTACATAAATTGCTTCAGATTTTCCCCACCACACATTTGAGAAGAGTTTACAATCTACCTCTATATTAGAGAAAATAACATTTTCCACTGTACCTTCATCGCGATTCTGAATACCAATACCACGATTACTATCTCTGATAATACAGTTATTTACTACTACATGACTGATACGATCCATGTTTTCAGAACCTATCTTAATTGCGCATGAACGGGAAGTCATAGTACAATTGGTTACTAATATATTCTCGCATGGTCCCAGTTCCTGATATTCACGACGATTCTTGAGACAGATACAGTCGTCGCCTGATTCAATAAAACAGTTACTAATGCGCACATTCTTTGAGTGATCGACATCAATACCATCTCCATTACGGATTTTCAGGTTATTCAAAATGTTTACTCCATCAACAACAACATCGTTACAACCTACAAGATGCACAGTCCAATAAGCCGAATTGCCAATAGTAACATCCTTAATGCGTATATCTTTGCCATTAATTAGAGTAAGTACATGCGGACGAGGATCGAATTCGTGTACTGGTTTCAATTCATAAGAATCTTCCAGTTCCTTACCCATAAAAGCAACACCATTACCATCTATTTTACCTTTTCCACTGATAGAGAATTGCACAATATTAGTACCACTAATCCACATCATACCTTCGCCTTTATTATCGCGAAAAGCACTCTTATTATAAACTTTTTCGTCTGGATTAGCCAATAACTTAGCATTTGCTTCCAGATGCAGATCTACATAAGATGCCACGGTAATCGGACCAGTCATATATACTCCGTCGCCTGGAATAATAACACGGCCTCCCCCGGATTTATTACAATCATCAATAGCTTCCTGTATTGCTTCTGCATTATCTGTTATACTGTCTCCTTTCGCTCCATAATCTCGAATATCAAAATCTGTCTTGCTAGTATGGCAGGATGTCATAAGCCCAATTCCGAAAAGGGCTAATAAAAACTTTAGTCTCATCATCTTCTATGTATTAGTTGTTAACTTTTATAATTTGTTCTTTTTTATCTAATGGAAAAAATACTTGTTCAAGTGATTCGCCTTTCACATCGTCCATAATAATTGCCGGACGATAATCTGGTTCAGCCAACTTCAATCTCACATTTTTCAATGTTATATCCTTGGCATGGCGGATATAGAATCCCCACGAAGGTAGCTCACCAAACATGCTGAACTCCGGATATTTATCTATCTGTTCGGGAACCTGATTCAAACGATTCAACGGTATATAGGCCATTCCTTTGGTTGCCCTTCCCGGACAGGTTATTTCAATATTTTCAAGATGCACTCCTTCTATGTAATGCCCGGGTATACCTGCAATAGACGAAGGAAATGGATTGTGGTAGAAATCAACTTCCGGTCCCCTCAGATCATAGTTGATATCCGGTCTGCCGAACGGAATTTCCACATTCATATCTTTTATAGATATATTCTTTACTGTTCCTACACGTTCGCCTGCCCGATGTCCCAAACGGATAAAGATTGCATTACCTGTGTTCTTCGCCGTAATCCGGCTTACATTAACATTTTCAATATCACCTCCGTCGACAGACTCAATAGCGATAGCCGAACGAAAGGTGTCGAACACGCGAATGTTATCAACAGTAATATTCTTAAAGCCTCCCCAGGAAGCAGTTCCAAATTTAATAGCACTTGCACTGCTACGCACTTCACAATCGGCAATATAAATGCTATCATTGTACGCATTTGAATGATGAGATTTCAGGCATATGCCGTCGTCTGCAGAATTCACATTGCAATGGGTTATTTTTACCCTACGACAATCTGTAATATCAAAACCATCATTATTCCAATAAGCACGATTCTCCATGTTGACCTGATCAATAACCAAATCAGAGCAAAGATCGAACACGAGTCCCCATCCGGAACTATTTCGGGTATTTAATCCTGAAATAGTTATATTCTCACATTCTGAAAAATAAAACAACGTAGGACGAGCAGTTCCTTCGGGACGCATTCTTCGTACATTGTAATTGGGATCTATCCTTATTCCGGCATGGTGCAAACTATCTATATTTAAAGCCAGTTGCAATCCCTGACCATCAATAGTTCCTTCTCCCTTCAAGGCTATGTTCTTCACCTTATCTGCCAGAATTAAAGCTAATTTAGAAACTTCATTATTTCTGGTTGTATTCTGTGATTCGTTCAAAATACAATAATCATCAGGATTTGTATTTCCCAGTAAAACTGCATCTTTTTCGATATACAATTCAATGCCCGATTTTAATTGCAAACAGCCGGTGAGATAGATACCTTTCGGAAAAACAATCCTTCCACCTCCTTTTTTACTCAGCTGGTCTATTGCTTGCTGAATAACTTTTGTATTCAGTGTTTTACCATCAGCAACTGCCTTTCCCTGAGTTACAATATTGTAATCCCGAGCCCATATAGGGATGGTAAATAGCAAAGAGATTATTATGCAAATATATTTCCTCATTATCTATACACTCTTTATTTCAAAATAGATTGCGGACAATTCTCCTTTTTAGCGGCCCAGCTTTTATTTGGGACAGCCCCCATCACAAATTCGAGGATTCCACCTTCGAGAATCTGCTTATGAGTTATGTAACTGTTCTCAAATCTTTTTCCATTCAGCGTGGCCGACTGGATATAAATGTTCTCTGCTGAAACGCCATGAGCTTTTACTACAAACTCTTTCCCGTTTTCAAGGCGGATAGTCATCTTTTCAAATGCCGGAGAACCGATTACGTAATATGGATTTCCGGGACAAACAGGATAAAATCCCATTGCTGAAAACACATACCAGGCAGACATCTGACCGGCATCATCATTACCGGACAATCCTCCCGGAGCATTAACATATTCTGTATTGCGAATATGACTAATCTGCTTCTGGGTTTTCCAGGGTTCACCCACATAATTATATAAGTAAGCTATCTGATGGCAAGGCTCATTGCCGTGCCAGTATCGCAATTCGCTAAACATGGAATCCAGCTTACTTACAAACTTATTCTTGCCACCCATCCATTGAACTAATCCTTGCACATCCTGCGGAACATACCACGTGTAGTGGCAAGGTGCTCCTTCGGTTATGAACCGGGCAAAGCCAAATGCATTATCAGCATTAAGGAATGTGCCGTCAGCATGTCTTCCCTGAGCGTATCCGGTTCGTTTATCAATCACATTTTGCCAGTTCTTTGCACGCTTAGCAAGCAACTTATAATCTGACATTTTCCCTAGTTTCTTAGCTACTTGTGCCAATACATAATCATCATAAGCATATTCCAATGTACGGGAAACCTGCTCATTCATATGAAATGCTTCCGGCACAGAGTCTTCCAATGGAATATACCCATACTTAGTGTAAGAACTCAATGCCCTGCGCCCCATACCGTTTTTATAATCTTCGAACGAGGCCGGTGATTGAAAAGCATTCTGTCGCATAGCTTTATAAGCTGTTTCAATATCGAAGCCTTTTATGCCTTTTATATAAGCATCACCAATAACCGAGATGCAGTGATCGCCAATCATGGCTGCCGTGTAACTGTTCCAACAAGGGAAGATGGGTAACCAACCACCTTGCTTATATTTCTCAACTAACGACTGAACCATCTCGCCATCTCGTTTAGAATCAATAATTGTCAAGAGAGGATGCAAAGCACGATAGGTGTCCCACATGCTAAAATCATCATAATAATCACCCTTTTCAATCTTACGGATTGGAGTACCTTTTGCAAAAGAAGGGTAACGTCCATCTACGTCATTAAATACCCTCGGCAAAAACGATGAACGGTATAAAGCTCCATAGAATTTCTCTTTATCTTCTTTACTGCCACCTTGAACATTTAGTTTAGATAGCTGGTTTTGCCAACATTGTTCTAGTTGCTTTCTGGTCTGTTCGAAATTCCAGTGAGGAATCTCCGCATCAAGATTATTCAAGGCGCCCTTCATATCAGTAAAAGAAGAACTTACTTTTACCATTACTTTTTCATGCGCTGCAACCTTAAAACCTATAAAAGCACCTATATTATATTTTTTTCCAATTGATTTCTGTTTTGAATAAACCAAGCTGTCTTGGTAAACGCCATACGTTGAAGGCTCTTTTTCGAACCTTACCACAAAATAGCCACTAAATCCTGTGGGTTCCCCCCACCCTTGATAAATACGATGAGCCGGATTATATCCCCGAATCTCACGTTTTTCCAAATCTATTTCAATATACCCCTCTCCTTCATCACTATTAGGATTGACCACCAAATAGGCCATACCCTCTTCATCATAAGTAAAACGAAACAAAGCAGAACGAGATTGGGCGGTCATTTCTGCCTGTGTATGATAATCTTCCAGATAAGCTGAGTAATATGACGGAGTTGCAATTTCCTTTTCATGGAAAAAAGTACAAGCTCTCTCTTCGGGAGTAGTTTTCAATACTCCTGATACTGTCATTAAAGTCATACTGCCATAATCCTGCGTACATCCTCCCACAATCCAATGCGAATTGCGAAATCCCTGTAGCTTGCTATCTCTGTAGTAATAAGGAGCAATGCATTTACGCTCTGTATCCTGGGTTTGTGGCGTCCAGAAGTTCATACCATGAGGTACTAATACAGCGGGCAAAGTCTGCCCATATTCTTCTGAGTGCTTACCGAACTTACCTGCTGTTTGAGTTATGCTTGCGGCAGTACCCACGCGTGTATCAACATATTGTTGTAACAACTCCTGTGAAGTAGCTCTATTACATAAGCAACACAAAAAAACTATAAAAAAGTACTTTCTATTCTTCATAATTCTAAAAGTAAAACCAAGTAAAAGGGTAAAAAATGGGGAGAAGGATGAATATCTTTACACTTATAACCAATAAGACAATTTATTACCTTCTCCCCAAGAGCACAACACTATAGCTTTACTTTTTCTTTGTTAGTATCCAGTGTTTTGTTTCCAATTGGTATTAGAGTTCATAACGCCTCTAGAAATTGGGAATATACGACGCCATTTCTGAGTTTTGGCAGCTGGATTTACAACATGTTTCAATCCCCAATCCTTTTCGAATTGACCAAAACGGATCAAGTCATTGCGACGCCATATCTCACTAAAGAACTCACGTCCACGTTCGTCAAGAACATCTTGCAAAGTAGGAGTTGTGGTTAATGTAGGAGCTTTTACATAACTGCGTATCTGATTGAATAAACTCATAGGAGTATCGCCGTTTGTAGCTGTTGCACCGCGAAGAATAGCTTCTGCCTTCATCAGCAGAATATCTGCATAACGGAAAATAGGCACATCGTTACTTTGGTTACGGTTATAAGTTTCATAATCAGCTGCCTGAATACCCCACTTGATACAACGGTAACCTTGATTCCAACCATCAAAATTATCACCTACATTCATAGAGGCATCAAGCGGATTAAGTAAAGTAACATTTTTGGTAAGCACTACTCGCTTCCCATTATACATGTATGGCGTTGTAGTTTTATCAAAGGTTGTAATATTATAAGTATTAAGCGCATCTTTCAAAATGATATCATTACGTTCATCTCCTACCAGAGAGAAACGATCGGCAGCTTCAGGTGTAACTGTAAAAATACCACCGGCATTCTTTGAAAGTGTTACGCCGAGCAAACCAGTACCAGTTCCTCCATCATTATTAAATTTAGGCCAGTATTGGAATCGGGCATACGTCATACCTTGCGCTGTTGCATTATCATAAGGCATTGCATAGATAAAATCCTTAATCTGGTAACCATTAGTCGGCATGAATTTCTTGCGATAACTATCACTCAGATTAAACTTACCGCTTTTAATTATTTCATCACAGTATTTCACTGCATCATTAAGTTTGGCATTTGCCAAAGTAGGCTCATAATTAGCAACATCACCACAAGTGTAAACAGCCCAATTTAGATACAGTTTTACAAGAAGAGCCTTAGCCATCCATACAGTAGGCTTTCCATAAGTCGAAGCATCAACATTTTCAGATAAACCGCCGGAATTAATGGCACGAAGTAAATCGTTCTCTATAAAGGCTGCTACATCTGCACGTGGAGAACGGTCAATTGCCTCATCGGTTCCAACAACATGATCCAAAATAGGCGCATCGCCAAACATATCCATAAAGATGAAATGATAGAAAGCACGCATTGTCAAGGCTTTTGCGATAGACTCATCAGTTGCACTTTCGCCTCCAAGATCTACAATAGCCCGATTACATTTGGTAATGGCTCCAGTGATATCACCAAGCCAATCAACATGTGCATCATCCGGATTAGTCATGTGAAGTGTAGAATGAACATAATTACCGCCGTCATACCAGTTACCACCATAAGTAACAGCCGAAAATTCATCAGAAGATAACCATACTGCTTCCGTAAAACGACGTCCCAAAGCGCCACGGAATCCATAGTATAAATCCGCCATCTTTGCCTCGGTTGCAATTTCGGAACTCGGATAAGAAGTATAGGTTGACTTGATATCTACATCCAAATCGGTACAGGCCGTTACTGATGATATCAGTAAACCTGCTAATAAGGTATTTTTAATATAGTTTTTCATTGTAAGTTCAATTTTTAGATGATTAGAAATTAACATTTACACCTAGCATAAATGTACGAGTACGAGGATAATAATTAGTACGTCTATCTATTCCCGGTTCCAAGCCACCAAGATTAATTTCAGGATCACGACCGGAATAGCCAGTAATTGTAAACAAGTTATTACAGGTTGCATATACCTTAAGTGAGTTAACCCAATTACCCAACTTTCCAAATGAATAACCTAAAGAAAGAGTTGACAAGCGTAAATAATCACCATTTTCCAACCAACGATCTGAAGGAGCTTGTGACTGAACATCTGTTGCTCTTTGTTCTGTAGCTACCGATTTCAACACATTTCTACCTTCGGTAACGAAGCTTACATTACTATATTGTTCGCGAGTTGCATTATAAATCTTATTGCCAAAAACACCTGTAAAGAACATATCCAAACTCCAATTCTTATATTTAAAGTTGTTTGTCCAACCCAAATTTAACTTAGGCTGTGCACAACCTGTAATGGTACGATCCGTATCAACCGGGTCTTTTGTAGTTTCACCAGTACGTGCACCAGTTTCCGGATCATGTTTGTAGAATACTGATACACCGTCTGAGTTATAACCAGCCCATTCATAAGTATAGAACGTTCCAAGTGGATGACCTTCCATAATACGCTCTACTTGTGCGTTTGAAGAATAACCTGCAATTTCCGGATCGCCTGCTGCAATATAGGCTACAGAATAATCACTATTGGAAATACTTTTCACGTTGTTTTTGTTATGTGAAAGGTTCAAGCTTGTATCCCAAGTGAATTTCTTTGTACTGATAGGGGTTGCATTAATTGTTAATTCAATACCTTTATTGTCAATATCACCTACATTTGCATACATCCAACCATAAGGGTAACGGTTTGTTGATACACTATATGGGTGAATCAAATCGCTTGTACGCTTATCATAGTATTCAATTGTACCACCTAGACGACCTCCAAAGAAAGTAAAATCAAGACCTAAATTGAGCATTGCTGTTCGTTCCCATTTCAAATCTAGATTTGCATTTGACTGAGCAGCTATTGTACGATAAAGACTGGAATTTCCATTAGCGTCTGTATAAGTAAACCATCCGGAAGGTCCATAAGTCTGAATTGCCTGAAATGCGCCAAATCCCAAAGAGTTACCGCTAACACCATAACCTACACGGAATTTCAAATCATCAAATATATTCAAATCTTTGATAAATTTCTCTTCGCTCATACGCCATGCAAGAGATGCAGAAGGGAATGTTCCCCAACGATTATTCTTACCGAAAGCTGAAGAACCATCACGGCGGAAAGTAGCCTGAAGCATGTATTTACTATTGTATGAATAATTCAGACGACCATAGAACGAGATCATGCGGAGAGGCTCCATCTGATAACCTGATATACCGCTCATGTCCATTTTGTTTGCATAATCAAGGCGATAGTATGAAGTAGCATCGCTATAGAAATCATAAACGTTAAGACCAAAGCCGTTATTATCGTCAGTTTGCTCGTAAGAATAACCAGCCATTAAACCTAATTTATGAACATTGGCGAATGTATGATCATAATTGAAATAGGTTTCCATCACTTTCTTTGTTTTTTCAGCAGTTCCACGGTAAGCATTCCCATGAGTATTAACGATCTGAGACTGTATAGTATTATAATTATTATTGTTGGTTTGCTCGTTTTCATAAGAAAGATTCAAGTTCCAAGCTAAATCCTTATTGATTTGTAGAGTGGCCTTACCAGTTCCTTGAAGAACTTTCTTAATCGTTTCATAAGAGTCCTCATAGATCATGGATAACGGGTTGAAATATTGATTTACCGATGTGTAATTATACCAAGAACCATCTTCATTTTTTGTAGGAAGTAATGGTGAATAATAGTTCATGGCATCAAATACACTCTGACCATCTTTATTTGATGAAACAGTCTTGCCTTTGCTCTGTGCTGCATTAACATTGAAAGCCAAAGTCAAACGGTCATTTAAACATTTTGTCTGCACATAAGCACGACCTGAAAAACGTTCAAATTCAGTACCACGAACAATACCTTCTTTATTCAAATAACTCATGCTGGCATTGTAGCTGGAACGTTCGTTACCTCCGTTAATAGAAACATTATGATTGTGGCTGACTGCTGTACGAAGCACTTCATCATTCCAATTCGTATTGTAACCTTTATCATTAGGAAGTGTGATATTGTTAGCTGCTGCGTAAGATTTCAAATCACTAGCTGACATCATATCAAGACGTTTGGCAATGTTATCAAATCCAACATAACCACTATATGAAACAGATGTACGATCAGTTTTGCTTCCTTTCTTTGTAGTGATAACAATTACACCATTGGCTGCCTTAGAACCGTAAATAGCAGTTGCAGATGCGTCACGAAGCACATCAATTGATTCAATATCCTCTGGAGCTACAAGATTCAAAGACATACCAGGAATACCGTCAACAACATAGTAAGGTTCCATCGCTGCGCCCGAACGCAAAGAAGATGCACCACGAAGAGAGATAGAAGCTGTTCCAGATGTAGGATCACTGCTCTGAACGATTGTTAATCCAGGAACCTTGCCTTGCAATAACTGTCCGGGATCGGTATACACACCGGTATTCAGTTTGTCAGCTTTCACTGTAGTAATAGAACTAGTAACATCCTTACGGGTCATACTACCGTAACCTACAACAACGACTTCATTCAAAGTTTTGCTGTCTTCTTTTAAGGTTACATTAATAACATTTTGAGTTACCTTAATTAATTGGGCTGTAAAACCAACATAGGTAAATGAGAGAGTACTTCCTGATGGAGCTGAAATGGAATACTTTCCGTCAATATCAGTAACGGTTCCGTTAGTAGTTCCTTTCACCAGGACATTAACACCAATCAGTGGCTCGTTGTTCACGTCGACCACCTTTCCAGTAATCATACTTTTTTGAGCAAATACGGAAATGCTACTCATCAAAAAGATGAAAAGACATGCTAAATGTGTTTTGCGCATAACTATAAACTTAGGTTTAAATAATTTTTTTACGCCGCTAAAATAGAACACAACAATTAGATGAAGGATGAAAATCGAAAAATAAAGGAGGAGAATTGAGCAGTTTCCGATATTTAACCAATTGTGTTCATTAATTATCCAGAGAAGCACTAGGCAATATACCAAACTTCTTTAAATAACATTGGCTGAAATATTTTGGATCGTTAAAGCCTACCTCATAAGCAATCTCAGAAACATTCATATTCTTGCTTATTTTGTTTATATTAATAAGTTCCTGAGCCTTTTTCAGACGATAATTACCTATAAACTTAGCGGTTGAAGTTCCAACCAGATTCTGCAATTTCTGATTAAGCAATGTTTTACTGATTCCCATAGCCTCAGCAAATGAATTTACATCAAAATCCGGATTTTTATAACTATCCTCAATAACACTCATCACACTATTCAGGAATTTGCTATCGCGTGACTCTTCATCTATACGTAGAGTTCCGGGATCCATTTGAACATCAAACTGCTGCTGAGTTGTTTGCCGTGTTTTAAAAATATTATGAATACGAACCAACAACAGTTCTTCATTAAATGGTTTCTCCAAATATTCATCCACGCCAATACGGTAGCTTTCCAAACGGGCATCATCAGAAACTTTAGCAGTAAGCATTAAAATAGGGATATGAGAGATAGATAAATCCTCTTTTACTTTTTTAGATAGTTCAAGGCCATCCATGACAGGCATCATCAAGTCACTGACAATAAAGTCTATGTTATTAGACTTAAGTAAGGTCAGTGCTTGTGCTCCATCTTCCGCTTCAATAACATTATATTCAGATATCAATATGGAACGAACATAAGCACGCATATCGGGATTATCATCAACCACCAATATTGTTTTCTTCAGTTTATCATTCTCATCTTCTATTTGTTCTGTAATTTTAGAAATTGCTTCAGCTTCCTGATTTACGACAACTTCCTGATAAATTCCTTCATCAGTTTGTGCCTCATAAACCTCCATAGGCATGAGGATTCTGACTGTAACCCCTGCTTTTTTATTATTTCGGGCGTAAATTCGTCCACCGTGTTCATTAATAATACGCTTGCAAAGGTACAGACCTATACCTGTACCACTCTGACCATAAATATGAAACTTCATATTCTTCCGAGATTGATAGAAGCGATCGAAAATTTTATCCAAATCTTCATTCAGCACTCCAACACCTGTATCAGAGATGGATATATAAATTCTATTCTGTCCTTTTTCATCAAGATAAGAATTCACATAAAGATTAACTTTTCCTCCATTAGGCGTAAACTTAATGGCATTGGAAAGTAAATTCACCAAAACTTTCCGCATCCATTCTTCATCATACAGATAAAAAGCATTCTTTGTACGAATCATGCAGCGAACTTCAATTTGCCTATCTTTTGCAAAAGCTTCAAATGGTACTACAGTACTTTGAATAAAAGCAGGCAGATTGTTTTGCTTTTTTGCTATCATAATTCGTCCAGATTCTACCTTACGGAAATCCAGCAATTGATTTACCAAAGAAAGTAATGACTTTGAATTTCGTTCCGCTAAGTTTAGCTGCTCTCTCACTTCGGGATTATTGCTTAACTTTAATGCACGATCTATAGGTCCAAGAATTAATGAGATTGGTGTCCTGAATTCATGCGTTATATTTGTAAAAAACGAAATTTTATCAGCTGTAATTTCCTGTATTCGTTTGGACAATTCTATTAATTGTTTCTTTTGCTGCGTTAACAAATCGTTCTGATGAGAAAGAACATTCATTTTTTCTTCAAGTTCCAGCGTACGTTCTTTTACCTTTTCTGTCAAGATCCGTTTTTGCTCCTTATAAGTAGAAATTCGCCACTGGTACCAATAAAACACTATAATTGCTGCAATAATTATCATAAGAAAGAAGAACCACCAGGTCTTATAAAAGAAAGGCGAAACAGTTATAGAAAGTTCTGTTATCTGGCTATCACTCATATTGAGAGGATTCTGTACCTTTACCTGAAATATATAATGCCCAGCTTTCAAGTTAGTATAGCTTGCATAATGTCTTTTCGGATCACATTCAATCCATTTATTATCGAAACCTTTCAAGCGATAATAATACTTCAGTTTTGCTGCATTCTCATAATCTAAAGCAGAGAACTCTATAGAAAACGATTTGTCACGTTCATGGAGATAGACTTCATTAGCCCATGAGATACTTTTTTTCAGATAATTATTTCCGCCTTGTGTTATATCGTTATCCAGAACGGAGAGACGAGTAAAAATAACTTTCTGAACATGTTTCTTGTTCTGGTTAATCCCTACTCCATTGAGTCCTATCATTCCATCAATTCCTCCAAAGTAAAGAGTACCATCTTTTGCACGGCAATATGCATTCCAATAAAATTGTCCGGAAAGTAACCCATCCTTTTGATAATAGTTTGCGAAAATTCTGGATTTTGGCGTATAACAAGAAAGTCCATCATTTGTACTGAACCAAAGACGGTGCTGATTGTCTTCCAAAATACCAAAAATGGTATTATCACATAAGCCGTTCTTGGTAGTAAAATTAGAAAACTTATAATGGTAATCCTTACTTTCCTCTAAGCGATAAACGCCATAACCGTTGCTACCTAACCAAATAGTACCATCCGATGCCTCAAAAATGCAACATATTTTCTCTATCAGTTTACTCTGCGGATTATCCAGTTTGTATTCCATATAGTGAAAACTAACGTTTTTCCGGTTTTTGGCAAACGAGTATAGATCAATGATAATCAAACCATGATGAGTACCAACCCATAATCTTTGTTTTCTATCAATGAGCATATTAACCAGTGAATTTTTAGGTAAACGGTCGGTCGGCAATACAATATTAGTAAATGTATTTCGATTCAGGTCGTAAAAAGACAATCCTTCAGCAGTACCAATCCACATACCATCATTCAACTTATCAAAACAAAGAGATCCTACAAAATTGCTACGAAGAGGAGTATTCCTTGTACTATAGTTTGTAAACGAAAGATTTGGCAGATTATTCAAGCTTGTTCGGTCGACTCCGCCTCCCGACGTAGCAATCCAAAGCTGATTACGATTATCTTGTGCAATAGCACATACAGAATTATGACTCAGACTATTTGCATTTCCTGCCTGATGACGATAATGTATAAATTCGTCTGTACCTTTTTTACGTAAACTGAGCCCTTGCTCCACATTACCTAACCAAAGATTTCCGTAAGAATCTTCAAAAATGGAATTAACAGGATTTTCAGCCAAGCTACTTATATCATATCTGTTATTGGTATATAAGCGTAGTTTCAAATTACGGCTTTCCATCTTATTCATGCCGCTAATTTCTGTTCCCATCCACAGAATTGGTCCATCAACAAAAAGACAGTTAATAAAACTAGAGCTGTTAATATGTTCCGAAGTATAAACAGATTTCTCCAACCGCACAAAATCATCTGATGCGGGATTATAAAAGTTTAGTCCTTTAAGAGTGGAAACAACCAGTTCTTGATTTTGTGTAATTGCAACATCTGTAATATAATCCTGTGTCAGTGAATTGATATTTCCATCCTGAGAAGAATACAGCTTACACTTCTTACTTCGTTTATCATAACGAAAAAGTCCTCTATCTGTTCCTACCCAGATAGCTCCTCTGTAAAGACAGAAACAGTGAACAATGGCTTCTTTACCAAAAGAGAAAGACGGCATAAGCTTTAGCAATCTCATTGGGCCAACCTTTCTGGAAATTACCTTAAACACATTCGGACCATAGCCCACCCATATATCTCCATTAACCAGACCTAAAGCGGTAATGGAAGCAGAGTGTCGTTCATATTTTGAAGTAAGTGCTACGCAACGTTCAATGCGACCTTCCGAAGTAAAGAATAAGTGGTACAGATTTGTTTGAGTGGCCAGCCAGATAGATTTATCCTTATCACAGACAATAAAATAAACCGATTCTTTAGAAAGATCCTCGCTTTTAAAAAAAGAAAAATCAATTGGTTCCAGCCTGTTAGTCTTTAAATTCAATAAATCCAGTCCTGCTTCAGAAGCAATCCACAAACGGTTGAAACCATCTTCGCATACCTGGTTGATGAAATTAGAACGTAAACGTATGGTTGGCGTTGTAATATTATAGTTTACAAAAGAGTAGCCATCATAACGTGAAAGCCCATTGTGTGTAGACAGCCACAGAAATCCCTGACTATCTTTATAGATATCGTCTATATAATTGTGAGGTAACCCATCGCTGATGGTAATAGCCGAAAAATTATATTGGTCCAGAATTTTTCGAAGAGATACTTGTGCATGACATGGAATTACAATTGCTAAAAGACAAGCCAGCAACAAGTAATATAGACTTCTATTTATAATTTTATTTGTTTTTCTTTTCATTTATGAACTAGTACTAGTTTCTCAAAGCTTTTTTCGGTTCAAAGAACAAAAGTATATTTCTTTTCTTTGAGAAACAACAAATACCAGCACAAATTGTTTCAGTAAACAATTTCTATTCCACAGTCCAATCTATTTCCAAGGGATTATCACTAGTTTTATAAATAAGAGGTAAGTTTTCATTATCTATAATCCACATATTCGTCAAGTCAATATCAGCTAATACATGAATTGTTTTTTTCCCCTTATATTCAGATTCTTCTGTCAACTCTTCAGCAACTTTCCGATAAGTCGTTCCATTATAGACAAACCAGCCTTTTTCTTTCAGCGATTTCAATGCACTACGTGAGATTAGTCCAAAAGTCTCATTCGCAGGTAGTGCTACCTCACATCCATCAACGGGTTGCAACCAGCTCAGGCTACTGCCTTCTTCAACATTCTGCCTCCCCATTTTGTAACATCCCTTCTGCCAGTTAAAGTTACGCAATACACTCCATTCAAAACGGATGGTATCCTGTTTTTCTGTAATACAAACGTCATAATTACGAGTTTGCCCATGCAATTTAAAAACAAACTTATACTTTTCGTTTATCTGTGCATTAACAATCATAGTCAGCAACATGATAAACATTCCTAAACATATTATTCTTTTCATCGTTGCATTTCTACATTTTAACCGGAGGTAATTCCTCTGTACCCCAATCAGAAGGTTTATTTCCCATTTCTATAATCAGTTCTCCACCTTGCGATAACTCGTCATGGCTTATCCATGCCCGGTGAAGTTCTTTCCCATTTAAACTTACACGTTGAATATTACAATTCTTTTCCGACAACTTTTTAGCTGCCACATGCAAACTCTTACCATTAGCCAAACGAATGGTATATTCACTTACCAAAGGCGAATGTATTAAATAATAAGGTTGCCCGGCATTAGGATAAAGCCCCATCATATGAAAAGCAAGCCAGGAAGACATAGCCCCTGAATCATCGTTTCCAGGTAAACCGCCGGGAGTATCATTATAATTTCGTGTAATAATCTGTTTTATCCGTGCACTGCTTAAATCAGGACGTCCAATCCAATGATAGAGACATGGAGTTAAAAAGGATGGTTCATTATTTACGTTATAATATCCATTATCAAAAAAAGTATCCAACCTACGACGGAAAGCTTCTTTTCCTCCACTTTTCTCAATCAGAGCCGGAACATCATGGGGGATACTTAGTGAATATTCCCATGAAATGCCTTCATAAAAGAAAGTTCCCCACCATGGAGCATACCATGGAGATTCATTGGTTACCGGAGTATAACGAAATGTGGGATGTTGTACTTTGGAATGACCAAAAGGCAAATCATCCAGCCATTCTCCGGAAGCAGAGCGAGGCATGATAAATCCCTTTACACCATCATATTCATAATTATCACGCCATAAGTTTTTCCAGTTATCAGCCTTGCGAATATATTCTTCGTAGATATCGTTTTTCCCCAGTATCTTAGCTACTGTAGCTATGTTATAATCGTTATAAGCATATTCCACCGTACGATTTCCGGCACGGTCAATACCAAATGGTACATAGCCCAGTCTGTTATATTCCAGTAATCCGCCGCGACCTTCCTGTTCTTCATTACCTCCGGGGGGAACAGTCGCATCTTTCAGCATTGCTTTCAAAGCTAATTCATAATCAATGCCTTTCAGCCCTTTTACCAATGCATCGGCAATAACAACTTCTGCATTCGAACCACCCTGAGTACGACCATTTGAATTACCACTACGAGCATCGGGCATATAACCATCACGCTTATAAATATTTATGAGTGCATTAACAATATCAGTTTCTCTATCGGGAGAGAGAATTGTAATGAGCGGACTAGAGGTACGGTAAGTATCCCATATAGCATAAAAATCATCGTAATAAGGAGCATTATCCGTCCAAAGAGGATTCTCTCCGGTACGGTCAACAGGCATAATAAGAGTATGATAAAGCGCAGTATAAAACATTCGTTTTTGTACTTCCGTTGCTCCTTTTCCCAACTCTATACGTTCCAACAGTTTTTCCCATTGAAGGCGTACTTTTCCCAATTGCTGTTGGAAGTCCCAATGTGGAATTTCCTTGCGAACATTTTCCTGTGCCTTAAGTGAACTTAGAAAAGATATGCCAATCTTAAGTTTAACAGTACTTTCTGTACTTTCTTCTCCCCAAGAGATTACTGCACCCGTTTTCTTACCCTCGTCACATTGTGCTTTTTCAGTTAATGAGGAAAATTTATCTTTCCAGGTAAGTGTTTTTGTAAAAGGTTTATCGGCCACTGCATAAAAGTAGACTGTATAGGCTCGTCCATTGTTCCATCCTCCACGGATACGACTATAACCACGGACTTCCGTATCTGATACAATTTCTATTTCTGAGCCAACAAACTGTTGTGCTTCCCGAGCATCGGGTACCGTATTCTCTCCTAAGAAGAAACCGGCATCCACCCGCAAAGAGCGCTTACTCTCTTTTGGATAAGTAAACTGATAAAAAGAGCATCGGTCAGAAGTAGTCAGCTCTGTTTGAATGCCATTTTCATGAAAACGCGTATTGTAATATCCCAGCTCTATCTTTTCATATTCCCGTTTCGCTTCGTGGCTTTCCATATCTGGTTCTCCACAATAGGGCTGTACTAGAATATTTCCATATTTAGGTCCTCCGCCAGTACCGCTTACGTGTACCTGAGCAAAACCGGTAACAACTTCGGGCATAGGTAACCAGCCGCTGTTTGGTTTACAGGTACAATCCGGACCAGGCTTTACCATTCCAAAAGGTGCCGACGGACCAACAAAGACTCGTCCCAAACCTTCTGAACCAATTTTAGGATCAACATATTTACCGTATTGAGCGTATGTAATCAAAGAGATACATAAACAAAATACAGAAGAAAGAGCTTTTACCAATATCTGTTTTCCAACCATTAGTTTAACTATTTACTAGTTATTACTGCAACAAATCCTCCACGAGGTAAACATGAAATAGACATCTTTTTATTTGAAAGTTTCCCCTTGGTTATTTCAAATGATCTTTCCTTCTGGCCATCTCTGAATAAAGTTATAACATAGTTTTTATTTTTCAGGAATGACAGATCCATTGGCAAGTTACGTTGTTCATTCGTACCATTTAACCCTCCAATATACCATGTATCACCTTTTTGGCGAGCCATTACAACATGGTCTGCCGGATAGCCAGACAATAATTTAGTATTATCCCATACTACAGGAAGATTTCTGAAAAAGTTTTTAACTTCATCTGGCTGAGATAAATAAGCTGACGGACGATCTGCTAAATGTTGAAGTCCGGATTCAAATACAACAGTTAAAGCCAGTTCATGAGCATTAGTTGTTATATGAGGATGTTGAGAATCAGTAAAAGTACATGGTGTATAGTCCATCGAGCCTATTACATTACGAGTAAAAGGTAAAGTTGTATTATGAGCTGCAGCTTTATCAGTAAGAGTAGGACCATTGTTATACCATTCTGCACCATACACTGCTTCAGTAGACAACAAATTAGGATAGGTTCGCTGCCAACCGCGAGGCACAGTTGCTCCGTGAAAATTCACCAATAATTTATGCTTAGCTGCATCTTCCAACAAATCAATACAATAATTCATTGTTGATAAACTATCTCCTGAAAAGAAATCTATTTTTACTCCTTTAGCGCCAGATTTTTCCAACCATGCAAATTCTTTTTCTCTATTTTCGGGAGTATTTAAACGATATAAAGGACCTGCGCCCTTATCAACCCATGCAGTAGATGAATTATACCATAACAGAGGTTTTACTCCATGAGATGAAGCATATTTTATCGCATCATTTAAGTTACCTCCATTTCCCATAACATCCCATTCCCAGTCAATAAGCACATATGGCAAATTCAATTGCTGAGCCATATCCACATATTGTTTCACTATCTGATAATCTTTTGAGCCATGATTATAAGCCCAATAAATCCAGGAAACTACTCCAGGTTTAATCCAGGAAGTATCTTTCAATTTACATGGTTCGCTCACATCGGTTATCAGAGTAGATTCTACCACATCAGATAAAGATCCAATCATAACAACTCTCCATGGTGAAGTCCAAGTGCCTGATGCCTCAACATTATTTTGAGCCAATTGAACCTTATAACAAGAAGGATTATCTTTATTAGTGAGACTTGATGCACAATGATTTCTGGTAATTCCGCTTTCAGAGAATAATGCCCAAACCGAATTATTTATCTGAAAAAGAGCAGGATATCCCCAGTTCACGTCACGAGATGAGTCTGTACCACCTGTATTTAATGGAAAGAAATCTTCATAAGGTGTATTGTATTTTTGTGTCCAACGTTTTATTCCAGGTGCCATTTTATAGGTAGTTTCTTCATCTGAAATCATTGTCTGTTGTAGTTTTGGCAGTTCATATCTGAAAGTTATACCATCATTGAATATACGAAAAGTAATATTTACATCTCTATTCAGATCATCAACAAAAGAATAAGTGCATTCGGTTCCAGAATTAAAGCATTTTTTTCTTTTGCCTACTTGCATTACATAGTTTTCTTCTATCTTTTTATCTTTTGAAACTGATTTTAATTTCAGATTCTTACCTCCTCCATCTTGAGTTAAAATTCCAACAGATGAAAGTGTAACAACACTAACTTGTCCCGTTTTACTTTTATATGATACATTAAAGGAAGTATTTCCAGAACTGGTTACACAGTCTACCGATATTTTACCATTCGGAGATACTGCAGCAAATGATTTAATTGAAACAATAAAAATGAAAGCTATTAAAAATAATACCTTTTTAAAAATAAAATTGAAATTCATATTTCTTTAGATTTTAATGTATATCTTCTTTTTATAAAGCGGATAACCTATAGCCCAGTTTAGTAATACAAAAACAATTGCATAAACAAGAGAAGCTACATAATCATCGGGCACCACAGAATAAATGCCTCCAAACAAAGTTTTACTGATTCCGAAATCTGCAAAAACAATATTCATCAGTTCACTGATAACATATATAAAGAGCGGATTTACCCCAAATGATACAAAGAATGGCGTCCATCCTTTATTGCCTTTATCATCAATAACATAAATGAACCAGGCCAGCAGACAGGTAGCCAATCCGCAAGTGAAAAGTACCAGTGTAGGCGACCATATACGTTTGTTCATTGGCAATCCGTACGTAAAAAGCAGACCTATGCTCATCAACACAAAGCCAAAGATAAACAAGTGAAGCATTTTATTTTTCAGATCAGCATGTTCCATCAGGATCTTTCCTCCCCAGAAACCAAGAATAGTATGTGCGATGGACGGGATAACTCCAAGTAATCCTTCCGGATCAATAGGGCTCTTGTGATACAGATGCGCTGTTCCAAATACTCCACGATCTACAATACACAGAATATTTGTTTCATCGCATATATATCCGTTTGCTAACAGCAGCAATAAAGCATATACCACCAATAGTAAACCAGCCAACCACGGCAGCCATTTGTGGCTAACCGTTACAGCCAAAAGCGAAACTATACCATAACACAATGCAATGCGTTGCAAAACTCCTGGTATACGTATATTATCAAAAGGCAGGAAATCTCCTTTGCAACAACCTTCGAACCAATAGATAGCCCATCCTATTAACAGGATAAGGCAAGTTCGTTTCAATATTTTGAGGGCTAGTGGATTTGACCACTTAAACTGAAACTTTCGTAATGATATGAAAGTAGACATTCCTACCATAAACAGGAAGAAAGGAAACACCAGGTCGGCCAGTGACAAGCCATTCCAGGCTGAGTGGCGCAAAGGTTCGTATGAAACCTTTCCTCCTCCGTTATTTACCAGAATCATGCCTGCAACTGTTAGTCCGCGCAGCACATCGAGCGATAGCAAACGTTGTTTTTGAGGTATATTGTTTTGTGTATTTTCCATTACTAAGAGTTTAATCGTTTAATTATTTCCTCCAAAAGCCTTTGCAAAGACCTCTTTTGCCACAGTTACACAATCATTTTCGGGAGCAGAAGTATATGGATTAGTAGCCTTAGTCCAAGGTTCTTCCATAGAATAATAATCCAGTTCCACCATTGGTTTGCCATCGAGCACATCAGACAGTGTTTTCCAGTAAGCTTCCCAACGCTTGTAATAGAAATCTTTCAAAATACCGTTCCATTCCTTGTGGGCATAGTCGCGCAAACCACCCTCATTGGCCGAATAACGATTGCCCCATGTTGTAATCTGCACACGTGCATTCCATTCGTAAAGGTTCTTTTCTTCTTCATTATTGCCCAGGTTACGAGCGCTTTCAATCCATGTACCTACACGGAACTCACTGCGTGTACCCAACAATTTATCCTGCAAAAGCAATAATTTAAGGAATTCTTCGGAATCCTTTTTAAAGGCTTTCTTATCGAAACTCTTGAAATCGGCTACTGTACGGTTATAAACAATTCGTCCACGATCGGCCAACGACTGACGTACAACATCCACCAAATCATATTCAAAGTTATTGTTACCTTTGTACTTATCTGCAACTTGCACCATTAATCGGGCAGCATCTTCTGTTGATGTAGGATCATAATAATTCTCCATCTTTGACCAGCTTGAAACCTGGAAATTATTCAATGACGGACGGCCACAAAAAATAGATTCATGAGTGCCTTGTTGGTTATTTCCTTGCGGACAATTTAATATACCGTCGGCTAATACTGTCCATGCTTGCTCTATTGTGTTATCTTTTGCTCCATATCTGGCTGTCAGATATTCTTTAATCCATCCTGTTTTAGTAACCTTTTCTGAGCGCCATGGTAATTCAGTCATCAGTTCAAACATCATCGGATTGTTTTCAATACCTTCCATTGTAAGTCCTATACCTTTCAAGTGTTGAGCCAATGGATTATTTCTTGTTTCATAGTAATTAGTAAGCAACTGATCCAAACGTCCATGAAGACCAACATTTCCTCCAAAATTTTCGAGCATACAGAAAAGCCAGTCGTGTTGTTTATATCCGCCTTCTCTGTACCATAGAGATGGTTTCATTCCCCACATTGGGCGACATTCACTGAACAGGTCGAGTATCAGAAGATCTCCGTTCTTCATATTCTTTATCATATCTTCCCGTGGATTTTCTGTCCATCCCTGAACAACCCATACCGCTTTAGGATTTACTTTCTTCATAGCATCCATTACTGCTTTTCCGGCAGCATCAAGATCTACTTTCTCAATTCCTTTAGCTTCGTGGAACGGGTCCATTGAATAGTAATTAGCTTTGCCGAAAAGAGCTTCCTGTTCTTTATAGTATAAAGCTGCAATTTCTTTGAAACGACTGTCGGTTGGTTGCAAAAATGCAGGACGTAAATATCCGTTCCACAATTCAGGTTCAGTTACATTCAACCCTAATTTTTCTTTTGCATCGTGAGGAACCATTCCAGAGTAACCAGGAAATACAGGTTCAATTCCATATTCTCTCATGCGTTTCACAATCTTCTTTTGTAAAGCAGTTTGCTGCACATACCATGAATCTGGATTCGGACCTCCCCATCCTTCCAGATTATTCATTTCCCACCAAGCCATGAAAGCCGGTCCGGAAATAAACTTATTTATTTCTTCTTTAGAGTAACCCAGTTTTTTGAGCATATTAAACCATACACACTCCTCGCCTACTACAGCCAGCGGTAAATTAATACCGTGCAATGCCATCCAGTCAATTTCCTGTTCCCAGCGTTTCCAATCCCAGAAAGCCATAGAATAAGAGAATGTGCAATAATTGAAATCATAACGTAGTTTCAGTGAAGTTTCATGACGTTCTTTCTTTGTCACTTTAGGTAAAACAGCAGGTAATTTTGCTGCCATACCATTCCATGACAAATGCACTCCTGCATAATATTTAAGATACCAGTTAATTCCGGAAGCCGCACTTACGTAATTATTAGCACGTACCACTACCTGGTTACCTTTCTGATCGAGTTCAAAATAATCTTTGTCTCCGATACTTTTTAATTCAATGGCAAATTTTTTGGAAGCACCTTTATCGATTCGTTCCAACATTCCTGTGATAGGATTAGCAAACAACTGGCAAGTTAGCCAGCACATCATAAATATACTGAGTAATTTCTTCATAGTGTTAACATTTGAAGGCAAATATAAGGCTTTACTTATATATGGAAGATGAAAAACGAAAAATAAAGGATGAAAAACATACAGAAACAGTAAAGCTCAATATTACATACATCATAGTTTACACGGGCGATACAAAGCCAAGATACTCAAAATCTGCCGCCAATAAATTAAATTTAGAAACCAGTTTTCACACAAGACTTCCTTTTATTTTTTGAAAAACTGGGCAGTAACTTTTTATATAAAAAGTCCCGATTAAAGAGATTAAAAAATGAAAACAGAAATAAAATACATAAAACAAGTTACAACTTCCAAAAGTTAACAAGTGTAAATACATCTCATCGAAAATCTTTATTTTGTCAGTATATAATCAAACAGGCACTACTTTCACAAAAGTAACCATTTATAAATCAAGCACGAAACACTTTTTAACCCAAAACAACCCTTGAGTTTTAAAACTATTCACCAGCTTTTTCGACATACTTTTTTACTTTTCGACTTAATTAGCTGATTATAAGCTGCGGAAAAATTAATTCCACCCCCTATAATAACAAAAAACAGCACTAGTTTTTCCGCACAGATACTAAAAGACTATCTCGTCTTTATTAGGGTTGAAGTAATCTTTAAACTAACCTAAGAAATTCGTAATTTACCACTTTTTTATTATCTTCATTTTTAGTAATGCTTGTATGTAAGAGTTCATAATTAATCCGCTTTGATTCAGATTCATTTTTAATATATTATTCCTTTTATGAATTTCGGCAACCTTTTTAATAAAAATAACGCCATCCATTCTTGATTTGGGAATTATAAAGCCAAATTCATCTTTCCTCTTACTATTTCCAATAAATCTCATTTTAAGAACATCAGAACAAGTAAGCCCTTCCATAGATAAATAGCATGAATCAATATTCAATTTATTTATAAGAGATTCGATGCTGCCGGATGGAGCAGGCTCTAGTTTTTCAACTTTAAAATTATCTTCCTTAAGGTTTGACGATAAAATAGACCCACTTTCTGCAGCCAATGCGATACACGAATAATCACTTTTATACTTATTTCTCATATAATACCCAAAAGAGTAATGATCCAGAATTGATAATACCAGATGATAGCTTACATGCCCAAGATGTTCAAATATGGTAATTGATTGGTTTGCGTCAAGCAGATTGTTTATTACGAATTTTGCATTTTCATACATTGTGCTGTCTCTACTTATAAAACGATAATATGAATCGGACGTTTGATCTATCGACGCAATGCTATATCGTATCAGTTCAGATTCTTTTTTATTGAATATGTTCTCAAAATCATGATTCGCGTCAAATATTGATAGTACATTTTTAAGAGGAGTTTTCGTTTCAAGCAAAAGTTTACAGATAGTATTCAATTCATTATTATTGAATTCCGCATTAAGCGTATAAAAGAAATTAAACAAATCCACCCTACTTTTTAAAGGAATAGAATTCATATCAAGTCCTAAGAATAAGACCTTTTCCTTAGATGTTAAATTATATTCTTTTATCCAACGAAAAAGAGATATAAAAGAGTCTGAATACAAGCTATTATTAAAATAAGTAGAAATAGTATCCAATTTAAAATATTGATCTCCGGCAATATACCTGTTAATATAAAAAGATGATTCCAAAGGAATTTCAAGCAAAACAATTCTACAATTATTATTAACAATTCGATTCTTAATCATCTCAACAGCAAAATCATTCATTGTACTGCTGCCATGTACCGTTTCTCCTATTGCAAGTATTTTCTTTTCAGAAAATGGGAGATCTTTAAAATTGTTATTTTCCAGACGAATGACATCCTCTTTTTTCAATATCACATTGGTTTCATGACTATTAGTTGATAATTCATCGATATTTTTTCCATCAATAAATATATCTAAATCAGACATCCATATTTTCCCTTTTTTTTGTTTAACGCCACTTGCTACAATCGTCAGATTCAATAATAAAGGATTATCTACAATCGCAGATTGAGTTGACACGGTCCATCCATTATTCAATGGCAATTGAAGTGTATCGATTAAATTTATTCTTTCACCTTCACCTATAGAACCTACAGTCAAATACAATTCTTTGCAATCCTCTGTTTTATACTTAACTTTCACTTCAATTTTTGAGACTGTTTTATTTATATGAAAGGTTGGAAATATATATCCCATTGCCCCTTTTTTTTCACCCATAGTTTCTACTAGGAATGAATGCGGGTATGCTGTACTATCAACAGATGATTTTAAAAAAAAGTCTTTTGGATTTTCTGCCCAGTTATATCTCATAAAATCCTTGTTTATAGGATTTGCAAATAAATAGCACTGCGACAACAGTAGTAATAAAACAAATATTTTTTTCATCCTTTAAATTTTAAATATTTTGCTTGCCGGATGATAGATATCACCGAAGAACAGGAACAGGGCCTAAACAACTATCTTCGTTTTTCTATAGTTATCTCTGAACTCTTTTGGCGAGCACTCTTTTTTCTTTTTGAATATTCTATTGAAGTTAGAAAGATTGTTGAATCCACATTCGTAACAGATTTCAGCAACAGACATAGTAGAGTCAACAAGCAAACGCGTGGCAAATCCCAAACGGATATCAATAATAAAGTCTGATAGATTTTTCCCTGTACGAAGTTTAAAGAAGCGGCTAAAAGATACAGAAGTCATTCCTACCAAATCGGCCAGTTTCGACAAACGAATTTCTTCTTTATAATGATCATTAATATAGTCTTGAACCTTCTGTACCCGGCGGCTATCAGAATGCATTCCTATTTTTGCAAACGATGAACTTGAAAGAGTACGTGCGTCATCGCAAAGAGAAAGCTCATAAAGTATAGTCATAAACTTAATCACTGCATAAAAGCCTTCTTTTTCTGTGGCAAGAGTATCAAGCAGATGATAGACTTTAAGAATAGCCGACATTGGAAAACATATCCCTTTTTGAGCACGTTCCAACATCTTCCGGATGCTATCGAACTGGTTTTTATTAATAAAGCTCTTGAAAAAGAGGTCTGATGAGAATTGAATAGTAATCTCCCTTATTTCTTCCGACTTACATTCGTGCTGTTCCCAAACATGTTCCAGATCCTTACCTGTAATAAGAACCAAATCATATTCACCAACCACTTCTACAGAATCGCCTACAATACGTCTGACTCCGGTTGCCTTTTCAGTAAAATTAAGTTCAAATTCCTGATGACTGTGTATAGGGTAAGTAAACTCTTTCTTATAACGTTCTGCAATATAGAAACAATCTTTATCGGAAAGAGGTGTTATTTCGTGTATAATGTGATTAGCGTGTGTATTCATCTGGCATTAGTTAACAAAGTATTGTACAGGCAAATATACAATACTTTATCAACAATGCAATATTATCCAAAAAATTATTTTTTAATCATACGAAAATCAGCACCTGTCGGGTTTTGGAATACCGCCAGATCAAATTCGGATATAACAGCAAGTACGTGATCCATTACATCAGCCTGCAGTGTTTCGTATTCGGCCCATACTTTTGAGATGGAAAAAAAGTAAAGTTCCATCGGGATTCCTTTTTCTGTGGGTTGCAGATGTCTCACCATAAGATTCATTTCCTGATTAACTACAGAAAGACTTCTCAAGTAACGTTCCAGATATGCACGAAATACACCAAGATTCGTCTGTCTTTGTCCGTTAACCAGTACAGAATCATCAACCCCACATTCCTGATTATAGGCTTTAAGCTTTTCTTCTGTATCTTCAATATAATCCTTCAGCAGGGCAATCTTTCGAAATTTTTCCAGCATCTCGGGTGTGCAAAACTTCACACTGTTCATATCAACATTGATGGAACGCTTTACACGACGTCCTCCTGATTCGTGCATTCCTCTCCAGTTCTGAAAAGAATCACTTACCAATGCATAGGGTGGTATTGTAGTAATTGTATTATCCCAGTTGCGAACCTTCACCGTGTTTAAAGTAACATCAATAACAACACCATCGGCATTATATTTAGGCATTGAAATCCAGTCGCCCGGACGAAGCATGTTATTGGCAGATAACTGAATACCAGAAACAAATCCCAGGATACTATCCTTGAATACCAACATAAGAATGGCAGCAGAAGCGCCCAATCCGGCTAAAAGAGATGCCGGAGATTTTTCAAACAAGACACTGAATATCAAGATAGCTCCGATAAAGATAACTATGACCTGCACTATTTGAAGTAGTCCCTTTAGTGGGCGATCATGATACTTTTCAATCTGATCATAGACAATATATATTGCAGTACAAAAGGTAATGAAGAAGCGCATTACCACTGCAATAATATAAATTTGGGTAATCTTTAAAATGAAACCATATAAAGGAGATCCAGCTGGAAAAGCTATAGGAAATAAAAAGTAGATCAGCACAGGAGCCACCACATGACATAGTTTTGCCATCACCCTCTCGTCAAAGATGATATCATCCCATGTTGCTTTTGTTTTCATCACAAGCTTCTTTACGACTTTAAGCAAAACCAGCTTGCAAACAAAATCAGCAAGAAAAGCTATTAAGATAATAAGACCGAAAATAACCCAATTATCTAAACTATTCGCCTCCTCAGACGCGAGTCCAAGAAGGCGAAGAAGATTATTCATTGATTGAGTAATCACATTTTCCATATAAACTAAATTCGTTCAGAAATAGGGATATACTCTTGTACCTCAAGCACATTCTTGTAAGCCGGACGGATGATACGTTTGCCCTCGAAATTGAGTTCTTCAATACGATGAGCCGACCATCCCACAATACGTGACATGGCAAACAAAGGAGTATAAATTTCCTGAGGCAATCCAATCATTTCATATACAAATCCGGAATAGAAGTCTACATTACTGCAAACCTTCTTGCCACCAGCTCCTTTGAATTCGTTAAAGCATTCAATAGAACGCTCCTCCAGCAATTCCAGGAAATTAAACTCTTCTTCACGTCCTTTTTCTTTTGCCAGTTCACGAGCCATTTCCTTAAGCAATATTGCACGCGGATCTGAAATAGTGTAAACAGCATGTCCAATACCGTAAATAAGTCCGGTCTTATTATATGCCTCTTTATTTAAAATGCGATTCAGATATGTATCGATCTCTTTTACATTTGTCCAGTCATGAATATGTTCTTTCAGGTGATTAAACATATCTACTACCTGAATATTGGCACCACCATGCAAAGGGCCTTTCAGTGAACCAATTCCTGCAGCAATAGAAGAATAAGTATCTGTACCGGTTGAAGATGTTACCCTTACGGTAAAGGTAGAGTTATTACCACCACCGTGCTCAGCGTGAATAATCAACAAAAGGTCGAGTGTACGTGCTTCCAGGTCAGTATATTCCTTCTTAAGCATATAAAGGAAATTCTCTGCAATTGAAAGTTCCTCTTTCGGGTGACGTATATGTAACGACAATCCAAAAGTGGCATGACGAAGAATATTATATGCATAAGCAATAATTGTAGGGAACTTGGAAATCAGTTCTATACTCTGGCGCATCAGGTTATCGCGTGATGTATCATCGGGATTTACATCGTAAGTATACATTTCGAGTACGCTACGAGCAAGAATATTCATGATATTATTTCCTTCAAGATCAAGGATGTTCATTTTCACCTTTTGCTCCAGAGGCATATTTTCATTGATCAGTTCTCTGAAAGAAGCCAATTCTTCTTTATCAGGCAGGCCACCCGAAAGCAACAGGTAAGCAACTTCCTCAAAACCAAATCTACGTTCCTGCATAACTGCATGTGCAAGGTCCTCAACATCCAGTCCACGGTAAAACAATTTTCCGGGAATAGGTTGTAATCCACCTCCTGGAATACGTTCGTAACCAACTACATTACCAATTTTGGTAAGTCCTACCAAAACTCCGGTACCATCTTCGTTGCGTAATCCACGCTTAACGCCAAACAATGTGAATAACTCATTGTCTATCTTAGCGGTACTCTTAATCGACTCAGACAATTTGTATATGATATATTCCTTTTTCATAAGCGTACATTTATTTATCCTTGAATGATAGAAACAATTAAATCGCGGAACTCAGTTGTTGATAAAGAGACTCCATTCGGCATAAAACGAGCCAGATCATTGGTAGCTTTACCACTTTCAAAAGCCTGTTCCATAGCTGAAGTAATCAGATTAGCAGCTTCGTTCCAACCAAAATATTCGAGCATCATTACCGCCGAAAGCAATAATGAAGATGGATTAACAATATTCTTACCTGCAATATTAGGAGCTGTTCCGTGAGTAGCCTCAAAAACAGCATGTCCCGAATTATAATTGATATTCGCACCCGGTGCAATACCAATACCTCCAACCATTGCTGCCAACTGATCTGAAATATAATCACCATTCAGATTCAATGTAGCAATAACAGAATATTCCTCCGGAATAAGCAATGTATTTTGCAAAAATGCGTCAGCAATTACATCTTTAATAACAATTTTACCTTCACTTAGTTCTTTACCGAATTCACGTTCGGCCAACTCATAACCCCATTTCTTAAATCCACCTTCAGTGAATTTCATAATGTTACCTTTATGCACAATAGTCACACTAGGCAGGCCATTTGTCAACGCATACTGAATAGCAGCACGAACCAGGCGTTCGGTTCCTTCTTTAGATACAGGTTTAACTCCAAAAGAAGATGTTTCAGGGAAACGAACTTTCGTTACTCCCATCTCATCACGAAGAAAACGATAAAATTTTTCAGCTTCAGGAGTTCCTTGTTCCCATTCAATGCCGGCATAAATATCTTCTGTGTTTTCACGGAAAATATGCATATTTACTTTCTGTGGTTCTTTTATCGGAGAAACAACTCCACGGAACCAACGAACCGGACGAAGACAGACAAATAAATCGAGTCCTTGTCTTAAAGCCACGTTCAAAGAACGAATACCTCCACCAATAGGAGTAGTCAATGGACCTTTAATTCCAACTAGATAATCTTTAAAAGCCTGCATTGTTTCATCTGGCAACCATGAGCCTGTAGCATTGAAAGCTTTTTCTCCAGCCAGAATTTCCATCCATTCAATCTCTTTCTTTCCCTGATATGCAACCTTTACAGCTGCATTAATAATAGCCTGAGTTGCAGGAGTAATTTCAGCTCCTACCCCGTCTCCCATAATAAAGGGAACTGTTACACAATCGGGTATAACAAGGCAACCATTTTCTTTCGTTATTTTCATACCTATCTACCTATTTATCTAATTACCTGTAAGTTATTTACTATTCAAAGCAGATCCGGCACGGAACCAGCCAATCTGTTGTTCATTATAAGTATGCAATACCTCGAAACTTTCCTGAGTTCCATCTTCGTGCTGCAAGATAGCCATTAATGATCTACCTGGCGCAAAAGATCCTAATCCTACAATTGAAATCTTATCATGTTCCTGAATGCGGTTGTAATCATCTTTGTTAGCAAAAGTAAGAGCAAGCATTCCTTGTTTCTTAAGATTGGTTTCATGAATACGGGCAAAACTCTTTGCCAGAATTACACGAACATTTAAGAAACGTGGTTCCATAGCTGCATGTTCACGAGAAGATCCTTCTCCATAATTTTCTTCTGCAACAACTATCGAAGCAACATCTAATGACTTGTATTGTTTTGCAACAGCAGAAACTGCATCATATTCACCAGTCTCGCGGTTATAAACAGAATTTGTTTTTCCATTGAAAGCGTTCACCGCTCCCATCAGCATATTATCTGAAATATTTTCCAGATGTCCGCGAAAACGAAGCCATGGACCAGCCATTGAAATATGATCTGTTGTACATTTACCCTGAGCCTTGATAAGTAAAGGCATATTCAGTAATTCGTTTCCATCCCAAGCCTGAAAAGGTTGAAGAACCTGCAAGCGGTTGGAAGAAGGATCTATATTAATTTCAGTTGAAGCACTAGTAGGAGCTATATATCCGTTATCACCCTGAACAAAACCTTTTGCAGGAAGATTATTTCCCTGAGGCTCTGCAAGTTTTACTTGTTCACCATCGGCATTAGTCAGTGTATCTTTCAGCGGATTAAAGCAGAGATCGCCGGCAATGGTCAAAGCTACGGTTAATTCGGGAGAAGCAACAAACGCAAATGTATTTGGGTTACCATCCGCACGCTTTGCAAAGTTACGGTTGAAAGATGTAACAATTGCATTCTTACGAGTTGGATCATCCGTAATTCTCTTCCACTGACCAATACATGGTCCGCATGCATTAGCCATTATTGTTCCGCCAATAGATTCGAAAGTATCAATCATTCCATCGCGTAAAGCTGTCTGATAAACTCTTTCCGAACCCGGATTTACAATCAGCGGAGAAGATACATTTAATTTCTGGTCTATTGCCTGACGAGCTACAGAAGCTGCACGACTAATATCCTGATAAGATGAGTTTGTACAAGAACCAATCAAGCCAACTTCCATCTTACGTGGATAATCGTTCGCAATCACTTTTGCAGCAAATTCAGATATAGGACATGCAGCATCCGGAGTAAACGGGCCATTAATATAAGGTTCAAGCGTAGATAAGTCTATCTCAATGATACGATCATAATATTTTTCTGGAGCGGCATATACTTCCGGGTCAGCTTGCAAATCAGCAGCGATTGCATCTGCCATATCAGCAACTTCGGCACGTTCCGTTGCACGAAGATATTCAGATATTTGAGCATCATAAGCAAAAACAGAAGTAGTAGCCCCTACTTCAGCGCCCATATTACAAATGGTAGCTTTACCTGTAGCAGAAAGAGATGCAGCACCTTCTCCAAAATATTCAATAATTGCATTGGTTCCACCTTTTACAGTTAAGATTCCAGCCAACTTTAGAATAACATCTTTAGGAGAAGCCCATCCATTCATCTTTCCGGTTAGCTTCACACCAATCAGTTTAGGCATTTTAAGCTCCCATTCCATTCCTGTCATTACATCAACAGCATCTGCACCACCTACACCAATAGCTATCATTCCCAAGCCACCGGCATTAGGAGTATGAGAGTCTGTTCCAACCATCATTCCACCTGGGAAAGCATAGTTTTCCAATACTACCTGATGAATAATTCCGGCACCCGGTTTCCAGAAGCCAATACCATATTTAGAAGAAACATCCCTAAGGAAATCATATACTTCTTTATTTGTTGAGGTTGCAGTTTCAATATCTACCCCTGCACCTTTATATGCCTGGATTAAATGGTCGCAATGCACTGTCGCAGGTACTGCCGATTTAGATTTTCCTGCATTCATAAACTGCAGTAAAGCCATTTGAGCAGTGGCATCCTGCATTGCAACACGATCAGGACGGAAGTTTACATAATCTTCACCACGCTGAAAACTTGTTGTTTGATTTACATCATATAAATGGGCATAGAGAATTTTTTCAGCTAAAGTCATAGGGTGACCAATGTTACTGCGAGAAGTAGCAACCCTATCTACAAAAGAGGAGTAAAATCTCTTTAGCATTTCAATGTCATGTACCATGAGATTATTTTTATATGTTAAGAAATAAAGCTATATAACTACCTTTTTGTTTTAAATATTGCATATTATTTCAATTTTATTCACTAAAAGGCTTAGTTTATGTTACAATCGCAAAGTTAAAGAATATTTTCAAGAAAACAATTCAATAATACATTATTGCCATTACAAATTATAAGAATTAACTTTGTAGGAATATTAATGAAGAAAATATGAATAACGATAAAAATTATAAAGGACATATTGCCATGTTGGTGGCAAGTATAATCTGGGGACTTAACGCACCTATTGGAAAAGCTGCTTTAGATTACGGCATTCCTCCTCTGGCTCTTACCACATTTCGTTTCTTTGGAGCAGCCATTGCATTCTGGTTTATATCGCTCTTCACAAAAAAAGAACGAGTTAAAAATGAAGATTTACTAATGCTTTTCTTTGCAGCACTCTTTGGTATTGTGCTTAATCAGGGAACATTTATTTTCGGTCTTTCATTGACCTCTCCTATTGATGCTTCTATAGTTACTACCATGGCTCCTATTGTTACTATGATTGTTGCAGCTATTGTACTTAAAGAACCAATTACAGGGAAAAAAGTTCTGGGAGTATTCGTTGGAGCCATTGGAGCATTAATACTTATACTAACCAGTCAGGCGGGTACAGGAGGCAAATCGGGAAACATTGCCGGTGATTTGCTTTGTCTTACTGCCCAACTTAGTTTTGCCATTTACTTAACTGTTTTTAAAGGCTTAATTGAAAAATACTCATCGGTTACCATTATGAAATGGATGTTTATATATGCATCTATGTGTTTCATTCCATTCTCTTATGATAATATAGCTTCCATTAATTTTGCCGCTGTGCCTTTAAAGGTATTCGGAGAGATTTCTTTTGTAGTTTTTGCAGCAACTTTTCTTGCCTATCTTTTGGTAATGACCGGACAAAAAACATTACGCCCTACTATTGTTAGTATGTACAATTATGTTCAACCGATTGTAGCATCATTTGTTGCCGTAAGCATAGGAATGGATTCTTTTGGATGGCCAAAAACTGTAGCAATCCTATTTGTTTTCACAGGAGTATTCATTGTAACTCAAAGTAAATCTAAAGCACAACTGGAGGCAGAATTAGTATATCAAGAGGTAGACACACAACAAAAAGATAATGAGGAAAAGGAGGATTAAAGAACTATGGAAAAATTTGCAGCAATCGATTTTGAAACAGCCAACGGGCAACGAACCAGTGTATGTAGTGTAGGAGTTATCATTGTAGAGAACGGTGAAATAACCAACCGTTTTCATAGCCTGATTCGTCCACGCCCCAATTTTTATACTTACTGGACAACGCAAGTTCACGGGATGGTATTTGACGATACCAAAAATGCGCCGGATTTTCCAGACGTATGGAGTCAAATAGGTCAAGAAGTTAGCGGATTACCTTTGGTTGCCCACAATAGTCCTTTCGATGAAGGTTGCCTTAAAGCCGTATTCAATCTATACGGTCTCTCCTATCCTGATTATAAATTCTACTGTACTTGCCGTTTATCTCGCAAAATGCACAAAGGATTGGTAAATCATCAATTACATACAGTTTCTGAACATTGCGGATACGATTTAAAACAGCATCACCATGCACTGGCAGATGCAGAAGCTTGTGCAGCAATAGCTTTAAATATGTTCCAGAAAACTCAAACTAATAGTTTTGAGGAGCTCTCTGCATTTGTGAAACAGAACTATTAAAAGAGATTTTTTCTAACAATAGAACGTAAATAAAAAGGAAAAACACTTGTTCGTATTAGATTATATCAATACTTTTGGAAGTAATTTAATATTAGCAAAATGAAAAAAACACTCAAAGTTCTCCTATTTACAACTATTTTAGCAACCTTATGGAGCTGCAACTTAAAACAAAATAACCGTTCAGTTCAAGCAGAAGCGAAAGAAAAGGAAGTGAAGAAAGATGCTTTTGCTCCCACTAAAAATCTTTCTGAATACAAAAAAAGCATATTTCTGCCAACTTTAGAGAACAAATTATCCCCAGATAAAAACTCAATTTATTGCGCAACATTACTATATGCCTGGGATGAGCTAAGAAAAGAGATAAGACCACCCTTTCAAATCGACAAGGAATTAAAAGATCTCACTTTATTAAATAATTCCCAATCGTTTGGTGATGCATTAAGTAAAGGAGATTACAAATCAAATGTAACCGTAGACGGGAATAGAATAAAAGCGAGTGCTGAATTTAACAAGTCGTTGCCTTTTGAGGTTAAACTCGAAGATCTAGATAACACACTTACTTTTAAAAACAAAAAAGTGTTTTGTTTTGGAATATATGGTTCAGATTCTTGTCAATCTAAAATAGTAAAAATATTATACTATAAGAATGACAATGAGTGTTTGATTAGTCTTATCCCAAAAGATAACGCCCACAAGATTATTCTATTTAAAACAAATGAAAAGTTCAGATCTATGGATAAAGTTCTTTCTAAAATCGAAAGCTATATCAATCTAGGGAATTACGAAATACGCACTAGAAAGGCAGAATGGAAATATACTTTTAATGAAGAGGATTGCGTTATCATACCCAAAATTAAGTTCAACATTAAAACAAACTATCCAACTTTAGAAGGAAAGCAATTTAAATCAAATAAAGAAAGCTATTTTATAGAAAAGGCTTGGCAAAGGACTGCTTTTATGCTAGATGAGCATGGAGCTGTAATAGAGAGTAAATCCGAAGTTTCCGCTCTATGTGAAACTGAACAATCAAAGTACAAGCCAAAACATTTAATATTCGACAAACCATTCTTTATAATGCTAAACAAAACACATTCCAAAAATCCGTATTTTGCAATGTGGGTAGCAAATTCTGAATTAATGATAAAATAGCTATGATTAAATTGATGTAAGTGCATATTAAACACCGAAAAAGATATTGAAAATTAATCTCAAAACATAAAATGATATTAATCGGGATATTTCTATTAATAGGGATTCTGCTTTTCTTAGGAAATAAAGCACAGAAAAAATACTATTATAACACTCTAACATTAATAATATTGATAATGGCTATTATCCAAGCACCATTATTTTATTACTATACGTCAGGAATGTTAGCCATTTTTCAAGTGATACCATATTTAGCTATAGGAGTTGGACTTTCAATATACTTATTATCGCCTTTCTATAAAAAGTCTGACCAGGTAAAAACTAAGTTCCATAAATTTGGACTTATTACCGCCATCACTTTAGGTCTTATTTCTTTATTATTTGGTTCAAGTATCGTAGAAAAACTAGATTGGGAAATGAGACGTAAAACCAGAGATACAATTGTTACAAACATCAAGAATGAGATACAAAATCAAAGGAATCTTGATTCTTATAATATAGAGAAATGGAATTTTCCACCTATTTCCAATGGAAGTAAAGAAATTAATATTTCAAAAGGAGAAAAAAGAGAACTAACAATTAGTTTTTATATTGATCAAGGTTTTATTGATCATTTTTCTGCATTTGTTTACACTAATGATTCCAATGAACTGAAAAGGTTCTATTCATCCGGTGCTAGCGTTAAACAACTTGATTATAATTGGTATAGAATATCACAATAGAAATTTATAATAAAAAATAGCTTTGGAAAAGGCACTGTAGAATTTAAAGCTCCAAAACCTAGCAAAGAATATAGAAGATTTTTACGCACTAGAAAAATTGATAACTTTAAAAAACAAAAATACTAAGAAATAAAAAATTAAAATATATAGAAATGAAAAAAACCTTCTTATTACTCTTATCCATCTTTATTCTATCTTCCTGTTCCAAGGGTGATAAAGATAATCTAACTGAAAATTACAACTCAATTGTAATATTGAAAGTAGATTATATGACAAACAAGTTTGAAGGTGGATATGAACAACAGATAAACAGTGAGATAACGGATGCTGATACTATTCCAATTACAATAAAATATAAAGCGCCAGGTGATTTTGGGAATATATCCTTGTATTATAAGCCTACCAATGATTTGTTATTTGACGGTTCTATAATTTGGAATGGAACAGGAACTATAAACTATCCAAAGACATTTAGACCTGCAAAAGATTATTCTCTTCTGGAAGATCCTATATCAAGGCCAAATATCACTAAATTTAAATGCATTTTTGGCACACCACCCACTGATTATTCTTCAATATGGAATTCGATAAATAGTCTTCAGATCGTGTCTAACTGTTTAGATAGTAAGAAAAAGATAGATCTGTTTCTCTATACTCCCAGTGTTGGAGTAGGAAATCCTAATGATTGGGACTGGATAATCGTAATGAACAGAACCATAAAATACGACCCTATTAAATATTAATAAAAAAGTAATAGCCTGCCGGAAATCTATCCAGACAGGCTATTACTTTTTTATTTCTCAATTACTTGTTTGCTGATATTACTTCTTATAATACTTCAAAGCCTCGGGCATTACTTTCTTTATATTGGCAATACGAGTTGCATCGGAAGGGTGAGTACTAAAGATTTCTGGGACTGATGCTCCACCCTGACTCATTCGTTGCCAAAAATCAACAGCTACCTGAGGATCATAACCTGCCATTGCAGCAAAGATTAATCCCATTCTGTCTGCTTCATTTTCATTGCTACGAGAATAAGGAAGCATCACACCATAATTGGCTCCCAATCCGAACACTTGTCCAGCCAACGTTTGTGTTGCTGCCGATTTTTTAGATAACAAAGCGCCTAATGCTTGTCCGCCATAAGAAACTAAAAGCTGCTGACTCATACGTTCTGCAGAGTGCTTTGCTACAGCATGAGCAACTTCATGACCTACAACAATGGCTAATGCTGCTTCGGTCTTTGTAATTGGCAAAATACCCTCGTTCACAACAATTTTACCACCGGGCATACAAAATGCATTTGCAGTTGTGTCTTTTACCAAATGAAACTCCCATGCAAAATTCTTCACCTCAGCGCTCAAACCGTTAGCATTCAGATAAGCCTCAACAGCTACAGATATCTTTTTTCCAACACGCTCTACCATTGCTGTATTTGTTTTATTAGTGGAAACTTTGGCCGTAGCCATATATTCCTTAAAGCTGGTACTACTTAAACTCAACACTTCTGAGTCCGATACTAAAAGTAGTTGTTTACGTCCTGTTAATGCTACAGTACTACATGCACTTATAAACAGCACAAGAACAAAAATTACAGGAAATGTTTTTAATTTTCTCATAGTTATATTTATTTAGTCTATTGTTTATTGTCTTATGGAAAACAAAAATAACCAAAAAAATGTTTCGATGAATAATTTAACGCTATAATTTCATTCATATTTTAGGCCTCACTATTTCGAACTGGAAAAAACTGATGATTAATTAATTAGAAGAAAGCTAAACCATTCTTGATAAGAACATTATTGTCAGAATCAATATTTTGCTCTGTAATCTTTAGGTGTTATTCCTTTCAGCTTTTTAAATGTGCGATTATAATACGGCACATCGTTAAACCCAACGGCATAGCATATCTCGGCTATAGGCATTTTAGTTTCACGAAGCATCAGACATGATGATTCAATGCGATATTCATTCAAAATAGTAAAAAAAGACTTTCCGATTGTTCGTTTTAGAAAGGTACAAAACGACGAACGATTCATGTGAATATAATTTGCAACATCCTCAAGCGAAATGTTCTGCTGATAATTATTTGCAATAAACCGGTATACTTCCTGAAATCTTTCCGTATTATAATCTTGTTTATTGCAAAAGCCAACAATACGTGTTTCATTGGAAGATGCTATTACAACAAATAGATTAATCAAAGAAGACAATTGTTCCATATCATTTTGCATTAACATGGTAATCATTATTTTCTGAAGCGTTTGTAATGTACTACTTTCAAACTTTATAGCCTGTTTATATTGGTTGATACATGAAATATATCGTTTTGTTTCCGGAAATACATAAGCACATTTATCAAATAGCGAATCCGGGAAAATAATCGTTATATTCTCAATTTTACCTTTATCGTCGTGAATATTTTTATCAAAGGACCAACAATGAGGTATATTGGGAGGAATAAGTACAACTTCACCATTAGAAAAAGTTTCCATAAGATCACCAACGATACGTGTTCCGCTTCCTGTAATTACATAAGAAAGTTCCCACTCTGCATGTTGATGAAATGTAATTTGTTCATTCCAGACAACATGAACATGATCGTAAACAAAAGACTTATCATCGAAGATAGGAACATGACAATATTTTATTTCATCCTGCATTTTTCTTATTTATAATTAGTGTTACTGCAAATATAAGACAATAAAAAATAAAAAAACGACAATATGTATGTAAGAGTTCTAAGTATCTTTGCCAGATATTTTAAATACACAATCTATGAATTACATTTCTTCAACTTCATTTACAGACACAAAAAGTCACTACGAAATATTAGATGGGCTACGTGGAGTAGCAGCAGTAATAGTCGTTATGTTTCACATCTTCGAAACTTTCACCGGAGGCGATCATTCAAAACAAATAATAAATCATGGTTATATGGCTGTAGATTTTTTCTTTGTTCTTTCTGGTTTTGTTATTGGTTATGCTTATGATGACCGTTGGAATAAGATGAGCTTAAAAGGATTTTTCAAACGCCGTATTATCCGACTTCATCCAATGATTATAGCAGGTATGATTATTGGTGCCATATTTTTCTATTTTCAGGAAGGTGCCGCTTTTCCTATAATAAGTCAGACTCCCGTTTGGAAAATGATTCTTGTTATGCTTATTGGCTTTACACTGATTCCTGTCCCAACATCAATGGACATACGTGGTTGGGCAGAAATGCATCCACTTAACGGACCAGCCTGGTCTCTGTTTTTTGAATACATAGCCAATATTCTTTATGCCCTATTCATCCGGAAGTTCTCCAATAAGTTACTTTCAATTTTAGTATTTATTGCCGGATGTGCCTTGATTCACCTTGCTGTGACAAGTCCTAACGGAGATATTATTGGGGGTTGGTCAATAGATCAAATACAATTACGAATTGGATTTACGAGATTACTTTATCCATTTTTTGCCGGACTGTTATTATCCCGAATCTGCAAGCCCGGACGTATTAATCATGCTTTTTTCTGGTGCAGTCTGATACTGATTATCATTTTTTCAATACCCAGAGTAGGAGGAAATCAGTTGTGGATGAATGGTCTTTACGATTCTTTATGCATTATATTCATATTCCCGTTTATCGTTTATCTAGGTGCCAGCGGCAAAGTAAAAGGGAAATATTCTTCAAAAATATGTAAGTTTTTGGGTGAAATCTCTTATCCGATATATATTATTCACTACCCATTCATTTACATGTTTACATCCTGGGTAACGAATAATAATGTTACCTCTTTTACAAAGGCTTTCCCTGTTGCTCTTTTAGTTCTTTTATCATCCATACTTCTTTCGTACCTCTGTGTAAGACTATATGATGTACCACTAAGAAAATGGCTGGTAAATCGTTTCATGAAAAGTCCAGCTAATTAATTCAGTACGCACAATTATAAAAAACAAGATAACACAACGTTTTTCTCTGAAATATTTTAGGAGTTGAGTTCAACAACTGGTTTCCAGTTTAGCAACAATAATTAGATTTACTATGAACAGAAAAGTCCGGTTATGTTTTAAAAACATGATCGGACTTCTCTGGTTTAATATTTATTCGCCTTTGATTTTTATTTATTGGTGAATGCTTTTTATTTATTGGCGAGTGGATTTCAATTATTCACCAATAAATTTCACATTAAAAAAGAATCCCATCTCAAAACCGGTTTATAAAAAAGAAACCTTTCGAGATGGGATTATATTATGTAAGGAGGAGAAAAACACTCCTCTTAAAAAGCTATAAACAGAGCTTCTGATTAGTTGTTTTCAGGACGTAATTTACGAACAACAGCACCAGCTTGCCACATTTCGCTTTCACGAAGAGCTTTTAATTCAGCATCCAAACCTTCGCGGTAGTCTGGTTTAGAGTTTGTATCAATTGAACGTTGAGCTTCGTTACCACACTTAACTTCTGAATACAATTTCTCAAATACAGGTTTTGTTGCATCGTGGAATGGGCCCATCCAGTCGAGAGCACCACGTTGAGCAGTAGTTGAACAGTTTGCGTACATCCAGTCCATACCATTCTTAGCAAACAAAGGCATCAATGATTGAGTTAATTCTTCTACAGTTTCGTTGAAAGCTTCAGATGGAGTATGTCCGTTTTCACGCAATACTTCATATTGAGCAAGAAGTAAACCTTGAATAGCACCCATCAAAGTACCACGTTCGCCAGTTAAGTCAGAGTAAACTTCACGTTTGAATGTTGTTTCGAACAAGTAACCTGAACCAACACCGATACCTAGAGCAACAACACGATCGAATGCGTTACCAGTTGCATCCTGGAAGATAGCATAAGAAGAGTTCAAGCCACGGCCTTCAAGGAACATTGTACGAAGTGATGTACCAGATCCTTTAGGAGCTACAAGAATTACGTCTACATCTGCTGGAGGAACAATACCTGTTCTTTCTTTGTAAGTAATACCAAAGCCATGAGAGAAATAAAGAGCTTTACCTGGAGTAAGGTTCTTCTTTACTGTAGGCCACACTTCAATCTGAGCAGCATCTGAAAGAAGATACTGAATAATAGTACCACGTTGGCAAGCTTCGTCTATATCAAACAAAGTTTCTCCTGGAACCCATCCGTCAGCAACAGCTTTTTCCCAAGTTTTGCCACCTTTACGTTGACCAACGATTACATTAAAACCATTGTCTCTTAAGTTCAATGATTGTCCAGGTCCCTGAACACCATAACCAATCACTGCAATGATTTCATTTTTCAAGACTTCACGTGCTTTTTCTAAAGGAAATTCTTCGCGGGTTACTACATTTTCAACAACACCGCCAAAATTCATTTGTGCCATTTTGCTTCTTTTTTATTTAAAAAACTAATTAATAAATATCATTTTACTACGGCAAACTACCTCGCCGCCATTCTTTTTTATTTCAACGTTATACTCGTTTTCGTTTATCTTCTGTTTATAGAACGAAAGAGTATCTCCGTAATAACTTTCCGCAACGTATGCAACTTCAAAACGTTTAATTCGCTTCTCCTTATACATTTCAAGCGGAAAAAGATCGAGAACACGCTCAATATACTTGATACTGTTTACATGTCCGTTAATATCAATATCACTATATTTTGCCTCATAAGTTGTATCGGGCTCACAATCGTCTACTTTAATCCTACTAGGTTTTTCGATGGGACATTCCTTGTCGCAAACATAATCAACGATGCTTCCACCGTGAAGAGTGAGCAAGTCGGCAGGTTTTCGTGTCTGCTGACTAATCATAGCCCATACAGAGCGAGCATAACCGATAGTGCGTCCGTCTTCGTCCAGAATCTCAAAATTACGATCTGTAAAAAGACGATATACATTTTCTACCCATGTACTAATGCTGAACTTCTTATATTGATAAGGCATTTCATCCAATTCAACAGCCAGTCGGGAAAGTACCCATGTGTAATGAGCTTCATTAAGATTGGCTATGCCAAATCCCCTGTCTGTGGAATGAAATCCTGCACAATTCAGTAAATGATTACCCAATACACCCATTGTAAGATGTCCGGAGAAATCTACATGGAAGGGTTCTGCTACAAAATTATAATGACCTACTTTATTCTGCTCCATTTTTACCTTTTCTACTTTCAACCAAAGCTAAGAAATTACTTAGACGTTCTACCGGACTTTTAGTAATGGCAATACGTCCCGAACGTACAAACTGCCACAATCCCATAGGCATAAGTTCATCATACAAAGCTTGTGTTTCTTCCGGATGACCGGTTAGTTCAATAACAGCATAGGTTTGGTTTACTTCAAGAATACGTGCATTATGTTTACGAACAAGTTTCTCTACCTGGTTACTGCCCAACAAGGACAATGCAGGAACTTTGTAAAGCGCCACTTCCTGAAAGATAATCTGATCGTCAGTATAATAATGCGCTTGCATCACATCAATGCGTTTCTCAATCTGCTTAGTAACCTTTTCTATTGTACTGGCATCCGTATGAACAGTAATAGTATATTTATGAATGCCTTCAATAGAAGAGGCAGATACGCTTAATGTTTCAATATTCAGTTGTCGGCGTGTAAAAATCGTTGTTACCTGATTCAACAAACCAGCCATATTTTCTGAATAAACGTTGATTGTATATAATTTCTTATTCATAATATCAGTATTAGTATCCCAACAACATGTTAGTAACCGTTGCACCGGCTGGTGTCATCGGATAAACCATTCCTTTTTCTATCACTCCCACTTCAAGAAGGTAAGGGCCCTCCGTCTGCAACATTTCCTTAATTGCTCCATCTAATTGATCACGCAAATAAACTGATCTGCCCTTTATTCCATAAGCAGAAGCTATCTTCATATAATCAGGGTTTCTCATAGGGGTGGAAGAATAACGTTCGTGGAAGAACAGTTCCTGCCACTGGCGTACCATACCCAGGAAGTTATTATTCAACAGAATAATCTTCACCGGAGCACCAGTTTCCATAATGGTTCCCAATTCCTGAATAGTCATTTGCAATCCTCCGTCACCGCAGAACAGACAAATAGTTCTGTCGGGTGCACCAAATGCTGCACCAATAGCTGCCGGAAGCCCGAAGCCCATCGTTCCTAATCCGCCCGATGTTACAACGCTTCTACTCTTTGTGAACTGGAAATATCTTGCGGCAATCATCTGATTCTGACCAACATCTGTAACCAGCACAGCTTCGTGATTGGTTGCTTTCGATATCTTATCAACAACTTCGCCCATAGTAATTGGACCTTCAGCAGGATTCAATTCTCCTTTGATAACAGAATTGTATTCTGTCTCTTCGCTTTCTTTAAAGCTGTCAATCCATTCCTTGTGCTCGTTCTTTTTCAGTTGTTCTGTTACTGCAGCCAGCGTTGTTTTACAGTCTCCTACTACAGCCACTGTTGCTTTAACGTTCTTATTTATCTCTGCCGGATCAATATCAAAATGAATAACTTTTGCCTGTTTAGCATAAGTATGTAAGTCGCCGGTAACGCGGTCGTCAAAACGCATACCAATTGCAATAAGAACATCACATTCATTGGTTTTCACATTTGGTCCCAGATTACCATGCATACCCAGCATACCTTTATTCAAAGGATGAGCGGTTGGTAATGCCGAAAGTCCCAACAATGTTTTTCCTGCAGGAATATCTGCTTTTTCAAGGAACTCTAAAAGTTCTTTCTGAGCTCCGCCCAATTCTACACCCTGACCAACCAAGGCCAATGGTTTCTTTGCAAAATTTATAAGCTGAGCTGCCGCGCAAACAGCTTCTTCATCGATATCAACAACAGGTTGATAACTACGAATAAAATCTATTGTATGAGGTACATATTCAACCTTTGCCAGCTGAGCATTCTTTGCAAAGTCCAGAACTACCGGTCCCGGTCTGCCACTCTTTGCTATATAAAAAGCACGAGCCACTGCCCAGGCTATATCTTCTCCACGACGGATCTGGTAACTCCATTTTGTTATTGGCTGAGTTAAACTAACCAAGTCGATTTCCTGAAAAGCATCAGTACCCAACAAGGCTGCTCCAACCTGACCTGCAATAACAACCAACGGTGTACTATCAAGCATAGCATCTCCAATTCCGGTAATGGCATTGGTTGCGCCCGGTCCGCTGGTAACAACGCATACCCCAACTTTTCCGGAGACTCGTGCATATCCCTGAGCTGCATGAGTTGCACCTTGTTCATGACGAGTCAGAACGTGATTTAATTCTTGTTTATGATCATATAAGCAATCATAAACAGGCATAATCGCTCCACCGGGATAGCCGAAGATAGTATCTACTCCCTCCTTTATCAAAGAACGGATTAATGCTTCCGAACCGGTAACTAGTTGTTTATCCATATTTAAATAGCTCGTTGTTTCGTTTTTATTAATCTATTAATCTAACTGCCCCTTTATCTGCAGAGCTTACCATGCTTGCATAAGCTTTCAAACTCTTAGGGACATTGCGATCTCGCAAAGGAGCGGTAAATGCTTTCTTTCCTCTCTCCATTTCCAGAGAACGGCGAAAATCAAGTTCTTTATCACTCAACTTCACATTTATAGTTCTTTCAGGGATATTTATTTCAATAATATCACCATCTTTTATTAATCCGATATTTCCTCCGGCTGCAGCCTCAGGAGATACGTGTCCGATACTCAATCCTGATGTACCGCCACTAAAGCGTCCGTCGGTAATCAATGCACATTCTTTTCCTAAATGTTTTGATTTGATATAAGATGTAGGATATAGCATTTCCTGCATACCCGGACCACCCTTTGGTCCTTCGTAAGTAATAACAACCACATCTCCAGAGACGACTTTACCTTTCAGAATTCCGTCACAGGCAGCATCCTGAGAATCGAAAACTTTTGCAGGACCAGAGAATTTCCAGATACTTTCGTCTACACCGGCTGTTTTTACAACACATCCGTCCTGAGCAATATTTCCTTTCAATACAGCAAGACCGCCATCTTTTGTATAAGCGTATTCATAAGAACGAATACAGCCATCTTTTCTATCAGCATCCAGCTCTTTATAATAACAACTTTGTGAACCTAAAATCAGATTAAATTTACCTGCCGGAGCACTTTTATATTTATTTATTGCTTCATCACAAACGTTAGGGCTGGTTATGCAATATTTATCAATAGCCTCAGCTAGTGTCATTCCATCTACACGTTTCACGTTTGCATCAATTAAGCCTGCTGCTTTCAATTCTGCAAGAATAGAGATGATTCCTCCTGCACGGTTCACATCTTGTATGTGATATTTCTGTGTATTCGGAGCAACTTTACAAAGACAAGGTATTTTACGTGAAAGAGCATCAATGTCGTCCATTGTAAAATTAACTTCTGCTTCATGTGCTACAGCCAAAAGGTGAAGGATAGTATTGGTAGAACCACCCATTGCAATATCCAAAGTCATTGCATTCAAGAAAGCAGAATGGGTAGCAATACTTCTTGGAAGAACGCTGTCATCACCATCCTGATAATATTTATATGTATTCTCAACGATCTTTTTTGCGGCATCTTTAAACAGATTCTTACGGTTCTCATGTGTTGCAACAATTGTTCCGTTTCCTGGCAAAGCCATACCAATTGCTTCATTCAAACAGTTCATTGAATTGGCGGTAAACATACCCGAGCAGCTACCACATGTAGGACAAGCTGATTTTTCAATCTGAGCTACATCATCATCGCTTACGTTTTCATCGGCCGACTTAATCATTGCATCGATTAAATCAAGATGCTGACCATTCAGTTCTCCTGCCTCCATCGGACCTCCTGAAACAAATATTGTAGGAATATTAAGTCGCATAGATGCCATCAACATTCCCGGAGTAATTTTATCGCAGTTGCTGATACAAACCATAGCATCTGCCTTGTGAGCATTCACCATATATTCTACGCTGTCAGCAATAATATCACGTGAAGGCAAAGAATAAAGCATACCATCATGTCCCATTGCAATTCCATCGTCAATGGCAATAGTATTAAATTCAGCGGCAAAGCAGCCTAACTTTTCAATCTCAGCCTTTACCAGCTGACCAATTTCATGTAAATGAACATGTCCCGGCACAAACTGAGTAAATGAATTAACGATTGCTATAATAGGTTTACCCAATTGTTCTCTCTTCATGCCATTTGCCATCCAAAGAGCTCTCGCTCCTGCCATTCTACGACCTTGCGTACTGAACGAACTACGTAATTGTTTCTCCATTGTTTCTTAAAATTAAAAAAGCCTTTCTCATGACTGAGAAAGGCTCTAAATAATATTTTTATAGTACGATTAACTATACACCTTTCTCACGCTCTTGATTGGACCACCACGAGGCGAATAATATGCACTAGAGACAGATTAATTGATGTAATAATATTCATACTGCTTTTTATTTCTTTTTTAAAGACGCTGCAAAGGTACGCTCTTTTTTTAAACCGCCAAACAAATTGAATAAAAAAAACGCTTAAATATTTGTAATCGTAAGAAATTAGCTCATAATTATCCTATTTTATAACTTTCAACCACTTTTTAGGTTGAAAAGAGAAAGATTAAGATACATATATAATATGAAATAGTAATTTCGATTATATATTACGATTCTGTTGTTATAGCTTCAGGATTAAAAAGAAAAGAGAATACAGCATTTTCAAATATAAGTCATAATTTACAAAAAAGGACTTAATAATCTGAAAATAAATTGCAGCACGAAGGTATCGAATAAATATTTCGTATATTTGCACCTTATTAAAATAATACAGAATTTATTAATAACAAAAGTATAGATGGAAACAGCACCAAACAAACTCATAGTAGTTTCTTACGAACTGTATGTAACTGAAGATGGAGAAAGAGATTTAGTAGAAAAAGCAACCCCAGAACAACCTTTCCAGTTTATCTCTGGTTTAGGCACTACATTAGATGCCTTCGAGAGCCAACTTACAGGTTTAGCTGTAGGCGAGAAGTTTGAATTTACTATCTCAAGCACTGAAGCTTATGGAGAATACAATGAAGAACATGTAATTGATCTCCCTAAAAATATATTTGAAATTGATGGAAGATTCGACGCAGAACGCATTTTTGCAGGAAACGTTGTTCCTTTAATGGACGCTGACGGAAACAGAATGAACGCTACTGTAGTTGAAGTAGGCAACAGCAATGTAAAGGTTGATATGAACCACCCATTAGCTGGCGAAGATTTAACTTTCGTAGGAGAAGTTCTAGAATCACGTACTGCAACAAATGAAGAAATTCAGGGAATGATCAACGTGATGAGCGGTGAAGGTGGTTGTGGTTGCGGATGCGACAGCTGCGGTGACGATTGCGGATGTGATGACAAAGAAGGACATGAAGGTAGCTGCGGTAGCGGTTGCGGATGTCACTAATCATATATTATAATAAAAAACAGCACACAGATATTGCTAATATAGCAAACTTTCTGTGTGCTGTTTTTATTTTATATATTCCTTATCTTACTAATTCTCTTTTGAGAGCTCTTTCAATCTTTTATTCAAAAGTTTGAATTGCTTTTCATCTCCACCACGAACAACATATCTTATTACTCCTGATTTATCTATCAAGATGCTCATCGGAGTATAAGAAATCCCTGCTTTACTTATAAAATTAATAGCATCCGGAATTTGATGAAACAAGGGGTGACTCTTAGCTACGACCTTTTCTATTTGATCTGAATTATTAAAAGTCATTGAAAGGAAATTAACGCCAGTATATTTTTTCGTCAACTCGTTTAGCTGCGGAATCTCTTTAATGCAAGGTTCACAATACACATGCCAGATATTTATCATTGTAACTTTCCCCTTTATATTTTGATCCGTCCATAGTTTACCCTTGGTATCTGTTAATGTAAATTCAGGGCAAGGCTTATCACAAAGTTTCTCTTGCAGAGCTTTATCATCGGCCTTTTGCCTGGCTTTGGATTCCTTTAGTTCACCATTCACCTCAGATACTGAAAGATCATTATTCGTCTGAATACAATATGCAGCAGAAACACTACAAAAAACTATTAGTGCACAAAAAAACTTCTTCATCAAAAAAATCAAATTAACATTTAGCAATTCACATCAAAATCTTTAATCAGTTGAAACTGAATCACTCCACAAAGGTATAAATTGAGGCAATGGATTGCAAATGTTACTCAGAAAAATACAGAATATATTTATAAAAATACAGATTTTAGCCAAAACAGGGAAAAATATTTAGCTATATCAGGGAATAAATATAGGCCAAACTATGGATATAAACCTGCCAAATGCGGGAGTTGGATAAAAGCTAAACGGCAATCTGATGCTAAATTTCAGACTTACGTAAACCACACTGCATTTAAAACTAATAGTGATTTACATTGAATCATCTACACCATCTTCCACTAAAACGACTTAAATCACTTTACAGAAAGGCTTTCAGGTGGTAGCAGATAAAAATATCGAACTAATCATCTGCTACTAAATCCTGATCATCTGCTACTAAATTGAGCTCTTTACAACATCATGATAAACATTGCTGCAACTCTTTAGTTAAGAGTATCCGGTATCTTAAAATTTCGTCCGAGATGAATGGCTTAAACTCCTCCTTAAAACTTTACCAAACGTTTTACTTTTTACTCTTGTACAGTTTATACTTAATAAGTTTTGCTTTATATTCTAATCCATTTTGTAAAAAAGTGTAAGTAAGCCCTCGAACGAAGACCCATAGTTAAACATTTGCACGTATAACTAATTATTTATAGCTTTGCAATAATTAAAAATCAAAGTTATGAAAGGTGCAATTTATTCCAGAGTATCTACTGAAGATCAGGACTATAGTAAACAAACAAACGAACTAAAAGACTATGCTAAAGCTAATGGCATAGATATAGTTTATACGTTTGAAGAAAAGATTAGTGGCTTTAAAAATGACAGAGAAGAATTTGAGAAGCTTAGACAGCTTACCAAAGATGATATAGATATTATTCTAATATGGGAGCTGTCCAGATTAAGTAGAAGGTCTATTTACTTACAGCAGCAAGTAAGAGAATTTGCTGATAAAGGTATTTGTATCTATTCTAAAAAAGAAGGTCTACGAACATTAAATGAAGATGGCTCTGATAACCAGCTTGGAATGTTTGCTATTGGTATTACTTCAATGATAGCAGAGCAGGAAGTTTCAACTTTTAAAGCTAGAACTATTTCATCTAAGAGGAATAGGATTTTAAGGCAAGGTTATAGCTATACTTATGCAGCACCTTATGGTTATGATTATAATAAAGAAACAAAAAAACTATCTATCAATGAAGAAGAAGCTGAAGTAGTAAAGAGAATCTTTCAACTTTGCACTGATGGGTATTCTACATATAGAATCCCTGTTATATTAAATAGTGAAGGTCTTAAAACAAAAGGTGGTATGAACTGGACAGTATCAACTATATCTTCCTTGCTTCTTAATACCGTTTATAAGGGTGTGGGTAAGCTTAGGTTAAAAAGTGCAGAGCCCAAAAAAGGAAAGAAATATAGAAAGATATTAGAATATGCAACAGTGGAAGCACCAGCTATTATATCTACAGAGTTGTATGATCTGGCAATTAGTAAGATGAAAGAAAGGACTGTAAGAAGTAAGAGTGCTGGAGTTAAACACTTCCAATTATTAAGAGGATTAATAAAGTGCCCATATTGTAAAATCTCTTATACCTATTCTCCTTTTAAAAGTGTTTATTGTTGTCACGATAGATATGTTAAGGCTACCAATAAACAAACAGAATGTAAATCTAAGTCTATTAAAAGTCATAAAATTGAATATATTATCTGGGAAACAGTAAAAGTATTATATCATAAAGAATTGGCTGCAAATAAAACACAAGAAAATATAAAGCCTTTAAGAGAAAGGATTGAAGAACTAAAAAGCAAGATAACAGGTCTGGAAAAGAAACAGGCAGAATTAACAAATAAAGCTAATTTAATTGTTAATGCAGCTATTGATATTAAAACACAGTTCCCTAATCTACCAGACCTTTATACATCCAAATTAATGGAAGCTGAATCCATTAATAAAGAAGCTGGTAGATATTTACAGGAAAAAGAGACTATATTAAAAAAGATAAGTTCAAAAGAAAATCAAATAAAAGCTATTGAATCTATTGAAGATGTTAATGCTATAGTAAATACAATATCAGATGATACTGAGAAGTATGATCTAATCCATAAAGTAATTGATAACATAGTTATATACAATGAAGATCGTATATCTTCAATAATAATTGTAACATTCCAAACTGGGCAGGTTATTTATATTGGCTACTATTCATCTAAGAAGTATAATTACTATACTATATTTTATAATTCCAATGATGTGTTTTTTGATACTGAAAAGAAGAAAGGATATATTAAAGGAAATATTATATCTGGATTTAGTTTATCTGTGAAAATTGCAGAATATTCTATTACAGATTTTATAAAACAGTTTGATACACTAGAAAATAGATATTATTTCTAAAAGAAAAGCCTACTTAGAACTAACTAAGTAGGCTTTGTTTGTTTTTATAATTATATGAATATTGTCTTCAATTTATTAATTATAACCCGTTAAGTTTCTGACTAAGCTCCTTTTTATCTTTCATACCATCATATTTTTTACTTTTATACTGAATGATTAAAGTGTTTTTATAATTTTCCCCATATAGAGCAATTTTTATATCTGTTTCATTTTTGAACCAACCTACATTGTAAGTCAAATGCCCCAAACTTATAGCAAAACCATATTCGTCTGGATCATTTCTATATAATGAATTTTTCCATTCTGTTGAATTATAATCTGGCTTACCATATTTTTCGATTAATAAAGTAACTATAGATTTAAAATCTTGTATATATTCATTCATATTCGTGTGATGTAAATTGAATATATATTTACACATTGTTAATTTGTCATTAGTAAATATATATGCTACGTCACATTTATAACCAGCAATAAAGTCAGGAAATAAATATAACCGATCTATTTTTGCGTTATCATCTTTTCCTTCTTTTTGCATCACAGCAGCTTTTGAATCACCCCATTTTGCAACTCTAAAATCAATCTCTTTACTAGCTTTTTCCTTTTTAACTGTTAAAGAGTAAAGTTGCCCCTTATCTTTATTTGGTAAAATACAACTCCAAACTTTTATATCGTATTTGTCTTTAAACCACTGTCTTTGATAATCATTTATATACTCACTCTCACTATTTTCCTCTATATCAGGTTGCCCAAATAATCCTGAAAAGAATTGATCCATTTCTATAATGAATTTTTTGGGATCTTTATTTTTATTATTCGAATCTAAAAGTAATAATTCAACCAACTGTCTTGAAATCGAGTCGATAACAAATTTTGCTGAAAAATTATAACCATTAAGTGAGATATCTTTTATGTCTATAGTTGTTTCTGTTTTACCATCTTTTAAATATTGGCGTTCTCTTGGTTCAAGAATTAAATTATATTTTTTAATTAAATCACTTTCTTTACTATTCCAGTCAATATTATTAATAAAATCAAGAAAGTTTTTCCGGGCAAATGAGGAACTATCCTTACTCGTAAATTCAATAGATTTACTTTTTGTTTCTGGAATCTTATCAGATTGCTTTTCTTGCGAATAACTAATTATTAACATAAATAACAATGCCGTCAGAACTAATAGTTTTTTCATAATCTATTTTTATTTAGATTTAACCACAAAGATATTTCTTATGATTTATATCAAAAATTATCAATTTTAATATATATCATAGCTACCGTCTTTGGTATATATCATACTTTCTTACTTATTTTCCCTGTCTCTACTGCTGTTGTTCTATTACAGTATACATAATCAAGTGATGCAGTATTAATAATATTTCCTACACTATATCAATAAACAATATTTTCACCAAAAAAGTTTATATAGTAAGCATAATCACAGCCATTATCTTCTTTAGCTTTTAATAAAGCCTTTAATTTACTATCTTCTATAAGGTGAGTATCATAATCTTTGTACTTAATATCTCTGCATTTTATTTCAGCTACAACCTTTTTACCTTTATAAGTGAAATAGTAATCTACAGGATCATACTTATCTGTTGTTGGTTGTTGTTCTGTTGCTCCTAGTTGGTTTAGGAAACTTTTCAATAAAGTTCTACCTTTATTTTCTAATTCTTCAAATTTATTCATTTATTAGACTGTTTTAAAATCAGCCTATAAATATCATTTACATATTACATTATCATAGCCATTATCATTATCATATACTTATAGGCTAGATTGGTTAGTTAGTTATTCTGGTTAGTTAATTCACTTATTGCTTTGTTTACTTCCTTTGCTATACATTCTATGAGCACTTTTACAGTTATTCATATAAGGCAGATTCCAAAGATATCAATGATAGCAAGTAACATAATTAGAAACGTAATCATAATATTAATTTTTATAGGGTTATTTCTTTTTTATCTGTATTGGTGGATTTATAGGGAACACCAGTTAATAGCCAGTAAGACCAGCTTTTTAAATCATTTATCTCTTTAAAGCCTTTATTTTTTGCACTTAAATAAACAGCCTCAGATTTTGTTAGTGGAAGATTATTCTGTTTCTTAAAGGTAATTATACTATCCATACCTTCAAAAATACTTTGTACTTCCTTTGGCATTTTACGAGGTTCATCTATAATCAGAGATTCTACTTTAAGTATTCAGCCTTTATCTGTAATTTCTAGTAAATCTTTTGCTATTAGTTCTTCATTATACTTTTTGATAGTTGCTTTTCCCATCTTAAGCATCTTTTCAAGTTCATTTAAGGACTTATTTATATTGTATGAATGAGATTCTGCAACACTAAAAAGTTTAATAATATAGCCTTTTAATTTGATTGATAAATCTATATTTATAAGTGTTTTACTTATTCTTCTGTACTGTGTAGGTACTGGCTCTTTAAATGTATAGGTATTTCTAGTAACTCTATTACCATTTTTATAAGATATGCCATCTTCTGAATCGACTCTGACTTCTTTACTTTCTCTTAATTTATCAGTAAATGATTTGCTTTTATTGTTACCATTATAAGCCGTTACTTTTTCACCTACAAAATCAGCTAATTGATCTAAAGTTGTATCAGTTTTCAATTCTCTATCTGTAGTAAGTGATAATATAAACAACCTGTAAACATCTGAGCAGCCAAAGTTTGATATTAAGCTATTATTCATTATTGTATAGCTTTTAAATGGAAGATTCTTTTGTTTCATTATATGGCTCTCGCTCTTTATAGATTATTATTTCTGTATCTGGAGTAATTTTATCATCTGTAATTTCATTGATATATCTATTTCTTCTTAACCAATTAATTTTAGAAGTACTTAAATGGTTCACTTTTCTTAGCGTGCTAAGTTTGTCGTAAACTTTTTTGTCATATAGTCACATAATAGTAATTGTTGAAAGATTTAAAAATTGTATTTATCTGATGAACCCGCAAGGGTTTTGATGATACTAATGGAATGTAGTATAGGAATGTAGAGGAGTAGGAAATAATCTTACTTTGGGAATAGGAAATATTTCTTTGAGCAGAAAAATAAAACCAGATCTTTTATCTGGCTCTATTTCCAAAATGTTTTAAAACGAATCTTTACAAGTGATTTTATCTGTTATAGCAAATTTGAATATATATTTTCTAATAAACGATATTATTTCTAGGTTTCACTCCTTTTATTTTGATATTACAAAGATAGTAAATATTCTAGATATAAATTCCTGAAAATATGAAAATCTGCATACAAGTGCTGAGGTGGTTCTAAAGTCAATATTCTGGAATTTGACAGGTGGTAAACCTAGATTAACTTGAATAAGGTGAACCTGTGAATTATTTTTTTCAAAATAGTATAGTTACAATAAATTAATTTCTATTTTTGTCTCAAATTAGTAATTTGAACTCTATGAAAACATACATATCAAATACAATTCTAAGACTAAGAAGGTATAGTAAACAATTGGATGCACAATCTATATTGTATGGTAAAAATTGGGAAGTTTTTAATGATAATGGAGAAAAAGAAGTTTTTATTTTTAGACCTAATAGCGAACTGATTATTTCTAGGAATGGTTTAGTTCAAAAAGGTAAATGGGAATTACTTTCTATTACTTCAATGCTAATTGATATTGATAATAAATCTTATCTTCTAAATACAGCCTTTGCTGACGATAAATTTCTAGCATTACAATTAGATGGGAATGATGGATGCATAATGCTTATTGAATCTGAGACAAGCAAACAATTATTTTTAGATTCTATTAGTAGAGTTGAAAACTATTTAGTGAATAAATATATAGCTCCAGAACCAAAAGTAAATGTTCATAATCCACAAATAATAGATGAGACAGATGATAATACTACATTTATAACGATTGGTTTAGTTTTCTTTTTCATTATTCTTTTTATTATTTATGTAGCTTTGTTAGTGAATAAATAGCTATTACATACTTAATGAATATTTCCATTATGAGTATTTTGATGACAAATTTTACATATAGACATTAAATTACTATAATCGTAAGCCAGTTCTAATCTTTTAAGTGGGTTATCTGTAGATAAGAAGGAAATTTTATGATGCACATCTTCGGCAGGCTTAATAATTCCTTTAGCTAAACACACTTCACAAAGCGGTTGCTCTAGTAGTTTCGCATCTCTTAGCTTTCTTCATTTAGAAGTATTATAAACTTCCTGTCTTTCCTTCCTTTTATTGGAATTATTATTCTGTTTCTTTGCTTTCTTTAGTGTTGGCATCTTCTAAGTAGATTTGATGTTTATAAAGTTCTTTCTGATCTTGTTTTATCTGGAAGTTTACCATCTTTAGCCTGTAATCTATATAGTCCAGTACTTGTACTTCATCTATTTCAGATAATTCTTCCATTACTCTTATAAGTGTATTATGGAATATATCTTCTGAGGTCTGACACATAGACAGCTTAGATTTGTCTTTTACATACTTAGATCATAGCTTAGTATAGTTCTTTTTAATGATAGCAGATACATCTTTATTAATTGTAGCTTTATTACTACTTATTTTCCTTATTTTAGGAACCTGTTCTTTATCTGGGTACAGAATATTAAGTAATTCTGCTTCTGTAGTGTTTCACTGTTTACAAGCACTTTCTATTCCATTATCATAGATATATTGTAGCAGTGTTTCTTTAGTTGGTTTTTGTTTCTTCATAGTATTTGTCTATTAGTTCATTATTCTTATTAAAAAAGTCATTCATTATCAATCTAACTAGTTTAGCTTTATCTACTTTGGTTGCTTTATGAAGTACTTCTAAATTTTGGTTTAAATCATTATCTAATCTTACTGTGATACGTGTTTGCATTGATGTTAATTTCATAGTTTAGATGCTTTTGGTTACTTGTAAAGATACAAAAAAATAACCATTAAATTTAATAAATTTGGTAAAAGTTAAAATATTGGATTGAGATTTATATCTTTGTATGTAATCTAAATTTTAAGTGATATGAAGAAAATTTTAGGCTGGTTAACAAGCAATGTGTTACTTGCTTTTATGTATTTTGCAGTTACTCTATCAATTATAATGTTAGTTCTATATTTTGTTGTTTTTCATAAAGGCTTTTCTAATAATGATGATTCTTGGGCAAATTTTGGGAGCTATTTTGCTTCAATAACAGGACTATTAGCTTTTGCTGGAGTATTATATTCTATCAAAATTTCTAATGAAAATAATAAAGCAAGTGAAGAAAGAGGAATATTCTTTAAGATGCTTGAATTATATCAAAAACAAACAGACTTAGTTATTTGTAATGATAAAAATGGAGTTGAAGCATTTAAAGAATATGCAATTAAAGCAAATAAATACTTGGTAATCTATATTGCTTTAAATGAACTCATAAAGAATAATTCTTACAAAAAGCCTTTTGTAGCCCAATATATAGAACCTTTTTATGAAGCAGTAAATTCTTTTTGGTGTCAATTATCTACCGAAGATGAATGCTATGAAGAAGATTTTGATGATTTTATAATAAGGATTCAAAACGAAAAAAAGTTAGATTATTTGATTGATTATTATAACGAAGCTCAAAGATGCTCTAATATTATTATGGAGTCAATAATTGCAGAAGAGATATATTTGGCAATGAGATGTGTAGCAGATTTGTTGTATGATAAATACGGACATTTATTTGGGCAATATTATAGAAATATTTATTATTTAATGGATATGATTTCTAAATCTGAAGAAGAGAATAAATATTCAAAAATATTTAGAGCACAATTATCTAGGTATGAGCTACTATTATTACTTTATAATGCCGTTAGTACTCAATCTAGTATAGACACTGTTAAATATTTAATCAAATATGATATATTTAATAATATAGTGTCTGATGATATTATTATGTTTAATAAAATATATTGTGTTCTTTATTGCGAACCAGAATCACTCTCAAGAAAATTATTGAGAGGTTTTGTTAATGAAATATTAGTTGAATACCAAAAGGATTATAAAAATATTGAGTACAGTTGGCAGCCATAATAAAGGTTTCATATTAGAAATGAAAAAAGTTTTTAATATGGCAAAATATGTAATACCAGAGGATATAGAAAATGATGCTGCTGAATATATGACAGATGTACTATCTGAATTAGAAAACAGAGGAATATTAGAAGAAGTAGACAGTGCAGCATTAACTATGTTAGCACGTAATTATTCAATGTTTATAAAGGCTTCTAAGCAGTTAGAAATAGATGGTCTGACTGTTTTAAGTGACAGAGGAAATATAGCACCACACCCACTTATAAAGATAGCCAAAGATGCACAAACGCAGGCAATGAAAGTAATGCTGGAATTTGGTTTAACAGCTAAATCCAGAACCAAACTACCAAAGAAAGATAATGAAGATGCTGAACCTTCACCTTTTGAACAGTTTATAAAAGAAGGAAAGGAAGTTAGATAAATTGTATATATAATAACGATATGGAAATTTTTATACGTAAGGCAATATGTATTATTACTGGTAGAATTGTACAATTTTTAGGTATAAGTATTAGTAAAGCTGATATATTCGCTTTTATTGCTACTCTATTGGGTATATTGGGGGTATATAAGTACAATTCTAATTATTTAGTAAATACATTGTCTGTTTCAATTATAGCTTCTGGCTTATTTTATTTCTTTAATTTATACATACCAAAATGTATATCAATAGGTCGAATGAAAAGAAATTTAAAAAGTACTTTGCCTAAAATTGATAAGCTATCAAGTTTTACAATAAATCAGGTCAATAAATTGGGTACTAAAGACACATACACATTTGATGAGTTTTATTCTCTATTAAATAAAAAAGATGAAGAATTAAAGCTAAAACTTGACTTTATTGCTTACTATAACAGCTCAAAAGATAAATCTGATGAGTTGATTAGAATTATGCTATGTCAATGTCAAATTTTAAACACGTTTACTTCTAGATTTTCAAATTTGTTACACGCTAAACTTGCAGATAGAATAGTTGCCTGTTGTGATTTCACTAACTTAGCTATAAAGTCAGAAGCAAATAACAATTTTATTGATGAAGGGATTTTTGGACTATATAAAGAATACCTAATTATTATCAATATTTTAAAAGCACTATTTATAATTGATGAAAAATATTATACAGACGAATATTATAAACAATTTCTAAAAAAAGAAAAGAATGAAACTTTACTATGATTACTGTAGTAAAGTTCTTAATGATGAAATAACAACAGGTGAAACTATAAAACTTGCTTGTAAAAGATTCCAGAATGATCTTAAAAGAGATGATCTGGAGTTTAGGGAAGATAAAGTAGACAGGGCTATAGCATTTATAAGCACACTCAAACACTTTACAGGTAAGCATTCAGGCAAGCCATTTATTCTGGAAGGCTGACAGCAGTTTATAATAGCAAATATTATAGGCTTTTACTGAAAATCTACAGGAACCAGAAGATTTACCAGCTCTTACATTGAAGTTAGTAGGAAACAAGGTAAAACAGCTTTAGCTGCTGCTTTGTGCCTTTACTACTTAATAGCTGACGGTGAAGATGGTGCTGAAGTTCTATTAGCTGCAAACAGTAAAGAACAGGCTAAGATAGCCTTTGATATGTGCAGTAACTTTGTAAAAGGACTGGATTCTAAAGCCAAATATTTAACTCCTTACAGAGCAGATATTTTATTCAGAAGTACAAACAGTAAACTGAAAGTATTGGCTGCTGATGATAGTAAACTGGATGGCTTTAATGCTTCATTTGGTTTACTGGATGAATACCACGCTGCACCAAACAGCAAAGTAAGAGACGTTATAAAGTCCAGTATGGGTATGCGTGAAAATCCACACCTTTGTACTATTACTACTGCTGGTTTTGATAAAACACTTCCTTGTTATCAATTAAGAACTGTAGCTATAGAGGTTTTGAATGAGCTAAAAACAGATGATGAAATGTTTATAGCCATTTATTCACTAGATACTGAAGATGACTGGAGAGAGGAAAAGAATTGAATAAAATGTGCTCCTAACTTAGATATTACCGTTACTACCAAATACATTAAAGGACAGGTACAACAAGCTATCAACAATCCTTCTGATGAAGTAGGTGTGAAAACCAAAACTCTAAACTTATGGTGTGATTCTTCTAATGTATGGCTACCAGATGAATATATAGTAAGAGCTAGTAAACTGGTTAATCTATCTGATTTTAAAGATGAAACTTGTTACATAGGAGTAGATTTAGGTGCTACATCTGACTTAACAGCAGTAGCTTATCTGATAGTTAAAGATGATAAGTATTACTACAAAGTTCATTATTATCTTCCAGAATCTGCATTAAGGGAAAAAGTAGATAAGGAGCTTTACAAGTTATGAAAACAGCAAGGATTACTAACTATTACCAGTGGCAATGTTACAGACTATGATTATATTACTACTGATATGCTTAAATACTCTGAGATAGTTAATATTACTTCTGTGGGATATGACAAATACAATGCGACACAATGAGCTATTAATGCAACTTCTGAAGGTTTACCACTGGAAGAATACAGCCAATCACTAGCCAATTTTAATAAACCTACCAGAGAGCTGGAGAGATTAATTTTATCAGGAAAAGCTGTAATAGATAACAATGAGATTAATAGATTCTGCTTTAGAAATGTAGTACTGAAATCAGATCACAATGGGAACTGTAAACCAGATAAAAGTGTGAACAAAAAGAAGATTGATGGTACTATAGCAATTATACAGGCTTTGGGAATGTATTTAGAAAAGCCACATTATTCTAATGACATATTTACAATATAATTTAATGAAAAATTGATTTAAAAGAACAAAGAAAGAACCAGAACATAAAGAAGAAAGAAGCTGTATTTTTGATTCTCTTATGTATAATTCCAATGGTGGTTATACTACTAATAGAGCTATGTTACTACCTGCTGTTTACAGGTGTGTAAATGTAATTAGTGATTCAGTTGCACAGCTACCATTAGAACCATACTTAATAGATGCTTCTGGTTACAAGACAAAATATGTAGCACACCCCACTTACTACCTGCTAAACAAAGAACCAAACAACAGAATGAGTAGATTTACTTTCATTCAGGCATTAGTAGCCAGTGTTCTTTTAAAGGGTAATGGTTATGCTTATATAGAAAGAGATAAACAAGGCAATGCTACAGCCTTGCAATTTATAGACAGTACTTATGTAACGGTGGTTACTACAGATAAGACCAATAAACTGATGTATTCCATTACAGGTTTTAATACTCTGGTAGAGCCAATTAATATGATTCATATACTGAACTTTACTTATGATGGTGTTAATGGGATTAGTACACTGGAACACGCCAAACAAACATTAGGTTTATCTACAGATTCAGAAAGTCACGCTGCTGGTTTCTTTAAAGGTGGTGCTAATTTAGCTGGAATCTTAAAAGTACAATCTACACTTAACGATAAACAGAAAGCAGGATTAAAGACAAGTTGGCAAACAGCCTTTTCTCCTTCTACTGGAACACCTAATGGAGTTGCAATTTTAGAAGGTAATATGGACTTTCAGCCAATAACAGTAAGTCCAGCAGATGCACAACTACTAGAAACAAGACAATTTAACGTCATTGATGTTTGTAGGTTCTTTGGTGTTTCACCAGTTAAAGCATTTGATCTTACTAAGTCCAGCTATTCAACTGTAGAAGCTACTCAACTGGCATTCCTTACAGATACACTTTCACCACTTTTAGAGAAGATAGAGTTGGAGTTTGAGCGCAAACTTTATAAGCCATCTGAAAGGGGTAATATAGATATAAAGTTTGATACTTCAGCTTTATTAAGAGCTGATAAAGAAAGTTTGGCAGAGTACTATAACAAGTTATTCCAGATAGGTGTAATTACTCCTAATGAGATCAGAAAAGCACTTGATTTACCTGCTTTACCAGATGGTAATGAAAGCTTTGTACAGGTAAATGTAACCACATTAAAGAACGCAGTAAAAGAAAAAAATGAAGGAAATTAGAAACAGTAGCTGAGAAGTAAGAGCTAAAGACGATAGCAGAACTGTAGAAGGTTATGCTTTAGTTTTTAATAAGGAATCCAGAGATTTAGGAGGATTTACTGAAGTGATAGAACCAGAAGCGATTGAAGGTATACTGGATAAATCAGATATATTATGCTTACTGAATCACAACGAAGAAAGAGGTGTATTAGCCAGGTCAAAGTATGGAAATGGTTCTTTGCAGTTAGAAGTAGATAGTACAGGATTAAAGTACAGATTTGAAGCACCGGCAACAGCTTTAGGTGATGAACTTTTAGAAGGATTAAAGAGAGGTGATATTAGTACTTCCAGTTTTGCTTTTACCATTGATAATGATAAATGGGAAAAGAGAAGTGATGGAAGCTATTTAAGAAAGATCACAAAGTTTAAAGAGTTGTTTGACGTTTCACCAGTTTATAAAGAAGCTTATCCAGATACTTCTGTAGCTCTTAGAAAAATTGAAGAACTAAATACAGATGATTTAAAAGGATATTTTGAACTACTTAGAAGTAAAGTAAATTAATGAAGAACACACTAGAATTACTAGACGAAAAAGACCAACTAAAGAAAAGAGCACAGGAAATAGTATCTGGTGCTGAGAAAGAAATTAGAAAACTGAATGATGCAGAGAATACAGAATTTGATAGTATTACTAAGAAGTTGGCAGAGATTGATAACCAGATAAGATCTATTGAAGAAGAAAACAAACGTAACCTTAATAACGTAACTAAACAAACTAAAACTATGAAAGAGAATTTTTCATTACTTAGAGCTATCAATGATGTAGCTAATAACAGACAATTAGACGAAAGAGCACAGGAAGTAATTAATGCAGGTATTGCAGAATTTAGAAAGTCTGGACAAAATTACGCAGGTCAAATAGTTTTGCCTGTAGAAGAAAGAGCTACTGTTTCTGCAACTGTAGCAACTGCTGGAGAAGAAATTGTAAAAGAAGATAAGCTGGGTATTTTAGAACCATTAAGAGCTAACTTGGTAATGGTACAAGCTGGTGCTTCATATCTTTCAGGATTAACTGGAAATGTATCTATTCCTGCTTATTCTGGCAGTAATGTAGCGTGAGCTGGTGAAACTGCTGGAGCTTCAGATGGTGCTGGTGCTTTCAGTGAAGTAACCTTAGAACCCAAAAGACTTACTGCTTATATTGATGTATCAAAACAATTCCTTATTCAGGATTCTTTAAGTGCAGAAGAAATGCTTAAAAGAGATATTGTTAATGCAATCTCCAATAAATTGGAAGCAACAGTATTAGGTTCAGAAGCAGCTACTAGCACACAACCAGCAGGACTATTAAACGGTGTTACAGCTTCTGCTACAGATGTAACTTATAAAGATATTGTTTCAATGGAAACAGCTTTAGAATCTGCAAATGTAAAAGGAAACAAAGTATTTATTGTTTCTCCATCTGCTAAAGGCACATTAAAGACCACTCTTAAAGATGCTGGTGTAGCTGGCTATTTGATGGAAGGAAATGAAGTAAACGGTTACAGTACTCTTTGTACTTCTGCTGTACCTTCTAAGGGTGTAGTATTTGGATGCTTTGAAGATTATGTAATTGGTCAATGGGGTGGAATTGATTTAACTGTAGATCCTTATACACAGGCTGCTAATGGTAAAGTAAGACTTGTTATCAATGCTTATTTTGATGCAAAACCACGCAGAACTGAATCTTTCCAAAAAGCAATCTTAAAGTAATCTAAGCAATGAATTATATTACACTAGAACAGGCTAAACAGCACTTACTGGTGGATATAGATTTTAAGGCAGATGATTTGTATATTCTGGATTTAATTACTGTAGCAGAAGATGCTGTGAAGCAACATCTGAATGTTATATCATTAAGTGAGTTAGAAGTGGGTGGTGAATTACCACCTGCTATAATTCACGCAATATTACTAATGATTGGTAACTTCTATGCAAATAGAGAACCTGTTACATTTACTACAGTAGCTAAAATTCCTTTATCTTATGAATATCTGTTAGGACTATATAAAAACTATAGCATAAAGTAAGTATGAGAGCAGGTTTAATGAGAGAAACAATAACTATTCAAAAGCTCACAGCTACTAAAGATTCTTATGGGGCTAATACTTCTTTATGAGTGGATAAATTCACTACCAGAGCACAAGTAACCACCAATTCAGGAAACAGGCTAAACCAGAATTACGAAATTATCCATACCTACAATTTAACTTTTACCATTAGACTTTATCACAACGTGGAAGAAGCAGACAGGATTATTTACAATGGTAAAAAGTACAAAATAATCTCTATTAATAAAGAACTGTATAAACAGGCTATAACAATTATAGGAGAGCTTATAAATGAGTAATGACGGTTTAGAAGTAAATGCTGGAGATGTACTAAAAAAGTTTGCTGAACTTACAGGTAAAGAACAAAAGAAAGCTTATAGAAATGCTTTAAGAGCAGCAGCCAGACTATTAGTAAAGGAAACTAAGACACAATTTAAAAGTATTGTTGGCAGTAAAATAAATAGCAGGAACAAATGGAACGCTAAAACTTTAGGTAGTGGTATTAAATTAAGAGTTGATAGAGAAGCTACAGAAGCCAAAGTACATATTATGGGTGACTTTAGGTTAAAGTTCTTTGAGAAAGGAACAGTAGCCAGAACCCTTAGAAAAAATGGAGCTAATAGAGGTGCAATGACAGCGCACTGCTTTTTTAAGACTGCTAAAGCAAATAAAGAGAAAGAGATATTTGATTCATTAGATAAGCTTATTTCAGAATCAATTAATAGAGTAGCTAAAAAATAGCAAAATGAGTTTACAAATAGGAAAAGCTATCTATGACATATTACATAGTAATACAGATATAGTAGCCAAATTACAGGATAAAATATTCCCTTTAATATCAGAACAGAATACTACATTCCCTTTTATTGTTTACAAAAGAACAGGCATTATTCCAGCTTATACCAAAGACAGATATTCAGCAAATGATTCTGTTACAGTAGAAATTGTAGTAGCTTCTGAAAAGTACAATGAGAGTGTAGAGATAGCTGATCTAGTACGTTTGGCTTTAGAAGGGAAAAAGGGAACATATTCTAATCTTTGAATAGAAGATATAAGGATAGTTTCAGCAGATGAAGATTTTTTGGAAGATACATTTATTCAAACAATAACATTTAATATAACAACAAATGGCAAATACAATAGTTAGAGGTTCAGACCTTATGCTTTTTTATAACGGTAAGTCTTTAGCTTATGCAACAAGTCATAAGCTTTCCTTATCAGGAAACGCTATAGAGGTATCCAGTAAAGATAGCGCAGAATGGACTGATAAGATAATTGGTAAATTGAGCTGAAATATTACTTCTGAGAACCTGTTTACAGAGACAGACTACACTTCTATGGTTGAATTGTGGATGGCAAGACAGCCCATAGATGTAATTTTCTCAGTAAAAGATCCAGCAGCAGCTACTATTCCTGAAGGCGGCTGGACTCCTAAAGTTGCATCTGGGTTTAAAGGGAAAGTAGTAATTACTCAGATAGAAGCCAATGCTTCAGATAATGAAAATGCAACCTATTCCATTACATTAGAAGGAACAGGTGCTTTATCAAAAATTACTGTATAATATAAAAAGATTGGGGAAAGCTGGAGCTATTGCTAGTAGCTTTCCCTTTTTAATTAATGATACTATGGAACTTACAATTAGAGACAAACAATATACAATAAAATATACTTTAAGAGCACTTTTTATTTATGAGCAGATTACAGGCAAAAGTTTTAAAATGCAGACTATAACAGATGAATATATCTTTATCTACTGTCTGATCTTGGCGAATGTGCCAGATATTGAAATGAGCTTTGAGGACTTTATTAATGAATGTGATACTAATCCAGAGCTAGTAATTAGTATGCAGAAGTTTATAGCTAAAGAGATGGAAAAGCAAGCTGTATTTATTAAAGAAGTAATAGACGAAGATTCAAAAAAAAAGAATTAACCATTAGTGAGTTATATTCTTTACTGGTTATTGAAGGTGGCATAGATCCAGTCTATTTTATGGATAAAATGCAGATATATGAGTTACCACAATTACTAAAGAACATATTTAAGAAGAATAAGGAAAGTTGGGAACAGTCCAGATTAGTAGCTTATATAATAGCTCAGAGTAACAGCACAAAACAACTTAAACCAACTGATATTATCAAATTTAGCTGAGAGAATGAAGAAGCTAATGAAGAAATTTCCATTACTAAAGAGGATATAACCAGATTAAGAGAAAAAGCAAACAAATATTTAACACAATTATAATATGGATTTAGTAACTAGACTACTTTTAAATACTACTCAGTTTGATGATAATATAAGAAACAGTACCAAACAGGTACAGAGCTTTCAAAATGTAGGGCAATCTATTACATCTACTATCGGTAAATTTGCTGGTATACTCGGTTTAGGTATGGGTGCAATGGAAGCATTTAATAGGACTATGGAAGCAACACAAAGTACTGGAGATGCTTTTGAACGTATAACAACACAAGGCAGTGCAGCAGTAGATACTTTCTTTAATGCTTTATCCAGAGGTGACTTTAGCAGTTTCTTAAGTGGTTTGCAGAATGCTATAAATAAGGCTGGAATATTGGCAGATGCTTTAGATGAACTTCAAAGTAAATCTCTGTTTAATAATGCGAAAATACATAAACTGGAAGTAAGAAAACAGCAATACTTAGACAAAGCACAAGACAGAACCCTATCAGACACAGAACGAAACAAGAATCTTAAATTAGCGACTCAAACAGGTAAAGAAATTAATGGCACTAAGGGAGATTTAGCTGGGGCTAATATAAAAGCTTATAGGGCAGGAATCAGATCATTAATAGCTAAAGGTGGTTATGAGGGTAATATCTCTAATGCAATGATAGACTGGTTAATTGATAATCCTGATAAGGTTAGTGAAATAGCTACCAATTATGACAAAGGTAGAAAGGTATTAGAAGGTGCTAAAGCTTCTACAATTACCAATAAGAAAGGGTTTGTAAAAGCAAATAAAGATGCAAACAAATATGAAACACAATCCTTTGGAAAGATGGCTAAAGCATTCTCTGAATTGCAGGAAACAGAAATAAAGAAATATACTGATTTAAGAGCTACTGCTGAAGATCAGTATGCCAGTATTTCTTCTTCTGAAAAAGAAATACATAATACATCTGCTAAAATTAATGGTAGCTATAAAGCACAACATAAAGGAACAGGTAAAGATAGTAAACCAAAAGAAGTTATTGCTGCTGGTTCTTTGGATGAAGTAAACAAACAGTTAGCAGAAGCCAGAAAGAAATATGATGCTGCTGCTACTGATGCTTTAAGGAAAGAACTGTTTCAACTTATACAGGACTTAGAGACAAAACAAGTACAAATTAATATAAGAGCCAAATGAGGTGATATAAAAGACCTTAAACCAGAAATGGCTGGTCTGGGTGATGCTGCAAAAGATACTGATCTTTCTAAGTTTAGCAAGTTACCAACAAACTACAGTAATCCTATAACTAAAGAAAATATAGCCTTAAATAATGATTATGCAGATTCATTAAATGCAATCAGTAATACGCTGGGCGCAATAACCAATATGACAAATGAAGGTGCTAGTGCTTGGTTAAATTGAGGTGCAACCTTACTTAGTTCTATTGCAACAGCTATTCCCTTAATTGCTGGTTTAACAGTAGCTAAGAAAGCAGAAGCTAATGCAAATGCAGAAGCTTTAGTTACTGGTGCAGGTAGTTCTATGGCTGCTATACCTTTAGTTGGTCCTCTTCTGGCAATCTCTGCTATGGCTTCTGTTATAGCTGCATTATCCAATATTCCAAAGTTTGCAAATGGTGGTCTGGTTTACGGTAACTCAATTGTGAATGTAGGTGAATATGCAGGTGCTTCAAGTAATCCAGAGGTTATAGCACCATTAAATAAATTGAAGCAGTTGATAAAACCAGAAGAAAGTAATGCGGCTTTGGCAGGAAATGTAACATTTGAAATTGAAGGTCGTAAATTGGTAGGAGTACTTAGCAATTATAACAAACAACAAAATAGGATTAAATAATGAGTTGGAATATAAAATACTACTATACATTTAAGTCAGTATCAAATGATAATTATAAAGTTGAAATATTAACTACTGATACTGCTATACCTGTAGAGATATTAGGTGCTTCACCACCATTAGAATTAGAATATCCTGTAGCAAATAAGTTAGATGTAATAAGATCAGCAGGGGCAACACTTAATTTAATAAGTGAAACAATGTTTCAATACTTTGATCTTAATACTGATGATATGCAAAAGTATAAGGTTATTATTTATAAGAATGATTCAGAATACTGATCTGGCTGATTAGATAATGAATTGTATAGTGAGAGACTAAGTGAATATGATAGATATCCAGTATCATTTACTGCTTCAGATTTTAATATTCTGGAACGTCTAAAATACATTGACGGAGAAGATAAATATACAGATATAGTTAGTTTATTCACAGTACTCTACAGATGCATTAATAAACTTGGATTATCTACAACATTAAATATAGCCTGTTCTACAACTTCTACAGAATTTGAAATATCAGAGAATGAAACAATATTGCATAACTTATTCATTCAGTCAGCTAACTTCTATGATGAAAAAGAAGAAGCAATGAGCCTTAAAGATGTTATAGAAAGCATTCTAAAGCCTTTTGGATTAATATTAGTACAAAGGAATAGTGAATTTTATGTATATGATAGTAATAGCCTGATTAATAATTCACTATTTAAAAAGTACAAAGATGGAACATACATACAATCTTATGCATTATCATTAAGTAGTGTTGATCTTAAGGGACAGTTTAGTTCAGAAGATAGTACTTTGGAATTTGATACATTATACAACAATGTAGAATTAACATCTTCATTATATGCTGAAAGTTCATTATTTGAAAATGAAGTAGAAAAAGATAATTTGGAAAATTTGGTATCTACGACTTCCATAAGTGGGTATAATGGATATAATGGAACAAAATACATATACAGTAAATGCACTGATTTTACTGATTATACTGGTGAATACTGTTTATATACAACTAATGGAAGTAATGATACATTAGTAGGCGTTAAATTGCCTTATGCTTATGATAAGTCAGGTATTACATATAATGAACCAACAACAGGAATAGATTTTAAACCTGCTGAATATATTATTAATACTGAAGGGGTTAGTAAACTTAATATTAAGACACAGATATATATTAATACTAAAGTTAATCCTTTGGATATCTATATAGATGAAATAAACGAAGCAAACGGAGTAAAATACGATAAAGAAAATTCACAATGTGCAGAGTTAAGCTGTGATTTATTTATGTTGGATGCAGCAGGAAATATTATATCTTATCTGGATAACACAAGTAGTCAGAGTTTAGTTTGAAAAAATGATGTTACCAGTAAAACCAAACATACATTTAGGTTAAATTTTGCAGCTTCATCTACACCATTATCCAGTGCAGATTCAACTTGTTTAGATACTGAATTGACAAACAGTAATATTATCAGTAAGTATGAGTGAAACACCTTTACTGGATCTACATATACAAACGATAATTATCAAAAAGGAGCTGATATAAATATTACTGGTGGTTGTTATCTTAAACTGGTAATATATAGCTGCTTAATTTCTAATCCCAAAGCGGGGCAGGCTGCATATTGGGCTGATAAAGATAAAATCCTTCAAGAGATTCTATTACAATCAGTTAATTTTGAGTTATTTGATAAATATGGTGATGCATTAGAAACTTCAGATATTGTTTATAATAGCTACATAAATAAGAATGTAAAATCAGATTATGATAATGTAGATATTAAAGTTTGTACTGCTAATAAGAACAAAGTGAAAATTGGTAAAGCCAATCTGCTTTATATGGATAATAACCTATATAAGCTGGCAACTTCATTCAACAGGTCAGGACAAGTTAATAATTTAGAGCTTTTACTAATTAGAACTATCCATTCTAACTATGCAAGCAAAACACATAAGCTGGAAGTGGATATACAAACTAGTGATAACATTTATTTAAGTCCTATTACATATACTTCTATATTACCCAATAATACTTTTTATTTATCTGGTACTATAATAGACTTTACTAATAACACTCAAAGGATAACTTTAAATCAATTATCAATAGATAATATAGACTTATCTTCCATAGAGTTGTATGATGAAGATGGCAAGCTGATTAAAACAGTCAAAAGTACAGAAACACTAAGAACAAAAAAAGCACGAACAGGAAATTTATTAGATAGTATGACTGGATATGTAACCAACTCATATAATAGCTTTGGTTCACTTAATCAGTCAGTAATAGATGGTGGAACTTTTTAATTATACAAATACAAAAATATGCCAATAACTATAGCAACATTAATAACAGCAGGAACTTCTGTAACAACTTGAATACTTAGTAAGAAATATCTATTCCCTTATATTGTTAAGGCTTATGAATGGATTATTGGGAGGAAAAGAGAAAAGGACAGGGAAAATATTGATTCAAGTAAAGAACTCTTAGAAATTAGAGATAAAACTAATAATGTTTATGAGAACCAATTAGAGTTTTGTATGAAACAAATTGGTGAGTTACAAAACAGACTAACAGAAAAACAGTCTGAACTAAATGATTATATTAATCAATTATCAGAATTAAGAAATAAGATAGTGGAGATGCAAAAACAGTTGTATGAATATCAAATGAAGAATAATAGACTAAGTGCTTTATGCTGTTCTAAGCTCGATTGCAAAGATCGTATTGCTTGCAATGATGAATGTATTACTAAGAAAGATGTAACTAAATAGAAAACTAATAAAAGAATATATGTCACAAATAATTAAATTAAAAAATTCAAGTAGCACTTCTGCACCAACTAGTTTAGAATATGGTGAAGTTGCTTTAGGTTATCTTAAAGGCTCAGAAAAGTTATACTTTAAAAATTCTAACGGTGAAATTATTACTTTAAATGACTGAAGTAGGTTATTAAGTAAACCAACTACATTAAGTGGATTTGGTATAACTGATGCAGTAGGTAACAGTACTTTTAATACTCACATAGCTTCAAACTTACATCTTACAGATTCACAAAGAAGTGTACTTTCACTGTTATCTGTAGTAGATGGCAAATTAAAAATAGATGCAGATGCTTATTCAACTGGTGAGCTATCAGCTTATGGAGTTGGAACTGGTGGCGGTGGTGGAGCTGGACTTATCCAGTCTGTCTATGGTTCTTCTGGTTTAGGTGGAACATATTCTGATACAGACCTTACTAGTACCTTTAATGCATATACTATTAATTCAATAAATAATAGCCTTATTAGTGCTATTTCAAGAATTTCTACTTTAGAAGGTGGTTCTGCAACTTCAATTTCAACAACTGGAACAGGTAATGCTATTACTTCAGTAACTAAATCTGGAGCTGCATTAACATTCACCAAAGGAGCTACTTTTATTGTAGAAGGAGATAGCAGGTTTACAGATGCTAGAAAGAATCCTAATGCATTAACTTTTACAGGATATTCTACAGCTACTTATGATGGTAGTGGTGCAATCTCAGTTCCAATACCTACAAAAGTTTCACAATTAACCAATGATAGCTCTTTCTTAACTGCTATAACTAAAGCACAGGTAGAAGCAGTTCTTACAGGAAATATTACTTCCCATACACACAGCCAATATTTAACAGGCAATCAAACTATTTCTGTTACTGGTGATGCTACAGGATCAGGAACTACAGCTATTGCTTTAACTTTGGCAAATAGTGGGGTAACTGCTGGAACTTATAGATCAGTAACAGTAGATGCTAAAGGTAGAGTAACTGCTGGAACTAATCCAACTACTTTAAGTGGTTATGGAATTACAGATGCTTTATCTAGTTCTGGTGGAACAATATCTGGTAATTTAACAGTTACAGGTAATTTAGTTCTGAATGGTACAACAACTACAGTTAATAGTACAACAATAACTATAGATGATCCTATACTAACATTAGGTGGAGATACAGCCCCTACAGTTAATGATGGAAAAGATAGAGGTATAGAATTTAGGTATTATGATACTGCTGCTAAAGTTGGATTCTTTGGATATGATGCAAGTACTGGTTATTTCTCTATGTACACTGGTGCAACAAATACTTCTGAAGTATTCAGTGGAACATTAGGAGATATTGCAGCCACTAATTTTAGAGGTGCTTTAGTTGGTAATGCTAGTACAGCAACAGCTTTAAGTTCTTCAAGATCATTTGCTTTAACAGGTGATGTTACAGGAACTATTACTTCTGATTTAAGTGGTGGATTTAGTATAGCAACTACAATAGCTGCAAACTCTGTAGCTTTAGGAACAGATACTACTGGTAATTATGCAGCTTCAATAGCTGTAAGTGGAATAGGATTATCTTTAACTGGTGCTGCTGGAGAAGGAACTGCATACACTATTACATCTAATGCAACTAATGCTAATACAGCTTCAACAATAGTAGCCAGAGATGCAAGTGGAAACTTTAGTGCTGGAACTATTTCAGCAGCTTTAAGTGGTAATGCTAGTACTGCATCTAAGTTAGCTACAGCAAGAACATTAACTGTAAGTGGTACAGGTATTAGTTCTACTGGTGGAACATTTGATGGTTCTGGTAATATTGCAATTGCAATGAGTATAGATGTGATTGATGGTGGAACTTGGTAATAATATATGGAAACTACAGTAAAAATTAAAAATAGTGCAAAGTCTTCAGCTCCTACTAGTTTAGAAGCTGGAGAACTAGCTTTGGGAACTTTAAATGGTTCAGAGAAGATTTTTTTTAAGAATAGTGCAGGTGATATTATTACTATTAATGATTGAACAAAGATTCTTAATAAACCAACAAGCTTTCCTGCAAGTGATGTTTATTCTTGGGCAAAGGCAAGTACAAAACCAGCTTATACATATAGTGAAGTTGGTGCTGCAAGCTCAACCCATACACATAATTATTTAGCTTTAGCTGGTGGTACGCTATCAGGTTCACTATCTCCAGCTACAACTGCTACTTATGATTTAGGTACAAGTAGCCTTAAGTGGAATAATATCTATAGTAATAGTTTTATTGGTAATGCAAGTACGGCAACTCAATTACAAACAGCTAGAAATATTGCTGGAGTTAGTTTTAATGGAACTACTGATATAGCTATACCATTTAATAATTTAATTAGTAAACCTACTACATTAGCAGGTTATGGTATTACAGATTCTGTTAATATATCAGGAAGTCAAACAATTACAGGAGCAAAAACCTTTCAAAATGTATCAGGTATAACTTTATCAAATGGTACTAAATCAGTTAATTTATCAGTTGATAGTGATGGAAAATTAAAGATAGATAATGACTTATATTCAACAGGTGAAATATCTGCTTATAATTCTGGAACTGGCTCAACAGGTGGAACTAGTGGATTAATAAGCTCAGTATATGGAACTGCTGGTTTTGGGGGTACTTATTCAAATACTGACTACACGAATACATTTAATGCTTATGCTATAAATAGTCTTTATAATAGTACAACATCTAATACTAACAGTATATCAACATTAAATAGTACTGTAAATTCATTATCTAGTACTGTATCAACACTGAATAGTAATGTAAGTTCTTTATCTAGTACGGTTGCATCTTTATCTGGTGGTAGTACTTCATTTTCTAGCACTTATTACAATTCAAGCAGTGGAAAATATCTTTATTATGGTGGTTACACAATCTTCCCAAATGGGCTAATAATGCAATGAGGACAGATGCAAGGTGATGACGGAACATATAGTTTTCCTTATACATTCCCTAATAAGTGTTTAAGTATTCAGATAACAACCAATAGAACTAGTTCAGGAAGTAATGGAACAAATCACGCTGGAAATGTAACTAATTCATCTTTTTACGCTGTTTTAGATGCTAGCACAGGTTGGATGCTAGCCATTGGGTATTAATTAAATAATAAAAATATAACAATATGATACAAACAACAGGAATAACAACTTCTTTAGTAGGTCAAACATTGGGACTTGCTAGTAATGATATAGGAACTTTATGTTCTAGTTCAAAGATTAATAAATGAAGTAAATTTAAACCAGTAAAATATGCAGGTATTAATAGTAATTATTGGAAGGCAACAGATGGAAATTGTGGTTTAATTATTCCAACAGCTAATAGTATAACTACATTAACTAATCTAGTTAATACTGGTGTAACTTGAAATTATGATAAACCAACAGGGGGAGCAACAAGCCCTTATAGATTAGGAGATTTTAGAGGGTATAATCACAGCGCAGAAAGTTCTATAGCAGTAGATGTTCCAGAAACAGCTTATCAAAGTAACGGAAGTATACAAGTCTCAATGTTCCTTAATGAAGACGATTATACTGTTAAATTATCTGATATTGATTCAATAAAAAACACTTTTTTAGGTGCATATTTAGTTGGAACTAATGGTACAACAGGAGCAAGAATGATAACTGCAACAAGTCCTTTAATTAATGGTGTTACTTATGTAGATATTCCAATAAATGACCTTGCTTGGGGAAATTATTATATTTATCCTCTATTGTCTGATACTGTTAATACTAGCACTTTATCAATTCCTAGCGGAATAATTTATTATCCTTTGGATTCTGTAAGTAAATATAGTGTAACAATTAAGGACCTCAGTGATAATGTAACTGTTACAATAAATTGCCAGTGGTTAAATGATGATCACACAACAAATCAAATTGTTTATTCAGTTGATATATATAATAATACAGCCTCAAGTATTACGCTTACAAATTGTTATACCGCTGTAAGATTCTTTGACAATATGGCTACTGATCCTTATGTAATGGGTGAAACTCAAACAAGTAGAGGAAACATAACAGTTCCAGCCAACAGTGATTATTATATCAATGATACTGTAACAGCTTATTATGATGATTCTGCAAATGGTTTTAATGTGTGGTTTACTGCTGTTTCTCCAAATATTGAAGTATTTGAATACGTTTTTGATCCATTTATCCAATAAACCTTCATCTATAGATTAAAAAATAACTTAGATGAACATAAAGGAAGAAAATAAAATGAAGCCTGTAGTCTTTATAGATTGCAGGCTTTTTTGTTAATTTGCAATAAAAAAACTATAAATTATGGGTGAATCAATAGATAAGAAGTTTAATTATGTGTGTGATTATGTAGCTAGTAACTTTCCTTCTGTAGATTATGATGAAACTGGAGAGCCTCAAATGTTCTGTGATTTGACTAAAGCTTTGACCTTTATTAATAGATATAATAGAGATGAACTTAATATAAACTTTAGATATGAAGAATACATTAAAGATCAAAATATACAAGGTACATTAAAAGGATTAGAACTAGATCCTGAAAAGTTTTGGTATCTATTACTTTTTATATTTGATTATACCTGTTGTGCTTGTTTTGAAACTCTTACTAGTAGTGAACCTGCTAATAAACAAATAGAGAAACTTATAAAAGCAATTAATGAAAATAAATCTGCAAAACTCACATTGACTATTAAAGATAAGAAGATTGTAATTGATGAACCATACGTCCTAGAACATTTATCTTCTATATTGAATGCTGGATTAGATAAAGATGATTTTATGCACAATAATGTATCATTATGTAATACTTCACAATCTACTGAAAAATCTGATACTTTCCTTATTGGATTTTTTACAGAAACATTTCTTCAATTTTTAAATCAAAATGTTAAAGTGAAAATCAGACAAAAAAAAGGCTCACAGGTTTCATATAGCAAACTATTACTAATCTCTAGGCTTGTTTACTTTACTAAATTATCAAAGAATGATAATTTCTATGGTGCTGATGAGTATTTAAAAGGATGTATAAAACAATATAAAGCTTATAAAGTAAGTGTTAGCAGCCTTATATATCTGTAATAAACTCACAACTATATAATTAAGTTCCTGTTTTTATTCCCTAATTAAGGGGGGAATTGAAAGCAGGAATTTTTATTCTATCTTAGTTTCATTCAAAACCTTCAACTTTGCAGTGTTGAAAGTGACTAACTCAACAATAAACTAATAGTCCTGCCTTAAGGAGGTAGTAATAACAAGATGGAAAATTTAGTATTTTTTGGAAATTGCATTAACAGAGAGATTAATATTTCTAATGTAAAAGGTCTTTATACAAACATTAAGCTTAAAGGCTATTTGCCAGAGGTTAGTAAAATTGAGTATCTAACAGGTGAAGCTATTCAAGATTCGAATTTGGTTAAAGTTCAAATAGCTCCAAAAGATGATAATAAAGATATATCAATAAATAACTTTACTGTTAAGTTTGTGCCTGTTGAATGGTCTAAAGATGCTAAAGCTATTGTTGATGGACAGCATAAAGAAATTGCAATGCAACTATTAGAGTTGATAAATAATAATGAGCTTAGAAATGAATCTTTTTACAGAGAAGTTAATCTCCCAGAAGGTTTAAGTATCTCTGAATTTATTGCAATGAAGAATATAGGTAAGCCTTGGACTGTATCTGATTTTGAGAAAACAGAAGTACCTTCTGGTGATGATTTTATTGATAGGATTAGTAAAATTGGTAGAGAAGAAGGATTGATTCCACAAGTTGCTTATGATATTTATTCTTTGAATACAGGATCATTAAAAGCAAGTACTGTAAAAAGTTTGCGTGCTAAGACAGGAACACTACCAAAATCTATTAAGCTAGACGAAACATCTATATCTGGTGGTGACAAAGTATTGAAAGCTTTAAACGATAGTAGTTTCTTAGCTAAAGAATTATATAACAATACAAGATTTAGCAAGGGATTAAAACAATTCGTAAAAGAATCAAAAGTATCTATTTCAGACTTATGTAAGTTGATAAGTAAGATTGATAAAACAATGTGGGAAAAGCACTTTACAGCAGATGCTGGAACTAGTGCAGAAGCACAATTATATAAGAGTGGATTTACAGAACTAAATAATTTAATTTTAAAATAGTAAAAGAAATGAATAATGAAATCAGACTAAAAGTGCAAGCAATTCCATTTGCTGCTTTCTCAGAATGTATGACAGAGCAAATTCCTTATGAACATATAAAGTCATTAATAACAAAGAAAGAACCTTATAAAGTTTATATATCTGTAATAAGAAAAGACGAAAATAATATTTATGTAGATATTAAGACGAAGGAAAATATAAACAATGCTACAGCTAGCAATTCTTATTTAGTAAATGGGTTAATGCGAAATGAAGCTACATTTGTTATAAGATACTACCTAGCATATATACATAATCTTAAATATGGCATTGTTAAAGAAGAATATGATGATAAAATAGATATGAGTATGAAACTGGATGATATGAATATTATTTTGGTTTTTGATGATGAAGCGTATAAGATATATAAAAGAGAGTTTATTCATTAAATGAAATTTAATTTGGTAGAAGTTTGAAGATAGATTATAATTAAAACCACTTTCAAACTAATAAGGGTAGACTGTTTACGAATAAGAGTAGACAGTCTATCTTATTTTATTATAATGGATATGGGGTGAAATTTTACAGCAGTTATGGCTTAAACCACAACCCTCTCAACTTTCCACGAAATGTAATTTTTCAAATTTCTAAAACCTAATAAAAGCCTGTAATTACTATATTTACAGGCATTTAATTTAGTTTAATTTATTAGTGCTACCTGTAAGTGTTAAATTATGGGTTCTTGGCTGAAGACTGATGGGCACTTATTCGAGGGCTTATGGGTTCACGGCTGCGGGCTTACTAAATTAAAATGGCAAAAATAGATAACTTATTAATTAAGAGGTGATAACAGAAATCAGTGATTTAAAAGAGGATACGAGCTCTAAAAAAGAGAATTGAGTTACACATTTTTATTGATTCAAAAAAAACTATTCTTTAATGATAGTTATAAGAGATTAGTCCATACAGCCGCAAACTATTAGCAGATAGCAGATTCTAGTGGCAGATGAATTGTATATAAAGTTTATCTTCCACCAAATTAGTCTATTAGTTTACAGCACATTAAACCTTATTTGGTGGCAGGTGGCAGATAGAATTTCATTTATTCGTTAGAGTTTGACTAATGACAAAAAAGGATGGCTAGTTAAAAGTAAACCAGGGTATCAGCTAACAAAACATTTGATACCATATAAAAAAAACGGTGCAACTTAAATATTGCACCGGAAATTCTGAATATCAACTATTAATCCTCCAAATCACTGATCTTTAACTTTTTAAACTTATTACTACCTTGATTCAATTTTATTAGATTCAAAAAAGACTCACGATTAATGATATCATTTTGGAGTTTTTCAATAAACTGTTCCCGAGTTCCATATCTGAATTTAAAAATATTAGGATTCCAATCCGAACTCACATTTATTATTTCTTTCAACGTTTCATTTATCAAGTTTAAGTCTCCAATATATAACGCAAAATAAAATTTTGTTTTATATACACTCATATGGTCTAGAATACTATATGAAGTTAGAAATAAATTATTGAATACTTGCAATAAATCCTTAATTAGAACAATCTTATCAAAAGATGTTTTTATTTGATTCTTTGTACATTCAATCGCTTCTGCATTTTTAGAATCATAGTCTGAAAAAGGAATATTAAATTGTAGCCCCTTTTTATTCGATATTTCTTGCATAAATAAAGGGCCAAGCATACACTCTTCCTCATTGTTACCCCACAGACAATAACCAACAAAATGTGGTCTATACTTCCTACTTTGGTAAGGTAAGGTAATCAACTCAATCCCCCAAATAAAAGGTCCTACAACTTTATATAGTTTGTTAACCTTGTAAGGCGAAAGTTCGGGATAAGCATCTAGCCAATCTTGTGAAACTTTCTTCTTGATACTTATTGGTATGCTCATAAAATTATTATTAAAAATGAATCTGAATAATTTTGATTAGATAATTGGGATAATTATTTTGGTGTTTTAATATTTGTGGTGTAATATTAAACTCACACTTTAAATAATGAGTCTCTGTTATTAAGAAGCAATATCAAACATCGTCATCAAAATCTTCAACCACAAAAAGATTGATATCGTTGTATTTTGATGCAATTTCTTCAATTATCAATTTAACTTCCAACCAATCTAACCCTCCTAAGCCTGCTCCAATTTTTGGAAAAGCAATCTGCTTGATATTATATTCACATGCAATATCAAGCATTTTTGTTAGAGAAGTTCTAATCGCATTTTCATCAGCCTTTGTTTTCCAAGAGTATTGGGTTGCTAAATTAAATACAAATCCTTCATTAAATTGATAAAGAAATACGTCTCCTAACTGAAAACTCCCTGAAGCACATAGATTTTTATACTGCGTATACATAAGCGGGAACCTCTTTCTGAATTGCAATGCAATTCCTTTTCCCATCGCTCCAGCACAATTACATCCATGCGCATAATTATTGACATTTTCTATTTTAAAGACATTTCCTCGTTTAATATATATTACCATCTTCTTTTCTATTATTCCATACATCATCAAACTCCATCTGGTCAATGAAATCGCTTTCTTCAAGATCCAGAGTTTCTAACGATTGATCATATAATACTGAATCCTTATAAAAAGGATTAGATTCGGATAAATAGCGTTTTTCATTGGGATATACTTCAAGTTGTCTTACGGCGACATTATTCTTGAAATGTATATAAAAAACAATATTCTCTTCGTTCCACTTTTTTTTAATAAAAATATCATTCATAATAAAAACAATAAATTAAAACTTAATCTTAAATACAGTTACTCTGCTTCCAACAATTGAATCCTATCGGGTCAGTCTCTTTAGTTTACCCTCCATAGCTGTCATATTCATAGTTTGTTCCCAGAATAGTTGATGAAGAATAATTCTTAACCGTTTTTGAATAAGATCAGCAACGTCCAATACTGGTCAATATGATATCATATTAAAATTTTCGGTGCAATTCAAATACTACACCCGAATTAATTGATTCAACCAAGGTCTTATTACAGAACCACTTATAATTTATCTAAATTGTATTTTAAAATAGCATCTTGATTAGACACATAGCTTAATCTTAGCGGACCAGCTCCGTGATACTCCCCTTTTGGGGCTGTTAATTCCCAATAACGTAGGTCAATTGGATCTTGATACAATATATCCCATCCTCCATTTGTTGTAGCTTTCTTTATCAAATAGTTATCAGTAAGATAGTGAATCCTCATTGATGCTTTCCAAGCCTCTTCTTTTGATCCAAGAATATCCAGATCACTTTCGATAATAGTCTCATTTGGTTTGATTTCCATTTTTAATTAAAATATTTAAAATTTAATGCGAAATATTCTTGCACCAAATCATGGATATGTTACCGTCCAATTCATTTTTTCCAATTCTTCTTTGGTGAATTGATAACGCTTCATTACCTTATTGTATTTACAAATACTATCCCAAGGGGTACTAGTATAAACATTTTCATCAATAATAAAATACTGTACGAAAGGAATTGCATTAAAATCAACTTCCCAAGAAGAATTTAAAGACTTGAACTCATGAGAAGATTTATTTGCAATAAGCAATGGAGGAATAACTTTACTATCTAGTATTGTATCCGACAATTCTATTTGTATTTGCCATCTTTCCTGAACTCTAATGTCATTAGTTGAATTATTGACAAAAGTAATATACTTGTGCCCTTCATCATCATCACTACATTTTGATGATGACATAAAAATAGACATTAATAGTATTCCTATAAACCATAGATTCTTTTTCATAATTTTAATCTTCCAAATCACTAGTCTTTAGTTTTTTAAACTTATTACTACCTTGATTCAATTTTATTAGATTCAAAAAAGACTCACGATTAATGATATCATTTTGGAGTTTTTCAATAAACTGTTCCCGAGTTCCATATCTGAATTTAAAAATATTAGGATTCCAATCCGAACTCACATTTATTATTTCTTTCAACGTTTCATTTATCAAGTTTAAGTCTCCAATATATAACGCAAAATAAAATTTTGTTTTATATACACCCATCTGTCCTGGATGACTATATGAAGTTGATAATAAATTATTGATTACTTGCAATAAATCCTTTATTAGAACAATCTTATCAAAAGATGTTTTTATTTGATTCTTTGTACATTCAATCGCTTCTGCATTTTTAGAATCATAGTCTGAAAAAGGAATATTAAATTGTAGCCCTTTTTTATTCTTTATTTGTTGTAAAAATAAAGGGCCAAGCATACACTCTTCTTCATTGTTACCCCACAGAGAATAACCAACAAAATGTGGTCTATAGTCCCTACCTTGGTAAGGTAAGGTAAACAACTCAATCCCCAAAATAAAAGGTCCTACAATTTTAAATAGTTTGTTAGCCTTGTAAGGCGAAAGTTCGGGATAAGCATCTAGCCAATCTTGTGAAACTTTCTTCTTAATACTTATTGGTATGCTCATAAAATTATTATTAAAGGTGCAACTTTAGTTGAAGTGTTATTAATTGGGAGAGTAATAATTGTTGCCAATATACAGTTTTTCTTTTATTCTTGCAACTTCTTCATCCAATTCGTATTATCCCACCCAATAATAACAACGTAATTCACTGGTGCTATTCTTTTTAGTTCCATCATAATCCTAGAATCATCGTCATTGTAAACAAACGAACGATCTTAATCCCCTTCAATATAATCATACACGGAACACTATAAAAAAGGATGGTAAGCTACAAGTAAGCCAACCACCCTTTAATCTGAAAACCTAACCAAACAAACCCGCTTTACTGAATCAATTATTTTATTACACTATTAACAGTCAATTTTATTTTCCCCTGATAAGGATTATCTTTCATCACCCATTTACTTCCTTCGTTTGTGAGTATTACTTCTTTAAGTACATTTTCTGCAGGAATGCAGAGTAAGCCTTTAGCTTGCTTTACATCAGACGAATAGACTGATAATTCAAGTTTTGACCAGTCCATCTTATCAGTAGATTGCGCAAGAGCAATATGCGGAATTACCGAACCATCACGAACCAGAATTACAGCAGGGATATGCCCGACAGAGATTTTATTCCATCCACTCTGATAAACCTTTCCCGATTGATAATCTATCCACTTCCCTACTGGAAGATAAACATTTCTTTGAGAACCGTTTTCCATCAACGGAGCTACCATTATATCATTCCCAAACATATATTGATCTTCTACCAGCCATGCTCCCGGATCATCGGGGAATTCCACAAACAATGCGCGCACCATTGGTAAACCTTTCTCCGTACAATTCTTTGCCTGAGCATAAACATAAGGCATTAGTTTGTATTTCATCTCGGCCGATTCACGGAAAGCTTTCAGGAAAGATTCGTTATATAACCAAGGTTCTTTAGGAGGTGCCCCATGAGCGCGACTATGCGAAGTAAGGAATCCAAATGGCAACCAACGGCGATAAAGTTCTTCGGGCGATTTTTGTACAAATCCTCCTATATCATGACTCCAGAAAGAAAATCCGCTCAGTCCCAAAGAAAGTCCGCCGCGAAGTGTTCCCTGCATACCAATATCCGTATTTGCAGCATCGCCGCCCCAATGGATAGGATAGCGTTGAGAACCCGCCCATGCACTACGTGCCCAGATTATGTGTTCATTGTTAACTTTAGCAGTAACATCGGCCACCGCCTTATTATATCTGAGAGGATAAAGATTATGTTCATAAAGTCCTCCTTTGCCCGATGCGTAAAAACCATTTAACGGTGCCGCTTCTCCAAAATCCACTTTAATCGCACCAACACCCATCTTCAGTAATCCTGCCAACTTATCTTGATACCAGGCAACAGTCTGCGGGTTGGAGAAGTCGAGCACCGCATCTTCATACGGCATTCCGCCATTAGCATTCTTTACGTTCATTCCTTTATCAACAATTTCACTGAAATATTTATTTTTAGGTGTGAAGTAAGTCAGCTGCCAAAGTGATATGTGAAACCCATCTTCCCTGAGATCTTTAATCATTTTCTCAGGATTACTGAAACGACTGGGAGCAAACTGATAATCGCATTGCCAGTCGGTCTCAAACCATCCCGTATCGAAATGGATTACATCAGCAGGAATTTTATATTTCCTCAGATTCTTTGCAACATCATATCCCTCTGCTTCACTGAAATAGGTAATGCGGCTCATCCATGTTCCAAAGCTCCACAGTGGAGGCATGGGCGATTTTCCTGTCAGATTAGTATATTCGTCAAGAATATCTTTCGGTTCACCAAAGAACACAAATAAATCTAAAGCCTCATCGGCCATAAACAATTTGTTTATTCCTGTATAAGTAGCTCCAAAGTCGCAGGTTACCGGAGCGGAAGTATGCATAAACATTCCATAGCCACGGTTACTCATAAAGAAAGGTATAGGTTTGTACATCTGATCTGTTTCCGGACCTTGAGGATCTGTCACAAAAAGATTGACCTTCTGCCCAACTTTATTCAGAGAGGTAAACGACTCGCCACAGCCCACAATTTTTTCTCCTGGAGAAAGTGTAAACACAGGATTTATGCTCCGTGAGTTATCACTTCCTCGTTTTATAAAATTGAAAGGTAGATTTTTCACCTGAGTAGAATCATTATCTTTCCAGCGCCAGGTGTCTGTTAATTGTTTGCCGGATGCATCTTTTAAAATTATTCGCCAAGGATTCTCTTCAATTAATATAGAACCATAAACACTTTTATAAAGGTGTCCTCCTTTTACGGCCAAATACTTCCAGCTATTATCCTTTCCGGGAGTTTTAACCAACATTACAGACTCCGCTTCTTTCTGTTCAACCGGAGTAGTAAGCATGCGTATACGCAATGTGCGTGGAGTTACAAATTCAATTGAAAACTTTAACTGTGGATTATTATCGTAAGCTGTTTCAGGAAAATCGAGCATACGAAGACTTTGCGGTAAAACAGTATTTGTATTAAATGCCTGACGGGTATACAACGTATTACGTTTCCATTCAATTTTTCCGGATGCCGATACCGGATCAAAGTTTGAAAGCTTATCTGCGAAAAAGAATATGTTTGTAAAATCGCCGAAATCTGTACTTACATCCTTCGCCTGATTCATCAGGTAAGAGGAACCGCCATTGATATGAAGTTGGGCAACCGAAACCGGTGAAGATAGCAGCATAAAAAACAGGGCTATCACCTCTACTGACATGTATTTATTCATTGTTAATATTTTAAGTTAATCAAAGAGAAACAAAAGTATGGGATATTATTTTAATACTTATATATATAATGTTTTGAAAAAGGGGATAATTTGTTTCATATTTATTAAATTAGTCAGCAAAATCAGGAATTTATAAGCTACAAGTGCGTTAATGGTTTTACATTGTCAATCGAAACATTGCTATGTTATTGATTTTCAAGTCTTATTCATATTTCTGACTTCTTAAGTGAAAAAGAAAGACTGAAAACATCTATTATATAATCAGATACAACCTGATTTATAAAAGAATAAGAAAGAGAAAAAATAATGCAATTTATTGTAAAACCTTTCGGATTAATAGGTGTTTTTATTGTAATATTAAAGAAATATTAATTATATTTGCCATAACAAACTAAATATATTAAGCTATGTTCAACTCATACGGCAATATTTTCAGATTAAGCAGCTTCGGCGAATCTCATGGTAAAGGAATTGGCGGAGTCATTGACGGCTTTCCGTCAGGAATTAAAATTGATCTGGACTTTGTTCAAAAAGAACTAGACAGACGTAGACCGGGACAATCAAAGATTACAACCGACCGTGACGAATCAGATAAAGTTGAGTTTTTGTCGGGTATCTTTCAAGGAAAGTCCACGGGAAGTCCTATCGGCTTTATTGTTTGGAATAAAAATCAGCAATCCAAAGATTACGAAAATATAAAAAACATATTTCGTCCATCGCATGCTGATTATACTTATCAGTTAAAGTATGGAATTCGCGACTATCGTGGCGGTGGCCGTTCTTCTGCACGTGAAACAATATCTCGTGTGGTAGCAGGTGCATTAGCAAAACTGGCATTACATCAGATTGGAATAAGCATCACTGCTTACACATCACAAGTAGGACATATTCGCCTGGATGAAGATTATAGCAAGTATGACTTCTCAAAAATAGAAGAAACACCAGCTCGTTGCCCCGATCCGGAAAAGGCAAAAGAGATGGTTGACTATATTGCTAAAATAAAAGAAGAGGGAGATACCATCGGCGGAGTGGTAACTTGCGTAATAAAAGGATGTCCTATTGGTCTTGGACAACCGGTTTTTGGAAAGCTACATGCAGTGCTTGGAAATGCAATGATGAGCATTAATGCAGCAAAAGCTTTTGAATATGGTGACGGTTTTAAAGGACTAAAGCAAAAAGGATCTGAACAAAACGACGTATTCTATAACCACGATGGCGTAATTGAAACCAGAACAAATCATTCCGGTGGTATTCAGGGAGGAATTAGCAATGGTGAAGATATCTATTTCCGTGTTGCTTTCAAACCGGTTGCTACTATTCTGATGGAACAACATACAGTAAACATTGATGGAGTTGATACAACAATGAAAGCTAAAGGAAGACACGATCCATGTGTTCTCCCACGTGCTGTACCTATTGTAGAAGCTATGGCAGCAATGACAATTCTTGATTATTATCTAATTGACAAAACAACTCAACTTTAGTATATACAAGGCGTAATTCAATAATGAAACATATACAATCTTACATCGCTTTGCACGAGCAAAGAATGATGAATGAACTTTTCAGTTTAATACGAATTCCTTCAATCAGTGCCTTACCGGAACATAAAGATGATATGCTGGCATGTGCACAAAGATGGAAAGAACTATTATTGGAAGCAGGAGCAGACAGAGCACAAGTTATGGCATCTTCGGGAAACCCGATTGTTTACGGAGAAAAGATTGTGAGCCCTAATGCAAAAACGATATTAGTATATGCGCATTATGACGTTATGCCTGCAGAACCATTGGAAAAGTGGACTAGTTCTCCGTTTGAACCTGAGATACGCGACGGAAAAATATGGGCCAGAGGTGCAGATGATGATAAAGGACAAGCATTTATTCAGGTAAAAGCTTTCGAATATTTAGTTAGTCATCAGTTACTGAAAAATAATGTGAAGTTTATTTTTGAGGGAGAAGAAGAAATTGGTTCTCCTAGTCTGGAGCAGTTTTGCGAAGATCACAAAGATTTGTTGAAAGCCGACGTAATTCTTGTGTCGGACACAAGTATGCTGGGCGCCGACCTTCCATCGCTTACAACCGGCTTGAGAGGATTGGCTTACTGGGAAATAGAAGTAACCGGACCTAACCGCGACCTTCACTCAGGCCATTTTGGTGGTGCTGTGGCAAATCCAATCAATATTCTTTGTGGAATGTTGAGCAAGGTTATTGACGAAAACGGACGAATTACCATTCCTCACTTTTATGATGATGTGGAAGCTGTGCCCGATGCCGAAAGAGCCATGATTGCACAAATACCTTTCGACGAAGAAAAATACAAGAAGTCCATCGATGTAAAAGAGCTGGCAGGTGAAACAGGCTATTCAACACTGGAACGTAACAGTTGTCGCCCATCATTCGATATATGTGGCATCTGGGGCGGATATACCGGTGAAGGATCGAAAACAGTTCTGCCATCAAAAGCCTATGCAAAAGTATCTTGCAGACTAGTTCCTCATCAGGATCATCATACTATCAGTGAATTATTTAAGAACTATATAGAGCAAACTGCTCCGGAAACAGTAAAAGTAAAAGTTACTCCTATGCATGGTGGCCAGGGTTATGTATGCCCTATCTCCCACCCTGCATATCGTGCAGCCGAGAAGGGTTTTGAAATAGCATTCGGAAAGAAGCCGCTTGCCGTTCGTCGCGGAGGAAGCATCCCTATCATCTCTACTTTTGAAGAAGTTCTGGGTATCAAAACTATATTAATGGGTTTTGGAGTTGAAGACAATGCAATACATTCTCCAAATGAAAGTTTCTCTCTGGATATATTCCGCAAGGGAATTGAAGCTGTTGCCGAGTTCCATTTAGCATATTCAAAAATAATGTAATCACTTAAAATAGTGATAAGAATGGCTATTTCTCCAACAACTCTTTATATTTTATACCTAACAATAATGAAAATAATCATTTAAACATAAAAGTATACAAAAGACACTTTTTTTTTATTTTAATTTGCAAAACGGTACAGATATCAATCTATTAAAAGCAAAGTTCTGCATAAATGAACCAAAAGAAGGAGTCATTTCTGGAAAATCTCAACAAGCGTCATATTAGTGCATATAAGCATTTATATGAGAATTATTATAAAGCGCTTGTTGTATATGCTATGGACTTAGTTTCCCAAAAGGAGATTGCTGAAGATATTGTACAGGATTTATTTGTCTCAATCTGGGAAAAAGAAATGGTCTTTATTTCTTTGGCTGCATTTAAATCTTTCCTTTATAGATCAGTAAGAAATGCTTCTTTGAATCATATAAAGCATATTGATGTTGAAGAAAAATATGCATTATCACTTCAGCACAACAATGAATTTGAATTCGATCCTGAAGTTGAGGAAGAAGAAATTTACCGACTGTTGTTTTCTACCATAGAAAAATTACCTCCCCGATGTCACGAGATATTTGAAATGCATTTAAAAGGAAAGAAAAACGATGAGATAGCGGAGATTCTGAATATATCTCTAGAGACTGTAAAAACTCAAAAGAAAAGAGCTATCAAATTTATAAGAGAGAATATATCCCCATTTTATTTTCTACTACTTTTGCCTGACATATTGTAAGCAAATCAACCTATTTCTAATTTTTATTGTTTTTTTTCATCTTCCTTGTACCTCTTTTTGAGCACCATGTTGTTTTATAATAAACAAATGGTGATAATATGGATACGAATCAAAATAAAATAGATAAATTAATTGCTCTTCATCTCTTGAGAACAATTAATCCGGAAGAGCAGGAAGAACTTAACAACTGGATAAATGCATCTTCACAAAATAAAGCTTTCTTTGAAAGGATATGCTCCGAGAAGAGCTTTGAGAGAAAGTACAAACTTTATAAGGATGTAGATTCAAATCAAGCCTTTCAAAAATTTATAGAACGAACAGGGAATAAAGAGAAAAAAAGGTATTCTGTTTTAAAGCTGCTTAAATATGCAGCAATCTTATTATTGCCAATAACAATTGCAACTTATCTCTTTCTTACTAACTCCGGTTTAGATGATTATAAAAATGAAAGATCAGAGATATTCCCCGGAAAACCTCAAGCCACTCTTATTCTTGGAAACGGAAAGTTTATCATGCTAAATGCTCATGACAGAAAACAAATAAGAGAAGGATTTTCATTACTTGCAATAAATGCTCCTTCTGGAATATCTTATGAAAAAACAAAAGACTCAACTTTATATAATCAGGAAAATATTTTAAAGACCCCAAGAGGCGGAGAATATACCGTTAAACTGTCCGACGGAACAGTAATACATCTAAATTCTGCCAGTCAACTTAAATATCCTGTAGCTTTTGGAGAAAAATCAAGAACGGTTTACTTAACCGGAGAAGCTTATTTTGATATAGCAAAAGATAAAAAACGACCATTCTACGTGGTAACTAATGATATTCTGATTAAGCAATACGGTACATCATTCAATGTAGACTCATATTCACCAGACTTTGTAAAGGTAGTTTTAGTAAAAGGAAGCATAGGAGTTATTACTCAAAATCCTCAGGCTGAATATCGCCTGAAAGAATCGCAGATGGCTGAATACTGTAAGAAAGATCATACAGTTACAATTACTAATGTAGATACATATCCTTATACAGCATGGAATGAGGGAAGACTTGTTTTCGAAAACAAGAATCTTGGAGATATAATGCAGACTTTATCTTTATGGTATGATATGAACGTGCATTTTGATAATCAGAATCTAAAAAATATTCATTTTACAGGTAATTTAAAAAGAGATGCATCGATTGAAGATTTAATAAATGCGATAAAATATACAACAGATGTAGATATACAAATAAAAGGAAAAGAGGTATTAATAAGTAAAAAACCATAAAACTAGAATAATATTTATATGGAAAGAAACGGGCATAGATTTATTACAATAGTAATATTACTCTTCACTGCTATTTTGTTTGTGCCAAACCAAACATTAGCAAACAATTTATCTGATAAGGATAAACTTACTCTAGATCTCAAAGACGTAACAATTAAAGAATTCCTTGAAGAAATTCAAAGGCAGACAAATCTGAATTTTGTTTATAATGCAGATCAAACCAAGATGCTTAAACACATCTCCATCCAAGCTAAAGATGAAAGTATTAAAAGCATATTGAATAAAGTTTTGGTAGGAGCTGGATTCACCTACAAAATTCAAGGGAATATTATAATGATTAAATATCAGGGAAATAAAAGCACTTTTAAAAGTGGTCAACAGGTATTTAATATGCAGATAAAAGTTGTAGACGATAATGGGAAAGATCCATTGGATATGGCTGTCTGTTCTATCAAATCGCTTGGAATCTTTGGTGTAACAGATAAAAATGGATACGCCGAATTAAAAGGTATTCCAGATAATGAGGATGTTTATCTGGAGATTTCTTATCTGGGATTTGAAACATATAAGCAAACCTTAAGTCTAAACAAGAATACACAATTAAATATCCGGATGAAACAGACTTCTCTGCAACTTAAAGAGGTTTCTGTTGTTGCAAAAAACAGTGCAGCTGGTGCTTCAACAAGTTCAAGCATAGGACGACAAGCCATTGATCACTTACAAGCTGTGAGTTTGGCAGATATAATTCAACTTGTACCGGGAAATCTGATGACTAATACTGACCTGACTTCAAAATCGAACTTGCAGATAAGAACACTCACCAACAACACAACAAACGCATTTGGTTCTTCAGTTATTGTAGATGGAGTGCCAGTTTCCAGTAATGCCAATCTAGGTACTCAAGGTAATTACAGTGAAACATCATTTACAGGAACTGATTTAAGACAAATCAGTGCTGACAATATTGAATCTGTTGAAGTAATACGAGGAATCCCTTCTGCTGAGTATGGAGACTTAACTTCAGGAGCAGTGATTGTTAAGACAAAAACCGGACATACTCCATGGCAAATTAAGGGTAAAGTTAATCCTTCAACAAATAACTTTTCGTTAGGAAAAGGTTTTAAATTAAACAATAATCTAGGTACACTCAATACAAACCTGGATTATGCTCAGGCATGGGGAGACCCCAGAACAAAAACAAAATCTTTTGATAGATATAGTGCTAGTGTAAATTATGCAAAGAACTTTTTTAAAATATGGAGGACAAGTACCAGTATAAATTATTCTGGTCTTGTAGATTGGAGTGGAAATGATCCGGATCAGGTTGATGATGGAACATTTACAAAAGAAAGAAACGCTACAATATCAATAAACCACAATGGTAAAATTGGTATTAATAAACTATTCTCACGCACATTAAGCTATACTTTTGGATTCTCATATAACCAAAACGAATACAGAAACAGTAGAATTGTAACAAACTCTTCTGGTTTCTTACCGATACTTACTGCTACCGAAACCGGATACAATCAGGTTCCAGTAGAAACGTCTTCGTATAAAGCTTCAGGTGGAAGTAAAAGTGCTCCAAAAAATCTGTATTTCAAACTATCAAACTCCTTTTATTACAATTTAAAAGGGTTATATCAGAGATTCAACATGGGAGTTGAATACAAAAAAGAATCAAATAGTGGAATAGGATATTACAATGATAATGACAGATATCCATTACAACCCAATAATAACGGACGTCCACGATCATATAGTGATATTCCGGCTTTAAATCAGATATCTGGCTATTTTGAAGACAATTTTCGCTGGAAACTTGGAAAAAGAACTTTCAATTTACAGTTAGGTGGAAGATTTACAACTCTGCAACCAGGAAAAGAAGAACAAACATTCTCTTTCTCACCACGTATAAATGCTTCAGCAACTATTTTGCCCTGGCTTGAAATGAGAGGTGGTTTCGGCACAAACTCTAAAACACCAGGGCTAATACATTTATATCCTGACAAGAAGTATACAGACAGAATTGCTGCAAACTATATGCCTGTAGGAAAACCTGTTGAACAATTGGTTATGTACCATACAATGGTTTATAAAACTCAAAGAACAAAAGGACTTAAAAATGCAAATAACACAAAATACGAATTAGGATTCGATTTTAAACTACCTAAAAACAGGAAGTTAAGCATCATTGCATATCATGATAAAACGGGTAATGGATTTGGTTCATTCTCTGAATATTTCACTTATAATTCAAATGTTTATACAAAAGATAAGGGATTAATAACCTCACCGGGACAAGCAACAACTGTTGACTGGAACAATCCTTCAAGAATAGATACGATTTTTACTACTACAGGTAAAATTGGCAATACTAATGTTTCAATTAATAAAGGTATTGAAATGGATTTTGACCTTGGTGATATTTCTGCTATAAACAGTTCTTTCTATTTAACAGGGGCATATATGGAAACTGAAGGATACTCAAATGGACCAAATTTTTCTGATCCATCAAATTTACCTTCTAAATATTCTATATCAAACACAACTCCATTCAAGTTACTATATCCTTCAGGTAATTCTAAGGATATAAACAGAAGATTCAGCACAAACCTACGAATGGTATGTAATATTCCAAGTCTGAGAATGGTAGCCTCATTAGCAACGCAAGCTATCTGGTATACTTACTCAAGTACAACCAATCAGAAAATGGATCCAATAGGATGGATTGACACAGATCTTTCATATCATGAAATAACTGCTTCCATGCTAAACGACGCTAACTATAAAATAAAAGAAGTTTTGCTAAGTAAACAAAGACGCAATCCTAAAAATAATCCTGCTTCTTCTGAACCAGTACTATGGATGATGAGCGGCAGACTTACAAAAGAATTGGGAAAGAATTCAGGTTTTTCATTTTATGCTAATAATCTTTTTTATTATGAACCATTCAAAAGCAATAATGTATCAACTACTTTAAGTCAAAGAAACGAGGGTACATTCAGCTTTGGTGTAGAACTATTTTTTAATTTCTAATATATAAATTGTTATGAACAAATTACTAAACCTTTCAACTTGGTTAATTATTTCATTCTTATTTATTGGAATGACTTCATGCAGTACAAGTGATGATGCAACCAAGACTCTAAATTTCGATGTAAAAGTAACTATGCCTGCCGGTTTTAAAGCTGATGTGTTTTATGCTAATCAGACTGTAAATATTTCAAAGGGAACTGCTGTTGTTTATTCTGCAGTAACCGATGCAAATGGCATTGCACATTTTGAAAATGTAATTCCTGACGTTTATGATATTTCTACATCTTGTGAAATCTCTGGTGACGATTATGTGAATATGGCAGAGGGAGATGTTGAAAATGCAAATGTTTTAATAACAGGTAGCTTACTACAACAAACAGTTATTACAGAGGATGCTATTACTGTTCCTTCGCAAATGAGTATTAAACAGAGCCTGCTAATCAGTAAGATCTATTATGCTGGTTGCAAAGACAATAACACTAAAAACTACTTAGCGGACCAATATATTGAATTCTTTAACAATTCTGACGAAGATGTATACATTGACGGTTTATTTTTCGCATTAACAGAAACAGAATCAACAGCTGCATTTCCTGCATCTGCTAACCAAGACTATGTGTATGTTAAACAAGTATTCCAATTCCCGGGTAGCGGCCAACAATATAAAATTGCTGCAGGAGGAACTGTTTTAGTTACAAACAGTGCTATTGATCATACTTTAGTTGCAACAAATTCTGTAAATCTGACTAGTGCCTCATTCGAAGCAAAAGATCCAAAGAAGAATAACAATACAGCTACCCCAGGTCTTAATCTTATATACACCGCATATTCTACTATTCCAAGTATGAACATTCTTGCCGGCGGTGATGCAACTGTTGTTTTATTTAAAACTAAAGAAGATGTTTCTAAATGGGAAACTGTTTATAAGCCAGGTGCAACTTCTGGATTACTGTACATGAAAATCCCTACAAAAACAATTATTGATGGTTTAGAATGTTTAAAAAACAAAACTACAACCGGACCAGATGTAAACTCTAAGCGACTTTACAATTATATCGATGCCGGATACCAATATATTAGTGCAGTAAATGGATATACCGGTGAAGTTGTAGCAAGAGTAAAAGATAAAGATACTAATAATCGTACATATCTAAAAGATTCTAATAATAGTACGAACGATTTTGCTGTATCAACAACAGTGAAACCAGGACAATTTCCAAGTAAATAGATATTTAAAAATTAATCAAGTACCTGATGACTTTCAAATGCAACATCAGTCATCAGGTACTATTAAATTAACGACTTATGTTCCGTAATTCATATTTATTGTACCTTGCACTCTTTATATCCATACCTTCATTTGGACAAAATGATTATTCATTATCTCTTCAAAAGAAAGAAAAACGAGATCTGGAACTTGTTCAGCAGTTGTGGATGAATACGCAGAATGCAGCAGGACTTTCATTGATGCCTATCGAAAATGGAGGAATAAGTGTGATGAGTGTTGGAAGAACCTCAGGAAGCTTCAAACGTGTTCAGGAAGGAAATGCTGAAAACAAATTATCATTCAGTTCGGAACGTTTCGATCGTATTGGAGAATCAATATATATCTATGGTAAGTTTGATTTCAATATGAGCAGACAATTTGAACGTTCATGGTCTGATGTTCTTGAAACATACAATTCAGATCCATATATATATGGAAGTTCTTTGAAAGGAAAATATGACTACCAAAAATTCAATCTCTTTGCAAAGATAGCGACCAAAGAGATCAAACGATTTACTTTCGGAACTCAGATAAACTACACTGTTAGCGATTTTTCACGGCTAAAAGACCCACGTTCAAGAGACTGTTTGGCCGATTATTCGATCATTCCGTCTACTACATATCGTTTAAATAAAACACAGATAATTGGTTTAAACCTGAAATATCGTCACAGAAAGGAGAAAACTCCTAGTGTAATGACTGTTCAAACAGATCCTAACATGAAATACTACACTTTTACCGGGATGGAAAATGTGGAAGGAAAAACCGGAGGATATAGTTCATTTAAACGTGAATTTGTAAATGACATCTTCGGTATTGGATTTGATTACAACTTCAGATCAGGAAAGCTCAACTCTCTGAATTCAATAACTTTCGATAGTGAGAAAGAAAATATATGGGGAACGAACAAACAATCTCCAGGTAATTATAAAGAAAAGGTTTATGCTTTCTCATCTTATAACACATACAAATCAGAAAAAGCACTGCACTCACTCGAGATAAATGCAAAAATATCTTATGGAAAAGCAAATGAATTCCGCCAGGAGTTAATATCTAAAACAGATACAGCAACAGGTATTACATCTCAATATTGGAATACTCTGTTTATATACAAAGGAAGATATACCGTATCAATGAACAATATTCTTGCGCATTATAGAAGGTATTCACTTAAAAATGAAAACAAATACAATTCATACATAGGTGCAATGGCCCAATACAGTTCATTCAATAATCAATACAATCTTCCTGTGTCTTCCTTAAAAGTAAGTAATTTGAGTGGAGGTATTGAAGGTGGAATGAAACTTTTAGGAATAAAATCGCACTCACTTTGGTTTGAGTCACAAGCCTCATACATGCATGTTCTGAATGCAGATATGAGCTTAAGTAATTCGTCTTCAGATTACGCCAAGCAAGTACTTATTCCGGATATGGAATATTACAACTCATCCTGTGTTAGAGCTAACGCTTCTTTGCAATATGTATTCCCTTTAAAGTTTAAGAGCTCAAACAATACAGGATATATTAAATTGTGGGGAGAGAATACCTGGGCTAAATCTTCAAGAGAAAAAAGATCTATATTTCTTTCAATAGGTATTTATACTGATTAAGATAGAAATTGCAGACTATAGATTATATTAATGATATTGAATAAAAAAATAATGTTTAAACAAATTGTTTGTTCTTTTTGTATTCTATTTGCCACACAATGTTTTGCTATAAATCAGGCAGATAAATTTGCAAAAGCAGAACATATTCAGCACGGTGTTTTTAGCACATACAAAATTGGGGATAACTATTATTTCGAGATCCCCCGAAGATTAATGAAAAGAGACTTTCTCTTAGCTTCAAGAGTTGCAGAATTGAGTTCAACTGATAATCGTTCAAACTTAGTAGCCGGTCAGCGGTTATATGATCCGGTATTGGTTCAGTTTAAGGAAGAGAACAACCAGCTTTTCTTGTTAAGACCCGACACAAAGAAAATATGTTCTCCTGATGATCCTTTCTACTTATCTTTCATAAGAAACAATAAGACTCCAATTGCTGAAGTTTTCGATATAGAGCAAAAAACAGATTCGTCGGTTTTTATTAATGTTACTAAATTCTTCTCTGAAGAATTGCCAATGATTGACCCTTTTAACGAGAAATCGAAACCAGGTAAGTCAATGCCAAAACTGAACAAAATATTAGGAGTAGAATCTTATCCTCTGAATATTGAAGTGAAAGTAAGAAACGCTTATGAAACAAACAAAGAGCCATATCTGGTTACTCTTCAGAAATCATTGCTTTTATTACCAGAAAAGCCAATGACTGGAAGATATTACGATAAAAGAATTGGTTACGATGTTGTTAATAAAGAAATTTATTCCTCCAATTCAAGAGAAGTCAGAAAAGAAGCTTTTATTACTCGCTATAATCTTTTTCCCAAGCAGAAAGATATGGCAGCATTTAGCAAAGGGCAACTTGTTGAACCTGAAAAACCTATTGTTTTTTATGTAGACCCTAGCTTTCCTAAAGTATGGAAAAAAGCGATAATGAAAGGCATTGAAGATTGGCAGCAAGCTTTCGAAGCTATTGGTTTTAAAAATGCAATAATAGCTAAAGAATATCCTGACAGCCCAGACTTTAATCCGAACGATATGCGTTTCAATTGTTTCAAGCTGGCCGTTTGCGATATATCAAATGCTATGGGAGTACACTGGGTTGACCCTCGTTCGGGAGAGATAGTGCAGGCTGAAGTTTTGTATTACAGCAATATAACTAAGCTGCTTCATAAGTGGTATTTCCTGCAAACAGCTGCAGTTAATCCGCTTGCAAGAAAAAAAGTTCTTGATGATCAGACTATGGAAAAGCTTATCCGATATTCGGCTGCTCATGAAGTTGGACACTGTCTTGGTTTGACTCATAATTTCAGAGCTTCTTTTGCATACGATACAGAATCATTGAGAAGTGCTGACTTTACAAAGAAGAACGGTACAACTCCTTCCATAATGGATTATGCCAGATTTAACTACGTTGCACAACCGGAAGATAAAGGAGTTAATTTGTTACCTCCTACTCTTGGCGTATATGATAAATTTGCTATTAAAGTTGGTTATCAGATTATTCCTAAAACAAAATCATCAGATGATGAACTTCCTGTAATTCGTAAATGGTTGCTCGAGAAAGATGGTGACCCGTTATATACAATTGGCCGCGTAAGTGTTGGAAATATATCTTCCGACCCCTCTAAACAGTCTGCCGATTTAGGAAACAATCCTAAGCAATCTTCAAAATACGGAATACGCAATCTGCAATTTATTCTTGCTCATTTAAAAGAATGGATGCAGGAGCCGGGCGATAGTTATGATTTCATTGTCGGACTATATGATGATATCCTGAAAGAAAACTTTCAATATCTTGATAATGCTATACCAATGATTGGAGGAGTATACTCTTATAATGCTGTTGAAAATGGGAAATATCCACTTCAGCTATTTGTTGATAAGAAGATGTCTATAGAAACTGTTGACTTTATTGTATCTGAACTTCAGGGGGAAGCTTCCTGGTTAAATAACAAATACGTTCAGGATTTTGCAGGCCCACAAGCTGAAGCACTAATAAAGTACCAGAATAAAACTGTAGAGAACTTACTTAGTCACACTATTTTTGAGAATATGTACAAATTCTGTGACGAGAAAAACACATTGCATGCCGACGAATATCTCTCACATCTATCTTCATTGATCTTTGCAGAAAACAATCCTGATATATACGTAAGGAACATCCAGGAAACATATCTTGAAAAACTAAGAACATTATCGCAGAAAAAAGATAGTTTTTACTCAAGCATGTTTCAGCCTGTAGTAAAAAAAGAGCTTGGCAATATAAAGCAAATAATTTCCGGAAAGAAGGAAGAATGGTACATCTATTTAAAACAAAAAATGTAGTTTATGAACACTATAAAAAAACAAACTAAAATATTATTGCTAATATTTATTTCCTTAATTACAATAACCGGGGCAAAAGCCGATGAAGGTTTTTGGCTACCTCAATTGCTTAAAGGAGAGAAATACAAAGACATGAAGAAAGCCGGACTTAAAATATCTCCGGAAGAAATATACAGCGTAAACAAAGCATGCCTTAAAGATGCAATTATTTCGTTGAGCTATGACGATAGTGCATTTTCGCCTTTCGCCAGTGCGAGTTTCGTTTCAACGAATGGTTTGGTGATTACCAATTTTCATTGCGTGCTCAGTTATCTTGAACGCATTTCAAATGTAAAAAGGAATTTCATCAAATATGGTCATTGGTCTACTAAGCAAGAGGAAGAAACTCCTCTTTTCAACTTACAGGCTAACCAGCTTGTAAGAATGGTAGACGTTACAGAACAACTGACTGCAGGCATTGATACTATTGCTCCTGCTAAAAGAAATGCGGAAATAAATAAACGAACTGCCAAACTGGTAAAAGAATTATCAGAGCACAATCGTTATGAGGCTAAAGTATATGCAATGTTTGGTAATACTCAATACATTGCAGCCATAGTAAAATCGTTCTCGGACGTGCGCCTTGTGGCAGCTCCTCCCATTGCTATAGGTAAGTTTGGCGGAGATGATGATAACTGGAGATGGCCACGCCAGACCGGTGACTTTGCTTTACTAAGAGTTTATGCCAACAAAAATAATGATCCTGCAAAATACTCTAAAGAAAATGTTCCTTATAAAGCTTCTTATGCTTTGAACATCTCTACTAAAGGGGTAAAAGAGGGTGACTTTACAATGGTATATGGTTTCCCTGCACAGACAAGACAGTATATTCCATCTTTCTCTCTTGAAAAGATTATTTTCAATGACACCAAAGCTAAAGCAGAAATAGCAGAAGCTAAACTAAGAATTTATCGTGAGGCTATGAGCAAAAACGATACTCTTAAGATACGTTATACTCCTCGTGTGAGCTCTATTGAGAATGTATACCTGAAATATAAGGGACAGATTGACGGAGTTCGTGAAGCACAGCTTATTCAAACTAAGCAAAAACAGGAAGAAGCTTTCCAGCAATGGGCTGAATCCTCACCGGAAAGAAAAGCACAATACGGATATTTGCTTCAGAATATGAAAAGCGTATACGAACATCTTACTCAATACAACTATGTTGATGTTTACTTCACAGATGTTGCACTAAACGGATCAAGTATAATTCCATTCGCCGGAAAGTTTGAAAAGCTGATGGCTATGTACAGACGGAAAAAGGTGAACCAGAAAGCTGCAGAAGGTGAAGTAAAAAGATTACTGCCACTCGCTGATGACTTCTTCAATAATTGGGATAACGAAACCGAAAGAAAGTTATTTGGCAACTTACTGGGATACTTTAAAAAGAATGTTCCTACCAAATTCTATTCTAGTGAACTGGATAGCGTTGTGAAAAAGTATGGTGATAACATGGAGCTGTATTCTCAGGATGCATTTTCTCAGTCCATACTAACAAATAAAGATAGTCTTGTGAGTTTCCTTAAAAACATCTCCATAGAAAATATAGGCAAAATGGCTAATGACCCTCTCTATAAGATTTCATTAGGATTCTATTTCATTGAAACCGAAAAGATTATTCGTGAGAAAGGTTTCCTTCAGGAAAAGAATGGTGAACTGTTCTCTCAGTATCTTCAGGGAATCTATGAAATGAACAAAGGTAAGACTTTTGCTCCCGATGCCAACAAAACATTGCGCGTGTCATACGGAAAAGTTGCCGGATGCAAACCGGAAGACGGACTAAGCTATAATTATTTTGCAACTCTGGATGGAGCTATCAGCAAATACTTGCAAAACCAAAACAACCCTGATTACTATATTCCTGTAAAACTTAAAAAGCTGTACGATAACAAAGACTTTGGTAAATATGCAGAAAAAGGAGTTATGCACACTTGTTTTATGACCAATACACATACCACAAGTGGTAATTCAGGAAGCGCAGTTCTAAATGCAAAGGGGGAACTTATCGGACTTAACTTTGACCGCATCTGGCAAGGGCTTTCATCTGATTTTTCATATAATCCCGACAAGGCTAGAAGCATAGCTGTAGACATAAGATATGTCCTATTCCTACTGGAAAAATACTCTCCTTCTACTTATGTATTAAAGGAGATGAATATAAAATAAAACTTTGCTGTAGATGGCAAAGCCTATTACTTTTTTTTCATTCATAAATTGTGTTTCAGCAATGAGCACAGACTGTTTCTACTAACACCTAACCTTCTAAAAGTTCTGTACAGAAGATTTAATTCTTTTGTACAGAACAATTAGATCTTCTGTACAAAAGAATTAATTGTTTTGTACAAGAATTCTCAAACCATTCGCCTAAGAAATAAGACGTCCTGCCTTATACCTCCCGACAATCAATCATTTAGATGGGATTTCATTACGTTATCTGAGAAATGTTTCGTACTTTTGCCACAAATTTGAGTTAATACGTAGTAAAATGAACCTATTAGAACTAAGCGAACAGGAGATAATCAGACGAAACAGTCTGAATGAACTGCGTGCTATGGGCATTGAACCATACCCTGCAGCCGAGTACGTAACCAATGCATTCTCAACCGATATAAAACAGGAATTTGTAGATGACGAAAACGCTGAACCACGAAAAGTATCTGTGGCCGGTCGTATCATGAGCCGTCGTGTAATGGGAAAAGCTTCCTTTATTGAGTTACAAGATTCCAAAGGAAGAATCCAGGTTTATATCACCCGTGATGACATTTGCCCGGGAGAGGATAAAGAATTGTACACCACTGTTTTCAAACGCTTGCTCGATTTAGGTGACTTTATCGGTATTGAAGGATTTGTTTTCAGAACTCAAATGGGCGAAGTAAGTATTCACGCCCAGAAACTTACAGTTCTTTCCAAGTCAATTAAGCCACTTCCAATCGTAAAATACAAAGATGGTGTAGCTTATGATGCTTTTGAAGATCCTGAACTTCGCTATCGTCAACGTTATGTTGACCTTGTTGTTAACGAAGGCGTAAAAGACATATTTATCAAGCGTAATAAAGTATATTCATCTATGCGTGAATACTTTAACGCGAAAGATTATATGGAAGTAGAAACTCCAATTCTGCAATCTATTCCAGGAGGTGCTTCTGCACGTCCATTTATTACGCAACACAACGCACTCGATATACCTTTATATCTTCGTATTGCTGATGAACTTTATTTGAAACGTCTTATCGTAGGAGGTTTCGAAGGAGTTTACGAGTTCTCAAAGAACTTCCGTAACGAAGGTATGGACCGTACACATAATCCTGAGTTTACTTGTATGGAAATATACGTTTCTTACAAGGATTACAACTGGATGATGGATTTCACAGAAAAGATGCTTGATAAGATCTGTTTCGATGTAAACGGAACTCATGAAGTGAAAGTTGGTGATAACATAATTAGTTTCAAAGCTCCATTCAAACGTATTACCATGATCGACTCTATTAAAGAGTTTACAGGTATTGACATTAACGGCATGGGCGAAGACGAACTTCGTGAAGTGTGCGCTAAAATTGGTGTGGAAGTAGATGAAACAATGGGTAAAGGTAAGCTCATCGACGAAATATTCGGCGAAAAATGTGAAGGCAACTACATTCAGCCTACATTCATCACTGATTATCCTATTGAGATGTCACCTCTTTGCAAACGTCACCGCAACAATCCTGAACTGACAGAACGTTTTGAATTGATGGTTAACGGTAAAGAGTTATGTAACGCATACTCTGAGCTGAACGACCCAATTGATCAGCTTGGCCGTTTTCAGGATCAGCTTAAACTAAGCGAAAAGGGAGATGACGAAGCTATGTTTATTGATAACGACTTTGTACGCTCTTTGGAATATGGTATGCCTCCTACTTCTGGTATGGGTATAGGTATGGACCGTTTGGTTATGTTGATGACCGGACAAACCACTATTCAGGAAGTTTTGTTCTTCCCTCAGATGCGTCCAGAAAAAACAATTAAGAAAGATCCCGCAACTAAATATATGGAATTAGGTGTACCAGAAGATTGGGTACCTGTAATCCAAAAAGCCGGATACAATCTGGTAGAAGATATGAAAGGCGTGAATCCTCAGAAATTCCAGATGGATATCTGTGGTATCAATAAGAAATATAAGCTGGAATTGAGCAATCCGTCTGTTAACACTGTTACAGAATGGATTAATAAGCTATCATAAGGAATCATGAAATTACCTGGAAAAATAGCAATCATGGGCGGAGGAAGCTGGGCTACAGCTATTGCAAAAATAGTTTTAGCTCAGGACGACAGCATAAATTGGTATATGCGTCGCGACGACCGTATTGCAGATTTTAAACGTTTAGGTCATAATCCGGCATATCTTACCGGAGTGAAATTTGACGTTAAACGGATCAATTTCAGTTCTAATATTAATGATGTCGTAAAAAACTCGGATACATTAATTTTTGTAACTCCTTCTCCTTATCTTAAAGTTCATCTAAAAAAGTTGAAAACTAAGCTAAAGGATAAATTCATCATAACAGCCATCAAGGGAATTGTACCTGATGAAAATTTAATTGTATCGGAATATCTGACACAAGAGTATGGAGTGCCCGAAGAGAACATTGCAGCTCTTGGAGGTCCGTGTCATGCTGAGGAAGTTGCATTGGAACGTCTTTCTTATTTAACTATAGCTTGTCCGGATAAAGATAAAGCACGTCTTCTTGCCCGTAAGCTGGCCAGCCAGTATATTAAAACATCTGTAAGTGATGACGTGGCAGGTATAGAATATGGCTCTGTACTTAAAAATGTATATGCCATTGCAGCAGGTATCTGCAGCGGACTGAAGTATGGCGACAACTTTCAGGCGGTGCTTATATCAAATGCAGTTCAGGAAATGAATCGTTTCCTCAACACGGTATATCCAATAAACAGAAGTATTGACGACTCTGCTTATCTGGGAGACCTTCTCGTTACTGCATATTCAAACTTTAGCCGTAACCGTACATTCGGAACAATGATTGGTAGAGGTTATTCTGTGAAAAGTGCACAGATAGAGATGGAGATGATTGCCGAAGGATATTATGGCACAAAATGCATAAAAGAGATAAATAAACATTATCACGTAAATATGCCTATTCTTGATGCTGTTTATAATATTCTATACGAAAGAATCTCTCCTGCTATAGAAATAAAATTATTAACTGATTCATTCAGATAACACACTTACAAATCATGAAAAATATTAGTTTAAACATCGAAAAGACTTTAGGATTTATTTCTAAAGATGCTGTCTATGCCTATGAAGCTCAGGCTAAGGATTGCAGCGAAGCATTACACAACGGTACAGGTAAAGGTAATGATTTTCTGGGTTGGTTAAACCTTCCATCATCTACCAGCAAAGAATTTATTGCCGACATTAAGGCTACAGCTCAGATTCTTCGTGACAATTGCGAAGTAGTTGTTATGGCCGGTATCGGTGGTAGTTATCTTGGCTCGCGTGCTGTAATCGAAGCATTGTCTGATAGCTTTGAATTACTTAAAGAAAAGAAAGATAGCCCTGTAATTATCTATGCAGGACATAATATCAGTGAAGATTACCTTTCTGAACTTACTGATTATTTAAAAGGTAAGAAGTTTGGAGTAATCAACATATCTAAATCAGGAACAACAACTGAAACAGCTTTGGCTTTCCGTTTATTGAAAAAACAATGCGAAGACCAGAGAGGTAAAGAAACAGCTCAGAAATGTATTGTTGCAATTACCGATGCAAAAAAAGGTGCTGCAAAAGTTACTGCTGACAAAGAAGGATACAAAACTTATGTAATTCCTGATAATGTAGGCGGACGTTTTTCTGTTCTTACTCCAGTTGGTTTGCTTCCTATCGCTGTGGCAGGTTTCGACATTGAACAACTTATTGCCGGTGCTGCTAAAATGGAAGAAGTATGCGGATTGAATGTACCTTTCAGTGAAAATCCTGCTGCTATCTATGCCGCAACACGTAACGAACTTTACAAGAGCGGAAAGAAGATTGAAATTCTTGTAAACTACCACCCAAAACTTCATTTTGTTATGGAATGGTGGAAACAACTTTACGGAGAATCAGAAGGAAAAGAAAACAAAGGTATCTTCCCTGCTGCTGTAGATTTCTCTACAGACTTGCACTCAATGGGTCAATGGATTCAGGAAGGTGAACGCAGCATCTTCGAAACTGTTATCTCTATTGAAACTCCAAACAAGAATCTTACTGTACCATCTGACGAAGCAAACCTCGACGGGCTTAATTTCCTAGCAGGAAAACGCGTTGACGAAGTAAACAAGATGGCCGAACTTGGTACACAGATTGCTCACGTAGACGGCGGTGTTCCTAATCTTCACATCAGCATGCCACAATTGAACGAATATTATATCGGTCAGTTATTCTTTTTCTTTGAGAAAGCATGCGGTATCAGCGGTTATATTCTTGGAGTTAATCCATTTAACCAGCCAGGTGTTGAAGCTTACAAAAAGAACATGTTTGCTTTGCTAAACAAACCAGGTTACGAAGAAGAATCAAAAGCTATTCAGGCACGCCTGTAAGCTATACAATAAACAAAGAAAAGCCTCAGCACCATTACAGGTCTGAGGCTTTTCTTTTATATCTAATCTTTAGAAATCGTCATTATTAAATCATTTCTTTTGGAGATCAACGTCGAGCTCACTACCTTCACATTCCGTTTTGGCCGACAGATAAAACTTCAATGTCATCACATCTTCCTTAACAGCTTGCACCGTTGCCTTAACTTTCACATTTGAAATAGATACTCCATCAATAAATGTCAGTCGGCAAGCTTCTGTATCTGTGAAGTTTTTTTCTTCAGATACGTTTTTCTGATCATATTCTGCTAAAGAAATCTTAACTTCTTCATCATTTGCTTTTGCATGGAAACTAAATAAATCAGATCCATTACCGATAAGATTGAGAGATAGCTCCACAACATCACCCACCTTAACTTTAGGGGTTTCAGCAACAATCGTATCATTAACAGAACAGCTAATAACTTTTATCTCCGGCGACACAATCGTTTCAGAGGCACAAGAGGATAGTAAAAAAAGTCCAAGAATAAATGGTAAAAATATGTTTTTCATTTATAAATCATTCAAAATCAGTGCTGCAAAAATACAGGAATAATCTGAATAACCAAACATTTGAATGTTAATTAAGAACTTCTTCGTATCTTTGCAACTGAATAAATGAACTTACTAACTATGTTTCAAACTGCAATTAGTCGCTATTTAGAGACCCATAAACATCCATCTCTTTCACTTAAAGCCGTTCTATTTGATATGGACGGAGTATTATACAATTCAATGCCTTATCACGCCGAATCTTGGCACAAGATTATGGAAGAACGCGGATTGCATCTTTCTAAAGAAGAAGCTTATCTACACGAAGGACGTACAGGGTCAGGAACTATCAATATAGTCTGCCAGCGTCAGTTTGGTAGAAATGCAACAGAAAAGGAGATTAAAGAGATTTATAAAGCAAAAACAGAAGCATTCAACAGTTATCCGTTAGCATTACCTATGGAAGGGGCTACCGATGTACTGACAAAGGTTAAACGCGATGGTTTATTTCCCATGATAGTAACCGGTTCTGGGCAGGCATCATTATTAGGCCGCTTGAATAAAAACTTTCCTGGAGTTTTTAAGTCTGAACTAATGGTCACTGCTTTCGACGTAAAATATGGAAAACCAAATCCAGAACCATATCTTATGGCATTAAATAAAGGAAACCTGAAAGCCAATGAAGCCATTGTGGTTGAAAATGCACCTCTTGGAGTACAAGCTGCTGCAGCAGCTGGCATATTTACTGTAGCTGTGAACACTGGTCCTTTAGATGATAATATACTTCTTGATGCCGGAGCTAATATTCTTTTCCCATCTATGCAGGCACTTTGTGATTCATGGGAAAATCTGTTAAAGGAGTTCAGTGAAGCGTAAAGGGAATACATCTAATTAGGTAAGTCTATAAATAAAAGAGAGTGTTCAAAAGAATATTTTATTATCCCGATAATGCTCTAAAAGGTATCGAAAAAGTGAGGGTAGACACTTTTTGTGAGGGTAAAGTGAGGGTTTAAAATGCTACCATCACTAAATATATGACTGATTTATAACCTATTGAATGGGCCTGGTGAGGGAGTGAGGGATGACTTTAGAAAGATTACTAACGGAGACATCCACACGGATGCACAAATAAATATTCATTGTTCAAAGTTGAAGAATTAACAGTTATCACACAAGTTTTTATACTGAGCCGAAATAATTCAAATAATAAAGAAAATAAATGGGGGTTATCCAAAATTGGACAACCCCCATCTATTTGATAAGTGATCCCGGTGGGACTCAAACCCACGACCTTCAGAACCGGAATCTGACGCTCTATTCACTAAGCTACGGAACCTTATTGTGCGGGCAAAAGTACAAAAATAGTTGTGTGTTTCCTAATATTTTTTCTAAAATCCTTTCAAAACCTGCTTAAATGATAACACTGCTTATTCCAGGAAAATACATTATCTATCAATTTTTCAGTTAATTTTCTAATTTAGAGAATATAAGAAAGATCTATATATAAGTTGAGTTTATCAATCTATTGAAAAACAATACAATGGAAAACATGAACAACAACTATTATTTTGAAATAAGTATTGCTAATTAAACATACATTTTGCTAATATTATATCAATAAATAATAGCAAATATATAAATATTATGTATATTTGCCGACTATAATTTAGAAATAAACAACCTATGAGCTATCTTATAAAACCAGAAAACTACCAACCATTACTCGATTTACAACAAACCGAGCTTGGAATAAAACAAATTAAAGAGTTCTTTCAACAAAACTTATCGTCAGAATTACGCCTCCGTCGTGTTACAGCTCCATTATTTGTATTGAAAGGAATGGGAATTAACGACGACTTAAACGGAGTTGAACGTCCTGTATCTTTCCCTATCAAAGAATTAGGAGATAAAGAAGCGGAAGTTGTGCATTCTCTTGCTAAATGGAAAAGAATGACACTGGCTGATTACAGTATAGAACCAGGATATGGTATTTACACAGATATGAATGCTATTCGTTCTGACGAAGAACTAGGTAATCTACATTCATTATATGTAGATCAATGGGATTGGGAACGAGTTATTAACCGTGAAGATCGCAATATTGATTTCTTAAAGGAAATTGTGGAACGTATCTATGCTGCAATGATCCGCACTGAATATATGGTTTTTGAAATGTATCCACAAATCAGACCATGTTTACCAGAAAAGTTATTCTTTATCCACTCTGAAGAACTACGCCGACTTTATCCTGATTTAGATCCTAAAGGCCGCGAAAATGCGATTACCAAAGAATATGGTGCAGTATTTATCTTTGGTATTGGCTGTAAACTTGGTGATGGGAAAGAACACGATCTACGTGCACCGGATTATGATGATTATTCTACACCAGGCATTGACGGCTTACCAGGATTAAATGGTGACCTTTTGGTATGGAACTATACTTTAGACCGTGCTGTAGAACTGTCTTCTATGGGAATCCGTGTTGATAAAGAAGCTTTGCTTAGACAATTAAAAGAAAGTGGCAATGAAGGACGTAAAGATCTTTATTTCCACAAAAGATTGTTAGAAGGAACACTTCCGTTAAGTATTGGTGGTGGCATAGGACAATCACGTCTTTGTATGTTCTACTTACGTAAAGCTCATATCGGAGAAATCCAGGCAAGTATCTGGCCTGCAGATATGAGAAAGGAATGCGAAGAGTTAAATATGCCTTTAATCTAATTACGGATGAACGTACAGATTGAAGATAGCTGGAAGAAACATCTTGCACCAGAATTTGAAGCCGACTATTTTAGTCGGCTTACTAATTTTGTACGTGACGAGTATGCACGTTATACCGTTTATCCTCCGGGTAAACTAATTTTCAATGCATTTAATAGCTGTCCGTTTGATAAAGTTAAAGTAGTAATTATCGGACAGGATCCATATCATGAACCAGGACAGGCTCATGGTTTGTGCTTTTCTGTAAACGATGGGGTTCCTTTTCCTCCATCATTGCAGAATATTTTTAAGGAAATTGCAAGCGATTTAGGTACTCCTTCTCCTAAAAGCGGCAACCTTACCCGATGGACCGAACAAGGAGTGCTGTTAATGAATGCAACTCTTACAGTAAGAGCACATCAGGCCGGTTCGCATCAAAACAAAGGATGGGAAACATTTACTGATGCTGCAATTCGTCATTTAGCAGAAGAACGAGAGCATCTGGTATTTATTCTTTGGGGTTCTTATGCACAAAAGAAAGGTGCTATGATTGACAGGAATAAACATCTTATTCTTTCGTCTGCACATCCTTCTCCCCTATCTGCTTATCGTGGATTCTTTGGAAATGGACATTTCAGCAAGACTAACAAATATCTGCTTGAACATGGAATTGAACCGATAAATTGGTAATATCCAGACTATACAATATATAGATAGAAAAGAAGACCAACAATTTATAACACAAATTGTTGGTCTTCTTTTTTATCTATATTAGTATTAATACCACTTAATATTTGAAGAAGCACTGCTTCGTTGTTCCCATTTCAAATCTTGCAGCATGCTTGAATTAGCACGTATTGAGAAATTGTAAGAACGATATTTACCAAACGGCGATAAACTACAAGTCATACTCCAACAGTGCAAGTCACGAGATATATTACAAGTTGTCTGTGCAATCTGTTTTGCATCAAAGTCATATGAACCTTGGAAAGAAAAATTCCATTTATCAGAAATCTTAATATTTCCAGAACCACTTAACGTATGAGTTAGCTTAAACGGATAACGCATTGTTTTTTCATTAATCTTAGCAGCTGTATTTTCTCTGAAATTAAATGAATATGCAAGAGAGAATGACCAAGGCATTTTAAATGGAAGATATCCATCTTGATTTACTTCAGCTTTTTTCTCTTTCTTTTCTGTCTCTCCATCTGTTTTAGCTTCTTCCTTTGGTTTTTCTCCTTCTGGATTATTAGTTCCTTCTTTCTTTTCCTCTTTTTTCCCAAACCACTTTTTCCAAGTACTATTATCAAAAGTATATGAGAAAGATGAACCAGATCCTTGGAATCGTCCGAAACGACCATAAGACCATTCTGTTTTATCACCTACATAAACATTGCCGTTTTTATCAAACTGATATGCATAAGTAGCAAATGAAGTATTGAAATTAAATGTATAGCTCTTAGTTAATTTTAAACGCAAACGCATGGATAAATCACTCCAGGGTTTTGTCTTTGCAGCCATATTATATGAGATACTACCACCTAATTCATCAATCAAACTAACCTTCTTTACTGAGTCATTAGCCGATTTAATTTTCATTTCCACATTATTGGAGACATCAAAGCTAACATTTCCTTGCTTCCCTTTACCCGGAACCCCAAATAATCCGGTTGCATAAGGAGAGTAATCTACTGTTTTCTCATCACCGTAAGCATCAATATATGTATAAGAATCCCAGTATCCATATCTTTTTGCTCCGAAATCAGGTTGGGCACTAAGACTAACTGTTGGAGTTATCACGTGACGGATAGTTTGAATCTTATCACCAAAGATAGCCTTCATCGGTGTATAGAAACCATAGAGTTTAGTACTTATACCAAGACTCATATTATAATTATAAACACGATTAAAGCCGTAAGTGGTATCTTTTTTAACGGCCTGACTATTGTCATCCCAGGATTGCTTTATCTTATTAGTATACCAGCGTTCTGTATAATTAAAAGAAGGAGTTACATTTAGATATTTAAACAAAGTAAAAGTTGCACTAATTGGAACAGAATGATTCACTGCATTTTCCCAATCTTTCACTAAACTTGATTTAAAGAATTTATCTTCTTTTGTAGTAATACTATTCTTTAACTGACCGGTATAACTCATTGATATTTTCTCGTACCAACGTTCTGCACCAACAGCCTTTTTACGTTTAAAAGGAAAAATACGGCTTAAAGAGATATTTAAATCCGGTAACGTTACGGCCAGCGTTGAGTCCTTTGTGCGCTGTGCAATATTAAATGTACTCGACATTGTCAGATTCTGATCCGGGAAGTTACGTGTATAACTTACGCTGGAAGTCTTCGTGTTCTGAGAATATAAAGAAGGATCATAATAACTTCCTAAATTAGTCTTCTCATAACTACTTGTAGCAAAGTTAACACTTGCCGAGAAAGAACTATTAGGACTTGCCTTAGCATCTTGTCTATGACTCCAGTTTAATTTAAAGTCTTTTGATACAGCATAATCAACATTCTTCTCTCCGGTTTTGGTTACCTGGTAATTTGCACTTAAAGAACCAGAATATTTATATCTTTTATTGTAATTCGTTGCAGTTCCAAGCCCCCATGAACCCTTAGTAAATATCTCACCTGTAAGTTTCAAGTCCATATAATCACTGATAGCAAAGTAATATCCACCATCACGAAGATAAAAACCTCGATTCAGCTCGTCTCCGTAGGTAGGCATAATAAAACCTGAAGAATAACTGCTACTAAATGGGAAGAAACCGAAGGGGATCGCTATAGGTAAAGGAACATCTTCTACAACCATATACGCCGGTCCGAAGACTACATTCTTTTTAGGTTTTACTTTTGCGCGTGTTAGTTGTAAATAGAAGTGTGGATGTTCATGGTTATCACAAGTTGTATATTTACCATCTTCCATAAAAAGATCATCACCGGAACTTTTCTTTGCATTGTAGCTGGTTACATATCCCTCTCCTTGTTGTGTTACCACATTTTTTATATAACCACGTTTACTTTTAAAATTATAATTGATAGATTTTGATTCGTATGGTGTTTCTCCATCTTTAAATACCGGTGCACCAGTTACTGCTCCTAAAGAGTCTACTTTACCTCTGGCATAGACAGTACTACTATCCATATTCATGGTAATTATCTCTGACTCAAGTTCTATCTTTTCATAATTTACCTTTCCTTTTCCATAAAGGTGAGCAAAACCTCCTTGTGTAAAAACGATGGAATCGGAAGCTTCATAAGTAACAGGAGCATTTAATTCCTGCTTTTTCTTTTTTGACTTTAAAGTATCCTGAGCCAAAGAATCTGCTTTAATTGTATCAGAAGACAACTCTTTCTTCTTTCCTTTCTGAGCATGTACTCCATCAGAAAATGAAAGAGTAACAGCAACAAACAAGAGCGGAATTATATATGTTTTAGCTTTTAATGACGTCATCAATTATGCATTTACGCTTTAATGGGCAAAAGTAAGCATTCTCTACCAAATATTAACTGCTTTCAGTTTATTTAATTTTTTTTTTAGGATTAAAGAAAAAGATCGCACCATTCATCAAAGCGTTTTAGTCCTTCGGTTCCAAATTTGGCTATTGTTTTTCGGGCAGCCTCCACACTTTTTTCTTGCTCTAAATGAGTTTTGGAAAAAAACTTATCGGCGAAACAAATTACTTGTTCTTCCATAGATATAGGTAATAAATCACGATGTGGAAGTGGTAATTCATTTTTCACTATATCAAGCACTGTAATTCCAGCTCCGGTATGACGTTCGCACACAAGGGCATGACGGGGATATCCTTCCTTTCTTATTAAATCTGCACCCAGATAACCATGACAAATATATGGTTCTTTACCAATACAGTCTATACCATGAGCATTTGTCAGAAAGATTCCAATATCATGTATCATTGCAGCCTCCTCTAAGAACGTCTTATCAAGATTAAGCTCGGGATGACGAGTAGCTATCTGTAAAGCCTTATCAGCAACCGATCGGCTATGAGTCAATAAAATATCAAGCTGCCTTCCTGGAGTATAATATTTATTAATAATTTCTATTGGATTCATAATCACCTTAATACTTGTTTATTCAATTGAAATAAATAATTTTGTGCAATATTACTAAATTTAAGCGTAACAAACATGAATGTACACGAGTTTTTAAGCAATACTATTTTAAATATCAGCATTGAGAAATTGATTTCTTTTTTTATTAAAGCTTTGCTGATCTATGGGGTGACACAAGTTGCCGTTTCTTTTACCAAATATTTGTTCAGACGTTCGCAGAAGAGGAAAAAACTTGCAATCCTGGATCAAACTACTTCCAGCTTTATTCAACGACTGATTGTTTATACTCTTTATATCATAGGTATGGCAATCTTCCTTTCTTTGATTCCGGGGATGGAAAAAGTAAGTAGCTCTATTCTTGCCGGTGCCGGAATCATGGCAATGGCAGTTGGTTTTGCTTCACAAGAGGCTTTATCGAATTTTGTCAGTGGATTGTTTATTGTCTTTGGAAAGCCATTCCGAATTGGTGATTCAATTATGATTGATAGTGTGGTAAACGGAACAGTAGCCGAAATCACTCTTCGTCATACTATTATAAAGAGTCTGGACAATAGAATGATTATTATTCCAAACAGTAAAATCAACTCCAGTACAATTGTTAATTCTACTATCGGGGAACAAGATACCTGCAGTTTTATTGAAGTAGGAGTCTCTTATGATACAAACCTTGACAAGGCGATCAATGTAATGAGAGATGAAATAATGCACCATCCATTGTTGATTGACCGCCGCACTCCAGAGGAAAAACAGGGCAACACGCCGCAAGTTGTTATTCGTGTAATTGCGCTTGGCGATTCGGCTATCACACTTAAGGCATGGGCTTGGGCGGCAAATGCTGGAAATGCTTTCGTTTTAAAATGTGATTTACTAAAATCAATTAAAGAACGTTTTGACAAAGAAAACATCGAAATACCTTATCCATATAATAATGTCATAGTGAAGAAATAACTCTTTTCTATGAATAAACCCTAATATTATGATAAAACAAAGACAATTTAAGAGCCTGGCAGTGCTGTTGCTTCTTTGCATGGCAAACTGCATCAATGCATCTAGTGAGAGAAGTTCTTTAAAACCAGCTGAATCGGTTTCAACTTCCTCAAAGGAGGTTAAGGTTGGGGCAGAGCAGATGGATAAAATCTTACCAATGCTTAAAAACAAACGGGTAGCATTGGTAGTTAATCATACTTCAATAGTAAACAAAAAAGGGACTCACCTTTTGGATACCTTGATTGCTTGCGGAATTAATATCAAAAAAGTCTTTGCTCCAGAGCATGGTTTTCGGGGAAATGCCGATGCCGGAGAAAAAGTTAAGGATGGAAAAGATAGTAAGACAGGAATACAGATTATTTCTCTGTATGGAAAAAACAGGAAACCAACCACTGAGCAGATGGCCGATGTAGACGTTGTGCTTTTTGATATACAAGATGTAGGAGCCCGATTCTATACTTACATTAGCACTATGCACTATGTAATGGAAGCATGTGCTGAAAACGGGAAGAAATTAATTATTACCGACCGTCCAAACCCTTGCGATTATATAGACGGACCAATAATGAAATCGGGCTTACAATCTTTTGTAGGCATGCATCTTATTCCACTGCTTCACGGATGTACGGTTGGAGAACTTGCACAAATGATCAATGGTGAAGGATGGCTGGAGGGTAAAAAGAAATGTTTGCTAACAGTTATAAAGATTAAAAACTGGAAACACGGACAACCATACTCGTTACCAGTAAAGCCTTCTCCTAATCTTGCAAACGATCATGCTATCAGCTTGTATCCTTCTCTTTGTCTTTTCGAGGCTACAGATATAAGTGTGGGACGTGGAACCTATTTCCCATTTGAAGTACTGGGTGCACCGGATAAAAAATATGGAGAATTTACTTTTACCCCAAAGAGTCTTCCTGGTTTTGAAAAGAATCCTATGCACAAAGATCAACTTTGCTATGGTTTAGATCTTAGAAAAACTCCGGCTCCAAAAGGATTCACACTCAAGTATATATTACAGTTTTATAAATTATCAGGTCAAGGTGCTGACTTTTTTACCCGTCCTCGTTGGTTTGACCAGTTAATAGGAGATTCATCTGTAAGAAAAGAGATTATTGAAGGAAAAAGCGAAACTGAAATAAGAGCTGGCTGGCAACAAGGACTAGCCAAATACAAAAAAATGCGTGCTAAATATCTGCTTTATACAGAATAACATCGAATTACGTAAATAGTAATACAGGAACAGTGATGAGAATATTTTCATCACTGTTTTTTTATTCATAAAGAATTAGACTTCACAAGAGTAAACAGTTTTTCGCTAATATTGTTATCTATAAAGTAATGTACATTAAAAGCTTTATGAATATGAAAAATATAGCATTAATAGGAGCTAGTGGATTTGTAGGTTCTGCCTTACTAAAAGAAGCTTTAAACAGAGGACACAAAGTAACAGCTATTGTTCGTAATCCGGAGAAAATAACATTGACTCACCCTAATCTTTCTGTAATAGGAGGAGATGCAAGAGATGCCGCAACAGTGGAAGAACTGGTAAAGGGTATGGATGCTGTTATTAGCGCTTATAATCCGGGATGGACAAATCCTGAACTACATAAAGATACTTTAAAAGCTTATTCGGCTATTCTTGAAGGTTGCAAGAAAGCAGGAATAAAAAGATTGCAAATAGTGGGTGGAGCCGGAAGTTTATTTATTAAGGGTGTACGTCTTTTAGATATGGGTGTTATTGAAGAAACAATATTGCCAGGGGTAAAGGCATTGGCTCAAGTTCTGTATACGCTTCAGGAAAACGAAAAAGAGATAGACTGGATATTCTTCTCTCCTGCTGCAAACATTGCTCCCGGAAAACGGACCGGGAAATTCCATCTTGGGAAAGATGATTTGATTACTGATAATAAGGGGGAAAGTTACATTTCTGTAGAAGACTATGCATTAGCAATGATTGATGAGCTAGAGAATCCGAAACATCACTTTGAACGTTTCACCATAGGGTATTAACCTCACAAAGCGGCTTTATTATTCATTATTCAAAGCCGCTTCATCTTTTTTTCTCTTTTTCCAAAGCTGCCATGAGTTAATTGTGTTTTGCCACAAAATATAAGAAGCCGGACCAACTGAAGCCACCGGACCTAGGTATACTTGTGCCATCCAAATTGCAAGGATTGTATTTTTCTGTCCAAGAGCCTGCCCACCAGAAATACGGTTTTTATAATGCCCGCCTATATTCTTTCCAATAAAAAACTGCAAACAACAAACAACAAGTGCAGAAACGGCTATCAATATTTCGTCTGTAAAATTAGGATTTTTCTGATTAACCAGAAACGCAACAGTCTTTCCTACAGCTACAGCCAGGGCAACAGTCCAAAGATAAAAGGAAGCCATAGGCATACTTAGCATTCTACTATAAATACCGGGAAGTTTTGACTGAATAATCCAGGCTAAAATAAATGGAAAAATCAGCAATGGCATCACTTGTTTACATATATAGAAAAAGGATGTGAAAAATGGAAGAGAACTATTGGTTCCCATTAACGAGAATATTACGGGAGCCGCCATTGCAACGACAACATTGGATAATAATGTGTAGGCAGTAAGGCTGGAAACGCTTCCTCCCAGCATACCGGTTATAACAGCTGCAGAAGTTGCTGAGGGGGCAAGCATACAAATCATAGCTCCTTCGCCAACTATTGGACTGAAAGCTGCAATAGATATATAGATTAATATACTTCCTATTAATTGAATCAGAATAAGCCAGAAATGAAGTCGTTCAAATCTTAGCTCATGAGGCGAAACCTTAATAAATGTAAAAAGAAGCATTACAAAAATTAGCGCAGGAGAGAGTGGAGCCAATAAGGAAAAGAACTGATATCCAAGCGCACCAACAAGCATGGCTATAGGCAATGCCCAATTCTTTAGGAACTTCAACATGATCGTCTTCTTTATAATTCGAGATGCAAAGTAACGGCTAAATAAATAAATATGCTACCTTTGCCGCGATTTTTTATTTTAATTTTATTTTAAATGAAAGAAAACAAGTTAACGACACGACATGCTGCACGATGGAAGCAGTTCAATCACAAGTCGTATGCTGTGTTCTGTAGTTTGAAGAAGGAAGTCAATATTGGCGTTCTGGCAGTAACAACACTTGCCTTTGCCAATATAGATTGTGTTTCGGCTCAATCTGAGACTTCTAAACAAATTAAAGAATACAAGCTCGACGAGGTTGAAGTGACCGGCAGCCGTGTACCGCTCTCCTTAGGCGAAGCGGCGAGAATTGTTACTGTACTTTCGCGCGAGGATATTCAAGCGGCGGCGGTACAAAGTATTAATGATCTGTTAGAGTATGCCGCAGGCGTAGATGTCCGTCAGCGGGGAGATCTGGGTATCCAGAGTGACATCAGCATCCGAGGAGGTACTTTCGACCAAATCACCATTCTTCTCAACGGGGCAAATATCAACAGTCCCCAAACCGGCCACAACACAGCCGATTTTCCTGTAGACATGAACGATATTGAACGTATAGAGATTCTTGAAGGCCCGGCCGCAAGAGTATACGGAACTTCCGCTTTTACAGGAGCTATCAATATTGTGACCAGAAGTGACAAGCAAAGCCATGCAGCCATTAACTTATCAACAGGTCAGTATGGCTTATTTAATGGAGGTGTTCGTGGAAACTACTCGAAAGGGAAATTAAGCAATCAGCTTTCTACCGGATACAGTCGCTCCGACGGATATATTGCCAACAGCGACTTCAGTGCTTCGCGTGCTTTCTATCAGGGAGAGTATTCCGGAGAAGAAGTCAATGTACGCTGGCAAACGGGAATAAGCAACAAAGGGTATGGGGCAAATACATTTTATTCTGCTGCTTATCCTAACCAGTACGAACACATGCGCAAGTATTTTGTCTCCGTTCAGGCCGAAACGAAAGGAAAGCTTCACTTCACTCCTATTATTTACTGGAATCGTGGAAACGACCGCTTCGAACTGTTCCGGGATAACCCGGCTTCGTGGTACACCGGACATAATTATCATCAGACGGATGTTTATGGAACTAATCTGAATGCTTACTTTAATTCCGTAATAGGAAAAACTGCCTTCGGCACTGAGTTCCGCAACGAAGGTGTGTTAAGTAATGTTCTTGGTAAACTGATGGACGAGCCAATAAAGGTTCCGGGAGAAGGTGATCATTATTTCACCAAAAAGGATAACCGGACTAGCATCAGTTACTATTTAGAACATAATGTTCTATTACCCCGCTTCACCTTGTCTGTTGGTTTAATGGCAACCATGAATACCGGACTTGATAATAAGTTCAGATATTATCCGGGGGTAGATGCATCTTATCGTTTAACCGATAAGGTGAAGTTTTACACCTCATGGAACATGGCATTGCGCATGCCTACCTTTACCGATCTCTATTATGAAAGTAAAACGAATCAGGGAAATCCGAACCTGAAGCCGGAAGAAACTCAGGCATTCGAAGTTGGATCGAAATATTCGTCACCTGTATTGCAGGCGTCCGTTTGCGGTTATTACCGAAAAGGAAAGAACATGATAGATTGGGTGAAGTATTCCGCCGAAGATAAATGGCATACGGTAAACCATACCAAACTAGATAATATGGGAATTGAGGCCTCTGCAAATCTTAATTTTTACGAGTTATTTGGTAATACAAGTTATTTAAAGAAAGCAACTATTAGCTATTCGTACATAAATCAAACCAAAGAGATTGGTGAAGTGTATAAATCAAATTATGCTTTAGATTACCTGAAACATAAGTTTGTGGTAAGATTAGATCATCGTATATGGCAAAAATTAGAGGCAAGCTGGGCATTCCGCTGGCAAAGTCGCGAGGGAAGTTATACAAAGTATGTAGATCTGAAACCTACAGCCGAAATACCTTATCCATCGTTTTGCCTACTCGACCTAAAGCTTTCATGGAATGCAAAAAACTATTCCCTTTTTGCCGAAGCAAACAATCTGTTGAATCGTGAATATTATGATTTGGGAAATATACCTCAACCCGGTTTCTGGGGAAAAGTAGGTGTAAGTTACCGGATAAACTTCAGATAATTCACGATAACTAAGATAATGAAACCTTAATACTTCTTTAAAAGAGGTAGAGTATAAATATATAAGGTGTAGACTTAAACAATATAAAGTCTACACCTTATTTCATTTAAGTGTAGATCTTAAATAAATAACAATACGGAGAATTGACTAATATACCTTATTATATATACTAATGTAGCCGTTCGCATCATTTATTCAGTTTTAAACATTGCCAAAACTTCATTTTCTGGTTAACTAATATCAAAGGGAGCTAACTGCTTAAAAAAGACAAAACTTGAATGTAAATAATGAGTTTTCAGAAAAAATGCATTACATTTGTATTTTATTGTGCAGAAATGAAAAAAAGTATCATTTATACCCTTACTACAATCACTTGCATCTGGTTTGCAACAATTGGATGTTTACCGGCACTCGGGAAGGATTTTGTATTAGTTCTTGATGCTGGTCACGGAGGTCATGATCCCGGAGCAATTGGTGATATTTCCCGCGAGAAGGATATTAATCTGAACATCGTTTTAAAAGTTGGTCAGCTAGTACAACAAAACTGTAATGACGTAAAAGTTATCTATACCCGGAAAACGGATGTGTTTATCCCTTTAAATCAGCGCACAGAGATTGCTAATAATGCTGGTGCCGATTTATTCATTTCAGTTCATACAAACTCTGCACCGGCAAAATCAGCCAGAGGTACCGAAACCTTTTCTTTAGGACTTTCCCGTTCAAGTGCAAATCTGGAAGTTGCTAAACGTGAAAATTCCGTAATTCTTCTGGAAGATGACTATAAGCAAAGATATGCCGGATTTGATCCAAATTCATCGGAATCATATATCATGTTCGAGTTTATTCAGGATAAACACATGGAGCAAAGTGTTGGTTTGGCTACATTAATCCAGAAACAATATAAATCAGGCATCGGCCGACCAGACCGCGGAGTTCACCAGGATATCTTTCTTGTTTTGAAAACCAGCGCCATGCCTAGCGTACTTACTGAAGTAGGTTTTATTTCGAATCCTGAAGAAGAGCAATATCTAAATACCGAAGAAGGAGCAAATGCATTAGCCAGATCAATCTTCAATGCTTTCCTTCAATACAAGCAGAAGCATGACATCCGTAAGTCTAAGGGAAGAGTTACATATCAGGTAGACAACGAGGTTAAGACACAAGAAAAGAATTCAGCTCCTCAAACTCTCGCAGAGAAATCCGATTCAACAAACGAAAAAGTAAAAGAGGTTTCTGCTGTAAAAAGAAAAAAAGAGAATATCGCTACTAAAAAAGAAGAAAAAAAGAACAATCATTCAACAGAAAACGGAATTGTATTTAAAATACAAATACTAACTTCGAACCAAAAACTTAAAACAACCGATAAACGGTTCAAAGATTTAACTCCGGTAGACTATTTCTGTGAAAATGGAATTTATAAATACACATACGGAGCTTCAGAAAACTACAACGAAGTTCTTAAAACGAAAAGGGAAATAGCCGGTCAATTTAAAGACGCCTTTATCATCGCATTCAAGGATGGTGAGAAAATGAATATAAATACTGCTATAGCAGAATTTAAGAAGAATAGAAAATAATCAAGACTAAAAATAAATCAAGATGAGATACTTTACTAAAGAGGTTAAGATAGGAATTGCTGGAATTATCAGTCTATGCATGCTTGTATACGGCATTAATTACCTCAAAGGCATTGATATGTTCAAACCCACAAGTTACTTTTATGTGAAATACAAAGATATTCAGGGGTTAGCAAAATCAAGTCCTGTATTTGCTGATGGTTTCCGTATCGGAATCGTAAGAGAAATCTATTACGATTATAATCGTCCCGGCAATGTTGCCGTAGAAGTAGAATTGGATAAAGATATGAGAATACCAAAAGGAACTCATGCAGAACTTGTTACAGAGATGCTTGGTACAGTAAAAATGAATCTGATTCTGGCCGTAAATCCAAACGAAGCTTATGCAATTGGTGATACTATTCCGGGAACCGTTAATAATGGTCTGATGGAAGCTGTAACTAAAACTATTATGCCTCAGTTTGAAAGAATGCTCCCTAAGCTGGATTCTATCATGACATCACTAAATAAAATAGCAGCCGACCCAAATATTCCGGCTACTCTTAAGTCTGTCAGAAAAACAGCCGACAACCTTGCAGATGCTACTACAGAGCTTCGTTCAATTATGAAGAATGATGTTCCACAGATGACGAAGAAGATAAATACTATTGGTGATAATTTTGTTGCAATCAGCGGAGATCTCAGAAGTATTAATTATGCTTCAACATTTAACAAGATAGATTCTACAATGGCTAATGTTAAGATGGTAACAGATAAGCTCAATAGAAAAGATAATTCACTAGGATTGCTACTTAATGATGCTTCACTTTATAATAATTTATCTAATACAGGCGCCAATGCTTCGCTATTATTAGAAGACTTGAAAAGTAATCCTAAACGTTATGTACACTTCTCAATTTTTGGCAAAAAATAAACTTTTCAAAAAGCCTAAAATAGATTTTGTCTAAATAGTGCTCTATTTATTTATATAAAAGAAAAGCTATTAACAGCTCCATTAATAGATAGGTATAAACATTTTGATAAAATAAATAATTCAAAATAAGATTCCATAGGTTTTTATCTATAATTATCTAATTGTCAATGCATTACAAATATGCAAAAGTATAAATTTCAGACTTTTAGATAGGTAAACTCTATAAACCGCTGAAATTAAACGAGTTATTAATTTTATAAAAAAAACAAGAATAAAATAACATTTGTTTTTCTCAAATAAGATTCCCAAATTTGCAATAGTAGAAGTTTCTTATAATTAATAAATTGTATAAATAGCCTTATGATTGAATCCAATCATGTAAGTCTATGGAACCGCTGTCTCCGTGTGATTCGAGACAATGTTCCTGAAACTACATATAACACTTGGTTTGTCCCTATTGTCCCCTTAATGTATGAGGATAATGCACTGACTGTACAAGTACCTTCTCAATTCTTTTATGAATTTCTGGAAGATAAGTTTGTAGAGTTACTTCGTGCTACCTTATATAAGGAGATTGGCGAAGGAACTAAACTGATGTATCGTGTAATTGTAGATAACAGTTCGAAAGCTTCGGTAGATTTAGAAGCTACGAACCGTTCTACTGCAATTCCACAACGAAGTACTATACGCAACGGAAACAAAGCGCCTAATACTTTAAAAGCACCTTCACCTCTGGATCTTGACCCGCAACTGAATCCGAACTACAATTTTGAGAACTTTATTGAAGGCTATAGCAATAAATTATCAAGAACAGCCGGAGAAGCAGTTGCCGTAAGCCCTGCAAAAACCGTATTCAATCCATTGTTTGTTTACGGTCCATCAGGTGTAGGTAAAACTCACCTTATAAATGCAATAGGGACACGGATTAAAGAGCTATTCCCCGATAAAAGAGTTCTATATGTATCTGCACACTTATTCCAGGTACAATACACGGATTCTGTACGTAGCAATACTATTAATGATTTCATTAACTTCTACCAAAGTATTGATGTATTAATCATCGATGATATTCAGGAATTTGCCAGTCTTACAAAAACCCAAAATACATTCTTCCATATATTCAACCATTTGCATCAAAACGGAAAGCAGTTAATACTTACTTCCGACCGTTCTCCTGTTCTTTTGCAAGGAATGGAAGAAAGATTGCTGACACGTTTCAAGTGGGGATTAACAGCAGAACTGGAAAAGCCTAATGTAGAACTAAGAAAAGGCATTTTAAAAAATAAGATTCACCGTGATGGCTTAAAGTTTCCAGAGGAAGTTATTACATATATAGCAGAGAACGTAAACGAAAGTGTGCGTGATTTGGAAGGTATTGTCATCTCTATCATGGCTCATTCTACAATCTACAATAAAGAAATTGATCTTGATTTAGCAGAAAGGATTGTACGCAAAGCCGTGAAATGTGAAACTAAGGTTATTACTGTTGAAGATATTATCGAAAAGGTATGCAAACACTTTGAAGTGGAGTCTTCAGCTCTTCATTCTAAATCGAGAAAAAGAGAAGTTGTACAAGTACGCCAGTTAGCAATGTTTTTAGCTAAAAAACATACAGATTCATCTTCATCTAAAATTGGCCAATTGATAGGAAACAGAGATCATGCAACAGTATTACACGCATGCAAAATTGTTCAAGGTCAGTTCGATGTAGACAAATCATTCCGTGCAGAAGTAGAAGAAATCGAGACTTTACTCAGAAGAAAATAACAGGTAATTAAGCAATATATGGGGTTATCCAAATCGGATCAATCCCATTTTTTATGCTCTTTTCCCAGTTTTCTATTTGAGAGCATTTTCAAAATATTCAATTCTCAAAGACTTATTTTGGCCTTTTATACAATTTGGAGTAGCTAGCTAAAAAGAACAATCCCCGAAAAAGTATTGATAAGTTTTTTCGGGGATTGTTTTATTAATTAAGATTATCTATTCTATTTTTGATCGTCGAACGCAGGTTCTCAGCCTTCTCATGCAAGTTTATTATTAAGGCTTACCCTCACCTTTTGATAAAAAGAATGCGTCCAACTTTCTTTTTCTGTATAATCCATCACTCCATCACCATAAAAAACATAAGAAACTGATAATAAACACATTGAGACACAGAAATAAAAAATCATCCCTCACCAATCCATCACTTTATCTCTCACAAAACGAGTCATCAGTCACCATTTCGCACACTTACAACACAATAAATGCATTTTATTTCTATTTATCTCACCGTTTTTCTGTCAGCAAAAGTTCAGTTACTCAATAAAACCTTGTTGTTTAAGAGCCTTAAAGAAGTTGTCAGACATAAACTCATTATCATTCTTTTTATATCTTACATCAGTAAATACCTGAGCTAATGTTTCTTTATTATTCTCTGCAATAAATTGCTTATTTTCAGGCAATGATTCTTTATAAGCATATAGATTATCAATCATCTCACTTGTATAATCACAGTAGCGTTCTTCGTGTACAATAGCCTCGATAGGCAGGCGATCTGGTTGGGCAGGACACTCATCAGGATATCCAAGAGTTATTGTTGCAATCGGAAAAACCAAATTTGGCAAATGAAGAGTTTCAATAATTTGTTGAGGATTATAAATTACTGTTCCCAAATAACAGATGCCCAGTCCTGCTTCCTCTGCTAGTGTACAAAAGTTCTGAGTATAAAGTAATGCATCTGTTGCAGCATTCATAAAAGAAAGAAAGTTTGCATACCCAGGTTTAGCATTGCGCAATTCGCACCATTTAGTAAATCTATTAAAATCGGCACAGAAAGTTAGTACTACAGGTGCCCCTTTTACCATTGGCTGATTAAAATGAGCCGGAGCTAATTTTGCTTTCATTTCTGCATCGCGAGTAACAACAACGCTGTAAACCTGCATATTTCCGATAGTAGAAACACGTGAAGCTGTAGAAAGCAAATCATTTAACAAATTAGGATCAATATCTTGTTGCTTATACTTTCTTATTGATCTTCTGTTCTTTACTGACTCTATCATATCTTTTTTTTGCAAATATAATAAAAGAATCTATATTGTTATCCGTTTTTTAAAGGTTATATTATTACGCAATTTCCATTTTTGAAAAGTCACTATGCATATAAAAAGAATAAAAATATATTTTTTGGATAACTTTCTTCAAAAATAAAAAATATAAAAACCTATATATCAATATATTAAATATACAAAACGGATAACTTTCAAAATACACATATTAAATTTATATTTTATTTTGTATTTTACTTTGATATAACAAAAAACATTCATAGATTTGCAGAACCTATTTAATACTATTTATTTTATTAATAAGAAACATCTACTAACACTTTTTATTAATAACAATATAATTCGAAAACATCGTGGAGAAGAACACTTATTCTTATGAAGAAGCTTTTGAATCATCTTTACAATACTTCAAAGGCGACGAGCTTGCTGCAAGGGTTTGGATTAACAAATATGCAGTAAAAGACTCTTTCGGAAATATTTATGAAAAGTCGCCAGACGATATGCATTGGCGTATCGCTAATGAGATTGCCCGAGTTGAAGCTAAGTATCCAAATGCACTTAGTTCGCAAGAGCTTTTCGACCTGTTAGATCATTTTAAATATATTGTTCCTCAAGGAAGTCCGATGACTGGTATTGGTAATAACTACCAGGTTGCTTCTTTATCCAATTGTTTTGTAATTGGAGTTGATGGAGCAGCTGACTCTTATGGTGCTATTATTAAGATTGACGAAGAGCAGGTTCAACTAATGAAAAGAAGAGGTGGCGTAGGTCACGATCTTTCACATATACGTCCAAAAGGATCACCAGTTAAGAATTCTGCATTGACTTCAACCGGTATTGTTCCTTTTATGGAGCGTTATTCAAATTCCACTCGTGAAGTTGCACAGGATGGCCGTCGTGGTGCGTTGATGTTGAGCGTATCTATTAAACATCCGGACTCGGAAGCGTTTATAGATGCAAAGATGACTGAAGGAAAAGTTACCGGCGCAAACGTTTCGGTAAAACTGGATGATGACTTTATGAAGGCAGCCAGCGAAGGTGGAATTTACAAACAACAATATCCTATCGATTCAGAAAATCCAACTACTGTAAAAGAGATTGATGCGTCTTCTCTTTGGAAGAAGATTGTGCACAATGCATGGAAATCTGCCGAACCGGGAGTTTTATTCTGGGATACCATTATCAAAGAATCTGTTCCTGATTGTTATGCAGACCTTGGATATAAAACCACATCTACAAACCCATGTGGAGAAATTCCATTGTGTCCTTACGACTCATGCCGTTTATTGGCAATCAATCTTTATTCTTATGTAGTTAATCCATTCACTAAGGATGCATATTTTGATTTCGACTTATTCAAAAAGCATGTAGCACTTGCTCAACGCATTATGGATGATATTATTGATCTTGAACTTGAGAAGATTGAACGTATCATGGATAAGATTGATTCCGATCCGGAATATGAAGAAGTGAAACATGCAGAAAAGTTATTATGGGAAAAAATCTATAAGAAGAGCGGACAAGGAAGACGCACCGGTGTAGGTATTACTGCCGAAGGAGATATGTTGGCTGCACTAGGTTTAATATATGGAACAGAAGAAGCTACTACTTTCTCTGAAGAAGTACATAAAACAATTGCCATCAACGCTTACAGTTCTTCGGTTCAAATGGCTAAAGAACGTGGAGCATTTGAAATTTATGACTGGGAAAGAGAACAAAACAATCCGTTTATCAACCGATTGAAAGAGGCTGATCCTGCTCTTTACGAAGATATGAAGAAGTACGGACGTAGAAATATTGCCTGCTTAACTATTGCTCCTACCGGAACAACCAGTCTTATGACTCAAACAACTTCCGGTATTGAACCAGTATTCTTACCTGTATATAAGAGAAGAAGAAAAGTTAATCCGAACGATGCACAGTCGCATGTTGATTTCATTGACGAGACTGGTGACGCATTCGAAGAATATATTGTTTTCCATCACAAATTTGTAGATTGGATGGAAGCAAATGGTTATAATGCTGCAAAGCGTTATACTCAGGAAGAAATTGACGAGTTGGTTAAACAATCTCCTTATTACAAAGCTACATCCAACGATGTAGACTGGTTGATGAAGGTTAAGATGCAGGGAAGAATCCAAAAATGGGTAGACCACTCAATAAGCGTTACCATCAACTTGCCAAATGACGTTGACGAGGAATTGGTTAACAGATTATATGTTGAAGCATGGAAATCAGGATGTAAAGGCTGTACGGTATACCGCGACGGTTCACGTTCGGGAGTACTACTTTCTACCAAATCCGATAAGAAAGATGAACTTCCTCCATGCCAACCACCTACAGTAGTTGAGGTTCGTCCTAAAGTGTTGGAAGCTGATGTTGTAAGATTCCAGAACAATAAAGATAAATGGGTTGCCTTTGTAGGCTTGCTCGAAGGAAGACCTTACGAGATCTTTACCGGTTTGCAAGATGATGAAGAAGGAATTCTTCTTCCTAAAACAGTTACTATGGGAAGAATCATCAAAACTGTAGACGAGAACGGAATAAAGAGATACGACTTCCAATTCCAGAACAAACGTGGATACAAAACTACTATTGAAGGTTTGAATGAAAAATTCAATAAAGAGTACTGGAACTATGCAAAATTAATATCCGGAGTGCTTCGCTACAGAATGCCGATTGTACAGGTTATTAAACTTGTTGGTCAGTTACAGCTGGACAACGAGAGCATTAACACTTGGAAAAATGGTGTGGAACGTGCTCTTAAGAAATACATTCAGGACGGAACCGAAGCAAGAGGAAAAAAATGTCCAAACTGTGGAAACGAGACATTGATTTATCAGGAAGGATGCCTTATCTGTACATCTTGCGGAAGCTCTCGTTGCGGATAATGAATTAAAAGAATCTCTTTTATGGGTTAATACCATAAAAAAGTAACAAAACTGCTTAAAGAAAATTCTTCTTTCACAATAGATTGAAGAGTTATCTTTAGGCAGTTTTGTTGTTTAGGCAAAACATTACAGCATAATATTAAGTCTGCTTAAAAGATATTATAAAGGAACCTTTATTCTTAAGAAAAAAGATGAATCCATGGCTTTGCAACATAATAATTCAAACGTTTGCATAAGATTTTGAGTTACAAACGGACATTAGCACATTTAGGATATTTAATAATTCATTAAAATTGCAACGCTTTGGAATAATAATAAATCTAATAGTATGATTTTATCTTTTCATATAGAATACCGAACAAACTGGGGCGAGGAAGTCAGGATACTGGGTTCTGTCCCGGAACTGGGAAGCTGGGAAGAAGAACAAGCAGTTCCTCTTCAAACAGTGGATGGAATTAGCTGGAGTCTATCAAAAGAAATTCAGCATCCGGCCAACGAAGTTGTTAAATACACATATTACATCTATAAAGACGGAAAGCCGATTCACAAAGAATGGGATTCTTTCCCTAGAAAAATCCACCTTAATTCAAACGGAAATATTGTATTTCGCAGTTTGGATTCATGGAGAAACATACCGGAAAAACAAGCCTTTTACAGCTCAGCTTTTACGGAATGCCTGCTTGCCCGGAAGAGAAACGAGGCTCCTAAGAAGAGTTTCCAGAAAGCTTTGGTTATAAAGGCTTTCGCTCCAAGAATAAGCAGCAATTTCGCATTAGCTATTTCTGGTAATCAACCAGTACTGGGGAATTGGGATGCTAATAAAGTGTGCATAATGAATGATGCAGACTTCCCTGAGTGGCAAGTTGCAATTGATGCCAGCCAAATTACTTTCCCGTTGGAATATAAGTTCGTTTTATATAATTTAAAAGAGAACAAGATAGAGGCCTGGGAAAATAATCCAAACCGATACCTGGCCGATCCTGTAATAAGAACCGGAGAAGTAGTTTATGTGCCCGACAGATATGTCTATTTCGATTTACCAGCTTTTAAAAGTACCGGTGTAGCTATCCCGGTTTTCTCTTTGAAATCAAAGCATAGTTTCGGCGTAGGAGATTTCAGTGATCTGAAAATGATGATTGACTGGGCAGCCAATACTAGTCAGAGAGTTGTTCAGATTCTGCCTATCAATGATACAACAATGACGCATACCTGGACAGATTCCTATCCCTACAACAGTATCTCCATTTATGCTTTCCATCCAATGTATGTAGATTTGTTTAAGATGGGCAAGTTGAAAGATGCTGAAAAGATGGCATATTTCACTGAAAAGCAGAATAAGCTGAATGCAAAAACCACAATAGATTACGAAGCGGTTAATCAGGGGAAATGGGAATACTTCCGTTTGATATTTGCACAGGAAGGCAAAAGGGTATTAAGATCGAAAGCTTTTAAACAATTCTTATCAGACAATCAGGAATGGTTACAACCTTATGCTGTGTTCAGTTATCTGCGCGAGCAGTACAAGACTCCTAACTTCCGCGAATGGCCTAGATGTTCTTCCTTTAATCAGGAAGAAATTGCTGCTATCTGCAAGCCGGATTCAGAAGAATACGAAGAGATTGCCATTTATTATTATATACAATATCATCTGCACCTGCAGTTATTGGAAGCTTCCACTTATGCCCGCGAAAAGGGAGTGGTACTTAAAGGAGATATTCCTATTGGCATTAGCAGAAATAGTGTAGAAGCATGGAAGGATGCGCATTATTTCAATCTGAACGGTCAGGCCGGTGCTCCACCCGATGACTTTTCGGCCAATGGTCAGAACTGGGGATTCCCAACTTACGACTGGGAGGTTATGGAAGAAGATGGTTATAGCTGGTGGATGAAGAGATTCCAGAAAATGTCTGAATACTTCGATGCTTACCGCATTGACCATATCCTGGGATTCTTTCGCATTTGGGAAATTCCATTAGATGCCGTACATGGCTTATTGGGACAGTTTGTTCCTTCTCTGCCAATGTCTCGCGAAGAGATTGAAAGCTATGGTCTGTATTTTAACGAAGATTTGTTCCTGAAACCTTATATACACGAAGGTTTCCTTCAACAAGTATTCGGTCCACATACTGATTATGTAAAGGATACATTTATCCGTTCTACCAACCAATGGGAAATTTATGAAATGCGTCCTGAATTCGATACACAAAAGAAAGTAGAGGCATTTTTCAAAGATAAAACAGATGCAGACAGTATCTGGATCCGCGATGGTTTATATGCTCTTATAAGCGATGTGCTCTTTATTCGCGACAGAAAGATAAAGAACATGTATCATCCGCGCATTGGAGTGCAGTTCGATTTTATCTATCAGACATTGAGTGAGCAGGATAAAGCCGCATTTAATAACCTGTACGATAATTACTATTATAAACGTCATAACCACTTCTGGCAGGAACAGGCAATGAAGAAACTGCCTCAGCTTACACAAAGCACAAGGATGCTTGTATGCGGAGAAGATTTGGGTATGATACCTGATTGCGTGCCATGGGTAATGAACGAGCTACAAATTCTAAGTCTGGAAATACAACGAATGCCTAAGAGCAGATCCTTGGAATTTGGACTGGTGGGTGAATATCCTTACCGTTCGGTTTGCACAATTTCTACACACGATATGTCGACCCTGCGCGGTTGGTGGAAAGAAGATTTCCAGCAAACACAACGGTATTACAACAATATACTGGGCCATTATGGAACTGCGCCCGAAAAAGCATCGGGCAATATCTGTGAAGAGGTAATCAAACAGCATCTATACTCCAACTCAATATTGTGCATCCTTTCTTTCCAGGATTGGTTGTCGATGAGTGAAGAGTGGAGAAACCCAAATATTGAAGCCGAACGCATCAATATTCCGGCAAATCCAAGACACTATTGGCGATACCGCATGCACATCACACTTGAGGATTTGATGCAGGCCGAAAGTATTAATACCAAGATTCGTGAATTGATAGTTCTGACAGGGAGAAATCCTAAAAAATAAAAGTTTTGAGAGTTAGTTAGATGTTGAGTGCCGTCCAGAACGCGGCACTCTTTTTTTTATTTCAATTAAAACGATTGTCATGTTCATAGATTCTCTTACTTTTGTAACTGATGGATTATTAAGAAGATAAAAGGAGCTCTTTTTAAAACATGGTTAATCATTCATCAACTAAAGGCGGGAGATTATTATTTCCTTGTACAGAAGAATTAATTCTTTTGTACAGAACATTACAATCTTTTGTACAAAAGAATGTATTGTTTTGTACAAGAATTCAATAACATCACGAAACAGAATAAAAAAATGAAATCGAATGATATGTATATCTTCCTCAGCAACGTAAAATTCTACGCCAGGCATGGAGTTGGTGCTCAGGAAAGATTGGTTGGCAACACTTTTATTGTAGATCTGAGATTGAAGCTGGATTTCAGCAAGGCGGCAGAAACCGATGATCTGAACTATACGGTTAGCTATGCAGACGTTTTCAAAGTTGTAAAAGCGGAAATGAAAACTCCTTCTCTCCTATTGGAGCATGTTAGCCAAAGAATTATTACGCACTTATTTCGCGAGTTCCCAACTGTGGAAGCTATTGATCTGAAACTGTCCAAGCAGAATCCTCCCATGGGAGCCGATATTGATTGTGCAGGTGTGGAAATGCATTGCGTAAGATAATTAAATTACCCGTACGAACTAAAAAGAAAAAAGCTGAAAACAATATCAAATTGCTTTCAGCCTTTCTTATTTTATCAGATAGATATTTTCTATTCTTCTGTATATCTAATAATAGTCTGGTCTCTGTCTGGTCCTACAGATACAATCTTAATAGGCACTTCCAGTTGTTCTTCCAGGAATGATACATAAGCATTGAATTCTTCAGGGAATTCGTCTTCGCTCTGCATCTTAGTCATATCAACCTGCCATGCAGGAAGTTCAACATATACAGGTTCTACATTCTCGTTAATATCATATGGGAAATAATCAATTTCTTCACCATCCACTTTATATGCTACACAAGCCTTAATAGTTTCAAAAGTATCGAGTACATCGCTCTTCATCATAATAAGCTTAGTAACACCATTGATCATTACAGAATACTTCAAGGCAACCAGGTCAATCCATCCGCAACGACGTTTACGACCAGTTACAGCACCATACTCATGACCAATCTGGCAAATAGTTTCGCCTGTTTCGTCAAACAGTTCTGTTGGGAAAGGACCGCTACCTACACGTGTGCAGTATGCTTTGAAAATACCGAAGACTTCTCCTATTCTATTCGGCGCAACACCTAGCCCTGTGCAAGCTCCTGCACAAACTGTATTAGATGAAGTAACGAAAGGATAAGAACCAAAGTCAATATCAAGCATAGTTCCCTGTGCTCCTTCGCAAAGAACACTCTTTCCGTCGCGAAGCAAATTATTTATCTCGTGTTCGCTATCAACAAAATGGAATTGCTTCAGGTATTCAATACCTTCAAACCATTCTTTTTCAAGCTGAGTTAAATCATATTCAAAGTTAAGGCTCTTAAGAATCGCTTCGTGGCGAGCTTTAGCCTGAGAATAAATAGCATCAAAATTATGAAGTATATCACCTACACGAACACCGTTACGACTAATTTTATCAGTATAAGTAGGGCCGATACCTTTACCTGTAGTTCCTACCTTTGCATCACCTTTTGCTGCTTCATAGGCTGCATCCAGAATACGGTGAGTTGGGAGAATAAGGTGTGCCTTTTTAGAAATATGAAGTCTATCTTTCAGGTTATGACCGGAAGCTTCCAAAGCTTCAGCCTCAGCCTTAAACAAAGCTGGATCTAATACAACACCATTACCAATGATATTTACTTTATCTCCCTGAAAAATACCGGAAGGAATAGAACGAAGCACATATTTCTGTCCTTCGAATTCGAGTGTGTGACCAGCATTTGGTCCGCCCTGAAAACGAGCTACCACGTCATAGTTAGGTGTTAATACATCAACAACCTTACCTTTACCTTCATCACCCCACTGCAATCCTAATAAAACGTCTACTTTCATTTTATTTATTCTATAGTTTATTATTTATTTGCTTTTTTCTCTTCTTCGCCCAGGCACACCGACTGCAAATGCCATATATATATAAAGAATAATGTGACATTTGAAACTTGGTTAGCTTTGTATTTGCAATTGCATTCTTGAGCGTATCATTCTGAAACTCGGTCACCTTACCACATTCCGTACAGATGAGATGGTGATGCGTTTCAATATTAAATGATTTTTCGTACTGGGAAGAATTTCCAAATTGATGTTTAATAATCAGTTTCGCATCAATCAGAAGTATAATGGTATTATAAAGAGTGGCACGACTGACACGGAAGTTTTCCTGATTCATCATTTTGCTATACAGCATGTCGATACCAAAATGCCCCTCGATGGAATAGATTGTGTCGAGAATTGCATAACGTTCAGGAGTTTTCCGATGTTCGTTTGCATTAAGATATTCAGTGAATATCTGTTTTACTGTTTCTTTCACGTTTTGTTTATCCATGATGGGGCAATTTTTACCGCGAACAAAGTTAGCCTTTTTTGCGGAAAGAGAAAAGATTAAAGCAAATATTCTATCTCCAACTTTATATTTTCGAAAAGTATTTTCACATTTTCATCTTTCGGATTTTCTTCTTTAGCAAGCAGTTGCAAAACTTTTTCTGCATGAGCCTTACTTTGTTGGCCATACTTAACCAATGCCAGCGTTGCCGATTTTCTTGAAAAATAAGCCGAAGAGAATAAAGCAGCAAAAGCCTGATCGAAGAATTCTTCTTCTGCCCTTTCATTCATCTCGCCACCTTTACCAACTAAACGTGCCACAAGAAGAAAGCCGCATGCCTGCACATATTCCCTTTCATCGGCCATCCATTGGAAAGATTTAGCCGGTGCATAAGGCAAATACTGAAACAGGTTCATACAAGTCAGTTCGGCAATCTCCGGATTTTGAATATCCTCTACCCAGATATCTGCAATCTCAGGAAAGAAAGTATCAATAGGCTGTAACATTCCGGCAAGAATCTTCGATTCACGAACATTCTCTTTCCAAAGAGTCTGCGCCAGATCATGATTCTGATCATATTGCTTAGCTATTTCTTTCAGGCGTGGAAGTTCAACTCCGAAGTTAATTTTATAAGCAAGCCCTTTTTCACGCATACTTTGAGATGCAACCCCGTTCATTGAAAAACGGAGTTGCGTCTTTATTTCTTTTATTATTTCTTTAGTATCCATCAATGATTATTCATTTCTATTAGGTAATGAAGAATATTCTCTTCCATAACGAAGCATTTGTTCTGCATAACCTTCATTATAAGAAACCTTTACGTCGGTAATCTTACCATCTTTATCAGTAGTTACATCATAAACAGGATTCAAGAATCCTTTATAAGGAGCCAGATTCAACTTTTCATAGCGTGATAAGATCTCTTTATGAAGCTCTGGATCAACTTTTACTGCATAAGCTTCTACCAGATTGCGGGCAGCGGCATAGTCACCTTCAGATTTTATTCTCTGAATTTCAGCCAATAGCTGACCAAACAAGTTACGAAGTTTCTGATAATCGTTGATGCGAACAAAAGTCTCGCCATCTTTCTTTACCAACTCAACCACTTTTTCTGGTGCACCTTTTTCCAAAACCCAGCGAGCTATCAGCTGACGATTACGCATGTGAGCCTCTTCCACATTGTTTCCCGGTTGAATACGCACCAATTGTGTCATTAAACCATTCATCATAAATGAATAGTATTCTGCTTTGAAAGCATCTGCACTAGGAATAATACCCAAATCTACCAACTTTTGATCAGGCAAATAATACAAACCAAACAAATCGGCACGCGCCTCTTCTATTGTTGAATCATAAGCTTTCAATGCATTCGGATCAGTTCCCGGAAGCAATTTACCTGAACCATGACCTAAGCATTCGTGCAAATCAGTATGGAGATCGTTTGTAATATCAGCATACTTATCATTCATTTCCACTTCCGCTTTGCTATATGCAAATTCTTCGAAGAATCCATTTCCATGAGCAGCCTTATTATATGCATCAGTCAGGTTACCAATAGTCACCGATTTAGAACCATGCTGAGCACGAATCCAGTTTGCGTTAGGAAGATTTATTCCAATTGCTGTAGCCGGGTATAAATCTCCGGCAAGAATAGCAGCTGTAATTACTTTAGCAGAAACACCTTTAACCTCTTCTTTCTTAAATTTCTTATCTACAGGAGAATTATCTTCGAACCACTGTGCATTGGCACTGATTGTTTCTGTTCTCTTGGTAGCTTCCACATCCTTGAAATTAACAAGAGATTCCCAGCTAGCTTTCATTCCAAGCGGATCTCCATAATTTTCAGTGAAACCATTTACAAAGTCAACACGCGAATTCAAATCTTTCACCCATTGAATGCAATAGTCATCAAATTTCTTTAGATCACCGGTATTATAGTATTCTATAAGTTTAGATATTACAGCTTTTTGCGTATCATTTTCGGTTACACCTTCAGCCTTTTTAAGCCAATAAACAATCTTTTCCAATGCAGGAGAATACAATCCTCCAACTTTCCACACTTTCTCAAAAACTTTCCCGTTTTCTTTTACCAGTCGGCTGTTTAGTCCATAAGAAATAGGTGTAGCATCTTTTGGATCTTTCAATTTATTATAAAAATCCTCCGCCTCAGCTTGAGTTACTCCTTCATAATAGTTACTGGCAGAAGTCTGAATCAAGTCTTCTCCATCAGCCTGATTAACACGCTTAGGCATCACTTTCGGATCAAAAATTACAGGGAATATTTCATCACAAAGCTGAGCAACTGTTTGTCCTTTTTCTAAAGGTAATTTAGATGGATCAATCTTTTCGATAACCCCTTTAAAGAATTCGGGAGTAAAACCGGGAACAAACTTTTCACAACCATAATGATGATGAATACCATTAGAAAACCATACCCTTTTCAGATAAGTCTCCATATTTACATAATTGGTATCCTTTTTATCGCCTGAATAATTTGTATATGCAACTTCCAAAAGTCTTCTGATAATCAGATTGTATTTCCCATTCTGATCAAACAATATATCACGTCCTTCAAGAGCAGCCTGAGAAAGATAATAGATTAACTCTTTCTGCTTTAAAGGAAGCTCATCAAAACCGTGAACTTTATATCTAAGAACCTGCAAATCAGCAAATTTCTCTACTGTATAATCAAATTTATCAGTCTCTGTGGCTTTCTTTAGATTTCCACAAGACGAAAGGAATGATACAATCATAGTTATCAATATTAGTTGTCTTTTCATATTATGTTGTTTCAATTAATGAATGTCTTAAAAACAAGAAAAGGGGAATACTCCAATAAAATTGGAGTAATCCCTTTTCTACAGAAAAACAATCAATTCTTAAAAGAATTATTTCTTTTCTGAATTTTTCTTACGGAATCCGTTTGGTGTTTCACCAACATTCTTATAGAAAGCGGCATAGAAAGATTGGCGGTTAGCGAAACCTACCATTGCACTAATCTCTTCTACATTCATGTCAGCATATCTCTTGTCTGTTAAGATATGCAAAGCATCTTTCACTCTGTACTCATTAAGTAAGCAAGAATAATTCATTCCGAAACGAGAGTTGACAACAGCTGAAAGATAACGAGTATTGGTTTTCAGTTCTTTTGCCAAATCTTTAGCAGAATAATCAGGGTCTCTGTACTTCTTCTGAACTACTACAATATTCAGAATCTTGTCGTACAACTCATCAGCAAGTTCAGGTCTGATTAAAGATCTGTAAGCTGCTTTCTTGTCTTTTTTCTCTCTAAGATTGTAAGGCTTCTTGCGAGGCGCATTTTCAGGAGCAGTAGCCTGGCTTCCGCTCTCTTGGTTTTTTAAATCACTCATTGAATTAACTGGTTAGGTTTTATTTATAAAAGAAATAATCTATATCCTTTACATTTCTGTTACATATTTCAGACAATTATTTCATATACGCAACTAATTCGTATTTTTTTTTCATAAAACATTGTCCATTTATAGGTAATTTAATTAGCGCGTTTAAGTATTGAAGAACTTTTAACATAAAACGCCTCTGTTTTTCATCTAGTAAAGAGGAAAATAATAAAAGAGCCAATATTGGAAAAATAACATTATTAATTAATCTTATTAATTCGGACTTAAAATATGGAACAGACACGACTTTAATGGCAAAAAACAGATAAAAACTTTTAAAAAAAGGATAATTAAAGTTTTCTGAGACGTCTTATATATAAACAGCTATCTTTACTAGGATATTCGGGATATTTTAGAATAGATCTGATATTTCTATGTATATCTCGGTTCTATTCTTTTTTAATTAAAAAAAATAAGAGTTCATTCTGTGACAGAAAAATGAAACTTTAGTATAAGGACTACTATTATAAAAAACAAAGTCTGCTTAGTAATAAATTAAGAGCGAAAGCTTATATATATTCTTTTTAGCTTACCTTTGTCTCATGAATGAATTTAATAAGAGAACTAAATAACTATGCTTCATACACTTAAAACCTATTTTGGTTATGATTCTTTTCGTCCATTACAAGAAAATATTATAAATCATATACTTACCAAAAACGATTCTCTGGTTTTAATGCCTACAGGAGGGGGTAAATCTATCTGTTACCAACTTCCTGCATTATTAATGGAAGGAACTGCTATTGTTGTTTCTCCTTTAATATCATTAATGAAAGACCAGGTTGAAGCACTTCAGGCTAATGGAGTAACCGCAGGAGCTTTGAACAGCAATAACAGTGAATCGGAAAACGCGAATCTGCGCCGTGAGTGCCTGATGGGCAGAATTAAATTATTATATGTTTCTCCTGAGAAATTATTGTCTGAAGTAGATTATCTGCTCCGGGATATTAATATTTCTTTGTTTGCAATAGATGAAGCACATTGTATTTCTCAATGGGGGCATGATTTCAGACCAGAATATACTCAAATGGGTATTCTAAGAGAGAAGTTCCCTAAAATTCCTATCATTGCTCTTACTGCTACAGCAGATAAAATTACAAGAACAGATATTCTTCATCAGCTAAGACTTAAGAATCCTAAAGTTTTCATATCTTCTTTTGATCGCCCGAATCTTAGTCTTACAGTAAAAAGGGGTTATCAAGAAAAAGAAAAGAACAAGACAATACTTGATTTCATTGATAAAAGGCCAAATCAATGTGGAATTGTTTATTGCCTGAGTAGAAAAACTACTGAAAAAGTTGCTTTAAACTTACAGAAGAATGGTATTGATACTGCTGTTTACCATGCGGGACTCTCGTCGGAACAAAGAGACAAAGCACAAAACGACTTTATAAACGACAGGGTACAGGTAGTTTGTGCCACAATTGCTTTTGGGATGGGTATTGACAAATCGAATGTAAGATGGGTTATACATTATAATATGCCTAAAAGCATTGAGAATTACTACCAGGAAATTGGTCGTGCGGGAAGAGACGGTTTGGAAAGTGACACTATGCTTTTTTATTCTCTGAGCGATTTGATTTTACTGAGTAAGTTCGCCAATGACAGCAAACAACAAAGCATAAACCTTGAAAAGCTGAACCGCATGCAGCAATATGCCGAAGCAAATATTTGCCGCCGTCGCATTTTGCTAAGCTACTTTGGAGAAACTACAGATAAAGATTGCGGCAACTGCGATGTTTGCAAGAATCCGCCGGAACGCTTTGACGGAACAATCATTGTTCAAAAAGCATTGAGTGCCATTGCCCGTACCAATGAACAGATTGGAACAACACTCCTGGTAGATATCTTAAAAGGATTCAACAATGCAGAGGTTATTGAAAAGGGATACGATCAATTAAAAACTTTTGGTGCAGGCAGGGATATTCCTCCAAGAGATTGGCATGACTACCTTTTACAAATGCTGCAACTTGGATATTTTGAAATTGCATACAACGAGAATAATCACCTCCGAATTACTGAATTGGGACGTAACATTCTTTTTGGAAAAGAAAAAGCAACCTTGGTTATCATTAAACGTGAAGAGTTTGTAGCCAAGAGTCGCAAAAAGAAAGCTGTCAAAGAGATTAAGCCAGAGAAACCTGACTACAGCAATGAAGATGAATTTATATTTGAAGAGCTACGCGTGTTGAGAAAGAAACTGGCAGACGAACAGGCTATTCCTGCATATATTGTACTTTCTGATAAAGTACTTCATTTATTAAGCAGTTCACGCCCCACTACAATAGAAGAGTTTGGTAATATCAGTGGAATCGGGGAATTTAAAAAAGAAAAATACGGGAAAGATTTTGTTAGTCTGATTAAGAAACTAACAAAAGAATCTAAATAAGCCTGGGCTCATTTAGATTCTTTTAGTTGTTGCATCAGTTCTGAACGAGGAATTCCAAGATCGATTGCTTTTTCAAAGCTAGACCGAGCCATTTCCTTTTTCTTCTGTGCCAGTAATATTTCGCCGCGCAACATAAATGCATTTGCCGATGTGGGAGACAGAGTAATTGCTTTTTCAAGATCAATCAGAGCAACATCCAACTGAAATATTTCTTTTTCCAAACCTGCACGGATAACGTATAACTCTGCATCGTTTGGATATTCAACAATCAATTTATTCAGTAATTCAAGCGAATTTTTGAAATCTTGTTCCTGTTGATAAAGAATAGCCAGACCTAATCTTCCCGAAACACTTTCCGGTTCCAGTTCCAGCAATCGTTTATAATCTTCTTTTGCTTCTTTATAATTATGTCTGCCGGCTTGCAGATAAGCACGAAGGAATAAAGCCTTCGCATTGTTTTTATTAACATCCAATACTGTGCAGCAATCTACATAAGCTCTGTCAGTAAGTCCCATCTCAAATAAAAGAGATGCCCTATCCATCAGAATAGGAACCGTAAGCGGAGCCATATTTAATGCAAAGTTATAAGATTCCAGAGCATCATCGATCTTATGCATTCTATATTGAAGCCGTCCGAGGTTTGCAAAAATCATGCAGTTATGTGCATTGGTAGGCTCAAGCTTCAGTGCTTCCCGGTAATACTTTTCTGCCTGCACAAGACTATCCATTTTTTCATATTGGGTAGCCTTATCAAAAAGTTCTTTATAATTCTGCGCATGTATACCAGGGAATAATGAACACAATAACAGCAACAATACAATTTTCTTCATTAAATATATATCTATTAATTAATCCAGTGGATAAGTTTCGAAAGCAAACTCTTCTGTAGACAAGTAGCGTTCGCCAGTATCGGGAAATAAAGCAACAACCATTTTTCCGGCAAATTCGGGGCGCTGGGCAACCATTCTGGCAGCATAAGCAGCAGCTCCGGAAGATATTCCCACCAGCAGTCCTTCTGTCTGGGCTAATTCACGGCCTGCACGGATAGCTTCATTATCGGGAACCGAAAATACCTCGTCAACATTTTCAGGATTATAAATCTTTGGAACAAAGTTTGCACCAATTCCCTGAATGCGATGAGGATTCCATTCTCCTTCTGTCAGCATAGGAGCTGATGCCGGCTGAACTGCTACGACATATACATCAGGATTATACTTCTTAAGTGTTTCGCCAACGCCACAAACCGTACCACCTGTCCCCACTCCGGCAACAAATACTGCCACCTGTCCATCGGTATCTCTCCAAATTTCTTCGGCAGTTGTACGTTTATGCACTTCTGTATTGGATGGATTTTCAAATTGTTGCGGAATAAAAGATCCCGGAATACTGGCTTTCAGTTCTTCAGCCTTACAGATAGCCCCTTTCATTCCTTCAATACCCGGTGTTAATTCTATTTTTGCACCGTAAGCCTTCAATAAATTACGGCGTTCAATACTCATTGTTTCGGGCATAGTAAGAATTAGCTTGTACTTCTTCACCGAAGCAACCATTGCAAGACCAACACCGGTGTTACCACTGGTTGGTTCTATAATTGTTGCACCCGGTTTAAGCAACCCACGTGCTTCTGCATCTTCAATCATTGAAAGAGCAGTACGATCTTTCACACTTCCCGCGGGATTAAAATACTCCAGTTTTCCAAGAACATTCGCTCTGGAATTGTATTTTTCCATATAAGCAGACAGTTTTAACAGGGGAGTATTGCCTATCAAGTCTGTGAGTTTGTTCGCTATCTTAGTCATATCCGTACCTATTTATGGGTATTTTCTGCAAATATACGTAAGAAAACTTATCACAAAGCATAGTTGTTACACAAATAATCCATATTTTTGAATTATTAAACCGTATATAAAAGAATAATAAAATGGCTCATAATCACGAACATCAGCATAGCCATGCTATTGAATCTTTAAATAAAGCATTTATAATTGGTATAGTATTGAATCTCTCTTTTGTATTAATTGAATTTGGAGCCGGATTTTTCTATGACTCCTTAGGTTTGCTCTCTGATGCCGGTCATAATCTGGGCGATGTTGCCAGTTTATTTCTTGCCTTGCTTGCATTCCGTTTAGCAAGAGTAAAAGCAAGTCCTAAATATACCTATGGATATAAGAAAAGTACTGTACTTGTTTCATTGCTAAATGCTGTTATTTTGCTCATTGCCGTTGGAGCTATCCTTATAGAAAGTCTTGAAAAGATTAAAAATCCTCGTCCGGTAGAAGGTAGTGCTATTGCCTGGGTAGCCGGAATCGGTGTGTTTATCAATGCCTTTACAGCCATGCTCTTTATGAAAAACAAAGAAAAAGATCTGAATGTAAGAGGAGCTTACCTGCACATGGCTGCCGATGCATTGGTTTCTGTCGGGGTATTAGCATCTGGAATGATTATTTCCGGTACCGGATGGTACGTTATAGACCCTATTATTGGTATAACTGTAGCCATTGTGATACTAATTTCTACCTGGAACCTGCTCCACGAAAGTGTTCGTCTTTCATTGGATGGCGTTCCTGTTAATATCAGCAGCAATGATATAAAGGAACTAATTTCGGATATTGCCGAAGTTAAGAGCATCCATCACATGCACATCTGGGCACTGAGCACTACGGAAAATGCGATGACTGCCCATATTGTTGTATCCAATCTTGATATGATGGAGGAATTAAAGCTGCAAATAAAAGAGAGACTCAAAGAAGCGGGGATTTGCCACGTTACTTTGGAGTTTGAAACCGAACAGGTATCTTGTGAAAGCAATTATTGCATATAATTCTACCGAAGAGAAAAATGATAGACCATTGACAGTCCGAATTCCCTTCCGGTAGTTTTTAGCTTTATATCATTTTCATTAATATCCTGTTGTTTTACTTCCTTATTTTTTGCTATAAAATTATTGGCAAAGATTGCCACTGTTAGTTTATCTTTCAAGAAATTCTTTGATGCCCTTACCCGGTAAAAGTAGTTATTATAACTATCTAGTGCTACCGACTTCCGTGGGGAATAATACCCTCCGTTTACATTAAGCATATAATCATTAGGCAAGTTGAACCAACTACTTGCCACCAAACTACCATCAAAGCCCGTTTTTGTTAGTTTCTTGTTAAATTCCATGTAACCCTCATCGGAATAACCACCAGTTGCAACCAGTTGAAGTTTCATTGCTTTTGAGAATTGATAAGAAGCCGTTGCCGATACTATTGTTTTTTGAAAGCATAACGGCTCCCACACTGCAAAGGTAATTTCAGTAGTATTTGTTGATGAAGGGATATATCTTTTTATTTTCCCAATTCTGTCTCCACCATAAATATAATTAGCATCCAACAATAAATTAAATTTCGAAGTTATTTTACTATAGCCTAAGTGGAAGAAGTGAGATCTGCCGTCATTATATGAAGAAGCATTTAATTGATCATACATAGGAGATACAAGACTTGAGTTACTCATCCACAAAGAAGAGGCTAAGTGAGAATGATAATCGGCTCTTATAATAGAATTTTTATTAAAGGCATACGATAAATTCAAGGATGGAAGAATCTTTATGATATCATCATCGTAGATTATCCATGATAAAGACGGATCTTGTTCTGTGCTCACTGCCGCAGTAAGCTGAAAATTCTTACTATGGAACTGATACTGAAGGTAAGTATACCACCTTTCAAAGTTTACTTTAAACATCCTATAACTATATGATGGTTGGATCGGGTCATATCTAGCTGAAGAGTTATAAGTATCATTTCTTTTTAGCCAACTATACTTTCCTCCAATACTTATTTCATGATGCAGGGCAAAAGGCAAAACAAAATCTAGTATAGCATCCTGTCTTTTTTGATTATACTTTTCATTGTAATATGAAGACAAGTTAGTTACCTGACCATTGCTATTCATTACATCTTCACTAACATAATCATCTGTTATAGGCTGGCTATTATAAGAATAAGTTAATGAAAGTTTTGTTCCATTTGGAGAGAATAAATGTGCATAGTATGCCGATATATTATAATAAGAAGGAGTTATATCTTCAGTAGAACTATCCTTTCTATAAAAATCAGACTGGGGATACGTCAAGACTGATTCAAGAGGGAACGTTGTCGGGTTACTAAACAAATTAAATGCGGCTCCTATACCATCACTTTTGGTCAGCTGATAAAAAGCATTCACATTTGCCCGATGCAGCTTTTCAGGATGTATCTTTGTCTCATTAGTTTTTAGTCCATTATATACTACAGTGGTTAATGCACTTTTGCTATAGTTATCAAAGCCATAAGAATATGTTCCATTCAAGGTCAACCCTTTATACTTCGTGTTATAGGAAGCATCGCCACCTAAAAGACCTAGGGTTGTAGCATTTAGACCTAAGGATACATCTGTTCCGTTTGTAGTTTGCTTCTTTGTTACAATATTAATCACCCCTCCCGAACATTCCGCTATCAGAGCTGATGAAGGGTTGGTTAATATTTCAACCTTATCTACTGTTTTAGCTGGAATGCTTTTAAGAATATCGGCAGTTAAAGATGATTGTATAGAGAAGAATTTTCCGTCAATGCTCAATCCAAAATCAGGTACACCATTTAATGTCATTTGTCCTAAGCCATCTACAGCTATCATCGGGTATTTTTGAAGAATGTCCAGAAGATTGGTGGTTTGCGATTCGTTATCCGCACTTACATTATAAGATATCTTACAGTGAGACACCGCCATATTTGAAGATTCAGATTTCTCTTGAGCAGAAACATTAACCATGCATACAGCAAGGAAAAAAGATAAGAATTTAAATTTCATTTGTCGTTTGTTTTATTCATAGGGAAAATTCACGACAAAAATAGTGTAAAAATAAATCTCCCACAAGAATTTTACAGATTCTTTGCGGGAGATTTTTAATTTCTACTCGAGATGTTTTTGCATCCTTGTACAAAAGAATGCATTCTTCTGTACAAAAGATTTAATTGTTCTGTACAAAAGAAAACAATCTTTTGTACAAGGATTTATTATCTATTCAAGGCGTTTTATTAATTAGCCTTGATATAATTTACAATCCACTGTCCAACTTCAGAAGTTGATGACGCTTCTACACCTTCGCTAGCAATATCTTCAGTTACAACATTTGCATCCATTGAAGCTGCAACGGCTTTGGTGATTAATTCAGCTTCTTCTTTCAAACCAAATGCATACTCCAACATCATTGCTGCGGAAAGAACTGTAGCAAGCGGATTAGCAATATTCTTGCCTGCTGCCTGTGGATAAGAACCATGGATAGGCTCGAACACAGAAGTGTGAGCACCAATTGAAGCAGAAGGAAGTAATCCCATTGAACCTGTAATTACAGAACCTTCGTCGGTAAGGATATCTCCAAACATATTTTCGGTAACCATTACATCGAAGCTCTTTGGCCATTGAATCATACGCATTGCTGCATTGTCTACAAACAAGTATTCTGTCTCTACTTCAGGGAAATCTTTAGAGATTTCACGGGCTACTTCGCGCCACAAACGAGAAGTTGCAAGAATATTAGCTTTATCAACAACAGTAAGTTTCTTACGGCGTTGCATTGCATACTCAAAAGCCAGACGAACAATACGTTCTATTTCGTAACGACTGTAAACACATGTATCATAAGCAGTGTTTCCATCTTCGCTTCTTCCCTGAGGACGACCGAAGTAAAGTCCACCTGTTAATTCGCGGATGCACATAAAATCGGCACCTTCAATAAGATCTGCACGAAGTGGTGACTTATGAACAAGTGAAGGAAAAGTAGTTACCGGACGAATATTGGCAAACAATCCCAGGTTTTTACGCATAGCAAGCAAACCTTGTTCAGGACGTACGGTTGCGCTTGGATCATTATCGTATTTTGGTGCACCAATAGCTCCGAACAATACAGCATCGCTCTGCATACAAAGCTCATGAGTAGCATCAGGATAAGGATTGCCTGTTTCATCAATGGCACATGCTCCTACCAAAGCATGTTTGTAACTTAATTCGTGATTAAACTTTTCGCAAACGGCAATTGTTGCGTTCAACGCTTGTTCTACAACCTCGGGACCGATTCCGTCGCCGGGAAGGACTGCAATATTTAATTTCATTTTTTTATATGGTTTATTATTAATATTCTTCTTCTATAATATTCAGCATTTTCACTGTGGCTTTAATAGCAGCCTCAGTCTGGTCGGCATCCAGTCCTTTTGTACGAAACACCCTATCGTTATTTTTCCAGGTAATTATGGTTTGCACAAAAGCATCTGTACGTCCACCCGGAGGAATACTCACGGCATAGTTTATCAACATAGGGAATTTCCTGCCCAACGTATTTTTATAAACTTTGCGTAAAGCCCTCATAAATGCATCATACTGACCATCGCCCGAGGATGTTTCTTCGTATTCCTTTCCATTTACGGATATTTTCAAGGTTGCTACCGGTTTAAGTCCGCTGGTCAGAGTAAGGAAATAGTCGAGCAACTTCACTTTGCTGTTTGCCGAGCTGTGTTTTAATACATCAGAAATAATGTAAGGTAAATCTTCCTGCGTAACCAGTTCCTTTCGGTCTCCCAGTTCAATAATCCGTTCCATTACTTTCTTCATGGATTCTTCATCGAGTTCCAATCCCAACGATTCCAGATTCTTACGAATATTAGCCTTTCCTGAAGTTTTTCCCAAAGCATATTCACGAACACGTCCAAAACGTTCGGGCAAAAGATCATTGTAATAGAGATTACTCTTTGAATCGCCATCCGCATGTACGCCGGCCACCTGAGTAAATACGTTCTCACCAATGATCGGTTTATTAGCTGGAATAGCAATACCAGAGTAAGATTCAACTATCCTGCTTATATCATTCAACCGGTCTTCCACAATGGAAGTTTCGGCATTAAAGTGATCCTTCAAGATGGCCTGTACACTAGAGAGTGGAGCATTTCCGGCTCTTTCTCCCAATCCGTTTATCGTGGTATGAAGTCCCTTTGCTCCTGAAATAACCGCAGCCAATACATTGGCAACTGCAAGGTCATAATCATTATGCGCATGAAAATCAAAATGCACGTTAGGGTAACGCTTTACCATTTTGCGCATATATTCCAATGTTTGCAAAGGATTGAGAATACCCAGGGTATCTGGTAACATGAAGCGTTTGATAGGTAATTTAATTAATGCATTCATTAACTGAATTACATAATCCGGAGAATGTTGCATACCATTGCTCCAGTCTTCCAGATAAACATTCACATCAAAACCCATTTTCTGAGCATTGTTTACCACAGTTGTGATATCGGCAATATGCTCTTCGGGAGTTTTTCGGAGTTGTAGTTCGCAATGCTTCAGAGAACCTTTGCAAAGAAGATTGATTACCCGGCACCCGGCTTCGTGTATCCAGTTCAAAGAATCCATTCCATCTACAAACCCCAGTACTTCAACTCGATCAAGAAGTCCTCGGCGGGCAGCCCAGGCAGAAATCATCTTCACCGATTCGAGTTCTCCTTCCGAGACTCGTGCAGAAGCAACCTCGATACGATCCACTTTCAGCTCTTCAAGCAACAAACGAGCTATCATGAGTTTCTCTTGCGATACAAAAGAAACTCCACTCGTTTGCTCGCCATCACGAAGCGTTGTGTCTAATATCTCTATTCTCATTTGCTTTCCCAGGCTTCTATTTTATCTTTATTGCTCAGCAGGTAATCAATATCATCCAAACCATTCATCAGACAATGTTTTTTATATGTATTGATCTGGAATTGTTCGCTTTTACCTGTAGCTTTATTTGTTATTGTCTGGTTTGGCAGATCAACTTCAACTTCTGTTTTTGCATCTTCCTCGATAGAAGCAAATAGTTCTGCAAGGAATTTATCGGAAACAACAACCGGAAGAACAAAGTTGTTCAATGCATTATTCTTAAAGATATCTGCAAAGAAACTGCTCACAACAATACGGAAACCATATCCTGCAATAGCCCATGCTGCATGTTCACGACTTGAACCCGAACCGAAGTTCTTTCCGGCAACCAATATTTTTCCGGAATAAGTTGGGTTGTTAAGTACGAACGTCTCTATCGGATTTCCTTGCTTATCATATCTCCAGTCGCGGAAAAGATTATCTCCGAAACCTTCTTTGGTTGTAGCTTTTAAGAAACGTGCAGGAATAATTTGGTCAGTGTCCACATTTTCAAGAGGAAGTGGAACACAAGTACTGGTAGTTATATTAAATTTTTCTTTCATTGTTATTCTACTATTAAGCCATTAATACTCGTGGATCGGTTATTTCTCCGGTAATTGCTGCAGCTGCCGCAACAAGCGGACTAGCCAAAAGGGTACGGGCACCTGGTCCCTGACGTCCTTCAAAATTACGGTTTGATGTAGATACTGAATATTTACCTGCAGGAACTTTATCTTCGTTCATTGCCAAACAAGCAGAACAGCCTGGTTGACGAAGTTCGAAACCTGCTTCGTTTAAAATTTTATCAAGACCTTCTTCACGAATCTGCTGATCTACTGCCCATGAACCCGGAACTAACCAAGCTACCACGTTTGCAGCTTTTTTCTTTCCTTTAACGAAAGAGGTGAATTCACGAAAATCTTCAATACGTCCGTTAGTACAGCTACCAAGGAATACATAATCAATCTTCTTGCCAAGCATTGAATCACCGGCTTTGAAACCCATATATTCTAAAGATTTAGCATAAGAAATTCTTCCGGCTTCGGGAACACTTTCAATAGTTGGAATATTTGAAGTAATGCCCAACCCCATACCTGGATTTGTTCCATAAGTAATCATTGGTTCAATATCTTCAGCCTTGAAAGTAATTTCCTTATCGAATACTGCATCCGAATCACTCTTCAATGTTTTCCAGTATTCAACAGCTTTATCCCAAGCTTCACCTTTAGGAGCATATTCTCTACCATTAATATATTCAATTGTTTTTTCATCTGGAGCAATCATTCCACCACGAGCACCCATTTCAATAGATAGATTGCAAAGTGTAAGACGTCCTTCCATTGTTAGATCTTTCACAGCTTCTCCGGCATATTCAACAAAATATCCGGTAGCTCCACCGGTTGTCATCTTTGCAATGATATAAAGAGCAATATCTTTAGCTGTTACTCCTTTGCTTAATTTACCATCTACAGTAATACGCATTGTTTTCGGGCGAGACTGAAGAACACATTGTGATGCCATTACCATCTCAACTTCCGATGTACCAATTCCGAATGCAATAGCACCCATGGCTCCGTGAGTTGAGGTGTGAGAATCACCACAAACAATAGTCATACCTGGAAGAGTCAGTCCATTTTCCGGACCTACTACATGGATAATACCATTTTTCTTGTGTCCCATTCCAAAATAGTTCAGACCAAAATCTTTTGCGTTCTTATCTAATGCAGCAACCTGATTACGTGAAATTGGATCAACAATCTCTTTATCCTGGTTTAATGTAGGAATGTTATGATCGGGCATGCAAAAAATCTTTTCCGGGCGGAAACATTTTAACCCACGATCTCTCATTCCCGAGAAAGCCTGCGGACTAGTTACCTCATGACAGTAAAGTCTGTCAATATATAATTGAGTAGGACCATCTTCTACCGTACTTACAACGTGTGCGTCCCAAATCTTGTCGAATAATGTTTTCATATTCTCTATTGTCTAATTATTATATATATTACCTATTGAAACAAAATCTTATTTTATAAACTTATTAATACAGTCAATATAAGCTTCTACAGATGCTGCAACAATATCAGTATTGGCACCAAAACCGTAATAAACATGTTTGTTATATTCAACCTGCATATGTACTTTACCTACATCATCACTACCTTTACTGATAGCTTGAATTGTAAATTCTTTCAATGTCATATTACGGTGAATTATATTCTTCAAAGCTTTAATTGCAGCATCAACTGGTCCGTTTCCACTTGCAGCCGCTTCAAATTTCTCACCTGCAATATCCAAGCCTAAACTTGCCACAGAACGAACGCCAACACCACTTGTAACCTGAAGATAATCAACCTTAATACGTTTGTTGGTACTTCTTTCAGCTCCTGCAAGCATAAGAACATCATCATCATTAATATCTTTCTTGCGATCGGCTAGTTTAAGGAATTCATCGTAAACTTTATCAAGCTTTTCTTTTTCCAAATCTATACCAAGAGAAGATAAACGATGCTTCAATGCGGCTCTTCCACTACGAGCAGTCAATACGATTGAGCTATCATCAATACCCACATCGTGTGGATTAATAATTTCATAAGTCTGAAGGTTCTTCAATACACCATCCTGATGGATTCCAGATGAATGAGCAAAAGCATTACGGCCAACAATAGCCTTATTTGGCTGAATTGGCATATTCATCAAACTTGAAACCATACGTGATGTTGGATATATCTTTTGAGTATTAATATTAGTCTGAATATTAAACTCATGATGACTTTTCAAAATCATAGCTACTTCTTCCAAAGCAGTATTACCGGCACGTTCGCCAATTCCATTCATAGTAACCTCTACCTGACGAGCTCCACCAATAATACCTGCAATAGTATTTGCTGTAGCCATACCAAGATCGTTATGACAATGGGTAGAAATTATTGCATTATCTATGCCATTTACATTTTCTTTTAAAAATCTGATTTTAGCTTCATATTCAGAAGGCAGACAATAACCCGTTGTATCAGGTATATTCACCACAGTAGCACCAGCTTTTACAACAGCTTCAATTACTCTTGCAAGATATTCATTATCTGTTCTACCGGCATCTTCTGCATAGAATTCCACATCTTCTACATACTTCTTAGCATATTTAACAGCAGCAACAGCTCGCTCAATAATTTCTTCACGAGTAGAGTTAAACTTATATTTAATATGAGAGTCAGATGTTCCTATACCTGTATGTATACGTTTATGCTTTGCATATTTCAGAGCTTCAACTGCTACATCAATATCTTTCTCAACCGCACGGGTTAATGCACAAATTGTAGGCCATGTAACAGCCTTTGATATTTCAATCACTGAATTAAAATCACCAGGACTCGAAACTGGGAAACCAGCCTCAATTATATCTACGCCAAGAGCTTCCAGCGCTTTCGCAACCTGAATTTTCTCTACTGTATTTAATTGGCAGCCGGGAACTTGTTCACCATCTCGAAGAGTAGTATCAAAAATAAATAATCTGTCACTCATCTTTTTAACCTCTTTATTTAATTTATAATATTATCATAAAAAAAAGCCTTTCACACTAGGAAGTGAGAAAGGCTTTATATATTTTAATACATATCTATGCACAACGCTCACTTCCATCTAGCTTACCAGAAGAATAATAATAATGCAGAGGAGAATATGTATAAATGTCTGATTCATAAAGTTGTCTTTGTTTTGACGCTGCAAAGGTAGGCAATATTTCTTATTAACCAAACGATATGAAACTTTTTTATTGCAAATTATATCATTCTATAATAATTAAAGCTTTTTTTTCAATAATATATTATCATTTTATCTAAAAAGTATGAGACATTGAAATAAAAAAGAGAATTTCAAATTTTACTTTAAAACTCTCTTAATATTATTACTGCAAAACAAAAGCTTAGTATTCTTATTTTTTATTTGCAGGTTTAGCAGCTTTTTCTACACTTGCAGCTTTTACAGTATCAGCCTTAACAGACTTAGCAGTATCAGAAGCTATTGTTTTAGCTGAATCACTCACACTAGTTTCAGGAGCTGGAGCTGTTTCTGTTTTTTTATTTCCACAAGAAGTAATAGTACAAGTAAGTGCAAGAGCAAAAGCTGCAATAAATAATTTTGTTTTCATAATAAATTCGCTTTAAGTATTAATAATTTTATAAAATTAACTACTTCGCAAATATAATCAAATATATGTAAAAATCAAATTTCGTTTCCAAAATTACTAAAAAAGAGATAAATTACTCAATAAAAGCATAGTACACTTGAGGATTGCTAAGAATGTTCGATAGATAACAAATAAGTTGCATAAAGAGAAACCAAGTAATATCGAAACAGATGAAACGTAGGATAGAGAAGATATTTATAAGTCGACTCAAAGTTATTACATCTTAAATTAAGGAGCTAGATTATCATATAAGGTGAGATAGATGACAGAGACGCATATACAAAAAAAGCCCGTGTTAGTTTTGTCATAGCATTATTAAGAATACACAGGAAATATACAACAAAAAAAGAGTCCCGTTCATTATTGAATGAACAGGACTCTTAGATAAAACGGCAGCTACCTACTCTCCCACTGTTACGCAGTACCATCGGCGTGATCAGGCTTAACTTCTCTGTTCGGAATGGGAAGAGGTGGAACCCTGATGCTATAGCTACCTTAATATTTTTAATTTCTTAATCTTATATTAAGATAAACACAATGTAAAAGCAATAAAACAAGCTCTTTTAATTTGATTTTAAGAGCCAAACTATCTAGCCAACCATATATGGAAAGAAGAAAGTGTACGGGCAATTAGTACTGCTCGGCTTTGACATTACTGTCTTTACACCTGCAGCCTATCAACGTTGTCGTCTTCAACGACCCTAAGAAATCTAATCTTGTGGCTGGCTTCGTACTTAGATGCTTTCAGCACTTATCCAATCCCGACTTAGATACCCGGCAATGCACCTGGCGGCACAACCGGTAAACCAGCGGTCAGTCCAACACGGTCCTCTCGTACTAGTGTCAGAGCCACGCAAATTTCATACGCCCACGATAGATAGAGACCGAACTGTCTCACGACGTTCTGAACCCAGCTCGCGTGCCACTTTAATGGGCGAACAGCCCAACCCTTGGGACCTTCTCCAGCCCCAGGATGTGACGAGCCGACATCGAGGTGCCAAACCGCTCCGTCGATATGAGCTCTTGGGAGCGATCAGCCTGTTATCCCCGGAGTACCTTTTATCCTTTGAGCGATGTCCCTTCCATACGGAAACACCGGATCACTATGCTCTAGTTTCCTACCTGATCGACTTGTCGGTCTCCCAGTCAAGCACCCTTATGCCATTACACTCTGCGGACGGTTACCAATCGTCCTGAGGGTACCTTTAGAAGCCTCCGTTACACTTTTGGAGGCGACCACCCCAGTCAAACTACCCACCAAACAGTGTCCTCACAAGCGCGAGTTAGAACTCAAATAATCAAAGGGCCGTATTTCAACAGCGGCTCCACAAATACTAGCGTACCTGCTTCAAAGCCTCCGGCCTATCCTACACATCAATTACCCAAATTCAATGTTAAGCTATAGTAAAGGTTCACGGGGTCTTTTCGTCCCATCGCGGGTAATCGGCATCTTCACCGATACTACAATTTCACTGAGCTCACGGTTGAGACAGTGTCCAGATCATTACACCATTCGTGCAGGTCGGAACTTACCCGACAAGGAATTTCGCTACCTTAGGACCGTTATAGTTACGGCCGCCGTTTACTGGGGCTTCAATTCAATGCTTCTCTTGCGATGACATCTCCTCTTAACCTTCCAGCACCGGGCAGGTGTCAGGCTATATACTTGATCTTTCAATTTTGCATAGCCCTGTGTTTTTGTTAAACAGTTGCCTGGACCTATTCTCTGCGCCCTCATTACTGAGGGACCCTTTATCCCGAAGTTACAGGGTCAATTTGCCTAGTTCCTTAACCGTGATTCACTCAAGCGCCTTAGTATATTCTACCCGACTACGTGTGTCCGTTTACGGTACGGGTACCTTAAAGATTAAGTTTAGCGGATTTTCTTGGGAGTCTGCTTACATACACTATCCAATCACCACAAGGGCTCTCGGTACTATCAGGTTCGACTAATCTTCCGGATTTGCCTGGAAAACTAATATCTACACCCTTCAACCGGCTATTCCGTCAGCCGGCGGTATTATCACTGCTCCGTCTCCACATCACTCTTTAAGGTAGTAAGGGAATATTAACCCTTTCTGCCATCGGCCTCGCCGTTCGGCTGAGCCTTAGGACCCGACTAACCCTGATCCGATTAGCGTTGATCAGGAAACCTTAGTCTTTCGGCGAGGGGGTTTCTCACCCCCTTTATCGTTACTTATACCTACATTTGCTTTTCCACACGCTCCAGCAGAGCTCACGCTCCACATTCAACGCTGAGTGGAATGCTCCCCTACCAACCATTACTGGTTCCATAGCTTCGGTAAATTGCTTAATGCCCGATTATTATCCACGCCAAACTCCTCGACTAGTGAGCTGTTACGCACTCTTTAAATGAATGGCTGCTTCCAAGCCAACATCCTAGCTGTCTTAGCAATCTGACTTCGTTAGTTCAACTTAGCAATTATTTCGGGACCTTAGCTGATGGTCTGGATTCTTCTCCTCTCGGGCACGGACCTTAGCACCCATGCCCTCACTCCTGATATCAAACTAATGCGCATTCGGAGTTTATCAAGACTTGATAGGCGGTGAAGCCCTCGCATCTTATCAGTCGCTCTACCTCACATTAGTAATTATCAAGGCTGCACCTAAATGCATTTCGGGGAGTACGAGCTATCTCCAAGTTTGATTAGCCTTTCACCCCCACCCACAGTTCATCCGGAAGCTTTTCAACGCTTATCGGTTCGGTCCTCCAGTTAGTGTTACCTAACCTTCAACCTGACCATGGGTAGATCACTTGGTTTCGCGTCTACTACCACTGACTAAATCGCCCTGTTCAGACTCGCTTTCGCTTCGGCTGCAAAACTTAATTTCTTAACCTTGCCAGTGACAGTAACTCGTAGGTTCATTATGCAAAAGGCACGCCGTCACAGCACGAAGCTGCTCCGACCGCTTGTAAGCGCATGGTTTCAGGGACTATTTCACTCTTCTATTCGAAGTTCTTTTCACCTTTCCTTCACAGTACTGGTTCACTATCGGTCTCTCGGGAGTATTTAGCCTTACCGGATGGTCCCGGCAGATTCATGCAGAATTCCTCGTGCTCCGCACTACTCAGGATACCACTACGGTATATATTGGATTCATGTACGCAACTATCATGCTCTATGGTGACACTTTCCAGAGTCTTCCATTCTCCAATATAAGTCCGAGATCGTGGTCCTACAACCCCAATCATGCCGTAACATGATTGGTTTGGGCTAATCCGCGTTCGCTCGCCACTACTTACGGAATCATTCTATTATTTTCTTCTCCTACAGGTACTAAGATGTTTCAGTTCCCTGCGTTCGCCTCCATCTAAGATGGATAATATCCCTTCAGGATATTGGGTTGTCCCATTCGGAAATCTTCGGATCAATGGTCATTTGCACCTACCCGAAGCTTATCGCAGCTTATCACGTCCTTCATCGCCTCCGAGAGCCAAGGCATCCGCCATGCGCCCTTGCTTACTTTCTTCAAACACTGTAAACTATGCGTAAATATACGTTTTCGTTTACCATATGGTTCGATATATACTTTAGCTCTTTTTATCTCTAAAAATTACTTACTTTATTGCTTTTGTACATCATGTCAAAGATCGTTTCAAGCTATTGCTTGATCGTGGAGAATAACGGATTCGAACCGTTGACCCCCTGCGTGCAAGGCAGGTGCTCTAGCCAGCTGAGCTAATCCCCCGTGAAATTATAAGAAGCGATTGTTCCGGATGGTTAATCCGTTTTGCTCCTCTTTTTCGCGTAGTCCCAGGCAGAGTTGAACTGCCGACCTCTACATTATCAGTGTAGCGCTCTAACCAACTGAGCTATAGGACTGTCGTTCAAAACCTCTTACCTTTCGGCTCGGCTTCTTTCTAATCTCTTATTTTTTATATAGAATAAACAAAAACCAGTAGTACAATAAAAAGCGAACCAGATAAAAGGAATCACTCCAGAAAGGAGGTGTTCCAGCCGCACCTTCCGGTACGGCTACCTTGTTACGACTTAGCCCCAGTCACCAGTTTTACCCTAGGGCGCTCCTTACGGTTACGCACTTCAGGTACCCCCGGCTCCCATGGCTTGACGGGCGGTGTGTACAAGGCCCGGGAACGTATTCACCGCGCCGTGGCTGATGCGCGATTACTAGCGAATCCAGCTTCATGGAGTCGGGTTGCAGACTCCAATCCGAACTGAGAGAGGCTTTTGGGATTAGCATCCTGTTGCCAGGTAGCGACCTTCTGTACCCCCCATTGTAACACGTGTGTAGCCCCAGACGTAAGGGCCGTGCTGATTTGACGTCATCCCCACCTTCCTCGCATCTTACGACGGCAGTCTCGATAGAGTCCTCAGCTTAACCTGTTAGTAACTATCAATAAGGGTTGCGCTCGTTATGGCACTTAAGCCGACACCTCACGGCACGAGCTGACGACAACCATGCAGCACCTTCACAGATACCCGAAGGCTATAATATTTCTACTATATTCATCTGCAATTTAAGCCTGGGTAAGGTTCCTCGCGTATCATCGAATTAAACCACATGTTCCTCCGCTTGTGCGGGCCCCCGTCAATTCCTTTGAGTTTCACCGTTGCCGGCGTACTCCCCAGGTGGAATACTTAATGCTTTCGCTTGGCCGCTTGCGGTATATCGCAAACAGCGAGTATTCATCGTTTACTGTGTGGACTACCAGGGTATCTAATCCTGTTTGATACCCACACTTTCGTGCCTCAGCGTCAGTTGTACCCCGGTAAGCTGCCTTCGCAATTGGAGTTCTTCGTGATATCTAAGCATTTCACCGCTACACCACGAATTCCGCCTACCTTATGTACACTCAAGAATAACAGTATCAACTGCAATTTTACGGTTGAGCCGCAAACTTTCACAACTGACTTATTATTCCGCCTACGCACCCTTTAAACCCAATAAATCCGGATAACGCTCGGATCCTCCGTATTACCGCGGCTGCTGGCACGGAGTTAGCCGATCCTTATTCATAGTATACATACAAAAATCCACACGTGGATCACTTTATTCTACTATAAAAGAAGTTTACAATCCATAGGACCTTCATCCTTCACGCTACTTGGCTGGTTCAGGCTCTCGCCCATTGACCAATATTCCTCACTGCTGCCTCCCGTAGGAGTTTGGTCCGTGTCTCAGTACCAATGTGGGGGACCTTCCTCTCAGAACCCCTATCCATCGAAGACTTGGTGAGCCGTTACCTCACCAACTATCTAATGGAACGCATCCCCATCCATAACCAATAAATCTTTAACTTATGTAGGATGCCCTATATAAGTACTATCAGGTATTAATCTTTCTTTCGAAAGGCTATCCCCGAGTTATGGGAAGGTTGGATACGTGTTACTCACCCGTGCGCCGGTCGTCAGCGGTATTGCTACCCTGCTACCCCTCGACTTGCATGTGTTAAGCCTGTAGCTAGCGTTCATCCTGAGCCAGGATCAAACTCTTCATTGTAAAAGTTTCATTTAAATTCTGTCCAGGATTCCGTTTATCTTAATTGACGGTTCGCATTTTTATTTTTACCAAGTACATGTAACAATACACGCACTTAATGCTCTTGTACTACTTGTTTCGTTTATTTATAATCTCTTCAAAGAACGATTTCTTTTTGTTACGCTGTTTTCGTAAGCGGATGCAAAGGTAGAACTTTTAATTTTAACCTCCAAATGTTTTCGAGAATATTTTTTAAATTCTTTTTCTCTAAAAACTCGATGAATGCACCGGTTATCTTACATTATGTCAACTGCGTAAGCTTTGTCTCTCTTGCAAAGCGGGTGCAAAAGTAGAACTTTACTACTACCAATCCAAATATATCTAACTCTTTTTTATATCTTTTTTTGCAGATAATACTTAACTCACTGAATTACAATTGTGTTACAGAGCATATTTTTTTCTTCTTTGCAAGGAACTTTGGGAAAGGTCACTCCTTTATATACATTATTAATTTACGTGCGCGCGTAAGGAGGTGCCGGAAAGTTTTATGATTCACTTTACGTTGGAAAAGCTTTAAAGTTACTTTTCGTTAGTTTCTCACGAAAAAAAATAAAATGTACGCTTTGATCTGCTACATCTGCTACTAAACTGGTATTAGTTATTGTATATCAGATATTTAGATTAGTGGGAGATAAAAACTAACTACAAATCATCTCCCACCAAATGGTTGTATCTGCTACTAAAGTAGCTACACTATTTATTTTGAAAAGCAGGCCGGGTATTTTTCCGAATCCCACGGGAGATTTTATTTCTCACGAAGAGTATTTATTAAGTCTTGTACAAAACATTGTTTTCTTCTGTACAAAAGAATGTATTGTTCTGTACAAAAGATTTCATTCTTTTGTACAAGAATGCAGAAAGATGTCTAGGAGAATTTAAAAAAAGTGGTGAGTCTTTGAAAAAAAGTGGCGAGTGTTCGCAGAAAGACAAGGCAGGTTAGGAAGATATTAAACCGATGGTGACTTTTTCTGGAATTGGCTTACAGATTTTGCTGTTATTACCAAGATTGGATTATTATATTTTTGTTATTCCTAAACAGACATTACAGAAAATGGAAGATAATAAAATGAAAAGAAGAATTAAATAAGTGCAGCGATATAAAAGTGAATAGACTAAAGAAAAATAAGGAGGATGCTTCTAAAATCAATATATATACATATATGAGAGTACCCCAAAAAAAATAAAGGGGTTGTTTTTAATGGCACATTATTGTATTACATATAAAAGGGGGTAAAACCTAGATAGAACAGGAAAAAGATATTATAGCAAGTACCGAGAAGATAGGCGCTTACTCGATTAACCTCTAAATACAACACGAAAATAAACCGTGCGGTTAGTTTTTACGCACGCTTACCTTCAAGTTTGAGCACTAAGAAGAGCTATTCAAAAATTCTATTTCACTTATAATATAATGAGATTAAACCGGTGGTAGCAGATGAATGTTTTTAGTGGGAGATAAAATGTATCACATTTTTATCTCCCACCAGAATAAATACTTGAAAATCAATATTATGAATACTATTTAGTAGCTGGTAGCAGATGATTATGAAGTTTTTAATTCTTGGTTGAAGCGAAGAGTAATTGCGATTGCATTGACAGAATACACTTTTATATGTTCAACAAAAAAGTGCGAAAGGAAGTTATACTAAAACATTTAATCAAAATAGAGTGAACAAAAATAGATCATACTTACACAGGCTGTTTAAAAAAAGAATAGAAAAAATGTGATATTACGAAAGTATCAACGACATATTAAGAACAATAGAAACTTAAAATTAACCCGGTTATAATGATAAGTTAGCCAAATAAAACCAACCGTTTTAAGAGAGTAAACAAAATTCACTCAATCTTTGGACTTGTCAATTCTATAATTTATCTTTGCTATCTAATTGCTTTTAATAATAGAAAAAATTAAATATACACTCTCATGAAAGACTTTCTCAAATTTACGCTTGCAACCGTAGTGGGAATCATCCTGTCAAGCATTGTTATATTTTTTATTGGTGCCATAATCTTATTTGGAGTTGTGGCTTCGGCTGATACAGAAGTGAAAGTGAAACCAAACTCTATCATGTTTCTAGATCTTAATGGAACGTTAGAGGAACGAACAAAAGACAATCCCTTAAAACAATTCTTTGGAGAAGAATTATCTACTTATGGATTGGATGATATTCTCTCTTCTATAAAAAAGGCAAAGGAAAACAATGATATTAAAGGAATCTATATACAGGCTAAAATGTTAGGAGCTTCTTATGCTTCCTTACAAGAAATAAGAAATGCACTGGTTGATTTTAAAAAGAGTGGTAAATTCATTGTTGCATACAGTGATAATTATACTCAAAAACTATACTACCTTTCTAGTGTAGCAGACAAAGTTCTACTTAATCCGAAAGGAGTAATTGAATGGCAGGGCCTTGCTGCAGAACCAATGTTCTATAAAGACTTGCTGGAAAAAGTTGGAGTAGAAATGCAGATATTCAGAGTTGGTACATACAAATCGGCTGTAGAACCTTTCATTGCAACCGAGATGAGTCCGGCCAATCGTGAACAAGTTACAGAATACATAGGTTCTATCTGGAATCAGATATTAACTGATGTTTCTGTCTCTCGAAAAATTTCCAAAGATTCTCTTAATGCCTGTGCCGATCGCATGCTTATGTTCTATCCATCTGAGCAATCCGTGAAATGTGGCCTGGCAGATAAACTAATCTATAAAAGCGATGTTAGAGATTATTTGAAGACGTTGGTAAAAATAGACAAAGATGAAGATCTTTCAGTACTAAGTCTGGATGATATGATCAACGTTAAACGTAATGTTCCAAAAGATAAGAGTGGCAATGCGATTGCAGTATATTATGCATTCGGAGGCATTGATGAGTCAACCGACGAAGGTATTATTTCTGAGAAAGTGATTAAAGATTTGCGTGAACTACGTGAAAACAAAGAAATAAAAGCAGTTGTTCTTCGAGTAAACTCTCCTGGAGGTAGCGCCTTTGGCTCTGAACAAATATGGAATGAAGTAAAAGCCCTAAAGAAAGAAAAAACAGTAGTAGTTTCTATGGGAGACTATGCAGCATCCGGCGGTTACTATATTTCTTGTGCTGCAGATTGTATTGTTGCCGAACCAACAACACTCACTGGTTCTATCGGAATATTTGGAATGTTTCCTAATGTAAAAGGATTAACTGACAAAGTTGGACTTAAATTTGATGTAGTGAAAACTAATAAATTCTCTGACTTGGGAGCAATTGGCCGTGGATTGAACAACGACGAAAAATCATTGATTCAAATGATGATTAACGAGGGATACGATACCTTCTTAACCAGATGTGCCGACGGTAGAAAAATGAGCAAGCAAGCGATCGGTAAAATTGCAGAAGGACGAGTATGGACCGGAGAAAAAGCTAAAAAAATAGGACTGGTAGACGAATTGGGTGGTATAGACAAGGCTATTGAGATAGCAGCTAAGAAAGCAAAAGTAAAAGACTATACCGTTCTTTCATATCCTGAAAAAGAAGAATTCTTTGAGGCTCTTTTCAAAGAAAAACCAACTCATTATATAGAATCTAGATTGATAGAAAGTAATTTTGGTGAGTTCTACAAAGGATTCAGCATGATTAAAGATGTTCAGAAACTAGATTATGTACAAGCCAGAGTACCTTTTGATATAAATATCAAATAAGATGAAATGGAAGAAAACTTCATTAAGATACATAAGAGTCTTTATCCACTCTCTTTTCTTTATGGATTGGGGGTAAGCCTGCGCAACAAAATGTTCGACTGGAATATTTTACACTCTAAGAGTTACAATATTCCAGTTATCAGTGTTGGCAATATCACTGTTGGTGGTACAGGGAAAACTCCACATACAGAATACTTAATCAAACTACTAAAAAAGGAATTTAAAGTAGCAGTTCTAAGCCGGGGATATAAGCGAAAATCAAAAGGCTTTATTTTGGCAAATGAAAGCAGTACTGCAAAAGAGATTGGAGATGAACCTTTCCAAATTAAGCAGAAATTTCCGGAAGTAATAGTATCTGTAGATAAAGATCGTTGCCACGGAATAGAGACATTACAACAAGAAAGGGCTTCAGAATTAGAAGTAATTCTTTTGGATGATGCTTATCAACATCGATACGTAGCTCCCGGCATAAATATATTACTGGTAGATTTCAACAGACTTATCTGTGACGATGCACTTCTTCCAGCCGGACGTCTGCGAGAACCAGCACGTGGAAAAAGTAGGGCAACCATGGTTATAGTAACAAAGTGTCCAAGAGTAATGAAACCAATGGATTTCCGGATTATCACAAAACGGTTAGATTTATATCCATATCAGCAACTCTATTTTACATCGTATAGATACAGTAGCCTAACACCAATTTTCCCAGCAGTTAACAATAGAAAAAGAACATTGGGGCAAATTGAGAAAGATGAAAAAGTGCTGTTGCTTACCGGGATTGCATCTCCTCAACAATTGCTGCAGGATATAGAGAGATATTCATCCAATATTACTCCCTTAACGTTTGCAGATCACCATGATTTTACAGAAAATGACATGGTAACATTAAAGGAAACTTTTGAGAATCTACCCGGAGAAAAGAAAATTATTATAACAACAGAAAAAGATGCAGCGCGTCTTACTCAGTTTAGTAATTTAGACGAAAAAATACAAAAAAACATCTATACTCTTCCTATAGAAGTAAGATTTCTGCAGAATCAGGAAGAGGCATTTAACCAAAACATTATTGAATATGTTAGAAAAAATAAAAGAGACAGCAGCCTTCCTGAAAGAGAGGATGCATACTAGTCCAGAAACAGCTATCATTTTAGGAACAGGATTAGGAAATCTGGCTAATGAAATTACAGAAAAATACGAGATAAAATATCAGGATATACCTAACTTCCCGGTCTCCACAGTAGAAGGACATAGCGGAAAGCTTATTTTCGGGAAATTAGGCAATAAAGATATTATGGCTATGCAAGGCCGCTTCCACTATTATGAAGGTTACTCAATGAAAGAGGTAACGTTCCCCGTAAGAGTTATGAAAGAACTCGGCATCAAAACATTATTTGTTTCTAATGCCAGCGGTGGAATGAATGATGTTTTTGAAATTGGAGACTTGATGATTATCAGAGATCATATTAATTTCTTCCCGGAACATCCGCTTCGTGGAAAGAATCTATATGGAGACCGTTTTCCGGATATGAGTGATGCTTATTCCAAAGACTTAATAAAAAAAGCATTAGATATTGCCAAAGAAAAAGGAATCAAAGTTCAGCAAGGAGTATATTTAGGAACACAAGGTCCTACATTCGAAACTCCTTCAGAATATAAGATGTTTCATATTCTGGGAGCAGATGCAGTAGGTATGTCTACTGTACCGGAAGTTATTGTAGCCAACCATGCAGGAATTAGATGCTTTGGTATCTCAATCATAACCGATCTAGGTGTTGAAGGTAAGATTGTAGAAGTATCTCACGAAGAAGTACAGAAAGCAGCAGATGCTGCGCAGCCAAAAATGACAACTATCATGCGTGAATTAATTAATCGCGCATAATTTTAAATAATAGATATGCAAGAAAGAAAAAGAACAGAGATTGCAACATTAGGAGAATTTGGCCTCATCAAACACCTTACAGAAGGGATTGAGTTAAAAAACGAATCCAGCAAATATGGTGTGGGCGATGATGCAGCAGTACTCTCCTATCCGGACAAACAAGTTCTGGTTACAACAGATTTATTAATGGAAGGTGTTCATTTTGATCTGACTTATGTTCCATTGAAACATTTGGGATATAAAGCTGCCATCGTTAATATCTCGGATATTTACGCAATGAACGGCAGTCCCAAACAAATGATCATATCAGTTGCTGTTTCCAAGAAATTCTGCATAGAAGATATGGAAGAGCTTTATGCCGGAATACAAATTGCATGTGAAGAGCACAATGTTGATATTGTAGGCGGAGACACATCTTCATCCCTGACTGGTCTTGCCATAAGCATTACTTGCATTGGCGAAGCGGACAAAGACAAAGTTGTTTATCGCAATGGAGCTAAAGAAACCGACTTAATTTGTGTTAGTGGTGATTTAGGAGCAGCTTATATGGGACTTCAGCTTTTAGAAAGAGAAAAAGCTGTTCTCAGAGGAGAAAAAGACGGGCAACCCGACTTCTCCGGAAAAGAATACCTATTGGAGCGTCAGTTGAAACCTGAAGCACGAAAAGATATTATTGAAAAATTAGCGCAGATGAATATTCTACCTACTTCAATGATGGATATTTCGGATGGCCTTTCTTCAGAGCTGATGCACATCTGTACCCAAAGCAAGGTTGGTTGTCGTGTTTACGAAGAGCATATCCCTATTGATTACCAAACAGCTGTTATGGCCGAAGAATTCAACATGAATCTTACTACATGTGCACTTAATGGTGGAGAAGATTATGAACTACTTTTCACTGTTCCAATTTCAGAGCATGAAAAGATTGCAGAGATGGAAGGGGTAAAAATGATTGGCCACATCACCAAGCAAGACTTAGGATGTGCATTAATCACCAGAGACGGACAAGAATTTGAATTAAAAGCTCAAGGATGGAATGCATTAGCAGAAAAGAATAACTAATTCATTCTGTGCATATTAAAGAATACAAGATAATGCCGGTAAATAGAATAGCACTATTTACCGGCATTTTTTATTCCTGAATGTTTGCATATTCAAAAACTTTAGCTACCTTTGCATCCGCAATCACAAAGAAGGTGCCATAGCTCAGTTGGTAGAGCAAAGGACTGAAAATCCTTGTGTCCCCGGTTCGATTCCTGGTGGCACCACCTTTTAAAAAGCACTTAAACTTTATTGTTTAGGTGCTTTTTTTGTTTTCTTACTTTCCAATTCGTTTCAATCAATCTTTCACAATTTTCTGCTGATTTTCCAATGTAAGTTAAACCAAGAGTTAAACCAAAATTATCATGGCTACAACGGTTAACGTCTTGTGTTACAAATCTAAAACACTATCCAATGGAGAAAATCCTCTTATGATTCGAATCTGTAAAGATGGAAAGAAGAAGTACAAAAGTCTTGGAATATCATTAAATCCAATTTATTGGGACTTCAAGAAAGGAAAACCCAAAGCTAAATGTCCTAATATAATATCTATTGAGAAGTTAATTTCAGACAAGAAAAGAGAGTTTACAGATGAAATAGTTAAACTAAAATCAGAAGATAAAGAGTTTACTACCAACACATTAGTAGATAATATTACAAATATAGTTAAACCAAAAACCGTTGGAGAAGTGTTCATGACACAAATACAGAGGCTCTCAGAAGAAAAAAGAAGAGGATACATGCTTTCTGTTCAACAAGTTTATAACTCGCTTATAAGGTTCAATAAACATCTCAATATATATTTTTCTGAGATTGATGTTACATGGCTAAGAAAATACGAAACTTGGCTGAGAAAAGAGGGATTGGCTGAAAATACCATAGGAATAAGATTCAGAACATTAAGGGCTATCTATAATATCGCTATGGAAGAGAATTTGGTAAAATCAAGTCTTTATCCATTTAAGAATTACAAAGTGTCTAAGCTTCATAAAGAAACCGCAAAAAGAGCAATAACCAAAGAAGAGATAAATAAAATAATAACATACCGAGGAACCAATGATTATTCAAAATTGGCTATTGACTTATTTTTGTTCTCTTATCTTATGGGCGGAATTAATTTTGTTGATATAGCTTATTTGACAAAAGAGAATCTGATTGATGATAGGCTAATTTATACACGAAGAAAGACAAAGAGGCTAATAAAACTTCCTTTGCAAGATAAGACTATAGAGGTTATTAGAAAATATCATAATCCGGATAATCAGTACCTCTTTCCCATCCTTTCTGCTTTTCATAAAACAGAGCAACAAAGAGCAAACAGAGTTCACAAAGTAATTACCAAAGTAAACAAACATTTAAAAGATATAGGAACAATATTAGAGATTCCTATTGATCTAACCACATTCAGCAAGACATAGGATTTTGTATTTTCAACTGGAAGATAGTGAGTTACAAGAGCAAAACTTTCGACAGGTAACGATTTAGAAACGAGCTAACCTCGTTTTTTTGTATCGTTTGTCACAATACACACAAAGAACACTTTTCAAATGCAAAGATACAAAAATGTATCTGAATCCCAATATTTTTACTCTGTTTATCCCGTCTTAAATTTTGGCTGATTTTCTTCGTCAGCATATTACCGATAGATTCCGGTGTAACTCAAATTTCCCCCTTCCCTTTCCAGTTATTTCCGAAAACATCGCTATCTTTGCATTTAGAACATAAAAGCGGCTTAATGCCGTTTGATATATAGACATAACGTTCGCTGAACGTCTCAATGTAGAAAACTGGTAATTTTCATTTGAAAGAGACTGATGGCGCAATGTTCATGCTATACGAAAGTATGGCGTGGGCTTGCCTGTTTCTTTCAAAGGGTATACCAGTACCTCTACATTGGAATGGTGTGAGTTCACGCTTTTTTCATGGGATATCGGCGAACAACAAAGCAGAATGTTGAACGTTTAAATATCTAAAAACATGAAAAAGATTAAATTGTACATCGCTGTATCGCTTGACGGCTACATCGCTCGTCCCGATGGTGATTTGGATTGGCTTTTGACATACCCAATGCATACCGGAGCTGAATACGGCTACAAGGATTTAATGGATTCCATTGATACTGTCATCATGGGAAATCTTACCTATCAGGAACTTATCGTTATGAGTATTGATTGGCCTTACAAGGATAAATCAACCTACATTCTTACCCGTTACAAGAACAACCTTCCCCCGAAAGAAAATGTGACTTACCTTACTGATGATGTAATTGAAACTATCCACCAACTAAAGCAACAGGAAGGAAAAGACATTTGGCTAATGGGCGGTGGGCAAGTGATAACACTTTTGTTGAATCACGATTTGGTGGACGAAATGCAGATCAGCTATGTTCCGGTGATTTTAGGCGAAGGCATTCCCTTATTCCCAAACAAACCCAAAGAATCAAAATGGGAATTAGTGAATAGCACAGCATTCGATTCGGGGATTCTGAAAGTCGATTACAAAAGAAAGCTCTGACCTTCTCACTAAAGTCTTTTGAGCCATAAGCGAAACCTATCTGTGCGGTTTACTCGTTTACTTTGCAGTAAGAATTTTAATCTATAAAAAGCAAAGAAAAATGAGACCAAAAATTATTTGTCACATGATGAGTTCGGTTGATGGCCGACTGATTACCTATCGCTATACTCAACCTTTTGACGGCAGAAGCATGGATGATGTTGCCGGGCAGTATTTCACTATCAGCAATGAACTGAACGGGCAAGCCGTGATGATTGGCCGGAAAACAGTTCAGGAGTATTTCATGCCTAAAACTTTTGAAGACAAGGGCTATCCGCCGACAAACAACCCATCAACTTTTATCGGCAAGCGCGATGCAGCATCCACAATCATAGTCATCGATCCGAAAGGGAAAATCTATTACGAGAATGTCAACAACGATAACTTTATCGCTATCCTAAGCGAAAAAGTATCCGACCAATACCTGGCACATTTAAGGGAGAATGGTATTTCGTACATCTTTGCCGGAGCGGAAGGCAACGACATAACGAAAGTAATGGATATATTGGGAGCGGAGCTCGGCTTGAACAAGATTTTGCTTGAAGGCGGCGGTTTCATCAATGGCGCTTTCTTGAAAGCGGGACTGATTGACGAACTTAGCCTGATGGTCTATCCGGGAGTTGACGGTTTGGCAGGAATGCCCGCAGTATTTGAATATCAGGGCAAAAAAAATGAACATCCCGCACAGGGGCAAGCATTGGAACTAATATCTGCCAAGCAATTACCCGATGGTATTATGTGGCTCTACTATAAGTTTCACAAAATATAAGTTTTAGTATTGAGCCGTTGAATAAAATAAATTGAGCCGCAGGATAAAGTAATTCCTGCGGTTTTTCGTATCTTTGCAAAATTAAGGTCAATAATATGGGACAGTCAAAATTAGGTTCACTTGCATTTAATTATTCCGATGTTTTTTTCGGCTACGATTTCAACGAAGGAACAACATGCGTACACATGGTGAAAGATCACATGCTTGTGTATGTTTATTCGGGCGAACTGCTCATCGAAGAACGTAAAAAGAAGATGTCTGTACGATCGGGAAAATGTGTCTTTCTTCGAAAAAATCATCGGGTTAATATGACCAACTGTCCTGTGGGCGACGAACAATTCCGCGCAATATTCCTTGTTTTCAGCCGCAAATTTCTTCGGGAGTATTATCGCCAAATGGATAAAACGAAACTTCCGTCAAACGCGGAAGACTGCGATATTACGTTGATAGAGGTATCGCCTACGCCCGATATTACAGGCCTGTTCCATTCCATGATTCCTTATTTCGACTCATCTATCAAGCCAACCGAAGAATTAGTGAAACTAAAATTACAGGAGGGCGTACAAGCCTTGCTTCGTGTTGATATAAAGTCGTCTGTAACACTTTTTGATTTCGTGGAGCCGTGGAAAATCGACCTGCTTGATTTTATGAATGAGAATTACATGTGCGACCTGTCTTTGGAGGAAATAGCCTCTTTTACAGGACGCAGTCTTGCCACATTCAAACGCGATTTCAAGAAAATAAGTGAGCTTCCTCCCGAACGATGGCTAATGAAAAAACGGCTCGAAACGGCCTACCGGAAAATACACGAGGAAGGCAAAAAGATTTCCGACATCTATTTGGAAACCGGATTCAAAAGCCTGTCCCATTTTTCCACAGCGTTCAAGAAGCAGTATGGCGTTGCCCCGACGACAAAAAATTAAGGTTAAATTTGCAAACGATATCATAAACAAAACGAATGTCATCATCTGTACAAAATACAACCCTTTTCGTTAGCAAACTCAAACAGTATGGCTATATTCCCGATGAGATAGCAAAGGAACTCGATTCGAAAGTTCAAACAATTTCCAAAAAGAAAGGAAGTTACATTATCAAGGAAGGGCAGATTGTTACGAGTTTTTTTGTCATTGAAAAAGGATTAATCCGTTCATTTTACAAAAAACAAGAACAGGAAATAACGATATGGTTCGGGTATGAAGGTTTACCTTTTGCTGCCAGTCCATCGACTTTTAGCAACAAACCGTCGCGTGAAACGATTCAGTGTCTTGAAGATTGCATATTCCAATACATTCCAGGGAAAGAACTGGAAGAATTATATCAAAAATACAACGACGTAAATACTGTCGGAAGGAAACTCATTGAAGAATATTGCGACATGCTAATTGAACGAAATTATTCTTTTCAAACAAAATCGGCCGAAGACCGCTACAAAGATTTAATCAAATATGAACCAGAAATAATCAAACGGGTTCCATTAGGTTATATCGCTTCCTATTTAGGCATTTCCCAAGAAACATTGAGCAGAGTCAGGAAGAAGTAATTTTTTGACTTTTGTCAAATTTGCCTGTTTAATTGCACTTTATCTTTGTCATTGTTTTAGATTGCGCCGTACCTTATGCTGCCGATATTCGGGATATGTCGAAAATTGATGAAATGGTGGAACGTGTCGTTAGCGAAACTGGAACACTCAATATCATGGTGAATAATGCCTGATTAGAATTATTCTACCTGAAAATATTATTAAAAACATACACCATGCTGTTGCAGAAGTATTACTCTTGGCAGATGATATTGGGCGTGCAGTTCTTTACGCCGTAATACAGCCAGTTATGGTAGATATTTTCCAGATGGAAATTTGTCCTTCAGGTAATTTGCATATAAAAGGCTAACACAAAAAAGCTAATCAAAACCAAGACAAATGATATTGACTACTAGAAAAAATTGAAAATATAAAAAAAATGAGAAAAACAGTAATCATAGCAATTCTATCTGCTTTATTAACAGGGCAGGTTTTTGGCCAAACAAGTAATAACGAAAAAACAATAAAAATGAAACAAGGAAAAGATATTTATTTAACCTTTCAGCTAAGCAACAAGGTAGTAATGGAGCCTGTACAATACAAAAACCGGTATGGTATAATCGTTGCGGCGCATTTGTATTTGCCTGCAAACATCGACAAATCCGCGAAATACCCTTCCATTGTAGTAGGAACTCCTTACGGCGGAGTAAAGGAACAGGGAGCAGGTATATACGCACAGAATATGGCTGAACGTGGCTTTGTCGCCATCGCTTTTGACGAATCGTACAACGGTGAAAGCGGTGGAGAACCTCGTCATATCTCATCACCTGAGATATTTGTAGAGGATTTTAGCGCAGGTGTTGATTTTATGGGAACACTCCCATTTGTGGACAGAAGCAAAATCGGGGCTATCGGTATTTGCGGTAGCGGTGGTTTTGCCATTAAAGCAGCACAGGCTGATCATCGTATCAAAGCCATTGCTACATCTAGCATGTACGACATAAGTGGACAGGCACGCAATGGCTGGATGAATAGTATGACCAAAGAACAACGTAATCAGGTATTTGACCAATTGTCAGAACAACGATGGAGAGATATTGATAACGGAAGCCAGGAATTAATCCCGATATTTCCAAATGAACCTATAGAAAGTTTACCGGAAGGGTTAGATTCGATTTCAAGTGAATTTTTTGAATATTATGCCATGAAACGAGGTCATCATCCTAACTCAATAGGAGGATTTACGACCACCAGCGTAATGTCATTCATGAATTTTCCGTTACTTAATTATATTGAAATGATTTCGCCCCGTCCTCTTTTATTTATCATTGGTGAAAATGCACACTCACGCTATTTCAGCGAAGATGCCTATAAAATGGCCGCCGAGCCAAAAGAACTTTACATAGTTCCAGATGCACGTCACATCGATTTATATGACAAAGTAGATATGATTCCGTTTGATAAACTGGAACTGTTCTTCAAAACAAATCTAAAATAAATGATACCCATAGAAAGCATTATATCACAACGAATAATATTAAGTATGAAGCAATTTTTAAGAGTATCCATATTTGCGTTGATTACAACGTCAGCAGTAGCCTTGCGCAAAATGACCGTGTGCCTGCAAAAGGTATGGCGATGTTTTCCAAAGAAGTACATTTCCAGCCCTATGAATTTTCACGCCATGCAGTAGGCAACAACGACATTTTGATTGAGATTATGTTATGCCGGCATTTGCCACAGGCGATATTCACATGATCAAAGGAGAGTGGAATCGTGTAAAATATCCAGTCGTGCCCGGACACGAAATAGCAGGCCGTGTAACAAAAGTTAAAAAATATAAACAGGTTCAAAATTGGCGATTAAGCAGGTAAAGGATGTATCGTTAATTCCTGCCGGGAATGTGCCCCCTGTGTGCATGGAACGGAACCGTTTTGTGAAAAAGGAATGGTGGGTACTTATGGTTCGGTTGATTATCATCATAACAACGAAATAACACAGGGATGCTATGCAAATAATTATGTTATATCAGAGGATTATGCGATTAAAATACCTCAAAATGCCGATATGAAAAAGGTTGCCCCGCTTCTCTGTTCAGGAATTACTAGATGGTTGCTTATTCATTTTAAATGTAAAACAAGGTGATTCCATTGCCGTTGCTGGCTTTGAGGGATTAGGGCACAGGCCGTTCAATACATGGTAAAATACGGGTAAAAGTTACAGTATTTGACATAACAGAAGAAACACGTGCAATGTCCTTAAAATGTGGTCCTAAAGCACTTGGATATCAATAAAGAAGACGACGAACTGAGAAGATTGAATGACAATTTCACGTTCACTATTAGTACCATTCCCACAAAATACGCCCCCATAATGTATATTCGTATGCTGATTATGGGAGGAGAAATGGCAATTATAGGATTGCCATTTGCTGCCAGCGCGTCAGCCTTTAACAACAAACCGTCCCGTGAAACGATTCAGTGTCTTGAAGATTGCATATTCCAATACATTCCGGGAAAAGAACTGGAAGAATTATATCAAAAATACAACAACGTAAATACTGTCGGAAGGAAACTCATTGAAGAATATTGCGACATGCTAATTGAACGGAATTATTCTTTTCAAACAAAATCAGCCGAAGACCGCTACAAAGATTTAATCAAATATGAACCAGAAATAATCAAACGGGTTCCATATAGGTTATATCGCTTCCTATTTAGGCATTTCCCAAGAAACATTGAGCAGAGTCAGGAAGAAGTAATTTTTTGACTTTTGTCAAATTTGCCTGTTTAACTGCGTTTTACCTTTGCATTAAATTACAAAGGTAAGGTTATGCAATATTTATATTTAAGTTTAGCCATTCTATTTGAAGTCGTTGGTTCGAGTTTTATAAAAGCATCCAACGGCTTTTCAAAATTACTGCCGACGGTCGTCGTAGCAGTTGCTTATCTCATCTGTTTTTATTTCCTGTCTCTTGCCCTGAAAACTATCCCGCTTGGCACAGCCTACGCTATTTGGGGCGGTTTGGGCATTGTCCTCACCACTTTGGTTTCCGTTTTCGTATTCAAACAAACGATTGATATTCCTGCAATCATTGGTATTACATTGATTGTTGGAGGCGTATTCATTACCAATTTTTTTTCAAAAACCGCAGTTCATTAAAATTTTAAATAATATAAACATCAAAACAATTTTTTATGGAAACGAAAAAAGTAAAAGCATACGGCAATGAGGCTGCCACAGCCCCTTTGAAAATGATGACCATCGCACGCAGAAACCTGATGGCGCACGATATTGAAATTCAAACCCTGTATTGTGGAATCTGTCATTCGGATTTGGTTGCGATAAAAAACGAACACGGATTTTCGCATTACCCCGTGGTTCCCGGCCATGAAATCATTGGTAAAGTAACCATCGTTGGCGAAGATGTAACCAAATTCAAAGTAGGTGACATTGTTGCCGTAGGATGCATCACCGATAGTTGCCACCATTGCGACCATTGTCATGAAGGTGAAGAACAGTTCTGCGAAGAAGGCTTTCAAGTCGTGTTCGATTCTGCCGATCCAGTTTTAGGTGGCCGCACTTACGGTGGTTTCTCGGAAAGCCTTGTGGTGGATGAGAACTATGTACTGCATGTGCCGGACGGAGTAAACCTTGCCGCCACCGCACCACTGTTGTGTGCAGGTATCACGGTTTATTCGCCGCTCAAACATTGGAATGCAGGCCACGGCAAAAAGGTCGGCATTATCGGTATCGGCGGATTGGGACATGTTGCCCTGAAAATAACCAAAGCGATGGGCGCACATGTTGTCGCATTTACCACATCACAATCCAAAGTTGCGGATGCAAAAGCATTGGGTGCGGATGAAGTAGTCGTATCAACCGATGAGCAACAAATGAGCGAACAAAATAAATTCGATATTATCATCGACACCGTATCGGGGAACCACGATGTAAACGGCTACCTACATATGCTGAAAACGGATGGTGCGATGATTATGGTCGGGCTTCCGATCAAACCGCTCGAAGTATATGCCATCAGTTTGGTACACGGTCGTAAAAGTTTGGCGGGTTCCAATATCGGGGGTATTCGTGAAACGCAGGAAATGCTCGATTTCTGTGCCGAACACAACATCACTGCTGACATCGAACTTATCGATATTCAACAGATTAACGAAGCCTTCGAGCGGTTGGAAAAGAATGATGTAAAATACCGCTTCGTGATTGATATGTCTTCATTGAAAAACTAAAATCCAAAAGCAAAATGAAAAAGATAATTGTAGTGGCGATAGCCTTGTTGTTGCTGACCGCAGGCGGTTTGCACGCTCAACAAAAGAAAATAAATCAAGTAGAAAATAAACAAGAAAATACGATGACAACAGCAGTAAAAACTAACGTCAGGTTCCTGAGCAATGGGATGAATATTGCAGGTATTCTGTTCAGACCGGCACAGGAAAGCCGCTATCCGGCCATAGTAATCACCCACCCCGCAGGCGGTGTGAAAGAACAAACGGCTTCTGTTTATGCCGAACGCCTTGCCCGCATGGGTTTTGCGGCATTGGTCTTCGATGCCGCCTATCAGGGCGAAAGTACGGGTGAACCTCGTGGATTGGAAGACCCGTTTCAACGTGCCGAAGATATACGTGCGGCGGTTTCTTTCCTATCCGCCCGCAGCGATGTGGACGCCAAACGTATCGGTGCATTGGGGATATGTGCAGGCAGTGGCTACACGGCCTATGCCGCACAAACCGATTTGCGCATCAAAGCCGTGGCGACGGTAAGCGGCGTGGATGTGGCAAGTGCGTTGTTTGAAGACCCTGAAATGCGGAACGCCCTTCTTGTTCAGGCGGGTGAATATCGTAATGCCGAAGCTCGTGGTGAAGGCGCATTTGCCGAAAACCACCTTCCCGCTACCAAAGCAGAAGCCGACCAAAATCCACCGCGCAGCATGTACGGCGAAGGTTATTACTACTATCGGACTTCACGTGGAGCCCACCCCCGTGCAAGTGGATGGGGGGTAATTCGTATGGATGTCTTCGCTCAGTTCAGTCCGTTCGCTCATAATGATTGGATTTCTCCACGCCCGTTGCTGATGATTGCTGGAACAGATGCAGACACCCGCCATTACAGCGAAGATGCTATTAAGTTAGCCAAAGAACCGAAAGAACTCTATTTGGTGAAAGGAGCTTCTCACGTTGACCTGTACGATACAGATCCGTATGTACAGCAGGCTGTCGAAAAACTGGCCGATTTCTTTGGAAAGAATTTACAAATCAAATGAAGATCTATTTTTTTAAAAGTCCAATGAATGCAATATGCAAAATAGGTCAGTTGGCTGCTATATCGGTTTGCCTGCTTACTGTTGGATGCACAAATACATCTTCGGAAACGAAACAGGTAGCGGCAGAATACAGCGTAATGAAAATAGCCGCTACCAACCAGACCGTTTCATCCTCTTATTCCGCGTCCATTCGAGGAAAACAAGATATTGAAATCTACCCACAGGTATCGGGAATCATTACTCAACTTTGCGTAAAAGAAGGGCAACAGGTACGAAAGGGACAAATGCTTTTCGTTATCGACCAAGTGCCTTACAAGGCGGCTCTGGCAATAGCAAAAGCCAATGTGGAAGCTGCTCGTGCAGGAGCATCATCGGCGCAATTGACGTACAACAGTAAAAAGGTATTGTTCGACCAGAATGTAGTTTCCGAATACGAGCGCCTGACTGCCGAAAATCAATTGTTGACGGCCAAAGCACAGTTGGCGCAGGCCGAGGCACAAGCGTTGAGCGCCGCCAATAATTTGTCATACACCGAAGTAAAAAGTCCTTCCAACGGCGTGGTAGGAAACCTGCCCTATCGCATAGGTGCATTGGTGAGTGCAGCGATGCTACAACCACTGACAACCGTTTCAGACAACTCTGAAATGTATGTTTATTTTTCTATGACTGAAAATCAATTTCTTAATTTGGTCCGGCAATATGGTTCTATTGATGAAGCATTGAAATCAATGCCTGCCATTGAATTGCAGTTGAATGACAAATCACTTTATGGAGAAAAAGGAAAAGTCGAAACCATTAGCGGCGTGATTGACCGAAGCACCGGAACGGTAAGCGTTCGAGGCATGTTTCCGAACCAAAAAGGCTTACTACATAGCGGTGGTTCGGGCAATGTGATTCTTCCAGTGCAACACAAAGGAAGCATTGTCATTCCTCAAACGGCAACTTATGAAATACAGGATAAAGTATTTGCATATAAAGTAATTGACGGTAAAGCAAAATCGACGCAAATATCCGTAGAACGTGTAAACGGAGGAAAGAACTATATTGTAACCAACGGACTGAATATCGGAGATGAGATTGTTTCCGAAGGTGTGAGACTGTTGAGTGAAGATACTCCTATCGTTGTAAAATCTAATTAGCAAGGGGGTATTTATGAATTTAAGAACATTTATAGAACGTCCTGTTTTCTCTGCCGTAATTTCCATTGTTATTGTGGTAATGGGCGTTATCGGGCTATCCAGTCTTCCGATAGAACAATTTCCCGATATTGCCCCGCCTACAATTTACGTAAGTACAGGTTATAACGGCGCAAGCGCCGAAACAGTGGAAAAGAGTGTAATCGCCCCATTGGAAGAAGCCATTAACGGTGTGGAAGATATGACCTACATGACTTCGTTCGCGTCCAACACGGGTTCAATGTGGATTAGCGTTTATTTCAAACAGGGAACCGACCCTGATATGGCAGCGGTAAACGTACAAAATCGTGTATCGAGGGCTATCGGCCAACTTCCAGCCGAAGTAACACAAGTTGGAGTGAGCGTCAGCAAACGACAAAATAGTACACTGCAAATCTTTTCGCTTTACAGTCCAGACAATTCGTTCGATGAAAAGTTCCTATCAAATTATTTTGATATCAACATGAAACCCGAAATATTGCGGATTGGCGGTGTAGGCAACGTGCAGGTTTGGAGCAGTAGTTATTCCATGCGCGTCTGGTTGAAACCCGATGTGATGGCACAATACAGGCTTATTCCTTCAGATATTGATGCGGTACTGGCGAGACAAAACATCGAAGCAGCTACCGGAACATTCGGCGAAAACTCTACCGAAGCCCGTCAATATACGATGAAATACAGAGGACGAATGACAACCCCCGAAGAATTTGGCGAAATCGTTATCCGCAGTACGGCAGACGGCGAAGTCTTGAAGTTGAAAGACGTGGCCGATGTGGAATTAGGACAAGATAGTTATTCGTTCCGTGGAAATTTCGACGGGCATCCGGGCGTTTCGTGCATGATATACCAAACGTCGGGTTCAAACTCAACCGAAACCAACAATCAAATCGACAACTATTTGGCCGAAGTATCCAAGAGCCTTCCCAAAGGGATTGTCATTGCACAGGTAACAAGCAGCAACGATTTCCTGTACGCATCCATTAACAGCGTAATCCGAACGCTAATTGAAGCCATCCTGTTGGTTATCCTTGTGGTCTATGTGTTTTTACAGGATATTCGTTCCACGCTGATTCCATTGGTGGGAATTGTGGTGTCGCTGGTTGGCGCATTTGCCTTTATGGCCGTGGCAGGATTCAGCATCAACATGATTACCCTGTTCGCCCTCGTGTTGGTTATCGGGACGGTGGTGGATGATGCCATAGTCGTCGTCGAGGCGGTGCAGGCGCGGTTTGATGTGGGTTACCGTTCGCCGTATATGGCAAGCGCCGACGCAATGAGAGGCATCAGCAACGCCATTATTTCTTCTTCATTGGTATTTATGGTAGTGTTTATCCCCGTGTCGTTCATGGGTGGGACTTCGGGTGTGTTTTACAGGCAATTCGGACTGACGATGGCGGTCGCGGTCGGTATTTCTGCAATCAACGCTCTTACGTTAAGTCCAGCACTGTGCGCCCTGTTGCTGAAACCTTACACCAACGAAGACGGTACGCAGAAAAACAATTTTGCCGCCCGTTTCCGTAAAGCATTCAACGCCGCATTTACCGTAATGTCGGAAAAATATAAGAAAGGCGCATTGTTTTTTATCAAGCGCAAATGGCTCACATGGTCGCTTCTCGCCGCTTCCGTGGTATTACTTGCCGTATTAATGACCACAACCAAAACAGGCTTGGTTCCCGAAGAAGACCAAGGCGTGGTGTTTGTCAGTATTGTTACAGCGCCGAGTAATTCGTTAAACACTACCGATGCAGTGATGGAACGGATTGAAGAACGCTTGAGGGGTATTCCACAGGTAGCCCATACGATGAAAACCACGGGCTACGGTATGCTTGCAGGCGAAGGAAGCACATCGGGCATGTTTGTCATCCGCTTGAAACCGTGGGAAGAACGGAAAGATGCCGAAGACCAAGTGCAGTCCGTTATCGACCAGATATACGCCCGCACGGCGGATATAAAAGATGCTACCCTGTTTGCTATGTCACCGGGCATGATTCCGGGCTACGGTATGGGAAATGCGTTGGATATAAATATGCAGGACAGGACGGGCGGCAATATAAATGCTTTTTACAATGTCACGCAACAGTATATCAAGGCGCTGAATCAACGTCCCGAAATAGATATAGCTTTTTCAGGCTTCAATGTGAACTATCCGCAATGGCAGGTGGATGTGGATGCCGCCAAATGTATGCGGGCAGGAATCTCACCTGACGAAGTGCTATCCACGCTTGCGGGATATTACGGAGGGACGTATGCGTCGAACTTCAATCGTTTCTCGAAAATGTACCGCGTAATGGTTCAGGCCGACCCGCAGTACCGCATGAACGAAGCATCGCTGAATGAGAATTACGTACGCCTGAGCAATGGCGAAATGGCGCCGATCGGCCAGTTTGTTGATTTAACAAAAACATATGGCCCCGAAGCATTGAACCGTTTCAATATGTACAGTTCCATTGCTGTAAGCGCTACACCTGCTGCAGGTTACAGCACAGGCGATGCCATCAATGCGGTAAAAGAAGTAGCAGCGACAAACCTTCCCGTGGGATATGGTTACGATTTCGGTGGTATTACACGCGAGGAAAATCAACAATCGAACAGTACGATTATCATCTTCGGCATCTGCCTTATGATGATATACCTCGTGTTGAGTGCGCTCTACGAAAGTTTTATTATCCCTTTCGCCGTGCTGTTGAGTGTTCCCGCAGGATTGATGGGCAGCTTTGTATTCGCAAAAATGTTCGGGTTGGAAAACAATATCTATTTACAAACAGGATTGATTATGTTGATTGGGCTATTGGCAAAAACCGCCATTCTGCTTACTGAATATGCTGTGGAAAGGCGTAAGGCAGGCATGAGCCTTACTACTGCCGCGCTAACAGCCGCCAAAGCCCGTTTGCGTCCTATCCTCATGACCGCTTTGTCGATGATTTTCGGTTTGCTTCCGTTGGTATTCGCATCGGGTGTAGGCGCTAATGGTAACAGTTCGTTAGGTACGGGTGTTGTCGGCGGAATACTTGTCGGTACAGCAGCGTTGCTGTTCTTTGTGCCGTCGCTGTTTGTCATCTTCCAATGGCTGCACGAGAAAACGCGTCCCGTACAGGTTGCCGTAACGCACGATTGGCAGATTGAATCCGAAATTGAACAGCATAAAAGAGAAAAACATGCAAAAGAGGAAAAGAAATGAGAAAAGTCATCATCATAGTATTTACCGCAATTATGTTGAGCAGTTGCGGAATATATAAACCCTACTCGCGCCCCGAAGTGACGACGGATAACCTGTTTGGGGATAATATTGCATCGACCGATACAACGTCTATCGGCAACCTGCAATGGAGCGAAGTGTTTACGGACGCCGATTTACAACGGTTAATTCAACTGGGATTAAAAAATAATACCGATTTGCAGATCGCCCGTTTGCGCATTACTCAAGCGGAAGCCTCGCTGAAAGCGGCTAAACTGTCCTATTTCCCGTCGGTGTCATTGAATCCGCAGGGAACAATCAGCCGTTTTGACGGCAGTCCGGTATCAAAAACTTACCAACTGCCTGTAACAGCCAATTGGGAAATAGATATTTTCGGCAAGCTGAGCAATGCGAAAAAACAGCAAAAAGCAGCATTAGAACAAAGCGAGGCGTACCGTCAGGCTGTACAAACGATGCTTGTTGCCAATATTGCTAATTCGTATTATACGCTGTTGATGTTGGACGGCCAACATAAAATCACTGCGCAGACTGCCACAATGTGGGACGAAAACGTAAAAACCATACGGGCGCTAAAAGCAGCAGGGCAAACCAACGAAGCCGCTATATCTCAAGCCGAAGCCAACAAATTATCTGTGGATGCCTCAGTTATCGACCTGAAACGGCAGATTACGGAAGTAGAAAATGCGCTGTGCACTACATTGGGCGAAACGCCACACGCAGTAATACGAGGTAAGCTCGAAAAGCAATTTCTGCCCGAAACATTGTCGGTGGGAATCCCGCTGCAATTACTTTCCAACCGTCCCGATGTGCAAAGCGCTGAAGCCTCGTTGAAACAAGCGTTCTACGCCTCCAACGAAGCACGGTCATACTTCTATCCTTCTATTACATTAAGCGCTAGTACGGGATGGACGAACAATGGCGGTGCGACTATCTCCAATCCGGGAGTATTGCTTTGGCAGGTGGTCGGTTCGCTCACCCAACCAATTTTTAATCAAGGTAAAAATAAAGCCCGCTTGAAGATAGCCAAAGCGCAACAGGAAGAAGCCAAACTGACGTTCCAACAAACTCTGCTAAATGCAGGTGTAGAAGTGAACAATGCACTGACACTTTACCAGTCGGCACAAGAAAAAGTCGGTTTGTACGAAAAACAAATCGGATTTTTGGAGTCGGCGGTCAATAACACAAGTCTATTGATGCGCCACGGAAGCACGACCTATCTTGAAGTGCTGACGGCGCAACAAACGCTGTTGCAGGCGCAATTATTACAAGTATCCAACCGATTCAATAAAATTCAGGGCGTAATCAATCTGTATCAGGCATTGGGCGGCGGACGACAATAAACGTAAAGTGATAAATATGAATAAAATTAGAACATTTTTAATTGTGTTACTGGTCGCAACGGCCAGTACTATTAAAGCGCAGGAAAATATGAAAAACAGAACGCTTACTGCCAAACAGCAGCATTTGGTAAATATTGTAGGCTATACAACTACAATTAACCAAAAAGGATTGTCGAAAGCACTTGATAATGCTCTGAATCAAGGCATGACAATCAATGAGATTAACGAGGTTATGGGGCATTTATCCCAATATATCGGATTTCCCCGGGCAACATGGGGCAGTTATATTTTTATGACTGTAGTTGAAAGCAGAGAAAAAGAGGGCAAAGTGACCCAACGAGGAAGAAATGCAAGCCCTATCAAGGAAGACCGTAGCAGGTATGAAATGGGAGAAAAAAATCTCTCAAAGCTGACCGGACAAACGGTTGAACAGAGCAGACAGGGTATTTCGAGATTCAATACACGGCTAGACCAGCTTGTAAAAGAAAACCTGTTCTTCAATCTTTTCTCTAATGACCTATTCGATTATCAGGAACGCGAATTAATAGCCATCACCGCCCTGATTACCTGTGAGCCTATGGAAGTAATTTCGACCGAAGGTCATATTGAAATAGGAATAAAAAACGGTTTGACCGAAGCGCAGATTCGTGAACTGCTTGATATAATAGAAACCAATTTCGGTAAAAAAATGGCCGAAACCGGACGAACACTACTCGATAATGTCACAAATACAATGGAACAAAAAAGTGAGATATTTCCCAAAGGGAACCCTGTGAAGTTACCCAACTTTACAGGAACAGCGTATGTAGCAGATATAATGGAGAACTATGATGATTTTGATGTCATCATCAGTAATGTAACATTTGAACCGGGTGCCCGGAACCGGTGGCATTCACATCCGGGGGGACAAGTGCTTCTTGTTACTTCGGGAGAAGGTTATTATCAGGAAACCGGGAAACCGATACAACTAATCAAAACAGGGGATGTCGTACAAATCCGCCCAAATGTAGAACATTGGCACGGAGCATCACCCCATAATCAAATGTCGCATATTGCCATAAGTACCGGGGTTGCCGAGGGTGTTCCGGTATGGATAAGAGAAGTAACCGACGAAGAATACGGTAGCTATAAATAATTTTAATTGGAAGTAGTATGAAAAAAATTATTTTGTTAATTATGGGTATAATCGTAATCGTAGGGAGTGCAGGCGCACAGCAGCATAATCACTCTCATTCGCATGGAAAAGTGCAAGCCAAAGGATATGCAGCAATGGATGATAAGGGACTACTGATTCCCTATGAATTTGAACGCCGTGCTGTAGGAGGTAATGATTTATTAGTAGAACTGGAATATTGCGGTATATGTCACAGCGATGTACATGATGTTTTTAACGACTGGGGTATTTCCTCGTACCCCAATATTCCCGGTCATGAGATGATAGGCAAGGTTGTCGAAACCGGAAAGAATGTAACACTTTTCAAGGTGGGCGACCATGTGGGACTGGGCGCCGTGGTAATTTCCTGTGGAGAATGTGAGAAGTGCAAAGCCGGGGAAGAACAATATTGCACCAATCCACAGACTGACGAACATGGGAATATGGTAAGTGTAGCCGGTTATTCCAATAAAACAGTAGTGAACGAACACTTTGCCATAAGAATACCTGACGGCGCACCTTTGGAAAAGCTCGGCCCGATTATGTGTGCGGGTATTACCGTGTATTCACCCCTGAAAGCTTTGAATATAAAACAAGGCGATAAGTTGGCCGTTGCAGGCTTCGGCGGATTAGGACACCTTGCCGTTCAGTATGCCAAAGCATTCGGAGCCGATGTAACTGTCTTCGACCTTACCGAAGATAAAAGAGCATTAGCCGCAGAGCTGGGTGCAGAACGCTACATCAACGTAAACAATCCGACCGAAATGGATAATCTTGGTGGTAGTTTTGACTATATTATATCTACCATATCATCCCATTACGATGTAAATCAATATCTCGGTATGTTGAAAACTCACGGAGAAATGGTTATCGTCGGACTTCCCGCACGCAGTGAAGCCCCGTCTGTGAATATCCTTGAAATGCCTTTTGGAACAAAAATCTCAAAATGGCTCATGGGTGGTATCCCGCAGACACAAGAAGTAATGGACTTCTCTGTCAGGAATGGTATCTATCCTATGGTCGAAGTAATCCCTGTCCAACAGGTAAATGAAGCCATTAAAAATGTCAAAGAGGGTAAAGTCCATTTCCGTTATGTGATTGACTTGAAAACGATAAAGTAATATAATTTATTGGTTATGAAAAAGCTTTTTTTATTTTTAGCTATGATATCCATTTCTATGTCCGTCGTTTCATGCGATAAAAACAGCCTTGATGATTTAGGTTCCGGCACAGTGCAACCGGACGAGAATACAAAAATTCTCATTGTGTACTATTCGTGGTCGGGCATCACCAAAAGCGTAGCGGAACGGATGCAGCGGACACTTCGTTGCGATATTTTCGAAATTGTTCCCGCCGCCCCTTATCCATCCGATAGCTACGAAACCCACTACCGTGCCGTAGAGGAACGCAAGCCTGGCAAATTACCCAAACTCGCAGGTAAACTGCCCGATTTGACTTCTTACGATGTAATTTTGTTGGGTGGCCCTGTATGGTCGGATTATATCGCTACACCGCTGGCCAGCTACATTCAACAGTCCGATTTTACAGGTAAAAAAGTCGCTGGATTTTGGACAGACGCAGGAACCCCCGGACATTATAAAGCTGACTTTAGTGAAAGGGTACAGGCAGGCAACGCCACTCTATTGGAAGGATTGGGGCTTTCGCATGTCCGGTCAATGGGCGCAGATAAGTTAGATAGGCGGTTGAATACATGGTTCAAGTCGATTTTAACTTCTAAATAATTACGGCCATGGCTAAAAAGATATTGATTATATCGGCAAGTCCGCGCAAAGGAGGCAATTCCGACTTGCTATGCGACCAATTTACACTTGGAGCATGGGAAGCAGGACACAATGTCGAAAAGATTTTTCTTCGCAGTGAAAAGATAAATCACTGCGTAGGCTGTGGAAACTGTACCGAAACGGGCAAATGCTTCCAAAAAGACAGTATGAACGAAATACTTGCTAAAATGGTGGATGCCGACGTGTTGGTCTTCGCCACTCCCGTTTATTTTTATTCAATGGACGGACAACTGAAAACATTTATCGACCGCACGGTTCCCCGCTACCGAGAATTGAAAGGCAAAGCCTATTTCATTGCCACCTGTGCCGACCCTGAACAAAGTGCAGTGGAAGGTACGGTTTCAGATTTTCGAGGTTTCCTTGCTTGTGCAACAGGGCTGGAGGAAGCGGAAATGATTTTCGGTTTAGATGTATGGAACGTAGGCGATATTGTGGATAAGCCTGCAATGTTACAGGCGTATCGGGCGGGGAAGAATGCTTGAAAAATGTTTTTTTGACCTTTTCGATAAACTGATTTGAGCCGTAGGCGAAACTACCGTCTGTGGCTCTCGTCGTATTTTTGCATCATCAAATAATAATTAAAATGGAGGTAAAATGAATAAGTTGATAAAAGCAGGATGGGTGTTCATCTTGGGTATTTCTTCAATTCTAAGCGGGTATTCTCAAACACAAACAAAATATCCGGGAAAAGTTACGGGTGAAGCCGTTTTTACACTTTCATCAAATGGTAAAACACGGTATGGCGGAGCGGAAATACCCGTTAAAGGTTTGGTGAGCGGCAGGAATATCGGAATTATCGGAAAAATAAGCCCGCAAGGAGAATTGCACATGAATCTGCCCGACAGCATTCCCGATGAAATGCTCGATTCGCGACCGGGCACGGATATTAAAGGTTGCGGACTTTCCACCGTTCCCGACATCCGGCTATGGAAAAACGATGCTGATTTTCTGCTGTTGGTCTACGTGAACCGGGAATACACGGAAAACGGTACAACCTATCATCGCGGATGGAATTACGCCACCAATAAGCATCAAAAGGTAAATTCCGCCGAAGGCTACAAATGGGTTTTGAATACATCCGCTGTAACATCTTCAAAGCAGAATAAGACGGTACTGATTCTGTCTTCCAGTCCACGCAAAGGCGGTAATTCTGATTTGCTTTGCGACCGTTTTATGAAAGGCGCTAAAGAAGCAGGGCATACTGTAGAGAAGATTCATTTGAATGATATGAATATACATTTTCTTACAAGTCAGGACTACACAGATTTATCAGGGGCATCCGAAGCGCTCGATGATGCTCCAATGATTGTTGAGAAAATGTTGTCAGCCGATGTGATTGTTATGGCAACCCCTGTGTTTTTTTACGCCATGAGCGGACAAATGAAAACAATGATTGACAGGACAAATGAGCGACATAGGGAAATGGAAAACAAGGAGTTTTATTTCATCATCGCCGGAGCCAATAAGAACAAGGAAAAATTTCAACCTGTTGTTCAGGAGTTTCGTGGTTTTCTTGAAGCGTTGAAAAATCCAATAGAACGTGGCGTTATTTACGGTACGGGCGTATGGGAAAAGGGTTCGGTCGAACAAACGCCTGCAATGAATGAAGCCTACGAAATGGGTAAAAATATTTAAATGATGAAAAATAAAAAACGGATTATGTATATAGCGTTATCGGGCGTATTGGTTATTTCCGTTGCAGCGGTTGCATTTCTCAATCAACCTGCTTTCGGACGTTCGCCGCGTGGTGAACGATTGGAACGGATGCAAAACTCGCCTAATTATCGCGACGGAAAATTTCATAACATTACCCCAAGCAAGGTGATGACTTCCGATAAATCGGCATTGGCGAGCATGTGGGATTTCCTGTTCCGAAAAGTTGAAGCCTTACGCCCGGAAACAGATTTGCCGACCATCAAAACCAACATAAAACAATTCAGACAAGACGAAGATGTTATGGTTTGGTTAGGACATTCCGCCCTGTTTATTCAAACCAACGGCAAACGTTTCCTGATAGACCCCACGTTGGTGTCGGCTTCGCCCGTATCATTTGTCAATAAGCCGTTCAAAGGGACGAAACTATATACACCGGACGATATGCCCGACATCGACTTCCTGATTATCACGCATGACCATTACGACCACTTGGATTATAAAACGGTCAAGCGGTTGAAGGACAGAATTGGAAAGGTAATTTGCCCGCTCGGTGTCGGCGAACATTTTGAGCGTTGGGGATTCGAGAAAGAACGGATCGTAGAACTCGACTGGAACGAAAACGTTGTTCTCGATAGTGCATTTACAATTCATTGCCTGCCTGCACGCCATTTTTCTGGGCGCAGTTTGTCGCCCGACGAAACCTTGTGGGCTTCGTTTATGCTGCAAACGCCTTCGCGGAATATTTATTTGAGTGGCGACAGCGGTTATGACACGCATTTTTCCGACATCGGCAAGCAGTTTCCAAAGATAGACCTTGCCATTATGGAAAACGGGCAGTATAACGAAGATTGGAAATCCATTCACATGATGCCCGAAGATTTGGTGCAGGCTATAAAGGATTTGAATCCTGAAAAAGTACTCACGGTTCATAACTCTAAATACGCATTGGGTAAACATCCGTGGTATGAGCCTTTGGATAATATTTCCGGTGCAGCCGAACGGAACTCACTCAATCTGCTGACCCCGATGATCGGCGAAGTGGTACATCTGAACGACACCACGGAAGTTTTCAAAAAGTGGTGGTCAACTATTGAATAAAAAACCAACATATAAAATTTATCATCATGGCTAAAACAATTTTTATTACTGGAGCGTCATCCGGTTTAGGTAAAGCGACTGCCAAATTATTCGCATCAAAAGGTTGGAATGTTATCGCAACCATGCGTAACCCTGAAAAGGAAACGGAATTGACACAAATGGATAACATTACTGTTCTGCCGTTGGATGTGACGGATTTGATTCAGATAAAACAAACCGTCAAAAAATCGTTGGAATTACACGATGTCGATGTAGTATTCAACAATGCCGGATATGGTCTTAGCGGCGCATTGGACGCCCTTTTGGACGAACAGATAAGACGAGAAATAAACACCAACCTTCTCGGTGTTATCCGCGTAACGAAAGAGTTTATTCCGCACCTGAAACAGAATCGAGGCGGACGATTTATCACGACCACATCGCTTGCGGGTCTTGTCGGTTTTCCATTCGATTCGATTTACAATGCTACCAAATGGGCGTTAGAGGGATTCAGCGAATCGCTGTATTACGAATTATTTTCTTACGGGATAAAAGTAAAAACGGTTGCGCCTGGTGTTATCCTTACCGATTTCGGAATTCGTTCGCTCGATAAAGCACCATTGGCAGAAGAATACGAACAACTGTCGAAAGATTTCATTCACTACATGATGTCCGATATGTCGAAACTCTCGTCCGCAGAACAAGTAGCAGATGTCGTTTATGAAGCGGCAACCGACGAAAAAGACCAAATTCGTTACATTGCAGGGATAGACGGCAACGAAATGTACGACCAACGCTTGAAGGAAGGAAACGAAGGATTCAGAAAAAGCCTTTCAAAAATAGTATTCAAAAACAAGTAAAATCAAAAATCATGAGCAAAAATGTAATCATTATATCTGCAAGCCCGCGTAAAGGCGGTAATTCCGACCTGTTGTGCGACCAATTTATGCGTGGTGCGCAGGACGCGGGACACAGCGGTGAAAAGATATTTCTTCGCAATGAAAAGATAAACTATTGCACAGGCTGCGGGAATTGTACCAACACAGGTAAATGCGTCCAAAAAGACAGCATGAACGATATACTCGCCAAGATGGTAGATGCCGACGTGTTGGTTTTCTCTACACCTGTTTATTTCTATGCCATGTGCGGACAACTGAAAACATTCATCGACCGTACCGTTCCACGTTATCGCGAATTAAAAGGCAAAGCCTATCTTATCGCCACTTGCGCCGACCAGGAACACGATGCGGTAGAAGGTACGGTTTCGGATTATAAAAACTTCCTGCGCATGACGCCCGATTTGGTGGATGCAGGTCATATCTTCGGTTTAAGCGCATGGGCAAAGGGTGATATTCTCGGTAATCCTGCCGTAATGCAGGCGTATGAAGCGGGGAAGGAATGCTAAATCAAAAATCAAACGCATAGTAAATGAAAAAGGTAATCATATTCGGAGCAACCGGAAGTTTGGGAACTTACGTCATTGACGCTTTAATGCAGCAAAGAGATGTTCATCTTACCTTGTTTATACGAAACAGCAATAAACTGAATGAAAAATATGCAGTAAAAAATACGATTATTGAGGGAGATGCTATGGATTACGAAAGTGTAAAAAATGCTCTGGAAGATCAGGACATTGTTTACTTCGGGCTGTCCGGCGATATAAAAGCAATGGTTGAGAATGTAGTAAAAGCGATGAAAGAAAACGGTGTAAAACGAATCATCGCCATAAGTTCTATGGGTATTTACGGAGCATCGTGGAAAGCAACATTCAGCAGAGATAGAAATTCCCCAGGTATTTTTAATTCAATAGTTCTTACCCTAATGAAACCGTTGTTTCCGCAATACAGAAAGTTGGCGGAAGTTGTAGAAAATTCAGGGTTGGATTACACGGTGTTACGTCCGGGAAGATTTACCTGTGTGGACGAAATAGATTATAAAGTAACCTACAAAGGTCAAGCCGAATCAGGAAGGGATATTTCACGTAAAAGTATTGCCGATTTTGTTGCCCGACTTATTGAAAAACCTGAAATATTTGTAAGTCAAAATGTAGGAATAAGCAAGGGAGACTGAAATGTACCTAAAATTGATAGAGACAATAGCCAAGTAAAATCTCTTATGTCTAACGAAAAAAGAATGTTTAACAAGTATTGCCTGATAAATAAAGTAAAGTAAATGCCAAGAGAAAAAGTGTAAGAAGTGCCGTTGAAGACTGTCGTAAATTAGATTGTTGCGCTGTTTGCTTTCGATTGGCTATTGTGAATTTTAAATAAATATAGCATGAAAGCCTATTTCAAACAACTGTTCGAAACTATCCAAGTCGAATTGCAATATATTGATTTGGATGGTTGTGACATTTCCCTTGATGAAACTGCTGCAATGGCTCAGATTCTCAATAAGTGTCTTTTGGATTTGAGGGAGTATTTACTATCCAAAGAATCAATAAGCATACAGGATGAAATTATGTTTTTCAAGGAAATGAAACCTGAAATATTGGGATTGCTACTTTATTTTAGTAAGATACACAGTATTGAAATAAAGCGGCCTACCGGAAGCAACGATACGCAAAGGGAATACTACGAAAGCGAACTTCGCAGCATTACCTACTTCTTTGAGCGTCACCTTGATTTTTATCAGTATTACAGGTCAAAATCAACCTATATGGATGAATACTACTTCGTTCGAGGAAAATTATGTCCACAATTATGCGTTGATAGTGTGCAATACATTCTTGACCCTCTGTTTTCCACAGTATATGATTTCAAGGTTGCCAAAATCATTGCCAACGAAATGTTGCGTATTTATCTGAACAAAAAGATGAACAAATTAGAAAAACAAGTTGCCATTGATAAGAACAGGTCATTGCTTCCGGTGGGTAACCTAAAATGGACAGGTACAAAAGTGGCAGCCATAGAATTTGGCTATTCTCTTCATGCTAGCTCCGCCATTAACAAGGGTAATACCGATATAAAGGACATCATGACATTTATCGAGACATTTTTCAACATTGATTTGGGCGACTATTACCGGACATACATCGCTATCCGGGGACGGAAAAAAGACCGGACAGCATTCTTAAATTCCTTGATTGACGGTTTAATCAAGAAAATGGATGAAGACGACAAACGTTGAAGTGATTAATCCGTTGGTTTATATGATATTATAAAAATAAAATTACCAACTTGGTAGATGTCATTTGACCGTCAAATTTTTGACGATTTTCAGCCCCAAAACGACCGATTTTGGGGCTTTTTCAGGCCTTTTGGTGTCATTTCACCCCAAAAATCATTATTGGCAAAAGTGTCCGGCAATTCGCCAAAAACAAAATTTCGAAAACCGTTTATTCATAAGGCTTTTCGAAATTTTAAAAAATAAATATACACCAACTTGGCAATTTTACATTTTGCAACTGGCGAACTTTGTAGCATCAATAAAAATTCAAAGACTATGGGTATAAATGACGATTTGAAAGAGTGGATGCAACAAAGATTTGAGCAGCTTATGAAACGGTTCGACCGTATCGACAGTTACTTGGAAAAGATGATAATAAAAGAAAAGTTGCTGGAGGGCGAACGGTTGTTAGATAATCAAGATGTTTGCCAGCTGCTCAACGTAAGTAAAAGGACGCTACAACGTTACCGCTCGTTGGGCGAACTGCCCTATCAAATGGTCTATCATAAAACATTTTATAAAGAAACCGATGTGGAAGCCTTTATCAAGGCCAATTTCGCCAAAGGAGAAGATACAGATGGCGATGCTCCCGAAGATGTAGGAGGCGACCCCAAAGGAACAGGCGACTGATCGTTTGTTTGATTTCATAGTGATTTTGTTACAAGAAGCCCGCACCGTCGTGATGACAAGCGCTGGCTTCGCTCATTTATTAGTAGCAAAAGAAAATTAGATTTTTAACCCTTTCTTTTCCGGTATTCCATTTGCAGGCTGAACAATAACCGCCCGTTCGCCCAAAAGTGCATTGATATTTTTCAAATTATCCGGCATAGGTACAAACTTATTTTCCTCTTTCGGAACATCCGACATAATACCGACACTCTGCTCAATTGGTTTCAGGGACGCTTCGATTTTTCGCTCCATGACCACCATGTCCTGCTTTAATCCTTTCAACTCGTCCCCTTTCTTCCACGGGCTTTCCACCACCGCTTTGAGCGTGGGAACATCTTTCATCAGCTTTTCGTTGTCCGTCTTGTATTTTTCCAATAGGGCGGGCATGGTATTGAGGGCGTTCAGGAAATTGGCCACCGCCGTTTTCGGGTCGGAAGCCAAATGACCGTGATTGTAGTTATACAAAATCTCGCCCTCGCCTTTGATAAAGAAACGGTTCTGCACCAAATCGAAGCCGTCCTTTACGGTGGTTTCGGATTTCACCAACAGTGTAAAGCCATAGAGCGACCCGATAGGCTCCGACAAGCCGTGCGTTCCCGCTTTGTCTGCAATCTCGTTCAACTTCTTGCCGATTGATACGGGGTCGGTAGCCGCAAAACCGTCCAACTTGACCGGATTCAAGCGCACACCGTCCACGGTTTGCACACGGGTATTGAACGCCTCCACGTCTTTGCCGATGCGGGAGATAAACCCTTTGTTGGTTTCAATCGACTTCATGATTTCCTCCAACTTGTAGCGGGTCGAGGACTTGCCCTGCAAAAACGCCCGGCGCTCACTTTCCAATCCGGTAATCTTCTTCTCTAACCGTGCTTTTTCCAGCAATTCGGTATTACCCGACAGGATAGCCACGTATTCGGAAAAATTCATGCCCGATTTTTCGTCCATGCCGCCCTCGTCAATGGTGCGATTGCCCATATTGTTGCTTTTTAGCTGGTTGATGAATAGCTGCTTGTTGTGTAATAATCCAAATTTGTAAGCATCCAATGATTTTTCCACGGCATACAGAATAACATCGACCTTGTTGTCGGCGTACAGCTTGGCAACCTCGTTACCCTTTCGGATCGCCCTCCCGTCGCGCTGTTCGAGGTCGGAAGGCCGCCATGGTGCATCAAGGTGATGAACGGCTACGCACCGCTGCTGAGCGTTTACACCTGTGCCGAGCATTTCGGTAGAGCCGAACAACACGCGGATTTTACCCTCGTTCATGGCCGCAATCATTGCCTTGCGGGATTTCTCTGTTCCGGCTTCCTGAATAAAGCGTATTTCGGAAGGCGGGATACCGTATTGCGTAACGAGTTTGTTTTTGATTTCCGAATACGGATTCCATATATCGGGTTTGTAGGTTCCCAAATCTGAAAATACAAACTGCGTTCCTTTCTGTGTCGTGTACGTCTTGTAATATCCGGCAATGACTGCGGCGGCATGGTTGGCTTTGTTATCAATGTCATCACCGTATTTCTGCGGGTCAATCAGGCGCATATCGAGGCTCATTTTACGGGCATAGTCCGTGGCGATGAGCATCCGCGCCTTATCCTCGATTTCGGTCAGCGGTTTGCGCCCCAACACGGTAGCATCTCCCGTCTTGGCGAACACCATGAGCTTTTGTATAAAATCCTGCTGGTCGGGCGTAGGCGGAATATTGTGCAGGATTTCGTTCTTTTCGGGGCGGTCAATACCGATATCCTTCGCGGTGCGAAAGTCCGTAATTTCACTATAAAAAGCGGCCAATTCGGGGACTTTAATGAAATACCGGAACCGCTCTTTCTGCACAATTTGATTCGTCACCGAAAACTCGTAGTCTTTGGTTTTCTTGGCGAAGATAGCCGCCCATGCGTCGAACGTGTTAATGTCCTGCCTTTCCAGTTCTTTCGGGCGTAAATACTTAAAGAGCAGATACAATTCGGTGAGCGAATTGGAAATGGTCGTCCCCGAAAGAAACGTTGCGCCGAGGTCTTTCCCTGTTCTGTCCTGAATGGTGCGCACAGCAAAAAGCATATTAAGCGCCCGTTGGCTTCCGTCGGAATTGCCCAGCCCAGCCACACGGTCGTGCCGGGTGGTAAAGGTCAGATTTTTGAATTTGTGCGATTCATCTACAAACAGGTGATCCACACCCATGCGCCGAAAATCCACCGCATCGTCCTTGCGGGTGGCTATTTGGTGGGCTATTCCTTTCAGACGGGCTTCGAGATTGGTTTTCCGCTTTTCGACACCTCTGCGCATGAAATTGGAAACTTCCCCACCTTTGTTGCGCAACACTTCCAGATTTTCTTCGACACTATCCAGTTCTTTCTGTAAGATGTCGCGCTGTATTTCGGGCGACTGCGGTATCATGCCGAACTGTTCGTGTGTCATAATCACCGCATCCCAATTATTATTTTTCATTTCGTTAAAAATACGGGCGCGTTTGGCAGGGGTAAAATCCTCTTTACCGGGATAGAGTACTTTTGCGTTCGGGTAAGCAGTGCAAAAGGTCTGCGCGATCTCGTGCACGTTCGCTTTCAGGGCAATAATCATCGGCTTGTTGGCTATTCCCAGCCGCTTCATTTCCATTGCCCCGCAGCACATAATCAGCGTTTTGCCTGCACCGACCTCGTGGTCGCAAATCCCGCCTCCGTTGGTTTTGAGCATCCACACGGCATCTTTTTGGCTTTTATAAAGGTCGTCGATGCCCAGCGCTTTCAGGTCAAGCCCCGGAAAGGTCTGGTGGCTGCCGTCGTACTCCGGTCGCGCGAAACAGTTGAACGTGCGGTTGTAGAGGGTGGTCAGACGGTCTTTGAACTCCGGCGACTGCTCGCTCAACCAATCGGAAAAGCCGTTACGGATTTCGTCGATTTTGCTGTTCGCCAACTGGATTTTCTCGCCATCTGGTATTTTGACCTCCTTGCCGTCCCGCATAACCGTTTTGGTGATTTCGGGCGTGGTATCGTGTAGGGCATGGCGCATCAGGGCAATGCCGTCGAACAGGCGGTTTTCGCTGCGTACACCGTACTTTTCTGTGATGTTGGCATTACGGGAATAGGCATTGAGGCTGAACTCATCGCGGCTGGAGGCGTAGGTTACTTTAACGTCTGTTTCAAAGAGGTACGAAGCGTATGCGGCATAGATGCCCGTAGGTAGCCACCTTTCGCCAAAATTGAAATCCAATTCATCGAAGACAATGGGTTTCGGAGTGGCTTCCTGCAAGGCGGCCAGCGATTCTTTGGCGGCTTCGTGGTCGGGATGGCGGTCGATGAATTGCTGTACTTCGTCAGCTTTGGATACGACGTTTCCGGCGATAAACTTATCGGCGACTTCGTAAACGCCCACCAACGGATTGAAATATACTCGCCCTTTCAATTCCGCCAGCAGGCTTTCTTCCGTTCCGCCCGTTAGAGATGCCATGTATTCCAGATTAACCGCCCCGTGTTTGTTGAGCGAAGCGGCCAGCGCGTCGCGGGCGTTGTCGGTATGGGTAATCTCCCGGTTGTTGAACGCCACGGGATGCTCGAAAATATCCGCCTTTACCGCTTTGCCCTCGCGGTAACGCTCTAATGACAGGATTTCCCGTCCTCCGGCATCCATCTTTATCAGGTCGAGGTTTTTCGCATCGTTCAGGTTGCCGTATTTTTTGGTAAAATCGTCGTACAGGTGATTGAGCATTTGCCGCAAGGCGGGATTTTCACGCAGCGTGTCGGCTTCGTTCAGGTAGAGGTGGTGGTAGGTATCGCGGATTTCGATGTAGAGCGATGCCCGTTTCCCTTGCGCTACTGTCATTGATAGCGGGTGGAACATGGGACGGAAGCCGTTTATATCGCGAAGGTAGCCGATACGATTGTCGTCGTTCGTTACCAGCGAACCTTCTTTGTAATGTTTCGGTAATCCCTGTTCCGGCACGGCAAAGGGAACTGGCTTCATCCGTTCTTCTCGCGCCTGTTCCTCCCGCAGTCTTTCAAGCTGTTCCTCCTTGCGGGCATCGAAAACGGGATAAACGGGTTTGGAGTCTGTTTTTGTTTCCGCTTTGTTTCCCCTTTTGGCTTGCTTTTCCGCTTCCTGCCTTTTTTTGCGGGCTTCCAGCATGATTTCTTCCCGCCAGTCTAACGGATGGTCATCATCCTTTTTTGATGATTTGCGCCCCTGTGTCGCTTTCGGCTGGGGTATCTCCACCCGGCGGCGGGAACGGCTGTTTTTGGGTTTGACCTGTGTGCGTTCTTCGGCAGATAAGCCAAACAAGTCATAGAGTGATATGAGCGGTTGGTTATTGATGCTGTACCCCGGTTCCACCTCTTTCACCTCCGTAGTCGGCTCCCCCGATTGTGCCGGTGGCGGAACCGGATCGGAAAAGTCGAAGTTAAGGGAACCCTGTATTCTCGGCTGAACAGGCTTATCCTGTATCTCCGGTGTTTCTTCTTTCTCAATGATGGGATTGTCTTCCTTTGGTAGCGTTCCAGCAACGGTTTGTTTTTGCTTATCCCCAAACTTTTTTTCTTCGGGGAACCAATCATCTTCAATGACTTGCCAAAAGGGGTCGAGTTCGTCCGCCTGCCAAAGAGGATTGAGGTCATTGGATGCAGGTTCATCCTGCTGCTCACTCCGGTAATCCTCTGGTTGGGCTTGCATAAACAATTCCCGGTCTTTCCCATGGGCGACTTCCATCATTTCGCCCATTTTCTGCAGGTCTTGCGCCTTTGGTTCGTAACCGACACTTTTGGGGACGGACTGTTCCAACTGCGGGGCGTGTTGTTTGTACAACTCGACATCCAAATGCTTGGAAAAATCATCACGCAGCATTCCGCGCAGTTCGGCGGCAATAGCACCCACACCGCCGGAATGGGCAAATTCCATTGCGGGTTTTCCGTAAGGGTCGGTTCCGACCTTTACGTTATCGTGGATTACACGGTCGAACGTCTGGAACAGGTTATTGACCGATATGCCATTAGAGAGCTTCCGGCTATTGATGAAATCCTGTTGGCGTTCAGATAATTCCCCGCCCGGCACTTTCTTTTGCAGGATGATCAGGTCGCTGCCGACTTCCGTTCCAGCCTGGTCGGAAAAAAGATTGTTCGGGAATCGGACGGTGGAAACAGGTTCGCACCGCTCCATCAGCCATTCACGTACGGGACGGTTGGCTTCGGAATTTAGTACGCCTTGCGAAGTGATGAACGCCACCAATCCGCCCTCGCGGACACAATCGACGCTTTTCATAAAGAAATAATTGTGGATTGTGCCGGATGCTTGCCGGTGGGCATCATCTTTGGCGTTGCTGTACGCGGGATCAAAAACCCTTACATCGCCGAACGGGATATTACTGACGGCTACGTCGAAATAACCGTTGTAGCGGGATTCTATATTTTCAAACCCCTCTATCCGCACATTTTCGGCGGGGTTCAGGTGCGAAAGGATTTTACCCGTCAGCAGGTCTTTTTCAAACTGTGTCGCCTCACAGCGGGGATTTAGTTGTTGGATAGCCTCGAAAAAGACACCCGTTCCGGCAGAGGGGTCGAGCAGACGAACAGGATTAACACCGCTTTCTTTCAAAGCTGCCGCCAGTGCGTCCACCACTTTGGGCGGGGTGTAAAAGGCGGACAGCACGGAATTTTTCAATGAAGAAACATAGCGGTTGTATTCGGCTGTGTTCTCCGATCCGCTACGCAGTAACCCGTGCAGTTCCGTAACCAGCGGAAACAGTTCGCTGTCGGTTTTCGTCCATTGCTGCACGTCTTCCGGTTTTTCGGCAGGGCTTAACACGGCTTTAATCCCCCCGAAACCGCAGTAGGCTTCCAATGATTCACGTTCGGCGAGCGTAGCCTGCCGTCCTTCTTTGTCGAGGTCGAACGCGATGCGGATTGCCTCGATGTTGTCCCGAAGTCGGGCTTTCTTATTGAATGCCATCTTCGAGGAATGTTAGGATTGCGCCGGTCAGTTCCGTGTAGAGCAGCTGGTACTCCTGACTACCGACGAAATCGTCCGACAACGTGTAGTTTCCTATGACAGCCGACAAACGGGGCAATAATTCTATCGCCACGCCTTCGGCCAGCGCAGGATCTATTTCGTCCGTAAACTCGTCCCAAAGTATGTTGACGATGGTGCGGTACGGGGAGAAATGTAATCCTGAGTAAAGTATTTGGGAAGCGGTTTCTTCGGCTTCATCATGGGAACCGCCCAATTTGATGATGTTGCTGTACGCTTCGGCTGCCGCATCGCCACGGGCGGCAATAAACTGTTTGTCGTCGGCTTTGTCGGGATGCGATTCGCGTAAATAGGAAAGTAAAGAGAGCCGGAAATAGGATAATTTCACGGCGGTAGATTTATTTGCTTTCATCTTTTGATTTTTTAGTGGTAAAAAAATGGGGAGAAACGGAAAAGGACACCCGGAGTAAGCTCCGAGTGTCCACCACTAAAAAAATCAGATGTCAAGCAATTATCCCTAATTAGCAAGTCATTGATTCTTTCAGTGGCAAAGGTAAAGAAATTACTTGTACTTGCCTTTCTTTCCGCCGCCTTTGTTCTTATCCTCAAACTGGAACACGGTTTTGTAATCGGCATCGAAAGCTACGGCGGCATCGAACGTCTTACCCGTTTTACTGCTCGTAAAACCTTTGATTGTTCCGGTCTTTCCGTTTATCAGTAAAGCGGTAAGCTGTGTATCGGTCAAATCCTTTTTGGCAATGCTGCGGAACACGGTCAGCCCGCAGTTCTCATTGTTGCACTTGGCGACCTTCTGATAGAACGTAACCTGCCCGTTTTTGCACTTGGGGCAACCGCAACCGGGGCGGTCGTCGGTGCGTTCAAACGGGATTTCCAACAGTTCGGTAGTAATCTGCGAGGCGTAGATCTCTATCGAGCGGTGGAAGGTCGCGGCATCCATTTCGCCGGAGCCGATTTTGGCAAGAGCGTGTTCCCATTGTCCGGTCATCGCCACGTCCGCGATTTTCCTGTCTTTCACGGCCAAATAGACTACCAACCCTTTGTTGGTGGGAACGAGCGATTTTTTCTCACGGGTAATGTATTCCCGTGCAAAGAGTGTTTCGATAATTGCGGCGCGGGTAGCGGGCGTACCGATACCCGCGTCTTTCATCGCCTCGCATTCGTCTTCGTTTTCACATTCTTTTCCGCATGATTCCATAGCACCGAGCAAACTGCTCTCGGTGTGTAGAGGGCGGGGCTTGGTCTGCTTTTCCAACGCTTCCATATCATTAATGGGAAGCACATCGCCTTGCAACAAGGCGGGCAGCGTGGTTACGTCTTCGTCCTGCGCTTCTTCATCGGTGGCGTTCCAAACTTTTCGCCATCCGGGAAGTAGCGTTACGCTGCCTTTTGCGACAAAGTGTACGCCGCCCGCGTCCAGCGAAACGGCGGTGTTCTCTTTGGTGCAACGATTGGAGAATGATTCTAATATTCGACCGGCTACCATATCGTAAATTGTCCGCTCATCGCCGGTTAATCCGTCCGCCGGATCTCCAGTGATGATAAGCGCATGGTGGTCGGTTACTTTTTTATCGTCCACCGAACGGATGTTTAACACGATGTTATCCATTCCCGCCGCGTAAGCGCCGAAACGGGGATGGCTTTTCAACGTAGCAATCAGGTGCGGTATTTCGTCCAACACATCGACTGAAATATAGCGGGAGCCGGTACGCGGGTAGGAAATCTTTTTGTCCTCGTACAACGCCTGTGCGATGCTCAGCGTTTTATCCGCCGAAAAGCCGTGCTTGCTGTTGGCTTCTTTTTGAAGTGCAGTCAGATCGTACAACAACGGCGGTTCCTGCTTCACTTCTTTCTTTTCGACCGCCGTAACACGGACGGTTCCGACGGCGCGTACTTGTTGCAACACTTCATCGGCGGCGGTACGGTTGTCGTACTTGTCCACCGACAAAACGGCAAATGCTGTAGCTTCTTTGGCGGTATGCATCTTTAATTTGAAATACGTTTGCGGTTTGAAGTCCTTGTTTTCCAGATAGCGGCTGCATATCATCGCCAATGTCGGGGTTTGGACACGACCGAGCGACCACGAGCCGCGCCCGGCTGCAATCGACAGGGCTTGCGAGGCATTAATCCCGACTACCCAATCGGCTTGGCTTCTTGCTTTCGCCGATAAATACAGATTGTCGTAATCGCTACCGGGTTTGAGATTCTGAAAACCCTCATGGATTGCCTTGTCGGTCAGTGAGCTTATCCACAACCGTTGAAACGGTTTGGTACATCCTAAAAAAGAATAGATATACCTAAAGATCAAGCATCCTTCGCGACCCGCATCGGTGGCCACGACAATGCCGTCGGCACGTCCGAACAACTCTTTGATGATTTTAAGTTGCTTCATCACGCCGGGGTCGTTCTTGTATTCCTTGCCCTCTTTGATTTGGCGGGGAATCAGGGTAAACTCCTGCGGCAATATCGGCAGGTTTTTGCGTTGGAAACTCGTGAAACCATACGCTTCGGGCATTGCCAACCCTACAAGGTGGCCGAACGCCCAGGTGACAGCCCAGCCGTTACCTTCCATATATCCGTCTTTCTTTGACGTTGCTCCCAGAATAGCGGCTATATCACGCGCCACACTTGGTTTTTCTGCTATACAAACTTTCATCTTCTGATTTTTTTAGTGGTTTGAAAATAGTGTTACGACATTTTGCGCCCGGCGCTTTTCTTGGGCTTGGCGGGGGATTGCCGTTGTTCCTCCTTCTTTTGCTCTTTCTTCTCCTCCTTCTTTTCGGTAGGTTGCGTTTGCCCTTTCTTCAGCGGTTCGGTCAATTGCTTGGTCGCCTCGTTGGTTTTACCCTCGTTGTTTACGGCAACCTGCGTTTTGAAGCCTTCGACGGGTTGTGCCTGCTTCTTCGCCTGTATCTCTTTCCATTGCTCCGGCGGCAGGCTGGTGTGGCGGATGCGCCCCGCTTCCTGATCCGGCCATACCCAGGCGTTGTACTTCTGTCCCTGCTGGTCGGTCGTTTCCACCTGCTGCGCCCCTTCCGCCTGTTTGGGTTTAGTGTTTTGGTTGACCATGCCTTCCACAAAGACAGGCTTGTTATTCAGCAGGTCTTTCAACTGTTCGCGGGTCAATTCGACGCCGCCCTGTACGGGGCGCACCCATACTTCGCCGACCTTGCGGGCTTTAAGCGGCAGGTTGTCGTCCTGCCCCGTTTTCTGTTCCTCTTTTGCCGCCCGTTCCTGTTGGTGCTGCTGGCGTTGTTCGGGAGTAAACAGGAAGTCGAAGTTTTTATTCACGGCGTTGTATTGCACGATACGCGTGATTTTCGCGCCGGGTTCTTCTCCGGGACGTTGCTTTTTGTCCATGTTCTCTACAAGCACACCCTGACCGTTTTTTAAACCGTCCTGCTGCTCCTGCGAAAGCTCCACGCCTTTGAGTTTCTGAGGAATTTGAATTTCGGAAAGCGGAACGGCTTCCACGCGGTTGGTGATTTTATCCAGCGACACGAGCGCCGGGACTTTCTCGCCGCCGGGTGTCATTTCCAACTCAAAGACACGCCCGCCGTGGCCGGTGGTGGTGAGTTGCTTTTGTTCGTCGGGGGTGAATAGTACGCCCATAAACGGCTTTTCAAAATCGGGCTTTTCCTGATAGGGATGCGTTTGGATTTTAATCGTGCCGTCGGGCTGTTGCTCGAACGACAGGCGGGCTTTGGCCTGCAACTCCTTGCCGTCGATTTCCATACGGATTTCCAGCAATCCGGGCGACTTGTGGCCGTAAGACATGGCTTTGAGCGCCTCCTGCAACGATTCGCCGGAAAGCCCCAATTTGTCGGCTTCTTTCCAGTCGAGCTTGTTCAGGTCAAGCGGCTGGTACTTGCCCTGCGCCTGCTCCTGAATCTTGCCCTCCGGCGTCACACGGTACGGGTCGAGTACCTTGTCGTTGGGGTCAACCTTCATGATTTTGTCGAGGAACGCCGCCATCTTATCGACGGCATTGGCGCTTACGGCGTAGATACCCGTATGCGATGGGTGTTTGAACTGTGCGGAAAACTTCTTGAAGAAATTTTCCAGCGCATTGCCGCGCGTGTCGATTTTGAGAAAGCTGTCGGCATTCTCTTTCGTGGGATTGACGGTTTTCAGCTTGCCGTCCTTACCTTCTCCCGCAATGACTTTCATTTTGCCATCTTCGCCCTTCGTTAATAGGACTTTCGGGTCTTCGTTTTTTACTTTTTCATCCATGATAAAAAATGATTTAATGATTCCGCATTAATATTAATGCGGAACGAAGGTATGCGTAAACAGTTGAACAACAGGCTGTTTTTAGGGTGTTGGCAGCTTGTGGCGTCGATTTGGAAGTGTGTGGCGTTGAAGCGGAAGCCTTACGAAAATAAAGACTGCTTTGCTTTCAAGGTCTGGCTTTTTATTCGTATATTTGCAAAATTGGAGATATTGTGTGATGAATGAGATTATTTTAAGATAAGCTGATGTCTAAATGAGTAAGATTGAAGATGTTATATCAAATCTTGGTTTGAATGGAAAAGATGGACTTTTTTTCATGGCTGATGAGCAATGGAAAAAAGCTACCGCATTCCCAAATCGAGTAAAAAGGCTTATTGAACGGAAAATACAACCTACAGCTTTCTTCTGCTTTGATAATAAACCCCTGATTTTGTTTTTTGAGAATCCCTCGAACAAACAAGAATTGCACGAAGCTATCTGGAATTTTAATGAATCGCCGATAGCTATAATAAGTGAAAATGATAGTGTCGAAATCTTTAATGGCTTTACCTTTCTGAAGGATGAGAGGACACTTGAGAAATTAGGTGGAATTGAGAAGCTAAATGATTTCAATTATTTTGAATTAGTAACAGGAAAAACTTGGGGGCAATATGGTGAACAATTAAACTACAAGAATAGGGTTGATTATTTTTTACTTCAAAATATAAATGCAGCTCGTAAGATACTGGTACAGGATTTAGATTCAAAAATTGCCAATGCCTTAATTGGGAAAGTTATATTTGTACGCTATCTAATTGACCGTAAAGTCAAACTATGTTTTGAAGGCACTTCCAAGCATTGGTCTAATAATGAGTTTTACGATTTATTGGATAATCCTCAAAGAGCTAAAAGTTTTTTTGATTATTTGGAAGACTCCGAAAAAGGCTTCAATGGTGACTTGTTTCCTATTTCCGAAAACGAGTACAATCAAATATCGACAGAGAATTACCAAGTAATAAAAAGACTATTACAAGGAGAAGACCTCGATAAGCAGCAACTATCACTATTTGAATTTTATGATTTTTCAATTATTCCAATAGAGTTTATTAGCAATGTGTATGAACTCTTTATAGGAAAAGAGAATCAGGAAGATGAAGGTGCATACTATACGCCTTTGTTTTTGGTAGATTATATATTGAAAGAAACTGTAGAAAAGAAGTTAAGTAGCAATGATGGTTATGATTGTAAAGTTTTAGACCCAGCCTGCGGTTCCGGAATTTTCCTTGTAGAAACTCTGCGGAAAATTGTTGAGAAATATATTTCAACAGGGGTTGAAATAAAGTCCAACGAGTTTAAAGAAGCCATAAAAGAATTAGCAAAAGAAAATATTTATGGCGTTGACAAAGATTTAAGTGCTGTACAAGTTGCTATATTTTCAATTTATCTAACACTACTTGACTACTTAGAGCCACCGGAAATAGAAACATTTAAATTTCCGATTCTTTTCAACAAAAATTTCTTTGAGGCTGATTTTTTTGACACAAAGGCTGAATTTAATGTTTTTTTTGAAAATATTAATTTTACATACATTATAGGGAATCCGCCTTGGAAAGGTGGCGGAATTGGGAATTTTGGAAGTAAATATTTGGCAAATAGGAAAAAGAAAGAAAAACATTTATACAAAAAATTTGACATAGCAATTAATAACAATGAAATTGCAGAAGGCTTTGTATTAAGAGTCAGCGATTTTTGCAAACAAAATACGCAAGTTTCGTTAATTGTAAGAAGCAGTAGTTTATACAATCTCGGCTATAACAAAGAGAATGTCAGCCCTTTTAGGCAATATTGGTTAGAAGAATTTTTTATAAATAAAATTTTCGAATTAGCCCCTGTTAGACATGAAGTATTCGAGAGATCAAATGATCCAGCAATAGCTCCAGCTGCTATTCTTTTTTACAGATACGCAAATGGCAAAAATACTGATGATAATATTGTTCAGCACATAACATTAAAGAGAAGTAGATTTTTCTCTTTATTTAAAATATTTACCATAAATAGAACTGACTATAAAACCGTTCAGCAAAAGAAATTTAAGGAATTTGATTGGCTGTGGAAGGTTTTAGTTTATGGGTCTTATTTAGACTTTAATTTCATCAAACGATTAAAAGAAAATCATTCGTCTATTCAAAAAATCATATGTGATAAGAATAAGTTTGTTAGTGCCACAGGAATTCATAGTAGAAAAAAAGCTTTGGAAAATCCCAAAGATACATCGTCTATAATGGGAATCCCTTTTTTAAAGACAGAGGCAATAAATTCATTCTATATTAATTATGATGGTGTTGCAAAATTAGATACGAATAAGATTGATATTGTAAAAGACACGAGGATATATCACTCTCCCATGCTCCTTATTAGAGAAGGAGTAGATTTGCAAACCCTTACAGCCAAATGTGCTATCTCAACTAAAAATATTTTATTTAAAGACTCTATTACATCTATCAAAATACTGAACAATGCCGACTTGAATATACTGCATAATATTGCTGCTATTTTAAGCACATCCCTGTTTGCCTATTATTCAATCAGCACTTTTGCTTCAATTGGGATTGAAAGGGAAAGAGTAAAGAATTATAATAAATTCACCCTGCCATATATTGATTTGGAAATAGGGGGAAATATTGATAAATTACAACAAGACAATCAGGAATTATTTTCTGAAATTACTAAAGCAACAATACAAGACAATATCAAAATCAGCACCCTGAAAAATAAAATTGAGGTAGAATTAAAAAACATAAATAATATAATCTTTCAGAAGCTATCATTAAATGATGTTGAAATTGCGCTTGTGAATTATGCCTTAGAAGTAAATCGTATTCTAATTGTAGGAAATGATAGGGAAAAAGAAAAACTATTTTCACCTATTTCTTTTAATGCGGCTATCCTAAATTCTTATGCGTCATTGTTTGTAGAGCGTTTTAAATCAAAATTAGATAATAGAGATAGAAAATTTGTTGTTGAAATTTGGTATACGAAGCAAATTGTGGGAATGTTTTTTAGAATGATTCCCACGAAAGAATATAAGCAAGCAATTACTTGGATTAAAAAACAAGACAATGCCAAAATATTGACATTCTTATCTAAAATAGGAAGTGAAAGAATTACCGATAAACTTTTTGTTCAAAAAGACATTCGTGGTTTTGATAACAATGGAGAAGATTTTTTCATTATCAAACCGAATGAAATGAGGCTTTGGCATAAAGCCATAGGCTATTTTGATGTTAATGAGTTTGCTGATGCAATAATCACAGCTGGGAGGGGCGATCAATGATGTTTGCACAGTTAAATGCTTCCAGTTATAAGTATTGTTCCACTTTATATAATGCGGAATTTGAAGGTATCCTATCTAAAATAATTATTTGTTATAATATGATGATAGCAAATGATGTTCGATTAGAATCTGATGAAAATAAAATCCGGGATGTTATCTTAAAAGATTATTTGAACGATAATAACGTAAGAAAGCAAGTAAAATTGATGGATTTCTTGTTTAACAGGGAAGTTCCGGAAGATAACAATTTAGGAAGAACCGATATAAAAATAGAAACCCAAAACACCTTTATTGATACAAAAGCGTATTATATAATCGAATGCAAGCGTTTAGATTCTCAAAATCAGACGGGGACAACAGGACTAAACGGGAAATATATTTCTGATGGTATATGTAGGTTTGTTTCTGGCAAATATTCGACTTACAAGAATATTAATGGAATGATCGGATTCATTGTTCAGCCAATTGATATTCATAAAAACACGATTTGTATCAACGGTTTGCTGGCTAATCAAAATTTCAAAACAAATACAAATTTTAACTTGCAACCTCGAAAAATTAAGGATGACTTTGAGTATTGTTACTGTTCGACACATAGTACAGGAAAACAAGAAATAGTTATTTATCATCTAATGCTGGATTTTTCCAACAACATACAGTAGAGCCGCTCAAAAGCGGCTCTACTGTTTCAGGTTTTACTCATCTTTTTTCGGTAACAGGTGGCACAGGTCGGGGATGTCCGCAATACGTTGCAACTCGTCGGCGACGATCTGTTTGGTTTCAGCTTTGATGCGGTTATAGTTTTCCTGTATCATTTCTTTCATGTGGTCAACACCGTTCTCATCAACAAAGTTGGTGATGATGGGAATCTTCTTGTACGCTTTGGTTTCGGCGGCTACCCGCTCATTATCGACGACGATTTCACAATGGAAAATCTTCTGTTCGATGCGCTCGTCGAAGTTGTCCGCTACCGCTCCGACAAACATTCCCTGCGTCAGATTGGAAATTTTCGACGGTGGTATCAGGCTATCCATTTGGGTATTTATGGAAGTGGATTTGTCGTTGCGGTTAATCGTCATGGAGTGGCGTTTTTGCAAAACTTTTCCAAACCTATCGGAAAGCGTTTTTGCCGTATCGCCGACGACTTGACCAGAGAAGATATTGCCGACGGTGTTCATCACTACGGCGGCTTCTTTATCGCCATAGTCGCGCTTCAACTGCGAAAAATCCTGAAAGCCCAAAAGTATGGCGACTTTGTTGCTTCGGGCGGTGGCGATAAGGTTGTCCAGCCCTTTGAAATAGATAGTCGGCAACTCGTCAATGACAACGGAACTTTTAAGCTGGCCTTTCTTGTTAATGAGTTTTACGATGCGCGAGTTATATAGCCCCAACGCCGCACCGTAAATATTCTGCCGGTCGGGATTGTTACCGACAACCAAAATCTTCGGCTCGTCAGGGTTGTTAATATCAAGGGTAAACTCGTCGCCCGACATTACCCAATACAACTGCGGCGAAATCATACGGGAAAGCGGGATTTTAGCCGATGCGATTTGCCCCTGAAGCTGGTCGGCAGCGCCTCCGAGCCATGCGTCCATAAATGGCGATAGGTAGTTTTCCAGTTCGGGATAGGAAGATAAAATCGGAAATATATCTTCGTAACGCTTGTTCAAAAACTCTATCGCATGGGGAAACGTGCAATACTTCCCATCCTGATAGATGCGCAGATACCAGATTATCGAAGCGAACAGAATAATAGGTGATTCCACAAAAAAATCGCCCTGTTTCTGCACCCACGTTTTATTGAGGTTGAGCATGATTGTATAGGCTGATTCGTAGGCATCCGATATATCGTCCATGAATGAGGGGTTAATCGGATTGCAACGGTGGGAACGCGACGGATCATCGAAATTGATAACGTAAAATGTCGGGACTTTGGCGTAACCCTCGCGGTTATTCAGTAGGTGGTTGTAAGCAATGGTGGAAAGGTCGGGAAATTTGAAGTCGTACACGTACATCGAGAAGCCCTTTTCTATTTGCTGTTTGATAAATTGATTTACCACAGCATATGATTTACCGGAGCCGGGCGTACCCAACACGATAGCTGCGCGGAATGGGTTTACGACGTTAATCCAACCTTTCCACATCTTTTTCTTAAACCAAAAACGCGAAGGTAAATTGACGGAACACTCGTTTACGAGTAAGCGAGTTTCCTGCATGAACGATTCGTTTTCGGTATTGAAAACGTCGTCCATGAGATTACTTTTGAGTAAGCGGTTCATCCATATACCCGCCATGAGTAACAGGATATAGCCGACCGACATTGTGAAAATGTAAAATCCGGCATTGGCGACCAACGGGAATGGTAAAATCAAAAGCCACCAATTCAGGAAAAAGAAAACAAAACCGGAAATCAGACAGACGTAGATTTTATTCCAGGTTATCTTTTCGTCCTTTATGCCCTTAGTTCCCAAACAGGACAGGGCAAGGAATACCACCGCAAAGATTTTCGTCCATAAAATCGACGTAAAAAGTCCGGCAGTGCGGTTGAAATTGAGCAGTATTTTATCGACCACGCCGATATTGATTCCCCACTCTTTGATTGCGCCGTAACAGAACCAATAGATGTTTATCACGACGAACAGGATACTTAACGCCCGCATAAAGTCCATGACTTTTGCCAAGCCTCTCAAATCATCTTCTTGCTGCATAATCAATTTGTTTTTTGTTGTTTGACAATGGATTGAAATGCGAAACTAAGAAGACAAAAACGCCCCGAAGCTATGTTTCCGGGGCGTGGCAGCTTGTGGCGTCGATATGGCAGCATGTGGCGTTGATGTCATGAATATCAACGATATGATTCTGTTATTCAGCTACAAAATCGTATCTTTGCTGGCAAAATTCTTTATGCTGTATAATATGGATTATGAAATAGGGAAGTTAAGGGAATTTGCAATACTTGCTAACCCCAACGCTGATTTTAATACCAGCTGTACTTTTTTCTACGATGAAACAAATAACTTTCGGAAACTCAAAGTTCGTGAGTTTGATTTTAACAATTCATTGGATGCTAATTTTGTTTTAGGAGGAGTAGTGTATTCTGGTGAACGTACACAAATTGATGATATTTTTGATTTCTTAAAATTGCCATCCAATCAAACCGAGGTGAAATTCAAAACGGTTGCTAACGGTGATTTTCTAACTTGCCTTACATCGAAAAAACTCGAACCTATATTACGCCGTGTTTTCGATTCCAATTTGTATTTGCATTATTTTAGCCTTAATTATCTTTATTGGTCACTTGCGGATATTGTGGATTCTGCAATAGAAAATTCTGGATTTAACCAGATGCAGATGTTAGGTTTTGCTCCCGCCATGAAAGATGCTTTTTATACCATCTGTAAATTGGAAATTGATTTTATCCATGATTTATTCTATCGCCACAACTACCCTAACCTACAAGAAAATAACATTAAACCTTTCTGTAAAGCTATAATTAATTTGATTGAGAACTATCAGGATGAATTAAACCTACATTTCCCATTGATGATGTTTAAAGGCTTATTGCAAGGGGCGCTAAAGAAGAATGACCTTACATTTTTGAGAGATAACGTAAATCACATGCTTATTGATAGCTTTGTTCATTATTACCTGACATCTATCTATATGTTTAAAAACTCCCAACATATTTTAGATATTGAAGTAACCATTCAAGAGCAGTTGGCTGATATTGCAATTCTCGACAATAGCACCCCTATTACCAATTATCAATTTGTTGATTCTGAATCTGACATTCTAATCCAACTTTCGGATGTAGTGGTTGGCTTATTTGGTAAGATGACAGAGTACACAAATACACATGAAACGGATGAAATTATAGAGGAATATTCTAAACTTACTCAGATACAGAAAAATAATATTGAATTATTAATGGCTATCATAGATAAATCAGATAAACACAACGCCGGTTTTCTTCACAACGTTAATGCAAATTCAGAATTGAATAAAGTTCAACTCCTACAAGACTTGGTGAATGGCAGGTGTTAATATAAGTGAGAAAATGGGAAAATAATAGTATTTATTTTAAGCTTGTAATTATGACAAAACAAGAAGAACTAATAGGTGAACATCCTGATAATACACATCCGTTTGGAAAATGGCTTGGAGTAAATGACTTGCCCGATTCTGCCACAAAATGTCATAGAGAACTGACGGAATCCACTGCTGTAGATTACGATTTAATTGAATGGATGGCAAGAAAAATTATTAGCCATCATTATACTCAATTTAGGATAGATAGACTGAAAGAAAAATATGGAAGTTTAGGTTTTGAAAAATATGCAGAACAACATAGAAAGCTACCTGCTGCAGACAAGGTAAAGAAAGGTAATGCAACAGAAGTACTTTTAACCGACTATGTTCAAACAACACAAGGAAAAGAGTTTATTAAGGTATTCAAATTAAAGTATAACCCTAATGTTGATCAAGCGATAAAAGGTGATGATACGTTAATGGTTGACCTGTTTGAAGAAAATGGAAATGAAAAAATTAAAATATATTTAGGAGAATCCAAATTTCGACAAGCACCTTCAAAGGCTGTTATCGAAGATATTACTAATTCATTGAGTAAAGATACGCTACCTTTGTCATATACATTTTTGGTAGAAGAAATAGCAAAAACAAACGAACCTCTTGCAAGGAAATTAGATGACTATATAGTACAGGATGTAAAAGATAGAGGTGATTTGATTTATGCAGGATTGTTGTTGAGCAATACCGATACTTCAAGAACTGTCGAAAGGCATCTGAATAGTGATAATTCTAATTTGGTTTTCATTTCAGTTGGCATTGATGACCCGGAAGGATTTATTGAATCCGTATTTGAAAGAGCAGAAGAACTAATTGCTAATCCTGATTTGTTATGAATATTGAACATATTGAAGAAAGTTATCGGGCATTAGAATCAGATTCTACTCTACAAAATTTGATAGCGCAAGCTAATGCAAGATATATCCTTTATAACACGAGAGAATCCCAACAGAATTTTCCTCGATATACTATTAAGGATGAACAACTAAATATTCTTGCTTTTAAATATCTTAATATTGGATGTAATTATTTTGAAAATCACCGCTACAAAGAAGCAACTCATTCTTTAGAAAAAGGGGCTTCGATGCTTGAACACATACATGGGTCAATTAATGTCGAGACAAAAAATAAAAAATTATTTTGTCTGATTTCTGCGCTTGCTTATTATGTTTGTTTCCAATATTCAAAATCATTTATACTTATACGAAAGCTTCAAAGCGACACGGTAATATTTTCATTAGTATCTCTGTTTCTCAATAGAGATTTCGATCAGTTACTAAACGAGATAGATCAAATTATCACAGATTTCAGTTATGCTGATGTGTATTTATCTGAACATTTTGAAGAAGATAATACTACGAAAATCTATGAGATCACAATAGCTAAAGCCCTAAGTTATTATGTGCAATTCTACCACACAGGAAACAATGAGTTTTTAGAAATTGCAAAAAGAAATCTTATTGACCTTCAAGAAATAGCTGAAATAAAAGGAGAACCTGATATTTGGTGGGTAATCCGGTTATTGCTTCTTATTATGGAGGGATTCAAAGAATCTTCATTATGGCATGTATTGGGACGTTATTTCAACACTAACGATAAATTTCCGTTAAAGTATATACAGTCATTAGTATATAAAAACGGAAGTATCACGGAGTTATTTCTTACCCAAAGGAATTCTTTACCCAAAGTTTTAAATAATGAACAAAACGGAAGTATCGTCAGTATTCCAACAAGTAGTGGCAAAACAAGGATTGGTGAAATTGCAATTTTGAACTGCTTGGTGAATGAGCCTGATGCAAAAATTCTTTTCATAGCCCCTTTCAGGTCATTGGCCTATGAAATAGAAAATTCACTTGACGAAATTTTTAGCAATCTCGATATTTCAGTATCACATTTATACGGTGGTAGTCTGTTTAGTAAACTTGACGAAAGAATCATAAATGAATCTTCTGTAATTGTAGCAACGCCGGAAAAGGCTAAAGCCCTATTAAGAAGTAGTAAAGAAATTCTTTCATGCATCAAGTTAGTAATTGTAGATGAAGGACATTTACTTGGAGCAAACAAAAGGCTTATCGTAAATGAAATGTTTTATGAAGAACTAAGATACCATGTTGGCACTAATGGTGGTAAATTTTTGCTTTTGTCTGCCGTTTTACCAAATGCTGAAGATTTATCTGAATGGCTAACCGGTTCTTCCGACAATGTATATAAAGAAAATTGGCGGCCTTCCGATGAAAGAATTGGAATAATGGAGTGGAACGGAGTTTCTGTTAATTTAAATTGGAGAAGCACTGATACAGAAAGAAATTCATTTAACCCTAATTTTGTCGTGCGACAAGAATTGCCTAAAAAGCCACGACAAAGAAAAGCTCATTATTTTCCAGAAAACAAAAATCAGGCTATTGCAACTACTGCATACAAACTAAAGAATTTTGGCCCCGTTTTAATTTTCGTTGGTATTAAGAAGTCTGTATTCACCATAGCAAGAGAATATGAAAAATGTATTCAGCCCGAAGATGGTAGATTTATATTTAAGAACAAAGCTAATTGGAAAGCTTTCCAATTGGCCTGTATTGAATCTTATGGAGAAGACTCTGAATGGCTCAAATTTGCAAAAAAAGGGATATTTTGTCATAATGCAGACTTGCTTTCAGATGTCCGACTTCCATTGGAACGACTAATGCGAAGCGAAAAACCCAGAGTGATCATTGCAACCTCAACATTGGGGCAGGGGGTAAATCTGGGAGTATCAACCGTGATATTTTCAACATTGTATCAATCTGGAGAACCAATAACTAAAAGGGATTTTTGGAATATTGCAGGTAGAGCTGGGCGTGCATTTGTCGATCATGAAGGGAAAATTTTAGTTGCCCACGATGTTGCAGGAAAGAATAAAAGAACAATTGATTGGGAAAGAAGTAATATTACTGGCTATTTGGATAAAGGCAATATAGATAAAGCAGAAAGTGGTTTTTTAAAGCTGATAAGAGCACTGAAAAATTTATCACTACAAAATGGTTTGCCATTTGACACATTAATTAATTTGCTTGCAGAAAATCGTATTGATGAAATTCACGAACAATCAGATGCAATTAATGCACTTCTTGATTGGATTGATGACGGCTTATTAGCGTTACATAATTCTAATAATCCTGAAGGAAATGCATTAGAATGGGTTGATGATCATTTCACTAAATCTTTGGCATATTTGCAAACTCAATACTATAATGACATAACAGGTGAAGATGTAATAAAGTTTGTAAAAGCCAGAATTGAAGGAATAACAAAGAAAGTAGGGGAAGAAAAAGAAAATTGGGAAAGTGTAGTTTCCTCCGGTATTCCAATAAATTCCGATTTGCAAATTGAAGATAGAATAGATGAGGTTATTGGCTTTGTTCAAAATTACATAGTTGGTGATCAAGCATTGGAAGACCGAATTTCACTTCTTGAAAATATTGAAAATACGATTAATGATATAAACGTATTAAAAGAAGGCTCTATAGAGAGTGCTGATTCGAGGGAAATACGAAGTAAATGGTTGAGTGGTGTAGCGATGTCAGATATTGCACAACATGACAATGCCATTGGTATAATAACAAATCATTATTCTTTTAATTTGCCATGGATTTTCAATGGGATATCAAAAAAACTTAGACTTAGAAATTTAATTGATGAATCGGAAATCATTGAAGAACTGGCGATTCTTATAGAGTTGGGTTTACCCGATATAAAATCAGTCAAGATTTACCAAGCAGGTATTCGTTCAAGGTCTTCTGCCCATGAAATCGCAAATTTGTATGAAGATGACCTTTGGGAAAAAAGCATCAAAACATATAAACAAGATTTAATAACTCATGCAGATTACTACATAACGCAAGTGTCCGAAAATGCAGCATCATGGATTGAATTATTAGTAAGATTCTCCAAAAGAGAATTTTTTAAAATCAAAATGGTATCGGATTTTACTTACGGAAATGTACATGAACAAACTAAGCGATTGATTGCAAGATTGATTAATAACGAGCAATATCTGTTAAGTTCAGATTTTGGTGTTGTAAACAAAATAGGGAAAAATTCAGATATCGACTTTTCTGAAGTTAACAATCTAAATGGCATCTATTTCGATTATGACGAAAATGACAACCTTTGGAAAATGACATGTGTAAATCCATATGTTCAATTTGAATAATTGCCTTTTTACACCTGCCTCCCATACCTCCGTTTTTTCTTCCTCTTTTTCTTAGGCATCGGCTCGTTGGCATCGTGCTGATCCGGCTCTGGTGTCAGCACTGAAAGCAAACTACCGACGGGCGAATCATCCCCCGAATATCCTTTGACGGTAGCCGGTTGCTTGTCCTCCGGCTCATGCTGAACGGACGGGCGTTGTGCTTCTTTCGCAGGCGTGGAGGGAGTATGTTGCTGATTTTTGTCCGTCGAAAAATCTGCGAACCTTATAGCAAGCGCATTAGCCGAAAATTCCTTACCCAGCACGGAACCGTTCAGGACGGTGCGGCTGTTGTGGTCGATAAATGTTACCCCGAACAAGCGTCCCCCGTTACCATAGCGTAACATCAGGTCGATACCTTTCTCCCGCAGATTGACTCGGAACTCGCCACCGTTGCGGGAAGCATTCAGGGACACTGAAACGAGCGCCTTTGTCTTTGCCGCCTGTTTATTGGCTTTGATTTCTTCGCCGGATTGCTTCATCGTCTGTTCCAACGCCTCAATGCCGTAGGACTTCCCGAACAGGGAAGATTTAAGCGGCTTGCCTACACGGTTGCCGTCGGCATCCAACGCCGAATAGATCAGCCCTGTGTATTTGTGTCCCTGATTTTCTCCCTCTACTTTCTCCACTCCGATATTATACAGCGACAACAACGCCCGGTATTCGCCGAGCGATTGAAATTTATACATGGTCGTCAATGGCTTGATAGCGTTGGCGACTTGCTTTTTCAGGTCGCTGCGTGAAGCATCCACCGGCGAAAGTTGCCACGCCTCGCCCTGCTTTTTGTCTTTCGGGTGCAAGCCGTATTTCTTTTCAAGGCCGTCGGTAATCTTCTTGCTTTTCTCATAATTGTTCTTGTCGCTGATTAACGTGCCGTCGCTGCGGACACGGGTAGAAACGATGTGCAGGTGTTGGCGGTCTATGTCCTCATGTTTGAAAATCAGGTAGGGTTGTCCGCCGAAACCGAGGCGTTCCATGTACTCCCGTCCGATGTCGGCCAACCGGTCGTCGCTTATCTTATCCTCCGGGTGTGGATTCAGGGAAATATGGATAATCCTGCGCGTTGTAGTGGTCTGTTCAGGCATTGCCCGCTCAAAATCACGCATACAATCGCCCACGGAAAACTGTCCGTCGGCAGGAACAAAGATGCGGTTTGCTTCCAAAATTTTTCCCAAACCGGCATCAATTTTCTCTTGATTGTACGACAAAGCGCCGTACAAATTATTCCCTATATGTATATCCGCTACCATGTTTTTAAGGACTATTCAGACAAACATTCCTGCTTAAACAGCTCGCACAACTGCAATACTTCGCGCCCGATTTTCGACAATTCTATCGTTTCCTGTTCCAATTTATAAAGCATAGCTAATGCTTTTTTCTCTCCGAAAGTGGTGTGAAGTTGCTTTACCACCTGGTTGTAATTTACGCCGACCGAACGGATTTGCCCGTACAAAGCGGATAGTTTCATCACAAAATCGAGCGCCGAACTGTCGGTTTTTATCACACGCAACGCCTCGCCAAAAATGCGGGCAAGGATAAAACGGGCTTTCGAGCGGACGCCCGATTGCTCGTACAGGGTAAGGAACTCGGCGAACTGTACATCGGAAAAACGTACCATTACACAGTTTTCCGCCGGGTCGCTCTTGGGCGGTCGCCCGCCTTTTCCCCGCTTAGGGGATTCTTTACTTTCATTCATAATACGGATTTTTAAACGATTCATAAATCCGTCACGGCGGGTGCAACATCGCCCCAAAACTACCGACTTCGGAGGTAGTTTCCCCTCTGGAAGAGCAAGGGATTTCCGGTAACGGAAATCGTTTCGAGTTACTCGAAACATACCTTGCTATTTGCCCAGACGCAAATGAAAATCTGCCCGTAGGGGGCAGCTTTTGTTCCGGCACACCGGAAGAAAAGTTTGCACTTAAAAAGGCAGCCGGAGAGGGTGTAGTCTGAACTTAAAAGACGACCCCGAACCCGACCGTAACGTTATCGACGGTAAAGTTACGGGCATATCTAACACGCTGTGTGTCACTCATCGACGCCACTCGACGCCACAAGCTGCCACCACCCGAAAACATGGTGATTACCTCAAAAAGAAGGTTTTCCTTTGCAACTGAAAACGGATTTACCTACCTATTTTTTGAAGTTGATAAATAGCTGAGAAATCAAAAAAATGGGAATGAAAATTTGTGCTGTTGTGTTGTCGTACTGTCGTAAATAAGTGCTGTCGTATTGAAAAATTGCTTTGTATTTATGAATTGGTGAAACGGTAAACAAGGAACGATAAAAGTCGATACCGCTTTGCAAAACGGGATAACCGGAAAAGTACAAAAGCGGAAAGGCAAATACGTGTGAAAGTAAATAGCAACGGATAGAAAACAGTATCGCTTTAGTGATACGAACAATTTAATAATTAACAATCCAAAAATTAGAAGAAATGGAAAAGCAAGCAAGTAAAAAAGAACCGATTTACATCGCGTTCAGCACTCAAAAAGGTGGAGCCGGAAAAACAGCCCTTACCGTGCTGGTAGCCTCCTGGCTACATTATGAAAAAGGGTTTGATGTTGCCGTGGTCGACTGCGATTTCCCGCAACTAAGCATTCACAATATGCGGGAGCGGGATTTAGCGTCTGCACTGGAAGATGAATTTTACAAAGGGATGATTTATGAACTGTTTACACGGCTCGGTAAAAAAGCCTATCCAGTGGTAGGCAGTAGTACTGGAAACGCCATCGACGATGCGGAAATAGTAACGGAAGAATCCGAAACCGGATTTGACTTTATTTTCTTCGACCTGCCCGGTACATTGAACAACGAAGACCTAATACCCACGCTGGCGCACATGGATTACATCATCGCCCCCATCGTCGCCGACCGTGTGGAACTGGAAAGCACATTGGATTACCTGATTGTAGTAAGGGACAATATCGTCGCTACCGGAAAATCCAATATCAAGGGCGTTCACCTGTTTTGGAACAAGGTTGATGGACGCGAGAAATCCGAATTGTACGAAGTGTACGAAGAGGTTATCGATGAATTGGGATTTCCTATTCTGAAAACATTCCTACCCAATTCCGTGCGCTTCCGCCGTGAGCAGAACATCGAACACAAGCCGCTGTTCCGCTCAACACTTTTTCCGGCTGACAGGGCATTGGAAAAAGGAAGCAACCTCGATGAGCTTATCCAAGAATTGCTGGAAATCTTAAAAGTAAGCCACCATGAATAAGCGTGTGGACACTTCCGGGCTCGATGCCGGTTTTATCATCGGTCAGGCGGTAAAGAGCAACCGGGAACAAAAGCCCGAACCTATACCATCACCGCTGGAGCCGCAGGTTGTACCGGAAGAAACGGAACAACCCTCTTCGGAACCGGAACGGGAAACTGTACCGGCAGCAGAACCCGAACCGGCAAGGGAAGTAAAGGAGCCGTCCAAGCGCAAGCGCGGACAGTCGGCAGGTTACAAAGAAACCTTTTTGAAGCGCAACGAAATGAAAACGCGCCAATGCGTCTATATCAGCTACGATGTTCACGCCGTCATTGCCAAACTGGTGCGGGCGTTGGTGAGTGCCGGAAATGATATTAGTGTCGGCGGTTATATCGACACAGTGTTGGCAGAACACCTGCAAGCCAATAAAGACGAAATCAACGAAATGTACCGCCAGCAACAAGGCGACCTGTTATAAACCCATTAAAAACAAAGAAAATGAAAAAGATAGTTGTATTCGGACGCGGCAAGGTCGCTCCGGTAAAAGAATGTAAACCGAAGGATTACAAGTCGATGTTCATGCACAAAACATCCCTTACCGCCCGCAGCGGTAAGACGGCCTATATCAGTAAAGAACATCACGAACGGATTACCAAGACGCTGCATGTCATCGGCAAAAACGAAATGTCCCTGTTCGACTTCCTGCATAACGTGCTGGAAAACCATTTTGACACTTACAAGGGCGATATTACCGACTTGTACGAAAAGAATATAGAACAAGTCTTTTAGGCTATGATACGGATATTCATTATAGCCATCGCTCTGTACCTAATTTTCCTCGCGGGCTACCTGCTATGGGAACGGTCGGTAAAACGGAAAAGGAACGCGGCGAAAAAAACAGCTTTCAACCCGTTCAAATCGCCCCCGAAAGAGGATATTGTCGGAAAAAGTGGCTTCGTCCTACGCCACTCGCTGCCACAAGCTACCACGCTGATTAAAAGCGAGAAACGTGAAGAAAATACATCTACATTTGCCGATGAAAACGCGAAAGTGGAACCCCAAAACACTCCGGCAGCGATCCCTCCCTCCGAACTGGATCGGGTCTTTTCCTCCGGCGTTGAAACGGATAATTCCGGCGAGATTGATTTAGTAATCGACGACAAGCCAGAGGGGGAAGAATCCGACGACAACGAGGATAATGTAGATACCGAAGAAAGCGAGGAAGCGGGGGGATTGTCCGGGGTAAATGTGGCAAGCGGATTATACTTCGATGATTTATCGGGTATGATGAAAACGGTAGAAAATCCCGAAGCCGCCAGCCCTGAAGAAAGGGAAGAAGCCGGACGGGTGATAACCGAGATACGCCAAACCGATATGTTCGAGCAGGTCGTATCCGGTGAACCGAAAAAGAAGACCGTCGCAGGCAGACTTATGGATGACTATTTTGCCGCGTTCCACCGCCGCAAGCGGGAAGCCGGGGAAATGTCGGACGAACCAACGGTGAAAGCGCCCAAAGATTTTGATCCACGGGCATTCGCATAGTAAATAACAATTTAAAAAAAGAGGTATGAAAGAGCGAGATTACGGTTAGCTACGGCCAACCAACCACTAAAAAAATCAGAGAAAGAGAAAGCAATTATCAACCGGCGGTGTGCGAGGGACTAATCCCACCCTCGCCCCGCTACTTAAAAAATTAGCAATGACAAAGAAAAAGATTCTTATGTCGGCGGCCTTCATCATGGCTGCCGCAAGCGCCTTCGCACAAGGCAACGGCATCGGTGGAATCACCGAAGCCACCAACATGGTAACGTCCTACTTCGATCCCGGCACGAAGCTCATCTACGCCATCGGCGCAGTCGTCGGGTTGATCGGCGGTATCAAAGTCTATAATAAATTCAGTTCGGGCGACCCCGATACATCGAAAACCGCTGCAAGCTGGTTCGGCGCGTGTATCTTCCTGATTGTCGCCGCCACGATCCTGCGCTCCTTCTTCCTTTAATCTCCATAACCGCAACGATTATGGAATACAATTTAAATAAAGGAATCGGGAAAAGTGTGGAGTTCAAAGGGCTGAAAGCGCAATACCTCTTTATTTTCGCGGGTGGGCTGCTCTCCGTGTTCATCGTCTTCGTCATTCTATACATGGCGGGCGTTGACCAATGGTTCTGCATCGGCTTCGGCGTGATTGCCGCCTCCGCGTTGGTATGGCTGACTTTCAACCTAAATGCGAAGTATGGGGAATACGGGTTAATGAAAATGCTGGCTAAACGCCAGCACCCGCGTTTCCTCATCAACCGCAAAAACTCCCGCCGCTTCTTCCTGCGCCAAAAGAGAAAGGAGGCCGTGTATGCGTAACGTACTAAAAGCGGCTACGATTGAAAGCAAATTTCCGTTGCTTTCCGTCGAACATGGCTGCATCATCAGTAAGGATGCGGATATTACGATAGGCTTTCGGGTCGATTTACCGGAACTGTTTACCGTTACTTCTGCCGAATACGAAGCCATACACTCCGCCTGGGCGAAAGCGGTTAAGGTTTTGCCGGACTACAGTATCATACACAAGCAGGATTGGTTCGTAAAAGAACGCTACAAACCCGCCACGGATAAGGAAGATATGAGTTTCCTTAGCCGCTCGTTTGAACGCCACTTCAACGAACGCCCGTACCTCAACCACACCTGTTTTTTGTTCCTCACCAAAACGACGAAAGAGCGGATGCGTATGCAATCCAACTTCTCGTCGCTCTGTCGCGGCTTCATTCTGCCGAAAGAGGTAAACAAGGAAACAGCGGTGAAGTTTTTGGAAGCGGTCGGCCAGTTTGAGCGGATTGTAAACGATAGCGGTTTTATTACCCTGACACGCCTGTCGTCCGATGAGATTACCGGAACGCCGGAAAGCGCGGGGCTGGTCGAAAAATACTTTGCCTTGTCGCTGGATGATACGACCTGCTTGGAGGATATGGAGTTGGGCGCGGACGGTCTGCGGATCGGCGGCAATACGGTTTGCCTACATACCCTTTCGGATGTGGAAGACTTGCCGGGTACGGTTGGAACGGACATGCGCTACGAAAAACTATCCACGGATAGAAGCGATTGCCTGTTGTCGTTCGCTGCTCCGGTCGGGCTGTTGCTCTCCTGCGACCATGTGTGGAACCAATACATTTTCCTCGATGACAGTGCCGAAAACCTGCGGAAATTTGAGAAAAGCGCCCGCAATATGCAGTCGCTATCGAAGTACAGTCGGGGCAATCAAATCAACAAAGAATGGATTGACAAGTACCTGAACGAAGCCCACAGCTTCGGGCTGACTTCGGTGCGTGCGCACTTCAACGTCATGGCGTGGTCGGATGATGCGGAAGAATTGAAGCATATCCGTAACGATGTGGGTAGCCAGTTGGCGCTCATGGAATGTAAGCCCCGCCACAACACGGTGGATGCGGCTACGCTCTATTGGGCGGCGATGCCGGGCAATGCAGGGGATTTTCCCGCTGAAGAATCGTTTTACACGTTCATCGAACCGGCCTTGTGTTTCTTCACCGAAGAAACCAACTACCGTTCATCGCCGTCGCCTTTCGGTATCAAGATGGCCGACCGTGTTTCCGGCAAGCCTATCCATGTGGACATATCGGATTTACCGATGAAGCAAGGGATTATAACGAACCGCAACAAGTTTATCTTGGGGCCTTCGGGTTCGGGAAAATCCTTCTTCACCAACCACATGTGCCGCCAGTATTGGGAACAGGGAACGCACATTGTCCTTGTGGACACGGGTAACAGCTATCAGGGTCTTTGCAACTTCATCAACCGCCGCACCAACGGCGAGGATGGCGTGTACTTCACGTACACGGAGCAAAACCCTATCAGCTTTAATCCATTTTACACGGACGACGGCGTGTTCGACATCGAAAAAAGGGAAAGTATAAAGACTTTGATAATGACCCTTTGGAAACGCGACAACGAGCCGCCCACACGGTCGGAAGAAGTCGCCCTGTCGAATGCCGTGAGCCTGTATATCGACCGGTTGAAATTCGATGAATCGCTCACGCCGTCCTTTAACACGTTCTACGAGTTCGTGAAAACGGACTATGCGGCGATACTCGACGACAAAAAAGTCAGGGAAAAGGATTTTGACCTAGCTAACTTCCTGAATGTGCTGGAACCCTACTACGAGGGAGGAGAATACGACTTCTTGCTCAACTCCGAAAAGCAACTGGATTTGCTATCTAAACGCTTCATTGTCTTTGAAATAGATGCCATCAAAGACCATAAAATCCTGTTCCCCATAGTAACGATTATCATCATGGAAGTTTTCATCAACAAGATGAGGCGGTTACAGGGGATTCGCAAGATGATTTTGATTGAAGAAGCGTGGAAGGCAATCGCCAAAGAAGGTATGGCAGAGTACATTAAGTACCTGTTTAAGACCGTTCGTAAGTTTTTCGGCGAGGCGATTGTCGTAACGCAAGAGGTCGATGATATTATCGCTTCGCCCATTGTGAAGGAAAGTATTATCAACAACTCCGACTGTAAAATCCTGCTCGACCAGCGCAAGTACATGAACAAGTTCGATTCGATACAGGCGCTACTCGGCCTTACCGAAAAAGAAAAAGGACAGGTGCTTTCCATTAACATGTCGAACAATCCCAATCGGAAATACAAGGAAGTCTGGTTCGGTTTGGGCGGGGTGCAGTCAGCAGTGTACGCTACCGAGGTCAGTTTGGAAGAGTATTACACGTTCACGACCGAAGAAACCGAAAAACTGGAAGTGCTGCGGAAAACCGAGGAACTGGACGGGAATATCGAACTGGCGATTAAACAGATTGCCGAAAGTAAACGGCAAAAATAGTAAGTATTAACCGGGGCGTTCTTCCCCATAACCACTAAAAAAATCATGTTTAGCAAATTAAATAAAGACCAACTGGAAGAATTAGTGCTTTACACCACGGGAATAAACAATATCCTGCTGGAAGCGCTGCTGTCGCCGGAAGAACCGGAAGACGGGGAACGGGAAATAGAGTTGGAAATCCACATCGTGGAAGTAGACAACAAGTTCAAACCTCAAAAGTAAGGAGGTCGCCATGTTCAGGACAGGTAACGAAACCGACCCCAAAATCGTGTCGTGGCTGGATTTCCCCCTGCGGGATATCACGGGGCGTTGGGTAAGTTCGGAAGGTGCGCCCACGGTGCGGATATTTCGTAACGATACCCGCAAAAACGGTGGCCTTTGGCTGGAACTTACTTACAACAACCCGCAGGCAGTCTATTCGCGCCCGTTAAAGGAAGTGTTCGGTGTCCGCTACTTCGACTTGTACGGGCGTGTGGGAATTGCCTACGATGCCGAAAGGGACGTACTTCTACTTTCGGATTTCGGAGAATATATCCGGACGGATGAGGAATAGCCTGCAAAGGCTGTTCCCTCCACGAATAACAGAAATTCAGTAATAACAATCAAAAAAAATCAAAGATGAAAAAGATGTTTTTATGCCTTATGGCAATGGCGCTCTGCTGCACTTTTCAGGCACGGGCGCAGTGGGCGGTCATCGACCCGTCCAACCTCGCGCAAAATATCCTGACGGTTTCCAAAACCGCCACCACGGCAAGTAATGTAATCAACTCCTTCAAGGAAATGCAGAAGATTTACAGCCAAAGTAAGGAGTACTACGACGCACTCAAATCGGTGCATAATCTGATTAAGGATGCCCGAAAAGTCAAGGAAACCATAGAAATGGTCAGCGAAATATCGAAGATATACGCTACCAGCTATAACAAAATGCTTACGGATAAGAATTTCACGGTAGCGGAACTGGAAGCCATCGGCGACGGTTATTCCAAGCTGTTGAAAGAAAGCGGCAACCTGCTTTCGGATATCAAGCAAATTGTTACACCCTCCAACGGGCTTTCCCTGAGCGATGCCGAACGTATGGACGTGATCGACAAAATCCATGCAAAAATGGCTGAATACCGCAACCTGACCAAGTATTATTCCCAAAGGAGTATGTCCATATCGTACATACGAAGTCAGGAAAAAGGCGATATGGAAAGGGTACGTGCATTGTACGGTGATCTATCCGAAAGATATTGGTAAGCCATGATGTTGCTTGCAATAGATTTCGACAACCTGCACCAGATTCTTCGCAATCTGTATCAGGAAATGCTTCCGCTTTGCGGCGACATGATCGGTGTCGCCAAGGGGGTGGCCGGATTGGGGGCACTGTTCTACGTGGCGTACCGCGTATGGCAGGCATTGGGGCGGGCGGAGCCTATCGACGTGTTCCCGCTGCTTCGCCCTTTTGCCATCGGCCTGTGTATAATGTTCTTTCCCACCATTGTGCTGGGTACTATCAACGCTTTCATGTCACCAGTGGTAAAGGGAACACATACCATACTGGAATCGCAGATGACGGACGTACACGACTTACAGAAACAAAAAGAGCAGTTGGAATACGATGCACGGATGCGGGAAGGGAAAGCATGGCTGGTTGATAATGAGGAATACGACCGGAAAATGGCAGAATTGGGAATGTTGGATGCGACGGAGAAGCTCGGCATGTGGATGGAACGCAGCTTTTACGACATAAAAATGTGGTTCCGGCAGTTAATCCGGGATTTCTTTGAATTGCTGTTTAACGCCGCCGCACTTACGATTGATACCCTGCGCACCTTCTTCCTTGTGGTACTCGCCATATTAGGGCCGCTCTCCTTTGCGCTCTCCATATATGACGGGGTTCAGTCTACCCTTACGCAATGGATTTCGCGCTACATAAGCGTATATCTGTGGCTGCCTGTGGCCGACCTTTTTTCGGCGGTGCTGTCCAAAATTCAGGCATTGATGCTGAAAACGGATATAGCCCTTTTGCAAGACCCAGCCTATGTGCCGGACGGAAGTAATGGCGTATATATCATTTTCCTTATCATCGGTATTATCGGGTATTTCAGTATTCCGACCGTAGCAGGTTGGATTATACAGGCCGGAGGCGGTGGCAGTTTTAACCGCAGCGTGAATACCGCAGCTATGAAGGGAGGCGCTTTAGTAGGCGGTGTCGCCGGATCAGCCGCCGGAAATGTCGCAGGCCGCTTAATGGGCAAGAAGTAATAACAACAAAAAAATCAATAGAAAAAATGGAGTTTAAAAGTTTGAAAAACATCGAAACGAGCTTTAAGCAGATACGCTTGTTCGGCATCGTGTTTCTGGTCGTCTGTACCGCCATCACCGGTTATTCGGTTTGGTCGTCGTATAACTTCGCCGAAGCACAACGCCAGCGTATCTATGTACTCGACGGGGGCAAGTCGCTCATGCTGGCTTTGTCCCAAGACCTTTCGCAGAACCGTCCGGTGGAAGCCCGCGAACATGTGCGTCGCTTCCATGAACTATTCTTTACGCTCTCGCCCGACAAAGCCGCCATCGAAAGTAATATCAACCGCGCCCTTTTCCTTGTGGATAAGAGCGCCTACAAATATTACTCGGATATGGCGGAAAAAGGGTACTACAACCGCATCATCAGCGGAAATATCAACCAGAATATTTCTGTGGACAGTGTGGCGCTCGACTTGAATAATTACCCGTACACAGCTGTAACCTACTCCCGGCAAATGATTATCCGGGCGTCGAACATCACTGAACGCAGCCTTGTCACGCGCTGCAACCTTATTAATTCGGTGCGCTCGGACAACAACCCGCAGGGCTTTACAATGGAAAAGTTTGAAATCATTGAGAACCGTGATGTGCGGGTCTTGGAAAGGTAGGTGGATTATGGTGAAAAAAGGAATCAGTAAACTGAACGAATGGTTTGAGGACATGGTGCGGGGCTTGGTGGGGCGCATGACGCCCGACCGCCGCGTCATCCTCATACTGACCATGCTCTTTGTATTCGGCGGATTGTCGATTTACATGAGCGTAAGCAGTATCTACAACATCGGCAAAAAAAGCGGGCGTCAGTTGGAAATCGAACGCATCGAAGCCGTGCGGCTCCAGCAGGAACAAGCCCGCAGGGATAGTATTAACCAATTAAATAATCATTACGATGGAACAGGAGAATTTGAATAACGGGACGCCACCGCCGGAAACGGTAGCGCCCGAAGTACAGCAACCCGCGCCGGATGTTAAGCCGGAAGGGAAAAAAGAGCCTCCGAAGTCGGCTCCCAAAAAGGAACTGACCCCGGCGCAGATGCAAAAACGCAAAAAAATGGTCGTCATGCCGCTGTTCGTGCTGATTTTCGGCGCAGTGATGTGGCTGATTTTCGCCCCGTCCGGTAAGGATAAGGAAAAAACAGTACAGCAAGCCGGGCTGAACGTGGAACTGCCGATGCCGAAGGATGAGGTATTGGTATCGGACAAGCGCGATGCCTACGAACAAGAAGCCATGCAACAGAAAGAGCAGGAACGGATGCGTAGTTTGCAGGATTTTTCCGTGCAGCTTGCCGATGCACAGGAACAGGTAAATGCGGACGAAGCACAACGCACGGTTGCCAAGTCACCGGACTATTATGAAGCCCCTGCCAGTAGCAATAGCAATGCTACAACCCGCACTTCCTCCATTAAGTCTTCGACGGTTGCCTATCAGGACATCAACAAACAGATAGACGAATTTTACGAAGAACCGAAAACGGATGCACAAGCGCAGTCGGCATTGGAGGAGCGGATGCAAGAACTGGAGCGCAAGCTGGCAGAAGCCGATGAAGCCAAGCGCATGGAAGACGAACAGGCGGCTTTGCTCGAAAAATCGTACGCGATGGCTGCACGGTATATGCCTCCGCAGGTGGGACAACCGACCGAAAACACCGCAGTTCCCAGAACGAAAGACAAGGTGGTAGCCCAGCCTGTGAAACAGGTACGGCAAAACGTAGTGTCGCTGTTGGCGGCTTCCATGTCGAATGATGAATTTATTTCGGCATACAGCCAGCCGCGTAACATGGGATTCATTACCGCTACGGGGAACGAAAGTATTCAGGACAAGAACAGCATACGTGCCTGTGTGTACCAGACCGTCACGCTGACCAGTGGGAAAGAGTTGCAGATGCGGCTTCTTGAACCGATGCGGGCGGGGGATATTTTGATTCCTGCCAACACCATTGTTACCGGGGCGTGCCGTATCGGTGCTGAACGGATGGAGGTAACGATAACCAGCATCCAATATGCGGACAATATTATCCCTGTGGAAATTTTCGTGTATGATACGGACGGCCAGCGTGGAATATCCGTACCCGGCTCGGACGAAATAAAAGCCGCCGAAGAGGTTGCCGCAACGCTGGCGAACTCCGCCGGAACCAGTATCATGATTTCCGATAATGCGGGGTCGCAGTTGGCTGCCGATATGGGGAAGGGGCTGATTCAGGGCGCGTCGCAGTACGTGAGTAAGAAAATGAGCGTGGTGAAAGTAACGCTGAAAGCGAATCACCGCTTATTGCTACTCCCTAAAATGCAATAAACAAAATAACAAATGGGTCTGTGACCCCCACTAAAAAAATCAAGTTTAAGTCAAACAATTAAAATGAATTTAGCAATGAAACAGTTATTTGTCATGCTCGCTTTCGTAGTGAGCGCCTTTGCTGCCAACGCGCAGGGAAACAACAACGAAACGGTTCCGACCGTGCAAACTTCGCCCTCCACCGGCGACTACTATCAGGGCTATACGCGCCCGCTGACATTTAACCGGATGATTCCGCCCCATGCGCTGGAAGTGACGTTTAACAAGACGGTACACGTCATTTTTCCGTCGGCTATCCGTTATGTGGACTTGGGTTCTTCCGACCTGCTGGCCGCTAAAGCGGACGGCACGGAAAACGTGTTGCGAGTGAAAGCTGCTTTGCGTGATTTCTCGCGTGAAAGCAACCTTGCTGTGATTACCGAAGACGGTGCGTACTATGCTTTCAATGTCAAATACGCCGATGAGCCTGTGAAGTTATCCGTCGAAATGACCGACTTTTTGCACGATGGCGAAGCCGTTAATCGCCCGAACAACGCCCTGCAAATCTATATGCAGGAATTGGGACAGGAATCGCCGCTATTGGTAAAGCTGATTATGCAGTCGATTTACAAGAACAACGACCGCGAAATAAAGCATATCGGCTGCAAGCGTTTCGGTATTCAGCATACATTGAAAGGAATTTACACGCATAACGGATTGCTCTATTTTCACCTGCAACTGAAAAACTCGTCCAACGTGCCGTTCAATGTCGATTTTATCACATTCAAAATTGTCGATAAGCAGGTCGCCAAGCGCACCGCTATTCAGGAACAGGTGATGTGGCCGCTTCGCGCCTACAACAACCTCATGCTGATCGGCGGCCAGCGTACCGAACGAATGATATTCGCCCTGCCGAAGTTTACCATGCCGGACGATAAAATGCTGGTCGTGGAACTGCACGAACAGAACGGCGGAAGGCATCAACGATTCACGGTTGATAATGCTGACCTGGTTCGCGCCCGTGTCATTAACGAACTCAAAGTAAAATAACCATGAAACGCGCGACAATCATTTTGACGTTGGTGTTATGCTTCGCCCTTTCGGGCGGGGCATACGCGCAGCGTTGTTTGCCGGGGATGCGAGGCATCCAACTGACCGGCGGCATGGTGGACGGCTTCTATTCGTCCTCAACCAAAAGCGAAACGGGTTACTACTTCGGTTTGTCGATGGCGACCTACGCCAAGCACAGCAATAAATGGGTGTTCGGGGCGGAGTACCTGCAACGCTACTACCCATATAAAGATGAACGCCTGCCGTTGGCACAGTTTACCGCTGAAGGCGGGTACTACCTGAACATCCTTTCCGATCCGTCAAAGACTTTTTTCCTGTCGCTCGGCGGTTCGGCGGTGGCGGGTTACGAAACGGTGAATTGGGGCGACAAACTACTGTTTGACGGTTCGACGCTCCAAAGCCGCGACCGCTTTGTGTACGGCGGGGCAATCACGCTGGAGATAGAAACGTACCTGTCCGACCGTGTGGTGTTGCTCCTGACGGGGCGCGAACGCATCCTGTTCGGTTCGGACGTGTCTAAGTTTCATACGCAGTTCGGGGTCGGATTAAAATTTATCATCAATTAAAAAATAAACACCATGAGAAAAATAAAAAGTTTTTTCGGGATAACAGCGTGGCTGGTGGCTATGATGCTGCTGGCCTTAGCCTGTAGCGACGATATGGATGTTCGTCAGGATTACTTATTTGATTTGGCGACTATGCCGGTTCAGAAAAGAATCACAGAAAATGAAACGGCTGAAATCCGCAGCCAACTTGTAAAAGAGGGTAACTATCAGGATGCGAAGTTTTTTATCCGCTATTTCCAACCCGAGGGTAAGGGAGAGCTTCGCATGGATGACGGAACCGTTTTCAAGCCTAACGACCTGTACCCACTGAAAAAGGAAACGTTCCGGCTGTATTATACCTCGCATTGCTCCGACCAGCAAACAATTGACGTGTACGTGCAGGATTCATTCGGACAGGTTGTCCAAAAGACTTTCTCGTTCCGGAATGAGGGAATGGAAAAATAAGGGTAAAAACTGAGCAAGTAAGCGTCCGGAGCAATTCGGGCGCTTTTAATAACCGGTAAAATACAGTTATGAAATACGTACTATTGTCCTTCGTTACTTTGCTACACTTGTCCGTATATGGGCAACAGGGCGATTTGCCGGACAGGAAACTGGAAATCGAAAAATGTATGGGAAAGATTTACTCCGTACATGAATTTCGACGGATAGCAGGTTCATGCCGGATGTCCGTAACCGGCTTATGCTGTTATCCGGTCATTTCTCCGGTCAGGAACCCGACCATTTCGTCGGGTTTCGGCAATCGCAGGCACCCGATTTATAAAAGGCTAAAGTTCCATACGGGAATTGATTTTGCGGAGGCTTGGGGTACTCCCGTATATGCCACAGGCAGCGGGATAGTCGTCCTCAAAGGGTATAATTCGGGCTATGGAAATTTTATAGAGATTCAACACGCTGGCGGTTTCCGCTCGTTCTACGCACATTTAAGCAAAACACTGGTAAATGCAGGTGATCCGGTATGGATGGGTAAACGCATCGCTCATGTGGGATACAGCGGAACATCAACGGGCTGCCATTTACATTATGAAATAAGGAAAGGCAACCGCTTCCTGAATCCGATAGAATGGTGTTGGTGCTTACTATACATATTAAATGCAGATAAATAACTTTGGGCAACTTACTGAAAAACACTTGATAAGTAATTTTGTCAGGTGTTTTTTTATGGGTAATTTTGCAGGAACTTATATTTCGACATTATAATGACAAACAGTTTTGATCTAAATGTATTGAGAAGCATTTCTAAGATAATAGGAGAGCAGATTTTGACTCATAGACAAATTGATGAGCAATTTCAAAATGCAGGTCTTATAGATACTGGAGAAGGGACAAATAAACCAGATAGGATTTATAATACACTAAAAGCCAGACAGCAACAAGATAATTGCGGAAACAATGTTCTATCATTTATTTCAAAAGTTATAAATCCCAAGAGATATGATGACGAAGCTGAATTTGAGAAGGATAGAACAGCTATTAATGAAAAATTACTCTATGAAGGCATTGAGATAGATAAAGCAGGACAACCAAGAATTGTTGAAAAAGCTAAAACCATATCTGAAGCTAAAGGACGTTTTTTAAAAATTAAAGAACGAGTTCATGGTATTGGGGTTCATCCTGACATTCTCCCTTATTGTGAGGCAGAATGGCTAAATGAAAATTATTTTCATGCAATTCTCGAAATAACCAAAAGCGTAGCGGAAAAACTTAGGCAAAAAAGCGACTACACATCCGATGGAGCAGAATTAGTTGACGAATGTTTTGGTTTAGGCAAAGAGAAAAAGCCGATGCTGGCTTTTAATACATTACAAACCGATAGTGACGAAAGCGAGCATAAGGGTTTTAGTAATTTTATAAAAGGTTTTTTCAGTATGTATAGAAACCCCAAAGCTCATGATCCAAAAATCCATGAAGATACACAACTGACTGAAATGACAGAAGTGTTAGTTGTCGCAACTATAATCCATAACAAATTGGACAAAACATATAAAACAGGATTAAAATAAGCTATAATACTTATGAATAAATCATTTCGGTATTTTATGTCAATGATAAGAAAAATGGGAAATAGTAAAAATGAATATATATATCGCGAGGAAAAATACACCAGCTTAGGCGTATATAATCCCTCATTCTTTAAAATAACCTTAAAGACAGGAGAGAACTTGCCGAAAGAAGATGCGAAGAATCCTTTGGTTTCGGATATCACAGGTGCGGCATTTTTGCATGAGTATATCCATTTTTTACAAGACATAACCACTTCAAGTGGGCTTAATAATTTTTGCTATATTGTGGATTATCTAAAATGGATTAACTCCTTGTATAGAAAAGAGGCTGTTCTATATCCACCTTATAATCCAAATACTTCTACAACGCCTTTCTTGAAAGAAAACGCTTTGTTTAGGGATGCGTATACAGGAAGTAAAAAACAAATAAGTCCTTTTTCTAAAGTAGAATCTGCAAAACCGGTAACTAAACAAATTTGCGAAGGATTTGAGGATAACTTCTTAGAGATTGAATGTGCCCAACAAAGTGGAACAAACCAAAATTACAACATTGGAGAATACGCTATTTCTGAGTGTATGGCATATAATATCGATAATTATATTTTTCCTGACGTTTTACCTGCGCCCCCTGCATTTCCGTATAAAATAGTCAACCTGATTGCTGATTATTATTGTAAAGGATTACTTGATGAAAAATTAAAAATAATCGCAATTTGTGATGCTTGCTTAATGTTTGACAATCCCGGATATGTCTTATATCTCTCACTGACTTCTGATATAAGGGATGAATATATAAAAATGTCCGCAGAGGATATATATGACTATGTCAATAATTTAGGGGCTAAATTGTACGGACGAAAAAGCATTGATATTTTAGAGGAAAAACACAAGGGAGCATTACAGCAGTGGAACGATTTGTTTAGCCCCGATAAGAATTTCGACAAAATAAGGAATTATGTTTCAGACATATTTATAAAAGCCTATACTTACAGAAAAGACAACCCCCATTTTATCATTGAAGCAGTTAAGGAATCAGATAAAAAGAAATTATCAAAATTTATTAATTTGATGGAGTCATTAGGAGCGCCACTAATCCTTAATGAGAATAAAGATGTAATAGTTCAAATCACACCACGCAAAGAGGAAATAGAAACATACTATTTATGGGTAATAGAACAGATTTATAAATTGTTTGTTGGGATAGCCAAATTTGACAACGGGGTTTATAAATGTGAGATGCATGAATTTTGTAAGAAAAGTTTTACTGATCAAAAAATGGATGAGGCATTAACTATTATTACAAGCGACCTCTCATGTATTTACTCCCCGTGGGAACGTAGCAAGACAAAAGAAGAACGTAAAATTTGCCCTTGGGGTGCATACTGGTATTCGTGTGCCATGAAAGATGTTTCTGAAAAGAATCTATAAAATATCTTTTCAAAGGGCTTTTTGTTTCTTTTTTACCGCATCGCCTTTTGGCTCATGGAAAAAGAAACGGGCGGAAAACCCGCCCGCTCCTGTGTTAATCAATCTCTGTCCCGAAAAGGTCATTAAAGAAGCGTAATATCTCATCACGCTTTAGGGTGTCCCAATACAGGGACGCGGGGTGGTAGGCTTCAATACGTCCGATTTCATAGGCCATATCCTCTTTTGTGAGCCGTTTGCCCTGTTCCATTTTCCGTTTGGTACTTGCCAGCAAATTATCCCTTCTTTGGCTCCTTTTCAGTTGTTTTAACTGCTCCAACAAAGGCATGGTCTTCGCCTATGATGTGACCGGATGAGGTCTTAAAAGGGCTGTTTTTGCATCTTTCACATTGTTCGATGGCGGCATCAAGGTTGGTTACTTCGATGTTCTCGCCTGCGATGTTTTTAATGGTCATCATGGTTGTATTTTTATTGGTTTACTGCTTGTTTTGCTTCGCTCTCATATACATACCAGCTATCGCGGTAGCCTTTGTCCCCTAAGAGGTTGAACGCACCCCACAGTCCGCTGCGGTCGGCGTATTTCTTTGCCTGTGATATGCTGTCAAAGATTCCCAGCCGCTTAAAGCCGATAAACAGTTGGAATTTTCCGGGTTGCTTGCGGTGTTCTTCCACTTCGTGCCGAAGTATGTTGTAAATGGTTTCGTAGTTCCGCTTTTTCTGCTCCAATTTGGCTTTTGCCTTCGTCAGCCGTTCATCGGTGGCGGCATCGAAAAAAAGGTTATTGTGTGTTTCATACTCCACATACTGCGCAATGGTACGTTCTACTTTTGTTATTTGAGCCTTTGCCGCCGTTACCTGTCCTATAAGACTGCTCATGCCGGTCATCAAGCCAGAACGCTTGTCATAATAGGAGTGGTAAACCGTGATGTTTTTGCGCGGGTGCTGGCACACTAATTTGGCATGTCGCCAGTTAATCACCCATTGCCAGCGGTCGAGCATGTGGCGTGGCAGGTCGATTTCGTGGAACCGTTCTACCGTCCGGTCTGCGTTGCGCACCTGAAAAGAGATATGCACCCAATGTTCAATTTTCAGTTCCTTCTCCGCTTTTGCGATGTCTTTGGCGTACTGCATATATTCGTCAATCATATTCTTTGGTATTGTGGACGGATTGCTCCGCCCGGATTGTTTACATTATTGGGCTTTCGGTTTCATTATCAATCGGCTCCCGCCATATTTGGTAAAACCGTTTTGTATTGACGGTAAAGAATTTGCCAGTTATATAAATTGCCATGACATCATCTTCGAGGGTGTCCCAACGGTTTCGGATGTAATCATGCAGTTCCGCAACATGATTCTCGGTTGCTTCATCCTCAGTCGGAAAATTAAACCCCATTGAACACAGGAACATTACCGTTTTGATAAAACTGTCCCTGCTGGGTGCGGTGATAAGTGTTTTCATATTCGTTTGTTATTGAAATAAGTTATTTAGCATCCACTCTGTTTCATACGCCCAAAGAGGGTGTCCTTTTACAATTCTGCGCCGTATGACTTCTTTTTGCCCCACCATTTCGGAAGCCTTATCAAGTAGTTCCTTATCGCTGAATGCCTGCGCCCTGTCGATAAGAAAATCAACCATTTCGTTTTTCTGTTCGTGCAGGTCGTCAATCTCGTTGATACGTTCATCGTATTGACCTTTAAGGGTGCAAACCGTTCTGAAAAGTTCCACGACAAGGCGGCTGTTTGAGTACTTCTTGTATTCTTTGCAGAACTCGTTCTTGTCCATTTCGCCCGCCGACATGTATATGGCTTCAATCGTTTGGTATTCTTCGATTGTCGGGGTTAAACCTGCTCTCTCGATAAATTCTTGATGGTTCACATCTATTGCTTTTTAGTTGAATAATAGGGTTAATTGCTTGGCTATGGTCGTTTCCTGCAACATGGCTTGTACCTGTTTCACGACTATGTTCGACAGGGTGGGGTTAAAGTTGGCCGGGTCATTTTTGAGGCGTTCCCGTTGTTCTGCATGGCGGTTTAACAACTCCCGTAAAGCGGCGGTAAGACACTCTTTCCGGTTGTAGAAAATCTTTCCCCATATCCCCAGCCCGTAACCGCCACCCGATCCGCCGGTCGAATAACTGCCCCCGCAACTCCATTTGCCGTTCTCACCCTGCCCGATAATGATGTTATTATGAGCCGCCCAGCCTTTGCGGTCGATAAATTCGATCCGCTCCACGTTTGTAAAATCGGCGTTTTCCAGCCAGCCGTATTGATTCATGGTCTTTTGGGTGACCCCGAATAACTGCCCCCTATCGTATGCCCTGCGGTTCATAATGATATGGCGGGGATCGTCGCCAAAACTTTCATATTCGTCAATTGTCCGTTGGTCGTTCCGGCAGAGGGCTATCAGGTAAACAGCCACGTAAGAGCGTTCTTCCTTGTACGGGCGATATTCCCGTACCTGTTCTATCTTTTCGGATGCCGATAAATGTCTGTAACCCATGATTATATTCATTAATAGTTAATAACCGTTCTTCTATCTCGTCATACAGGTCGTTAAACCTGTCTTGGTATTCCTCGTAAAATGAGCCGTCCTCGTCCGTCATATCATCGAGGGGAATACCGTATTCGCTTACGAGGGCAATGTCTGCCAATTCGCATACGATTTCCTTTAAAAGGCTGTGTATGTCGTCTTCGCACAGATCGGTGTTTCCAGCTTCGGCTTGTTGCCATTGGTAAATGTTCTTCCTGTCGCTGTCGGGTAGGTTCTGCCAATATATTTGGGCTTCGGCTTCATTGCAAATGCCTGTGATAAGGGATTTAACGTCTATCGGCAATGTTGCCCACCATTCGTTTACCGTTGTTATTTGTATATTTTCCATTTCTTCGGGTATTGTGGGGCGGATTGCTCCACCCCCTGTGAATAATCTGTTTTAATTGATGTTTACCAATCGGCGTAAATCGTTCTCTTTGTTCTTTTGGAAAATCCACCCTGCGCACTTTTTCCCTTTCAGGGTTAGGTACATATTGAAGCGACCGCCCAATGCCGAAAGTTGCTCTTTTATGGCTTTCGTATCGCCGAAAATGGCTACCGCTTTCTCGGAATAATTGACAATGGTGTAATCGCCTGTTATCGTTTCTGCCGTTGGGGTCGTTTCTTCCGTTGTAAGGGCGGTTTTGATGCGGATATTCGCTTCGTCCCCTGCGGTGTAGGCAAACCGTTTAATGAAGCGTTCACGGTCGTAAATTCGCTCTTTTTCGATAATCCACCCCCTATATTTGCTTTCGCCTAAATAGTAACCATGACCGCCCGAATAGTTTTCACGGTGTTCGTATTTCTCGTTTTTCTCCGTCAAATAGGCGGTTCCCTCGAAGTTTACCGCATAGTTGCGCATCTCTTGGAAGTTGTTTTTCGTGTGGTTGGAAAAGCCCAAAATCACGGTGCGTACGGTTCTTGATGCGAAATAGTCGCTTTGTGAATCCGATTCATCTTCCCGTTCACAGGCGATAATAACGGCTTGTGCATCGGTGGGGGTTATCTCGTTGAGGCGTTCCCGACCGATAATTTTCACCTGTTCTTGGCGTTCTTTTTCCTTGCGTTCGGATTGGGCTTCCGCTTTGGCGTTCGCCTCTCCTTCTTCCCGAAGTATTGCCACCTCGAAAGCGTCCAAAAACTGCGGGTTTACATCATCGTAATAAATGCCGATACCAAATTTTTCACTGAATGGTCGGATGAGGTCGGATGTATGGAACTCCCTTGTACGGAGGTTTATCAGTTTGTAAGTGATTCCCCACTTATTTTTTTCAATTTCATACACCACATATTTATCGTAATTGTACCCCTCCATGCGGACAATTTGATTGACTACTACGGTCTGAATATCGGTGTCTATTTCCTTGTTTGCACCTAATAAAAATTGCTTTGCCATGACTATAAATATTGATTGTTAAAAAATGATTGCTACTGCAAGTGTGATTACTATCGCCAAAATGAGAAGCGAGAGAAAACAGAAAAGAAGTCCTTTTAGCACCTTAAACCCGATGTAAGCCCCTGCCACCACTGCCACGAAAACCCATCCCCACAGTGCTATTCCTGCGATTATAAAGGCTATTTTCAAAACCCAACCTATGCTAATTCCGAGGTAGATGGTTCTTTGTTTCCTATTTTTATCTTTATTCCGTTTCATGATTTTTGACTTTTTTTTAACGCTATGCCGCATCGGTCGGTGAGAAGTATTCGAGTTTCAGAAGCTAAAAAAAGGTAGTGTTTAGCCGTGCAAGGTTTTGGCGAATAAATACGCTCGCCCGGATTGTTTAAGAAGGGAAAGAGGAAGATTTTTCGCCAAACCCGTAGGGCTTGACCTTGCCAGCGGCGTGAAGAACACGGAAATACCTTTGCGTCTGAAATCGAATACCACAAGGCCGATGAGGTCATTCCGCTAAAAGGGAAAAAATCATTTCGAGAGAAACGGAATAGAAGATACAAACAGAATACTCACGGCGTTCATTGGCAAGCCGCGTGTAAATTCATGGCAGGGATTAGGACAAACAGCGCCACACACTGCCAATATCGGACAAGCCATTGGCAGTTGAAATAAACTGCGTAAATTTGGTGCAGTTAATAAAAGTAGAATCAATATGGAACGATTTTTCTCGCTCGAATATCTGCCAACAGAACAACTACGCGACCTGTATCTTGATGCCTGCAAGGTCGGCAAGCTGCTGGTTGAATACGACCAACCGGGAGTAGAAGGGCATTATGAAGTAAACCTGCCCGAAGATGAGATATTGAAAAACATTAGCGGCGAAAGTCAGAACTATCTTGTTTTTCACGAGGATTTTGAAGACGAACCCGATGCGACTACGGTCGCCTTTCCCTTGTCCGAACACCCGTTTACAACGGCGTATGTTGATATTGACAACGCCCGGCTGGATTGGTTTGTCAAAAAATACAGTCTTGCGCAGTGGTGGCAAATGGAGGGAAGCGAACGAAAGCAATATCCGTTTGCGAAATTTTATACACTGGAGCCGATGAAACGGCATCTTCTCAACTGAAAATGTAGCCCCGACAAGGGGCTTTTTTGGCTTCGTCCTGTGCCACTCGCTGCCTGATGCTTCCACCGCTTATTATTCTGATACATAGCACGAATAATCGGTTTATCTTTGCCTTCCCGTGATAATAAACCACTAAAAAATGAAAGATGGAAATAATAAGCATAGAAGCCCGTACATACGAGGCGATGATGAAACGCTTTCAGGCAACCGCCCAAAGGGTAGCCGCCCTGCGCAAACGCAGTGAAAGCAAGGAATTGAAAGAATGGCTGGACAGCCAGGACGTTTGTGAAATTCTGGGTGTTACCAAACGCACGATGCAAACGCTCCGTGAAACCGGGAAATTGGGTTTTACCATGATTGCGCATAAGACATATTACCGGCGGGAGGATGTAAAGAAGTTTTTGGACGCATCCCTTACCAGAAAGGAGGTACGCAATGGGAAATAGACTTTTCGGGTATTTTGATACCGGGGATGACCTCGTCACTCAAGACAGTCCGGAGGCCGCCGCTTTCTTCGCTTCGCTCGAAGAACTGCTGGAAGGTGTTGAAAAAATAGCGGAAAACACCAAGCCTCTGTTCTATGGTGAACGATATTTGACCGACATTGAGGTTTCGGAACGCTTGAAAGTCAGCCGCCGAACATTGCAGGAATGGCGGTATAGCGGAAAGATCGCCTATCTGCAAGTCGGGGGCAAAATGATTTTTCGGGAAAGTGATATTCAAGCTATTCTTGATAAAGGATTACGTCCGGCATTCAGGTAATCTTCGTTCCGACCAGCCAATAACAAAACCAGCCGTAAGGTTTTCTTTGAAGGATTTCTTACGGCTGGTTTGGTTTTTGTTCACTATTAGTCATTGCTATCTCAACAGGGAGTATCCTTTGCAATAAGCCTGATTTCACCACTTAGGACATCTTTAAGTACAGCTTTGATGAACTCCTGAGCATCAATGGCAAAAATAGTTGTCTGCTTTTCCTTTTCGTGAGCATATTTTACTTCCTTGATTTTTATTGGCCCCCAACGGGTGTCCACATAAGCATCCTGAAAGTAAAAGGTGTGATCCAAACCTGAATCAAAACTTTCCGGCAGATCACGCTCTAATTTATCAAACGTAGCGATTACTTTTCCTTTTTCATCACGAATTTTAGCATTCGGGATTGTTTCCAAAGGTATATGCGTAGCATTAGTCCATACAATACTCGGCTTTCTCGGTGGCCAGCGGAGACTGCTCATATTGTCGATATAATTCCTGTACCGCGAAAAGTCAATATTATTCGCTTTTGCCCATTCGTCATCAACTAAAAACAAACAGTGCCGTATGGCAATATTTAAGTTAAGCTCTATTTCTCCGATAATTCCTTCCTCTCTATTGGGGGTTCTTAACTCTTTCAGACATATGCCATAATGAGAGGCGTAGTCTTTTGCGCCTTCTTGGTAACCTACTTTTGTTACCATAATCCCGGCTACATTATTCAAATCAGCCAGAACGCCGTAAAAATCCCTTACCTTGCCGACTGAAACTGCTTTATTGTAGTTTTTACACTCAATGGCAACCTTGTGTTTAACTCCGGCTATTTCATATTCCCAATAAACATCAATTTGATGTGCCTGTCCAGACTTACCAGTAAGTTTGACATCATGCTTAACATCTGTCGTTTTGACGACATCAGCATCGACCAACCCTTGATAAATCTCTTGGGCGAATTTTTCGTATTCGGTATTTGGATTCATACTCAATATAATATCTTACAAAGATAAAACAAAAACATGTCCTGCACTTGATTGCATCCAAACTAATTAACAAAGAATCTGTCCAGACTACGACAATCAAGAATTTGTAATCCCAAAGTCTTTGCCGTTACCTTTCTCATCAACCACTTTCGAAACACTTCTGCATTTCTCGATTCTATCCGAAACGAAAGGGCAACTATCATATCCAGCCCATACACATCAGGCATGAGGATATTTCCAGCAACGGTTACAGGCCGGGAAATATCCGCTTTGACAATACCCGATTTCAAAATGGTTTTAATGTTGGAATCAATCGTCCGAACATAGACCTCAAACAATGCGGCGATTTCAAATGAAGTCATTCGTATATCACCTGACTGCGGTACGGATACCATCCCGTTTCCTATGGTTATTATTGCTGTTTTCATTACGATGCCTCCTTTCTGCGTGCTATTAATTTATCCATGTCTTCGGAAATTTTATCGTCGGTTACTCTGGCGTAGGTTTGTGTGGTGGAAATATTGGTATGCCCCATCATTTTACTGATACTTTCAATCGGAATACCTGCCGAAAGTAAAAGTGTCCCAAATGTGTGGCGGCTTTGATGATAGCTAAGATTGCCCTTCACACCTGCAAGAAAACCTATTTCGTTTATGCAGTACCATAGCTGGTCACGGTTAGGCAATGGGAATACCGGTTTCGTATCATCCGTCGTGTTGTATAGCGACAATATCTGTTCCGCTACTGGATGCAGCGGTATAAAGGCTTCAACGTCCGTCTTTTTTCTGTTGATTCGTATAAAACGCTGCCCGTCGGCTGTTTTGCCTATATGACGTGGGTATAACCCTTTAATGTCCGCATAAGCAAGCGCAGTAAATGCCGAAAAGATAAAGGCTCTGCGCGTCAGTTCTTGCCACTTGTCGGGCATAGGGTTTTCCATAATCGTTTTAAGTTCGTTCCTGCTTATGTGTTCCAGTTTAGGGGGCGCTTTCTTTTCATACGGAACATCGGCAATCGGATTATACCGTAATATTTCCCTGTCAACCGCAATGTAAATAAGCCGGTTCAGCCATGTAAAGCAATGGTTGATGTGCCCCGCCTTGTAATCCTTGCTTTTCAAAAAAAGTTTGTAGCCCTCGCCGAACTCTTCGGTAATACCGGTAAAGGCAATATCTTTCATTTTCAAAGTGAGCAAGTACTCGCGTAAATTACGTTGAGAAACCTTTGATTGCCGGTAGGTAGAGGTTGAGTTTATCTCAATGGAACGCAATCTCAATCGTTCCCGTTCCGCTTCGCCTGCCTCTAATAGCATAGTCGGAATAGAGTTTATTTCGGTAATTGCATTTTTGAGTATTTCCGCACTGATAACGCCCTGTTCTTTGAGAATATTCTCATAGGTTTGTTCAATACGGTCACGAAACGCTTTAAGTTGATTATTGTTTCTCTCGTCTTTGATTTCGCTTGTGCGACTGTTCCAATTATTAGGACTGCAAGATATGCCGGTTGTGAGAACGGTTTGCTTCCCATCAACAGTGATACGGCACAAAACAGCGGTCGTGCCGTCTGCTTTTACTTTGTTTTTATTGATGTAAAACAATATTTTGAAAGTGCTACGCATAATATTTGTATTTTAAATGGTTACAGACCTAATTTTAAATCTTGGGTCGCCTCAATATACTTTCCCATATCCTCAAAGAGTTTCTTCGGGGTAACACGGGCGTATATCTGCGTGGTTTTTATATCCGAATGACCGAGCATTTTAGATACGGTTTCAATAGGAACCCCTCCTTCGAGCGCAATCAAACTCGAAAACGAGTGCCGCCCCATGTGGTAGGTCAAAGGGCCTTGCATACCAACCATTTGGCGTATGCTTTGCAGGTTCCATTTCAGTGCGCCGTGTTCCATTTTAGGGAATAAAGTTTCCCTCGATTTGTTCCTGTACTTTTCAATTAGTTCAATGGCTTCGGGGAGCAATTTTACCCGGCTAAGTTTGCCGTTTTTACCGCGCTGATATTTGAGCCATAAAGCACCTGCATCATCTTTAGACAGGTTGTCGTTTGTGATGGCTACCACATCGACGTATGATGTCCCCGTATAACAAGCGAACAGAAACATATCGCGGGTGGTATTGTGCGACCATCTGTGTTCTTCAATTTCCAAATCGCGTATCTTCTCAAATTCTTCACGGCTAAGGGTTCTTGGCGGATTGTCCTTCTGCTTCAACAGGGGATAGTTCGCAAAGTAGTGTTTATCGGAATGGCCTTCTTTAAACGCTATCCGGCATATTTTTTTCAACAATGCCAAATAGTGTCGGGCGGTTTCTACACCCAATCCCTTTTCAAGAATAATGAAATCCTGAAACTCGCGTATAAACTGTTCATTCAATTGGCTGAATGCGAGGTCTGACGAGTTGGAATTTTTCTTGATAAACTCCGCCAATCTTTTCCGGGTGTAGAGATAGTTCGGCAGGGTACGGTGAGATACATCAATGCCGACACGCGCTTTGACTTCTTCGATATGGCGGTCGAAAAGACGCATCAGGGTCATTTGTGTTGTCATACTACCCTGAAACTGATTTTTCACGGCTTCGGCATCGAAAGGCTGATTGCGTTCAATTAGTAGATTGTAAGCCTCGTTGATAGAAAGCAAGAGTTTATCCAGCTTGTCATTGGTTACAACAGCTTCGCGGCTTTTTCCGTTCAAGCGGCTTTCGCGTGGATTCCACAAATCCGTGGTACAGGAGAGTTTACAACTTAACTGCGCCATCGACTGGCCGACAGTAATACGCCCCATGATCGGGGTCTTGCCCGATTTGTCGGGGGAACTCTTTTTCAGGTAGAGCAATACCTTGAATTTTTCTAATTTCATACGCTTATAATTTTTGTGGCCTTTGTCGTCAATTTTCTGACGGCAAAGTTACCGGTTGTATAAGCGTTCTTTGTTATGCAAAATGCTGTTAATCAACGAAAAAGAACCGGGTTAATCTTCGTCTATTTGTATCTTGTTACCTATTCGTTTCCGGTAACTACCCGGTTAACGATTTGGTAACTGAACCCCTGTGTAATTTTGTCTTTTCCCGTGCATTTTACGGAATGACAAGACTAAACAATTTCAACAAATACACTCATTATAAGGCGATTACCTTTTTTCTGTATAATTTTGTTTTTGCCCGTTTTTCTACTGTTTTTCCATATGTAGCAAGACATTCATTTGCAACCGTACTTAAACGTTCCGGAGTTTCAACATCTATAATATGCGAATCACTAGGGCATAGTTCCGAAAAAGTAACTCAGATATATTTAGACAGTTTTGATAATATCCAGATAGACAAAGCAATGAAAAATCTTTTATAAAATCATCTTTTAGTAAATGATAATAAAATGCGGTTGCTTATCTTTGCATACTCGTTACTTTTTAGAGTAAAGATGAGTCAATTCACTAAATAAAGAATGAGATGCATTTTAAGCCCGTAATTCAAAAGTGAGATATTTTTTTTATTTCGCCCTATATATGGGTAGTTTATTTCAAAAAAATATCTCACTCTTAAAATAGACAAATAAAACAACGATATGAGCGATTTTATTCATTTGGAGACACAATTTTTAGAGATTAACGAGAATGAGCATTTATCAGATGCATTTGCACGGAAGCATTATCCACTAAATTCTATTCCGACTAACTGTATATTAGATAAAACTCTTCCCGGATTAGGTGCAACTTATAGTGAAATTTATGCGGAAAGGAGCTCAATTATTATAGAACCGAATATACCCGTTATTCAAGGGAAAGTTTCTGCTAGCAAGGAGTTCTTAGGTGTTTATGAAGGATGCAATAAAAGTACAATTAAAACTTATTTGCAAGATAAAAAGATAAAGCATAAAAAGATATTATGTACTCCCGAAGGATATCTAAAGGTAAGAAATATAGCCTTAGGCATGGAGATTGATTTATACAATGAATATTTCTGTTTATATGATGAATGCGAAAAAATTACGCAAGATATTGATTATAGAGATACTATTTCCCTCCCAATGAATGATTTCTTTTTATTCGAGAATAAAGCCTTCGTTTCGGCGACTCCACTTGAGATGAGGAATCCTGAATTCAAAAAACAGGGATTTTTTAGACTAAAAGTTAAACCGAACTACGAATACAGGAAAGAATTAAAACTAATCACTACAAACAGCTATGAACAATCTATTATAAAGCAATTTGATGAATTAAAAGATAATGAATGCATTTGTGTTTTCATGAATTCCACCAATGGGATTAACAAGCTGGTAAACTTACTTGAAAGTCAAGAAATTAAAGACTACAAAGTTTTTTGTTCCAGAAAAAGTGAAATTAAGTTCAAAGAAAAAGAAATTCAAAAAAGTTATGAAAGCCTCAACTTACCACTAGCAAAATACAATTTCTTTACTTCTCGTTTTTTCTCAGCAGTGGATATTTACACGGATAAACAACCGGACATTATTATCATTACTGATTTGATGGAAGCCAAACATTCAATGATAGACCCATTTACCAATGCAATCCAAATATATGGTAGATTTAGAAATACTTTTGCGGACGGAAAAAAATTCAAATCATTGACTCATATATCTAATTATGGAAATATTGGGATTGTCTTTTCTGAATCAGAAATAAAAAATTACATCAATATTTCTAAAGAAACGTATGAACAATTAAAGCTTAATATTGCAAATGCAGATAATGAGGGTTCAAGAAAATCTCTCGAGAACAGCTTAAATGGTTGTGCATATAATAAATTCATTGACGAAGACGGTAGTCTCAATTATTTTAAAGTGGACAATTTTTATGATGATGAGAGAATTAGAGGATATTATAAAGCTCCTAATTGTTTGCATGAAGCATACAAAGACACCAATCATATTATACCTATTCATTCTGATATTTTATGTTTGGTAAGTGATAAAGAAAAACTTGAATATAAAAAACAGAAAAGCGCAATTGAACAAAGAAAGATACTTATTAAAAAGTTGGATGCTTTGTCTCATTCTACCGAAATAACATCCAAAGAATTTGAAAGAGCGAAAGTCGATTATTTAAATCTCGGAAATAGAAAAATGCAAAAAGAAACAAAATACACAATTGATGCTTATGAACGTCTTGGCAGTAAAAAAATTATAGCCGTAAATTTCTATAAAGATAAGATTGATCATTTATTAAAAAAAGAAAAAGAAGAAACTAACCACAAGAAAATGTTCTCAAAAGAAGTCCGGGAAGCAATAATAAAAAGATTCCCTCAGAACAACACCTATAAAAAAGATGAGCTAATCGATGGTTTTTCTGAAATATTTAAGAACTATGGAATTGATGTGAAAGTAAATCTGAATACAATTAGGAAGTACTACGGAGTTCGTCTATTAAAAGGGGGAAATAATGGACTGGTTATAATAGATCTTTTTGTTCCCGATTTTGAGTACAATTAATTCTAGGATAACCTTATCTTTTTAGCTTTATATAAAATAAGTGTCGCATATTTTTTATTTTTAATAAGCGCGAATGCCTTGTCCATAGGAAAGCCCCCCGGTAGGTCTATTTTGAAAAAAAATATTTAGTTAAACTACAGTCCTTGATTATATAGAAGCTAACAAAAAAGCACTGATTTACTACTTTTTACCACTTAAATAGAATCCATTTCACTTGTAGAGTAAAATCCTATTTTGTATCTTTATGGAAAATAAAGAAGAGATTTTTATTTAAAATCATTCTATTATTAACAATCAAATTATTAATTCACTCTTGATTTGACCCACAAAGTTAAACCATCAGTTAAACCGGAAATGATTGTTGATTGAATTATTGAAAAAGAGAATAATATAAAGTGCTATAGTTCAGTTGGTAGCATTGAAAAGCGAAGCTTTTCGATGTCCTGAGAGCAAAGGACTGAAAATCCTTGTGTCCCCGGTTCGATTCCTGGTGGCACCACTTTTAGAGAAAGCAAAAAGAAGTAAACTCCTGATATTCAGCGAATATCAGGATTTTTTATTTTACCCACTACGCAAAAAACAGCAAATTTCAACCTACTTCGGTGGAGCAAAAGGTGGAGCAAACTTACGAGATATTTATCTCCACCTTTTGACCTAATTTGTCTTTGATTGTCAATATATTACGTAGCGAAACTCACTCCATTTTTCCATAATTTTGTATCACTTAAAACAAGTAGAAAAATGATGGAAAGAAATTCATTTAGTGTTTTGTTTTTCTTAAAGAAAACAAAACTATTGAAGAATGGTGAAGCCTCTGTTTGTATGAGAATTACGGTTAATAATATTCGTTCTGAAACGAATATTCGTAAAAGTATTAGCCCTTCCCTATGGAATCAGGCAAAGGAATGTTCTCGTGGTAAAGACCGCAAATCAAACGATCTAAACAAGTTTATCGAAGAAGCCCGAATCAAGATGTATAATATCCATACTAATTTAAAACAAGAAGGCTTACCTATAACAGCGACTATTCTTCGAGATAAGTTCTTTAGCTTGGAAAAGAAAGAAGAACCAAAAACACTTATAACCACTTTTCAGGAGCATAATGACCAATGCCGTCAGTTAGTGGGTAAGGATTTCGCTTTGATTACTGTACGCCGTTATGAAAGCTGTAAACGCTATTTAGCCGAACTTATCAAAATCAAATATGCCAAAGAAGATTTACCACTCAAAGATATAAGCGGAGAATTTATTCGGGCTTTTGACTTCTACTTGAAAACCGAAAAGGAATGTGCCCAAAATACAGTTATCCGTTATATGAAATGCCTGAAAAAGATTACGAACCTATCTCTTGCGAATGAGTGGATAAGCAAAGATCCGTTTATGGGAATAAAATTCCATGAGAAAGAAGTGAATAGGGAGTTTCTTACTTGGGATGAGTTGCAAACAGTTATAAACAAAAAATTTGAGTTACCTCGTATTGATTTGGTTCGGGATATTTTCATATTCTGTGCGTTTACCGGACTATCATTCATAGATGTAAAGCAACTGGCATTAGAACATATAGTAAAAGACAGAGAAGGCAATTATTGGATTCGTAAGGCTCGACAAAAGACAAAGAATATGTGTAATATCCCGTTGTTGGATGTTCCTTTGGCTATTATAGAAAAATATAAAGGTTATCCCCTCTGTGAAAAACGGAATGTATTGTTGCCTGTTCCCTGCAATCAAAAGATGAACTCTTATCTCAAAGAAATCAGCGATTTATGCGGGATAAAGAAGGCGATTTCGACACACACAGCACGTCATAGCTACGCTACGTCAGTGTGCCTCGCTAACGGTGTGAGCATTGAAAACGTAGCGAAAATGCTTGGTCATTCCAATATTAGCATGACAAAGCGATATGCACGAGTACTTGATCAAAGTATTCTGAATGATATGCAGAAAGTTGGAGATTTGTCAGGTACAATCTAAAAATAATTTGTAATCTATAAGAAAAGCCTAAGAATATATTCTTAGGCTTTTTATCTTTATATTTGCATCCACTATTAAATTCTTTTGTAATTCTATTTATATGGCAAAAAGAGATCCCGAAAAAACAGCTAGAAATAAGATTGATAGAGAAATTTCTGAAGAATTGAAAGAAATGCTTCCAGAAGTTCTGAAGGTTACAAAATTTGATTCAGAGTACTCATTACATGGAAAAATTGGAGGAAAATATGCCGATTTTATAGATATAAAGAATGAAGTTATTCTCTCCTCTGATCATTTCATAAGCTTGTGGTTACAGGGATATCAAGAAGTTTTAGAAACAGGAAGTGGTTATGGCAGTGCTTATGATTTATATGAACTTTTGAGAAATAACACCATTTTCAAAGATTATCTTTTTCTCTTTCTTAAAAGAACATACATTAGATATTACGAAGCATTATCAAAGAAAAGACCTCTTATTGAGGAATCTGAAATTTGGATTGGGCAGGAAAATGCAAATTATGGAATTTTGATTACTCCGAGATTTACAGCTAATGGCTGGGAAAACGATAAAAGTGAAATACGACATTTCAAACCTAAATATTGGAGTGTTGGACATATCTTGGAGACTGGGTTTCTTATTCCTTCTATGAATAAAAGAATGGAGTTTAAAAACATAAATGAGTATCTTGATTTTTTCACATATGTAATTGTTCGGAATTCCGGTTCAAAATATGAACTTGAACTCGCTGAATTATATTCTGATTTCGTTCAAAATTCAACTACTCCTGAGGATATTCCATTGTTGATTCCTGAATATCGGTATGGAGGATTGCAGAAAAAGCATAAATATAGATTAGACTTTACCATTATTGAACCTGTTGATTTTAATAAGATTGGATTTGAAATATCCCCTTGGTCTACACATGGTTATCTAAACAAAACAAAAGAACTATCCCAAAAAGAAATTAATCAGATGGCTAGTGACAATTTTGAGAAAGAAATGCGTAAACACAAAGATTATTTTAAAAAATATGGGATATTTACCATGATATATACTGATTCAGATTTGGAAAATGTCAGTTCTATTTTTAATGATATGAAAAAATACTTAACGCCCAAATCTGCAAAAGCCCAATTGAAATTTCATATATTTGATGATTTCTTTAAATAAATTGGTACCATAGTTGAATATGTACATTTAATGTCATTTTCAACTATGGCTATAACTAGGTTTATTTTTGATAATGTTGCTCTATGTATTTAACTATCTCTGATTCCTTATATAGAATCTTCCCTTTAATCTGAATGAATGGAATTTTGCCAGTATCCCGCCAATCCTGCAAGGTTCGGGACGAAACGTGAAGCATTTGGCAAACATCACGGTTTGAAAGGAATTTTTCTCCATTTAGGTGTGGAGTGCGATTTTTAAGGGCTTGCCCTATCGTGTCCAGCAACTCATCAATAGCTGTAAAGAAAGAAGCTATTTCCGTTGATTTCTTATCTAATATTTCCATTGTTACATCTTTTTTAGTTTCGCATATAGTCGCCCAATGCGGAAATAGTTAATATATCCAATTTCATATCATAGCTGATAGCCGTCCGTTTCAGGTTGTCGCTGATAAAGAATCCGTCTTCATCTTCCTGAATTTCATATGTTGCAGGGCTTGCCTGTTTGCTCGTTTCGTTCATGTGGATAACGCTAAGTAAATAGCGGTCCTCGTTCCGATATATGATAACTGTCGGATTCAGGTTTATGCTTTCCCAGTTACCGACCAAGCTATCTAAATTGATATTTCTCGTTTTCATTGTTATTTCTTGACTTGTGATTCGCTGATTAAATTCTCAATATCCGATACCCGATAATGACATTTACGCCCTATTTGTGAATAAGACAGGATACCGTTATTCCTGTACGATTGTAATGTTCTCAGCGATATTTGCAGAAGTCCGCAAACATCATCGTTGCCTAACCATTTTTCTTTGTCCTGATTATCCCCGCATAGGTTTCTGACCCGTTTGGAGAAATCTTCAAAACGCCCTTTCATCTGCTCGAACGTTTTACTTTCGATTGCTATTATATCCATATTAAAATCTGTTTTCACTAATTACTAAATTCTTTTCATTGCAATGAATTTCAGGCAAAGGAAAACAGATTTATGATTGGTTTTGAGAAATGGGGTGCAATGGCGTTATATGGAAGCCATTGGCATTTTTGCAATAGATTAAAACATACAACTGCTTTTGGAAGATTTATAATTTGTATCTTTACGATGTGTATTCACTTAATAATAAGCTTATGAAAATCAAATTCATACTTGAAGTATCAGACGGAATAGTAGGCGAATTTCATTACGATTGGCAATGTCCATTCATTCCCCGTGTCGGAGAAAGGGTACATATCGAAAATATTTTTGATGAGGGTAAATTTATTCAATGCACCGATAAAGGCGTTGCTTCAAAGACAGACAATGCCGAACAATGTATAAAAGCAGGTTTATGGGATGTAAAGTACGTTACATGGTGTAAGCATGAGGAATACTTCGTCCTAATGGGACTTTACGGGGAATAATCAGTCACCAATCCCAAGCGTATTTTTTCTTTTTTTATCTGTTAAACACTCCTCTTATGGAAAGAATTAATAAGGCAGTGCTTTGGGGGAATTTACTCTTTTTGTGAAGCAAAAAGGAAGAAATTCTTCCAAACCCGCAGGGCTTGGCATTGACGTTTCATTCTTGGAATATACCTTTGTGTACAGATAAATAAAGGATTACTTTAAATATTAACATTTTTGCATATGAAATTATATACAGACAGTACAGGAAAGTTTCAAATGTATATTCCTGTGAAGTGGCAATATAAAAATCCCTCTTTTTATAAAAAACAAGAGAAAGCACCCCAAGCCTTTGGAGTATATGGTGAAATGCTAGGGGCATTCCAAATTAGCTGTAAACAGGTTACAGAACATATATCTGAATTGATAAATACACGGAAAGAACCAATACAATCTTCAGATAACAAATTACTTTTTTCAGAATTAAAACAAGTCTCTGGAGATAAAATTGTTTATATGTTCACATGTGCTGTTGATGATCATTTTCTTTTTGCAACCTACATTTTTGAGAAAAAAGATGAAGGTCTTCCAGAGTATCAAGCGGAATTGCTAGAAGTTCAAAAAGTTTTATCTAGCGTGAAATTTATTAAACCCCAATACAGAGATAAAGTCATTTCATTAAGAAGATATAATCTTTTTATGATAGCTATTGCAACAACTATTGACTTAATGAATAAAGCTATTGAAAATGGTTCTTTTATTGAATATGTAGCGTTAGCCGCTAATCGCATAGATGCGTTGCTCAGACTCTCTATAATTCTAAAAAAGCAAATAGGTAATAAAAACGACGAAATAGATGATTCACTTCTTTTTCAAAGTGAATCAGATAAGCCGATAATGGAACGTGCAATATACAAACTGGCATTGAATGAGAATATTATTGATCAAGGCATATTCGATAAGCTAGAAAGTTTATATATTGAAAGAAATAAGGTAATTCACCGCTTCGTGATTACTGATATAAGAACTGAAGATATTATCGAGATCTCTGTCCAATACTCTTATTTAATGGATGATATTGATCTAATTGTTAATAATTTGGAGAAAGAACAAGTAACATTAGGAGTTGGGATTAATGCAAACAATAAAGATTTGGGCGTAAAGCCATCTGGAAATGAATTGGATAGACTAATAGTAAGCATAAAAGATAAGCATGGAAATATAGAAATGAAAGATATCTTAGGAGAAAAAGTTGACTAAAAAGAATACATAAGATTCTCTACGGATACCGTATAGTTAAAGCCGTCTATTGAGCAGAAACCCAGTTTCTCTGCAAATGAACGGCTTTTTTCGTTGACAGATTCTATCCCGATATACTTAAAACCATATTTTAGGGCTATTTCTGAAAGGAAACGAACAAAATGTATTCCATTCCCTATCCGTTCTTTTCGGAAGCAAATTCGGGCTATAATAAGGCAATTAGGAGGAAATATACTTTCTACCTTTCGGATGCGCAAATACAAGTCTACCCGCTTGTTTCTTCGGGTAACAATAATGTTATCAGGTGTCAGATATACAAGGGATAGACGGTACTTAAACCGCTTCATCAGGTATATATCTATTTCTTTCCGTATTTCTTCGTACTCGTTCATATATCTGTGATTTATGATTGTCTGAATCCTCGCTTCGGCTTTTTCTTTATTTTCTTTTTCACGGGAATTTGTTCCTCTTCTTTATTGACATCAGGAGTAAGCAAGCCTAATGCAGAGGATAAACCCAAATCAGGGAGATTGACAAATTGCTTATCTGCTTTCTTATTTTCTTGATTTACAGACTGTATATTTGAAAGGTTGTCGTCTTGTTTATATGCAACCTTGTTTTCAGTCAGTTCTTCCTGCTTATCTGTATTCCTGCCAGTCTGCATATCTGTATTTCTTCTTTCATTGGAAATCTGGCGTTCCTGTATATTAAGCTGTTCGGAGATACTGCCGTTCTTCATCGTGTTGTAGTATTCAAAGGTTTCGGTTAATTGCCGTTGGTAGCCGAATAGCTTGTCAAATCCCTGCTCTGCCTGCCGGAATAGGTTCTTCCTGTCAAAACCGCCCTTAACTGTTCCTTTCTTGGTGTTCTTGTGATTGGTAAGCGGGGATAACTTCTTTTTGTTGGATTGGTCTTTCCGGCTGACTATCAAATGGCAGTGCATATTCAGTTCGTTGCTTGACCTGTCCCGGCTAAAATGTATCTTGCCGTAAAACTTTATATCCTCTGCCGATAATCCTTTATTAAAGTTCCTGGCATATTCGGGAATAACCACTTCCCGGATATAGCGTTTCATAGCTTCGGCTTGTTCCTGTTCGGTATTTCCCATTGCCCGAAGTTCTTTTTCCGATGGGCTTACATGGATAGCATAAAACTTCGCATCTGTTTTTAACAACTGACCTATATTACTGTCTATATCCTTTACGACTTGTGATTTGTAAATATCATTATCCGTCAGGTTGAAAAATCCCTCTGTGTAGATTCCCTGCTCCATACGTTCCAAATCTTCATGTTCGAGGTAGTTGCATAACCTTCGGCTACTGCCTGCGTTGTTGTATGTTCCTTTCGATGGTGGCGGGAAATCTATATTCATTCTTATTTCTCGTTTATCAGGTCGTTTATTTCGATTTTTAGGTTCTCTTTCCGTTTGCCGTCCATTACTCCGCACGTTGCCAGTTCTGAGTAAAGGGAAATTAATTGTACTAATTTCTTATTATCTCTCTGCTGTAGTTGGGAAAGGGAATTGATTTGTTTGGATTGATTGTTAATCACTCCCGCATGTTGGCTGAATGCTTCGCTTATTCTTTTCAGGACATTGTTCTGTAATTCCTGAGAGTTGCCTATTTGCGAATTGGTCAATTCGCAAAGTTCTTTAACCACTTTTTCGAATCGGGTAGCAATGGAATGACTTGTCCGTATCATCGGGTTTAGCTTATCTTCTTCATAACTCCGAATAAAACGGATAATATCATCCTGCCGTTTGTTAATCTTGGCAAGCTCCAATTTTACGGATTCGGGGGCATCGGCAGGATTGATAGAAGCCTTGTCAATATACCGAAAAGCCAATTTCACGACTTCACTTTTTTTCAACGAATAGCGTTTACATATCTTCCCTACTAACTTTGCCGTTTCCGTATCTATGGAAATGGTTGTAAAAACTATATTTTTACTCTGATTTTGCATAGTAATTACTATTTAATGGAAAATCGGTTTATTAAAAGTCTGATAATTAGCGGTAAATACGAAGTGCTAATTATCAGACTAATTACAACGGTTTAGTATAAACCGTTAAAGCCGAAGGCTTTGCCCCGCAGGGCAAGAGGAAGAACAGGACAAAGTCCAGTTCCCTCTTGCTTAATTCGACCAAATAAACGATGCGTAAAAAGCAGCGTGTTTTGATTGAATGCGGAGCGTTACAGTAAGAGGCATAGAATAAAACAGCCTCTTTCATTTGCGTTATTCTGCTTGAGCTAAAAAGCGGAATCACTCATCAGGCGATTGGCTTTTCTCAAACGCTTGGAGGGTCTGCAAATCCATATGCTCACGCACAAAATCCCGAACATCCTTTGTGCGGTAATAGGTTTTATGAGCAATCATAAAATAGGGGAGTTTTTTACTCGTTCGGTAGCGTTGGAGTGTTCGGTAACTTACTTTTAGAAGAAATGCCAAATCTTGGTTATCGAGCAGCTTCTCGTCTTCGTCGAACACTTCTTTCGTGTTGATGAGTGATTTAAGGTCTTGCCCTATTTCGCTCAACTTCTTGGATAGCTTCTGCATCCATGTTTCAAAATCCTCATTGTTTATATACATGACTTTACTTCGTTTTTCAAATTAATACTACTTATGTCCAATGCATTGACGGAGCAAAGTACGGAAGAACGCAGAAGCAGAAAAAGGGGAGTAGTTAACTACTCCCCCGAATGTTTTTTGCAAACGGCTAAATACAAGCCTTTTGCAAAACGGTTATTTTTCATCTTGTTTGTTTCGCCCCTCTTTATCCTTTCGAATTATAAGGTTACGCAGGAAATCGAGAGCTTTAGTTCGGTTGAACGGTTTGCGGTCGAAAACCTTTTCTTGTTGGTCATAAATGCTGCCAAAATTGCAATTAAATAACTTTTCGAAGCTATGGGCGATTTGGTTCAGGTGTGCAGGTTTTCCGTTTCGTTGGAACACTTTCTTTGAAAGAAAAAGAGCAATCACAATCTCACCAAATGCAACAATCCCCAAGTCTTTCGACTTAGGGAGTATATACAGGTCGGATTTGAATACAGATTGATTGGATTGTCGGAACTGTTCGGGATGCCGAATTTTGAGGTTTAACAGGTCTATTTCAGCATCAACAAGAGCTAATGCTTTTTGCAGATAGGCGAATTTTAGGGCATTTTTCCCCCTGCTCGTGCCGACAAAGTGATTTTAGGAATGCTAACTCAACACGAGTAGTATTCAGCATCCGAAAGGCTTCCGAATAATTTTGCTCGGATTGGCTGATTGTTCTTAACTGTTCCATAAAGCACCCATAGGCATTTTGCATTTCTTGGTTTGTAATTTGTGAGGGTTCAGCCAATAGGCTGAACAACCTCGTTTTCAATAATTCATTCATAAGCATAAAATTAAATGTGTTATTAATAATCAGACCGAAGCCCTGTTTTATGCTGAATGTTTTTTATAAGTTACCTCACTTATAATTCTTTAATAAAACTCTAATTGTCTGCGAGAGAATATTTATAAAAAAGAATAGTCTAAGCAATGAAACATTAATAAAGTATAGTATCAAATGCCTTTATATCGCCAACAATAGTCTCATGTTTATTTTGCTTTGTATGCATCTGCCAATGCGCTTCGGCAACTTCTTTCGAGGAAATCACAGGCATCCCTTCGGGAAGAATCTTCATAGCTTCTGGGTCGGGCTGCTCTCCGTTATATACAAATGCAGCAATGGATACGATACCTGCGAAGATGTTATCTGAACCTAAGTCTTTATTTAACAAACGTGCATAATTCAATAATGCGCCTGCCGCCACTCCGAAACTTGCTGTTATGCAAAGTGGCTTCTGTGCCGATGCCGCCGTAGTAAATAGAAGGCTACCATCTTTTCGTTCCAGCATTTCAGGTAATACGGCTTGCACGGCTGTAATAGCGGACAACACCTGAAAATCCAAATGGTACAATTCGTTTTCCACACTGATATTTCGCGGTGGCAGCATAGAGTCTATTACAGGTGTCGGACTAAATTCGAGTACGTCTATTGTTCCGAAATGTGCTTTAGCCTCCGAAAGTGCTTTGGCAAGCCTTTCTCTATCCATTACGTCTGCCTGAAAGGAAGCCGCAGAAATTCCTTTTGCTGAGAGTTCTGCGGCAAGAGTGTTCAATTTCTCTTTGTTCCTTGCTAAAAGTGCTACATTATAACCCTCTTTTCCGAAACGTTCCGCTATTGCAAGTCCTACACCTGCTCCTGCTCCTACGATTGCAATTGTCTTTTTCATTTTATTTCTTATTTTATTTGTTTACAGTGCAAAAATACATATATTTGCTAACAATATGTAAGTAGTTACCTAAATGTAACTACTTACCTTTAAGTAATCAATCTATATGGAACGAGAGAAATTATCACAGCAAGAGATTGATTCCATGTATGTTAAGCCAGAGACTGATAGGTGTAAATCAGCGTTGGCTCCCATACAGGATGCCATGTATGTGTTGGGTGGAAAATGGAAGATACCGATTATCGTTGCCATTTTACAAGGCAATAATCGTTTCGGACAAATTCAAAGGGCATTAGGCACAATCGCCCCTAAAGTCCTTTCACATGAACTGAAAGAGTTGGAGATAAACGGGTTTGTTTTCCGAAAAGTACATGATTCTGCACCTGTCGTTATTGAATATGGATTAACGGGGTATAGCGATTCACTGGGGCAGGTTATATATGCGCTCAGGAACTGGGGGTTGATGCACCGCGAAACAATTATATCACAGATGAATAAAAAATAAGTTGTAAATTAATTATATAGATAATTCACTATATTTGCATAGAGTTATTAGAAACAGTGGAAAAACGAAGCAAACCAAAGAACTTCGTTTGTTTCTATATCATTACCTATCTCTCCTTTGCGGTGGATTAAGTGCTTGAAACATAGTAGAATATTTCAAAACCGCATCTTATTGATGAATACTTTCACGAAAAGACATATAAAATTATCTCCCAAATTTCCAAATTATGACGATTCCTCTTATATTTGTAGTAGGAAATGTGTTGTGAAGAATTTCGCCGCAAAGCAGAGCAAAAATTTGGTGGAGCAATAGCGGGAGATTACTTCTTTTCAGAAAACTTATCTATAAGAATATTAGCCACTTAAGTCAAAATGACGATTTCTGGTGGCACCACCTTTAAAAAAGACTCCTGATTTTCGATGAAAATCAGGAGTCTTTTTTTGTACAATTAAATAGCTATACAAAATAATTTAAAATGGAGTTTCTCGAAGAAGAGAAACTCCATTTTAAATGTATGGACTAATTCATTTTAAACCGCAATACTTTTAAATCCTTATCAGCAGAGCTTCCGCCATAGAGTAATTTATATTCTCCCGGCACACATCTCATGGTGTTTGATTTCGTATCAAACCACTGTAAATCATCTGCTGTCAGCTTGATAGTGACTTGTTTATTTTCGCCCGCTTTTAAAGATACACGACGAAATGCCCGAAGTGTTTTGGCTGGACCATCTACATCAGCCGGACGACTAAGATAAACTTGTATCACTTCTGCCCCATCTCGTTTGCCTGTGTTACTAACAGGAATAGCAAGTTCTACCGAACCACCTGCCTTTACAACAGATTTTGCTAATCTGGCATTTCCATAAGCAAAAGTTGTATAGCTCAACCCGTAACCAAATGGGAAGAGAGCCTCACCCTTAAAGTAACGATAAGTACGACCTTTCATATTGTAATTTTCAAAGTCGGGCAGTTGCTCTACATTTTTATAGAAAGTAACCGGCAAACGTCCTGCAGGATTGTAATCGCCAAACAAAACATCGGCTACAGCAGTACCAGCAGCCTGACCGGGATACCATGCTTGCAGAATTGCTTCACAGCTCTTAGTCTCAGGCACCAAGCCCAGAGCAGAACCCGAGCAGTTTACAAACACCACTTTTTTACCGGCATTATATAATTGCTGAAGCAACTCACGCTGAACAGCAGGCAACTCAATATTTGTACGGTCGCCTCCTTTGAATCCATCAGCTTTAACAGCCATCTCCTCTCCTTCCAGTTTAGGAGAAATACCGCCTACAAAAACAACCACATCTGCATCTTTCACACTAGCAATTGTTTTGGTAAAATCGAGATTCACCTCTTTTCCAAAATCAAAGTTAAGAGTGCCGTCATAACGTACACTATAGTCCAATCGAATATCATACGACTTTCCGGCTTCCGCTTTCAACGTAAAAACGTTGGTAGGCAAACCAATACTTCTACCTTTGCTTTGCTGAACGCCATCAATAAAAAGAGTATATGATCCGTTTAAATTCATATTAAATGAAACATCACCGGACTCTTTCGAGGTAAAGACTGAATGATAGCGGGCAGAAAAATTTGACAACGGTACCCCGCGTGAAAAGACTGTTCCACCAGCAGCAGAAAAGTTTAACGGAGTGGTAAGCCAGTCGTTGGCAATAGCATCTCCGCTAAAATCAGTATTATTCCAATATGTAGCTTCGAAACCAGCTTTACCATTTAACGCACACTGATCGAAAAAGCTATTCAGTGCAACATTCTGTGTATAACCACAACCCTGAACATAAGTAACCTTATCCGCACCTATCTTATTCTTTATACCTTCAAGAATAGTTGTAGTATGATATGGAAGTCCGTTGTAATTGGCCCACATAGTAACAGAATCCGTTGCATTTGGTCCCATCACCGCAACTTTCAGATTCTTAGCTAATGGTAGCAAGCTATTTCTGTTCTGCAACAAAGTCATACTTTCCTGTGCCATTTTAAGAGCCAATTGCTGATGCTCCGGACTGTTGATAACTTCATCTTTCAGCTGCATCCATGGAACCAAAGAAGGATCATCCATTTCGCCGAGCTCAAAGCGAGCTTTCAGTAAACGGATAACAGATTGATTAATCTTGTCTTCGTTAATAAGTCCTTGTTTCACCGCAGCCGGAAGGTTTCCGTAAACAGAACCACATTCCACATCCGTACCAGTTGCTACAGCTCTTGATGCTGCATGAGCTGGATCGGGTTCTGCACCGTGTCCTTTTGGTACGGGCATATAGATATCATTTATTGCCCAGCAATCGCTAACAACCAAATGTTTATATTTCCATTCGTCACGTAATATCTGCATAAGCAAACGGTTGGATCCACAGCAGGGTGATCCTTCAAAACTGTTGTAAGCACACATCACCTCTTTTACATCCGCCTTTTGCACGAGGTCTTTGAAAGCAGGCAGATAGGTTTCCCATAAATCGCGCGGTGAGATATTCTCAGCATTGTAGGTATGTCTGTTCCATTCCGGTCCGCTGTGCACCGCAAAGTGTTTGGCACAAGCATGAAGTTTATCGTAACCCGCTTTCGGAGTTCCCTGAAGTCCATGAACCACAGCCTGCCCCATGCGACTAGTCAGATACGGATCTTCACCATAAGTTTCCTGTCCCCTTCCCCAGCGTGGATCACGGAAAATATTGATATTGGGAGTCCACACGGTAAGTCCCTGATATCGTCCAAACTGTCCCGAACTACTAAACTGGCGGTATTTTACCCGAGCCTCATCACTCACCGCATCGAACACCTTATAAAGAAGTGCATCATCAAAAGAAGCAGCCATACCAATTGTTTGCGGAAAAACAGTTGCATTACCGGCACGCGCAATACCATGAAGAGCTTCGCTCCACCAGTCGTATGCTTTGATACCCAATCGTGGTATAGGCTTCGAGGAGTTTTGCATGAGAGCAACTTTTTCTTCTAATGTTAGTCGTTTGAGCAAATCTTTAGCCCTTTCCGTAGGAGTTAACTTCGGATTTTTATATGCCTCCTGGGCAGAAATACCTATTGACAGAGAACAAAGGCAGACTATGCCCAGGTTCCGTTTAATTAAATGTGTAAATTTCATCGTATCTTATTAAAAATTAAAATTCAGTTACCATCTCCTTACCATCTAGCCAGGCTGCCATATTCAACACAAGCAGATTCCAGTTCTGAAAGCCTTTATTTAGAACCGGTTCACCATTCTCCGGTAAGTAGTATTCATGCAAAGCCCCGAAACGTTCGTAATCACGTCCCAACAAAAGAATCGTTTTCTCAGCCAGTTCGCGTGCATCATCTTTAAAGCCGTAATTAACAAGCCCTCTGAAAACCATGTAATTTGCATTAATCCAAATAGGGCCCAACCAGGAAGAAGGATTTCCACTGGCTCTAAGATCATACATTTTTTCCAAAGGAGACAAGGTTCTTACTCCGCAAGGTGCATTAAAAGAAGTTGTGTCACGGTATTGTTTCTCAACCATCTGCTTAGCCTGTTCGGGAGTAGCTATTCCTGCCCACATTGATAGGAAACCGCTCCATACACTAAAACGCTGAATCAAGCAATCATACGTACGTGGATGACCTGTATGCAGAAAGAAGTCACCTTTCTGAAGCGTTTCCACCTGTGGCTTCTGCACAGGGAGTAGATTAAAATCGACGCTATAATAAAACTTATCCCGTTTATCCCAACAATGTTCACGGATTGAACTACATAATAAATCAGCCTCTTGCTTATACTTTTGTCCTATTTCAGTCATATTTAAGCTCTTCGCCAGAAATTCCATAGCCAAAAGTTCACGATACATCATGCAATTAAGAAAGATAGAACCCGAGCTTTCTTGCGGACGAAAAAAAGTGCTGGGATCATTATCTACCCCAATGGCCTCATCTGTTTCCCAATATAGCAATCCAGTAATTTTATCACGATGATAGTTCCAATATTTATCAACAAAAGCCTGCAATGTATAAAAGTTATCCCTCAACCACTCAGCATCACCATTCATGTTTTTCACAATAAACGCCGCATGCTGTGCCAGGCAAGGTTTATGCATATTACTCTTCCACGGATTACGTTTGGAAAGCATATCCTTTCGGGATGGTGCATCGCGTTCTATCCATATAGGAATCCAGCCATCCATGCCACCGTAACTCAAAGAATTGAGCACACATCCCTGTTCATATTTCAAAGCCTCTTCTCTATCCGCTTTAGTACCTTTTTCCAGAAGGATCTGTCTCAGTGCCACATCACTCAGCCAGGAATCCCAATCCCACAACATATCCAGATACTGACTACTTCCGGGGGCCAGAAAAGGATATTTCAGAGCACCGCCAGCATTGCGATACATACCTTTCATATCTTTATAAATATGTTCACGGCAGATTCTTTTATATTTCTCTACATTCCCGGGAGTTCTTTCAGGAAGTTGGGCAAAGGTAGAAGTAGTAAATAGTATTGCAGCTATCAGAGACAAAGTACGGATTCTTTTCATAGTATTCTTTCAAAACAAGTTTAACGCTTACAAAGATATAGTTTAAGGTACATATTACTATAAAAGAAATAAGAAAATTATATATGATTTCATTATAATTTTGTGCTAACTTTGACAAGAAATTCTTTCTTATTTAATTATTTATATTCTATATGAAAACACACATTACACTTATTGCTATGCTGTTATTTACATTAACAGTAAAAGGACAGCTCGTATACCACGACGCCTCAGCCTTTCCTTTATTAGGCAAAGCTACACAAAGCACAGCCACACGTTATGAGCGTTTACCGGATTCTTTGAGAAATATATCCCGCAAACCTTTATGGGAACTTGGACAAAACAGTGCCGGACTAGCAATTCGTTTCAGCTCCAATTCCACAACTATTGCCGCAAAATGGGAAGTACTCTTAAACAGAAGTATGAATCACATGACCGATACAGGTGTAAAAGGGCTCGATCTCTATTGTCTGCAAGACGGTAAATGGGTATTTGTCAACAGCGGACGTCCGTCGGGAAAAGTAAATACTGCCACAATCATAAAAGATATGAAACCAGAGAAACGGGAATATATGTTGTATCTCCCGCTTTATGATGGAGTTACCTCCTTATCGATAGGTGTAGATTCTTTATCGGAAATCTCTCAACCATCTGTCGACTGGCCTATTCGCCAGAAACCGCTTGTGTTCTATGGAACCAGTATTCTTCAAGGAGGTTGTGCTTCCCGTCCGGGTATGGCACATACAAACATTTTGTCGCGTTGGCTAAATCGTGAAGCTATTAATCTAGGATTCAGTGGCAACGGACAACTAGACCTTGAAATTGCAGATGTTATTGCTAATGTAGACGCATCAATGTACATTCTCGATTTTGTGCCAAACGCTACTGTAGAACAAATGAAAGAACGGGCAGACAAGTTCTATACTATTATCAGAAGCCGCCATCCGGACACTCCGATACTTTTCGTGGAAGATCCTATATTTACCCACAGTAGGTTCGATCAAAGAATGGCTAAGGAAGTGAAGGATAAAAACGAAACTATCAATGCATTCTTTCAGACTCTTAAAAAACGTGGAGAGAAGAACATTTATTTCCTTTCCTCCAAAAATATGGTTGGCCATGATGGTGAAGCAATGGTAGACGGCATTCATTTTACCGATCTTGGTTTTATGCGATATTCAGAATTACTATATCCTGTTATTAAGAAATATATAAACATAAAAACAGATTATAAGACAGTCAATCCTAAATAATATAATCAAGTTACTGCAAGCCTTGAATTGTTAAAATTGAGCTTCCTAAAGTTATCACAATCATATTAAATAGTCTTAAATCAAAATGAACAGTTTTATTTCATTAACAAATAGAATTTTCTAGCTATCTGTACGTTTTTCCATTTGCTTTTCTTTAGAAATTGGGTAATTTTACAACATAATTTCACAAAATTCTTAAATTAGTAAAAATAAGAAACATTAACACTATTACCTATTTTGTTACTGCATCTTGTTTTTTTAGTTAATATCTATTAATCTAATTATTTTCAGAATCTAGTTTTATTTATTGTTAAACTTATCTTATGGAAAACAATCAGAAGAAGGAAAGACAGCTAAAACTGTCTAATCTATTTCCCAGATTTTTATTTGTTGCTCTATTTGTAATGGCAACAACGTTGGTCTTTGCGCAAAGCAAATCTATTAAAGGGGTAGTTCTTGATCAAAACAATGAGCCTGTTATTGGGGCTAATGTTTTAGTCGAAGGAACAACAAATGGTACTATTACCGACCTTGATGGTAATTTCTCACTGAACAATGTGTCTCAGAACGCAAAATTAAGAGTCAGTTATATTGGTTTTATAACTAAAATTGTTCCAGTTGCAGGAAACACAACTTTCAAAATTTCATTAAAAGAAGATTCCAAAACATTAGACGAGGTTGTTGTTGTTGGTTACGGTGTTCAGAAAAAGACTGATGTTACCGGTGCTTTGGCACGTGTAACTTCGGAAGAGTTAGCACTTAAGCCAGTATCAAATGCATTTCAAGCAATGCAAGGAAAAATAGCAGGTGTTGATATTACATCTAATGAACGTCCAGGAGAAGTGGGTAATATCTTTATCCGTGGTAAACGTTCATTAAATGCTACTAATGAACCTCTATATGTAGTAGATGGCGTACCATTAAGCTCTGGAGGTATTGAAGCTTTAAATTCAAGAGATATTGAATCTATTGATGTATTGAAAGATGCTTCTTCTACAGCTATTTATGGTTCACGCGGTGCTAATGGTGTTGTGTTGATTACAACAAAACGCGGTAAAGCTGGTGGACTTCAGTTAAATTATGCAGGTTCTGTAACAACAGAAACCATTCATGATCTTTCTCCTTCTATGAATGCCGGCGATTATATCACCTGGAGACGTTGGGCTTATTATAACTCTGCACCAACCGTTTATACACCAGGAGATCAGCCAACAAAAGAACAAGACCAAAGATTCTTTGGAGGTAGTGATCCAGTTGCTTTGGCCAATGTTATGAAAGGATGGGAAAGCGGAACATGGGATCCTTCAAAGGTTACCGATACAGACTGGACAAAATTTGTAACTCAAACAGGTATAACACAAGAACACAATATTAGTGCAAGCAGTGGAACTGATAAAATGAAGACTTTCTTCTCTTTTGGCTATTTAAATAATAAAGGTACTCAAAAAGGACAAAAGTACGAACGTTACAATGCTACATTAACAACAGATATTAGTGCAACTCCCTGGTTAACTTTGGGCGGTTCAATTAACTCTTCATGGGCTTTACAAGACTATGGATATTCACGCACAGGTCAATCTTCAAATTCTGGACCTACTGACATCTATGGTGCAGCCAAATCTATTTTCCGTTATGCACAACCATATGATGAAGACGGTAATATAATCATGTACCCAGGTGGTGAATCCACCATTTATACAATCATGGATGAATGGAACAAATCAGATGACCGTCGCCAAACTTTCCGTGCTTTAGGTAGCTTCTATGCAAATATGAATTTGGGTAAGATATGGAAGCCTTTAGAAGGTTTGACTTATAAAGCTAGTTTTGGTCCTGATTATCGTTTCTATCGTCAGGGAGTTTACATCGACAAAAGTTCTGCTGCACGTTTAGGAGGAACAAGTTATGCCAGATGGCAATATAATCGTAAATTCTCATGGACGTTGGATAACCAAATTAACTATAACAAGAAAATCAAACAACACAGCTTTGATTTAACATTGTTACAGAGTGCATCTGCTTATAATGAAGAATCTGCTTCAATGGGTGCTGTAAATATCCCTAAAGCTAGCTATAAATGGAATAATATGGGTTCTGTAGATATAACTTCTACATCTACTTCTGCAAGTATGGATACAGGGTTAACAGAAACAGCAATGGCATCTTACATGGCTCGTCTTAATTATTCGTTCATGGATAGATATTTATTAACTGTATCAGGCCGTTACGATGGTGCTTCAATGCTTGCCAAAGGCAACAAGTGGGATTTCTTCCCATCTGCTGCAATTGGATGGCGTCTTGATCAGGAAGATTTCATTAAAGATATTTCATGGATAGATCAGTTAAAATTACGTGCTGGTATGGGTACTGTAGGAAACTCTGCTATTGATGCTTATCAAACAATAGGTAATGTACAATCTTTCTACGTTCCTTTTGGAGGATCTTCTAATGTATTGGCATACGCAACAAACGAACCATATTATACAAATACTCAGGTTTTAATGGCTAATCCTAATTTAAGCTGGGAGAAAACAACTTCATTTAACTACGGTATTGATTTCAGTTTCCTTAAAGGTCGAATCAATGGTTCGTTAGATCTTTATAATTCAAAGACTAAAGACTTGTTAATGAAAATGACTATTCCAACCCTGACAGGATATAATCAAACTTATTCTAATGTTGGAGAAACAAAGAATCATGGTGTTGAAATGTCTTTAAACCTTATTCCTGTAAAATCAAAGGATTTTGAATGGAGTTCTACACTAAATGCAGCTTATCAAAAGGAAGAAGTTGTTTCTTTGGCAAATGGGAAACAAGATATGGTAGATAGTGGCTGGTTAATCGGACAATCAATTTCAATCTATTATGGATATGACAATCAAGGACTTTGGCAAGAATCTGATGCAGAAGAAATGGCTAAGTTTAACCAAAATGGATATAAATTCCAGGCAGGTATGGTAAGACCAAAAGATCAAAACGGTGATTATAAAATTGGTGCTGAAGACCGTGTTGTATTAGGAAACCAGAATCCACGCTGGACTCTAGGTTGGAGCAATACTTTCAATTATAAAGGATTGGAACTAACTATTGAACTTTACGGCCGTATGGGATATATGATTTCAACTGGTGGCGAAGGTCAGATGGGTATGTATCAACAACGTGAAATAGACTATTGGACACCATCTAATACAAATGCGGAATGGCAAAAGCCTATTTATAATACATCAGGAGGTGACTCATATTCCTCGTTGCTTGGATTTAAAGATGCTTCATTTATAAAAATTCGTAATGTATCATTAGGCTATATATTCCCATCAAAGCTTTGCAAAACAATGGGTATTAGTAATCTGAAATTATATAGTCAGTTAAAGAATCCAGGTAATTTGTATTCTTCTGTTGACTTCCGAGATCTAGACTTAGGTACCACTTATTACAACAGAGGTATCACATTCGGGGTTCAAGTTGGATTCTAATTTTTTATTTACTTTATGAAATTGAAATCATTATGAAAAGATTAAATAATAAGATAATTATAAGTTTATGGACTTTGGTTGCCATAACCAGCCTTTCTTCTTGTGGAAACAGCTTCCTGGATGAAGAAGATACAACCTCATATAATACACAATACTTCCAAACAGAAGAAGGAATTGTGTCATTAGCTACAGCACTTTATGGAAACATACGCTGGCATTTTGGATATGAATGGGCTTATGCTATTACATTATATGGTACAGATGAATTTACCAGTGCAGGAGATTTAACCAGTGATCCATGGAATACTTATGATTCCAGATTACAAGCTGTAAATTGTACAACAGCCAATGGTGCTGCAAACAATAACTGCCCTGCTGTTGATGCATTATGGAATCAGATGTATTACGGAATTGCAACATCAAATTTACTAATTGCCAATGCAGATAAGATAACTAATGAAGAAATACGAAAAAAATGTTTAGGTGAAGCCTATTTTTTACGTGGATATAATTATTATCGTCTTTTTGCTCAATACGGTGGTGTAGTGTTGCAAACAAAACCAGTTCAGGAAGTTATAAGAAACTTCAAGCGCTCTACTGAAGAAGAAACAATGGCCTTAATTATTGACGATTTAACTAAAGCACATGAATATTTACCAACCACTAAATGGCGTGGTTTTGGTACATGGACAAAATATACTGCTGCACATTTTCTAGCTAAAGCATTGTTGTTCCGTGCTTCTGAACGTAATGAAAGCTGGAATGCTAATTACATCACTAAAGATTTAGCAGATATTGTGACTCTTTGTGATGAAGTAATTGCAGCTTGTCCTCTTGCTTCAGATTACAATAAATTGTATGCTGAATGGACTGGTGTTGATTGCGCAAATGAAGGCTTAAGTGAAATCCTAATGTCAGCTCAATATAACGCAGACTCTTCTACTAGTGGACGTTTCGGAAACCGTACATATAATTATTTCAATCCACAGTTCTCTAATTTCAGTGCAGGTTTTGTAAAACGTGGTACATGGATTGGTGGTATGGATTTTCAACGTTGCCGTCCAACAGAGTATAATTACTCTACTTATGACAATGTAAACGATGCTCGTCTATGGAAATCATTTAAAACAGTTTATGGATGTAACAACATTGGTGATGCTAAAAAGAATGCAACATTCGGAAATAGTGCTGTAGCATTAGGTGATCAAGGTATTATCTTTATCCTAAATAAGAAAGGCGACAGTCGTTTTGACAGTAAACCTTACGGAGAATTTGGCCGTCCTGCACAATCAACATTTGTGAATCCAGAAACCAATAAATGGGTACCTAATGCTTTCCCATTATTTTTAAGTGGTAAATATGTATTAGATGCTTATGGTGTGAGTGGAAATCCAGCAACATCTAATGTATTCTGTGGTTTGAACAAAACAGATGACGGTTCCAGAACAGCAGAAAAGGGTGATGCACATCGTGATGTTATTATGGCTCGTACCGGAGAAACATATCTGATTAAAGCAGAAGCTCAGGTTCGTCAGGGAAAATATGCTGATGCTATTGCAACAGTGAATGCTTTGCGCGCACGTGCTCAGTGGAAAGCTGGTGAAGACCGTGAATATTATACAGATGGAAGTATGGCATACGTAAACAATACTCTTTATGCTACACCTTCAAATAAGACAATGTATGATAACTCATTCTTGCGAAAAAACACTTATTATTTATCAACAGGTGTTGCTCGTACTACTGCAGCATCCAGTCTTCAGATTTCCAGCTTTTCTACACTTCCTGCAGAAGATGAAGCAATTCTTTCAGCATTGAATTGTAGTGGTGATAAAGATCGTATGATTAACTTTATCCTGGACGAGCGTACTCGTGAGCTTAACGGAGAATTTAACCGTTGGGAAGAACTTAGCCGTACCAAGACATTGGTTAAACGTGCTAAAGTGTTCAATGCTCAGGCTTCCACTAATGTTGCCGAAAAGCACCTTCTTCGCCCTATTCCACAGACATTCATTGATGGTTTGTTGAATGAAGATGGTTCTAACTTAACAGCTGAACAAAAAGCAGCACTTCAAAATCCTGGATACTAGATTTATTAATCCAGAATAACTCAATTTATAAGAATAGCCTTGGCAGGGTCTTTACCCTGTTAAGGCTATTCTCTTTTTAAAGCGATTACAATTTCACAAATGAATATATAAATTGCTTTTCAAAAAGCCACATTTCACATTTTAAGTGTAGATTATGTGATTCTATACACATTTTCTACACATAAAATGTGATTTAATATATGGAACCATCTTTTGCTGTTGTTGCTCTAATCTTTTAGGAAGGATTAAAAATGTGCAGTTTGTACTTTTTTTATTATAATTTCTTCTATTTTTGAGATGACTAAAATAGCTTTTTGCCGTTTAAAATATTAATTCCAAATTCTTTTGCAATACAACTCTGCTTGAATGGATTGATTTTTTGAACTGTGCCGTCATATTTAAAAAACGAACCTGTGTTTTTAAACCAAAAAGTTTTTCCAGCTTTAACACATTGCTCCCGAATATCTAATACCCAATCGTAATTACATATACGAGCTTCTCGTCCTGTTTCACCACCTACGGTAACATGCTCAACTCCGTCAAGATAAGCCGATATATCAATAGCGCCCAAAAGTGGTGCAGCTGCTATAAATCTCCTTTTAATTGGGTAGGATAGAAACAAAGGCAGTCGATAATCAGCTGATTCCTGATTTTCAATTGTGCACCCTATATTCACATTATCATATCCATCACCCCAATCATTTGGGAGAGAAATATTAAAGCGGTCAATGCGTTTAGTTATAATCAAAAAGTCAAGGTCAGGTCGTTTCTTTATCATTTCCCAAGCTTCTTTACGCCATTCATCAGCTTCAGCAATAAAAAAATCGCTTGCGAAACAAGTTGCAACAATCTTACCGCTTTGAATTTTATATATACCCTTTGTCGTTTTAGCTATAGGTTTATCAAATTCGTTCGTTTTATATACATTATTTTGTCCACAACGTTTTGAGAAAGGACCATAGAAATAGCAGTAAGTGCAACCATCGCTTATTTTATAACAACCTGTCCACGGTTCCCAATTCATATTACTGTGCAGCTAAAGGTGTAAAAAACTCAATTAAATTTTCTTCCGGGTCCCGCAAGTGAACAACTCTCATTCCCCAGTCGGGCATATCAGTCGGTTCATTAATAAAGTTAATGCCTTTTTTTAAAAATGTTTGATAGGTATCATCCACATTCTCTACTTCAAAAACAATCATTGATTTTTCCCTGTAACCAATCGGCTGTGTTTTTTCAACATTTCCAACAGCTGGAGCCATATAATCAGAAACAAAAATGGCAAATCCTTCAATCCCGTCTGCTACTTTAAATGAAGCATAACATCCGTTTTCATCTCCCCAAAGTGGTTCAAATCCTAATTGTTCTGTATAAAATTTGAAGCATTTTTTGTAGTCTTTGACTAATAATCTTACGTTACTGAATTTCATAAATATTCTATTTGAATTTGTTTCTATATTTAGTGCAAACCACAATTTAATTTTAGATCATCTATTACGTGCAATATGTTATATAATTTCCAATCTATCCAATGGATTTTCGATTTGATTAAATCCTTTGGTGGTTGTATGCGTATTAATTTCAGTTGTTTTATTTCTTGCATCCCAAAGGTAAAAATATTATTTATATTAGCAACATCATTTTTGACTAGTTTCATCCAAACTCACAGTTCAAAGGTAGTTCCATCATACATAGATTATCTAGCATTAGGATTATCTGATTTCTTTCTCGGAAAATGGTAGAATATGCTTGAAGTAAAGAAACTAAATAAATTGTAGCATTGCTATTCATTAAGAAAAATCAATTAACGACATAAAACTTTCCTAATAAAATTAAAAATCCACAAAATAGTCTAGCAGTTTAGCACTACCCACATAAAAATCTGATTATAAATATTCTACAACCGCTAGACTAAAATAAGAAAGTCTAGCAGAAGTCTAGCAGTCTAGCGCTTTGGATTGTTCCATCTTTTTAGGAAATAAAAAGGAGATAATCCCACCAATACCGAAAATGAATGTGCAATCCGTACCCTCTTTATCGTTGGACAAAAAGCAGGAGTTAGTATATTCCCTCTAAGAGGAAAGCATGAGTGAAGCAACTGGGGATGGAGCAATCCTCTTCAATTTCACCTTTCAGCCGGAAAGCATAAAATTTTCCTAACCTATATGCTGTATAATAAGAACATGAATCTTGTTATCAACTAGGCAATGCTTGATGAGCTTCTTATGACTAAGCTTAATTAAGTTGAATATAATGGAGAGTTATCTGATTTTTTGGATAGCTCCCCATTGATTAATTGGGCAGATTTTAGAAATGGATCCTTAATCTAAGTGTAGATTATGTGATTCTATACACATTTTCTACACATAAAATGTGATTTATGGTTTTTTTCCAATATTTAACACCTTGAAGTTTCAGTACACTACTTGCCCACAGCCCACTCTACCGAAGTTGGTTTTATTTTGCTTAACAAAGATTACAGACTCTCAATAGAAATAAAGTCGGATACATATTATAAGAAAAAGACTTTCTACCCAATCATGAAGAAGAAATTCCAAAACCCAAAAAGAAAAAAAAAACTTAAGCAAATAAGTATAGAAAAACTGTTATATTTGCAATAGTATGTGGATTCAGGCGTTTGTGAATAATGAATATACATCTTGGCTGTTTTTCAATAGGCTTCATCTATTATGATTTAGAAGTCAAAATAGTTACTATACATGGATATTATAGCTCTATTATTCTTTATGCATATTCCTAAAATACGGTGAATTAAAAAATAAAAATATGATTGATAATATATCTTTTAAGAATTATAGAATATTCAAAGATAATCAAGTTTTAGAAATAAAACCTATAACAATAATCTTTGGGAAAAATAATACTGGAAAAAGTGCTATTTTAAAACTCCCCATATTTATCGAAAGCTCCATCAAAAGTATTACTAATGAAGTTTTTGAATTGAAATGTCAAGAAATTGAATTGGGAGCTGAGATGAGAGATATCATTTATGGTAAAGCTAGTAGAGCAATGGAATTTACATTAACCGATGCCGATAACACATATAAACTATATGTTAAGTTTTTTATTGACTCAACGGCAAAAGAGCAACAATCTAAAATAGAAAAATGGCATTTAGATTTTCAAGGTACATCCATTGATATTACGTTGGATAATGATTCTTATATTGAAGAGAACAATATAATTACTAATATTTCTTTTATGGGGATAAAGCCTATTGGCAACAATATTCCAAACTTAATAAATCAACTATTTGAAAAAATAGACTTTAATATAGATTATATAGGTCCAATTAGAGAGAACCCTGCTCGTGATATTAGAATATCTCCCGTAATGAATATTAAATCAGGGACAAAAGGAGAATATACATATCAAAAATTAATTTCTAGTGCGTTGACTATTGACAAAGATCTGATTAATAAAGTTTCAAATTGGTATTTCTCAAATTTTGATGAATGGTCAATAACTATCGACAAAACAAGAGAACCTGTTTATCATATTGAGATTGAAAATAATAGTATAAAAACGAATATTCTAGATGCTGGTGTGGGAATTGTCCAATCTCTCCCTATTGTAATTAGAGCTATGGAAAAATGCAGTGAACAAACTTTAATAATAATTGAAGAACCGGAAACACACTTACATCCAGCTGCACATGCTAATTTAGGAGAGCTAATATTTAGCTCTACCCAAAAAGATCCATTGAAAAAATACTTTATAGAAACCCATTCACTTAATTTCATAATGAGATTAAGGCGCTTAGTTGCAGAAGGTAAATTGAATAAAAATAATGTAAGTTTATACTATGTTGATTTTGAAAAAGAAGAAACAGCGAGTAAACTAAAGAAAATAGAGATTAAGGAAGATGGTTCTGTCGATTATTGGCCTAAAGGAGTCTTCAATGAAGCACTAGAAGAAGCTATAGCAATTAGAGATACTCAATTGAATAAGATGAAATGAAAGTAGAAATAGATTATAATATTTTTGACTCTATAAAAAAAGAAGATGATTTGATTGAGCTAAATTATCTTTTTAATATTATTCTATACAAGAAAAGACATTCTGCATATATTTCTGATCCAAGAATATTTAAACTCCCATCGTTCCAGAACATTCCTCAGGGAACCCAAGATATTCTTAAATATTCTTTACTTCAAGATGTAATGAATACACAAGACAAGGACTGTCTTATATGTGCGCAAGGTGAAGTTTCTTTAGATGAAAAAAAATTCAGTATAGAAGAAGGTATAAGATATTTATCACAGCCTGTATCTATAGTTGTAGAAAATAGTTTAAATGACTCTCATTTCTTTAAAGCTATTTTTAGATGCCTTGATGATTCAAAAACATTACAGATGCACTTTGATAATCTTTGGATCCAGTTTGAAAACTCGGGAGGTTGTTCAAACATTACAAATTATATAGAAGGTCGTAGCCAATTTTATCAGAATAAATCTAAGTTTTTTAGATGTTTTGTAATTCTTGATAGTGATAAATTGTACCCTGACGACTTTAGTGATAAGTATGCAAAAGTAAAACTTTTTTTAGAATCACAAAAAATAACTTATCACATACTTGAAAAAAGGATGATGGAAAATTACATGCCAGATGATACTATACAGAAGAACATAAAAGAAAGTGAAAAAGAATGGAAAAATGCGTATTTACATCTATCTGATTCTCAAAAAGATTATTATAATATACCTGACGGATTCATCAAAGGAACTCCACAGAAGAAAAAGAAACTTTCAAAAAGGGAGAGAAAGAAAAATACTAAAAATAGCCAATGGGATACCCTACCCGCTCAAATACGGGAGCTATATTCTGATTTATCACCAAAAAATTTTGAAAATCTAAAGCATGGATTAAAAATTGGGAATATAAAATCTTATTTACCTAATTTTTTCAATGATCACAAAACTGTTTACAAAAAGTCATTACTAAAAAGAACAGAACATCAAAACAACCATAATGAGCTATATGATATTGTGAATAAAATAAAAGAGATTCTTTAAATTAATTAATATTTATGGATAAAAAATTACACATTGAAACAAGCATTCGTAGCCTATATAGTTATTTAGAAGATCTAAAAATTGGAGCTTTACAAATTCCTGCCTTTCAACGTGGCTTTGTATGGGAACGAGATAATATTAAAGATTTATTTGATAGTATTAAAAATAGCTATCCTATAGGTTCCATACTTCTTTGGAAGCCCAATGAACCCCATTGGAAAAGTCAAGAAATAATAGGTTCATATTATATCCCCAAGAAAGAAAATGATCCTTTATATGTATTAGATGGATTTCAAAGGTTATCTTGTTTGTTTGGATGTTTAACAAATCCAAATAAAATTGGTCTGCAATATAACAAGAATCTGAGAGATGAATACTTTGACTTGTATTATGATTTAGAAGATGAAATCTTTATATATTTAAGATCTGGGGCAAAAAAACTCCCCCATCAATTACCCATATACATATTAATGAGTTCTAGTGATTTTCGACAATATTCAAGAAATGAAATAGAGCCATTAGTCGATTCTTCTAAAATAGACATTTATCTAGATCGTGCAGACAAACTTTCAAGAGTTTTCTTAGATTATAAAATTGCTAGTATAGAGATACGAAATGCAAATATAGAAGAAGCCGTAGAAATATTTTCCAGAATAAACTCAAAAGGTACAGAGATCTCATTCGACTGGATGGTTAATGCACTTTCTATATCTTCCAATTTTAGATTTGGAGATGAAATAGATAAACTTCTTAACGAACTTAAAGTTTATAATTTTGACACTATAAAAAGAGATGTAATTTTTAGATGCATTCAAAGCTCGTTTGGAAAACTATACATTGATCAAACCAATATAGAAGAGTTAGCAAGAAGAACTGATTTTGCGGAGAAAACAAAGGCAACCATTCCTTTTATAAAAAAAGCAGTGGCTTTTTTATATAAAGAAATCAATGTTGTAGATGCAAAATTGTTACCATATAACATACAACTCATATTTGTAATGGACTTCTTTAAAAAGATAAACAATCCAACAAAAACACAAATAAATGATTTAAAAAGATGGTTTTGGAGCACTACTTACGCAAACTACTTTACTATATATTCTTTATCAAATCAAAGAAGAGCTTATGAATATTTTCACAAATATTTAGATGGAATATCTAATGACCTATTGTTTAATGATAATAAAAACATAAGATTCAAGATTTCAACTTTCCCGGAAAAAGTAACAATGGGGAGTGTTCGATCTAAAGCTCTAATTTTATTTTTATTAAATCATACATATAAATTTGACATCGAACGTGCATCTAGTGGTTTTTTTATACAAAAAATTTTCCAGAATACTAATAGTGCTGTAAATATCATCCCTATGATAGAATGCCAAGAAACTCTTAAATATAAGAAAAGTAAAGATATGTCTAATTACATAAAAAACCTTACGGAAGATGAAAAAAATAATATTCTGTTTACAGAAGAAATGAGTCTTTTACTTAAACAGCATAAGATAGATGAAATATTAGTTATGAGAAAAAAATTGATACAATCTAAAGAACGAGAATTCGTAAAATCTATAGGATTAGAATATACCGATTAAATATTGAATAAAATAACAGCTTTGCTTTTGCATCTTCAATCGATTTATCCATAGTATGAGTGAAATACTTTCTTCTATATTTTTTCAATCATAAATCATAAGATATGTTTGAAGCAAAAAAGATTATATGATCCCCCCCTTAGGAAAATCCACAGCAGCCCACAAAGAGCTCTCTAGATTTTTAAAATCTCACAAAAATAGTCTAGCAATCTAGCACTACCAATATAACAAACTGACTATAACCACATTACCCCCGCTAGATCAAACAAAATTGATCTAGCAGTGATCTAGCGATCTAGCGCTTTGGCGGGTAAATCATATACAATCCAAACAACTTATCACAGAAAAACAGTTAATAAACAACACTTTAACCAACCTATACAAGGATTAATAATAAGCAAAGTCAACCAAAATCAGAACTAGATAAGGTGCTAGACTGCCAGATTACCGCTAGACTTCTACAAGTATATCTAGCACCTATATCATACTCATAAACAACAACTTAAACACCAAGTGCTAGACTGCTAGACTTTTTTCGCAAAATTAAAATTTATGTAGTGATTCTGCAGATTATAAAATCCTATTCCGGCTTTCCGGAAACATCCGGCGGGAGGTTATTCAAACTCCCGAGTGACTTTTTATATCTCAGGCGGGAGGTTGATGCAATGTTGTACAAAACAATTATATCTTCTGTACAAAAGAATTAATTGTTTTGTACAGAAGAATGCATTCTTTTGTACAAGAATACACAAACATCCGGAATAGTTTTTGAAAAGACAAACCGGAGTTTTACTATACTCCGGCGTGGTGTATCTTAAAACAACATGTAAACTTGCGCCTATCATTCGACAATATTTTTAGAAATAAAATTCGCCTATTAAATATTATCTATATTTGTATTTCTAACAAAATATAGCATCTATCTAGGTAAATAGGCTGTTTTAATTGTATATAGGAATGTATTTATCCTGAAACCTTTTAAAAATTATATGAAGAAATTAGTTTTAGCGGGAATAATGGGCTTGCTTACTTGTCTTCCAAGTCAGCTACTAAAAGCACAACCTGCCCCGTGTGGTCCGGTGCCCGGTCAGCGTCAGTTAAAATGGCAGGAAATGGAGATGTATGCTTTTATCCATTTCAGTATGAACACGTTTACGGATATGGAATGGGGATATGGCGACAAAGATCCTAAGCTGTTCAATCCTACTCAGCTGGATTGCCGTCAATGGGCTCGCATTTGCAAGGAGGCTGGATTCAAGGGGATTATCCTCACAACTAAACACCACGACGGATTTTGCTTGTGGCCTTCTAAATACACCAACTATTCGGTAAAAGCTTCTCCATGGAAGGATGGCAAAGGCGATGTTATTGCCGAAATTCGCAAGGCGTGTGATGAGTATGGGCTGAAACTTGGTCTTTACCTTTCTCCGTGGGATCGTAATAGTGCGGTTTATGGCTCTCCCGATTATATTACTTATTTCCGCAATCAGCTAAAGGAGATTCTGACTAATTACGGGAATATCTTCGAAATGTGGTTTGACGGTGCCAATGGTGGAACGGGTTATTACGGCGGAGCCAACGAGCAACGAACCATAGATCGCAAGACTTATTATGACTGGCCAAATACGTATAAGCTGGTTTATTCTCTTCAGCCAAATATTATGTTATTCAGTGATGCTGGCCCCGATTGCCGTTGGTGCGGAACGGAAGAAGGCTGGGTAGGAGAAACAAACTGGAGCACACTGAGACGTGATGAGGTGTGGCCGGGATGGCCGCTGTATGAACAACTTCGCAACGGACACGAAGATGGTAATTACTGGGTTCCGGCAGAGGTGAATACTTCCATTCGTCCGGGATGGTTCTATCATGCTTCGGAAGATTCAAAGGTAAAAACTCCTCAGCAACTGGTTGAACTGTATTATAACTCCATAGGGCGCAACGGCAATATGATTCTGAATCTGCCAGTGGATCGTCGCGGACTTGTGAATGAAATAGATGAGAAGTCTTTGCTTGAATTTGCACGGATTATCAGAAAAGAGCTTGCCAATGATCTTGCAAAAGGTAAAATGGTTACGGCATCTAATGTTCGTGAAAAGTCTAAAAGTTATGCAGCACGCAATGCTGTTGACGGAGATAACAAGACTTACTGGGCTACCGATGATGGTGTGACTAATGCTACGCTGACTCTCGACTTTAAGAAGAACACTACTTTCAACCGGGTTTTGTTGCGTGAGTACATTGCACTCGGACAGCGTGTTAAGGCATTCACTGTTTATGCTTATCAGAATGGCAGCTGGAAAGAGGTGGCTAAAGCAACAACCATTGGTAACAAACGCATTTTGCGTATTCCATCGACCACGGCTTCTAAAATTCGTATTCATATCACAGATTCGAAGGCTTGCCCTTTAATTTCTACATTGTCTGTTTACAATGCTCCGCTAGAAGCACAAAGTAACGATAACGAAAAGGGTAAACTGAATGTTTCTAAGAACTGGAAGATTCTGAATGGTGATGCAACTGCTGCAGCTGCTATTGATGGCAATCCTGCTACTGTATATATACAGCAAGGTAATCTGCCTCACGAATTGATCATCGATTTACAGAAAGATGCTCAGATTTCAGAGTTTACCTATACTCCTGATAAGAAGGTGGGAGCTAAAGGGGTTATCTTCAATTACAGATTTTCTATTTCTGCCGACGGAAAGAATTGGGAAACGGTATCTGAAGGTGAATTCTCGAATATAAAAAACAATCCGATTCCTCAGACAAAGTATTTCCAAAAGAAAAAGGTACGTTTCGTGAAGCTTACGGCATTAAGCAATACGGATGGTACTCAAGAGGCCGGATATGCGGAAATAGATGTGAAGTAATTACTTTAATACAAAAACACAGAAACTTATAACAGTCATGCTAAATAAAAAAATAAGAGTTTGCCTGCTGGTTGCATTAATTATGATTGGCATTCCAACAATGGCAAAAAACACATTGTCTATCGTACCAAAACCTCTTTCTATGGAAGAAGGTTACGGAGTATTCAACCTTAAAAGCGGACAAACAATAACTGCTACTGCAGCCAGTCTGCGTCCTGCTGCCGAATATCTGCAACAGGTAATTGGTGCTGCAACTGGGACTTCATTGAAAGTGAGCAACAGCAAAAGCAGTGTGATACAGATTTCTCTGGATAGTTCTCTGCCTAAAGCCGGTACTTACCGATTGAAGGTAACGGCAAAGAGCATTAAGATTGAAGGAAAAGATTATCAGGGAGTGATTGCCGGTATCGCCACTCTGCGACAATTATTGCAGGGACGCGCAATTCCCGAAGTGAAGGTAGAGGACTCTCCTGCTCTTCCCTGGAGAGGTTTTATGCTCGACTCTTCCCGCCACTTCTGGAGCAAAGCTGAAGTGAAAAGGGTACTCGACTTAATGGCTCTTTATAAACTGAACAAGTTTCACTGGCATCTTACCGATGATCAGGGATGGCGCATTGAAATAAAGAAATATCCTTTGCTTACTGAAAAAGGTGCGTGGAGGCATTTCAATAATCAAGATCGCGATTGCCAGAAATTTGAGCAGAAATATGAGAACTCTGACTTCCACTTGCCGGAAGCAAAAATGCAGATTCAGGGAACAGATACTCTTTACGGCGGGTTCTATACTCAGAATGATATTCGTGAAGTGGTAGCTTACGCGGCACAACGCGGTATCGACATAATTCCCGAAATAGATATGCCGGGACATTTTATGGCAGCTATCAGTAATTACCCGGATGTGGCTTGCTCAGGTATGGTTGGATGGGGAACTACTTTCTCCTCTCCTATCTGTCCGGGAAAAGATTCCTCTCTGGAGTTTTGCAAAAATGTGTATCGTGAGGTGATGCAGTTATTCCCTTATCAATACATTCACCTGGGCGCCGACGAAGTGGAGAAAACCAACTGGAAGAAGTGTCCCGACTGCCAGCGCAGAATGAAGGAACAAGGACTGAATACTCCTGAACAGTTGCAGGCATGGTTCGTTCACAACATGGAAAAATTCTTTAACGAGAATGGTCGCCGCATGATAGGTTGGGACGAAATTCTGGAAGGTGGTCTGTCTAAAACAGCAACCATTACCTGGTGGCGTACCTGGGCTCCGAATGCTGTTCCACAGGCTACAGCACAAGGTAATCAGGCTATTCTGTGTCCTAACGGTGCATTCTATCTGGATAACTGGGAAGACAAGAATTCAATGTCTACTCTTTATAACTATAATCCACTGCTCGAAGGATTGTCTGATACTCAGAAGCAGAATATCATTGGAGCACAATGTAACTTATGGACGGAATCGGTGCCAAGTATTAAAAGAGTGGAATATTTGTTGTTCCCCCGACTGGTGGCTTTCAGTGAGATGGTTTGGCTACCTGCTGAGAAAAAGAACGAAAAGGATTTCCTAAACCGACTACCTGCACAGTTGAAATTACTGGAAGCTGAAAAGGTGAATTACCGTGTTCCGGATTTAGGCGGTTTCTACGAAACAAATACGTTTATTGGCAGCACGACATTAAATCTGACTTGCCTTAAACCGAATGTAGAAATTCGTTATACAACTGATGGCAAGAACCCTACAAGAAGTTCTGCCCTCTATAATGGTCCGATTACAATAGATCATTCCACCGATTTTATTTTCCGTACTTTCCGTGCCGACGGAACTCCATCCGAAGCTGTAAAAGCGAAGTTCATCAAGATGGATTATTCTCCGGCTACTCCGGGCACCATTCAGGGAAGCGGACTGAAAGCTACCTGGCACGAATATGTTGGTGGACGTTGCCGTGAAATAGAGGCTGCTCCTGTAAATGGAGAGTATCAGGTTTCCACTGTCTCCATCCCAAAAGAAGTAAAAGGTAATATCGGTTTGGTACTGACCGGCTATCTGGATGTTCCTGCTGATGGAATCTACACCTTTGCATTGCTATCGGACGATGGCAGCACAATGGAAGTGGACGGTCAGCTGATTCTTGATAATGATGGTGGTCACTCTCCGAAAGAGATTACTTCTCAAATGGCGCTTTCAAAAGGTCTGCATCCAGTAAAGATCCTCTATTTCGACCACAACGGCGGTACACTTAAAATGAGTACTTACAATGACAAAGGTGATAAGATTGAATGGCCTGCTGAATGGTTGAAGCATTAAAACTTAGAAAATAGAAGATATAAGTAATTACAATATAATGAAAGATGCTATTTTAAATTCAAAACTCATAAATCAGTATCCTCTTTTACAGTAGTTTTAAATCAGCTAGAATAAGTTGTGGTATATGGTATGGAGAAGATTACATTAACTGTTTAAAATAATAGAAAAAATAATGGAAAAATCACCCCAAAAAGCACTTTTTCCCATATTAGTTATATTAAGTTGCTTGATATATCTATTAACGGATAAAGCTAGTTATCTATATATTTATTTAAATTGGTTATTGACAATAGTCTTTGTATCCATTTTCTCTGTACAATTAGTTGTTACAATTAAAAGATATAAAAAAATTGATTATTTAAGTATTGCAGGAGTTATAGCCTCTATCACAATATTAATAGTGGCTCTTTCTGTTGGTAAATGAAAATAAAATTTTAGTGATTATTCACCGCAAACAACACTATTCGCCGCATATTTTGCGGCGAATACAACTATTATTCACCGCAAAGGCCACTTTAGCAACTTAAAACGATATATACCAATTGGTATACATTAATCTTAATCCTGAGAAGTTTATATTCATTTTTTCAAAAAAATTGCTCAAAATGGTGAGGGATGAGCCCAAAAGTGAGGGCAAAGTGAGGGTTGAAAATCCATCCATCAATTTTAAAAAGCTATCATTTAACAAGTTATACAAAAAAGTGAGGGAGTGAGGGTAAATATTTTAATATTAGTGAATGGGGTGTGAATTATTGGGTTTTTATTTTATCCTGTAGATAAGGTTTTGTATTTTTGCAATATAACTAAATACAGAACAGATTTTATGAAATATAATTTTGATGAGGTTATTGACCGCACAGGTACTGATGCCTTGAAGCTTGAAGCACTGAAACCAAGATGGGGAAGAGACGACTTACTGCCTCTATGGGTTGCCGATATGGATTTCCGCACGCCACCGTTTATAATGAATGCAATAAAAGAGCGTTGCGAAAAAGAGGTTCTTGGCTACACCAGCAAACCAGCTTCTTATTATCAGGCTATTGAGAATTGGCTGTTTACAAGATATGACTGGAAAGTTTCCAAGGAACTGATTAGCTTCACCCCGGGAATTGTAGTTGGACTTGCTCACGTTTTGAAGTGTTTTACTCAGCCAGGAGATAAGGTTTTAATTCAGAGTCCGGTTTATCATCCATTCTTTCTTGTAACAGAACATAATTATCGCGAGGTTGTGCGTAACCCGTTGATTTTGGAAAATGGTCAGTACAAAATGGATCTGGATCATTTTAAGGAAGCTGTAAAAGGATGCAAGCTGTTCATTTTATGCAATCCTCACAATCCGGGCGGAAGAGTGTGGACGAAAGAGGAACTGGAAGCTGTTGCTGAAATTTGTTATGAGAACGGAACAATGGTTATCTCTGATGAAATTCATGCCGACCTTACACTGAAAGGATATACGCATACTCCTTTTGCTAAGATTTCAGAGAAAGCCAGAGTGAACTCTATTACATTCATGTCGCCAAGTAAAGCATTCAATATGCCGGGATTGGCTAGTTCTTATTGCATTATTGAGAACGATGAAGTGAGGAAAAAATTCAGAAATTACCTGAATGCCAGTGAGTTTTCGGAAGGACATATTTTTGCATTCATAACCGTTGCTGCGGCCTACGAACATGGTACAGAATGGTTAAATCAGCTATTGGATTATATTCAGGGAAATATTGACTATGTGGATAGCTATCTGCAAAAAAATATGCCGCTTATTAAAGCTATTCGTCCGCAGGCTTCTTACCTGATATTCCTTGATTGCAGGGAATTAGGATTTAACCAGGAGGAGTTGGTAGACTTCTTTGTTGATAAAGCACACTTGGCTTTGAATGACGGATCGATGTTTGGTAAAGAAGGTACCGGATTTATGCGTATGAATGCTGGATGCCCTAGATCTATTCTGGAACAGGCTCTCACTCAGTTGCAGGAAGCATACAACAATAAATTTGTAGACTAAAAATATTGCCCTGACAGTTGGCTTTATCCGTTGTGTGGAAAACTACTGTCAGGGCTTTTTATATCTAACAACTAAATACCTAATCCGTCAGTAAAAAGTCCTTCTACTGCTTTTTGTTGCAGAATGTTTGAGTAAGGAGGCAGAGGAGTTGTTAACCATACATTACCACCAATCACTGTATTGTGTCCAATCACAATCCTACCTAAAACAGTGGAATTAGAATAGATTGTAACATGATCTTCAAGAATAGGATGACGAGGAATATCTTTGGCATGAGCTTTATCTGCCAGAATACTTTTTGCACCCAGCGTTACACCTTGATACAACCTTACGTGGTTACCTATTATACAAGTCTCGCCTATTACTACTCCGGTACCATGATCAATACTGAAATACTCGCCTATCTTTGCTGCCGGATGAATATCAATACCGGTTTCGGAATGTGCCAGTTCTGAAATAATCCGGGGAATAGTAGGAACTCCAAGTAACAACAATTCATGAGCCACACGATGATTTATCAGTGCTTTTATGGTTGGATAAGAAAAGATGACCTCAGCATAACTTTTTGCCGATGGATCTCTGTCGAAGGTTGCTTTTACATCTGTGCACAGCAACCGTTTTATTTCAGGAATCTTATCTATAAAAATAAGGGCTAGTTCTGAAGCTTTCGATTTTATATCTTTTCCCACTGCATATTGTGAACTAAAGCAGATACCGTTATATATCTGTTCTGTCAACAATGAATATAGTCTTTCTGTATTCATTCCTATATGATACTTCAGTGTTTTTTGATTGGCTATTGAATCGCCAAAAAATCCGGGGAAAATGATAGATTTTATAAGCTCTACGATTTCTGCGGTTTTTTCGATTGACGGCAGTGGTTTATCATGCCGGGGTATATATTTATACTCTTCCGTTGAATGTTGAGAAAGTATATCTACATTCTTCAATATGGTTTCAGTTGGGCTTAACATAATGATTCTGCTGTTTAGTGATTGTTTACTTTAAATGTAATATTCTGTAGGATCTATCAATCTTGCTTTTACAGCATAGATTGTTAGTGCATGAATACTGGAAACTCCCAGTTTCCGAAAAATATTTTTCCGGTGTGTAACTACTGTGTGATAACTGAGGCTTCGTATTGAAGCCACTTCTTTTGTTGTTTTTCCACCTGCTATTAAGGTTACAATATCCTTTTCGGTAGGTGTAAGATGAACATCTTCAAGTGTGAATTTTACGGGCGCACTGTTTTTTCGCATTAAAATATTCAGCAATTCAGACTGGATATAATATCGTCCTTTTAAAGTATAGATGATTGCTATTTTAAGTTCTTCCAGCTCAACACTTTTTAGAATGATATTCGATTGCATATCTTCTGCAAAGAAAGCAAGTTCGTCTTCTTTAAACTCATCTCCAATAAAGAGTTTACGAATACTTTTATGTCTTTGAAAAAAATCAATTAGCTCGTCTTTATCTGAAAAATCAAACAACTCTACATCCATAATAAGCATAACCTCTTCCTCGGATAGTTTATCCAGTAAATCTTCCAGGTCTTGCTTATCTTGTGATTCTATAACGGAATCGACAAGCTCATTTTTCTCTGCCCATGTTTTTAGAGCATAGGATGTAAGCGGCTGATTATCCGCAATGATAAGAGTTGTTTTAGTCATCTTCTTTAGATTAGGAATTAAATACGTTTTTCAATCTTTTTGTGATGGTACAAAGATATACCATGGTGAGGGAAAGATAAATCCCCTTTAGATGGCATTTAACTACCACATTTATGGTAATAGCAAAAGCAACATAATATTGATAGATTCATTAAGCAGAACACACAAAAATAATCTATAAAAGTAGAAAAATAGTCCAGCATTACAACACAAACACTTATATATCAAATAATTAAATACACATAACATAAAATAACAGTTAGACTAATTTTCTATCAGAATAGACTATTTTACATAAGCATAAAACATATATTCTATTAATTCGCAACCGATAGCCAATCAAAAGTTTATAATCATAACCACAATTATAAATCTAAAAAGTAAAAACATGAAAAACAGTAAGAATCTAATTCTTAGAAAAACCAAGATGGAAAGAAGATTCTGCATTGCCAGAATGGCAATAGCTTTAGGTCTTCTAAGTGCCTCTCCTCTTATGGCCGGAAACAGTTCCGGAACCAATTTATTAAGTCCCTATTCTGTGAACAAACAGCAGACAAAGAAAATAACTGGAGTTATTGTCGATGCAAAGGGGACACCTATTATTGGAGCCTCTGTTAAAGTAAAAGGAACACAAACAGGAACGATAACCGATTTGGATGGAAAATTTGAATTATCAATAGATCCTTCAAGCAAAGTACTCGAAGTGACTTTCATCGGAATGAAAAAAGAAGAGGTTACTATTGGAAATAATACGAAATTTGCAATTACATTGTCTGAAGAAAGTATCGGACTGGATGAAGTTGTAGTAGTAGGTTATGGTACCCAGAAAAAAGCAACTGTAACTGGTTCTGTATCTCAGGTTGGAGGTGACGAACTGAAAAAGGTTGCTTCAATAAACTTAAGTGGTGCTTTAGCTGGAAAAACAGCCGGCGTTATTTCAAACGTTCGTTCCGGTGAACCAGGTGAAGATGGTGCCAGCATTTTAATTCGTGGTAAAGGAACTTTAGGAAGCACTGCTCCGCTGATTGTGGTCGACGGTGTGGCCGATCGTAGTTTCAGCCGTTTAAATCCGGAAGATATTGAAACTATTTCTGTATTGAAAGATGCTTCTGCTGCTATCTACGGTGCCCGTGCAGCAAATGGTGTAATTCTTATTACTACCAAACGTGGTAAAGAAGGAAAAGTGAAGATCAATTATAATGGTAATGTAGGTTTTACCCAACCAACCCGCGTTCCTGACATGTTGAATGCTTTCCAATACGCAACATATATAAACGAATATGACAGAGGACATGATATGTACGAAACATATTCAAAAGATGTACTTCAGAAATTGCAGGATGGATCGGACCCTATCAATTATCCTAGTACGAACTGGTGGAAAGCTGTTTCTAAAGATTGGGCTACCAAGACTCAACACAGTTTGTCAGTAACAGGCGGTAATGAGAATGTTTCTTTCTATACATCTGTTCAGTATTTATGGCAGGATGCTATCTATAAAGAAAGTACACAGAATTACAGCCAATATCAGTTTACTACAAATGTAGATGCCAAGGTTGGAAAAAGAGCAAAGTTCAGCTTTGATATCTTAGGACGTCAGGAAGTGAGAAACAGAGGTGTATTTGATACTGAATACTTGTTTGGTAAATTCCTGTCAACTTCTCCGATGGCTGCTGCTTATTATCCTAATGGATTACCTAGAAGCGGTTACGATGGAATAACCAATAATGCAGCAATAATGGTAACAGATAAACCGGGTACAAACAAACAAAAATACAACATTCTTACTTTAAAGCCTACTTTCCGTCTTGATCTTGACCAAATTACTAAAGGTTTATACGTGGAAGGATATGCAGCTTTGGACTTCTCTTTCAGAACAGGAAAAAGCTTAAATACTCCTTATGACTTATATTTATACAATAATTCAACCTCAGAATATGAAAACCAGCGAGCCGGTACCGGAGCTATTAGTGTAAACTCATGGGCTGACAATTCTAATACTATCACCTTAAACGGACGTTTGGGATATAGTCGTACATTTAAAGAAGCTCATAAAATTGATGCTTTTGTAGCTTACGAACAAAGCAAATATAACTTTAGTTCAGTTTCTGCATACCGCACAAATTATATTTCGGCTGCACTTCCTGAAATAAGATTCGGTAGTGATGTTCCTAAAGACAAAAACAATGATGGAATTTCTGATGCAACTGCTAGAAGAAATCTATTCGGGCGTATTAATTATAGCTATAAAAGTAAATATCTTGCCGAGTTTACAATGAGATATGACGGCTCTATGAGTTTTGCAAAAGGTCACCGCTGGGGAGCTTTTCCCGGAGTATCTGCTGGTTGGGTTATCTCAGAAGAAAACTTTTTTGAAAACATAAAACCTATTGTTAGTTTTTTAAAACTAAAAGGATCATGGGGATTAATGGGTAATGATGATGTAAGACCATATCAATTTCTCACTCAATATGAATTTGGATCAGGTACTACATTGGGAACTGAGAATGCTGTAAACAAAAATATGTATATGACAAGAACAGCCAATCCTCTTATCACATGGGAAAAAGCTCAAACATACAATGTAGGTATATCAACTCAGTATCTTGATGGGAAATTTGGACTAGACATTGACTATTTCAAATCTATGAGACGCGATATTCTGATTACCAGAAATGCTTCAGTGCCTTCTTACACCGGACTTACTCTACCTGCGGAAAACTTGGGTAAGGTTAATAATCAGGGCATTGAGCTTATTGCAAATTACCAGGACAAAGCTGGTGACTTTAAATGGAGTGTAAGCGGTAACTTTACCTATGCAAAGAATAAGGTAGTATACATGGACGAAGCAAAAACAACTCCTGCATGGCAAAAAACAGAAGGTCATCCTGTTGATGGATTTGTTTTATACGAAGCAACTGGTATCTATCAGACACAGGAACAAATAGATAAAACTCCACATATTGCTGGGACACAACCTGGAAATCTTATTTATAAAGACAGAAACGGAGATAATGATATTACTTGGGATGATGCATATCGTGTAAACAAGTCAAGCACTCCTCAAATTATGTACGGTTTCACATTAAACGGTTCATGGAAAGGATTTGATCTGAACATTTTCTTCCAGGGACAAGCATTGGCTAAGCAAATTATTCAGCCAAGTATGAACATGGTTACCGATTTTTATAATGGCAGATGGATTGATACAAATACTGCAGAACAAAATGCAAAAGCAAGATGGCCAAGAGCTTTCATAAAACAGACTTACGGTGACGCTTTCAATGGAGTTACTTCAACATGGTGGATGAGAGATGCAAGCTTCCTGAGACTTAAATCTCTGGAATTAGGTTATACTCTTCCTAAGAAAGTAACAAAATTATTAAGTATAGAAAATATGAGAATTTATGCAAACGGTAATAATCTATTCTCTATAGATAACATAAAGATCTGTGATCCTGAAGTTCCAGACAATGTTGCTGGTACAAACTTCTATCCACAACAGAGAATTGTCACTGTTGGTGTAAATGTCACTTTCTAATTTAACTAGTAACTCTAAACTTATAAAGAAATGAAAAAAATATATATATGCGCAGCCATGATGATGGCTGGAATGTTCAGCTCATGCACTGATATACTGGATCAGAGTCCGCTCAATTCATATACTGATAGTGCTATCTGGGGTGATTTGGCTCTATCGGAAACATTCCTGAACGACCAGTACAATAATGTAGAAGCTGAAACTCAAAAAGGATCACGATTTGCAAGTTATACAGAAGAAGTGTATCAAATGCATAAATATGGTACAGAGTCTATCCAACAAGGATTACTCTCTCCCGATCAGTCGAATATCGGATGGGATGGTTCAACATGGAATCCATGGTCTTTCTATTACAAGGCTATTCGTAATACCAATATATTCCTGGAAAATATTGGTAGAGTACCTGCAGCAGGTGAAGATAATATTAAATGGAAAAATGAACAAATCGGTCAGGCGTATTTCTTGAGAGGGTTCTTCTATTGTCAGCTTTACAGTTTATTCGGCGAAGTGCCACTTATTAAAAATTCATTTGGACTTAATGATGATTTTACCAAACAGGTTCGGGCTCCTAAAGATGATGTAGCAGAATACATCGTTTCACAATGTGACAGTGCCGCAATGTTTTTACCTGTAAAGTATAGCGACGATACCGACCTGGGAAGAGCTACAAAAGGAGCTGCATTGGCTTTGAAAGCAAGAACACTTTTGTATGCAGCCAGCCCACTTTTCGGAACTCCATCTCAAGCTAAGTGGAAAAGAGCATCTGATGCAAACAAAGCTGTTATTGATCTGAAAGATGAAAGCGGAGCACCTGCTTATTATCTGCAAGATGTATCAACCAGTGAAGAATATGCAAATCTGTTTATTAACAGCCAAAATCCAGAAGTTATTTTTGAAAAACTATACAACATTCAAGGTGAAGGTGCCTACAATAATTCATATCTGTTCCAAGCTCCATGCGGAACAGGAAGTGGTTTTAATGGATGGGGAAACTTTCAGGCTACTCAAGAAATTGTTGATAAGTTTGAGATGGCCAATGGAACTCCTTATGTAAGAGGATCTGAAAAAGAAAATCCTTATGTGAATAGAGATTTGCGTTTCACTGCAACCATATTTACTGATGGATCTACATGGGGATACCGTAATGACGAAAGAGAAGTAGAGTGTTTCTTTGGAGCTGAAGACGGAGTTCCAAACGGTAAGGACAGCCGTCGCGGAGATTCATGGTGGAATGGTACTCAAACGGGGTATTATATCAAAAAGTTCCTTGACAGAAATTATGACACTTATGCTACTGATGCTCCAAGCACTCCTTATTTCATGTTCCGTTTAGCTGAATTCTATTTGAACTATGCAGAATGTCAGATTGAATTAGGTAACACACCCGAAGCTGTTGAATATATCAATAAAATAAGAAGACGCGTTCACATGCCGGATATTACAGGTGATAATATTGTAGCAAAGTATAGACATGAAAGACAGATTGAATTAGTATTCGAAGGACAACGCTGGTTCGATATCAGACGCTGGATGATTATTGAAGATGTTTATAGCAAACCTGTTACTGGTATGATTATCTGGAAACATAGTGACGGAAGCAAAACTTATGAACTGAATCCTGAACCAATCGAATACAGAACATTCCATGCACCTAAAAATTATTGGTTGCCAATTCCTAGATATGAGTTAAGAAGAGCTCCACAACTGGATCCAGCTCCTTATCAATAGGGTTAATAACATCAGAATGCCTTGAATTATTTAAGGCATTCTGATAAAAACAAATTTTATTTTGAACAAGATTTCTTTTACTGTTGAAACATGAAAAAACTTCTGATAATAACATATCTATTCTTACTGGCAATATCAGCAAAAGCACAAATGTTTTTCGGAGAGAATCAGAGCAAGCAAGATTCTATCTTTGAAAGTCTGGCAGCCACACCGCCAATGGGCTGGAACAGCTGGAATAAGTTTGGCTGTGAAGTGAATGAAAGTCTATTAAAACAAATGGCGGATGCTATGACTAACTCAGGCATGAAAGATGCCGGATATCAATATATTGTAATTGACGATTGCTGGCAGGTTGGTCGTGATAAAGATGGAAACATTATAGCTGATCCTAAAGCTTTTCCAAATGGAATTAAAGCATTGGCGGATTATATTCACAACAAAGGATTAAAGCTTGGAATATATTCGTGCGCTGGTTCTCTGACATGTCAGGGAAGACCGGGCAGCAGAGGATATCAGTTTCAGGATGCACGCCAATATGCAAAATGGGGAGTTGATTACCTGAAGTATGACTGGTGCTCAAATGAAGGACAAAATGCAGAAGCGGCATACAGGACTATGAGCGATGCTCTCAAAACTTGTGGACGACCTATCGTTTTCAGTATTTGTGAATGGGGCGAAAGTCAGCCATGGAAATGGGCAAAAGGTGTAGGACACTTGTGGCGTACTACTGCCGACATTCGTGATTGTTATCAATGCAAATTCGATTGGGGTGGTGTTGGTGTTCTTGATATCATTGATGCTGTAGCCGAATTATACCCTTATGCAGGGCCTGGTCATTGGAATGACGCAGAGATGCTTGAAATTGGTAATGGTGGAATGACAAAAGACGAATACATTACTCATTTTTCAATGTGGGCAATGTTGGCAGCTCCATTAATGGCTGGTAACGACCTTCGTTCTATGGATAAAGATACCAAAGAGATACTTACAAACAAGGAAGTTATTGCTGTAGATCAGGATAGCCTTGGACAACAAGCCAGACGCTTTATGGATATGGGAGATCATGAGATATGGGCAAAACCTCTGGCCAAAGGTGAAGTTGCCGTATGTTTCCTTAACCGTACTGATCACGAATGGCAACTCGATTATAACTGGAAAAAAGATGTGATGTACTTTGCGACTGATGTGAATATTCACAAAAAAGAATATACAATCAGGGATTTATGGAAACATAAAGATATTGGCACAACAGCTGCAAATACAAAATGTAACATACCTGCACATGGAACACTCATGGTGCGGTTAAACCTTAAAAAATAAATCTAATCTAAAAGGGATGAAAATATTTAAGAATATAAGATTGATAGTAGTTGCAACAATGGTTACCCTGGTTGGCTGCGGTTCAACGTCAGGCAATGATCCGGAGATTAATAAACCTGATACTGAAAAACCTGAATATACCGCAGACTATGATGATGGAACTACAATCTATATCAATGTAAAAATTGCTATTGACAGAAAAGGTTGGCAAACACAATCTCCAGCTTTTTTTAAAGAAAAACTAACTACTCAATGGAACGAAATCAATGCGCGTTTCAATAATTGCGATAAAAAACATCAGCTTAAAAGAAAATATATTTTCAAACCTGACCTCGACGATATTATTGTTTATGACGGCTGTTCATATTGGGGCGAAAATGGTGCTGACACCAAAGCTATCCAACAAATGGACAAAAACATATTCAAGTTGGTTGTCATCTATGACTTCTTTTATGAAGGAGCTGAAAAAGGTGAATACGGCGGAGGATGTGGCAACAATAACGGAATTGGAACAATATTGGTTATAAATGGATCTGAAGGCATGAAAAATAAATATAACGATCATTTCAACCAATACACTTATCGTGCCATTACCCATGAATTGGGACATTTCCGGGGTGTTATTGATTTGTATGCCGATGTTGTTGAAGGAAAAAACAATCCTGTCAATGGTGAAGGATTCACTCCTCCTCACTGCCTGATGAACGATTATTGTTACACTCCTGATGAGGAAAGTTGCTGGAGTGATTATGCAATAAAAATTATTAATATGGTTGGTAATACCAAACAAAGTGGTCTTATTGACGAGTTAATGTATCGGGATTTTGCTGATAATATGATTATAAAAATGGCAATTAACGGAACACCAGCCAACGGGAAAATTGCTCTTTATCAAGCAACTTATTCATACGAAACATGGTGCAACACTGTTAGTAAAACTCCATATTGTACTTACAATATACAGAATGGTAGTTATACTATAAACAATCTCAGAGGTTTGTTCTTTAAAAATCCTGAGAATAAATGGGACAGAAGACAGGTATTTCTGGTTGAAGCAACTACTGCTGACGGACAAAAGAAATATGCCTGGATATCTGATTTCATGATGCATAACAGTGGAATGGATGGAAATAAAACTTATGAGATAAAATTTGACTTTTAAAAGAGAACTACAACACATTCAAAAAAATAGGTATTATATTTACATAATGTTTTACAACCAATTACAAAGACTTTAAACTTAAAAAATAAATTATGAATATCAGACTACGTTCCTTGTTTTTTCTGACTGCTATAGGGATTACAACTATAGTTTCTGCAAAAAACAAAGCCATAGAGCCTATACTTCAGGTACCTTTTACTCAGGTACACTTTAATGATAATTTCTGGGCACCAAGAATTGAAATAAACCGAACTGTATCGATTCCTTCCGCATTTAAGGAATGTGAGAAAAATGGCAGATTTGATAACTTCGCTCTTGCCGGAAAACTAATTAAAGGGGAACATAAAGGTGACTTTTCCTTTGACGATACAGACCCTTATAAAATAATTGAGGGAGCATCTTATTCTCTTGCAGTGAAATATGATAAGAAACTGGATGCTTATCTGGATAGCGTTATCAATCTTATCCGTGCAGCACAAGAACCCGATGGGTATCTTTGTACCTGCGTTACCAACAACTGCACTCGTCTTTCGGGCTGGTGGGGGACTCATCGCTGGGAAAAGATCAACAGTCACGAATTGTACAACTGTGGACATTTATATGAAGCTGCTGTAGCACACTATCAAGCAACAGGGAAAAAGGCATTATTGAATATCGCGATTAAGAATGCCGATCTGGTATGTGCAACATTTGGTCCGAACAACAGTCAAATTCACCGTCCTTCTGGTCACCCTATCGTAGAAATGGCTCTATGTAAGTTATACAAGGTTACCGGTAACAAGAAATATCTTGATATGGCTAAATACTTTGTAGAAGAAACAGGTAGAGGAACCGATGGACACAGATTAAGTGAATACAGTCAGGATCATATGCCTATTCTGAAGCAAGATGAGATAAAGGGTCATGCAGTAAGGGCTGGTTATTTATATTCAGGAGTAGCAGATGTTGCTTATCTGACCAAAGATACAGCCTACTTCAACGCTCTTACTCGTATATGGGATAATATGGCGAGTAAGAAATTGTATATAACTGGTGGTATTGGGTCACGAGCACAAGGTGAAGGGTTCGGTCCTAATTATGAGCTAAACAATCATACTGCATATTGCGAAACATGTGCTGCAATTGCAAATGTATACTGGAATCAACGAATGTTCCTGGCTACAGGTGATGCAAAATATATAGATGTTCTTGAACGAGCTCTTTATAATGGAGTAATTTCAGGAGTATCATTAAGCGGAAACAAGTTTTTCTACGATAATCCTCTTGAGTCAATGGGACAGCATGAACGCCAAGCATGGTTTGGTTGTGCATGTTGTCCCGGAAACATCACTCGTTTCATGGCATCTGTACCTACTTATATGTATGCTACACAGGGTAATGATATCTTCGTAAATCTATATGCGCAAAGCAACGGTAAAGTTAAAGCCGGAAAAAATGAAGTATCAATGAAGCAGACCACTCAATATCCTTGGGACGGCAAAATTACAATTTCTGTAAGCCCTGTAAAAAGTGGAAAGTTTGCTATCAGTCTTCGTATACCGGGATGGGCTGGTAACCAACCTGTACCTACCAATCTTTACAAATTTACAGAAAAAGCATTGTCCGGCTATAACGTTCGGGTAAATGGAAAGATTGTTAAATTATCCGTTAAAGATGGATATGTATCTATTGATCGTCAGTGGAAAAAAGGAGATGTAATTGAACTAAATCTGCCAATGTCTGTACGTCGTATACAAGCTAATGAGAATGTAGCTGACGATAAAGGAAAGCTTGCAATAGAAAGGGGACCAATTGTATATTGTATTGAAGGCAAAGATCAGACAGATAAACATGTATTCAATAAATATATTTCGGAAAACACAAAGATGGATTATACTTTCCAAAAAGATTTGCTCAACGGTGTAATGGTATTGAAAGGAAATGCAAAAGAAGTAACTTTAAGCGGCGAAGAAAAAGATGTTCCATTCACAGCTATTCCATACTCTACATGGAACAATCGCGGAACAGACGAGATGGCTGTATGGATTCCTTCTTCAGCTAAATACACACATCCTACTCCACTGCCTACTATCGCTTCCAAAGCACGTACTATAATTGTCAAGGCTCCTATTCAGAACGATGCTCCTGATTCAGCCTCTACTGAAGAATGGGCCTGGGGGGTAAATGATCAATGGGAACCTAAAAGTTCTTCAGATACATCAAAACCATATCATTACTGGTGGCTAAAAAGAGGAACACCTGAAACGCTGGCTTATGAATTTGAAAATGAAGAAACAGTATCTAATGTTGAGGTTTACTGGCTGGACATTGATCAATATGATGGTAATTTCAGAGTGCCAGAAAGCTGGAAACTATATTATAAGAACGGCGATAGCTGGAAAGAAGTAGAAGCTAAAAGTCCTTATACAACTAAAAAGGATTGTTACAACAGTCTCGACTTCACTCCGGTAAAGACAAAAGGTCTGAAAATTGTAGCAAAATTACAAGACGGAGAATCAGGAGGAGTTCTGGAATGGAAAGTTAAATAGGTGTTATCAAAAAAAGGATGTTCATGTTTGAACATCCTTTTTTAATAGTGTTTATCTATAAATTAAACTTTCTTACTAAGATCTCCCCTGCCTTCAAAATTAATCATGGCTTTTTTCCATTCTTCAGAAATAGGATAAGTAGATCTTGTTTTTGCATCAAAACATACCATTACTGTATGGCAAATGCATTTCACTTCATTTGTTTCTGTATCAATCAGTTGCTGAAAAAGCTTAAAACTCTTAGTTCCAATCTCTACCACAGCTGTCTGTACAGCTACTTGCTCATTAGGATAAACAGGCAATATAAAATTCACCTGAATATTTGCAATTACTACTCCAACATCTTTATTGATGCTCATATTTGGGATAACATCTTTAAAATAGGATGTCTTACCTAAATCATAAAACGAAAAATAGACTGAGTTATTCACATGTCCCAATGCATCAAAATCATTAAAACGCAACTGAATAGGGACTGTATGATTAAATTTTAGTTTTTCCATCGTTAATATATTATTTATTGCAAAAATACTCTTTTTTACAATCTATTAGCAACAATCTGTATTAATTGACATTTAAAAAACTACAATTTACAACTTTATTTAGTAGATTTGTAGGCAAATTATGATAAATCACACACAAAAATGGCTAAAATAACAAAAGAAGCGGCTTTGCTCTACCACTCACAGGGTAAGCCTGGAAAAATCGAGGTAGTTCCTACCAAACCTTACAGTACCCAAACTGACTTATCTTTGGCATACTCTCCCGGAGTTGCAGAACCTTGTCTGGAAATTGAAAAAAATTCGCTAACAGCGTATGATTATACAGCAAAAGGAAACTTAGTAGCTGTAATTTCCAACGGTACTGCAGTACTTGGGCTTGGAGATATTGGTGCAATGGCCGGAAAACCGGTTATGGAAGGTAAAGGATTGCTCTTTAAAATATATGGAGGAATCGATGTTTTTGATATTGAAGTTAACGAAAAAGATCCCGAAAAATTTATCGAAGCAGTAAAAGCTATCGCTCCAACTTTCGGAGGTATTAACCTGGAAGATATTAAAGCTCCTGAATGTTTTGAAATTGAAAAACGTTTGAAGGCAGAACTTGATATCCCTGTAATGCATGATGACCAACACGGTACTGCTATTATTTCCAGTGCAGGTTTGCTTAACGCACTTGAAGTAGCCGGAAAGAAGATAGAAGATGTTAAGATCGTTGTTAACGGTGCTGGTGCTGCTGCTGTTTCTTGTACAAAATTATATATTGCTCTTGGAGCACGTTTAGAAAACATTGTAATGCTTGACAGTAAAGGTGTTATCTCAACTGAACGTACAAATCTTGATGAATCTAAGAAGTTCTTTGCAACGTCACGCACTGACATTCACACTTTGGCAGAAGCTATTAAAGATGCAGATGTATTCTTAGGACTTTCTAAAGGAAATATATTATCACAGGATATGGTTCGCTCAATGGCTAACAACCCAATTGTGTTTGCTTGTGCAAATCCTATTCCTGAAATTACATACGAAGATGCACTTGCAGCTCGTCCTGACGTGTTAATGTCAACCGGTCGTTCTGACTATCCAAACCAGATTAACAACGTAATTGGATTCCCATATATATTCCGTGGTGCTCTTGACACTCGTGCAAGTGCTATCAATGAAGAAATGAAACTGGCTGCTGTTAAGGCTATCGCTGATTTGGCTAAGCTGCCTATCCCTGAAATTGTAAACAAAGTATATAATGTAACCAATCTGTCTTTTGGTCCTGAATACTTTATTCCAAAACCTGTTGATCCACGTTTGATCACTGAAGTTTCTATGGCTGTTGCTAAAGCTGCTATGGAATCGGGAGTTGCACGTAAACCTATTGAAGACTGGGATGCTTACAAGAAACATCTTCGTGAATTGATGGGTTATGAATCTAAGCTGACTAGTCAACTATATGACACAGCTCGTACAGATCCTAAAAAAGTTGTTTTTGCAGAAGGTGGACACCCCAACATGCTGAAAGCTGCTGTTGAAGCTAAGAACGAAGGCATCTGTCACCCTATTTTATTGGGAAATGAAGAACGAATTGAAAAGTTAGCAAAAGAATATGATTTGCATCTTGACGGAATTGAGATTGTAAATTTACGTCATGACTGTCAAGCTGAACGTCGTGATCGTTATGCTCATATCCTTGCCGAAAAGCGTGCACGTGAAGGAGCTAATTACGATGAAGCTACCGATAAGATGTTCGAACGTAACTATTTTGGTATGATGATGGTTGAAACCGGTGAAGCAGATGCTTTCATTACAGGTTTGTACACTAAATACTCTAATACAATTAAAGTTGCAAAAGAAGTAATCGGTATTCAGGAAGGATACAAGCACTTCGGAACAATGCACATTCTTAATTCAAAGAAAGGCACTTACTTCCTTGCTGATACATTGATTAACCGCCACCCGGATACAGAAACACTGACTGACATAGCAAGACTTTCTGCTAAAACTGTTCGTTTCTTTAATCAAACTCCGGTTATGGCTATGTTATCATACTCAAACTTTGGTTCTGATCCTGTAGGTAGCCCTGCAAAAGTACATGATGCTGTTAAACAAATGCAGGATGCTTATCCTGATTTAGCTATTGATGGAGAAATGCAGGTTAACTTTGCTATGGACAAGAAACTTCGTGATGCGAAATATCCATTCACAAAATTGTTTGACAAAGATGTAAACACATTAATATTCCCGAACTTAAGTTCTGCAAACTCTAGCTATAAGTTAATTCAGGCTATGAACGACAGTGAACTGATCGGTCCTATTCAAATGGGTCTTAACAAACCTATTCATTTTACTGACAGTGAAAGCTCTGTTCGAGACATTGTAAACATCACTGCTGTAGCAGTTATTGATGCTATTGTTGCTGAAAAGACAAAGAACGCTAAGTAACATAAACTTTTTGTTGGGGTGGTAAAATTAGAATACTTTAAAGTATTCCATTTATCACCCCATATTCTTTCCGCTCCTCAAAATACAACTAATCAAAAGAGAGCATTCTAAATCGCAATCTGCTTTTATTAGTTCATTTTAAATATCGTTTTAACATCATCAAACCTTATTCAATAGACAATTTGATGATATATCCTCCACCATATATTGATTTACCAAGCCTCACCCTTACATTTTCACACAAGTCTTTAAAAAAAGCAAAAAGGTATCTTTTAGTCACTTAAAAAAACAAAAACAACCAATTTGATATTTATTCCCACTTTAAATTGTGAATTTGTTTGATATTTAAAATTAAAACAATAAATTTGCAATCACAACTTAGAACAACAACATTTTTAACATACAACAACCAATAAAAGAAATCTTATGAATGCAAGTAAAGTTTTAGACGATCTGAAAAGAAGGTTCCCTAACGAACCAGAGTATCATCAAGCAGTAGAAGAAGTACTTTCTACTATTGAAGACGAATACAACAAACACCCTGAGTTTGACAAAGCAAACTTAATTGAACGTCTTTGTATTCCAGATAGAGTTTTCCAATTCAGAGTTACATGGATGGATGATAAAGGTAATATCCAGACTAACATGGGTTACCGTATCCAGCATAATAACGTTATCGGCCCTTACAAAGGCGGTTTACGTTTTCACAGCTCTGTAAACCTTTCAATCCTTAAATTCTTAGCATTCGAACAAACATTCAAGAATTCATTGACAACATTACCAATGGGTGGTGCTAAAGGTGGATCCGACTTCTCTCCTCGTGGAAAGTCAAATGCTGAGGTTATGCGTTTCGTACAATCATTCATGCTTGAATTATGGAAACACATTGGTCCAGATCAGGATGTTCCTGCAGGTGATATTGGTGTAGGCGGCCGCGAAATTGGTTTCATGTTCGGTATGTACAAGAAACTTTGCAAAGAATTTACTGGTACATTCACAGGTAAAGGTCGTGAATACGGTGGTTCTTTAATCCGTCCTGAAGCTACAGGTTACGGTAACATTTACTTCCTGATGGAAATGTTGAAGACTAAAGGAACAGATCTTAAAGGTAAAGTATGTACAGTATCTGGTTCAGGTAACGTTGCTCAATACACTATCGAAAAAGTTCTTGAACTAGGTGGTAAAGTTGTTACTTGCTCTGATTCTGACGGATATGTTTATGATCCAGACGGAATTGACAGCGAAAAACTTGCTTACATCATGGAACTGAAGAATGTATACAGAGGACGTATCCGTGAATATGCAGAAAAATACGGTTGCAAATATATTGAAGGAGCTAAGCCTTGGGGTGAAAAATGTGATATCGCTCTTCCATCTGCAACTCAGAATGAATTGAACGGAGACCATGCTAAGACATTGGTTGCTAACGGATGTTTCGCTGTTAGTGAAGGTGCAAACATGCCTTCTACTCCAGAAGCTATCAAAGTATTCCAGGATGCTAAAATTCTTTATGCTCCAGGTAAAGCTGCTAATGCTGGTGGTGTATCTGTTTCTGGTCTTGAAATGTCTCAAAACTCTATCAGATTAAGCTGGTCTACTGAAGAAGTTGACGAAAAGTTGAAGAGCATTATGCAGAATATTCACGAAGCTTGCGTTAAATACGGAACTGAAGCCGACGGATATGTAAACTACGTGAAAGGTGCAAACGTTGCAGGTTTCATGAAAGTTGCAAATGCTATGATGGCTCAAGGTATCGTTTAATCAGCAGATTTAAAAGTCATAGTGAAGGGACTGTCCAAAAGGATAGTCCCTTTTGTTATTGTGAAGGCAATCCTTTGTGATCGCCTTCTTTTTTTTAGTATTATAAGTAATATTCTTTTTTCATCTTTGACAGTTTATATATTTCGAATATATTTGCATTTCTTATAGATAAACGATACTACTAAAAGATATAAAAGATGAAAAAAATGGCGCTATTATTAGCATGCGGAATGATTACAGCAAATACTTTCGGGCAGAAAAGTAAATTGACTTATCCTATTACAAAGAAAGACAATACAGTAGATACTTACTTCGGTGTAAAAGTTGCAGACCCATACAGGTGGTTGGAGAATGACACTACAAAAGAAACTGCAGCATGGGTAAAGGCACAAAACAAAGTTACGTCCTCTTATCTGGAAAAAATTCCTTTCCGAAACAAGCTAAAGGAAAGATTAACCAATCTTACCAATTACGAAAAGATTGGTGCTCCTTTCAAGAAAAACGGGAAATACTATTTTTATAAGAACGATGGCTTACAAAATCAAAGCGTTCTTTATGTGCAAAATACTTTAGACTCCGAACCTGAAGTTTTTCTTGATCCAAATAAATTATCAGAAGATGGAACTGTTGCTCTGACAGGTATTTCTTTCTCAAAAGATGGCAAATATTTTGCTTATACTATTTCAAGAAGCGGGTCGGACTGGAGAGAAGTTTATGTAATGGATATTACCACAAGAAAACTATTAAGTGATCATATTCAATGGGCTAAATTCTCAGGTGCAGCATGGCAGGGAGATGGTTTTTACTATAGTGCATACGATGCCCCCGTTGCCGGAAAAGAATTTTCCAATGTGAACGAGAATCATAAAATTTACTATCACAAGATTGGTGAGCCACAATCAAAAGATGTTTTGGTTTATCAAAATCCTAAATATCCAAAGCGTTTCTATACAGCCAGTGTAAGCGAAGATCAGCAAGCTCTTTTCATTTTCGAATCCGGAGAAGGACGAGGTAATGCTCTCTATATGAAAAACCTTACAAAAGCCGATGCTCCAATAGAACAACTGGCTTCTGATTTTAATTATGAATATTCTCCTATCGAAGTTATTGGAAATAAGATATTCTTTAGCACTAATTTTGGTGCACCAAAAAGCAAAATAATGGTTGCTGATATCAACTCTCCGAAACTAGAGAACTGGAAAGTTCTGGTGCCGGAATCTACATCTGTTTTATCAGGAGCAGAAGTAATTGGAGGTAAACTAATGCTTACTTACGATAAAGATGCATCAAATCATGCTTTCGTGTATAATACTGACGGAAAACTTCTTCATGAAGTAAAACTCCCATCACTGGGTTCTGTGGGATTTAGTGGTGATAAAGATGAGAAGGATGCATTTTTCATCTTCACTTCTTTCACTTTCCCGGGAGCTGTGTATAAATACAATGTTGACACAAATGAATCGTCGTTATATCGTGCTCCGAAGGTAAATTTCAATCCGGAAGGTTTTGTAACGGAACAGGTATTCTATCCTAGTAAAGACGGAACAAAGATTCCAATGTTTCTCACTTACAAGAAAGGATTGAAAAAAAATGGAAGCAACCCAGTTTTCCTTTATGCTTACGGTGGTTTTAACATCAGCCTCAACCCTAGCTTCTCTACTTTCCGCATCCCATTCCTTGAAAACGGAGGTATTTATGCACAGGCAAATCTTCGTGGTGGTGGTGAGTATGGTGAAGAATGGCATATTGCCGGAACCAAGATGCATAAACAAAATGTTTTCGACGACTTTATTTCAGCAGCCGAATACCTGATAGCAAACAAATACACCAGCAAATCAAAAGTTGCTATTGTAGGAGGTTCTAACGGCGGATTACTTATTGGTGCCTGCGTTAATCAACGCCCTGATCTATTCAAGGTTGCTATTCCTGATGTAGGCGTTATGGATATGCTTCGCTATCATAAGTTCACAATTGGCTGGAACTGGGCAAGCGATTACGGTACCAGCGAAGACAGCAAAGAAATGTTTGATTATCTGCATGCTTACTCTCCTTTGCATACATTCAAGAAAGGAATTACCTACCCTGCAATTATGGTAACTACAGCCGATCATGACGACCGTGTAGTTCCTGCACACTCTTTCAAATATGCTGCGACCTTGCAGGAGGCAAGCAATAAAAAGAATCCTGCACTGATACGAATTGACAGTAAAGCCGGACATGGTTCAGGAAAACCTATCAGCAAAGTTATTGATGAGCAAGCAGATATTTACTCATTTATCATGTATAATATGGGTATAAATCCGAAACTATAATCTCTTTCTGCCACTTGGTTTATAGAACCAAAGGAAAATAAAGGGATTATCAAGCTTTCAATCACAAATAAATAATGGGCTGTCCAAACAAATTAGGACAGCCCATTTCTATTTCTTTTTCATCCTCGGATCCATTATCTGAGACTAATCCAGAATATTCAATCCTCAAAGACTCAATTTCACTTCTTGGAAAGACTTTTTAGAATACTCTTCGGGCAGTTTTAAATTCATGCCGAACAATTAACTTTTCCTTGTACAAAACAATTAATTCTTTTGTACAGAAGATTGCATTGTTTTGTACAGAAGAATACAATCTTTTGTACAAGATATTTAAAAAGAGATTCCAGCTTTTTTGTTTATTACTCCAAACAACTAAATTAACTAGGAATAAATTACAAAAAGTATTAGAAAGATAATTCCACAACATAATCAATGTCTGTGGGAGCTTCTGTTAAGTACAGTAAAACACCTTCTTTATCTTGCTTGAATTTAATTGCAGTTTTATTCTTGAACAATATAGCATTCTTCACCTTGTTGGTAACAGGCAGGAATAAAGCTTTATCTTTCAGATTCAGGATATGGACAAATAGCTTATTTCCTTTCTGAGTCGTTACTCCCCAATCGCGAACCGGAACTACTCCACCACGTGTTCCGTAAATTGTTTCGCCATACACTTTCATCCAGTCGCCTACTTCTTTTAGTCTTTGAACAGCAGTTGCCGGAATTTCGCCGTTGGGCTGAGGACCAACATTGATAAGTAAGTTAGCATTATTACCTGCAGCTTTTACTAAGAAATGAATAAACTCTTTGGTTGTTTTATAGTTATTATCAGTAATGTCATATCCCCAGTTTCTATTCATGGTTTCGCAAGTTTCCAAAGGAAGTCTGCTTATTGTCTGTCCTGAAAGTCCGGCTGTATTCTCGCCCGGAAGATCACGTTCAAACATCTGAAAGTCTTCGCCAGGAAGTGGAGTACTGTGATGATTGTTTCCAATCATGCATCCAGGCTGCAGTTTGTGAATCAGTTCATACTGTCCGCCTAAGTTCCAGTCCCAGGTAGGATCCTGGTCCTTATCCCAATAACCATCGAACCAGATCGCACCAATCGGACCATAGTTCGTTAGTAATTCGGTAAGCTGATTATTCATAAAGTTCATATAATCACTCCATTTTCCATGAGTTGTTCGGCCAGTTCCCTGCCCTGTTCTACCAATAAGACCCGTTTTACCAATTGGATAATAATCATCACGACGCCAATCCAGATGAGAATAGTAAAGATGAAGTTTTAGCCCCTGCTTTTTACATTCTTCAGCTAAAGCTTTCACTATATCTCTTTTGAAAGGAGTTGCATCTACAACATTATAATCCGAATATTTAGTTTTAAACATTGAAAAACCATCGTGGTGACGAGTTGTGAAGCAAATATATTTCATACCGGCAGCCTTTGCAGCAGAAACCCATGCGGCAGCGTCAAATTTGGAAGGATAAAAAGCAGAAGCCAGCTTCTCATACTCTTTCCAGTTTATATTCTTGTTATTCATTACCCATTCGCCATCCCCCAGCATACTGTATAGTCCCCAATGGATAAACATTCCAAACTTTTCATCCTGAAACTCTGTTCTACTTTTCAGGTTTTCCTCAGAAGGCTGATACCCTTGCTGAGCAAACAGTTGTACATTACATACAAGAATTAAAAATAGCCAAAAGATCTTTTTCATATTATTGTTTATTTAAGAATTATGCATCCAACAAGTTCTATTAAAAATAATTATTCAAATTACCCTGCTAATAATCACGTGTAAAATTAAATAATAGAATTACAATAACAAATCTTTTTAATAATAAACAATATCCAGTTATTCCATTTTGATAAGTTCTGATACAGAAATAAAAAAAAGTCCTTGCACGAAGAAATTGGTTCTGTACAAGGACTTACTATTTTATTTAAAGTATCCTACGGGATGATTCAGATAGAGAGTCTGAGTATTTGTCAGATTCAAAGCTTTTTTCAATTCTTCCTTATTCATGGTAGCTCGGCATACTGTAGCCAAGTCTGCACCTGAACAAAACAATGATATATTCTGAGAAACAATTCCGGCATCTAGTGCACCCCAGGATTCGTTGTTATCAGAAACCAGGATCAGACATACCGGAGCTTTCATCGGGCGGACATCATCTTTACTTATCGGGTCAAGAGTACTGGTAGAAGCATTATAGAGATAATTGCCTTCGGCCATACATACATAGACTTTGATGTCTTGTTTGTTCCGGGCAGATGGAGCAGTTCTTTTTCCTTCCTTTGGGCGGTTAATTCCGTTTGCAGCCCAAAGAAGATCGGAAAGATCCTGATGACTAAGCATTTTATCAGAAAACGTTCTGGTAGATTTTCTGTTAGAGAAAGCATCCATCAACGTAACAGTCCGTTTCAAATCAGGTGCATTTAATTTGATAGGCTTTAGTTCCTGAGCAGCACATGAAACAGCAACAAAGAATAACATTAAAAATACAGATCTTTTCATAACTTGATAATTTTAATTATATAATCGATAAACTTTCTTAAGCCTAACAAAAAACCACAAAAGCAACATTAAGCAGCTTTTTATCCTCCATTAATGCTCCAACTATTTCATTTGTAAAATTATTCAGGCTTCATCACAACTCCAATATTCTTCATTCCATCTATTTTAACGATCAATGGCTTATCAAAGTGTATATGACGAAGGTATTTAGTTTCAAATGCAGGTTCCTTATCATTCAGGAAATCCTGATCATAGATTCCATCATTCATATAAGAATTAATAGTAAAGTAGCCCACACCAAACGATGTAAGATTCTGAAAGAAATGCGTCCCCTGACTTGGATCTACTCTATAATTTGTTAAACCCGCTTCAACAATAACTTTTGCAGCCGATATATGTGGCCACTTAACAGGAATACCCAACCAGGTATCGCTGGAACCCCATCGCCCCGGACCAACCAGAATATAATTCTTGTTTTTATCAAGAAACTCCTTATTCAGTTTTTCTATTTCGTAAGCAATATCCTGATTATGAGATGCACTGTAATTATCAGTCTTTACGTAAACAATGTCATACACATCATTCATAATTCCATGACCTAAAGCATGATTAGAACCAAGCAATGTTTTTTCGGCTTCTATTAACGACAAATCTTCATCAAGCACTTGCTTACTATCTACAATAGGACGAATCTGCAACAAATAGAATGTACCCGATTTGTCCATCTCCGTACTCATCGTTGCGGCAAATTCAATTTCAACCGGACGTCTCATTTCATCCTCCCCATACTTCATTGCCAACTTTAATATCTCAGCCAATGGGAAAACATCATGCTGCAGAATATTGGCAAAAGTAATCAGCTTTCGCCCTCCAGGATAAAGGCCATCACGAATAACCTGATCATAAGGATCAAACGTAGAAGCAAGATAACGCAAAGAGCCATCATTCTCGGCCTCTTTAACAGGAAGTTTCAGCAAATTAAAACCATCATCTATAGAAAAATCCTGGCCTATATTCTTTAAGTCCAAAGCATAAAAGCGAGTCTGAGTCTCTTTTAATGCAATATCCAATTCGCTGGTCTGCAATATCTGATGTGGATGATAAGGAGAGAATCTAAGAGTCATACCTCCATCAACAATATATTTGCCAAGTCCTAATGCAATATTCACAGTTCCTTCTTCCGGTTTCTCATCTCCAATAGGGTAATAATTGAGCGACCTTGCCACACCCGACATTGAAGGATAATAGCGGTCACCATACTGGTTACCAACAACCTCCTGAAGAATTACCGCCATCTTTTCCTGATCTATAAAATTGGAAGTTGCCTGCATGTATGATTTACTATCACTGTAAAACACAGAAGCATAAACTCCTTTAATAGAATCACTGAGCATTCTTAGCATTTCATACTTATCATCCAGATAAGGAATCATGTACGTAGAGTATATTCCGGCGAATGGCTGATAATGGGAATCTTCCAGCAAACTTGACGAGCGGATTGCAATTGGAGATTTCACTACATCAAAGAATGTAAAGAAGTCTTCCACCAATCTCTCCGGGAGTTTAGCCCGCAAGAAATATTTCAAAATAGTATCATCATCAACATCCGATAGAGCCACCTGATACAGGTTGTTAGATTCCATAAACTCATCGAAGATGTCTGTACATAGAACAACGGTTTTAGGAATAGCAACTTTTGCATTATCAAATTCATCAAACTGAGGATGACGCTTTACCATATTGTCAATAAATGCCAGTCCTCTACCCTTTCCTCCCAACGAGCCATCTCCAATACGAGCAAAATTAGAATAGCGGTCAAAGCGGTCGCGTTTAAAAACAGCTACCACTCCCTGATTCTTCATTTTACGGTATTTCACAATCGCCTCGAAAATAATCTTTCTGTATATGTCAATGTCTACAACTTCATCAAAGGTAATCTGACGCAGGAACTCGGCAACAGGAAACATTGCCCGGGAATAAAGCCAGCGAGAGATATGGTTTCGGGAAATATGATACAGCAAAGATTCGCTGGGCACAGAATAAATAATATTTTGAAGGTCTTTCAGATTCCTTACTTTTGCAACCTCGGCATTAGTTGTTGGATTGCGGAAAATAAAATCGCCAAATCCAAAATTATCGGATACGATTCGTTGTAAATCAACATCCATCTTCTTGGAATTCTTATCTACGAAACTAGCCGCATAACGATTAGCGTAAACCTGGTTCTCCGTTTCAGACGATTGAATAATCAATGGAACAAACGGATCTTTTTTACGTATTTCAGAACATAGTTTAATTCCTGCTAATGAATCTTTTTTTCCATTTCTTGGATATCTTACATCGGTAATAACTCCCAGCATATTATCCTGGAATTTATTGTAAAGCTCCATTGCTTCTTCATAGTTTCTAGCTAGAACAATCTTTGGACGCCCTCTCATACGCAATGTTTTCTGGTGGTCATTCAAAGCTTCTGTGGCAAAATCCTGCGATTGCTGAAGAACAAACTTATAAAGGTTAGGAAGAACCGAAGAATAAAAACGAATGGAATCTTCCACCAATAAAATCATCTGCACCCCTACTTCGGCAACATCGTGTTCCAGATTCATCTTATCTTCTATCAATTTTATTATAGAAACAAGTAAATCTGTATTTCCCAACCAGCAAAACACATACTCAAAAGCACTTAAGTTTTCATTAGATAACCGTCTTGTTACTCCATGAGAAAAAGGCGTAAGAATAACAATTGGAATATGAGGATATTTTTCTTTGATATTGCGCCCTGTTGCAAAGAAATCACTTTTATCCGTACTAGGCATACAAATAACCAGATCGTAAGTAATATCTTCCAATTCTGCCCACGCCTCTTCTTCCGAAGAAATTTGAGTAAACCGTGGAGGATAGCGCAAACTGAGTGCAGCATACTCATTAAAGATCTTTTCGTCAATGCGTCCGTCATCCTCCAGCATAAAAGCATCATAAGGATTAGCGATGAGCAAAACATTAAAGATTCTTTTGGTCATTAAATTGGCAAAAGTAGTATCTTTGAAATATAGTTGGTTTAATTTAAGTTTACTGAGCATATACTATTTCATTACATTATAAGGTAACAAATTTGAGGATTATTTTTGGCTTATGCAACAAATGAGCTGAAAAGTAACCTAGTATATACCATAATATCATTTTATTATATTTTAATCAATATTTTCACTAAAAAATTAGTTTAGTTCATTTAATTAGCTACCTTTGCTTATGTAATAGTTTACATTTTATCAGAAACCTTTTTAAAAAACATATTATGAACATCGAATTAATAATGGCTTCATTAGAAGCTAAACACCCTGGTGAGTTAGAGTACCTCCAAGCTGTAAAAGAAGTCTTGATATCTATTGAAGATGTTTACAACCAACATCCTGAATTTGAAAAAGCTCGTATTATAGAACGTTTAGTTGAACCCGACCGTATTTTTACATTTAAAGTGCCTTGGGTAGACGATAAAGGAGAGGTACAAATCAACCTTGGTTACCGTGTTCAGTTCAACAATGCCATTGGCCCATACAAAGGCGGAATTCGTTTTCACCCTTCAGTAAATCTTTCTATCCTTAAATTCCTGGGATTCGAGCAAACTTTCAAAAATGCTTTAACTACTCTTCCAATGGGAGGAGGTAAAGGCGGATCTGATTTTTCTATTCGTGGTAAATCTGATTCAGAAGTTATGCGTTTCTGTCAGGCATTCATATTAGAGTTATGGCGTCATATTGGTCCTGATACAGATGTACCAGCCGGAGATATCGGTGTAGGCGGACGTGAAATAGGCTACATGTTTGGTATGTATAAAAAACTAGCCCGTGAATTTACAGGTACATTTACCGGAAAGGGTATTGAATATGGTGGTTCATTAGTTCGCCCGGAAGCTACTGGTTTCGGAGGTCTGTATTTTGTGCATCAGATGCTGGAAACAAAAGGCATTGATATTAAAGGTAAAACCGTTGCTATCTCTGGCTTTGGTAATGTAGCATGGGGTGCAGCCTTAAAAGCTACCGAACTAGGAGCTAAAGTTGTAACCATCTCCGGACCGGACGGATACATTTATGATGAAGCTGGTATTAGCGGAGAAAAGATTGATTACATGCTTGAACTGCGTGCTTCGGGCAATGATATAGTTGAACCATACGCTGAGGAATTCAATGCTAAATTTGTTCCAGGTCGTCGTCCATGGGAAGTTAAAGTCGAAATAGCATTACCTTGTGCAACCCAAAACGAATTGGATGGCAATGATGCTAAACTATTAATAGATAATAATGTTCTTTGCGTGGGAGAAATTTCTAACATGGGATGCACTCCTGAAGCAATTGATTTGTTTATTGAACGTAAAGTTATGTACGCTCCTGGTAAAGCAGTTAATGCAGGTGGAGTTGCTACTTCCGGACTAGAGATGTCACAGAATGCAATGCACCTGAGCTGGGGAGCTAAGGAGGTGGATAGCAAACTCCATGAAATCATGCATGGTATTCATGCTCAATGCGTTAAGTATGGAACAGAACCTGATGGATATATCAATTACGTTAAGGGAGCCAATATTGCAGGATTCATGAAAGTTGCTCACGCAATGATGGCTCAAGGCATAGTATAATAATCAAAGAAATATTCGTTTAGTCGTATTTTAAGTTTTGCGGTGCCCGTTACTCGAGAGAGTGGCGGGCATTCGTTTTTTTATACAATTTTTTAGTTAGAAATATTTTTCTTACCTTTGTACCAGACTGTTAACCAAAAACAAGAACAATATGGTCAACAAGATTTTATTATTTATCCTGCTCCTTCTGACCACAGTCAGTTTTTGCACATCAGCCCAGGAAACAGGAAAAGCTACTTATTACGGGAAAAGAATGCAAGGCAGAAATACTGCCAGCGGAATTCGTTATCACAATGACAGCCTCACTTGTGCTCACCGTACATATCCCTTTGGTACATTACTTAAAGTAAAGAATAAGAAGAATGACAGAGAAGTAATTGTTACCGTAACAGACAGAGGTCCGTTTGGAAGACGATTTATTATTGATCTTTCCTACAGTGCAGCAAAAGAGATTGATATGCTTAGAGAAGGAATTGCTACTGTAGAAGTTAGTTTGTACACACCTATAGAAGTTCCTTTAAGAGTGGAAGAAGATCTCAATCCTCATTGGGAAGAGAAGATGGCAATACCTAATGCCGTATGCCCTGATGCAATGGACCCAAAAGATTCCGGCACCAAAACAGATTTACATAAAACCTCTAAATAAAACGGAGAAAGCACGTCGGATTTGGCTCCGATTAAGAAAATGTTGGCAACAGCAACTAAGGAAAACAGCAAGCAAACGAATCTGTTGTTGGATTATCATTTGGCACCCTATTCTTAAATTCATCGCTCGGAATTTTATAAAATCACCACTCGATTTCTTTGTATGCAGCGGTGTTAAACAAGGGGTAGTAGCTCGTTTTCTAATAAATTACTTGCGCATCTCTCCAAAATACTCTACTTTTAGCGAGTCTTAGTTTCGAATATCCTGATCTAAGCAACCTTTGTCTACGATTATAATCTAAAAATGAATATAGAAAAAAACATGAAAGTTGTAAACACTCTGCTCGGTCTGGCACTTATGTGCATACCGATGTTACCCGCCGCTGCTCAGCAGCCCGTTCCCCAGCGTCCTCGTATCCTCATAAGTACTGACATCGGTGGCACCGACCCAGACGATAATCAATCTATGGCGCATTTTCTCATGTATTGCAATGAGTTTGATACCGAAGGACTGGTATCGTCTCCTTCGTATGGTAGTGGCCATAAGGAAGAAATAACAAGGATGATTGACCTATACGAAAAACAACTTCCCTTACTGCAGAAGCATGGTGACCATTGGGCTACACCATCATATCTGCGATCCATCACCAAACAGGGAAGAAAAGGATCTGCCCCTTATCAGGGATACTCAACGCCGACCGAGGGCTCACAGTGGATTGTAACATGTGCCCGTAAACATAGCACTGCTCCTTTATATGTACTCGTGTGGGGTGGACTCGATGATGTGGCTCAGGCACTTCATGATGCTCCCGATATTGTGCCGAATATTAGAGTCTATTGGATTGGTGGACCTAACAAAAAATGGAGCGTAAATAGCTATGTGTATATTGTCAAAAATTTCCCTAAACTGTGGTTTATTGAAAACAATGCTTCGTACCGTGGATTCATCTGTGAACCCAAAAACAATGATAAGTATAATCTGGGATATTACGAAGCTTATATAAAGGGAGCCGGACTCTTGGGGGCAGACTTTGCCAATTATTACAAAGGCAATCCCAAGTTGGGAGACACTCCGTCGCTTCTATATATGATGGATGGCGACCCTGCTGATCCTATGCGTGAGTCGTGGGGTTGTAGTTTTGTGCCTTTTACCCGTAGTTCAAGAGTGATATTCAAAGGGGTTACAACAGCACATGATACTGTACCTATATATTCCATTATGGAGTTTCACCTGCGCGGACCTGTCTTAAAGGACATAACTGTAGGCACTCCATGCATCACCCTAACAATAGACAAACAGAAATGGGATGGCTACTACCTTGGTAAAGGTCAATATGTGGTCAAGTATTCTACTTACAAAACCGGTACCATACCTTATACTATCACCTCGTCTACTATCCCCGAATTCCAGCCTCAGAATGGCGAGATAACAATCGATAATCTATGGCCTGGCAAGGCGCACTCTACCGACTACAAACTGGGGCACAATTGGTATACCGACAAGCAGTCGTCTGACCTCTTTTGGGATAATTGCCAAGGTGCTCTGACCGTACAGAAATGGCGTAATACTATCATGGAGGACTGGGGACGAAGATGGAGTTGGCTCAAGCAATAACGGACTCAATTGGGTGCTCTGATGGAATATAATCCTTCCACTCCGGTATTAGGGATATAACTGTCAGACTCACAATCAGAATTTCCACTTCGGGATTAATCGGTTTATGCACCAACCGATTAATCCCGTTTTTTGTGTTCGTACGGATGATAACCGACAGTTTGTATCATACATACAAATGTGGGTATGCGTTTGACTCTTGAATAAATTCTTTCGCTGATCTTTTAGCGAAATTTCACTTTTCTTCTTCGCAGTAGTTTATTTGATACTGCAAGAACAATTTAGGGGATTTATCCACAAAATAACGTCAAAGATACAGAGACAAAACCGCAAAAGTGGGTATCGTAAAAAAATAAAACAAGCTTTATTGAAACATGAATTTGTGGCTTGTCGTATCCGATAAAAGATGTATCTTTGTCCCTATCGAGAGAGATATTGAAAGACAAGCTAAGCAGAACGTAGCAGTAAGCACGGTTGCCAACTTGTTACCTCAAAATTGGGGATTCCTCCCAATAGAATGATGTGATAAGATATTTATTTCAGGATTATCAAAATAGTATTTATACTCAAACAATGAAATTATCAAATGAATTAGCTTTGCGTCAGGAAAAAATCCGGGCGCTTATGCTTCAATCAAACATTGACGCTGCACTTATTACTTGCAACGTAAACATACTCTATACTTGTGGACAAGTTCTTAGTGGTTATTGCTATCTACCTGCTGTAGGAGAACCTTGGTACTTTATAAAACGTCCAAGTGGATTGAAAGGCAAGAATATTCATTATATCCGGAAACCTGAACAGATTGCCGAAATACTGAACGAAAAAGGAATTTCTTTTCCTGAGACGCTCATGTTGGAAGGAGATGAATTGCCATTTACAGAATATACCCGACTGGCAAATATATTCCCTTCATCTAAATGTGTGAACGGAACGCCGGTAATCCGTGCTGCCCGTAGTACAAAAACAGATGTAGAGATTGAGCTCTTCCGCCAGGCCGGAGCTGCACACACCCGTGCATATATGCAAATACCATCCGTTTATCGTGAAGGGATGGACGATCGCCATTTCTCATTCGAAATAGAAAGAATTATGCGTCTGGAAGGATGCCTTGGTATTTTCCGTGTTTTTGGTCAAAGCATGGAGATATTCTTTGGAAGTGTACTTGCCGGAAATAATGCGGAAGCACCTTCTCCTTATGATTTTGCACTAGGAGGAAAAGGATTAAGCCCTGCCCTACCAGGGGGACTTAATGGCACAAAGCTTGAAAAAGGAAATACAGTAATGGTAGATTTAGGAGGAAACTTCAACGGCTATATGTGTGATATGTCACGTGTTTTCTCTATCGGTAAAATCAGTGAAGAAACATACAAAGCGCATCAGGTATGTCTGGATATCCAGTCGGAAGTAATAGCTATGGCAAAACCGGGAGCTGTTTGTGAAACTCTGTACAATAAAGCAATCGATATAGTAGCCAAAGCTGGTTTTAAAGATCAGTTTATGGGAACCAAACAACAAGCCAAGTTTGTAGGCCACGGCATCGGACTGGAAATTAATGAGGCTCCTGTATTTGCTCCAAGAGTAAAACAAGAACTGCAATCAGGAATGGTTTTTGCTCTCGAGCCTAAAATTGTTCTTCCAGGTGTTGGTCCTGTAGGAATTGAAAATTCATGGGTTGTTAATGAGCATGGCGTAGAGAAACTTACACTTTGTCCGGAAGAGATTATTGACCTGGAAAATTCAATTATTGCGTAAACTGATTTAGGAGTAAGAAAAACAATGTTAACCAATCCTTGTAATAACAGCAAAAACTGCAAACCCATTCCAGGAAAGGCTAATCCAAACTCCAATAAATAAAAATTATTGGTGAATAATAGAAAATCTCCCGCCAGCTTTTAGAAAAAGATAACCGGACTTTACTCAACATCCGGTTTGGTTTTTAAAAAAGCTGGCGGGAGTTTTTTCATCTACCAATATTAAACATTCTTACAGTAAAACAAAAAGCTACCCTCACTCCCTCACCAGCTATCATAATACACTAAATTACAACAGATTAATTGGTGATGGTAGAATTTTCATCCATCACTGAACCCTCACTTTTCAGGTCTACCCTCACCAATTCAGACACAATTCTTGCATTTTTGTACATTCAAAATGCCTTGCCCCCCAAACAGCCTCAACGATTTTGTGATTGAAATGTGCTCCATTTTTATTTTTTTATGCTGAAAAGGTGAGGGATGCCCCCGAAAAGTGAGGGTTTGGTGAGGGTTCAGAATGCTACCATCACCACATATAAATCTCGATATCAACAAGTTGATAAAGAATGGTGAGGGAGTGAGGGATGTAAATGCATTTACCAATCTATGATAAAAAAACAGCTTACCAATTCTTTCGAATCAGTAAGCTGTCTTTTATATTTTATCTCAGTATTCTGCTAGAATAATCGCTTGAAATCTGGCTTTATCAAAGCAGTTACAGCTAAATAAACACCTAGAAGTATCAATGGTATACTAAGTTGCTGACCAATGTTTAATTGCATATTCACTTCGGCTGCAACCTGAGGATTCTTCATAAATTCCAGAGCAAAACGAGAGCCGAAAAAGATTACTAAGCAAACACCGGTAATCAAGCCTACTCTGTATTGAAGTTTAAACTTCCAGTACATTACCAGTGACACAATCAATGCTGCAATGCAATAAAGCATTTCATAAATTTGTGTTGGATGACAAGGAAGTCCGTTAAACTCCTTCACCCACTCTGCCGAGCGTACAAATTTAAAGCCCCAAGGCATTGTTGTAGGGAAACCAAATATTTCTGAGTTCATCAGGTTACCCAAACGAATACAGGCACACGCTACTGCAATAGCAGGAATCATGCGGTCGAATAACCACCACACACTCTGATGAGTGACTTTTTTAGAGTAATACATTAATGTAACAATCAATGCAAATACTCCACCATGGCTGGCTAGTCCGCCATTCCATATAGCAAATATCTGCATGGGATTTGCACTATAGTAGTCCCACTCATAAAAAAGACAATGTCCCAAACGTGCTCCTACTACAGAACTTATAATGGTATAGAAGAAGAGCTTATCCACCCAGGCGTCCGGGTGTTTTTCGTATTTAAACAAACGACTCATCATCTCATAACCAATAAGGAATCCAATTCCCCATAACAATCCGTACCATCTTACTTCACGACCAAAAATCGAAAAGATAGTAGGACTTACATCCCATGTTATATATGCCAACATATTATTATAAATTATACTAAGTGTGCTATTAAATCTTCGCGATCTCCGTAAATCAAATCAATTACAGGAAGTTCAATCATTGTGTAACATCCTGGTTGTTGTTTCATTGAAGCACGGGCAACGCAAACAAGAACCTGACCTGTTAATGCAGGGTTGTTTATCTTCATATTGAATTCGAACAACTGGTTCTGAGTTTTTCCTGAAACACCTTTACGTGTAAGGTTAACTCCGTGTCCCATATCTAATAAATCGTCAACACAAGGAACTTGTGTTACGTGAGTTTCATCATTTACAAAGTATGCATCAGCTTTGATTGCTTTTGCTACTTCTTCGAATTTATATCCGTCTTTTACTTCAATGTAAACCATACGACGGTGAATACCTGTACCTGTAGGAATTGTCATTGATAAAGCAGCTTTAACTCCATCGATTGCTTTTACTGCAACTGTATGTCCCATACTCATACCTGGACCAAAGTTTGTGTAAGAAACACCCTTTGGAGCAATAGCCTGAAGAAGAGCGCGAACAACAGAATCACTTCCCGGATCCCATCCTGCAGAAATAATAGATACCGCATTATGTTCTTTTCCGCAAGCCATAAGTTCACGACGAAGATCTACAATTCCGGTATGGATATCAAAGCTATCTACAGTGTTGATACCAAGAGCTAATATCTCTTTTGCATATTTTTCAACGCTTCTTGTTGGAGTACAAAGAATAGCTACATCTACATCTTTCAATTCCTTGATGTCTTTCACTACATCATATTCCGCTAATTCTGCTGGTTTATCTGCAGCCCCATTACGGCGTACAACACCTGCTACTTCGAAATCGGGTGCAGCAAGAAGTGCTTCCAATACATACTTTCCAATATTGCCATATCCAACAATGGCTGCTCTAACTTTTTTCATTCTGTTGTGGTCTTAAGTTTGACATATTTCTATATTCAGTCGACAAAAATAATCAAATTGTGTCACAATCAAAGAATTCACAACTTAATATATTAAAAAATATGCATACAATGGAGGTTACAGACAATAAACAAGCATGGTTTGACGTTTCTTTCTAAGGAGACAAATATGCTTTAACGCAATAAATTTGTACTTTTGCCTCCCATTACAAATATATAAAATAAATGAAATGATTGAGTATATAAAAGGAAACATTGCAGAACTAAATCCGGCATCGGCAGTAATTGATTGTAACGGCATGGGGTATTTCATTAACATATCACTAAATACCTATTCGGCCATTCAGAAATTAAATAGTGCAAAACTCTATATTTACGAAGCCATCAGAGAAGATGCTTATGTACTTTATGGGTTTGCCGACAAGCAGGAACGAGAGCTATTTCTACTGCTTATTTCTGTTTCCGGAATTGGTGGAAACACCGCCCGCATGATTCTTTCAGCCCTATCTCCCAGCGAACTGGCTAATGTTATAAGCTCCGAAAATGCAAATATGCTAAAGACCGTAAAAGGTATTGGTTTGAAAACTGCTCAGAGAGTAATTGTAGATTTAAAAGACAAAATTAAAATCACCGGTAGCGATAGTGGCAAAGCTGGCGGCACTATGTTACAAAATACAGAAGTGCACGATGAAGCTGTTGCAGCATTAACCATGCTTGGATTCAATACAGCAGCATCACAAAAAGTGGTTTTTGCAATTTTAAAAGAGGAGCCTTTATCTAAAGTTGAAGAGGTTATAAAATTAGCTCTAAAGAGATTATAAAAAATGAGAAGCGGAAAGTGGTTTATCTGCTTGTTGCTGACTGTTCTTAGTATTCACGCTTGGGCAGTTCTTAACAACAGCTCACTTTTTGAGGTGAGCAACTACTATTCCGCTCCTACTCCACAGCAACCCGTACCTGCAGATTCCGTTAAGCCACGATATTCTGTTAAAAAAACAGCTCCGGAAAATCTAAAGGACATGGATAAATCTCCTGTTGATCTTCGCAACCCGGATAATCTTAAAACAGAAGTTGAGTACAATGAAAAGACTAATCAATACTTAATCCGCACTAAAGCCGGGAGCACACAGGTAGATGTTCCGCTTTTCCTTACCCCGGAAGAGTATGCAGACTGGAGTCTTAAAAAGTCTATCCAGGATTTTTACAGAGAAAAAAATAAAGAGACTTTCGCAAAAGGGAAAGATGAGTTCAACTTCATGAACATGAAGTTTGATCTTGGTCCGGCTGAAAAGATTTTCGGTCCGGGCGGTGTACAGATTAAAACGCAGGGAAATGCCGAACTCAGTTTTGGATTTAAGAGCAAAAATGTAGAAAATCCTACTCTACCCGCACGTTCAAGAAAGACATTGGGATTTGACTTCGACGAAAAGATAAATGTCAATATCAATGGTAAAGTTGGTGACAAGGTTAATATGAACATGAACTACAACACCGATGCGACTTTTGATTTTGATACAAAAAAGATAAAACTCAAATACGAAGGAAAGGAAGATGAAATAGTTAAATTGATGGAAGCCGGTAACGTTTCCATGCCTACTAATTCTTCGCTTATTCACGGCGCAACATCTTTATTTGGTATCCGCACTGATTTGCAATTTGGAAAGCTAAAGTTGCAGACTGTTATCTCTCAACAGGAATCAGAATCTAAAACAGTAAATAGTAAAGGCGGGGCACAAACCACATCTTTTGAAATTTCGGCCGACAGTTACGATGAGAACCGTCATTTCTTCCTGGCTCAATATTTCCGGGATACTTATGACAAGAACATGAGTCAGCTACCCACCATTACTTCCGGAATAACGATAAACAGAATTGAAGTCTGGATTACCAATAAAAGAGGAAATTATGAAAATCCCAGAAATGTGGTGGCAATGACAGATTTAGGAGAGAATGAACACATCAGTAATTCATTCTGGTCTAAGTCAGGAGTAAACAAAGTTCCGGCCAATAGTGCCAACGATGTTTACACAAAAATGGTCAACGATTATTCCAATGCCCGGAATATTGATATGGTTGGCACTACTTTGGGGGCAATCCCTCAGTTAGAAGGTGGAATGGATTATGAAAAGATTGAAAGTGCCCGACTGCTGAGCAGTTCAGAATATACCATCAACAGTTCTTTAGGATATATTTCCTTAAAATCGACTCTTCAACCCGACGAAGTTCTGGCTGTAGCCTTTGAATATACATACAAAGGAAAAGGATATCAAGTGGGTGAATTTGCTGCCGATGTAAAAGATACGAATTCGGCCCTCTATCTGAAATTATTAAAAAGCACATCAAACTCCCCTGCTTCCGGTTGCTGGTACTTAATGATGAAGAATGTTTATTCACTGAACGCTTATGACTTGCAAAGTAAAAACTTCCGGTTAGACATTAAATATCAGAGTGATACAACCGGTGTTTACCTGAATTATATTCCCGAAGGTTCAATAAATAAGGTTCCTCTGCTTAGAGTAATGAACCTTGACCGACTGGATGCAAATAATCAAAATAATCCAAACGGATTCTTCGATTTTGTTGAAGGATATACAGTAACAGCTCAGAATGGACGAATATTTTTTCCTGTAGTAGAACCTTTCGGAAGTCATTTACGGAAAGCAATCGGCAATGATGCAATTGCTAAGAAATACGTATTCCAGGAACTTTACGATTCTACTAAAACGGTAGCAAAACAAATTGCCGAAAAGGATAAATTCAAGTTTACCGGTGAATACAAAGCCTCATCGGGATCGGAAATCAGACTGGGTTCTACAAATATTCCAGTTGGTTCGGTTAAAGTCACAGCCGGTGGTGTTACTCTTGTTGAAAACTCAGATTATACGGTAGACTATTCAATGGGTATTGTTACCATTATCAATCAAAGTATTATTGATGCAGGAACTTCTGTAAGCGTAAATCTGGAAAGTAACAGTAGTTTTAATCTGCAGCGAAAAACAATGCTGGGGATGAATTTTACATACGATTTCTCAAAGGATTTCCAGATAGGCGGTACAATAATGCACTTGTCGGAAAAACCCATGACAACCAAAGTAGCCATGAACGAAGAACCTATCAGTAACACCATCTGGGGACTCAACACTTCATGGAAAAAAGAGAGCCAATGGCTTACAAACATGGTAGACAAGTTACCTTTTGTCAAAGCAACGCAACCTTCGCACATAAACTTAACAGCAGAATTTGCTCAGTTGGTTCCGGGACATGCATCGGGAACTCAAGGCAATGCATCTTACATAGACGATTTCGAATCAACAAGTACTAAAATTGACTTACGTCAGCCTTCTTATTGGATGCTGGCCAGTACTCCTTACGAAAGCGGTGCGAATGCTCTTTTCCCTGAGGCCTCCAAATCAAATGATATAGCTTATGGAAAAAACAGGTCACTCTTGTCCTGGTATTATATTGACGGACTATTCACCCGCAGAAGTTCGTCTTTAACACCCTCTCACATAAAGAGCGACCTGGACCAATTGTCTAATCACTACGTAAGGGAAGTATACGAACAAGAGATTTTCCCAAACAAAGAGACTTCTTACCTGGAAACCTCTACCCTTTCAATACTCAACCTTGCTTATTACCCTAAAGAACGCGGTCCATATAACCTTGATACAAATCTCACGCCAAAAGGTTACCTTAACAATCCCGAAAAACGTTGGGGAGGAATTATGAGAAAACTGGATACCAGTGATTTTGAAACCGCCAATATTGAATATATAGAGTTTTGGCTTCTCGATCCGTTTATCTACGAAAGCACAACCGGTAATCGTCGTGGTGGTGATCTTTATATAAATCTGGGAGAGGCTTCCGAAGACATTCTAAAGGATGGAAAGAAATACTTCGAAAACGGAATGCCTGTTGATGGTGACCCTACAAAGGTAAAAGGAACCGTGTGGGGAAAAGTGCCTACAACTCAAAGTGTTGTTTATGCCTTTGATAATGCTGCAGGAGCCAGAAAAAAACAGGATGTGGGATTAAACGGACTATCGGCTGAGGAAGAGAAAACATTCGGCACATACAGCACTTACCTGGATAAATTAAAGTCTATTCTTGAACCGGCAGTATATGCACAATTTGAAAAGAGCCCATCCGGAGATCTTTATCACTATTATCGTGGCACAGATTACGATCAGGCAGAAAAGAGTATTCTTGAACGTTACAAATACTACAATAACCCGGAAGGCAACTCTACCGCTTCGGAAGATTCTCCCGAGAAATACGATGTTTCTGCAAAGACTGTTCCCGATGTGGAAGACATCAATCAGGATTACACGCTCAATGAGTATGAAAAATATTTCCAGTACAAGATTAGCCTCTCTCCTGAAGATCTGAAAGTTGGCAGTAACTACATTGCCGACAAACGAACAGCAAGCGTTAAGCTAAGAAACGGAAAAACAGAAGAAGTGAACTGGTATCAGTTCAAAATTCCGGTAAAGGATTATCAAAAAGCGGTTGGCTCAATTTCCGATTTTAAGTCTATCCGCTTTATGCGTATGTTTCTTACCAATTTTGTTGATCCGGTAGTGCTTAGATTTGCTACTTTCGATCTTGTTCGTGGAGATTGGAGAACATACGATCAATCCTTAACCAACTCAACAGTAAGTGGAAGCCTTGATGTTTCTTCGGTTAATATTGAAGAAAACAATGATAAAACTCCGGTTAACTATGTTCTTCCTCCGGGAATTACACGTGTTGTAGATCCTTCACAGCCTCAGCTAACACAAGAAAACGAACAGTCACTGAGTTTAAAAGTCAAGAACTTGGCTCCCGGTGATGCAAGAGCTGTCTATAAAAGTCCGGCTTTGGATTTGCGCCAATACAAACGCTTACAAATGTTTATACACGGTGAAAAACTATTGGACGATGTAACATCATTGGAAGACAATGAGATATCTGTATTCATCAGACTTGGTTCCGATTACAAGAACAACTACTACGAATATGAAATTCCGTTGAAGCTTACTCCTCACGGACAGTATAATGGAAGTACGCTAAGTGGTTGTGAAGCTGTATGGCCGGAAGCCAATATGCTGAACATACCTTTCAGCCTGCTTACCAATTTAAAGAAAGAGCGCAATACAGCAAAGAATGCTTCCGGGTCAAACGTTAGCTATACAAAACTTTATTATACTTATGATGCCGATAAACCAGCCAATAAGATTAGTATTATGGGAAACCCAAGTCTGGCTGAAGTGAAAACTATTATGATTGGAGTGCGAAATAACTCCCGTAATTTAAAATCGGCAGAGGTTTGGGTAAACGAGCTTCGATTAACAGACTATAATGAATCGGGAGGATGGGCAGCACAAGGAAATATGAATGTTCAGCTGTCTGATATAGGAAATGTAAATCTGGCAGGACACATGGAAACTGCCGGATTTGGAGGTTTGGAACAAAGTGTCAGTGAAAGAAGAATGGATGATTATTATCAGTACAATTTCACCACAAGTTTTGAATTAGGAAGATTTCTGCCATCAAAAGCAAAAATATCAGCTCCTCTTTACTTCTCATATTCCAAAGAGTTAACATCGCCTTTGTATGATCCAACCAATAAAGATCTGCTTTTAGATGATGTACTGGATACATACTCTTTAAAATCTCAAAGAGACTCTATCCTTAACATTGCCCGGGAACTTGTTACTTATAGGAATTTCAGTCTGAGCAACGCAAAGATTAATATTGTAAGTAAAAGACCATTACCTTTTGATCCGGGAAACTTTACCTTTGGATATTCGTATACAAAGAAATACAATCAGGGGAATACCACTGCATGGGAAGTTGAAAAGGACTGGAGAAGTACCCTGGGATATAATTATTCACCGGTTATTAAAGCGTGGGAACCGTTTAAAAATCTCAAAAACAAATCCCCGTGGATGAAGTTTGTAAAGGCATTCAACCTAAACTGGTTACCACAAAACATAGCCTTCAACTCCGACATTTCGCGTCATTACTATGAATTGCAGTTAAGAGATCTGGATAATCCATACGGAGATTCAGATATACCTCTTTCCGTAGCGAAGGAATTTCTATGGAACAGGGATTTCTCTCTCCGGTGGGATCTCACCCGAAATCTAAAACTCAGTTTCACATCTGCCACCCGTGCAGAAATTGAAGAGCCGGCCGGTCCAGTCAACAAGAATCTCTATCCGGATGAATACACAGCATGGAAAGATTCCATAAAAACCAGTTTGTTGAATCTGGGGCGTCCACTGGATTTCCAGCAATCATTCAATTCGAGTTACAAATTACCATTCGACATGATACCTATACTCGATTGGGTGAACAGTGACGTTAAATTTGCATCTTCGTATACCTGGGATCGCGGTGCCGATCTTACTGACGGTACTTCCGTTGGTAATACTATTGCCAATCAACGCTCCATTGATGTGAACAGCCGGTTCAATTTCGAGAAGCTATACAATAAGCTTCCTTTCTTAAAGGAGACCAACAGACTATTTTCTTCAATGAGCATAAGTGCCCCGGGAAGGAAAGAAGATTTAATGAAGAAACCGAATAAATTCGAGAGAGAGATTCAGTTGAAAAAGGATACAACCGTAACCGTTTCTCACGGACTAAAAACCAAAATAGTAAAAGTGAGGGCTATAACGCAGGACGGGAAACGATACTTAATTAAATACAAAGTGCTGGATTCCAATAAGATTCTTGTCAGCAACAGAGATTCTATAAAAATTAAGCTAAGCATTGTTCCCGGTCCAAAGCCGGAAGAGCAAGGCTGGTACAAAATTGCTCAGCATGCAGCACGTTTTGCAATGATGGCAAGAAATATCAGCATTACCTACCGAAACACTTATGCAATGACACTTCCCGGATATTTACCGGAAGTAGGCGATGTGCTGGGACAAAAAAGAGCAGGCGGTATGTTTGCTCCGGGACTGGATTTTGCTTTCGGTGTAACGGGTGATAGTTATATACAGAAAGCAGCAAAGAATAACTGGTTATTAATGAACGATTCCGTGGCAGACCCTGCAACAACCAATGCTATGGAAGATTTACAAATACGGTTGACTTTAGAACCTATAAGAGATTTTAAGATAGACTTAACCGCCAACCGCACAATAAACAAATCACAGAGCATACAGTTTATGTTCGATGGTATGCCTACCACTCAGAATGGTAGTTTCAATATGAGTATTATTTCCATTGGAAGTGCTTTCGAAAAGTGCAAAGCAGAAGAGCTATATCAGTCAAAAACATTTAATAAGTTCCTCAAGAATCTGGATATCATCCAGAAAAGAGTAGAAACTCAATATCTGGGCGCCATCTATCCGGAAGGAACCACACTAGCAGGTAAAACATTCAATCCGGAAAACGGAACAATCGACAAAAATTCTCCGGACGTAATGATCCCCGCATTTCTTTCAGCTTATACAGGAAAGGATGTGAATAAGATTTCCCTTGATCTTTTCCCAAACTTACTATCAATGATGCCTAATTGGAGAATAACTTATGGTGGGTTAAGCAAGCTGGAATGGTTTAAAAAACATTTCAAAAGTTTTAATCTGAATCATGCATACAGAAGTACTTATTCTGTTGGTTCATACAATACCTACCAAAGCTTCAGCAGATTTATGGGCAACCTCGGTTTTGTTGAAGATACACAAACCGGAGATCCAGTACCTTCGGCAGCGTTTGATATTGGTACAGTAGCTATTAATGAGCAATTCGCTCCGCTTTTCGGAGTAGATATGACCTTTAAGAATGGAATTACCACAAAGGTAGAATATAAAAAGACGAGAATACTTACTTTAAGTATGACAGCAAATCAGATTGTTGAAACTAGCTCAAAAGATTTTGTTGTTGGCATGGGGTATAAAATTGTAGACCTGAAACTGTTTGGCGCAGGGAAAAGCAAGAATAAAGTCAGCAATGACCTGAACATTCAGGCAGATTTCTCTATTCGTAACCAATCTGCATTAAGCCGTGATATTCAGGAGGCCCTAGCTCAACCAACCAGTGGCAATAAAGCAACCAAGTTTTCTTTATCAGCAGATTACACCTTCTCGAAATTGCTAACCATCCGTATGTATTATGACCGTCAGAAGAATACCCCGCTGGTATCTTCCGCTTCCTATCCGGTAACCAATTCCGATTTTGGATTTACGCTGAAGTTCTCGTTGACAAGGTAAAGACTCTTAAAAATAAATTATGATGAAAAAAATTGTATTACTCTCCGTTTTATTTTGCTTCCCAATGAACATTCTACTAGCACAAAAGATTAAAAATGGGAGCATAGCTACAATAATTAATAATATTTTTTATATGCATTTTATTTTTTGATCCATTCGAAATGATATCCTTCAATTTTGATTATATTTGATTTTTTATCAATAGGTTTTATGTAATTCTTACTTTTTGAATCTTTTGAATCACTTGGTAGATCCACTGGGTGTAAGTCCTTTACTTCTTATTTGCTATTTTTTATCATTTATTTTCTATTGTTTTTATTTACAATATTAGGGTATTTCAATAAATAGCAAGTGAGAAAGCGTTTGATTAGATAATAAAACACCACCACTAATAATTGACAAAAAATGTAGCAAATTAATTCTTTTAATTCATTTTTCAAAGGCAAGATTCCCAATATATTCATATATATATGTTGAAGTGAATTAAAAAAAGAGCTCTCAAATAAACGAGTTAAGAAATCATCAAATGAGAGCATTATAGTAAAAATGATCAAACCTAATAAGTTACAAATCTTAAATAACAAATCTAACTTTTTCCTAGAAATTAAAAAATAAAAAACATATGCTATAAAAATTGAGAATAGATAATCACTAACAAGAATAGGAATGCGCTCATTAATCCCAAATAGATCAGAAAAAGAGAATATAATAAGATTGAACATATTTGAAGTTGTGGTAATCCAAATATAAGAAAAAACGCCCACTAATTGGCATAATAATATTGTTCGTGTTTTCATAATTACATTTTTACTATTCCCCATTGACTACGTTATAATGGCCTGCAGGCAAAGTTTTAATTTGATCTATAAAAGATTTTATAGAATGACCCTGATTCTTATCCTCACTAGTATCCATGTTTATAGCCCCTTTCATTGGATAATTATGAGCTACTCTATCCGCATTATGAGAATACTGATATGTTGGATACTTAACAGCAGTAAAATATCTAGACCCATGAGGAGCAAAATCTGCTTCAAACTCAATAACCCGAGGGTCTATTTTTTGCTTGGAAAAATATTCCATTAGAGCTCTAATATAACCTTTTGCATATGCACCTCCCATACTGTGAGTAATTACTTTTATCGTTTCTACAATATTTCCATTAGAATCACTAATCATTTTCAAAATATTAGCAGCATCTATCTTGCCCAAGATATATCCTGCATCTATTCTAGTTTTACTGCTAACAATAGAAACATCATCAGAAAGCCAAGAACCTAAAGAACCATCAATATACATAGCATGATGGTCATTCAAATGATTCATCGTCTTATCAGCAAATTCTTTCCAATAACTTTTCTGCCCCATTTCAATTGGATTAATACAAAAACCATTAATAAATAAAACTAAGCGTCCGTCATTATCAATTCCATTTATAGGATTATTCATACAATAAGCATATGGGGTTACATTATAATATTTTTGCGATTTTCTTGTGAGAATATCTCGTTAAGCTTGCATTATAACTAACTTAACAGCTATAATATATTTTCTATTCAAATATAGAAAAGTATAATGAAAAAAATCCTAGCAAAACTAGTGCTAGAACTACTAAACCTATAATAGAATTAAAAAAGATCTGCGAAGTATTATTTATTTTATCTTTCCCTTTTCCTGATAAATAATTAATGCTCTTTTTCTTACCTAGTAGTCTAAAGAAGTAATAACGAGAATAAAGACCTAGTGTATTTGCAACATATCCTTCAAGAAATAGCTCAAACAAATTCATATCACTTTTTTCATTTATATCCATTAGACAAAAATAATGCGTTTTTTAACAAGCACTAATTGACTAGTGATCTTTATTCTTACTAGAATTGATTTTTCTATATATTTGAGAGACTTTAAATTCGGTTAATCCCATTTCTTTATAATAAGAAGGAACCACAAATGTTACATACTTTTTAATATTTAACTTAAAAATTTCTTGATTCAAGAAACATAATTTCTTACCTCGTTTATATTTTATGGATAATACATCTTTAATTGATCCACATGAGTCTATTTTCATAGTTATAATAAAAAGTCCACTATACTCTAAATATTCTTTTTCTGTCAATGATTTCCTTAAGGCATAATCTATCTTTGTTGGATCTTTAAGTTCAATCAATGGAGCATTAAATTCTCCGACACCAATCATCGTAGAGTCCCTGACTTGCGAAAATAGATTATTGCAGAATAGAACACAAAACAATAGTGTTTTATAAAATTTCATAGTTACTAGTTTTTAATCCCCCAATACCAACAACTTAATCCCCTATCACTTCCTTTATACTCTTTTCTTAATACTTCTAGCGCCATATATATAAGGCTCAAAGTTTAAATATTTCTCTCAAGAATAGTCCTAATCCACCCATAATCATGAGTATTGCACCTGTATATAACCCAATCGTGTTGCCATAAGGGTCTTTATAATCTTCCTCTGTTTTTATTATAGTAAAAACTATAATAACTATTCCAACAATAAATAAAATGAACCCCAATACTGCATTCCAAAAATTAATCATATTCTCTATTATATTACTTATTAGCCTCTCCCCCCATCAAAGGTAATAAAACCAGCTCAATTAGTGATAACTTTACCATTTTTATCAAGTTAATTTATTTACTATTCCATCTAAATAAATTATCTTAATTATCAACATTTTCACCAAAAGTTTAATCCGGTTTCTATTATTATATTTTAAACTATTGAGGAACAATCTTAAACGGTAAAAACATCCACATTCTAATTTGTCTATTTTCATAATCCTTAATACTTAGAGTATCATATGAAAATTTAATATTTTCTTTATTAACTCTAACGATTGAATCTAACAAGAAAGCTATTCTTTTGGCTGAACTAACTTTTTTTAGATTTTCGCTTACATTTGATAAAATCACATCTGAGGTATCTCGTGTTTCTGCACTAAAAAAGGTCGTCTTTGTAATACTAGGAGTTCCATTCTTCACATCAAAAGTACATATCATTTGTGCTATACAAGATATTGTATCATTGGTCTTCATTTTGAACATTATTCTTTCATTGAAGGTAAGAATCCTTATTGGCACATAATCTTGCGGTCGAGCTAAATTATTCATAAGAATCAATAAAATTGTAACAATTATCCGCTTTATCTTCATAACTTTTCTATCCAGTAATAGTGATAATCAATAATATAGAAAATAAAAAAACACATCCAAGAACTTTCATTATTCTTATGTCTTATAATTAATTATTCTAATAAATATCTCCATGCTATTTTCTCTGGTAGAAGATATCCCATTTTGTAATAAGTGTTATCAGCCAGAGCCATCAAAGTTAATATTATTCACAATAAAAGACTTTTATACTACGTATATCACTTCTTATTAACCGCATTTCTGTAATTTGATTATCTTCTAATGGTTTCAAATCTTTAGCTTCTTTCAAAACTGCAATATTCTTGATATTAGTTTCAGGCTTGGAACAAAAACAACTTTCGTGAGGTTCTGGCTCAAGAATCGTTATACCAGAATAAAATACAACAAATCCAGTAAACCGATAAATACTGTACAAATTATCACACCCTTCTTTAGTGAAAAAAGATACACTTTTTACTATTTTAGATCCTAATTCCTCTGTATGAAAATTATAATTTGAAATAGCTAAGTCATGTTTATAAATACCATTACTTAGCTCAAGCAAATAATCATTCTCATAATCAGTATAGTCTCCTAATACACTTTTCAGGTTTGGATATTTCTTTAGAATGCCAATATTGGCAACTGAATTTTGAATAAACCTAATAGTATCTCCATTATATATTAAAAAAGTCTCATTCTCACAGTAAGTTCCATACGCATTTAAGGAATATTTATTTAAGATAATCCCATCAATAAGTTTAATTCTAGCTGTAGTTATCTGCGTAAAAGCATTTATACTTAAGAATTGGTATAGTAAAACAAACAGAATGCGTTTCATTATTCTATAATTTTATGTTTTAATTGTGAACTCTAAACATATAACCACATTAGCTTTCAATTTATTCTTTTAATTAAGCTAAGAAACTCAATAGATTCTTTGCCTATGTAGATATATGTACCATTTCTGATTTTCAACAGTTTTGTGCCACATTCCGGTCATACCTTTTAATGCATTAATAAAAATAGTATCATAATAAGGTCTTTCTTTACCAGCATATTTTCTATGCATAATGCGAATTTCTTTAATATTCAAATCCTTATCAAATAATATAATGAAATGTTCATAAACATTGTATTCGTTATAATTATAATCTGGATGATTGACATATTTTGATAAAAGATATTCGGATAATGAGTCTCGCCCACTATTGAATTCTACCCCTCCGAAGTATGCCGTCTTTTTTTTACCATTTACAGAATAATAAATTGCTCTGTCATTTTTCAACAGAAAACTAATTGGGCGTCCATCTATATCCTTGATTGCCTGTTGCCGGATTTCCTTATCTGATCCACAACCATTTAATCCTATTAAAAGAGCAATGAACAATCCAATATATCTCAATCTAATAATCATAAACCAATCTTTTTAAAAAACTGTTGCACGTTTATTGTATGTAAAATCGTCTACACTTTTTTCTCCATTTGTATATGGCGTCAGCTTTCTTCTATCCATTTCTTATTAACGGCTTTTGTCAATGTGCATTGACTTTTTCTTCTTGAGAATTAGGATAAATATAAATCCATAAAAACAATCCGGTTTTCAAATATATAGATCCTTTCATACCTTTCATATACTTTTTTGAAGCATCATAAATTTTAATCTCTTGTTTTTTAAGGAAACTATAAACATGCTTTGTCATAGAATCAAATATAAACGCCCGTTTATTATTTATATACTTACTAATAAAGTCTATTTTTTTATTATCTAATACACGTCTGACATCCATTCTATCTATATTCACTTTCACTAGAGATATACTATTATCCGTTTTTTCTGAAAAATTAATTCAGTAGAAAGTATACATCTTAATGGAATACCTGTATCACCATAAAAGACAAGAGAATCAAGCGATTCATATGCATAATCTATTTAATTTACATTTTGAGAAAAGACAGATAAGTTGCTACCATAAAACAAAAATAATAGCAATGCCAAAATGAATTTATATTTTGTTCGCATCATATAGTTATTTAAATAATAAACTTTACACTTTAGTATTATACATAAACTACAATTTTGATAAAGCCCATAGGATTACAATATTTTTACAACTATGGGTTAGTCATATTGTTTTAAGACTTTTCGTTTCATGTTTTCATCTGGCCAAACCTCTATTCTGTAATAATCATTATCTGTATCATGCGCTAAGTCAGTTTCAAGAACACTTGCTAAATTTGAAGAATATACTCTTACTCTATACTTTCCATTATTTATTTTTATTCTTATCTCACTACAATTACCTGTACAAGCGGATATCTGTATTTCATTTTCTCTAATCTCGAGGCCAGCTTCCACAATATGGTCATATTTATCAGAATCAATATTAGATGATGGACCTGGTAAGATTTCTATTTCACCTTTTATATATCCGTAACTTTGCGTTCCAATACCTAACACACCTTTTTCTATTGCTAAGCGCTGTCTACAAGCTTCATCTGACCAAAAATCAGAGTTCGATGTATCACCAATATAATCTTTATCGTGAACATAGAACTGATTATATTCTGTGTAAAAATTAAAATTAATCTTCATATTAAAGTGTATCCTTTTTGACTCTAAAGCTCATTACTATTTACTTTTACTATCAAAAACAACATTTTTTTTGAGAAACGATCAATCCTTAAATTGTTTATAAAACTCGCATATATCTTTTTGTCCATCTAAATATTTTAAAATTGAGTCTATCATTTGTTTCTTATATTCATCATGATTTTCTTTCGTTCTTTCTTCATTAAGAAATTTCACACATCGAACAATTTCCTTTTTATCTAATGGAGGTTGCATGTTTATAATCATACTATATGCACCCATATAGATCTCTCCATCATCTGTATTTTCAATGATAAGATCTATTAAAAACTTAAGATATTTAGAATTAGTTGTATATTCTCCCAAGAGATAAAGCAATGTCCCATTCCTATTCTTCCATTTAGGATCTTTGATCAATTTGACTAAACAATCCTCAATTCTATCATCTTTAAAATTATCCACTAATACAAAAGCAACTTTATTACAAAGTGCAAAATTATTTGTGTTCATCAAAAAATTGATTAATTGGGTAGCATATACTTCTTTTCGTGATTCTATTTCCTTTATGAGATTTTCAATTGTTGAAATATCTTCCATTTTATTTCATTTTTGATTTATCCATTTTAATTCATGTTTAATAAAACTCATTCAATTCTTCTATTGTTGCATTTCCTCATCCGCACAACAATAATCCACAAACTAAAAATATAATAATATTTTTCACTTCTACCAAGTTTAATAAACAACAATTTAAGGCATTAAGATCTTATTTTATATTTAATCCTACAGCATCCAAACATTTGTCTGTTTAACTGTTGTTTCTACAGAAAAAGAATAAATACACTTGGTAAATTTAAGACATTTTATTGAATTCCTAACATCTGTAGAATGATTATTATATATTACATAGATGTAAAAAAATGACTTTAAATCAATTTAGGTGGCAGCTGTGGCAGGAAAAAAGACCTTTTTGGCTTTCCAGAAATAAGAATTTGAAAATTATGCAAATAGCGGAATTATCAAATTTTTATTTTCAGAATTGAAAAAAGTATTATTTTGCTGCCACCTGTGCCACCTAACAAAAACTACATAATTAAGAATCAGCCTATTACAAAACCGAACAACAGTATAATCAGCAAAAAAGGGTGGACAGGGTGGAGTAAAAAAGACCTTTTTCGGCTTCCAGAAAATAAATTTCAATAATTCTGCAAATTGCGGAATTATTGAAATTTATTTTCTCAGAACGAAAAAAGAACAATTTCTCTCCACCCTCTCCACCCCCCCAAAATGGTATTGTATTGATAATAAGAGAATTATTATATTCCCGTAATCTATTTAAAGGAGAAACTAACGATTTAATCGGTCAACTGATTATAGGCTTAGGAACAGTAGTGGTCAACTGGAAGCTGTTTAATACAGCTCCCGGCAAATATTAATCATTTATTGGCGGGAGGTTGCGGCAAACATGTACAAGATTGGAAACAAACATGTACATGATTGGGTTTAAACATGTACATGTTCGGGGAAAGACAACCTTATATTTTGGCTAATTAATCTAGTTAAGTTGTCTAATTAGCCTATATCTTTGAATTAAATTATGCCGGGAAGTATTTTACTTACCTTTAGATTCCACCTCTATTTTCTTTTTCACGAAACGAATCTTCAGGTTTGCTTCTTCCAGTTCTTTCTTTATCTGGTTAATTGAATTAAGAGCTTGTGCCAATTCGTAAACCTGACAAACGGCGTTTCTATCGGCAGATGAGAAGCTTACCGCTTTTCTTCCATTTCCTACAAATTCCAGTTTGAGGTTCTGACCTTTATTCATGTAAATAAATGCTGCAACTCCCCCATCGGCACCCATTCGGTAATCTACTTTTTCCGATTTTACACCCATATCCGTTGATTCGTAAACATCGCGACTTGCTGGTGTTTCTGCAAAACTTCCGTCGGGTGCAGTTACACGGATGGAACGGTGATGGATGCTGGAACCTCCGTTATAAATGGAAGTAAGTGCAAAAACTCCAGTTTCGCTAACCTGAGCTCGCAGGTAAGTACGACGGAGATTTTTTTCCACCGTCTGAGAAGGATGAAGGAAATTACCTACAGTCTGGTATTCTGCATTCTTTTCCAGCACCAAGCTTTTCTTTTTCAAATCGGCCTCAGCCTGTTTTATCTTTAACACGCTATCCAGATAAACAACACTTCTTTCCTGTTCCTTTATTTCCACTTGCTCCATCAGACTAATTCCCTTTCTGCGGGCTTCAAATGCTTTGGGATAAAGTATTTTAATACTATCAAGCTGCAACTTTGCTTCACTATATTTACCTTGTGCATAGGCTTCTTCGGCCGCTTGTAATTTCAAGGCAGCTTCCTTTTCACCATTACCACTACATGCTGTGAGTGCTAATACTGTAAGTGCTATGAATCCAAACTTTCTCATATTTATATTTGTTATAGAAGGCAAAAATACAATTAAATTGCCAAACCTATCCTTTACCTGCTCAAATTATTGTATTTTTGTACCTCTTTACAACATAGGATAACATGCAATTAACAACAGAAGAATTAAAAGAATATTTTAGCGACGAGATCTTTAAAGCAATCTCTGAAACAGCAGAAGACCTCGGACTGGAATGTTATGCTGTAGGTGGATATGTGCGCGACATCTTTCTGAAACGCCCGTCGAAAGATATTGATGTGGTGGTTGTGGGAAGTGGAATAGCCATGGCACAAGCGCTGGGGAAGAAATTAGGAAGGCATGCACATGTTTCTGTTTTTAAGAATTTTGGAACTGCTCAGGTTAAATATCACCGCATAGAAGTGGAATTTGTTGGTGCCAGAAGAGAATCATATCAAAGAGATTCTCGAAAACCAATCGTGGAAAATGGCACGCTGGAAGACGATCAGAACAGACGGGATTTTACTATCAACGCATTGGCTGTATGCCTCAATGCTGATCGCTTTGGTGAATTAGTTGATCCTTTTGATGGTATGGAGGATCTTAAAAACAGAATTATCCGTACTCCATTAGATCCGGATATTACATTTAGTGATGATCCTCTCCGTATGATGCGGGGTATCCGTTTTGCCACTCAGCTTAATTTCCAGATTGAAGATGAAACTTTTGCATCGATAGCACGCAATAAAGAGAGAATTGAAATTATCTCGAAAGAGCGTATTGCTGACGAATTAAATAAAATACTGGGATCGCCCGTTCCTTCCATTGGCTTTGTACTGCTGGATGAGTGTGGATTATTGAAACTTATTTTCCCGGAACTGGCCGCATTACAAGGAGTTGACAGCAGGAATGGCAGGGCACATAAAGATAACTTCTATCACACGTTAGAGGTTGTTGATAACGTTGCAAAGCGAACTGATAATCTGTGGTTCCGATGGGCAGCACTTTTGCACGACATTGCCAAACCAACCTGTAAACGTTGGGAACCTAAGGCGGGCTGGACTTTTCATAATCATAATTTTGTTGGTGAGAAGATGGTACCAAACATCTTCCGAAGAATGAAATTGCCGATGAATGAGAAGATGAAATATGTTCAGAAGCTGGTTGGTCTGCACATGCGACCGATTGTTCTTGCTGAAGATATTGTAACAGATTCGGCTGTTCGCAGGTTACTATTCGATGCCGGTGATGACATTGATGATTTGATGGCTCTGTGCGAAGCTGATATCACCTCAAAGAACGAGGTTCGTAAGCAGAAGTTTCTGGAAAATTTCCAACTGGTACGTCAGAAGCTGAGGGATTTGGAAGAGAAAGACCGGATCCGTAACTTCCAGCCACCAATTTCGGGCGAAGAAATTATGGAAGCTTTCGATCTGCGCCCATGCAGAGAGATTGGTACTCTTAAAAGTTCAATTAAAGATGCTATTCTGGATGGTGTTATTCCAAACGAATATGAGGCTGCATACAACTATATGCTTGAAAAAGCTGCAAAGATGAAACTTAAACCTGTAAAATAACAAACAAATGGGCCAGAAGAGATATACCAAAGGCGAGGAAATTGCCAATGCCAGTTCTCACGGATTGGGCATACTGCTGGGAATCACTGTGGGGATTTTCCTGATGCGTAGTGCTTTTGAGACAAACAACAGGTGGATTATGGTTAGTTTTGCTATCTATCTGCTGGGAATGTTATCTTCTTACGTTACCTCTACCTGGTATCATGCCTGCCAGAACGAAAAAAGAAAAGCTTTGCTTCGTAAGTTCGACCACGGAGCAATCTATCTGCATATTGCCGGAACGTATACTCCTTTTACATTGGTTGTTCTTAGGGATTCCGGAGCATGGGGATGGGCACTGTTTTCTTTTGTATGGCTTGCGGCAATAGTAGGCTTTATTCTCAGTTTCGTAAATCTGAAAGAGCACAGTAATCTTGAAACTGTATGCTATGTAATTATGGGCGGAGTTATCATTATTGCCATTAAACCATTAATTGATTGCCTTTATCCAACAGGATCTATCAGTACTCTCTATTGGCTTATTGGCGGTGGTGTATCATATATTATCGGGGCAGTATTTTACTCGCTTACCAAACTACGCTACATGCATTCTGTTTTTCACCTCTTTGTTTTGGGAGGAAGTGTTTGCCACATTATTGCTATTTTCAATATCTTATAATTAAGATCAAAATACAGATAACAAAAAAAGATGTCTTTTTACGGACATCTTTTTTTGTTTTAGGCAGTTGCTATTTTAATTAATACCTTCTGTAGTCATATAAATACGTTTAATTGTTCCATCGTTATTATAGAACAAACGATCTATACAGACAGATCGGCGGAAACTACCGCCTTGTGTGTTAATGCTGCCATTGTGATAAATAAAAAACCAGTTATTCTTAAACTCAATGATTGACTGATGATTGGTGTTACTATTTCCGGCAATTTCATTTAATATGCCTTTATATTCCCATGGGCCGTTGATATTACGACTCATAGCGTAACAAATTTTTTCCGGAAATTCGGATGCATACGAAAGGTAATACCATCCTTTATATTTATGAATCCATGGTGCCTCGGTAAAGCGTGGAAGATTTTTAACCGGCATTATCGGCCCGTCAAGCTCAATCATGTTCTTCTTTAGTTTGGCATAGTAACATTGAGTATTTCCCCAAAACAAATAAGCTTGTCCGTCATCATCTATAATAACTGTAGGGTCAATATCATCCCAGCTTATTTTGGTGTATTCGGTAGTCATGTCATTGGTTATTAACGCTGATCCCCTTGCATCACGAAAAGGACCGGTTGGACTATCGGACACAGCAACTCCAATTGCTTTTCCATGAATTGTTCCATGCGAAACTGCTACATACCAGTAGAATTTGCCATCCCGTTCTATAACCTGACTAGCCCAGGCATCACCTTTTGCCCATGAGAAATCAGATGGTTTCAAAGGAATTGGGTGCTCTGTCCACGTTTTCATATCCGAAGAAGAGAACACTAGCCACTCGTTCATTTCATAACGTTCTTTTGGTGCAGGACATTGATCATGTCCTGCATAAATATATACTTTTCCGTTATGAACCAATCCGGCAGGATCCGCTGTAAATTTATGCTTGATCAAAGGATTTCCATTTGCAACAAATGTGGTATCCTGAGTCTCTGCAAATATTCCGCTACTGCTTAACAAAGCAGCACATAAAAGTATCAATCCTGAAATTCTATTTCTTAACATCATTCAAGTCCTCTTATTTTTTCAAAAACTTATATACAGCAAATGTTTTAGCTCCTAATTTTACGTTCAGCACATTGCCTTCAATCTGAATATCTTCTTTCTGTGGAAGAACAGTATTTGGGTTTGCCAATGTATTTTCAGCATCCAAATCGGATGAATGAAGAAGTATTACAGTCCCTGAAGTGAGCTGACCTTTCTTTATTCCATCTAATACCACACGGATATCTTGTTCTTTATCTGCTGTATTAGCGATTTTCACGATATAAGCTTTTTCGTTTTTATCCCATACAGCACTTGCATAAAGCTCATCCTGACCAGTTACCGGCTTTTTATCCATAGTCAAAGAGAGAACATTAGTTCCTTTATTGTAAGCATAAAGCTGCTGAACATAGTAATTCACAGAACGTACACTGCTCATATTATCAAACCAGATTAAGTCCGGACGCCACTGCCATCCTTTAACATGAGCAAAAAGCGGAGCATAAGTAGCCATGTGAACTACATCTGCGTTGCGTTCCAGTCCGGTCATAAATGCTGCTTCACAAAGAGCTGCATCAAAGTTGTTCTTTTTATTCTGAGCATGGCAAGCATATTCACCGGCAAACACCTTCGGACCTTTTCTGTCGTAATTATCATAGCGAGCAGCCTGAGTTAAGAACCATTTCTGAGAACGGTAGAAATGTTCGTCAACCAGGTCAACCTTCAGACGTTTCATTTCCGGCCACAAATATTCGAACTTGTCTCCTTCAGAATCAGGACCAGAAGATCCGATGATACGAATTTTTGGATAAGCTTTACGGATAGCTTTAATAAATGGTTCCAAATGTTCCGGATATTCTTTTCCCCACTGTTCGTTACCTACTGCAAGAAGTTTCAGGTTAAACGGAGCCGGATGCCCCATATCTGCACGTAGTTTACCCCACTTTGTAGTAACATCACCATTAGCAAATTCAATCAAATCGAGTGCATCCTGAATATAACAATCCAACTTATCAACAGGTACATGAGCTTTTGGGTCTTTATTCTGGAACTGACAAGCAAGTCCGCAATTAAGTACAGGAAGCGGTTCTGCTCCAATTTCTTCAGACAATAAGAAATATTCATAGAAACCCAATCCATAAGTCTGGAAATAATCCGGATAAAAACGATTGGTAAAGGTATATTGCCAACGATTAGTATTAAGCGGACGGTTCTCAACAGGACCTACCGAGTTTTTCCAATTATAACGAGTATCAATATCTGTACCTTCAACAATACATCCACCAGGGAAGCGGAATACACCCGGTTTCAAATCGGCAAGAGCCTGCACCAAGTCTTTACGCAAACCACCTTCACGACCTTTCCATGTATCAACCGGGAAAAGAGAAACGTGATCCATATCAATATCTCCTTTTGAAGTAAGGAAGATTCTGACAGAAGCTTTTGCGTCGGTTTCCGGTGAAGTAAGCACTACTTCGTATTTCTTCCAGTCGGCAGAAGTTACATTCAATGTTTGTTTTGCAACCGGATTATTATTTGAGTTTACAAGTTCTATTCTAAAACTTTGAGATTCACCACCCTGAGGAAGGCGAGCCCACACACTAAAACGATATTGAGCATCTTTTTTAATACCTACACCAAAGAAACCTTCGTTTTCAAGTCCTGTTTGTTTATCAGGATGTCCCGGATTTGAAAGGCGCACATAGTGTGGATTCTTATCAAATGCTGGATTATCAGTACGAACTTCAACATTACCGAATGATTTCCAACCCAGCAAATTCTGAGTAAACTCAAAGGAACGGTTCTTTATCAGTTCAGCATATAAGCCACCATCGGCCCCAAAATTGATATCTTCAAAGAAGAGTCCATACATTGTTGATTGTATTTCCGCACCGGGCTTACTGGTTTTTACAACCATCTCGTGCTCGGTTTGTGCATTTAATGACATCCCCATGCAAAGGGCTAAAGCAGATAATAATGATCTGTGCATTCTCATAATTAATATATTAGTTTTTAGTTAGTATTCATTTTATACGTTTTCCCCAGACTGACCGACCATGACTATCCAATCCTGTAAAGAGAATTGTCTCTGTTTGGTTTTCCCAATCGTGTCCGGCAAAAGTAACCAAATTATTTATTTCCTCACCATTCAAAACCAGTTTAGTTAATGATTTCGATGAATCAAAAGACCAGGAACTATTAGCATGATCTTTTATACTATTGTTTTCTTGCAACACTATATGAGAAGAATAATTCTGCTCTGTTTTATTAAGTTGTCCTTCTCCCCAAAGAATCTGTCCGGCTTCTAACTGTCTGTCATGTTTTGGCTCATTTATGCGAATCACTTCCCATTCACCATACAGATCTTTATCTTTAATCTTTATCGAACGACTTCCGGCATATCTTTCAGGAGAAACAACCGGCCATCCATCGGGAGTAAAGAACATCTCTCTAGTGTGAAGCACCATTAACATATTATCCGGTGAAAGGCGACCTTGATGAAACATGAAATATTTACCTTTTTCATCAGTAGTTACTCCGCAATGAGCTGTTCCAGCCCACCCCACATGATTATTAAAACAATACGGAGCAGTAAGTATTGGGAAAATATCCGTTGTATCAGACATTGCCTTGCCAAAGTAATCGGTAAACGGTCCTTCCGGCTTATCAGCTCTTCCTACCCTGACATTATAAGTAGTCATCAATGGGTCATAGGAAACAAACAGATAATATTTTTTAAACTGCGGATTATATACAATCTCCGGAGCTTCCATATTATCAACTTTATAATTGGCTCTGCGCGCAACCAAATGTCCTAAATCTGCGGTTTTCATTGTTAATCCTGTTTCCGGATTTAGCTGAACACAATAAAGACCTCCAAAGAATGAGCCGTAATGCATCCACATTTTTCCATTGGAGGGATCAACTATAACAGTTGGGTCAATGGCGTTCATTGGCGTTTCTTTATTTGTGCGGACTACACATCCTTTCTGAATCCAAGGGCCTTCTGGTGAAGACGACTCAGCCAGACCTATATATGAATTCTTCTGTCCGAAAGCAGAGACGCAATAATAAAGTCTGTAACTCTTTCCATGTTTAATGATATAAGGTGCCCAAATATTAGTAGCCCCTTTTCCTTCAGAATTACTTCTCACCCACTCCACCGCTTCACGAGGAATTTCGGGAAAAGCCCATCCTTTAAATTCCCAATGAACCAAATCTTTGGATTTACGCACCTGTATATATCCTAACGGAACATTATGTTTTTTTGCTTCATCCTTATTTTCACCATAAATTGCATCTGTTGAATACATATAATAAGTATCACCAAACTTCTTACAAGCAGGATCGTGAACATTGTAGGTTCCCCACTTCTTGTAGTTCTCCATGCCCGACAAAAAGACATAATTATCAGGCCAGGGATTTGAAGCTGGAATAATTTTCATGTCTGACGATGATTTGCAGGAGAGCATTACAATCACTACAATTAATGCAAAGAATACTTTGAGAAGTAACTCCGGATGTTTTTTCATATAGCAGTATTAAATCCTTTTATTAAAACTATCTACAAAAATAGACGACAAGCGAACAGGTTAAGGTGGACATCTGTCTCTTTTAAGTGGACAAACCATTAAACACGACATAAAAACAAAGATATCTGCACATGAAAGAAAAAGAGTTTAATTATATTTGCCTCGTTAATCGGTTAAATATGAGAAATAGAATTTCACTCTGCACCTTATTTTCACTTGTTGTCTTTTTATCTTCTTTCAAAGCGTTTGCATTACCAAAGAGCTTGACAACCAGATATAATTTCAGCTGCATCACTATGAATGACGGGCTGTTACATAACTTTATAGACGATATATATAAAGACAAACAAGGTTTTCTTTGGATTTCTACTGCCGGAGGAGGACTGTCCAGATATGATGGTTATGAGTTTACCCATTACAATATAAGCACATGGCCTATTTCCCTGAAAAGTAATTTTATCCGCAAAGTTTGCGAGGATAACTTTAAGCGTTTATGGATAATATCCGAAAAAGGGACAGACATATTAAATCTCTCATCGCTGAAAATTAATCAACTGACTTATAAGGATAAAACCTTAGATCAGATACTGAACAAATCGGCAAATACAATATTGAAAGATAGCAGAGGAAATATCTGGTTATCTGTCAAAGACGCATTATATAAAATAGAATTTACTCCGGATGGTGCTATTGCTCATATCTATTCTATGATGCTGAAATTGCCATCTTCAAACAACCAAATCGTTGCAATAAAGGAAATAAACGGAGAAATATGGGTTGGGCATAATAGCACTGTATTTAAGGTGTTGACCAACAAATCCGGTAAACTCGTACTTTCAACTATTTCCGATAAACTGAAATTAGTAAAAGGCAGCTACATAAACGTAATCTTTGAAAAAGAAAATGAAGTGTGGATAGGTAGTGATCGTGGACTATTCAGATACAACAAAACAAATGAATCTATAAAACACTATGTGCATAATGAAAGTGTGCAAGGTTCTATTTCACAGAACCAGATTACTGACCTCGCTGAAACAAATGATAAGCAATTAATTGTAGCAACTTTAAAAGGACTCAACTTCTATGATCCTATAAACGACAACTTTATGCATATCAATCGTGATGAGAAGGACGACTGTTATAGCATAAACTGCGATTTCATTAATTGCTTGCTTGTTGATAAGAATCTTATCTGGGTGGGTACCGAAGCAGGAGGTTTGAACAAGATTGCCCCAAAAAAGCTTTCAATACACAATTATATATATAATGAAAACGATCCGGGATCCATTTCCAGAAATCCGGTCAATGCTATTTATGAAGATAAAACAGGAAATCTATGGATAGGAACAGTAGAGGGTGGACTTAATCTGAAAAGAAAAGATAGTGATAAGTTTATTCATATTACATCGGGTAACAGTTCTCTTAGTCATAATTCTGTAAGTGCTATAACTGCTGATGAATATAACCATCTTTGGATAGGAACCTGGGGAGGAGGCATAAATATACTCGACATGAGTAATATTTCTCATCCTGCATTTGAGCACATAACTTCCGGCACTCACCCCGAATTCACTATCGATTTCGTTGGAGCTCTATGCTATGATCCTATTAATAAGGGTGTTTGGATTGGATCCAACAGAGGTATTTATTTCTATGATATAAAAATAAAAAAACTCATTTCTCCTTTTCCTTTTAGTGTAACAAAGAATATTCTGGGTACAATAGGCTCACTTATCGATAAGAAAAACAAGTTATGGATAGGAACTTCGGACGGAGCAATGATCATCGACTTAAAATCATTTGCCAGAAATCATTCACACTTTTCATATAAGTATTTAAAATATAAAAGTAACAAGCCCGATTCTCATTGTGTTGACAAAATAAACTGTCTTTACGAATCATCCAACGGAACAATCTGGCTGGGAAGTAACGGATATGGTTTATACAAACTATTATCAAGAGATAATGAGAACTATCAGTTCCAATCGTTCACAACAGCACAAGGACTAGCCAATAATTGTGTTCTGGGTATTCTGGAAGATCAGAGAGGTCGTCTTTGGGTAAGTACGTGCAATGGAGTTTCCTGCTATAATCCCAGCACAAATAAATTTATTAACTACACCAAAGAAGATGGATTGATAAGTAACCAATTTTACTGGAATGCATATTGCAAGTCAAACATTAATCAGAATCTTTATTTTGGTAATATTGGAGGATTAATAGCGATTGACGGGAATAAAATACAGCCAAAACCATTAAATGAAAAGGTTCTTTTCACCAGACTTAGTGTTCTAAATGAGAATATCTATCCTGGCAAGGGGAACTATATTGATGTAGATATATCACAGGCCAAATGTTTAAAATTGCATGAAAAAGATAAATCTTTCTCCATTGAATTCTCTGCAATGGATTATGAGATATCAAATACAGCGACCTATTCATACAGGTTACTCGGATTTGACGATAACTGGGTAAAGGTTCCTTCGAGCAGGCGTATAGCAAGTTATACCAACTTACGCCCAGGAACTTATACTTTACAGGTGAAATGTGATGCTGAATCAGAGATACAGTCGGGTAACATAACTGAACTAAAAATTGTTGTTTCTCCATTCTTTTATAAAACAACATGGTTTATTTGTCTGATACTGATTATCCTTTCTTTCACAATTTACAGACTGTATAAGTGGCGTATTGATTCACTGAAGAATCAGAAAGAACAGCTTCGCATAAAAGTAGAAGAACGTACTCATGAACTGGAAAAGCAAAAGCATATACTTGAGGAACAAACAAAAGAGCTATCGCGCCAAAACGAAATTCTTACACAGCAAAACGAAAAGATAACCCGTCAGAAAGGGCAGTTAATCAAGATGTCGAAGAAGGTTCAGGAACTGACAATTGACAAGCTGACTTTCTTTACCAATATCACTCATGAATTCAGGACTCCTATCACCCTGATTATGGGGCCTATTGAGAGAGCTCTTAAGTTAAGCTACAATCCTCAGGTTATAGAGCAATTACATTTCGTTGAAAGAAACTCCAGACATTTACTTTCACTCGTAAATCAATTGATGGATTTCCGCAAAGTTGAATCTGGTAAAATAGAGATTGTAAAGGTTCCGGGCAATTTCAAGAAGTTTATTGACGATATGCTGGAACCTTTTGAGGTCTTCGCCCGAGAAAGAAACATCAGTATCGAAAAGATATTCCGCCTTAGTTCTCCGGTTATTCTGTTTGATGAAGATGCAATGGATAAAGTAATAACCAATCTTTTGTCGAATGCAATAAAATATACTCCCAATAACGGAACCGTTTCCATTTTCATTTCTTCTTTAATAGACAGGGAGACATTGAAGGAGAAACTGTATATTTCAATAAAAGATAGCGGTGCCGGTATTGTTGAAGAGGATATTTCCAAGATATTCAACAGGTTCTATCAATCCAAAGGAAGTGTGAAGTACCCTGTATACGGACAAAGTAGCACGGGTATAGGTTTGTATCTGTGTAAACAGATTGTGCATCTTCAGGGAGGAACTATTCAGGCAAAGAATAACCGCACCGGAGGTGCTGCTTTCAGAGTTGTTCTTCCTTTGCTACGTGAAGAGCATCCTAAGAAAGAGACAAATGTAGTCAATCAGCTTCATGCAGCAAATGAGATTAAGGATAATAAACTGCTTATTTCAGGAGGACGTCTTAACATGTTAATTGTTGAAGATAATAAAGACATGCGTAGTTATATCCGTTCAATATTGATAGATAAGTTTAATGTTACAGAAGCCGAAAACGGAGAACAAGCACTGGCTATATTAAATAATCAGAGCATTGATTTTATTATTAGTGACCTGATGATGCCTGTGATGGACGGACTGGAATTATCCAGAAAAGTAAAAGAGAACTTTTCAATATCTCATATTCCATTCCTGATGCTTACTGCAAAAACTTCAATTGAAACCCGTATTGAAAGCTATAAGATTGGAGTAGACGAATATTTACTCAAGCCGTTTGATGAAGATTTACTATTGGCTCGTATAAACAATATTCTGGAAAATCGTAAACGCTATCAGAAGCAATTCAGTTTTAAGATGGACGTTGATATTCTTAATGTAGAAGAGGAATCTTGTGATAAGAAGTTCCTGGATAAGGCAATTAGTGTTATTAAGGAAAACTATAAGAATTCTTATTTCGAGGTAAGTGACTTTATTGAATCAATGGGGGTTAGTAAAAGTATACTTAACAGAAAGATGCAGAATCTTGCCGGACAGTCTGCCGGACAGTTTATCAGGAATTACAGGCTGAACATTGCCAGGGAACTAATTTTAAAGAACCGTACTACCAGAAATATGAATATATCAGAGATAGCTTATGAAGTTGGATTCAATGATCCTAAATACTTCACCCGGTGCTTTACCAAACATTTTGCAGTTACACCTAGTTCTTTAATGGAGTCTGATAAATAATTTAATGTATAGATACTTTACGCAGTGGTGACAAACTTTGAATAAAACTTCTTTTATATGTCTTGGGATAAAATTTAGCACCCCCATCACCACGGGGTTTCAGAAGGAGACACCCTGTTACCCCCTCGAAAACAACCTTTATAAATTTGTTTTTTCGGAATAAAACTGTGCAAAAATTAATTAACGCTTAACAAGCTGACTACAAACACATTAATCATAAAACACTAATATCTTATTCTTCTTTTGTAGAATTAATAAGGTTCAACTATGTATGCAATTTTTATTCGCCAATAATTTTAGTTTATTCCTCAATAAATAGATAACCTTTGCCCAATAAATAAAATCTATTCACCAATGGATTTTATAGCAAAAGAATGGCATTATACCCGTTTTTACCTTAAAAGAAGCATTTATCCACCCCTAAAATTCTTTTGTCCACCTTGATAAAACAATTCACTAATACATTTGTGAGCAAACAAAACAAGAGTCATATTCCTATCCAACGTTCAGATTTGGGTACATGAGAATAATAGTTTGAATCCCTTTTTAACTGAATAATAAACACTAAGAATGAGAATTACCAATTCTCAAAATTGAAAAATAGCCTATGAAATAAAAAACATATTTATCTCTCTCCTTTTGTATAACCCTTACATTAATCTTCAGATTTACTATTAAATTATAATCTTAATTTTATGAATTTAAAACTGCGAAAAACTAAAGCTAAAGATATGATTAGATTCAAAAAAATATGGCCTATTGGATTCTTTTTCCTTATCTCAGCATGTGGGTCGGACGATAATCCTGCTTCAGAGGACCCAGTTGTTCCACCAAGCACGGAGACTTACACTGCACCTACTTATAAAGACGATTATAGTAGCATTGCCTCATGGGAAAACCGTAGTAACTGGAATTTGGCCAATGTGCACGACCCCACAGTAGCCAAATGTGGTGATTACTATTATATGTATTCAACCGACGCTTCTTATGGAAATGCTCACGACGGACACGGACACTTCCTTTACAGACGATCAAAAGACTTAGTAAACTGGGAGTTCAAAGGAATGGCTATGAGTGAGACCCCTGCATGGGTAAAAGATACGCTCAACAATATGCGCCAAAGAGAAGGACTGCCAGCAATTGCCTCTCCTTCTTATGGCTGTTGGGCTCCGGTTGTGCGCAAAGTAGGAAGCAAATATAGAATGTATTACAGCATTGTTGTTGATAATTATATTAAGACCGGAGCACAAAACACCGCAGCCAACTTTGATAATTCATGGACAGAACATGCTTTTATTGGTTTAATGGAAACTGACGATCTGGCTTCTAATATTTGGTTAGACAAGGGAATGGTTGTTTGTTCCTCTACAGATAGAGGAAACAATTGGTATAGAGCTAGTTTAACTGACTGGAGCGGATATTTTAAATGGAATGCCATTGACCCTTCATTTATTGCAACTCCAAACAATGAGCAATGGCTTGTTTACGGTTCCTGGCATTCTGGTATAGTGGCCGTTAAGCTAGACCCGAATACAGGAAAGCCTTATCAACTAAATTCATTGGCCGATTATGGAACCTGCATTGCAACCAGAACTACGGGAAACAGATGGCAAGGATCAGAGGCTCCTGAAATTATTTATAACGAAAATACTGGCTATTATTACTTGTTCTTAGCATACGATGAATTATCTGTTGCTTACAACACCCGTGTATGCCGTTCAAAAAACATAACCGGTCCTTTTGTGGGTATTGATGGCAAAGATATTACTCAGGGAGGAGAATGTTGGCCAATGCTTACACATCCTTATAAGTTTAGCAATCACTCTGGTTGGGTAGGTATATCTCACTGTTGTATTTTCCAGAATCCTGATACCAAAGAATGGTATTACGGTTCGCAAGGACGTCTTCCGGCCAATACAAACGGGAATGCTTACAGCAATGCCATTATGATGGGGCAAGTCAGATCTGTGGAATGGACTGAAGATGGATGGCCGGTTGTTATGCCAGAGAGATATGCCGCAGTTCCACAAAGTGCAATATCTGAAAGTGACTTGATAGGAAATTGGGAACACATCACTTTATCTTATCAATATCAAACACAGCAAGTATCAAAAAGTATAGTCCTTTCAGCAAATAAGACTGTAAGCGGTGCTATTACCGGGAGCTGGTCTTATGATGCTACCAAGAAGATTCTGACTATAGGTACATATAAAGTAAAAGTTCAGAGGGGACTGGATTGGGAAGCTACTCCACGTACAACAACTATCATTTACTCGGGACTTACAGACAAAGGTATTTCACTTTGGGGTAAAAAAGTAAAATAATTATTCCAATTCTGAATTCTATTCAGCGGATAACGGATATAGGTAAATTATATATTACTTTTCAATAGGGTGAACTATAACGGGGGAACTAAATTATTTGTTCCCCTTCTATTTCCTAAAGACAAGTAAAGAATACAGCAAGGGGATTTGAGTAAGAAAAGACATAACTTAAGCAGAATGCAATGGTAGTTTTATTGTTGGATTTATTAAATGTACAAAATACACTTTTATCCACTAAGAAAATACATTTGTCCACCTTGTACAATTGGCGATCATCTATATTCGCCTTGCGATAAAGACCAAATTAACCTTTAAAATTAATATTATGAAGAAAAGAAAATGGCCGTCATTTCTATTGGCGGTATTTGCAGTTCTTTCATTAGGTGCCTGTGATGAATGGGGACAAATGGACCCTCCGGCAGGAAATCAAATTTATCCTAAACTAGAACTAAAAGGAGAATACAAGTTTGAAGAAGAACTTTCTCCTGAAGAATTTACTCTCACCGCCTATAACGGAGGAGAAGTTCCCAGAATTGCTACCGACGAATTCAAGGGAAAAGTACTCAATCTTAATGGAGGGTATGCTCGCGTGAAAAATCCTTTATATAATGTAAAGGTGCAGACAGGAGTATCTATCACCATGTGGGTAAAAACAGCGGCGGACAATTTACAAGGCGCTATATTCTCATTTGCCAATGAGGATAATTCGGAGCGTATCTTTTTTACACCTAACGCCTGGTTGCACCGCGACAGTTTGAGCGTTGCCAGTGAGGTTAACAAGCCTACAAACGTTTCAGCTGCACCATTCGCTGCCGACAAATGGCACTATATGGCACTAGTTATCACCACTAAAGGCTACACATTGTATATAGATGGCGAAAAGAGTAGTGAAGAACTTACTTCTACTCAAGCAGGGTCCTTTGACTATCCGAATCTTGTGCAGGCATTTCCACGTCTGCCGTATCTGTATTTTGGTTACGGCTCATCCGTACAGCCTAAGGCAATGCGTATTGATGACGTGAAAATATATCGGAACGTAATTACCTCTAAGGAGATTGCTGTACCTACAGTAACCGGAGGAGAAGAATATCGCTTCCCACCAAGAGGAACTGTTGGTTATTACACTCTTGACAAAACATTCGCAAATAGTCTTAATACATCACAAAGCGGTGAATTGATCACTGTTGAAACTCAAACTACTCCATCAGCCTTCGAACAAGATGCCGACAGAGGTATGGTATGGCACCAGCAAGAAGGTTGGACAGGCAATGCCAACGGCTGGGCTTATTCTCGCTTCGACAATCCTTTGAAGGGTAAGACTTTAGAAGATGGCCTTAGTGTTTGTATGTGGATTAATCCGCCAACACTGAACTGGTGGGATCAGATTTTTGTAATGAACGACGGAACAAACAAATTCTGGTTCAATGCAATCGGTTACCTTGGCTATAATGGAGCAGGAGGCTGGTTTGATTGTCAGAATAACAATGCAGATAACGCACTAACACCAGGTAAATGGACTTTTGTTACTATAAACATTTCTACCGACGGGTTTGCAGTTTACTACGACGGAAAACTGAAGTTTGACAAAGACAATAACGGGGCGTTTGCTTCGGGCGACTTTAAAGGCTACAGCAACATATTGAACATGTTTACTTCCGCTAATAATTTCTACCTGGGTTACGAAACATGGTGGAAAGCTGCACCTGCACTGATAGACGATATATTCCTTGTAACAAGACCTTTAACGGAAAAGGAAATAGTGAATCTTTATGCTGACACCAAGAAAGTATCGGGAGGAGCTCCGGTAAGTCCTGCATATGCACCTTCATTGGTAGGCTATTATCCGTTAAATAACTCTTTTGCAAATGCAGTCAATGCAGCACAGGGAGGCGAACTTATTACCGTAGAGACTCAGGCTACTCCATCAGCTTTCGAACAAGATGCAACCAGAGGTTCTATCTGGCATCAACAAGAAGGATGGACCGGAAATGCCAATGGTTGGGCATATACACGTTTCGATAATCCGCTGAAAGGTAAGACTATTACGGAAGGTCTAAGTGTTAGTATGTGGCTAAATCCTCCAAAATTAAACTGGTGGGATCAAATCTTCGTTCTAAACGACGGCACAAGTAAACTCTGGTTTAACGCCATTGGTTATATGGGCTACAATGGAGCGGGCGGATGGTTCGACTGCCAGAATAATAATGCGGACAATGCACTAACGGCAGGTGTATGGACATTAGTTACCCTCAACTTTATGCCAGATAAATTTGAAGTTTATTATAATGGAGCACTTAAGTTTAGCAATGAAAAGAATGCAGCATTCGCTTCGGGCGACTTTACCGGATACAACAATATCCTGAACATGTTTAAAACAGCCAACAACTTCTACTTCGGTTACGAAACCTGGTGGAAAGCTGCCCCAGCATTGATTGACGATGTGTATTTCTGCGCCAGTCCGTTGTCGGCTTTACAAGCTGCAGCTTTATATAATGCGACGAAAAAATAGCCTTGTTATTTCCATAAAATAAAGAAAATATGAAAGATAAACAAATGAATCCCAAATCATCCAGGAACACATTTCTGTTCCTGAGATGGTTGTCGGTATTCCTGATGCTGCTGATTGGGCAAACTTTGTCGGCACAACAGCGACAAGTGACGGGTATAGTGAAAGATCTGGCAGGTGAACCAATAATAGGTGCCAGCGTATTAGAGAAAGGCACAACAAACGGTGCGATTACTGACTTGGATGGAAACTTCAAACTGACAGTAAGCAACGTTGAGAAAGCTGTTCTTCAAATCTCTTATGTTGGCTATCAGACACAACAAATACCTGTAAACGGGAAGACATTATTGAATGTAATCCTGAAAGAAAATACAAAATTATTGGATGAAGTAGTGGTCGTTGGTTACGGCGCCCAAAAGAAAGAAAGTGTGGTTGGAGCTATTTCACAAGTTTCCAGTAAGGAACTTCTTGCCTCTCCTGCCGCAAATATTTCCCAAGCTATAGCCGGAAAAATTCCAGGTGTAATTACTACGCAGACTTCCGGTGCTCCTGGACAGGATGACACGAAGATTAACATCCGCGGACGGGCTACCTTTGCAGGCGATGGTTCACCACTTATTCTTGTTGATGGTGTAGAACGTGAGTTTTCACAGATTGCTCCTGATGATATAGAAACTATTTCTGTTTTGAAAGATGCATCTGCCACTGCTGTTTATGGTGTACGTGGTGCCAACGGTGTAATGCTTATTACTACCAAACGTGGTCGTGATCAGAAACCAGAAGTGAGCTTGACGGCAAACATGCAAATTCAAAGTCCTACACGTAGCGACACATATCTTGATTCTTATCAGTCGGTGACATTGTTAGAAGAGGCGTTGAAAAACGATGGATTGCCTTCTCAATTCTCGGCTAACGATATTGAGATGTATCGTAAGTCGGCTGCCGGACAGTTAAGTGGTTTGGACGCCATGCTTTATCCCAACGTTAATTGGTACAACGAAGTTTTGAAAAGTTCAGCTCCTGCACAACGCTACAATGCTAGCGTTCGCGGAGGAACTAAACGCATGAGATACTATGCTTCTGCCGAACTATACGATCAGAAAAGTTTAATCAGAGAACTTAGTCAGGATACGTATGGAAACTCTTCCAGCCCAAGTTATCGCCGATATGCTTTCCGTGCTAACATGGACTTGTTCCTGACACAAGACTTGACATTCTCCGTAAACTTCGGAACTCGTTTTGAGGAACGTCGCGGATCTAATACTAACGAAAGCAGTACATACAGTCAGACTTTCTACGAACTGAACCATACACCAGGTTGGCTCTTCCCTGTATCATATCAGGTACAGAATGGAGAAAGCACAAAGACCTTGTACGGAGGTAGTTCACAGTATCAAAGCAATATTGTTGCAGCATTAGCCAAAGGTGGTTACTATCGTGCTACCAATACCATAAATGAAACCAACTTTATTTTGGATTATAAAATGGATTGGCTAACCAAAGGATTGAGTGCCAAAGGTATGGCATCATTCGATTATGACTCTTATTATAAGAAAATGTTCAAGGCCGACTTTGCTACGTATGAACTAAATGACCGCAATAATTACGAATCAATTGATGCTTACAACCAATTTAATTCGGATGGAGAACTAGGCTATAGTAAGGATAACAGTACCACTTACAAGCTTTACATGGAAGCCCAGATTAACTATGCACGTCAGTTTGGAAAGCATGATGTAACAGCTATGGTACTTTATAATCAGAATGATTACCGCTATAATTCTGAGTTGGCCAAACGCTACCAAGGTTTGGTAGGCCGTGTAACTTATGGTTACGATGACCGATATCTGGCTGAATTCAATGCAGGTTATAACGGTTCTGAAAACTTTCTCAAAGGCAAACGCTTCGGTTTTTTCCCTGCAGTATCAGTAGGATGGCGCATAAGCAAAGAAGAATTTATGGCCAGCACACAAGAATGGCTGAACAACCTGAAAGTTCGTGCTAGCTACGGTGAAGTGGGAAATGACATTTATACGGTAAACGGAACCAGTCAACGGTTTTTGTATCAAGAAAAATGGTCTCAAATCAGTAATGACTATTATTTTGGCAGTTCTGGTAAAACAGGTATTTATGAAACACAATATCCTAACCTCGGAGTAACCTGGGAACGTGCCCACAAGTACAACCTCGGTCTTGAGTTTGGTTTATGGAATGGTTTATTGAATGGTAATATTGATGTCTTTTACGAAAAGCGCAACGATATCCTGACTGCATACCTTACTCGTCCACAGTGGGTGGGTGTGGCTCTGGCAGCTGGTAACTTAGGTGAAACTAAAAACAGCGGTTACGAACTTGAGTTGAAGCACAACAAACGCATCAATAAGGATCTAAGCTACAACGTAGGACTAACTTATTCACATGCACGTAACGAAATTATAAGTATGGATGAACCGGAACAGAAGACAGCTTACCGCAAACGCGAGGGTAATCCTATCAGTCAGTATTTTGGTTTGATTGCTGATGGCTTTGTTACACAGGCAGATCTGAATAATCCTGATTTACCGGTATCGACCTTTGGTACAGTGAAAGTGGGTGACCTAAAATATAAGGATATGAACGGTGACGGTTTCATTGACGATCGCGACGAAACTCGTATTGGATATAGTGATATTCCGGAAAATACTTACGCATTATCTCTGGGTCTTAATTACAAGGGATGGGGATTTAGTGTTATGTTTCAAGGAGTAGATCACGTGAGTCGTTACTACGATGCTGAAGCGATGTATGCTTTCGTTAACGGTGGTAAGGTGAAAGAGCATCATTTGGGACGCTGGAATCCTGAGCAGAGCGAAGCTTACAATCTGCAACATGCCACTTATCCTCTATTGCACTACGACAATTACGGTGACCACAATCAGCGCACCAACTCTTTCTTCTTGAAGAACGGATCGTTTGTTCGTCTGAAAAATATTGAGTTGAGTTATACACTACCTCAAAACTGGTCTAAGTTTGCAGGTATGAGTGACTGTCGCCTTTACGTGAATGCCAATAACTTGATTACCTGGGATCATTTGGACGGCCTGACAGATCCTGAAAGTAACGGATCTAACCGCTACCCTATTATGAAAACAGTGAACTTTGGTGTAAACATTAAATTCTGAGACACATGAAGAAAACAATAATATACAGTTTGCTAGCGCTATCGATATCTGCAAGTGTTCTCACTTCGTGCGAAGATGCATTCGGTAGTTTTTTGGACAAGCAACCCAGCAACGAATTAACAGAGAAACAGGTGTTTGGAGACTGGAGCTTGATGGAGCAATTCCACTTTGATACTTATAACTTCCTACGACATGGAGCATGTCGCATTAATAATTCCTGGTTGGATGCTGCCACTGATCTGGCGGAAACCAGTTATGCTACAGGCGGTGTACGTACGACTTTTAATATCGGTAATTATTATGGATCTGACGGAGCAGCAGAACTTTCCGACACTTGGGAACATTATTATCGTGGCATCCGCAAATGCAATATGATCATTAATCGCATTGATAGTGTACCCAAAAGTCCTGATCTTAGCAATGAGAAGTATTTGCAGGACAAAACAAACTATACTTCCGAAGCTCGCTTCTTGCGTGTATGGTTTTACTGGGAATTGTTTTTGCGTTATGGACCGGTGCCTATCGTAACAGAAGTACTTGATCCTGATGGAGACTTGCTGAGCAAATATACTGATAGACCAACAGTAAAAGAGTTTGTAGTAGACTTCTTACTGAAAGAGTTGAATGAATGTGAAAGCGGCTTGCTCACCTATGAAGATGCATGGAACGCTACGTATGCCGGTCGTATCGGACAGCCAATGGCGCGCGCACTTGCTTCACGCATAAAACTGTACATGGCCAGTCCTCGATATAGTGCCGAAAGTGGTGTTACCTGGCAGGAAGCTTCCGATGCTGCAAAGAGCTTTATACAAACCTATGGTTCTAAGTTTGCACTCTTTACAGAAGAGACAACAGATGGTATATTGCCATACAATAATGCTTTGCTTCGTACTACTTATCTGGACAAAAACAAAGAAATAATCTTTTTCCGAAACGATGTAGCGGTGGGTTGGAGTGCAATACAAAATGACACACCAGTTGGTGAAGGAGGTAAAGGAGGTCTTTGTCCCTCACAGAACTTGGTCGATATGTATGACATGATTGACGGCTCTTCACCCTTCAATAATTATGATGCAACGGGTGCACCAGTATACAATAGTAACGGGCAACCCACTGTTAATACAGCTAGTGGTTATAACGACGCTACTATGTGGACAGGACGCGATAAACGATTGGAAGCTACCGTACTTTATCAAGGTACCAAGTGGGGTAACGGAACTATTAATGTTATCAAAGGACAACGAGACAATCCGGTAGGTAATGCTAATGCCACTCCTACAGGATATTATGTACGTAAATATATTCCAGAAGCTATTTTAAGTTCGGTACATACAGGAACCTCACGTCGTTTATGGACATTTATTCGTTATGCAGAAATTATGCTGAACTATGCAGAAGCATTGAACGAAGTACAAGGCCCTTCCACAGAGGTTTACAATATGCTCGATCAGATTCGCCATCGTTCCGGTATTTCCGGTTCAGTTGCCAATCGTAGCGACCTTACAAGTTCAAAAGAAGCCATGCGAAACTTCATTCACAAGGAACGTACGGTAGAGCTGGCTTTCGAGGAACACAGAGCTTGGGATGTACGTCGCTGGAATGTGGCAGTTGAAGCTCTCTCTCGTCCAATTTATGGAATTGATGTAGCAACCAATGGAACTATCAGCCGCAAAACAGCACAGAAACGTATATTCGAGAAAAAGATGTACCTCTATCCAATACCTGAAGGTGAAGTCTGGAAGACCAATATTGAGAACAACCCGGATTGGAAATAATTCTTAAATTGAATAAATATGAGTAACATAAAATATATTATAAGAAAATGCACAGCAACGGGCAGATATCTGTTGCTGCTAAGCTTTCTCTGGATGCAAACAAACGTCCTTGCACAGAACGAGCAAATATTGAAAGGCCGGATTGTGGACAGTAAAGGTAATCCCGTGGCTGGAGCTGTAATCAATATAGCCGAACAAAGCAGCATTGCTCTGTCGGACAAAGATGGATACTTTAGTCTCAAGAATGTGAAACCTCAGGATGAGCTTTGTGTGAGTAGCGTCGGTTATTTAAACGCTACCTCGCAGGTCAACTTCAAGGAAGGTTTTCAGATTGTATTATCGGAAGACTTGGATGAATATCTTCACACAATGCCGGTTCCCTTCGGACGCAAAGCTAAGAAACTAATGACAGAAGCAACTTCCGTGGTAACAGGAGAAGAGTTGCAGAAACACCCTATTACTATCTTGCAGAATGCTTTTACTGCTACTGTTAACGGTATGGAAACTTATGAATGGAGTAGTGAACCGGGATGGAGTGAAACGGCTATGTACATTCGCGGTATACGTACCATGAATCAGAATGCACGTGCTCCACTTGTTATTGTAGATAATGTGGAACGAGATCTCTCTTTTCTTGATGCTTTTCCTATAGAAAACATCACAGTACTGAAGGATGCTGCAGCTACTGCTATCTACGGAATGAGGGGGGCCAATGGTGCAATACTTGTAACCACTAAGCGTGGACAAGCAGGTAAAACCAACATTAATTTTACTCAGGAAGTAGGTTATCAGATGCTGAGCAACAAAATGGAATTGCAAAATTCCTATAATATGGCATTGACCCGTAACCAAGTACGCTATTTGAGTGGAAGTGATCCGATGTATACAGACGAGCAGGTTGAAAAATATCGTCGTGTAAGCAATGGTGAAACATTAGAGGGTATTGATCGCTATAAATATTTCGACACAAATTGGTTTGAACAATTGTATCGGGAAGCAGCCCCCATGTACAAAACCAACATGCAGATAAGCGGTGGAAACAATCGCGCACGTTACTATGTATCTTTCTCTTATCTTCGTCAGGAAGGTATGTGGAACAAGAAAGGAACCAGCTGGAATGAGAACTTCGATACACAACATATGCTAAACCGATGGAACCTGAGATCCAATATAGATATTGATGTGACAAAGTTTCTAAACGTATCATTAGATCTTGGTGGTCGTATCGATAATATTAATCAGCCAACCGAAGGCGTATTTGCCCTAACTACATTTGGAGCGGTAGAGGCTAATCCTATGGAACCAGTATACTGTCCAAACGGTGATCTTTATGCCAGCAGTACAGCAAACAATCCTTTACGCTATCTGGCTGCCAGTGGCCAGGAAAAGAACCGTCGTCGTAATCTGTATAGTACATTAAGTGTTAATGGTGATCTGAGCAGTTTGTTGAAAGGTTTAAAAGTGAACACCACTGTAAGTTTCGATTCCTATGAGACATTTGAATCTACTCAGCGAAATGCCATTAATACGTATAACTATGACTACACTAACGTAGCTGTTAATGATCCGTCAGAATTTACTTATACTAAATATACGTCATACTCTGCACTAACTAACCCTTCTGCCAATCAACGTGAATATTATTATCACCTGAACTTCAACGCAGGGCTGAATTATAGCAATAATTTTGGTAAACATGCAGTAGATGCACGTGCTTTTGTCCGTACCTATCAGAACGTAGTTAGCGGTAGCACATCGTCAGAACGTACGTTGTCATTCAACGGTCAAGCTACGTATGCTTATGATAATCGTTATATTTTGTCAGGCAATATTAGTCGAATGGCAAGTGATAACTTTGCTCCTGAAGAACGTTGGGGTACTTTTTACGGTACATCAGTGGGATGGGTAGCATCAGAAGAATCATGGTTGAAAAACAAAAACATTGATTTATTAAAACTACGTGCTTCTTATGGACGTGCCGGACAGTCGAACACCGGTGCCGGACGATATCCGTATCAGGGAACTTACTCTAGTGGAACAGGTTATAGTTTTGGCTATTCGCAGAGTAATATCGGAGGATACTATGAGAGCAAAGCCGGTAATAGCAACAACAAGTGGGAAGTATCCGACATGTTAAATATCGGTCTTGATTTTGATTTCTGGGGAAAGAAACTGTATGGTGCTGTGGATGTGTTCAAAGAATGGCGTTCGGGTATTTTGGTAACACGTTCTACCATTCCTTCGATGATCGGAGTATCTGTAAGTTCGGATTCTTACGGAAAAGCAGAAAGTAAAGGACTTGAAGTAACTTTAGGCCATCGCGGCAAAATAGGTAAAGTTAATTATTATCTGGAAGGTTTGCTAACCTGGAATACCAATAAGATTACAGAGATGGATGAAACGGAGCCCAACGTGGAATGGCAACGTAAAACGGGTCGTAGGATTTATGATGGTACTGAAGTTGCAGCCTTGTACGAAAGTTCATTTAATAACACTGTGGGTGGATGGAATATTTACAAATTCGAACAGTGGGCAAATGATCCAGACAAAGTTGCTAGTAGCCAGCAAGATGCAATTGATCATCCTGAAAAATATCCGTATCACTCGGCATCAAATGGCAAACAATCTTTAGGTACGGCTGTCTTCAAAGATTTGAATGGTGACCGACAAATTGATTCTAACGATATGACACCTGATACCTATACAATTATCCCTGAATTGATACCAGCATTAAATATTGGTTTGGAATGGAACGGTTTTGATGTACGCGCTGTATTCAATGCCTATCTCAATCGTAGTGTATTCCTTTCTCCTGCCATCAGTTTTAGTGGTTGGAGTAACATGGGAACACACGAAGTTACGAAGGCATGGGGATACTATAATGACAACCCTAGTGATCCACGCAATATTAATGCGGCCTATCCACGTCCGCTTTACGGAGGTTTTAATGCCATCGACTCTGATCGCTCTACAGGTACATACAAGAATGACATCTGGGTAAAAAACGGTAATTACATATCACTACGAAATGTCGAGATTGGTTATTCGCTTCCAAAAGAACTTGTTGCCAAAATTAACATGACAAAATGCCGATTTTATTTTAGCGGATACAACCTATATAACTGGAGTGATCTCCCCAATAACGTAGACCCTGAAAAACCGATGAGTTATTGCTGGTGGTATCCAAAGACCCGTTCGTTTACATTCGGTGTAAATATCGGATTTTAATGTTGTACTTTAAACTTTGAAATGATGAAAAAGATATTGATATACATCACTGTCGGATTGCTGGCCATAGTTCCCAGCTCTTGTAGCGATTATTTAGATAAGGAAGTAGACCTGACCTTATCCGAAGAACAGATTTTTAGTAAGTACGAGAATACTCGTGGCTTCCTAGCCAATGTTTACACGTACCTTCCTGATGCATTTGCGGGATATAGTGACGGACAGTTTCTTGCTGCATCGCGCGACTGTATGACAGATAATTCACTTTCATTTTGGAATGTGCACTATTATCACAGCGTGCTGACAGATGCTTACTCTGCCACTAACCACCCTTTTGCTGAAAGGTTTTGGTCTAACGATTTTAAGGGGATTAGAGCTGCTAACCAGTTTATGAAGAATTCACGCGAAAGTGTTATTGGTAATGCCGAGAAAACGGGTGACGATAATCACTTATATGATCGTAATATAGCAGAAGCCCGATTACTACGTGCTATCTTCCACTTTGATCTTGCAGGCTGGTTCGGCGATATACCGGTGATCGGTAATGATGAAAATGGTGTTCCAATCGTTTTTGAACCAGGAAACGCTTCTGCTATGAACATGTCACGTACAGCTTGTAGCGAAGCATTGAAATGGATTGCTGATGAATGTGACGCGGTAAAAGATATACTTCCTTTCCGCTACAGTAATGAAAATGAAAATTGGGGACGTATGAACGGTGCCGCTGCCTATGCACTTAAATCAAGAGCACTTCTTTACAGAGCTTCTGTATTGAACAATCCTGATGGTAATGCTTCATGGTGGCAGGAAGCCGCACAAGCTGCTAAGGACTTTATCGCAAAGAATAATCAACAGGCACATCCATACAAACTGTTTACAACTGAGGATAATGACCCAAGCCAGAACTATTATCAATGTTTTGTTTCTACGCCTCACTTGAACAATGAATATATCCTGAGTCGTTCCGAATGGAATACTCGTGAAATTGAATTATTCTTAGCACCTTGCGGATTTTCTGGTAATGTAAACTCTACAGGACGTACTAACCCTACACAAAACCTGGTGGATGCTTATGAAATGAAGAATGGCAAACCTATTGATGATCCAGCTTCTGGCTACAATGATCAGAATCCTTATGCTAACCGTGATCCACGTTTGGAGCAAACGATTCTGCATCATGGCTCAATTTGGGGAGATAAAGTACAAGAAGAAGAACGTGCTGTTGATGTTTCATATCCAGACGGAAAGGATTACCAAGATTTGCATGGTGGAACAACAACTGGTTATTATACCAAGAAATTCTTGAATAACATGTCTTTCAAGAGTCCTACTACATACGTTCATGCTTGTCCTATTTTCCGTTATGCGGAGATTCTACTGAATGCAGCAGAAGCAATCAATGAATCTGAAGGACCGACCAATGCTTACCTGTATGTAAATCAAGTACGTGCACGTGTGGGTATGCCTGCTTATAGCGGGATGACGAAAGAACAGCTTCGTGAGCGTATCCGTAACGAACGTCGTATTGAACTTTGTTTTGAAGATCATCGTTTCTTTGATGAACGCCGCTGGAAACTGTTTGAAGGTAAGAGCGCTGCTAGCGAGAAAAATCTGCCTCGCTATCAACAGGTTTATAATATTTATAGTGTGGTAGTTACTCCCGGAGCATCTTCTGTTTATAATTATGAAGCGGATGGTACACATCCTTCCAGAGCATTCAATAGTCCGAAGAATTACCGATTCCCAATACCGGATTCAGAAGTGAAGAAAGCACCGCTATTGAAGCAAAATCCAGGATGGGAACTTACTTCTGCCACAGCAGAATAATATTTATATTTAGTATATTATTAACTGGTAAATAGATTTTTAGTATTTAAACATTTATTTCTTATCATTGCTCTGCACGCTAATTCTGGCGTGCAGCAGCAATGATATTTTTTTTCCTATCAGAAAAACCACCTTTGAACAATCCGTTGTTTACGAATCTAACCGTTTCCTCTACCGATTTGAGCACAGTAATATCCGGCTCACAAACAGATGTATAGATCCTAATTGAAAACTGGCACTTTATTCTGTTCGTATCAACAATACAAGCAGACTAAAATCGCCCATTCGATTGAGATACTTGAAACCAACATCAATACAAATACCCGCTTTTACTATCTGTTAATTGACAACTTGTTTATCCCTGAGTTAATACAACTCATAGCCTCGCATCATATCAAATGTCATCTTTCAGGGATGTAAAGATTGAGAATATCAACCATGCATAGACTATCCAATAAGAGAACTCAATCTAAGAATATAACTCTAACAATTTTTCATTCTGAAATAAGACTCTCGATATATTGAGTTATTTGTTACTATAAAGCATAATTAAATATTATATTGACATATTAATACGAATATATTATATCTTTGCGAAATAATTTTTAAGAGGATATATACGAATGGATTTATTTGCTAAAAAATCAATAGAAGGTCTGCTAAAGGAGTCAAATGAGACTAGCAGCCATTCATTGAAAAAAACCTTAGGACCTGGAAAGTTAGTTGCATTGGGAGTTGGAGCAATCATTGGAGCCGGATTATTTTCCATAACCGGTGGTGCAGCTGCAGAATTAGCCGGACCAGCAATTACCATCTCTTTTTTAATCGCAGCTATTGGTTGTTGCTTTGCAGGATTATGTTATGCTGAGTTTGCTTCAATGATTCCTGTTGCAGGAAGTGCATATACCTATTCGTATGCAACCATGGGCGAATTTATTGCCTGGATTATTGGCTGGGATCTGGTTCTGGAATATGCCGTTGCTGCAGCAACAGTAAGTATTAGCTGGAGCCGGTACTTAATAAAATTTCTCGATGGATTTGGAGTACATCTGCCTTCGAGCCTTACAGCATGTCCATGGGAAGGAGGAGCAGTCAATTTACCTGCCGTATTTATTGTAATTCTGATGAGTTTACTTTTAATGAGAGGAACAGAAGGTAGCACAAGATTTAATAGCTTTATTGTAGCATTAAAAATTGGAGTAGTTCTTATCTTCATTTTCCTTGGATGGCAATATATTAATCTGGATAATTACACTCCCTATATTCCTGAGAATACAGGAAAGTTTGGTGCATACGGATGGACGGGGATTCTACGTGCAGCAGCTGTAGTTTTCTTTGCGTTTATTGGATTTGATGCAGTAAGTACAGCCGCTCAGGAAGCAAAGAATCCAAAGCGGAACATGCCTATTGGTATTCTTGCATCACTAGTAATTTGTACCGTTTTGTATTTCCTGTTTGCTCATGTAATGACAGGTGTTGCAAATTACACTGAATTTAAAGGTCATGATGGTATTGCTCCTGTAGCAATAGCAATTGAGCATATGGGACATGCTGACGCAAGCGGACTGATTCACCCGGATTATCCATGGCTTAACCGTGCAATTATATTGGCTATCCTTGCCGGATACTCTTCTGTAATAATGGTTATGCTCTTAGGACAGAGTCGTGTATTCTATAGTATGAGTAAAGATGGTCTATTACCTAAGTTATTCTCGGAAATTCACCCTAAGTTCCGTACTCCGGCAAAGAGTAATTTACTATTCTTACTGCTTGTCAGTGTATTTGCCGCTTTCGTACCTTCGAATATTGCAGGTGAAATGACCAGCATCGGAACTCTTCTTGCCTTCATACTGGTATGTATTGGAATCATTGTTTTAAGGAAAAAAATGCCAAATGCTCCAAGAGCATTTAAAACACCTTTTGTTCCCTTTGTTCCTATTTGCGGAGTACTAACTTGTTTATCGTTGATGATTTTTCTTCCTGCAGATACCTGGATCCGATTATTAGTATGGATGTTAATTGGCCTTGATATTTACGCTGCATACGGAATGAAAAACAGTAAGATAGCAGTTTGGGATGGAAAAGAAAGATCCGGGCAATCAGTATTAAATATCACCGGAGTTTCACTATCCGTTATTCTTATCTTTGTAGCTTTCGCTCATCAGATAACAGCTGGATGGGAAAGCAACAAGATTTTATTAATAACCGCTTTGGGTCTTTCTGTATTCCATATCTTCATTTTCGGAATACGATTAATAAATCAATCTTCAATACCGGCAATTGGTAGAATGAAATTTGCCTGTCTGAGAGTAGTCAATAAAAACCCGTTTATAAAAGAACAGGAGCACAAAGAAGATTGAGAATAAAATAGAATATTACATCTCTATAACGGGGCTATTTCTGAACTAATTCAGAGATAGCCCTTTTTTATATACTTAACTTGTTCATAATGAATAATAAGTTATCCAAAATGGAAAACTTTTAGATTTCAAGATCAAAAAAAGTTTTCCAAAACTTTCTAAATTAACATAGTTAAGCGAAACAACATATTGTTATATCTACTATCTTTGTTTCGGTTTTGGTAACAAAGCTTATGCTTTAGGAGAAAAGGGAATACCGTGAAATCCGGTAACAGTACCCGCTGCTGTGATTCTCGAAGAACTTGAGTAACAAGCCACTGCATTTATTTGTGGGAAGGCACTTTAAGGGAGAGATAAGTCAGAAGACCTGCCAGAACTACACATTATAGATTATCTTATGCTTTCGGGAGTTAAAGCAAGAGAAAATAGGAATTCGCCAGGATAGAGATATCTTTCGGCGCTAATCTCTTACCGACCTATTCTCTTTCCTCTTCCTTATGCAAAGTATTCTAAATGTGACAACTTATTTAGATTAAAAGTTTCACAAAAAGAATAAGAATATGAACTACGCTGAGATTTGTATTATCAAAAGAGATGGGAAAAAGGAAGATTTCTCTATCAGTAAAATAAAGAATGCTGTAACAAAAGCATTTGATGCAACAGGTATCACGAACGAAGATAAGTTGGTAGCTGATATTACAATGCGTGTAATCAGTAACTTTACCACCCCTACTATCTCGGTGGAACAAATTCAGGACCTGGTTGAAAAAGAAATAATGAAAGTTCAACCGGAGGTGGCTAAGAAATATATCATCTACCGTGAGTGGAGAAATACCGAACGTGAAAAGAAAAGTCAGATTAAGCAGATCATGGACGGTATTGTTGCTATTGATAAGAACGATGTAAATCTCAGCAATGCAAATATGTCGAGCCATACTCCGGCAGGACAGATGATGACTTTCGCATCGGAAGTCACAAAAAACTATACCTATAGATATTTGCTTCCTAAGAAATTTGCGGTAGCTCACCAGTTGGGAGATATTCATATTCATGACCTTGATTATTACCCTACTAAAACTACCACCTGTATCCAGTATGATATGGATGATCTCTTCGAGCGTGGATTCCGTACCAAGAATGGTAGTATCCGCACTCCTCAATCCATACAGAGCTATGCTACGCTGGCAACTATTATCTTCCAGACAAACCAGAATGAACAACATGGGGGACAATCAATTCCGGCGTTTGATTTCTTTATGGCAAAGGGCGTTTTGAAATCGTTCAGAAAACACCTGACTTCCCTTCTTGGATTCTATACATCTATTGAAGGAGCAAGTGCTGACGAGAAATCAATAAAAGCCATTGTAAACGAACAAGTATCTTCCGTAAAAACAAGCGAACAGGAAAAAGAGGCTTTACAAATGGCTCTGACTGCCATTGGCATTAACATCGAAAAAGAAGTAGTAAACAAGATTATTGAGAAAGCTTACACTTCTACAAGGAAAGATACTCATCAGGCAATGGAAGGATTTATCCACAACCTGAATACCATGCATTCCAGAGGAGGTAACCAGGTAGTTTTCAGTTCAATTAATTATGGAACTGATACTTCAGCAGAAGGAAGACTGGTGATTGAGGAACTGCTGACTACTACTATGGAAGGCTTGGGAGGACGTGGAGAGGTTCCAGTATTCCCTATTCAGATATTTAAAATAAAGAACGGCGTTTCTTATTCTGAGGAAGATTATCAGAAAGCAATGGAAGATTTTGATGCTGCCATGGATGGAAAAGTAGAATTCAGCACTCCGAACTTTGACCTTTTCCTGAAAGCATGCCGCACTACTGCTAAGGCACTCTTCCCAAACTTTATGTTTCTGGATACTCCTTATAATACAAACGAACTTTGGAGAGCTGATGATCCGAAACGTTACAAATATGAACTGGCTACAATGGGATGCCGTACACGTGTATTCGAGAATGTAGCCGGAGAAAAAAGCTCTCTTGGACGAGGAAACCTTTCTTTCACAACAATAAATGTGCCTCGCCTTGCTATTGAAGCTCACAAAAAAGCTGAGAAATTAGTGGGAACATCTGATAAGGAAGCTTTTGAAACAAAGGAAAAAGAACTTTTCCTTAACTCTGTTCGCAGTATGGCCGAACTGGTTGCCGAGCAACTTTATGCTCGTTATGAGTACCAGCGCACAGCACTTGCACGTCAGTTCCCATTTATGATGGGTAATGATGTTTGGAAAGGCGGCGGTAATCTTGATCCTAACCAGGAAGTGGGCGATGTTCTTCGCAGCGGAACGCTGGGTATTGGCTTTATTGGCGGTCATAATGCAATGATGGCTCTTTACGGAGAGGGACACGGTCACAGTGAGAAAGCTTGGAATACACTATATGAAACCATTGAAGAAATGAACAAGGTGGTGGAAGAATACAAAGCCAAGTATAACCTGAATTATTCCATCCTTGCCACTCCGGCCGAAGGACTATCAGGACGATTTACAAAGATAGACCGTAAGAAATATGGTAAGATTGCCGGAGTAACCGACAATGATTATTATGTAAACTCCTTCCATGTAGATGTTAAGGAACAAATCAGCATTGTTGATAAGATTAAGTGTGAGGCTCCTTTCCATGCCATCACCCGCGGCGGACACATTACTTATGTGGAACTGGATGGTGAAGCACAAAAGAATATAAAGGCAATTACCAAGATTGTGAAAGTAATGCACGATGAAGGTATTGGTTACGGTTCTATCAATCACCCGGTAGACACCTGCAACTCTTGCGGATACAAGGGAGTTGTTTATGATAAATGCCCGGTATGTGGAAGCGAAAATATCATGAGAATGAGAAGAATCACCGGATATCTTACCGGAGATCTTAGCACATGGAATTCATCTAAACGTGCAGAAGAGAAAGACAGGGTGAAACATCACTAATCTCTTTTTTAATAAAAAGAACAAACTGCAAAAGACTGTTTATGATCTGTTCTTGCAAATTCAATTATTGAATTTAAGTTTCCAATAAAATATAAATAAATGGAGGGAGCCTGACTTTTTGCTTCTCTCCATTTATGAAAACAAGAAATAAAAATGGCGAAACCTCTTTATATGCTTTTTACCTATCCCGAAACTATTGTTGACGGAGATGGTATACGTTATTCCATTTATCTAGCAGGCTGCCGGCATCATTGTCCGGGATGTCAGAATCCCAGTACATGGAATCCGGTGCAAGGTACGCTTTTAACCGAGGAAGTAGTCAGCAAGATAATCCGGGAGATTAATGCCAATCCGTTATTGGATGGCGTAACTTTCTCGGGTGGTGATCCTTTTTACAATCCGGAAGCTTTCCTGCCATTTATAAAAAGAATAAAGGAGGAAACAAAACAAAACGTGTGGTGCTACACAGGCTATACTTATGAAGAGTTGCTGGCTGATTCTAAATTAAATGCCGTTCTTCCTTATATTGACACGTTGGTTGACGGACGATTCGTTCAGGCTGAATATTCTCCTTACCTGGAATTCCGGGGAAGTGCCAATCAGCGGATTATTCATCTGAAGAAGATGAACAGAAACAAGCCTGTTCATAAGGTACTTATGCCGGGAATGCTATATCAAACAGTATAAGGTAAAGTCAAATTGAAGTTGGACAAATAACAACGCTCTTTCGAAATGATATATCAAACAGCATAAGGCAAAGCCAGCTGCACAATTAAAATAAAAAAAGCCTCGCAAAGAATAATCTACTTTCTTTGCGAGGCTTTCATTTTTTATAGTTAAGCAGGTAGTTCTACTTAAAGAAATACCTGATTATATCATTAAAGTTTGCCCATATAAGTAAGCCAAACAACAGGAACATACCAACCATCTGTGCGTATTCCATAAATTTCTCGCTTGGTTTGCGGCGCGCTATTATTTCATAAACAATAAATATAGCATGTCCACCATCCAATGCCGGAATAGGCAGAATATTCATAAAGGCAAGAATGATAGAAAGGAAGGCTGTCATTTCCCAGAAGCGTTGCCAATCCCATTGTGCAGGGAAAATACTACCAATCGTTCCAAATCCACCTAAGCTGTTTGCTCCTTCTTTGGTGAATACGTACTTCATATCGCTGATATATCCTTTAAGTGTATTTACTCCAAGAGTAATACCTGCAGGGAAAGATTCAAAGAATCCATATTCCTTATTCACAACCTTAAAGAAGTGATCCGGACGATATGCAAAAGCTCCACCCTTATAAAGAGAATCCAACTGTACTTTCACCGTATCAGTTACACCAGCTCTGACGTATGCAATGGTTACATTTCTTGATGCACCCTTTACACTATCTTTTGGAGCAGCAGCTTTAAGCTTATCAACCACTTCCATATAGTCGTTAAATGCAGGAGTAGAAATTCCGTTAATAGCAATAATACTATCTCCTCTTTGCATTCCCGCTTTTGCATATCCATTATTTGGAATTATACTATCAATAACATACGGGTAACGGCAATCGGACAAATATGTATTGGCAGCCATCAGTTGATTCATGAAATCTCTTGGTATCTGCACTTTTGCTTCTTTTCCATGACGTAGTACAGTAACTTCTTTAGCGTTATAAATCTGGCGATGTGCTTTAGGGAAACGAACGAATTCATCGCCATCGGCAGAAAGAAGAATATCTCCGTTTTGGAAACCAACCTTCTGAGCTACTTCGCTGAACTGCATACCCATCTTCATATCTTTTGGAAGCATATAAGATTCGCCCCAGGTGAAAAGAATCATGGAATAAATAAACAGAGCAAGCAAGAAGTTAAATATTACTCCGGCAACAATAATCAGAAATCGTTGTCCGGCAGGTTTAGAACGAAACTCCCAAGGTTTAGCAGGTTCTTTCATTTGCTCTTTATCCATTGATTCGTCAATCATTCCGGATATTTTGCAATAGCCGCCCAAAGGCAACCAACCTATACCATATTCTGTATCGCTATTCTTAGGCTTAAATTTAAAAAGTGAGAATCCCCAGTCGAAAAACATATAGAATTTCTCTACCCTAACCTTAAAAAGACGAGCAAAAAGGAAATGCCCACCTTCATGTATCAGTATTAATAATGATAAACTCATTATTAATTGCAGGGCACGGATCAAAAATGTTTCCATCAATAATTATCTATTAAATATTAAAATTCATTATTTCTTTTGCAACTCTGCGTGCTTCCGCATCGGTTGCCACATAATCATCATACATTGGTGTCTTTATATAGCTCACAGTCTGCATAACTTTTTCTATAACATCACTCATTCCCAGGAAGCTAACCCTGTTACGTAGGAAAGCAGCCACGGCAACTTCGTTAGCAGCGTTCACAATACAAGGCATGTTTCCTGACTGGTGCAATGCTTCGTAAGCCAATGCCAGATTCCGGAAACGGGTGGTATCCGGTTTTTCAAAAGTAAGATTGCCACAAGTTGAGAAGTCCAGACGATCGAACGATGAATGAAGACGATCGGGATACGAAAAAGCATACTGTATCGGCACACGCATATCCGGCACACCCAGTTGCGCTTTTACAGCTCCGTCTTCAAACTGAACCATTGAGTGAATAATTGACTGTGGATGAACCACAACATCAATTTGTTCCGGCTTCAATCCGAATAACCATTTAGCTTCAATAACCTCGAAACCTTTATTCATCATGGAAGCAGAGTCGATGGTTATTTTGGCACCCATATCCCAGTTGGGATGTTTCAGCGCCTGAACTTTGGTTACAGTCTTCAGCTGAGATAAGTTGTAAGTACGGAACGGCCCACCGGAAGCGGTAAGTATAATTTTCTCTACGTTATTTCCTACCTCTCCTACCAGGCATTGAAAAATAGCCGAATGTTCTGAATCCACCGGCAATATTGCCGAGCCAAACTGTTGTGTAAGGTCATTGATCAGTTCACCCGCCACAACAAGCGTTTCTTTATTTGCAAGAGCAATTTTCTTCTTTGCACGAATTGCATTAATAGTGGGTTTAAGTCCGGCAAAACCAACCATTGCTGTAAGAACGATATCAATTGGTGCAGCTTCCACCACTTGTGCTAAAGCATCATCACCGGCATAAACCTTAATCGGTAAATCGTTCAATGCTTCTTTTAATTGAATATATTTTGCTTCGTTAGCTATGACAACAACCTCGGGCATAAATTTCCGGGCCTGTTCAATAAGCAGTTCCACCTGATTATTGGCTGTCAGAGCATATACTTCATATAAATCAGAATGCTCGGCTATCACCTGCAAAGCCTGTGTGCCTATACTTCCTGTTGATCCTAATATTGCTATTTGTTTTTTCATTATTGTTGTTAAAAGACAATCTGTTTTTCACCTGAATAAAAGGTTGGTAGCGATTTTCAACATTCATTATCAGCACATTACTAATAAAAAAGAAAGAATTGTCCCCCCGTTTCCTGAATGTTAGTTTCGTTTGCTTAAGAAGGCATTCACCATGCACAATCCACCTACAATTTACTAACTATTTTTCAAAAAGGCTATGTTCAATTTCTCCTACGCCACATTATTGTTTTAAAAGACACAAATGTAAGCAATTAACCCAATGTTACATAGCTTTCTTTATTCATTTTAACGAAAAAACAAGAAATAAAAAGAATCTACTGGTCAAAGATTAGGAAACTTCCCATCAATAGTTCTTAAATAGCAGTAGATATAAAACTAAAAAGCTCTAGACCTTTTATATTTTAGGCCTAGACTATTTTTAATAAAAGAGTAGGTCTTTATTCAAATTATTGATGAATAATGAATTAAACTATAACCGGAAAACAACTTAAGATGGGAAATATAGCAGACTAATTGTGAGATTAGCTTATATAAGGATTTTACAAAAGGGAGAATTATGGAACCAGTCAGGTAGAAGTATCTGGAATAAGATTAATTTAATTCCATTTGAGCCAGAAGTTCCTGAAGGGAAGAGCATACATATTCTTTGCCATCTTTAGAAAAGAGCCAGGAATCAGTAGATTCATCTACCGTTACAAAATCTGTTGCATCAGGAGAAATTTTATAACCATTTCTCACCAACGCACGTTCTGTCCAGTATGCACGATAGCCTGTTCCTATGGTTTTCAAGGAAACTACACGAGGGGTTTCTGCATGTTTTACCATGAAGTTACCGGTTGATGGGTCGAAGCGATAAGAGTTGTTGGCAAATACTTTCTGAAAACGATTGGTAAGAATCAAATCTTCGGGTGCACCTACAGCAATGCCATGTTTGGGAGTCATTAGCCAAAGCTTGTCCGCTGTTTGCAAAGCAAGGTCAAGTTCGTGAGTAGAGAGCACAATTGCTTTGTTTGTCTGCCGTGCAAGTTCATGAAGAAGCATCATCACCTCTACCCTGTTGTTAATATCCAGGTGAGCGGTAGGTTCATCCAACAAAATAACCGGAGTATCCTGCACCAAGGCTTTGGCTATCATCGCTCGCTGACGCTCTCCATCAGAGAGTTCATTGATAAAGTGATCGGCATATCCTTCGAGGTGTACCTGAGAAAGAGCTGTATTTACCAGTTGCTTGTCGTGATCGGTTAATTTCCCCAACCAGTCGGTATAAGGATTCCTGCCCATTGCCACCAGGTTGAAAACTGTGAGGTTGCTCACTTCCACACGATCGGTAAGTACAAGCGATAGCAAACGTGCTTTATCTGAAATAGATTGTTTTCCTAAAGGAAGGTTGTCAATACGGACTTCTCCACGTAATGGGGGCTGAAGTCCGGCTATTGTACGTAAAAGAGTTGATTTTCCACATCCGTTGGGACCAATCAGACAAACCATCTCTCCCTGAAAAACCTCGAGAGAAAGACGTATCTGCACAGGATAGGTGGCCTTCCGGGTTACATATCCGATAGTTAAATCGTGGGTTTGTATAATTGCATCGGGCATGATTCTATAAGGAAGATCTATCAGTCGAGTGTTTCCACATCTTCCAGCGATAATAATCCTTCGGGAAGATCAACAGTCATTTGTTTTTTCTTGTGATCCATGTCCAGAATAAACTCTTCCTGAGCAGGGATAAGGAGTTCTTCACCGTCTTTATCGAGTACGAAGAGCGTATTAATGGTGGATTCATCCACTTCAACCACCGTACCTATATCGCCGTGACGTTTATCTATAACCCTGAAACCTACAAAGTAATCCCAGGCAAGCTCATCTACTGAAGACTCTTCGGCAAACTTCACAGGAAAATAGACTTCAACATTAGTAAACATGCGTCCTTTTTCGGCAGTATCTATCCCTTCGAGCTTAACCAAAGCGGTAGAATCCGATCGAAAGCGGTATTCTTCAATAAAAAACGGAACAAAGATACCATCGAGCAAGCAGATGAAATAGTCACAGTCTACCCTATCAAACACATCGTCTGTAAAGGAGAACGACAACTCACCATGAATGCCGTGAGGCTTATTAAAGAGCCCTATCTTATATACTTCTTCCCGTTTTATCATTCTTGTATACGTGTAATGCGTGCACCAAGAGCATTTAGTCGTCTTTCGATATCCTGGTAACCACGGTCAATCTGTTCTATGTTATTAATACGGCTTATACCCGATGCACTCATAGCTGCAATAAGCAAAGCAATTCCGGCACGAATATCAGGAGAGGTCATATTTCCGCCACGCAACGTGAACTGGTGATCATGACCGATGACAACTGCACGGTGAGGGTCGCATAAAATAATCTGTGCGCCCATGTCTATCAGTTTATCCACGAAGAACAGGCGGCTTTCAAACATTTTCTGGTGAATAAGTACACTTCCTTTTGCCTGAGTAGCTACCACAAGCATCACACTTAAAAGGTCTGGAGTAAGTCCCGGCCATGGAGCATCGGCAATAGTCATAATAGAACCATCCATGAATGAGTCTATCTGATAACTATCCTGTGCAGGAATATAAATATCATCACCACGCTGTTCCAATTTAATACCCAAGCGGCGAAAACTTTCAGGAATAATACCCAGATTATCGTAAGATACATTCTTAATGGTTAGCTCACTGCGTGTCATTGCAGCCATACCAATAAAACTTCCTACTTCAATCATATCCGGAAGAACAGTATGAGTGGTTCCTCCAAGACTTTCAACACCTTCAATAATGAGCAAGTTTGAAGCAATTCCACTAATCTTCGCTCCCATTCTGTTCAACATCTTGCAAAGTTGTTGCAAGTAAGGTTCGCAGGCAGCGTTATAAATAGTTGTTATTCCTTTAGCCAATACAGCAGCCATCACAATATTTGCAGTACCGGTTACGGAAGCCTCATCAAGCAGCAGGTTTGCTCCTTTCAGTTGATCGGCTTTTATTTCGAAAACACCTCTGTCATCAATATAATTAAATTCGGCACCTAACTTCTGTATACCCAGGAAATGAGTATCCAAACGGCGGCGACCAATCTTGTCTCCTCCGGGTTTTGAGATCAGCGCCTTACCAAAACGGGCAATCATTGGGCCAATAAGCATTACCGATCCACGAAGGCTGGAGCACTTTTTCAGGAACTCATCACTTTCCAGATAAGCAAGATCCACATTCTCTGCTTTGAACGAATAGGTATCAACTCCTGTCTTGGCAACTGTTACACCCATGTTTCTCGTCAACTGGATAAGATTATTCACATCCAAGATATCGGGAATATTACTCACAATAACCTCTTCAGAAGTTAGTAATGTTGCACAAATAATCTGCAGTACTTCGTTCTTTGCTCCTTGTGGGATAATCTCTCCACAAAGCTTGTGTCCTCCTTCTATTACAAATGAAGCCATAGTTTGGTGTTTTAATTATTATTTAGAGTAGCGGCGTGTGTTGTTAGTAGGCTTAGTCTTACGGAAAAGAATAGCTTTTGTTTCCATAAGCTTAATTGTTTCTGCATCCAGTGCTATTTTACCGTTAGTATATTCGCTTAAATCATCAAATATTTTACGGTCGTCAACATTATCCTTATTCCAGTTCATGAAGCTCTTTTTCATATGGTTAGCTACTAAAGTAACCAATTGTCTTTTCTCTTCTCCTTCAGGATAATCGGCAGCAAGCTTAATCATTTTTTCCAATGTACGGCCGTAATGACGATAACGAATCTTTGAGCTTGGATAAGGAATCACATCTGGTTTAGTAATCAGATTATCTTTCTTGATAATTTCATATGGAAAATCAATATCCAATTTAAAATCGGACATAATTGCCAGGTGATCCCAAAGCTTATGCTTAAAGTCGGGCACATCACGCAAATGTGGGAACATATTTCCCATTATATTGATAATTGTATTTGCACAACGTTGTCTTTCAGCTCTGTCCTCAATAGTCAGGCAATGATCAACCATGTTCTGAATGCTTCGTCCGTATTCGGGAAGCGGTAATACTCGTTGTTGAGTGTTATATTCCATTTATTGAAATTTGTTTTTATCGTTTATTACAGCAAATTCTTAGGCATGGTAGCCACAAATTCTTTCAGGTAGAAAGGTTCGAAGTAGGCAACATCTTTGAAATCGCCTTTAGCATAAGCTTTCTCCGCCAATGGGAACATCAGCTTGGCTACCGGATAGATTTCATCAATGAAGTGTGCATTAGGATGAGTAATCTTTTCTCTGCACTTAGCAGCTCCGTTTCCAAAGAAATAAACAGGGTGTTCATTAAGGAAGTCAAGATAAGAATTTTCATCCACAATATCTGCGGAAATCCCACGCTTCACATTCAATGCACGATCGTAAACAGCTGCATAAACTTCCATTCGTCGGGCATCAATCATCGGACACAGTAAAGCATCTTCGGGTAAATCATGATATAACAGAACTGGAACAGTAAGCACTTCCAGGGTGGGAATGCCTATTAGCGGAATATTTCGTCCGTAACAAACGCCTTTTGCCATTGAAACACCTATTCGTAGTCCGGTATATGATCCGGGGCCGCAGCTTACAGCCACAGCATCAAGCACAAGTGCCCGACTATCTGCAAATGAAAGTGCTTCATCAACAAAAACGCCTAAAGACACAGCATGAGACGGGCCGTTAAAATCTTCTTTATTGAAGATTGCCAGGCCGTCCTCGCTGATAGCAACCGAACAAACGGTTGTAGAGGTTTCAATATGTAAAATACAAGGCATAATTTTTCTTCTTTAATGATGCAAAAATACACTTTTTACATATAAAAACCCCTATTTTATAGAAAATAAATTATAACGGCATGTTTCCGTGTTTCTTTGGTGGATTGGTTTGCATTTTGTTATGCGCCATATCCAATGCCTGAATTAACTTGAAACGTGTCTGCTTTGGAAGAATAATTTCGTCAATATATCCCAATTCAGCTGCCTGATAAGGATTAGCAAAGTTTTCCTTGTAGTCCTCAATTGCTTGTTTCTTAGTTTCTTCGTCGGCCTTGCGATACAGAATATTAACAGCACCTTCTGCTCCCATCACTGCAATTTCTGCATTTGGATAAGCAAGATTCACATCAGAGCCGGTTTGCTTACTGCCCATAACTATATATGCACCACCGTAAGCCTTACGGGTAATCAAAGTTACCTTTGGCACTGTAGCCTCAGCGTAAGCATAAACAATCTTTGCACCGTGACGGATAATACCATTGTGCTCTTGTGTGCATCCTGGAAGGAATCCCGGAACATCTTCGAATGTAATCAATGGAATATTAAAGCAGTCGCAGAAACGGATAAAGCGTGAAATCTTATCAGAAGCATCAATATCAAGCACACCTGCAAGGTAAGCTGGCTGATTGGCAACGATACCCACTGATTTTCCACCCATACGAGCAAAACCAATAACTGCATTCTTAGCAAAATGAGGCATTACTTCAAAGAAGTAGTGATCATCGACTACCGGTTCAATAATATCCTTGATATCATAAGGAATATTAGGATCTGCAGGAACAACAGTATTTAATGATTCTTCTTCACGATGAATATCATCTGTACTTGTAGTAGCAGGAGCATCTTCCATATTGTTTGAAGGAAGGAAGCTCAACAGCTCACGGATTCCCATCAAAACTTCTTCTTCTGAATTGCTGAGGAAATGAGTTACACCACTCTTGCTGCTGTGAGTATAAGCTCCACCCAGTTCTTCTTTGCTCACATCTTCGTGAGTAACAGTCTTAACTACATCAGGACCGGTTACAAACATGTGGCTCTTTTCCTTTACCATGAAGATAAAGTCGGTCAAAGCAGGAGAATAGCAAGCACCTCCGGCACACGGACCAAGAATTGCTGAAATCTGAGGAATTACACCCGAAGCAATTGTATTCTGGTAGAAAATAGAAGCATAACCGGTAAGGCTTTCTACACCTTCCTGAATACGTGCACCACCTGAATCGTTCAAAGCAATAACCGGAGCACCGTTTTTAAGTGCCAGTTCCTGCACCTTTACAATCTTCTTTGAGTTTGTTGCACTAAGAGTTCCACCATAAACAGTGAAATCATAAGCATAAACAAAGACAAGACGGCCGTCAATCTTTCCATAACCGGAAACGACTCCATCTCCAGGTATTTTGTTCTTGTCCATACCGAAGTTTGAACAACGGTGAACCATCAACTTATCTAGTTCTACAAATGTACCTTTATCAAGAAGCGTATCAATACGTTCGCGTGCAGTCATCTTACCAGATTCGTGCTGTTTTTCTATCTTGCTTACTCCGCCACCTAACTCGGCATTTTTGTTTCTTTCAACAAAGCGGCTATATAAATCTTCTTTTTCCATAAATTATGCATTTACAACGTTTAAGTCCAGTAAGATCAATTGTTGGTCACTATTAACTGAGTCACCTTCATTTACCAGAATATCTTTAATATAACAATCAGATGTTACCTTGTAATTACTTTGCATTTTCATTGCTTCAATTACAGCAACAGTATCTCCGGCAGCAACGAAATCACCAACTTTTACTGGTATTTTCACGATTTTACCTGGCATTGGAGATACAATTTTATCTTCTTGTTTTTCGTCTTCTTTCTTTCTCAAACGAAGATATTTTGCCTTAGTGTCAACAATATCCACATTGTATGAAGAAAAAAGAGTATTTACTTTGTAATTCTTACTATTATCAGAACGAATTAATTCTGCATTATATGATTTGCCATCGTGAAGAATAGAGCAAGCTCCGTTCTCGGCCATAGTAACATCAACTTCATATTCTACTCCGTCAATTGTCAGACGAACATTATTGCCATCTTTTTCAAGAAGTTCAATCTCTGCTATTCTGTTTCCAATACGTACTTCCATGTGTGCTTGTTTTAAATTCTCAATACTCCTTTATGCAAACCAAATTCTCTCCAGCGGCTGATAGGACGATTATCTGTTCCTTGACTTGAACTATTTTCTTCAAGATTCATCAGATAATCAATATATGCAGCAATCATTGCTACATTTTCAGTCTCTGTTCCGTCATCCGAAGAAAGACCTTTTTGAAGTCTTTCAGCATTCTTCTGGATAAAACCAGTATCATACTTCCCGTTTACAAAATCGGGAGTATCCATAATGCTTCTTAAATAACTGATATTAGTTTTAATGCCGGTTATTTTATACTCGTGAAGCACACGACGCATACGTTCTATTGCATAAGTACGATTAACAGCCCACACAATCAGCTTACCAATCATAGGGTCATAATGGATAGGAATCTCGTATCCCTCATAAACATAGCTATCTATACGAACACCTATTCCGTTAGGTTCTGTAATCTGACGAATCACACCCGGACAAGGCATGAAATTAAATTCAGCATCCTCGGCACAGATACGACATTCAATAGCATGTCCTCTTTGTTTTATATCTTCTTGTTTAAGTCTTAACGGAACACCGTTAGCAACATGAATCTGTTCTTTTACGAGGTCCACACCAAGAACTTCTTCAGTAATAGGGTGCTCTACCTGCAGGCGGGTATTCATTTCAAGGAAATAGAAGTTGCGATTCTTATCTACCAGGAATTCAATAGTTCCTGCTCCGATATAATTCACAGCTTTAGCAGCAGCAACAGCTGCATTTCCCATTTTTTCTCTCAATTCCGGAGTAACGAAAGGAGATGGACTCTCTTCAACAATCTTTTGATTGCGTCGTTGAACAGAACATTCTCTTTCACATAAATGAATTACGTTACCGTAATTATCACCTAGAATCTGGAATTCTATGTGATGAGGTTCTTCTACAAACTTTTCCAGATAAACAGTATCGTCTCCAAAAGAAGAAAGAGCTTCCGATTTGGCAGTTGTATATGCTTCTTCCACTTCGCTTTCTTTGTGAATAAGACGCATACCTTTACCACCGCCTCCCATAGAAGCCTTCAACATAACAGGATAACCAATTTGGTTGCAGATGTCGATTGCTTCGTTTACATCTTTCAGGCTTTGTTCTGTTCCCGGTACTACAGGAACATTTGCCTTAATCATCTGTTTACGTGCAGAGATTTTGTCTCCCATCAAATCCATAGTCTCAGCATTTGGACCAATAAAGATGATGCCTTCTTCTTTACATCGACTGGCAAACGAAGAATTTTCAGATAAAAAGCCATAACCCGGATGGATAGCATCCACTTGATGAGCCTTGGCCACTTCGATTATTTTTTCGATATTAAGATAACTGTCTTTTGATGCAGCCCCACCTACACAGTAAGCTTCGTCAGCATATAAGACATGTTTAGCCGTTCTATCCGCTTCCGAAAATATAGCAATGGATTCAATTTCCATTTCTCTGCAAGAGCGCATTACTCTTACTGCAATTTCACCACGGTTAGCAACTAAGATTCTTTTAATCATATTTTCCATATTTGGTACAACAATTTGCTCCACCCAAAAAGGTAGAACAATTCCAGTATAGTTTTCAAAAATTAGATTTAATAACGTCTGTTTTATTCCTAACCCACGAGGATATAAACTTTTAACGAATGGCAGGTCTTCTGACTTACTCTCCTCTTGAATGCCTTCCCGACAAAAGCCAGTGGCAAAAGTGTTTTCAAGATTCTTAAACAGAGTTTCACAGCAGCGGGACTGTCCAGGATTTACACCTGATTCCCTTTTAATCGCAATCATAGTTGAACAATTGCAAACCAATTCGGGGGCAAAGATAACAATTATGAATAATTTTGAAACATATTTAAAGAGAAAACATTATTTTTGCAAAAAACATACTCATATGATACAATCAATGACCGGATATGGGAAAGCCACTTTAACCCTGTCTGACAAGAAGATTAACGTTGAAATTAAATCACTAAATAGCAAAGCCTTAGACTTATCTACCCGCATTGCTCCTGCTTATCGTGAGAAGGAAATGGAAATTCGTAATGAACTTGCAAAAGTCCTGGAACGTGGTAAAGTTGATTTCAGCCTTTGGATAGATAAAGGAGAGGCAGATATTGTAACTCCAATAAACTCAGCAGTTGTTGAAGGATACTACAAACAAATCAAACAACTGTCTGATTCGCTTGATATTCCTATGCCTTCCGACTGGTTTAAAGTATTGCTTCGCATGCCGGATGTAATGACCAAGAATGATGTTCAGGAACTATCTGAAGAAGAATGGGCAGAAGCACATCAGGCTCTTGAGGAAGCAATTAATCATCTGGTTGCTTTTCGTAAACAGGAAGGTGAAGCTTTAGCGAAAAAGTTCAGCGAAAAGATCGCAAATATCCGAGCTCTACTTGACTCTGTAGCGCCTCACGAAGCCGAACGAATTGAAAAGATTAAAGCACGCATTACTGATGCTCTTGAAAAAACTGCCAGTATTGATTATGACAAAAACCGCTTAGAGCAGGAACTCATTTATTATATTGAGAAACTTGATATAAACGAAGAGAAACAACGCTTGGCTAATCATCTTACATATTTTATGAACACTATGCAAGATGGCAGTGGTCAGGGAAAGAAACTTGGATTCATTGCTCAGGAAATGGGACGTGAAATCAACACATTGGGAAGTAAATCGAATAATGCAGAACTACAAAAGATTGTGGTTCAGATGAAAGATGAATTGGAACAAATCAAAGAGCAAGTTTTAAACGTAATGTAATTATGAGCGGAAAATTAATTATATTCTCAGCACCATCGGGCTCTGGTAAGTCTACAATGATAAATTATTTGTTAAAGCAGGGCCTTCACCTTGCTTTTTCTATTTCAGCTACCAGCCGTCCACCAAGAGGAACCGAACAACATGGAGTAGAATACTTTTTCCTTTCTCCGGAAGAGTTTCGTAAACGTATAGAAAATGATGAGTTTTTGGAATATGAAGAAGTATATACGGACAGATTCTACGGAACTTTAAAGGCACAAGTTGAAAAACAACTGGCAGCAGGTGAAAATGTAATTTTCGATGTTGATGTTGTAGGCGGATGCAATATTAAGAAATTCTACGGCGACCGTGCACTCTCTGTATTTATTCAGCCACCTTCAATGGAAGAACTTCGTAAGCGACTGGAAGGAAGGGGCACGGACGAACCTACAGTTATTGAAAGCCGACTGGCAAAAGCTGAGTTCGAATTGGGATTTGCAGACAAGTTCGACGTTGTGATTATTAACGATGTAATTGAAGAGGCACGCGCCAAAGCTCTGAAAGTAATTAAAGAGTTTCTGGATAAATAATTCTTTTATTTCTTCTGAGCTGAATATTTTATAATGAAAATTAAAACTGGTATTTTCGGAGGAACCTTTAATCCAATTCATATTGGGCACCTGGCACTGGCAAACTATATTTGCGAGTTCGAGGAGCTTGATGAACTGTGGTTTTTGGTCACTCCACAGAATCCTTTGCGCAAGGGAGCTGATTTTCTTGATGACAACAAGCGGTTAGAGCTTGTAAAACTTGCGACAAAAGGTTATTCCAAATTCGTTGCTTCCGACTTTGAATTACATTTGCCCAAGCCATCTTATACATGCAATACGCTCGACGAACTAAAGAAAGCTTATCCTGAAAGGGAGTTTGTACTTATTATCGGCGCTGATAACTGGCTGATATTCGATAAGTGGAAAGATTATCAACATATAATTGATGAGAATGAGATTTGGATCTACCCTCGTCCGGGCTCTTTTGTTGATAAGTCAACTCTTCCGTCATCAGTAAAGCTTACTAATGTGCCGGAAATTGATATTTGCTCTACATTTATCAGAGACGGAATCAAAAAAGGAAAGGATGTTAGATACTTTATGCATCCTGCCGTTTATAATAAGATTAAGAAAGAAGGTTATTTCTTGTAAGTACTCTATTTCGCCAATTATCCTCTTTTATCATTGCAATTATTCCCTTTTGCACTTCAGAAATAAAAAAATGCAAAATCATCTACCTATCTACTACTAAATTCCTAAAAGTGCTTGCTATAAAGCCTTTCAGGTAGTGGGAGATGATTTTCTATCTGCCACTAAGTTTAAGTTATCTGCCACTAAAATAGTCTGCTGAAACCAATATCTTGTTTGAGAATATCCGTATGGTTACGTTTTTTCAAAAAATATTCAACATTTCTTGTTAGACTATACTCCAATAATTTTTATTTATTGGAGTATGAATTTTATTTATTGAGGAATAAATCTAGTATGGATTAACAATTGCATTACACGTCATTTGCAATGCAACTCAATCACCACAATCTCACTCGGTGCAAACATTCGTAGTTTCTTTGACGAAGTTCCAATCCCATTGGTTATAATCACAGGAACACCTGCCGATGATTTCTTTTTCCCTTTCAAAAACCTACGTCCATAATGCGATGGCACTACTGGTGCATAAAGGCCCATAAGCGTAACTTGTCCGCCATGCGTATGTCCCGCTAAGGCAAGATCGGTATTCGATACGTCCACATCCTCCACATAATCGGGAGTATGGGTTAACAAAATAACAAAGTCTTCGGGTTTCAGAGCAAGAGTTGGCGAAATGCCATTGTGTTTCAAGTCAAAAGGATTGCGCACTCCTGCTACAATAATCCGCTGATTATCTTTTGATATAGTATCACAAGTATTTTCCAGTACACGCATCCCGTGTTTCCGCATTTCTGCAACAATCTCCTCATGACAGCGCTCATAATCATTATTACCCATTACTCCGGCAATACCATACTTTGGCTGAATTTCAGCTAACCGATCAAAGAGTTCAGTTACATATTGGCAACCTTCCTGATAATCCCCTCCCATAAGCATCAAGTCGGGATTGATTGTTTGCAGTTGTCGAACCAATTGTATTAACCCCTTCTCCTGAAGAGCACTTTTGTAATGCAGATCGGAAATGAAGGCAATCCGAAATCCATCAAATGCTTCTGGAATATCTTTGTGATAAAAGTCGTACTTATTCACATGTTGCGCCCCACGCCTGGAAAGGTTCTTAGTGGTGGAACAAGACACAAGGAATATCTCACAAATAAGAAAGCAAAATAAGAGGTGTTTAATTCTCATTTCATGATTTATATATTCAACAATAGAAACGATCTGCTACAAAAATACACCATATAAATCAAGAATCATCAGGTTAAAAAACTTTTTTAGGATAGAGTCTTTGTTTATTAGAGGAAAGAATTCATCGTTCATCATTCATTCATCTAAAACTATTGATAAATATTTTCTATCAAATTGATTAACTAACAACTAAAAATTTATAAGTTTGCAGGATATAAAATATTGTAGATTATAGTACTTTGTTTTCTAAAGATAAAACCATTATGAAAAAATCAGCATTCCTTTTAGTCTTGTTTATTTTCTGTTTACCTGTAATGATACAGGCTCAGGAGGACGAAAGTGAGAATACTAAGAATTACCTGGTAGGTGCAGTTCCGGAAATAGACGGGAAAGTAGTGTTTTCCAAAGAATTTAACTTACCTAATTATTCTAAAGACCAGGCTTTCGACAAAGTTATGACCTGGATGGAAAAACGACTAAAAAAGAATAACAACACAAGCAGAGTGGTTTATTCTGATAAAGAAAAAGGGATAATAGTAGGATCTGGAGAAGAATATCTGGTCTTTAAATCAAGTTCTCTATCTCTTGATCGGGCAGTGATTAAATATCAGATGACTGCTACATGCATGTCGGGGAAATGTATTTTTAACATTGAAAGGATATTCTACGATTATGAAAATGATAAAAAAATACCGGCTGAACTTCAAATCAGTGATAAAGAAGTATTGAATAAAGAGAAAACTAAAATATTACGAGGCTATGCCAAGTTTCGTATAAAGACAGTTGATTTTGTTGATGATACATTTGCTCATCTACAAACAGCAATTGGAGCAAAACCTATTGCAGCACAAGTAGCAGAAGCAGCTCCTTCTGTTGCGGCAAAACCAGATGTAAGTTCTATCCCTGCCATTTCTACAAGTAACGAAACACCTTCTACTACTAATGAAATGTCCGGATATAAAAAGATAGCGCCAGATAAAATTCCGGGAAACATTGTCAAGATGCTTTCTGAAGACTGGATGCTGATAACAGCGGGTGATAAAGATAAATTCAATATGATGACTGCCAGTTGGGGCGGATTAGGCTTTCTGTACGAAAAGCCTGTTGCTTTCTGCTTTATCAACCCAACCCGCTACACTTATCAGTTAATGGAAAATAAAGATACTTATACTCTGACATTCTATACAGAAGCTTACCGTGATGCACTGAAATATTGTGGTAGCAAGTCTGGTAAAGACACTGATAAAGTAAAAGGTTCCGGACTAACTCCAATCACTACTCCTGATGGTAGCAAAGCTTTCTCTCAGGCATGGCTTATCATTGAATGTAGAAAGATGGTTGCACAGTCTTTGCAAGCAGAATCTATTTCAGATAAAAACTTAAAAGAAAACTGGACCGGTAAGCAAATGCATAAAATGTATATCGGTGAAATAATTAATGTTTGGGTTAAATAAGACACTTTAGATAAAATCAAGGTTGATAATTGTTTTTGATGGACAAATTTTATCAGCCTTACTGAAGAGTGTTCTTTATAATAAAATCTAAAACGAAAATATTCTGGAAACCGTCAAATGTTTCCAGAATATTTTTTTATGATAAAGGTTATACTTATTCAAAGGATATGAGTTTCACCTCTAAAGATTTTTATAGTAAAGCAGAAAGAGAATGATAATTCTAAAAATATAAAGATCTTAAAAATCTCTGGTCGTTATTTTGTGTATCCCTTTTCTTTCATCCTTGCTTGAATCTTAGTAGCGATTGAGGCACCCCAAATCTGTCCTACTTGAACAGCTTCTTTGGTTATATTAGGAGTTACATCACTAATTTTTTTTCCGGCAGGAGATTCATAAAAAGCCAAAACATCTTCCAGTTCCTTTTGTGTTAAATACTTCTGATAGATAGGAGTAAGCATTTCTGTCATCTGGTTTACCACGTCATTTAGCAATTCCTCATTAACAGAATCCCAAAATTCTTTAGGTACATTCGGTGACTGGGCTTGAAATGGCTTAAGCATTTGAGGAACCATAGCCTGCATATTTTTCAGAGTATTAGTAGCTATCAGATATTTCTTCATAACCTGAGAATAAGAATCCACAGATTGTGCCATTGTAGTAACTGAGATAAATGCAAAAACAACAAACAGGATTGCTTTCATTGACGAATTTTTCATAGTAGTAATTTAAATTTTAAAATAAGTTTATTAAAAAGAACTGTTATTATACTTAATTTCAGGACTTGACAAAGATACTTATTTATCCGAATAAATTACATCTTATATTTGCTTTCCTCTAAACAAACAACACAAATCTTATTTTTCAATGCATCGTACCTTGTTTTTCAAATACTTCCGTCCGTAATGCTCGCATATCATTTGTAAACAGACTATACCACACTGCATACTGTCATGTTGTTTGGATAAAAGGAAGCTTTCATAATTGGGCTACAATCTATTTATTTCACTTGAACCAGCTCCCGTACCTTTGTATTTACTACGGGTGACATTGAATTTATATCTTAATGTCAGGTAGACTTCCCTACTATCATATTGGCTAATCTGCAAAGCAGCCATTTGATTATTTTGTAGCAAATCACCTGTCTTTTTCCCATGAAAAATATCCAGACAACCCAGTTTTATAATAAATCTGTCATGTAAGAATGTCTTTATGGCTCCTGCATTCATATAGAAAACTTCCTTTGTTTGTGAACAGTTGGCCATATCTCCCTTACTCGTATAATTCATTTCCACTGTGAAAGTCCAATTATGAGATAAATCAAACACATTGTACAAACTACTGGAGAATATAGGATCATTCAGTTTATAAGTGCCTCTTTTAGTTTCCAGATTCAACCATTGCTTGTTCACTCCCATATAGAATTCAGGCGACCATAAACCAATTTTAGGCGATAAGGAAATACTTGCCGTAGCACTTTTTAAGCTATTCAGATTTTTATAAGAGATACGGGTTACAGATGGATTCCCGTCCATTTGCTCTGACCAATAAATAATGGCATTTTTACGATCATTGTAGCTTAAGCCAAAATGGATAAATTTCAGTACGCCCATAAAGGATAAATCATGGATTATTTCGTGCTTTAACAATGAATTACCCGACTGTAAAGTGAATCTGTTGCCATAGGCAATGTTATTGCTCAGTTGTTCGTAGGACGGACGTTGAGTCTTTGCTGAATAGCTAAACTGCATTTGCATTTTACCCAGTTCACTACTCCAGGAAATACTAGGGAACAGGTTGGAGAAGTTCCGGCTTTGCTCATCGATATGTTTGCCATCTTCACTATAATCAAAATTTACGTGTTCATAACGCAGGCCAGCCGATAATGATCCAAGTTTAGAAGATAGACTATACTCAATAAAAGGACTGATATTTTGTTCCTCAAGCAAACTGAAAGCAGAGGGAACAACACCCTCATTGTTAATATAATCGTCATTGCGTTTTGTAAGTGTATATTCAGCACCAGCATTAAACACACCTCCAAATAGAGGATATCCGAGGATTAGCTTGGATGCAAACATCTGATTACGTTCAAAGCTGGAAGAGGTTACTACTCGACTATCCTTATTGTGGCTAATTTCATTAAAATTGGCTTTATGACCATACTTATTGAATAGATAGTCACTGTTAAAATCAACCTCGGTTTTCCCAATAGCACCATGATAATAGGCACTAACCAAATGATCTGGCTGATAGCTGGAAACAGCCGTAATATCATTTTCCAGCTTGTCATAATACTTTCCATTGGCTGTGAGATTCGTATTAAATATGGTAAGAGCATGTTCGTCCGGTTTTTGCTTCAGTGTATAAGTAGCACCGATAGAATTATTTTCATCAATAGAGTAGTTAAGACCTATTTTATTTGAGAATGTCTGATATTTTTTTTTGTAGAGCTGATAGTTATCCTGATGCCACAAGGTATCTACATAAACATCCTGTGTAAGCCAACTCTCGTTTCGCCCTTCATCCTTTGAATAATAGAGCGTGCCAAACAAATCTAATTTACGGTGACGATAGTTCCAATTCATCTGATCACGTAGATCTAGGTTTTCAGACTGATAATAACAGGAACTAAGCTCAAAACCCAACCCCTCACCAACTTTGGCTTTCGTCTTGATCTTAACCACTGCTCTGACCGAAGCATCGTACTTGGCTCCCGGATTTGTGATCAATTCTACATTCTTAATATTTTCGGATTTCAGTTGGTCCAATTCTGAAGCGTCACGCAGAAGTCTCCCATCAATGTAGATAACCGGTGAACCTTTGCCAAAAACCTCATAGCCATTACTTTTTTTCTGGAGCCCCGGAATAAAACTCAATATATCCTCGGCTGTACCAAGTTTGCTGAGAACAGTTCCCTGTACATTGGTCTGTAAGCCCTCAGCAGTAAGCGTATAGGTAGGACGATGTCCCTTAATCGTAACTTCCCCCAAAATTTGGCTACGCTCTTTCATCACGATGATACCCACATTACATATTGTGCAGGTCCTGTAAAATGTTTCAAATTCGATGGATGACACCTTTAATAGAACTTGCTTTGCACTTGCAATCCCGAGTTCAAAACTGCCATTATTCTTACTGATTGTACCTTGAAGAAAGGTTGAATCATTGACTGACAATACAGCCACATTTGCATAAGCAATCGGAGTATTTTTTTCATCTACAATGCTACCAGTGATTTTTTGTGCATTAAGCTGCATGGCGTTTCCGAATGCCAAAAGCATTATTACTTGAAAGAATTGTTTCATATAGTTTTTAATTCTATAATTAAAAGCAATAGAGGATAGATCTTTTTATATTTTTCAAACTGCAATAATTGGTTTTTATAAGTCAGCTTAACAATTTTAGTTTGTGACAAACTCAAAAATAATTTCGACACAAAATATTCCTAACCAGTTCTTTGTGTTGTATATTAATCTGCATAGCTAACACGACAAATATTAAAAGCAAAAGTATAACAAGATTAATGCTTTTCATTGCAAATTTTAACCTATAATAGCGAATCTACCCTCTTTTTTTTAGTTTAATCATTTACTAAAAAATATTACTTTATCAAACAATTATTCCATAAATGCTATATACAAAAACAATCGGTATATTTATTCTAAATAGAATTTTCCTATAAGAACCACGTCGCTATACCGGATTTCAATATTATACTCACCAATATTATTTCCAGTCAGCGATATTGGCAATACTGTTATTTCGTCAATATAAGAACTATTGCTATATACCACCTGCCCTAATTTATTAGTAATAGTAACAGTTAGGCTTTCAATTGTAAGTTGAGAGTATACTTCTACTAGTGAGCCATCAATTGTTGCAGCAATTGGTTCACTCAATAATTCATTCAAAGATACAACAGGAGGTTGAATATTTCCTTGAGTCTTTTTTAGATAAATATCTTTTGCTTCTCTAGGAAGTTCGGTACTATGTATTTTCATCGCGCTCAGACTGAACAAAATCAATGTAAAGAAAACCAGTTTTTTCATTCCCCGTGTATATTTTCCAATTAGACATTTAACTTTATGAAGGCAAAAGTATGTGTTATTTCCTGGAATAAAAAGAAAATGAGGGGGACAAATCAGGGATAGACAAAACAAGCACAAGCCTCTACACAACAGCTATTTAACAAGAAAAGCAGTCACAAACAGGGGGGACATTTTTAAAATTCACAATAAAAAAGAAGCTCCATCTGAGAAATAAAACATCTAATATTTATTATTATCACATTTTCAAGGAAGAAATAATCTGTAAAAAAAACAAGGGTAAACTCCTGAATAAATTTAAAAATCACGAAGCGTTTCATCCAGCGTTTTGTCTCCATCCAGACACATTTTATCTTTACGGATACGCATTTTTCGTTTTTTCACTGAATCTTTTTCAACATTGAATATTTCTGCAATATCAGCTTGTTTTAGTTGCATCTTTACCAGACAGCAGAGTTGAATGTCAGCATCGCTCAGCTTGGGGAAGGAATTCTTAAGGCGCCCGATGAAGCCATTGAACGTTGTATCGGTATTTTCGATGATATGCGCCCAATCATCTTCCGTTAACCGTATATGTTCATTCACCTCTCTTTTTCTTTTTTCTGAAATGCCTCGTAGTTCCGGAACCGAAACAAAATTGAGCTGCCGGTAAAAGGTTTCACGCAATTCAACCTCTTTGAGTTCTTGCTGAGCTATTCTTTTATCGCTCTGAAGTTTTTCTATTTCTTGCAGGCGTATCTGTTCTTTATTGAACCGGATCTGTTCTTCCTGTTCTCTAATCAGCTTTTGCTTTCTTTTGGAAACAAGAAAATAAGCAACACCCGAAAGAGACAAAAGCAAGGTGGAAAGAAAACAGATGAGATAGATCCATTTCTTTTTCTGAAGATCAGTTTCTTTAAGCAGGGCATTCTCTTCCTGCAGCTTTCCGTGTTTGTAAAGTGTCTGCATCTGAATAACTGCCGCACTGCGAGTCTGCTTATCAATGGTATCACGGTAATTATTGAACTGTTCCATGTAATAAAGTGCCTTGCCTGGATTATTTTTGCCTTTGTAAACCTGTGAGAGCTCAGAACAAACAGAAGCTTTGGTATAGATAAGATCGTCCTGAAAACTTTTATTTAGATAATACACTGCAGAATCGTACTGATGCAGATCATTAAAGATTTCCCCTTTAAAACAGTAGAATGAATAAAGAGGTTCACTATCCTGAAGAGAGACGAGCGCTTCATTACAATATTTCAAGGCGATATCATATCGTTTGATTTGCTGATAGGCATAGATTATCTGCTTCAATATAGTGCTTACATTCTCTTTGGAATATTTACTAGCAACTTTCAATGCCTGTAAGTTATAAACCAAGGCACTGTCGTTGCGTTCCAATCCGGAAAACCCATAACCAATCTTAGCCAAAGCAAAAGTCCGGTAGACATTATTGTTCTGCCGGTTTGCGATACGTAAAGCCTCGTGATAGACTGCCAGCCCATCTTTATAAAGTAACTGGTCATAATATAATGCTCCCAGATAATAATTTATCAGAAATTTATATCTATAGTCTGAGCCGTTTTTTGCCCAATCGTTTGCTTTTAAATAATACCGGGTGGCCTGCTCCGCATTCTTCATCCCGTCGTTTACCTTGCCTGCGTAATACAATGCACTGACAGCATGAAGGGAATCGTTGGCATTGCAGAAATATTGTACAGCATCATCCAAAAAAGCGTTGTCGTTTATTTCAAGTTGATTTTTATCCATTGCCTGAGCCATGAGTAGCGTATATAGGGCATGATTGTATTTGCTTAATTTATTCGGATTCTTGATGCCACGCAAAAGAGTTAATGCACTGTCGGGATGGCTTTTCATGATTGCTTCCGATCTCTGCAATAAATTTTGGGAACGATCGCACGAAGATAATCCCAGGATTATACACAAAGCAAGAAGTAAAAGTGAGTTATCAATATATTTATTCATCGTATTAAATTCTGATATATAAATAGTAACAATACCTCGCTAGATAAACAATCAAATCATATCTAAATGATGAATCATGTTATAAAAACAATTGGTTAGGTCGCTAATCTTTAATATTTTCATAGTATTCTACGCTATAGAAAATATAATAAAATCAAGCATACTTAATCAAGACATGGATGTCTGCAAAGATATTCTTTCTGATATGGAAACAAAGTTAAACAAAAGTTTCATAGAAAGAAAAGAAATGTATTATTATGAGACATATCGGATATTTTTCAGAATGATTGTATCTTTGTTCTGTTAAAAGCGAGAAAGATGAAAGATATAAAAGATACTGTAGAAAAGAATTCTGCCAAAGCATGGTTGCTTGCTGCCCGCCCAAAGACATTGGCCGGAGCAGTGGTGCCAATATTAATAGGAACGGGACTTGCCATTGCCGATGGAAAGTTTAATTGGCTTCCGGCACTGATCTGTTGCTTGTTTGCTTTCCTTATGCAGATTGCATCCAACCTAATCAATGACTTATTCGACTTCCTGAAAGGAACCGACCGCGAAGATCGTCTTGGACCTGAACGGGCTTGCGCTCAAGGATGGATTTCTCCTTCTGCTATGAAGATAGGAATTATTATTGTGGTAGCTCTGGCATGTGCATTAGGCAGCACACTTCTACTCTATGGCGGCTGGTGGCTGATCATTGTAGGCATGGTCTGCGTTATCTTCGCTTTTCTATATACCACAGGGCCGTATCCTCTTTCTTATCACGGATGGGGAGATGTTTTGGTTTTGCTATTTTTTGGATTTGTTCCTGTATGCGGAACTTATTATGTACAGGCTTTGACCATTACTCCCGCGGTGATTGTTGGCTCACTCATCAGCGGACTAGCCATTGATACTTTGCTTGTGGTTAATAACTACAGAGACCGTGAAGCAGATGCCTTGAGCGGAAAAAAGACAGTAGTGGTTCGTTTCGGAGAACCTTTCGGACGCTATCTTTATCTATTTTTAGGCATGATTGCCTGCTGGCTTTGCCTTTATTTTGTATTTGAAGGTCACTTATGGGCAGCCTTACTCCCACAGTTTTACCTGGCTTCTCACTTCAAGACTTGGCAGCGATTGGTAAAAATACACAAAGGAAAAGAGCTGAATGTTATTTTGGGAGAAACATCCAGGAATATGCTTATTCTTGCCATGCTTTTATTTATCGGATTATCACTAGGATAAAAAAAATAATCAAAAGGAATAATTATAAATTAGCCGTTTACTTTTTTGCATTTGATGTACATCTAACACATATTATGATGTATATCAAACGATAACGATGATGTACATCAAAAGGGTGCTTTTATGTACATCAAAATAAAAACATGACTTTGAATTTATAAAAAGACTCATCGGGTTATTATATAAAAGAAATGGGATACCTTAAAGCACCCCATTATTATAATATCTTGAAACCTCTATTTAAATAAAAGCCGGAAATAATTTTCCTTCTTTTAACTGGTAATGCTGACCAGTTTCCGGACATGTTGCTTCATCGTTTTCATCAAACAAAAGCCTGTGTCCGTATTCGCTCACCCAACCTGTTTGATGTGCCGGATTTCCTGTCACCAGTGCATAAGGCAAAACATCTTTGGTTACCACCGCACCGGCACCAATCATGGCATATTCGCCGATTGTGTTTCCGCAGACAATAGTAGCATTGGCACCAATAGTTGCTCCGTGTTTTACAAGTGTGGTACGAAACTCTTCTTTTCGGTCAATAAAGCTTCGGGGATTAATTACATTAGTAAATACACATGACGGGCCCAGAAATACATCGTCCTCGCAAATAACGCCGGTATAAACAGATACATTATTCTGAACCTTTACATTGTTTCCTAGAATCACTTCCGGTGAAATCACTACATTCTGCCCTATATTGCAATTATTGCCCAGCTCGCAACCAGTCATCAGATGTGAGAAATGCCAGATCTTTGTCCCCTCACCTATTTGGCAACCGGGATCAACCACTGCTGTTTCGTGAACAAAATAGTTATTCTCCTTGCTCTGCATATTCGCGTATCTTTTCTATAATAAAGTTTTGCACTTCTTCGGTCATTTCTGTATGAATGGGTAGAGAAAGTACTTGTTGGCAAAGTAACTCAGAGTTTGGCAGTTGTTCACCCTCTCGCACAATATCAGTGAAAGCTTCCTGCTCCTGCAGTGGAAGCGGATAATACACCATACTTGAAATTCCATGAGCAGCCAGAAACTTCTTCAGTTCATCTCGTTTGCCATTGGTTACTTTAATGGTAAACTGATGAAAAGTATGAGATGTATACTGCATCTTCCGGGGAAGAACAATTGAATTCAGGCTTGAAAGTCCTTCATAATAGCGTTTTGCTACCAATTGTCTTTCTTCAATATAGTCGTTCAGATGATGAAGTTTCACACTCAGAATTGCAGCCTGAATGGTATCAAGACGAGAATTACACCCAATTACATCGTGAACATATTTTTTCGACTGTCCATGACTGGCAATCATTTTAGCACGGAAAGCCAGATCGTCGTCATTCGTCATCAGTGCACCACCGTCTCCCATACAACCTAAATTCTTTGTAGGGAAAAAAGATGTGCATCCAAAGTGGCCCATTGTTCCGGCTTGCTGTTCTTTTCCTTCAGAGAAAGAATAAACAGAACCAAGGGACTGAGCATTATCTTCGATAACAAACAGATCATTAGCCTCAGCCAATTGAAGAATCTCTTCCATCGGACAACTTTGTCCAAACAAGTGTACCGGGATTATAGCCTTTGTTTTTGAAGTAATAGCCTTTTGAATATGAGCAGCCGTTACATTAAACGAATCATAGTCCACATCCACCATCACCGGAACCAGTCCCAGCAAAGCAACCACCTCGGCTGATGCAATGTAAGTAAAGGCAGGAACAATAACCTCATCTCCGGGTTGGAGTTTGAGCGCCATCAATGCTATCAAGAGAGCATCGGTACCATTGGCCACGGGAATAACATGACGTACTCCCGTATAACTTTCTAAATCAGTTGCAAATTCCCCAACCTGCAGACCATTTATAAATGAGCAGGAATCAATCACGCTTTGAATAGCATTATCAATTTCCGCCTTAATTCTCAGATACTGACCTTTAAGGTCTACCATGGGGATTTGCGAGTCGGGGTCTATCATTTGTTTCCGTACATTTTTTCGTAGTATTTCTGATAATCTCCGCTGGTAACTTCTTCTACCCAGCTTTGATTCTCCAGATACCACTTAATTGTTTTCACAATTCCAACCTCGAACTTAGTCTCGGGATACCAGCCAAGTTCATTGGTTATCTTAGTAGGGTCAATGGCATATCGCTGATCATGACCAAGGCGGTCTTTCACAAATGTAATCAGTGATTCATTAATCCAATCAATAGAGAGTTCACCTTTTTCGTTATATTCCTTTTTCTTAAGCACCTCGCGATAAGCCGCATTCTCTGTCATCATCTGGTGAATAGTAGCAATAGTCAGCTTCACAATTTCAATATTTTGCTTTTCATTGTGTCCGCCTACATTGTAAACCTCTCCCACTCTGCCTTCACGAACTACCAAATCGATTGCTTTGCAATGGTCTTCTACATACAACCAGTCGCGCACATTCTTGCCATCTCCATAAACAGGAAGATTTTTTCCTTCGAGAATATTCTTTATAATAAGTGGAATTAGTTTTTCAGGGAAATGGTAAGGACCGTAGTTATTTGAACAACGGGTAATACTTACCGGCATTTTATAGGTATCGAAGTAAGCCATTACAAACATATCTGCACTAGTCTTTGAAGCACTGTAAGGGCTATGAGGACAAAGAGGAGTTGTTTCGTGGAAATATCCTTCGGCTCCAAGGCTACCGTAAACTTCATCCGTAGAAACCTGATGAAAACGTGCTCCTTCTCTCCATGTTGGATAACCTTGTTCGTCTTTACCGGTAACCCAGCAACGGCGAGCAGCATCCAGTAGATTCTGTGTTCCAAGGATATTAGTCATCAGGAACAACTGAGGGTTTTCAATACTCCTGTCCACGTGACTTTCTGCAGCAAAGTTTACCACATAATCGAACTGATATTGTGCAAATAGCTTATCAGCCAGTTCGCGATCACAGATATCTCCCTTTACAAATTCGCAACGAGTGTTATCTATATCTCCGGCAATAGTACCCAGGTTACCTGCATAAGTGAGCAAGTCGAGCACTACAACCTTAATATCATTATGTTTTGCAAGAATATATTTCAGATAGTTAGCACCGATAAATCCGGCAGCCCCTGTTACCAAATAAGTTTTCATATATAATTATTTTGTTTTTGCTAATTCAATGAGGTATTTACCATACTCAGTTTTCGATAATTGCTGTCCAAGCTTATTCAACTGTTCAGTTGAGATCCAGCCATTACGCCATGCAATTTCTTCAATGCAGCTCACATAAAATCCCTGACGGTTTTGTATGGTTGCCACAAAGTTAGACGCTTCGAGCAAGCTGTCGCAGTTTCCTGTATCAAGCCATGCAAATCCACGACCAAAAAGTTCTACTTTTAAGGTCCCCTCTTCCAGATATAATTTATTTAGGTCGGTAATCTCATATTCACCACGGGCAGAAGGTTGCAGACCTGCAGCTTTTTCTGTTACGGTTGAGTCGTAAAAATAAAGACCGGGAACCGCATAATTACTCTTAGGGTTTTCCGGTTTCTCTTCCAGAGAGATAACTTTTCCGGTTTCATCAAACTCGGCCACTCCATAAGCGCGGGGATCTTTTACATAATAACCAAAGATACATGCACCTTTATTAATGCTTGCCGCACGATGAAGCATAGATGAAAAACCTTGTCCGTAGAACATATTATCACCCAGAATCAAACATCCCGGTTCGCCATTCAGAAATTCTGCACCCAAAACAAAAGCCTGTGCCAATCCGTTTGGTTTTTCCTGAATTTTATATTCAAATTTCATACCAAGCTCTTCACCTGTTCCCAGCAAGTCTCTAAACATAGGAAGATCACGAGGAGTAGAAATAACCAAAACTTCACGAATTCCAGCCAGCATCAATGTAGACAACGGGTAATAAATCATCGGCTTATCATACACTGGCATGATTTGTTTTGAAATAGCTTTGGAAAGCGGATAAAGACGAGTTGCACTTCCTCCGGCAAGAATTATTCCTTTCATAGATTGTTCTTTTTGTTATTATTGCAAATTACGAAAAGTTTTTTGACATAGCAAAATAAAAAACGACTGATAACAATTCTTTTATAAAATCCGATCATTCCTGAATAAAGGAATCTATTCAGTTTTTAATATCTTGAAATAAAACTAAGAAGATTATAAAAACCAGTCAGATGATTATCCAGCCAGTTCAATAACTTCAAGATCTTTAAATTCTCCATTATCTATAACAAATCGAACCATGGTACGCACTTTGTGAAAACCATAGATACCGGCTGCACCCGGGTTAATGTGAAGCATACCAAGAGTTTTGTCATACTTTACTTTCAATATATGTGAATGCCCGCTGATAAATAATTTTGGAGGACGAACCAGAATACTTCCACGAATAGATGGATCATAATTGCCGGGATAACCACCAATGTGCTTCATTAAAACTTCGGCGCCTTCAATGGTAAATCGGTTAATCTGCGGATAAGTCTTGCGAATATCCTGTCCGTCAATGTTCCCATACACAGCCCTTAAGGGGCAAAAAGCCGCCAATTTCTCTGCAACTTCCATAGATCCGATATCTCCTACATGCCAAATTTCATCACAATTCTCAAAATATTTCAGGTATTTCTCATCCCAGTAACCGTGAGTGTCTGACAATAAACCAATTCTTACCATTTTTTTGCTATTTATGTTTGCAAATATACTATATTTACCGCAAAATCGCTGCTATGGAACATTCTTATCAATACTTTAAACGCGATATTAGTTGGCTATCGTTTAATTATCGTGTGCTGCTGGAGGCTAATGATGACAAGCTTCCACTCTATGAACGTATTAATTTCATTGCTATTTATTCTTCAAACCTGGAAGAATTCTATAAAATACGTGTGGCAGACCATAAAGCGAATGTTTCAGGAGCCAGAACCGATGAAGAATCTATACAGGTTTCTCAGCAAGTATTAGAAGATATAAACATAGAAGTGAATAAGCAGCTGGAAGAAAGAGTACGTATTTATGAACAAAAAATACTTCCTGAGCTACGAAGAAACAATGTTATTTTCTACCAAAGTAAAGATGTGGAACCATTCCACCAAGAGTTTGTTCGTAATTTCTTTAACGAAGAAGTGTTCCCATTCTTGCAACCGGTTTTAATATCAAAAGGCGAAATAATATCTTTCCTTAGAGATAACAGATTGTACCTTGCTGTTCGTTTATATAAAAAGAACTGTGCAGTTGATGATCCTTCACGCGAACAATATTTTGTTCTTAAAATGCCTTATAGTAAAGTCTCCCGTTTTATTGAATTGCCTCAGCATGATGGGAATTATTACATTATGTATATTGAAGATATTATCAAAGCCAATATAGGAAGTATTTTCCCAGGATATGAAGTAGACAACTGTTACTGTGTTAAGATATCCCGAGACGCTGATATTCTTATTGACGATACTATAAGCGGAAGCATTGTGGAGCAAGTAAAAAAGAAGGTAAAGAAGCGCAAAATTGGAGCAGTATGCCGTTTTGTTTACGATCGCTCTATGCCTGATGACTTTCTTGAATTTCTGATAGATGCCTTCCATATAAACAGAAACGAATTGATTTTAGGAGATAGTCATTTAAATCTTGAAGATTTAATTAAGCTACCCAATCCCAACAAGCTTTTACAAATAAATGAGAAGCCTCAACCAATGAGACTTAACTGTCTGAACAAGCATTCTTCCATCTTCCAATACGTGAAGAAGAAAGATCTGCTGGTTCATTTTCCATATCACTCTTTCGAACATTTTATCCATTTTCTTTATGAGGCTACACATGATCCGCTGACTAAAGAAATAATGGTTACTCAATATAGAGTAGCCGAGAACTCTGCTGTAATAAACACATTGATCAGTGCTGCCCAGAACGGAAAGAAGGTAACTGTATTTGTGGAACTGAAAGCTCGTTTTGATGAAGAAAATAATCTGGAAACAGCTGAAATGATGCAAAATGCAGGGATTAATATTATCTACAGCATTCCGGGATTAAAGGTACACGCCAAGGTTGCATTGGTACTGAGACACTGTGATAAACAAGAGAATGTACCTAGTTATGCTTATGTAAGTACCGGTAACTTTAATGAAAAAACAGCAAAGGTTTATTCTGATATTGGCATATTTACATCTAATAGTGAGATTGTGGAAGACTTGCATACTTTATTTCTTATACTTGAAAGAAAGGTGGAACATCCACAATTTAAACAGCTTTTGGTTGCGAGGTTTAACCTCATTCCGGAGCTCACTAAACTAATAAACCATGAAATAGAATTGGCCGAGCAAGGCAGAGGAGGAAAAATAATTCTTAAGATGAATGCCTTGCAAGATCAGATTATGATTGATGAACTTTACCGTGCATCGGAACATGGTGTGGAAATAGAACTCATTATACGTGGAATTTGCTGCCTTATTCCCGGTCAGCCATACAGCAAAAACATTCGCATAACCCGAATCGTGGATAGTTTCCTTGAACATGCCCGGATATGGTACTTCCATAACGGAGGAGATCCGAAAGTATTTATTGGTTCTCCCGACTGGATGAAGCGAAATCTCTACCACAGAATAGAAGCAGTTACTCCGGTTCTGGATAAAAATTTAAAAAGAGATATCATTGATATTCTGAATATTCAGTTAAAAGATAACCAAAAAGCTTGTTTTGTGGATGCCGACCTGCAAAACAAATTTAAATATAACCCATCAGAACCACCAATTAGGTCACAATATGCGATTTACAATTTTCTGAAAGACAAAAATTCACTACCTTTGCGCCCTAATTAGCAAAAATAAGAATGATTTCAGTAGACGGATTAACAGTAGAGTTCGGGGGAACCACCCTTTTCAGTGATGTTTCTTTTGTGATTAATGAAAAAGACCGTATTGCCTTAATGGGTAAGAATGGTGCAGGAAAGAGTACTTTATTAAAGATTCTTGCCGGTGCACGTCAACCTAGCCGAGGAAAAATTTCAGCTCCGAAAGATAGCGTGATTGCTTATCTGCCTCAGCACTTGATGACGGAAGACGGACGAACTGTTTTTGAAGAGACAGCGCAGGCTTTTTCTCACCTTCATGAAATGGAAGCTGAAATTGAAAAGCTGAACAAGGAACTTGAAACAAGAACCGACTACGAAAGTGACAGTTACATGGAGCTTATTGAAAACGTATCTGCTTTAAGCGAGAAGTTCTATGCCATTGACGCCACTAACTACGAAGCGGATGTGGAGAAAGCACTTTTAGGACTGGGTTTCATGCGTGAAGACTTCAACCGACAGACAAGCGATTTCAGCGGTGGATGGCGTATGCGTATTGAACTTGCCAAGCTGTTATTACAAAATCCCGATGTTCTTTTACTGGATGAGCCTACTAATCACCTCGATATTGAATCTATTCAATGGCTGGAAGATTTCCTTATTAACAGTGCCAAAGCTGTAATCCTTATCAGTCACGACCGTAAATTTGTTGATAACATTACCACACGTACCATTGAAGTAACTATGGGACGTATATACGATTATAAAGTTAATTACTCCAAATACTTGCAGCTTCGTGCTGAAAGACGCGAGCAACAGCAAAAAGCCTTTGAAGATCAGCAGAAAATGATTGCTGAAAATCAGGAATTCATAGAACGTTTCAAAGGTACTTATTCAAAAACCAATCAGGTACAAAGTAGGGTTAAGATGCTGGAAAAGCTTGAGATACTTGAAGTAGACGAGGAAGATTCTTCCGCTCTGCGTTTAAAGTTCCCTCCTTCTCCACGCTCTGGTAACTATCCTGTAACCATGGATAGTGTGGGCAAGACTTATGGTGAAAAACTTATATTCAGCAATGCCAATCTAACTATAGAACGTGGCGATAAAGTAGCTTTTGTAGGTAAGAATGGCGAAGGTAAATCTACTTTAGTGAAGTGTATCATGAAAGAGATTGAGCATACCGGAACACTTACTTTAGGACACAATGTACAGATTGGTTATTTCGCACAGAATCAAGCATCGTTGTTGGATGAGAATCTAACCGTTTTCCAAACCATTGACGATGTAGCTGTAGGAGATATCCGTAATAAAATACGCGACTTGCTCGGAGCATTTATGTTTGGTGGTGAGGAATCAACGAAAAAGGTTAAGGTATTATCCGGAGGTGAACGTACTCGTTTAGCTATGATCAAGTTATTGCTCGAACCGGTTAACTTGCTTATTCTCGATGAGCCTACCAATCACCTCGACCTGAAGACAAAAGATATTCTTAAATCTGCCTTGAAGGATTTCGACGGAACACTAATCGTGGTATCTCACGACCGTGATTTCCTTGACGGACTGGTAACTAAGGTTTATGAATTCGGCAACAAGAAAGTTACTGAACATTTATGTGGCATCTATGAATTCCTTGAAAAGAAGAAAATGGATTCTTTGAATGAACTGGAAAGAAATAAATAAAAAAGGATAAGTATGGTTGCTCAAACAGAATTCTCACTAAAAGCCAGACAAAGAGGTTTTCATCTGGTTACTCAGGAGATCATAAAAAATCTGCCTGAACTGCCAAAAACAGGATTGCTTCATTTGTTTATCAAGCACACTTCTGCTGCTTTGAGCATTAATGAAAATGCTGATCCTGATGTGAGAACTGATTTGGAATCCACATTCAATCGCTTGGTTAAAGAACGCGAGCCTTATTATGAGCATGTACTTGAAGGCGATGACGATATGCCTGCTCATACAAAATCAACAATAGTTGGTTCAAGCATTACAATTCCTATAACCAACGGTCAGTTAAACCTGGGTACATGGCAAGGTATCTATCTTTGTGAATTCCGCAATTATGGTGGAGAAAGAAGGGTTGTTGCCACTGTTATGGGATAATTGGTGAATGCCGGGAAAATTATTGGTGAATGGATTTTATTTAATGGCCAATAATTAAAAATCATTGGTGAATAATATTTCAAGCTCCCGCCTGTTTTTTGAAAGCAGGCGGGAGCTTGCCTTTTTTGCAAAACTCAGTTTATGAATCGTCAATTTAAGAATATAAGAAGCGAATTGGTGAGGGATCACAGCAAAAGTGATGGATAAGTGATGGTTCTTTTTCATCCCTCACTTTTACAGGAGTCTTATTTTCAGATAATTAAACTCAAAAAGTGAGAGATGAGGGATGAAAATGTTTTTTTTATTTCGAGAGGAGGATTTAGATATCCTATTACACATAAATCATCTTCTTCGTCATACCTCCATCAATTACCATATTCTGGCCATTGATAAAGTTATTATCCGGATCACACAAGAAGAGACATGCCCGGGCAATATCTTGAGGAGTTCCTACCCTTCCCGATAGATGTTGTTCATGATCGGCCACTGTCAGCGAATCATAATCCTTCGTTTCAATCCATCCGGGGCTAATACAATTAACCGTTATATGATACTTCGATAAAGAAACAGCCAAAGCATGAGTCAGCGATACAATTCCTCCTTTTGACGCAGCATACCCCTCAGTACCTGGCTCGCTCATTAAGTATCTGGTAGATGCAATATTAACAATGCGCCCATAACGAGGTAATGGTTCCATTTGTGAACGATGTAGTGCCAATAATCTGGAAGTAATAAAGACTGGTCGTAAATTAGTAGCAATAACTCGGTCAAATTGTTCAACTGTGACATCAAGCAATGAGGAAAATCCCCCAATACCAACATTGTTTATCAGAATATCAATATCGCCCCAATTAACAAAAAGCTGTTTCATAACTTCCGTTAGTGCTTTCTCGTTTGTTACGTCAACTTTATAGAAGAGACTATTTTCTGACGAAAGAAAAGAAGAATCGGGTTCACTGATATCGCAAAAGGCAACATTTGCTCCTGCTGAAACAAAAGCCTCCACAATTCCTCGGCCAATTCCTTGTGATCCGCCGGTAACGAATACTCGCTTTCCAGACATTGTTTTCATAAGATGCAATTTATATTGTTAATGACTCAAATTCTGATCATCTGAATTATGAAAGAATATATCTTTGTAATAAGATTAGATACAGCGAACTTCTTCAGGCAGATAGCCACTACGAATTCTCCATTCCTGTGGGTATAGATTATTAGCCCGGTTACCTATATTTTTCACAAACCCTAGCGGAACATTTTTATATTGTAATAACAAATATCCTTTGGGAACTGTTGCATCCAAAACTATAGCCTCTTTTCTTAAATAAGAGATAGCCTGTTCATAAGTCAGTTCACAGGAAGAGAATTCATTTGTGTTCAATTCATTACTCATTGCCAGAGACTGATGAGGTATCAAATCTTTCCCTTTAACTTCACCTATAATTATACCGGAATGAACTACTCTTAATTGTTGGTACAGAAGAGTGATTAATTCAGCATTGCTTTTCCGGCATGCAACAATAAAGTCACCTCTTCTTTCAAAATTAAAATCTTCAGGATGCTGAATCCACAGTTTCGCTTGTTGAGGAATCTCTAAAGGTTTTTCTTTTTTATTCTTTTTAGATGATTTATTCCGCGTTGGTTGAATTTCATCATCTTCTAACTTACGTAAGGCTGCAAGGAAAAATCCTTCTCCTTTTGTTTTGTGAGGTAGAAAGCGATAAACGGGAGTATCTGTTCCGGCAAGATTCCCTGTAATTCCCCATTCCTGAGGAACATCAACAGACAATGACTCTGCACCCAATTCTTTCTTTATCCATTCAATATTCTCTTCATCTTCCATCAGATTATAGGTACAAGTACTGTAGATAAGAATACCTCCCGGTTTCAGAGCAGGCCAGATATCTGCAATAATACGACGCTGACGTTGATAGCAGATTGTTACATTCTCAGGACTCCACTCTTCAATAGCACCAGGATCTTTACGGAACATTCCTTCGCCCGAACATGGAACATCAGTTAGGATCAAGTCAAAGAGTGCACCTAAATCAGAGAAGTCTGCCGGATCATTATTGGTAACTGCAATATCTGGATGTCCCCATTTTATAAGGTTTTCGGCTAAAATTTGAGATCGGTTACGAATAACCTCATTAGCAACAAGAAAACTCCCTTCCGGTAAAAGACTGCGTAGATGAGTAGATTTTCCTCCTGGAGCCGCACAAAGATCGAGTGCCACAACCGGTTCGGTTACATATTTCTTAATAATCTGTTCCACAAACATAGAAGATGCCTCTTGTACATAATAGCAACCAGCATGAAACAATGGATCGAAAGTAAAAGTAAGACGTTCCCCTAAATAATAACCGCTGGAGCACCATGGTACGTTCATAGTTTCATTGTGCAAAAAAGACTTTGTTTTATTCACACGAATGCTAACTGGTGATTCTTCCTGTAAGGCACTTTCAAGGTTTGCATATTCTTCGCACAAAAGTGCTTTTGTTTGTTCTATAAAGGGTTGAGGTAACTTCATCTGATTATATTTATGATGCAAATATACTTTATTCTCAATTTTTCTTATGGAAAAATAAAAAATAATTCGTCTATTTGCAACTTTCCATGCAACATGCTACGTCTAATAGTTGAAGTTTAAATAAATGGAGTATTAAACAAATTAAAACCAAAGAATATGAAACAATTTATGATTGCATTCATGATGATGTTCGCAGTTAGCATCTCAATGATGGGGCAAGCCTCACCAAAGAAGGCTACAGTTACAAAAGACACATCAAATGTTACATTGACCGTACAAAGTACATCTGCCGACTCGGCCGCAACTGATTCTGCATCACAAAATTACAATGGTGAATTAAAATCACTGAAAGAAGAGTTCCATGGAATTCCATTTGAGAATTCTGCAGGGTTGCTGGTACCAATTTTTGCAATAATTTTTGGATGTGCAGTTCCGGTATTGATCATTTTCTTCATTTTCTGGTATAGACACAAAGATAAACAAGCCCAATACCGCTTAGCAGAAAAAGCACTTGAGAATGGAAAAGACATTCCGGAAGGGTTATTTAAAGAAGTACAGGGCGCCACGGATGTCCATGCCAAAGGAGTTAAAAACGCTTTCCTTGGTTTAGGATTAGGTATCTTCCTCTGGGCACTGACCGGTGAATTCGGACTTGGATGTATTGGCTTTATGGTTATGTTTATGGGTATCGGACAAATTGTAATCCATTACACACAAAACAAGCAGAAACCTTTAGAAAAGAATAATCCAGAACAAAAGTCAGACGAAGAATGAGCCAATTGAACGATATATCGTTAGTCGCACAGGTCGTGGTGTTTAAAAACACCAAGGCCTTCGACACGTTGGTTAAGAAATACCAATCGCAAGTTCGAAGGTTTTTTCTTAATCAGACATTGGGCGACAGCGAATTAAGTGACGATCTGGCACAAGAAACATTTATTAAAGCCTATACAAATATCTCATCCTTTAAAAATCTTTCAAATTTCTCAACCTGGCTTTACAGAATTGCATATAATGTCTTTTATGATTATATTCGCAGCCGTAAAGAGACATCTGAAATTGACGCACGTGAAGTAGATGCAATGCACTGCACAGAGCAAGAGAATGTGGGAGAAAAGATGGATATTTATAAGTCACTCAAGATGCTAAAGGAAGTGGAACGAACCTGCATCACATTATTCTACATGGAGGATGTGAGTATCGATAAGATAGCAGGGATTATTGGAAGCCCGACAGGTACAGTAAAATCACACTTGTCAAGAGGCAAAGAAAAATTAGCGATTTACTTAAAACAAAATGGTTATGACAGAAATTGATGATAAAATGATTAGCCAATTCTTCCTGAATGAGAAGAAAGAGATTAAAGATAATGGCTTTTCTAACAGAGTTATGCGCCATTTACCCAACCGGGTAGATAAACTTTCAAATATGTGGGCAGCATTCTGTACTGCTGTTGCTATTATTTTATTCTTTGTATTCAATGGCCTGGAAGCAATACTCAATATATTGCGCGAAGCATACAATGGAACAATGCAAAGCAGTATTGCACATCTTGATCTAAAATCATTACTTATTGCCGCTATAGTACTTGTAAGTCTGGGGGTAAAAAAAGTTTGCTATTCTGACTAAAAATAGTTATAAAAAAAGATAATATTTACCTTTTTTTGCATATATTTGCGGTATACACTTGAATTGATACTGATGAATTATATGCTGCAACAGAGAGGAAGTACTTTTTTCATTTGTATTTTATGTTTATTCATTGTTAGCTGCCACACTAAAAATAGTGAAAAAACAGCTGACAAATATGCTTATGCAGACTCTTTAACAGAACATTTTAAAGAACTGGCATTAGAACATCCGGATCTTGTAAGACAAAAACTACTAAAAGTCAGACAAGTAATTAAAGACAGTATCAATTACTACAAAGTAACTCAGAATATAAGCTATACCTGTTTTTTTGATAACAAAATAGACTCTGCACTACTGTTAAATAATAAAGTTATTCATTTTTGTAATAAGAACCTATCAGATACAACAAGACTTAATAAGTTAGAAACTGAGACCTATTATAATAGAGGTCTTTATCTTTCAATTATAAGTAACTTTGATTCTGCACAATATTATTTGAATAAAGCATATATAAAAGCTGTTAAGACAAAAGATTATAATACGTTAGTGAATATTTGCATTCGAATTGCTTACAACTATATATCACAAGGGAATTATACGTCATCAGCTGTTTACTATAAAAGAGCACAAGAAACAGCCAATATTTTAAGCGACAAGAGCGAAGCATATTTCTTAATTCAGACAGGATTGGCCAAGGTCTATTTGAGTCTTAATAATTATAACCAATCTAATATTTATTTCAATTTTGCTGAGAAAAGATATAAAGAAATGCCACTATCCAGGCAATTTATTTTCGCCAGTTTACGAGCTAGCTATTACGAAGCAATTAAAAACTACAAAGATGCCCAGAGATGGTATAAAGAAGCAAATGTAAAAACTCAAAACTTTAAATTCAGCATTTACAGAGGAATTACAGAATGCAATGTAGGAAGTATTTATCTATTGCTCAATCAGTCCGACTCAGCCAAGTATCATTTGGATAAAGCTAATTTATTTTTTTCCAAATCAAATCAAAATATAAATTATTCTTTTTATCTCAATGGGCTTTATGCCGAATTGGCATTACTAAAGAACGATTTAAGAAACGCACATAAATTATTAAACAAGAAATATGATTTATCAAAAATAGCCCTTCAATATATTCATCTTTACAATAAGAGATTAGAATTATATTACGAAAAAAAATGTGATTTTCATAATGCATATTATTATAGAACAAAAGTTGATAATTATAATGATTCTGTCCGAAGAAGAACACTTTCAAGTGCAATCTCTGAACTAAACTCCCGATATAGCCAAGACACCAGCAAACTTAAACACAACATCATTCTTTCAGAAAACAAAGCTGATCTGCAGAAAATGAGATTGATAAGTATACTCTCATTATCTTTATTAATAACTGGTGCAATAATAATCGGCATTGCAATTCATTTAAATCGTAAAAAAAGAGAATCCAGATTTGCCAAGCAGTTCTCTACTATAGCTAAATTACGTATGGAAAACATTCGTAACCGGATTTCTCCGCACGTCTTGTTTAACATGTTAAATGCTGTAATGCCCACTTTCAAACAAGACGATAACCTTGTACATTTGTTCAGACTATTAGCTCAGTCGCTACGTAGTAACCTGATTGCTTCCGAAAAAATGGCAGTATCACTTGAAGAAGAAATTGAATTTGTAAAAAATTATATTGAATTCCGCAAAAACATCAATAGTAGAAAAGTAGATATCAATTGGAATATATCACAGAATGTTCCCTTTGATACGTTAATCCCGTCAATGATTATCCAGATACCAATAGAAAATTCCATTAAATATGCTTTCAGAGAGGAAGTGAAAGATGCACATATAAACATTGATATTTCTGCTGATGAGAGTTTTCTTTATATCACTATTATCGATAACGGTTCAGGGTATAACCCGGGAGCACATATTGGAGATAAAAACAGTACCGGAACAGGACTTAAGGTTATATTCCAAACTACAGAATTATTAAATCAAAAGAATCAGGAAAAGATGTTTTTCAACATTGAAGATATGAAGAACTTTTCACCCGAATTACATGGTACGAGAGTTACGATTATTACTCCTTATAAATATAATTTCGAACTATGAAAAAAACAATAACTACAATTATAGTCGATGACGAAAGCAATTCGATTGCAACACTGAACAAGGATCTTGCTAATTATCCAGAAATTCAGGTAATTGAAACTACTACATCTATTGAAAAAGCAAAAAAAATAATTGTTCAATACCAACCTGACTTACTATTTTTAGATATTGAAATGCCTAAAATGAATGGGTTTGAACTATTACACGAAATCCGAACGTTGATACACCCTGAAATGTATATCGTATTCTATAGTGCTTACGATAAATATGTGCTTGATGCATTACGCTCATCTGCTTTCGACTATTTAATGAAACCTTATCAGCCAGAAGAACTTTCAGCAATCATAGAGCGTATTAAAACGCAACCAGAGAAAGAAAAAACAAATGTTGAACAATCCATTCTGCGCTTAATGAAAAATGATAAGAAATTTGCTCTGCAAACAATCTCAGGGCTATTATTTCTAAAAGCCAATGAAGTTCTTTGTTTTCAATATATAGATGGATTTAGAAGCTGGCAAATAACAATGACCGATTTATCTGTGCAGAAACTAAGAACAGGTATTATTGCCAAAGATTTACTTGCTTTTAGCCCTTCATTCATGCAAATTAATCAGGAATGCATACTTAATGTTGACTATATCTCATCAATTGAAAACAAAACATTAAAATGCATTTTATATCCGCCATTCAATGATTTGGACATACATGCGTCAAGAAGATATTATTCGAAATTAAAAGAACAATTAGAGATTTTATAGAGGAAAATTCTTTTAAATATTATTTATATAAACGCAATAATTGGAATTTTCATTAATAATCTTTGCATCTGCTTGTCTAATCATTATATTTGCTTTAACCAAATATATTCACCATGAATAACAAATATGTGATAAATATTGGTCGCCAATTAGGTAGTGGTGGCCGGGAAATAGGTGCTAAACTTGCCGCACAAATGCATATTGATTTTTACGACAAAGAACTGATTAATATAGCATCAAAAGAAAGTGGACTCTGCAAAGAGTTCTTTGAAAAAGCTGATGAAAAAACATCGCAAAGCATTGTTGGAGGGCTTTTGGGAATGCGATTTCCTTTTATTAATGATGGCTCAATTCCAAATAATAATTGTTTGAGCAATGATGCTTTATTCAAGATACAGAGTGATGTAATTCGTGAATTAGCAGAAAAAAAATCATGCCTTTTTGTAGGCAGATGTGCTGATTATATTTTGCGTGATCATCCTCGGTGCGTAAACATCTTCATTTCAGCATCCAAAGAAGACCGGGTTAAACGACTCTGCAAAGAAAAAGGCATTAACTCAGAGAAAGCTGAAGATTTGATAGAGAAGACCGATCGTGAACGGGCAGCTTATTATAATTATTACAGCTACAAAGTATGGGGAGCAGCAGCCACATATCACCTTTGTATTGATTCGTCATCTCTTGGCATTGATGAAACTGTAGCATTCATTAAACTGTTTATAGAAAAGAAGCTGGGAGTCTAACCAATTTTCAAAAAAGAGTCTTTTAAAAAGTAAAATTAAGTATCTATAAATTGAATATTAAAAAACAGCATCAGTATAGATACTCAAAAAGCATAAAAAAGGGGTTGTTCCATCGAACAACCCCTTTCCATATATAATTATATATCGTTTACATAAACATAAGTATAATCAACTGTGCAGATAGCACACGCAAGAACATTACCAGCGGATATACTGTAGAATAGCCAACGCCCGGAGCATCACTACTTGAAACCTGATTAGAATATGCTAATGCAGGAGGGTCTGTATTACTACCGGCAATAAGTCCCATCAACATAAAATAGTTAATCTTGAAAATTTTGCGAGCAATAGATCCAACAATTATTAATGGAATAAAGGTAATAAGGAATCCACATCCTACCCACAACAAACCATCTCCTTCAACCACAGTTTTAAAGAACTCACCTCCTGCACCAATACCAACACTGGCAAGGAATAAAGTAATACCAATCTCACGTAGCATAAGGTTGGCACTTTGGGTTGTGTAAGTTACCAGATTAAACTTGTAACCGAAACGACCAATAATAATAGCTACAACCAGAGGTCCACCTGCCAAACCTAATTTAACAGGAGTAGGCATTCCAGGGAAAGCAAATGGAAGACTACCAAACAATATACCAAATAATATACCGATAAAGATAGTAACAATATTAGGTTCGTTTAAGCGTTTCATTGAGTTACCCATTACAGTAGCAACACGTTCAACTGCATCCTGAGAACCAACAACTGTAACACGGTCACCAACCTGAAGAACCAAGTTTGGGTTAGCAAATAGATCCACACCTGAACGGTTGATACGAGTAACGTTCACACCATAAAGATTACGAAGTTTCAGCTGCCCTAGTTTCTTTCCGTTCATTTCAGATTTTGTAACCAATACACGTCTTGAAACCATCGGAGAGTCAAGTTCTTCCCAGTTTACAAATACTTCTTTTCCTATTAAAGAAATAATAGTATCGGCATCACCTTCTGAACAAACTACAAATATCTGATTACCTTCTTCAAGTACAGTTTCAGAGCTTGGTATTGTAACTTTCTCATTTTTAAGAATACGAGATACAACAAATGAGCATCCAGCAGTATTCATAACATCAGATATTTTTTTGCCAAAAACAGCTGATTTATTTACTTCCAGGTGCATCAAGCGAGGCTTATTCTGATTATCATCTGCCACTGCATTCCATTCTGCTTCTTCTTTAGCAAAATCAATTCTGAAAATAAAGCGTATCAGAATAATAGCACCAATAATTCCTACAACTCCAAGTGGATAAGCAACTGCATATCCTAACGCAATTTTTGGAACTTCGTGAATGATACCCGATGCCTGAAGCTGATTTAATGCTTCCTGAGCAGCACCAAGACCTGGGGTGTTTGTAACTGCGCCTGAAAGAATACCAACTATCATTGGCAATTGAACTCTTCCGTTAAGAGCATAGAACAATCCCAATGCTACAGCAATATTTAGCAGAACAATTGAAGCGGCAAGCATATTCATTGTCATACCACCTTTCTTAAACGAAGAAAAGAAAGAAGGTCCAACCTGCAAACCAATACAAAAAACAAATAAAATTAAACCAAAATCCCTCATAAAATGAAGAACTTCCGTGTTAACATTAAGACCGAAATGTCCCATTAAAATGCCGACAAACAGCACAAAAGTAACACCTAAAGAAATCCCGAAAAATTTAATCTTCCCTAACAAGACTCCAGCAGCTATCACAAATGAATAAAGTAGAACAATGTGAGCCACTGAATTAGGGTCTGTTAGCAATTTAAGCAACCAATCCATAGTGTATAAAGTATCAATTTAAAATTTTGCGCAAAGGTAGTTATTCTATCTCGTCAGATCAAATATTTCTATCCTTGTTTTAATATAAAATTATTAAAATGACAAGTAATATATTAAGCTACTTGAATTTTCCTAAAAAAAAGTATCCTATTATAAGTAAATAAGTATCTTTGCACCTCACACTTAGATAAATTAATATATTAAATACATTTATTAATCTTGTAATTAATACAATAAACTATGGCAGATAGTAATGAAAAACTCTTTTCGGACTTTTCGCCCGTAAGCACTAGCAAATGGATGGAAAAAGTAACAGCCGACCTGAAAGGTGCTGACTTCGAAAAGAAGCTCGTTTGGAAAACAAACGAAGGTTTTAAAGTTAAACCATTCTATAGGATGGAAGATCTGGAAGGTCTGAAAACAACCGACAGCTTACCAGGAGAGTTTCCTTATCTACGGGGAACAAAAAAAGACAATACTTGGTTTGTCCGCCAAAACATTCGCGTTGAATGTCCTAAAGAGGCTAACACCAAAGCATTAGACATTTTAAATAAAGGTATTGATTCCTTAGGATTCAGCATTAAAGGAAAAGATGTAAACGTTGATTTTATTGAAACGTTACTCAATGATATTTGTGCAGAATGTGTAGAATTAAACTTTTCTACTTGTCAAAGTCATGCTGTTGAATTAGCAGAGTTATTGGTTGCTTATTTCCAGAAAAAGAACTATGACTCAACAAAGCTAAAAGGCTCTATCAATTATGATTACTTTAATAAGATGCTGACTAAAGGCAAAGAAAAAGGTAATCTGGTAGAAACAGCTAAGGCATTGATTGAAGCAACAAAAACTCTACCTTTCTACAGAGTTATCAGTGTTAATGCATTATCTCTGAATAATGCTGGAGCTTATATTTCTCAGGAACTAGGATATGCTTTAGCATGGGGTAATGAATATCTGAATTTATTAGTTGAAGCAGGAATTACACCAACTATTGCTGCTAAAAAAATTAAATTCAACTTCGGTATCAGTTCAAATTACTTCCTTGAAATTGCTAAGTTCCGTGCAGCACGTATGTTATGGGCCAACATTGTAAGCTCATACAAACCGGTTTGTACAAGAGACAATTGTTCTAATACAGCTGAAGATGGTGAATGTCGCTGTGCTGCAAAAATGAAAGTACATGCAGAGACTTCTTCTTTCAATTTAACGATGCTGGATGCACATGTAAACTTGCTTCGTACTCAGACAGAAGCAATGAGTGCGGCTCTTGCCGGAGTAGATTCATTGACTGTTACTCCATTTGATAAAGCTTATCAGACTCCAGATGATTTCTCGGAACGTATTGCCCGCAACCAACAATTATTATTAAAGGAAGAATCGAACTTTGATAAAGTTGTGGATCCGGCTGCAGGTTCTTATTATATTGAAAATCTAACAACTTCTATTGCTCAACAAGCATGGAACATCTTCTTAAAAGTTGAAGAAGAAGGAGGTTTCTATGCAGCAGTAAAAGCAGGAAGTGTTCAGGAAGATATTAATCAATCTGGTAAAGCAAGACATATTGCTTTATCAAGCCGTAAAGAAGTTCTTTTAGGAACCAATCAATTCCCTAACTTCACTGAAAAAGTTGGAGATAAGAGACAGGTTGAAAATAAATGTTGCTGTTCAGACAAGAGTAGTTCTTGCGAAAGCACTGTAAAAGTACTTAATTCCGACCGCGCTGCAAGTGAGTTTGAAGCACTACGTTTACAAACTGAAGCTGCTGATCATTGTCCAAAAGCATTCATGCTGACTATTGGTAATTTGGCTATGCGCCAGGCTAGAGCACAGTTCTCTTGCAACTTCCTTGCATGTGCCGGCTATGAAGTAATTGATAACCTGGGATTCGAAACTGTAGAAGAAGGAGTAGAAGCTGCAATGGAAGCTAAAGCTGATATTATAGTACTTTGTTCCAGTGACGATGAATATGCAGAATATGCTGTTCCAGCATTTAAAGCTGTTAATAACCGTGCTATGTTTATTGTTGCCGGAGCTCCGGCTTGCGCGGATGCTTTGAAAGCAGAGGGTATTGAGAACTTTATCAATGTTCGTGTCAATGTATTAGACACTCTGAAAGAATATAATGCTAAACTAGGAATTAAGTAAAGACATCATGAGACCAGATTTTAAAAATATAGATATATATGCCGGATTCAAGCACGTAGATGGTGCTGAATGGCAAAAGGCTAACGGGATTGAAGCCAACTGGAACACTCCGGAGCACATCAACGTAAAGCCTGTTTACACAAAAGAAGATCTTGAAGGAATGGAGCATCTTGAATATGCTGCAGGTATTCCTCCTTATCTTCGCGGTCCTTATTCAGTTATGTACACTCTTCGCCCATGGACTATCCGCCAATATGCCGGATTCTCTACTGCTGAAGAATCAAATGCTTTCTATCGCAGAAACCTTGCTTCCGGACAAAAAGGTTTGTCTGTTGCATTCGACCTTCCTACTCACCGCGGATACGACCCGGATCATGAACGTGTAGTGGGCGATGTTGGTAAAGCAGGGGTTTCTATCTGTTCATTGGAAAACATGAAAACTTTGTTTGATGGTATTCCATTGAGCAAAATGTCTGTTTCCATGACTATGAACGGTGCCGTACTTCCTATTCTTGCTTTTTATATCAACGCAGGACTGGAACAGGGAGCTAAACTTGAAGAAATGGCTGGAACTATTCAGAATGATATCTTGAAAGAATTCATGGTTCGTAATACTTATATTTACCCACCTGCATTCTCTATGAAGATTATTTCTGATATTTTCGAGTATACTTCACAGAAGATGCCTAAATTTAATTCAATTTCTATTTCAGGTTACCACATGCAGGAAGCTGGAGCTACTGCAGATATTGAATTAGCATATACTTTGGCCGACGGACTTGAATATCTTCGTGCCGGTGTTGCTGCAGGAATTGATATTGATGCATTTGCACCTCGTCTTTCTTTCTTCTGGGCTATTGGTACTAACCACTTTATGGAAATTGCCAAAATGCGTGCTGCACGTATGTTATGGGCTAGAATTGTTAAACAGTTCAATCCAAAGAATCCAAAGTCTCTTGCTCTGCGTACTCACTGCCAGACTTCAGGTTGGTCATTAACAGAACAGGATCCGTTTAATAATGTAGGTCGTACTTGTATCGAGGCTATGGCTGCTGCATTGGGACACACTCAATCACTTCACACCAACGCATTGGACGAAGCTATTGCATTGCCAACCGATTTTTCAGCACGTATTGCACGTAATACTCAGATTTATATTCAGGAAGAAACTTACATCTGTAAGAATGTAGACCCATGGGGTGGCTCTTATTATGTTGAAAGCTTGACTAATGAGCTTGCTCACAAAGCTTGGGAACGTATCGAGGAAATTGAAAAACTTGGTGGTATGGCTAAAGCAATCGAAACCGGTGTTCCTAAACTTCGTATCGAAGAAGCTGCAGCACGTGCTCAGGCTCGTATCGACTCTGGTAGTCAAACCATTGTAGGTGTTAACAAGTACCGTTTAGAGAAAGAAGCTCCTATCGACATTCTTGAAATTGACAATACAGCTGTTCGTTTGGATCAGATTGAACGTCTTAAAGAATTAAAAGAAGGTCGTGATGAAGCTAAAGTTCAGGCTGCCCTTGAAGCTATTACCAAATGTGTGGAAACCAAAGAAGGTAACTTACTTGAGCTAGCTGTTGAAGCTGCACATGTAAGAGCAACCCTAGGAGAGATCTCCGACGCTTGCGAAAAGATTGTAGGACGTTATAAAGCTGTAATTAGAACTATATCAGGCGTGTATTCATCAGAAAGTAAAAACGATTCAGACTTCAAACGTGCTTGTGAACTTGCCGAGAAGTTTGCTAAGAAAGAGGGACGTCAACCTCGTATCATGATTGCTAAAATGGGTCAGGACGGTCACGACCGTGGTGCAAAAGTTGTTGCAACAGGTTATGCTGACTGTGGTTTCGATGTGGATATGGGACCATTGTTCCAGACTCCTGCAGAAGCTGCCCGCGATGCTGTAGAAAATGACGTGCATGTTGTAGGCGTTTCTTCACTGGCTGCAGGACACAAAACATTGATTCCTCAAATTATTGATGAACTTAAGAAACTTGGACGAGAAGATATTCTTGTTATTGCCGGTGGTGTAATCCCTGCACAAGATTATGATTTCTTGTATAAAGCCGGAGTTGCAGCAATCTTTGGTCCTGGTTCGCCAGTAGCAAAAGCTGCATGCCAGATTCTTGAGATATTACTTGAAGAAGAATAAACTAAGAATTAATAATCTATTTAAATAGGGTGTCCCAAAAGGGCACCCTTTTTATATGCGCGGAATTTCTCTTCTTTTTTCTGTATTTATACGGGGTGAAATAAAAAAGCCCGCAGCTTATAATCAAGTAATTAGCTTAAAAAGTAAAACGGATTGTCAGAAAACTTCCTTTATAGTTTCTCCGAAAAGCAGAAAGAACGAGTTAAAAAGTGTTTCATGATTGATTCTAAGCACTATATAGAGGAATAAAAAAGGACTAAATTTCAAGCATCTTTATATAATGTTACAAATACGCCCGATAGAGCACTCTCAAAAAGTAAAAAAAACCATATATACAGTTAACTCACCAAAGATACCCACCTAGCATACAGCCATTTAAAGTAAATGAATTAATTATGTAAAATGTTTAAACCAAAATCAAGAATAGATTACATAAAAAAACCTGGCAATACTATAACAAATCTCTATATTTTAGTAGCTTTTCATACTTATAAAATGGGCTATCCTACTTTTTGGCCAGCCTCTTCTATTTTATTGGCCAATAAATAAAATTTGCCGGTGAATAAATAAAAATTATTGGTGAATAATTCAGATTTATTGAGCAATGAATAGAAACAAAAAAAGCAACCCTGAAATGGATTGCTTTTATATATTAGTTTTTATTATAATTATTCGATAATACCAAATAAGCGGTCGCGAAGAATATAACAGCCACCAACAACACCTGCGGTATCTCCCAATTCTCCAGTCTTAAGTTTCATATCCTGTAAAACCAGATTCAGAGAATATTTATGAAGAGCTGTTTCAAGTGGTAATGTTAAGTAAGAACCACAAGCTGAAAGCTCACCGCCTAATATTACAAGTTCCGGATTAAATATATTCAATAGAAGAGACATATAATGTCCTAGCTTCTCTCCTACTTCTTCTATAACTTCAATAGCAAGAAGATCTTCATCCTTTGTTGCAGCATCAATGATGTCATACATATTAATATCGAAAGGTTTCTTTCTGCTTGTAACTACAGAAGTAGACCCATCCGCCAGTTTCTCTTTAAATCGTCTTACAAGAGCCTGACCGGAAATCTCAGTTTCAAGGCATCCCTTCTTGCCACACTGGCAAAGTATCTGGTTATCCAGAACAGGACTGTGTCCAAATTCTCCGGAGAAACCTGACATTCCATAGTAAAGCACACCATTACAAATCATTGAAATACCAAATCCCCAGTTCAAACTAATAAAAATAACATCCTTTTCAGATGTTCCAGCACCGGCACCACAACAGTATTCTCCATATCCCATTGCTCTACTATCATTCTCGATAATAGTTTTAATGCCTATTTTGTGCTCAAAAATATTGCTTAGAGGTTCTTTTTCAAAAGAAAAATAGCTGTCACTATATCCTTTAGCAGAATTGATGCGTCCGCACAGAACTACGCATGCACCAAGAATCTTGCTTTTATCTAACCCTGAATCATCGATAAATTTATTAATCAGATTACATAAACTATCTAAAGATTCGTGAGTATTTTTAAATACAAAATCAATTCGGGTCTTAATTTCCAGAAATTCATTCTTAAAGTTTTGCAAACCAATGCTTACGCAATCACGCCTAACGTCGACTCCAAGAAAAAAAGCTGAATTTGGGTTTATACAATAAACAGATGGACGACGTCCGCCTGCTGTGTCTATCTTCCCTTTTTCGAAAGCGATTCCTTCTTCTATTAACTCAACAATAACTTTTGTTACAGTAGGAACACTAAACTCTGTTTCTTTACAGATATCTGCAATAGTCGTTCCGCCCTCAAGCATCAGCTGTTGGATAACATTTTTTTTAAGTCGAGCCATTTTTAACGCAGAGAGAGCCATTCCTTCCTGCGAATTAAATAATTTTGAAAGAGTCATAATTTATTTCCCGAGATTATTTATACAAAGTTTACAAAAGTAATGCAATTATATCATTTAACACACTCTTTAACTATGATTAACTTGATTTTCTACATTTTTTTATAAACAGACATACAATTTTGTTCATTTATTATGAAATAACTACCTTTGTCTTCATAAACAAAATAAAGAAATGATAGTTTGCATTGCCGAAAAGCCAAGTGTTGCACGAGATATAGCTGATATTCTTGGAGCTAAGAACAAGAAAGATGGATACATAGAAGGAAACGGATACCAGGTTACGTGGACATTCGGACATCTTTGCACACTCAAAGAGCCACACGAATATACTCCCGAATGGAAAAGATGGAGCTTGGCTAATCTGCCAATGATCCCTCCCCGATTCGGTATTAAATTAATAGAATCGCCTAGCATTGAAAAACAATTTAAAATAATTGAGAGTTTAATGGCTAATGCCGATGAAATTATCAATTGTGGTGACGCGGGACAGGAAGGGGAATTAATTCAGCGATGGGTAATGCAAAAAGCTGGTGCTAAATGCCCTGTTAAAAGATTGTGGATATCTTCACTAACTGAAGAATCTATCAGGGAGGGATTCGCCAAATTAAAAGACCAGTCGGAGTTTCAGTCTCTTTACGAAGCCGGATTATCACGTGCTATAGGCGACTGGACTTTAGGAATGAACGCCACAAGATTATATACTCTAAAATATGGGCAGAACAGACAGGTCTTGTCTATCGGACGTGTGCAGACTCCTACCCTGGCACTTATTGTAAACCGTCAGCTGGAGATAGAAAATTTTAAACCAGAGCCTTACTGGGAACTAAAGACTATTTATCGGGAAACTACATTTTCGGCTACAAAAGGCAAATTTACATCTAAAGAGGAAGGTTATGAATTCCTTGAAAAAGTTAAATACTCAGACTTCACAATCACGGATGTTTCGTCGAAAAAGGGCGTTGAATATGCTCCCAGGCTTTTCGACCTTACTTCCTTGCAGGTGGAATGCAATAAAAAATTTGGCTATTCGGCAGATGAGACACTCAAACTTATTCAATCTCTTTACGAGAAAAAAGTCACTACTTATCCGCGTGTAGACACTACATTTCTGAGTGATGATATTTATCCAAAATGCCCTGCCATATTAAAGGGGATAAAAGACTATACAAATCTGACAGCACAATTGGAAGGGAAAAAACTTCCAAAATCAAAAAAAATATTCGATTCTTCGAAAGTTACAGATCACCACGCCATTATTCCAACCGGAGTTCACCCAATGAATCTATCTGATATGGAAAGGCGTGTATTCGATTTAGTTGCAAGACGTTTTATTGCCGCTTTCTATCCTGATTGCAAAGTATCAACAACAACAGTACTTGGCGAAGTTGAAAAGATAGAATTCAAGGTAACCGGAAAACAGATTCTTGAACCGGGATGGCGTGAAGTATTTGCCAAAAGTCAATCAGACGAAAAAGATGAAGAAGAACGTACTCTTCCTAGCTTTACGAAAGGAGAAAGCGGACCTCATCAACCGGATCTTAATGAGAAATGGACTCAACCGCCTAAGCCATATACTGAAGCTACTTTACTACGCGCCATGGAAACTGCAGGAAAACTTGTAGACAATGATGAGTTGCGCGATGCATTGAAAGAAAATGGTATAGGTCGTCCTTCAACTCGGGCTGCCATTATAGAAACTTTGTTTAAACGAAACTATATTCGTAAGGAGAAAAAGAACCTGATTGCCACTCCAACCGGAGTTGAGCTTATTCAGATTATTCATGAAGAACTTCTTAAATCGGCTGAATTAACTGGAATCTGGGAGAAAAAGCTTCGGGAAATTGAGAAAAAGAAATATGACGCAAAAACGTTCCTGGAGGAGTTAAAGCAAATGGTTACAGAGGTTGTTAACAATGTATTATCAGACAACACAAACAGATATATTACGATTCAGAATGCTGTTGAAGAAGAGGTAAAGAAAGAACCTAAGAAACGAGAGAAAAAGGCACCCGCTCCTAAAAAGCAAAAAGAGGAAAAGCCTGTACCTGAAGAGAACAAAGATAACATCATCGGTCAACCATGCCCACTTTGTGGAAAAGGAGTAATAATTAAAGGAAAATCGGCTTTCGGTTGCTCTGAATGGAAATCGGGCTGTACATTCCGAAAAGGAATCGATGAATAGAATAAATCTTTTATCTCTCCTACGCTATTTTAACTTATAACAGTTACAAATCACAATAAACGAGACAGATTGTAGTTATTATTAAGTAATTCGTCATCAGTAAAATGAAAAAGATTCTTAGTAACATAGCCACTATTTGTCTTCTGTTTTCACTACTTCAATCATGTGGTTGGGAAAGCAGCATTAAAAAAGGTGATGAAAGTTATGCTTTAGGCGAATATTATGATGCAGCTAAGTTTTACAAAAAAGCTTATACTAATATACCAGCAAAAGAACGGAAGAAAAAGGGAGAGATAGCATACAAAATGGCCGATTGTTATCGGCTCACAAATTATTCTGTTCGTGCCAAAGCTGCATACATCAATGCCATTCGTTACAAATACCATGACAGCATTGCTCTTTTCTATCTGGCAGAATTACAAAAGGAAACAGGAGATTATAAGTCTGCTATTAAGAGTTATGAGCAATTTCTATCTTATAAGCCCAGTAATATACTTGCAAAGAACGGATTGACATCCTGTAAACTCGCTCCTGAATGGAAAAAGAATCCTACGAGATATATCGTGAAAAAGTTTCCGCTTTTCCTCTCCAACCGTAGTGAATACTCACCAATGTATGCCGGTAAAGATATAGATCAGATATATTTCACTTCTACCCGAGATAAGGCTAAAGGAAATAACCTGAATGGAATTACAGGGATGAAAAGCGCTGATATCTTTATGGCTAAAAAAAATGAGAAAGGAAACTGGTTACCACCCGAAAGACTCGAATCGGAAGTTAATACAGAATTTGAGGATGGCGCATGTTCATTCACTGCAGACGGCAAAACGATGTACTTTACCCGTTGCCGAATTGATGCAAGCTCTCCTGTATATGCCGAGATTTATGTATCACAACGTACCGGCGCTAACTGGGGAGCTCCGCAAAAATGCATTATAACAAAAGATACTTTATCATCTTTTGCCCATCCTGCTATTTCGCCCGACGGTCATTATCTCTATTTTTCGTCTGATATGCCTGGAGGATATGGTGGCAAAGACATTTGGAGAGTACTAGTTTCTAATTCCGGATTCGGAGCAGTAGAAAATCTTGGAGATGCAATTAATACTCCCGGTGATGAAATGTTCCCGACTATAAAGGATAATGGCGATTTATACTTTTCATCAGACGGGCATCCGGGGATGGGTGGCTTAGATCTCTATCAGGCTCAGCAAGACAGTTTAGAAAACTGGAAGATTGAAAATTTAAAGTCACCAATGAATTCAGAAAGTGATGATTTCGGTATGACTTTTGAACCCGGACTTCAACGAGGCTTTTTCAGTTCTAACAGAAAAGATGCTCGCGGGTGGGATCACATTTATACATTCGAATTACCTGAGATAGCGCATACTGTCACCGGCTGGGTATATGATAAGGAAGGGGATGCTCTGCCCGAAGCAACTGTCAGCATTGTGGGACAAGATGGAACAAATCTGAGAGTTAGTGTAAAAGGAGATGGCTCTTTCACACAAAAGTTGGAGCGGGGACAAAATTACGTAATGCTGGCCAACTGTCGTGGTTATTTAAATTGTAAGCAAGAACTTACAACAGATTCCATAAATGAAAGCAAGAACTATGAATTAGAATTTCCTTTGGCTTCCATAACTCGTCCGGTGTTAATCGATAATATCTTTTACGAATTTGATAAGGCAACCTTAACTGCAGAATCAACCAAAGCACTGAATGATTTAATCAAGATGCTGAATGATAACCCTAATATAACAATTGAACTTAATGCTCATTGTGACTATTTTGGGAATGATAGTTATAATGAAGCTCTTTCTCAACGTAGAGCCGAAGCTGTTGTTAAGTTCCTTGTATCTGGCGGCATTGATATAAATCGGCTTACAGCAAAAGGATATGGAGAGTCACAGCCCAAAATAATAAATAAGCGGATTGCAAAAAAACACCAGTTCTTAAAAGAAGGGGATGTACTCACTGAAGATTTTATACTTAAACTTCCCGTCGAACAGCAAGAAATCTGCAATGCAATAAACAGACGTACAGAATTCAAAGTGGTTAGAACTACTTATAAGCTATACAAATAAAAAATCATTCTCCGGTACTCTTACCAAAGAATGATTTTTTTGAAAATAATATAGAGAATAGAATTCTTATTTTAAAGAAATATATCCAACCTTATCTACAAGATCTTGACCCTGAGCTGATTCTACAAAGTTAATAAATGGAGTTAACTTGGCAGCATTCTTCTTGTCATAGTAGAAGAATAATGGACGGACAATTGGATATGTTTTATTCTTAGCTGTTGCTACAGATGGAGCAACGAAACTTTTACCATCATAAGAAACCTTGATTGCTTTCACATCATTCTCCAAATAAGCTAATCCAACGTAACCAATTGCTCCTTTAGTCTGACTTACAGATTGAATGATTGCTCCTGTTGCAGGCATAGAAAGAATATTCTTCTTGTAGTTCTTATTTTTCAACACATGTTCTTTAAAGAATTCGTAAGTACCAGAGCTTGTTTCTCTTGAGTAAGCAACGATTGCAAGGTCTGCACCACCAACTTGTTTCCAGTTAGTAATTTTACCGGTAAAGATATCTTCCAATTGTTGGCGAGTTAATTCACTTACTTTATTTCCAGGATTAACAACTACAGCCAGAGCATCGAAAGCAATGATCTTTTCAACAGGAGATTTACCTGCCTGCTGGAATTTTACTTTTTCATCAAACTTAATTTTACGAGATGCCGAAGCTATATCTGTTGTTCCGGCAAGCAAAGCAGCTATACCTACTCCACTACCACCACCTGTTACTGTTACATTTCCACCTTTTTTATTAAATGCTTCTGCCTCTTTCTGAGCCAATGGCAACACTGTATCACTACCTTTCACACGTTGAGCAAATGATCCCTGAGCTATACTGCAAATCAATGCTATTGCTAAAATAATCTTTTTCATCTTTATTTTTATTGTTAAAGTGTTATCTATTAAAATTTATATTGTAATCTTAATGTGAAAATATTGTCTTTCAAGTCTGAATTATATCCGGTAAGGTTCTTAGACTTTTCATTAAAGGCCATATCATAATATGCCATCAATCTGAAGTTATTGTTCATTCTATAAAGATAGCCTATACCAATATTGTGTTTTGCAATATCGCCTTTACCTGTACCACCAAGACCAACTTCGTCACCAGATAATTTTGTATTAGGATCGTAAGAATCATATCGTACAACTAAAGAGTGTTTTGTTTGTCCCAAGTCCTGAATCAAATAAATATTGTATCCCATAAAGTTACGACGATAAGTGTCGGTTGTTGGTAGAGAAGAAGCATTAGGACTCTTTGAATCACCTAGCGCACCTGGTTGTTTTCCAGCCATCATTTCAGCACGTAAGGTTGTCATACCAGCACCAGTTGATAAAAGTAATTGTCCATCAAGACCATAATAAGTACGATCTGAATAATCGCCAACTTTAGCATTATTTACTTTCACAAATTGCTTTCCAGACATTTCATATACATTGGCAGTTCCTTGGTATGTACCTCCTAAATATAAAGAAGCGCCTAATCCGTATTGCATATTCTCATAAGACTTTTTATATGAAAGATGAGAAATCCAGTCTTTTCTGTTGTGAATATCTTGTTTCATTCCATTACCCGCAAATAATCCTGTTTCAAGTTTAAAAGGATTCAAAGCATGATCTTTTGGAGCCTGAAAAGTTAACATACCTCCTAAATCGACTTCATTTGGGAAAAGAATATTACAAGCTGTACTTCTTTCGGGAGTTTCAAGAGAACTTGATGAATAAGGAATTTCATATCCAAATGGTCTGTTAGCCACACCTGCCTGAAGTGATACCCATTTAGTCCATGGTTCAGTTACAGTAAAATATAACTCTTTTACTTCTACAGCTTTTTCTGTCATTTCAAACTGAGCAACAGCTGTATTAGGAGCACCCTCAAATAAATCGGAATAAGTAAATTTCAGACGACCACGACGTAAACCTATACGTGTATAATTATCTTCCGTACTTGCTTTTGCACTTCCTACTTTTAAACTTGCATCTTTCTGACCAAACTGTAAATCGCTCTGAACATAACCAGATATTTTTAATTTATTTAAGTTATCAACAAGCGAACTTATTCGTTCAGTCTCTGCCTGCGTTTTTTCGAGCGGTGTTAATTCAACTTCCTGAGCCAGCACTGACACTGTTGAAAGACATAAAAGAGAGCCTACTAAAATTTTTTTCATAACTAAGTGTTTTTATTGTTATTTTGACACTGCAAAGTAAGGCCTGAAATATTTCATTGTCATTTCGCATCAATTACATTGTAAAGTCATTATTGTTACTATGATATTACAATAATTAAGAAGCTGTATATCAAGCCATACATAACTAGATGTCAACCAATTAAATCATTATTTCCAAGTTGACAGGATTTTATTTATCTTTGCAAATGATGGTTAAGTCTATCAAAAAAATAAATTATTAGAATATGAGCATCATCATAAACAAACAGGGAAACAATAGTGTTTACCATATCATGGCTTTATTTACGGTAATAATCTGGGGAACTACATTTATATCAACCAAAGTGCTTATTAAGCAAGGTCTCTCTCCCGAAGATATTCTTTTCTATCGCTTCTTAATTGCATATATCTGCATCTGGACAATTTGTCCACGTAAGCTCTTTGCAAATAGTCTAAAAGATGAGCTTTTATTTATTGCAACAGGCTTATGCGGAGGCTCACTCTATTTTATTGCCGAAAACAGAGCACTGGGAATAACTTTAGCTTCCAATGTATCGTTAATAGTATGTACCGCTTCCATCTTTACAGCTATTCTATCACATCTATTCATCAAAGGTGAAAAATTTAAGAGAAATCTTATATCGGGTTCTTTTATAGCCTTGGCAGGTGTAGCCTTTGTTGTATTCAACGGTAGCTTTATTCTGAAAATTAACCCGGCAGGAGATCTTCTAACAATCACCGCTGCATTAATGTGGGCTTTTTACAGCATAATTTTAAAAAGACTGGATAAGAAATACTCAACTTTACTAATAACCCGGAAAGTATTCTTTTACGGAATAATAACTTTATTGCCTACTTTTCTCATTTCACCACTAACAACAGATACTCATATACTTTTTCGACCAACTGTTTTAGGTAATTTCATATTTCTAGGAGTAGTAGCTTCTATGCTCTGTTATATATTATGGAATATGTCTATCAAGCATTTAGGAGCAGTTCGTACTACTAATTACGTATATATTGTTCCGCTGGTTACTCTTATTACTTCTTCCATAATTATAAACGAAACAATCACACCAATTGCTATTGCAGGAGCATTACTTATACTAAGCGGAGTCTATATAGCAGAGAAAGGCTTTCCCTGGTTTAAAAAGATTGCATCCTGATAAGAGCATGCACAAGGAAAGACTTATTCATTGAATCTATTTCAGCAATAATTCTTTCACTAAAAGAACTTTTTTGATTAAGTTTGCATTCAAAATAAAAACACCAATGAAACAATATTTGGATTTACTCGACAGAGTCATGAAAGAAGGTACCCGGAAAAGCGATCGTACGGGAACCGGAACTATTAGTGTATTCGGACATCAGATGCGTTTTAATATGGACGATGGCTTTCCATGTTTAACAACCAAAAAGCTGCATCTTAAATCGATTATCCATGAACTTCTTTGGTTTTTGCAAGGAGATACAAACATTAAATATCTTCAGGACAATGGTGTAAGAATCTGGAACGAATGGGCCGACGAGAATGGTGAGTTGGGACATATTTATGGTTATCAATGGCGTTCGTGGCCTGATTATAAAGGAGGGCATATTGACCAGATAAAAGAAATTGTTGATACTATTAAAAACAATCCAGACTCTCGCCGTATGCTTGTTAGTGCCTGGAATGTTGCAGATATTGATAGCATGAAGCTTCCTCCTTGCCATATTTTATTTCAGTTTTATGTAGCCGACGGAAGATTAAGTTTGCAACTTTATCAACGTAGCGCTGATATATTCTTAGGAGTTCCATTTAATATTGCATCTTATGCTTTATTGCTTCAGATGATGGCACAGGTTACGGGACTTAAAGCCGGTGATTTCATTCATACTCTTGGAGATGCACATATCTATGTAAATCACCTTGAACAAGTGAAGCTTCAACTTTCAAGAGAACCTCGCCCACTTCCTAAAATGAAAATTAATCCGGATGTGAAAGATATATTTAGTTTCAAATTCGAAGATTTTGAGCTTACCGACTATAATCCACATCCTCATATTAAAGGTATTGTATCTGTATAAAAGAAAACCGTATGACTAAAGTCTCAATTATTGTTGCAGCATCACTTAATAATGCTATTGGCCGGGGTAATCAGCTTATATACAGAGTCCCTAATGATATGAAACGTTTTAAAGAACTAACAACGGGGCATACCATTATTATGGGCAGAAAAACTTTTGAATCCTTACCAAAGGGTGCTTTGCCAAACAGGCGAAACCTGGTTCTTTCTACAAATCCTAATGCAGAGTTTGCCGGAGCAGAAAGATTTTCATCGTTAGATGAAGCAATTGCAGCCTGCAAAGATGAAAATGAAGTGTTTATTATAGGAGGAGATAGTGTATATAAACAGGCAATGCCTAAGGCAGACGCTATTTATCTGACATTAGTTGAAGACATAACAAAAGATGCAGATGCATTTTTCCCTGAAATAAAAAGTGAAGAATGGAAAGAAACGGGCAGAGAGCCTCATTCCATTGATGAGAAGCATCACTACCCGTATATTTTTATTAATTATGAAAGGCGTTGAATACCTTCTTCATCGTCATCATCATCCAGGATTGGCATCTGACGTTTGATAGCTTCGTGGAAAGAAATCAGTGTTTCTGTGCGCGCCAAGCCAAGTGGCTGAAGTTTATCATGAATAACACTTAGTAAATGGTGATTATTCTTTGCATAAATCTTAATAAACATATCATACTGACCGGTGGTATAATGGCATTCCACAACCTCTGGTATATCTTCCAAGGCTTTTCTTACCGCCTCAAAACTAGATGGATCTTTTAAGTAAAGTCCAATATATGCACATGTTTCATAGCCAATTTTCTCCGGATCTATCACATATTCAGATCCCTTCAATATACCTAAATTGGTTAGTTTTTGTATGCGTTGATGAATTGCTGCTCCAGAAACATTACATGCGCGTGCCACTTCCAGGAAAGGAATTCTAGCATTATCTGCTATCAGTCTAAGAATTTCTTTATCCAAACGATCTAATTGATGATATCCCATATTTTTATTTTATAATTACGAATGCAAAGTTACGTATTTTTTTAGCAAAAAAATACGTAAACTATCACTTTTATTCTTAAAAAAATTATAATTTCAAACTTACATTAATTCTACAGTTTAGTTTTTCTCTTCTTACTCTAAAATTTCTTAACTTTGTGTCAAATAAATGTTTATATGAAAAAAAATATTCTACTATTTACACTTTGTTGTTTCTTGTGCATATCTTCATTTGCTCAATCATTCAACGATTATTTTATAGATAAAACTCTACGTATTGATTATATATTTTCTGGTACTGCTAATCAGCAGGAAATCTCTGTAGAGAATTTATCTCAGTTACCTACCTGGGCTGGAAGACGCCATCATTTATCAGAAATTCCATTAGATGGTAACGGACAAATTACAGTAAAAGATTTAAAATCGGGAAATTGCATTTATAAGACATCATTCAGTACGCTTTTTCAGGAATGGTTAGACACGGATGAAGCAAAAAGCGTATCTCGCGGATTCGAAAATACTTATCTTGTACCTTACCCAAAACAGCCGGTAGAAATAAGCATCTCTTTCAGAGATAAAAAAGGCAATTACAATACGTTGCTTAAGCATATTGTAAAACCAGATGATATTCTGATTAGAAAACAAGGCAATACTCATGTTACGCCTTATGTATATCTACAAAAAAGTGGAACTCCGGAAAATTGCATTGATGTAGCTATTATGGCCGAAGGTTATACAAAAGAGGAAATGGCGTTATTTATTAAAGATGCAAAAATAGCTTGCGAAGCACTGTTCAGCCACGAACCTTTCCGCTCCATGAAAAGTCGATTCAATATTGTTGCAGTGGAAAGTTCTTCAAAGGACAGTGGCGTAAGTGCACCAAAAAATGGAATCTGGAAGAATACCGCTTTCAGTTCTCATTTCGATAGTTTTTATTCTGACAGATATTTAACCAGCAGCAACATAACAGACATTCATAATTCTCTGGCAGGAATTCCTTATGAACATATTATTATCTTAGCAAATACAGAACAATATGGTGGCGGAGGAATCTACAACTCCTTTACTTTAACTACTGCTCACCACAAACATTTCCGTCCGGTAGTGGTACACGAGTTCGGGCATAGTTTTGCCGGCCTTGGAGATGAATATTATTATGACGAAGATTTATTTAATGGTGTATATCCATTTGATGTTGAGCCTTGGGAACAGAACATTACCACCAAAGTTAACTTCCCTGCCAAATGGAAAGATATGGTTGATAATGGAACGGCCAAACTGATAGAAGGAGGAGGTTATTCATCTAAAGGAATTTATCGCGGTGCAGAAGATTGCAGGATGAAAACAAATACATGCCAAGCTTTCTGCCCTGTTTGTCAAAGAGCTATAAAAAGACTTATTGACTTCTATACGAAGCCTTAGATTTTTGTTTATGATTTCAATACAGCATATTCATACTACCGACAAGGAATATTATTGTTTTGTAGAGAATCTCTTTACGAAAGCTTTTCCCAAAAAAGAACGGAGAGATATTACTTTGCAACGGGAGTATACTGACGGTAACAAACTTTTTTATAATAATATCCTACTGGCTGAGAATGAGCCGGTAGGATTTATTTCTTACTGGAATTTGGGCAAGTTCTTTTATATAGAACACTTTGCCATTCATGAAACTAGAAGAAACCACAAGTATGGCCAGCAAGCACTTTGCGCACTGGAGAATCTATTAAAGGGTCCAATTATTCTGGAAGTTGAGCTTCCTGAAGATGAAATAAGCAAACGCCGTATAAACTTCTACCAACGTCAGGGATTCCAGTTATGGGAGAATGAATATATGCAGCCTCCTTACCGGGAAGAAGACAATTATCTTCCAATGAAACTTATGGCAAAAGGAGAACTAGATAGCCGAACAGATTTTGAGCTTATTAAAAGGACCTTATATAAAGAAGTTTATCAGATAGAATTATAAATAAAAAAAGTTACTCCGGACGGGCTGAATAAAAAATATTCAGCACATTTGCTCTACGCAAAGCCTGCTTTACATCCGAAACAATTCCCATTGGAGTATCTTTGTCAATCTTCAATTTCACCATTAATAATGAATACTCATTAGGTTTGAGTGATGCCCACTTCTTTTTCATATAGTATTCCACCTGAGCCACTGTCATCACCTGATTATTTAATTGAATGCGATGAGATGATCTTACTTTTCCCCTTGGCTTACCTATATATATAGTAGTAACAATAGTTTTTTTTCCTAATGCCGATAATTCGGTTGCCTGCGGAGCATCAACCTCTCCAACCACTACCTTATCTTTTCTAATGCTTGTGAGCATTATAAAAAAGAAAAGCAGAATAAGGAAAATTGTAGGTAAAGCTATTGCGTTTATTCTTGGAATTTCCAGCTTTTCACGGGTTACAAATCTTCTTTTCATTTTACTCCTCCTACGCTTGATTGAGGTTCAGCTTCTGAAATACGTACCGGATAGCAAGCGCAGACAGCTTGCCGTTTATCAGGAGACAGTTCTATGAATTTCTTACCCCATCTTTTTTCTGCTAATTCATTACGAAGCTCGTTATATGCACCTATTAATTCGTTTTGCACATCAATATATGCCTGATAGGTGGTGTTTCTTCCACATTTCACAGAAATAATATGGTTTGCAGTAACTTGCATATTACCTAATAAGGAGATTTTTTTCGTCACCTTCTCAGGAAGTCTATTATCACCTTTAGGATTAGCAATAAATGCTTTGGCAACTTCTCTTAATTCGCCGATACCTATTATCTGTCTTCCACAGATAAGTTCATCTGTATCCGTCAAAAAAACATTTAATATATTGCGAGGTTCAACTTTTGCCGGTTGATATTTCCCTATCGGCGGTGGAAGACGCCTGGCCAACCCCTGATCAACATCCATAGACGTGATTACAATAAAGAAAATAAGCAGCAGAACAACAATGTATCCTGTCCAGTCAGCATCCACATCCGGTATTGTTCTCTTAAATCTTCTCATTGTTATCTAACTTTCCGACCGATATAAAAACCTATTATCAAAAATACAGCTGCACCAATAAGTGCAAATGTGGTATAAATAAACATATCTGTCAGCCTAAGCCAGCAGGGAGTATTGTAAGTTCCGTTGTACTCTTGCAGTGGAAGAGCATTTGTGCTACCAAAAAGCCAGCAAAGGAACATAAGAAACGCCAAAATAAAAAAGCCTAAAACAGAACGTATAGCATATTTAGGCGAGCGGCGAAACCGTTCTATCAGTTTACCTATTACAGCAAGTACGGTTAAAGTAACCGCTGCACCAAACATTCCACAAAGCACAATAAGCAGCAAGTTTGTATAAACCGGAACTTCTATTCCTGTCACAGTAGTAACCTTGCCTCCAAAGAAGTAAAGTCCACCGGTAATCAAACTAATGATTAAGAGTAGATAGAAAAAGTATTTAGAAAACTTAGTCGGTATCATTTTACACTCCTTATTTTATTGTCTATACTTCATGTTGTACTTAACCACAAAATCAATTAAAGTATTTGTTGACTCTTCCATTTCGTGAGTCAAAGATTCTATCTTGGCAAGAATATAGTTATAAAATATCTGCAGAATTACAGCAGCAATAAGACCAAAAATGGTAGTCAACAGCGCCACTTTCATACCACCCGCTATTACTGCAGGAGAAATATTACCTTCCAGCTGAACACTATCGAAAGCCTGGACCATACCAACCACTGTTCCCAAAAATCCTAAAGCAGGTGCAATCTTAACGAACAAAGAAATCCATGAACATCCTTTCTCCAATAATCCCAATTGTACACCACCACTTGTGGTAACAGCTTTTTCTACAGATTTTGGTCCTTGCTCTATACGCATTAATCCATCATAACAAATTGAAGCAACAGGGCCACGTGTATTTCTGCAAATTTCTTTCGCTGCATCTACATTTCCTTTCTCCAATGCAAGCTCCACATCTTCTAGTAGTCTTTCGGTGTTTACTTCAGAAAGATTCAAATAGATAATACGCTCAATACAAATAGAAAGTCCAACTACCAAAGAGAATGCAACCAATCCCATATAGAAAGGATTACCTTCCACAAATTTTTCTTTCAGTTTTACGCCCACACTTTCTTTGGGTACAGCAGATGAGCCATCTTCGGCAACAGCATTGGCATCAGTTACAGTAGTTCCCCCTTGATTGGCAGACACTCCGTCTTGCGCATAAATGGTTTGTGTTCCGCTAAAGAAAAAGATTCCTGATAAAGCAAGCGCCATCAATATTCTTTTCATAATATTGTTCAATTAGTTTTATATCATATCTTAACTTTCAAAAATACATTATCTTTTTGGATTATACAAAGATGACGCCAATTTATTAAGCAGATTTAAGAGGGGAATATATAATACTTAGTCAAGAAACAAGGTGTCACTAACATATTCTATTAGTAAAACTAAAAATCCAACTAGTGTAATTAGAATTATGGTCGGGAGGCTAGCACATCAAGGTCGGGAGGGTAGAATATTAGGGTCGGGAGTATAAAAGATTAACCTCGGGACTCTAATATTAATAAGTCAGGAATACTTTGTTAATAACCGGTGAATAACTTGTTAATAGTAGGTGAATAACTTGTTAATAGTAGGTGAATAACCTGTTAAAACACCGTGGATAAACTATTAATAAGATGTGGATAACCTGTTAATAGGACGTGGATAATTTGCAATTATTATGTGAATAACTTGTGAATTACCTGTTGAAAGATTGTGGATAACCGGTGAATAAGCTGTTGATAAAGCTATTTTCAATCTGTGAATAATGAGCAAATCAGCATTTATAATTTGGTGTTCTCAGCAAAATTTTAGTAGCAGTCCCTATGTTTGTAATTAATATGCAGAAGAACAAAGCATAAGCCAAGAGTATTAATATATTTGAGGTACCAAACTTAAACAATTAAAAACTCAAAGCTTATGCGTACACAAAGTAACAAACTAAATTTTGAAGGAGAAAATATTTATGTTGGAATTGATGTTCATTTGAAAAGTTGGAATGTGACTATTTACACAGAATACCTGCATCATAAAACGTTCAACCAACCTCCTGTACCTTCAATATTAAGGGATTATCTGAATACTAATTTTCCTGGTGGAACTTATTATTCAGCCTATGAAGCCGGATTCTGCGGGTTTAATATTCATTTTGAACTTAAGAAACTAAATATAAATAATATTGTGGTTAATCCAGCCGATATACCAACTAGTCAGAAAGAACAGGTACTTAAAAACGATTCCCGTGATAGTATGAAAATTGCCCGTTCTTTAAGAGCTAATGAGCTCATTGGTATACATGTCCCATTCATTGAGACATTGGAAAACCGCACATTGATACGCACTCGAGACGTAATGGTGAAAGATATGACTAGATTTAAACAGCGCATAAAAGCTTTGCTTTATTTTTATGGTATATCTTACCCTCCAGAATTTGAGAAATCAACCAGTCATTGGTCCAGACGTTTTCTTAAATGGTTAAAAGAGGAGGTATCACTTAATACAGCCAATGGAAACGATGCCTTATCATTACTTATCAGAGAAGTAGAGCAACAAAGAGTTCTTTTATTGGAAATCAATAGAAAAATTCATAGTCTTGCTGTTTCTGAGAAATATGTGAAGGAGATAGAGTTAATAAGAAGCATTCCAGGAATTGGTTTGGTTACAGGACTTACTTTTTTGTCGGAGATAGAAGATATTGAACGATTCCCAAATACAGACAAGTTAGCTGGTTTTGTAGGACTAATCCCTACCTGTCACTCCAGTGGAGAGGTAGAGAATTATGGAGAGATGACATTTAGGAAAAAAACGACTTTAAGAAGATGGCTGATTGAAAGTGCCTGGGTTGCAGTAAGAATAGATCCGGCACTGACAAGGTGTTTCTCACAACTCTGTAAAAGGATGGAGCCCAATAAAGCTATAATACGAATCGCAAGAAAACTATTAAACAGAATGTATTATGTTTTAAAAAAGAGACAAAAATATGAATGTGGAGTGGTTTAATGATAATGCCTATATAACTATCTTTCAGAATAAGAGTGATCGCTTTGCCTATCTTGCAGCTTAGTCTGCTTTAGCAGTTTGCGGCCTCTTCCTATTAAACTGAAAAAGGAAAATGTAGAAAACTGATAGTAATATTAGTTTAAACTACTGATAGAAGGTTGTTTATATAGGAGTTATTAATAAATAGAAAGTAAGGAAACAATCAATCAATAAAGGTTTTCTTAGCCATATAGCGATATCTGTAACATGAAAGGGGAAACCATACAAGCCTCCCCTTCCAAAAAAATAATGTTACAGTGTAACGCAGGAAGTTTATTGCTGACAAGTTGCTCCTCAGCAGAGCTTGTTTCCTCTTCAACTCCCTGATTACAAAGCTAATAAAAGTATAATTAATATTAATAATACTCTTGTTATTTGGATTACAACATAGAAGATGGCAGACAATAGTAGTAGATAATTTGTTTAAAAAGTTTATCTGCCACCATTTTAATTATTTAGTTTCCAATGAATTAAATTCAATTTGGTAGCAGGTAGCAGATCTTTTTAGAAAAGAGCATAAAAAAGACAGCCTCTTTATCCTGAAACTGTCTTTCTGTGCGGAGAGAGCGAGATTCGAACTCGCGAAACCCTTTAGAGGTTTACACGCTTTCCAGGCGTGCCTCTTCAACCACTCGAGCATCTCTCCTTTTGCGTGATTGCGGATACAAAGATAAGTTATTTTTTGTTTTTCTACCTAATTCGGACCGAAAAGTTTCTAACTTAATATCTTTAAAGCATTCATTGTTGTTATTTCGGCAACATTTTCAGGTGAGCATTGGTAAATTGCGGCCAATTTCAGGAGAGTATCTTTCACATTGGCACTTTCATTTCTTTTTCCACGATTAGGAGCCGGAGTGAGATAGGGTGAATCTGTTTCTAAAACAATTCTCTCTAGAGGAACATTTTTCAAAGTTTCGGGAAGTGTTGATTTCTTAAACGTCACCACTCCGTTAATACCCAGATAAAAATCATCGAATTGCAAAAGTCGCTCGGCTTCTTCCACCGTTCCTGTAAAGCTGTGAAATATTCCTTTCAGATTTTTATGTTCGTTTCGTTTAATAACCTGATAAACTTCTTCGAAGGAGTCGCGGCTGTGAATAACTAAGGGTAACCGATATTCGGCCGACCACTGAATCTGTGTTTCGAATGCTTCGAACTGTTCGTTAATAAAGGTCCTGTCCCAATATAAATCCATGCCCACCTCTCCTATTGCAACAAAAGGATGAGATTGGTCAAGCATCTCTTTCATCACCTTCAGTTCTTCTCTGAAATCAGCATTAACAGATGTTGGATGAAGGCCGATCATCGGAAAACAATAATCAGGATATTGTGCAACCGTATCCAATAACGGTTTAATAGTTGAGCAATCTATATTGGGCATATAAATGCGGTTTACGCCGGCTGCTTTGGCTCGTTGCATAACAAGCGGGAGATCTTCGGCAAATTCTTCTAAAAAAAGATGCGAATGTGTATCTATAAAATTCATTTAAACTTTTATTGAGGCTTCTTTTCGCCTGTTCGATAATAATAAATCACGCCGTATTTACGACATGTATCTAAACGTTCTGTTCCGGATAAGTTCTCAAAATATTTCTCAACCTGATTCCAGATATCCAATATAATCTCATCTGCTTTTCCTCGTAGAGAGGACAACAGCTCAAGGCTTCTGGAAGTCTGCCACTGCAGATTCTTCTGTTGTTCATAACCGTCTTTGAAGATTTCATAATGCACACAAACCTTGGCTATAGTAGGATTATAAATGGGTGAACCTCCACGACGAGTTCTTTCTTTTTCTCCTTTAATAATCTTATCTCCCCATTCTATTACAGCAGAGTCGTTTGTTAAATCGGGAACAGAATAATTATCAGGTTCCAGCCCATAAAGATTTTTAAGCTCCGATTTTATCTCAGAACGAATTACAGCAAGATTCAACACTTGTATAAAGTGAGAAATATAAAGTCGGGCTATTTTAGTACTCGACTGAGACTTCCTGCTGGAAGTAACCTGATTATTATAACATTGTTTATAATAATCATGCGCCTGTTCAAAACGCACCAGAAAATTTTCTGCCTCAATCAGCGTTTTGGTAGAAATAATCTGATCATTATAAGAACTAAAAGACTGTCCGTTTTCAACAGCGTTCTTTAATGCTTTAATTCGTGCTTGATCTGTGTTTGGTAATCTTCTATAAGGCATAGTATGAGAATAAATAGGTCGTGTTTACATTTCTCTATACATTAAATGTTCGGCCACAGATTTTAGTTCCTTCTTTTTCTCGTCTGTTAAATTAACCCGAGCAAGGCTTTCTAACCCTTTGGCATAATATTCTTTCATTTTATTCTCACACACAAGCTTTACCCCTATTTGGTTATATAATGCAGTTACGGCTTCAATCTTCTCTTTCGGTTCATAACTATCTTTATCCAACCAACTTTGTAAGGCAACAGCCTGTTGTTCATCAGCTCCTTCTAATGCTTTTATCAGCATATATGTCTTTTTGTTACAAAGAATATCTCCACCTATATTTTTTCCGAAAACTTTCGGATCGCCATAAACATCCAGCAAATCATCCTTGAGCTGGAATGCAATTCCTATATTTACACCAAAATCATAAAGATTCTGCGCGTCTTCTGCAGATGCTCCGGCAAGTTGCGCTCCCATTTTAAGAGCTGCAGCAAGCAATACAGAAGTTTTCAAGCGAATCATCTCAATATATTCTTCTTCCTTCACATCATTTCTGTGCTCGAAATCCATATCATATTGCTGACCTTCACATACTTCAAGTGCGGCTTGTGTAAAAGTATCCAATACATTCTTCAGATAATCAGATGAGCAATCTGAGACATAGCGGTATGCCAATACCAACATTGTATCACCCGAAAGGATTGCTGTATTATCATCCCACACCTTATGCACAGTTGGCTTATTTCTTCGCATGTCTGCTTTGTCCATCAAATCATCGTGAAGCAAAGTAAAGTTGTGATAGATTTCCAGACCTACGGCCGGCGATAATATTTCTGCAACATTGTCCTTGTACATGTTATAAGCCATCAACATTAAAACCGGACGGATACGTTTACCTCCTAAAGAAAGTACATATTCCACCGGATCATAAAGGCTTTTAGGAGCATGTGTATATGATAATTCTGAAATATATTGATTGACTAGACTAAGTGCTGTTGTTTGTGTATACATTATTTTTTTTCAGATTAAGGATGTAATATCCTATTATTATTTCAGTTTAAAGGTAACGGGAACAGCATAGGTTGCTCTTACAGTTCTTCCTCCCTGCATACCAGGTCGCCATCGTGGCATAGAAGAAACAACACGAATAGCTTCTCTGTCCAACAGAGAATTTACGCTACGTAAAACAACCGGATTTGTAACCAGTCCGTCTCTATTGACAACAAACTGAACAATTACCCGTCCCTGAATTCCACTCTCCTGGGCAGCAGCCGGATAATGAACATTTCGTCTTAAGAAATCAAGCAATGCAGCTTGCCCACCTGGAAATTCCGGCTGATATTCTGTAAATTGAATAGATTCTTCACTTTCAAGTTCATCTGACTGTTGTTGTGTAAGCTGAACAGAGTAGTGACTTGTTATAATAACCGTACGCGGTTCTTCTGTATAAGAATTATCCATTTCTTCAACTTGCTGAGCATAATTATCCGTTGAAGGCAAAGGCAAATCCTCTTTTTCTATTTTCGATTGTAAAGGCACGTGCTTTTCTTCCTGCACTGTTATAGGAACAATATCTTCTTCTACAGCTACCGCAGCAATTTTATCATCAGTTATAATCTTGGGAATTCTCATCTGAAATGCTCCCAAAAGAAGAATTAATGCAATAGCAAGACCTATAAGGAAGCCTATAGGTTTCTTCCTTTCTAAATCTAATTTAGGCATTTTCTTCACTTCCATACAAATATCTCCTGTTTTTAAATACTCCCAGTTTGGCAAAAATAGCATTATTTTTTAAGATTCATCTTCCTCTATATATACTTTTTCCTGAAGCTGTATTCCTTTTTTGTTTTTTTTAATCCTTATAGCACCCTAAAACATTTGTTTTCACGTTATTAAAAAATAAAACAAAACAGACTGTCCGAATATTCACGAGAATTTAACTTAGCGGTTCTTAAAAATGATGTATATTTGGCAGCAATTTATAACAATTGATGAAACATCGCCTTCTTATTATACTGCTGATTTTTTCGTCTTTAGCTGTAAAGGCTCAAAGCGGAGGAAGTGTATTTAAATTTTTGGAATTACCTTTTTCTTCACATGCATCTGCATTGGGAGGTGACAATATTTCTATTATTGAAGATGATATTACAATGGCAATTCACAACCCCGCGTTATTATCTTGTGTCACTGATAAAACTCTTAATTTAAACTACATGAATTACATTGATGGAGTTGGAGTTGGGAGTGCTGCGTTTTCAAGAACATTGGGCGAACGGTCAACTTGGGCAGTTGCGGCTCAATATGTAAACTACGGAAACTTTAAAGAAACAACCGATGAGAATGTAGAATTGGGTACCTTCTCGGCAAAAGATATGGCTTTTACCGGAATATATTCTTATGACTTGACAGACTATTGGAGTGGTGGCGTTTCTACTAAAATGATTTATTCCACTTATGAAAAATATTCATCTTTCGCTATAGGTGTAGACTTAGGATTAAACTATTACAATGAATATTCTGGTTACTCGGCCTCTATTCTTGCAAGGAATCTAGGCGGACAAATAAAAGCTTTTGATGAAGTGCACGAAAATTTGCCTGTAGATTTGTTGGTAGGAATCAGTAAAAAGCTTGCTCATGCTCCTTTTCGCATATCTGTTACAATGCATAATCTCACAGACTGGAACTCTTCTTCAAATTCTTCAAACAGTGAAGTGAAGGACAAGTTTAGCAAAACCTTTCTAAACCATTTTATCTTTGGACTTGATTTTCTTCCCACCCAAACAACCTATGTTTCCTGGGGATATAACTGTAAGCGGGCCAGTGATATGAAAATTAATGGTTCCAGCGGATGGTCCGGCATGGCTTTAGGAGCAGGTATACAAATTAAAAAACTAAAAATAGGAGCTTCGTATGCTAAATATCATACATCAAGTTCCTCACTTTTATTTAATTTTGCAATGACATTATAAAAAACATAGAAATACAAATGAAAAAAATTACAATAGCAATTGATGGTTTCTCTTCTTGCGGAAAAAGCACAATGGCAAAAGACTTAGCCAAAGAAATTGGTTATATCTATATTGACAGCGGTGCAATGTATCGCGCAGTCACTCTTTATTGCATTAAAAATGGATTATTTTCAGGTGATGAAATAAACATTCCGGAGTTGGAACGCCATATTAAAGATATTCACATCACATTTAAACTTGATGAGAAAACGCAGCTTCCCAGAACTTATCTGAACGGGGAAGATGTAGAAGATGCAATCCGCACGATGGAAGTTTCTTCAAAAGTGAGTCCTGTAAGTACTATTGATTTTGTGCGTTCGGCATTGGTATCATTGCAGCAGGAAATGGGGAAAGAAAAAGGTATTGTAATGGATGGACGTGATATAGGTACAACTGTATTTCCTGAAGCTGAATTAAAAATATATGTTACAGCTTCGCCAGATATACGCGCACTTCGCCGCTATGACGAACTTAAGGCCAAAGGACAGGAAGTTAAATTCGAAGAGATTCTGCAAAACGTAAAGGAAAGAGATTATATTGACCAAAACAGAAAAGTTAGTCCTCTGAAAAGAGCCAATGATGCACTCTTACTGGATAATAGTCTTCTGACTATAGAAGAACAGAAAGAGTGGTTACTAAAACAATTCGAAAAAGCAACTCAACAAAATTAATAATATGGTCAGGGTAGAAATAGACAAAGGTTCCGGCTTCTGCTTTGGAGTAGTTACTGCAATAAAGAAAGCAGAGGAAGAGCTTACAAAAGGAGAAACGCTCTACTGTTTGGGTGATATTGTCCACAATAGTAAAGAAGTGGAGCGACTCAAAGAAATGGGACTGATCACTATTAACCATGACGAATTTAAGGAGCTTCATAATGCAAAGGTTCTATTAAGAGCTCATGGCGAACCGCCTGAAACTTATGCAATAGCAAAAGAAAACAATATTGAGATTATTGATGCTACTTGTCCCGTGGTGTTGAAACTACAGCAGAGAATTAAGCAACAATACGGAACACAGAAAAGCGCAAACAATCAGATAGTGATTTATGGCAAAAATGGCCACGCAGAAGTTTTGGGATTAGTTGGACAAACTTCAGGAGAAGCCATTGTTATTGAGAAACTTGAAGAAGTTAAAAAGCTGGATTTTAGCAAAAACATTCGCCTTTATTCTCAAACAACAAAATCATTGGATGAATTTGAGAAAATAGTGGAATACATAAAAGAACATATTTCTCCTGAAGCCTCGTTTGAATCCTATGATACCATTTGCCGGCAAGTAGCTAATCGTATGCCTCACATCAGAACATTTGCCGCATCACATGATCTTATATTCTTTGTTTGCGGGAAAAAGAGTTCTAATGGAAAGGTTCTCTTTAACGAATGCCATAAAGTAAATCCTAACTCTCATCTTATTGATAGCCCGGATGAAATAGATCCGCAACTACTACAAGGTGTGCAATCCATAGGCATTTGCGGAGCTACTTCTACCCCTAAATGGTTAATGGAAGAAGTGCAGGCACACATCAACCAGATAATTATTAGATAGCAATAGCCGCTTAATTGTGATATTTAGATAAATTAAAGGTAATACAAGCTTATTAATCATGGTTTTTTTTAACTTTGCAACGACAATTTAAAACATTAAGGTATGAGTACGGTAAAATGTGTTGGAATTCTAACTTCCGGAGGTGATGCTCCAGGTATGAACGCGGCAATTCGCGCAGTAACTCGCGCTGCAATATACAATGGACTACAAGTTAAAGGTATTTATCGCGGATATAAAGGTCTGGTAACAGGCGAGATTCAAGAATTCAAGAGTCAGAATGTCAGTAATATTATTCAATTAGGAGGAACTATTCTTAAAACAGCGCGCTGTAAAGAGTTCATGACTGTTGAAGGAAGACAAATTGCTCATGAAACAATGGTAAAAGAAGGCATAGATGCTTTAGTAGTTATTGGTGGCGACGGTTCATTAACTGGAGCTCGTATTTTCGCTCAGGAATATGATGTTCCTTGTATCGGAATTCCGGGAACTATTGATAACGACTTATACGGAACTGATACTACTATTGGTTACGATACTGCATTGAACACTATCCTTGATGCTGTTGATAAAATCAGAGATACAGCAACATCACACGAAAGACTTTTCTTCGTTGAAGTTATGGGACGTGATGCCGGTTTCCTTGCTTTGAATGGTGCAATTGCATCCGGAGCTGAAGCAGCTATTATCCCTGAATTCAGTACTGAAGTTGACCAGTTGGAAGAATTCATCAAGAGTGGATATAGAAAATCTAAGAACAGTAGTATTGTTATTGTTGCAGAAAGTGAGATCACCGGAGGAGCAATGCACTATGCTGAACGTGTGAAGAATGAATATCCTCAATATGATGTTCGTGTGACAATTTTAGGTCACTTACAACGCGGTGGCAGCCCAACAGCAAACGACCGTATTTTAGCAAGTCGTCTGGGTGCAGCAAGTATTGATGCAATTCAGGAAGGACAACGCAATGTGATGATTGGTATTGAAAACGATGAAATTGTTTATGTACCTTTCACTAAAGCAATTAAAAATGATAAGCCTATCAAAAAAGAATTAGTAAATGTGCTTCGCACACTGTCTATCTAATTTTTAATAAAGAGAGTATTTTCTACTAAATAAGAAATGGGGTTGTCCAAAAGAAATTGGAACAACCCCATTTTTATGTCTTTTCTCTTCGAGTTTCTATCTTTTACCGTTTCTCAAAGAATCTGTTTTCCAATAGAAACAGGAACTGAATAGATTCTCTTATCTTCTACTCTATAAAATATTACCGAGACTCAATCAAACAAAGAAAGTCGTATATATAACTTAATATCAGAGCTTCTACCGATTCCCTTTATTTTCTATTTTTTTAATTCCTTGAAATAAGCATCAAGCAATTTCTTTGCTGCAACAAAGGAGGTCAAGTCTGCATTCAGCACCTGATGTTCTTTCTCACGAAGCATCTCTTTAATTACCGGATTATGATAGAAATTATCACGCAACTGCTCGTTAATTGATTCATACATCCAATATTTAGATTGCTCGTTACGGCGATAAGTAAAATATCCGTTTGCTTTCACAAAATCCATGTATTCGTAAATCATATCCCATATCTCTTTCACACCAATATTGTAGAAACCAGAATATGTTAATACCTGAGGTGTCCATCCAGATTCTGCTGCAGGAAAGAGATGTAGAGCATTACTAAATTGTGTCTGGGCTAATTTAGCTTTCTCAATATTATTTCCATCAGCCTTGTTAATAACTATGCCGTCAGCCATCTCCATAATTCCTCTTTTAATACCCTGAAGCTCATCTCCAGTACCAGCTAGTTGGATAAGTAAAAAGAAATCTACCATTGAGTGAACAGCAGTTTCGCTCTGTCCCACTCCAACTGTTTCAACGAATATCTTATCAAATCCCGCTGCTTCGCAAAGAATTATTGTTTCTCTGGTTTTTCTTGCCACACCACCAAGAGAACCTGCAGCCGGACTAGGGCGAATAAAGGATTTAGGATGAACCGACAACTGTTCCATACGTGTCTTATCTCCCAGAATACTTCCTTTTGAGCGTTCGCTGCTAGGGTCAATTGCAAGAACAGCCAGTTTACCTCCATCTTCGAGAACATGCAAACCGAACACATCTATTGATGTACTTTTTCCTGCACCGGGAACACCGCTGATTCCTATACGAATGGAATTACCGGAATAAGGTAAGCACTTTTCAATAACCTCTTGTGCAATAGCCTGATGTTCGTGACGAACACTTTCAACCAACGTTACTGCCTGACTAAGAATTGTCACATCACCTTTTACTATGCCTTCAACATATTCAGCCACCGACAATCTACGTTTTTTGGGTATGCGACGCAACTTCAGGTAAGGATTAACAGAAGAAGGTTGTTCTATACCCTTATTTACAGTTAGTCCTTTGTAATCTTCACAATTCTCGGGATGTTCCATTATTTAGCCTCCTCTTTTATTTTCACTTTAAGGTTAATCATTACCATTGGATTAGCAGGATCATTGGTAATCATCAGCACCTTAGTTTCTCCTTTGGTTTTCTTTAGCCATTTGGCACTTAAGTCCACCTTCAGTTTGGTTGATTGTCCCGGTAAAATTGACTTTTTACTCAATCCAACACCCACAGCAGAGTTAAAGACTTGAAGTTTCTTTATTTCAAGGCGGGATTTTCCGGTATTTGTAATAAGGATAGTTTGTGATGCTTTTCCTCTAGGAAGCAATTCACCCATATTCAGATTAGTAGAAGACAACTTAATCTTTGGAGCATTATCACTCTGGAAAGCAGTCATACCTGAAAATCCTGGGAGCAATATAGCCGAAACATCAATTTCATTATCAGGACTTACCTTATCTCCGGCATAGCGTGCCAAATAAATAGGAGTTTGTGTTAATCCCAGTTCTTTCAGTAATTTAGTATCGAGTGTCAGAGTAATTTTACCTTTTCTTCCTCTATAGAGAACTTTCGGTTTAGCCTCAGCTTTCAGATATGGAGGTAAATGCATAAGAGTTACTTCTATTGATTTATCAGAAGTGTTTGCTATTTGAATCTCTGCAGTAGGCATTTCACCACTATTTGCAGGAGGAAACTCAATATACTTTTTATCCAGGCGCATTGGTCCTATTTCGAAGGCCAGTTCCTTTTTATAGTTTACAACATCAAGAGCCACTTCTCCCTTAATTGCGATATACTTCACACTATTAGCAGCACTGCTATAGATATTTATTGTTTTATAAAAGCGTCCCATCGCTTTGGCGTCAAACGTAGCACTAACAGTCCCGGTATCTCCCGGAGCAATCGGATGCTTTGTCCAGCCCGTAGCCGTACAAGCACAAGATGCCGTAACATCGGATATAACCAACGGCTTATTTCCTGTATTGGTAACTGTAAAGTCTTTCGTTACCGGTTTATTTCTGGGTATTATTCCAAAGTCGTAAACATCTACATTAGTAGAAATACGTGCCTGCGACCAAACTGTAAGTGAAAGAAAAAACAGAGAATATGTGAGCAAAAGGAAACGTTTCATGTATATCTTTTTATTTGTGTTCGAACTTTTGCTGACAAATTTAGGTTTTTTCCTTCACATACAAGAATTCATTCTGCTAAAAAACATTGCATCATTTTACAACCACACGTAGTGAGGAAGAATGTGAAGCAAACTCTGGTGCGTAAGCCGACTGCAAAGTTGCAATTCCGGATGAATAATTTCCCGATCTTGCAACAAAGAACGAATGTTCCAATACATAAGTTCCTTTCTTTAATGAATCAAAAAAGAAATTAGTAGAGGCATCTTTCACAGCCACATAATATCCGGTTCCGGCTCCCCAATGATAACCGGAGAGTGATTCCAGAGGTTCGAAACAAGCAGCACGCTGATCTTTCAATTGTACAAAGTCCATGTCACGATCTACCTTGATAATGATGCGGGCAACGACCTTATCTCCTACTTTCAGGCTAGTATTATCCTTCAAAGGTTTCAGTTCTTTCACTCCATTCACTAACTGTTCTACATATAAAGCCTTTGAAACACTTAGTTCTTTTCCTTGTTGCTTCAAGTTATCAATATCTTCCATGTATTCAGCATAAACAGCTCCCCAGGCAATACCAGCATCTCGTTTTTCAACTTTAATTTGTCCCAGATTAGATGTAGTAGCTGAATCCTCGAACGATTTCTTTATATATCCCAATGTTGGGTTAGGAGTCTTAACCGGATTAGTTCCAAAAGCCTGCTTTCCAAAAGAGATTTTCACATCACCAGGATTATCCAGAAGATTACTTCCACGATTCAGTAAAGCATAAATCGCATTAACCGTAGCAACCGGAGAATCCCATGATTGTGCCTGTTTCTGTTTCAATAACCACATTTTCATTTCTTCAACAGTAGCATTATCTTTTGCCACTTCATCAAAGGCTTCCATTACGGCAGTCTGCATTTTCATCTTATTACCATACCAAGAGTACGGATTTACGCTGGATGCGTAGAACATTCCCATCTCATCAGTCTTTACAGCATACTCTTTCATTGAATTTATGAACTCTTTAGCCTCAACAGTTTTTCCTGCTTTTGACAGGACAATAGCAGAAAGAGCTTTTCCCATTAAAGTTTGATTGGTTAATGTCTTACGTATCTTACTCAGATAAAAAGCGTAAGCTTCTTTATTAACAGAAGGAATCTTCTCTCCTGTCAGAGCACATAAGTAAAGATAGTGCAATGATTCATCATCCAATCCTAAGGTTGGTCCGTACTTCTTCTCGTATTTCTTTAGTTCTTTGTATTTCTGAAGCATTTCACTGTGTAGATAGTTGAAAGCAGCTTGCTGCATTTCTAATGCATCACTGCTCAACGGTTCACCGGTTAGTTTGCTTAACCGTCCCATTGTTTCCAATACAAATTGAGTAATGTAACGACTTCCGGTCATTCCTTTGTACCAGCTCCAGGCTCCACTGTTTAATTGCAGCTCTTTCAATTTGGCTAATGCCTGAGTGTTGTTATATTGAATAGTATTCAAATCGAAAAGCAGAGCTAGCCGCTGTTTTTGTTCGGCTTCATTCTTTGCCTCCATCAACCAGGGAGATTCTTCCAGCAAGATATTCTTCACATCCTGATTCTTTTGCAGATTGCTCCATAAAGTTTCTTTAGTTCCACCCTCCGCTTTCCATTGATCAAATATTGCTTTAATGCGAGGTTGTGAATTTACGATAGATGCGGCCAATGAATTAGCATAAAAAGCAGTTGCCCATGATATAGCACTTTCATTGGTTGGATTTGACAAACTAGGCAAACTTTGTACAGCATACCAAGCCGGATTACCGGTAAATTCGACAGTCAGCTTACGATCGGTTGCAGTTTTAGAGTTTCCATTGAAGAGTTCCTTCATAGAGAACTCACGAGTCTGATTTCCACGAATAGGCATTGCCAGTGTTTCAATGATCCGTTCTTTATTGCTCAATACAGGAAGCAAGTGTTGCTCGCCATCACTAAACTCTCCACCATCAGCAACAATGCGACATCCCAGAAGAGAATAATTTGCATCGGCAGTAAATTCAAAAGAAGCACTGCTTGTTTCTCCAGCCTTAACCGAGAATAGTTGTTTCTTAGTAAGGATTACCTGCTCTGTAGCCGGATCGAACAATTGCATTTTCACTTCTCCCTTCACATCTTTCTGAGAAACATTAATAATACGGGCAGATATTGAGCTATTGTCTCCCACTCTAACGAAACGTGGCATATTGGGAGTCAGCATAAAATCTTTGCTTGTTACTGTTTCACCATCAATAGTTCCTATCTGCATATCTTTTGTATGAGCAATTCCCTTAAACGTCCAGCGGGTAAGGCTTTCGGGCATGGTGAAAGAAAAACTTATTTCTCCCTTTTCGTTTGTGCGAAGCTGAGGATAAAAGAATGCTGTTTCGTTGAAGTTTTCACGAACAGTGACATTTTTATCTAATGTTTCTTCAGAGTCTTTCTTTACAACAGAAACTCCATATGCAACTTGCTTTATTTCTTCTTTCTGCTTAATTTCATCATTTCCTTTAACATCTGCAATAGACACTACACTACTTGTACCACGTATTTTCAAACCCTTTGTTTTAGTTCCATATCCAACCACTGCTACTTCATTCAGTGCTGATGTTCTCCAAAATCTTTCAATATAAGTTCTCATTAATCTGTCATAGGAGAAGCTATCGCTATTATACAATAATTTTGAAAAGAAATTAAAATAATAACTATTGTTACCAGAATATGGATAAATCCAGTCTACAGCAGGAATATTTCTTCCAAAATTCACATTCAGTCCTTGATATCTTTTCCATATTTTATCCAATGAAGCATCATACATTGCAGCCATAAATTCGGCCTCTGCTGCTTTTTCATTTTTATTTTTAATTGTCAGCTTCCATTCTTCTTTCTGTCCCGGTTTCAATTTATCACGGAAAACATCCCATTTCAAAGTAAGATTATTATCAGGCAATGCTTTCTTAATGCGTTCTCCCTCTTGATGAACCTGACCGTTCTTCACAAAACAGAAATTGACATAAATACCATCTCCATATTCATCCTTATAAGGAATATCAAATCGTTGTACAGCATCAGACAATGCAAGTCGGCGACTTTCTATCCTTTTACCGCCTGCGAAGATATCATAAAGCACATGCAGATCTTTCTCTCTTGATCCAAACAAAATTGTAACCGGTTTTCCAGGAGCAAAAGTATCACTCATCTTCTTAAACCACATAGGTTTGGAAACAGGCGACTGTTTATCATTTACTGAATAAAGCACCAATAGCTTATCAGAAGTAGCCTTTCTGCCTTTTTCATCCAAAGCCGAAAGAATAAGATTATATTCTCCGGAAGGCAGTTCTTTCCATTCTACAAGTTCCTGCAATTTATTTGAAACAAATTTCCCTTCGAGCACAAGTTTCTTATTACCTTTAGTAAATAATTGATAGGTGCCTTCAACATTTACAGGTTTCTGACTAAGATTTTCTACTTTAAACGTAGCACTGATAGCTTTGTCTTTACATATTTCATCTTCCATATCTGTAGAAAGAACCAGTGAAGTGCTACCTACAGAAACCGATGTTTCGGACAATTGTGTTTCTCCCGCAGCATCAGTAAGCTCAGCCTTAACCTTATAAGTATAGTAACAATCGTCAAGGTCATCGCTAAGATCAGGAATTAGACGGAAAGGAATTACAAAATTGCCTTTTTCATCAAGAATCGCTTCACCAGAAGTCAATGTTGTTTCACGTCCCTCACGCCATTCCCACCAATAAGGCTGAACACGGGTTATGCTATATTTTACCGAAGCACCCTGAACAGCTACCCCAGAGAAAGTCTTTGCAGAACCTTTTACTGTAACAGAATCATTAAAAGTATAACTACCTTCCAAAGGCTGGAAAGTTATCTCAAATGTTGGTCGCTTATATTCTTCCACACGAATAATTGTGCTTCCAAAATCTGTTTCCAACCGGAACTGACCATTTAACGTAGAGCCTGGTAATAAGAATTCTGTAGTAAACGAACCAAAATTATTGGTTTGTAGTTTTTTCTCAGAAATCATCTTATTATTGGCATCATACAATCTTAAGGTATATTCTTTGTTAGCCACTACATGGGCTGAATCTGAAGATGAACGATAAGCAATTCCTTTTACAAAAACTGTTTGTCCGGGACGATAAAGGCTTCGATCTGTAAGCAAAGAAAGAACTTCTCTATCCTCCTTCGTTTCAACAAAAGAGTTGTTGTAAAAGTACACGTACTGTAAAGGCAAAGCAATATCGTTTCCCTTTGTGGCAGTAAGTCTGCTTAAGTTCTTTATTTTGTCTATTACCACACTTCCCTCAGCATCGGTCTGAACCTTTAGGAATTCTTCCTGATCTCCTTTGTTATTAACATATAAACTTACTGTTGCTTCAGGTATTGGGTGTCCGCTTTGTGCATCAAGTGTAAGAATCTGCAGTTTATTCTGCGACAGACTTCTGGTCAGAATCTTGAATGCTGAAGAATACAGAAGCCGGCTTTCTGGATTCTTCTCATTCTCGTCAGGAACTATTTTCATTACATATAGTCCCAGTGAAGGAGCTTTTACTTTAAACACAGAATCCTTTGGTTGATAATTGGCAGGACGGGTTAATGAATAATGTTCTGACGATATTAGTCTGGTATATTTATCATAAAACTTTTTATCCAGTTCCTTATTCAATTCAGGAGAATTAACCGGAAGATTCACTTTATAGAAGTGAACACTAAATCCATTAAGATTCTTATGAGATATTTTGAGGTTAAATTGTTCGCCCGGATAAACTATCTGAGACGATTCGGCCGATAAATACGGGTTCAATATATTTTCTTTTCGCGACTTTAGCGCATTTATCCGTTTATATTTAGGATATTTCCGGATTGCTTCGTTCAAGAAATCCAATGCTAGAGGCAGATTTTTCTTTTCGGAAAGGTAATCTGTTTTTGCCAAATAGGCTTCCGCACAAACTTCATTGGATGAATTCTGAGCAATTAAGTTATCAAGCGCTGCAATATAGGGATCACCAGATATTTCCTTTTCTTGAATCTTTTCCCATTCATCTGCATTCTTACTTGCAAACTGAGATTTTGTATATTCCAACCGTTCCAAATCTGTAAGCAACACAGCATCCTTGTTTCCTATAGACTGATAATAATTTAATAAGCTTTGATAGATATTCAATTTTTCGGCCACAACATCATATTCACTTGCTGCAGAAATCTGAGTTTTGGTAAAAGATGCTGTATTTGCAAAGGCTATTTCAGTTTTCAACAATGCTTGTGGATAAATATTTTTTGAAAGATCTTGCAGGTCTGAAAGAGTAGAGAGTGCACGTTTCGCCAGCAAATGGAGCATATCGTGACGAAAATAGTCACTTGTTTCACCTTTAGTCACAATTAGTTCATAAGCTGATGAAGAAGTTTCCTGCAATAGTTTCTGATCTTTCAACGAAAGGCGCAAGCATGAAAAAGCTTTCTGAACAAAAAGATTGGTACTCCATTCGCGAATATCTTCTGGAGTTTCCCCGATTAACTGTTTGCCTTTACGCAGCTGCCAGCTATTATTCTGGACATATTCTGTATAAAGTTCAGCTATCATGGAATTCAGGATTGCTTTATCCATAGAAACTGTTGATTCTGCTTCCCACTTTTCCAATCCTTTCAGGTTGACGTAAAAACTATCCGCATCAATCCTTACTTTTGTATTGGCGTTATACAGATATGCCTTGAACATTTGGGGAGAGTTCTTCTCGGCAAGTGCTTTCTGATAGATTTCTGTTGTTTTCTTTATAACCGATTGAGGCAAATCTTTCTTTTCAGAAGCCTCAACACTTTTCCACATCTTCTCATAAGTCTGCTTCTGAGCAAATAAGGATAGTCCTGTCATTACAAACACCAAAAGGGCTAATAGTCTGGTTCTCATATCTATTTTTTTTAGTTTTAGCATGTTTCAACAAAGTAAACGATTTAAACTTAAAAATCATGCACCGATTATAAAAGATTTAAGCCGATTTTTAGGAATAATAAACTAAATGTCAATTATCTCTAAATCCGTTTTAGTTTACAACCATCTAAATAACTCAAAAAGTTTACGCTACATAAAATTTAATTTTTCAAAAATGATCTAGCAATCTAGCAGTAAGCATATAACTATTTAGTAATTAACAAGATAAAAGTGCTAGATCAAAATAATTTGATCTAGCAATGATCTAGCAATCTAGCACCTAGTATCGTTCTGGTTTGGGTTAACTTTTCAAAGTCCTAACCGGCATTTATTTTACTCTCCTTATTCAATATCAAATCACATTCCATTTCTTGTTCTGTACACCCGGGTGTAGAAGGCTTGTACACCCGGGTGGACCAATAGGTTACACCCGGATGTAAATTATCCCTCCACCCGGGTGGACAGAATTATTATTCAGGTTTGCTTTTAAAATGCTGATACTGTTTACAAAACAAATTTATTGGCATTTTATACTTTTGTAGTATAAAGATGCTGTTTTATCCAATAATTCATATAGTTCGTATAAATACAATTTTTGGTAAAATTAAATGATATACCTTTGCATTCAGTTTAAAATAAGGTAACAAAACTATTCGAGCGATGAATAACTATTTTTTTAAGGCAACATTATTGGCGTTTTTAGTGATAGCAGATTCCGGGACGTTGATGTCCAAGAATAATCATGTGCTTAATACAGAAACAGATTCAGAAAACACAAAACGCAAATCAGAGATTTCAGGGGTTATAAAAGACACAGAAACAGGAGTGGCTATATCTGGCGTTAATATCTACATTACAGAATTAAGGTCGGGTACTTCAACAAACAGCAATGGAGAATTCAGCGTTGCACTTCCTCAAGGTAAATTTACTTTCAGGGTTTCTTGTGTGGGGTATAAAACAAAAACAGAGCAAGTAGTGGTTCCGCCCTCTTCCGTGAAAAAGAATTTCGGACTGGAATCGGATACTCAACTTGATGAGGTTGTAGTTTATGCCAACAAGAAAGATCAGAACATTACCCGCACCGAAATGGGTGTGGAAAAGCTCAGTATTGGTCAGATAAGAAAGATGCCGGCACTGATGGGTGAGGTAGATATTATAAAAGCAATTCAGCTTTTACCCGGCGTTCAGGCTACATCGGAAGGTGGTTCGGGTTACAGCGTTCGTGGAGGATCGGCAGACCAGAATCTTATTCTTCTTGATAATGCAACAGTGTATAATGCATCTCACATGTTTGGTTTCTTTTCTGTGTTCAACAATGACGTTGTGAACAACGTGGAGCTTTATAAAGGCGATCTTCCTATGAAGTATGGCGGACGTTTGTCTTCTTTGCTTGATGTACAATTGAAAGACGACTATACCGGCAAGGTAAGAGGAACTGGTGGTATAGGTCTTATTTCGAGCAGATTGATGTTGGAAGGCGGACTTGGAAAGAACACATCATGGATGGTTGGGGGAAGAAGAAGTTATGCAGACCTTTTCCTAAAACTGTCGTCCGACAAAGCTCTCAGAGAGAGTTCTATCTACTTTTATGATTTGAATGTAAAAATTACTCACCGGTTTTCTTCAACAGATCGTCTGTCGCTGAATACGTACATTGGTAAGGACAACTTTGGCTCTTCGGTAGGCCAGTTCAACTACGGCAACCGGGTAGCTTCTTTAACCTGGGGACATGGTTTCAACGAGAATCTATATTCCAGTCTGAGCCTGAACACTACAAATTATCATTATACCCTTCAGTCTAAAATGTCCGATTCTAAAGTTAAGTGGAAATCGGATATAACAGATGTGACTTTAAGGTGGGATTTAGATCATTCAGTGTCGGATATTCTTAAACTAACTTATGGTGCATCAAGTACATACCATAACTTTAATCCGGGTTTAATTACTCGTCCTGATTACCCCGACTATAAAATGCCTTTGTATCATGCACTGGAACATGGAGTATATCTTTCTGCTGAACATAATCTGGTTAAGAACTTAACCGTGAGATACGGACTTCGTCTTTCTGCTTTTCAGAATATGGGTAGCATTACTTCTTATTCTTATGGTGCAAATCACGAGGTGAGTGATTCAATTTATTATGGTTCCGGAAAAGTTTATCACACTTATTATGCACTTGAGCCCAGAGTTGGAATGGTTTACAAGCTCACGGATAATTCTTCCGTGAAAGCCAACTATGCCCGTAACACTCAGTTTATTCAACTGGCAAATAGTTCATCATCGGGCTCACCACTCGATTTATGGTTTCCTTGCAGTCCTAATGTAAAACCTCAGAAAGTAGATATGGTTTCAACCGGATATTTCCATAATTTCAATAAGAATGAATATGAAACATCGGTTGAAGTTTATTACAAGAAGATGAATAACGTTATTGATTTTGCCGATCACGCACAATTGTTGCTTAATTCAAAACTTGAAGGTGAAATTAGAATTGGTACCGGAAAGGCATACGGCGTGGAGTTTATGGTGAGAAAGAATACCGGAAAGCTAACCGGATTTCTGAATTATACCTTATCTAGGTCTGAACGCACTATTCCTGAGATTAACAAGGGAAAGACTTATCTGTCTCCATACGATAAAACTCATTGTGTGAACTTATCCTTATCCTATGAACTTTCAAAGAAATGGAATATCTCGGCCAATTGGGTATATTCAACCGGAAATCCAACAACTTATCCAACCGGACGATTTGAGGTAAACGGTGAATATTTCCCTATCTACTCAGGAAGAAACGAATATCGCCGCACAGATTATCATCGTCTGGACCTATCGGCAAACTATGTACCAAAACATAATCCAAAAAGGTTCTGGACAGGAGAATGGAATTTCTCTTTGTATAATGCTTATGGTCATAAGAATCCGTGGATAATAACCTATGATCAGAATACTCCTTCCGGAGTACCGGATGCCAAGATGACTTATCTTTTTGGAGCAGTACCTTCTATTACTTACAATTTTAAATTCTAAAGCAATGCTACACCATAGTTACTTTTCAAGCATATCAAAATGCTATAATTGCTCTTCATACCTATTGGGGTTATTATCAGTATTCTTATTACTGACATTTACCGGCTGTACCGAGACTATCGATATAGATACCGACAACTCAAAACCTGTTATTGTTATTTATGGCACAATTACAGATGAATTTACCTATCAGGAAATACACATTAGCAGTTCAACCGGCTATTTTGACAATAAGACTAATCCAAAGATTTCGGGAGCAAAAGTTTCCATAACTTCGGGCAATAATGTATATACACTGACAGAAGTTGGCGATACTCCGGGACTATACAGAACTACCACTAAGATGGCAGGTATTCCGGGAAATACTTATAAGCTGAAAATTGAAGTAGATTATAATAGCGATGGAGTTAATGAGGAATACACGTCTTCCGCTTATATGGAAAGTAAAGTATCTCTGGACTCTATCAACATAAAGAGGCAGTTAATATCACAATATAACTATTTTTCTGTAAATTTGTATGCACAGGATTCTTCTGATGAGGATTATTACATGTGTCGTTATCAGATAAACGACTCTATATACAATAAAATAAGCAGATATATAGTTTTTGATGATACAAGTATAAATGGCCAGTATATAGATGGATTACCCATTGAATATTTCCCTGATGTAAAGGATAAAAGTAAATTTAGTGATGACAATATAAAGAATATGACTTTTATGGCCGACAATGATTCCGTAAAATTTGAATTATGCCATATAACTAAAGGATATTACAGATTCTTACAGCAATGTCAGTTTGAAAAAGATGGTGAAGATCCTTTCTTTGGCGGGCCCTTAAGCAATATCGAAACAAATATTTCAAATGGAGGAGTGGGCTACTTTGCAGCTTTTGCTATATCCGAAGCTAGAGACGTGGCTCCAAAACAAGATTAAGGATGAAAAGTAAGATAAACGATTTCTCAAAAGATTTTCTAACAAACTTTGCCACAAACAGAAAGTACAAAGGACTACATCACATTTCTCTGATATTGTTTGTCTTAGGATTTATCCTTACCGATACAAAGAAAAATTATACCGGCAACTGGGACATATATGTTAATGCTGCCATGTTCAATTACTTTGTGGGAATCATATATCTTAATATGTATGTATTGGTTCCTAAATTGTTATTCCGTGAACGGGCGGCTTTGTATCTGTTTGCCATGGCAGGAGTTACCTTAGGCACCTACTTCTTTTTTCTAAGTGTGGAATATTCTATATTAAGGCCTTATGAATTAATTCAAAGGCCTTTCAATATTCCCGATATGATGGTTAATCTTTTAGGATTTTGCTTTATTTTTACTGTGTTTATAGGTCCATCTACTTTTTTCAAACTCCTACAACAGTGGATGAGAGATACAAACCGGATTCATGAGTTGGAAAAGGCTACCATAGAATCGGAACTGGAACAGCTTAAGAAACAAGTTAATCCGCATTTCCTATTCAATACATTGAATAATGTGAATGTATTAACACAAACGGATCCCGAAAGAGCTTCGCAGGTACTTACCAGATTAAGTGATTTAATTCGCTTTCAGTTATATGATAGTGTGAAAGAGCAAATATTTCTGAATGCAGATATTCACTTTCTTACCGACTATCTGAATCTGGAGAAAATACGGAGAGACAATTTTGAATTCAGTATATCAACAAAAGGAGATATCGCCAATCAGCTTATTCCTCCTTTGTTATTTATTCCTTTTGTGGAGAATGCAGCTAAATATAGTTTAGATTCAGATAATAAATCTTACATTTACCTCAGTTTTGAAGTAGAGAGAAGTATCTTATATTTTGTATGCATTAATTCAAAACCAGGCAAGAAAATAAAACCGCAAAAGAGTGGTGGTCTGGGACTTGCTAATGTAAAAAGACGTCTTGAATTAATTTACAATGAAAAATACACTCTTGATATAAAAGAAGATGAAAATACTTATCAAGTAAACTTGTGCTTGATTCTTTAAAATACGACTGACATGAATTGTATTGTGATTGATGACGAACCTCTGGCCAGAGAAGGAATGGGACTTTTGGTCAAGAAGATAAAAGGTTTGAATTTATTAGCTAGTCTGAATAGTGCAAATGCTGCAGCTAAATTTATGGATACAGAATCTGTAGATCTTGTTTTTCTCGACATTCAAATGCCCGGAACCAATGGTATAGAGTTTGCAAAAACAATATCAGAGAATACACTTGTTATTTTCACAACAGCTTATGCAGAATATGCTTTAGACAGTTACGAAGTAGACGCCATTGATTATCTTCTGAAACCTATTACTTTCAGTCGCTTTCAAAAAGCTGTTGATAAGGCTTTCTCTTATCATGAAATGTTGCAATCAAAAGTAAACAGCCAAATTGAGTCTGTTGAAAAGGAGTTTATTTTTGTAAAATCGGAACGACGCATTTTTAAGATTTACTTTAAGGATATACGTTATATCGAAGGACTAAAAGATTACGTAGTAATTTATACTCAGGATGCGAAGATTATTACTGCTATTAATCTGAAGAATATCTATGAGCAGTTACCACAGAATATTTTTATCCGGGTAAGCAAGTCGTATATTGTGAATTTTGAGCATATTGATTCTCTGGATAACAATGACATTCTTATCGGCAATCAAAAGATACCTATTGGTAATAGTTTTCGGGATTATCTTTTCGATGAATTTATTTCTAAAAATATTTTGAATAGTAAATAGTTGCGTTACAGCTATTGCAAAAAAGCGCCTGCTCGGCAAATTTGCTGAGCAGGTGCATTAATATTATGAAGAATATAGGATTACAATTTAATATCCCATATACCGGCACTTTTTTCCAGTTCTACCAATGCTGATGCATAATTAAACAGTGTCTCATAATAGAGAGCTTGTACATCATCATAAGTACGCTGAGCATTAAGCACTTCAAGTAAGGATACTTCTCCACGGTTATAACTGTATATTTTACCTTTCAGCACCTGATTGGCTTGTTCCAGCATTCCGTTTTCATAATGGCCTACTTGCTTGGTCAGTGATTCATATTGATGATACGCTTTTAATATTTCATTCTGCACCTGCAATACAGCTTGATCATATTCAATAGCAGCCTGTTCAGTACGGCGTTTTGCTGCAAGAATTGCTCCTTTATTGAATCGTGAAAATTGTAACGGGATAGCTATTCCAGCTGTTATTCCCGAATACGCCGGAGCAGGTGCCTCATCATTTTTAACCTGAGCATTGTGGCTGACTTCGAGTGATACATCTACATCCATATTTCTCTCCCTACGGGCCACTTTCAATGCACGGTTTGCCACATCTATATTCTGCATGGCGGCTGTAATATCCGATCGTGAAACTGTTCCTTGCTTTATCAGATCTGGCAGATCAAAATCATGACGAGACATGTGAAGTGATGCATCCGGACGAAACAGAATTGTAGGCTCCTTGGTTCCAGTATATATAGAAAGTGAAGCAAGAGCATTCTTCATTTCTGATTCCGACTGTAGCAGTTCGTTGTACATCATTCCTGCCTCCAGTTTGCTCTGGATAGCATCTATCTCCATGATCTTTCCTTTTGAAAGACGGATACTGTCCGACTGAGCCAGCTCATAAAGATTTTGGTATGCATTCTGCTTTACTTTGTATAGCTGATCTTGTTTCAATGCTTCCAGATAAGCAACCGTTGCATCTGCCCGCAGGTTGCGTAGGTAATCTGCCAAAAGTGCTTTTGAAAGGGCACTCTCACTGCGTGCCAGTTCTACATTAGCGGTGCGTTTACCAAAAGTAACGGTTTGAGAAATGGATACGGAACCTCCATATCCCATTTTCTTTTTGGCCTGTTCATTGTTGAAGTAGTTGAAGCCTAATTGCGGATCGTTTCTAACATTGGCAGCAATTGCTTCTGCTTCGGATATACTGACATTTAATTTCTGAGCTGCATACTCCAGATTACCACCGTTCACCTTATCCATATACTGGGTATAGTTAAGCGGCTGAATAGGTGTTTGTCCTTTTACTTGGGGACAAACCATATATATTAATGCAGATACGATAATATATTTTCTTATACTTATTTTCATAGTTTACTCCTTATTAGATTTGTAAATTTCTTCCTGAGCTTGTTCCTCTTGCAGTCTTTTCTTTTCAAGCTTCAGTTGATGATTCTCGATCATGAAATAGAGGGCGGGAAGCACATAAAGAGTTATGACTGTTGAGAACAGCAGTCCATATACAATTACCGTAGCTAGTGGACGCTGAACATCAGATCCGATTCCGGTGGAGAATGATGCCGGCAATAATCCAAGTACAGCAACAGTAGCTGTCATAAGCACAGGACGGAAACGGTGACGCGTACCCGAAATAACAGCATCGTAGAGGTCTTTTCCTTCTTTCCGAAGAGTGTTGATGTGCGATACCATGATTACTCCGTTCTGTATAGCTACTCCCACAAGGGCGATAAATCCTACAGCCGATGATACGTTCAACGTCATTCCACGAAGGTTCAGAGCAAGCATACCACCAAATAATGCCAATGGAATAACACTCATCTGCAATGCTGCCTGACGGAACTTTCCGAAAGCTCCGAACAGCAACAGAAGCATAATGCCTAATGCCAGCGGTATAACCACCGCCAGACGAGAATAAGCCCGTTGCTGATTCTCAAACTGTCCTCCCCATTTAATGTGAATGTTTTGTTTATTGTATTCCACATTCTTGTCTATCTGCCTGTTTGCTTCCTGCAGGAAGGAGGTGAGGTCGACTCCCCTCAGATTAACACGTACGGTAAGGTGACGTTTGTTCATTTCACGGGTTATGGTACTTGCTCCGGTAGTAAGCTTTACCTGTGCAACCTGTGAAAGAGGTATCTTGACTCCCGCATCGGTAGTCAGCATAAGGCTTCCTATTTCTTCGGGGGTATTTCTGCTTTCTTCATTGAATCGGCAGGTTACATCGTATGACTTACTTCCTACAAATATCTGGGAAATGGAAGTTCCGCCAATGGCCATTTCAATGAGGTCAGTCACATCAGATATGTTTAACCCATACTGTGCAATGCGATCTCTGTCTGCTATAATCTGCAATTGCGGTAGTGGAGGTTCTTCATCAATGGTAACATCCTCAGCTCCCTTGATGTTTTTAAGTGTTTTTTCAACCTGTTCACACACCCGGCGTGTTTCACTCAAATTTTCGCCATATATTTTCACGGCAAGATCACTGTGCGCTCCCGCTACCTGATCCATCACCATATCAATAATTGGCTGAGAAAAGCCTACCGTGTAGCCTGGCATCTTTTTGATAGCTTCAGACATTTCATTGATCAGTTCAGCTTTCGTCTTTCCATTTTTCCAGGTATCATAAGGTTTTAGTCCCACACTACATTCCACATGTGATAGAGAGAAAGCATCGGTTCCGGCATCGTCACGTCCCACCTGAGTCATCACGTAAGAAACTTCATCAAACTTCATAATAGTTTTCCTGAAATCCTCTGCCATCTGTTTAGATCGGTCAATGGAAATTCCCGGAGGAAACTGCATCTGTACCCAGATAGAGCCTTCGTCGAGTGGAGGAAGGAAATCTTTTCCTACAGTAAAACTGAAAACTCCAGCCAATAGAAGAATTATTGCCAATGGAGCCAATACTCTCTTTGGCTTCTTTAATATGTTGACTGTTTGTTTATGATATACATCCGACAGTTTTTCCAGCCATTTGTTTTTATAAATCTTGCTAGGTTTCCGATAAGCCATGAATGCCAGTCCCGGAATCAGAAAGAAAGAAACGGCCAATGCACCGAGCAATGCATATCCTACTGTATAGGCCATTGGAGTGAACAGTTTCTTTTCAATATGCTGGAATGTGAATAATGGCAGGTATGCTGTGATAATGATCAGCGTAGAGAATAGAATAGGACGAGCCACTTCGAATGCTCTTTTCATGATTGATTCTTCCTGAAGCGGAGCAAGCGGACTGCTTTCCCTTTTCTTCAGAATGGTTTCCATCATAACAATAGCACCGTCGACCAATATACCAAAGTCAATTGCTCCCAAAGAAAGCAGATTGGCCGGAATCCCGGTTACGTGCATAAGGATAAAGGCTATCAGCAGTGATAGCGGAATGGTAAGAGCCACGAGCAGCGCCCCACGCCAGTTACCCAGAAATATAATAAGAACGAGTACCACCAGAATCATACCTTCGAGCAATGTGTGAGAAACGGTATGCAATGTGGTATTCACCAGATTCGTTCGGTCAGAGAACGGATGTATTGTTACTCCTTTGGGGAGGATGGAACTGTTAAGTTCATCTACAGCTTGATGAACATCTTTCAGTACAGTAGAAGGATTCTGGAAACGAAGCATCTGCACAATGCCCTCTACTCCGTCTTCGAGATTCACCTTGTCGTCACAGAAACCAAGAACTCCTTTGCGTTCCAGATTACCATACTTAAGTTTCCCTACATCACTGAGGTATACCGGAACACCATTGTCCGATTTAAGAACAATCTGCCCCAAGTCATTCAAGTCCTTTACCAGTCCTATACCACGGATTACATAGCTCAGATCGCCTCTGTTCAGGATACTACCTCCCGCATTAACGTTATTCTTGTCTATCTTATCTTTTATGTCGGACAGGGAAATATTGTATTGTTCCATCTTGTGAGGATTGACTTCAATTTGATATTGGGTAGTTATTCCCCCGAAATTACTGACATCAGCCACACCCATAACCTGTTTTAATCTTGGAATGACTACCCATTTGTTCAGGTCGGTCAACTCCCGCAGATCATGATTCTTACTTTCGAGCACATAACGGTAAATTTCACCGGTGGGCGAAGTCAGAGGATTTAGTCCGGGAACAGCATTGTAAGGCAGCTCCACGTCATTGATACGCTCCTGAACTCGCTGCCGTGCCCAATAATCGTCAACTCCATCTTCAAAAACCAGGATAATAGTCGATATCCCGAAAGAGTTCCGGCTTCGCATCACAGTCATTCCGGGAAGTCCGTTCAGGGCGCGTTCAATAGGAATGCTGATTTGCTGTTCTATCTCCTCAGCTGCCAGTCCGGGAACCTGTGTAACCACCTGAACGGTTACATCTGCAATATCCGGATAAGCGTCAATAGCCAGTTGTGTCCATGAATAATATCCGATAACGGCCACGAAGCAAAATGCAACAAGCATCAGTCCTCGCCGATGTATTGCCATATTGATTAACTTTCTCATACCGTTTATCGTGCATCATTTAAGTAGAAGGCTCCTTTTGTTACAACATGCTCTCCAGCATTCAGACCTGATAATATTACCAGTCTTTCACCAGTGGCCGAAACTGTTGTTACTCTCCGCTTTACATACTTGCTATTCCTTATTGATACAAGAACATAATTATTGTCTTCCCCTTGAAGAACAGCAGAGGATGGGATTAGAATTTTCGGGGTAGGATTGTCGGTCAGCTTCACTGTGCCATACATACCAGGTTTCATCTGGCGGTTAGCATTGCTGCATTCAATAAGCACTTCAACAGAACGTGTATCTTCATCCATCATATCGCTGATGTGATATATTTTTCCTTGTATTGCTTTACCTGGTAATGCTACAAGTGAGATATCAACATATGATAGGTTGCGTATAAGATTTACATCTTTCTCTTTCACATGAGCCACAACCCATACTTTATCCAGATTGGCAATAATGGCAACCGGTTCTGCATCTTCTTTCAGATACTGTCCAAGCACGATATTGCTCTTTACCACTTCACCGGATATAGGCGAACGCACAACCAATGGGCGGCCAAGTGAAAGTTGAGCAGGATCAATGCGGTAAACCTGTAAGGCAGCCTTTGCATTCTCGAAATCTTTTTTCTTTAGTTCGTAGTTAAGTTCGGCTTCTTCTTTTTCCTTTTCAACACCGACTTTGTTTTGGAGTAAGTCTTTCTCCCTTTTCAGACTTTTATAGGCCAATGCCATTTCCTGTTTTGTCTGGTAATACTCTTTGGTAGTTTCAAAGAATTCAGGTGAACTGATTTCAAATATTGGACTTCCTGCCGCAACCTTTTGTCCTAGGCGTACAAGTGATTTGGTTATTCTTCCGGCAAATGGCGAAGCTATTTCTGCATAGTTCGTAGGAATGGCTTTTACCACTCCCGAAGTGGTGAAACTAGGATAGTAAGTTTCCGGTTCGACAGCATCTACTTTTAATTTTGTTGCCAATGATGATTCTTTTGATACGGTTATAGTGTCTCCCTGAACTGTAAATTCACGACTTTCCTTTGCATCTTCTTTTTGTTTACATGAAGATACAGCTGTTGCTATCAGCAACAGATATATATATTTTCTCATAAGTGTTTATTGCTTAAATAATTGATTAGTTATTCCTGATAACTTTTACAGATATCTTTCAAATATTAAGCAATAAAAGGGGGAGCACGTAATAGATTTGAAGTGAGACTTACATGTACGAATGAAATATTCGTCGATGAATGAAGTACACGAAATAATAATCTTATAAGACTTAAAAGAAAAGCAGCATAAGCAGTAAACAGAATAACCGATAACAGGTGAATAGTCTCGAACTCTACCTGCGAGTGAGTATGCCCAGTTTTATAAGGATGTGAGTGAGTAATAAGCCCCTCAGAACTTTCGTGAGAGTGAAAAAAGAGTGTTGTTCCTCCGTAATAGCTAACGAAAAGAGCTATCAGCAGTATTTTTGATATATTTAGAAGCCTCTGTTTCACAAAAAATCTCTGTTTTGGGTGCAAAGATAAATATTTATTTAATTTGTGTATCTATATTTCACTTTAAATACAAAGGCTATGAAGATGTTTTCAAAAAATCTTTTAAATTCAACAATAATATAATAGAGATTAAAATGTTATCTTTGTTCATTATCTAAAACACTAAATAAATGAATAAAGAATTAGATCTTTCAGTTAGTTGCTATGGTGCTGTGAAAGATTTGCACTATGACGTTGCTATTCTTCCATGGGGAGCAACAGAACCTCATAATTATCATTTGCCTTACCTCACAGATTGTATTGCTCCAAGAATGATAGCCGTAAAAGCTGCAGCTTTGGCCTTAAAGGAAAATGGCGTTCGCTGTATGGTAATGCCACCAATATCTTTGGGATCACAAAATCCGGGTCAGAAAGAATTAAGCTTCTGCATTCATGCCCGCTATGAAACTCAATTTGCCATTTTAAAAGATGTAGTTGATTCTTTGCATACTCAGGGCATTAGAAAACTAATAATCTTTAGTGGACACGGAGGTAATAATTTTAAGAATATGATCCGTGATTTGGCTTTTGAATATTCTGATTTTCTGATTATACAATCGGATTGGTACGCCATTTTACCGTGCAAAGGTTACTTCGAAGCAGAAATAGACGATCATGCCGGAGAGCAGGAAACATCTGTAATGATGTATCTGCAGCCAGAACTTGTTGATCTGAATATGGCAGGTGATGGTGATAGTCAGCCTTTTGCAATAACTTCTTTGAACAAGAAAGTTGGTTGGACACCAAGGCGTTGGAATCGTGCAACAAAAGATACCGGAGTGGGTGATCCGCGAAAAGCTACTGCAGAAAAAGGAGAAAAGTACCTAAATGATCTTATACCAATCGTTGCAAAATTATTTGCAGAAGTAGGAAAAGAAGAACTATATTAAATATTAATTAAACAATATCTGATATGCAATTACAACAACAAGTTATACTAATTACAGGAGCTTCTTCTGGTTTTGGAAAAATAAGTGCACAAATGCTGGCTGAACGTGGACATATTGTCTATGGAACAAGTCGAAAACAAACTGAAAGTTCGGGAAAAGTAACAATGCTTGTTGTTGATGTAACAGATCCTTCTTCTATTGAACAAGCAGTTAATCAAATCTATTCCAAACATGGACGAATAGATGTACTTATTAACAATGCAGGAATGGGAATTGGAGGTGCTCTGGAATTAGCGACTAAAGAGGAAGTAGCCCTGCAAATGGATACAAATTTCTTTGGAGTGGTTAATATGTGCAAAGCAGTTCTTCCATTTATGCGTAAGGCTAAAAAGGGTAAAATTGTAAATCTCAGTTCTATAGCGGGCCTAATGGCAGTTCCTTATCAAGGATTTTATTCAGCATCTAAATTTGCAATAGAAGGATATAGTGAGGCTTTAGCTCTGGAACTGCATCCATTTCATATTAAAGTATGCTTAGTAGAACCTGGTGACTTTAAGACGGGATTCACTGCCAGTCGTAATATTTCCACTGCCACATTAAATGACAGCGATTATGGAGAAAGATTTGCTAAGGCATTAGCCCTGATTGAAAAAGCAGAGAATCAAGGAAGTAATCCTATATTATTAGGAAAAGCAATATGTAAGATTGTTGAAAAGGAAAAACCTTCTTTCCGCACATTGGTAGGTCCTTTGGAACAAATCTTATTTGCTCGTGTTAAAAACTATTTACCTAATAAGGTTATTCAATTTATACTTCGTAGTTTCTATGATATTAAATGATAATTTTCCATTTAAAACTTTATAGTATGAAACTTAAATATTTAATGCTTGTGCTTGGAATACTATCTGCTGAATTTGCATTAGCAGGTTCGTTTGATACTGATACTTTTAAAACTAAAAGTAAGAAAGAGGTTATTATCACTTTTATTAAACATGGCAGCCTTATGCTCACTTATAACAAGCATACCATTCAGGTAGACCCGGTATCTGAGTATGCCGATTATTCAAAGTTTCCTAAGGCCGATGTTATCTTGATTACTCATGAGCATGGCGATCATCTTGACGCTAAAGCTATTGATGTGCTGAGTAAAAAGGAAACAACTGTAATTCTAAATGCCTCCAGTGAGAAAAAACTTGGAAAAGGAACAATTATGAATAATGGTGATAAAAAAGAGATCCTCGGCAATATCAAAGTTGAAGCAGTTCCAGCTTATAACACAACTCCAAGCAGAGAAATGTTTCATCCCCGCAATCGGGATAATGGCTATATACTAACTATTGATGGATTACGCATCTATATTGCTGGTGATACGGAAGATATTCCAGAAATGAAGGAACTTAAAAATATTGATATAGCGTTTCTTCCCGTAAACCAACCTTATACAATGACTATTGCTGAAGCTGTACATGCTGCAAAAATGTTTTTGCCGAGAGTTCTTTATCCATATCATTTTGGTAATACAGATGTAAAAAAGATAAAGGAAGAACTAAAAGGCACTTCTATTGATGTTCGACTTAGAAAGATGGAATAGACTAGAGGAAAGATGAAGGTATATTACCTACGAAAACTAGTTTGAGAATATTTCTTTGGCAAAAATCAAACAAAGCTGATTAAGGATCTATATACAAGTAGCCTTAGCCAATATATATTTTGATAATCTTTTACCATTCACGATCGGGTAGATTCTTATTGATTTTTCGCCTCTTTTAGTTTTTGACATAGTATAATTTATAATCATCTCGCCTCTTTTCATTGGGGGAATCAATCCTGGATTTGAAAACTTCAGGTTCTGATTATCCCCTTCTAAAACAAAATTAAGAGCCATCGGTCTCTTTGTATCGTTTGCATAACTAAGTTTAATTTGTTTATTTTTACCATTAGCAATTTCACCAAAAGCTAGAACCTTCAGGCTAGTATATAATCCATATCCCCATGAATAAGGGTAATCTTCTTCCACAGGATGAATAGCTGGCATAACATATCCTTTAATCCAGACTCTACTTATATTGTTACCACTGCTAAATACAGTAATTTCTTTTGAAAAGAATCCTTGCCGGTATTCAGGATCAAACGAAACTATAATTTTGCCTTTATGACCTCTCTTGATCGGTTCTTTAGTATAACTATAAGTTGTACATCCACATCCTGTAGCTATTTTTTCGATAATAATAGGTAAGTTACTATTATTCAGAAAAGTAAAAGTATGAGAAACCCGTCCTTTGTTTTCATATATTTTCCCAAAATTAAAGATCTGTTCCTCAAAACAGATAGATTTTGATCTAGTAAGAGAATACGTATGACTACAAGTAATTAATAATATCAGTAATATAGTAAATCGAATTTTCATTTTTATAGCTTTGATAAATAAGAGAGGCGGTCATATCAATAAACCGCCTCTCAAAGTTAATAAAACTTAGACCAGTAACAAATTATTTATTTAAAACTATGCAATAATAAACTTACTTCGTGTAGACTCCTAATTCACAGATATAAGGATACCACGAATACTTCCAGTTCAGAGTCAGTTTTATATACTGAGCTTCCATGCCTCCATAGAAACAAATATACTGATATCCTCCTTCATTATTCATTTTACTTTCTGAACAGGTACCGATCTCATCGTAAGATACATTATCCTTACTTAGAGATATTTTTACCTGACTAAACGTATACCCATATTGCCCATACTGTGAAAACAATTTGAATCCTGAAATTTTCTTGACTTCTTTCATATCAATAGTCATAGTTACAGGTGTTGATGGGAATCTCCAGTTAGTTGATGTTGAACCATCAAATATAGAGCTATATGAACCTTTTGAGGGAGTAACATCTGTTGTTACTGTCCATGCTGAATAATCTGAGACCAGCGAACCAGTCATATCTGTAGATCCAACATTTGCGTTTATAAGATTCACTGATGTAGTTATTAGTACATAAGCAGTATTGTAATCTGAACTTATTTCACAATCATCTCCAGCTACTGACATTAATTTAACTGGAGCCAGATAAGCTTTCTCCGTAAGTTGTGCAAGTTTTGAATTATCAATAGATAACTGAACTGAATCAGCCGATAGATAACTTCCTTTTTCAATAATAACGCTATTCTTACTCATATTAAGAATTCCGTCAGGAAGCTTTGCATAAGCTGTACCATTTGCTTTGTTATAACTATCCACCAGCGAATTGTCCAGTTCTACTTTTATTTTTACAGACTCATTAACAGGCCGTGTTGAGCGGACTGGAAATTTAGCCTGAACATCTCCAAAATCACCAACAGGAGTATGAACAACACTGAACGAAAAAGCATTTTTTGGAGAATTAATAGGTGTCCATTGCTGAGTATTAATAAAAACCTTGTTTGCAGGATCTCCCATAACATCATAACTCTCATTATCACTGCATGATAAGAGTGATGAAGTTGCCATTATAGTAAGGCAAACTATTATATGTCTGATTTTTAACGATATATTCATAGTAGATATTTTTACAGTTAATACACAGATTATTGATTACATTTATTCTTATCATCCATTAACCAGGAAACAGATCCACTCTTATTCTGGTTAACAAGTCCTTGTCCTTCACTAACCTCTCTCCATGTATTCGACCAGTCCATGTCATAGCCATTGCCTGTTGCATCTTTGAATATGTATCCAGTCCCTTCATTCATTTTCCAGTAAGAGATCAGTCCCTCACTTTTTGGATCTACACCACAAAGTCCTAGTTTCAGTTCACTTGTTGTAAGTGCGCGGTTCCACAAACGAACTTCGGCAACGCGTCCATCAAAACGTTGAGAAGAACCATATCCAGTCCATGACATACCTAATTCCAAACGCTGGAATTTAGTACCCTTATTTCCGGCCAACTGTGCATCTTTAACACCATTTACATACATAACATATGTACTACCATCAAAAGTTAAGGAAATAGTATACCATTGGCCTGTATTAAATCTGGTTGAAGAAATTAATCCTCCCCCCGGAGATACCCACTGCAATGAGTTTACAGCTTGTCCATTTTCACCAAAACGAAGCAGGTTGGTTACAGATTCGTCTTTCGGACCAAAATTACATAAACGGCTGATTGGAGATCCAGCCCAACTATTTACATAACATTTAATTTCGTACGTATAGTTTGGAAGATCAACAATTTTATTATCCGGAGCAATATAACTACTGTATAAATTAGAGTTGCTCATACTTAAAGAGTTGAAGTTTATAACTCTGGATATACGTAAGTAAATTGTTTTCGAAGCAGGAAGAACATCCATATTCCCACCTATAATACTCTTTATTGTAACAGGAATAATGTAAGTACGTCCGTCTTTAAATTCCTCTGTAGAAACAACACTTACATTTATGCCTGTTGAAGATGCATGTCCAGCTTTGATAGTAGCTTCCGTATTATCAAGTTTAACAGCCGCTTCTGGAACAGCATAATAACTAGTATTGTGTTCTGCATTATAAGTCTCAACCAAAGAATTATCCTGGGCAAAATTAACAGTCACATCTTCGGCAACTTTATCAGTAGCCGATGCAGTAACAGTATACGAAGAAGGAGTATCTTCCACTACAAATTTAACCAAAGGATCAGTATCGGTCCCGGTTACAAGAATCACCTTTTTGTCGAAATCAAATTTATCTCCTTCAGAATTGCAAGCAGTTAATAACAAAGTACTAATAGCTGTAACCAGAATAGATCTGATATATATTTTTGTTTTCATTTTCAAATTCATTTTAATCATTTTGAACAACCGATTTCATTAATGTATTGCCGGATTGGCAATTTGAATGCAGCGTCTCATATTATAGTATGGAATACCTGTTTTAGAGTAATAGTCACGATCAAAATAAAATGCTCCAAAACCAGCTTTTTTGCCCTGAGTAGGATTCCACCTGGCCATTCCTTCCAAAGAATACATCTGACTGCCATTAGTTGTTTTAGTATTGCCGTCTACTTCAGTAAATGCAACTCCTCCATTGGCATAATTTTCACCAAATGTTTCTGTTACAATGAATTTAGTAGATGAAGTCCAGCTAATTCCACTAAACTGACTTTGCAACACTCCAGCTGAACTGGCAGAATATGACTGACGAATGTAGTAATTCACATAAGGGTCTGTTTCTGCAGGCGGATACTGTCCATAGAAATCAACACAAAGCAACTTCTCCGGATATTTTCCTTGCAATCCGAAATACTGGCCTATATAAGCAACCAGTTTTGTAAAATTATCCCCCTGCATCCAATCACCTTCAGGCTCGTAATCAAGGTCAACCCCATCAATATCTGCATCAAGGACCTGATCAACAAGATATTGTCCGAAGACTTTAATACCTTCATCGTTGTGATTTTGAGACAAGTCATACTCTGTTCCATCCTTTAATGTTATTTTATGGTTCATTCGCACGATTGTAGGAGCAACAAAGCGGGTACCTTTTACCTTACGCACAAAAATCATATCAGCATAAGCAACAGGAGCATAATTGGTTTTTGTTGAATCATTACCAGGGATTCCCATCCATAATGAACAAATATCAAGACTATCAGGCAGCCCGGCAATTCTTTCTCCCCATGATGCAGGATCTTTATATCCTTTTACACCTTCTAGTGGTGCATATGCTGCATACCATCCAAAGGAAAGACAGTGATCACTTTTTTTGTAAGCTCGCAGATTTTCATAATATTGATCATCATATGTTTTAAGCTTTTGAATCTCCAATGCTTCTGTATCTGTATCACAACCTGTTGCAATAAATGCAGATGTAATGAGAATCATTAAACTCAATAATTTTATTTTCATTGTATTCAAATTTTAAAATTAACATTGAATTATTTCTTATCCCACCAAAGCTTTGTTCCACCATTATCCTGACCACCAAGTTTGGTTATACCAGTTTGTACTCCGGTGCTATTGTTATTGTATTCAGATTGGGGATAAGGAATTCTTCTCACCTGAACATCTGAATTAATAGTACCATTACTATTGTTAGTAACTACAGGAAATATTTTTGGATAGCCAGTTCTGCGGAATTCAGCCCATCCTTCAGGCCCATCAGGATATACTGCAATCCATTTTTGCGTAATAATTCGTTCAAGATTTTTTTCAAATGAAGCATTTGCATCCCATGCAATGGTAATATTACTTGGCGCTGCTGCATTATAGCTTGAACCTTCAGCGTTATCTGTAAATGCTATCGGAGTGTTTGTTGCATCAGCAATATACGTATCAGCTCCTTTTACATTATTTTCTTCAAATGAAACAGAAATCCCTTTTTCATAAAAATCTTTGGCACTTCCTCCCATGGCCCAACCTCTTAATGCTCCTTCTGCTCTTAGGAAATAAGATTCAGCAGCAGTCATCCATACTATTTTGGTAGTACTTTCATCAACATTAAGATTAGAAATATTATCACCTACATATTTATTCCATACAGAAGTAACAACACCTAAACGAACACCATGATATCCACCTTTTACCGCAGTTTTAAAATAGGCCGATAAACGTGGGTCTTTGTATCCATTCATATATGCATCCATTGATGCACTCATTCGTACCTCACCTGCATTAAAATTATATGCTATTTCATGCAATGGGTGGTGATATACCAAGTTTGCAGAATGTTGCAAAGATGTTTTCTCATCCGCTTCTGTAATTACACCAATAGAATTTGCTATAGATTTTTCAGCCTCGGTTCTTGCTAATTCAGGATTAGCATAAACCACACGCATGGCCAATCTCAGACGTAAAGTATTGGCAAATTTCACCCACTTCTTAGCATCTCCACTATATATAAGATCATATTTTTCAAGGATTTTAGAAGAAGGATTTCCATTAACATAATCCGTTAATATGTCAATCGCGCTGTCCAATTCCTGGAAAAATTTCTTATAGACATCTTCCAAACCATCATAATTGTTTTTCAATGATCCGCTGCCGTAATTGCAATAAGGAATAGGCCCATAAGCATCTGCAACGCGATGCATTGCTTCAACTTTAACCACAGTTGCAAGAGCCGAAATCTGGGGTAGTCCCTGCTCGTCGGCAATTTTCACAATTGATTCCCAAGCTGGCATTACGCTCGAGAAGCCAGAAGTAAAAGTTTTCTCAACCCAATTAGTTATAAAATAGTAAGACCCATTATGTACACCTCCATACCAGGTACCTGTAGGAGCTATATAACCGGAGTAGAGATCACTGGTCAGTCCTTGTGATACTTGATAACTACCATCATCGTTTGTTCCGTCTTTAAAAAGGACCACATTTCTTTGCAATTGAGTAAAAAAAGCGCCAGTTTTCAGGTTATCACATGACATCATCTCTTCTGTTGCCTCATGGTGATTAATATTGGAATTATCAAAGGAGTCTGTACAAGAAGTATTTAAAGCAATAAGTGATGCACATAATAATGGCAACTTATTCCAGGAAAATATTTTGTTTACAATCATAATCATATTCAATTAAGATTATTAAAATTGAAGTTTAACAGAGAAACCAAGATTGCGTAGACTTGGCATCATAAAGTAATCCACACCTTGATAATAAGTACCTGTATTTGCAGTCAGTTCTGGGTCATAAGGTGCTTTATTATAGAGCAAGAATAGATTTCGACCAACAAAAGAAACATTCAGATCTTTTATCCATTTGCACCATTTACTTACAGGTATATCATATCCAAGAGTCAGTTCACTCAGTCTTACATTTGTTGCACTATAACAATACATTGCTCCAATACCTCCTGACGAACCTCCACCTACAGTCTGATAATATTCTTTAGCCGGAATACGTTTACCATTTACTAACGCACCACCAGCATCGCGTGCATCAGCAGAAGCTTTAGACACACCAAATGCATCCATTATAGCTTGAGTATTTGAAACAACAATACCACCGACGCGTGCAGAGAATAAGAATCCAAGAGAAATACGTTTCCAGTTAAAGTTGTTTCCCCATCCCAAATTGTATTTAGGACTACTATTACCAGCATAAACAAACTTATTAGCATCTGCTACAACTATCTGGTCTGAAGGATGAACATAAATAGCTCCATGCTCGTCTGTTTTTAATGTATTTACATAAATATCACCCATTGAGCCACCTTCTTTAAGCATCATTTTATAACTTCCAGTTCCGCCCATATCAAGTTCTGAAAGTGAAATAATCTCACCTGTTACAGGGTTAGTCCAACTTGGCAATAATTCTATAATCTTGTTTTTGTTTAAAGAGTAAGTTACATAAGAATTCCAGTTTAGTTTACCAATTTTCTGATCATATTTTGCTGAAATTTCAATACCCTTATTATCAATACGGCCAGCATTCACTATAACACTTGTATATCCTGACGATGATGATAATGTAGGCTCGAAGAATTGATTATATGTACTTGATTTATACAATGTAGCATCTAATTTCAGCTTATTATTAAAGAAAACAAAATTTGCACCGGCTTCCCACGATTTTGTACGTTCTGGCTTCAAATTGGTATTTGGCATTCTTGTTTGAGTTTTCGGATATCCGCTAGCCAAAGCATAAGTTGGATTTATCAGGAACAAATTTGGTTCATTACCAACTTCGGAATACGATACACGTACTTTCATGTAAGGCATTATATCAGTACTGCAATTAAATATATCAGTAACAATTCCGGATAATCCGATAGTAGGATAGAAAAAAGGTTTATTGATTGTGGATACCCAATCTTCACGGGCCGTTAAATCAAGATATACTAAGCTTTTGTAACCAATTTGTGCACTTCCAAATACCGATTGTTTTTTCTTTTGGTAACCACTTTGAGAAGATTCTGCTGTGGAAGTATTTACGTTACCATAGGTAAATAAGTTGGCAACACCATGAAGTTTTCCACCATACATATCCTGGTTATATAAGATATCTTCAACGCTGGCACCAATATTAGCGGTCAGTCCAAATGTCTGATCTTTAAAGTATTTGTTAATGTTAAGCAAAGCTTCTGCATATATCTGACGGGTTTCTGTTTCGTTCAGAGAATAGTAACCGTTATCTGATGCAAAAAGAGTATTAGTCGATGCATTGTATTTCTTCTCATACCTGTCATTACTTTTATCCATTTTTACACGTCCGGATAAATTTATCCATTTAGCAAATTCATATTTAAGAGATGCATTTGCCATATAGCGTTCTTTATGATTTATGAATTTATCTCTTTCAGTAATCCAGTAAGGATTCTGCATGGATAAACCTTGATCTCCGTATGACCAGAACTGAGTCTGGAAATTGCGGGAAGCATTATATCTTTCGTATATCTGTACCTTGGAGAAATCATCACCAGGAGGAAATAAATATAAAGGAACAAGTGGGTTAAAATACTGTCCTTGAGAAATCATATTCTGTTCTCTTACATTAGTAGCCATAAAACCCAGATCCATTGTCATTTTATTATTGAAAAATGTAGATGAGTTTCGTACAGAGAAGTTATAACGATCATAGTCGTTATTATGAATAATACCTTGTGAATTAACCGTACCTAATGATACATAAGTCTGGTTTTTTTCAGTACCAGTAGATAAACTTACAGAATTTGTGACATTCGCTCCGGTTTGGAAGAAATCGGCTGGATTATAATTTGAACGGCTAGTCAGCTTATCACCCCAACTATAGTAACTTCCTGTTTCAGATTGTCCGTAAGTCTTTTGGAATTTAGGCAAAACAAGAGGTCTTGAAAAAATAGTACTGTTTACTACATTAATAGACAGCCTATCTTTCTGTCCTTTTTTAGTTGTAACTATCACAACACCATTTGCAGCAGAACTACCATAAAGTGCAGCAGCAGAAGGGCCACTAAGTACAGATATACTTTCAATATCATCTGGGTTAATATTTGAAATTCCATCACCTGTCTGTCCAGCACCGGCAAATACACCTTCGGGCTGTTCACTTGACAAGTTCGGCATTGGAATACCATCAACCACATATAATGCATTATTATTTCCTGCAATTGACTTAACACCACGCATTACCACACGTGATGAGCCACCAGTTCCTGACGCAGAGCTGTTGATTGTTACACCAGCCACTTTTCCGTTGAGGTTATTAATAAAGTTTGCATCAGATACTTTATTGATATCACTACCTGATAACTGCTGTACATTATATGACAGAGATTTTGCCTCTTTTTTAATGCCCAAGGCAGTAACAACTACTTCATCAATATTAACCAAAGATGATTCAAGAATAACATTATATGACGAATGAGTCCCTACAGCAATCTGTTGAGTTTTCATACCAATATAAGATACCTGAAGTTGTTTAGCATCATCGGGTAACGTTAGCGAAAAGTTACCATCTATATCTGTAACTGTTCCGATATTTGGTTGTCCTTTCACAATGATGGAAGCACCAATAACCGGTTCTCCTTCATTATCCTTGACAATACCGGTTATCTTTTTATTTCCGGTTCGTGTTCCTGCTTTTTGTTTTACAGAAAGAACGATTGTTTCTCTTTCAATAGCAAATGAAATATTTGTTTTACTAAAAATTTGGTTTAGGACATTTTTCAATGGTACTGCTTTTACATTTATTGTAACTAAATGTTGAACATCTACATTCTTGTCGTAAACGAATAGATAGTTTGTCTGTTTCTCTATTGAGCTTAAAGCTTGTTCCAGTTTCACATCTTTTAGATTAAGAGTAACCGAAACATTCTGAGCATTCACATTTTCCGCATACAGAAAAAGAATAACGGTACAAAGGAAAAAGAAATATCTCTTAAACCGATAAAAGTTTTTATTCATATTTTGATACATTAAGGATTAACTTCGTTTTATTTCCGAAACAGGTCTAACGCCTGCAACGGTCATTATATCTGCAAGGATAATTATTTAGCAGATTGTCGTTTTTTATCATAAATAATCAGGTCTGTTTTTTAGTATTCATCATAGGCTGTTTGTTTTAAAATTATTCAATATAGATAACTCTCATGTTATCATCCCACCGATATTTAAATTGTGTGTTTTTCTGCAAGACTCTAAGTATATGATCCACCCCATCAGATATTTTGATCTTTCCAAAGAATTCTTTCTGAGGAGCCGGAGATTTATTCACAATAATCTTAAGATCATAACATTTTTCTATTTTGCCCATTATTTTCAGGAAAGAATCTCCTTTGAAACTCAGGATACCATCTCGCCAATTAAAAGCATCCATATCTGGAATATCTCTTACTGAGAGTTTGCCGTTAACAGTATATACTTGTTCGTTCGGAGAAAGGAAAATTTCCTCTTGAACATTTGTATTGCTCACAACCTTAACCTTACCTCTAACTAAAGAAGCTAAAAAGTCCTTACTATCCGGATAAGCTTCAACATCAAAAGATGTTCCCAGTACTTCTACATTATACTTTTGAGTTTCAACAACGAAAGGCATTTTTTCATTATGAGTCACATCAAAAAAAGCTTCACCTTTCAGTTTAACTTCACGTTTATTACCTGCAAAAAAAGTTGGATATTGAAGTTCTGACAGGGAATTCATGCACACTTTTGTTCCATCGGGTAAAGTAATGTTAACCCGCTGACCTGCAGGAACTGTAATGGTATTTGTCAAGGCTAGTAATTTGTCACGTTCTCTATTAACAAAATAAAATCCTAAGCCAACAGTTATTAGTATCACTGCTGCTACTTTTAGCACTTCTTTTGTCCAACCAGGAATAGAAAATACTTTTCTTTGTTGCATGCTATTTTCATCTGCATGCAAAAGCATTGCATCAAAGAATTTTCTTTCTTTGAGAAACTCATCTCTATTCTCAGGATTCTCGTCGATCCAGGCAAGTACCTGCATTTCCTGCTCTACGGTAGCATCGCCATTAAAAAAATGATATAATATTTCTTTGTCCATATACTATAATAGCACCTGAACAAATTGTATCCCTGAAAAAAAGATGTTTTTTTTTAAAAAATATGCAGAAATAAAAGAATAGCCTAATTAGGCCATTTATACTGAAGAATAAATAGCAATACTGGAAAATAGTCTTTTAGTGCAATCTTTAATATTTTCATCGCTTTAGACACCTCAAACTCAACACTTTTGACGGTAATATTAAGATCAGAGGCTATTTCCTTGTAACTTTGATTTTGATACCGGCTTCTCAGAAAAATATCTTTTGTCCGATTGGGTAAAGTAGAAATTGCTTCATTGATAAGTTTGTTAACCTCTTTGGAAAAAAGTTCCTGAGGATTGCATGCTTCAAGTGTTTCAATATTAGTTTGGATCACTCTGAAATTATGATTAAGTAAATCTTCCTCAACCTTTTCTCTCACACTTCTTGATCGCAGATGATTAAGGCATTTATGCTTTATAATGGTTAATATATAGGCTGGTATATTAGAGTCTGCAGATAAAGATCCTCTGTTTTCCCAGTAATACATAAAACTATCCATCACAATATCTTCGGCAGCAGATGTATCTCGTAAATATGTATTCGCAAATCGTATAAAACGATGTTGATAATCAGCAAAGACTTTATTAAATAGAAGGGTATTTGATTCGTTTTGTAAGGACATAATAAGAAGATGTAGATTAGGAAAGATTTAGATAATAAAATAATTTAGGTTCGGCAAAAAACAACAATTCTGCAACTACAAGCCGGGACCTATAGCATATCTCATTTAGTATTTATCGGTGGTTGGCGCAAATATATGCTTTTTTTTGTTACCGTATGTGATAATTATTAAAAAAGTGTCAGAAACATAACCTGCACAACTTTCTCAATCTACTTTGATAGATAAAAAAAGTGCGGTACAGATTATATCTATACCGCACTATATATTTACTATTTAAATAGTATCTTAATCTTTCACAGGTGTTTGTTCCAGAGTCGCAATAAGAAAATCATAGAATTTCTTCACAGAAGGAATATAAACACATTCGTCTGGAGAGTGAGGAGATTGCAGTGTTGGTCCGAAAGATATCATATCCAATCCTGGGATATTTGCACCAATAATACCACATTCCAAACCGGCATGAATAACCTTCACCTTTGCCTCTTGACCAAACTGTGATTTATATGAAGCTTTCATTGCATGCAGAATAGGAGAATTCACATCAGGATCCCATCCTGAATAGGCGCCAGACATCTCTACTTTGGCTCCTGCCATATTGAAACAACATTCAATACTTGTTGTAAGATATTCCTTCATTGAGTCGGAAGCACTTCTGGCAAGGATCTTCACCTCTCCCACTCCATCTGCAACCTTTACAATTGCTAGATTTGAAGATGTTTCTACTGTATCTGGTATAGAAGGAATATTTCTCATTACACCATTCTGACAAGCAAAAATGGAATTGATAATATCGTCCTGTATTTCTTCAGGAACAAGTCCTTTAGGTAAATCTGTTTTTTCGGCCTTAAAGCTGATGTTTTCTTCGAGTCCTGCATACTCTTCGTTATACAGATTTTCGCAGTACTGTACAAGGTCAATCAGTTCTTCCTCGTTTTCTGCAGGGATTGTAACAACAACATGTGCTTCACGTGGAATTGCATTACGCATATTTCCACCTTCCCAGGTAACAAGTCTGGCTTCATAAGAAGCAACAGCTTCACGAAGAAAACGAACCATTAATTTATTGGCATTTCCACGTCCTTTATTTATTTCCAAGCCAGAGTGACCACCACGTAAACCTTTTAGGTTTATTTTGATAGCGATATCGCCATCTTCTGGTTCTACCTCTTTATATTGGAAAGTAGCAGTAACATCTTCGCCACCGGCACAACCAATGTAAAGTTCACCTTCTTCTTCAGAATCAAGATTCAAAAGGATTTCACCATTAATTGATTCCTTTTTCAAGCCAAAGGCTCCAAACATTCCAGTTTCTTCATCTACAGTAATCAATGCTTCGAGTGGACCATGCTTCAATGTACTATCCTCCAGTACGGCCATAATTGCAGCAACACCCATTCCATTGTCAGCACCAAGTGTTGTTCCTTTTGCTTTTACCCAATCTCCATCTATATAAGTTTCAATAGGATCTTTCTCGAAATCGTGTACTGTATCATTATTCTTCTGAGGAACCATATCCATGTGCGCCTGAAGAATAACACCTTTACGATTTTCCATACCCGGGGTAGCCGGCTTTCTTATAATGACATTTCCAACCTCATCGGTAAACGATTCCAGATTTAAACTTTTTCCGAAGTTTAATAAAAACTCTGTAATAGGCTTCATAAATCCAGAAGGACGAGGCACTCTTGTTAATGAGTAGAAATTCTTCCATACTGCTTCGGGAGCCAATGATTGAATTGTTTTCATATAATTTTATTTTTTATTTGTGAACGGCAAAGCCGCTAATCCATATATTCCTAACAAAACTAATAATAAAGTTTGTATTCCGTGCTTAATTAAAGCAAATATTCCTGCATTTGTAGGATCAACTCCATAAAGAACCATCATTGAAATTATTGCAAAGTGCCACGGACCTGCACCATTAGGAGTAGGAACAACAACAGCTACACTTCCGGCTGCAAATAATACCAATCCAGCCATAACACCTAAGTTCGAAGAAAAGTCGAAGCAATAGAATGTTAGATAGAATTCCATAAAATAACTAAACCAGATAAGGAAAGTATATAGAATAAAAAGAGGCATATTCTTTACATGCTTCAAGGTTAAAACACCTTCCCACACATTCAATGCTATACCTTTCACTTTCTCAAAAAATGAGAGTAGCTTCATTAAATGATAGAGCAAGACTATAACACCAATAACACAGAGCAGTATGATATAAAATTTAGGTGTAGTAAACAGAAGCTCTATTGAATCTAAATTTGTTCCTGTCTGAGCAAAGAAGCTTTTAAAGATACCAAGTTGAAAGACTAAAGTCATTCCTGTTATAGCCACAACCATTATTGTGTCTATTAATCGTTCTGTAACAACCGTACCCAAAGATTTAGAAAAAGAAATACCATCATACTTGGTAAGGATAGTACATCTGGATACTTCTCCTACACGAGGCAAAACCAAATTGGCTGCATACGATATAAAAATTGCATTTACACAGTTACTCGATTTTGGATATGCTTCGAGCGGCTCCAATGTTTGTTTCCATCTCCAACCACGAAAAACATGGCTTAAGATACCAAAGACCAGTGAAACTAACATCCACCAATAATTCATCTCATGCAAAAGAACATGGCCAATTTTCGAGAAATCAAAATCCCGATAGACCCAGACTAAGATAAAACCGCCTAAGACTATAGGTAAAGCGATTTGAATTGTCTTTTTTACTATATTTTTAAACGCAGGTGTTCCCAAAATTATAAATAAATGGATTATTATTAATACCTTTGCAAGCTGCAAAGATAATAGGTTATATCTAAAAGAGCGAACGAATAAACAATAAAATTAACAGAATGAGAGCAGTAAAACCAAAGAAATTCCTCGGGCAACATTTCCTGAAAGATTTAAAGATAGCTCAAGATATTGCAGATACGGTAGATGCCGTACCTGAACTTCCGGTATTAGAAGTGGGACCGGGTATGGGAGTGCTCACTCAATTTTTAGTTAATAAGCAACGACTTGTTAAAGTTGTAGAAGTTGACTTCGAATCTGTAGCATACCTTCGTGAAGAATTTCCTTCTTTGGAAGATCATATTATTGAAGATGATTTTCTGAAAATGAATCTTGAAAGAGTATTCGAGGGAAAACCATTTGTGTTGACTGGTAACTATCCGTATAACATATCAAGTCAGATATTCTTTAAGATGCTCGATAACAAGAACCTTATTCCTTGTTGTACGGGAATGATTCAAAAAGAGGTTGCCGAAAGAATTGCTGCAGGGCCAGGTAGTAAAACTTATGGTATTCTAAGTGTGCTTATACAGGCATGGTATAATGTAGAATACTTATTTACTGTTAGCGAAAAAGTGTTCAACCCTCCTCCCAAAGTAAAAAGTGCAGTAATCCGAATGACCCGTAATGAGGCTCAGGAGCTTGGTTGTGATGAGAAACTGTTTAAGCTGGTTGTGAAAACTACATTTAATCAGCGCAGAAAAACTTTAAGAAACTCAATAAAACCAATATTAGGAAAAGATTGTCCGCTTTGCGAAGATGTACTATTTAATAAACGTCCCGAACAACTTTCTGTAGCCGAATTTATAAGTTTAACAAACAATGTTGAAAAAGCATTGGCTGAACAAAAAAGTAAGGACACTGAATAACAGTGGTACTAAAAAGAAAAATGATCCAGCTATAACCACAAGTCCTTTTATATCTATCACAAACGATATTATCGGCATGTTGCTTTACATGAACATAACCGTTCTATTATCATAAAATTGCTCTGATATTCTACGAATGTAAGGTTTTGAAATAAAAAATATGCCCAAACATTAGAAAATGAAGAAATTATTTTATTAATTTGTGAATTAATGTAATAAAGGGACTAAATCCTATACCTAAAAACGATTGAACAAATGATGGACACTCAGGACACTAATCTACCTTTAGAAGAAGGAAAATTAGAAGAAGAAAAGAATGTTCCCGAGGTTTCTGAGGTTGTTACCGAAGAGACTCCAGAGGAAACTACAGAAGTAAACATGTCGGCGGCTGCAAACTTGCAGTCAAAAGAGGAAGTAATTGAAAAACTAAAGGAACTTTCTGCAAATGCTGAAAGCACTCACAAGCAAGAGTTAGATTCCCTTAAACAGACTTTCTACAAACTCCACAAGATTGAACAAGAATCAGCAAAAAAGAAATTTATAGAAGAAGGCGGCACAGAAGAATCATTTGTTCCTGCAGCAGACAACGACGAAGCTGAATTTAAATCTATAATGACCGCTATCAAAGAAAAGAGAAGCACATTTAACGCTGAACTGGATAAACAAAAAGAAAAAAACTTACAGAGTAAATTAGGAATTATTGAGAAGCTTAAAGAGCTGGTCAATTATCCTGAAGATGTAAACAAAGCATACAATGATTTCAAGAAACTTCAGCAAGAGTGGAACGAAATTAAATTAGTACCTCAAGCTAAAGTTAACGAACTTTGGAAAAATTATCAGGTATACGTTGAGAAATTCTACGATATAATCAAGATTAACAATGAATTCAGAGATTACGATTTCAAAAAGAATCTTGAAATTAAAACTAAACTTTGTGAAGCTGCAGAAAGATTAGCTAATGAAGCGGATGTTGTTTCTGCATTTCACCAATTACAAAAGTTACATCAGGAATTTCGCGATACAGGTCCTGTTGCTAAGGAACTTCGCGACGAAATATGGGCACGATTCAAAAATGCTTCTACTGAAGTAAATCGTCGCCATCAACAACATTTTGAAGCATTGAAGGAAGTAGAACAACGAAACCTGGATGAAAAAACTGTTATTTGCGAAATCGTTGAAGCCACAGAATATAATGAATTAAACTCTTTCACAGCTTGGGAAAAGAAGACTCAGGAAATTATTGCGCTGCAAAACAAATGGAAAACTATCGGTTTTGCTCCACAGAAGATGAACGTTAAGATCTTCGAAAGATTCCGTGCAGCTTGCGACGACTTCTTTAAAAAGAAAGGTGAATTCTTCAAGAAGATTAAAGAAGAAATGAACGAAAATCTGGAAAAGAAGAAAGTGCTATGTGAAAAAGTTGAAGCTCTTAAAGATAATACTGACTGGAAAGAAACTTCAGATATTCTCACAAAACTTCAGAAAGAATGGAAAACCATTGGTCCTGTATCTAAAAAATATTCAGATCCAATCTGGAAACGTTTCATTGAAGCTTGCGATTATTTCTTTGAACAGAAAAACAAAGCAACTTCTTCTCTACATTCTATTGAGGTTGAAAACTTGCAGAAGAAGAAAGCACTTATTGAGAAATTGACAACACTTGACGAAAGTCTGGAAGCTAGCGAAGCAAGTAATCTTGTTCGTGAAACTATAAAGGAATGGAATGCAATTGGTCATGTGCCTTTCAAAGAAAAGGATAAGCTTTATAAGCAATTCCATGATTTAGTTGATAAGCAATTCGATCGTTTAAATATAAGTGCTGCAAACAGAAAACTGAATAACTTTAAAACAAATATCAGTAACGTAGCCGGACAAGGTGAAAAGGGCGGTGCTCAAACACTTTATCGTGAACGTGAAAAATTGGTTCGTGCTTACGAATCAATGAAGAACGAAATAAAGACTTACGAAAACAATCTTGGATTCCTTACTTCTTCTTCAAAGAAAGGTAATAGCCTGGTTACAGAATTGAATAGAAAAGTTGAGAAATTAAAGTCCGATCTAGAACTTACATTGGAAAAGATTAAAGTTATTGATCAATCTACTAAATAGATTAATAATCTTACAACAAATAAAAAAAGAGCCTTTTAACGAAGGCTCTTTTTTTTGTTTAAAATACCACTCTACCATTTTTGGGAAGAAAATGCTAAACATTTATTTCTCAGACATAATCAGACCTATCTATATAATTTAAATCCAAAACACATTACTCTCGGAAATTTTTTTTTGCAAAATTGATCTAGCAATCTAGCAGTTGGCATTTAATGCGTTGTAAATAAGAAAAATAGAAGTGCTAGATCAACCAAATTTGATCTAGCAGTGATCTAGCAATCTAGCGCTTTATCTCACGCTTAAACATTCTAGTTTTTTTAACAACTATATTATTATATCATACTCATAATCAAAAATTTAAGCTTTATAATTGAGCTAAAATTCTCGACATAAAACAAATTATATAGCCCCAATACATTTTTAATTTGCAGCTCAAGTTATCATAAAGCATAACGAGACTTCTTTTTACCTCCCACAACATTTCTATTTTTTCAGGAATAATGTTTTTAAACTCTTGTACAAAACATCTCTTTCTTCTGTACAAAAGAATTAATTGTTCTGTACAGAAGAATGTATTCTTTTGTACAAGAATTCAAAGATTAATCGAACAGTTTTTAAAATGCTAGACCGGAGTTTTGTTATAATCCGAAATGAAGTTATTTAAAGCTTCCTAAGAGTAAATATTGGAATATGCCTGCTTTATGACTCTGCTTTCCTATAAAAGAGATGTATTGCTATTTTATTTCAAAGCACAATACACTTAAGTTTCAATTACGCATGGCAGGCTGATAAGAAAAATGCGGTAATAATCCGTTGATTATTACCGCATCTCTATTTTGTTGGGCTATAAGGATTCGAACCTTAAAAGTCAGATCCAGAAACTGAAGTGTTACCATTACACCATAGCCCAATTTTTCAATTGCGATGCAAAGATAGGAAATCTTTGAGAAACATGAAACACTTTAGCCACTTTTTTTGTTTAAAATTTCAGAGAGAAATAAAAAATTGGAAGGTTTTTATCTAAAAAAATACAAAAACAAGAGAGATTTTCACTTTTACTTTCGCCGATACAATAAAACGGCGTATATTTGTAAATTATTGTTTTACAGATAAACTAAAATCAGATTATTATTAATCTTTCATAGAAAATAAATGAGCGAAACAAAAGTATTAGTACAGAAAATAGTAGAAGGAATTCAGGAGAAAAAAGGATATAAAATAGTAGTAGCAGATCTGACGAAGATCGGCGATACGATATGCAAATATTTCGTTATATGCCAAGCTAATTCACCTAGTCATGTTAGCGCAATCACAGACGAAGTCAGAGAATTCGTAAGAAAGAATACAGACATAAAGCCAATAGGTACCGATGGATTGAATAATTGCGAGTGGGTTGCAATGGACTACTCAGACGTAATGGTTCACATATTCTTGCCAGAAATACGAGAATATTATAACCTTGAACATCTTTGGGCCGATGCTAAATTAAAAGCGATACCAGATCTTGACTAATTTTAGAACAGATGAGTAACAACAAAAAACAAAATAACAAAATGAACATGCCTAAGTTCAGCCTTAACTGGATGTATGCAATTATAGCCATGATGCTAATCGGGCTATATCTCTCGAGTGAGGGAGGTTCGATGACAAAGCCAATCAGTTATAGTGAGTTTCAACAGTATGTCCGCAATGGATATGCTTCTAAAGTTGTGACTTACAATGATAATACTGTTGAACTTTATATCAAACCGGAGCATATAAAAGACGTATTCAAACAGGATGCCTCAAAAGTTGGTACTTCTCCTGTAGTTACATCAAGAGTTCCGTCCAATGAGTCTGTAAGCAGATTCCTGGAAAAGGAAAAAGACGAAGCTCGTTTCCAGGGAAAAGAAGAATATGCTGAGAAAAAAGACTATATAAGTGCTTTTTTATTAAACATATTACCTTTTGTTCTGCTCATCGGAGTGTGGCTTTTCTTCATGCGTAAAATGGGTAGCGGAGGCGGTTCTGGTTCTAACGTCTTCAGCGTTGGAAAATCAAAAGCACAACTATTCGAAAAAGGAGGATCGGTTAAAGTCACCTTTAAGGATGTGGCCGGATTGGCTGAAGCAAAACAGGAAGTTGAAGAAATTGTAGAATTCCTTAGAAACCCACAAAAATATACCGAATTAGGAGGAAAAATTCCTAAAGGAGCATTACTTGTAGGCCCTCCGGGAACAGGTAAAACATTACTTGCCAAGGCTGTAGCCGGCGAGGCAGATGTACCATTCTTCTCTCTTTCGGGTTCCGACTTTGTAGAAATGTTCGTAGGAGTTGGTGCTTCACGTGTAAGAGACTTGTTTAAACAAGCTAAAGAAAAATCTCCTTGTATTATTTTCATTGATGAAATTGATGCAGTAGGACGAGCACGCGGAAAGAATCCAAGCATGGGTGGAAATGACGAACGCGAAAATACATTGAACCAATTACTCACCGAAATGGATGGTTTTGGTACTAATAGTGGTATTATTATTCTGGCAGCTACTAACCGTGCGGATATACTTGACAAGGCTCTGCTTCGTGCAGGACGTTTTGACCGTCAGATACATGTAGATTTGCCCGACTTAAATGAAAGAAAAGAAGTATTCGGAGTTCATTTACGTCCAATTAAAATAGATGAAACAGTAGATGTTGATCTTTTGGCTCGTCAAACACCTGGTTTCTCAGGTGCAGATATTGCAAATGTCTGCAACGAAGCTGCTTTGATTGCTGCCCGTCATGGAAAAACATTTGTAGGAAAGCAAGATTTTCTGGATGCTGTTGACAGAATTATTGGTGGTTTGGAAAAGAAAAGCAAAATCATGACTACTGAAGAGCGCAAAACCATTGCACTCCACGAAGCCGGACACGCAAGTCTTTCATGGTTGCTTGAGCATGCCAATCCATTGATCAAGGTTACTATCGTTCCTCGTGGACGAGCATTGGGCGCTGCATGGTATCTGCCAGAAGAAAGACAGATTACTACCAAAGAACAAATGCAGGATGAAATGTGTGCAACCCTTGGAGGACGTGCAGCCGAAGAATTATTCGTAGGTCATATTTCTACCGGAGCAATGAACGATTTGGAACGTGTTACCAAGCAGGCGTATGGAATGATTGCTTATCTGGGTATGAGTGATAAACTTCCTAACCTTTGCTACTATAATAACGAAGAATATTCTTTCAACAAGCCATATAGCGATAAAACAGCCGAAATGATTGATGAAGAAGCTAAGCTTTTAATCAATGGTCAGTATGACAGAGCAAAAAGAATTCTTTCAGAACATAAAGAACAGCATAATGCTTTGGCTAATTTATTGATAGAAAAAGAAGTTATTTTTGCTGAAGACGTAGAACGTATTTTCGGAAAACGTCCATGGACTTCTCGCTCTGCCGAAATCATGGCAACAGAGAAATCAACAGAAGAACAAGCTGAGACAGCGAAAAAGAATTCTTCTTTAGAGAAAGAACCTGAAACAAATCTTAATCCTTCTAAAACAGAAGCAGACCTTCCCGTACAGGCAGACGGAGAAGATAATACAATGAATTAATAGAAGAATGATAAAAAATAACTTTATTCAACGTACAGTTACAGGAGCATTGATAGTTGCAGTGCTCGTGTGCTGTATCGTTATTAGCCCTATATCTTTTGCAATACTATTTGCTATCATATCAGCACTTGCTGTACACGAATTCAGCAATCTGGTTAATAACAATGAGAATGTAAGCACAAACGTAGTTATTAATATATTAGGAGGTGTATACCTCTTTTTTGCTTTTCTGGGGTTTTGTATGAATCTCTCCGGTTCTCAGATTTTTATTCCTTATCTTTTTCTGATAATATACCTTATTATCAGTGAACTTTATCTCCAGAAGTCAAATCCTGTAAATAACATGGCATACTCAACGCTGACTCAGCTTTATATTGGATTGCCATTTGCTTTACTAAATGTTCTTGCTTTTCAGGTAGATAATACTGGAACCGTAAGTTACAACTATGCTCTTCCATTATCCATATTCATCTTTATATGGCTAAATGACACCGGTGCATATTGTTTTGGAACTTTATTCGGCAAGCACAGATTGTTCGAACGAATCTCTCCAAAGAAATCATGGAAGGTTTTATTGGCGGAGCTGTTATCACTTTGATAACTGGTTTTGTTTTAGGTAGATTCTTTCCATTCTTATCTTCTATTGAATGGGCCGGATTAGGTCTTGTAGTTTCTGTATTCGGAACCTGGGGAGACTTAGCAGAGTCAATGATAAAGAGACATATGGGCATAAAAGATTCCGGAACTTTTTTCCCGGGACATGGCGGAATACTGGATCGGTTTGACAGTTTATTAATTGCAGTTCCTGCAGCTGTTATATATCTTTATGTTATCACATTGTTTTAATTACATTAAACATCATATATTAAAAAAAGGAAGTCAACAATGACTTCCTTTTTTAATTTAAACATCCACATTTGCTTGCACACAAGCAATTCTTAATTGACCCGTTCTTTAATTTTCTCAGGTAAAGCAGCTATTGACTTATCAGTCTGAAGGTCTTTATAGTCAATAGTAATGACCTTTTCACCATTCACAGCCGAATTAATCCTGATTTTCAATCCTTTCTTGTCTGTATGACCAACGCCCATATCTCCAAGGCTAAATGAAACAATACTATGTGCTACATAGTCTGTAACATCATTCATATCATTATAGCGATATTCAAGATGAATATATCCATCATCAGGATATTGTAACGTGGTATTCTTTACGAGGTTAACACGATGCTTTAATGCACCGGGAATATTCATGTCAAACTCTACATTTAGATAATCACCACCTACCCACATATCAGTTATTCTAACAGGATCATCTCCTATGCTATCTTTATTCTCTTCTGTAAGATTAATTATATTCTTAGTTAATATTACAGAATAATCATTCAGACGAACATAATGATCAAAACCATTCTGGGCATCACTTAACAGTGTAAAGTTTCCAATTATTCTTGTTCCATTTTCCAGATTCTTATATGGAACAAGAGTGGCTGCCGGCCATAACTTTTCTCCATTATCCAAAACGAAGGAAACATTACCAGCATCAACTTTCACTGTACCCAAAGCGATAGTGTAATTACCTAATGAATAACCATCATCACCATCAAGATCGCAAGATTGAAGGGTTGGAATTAAGACCAACACTAATAACAGTAGATAATAACTTAATCTTTTCATAACTCTAAATTTGTTTACTACATAGAATAAACAAAGCCGCAATCATTTTACTGCATTGCGGCTAATTAAATTATGCTTAAAAAAGTTTTTTAATATTCTGGTAATTATCTATCAGACTTACAGTTTACCTCCGGTCTTTCAGTAATTCAACCATCTTATTAGCGGTTTTCTTTGAAGCACCAGAAGGACCAAGAATCTCAATCATCCGGTCATATTCATCAAGCATTTGCTGACGCTTTACATTATCAAGTAATACAGCTTCTAATTCTGACTGCATATTATCAACAGTCATTGTATCTGCTACAAGTTCGCGAACAATCTCTTTCCCGGCAACAAGATTAACTAATGAAATGAACTTGACCTTCAATATTTTCTTTTTAAGGAAAGAAATAACTTTGCCTAGCGGTGTATGATAACAAACAACCTGAGGTACACGAAACAAAGCAGTCTCCAAGGTTGCAGTTCCCGAGGTTACCAAAGCTGCAGATGAGTGCTGAAGCAAACGATATGTCTGATTAAAGACAATTTTCACCTTTACGTCCTGAATATATTTCTGGTAATAATCTGAAGAAATACCCGGAGCACCTGCCAGCACTAACTGATAATCTGAAAATTTAGAAGCAGCTTTCAACATATCAGGCAAATTATCTTTTATTTCCTGCTTCCTACTACCAGCAAGCAATGCTATAATTGGTTTTTCGACCAGTTTATTTTCTGCAGTGAAAGAAGTAAAATCCTCCGGATGATTTGCACAAAAGGCTTCAACCGCATCAACAGTTGGATTACCTACATAATGTATCGGATATTGGTGCCCGTGGAAGAAATCAACTTCAAAAGGAAGAATTGAAAACAGTTCATCAACATACTTCTTTATATCTTTTATGCGATATTCTTTCCATGCCCATATTTTAGGAGATATGTAATAGTAAACCGGAATTCTTGTCTGTGTTTTCACAAACTTTGCAATTGACAGATTAAATCCGGGATAATCAACCAATATTACCACATCAGGAGCATAAGAAATAATATCCTCCTTACACAATTTCATATTGGCAAAAATAGTGCGTAAATGCAGAAGTACAGGAATAAACCCCATGTATGCCAAATCTTTATAGTGCTTCACACGTGTTCCTCCCTGAGCAGACATTAAATCCCCGCCAAAGAAACGAAACTCAGCATTCGTATCTTCATGTTTTAATTCACGCATCAAATTAGACGCATGTAAATCTCCCGAAGCTTCACCTACAATTAAATAATATTTCATCCTTATCTTTATAATTTCCAGGCCTTCAGTTGATCCATAACCTCATAGGCTGTAACATCAACTTTTGTAGGAGTAATAGCTGCGTAATCATGATTTAGCGCCCAATTATCTGTATCCTCTTCATCCGGTTCATGATTTTCAAAATCGCCAGTCAACCAGAAATATTCACTTCCGTTAGGATGGCTTCTACGTGCCCATTCGTGTGTCCACTGTCCTACTGTTTGGCGGCATATTTTTACTCCTTTAATTTCAGGACATAGCGGAAAATTTACATTCAGACAAATACCTTTTGGCAAACCATCATCTATCACTTTCTGAGTTATGCTTCGAATAATATCAGCCGTTGGTTCAAAATCTGCATCATGATTATGATCACAGATAGAGAAACCGATTGAAGGAACTCCACTAAGACAACCTTCTATTACAACTCCCATTGTTCCGGAATAGTGAACATTCACAGCAGCATTATCTCCGTGATTAATACCACCTATTACCAAATCCGGTTGTCGATCTAAAACTGCATATTTAGCCAATTTTATGCAATCGGCCGGGGTACCCGAACATTTATAAACAGCAAGTCCCGGCTCCTTTTTCATTAATGTATATTTCACAGGACGATCAGCAGTAATGGCACAAGCCATTCCAGAGCGTGGTGAATCCGGAGCCATTACAACAATGTCCCCTAAAGGACGAACATACTTAACTAATTCGTTGATTCCTTTTGCCATAAACCCATCATCATTAGAAATGAGTATTAGCGGTCTCTCGTTTTCCATCCGTAAAATGTTCTTTTATTAAATTATTTAGCACAAAAGTAGAGAAAAAACAATGATAAACAAAAGAAAGAACATAAAAGCATTAGAGAGAAATAGCCTCATTTTTAAGGATATTATCAGATCATATTGTACAGAACAACTAATATTCCTGATAAAATCTAAGCAAGTTTTTGTACAGAAGATTAAAAACATAAATCGAGTTAAATAATCTTCTCTCATCATACCCTCAGTAGTTTACAAATCTTAATGTTATGCAAGCCGGTTTAAAAAATGAAAGTTTATTAAATGGAAATGTATATATTTGCAGGATAAAGACAAATATCTTTTTTAGTATCTGTATGCTCACTGTCTGATAGTTATTAACAAAAGAGGTAACTTATCAACAGATTTTGCAATGTTTTCCTTTTTTAGTAGGTGCTCTAAGTTTTTATTACTTATTTCGCCTCAACAAATTAAAAGTAGTATGGGAAAAATTATCGCTTTAGCCAATCAAAAAGGTGGCGTCGGAAAAACAACGACAACCATCAATCTTGCAGCGTCTCTTGCAACGTTGGAGAAAAAGGTTCTTGTTGTTGATGCCGACCCTCAAGCTAATGCTTCCTCCGGTTTAGGAGTGGATCTTAAAGAAGTAGAATGCAGTATTTACGAATGCATAATAAACAACGAAGAAACGAAGGAAGCAATATACACGACAGATATCGACGGACTCGATATTATTCCGTCACATATTGATTTAGTTGGTGCGGAAATTGAAATGCTTAATCTCCCCGATCGAGAAAGAGTACTGAAAAAGATATTAACCCCAATGAAAGCAGAATACGACTATATACTTATAGACTGCTCTCCTTCTCTAGGACTGATAACTGTCAATGCTCTTACAGCTGCCGATTCGGTTATCATCCCTGTACAATGTGAATATTTTGCATTGGAAGGAATCAGCAAATTGCTGAATACAATTAAAATTATAAAGTCCAAACTTAACCCGGAACTTGAAATAGAAGGATTCCTGCTCACCATGTTTGACTCCCGCCTGCGACTTGCGAACCAAATCTATGATGAAGTGAAAAGACATTTCCAGGAATTGGTATTTAAGACAGTGGTACAACGTAATGTAAAACTAAGTGAAGCTCCAAGTCATGGGCTCCCGGTCATCCTTTACGATGCTGATTCTACAGGTTCAAAGAATCACCTGTCATTGGCACAGGAAATTATTAAACGAAATAGTAAGTAAGATAAGACATGGCAGTACACAAAAAATTTGCTTTAGGAAGAGGATTAGATGCCTTGATTTCAATGGATGAAGTAAAGACTGAAGGCTCATCTTCCATTAATGAAATAGAATTATCCAAAATATCGGTCAATCCATCTCAACCACGTCGCGAATTTGACCAGACAGCTCTTGAAGAGCTGGCAGACTCTATTAAAGAAATTGGTATTATTCAACCGATAACACTGAGAAAAATATCGGATGACTCTTACCAGATTATTGCTGGTGAGCGTCGTTATAGAGCTTCTCAGTTAGCCGGACTTCAAACAATCACAGCTTACATCCGCACAGCAGATGATGAGAATGTGATGGAAATGGCTCTGATTGAGAATATTCAGAGAGAAGACTTAAATTCTCTTGAAATAGCACTTGCTTATCAACACTTGATTGAACAATATAATCTGACTCAGGAAAGACTCAGTGAACGTGTTGGTAAAAAGAGAACTACTATAGCCAACTATCTTCGTCTATTAAAACTTCCTGCTCAAATACAGGTAGCTTTACAAAACAAGACTATTGATATGGGGCATGCAAGGGCTTTGATTACCCTTAATGATCCAAAACTTCAAGTTAAAGTTTACGAAGAAATTCTTCAGCATTCTTATTCAGTTCGTAAAGTTGAAGAAATTGTAAAGGCGCTCAATCAAGGAGAAACAATAAAAAGCGGAAAGAAAACCTTAGCTACCAAAGGTAATAAATTGCCAGAAGAATATAATATCCTGAAAAAACATCTATCAGGATTCTTCAACGCAAAAGTACAATTATCTTGTACAGCCAAAGGAAAAGGTAAGATTAGCATTCCATTTAGTAACGAGGAAGACCTTGAAAGAATCATGGAAATCTTCGATAGCATTAAGAATAAATAAACAATTGACAGTTAATAAATTGACATACCGTATACTTATAACCCTGTTACTCTGTGCAATTCAGGTAACAGGGATTGATCTGTATGCACAACAGACTATTACTAAGGCAGACAGCACCATAAATATTCCTCAGGCCAGAAAACATCGACAAGATGTAAGTTCTCCTAAACAAAAAGTTTCAACTGCTGACAGCCTTGAACTGATAAACAAAAAGAATATATCTGATATTAATTCTCCATTAAAGCTAGATCAATCTCAGATGTCAACTGATTCCATGTCAGTTCTAAAAAAGCCATTATTTATACCTAATTCAACAAAAGCAACCTGGTTAGCGGCTGTATTTCCCGGCGGAGGACAAATATATAACCGTAAATACTGGAAATTGCCCATTATCTATGGAGGATTCGTTGCTTGTACATATGCTTTAAGCTGGAATAATAAATATTATAAAGATTATTCGCAAGCCTATCAAGACATAATGGACAATGATGACAAGACAACCAGTTATCTGAATTTTCTTTCTCCAGGTTACGATGTTGAAGCAAAAAAGGATTGGCTTAAAACAGTCTTTAAGAATAAAAAAGATTCATATAGAAGATACCGAGACCTAAGTATATTTGCCTTTATCGGAGTGTATTTAGTTTCCATTATAGATGCTTATGTGGATGCAGAGTTATCAAACTTTGATATAACACCTGACATCGGTTTACAAATCAACCCGACAGTGATAAACAATAATCACTCAGCAAAAAACACTCTCGGTGTGCAATGCAGTATTAAATTCTAAAAAAAAGACATGAAGAAATTTTTCCTAATCCTTTCTATCCTATTTGTAAGTTATACATCGGTAAATGCACAAAGTATCAACGTGACAGTCCACCAAAACGGAACTACTCGCGAAGAGACAATAGGTTTACCTCAAAGCATGACGTACGATGTAGATAGTTTACTTAATGAATGGCATTCAAAGAATTCTCTATCATTGAGCAATGACTGCCTGACAAAGGATGAGAATCCTACATTCCCGGACTCTGTATATATAGACAGATTATCTCGCATTCCTGCTGTTATGGAATTAACTTATAATGATGTTGTACGGAAATTTATTGAAATGTACTCCGGTAAACTTCGTAAGCAGGTTTCTTATATGCTTGGAGCGTCAAACTTTTATATGCCAATTTTTGAAGAAGCGCTCGACGCATATAATATTCCTCAGGAATTGAAATACCTTCCTATCATTGAATCGGCTCTTAACCCTAAGGCTGTTTCACCTGTTGGTGCAGCCGGACTTTGGCAATTTATGATTGGAACAGGAAAGCTATATGGATTAGAGACCAATAGTATTATTGACGAGCGTAGAGATCCAATCAAAGCCAGCTGGGCAGCAGCACGATATCTGAAAGACTTATATACAATATACAAAGACTGGAATCTTGTTATTGCAGCTTATAATTGCGGAGCCGGAAATATAAATAAAGCAATCAGACGTGCAAACGGAGCAAGAGATTATTGGGCTATTTACAATTACCTGCCACAAGAAACCAGAGGATATGTTCCTGCTTTTATTGCAGCAAATTATGTTATGACATATTATTGTGATCATAATATTTGTCCAATGGAAGCTGATATTGATCAGAATACAGACACAGTAGTTGTTAGTAAGCAACTTCATTTTGAGCAAATTGCAGATATTTGTGGTGTGAACATTAATCAGATAAGAAGTCTTAATCCACAGTATAAAATAGATGTTATTCCAGGAAATGCAGAAGCATGTACACTTCGTCTCCCCAGAAACTATATTAATACATTTATTGACAGACAAGATACTATTTACGCATACCGCGCTGAAGAACTGTTTAGCAACAGACCAACAGTTTCTCCTACAGAAGAAGTTGCAGAAGAAAAACCGGTTGTTCAAAAGCATAGTCGCCATAGTAAGAAAGCAAGAATCGCTTCTCATAAAGTTAAAAGCGGACAAACTCTTTCTGATATAGCTGATAAATATGGCGTAACAGTAAAACAACTTAAAAAATGGAATGGATTGAAAGGCACTAATATCAGAGCCGGAAAGAAACTAAAAATCCGTAAATAAAAAACATATACTTCATTAGTTAAATTGCTTGTTAGCTAGGGAATTTTGTTTATTTTTGCAAGACCCACAAAAGAGAAGAATAAACAATGGATATAGATAAAAACGAGCATCTAACTGATGAGGAGATGATTGAACAAGGGTTTCAGGAACTTTTGAATGATTATCTAGCTACCAGACATCGCAAACGTGTTGAAATCATCACGAAGGCCTTTAATTTTGCCAATCAGGCTCATAAGGGAATCAAGCGTTTATCTGGTGAGCCATATATAATGCACCCTATTGAAGTGGCAAGAATCGTTTGCAACGAAATAGGATTAGGCTCAACATCCATTTGTTCGGCTTTACTTCATGACGTTGTAGAAGATACAGATTACACGGTTGAAGATATAGAAAACATCTTTGGTCCAAAGATTGCCCAGATTGTAAGCGGATTAACTAAGATATCCGGTGGTATATTTGGCGAGCATGCTTCCGCTCAGGCAGAAAACTTCAAGAAATTGTTGCTGACTATGTCTGACGATATCCGCGTTATTCTTATAAAAATTGCAGACCGTCTTCATAACATGCGAACATTGGGATCTCAGCCTCCCAACAAGCAATATAAAATTACTGGAGAAACGTTATATATTTATGCTCCACTGGCCAACCGGTTAGGGCTAAATAAAATAAAGACTGAACTGGAGAACCTCAGTTTCAAATACGAACATCCGGAAATTTATAACGAAATACAAGGAAAGCTTAAGGCTACAGAAGCTCATCGTGACGAAGTTTTCAAGAACTTCACAGCTCCCATCCGTGCTCAATTGGACAAAATGGGGCTGAAATATGAGATTATTGCGAGAGTTAAATCTATTTATTCCATCTGGAATAAAATGCAAACCAAACATCTTCCTTTTGAAGAAATCTTTGATTTGCTTGCTGTCCGCATTATTTTCACTCCGAAGAATGAAGAGGAAGAGCTTAATGAATGTTTTAATATTTATGTCTCTATCTCCAAAATATACAGACCTCACCCCGACCGACTAAGAGATTGGGTAAGCCATCCTAAAGCAAATGGCTATCAGGCACTTCACGTTACCCTAATGGGAAGCAACGGACAGTGGATTGAAGTGCAGATTCGAAGCGACCGTATGAATGAAGTTGCCGAACAAGGGTTCGCAGCTCACTGGAAATACAAAGAAGGAGGCGGAAGTGAAGATGAAGGCGAATTGGAAAAATGGCTCAGAACAATCAAAGAGATTCTTGACGATCCACAACCTGATGCCATTGACTTTCTTGATACTATTAAGCTGAATCTGTTTGCTTCTGAGATATTCGTGTTTACTCCTAAAGGAGAAATTAAAACGATGCCTCAAAACTCCACAGCACTTGATTTTGCCTTTTCAATACATACCTATCTTGGTAGTCACTGTATCGGAGCAAAAGTAAATCATAAGCTAGTTCCACTGAGCCATAAGCTGGAAAGCGGAGACCAAGTAGAGATTCTTACATCGCGTTCGCAGAAGGTAAAACCGGAATGGGAGAATTTTGCAACAACGGCCAAGGCTAAAGCTAAAATATCGGCGATTCTTAAGAAAGAACAGAGGAGTGCTCAGAAAGATGGCGAGACTATTATGCTAGAGTTCTTCAAAAATGAAGAAATTCGTCCTGAATCAGCAAATATTGATAAACTGTGTAAACTGCATAACTCTGCCAACAAAGAAGAATTTTTGGCCAATCTTGGAAACAATGTTTTTGTTTTAGGCGAAACAGACAAGAATGTTCTGAATGAAAAGCAAAGTACAAGCTGGAAGAAATACTTAAAATTCTCTTTCGGTACAAGCAAAGATCAGAAAGAGAAACCGGAAGAAAAACAGCCTATTGAGAAGATAGACAAAAAGAAAATCTTAACGCTTACAGAGGATACTATACAAAAAAGCTATAAAATAGCAGGATGCTGTAAACCTATCCCGGGGGATGATGTACTTGGATATATGGACGAAAATAATGATATCATTATTCATAAGCGTCAATGCCCTATAGCCAATAAACTTAAAAGCAGTTTTGGCAATCGTATAATTGCTGCCAACTGGGATACTCATAAAACACTATACTTCCCTATATTTATTTACGTAAAAGGCATCGATTCTGTTGGCCTGCTTAATCAGGTAACCGAAGTTATTTCACGACAATTAAATGTAAATATTCAAAGAGTAAATATAGAAGCTAATGATGGAATCTTTGAAGGAAGAATAAAATTGTACGTACATGACGTTGACGACGTGAAAACTATCTGCGATAATCTACGAAAGATTAAGGATGTAAAAGAGGTTAAACGTATTGAAGAATAAATACCCATTTATAATAATAGAATTAAAAAGGAGTTGAAGAGTCATTAAGACTCATCCAACTCCTTTTTAATATTTAGTAGTTCTTCTTTAATCTGATTTAAGCGAGTCACCACTTCAAAAGTTTTAATAGTCTGCTCTTTATTATCTTTTAGTTTTTGTCGGGCTCCGGGAAGAGTCATTCCTTTTTCTTTAACCAAATGATAGATTAACCTAATATTTTCCAGATCTTCTTTTCTGTATTGTCGCGTACCTTTAGCGTTCTTTTTTGGTTTAATAACCGGAAACTCCTTTTCCCAAAAACGCAACAAGGATTCGTTTACATTAAACATCTCCGCAACCTCACCAATGGAGTAATACAATTTCAAATCTTTATTAGCATTATAAGCCATAATATCTAATTTTATCCATTATTTATTAAAAACAAACCCGAGATCACATCTAATAGAAATTGCTAAAAGCCAGCAAAAGTATGGAAGAAATTCTTTATTCAGGCAACAATTGTAGGGCCATAATGCTTAAAGTTGTGCACATCTCTCCATCTTTTATAAGTTTTTAATGGACCAGCCATCAATATTTTTGCGCAATAATAGGTACAAAAATAATAAAACGAGCTATCTTTGCAAATCATTTTTCGGAATATTAACTTGATAACTATATAATTGCTTATGTTGACAGCAAAAGAAATCAGAGAATCATTTAAAACTTTTTTCGAATCCAAAGGACACCAGATTGTACCTTCAGCCCCAATGGTAATTAAAGATGACCCTACATTGATGTTTACCAATGCCGGGATGAATCAGTTTAAAGACATTATTTTGGGTAACCACCCAGCTAAGTATCACCGTGTAGCCGACTCACAAAAATGTTTACGCGTGAGTGGTAAGCACAATGACCTTGAAGAAGTTGGTCACGATACATATCACCACACCATGTTTGAGATGTTGGGTAACTGGTCTTTTGGCGATTACTTTAAGAAAGAAGCTATTGAATGGGCATGGGAATACCTGGTAACAGTTTTAAAACTCGATCCAAACCTTTTGTATGCCACAGTCTTTGAAGGAAGTCCTGCTGATGGACTGGAACGCGACAACGAAGCAGCTGCTATCTGGGGACAATTCTTACCAGAAGATCGTATTATAAACGGAAACCGTCACGATAACTTCTGGGAAATGGGCGATACAGGTCCTTGCGGTCCTTGTTCCGAAATTCATATTGACTTACGTTCTGAAGAAGAACGGAAAGCCGTTAGTGGTCTTTCACTGGTAAACCAGTCTCACCCACAGGTTATTGAAATATGGAACCTTGTGTTTATGCAGTTCAACCGTAAGGCTGACGGTAGTCTGGAAGGACTTCCTGCAAAAGTTATCGATACAGGTATGGGCTTTGAGCGTCTTTGTATGGCTCTTCAGGGAAAAACATCTAACTATGATACTGATGTATTCCAACCTATCTTGAAGGAAATCGCTAAAATGGCGGGAACTGAATATGGTGCCGATGCACAAAACGATATTGCAATGCGTGTTATTGCCGACCATATCCGTACTATTGCATTCTCTATAACCGATGGTCAGTTGCCATCGAACGCAAAAGCGGGATACGTAATCAGAAGAATTCTGCGTCGCGCCGTTCGTTACGGATATACTTTCTTAGGTCAGAAATCTGCCTTCATGTATAAGTTACTTCCTGTGCTTATCGACAACATGGGTGACGCTTATCCTGAATTGATTGCTCAGAAAGAGCTGATAGGAAAGGTTATCAAGGAAGAAGAAGAGTCATTCCTTCGCACACTTGAAACCGGTATCCGCATGCTCGACAAGGCAATTGCCGATGTTAAAGCTGCAGGAAAGAACAGCATTGAAGGTAAAGATGCATTTACTCTATATGACACTTTCGGTTTCCCGTTAGACCTTACAGAACTTATTCTGAGAGAAAACGGACTGACTGTTGATCTTGAAGGATTCAACGCTGAGATGCAGAAACAAAAAGAGCGTGCACGTAACGCTGCTGCAATTGAAACAGGCGACTGGATTACATTGAAAGAAGGTTCTTCTGATTTCGTTGGTTACGATTATACTGAATACGAAGTAGAAATCCTTCGTTACCGTCAGATTAAACAAAAGAACCAGACTCTTTATCAACTAGTTCTTGATCATACTCCGTTCTACGCTGAAAGCGGTGGTCAGGTAGGCGATACAGGTGTTATCGTTAGTGAGTTCGAAACTATCGAAGTTATTGCAACTAAAAAAGAAAACAACCTGGCTGTTCATATTACAAAACAACTTCCAAAGAATATGGAAGCTCCTATGATGGCTTGTGTTGACACAGATAAAAGAGCTGCCTGTGCAGCAAACCACTCTGCTACTCACCTTATCGATCAGGCTTTACGCGAGGTTCTTGGAGAACATGTAGAACAAAAGGGTTCTTTGGTTTCACCAGATTCTTTACGTTTCGACTTCTCTCACTTCCAGAAAGTAACTGATGAGGAAATTCGTCAGGTAGAACACCTTGTAAACGCAAGAATTCGCCAGAATATTCCATTGAATGAATACAGAAATATTCCTATTGCTGATGCAAAAGAACTAGGTGCAATTGCATTGTTCGGTGAAAAGTACGGCGATGAAGTTCGTGTTATTGCTTTTGGCTCATCTGTTGAGTTCTGTGGTGGAACACACGTGGCTGCTACCGGAAACATTGGTATGGTAAAAATAATTTCTGAAAGTTCGGTTGCTGCCGGAGTTAGAAGAATTGAAGCTTATACAGGTGCCAAGGTAGAAGAGTTGATGGATAATGTACAAGATACATTGAATGATATGAGAGCTTTATTCAATAATGTTCCAGATCTAGGTGTAGCAATCCGCAAATTCATTGAAGAAAATTCAGGATTAAAGAAACAAGTGGACGATTTCATGAAAGAAAGACAAGCTAGCATCAAAGAAAGATTGCTTCAAAACGTACAAGAAATCAACGGAGTGAAGTTAATCAGATTTGTTACTCAACTGCCAGCTGAAGCTGCTAAAAATATTGCTTTCCAATTACGTGGTGAGATTACTGAAAATCTGCTTTTTGTAGCTGGAACTGAAGATGAAGATAAACCAATGCTTACCGTGATGATTTCTGATAACCTGGTTAATGGCGGATTAAACGCGGGTAAACTGGTTAAAGAAGCTGCCAAATTAATTCAAGGTGGCGGCGGTGGCCAGGCACACTTTGCAACTGCTGGTGGTAAGAACAAAGATGGTCTTAACGCAGCTGTTGATAAGATTATAGAACTTGCTGGTTTGTAAATAACTGATTTTTCGTTTATCATTAAAATTATACCCTAGAGCCGTTGCGAACTAAATGTTTGCAACGGCTCTTTTTTTGTAGACATCTTTAAAGTCAGCCTCCTACCCTTTTCCTAAGACAAAGAAGTTATTAACCGATCATATATCGTTGTTAATAAAAGGACAGCTATTGCAGTATCAGGTTTATAAGGTATTCTAAGCTAACTATTCATGAGGTTTTAGCTAAAACTTTTCGAAGGCTTTTAAATTTAGTCTAGTGCTTAATATAATAAACTCTAGAGCTAAAAATATAAAGGTCTACACCTTTTTACTTTTAGCTCTACTAGACTCATTAAACTATTGGTAAAAGAATGTATTAAGAAACAAGTAAGATTGCCTTAACTTATTCAAACTATCCATTTACAGAAACGGAAAGCCATGCAATCTAACGGATTATTCCACTTGATCCTTGGGGTAGTTAACCAGATATAACGTCTCCGTTGCACGGGTAAAGGCTGTATAAAGCCAGCGAATATAGTCGGGAGTGAGCATTTCCGGTGAAATATATCCCTGATCAAGAAAGACCTTTTTCCACTGTCCGCCCTGAGCTTTGTGACAGGTTACGGCATATCCGTATTTCACCTGTAGGGCGTTGTAATGCGGATCGGCTTTCATCTTTTTCATCCGCTCTCGCTTGGTAGAAATATCGACATAATCTTCCAGAATGGTATAGAATAACCGATCGTTTTCAGCCTTTGGGAGTGCAGGAGCATCGGTATGAAGCGTATCGAGAAGCACGGTTGCTTCCAGCTCAAAGTCCTGATAATCGGGAAAAGTCAGTTGCACATCGGCAAAACGAAAGCCATAAAGTTCGCGTGTTCGCCTTACACGACGAACCACAGCCATATCGCCATTGGCAATAAAGTCAATCTCTGCACACTTCTCCGTCCAGAAATAGTTATTCTTTGCCACCATCAGTAAATCTCCCCCGCTAAGTTCCTCTTCGCGATAAAGAATCGAGTTACGTATTCCTTTATTATAGATATTTGCCCGTTTATTAGATCGGCACACAACGATTGTTTCGTCCATTCCCACCTTACCATAACAGCTGTTTATCTCTTCAATCAGTTCGTCGCCCGTCAATACTCGGATATCGGGAAAGCCTGTAACCTTAATTTTTGGCAAGGCAAAAGTATCTTCGTCGGCAATAAGCTGGCGCAGCGCTGTGGCATTCCATAAAATACCCGAATCGCCCAACTGACGAACCACCTGAGTTAAGTCCATCTCCCGCACTGTCAATCCGTATCCCTGAAGAACTTCAGCAGTGAGCGCCGGACTCTCCTCCTCTCCAACCGGAGGAAGCTGTGCCGTATCGCCCATCAATAGCAATCTGCAGCCTTGCCCGGAATAAACATACTGAACCAAATCATCGAGCAGGCGTCCGGTTCCGAAAGATGAGCTTGAAAGTCCGTCATTAGAAATCATGGAAGCCTCATCAACAATGAAAAGAGTGTGCTGATGCAGGTTATCGTTTATAGAGAAATTAGAGAGTTCGTTACTAAATGACTGTTGTCGATATATCTTTTTATGAATCGTAAAGGCCGGATGGCCGGAATAAACAGACAATACCTTGGCTGCCCGTCCGGTAGGTGCAAGAAGAATAGCTTTTTGTTGTAGTTTCATCATAGTCTTCACCACCGCTGCTACAAGAGAAGTTTTACCAGTTCCGGCATAACCACGCAGAATAAACAGAGAATCGTTTACCGGAGAGAGTAGAAAATCGGCCAAAGCATCCACTGCCTGAGACTGTTGAGAAGTGAGCTCGTAAGGAAAATTTTCCTTTATTTGCCCAATCAAATAGCTATTAATCATTTTTTGTTTTTATATTTGTGCTACGAATATAAAAACAAAAAAGAGATTTACTGCGCAACGCGCCATTATTCTTTTTTTCAAATGCCATAACATGACTGAGAAGTTGAGCATATCGCCAATTGATTTATCCAATACAGAACAATGTACCCTGTCCGTTCGCCTGAGCGCGGAAGAGTTCTCTTATTCCATCTACAATCCTTTACAAGAAAAGGCCTACCGCTTCTTTAAGAAGGACACCCATGAAAATTTATCGATGGCTGCAAACGTAAAAGAGGCGATTAAAGAGAACGATTTCCTGAAACAAGCTTACAGGAAAGTCAATGTTATGGTGGTTACAAAGAAGTTCACGCTGATTCCTTTTGAACTTTTCGAGGACGAACAGGTTGAAACAATACTTTATCATAGTCACACTCGTAACGAGAACGAGATTGTTCTATATAACATTTTGAAGAAAGCCAATGTTGTGGTTGCATTTGCGGTAGATAAAAGCGCTCATTGGCAGATTCTGGACCAATTTCCGGATGCGCATTTCTATTGCCAGGCAAGCCCTCTTACAGAATATCTTTCGGGACGCAGCAAGCAGGGTAATAACCTGAAGATGTATGCTTATCTCAGGAAGAGTTCGGTAGATGTAATGTGCTATGATCGTGGAAAAGTGCTGTTGATTAATAATTTCAAATGCAGCGAAACTGCAGACATTATTTACTACCTGCTTTATGTGTGGAAGCAACTCGATTTTAATCAGGAAAGAGACGAACTTCATCTGATGGGTAATTCACAAAACAAGGAGTCACTAGCCAACGGATTAAAGCAATTTGTAAGGCAATTATTCGTAATAAGTCCCGAAAAAGAGTTTTCATTAAACGAACTTTCGAAGGTTGAAAATATTCCCTTCGATCTACAAATTTTATCATTATGCGAGTTATAGGCATACAGTAAAAGAACACAAGAAAATAAAAACAATCAAAAAATAATCAAAAGAAAATAAATCCCAATAAATAAAGGACTTACAGAATACAAAAAGAGAATCAAAAAGATAGTCGCATTATCCTTTGGTTCTCTTTTATTTTACTTATATTTGTTACTTTCTTGTTACTCATAATAACAAGTAACAAAATAAGTATTATATTTGTTACTCGGAAACAATTAAAGAGTAGCAATATGAAGAAACAAGCAAAACCCAAAGAGCCAATAAAGATCAGATACAAGAAATTAGCTAAAGGGAACCAATCTATTTATCTGGATATTTACACCGAGAATAAAAGGGAATATGAGTTTCTGAAATTATATTTAATCCCTGAGCGTACCAAAGCAGACAAAGAAGCAAATGCCAACACCCTGCAGCTGGCGAATGCTATCAAAGCTAAAAAAATTGTAGAATTACAAAACAATCAACATGGGTTTAGTAATAGTGGGTTTAAATCAAAAATAAAAATATCTGATTATATAAACTCTCTGTCGGAGAAAAGAATTAGAGAGACTGGTAATAATAGAGGTTTTCCACAAATGATAGGTGGATTAATATGCCATTTGGAGCGATATAAAGGTGGTTCTATTACTTTTAAGCAAATAGATAAGAAGTTCGTATCTGGCTTTATTGATTATATGAAAACTGCTACTGTAATTAGTAATAGCAAAAAAAAAGATATTCAAGATACCTATAGTAAAAAGGGACTCTCACTAGGAACACAAACAAACTATTATAACTTATTAGTAACCTGTTTAAATCAAGCTAGAAAAGACGGCATAATATCAAGTAATCCAGCCAATGATATTGACAATAAACCCAAAAGACCTAAAAGCACGAGAGAGTACTTAACTATAGATGAAGTAAGATTGTTAGCAAATACCGAATGCGCCAGTGATACAGTTAAACAAGCCTTTCTTTTTAGTTGTTTATGCGGATTGAGAATAAGCGATATCAAGAATCTTACATGGGGTAATCTACGAATAGAGAGCGATGGAAATGCACAGCTTAGAATTACACAGCAAAAGACTAATGATGAACTTTATTTGCCATTAAGTAACGAAGCAATGAAGCAATTACCAGAAAAAGGAAATGCATTAAGTAGCGACAAAATTTTTGTTCTACCAACCGATAGTTACGTTAATCTAATCATAAGGATATGGTCTAAATCCGCAGGTATTACAAAACATGTTAGTTTTCATTGCAGCCGCCATACATTTGCAACATTAGAGCTAACTTATGGAGTAAGCTTATACACCGTATCAAAGCTATTAGGTCATACCAATATTAAAACTACAGAAATCTATGCCAAAATAATTGATGAGACAAAACGAAAAGCCGTTGATATGATTCCATGTATAGACTAATAATTATAAGCGAATATACATGGGGAAATTTAAAGAAGTAGTGCAAAAACTTATTGGAGTTAATAAAAAATATACAGGGAAATATACACGTGCAGTAGACATACTTAAAGAGGATGCAATAAACCGCTTACCAGAACTTAAACTTTAATAATATGGATGATTTAGACTTGATAAATGATATTAGCACAAGGTTGATACAAATAAATGATGAGTGGGATAGATATACGTGTAAAAGTGCATCTGATTTTGGATTTGTGCCAATAATGCACGATGAAACTATAGAAACCGCTAAGTATCTTTCAGATAATAAAAAAATATTTTTTAAGACTATTCAAACTATTTTTTTGCAGTATGGATCAGAACGCCTAACTGTAATATTAGATAATCTATTATATGGATTAAACAGAAATAATGAATTATATCCTGAAAAGAAAAATGAATTCCAGACTTATATAGATTATTTTGATAAAAAAGCAGCAGAAACAAGAAAATCAATGGTCAAATGGACACCTCAAGCGGAATTACGGTTGAGTCGTGAGGGGGATTGGTATAAAGCGTTAAATGATGTTTGCAATATTTATATAGATGAATTAAAGGTGTTCCTTCCAGATGAGACACAAAACAAGCTTCAACCAGAACCTGAGATAGAAGCTATACACCCTACAAGGACACTAAAAAAGGAGCAATTAGATCAACTTTATAGTGGATTAGTAAAAGGCGGTTTTATACCCGATGGTACAGACAAAAAACACTTTGATTATGTTTTTGGCGGTGGTAATAAACCAAAAAATTTTAAGCACTTAGAATGGAAACCCGCTAAACAACTTCTAAGGGAATTATTAGAGCTACTAATAAATCCAGATATTAAGCCTGCAGTAATGGAGCGATTGGTACCTCTTTATTTCTCATATAAAAGCAAGCCTATGAAATTAGCAAAAGCAAAAACAGTCCCATGTACAAAAAGTGATAATATAAAGAATTTTATAAAAAAATTAGCGACATTGTAAGTTCTTGATTTACAATTTAAGCGACTCAAAGCGACCATTTAGCGACAAACTAAACGGTCGCTTTTCTTTTTGATTATCAATATGTTGCATATATTTCTTTTAATATATTTGTTGTGCAATTGCAGAAATAAAAGGTTTGTACAGCCTAATTTTATAATCATTAAAATCATCAACAAATGATAAAAGATACTATCACAGTTCAAGAGCAATTAAACAGGATAGAAAAATATGCTCTTTTGGGTGCAAAGAATGTTCTCACATTCGAAGAGGCTATAATGTTTACCGGATTAAGTAAATCCACACTTTATAAACTTTCTGCAAGCCACAGCGTACCATGCTATAAGCCTCGCCAGAAGCTTCTCTATTTCGAAAAAAAAGAGCTCGAATTATGGTTACTCCAGAATCGCCAAAACACAACAGATGAGATAGAAAGCAAAGCGCTAAATTATGTTGTTACAGGACAATTGTAAAAGAGGGGAAATATGGATAAAAAAAACGAAACCCCTACCGGACAGCAGGGGAAACTTTTAGAACACGACAAAGGTATTAAATCTTATCGGCCGAAACAAGAAGTCAGGCGGTTATTTCTAAATGGCGGTAAATATACTGCCGTTGAACTAAATCAACTAATTGGATTTAATGATGCAAGGAAGGTGATCTCAGACCTTCGTAATAAAGAGGGTATGGATATCCAAGATTGCATCCTTCCCGATGGAAGAAAACTATATTGGTTAGTCCCGGATAGCAGGCAGGGCGAATTATTCGGGAAGGGGAATGCCAAATGAAAACTATAATAGCCCTATTTCCCAATAAAAAAGTATCATCAAATATTCCTCTTACTATAGGTTTCTCTTTAGGTCAAATCATCCGAGAAAACAACGAATTACTTGAAGGTTTAAGGGAAGGAAATAATCATGAGTGAAAAAAGAGATAGTTATATCTTTTACCGGAGCTTTTACGAAGCGATGGAAGATCTTAATGATAGCGATCAACTCACTATCTATAGGACTATAAGTATTTATGCTTTGGAAGGCAAAGAGCCTGAAATATCAGGGTTTCCAAAAGCAATATTTAGCTTAATAAAGCCAATACTAGAAGCTAATCGAAAACGTTGGGAGAATGGTAATAAAGGTGGTAGACCTAAAAACCAAAAAGGAACCGAAGAAGAACCTAACGAGAACCAAGAATTAACCAAGACGAAAGCTACAGAAACCAAACCGAAAGCTAATAAGGATAAGGAATTAGATAAGGATAAAAATAAGGATGATAAGTTATTTGTGCCTCCCACTTTAGATGAAGTTACGGCATACATAAAAGAAAATAATCTCAATGTTACTCCTGGAACTTTCTTTGAATGTTATTCTGGTTCTCAATGGATAGATAAAAATGGGAAAACAGTTAAGAATTGGAAGCTCAAAGCCCAGACATGGAGCAAGAAGGCAGACAACAAAGGAGAATACAATCGTGTTGAAGCTTCAAACTGCATTGATCTTGGCGCCGGTGAGTTTATTGTTGATGGCAAACGCTGTTATGGTAACAGAAATCATCCGGTTCAAATACCTGATGGTATGTCTCCACGTCCAAGTTTACAGTATTGTTTAGATCGTGAGAACCATAAATGGATAATACAATGAATTGGTCAGACCTGAACATAACAATTCCTTATGGCCGGACTAGTGGCAAAATCAAGACTATTTGTCCACAATGCCATGACCGTAGAAGCAATAAGCGTGATAAATCCCTTTCTCTTAATCTAGATGAAGGTTTATATCATTGCCATTATTGTGATTGGTCTGGCAGTATTAAAGAGCACAGCATGAAAAAAAAATATTTCCGTCCTGAATGGCATAATAACACTTCCTTATCGGACAAAGTTATTAAATACTTCGAAAGTAGGATGATCCCTCAGGTGATAGTAAAGGATATGAAAATTACAGAGGGTCCGGAGTGGATGCCTCAGGAAAACAAAAAGATGAACACGATTCAGTTTAACTATTTCCTGAATGGCGAATTAGTAAACGTAAAGTATCGTACTGGGAACAAGTATTTCAAGCTGATTCCTAATGCAGAACTAATCCCATATAATCTTTATGCCATTTTAAATGCGAAAGAATGCGTTATAACGGAGGGAGAGTTCGACGCTCTATCTTTTATCGCTTGTGGGTATAAAATGGCTGTGAGTGTTCCAAATGGAGCCTCAGCAAACACTTCTTATCTGGATAACTATTTAGATTACTTTGAAGATAAAGAGACTATCTACATTGCAAGCGATACGGATACTAAAGGATTAATCTTGCGTGAAGAACTTCTCAGGCGTTTTGGAGCTGAAAGATGCCGAATAGTAACATATGGAGAAGGTTGTAAAGACGCAAACGAATGTCTCTGTAAAAGAGGTGCAGCAGCTTTACTTGACTGTCTAAAAACAGCACAAGAGATTAAAGTTGATGGTGTGTTTACTGTTGAAGACTTTGAAGACGAGCTGGACGCTTTATTTGAGAAGGGCCTACAACGAGGCATTACAATAGGTCACTCAAATTTTGACGAGTTGTGTAGCTTTGAAACTAAGAGGCTAGCTATTATAACCGGCATCCCGGGAAGTGGAAAGAGTGAGTTTCTTGACGAGATAGCCGAACGATTAAATATACTTCACGGCTGGAAGTTTGCCTATTTTTCACCGGAGAACTTTCCACTCAAATATCATGCTTCAAAGATTGCATCTAAGATTACTGGCAAAAGGTTCGATAAAGGCAGTACACCGATAAACGAATATCAGCAAGTTAAACATTACATGGCCGATAACTTCTTTTTTATTTGCCCAGAAACAGACTATACCATAGCTACAATATTAGATAAAGCGAAATATCTGATAAGACGAAAAGGTATTAAGGCTCTCGTAATTGACCCATGGAACAGGCTAGAACATCAGATGCCATCTGGAATGAGTGAGACAAACTACATCAGTAAGGCACTGGATGAGTTAACCAATTTTGCACAGAGGAATGATATCCTTGTTTTCTTGATGGCTCATCCCCGAAAGATGAATAAAGATCCTAAGGGTGCTTTTGATGTTCCAACCCTCTATGACATATCAGGTTCGGCCAACTTTTACAATAAAGCAGACTACGGCATTACAGTACATCGGGATAAGGAAGCCGGAACGGTTGGAGTCTATGTTCAAAAAGTGAAGTTTCGACACCTTGGCCAGCCTGGAACAGCAGTATTTAAATACAACCTAAATAATGGCAGATATACGCCTGTTATTGATGGGAATAATACAGAATGGGATAATAGTAATCATTTAATCAGAAGTCTGACAGAAGGCATTGCTGAAGCTGAAAAAGCTGTACTACCATTTGATAACTCAGATGACAATTGCCCATTTTAGTATAAAAAATATAATTATAAATCAAAAAATCAAGTTATGGAAAAAAGAAATGAAATTTATAGATTAGAATCTGAGACTGATTTAACAATAAGTGTGCAAAAAACAAAGCCATATTCAGGCAAGAATCCTCTTCCTGAGGAAATAACCTTTCTCATAGAAAATGTAAAAAAGGAGGATTTGATTGAAAGAAATGCCATAGTGTCAATTAGTAAAGCTGAGGCTAAAGAGCTTATCAAAATCCTTTTAGACATGATTTAAAAACTATGGCAGGGCTGCCTCTCATGGATGTCCTGCCCGCAAAAATACAACAATATGCAAAATATAAAAACATCACTTATAAAACGTCGATTATATATAATATCGAGGATCTGTACAAGAAGAAATAAACGTCTGGCCGAAGCATTGTCGAACACTTATTATCTGATTGCCGAAACACCTTTATCCGTATTCATAAGCGTTATTTGTGGCAATGACCTAAATGCTCTGGCTAAAGAGGATAATGTACCTAGAAAAGTGCTCTCAAAATCTCTGAATAATCTATGCCTGGAGTTTTCTAATGTATGCGGAACCGGATCAACTAAGTTATTGATTGATACTTTTAAAGAGACATACCGGTTAAAAACGCTTATCGGAGTACTTGAAGTGAGTAAGTTTCTAATAAAAAAGGGCATGATTAAAGAGACGGTCGAGCCGCTCAAAAACGTAGGTGTTAAAGCTAGTGCTCCAACCAATAAAAACGAGGAATCAGATTTTATAAAATTAATTGAAAATGAAATAAGCGAAAAGCAGGCACAATTGGAGCAACTGGGATTTGAACACAGAATGCGTATAACAAACAGCAAACAAATAGATTGCGATTATTCACATTTTAAAGAAATAGTAACAGCTTTCTCTAAACATATGGGGGAGCGGGTTGATAAAAATAAAATGACTGTACTTGAATTTGCTTATCTGTTCAATGAATATAATACTCAAAACTCAATAGAGAATGGCTAATATAGATAAAATAGACTCCGTAATAGATCAGAAGGTAAACGGAGAAATTACCACACTTCAAAACAATCTTAATGCCCTTAATTCTTCGATGTTAGCGGTTTTAGCATCAACAAATAACCTTTATACCGGACTGGGTAAAACGGATACCATAAAGCAATTAATGGCTGCAATTGATAACGAAGCAGACTCTACCAAGAAACTAAAGGATCTAGAGGTACAGCATACTTTAATAGTTACTAGGCTAGCAGAGGCACAAGAAAAACTAAGGTTATCAGAAGAAGCGTTAAAGAATGCAAGAGGTAAGAGCAATAACGCTAAACTTACAGCAGAAGAGAGAGAGTTGAATGCTCAACGTAATGCTTCTGAGAAACAATCGGCTAGAATCCGTATTGCAGAAAGTCAACTTAATGAAGTCCTGCAAAGACACTCAACAACTGCAGCTGAAGCGATTACTCAAAATAAACAATTGCGAGCTGCAGTACTTAATCTTAATCCAGCCTGGGAGTCTGAAAAACTAAAGATAGATCAAATTAATGCTATTATAAACAAAAATGATGTATTGATATCATCTGTTGGAGATAATATGGTTAAGCAAAAACGTAATATTGGTAATTATGCCAGTGGATTTAGTCCTCTTAATAACGCTATGGCTCAATTGACACGTGAAGCTCCTGCATTTGCTAATAGCATTACTACTGGATTTATGGCTATATCTAATAATATTCCAATTCTTAAAGATGCTGTCGATCAAATAAAAGCGCAGAATGCTATTTTAAGAGCAGAAGGTAAGCCTACAGAATCTGTATTCAAGCAAGTAATGGGAGCTTTATTTAGTTGGGAAACTGCAATGTCATTAGGGATAGTATTATTAGTTGCATATGGTAAAGATATAGCTAATTGGATAGTTACTTTATTTCAATCTGAAAAAGCTATTAATGCTAATACTTTAGCTATGAATGCTATGAATGCAGCAAAAACTAAAGGAATACAAGACTCACAAAAAGAGCGTATAGAACTTAAATTATTATATGAAGCTGCAACAAATGATACTAAATCAAAGCAAGAACGTTTGTCGGCAACAAATGAATTACAAAAGCAATATCCAGCATATTTTAAGAATTTAAGTGATGAAAATATAATGGTTGGTAAAGCTGAAAAAGTTTATAATATACTTACTAAAGCATTGCTCAAAAATGCTACTGCAAAAGCTAAATTATCTGAATTGGACAAAATGGCTACTCAGGAATGGGATTTAGAAATGAAAGCCGCTGGAAAACTCATGGAAATTGAGCAAGCTAGATATAATTTACAATATGAACGTTCAAGATTAAAAGAAGTTAAAGAGACAGGTAGATCAGGAGGAGTTCCACTTCTTGAAAGTGATGTACAAAAAGATGTTACGGAAGCATCAAAAAAACTTTTTTCATTAACAAGTGAATACAATACATTAACTTCATCTATACGTTCATCTATTAACGCACAACAGCAATTATCAAAAAGCATTAATACTAAAGATTTAACGCTAGATGTAAAAGGTGAAAAGCCTAAAGAGACTAAACAAGATAATACTTTAGAAAATAAACGTAAAGAGCTAGAGAAATCATTAGAAGAAGAGAGAAAATTAAAAATAAATGCTGATAAATTAATCTATACTGATGAAAATAAATCCTATGAAGAGCGATTAAAAGCCTTGCAAGATTTTATTAATGATAGCAAAAACAATATTGCATTGAGTGCTAAAGAAGAAATTCGAGAAGAGAACAATAAATATGCTACTCAAAGCAAAAATAAAAAGCTGTCAAATAAAGATAAAAAAGACCTTGAAGAATTACATAATTCACAATTAAAAGTAATTACTGAAAAAGCCAATCAAGAGCAGACTAACATAGCATTAGAAGGTGAAAAAACTAAGATATCTATACTTAATAAACAAAACGATGACGCTAAAAAAGCTTTAGATGATAAGATAAAAGGTATGGAAACAGGGTATGATAAAGAATCTGCACTAAGGGCTAAAGCTTCATCTGAATCATTAGTTGATTTAGCGAATCAGTATAAAACAAATAAAATATCAAAGCAAAAATATGAAGATGAAAAAATAAAAATAACTCAAGACTATATAAACAATGAATTACAATTATTATTAAAATTAGCAAACCAAGAGGCTGATCTTTTACAAGGAGATGAAAAAAAGAATAAATTAAAAGAGATAGCTCAGATAGAGGCTGATATAGCAAAACAAAATATAAAAAATACAGAAGAGCAGAAGAAAAATGACGATGAGCTAACAAAAAAAAGAAAGGAAAATTTATCAACATGGTTAGATAAATCAAAAGAAGCTGTATCGAGTATCACCGGGTTAGTAAATGCCATTTATGAAGGACAAATAAATAATATACAGAAGGATCAAGATGCTTACGATGAATCAGCTAAGGCTAAAATAGCTAAGATTGAAGAGCAAGAGAGTAAAGGCATTATTACTTCAGAGCAAGCATCTGCTAGAAAGAAGGCCATAACTGATGCGCAAACTCAATACGATGCAGAAGCCGACAAGAAGAAGACAGCTTTAAAAAAGAAGCAAGCTATACTTGATAAAGCCACAGCTATTGCTCAAGCTGGTATAAATACCGCTGTTGCTATTACCGAGGCATTACCTAATGTACCTCTTGCAATCGCCGTAGGAGCTTTAGGGGCTATCGAAGTTGCAACTATTATAGCTACACCATTAGCATATAAAAAAGGAACTCCCAAAGGAGGGCACCCTGGTGGAGATGCTATTGTGGGAGATGGTGGTAAGTCTGAAATGGTAATAACTAGTAAAGGAGTTTTTAAAACCCCGGATAAGCCAACATTTTTGCCAGACTTAGAAAAAGGAGCAATGGTATTGCCTGATTTTGGTGAAGCTTCAAGAATGTTATTGAATAGCAGTCTAAGAGTTGGATCAAACTCCTCTCCTACTTACAATGATCAGGAAGTAGTAAAAGGACTAAAAGAATTAAATGGTGAATTAAAAGATATAAAGAGTGTTTTGAAGCGTAAAAGTCGCAATCGTGATTCTTCATCAGATTTTCAATTTCAAGCTTACAAAAACAGAATTCTAGGACAATAAAATAAGTCAGGGACCATAGATCCCTGATTATTCCGCTCCTTGATTTATTCTTTTACGCTGATACTTATCTCCTTACCACAATGAGGGCAATTAATAGTTAATCCCCTCTTTTGCGGTTGTTCAAAAAGTGCTGTAATATCAATCTTTAAAGCTGAGGCTATCTTTTCGAGTGTCTCGATTGATGGCATAGATTTGCCATTTACAATATTACTCATATTAGCCCTTGTTATCCCTACGCTTTCAGCAAGTGAAGAAACTTTCACCCCTTTGGCTCCTAAAACCTGTTTAATAATTAGATTCATAATGTATCATTTAATAATACGGGCAAATATAACACATATGTATCGAATAAAAACTATAAAATAAATTAAATGTATCGTATTAGAATAAAATAAATATTTAAAAACTTGCATATATTATCCCAAAACGATACATTTGCAATATGTAATTATTTAAATACAATACAATAAAGTATCAAATGGAAACATACAATTTAAGCAAGATAATGAAAAGAGCTCATAGCATATTTAAGACAAGGGAATACACATGAAGTGAGGCACTAAAAAAGTCTTGGAAGATGGCTAAGTTTGATAAATGGAGAAGGGCAAGCTGAAACAGTAAAAGCCGCAAATATAGAAAGGGAAGCGGCTAAAGTTGAAAAACTGAAACGTATTGCGGAGATTAACACAAAACAATTATTTAAACGCTGTCGGAACAAATTAAATACGCAGTTATCCCAATGTATAAAAAACAAGAAATAACTTTTAAGTGAATAACAATTATGGAAACAAAAACATCACAAACTTTTATTGCTAAAAACAAAGAGAATGAACATCGATTAATAGCACTTGATAAATTATTAGAAGAAAACGATGCCGCTGGATGGGGAGACAATATGGAAGATCTTTTAGATATTTTAATAGCAGCACTAGACAATACTCCAGGCGATATATTAAAAGGCTCAATGTATCATGTGCGGGTACTTAGAAAATTTTTTAAAGAATTACAAATTAATCAATTAATAGCATGATAATATTCGAAGATAAATCAGTTTCGTTTGATACGTTTGTAACCAATGTTGCAGCGAAACTGGCTTCTTTTCTGAAAGAAGATAAAAACGATGCTGAATACATTTCAACAAGAGAGGCTTACAAGAGGTTTGGTCAAGGCAATGTTAACAGATGGAGAAAACAAGGGAAGATTGAGCCGTGTAAACGCCCTGGTAAAATTGAATATCAGTTAGCAAAATTAAAAGAGTTGAGCCGGACAGTTCAGGACTACCTACTACCCTAGTATCTTTAATTATAATCGAAGATTTAACAATAAGAGAAGTCGCAATACTTATGAGGGTAAGTGAAAAGACATTGCAATAGTATGCACAAATTAGTGAAATTTCTTACAATTATACAGCAAGAACAAGGGAATATCTATCAGTAGAGAAACTATAATAGACTTTATAGAAGGAAAAAAGTTCTAACAAACCCATTTAAAATTTGATATATAAGTATCATACAAGTAATTATTAGTAACTTTATACTGGGCGAAATGTCTCAGTATTCTAATTTAAATAGATCATGAAAATTACTATAAAACAAGATAACTTTTGCAATAAGTACATTGAAACAGGTAACGCTTCAGAAGCTTATCGGTTTGCATTCTCTTGTGCTAAGATGAAAGATAAGACTGTTTGGGAAATGGCTTCACGCCTATTAAATAAAGTCAAGGTTAGCGCAAGGATAAAAGAACTTCAAGATGAACTAAAACAAAAATCAGACCTATCAAAAGACCGCATTCTTGATGAGCTTACGGCTATCCTTGATTCAAAAATAACCGACTATGTAGAATTTGATGGTGTATACATCAAATTTAAATCTTTTGATACTCTTACAGAAAAACAAATTAAGGCTATTGAAAGTATTAAAGAAGGAAAGAATGGTATTGAACTAAAGCTTCACGGCAAAAATTGGACAATTGACCGTATATGTAAGATGTTGGGTTATGATGCGCCTGTAAAGGTTGATAATTCTGTTAAGTTCTTAGATATTGATGACGGAACGAGTGATTTATCGGCAGAATAATGTCTTATTTATGTTGTTTAGAAAAAACAAAACATATCATTCATAAATTATACCGGCAAAAGACTGTTTGGACAGAGACCGGAGGATTACAAATTAATAAATAGTTAGGATTATGAACAAATATATAACAGCTCCCCAGGCTGCAAGATTTCTGGGTATTCATATTGTAACCCTGTACAAATGGATAAAAGCAGGAGAAATTGCCTATACAAAACCTAAAGGTAGATATAGGTTTAATGTATCGTATTTGGAGGATTTTATGTCCGGAAAAATAAGATGATCAATCTTAGATGCAGAACTAAAAGAACTCTATATGAGGATTATTATTGAGGACCAGGTAAGTATACTTAAAATGAAGTTAAATGAATAGACAAAATAAATTAAAAATATTATTATGATAAATGCATCTAACACTTTATTGAACCGTTGCAAATTAGATATTATACCTTTTCACAATTGGAGAAAAGAACCAATTATAAAAAAAGAAGCTATTTGTGCACCTTTTGAACAAGACCCTAGGCTAGATAAAATATTCGGCTATGATGCCAGTTATTGTGTAGTGTTAAAAATGAAGCTTAGAACGATTAAATTAGGTCAAAGTCTAACAATACTTTTTGTAGGAGAAAAACAAAAAGTAGCTATTTTAGAAGCGATACAAGAAAGCAGAATAGACAATAGTCACTATCTTTCGTTATTGCAAGTTGATACAGATAAGTATAGGGTATGTTGTACTCCGAAACTATCTATTAGTTAAATTCAATATTTAATCTTTTGCACATGAGGGGCTGTCTTTCGAGATAAGCCCTTTTTATTTATCTATGCGATCCGTAATAAACGACCGGACTCCAATATATAAACCCGGGCAGTTTGTAGCTGGATGATACCATACCAGTAAGCAATATCAAATTAGACATAATTCAAACTTATACATGTCACTTACTATTTTTAATCTAAAATAGTTTTCATAACTTCGAATTTGATTAATAAATTCATTACAATAAAGAAATATACTAGTAGATTTAACTCCAGAACAGGTGTGCTATCTGAACTTCCTTGTAGCTCACAAAATTAAAAAAGAAGAAAAAATACACATCACTCAGAATCAGGCTTATAAGAGATTCGGAGAGTCTAATGTAAAACGCTGGGTTGAACAGCGAAAAGTACAAAGGTATAAAAGACCGACTACAATGGAGTATAAGTTTAGTGAGCTTTTAGAGGCTGCCGAAACTATACAAGACTATTTATAAAAACAAAGCTCTATGAGTATAGAGTTAGCAAGATTTCATCATAATAAAGTTAAATTATGACGTAACTCTAAGTTACTCCAAATAAATAACCACATTAAAAGTTTCTATTTATGGAAACATTTAGTATCTTTGCATCGTTCATATAATGCAAACATGAATATAAAAGAAAAGTTTAAAGTGGTCTATTATACTGAGGCTTTAGAGTTTTTAAAAAGAGTAGAACCTAAAACCAAAGAAAAGATAGTCTACAACATAGATAAAGCCAGATACACATTAGATTCTAAGCTATTTAAGAAGCTCACAGGTAGTGATATATGGGAATTCAGAACATTATATAACGGCAAACAATACCGTTTATTGGCTTTCTGGGATAAAACTAAGGATGTAGATGTATTGGTAGTTGCCACTCATGGATTTATCAAGAAAACTGATAAAACGCCCTCTAAAGAAATAGACAGGGCTAAAGAGATTATGAAAGAATACTTTGATCAAAAATAAATTAGTCATGAATAAAAAGAAGTTCTATACACAGGATGAGGCTAAAGATGTCTTAATTGGTAAAGTAGGCACACCTCAACGTGACAATTATGAGAATAATTTAGAGATGTTCCTGATTGGTGATGTAATAAGACGTACCAGATTAGAAAAAGAACTGACGCAAGAAGATTTAGGCAAATTGGTAGGAGTTCAAAAAGCTCAGATTTCAAAAATAGAGAACGGCAAGAACCTAACAATCTCAACTGTAATTAAAGTTTTCAGGGCAATGGGGGTTAGCGCCAAACTTGAAATTGGCAATGGTGAACAGAAAATCGCTTTATGCTGAAACAATGGGATAACAAAAAAGTTACAATTTAAATGTTTTCTATTAATTTTGTTACCATTTTGTTACTACCGTCCAGAAAAACAGCACTTATATAATTAACAATCAATCAATTAGAATATACAATATCATTATGCGAGTTATAGGCGGAATATATAAGAGAAGAAGATTTGATGTGCCAAAAACATTTAAAGCACGTCCTACTACAGATTTTGCAAAGGAGAACATTTTCAATGTTATCTGCAATAATTATTTAGATCTTGACGATGGCGTTACCGCTCTCGACCTGTTTGCAGGCACCGGTAGCATTAGTGTTGAGCTGGTTTCCCGCGGATGCGATAAAGTTATCTCTGTAGAAAAAGATTCTGCGCATTATGCTTTCATCTGCAAAGTAATGGAATTGCTAAAAACCGACAAGTGTTTTCCTATTCGCGGCGATGTATTCAAGTTCCTTGATTCTACTCGTGAGAAGTTCGACTTTATCTTTGCCGATCCTCCCTATGCCCTACCCAACCTGGCAGATATTCCACGGATTATTTTCGAGAAAGATCTGCTCAAAGAAGATGGTATATTTATATTGGAACACGGAAAAGAGAATAACTTTGAAGATAATCCTAACTTTATAGAAAGAAGAGTATACGGAAGCGTAAACTTCTCTATTTTTTCTAAAGCAAAGGACTAAGTACTCTGACTACGGATTCTTTTACTTTCTGACCAGTTGGTCGTTTCTCCCAGTTCTTTAGATAAACAGGAATGCTGTCGCGCTGATCTTGAAGGAAGATTTCTTTCATACGGAGCGCAGTAGGTTCGTCGTACATAAAAGCATTCACCTCGAAATTGTGCTCAAAGCTCCGGAAATCCATATTGGTAGAACCAACAGTAGAAAGTGCATCATCCGAAACCATTAACTTGGAGTGAAGGAAACCTTTCTGATAAAAGTATACCTTAACACCGGCTTTAAGCACATCTTTCAGATAAGATCGGGATGCCAGATGGGTAATTGTAGAATCCGCATGTTCAGGAAGCATTAAGCGAACGTCTACTCCAGCCAATGCTGCAGTTTGTAATGCTGCAAGAATAGGTTCAGTAGGCAAGAAATAGGGCGTTTGAATATAAAAATATTCCTTGGCACTACAAATTGCCAGGCATAGCCCCTGCATTATTTCTTTCCACTCTGCAGTTGGTTCGCTTGTAACAATCTGAGCAAGAGAATCTCCTTTAGAGTCTAAAGCCGGGAAAAACCTTGATGAAGTCAATAATGTCTGGTCTACAAAGAACCAGTCGAGCAGGAATGATGTCTGAAGTCCGTGAACCGCCTTTCCCTTAATCATCACATGCGTATCTCTCCATATTCCCCAATCGAAGCCACGCATATACCTCAGGGCAATGTTCATTCCCCCCACGAATCCCACGCGACCGTCTATAACAACTATCTTCCGGTGATTGCGATAGTTTACTTTACTTGTAAAAAGAGGGAACCGCACTTTTAGAAAAGCTCTTGCATTAATGCCTGCCTCTACCATTTCTTCAAAGAAACGGTTGGGGACATGCCAGCAGCCCACATCATCGTATATTAAACGAACCTCAACACCCTGACGAGCTTTTTCTATCAAGACATCACGAACAAGTCGACCTACCGGGTCATTTTCAAAAATATAATATTCTAAATGAATATGATGCTTGGCACGCATCATCTCTCTTATCAGAGCATGAAGTTTAGTATACCCATCTGTGTATATATCAATCTCATTACCTTCGAAAGGAAGAGCCTGATTGGTATTACGAAAAAGCTGAGCTACCTGATACTGATCGGCCGGCAATTCATAAGATTCCTGGGCAACGAACTCAGCCATCGGCTTTTTCATCAAACGGTTATAACTTTTTTTGCTGATAATTCTTTCGCGGCGGGTACTTCTTCCAAAGAAAAAGTAAAAGACCAAGCCAACTAATGGAAGGAAAGAAAGGACAAGTATCCATGCCATAGTCTTTACAGGGTTACGATTATCCAGAATGACAATTATAATCATCCCTATAATCACACCAAAGTAAAGTATATTATAGATTACTGAGAATATTTCATTAAATATGCCGCTCCAATCCATTATAACTAATCACTTATTATTCAACGATAAGCAAATATACATAAAAATGGATAAAGAACGGCATATCTAGTTAAAAGAATTAAATAACTACATCATACCAGGGCCACCGCCAGGACCGCCGAAGCCACCGCCACCCATTGGAGGTCTGTCACCACCTTGATGTCTTTCACGAGGTCCATCATACGGACCACGTCTGTCAAATCCACGTCTGGAAGGTGCATTCTTACCCAAAGTATTAAATCTATAAACAAAGTGAACCATAAAATAGCTACCTAATGTATTATATTCTGTGTCTTGCATCAATGTTTCTGAAATAGTACGGCTCAAATTACTTTGCTGATGAAGAATATCATATATCTTGAAACGAATGGTAGCATTGTTACTTCTCAAGAAAGTCTTTGATAACTGAGCATTCCAGAGTATCTCATTCTTCTTATAGCTGCCACTATATCCATTCCTGATATTATAATTCATATCAGATGATAGATAAATACTCCATGGAAGGTTTATATTTGTACTACTACCTATTGTATAATCAAATGATTCCCGATTGCTGCTTACCTGCAAACTATTTTTTATTAAAGAGTATCTGATTGATCCATTCAAAGTAAAATCCAAAAGATCACATCTGAAGTTTCCAGTTAAACGCTGTGAAAGGTTCATATTATGTGTTGTACTTTTTTGTGCTTCAGCAGCAGAGTTTGCAGAAATACTAGTATAACTTACAGCATCACTGAAAGAAGCATTTGAAAAAGTACTGATCGTAAATTTCTTGTTTTTTAGAGGAGTATTGTAGTTTAAGAATCCATTAGCGCTCCAGTTACCATTTACATTAACCAAATCGGTAATTTTACCACCAGTATTCTGATTATATCTCATTTTACTAGCAACACTGTTTAATGTATTATTAAAGTTTAAATGAGCCATAACACTGCTCTGGCTTTCCTTCATGTAGTTATTAAAGAACAGCATTAAACGGTTACTGTAAGAAGGTTTTAGATTTGGATTACCATACTTGATATTCAACGTATCTGTCTTATCAATAACAGCTTGCAGATTGTTTATATCCGGAGCAGTACTGCTTCCTCTATACATAAATCTTAATTGTTTTTGCTTTGAGAAACGATAATGCATATCAAATGTTGGTGAAAAGTTTAGCACGCTCTGAGAAATGTCTTTTCCCTTATTTGGACCGACAGTGGTTTTACTTTTTGAAGATTGAGGTTCCAGACTAATACCAATATTGTACATATATTTAGTGCGGATTGTTCTCATAGAAAGTTCAAACTGATTTGTAGCATAACGGTTACTCAAACAGTTACTTAATGAGTCTACATAATCGCTGTTATAAATCTTATCCTGATAACCGATTGTAGGTCCATAATTTTCCGAAGCGGCATAAGAGTACTTATCAGAAGCAGAATATTTATTCTGATAACTATATCTCAACTGAAGAAAACGTTTATCGAATATTGGTTCAATATAGATTGCCTGTAAGCGATAGTTAAATCCTTTACCTGTATTATCAATAAATTGATCTTTAAGATCAGTTTTGTCCAGAATATTAAAATATGTATTGGCATATGAGTACTTATCAGAAGTATTATTATTATATCCGTACTCAGCACGAAAAGTAACACTTCTACCTTTATTATTAAGTTTTCTGTTGATCTGTAAGTTTCCACTCATAGAAACATTATCGGAAAAGCTATTTGAAGTAGAGAGCCTAGTGTTTACTAACTCATGACTATTATTAGAAGTAATAGAATTACCATCACTTAGACTATTAGTCTTTGAATAAGTTACATTAGGACGGAATATAATATTTGTAAGAGTATCTGGTTTCCATTCCAAACGGAAGTTTCCATTTACATCATCTCTGAAACGTCTTGATGAATTGTTACTGGTTCCAAATGAAGAACTATTTCCAAGAAACGTTTCCGAAGTACTTTTCATTTTAGCATCTGTATCTGATCTACCATACTTTACATTACCCCCAAGTTCTATTTTATCATTTTCTTTTGCAAAGTTTAAACCTATAGACTTTGTTGCATTAATACCCGATCCGGCATTTCCGCTCATTCCTTGTCCGGCATCTCCAAATTCAGAGAATCCCTGATTATTGGTATTGTTAGCAGATCCAATTACTGTAACCTGTGAATTATCTTTAAACTGACTAGCCATTAATCCGGCTTCATATCTATTTTGGCTGCCCGTACCAGTGATAACATTTCCAATCCATCCTTTCTTCATTCCTTTCTTTACAGTAAGGTCAAGAACAGTTTCTTCATCTCCATCATCAATTCCAGTTATTCGGGCTAAGTCAGACTTCTTATCATACGCTTTAACGTTCTCAACCATATTTACAGGCAGATTTTTCATTGCAACTTTAGGGTCATCACTAAAGAATTCTTTTCCATCCACCATTATCTTCTTTACTTCCTTACCGTTAATGGTTACTTTTCCTTCAGAACTAACCTCTGCTCCCGGAAGCTTCTTAACCAGTTCTTCAAGCATTGCACCTTCCTGAGTACGGTAAGCAGACGCGTTATAAACCATTGTATCTTCAACAACTGTTACCGGTGGAGCCTCAGCAGTTACAACAGTACCTTTCAGCATAACAGCATCCGGTTTCAGCAAAATCTCACCTAAATTAGCAGAAGGTTTTGCCGATGAAATCTGAAATGGTTTTGCAACGGTAGCATAACCTATAAATGACACCTTTATTACATAGCGTCCTTTTTTAAGACTTGAAATGGAAAAAGAACCGTCTTTTTTACTTGAGACTCCGGTTACAAAAGTGCTGTCTGGCAAAGAAAGCACACGAATAGCCGCTTGCTCAACCGGCGTTTTTGTCGTGTTGTCGAGAAGCTTTCCCGAAATCAAAGCACGGTCAGTCTGTGCCTCTAAGGAAAGAGTGCTGAATAAGCACAAAATCAATAATGTCAATTTGTGTTTCATGAATAATTCTATAATTATATATACAATATAAAAGAATGTTTGTATTCTTATGACATTGAAAACCAAGAAAGGTTTAATCACTGGAATTATAGAATTTGCCTTAAATAACTAAATTGTTTTGGTTTTCGACCTTTTTAGCGTAAGTTTGCAACCGAAAATATAAAAGTTCAATCAAATTAACTCCCAGGGATATGAACAAACAAGAGGTAATTCTTTGCGATGAATTAGAAAAAGATCTGCTTGGTGCAATGAATAGCAAGTCATATGATAAGCTTTTTATTCTGACAGACGAAAACACAGAACTTCACTGCTTGCCGGCTATCAATAAACTATTGAATGACAATAATGCAATCTCTGTAACGATACCTGCAGGAGATCTGAATAAAAATATCGAAACGTTGTCTCATGTATGGACACAGCTGAGCCAAAAAGGTGCAACCCGTCACTCATTACTTATCAATTTAGGTGGAGGAATGACTACCGATTTGGGTGGTTTCGCTGCTGCAACCTTTAAAAGAGGTATCAGATATATCAATATTCCCACTACTCTTTTATCAATGGTCGATGCTTCCGTTGGAGGAAAAACCGGAATTAATTTCAATGGATTAAAGAACGAAATCGGTGCATTTGCTCCAGCAAGTAGTGTGTTGATCGAAACAGAGTTTTTAAAGACTCTTGATAAAGAGAATTTCTTTTCGGGATATGCCGAAATGCTGAAACATGGACTGATAAGTAATACTGAACATTGGGCAGAGCTACTCAACTTTCCAACTGACACCCTTGATTATACAAGGTTGAAAGAGCTGGTGGGTAAATCTGTGCAAATAAAAGAAGATATTGTTGAACAAGATCCATACGAACAAAGCATCCGCAAAGCGCTTAATCTGGGACACACTGTTGGTCATGCTTTCGAAAGTCTTTCGTTTGAAGAAGATCGTCCGGTTCTGCATGGTTACGCTGTAGCATGGGGAATTGTTTGCGAACTTTACCTTTCATCCGTAAAAACAGGCTTCCCAACAGACAAACTAAGACAAACCGTTCAGTTTATCAAAGAGAATTATGGTTGTTTCAGCATTGACTGTAAGATATACGACAAATTATATGCATACATGCTTCACGATAAGAAGAATACAGCAGGTATTATCAATTTCACTCTACTAAAAGATGTAGGAGAAATATGCATCAATCAATCTGCAGATAAAGACGAAATATTCGAAATGTTCGATTTTTATCGCGAGTGCATGGGGCTTTAAAATTAAGATAAGAAGGGATTCCTTGATAAAAAACCCCTTAATTATTTGGGGAGATTTAAAAGTATTTGTAAATTCGCGTCCGATTTCGGGGTGTAGCTCAGCCCGGTTAGAGTACTCGTCTGGGGGGCGAGTGGTCGCTGGTTCGAATCCAGTCACCCCGACTGATAGAAAGGCTAATAATCTATACGATTATAAGCCTTTTTTATTTGAGCAATTCCTGAGTAACCTTATTATGCCCTGATTAACATCGTTAATTTAAACCTGAAAAATTCAGGTATAACAATTCTGTAAATTAGGAGGAATTTGAATGAAAAAAGACAAACTGCTGAAAAGGTGTATTGTTTTAGTAATAGGATTATTTATTATGGCTATCGGGGTAGCTTTATCCATAAAAGCCAATCTGGGAACATCGCCGGTATCTTGTGTGCCATATATTTATAGCTTTGCTTTTCCTATAACTGTAGGAGTATTATCAATCATAGTCAACGTATTAATAATACTGTTACAAATAGTCATATTACGAAAAGATTATCAGCTCATACAACTCGTTCAGCTACCGGTAGCCTTAATTTTTGGATTCTTCATCGACTTCGCCATGTTCCTGCTATCAGGTCTTCAAACATCAAATTACATCTATCAATGGGCTCTTTGCCTTTTAAGTTGTGTAATCATTGCATTTGGTGTATTTCTTGAAGTAAAAGCCAACGTTACATATCTTGCCGGAGAAGGATTATCAATTGCTATATCCAAAGCTTTCAATAAAGAATTCGGTAAAGCCAAAGTCGGTGTTGATGCTTCGTTAGTTATCATCGGGGTAGCTAGTTCTTTTATTCTGCTTCATAGATTGGAAGGTATACGCGAAGGAACCATCGCTGCAGCTCTGCTGGTAGGTACCATTGCACGATTCTATAATAAGAATTTTAAATTTATTGATTCGCTAGTCTGCATTGATAAAAAAGAAGTCAGCGAACAAGTCATCACAGTCAGTCAGGAAAAGAAGATTATTATTACCATTGCCCGTGAATTTGGTAGTGGCGGTCATGAAATTGGAGAGATCATAGCTAAAGAGTTAGGCATATCTTTCTACGATACAAAATTAATTGATTTGTCTGCGGCTGAAAGCGGTTTAACACCAGAGTATGTAAAAGAGCATGAACAGAAGTTAGCCAACAACTTATTATTCGATCTCTACGAACAGAACTATGCTTATGTAAATGAAGAAATGCCGCCACTCGATACCTTATTTATGGTTCAGAGCAAAGTTATCAGAGATATCTGCGAAAAAGAATCGTGTGTTATTGTAGGTCGTTGCGCCGATTACGTTTTAAAAAATAATCCAGACTGCTTCAATATCTTTATTCATGCTGATAAGAAATTCCGAATTGAGCGCATTATCAAAGAATACGGTATTGCTGCCGATATGGCAGAGAAAGAACTGGAAAGAAAAGACCGGGACAGAACGAATTACTGCAAACACTACACTCACCGAATCTGGGGAATGGCAAGCAATTACAACTTAACGATTGATAGTTCTATTTTTGGTCCGGAAAAATCTGCAGCGTTGATTATTGATGCTTTAAATAAAAACCTAAAGGTTTATAACGAATAAAATTTCACTAATCATATTTTAAAAATAATTATTCCCAAGATACAAATCAAGCGCTAGATTGCTAGATCACTGCTAGATTAATTTAGATTGATCTAGCACCACTATTTTATTTATTTACAATGCGTTAAACTATCACTGCGACTTCTAGATTATTTTAGCAAAATTAAAATTCTTGCAGTGTTTTGCTTTTTAGTTATTAATGTCTCCGAATAAGAGGTACGGTGATAATCTCATTTTCTCAATAAGTTATTTATTAGTAATAACATACTGTATTCTTGTACAAGAATAAACAAATCATTATAGTATTATTTCATAAGCAAAACCGTAGCTCTGCAATTTTCAGGTAGAAAATTGCAGAGCTACGGTTATTTATATCCAATAAGTATTAACGAATTCACCTTACTTAGTTTTTTAAAGAGAACCCAGTTCAATCAATACACCGAACAGGGTGTAATGATGATCCAGGGAGTATACTTTAAAGTGAATCCAATTCAATCAAAGCTCCTCCATTTGTTGGAATGGTGAGCTTCAAAGGTTTCTTCGGATCAATATTAAGTTCACTGCAATTACCTTCTAACTTGGCATTATCATTATACAATATGGCTTTAGTTCCAACATTTAGTCCCGCCAAGCTGATATTAACAACCTTAGTTTTCTTTTCAGCATTAATTGCAGCAACGTACCATTTATTAGCATGACGACGAGCCAATACAACATATTTTCCGGGATAACCATCAATAAACTTTGTTTCATCCCATGTAGTAGGAACTTTTTTCATGAACTCAATCGCCCAGGCTGGTGCATCAATCAGATTATTGGGAGCCAAAGCAAAATTCTGCACAGAGCTTTGGAAAAGTACAGCTGTTGCCAATTCAAAAACATCAGAAGTGCGTCTGGTATTACCTCGCTTATCTTTACTGTTCTCTCTATTGTAGTAGCGGTTCAGCGTAGATCCACCAAATTCCATAGATGCCACGGCATTGCGAATAAAGGGATGCAGACAAGCGCTGAATGCTTCTTTATCATTACGTTCCTGAGAGAAGTTTAGATTCTCACTAGCTAACACAGCTTCACTGGATATAAAGTTAGGGTACATGCGTTCCCATCCTCTAGGCAATGTACAGCCATGAAAAATAATGCCCAATTCATAGTCATTAGCGTCTGACAGAATATCTTCATAAAGTTGCATCATCATTTGTTTATCACCTCCAAAGAAATCAATCTTTAGCCCCTTGATACCAATTTTCTGCAACCATTTCATTTCTTTCTTGCGGGCAATGATGTTGCCCATAATTCCACGAGGTCCTTGTGGCGCATCATTCCAATATCCATTAGAGTTGTACCAGAGAAAGACTCCTACTCCCTTGGAAGCAGCATATTTAACAAGTTCTTCCATTTTTTCATAACCAATATTCTTGTCCCACAATGCATCTATAAGAATAAATTCATATCCCAAGGTAGAAGCAAAATCAATATACTGTTTCTGGTCGTCATAATTCATACTTCTATCCATCCACATAATCCAGCTCCAGGTACCACGACCATATTCATATTTTTTAGTCGCTTCATAAAGTGGTTTCACCACATCTAAAGAAACAGTTGTTTCCGCAATCGGAGCAAGAGTTTCACCGACAGTGATAGTTCTCCAGGGAGTTTCTCCAGGCATGGAAATAGCCGGAGCCGAAGTGCCGTTTCCATTACATTCTCCTGCATGAGGGAAAGCAATAGTATAAGTCGTAGATCCGTCTTTATGATCTTTCAAATGGCTTCCGCAATAAGCACTGGTAACTCCAGTTTCTGAAAGTAAAGCCCAACCATCTTCACCTATACGGAAAAGACATGGGAAGGTATATCCCTGACCATTTTTGCTCTTGCTTGACAAAGGAGCATCTGCTTCATAATCGGTTTCATAGCTAGGATATGTTCGTGCAAAACCACCCATCGGCAGAACCTGCGGACAAAGAAAGCTTGTTGCCTTCTCCGGAATATTAAAGCCTGTAGCTTCCTCGTTTATGACACAGCTTAGATTATCCCCACAAGGATAAAGTTTATATTTAAAAGCCACATCATTATTACTAACACGAAAGATTACATCTATTTTGTGCTTATCTTTATTAACAAATGAACAAGTTAACTCATTAGCCACATAGTGAATCTTACTCTTTTTAGTGGTCTTCAATTCATAATTTTCATCAATAGAAGAGGTGGTATTCTCCTTCATTACCATTTCCTGACTAAAGTCGCCCACATTGGTTTTCATGCCAAGAGGTGATAATTCAATGAACTTTTTCTGATTATAACTAACCGAATAGGCTGGTTTACCATCCTGATCGGTAATTGTAACCTGAAGTTTTCCATCAGGTCCACTAACTTTCACATCCTTTGCCTGAACAGTAAATATCCCCATTGCCAGCAAAGACAAAATCAATAATTTTTTTCTCATAAAAAGACTATTTACACATATTATCAGCTTCGTCTAATGAAACTTTTCAGCATTCTGATTTTCATAGACATTTTCTATATCCTTCGGTCCGAATAACACCGGACTCTTAGATAAATCCGGTATATTATAAGATTTCAACGTTAAATCGTAATGAGCGGGATCTTTCTGTGGCAGAACGAAAGGTTTGTATGTCTTACCTGTTCTATCTATGTAACAGAAATAAGGTTTGCCATACTGACCATCGCCACGCTTACTGGCAAAAACAAACCAGCGGCTATTGGAAGACCATGAATGGTAAGTATCCGAGCGATTGGAATTTACTATTTTCAGGTTATCAACTTTTCCTGTTCGTAAATCCATTAACTGCAAATCTGCCTCACGATGCCAAATAGGGAAAGTACCATAATCGGCAACTGTATAAAGAAGATATTTCCCGTCGGGTGAAGCTTTAAGGTGACAGGCCGATTTGCCTGTTAAGCGGGCATTCCACAATGTATCTACCCTATTACCCAACTCTCCTTTCTTTGCATCAAAAGAAATTCTACAGATACTATATTTCATATTTTTGATATCATTCGGCAACTTTACACGTGGAGCCGAGCAATAATATACGTATTTACCATCAGCACTAAAAACAGGGAAAGTCTCAAATACTGTTGAGTCATTTAATAGGGGCGAAACAATCATCCGATCCTGATCAAAATCAGCCAGTACTACATCCGAAGCTGTATCATACACTTCCAGACGTTTGCTTTCTTGCGTATGAAATGATGGAATTATAATATTGGTAGAGAATACTCCATAACGACCGCTGGGATGAATTTCACCATAAACGCATCCGGATACCATTCCATCCACCTTTAGAGATAACTTGCGCAATTTTCCATCGCGATTAAGGATTGTGCCACCCTTTTTGCCACGTAAATGAAAAAACGAAAGATCTCCTCTCTGGCTACTATGCGTATGGCAGTTCATACACGATTTATCTACTGTGTTATTATCAATAAGCACTCTTTCGTCAAATGTCTGCACATTACGTTCACATAGCTGAATAGAGTTCCACACTTCATAGCCAGGTTCTATCAACCGATAAGTCAGATATCCGTCTACCGTATCGGGAGCCACATACCAGGTAAATGACTTATAAGCCAACCACTCTCCATTCACACGAGAGGTTACCTTCACAGTCAATGTGTTTCCTTTTTCTGCATCCAGAAGTTCTTTCCAATCATCCATAGAAAAGCAAACTTTATCATCTCCATACACAGTAAGAGTCTGTTTCTTTCCGGTAATTTTAACTTCTACAGCCTCTGTTCCATCTCTTAGCAAAAAGTTGAGAGGAGCAATATTGTATGGTATTGCCACATCCGCATAATCAGGATATATCGGCGCTGCTTGTGCAACACTCCTTACATTACTTGGCTTCGGTGAGCATGCAGTCAGCAGACTACAACAAAAGATTATGATATAGAATATATTTTTCATTTTCTCACAAGTTCAGCGAAATGATAATAAAACCAGTACGATTGACCATAAGAACCTTGCAGCAATGTGCCATCGCCCTGTCCTTGTTCGTATTTCTTTGTATAATCAATAAAATCATCCCATATTTTAGGGGAGATTCTATAATGTTTCAACGTTTTGGCATCTGTTTGTTTGCTATTAGCCAGATAAACAAGTAACGCTTGCTGATATAAGGAATTGGGAATCTCAGCTCCAGACATAGTTGGTAATTTAAACGCTGTATAATCCTCCATAAAACCCTTTACATCTTTCTGTAATAAATCAAAGCAGAAAAGATAATCCTGCGCCTTTGTATTATCCGGATGGGAAACAAGTAAACTGCGCAAAGCTGTTCGTGCATTTTCACTCCCATGCAAAGAATCGGCTGTAACAGCATATTTCCTTTTGTAATAATATACCGCAGCTACTTCTTTTGATTGATTTTCCGGCCAACGATCGTCCGCCCACTTACTATAACATTGAGTTTTACTCAATATACGCAAGTATTTCTTAGCCGCTTCCTTATCACCTGTTATCAGATTTATTTCAGCCAACCGGCGTAACATCCGGGAGCTACGATGATTGGGAGAGAATATTTCTCCTAATATCGCAGAGTGTTCTGCCATAGTCATTTCGCCCACCTGATACCACACCTCGTTACTGAAGAATATATAGAGAAAAGGTGTATCCGGACCTAAATTAAAAATCAAGCCATGACTAACCGGCTGGTAGAAACTCATTAGTTTATCGGGCATTTGTCCAAGCATACAGTTTGCCAGGTTATAGAAATAAGAAACAGCTTCGTTCTTCATTCCACTTTTCTGTGCCATTTGTACAACCTTATTATAATGTCCGAAGTAAAATTCACAATCCAATGCCAGCAGTTTTTCTATATCCATTCGAGGATAAGCCACCATGTTTCTTGAAGGATAAGTATATGCCTGCTCTTTGGTTAACAAATAAGCGGGGCGTAATATAAGAGGAATAACAGCAGCCTCAACAAGTATAACAACAGCGGGCAACCAGTTTTTCTGTTTCAAAGCCCAGATCAACATCAGTACTCCTTCAATCCATGCACCATAACCAAACAGCCAATAACCGGCAAACAGCCAAATAATAACAACCAGCAAGTTAAGCCAGCGGTTCTTTAAGATGCTTTTGGCAGCCAATGCATATAATAAAAACATTCCTACTCCACCTATCAGTGCTACCGTTGAAGAGGTAAGATAGTTTTGTTCACAGTTTCGTAGCAATTCCCAAAATGCAACTCCAATTCCAAGTATTAGAGATAACCAATTAGGTAAATAAATTCGTAAAGCTTTCCAGGATGACAAGTAAACAAGTGTCAGTAAGAGGGAAAGAATAGCTGCACCACCACCAATATAATAGAAAAACTGAGTAAGAAAATCACCTGTTATACAAGCAAGCCAGGCCGGATGCTGAAAATAAGTAGAAAGATATTCCGAAGTATAAAGAAATAATTGCGTCTGTTCCCGATAATATAAATGATAAGGATAGAAACACTGGAAGAAGACAAAACTTCCAAGCAATACCAACAAACCCAAAAGCCAAGTAATAGCCTTCCCAAATTTACATTTCAACATTATCAATTCTGTTTTTCTATAGCTGCTAACAAATGAGAGGCAAATATATGAAAAAAAGGATATATTGGTTTCATTTTTATTATCTAACTTTACACTCTAAATCATTACAACCATGTCATCTTTCAAATTATATCTGTCATTACTTCTTTCAGCTTTCGGTTCTTCGATTCTTTATGCTGGCGGTCGACCAGTAAAAGTAGAAACCGGAATATCGGTTGAGCTTGCCTTGCAGAGGAAAGCAGAACTAAAGGACATACATTATTCACTTGATTTCAATATACCTTCAAATAAAAAAGAGAATGTTACCGGCAAAGAAATCATATCATTCAATCGTCAGGGGATATCTGATTTATTGATTGATTTCAAAGCCGAATCCTCACAAATAAAAAATGTATTGGCAAATGGTAAAAAGGTTGCTTACAAATTTGAGAAAGAGCATATTATTATCTCATCTTCCAATTTGAGAAAAGGCAAGAATCAGATTCAGATTTCATTCATTGCAGGCAATCAATCACTAAATCGTAGTGATGATTATTTATATACCTTACTGGTTCCCGAACGTGCAAGAACAGCTTTTCCTTGTTTTGACCAACCTGATTTAAAAGCCCGATTTACCTTAAAGCTGGAAGTCCCGGCTTTGTGGAGTGCCGTTTCCAACACTTATGCTGTTAATGAAAAAACAATAAAGGAACGAAAGACTATTTTATATAATGAAACAGAATTACTTCCCACTTATCTATTTTCATTCGTTGCCGGCAAGTTTAAGAAACATAGTAGCACGCGTGACGGACGTTGTATTAATGCCTTTTACAGAGAAACTGATTCCAAAAAGATAGCACAACTGGATACTATTCTATCCCAAGTTTTTTCATCTATCCGTTGGATGGAAAAATATACCGGAGTACCCTACCCTTTCTCTAAATATGATATCATTATTTTGCCGGGATTCCAATATGGAGGAATGGAGCATGCAGGGGCTACTCTGTATAATGATAAAAGAATGTTCTTAAGTGAGCATCCTACTCCCGACGAGGAGTTGAGCCGCACAGAACTTATTGCTCACGAAACTGCTCATATGTGGTTTGGTGACCTGGTTACCATGAAATGGTTCAACGATGTGTGGACAAAAGAGGTCTTTGCCAATTATCTGGCTGCAAAAATAGTAGAGCAACAATTCCCAGACATTAATCATAAACTGAATTTTCTGAAATCATACCAGATCTATGCACTTGCCGAAGATCGCACAGACGGTACTCATGCAATTCAGCAGCAATTGGATAATCTTCAGAATGCGGGTCTTATGTACGGCAACATTATTTACGACAAGGCTCCTGTAATGATGCGCAAAATGGAACAACAGATGGGAGCTGAAGCTTTCCAAAGAGGAATACAGAAATACCTGAAAAAGTACGCTTTTGATAATCCTACCTGGGACGATTTAATAGATATTCTTGATAGAGAAAGTCCGCAAGCCAACCTAAAACAATTCAGCGAAGTGTGGGTTAAACAGAAAGGTCTTCCTGAAATTTCGGCAACCGTCAGCAACGACTCATTAATTATCACTCAGCATGATCCGTTTGAGAGAAATTTGTATTGGAAACAACAGTTTTCAGTGGGACTGGTATATGGAAACTCTATAAAGACAGTTGACGTAAATTTGCAAAACCATTCGGTTAGTATACCGCTAAAGACTCTTCCTGATTATATTATTCCAAATTATGACGGCATGGGTTATGGTAAATTTGTGGTTGATTCTGCAAGTACATCTTATCAGTTACAGAACTGGATGAATATGACAGATGACGTTACCCGCCAAGCCGTTTCAATGAATGTTTACGAGAATTTCCTTAGCCATCGTATTTCGGCAGATTCTTGCTGTTCTTCATTATTGCAGGGACTCAATAAAGAAAAGAATGCCCTGGTTGCTTCCAGCATTTGCAGTTACCTTTCTTCTGTTTGTATGGAAATGAAAGGTGAATCACGTTCTTTGGCAGAGAAACAAATGCTGGAGATCGGTCAGAATCATGCAATAGCTTCTTGTCGCCAACAGTTACTTCGTTCAGTTATTAATCTGGCAACAGATTCTACTGTAGTTGAGGCTCTTTACAACCTTTGGAAGGACAAGAGTAATAAACTGCTCAATGAAAACGATTATATGACGTTTGCTTATCAACTGGCTATTAACAAGCCACAGCAATATAAAGAGATACTAGCCTTGCAGCGTAATCGTATAACCGACCCGGATCGTTTACGTGAGTTCGACTATATAAGTCGCGGCTGTACTCCCGACAAACAAGAACAAGAAAACCTTTTCCGGTCGCTTCTTCAGAAAGAGAACCGGAGAGTTGAACCATGGGCTCTCAAGTTATTGGCTTTACTGAACCACCCCTTGCGGGAGCCTTTCTCCAACGCATATATAACTCCGGGACTAGAGATTCTTCAGGAAATTCAGCGGACTGGTGATATATTCTTCCCTAAGAACTGGGCTGTAGCTTTGTTATCCGGTCACAGAAGCAGGGATGCACGTAATCAGGTAAATGCATTCTTTACTAATCATCCTGATTATCCCTTATTCCTGAAAAATAAGATACTTCAGGCAGCTTTCGTATTATTTAATTCGGGGAATAATGATTAAGACTCGTTTTCTTTAATCGGTTTTACAGAAATGCCATTACCCTTGTGAAAACAAACCAAAGGTGATTTTTTCAGGGTATGATTGTTCATATCGAAAATGATGCTGGGATTGAAATGACAACCATTTATACGAAATTCAAAATGCAAATGTTCTGTGGTTGCACTACCGGTACGTCCGGTTAATGCAATTGCTTGTCCGGCTTTTACTTCATCACCCGATTTTACAAAGTTCTTTGAATTGTGACTGTAAAGACTTTCCAGTCCGTTTTTATGGCGAACCACAATAACATTGCCATATCCGCCATATTTTTTTGCCATTCGTACTACACCGTCGAACGTGCAACGAATTGTGTCATTGGCACATGTCTTTATATCTGTACCCGAGTGACCTCTACGAGCACCATAGGCAGATATAACCTTTCCACCAGGTAAAGGAAAACAATACTCCTCTTTCTGCAAATCTTCCAGATGAAGCGTTATGCTATTATTTCCGGCAAAGACATCCGGGGTCTTCACTCTAACATGATTGACCTCCATATCGGTAAAACCTCTGACGGGTTCACCGGCCACAAGGTTTAGTGAGCAAGTTATAGAAAATATGAATGCAATAGATTTTAAGAGTGATGTCATGTTTATATATTAGTTCTTGGTTAGCAAGTAAAAATCAGATTCTGCAATTCCGATTATTTTGTTAAAAAACAAATAAAATAAAAAAAGAGGAATTTTACAAATTCCGGCTTCCATTTTTCCAAAATAAATATCTTATTAACCAAAATTCATCAATATTTAAGCCTATAGAGGCGGCTTTACCGATAAAAAACAAATTCCATCTTTTTTAAAAAGGAATAATTTAGTAAGTTTGCATGATAAGCAAAGATGATAGTAACCAACAACCATTATTAATCTTCTTTGTTTACTATGTGAATAGGAAAAGATATCAATTAATCAGTTCATCATGAAAACAAATGTTACAGCAGGCAATTTAAGTACTCAGCTCGAAACCGAGATAAATATCAATACGCTTTTAACTCTTACGGGAGAAATAAATGCGGATGATATTGCCACGATTCGTAGCATAGCCAACTTATCAGTACTTAATCTTGCAGACGTGAACATTGTAGAAGGAGGAAGCTTTTATAATGATGAGCAGGAGTATATTACTACCCGAAATAATGAGATTCCGGAGTATATGTTTGCCGGAATGGAGATAATTACTTCTATAACACTTCCTAATACGGCTACCGTTATTGGGAAAAGAGCTTTTTCCGGTTGTATAGAACTTACTTCTGTTACTATTCCTGATAGTATTTTAAATATTGGAGTTTATGCTTTTGAAGGGTGTAACGGGTTGACTTCTGTAGAAATTCCCAGCGGCGCCATTGGCAATTATGCATTTTCCGGTTGCGAAGGGATAACTTCATTAAGTTTGGGTGATAAAGTTACAGCCATCGGCGAAGATGCATTCCAGGGTTGTATAGGATTAACGGACCTTGTAATTCCGGACAGTGTGACTTCTATAGGCAATGAAGCCTTTAAAGATTGCAAAGAATTAGCTTCTGTCACAATTTCCGGAAGTTTAACTTCTATCGGCGATCAGGTTTTCAGAGATTGTGAGAAGTTATCCACTGTTACCATACCTAATAGTGTAATTTCAATTGGTGAGAACGCTTTCAGAAATTGTTCGGGATTGAAATCTGTGGTTATTCCGGATAGTGTGACTTCCATCGGTGACTGGGCATTTTATGACTGTTCGGGTATAACCGATCTGACAATATCTGATAGTGTAACTTTTATTGGCGAAGCAGCATTCGTGGGTTGTAAAGGGCTGACTTCTATTATTTTGCCAAGCAAGATGACTACCATTAGCGAGAATTCATTTAATGATTGTGCCGGATTAACTTCAATCATTATTCCTGAGAGCGTAACTACGATACGCGAAAATGCATTTTTTGGCTGTTCCGGATTAACTTCCGTATCAATTCCAGATACAACAACTTATATTGGCGAGAACGCTTTCAACGGTTGCACTGGTTTAACTTCTCTTACCCTTCCGGCAGAGTTGGAGTCCGTTGGTTATCAGGCATTCTACGGTTGTACTGGAGTAACAGAGATACATTGCAAGGCGTTACATCCGGCAAAGGTTGCTTCGGGTTCATTCAATGGAATTGATAAAGAAAACTGTAAATTATATATCCCAAAAGGAACTTCAACAGCCTATAAGGATGCAGACGGATGGAATGAATTTACAAATATCATCGAAAAATAGGAGACTTATTCAGTTTCCTATTCCATCTTTTTTAAAGAGTCATTGCATATTTCGTTTCTCAATTCTTTCATGTAAGATGAGAAACTTACGGCCTCTTCACCATATTCCAGATTTAACTTATATTCCAGCGGAAGCCAGGTAGAAATATCTGCTTCGTTGTGCTGAACCAGTGTTTCCATTTTATCCAAAGCTTTGTAGATACGAGCTTCAAGAGTCTTCAACTCATTCATTTCCTTGAATAGATGAGATAACTTTTCCCGATAACTCTCTGGCAAAGTATTTATTAATTGAGTAATCTCCTTATCCTCTATCTCTTCATCCTTCTTTGTTTTATTGAATGCAGGTATATCTCCGGTTATGGCTTCACCAAGATCGTGAAAAATACACATTAAAATCACTTTATTAATATCCGCTTCCGGAAATTCATCCTGTATAAAGTAAGCCATTAATGATAATCTCCAGCTATGTTCGGCCACACTTTCGTGACGATTAGTGGACGTCCACGAATGACGCGTATTGCATTTCAACTTCTCTGCAATACTCATAAAATTTATAAGTTCTCTTGGTTCCATATCTTTGATGCTCTATTTTTAAAGAGCTGCAAAAATAATATTTTAATTCATGGTAATTAAGATGTTTTGCTTTAATTATAAAAATCATTTTCATCCATCACTCCCTCACCTCAAAAGTATAAGCATCTAATATTGAAACGATTAAAACGCATAAAACAAAACTCATCCATCACCAATCCCTCACTTTATCCCTCACTTTTAAGCTCATCCCTCACTCTTTTTAAAGATTAGGACATAGAAAAATGGCCTTTTACAATTAAGATCGTTATCTTTGTAGCATCAATCATACTATTTTTTTAACCAGCATATTGCTCTTAACTGACTTACCATGCGAATTCAAGTTTCTGCTCCTGCCCAGGTTTGTACCGACATTCAGTTGCCGGCTTCAAAAAGTATAAGTAACCGTGCATTAATTATTAACGCGCTTGCCAAAGGTGCCTATAAACCGGAAAATCTATCCGATTGCGATGATACAAATGTAATGGTAAAAGCACTTACTTCTCAGGATGAAACAATAGATATTATGGCGGCGGGTACAGCCATGCGCTTTCTCACTGCTTTTCTTTCGGTAACAGAGGGAACTAGGGTAATTACGGGAACCGAGCGTATGCAGCAACGTCCAATTGAAATTCTGGTCAACGCACTGAAAATGCTGGGAGCTGAAATTAAATACGAACGAAGCAATGGATTCCCTCCGTTGCGCATTAGCGGAAAACCACTGGAAGGTGGCGCTATCTCTCTTAAAGGGAATGTAAGTTCACAGTATATCTCTGCACTGCTAATGATTGCCCCTATTCTTAAGAACGGGCTAAAAATGACTCTTACGGGAGATATTATCTCCAAACCATACATCAACCTGACGCTGCAATTAATGAAGGATTTTGGTGCTCAGGCCGAATGGGTGAATGATAACTGCATTGCGGTGCTTCCAAAACCTTATATTTCTGTGCCATTTACGGTGGAATCCGACTGGTCGGCTGCTTCTTACTGGTATCAGATGGCGGCTCTTGCTCCCCAAGCTGAGATTCAGTTGAATGGCCTGTTTGCGGATAGCTATCAGGGAGATAGCAAGGTAGCAGAGTTATTCACGGAATTAGGAATTGAAACTATTTTTAATTCCAAAGGGGCTCTGCTTAGAAAAACAGGAGTTTGCTGCGAACAAATGGAGTATAACTTTATTAATGAGCCCGATCTTACACAGACATTCGCAGTAACTTGCGCTGTAATGGGAATTCCTTTCCGCTTCTCGGGACTGCATACCCTGAAGATTAAAGAGACCGACCGTATAGCTGCACTGATTGCCGAACTGGGTAAACTGGGATATGTGCTTAAGGAAACCGGAAAAGCTACATTATATTGGGATGGTGAACGTCAATCTGTGTCTGAAACTCCAGCAATCAAGACTTACGAAGATCACCGTATGGCAATGGCTTTTGCTCCGGCTTGTCTGAGAATTCCTTCCATCACGATCTGTGACCCTCAAGTGGTTTCAAAGTCTTATCCTCATTACTGGGAAGATTTAACCAAGGCAGGTTTCTCTATTCAACAAGAAGATTAACAAAGTTCTTATTTCCTAATTCCGGATAAAAGAGGTGCTATAAGAAAACACAACCGGTATTAAGTAATTTACTGGCCGGAGTTAAGGCAAAACAAAAGGAAACATTCTGCATAAGCAGTAGACTAAAATAACAAAAGGTGTACACCTAAATAAACTTTAGTGTACACCCTTTTAATATTACCTTTACTCTATTTTTAAGAACTCCCGAGGAATTTTACTCTAACTCTGGTTAGTTATGAACTAAAGTCCCTATTTCTTCTCCTTCAATAACCTTTTTCAAATTGCCAACTGTATCCATATCGAACACAACAATAGGCAAGTTGTTTTCCTTACACATGGTTGTAGCAGTAAGATCCATTACTTTCAATCCACGAGTATAGATTTCATCGTAAGTAATTTCCTTGAATTTTGTCGCAGTCTTGTCCTTTTCAGGGTCGGCTGTATAGATACCATCTACACGAGTTCCTTTTAGCATTACATCTGCCTCTATTTCAATTCCGCGCAATGACGAACCGGTATCTGTTGTGAAGAATGGATTTCCTGTACCAGCCGAGAAGATTGCCACTTCTCCGGCCTCTAATGTTTCGATAGCTTTCCATTTATTATAGAACTCACCAATAGGCTCCATACGAACTGCTGTAAGCACTCTGCTTTTTACACCAACAGACCCGAGCGCTGAGCTCAAAGCCAGACTGTTAATAACTGTTGCAAGCATACCCATCTGGTCACCCTTTACACGGTCGAAACCTTTGGATGCTCCGGTCAGTCCACGGAAGATATTTCCACCACCAATAACAATTCCAATCTGTACGCCAAGCTCGTGAATTTCCTTTATTTGCTGGGCATATTCACCTAAACGAGTTTCATCAATACCATATTGTTTTTCTCCCATCAAGCTTTCGCCGCTTAGCTTCAGAAGAATTCTTTTATATTTAACCATATTTCTAAATGTTTAATTTCGGCAAACTTACATAAAAATCTCCACTTAAAATATACTTGTCATCGATTAATTAATATCTTTGTATTGAATCTAAACAAAAGACGTATATGAGAATAAACTTTACTATTCTAATTTCTTTTTTCTTGTTGTTCTCTAAATCACTTTCCGCACAGACTGTAGAGCAGATTATGCCAAACATATCTCATGCTTTGGCCGAGCAGCATTGGAATGAAGCAAGCAATCTGTTTCACATTGCCGTTGATAAGGATCTTTATAAATCAGAAAAATTCTTTCTGGACAGTATCTCTTTTAGTTGTCCTGCACGTGCTGAAATGCTTTACCAATTAGGTTTCTATTGCAAGCATACCCGCAATTATGAAAAAGCTTATGTTTATTACAAAGAATTGTTACAACTAAAGCCGAATGACGTTTCATATCTTGTTCCTTGCGCCGAACTGGAGGTTGTTCTAGGGAAGGAAGATGATGCTTTAAAATCTTATGAGAAGATTCTTACACTAGACAATAATAATCTGGCTGCCAATATCTATATAGGAAACTACTATTTCTTTACTGCCGACAAAGAAAAACGGACGCTGGATAAAGAGTTTAAGAAAACGGAAACTCCAACACGGATGCAGTATGCGAATTACAGAAACGAACTGGCGCGTTTGGTTACCACCGAATATGAGAAAGCCAAAGCTCACCTGGAAAAGGTTATCAGTCAGTTTCCTTCTTCCGAAGCAAAGAAAACGCTGGATAAAATTCATGCAGTAGAATTGGAATCGAACAAATAGGCTTTACTTATTAATATAAAAATAGCGGTCTGCCTTGAGTAATCAGGACAGACCGCTATTTTTATATTATATATACTCTGATTTTTGTTGAATTAATTATAGTATAAACCGTACTTCTTTAAATAAATATGCCCTTTCTTCGCCCGACACAGTACTCAGAATCAAAACTCCTCCGGGAGCAATACGTGTAATTTTGGCAGAGAATTCGCCATTTTTGTCTGCATATCGATAAAAGCCTTCTTTTCGAAACAATGAATTAAAATATCGGCTACAGATTTTTTCGGCCTCTCCCTTTCGCAGTAATTCGTAATAAGCAGAAAGGCGATGAAGTATGTCGGCCAGAATTTCTTCTTTGTCCTGAATATCTCCGGTGATTGTTTTCAGGGATATCGGATTTGGTGCATTACTCACAAAGACCTCCTGATTGATATTGATTCCTATTCCAAGAATACTGTGATAAAGCATCATACCTGCGATGTCGTTTTCTATCAGCATCCCACAGATTTTCTTTTTATTCCAATAAATATCGTTGGGCCACTTAATACTAAATCCGGGAGCAAAACGGTCGAGCGATTCTTTTATCGCAAGGCTGGTTATCTGAGAAATAAGGAACTGTTCCCTCGCCTGAACAAAATCGGGCCTCAGCAAGACAGAGAAAAGCAGATTCTTGCCCTGTTCACTTTCCCATGAATTCCCCATTTGGCCTCTTCCAGCCGACTGGTATTCGGTTGTAACTATTGTAAATTCCGGTACTGCCTGATTGGAAAATAAATCACGTAGGTAGACGTTTGTAGAACGAGTCTCCTCTAACTTGATAATATTACATTTCATAGTTTAAGGCAATGCATCATACTCGGCACGTAGCTTCCGGGTAAATTTCTTTATAACTTCTTCGTAGGAATGGTCAATAAGTTGCTTAATCAAAGAATCGCCTACACTCCCATCGAACATTACCTGATTCCAATACTTCTTATTAAAGTGAAAAGCCCCTTCAATACCCGAATATCTCTCTCTGAGTTCAATGGCATATTCCGGATCACATTTCATTGTTATCTTATCGGTTCTCTCAAGATCCATCAATACAAACATCTTATTCATCACCCGGATAACCAACGTAGTTTCATCGAAAGGAAAATCTTCGGTTACTCCTTTCTTTTGCAAACAATATTCTCTGGCAGATTCTATATCCATAATAAAATATATTTGATTAAAGCATTAAGTTACTATTACCAAACAGGAGGATAAAAAGCTTCCTCTATATGTTCAATATCAAAGGAACCAGTTTCTCCAACAACCGTAATAATATCGAAACGGACTGGCAGGTCGACTTGGAAAAATCTGAGATAAGCATCTGCAGCAGAAACAGTACGTCTTATTTTCATCGGAGTAACCGCATCTTGAGGCTCGGCAAACAGTCTGTTTTTGCGTGTTTTCACCTCTACAATAATCAGCTCGTTATCCTTCTCTGCCACAATATCTATCTCCTTATGTCCCCGTCTCCAATTTTGGTGACGGATAGCATAACCATGAGCAACAAGATACCTTATAGCTTCCTCTTCTCCGCTTTTTCCTAAAATATTGTGCTCTGCCATAGATTGTTTTTGCAAATTTACTGAATTTATTCTTTGTATTTACAGAAGTAAAAGTAATTTTGCAGATAATATGGGAACGAACGACAGAAAAAGATTTAAAACCGCGGCCAATTTGCCAAAACGTCAGCAGCACATTACTTGTTCATTAAGTGATGAAGAGATGCAGATTGTGGAACGCTATCTTAATAAATATAAGATAGAAAACAAATCTCGTTGGCTGCGTGAGACTGTTCTTCAGTTTGTATATAAAAATATGCAGGAAGATTACCCCACCCTCTTCGGCGAACACGATATGAGACGCTAATATGCTTGACGATACCTATTTCATGAAACAGGCTTTAGTCGAAGCTCAGAAAGCATTCGACAGAGGAGAGATTCCGGTTGGAGCCATTGTGGTGAGCAAAGAAAGAATTATTGCCCGCGCTCATAATCTTACCGAAACGCTAAACGATGTCACCGCTCACGCAGAAATGCAAGCTATTACCGCTGCAGCAAATGTGCTTGGAGGAAAGTATCTGAACGAATGTACTATTTACGTAACCGTAGAGCCTTGTGTAATGTGCGCCGGAGCTATTGCATGGGCACAGACAGCAAAACTGGTTTTCGGTGCAGAGGACGAGAAAAGAGGTTATCAGAAGTATGCTCCTGATGCACTTCACCCAAAAACTGTTGTTGTAAAAGGTATTTTGAAAGAAGAATGCGCTACGCTGATGAAGAGTTTCTTTCAGAAAAGACGTTAGAAGCGATTTCCAAAGAATTTACTTATCTTCCTTTACCTCTTCAAACTCCACATACTCTCCATCATCCTTATCGAAGATCTTTTTATGCTTTGGCTTAGAATCTGAAGCAGCACCAGAAGATGCATCACTATGTGTATCTGATGTTTGACCGCCTCCCCCGAAAGTATAGCTTCTTGTATGTGATTTACGACCAAACCCGAAAAGAAGACGAAGAATACCGCTGATAATTGACAAGCCAAAAACCAGAACGATTATAATAATGAAAAAGAATAAGCTAAATATAGCACCCATGAGCAAATAAGTTTATTTATAATATAGAGTGATATACAACAAGTGTGCCAAACTCTTTGTTTATTTTTTCTTTCCTGTAATTATCGAAAGAAGAATATACCAAACAATTACAGCAGCAAAACCTGCAATACCTAAAAAGATGAGTAGAGGAATACAAACCAGTAGAAAAATGAAACTCACTTTATTATCTTTCCAGGATAGATTCTTGAACTTTAATGAGAACATCGGAATCTCTGAAACCAAAAGGTATGAGAATAGAGCCACAAGAGCAAAGAGGTATATAGCATTAAAACTATCCGAAACTAGGAAAGAGTGAGCTCCAACAACCAAAGATCCCCAGAAAAGAGCATTTGCCGGAACCGGAAGTCCGATAAATGAACTGGTCTGTCGTTCATCCACATTGAACTTAGCCAATCTTAGTGCCGAGAAAACAGAAATTGCAAAAGCCAGATAAGGGAAATAGTCTTCAACACTTATCAGAAAGGAAGGATAATGCATTTCTTTAAATAAAGAAAATATTATAAGCGAAGGCGCAAATCCAAAACTAACATCATCAGCTAAAGAATCTAATTCTTTTCCAATCTTTGAATATGCATGAAGCGAGCGCGCCAGAAATCCGTCAAAGAAATCAAAAACAGCGCTCAATACTATAAAAAGCATCGCCATTTCATATTCTGCCTCAAAAGCCATCACCGCGGCAATACAGCCTGAAAACAAATTTAAGCAAGTAACAGAATTAGGAATGTGACGAGTTATAGAGTTTGCCATTACAATAATTATTTCAGTTTTGCTAATATAGTCTGGTTACCAACTGTCAATTGTCCCATCTTAACAAGCACTTCTGTGCCAAGAGGAAGATAAACATCAACACGGGAACCAAATTTAATAAATCCCATATGTTCATCAATATAACATTCTTCGCCAGCCTCAGCATAAGTTACAATGCGTCTTGCCATAGCACCGGCAATTTGTCTTACCAATACCTCAACACCTTCAGGAGTTTCTATAATAACAGTAGAACGTTCATTATCTGTGCTTGCCTTTGGCAACCAAGCCTTCATAAACTTTCCATCCTGATGGCTTACATGTTTTACTGTTCCATCAACAGGATACCAGTTGGCATGCACATTTACAACACTCATAAAGATTGAAATCATTAAGCGCTTGTCGTGAAAATATTCATTTTCATCAACTTCTTCCACAACCACAATCTTTCCGTCTGCAGGAGCTACTACAACTTTAGTTGTATCTTCCCCAAATAAACGGATAGGGCAACGAAAGAAATTCACCATTAATCCATAAACAGCAATACTTACAATTGCTAACAGATAAAATAGTAATTTGCAATCAACATAGTAATAAACAAGGCTATTAATAACAAGAAAAAAAAGTAACCCTATTGCCAAAATATGAGTACCTTCTCTGTGAATTCTTATTTTCTTTAATTTTTTAAGTCGACCCATCAGTCCTTTTTAATGATTTTATGGCGCAAAAATAATCTTAATTTGATAAGCTACCAAGTAAATTATCATAGAAATAAATAAAAATGCTTCTTTTCTTATAAAAAACATTTATGTTGATAACTTTTAGTGAATTCATTTTTTTGAAAGTCGAAAGCTAAGTATCTTTGAAAACCATTTTATTTATGGTTGGGATTATTTTTTTAAATTTTTAGTTAATATGCAAGATTTTGTTCATTTACATGTTCACTCACAATATTCTATCCTCGATGGGCAAGCTTCCGTCAAAGCTTTGGTTGATAAAGCCATAGACAACGGAATGAAAGGAATTGCTTTGACCGATCATGGAAACATGTTCGGTGTAAAAGAGTTCTTCAATTATGTAAAGAAGAAAAACGGAGGTGCAAACGGCGAGATAAAAGATCTGAAAAAGAAAATTTCTCAGCTTGAATCAGGAGAACTTGCATCCGAAGACAAAGAGAACGAGATCAACAATTGCAAAGAACAATTAGAAGCCGCTAAGAAGAAATTATTTAAACCGATTATCGGCTGCGAAATGTATGTGGCAAAACGTTCTCTTGATAAGAAAGATGGAAAACAAGATCAAAGTGGTTATCACTTAATTGTACTTGCAAAGAACGAAAAAGGTTATCATAATCTGATAAAGCTGGTTTCTAAAGCATGGACTGATGGGTATTACTATCGCCCACGTACTGACAGGACTGAATTAGAGAAATATCACGAAGGACTAATTGTATCTTCTGCTTGTTTGGGAGGTGAAGTTCCTCAGAAAATAAGAAAGCAGCAAATAGAGGACGCTGAAGAGGCTATCCGTTGGTACAAGAATCTATTTGGCGACGATTTCTATCTGGAATTACAACGCCATAAGGCTACTGCTCCAAGGGCCAACCATGAAGCTTTTGCTCTCCAGTCAATGGTTAATCCTGAGATAATAAAGCTTTCACAAAAATATAATGTTAAGCTGATATGCACCAACGACGTACACTTTGTGGACGAAGAAAATGCGGAAGCTCACGACCGTTTGATTTGCCTCAGCACAGGTAAAGATCTGGATGATCCTAACCGTATGCTCTATTCCAAACAGGAATGGATGAAAACCAGGGAGGAAATGAATGAAATCTTTTCTGATGTTCCGGAAGCTCTTTCCAATACAGTGGATATATGCAACCAGGTGGAATTCTATACTATCGACCACGGTCCTATCCTTCCTAACTTCCCAAAACCTGCAGGATTTGATAACGACGACGATTATCTTAAACACCTTACTTACGAGGGGGCCAAGAAGCGTTGGGGAGAAATGAATGAAGAACAAAAGGAACGTGTGGATTTTGAGTTGGCAACAATTAAGCACATGGGATTCCCGGGATACTTCCTTATTGTACAAGACTTCATTGCTGCAGCAAGAGATATGGGTGTATCTGTTGGACCGGGACGTGGTTCGGCAGCGGGCTCGGCTGTTGCGTATTGTTTGGGAATTACTCAGTTAGACCCTATCAAGTATGACTTGCTGTTCGAACGTTTCCTGAATCCCGACCGTATTTCACTGCCGGATATTGATATCGACTTTGATGATGACGGTCGTGGTGAGGTGCTTCGTTGGGTTACAGATAAATATGGCTACGAGAAAGTAGCTCACATTATTACTTACGGTACAATGGCTACCAAGTTAGCCATCAAGGATGTGGCGCGTGTACAGAAATTGCCTTTATCTGAATCGGACAGACTAACCAAGTTAATCCCCGACCGACTGCCGGAAGTAAATGGAAAGAATCCAAAAATTAATTTAAAGAACTGTATTGCTGCCATACCAGAACTGCAGGAAGCCTGCAATTCATTTGATCCGCTGGTTCGTGATACAATGAAATACGCACAAATGCTGGAAGGTAATGTGCGCAACACGGGTGTTCATGCCTGCGGAACCATTATCTGTCGTGATGATATTACCGACTGGGTGCCGGTTAGTACCGCTGATGATAAAGAGACCGGCGAAAAAATGCTGGTTACTCAATATGAAGGTTCGGTTATTGAAGATACCGGACTGATTAAAATGGACTTTCTGGGGCTTAAAACTTTATCAATTATAAAGGAAGCATTAGTAAATGTCCACTTACACCAGGGAATAGATCTGGATATTGATACTATTTCCACAGAAGATGAACCTACTTACAAACTATATAGTGAAGGAAGAACTATCGGGACCTTCCAGTTTGAGTCGCCCGGTATGCAAAAATACCTGAAAGAACTTCAACCTAGTACTTTTGAGGATCTTATCGCGATGAATGCGCTTTATCGACCGGGACCAATGGACTATATTCCTCAGTTCATTGACCGTAAACATGGTCGTGAACCCATTATATATGACATACCAGTAATGGAAAAGTATCTTAAAGATACTTATGGTATTACGGTATATCAGGAACAGGTGATGCTTTTATCCAGACTTCTTGCCAACTTTACCCGTGGTGAATCGGATACTTTGCGTAAAGCAATGGGTAAAAAGCTGAAAGATAAGCTGGATCACCTGAAACCTCTGTTCCTTGAAGGAGGACAAAAAAACGGTCATGACCCTAAAGTTCTTGAAAAAATTTGGGGAGACTGGGAAAAGTTCGCCTCTTATGCGTTCAATAAATCTCATGCAACCTGCTACTCATGGGTAGCTTATCAGACTGCATATCTAAAAGCCAACTACCCATCCGAGTATATGGCTGCCGTTCTGAGCCGTAATATTTCAAATATTACAGATATCACAAGGTTCATGGACGAATGTAAAGCAATGGGGATTCTTGTTCTGGGACCGGATGTTAATGAAAGTAATCTGAAATTCACGGTTAATAAAGAAGGAAACATCCGCTTTGGATTAGGAGCTATCAAGGGTGTAGGAGAAAGTGCGGTGGAAGCAATTATTCAAGAACGAGAGAAAAATGGTCCGTTTGCCGGAATTTTCGATTTTGTTCAGCGGGTAAACTTAACCGCCTGCAACAAGAAGAATCTTGAAAACATAGCTCTTGCCGGTGGTTTCGATAATTTTCCTGAATTAAAAAGAGAGCAATTCTTTGCTGTAAATACAAAAGGAGAAACGTTCCTTGAAACACTGGTCCGTTACGGTAACAAGTTCCAGCTGGATAGAGAACAAGCTGCGAATTCTCTTTTCGGCGGAGATAATGTTATAGATATTGCAACACCCGAAATATTGCCGGCAGAAAGATGGAGCGACCTTGAACGTCTTAATAAAGAAAAAGAATTGGTTGGTATCTACCTTTCAGCTCACCCACTTGATGAGTACTCTATTATATTAAAGGATGTATGTAATACCAAAATGGCAGATTTCTCAGACAGAGCATCCCTTGCCAACAAGGAGCTGACCTTTGGAGGAATAGTAACAAACGTTCGCGAAGGTATGGGAAAAACCGGAAAGCCTTATGCAATAGTCAAGTTTGAAGACTTCTCCGGATCCAATGAACTGCCTTTCTTCGGTAACGACTATATTGAATGGCGCAACTTCCTTTCTGTGGGAATGTTCTTATATATCAAAGGCCGTTGTCAGCCACGTCAATGGAAGCCCGACGAGCTGGATATTAAAATAACATCTATGGAACTGCTTCCCGATGTAAAGGATACATTAATAGAAAAGATGACTATCTTTATCCCATTGAAAGCTTTAGATCAGCAAGTTGTGACAGAACTCTCTATTTTAAGCAATGAAAGTCCGGGAAAGACAGAGCTTTTCTTTAAAATCTTTGATGATGAATCTAATTATTCGGTTGAATTTATGGCTCGTTCCACTAAATTATCTGTTGGAAAAAAAATCGTCAATTATATAAATGAACATCCCGAACTTGAATATCATATTAATTAATATTATATTTGCATCATATACGTTTAATAAAAAAAGGATAATATTATGGCATTAGCAATAACAGACAATAATTTTGAAGAATTACTTCAAAGCGAAAAACCTTTAGTAGTAGATTTCTGGGCAACTTGGTGCGGACCTTGCAAACAAATAGGACCTGCAATCGAAGAATTAGCTACAGAATACGAAGGAAAAGTAACTATTGGAAAATGTGACATTGAAGAGAATGACGATCTAGTATCAAAATTCGGAATCCGTAATGTTCCTACTGTATTGTTTATTAAGAATGGCGAAGTTGTTGATAAACAAGTTGGAGCAGCTGCGAAATCTGTTTTCCAGGCAAAGATTGATTCTTTACTGTAATTCAATAATAAATTTATAAAGACTCTCAAAACAAACTTAAATTATGGGCTTAGAAGATGATTTCTTATTGGAAGATGAAGACGACGAAAAGACCGTTGAATTCATTAAGAACTTTTTGCCACAAGACTTGAAAGACAAGTTTACTGACGATGAGCTCTATTATTTCCTCGATGTGATGGTGGATTACTATTCTACAAGCGGATGTTTGGATGCACAACCGGATGCTGATGGATATGTAAATATCGATCAGGACGAAATCGTGGAATACATTGTAAAAGAGGCAAAAAAAGATGGTATGGGAGAGTTTAATCCCGAAGATATTCTCTTTGTTGTTCAAGGAGAAATGGAATATGGGAATTCATTAGGTCAGGTTGATTAACCTCACTTAATTAGATATAGAGGAGAGCCTTGGCAATAGTCTGCCAAGGCTCTCTTTTTGTTTTTAGGATACTTAAGCCCTATATTGCACATAAGCAGACATCTGAAATGAACAAATTATGCTCGAAAAGGTGAGGGATGACCCTTTTTCTGAGGGTAAAGTGATGGATAAAAAAGCTACCATCACCCATTAGTTATTTCATATTCAGTATATTACAACAAAAAGTGAGGGAGTGAGGGTAGCTTTCTGCTTTTCTTTTATAGTTTGCAAAACACAAAGAAAAAACAGAATATTAGATTCTCTGAAAACTATTCACCAATCTTCCCGGATTATTCTCCAATAAAATTCAGCCATTCACCAATGGATTTTATTTATTGGCGAATGGAATAACTAGTTGTCAGCAATAAAATATTAAAAGCCTAAATAAGATGACGGGATTTAATCTCTAAATACTTATTTATAACGTCGACCGACAATTTATCGGGCGTAGTGAGTAATGAGTAAACGGCATGTTGTTTCAGGGTAGAGACTACCAAACGCTTTTCGAAAGCAAACTTTTCGGCTATTGTTTGCTGACAGTATTCTTCAGTTGTACCGGGATTCTTCTCTATAAAAGTATTCAGCTCGGCATTTTCAAAGAAAACAACCAGCACCAGATGCTGACGCGCCAGCTGACGAAGGTAGCTCAGTTGACGCCCCATACCCACAATACTGTCGAAATTGGTATAGATAATCAGGAAACTACGCTTGCTAATGTGTTTGTTCAGATGAATGTAGAGCGAAGAGTAGTCGCTTTCTCCAAAGGTTGTGCTCTGGTTATAGAGATTTTCGAGCAATAATTGCATCTGTCCCTCCTTTTTAGAGGCAGGAACAAAAGAGTCGAACTGTCGCTCAAAGGTTATCAGTCCGGCGTTATCGTCCTTATGAATGGCAATGTACGAAAGAACCAGTGAAGCATTAATGGCATAATCCAGCAAAGTCATTCCCTGAAAGGCCGATTGCATCACCCTCCCCTTGTCAATCACATTATATATATGTTGCGACCGCTCACTTTGAAAGGTATTTACCATTAGTTGATGCCTGCGTGCAGTGGCTTTCCAGTTGATTGTACGGTAATCATCTCCCTTTACATACTCCTTTATCTGTTCGAACTCTGTGTGATGACCTAGCTGTCTCACCTTTTTAATGCCAATTTCCGTGAGTTTGTTCGACATCGCCATCAACTCATATTCATGAAGCATGAGGTATGACGGGTAAACCTTCACGGAAGCAGGAGTGCCGCAATTATATCTGCGTGCAATCAATCCCAGAGAAGTGCTGGTAAAAATGCGGATCACTCCGAAAGAGTACTCCCCTCTTTTCACCGGACAGAGGTTATATTCTATCGTTTTACTCTTATTTGCATCCAGACTCAGGTGAAAAGCCACATCACGGCGCTGAAAAATAACAGGAATCTCATCAATCACTTCCAGATGAACGGTGAACGGGTAGTTATTTTCAATATAAATCTTCACCGGATTATCGTCTCCGTTAGAGAAGCGTTCGGCACAAGAGCGCGAACCATTTATTGAACTTCTCCAGTAAAGCTGCCAGATATCGAAAAGTACAGCCAGAATAAGAGCAAGCACGCCGATTTGTGCCACAAGGTACAGACTTGTAACCATATAGCCCGTTCCCAATAGCAGAATAAGGACAATGCAAAACAGATAAAACCTCTTAGTCAGAAACATAATTTTTTATTTCGGGACTTCTACTTTATCAATTAATCTCCGTGTAACCTTTACAGCAGAGTAGCCTTCCATTTCAGCCTCAGCAGTAAGCAAAAGGCGGTGATGCAGCACCGGAACGGCTATAAACTTAATATCCTCGGGTGTTACAAAATCTCTTCCCTGCAATATAGCGAAAGCCTTTGCCGCTTGAAGCACACAGACAGAAGCACGAGGCGAAGCTCCCAAATACACAGATTTGCTGGTTCTTGTCTGTTGAATAATCAATGCTATATAGCGAAGCAGTGTGGCATCCACATATACTTGTTTCACCAGATTCCTTAATGAAAGCAACTCTTCTTTTTTCAGCACAGGCTTCACGCTACGCAATTTTACAAAGTCGGTTTGCTGATGATGTCGTTCAAGAATCGCGACTTCATCTTCCAAAGAAGGATAATCAAGCGTAACCTTCATCAAAAATCTGTCTATCTGTGCTTCGGGAAGTTTATACGTTCCTTCCTGTTCTACAGGATTTTGGGTTGCAAGAATAGTATAAAGATCGCCCATCTGAAAAGTAGAGCCATCAATGGTAATCTGCCTTTCCTCCATCACTTCAAAGAGAGCCGACTGAGTTTTTGCCGGAGCACGGTTAATCTCATCCACAAGAATCACATCACCAAAAAGCGGTCCGCGGTGAAAGTCGAAGCTATTTTTCTGCATATTAAAGACAGTTGTTCCCAGCACATCCGAAGGCATTAAATCCGGTGTAAACTGAATGCGCGAAAAATCAGCGTCTATTAACTTTGCAACGAGTTTGGCCAGTAATGTTTTGGCAACTCCGGGCACTCCTTCAATAAGAACATGTCCGTTTGCAAGTATGGTGGTAAGAATTAAGTCCACAGCTATGTCCTGCCCCACGATAGTTTCCGCAATACAGCTTTTAAGTTCTCGGATCTTTTCCGAAAATTCAGTCAAGTCTATTCTGCTCGTTGTATCTTCCATAATCTGTTATTTATTGGAATTAGTTATAATTTCATTCATTCGGTCAATATAATCTTTCAAGGTCTTTTCGTCAATCGGTATATCATACTGAGTTAACTCCAGATCTTTCAGCATTTTATAAATCTTTTCCGCCTCCATTCCTGTTTTGTTGGATAGTCTATGGCAAAGATCCATTGTTAGTGCCTCCTCTTCGATATCTATGTAAGTCTCCTTCTTGAGTGCTTTTGCAAAATACGCCCTTTTCTTGCGCAATATTCCGAGGTAATCTTTCTTCTGATGATACAATGTACCTATTTGTTTAATAAAGTCGAGCGTTGTGTTTACCGGAGGTTCTATAACAGGAATAATCCGTTGCCGCCTTTTTGCATTGAAGCGCATAAACAGAATCAGTACAAACATAGACAAGTAAATACTCCATCTTAGTGGAGGCTGGCTTAAGAAATAACGAAGCGGCGTTTCTTTTGCTTCACTCTTGGTCTCGGAAGAATCAAAACGAACCAAAGGCATTCCTTTCATGTAAGAAAGCAGACTAAATACATAACCTGCATTCTGCTGATCCAACATCCCGTAATTGGTAAACAACAAGGGTGTTGAGACCAAAAAAAGTTCACCTTTTCCAACCTTCTTGCTAAAAGCAACAGGGAAGCCTTCCTTGTTCTTTGCCAGTACCGTAGAAGGTATATCCGAAAGCCAGGTATGCTCCCTTTTATCTTTCGATTCATCCTTCATCTTTGGTTCATCAGGAGTGACTTGCGAGAAAAAATCGGTGCATATCTGGGGATAAAATCTGTAAACTTTGCTAGGCAAAGCTGAATTACACAGAAACAATGGTTTTCTTTTCCTTGTCTGCCGTGTCATTGCTTTTATATCATTATAAGCTATAAAGGAATTATGAGCAGTAATTCGCAATGAGTCTACTAAATAAGGCGAAAAAGTGGAGGATACAAACATAATTTTATTACCCTTTCGCAAAAGACTTATCATAGAGCGGAATTGCAGTGAATCCATAAAAGCATAATCTGACAAAACTAAAAAAGCCTTCGGCCTGGCAGTTGAGTCATTATTCAGCAGAAAGAAGGTCTTATCCGAAAGCGAATAGTTTCCTTTCAGGGAAGAAGATAACACATCATCAAAAACAAAGCATCCAAAAGGCTGTTTGTCGTTTTTGTTAAAAGAGGCATCCCAGGAAAATTCCTTGGTAAAGCTTTGTTCAAAATAAAACATTACAGGAATAAGGAGCAGAATAAAAACAATAAATTTAAGATTGCCTTTCACCAATTTCCTCCTTTCCATATTATCTGCTGCAGATTTTTAACCGTTTCGTAAGTAGATTCCGTTGCTTCAAAATTTCCATAACGAACCATCAGGAAACGGTTGGTCAGTTGGCGAAACTCCTCGCTCACTCCTTTACGTTTCATTTCATACAAATACTCTGTCGGTGTTTTATAAGTCTGCCAGTCTATACATCTGAAATCTGACAGATGTTTTAATGTCTGCAAATAAACCAGTCTAACAGCCAGTTGATAATCTTTTCGGCTCAAAGCATTGTTTATTTCGCTGTTAAAGTCTATCCCGTAAATGGTTTCTTCTTCCACGTTATACTTCATAAACTTCTTCTCTCTGTAAAAAAGTTCGGGCCGTTTCTTATAAACAATGAAGATTAGCAACAAAATGAACAGAACAAAAACCACAGCCAATATTGTTCCGGAATACTTATCAGCAATCACGCTTCCAAAGAAGCGCTGCATCAGTTCACGAAACCAATTTATAACTATCTCGTATAAATTAAAATTCTTGTGAACCAACTGTGAATTATAATCAAAATGATTATCTGCCTGATAGCGGGCTATCTTTGCAGTATCATAGAGTAAAGTATCCGTAGTGTGCATCTAATAATTATAATTGCTCAAAATTATCAATGTCTTCATTTACAGATACAGAGTCTTTGGCTTCCAATGCACTGAAATAATGAAAAGCTGCACCAACAAAAATGAAGATTCCGGCAAGATAAGTACCAAAAGCCTGAAGAGCAGCAAGAACATAGGTAACAAAATCCATCCATACCGAGTTTGATGTTGTAACTCCACCGGTTACCTGCCCCATTATTTTACTTACAAAGAAAACAATGTACCAAGGCAAAAGAGCAACAGTCTTTATTATGCTGCTAATTATTCCTAAAACAAGAATCAGTAAAAACAATTTGCCCCAGGTAGGGAATCCCAATCTAAAAGATTCCTTCAACGCATTATTAGTGCCACTTCCTTCGCCCAATATATAAGCCGGGTAAATAAGTGTTAAGGGAATAACCAAAGCTACCGTTCCGGGGACAACTAAAATAAGCAGATAAGGGAATAAATAAGACAAAGCACCTACTATTGCCAAATATCCGATTGATATAAACATAACGTATACCATCAGGATAAAGCACTGCTTCATGAATGATATGAAATTTTCCTTGATCTCAGCCAGAGAATATGTTTCTAACGTTTCACTGCTTTGATATTTCTGCATCACTGTATATACAATAGCAGCAAGAATACTATGCCCAATCATATAAAAGAGGGCCAATAATATGTAGTTTATAACGATAGTTGGACTATATCTTTCTAAAGCAGCAGTTGTAGTAGGAGGATACATTACAGCATCTACCGCAGCAGAGGTAAGGTTGTTCATAAATACTCCCTGCACTATTGACAATGGCAATAGAACATATAAACACAACTTCACGATGGGCTTCCAATTGTCTTTCAGGAAGTCGAATGTAGCAGTTATATTTTCTCCTAAAGTTCTTTTCTGATAAAAATTAATCTTTTTTCTCGGGTAGTTCATAGCGTAATGTTTTTGGTAAATAGAGATAATAATAGAGAACAAATATTAGTGAAAGCAGGATAATTCCTAACCTTATAAAATCGGGAAGATGGGTGTGGCGTGTGATAAACGATTCGAGGAACCCTGCCACAACAAAGATTGGCAGAGTACCAATTACTATTTTCAGGCCATGTTTTGCTCCTTTCATAAAAGCAACTTTGCGGGAATAAGTGCCCGGAAACAGCCAGCTATTACCAAGGGTGAGCCCAGCAGCGCCAGCCACTATGATGGCAGATATCTCTAACGTTCCATGTATCCAGATTGCCAGCATAGACTCTCCCAGCAAACCTTGCTGAAAAAAGAAAGCCTGAAATGCCCCAAGCATAACTCCGTTCTTAAACAAAAGATATCCCGAGCCAAATCCGGTTAACAAACCCATAACGAAGGTATACAGCGAGACACCTATATTATTTAAGGTGATACCCAGAAACATTGAAACTTCGGGCGATCCACTATAAACAGCCATTGGAGCACCGTTTTTTATATTATTCAAAGTCATGTCTACATAGCCGTCGCCCAAAATCAGGCGAATAAAAGTATCATCGTTCATTGTTGAAACAACACCAACAAATACACTTATTGCAAAAATCAGAAAAGAATAGAACAATTCCTTTCGCGAATTCAGCATAACAAGAGGTATCTCTTTAGTCCAGAAAGTAATGATACGAGATCTTTTTTCTTTCTTGCTTTTGTAAATAGAGTTGTGAAGTGCAAAGGCCAGATTATTGAGATAAATTGTTATCCTCGATGTGGGATAATGACTCTGAGAGAATGACAAATCGGATGTAATATCTGTGTAAGTTGTTGCAAGATGGTCAGGATCAATTTGTTCAGCCTGTTCAACAATCTTTTCAACTTCTTTCCACTTTTCTATATTCTGTCGTATAAAAGAGACTTCTTTCATCCGTTTTAATTGTCTTTTTAAATTATTGGATATATATAACAGCAAAAGTAATTATAAATTATATATTTGCAACTTAATTATCAAAGTTTTTCAGACAATATGGCAAATACAACAATTATTACAGGACAATACGTACAGATAAACCAGACTCCTGCAAGTGTGGGCGAAAGAATCATTGCCCGACTTATAGATATGGCTATCATTATCCTTTATCTTCTAGCCATCTTTTCGTTTGCCAGAAATGTTCCAACCTTACCAGTATATCTGGCATGCTATTATCTTATTACTATTCTGCCTGTTCTTTGTTATTCTCTGCTGTTTGAAGTATTTAACCATGGCCAGTCTATCGGAAAAATGATTATGAACATAAAGGTTGTTATGGCCGATGGCTCAAGTCCTACCTTTGGGGCTTACTTACTTCGCTGGCTACTCTACTTAATAGACTTCACCATTACCGGAGGGTTAGGTCTTATCTTTATGCTGATGACCCAAAAGAGTCAGCGCATTGGCGATCTGGCGGCAGGAACCATGGTGATAAAACTAAATGATTATCGTAAGATTAAGGTGAGTCTGGACGAATATTCTCACCTGGAAGCCAATTACCATCCGGTATTTCCGCAGGCAGGCGACTTGTCACTTGAACAAATAAACGTAATTGAGAAGGCGCTTAGTGTGGATGGAAAGGAAAGATACAATTACATTAGTCAGTTAAGTGGCAAGATTAAGGAATTATTAAGAATAAACACCCAATTGAGTGATGAAAAATTCCTTGAAACACTGGTAAAAGATTATCAGTATTACGCTTATGTAGATATCTAAAACTAAGCAGTTGAAGCTTGAAAATTACTGATCTACCTGAAAATAAAAGAATACAGCCGCAGCAATTAAAATAAGTCACAAAGTCCCATAAAAGACTCTGGCCCATTTTCTGCCAATGTTTCGAACAACAAACTGTGCATTCTGAGCAGAGAAAAACAAGTTCTAATTAAATAGAGCAGCGAGAATAGAGATAATTCCCGCCACTATGAATAATCCTTGTACAGGATATTTAGGATTCATTGATTAGAAAGTTACCAAGCGGCTTCCGTCTTCCTGTTCTTCAATGGTTACCTTTACACAATCAAACGGCAAAAGTTCTTCAATCAACTCAGGCCATTCAATAAAACACAAGGCACCACAATAGAAATAATCTTCGTATCCAAAATCATAAGCCTCTTCTACCTTATTGATGCGATAGAAATCAAAATGATAAATAAGCTCACCGCTCTCTGCACGATATTCATTAATGATAGAGAATGAAGGAGAGTTTATCACGTCCGACACTCCCATATATTCACATATAGCCTTGATAAAGGTAGTTTTACCAGCACCCATCTTTCCGTAGAAAGCAAACACTGTATTATCGCCCATTGCAGCAATAAATTCACGGGCAGCATCTTTGATATTGTCTAAAGAACTAATTTTAATTTCCATATATAAAGTCTGTATTATCGTTTTTTACTTTGCATTCTTATTAACGGAATAATCATTTCTTCCATGGAGATACCACCATGTTGAAAGGTATTCGCATAATAAGATACATAGTAATTAAAATTGTTTGGATAAGCAAAGAAATCTCTTCCGCCTGCAAAGATATAAGAAGTACTAACATTCGGACAAGGAAGCTGCGCTTTTCTTGGATCTTTTATTTCAAAAACTTCTTTGAGGTTATAACTCAGATTCTTTCCAAGTTTGTAGCGCAGATTACTATTCGTGTTTCTGTCTCCAATTACTTTTATCGGATTATCTACACGTATGGTTCCATGATCTGTAGTGATTATTATTCTGTAATCACTATCCGCCAAGACTTTAAATAGTTCCTTTATTGAAGAATGCCTGAACCACGATAGTGTGATGGATCGGTAAGCAGCTTCCGTAGAAGCCAGTTCGCGTACCATTTTCGATTCTGTTCTGGCATGCGAAAGCATATCGATAAAGTTGAGAACAACCACGTTTAAGTCGTTTGCTTTTAGGTTATTAAGGTTACTCAGTAACTTTTCAACTCCGGCGGAATCATTAATCTTATTATAAGAAAAAGTATTCTTACGTCGATAACGCTCTATATGTGTTTGAATCAGAGGAGCTTCATTCAGGTTTTTGCCCTCTTCTTCATCCTCATCCACCCAAAGATCGGGAAACATTTCGGCAATTTTATTCGGCATCAACCCGGAAAAAATAGCATTCCGCGCATATTGAGTAGCGGTAGGAAGAATGCTAAAATAGAGTTCTTCCTCAAAAGAAAAGTAATCTGCCAGCTCATTGCTCAGCACCCTCCACTGGTCGTACCGGAAATTATCAAGAACAATAAAGAAAACCTTTTCACCGGCATCAAGTACAGGAAATATCTTCTTTTTAAATAGGTCCGGACTTATTAAAGGTCTGCTTTCCGGATTAGCAATCCAGTTGAGATAGTTCTTTTTTACGAATTTAATAAAAGCACTGTTAGCCTCCGTTTTCTGTGCAGCAAGCATTTCGGTCATGCTACTCTCCGCTCCTTCCAGTTCCAGTTCCCAGTATACAAGCCTTTTATAGACCTCCATCCAGTCGGTATAAGTAAAAGAGTCATTGATCTGCATACCAATCTTCCCAAAATTTTGCTGATAACCTGTATTTGCCACTTCCGTAACAATCTCCTTCTGGTGCAGATTCTTTTTAAGACTCAGCAAAATCTGATTCGGGTTGACCGGCTTTATCAGATAATCGGCAATCTTAGAACCAATTGCCATATCCATAATATTCTCTTCTTCGCTCTTGGTTATCATTACAACCGGCACAGTGGGACAGATTTCCTTAATCAGCGGAAGAGTCTGCAATCCACTAAGCCCGGGCATATTCTCATCCAGAAAAATAAGATCAAAGGTATTTTCCCTGCAAAGATCGAGTGCATCCTGTCCGTTGGTAACAGTACTCACTTCATATCCTTTGCTTTGCAAAAACATAACATGCGGTTTCAGCAAATCAATTTCATCATCAACCCAAAGCAAATGATCGTTCTTCATTTATGGTTTTTCCTTAACTAATTTATTGTTCGTCAGTATTATCCTGCACATCTTTATCTTCGAATACCGGTTCATCTAAAGTATAACCTTTAATCTGCATTTCCGGAATCTTTGAGAAGTGCTTCTGATAGAAATCCTGATAATCGTCAAAGCTATAATATTTTGACAACAATTCATAATTTTGCCGGGAAATAATCAGTGCCCGCATACCACTCAGCTTCTGTGCCATTTCTTTATCCTTGTAAAGCAAACCGGCATATTGGTAAGCCTCATCAAAATTAGTAAATTCCTTTACATGAAGCATTCCAACACCGTTCTTTTTCACAAAAGAGAGATCAAAGTTCTTCACTATAAAACTTGAGAAATTGTAACGAGCTATTTCATACAGCAAAAGACTTTCGTTTACTTTACCCGCTTCATAAGCCAGAATAAACAAGTAAGGCGTATCTCTTTCGGTACTAAACTTATTCTGAGTAGTATCTGCCACAGCAACCTCCGATCCCATCTCTGTATTTCTTCTTTCCCAGATAGAGCCGAACATTGTACTTCCCTTAGCCAGAATCCTACCATCCTGCACTCCCTTAATAATATTGGCAGCCAGTTCTGTTATTTCATTCTTTGGATATTTAGTCACGATATCTTTCAGGGTAGACAGAAACATCTTTTGATTTCCGGATTGCAGCATACCCATAGCATTGAGAAACATAAACTTAGGCATGTGTTGCCCCATGGCATATTTCTTTTGTGCAAGTTCAGCGTTCTTCTTTACTTTATCATAATCATTCTTTTGAAAAGCAGCATAAGTCTCTGCATAAAGTGAATCTTCCAGATGTTTTCCGTGGGTAACGTTGTAAGCATAATCAGGATCGGCAACTGTTACTGCATATTTACTTTTTGGGAATCCTGAGATCAGTTTATCTTTATAAAGTGCAGCCTCAGCCTCTTTTTTCCACCTTGAATTCATCAGATAAAGATTGTAATACACTTCATCCAAACGACCGAAAGAGGGGAATTGCGTGTAGAGACGGGAGAATGTTTTCTGAGCAAGCGGATAATCTTCCAACTTATCCTTATAAATCATTCCCATGTTATACAATCCATCCGACAATATATCGTTGGATTCCTTCATAGCTTCCTCTGTAAGCGGAATGTGTTGCAGATAAAACTCCGGATTCTTATTATCGGTAACCACAGTATCAGTCAGTGAAGTCTGCTCTTTTTCGCCCACATTAGTAGATTTATCCTTTGTTACAGCCTCTTCATTATCATTTTTTTCTTCAGAATCATTGGAAGAAATCACCGTTTTATTCCTTCTCCTCCAATTATCTTCCAACTTGCGACGCCCCCATTTACGTTGAAAATCCATCTTTCCCTGTTCTACCAGCTGAGGATTATAAAAGTACCACGACTTATCACCGGTACTCACCACTTTCTGTGCGGTTTGTCTCGCAACAGGCCGGTCATTCACCACATCTTCTCTTTTTTGCATCAGTTGCTGGCGCTCAGCCTCTTTGCGTTCTGCTTCTTCCTTTCGCTTAACCTCCTTGATAATTTTATCAACAGCTGCCCGTCTTTCAGCATCACTTAAAGAAGCAAGGTGCTGCAAACTATCCTGCAACTGAACATTTACTACATGAGTAACCAGTTCATCGAGCACTTCTGAACGTTTATTTAATCTTTCGTAATCTGTGTATTCCTTATCAATTAGTCCGATAGCCTCTTTATACGCTTCCTGTGCCTTTACATAATCGGCTTTGTTCCAGTAAAGATCGCCAAGTTTCAGCAAAAGAATACCTTTCTCCATTCCGTTTCTTGTACTCTCTTTCGCCCCTTTCCTATATTGTTCAATGGTTTTTACAGTATCTTTCAATGAAAGATAAACATTTCCCATAGCATAATACACCTGATCGAGGTATTCCTTATTCTTTTCATTGCGGGCCATGCCATGCAGTTTGCTTATTGCACTACGGGCATTGGAGGATGAAACCACTTCTGTCTGTTTTATCCTTGCATTAAATTCCAGTTCGTAAGGAGGATTTTGTGCAATTGTTTTGCCATAAGACTCATAAGCTTTCGCGTTATTTCCCAAAGACTGATAGACCTGTCCCAGCAAATAATACTCACGCGCCTTTTGTTTCTTCTTTTTTTCGTGCTTAATGATAGTCAGCAGATAAGGAACAGCTTCTTTAAATCTTTTCTGCCGTAGCAGATAGTTACCATACGCAGCAGAATAATCGGGCATCATGCCAGAAGGCAGACTATCGTTATTCAGTTTTGTGAGCACCTCTTCCGCATCATAAAACCAATCCATCTCCGTGTAACATCTGGAAAGCCAGATATTTGCTTCAGACAACACTTTCGGATTTGTATCATACAGACGAGTAATATAGGAGAAAGTGGATGCCGCTTCCAGGAACTCACCTTTATAAAACTGAGATTTTCCCATCATCATCCAGGCATTATGCAGAAAAGGATTATACTCCTTCTGTGACAACCAGCGTTTCTCTTCAGGAGTCTTTTTTCCCGGCTTGCGTGCCGGCTTTTTCTTGATGGAATGTAATTTGATTGCTTTCTGTGATTTCTCAATGGCCCGGTCAAAGTCGCTCTTACCCAGCCCCACTGTCTTTTTGTTTTCTATGGGATAAAGAGGGATCATTTCCAGATAGCTGTCTTTATTCCCGGTTTCAATAGCCTCAACACCTCTTTTATAGGCTTCGTGACCATTAAAATAGACATTATAACGAGTAGTAAAAGAGTGATAAAAACGAGAACCCGCTGTATTCTTTTTCACAGAACAGCCGGCAAGACTAATCAGCAACAGAATGCTTACGATAAGAAATATATTTTTTCCACTCAATCTACCATTCATTTTTCACAGTTCTACTTAAATAAAACTGAACTTTACCGTTTTTATTGTTTCTGCAAACGTAGAAAAGAGCTGCTTATCAACTTACAAACAGCATAAATAATGATGGAGAAAAATATAATTGAAGCGCCCGAAGGTACATTCAGAAAATAAGAAATCAGCAATCCTCCCAAACATCCCAGGTATCCGATAAAGATGGAGATCCAAATTATCCGTTTAAAGTTAAACGTGAACAGGTTGGCCGTCATTTGTGGAATGGTAAGCAACGAAAGAACAAGCACAATTCCCACCATTCTTAAACAGAAAACAATGGTCAGGGCAATAAACAGCATCAGGATATATTCAATCAATGCAACCGGAATACCTTGCGAACGGGCAAACTCCCTGTCGAAAGCTACATATATGATGGGGTGAATGAAGAAAAAGAAGAATGCGGCTAGTACAACAGACAACGTTGCCAGCATTACAATATCCAACTGAGTAATAGTCAATATATTACCAAAAAGAAAAGCTGAAAGGTCGGGTGCAAAGCCGGGAGACAGGAAAGTAAATATAATACCCAGCGCCATACCCAGTGTCCAGAATACAGCAATAGCCGAGTCTTCGCGCATATCTTTCCGTTTACTAAGCCAGCTTACTCCAAAGGCCGACAATACAGAAAATATTGCAGCCGAAAGAATAGGCGAAATACCCGTATAAAGTCCGATACCAATTCCCCCAAAGGAAGCATGAGTGAGCCCCCCACTAATAAAAACCAACCGGCGGGTTACGATATAAGTTCCGATAATTCCACAGGCTATGCTTGCAAACAAGGCACCTACCAAAGCATGTTGAAAGAAAGTATATTGAAGAAGATCCATCATCTTTTTATAAAATTAGTTGATAACTGTTAACCTGTAACTTCTTATCTTATAGACTGCTATATATACTAAATATATATTCAGAATTATTCACACACATTTTTTTCTTATTCCTGCAAAGTTACAGATTTAATTGTATTTTTGCACACACAACATTGTGAAAAACATGAATAACAACAAATACGGCACTTACAAGTTCGGTTTAACAACAGCTTCAGCCTTTGTCATAGCAAATATGATTGGCACAGGAGTTTTCACATCCCTCGGCTTTCAGCTACTTGGCACCACAAACATAGCCTCCATTCTGCTGCTTTGGTTGGTGGGTGGAATTATTGCTCTTTGCGGCGCACTTGTTTACGGAGAACTTGGTGCTGTAATGCCTCGCTCGGGAGGTGAATACAATTACTTACGCATTATTTACAACCGCGAACTGGGATTTATGGCCGGATGGGCCTCCCTGATTGTAGGATTTGCCGCCCCGGTAGCATTGGCCAGTATGGCATTAAGCAGTTATCTTACCAGAATGTTTCCTGTGCTGAATCCGGTATTGATAGGACTCTTGGTATTAACTATCATCACCCTCGTTCATGCTTATGACGTAAAGGTGGGAGGCGCCGTACAGCGTTTCTTTACTTTCTTCAAAATACTTGTTATTCTGGGATTTATTGTCTGCGGAATTATAATGCCTGTGGAAAAGCAAAGTTTCACAACCTCCTTCTCTACTTTTTCATGGGGAGATGTTTTTTCAACCGGCTTTGCCGTTTCGTTGGTTTGGGTATATTATGCTTACTCCGGATGGAATGCATCAGCCTATATGGCGAACGAAATTAAAAATCCGCAACGCACCATTCCCCGTTCTCTCTTTATTAGCACATTAGTGGTAACCGTTCTATACTTGTGCATAAATGCTGTTTTCCTGCTTTCAACCCCTGCCGGAGAAATGAGCGGGCAGCTGGAGGTGGGCTTAATAGCCGCACAACACATATTCGGAGTTACATTTGGTAACATAATGGGCCTTCTTATCGCTCTTTTATTAATATCAAGCATTAGCTCCATGGTATTTCTGGGTCCTAGAGTTTCTCAGGTTATGGGAGAAGACAATTATATTTTGCGCCCTTTAGCCAGAAGATCGGAACGTGGCACACCATACATTGCCATTTGGGTGCAGTATTTTATCAGCGTATTGCTAATTATTACCAACTCTTTTGAGCTGGTAACCAAATATACAGGAATAACCTTATCCTTTTTTGCTCTGATGACGGTTGTGGGTGTCTTTGTACATCGCCGACGCTTTCCTAAAGCCAATCGTCCATACAAGACTTGGGGATATCCGGTTACTCCTATTATTTTCATTTTATTAATCGTTTGGTCAATAGTATACCTTGTCCGTGAAGATTTTATCCTGACTTTTATTGAAGGCAAGCAGGATGTTATGTGGATGACACTGATGAGCTTGCTGACTCTCGTATCGGGTGCACTTATTTACCGGACAAACAGATGGGTTGTTTACAAAAGATTAAACTACAAATTAAGTTTTAACAGAGATGGACATTAAGTATGTAATGCTACTTGCAGCAGGAATGGTACTGACCTTTTCCTCATGCGAGCAGAAAAAAAAGAGTGCAAACGTTGTTGTTGAAGCAGTTTCCAACAGTGATTCTATTCAAAAGGCCGACGGGCCGAAGCTGGAAAGTAATGAAGAGCTCAACGATGCCGCCCGCTTCGTGGCAGGTATGCCTATAGAAAACAAGAAAAGTAAGTTATATGAGCTCACACAGACAGAGGAGTGGAAAAAACATAGCAAGAATATGGATCAGATATGGAACTCATTCCTCCAATCGGCTCCTAAAGTGATGGCTTTTTCACAAAACGAACTCGGAACAATTAACAGCGAATATAAAACTATTTTCTACCCTTTCGGAGGGCCCGATTATCTATTTCCAAACACCTTCTTCCCAGATATGGATACCTATTTCCTTATCGGATTGGAACGTGCAGGAAATCCTATAGAAGTTAAACATCCATCGGTAGCCACCTACCGTTTATACCAGAATGCAGTTTCAGATATTCTGAATCTGAGTTTTTTCCGTACCATTGATATGAAGCAGGAGCTCTCAAACGATACTATCGACGGGGTAGTTCCTATTATTTCTATGCTGATGGCTCGCTCCGGCAGGGAAATTGTGAGCATAGAGCATAAAAGAATTAACGATGAAGGCGAGATTATTGGAACAGAGGAAGACGAATCGCCGGTGAATAATCAAAGCAAACTGGTGGAATTTAAGTTCTTCAAGAGTGGAACAAATAAGCTACAAACACTATACTTCCTGTCAACCGACCTGAGCAATGGTGGCTTTCCAGAGAATAAGCCACTGATGGCTTACGTAGATAAGCTGGACAAAGCAACAACTGCCTGCTTTATCAAATCGGCTTCTTACCTGATGCACATGACTTATTTCTCAAAAATCCGTGAAGCTATTCTGAGTCATGTTTCGGCTATTATGCAGGACGATTCCGGTATTCCATGGTGTTATTACGATCAGTCTAAATGGGACATCCAACTCTACGGTTCATTCAGCAAGCCAATCAGCATGTTTGGAAAATATCCTCAGCCCGATTTGCGTGAAGCTTATATGACCATGAATCCAAAACCTATTAACTTCCGTATGGGGTATGCCAGGCAGTCAAACTTGCAATTAAGCATCTTGAAAAAACAAAACGAAGAGTAAGATAATCTATCAGGTTTAGTTCACAGATTGAGCTACTCCTTTCCAACAAAAAGTGTAGGTCTAAATCTAGTTAGGCCTACACCTTTTTTATTTTTACTCTACACACAAAACAAATTTATTGACCGCAAACAGGCTTAAATATGCCGTTGCAAAAGCTTAGTTGTAAGGATAAAGCAGTAAACTGTTGCAGGTTTTCAAAAATTCTGTTATTTTTGCTCATTCGAAACATAAAGAAGAACAAATAAACTATAAAACCAATTAAGATGATTGACGTAAACAGTTGTATTAACGACGCAAAAGATAAAATGGACATGGCCATTATGTATCTTGATGAATCACTGGCTCACATTCGCGCCGGTAAAGCTAACACACGAATCCTAGACGGTATCCGCGTAGACTCTTACGGAAGTATGGTTCCTCTAAGCAATGTGGCTGCAATCACCACCCCAGATGCAAAAAGCATCGTAATCAAACCTTGGGATAAAACTATGTTTAGAGTAATCGAGAAAGCAATTATCGATTCTGAAGTTGGTATTATGCCTGAAAACAATGGTGAAGTTATTCGCCTTGGGATTCCACCTCTTACAGAAGAAAGACGTAAAATTTTAGCAAAACAAAGCAGCAAAGACGGAGAAACAGCAAAGATTAGTATCCGTAACGCTCGCCGTGATGGAATTGATCATCTGAAAAAAGGATTGAAAGACGGCTTGGCTGAAGATGAAGAAAAAGATGCTGAAGCACGCTTGCAGAAAGTTCACGATAAATACATCAAGAAAGTGGACGAAATGATCGCTGCTAAAGAAAAAGAAATTATGACTGTATAAAAAAACTGCTCGGGGAACTGACTTCTGTTGAATTCGGTTCCCTGACGTTTTTAAGCCAATAACAAATAAATAAAAAAAGTGCGCGGATTAGTTATAAAGAACACAGGTAGCTGGTATCAGGTAAAAACCGAAGAAGGTCGTTTGGTAGAGTGTAAAATCAAAGGAAATTTCCGTCTTAAGGGAATCAGAAGCACCAACCCAATTGCCGTAGGCGACAATGTGCAAATTATAATGAATCAGGAAGGCACTGCTTTTATCAGTGAGATTGAGGACAGAAAGAATTATATAGTTCGCCGTTCCTCCAATCTTTCCAAACAATCACATATACTTGCGGCAAACCTCGACCAGTGCTTACTGGTAGTTACCGTGAATTATCCGGAAACATCTACTATTTTCATTGATCGTTTTCTGGCATCTGCCGAAGCTTACCGTGTACCTGTAAAGCTAGTATTCAACAAAATAGACGCATACAGCGAAGACGAACTGCGTTACCTCGAGGCACTTATCACACTCTATACACAAATAGGCTACCCTTGTTTCAAGATTTCAGCCAGAAACGGAGACGGACTAGAGGAAGTAAAGCAAGCCCTTGAAGGGAACATCACTCTTTTCTCGGGACATTCCGGTGTAGGAAAGTCTACCCTGATCAACTCTCTCCTACCAGATATAGATATAAAAACCGCAGAAATATCAACCTATCACAACAAAGGGATGCACACCACCACCTTCTCAGAAATGTTTTCCGTTACTGGAGATGGATATATTATTGACACCCCAGGAATAAAAGGTTTCGGAACATTCGACATGAAAGACGAAGAAGTGGGCCATTACTTTAAAGAGATCTTTGAGACGTCTGACAAATGCAAATACAACAACTGCACCCATCGTCACGAGCCGGGATGTGCTGTTCGCGAAGCCGTAGAGCAACATCTTATCAGCGAATCACGCTACACTTCTTACCTCAATATTCTGGAAGATAAGGAGGAAGGAAAATACCGCGCTGCATATTAAACGTTTATTCCTAAAGTTCTTCGGAGCATTTTTAGTCCCACAAATAATATTTTCGGCAACCTTCCACTGTAAATCAGTGGCAGATGATCGGCTTTAGTAGCAGATGAATTGTTTACTATTCTTATCTGCCACTAGACTATTATACTTATGTTCAGAATATTAGTTCCTAAATAGTAGCAGGTAGCAGATGTTTTTATAAAAAATATTACTACATTAGCATTCAAAAAATATAGATCTTTTAATTGAAAGATTTCTATATAAACAACTATTATATGCGAACCTTATTCACAATATTGTTTTGTCTTATCTCGATATTATCCAGGTCACAGATTATAATTAAAGGACAGGTTATCAACAAAGAGATGACTGGTTTAGAGAAAGTTATGGTTGCACTTAAGCCTTTGAAGAATGCAAATATAAATGCTTTTTCATATACTGACAACAAAGGTAATTATCAACTTACTTACAATGGGAAAGCTGATTCACTATGGATTTGCATTTCAGGAATGAATATACTCTCCCAAGGGAAATATATAAAAACAGAGAATCAATCACAAGATTTTATAACAGAAGAAAAAACTATTAAACTGAAAGAAGTAGTTTGTAAAGCTAATAAGATATGGGGGAAGAAAGATACTATTAATTATCTTGTTTCAAGTTTCAGCAATAAAGGTGATTTTGTTATAAGGGATGTGCTCCAGAAGATGCCGGGTATCGAAGTGAAAGAAAGTGGGAAAATATACTATAACGGAAAGCCTATCAGTAACTTTTATATTGAAAATCTTGATTTATTGCAAGGACGTTACGGAATAGCTACAAATAATATACAGGCAAAAAACATCTCAACTGTGCAGGTCCTGGAAAATCACCAACCTATCAAAGCACTCGAGGACAATCATTTATCAACAGGACCTGCTATTAACTTAAAACTAAAAGATGGTGCTAAAGGAGTTTGGAATATTATGGCACAAGTTGGCCTTGGAACATCTCCGTTGTTATGGGAAAATGAGTTGAATGCAATGTACTTCAACAAGCAAAAACAACAAATTTCTACATACAAAGGGAATAATACTGGAATTGATTTATCTGATGAACTAACTTCATTTACAGGCTCAAATAATATTGAAGATGAGAATCTATTACAGTTAAGAATGCCTTCAATCCCTAACATATTAAAGAAACGTTATCTATTTAACAACTCTAATGCCATTACCACTAATAATCTTTTCAAAATCAGCGATAACAAACAGCTAAATTTGAATATTGTTTATCTGAACGATCACAGCAATAAAGATAGTTATTCAAAATCATCTTACTTTATTGCAGAAAATAAATCACAAACTATTATTGAAAACACTAATATAGCTCAAAATAGTGATCGGTTGGAAACTGATATTACTTACAATAATAATACTAATGAATATTACATGAACAATAATTTTAAGGTCAAAATGTCATGGAATAATGGAATAGGTTCAACAGACAATACAATACAAAATATAAAACAGAAACTATACACCCCTCAATTTAATGTTTCAAATATATTTCAGTTAGTCCGAAAACAAAAAGATGGCACTAGCTTCAATATTTATTCTAAGAATTTCTTTTATTCATTACCACAAACATTAACAATATATCCAGGATTATATAACGACTTCTTTAATCTAAATGAAGGATATTCAAATATCAGGCAATATGCCAGGAAGAATACTTTTCAGTCAGTAAACTCTGCATCCATATTTTCACGTATGAAAAATTATCTGAAGGTATCATTAGATGGAGGTCTTGAAGCACAAATCCAAAAACTAAATTCTAATATTGCTCTTATGTCATCTCGCAATCTTACCGGAAATACGGATTCATTAACAAACGATATAAACTGGATGAAGTATACATTCTCTTTTAAACCATCACTTATTTATATTAGGCAAAAATTTAACGCAACCTTATTTATGTCTACAAATTATGTGTATTTGCAATATGAAAATAAAACTCACAAGAATAATTATAATAAGATATATTTTAATCCAACTTTCTCTTTGGAATATAAACCTGGGTATAAATCACAGCTTAATCTGGAATATGAATTTAAAAATCAGATAGGTAGTATTGAAGATGTTACTTCAGGATATCTATTCAAAGATTATAGGAGTATGACTTATAACAATAATACTATTACTCAAAAAAGAGATCATTTGGTATCTATGAGCTGGAATTATAAGGATGTACTAAAAATGTTCTTTGGAAGTTTTGATTTTCTCTATATTCATACAAGAAATAATATGCTAAGCGACCAGCGATACATTAATACATTAAGCATATCTTCCTGGCAAAACACTCCAAACTCTGGAGATATAGCAATTTTCAATCTACGGGCAAGTAAAGCATTTAATTTTCTTAGCAGCACATTGTCTCTTAAATTATCCAATGAATATAACAATGGACAACTATATATTGAAAATGTGAATTACAGGTTTAAAAGTAATACAAGAATAATGGAATTGTCAGGTAATGCAAAACTTACAACCTGGCTCAGTAGTAATTTCTCAACTTCTGTAGGTACATTTAACAATAATATAGAAAGCAGGCATGAATATTCCGAAATAAAAACTATATCCAACAAACTACATATGGATTTCTTTCTTTCGAAGACTTTTTTTTTAAAATTTGATGCAGATCACTACTACAACAATTCAATAATATCAGGAAATAAAAATAAATATTTTGCAGATTCTGAACTTGATTATAAATTAAAGAAGATGATAATTGCTGTCTGTTGGAGCAATATATTCAATGCTGATAAATATGTAACGTCATTCTTTAGTAATGCCAATTCATTTTATTACGCTTACAATATCCGTCCCCAAAGTATTTTATTAAAAGTAAAATTTAATATTAAATAATTAAAAGAGAATGAAAAATAGATTTTATTTATCCGCATTAGTTTTATGTATTATATCACAAGGTAAAGCACAGATTACCAGAGCGTATGGCATGGATGAGCCAAATCTTACAATAGTCAATTTGAACATATCAAAATATAATGTTCTTGACACAGCAAATCTGTATATAACTTATAAGTTAGACGCAGTATTAGACACCATACATACAAATATAATTTCAAACGACAGAATGATCTTACAAGTTGGGAATCATTTTACAAAGTTTTATAGCGATAATTTATATCAAAATGATTCGGTCTGTACTGAATTATCAAAAGTAAGTACTGATTTGCCAGTTAATGATGATCTATATCAGGGATATGAAATTTTCAAAGACAATAATTCTCAAGCTATCAAAGTAACAAATAGATTACCTTATATGGACAATGTATTTGTATATGAAGAAAGCTTACCAAACATAAAATGGTCTATATCTGATGAAAATATTGAAGTAGCAGGATACAATTGTCAAAAAGCAGAAGCTGATTTCTTAGGGCGTAAATACATAGCTTGGTTTACACCTGATATACCATCTAATTCTGGTCCCTGGAAATTAGGAGGACTTCCTGGACTCATACTAAAAGCTTATGATAAAGAGAAACAATATACTTTTGAATGCATTGGAATCTCTCAAAAAAAGAATTACATAAAGAATTATAAGTGGATTTATAAGAGAACAACAAAAGAAGAATGGCAAAAATTAGAAAGGTATTTCCATGAGCATGCAGCAAACTACATAAAAGCTAATAATATAAGGATATTGGTATTCGATTCTAACAGCAAAATTACTCCTATTGCAGATAATTGGAAAGTGCCTTATAATCCAATCGAAAAGTAATCAACACACAATTCCGTACATTATTGGTTAAGCTTATAAATTCGAGCAATAGAAATAATAAAGAGATAAGAAGATCCAATAATCAAAAGTCAGATCCTGTAAGAACTATTAAATTGCTTGATTAACAAACGATTTATATAATTCTAAAAACAAATTACAATAATAAAAAAGGAGAAAACTACCTAACGAGGTTTAGCTCTCTCCTTTTATATTAATACCCATTTTCAGGATGTTTATTACTTACAGCTTACACAAATCGGTTTGATTTGTTTGAAGAAGTCGTTACCTTTATTATCAACTAGGATAAATGCAGGGAAGTTTTCAACTTCAATCTTCCAGATAGCTTCCATACCTAATTCAGGATATTCAAGACATTCTACCTTCTTAATATTATTCTGAGCAAGGATAGCAGCTGGTCCACCAATACTACCTAAGTAGAAACCACCATGCTTCAGGCAAGCATCAGTAACTTGTTGGCTACGGTTACCTTTAGCAATCATAATCATGCTACCACCATTTTCCTGGAACAGGTCAACATAAGAGTCCATACGTCCGGCAGTTGTTGGTCCAAAAGAACCAGAAGGCATTCCGGCTGGAGTCTTAGCAGGACCAGCGTAATAGATTGGGTGATCTTTAACATATTGAGGAAGACCTAAACCTGCGTCGATACGTTCTTTCAGTTTAGCGTGAGCAATGTCACGACCAACGATGATTGTTCCGTTCAAAGACAAACGAGTTGAAACAGGATATTTATCAAGTTCCTTCAGGATATCAGCCATTGGTTGGTTCAGGTTGATCTTTACAGCATCGCCTTCGCCTGCATTACGCAATTCTTCAGGGATGTATTGTCCAGGATTATCTTCCATCTTTTCAATCCAGATACCGTCTTTATTGATCTTAGCCTTGATGTTTCTGTCAGCAGAACAAGAAACTCCCATACCTACAGGACAAGAAGCACCGTGGCGAGGCATACGGATAATACGGATATCATGAGCGAAGTATTTACCACCAAACTGTGCACCTAAGCCCATGCGTTGTGCTTCGAGCAATACTTGTTTTTCAAGTTCAACATCACGGAAAGCCTGTCCGCCTTCATTTCCTGAAGTTGGCAAGTTATCGTAATATTTAGCAGAAGCAAGTTTTACAGTTTTCAGGTTAGTTTCAGCAGATGTACCGCCAATACAGAAAGCAATGTGGTAAGGAGGACAAGCTGCAGTACCAAGAGTCTTCATCTTTTCAACCAAGAAAGGAACTAATTTCTCTGGATTAAGCAGAGCTTTTGTTTCCTGATAAAGGTAAGTCTTGTTAGCAGAACCACCACCTTTAGCTATGCAAAGGAATTTATATTCAGCACCCTGAACTGCATAAAGGTCGATCTGTGCAGGAAGGTTACATCCTGTATTGATCTCTTTGTACATATCCAAAGGAACGTTCTGAGAATAACGAAGATTTTCTTCTGTATAGGTTTTATAAACACCTTTTGAAAGAGCTTCTTCATCGCATCCGTCGGTCCAAACCTGCTGACCTTTTTTACCTACAATAATTGCAGTACCTGTATCCTGACAGAAAGGAAGTTTTCCTTTTGCTGAAACTTCAGCATTTCTAAGGAAAGTTAAAGCTACATATTTATCATTTTCACTAGCTTCCGGATCAGAAAGGATTTTAGCTACTTGTTTCTGATGCTCAGGACGTAACATAAAAGCTACATCACGGAAAGCAGCATTTGCAAGCATAGTTAAACCTTCGGCATCTACTTTCAGAATTTCTTTTCCTTCAAATTCACTTACAGATACATGATCTTTGGTAAGTAAGTAATACTCAGTTTCATCTTTTCCCATTGGGAACGGAGCCTGATACTTAAACGGGGGTGTTGCCATATCTTTATTATTTTTAAATAAAATTCGTGCCACAAAGATACTAAAAAACTCTTCTAAGGAATTTGATTAAAGGATAATTCTTCTTAACCAAGGTAAAAAGGAAGATAAAAATCTCATAAATAAACACATAACACTTTTTAACCATGATTTTTCATTTCTGAAGCAAACTTATAAGGTCGTCTTCTGACAATACGTTTTACTTTTTAGGTTAACTATCTGATTATAAGCTGCGGAAAAATTATTCCCACCCCCTATAATAACAAAAAATGCCACCTGTTTTTCCGCAAAGGAAACAGATAGCATTTTCGTTGTATATAGACCAGAAAATCTGGATAATCAGATTAAAGTCCTGGCTTATTATAGATTGATATTTTGTTTATCATTAAGCTAAATGACCAATTCTATTTATCAGTTCATTGCCCAGAACAGTTTTATCGTCAATATGCTTCAGAACAGCTGTAACAAAAGGATTGCTTTCAAAGACTCCTCGTACCTGCTCAAAGTCCTGTTCTTTTTCTTCACGTGAACCGTCGGCGCCAAATCCTGTCATCGATGATAATGAGAATTCCTTTTTAGCATCGGCATAAACCATCTTGTCCAATCCAATAACAGCTTCTTTCCACTGATTAACAATATTAATAATATCCTGAACAGTTATGTCATCCGGATTCAGTTTATAGAATTCCTGTATTTTGTTATATGCCCAAGTCCATTCATAAGTATAATAGTTTTGGTGCATTGTTTCAAAAGAGGTATTCATTTCATCCAAGCGGTTAATATCTCCATTCTCAATTCCATCCAATAGTTTATCAACCTCACTTTTTGGAGCAATTAATCCGGAAACATCCACCCATTCTCCTAAACCGATTTCGGTATCCGGTTTTAAGCGAGCACGAATCTCTTCACAGTTTTGGAAGTCAATACCTTCAAGTCTCTTTATTATTGAGTTACCCAGGAACTTTTGTATAGCAATCTCATAAAAGCCAATACCCTTATTCAAAGAACTGTTCTTTATCTTGGCACTTTGAAATGAATAAATTTCGGAAGTTTCACCAGATACACGTTTCAGTTCTTTCAGAATTTCTCGTCCTTTGAACATTTTCTGAATGGTATACGGACTAAGTAGATTATAATTAATATAATCGAGTTTATTAGGATCTTTACGTTTATCACGTTTCGGCCATTTCTGAGCATCACGAATGGTTCCTACACTTCGCAAATTAACTCCCGGAACCAGGTATGTAGTATTTCCCTGCTCTATCAGATAAGAGAAAGGAAGATTTGAAGTATCAGCATGATTAACATGACGTCCCATCACTAGTGAGAAAGCTCCTACACGTGCCGGCCACAGTATATACGAATCGGAAGTAGTTTTTGCTCCGCGTTCTAATGTTCCCTGATGGATTGGTCCGAGTTTATACATGTGATTACTCTGGTTAGAACCTGACCCCGCATTCATAAACGAGAACATACCCGCAATAAGTAATGTAGATTTATGATGGGTAACAGTAAACGGTCCGGCAAAAATAGCACAAGCTTCACCATTCTCCCCCTGACAGTTGCTAAAAAACAAAGAATCGGAAGCAGAATAGTTATGTCCCAACTGACAAGCCTGACCAACAAAACAGCGACTCAGCATTGTTCCGTCATCTACATGAGAACCAGAAGATATTATAAAGTCTTCACAGATTACTCCATATCCAATGTGAACCGGTGCATCTGCATTACTGTTTATGCTACCATTTTTTAAACGGCAGGTACCTTCCATATAACAATAATCGCCAACACGAACATTTTTGATGGATCCTGTATTAACAATCATTACATGAGAACCAATTGCTCCTTTATCAGATGCATGTTTGTTGGAATAGAAGTCTGTAATTTCCTTAATACGGTTAATCAGTTCCGGACGATGACGATAAAGAGCCAGGATATATGCCTGATGTGCTGAAAGCTTATCATTAATCAATACTTCACGGCCTCCGGTTTCATTAAGAACTGCAACCTCTACCCCATTACCAAACTTACTTAGTCCATCGACCAGGATAATATCTACATTTTCGATAAATGTATGGTCGCCTATCTCGTAGTTTGCAATATAATTCTGAATATTCTCAATGCAGCAACAATCACCAACAGTTACATTATGCAGAGTAACATGTCTTAATCCTGCATGTTTCTTTATTCCACCTTTTAAGGTAAACTCGCCATCAAATGATCCCAGCTTAACATTTCCCGAAAAGCGGGTATGATGAACATAAGCTGTATTAAAATCTGATGAAACAAGCACATTGTTCCAATCGTCGGCCAAGCATGACTGACTTTTCAACTGAAGAACTTCATCTTCAGTGAGCATTCTATACGCTTTCATAAAATTATTTAGATTGTATTATTAAATTCGCTTATTCATCCGATTCTTCGTCGTACATCTGGAAAAGGAAATCATTATATGGGAATCTTTGCACATGCAGTTCCTTAACCTTTTCATACAATAAATCTTTCAACTCATCAATATTTTCTTTCTCACGGGCAGAGATAAAAATGCAGTTCTTATTGAGTTTAGCCATCCATGTACTTTCCAGTTCGTAAAGAGTTCTATTCTCTTTTGTCTTTGGAGTAAGATCATCCTCTTCTTTCTTTATGTAAGTATACGCATCTACTTTATTAAAGATAAGAATACAAGGCTTCCCGCCTCCACCAATATCATTAAGAGTTTTGCTTACCACTTCAATCTGTTCTTCAAATCCCGGGTGAGAGATATCAACAACATGCACTAACAAGTCGGCTTCTCTAACTTCATCCAATGTAGATTTAAAGGATTCAACCAAATCTGTTGGTAATTTGCGGATAAACCCAACGGTGTCTGAAAGCAGGAAAGGAAGATTATTAATAATCACCTTACGTACAGTCGTATCGAGTGTGGCAAAAAGTTTATTCTCTGCAAAGACCTCACTTTTGGCCATCAAATTCATTAACGTTGATTTTCCTACGTTTGTATATCCAACCAATGCCACACGAATCATACGTCCACGATTCTTTCTCTGAGTAGCTTTCTGCCTGTCTATTTCTACCAATTGCTGTTTAAGAAGAGACATTCTGTTAAGGATAATACGCTTATCCATTTCGAGCTGTGTTTCACCCGGCCCACGAAGTCCTACAGAACCTCCCTTACCACCACCGGAGCTACCACTTTGTCGTTCCAAGTGAGTCCATAAACGAGTTAATCGTGGCAACATGTATTTGTACTGTGCCAGTTCTACCTGCGTCTTTGCATTTGCTGTTTGAGCACGCATGGCGAATATATCAAGAATCAGTGAAGTACGGTCGAGTATCTTCACTTGCAGTTCGGCTTCAATATTACGAAGTTGTTTCGCAGACAGTTCATCATCAAAGATGACCATCCCTATTTCTTCATTTTCGGTAATATACTCTTTTATTTCCTGCAATTTCCCCTTTCCCACAAAGGTTACAGAGTTTGCAGTATCCAGTCTTTGCGTAAATTTACGCACCACCTCCGCCCCTGCCGTCTCGGCAAGAAAAGCAAGTTCCTCAAGGTATTCATTCGTTTTTCTCTCATCCTGTGTCTGGGTGATCAGAGCAACCAAAACAGCCTTCTCTGTTTGCGCTTCGGAAATAACAAATTCTTTCATCTTATTTATTTATAAATGTGCGCAAATATACATATTCTATGTGAAAAACCTGTACATTTGTTTTTTATTGACACTAAATTTTAGTTTTATGAATACTTTTTCTTTCGTAAGGAATCAAACAGTTGGAATCACTCTCACTTTTTTAAGTGTTACAATGAATAGCTTTTCTCAGATTAACAGTCATCAGCTAAATATTAATCTTACAGCTATACAGAAGAAATCAAATCTACCTGGATTTGCTGTCGGAATTATTAAAAATGATTCGGTTATCTTTTCTGAAGGATATGGATTTGCCGATCAGAAAAAAAGGCAGCCATATACTCCGGAGACTATTCAGCCAATAGCTTCGGTTAGTAAAACCTTCATCGGATTTGCATTAATGAAGGCTATAGACCTTGGCTATTTTACTCTCGAAACAGACATAAACGAAATACTACCTTTTAAGATTATTAATCCCAATTATCCAAAGAACAAAATTAAAATCAAAGATCTTGCAACTCATACATCAGGCCTGATTGACAATGATACAACATATATTAAAGCATATTGTTTAGGAACTAAGCCATCGATGGAATTAAAGACCTTTTTAGAGAATTACTATTCAGAAGGAGGAGAATATTACTCAAAAGCTAATTTCGGAAACTCCGAAGCAGGAAAAGAATATAAATATAGCAATATTGCAAGTTCGCTGGCAGCTTACCTTATTGAAATCAAAGCAGGAATACCTTTTTATGAGTTTACAGATAAATACATCTTTAACCCAATGAAGATGAGCAATACTTCATGGTTTTATAATAAGAAGCCTGATTCAAATTATGCTTTACTTTACGAGGTTAATAAACAATCATTGCCCATTTACAAAGAACTTCTAAACAAAGATAAGAGTCTGAAATCTTATTCATGTATAACTTATCCGGATGGTAGTCTGAAAAGCTCTGTCAGCGATCTACTAAAGTATCTGAGAATAATGATAAAAGGGTATTCCAACAACTCGAACTTACTTACCCCGGAATCATTTAAAAAGCTTTTCGAGAAACAATATAATGATAACAATATGCCGGTTGATATGAGTCCGTCAGAACCAAACAGAGCTATTTTCTGGGCATACAACAGAAAAGGTAAACTATCTCACAACGGAAGCGATCCTGGTGTAACTTCATTTATATCCTTCGATCCTAATACTAGAGTAGGTAAAGTGCTACTTATAAATACTCAAATAGAAGGAGATGATAATATTAGGACGGTAGAATTCTGCAAACAGATTATCATGGAAATAGAAAACTTCGAGAAAGGACTTTAATAAAAGCATCTTCTTGTGGCAAAAGAAGTCTGTCATCTGAAATACATTCAAAAAGAAAAAGAGATTATCTATCACAGATAATCTCTTTTATATTTATGTAAAGTCAAAACTAATAGACAGTTTTACTACCTATTCAATTATTTATTTGCAGGATGTGGGGTAGTTGTTGAACGAACATCCCAGAACATTTTTGAATAATAGTTATTTGTTTTATCCTGCAGATTAGCTACTGCTGCATCAAAGCTTGTTTTATTCAGTGTACTTTCATTTGTAGGATACTTCACACGTGAAATAATATCACCTTTAGTCTCTGACAATGTTGTGAACTGAAGTTTTGTGCCAGCAGAAACATAAGAAAACTCTCCTGGTTTCAATATCTGAGTTGGATAACCTGTACGACGATATTCAGTCCATGCTTCTGTACCGTTCATATAAAGATCAATATACTTTTGAAGAGCTACAGTTTCAGCATTTACTGTACCTTTTACAGCTGTAATATATGATTCCAATGTTGCAGAGCTAACAGTTGTACCATTCAAACCACTCCAATATTGAATAGATGCACGTACACCAGCTTCATATTCAGCAGCAGAGTATCCTTTGTATTCTGAAAGAATGAACTGAAGTTCAGCATAAGTCATCAAAGGAACTGAGAAATCTGCACTTATACACAATGGTGGATTTGCATACCAGCTTGGAGCAGCATTACGCATTGCCGATTTAACGGAGCTACTAGGAATACCATAAGGCATACCAAAGTACTGACCATTACGAGGTGTAGTATAAATAGGCAAACGAGGATCCTGCACACCAGCCCAAGGGTGAGTTTTTGCATTAAGAGTATCAGCCTGTCCTTTTAGAATATCAGCGAAAGGTTTAGCAATAGTAAAGTCATTTCTACTATCTTCAAAATATCCACGGTAGAACTGACATTGTTCAGGAGCTGTAGTTGAATACTTATATACTGCATTGTCTGCATTGCTAGTAAATACTCCACTAGTCAAAGCTTCAGCAATGTATTTCTTCCAGTTTGAATCAACTTTAGAAACATGGATAGCTAAACGACATTTCAATGAATTTGCAAATTTCTTCCATTTTGAAGCATCGCCATCAAAAATACGATCACCACCATTGAAAGCAACATCACTTTCATCAATCATAGCAACAGCTTCAGTTAATTCCTTAATCAAGTCTGTATAAATATCTTTCTGACCATCATACTTTGGATAGTAAACACCTTCATTTAGCTTTGAAGCTTCTGAATATGGTATTGCTCCCCAAGTATCTGTCATTACCTGATAAAGCCAAACTTTAAGAATTCTTGCAGCAGCAATCTGATTATTATTGTTACCGTAAGACGCCATTGTTGGAGCTGTTGCAGCATCAGTATTCAGACTAATTACTTTATTTAAGTTAGCCTGACATGTGTACAATTGATTGAAATAGTTATTGTTCACACTTTCACGAATCTGATAACGATCTTCTTCTGTATAGTTTCTCTGAGCCCAGTATTGGCTGTAAACTAAACATTGACGGCCACTAAACCAGTTATCAAATACATAATCCATTATCTTTTTCTCTGTACCAGCCATGATCATGTTTGATGGCACGTCGACTGGGTTATTAGGATCCGTATTAACGCTTTCCATTTTTTGGCAAGATACTGCCCCAATTGATAAGCTAAGGATCAATAATAAATATAATATTTTTTTCATAATCTACTTCTATTAAAATTTCAAACTAAAGTTCAAACCGTAGTTAGCGACTGAAGGCAAAGCACCACCTTCTACCCCTTGAATATTACCAGAGCTTGTAACAGCTGCTTCCGGGTCAAAGTGTTTAACATCTGGTCCCCAAACAGCCAAGTTACGTCCGTAAGCTGCTACGCGGAATGATTTGATAAAATATGACTTCTTCAAAGGAATTGTATAACCAATGTTTATTTCACGTAATTTCAAATAATCAGATTTGAATACATCTTGTGCAGCCGGACCTGTATAGCATTGAACACCATAAGTTTCTGCATCAATTCTATTTGTATTTACTGATCCATCAGCCAATACACCTTTTAGTAATACACCTCCACCATCAGATATAGCTTCACGGATATTTATACCTTTTTCATTTATAGCAGCTGTTTCCTCAAGCATACCAGAATACATACCCCACATATAAGAAGTAGAGAAGAAATGACCACCTTTTGAGAAATCAAGCAATACACTTAAATCAAAATTCTTGTAGTGGAATGTATTAGTCCAACCACCTGTGAAGTCTGGATAAACTTTTCCAATATTTTGGTTACCAGAAGTAGAAGCATAGGTTCCATCTGCATTGATTACTTTATTTCCTTTGTCATCATATACAAAATCTGTACCCATAATAACTCCGTATTCTTTTCCTTCAATAGCACCAATTTCAACTTTGAAAGGAGCACTAGCTAATTTATAGTATGTTACTCCATCAACTAATTTTTTAACTTTGTTTTTATTAGATGCCAAAGCAAGTGATGATTCCCAAGAGAAACTAGAAGTTTTTACAGGAGTTCCATGAAGTGACAATTCGATACCTTTATTACTCATCAAACCAGAGTTTACAACTTTGTAATTATATCCGGATGTACCAGTTATTGATAAAGGAATAATCTGATTTTTTGTTTCACTTGAATAGAATGTTGCTTCAAAACCTAAACGGTTGTTCAAGAAAGACATTTCAAGACCAGCTTCATAAGAATTTGTAGACTCAGGTTTCAGATTACTATTCTTCAAAGTAGTACTTAAGATGTACCCTGGAGTTGAAGTAATGTTAGTATATTGAGAATATGTATCAATTACTTGATATGGATCAGTATCATTACCTACTTGAGCATAACCTAGTCTTACTTTACCAAAGCTAATCCAAGGAGTTTTATCCTTCAACAATTCAGAGAATACAAAACTACCTGTAACTGAAGGATACATATAAGAGTTATTGCCATTTGGTAATGTTGAAGACCAGTCATTACGTAAAGACATATCTAAATAATAGGTACTTTTGTATCCAAATGTTGCATTTGCAAATACAGAACTAATAGATTTCTTTCTTAAATAGTTGTCTGATTTTGCAGGGTTAACAGAGTTCTTTAAGTTATAGAACAAAGGAATTGCTAATCCACCATCTGTTTCACCATGTACATATTCATATCTACGATTCATAAAGTTTGAACCTACATTCGCATCAAATGAGAAATCATTCATGAAACGAGTATTGTATGACAACATAAATTCATGGTTGGTTTCAACCTGTTGACGAGACATTTCAGAGTAGCGAGATTGTTCCTGAGAATAAACTGCATTACGCTCATATTGTTTATCAACAAAGAAATCTACATTTGCTTTATACTGGAACTTTAAGTTATCCAGAATTTTATAGCTCAATCCAACATTACCATAAATACGGTTACGTGAATCATTTTCATAATTCATATAACGTGACCAATATGGGTTATTGCTATACATTGGAGTTGCATCATCCCATCCTGCACGGTTCCAGGTTACCTGATGTCCGATTGAGTTCATATACATACTCTTCAACTCTTCCATATCAAGTTCACGGTGTCCCCATTGAATGAATTTCTGCATAACGTTGTTATCACCATATCCGGTTTCTGAACGTCCTTTTGCTCTTGAATTAAAGTAAGTAACGTTAGTAAATACTTCCAAACGTTTATCTGCACTTATGGTAGAAGCAGCGACATTGAAAATATTCTTTGTTAAAGAACTGTTAGGCATATAACCAGTTAGATCTGAATTTGTATATGATATACGTGCATTCGCTCTATCTGATGCCTGACTTACAGCAATGTTATTAGTAAACGAAACACCTGTTTCGAAGAAATCATCGATATCATGTTTAGGGGCATTCCATTTAGATGTTGTTGGATTTCCAACTTTTCCACCATCTTCCCATTTTGCTAAATCAAGCCATGAAACAAAATCTTGACCTTCGTATTTATCACCCCAACTTTCGTCAGTAGCCATATCCGGATACAAATAATTCTTCCCGTTGATCGTTACATCTTCGAATCCATAACCACCACCATATAATTTTTGCATCTTTGGCAATTTATTCACAACTTCTAAACCTATAGAAGAGTTGAATGTAACACCATATCCATCACCTTTTTTACCTTTCTTTGTAGTAATCATAACAACACCATTTGTTGCACGAGAACCATAAAGAGCAGAAGCATTAGGGCCTTTCAATACAGAGATATTTTCAATATCGTCTGGGTTAAGGTCCTGAACCAGGTTACCATAGTCATAACCACCGGCACCTCTTTGAGTGTCTGTACTATTATAGTCTGTACCTTCAATAGGCACACCATCAATTACGAATAATGGCTGGTTATTTCCAGAGATTGATTTTACACCACGAATGATTATCTTAGAAGAACCACCCATAGAACCAGATCCACCTTGAATCTGTAATCCAGCAATTTTACCTTGCAATGAGTTAACCGGGTTGCTTACACCACCACGAGCTTTCAACATTTCATCTCCGGAAATCTCAGAGACAGCATATCCCAAAGCTTTCTTTTGACGAGAAATACCTAAAGCCGTTACAACGACTTCATCAACAACTTGCGCATCAGATGCAAGAACAACTTTCACAGTTGGTTTAACAGCAACTTCTGCAGATTTCATTCCAATAAATGAAACGACTAAAGATTTTGCTGAACTTGGAACATTAAACAGCGTAAAATTACCATCAACATCACTGATAGTTCCAACAGTTGTACCCTTCACTAGAATGGAAGCTCCAACAACAGGTTGCCCATCCTCTTGCGAAATAACAACTCCTGTTACTTTTTGATTTTGGGCGGTTACTAGACCAATACCTACAAAAAGGCATGTCAATAACAGCATTAATTTTCTTTTCATAAATTCACTAATAAAGTTAAACTTCATAATTACACTTACTTTACTCTAACATTTTGCAAAGTTATTAATAATTTGCAAATAAAAAACGATTTCTCTTAAATATGCTAATATTTATTCCATTTTGATACAAAATAATATATATAATATCATTTATACCGTTTTTAGTCACTAAAACTATCAATTTACACACAGGTTAAAGTTCTTTAAGTTTTCAATATGTCAGATATTTAATATTATCACCATCAATATGATTAATTATACAAAATATATAGGCCAAATTAACAAAGAAACTGATAGACAAAAAAATCAGCAAATAGACAAATATATTATTGAGTTGTTATAGAAATAAGATAGCCATATATATACCATATATAGATACTTTCAAGACATATCATCTATCATTATTTTATAGATAATAAGTAATAAATATTATTTTAAAAAGAGTAATTAAAGAAGAGTATTAAGAATTTAGAATAATTAAAAAGGAAAGAATCGCAATTGTTAAAAAGTAAATAGTGATATAAAAAAAAGAGAGATTACCTTAAAGGTAATCTCTCTCCATTTATATTATGTTCTGGATTTTATCTAGTACCACCAGCCCACCATACAGGTTCAGTGTATACATACTGACCATCACCATATACTTCTTTCACATTAGGATTAGCCAATGTATCATCAGATCCATAAGGACAACGAAGTGGGAATTTACCAGTATTAGCTAATGTTACGTAGTTTTCACCCAAAGCTTTCATACGACGAATATCGTTATATGATTCAATAGCTTCACCATTAGCACCCCAAAAAGCAATATACTTTTGGTTCATAACCTCTTTTAAAGCATTAGCAGCAAATAGTGGTTTAACACTTGTTTCAAAATATGCTTCAGCTTGTGTTGTTGTAATCGCACCGGCAGAAATATCATCAAGACCGCCGTCAAGAGTTGGCGCTTTCATTGCAGCTGTTACAGATCTCTCCGTATTAGCAATTGCAGCAACAACAGCCTGCTTCAAAACATCTTCAGCTTCAGTAGTTTTACTCAAACGACAAAGAGCTTCAGCTTTCAAGAATAAAAGTTCATGGTAACTCATCAAAATTGTTGGAGCTATTTGAGAGAATACATAAACAGAATAAGTATATTGATACTGAGATTCTGTTGGTGTTCCATTTGGTGCTAATTTAAGTTTTGAGCTACCTACATTATAATGAGCCCAAGAAGACGAACCGAAATAAACACGATTAGCGCGTGGGTCGTTACGAGCAACTAGCTTATCATACATACTCTTACTTGCAGAGATAGCATCACGACTCCATTCAAAGTCAAATAGTGGATTCAAGTTGTTAGCATCATAATGATCATAAGCAGCTTGTTCAGATGCAGAAGCAAAAGATTTATCAACATACTCGACAACTTTTGCCATATCAGCAGCCACATTAGTTGAGCGCTTAATTAATCGCATAGTATAACGAGCTTTCAAACCATAAGCCAACTTTATCCATTTTTGTTTGTCACCCTTATAAAGCATATCAAAATCATTTGGAGCTGCCTTATCTCCTTTTGGAAGATCAACAATAGCATCATCAAGAAGCTTCATTATGCTTGTATATACATCTTTTTGAGAATCAATCTCAGGATTCATATACTGAGGCTTTCCATTGTCTAGTTCAGGTAATGCAGCTTGGCTATATGGAACATCGCCATAAGTATCCGTAAGTATTGCAGAATTTATAGCTGCCATAACTTCGGCCATACCTTTTGTAGTATAATTACCTTCTTGAACACCGCCATCAGAACATTTACTAATAATTATTCTGGCATTTTTCAATGAAGAATAAATATTTCCCCAAACATTATTAAATGTTGAAGAAGCGGATGGTTCGTTTTGGCGAATCTCAGCATTGTAAAGTTGATTATTTGTACCTACTTCATTCTCTACATATGTAGAAAAATAAGTATTTAAGTCACCACCTACATTATTAAAAGCAGTGGATGTAATCACATCAGCTAAAATATATTTTGATGGGACACTTGTTGTGTGATTTGTATCTTTATTAATGTTATCCATTACATCTTCCGAGCAAGACACCAACACCGTAGAAAGCATTGCCGCAGATAAGAGGCCTTTGGATATATTAAGTTTAAATATTGATTTCATATTATTCCTTTCTTTAGAATTTAACAGTAAAACCTAAACCATAGCTAGAAGATCCCGGTAAAGAGAAACGTTCAAACGCACCAGCCATATTATTGTTACCTTGAGAAGCTTCTGGATCAAGTCCTTTAAGTTCAGACCATAACAAAAGATTTCGTGCAAATACATTCATAGTAACACCTAAGTTTGGTTTAGCCCAAATAGGATAGCTCAATGAGATTTCACGCAGCTTAAGGAAAGAGCTATCAAAAATCATAGATTCTGAAATACCATTCAAATTAGAGAAATATGTTTGTGCTTTTGAACCACTAATCTGGATATCATTTTTAGCATAAGTTGTATTTCCTAAAGCATCAGTTCCTGTAACTTTCACAGCATCACCGCCATCAAACAAGAACGACTCTGCCTTACGGAAGTCTGCTGATTTTTTACTTACACCATAATAATCAAGCATTCCAGCAGTACCACCATACATTTGACCACCTTGTTTCCAATCTAAAACAGCTGACAAACGGAATTTGTGGAATTCTAATGTAGTATTGAATCCAACACGGAAGTCAGGAGAAACAGTACCAATTACTTTTTCTTCACCAGCCTGAGGCATACCATCTTCATCAACTACAATTTTACCTTCAGCATTACGTAAGTAACCTACACCATATAAAACAGGGAATTTAGAACCAATACCGGCACGTACTTGTGGTTCAACAAAACCTCCAAGGAAAATACTGTTTACACCTTCAGCCAATTCGTCAACATAGTTGTCAATTTTAGAGAAGTTAACGCCAATATTCCATTTCAAGTTTCTTGTATCAATAGCTTTAACATCAAGAGTTACTTCGTGTGAATTAGTGTGAATAGAACCACCATTTGTTACAAATGCACTGTAACCAGTTGAAGTAGCCAAAGGCACATCAAAAATCTGATCCTTAACATTCTGACGAGAATATGTATAGTTCAAAGAGAATAATCCATTAAAGAATGTCAAATCAGCACCAAGTTCATACGATTTAGTATTCTGTGGCTTCAAAGCAGGATCATAAATAGTAGAATTTGGAGTATACGCTATAATACCACCAATTGGATAAGTGATTGGAGTTCCAGAAGAGAAGCCACCACCATAAGCAGGAGTAGTATAATAAGAATCATAATATGTTCCAGCCTGACCAACTTCAGCATAAGAAGCACGCAATTTACCCCATGTTAAAACATCATTCTTCAAAGACTCAAGTTCTGTGAATATAAATCCGAGTGATACTGATGGATAGAAGAATGAACGATTGTTACGAGGCATTGTAGAAACTACATCGTTACGACCTGTTGCACTAAAATACAACATATTCTTATATGTAAGAGATAAGTTAGCAAAAGTACCTACAGTACGAGATTTTCTGTATGACTCAGATGCTGTATAAACAGAAGCATTACCAATATGATTCCAACCTCCATAATTGAAGTTAGCACCATAAGAATCATAAAATTTTCTAGTTTTATGAACAAATTCATTACCAACCAACGCATTTAAGTTCAGATCTTGATTAATGTTCCAATCAAAGTTTGCAGTCAGCAAAGAGTTTGTTTCATTAACTGTATATCCATAATGATCAATTGATCCCTGACCATTGGCATGTCCGTAACCCCACAAGTCAGTATAATTAGTTGTATAAGCATCAGTACCTAACTGATATTTAACATCTAATTTCTTATCATCTGTTCCAAATTTTGTAGTATATTTAGCATACACATTACCAAAGAAACGTTGTGAGCGTTCAGTAAACTTATTATTGTCAAGAGCCCAATAAGCATTATCGAAACCACTAGTTCCACGATAATTATTTTGCTTATAAGGATCACCTTCATAATAAGAAGGAATACCTGCTAAATCATAACTTGGAGGAGCTGGGAAAATTGTTGCTACAATACCATTATTAGCACCTGATTGTTTAGTAATTTTAGATGTTACAAAATTACCATTAAAACCAGTCATCCAGTTTTCATGAAGTTTTGCTTCAGCAGACATTTTTGCATTATAACGATCTAAACCTGTAGAAGGAACAATACCACTTGTTGTTGTATTACCTAAAGAGAATGAATAATTACCTTTATCAAAGCCTTGCGCTATATTGATATTATTACTCCATGTAGATCCTGTTTCAAAAAAGTCACCAACATTGTCGTAAACCTTAGGACTTACCCAAGGGTTTAAACCTGCTCTGTCACGTTGAACTACATAGTATTGACCTTCATGCTTACCATCAGCATTTGTATAATCATTTACTGTATTACCACCATAAACAGGATCATTTGCCAATTCAGAAATCTTACATCCCCAAGATGTTGATGAGCTAGGATTATATTTTCCACCTGTTCCCTGAGCAAATTCCTTTTGCAAATCAGGAGTTACAGAAAGAACATCGAAAGCAAGGTTAGTGTTGAATGTAATTTCAGGTTTACCTTTTCTTGCACCTTTACCACTCTTTGTTGTAATAATAACAACACCATTAGAAGCACGCATTCCATAAAGGGCAGAAGCAGCCTGACCTTTAAGGATATTAACACTCTCAATATCATTAGGATCAATATCCACTGAACGGTTAGCAAAGTCAGCACCAGTTACAGAGTTACCAGTATCAATATCAGAAGTAGAAGCGATAGGCATTCCATCAACAACGTACAATGGAGTATTATCTCCAGTGAATGAACGAGATCCACGGATAGTCATTTTAGCAGAAGCACCTGGCATACCTGAAGAAGGAGCAATTTCAACACCTGAAACTTTACCTTGCAATGCAGAAGTAACACTAGTACTTGCAGCCTGAGTTAACTGATCAGCCTTTACATCCTGAGCAGCATATCCCAATGCTTTTTTCTCACGGGTAATACCCATAGCAGTAACAACAACCTCTTCCATAACCTTTGCATCAGATACAAGAGTTATTCTAAGATTTGGTTTAATAGCTACTTCACTTTTTTTCATACCTATATAAGATACGACTAACACCTTTGCAGAACTTGGAATGTTCGACAAAGTAAACTTACCATCCATATCGGTAGAGGTACCTATAGTTGTACCTTTAACCAACACTGATGCACCTATTACAGGCAACCCATCTTCTTCAGAAAGAACAACACCAGTTACTTTCTGATTTTGGGCAGTTACCAGACCTATGCCAACAAAAAGGCATGTCAATAACAGCATTAATTTTCTTTTCATAAATTCTCTCTTAAAGTTTAACTTTACATTATTTTGTTTCTTTAATCTAACAATTTGCAAAGATATCAATAAATCTAAAAATAACAACCATTTTATTTAAAAAACCTTGCAATTATTACAATTTGTTATTTAAAAGCACCAATTAATGCTAATAAGCATCTAAAACGCTCTTAATTTTCCTAAAATACAGATACAATCATAGCAATATGGATAAACAAAATGTGATTCAATTGACTAGTTTTGATATTTATCGATAAAATATTCGACAAAAATCCATCTTTTTGACAACTAAACTAAAAATTAATCAAGAATACTTAATCAAAAATACAAACAACTACTTAAGCACCTCAATAAATTACAAATTTTAATAAAACAGCATCTATAAATAGCATTTTAAAAGATAATACTACATATAGATTAACATTTTTCCCATTATTAAATGGATGCTAATGAATTTAGTACTTGTGGATAGCAACTATATAAGCAATTCAAGACCTCCATTGGCCAGATTAAATTAATACATCTTTCATTTCTCCAAGACTTTGTATCAGTTTAAACAACTTCCACTTTTAACCAACAAGTGCTGATAATAAGGAACATCTGTCTTCAATTAACCATTGACATCATTAAATAAATTATTCCTCTATAAATAAAATCCATTGGCGAATGACTGAAATTTATTCTTGAATGGTTATAAAATTCACGTCGTACTTTTATTAAACTCATGCCAAAATGTACTTTAAATCCTACCGGAGTTTCTTTTTTGAAAAACATCCATCACTCCCTCACCTTTTGCATATAACGTTCTGATTAATTGATATATAAAGAGTAACATCTTTAATTTAATCCATCACTTTACCATCACTTTACCCCCACTTTTCAGTTCATCTCTCACCATTTCGAATCATTTTTTGCTATTTTTTGTTTCCCAGACAACTAACAAATCATGAACATAGTATGCTACTCTAAAAAAAATTCATTCAAAAATAGCTGATAGACATCGAAAAAGTGAGGGTAGCCCCATTTTGTGATGGTTTTGTGATAATTCAAAATGCTACCATCACCATATATAATATTGATTTACAATAGAGTGGGTAATATTGGTGAGAGAGTGAGGGATGATTTAAAAAGCATACTTTGAGAACATAGAGACAGTAATAATTAGAAAAATCTATTTTTATACATTACAAAGAAAAACTAGCGATATACAAATTAAATTTAATAGTACGCTATAAAGCATTATTATATAGCTTATAACTGAATACATATTTGTATCAAAAATATTTTTAACAACAAAAGAGTAAATATTTTTTGTTTTTTAATAATCTATTATAACTTTGCAACAACATTCAATTATTTTAATATGAAACATCTAAAGTTATCAATTTTTTTATGCGCATTAATAATCTCAATACCTTCATATTCACAGGGATTGAAAGCATTTAAATTAAAGAATGGTCTTTCCGTGTACATATGGGAAGATAGCACAAAGTCTGACGTATATGGTCTTGTGGGAGTAAGAGCGGGTTCCATTAACGACCCAGAACAATACACTGGCCTTGCCCATTACTTAGAGCACTTATTATTTAAGGGAACTGACAAAATCGGTGCATTAAATTGGGCAGAAGAAGAGCCTATCTACAAAAAAATAGTGCAAAAATACGATGACATGGCAGAGACCAGTGATCCTGTAAAAAAAGAAGCCATAAATAAAGAAATAAATGAATTAACAATTCAAGCCGGTAAAATTAGTGTATCAAATGAATTCTCCAATCTTATAGAAAGTATAGGCGGAAAAGGACTAAATGCAGGTACTAGTTACGATATGACAATGTTTTATAATTCATTTCCCACATTTCAATTAAATAATTGGCTAGAGGTTTCATCTCAACGCTTTATAAATCCTGTATTTCGAACTTTCCAAACAGAGTTGGAGACTGTTTACGAAGAATATAATCGTGAAAAAGATAATTCTGGGAGCGCTACAAATAACTTTATTATGGAAAAATCCTTCGAAGGGCATCCATATTCTCGTTCTGTAATAGGTTTAGGAGAGCATCTAAAAAATCCAAGAATAAGCAAGCTCATTGATTTTTATAATAATTGGTATTCACCAGACAATATGGTTCTGATTTTAGCTGGGAATATTAATGCAAAACAAATCAGCTCGCAAATTGCAGCGACATTTGGTCAATTGAAGAAAAAAACTATACCTGAACGCAAAACTTATCCAGATCTGAATATTAGTAGCCGTAAGCAATATACTGCAAAAGTAGGTAATAATCCAAGTGTTCATCTCGTTTATAAAGGAGTTAAAAGTGGTGACCCCGACGAAATTCCATTAGAAATCACAATGGAACTGTTACATAATTCTAGTTTAACGGGGACACTTGATAAATTAACTATTGACGGAGAAATTATATACGGTTCAGCATCCTTAACATCAATGAGAGAACAAGGACGATGCATTATTTCAGCTGTCCCATTATATGATGAAAACCAAAGACTTTTTGAATCAAATAAAGGGACTGAAAAGAAAATAATTAAGGCTATTCAAAAAGTTGCAAATGGAGAGGTTGAAGACTGGGTTATTAATGCAATTAAAGCAAATATGTGCCGTGACTTTGATTTAGAAATGGAAAACAGCTCTACTAAAGCTATGATTTTGCTAAATGCATTTATCAATGAACAAGATTTGGGCGATGCTCTAGGATATAAAGAAAAGATAATGGCTGTTACTGTTGATGATATAAAGAAAGTAGCAAAAAAATATCTATCTGATAATTATTTAGCCTTATATGTTGAAAAAGGCAAACAGGATAAAGAAGGTAAGATGGAGAAACCTGGATATAAGTCAGTTGAGCCACCAGTTGGTAAATCATCATTATATGCATCACAATTCAAGAATTTACCTATTGGACTAGTTGAAAAGAAGTTTATGAATTTCGATGACGTACAAATAAAAAAAATAAATGAACGATCTAAGTTATATTATACTAAGAATCCAGAGAATGACGTTTTCAGTCTTCAGATTCGGTACGGAGCAGGAACAAACGTCTTTCCAAAACTAGGTTATGCAGCCTCTTTAATGAATAACGCAGGGATTATGGGTTCATATGAATCACAAGAGCTTAAAAAAGAATTCAGCAAGCTAAATACGACCTGTGACGTTCAAGCTGATGATAGTTATTTAAACATAACATTAAGAGGATACGACAACACTTTAGCCCAATCCTGCCAATTACTATCCCGACAAATATTAATGCCAAAATTGGACAACAAGCAATTGAGTCAACTCAAAGGAAGTGCTCTTGGAAGCAGGTCTATTCAGAAACAGAACATCCAAATTCTTACTTCGGCTTTAAATGAATACCTAAAATACCAAGACAAGTCTGATTACATAAAGGATTTAACAGACAAACAGATACTCGAACTAGAAATTGCAGAGCTTACTGGTGATATAAACCGTGCCTCCAACTATGAAGCTGAAATATATTATGTAGGCAGTATGGACTTTGATCAGGTATATAATATTTTAAGTAAAAATCTACCGTTAGTCGCAAACGAGAAAGAAAGCAAATCGCCCGTAATAAAAGACTTTGCAAAATATACAGAAAATACAGTTTACTTCTTGCCTAATTCAGATGCAGAACAAAGTCAAATACTTTTTTTTATGCCAGGAGAGAATTATGATAAAAAAGACGATGTCTTACGAGATGCATTTAACCAATATTTCTCTGGAGGATTCAATGGGCTTGTATTAAATGAAATTAGAGAAAAACGTTCGATGGCATATACAGCCAACGCATACATTGGAACTACGGGATTAAAAGACAAACCAACTTATTTTTCGGGAAATATTGGAACTCAAAATGACAAGGCTATTGAAGCACTTTCTGTATTCATGGATTTATTGAATGATATGCCAAAGAATCCTGATCGTATTAATAATATAAAAAGTTACTTACGCCAAGAAGCATTAACAACTCATCCAGACTTTAGATACAAGGCAAGAGTATATGAAAAATATAATAAGCTTGGATATACAGAAGATCCAGCCAAAGAAAATCTATCTAAAATAGAGTCGCTTACTTTTGATGAAATTTACAACTTCTATTTAAAGAACATAAAAGGTCATTCTATAGGCATTGCTATTATGGGAAACCCTAAAAACATAAAGACTGATGATTTAAAGAAATTTGGCAAGGTTATAAAACTTAGTGAAAATAAGCTCTTTAATGACAAAGATGTTCTTTTCTAAATTTGCTATCCATAAAACTTTAAAATGCATAAAAAAAACATTCCGAATCGCCTATAAATTGGTGGTTCGGAATGTTTTTTTTAAGTAAGCTACCTAAACAAAAAAAACTTATTTCTTGATAAATTTAAAATTTTCCATGCCATTCTTTGTTTGTATCAATCCAACATACAAACCTTTTGGTAATTTATTTACTGGTATGTATAGCATCTCATTATCACTTACATTTATTTGATTTATCATTCGTCCTTCCATATTAAAGATAGATACTTGTTTAGCCTCAAATTCGAAAGGTATGCTCACAGATAAAATAGATTCATCTTCACTAAGAAGAACTTTTATCTGAGTATCACAAGTCTTATAATTAATTGCTGTTGGATTATTTACAAACAATTCATTAATCGTTTTATTACTACCTCGAATTCTTTTCCAAATCACTCCGTCATCGCTATAAAATGGTTGTAGTTTATCTGTAGCCAAAAGGTTTGTCGTTATTTTACATGGTAATACAGCACTAACTAATTCTAAAAAAGAGAGAGAATTATTCATCCTACCTCCGCCTACGATTTCTTTTAATTCATTAGATTCGTTGACCAATCCTATACCAATCATTCCAGAAAACGCCTTTAGACAATAGTTATATGCAACAAAAGATACATTAAAATCTTTATTAGCTTCAACATTACTTTCATTCATAAACAGACCATTTACATCATTGTAAGAAGTGAGATATAGATTAGTCACATAATCCGAATTTTGTTCTGCTTTCTTTATTCCAATAACCAGTTCCTGATCAATAGAAAATCCAGTTCCACTATTACCACCGGTTCCCTGCGAGTCAGGATCTAGTGAACTTAATAAATAATAGCCATTAGAAAGACCTCCCCACCCCCAGTTCACATGATAATATCCATTAGTGTTATATCCATCAAATATAAATTGATGCCCATCTCCACCTTCATTAGAACCACCATACATTACAGGGCGCGAGTTATCTAATTCATTACGAATCATTTGATTCCATTCATCATCTTTATAATATTCTCTAGGCAATAAACGCATACACTTATCGTAGCCAAAATATTCTATCATTCCTTTTACAGCATTATAAGTGTATGCCCCGCTACTGTTTGACGAATAATCCATTTCAGAAGCTACTCCACAGTGATACATCAATGTTGACACCATCCAAGACTGATTGTCATTCCACAAGTTAGTTGCTCCATCCATCTTATATTCATCAAGCATATCATCCCATATATAATCCAACTCAAAATCAGCATACAATGCTTTATTCTGAGTTTTAGATACATAGCTATGATTTCCTGTTCCTTTTAGAGGCCAGCGATGATACTTCATAAGTATACCCATTGCTGTTGCAACACATCCTGTTGGACATCTTTTCAAACCACTACTATTGTAAGGACATTTATCATTATAAGGTTTCATTTGATTCCAAAGCGCTGTTTGTAACAACACGCTACTATTTTCTGAAGTTAATGCCTTCCCACTTTCCAAAGCAGCCCACTGTTCTCCTACAGTCTGCGACTGAATTTTCCTATTTTCTGTAACCCAGGCTATCTGTTTTCTATATTCATTCAGCCAATAGCGAAAATTATCCGGTATACTATTCGAATCAAAGCTTCCTTTATCCGAATAACCTAAAATGGGAAAAGCACGATCATCTCCAGAAATAATAACAAATCCATTCAATGAAGTAATATTATAAACATAATAATACACATTACTTCCCGAGACTGTTTTAGTTTGCACATCAGAGCAAATATATGCCAATGATAACGATGGCAAAGATTTTGTAAAACCAGCACAATGTTGGTTTACAAAGTTAGAAGCTACCTTGAAAGCCTCATCTTGTTTTACCTCTTTTGAAAAGACAGTAAAACAAAAAAAGAACAAATAAAAGATCAGAAGGTTTACAAATCGTTTCATTTCAAAAAAAATTAGAGGGTAAATTAAAGCAAGAAAGCCCTTCATTGTTAAATAAAATGAAGGGCTCTCTGTAATAAAGATATTCTTTACTTAAATTTTAATTTGCAGGGATAGTAAGTTTTTCAGTAAATGTGCCAAAAGATCCCGCTGATACGTAATGCTTCAAAGCAACAGTGATAACATTATTAGCATAAGTACCTGTACCACTTACAAATGCTTGTCCATAGCTAGAATCAGTCCATGCCTTTTGAGCAGCAACCGTAACTTTTCCGGTCTTATCAACATCAAATCGTATATCAAAGTTCTTTTCATAACAGTCCTTAACAATATAAAATGTTGTTTGATCAGCTTTAACCACATCCACATTCCAGGTGCCCCCCATCGCTTCTGATTCAAAAAGTCCTTTTTGAGTCATCGGAGTCCAAGTAAGAGTACGTCCTATTGATACAGTAATTGAATCAACCCCAAAAGTAGATACTTTGCTTGCATCAGCAAGTTTCAAACCCACTTTATAAGTTGGTCCATATTCCATTAAATCAAGATTTGCTTTAATTTTCGCATAAGCCATATTTTCTCCATCAGCAAAACTTACTGACATTGATTCTATAGATAATACCGAAGACTTTACTGGTTTTAAATCAACAGTTTCAGTTCCTTTTGTATTTTCTCTGTAAATTGGTATAAGCACCTCATTTTCGCTTCCATTTAACGAATAATTTAATGCGTTCTGTCTAAAAGAGGTATAGTTACCTGTTTCAGATTCATAAGTTAAGCCTTCATTATCTTGATTACAAGATGTAAGCAAAAGCGGTAATGAAAGAAATACCACTCCTAATATATATAAATATTTTTTCATCTTTTTATCGCTATTTAATTCTTAAATTGGGTTTTGATCTTTAGTTGCATCCAAATTGACATTACCATCAAATTCTGTTTGAGGGATAGTCAAAATAAACGCTTTCCAATCTGGTTTAGCAGTATCGGTACCAACGAGCTTAACCGTATGATTTGTACCCGTATAGTTTCTATTAAAACCAGTTTTTAAACGTAATATATCAAAAATACGACCATATTCTCCCCATAATTCAATACGACGTTGAAGTATTATCTCATCAAGTAATGTAGTAATTACAGGAGCTGTACCTGTACCATTTTCATCAAGAGTTAATGTAGCTGCATCGCTTACAGCTGCCAATCTGGTTGCATATTTTGTATCACGAATTTCACCAAAGGTCTTCATTAAATTTCTAGCTATACTAGGATGCCCATTTCTGGCTTCAGCCTCAGCTTCAATTAGCAACATTTCTTCTGCACGCATATAAATGTAATCACCTGTATATGTTTTAAGATCAGAGAACAAAAACTTTTTCTGACAATAGCTAAAGTTAGGTCCTGTTGCTTCATTAGTTGCTAGTTTACCATTCCACCAGTTGTCATGACGGAAGTCTGTAACTGGTAATTGTTTATACAACCAGGCACTGATACATTTACGAGATTTCGCTCCATACATACTAACTGTTGTGGGATCCATGTGTGAAAAGAATGAAGCATAAGATGTAGATTGATCGGCAATTATTTTAGCACCCCATAGTACAGAAGAAATCGCGGTACTATTCATTCCTTTACTCAAGTCACCTGCAGATGCTAAAGTAAGATTTGGTTTTGTAAGTGCAAGTTTAGCTGCTTCGGCAGCATCAGCCCATTTATTTTGAACCAAAGCAACTTTAGCTTTTATGCCGTATGATACATACAAATCAATATTAGAAATAGCCTTTTGCGAAACTCCTCCTTTTTCTGCCTCTTTAAACAATTCAATAGCCTTACTTATATCTGAATTAATCTGAGTATAGACTTCTTCAACAGTTCCTCTAGGTTTTCCTTCGGTACTTGCTTCTGTTGGTTCTGTATATAAAGGAACTCCAGGAGATTGTTCATGTCCTACATAAGTCTGCTGAAATAATTGGATCAAATTAAAATAACAAAATGCACGCATTGCATAAGCTTGTGCAAACAAATTTGCTTTTTGTTCCGCAAGACCAGACAATGTAGATTCTTTAGCAAGAATGTAATTTACATTACTTATTAATGTATAGTAATAATTCCAAGTTGCATATGATCTCCAATTCTTACTAGTATAGCGGGTACGTGCACTATGATTATAATCATAATAAAACCAGCCGCTGCCCATTTCATTTTGAACCATATCATCCCCCATCAAGTCTGCAAATAATGCAGTTGACATATTCCCAAAGTTTTGATGCGTGTTGCCATCACTCCATCCAAATGTATAAGTTGCCCGATAAATCCCGTTCATTGCTACCTCACCACCCTGGACACTACTAAAAATCACATTCCCAGAAACAGCATCCGTAGGAGATGTTTCCAAATCATCACTAATGCATGACGCGAAACCAGTAAGGAGTCCGAGAAACGCAAATATATTTATTATTATTCTTTTTTTCATAATAATCAAAATTTAAAATTTAACATCAATGCCAATAGATATTGCTTTAGATGGTGTATACACATAATTAGTTGTACCAGACAATGAATATTGAGGATCCATACCATCAAGATGAGAAAATACTGCCAAATTATCAGCTGTACCAAATATACGGATACTCTCAAAACCAATCTTTTTCAACAAATATTTTGGTAAAGTATATCCAATAGTGATATTCTTTATTGAAAAATACGAAGCATCAAGCATATCTTTATTTGTAACATTAATATTATTATCCCAAGCTAATTTAGGCACATCGGTAATATCGCCAGGGTTTTGCCATCTACGTAACAAGTTCTTATGAAAAGTTGTTCCTTTATATAGAATACCTTTTCCCATAAGGACATTGTAATTTGAATCATAGATTTTACCTCCAATTGAATAAGTTGTAAGAAGAGAGAGATCAAAACCTTTATATTTAAATTCATTATTAAAGCTACCATAAAGATCTGGTATACGATTACCCGCAATCTCACGGTTACTTAGCGCCAATGAATAGTTTGAAGATTTATATTCTTTAGTAACATTGCCATCAGCATCTTTTTCCTTAATTAAATACAGCTGATTACCAGTAAGAGGGTCAACACCAGCAGAAGTAGGTAGATAGAAAGAATTTATGGCCTCACCTTCTTTCAATATAATATTTCCACTAATTATTTCTGATTTATCAGCAAGTTTAATGATCTTATTTTTCACATGGCTGCCCATTGCTGTAAAACTCCATTTAAGCGGAGTATTTTTTAAGACATCAACTTTTGCAGAAAGTTCAAAACCTGTATTTCTCACTTTTCCGATATTATTCCAGTAGCTATCAAATCCTGTTGAAGTAGCTTTAGGCATCTTCATTAATAAATCTTTGGTATTCTTATTAAAATATTCAATAGTTAAGTATAAACGATCAAAAAGTGTGGCTTCGACTCCAATATTTAAATTGGCATTCTTTTCCCATTTCAATTTTTTGTTTTCTAAAGAAGAAATCAACGCGCCACTAGCACTAGCATTAGCATAGCTAAGGCTATACAAACTCTGATATGGATAATAACTTGATAGAGCATCATTACCTTGAATACCATAACTAGCTTTCAAAGTTAAATTATTAACCCAGTTTACATCAGAAAGAAAACTCTCTCGGCTGATTCTCCATGAGGCACCAACAGACCAAAAAGTACCCCAACGCTGATCTTTATAAAAGCGAGAAGAACCGTCAGTACGAAAACTGCCACTTAAATAATATTTTTCTTTATAATTATAATTCAAACGACTCAAATAAGAATCTATTGAATAATTATCTTCATAAGAAGTACCATCTGTCAATGTACTTGCAGCTGCCAATTCATAAAGGCCACCAAATGGGAAACCTGTTTTTTCAGCTGATAAATAATTTGTTTTAAGTGCATAATATTCATGACCAATTAATATATCGAAGGAATGATCATTAAATGTACGGTTATAAGTAAGTAATTGATTGAAAGTATAACTTAACATTCTGGAAGATTCTTTTGTTAATCGACCACTAACTCCCACAGCATTACCATTATATGGATTTGCATATTCTGCCCCTCTAGCTGAATAGTAATCAAGTCCAAAATTAGTTGTGAAATTAAATCCTTTCAAGAAACCATATTTATCATCATCTGCATGTAATGTTATATAAGTTCTTGCACTCATATTATCAACCAAGGTTTCTGCCTTATCATCATACAATGTTGCAATTGGGTTCCAATTACTCTGATTAACACGATTTGATCCATAATCAAATTGCTTATTTCCATCTGAATTCAAAGCTAAGCCACCATCAGCACTATGCATATATACTGGATAAATTGGAGCCATGAACTGAGCAGAATACCAAACATTACTATTTTGTGTTGTGCCCGCACCAGCCGCATAATTTGATTTATACTGAGCAAATGAAGAGCTTAACCCTGATTTTAACCAATCTTTTGCATCCGAGTCTACATTCAATCTTCCTGAATAACGTTCAAAGCTTGTTGTTTTCAACAGTCCTCCTTCATTCAAATAGCCAATTGACGCTAGATATTTTGTTTTCTTGCTGCCGCCTGTAAATGACAATTGGTATTCTTGTCTTAAAGGACTATCTGCTTGCAATTCATCCATCCAGTTTTCATGATATTTCAATTTTGCACTAGAGTTCAATTTACCTGTACTAGGATCTATTAATTGCGCGATAGGTGAATCATAAGGATTATATTCCTCATTAACACCAAGAATACCTTCACCACCTGCCATTTTAGCCAAAGCTTGCGTTCCTGCAACAGAAGGAGCAACACCATTGGTATTAATCAGTTCATTTTTATATGCTTCAAATGCCAACTCTAAATATTCCTTTTCGTTTACTGTATTATATCTTTTCAGCGAACGAGAAGTAACACCCCAATTGGCTTTCAAATTCACATCGATTTTATCTCCTTCATTTTTCCCTCTTTTTGTGGTGATCATCACTACGCCATTAGCGCCACGAGCGCCATAAAGAGCACCAGCAGAAGCATCTTTCAACACAGTCATAGACTCTATATCATTAGGATTTATAGAGCTAATATTACCATCAAAAGGAATACCATCTACAACATAAAGAGGATTATTCGAAGCATTAATAGATCCAAATCCACGAATTACAACAGAAGCACCAGATCCAGGTTGTCCAGATCCAGCTGTACTTTGTACACCAGCAACAACTCCATCTAAGGCTTTAGATACGTTGGCCACCACTCGCTTTTCAATTTGATCGTTCTTAATAACCTGAGCCGAACCTGTAAAAGAAGATTTTTTCGCAGTTCCATATGCAACAACAACAACTTCATCAGTTACTTGAGCATTTGATTTTAGTACAATCTTCACATTTTGTTTAATTGCAACTTCTTGTGTAACCATTCCTATATAAGAAATGACTAAGGTTTTAGCAGAGCTGGGGACATTCGATATAGAAAATTTTCCATCTATATCAGATATAGCACCAACAGATGTACCTTTAACTGAAACAGATGCTCCAATAATCGGTTGCCCATCTTCTTCCGAAACAACTATACCCGTCACTCTTTGATTCTGGGCAGTTACCAGACCTATACTTATAAAAATATAAGTCAACAACAACATTAATTTTTTCTTCATAAAATTCTTCTTAATGTTTGATTCAATATTAATATATTTTCACTTTAAAAGATTACAAATATATTAATAATATATAAACAAACAAGCCACAACTATAAAAAAAGTTTAAATATTTACATTTTAATACTATTATTGTTAATTCAAACCCATTACAACAAACAAAATCAGTAAATATTTGCAAAATAGGAGTATATATCTTACTTTTTGAAAGTTATAAAAACAGAATAATTATTATTATATGGATATTATAAAATTAATATGCAGTTAAATGTGGCTTTTTGTCAAGATAAGAAGTATTTTCAATTTAAAAAAAAGTTGCATAAAACAAAATTAAGGATAAAAAAAATCCTTCTTAAAAAAAAGAAGGATAATAACATGAATAAATAATAAATATATGATTATATAAATAAAGGTATCTCAGACAGTGAATTTATCAAATAGGTGGGTTGAAAAGGATATTCATCCTTATGAATATTATTATAAAACATTTGATGCATACCAATACCTTTTGCACCAACAATATCAGCATCCCAGCTATCTCCTATCATCAGTGATTCCTCGAGTTGAGATTGAGTGGAAGACAATGCAAAATTAAAAATCTCGGGATACGGTTTATGAACATGAATGTCTTCTGAAAGGATAACTTTCTCAAAATAATGAAAAATACCGGATGATCGCATTTTCTGAAACTGAAGCTCACGAAATCCATTTGAAAGAATAAAGAGACGATACCTGGACGACAAATAATCAAGAGTTTCTTTTGCAAAAGGAACCAGTCCGCTCTTAGTAGGTATTACAGAAAAAAAATCATCAGAATACTTTTTTGCAAGTTTTTCATCGGGTACACCAACAGCTTCGAGCGGAAAAAGAAAACGCTGACGATTTAATTCTTCCTTACTTATTCTGCCATCACCATACTCAATCCAGAGTTCACTGTTCCTTTTTTGGTATAGTTCATAAAAATGATCGAAAGAATCAAAATAACGTTCAAATCCATACTTATCATACATCTCTTGAAAAGTATCATTGGCATTGGCCTTAAAATTCCAAAGTGTATCGTCTAAATCAATAAATATACTTTTATACATAAATAATAGGTAATTAAAAAAGGGGATTGTGCAATAACACAGTCCCCTAAATATTCTGTTTAAACTGAAGATATTACTTTACCTGAATTACCAGATACTTAGATACACTCCAGAATTCTTTTGGATTAGTAATCTGCAAAGTCAACTGTCCTTTTTCATCTTTTACTAATGAATAAGAGTTTGCAGGATGATTAGTCAGAAGGTCTGCACGTTTTGAATAAAGCTTAATCTCTTTAGTAGTACGGATGTCAATTTCAGTAAAGTAGTCTTTATTAAAATCAGCAGTTTTAAGTACTTCACCACTCTTAAGAATCTTCTGAGCTTTTAATTCTGACTTAGTACCAAATACAAACCAAGCTGTATTGATCGTCTTGTCTTGTTCAGAAAGAGTCTTGGTCTTAGCTGTAGTTTCTTCAGTAAGAGTCTGAACGTTAGCGCTCAATCCGGTAACAGCTTCATCCAGTTCCTGAATGCGAATGTTTTTAGCAGCAAGTTCTGTTTGCAGTTCTTCAATTTGCTTTGTTTTTTGTTCTAATTCTGCTGTCAATCCTTCAACTGCTTTCTTCAACTGAGCAGAGCTATATTTACTGTTCTTTAGTTGAGATTGAAGTTTTGCGATCTGAGCTCTGCTAGCTTCCATTGTCTTTGATATAAACTGAATATCAGAAGCAATTTGTTCTTTTGCAGAAGCAGGATTTTCCGAGAGTTTTCCCTTTTGTAAATCTACGCGGTTTTCAGCTGCATTAATCTGACGAAAGCCTTCCTGAATTTCATTAAAAGTTCCCATCATCTCATCCAGCTCATTATTACGCTGAGTCAATTGCATTAAAAGAGAATCATTTTCAGACTTAAGCTTGTCATTTTCTACATTTTTTTTGCCATCACAAGAAGCCAACATGGCTACGCATAAAGATAAAAATAATAGTTTTTTCATACGTCTTTTGTTTTTTAGTGAAGCTATTTTATTTAAATTTCTAATCGTCAAGACCTGCTAGCACAATGACTATTTCGCCACGAGGGTCAACGTTTGTAAAGTGTTCTATTAACTCAGCCAATGTTCCACGCACTGTTTCTTCATACAATTTAGATATTTCTCTCGAAACAGAAGCTTTTCTCTCTATTCCAAAATATTCCCCAAACTGCGTTAGTGTCTTAAGCAGGCGATGTGGCGATTCATAAAAAATCATTGTACGAGTTTCACTCTGCAAAGACTTTAATCTGGTCATTCGCCCTTTCTTCTGGGGAAGAAATCCTTCAAAGCAAAAACGCTCATTCGGAAGCCCTGAAGAAACAACTGCCGGAACAAAAGCTGTTGCTCCGGGAAGACATTGAACTTCTATATCATTTTTTATACATTCCCTAACTACTAAAAAGCCAGGATCCGATATACCTGGAGTTCCTGCATCTGAAATCAACGCAACAGTTTCTCCACCCTTTATTCTATTAACAACGCTTTCCACCATTTTATGTTCATTAAACTTATGGTGAGACTGCATGGCGTTTTTTATTTCAAAGTGTTTAAGTAATATACCTGAGGTACGTGTATCCTCGGCTAAAATCAGATCTGCTTCTTTCAATACTTTAATAGCTCTGAAAGTCATATCTTCTAAATTACCGACTGGTGTTGGTACAACATACAATTTTGCCATGTTCAAATATATATGATTACATTTTTCACTCCTCATTAATAACAAGAGAAGCCAATCTTAATTTTATCATTTGCATATCAGCACAAATGTTCGATTGTCTCGCAAATGTAGAAAAAATAATATGCAAAACACAAAAAATGTATTATTTTTGTAGACAATTAGTAAACTAACACTAAAATTTTAATAAGTCAAGGCAAAATGGTAATATTTTCCGAAGATCAAATCTTAGAAACACGAAAGAGAGGCCGGATTGAGGTTATTTGCGGTTCTATGTTTTCTGGCAAAACAGAAGAATTAATCCGCAGATTAAAAAGAGCCAAATTTGCCAGACAAAGAGTTGAGATTTACAAGCCAGCTATCGATATCCGATATTCTGAAGATGATGTAGTTTCTCACGACAGTAATTCAATATCTTCCACTCCCATTGAATCATCTGCCAGTATTTTACTCTTTTCTTCAGACATTGACGTGGTAGCTATCGATGAAGCTCAATTCTTTGATAAAGGGCTTGCTGATGTTTGCAGTAAATTAGCGGATAGTGGCGTAAGAGTTATCATTGCAGGATTAGACATGGATTATAAAGGAGTACCATTTGGTCCGATGCCCGATTTGTGCGCTATTGCCGACGAAGTTACAAAAGTACATGCTATCTGTGTGAAATGCGGCCAGCTTGCATACATATCACACCGCATCGTTAAAAACGACAAACGTGTTTTATTAGGAGAAAAAGATGAATACGAACCTCTTTGCAGGGAATGTTACAACAAAGCCCTGAAGGAAAGTACTGATTAGACCTTACATTAATAACTTAATATATGCTTGAAAAGAAAATCACATTCGACAGTTTTATACGTTTTATCTTTGGAGTAGCCATTGTTATTGGAATATTCTTTTTACTAGATAAACTAAGTGCTGTATTGCTTCCTTTTTTTATAGCCTGGCTTATAGCATACTTCATGTATCCGTTAGTGAGATTCTTTCAATATAAATTAAAACTAAAATACAGGGTTTTATCCATTATTTGTGCCTTATTAACTGTAGCTTCCGTTATAGCAGGCATCTTTACTTTGCTTGTACCGCCAATGATCGAGGAATTCGGGAAAGCAAACAACCTGATTATGACTTACATATCCAATGAATCAAACATTAATGTCTTCCCACAGAGAATTGCTGATTTTATAAATGAGAATCTTGATGTTAAGGAGTTTAATAAAATATTCAGTACGGAGAACATTACCAATCTGACAAAGAATGCACTTCCCAAACTATGGAATCTATTATCTGAATCACTGGATATTCTGTTCAGCGTTATCGCTTCTTTTATTATTCTTCTATATACGGTCTTTATACTTCTTGATTATGAAGCCATTGCAGAAGGCTGGATAGAATTTATACCAAGCAGATACAGACGATTTGCATCCAGCGTAATTACAGACCTAAAAAATGGTATGAACCGTTACTTCAGAGGACAGGCTTTGGTTGCTACGTGTGTTATGATACTCTCCGGAATAGGATTTCTTATTATTGGTTATCCATTAGCTTTAGGACTTGCTCTTTTAATTGGCGTATTATCTATGGTGCCTTATATGAAGGTTATTGCTTTGTTTCCGGCACTTATACTAGGATTACTGAAAGTAGCCGATACGGGAGAAAGTATCTGGATTGTTTTAGGATCGGCTTTATTAGTTTTTGCAATTGTTCAGGCAGTAGAAGATTCTTTTATCGTTCCTAAAGTTATGGGAAGAGTTACAGGACTTAATCCTGCCGTTATTTTACTCTCTCTTTCCATTTGGGGATCATTGCTTGGAATACTTGGTATGATCATTGCATTGCCATCAACATCTCTTATACTGTCATATTATAAAAGATTCGTAATACACCGTGAAAAAATTATCAACCCTGAAAACTCTGATAATCAGAGCAAAAAGGAAAACATAGAAAAATAGCTAGAAAATTTATACACGAAAAGTTTGGAGCGTAAAGAAAAAGCTGTATCTTTGCACCCGCTAAAGAGAACTAAACGAAATGATTCGCTAGCTCAGCTGGTAGAGCACAACACTTTTAATGTTGGGGTCTTGGGTTCGAGCCCCAAGCGGATCACAAGAAAGAACGAAAGTTCATCTCGATGTAGGAAACTCCTTGAATCATTGATTCAGGGAGTTTTTATTTTATACCTATCCCCTATCCTGCTTACACAGCTATCTAACTTTTTAGAACAAAAGTTATCAATGAAATTTTAACAGGTTACACAAAATAAAAACCTTCTCAAGAAAATTAAAAATCCACAAATTGATCTAGCAATCTAGCACCACCCAAATAACAAACTGACTATAAACATATTACCACCGCTAGATCAACCAAATTTGATTTAGCAGTGATCTAGCGATCTAGCGCTTTGGCGGTTAAATCATATACAATCCAAACAACCTATCACAGAAAAGCAGTTGATAAACAGCACTTTAGACAACTAATATTAAGATTAACAATAAACACAGTCAACCTGAATAAGGACGAGACAAACTGCAAGACTGCTAGATTAACGCTAGACTTCTCCAAGTATATCTAGCACTCCTATCGCACTTATACACAACAGCTTACACACCAAGCGCTAGACTGCTAGACTATTTTCGCAAAATTGAAATTTATGTAGTGGTTTTGCAGGTTATCAAATGCCACTTCGGTTTTTCGGAAAGATGCGGCGGGAGGTTACTTAAACTCCCGAATGGCTTTTTATATCTCAGGCGGGAGGTTGATGTAATGTTGTACAAAACAATTATATCTTCTGTACAAAAGAATTAATTGTTTTGTACAGAAGAATACATTCTTTTGTACAAGAATACACAAACATCCGGAATAGTTTTTAAAAAGACAAACCGGAGTTTTACTAAACTCCGGCGAGTTATATCTTAAAACAACATGTAAACTCGCACCCGTAATTCGATAATATCTTTAATAAAAAAATTCGCCTATTTAATTTTATCTATAGTTTGTGTTTCTAATTTTGCTTTCAATGTACAAGCCTACACCTATATTAGGGCTCCCATATTACACCAAGAAACGTCTTTTAATTATATAAATTTGGCGAATTGAGAGGAATATTGTAGTTTTGAACCCGAAATGCCAAGCAGACAAAATTATTTTTTTAGTAGTTTAGAAAGCAACTCATAGTCAAAGGCATAAACCCTTCGAGCAAGAATTCCAAACGGATTGCTCGATGGAAGAGACAACAGAGGCTGTCTCTTTTTTTTAATCCGCATTTTAATTTTAATATATAAATTCAATCAAAAACAGATGAACGAAATTCCAAATTGTCCGAACTGCCAGGGTGAAAACACCTACTTTGACGGTTCCCTTTACGTATGTCCCGACTGTTCCCACGAGTTCAACGCAGAAAGCGCTGCGGCGGAAACAACTCCCGATGTACCCTGCGACAGCAATGGGGCCGAACTGTTGGATGGCGATTCTGTAACTGTAATCAAGGATCTTAAAGTAAAAGGATCATCAATGGTCATTAAAAGAGGAACGAAAGTTAAAAGCATTCGTCTGACAGAAATCCCTGAAGAAGTTGACTGTAAAATAGATGGAAGCAGTATTGTACTAAAGACTTGCTTCCTGAAAAAATAAGCGACAACTTACAAAAGTATCAAACGACTATCAAGACGCAAGTATCTGATAGTCGTTTTTCTTTATTACCTTTGCGCACTTAGGTATTTAACTAAAGATTTATGGCGAACCTGATTTTTGAGAACAAAGAGTTCAAAGGCGTTAACTGCCTGGATGAACAGCTGGCAAAAGGAGAATATTCAGATTGCTCCTTTATTAATTGCATTTTCACCAATGCCGATTTATCAAATATTTCTTTTATTGATTGTAAGTTCAGTAATTGCGATCTTAGCATGGCAGCTATCAGAAACACTATATTCAGAGATGTAAAGTTTGTAAATAGTAAGCTGGTTGGATTAAACTTTGAAGAGTGCAACAACTTCCTTATCTCCTTTTCTTTTGAAGAATGCATCCTTCATTTAGCCTCCTTTTATAAACTAAAGTTGAAAGCAACTAATTTTATAAATTGCGATTTACAGGAGGTAGATTTTACCGAGACTGAGCTGAGCAATTCTATTTTCAAGAACTGCAACCTTAGCAGAACAATCTTTGCCAGAACTAATCTTGAAAAAGCCGACTTCCGTACATCTTATAATTATTCCATTGACCCTGAAATAAACCGTATACGAAAAGCAAAGTTTTCCAGAATGGAAGTTATCGGATTATTAGATAAGTATAATCTGGATATAGAGTAAAACAATAAATTACTAAACGACTTTTTGCACTTTTGTACAAGATTACAAAAATATTATTCCTGAAGAAATAAAAAGAACTCGAGAGAAAAAAAAACTCGACGCATTTTTATAATAATCTGATCAGCAAATTAATGTTACAATAGCAATACATCAATTGCTTATTAGAGAAGAATCGACGCCCAAATAAAGACTTAAAGAATTGATTTCAAACATTATACAAACTATATATTTCAATGAAAAGTAGAATACTTTATGCTGAACAAGGTGCTAGATTGCTAGATCACCGCTAGATTAAATTATTTTAATCTAGCACCTGCATAGTACTTATATACAACAACTTAAGTACCTACTGCTAGATTGCTAGATCAATTTCGCAAAATTAAAATTTATGTAGGAACAATGATGGTTTACAAACGTTCCAAGATAACTGATAGTCTGTGCATCCTGATTATTGTAAGTGTATCCCAAATTAAATTACATGAAGCTCGTTTAATTTAGATTACGGAAAATACACATATTTTATACTTTATTGCTTGTAAAATGCTTTTTTTATATAAATTTACAGACTCAAAGTATACCGTTATGAAAACATTCTATAAATGCACTCTATTTTATGTTTGTATCCTCTTCTGCTTGCCTGCAATATCTAATGCTCAGCCAGTTTGTCAGATACAACACTATTCAACGTATAACGGATTACCACAACGAACTGTAGTTAATATAGTACAAGATATAAAAGGTTTTATCTGGTTTTCTACATGGAACGGTTTAAGCAAGTTTGATGGTTATTCATTTAAAAACTACAAAGCTTATCCGGGTGACGGATGTACGCTAACTAGTAACAGATTGTATTCCATCACTGCCAATCAGCATGGCGATATATGGTGCCAGACTTATGATAGCCGAATTTATTTGTTCGATAGCAGAAAAGAAAGATTTATTGATATTCTGCAACCTATAGAAGCAAAAAACAAAAGTACCTATACTATTAGCCAAATATACGCATTGCCTAAAGGTATAACCTGGATCGTGTGCGATAACGGAGCTTTTCGAGTAAATGAAGAACAATACAAAAAAGGTAAGAATGAAAGCATTTCATTTTACAGTTCTAAATCCGGGAACCTCCCGGGAAAAGAAATATCCAGGATTATTCAGGATAAAGATGGTGACGAATGGGTTTTTACCGATAAAGGTATTCAGATTATCGGAAAAAAAAGAATGCCTGGCAACATACAATTCAAGAATGTATGCGAAAACGGTAAGAATATGTATCTGGTATCTTCAAATGATCGCCTTGCCTTTTACGATCAAAGTACGGAACAACTACAGTTCCTGAAAATACCATGCGAATATTCTCATCTGAACAGCATACAAAATCTGGGGAAAGACACTATCGGACTGGGTACAGAAAACGGAATTATTATATTCGATGCCAAGAGAAAAAAATTCAGATATATAGATATTCGTATGACTGCTCAGTCTTCCATCAATGTACAAAGTATATTCAAGGACAGTCATAATGAGCTGTGGATATTCTCAGAATCGGCAGGAGTAACTCGTTATAATCTTCAAAACGGTGAAAAACAGTATTATCAAACTCCGATAGAAGATATGCCTACAGCAGAAAGACAAAGCAGAGAGGGGGTTTTTGAAGACGCTCAAGGAACATTATGGGTAATTCCTCAATTGGGATGTCTTAGTTATTACGACCGTAGAAGTCAACAGTTAAAGCCTTATTATACAGACTACAATGATCCGAAATCAAAGTTTACACCTGTTGTATTAAGATATTTATTTGATAATCAAAAGAATTTTTGGTATACAAGTAATTATGAATTGGGTAAGATTTCTTTCTTTCCCAATGCCTGTCAGGAGCGCCCCTTTGATTATGGCTATGATACGCGTGCTTTTTTGAAAGACAGCAACAAGAACTTTTGGATGGCAAATAAAAAAGGATTTATCCGAATAGACAACGAAGATGGTACCTTGAAAGGTTACCTAACTTCATCAGGAAACATCAGCATCCAGAAAGTTCCATTTTCAAAGAATATCTATTGCTTCCTCGAAGACAAACAAGGGTTTATTTGGATGGGCAGCAAATGGGACGGGCTCTTCAGACTCAAGAAAGAAGGGAATAACCGATTTAAGATACAAAGATTTGCCCATGATGAAAAGAACCCATATAGTTTAAGCAATAACAGCATTTACTCAATATTTCAAGACAGCCAGAATCGCATTTGGATAGGTACTTATGGTGGCGGACTGAATTTATTGGAAGAAACTCCTCAAGGAGAAGTGCGCTTCATGCACAGTGGTAACTCTTTGAAAGGATATCCTCACAACAAATTTTCCAAAATACGAATCATTAAGGAAGTAAATAAAGCAATATTGGTTGGTACTACAGAGGGACTTCTCACGTTTTCTCCTAATTTCAGGAATCCGGGAGCTATCAGATTTTACCAGAATGTACGTACACCAGAGGTTGCATCAAGTTTATGTAGCAATGATGTAACGTATATCTATACTGACAGCAGGAAACAGACGTATGTTCTTACTTTCACAGGGGGAATAAACCAAATAGTATCTAACAATTTACTAACCAATCATATAAAATTTAAATCCTATACAAAAAAGAATGGATTGTTTTCGGACTTGCTTTTATCCATGATTGAAGATTCACAAAAGAATTTATGGGTAATATCTGAAAACGCACTTTCCAAATTCAATCCGAGAACAGGTACTTTTGACAATTACGATAAGAGATATCTTCAAAAAGAAATTTATTTCAGTGATGCCGCGCCGGTTATCTGGCACAAACATTTAATTTTGGGTACCGAAGGTGGTATTCTGGAGATGAATCCAGCCTCGTTAAGCAAGAGCAAGTATATTCCACGTATCGTATTTACCGGTCTGAAGATACAAGGACTTCAACAGTCACAAGATATTGATGACCTGAAGGAACTGAAGCTTCAGCCTTCTCAGCGCAATGTAACCTTCCAGTTTGCAGCATTAGATTATATTGAACCTACAGCCATAAAGTATGCTTATAGACTCAAAGGATTGGAAGAGCAATGGAATGAAGTAGATAATAACCGCACCGCTAACTATATAAATCTTCCTCCGGGAGAATATGAATTGCAAATACGTTCTACAAACAGTGACGGTGTATGGATAGACAATGTACGTACTCTTTCAATCAATGTACTTCCCACTTTCTGGGAAACTTACTGGGCATGGATTCTGTATGTTCTTTTATTCATTCTGTTTACGGCTGCTATTGTTTATACTATTTTCTATATTTATAGGCTGCACAATCAAATTAATCTTGAACATCAATTATCAAATATCAAACTAAGATTTTTCACAGATATCTCCCATGAGTTACGTACACCGTTAACTCTTATCAGTAGTCCCATAAGTGAAATACTCGAGCATGAATCTCTTTCTCCAAATGCGCGCAAACATCTAACACTGGTACATAAGAACACAGAACGTATGCTGCGTTTAATGAATCAGATACTCGATTTCCGTAAAATAGAGAATAAGAAAATGAAAGTATTGCTGGAAAAGAGTGATATCATAACTTTATTGCAACGGGTAATGGATAACTTCCTTCTGATAGCGGAAGAAAAACATATTGATTTCCGCTTACATTCGCAGCCGGATATAATCTCCGGTTGGATAGATCAGGACAAATTTGAAAAGATTTTTTTCAATTTAATATCCAATGCTTTCAAGTACACACCCGACAATAAATCCATCGCAGTATCGGCCAGCATGGAAAATGAGAATCTTGTAATTTCAGTAAAGGATGAAGGTATTGGAATCGATCTCAAAAAACAGCAAAGTTTGTTTCAGCGGTTCGAAACGCTTGTTCGCTATAACATTTTACAACCTTCATCGGGTATCGGATTGTCTCTTGTCAAGGAGCTGATTGAATTACATCAAGGTAATATTCAGGTAAATAGTCAGCCGGGAGTAGGCAGTGAGTTTATTGTAACATTACCCCTGGAGCAGAAAGCTTATGAAGGAAAAGAAAATACGGAATTCATTTTTAATGATTCTCAGTCATCTTTTGCTCAAGACAACGCAAATCCTGAAAATTCAGAAGTCTCAGCTCAGGAACAAACCTGCCAGGAAGTAACAGAAAGGAAACCGATGGTTCCTGAAAGTAATCTGGAAAATCAGGACATTATTTCGGTATTGGTAGTGGAAGATAATTCTGAATTAAGAACCTTCCTTCATGACATATTATCAGGTCTATATAATGTAATTGAAGCAAATGATGGGCAAGAAGGATTGGAAAAGGCTATAAAACACATGCCCGATTTCATCATCAGTGACGTAATGATGCCAGTAATGGATGGTTTGGATATGGTTAAAGCTATTAAAGAAAACCGTGACATTTGCCACATTCCAATTATTCTGCTTTCTGCAAAATCTTCTCTGGATGACCGTATTTACGGACTGGAGCAGGGTATTGATGACTATATTACCAAACCGTTCAGTTCTGCTTACCTCAAAGCACGTATAAAATCACTGCTTAATCAGCGTAAACAGTTACATGAACTTTACCTAAAACAATGGCCGGAGAATCAGAAAGTTACTTCAAACGCTCCAATTGAAATAGTGCCCTCCAAACCACAAATAATTAACTCTGACGAGTTGTTTATGCAACAAGTGATGGAGGTGATGGAAAAGAATATGGATAATTCTAAATTTACAATTGACGAGTTTGCATTGGAAATACGAATGGGACGCACTGTTTTCTATCAAAAGCTTAAAGCTATCATTGGTTTGTCTCCTGTAGATTTTATTCGTGAAATGCGTATCAAACGGGCAAAACAATTGATTGATTCTGGAGAATATAATGTATCAACAGTGGCGTACATGACAGGTTTTAATGATCCCAAATATTTCAGTAAGTGCTTTAAAAAACAATTCGGAGCTTCGCCGTCTGAATACAATAAAGAAAAAAGGCAGAACGATTAAGAATAGCCGAAAATTCATTGATTTGGAATAACAGACAGGAGATTTTCATCTCCCGTCTGTTATATTCAAATGCGGTTATTCAATGGTGAAGGCATGCTGCAACAAGTCTTCTGTTTGTGAACTACCACCTACCATGATATCATAATCTCCTGCACAGACTCTTAGGGTATTAGATGAGGAATCCCACCATTCCAGTTCTTTATCCTTCAGTTGGAATTCAACATTAATTGTCTTTCCTGCAGGAATACTTACACGCTTAAAGTTACGCAAAGTCCTAATGGGTCCGTCTGTATCGTTATGTTTTCTCAGATAAACCTGAACAACTTCTTCTCCATTACGGTTGCCGGTATTAGTAACCGGAACAGTGAACTTCAATAATTGCCCAACTTTAATTTTATCTTTCTCCAGTTTCATCTGCCCATACTCAAAGGTTGTATAGCTTAGTCCGTAACCAAAAGGGAAAAGAGGCTCTTGTGTCATGTAGCGATAAGTCCTTCCATTCATATTATAATCTTCAAAGTCAGGAAGCTGTGATACGTTACGATAAAATGTTATCGGCAATCGTCCTGCTGGATTGTAATCTCCAAATAAAACTTCGGCAACGGCCTTTCCTCCTTCTTGACCAGGATACCATGCCTGCAATATGGCCTCACATTCATTTGTTTCAGGTTCCAGACCAATGGGCGAACCAGAGCAGTTAACGAAAATAACCTTTTTACCGGCACGATGCAAAGCTGCAATCAACTCTCTTTGAACGGCAGGAAGCTCTATATCCGTACGGTCGCCTTTCTTAAAACCAGGAAGGTTAACACCCATTTCTTCACCTTCGAGGCTTGGCGAGATACCACCTGCGAATATTACCACATCTGCATCTTTTACCTTTTCCACAGATTCTTCAATGTTGGCTTCCTTCTTGAAACCAAGGTCAAAGTTAAGTTGGGCATCACTTCTGAGGTATTCGAAATCAAGTTCTATATTATATGATATACCAGCCTGTACCTGCATGTTGTAAGTAGATTTTCGAGCACCATGTTTGTTAGAGAAACTCTTTACCTCTTTATCGTTTATACGCAAGCGCCCTGAACCGTAAGCATAAATTTCAATAACAATCTCACCCGACTGCTCTGGAGTAAATATGCTGTTATAAGTTGCAGAGAAATCAGTAAGATTTACTCCAGGAGCAAATACAGTAGCACCCGATGTGCAGAAATGAAAAGGAGTAGTTACCTGAGCGGCTGTAACAGGCTTGCCGTCACGGGTAACATTGTTCCAATAGCGTGCGCCAAATCCTGGTCCATCTGCCGATTTACAAAGATTGAAGGCACTTTGAATAAGTGTCCGTTCTACCCACCCGCAACCTTGTTCGTAAATAAGCTTATTATTATTTCCCAATGCTTTACGCAAGCCATTCAAAATAGTGACTGTATGCGGTGGCATACCATTATAATTTCCCCATTGCATCACGGAATCGTTAGCATTTGGTCCCATAACAGCAAGGGTTAGTCCACCTCGTTTCAGCGGCAAAATATTATTTTTATTCATGAGCAAGGTCATTGACTTGCGTGCAATATCGAGAGCCAATGAATCATGTTCCGCCGAGGCTACTACAGAGAAAGGAATCTTTGTCCACGATACATTCTTCGGATCATCCATCTCCCCCAATGAAAAACGGGCTTCTAACAGACGTTTAACTGCAATGTTTATGGCATTTTCATCTATTTTTCCTTGCTTAACTGCTTTAGCTAATGATTGGTAGCTGGATCCGCATTCCAAATCTGTTCCGCTTAGTACTGCTGCTGCCGAAGCCGACTCGGCATCGGAATGGGTTTTATGGCCACGTTCATTATAGAAGTCGGCAATGGCACCACAATCGGAAAGTACAATGCCGTCAAAGCCCCACTCTTTACGGAGAATCTGCATAAGCAGGCGATCGCTCCCGCAACACGGTTTTCCTTCAAAACGATTATAAGCACACATTACTTCTTTTACTTTAGCTTCTCGCACCAATGCCTCGAAAGGCGGTAGGTAAGTTTCGTACAAATCACGCGGTTTAATTTTTTCCACATTAAATTCGTGTCGGTTCCATTCCGGACCAGAGTGTACGGCAAAATGCTTGGCACAAGCATGAAGTTTATCGTAATGTCCGTCGTTAGTGCCTTGCAACCCCTGAACTACCATTACTCCCATCCTGCTGGTTAGATAAGGATCTTCTCCATAAGTCTCGATACCTCTTCCCCAACGAGGATCTCGATATATGTTTACTGTGGGAGTCCACATTGTCAAACCCTGATAACGTTCATAACTTCGCTGTGAAGTGTAGTAAGTATTCTTGGCACGAGCCTCATCAGAAACAGCATTGTATACCTGATACACCGTGCCAGGTGAAAAAGATGCTGCCATACCAATCGGTTGAGGGAAGACAGTTGCCAGGCCTGCACGAGCCACCCCATGCAGCGCTTCGTTCCACCAGTTATATGGCTTGATACCCAAACGCTCAACAGATTGAGAGTTATCCATCATTAATGATATTTTTTCTTCCAGTGTAAGTTCTTGAAGTAAGAGCTTCGCTCGTTCATCTGGCGATAATGAAGCCGTCTTATAAGTTTGTTGACTGCAACTTGCCAAAATAAAAAGAGGAAGCAAATAGATTAATTTTCGTTTAAACATAGTTATTACAGTTAGTAAATAAAGTAACAATTTAAGTTCCAAAGGAGCTATAAACTTGTTTCCCTTTCTAATAAATGGTTCAATTATTATAAGTTTGGAAATAATGAAGGGTGTATTGTAATTAAATACGATACACCCTCCTTATAAGATATCTCTAACAAAATCTCACGATTTCATATAGGTTATATTTTAGGGCATTACATTCTTAGCCCATCTTGGATCACCGATTCCCTGTTTGTAAATTTCATGGTTACGAACGGCATCCGTATTCTTGTAATAGAGACCGTTGAGGTTACTAACCTCGTGCATATTAGGATCCGGACTTGCGTAAGGCGGATTAGGATCTGTCATCAAGTCAGTAGGTGAAATACCAACAGTACCTAAATGCACATCAAGCTCTGCCTTACCGGCAATGTTAGAACTTGCCCAGAAACCTGCACTGTTTTTGCTGGCACTGAAAGCTGAAGCCGAGAATATACTTCCGTTGATCAGGTTTGCATTTGTTGAGTAATTCTGCTGAATATCAAATGTAATTATACCTGAACCGTTAATTTGGCGAATATCCATACCTTCCATATATAAATTACGAGCATCACCGTCTTTCTTAGTCTGAATGAAAAGATTCTTTTTCACTGTAATCTTGCTTCCTCCAGGCAGATATCGGAGGCTGAAAATCTGACGACCAGTAGAACGAGTGCTGAAATTTACAAACGTATTGTTCTCCAGCGTAATGTTGTATTGAACATTACTTGGCCATGACAAATTCTTATTATTATCAGTAAAGAAGCAGGTGCGTGGAGAATCATAGAACGTATTGTTACGGAAAATCATGTTTGTGTAAATGTTAGATTTACCAGTACCAGGGTTACCATCACCAGCGATCCATGCATAACCACTACCAGCATTATCATAATAACCGCAATTATAGAATAGACAGTTTTCTACGATAAACTTCTCGAAATTCTTACGATTAGTACCTTGTACACGAACGAAACCACGAATCATACGTTGGAATGAACAGTTTCTTAATTCAAACGATTGAAGCGTAACAGCCATACCGTTAGAATACATGTTGATAAAGTAGTTACCAGTTGCAGTACCACCGTCACCATAATTTTTAGCTAACGGACAATCAAAATCGATATCTTCGAATATCAGCGATTTGATGTTTATACCACCAAGCTCACCAGATTGTGGTTGACGACCAAACATGAAGTTCATGACTTGAGCAGCTCCATTGATTGTAGACATTCCATTCATTAAAACTTTGGCGCGACCAGTGCCTGCTTTAGTGCGCAAGGTCAAACCTTTACACAAAGATACATTGGTTGCAAGATAGTATGTCTTTCCACCTTCCAATTCAAAAATAGTACCTTCAGCCAAAGATGCATCTTTATTATAGTTGGATAAGATGGTGTCAAGACGTGAAGCATTGTATGTCTTCGCTCCAGCAATAGTATCATTAGGATCGCAGAAATGCTTAATAAGAATAGGTGCTCCCGGTTCACCATCCATACGAATAACGCAAGTGTTGTATATTGCATCCCAATGAACAGGAATATTCTTGTTTATCGCATTTACTACGTACACACTATTTTCCTGCAAACCATCAATATCAATGTAACCGCGTTGAAAGTCTGCGTCAGTAATGGTGTATTTTTTCCATTTTTCAGGTACAGTTGCCTGAGGATTGGTAGGAGATGCTTCAACTGTAATGGTGTGCATCACGAAATTACCATTTCCATCCACTTCAAAATTGGTTTTGAATGTACCATTGTCACCTGATGTGGCATAAGCACGGTCGATGTTGACACGGAAAGTAGTTTTGGTGACGTCGTTTACTACTATTACTTCTGGTACATTGTATCTATCTCCAGTCGTTATTCCCATATAATCGGCCCATTGACGTCCGTTGCCATAGCCGTACCACTTGGAGTTGTAGGCATCTCCTTTTTTTGAAAGAGTACGGATGGCAAAACGATAATCAGTGCTGTACTGAAGATCTTTTATCAAAAGATCTGTAACTTCGGGACCAACGATCGTATCAAACAGAATATAGTCGGGATTTTCCCAATCTGTAGCAAGACCAGAAGATACATTAGGCATCAAAGCCATCTTGATTTCGTAGCCAGCACAACCTTTCACTCCATACCAATAAAGCTGGATGTCGTTCAAATTAACAGCCTGGCACCGATAAGGGTCAGAGTCTCCCTTACCCGTATTATCATCCTTACGGAACATGGTCATAAACTCTCTTTCGGAAGAGTAGCCATCACCGCTCACTACCTCATCGTCTTTGCAAGAATAAAACGAGACAGACAAGAGTAGCATCAGCATGTAACATATTTTATTTTTCATATCGTATAATTTTCAATTTGATTATTTGGTATAACCATAATAGTTCTTATATAAACCGGCACTACGTTGAATAGCAGCATTCGGATAAGGTAGAATGTAGCGTACCACAGGCAGGTTTGTTGGTCCGGTTTGTGAATAGGTTTCACCATCTTTTACAAGATAGATATTACCTCCCCGATCACCACGTACAAATCCATAGAATGAGAAAAGACACTGATCTTTCGGACATCCATCAGCCTCATTCCACCATCCGTAGAAATCGCCAGTTAACCATCCAGTTCCTGGATATTTGTCAGACTTGTATGGATTATAGAGTTCCAGCACATTCATAGAAGTATTAGGATATACATTTATGTTATTGGGGTTGCTGACAATTCTGTAATATATTGAATAAGGAAGGTTTAATTCCAAATAACCAGGCTTACCGTCATATTGTTCCACTGCCTCAATATGGTTTGATGTACCTGCTGCGTTTTCGGCTACCGAATAGTAGCGCAAGAAGCTGTAATAAAGTACCTCGCTATATAAATTATTGCGAACCAAGTCTTTCCAACGCATATTTTCACCGGCAAACTCCCATTTGCGTTCGTTAAGAACAGCTTTCAAGAAACTTTCTTTAGAACCGGAAGCAGAAGCTATGTATGTGTCTATTTTACTGACATTGGAAAATGCACGGGCACGAACCTGACGAAAAGCTTGAATTGCCTTAGCACCGTTGGCACCATTTACACCGTCTTCCAACTCATTAACAGCTTCGGCGAACATCAAAAGTATATCGGCATAGCGCATATAAGGATAGTTTATACCTGTATTACTAGCACTACCTACACCAAGGGTGTTGCCAGAATTTGCCCAGAATTTAGACCACTTATTATTGAAGACTGTGTAGTCTGTAAGTATTGATGGTGTTCCATCATAGAGATAATACCACATACCGTTCACATAGTCACGACGAGTATCTTCTTCGTCAAATGAATAACGATAGAAAGCATCCAGACGGGCACTTCCGTCGCTCTTGCCCCAAATATTCTTACCTGTCGTTACACCTCCATAATTCTCGCCTTTCGGACCTTGGATGTAACCAATGCTACCAGTAGAGTTCTTTGCAAAAGGAATCTCAAATATGGGGTCATCATTGTTGTTAACAAGATAGTTACATTCGTTGATAAATACCTGACGATAAGGGAGTGTTAACGAATGAGTTCCGGAAGAAATAACTGAGTCACAGTATGCTTGAGCAATTTGGTAGTATTCTTTGTAGTTTGTTGGGCGTTGCATAGTACCATAACTGTTAGGATTGCTTTTATCGGGACGAAGTGAATAACCGCCACAAGTCAAAGATATACGGGCAATCATTCCCCAACAGAATTCTTTGGATACACGCTCCACACCTTCACCCAGGTCCTTGGCATATGACATATAAGGAGCAATACCTTTCAAGTCTTCAATCAATTTCTTATAAATCTCTTCACGATCTACTACAGGCATTACGAAATCGTTAGCCTTTAAATTAGGAGTTAAAGAGAAAGGTATATCGCCAAACATCACGGCAAGATCATGGTAGTACATAGCACGAATTACTTTCGCTTCACCCAATTGTTGCATCAGCTCTGCGTCATCTTTACTAAACAGAGGACTATTCTCTAAACCATAAATAAAATTATTGGCATATTCTACCCCTTGGTAAGCAGCTGTCCAGTATTTATTGATATCTCCTCCCATGCTGTTGCAGTCGAAACGACGGTAGCTGTTGTCAGTAGCAACTTCACTGGTGGATATTGACATGTCCACATCGCTATTTAGACAGAAAGTACTCATATAGGCACCACCATAGGTACTTCCGTTCAATAGTTGTGCGTAAACGCCATTTAAGGCACGATTGATTTCAGTCTTCTCACTGAAAACATATTCTGTGTCATATTTCGAGATAGCATCTACATTCAGGTAATCATTACATGAAGAGAAGCCAACCGTAACCAGACCAACGATAAGAATATTTTTAAGTTTCATATATAATCGTTTTTATGTATTAGAAAGTAATGTTTGCACCAAACACAAAACTACGACTACGCGGATAACGGTTGTAGTCCATACCACATGTCAAACCAGTTTGTACGTCTACTTCTGGGTCATAACCAGAGTAACCAGTAATAATGAAGAGGTTAGAACCACTGGCGTATAGGCGTAGTTTTGACATTCCCCACTTAGCGGTTAGCTGTTTTGGTAGTGTATATCCTATTGTAATGTCCTGGCAACGAAGGAAAGAGCCATCTTCAATGAAGTAAGAATGAGTCACTTTGTTAGTAACATCTGTAGGATTCCATAATTTTTTACCAGCATTCAATTCTTTGTAACCATCTACAGAATTTTCGAGGTAGGTATTTTTATACATACATTCACCGTCTTCGCGTACATAAGTCCAGCGATCGTTGAACTTATTAAGCACATTGAAGAAATTTTTGCTATTACCTTCTGAAGAAGATAATTGATAAGCTGTAGCATTGTTTACATCAAAATCATACATATAGTTGAAATTGGCTGTAAAATCAAAATTCTTCCATTGTCCGTTCAAGCCAAAACCTCCCTGGAATTTAGGATTTGTGTTACCAATCACAGTACGGTCATCTTCTGTAATCTGACCATCATTATTCATATCTTTGAACTTAATTTTACCAGGCAAAGTAGCTTTACCAGAATTACTATCATTAAACACGTTATTGATTACAGTACCTTCTTTGGGAACAGCCAAAAGATTTTGATTCGGATCAAAATCGAATTCATCAAAACCGTACAAGCCATCATAAACAAAGCCATAAATCAAACCAACCTGATCGCCCACCTTTAAACAATAGTCGTTGTAGCTTGATTTCCAACGATCATTCTGATCCCAAATCACATTGTCCGTATCATTCAGTTTGTCTACTTTCATCTTGTTGAAACCGAACGTCACGTTACCGCTCAACACATAATCTTTACCACGAAGAATATCACCATTGATAGACAACTCAAAACCTCTGTTAGTTACCTGACCAATGTTCTGCATCTGTTGTGTGTAACCGGTAGTTGAAGGCACATCTGACTTATATAACAAGTCTTTAGTTGTATTCCAATAAAATTCGGGGGTAATATTCAATCGATCACCAAAAAGACCCAAGTCAAAAGCAATGTTGCGAGTCAGAGTTGTTTCCCATTTAATTTTGGTGTTGGTAAAAGTACTTCCACCTGAATTTCCATACCATTTTTCGCCATTTTCTGTTGCTTCACCGAATCCCGGACCACCAGTTGTATTTATAGCGTAAAGATAACGCCACATATCATCGTCAATACGGTTGTTACCAGCCAAACCAACAGCTGCACGTAGTTTAAGATTACTAATTACAGGGTTGTGTTCAAGGAAACGTTCTTTAGTTAAAACCCATGCACCAGAAATTGATGGAAAATAACCCCATTGTTCTCCAGGAGAGAACTTAGTTGATCCATCGGCACGGAAAGTAATCGACGCCAGGTATTTGTGGTCGTAGTTATAACTTGTCTGACCAAAGAATGAGGCTGTACGATCGGGTGTAGAAAGATATGATGTTGATTCCCATGGCGTTCCCAAACCCATATTATTGAGTGCCTTCTCTGATGAGATGTTACGTGGGAAATATCTGTTCTTTATATAAGTTTGTTTGCTTTGGCTGTGCTGAATTTCCTGTCCTAATAAGAAAGAGAAATTGTGCATTTTGTCAATGTCAAAACCGTAAGAAGCAGTATTGGTCCATGTATATTTCTCACTACGTCTATTGTTAATAGAAGCTACTGGCAGTTTTTTATTGCCTTGACCTTCACCCGTCATAGCACCAAAGAAGCGATTTTCATCATTGAATGAAAGAAAATGAGCAGCTTCGGTACGTAAAACCAAACCTTCAATAGGTCTCCACTCCAGATTGAACTGATTTGTGTAGGCGTATGAATGTTTCTTTAACGTATTTTGATTGATGTCACTCTTAGGATTAGTATATTCGAAGACTGCTTCATCATCAGGGTCTACAGTTGCTGGATCCCAAAAAGCGAACTCGCGCAACCCGTTTGTAGGACGATAACGAAGTACGTCAATAATACCGCCACTACCAATTCTATCACCACCTGCACCTGTATCACGACGGAAAGTGAGTTTTGGATTAAGAGTCAATGTCAGATTATTTGAAAGCTGAATATTCATCTTGATATTCAAGTTTGTACGACGAACTCCTGAAGACATGATAATACCGTTGTCTCCTGAATTTGTAAGAGATGCATTGAAACGGAACTTTTCACTACCTCCTCCAACAGTAAAGTTTGTTGAATAATTAAATGGAGTTTCACTCATTACAATATCTTGCCAATCATGTGTTGTAGCACGTTGATAGATATCGAGATCGAGAGGGTTACCGAAGTTTGCACGATAAAATTTCGCATTAGAACTACGAGTACCGTTTGCTGCAGCCCAGTCGTATTGATAACGTGCAAAATCGTAAGTATTCATCAAGTCTAACTTCTTTGCTAATTTACTGAATGAAATCTGCTGGTTATAAGTAACCTGCACCTTTCCTTGCTGAGCCGATTTAGTAGTTACGATAACTACACCATTACCTCCCTTTGCACCATAGATAGCAGTCAATGACGCGTCCTTCAATACATCGATAGAAGCAATATCCGATGGCGGAATATCGTTGATATTATCTGCCTGGAAACCATCAATAATGTAAAGTGGTTCATTGCTCTGTGTTACTGACGTACCCCCACGTACACGAATATTAATATCCGCACCCGGGGCACCGTCGACCGTTGTTACTTGTACACCGGCAATTTTTCCCTGTAGAGCAACTGCTGCGGAAGTTACCGGTACTGCAGCCAACTTAGCACCTGAAATAGAACCAACCGAACCAGTCAGATCTTTTCGTGCCTTACTACCGTAACCAATTACAACTACTTCATCAAGTGCTTGCAAATTATCTTTTAGGGTAATTTGAAGTGTTTTGCCGGCAATAACATCCACTTCTTGTGTTTCCATTCCAATATAGGAAATAACTAATCTCTTTCCTTTGCGGAGAGTAAGAGAAAACTGTCCCTCCAAATCAGTTCTTACACCGTTTGTGTTATAGCCTTTCTCTACTACTGAGGCTCCGATAATTGGCTCACCCTGCGAGTCAACCACGGTACCTTTTACCGTAATGTTTTGAGCAAATACTCCAATAGGTACCATTAAGAACAGTACCAATAGCAAGAGTAAATTGCTTCTCACCTTTTCGTTTTTTTGTTTCATGATAGCATTACTTTGGTTAAACAATTTTTTATTTTCAATTTATAGATATCTTTTAAATAGCATTATCTGAGTTCATATTTGTGGGATAGAAAACAATTGCTTGTTTCTTTTTTACACAAGTGTATAATGCAAGATCCTTTCCCATTCCATTTTTTAACGGGTAACATGATATACTTTCTCTCAGTATCCACCGGTAGTATATCGTCCAAAATAATCTGTACCAGGAAAAGTCTTTAAATCACGGAGAAACGTCTTGCCGACAAGAGTGTCTGTCAACAAAACAAAGAATATATTTATGAGGTAGTTGCTCACAAATGAAGATGACGAGCTGATTTTCGATCTTTTCATAGTATTTAAGATTAATTGCAAAAATAGGCCTCCATAACTTAAAAAAAGAGGATTATTTATCGGAAAAGGTGTATTATACCAAATATTGTAACAGTAGCAACAAAACTTACACACCCCACATCACATAAGACTTAATATAACTATTACGAAAGCTGGATAGAGTTTATGGTTACCAATTATCAGAAATCCAAACTACAAGTTTTACCATTTGTTTCAAGGATTTAGAATATATAATTGCGGTATAAAGATTATAGTAAGTTTCAGCAATGTATCTTAAGAATTAAATTTTGAATAAACAACAAAAAAGTTACGTCATCTGCTACTAAAATGCCTCAAAGTGCTTACTAAAAGGCACTCCAGAGGTGGCAGATAAAAAAAATCACCATTTTATCTGCTACAAATTGCCATCATCTGCTACTAAAAATAGAATTTCAAGATACTTACTCGACGTAATATTGCAATTACGAGACAACGTTAACTATTTGTTTACTTCAAACGTTGAATAATAAGTAGGCCAATACATATTTATAATCCTTTTTCAAGTATATACATTAAACACCTAACTTAATCTTATTCATTTATGATAATAAGTGAGTTTGCAGCCAAGGACTTATGGGTTCTTGGCCAAAGACCCATGGGTTCTCGACTAAAGACTTATGGGTTCACGGCTGCGGACTTACTAAGCACTAAATACAAAATCACTAAACACATGATATTTAAACCATTATCTACAATATGGAAAGATCCAAATATTATAGGAATCATGTTCTCCAGAAAATCAGAGTGTGCAAAGGCGAAGACAAGAGATGCATACAGAGGAAAGTTATATACTTTAAGCAAGGGAATTGAGTAGGTGGTAGATGAATGAATTTAGTGGAAGATAAATTGTAAAACAAAAATATCTGCCACCAAGATATACCTTTATATATCATGCAATTACATCTATTTTAGTAGCAGGTAGCAGATCTTTTTGCAAAAATAAAATTTTTAGAAGCTTAAATTCGAGTTATTCCAAAAATGAAACTGCATTCATCAGGATTGAATAATAAGTTTTATGCTTGAAAATACTCCCTGTACATCGTATTAAAAGCAAAAGCCGACTAATGGGCCGGCTTTTATATTTATATATGACAGGAAATCTATTTCTGGCGGAAATCAAACATCAGATTGATTCTTACCCCTTCATCTCCTTTTTTAATTCGAATATTACCCGGCTGACTCTGCGGTCCTTGCTGTTTAATTGGTTTAAAAGAACAGATAGCAGGAATATCGAGCAAGAAAGATATATCTCCTTGTGGAAATTCTGGCATTGTTGGTTTACCATCGGCACGTCCTTTTGGTTCCTCCGGAGTAAATACCCGGAAATAGATTCCATCGTTATGTGCATAGACTGTAAATGGAGTCGTTTTACTCTCCAGTGTAGCCCAATAAAGATTTGCATGATAACCTTTAAACTCGGGATATATAAGATTCTCAAAACTTTCGCCGGTAATGGTATTATTGTAATCTTTTTGCCATACACCGTAGTTGGTTCCTGGCAAACGGTTTTTCCATACACGGTAAGGACCTTTGCCAAACCATTTCATACCCGAGCAATTTGCTTCCGGATATGAGAATGTAAGACCAAGGTTATAAACTTCATCATCGGTAAAGGCATCATCGAAACCGCCACCACCTGACGCACGATTCAAAAGAACAGCATCCATGTAAAGTAAGCCATCATTAGTTAATGTCCATACAATAGAATCGGCAGCACCGAGATATTTTGCGCAGTAAACTGCTGCATTGCAATTATAAGTAGCGCCTGCCTTCAGTCTCTCACTTTTGTCTGCATCTTTAATTGTTACTGAGTTTATGTAACTTTTTGCTGCATCATATTTCATCTTCATACCAACAGGAACAGGACCGTTATTAAACGGTATCTCCTTCTCTCCTGAAAGAATTTTCTTTATCATACCGTTTTCTGCATTAAAAGTAACAGTCATATTCCCTCCTTTTAATACAATTTCAGAACCATTCTTTGTTGCATCAGCATTTTTAGACTGAGCACTGCCTACACTTCCGGCAACTACACCTTTACTTATTGACTTATCAAAGTATTTATCTACCAAATGAATTGGATATGACCAATTACAAATACTTTCGCCATTTTTATTGAATGCTTCAAGAACCAATACATCTCCTTGCTGTAAAGCAGACGGAACATCAAAGTGCGCCTTACCTGTTTCGCCCGGAGCAATAGATGGCAATTTAACCTCTCCGGCAGCTATTTCTTTATTCCCGGCATTACCACTTAAAGGAGCACCACAAGAAAGAACTTTGTATTTCATAGTGCATTCACTTAAGTTGGTAAACAGATATTCGTTGGTTACAAAGAAATCACCAATGAAATTAGAAGTAACGTGCATTGGTTTAATCTGAATAGGCGACCAACTTTCGCGCACTGCATAAAAGCTTCCCTCCTTTTCACGATGCGGACCTAAAAGTCCATCGGGTGCATTAGAGTTATCAGAATCCAGAATTCCTTTTTTATCGGTACGAGCTACAGCCTCATCACAGAAAGCCCAGATAAATCCACCCGCAAAATACGGACTCGTCATCCAACGTTCCCAGAAATCTCTCAAACCGGCACCTCCGCCCTGATCGTACATTGCATGCATAAACTCTGTTGGCATAAATACCTTATATCCATTAACAAAACGCCCTACCCCAGTAAGGTATGCAGGATAATGGTGGGTATCCAGTTCGTTGAAATCAGCCCAGGGGTGAACCACATGTCGTTGTTGCAGATAATCGTATTTAGCAAAAAGCTTATCGAGATTATTATTCCATCCACCTTCATTTCCATTACTCCAAATCATAATACAAGGGTGATTAACATCACGTTTAATCATCTCCTCAACCAATTTAGGACCAACATTGGAATCGTAGCTATTTTGCCATCCGGCCAACTCATCCATATATAGAATACCTATCGAGTCGCATACATCCAGAAAATGTTCATCGGGCGGATAATGAGAACGGATAGCATTCATATTCAGTCCTTTAACCAGTTTGGCATCTTGGAGACTTAAAGCATGACTAGTAGTGCGGCCACCTTCCGGCCAAAATGTATGACGGTTGACACCTTTTACAACAAGTCGGGTACCATTTAAATAAAGACCATCCTTTTCAAAGAACTCTAAAGTTCGGAAAGCTGTACGTATCTCTTTTGTTTGAATTATCTCATTATTCGCATCTTTTAGTTCTAGTTTAACAACATAAAGATTTGGATGTTCTGGATCCCAAGTCTTTGGCTTATTCCAGGAAGTTTCCCAAATCAGTCTTTCGTTCGGTTTTACGCTGGTAGATACTGTTGAGCCTGCATTACAGCTAAGAACTTTTCCATCCGCTAAAGATTTCACAGATGCAGACAAAGAATATCCTTTAACATCACCTGCAAAGTCTATTCCAATTGTTATCTTACCATCAGCTTTGGCACTCACAACTACATAATCCATTGCATTCTGAGGAGTTGCCTCTAGCCATACAGGACGATAGATGCCGGAATATAACCACCAATCTGCCTTACGTTCAGCAGCATTAACAGATTTATTGGCCGATTCTTTGGCAACTTGTACTTCCAACTCGTTGGTTTTCTTATAATCAACTAAATCGGTTATATAATAAGAGAAACGATAAAAGCCACCCTGATGCATCTCTCCTGCAGATTTGCCATTGATTGTTACTTTGGTATCTGTCATTACACCGTCAAACACAATTTTAACTTTCTGACCTTTCCAGGCTGTCGGTACTTTGAAAGAGTAGCGGTAGGTCCCCTCTTCGTTGCTGGCTACCCCTCCTTTGGTTTTATAATAACGACCATAAGTATAATCGCCGTATCCCTGAAGTTCCCAGTTGCATGGTACCTGGATTTTTCCCCATTTCCCACTATGCTGACCTTTGCTACAGTAGAATTTCCAGGTTCTGGTATTATCAATACCTGTACCCGAAAGATAATAGCGTTCAGGATGCGGTTGTTGTGCCATTAATAACAAAGTGGTGGCCGTCATACACATCAGTGTATATAGTCTTCTCATCATATATAAATTTATTTAGTGATATTATTAACCGTTTTTTTATATAGTAAACACAATATATGTGCAAGATTCTGAAAAAATCTTGGAATATGCAAAGAGAAATACATTTTTTAGTGCTGAATTGGTTATCAGAAACTACTATTTAGATTAGATTAAAACGATAAAAAACAGACGGATAAAACTCTTTCCACAAATTTCAATTTATTTATTCAAAGTAATGGAAGGTCTAAATATTATTAAGTTAATTTTATTCAATAATAACTTAAATTAAACAAGTATCACTTATTCTACATTAAGAACCAATTATTCTAAGGTACATCTAGAATCCTTATTACAAGGGATATTTTTGCATTAAATCAATATTTCCACATAATGAATCAATATATAACATCTATTTCAAGCAATAAAATATATTTTTGCGAACAATGTAAATATGTTAAAAACAAAACCTTTGCACATTAATTTCTAACTATAAAAATACAAATTATGATTCGAAAAATGCTTGCCAGGAAAGCACTTATTACTCTATTTCTGAGTATGTTTTGCCTTACCTCTTTTGCACAAGGTCATTTAGTCACTGGTGCAGTTACAGACGCAAATGGTGAACTAATGATTGGAGTAAACGTATCAGTAATAGGTACAACAAACGGAACTATTACAGATATCAATGGTCAATATTCTATTTCGGCACCAGCCAATAGTAAACTCCAGTTCTCTTTTATAGGCTACAATACAAAAATTGTTCCTGTAAACAATCAGAATAAAATTGATGTTAAGTTGGTGGAAGATGCCAAAACACTCGATGAAGTGGTTGTTATTGGTTACGGTACAGTTAAAAAACGCGATTTAACAGGTTCTGTTGCTTCTGTTAATAATGAAGCGCTTATTGCCAATCCGGTTTCAAACGTTAGTCAGGCATTGCAAGGCCGTCTTCCAGGTGTATCTGTAACAGCTCAGGATGGACGTCCGGGTGCAGAAGTTTCAATCCGCGTTCGTGGTGGTGGTTCTATTACACAATCAAACGATCCGTTGTTCATTGTTGACGGATTCCCTGTAGGTTCTATTTCTGATATTCCATCAGATCAGATTGAAAGTATCGATGTATTGAAAGATGCATCTTCTACTGCTATCTATGGTGCACGCGGTGCTAACGGTGTAATCCTTGTAACAACAAAGGGTGCCAAAGCTGAAAAAGTCTCTGTATCTTATAGCTCTTACATGCAGGTTAAAACCGTAGCTAAAACACTTGATGTACTAGATGCACAGGATTATGTTCTTCATACATGGAGCTACGCAACAGCATTAGGTAGTGCTTATGGTAACTCAGTTGCTCAATATTTTGGAGTAGGTAGCGCTAACGGTAACAATTATGCTAAATATGCAGATGTAAAAAGCCATGATTACACCGACGATATTCTTCGCACAGCAATTGGACAAAACCATAACCTGAACATTGCTGGTGGTAACGAAAAAACTAAAATTGCATTTGCAGCAAACTATCTGGATGATGCCGGTATTAAAATTAACTCTGGCTACAGCCGTTTTAATGGTTCATTGAAAGTTCAACAACAATTACTTCCTAACCTGAAAGTGGATTTCGATATCAGATATTCTGAAATTAAAACTGATGGTAAAGAAGATAGCGCTTTAAATGGTAAAGGTTCATTGTTATCAAATGCATACGCATTCCGCCCAATCGACGAACCTTTTGGAACTGGAAACTTTGCCGGATTCGGTAATGGTGACTCAAACGTAGACCAGACATATAATGTTGTTGATTTAGTTAATGATGTGATTCAGAAAAACACTAAGAATAATCTTCGCGGAATAGCATCTGTTTCATGGGATATAATTAAAGGACTTACTGCACGTACTGAATTAGGTTTAGGCCGTACCACAAGCGAAAACAAATATTACGAAAACGGTCTTACCAATAGCTACAAATATGCAAAACTAACTAAAGGAGACAGCTGGAATGTACGTTCTGCTACAACATTGAATTATGAAGTTCAGGGATTAGGAAAGGACCACAACCTATCATTCCTTTTAGGTCATGAAGTTTTAGCTTCTAAATCTAATTCATCTCAAATGACTGGTGCAGGATATTCTGCCAGCTATGATTTCAACCAAGCCTTTGGTAAGATAAACATGACGGATTCTTCTTTTGGAAAAGATTCTTACTCAAACTCAATTGGAACTCCAAGCAATACTCTTTCATTCTTTGGACGTGCTAACTATTCATTCAAAGGACGTTATCTGTTAACCGGTACATTACGCGCTGATGGTTCTTCTAAATTCTCTCCAAACAATCACTGGGGATATTTCCCTGCAGGTGCATTTGCATGGCGTATCTCTGATGAACCATTCCTTGAAAGTTCAAAAGGTTGGTTAGATAACCTTAAGCTTCGTTTATCTTATGGTACTTCTGGTGCCGATAATATTGATGCTAGCTTATGGAGAGAACCATGGGGTACTTCAACTATTACTATCGATGGAAAAACTACTACTGTATATAAGCCAGCCGGTATGCTTTCAAATCCTGACTTAAAATGGGAAACTACAGTTTCAAGAAATATTGGTGTTGATTTCGGTTTCTGGAATAACCGCCTTTATGGTTCTTTGGATGCTTATTGGAATTCTACTAAAGACTTGCTTATGGAAGTTCCAATTGATGAAACTACAGGATATTCTTATCAGTTCCAGAATATTGGAAAGACTTCAAACAAAGGGTTTGAACTTTCTCTTGGGGCTGATATCATCCGAAAGAAAGATTTCACTTTGAATGTTAGTGCAACATACAACTTTAATAAAAACAATATTGAAGAGTTAAGAGATGATGTTACAGCAGAATATGGTTCTCAATGGGCATCAACATCAACACAACCTAATTTTGACTATTTATTCAGAGTTGGATCATCAGTAGGATTGATCCGCGGATATAAATGCGACGGTTTCTATAAAGCCGATGACTTTGATTACAATAGTACAACAGGCGTTTATACCTTAAAAAGTGGTGTTGCTGATCTTCCTACTATTACTGGTAACTATCCAACTCCTATTAAGAAAGCAACAGGACAAAACGCTTTCCCTGGTGCCATAAAACTTCATGATGCAGACGGTAACGGTGTTGTTGATACCAAAGATGTAACAGATCTTGGTGAAGTGACTCCACAACATACCGGAGGTTTCAACCTGAATATGAACTATAAAGGATTTGATTTAAGTGCTGGCTTTGCATGGGCTATTGGCGGCAAAGTTTATAATGCTAATGCTATGGCTAATATGTATGGAAATAAGGACGTTTCTATCGGTGCTAACCGTCTTGCTTTTGTAAAAGACTGCTATAAGGTATATGATGTAAATTCATCTGGTGATTTAGTTGCTGTAACTGATCCAACTGCTTTGAATACATTAAATGCTAATGCTAAATATGGATTGCCATATTATGAAAACGGTATTGTTCTTTCAACATTTGTAGAAGATGCATCTTATCTACGTATGAATACTTTAACTTTAGGATATACACTTCCTAAGAACTTAACAAAGAAAGCAAGCATTCAACGTCTACGTGTTTACGTAACAGGTGGTAACTTATTCACTATTACCGGATATTCTGGCTTAGATCCAGAAGTTAATACATTCTCAAACAAATCAACTACAGCGAACTCAGGCAAGTTCCCTACACTCGGATTAGATTGGGGTAGCTATCCTCGTGCCAGAACATTTACTGTTGGCCTTAACCTTGAATTCTAATATGGTGCAATTTAAAAAGTAACAAAATGAAAAAGATATTATATACAATGTTTGGTGCTGGTATGCTTTTCCTTACCACATCATGTAATGACTTTCTGGAAACATCATCTCCATCTGACGCAGACGTAAATTTTGTATTTTCAGATCCGTCCAGTGCACGTGCAGCTTTAAATAATGCTTATGAATTATGGAGAAGTAAAGCTTATGTTCATGCTAATGGGTTATTCTACGATTTATGCGTTGTAGGTTCTGACTCAGAACGTCACCCTGAAAAATATGCAGCACAAACCCGTCATATTCCTGAAAACCTATATTCAAATGGAGATGGAGTATCAAGCTTCGACATAAGTTTCAGTGATGGAAGTACAGCATGGACAAATCTTTATTCAATAATAGCTACAACTAATACACTCATAAACTTGTTTGAAACATCTTCTTCTTTCAATACATACATGAGTGCAGGAAAACCAAGTGAATTATCTCAGCTTTATGGTGAAGCTGTAGCATTACGCGCTACCTGCTATTTTGAATTATGCCGTTTCTTTGGTGATGTCCCTCATCAATTAGTTCCGGGAGTTCAGGCAGAAGGGCTGACTTCTCGTGATGAAATATACGAATACCACATCAAAAAACTAATGGAAGTTGAACCGTTGATGTATCATGTAGGAGAAAACGCAAATGCAATAGTAACATACATGACTCGTACATACGTTCAGGGCTTAATTGGTCGTATGTGTCTATATGCAGGCGGATATGCAACCCGCAGAACAGACCTTGGAGCTGATTTCTATAAAAATATTGATGGCAAAACTCTTTCATTTACAAAGATTGGTTCTGAAAAGAACGGAGCTGTTTATAACAGACGTGCAGACTATCTTGATTTCTACAAAATAGCTAAAACTTATTTGGAAGCTTGTGTTGCGAGTCACGGTTCGGTTAAATTAATTACAAACGACATCAGATCTAACAGTAAAGCGGGACAAATATTTGGAAATCCTTTCCAGCAAGTTTTCCAGGAAACAATGAATGGTGATGCAATATATTCAGAAGAATCTGTTTATGAAATACCTGAAACACGTGGTCAATCTTCTGAACGTCCTTATGCTTTCGGACGTCCTTCTGATGGTGGTGGTTCTAATGCATATCCAGGAAAGAACTATGGTCAGTCTCGTTTCCATCCAACTTACTATTATGGAGATTTCGATCCAAACGACATGCGTCGTGATGTAACAGCAACAGTTACTGCAAGCTCAGGAAAAGGAGCTGAAGTTATGATTAGCTTTTTACCGAGTTCAAAATCACAGGGTGGTATTGCAAATAATAAGTGGGACGAAAACAGAATGACTAATCCTTATACGGCAAAGCCACGTTACTCTGGTATTAACAATCCTTATATGCGTTTTTCTGATGTAGTTCTAATGTTATCTGAAGTTTATGCCGAATTAGGTGAAGATGGAAAAGCTAAAGAAGAATTACGTAAAGTTCATGAACGTGCTTTTGCAAATGCAACACTTGCTAACCTTGACGGATTTATCACTAAATGTGGTAGTTTGAAAGAAGCTATAGCACAAGAACGTAAACTTGAATTTGGTGGAGAAGGATTACGTCGTTATGACTTGATTCGTACAGGTAAGTTACCTGAAGCTATTACTAAATTAAAGACTCAATTAACTAATATGCTCAATGGTCTTGAAACAAAAGGATATTATACTTTTGAAAATGGTAATACTATATCAAACTATATTTGGACAAAGTCAGTTAATGCTAAGAGTACATACGGATTTAGATTAACTACTCAATGTACAGATAATAACGATCCTGTTCTATTTCCAGGATGGAGAGGCCAAAACGATGACTGGGCAACTGTAGCGAGTCAAAATGCGACTACTGGTTTTACAGAAATAGCCAATACAAACCTTGCTATCAAAGGACTATTCAACTATATTGATCCAAACGGTGCTGAAGCTGCAGCATTAGTTGCTAATGGTTATAAAAGAGTTGATTGGGGTAAAACAATTGTTGATAACAAAGCTGAATACCTGACAAATGTATTCCTCAATTATACTGAAGGAACTCCTCCAATCTATCTCGTACCTATGAACGCAAATACAATTTCAAGTTCAAACGGCAAGATTACTAACGGATATGGATTTGCTCAGAAATAAAATAGCATAAGAGCTATAAATTAGTTTCAAATTTTAAGTGGAGGGTACCAAATATGTATTGGCACCCTCCTTCTTTTTATAATTGATTAGTCAATATACGGACCTGAACTTAAAAAAGTTATTAAAAATAAAGATGAGGAAAACCTATATATTCTTAACAAAAAGAGTGCGCATAATCCCAAAATCATACGCACTCAAAATATAAGTTTATTAAAAGAACTATTACTTTGAAATAAAGCCTGCTCTCATTGGACTAAAACAATCAATAAGTATGCCAGCTTCAATACATGTACATTCATGTTCAGCATCGGGTGCAATATAAATCCCGTCACCTGCCTCAACAATCTGCATTTCACCATCTACTGAAAATTCAAATTTTCCACTTGCCACATAAGTCGTCTGAGTATGATAGTGAGTATGAAGCGCACCTTTTGCACCTTTTTCAAACTTAACTTTTACAAGCATCAGTTGTCCATCATATCCCATAATCTGTCGAACCACTCCTTCACCGGCTGGCTCCCACACATTCTCTTTTTCAAAAATAAATTTCTTGCTACAAGTTTTCATTATCAAATCTTTTATCTTAGTAATATTAATGCTCAAAATTACGTAATTCTTTTCTAATACATTATCATGCTAATAAATTAAAAAGTACCAGAGAACAAAAATAGAGATTAGCTGTTACTAAATTAGTAGTTTATAAATTAATTAATCTATTAATATGAGCGACATTATAAATATAAATCCTCTGATTTATACCCATCAGACCGAGGTTAATGAGAATCCGGAAACTAAAACAGAAACCAGTCACGCAGAAATTTCTTCTCCCAAGAGGCCTGTACATATTCTATATTATACAGATCCTATATGCTCTGCATGTTGGGGGATAGAGCCTCAATTAAGGAAATTAAAGCTGGAGTATGGGCAAAACTATCAAATAGAATATAAAATGGGAGGACTTCTCCCCAATTGGGAAAATGAGAGCAATAGTAAAATCAACAAACCAGCAGATGTAGCACATCATTGGGAAGAAGTTGGCAATTATTACGGGATGCCTATTGATGGAGATGTTTGGCTGGAAGATCCTTTATCTTCTTCATATCCACCTTCAATTGCCTTCAAAGCTGCTCAAATACAGGATGATGGAATTTCTCTCGTATTTCTCCGGAGAATAAAAGAAATGCTTTTTCTTGAAAAGAGAAACATTTCAAAGTGGAAATGGATAGAAGAAGCCGCACTATATGCTGAATTAAATATTGATCAATTGAAAAAAGATTTTGAAGGTGATGCCCAACATACATTTAAAGAAGATTTAGACATAAGTAAACAAATGGGCGTTAGAGGGTTTCCTACATTATTTTTCACGAATGCTGATGGCATGAAAGTAGAACTATATGGCGTAAGGCCATATAAAGATTTTGAAGAGGCTTTGCTTAAATTATGTCCTGAAGCTGTAAAACACCAAATTTGCAAAACTCATGAAGGATTATTTGATTACTACCCTACTCTTACAACTCATGAATTTGCAGTAATTACAGACAGACATGATAGTGATGCTTTGGATATTTTAAATAGCTTATATAAATCAAAATTCATAGATAAATACATATCCAAAAAGGGAATACTCTGGATCAAGATATAAAATAACAAAGCCTTAATTAATGCAAAGATGACATATAAAAGAATATCTAATATGAATGCATTATTAATAAAACTATAGGTTCTGTACAGATTATGCCATAAGACCTTCGCTTTATCAGGAAGCCTTATGGCATAAAATATAAAAAAGCACCAATGAAATATTTAGTCTATAAATGTAAAAAGCTTAAATTTGACTCAAAAATATGTTTTTTTTGCTATTTTTGCAACAATATGCATATTTAGCGACTTCAATGTCGCAATAGAAATTAGGCCAATGAAAGTTATAGAATTAATAAAGAGTAATGACAAAACAGCTTTTTCGTTTGAGATATTGCCTCCTTTAAAGGGAACTGGCATTGAAAAGCTATACGAAACTATAGATACATTAAAGGAATTCGACCCTAAATACATTAACATAACCACCCATCGCAGTGAGTATATTTATAAGGAATTAGGCAATGGATTGTTCCAACGTAGCAATGTTCGTCGCCGTCCCGGTACGGTAGCTGTGGCTGCTGCTATTAAAAACAAATACAATATAACAGTTGTACCGCACATTTTATGTAGTGGATTCACTCAGGAAGAAACCGAATATGTGCTACTTGATTTGCAGTTTCTTGGCATTACCGATTTATTAGTTCTTCGTGGTGACAAAGCCAAACATGAGCCCGTTTTCAAGCCAGTTGGCAATGGTTATTTTCATGCAATAGAACTTCAAGAACAAATAAACAAATTCAATAAAGGAGCATTTGTTGATGGTGAACAAATGAAAGTTTCATTGCAACCATTTTCTTATGGAGTTGCTTGCTACCCTGAAAAGCATGAAGAAGCGCCTAATATTGATACAGATATTTACTGGTTAAAAAAGAAGATGGAAGCTGGCGCGGAATATGCAGTTACTCAATTATTTTACGACAACAAAAAATTCTTTGAGTTTGTAGAGCGTGCCAGAAAGTCAGGAGTTACAATTCCAATAATTCCTGGGATTAAGCCTTTTTCCAAATTATCTCAGCTGAGCATGGTTCCAAAAACCTTTAAAGTTGATATTCCAGAAGACTTGGCAAATGAGGCTATGAAATGCAAAAATGATGCAGATGCAAAACAACTTGGTATTGAATGGTGCGTGGAGCAGTGCCGTGAACTAATGGCACACGGACTACCAAGCATTCATTTCTATTCTGTGGGCGCTGTAGACAGTATTAAAGAAGTAGCTAAGCTAATATATTAATTATGTTCTTCAGAGAGGTAATAGGACAAGAAGAAGTTAAAAAGAAATTTCTTTTAGAAGTGAAGGAAAACCGTATCCCTCACGCACAGCTTATTTGTGGCCCGGAAGGCGTAGGCAAATTACCATTGGCTATTGCTTATGCCAGATACCTCCTCTGCCCAAACCATACAGAAGAAGATGCTTGCGGCATCTGCCCTTCATGTGTAAAGATGAACAAACTGGCTCATCCTGATTTACATTTTGTCTTCCCAATTGTGAAGAAAAAAAATCAAAAAGAGGTTGTTTGTGATGACTACATTAAAGATTGGCGGAATTTTGTGATAAACAACCCATATTTTAATCTAAATCATTGGTTAAAAGAAATGGATGCAGAAAATTCCCAAGCCATGATTTACACAAAAGAGAGCGATGAAATTCTTAGGAAACTAAGCTTGAAGAGCAGTGAAGGCGGTTATAAAGTAATGATCATCTGGCTACCAGAGAAAATGAATGAAGCTTGCTCTAACAAGCTACTAAAGTTACTGGAAGAACCTCCTGCAAAGACTGTATTCCTGCTTGTATCTGAGCAACCCGACCTTATGCTTACAACAATATTGAGTCGTACTCAAAGGGTGAATGTGCGCCACATTAAAGAAGACAGCATCATTGAAAAACTTAGAAACAGCTATGGGTTAACAGATCAGGATGCACAAATCACTGCTCACCTTGCTAACGGTAATTTTATCCGTGCAATGGAACAAATTCATCTTAATGAAGAAAAAAAACTTTTCTTCGATTTGTTCGTTAGTCTGATGCGCCTCTCCTATCAACGAAAAATAAAAGAAATGAAAGCCTGGAGTGAGCTACTTGCAGGGATAGGGCGTGAAAGGCAAAAAGACTTTCTGGAATATGCACAACGAATGATCCGTGAGAATTTTATTCTCAACTTTCATCGTAACGAACTCACATACATGAACAAAGATGAGTATAATTTTTCTGTTCGATTTGCACCGTTTGTAAATGAACGAAATGCGATGGGGATAATGGATGAACTTACAGTGGCTCAACAACATATTGAACAAAATGTGAATGCAAAAATGGTATTTTTTGATTTTTCATTAAAAATGATCGTTTTGCTGAAACAATAAATAATATAAAAATGGATTATAAATTACATAACGGAAGCGGGAAGTTATGCTGCAAAGGCTGCTCCCGACAAGATAATAAATTAAATACTTACGATTGGCTAGCTGATATTCCTGGGAGTAGTGAAGAAAGTGACCTTGTTGAAATACAGTTTAAAAACACACGCAAAGGATACTATCGTAACAGTAATGGATTAAAGCTTGAAAAAGGTGACGTTGTGGCTGTGGAATCAACTCCCGGACACGACATTGGTACTGTTACATTGACAGGAAGATTAGTCCCTTTACAAATGCAGAAAACCGGATTCAAGCCAAATACTGAAATCAAACGTGTTTATCGCAAAGTTAAAGCTGTAGACATTGAAAAGTTTGAAGAAGCTAAGGCTAAAGAACACGATACAATGATCCGTTCAAGGCAAATTGCTGCAAATCTGAATCTCAATATGAAAATCGGTGATGTTGAGTATCAGGGTGATGGTAATAAAGCCATATTTTATTATATCGCTGATGAACGAGTTGACTTCCGACAGTTAATTAAGGTTTTAGCAGAAACGTTCCGTGTACGAATTGAAATGAAACAAATTGGTGCCCGACAAGAAGCTGGAAGAATTGGTGGTATTGGTCCTTGCGGAAGAGAGCTTTGTTGCGCAACCTGGATGACTAATTTTGTATCTGTATCTACCAGTGCTGCTAGGTTACAAGATATATCCCTTAATCCTCAGAAGCTCGCGGGTCAATGTGCTAAGCTTAAATGTTGCATGAATTATGAAGTAGACTGTTATGTTGAAGCTCAAAAGAGATTGCCTTCAAGAGAAATAGAACTTGAGACAAAAGACGGTACTTTCTATTTCTTTAAAGCTGATATATTGAGCAATGAAGTCTCATATTCAACAGATAAGAACTTTGCTGCAAACTTGGTTACCATCTCCGGAAAAAGAGCTTTTGAAGTTATCAATCTTAATCGCAAAGGAATCAGGCCTGATAGTCTTCACGAGTCAGAGAAAAAGCCTGAGCCACAGAAGCCTGTAGATTTAGTTGAACAGGAAAGCCTTACTCGTTTTGATAAGCGTAAATCTGGCAATGAGAATAAAAACGCCAAAAGAAATGACAACGGAAACAGAAACAAACAAGAAAACAGAAACCGTAATGAAAATCCAAATAGAAATAACAACGAAGTTGCAAACAGGAATGAAGGCGGAAACCGCAATGAGAATAGAAGAAGGGTTGAGATCAAAAATAAAAATGAGAATGTAAATAAGGTTTCTATTGAAAACGCCAATAAAAGCACTAACGAAAACAATAAAGGAAGTGAAGGCGGAAATGCGAATAGAAACAGACGAAGAAAAAGACCAAACAATAGACCTCAACAGCGAGATGATAAGCCTCAATCAGAAAAAGAATAAATTAATATTGCTGTTATCAATTATCCTGCTGACAGCATGTGATTCCAGTACAATGTATCACTCTTTTCTTCATGTCTCCAAAGAAGGATGGAAAAAGAGTGATACACTCACTTTTAAGGCACCAATAACAGATTCACTAGCAACATATCGTATATCTGTAGAAGTGCGCAATAGAATAGATTACCCCTATCGTAATTTATGCCTGTTCATATCACATAACACACAAGACAGTACTGTTTTTGTGACTGATACTATTCAATATTCACTTGCCGACGAATCAGGTAAATGGTTAGGCACAGGAATTGGCAACCTTTACCAATCAGCATGTAGCTATACATTTATTACTCCAAAACGTTCTGGCAATCTTATATTCAAGTTAAGTCACGGAATGAAGGACAATGTTCTAATTGGAATTAACGATGTTGGTATAGAGATAAAACGGAAGATATAAAATCCTTTATCACTATTGGTTAGTGTTTCTCAGACCTTCCGGCATCAATCCTTAAAAAAATAAATAAAAGGATTGTAAAGCCCCATAATGAAGATCCTCCATAACTAAAGAAAGGAAGAGGAATACCAATAACAGGTGTAAGCCCTAACACCATCCCAATATTTATAAATAAGTGGAAAAGGAATATACTGATCACAGAGTAGCCGTAGACTCGGCCAAAAGCTGAGTATTGCCGTTCAGAAAGTACTATAAGTCGGATAATAAGAATAAGGAACAGAAATAAAACCACAGAGGATCCCACAAATCCTTGTTCTTCACCTACTGTACAAAATATAAAGTCTGTATCTTGTTCGGGCACATACTTAAGCTTAGTCTGCGTTCCATTAAGAAAACCTTTACCATATATGCCTCCTGATCCAATTGCAATTTTCGATTGATTCACGTTATATCCTGCTCCAGTAAGGTCTTCTTCCATCCCCAAAACAACTTTTATACGAATTTGCTGGTGTGGTTCTAGTACATTATCGAATACATAGTTACTTGAATAAAGAAATCCCACAGAGGCTACAGCAAACAAAGCAATTAACATATAGCCTTTATTCATCCCCGTTAATGAAAGGAAAAACATATATCCGGCAAGGATTATACACATAGGAAGTAAAACCCAAACAAGATTAAACGGAACTACGAATTTAGAGAAAAGAAAGGCTAGCAACAAAATAGGCACGCAGACAATAATAATATTACGGATTGGTGCCCATTGTTTCATATAGACCCAAACCATTCCAGCAACAAATATTATAATCATCAGTAATACAGAGAACTGGCCAATAGGAGTTGGACTTTGTCCTATCATTATATCACCAAAACGTATACCTACAATAAAGTAAATTACGGCACATACTCCGGAAAACAAAATAGCACCGGGCATTCCTTCTCTATAAAGCATCAGGAAGAAAGACAGATATACAAGAGCAGATCCTGTTTCTCTCTGCATAATAATCAATCCTAAAGGTAACAATATAAGCAGAGCCAATAATGAAGCACTCTTAAACTTTCTCATATTAAATGAATAAGAGCTCATATATTTCGCTAAAACGAGAGCCGTAGCAGACTTGGCAAACTCTGCAGGCTGAAGACTAACCGGACCGAGGCTTAACCAGGAATGAGACCCTTTTACATCTCTGGCTATAAATATTGTAATAAAAAGCAGGAACAGCATTCCTATATAAAGAATATAAGAGAACATATCGTATATTCTTTCTTCTATCATTAACAGTACAAATCCTAAACCGAATGAGCACAGTATCCACATTAATTGCTTTCCACCTCTTGTACCAAAACTCAGGAAGTCAGTATCTCCATAGTTATAACTGGCTCCACATACACTGAACCAACCACAAGTGATCAATATCAGATATATTATTATTGTTGTCCAATCAACAGACTTCCATAAACTAACGTGTCTGGGCTCCATAGGATATTACAGCATTACTTAAACTTTCAACTAGTTTTTCTCTCTCTGGAGCAATCTTCCCTTTCAGATAATGCTCCATCATCAATGCACCAATAGGAACTGCATAAGTTGCTCCCCAACCACCATTCTCAACATAAACACAAATAGAGATTTTGGGTTTGCTCATAGGTGCGAATCCCATAAAAACAGAGTGGTCTTTACCTCTATTCTGAGCTGTTCCTGTTTTACCGCAAACTTCCATTTCAGGCATATAGTTTGCTCTGGTACAAGTTCCATGCTCAACAGCTCCACGCATACCCTTAATTATATAAGAGTAATACTTTGGATCAATTGTTGTATGTTTGGGGTATAGATAAGTGCTATCTAATCTTCCCCCAATAATACTCCTCACAACATGAGGAGTTCTAAAATGTCCTCTATTAGCAATAGTAGCTCCCAGATTAGCTATTTGAAGAGGTGTGAGCAATACTTCACCCTGTCCAATTGCTGTATGGATAATACGTAAACCTCCCCAACGCCCTTTACCATATATTTTATCATAGAACTTAGCATTAGGAATCAAACCTCTCTTCTCTCCGGGAAGGTCAATACCCAATTTGTATCCAAATCCCATTGACACCATATGATCTTTCCATACAGTCAAAGCCGAATCAGAATTCAGATATTTCTTATTATCAATCATCTTATATAAGCCCCAACAGAAATAGGAGTTACAAGAAGTAGCCAACGCAGGAACCAAAGGCAGTGGCGAAGGATGAGAGTGACATCCTACTCTAAGTCCAGGTACTACAAATCCATGGTAACATGGAAAAGAAGTAGAAGGAGTAATTATATTTTCCTGAAGAAAGATTAATGACTGAGCTGGTTTAAAAGTAGATCCCGGAGGATAAGAAGCCATTAAAGCTCTATTGAATAGAGGTTTTCTTGGATCTCGTTCCAACTCCATATGCATTTTTCCTCGCTGACGTCCAACCATATCTGCCGGATTAAATGTTGGAGTAGAAACCAGACAAAGAATTTCCCCAGTTTCCGGTTCAATAGCTACTATAGCTCCAATCTTAGATCCCATAAGCTTCTCACCGAACTTCTGTAATTCAATGTCAATAGAAAGTCTCAGGTTCTTTCCAGGTATAGGTCTTTTATCTAGTTTACCATTCAAATATTTACCTTGAATACGTCCATGAGCATCTCTTAGCAGAATTTCAACTCCCTTATGTCCACGCAGTTGCTTTTCATAAAACTTCTCAACACCCTGCTTTCCTATATAGTCTCCGCGCACATAGTAATCGTCATCTTCTATATTTGCCATTGACGCCTCACCTAAATCACCTAATATATGTGCTGCTGAATTATATGAATACTGGCGAATAGAACGTTGCTGAACATAAAATCCTCGAAATTTAAATAACTTTTCCTGCAAGACACTACTTTCTTCTGCCGAAAGTTGTACCATAAACAGCTGATTTGTGAAACGAGAATAGCCAGGGTTTTTAGATCTGTCTTTTATATCAGTCATTCGCTTTATAAAATATTCTTTCGTAATATTTAAAGTCTGACATAAATCAAGAGTATCGAGATTCTCAATCTCCTTCATCACAACTGTTACATCATATGCTGGTTGATTATAAACAAGCAGTTTATTATTACGATCGTAAATTATACCTCTTGAAGGATATTGAATCTTATTAAGAAAGGCATTACTATCTGCATTTTTTTTGTAATCATCAGACATAATCTGAAGAACAAAAAGGCGTGTAATATAGATAAGCACAACCGAAATGGCAATACCTACTATTACATATCTTCTTTTTTCTAAATTATAATCCCTAGCCACTTTTATTTTCTTAGTCCTTCAATACCCATTATACATAATACAGTAACTACTGTACTAGTTCCTATTTTTATCAGCAAAGTGCTCAGATCGAATAAAGAGAAAGATTCAATCATCAATAATGCAGCATGATGAAGCAAAACACATAATATTACATATTTTACAAAAGAAGAGATACCAATAGCTTTTATTGCAGGAACATATTCATCTGTACTATCCCGCATTGAAAAAAGACGCAAGAAAAGCGGACGAATAAAAGCTATAAAAGTTGTAGCTGCAGCATTCATTCCAGGCGTGTCAGAAAACATATCAATTGTCAGCCCGAGAAAGAATCCCCATAACATCATCTCACTTCTGGAAGTTCCAGAAGACATCTTTAATATCAGATATATGTATATATATGGAGTAGCAAATCCCGCAATATGCACATTATTAAGCACCAATATCTGAATTAAAACAAGTGCTATAAACCACTTTATCCGCCTTAAATATGTTATTATCATTGTTCCTGCTTGTTTGCCGATTCTTCAAGAAGTTTTTGTTCCATTTGTGTTGTTTTAGGCAAAACTCTCACACTATTAAGTTTGCCAAAATCTGTAGCTAAACGAACTTTCAGCTGATAAGAAAGTCCATCTTTTGAATTACCTATATGATCAACAGTTCCAACCATAATTCCTGCTGGAAAAACATCCGAGTAACCACTTGTCACAATTGTATCACCGAGACCAAATTTTGCATGTCTGGGCAGATCATCTAAATACGCATAACGAGAATCTCTTCCTTCCCACTTTATTGTACCAAAATAGCCACTGCCTAATATCTTACAACCAATCCGGCATTTTGTATTTAGCATAGATATAACAACAGAATATTTAGGCGTTGTCATATACACAATACCAACCACTCCATTTCTGTCAATAACTCCCATTTCACTATGAACGCCATCATTAGATCCCTTATCCAAAGTTATATAGTTATCGGCTTTTATTAATGAGCTATTAATTACATTAGCTTTTATTAGATTAGAATTCTTGGCTATCTGATCGTTCATGCCATCAATATCCAAAGAATCCACCCCACGTCCTTGTAATTCCTTCCTTAAATTAGCAAGTTGTTGTTCAAGCAGCATGTTACGATCCAGCAAATCTTCATTTGCTTCTTTAAGATAAAAATATGAAGTTACATCTCCTTTTATCTTGTATATTTCACCAGCAACAGCATTACTGGATGTAAAGAAAGAGCTTTTCTGATAGTGATTAAAGCGAAACAATAAAGTAAAACTGATAATCTCTAGCAGAAAGAAAAGAAACCAGTAGTTATATTTAATAAGGAAGTTTAGTAGGTTCCGCATATAATTCCAAAGTAGTAACTAGCCGATATGCAGATATCCAGATCTCAAAATATAGTAGATCCGTATATCTGCACATCGGCATATTATATTTATCGCATCAGGAATGAGAATTTATCTACATTCTTCAATGCTACTCCTGTTCCTTTTGCTACAGCATGAAGAGGATCTTCAGCTATATGGAAAGGTATATTAATTTTATCTGTTAAACGTTTATCTAATCCTCTCAATAGAGCACCTCCACCAGCTAAATAGATACCATTGTGTACAATATCTGCATACAATTCAGGCGGAGTTTGTTCCAATGCACTAAGAATAGCTGTTTCCATTTTAGCAATGGATTTTTCCAAACAATGAGCTATTTCCTGGTAGCATACAGGAACTTCCATAGGAAGAGCTGTCATTCTGTTAGGACCGTGAACAATATAATCTTCTGGAGCATCTTCGAGTTCAGTCAATGCAGCTCCTACATGAATCTTTATTTGTTCGGCAGTGCGTTCACCAACCTTCAGATTGTGCTGACGGCCCATATATTCCTGGATATCCGATGTAAGATCATCGCCGGCAATACGAATGGACTTGTTAGAGACAATGCCACCTAACGAAATAACTGCAATTTCAGTAGAACCTCCACCTATATCAACAATCATATTTCCTTCCGGAGCTTCAACATCTATGCCAATACCAATAGCCGCAGCCATTGGTTCAAAAATCAAATAAACATCGCGGCCTCCTGCATGTTCTGCAGAGTCACGAACAGCACGCAATTCAACTTCGGTACTTCCGGATGGAACACAAATAACCATTCTCAATGAAGGAGAGAAAAGTTTTTTATGTGTATTCATCATCTTAATCATACCTCTCATCATTTGCTCACATGCGTAGAAGTCAGCAATCACACCGTCACGAAGTGGACGGATAGTTCTGATGTTTTCATGTGTTTTACCATGCATCTGGCGTGCTTTTTCACCTACAGCGATCATTTTATCTGTACGTCTGTCTAAAGCAACTACAGATGGCTCATCAACTACAATTTTACCGTTACTGATGATGATGGTATTGGCAGTACCCAAGTCCATCGCTATTTCTTGAGTGAAAGAAAATAATCCCATTTTTTATTAATGTTTAAAGTGTCTGATTCCGGTTGTAACCATTGCTACACCATTCTCATTACAATAATCAAAAGATTCTTGATCTCTAACAGAACCTCCAGGCTGGATTACAGAAGTTACACCTGCTTTATGTGCAATCTCAACACAATCAGGGAATGGGAAGAATGCATCACTTGCCATCACTGCTCCTTGTAAATCAAATCCAAAAGCATCAGCTTTCTCGATTGCTTGTTTCAAGGCATCAACACGAGATGTCTGACCGACACCACTTGCACATAATTGTTTTCCTTTAGCCAGAACAATAGAATTAGATTTACTGTTCTTCACTATTTTATTAGCAAACAGCATATCTTCAATTTCTTGTTCAGTTGGAGCTTTTACAGTTACAGTCTTCAAATCTGAAGAAGTTTCTATGTTTAAGTCTCTATCTTGTACTAATACACCGTTCAATAATGAGCGGAATTGTTTCTTTGGGAATTTAGCTTCCTTACGAACCAATATAATACGATTTTTCTTTTGTGTCAATATTTCCAGAGCATCAACATCATAATCCGGAGCAATAATAACCTCAAAGAATATCTTAGTTATTTCTTCTGCTGCAGCTTTGTCTATTACAGAATTTGTGATTAGAACACCTCCGAAAGCTGAAACCGGATCGCCAGCCAAAGCATCCTTCCAAGCTTCAACCACAGTAGGACGAGAAGCTAATCCGCATGCATTGTTATGTTTCAACACAGCAAAAGTTATTTCATCGAATTCATCAATCAAATCAACTGCTGCATTAATATCAAGCAAATTATTATATGAAATTTCTTTTCCGTGAATCTGATCAAAAACTGCATCCAAATCACCAAAGAAAACACCTTTCTGATGAGGATTTTCGCCATATCTAAGTGGCTTCTGCTCGTTTACTGAACAACGGAATCCAGAGCAATCTTCTCCATCAAAATAGTTAAAGATAGCAGAATCGTAGTGTGAAGAAACTGCAAAAGCTTCTTTAGCAAACCAACGACGTTCTTCGATTGTACTAGTTGCTCCATGTTCCATCAACATATCTGCCAATGGTTTGTATTGAGCCTGAGAAGCTACAATAACAACATCTTTATAATTCTTAGCGGCTGCACGAATTAATGAAATACCACCTATATCAATTTTTTCAACGATAGCAGCTTCACCAGCTCCTGAAGCAACAGTTGCTTCGAATGGATATAAGTCAACAATGACTAAATCTATTTCTGGAATCTCGTATTTTTCTATTTGTTGAAGATCTTGTTCTACCTCTCTACGGCATAAAATACCACCAAATACCTTTGGATGGAGAGTCTTTACTCTACCGCCTAAAATTGATGGGTAAGTAGTAAGGTCTTCTACAGCCTTACAAGGGAAACCTAGAGATTCAATAAACTGACGTGTACCTCCTGTAGACAGGAATTCAACTCCTTCCTCGTGGAGTTTGATGATTAAATCATCCAATCCTTCCTTATGGTAAACCGACACGAGAGCGGTTTTAATTTTTTTTGTTTCAGACATTTAATTGCATATTAGGTGTTTCAATGCGCAAAGGTACAAATTATTGTTTTATACCACATATAAAATTGGCTGGTTTTATGAATATTTTCACAGTTTTTTTAATGATCTAATAAATAGAACATCTTGCAATATGGCTTTAAGGTACATAAAAATACCCAGCTAAAGAGATTTTCAAGTCTGATTCAACAAAAGGAAATACAAAAAGCTAGCTTCAAAGATCTCATTAGTTTTAGTTTTATTAAACATCAATTACCATCTTTTACACTAAAACAAAAGTCTATAAACGAACAAAAGTTGATCAACAGGTTTTATCTTATTGCCCATTTAACAATAAAGATGAAATGATTGGGCAATCACCTAGAATTATTGGCCAATAAATACCAAGCATTCACCAATAAATAAATTTTATTGGCGAATGAATTTATTTAAATAACCAAAGCATCAGCACAACAACTACAAGGGCGGGTAACATATTCATTATGCGCAGTTTTTTTATTTCTAATATATTTATCCCAAGCCCCATCAGCATAATTCCACCAACACTTGTTAAACCAAGAATTATTTGCGGAGTAAATAAAGAACCGGCATACATTGCCAGTAAAGTTAATGCACCTTGAAAAAGAAACAACGGAACAGCTGCAGCAATAACCCCAAGACCAAAAGCTGAAGCAAGTAACATTGCCGAAAAGAAATCCATCAATGATTTAGTAAATAATAAATCGGAAGAGCCTCCCGTGCCTTCTTGAATAGCTCCCAATACAGTCATAGATCCTATACAAAATAATAAGAATGCAGTTATCAGCCCTTCAGAAAATTTATCATTTCCAATACGGAACTTCCTTTTCAGAACTCCACTCATCTGTTCTGCACTCTTCTCTACGTTTATCCACTCACCCAACAACGAACCAATAGCTAAACTTCCCACTATTATCAAGATATCTTCCATCTTAACTACCATAGTAATACCTATAGCCAGCGTAAACAGCCCAACTGCCTGAAAATAAATTGAAGTAACTCGCTCTGGCATATTTTTTTTCAGCAATAGTCCAATAGTTCCGCCTGCAACAACTGCAGCTGTATTTACGATAGTTCCAATCATATTACGAGGTGATTATTTATAAATTTACAGAAATAGAGCTTTACTTGATTATAAAGCTGCGAAAATAACATCTTTTTTGCAAATCACCCGAAGAATATAGCAAATATAATAACAGATAATTTTAATAATCCTCATGAGTTCAACTAAAAAATCAATTAAACACAGCATCCTGTAACTAAATAAATAATTAGGATCAAGACTTAATTTGCATATAAACAAAAAACGAAATATATTTGCTTATATTTCAGTAACAAACACTCTAAAAAGATCAAAATGAATAAAAAAAGCATCAAATCGATAATCTTTTTATTTGCCATTTTTATTAACACACAAGTATTCTCTCAAGAAAAGTTTCCCGATGGGACATCTATTCCCGACTGGTTTAGAAAGAATGAAGTGGTTAATATTAATACCTTAGGAAAAATATACCGGATTACCGATTACGGAGTTATAAACGACAGCACTATTCTGCAAACAGAAAAAATACAAGCTGTTATCGATCGGGCAGAACAAAACGGTGGTGGCGTAATAGTAATTCCACAAGGAACTTTTCTAAGCAGCTCTATCTTTTTCAAACCTAAAACACATCTATATCTAGAAAAGAATGCCGTATTAAAAGGTAGCGATGACATAAGTAATTTCCCTATTATTGAAACACGCATGGAGGGACAGACCCTGAAATATTTCCCTGCATTGGTCAATGCCGACCATGTGAACGGTTTCACAATATCGGGCGAAGGAACACTCAATGGAAACGGTATGCGTTATTGGAAATCTTTCTGGAAACGTCGTGCTGTTAATAGCAAATGTACCAACATGGACGAACTACGCCCTCGATTACTTTACGTATCTAATAGCAACGATGTACAAATCTCGGGTATTCGTCTTATTAATTCCCCCTTTTGGACGACACATTTTTACAGATGCAATAACGTGAAGATGCTCAATCTATATATATTTTCACCAGCAGAACCAGTCAAAGCACCTAGTACAGATGGTATAGACATAGACGCCTGCAACAATTTTCTGGTTAAGAATTGCTTTATCTCTGCAAACGACGATGGTATTGCACTTAAAGGAGGAAAAGGGACCTGGGCCGATAAAGACCCAACCAACGGAAGTAATACAAATATAATAATAGAAGATTGCACATACGGTTTCTGCCATAGTGCACTTACTTGCGGCAGTGAATCCATACACGACCGGAATATAATCCTCCGTCGCTGCACAGTAGACAAAGCAAACCGCTTGTTATGGCTTAAGATGCGTCCTGATACTCCTCAAAAATATGAATATATCCTGGTGGAAAATATTAAAGGTAATGCCAATAGCTTCCTTTTCATAAAACCTTGGAGTCAATTCTTTGATCTGAAAGACAGAAAAGATATGCCGCTATCCTATTCAGCTAATGTAACAATGCGCAATATCAACTTAGAATGCGAAGTATTCTTCAACGTGAAAGAGTCTGATAAATACAAACTCACAAACTTTACTTTTGAGAATCTAAACATAAAAGCGAAATATGCCAAAATAAACCAGAATGCTATAAAACCATTTATCTTGAAGAACGTTATTGTAAACAACGCGAAGATTAAAAACAATTAATAAAAGAAACCTCCATAAAGCAGTTTAATCAACTTTATGGAGGTTTCTTTTTAAAACAGATTTAATTCACAAAACTATAGATTGAATTCACAGTTTGATTAAACTAAAAATCGTCAGCCCAATTTAAGTTTCAGGCAATAAGAAAAGGCACTCAAGAGTGGAAGCCTCTCAAATGCCTTATTCTATTATAAGTAACGGGATCCAGGATTAAACTGGGGACCTCATGATTATGAATGGCGTGAACAGAATTTCCATTATTATTAATGCACTTGTCTTACTTGTAATTAGAATATTATATAAAACTACATTTCTACTATTTTTCCTCCAATATCGTTTTCTCAGGCAAGATTTCGGGCAAGGCTTTCATAACCAAATTTTCATTAACTTTATACTACCTGAGAGAATGATGTGCCGATTCTTATAACAAGGGTAAGGAAGTTTTTCTATACAAGTATGAACTTCAAAGATAATACTCTTATCTTTATAGTGTACACGAGAGTATTCTTGCTCATGAACGACAAAGATGTGGTACAGAAAGATGGTATTCATAATATTGTTTGATTGGACTCTACAATATAATGATTTACCAGCTTCTTTTTATATAGAAACTACGCATTTCTCGAATGAACCAATTTCTAAAACAAATTATCATTTTTTTTGTTGTATCGTATAGAATTAATCAAAATGACCATTAAAAATGAAAAAATCAAGAATTATTCAATTATTTGCAGCACTTATTGTAGTAGCAGCAATCGCATCTTTCAGCAGTTGTATTAATAAAAACGGTAACACCTCTGGAAGTAAATCAGAAATTGATTCACTACGTAATCAAATTAAAGAATTAACTGCTGGTAATGATACACTTACAAAACACCTTGTAAAGTTTGACACACTTGATTTTACTATATTCAGCAATCAGGAATGGGTAAGATTCCATGAAAATCATTCAAAAGATATAAAGGTGTACTGGCCGGACGGACATTTTACTACGGGATTAGAAAGGCACATTGCAGATTTGAAAGCCATGTTTGTATATGCTCCTGACACAAGAATTAAGCAACATCCTGTCCGTTTTGGAAGCAGCACAGGTGAATGGACTGCAGTAACGGGAGTAATGGAAGGAACATTTACTAAGCCTATGCCTATTGGTAATGGAAAATTTATTCAGCCAACAGGGAAAAAAATCAAATTGCCTATGTGCACAATAGGACATTGGAAAAACGGAGTGATGTTTGAGGAATTTCTGTTTTGGGATAATCAAACTTACATGAGTCAACTAGGATTAGGTAAATAAAGATATCTATTTTTATATTGACGTCATCTCTCTTTTTTGTAATACGAATAACTGTTTTAGAACTACTTATAATAGCACCTTTAAAATACATATATTATGTTTGGAAGGTGCTTAATATTTCTATTAATGCTTTAATATATTTGATTCAGGTAATTTGTACATTAAATTAAATTGAACGAAAGTACGTCTAAATAAAAACTAATACAATAACTTTAAAAAACTCTATAAATTTCAAATTAGAAAAATTGTGTGTGCTTACCCACAAATAAAACTGTTCAAATTAGATAAAAGTATAATTCCGTTTTAAAATAAACGAATTATGTTCAGTTGAGAACGGTGGTAAATTACAGTCAACAAAGGAAGAAAAACAGACCCTACATTCTTTTTTTGGCGGAGCTAAGTAATTATTGATTGGTGACAATCTTTACCTTATTCATAAACTTATAGAGATTTCTCAATTATGATATTCTGAAATCCCAGATGATGCATAAATTCTCTTAGAATTAGTAGCGATGCTGCAAAAGAAGTACTTTCTGGTAATGTGTCGGTACTGTATGGTCTGCCAGAGATGATGATTGCCAAACGACTGAAAACGTCTTCCATATCTTTAATCGGTAGGACTTTTTCCGGAGATGATAGACTCTTATTTGCTTGCAGAATAATTTCCTGCATAACAGGAGAAAAGGAATACAACTCTGAATTGGGGGGCAATATTTTTTTTAAAGGAACGATAGTATCTTCGATAAAGTTAATGGCATATTCTATCTCATCTGGCGAAGGAGGAGTATGTTTGAAAAATTCTTTGGACGTTTTTTCGCCTCCTAACGAAAGTATCCAAAAATCGTCCGGTTCCAATGGAGATTTTCCATTGGCTACAATAGTGCATTCTTCAGTGATAAGAAGTAATGTTACAACTTTATTTTTTTGTGATTCATTATAGGCTGCACAATAAAGTTTTGTGATATTAGCCTTCATCTCAGGAGGTACAGCTGGATTCATAAGTCGATAACGTTAAACTAATGTATTATATATTTTGCGTAAAGATAGTTTAAAATCACAATAATTATCTAGCAAAGATCTAATTTCGAATTCATCTACAGGCAAGTTTCAGAAAATAAGAAAAGGCACCCAAGAGTGGAAGCCTCTCAAATGCCTTATTCTATATAAGTAGCGGGACCCAGGATTGAACTGGGGACCTCATGATTATGAATCATGCGCTCTAACCGGCTGAGCTATCCCGCCATTTCTTAAATGCGGTGCAAAGGTATAGAAATCTTTGAAACCTGCAAAATTTTGCCATACTTTTTTCAATTTTACCTCAAAAAAGAGTGCTTTTATTTAAAAAACAAGAGAAAAAACGTATAATTTAGTATCATATACTTCAAATTTCAAAAAAAGTCTTTATCTTGGCGCACAGTAAACACAAGCACTATGAAAAAAGAAAAGATTCATATAGAATATCTTTTAAACGCATCCTCACGAAGCATTCTATGGAATGCAATAAGCACCCCTATCGGCATGGAAGACTGGTTTGCCGATAAAGTTCAAATGAAAGATAAAACATTCACTTTCTGCTGGGGCAAATCAGAAGTTAGAAAAGCCGAATTGATTGGAACAAGAATTAATTCTTTCGTCAGATTCCATTGGCTGGATGATGAAGATGAAAAAAGCTATTTTGAGTTCAAAATGAACTTTAATGAACTAACTAGTGACTACGTATTGGAGATTACTGATTTCGTTGACCCGGAGGAGAAAGATGATCAGTTTGAACTGTGGAACTCTCAGATTGATACGCTTAAAAGAGCATGTGGAATGTAGCATCTAATTTATAAAAATAATCAAAAGTATGCGTGAACATCTTTTTTTATACTAATTTTGTCGGATAATTGTACAAATAAAAAAAGATGCTACGCATTAAGAAATTAGATATATTCATTATTAAGAGTTTCACACTCCTCTTCTTTGGGACGTTCTTCATTTGTCTCTTCATCTTTATGATGCAGTTTTTATGGAGATACGTCGACGATTTAGTTGGTAAAGGATTAGCTATAAGCGTATTATCAGAGTTTTTCTTTTACGCAATATTAACTTTGGTACCTACAGCGCTTCCGCTGGCTATCTTACTTGCTTCATTGATGACTTTCGGTAATTTTGGTGAAAGGTATGAGCTTCTCGCAATAAAAGCAGCCGGAATTTCATTGATCAGAGTTATGACTCCTCTTATTGTCTTTACAGTTTTTCTGTGTTCCACCTCCTTTTATTTTCAAAATGTAGTAGCTCCAAAGGCTCAGGTAAAACTATTTACTTTGCTTTTCTCTATGAAGCAAAAATCGCCGGAGCTAGAAATTCCAGAAGGAGTTTTTTATGATGAAATCGAAGGTTATAACCTTTATGTTAAGCATAAAAACAAAGAGACTGGAGCATTATATAATATAATGATCTACAATTTTTCTGATGGATTTGATAATGCACATATCATTGTTGCAGACTCAGGTAAACTGGAAATGACAGCCGACAAACAGCATTTGAGACTGCACCTGTATAGCGGAGAAATGTTTGAGAATCTTAAGTCACAGAGTAGTTCCATACAAAATGTACCATATCGACGAGAAAGTTTTAGTGAGAAACACACTATTATAGAATTTAATTCAAACTTTAATATGATTGACGAAAGTTTCATGAACAATCAGTATCAAAGTAAGAATATGACAGAACTTCAAACTGCTGTCGATTCAATGAATCATTTGGTTGACAGCGTTGGAAAAACATTCTATAAAGAAGCAATAACAAGTACTTATCGTTCCAGAGATAATTTTAGTAAAGAAGATACTCTCAAAATAAGAAAAGCAAAATTGACTGCTATAAATACAGATAGCGTATTTAATAATCTTTCTTTATCAGACAAGCAAAAGGCTGTAGCAAACGCATTAAGCACGTCACAAAGCATAGGCAACGACTGGAAATTTAAGAGTTTCAATACCGTAGACACAGACAAACGTATACGTAGACACGAAATGGAGTGGCATAAAAAAATAGCCCTTTCTATTTCCTGCTTAATATTCTTCTTCATAGGTGCTCCTTTAGGGGGTATCATAAGAAAAGGAGGTTTAGGAATGCCAGTTGTAATCTCTATCTTAATCTTCCTCATCTATTATATTATAGATACAACCGGAGCTAAAATGGCCAGAAATGGTACATGGGTTATTTGGACGGCTATGTGGATAAGCACTTTCATCTTAGCGCCAGTAGGCATATTCCTCACTTATAAATCGAATAATGATTCCGTTGTGCTAAATGTAGATACATATATTAATTGGCTAAGGAAAGTTATCGGTATACGAGACACACGTCATTTGGCTAAAAAAGAAGTAATCATTGAAGATCCCGACTATCTGCAAGAAGATAAGAACATGGAATTGCTAAATGATATGTGTGAAGAATATATATCAAATAATAAACTTAAACGTGCGCCAAACTATTTCAATATCTGGACCAAGAATGAAAAAGATGAAGAAATAATGGCTATAAATGAACAGCTGGAAGCTATTGTTGAAAAGCTTGCTAATACTAAATATACGAAAATTCTAGGAACATTGAACAACTACCCTATCTTGTCTGTTCATGCTCATAGATGCCCTTTCAACATGCCTACACTCAATAAAATAACCGGTATAATAGTACCAATAGGGTTAATCTATTATTTTAGAATATGGGCTTTCAGAATTAGGTTATATAAAGATCTGAAATTAATAAATAAGGTAAACAGAGATTTACAAGATATAATAAGAACAATTTGTAACAAGTAAGATATGGAAGATATAAAGTTAAATACAATCGAAGAAGCAATAGAAGACTTTCGTGAAGGTAAATTTATAATTGTTGTTGATGATGAAGATCGTGAAAATGAAGGCGATTTTATTATTGCAGCTGAAAAAATAACACCGGAAAAAGTAAATTTCATGTTGACTTACGGACGCGGTGTCTTGTGTGCTCCTATTACAGAAGAACGTTGTGAAGAGTTAGACCTGGAAATGCAGGTTTCTACAAATACTTCAATATATGAAACACCATTCACTGTTACAGTAGACTTACTAGATGGATGTACTACAGGTGTTTCAATGCACGACAGAGCAGCCACTATCAAAGCGTTGGCTGATCCTAACACAAATCCGGGTAGTTTTGGCCGTCCAGGACATGTCAATCCACTAAGAGCCAAATCACGTGGAGTACTTCGCCGCTCAGGACATACAGAAGCAACAGTTGACATGGCACGTTTAGCAGGTCTTTATCCAGCCGGAGCTTTAATTGAAATAATCAATGAAGACGGCACAATGGCTCGTTTACCACAACTGATGGAAGTTTCTAAAAAATTCGACATAAAAATCATTACTATTAAAGATCTTATAGCATATCGCTTAAAGATGGAGTCGATCGTAGAAAAAGGAGACGAAGTTGACATGCCTACTGAATTCGGACATTTCCGCCTTATCCCTTTCCGCCAAAAATCAAACGGACTGGAACATATTGCTTTAATAAAAGGTGAATGGACAGAAAACGAGTCTATTTTGGTAAGAATGCACTCGTCATGTATGACTGGTGACATATTTGCATCCAACCGTTGCGACTGTGGAGAGCAGTTGCATAAAGCAATGTCTGAGATAGAAAAAGCAGGCAAAGGCGTTGTTGTATATATGAATCAGGAAGGCCGTGGTATTGGACTTATGAATAAAATAAGAGCATATAAATTGCAGGAAGAAGGACTTGACACAGTTGATGCAAATCTGCACTTAGGCTTCAAAGCAGATGAACGTGATTATGGTGTAGGTGCAGAAATATTACGGGAAATAGGTGTACATAAAATGAGATTACTCACTAATAACCCAGTTAAACGTATTGGACTAGAAGCTTATGGACTGGAAATAGTAGAAAATGTAGCTATCGAAGTTACCCCCAATGAGTATAATTTACGATACCTGAAAACAAAAAAAGATCGTATGGGGCACGCTTTGCATTTTACAAAGTGATATAAAAATAAGACCTATTGAAGTATAAAGTTCAATAATATCATTTATTTGCTTTCTTATTTCAATTATTTTATCTTATTTTGCATCGTGATATAGACCAACAATAAATAAGTTAAATTATGAATCAACTTTCAGACCGTTTGAACAGCCTTTCTCCTTCAGAGACTTTAGCTATGTCTCAGAAGAGTAATGAGTTAAAAGCTCAAGGCATCGATGTCATCAATCTTAGTGTAGGGGAACCCGACTTCTTTACTCCTGACCACATTAAGACTGCTGCTAAAAAAGCAATTGATGATAACTTCTCTTTTTATTCTCCTGTACCAGGCTACATGCCCCTTCGTAAGGCTATTGCAGCTAAATTAAAGAATGAAAATGGCCTGGATTATAAACCTGAACAGATTGTTTGTTCCAATGGAGCTAAGCAGTCAGTTTGTAATACCTTATTGTGTATTATTGGCCCGGAAGATGAAGTAATTATCCCAGCTCCATATTGGGTTAGCTACATTGAAATGGTAAAACTAGCAGAAGGCAAAAGTGTTATTATCCCTGCTGGCCTTGAACAAAATTTCAAAATCACACCTGCTCAACTAGAAGCTGCTATTACTCCTAAGACTAAAGCGATAATCCTTTGCTCTCCTTCAAATCCAACAGGAAGCGTATACAGCAAAGAAGAATTAAAAGGATTAGTTGATGTTTTGGTTAAGTATCCTAATATCATCGTTATTGCCGACGAGATTTACGAACATATCAACTATATCGGAAAACATGAAAGTATTGCTCAATTCCCTGAGATCAAAGAACGTGTAGCTCTGATTAACGGCGTTTCTAAAGCATACGCTATGACTGGTTGGAGACTTGGATTCGTTGCTGCTCCAGAGTGGTTAGCAAAAGCTAGTAATAAACTACAAGGACAATATACTTCTGGTCCTTCTTCAATTGCTCAAAAAGCAGCAGAAGCTGCATTTGCAGGAGATCAGGCACCGGTAGAAGAGATGCGTAAAGCTTTTGAACGTCGTCGCAATCTTGTTATTGAATTAGTTAAAGATATCCCAGGATTAGAGTGCAATGTTCCTGATGGTGCATTCTATGTATTCCCAAAATGTGATTCATATTTCGGTAAATCTTTAGGCGATCGTAAAATTAATGATTCTGCAGATTTAGCAATGTATCTTCTGGAAGAAGGACACGTAGCATGTGTTGGAGGTGTAGCTTTCGGAGCACCTGAATGTATCCGTATGTCTTATGCTACATCTGATGAAAATCTGGTTGAAGCATTCAAGAGAATCAAGCAAACGTTGGCTAAACTAAAGTAAGCAACAATAAAAATAGTCTGGAAATATAATCTAAAGATTAATTTCCAGACCAATATATAAGTAAAAAGGCTGTTTCGTTTGAAACAGCCTTTTTATTTTTTACCCGAAGGATTTTTTAGTTTCCCGGATGTATTGCTTCAGAAGGACAAACATCTGCGCAAGTTCCACATTCTGTACAAACCTCTGGATTGATTGAATAGATATCACCTTCAGAGATAGCTCCTACTGGACACTCGTCAATACAAGTTCCGCAAGCAATACAATCATCATTAATTACGTAAGCCATTTTCTTAAATTTTAATTATTAGTACTAATTTGCTCAACAAAAATAGAGATTAATTCTAATTGTAGCATATTTCCTTTCATATTTTATGTTAATTTGGATTTTATCTAAATAACAAAAATCCTAATAAGCTTTTATTTGTCTTACCGCTGCAATAAGAAGCGTACTTTGCCGTTATAATAAGCATAAAATAATTATCAGGACTTGAAACGTATATTCATCATATTACTATCATTTGTATTCTCATTGGGCGTAAACGCACAGATTAAGAAGATACAAAACCGACCATACATTGACCAAAGGAGGCTACATTATGGTTTTTTAATTGGTTTGCATACTCAAGATCTGAAATTTGAGAACAACGGATACATTACTAAGGATGGAGAATCCTGGTTTGCTGATGTTGCCAGTTATTCTCCCGGATTCAGTGTTGGTGTTCTAGGTGAACTGTACTTAACCAAAGAACTGGCACTCCGGCTTATTCCTACTTTGCATTTCGGCGACAAAACCGTAATTTTTAAAAACCAGACTAACAAAGAAGAGACCAGCCAGCAGATAAAATCCACATACTTGTCTCTTCCTGTTGATTTAAAATTCAGTGCAGAGCGCTTTAACAACTATCGGCCATACGTAATGGCTGGAATTAATCCCATGGCCGACCTCAGTATCAAAAAGAATGGTGTTTTATTACTTAAAAGTGCCGATTGCTATATAGAAGCTGGCATAGGTTGTGACTTTTATCTCCCATTCTTCAAGCTTATTCCAGAACTTAAGTTCTGCTTTGGCTTAAGTAACTTACTTAAAACAGACCGCTCTGATTTAAATGATAAAACACTCTTAAAATATACACAATCAGTTAATCAGATAAACTCTCGCATGATTGTGCTATCATTCTATTTTGAATAAAGGAACTATTTCATCGACTGATATATTTCTTCCTGAATATTCGTACGTATATTCATCTTCGACAATTTAAAATTCCAACGATCCGGATATGTACGGTTGCTCAAAAATACATAAACCAGTCCATTTACCGGATCTACCCAACAACATGTTCCGGTCCATCCTGTATGCCCATAAACAGCAGCAGGAGCAGAAACACAACATGGACTATTTTGAGGATTAGCAGGTACAGGTTTATCATATCCCAAGCCTCGTCTGCCACTCTTGGAAGTCGTTGTGGTAAATAGCTTGCAGGTTGATTTGCTTAAATAACGTTTTCCATCAATTTCACCTCCATTAAGCAGCATCTGGTATACCTTTGCAACATCCTTTGCAGAAGCAAACAAGCCTGCGTTACCTGATATACCACCTAAATATGCTGCAGCCTCATCATTCACAAATCCCTGAATCAGTTCGCCTCGAAAACAATCATTTTTCACAGTAGGAACAACCTCATCTTTTTTATGCGTACGTAAAGGCAAATACGAAATATGATATAGTTTCATTGGTCCATAATACTCACGATTCAGAAACTCATCCATAGGGATTCCGCTAACAGTTTCGGCAATCTCTTTTAGAAGGATAAAGTTAACGCAACTATAGTTATACTTCTTTGCTCCCAATTTAGTCTGAGCAATCATCTGCATGGCTGCTTCATGAAATTTCTTATTCATAAAGAGACTATCAGTTACCTGCATCGTAAATTCATCGGAAGGCTTAGTGGAAGCCCATCCTTCTTTATATTTAAAAGAATTACAAGCATAAGTATTCTCTTCAGTCTGTATGGTATGTTTAGAATCTTTCTTAGTCACAAAGAAAGGAGCTTCATAACTTGTTTCATCTATAGCGAGCCGATAGAACGGAAGCGAAGGTGGCAACCCAGACTCATGAAACAACAATTCTTTAATCGTTATATTCTCTTTATCAGTACCACGAAGAAAAGCAAGATATTTAGATGCTTTGTCCGTTAGGTTCAACAAGCATTTATCGTATAACTTCATGATAGCAAGTAATGTTCCTGTTGTTTTTGACAAAGAAGCAAGATCATACATACTATTTGATGTTACTTTCTGCTCTCCTTCATAAGTATATTTTCCAAAATTCTTACTGTACACTGTCTTTCCATCCTTCATAACCAAAACCTGACATCCGGGAAAAGCACGAGCTTCAATTCCTTCCTTAACAATTGAATCAATGCGTGCTAATGTAACAGAACTCATTCCAAAGTCTTCCGGGACAGAGCGGAATACCGTATTAGGGGTAATCGTTACTCCATCTCCCGGAGAGTAAAGCGTACCTACACTCACTGATAAACGCCCGTCAGCCGTAGCTTTAGCAAAAAGAACATCACCTATTTGATTCTGAACATCATTGTCTGCAGAATGTCCTAAAACAACTGCAGAAGCAACAGATAAAGGTATCTGAAGTTGTTCCATTACAGAAAATGGAGTAAAGAACACATAAACTGCCGGTTGACTGATTGAGAGAGCTGAAAAGAAATGAAGATAAGGTTTCAGATCTTGAGCGGTTATACTAACAACAACCCTCTTATGTAATGACAACTCATGCTTCATGGCTTGCGTCAATGAATCATTCATCTGGTATGTCAAATGATAACATTTAACCGGAGCATATTTCTTCATTGTTTCTACAAACACAGAGTCAGCAGATCTGTCACCTACACTTATCAATGCAATTTCATCAGCAGAAGCCCTGAAAGGAAGTTCTTGTTCTCTATTTCCAAGAACGGTTATAGCAGCTGTTCTCAGTTTATGTATTAAAGCTTCGGAATTTGCCGTATTAATTCGTTCTTCCAAACCCGACAAACGAATCTCAGGGGCTCTTGTCAGCCCTAAAATATATTTGTATAACAAAACTTTTCTGCACTTACGATCAATTTCCTCTTTACTTATTTCTCCATTCTGAAGGGCTTTAAGTACACTTTGAACTTCCGTTTCTACATCTGCCGGAGCCAGTACCATATCATTTCCAGCCTGTAAAGCCAGCAAGCAGACTCTATCTGCAGAAGCAACACCTTTCATGGCTAGGGCATCAGTAAAGATCAATCCTTGAAAGCGAAGTTCATCGGCAAGCAAACCATAAACAACATTACGTGAAAGAGAAGAAGGAAACAACTTGTTTGGTTCTATAATAGGCACCTGAAGATGTCCAACCATAATACCTCCTAAACCAGCTTTTATATATTGTTTAAAAGGATAGAGTTCAACGCTATCCAGTCGTTCTCTGGTAAAAGCCAACACCGGTAAAGCAAAATGAGAATCAACATCTGTATCTCCATGCCCCGGGAAGTGTTTAGCTACAGAAAGCACCCCTTTGCTTTCCAGTCCTTGGGCATAGGCAATAACTTTATCTGCTACTTCATGAGGTTCTTCACCAAATGAGCGGACATTGATAACAGGATTATTAGGGTTACGATTTACATCGGCAACAGGTGCAAAATTTACAGTAACTCCCATCTCCTTACACTGTCTGGCTACCTCCTGACCATATTCGTAAATAAGCTGATCATTCTGAATGCACCCCAAGACTACATTTTTTGGAAAAACAGGAGTACTTTTCAGTCTCATAGACAATCCCCATTCACCATCGAAAGTAATCATCAATGGGATTTTAGCCTGCGACTGAGCAAAATTAGTTAATAAGGCCTGATCCTGCAGTTTTCCACCAGAGAACAACAACCCACCAATTTTGCTGTCACGAACAGCCTTTCGAATCATTTTCTTATTCTTTTTATCGATATCGGGTGTAACTGTATGAATAAAAAGCTGACCTATTCTTTCTTTCATCGTCATTTTAGACAATATATTTTCAACCCATTTCTGACAAGACTCTTGTTGTGAAACCTTATACGCCAAAAGAGGTTCAACCTGTGCTTTGGTTGCTACAGGTAATAAAAGAGCCAGAACTAATGTAAATACAAATACCCTTTTCATCACTTATTTCCTTTCAAACTTTAGATTTATTTTTCCCACATAGACTCCATTTCTCCACATCTGTGTTACAGGAATCTCCTTACCATCTAAATTTTTGTAATATACAGGAGTTTCAATAAACGAATGAGAATGTCCTCCTAATATTAAATCAATATTATGTGTTTTTGCTGCCAATACTTCATCACAAACCGGATTATTTTCTGAAGCTTTCCATCCCAAATGAGAAAGACAAACCACCACATCACAACGTTCATTCTTTTTCAAATATGTTGCGACCTCATTTGCAACATCATAAGGTTCGAAGTAAACCACCCCTTTGCACTTATCGGCTTGAACCAATCCTTCCATTTTGGGACTTAATCCAAACACTCCAATTTTCAAGCCTTTACGTTTAATAATAATATAAGGTTTAACCAGGCCATCAAGCACAGTACCCGTAAACTTGTAGTTGGCACAAACAAATGGAAATTTCGCCATTTTAAAAAGACGAGCCATATTCTCAAGCCCAAAATCAAACTCATGATTTCCAATCGTTGCTGCATCATATTTCATTTCGTTCATCAACTTGATTTCCACCTCTCCTTTAAACATATTGTAATATGGAGTTCCCTGAGAAAAATCGCCACAGTCGAACAACAAAACATCCTTATCTTCTACTCGAGCCTGCTTTATATAAGAAGCTCGCCTAACAAACCCACCTTTATCTGCCTGAGATTTATTAGCATCGTTTTTGCTTATAGGTTCAACACGACTGTGAGTATCATTGGTATGCAATATAGTAAGCACCTTTACCCGCTGAGCAGAAAGGTTTATGCATAAGATTAGTGATATTATTATAAAAAATGTCCGTTTCATTGTATTCCTTTATTTCTTAATCTGAATTCTACCATCCAGACTGGATGTAATTACTTCACTTTTTACCGTTTTTTTCTTCACATAATCAAGAACAATATGACGAAGAACTGCCCCTTCAGGACAAATACGTTTTTCTGCTTTCATAAAAGAACCCAAACCATCATTACCCTCTGCTAAGTAATCAATAGTTGCCACTGTATAAATTTTATCTTTATCTATTTTCTCTCCTCCAACTGTAGCATCAATCAATTCTGCATTAGATGGAGCAGAAATCAGAAGCTTTACATTGCTAACTCCCTGTCCTCCCACTTTTGCAATATCACTGAATAAAGAAATAAGATCTGTTCCTTTCAGACTAACAAGACAAAGAGAATTCTCAAAAGGAAGAATTTCATAGATAGTACCAAATGTTATATCACCTTTTGGAAGATTACTTCTCAGCCCTCCAAAGTTAATAACAGCAAGATCAGCTTTTTGTCCGGGTAGAGTATTTGCATACTCACGAAGAACATCTGCCACCAGGTTAGAGAGAAGACTCTCAGGACGTCCAGACGTCATATCCATTTCACAGGTTCCAATCACTGGTGACATAATACTATCTACTTTTGCTTTATAAGGAGCAAAAACAGCAACTGCCGCATTATCTTGCTTTGTGTCATATGCAGAATTAATCTCAACACTATTACTTTGCATGCCTGTCAACTGATAAGCTGAATGGCATGACGAAAAAAAGAGTAGCCCTGACAAACAGAGCATTCCTATAGATTTATTTATCCCTAAATATCTCATAATAAACATTATTTATACCGTCAAATATATATAATTTTTCTTAGATATTTGGCTATCCAACAAATAATTCGCATCTTTGCACCGCTTTCGCGCAATCGCTGTCAAAGAAGAGTTACTTGATATGTTGCGTTGTAACGATAAAACATTTTAAAAAACAAAACAATGGATTTTATTAAAATTGCAGAAGAAGCATTTGCTACTGGAAAACAGCACCCAAGCTTCAAAGCTGGAGACACTGTAACTGTAGCTTATCGTATTACTGAAGGTAACAAAGAACGTGTACAGTTGTACCGTGGTGTTGTTATCAAGATTTCAGGTCACGGAGAAAAGAAACGCTTTACTGTTCGCAAAATGTCTGGAACAGTTGGTGTAGAAAGAATCTTCCCAATCGAATCACCATTCATCGATAGTATCGAAGTGAACAAAGTTGGTAAAGTTCGTAGAGCTAAATTATATTACCTTCGTGCTCTTACCGGTAAAAAAGCTAGAATCAAAGAAAAAAGAGTTATCACTACAAACGCTTAATTCTCTGTTTCGAAATAAAAAAGAAGAGGAATTTGCTTTTGCAGATTCCTCTCTTTTTTTTATTAAAACATTGGCTACACTTCATCCGGCCATGGACAAGGTTTGCCCGTTGCCTTGAAAGAGGGTCGTTGTGCATTTCTGCCCCGCAGGTTATTACCTAACTCTTGGGAAAGTCGTTGCACCAGTTTTGGATTAGAAACCGAGAGGTCATTCTGCTCACTAATATCCTTAGTAATGTTAAACAGCTCTTTTTTACCTGTTTCATAGAAATAAATCAACTTCCAGTCTCCTTTACGAATAGTGCATGTAGGCCCGATACCCGGCCCGGTAGCTCCCCAAAGATTGGGGAAATTCCAAACTAACGCACGGTTTTTCGATGTTTTTCCTTTCTGAGTAAGCATGGGCACAAAGCTTTTTCCGTCAATTGACTGCACTGCTTTATAGTTCTTCACACCTGCCATTTCCAAAATTGTAGGATAGAAATCCTCAATAATCAGGTAATCGTTGCATTTCGTTTTTGGTTTTACCTTGCCCGGCCATGCCACAATCATAGGTTCACGGATTCCACCTTCGTAAGCAGAACCCTTTCCACTTCGCAAAGGAGCATTCTGTGTATGCAGTTTTCCTCCACGGTTTGAAGCTGCAAGCCCACCGTTATCGGACATAAAAAGGATGATCGTATTATTACTCAGATTGTTTTTTTCAAGCCAGTTCATAATATCGCCCAGGCTCTTATCCATTCCTTCCACCAAGGTGGCATAAGCCGCTTCTACCGGATCAAGTCCTTTGTCGAGATACTTCTGATAGAATCGTTTATCCTTCTGAATAGGAATATGTACGGCATAATGCGACATGTAGAGAAAGAATGGCTTATCGAGCAACTTGCTGCGATCTAGTTCGGCCAATGCTTCACGGGTAAGCGCTTCGGTCACAAAGATATCCTGTCCCCAGTACTTTTCAAGTCCCGGTACAGCAAAGAGAGACGAAGGTTTGCCATCTGTCCGGTTTCCGAAGTTTTCTGTACCCAGATAGCTGGCTAGTCCACCAGCTGCATGCCCTGCAATATTCACATCAAAGCCGAGGTTAAGCGGGTTCTCACCGGGAGTGCCTATTGCCCCGAAATGTGCCTTACCACAATGGATAGTATGATATCCATTATCCTTTAGAATCTGAGAGAAGGGAGTTACCTGACAGGTGTTCTCAATACCAGCCTCTTCGCAGATGCCGTTCACGTTCCACTTTGGAAATTCAAGTACTTTACTTGGTAGATCCTGCGAAACATTCTTTTGAATAGTCCAATTGGTTACATGATGACGCGATGCATTCATCCCAGTATAAAGGCTAACACGAGTAGGCGAGCTCACACTGCAGGCATAAGCCTGGGTAAACATCATCCCCTGTTTGGCCAGACGCTCCATATTTGGAGTTTCGTATCTCCGATTCAGCGGAGTTTGCTCAATCCAAAAGGGAAGTGAAGTATCTTGCCAGCCCATATCGTCTACCAAAAAAAAGACGATATTTGGCCGATTAGGCTTCACATGCTCAGCTTGTTGAGCAGCGTTCGCATTTATGCCACCCATAAAGGAGAGCAGTGCAAACGGAATGGTTGTTTTTTTGTTCATATCTTGTTGTTAGGGGGTTGCTGTGTATACGACAAATTTTCCAATTATGGGATATCGGTCACCTTATCACTCATGAAGTGCAAAAGATTCATTTGCACTGCAGGTATTTCCCAATTATTCATTTTCTACAGAAGTTCCCTTGCAAAGTAACAGTCTGACAAGACTTCTGGTTATAAAAAACGTACAGATCGTAGTGAAAAACAACGCAAAACTTCATGTCGACAAAGTTCACCAGGCTTGGAGTAGGCATCTTTTAAATTAGTTTTCGATGTCTGTGTTTGTGTTGTTCACAATGAAAGCATTAGAATAAGGTCGTAAATAAATTGCCAAATTATTTTTTTTATTGTTTTATTTTTGCAAAGTTAAGATAGCGATTTTTACGGAAATAAACAACAGTAAAAAAGGACTATCCAACTTTCCGGGCAGTCCTTAAGTATAGAAACGAATTTCTAAGAGTATTATTAAGTTTTTCCAGCCAGGAAAAGCTAAGCAACTTTAAGCAATTTCTTCGCCTTCAACGTATTCATCCAGAAATAAATTATCTCCATCAAATACAGCATACGAATAAAAGTTTATCCAGTCACCCAGAATTGTTACGCGTGCAGAAGACGATAACATCAAATCAAGCATGATATGGCGGTGCCCATAGATAAAGTAGTTAATTGTGGGATGAGATTTAAGATACTCTTTGGTATAAAGAACCAGAAACTCTTTATCCTCACCCATATAATCAGGTTCTTTGCCATCTATCCGTTTCAAACGGCTCTTTTTTGCCCAACTCAATCCCAATTCAACACTCCATCGGGGGTGCAAAGCCGAAAACATTGTTTGCAAAGTATGATTGTGAAACATTTTTCGGAGCAACTTAAACGACTTATCAGGATCGCCAAGTCCATCTCCATGCGCCAGATAAAACTCTTTTCCAAGTATTTCTGTAGTTATGGCTTTTCGATGAAGAATCACGCCGCACTCTTTTTCCAGATAATCGCCGCACCAGATATCATGATTACCAGTAAAGTAATGTATTTCAATCCCGGCATCAGTCAATTCTGATATTTTTCCCAGAAAACGTGTATATCCTTTGGGTACTACTAATTTAAACTCATACCAAAAGTCAAACATATCTCCCATCAGATAAATTGCAGCGGCATCATGGCGAATACTCTCAAGGAAGTTCACCAAACGACGCTCTTGAGTACGGCTATGTTCTATGGCACGTGATCCAAGGTGAGCATCCGAAAGGAAATAAACTCTTTTCTTCATCACACTTATTTAAAGAAATCCTAATTCCAGTTTAGCTTCTTCGCTCATCATATCTTTGTCCCATTCCGGTTCAAAAACAATGTTAACCGTAGCAGAAGTTACTCCTTCTACAGATTCCACTTTTTGGCGAACATCTTCTACTATAAAATCCACAGCCGGACAATTTGGAGCAGTAAGCGTCATATCGATAACAGTATCACCATTATCAGCTACATCAATCTTATAAATTAAACCGAGATCATAGATATTAACCGGAATTTCCGGGTCATATACAGTCTTAATCATCTCGACAATCTTTTCTTCTATTTCAAACTTCGTCATAATCAGTTATTTTAGTACTGCAAAGATAAATATTAAGAATTAATCTCCAAATTAAAAACGACCTTCGTCAACATAGCTGTAATAATGCCCATCACAAACTATAAGATGATCGGCCAGATTTATATTCATATACTCCCCGGCTTGTCTCATCTTTGATGTAAGTTTATCATCCTCTTTACTAGGGCGAGTACTACCAGAGGGGTGGTTATGACAGAGAATAATAGAAACAGCACGTTTTATCAAGGCCTCCCTAAGCACACACCTCACATCCACAGATGTTTCACTTATACCGCCCGAACTGATTTTCACTTTATCAATCACTTTGTTCGACTGATTCAGTAATAACACCCAGCACTCTTCGGTAGGTAAATCGCACATTAACGGATGCATCAGATTGTAAACATCAATAGAGCATGTTACCTGATTACGTTCCGTCAGTTCTGAGAGTTTCCTTCGTTTTCCAAGCTCTGAAGCCGCGCAAATAGAAATTGCTTTCGCCGGACCTATACCTTTAAAAGTGCATAAATCTTCAACCGTCAACTTTCCCAATTCGTTTAAATTATGATTGCACGAAGCCAGTACTCTGCGCATCAGTTCCACAGCTGTCTCCTCTGTATTGCCAGAACCTATAATAATAGCCAGAAGTTCGGCATCGGTCAAAGCCCCAATTCCTTTTTCCAGCATTTTTTCTCTGGGACGATCTTCTTCTGCCCATTGATTAATCGTTAGTTTTTCTTTCATTGTTTTTCATAGAGATAAAAAAAGCACGGATTCAATAAGGAAACTTCCTATTTGAATTCGTGCTTCTTTAAAATAGGTTTGTATTTTTATTTATAAAAATTCTTTTCAAATGCAGAAAATTCATCTTTCTTCAGCACTACTCTTTTCCACCATGCTCTGATAAAACCGGAACCATATCCTGTAAGTTGAATAAAAGAAGCTATAATAGAAATTGCTCCAATCTTTATGCTCTTATTCTGAAAAGAAGAATCAAGCAAAATAATCAATGCATAAAAAAGGATTGGAATTAAACCACAGAAGCAAAAACAGGAAACAACAAGCAAAAATAAAAGTCCTGCTGTAAAAGCTGCAGGTAAAAGATGGACCAATTTTAATGATTCTGGATATTTTTTAAATAAGTTAATGCGGGCAATGCCTGAATTATGCACCTGCTTAAAGAATTTCTTCAAATCGGTGCGTCGTTTATGATAAACCCACGCATCGGGAAATAACCTGCATTTATAATTGTTCTTGAAAATACGAATACTAAAATCAATATCTTCCCCAAAACGCATTTTAGAAAATCCCTCTAAATTCATATAAACATCCCGTTTTACTCCCATGTTAAAGCTACGAGGGTAGAATTTATCCAGCTTCTTTTTTCCGCCACGTATACCACCAGTCGTAAAGAAAGAGGTCATAGCGTAATTTATCGCTTTTTGCATATCCGAGAAAGATGCGTCCGCACGGTCGGGACCGCCAAAAGCATCGGCATGTTCCTTTTTCAATTCAGCCTCAACAGCATCAAAATAGCCTTCAGGAATTATGCAATCCGAATCAAGAATAATCAGATAATCACCTTTACTACGTTCCGCACCAAAGTTTCGAGTCTGACCGGGACCGGAATTTGGTTTAAAGAAATATTTTATATCCAGATTTTCCCTAAACTTGTTTACTATTTCTTCACAAGGCACAGTAGATCCATCCTCTACAACCAGCACTTCAAAATTAGTAAAATGCTGCTTCGTGAGACTAACCAGAAGTTCGTTCACTTCATCAGGACGATTGTATACGGGAATTATTACGGAGTAGAACATAGTTAGATTTGTATATAACAAAATCCCCTCAAAAAGAGGGGATTAAAAAAATATTTTTTGCTTAAAGATTAAGCCTTAACACGACCTTGGTAAGAACCGTCACGAGTATCGATTTCGATTATTTCACCTTCGTTGATAAATAAAGGAACGCGAACTTCAGCACCAGTTTCAACAGTAGCTGGTTTTGTTGCGTTAGTTGCAGTATCACCCTTAAGTCCTGGTTCAGTATAAGTTACCAATAGTTGAACTTTAACAGGAACTTCAGCAAAAAGAACAGTTTCAGTTGAAGCATCAGAAACAACTTCTACAATCATACCTTCTTTCATGAAATCAACACCAGTGATTAAGTCATGAGCAATAGGAGCCTGATCATAAGTTTCCTGGTTCATAAAAATATAGTCGCTACCTTCTTTATATAAGAATTGGAAAGGACGACGTTCCACACGAACATCTTCAAGCTTTTCACCGATATTGAAACGGCGCTCAAGAACACGACCAGACACAACGTCTTTCAACTTTGTACGCATGATAGTGTTTCCTTTTCCTGGTTTTACATGTAGAAATTCGATACAGAAATAGAGCTTTCCGTCCATACGGATACAAGTTCCGTTTTTGATGTCTTGTGAATTGATCATACTTTTTTTATTTAACTATTTATTAATCTTTTATTTTACTCATTTTCTTCATTTCGGGTGCAAAAGTAATCTAAATAGATAAAAAACACAAAATGTTTTGACTAAAAAAGGTTTATCTCTTGGTTAATATAAAAAAAGTCTCTATTTTTGCATCCCGATTCAGACTATCAGAATAATAACAATAAAATATATAAGTAATGAAAAGAACATTCCAACCCTCTAACAGAAAGAGAAAGAACAAACATGGTTTCCGTGAAAGAATGGCTTCTGCTAATGGTCGTAGAACTTTAGCTGCTCGTCGTGCTAAAGGAAGAAAGAAACTAACTGTTTCTGACGAATACAACGGAAGATAATTTCGGTCTTTAAATAAGAGATTATAAAAGAAGTAAAGGTTTTGCAATAAGAACCTTTACTTCTTTTGTTTTTTATATTATCTTTGAGCCGCAATTTAAAGACAATATATAAATAGCATATGACGATAAAGCAATTCTTTTCTTTCAAAGAGAATAAATACCTATGGTGGAATGTGATAGCAATGATTGTTCTTGCCGGCCTGCTAATATTTCTTGTCCTAAAAGGTATTGACATCTATACCCAACATGGAAAATCGGTTCTGGTTCCCAATCTGAAAGGATTAAATGAACAAGAGGCACAAATGATGCTAAGAAACCGTGGGTTGGATTGTATAGTAGTAGACTCAAGCTATGATAAAAATAAAGTCTCTGGTTGTATTCTGGAACAAAACCCATCAGAGGGTCAACATGTTAAAGAAGGACGAGTAATTTACCTCACTGTCAACTCTTTAACAATGCCTATGCAAACTATTCCCGACGTAGCAGATAACAGTTCTGTTCGTCAGGCCACAGCTAAATTAATTTCCGCAGGATTTATCCTAACTGCCAATGAATCTGTAACAGGAGAACGCGACTGGGTTTATGGAGTTAAATATAATGGCCGACAATTAATGCTTGGTGAAAAAGTACCAACCGGAGCAACACTAACATTAATGGTAGGAAATGGTACTAAAGAGACTATACAAGAAGACACCATAAATATGGATGATGAGTTTAGTAATCCCGAAGCAACTACAGAACCGGGAAAAGAACCTGCTACCGAAGATTCATGGTTCTAAAGAATAAGCTAATGAAAGATTTTCTGGACGAAATAGAAGATATTGATGAAATTGAAGATGTAGAAGAGACTGAATCGGAAATTGGTTCCGGCGAGCTCTATGAACATTTTCGTGTTATTGTAGATAAAGGTCAGGCACTTACCCGAATAGACAAATATTTGTTTGAACGGATTGTAAATGCTTCGCGCAATCGTATACAACAGGCGGCTGAAGCCGGATGTGTAATGGCTAACGGAAAATCGGTAAAAAGTAACTATCGGGTAAAGCCATTCGATGTTATTACGGTAATGATGGATCGCCCTCGTTATGAAAACGAGATTATTCCAGAAGATATTCCTATTGATATTGTGTATGAAGATAATGACCTTATGGTTGTAAACAAACCGGCTGGACTTGTTGTACATCCCGGTCATGGAAACTATACAGGAACATTAGTTAATGCCATAGCATGGCATCTTAAGGATAATCCAGAATATGATGCTAACGATCCACAAGTAGGACTGGTACACCGCATTGACAAAGATACTTCCGGACTTCTTCTTGTTGCCAAAACTCCTGATGCAAAGACTAATCTTGGATTGCAGTTCTTCAACAAAACAACCAAACGCAAATATAATGCACTGGTTTGGGGCACTGTTGAACAAGATGAGGGCACCATTGAAGGCAATATTGCACGCAATCCTAAGGATAGAATGCAAATGGCTTTCTTTACAGACCCTAACATAGGTAAACATGCAGTAACTCATTATCGGGTACTCGAGCGTATTGGATATGTTACACTTGTAGAATGTGTGCTTGAAACAGGAAGAACGCATCAGATCCGTGTACACATGAAACACATTGGTCATGTTCTTTTCAATGACACACGATACGGAGGACATGAAATTTTAAAAGGAACTCACTTTAGCAAATATAAACAATTTGTAAACAACTGCTTCGATATTTGTCCACGTCAGGCTTTACATGCAATGACTCTGGGCTTTGTTCACCCAAGAACGGGTGAAGAAATGTTTTTCACAACAGAACTGCCTAAGGACATGACTATGCTGATTGACAAATGGAGAGGCTATATTTCAAACCGAGAATTAGAATGAAACGTACTATTGCAATAGTAGCCGGCGGAGATTCTTCCGAACTCCCCGTTTCCCTTCGCAGTGCCCAGGGAATCTATTCCTTCATGGATAAGGAAAAGTATAATCTGTATATTGTTGAGATGCAAGGCCTTCGCTGGGAAGTTCAACTTCCTGACGGAAATAAAGCTCCAATAGATCGCAATGACTTTAGCTTTTTGCTGAATGGCGAAAAGATTAATTTCGATTTTGCCTATATTACCATTCACGGAACTCCAGGTGAAGATGGAAAATTGCAAGGTTATTTTGATTTGTTACAAATCCCCTACTCTTCTTGCAACGTACTTGTTTCGGCACTTACTTTCAACAAATTTTCATGCAACCAATATCTCAAAGGATTTGGGGTGAAAGTTTCAGAATCTGTAATGCTAAGAGAAGGACAATCAATTACAGACGATGCTGTTGTTGAGAAAATAGGTTTACCATGCTTTATCAAGCCTAACTTAGGAGGCTCAAGCTTCGGCGTAACAAAAGTAAAGGCTAAAGAGCAAATTCAACCGGCTATAAAAAAGGCATTTGATGAAGCTAAAGAAGTAATCATTGAAGCTTTTATGCAAGGAACAGAAATTACTTGTGGATGTTATAAAACAAAAAACAAGGAACAAGTGTTTCCTATAACAGAAGTTGTAACCACCAATGAATTCTTTGATTATGATGCCAAATATAACGGACAGGTTGACGAAATTACTCCGGCCCGTTTATCTGAAGAATTGACTAAAAGAGTACAAACGTTGACTTCTGCCATATACGACATTCTAGGTTGCTCTGGAATAATACGTATTGATTACATTATCACAAAAGGTGATAAGATTAATCTTCTGGAGATTAATACAACTCCGGGGATGACGGCCACAAGCTTTATACCTCAACAGGTTAGAGCAGCAGGTTTAGACATCAAAGATGTAATGACTGATATTATTGAGAATAAGTTTTAAGAATATGGAAATCACTACTGAGTTTGACGAGATTCGTCCATACAATAGCGAAGAGCTGCCTCAAATATATGAGGAGCTGATTGCTGACCCAGCTTTTCAGAATGCAATAGCTTATGCTATACCAGGCATTCCATTCGAAGCTGTGGCAAATAAAATGCGTAGCTGCAAAACATCTTTGGAATTTCAGAAAGCATTTTCTGCTGAATTCTTATGGGGGATTGCAAGGAAGCACACAGACGGACTGACCTTTGACAATTCGGTCCTGACCAATCAGGAGCTATCCTACACGTATATTTCCAACCATCGGGATATAATTCTCGATTCCGGATTCCTTTCAATATTACTATTAGGTGTTGGCAAAGAGACCGTAGAAATAGCCATAGGAGACAACCTCCTGATTTATCCATGGATAAAGAAGCTGGTCAGAGTAAATAAGTCGTTCATTGTGCAACGCGGACTAAGCATGAGACAAATACTTGAATCATCTGCCCGCATGTCACGTTACATGCATTACGCCATTGCCGAGAAAGGACAATCTCTATGGATTGCTCAACGAGAAGGACGCGCCAAGGATTCAAACGACCGTACTCAAGACAGCGTTTTAAAAATGCTGGCTATGGGTGGAGAAGGAGATATTATTGAAAGATTGAAATCTCTGAATATTGCTCCATTGTCTATCTCTTATGAATATGATCCTTGCGATTATCTGAAAGCAAAAGAGTTTCAATTGAAAAGAGACATAGAAGGTTACAAGAAATCTACTCAGGATGATCTTAAAAACATGGAAACCGGACTTTTCGGATTTAAAGGCAAAGTTCATTTCCAGACAGCTCCTTGTTTAAATGAGAAACTGAAACAGTTGGATTCTTCATTACCGAAATGTGAACTGTTCACTCAGATATCAGCAGTAATTGATAAGGAGATATACCGTAACTACAAACTATATCCGGGAAATTATGTTGCACACGATTTACTATCGGGAGATAATAAGTTTGCCGATCAATATACCACTGAAGAAAAGAGCCGTTTTGAGGAATATATTACCAATCAGCTAGAAAAAATCGATTTACCGAATAAGGATATTCCTTATCTTAAAGAAAAGCTGCTGATTATGTATGCCAATCCACTAATCAATTCTTTAGCTGCTAATCAATGCGATTAAAAGCCTTATATATTATATTGATTTTCCTCTCCTTTATTTCATGTACAGGAGAGGAAAATTCTTATGTATATCCTTCTGTGAAATTAGAATTTATATCTGCTCAAACAGATGCCTCAGGAAAGATAATTTCTTTAACTACCGATAAAGATGCAACCTATACGGTTGAGAAAGATCGGACAGACAGCAAATTAAGCGCTAATGCCTTACAGCGAATAGTATGTAACTACATTGCAACAGAACCTGCTGACAACTCACAAAATGCTTCTGCTGTAATTTATTCGTTAATTAAAGCGGTATCTCCTACTCCTGTTAAGCTTGCTTCTGGTACCCAAATGAAGACTGACCCAGTAGATATTCAAAGTGTTTGGTTAAGCGGTCATTACATAAATATGACTTTACAAGTAATGCTGCAAAGCAAAACTCACTTATTTCATTTTATAGAAACCAATACAACGATTAAAAACGGAGTTCCTTCTATTAATCTGACTCTCTACCATGATAAGAACGACGATGTTGAAGCATACACAAAAATAGCTTATCTATCGGTTCCATTAGATAAATACATTCAGCAATATCCTAATGGCTTCAATATTTCTATGTCTATTCAGACTTTCAACGATGGAGTGAAAACTTATACTTTTACTTATCCATCTTCTACAATTTAATCTATTAAAAGCCTCTATATTATTTAGGCCTTCTCTGTTCAGAAACTAATTCTTTTATAAGGTTATCTTTTTCCAAACATGTACATGTTTGAGTTCAATCATGTACATGATCGGTAGCGAACATGTACATGTTCATTTCAACCTCCCGCCAATAAATGGTTAATGTTTGCCGGGAAATACATTAAACTGATTCCAGTTGACTACTAATGTTCCTAAGTCTGTAATCAGTTTACCAATTAATTTATCAACTCTGATCCGAGTTTATTTTTTAGGTTTAAAGTCCAAAAGATGTTTACCACCTTTCTACATAATAAATACATCTATATATCAGCAAGATACATTTTTAGATGGTGTACATGGTGTAGATAAATCGTCCTTTTTTCGTTCAGAGAAATAAAAATTTAAACATTCTGCAATTTGCTGAATTCTTGAAATTTATTCTTTGGAAAGGTAAAATAGTCTTTTTATGTACACCACGATCTGTGTTAGTTGCTTTACAACCAAAATATAACTATCTAATAATGTGAACTATATAAAACCACAGGTGGCAGAGGTGGCAGTAAAAAACAATATATTTCGATTCCAGAAATCTTTTTTTGAAAATTCCGCAATTTGCTGAATTTTCAAAATTTATTTTTCAGAAAGGAAAAAAGTATTATTTTACTGCCACCTCTGCCACCTAGCTATTTTTATAATACTGATAATGAAGATATAAGCAGAGTTATATACGCACTGATTAAATTATATCAACGAGGTATTATAGGTTTTGGAACTTGTATATTAATTTCCTGAACTGCAGATTTGTATTCATCGTCACCATCGGCTTCAACACAAATGGTAATGCCTGGCCATAGTTGCTTAGGATCTACGCCGAAATAATCAGGATCAAGCCGAAATGTATATTCATCTATTTGGATTGCCGGGCCAGAAACAAGTACTATACGCGGACGTACTTTTGCATGTTCATTACACACAGTATCTCTATCCTTATTGACAAAGACAGGTTCAAGGCTGAACTCGTTGTTATTACATTTGCCACTGATTTTTACATGCTTGTTAATATCGTAAAACATCAATTTTCCATTGAGCTTGGCAGATACATATTGCATCTTCTTCCCCAGCGTTTTGGCATACCGAGCTTTAGTGAGTGAAACCATCTCATCGTCAAAATACCAAAACTGATTCTGTGGAATGGTAGATTCATGACCATCTGCATACCAACGGGAATAATAAACGCCGTCGGCCGCTTCGGTTACAAATTGAGGATCGTTATTTGGAGACTGTGTGGATTTTGGAGTATAGGTCAAAGCCTTTGCAATGAATTTTGCAATGTAATCCATTGTCTCTTCACAGAGATCAAAATGCCCCTTGCCAGCATCGCATAGGAAAGAAATTCGAGAATCGGGATACATCATCCTGAAAGCAAGAGAGGGGTTAACACGTGCCTCCCACCATTCATATTCGCCTTCAATCATTAAGCCCGGTATTTTATCAATGTTTCGGGTACGACCCCATTCTATATTTGCTCTGCCATATCCACAAAGATTCGTACGTGGAGAATCGCCATGATAAGAGATAATGCAAAGTGTTTTATCTGGATTCCATGCTGCAAAATTCCATGGGAAGGTTGCCTGTGCGGAATGACCGAATGGAATAATTTTAGCCTTGGCAATTTCGGGATGTTTGGTGCCAATTGCAAATTCTTTTATTATCTGTTCAAATCGTTCCTGGCAAGAGCGTCCAAGGCTATCTTTGACAGAAGTGTCCCAATTCTGCGAACCTCGTTGTATAAATGCCATTGCTATGCCTAGGCTATCCATTTGATGAGTAAACCTAGGGCTTCTGAAGAGAACTTCTTCTGTCATATTCTGATGTGCATAGAGCACAGCTTTCACTTCTTTTTGACCTCGAGGCAGACGAATATATGCACGTGAGCCCTTTTCGCCTGTAAAATAATCAAATTCAGCTAAACCAACATGTTTACCCGCCATCAATGCTGAGCTAACAAATAAAGACAATAAAATTAAGCTATATCGTTTCATAAAGTTATTTTATTTGATGAAAATGAAATAACATCATGCTACTTAAATGTAACATTATTCACATGGTTACCTAGCATAATCCGTGCAAAATCAGCAGTTTTGTACCATCCTGGTTTATCAGGCATCGTGTCGCAGATGCGCTTCCCATCAATGACAAGATTGTCAAATATTACATCTTTTACAGGACGTTCCACACTCCAACCTTCAATAATAGAGTTGCTCTCTTTACCGCTTGAATATGTTATATTCTTAAATGTGATATTATTGACGGCTTTACCTGGAGCCTCGCAATATTTTTTGTTATGGGAAACACGTATATTGAAAAGCATTCCGCAATGGATTGGCTCAATGCGGATATTGTCGAAGAGCACATTCTGAACAATGTTATTATCTCCACAGTTTATAGCCATGCAACCTTGATAATCAATCTGCATCTCGCGTTCTTCGAGGATGTCAATGTTACGATATACAAGGTTCTCAATGGTATCAGACTTCATTGCAATTTCATCCGCATTTTCTGCAAGGGGCAGATTTCTGCTCACAGCATCTTTTTTGTAAGAAGCTGCGCCATGAAGACCAATGAAAATAGGGTGAGCAACGTCTGCCCAAAAAATGCAGTTCTGAACGGTAATATTTCGTGCCGAACCAATGTGCCCCAAACGGGTAGCATAGACCGTATGGCAATCATCAGAGTTACGGGCAAAACAATCATCAATGAGCACATTGGATGATGCAAAAACATTAAATCCATCGCCCCAACCATAATGTGAGACAATTTTCACGTCTCTAATCTCTACATCATGCGAACCACCTGTTGGCACCTGAGTTGATACAATTCCCTGAACAAGCACATTATTCGATGATGTTATCTCAACTCCATAACCACGATCTTTTGGACGAAGCACACCTGCTCCTATAATCTTAACATCATGCTTACCAATAACTCTAAGTCCTCCCTGCACCCATGCACCCTTATCAATAATGACTGTCATGCCTGACTCAATATCCATGAAATTTCCTTCAATCTCATGGTAGCCAGCTGTAAATAATAGAGTTTTGACTTTTGCCTTGCCCTTTTTGTCCAGAGCCTTGTACTTGTCAAAAGATACAGCATTTTTGGTTTTTGACATTGAAATCTCCGGCACCTTGAAAATTTGCAAGTTATGATAGATATCGTCATTAATCTCAACTGAGATATTCATTGGTCTTTTCAATGTGAACTCAATGGTGGCAGAGTCTTTCTGAATGAACGGAATGTTATATGAAGATGGGCGGATACGAACCTTGTGAATCAGACCTTTATTATAATGAACACGAACGATCTTATCCCCCTGTGTTTCTGTCAGAGTTACAAAACTACTTTTCTCTACATTATGCTTGCCGTTTGCCACCCGGTCAACTGGTACTGAATACACAGATAAAACCTCTTTATCGACAGTAACGGTAAAATCATCATTATAAGCTATCTTCGTCTGTGCTGAGATAGGGAAAAGGCTCGCAAAAGCTAATAATAGAGTTAACAAATTTCGTTTCATAGTACTAACTATTTTTTATGGAATTTATATTAGTTATTTTAAATACGAAGCAAGGTCAACTAATACTTAATTCTAAGGTTACTTTTTTTGTATATTATTAGTGCAATGTGAATAAAATTAGATATATCTGCTGCCTTTAATAATGAGATTATTGAGCTTGTCTATCAGCGACTTTTAGCGTCACAAAAGAAAAGCCAAACAAAGGACTTAACCGTACATTATCAATAGGTTGTCCTTGTTTGGCTGATTCTTGTTTTTCTATTTGACTTTTATTTAAAAAGAAACAATCGACTATTTAATACTAATAGCGACTCCTCCACTTGGAGCCAGTCTTTGCTTCAGTTTAGTTGTACTTGTCACAGTTATAGTTTTTATTGTATAGCTCTGTGGATTATTAATCCAATGAGCATCTTTACCATCGGCATAAATTGTTGCATGGAATTTCTGCCCTTTTGGTAGAAAGCTCAAATCAATAACAGCTTCGCGAGCATTTTCATCGGTTATTCCACCAATATACCATTCGTTCTTACCTTTTGCTTTACGTGCAATAGTAATATAATCACCTGGCTCTGCTTCAAGAATATAGGAATTGTCCCAATCAACCGCAACATCTTTTATAAACTGAAATGCATCGGAATAACGTTTGTAGTTCTCAGGCAAATCGGCAGCCATTTGCAATGGACTATACATTGTTACGTATAAAGCAAGCTGTTTAACCAGTGTGGAACTCAATTTCGCTTTATTCTTTCCATAAACAGACAAATCACCCTGGAATATTCCCGGAGTATAATCCATTGGTCCTCCCATCAATCGGGTAAAAGGAAGAATTGTTGTATGATCAGGTTTGTTTCCGTTAAAAGATTCGAACTCTGTGCCACGTGCTGATTCCTGTGCAAGCCAGTTCGGATAAGTACGGCAAAGCCCTGTTGGGCGAGCTGCTTCATGAGAATCGACCATTATTTTATACTTTGCTGCAGTTTCGGCAACATAAAGATAATGATTCACCATCCATTGTCCATCATGATACTCACTTCGTGGAATAATTGGCCCTACATATCCAGTCTTTACTGAATTATATCCATTATCGACCATAAAACGAAAAGCATCATTTAACTGACGTTCATAATTAACAGCCGATGATGTAGTTTCATGGTGCATAATTATTTTAATCCCCTTACTTGCTGCATACTGATGCAACTCTTTCACATCAAAATCGGGATACGCTTTAGTAAAGCTATAAATATGTTCTTTCGAATAAGCCCAGTTGTCTTCCCAACCTTCATTCCAGCCTTCAACAAGAACAGCATCGAATCCATTCTGCGCAGCAAAATCAATATATTCTTTTACATGAGCTGTATTTGCTCCATGATGACCATTACATTTCAATTTGGAATAATCTGTTTGTCCAATTATGATATCCGGATTATCTGTATAAGCCCATGTAGAGCCGCCACCAGTGAAATATTCCCACCAAACGCCGATATACTTTACTGGTTTAATCCAAGAAGTATCTTCTAACTTACAAGGTTCATTCAAGTTCAGAATTAGTTTAGAGGCTAATATTGCACGAGCATCATCACTCACAACAACAGTACGCCATGGAGTTACAGTTCCGGTTTGAATATAGCCTTTATTCCCATTCTTGTCTGGTGTAAGATGTGCACTCAGACAAAAAGCCTTATCGTCGAGATTAAGAGCCATTGCAGGATAATTAACCAAAGCTGCTTCGTGAATATTAATATATAATCCATCATCCGATTTTAGCATCAAAGGAGTTTGTACAGCCAAACCAGGTGCCGGAGATTTTGCAGAAAGAGGTTCTTCACGAACTTTACCAATTAAACCAGCAACTTCAGACAACTTAGACGTAGTTATTGGAAACTCATTAGTATCGTAGTCGGCCGGTATCCAGAATGCTTTATGATTGCCGGAAAGTTTAAATTCAGTAGCTTCTTCCTTTATTGTAAAATGTCGTAGATTCTCCTGAACCGGGAATTCATATCTGAAACCTAGCCCATCGTTAAACAAACGAAAACGTATATTCAGCTTTCTGTTAGTAGAAGTCTGATTTAGCGAAACAAGCATTTCGTTGTGATTATCTCTGATCTCTTTTTGTTCTCCCCATACCGGTTGCCACACTTTATCAGAAGTACAGAACTTAGTATCTGTTATAACAAACTTTTCTGTAAATGGGGCCAGAGAATTGAAAGCAAAACCCATTTTACTTTCATCAATAACAGTTTTACCCTTAAACAGAAGTTTATACGAAGGAGTACCATTATCATTCAACCGGAAAGTAAGAGTTAAATTTCCATCGGGTGAATTTAAATTTTGTGCTACTGATGTATTAACGATCAATAGACAAAGAAGAATAAAAATAATTTTTCTCATAATATTTTTTTAATAATCTACATATACTAATAACTATGCTGCACAATAATAAAAAACACATTAATGGACAATTATTTCGTCCAGAAAAAACCATGCAGGATTTCCTACACCATAATGCCATGACGGGCACAAACCTATTGTCTCTATCTTTACTTTTACATAACGGGCATTAATAACTTTATCAGATTTCACAGGTATGTTTACATACTTCACCGGCCTGTCTCTATCTTCAGGAATAGTAGTGGTTCCCATTAACGTAAAAGTCTTATTATCGTTAGATGTATAACAAGTCATGCTTTTAGGTAACAAAATCCAGGCACCTAAATTATGCAGAAAATCAGCTTCTACACTACTAAAATTCTGCGGTTTCTTTAAATCGATAACAAATTCTGCATCTTTTCCCATCCATCCTACCCAACTTTCATTGTAGGAAGCTGCTCCATAAAGACCATCTGTAAGGGCCTTAGGTGCTATTTTATCATATGGAGTATTTGCCGGAATAATATAATTCACTTCAGCACCTTGAGCCAGGTTTGTATTTTTATGAAGAAGATTTCTTTGTGAATAAAGTTCACAATATTCTTCAACTGTATTATTTCGTTCATTAAGGTATTTCACTCCCAGTTCATTGGCTCTTCGTTTGAATAAATCTAGTTTATCTTTCAGATCAGCAATATTTTCTATTGGCTCTGTTCGTGCAATTTCAAGTTCGGCATACAGAATAGGTAGTCGGGACTCTCTTACACGATTAAGAAATACAGGATTATCAGCAACAGCCCGTTCGGCATCATCAAATAAATCTTTGTATTTTTGCATGAAAGTCTTATTCAACATGCCATTTTTATGTGTGATTGGAGTATCATATATCCATAGAGGAATCTTGCTTTCCAGAAGCGCATCTTTCTGTATATTCAGATAATCAGACAGGTAAGGAGCAGCTTTACCATAATAACCTTCCAGGAAAGAATGTATTATAGAATCTACATTTACCGAAGTATTCCATAACAATTTAGATACAAGATAAGAACGAAGTTCAGAAAATTCTCCACCCTTAATACTTGCAATCTGTGAAAAATGCATTTTTACATTATTATTCTTAAACAAGTTCATATTTGGTTGCAGAATATGAAAGTTTGGAAAAGGAGAAATGTAATTATCAAAATTAATGCCATAATCCCACAGAAAAATATTATTCGATATTTTAGACCATCCTTCCAGATTTTTCATAAATCGTTGTCCTGTAACATTATCGGTCAATGGTACTTCTCGATAACAATCTATATCACAGAGCATAATATTCACATTTGGTAACGGTTTTATATGTTTAGGTGGAGGAACAGAATATAAATAAGCAAGCGTAGAAAACTCTTTATCGGGGAAACGAGCTGCAAGTTTGTTCAGGAAATAAATAATTGTTCCCGAAGGACTACCTTCATATTCATCAATAGCTTTGCAACTATCACAGAAACAATGAGTCTGACTATCATTCTGACTAACCGATATTATATTTTTCCCAGGATTCGCTTTAAATATAGAGTCCAGCCGTTGAGATACAATTTCAAAAATTTCAGGGTTTGTTAAACACCACTGACTGGCAACTCCAGGTCTGCGTTGTCCATTAATAAACGAATAATATTGGGGATGCTTTTCTCCGTAAACTGCAGCAGGAAGTAATGAATTAAAAGTATGCACCCACAAATCTGCGGCAAAGACTTCTTTTGGCTCCTCTAACCGGTGCCAAAGCGTATATATAGGGTCTTTACAACTGTATGATTGTGTTTGACGGTAACGAAATGTAGGATTATCAATCTTCCTAATACCCGAAGGTACAATCATGTCTTTACTCTTATTAATACTATATGTTTCTGCAGCATAATAGTGTATTCCAAAATAATTTTCCAGTATAGTAACAACCCCATATATAGAGCCTTTTCCTACTCCTTTTACTATACGTAAATATCCATCTGTTGAAGAAATATAGAAACCATCTTCAGTAATTTCAGATGCATTCAGGGCCTTAAGAGGAAGTTGAAAATTTCCAATCAGGACATCTCCTTTTCGTTTTTTCTTAGTCGATATAATTTCTAATTTTGTTCCTGTTATTCTTTCAGCAAAATCCTGAAACAACAGCGCAGCCTTCATATCTATACTATCATTATTATCGACAACTATTCGTGCCTTTGGTTTGCCTCCTCTGACAATTATAATCTGAGAAAATATATTCTGAGAAATAAGGAATAACAGTAATAGAATAATTCCTGTTTTATGTATTATTTTCATGATAATTCATTTTACTATAGCGCAAATAAACAAATATAGTAGATTACAATGCTTAATCCAGCTATATATATTTATGTCTAAAATATTGATTTATGGTAATCTAAGATCAGGATCAATCGTTTCTTCTAAGTTTCTCGCGTAGCTGCTTTAATGCATTATAAATATGATTTTGAACAGTACTTAATGAAAGGTCTAATTGTTTGCTGATATCCTTGCTTGGCATATCTTCAATATAGCTGAGTATAAAAATTTCCTTGCATCGGGGAGATAAACTATCGATTGCAGAATCAATTGTATTTTTAGTATCATTGTCATAAAGACTTTGAATCACTTCATTGGCATCCGGATCGTAATATTGATATCTAAGATATTCTATAGATTGTTGGTAATCGGACATTTTTTGATCAGACTGTTTCTTTTTCAAAACATTCAAAGCAGAATTGTATACAGAACGAAAAAGATAAGCTTTTAACGAAAGACTTTCATCAATATTTTCTTTATGTAGCCATACGTTCAAAAAAACATCTTGTATTATATCTTCTGTTTCAGCTGCACTAAGAAAAGATCTTCCATAATTTTGCAAAGCAGAATAATGCAATAAATAAAGCTCATTAAATGCAGCTCTATCACCTTTTTTTATCCGTTCTGTTAATGAAATAACTTTTTCCATCAATGCTCAAGTCTGTCTTTAAAAGAATTATATTTCTCCTTCAGATATTATTTATTACAACATTTAAAGTATTTGAAGCCATTAAATCTCGAAAAATAAAGGAAGTTTAATATTCACTTTCTTTGAAATACATATTAATTAATTTTCCAAACAAAGAATAGAACTCTTTTTTACTTCAAATATATATAATTCATCACAATAAATATAATTTATATTCTCATCTTACTTTATATAAGTTTACTTAAAAACATATTGTTTCAAACAAACAGATGCAGAGCAAGATATTTAGAGCCGTTTCTATAATTACTTCTGAAATGACTCATTATCAGCATAAAGTTATACAGCTTCATTTTTTATCATGAAGGCCCGTAATTGTTACCGTAAAAGTAATATTAATCTTTTCATTTCCAACAACATTCTAAGAAGATATTTTCTAATTAAAGATACTAATTACGGGCCTACCTGATAATTCTGATAAATAATAAAACTACATTTATTTACTTAAAAGAATTCTTTGCAATTCTACATTCCACCCGGCAACAGTAATTACCTGAGACGATTTGGAAGATGCATTATATTCGATCTCAATCTTCTTCTCTCCACCAGGAACAACCGTGCAGTAGTTGTCACTGTAAAATACAGGAAGAACTCTTTCACCCGTTTTCTTATCTACAACTGATACACGGTTAAAGAATGCCACAGGATTACTTGCCGGATTGGAAAGGGTTACTTCCACTTTACCTGCCTTCAATGGTTTTACTGAAACCTTCAGTTTAGCTTTATTCATTGTCGACAGACCGCTGTATTTACCTGCTCCGTCAGCCAGCCAATAGATGTTCTCACTTACAACCTGTTTGCTTTCGTCCATCAATTGAAGACGAAGAAAACCTCCTTTCTCCTTTGCAAGAGCATCAAGTTCTTTCTTTATGGAGAACAGTTTCTTGCTACTGGATGCATCAATAGAGGTTGATTGCTGAGTTATCTCACTGCTCTTTCCGTCCATATCAAACCATGTTGCTGTCAGTGTAAGGTTATCACATGCCTTGAAGCCGTTGTTCACAAGCATCAATGTTCCGTCTACCGGACTGCACATGGCATGAAGCTTTTCACTTCCGTTTCTAAGACCGAACAGGCAGGCATTAGGATCAAGATAGTAATCGTACATCTGACCACGCATGGCTGTCCATGGATTCTGTGTCTTCCAGATTATTACACCGGTGTACCAGTTCCACATGTGAGAACTGAAGCCTTCCATCAGGCCGCGATACTGATCATAGTTTACCAGTTGCGCCTTCATGCAAAAATCTTTGATATCCGATGGGGTTCCGTAAGGTTCAAGGAAGCCTTCATAGCCTACTCCTGTATAGGTATGGTAAGTCCATACGGAATCGGCAGTTTCATTTGGCTTTTCATTCGGGTGATAAACAGGAAGCACCATGTTCTTTTCCGGAATGAAGCGTTTCAGTGATTCATAGTCACCTACTCCCACTGAACCCACTTCTGAGTTGAAAGGCCAGGTCTTGTGATTCCAGAACACACTCAGGGGTTGGATGGAGTATGGACCATCTCCGTTTCCACCGATGGTATTTAATGACATCTTTTCGGTATTGGAGAAATCAAAGAATATACGGGTACCGTCGAGTTTGGCAATAATTGAATCGCGCAAAACAGTCAGGATATCATCAGGGGGAGCAATTTCATTTCCTCCACACCAGATTGCAAGTGACGGGTGGTTACGTACCATCTTAACCATATCAGCTGCACACTCCAGGAACAGGCTGTGGTTATCCGGATAGTTTCTGCGTGTCCACTGATCTTCCTTTTTCATTGGATCCAGCCATCGTCCATTGCAGTCGCCGGACATCCAGAAATCCTGGAACACAAGCATACCATAGCGGTCGCAGGCTTCATAGAACTCAGGACGTTCTACCAGTGCACCACCCCAGATACGGATCAGGTTCAGATTCATATCACGGTGATAGCGGATTTCAGCATCGTAACGTTCGGGAGTAAAACGAAGCATCGCATCCGAGATAATCCAGTTACCGCCTTTGATAAAGATCTTCTGACCATTGACATGTATTTCACGGCTGCTGGTAATCGGGTTCCACTGAGTCTGGATTTCTCTTACACCAAACTGAACACTTTCACTGTCTGAAATTCCCTTGTTCTTTTCTTCAAAGGAGATTTCTGATTTATAAAGATTCTGTTCACCATAACCGGAAGGCCACCAAAGGCGGGGATTCTGCATCTTGTAAACAGGTAAGGAAACTGTTTGCTTTGAATTAGGGTCAAGCGTTACCTCTTTGGAAATTACATTTCCTTCAACTGAAAACTTAACTACGCCCGACACTACGTTATCCGAAGTATTTTCTACTTCCGTCGAAACTTTGATCAGGGCTTCGCTCTGTCTGCCTTCGGGGATACGTTTGCCGGGAACCTGAGTAATGATATGCGGATCACTTAAACTCACGCTACCTGTCTTTTCAATATACACTTTATCCCAGATTCCGGTATTACGGTCACGGATGGGGCGAATCCAGTCCCAGCCTGCTACATACTGGTGAGAGACTCCGCGTGCTATTGTTCCGTCGCCTCCCTGGCCTCCGTTAGGATTACCAACAGGATCGGGAGGAAAGACAATCACAGCAAGGCGGTTATCGCCTGTCTTTGATAACAGTTTAGTGATATTGAATGATTTGCGCAGATACATGCCTTCATACGGTTCCTTGTTGACAAGTTTACCGTTGAGGTATATCCTGCAGCTATAGTTGATGCCTCGGAATTTAAGCCATACCTGGTTTCCGTTTTCTGGTTGTTCTTCCTTGAAGTTCTTCACAAACCAGTAGGTATAGTAATCCCGGCCGGTGTTATAGATATCTGGAATCTGTTCGTTGTTCATGCCATAGAAAGGATCGGGTATCTCTTTGTTGGCAAGCAGTGTGGTGAGAACAGTACCGGGAACAACGGCATTCTTCCAGGATGACAAAGAATAAGATACTGTGGAGATATCCTCTCCCGAGGCTTTTTCTTCTTTTATTGATCTGCACTTCCAGCCGCTGTTGAGTTCATAGCGGTTCTGGGCAAAAAGGCCCGTTGCACAGATAAGAGAGATAAAAGCGACTATCAGACTGTTTTTTTTCATCATATTTATGGTTCGGTTTTGTTTTGTTGCTGTTTTTTATAGTTGCCCGGTTCTTACATTTCGGAACGGGGACGGGCATCCTGAGATGTACCCCAGGAAGATGGTTTGCTACCCATCTCGATAACCAAGGTACCACCCTTCATTATATCCTTGTACTGGATATAGGATTTTGGATAGTTCTTTCCGTTCAGGGTGATTTTCTGGATGTATTTATTCGCAGCATTGTTATTGAGAACATTCATGGTGAATGTTTTATTATTGCCCACATTGATGGTGGCATTGTTCACTACCGGACTGCCGAATACAAAGCATCCGTTGGATGGATTAGCAGGATAGAATCCCAAGGCTGAGAAAACATACCACGCTGACATCTGACCTACGTCTTCATTTCCGCAAAGGCCGTCATACTTATCGGTATAGAGTGTGTTCATTATTTCACGAACCTTATCGGCTGTTTTCCACGGTTGTCCCACATAGGCATACATATAAGTTATGTGGTGGCTGGGTTCGTTTCCATGTGCATACTGTCCGATCAGGCCGCTGATATCGGGTGAAGCTTCAGATCCGAGATCGCCTTTGGCGACAAACAGGGAATCCAGTTTCTTTGTAAAGGCTTTTTCGCTGCCATAGAGTTTTATCAGCCCTTCCACATCCTGAGGTACCAGCCAGGTATATTGCCAGGCATTACCTTCAGTATAGTCGTTCTGGCGGTGAATGGAGGTAAACGGATTGAACGGGGTTCTCCAGGTATTATCGTTTACACGACCTCTGGCAAAGCCTGTCTGGGCATCGAAATAGTTTTTATAATATTTTCCGCGTTTATCGAAATAGTTGTAATCTTCTGTAAAGCCTTCTTTTTTGGCTACCTGGCCAAGGCTCCAGTCGGCAATGGCATATTCCAGACCCATAGCTACTGATTCAACGGTACTGTCGGCAGGGATATATCCGTATTTCTTTACGTATTTAAGTCCTCTACCATCTTGCATCATGGTATTCTTCATGGCTTCATAGGCCAGTTTTTTATCGATGTTCAAGCCTTTGAGGTAAGCGTCTGCTACAACGGTTACGGCAGGACAGCCAACCATACAGTAGGTTTCATTACCCATCAGGTGCCACACGGGAAGTTCGCCCTGTTGCTGGTAAATGGCAAGCATGGTATTGACAAAGTCACCGGCTCTTTCGGGTTGAAGGAGGGTAAACAGCGGATGTGCTGCACGGTAGGTATCCCACAATGAGAAAGTGGTATAATTGGTGAATGAAGCATTGGTATGGATCTTCTTATCTGCACCGCGGTAGTCCTTATTGACGTCACAGAAGGTAGAAGGGGCAATCATAGTATGATAAAGGGCGGTGTAGAAAGTACGCATACGGGCAATATTATCTGCTTTTATTACCACTTTACTCAGCTCTTTATTCCAGGCGGCATCGGCTTTGGCTACTGTTTGCTTAAAGTTCCAGCCGGGTAGCTCGGATTGCATATTTAACTTCGCATTAGCTATACTTACCGGAGAGATGGCAACCTTGACAAATACGTTTTCCTTTTCATGAGTTTCAAACAAAGCCTGACCATAAACTTTTTCAGCTTTTAAAGATGACCCTAAAAAAACACTTGTTGAGTCGCTAACAATAAAACGTTTAATTGGTTTTGAAAAAACAGCAGTGAAATAAATACGCTGATCTTTTGCCCATCCAGAAGAATATCGATAACCCGAGATCATTGAATCGTTCTCCTGAACAATGTAGCTCTCTGTCACTTTATCCCATCCAATACCGCTTTCCAAATCAATAACAATTTTTGCATCTTTTGAGGCAGGGAAAGTATACTTATGGAATCCGCATCTTTGTGTTGCTGTTAATTCTACATCTACATTATAACGATTCAAATGAACAGCATAATAACCCGGACGGCACTTTTCTGTACTGTGGCGATAGATTGAACCCAAGCCAGAAAGATATTGCTCCGGAGTACTTCTTTTTGTTGAAACCCGTCCAACTACAGGCATGAGAGATATATCTCCTAAGTCTCCGATTCCTGTTCCGCTAAGATGCATATGTCCGAAACCAGTTACTATTGAATCTGAGTAGTGATAGCCTGAACACCAGTCCCAACCACGTGTGTAATTACTAGGCCCCAGTTGTACTAACCCAAACGGAACATTTGCTCCTAGAAATGTATGACCATGACCAGATGTTCCAATATAAGGATTTACATACTGTGTAAGATTCTGCAAACGAGTAATTTTTTTTGTTTGCTTACCGATACAAGGCTGTATAAAAGATACAGCGAAAAGACAAATTAAAAATCCCTTAATTGAATCTCTTAATAAATTTCTATTTTTCATTTCTATCAATATTTATTTTATTATTACTAAAAGATGATGGTTGTATAAAACCATGGAAAAGAGCTTCTAAAAAATACAAGTTTAAAACAATACCTATAATGACATTTCTAATTTACAGATTTACCAGCAGGCATAAATGAAAAAGCAAGGGCTTCTAATTCTTTAGATAAACCACGAGGGAGAATAACTCTAACTTTATCATTTACTAGTGCCCATTTTACTGGTCTATTTGTTTCTAAAAGAATCATTTTACTTCCCTTTTTCGGAATATTTCCACTCCATTCAACATATTCAGGCATTGCATTGCCTTCATGCAAACAAAGTAAAGCAAACAATTTGTTACCATCCTTCTTTTGAGTAAACCATACATTTCCATTATGATAATCCGCAACGGTTCTTGTATTATAAATAGCTTCTCCATTTTTATTCATCCAAACACCAATCTTTTTCAAATGCTTCACGGCCTCATCAGGTATCACTCCTTGTGAAGAAGGTCCTACACCCAAAAGTAGACTTCCTCCTTTGGATACAATTTCGATTAATGAATGAATAACTTTAAATGAAGACTTATAATTATCATTTGGAACAAATCCCCAGGCATCACCTAAAGTCATGCAACTTTCCCAAGGATGGTCTAATTTTATTGAAGGAATTTTCTGTTCCGGAGTCTGATAGTTTTCATAAGGACCATGAACTGTTCTATCGACCATTAACAAACCAGGCTGAGCTGCTCTTGCCATTTCTGCAATATGTTTCATATCTACATTCTGGCTCCAGGAAGGAATATTTGCACCCCACGAACGAACCTCATCGTTGACCGATTCTAATGGACGAACCCAACCACCATCGAGCCATAAAATATCAATAGAACCATAATTATGCATTAATTCACTAATTTGGTTATAAGTGTATTCCTTAAATTTATTCCATCTCCATGGAAATTTATTAATATCATAATTGTTATTTCTATCTGGTGTAGCATACTTTGACCACCAATAATATTCAGAATGCCAATCGGGTTTTGAGAAATAAGCTCCAATCATAAAGTCTTTTTTACGAAAAGCATCAAATACATATTTAGCTACATCTGCACGAGGATTATTCTTAAAAGGTCCTTGAGCTATAGAGAATTCAGTTTGTTTAGTATCGAACATAGCAAATCCATCGTGATGTTTTGTCGTAAAGACCACATATCGCATTCCTGCATCGTGTGCAGCCTGAGCCCATTGCTCTGGATTAAATTTCACAGGATTAAATGATTTAGATAAATCCCAATACCATTTTTTATAATTATCATATGAAACAGTACTATCACGTTCAATCCAGCTTTCTGAACACAGAGACCATGATTCTATGATTCCAGGAACAGAGTAGAGCCCCCAGTGAATAATCATTCCAAATTTTTTGTCCTGCCATTTATCAAGCTTATTATTCACAAGTGAATCTTTAGGCCATTCATATACTGTTGATTGATTATGTACATTAGGTTGTGCCATCATCTTAAACGAAAAAAGAATAAGAATTGCTAAAACTACAACCTTCTTATAATTCATCATCATATTACCAAGTTGATTAGATTATTATAATTATTGCTGACACCCTACCATGTCTATTTACTATTCTGCCATAGACATTAATATCAGATATCGATAGGGCAAACAGCCACATAAAAAAAGGATTACTCCATTGAATATTTATTTTCATTTATCTTTAAAATACCCAGAGCAACCCAATCAAACGCCTTTCCATTAAAATCAATAAGAAATGTTTATTGATTACTAAAAAACAATCCTCCGATTTTTTACATATAAAAAGGACTTTATACCTTATTAAAAACTACCTATAAAAATAAACTAAAGAATAAACAAAACTCGGAAGAAAATAGTTCTTCCGAGTTTAAAAATATTAGCGATTTTATTCAGCTTTATCCCACCAAATTCTGGAAGTCATTTTATCACCCCCGGTAAGTCTGCTTACAGCTTCAAGATAATTTGTGCTGTTGATAGAAGCTTCACCTGATGAATAAGTAAATCGGCGTGGTACTGTACCATTTGTAACATTACCTATGTAGTTTACAGTCTTCAAAACAGGATATCCAGATCTTCTCCAGTTAGCAAATGTTTCATAATCATCAGAGAATGTATTGATGTAATACTGAGTATTTATCTGTTTCAATGCAGTAGTAGCATTATAAGGGTTCAATCTTAGATAGTTTGAAATTTCAGCATCACTTGGAGCCAAGCCTGTAGTAAACTGATTAAATTGTTTCATTGAAGCCTTAACACCTTCATTGTAGTAAGTTTCTGCACTACCTGAAATCCAGCCACGATAAGCAGCCTCAGCCAACAACAATTGATTTTCTGCATAAGTTACAAGGAATGTAGGAGCATCAATGCGTGCATAAGTATAACGATTTGCTACAGAATACAAATTCTTATCTAATGGATTATATTTGATTTTATTACCTGGATAATTAGGTGCATTCTTAATATGAGTTGGAGCTAATGTATCACTCGTTTCATCATACCCGTTAGGCATACCAATTTGATGAGAAGCAATAGTATCGCCCATTTGCCAGTCACCACTACCAATCTTCTTACTTGGATCGGTTACGACAGTACAAAGAAGTCGTAGGCGTGGATCATTACTATTCTTTAACAAGCTAACGAAAGAATCACTCATACGATATGCTGACGGATCTTCATGACAATAGATCTTGCCAAAAGGTTCACAAGAATTATTTGAAGTAACAGCTGAAGGATGATTAATCTTTGCATTATCATCATTACTTGCAAATAGTCCACCACTTACAGCAGTAGCGACCCATGTTTTTGCAGTATTTGAATCTACTTTAGACAGACGCATCGCTAAACGTAACATCAAAGAATAAGAGAATTTGCGCCATTTAGCACAATCACCACCATAGATAATATCAGCATTCCCAATTGTAGAAGTCTTTCCATTCAGGTTTTCTGCAGCTTCCTTCAATTCTTTAAGCATATCTGTATAAATATCCTGTTGCTTGTCATATTTAGGATAACCGTTAGCTTGATAGTAACCCTGCCCTGCTTCAGAATATGGACAATCACCATACATATCAGTCATTCTATGGAACAAAAGAACTTTCATAATTCTTGCCATCTGATACTCTGGATAATACTTTTCACTATCTTTCCAATTTTCCATTAAATCGATAACGTTGCGTATACCATTAGGATACATTCTATCCCAGAATGCTGAGTTGTAGCCATCTGAGTATGTATATTTATCACCACACCAGTAGCTTTCTGTAGATGCAGTGTGCTGTAACATGGTACTGCAATAAATCAGTCCATTACGCCATGCTTCATATTCGGTACCATAGCAATATTGTTGTACATTGGTGAACTCCAATGTATAATCCATAACTGATGGAGTAATAGCTTCTGGGTCATTATTAATATCACCAAAACTGCTACAACCTGAGAACGTTGTAAGTAAGCTCAGTGCAGCTATATATAAAACTTTATTTTTCATATTCTTTTTCACTAATATTAGAATTTAACGTTCAAATTGAAACCTACATTTCTAGTTGCAGGATATCCGTTTAGTTCAAGACCTTGTCCATTAGAATTATTATAAGCAGATTCAGGATCAATGTTAGGAGTATGTTTTACAATAGTCCATAAATTACGTCCAACTAAAGAAACACTCATACCTTTAATAAACGGCATTTTGCTTGCTAAGAAAGATTTAGGGAAATTATATCCAAAAGAAAGTTCTCTTAGTTTCAAGAAACTAGCATCATATACAAATTCCTCCGTAATATTCTGGTCAGCAATCCATTTCCAGTAAGTCTGAGCATCAATACCTGATTTTGAGAAGCTATTTCCGCTTTGATCAACTCCACTTACAGAAACACCGCCAACACGACCTTGCAATGTATTTTTGTGTAGTCCTGTACCATATAAACTATAGTTAGTACCAGAGAACAGCTTAGCACCTAATTTAAAATCAAGCAAGAATGACAATGTAAAATTCTTATAAGTAAAATCATTATGGAAACCACCTGTCCATTTATAAACACCGTCACCTAAGACTTCAACATCGTCTGATCTTACAGGAAGTCCATCTGGATTGTATACTTTGTTGCCCTTGGCATCTGTTTTGTATTTATAACCAACAATCTGACCATAAGAATCACCTACAATATTACGAATAGAAGCCTGACCGCTACGAGATTGTGCTCCATCAATAGTTATTGATTTAACACCTTCTCCAAGATAAAGAACTTTACTATTATTATATGCAAGATTCAAAGAAGTATTCCATGTAAAATCATTTGTGCTAACAGGAACGCCAAACACCATGAGTTCAAGACCTCTATTACGAATCTCACCAATATTACGATATGCAGAACTGAAACCGGAAGCCTGGCTAGTTGAAACAGGAACAATGTCGTCTTTTGTGTTTTTTTCATAAACAGCAAAATCGAATCCTAAACGATTTTTAAAGAAAGATGCGTTTGCACCAATTTCCTTTTCGCTGATTTTAACTGGTTTCAAATAAGCATTAGGTACAGCTGAGTTGTTAATATAACCCATTGATTGATTTTGAACAGTGAAATCGTTCATAGTATAAGTTAACAAAGTCAAATAAGGAGAAGTACCATTAGATGCGGAAGCCAAAGAAGCTCTAACTTTAGCTGTAGTAATCCATTCTGGTAATTTAAAACAATCACTCAACATCCAGCTTAAACTTACAGAAGGATAGAAATAATGGTTATTTTTAGGATCCAAAGTAGAGAACCAGTCGTTACGCCCTGTAAAATTAAGGAATAACCAATCTTTATAACCAAAATCGGCAGTACCATACACAGAATTTACCTGATATTCTGTATAATCTTTAGCAAAAGTACGCGTATTTGCAGAAACATTAGAAGTTGAATAAACACCGCTAATTACAAATGGACGAATACCACCATTTGTTCCATATTGCTTAGTAATATCACGTTGTCTGTTACCACCAACTGTTGCATTTACGGAGAAATCACTAAACTTTTTATTTACACCAATTAAATAATTAAGGTTCATTTCAGAGAAGTTCTTTTCATATTCCTGGATGTAACCATTAGGGTCTGCAGCAGCGCCATCAGGTTGAACCTGTTTGAAAGAAAGAATATACCCATCTCTTGAAACCTGACCCTGAGCATATAACCAATCGGTAATATCATAGCGCAGAGTAGCAGCTCCTGTTAAACGATTCTTGTCTGATTCATTTGTTTTTTTATATTGCAACCAGTAAGGGTTGTTAAAGTAAACATTGTTACCTGGCTGTAATTCTGTGCCATCGGTAGCAGCACCTTTATCTCCTTTTAACCATCTTACATCATAGCCATTTGCAAGATATAATAAGGTAGCATTTGTATTTCCATTGCCATCAGACAAGTTTGCTCTACCATTAACATGTTCAAAAACGTAGTTTGCATTAATGGTTAAGTGTAGTTTCTTGGTTATATCATATATTGTGTTCATGTTTATACCTTGCTGGTTTAAACCTGCATTAGGTAAGTTAGCCTGAGAGAATGTGTTTGACAAGCCAAAACGATAAGTTACTTTATCGTTCTTACCGCTGATTGCTAATGATGCAGTTTCGTCAACACCGGTACGATAGAAATTTTTCCAGTTATCAATATAACCATAGCGTGCTGTTTCGCCATTACGGTTTACAAAATTACTACCATCAAGCTTAGTGCCCCAACTTGAATTGTAAGTCTGGTAAGCAGAAGTCTGATCTGCAGGTTTAACACCCTGAGTTCCCTGACCATAAGTTTTTTGAAAATCACGGTAATCGTAAACTGAGTTAAATGTGAGGTTATTATTAAATTCAAGGCCAATACCATCTTGGTCTTTCTTACCTGATTTTGTAGTAATCAAAATAGCACCGTTACCACCACGGTATCCATAAAGGGCAGATGCTGCAGCACCTTTTAAAACCTGCACATTTGCAATATCATCAGGATTGATGTTTGACATACCGTCACCCATATCCATACCACCCCAGGTTCCTGCATTTCCTTGATTGGTATTATCGAAAGGCACACCATCAATAACATACAAAGGCTGATTGTTCCCTGCCAAAGATGCATTACCACGAATAATAACACGGCTTGAACCACCTAGACCTGTAGCATTACCAGCAACGCTCACACCTGAAATTTTACCGCTTAATGCATTACCTAAGTTTAAGTCACGAGATGCAGTCAACTGATCACCACCAACTTCTGTAGTTGAATAACCAATTGAGCGTTTTTGTCTCTTAATACCCATGGCAGTTACAACAACTTCATTCAAAGAATGAACGTCTTCAGCCAATGTTACAGTAATGCTCTCTTTTCCAGCAATAGAAACTTCTTGTGTTACATAACCGATATAACTGATAACAAGAGTGGCATTACCAGGAACAGACAATGAAAAATCACCATCTATTCCTGTAACTGTTCCTACTTTTTCTCCTTTTACCTTAACACTAGCTCCAATAATTGATTCACCATTTTTGTCTTTTACAATTCCTGAAACCTTTCTTACTTTTTGTTGAGTAGCATTTGATTTAGTAGTTCTTGTAGATTTAGAAGCTTTTGAGTCATATAATAGAACTACATGATCTTTGATCTCATATTTAATGCCACTACCTTTTAAGATTTTGTCTAATATAGCATTAAGACTTTCATTTTTTGCATTAACAGCAACTTCATTCACAACCCTTGTTTCCAAAGATTTATCATAAGAGAAAACTACATCTGTCTGTTTAGACAGTAAATCAATAACATTTTTCAGAGTAACATTATTTAATGAAAGGTTTACATTGAAACTATCATTAAATACCTCGGCTTTTTGAGATGCTTGTGCTTTTAAGCCAAAACATACTAAAAAAAGCACAATACATAAAGGCTTTAAGCATACATAGCCATTAGATTTGTTTTTCATAAATACATTTTTATTTTAAATCAATAGATTTGGTTTTTTCACTTAACTAATTTCAGACTTTCCGTCTTTTCTTTCTTAACTTATACTACATAGGCTACTAATTTTATATTTAAAATTATAATAAGGAAGTGTACTCTGACATATAATTAAGTATATATCAGAATTAATTTCCAGTCTTCCCGTTTAATACAATTTAAGAGGAAGAACTACCTAATAGAAAATGCGTTTTTTTAGAAAAAAAAATCAGTGAGAGACTTTTGCCCTTTGGCCAGTTAAATGAAATAGCTGTTCAAGAACTTCATCAAGGCTATTTGTTTCCTTATAATAGAAATTATATTTTCGTGGTTGCAGATCCTCTGAATCAATAAGAATATTTACTTTATATTTTTGCTCTATACTATTAATAATATCAGAAATTGAGACATTAGTTAACGCGACTAAGTGAAAGCGCCATAAAGAATATAAACTGGCATCAATTTCGTTTATTTCTAAAGTCTTTTGTTTATCCGAATATATTGCCTGTTGTCCAGGACGAAGTGTAGCGAGGTTCTCACCAACATTATTTTCCAACTGAATAGATCCTCTTAACAAAACTGCTTCACTTTTATTCTTAGAATAATCTGAATTGACACTGAAAGCTGTTCCCAATACTTTAACACGAAAAGCTTCTGTTTCGACAATAAAAGGATGTAACGGATCCTTTTCAACTTCAAAAAAGGCTAGTCCCTTTAATTTCACATGCCTTTCTTTTTCCATATACTCATCTGAGTAACTAATTACAGCATTTGTATTCAGCCATACAACAGATCCATCCTTTAATGTTACCTGTTTAACAGAATCTGGTAAAAAGTTAGCATAAGAATAGGTTACAGACGAGTTTTTATTGATATAATGAGAAAATACCAGAACAGTAACTAAAATTGAAGCAGCAACACTTCCCCACCAATATACAAGTTTCTTTTGTTTTTGATTTTTAATAGTTCTTTTTTTAGCTTCGGCCTGATCAATGCGATTATTCATTCTAACTAAAGAATTGTAAAATTCTAAAGTTTGATTTTTCTCAGTGAAATTATGCTTTGATCTCCATATGGCCTCAATATCAAAAAACAATCGCTTGTTTTCCGATGAAGCTTCCAGCCAAGCTAACAACTCTTTTTCTTCTTCTGTAGTTGCTTGTCCTGTTAAATATTTGTATATTACTTGTTCGTCCATTGTATGAATTCTGTGCAATATATACAAACTTTAAAGGAAAAATACCTAATAAAATATGTGAAATAATGAGGTTTATTTTTCTGTTCTATATAAAACACCTATCCTATGTCTTCTTTATCAGACAAATATACTCTAATTTGTTTTATGGCAAAGCATGTTGACTTAATTATATATACATTATCATTCATTAAGCAATGATCTTGTTATTCATATTTCAATTTATTAAAGAGAAAAATGAATTATAGGTCCAGAAGTCGGAATCAGTTTAATATAATTCTTTAGTATACAAATTTATCTAAAATCGAGATTTATATTATAATTCGGCTAAGCTTTAGCATTCTTGGCACATGAATCACCTTATTTTACAGTATTTTTTGATATGATCAATAATCAGATAACAAGCTGGGGCTACAACTGTTCCATGATCAAATCCTTTCAGTTCGTACAACTCAGTATGCATGTGGCCTAAAGCCTTTAAAACTGCAGCAAGATGAGCATTTTCTTCATAACGAGCAGACATTTCCAAATCACGATCACCAGTAATCAAGACAAATGGTGAAGCATCCTTGCGTGCATGATTAGAAGGTGCATAGGTATCTATAATAGGCAAATCAAAAGGTAGTCCTCTTTCTTTCCTAATAGTATAATGTGTCGTTGTTTGACCACTAATTGGGAAATAGGCAGACACGCTGTCTGCATCGATATTATATTTTGCAAGATAGCTTTTGTCAAGACCTAGCATTAATGTAAGATAGCCACCAGCAGAATGGCCTGAAACAAATATTTTCTTAGTGCTTCCTCCATACTGCTGAATGTGGTTAAAAGTCCAGGCTACAGCAGCTGCTGCATCATCTGTATATGCAGGGTTTGTAGCTTTTGGGCTAAGACGATAATTAACGGCAATTATTGCAACACCTTTATCAAGTAATTCTTTTGGAAAAAATTTCTCGCCACCTTCAAGTCCACCACCATGAAACCACACAATAGAGGGAAAATTTTTCACATTCTTAGGATAATAAATATCTAGTTTACAACGACTTTGTTCGTATGCATCTTTATTCTGTGATTTATATGGAATATTATACTCAGAGAGATAACTAGTAGCATTTTGCGCTGAAATATAATAAGAGCAGATTATGCTGAATAAAAGAGTAATGAAGTTTTTTTTGTATTTCATAGTAAATAGATTAAAAAAGAAAGGGCTTTATTCAAGCCCTTCTAAAATACGCTTAAGTACTACTTGTGCTGAAATCTCGCGATTTGCAGCTTCAGGTATCACAATAGACTGCGAACTTTCAATTACATCATCCGTTACGATCATGTTTCGTCTTACAGGCAGACAGTGCATAAAATATGCATTGTTCGTTACTGCCATGTGAGCAGCGCTCACTGTCCATGCGCGATCCTTGCTTATCACGCGACCGTAATTATCACCTGTATAGGCGCTCCAGTTCTTCGCATAAACAAAATCGGCACCTTCGAGGGCTTTCATCTGATTGTACTCAACTTTGGCATTGCCTACGAATTTAGGATCAAGTTCATAACCTTCGGGATGAGTTATAACGAAATCATAGTCGGTGGCATTCATCCATTCGGCAAAAGAATTAGGTACCGCCTGCGGAAGTGCACGAGGATGTGGTGCCCAAGTCATAACAACTTTTGGACGAGCCGTTTTCTTATATTCCTCGATAGTGATGAGGTCAGCAAAACTCTGCAATGGGTGACGTGTAGCGGCTTCCATTGAGAATACCGGTCGACCAGAGTATTTGATAAACTGATTAATGATTACTTCATTATAATCATCTGTCTTATTTTGAAATTGAGCAAAAGAACGGACACCGATAATGTCACAATAGCAACCCATAACAGGGATGGCTTCAAGAAGGTGTTCGGTCTTGTCACCATCCATAATTACACCTCTTTCTGTTTCAAGTTTCCATGCTCCCTGGTTTACATCGAGCACAATAACATTCATTCCCAAATTCATTGCAGCCTTTTGAGTACTGAGACGAGTACGAAGACTTGAATTGAAGAATATCATGAGAAGGGTTTTGTTTCTTCCCAGCTCAACATATTTGAAACGGTCTTTCTTTATCTCAAAAGCTTCATCTAAAGCTGCTTTCAGATCGCCTAAATCATTTACATTGGTAAAATGTCTCATCTTATTTTCTTTTTTTAGTTGTTATCAAATTATTATTGTCTTATCTGACCATCTCCTTTAATAATCCATTTATAGGAAGTAATCTCTTCAAGTCCCATTGGACCGCGAGCATGCAATTTCTGTGTACTAATTCCTATTTCTGCCCCAAGACCGAACTGCGCACCATCAGTAAATGCAGTGGAAACATTGGTATAAACACATGCGGCATCAACAGATTTTGTGAACAATTCTGCATTATCCATATTTTCTGTCACTATACATTCACTATGCTTTGAACTGTTTATATAAATATGTTCAAGAGCTTCATTGATATCTTTTACAGTCTTTACAGACATTGTATACGAAAGAAACTCTGTTCCAAAGCTTTCTGGTGTGGCAGACTTAAGCAAATCTAAAGGATAATGACCATCCAATACCCTATAAGCTTCTTTATCTGCATATATAATAACCTTACTTTTCTGTAAAGGTTCACATAGAGATGATAAATCAGACAAGCGCTTTTCATGTATAATTACGCAGTCCAAAGCATTGCAAACACTAACCCTTCTTGTTTTGGCGTTATTAATAATGGCAGTTCCTTTCTCAAGATCACCAAACTCATCGAAATAAGTATGGCATACACCTGCTCCTGTTTCAATAACAGGAATTGTGGCATGCTGACGAACAAACTGTATCAAGCTACTGCTTCCGCGAGGTATCAGTAAGTCAACATATCCCACAGCATTTAAAAGTTGGGAAGTAGCTTCTCTGTCAGCCGGAAGAAGTTCCACAACATGTGTATCAATCCCAAACTTCTCGAGAACAGAATGAATTACTTTCACAATAGCCCGGTTAGAAAAATCGGCATCACTACCGCCTTTCAAGACACAAGCATTACCGCTTTTTAAGCAAAGAGAGAACACATCAAAGCTCACATTGGGTCTTGCTTCGTAAATAATGCCTATCACTCCGAAGGGGACACTGATCTTTGTAAGTTCCACCCCGTTGGGTCGGGTGGTTTGCATAAGTACACGTCCCAATGGAGAAGGTAGTGTAGCTACATTACGAATATCACCGGCAATTCCTTTTATACGGTCTGCTGTAAGCATCAAACGGTCATATTTAGGATTGCTTGTCTCCATCTTAGCCAAGTCTTTCTGGTTTCCAGCAAGGATAAGAGGAATTTGCGCTTCAGCCTCATCAGCTAATGCCAATAATATTTCATTAATCTGTTTGTCACTTAGTCGGGCAAGTTTTCTGCTTGCTGCCTGAACGGCCTGAAATGTATCTTTTAAATCCATCATCTGTCAATAATTAGATTTTTTATTCAATATATAGATAGTCATAATGCACAATTGGCTTTAGACCATGTTTACCGATCATTACTCTAGCTTCGGACGAATCAAAAGAAGCTTTACCCACCCCTATTTGCTTGCCGTTATGATCCATAATGCGCACTATGTCGTCTTTCTCAAATTCACCTTCTATATGGGTAATACCAACAGGGAGAATGCTTACCGCCTTTTCTGAATTGATAATTCGGGCTGCTTGTTCGTTAATGTGAAGTTCACCTTTAGCAAAGCCCTCACTGTGGGCGATCCATTTCTTCACGCTTGAAACTTCTTGTGTAGAAGGAATGAAGCGGGTGCAGACTGTAGTCTTTGGCTTCTTCAATAAATCAACGAGAATATTATCTTTCTTACCATTGGCAATAATAACCGTGATTCCTTCATCGGCCACCTTACGGGCTATATTAGTCTTGGTCAGCATACCGCCACGACCAAAGCCCGACTTCTCTGTCTGAATATAATCTGATAGATCTTTTCCATGCTCTACTTCTCTGATAACAGATGAAGTAGGATCTGATGGCGATCCATTATAAATTCCATCAATATTACTTAGAATAATGAGTGCTTCGGTATCCATCATACTAGCTATCAATCCTGAAAGCTCATCATTATCAGTGAACATAAGTTCGGAAACAGAAATGGTGTCGTTTTCATTCACGATGGGAATCACTCCATTTTCGAGCATCACCGTCATACAGTTTTTCTGATTCAGATAATGACGACGCGTTCCGAAGTTTTCTTTAGTCGTCAGCACTTGTCCCACGGGGATTTTATGTTCACGGAAGAGCTCATAATAACGATTAATCAGCTTAGCTTGTCCCACTGCCGAGAAAAGCTGGCGCTGATCTACACTATCTAGTTTCTTTGAAGCACGAACTTCACTCCTACCTGAAGCGACAGCTCCTGAGGATATAAGGATTACTTCCACCCCTCCCTTGCGGAGCTCTGCAATCTGGTCAACCAACGCAGACATACGGGTTACATCGAGAGAACCATCCTTACGGGTAAGTACATTACTGCCTATCTTAACTGCAATCTTTGTAAATTGATACGCCATTCTTAGTTATAAATTAGAAGCACAAATATAGGAAATATAATCGATCTGTGATAAAATACATCTGTTTTCTTAAAACATATCCCAATAATAGTCCATGCATCAGCTTATCAGATAACAGCAATAAAGGTTATGTAAATATATTATTGTTTTTCAGAAATATAAATATAGAAGGACTATTAAAAGAGGCATAAACAAAAGACTTCTCTGCTTTTTCTCTAAAGAAGTATTTCCATCTATAAAAGATTTGGTTATGTCGATTCTTTTTTGTTTGAACACCTGCCTCTGATACTTTTGGCCTAAGTCATTCTGAATGACATTCCTAACCAGCACCTTTCTTTCATGATTTATGCACAAATAATTTATCTGAGCAACAAATTATTAAATGAAAAGGAAAAGAATCAAAGTTCATATTTTTTTAGCAAAGCAACATAAATCAAATATATAACTAATAAAAAACTAGTGTATGAAAAAGCTTGGAATCTTAATTTGCTTCTTAGTAATAGGATTATCAAATGTAATGGCATGTCATTTTGAATTTTCAACCTCTGAAAACAAGAAAAGCTGTAAAGTTGGAGAAGAACTAATAATCAATGTTAAGCTCACATTGATACATAGAAACTGTAAAGTAGCAGCACAGAGCACTCAATTTAAATACAGTGGGATACAGGTTCTTGGAGCAACCGACTGGAAGCAGGAATCTCCGGGTATATTCACCAGACAAATAAAAACAAAAGTTTTGAACGATAATAAGAATAAAATTATGCTCTCAGCATCACGTACATGCGATAAAGATGGAGGATATGGAGTATTCACTTTGGATAAATAACCCTCCTCTTTATGCATAAATTTCTGGTTCAGAAAATCATAATCATACTGTGTATGTTGCATTTGAGTATATCACTCAATGCAAAGATTACTCAGGTTAAAGCAGATAGCATTGCAAAAATACTGAACAGTGCAAATGCTGTTTGTGATCAGTCGTGTTCACTATATGCACAAGAGCATCCGGGAGCAAGCCTGACAAATACTATTTTCATATCTATCCTGCTTGCTTTGGGTGCAGCGTGGTTATATGTAACTTACAAGAAGAAATACATTATTGCGATCAGTTCTATTCTGATAATTTTAGTTTTAGGAAGCTATTTTGCCCAGCCATTATTCCATTCCAAAACAGTACCTAAAAATTGTCCGGTTTTAAAAAAAAAATCTCCAATAAGTTCTGCAAGTTTATTTGCTTCTCCTGGCAATGAGTTTACGCAGGATACAACTAATTCAGAAGGATCTGCACGTACATTGCCTCCAGGCGACGAATTCTCTCAAGCTTCAACTGAGGAATTTTCCTCGGCCGATGCTAATACTTCTACTTCTACTTCTAACAACAATGAATTTCAATCAGCAGATTCAATTTCGACATTAACATCTCCCACTAAGGTTGACAACAAGGTTAATGAATCTCTTATTTATGAACCTATTGTTATCTTTTTCATACTTGGAATCATCGGATTTATGATACGATATTCTTGGTTTAGAAAAACAAGAGGACTATTTTTACTTGGAGGGCTACTGTATCTGGGATTTTACCGAGGTGGATGTTCATGTATGATTTCAAGTTTTCAAAGTCTGATACTCTTTATTATGGGTCTGAAAATAAATTGGGAAGCTTTACTTTGGTTTCTTTTACTGATTCCAGCCACTTATCTGTTTGGGCGAGTATGGTGTGGTTGGTTATGCCATCTCGGAGCGTTGCAGGAGTTCCTGTTTCGTTCGCGGAAACTAAGGTTGATAAACTCTTTAAAGGCACAGAAGTATCTGAAAATAATTCAGATCTCAGCCTTCGGCTTATGGATTGTTCAGCTTGTGATAACCCAAACAAATTTATTCTGTGAAATAGATCCGTTCAAAGTTGCATTCAACATGATAGCAGTAAACTGGATTGGTTATGCATTACTGGGTATTCTGTTAATATCATCAGTACTGATATACAAACCATTTTGCCGGACACTATGCCCGGTAGGACTCATTCTTGGATGGGTATCCTTTATTCCTGGAGCCAGAAGGTTGAGCAAGAACGATTTCTGCGTAAATTGTAAAAATTGTAATGACGAATGTAATCAAAGGGCTATGATACACGAGGAAAGAAAAACAGTACTGCATAATGAAGACTGCATTATGTGTGGTGAATGCTTCGATGGCTGTAAGAAAAAAGCTTTAAAAATAAAAAATCATAAACCCGGAACAAAGATATTGTCGGTCATGATACTGGCACTTATGATTTCGTCAACAGTGAAAGCTCAATGGGAATGCCCCAGCAGATTGGGAGGCAGCCTGAAACCTTTCGGACAAAGTAATCTGATGTGGGCTGGTGAAGTGACTACTACAGGCGGATTTATTGAAAAGTCAGCTTTATCCAATCTTTTAGTTTTCGGTGCTTTGGATTATAGTGTAAATAAGAATACATTTTATCTGGAAGGAGGCTTCAAATCATGGTACCGTTCAGGTGGAGACAGAGATAACAATGGCCTTTACAGCTTTGGTCTCAGAGAAGCATTCTACAGATATTCCGGTGAGAAGCAAACTCTTACTCTAGGATTACATTCAGCCAAGAGCGATGATTACTACCTTTTAAACGAACGTGTTGTTGGAGCCAATTATCGGGTGAAACTAGGTAACATTGATTTCAATGCTGTTGGTGGATCTATAATGAAGGACTTTGCAAGGAATGGAACGTTTTGTACTTTGGGTTACTTGTATAATATTGTACCTGGAAGACCACGCTCTGATTTGGGCAATAGCTTCGGACAGACTAATCTGGGTATGGTTACTTTAACCTGGCATCCTAATTCTTCAAAAGGAGATAATGAATTCTCATCCAGCGGAGAGTTTGGCACAACACTTAAGGAGTCTTTTCTCAACATAAAATCTCTGGGACTAGTTGCTTATCATGAATTTGGCGATCTGATCTCCCAAAAAGCATTTATAACAGGAGCTTACGGAGAATTTAGTCTGGGAGGAATAAATCTTAAACCGGAAATATTACTGCAATCATCAAAAAATAATAATGCAATTATTTATTCTGCTATAGCCGACAGACAGATAGACTGGGCAAATGGGCAAATGACGAAATTATTTGCCCGGTACATTGGAATGAAGAAGAACGATGCAGGAGCCATAGCAACCAACTCTTTCAGTAATATCTTTGCAGGAGAGGTGTTACGTCTTGATGCACTGGACATGCCATTCGTACAAATTGGATTAAAGCATTCATTCCCTGCCATAAAGACCTCATTGAAAATTCAGGGAGCTATGCAAACTGGTGCCGTTACAGGTTATACTCCAGATGATTATAATACGACACCTAGCAAAATGAAGGAGTTAGATCTCACGCTAAGCAAAAATCTTGGTAAAGCTTTCCTCTTGAATGCTACAATTGGATATCTGAACCATCCGAATATGGTAACAGACGATTCGGCTTATCTGAAATATGTATCCAGGAATTCGTTCTTTGGAAAGGTGGAGTTACGTATCACATTTTAAAATCATCACATAACAATACTCTTATGAGAAAGTTACTTGGCATTCTGTTTTTTACGACTCTGGCGTTGATGATTATAATGAATTCATGCAAAGAGTCTGGCAATATATATTCCATCAACACAGATAAATGCACCCGATGCAGAAAGTGCGTTCAGGTATGTGGTTCGCATGCCATAAGCTGGGACACAATTTCAAACAGTGACTACCTTTACAAAGTATCTATAGATCCAACTAAATGTACTGGATGCGGTGAATGTGTATTGGTTTGTTCATCAAATGCTATCACTGATGGATATATAACCTCAACCAACAACTCATCAGGTTCAGGCACATCGGGCAGTACAACTAGCGGAAGTTCTACTGGCAGTTCATCTGTCTACACTGTTTCTTCCTCTTTATGCACAGGTTGTGGCAATTGCAGAAATTCTTGCAGTTATGGGGCACTTTCTTTTTCTGGCGGAAAAGCTGTTATTGATACGTCCAAATGTACCGGATGTGGAAATTGTGTTAAAAGCTGTCCAAGAAGTGCTATAACTACAGCAAGTACAAGCGGTTCATCAGGATCAGGAACAAACTCTGGAAGTACTAGTTCATCAACTTATGCAGTAAATTCATCTAAATGTACTGGCTGTGGACATTGCAGAAACTCTTGTAGCCATGGGGCACTATCTTTTTCCGGTGGGAAGGCTGTCATTGATGCTTCCAAGTGTACAGGATGTGGAAATTGTGTGAGGAGTTGTCCAAGAAGTGCTATATATAAACAGTAATCAGGATGAAATATTATTTAGGATTATTATTTCTATGCATCGCTGTTCAGATCAATGCTCAGATTCAGGTAAAGTATTTAAAAGAAAAGCAGGAACAGTATAAAATTGGAGACAGGATTGAACTATCAATAAGAATCAAAACTCTTCCTGAGACATGTAAATCAGGAATGAAACAGGCCAAGGTATTTGTCAGCGGACTGGATATTGGGAATCAGACTGACTGGATCGAGATATCAAAAGGTCTGTGGGAAAAAAAACTCTCACTACTAATTATTCAAAACAATAAGAATTGTGCTAAAATCACAATTATGCGAAAAGTAGATAAAGAGTCTCTTTTCCATCAGGAATTATTCAACATAAAACAATAAGAAATTTATGAAAGCAGAAGAAGCAGCTATCGACATAAGAGAACTTAAAAGAAAACAGCAAGAGCGTCAAAAGAGTGTGTCACGCACAATAGTCATTACAGTTATCATGATTACTGTCATTCATATGATATATATGAATATGATGGGATTTAGTTCATTAAGTCATGAAGCGTGTATTGTATACAGCTCTGTTCCAAGATGGTTCTTTTATTTGTATGAAAACATTTTGGAACTGTTTATTGTAGTTATTCTTGGCGTATTTGCCGGAGTCCTGGTAGAACGATATTTTTATAAGATAAAACGTTTCTATCCCAAGAATCAATTACTTGCATTCACTTATGCAGCGATACTTCCTGTATGCTCCTGCGGAGTGGTTCCATTAATTGATTCAATGAAGAAACGCACATCATTAAAAGTAATCATTACTTTTGTTATTGCAGCTCCTCTGCTTAATCCATATATTATACTTGTCTCTTTTACCGTTTTAGGATTAAAATATGCCCTATTGAGAATCGTTTTTTCTTTTCTGTTGTCTATCATCTCAGGAATAGCCATCGATTATATTTCAAAACATTTCAAATCGTTTTCATGGGGTGACTATAAAGCATGCGTTACAGAATGTGACGCTGTTGTTGATCGTGATCCATTTGTTAAGACCGTTAAGATAACACGTAAATTATTGCCATATATTTTAATAGCCGGATTGATAAGCTTCGCTTTTGCCTTATGGAATCCCAGACAATATTTAGAAAGCATGAGCTTCAGTCATGAGCCTTGGGCTACCATTATTATGACTTTAGTTGGTATACCTCTTTATGTATGCAACGGTACTGATGTTATATTTCTAAAGCCCTTGCTTCAATATACAGACTTAACAATGGGCAGTGCCATGGCATTTTCTCTGGCATCCTCATCTGTATGCGTTTCGTCAATTGCCATGTTGGTGAAATTCATCGGAAGAAATCTTACTATAGCGCTTGTTAGTGTTGTATTTGTCTTAATTATGTTATTTTCTTTTTTGATAAATATCTTTTTATAACTGAATTAAATAGAGATATATTCAATTCTTCAATTTGGTTAAAAGTATATTAAAAGGAGATTTGCTAAACTGTTTTTTTGTATTTTTGCAGTCAAATAACCTATTAATGAGAACTACAAACCCTCAAGTGGAGCAAATTACCCCGTTCATTGTAATGGATGTTTTGGAAAAAGCAAACGAAATGCAAAAACAGGGAATCTCCATTATTCACATGGAAGTTGGCGAGCCCGACTTTGATATTCCGGAATGTGTGGCTCAGGCCGCAAAAGCTGCTTACGATAAGCATCAGACTCACTACACCCATTCGTTGGGGCATCCTGATCTTCGACAGGCAATTGCAGATTTTTACAAGAAAGAGTATAACGTGGACGTTGATCCCGGCTGTATTGTGGTAACATCCGGTTCATCACCAGCTATTCTGTTAACGCTCATGTTACTTTGTGAGCCAGAGAGTGAAGTTATTATGTCGAATCCAGGCTATGCCTGCTATAGAAACTTTACACTTGCTGCTCATGCAAATCCGGTGCTGGTTCCTTTACGTGCTTCCAACGGATTTCAATACGACATAGAAGATATAAAGAAAAGTATCACTCCCCGTACCCGAGGCATATTCATCAACTCACCGATGAATCCCACCGGAACACTTCTTGATGATTCTTTCATGAAGCAGATAGCAACTCTGGGAGTTCCTGTTATTTCCGATGAAATCTATCACGGACTGGTTTATGAAGGTAGAGCACGAAGCATCCTTGAGTTTACCGACAAAGCATTTGTGCTAAACGGATTCTCAAAAAGATTTGCTATGACAGGATTACGATTAGGCTATCTTATTGCTCCAAAAGAATATATCCGTTCGTTGCAAAAACTACAGCAGAATCTGTTTATCTGTGCTCCAAGCATTGCTCAGCAGGCTGGTATCGCAGCTTTGAAAGAAGCAGAACAGGATGTTGAAAAGATGAAAGCTATCTATAATGAACGCAGAGTATACATGATTTCCCGCTTAAAAGAGATGGGATTCAAGATTGATGCAGAACCTAAAGGAGCCTTCTATATATTCTGTGATGCACGCAAATTTACTAAAGATTCATATAAATTTGCTTTTGATATACTTGAGCATGCTCACGTAGGTGTAACTCCGGGAGTAGATTTCGGAACTGGTGGCGAAGGATATATCCGTTTTTCATATGCTAATTCACTTGAAAACATCAAGGAAGGCATGGACCGAATTGAGGCTTACCTTAAAACATTACAAGTATAAGATTTACTTTTTATTAGTAATTGAAGTGACATACAGCATTCTCAAATCATAGGGGGACCAAGGATGTTTATGTTGGAAAGAATATAATAAAAACTGAAAGAGGCATCACAAATCAAAATCTGTGATGCCTCTTTTCATTATTTCTTTATCTCTCTATTTTCTACGACCTGTACCGCAGCTTCATAATCATCGGCAGATACGAGTACCTTCATACCACCCGGACCAAAGTTAACAGTCATAGCAGGAGCCATACTTCCAAGGTTATCATCTTTCAAAGCAGCCTCAATATCTACACTTTCTAATAACCCTTTCACTAATTCCGCTTCCCATGGAGTGCCAGTAAACACTTCCACCAATGGAGTTTTATCGTCTGCAGTCATAATTATTATATTTAAGGATTTATACTTTATCCACAAATATAACAAAATCTTTATAAAATTGTTGCCTAAAAGATTTTATATTCTGCTTTACTCAACATTTTCTCTGTTGGCTATAATTTCAGTGGCCGTATCATAGTCATCGGCAGATACAAGAACAGCCACCCCACCACCTGTCGGCATCTCAGTTAACATGGTAATAGCCATATATCCCATATTATAATTCTTCAAAGCAGCTTGTATGCCAACACTTTCAAGAAGTCCTCTAACTAATTCAGCTTCCCATGGAGAACCAAAGAAAACTTCTACCAGAGGTAGTTTATCACTTGAACCCATAATTATTTACTTCTATATTTACGAGTGCAAATATAACAAACCTCTATTACAAAATGTTGATGTAACAAAAATAAATATATACTGCTTATATACGGTTGGCTAGTACTTTCATTGCTTGAGTATAGCTTTCACTGGGAACAGCTACTCTCATTTCAGCTTCATCTTTTACTTTAGTCTGAACGTTAGCTTTTTCTAATAAACCTTTAATAAGTTCAACTTCCCAAGGTGAACCAGAGAATACATCGATTAATGAGATTTTAGTAGTTTTCATTGATAAAAATAAAATTGATTATCTGGCAAATATATAGAGAAAATATTTCTTCATCAAAACGCAAAAAGTACATTTATGCAATATCTTATGCAAACGTTGTACATAAATAAATGTAATATGAACACTTATTTTAATTATTTATTACTTAAGCATTTACCTAGCCTTATTGTAGTATAGGCAGTCACTAAAAAAGTTATTGTATATCCTACAATCAACAAAATAAAAAATACAATAAGCACATTTCAATTCAATAGAATAAAAACAAAAAATCATTGTTCTTAAATGCTTTAAAGCTATTTTAAGGAACAAAAATAACATTCCTATTTCTTAAATCAGTTATTACAAATAAATCATTGCAATGCTATTATTCAAATTGTAATATCCATTTCAAAACAATAACAAAACTATAACACTATAAATGTAAGTGTCATTTGTGTTGATGTATACAGATAAAATACCTCATAGAAAAATCAAATTTTAAGATAGATTAGCATTACAATAACTATTTTTGCAATCACTTAACAATCAATCTATTACCCATTCAGCATCTTTATTAAAATAGATGATTAGGTTATTTATAGGTATAGGCAAAAAAGATTCTTCCTGTTATAAAAGCTTTGAGCAAAAGAGGTTATATACATAAATTTATTCGCCAATAAATTATATTTATTCCTCAATAAACAACCCATCATTGCCCAATAAATAAAATCCATTCACCAATAAATTGGGAAGCAAATTCATAAGGGTAAAGACGTTATTATACAAACACTTAGAAGAACAAACTTTAAATTTCTTATCAGACTTTGAAGGGCCTATATAAACTTAAAAAGGCACCCCGAATAACGGGATGCCTTTTCCTATATCGATAATAATGAAATTATTTCTTTGAATCTTTATCGCGGATTTCAACACGACGAATCTTACCACTGATAGTCTTTGGAAGTTCGTCAACGAATTCAATCACACGAGGATATTTGTAAGGAGCAGTAACCTTCTTCACATGATCCTGAAGTTCTTTAGCAAGCTCTTCACCTGCTTTCGCCTTGTATTCCTTAGAAAGTATAATTGTAGCTTTAACTACTTGTCCACGGATTTCATCGGGAACACCGGTAATGGCACATTCCACAACCGCAGGGTGAGTCATCAATGCGCTTTCTACTTCGAATGGGCCAATACGGTAACCAGAACTCTTAATTACATCGTCAGCACGACCTACGAACCAGAAATAGCCATCTTCGTCTCTCCATGCAAGGTCGCCTGTGAAATACATATTATCATGATAAGCTTCGTTGGTTAACTCTTCATTTCTGTAGTACCTTTCACTAAGTCCCACAGGAAGTCCGTTATCTAGACGAATCACAATCTGTCCCTGTTCACCTTCCTCAGCCGAACGACCGTCGGGAGTAAGCAAATCTACGTTATAGTTAGGACTAGGAACACCCATGCTACCTGGTTTAGGTTCCATCCATGGAGAAGTAAAGATTACAAGAGTAGTTTCACTCTGTCCGTAACCTTCACGCAACTTAATACCTGTAAGCTGGTGGAACTGTTCGTAAACAGCTGGGTTCAACGCTTCACCTGCAATGGTGCAATATTCCAATGAAGAAAGATCGTATTTAGTAAGGTCTTCACGGATAAGGAAACGGAAGATTGTAGGAGGTGCACAAAGAGAGGTGATGTGATAATCATGAATCTTCTCTAGAATAGCAGAAGGAGTAAACTTCTCATGATCGTAAACAAACACAGCTGCGCCGGCAATCCACTGACCGTAAAGCTTTCCCCAAAGAGCCTTTAACCAACCGGTATCGGCGATAGTGAGGTGCAAACTACCTTCGTGAAGGTTGTGCCAGTATTTTGCAGTAATGATGTGACCTAATGGATAAACAAAATTATGCGCTACCATCTTCGGGTTACCTGTTGTACCTGAAGTAAAGCTGATAAGCATAATATCCTCATTATCGTTTACATGAGCCGGACGAACAAAAGGAACCGCATTTTCAATTCCTTTATGGAAATCTTCCCATCCTTCAGGAATAACCGGACCAATAGAGACACGGTGTTTCATTGATGGAGATTCAGCCATTGCATCATTGATGTGACCAATAATAAGTTCATCACCATCGGCTACAATAGTCATGATATCAGCAGCGTTGTTACGATAAATAATATCTTTCTTTGTAAGTAAGTGGGTTGCAGGAATAATCACAGCTCCAATTTTGTGCAAAGCAATAATCGTAAGCCAGAATTCATATCTACGCTTCAAGATAACCATCACCTTGTCGTCTTTCTTAATACCCAGAGAAAGAAAGTAAGAAGCAGTTTTATCTGTTTCTTCCTTCATCTCGGCAAAGGTAAAGCGACGACATTCGTTTTTGTCATTAGTCCATAGAAGGGCTAGTTTGTCAGGTTGTTCAGCAGCCCATGCATCTACTACATCGTAAGCAAAGTTGAAATTCGCAGGAACCTTAAGTTTATAATTCTGTTCAAAGTCTTCCTGTGAAGTAAACTCTGTCTTTTCTAAAAATCTTTCGATCATATTTCTATAAGTTATTATCATTGTAAATCGGTTAACTAAAAAAGCTATGGTTGTTTACATAATCATAGCCAGGAACTTCACCGATTTACCATCAAGTGCTTTCATTCCATGAGGTTGTTTTGAATCAAAGTAAATGCTGTCGCCAGCATTCAGAATCAGCTCTTTACCATTAATATTCAACAGCATGCGGCCTTCAATAATAAGATTAAACTCCTGTCCGGCATGAGCATTGAAATTAATTGGGCAATCTTCTCCCTTTGGTTCAACAGTTACAATAAACGGATCAGCTTTTCTGTCCTTAAATCCAGCAGCCAATGACTGGTATTTGTAAGCCTTGGTTCTTTCAATAGATGTACCTTTGCCTGCACGGGTAAGAAAATAAGTACTCATTTTTGGTTCTTCACCAAACATCAGTGCATCAAGAGCCACACCATACTTACGGGCAACCTTTTGTAACATACTTACCGAGATGTCTGATTCACCACTTTCTGCCTGAGCATATTCTTCAATAGAGAGTCCGCAGTCTTTTACTACATCTTCCACTGACAGTTCAAGTACTTCACGCAATCCGCGTAAACGTTCTGCAATTTGTTTTATTTGTTCATCCATGATAAAATGGTATTATCTGCTTGCTTTCATTGCTCGTATTATAGCCGAGCTAAAGCCTGCATGTTCTAATTCATTAAGTCCTTTAATTGTTAATCCGCCCGGTGTAGTAACCTTATCAATTTCAATGGCAGGGTGTGTATCGTTCTGTAATAAAAGCTCGGCAGCACCCTTTACAGACTGTGCCACCATTTTTTGTGCATCTTTGGGATAGATACCCATTTCCACACCAGCCTCAACAGCCGCATGAATATATTTCAGCACATAAGCAATACCACAAGAAGTAAGCGCTGTAGCAGCACTCATCTGCGATTCATTGATAATCATAGCCAGTCCCATTTCATCAAAAAGATCGAGCATAAATTGTTCTTGTTCTTTAGATGCATTGTAGGATGCTATTAACGTGGTACTTTCAAGAAGTGAGATCGCTGTATTTGGAATAACACGAAAAATAGTTGCTGATTCACCTACAATTTTACAGTATTCTGTAAAAGCAACACCTGCAGCTACCGTAACAAGAATCTGTTTTTTTGAATCAAAGCTGATGTTTTCCAATACCGACTTAACCAACCAGGGTTTAACTGCTAAAAGAACGATATCTGCATTCTCTATTGCTTCCTGATTATTGTTTGTGACGTTAATTTCCGGGTTGAATGCCTTTAAAGCATCAAGTTTACCATTGGAAGGATTGGCAACTGTTATATCAACTGCTTTGACTTTGGAACCTTGTACAATACCGCGAGCAATAGCTCCGCCCATGTTGCCTGCTCCAATAATTGCTATTTTCATATCATCTTAGTTTAACTATTCTTGGTATCACTTGCAAACTTACATAAAAAACTTCAAAATGTAAGCAAGTTGCATAAAAAACAAAGCCTAGTGTTACTTATTATGTATTAGAGATAAACACTAAACAAAAAAGGACTAAGTCGGTTATGTTCCGAACTCAGTCCTATTATTATCTATTCATTAACCAATCTAATTTTTGAGGGTAGATCAATTAAGGGCTTTTTTAAATCTTTCAATAAATTCATCGGCTTGCTCCAGGCTTAAACAAAGCGGAGGAAGAAGTCGTATCACATTCATACCACTTACACCGGTAAATACTTTCTGTTCAAATAACAGTCGGGTCCTAAGTTCCTTAACAGGTTCTTCAAATTCAAGACCTATCATAAGTCCTTCTCCACGAACTTCTTTAATCTGATGGAACTGCTTTAGTTCTTTCATAAGATGAGCTCCCACTTTAGCTGCATTCTCTATCAGATTTTCGTTCTCAATCACATCGATAACAGCAAGAGCAGCTGCACACGAAAGATGATTTCCTCCAAATGTTGTTCCAAGCATTCCATAAACTGGGGTAAACAGAGGGCTGATTAAGACTCCTCCCATAGGGAATCCATTACCAATGCCTTTAGCTACTGTGATAATGTCAGGACGAATTCCTGCAAACTGATGGGCAAAGAATTTTCCACTACGGCCATATCCCGACTGAATCTCGTCCAAAATCAGAATAGTTCCGGTTTCCGTACACAGTTTTCGCAATTCCTGCATAAAGCTATTTTCAGGAACTTTGATACCACCTATACCTTGAATTCCTTCAATAATAACGGCACATACATCGTTCTTTTCAAGTTCAGAACGCACACTATCAATGTCGTTAAGAGCCAGAAAAGTTACATCAATGCCCTCATTGATAGGCGCAACAATCTTAGGATTATCAGTTGTGCGTACAGCAGCCGAAGTACGGCCATGAAAACTCTTTGAGAAAGACACCACCCGTTTACGTCCGGTATGAAAAGAAGCAAGTTTCAATGCATTTTCATTTGCTTCTGCACCAGAGTTGATCATGAAGAATGAATAGTCCTCATAGCTGGATATTCTTCCAAGGCGTTCTGCTAATTGCTGTTGCAGTTTATTTACTACAGAATTAGAGTAAAAGCCTAACTCTGCAACTTGCTTTTGGATCATTTCCACATAATGAGGATGACTATGACCAATTGAAATTACAGCATGTCCGCCATAAAGATCCAGATATTCATTACCTTTATCATCCCAGACCTTACATCCTTTTCCTTTTACGATATTAATATCGAATAAAGGATACACATCAAATAGTTTCATTTCTTTTGTTGGTTGTTTTAGAAGGCACTCGGTTTTAATCTCAGCCCTACTGTTTCTTCCAGTCCGAACATCAGGTTCATATTATGAACAGCTTGTCCGGAAGCACCTTTTAATAAGTTATCTATGCATGAAATGATAAGAAGCTTATCACCATGTTTCTCGAGATGGATTAAACACTTGTTTGTGTTTACTACCTGCTTTAAATCCACATTCGCATCAACAACATGTACAAATGAGTCCTTTTCATAGTACTCAATATACATTCGTTTAATTTCATCCAGTGTTACGCTTGTCTTAACAACAAGAGTTGCAAAGATGCCACGGGCAAAATCGCCACGATAAGGAATAAAATCTATATCTGAATTAAAGCTATTCTGCAATTGTTTAACAGATTGCTTTATTTCAGGAACATGCTGATGAGAGAATGGCTTATAGATAGACATGTTATTGTTTCTCCAGCTAAAATGCGAAGTAGCTCCTGGTTTTACTCCAGCGCCGGTAGAACCGGTGATCGCATTTACAGATACATCTCCATTCAGCAACAGATTTTTTGCAAGAGGTAATAAACCTAATTGAATACATGTAGCAAAACATCCAGGGTTAGCCACATGTTTACTTTGACAAATACGATGACGGTTCAGTTCGGGAAGACCATAAATAAAATCGTGTTCATCAGAAGCAATGCGATAATCCATCGAAAGATCTATTACTTTTAGATTTTCCGGCAGAGTATGGCTTTCCATAAATTTTCTGGTATCACCATGAGCTGTACAGAAATAAAGCAAATCAATCTTGTCAAGAGGCAATTCATCGGTAAAAACCATATCTGTTTCGCCATAAAGACCTTCGTGAACATCAGTTATCTTGTTTCCGGCATTACTGCTACTATTAATAAAAACGATTTCAACATCTGGATGGTTTATAAGCAAACGAATCAACTCTCCTGCTGTATATCCTGCTCCTCCTATAATTCCGACTTTAATCATAATCTACAAAACTCGTATTTGTTATTTTCCGTTTTTCTTTTGGTTAGCGTAATATACTCTCAATGGGTTAGAAAGAATCTTGGTAAATCCTTTAGCATCTTCTGCAGTCCATCCTTTACCAACTTCACCATAATCACCAAAGTCAGTCTTAACCAAATCGAAAGATGATTCAACACCTACTAAGCTAAAACAATATGGGCGAAGAGTAATAATTACTGTACCATTAACATTACGTTGAGAACTTTGAAGCATAGCTTCGCAGTCGCGCATTACAGGTTCCAGATATTGAGCTTCGTGAAGGAACATTCCGTACCATGTACCAATTTGATCTTTCCAGTATTGTTGCCATTTGCTCAGCGTATGTTTCTCCAACATTTTATGAGCATTAATAATAAGCATAGGTGCTGCAGCTTCGAAAGCTACACGACCTTTAATACCAATAATAGTATCACCAATGTGCATATCACGGCCAATACCATATTTTGAGCCAATTTCTTCAATCTTATTGATAGCGGCAACTTTATTTTCAAATACTTCTCCATTAACCGCATGAATCTCACCATCTACAAATTCAAGTTTCAATGTTTCTGTTCCGGTTGAAGTAACTTGCGAAGGATAAGCTTCTTCAGGAAGACCTTGTTCTGAGTGAAGAGTTTCTTTTCCACCGATTGATGTTCCCCAAAGACCTTTATTGATAGAATATTCAAGTTTCTTAAAGTCAGCTTCTATTCCATGTTTTTTAAGATAGTCAATTTCATATTCGCGAGTAAGAGACATATCACGTGTAGGAGTTAGAATTTTGATTTCAGGAGCAAGGACATCAAAAGTAAGGTCAAAACGGATTTGATCATTACCAGCACCTGTACTTCCATGAGCTACATAATCTGCCTTTATTTCCTTTGCATAATTAATGATAGCTATTGCCTGGAAAATACGCTCTGAACTTACAGAAATAGGATAAGTTCCGTTACGAAGAACATTACCAAATACCATATATTTGATGCTCTTTTCGTAATATTCCTGAGTTACATCAAGAGTTACATGCTTTACAGCACCTAGTTTATAAGCCTTGTCTTCTATTACTTTCAACTCTTCATCGCTAAATCCGCCAGTATTAGCTACAGCTGTATATACTTCGTATCCTTTTTCTTCTGACAAATACTTTGCACAAAATGAGGTATCCAAACCACCACTAAATGCTAAAACTACCTTCTCTTTTTTCATATCTATCTAATATTTTTATAACCTTATTTATTTTCTGATTCTTCTGTTTTTCCTGCTTCTTCTTTATCATTCTTTGTCTTGTTGAATGGATCATCCGGATGTTTTGCAGGATCGTAAAGCATAGCAGTACAAATACATTTTGTTCCACCTGTTCTTTGAAGAATATCGTAATTAACACAACTCTGACAACCTTTCCAGAAAGCCTCATCATCTGTAAGTTCTGAGAAAGTTACAGGAACATATCCTAATTCTGAATTAATTTTCATTACTGCCAAGCCAGAAGTTAAACCAAATATTTTAGCTTCCGGAAAACGTTGGCGTGAAAGTTCGAATGCACGACGCTTGATTTTCTTTGCCAGGCCATGACCACGGAATTTATCAACAACAATTAATCCTGAATTGGCAACAAATGCTTTGTTACTCCATGTTTCTATATAGCAAAATCCAGCAAACTCATCTCCGCAAAGGGCTATAATCGCTTTTCCCTCAATCATCTTTTGTTTTACGTATTCAGGGGAGCGCTTTGCAATACCGGTTCCGCGAACCTTGGCAGCTGCTTCTATTGTGTTTAAAATAATGTCAACGTATGGAATATGACTCTCGTTGGCTACAAGAATTTCAATATTGATTTCCATTTTTTCCTTTAATGTTATATTTTTAGTGTTATTATGTAGATTAAATATTCGGAATAATCTGAGACAATGACTGTCTTATTTCATTTCGGGAATAGCCATCCCTGAAAACCAACAATATTGTATCATCTCCTGCAATTGTGCCAATAATATCCTTATATTCACGGTTATCGATGTCATAAGCCAAACTACTTGCGTATCCGGGACGTGTTTTTATAACAGCCATATTTCCGGAAAAGTCAATAGATTTAAAACCGCTTTGCAACAACATCTCACCAGCACTAGGCACATCAATTGTCCTTTTATACATGGTGTCATTCGGTAAAACATACACATAATTACCATTTGTTGTGGCAGCTTTTGCAACTTTCATTTGCTTCAAGTCCCTTGACAAAGTAGCTTGTGTAAGTTCATAGCCTTCCTTAGCCAACTCTTGAAGCAGCTCTTCCTGACTACCTATCTCTTTACTAGAGATAATCATTTTTATCGAATCTAATCGTTTACTTTTGTTCGTTGTCATGTATAATTATTCTAATTTGCCTGCAAAAGTATACATTTTATTGGATATGAAATGCATAATCCCAGATTTTTTTTAGTTTTATGCATAAAAAACAGTATAAAAAACGAATATGGATTATTTTTAGCGCTCATTCCGGAAAGAATATACACTTTTCATTCATTATAAATTTCAATGCTTTTTGTATAACAACAAACTAAGAGATTTATAAGTTCAGCTATGCTATACTACATATATGGAGAATATATATAAAAAACCACGAACATGTTTAGGGGATAAACGTGTTCGTGGTTAGTTACCAGACATCCACATGTCTGGGGAAAAATAGCTTTATACTTTTTCTAATATACGTTTTATGGTATATTAGATATGGGAATCAGAATTTATATCCTACAGATAATGAATAGCAAACGTTTTTTGCATCCTTAAATCTGGATACATCTTTAAGAATTTTCTTCAACCCTGATGAAGCATTCAAGCCAATTAAAAAGTTTCTTACCTCAAGTGTTGTACCCACTCCCAAGCCATAATCAAATCTGTCATCGGAAAGAGATCGGTTTTCAAAATTATTTCGGTCACCGAAAATATTTTTCTCAACTAAGGTCGTAGTTTCCGATGTATAGATCTCATCTTTATATTTGCCGCCAAGAGCATAAGCCATATATGGACCTGCACTAATAGCTAATTTCACATTATCTGAAAGGCGATATTTGTAAGCAGCCATAATTGGCAGCTCGATATATTGCGGATTCAAAGTCGTTTTTTCCTGACTTTGATCATACTTGGCCCCTTTAGTTATAAACAACACAGAAGGTTGAATGTATAATCTTTTGCTCAACGCATAATCCATACCTACTCCAATCTGATAATTAAGTTTGAGCTGAGAACCATTTATGTCCTCTCCCGCAAAAGAACTAAAGTTAATACCTCCTTTTACATTCCATGAAATTTGTGCAAATGTTGTGACGGATACAATCGCAAAGATTGCTAAAACAAAAATTTTCTTCATACTTTTCGTGTTTTAATGTTTACTCTTTCCCCCTAAAAAGAGCAGTGATTAATTGTTTTTTGAAACAAAAACAAAACTCTGAACTAAGTAATTTGTGTTTGTGAGTCTGTTTTTGTAGCAACCTTCCATCTTCTTTGCAGGTACAAACATAAAGTAAATTGCTTATATATGGATATAAAATGCAAAACCAAAAGGAATACTTTAAACTTAAAAACGTTATTTATCCTTTCTTTAACACTTTTATAAAAAAAGCCCTCGTTAAAGGGCCTTAAAGTCGAGACTTATTGAATTGCATTAGACTTTTTATGCTATATTATAATCACAAAATCCTTTCACCAATAAATAAAATGCATTGGTGAATAAACAAAATTCATTGGCCAATAACCGGACAGGGATTGCTCAATAATTTTTGCCTGATAATTGGATTATATTATTTCGCATTCCGACAAAAATTATATAAAACAAAAAATATCCATCACTCCCTCACCATTCTTAATAACATCCTCATTAAATGATAATTAAGAGGTGATGGATGCATTTTCATCTCTCACTCATCCCTCACTTTTTCAAGCATCCCTCACCTTTTCAAGCCGTTTTTTCTTTCATTAAACAGCCAAAAAGCCATCATACCAAAAATAATTGCTATAACAGCACTTACCCAAATTGGCACTGTAATGCCATTAACGACAACTGGAACTGAGAATGTATAACGAATAAGTTGAATAAAGGCAAATATTAAAAGAATAATGCCACAAATAAGAGATGCCGGTCGTTTCATAATTAATCCTCCCATAATATTAAACCTTGTTCGCTAATTATATATCGATGAAAAGAATATTATATTTCTACACTAATAACAAAACAATACGAATTTAAGTTCTATATTTTTGTCTGATTTACTTTATTTAGGGGATAAATAGAGAAAATAATTCTGCAGAAAAGCAGACATGGACAAAACAACATATACTCTTTGAAAATAAAAAAGAGAACGCAAAGCACAATTTGCACTTTACGTTCCCACCAACCTCTAACCAATCTCTTCTAGCTCTTAAAATATCTGAAAATACCTATTTCAATTCAAAAGAAACTTTTGATCGGATATCTGTAGAAGAAGCACCTACAAGGGCTTCAAACATTCCGGGTTCGGCTATCCATGAATGTTTAGCATCATCAAAGAAGCTCAGATCTTCTTTAGAGATAGTAAATGAAACCTTTTGCTCTTCGCCTGCATTTAGCTGAATTTTCTTAAAACCTTTCAGCTCTTTTACCGGGCGAGGAAGAGAGGATTTTAAATCACTGATGTATAGTTGAACAACTTCCGAGCCCGAACGTTTACCTGTGTTCTTAACTTTTACGCTGACGGTAAGCTGCTCATCAGCAGATATCTTTGATTTATCTATTTCTGCTTTTCCATAAGCAAAGTTTGTATAGCTCAATCCATGACCAAAGCTGAACAATGGTTTGGCTTTCTGCTTATCAGCCCAACGGTATCCCACAAAAATATCGTCTTTATAGGTTTCTTCCTTACCATCGCCCGGATAGTCACCCATAATAGTGGCGCCGTTATCTTTCAGGCTTACCGGAATGGTAAAAGGTAGTTTGCCCGATGGATTAACATCACCCACCAATACAGAAGCAATTGCATTTCCTGCTTCCGTTCCGCTGTACCATCCTTCTACAATAGCAGGAACCTCTTTTGCCCAGGGCATTGCTACTCCATTGCCTGTAAGAAGCACAACCACAAGATTTGGATTGACTTTTGCCAATGCGCTGATCAGTTCATTCTGATTATAGGATAGCTCATATTCCTTACGGTCTACACCTTCACAATCCTGATGTTCATTCTTGTTCAGTCCACCAAAGAAAAGAACAATATCTGCTTTTTTTGCTGCAGCAACGGCTTCCTCTCTTAATCCCAACACATCTATTACTTTCTGTTCGGGCGCTTTGGCACCTTTCACATCCTGTTCGGCAACAGCGGGTGATTCGTATCCCGGAGCATAAATGATTTCAGCCTGCGATCCGATTCGCTGCTTTAATCCGGCCAAAGGAGATTGCTCGTATTTAACTTTCAGAGAAGAGCTTCCACCTCCGATGGTCATTCTTTTAACGGCATTCTCACCGATAACGGCAATTCTCTTTACCTTTGCCAGGTCTACCGGCAAAACGTTCTTGTTGTTCTGCAATAGAACAATACCTTCCTGAGCAATTTTTCGTCCCGCCAAAGCATGTTCCTCGGTTCCGAACGATCCGAATGGACGGTTTTTGTTCATGGTAGTACGGAAAATCATCCGAAGAATGTTACGTACTTTCTTGTTCACCTCTTCTTCTTTGACTTCGCCCGAACGAAGTAATTTCAAGAACGGCATAGCCAGATAATAATTATCGTATGCATTGCTGGCACTCCAGTTCAGTCCGTTGGTCCAGGTTCCAAACTCCATATCCAGTCCGTTGTAAATAGCCTGTTTAGTATCATGCACTCCACCCCAGTCGGAAACTACCACACCATCAAATCCCCATTCCTTACGAAGAATGTCGTTGAGTAAATACTGATTGTGACAGCAATGTTCTCCTTTGTATTTATTGTATGAGCCCATTATAGACCATGCTCCACCTTTTTGCACTGCGGCTTTGAAAGCTGGGAGGTAGATTTCATACAAGGCACGGTCGCTAACATTCACGTTGATTCGATCTCGGTCTACTTCCTGATTGTTCAATGCAAAGTGTTTTACACAAGCAGCAACTCCATTCTTCTGAACTTCCTGAATATAAGGCACTACCATCGTGGATGACAAATAAGGATCTTCTCCCATATACTCAAAATTTCGTCCGTTCAGAGGAGTGCGGTATATGTTTACTCCCGGTCCCAATAGCACATTTTTGTTGCGGTAACGGGCTTCTTCACCAATAGATTTGCCGTAAAGTCCAGACATTTCGGGATTCCAGGTGGCAGCCAGACAAGTAAGGGCCGGGAAAGCTATGCAAGAATCGTTTGTCCATCCTGCAGTATTCCATTCATCCCAGAACACTTCGGCACGAATACCGTGCGGACCATCGGTACACCACACCTCAGGAATGCCTAAACGTGGCACACCTGCCGAACTGAACTTTGACTGTGCATGACACATAGCTACTTTCTCTTCCAGTGTCATGCGCGAAAGAGCATCCTCAATTCTTTCTTCTATCGTTTTTTTATCGTCTAAATAAACAGCCCCCTTCGGCTGTGCAAACAGCGGAACTGATAAAAGAGTGAAACTTAAAACAACTAATTTCTTTATTTTATTCATGGCTAATGATATATAATCTATTTCATAATTATGGTTTCATTCCCAAAGCTTTAATATAACCTTCATTCTTTGTACAAGACTTAAACCTGCAGTTTTTAATAAATTCGGCTAAGGCTTTCTTTACTAATTCCTGATCAGGACGGGCTTCTCTTATCTGTTTAAAGTTTCCACGAGGTTGCTCTGTATATTTAATAATCATATCCCAGTTTTCTGGTTCTTTAATCTTCACCATACAACTGCTGGTTTTTAATTTTTTGTAAGGCCAGAAATGCCATCCCATGTTGTTTTTTTCCATCAAACTACGAAAAGCATTAACCCAGGCATCAGTATTTTCTCCTGTCTCTCCCATATAAAGTGGAAGATTTACCTTATTGCGAAAATCAATTAAATCCTGCAGATTCGTTTGAAGAGTATCACACCAGTAACGATGACAAGTATACATCATATTCGAATCAAACTTTGAGTCATTAAATACTTTAAAGTTTCCGTTCCACTGTGCACCACCCAATAATACAACATGATTTTTATCAACTTCGCGTATTGCCTTTACTGCTAGTTTATAGAGAGGTTCAAGTTGCGCATTTAATTCCTCCATATTATTAAAATAAGGAGCAAGGGGTTCATTCAACAAGTCATAACCTAAGATTACCGGTTCATTTTTATACCTAGCAGCTATTTTCTTCCATATTTCACAAAATAGTTGCTGACTTTCTTTGCTGGAGAAAAGCCATGGATAACCATAACTATCATCTATATTATCACCAGTTTGTCCGCCAGGAGCATCATGCATATCAAGAATAACATATAAACCGGCATCTCTGCACCAACTTATCAAGGAATCTATTCTGGCAAATCCATCCTGATCTTTACTTAATCCCATATAATCTTCATCAGTAAACAACTTATAATGGAATGGCAAACGGATAGAATTCATCCCGGTTTCCTTGATATAATTAATATCCTCCCGGGTTACATAATTGTCTTTAAAATCTTTCCAGAATTGATTAACAACATCCGGCCCTACCATTTCACGAAGAGCCTGATCAATTAACCTTGCAGAGCTAACTTCTTTAAAGGAAAACATATATCCTTCGGGATTCAACCAATTACCAAGATTTATTCCCTTAATAAGAAATGCTTCTCCATTTGATTTCTTTAAATTCTGTCCATCCACTTTAATAAAAGAATTGGAGGCAAGATCGTGCATTGTTTTAGGTTGACAACCAACCAATACTAGCAACAAAAAGAAAAAAGAAACTATATTTTTCATTTTATTCTACTACTTTAAAATCGGCAGAAATACCTTCCTGACTATTTGTTCCCACCCAAAGAGTAAAATCACCGGGTTCAACTAACTTTTTCATATCTATATTCCAGAAAGCAAGTTCCTCAACCGGAAGTGTAAAAGAGATATTTTTTGTCTCTCCTGGTTTAAGTGTAACACGGGTAAAACGCTTTAATTCTTTCACCGGACGAGTTACCGAACCCACTTTATCCCGAACATAAAGCTGAGCCACTTCTGTTCCTTCATATTTCCCAGTATTCTTTAAATCGAAAGTAACTTCTATCTGACCTTTAGGAGTAAATTCCGTTGCAGAAAGTTTTAGATTATTATACTGAAAAGTGGTATATGAAAGACCATATCCGAATGGGAATAAAGGATCGAAACCTGCATCCATGTAGAAAGATGTACAGCCCAAAGATGTCTGTCCGGCTCCAACCTCAATATTATCGAGTAATGTTTCTTTTTTTGTAGCAGGACGACCTGTATTATTATGATTGTAATACAACGGTATTTGTCCCACTTCCTTAGGGAAAGTTACAGGAGTTTTTCCACTAGGAACAGATTTACCGAAAAGAAGATCTGCAATAGCCGGTCCGCCCATAGTTCCGGGGTGGAAAGAATAAAGCACTGAATTAGACATTTCAACTTCTTTTCCAATAGTAAGAGGCCTTCCAGCCATTACAACAGTAACCAACGGTTTGCCTGTTTCAGCCAAAGCTTTAATCAAAGCACTCTGAGCACCCAGAAGGTGAAGATCGGCCAAACAATGGGCCTCACCGGAAAGTATAGCTTCTTCGCCAACAAAGGCCAGTACTATATCGGCTTTTTTAGCAGCATTGACCGCTTTTGAAATGTTTTCTGTATTCTTATCACGAGTATATGTTAAAGCAGGTTCATAAATAATCTGCACTTTGTCTCCATAAAATTGTTTCAAAGCCATAAGCGGAGTCTGCGTTTTTGCCTTTTCTCCATCAAAAGTCCATGTTCCCATCTGTTCGTATGGAGCATCAGCCATAGGGCCAACAACAGCTATTGTTCTTACAGATGAATTAATTGGCAATGTATTATCATTTTTCAGTAATATAGCCGACTGAGTAGCAGCCGCTTTTGCTGCAGCCAAATTCTCTGGAGAATACATTACAGAAGGAGCTTTTTCATTAATATAAGGATTATCAAACAATCCTAAACGATACTTTATGCGGAGAATATTACGAACAGCGTCATCAATTGTTTTTTCTGTCACTTTATTCTCTTTAATCAGTTCTTTCAGGTGATTCATATATGTATAGCTCACCATTTCCATGTCAACGCCAGCATTTACAGCTTTCATTGCAGCCTCTTTATCGTTTGCACAAAATCCGTGATTTACCATTTCCTTAATGGAAGCCCAGTCAGAAACAACAAATCCATCAAAGCCCCATTCATTTCGTAAAACGGTTTTCAGTATAAACGGATTGGCAGAAGAAGGAACGCCATCATTATCATTAAATGAACTCATAAATGTAGCAGCACCTTGCTTTGTCGCAGCCTCGAAAGGAGGTAAATAATCATTCCTGAGCTGACGTTCTGTAAGGTGTGTCGAATTATAATCTCGTCCTCCTTCAACAGCCCCATAACCTACAAAATGTTTTGCACAAGCAAGAATAGAAGTGGGATCATTCAAGGAATTTCCCTGAAAGCCTTTAACCATGGCAGCACCCATTACAGAAGTAAGATAAGTATCTTCTCCACAACTTTCGGCAATTCTCCCCCATCGTGCATCACGGGAAATATCAATCATTGGAGCAAATGTCCATCGGATGCCCACAGATGAAGCTTCTTTAGCCGCTACCCGTGCACCATCTTCAACAATCTGAGGATTAAAAGAAGCTGCTTGCCCTAGTGGAATAGGGAAAATAGTCTTAAAACCATGAATCACGTCGCGGGCTATCAGTAAAGGAATGCCCAATCTAGATTCCTCTACAGCCAATCGTTGCAATGCATTCACACGAATAGGATCTATTTCATTTAATATTGAGCCAACTTCTCCTTTCTTTATCGACCTACTCATTTCTTCAAGATTAGCTGATGAACTAATTTGATTCATCTGCCCAACCTTTTCTTCAAGCGTCATTTTTGATAACAAATCTTCTACCTTTTTTTCTATTTGTCCGCCTTTCAGGTTTTTCGCTTCAGTACAACCAACTGAAGAGATAAAAAACAGGCAAATAGAAAACACTAATATTCTTTTCATAATGTCATGCTTTAATATTTTAGAAATTTCTGGGTAAACAAGCTTTTCCCACTGTTTGCAGAAACCAGATAGAAACCTTTCGACCAACCTGAACAATCGATTTCAGATACCAGATCTGTAGTTTCAATTTTCTTTATTATTCTGCCTTTTATATCAGTAACCGATAAACGATGAATACCTTCTTCTTTAAAGTTTACCTGCAGCAGGTTACTGACATTATTAAAATTTGAATCGATTAATTTTTCTTCTTTGGTATCATTTATTGCTGTTGTATTTTGGTATACTCTCACATAATCTATTTCGTAAGTTGCAGGAAATATATTAGTGTCAACCCCCATTGCTCCACCCCAGTTTCCACCTACGGCAAGATTCAGTTTTAGATAGAAAGGAGCATTAAACGGCCAGGTGTCTTTATTATTCGTACCATCATTACTAAATGTAAAATAGTTATAGCCATCTACATAAATGCGAATTTTTTCTTCAGTCCAAAGCAATGCATAGGTATGAAATTCTGTTTCTGCATTTTGAATTATTTTATTGCTAGTACGCTGTGTTCCAATACTATGATTATAGCTCATGGTATGTATGGAACCGTGCACTCTGTTAGGATCATATCCCACATATTCCATAATGTCTATCTCTCCATCAAGCGGCCAGCTTTGAAAATTCTTGGGCAACATCCAGAAAGCAGGCCAGGTTCCTTTTCCTGAAGGCATTTTAGCTCGCATCTCAAAATAACCATATTTCCAACTTTGCGCAGTATTCATACGAATAGATGCATATTGTGAGGTACCAATATTTTTTTGAATAGCTTTTATTTTTAGAGTTCCGTTACTAATAGCGGCCAATGTATCGCTACCATTTATACCCGCAACATAATATTGCAATTCATTATTTCCCCAACCACCATTTCCGGTTTCGTACCACCACGAATCATTATTGGCCCTAACGATTGGTTTGCCATCAACCGAAGGATCATTAAATTCATCGGCCCATACAATATTATATCCGCTAGGAACCTGAGCCAAAGTATTTAACAGGCAGAAACCGTAAAATAAGGAAAACAAATAATACTTTATTCTTTTATTCATAAATTGAAGAATTAAATAGGGGCAGCAATAAAGCTCGCCCCTATTCATACTAAAACAACGGATTATTATTCACTAAATGAAAAGTCATCAAAGAAGAATATACCAGGAGCAGCATGTCCTTCAGCACCAAACTGGATTACAATCTTATCGTAATCAGTTCTGTCCTTCACTGTGCTAAAATCAAACTCAAGACTCAGCCATTTATCTTTTGCCAGATTTGCTTTAACAATTTCTGTCTGAGTGGTATATGCATTACCTCCTAATCCATTATTCTGAAGTTTAACAGCAACCTGTGATTGCAACTGATTTATCGTCACCCAATCTCCGGCTGTTGCAAAAGTATCATCATAATTATTATAAGAAGGAATAAATACTTTCATTCGAACTTTATTAACCTTTGACAGATCAAATTTATATCCTGATACAGTATATGAAAGATTTGCATAAAATGCAGTTCCTTTTTCATACAAATATACCTTAGAAGATGTATTTAATCCCATTGGTGAAGGATTTGAATAATTGGCAGAGGTATGTGTTCCCATATCCTGAGGTACAAAAGCAAGCGTAGTTGTAGCTGATTCGAAATTATCGTTCAATGCTATAGCTTTTAATGGAACAACAGGTTTTACATTTTTTTCTTTAGGAACCAAACGATACCACCATCCATTGCCAGACTCAACAGTACTAACACATTTTATATACATTACATCATCTGTAAGAGTTATAATTTTATAAGTAGAAGTTCCGGCATAATGGCCAAAGAAAGCACCATCACTCAATGTTATTGTCTTATCAGTTTCGTTCAAGTTAAATGTATAACTTGCTTTTGGCTGGTATACTACATCATAATCACCTACTGTTGGATTTAAAACAGCATTACCATATCCTAAAGCTTTAAGTCCGGCAGCACCATTAGCATTAGTATATACCGAGCCATTGTTTTTCCATGTCATCTTAACACCAACCTGAGTAAAAGTAAATTCCTGAGTATAAAGACTTGAACCATCTTTTCCACCAGCAGGACAACTCCACCAAGAAGGACTATCACCACCGGCAGGTCCTACACCAAAGTGTCCATCATTATATTGGTCAAATACCCACGTCTTTCCCTGAAGGTTACTTGCTCCACCAGTTAGCGCATTATACATTGGAGTATTTAATAATGAAAAATCATTTTTCGCAATTGTAATTGCTTTAGAAATCGTAGCCGACCCACCACTTGTATATAGTGTCATTGTTACTGTATAAGTTCCGGCCATAGGATACTTAGAAGAAGCAGCTTCTCCCTTCGCATTACTTCCGTTGCCTAAACTCCAGACTGCAACACCGTTAATTTCAGAAGTATTTGCAAAGTCTATTATATTAGAATTTGAAGTAGAAGGAGTTGCCGTAAATGACAGCTGACTTTCTGTAGGAGTTTCTCCCAAAGCATAATCGGTGCTTTCCTGAGGATCGCAAGAAGTAAGAGCAAAAACTGTCACTATTGCCCATAAGCTATATTTTATTATATTTTTCATATCTCTAAATGATTAAAATTAATATCCGGGATTCTGTACCAAAGCAAAATCGCTTCCTGCAGTTTTATCCATTTCAGCTTGAGGAATAGGCAGGTATTTCTTGTTATCATTCCATGTACGTGTACTAAGCGCTGTTGATTCTGTCAGCAAGCTTGTATCGCCCCAACGAACAATATCCCAGAAGCGAAGTCCTTCGCCCAAGAATTCACGACGACGTTCTAACTTAATATTTGCAGCTGTAGCAGGTATTGAACTATCTTTCCCAAATGCACGTTTTCTTATCTTATCAAGACAAGATTGAGCCGTAACTCCACCCACAGCAGCCTGGCCGTTCATTACAACCATTTCCGCATAGTTAAGCAATGCTTCTGAATAACGGAAAATCCGGAAGTTATTACAATAGTTCAAGTCAGTATCACCTTGTGGATTGTACCCAACACGAGCTGCATATTTTGCCTGGAATAAACCTGTATTCTGAAAACGAGCAGAATATTTATCAGATTCCCATTTATTAATAGAACCTTCGCGACGAGTATCGCCATCTTCATACATGTTCCATGCAGCCTGACGAACAGGACCAAATCCCCAACCACCTTTAAAATCACCGGTTTTTGAACCTCCCGATAAATTGTTAGGAGAAATAAAAGCAGGCAAGTTTGTTCCGTAACCGTTCCAACCACTACTCCAGGTTTTACCTTCTGGCAACTGATTACTTTCAAAAATAGACTCTTTACAGAATTCATTTTCATCTAACCACATTGATGCAAAATCTGTCATCAAATCATATTTACCACTATTGATAATCTCAGCCATATCTTTAGTTACATCTCCATAACGTGAAGTATCCTTTTGATACATTACCACACGTGCTTTCAACATCATTGCGGCGGCTTTTGTAACCCGTCCTAAATTTGCTTCAGTAACAGTCATCGGAAGTTTGTTATCAGCAATTGCAAAATCTAAATCAGCAATTATTTTATTATAAATTTCATTTGCAGATAATTGCTTTGCCATATAAGGAGCTTCGAGTGGTTGTTCAAAATAAGGAATGTTTCCCCAGAACTTCCAAAGCCAATGCATATAATAAGCACGAAGGAAATGAGCTTCAGCTTTGTATTGATTCAAGTTGGCTTCCGGAACATTTACTGCATTTTCACATGCAATAATAGCATTGTTACAACGAGCAAGGCCACTATAGAATATAGACCAAAGTCCGTCAAGATCTTCTGCTGGCGTAGAAGTAAATAAAGAGAGTAAATACAATTGATGTTGATCACTTGCATCACCACCACCTTTATAAATATCGTCCGAGCGTAAATCAGACATTAATGGTATACTGTTATAATTGTTATTTGCATAACTATCAAACAATAATATTTGGTAACAAGATGCCAGATTTGATTTTATAGCCCCTTCAGTAGCTGCTCCACCAGCCTGTTGAGACTCAGTTGGATAAACAGTTAAGAAGTCGTCACCACAAGAGGTTAGAATAAAAACTCCAAGGATGAGTAATAATGATGACAATTTATACTTTTTCATAATTATATATAGTTTTTCGAAGGTTAAAATGTAATATTAGCACCTAAAGAAATTGTTCTGGCTTGTGGATACATACCACGATCCACACCAATATTGGTATAACTAGATGCAGCAACTTCAGGGTCAAAGCCATCATATCCAGTAAAGGTTAACAAATTCTCTGCCGATACATATAGTCTCAACATTTGAATAGATGCCTTTTTTGTAATCCGGCTAGGCAAAGTATAACCAAACTGAGCTGTTTTGAGACGCAGGTATGAACCATCTTTTATGTAAAGATCAGAAGAACGCCAGTTTCCATTTGGGTTGGCAGCTGTTACACGAGGTATTTTATTTGAAGTACCTTCACCAATCCAGCGATCAAGAATCCAGGATGGGCGGTTATTCTTTGGAATATCAGTACGTTGTGCAAAGTCAAAAATATCATTACCAATAGTTCCCTGGAAGAATAGATTTACATCAAATCCTTTCCAATCGGCAGCAAGAGTAAAACCATAGGTCCAGTCGGGCATACCCTTACCTATTTTAGTTCTATCATCATCTGTAATTTTTCCATCACCAATAACATTTCCTTTTTCATCAACAGCACCTGCAATATCGCGGAAACGAACATCACCTGGTTGAGCAGCTTGTCCATACTGAGAATTGTAAGCATCAGCTTCAGCCTGATTCTGAATTATTCCATCTGTATGGAATCCATAAAAGTAAGGGAATACATCACCATTTTTACCTTTAACGAAAGAACCAACACCTGCGGTTGAATTAGATTGGTAGATTGCTTCTCCTGAAGCATTTCCTAATTTTATCAGCTTGTTTTTAAGATAAGAAGCATTAGCCGATATTGAATAATTAAAATCACCAACTTTATTTTTCCATCCAAGTTCAAACTCAAATCCACTATTTTCCATATCACCAACGTTACCAGTTGGAGCACTTTGACCAACATAAGAAGGAATTGGTAATTCCATCAACATACCATTGGTTTTCTTTTTGAAATAGTCAAAACTGAAAGTCAAAGCTTGGTTAAAGAAACGTGCATCAAAACCAAAATCAGTTTGTTCTGATTCCTCCCACTTGATATCAGGATTAGCAATTGCAGCCGGAGAGCTACCATACTGCATTGTTCCAGATGTTTCACCTACAGTAGTCGGATCTTGACTAACTTGGTAACTACCACCAAAATAATAGTTCTGACCACCATTCATTAATGAAGTATATTTAAAGTTTCCAATTCTTTCATTACCATTCTTACCCCAGCTGAAACGAAGTTTCAATGTATTAAACCATTCCGGACGATTCTCCATAAAAGCTTCATTACTAACATTCCATCCTAAAGAAAATGCAGGGAAAGTTGCCCACTTATTCCGGGCACCAAAGTTTGAAGAACCATCACGACGAATTGTAGCCTGAACCATATACTTTTCGTCATAGTTATAATCAAATCGTCCAAAATAAGAAGCTAATGTATAAGCTGTATAACCACCTGTTCCACCCCATACTCTTCCTAACTTAGCATCTGCTATTGCAGAATTAATATTTGCTTTACTAGGATCTGTTTCAAGTAAGTCGCGGTCGTTACCACCTAAATTACGATAAGTATATTTCTGTGCAGACTGACCAAGAACTAAAGAAAGATTATGCTTTCCTGCAAATGTTTTCTTGTAAGATAAAACATTTTCAACCTGCCATCTATATCCACGATTCATTTCACTTTGAACAGTACTATAATCTAAAGATTTTCCCTGAACAGCGAGGAAATACGGATATGTATATGAATCATATCCCCAAAAAGCAAGATCGGCGCCATAACTACTCTTGAACTTCAGTCCTTTCATAATATCAATTTCGCCCCAGAATGTTGCAACGATCTTATCAGAATTATTAATTCCTGCAGTTGGTTGGTTGAGCATTGCTACAGGATTAGCAATTTCCTGGAAACCTGTAGGAGGAATAGAAAATACATTACCATTCTTGTCTTTTACTGCATTTGGATATTGTGCCAGGATTGCAGCAGCAGTAGCTTCATCTGCATAAACGGGAACTGTTGGATCAAACGTTAAAGCACTACCAAGAATAGAACCATATTCAGAGTTAGTTTCTATACCTGTGGATTTGCTTCTTGAATAACCTACGTTCATTCCAACTTTTACATTATTCAGGAAACTACGACTTTTATCCTCAAAAACATTATATGTACCATTAGTACGTACGCTCCAGCGGTTGTAGTTAGATTTATCATAATTACCTCCAACAATACCAGCCTGATCATAATAACCTAATGAAAGGAAATATGAAGCCTTTTCAGTACCTCCACTAACATTTACCTGATGATTCTGTATCGGTGCATTTTTATAGAATGTTTCTTCTTGCCAATCAGTTCCTTTTCCTGCGGCATTGATTTCGTCCTGAGTATAATAAGGTGCATAGCCATCATTAATTTGTGACTCATTCATTATCACCATATATTCCTTTGCATTAAGCACTGACTTCTTTTTCCATGGATTCTGCCAGCCATAAGTAACATTATAGTTTATTGTTGCTTTGCCAACACTACCATTCTTTGTGGTAACCAATACAACACCATTAGCAGCACGTGCACCATAAATAGCTGCTGATGCAGCATCTTTCAAAATTTCTACAGATTGAATATCAGCAGGATTAAGATAATTAATACCACCTTCAACTGCCATACCATCAACAATATAAAGAGGATTACTATTGTTGATAGTACCAATACCACGAATACGAACATGAGAATCGGCACCTGGTTGACCTGATATTTGAGTAATTTGTACACCAGAAACCTTACCTTTCAATACATCCTCAACACGAGAAGGATTAGCAGTCTTCAGTTCTTCAGAGGTTACACGACTGATTGAAGCTGTTACCACACTTTTTTTCTGGACACCATATCCAACAACGACTACTTCATCCAGTGTTTTTGAATCTTCGGTCAAAATAATCCGTAAAGGTTTGGTATCAGAAACCACAACTTGCTGTGATTTATAACCAACATACGAAATAATTAAAGTACTTTTAAGAGGTACCGAAAGTGTAAACTGTCCGTCCAGATCTGTTATTACACCAATAGTGGTACCTTTTACCGCCACATTAACCCCTAGCAAGGGCGAATTATCTTCACCTGCCAGGACTACACCTTTAATCTGTATATTCTGGGAAAATACAGTAAGGGTAAAGCAAAATAAAAATAGAAATGATAATAACTTTTTCATAAGTATTATAATTAAGATTAACTATTTGAACGATGCAAACATAGTTAACAAGCGTTTATTTTATATTATTTTCACCTATTCACGATTACGTCAATCAAAAAAAATAAATACGTCATAAACTCGTCAAAAATAAATATAACATTGATAATCAACAATATAATTATACGCAGACATATTTCGTCAGGTATATTAAATAACGTAAAACAGCATCGGCCCGATTGTACAGTCGGGCCGATGCTGTTATTTCAAAAAATCTAATTAGAGCTTGTTGGTTAAATAATCAATTAAACTTTCATCTCTTTCGAGTTCAAACTTCTTCCTTAGACGATAACGAATGGTCTCTACTCCTCTTAAAGAGATATTTAAAAGAGGAGCTATTTCCTTCGAGGAAAGATTCATTTTCAAATACGCACACATCATCCTTTCATTTGTAGAAAGGTCGGGATGCTTTTCACTCAACCGCTTCATAAAATTATTATGTATAAGGTCAAACTGCTCTTCAATACGTTTCAGCACTTCGTCCGATTGAATATTTGAATCAATTTTACTACTCACAACCATCAGCATCTGCTTTGGCTGTTTTGTGTTCTCTCCTTTCAGTGTAGATATTACTTTAAATAATTCATGTTTTATTTCAGTAAGCATCTCATTCTTCCTAACAAAGTTAATCATCAGATTTGCCATTTCCTGGCTCTTATGCTGAAGGTCGTACTCCAGTTTTTCTTTTTCAAGTTCCATAATCTGGTGCTCTTTACGGGCATTTTCCTTTTCAAACTCTTTTTCTTTCTGGAATAACTCCCGATCTTTTTCAAGAACAGCCTGTTGTTTTTTACGCTTTACTCTTAAATCGTCCCATCTGTACAAATACCAAAGGAAAAACAAGAAAAGAATGAAATAGAACAAATAAGCTACCGACGATCTGTACCACGGAGGCAATATAACAAATTTAAATTCATCAATAGTGGCTGTTCCATCAGCGAAAACAGCCTCAACCTGAAATGTATACTCACCTTCAGCAAGATTACTAAATTCTTTGGTCAAAGAAGATGTATAATCGGACCATTCTTTCTGATCTTTGAATCTATAACGGAAACTAGCCTCCTCACCATGGGTAAACGAAAACAGATTATAGTCAAATCGGATAGAATTACGGTGATAAGGAATTTCGGGTACATAATTTTTGCCAAGGAAATTATCAGAATAGATGAGGCTATCGCTTGGATAAGTTAGATAAACTGCCCGAATATGAACTGCCGGACGCAGCAAAGGAGTCTTTTTTGATGGAACTTTTAAAAGAGCAAAACCGTAATCATTAGGAATAATCACTTCTGACTCTGATAATGGAACTAACTTTTCAAATCCACTAACCAATTCAATAGAAGGATGTTCTATTGAGAAAAAAGCTTTTCCTTTGGGATGTTTATATTTATCCAGACTAGCCATATCCACCTCACCTTTACTTAAACTCAATATGCTATTTCCATACTGATAGATTTTTAAATAAGACTTCGTACCAGGTAATAAATTACTCATTTCCGGAGATAATTCAACAACATCTCTTGCAGCGTTATATTTATAAATTCCTTTTGGAGTTGTAAAGTATATCTTATTAGCAATCTTGTTTACATATACATTTTTATTAGAAGGCAACCCTTTTTCTTTACCATAATTTTTTATCTGCTTTACACGAAAGTTGGCTAAGTCAAATTCTATGCGGAGTAATCCATTATCATTATTATGGAGCCATAAAACATGATCAGATTCAATTTCAAAGTTTTCTGCAGATTCATTCATTCCTTCAAGTTTCTTTTTCGGCTTCCATTTTCCCTGCTCTTTTTGCATCAGATAAATTCCGTCATACATACCCAGCAACACTTTTTCCGGATTGTTTATCATCGCCTTACAATTCCACACACCAGATATCGTTCCGATACGTTCCATTGTTTCTCCCTTTACCAGAAAGATACCTCTATCGTGCAAACAAAAAACATCATTCCCCACTTTCGAAAGATCCCATACTTGACCGCTCGATTGAGGAACCTGACTTATATTGATAACCTTATCACTTAATGATACCGGATAATGGGTATAATAAAGACCGCGGTTTGTGCCCAGATAAAGATAATTATTCGAAAGAATAGCCGAATATCCGGCCCCATAAGAATATGGATAGGAATAAAGATTGGATAACGGAGAATTCATACATATATAATCAATTCCATTATCAAGTCCTGCCCAAAGATTGTCACGACTATCAAAACCTAAAGATAAAACCGTATTATTCTGCAAGCCGTTATTCTCATTGAAATACTTAACCTGCATTGTACTAGTGTTTATCATAATCAAACCCATGTGCACAGTACCCAATGCAATTAAATTCTTTGAAGATGCAATGGAAAAAATTTCATTTTGTGACATAAACGTTTCTACTCCTGTAATAAATGGAACAAGTACTTTCCCGTCCCAATAATACAAGCCATCATAAGCCGTAGCAATTATAACACCCTTTTTATAAGGAACAATTCCACGGATTCTTTTTGTATCAAGCGTTTCGGCACCAGGTAAAGGGAAAAACGTATTTCCAATAAGAATCCGAACTCCCTTATTAGTTCCAATATATAAAATTCCATTAACCAGATTTGAACAATCTATCTTACTATCTGCAGATATTAATGTATACTTTCCATTCAGGCTTTTTAGCACAACCCCATCAGCCTGCCAATAAAGAATATTATCATTCTCATAAATTCGCCAGATGTTTCCAATAGATCGAAGAGGTTTCTTTACCGAATCGGACATACAATGATATACCAGCTTGCCTCGTTCATCAGGTTCAAAATAGCCAAATTCATTGATTCCTCCAACATAGATTCGTTTTTTAGAGAAAGAGGGCAAAACCGACCGTACATCAGATCCATTATTTAAAGGAAATATCCCCCAACTACTGCCATCAAATTGCAATAGTCCATTTTTATTAGCAAAGTATACCCAGTTATTATTGTAAGATGCAATCTGCCAGGTTTGCGATCCTTTACCGTAAACCTCTTTTTTATAATTGATTATAAAATTATTCCAACTCGCAGATAATCTTATTACAGGAGCCAAAGAGAGTATTAAGAACAAAAAATACCTATTAAGGCTTTGTGTGTTTACTTTCATGTATTATGATCTATTTTAGGCTAACAAATAAATGCAATACTACAAATGTATTAATTAGGACTTAGAAATAAAACTATTTTATCTTTTTTGTACCGATTAAGATTTAAAACACTTATGGAATACAACCATCAATATGGCAGAAAGTATGGCAGTAACAGCTCCGAAATAAAAAGGAACGGACGAATTTATATGATCGTAAAGTAGACCGGCAATAATACTTGCCGGAAGCAGGGTTAAACCTAACAGCGCGTTATAGATGCCCAAACCTGTTCCTTTTTTATTTGCATCCAGTAAATCACTAATTAATGCTTTTTGAATGCCATCCGTAGCAGCTGAGTATAAACCGTAAAGTGCAAATAAACACATAATTACGGAAATACTGCTTGTTGCCCCAAATCCGAAATAGGCAAGGGCATATATCAGATAGCCGAAAGCCAGCAGTTTCTCCTTACCTATTTTGTCGGACAATGTACCTAAAGGAATAGCCAGAATTACCGAAACAGTATTCATTACTAAATAAACCAACGGAATATAAACCACTTTTATCCCCACTTCGTTTGCTTTGACAAGTAGAAGGGCATCGGTTGAATTACCCAATGTAAAGAGGAAGATTATCCCCAGAAAAAGATAATACTGTTTGGAAAAGTCCCGGAAACGAAATTTGCTTAGCAGCTGCTCTTTTGACTTTTTAGCTTCACGAATACCGAATATAAGCACTAATATCCCAAGTATAGAAGGAATTCCTGCTAACAAAAAGACTCCGTGGAAATTTCCCGGAAAGGCAGAAAGAAGAGCAAACGCAATCAGCGGTCCAACAATAGCTCCGGTATTATCCATTGCTTTCTGCAGACCGAAATTCCTCCCGGAATCGCCATTGGTAGCACATCCGGAAATCAAACTGTCGCGCGGAGCTGTACGGATACCTTTGCCTATCCGTTCCACGAAACGGATATAGAGAACCTGCAAGGGGCTTGCAACAAATGCATAAATTGGCATAACAATAGCAGAAAGCCCATAGCCAAGTATCATGAACGGTTTGTTTTTCCCTATCTTGTCACTCCAAAACCCGGAAGCAGCTTTCAACAGAGTAGCAGTGCTCTCAGCTATACCTTCAATAAGAGACAAAGTGGTTTTAGATGCCCCAATAGAAAGCAGGAACATGGGCATTATGGAGTAAACCATCTTGGTGGAAATATCAGTAAGCAGACTTGTTAATCCCGTATAGACGATATTTCTGTTAAATCCGAAAATCTTTGTACTTTTAGGCTTCATTTCATAGTCAGATATTTTTTCATCTACACATCAAAGTTACAACTTAATTTGAAATAACAGATTCATTATAGTAAATTTGGCACTCATTTAGAAAAAGAGAAGACAATGACAGACATGGAGAAAATGGCCGCCGGAGAAGTTTATTGGGGCTTCAACCCGGATTTTGGGCCACTATTAGACAAAGGCCAGGATTTTTGTTTCCAGTACAACCAAACACTCCCATCGGATAGAAAGCGTAAGCGTTGCTTGTTGGAAGGATTTCTACGAAAAGTAGGTCGCAATGTTCTTCCCAATAGTCCTATAAATATAGATCTCGGTAATATGGAAATTGGAGACGATACCATTATTAACTTCAATTTTGTTGCGTTGGACGAAGCACTAATCAAAATTGGCAATAACTGCTTCATTGGTCCCAATTGCTCCATCTACACAGTAGTGCACTCGCTTACAGTTGAAGAGAGAAATCAGGGATATATGTACGCCAAACCGGTTACAATAAAAGATAATTGCTGGTTGGGCGGCAGCGTAACAGTGCTTCCCGGAATAACTATTGGCGAAGGTTCAGTTATTGGAGCAGGCAGTGTAGTTACAAAAGATATTCCTGCAGGTGTACTTGCATACGGCAATCCATGCAAAGTAATCAGGCAGATTGACGAGATGGTGAAAAAAGACAAAAGCGACAAATAATTTACATTATTCATCGCTTTGTCGGAGTGAGGCGACTCGAACGCCCGACCCCTACGTCCCGAACGTAGTACGCTACCAACTGCGCTACACTCCGTTTTCTTTAGTGATACAAAAATAAGGCAAAAATTTGAATTATCTAATTATTTAAAGAAAAAAATCAAAAGATGTTGGTAATTCCAAAAATATATCTATCTTTGCACCCGCAATCACAAAAGAAGGTGCCATAGCTCAGTTGGTAGAGCAAAGGACTGAAAATCCTTGTGTCCCCGGTTCGATTCCTGGTGGCACCACCTTTTAAAAAGCACTTAAACTTTGCAGTTTAAGTGCTTTTTTTGTTTTACCTCCTTCCTTGGAACAATATCAGAATATTCAAAGAAACAAAATTGTTATTTTTTCAAACACAAGTCTCCTATCATTGGTAAATTAATTATATATTTGTATTCTTATAATCTAAATATGTTGAATACAGAATATATAAAATCACTCATTGATAACGGAGAAGGCTATAACGTAGAATTCAAGGTTCGAGTACCCTCGAAAGTTCGCGAGTTGACAGAAGAAATATGCGCCTTTGCAAATGCAGAAGGAGGATACCTACTTATAGGAGTTGACGATAACGGCAATATAGCAGGAATAACTATTAAAAATGATAAACGATCTGCTATTCAAGGCTCTATAAGTGAAATATCTCCATCTCTCCATTGTGAAATGTATGCTGTGGATATTGACAATAAGTCCGTTTGGGTAATTGAAGTACCATCAGGCAAAGACAAACCTTATATATTTTCTGGCTCAATCTTTGTTCGTGAAGGCGCTAATTCCCAAAAGCTACGTACAGTTGAAGAAATGCGAAGTTTCTTTCAGGAATGTAACAAGATATTTTTTGATCACATACCTTGCCCTAAATTCAACATTTATACAGAAGCCGACAAACAAAATATAAAGGACTTTCGTAGAGAATCCAAACTTAGTCCAGAAACACCAGATAAACAGATTTTCGAGAATCTAATGTTATTCAATGAAAAGAGTGTGGCTAAGAATGGAGCAGCTATGTTCTTCGGCAAGCATCCCGAAAATATGTTTCCTCATGTTGTTGTGAGATGCGTTCTTTTCAAAGGAACAACAAAAGTATATATCATAGATGATAAAACTTTCGGCGGCCCACTATACCAACAGTACTTGCAAGCAATGGCATGGTTGGAAAGCAAGCTTCAGGTAGCCTACAAAATAGAAGGCCCCGGACCAAGAGAAGAAATTTGGGAAATACCTCTAACTGTATTCAAGGAAGCAATTATAAATGCTTTATCTCATCGTGATTACTACGAGCAGGGTGCAACCATTATGATAGAGATGTTCGATGACCGGGTAGAAGTTTCCAACCCTGGAGGACTATTACCAATTGTTGCCAAAGATTTCGGTCACAAGAGTATGACACGCAATCCATTGATCTTTGGATTGTTTACTCGGATGCATCTGGTTGAAAAAGTTGCTTCCGGTATTCCTCGTATGAAGGAAGCTATGAAAGAAGCAGGCTTACCTGAGCCGGAATTTAATACTAATGGGATTTTTACTGCTGTGTTTAAAAGAAAATACAGTGTCATTGATGGCGGTGCAAATGGCGGTGCAAATGGCGGTGCAAATGGCGGTGCAATTTTGATTACCTCTAATGAAGATACCATTAATCGAGTAAAACAGATCATTTACGACAATGCAGGTATTAATAGCAAGAAAATCAATCAATTGTTACCAGAAATAAGCAAACGAACCATAGAAAGATGTATACAGAAATTAAGAGAAGACAAAATTATAGAATTTAAGGGAGCATCAAAAATTGGAGGATATTATATAATTAAGCATTGATATTATCCAATTAGATTATTTTTATCAGAAAGTAGAAATCAGGAATAAATTGTAAACGCAAATTTAAACTATATAACAACACTAGAAGTTTATTTCAAGAAAGTAAATGGACTATTGAATTATACTAAAAGTTTATTTTAAGATAAAACAAAAAACAATATGAACAAAAAAGTACACATATTCCTATTCAATGGATTCTCCGACTGGGAAATATCTTATCTCACACCAGAGATTAATAAAAGCGAGAAGTTTGAAATAGTTTATTTCTCAAAAGACGGAAAGCCTGTGGTATCTATGGGCGGACTGAGAATAACACCAGACATTTCGTTTGCTGAAGTAGATGCCAATGATATTGATTTATTGGTTCTACCCGGCGGTGTGGCATGGGAAAAGGGAGAAAACAATGAGTTGAACCAATTTACAAAGGATGTCTTTGAAAAAGGAAAACTGATAGCTGCTATTTGTGCGGCAACCACGTACTTAGGACAGCTGGGCATTCTTGACAAGGTAAAGCATACCAGCAATGATCTTAATTACTTAAAAGCAGTTGCTCCGCAATATTCCGGTGAGAGTAATTATGTAAATTCACCGGCTGTGAGCGACAAGAATATTATCACAGCTAATGGAATTGCTACAATTGAATTTGCGAAAGAGATTTTTGAGAAAATCTGTTTATTTGAAAAAAGTGATATTGAAAAATGGTTCCAACTGTTCAAAAACGGGATATGGAGCGAATAAAGCTAACTATCTAACTAAGCAAGGGTTACTTGCTACTCTTAATTTCGAGAAAATAAAAGAGAACTAAAATATTTATTTTCAAACTATTTTTTCAATAGCCAAATTTATTTCATATATTTGTTACCTGAACAATAAAGTTTATATTGTATCCTTCTAAGCAATGCTTTGCTCCGCAATTATCGGGCGGATCTTCTCATCGTCAAAATCGACATCAAAATCAACTTACTTGTTTAATGTATTAGCAAGTTGCAAAAGTGTTCATCACTATCATTTGGCGTACTTTGGGGTATTTATTATTTTTTTCGATTCCCCAAAAAAGGTCAAAGATTAAAGACCGCATAGTATTGGCATAAAAAAGATATAATTAATGGCAAAATCAATTTCATCGAACAAAAGAGATTTAGAAAAGAAGAAAGAGTTAAAAAGACAAGAAAAGCTAAAGCGCAAAGAAGAGCGTAAGGCTAACGCTGGTAGTGGATCATTTGAAGATATGATAGCTTATGTTGACGAGAATGGTGTTATTACCAGTACACCTCCTGACCCTGAAAACAAGCAGGAAATTAATATTGAAGACATTGCAGTTTCTACTCCAAAGAAAGAAGATGTGGTAGAAGAAACGGTATTTACAGGAGAAGTTGAGCACTTTAATCAGGAAAAAGGATTTGGTTTCATTAAACGAACAGGAAGTATGGAGAAGTATTTCTTCCATATAAGTAATGCCCCTGCTTCAATTGCAAAAGGAAATATGGTTACATTTGAGCTGGAACGCGATCTGAGAGGCATTAGTGCCGTGAAAATCGCTCTTGACAATAAGAGTAACCAATAACAATAATATTAAAAAAGACAGATGAACATTTATGTATCAAATTTAAGCTACAGCACTTCAAGTGAAAGCTTACAAGAATTATTTGCAGGATTTGGTGAAGTTACTTCAGCCAATATTATCAATGACAGAGAAACAGGAAGATCTCGCGGTTTTGGCTTTGTTGAAATGCCTAACGACGAAGAAGGTCAGAAAGCAATCTCTGAATTGAATGAAACTGATTTTGAAGGAAAGACAATCAACGTAACTGTTGCTCGCCCAAGAACAGAAAGAAGCAACAGTGGCTACAACAATCGTGGCGGAAACGGAGGCGGATATAATAGAAGACGCTATTAAGCCGAAACTTTTTTATACAAAACGGGAAGACAGTTATGTTTTCCCGTTTTTTGTTTGTTCATTCTTCTGTTTTACTGGGTATACAACTTCACATCTGCAGAATTCACACCTACTATTTTAATTACCTAATTGAATAATTGATCGGATCCGGTCTGCTTTCAAAATTCCCTCTAGAGATGTTTATCAACTCTTGTACAAAAGATTGCATTCTTCTGTACAAAAGAATTAATTGTTCTGTACAAAAGAAAACAATCTTTTGTACAAGCACGCATAAATATGATTCCGGTAAAAATAAAAAGATGACGGGAAGTTATAAAATATCCGTCCGGCTTTTCAGATTAAAGCCTATTAAAGATTCACCCTTGCTCATATAGAGGTGCTAGACTGCTAGATTACCGCTAGACTTTCAAAAAGAAGTCTAGCGGCTATAATGTATTTATAATCAAATGATTAAACGCTCACCGCTAGACTGCTAGACTTTTTCGGGTTTTTAATTTTTCTGAGAGAAAATAGTGATGCATTTCATCTTAAAAGTTATGTGCTACCTATTGATTTATCAATTCATGAATTTCATTGATATGAAGATATAAATGATCTAAGTAACCTTCAATCATTTCTTTCAGGGTGACCTTAGTTCCCTCAAAATCACACCAATAACTTTCTAATTTAGTTTGATCGACAGACTTTATAACTTGAATAATGTGAAGATTAAAAAACTTCCATAATCCAATCAAGTTATTCCAGTCGGCATGCTGATATTTCTGAAGAGCAATCCATAAATCGTTATCCTGACGATAGTCGGGAAAGTAAAGCAAATGCTGGCAATATTGCAATCTAATCATTCGCTGATGGTTATTTGATGCAGAATCAATTAAATGACCAAGAATCTGCTTTATTGTTCTATTTTGCTTGTTGCGTCGGGAAGTAATAGCATCTTCTTGTAAACCTCTCAATAAGTTCTCTTCTGTTTCAATTACATTGGAAATACCATCTGTAATCTTTGAAAAATCGATAGTTGACATAACTTTTTAGTTTTAAGAATTTAAAATACACAGTAGTATAAACATATCCCCAAAAGGACTATGCAAAAGTAGGGCTACGTTTCTTTTCACGCTTGTAAAAAAATGACTATTCTAAAGGCTTTGCAATAATTATCTTTTCTTTATGAGGTTTAATTTGCAATCTTTAGAGAAGAATGTAGAATAAGGTATTCTTGTTGACAAATACTGAGTGGGCGAACAGTTGGAGAATGCTTTAAAATCCTTAACCAGATGGGAATGGTCGTAATATCCACAAGTATAAGATAAATGGGCTAGTTCTATATGTGGATTATTTTGTAATGTGTATAATGCTCGCTGAAAGCGAATAATTCTATAATACTCCTTCGGACTCATTCCTACTAAATCAGAGAAAACTCTTTTAAAATGCCTGTATCCCAGACAAGCATTTTGGGCAAGAGATTCTACATCAACTTCAGGTTCGTTCACAATCAGCTGAATGGAACTGAATATTCTTTTGTAATTATAATCAATAGTTGATAGTTGTTTTAGCAAAAAAGATTCAATCTGCTGAATGCATACAGAAGTCTGTACTTCTCCGGAAATAAAGTTTTTCAGGTTATTCAATCCTGCATCTTCCAGGTCTTCTACATCTATATACTTGTTATATAGTTCGTTCATTGGAGATGTAAAGAATGGAATCATTCCTAATGGCTGAAAAACAACTGCAATCATATCAATATCACCCTGAGAAATCAAGGTTCCTGCCGTTGATAATTGCCCGCGAATAAAATTTTTCGGTTGAGATCCTTTGGAATCGAAGCTCAGATTATTTCCTCGATGAAATACAAGGTGTATACAGCCAGATGGAATAGTCTGAATCTTAATTGGGTCTATTTCATCTGTCTTTAATATCCAATAGTATTTAATATATGGAGTTAGTGAGAATGAAGGATATATTATAGCGCTACTTCTCATAATAACAATTTGAGTTTTATATCATAAATCTACCTATATTCAAAACAACAACAATAACCGAAAGTATCCCAAGAGAAAAAGCAATTAAACGATATCTTTTCTCTTCTTCCTTTCTTAATGCAATAATAGCCAGCCCCATAGCAGCCAAACTGACGGCTATTACAATATAAAATTTAAAATAAAAGCCTACAAATTCGGTTAGCCCCAGCAAAAGTTGAGTCTTCCCATCTAATGCTAAATACCGGGCAGAGATATCTCTATTAATCTTTATTACAGCAATCAGAGAAATAACGCTTAATTGTATTGATAGTAAAGAGAATAGTCTGTTTTTTATAAATGATAGTTTCGTAAGATATTGCATATTCTAAATAATGTATCTATAATTCTAACAGCAGAAGATTAGTATTTGATTTTGTAATGACAATCTTCTAAATGATCATTTACATACCCTACAGCTTGTAAATGCGCATAGCAAATTGTTGTTCCAAAGAATTTGAATCCACGCTTTTTCATATCCTTGCTGATAACATCGGATAAATCTGTGGAGGCAGGAATCTGACTTAAAGAAGTCCAATGATTCATAATTGGCTTTCCTTCCGGCAAAAAGCTTGTTAGATAGTTACAAAAGCTGCCAAACTCTTTTTGAACTTCAATATAGCAGCGTGCATTGGATATGGTAGATGTTATCTTCAGTTTATTACGGATAATTCCGGAATCCTGCATTAATCGTTCAACATCTTCCGCTGTAAACTGAGCAACTTTCTGCACATCAAAATCGGCAAACGCTTTACGATAGTTTTCGCGTTTTTTCAGGATAGTACTCCAGCTTAATCCTGCCTGAGAGCTTTCCAGAACAAGAAACTCAAACATCTTATGGTCGTCAGTAACTTCACGTCCCCACTCTTCATCATGATACTGCACATATAAAGGATCTGTGCCACACCATCCACACCGTTGTATTTCAATGCTTTGTTCCATTATCTTAAAAATTGATTGATGAGCGCAAATATACAATTAATTATAAGAAAATGGTTCTTTTGGAATAAATAGTCAGATAGCTACATTTTGATAATGTTAGCATTTCACCTTATTAAACCTTGAATATTTATTGTACTTTTGCACTTCAATTTATTGAATGTGAACAGATGGGATTAGAAAGAGGTATTTTCAAAAGAACTGAGCTATTGCTGGGTAATAGTATTATGGACAGAATTGCCGGCGCTCGTGTTATCATTTTTGGTGTAGGCGGTGTAGGTAGTTGGTGTGCAGAGAGTCTTGTAAGATCGGGAATTAAGAATTTAACGATTGTTGATTCCGACCGTATTTGCGTAACGAACATCAATCGTCAGTTAATGGCTACAACTAAAACGGTGGGACAAGTTAAAGTTGAAGCTCTGAAATCGCGCCTTCTGGAAATTAATCCTACTGCAGAGATAAATGCATTGCAGCAGATTTATAGTGCCGAAACATCCGACTCTTATCAATTGGAAAGCTATGATTACATTATAGATGCAATAGATAGCCTGGAAAATAAAGTCGACTTAATTCGTACGGCAACAAAAACAGATGCTACGTTCTTTTCATCAATGGGTGCTGCACTGAAAATGGATCCCCTTAAAATTAAAGTTGCCGAATTTTGGAAAGTCGCCGGTTGTCCTCTTGGTGCTGCTCTTCGCCGCAAAATAAAAAAAGGAGAAAAGCTCTCGAAGAAGTTTCAATGTGTTTATAGTGAAGAATTGCTGGAAAACAAAGGAGGCAACTCTGCATGTGGTACAGCCAATTGTCTTTGTCCCAAAGCTGAAAAAGGACCGGGAGATCCAGGTTTAGTCAATCATGAATGGTGCAGTATGAAAGCACAGATAAACGGTACTTTAGCACATACTACTGCAATATTCGGATTTACGCTGGCTGGATTAGTAATACAAGACATTTATAAAAAAGCAGATGAATAAGATCAATATTAGTCTTTTTATTGTTTCTATTATAGGGTAATATCAATTTCTATTTTAAAGAGGTTTCGAACCAATTTATTTTGCACTTTAATTATTGCGAAATAGCAATAAATAGTATATTTTTATACCCGAAATAGAACTAATTAAGACCTATGGATTCGAAAGATTCTTTTAGCTTCATCTACCAATTAGTATTCCTGAATGTAAAGGATAGAGATCACTTTATCCCAACTCTTTAATGCCTTATTTTAAAAATTGAATTGCCGGTTATCATAACTATTAATGATAACTGGCTTGAGTTGCTATTTTCTTTTCTAAAACACAAAAAATACATTTATGGAATTACCATTTGCAGAATCATGGAAGATTAAAATGATTGAACCTATCAGAAAAAGTACCCGCGAAGAACGCGAACAATGGATGAAGGAGGCTCACTATAATGTTTTTCAACTTAACGCTGACCAGGTATATATTGATTTGCTAACCGATTCCGGCACCGGAGCGATGAGCGACAGACAATGGTCGGCAATGATGCTGGGCGATGAAAGTTATGCAGGAGCATCTTCTTTTTTCAAAATGAAAGATGCCATTACCCGAATTACAGGATTTGAATATGTGCTGCCCACGCATCAAGGAAGAGCTGCAGAGAATGTTTTATTCTCCTGCCTGATAAAAGAGGGAGATGTTTGTCCCGGAAACTCACATTTTGATACCACCAAGGGACATATTGAAATGAGAAAAGCTTTTGCTGTAGATTGTACAATCGATGAAGCAAAAGATACTCAGCTGGAAATACCTTTCAAAGGGAATGTAGATATCAACAAGCTGGAAGCTGTTCTTAAGAAGGATGGCGACAGGGTGCCGTTTATCATTATGACTTGTACAAATAACACTTCCGGTGGTCAGCCGGTTTCTATGCAAAATCTTCGGGAAACAAAAGCTTTGGCTGATAAATATGGCAAGAAAGTGATTATCGACTCTGCTCGTTTTGCCGAGAATGCTTATTTTATCAAAACCCGAGAAGAGGGATATGCCGAAAAAAGCATTAAGGAGATTTGCCGGGAAATGTTTTCTTATGCCGATGGAATGACTATGAGTGCAAAAAAGGATGCCATTGTTAACATGGGTGGTTTTATTGCCACGAATGTGCAGGAATGGTACGATGCTGCCAAGGTTAAGAATATAATTTTTGAAGGGTACATTACTTACGGTGGGATGAACGGACGAGACATGAACGCTCTGGCTGTGGGGCTTGATGAGAATACTGAATTTGAGAATCTGGAAACTCGCATTAAACAAGTGGAATATCTGGGAAAGAAACTGGATGAATATGGTATTCCTTACCAACGTCCGGCTGGCGGACATGCAATCTTTGTAGATGCCCTCAAAGTGCTGACTCATGTCCCGAAGGAGCAATTCCCTGCTCAGACATTAGCAGTGGAACTTTACCTGGAAGCAGGTATTCGTGGTTGTGAAATTGGTTATATACTGGCAGACAGAGATCCGGCAACACGTAAAAACCGCTTCAACGGACTTGACTTACTACGACTGGCTATTCCCCGGCGTGTTTATACGAATAATCACATGGATGTAGTAGCAGTAGCACTCAAGAATGTTTTCGACCGCAGGGAGTCAATCACCAAAGGAATGGAGATTGAATGGGAAGCTGAATTAATGAGACACTTCACTGTTAAGTTAAAAAGGGCTCAATAGAGAATATCTGACTTTATAATAAAAATAGCCGAGCGTATAATGAAATGAACCCAAAAAGTTAGACAAGAACTTTTGAGGTCAGATTATATGCACCGGCTATTTTTAAAATACAACTGTTAGTCTTCAACTAATCTTTAGTTGTAATCTTTACGTTATCCCAAATAATATTATTAGCACCTGCAATATTCATTGCACTGTTTTTTGTTTTAATCTGAGTATTCTTTACTACAAATCCGTCAACATCTGAGATTTCGACAAGTGCTTTTGAGGAAACATAGCAGTTTTCAATCACCACGTTAGAAATCTTTGTTTCAGGTATACCTATTGCACGAATAAATTTATCGCAGTTCTCTATTACAATATCCTTCATAAAAATATTCTTGTATGATGGAGTCAATGGAGTTATACTACGAACAGGCAAACGATCGGCCAGTTCTCCTACATACTCTCTTGAGCCAAGCATATCCCATTTAATTGCCGGGCCCGGTATATTCAGACGAATACGTTCATAGTAAAGATTCTCTCCTCCTCCACCACGGTTGCGTCGTGTTTTAAAGAGAATTCCATTCTTGGTACCATCAAACACGCAGTCGTGTACATACATATTCCTGATCATTCCAGCAGTTTCACTTCCGCAAGTTACTGATCCACCTCCCCGTTTAGCCAGGCAATAACGGATTATAATATTCTCGGATGGTTTATTAACCCGCAAACCATCTTCACAACGGCCGGACTTCAGTGTAAAACAATCATCGCCGCAATCAAGCGTGCAATATTCTACCAAAATATTCTTTGAAGAGTCTATATCTATACCGTCACTTCTGAATATACCTACACTGTTTACTGTAATACCACGTATAATTACATTCTCGCAATACTGTGGTACAACGTTCCAGAAAAGTGTTTTCTCAAAGGTTACTCCTTCAACAAAAACGTTTTTACAGTTCATCGGTGCAAAGAACATTGGAAGAAATACCGGTTTTCCATCCTTTCCATCGAAAATTCGCTTATCAACCGGAGTTGATATATATTTCTCGATTACCACACCTTCCATTTGTTTCTTAAAAATCTCACAATCACGTGAAGGACCTACTAATTTCCCTTGTCCGGTTAAAGCAATATTTGTAGCTCCGTTAGCATAAATAAATGCTCCTAACGAATATAGCTCTATACCTTCATTTCTTGTAAATACAACCGGCAAACAGTCTTTTATATCACCACTAAAGTGAAGTTCGGCATCTTTCTCTAGATGTAGGTTTACATTACTCTTTAGAATGATACGTCCGGTAAGCCATTGGCCGGCAGGGACAACAACTGTGCCCCCACCTTTACTACTCAATTTATTTATTGCTTTCTGAATGATATTTGTGCAAAGCTTATTTTGTTGAGCTCCTACACTTTCTATATTAATTGTTCGATCAGGAAATTCAGGTTTTACCAACTTGGGCATTTCGAAAGGAGCTACAATTTGAGCAATTGTATCTGGTAGTTTTAATGCTCCAACCTGGCTGCTTGTAGGCACTTCCTGACTAAACGCAGTTAACAAACTGGATATTAAAATTGCAAATACAAATATTTTCTTCATAACACTATATATAATTTGATTAAACGTCTTGCTTATGAATAACTCCGGGTAAAGACTAAAGAGCTACCCATATTACTAAGATTACCGCAAAAATAGTTCATTAACAGATTAACCATTGGGAATAATTATTCAAATAGTGGGAATCTGACGTAAAAGATAGTGCATTCAGACATATTTAGAAGCAATTTCGTTTTGGCATCTATAATTTACTCTGTATAGAAATTAAAAACCAGGTATTTATATCTGGCTCACTTAAAATGAGTACTTTTGTTATTATTAGTAATAATTTATTTCGGAATTTGAAAGAGACTGATAAAATAAGGATGTTTATAGGTTCTGTCATTGAGCTCAATGACGAAGAATGGTCTTTGCTAAACAATTATATTGAGATCAGGCATTTAAAGAAAAATGAGTTTTTCCTTAAAGAAGGAAACGTGTGCGACTCGATAGCCTTTATAAACGATGGTTTATTTATCTATTATAAAATAATGGATAATGCGGATGAAAAGACCACAGACTTTGCCGTTGAAGGAGAATGGATTACTAATAACCATAGCCGGTTAAACAATTCTCCGTCTCATCTCTATATCAAAGCCATTGAAGATTCTGAAGTATTGGTTATTAAAAGCAAAGATCTGGAATATCTATATAAAAGAATGCCTAAACTTGAACGATTCGGGAGAATTCTTATGGAACAGGCATTTGTAAAGTTGGTTCAGCTTAGCATTGACTTACAGATACTTCCTGCAAAAGAACGATATGAAAAGTTACTAAAAAACTATCCGGAGATTTTCCAAAGGTTGCCTTTATATCACATAGCTAATTATCTTGGGATTGCTCCCAAATCGCTCAGCCGTATAAGAAATTCTTTTTGAACAATAATGATTTGGTAACAAATGCGGAGTTATTGCTCTGTTATATCTCCTGATATTTGCATCAGAAAATAAAATTAGCAAATATCAAGATTATGAAAAGAATTACTTTATTACTGGCATGTTTATTATTTGTTGTCTCACAAATCTTTGCTCAAACCACAGCTGAGCAACAACCTGCCGAAACAAAACAAAAAAGTTCTGACGTAAACTATGAACGCCAAACTTTACAAATTGGGTGTTGTAAAGAAACAAAACAAAAAAGTTATGATGTAAACCAGGCTTTTGAAGTTGAGAGCTTGTTTCCGATGTTTATTACAGGGGGATTTCATGTTGGAGTTGGTTACCGCTATAAAAAATTTCGTGTGAGAGCTAGTGTTATTAACGGAGGAAGTTATAATGCCGAAACTGCCGGAATTAACAATTCATCGTCAGAATTTAAAAGATACTACAAAACTTCTCCGGGCTTATTTTTAGGATACAATGTGTGGAAGAATCTGGAGATTTACACATACGCCGAACTGCATACTTTCGAAATTGAACAGAAAAGTACTGGCCTGAAGCAAGATCTTCATAGTACCGATTTAGGAGCAGGTATAGGATATCAGTTCTTCATCGGTCGTTATTTATATATTCAGCCGGCAATGCATGTTTATCTGAGAAGCGACAAACAGCTTGATTTCAACGGAACAAAATACAATATTCCTAATGTAGACTTATCTCCTGTGATTAGAATTGGAGCCAGACTTTGGAAAAAATAGTTTTCTAATTGAATAAAATGTCGAGTAGGAAGAAAGCGAATATGTTTTCTTACTACTTTTGTTTTCGGGCCTCTCACACCACTGCGCATTAGACTAGTTAAGTAGATCTCCACTTTAATCTTCATTTTACATATATACATCCCAGTTCGGTCATTGGTATAATCGTTCACTCTCACATTCACCAGGTCTATTTAGCAAGAGCAATGTGATATTAGATATTTCAATTTCATCCATTAATTAATTTAATTATTTTAATTACTTTTATTTTATTCATTCTAATTAAATTAATTATTTATTTTATTTGGCCATTATAAATTATATTTTTATTTTTGTTTCCTAAACTTTTGCTCTTTAATTTATAAAGTATAAGTACCAAAAGAATATAGTTAGTAGGAATTTCTTTACTTTAATCTATAAAAAAAGAAGTTTATACTCACAAAGAAGCCTGATTATCGATTTACCGCATTCAATAATGCAAGGTTCAATAGTCAGAAACGAATTTAGATGATTACAAACAACTAATATATTATTATGAAAAAGCTAGTTTACTCACTATTCTTATTTTCTCTGATGTGCAATTTTACATTGCCATTAAATGCACAAAGAGCTAAAGTCAGGAAGACTGAAGCGAAAGTAAAAATGATAACTACGCCTGTTCCAGTCCGCCCAACCGGACAAAAAGATGTTTTAGGCTTGGTTACTCCTAAAATGGACGTGGTTCGTGTTGGATTCATTGGTCTAGGGATGCGTGGACCCGGAGCTGTTTCGCGTTTTACTTATTTAAAAGGAGTAGAAATTAAAGGATTATGCGATCTTTATGCAGACAGAGTAGAAAAATGTCAGCAGATTTTAAAGAAAGCAGGATTACCGGAAGCTACAGGCTACAGCGGCAGCGAAGATGCATGGAAAAAAATGTGCGATAGAAAGGATATAGATCTTATTTACATTGCAACAGACTGGAAACACCATGCAGAAATGATGATTTATGCTATGGAACATGGTAAACATGTGGCCTGTGAAGTTCCTGCAGCAATGACTCTTAAAGAGATCTGGGATGTAATTAATACGGCAGAAAGAACTCAAAAGCACTGTATGCAACTGGAAAATTGCGTATACGACTTCTTTGAACTGACTACTCTTAACATGGCTCAAAAGGGCGTTTTCGGTGATATTCTTTATACAGAAGGATCATATATTCACAATCTGGAAGAATTTTGGCCATCGTATGAAGGAGACTGGAGATTAAAATATAACAAAGAACATCGTGGTGACGTTTATGCAACCCATGGTATGGGTCCGGCTTGCCAGCTGCTAGATATTCACCGTGGTGATAAAATGAATTATCTTGTATCAATGGACAGTGATCCTGTAAGTATTCCTAATTATATAAAAAATGTGAGAAAAGAAGATCCTACTGGATTTAAGAATGGACAGCACACTATGACGATGATTCGCACAGAGAAAGGAAAGACCATTCACATTCAACACGATGTTGCTTCTCCACGTCCTTATAGTCGTATGTACCAATGTACGGGTACAAAAGGTTTTGCACAGAAATATCCAGTTGAAGGATACGCTCTACAGGGTTCACAAGTTGATTCATCTATTACACCTAATCATGAAGATTTAAACTCACACTCTTTTGTTCCAACAGAAGTAAAAGATGCATTAATGAAAAAATACAAGCACCCTATCCAGGTGGAATTAGAAGAAACAGCCAAGAAAGTGGGAGGACACGGTGGAATGGACTTTATTATGGACTACCGCTTAATCTACTGTTTACAAAATGGATTACCTTTAGACATGGACGTTTATGACCTGGCCGAATGGTGTTGTTTAGCTCCATTAACAGCTATTTCAATTGAAAATGGATCTGCACCAGTTTCAATACCAGACTTTACCCGTGGAAACTGGGATAAAACAAAAGGATTCCGCCACGCATTTGCAAAATAGAGCAAATCTTACAATTGAAAAATAAGAAAAAACAGCTTTGAAATTCTTTCTATTTATAGTTTATAGAACTTTTTCAAAGCTGTCTTTTTTTTACTCCTCCAAATAATAAAATAGTCTTCTATATAGCATCATTTTCAATGTAATAAATAAGCCTTTCCATTCTCAAAAGAGAAATTACGGAAACAGAGCCGTTTCATAAGTATTATTTAAGCATTATTTATAAAATTCAATATCTTTACTATTTTTGTTATACACATTTTTTAGAGACATATTCTGATAGGACATCCAGATAATAAATATGATAACATTTGTTTTACATGTTTTTTCTGCTGCATTTATTTTGAATATAAATAGTTAAATACTATTGCATGAATAATTTGAATATTCTATATTTGCACTCGAAATAATATAGACTACCAATGAAAATTAATACTTTATTGAGCATGTTTGCTCCAAAAGATGTTAAGTTTTTCCCCATGTTGGAAGAAACAGCTAGTGTCCTCTCCCAGTCTTCAACCTATCTCCAGGAACTTTTTTCTTGCGAAAATGCAGAGCACAGAAATGAATTGTGTAAACTCATTAAAGCTGAAGAAGTTAAAGGTGACAAAGTTACCGGGAGCATTATCCATGAATTAAACAACACATTCATTACTCCATTTGACAGGGAAGATGTTCATGCCCTTGCTGATGTTATGGATGATGTTATTGACACAATTAACCGTTGTGCTCAGAAAGTACTACTTTATCAACCAACAAGTTTCCCTCAACACACTATTACTTTGGTTGACATTATCAAAAAAGGTAGCAACGAAATTCTGAATGCTGCTAATGAATTATCAAACATTAAAAAGACAGATCTTCGTCTTCGCGCTCACTGCAAAGAAATCAAAAGATTAGAAGAAGAAGCAGACGTTGTATATGAAGAAGCTATTATGAGCCTTTTCAAGGGAGCTACAAATGACAATTATAGCGCTGTAGAGCTTATAAAACTAAAAGAGATAATTCAGGAACTTGAAAAAGCTGTAAATAAGATCAATAGTACAGGAAAGGTTATCACTACTATTCTTGTAAAATACGCCTGATAAAATACAATTCATATGACATTACTTATTATTGTTATTGCATTAGGACTAATTTTTGACTTTATCAATGGTTTTCATGATGCAGCCAATTCTATTGCAACAATAGTTACCACCAGAGTTTTAACTCCTGTTCAGGCAGTTATATGGGCAGCAGTTTTTAATTTTATCGCATTTTTTGTTGCCAGATATCTTATCGGCGAATTTGGTATTGCCAATACAGTTGCAAAAACGGTATTGGAAGAATATATAACTCTGCCTATTATCCTTTCAGGACTTATAGCTGCTATTTCATGGAATCTGCTAACATGGTGGTTAGGTATTCCTTCTTCCTCTTCCCACACCTTGATCGGAGGATTTGCAGGTGCTGCTATCAGTGGAGCTGGATTTCAAGCCATTCACACAGCTACTATCGTAAAAATTGCTTCATTTATTGTGCTGGCTCCTGTTATCGGTATGGTTATCTCTTCAGTTTTTACCATATTGGTTTTATGGATATTCAAAAATGTAAATGCCCGTACAGCTGAAAATTCATTCAGAAAATTGCAGTTGTTTTCTTCCGGCTTATTTAGTTTGGGACACGGTATGAACGATTCTCAGAAAGTTATGGGTATCATCGCTACAGCTATGATTGCATACTACCAAAAAGGATCTGTAGATACAATGCCTGATTGGATTCCATTATCTTGCTTCGCTGCAATCGGTTTAGGAACAATGGTTGGAGGATGGCGCATTGTAAAAACAATGGGAAGTAAAATCACTAAAGTTACTGCTTTAGAAGGTGTTTGTGCTGAAACTGCAGGTGCTATGACTCTGTTTATTACTGAGATCCTAAAAATTCCAGTAAGTACAACACATACCATCACAGGTTCTATCATGGGTGTAGGAGCTGTTAAAAGATTATCAGCAGTGCGTTGGGGAGTTACCATAAACCTTTTATGGGCATGGGTACTAACAATTCCTGTTAGTGCAGTTCTAGGTGGAATTATTTACTTAATTGTAAGTCTTTTCGGATTAAAATAACAAATTCCATATAAATGAGTATAGAACTTGGGAAATTTAACGTACTTGAGGTCGTAAAAACAGTCGATTTTGGTGTTTACCTCGATGGTGAAGAAGAAGGAGAAATCTTACTTCCTACCCGTTACGTACCGGAAGAGTGTAATATTGGCGATTTCCTGAATGTCTTTCTTTATTTGGATAATGAAGAACGACTAATAGCTACCACTTTAACTCCTTTGGTTCAGGTAGGAGAATTTGCTTGCCTGGAAGTTTCCTGGGTAAACCAATTCGGAGCTTTCCTTAACTGGGGATTAATGAAGGATCTTTTTGTTCCCTTCCGGGAGCAGAAAATGAAAATGCTGGTAGGCAAGAAATATGTAATTCATGCACATATTGATGAAGACAGCTATCGGATTGTTGCCTCGGCAAAAGTCGATAAATACCTATCGAAAGAACTACCTGCTTATCAGCCTAATGATGAAGTCTCAATTCTTATCTGGCAAAAAACGGATCTTGGCTTTAAGGCCATTGTAGAAAATAAGTTCAGTGGCTTACTATATGACAGTGAAATTTTCCAGCATTTACAAACCGGAATGCAACTTAAAGCTTTCGTAAAGCAAGTGAGGGAAGATGGTAAAATAGATCTCATGCTTCAGAAACCAGGATTTGAAAAGATAGATGATTTCTCTGATAAATTATTATCTTATATCAAGGAAAATGGTGGAAGTATTCAGTTGAATGACAAGAGTCCGGCTGAGGAAATATATGATGCTTTCCAGGTGAGTAAAAAGACATTCAAGAAAGCTGTTGGAGATCTGTACAAAAAGAGATTAATTGTCATTGAAGCCAACGGAATCCGCTTAGCTAAAGACTAAAAAAACAAATAGGGAAATCCCTAAATACATATCGGGAATATCATTAGGGCGAGGAGTTTCCTCGCCCTAATTTTGTTGCATTAAAAGAACCATAAAACTGTTGAGTTATGAAAAAGATTATATTTACCTTAATTGCCATCGGTATGGTTTCCATGAGTACCATGAGCATGGCTGCTATGAGTTTGAATAAGGTTCGACAAGAGACTCGCTTCCTGACAGATAAAATGGCTTATGAGCTGGATCTTTCAACGGATCAATACAATGATACTTATGAAATCAATTATGATTTCATCTATAACGTCCGTTATATCATGGATGATGTAGTCTTTGGATATGACTGGGCTTTGGACAAATATTATGAATATCTTGATATCCGTAATGATGACCTTCGCTGGGTTCTAGAAGACTGGCAATACGAACAATTCCTTAATACAGAATATTTCTACAGTCCGATTATCTCTGAAGGAAATTCATGGAGACTTAGTATATATCTGACATATACTAATCCGTATTTATTCTACTTCGGAAAGCCTTATCACTACTGGGACTATAGTGGTGGCCACTTCCGCAAGCACTTTAATAATCACAGCTTTTACTCAGACAGATATCACCACAATGTTTATAGAGGCGATTTCCGGGTTAAAGAAAGAAATGTATTCATTAACGACCGCCGTTCCGATTTTGGCAGAGATGATTCCAGAAACAGATCATTTGAGGACAGAAGCAGAAAATCTTCATCAAGAACATTTAATGACGATCTTTACAATACCGATCGCAGCTCTGGTTCATCCAGAAGCAGAACTCCATCAGGCGATATAAGACCTTCTGGCAGAAACAACAATAGAGTGATTGAAATCCCTTCTTCTGACAGAAATAAAGATAACTCCGGTAGCGATGTAAACAGAAGCAAAGATAATAATAGTAACAGAGACAGAAACACTGTAAGACCTCCTAGAAACGAAGGCTATAATTCAGGTAGCAGTTCATCAGAATCCAGCCGAAGTTCATTCGGTTCTTCTGACAGAAGCAATAATAGCAACCGGGAATCAGGCAATAATAACAGTGGCAACGAGGTTCGTTCATCAGGTAACAGTGACAGAAGTTCATCTTATAACCGTTCTTCTTCAAGTAACTCAGATAGAAGTTCATCTTACAGCCAACCAACTATCACCCCTTCTGACAGAAGCAGCAGTGTTTCCAGAGGTTCTGTAACTCGTTCTTCTGATAACTCAGAAAGAAGTTCATCTTACAGTCGGCCAACCATCACTCCATCTGACAGAAGTAGTAGCGTTTCCAGAGGTTCTGTAACACGTTCTTCTGATAACTCAGAAAGAAGTTCATCTTATAGCCGCCCAACTGTCACTCCTTCTGAGAGAAGCAGCAGCGTATCCAGAGGCTCCAGCAGTAGCAGTAATAGTAGCAGCAGTATCAGTGTAAGAAGTTCTTCTCCGGAAAGAAGCTCTGGTAGTAACAGCGAAAGCCGTTCATCAGGTTCCTCCAGAAGCACCGATAGAACAAGATAATAGTTTCAATAAATAGTTTAACTAAACATTTTCTTCATAAAAGGCAGTCACTGAGAAGTGGTTGCCTTTTATTCGTTATTAGTTTCCTTGGGCAGGACAGAACAGAATCTTGTGATTGTATTTGGGTTGCCTTTTATTCGTTATTCACTTCTTCGGGAGGTAGAATCACCGTAACAGAATCTACAGGTGCAGGAAAGTTATTAACTGATGCACCAGTGAGCTTAACCACAGGAAGTATATTGGCAGCTTCTTCCTCTGTAATCAGTCCTTTTCGGCTCAAACGATTGGCAATTAGTCGGAAGTAACTTCCCAGCCAAGGTTTAAGCTGCATATTCTCATCAAAAGAACTGCGGAAATGCTTAGGCTTTGGTATAATGGATGCCATAAAAATAGCCTCTTCGGGAGTAAGTTGTGACGGTTCCTTATCAAAATAGAAGTGAGATGCCTCACGCGCTCCATAAATAAGCGGTCCCCACTCTGCTATATTGAGGTAAACCTCATACATCCGGTGCTTTGAGGTTATGCCTTTATTTTCAATAAGCCACACAATCATGGCCTCTTCGAGCTTTCTAAGAAGATTTTTATTCCTGTTCAGAAATACATTCTTAACCAATTGCATTGAAATGGTACTTCCACCACGGGCAAACTTCTTACGTTTTAGATCGTAAATAAGTGCATTTCTCATTGCATCCAGGCGGAATCCCCGATGAGCAAAGAAGGATCCGTCTTCAGATTGCATAACGGCTGTTTGAAGAAGTGGTGAAATACTATCGAGCGGACAGAAGCCCGGATTCTCAGGACCGACTATGAAAGTACGGACAGGTGCTCCGTTTTCGTAAGCGGTATAGAGAAAAGAGCCGTTCATTTTGGCCAGGTTTTCTTTTCCGTAACCAAGTATACTAAAGCCGTGACTCTTTAGATCTGATTCCAGTTTCAGCGCATTCAGATTATTGAAATCAATATCCAACAAGAAGTGGTAAGAGAGCTTTCCACTTGTTCTTATTCCTTCCACACTACTGAACAATCCTTTAGGCAAAGATGAAAAAAGATCGTCGGCATCAAACGGAGGTTTATCAACAGACATCGTTAAATGCCATTTCTCTTTCTTCTGAGCCTTTATATAGGGATGGAATTGTAATTTATTAAACTGGATAACCGTAGCACTATCTAACTCAAAAAAATCTTTTCCGACATTGATTTTATAATTGAAACTTCCTCTATCCAAATTTACGACCTCAGGAGAAAGACCTGCATGATAAAGCTGTAATCCGCAGACTTCGGCTTTACCGGATAAAGCTATCTCGCCTCCTCTAAGTTCTGTTTCTGTTAACCGATAAGCCAATGTATCAAACGCCACTTGGGCACCGTAATATTTATTCAGATAAGGAAGTAACACTTTCCCTCTTCTCTTTGAATAAAGCTCAGCCTCAACGGTTTTCTCACTATTATTGAGGCGTCCCCTACTCATCCAGTGGTGTTCGGCATTATCTGCTTTTACTATAATCTCGGTTACAAAACGATTGTCGGATATATGAAGCGTAGGAATCTGCACTTCTGTATAGTCGCTGTCACGCCGATAACTCATAACCAAATCCCTCATATCACCATTTTCGGGCAACATGCCGAAAGACATATCTAATATATCAGAAACTTTACGAGCATAGTCCCTTTTATCTTCCTTCGTTTCATTCTTTTTATCTTTCTTAAAAAGGAAATCGTAATTGGAGATAGAGTCTTTTTTTATAAAGCTGATGTGAAGTTTATCTGTTATTACTCTTTTTACCTCCGCATTTAAAGTAAGCATTTTCCAAAGACTAAGGTCTATCTTTGCCGAATGGAGTGTTAAGAGTGTATCTCTTTCATTAGGAACCACAGAGAATTTCTCGATCTCTATTTCATTGATTCCGGGCATGTGAAGGCGGGCGTAACTGATGTTTAGTCCGTATTTCTTTTCTAATTTGTCAAATTTTCCTTTTGCATAGTAATTCAAAAGAGCGTCTCTACCGATATATACAGCTATAAGTGCCGCAACAATCAAGGCTAGTGAAGACAGAATCACTATTTTTGTTTTATGTCCCATACTAAATAAATTCATTTGTATAGTTTGCTTTTGCGGTGCAAAAGTAGATATTTCTATTGTAACTTGTTCATTTTTTTAAAAGAAATAGAGACTCAATTAAAGGATAAACCGGAACTAAATCAAAAGATGCTTAGAGTTTAGCAAATAGCAGGCGGGACTTTTAAGAAATAGGCTAACTGTTATATAGAAAAGGTCTACACCTTTACCATGCAAAGAGTAGACCTTAAATATATTTAGTGTAGTCTTTTTTATAAATATCTAACGGGACATTACCTTAACAAAGGCGGGCTATTGGATTAACAGTTTAGAGACAAGAGCTTTCTTACCGTTTAATGCCCGAACCAGATAGAATCCTTTCTGCAAGGAAGCTGCAGGCAGCAAGAAATATTGGCCGGGATTAGAGTTTACAGACGAGAATACAAGCTGACCACTTACAGTGAGTAACTCCACCCTATCTATTTGGGCTGCACAAAGCGTTACGTATCCTTGAGAAGGATCACCAAATATCTGAAGTTTATCAGTTTTATCTACCTCAGAATCCTTGAGACCTGTACTATAAGTACCCAGACTAACTCCGGTTAGTATAGGATCATGGTCGGAACAACGGTAAGGATCGGCTGAATAATAGGTACTATAGTTATAATCAAAATAACTGGGTTCGTCGGCATTAATGTGCCATGGGCGTGCTCCGGTTACCTGCTGACTGAGAGTGGTGGTAGCCAGTGAATGATCAAGGTATCCCACCGCTCCGTTATATACATAACTGTAATCTGATGGAGAATAACGCTTCAACTGATTAACGAGTCCATTATTGGTATATACTTTTATGGGGTCTTCCATGGAGTAGGCATTCATATCTCCCACCACCATTACATCGGGATCTCCATAATAGCTTGTAAGCGTATTCAATGTATTTACAACATTCTGCGCCTGACTAACCCGCAATGCGTTATAGCCTCCTTGCCCATCGCCGGAATCAGCATCACCTCCGGTGCCTCCGCTGCCTTTTGCTTTCAAATGATTCACAGCAATAATCAAACGTTCTCCGTTACTATTCATATCAAAAGCCTGTGCTACCTGACGTAATCGATACCCTCCACTTCCAAACAGTTTGATTGCCAGGTAAGGAGTAACCTTTGTCTTATTATAAATGAAAACATTCTTGGTATATGTATTTTCAGAATAGTCGTTATCTGCCACATAAGCGTAGTTGTTTGATGAAGTAACTTCATTTAAGCCATTCACCAAATCGGTTACTGAGATATTTCCCTGCCCCACTTCGCAGAGAGCATAAATATCAGCATTCAGCCCTTTTAGGGCAGCCAGAATCTTTGCTCGTTGTCGGTCAAACTCAGCTTGGTTATCGGCACCATATCCCTTACCCCATAAAGAACTGTTGGCTATATAATATTCCACATTAAAACTTGCAACTTTTAAATTGCAAACGCCAACATTGTCGGGAGAAGAAGTTCGTTCGTTTCCTGAAAACACGGGTTGTACAGTAGGTGATATTGAATAAGTTCCATTGCTATAATACAAAGTACCTTGCAATCTGGTTACTTTACTTCCTGTTCGTAACGTATTGTTGTTATCGGTATAAGTAAAAGAGGATTTATTGAGGATGAGTTTATTCTGTTCATTCAAGGCAGCAATATTATTTGCATCTGCACCCGGAAGGGCTACCTCGGTAGGAGAATAAAGCACATCGGGAGAAAGAGTAATATTCCCCGATGCGCTTTTATAATATGTTTTTGTAACCGTGAGCGGAAAGGTAAAAACCACCTCTTGCCCGTTCAACGTTGGTGACAAATCAGTTGTAAATGACTTAATTTCAGTCTGAGAATATGCAGACAAACATATTGAAAGCCCACAGCATATTCCCAGGAATAATAATACTTTTCTTTTCATAACTATCTTTCACTCAATTATAAGAGGGCAACAAAGATAGCAAATCTATTTACTGAGTAAGCGAAAGTCCTTTATAAAAATCCAATATTTTTGCACGGAATATATAATCATATTTTGCCTGTATCTGATCTGATGAAGCCTTCATTAAATTAACCTTCACCTGACTAAATTCTACAGAAGTTGCTTTTCCGTTTTCGTACTTCTCACGCATCAATTTAAAAGAAGCCTCACTAGCCTCAACAGCAGTCTTACCAGAATTATATTTAGCCAATGCAGCTACAGCACTATAATACGCCTGCTGAATCTCTTTATAAAGGCTTTTCTTTGATTCTTCCAACTGAAGAGCCTGAGTACTGTAATTTAAACGGGCAGTTTTAACCTTATTGCGTGTGTCATGCCTGTCAAAAATTGGAATGCTTAATAAAAGACCGATATATTGATTGAAATTATCATTCAATTGCCTACCAAGGCCATGACTGGTAGCACCCGACGCTGTATAATATCCGGTGCCTAATGATCCTTTAAAAGAAATCGTTGGATAATAAGCACCCTGCGCAATCTTAATGTTCTTGTCCATTCCCTGTAAACGATACTGGGCAGCCAACACTGCCGGCTTAGCAACGATGGACTGAGCATAAATATCCTCCGGTGTACTCAATGCCTGAAAATCGGGTTCCATTTCAGGAGAAATAACAGAAAATCCCTCTGGAGTTCGAAGTTCCAACAGTTGTGTCAGTTCAAGAATAGCCAGTTTGCGGTTATTCTCCGCCTGCACAGCTGCAAGTTCATCTTGAGCCAGAGTTGCTTTTGCCTCATAAACCTGAGCTGTAGATGCTTTACCTACTTCTTCCAAACGACTCATTCTGTCTAACTGTTCCCTACTCAGATTAATCTGTTCCTTAGCAACTTTACACAACTCTTCATTAAATAAAACCTGAAGGAAAGCAGAAGTCACATTTACACTGATATCTTCCTTCGCTTTATTCAAATCCTCAGTAGCTGCTTTCAGATTGAGTTTACTTAATTCAATATTATTGGATATTTGAAAGCCTGTAAAAATTGGAACATTGACGTCAAGGCCTAAACTACTGTTAGTACTGTTATTTGCATAAGAATTATCAGCAGAAGAAATTGCGCGTCCAAACCTAAAATCCTGAGACATACTTCCGGTTACATTAGGAAGTTTCTGGTTCTTAGCTGTATTAAGAGCAATCTTCTGCTGCTCGTTTGCTATTTCTTGCTTTTGAATCTGTATATTATGCTTTAATGCATATTCAACACAATCCTTAAGCGACCAGCTTTGTTGCGCAAAGCTGCCCCCCGTTACAAGCAATACAGCAATTAGAATTATATACTTTTTCATAGACTTACTTTTTATTTTCTTCAGCATCAGGCTTCTTCTCTTCAATAACTGCACCACGAACTTTATCCTTAGCTGTAATTCCACTCTTTATCTCTATTTTTATACCGTCGCTAACGCCTAGTTTTATCTGACGTCTTTCAAATGTTTGTTTCGGCTTCTCTGTTTTCAGAACATATACAAAAGTTGAATCGCCAGAGAACTCAACAGTACTTTCGGGAACAGATAATACCTTTGATACTTTTTCAAGAACTATCTCTGCATTCGCACTATAACCCGAACGTATATTCACATTCGATGGAGCATTAATCGCAGCTTTAATTTCGAACAGATTAGCACCGTTTTCAGTAACACCTTTCGGAGATATATATTCAAGCTTAGCATCAAACTTCAGATTCTGCAATGCTCCGATAGTTAACTTAATAGGCATACCTTCACTAATACGTCCCACTTCTGTTTCGTCAATCTTTCCTTTGAATATAAGATCTTTCATATTAGCAACAGTAGCTATTGTTGTTCCGTCGTTAAATGTATTACTCATAATAACTGAGTTACCTTTCTTGATTGGAACATCAAGAATCAATCCATCAATTGTAGAACGTATCATCGTGTTACTGTAAGTAGCAGAATTTTTAGTAATACCTTCTTTCACAATATCAAGATTATCTTTTGAAGAAGAGAGTTCTTCTTTTGCTGTTTTCATAGAAACTTCGCTTTTTTCGAACTCTTCTTTACTAATAAGCTTGTCCTTATATAACTTTTTCTGACGATCGAATTCCTGCAAAGATTGTTTATAGTTAATGTCTGCAACACGAACACGGCTTTCTGCAGAGTTCAATTGTCCCAATTCCGGGATTACTTTTACTTTTGCAATAACTTCGCCTTTCTTAACCATTTCGCCGGCTTCTTTATAAACTTCTTCAACAATACCTGAGATTTGAGGTTTAATAAGAATTTCATCGCGAGGCTCTACTTTACCTGTAGCCACTGTACTTTTTTCAATATCTGCTACCTTTGGAGTTATTATTTCATAAACAATTTCCTTTGGTTGAGATTTCACATAAAGGAAAGCGAAAGTGGCAATAAATATAGCAGCTATAACTACTATCATAAAGATTCTTAAGTACTTTTTCATATACGTATTATTTGTATTGTTATTATCATTTTATTATTCATCACGCATTGCATCTACAGGTTTTATAGACATAGCCCTGTAGGCCGGTGCCATACCCGCCATTATACCCAAAGAGAGTAGCAGCAGCGCCATACCAATAGCAGTCCAGAAAGAAACCTGGAAGTGGGCTTCAGTGCCACTGGCGGTAACACCAACCTCGGCAACCTGAAGAATAAGCACTGCAAAGGATATTCCCGTTAATCCGGCTATACTAGTCAACACCATACTTTCTGAAAGTATCTGCCTCATAATATCTTGCGGACGTGCACCAATTGCACGACGAATTCCTATTTCAACTGTTCTTTCACGAACTGTAACCATCATAATGTTACTTACACCAATAGCTCCGGCCAATAATGTTCCCAATCCAACAAGCCATACAAGTGTACGGATACCTGTGAATAGGCTATCTATCATCTTAAACATCTCTTCCATATTCAGCACCATTACAGCCTGAGGATCGGAAGGTGAAATTAAGTGGTTATACTTTACCAATTCCTGAATTTTAGGTTCCAAAGCACTTACAGCAGTTCCATGCTTAGCAGTCAAACAAATAATGTGAACTGTCTTTCCGTAATTATAAGCTTGCTGCATTGTAGTAAACGGAATATTTATCATTTCCTCACTGGAACCACCAATATTAATATTACTAACTCCGGAACAAACACCCACAACCTGATAATAGATTCCATCCACACGAATATATTCTCCACAAGGATTTTCTCCTTTCTTGAAAAGAGTTTCATAAATACGTTTTCCGATGGTACAAATTTTACGTTGTTCGCTCATATCAACATCGTTTATGAAACGCCCATACATCATCGTCTGTTTTTCTATTTTATCATAATCCGGACGTGTCCCTCTAGCTGTAAATGTTCCTTTTTTATCTCCACGTACTACGGCAGATCCCCATTTGAAAAGACACGGAGAAATATCTTCTATCTCATGAATACGAGTCTTGAGCACTTCCACATCATGGTTTTCCAAGTCCCACCTACGTCCTTTACGGAAACCTTTGTAGGGTTCACTAGTTTGCTGACTAATTATAAAGCAGGAGTTTGTAGCAAATCCGGCAAAATTTCTGCTCATCATTTGCTGTAATCCATTTCCTCCGCCAATAAGAGCCACCAACATAAAAATTCCCCAAAATATACCGAAAGCAGTTAATACACTACGAGTTTTGTTTCGGGTAATGGTTATCAGGATTTCCTCCCAGCGATCTATATCTATTATACTCATAATTATTCTGCTCTTAATGCTTCAATTGGTCTTATCTTAACAGCCTTACGTGCCGGGAAGAATCCCGCAAAAGTTCCGGCAATAATCAAAGTTAATGTAGCTTTTATTGCTACACTAAGATCTACAGTAGGATCTTTATACACAGTCATTTGCATATCTCCCATGCCAAAGGTTTTTGCCCCTTCTACGGCATTCATGTATTCCGTAACTCCAATTCCTGCAACCATCCCGATATATCCGAAAATCGTTGTTATTAATATACTTTCAAGAATAATCAGCCATAATACCGATGCAGGAGAAGCACCTAACGCCTTTCGTATTCCAATTTCACGGGTACGTTCTTTAACTGTGATAAGCATGATATTACTTACACCAACAATACCACTAAGCAAAGTAAATATACCAATTATCCAGACAGCCGTCGTTAGAATATTCTTCGCAGTCATCTGTTGTAAGTATTGCGTAAAACGGTTCCAGATATACATTGCATTCATATCTGTAGGATCAAAACGATGCGAAGCTCCAAGTGCTTTACGGTATTCCAATTCAAAATCCTTGTTCGCTTTTTCAGTATTCAGTCCACGAGTAGTAAATATGATATTATTTAATGTATCCGCTTTATTATATATTGTCTGTGCAGCAGTAAAAGGAATATATGCCGCCCGGGAGTCTTGATTTCCTTTGTCCCTGTACACTCCCACAACCCGATAAATTACTCCATCTGCATTTACAAACTTACCTATAGCATTTTCCTTACGAAAAAGAACATCCCTTGTTTTATAATGAATCACAATAACCTTTCTGCTTTGTTCTATGTCCATATCATTAATAAAACGACCACCGTTCTGGTCAAGTTTACAAGGTTCTATCTCTGTATAAGAAGGGTGCACTCCGGTTAGATCTAAGGATACATACTGATCTTTATAAGAAAGATTAACGCCTTCTTTTTTAACTGTAGCACCTGCAGTAATAACATTATCACTGAATTTATTTTTAGTGATATTTATGTCCTTATTATTAAAGCTAATCCTTCTATTAGATTCAAGACCATCGTAAGTTTTATTAGTCCATCCCGGAAATATCTTAATGGAGTTCTTTGCCATATCCGAAGATGATTCTTCAAAAGCATGTATTATACCATTACCCCAGCCTAGAAGAACAATCAACATAAAGATTCCCCATGAAACGGAGAATCCGGTAAGCACAGTCCGCAATTTATTTTGCTTAATTGTGCTCAATATTTCCTGCCATATATCAAGTCCTATTCTCATGGTTTATTTCATCATTATACCTTTTCCAAATGGAGATAAATTGTGATTCGAGTTATCTTCTACAGACTCAATAAGGCCATCTTTTATATGGATAATCTTATTCGTCCTATTTGCCACACCCGATTCGTGAGTTACCACAACAAGCGTCATTCCAAGATCATTTACTTCTTTCAATATCTGCATTACCTCATCAGATGTTTTACTATCCAAAGCACCAGTGGGCTCATCTGCCAAAATAATCTGTGGTTGAGATATTAATGCACGTGCTATTGCCACACGTTGCTTTTGGCCACCGGATAATTCATTAGGCATATGATGTGCCCAATCTTTCAAGCCCAGTTTATCCAGATATTCCATTGCAAGAATATTTCTCTTCTTACGGCTCACATTCTGATAAAAAAGTGGCAATGCAACATTCTCCATTGCATTTTTAAAAGAAATCAGATTAAAAGACTGAAAAATAAAACCAATCATCCGGTTACGATACTCTGCAGCACGGGTTTCACTCAGTTTTTTCATCAGAACATCATTGAGATAATAATTCCCCGTATCATAATTATCCAAAATACCGAGAATATTAAGCAGGGTTGATTTACCGGAACCAGAAGCTCCCATAATGGAAACAAACTCCCCACGCTCTATATCCAGATTTATACCTTTAAGAACGTGAAGAGGAGCTCCGTTGTAATAAGTCTTGTTAATGTCTTCTAAATGTATCATTTTTAAGATGTTTAATCAACGTTTTTTGTATTAGACGCAAGAGTAGTATTAAAAGTTGCAGTTCAACAAAAGAAAATTAAAAAAAGATTTTGTAAAATCAATCAACTTTGCGTAATTTGTAGATTAGTTATTAACCCTTTAAACAAAAAAATAATGATCTCAGGTATGGAAAAGCCCTACGTTGTAGGCATTGATATAGGTGGAACTAATTCCGTTTTTGGTATTGTTGATGCACGTGGTACTATCTTGTGCAGCGACTCTGTAAAGACTCAGGCCTATGACAAAGTTGAAGATTACGTTGATGCTGTTTGTGCAAAACTGCTTCCTCTTATTGAATCAGAAGGTGGAGTTGAAAAAATAAAAGGTATCGGAGTTGGAGCTCCAAACGGAAACTATTATAGTGGAACTATTGAGTTTGCTCCTAATCTTCCTTGGAAAGGTGTTATTCATTTGGCAGAATTGTTTGAACAAAGAATTGGTATTCCTACTGCTTTAACAAACGATGCTAATGCAGCTGCTATTGGCGAAATGACTTATGGTGCAGCTCGCGGAATGAAAGATTTTATCATGATTACCCTTGGAACAGGAGTTGGTAGCGGAATTGTTATTAACGGACAGATGGTTTATGGACATGATGGCTTTGCCGGTGAACTTGGACACACTATCATTCGCCGTGAAAATGGTAGAATATGTGGTTGCGGACGTAAAGGATGTTTGGAAACTTATTGTTCTGCAACAGGCGTAGCCCGTACAGCTCGTGAGTTTTTAATTGCTCGTTCAGACCAGAGTTTATTACGTAATATTCCTGCTGAAGAAATTTCATCTAAAGATGTATTTGATGCTGCAGAAAAAGGTGATAAGTTAGCTCAGGAGATTTTCGAATTTACTGGCCACCTATTAGGTGAAGCATTATCTGATTTTGTTGCTTTCTCAAGCCCTGAAGCTATCGTTTTATTTGGTGGACTCGCTAAATCCGGTGATTACATCATGAAACCTGTTGAAAAAGCTCTTAATGATAATGTTTTGAATATATTTAAAGGAAAGACTAAACTTCTTGTTTCAGAACTTAAAGACTCTGATGCAGCAGTTCTGGGAGCAAGTGCTCTTGGCTGGGAGGTTAAGGATTTAAAATAATAAAGAATTATCTTTCATAGAAAAAGAGGTATAGTTCATTAAAGACTATACCTCTTTTCTTTTATATATAGAGCACTTCTTACTATTCGCCTTTCAATATTTCCATAGTATCTGAAGCAATCATAAACTCTTCATCAGTAGGAATTATAAGAACCTTCACTTTTGAGTCAGGTTTGCTGATAATCACTTCTTCACCACGAACTTTATTGTTTAATTCTTCATTCAAAGAAATTCCCATAAATTCAAGTCCACGGCAAGCGCCTGAACGACATGATGCCTGGTTTTCACCAACACCACCTGTAAATACAATGATGTCAACACCACCCAAAGCAGCTGCATAAGCACCAATGTACTTCTTAATGCGGTAAAAATACATCTCTTCAGCAAGAATTGCACGTTCATTACCTGCTTCATAAGCAGCCTCTAGTTCGCGCATATCGCTGGAAATTCCTGATACTCCTAAAACACCACTATGTTTGTTCAGTAAGGTTGAAATAGAAGAAGTACCAATCATCTCTTTATCCATGATATAAGAAACAACTCCGGCATCAATATCTCCGGCACGAGTTCCCATCAATAAACCTTCTACAGGAGTAAATCCCATTGAAGTATCCATAGATTTACCATCTTTAATAGCAGCAACAGATCCACCGTTACCTATGTGACAAGTAATGATACGTTGTCCTTCCTGAGAAATACCAAGGAAGTCGCATACACGTTTTGAAACATAACGGTGACTAGTTCCATGGAAACCATAACGACGGATACCATATTTCTTATAAAGCTGATAAGGAATACCATACATATAAGCATAATCGGGCATAGTCTGGTGGAAAGCTGTATCAAAGACAGCAATCTGAGGTGCATTTGGCATTAAATCCGAAACAGCACGGATACCTTTCAAGTTAGGCGGATTGTGAAGTGGAGCAATATCTATACACTCTACAATCTTTTCAATAACCTGATCAGTAATTAAAACTGATTTATTAAATTTTTCACCTCCATGCACAACTCTGTGACCCACGGCATTGATCTCATCCAATGACTTGATACAACCATATTTTTCACTGACTAAAACGCCGAGAATATATTCAATACCTGCTGTATGTTCCAATATTTCTCCTTCTAACATAACCTTATCTCCACTAGGAAGGGTAAGCTTAAGGAAGGAACCTTTTAATCCAATTTTTTCTATTCCACCCTGCGCCATCACTTCTTTAGTGTCCATATTGAACAACTTATACTTGATGGATGAACTACCGCAGTTGAGTACTAATATCTTCATAGTCTTTACTTTTACTCGTTCTCACTAATTATACGGTTCCCTTCTTGGTCGTAAGCATAGAAACCCATGCCTGTACTTACTCCCCAACGTTTAGCACGATTTAATCGAAGCAATAATGGAGATGGCTTATATTTCAAAGAACCAAATTCTTTGTAAAGATCTTCCATCTGAGGAACTATTTTCTCAATCCCCATTTGGTCGGCCATGCAAAATACACCTTGTCTTTGTCCCAAACCAAACTTAATGATTGAATCAATCTCAATAGGAGTTGTTAAACCTTCCTGAAGAATAGCGCAAGCTTCATTCAACAACATGAAGAATAAACGGTTGCAAACCAATCCTGCAGATTCTTCAACTGTTACATAATCATAGCTAATCAGTTTTGCAAACTGGCATACCTTATTATAACAATCATCCGAAGTATAAAGTCCGCGAACTATTTCCATAACACGGCTCTGTGGTTGCATCATAACAAAATGTAAACATACACAACGCTCTTTATGTTCAAGTTCAGAGGCCAATTCTGTGATAACCACAGAAGAAGCATTCGATGCTATAATAGCATCTTCACTTAGTACTGCTTCCAGATTTTTAAAGATCTCCTTACGGTGATTAAGGCTTCTTTCGCCATTTTCATCATAGCGTACGGCTTCGATCACGAAATCGCAACCTTTGAACGCATCAAAAGTCAATGAGCTCTTAACACGTCCAAGAATAGATTTCTTTTCAGACTGAGTAAGTCCCCAGGTAGCAATACGCATATCAAGTTCGCCGGCAATTCTGTCAAATGCCTTTTGAATCTTATCATCGTTTACTTCCAGGAATACAACTTCAATACCTGCGGTAGCAGCTATAGTAGCTATTTTAGAGCCTTCTTTTCCACATCCTACAATACCAATCTTTGAAAACAACGTTTTCTTACGATCTTTGGAACTTAATCCATAGCTCTCAATTGGTTCTTTTATCATTTCTGCCATAACTGAATTCTTTTATTTTTTCTTTGCTCCAATAGCTTGAATAGCTGTAATTGCAATCATTCTATAAATATCCTGAACTGAGCAACCGCGAGAAAGGTCATTTACCGGAGCAGCCATACCCTGAAGAACTGGACCTACAGCTTCTGCACCACCTAAACGTTGAACAAGTTTATAAGCAATATTTCCAACTTCAAGAGATGGGAAAACTAATGTATTTGCTTGTCCGGCAATTGCACTTCCCGGAGCTTTGCTACTACCTATAGAAGGTACTAAAGCAGCATCGGCCTGAAGCTCACCATCTATTTGCATTTCTGGATCTAATTCTTTTGCAAGACGAGTAGCTTCAGCAACTTTATCAACCATTTCGTGTTTTGCACTTCCTTTAGTTGAGAAGCTCAGCATAGCAACTTTTGGTTCTACGTTTGCGAGCACACGAGCAGTTCTACCTGTAGCAACTGCAATTTGTGCAAGTTCTTCAGCTGTTGGATTTGGTAAAACAGCAACGTCGGCAATCACCAAAAGACCATCTTTACCGTATTCTTTAGCTTTAGTAATCAACAACATGCCACCAGAAACTACACTGATACCAGGAGCTGTCTTAATAATCTGCAAAGCAGGACGAAGCACGTTACCAGTTGTATTCTGAGCTCCAGCTAACTGTCCGTCTGCATCACCATTCTTAATAATAAGGCATCCCAAATACAATGGATCAAGAACCAATTTACGTGCCTCTTCGATTGTCATTCCTTTCTTCTTACGAAGTTCGCAAAGCAATTCTGCATATTGCTCTTTCTTTGAATGATTTGCAGGATCAATAATTGTTGCTTTGTCAATGTTCTTAAGACCCCATTGAGCAGCCAGACCATTAATTTCTTCAGGGTTACCAATAAGAATAATGTCTGCAACTCCATCAGCCAAAACCTGATCAGCAGCTTTCAAAGTGCGTTCTTCTGTTCCTTCCGGAAGAACAATACGCTGACGATCAGCTTTCGCCCGCGTAATAATTTCATTAATTAAATCCATGATTGAATAATATGTTTATATGTTCTGATATCGAAGTAATTGACTTTCACTCTGCAAAATTACACATAATTGCAATATCAACATTACAAAATAGGATATAAATTAATCAATCAAGGCATTAAAGTTGCATACTTTAACATTAAAAAGAATAAAAAAGGAATTTAAGTTGATTAAACTTCAATACCTGTAAACTTTTTCAATAAATATCCAATAAAGAAACTAATTGAAGCAACCCCAAAACTCAATAATGCCATTTCCATAAATCGCTTTTTAAAGCTTTCACTTTTGGCTACAGAATAATAATAATTAAATATCGCAATTATCATTAACGCAGCAACAAGCATAATTCCAAGTGCAACTAAAACATTGGAACATATTATAAAAGGTAGAACCAAAGCAACTACTGTAACAACATAAGCAAAACCTGTATAGATGGCTGCCTTAACAGGATGCTTGTCATTGCTATCTTCTGATTTTGTAGAAAGATATTCGGATGAAGCCATAGAAAGAGCAGCAGCAATACCGGTAATACTTCCGGTTAAGGCTATAAGCTTGGAATCGCTTAAAGCAAGTGTAAATCCGGCTAAAGCACCGGTAAACTCTACCAAGGCATCATTTAATCCTAGTACCACCGAACCCATATATTCCAATCGTTCTTCATTAATCAGACCAATAAGTTTTTTCTCGTGCTCTTCTTCCTCACGACCAAGGCGAAGTAATTCTGGGAAACTTGCATATCGGTCATAGTTTTTGTGAGCATTTGATTCGCCAGACTCCATCAATTTTAAAGCAAAAGTCAATCCAAATAGACGAGCTAACCAATAATATTTGAATATCTTCCATCGATTAGGAATGGGATTTTCTTTTGTATACTTCTGAAAGACTTTTCCATGAGCAATCTCATCTGCAGCAATATTCAAAAGAATTTCCTTGTTTGAACTATCTTTTTCAATAGAAGCCAGACGGGAATAAACAAGGCTCTCAGTTATTTCATTTCGTTGAAAACGAATAAATTCTTTTTTTATTTTTCCATCAATATCCATTGTATTCGAGTTAAGTTTTATTCTATAAACAAAAATACAAATTTAATCTGCATTTCAACACAATAAATAAACTAAAAAACAGATAAGAAGAGACTCTATTTCAATTATAATGCGAGAGTTACATAAGTTCTCTAAACATAAAACTAGCTTTAAAGAATCCTGGTTATTTTAAAAATAAGTCTCATCAAAAAACTTTTTTTCTCTAAAAGTCTAGCAATCTAGCACCCCCACATAACTACCTATAAATAAACAAAATAACACCGCTAGACTTCTTCTTGAAAGTCTAGCGCTAATCTAGCAGTCTAGCGCTAATTCACAGCTCCAACTTTTAATCAAAGCTGTAATAAAGTTCCTTTTCTTGTTGTTTTTTGAATTAACCGGCATAATCTTTTAGTATTCTTGTACAAAAGAATACATTCTCTTGTACAGAACAATTAATTCATTTGTACAGAAGAAACATTTCTTTTGTACAAAGATATAAATTAAACTCTAGTGACTTTTAAAAAAATAATCGAAGATCTGTTTTAGTTTGGTATCTCTGATTAGTATTAATGCAGTAGTAGTATTCAATCAAAGATTTATACATCTAAAAAAAATAGAACCCCGGGAGAGTGAAATTCATTGCTCGCTTAACAACCACTACTTTATAAAATCCCTAACCATTGCTCATTTATAGTATTCCCGGGGAGTTCTATATTTTGAATTACGAAACAAATTTCGGGAATAAATTTAGAAAATAACAAAAAACAGGGTAACAAAATAAAAATCACAATTTACTGTTAAACAACACATTAACAAGAAAGTAATAGCTTTTACGGTAACAATTGAAGTTACGTAATGCCAAATAATGCAATATTTAGAACTTTTCAAGAAATTGATCAAGAGTTATATCTCTATCAAGGATTCCCATTTTTTCTTTTTTAATTCTGTACTTAGTTGTTTTTACACTCTGAGGGGTAATACAAAAAATATTTGCTAAGTCATTACGCGCAACTTTAATTTTAACCAAACAGCAAAGATGAATTTCCTGAAGTGTTAAATTGGGATATTCTCTTTTTAATCGATCAGTAAAATGATCATAAGCCACATCAATATTTCTTATAAGCTCATCCCAGTCACGATCTGTTAGAGAGATTCTTACTACATCATCTGACAACGAGTCCTTATTTTTGGTGTTAACCAGTCCTAATGAAGGTATTTTATTTAGTTTATTAAGCTTCTTAAAAAAATCTTCCCGAAGTTGCGACTCTTTCTCTCTCATTTTAATCAACTTATTTTCTTGCTCCAGCAACATTCTGCTTTTTTCTAATAATTCTTTCTTATTCCTACTTCTATAAATAAAGAAGGAACCAGACAATAGAAGCAATAGAATAAAGGATAAAAGTCCCCAATTATAGAAAGCGATTGTTTGCTCTTTCTTTTCCAAAAGTAATCTTTGAATCTGCTCTTTTGCTTTACCATGCTGATATATATTCTGAACTTCAACAACAGCAGCTGTCTTTGTTTGATTTTCTATTGTATCTCTATACTTATTAAAAGTATTCATCAGCAAAAAAGCCTTTTTAGAATCTCCTTTAGCATAATATGCTTCAGCTAGCCCATTGTAACTTGATGCACGGGTATACAAATTAGGGCTATGAAGTGTTGCATTATAATAGTAAACAGCAGAATCATATTTCTCCATTTTCAAATAGCTATGCGCTTTAACCACAAAGCTATAAAGCGATTCTTCATAAGATGGCTTTAAAGTCAATGCTTTATCTACAACTCTAATAGCCTGTTTATAATTCCCTAAATTATTATAAACTCCTCCTATCTCGTTAAAAATAACAATCTGAGCTCTTGAATCCAACTTTGGAATAAAGTTGAATGCCATATAATAATTTATTAAAGCGCTGTCATTTTTACCGTGGCCAGAATATGAAATAGCAAGATTTCTTAATGCATAAACCACATAAGAATTATCATTTAACAATTTTGAAAAAGAAAGTGCCTTCTTCTGCATTTTTATGGCGGAATCATACAAGGACTCATTTATATAAAGATCACCTAAATAATAATAAATAAGATACAGCAATTTATAATCTTTACTATAAGAAGCAAAATCTGCAGCTTTTAAAAAAAATTCCATTGCAAGTTTTGAATTCTTCATATCAGCATTCACTTGTCCAGCATAAAAATAAGTTTCTGCTTTTTTAGTAGAGTCTCCATTACTAATATAATAATCTAATGCAATACTGATAAGCGAATCCGAAACAATCGGAATAGAATTTTTAAAAAGTGCTTTTGTCATAAGCAGACAATACCGCGCATTATCTGACTTATCCAAAGCATCAGAATTAACTTTGCGTAATAAGACTAAAGTACTATCAGGACATTTATCAATAAGGGTTTCAGCCCGCATCAATATGTCATAGGAAGAGCGATTAGGACGGCATGAGAAAAGCGTACTAAACAGTAGTAACAAAAAACAGAAAAACAGGATAGGATGTTTCATTATCATATTTCATAATAAACAATCCGCAAATTTAAAAAAATTATCTAAAATACATCCTAAATCCTATTTTATATAAAATAACTATTGCTTAGTTATTTTCCAGGTAAAAATATCCTTTCCTAATTGAATATTCATAAGATATTTGCCATTTGGCATAGAAAGTACATCAATAGAAGTTTTTGACTGGGTAACATTATTCATTTGCAACAAAACACCTTCTAAAGAGAATAGATAAACAGTAGCCTTTATATTTTTTGACATTCCGGTTATTTCAATCAGCAATGAATTATTCTCAGAACGAGGATATACTTTAACATCATGCCCTTGAAATAAAGTAGCATTAGGTTTTACTTCATTGATTATAATCGATTCTTTTCGCATCCCTTCATTAACAAGATGAACCGTATCCATGCAAATCATAGCCGGCTTACGGAATATATGATTCCCTAAATTGCTGTAACAACTATACATATTATTTATATTATATTGCATGTTAGTCATATTCATATCCAAACTAAAACTAATATTTATAAAAGCCGCTGACTTTTTCACAAAAGTCAGCGCTTAAAACTGAGTGTCAATAACTATCTAATTAATCAATTGATTAAATTGATTTCTATTATAAATCAAATTCTCCAAACCATTTCTTGCTACCACTATTAATCTCAATATAGTATGTATCAGATCCTGATCCAGCCAAAGAAATTGGAAGAATTGTTCCGGCTTGAGCATTCAATGTATTTTCATATACTACTTCTCCCAAAGAGTTTTCAATAGTAACAGTTGAGTTCCCTAAATTTGAAGAAAAACTTAGAGTTACCAAATCAACATCAATGGTTGCAGCTATAGGAATAACGGTCTCTCCAACAGATGTTGGTCTTACACTTTTATCTCGACCTGCTTGTAAATTGATTAAATTTGAGTCATAAGTTTCTGCATACAAAGATGAAACCAAAAAGAGTGAGCAACACAGTGCAATGAATAATGACTTTTTCATAATGCTTATTTTTTTATATTATTTAATTTCGGTTTTTAAAATTGCTTGATACAAAATTAAGGAATAAAGCCTTATTAATCAAAAAAAACGTTGGACATATCAATTATTAATTAATCATTTATAAAACAGCATATTAAATACTATTTCAACAATAATTTGAGACTCTAATATTGGACAAATTAAAAAAGCAGAGATTGAAAACACTAAAAATCAGCCAAAAATTGATCGAGCGATCGTCCGTCTTCTATTCTCATTTTATTCTTCTTAATTCGTTCTTTTCTTTTTGAGATAGCATCTTTTGTAAGGTTGTAAACTGAGGACAATGTGTTTAAACCTAATTTCATTTTTATTAAGCAACAGAAAAGAATTTCATCTCTTTTAAGTTCAGGAAATGTTTTAGCCAGACGGACAGAAAAATGATCGAAAGCTGCATCTGTATTCTTAACAATTGCCTCCCAATCTTCTTGTGTTAACCTGATATATCCTTCTTTTCCTTCTTGAATAGAAAGAAAAGGGAAAGTAATATTATTAAGTCTGCTAAAAAAGTCCGTGCGGAGTTCCATTTCTTTTTCCAACAACTCTTTTTCTTTTCGAATTCTTACCAGTTCGCTTTCTTGCAATCTGGCTTTTGCTATTTGAGATTCTTCTTTTTCTTTCTGAACTACTAATTCCAATTCGCGAGTCTGTCGTTCTTTACGACTCCTATATAATAAAAGGATACTAGCCAACAAAGACAAAATACCTAAAGAGATAGCACTAATTAAATAAAGAACCATCTTTTGCTGATTTTTTTCCAAAGTAAGGTATTGTATTTTCTCAACAGACTTTTTATGTTGATAAATATTTTGCATCTTGATAATCATATCAGCATGCAATTTACTTTCAATAGAATCTCTAAAATTTATATAAAAATCATTATAAAACAAAGCCCTGTTTATATCTCCACGATTCCTTTCTAATTTAGATAGTTTGTTATAACTTTCTGTTTTTGTATAAAGATCTAAGCTATATGTCGTTTTACTATAAAAATAAGAAGCTGAATCATATTGATGCATATTAGAATAGATTTCTGCCTTAACAAAATAGTTATATAACAGTTTTGAACTATCCTGATTTATGCTAATAGCCCTATTTACAGCATTAAGAGCACGAGAGTAATCTTTTAAATGATTATACTGAATCCCCATTTCATTAAGCAAAGTGGAAAGAGTGCTTACATCCGACTTTGGCAAAAGATTAAAAGCCTTAAAATAATACAATAAAGCATTGCGATGTTCTTTTTTACCTGAATATGCGAAAGCAATACTTCTAAGAGCATAGGCCATATAGCCTTTATTATTAAGGAGTTGTGAATAATAAAAAGCCTGCCGATTCGATTTCAACGCTGAATCAAAAAGTCCCTCATTTAAATAAAGATCTCCTAAATAATAATAAGTCAGATATCTTAATTTATAATCTTTACTATCTTCGGAGAAATCTGCAGCTTTTAGAAAATATTCCATTGCTTGCTTTGCATTCTGCATGTCCTGATTAACCCTACCTGCATAAAAATAAGTTTTGGCTTTGGTATCAAGATCTTTTTTATCATTAAAGTATTCAACGGCAATGCTTATCAACGAATCTGATGTCAACGGCAAACCATTTTTGTCTCTCGCCTGAGTCATGAGTAGACAATAACGTGCATATTCTCCAGTAGATAAATCTTTGGGAATTATTTTGTTCAGAAATATTAAAGCGCTGTCAGGGTGTTGTTCCAACAAAGATTCTGCATGCTCCAAATAATAATCCGACTGCCGATCTGGACGGCAGGAAGAGAGGATGCAAACTATAAATAATATAAAAACGATATACTGAATGATGCTTCTCATACAATGATTTCACTAGTTTGGCAAATTTAACCATTAATATCAAAATCAAAAAGAATTTAGTGTTTATAATTAGCTATTTTTAGAAACAGGAACAAATATTTAAAGTAAATACAATAACGCATCAATTTTTATCATAACAACTTTAAAAGTTTTTGAAATGAATATCAATAAACATCATATGTCATATTAATCATTTATGATACTTTTTTCGTTATTTGAGCAATTAATCCCTAATTTTGCATCAGTTTTTAATAGGATACATTATGATACGTCAGTGCTTTATTTTGTTTGGTTGCCTGGCATTAGGTGAATTAACCGTCTATCTCACAGAGATAAAACTCCCATCAAGTATAATTGGGATGTTGTTACTTACACTTTTTCTAAAACTAGGCTGGGTAAAATTGAAATGGGTAAAAGGAATGTCTGATTTCCTGGTTGCTAATTTAGGATTCTTTTTTGTGCCCCCCGGGGTTGCTTTAATGCTTTACTTTGATATTATATCAGCTCAGTTCTGGCCGATTGCCATTGCATCAATAATCAGTACTATTCTGGTACTTGTAGTCACAGGATGGGTCCACCAATTAATGAGAAAAATAAAATGAATTATCTAGAAAACCCCTTATTTCTTTTAGCAATAACATTTGGAATCTATTTCTTTTCCAAATATATTCAGCAGAAGACTGGCTGGGTTTTGCTCAACCCCATATTACTTACAATTGCTGCATTAATTTTATTCTTAAGGTTGTGCAATATCAGTTACGAAACATACCATTTTGGTGGTCAATTTATTGAATTCTGGCTAAAGCCGGCAGTTGTAGCACTTGGAGTTCCTTTATATCTCCAACTGGAGAAAATAAAAAAGCAACTGTGGCCTATTTTATTCTCGCAACTAGCCGGCTGCATAATCGGAGTGATCTCGGTAGTTTTGATTGCTAAGTTACTAGGTGGCAGTAAAGAAGTCATTTTGTCGCTTGCTGCCAAATCTGTCACAACTCCAATTGCAATGGAAGTGACAAAAACAGTTGGGGGAATACCATCATTAACTGCAGCAGTAGTGGTATGCGTTGGATTATTCGGAGCTATATTCGGATTTCAGATTTTGGCCCTTTTAAGAATAGAAAGTCCCATCGCACAAGGGCTTTCAATGGGAACCGCTGCCCATGCCGTTGGCACATCAACAGCTATGGACGTAAGCGACAAGTATGGTGCATATGCAAGTTTAGGACTTACTTTAAACGGTATTTTCACAGCACTTTTCACTCCTACTATATTGAGATTGTTAGACTTATTATAAAATGGCAAATAATTTGTTAATGATATAATATGATAAAATTCAAAGATATAACACTAGAAGATAAAGAGGCTATTACCTCTATTACAATGAATAGCGAAAGAAAGAATTGCGATCTTTCATTCTCTAACTTATGTAGTTGGCGATTTATGTATGATACAAAGTTTGCCATAGTTGACGGATTCTTGTTATTCAAATTCTACATGAATAACCAGCTAGCCTATATGATGCCGGTTGGCGAAGGAGATTTAAAAAAGATTCTTGAGGCTATTATAGATGATGCCGCGAGTGAGGAAAAATCTTTTTTGATGTATGGCGTTTGCAATAATATGAAAGATGAAATAGAAAAACTAATGCCTGGCAAGTTCGACTTTTCATCTAACAGAGATTATGTAGATTACATTTATCTCCGCACCGACTTAGCCGAATTAAAAGGGAAAAAGTTTCAGCCGAAACGAAATCATGCAAATAAGTTCTATAAAACATATACTGATTATGAATATGTGCCTATTACAGCCGATCGTATAAGTGAATGTTTGCGGTTGGAAGAAGAATGGTGCAAGGCTAACGATTGCGGACAACAAAATGGATTAGGCAATGAACGTAAATCTCTGACTTATGCATTAAATCACTTTGACGAATTAGATTTAACCGGAGGTATACTTTACGTTAACGGCAAAATTGCAGCATTCACTTTTGGGATGCCTATTAATCATGAAACATTTGGAGTTCACGTAGAGAAAGCTGACACGCAGATTGAAGGAGCATATAATGTTATCAATCAAGAATTCGCCAAACACATACCGGAACAGTTTGTTTACTTGAACCGTGAAGAAGATTTGGGCATAGAAGGATTGAGAAAAGCTAAGTTATCTTATCAGCCAACCATCCTTTTAGAAAAGAATATAGCTCGATTAAAAGGCTAAAAATGCAATGAAAGAGGAAGTCAAAAAGCTATGGAATCTTTGTTTCGGAGATGACGAAGCATTTACTGAACTGTATTTTTCTAAAAGATACAATGACGAGGTAAATCTTGCTATTGAGGAAAATGGGAATATTATTTCGGCTTTGCAGCTCCTTCCTTATCCAATGACTTTCTGCGGGGAGATAATCTCTACCGGATACATCTCCGGAGCTTGCACTCACCCGGATCACAGAGAAAAAGGAGCGATGAAAAGGCTCCTTTTGAAGTCATTTGCCCGAATGCAAGATAATGAAATTCCTTTAACTACGCTCATTCCTGCAGAAGATTGGCTTTTTAGTTATTATTCAAAAATGGGGTATACTCCTATTTATGAATATTCAAATAAAACCTTCAGAGTTGAAGAATTAAAACCTTCTTCTGAATTCACTGTATCTAAATATACTTCACAGTCTTTTTCAGAAGAAGAAGTTTACTCTTTCTTCGATGAAAAGATGAAAAAACGTCCATACTGCATACAACATTCTTATGATGATTTTCTAATTATCATGGACGATCTGAAACTCGGAAATGGAGATTTACTAATAGCCAAGTCAAAAGGAGAAATCAAAGGGCTTTTATTTTGTTATGTAAAAGATAATACTCTTCATGTACCCGAGCTATTCTTTGAGGACAATTCGGTAAGAGACACACTTCTGTTTACTGCTGCAGAACAATTTCAAGTTAAAGACATATCTTGTATTATACCTCCAAACGATGAAATGGGGAATATTCTAGGAATGGCACGAATTATTGATGCAGAAAAGTTGCTTAAGATTTATGCGATTCATCACCCTGAACTTGAAGTTTCCTTTAATATAAGTGATGAGTCTATTGAAAAGAACAATGCTTTTTATTCGATAAAATCGGGCAAATTAGAGATAGCAGAAATAAATAAGGATTTCAAATCTTTCAGTATTCAGGAGCTCACACAAGGTTTAATGGGATATAAAACAGAGCTATTACCAAAAGAGCTTCAGATATTTGAGCGTCAGAAACCCTACATGAGTCTGATGCTAAACTAATCTTCTTTGGTTAATATACTCTCCAGCTCTTCAGCACTGAGTCTTAAATAGAACTGTCCATGATATGCAACCGAAATAAAGCCGGTTTCTTCGCTGACAATCACAGCATGAGCGTCCGTTATCTGTGAGATTCCCATAGCTGCACGATGGCGAAGCCCCAATTCTTTGGGGATATCCAGATTATGAGATACAGGCAGAATACAACCGGCAGCTTTTATACGTTTTTTGCTTATTACCATTGCGCCATCATGCAAAGGACTGTTCTTGAAAAAAATATTTTCTATTAATCGTTGGTTTACATTTGCATCGATAACCTCGCCAGTACGAATAATTTCATAAAGAGGAACATTTTTTTCTACTACAATTAATGCGCCAATTCGCTGTTTACTCATATTAAGGCATGCCAAAACAATAGGAACAATATCACTTTTATCCATTTGTTCTTTCTTGCTTCCAGAGAGGAACCTTGCAAGGATGCTAGTTCGTTGATGCGAACCGAGAGTAAGCAGAAAATGCCTGATTTCATCCTGGAAAAGAACAATTAAAGCAAGCACGCCCACGCTTACCAGTTTATCAAAAATAGATCCCAGCAAACGCATTTCCAGAATCTGCGATACAACAAGCCATATAAGAATAAAAACAAGTATACCAATAAACACATTAATAGAACCTGACGCTTTCATCAGCTTATATGTGTAGTATAGCAAGAATGCTACTAACAGTATATCAATAAAGTCTTTTACTCCAAATTCTATAGGCATGCTACTATTCTTTATAGATTTCTACATTTCTGAACAATCTTAACGGCTTGAACGGCCTCCTTTACATCGTGAACTCGAATAATGTCCGCACCTTTCATGAGCGCTATTGTATTGGCAACACTCGTTCCATTTAATGCCTCAGTTGTAGGAACATCCAATAATTTGGTAATCATCGATTTCCGGGACAATCCAACAAGTATAGGGAGTTCGAATATTTTAAATTCGTCCAAATGACTAAGCAATTCATAATTATGATCCAACGTTTTTCCAAAACCAAAGCCGGGATCAAGAATAATATCATTCAGTCCTCTATCATGCAGCGACTGTATCTTTTCAGAAAAATAAAGGAAAGTCTCCCTCATCAAATTATCATAATGAGGAGAATTCTGCATATTCTGAGGAGTACCTTGCATGTGTTGCATGATATATGGAACCTGCAAATTTATAACGGTATCGAACATATTTTTATCCATTTCACCGCCCGAAATATCATTTATAATGGCAACTCCATATTCTTTCACGCAGACCTCAGCCACGCTTGCACGAAATGTATCGACAGATATAATCGCATCGGGATGAACTTCATTCAAAATCTTCAATGCATATTGCAACCTGCTCAATTCTTCCTCGGGAGATATATCTACACAATTGGGACGCGATGAGTAAGCTCCGATATCTATAATAGAAGCACCTTCTTCCAAAATCTGTCGGGCACGTTCGGCTATAGCTTCATCCGTTTGTGCACGGCATCCTGAATAAAAAGAGTCGGGAGTTACATTAAGAACACCCATCACCTGCGGAATTGAAAGATCTAAAAGTCTTCCATTTACATTTATATATTTTGAAAGAGACTGACTAATCATTGTTGTTTACTACAATTTGTTTATGGCAAAAATACATAATATTTTTCATTCTTCTTTTTAAATCGTTATATCTTTTCCACAATAATAAGTTTATACTATCTAGCATTCCCTGATAAACTAATCATTTAATCAAGAAGTCTTTTGCCAATCATGTACATGTTCGCCACCAATCATGTACATGTTTGAGTTCAATCTTGTACATATTTGAACCAAAAGCTGGTCAATAAATTACTAGTTCATCCTCAAGGCTATAATAGTTTATAAGCAAAGAAAAAGTAAAATGAAGTATTTTTTATTGCACGCACTTATATATAACAATATTTTGTCTAATTTTGCATACAGAAATTTCCAAATATTATTGATATGACAATAGCTGCTCTTTACCAAATCTATCTGCAATACCCTGTTGTGACCACCGACAGTCGCAACTGCCCTGACGATTCTATTTTTTTCGCTCTGAAAGGCGATAATTTTAATGGTAATTCTTTTGCAAAAAAGGCTTTAACAGAAGGCTGTGCTTATGCAGTTGTGGACGAAGCTGAATATGCTGATCCAGAAAACAATCATATTATATTAGTTGACGATTGTTTGAAAACTCTTCAGCAACTTGCCAACTATCACCGTAAGAAACTAGGAACTAAAGTTATTGGGATTACCGGAACCAACGGTAAAACAACAACTAAAGAACTGATAGCTGCCGTACTTTCCGAAGTTCATAATGTACTTTATACTCAGGGAAATCTGAACAATCATATTGGAGTGCCAATTACTTTATTAAAACTCCGCGGTCATCATGATTTGGCTGTTATTGAAATGGGAGCTAATCACCCCGGTGAGATAAAGGCTTTAGTTGATATTGCTGAACCAGATTATGGTATTATTACCAATGTGGGCAAGGCTCACTTGGAAGGATTTGGTTCTTTTGAAGGCGTAATTAAAACAAAAGGAGAACTTTACGATTTCTTGCGACAAAAAGAGAATTCAATCGTATTTATTCAGAATGAGAATCCTTTCCTGATCGATATTGCAGAAGGATTAAACCTCATCAATTACGGAACAACAGAGAATCTTTATGTGAACGGAAAGGTCACTTCATGCTCTCCGTACCTTGCTTTTGACTGGAAAGCGGGAAAAGATGGAAATATTCATCATATTCAAACCAAGTTAATCGGTGAATATAATTTTGATAATGCATTGGCAGCAGTGGCTATTGGACGCTTCTTTGGAGTTGAACCTGCCAAGATTGATCACGCATTAACAAACTATACTCCTCAAAACAACCGCTCACAATTAAAAGAGACTGAGGACAACAAACTTATTATTGATGCTTACAATGCTAATCCTACTAGTATGATGGCGGCCTTGAAGAATTTCAAAAGAATGGAAGCTAAGCACAAGATTGTTATTCTTGGAGATATGAAAGAATTAGGAGACACAAGCATTGAAGAGCACCAAAAAATAGTCGATTTCATCGACACTTGTGAGTTCGGGAAGGTTATTCTTGTGGGAGATCAGTTTGAACAGACAACTCACTCCTATGACTGCTTTACAAACATTTCGGATGTAGTAAAAGTTATCAAGGATGATAAGCCTAAAGGATGCTATATTCTTATCAAAGGATCGAACAGCATGAAGATGGGACAGATTGTTGAATATTTATAGCAGACCAAACTTTTTATAAAAAGTACCTCGGTCTGACAAAGAAATATGCAATAACTCCTGCAAGAATAACGCCAACAGAATTAGCTGTAAAGTCCAGCCAATCGCCCCCTCTATACGAGGTGCAATATTCTTGCAGGAGTTCAATACAACCACTAAATACTATTGGAAAAATCACAGCTCCTATAAAAATATGCATGAATTTAAAACGGCCTCGATGGCTTCTCATGTATTCAAGCCAAAACACGCCAGACATGCCAAAATACATGCAGACATGAACTACCTTATCAATATTAGAAATCTGATCTAAAGGAGTGCTTGGCGGCTTAAAAAATGACAGATAGACTACGGTCAGCACTATGAGTATAGAAAATGGATATTTCCGAATAAGATTTATCATATTCAATTGATTTTGAAGACATGCAAAATTACAAAACATTTTATATTTCTCATTATTCGGGAAAATAAATCTAACTAAAAACCCTCTAAGAAAAACGCAAGATGTGGAAAGACTTTTTCTACTTTACAAAGACAGAACGTATTGGATTCTATACACTTATCATTTTAATTTTTGTAGCATTACTAGTTTATTGGTCAGTTCCATATATTAATCCATCAGCACAGATTAACGGTGAAATGGATGAAGAAGCATATAATAGATTTATCACATCCGTACATCAAAGAGAGAAAAACTGGGATTTTAATGACTATTACGTGCATAGGAAAAAAGAAATAATTCTTGCTCCATTCGACCCTAATACAGCCGATTCTATTACATTCACCCGTTTAGGATTACCACCTTATATTGCAAGAAACATTCTTCGTTATAGAGCTAAAGGTGGAAAGTTTCGAACTCCGGAATCTTTTGCAAAAGTTTATGGTCTTTCGCCCGACCAGTACAAATTGCTCGCACCATACATTTATATTGGCGATAACTTTTTAAAGAAGAAAGACTCACTTCAGCAATTCTCTGCAAAAGCTGATCGCGACACACTGAAATTTTATAAATACCCCGAAGGTACAGTTATCAGTCTGGATGAAGCAGATACAACAGAACTCAAAAAAATTCCTGGAATTGGGATTGGAACTGCCAAACGAATTATTGCTTACCGGGAGCTTTTAGGAGGTTTCTACAAGGTAAGTCAGCTACAAGAAATATCTCATATTGCGCCCGAGCTAAACAAATGGTTTACTCTTAAAAAAGTGCCAATCCATCGATTAAACTTAAATAAGTTTAGCATTGAGCGTTTGACTGCTCATCCTTATATCAACTTTTATCAGGCAAAAGTAATAACTGAGTATAGAAAGAAAAAAGGAGCTATAAAAAGTCTTAGAGATTTATCTTTATATGAAGAATTCAGTTCAAAAGACTTTGAGCGGTTAGCCCCTTATATCTGTTTCTAAATAATCTGTCCGTCTATCATGTGAATGGTTCTGTCAGTAATCTTAGCAAGTCCTTCGTCATGAGTAACGATTACAAATGTCTGCTCAAACTTATCGCGAAGATCAAAGAACAGTTGATGCAATTCGTCTTTGTTATGTGAATCCAAACTTCCGGAAGGTTCATCTGCCAAAATTACAGAAGGATGATTAATCAAGGCACGAGCAACAGCCACGCGTTGTTTCTCTCCTCCTGAAAGTTCGTTTGGTTTGTGAGACGAACGTTCTGTCAGTCCCATGAAGTTTAATATTTCTTTTGCTCTTTTTGTTGCTTCTTTAGTAGAAGTTCCAGCAATAAATGCGGGAATCATCACATTCTCTAGAGCTGTAAACTCAGGTAACAACTGATGAAACTGAAAAACAAAGCCTATATGCTTATTACGGAAAACAGCAAGATCTCTATCTTTCATACGGTTTATCTCCTGGCCATTCATGTTAATCGTTCCCGCATCCGGTTTATCCAAAGTTCCCATAATCTGAAGCAGAGTTGTTTTTCCGGCCCCACTTGGTCCAACAATACTTACTACCTCTCCTTTGGAGATCTCAAGGTCAATACCTTTTAAGACCTGCAAATCGCCAAAACTTTTTGTAATTCCTTCTAATTTTATCATCGTTTAAATTCGTTTTATTACGTATTCAGCCAGATAACATCCAAAAGCGGCTGGCATATAACTTACAGTTCCAGTTGTAGACTTTTTATTCTGCTCGGTATCAGTTAAGAGAATTGCATTTGAATCGGCTTGTTCTGTACTGAAAACAACAGGCAGTTTCCGTTTCATTTCCATTTTCTGCAATCGTTTCCTAACAGCCTTACTTAACCCACAATGATAAGTATCCCAAAGATCGGCAAAACAAACTTTAGTAATATCGCTTTTCGCTCCTGCTCCCATACTGGAAACTATTTTCAGTCCACGCTTCATTGAATTAAATATCAAGAAACACTTTGGACTAATCGTATCAATGGCATCCACTACAAAATCAAACTTTGCAGAATCTAATAGTTCAGGTATATTTTCATCCTTAAGATATATGGGATATACCGTGAGCTTTAAGTCGGGATTGATATCTTTCAATCTGGCAGCCACAACATCCGCTTTTAGTTTCCCTATTGTGGAATTTAAAGCTGGCAGTTGACGATTAATATTCGACGGTTGGATAATATCTGCATCAACAATAGTCATTTGTCCCACACCTGCACGACAAATCATTTCTGCAGCATAAGCACCAACACCACCTAATCCAACAACCAATACATGGGCATTGCGTAAACGATTCATTTTATCTTCGCCCAGCAAGAGCTGTGTTCGCTGTTCTCTTTCTTCCATCAATTCTTCTTAAACCATTTATAAAACCACTGCCCCATTTTGTCATAATTCAAAGACTCATTATGTCCACGAGGATCAGAAAATGTAACATTATCCTGAGGTTCTCCATACTGATCAGGATAAATAACCAACAAACTATTATTAGAAAAATATTTAGAGAGTTGAGATGGTAATCTTTCAAATGAAGTATCATAAGATATTGAGCCCTTACGAGCGCTTATAATAACTAGTAGATGGTCGAAGTTAACCTGTCCGGTTAACAATAGTAAATCATCCCAATCAACCAGTTCCGAAAACTCACTTCTCAAACCTTTAAACTTCTTACTTATTAGAACTTTTAGGCGATCTAATGTCTCGGGATGTGCAAAGAAATGTACTCTACACCCCAACTGTTCTCCCATTCGACACAACTGATTTACCCATTTAGTAAATCCCGCTTCATATTCAGCCTTTTGAGGAACAGCTACAATAATCCGACGAAGGGTATTAACAGGCATTAAGCATTTTGCGATCATAATCTGGCGATGAGTACCTTTCAGCAAGCTTTCTGCTGTTCCGCCCCAGAAAGAATCCACTAAGTTTATCTTGCGGTGAAGACCTATCACCACATCAGAAACATTATATTCTTTAATTGTATGGATTATACCTGCAGCTATATTTAAATCATATCGGCTTACTGTGTGCATCTCTACATCAGCGGCAGCAGATATCATTGCCGATTTCTCAAGATATTTCTCGCCTTGAACCTGCTTTACAGTAGATCCATGATGGTCATTAACAACATTTAGAGAAACCAATCCGTCTTTCCTTTTTGGATTCTTAATAATCAAAGCAAGATTCACCAGATTTACAATATTATCCGGATTAGATATTGGAATCAATATATTTTCTTCACCTTTTGTTTCTCCAACTTTTTCTTGCGCTTCATTATTGATCGCTATTTTCTTTGATGCACGTTCGGTTACAAAAGAACTGACAATAGTAGTTATTAAGATCATCAATATGGTTCCATTCAACACATCATCATTTAGCAAACGCTCTCCATTATTCATAATGATATCATGTCCAATCAACACTGCAGCTAGTGATGCTGCCACTTTTGCACTACTCAATCCGAATATAATTCTTCTCTCGTTAGCGTTCATTCTATAAACTTTCTGAGTAATAAAGGCTGCTATCCACTTACTTATTAAAGGAACTAAAGTCATAACAATTGCCACTTCAAATGCTTTGCCTTCCAGGAAGAAGCTTTTCACATCAATAATCATACCCACTCCAATAAGGAAATAAGGTATAAAGAGGGCATTACCAACAAATTCCACATGATTCATTAGCGGAGAAACATGAGGAATCAAGCGATTGAATACCAATCCAACCAGGAATGCTCCTAAAATTCCTTCCAATCCGGCTAATTCCATAATACCTGCACCGAGAAAAAGCATGGCAAGAACAAAAACAAACTGCATTACATTATCCTGATACTGACGAAAGAACCATCTACCTATGCGAGGGAAGAAGAAAATAATAACAAAACAAGCCAAAGCTATTTTTGCAATAAGTAAGAACCAAAAAAGTTGATCTACTTCACTTTTAAACATTCCGGCAATAATTACCAAAACAAATAATGCAAGAATTACAGTTATTGCAGTTCCACCAACCGTAATATTTACGCTCTTTTGCCGGCTAAGCCCATAACGACTGATAATTGGATATGAGACCAAGGTATGTGAAGCAAACATACTAGCTAATAATATGGAAGTAACAATCCCATAATTCAATATTGTCATATTGCTAAATATTCCCAATACAGTTGGTATGGTAAAAGTTATTAAGCCAAAAACAAATGCTTTCTTCTTATTTTTCTTAAAATCAGCCATGTCCATTTCAAGACCGGCAAGGAACATAATATAATATAGGCCAACTTTCCCAAACAACTCAAAACTGCTATCTCGTTCCAGAATATTAAAACCGTGTCCTCCAATTAATACTCCGGCCAAAATCATGCCGATAATATGTGGTATATGCAGTCTATCCAGTAATATTGGGGCAAAAAGGATTATTGCCAGTACTAAAAAGAAGATCCAGGTGGGGTCTGTTATGGGTAATTGTAAGCTAAAGTCAAACAAATACATAAGGTAGATATTATTAAATTCACAATCCTCGCACAAAAAAACAAAAAAAAGAGGAGATTACAAAAAAGAGTTAGTAAAAAGAATCACACAGGCCTATTTCTGATGATAATAGCAATGTGCTTTATCTTACCACAGCAAAAGGAAGTTTATACTTTCTTATAGCGCCAGCTAAACTGTGCATCTCAACGTACGCAATATATAAGCCTACCCGGCAAGTGCTTTTATCTACTTGTTTTCCATCCCATTCAATCATTCCTTCAGCTGAGAGTTCTATATTTTTGCCTAAAGAACAAACCTCACGGCCTGAGGCTTCAAAAATTTTAATATTAGCAACAGTTCTCTCTTCAGAAAGCAGATAGCGAATCTGCAATTTATTGCTTTCACTACTTTCTGGTGAAAAAGATTTCTTTTCTAGCCAAAACTCAGCATCAGTCTTATCATTGTTACTTATAGTACATTTATTCGGGGCACCAGGAGTTCCATATCCAGAAGAAAAAGAAGCAGACATCCAGTTTGATGAATCGGAAGAAAGTAATTCCGGACTTTTCTTTTCCAGAGCAACACCACTTCTATCCGTTAATAATGTAGTGTGCATTGATTCAGAATAATTTATTTCATCGAGCAAATCTCCCTTTGCTGAAATCAAAAACAATTTTCCTTCTTTATTGGGCAAATCTGGCAGATTTTCTATTTGTATACCTTTAGAGGCATCACATTTATATTGAGATGACACCTTATCAATCTCATTTGTAAAGAAGATTTCGGTATGTGGTATAAAACTTTCAGAAGTATTATTTAAAGAGATCGGTTCAGAACGAGTTCCATCTTCTTTTTGGTAAGAAAGAAATAACTGATTAGAAGGCAACACTTTTTCTGAGACATTGCTCAATTCAATATATGGAACACCTCCTGACCGAGGATTAAACAGTACTTCATTAAATAGCACATCACCTGTTTCAATCTGTTCGGGTATAGAAATATTCAATATAATAGGAGCCACAAGAGTATTCCCTGAAACATCAACCAAATCATGCAACTTAATTTCTACTTTTTCACCAGCTTTTAAAGAACTGTTTAGAATCAATTTCACATTCCTTCCGCAAGGAAAATCAGGAATAGCTTTATTAAAAGAAATGGCAGAGTTTAAGCTAGTATAATTGTCTAGTCGACCAAGTGAGATAACACTCATTGGTTTACTAAAATTTATCATTAATGTATCCAAAGATTGCATAAAAGAAGAAAGAACATCAATCTTTGCTTTATCAGGCAAACTCTTTTTTAAAGAATTAGCTTTCCCCGGAGTTCCACCTTTCGAATCATTTGTTGCACACCAGTTTACTGCATCATTAGAAAGATTATCGGAATCAATACATTCCAAAGAATATCCTCCATCCTTCTTTTTATTATCTTTATACCAGGAATCTGTATACTCCACCCAGGAAATAAGATTACCGTACTCATCTTCCAGCCAAAGAAGCTTACCCGTATTTAACAAAGTTGGGAATGAAGATACTCCGGTAACTGAAATTCCGTTTGCAGTCCATAAATCCTTGTATTTTTGATTACAAAGAACAATATAGTTTTTAGCATCAACTGTTATATCAGGCAAAAGATATTTTTTGCCTCCATAATTGAGAGTGCATTTTTTAAGAGAAATAACATGATCTGTTCGGTTATACAGCTCAATATATTCCGATTCGGGTAGCCCGCTTATTCCCTTTGGATTAGCCATTATTTCATTGAAGATAATAGAACCAAATTCTATAGTATTTACCTCACAAACAGCGGTTTTATTTAAAATTTCATTAAAAAAAAGCTTGTTTGCAAATGCAAAACAACAAAAAGAGTATAAAAAACAAATAATAAATGCAATTCTTTTCATTTTATCTCATTTGATATTGCAAAATGTTATATTTTTGCAGCTGAATTCATACCAGCTGTAAAGGTATGATAAAAAAGGTATTAATTACAACTAAAGAAAAGAAAAGATGAAAGTAGCTATCGTTGGTGTAAGCGGCGCAGTAGGTCAAGAGTTCCTACGTGTCCTCGATGAAAGAAATTTCCCTATGGATGAGTTAGTATTGTTCGGTTCCAAACGTAGTGCCGGAAGTAAATACACTTTCCGCGGTAAACAGATCGAGGTTAAACTATTACAACACAACGACGACTTTAAAGGTGTAGATATAGCCTTTACTTCTGCCGGAGGGGGTACTTCATTGGAATTTGCAGAAACTATAACTAAATATGGTGCTGTGATGATTGATAACTCCAGCGCTTTCCGTATGGAAAAAGATGTTCCTTTAGTAGTTCCTGAAGTGAATCCGGAAGATGCAAAAGATCGTCCACGTGGCATTATTGCAAATCCAAACTGTACAACTATTCAGATGGTGGTAGCTCTAAAAGCTATTGAGAATATCTCTCATATTAAAAAAGTACATGTATCCACTTACCAGGCTGCAAGTGGTGCCGGTGCTGCTGCTATGGACGAGCTATATGAACAATATCGTCAGGTATTAGCTGGTGAAGAAGTCACAGTTGATAAATTTGCATATCAGTTGGCATTCAACTTGATTCCTCAGGTTGATGTATTTACAGATAATGGATATACTAAGGAAGAAATGAAGATGTATAATGAAACCCGCAAGATTATGCACTCTGATATAGAGGTAAGTGCAACTTGTGTTCGTGTACCATCTTTAAGAGCTCACTCTGAAAGTACCTGGATTGAAACAGAACGTCCTATTTCAATAGAAGAAGCACGCGAAGCATTTGCAAATGGAGAAGGTTTGGTATTACAAGACAACCCTGCAAAGAAAGAATATCCTATGCCTTTATTTATTGCAGGAAAAGATCCAGTATATGTAGGCCGTATCCGCAAAGACCTGACAAATGAAAACGGTCTAACTTTCTGGACAGTAAGTGATCAGATTAAAAAAGGAGCTGCTTTGAATGCTGTACAAATTGCCGAATATCTAATTAAGGAAAAAAATATTTAATTGATTATCAGGCACAAAAGTGTCATTTTTATGATTAAAAACATCAGAAATTTGTGTAAAAAGGTCAATCCTTCTACACAAATTTCTTTTTTTTCTGCATACATTTGCATCTAAAGACCGCCATGAATGTCTTTGTAATAAAATAACGGTCTTACTAATTAATTAATCATATTTTCAAGTAAACATGGAAAACAAAAACAAGATTTCCGGGGACATACACTCACATACCGGCGTAGAAGTTGCGCGCTGTTATCAATGTGGTAAGTGTACAGCCGGGTGTGTTCTTGCTTCAGAAATGAACTTTCCGCCAAGTTATTTGATGCGACTGTTGCAGACAGGAACAGAGGAAAACTATGACAGAATACTTCGTTCCAATACGATTTGGCTTTGTCTGAACTGCGAAAACTGTTTAGGTCGATGTCCGATGGAAATCGATATTCCTAAAATTATGGATTATCTTCGTGAGCAATCGCTCAACAAGAAAAAAGTTAATCGCGATGCAAATCCGATTGTTTCTTTTCACAAGTCATTCCTTGATTCCATTAAGTACACCGGCCGGCTTTATGAAGTTGGTTTAATTGCAGCATTTAAAGCTCGTACATTCCGTCTCACTCAAGACGTGAAACTAGCTCCTAAGATGTATTTGAATGGGAAATTAAATCTAATGCCAGAAATGATAAAAGATAAGAAAGGTATTGGACAGATTTTTTCTAAGACGATTGATAACCCTAAGACTAAAAATAAATGAAAATAGGTTTTTATCCGGGTTGTTCACTCAAAGGATCATCCCGTGAATACAATGAGTCGGTAGTAGCGATTGCCAAAGCTTTAGACATTGAATTAGTGGAAATTAAAGACTGGAACTGCTGCGGTGCAACAGCTGCCCATTCAATGAACGAAGAACTCTCACTTTCACTTCCTGCCAGAATATTAGCTCTTGCTGAAGCACAGGGATTAAAAGAAGTCGTTGTACCATGTGCTGCTTGCTATAACCGATTAATGGTTACTCAGCATGAACTAAAAGATAATAATAAAAGAGAACGAGTTACTGATATTATCAAGATGCCATATAGTGGAGATCTTAAAATTATCAATGTACTGCAAATGTTGGAAACTTATGCAATGGACAAAATCCAGGAAAAAGTAACCAAACCATTTGCTCACAAAGTAGCTTGTTATTATGGATGCTTATTGATACGTCCACATAAAATATTACAATTTGACCGCGTTGAAGATCCACAAAGCATGGATGCTATGGTTAAACTAATAGGTGGAACTCCTATTAACTGGGCTTTCAAAACTGAATGTTGTGGTGCTGGATTATCAGTTTCACGCACTGATCTTGTTGCAAAACTATCTGGAAATATTCTGAAAGATGCAACAGAACGCGATGCAAAGGCTATTATTGTAGCTTGTCCTATGTGCCAGTCTAACCTGGATATGCGCCGCGGAGCTATCAACGAAACTTTAAGTAACCCTTCTGACATTCCAGTAATCTTTATCACTCAGGCTATTGGTCTTGCATTAGGCCTCAGCCCGAAAGAATTAGGATTAGAACGTCATTTTGTAAATGTAAAATTGTAATAGTATGTCAAAGATAGGAGTTTTTATCTGCCACTGCGGTGAAAATATCAGTGCTACCGTCGATTGCGAAAAAGTAGCACAAGAGATCCGTAAAGTGGAGGGCGTAGAATATGCCATTGACTATAAATATATGTGTTCCGATCCGGGACAAACGCTTATAAAGGATGCTATCAAAGAGCATCACTTAGATGGTGTAGTTGTAGGTTCCTGCTCTCCCCGTATGCATGAGCCAACCTTTAGAAAAGCATGTGCAGAAGCCGGCCTGAATCCTTTTTTATGTGAAATGGCCAACCTTCGCGAGCACTGTTCATGGGTGCACGAAAAAGGTGAAGCTACAACAGAGAAAGCATTTGACCTTGTAAAAATGCTGGTGGAAAAGGTTAAGCGCAATAAACCATTAGATTCCATCAAGGTGCCTATCACTAAGAAGGCTTTGGTTATTGGTGGTGGTATTGCCGGTATACAAGCAAGTTTGGACATTGCCAATACCGGTCATCAGGTAATCTTAATCGAAAAAGATCCTTCTATAGGTGGACACATGTCTCAGCTATCTGAAACATTCCCTACCCTGGACTGTTCACAATGTATTCTTACTCCACGAATGGTGGAGGTTGCACAGCATCCTAATATTACTTTGTACACTTATGCTGAACTTGAAAGCCTTGAAGGATTTATCGGTAATTTTACTGCTAAAATCAGATTAAAAGCAAAAAGTGTAGACCATAAGAAATGCACCGGTTGTGGAGCCTGTTTTCAAAAGTGCCCGCAAAAAAGAATCCCTAGTGAATTCAATGCCGGACTTGGTACACGTACTGCTATTTATGTACCATTCCCGCAAGCAGTTCCTAACAAACCGGTAATTGACCGTGAACATTGTAATTATTATAAACGCGGCAAATGTAAGATTTGTGAAGCAACTTGCCCAACAGGAGCTATTGAATGGGATAAAGAAGATGAAATCCTTACAGAACAGGTAGGAGCAATTGTTGTAACTACAGGGTTCAATGTAAAAGGAACAGATTTCTTCCCTGAATATGGTTACGGACAATACAAAGATGTGATCACTGGTTTGCAGTTTGAACGTCTGGCATCGGCTTCTGGTCCTACTTTAGGAGAGATACGCCGTCCATCAGATGGTACAATTCCTAAGAAGATTGTCTTCATAGCTTGTGCCGGTTCACGTGACGAAGCCAAAGGTATTCCTTATTGCTCAAAGATTTGCTGTATGTACACAGCTAAGCATGCAATGCTTTATCAACATAAGGTTCACGATGGTGAATCGACTGTATTCTATATGGACATCCGTGCCGGAGGGAAGAACTATGAAGAGTTTGTACGCCGTGCCATTGAGGAAGATCATGTAAACTATGTTCGTGGTCGTGTTGCCAGAGTATATGAAAAGAATGGTAAATTAATCGTTAAAGGTGTAGACACTTTGCTTAGCGGAGAACAAGTGGAGATTGAAGCAGACATGGTAGTGCTTGCTACTGCCGGTGTATCTAATTGTGGAGCAGAACAGCTGGCACAAAAGATGCACATCTCTTATGACCCATACCATTTCTTTGCAGAAGCTCATCCAAAGTTGAAGCCTGTTGAAACAAATACTGCGGGTATCTTCCTTGCAGGAGCTTGTCAAGCACCGAAGGATATTCCTGAAACAGTAGGTATGGCATCGGGTGCAGCAGTAAAAGTTGCCGGACTCTTCTCTAACAACGAATTGGTACGTGAACCGCTTATTGCTGTGGTTAACCGTTCTGCACCTCCTGTATTCAGTACTTGTGTGGGTTGCTTTATGTGTCAGACTGCTTGTCCTTACAATGCAATTGAGCGCGAAGAGATCAAAGGTAGAGATGGAAAAGTAATTAAAACAGTTGCCAAGGTTAACCCGGGACTTTGTCAGGGTTGCGGAACTTGCGTTGCTTTCTGCCGTTCTAAATCAATCGATATCCAAGGCTACTCAAACGAACAGATGTTCGCTGAAGTGATGTCTTTATTGAATCATTAACAGATAAACCATGAACAATAATAATTCAGAATTTGAACCCAAGATCGTAGCTTTTGTATGCAACTGGTGTACTTATGCAGGAGCCGACTTAACGGGTACAAGCCGATTAAAATATGCTACGAACGTGAAAATCGTTCGTTTCCCATGTACCGGACGTATTGACTTTATGCTCCTTCTTAAAGCATTTGCTCAGGGAGCCGACGGGGTAATCGTTTCCGGCTGCCACCCTAACGACTGTCACTACACAAGTGGTAACTTCCATGCTCGCCGTCGTTGGATTACATTCCGCGGATTGCTCGATTTTATGGGTATTGATGTAAGTAGAATTCAGTACTCATGGGTTTCTGCTGCCGAAGGTGCAAAATGGGCCGATGTAGTTAATACTACCGTTGCCAATATCCGTGAGCTGGGTCCTTACACAGAATATCAAAAAGTTGCTGACTATTTAGATAAGGAGGAATACAATGGATAAGTTGAGAGAAAAAGCCGCCGCATTACTTGCCGACGGAACCGTAACTATGGTTTTAGGTTACGAAGAAGGAACCAATAAACCTCGTCCTGTATTCTGCCACACAGCCGAACAAGCTTCTAAACTGGTTTACAGCAGCCAATGTATAAACAACCTGGCCGTTTATCTCACTAAGAAAGATATTATGGGCGCTGGTAAGGTAGCAGTTATTGCAACTATCCCAACTCTTAGAAGTATTCTTCAATTATCCGTTGAGAACCAGTTAAACGAAGATAACCTTGTGGTTATAACTGTAACAGATAAAGACGAGGTAAAGCAGTTTGCAAACTTCGCAGAGATCGAAGCGTATATTGCCGATTTCGAGTTGAAACTTGAAGGCAAAGAACAGGAAATTATTAATAAGCTTGAAGGCATGAGCCGCGAAGAACGTTTCAAGTTCTGGATGGAAGAGATGTCTCACTGCTTTAAATGTTATGCCTGTCGTGCAGCTTGTCCGCTTTGCTACTGTACAAAATGTATTGTTGAAGAGAACCGCCCACAATGGATTAACCCATGGGCTTCACCTTTGGCAAATATGGAATGGCAGATAAACCGTGCAATGCACATGGCCGGACGTTGTACCGGTTGCGGAGCATGTGGTGATGCTTGTCCGGTAGGTATTCCTATCCATTTGCTTACTCGCAAGATGATAGAAGACCTTGCACCGGAATTTGGTTTCACACCTGGTCAGCCATCTAAGAATGGAAACGCTCTTTCCACATGGAAAGCAGACGATAAAGAAAACTTTATACGATAAGGAGCCATGGAAACAAAATATATCAGTAAAAACGGACTGAATGAATGGTTCAGCCAGATTGTAAAAAGCGGAAAACGTGTTTATGCACCGGTTGAAGAGCGCGGAAAAGTAGAATTTAAAAAAGTTCAGGCTCTCAGCGAAGTTGCCGAAGAATATATTCAGACTACACAGTCTATAAAATCGGCTGTATTCCCTCGTGCCGAAGTTTTATTTTCATACGAGAAAGAAAATGGCAAAGTAAAGGTAGAAGACTTTAATCCTGACACAGTAAAAGAAACTGTTCTCTGGAAGGTTCATCCATGCGATGCAGCAGGATTCAAACCATTGACTGCTATCTTTAACTGGGATTATACAGATAAATTATACAATGCTCACCTGGAAAAAACTACTCTTGTAACATTTAGTTGTGCTAAAGCAGACAAGAGTTGCTTCTGTACAAGTGTGAATGGCGGACCGGGTAATACTACAGGAAGCGATGTTCTGCTGACTATGCTTCCAGACGGAGGAGCTATTGTTGAGATACTTACTCCTAAAGGCGAAGCATTGGTGCAACTAGCAGCTTCAGCATTTGAGAACGATAAAGGCGAAGATAAATCTAAGTATTTAGCTGATGTGCCTCAGGCATTCGATATAGAAGAGGTAAGAACACGCCTCGCTACAGCATTTGACAGTCCAGTATGGAAAGAACAATCAGAACGTTGCCTTGGTTGCGGTGCATGCGCATTTGTTTGTCCAACCTGTGCTTGTTTCGATATTCAGGAAGATGCCCACGGCTCTAAAGGAAAGCGCATCCGTTGCTGGGATTCATGCGGATTCTCTTTATTCACTTTGCATACATCAGGACACAATCCTCGTGCCGTGCAAAGTCAACGCTGGCGTCAACGCATTTTGCATAAGTTCTCTTATATGCCCGATCGCCTCAGCGTATTTGGTTGTACAGGCTGTGGACGCTGTTCACGCGCTTGTCCGGTAGATATGAATATACTTGAACACATAACTTCAATTGCAAAAAAATGAGCGAACAAAATATATATCTTCCATACCTGATGACCATTGATAAGATTACCAATGAAGCTCCGGGTGTGAGAACTTTCAAATTGAAATTTCAAAACGAAGAAGAGGCTAATGCATTTAATTTCAAAGCCGGACAGTTTGGTGAATATTCTGCTTTCGGTGAGGGAGAATCTACTTTCTGTATAGCCTCATCCCCTACTCGTAAGGGATATATTGAATGTACTTTCCGTGAAACAGGAAAGGTAACCTCGGGACTCGCCAACCTTGAAGAAGGTAGTACCATGGGATTTCGCGGACCTTTTGGTAACACATTCCCAATGGACGAATGGAAAGGAAAGAGCCTGGTATTTATTGCCGGAGGTATCGCCTTGCCACCAATGCGTTGTGTAATCCAGAACGCACTCGATCTTCGTGAAAACTTTAAGGACATCACTATCGTTTACGGTGCAAAATCTGTGAACGACCTTGTTTATAAAGACGAGCTAAAGGAATGGGCCGACCGTCCGGATGTAAATCTTGTAACAACTGTGGACCCGGGAGGTGAAACTCCCGACTGGAAAGGTGAAATTGGATTTGTTCCTTCTGTAGTTGAAAAGACTGCTCCATCTCCAGAGAATACCATTGCTATTGTATGTGGTCCTCCTATCATGATTAAGTTTACCTTCCCTGTATTAGAGAAGTTAGGCTTTAAGGATGATCAGATTTACACTACATTGGAAAACCGTATGAAGTGCGGCGTAGGTAAATGCGGCCGTTGCAATGTAGGCAAACTTTATGTATGCAAAGACGGACCTGTATTCAGCAAAGAGCAATTAAACAACATTCCGGCTGAAGAATATTAATCGTTTTACGATTCCTTATAAGTAACAAAGCGGAGACAGTGCTAAACATTGTCTCCGCTTTTTGTTTTTACACTCAAAACGTATACGTATTATATGACAGTTTAAAAGATAAAATTATTTTTGTATAAAATTATTAAGTAAATTAATCTACTATAATTAAAATATATATAACTTTGAATCGGAAAATAAAATACACACAGGAATAAATTATAAAAAACTGTTACTAACCAATTAATAAAACACCACTATCTATAAATACTACAACTATGAATGAATCAGCCATAAAAGAATTAAGAGAAAAAGATAAAAAACCAAGAAAAAAGATAACTACGATTGCAATCTATGCCATAATAACAATAATAGTTGCATTGATTGCAATTGACATTTATAGCAGTAGAGACGACATTGTTGCCGGTTTTAAAGATGGTTATCAAGAGGGTTTAAATATGAAATAGAAAAATAGAAGTGCCCTAGCCATATGATATATACCGATAAAACAAAAAGCTTCTCAATAAAAAAAATAAATAAATACATAAGAGATTCAAGGGCTGTTTCTTCTATACTAATTGTTGGATCAATTTTAAGTTTCATATATTTCATAGTATGGTTTATTTCATACAAAATTCTAAACGGCTGGGATATAGTTCTCGACGGTGACCCCAACGCTTCGCTTTTGAAAGGGCCACTTTATATAACAGTTTTAGAAGTCATGATTATTGGCCCTATAATAGAGACATTAATTTTTCAAAAGTTTTTCTATTTTATCGCCACATTATTCAGTTGGTTCAGGCATAATAAATGTAGAATTGTAATATTGGGCGCTTTTATTTTTGGCTTAGCACATTTTTTCACTCTATTATATATTATCACAACAGCAATAACCGGAGCTTTCTTTATGTATTTATATGTTATCAAACAACATAGACATGCATACTGGAGTGTTGTTATGCTACATTCAATGATTAATGGACTAGCTATTTTTCTTAGCTATTTTGAATAACAATAGAAATAAAATGAACTACTATATGTCAATAAAACACATAATATTATTAGTCAACTGAAGTTAGAGGTTAAGATATAACCAGTCAACTACAAACAGTGATAAGAACAAATTTAGTCAACCTTTATCAGGCTATAACATTACCAATTATAGAATTCTCCGTCCACCCGGGTGGACAAACCTCCTACACCCGGATCTACCCAAAAGGTACACCCGGGTGGACGCTCTTGTTACACCCGGGTGGAGATATACATTTCCGAGCTACTTTCCTGAATAACAAACACTTGTTTTGAAATAATAATACCAGAAATACAAAAGCGCTAGACTGCTAGACTTCTGCTAGACTTCTTTAAGCATATCTAGCACCTATATTTTATTCATTTACAACCCATTAAGCAACTACCGCTAGACTGCTAGACTTTTAACTGTTTTTTTATTTTTCTGAAAGAAAATCCGGGGGATAAAATTGCTTGTAGTATGGCAATATATTAAAAATTAACAGACCGTTTTAAGTTAAAAAAGACCTGTTGAAAACTTACTGAAATATTTTTCTTAAAAAAAGTGGGGAATTGTGGAGAAATGTGTAATTTTACAATCTCAAACTATATAGTACACTTGATGGATCGATTTTTGGGTAATATTGAAGCCAAAGCGGATGTAAAAGGTCGCCTTTTTATTCCCGCTTTATTCAGGAAACAGCTCCAAGCTGCCGCCGAAGAAAGGCTGATTATGCGCAAAGATACCTATCAGGACTGTTTAGTTCTTTACCCCGAAAGTGTTTGGAATGAAGAACTTAACGAATTACGCGGACGCCTCAACAAGTGGAATCCTACTCACCAGCAAATATTCAGGCAGTTTGTTTCCGATGTAGAAATTATTACACCAGACAGTAACGGACGAATTCTTATTCCTAAACGTTATATGCAAATGGCCGGCATCACAATCGATGTCAGATTTATTGGAGTGGACAATACTATCGAAATATGGGCGAAAGCAAAGGCGGACAAACCGTTTATGAATCCCGAAGAGTTCGGCCGGGAGCTTGAAAAAGTAATGAACAATAAAGTTATTAACGAATTAAAACCACCAACAACAGAATGAACGAAGAAATAACATACCATGTACCGGTGCTCCTAAAAGAGAGTGTTGACGGGATGAATATCCAGCCCGGAGGGACGTATGTAGACGTAACTTTCGGTGGTGGCGGACATTCAAAAGAAATTTTAAGTCGCCTTGGTAAGAACGGCACACTCCTTGGATTTGATCAGGATGAGGATGCAGAAAAGAATATTGTGGATGATAAGCGTTTCATCTTTGTGCGCAGCAACTTTCGTTACCTGCATAATTTTCTGCGCTATCACAACATCGACAAGGTAGACTCTATCCTTGCCGATCTGGGCGTTTCTTCTCATCACTTTGACGACAGTGAAAGAGGTTTTTCTTTCCGTTTCGATGGCAAACTGGATATGCGAATGAACAAGCGCGCCGGAATTACTGCTGCCGAGCTGGTTAACACTTACGAAGAGGAACGTTTGGCCGATATTTTCTACTTATACGGTGAACTGAAAAACAGTCGCAAGCTGGCTTCGGTTATTGTAAAATCTCGTGCATCAAAGCATATTGAAACCATTGAAGATTTTCTTTCCATTATAAAACCGCTTTTCGGAAGAGAAAGAGAAAAGAAAGAACTGGCAAAGGTTTTCCAGGCTTTGCGTATTGAAGTAAATCAGGAGATGGAAGCATTGAAAGAGATGCTGCTTGCTGCAACCGAAGCATTGAAGCCGGGCGGAAGACTGGTGGTAATTACTTATCATTCATTGGAAGACCGAATGGTTAAAAATATAATGAAGACTGGCAATGTAGAAGGTAAACAGGATCAGGATTTCTTCGGAAATCTGAATACGCCTTTCAAACTTGTAAACAACAAGGTAATTGTACCAAATGAAGAAGAGATTGTACGCAATCCACGTTCCAGAAGCGCCAAATTAAGAATTGCAGAAAAGAAATAGGAATTATGAACGAGAACGAAGAGATTAAAACAGAACAGACTCAGGATAATGGCAACCGTAAGGATGCTAAGGTTAAGGGTATGTCTCTAAAAAGTATTCTTGGAGGTGATATCCTGGCCAATGACTTTTTTCGTCGCCAGACAAAATTACTGGTTCTTATCATGGTTTTTGTGATTTTCTATATCAGTAACCGTTACTCGTGCCAGCAACAGTTAATTGAAATTGACCGTTTGGAACAGCAGCTTACTGATATTAAATACGATGCACTGACTCGTTCTTCCGAATTAATGGAAAAAAGCAGGCAATCGAGAATAGAAGAATATGTATCAACTCAGGAAAGTGAACTTCAAACAGCCACTAATCCTCCATATTTAATTAAGAAATAAAAAATGGCTGTTGATAAAAGAAGCATAATGACTCGTTACTTCTTCATCATTTTATTGATGGGGCTGGTTGGTGTTGCCATTGTTGTAAAGGCTGGTATTATTATGTTTGCCGAAAGACAATATTGGAAAGATGTGGCCGATCGTTTTGTTAAAGAGAATGTAATAGTACATCCTAGCCGGGGAAATATTATTTCTGCCGATGGCAAATTAATGGCCAGCAGCTTACCGGAATATAAAATTTACATGGACTTTAAAGCCGGTGGAGAGGTAAAAGACAGCATTTTAAGAGACAGCATGAAAGTTATTTGTCAGGGACTTCACAAGATATTCCCCGATATGTCGGCTGCCGAATTTAAGGCTCATCTTCAGAAAGGAAGAAAAAAAGAAAGCAGAAGTTACCTTATTTATCCTAAACGAATCTCTTATATACAATATAAAGAGGTGAAAAGGTTACCGGTGTTCAACATGAACAAATACAAAGGTGGTTTCCATGAATTAGCTTTCAACCAACGTAAAAAACCTTTCGGTTCACTGGCAACTCGTACTTTGGGAGATGTCTTTGCGGATACTGCTCAAGGTGCAAAGAACGGTCTGGAACTTGCTTACGATACTATCCTGAAAGGTAAAAACGGAATTACTCACCGCCAGAAGGTGATGAATAAATACCTGAACATTACAGACGTTGCTCCTCAGGACGGACTTGATGTTGTTACTACCATCGATGTGGGAATGCAGGATATTGCAGAAAAAGCATTATTGGACAAGTTGAAAGAAATTGATGCTAGTGTAGGTGTTGCTGTGCTGATGGAAGTTACTACAGGAGAAGTGAAGGCCATTGTAAACATGACTAAATGCAGTGATGGCAATTACCGCGAAATAAAGAATAATGCTGTATCTGATATGATGGAACCCGGTTCTACATTCAAAACAGCATCTATCATGGTTGCATTAGAAGATGGGAAAATAACTCCTAACGATGGAGTAGATACAGGTAACGGTCAAAAGTTAATGCACGGACGCGTAATGAAGGATCACAACTGGGCAAGAGGTGGATATCAATACCTTACTGTGCCAGAAATATTGATGGTATCTTCAAACATCGGGGTTTCTACCATTATTGATAATGCTTACTTCAACAATCCTAAAAAATATGTTGAGGGACTCTATAGAGTGGGTATTAATGCAGATCTTCATATTCCAATAAAGGGTGCAGGGAAAGCTTATATTCGCATACCAAATAAGGACAACTGGTCTAATACAGCTTTGGCATGGATGTCTATTGGTTACGAGAGTCAAATACCTCCTATCAATACACTTGCATTCTACAATGCAATTGCTAATAATGGCGTAATGATAGCTCCTAAATTTGTAAAGGGAGTGATGAAGAATGGCGAGATGATTCAGGAATTTCCTACTGAAGTGATTAAACCATCAATCTGCTCTGAACGGACGCTGAAACAAGTTCAGTCTATTTTGCAAAGAGTTGTAAGTGAAGGGTTAGCCAAACCGGCGGGTTCTAAACAGTTCCATGTTTCAGGAAAAACAGGTACTGCTCAGATCTCTCAGGGAAAAGGCGGATACAAATCTGGAAAAGTAAGTTACCTGGTTAGTTTCTGCGGATATTTCCCTTCAGAATCGCCTAAGTATAGTTGTATCGTTGCTATACAGAAACCCGGTCTTCCGGCATCAGGTGGTTTGATGGCAGGTAGTGTATTCAGCAAAATTGCAGAAAGAGTTTACGCTAAAAACCTGAGTACGGACTTATCTTTAGCAGTTGATTCGAACTCTGTAGTGATTCCGAACGTAAAATCAGGTGAAATAAATGAAACAAAATATGTACTCGATGCTTTAAAAGTACAAAACCGGGAACAGTTCACTCCTATTGGTTTTGGAAGAAAAGCATGGGGAACTGCTCAGCAAAGTTCTAACTCCGTTATTATTACAGAAAGAATGACTCTTAAAAACTTTATGCCTAGTGTTATAGGTATGGGTGCAAAAGATGCCGTATATTTGCTGGAAAGTAAAGGGCTTAAAGTTGCTCTGTCCGGAATGGGCAAAGTACAATCTCAAAGCATTCCGCAAGGAACAAGAATAGTAAAAGGACAAACAGTAACCATACAATTGAATTAAATAATAATTATGAAATTAGATCAAGTAATAAAGAATATACAAGTGACTAACCTTATTGGTCACTCAGATATTGATCTGAAAGGAATTAACTCTGATTCCAGAAAAGTGGAATCCGGTCATCTATTTGTTGCAGTAAAAGGTACACAAACTGATGGGCACTCTTATATATCAACAGCTATAGAAAAAGGAGCAATCGCTGTTTTATGCGAAGAACTTCCTACTGAACTATCCGAGAATGTTACATATATTCAGGTAAAGGATACTGAAGATGCTGTTGGTAAAGCTGCAACTGCATTTTATGGCGACCCAACTTCTAAATTAGAGTTAGTTGGTGTTACCGGGACAAACGGAAAAACCACAATTGCCACATTATTATACGATATATTCCGTCACTTTGGATACAAAGTAGGATTACTCTCTACTGTTTGCAACTACATTGATGATGAAGCGGTACCTGCAACTCATACTACCCCCGACCCTATTAGCTTAAATGAATTATTGGGAAGAATGGCAGATGCTGGCTGCAAATATGTATTTATGGAAGTTAGCTCACATTCTATCGATCAAAAAAGAATCAGCGGACTTCGTTATGCCGGAGGTATTTTTACCAATCTGACAAGAGACCATTTAGATTATCACAAAACAGTAGAAAATTATCTGAAAGCAAAGAAAAAATTCTTTGATGATCTTCCAAAGGATGCATTTGCTTTGACTAATGTTGATGATAAGAACGGAATGGTGATGTTACAGAACACAAAAGCCAAAACATATACTTATTCATTAAGAAGTCTTTGTGATTTTAAAGGCAGAATCCTTGAAAACCACTTTGAAGGAATGTTGCTTAGTTTCAACGAAAAAGAACTTGCAGTACAATTTATCGGTAAGTTTAATGCATCTAACTTATTGGCTGTATTTGGAGCTGCTTGTTTGTTAGGAAAGAAAGAAGAAGATGTTTTGCTGGCCCTTAGTACACTTCGTCCGGTAGCCGGCCGTTTCGACTCACTTCGTTCTCCACAGGGATATACTGCTATTGTAGATTATGCTCATACCCCAGATGCATTGGTAAATGTATTGAGTGCTATTCATGAAATACTCGAAGGCAAAGGGAAAATTATCACTGTAGTAGGTGCCGGAGGTAATCGTGATAAAGGTAAACGTCCTATCATGGCTCAGGAATCAGTAAAAGCCAGTGATAAAGTAATTATCACATCTGATAATCCACGTAACGAAGAACCACAGGATATTATCAATGATATGCTTGCAGGATTGAATGCTGAAGAGCGCAAGAATGTAATCACTATTGTTGATCGCAAAGAAGCTATTCGCACAGCTTGTATGTTGGCACAACCCGGAGATGTAATTCTTGTTGCGGGTAAAGGTCACGAAAATTATCAGGAAATTAAAGGTGTGAAACATCACTTTGATGATAAAGAAGTTCTTAGAGAAGTTTTCGGAAACTAATAAGTTAATACATTAAAGCTTATGTTATACTATTTATTTGAATATCTACATAAATTCGGTTTTCCGGGAGCAGGAGTATTTGGTTATATTTCTTTCCGTGCATTGATGGCTCTTATTCTATCATTGCTTATCTCATCTATTTACGGAAATAAGTTTATCGATACATTGAAACGTAAACAAATATCCGAAACTCAAAGAGATGCAAGCATTGACCCGTTTAATATAAACAAAGTAGGAGTACCAAGTATGGGTGGTGTCATTATTATTGTTGCCATACTTATTCCTTGCTTGTTACTTGGTAAGCTTACCAACGTATATATGATACTGATGCTGGTAACAACAGTTTGGCTTGGAACTCTTGGATTTCTGGATGACTATATTAAAATATTCAAAAAAGATAAAGAAGGACTTCACGGAAGATTCAAAATTGTAGGCCAGATTGGTCTGGGATTAATTGTAGGACTGACTCTTTATTACAGTCCGCAGGTGGTTATCCGTGAAAACATTGAAATAAAACAAGGAAAGCATATTGTAGATGTTATCCATACTAAAAGCAATATAAAATCTACCCAGACAACAATTCCATTCTTTAAAGAGAACAACTTTGATTATGCAGATTTAGTAGGTTTTCTGGGAGACAAGGCTCAACCAGTGGGATGGATTATATTCGTATTGGTAACAATCTTTGTTGTAACTGCAGTATCCAACGGAGCTAACCTGAACGACGGAATGGACGGGATGGCCGCGGGAAACTCGGCAATTATAGGGCTCACGCTTGGAATACTGGCTTACGTGTCCAGTCACCTGGAGTTCGCCAGTTATCTGAATATCATGTATATTCCCGGATGCGAAGAACTTGTAATCTTTATTTGTGCATTTATCGGTGCATTAATCGGTTTCTTATGGTACAATGCCTATCCGGCACAAGTCTTTATGGGAGATACAGGTAGCTTAACCATTGGAGGTATTATTGCCGTATTCGCTATTATTATTCACAAAGAATTATTAATTCCTATATTATGTGGTGTGTTCCTCTGCGAAAATTTCTCTGTCATTATGCAGGTTAGCTATTTCAAAAGAGGAAAGAAAAAAGGAGTTCGCCAACGAATTTTCAAACGTACTCCAATACACGACCATTTCCGTACAACGATGGCACAGCTTGATCCAACTTGTACGTACAGATTCACAAAGCCAGCCAATGTGTATCATGAATCTAAAATAACTATCCGTTTTTGGATTGTTACTATTTTATTGGCTGCTATAACAATAATAACTTTAAAGATAAGATAACATGCCTAAAAGAATTGTCATATTAGGAGCTGGAGAAAGCGGAGCTGGTGCAGCCGTTTTAGCTAAGAAAGAAGGATTCGATGTTTTTGTATCGGATATGTCTATCATTAAAGACCAGTATAAGGAGCTTCTAAACTCAAGAGGTATTCAATGGGAAGAACAACAACATACAGAAGAACTGATTCTGAATGCCGACGAGATTATTAAAAGCCCTGGGATTCCTAATGATGCCCCGCTGATTCAGAAGTTAATAGAGAAAGGTACTCCAATTATTTCTGAGATAGAATTTGCAGGAAGATACACTAATGCAAAGATGATCTGTATTACCGGAAGCAATGGAAAGACTACCACAACTTCTTTGATTTATCACATCTTTAAGAGTGCAGGACTAAACGTTGGTTTAGCTGGAAATATAGGTCAAAGTCTGGCTCTTCAGGTTGCTGAATGTAATTATGACTATTATATTATTGAGCTTAGCAGTTTCCAATTAGACAACATGTATCAGTTCAGGGCTAATATCGCTATTCTAATGAATATCACTCCTGATCATCTGGATCGATACGATCATAATATGCAGAATTACATAGATTCTAAATTCCGCATCACTCAGAATCAGACAGATGAAGATGCATTCATTTTTTGGAATGATGATCCAATTATACAAGAACAATTAAAAAAACATGGCATACATGCTCACCTCTACCCTTTCTCTATAGAAAAGGAAGAAGGAGTTAAGGCTTATGTTGATAAAGATAAAGTTATATTCAGTGAGCCAATAGCTTTCAACATGGAGCAGGAAGAGTTAGCCCTTACCGGAACACATAATCTTTATAACTCAATGGCTGCTGGTATTTCTGCAAATCTTGCGGGAATAAAGAAGGAATATATAAGAGCTGCATTGAGTGACTTTAAGGAAGTAGAACACCGCCTGGAAAAAGTGGCTCGTGTACGTGGAGTTGACTTTATAAATGACTCGAAAGCTACCAATGTAAATTCTTGCTGGTATGCTCTTGAAAGCATGAAAACCAAAGTGGTTCTTATTCTTGGAGGAAAAGATAAAGGAAACGACTATACAGAAATTGAACAACTTGTAAAGGATAAAGTTTCTGCTTTAGTTTTTCTTGGACTGGACAATAGCAAACTTCACGCTTTCTTTGATGGTAAAGTTGAAAAGATCGTAGACGTTACTTCAATGAAAGATTGTGTTGAACAAGCTTACAATCTGGCTAAGAAAGGAGAAACTGTATTGCTATCTCCATGCTGTGCAAGCTTCGACTTATTTAAAAGCTACGAAGACCGTGGCCGTCAATTTAAAGAATGCGTCAACAATTTATAATTTAGTATATGGATCTGTTAAAGAACTTATTCAAAGGAGACAAGGTAATCTGGATTATCTTCCTGTTCCTTTGTGTAATCTCTGTTGTTGAGGTTTTTAGTGCCGCCAGCACATTAACCTACAAAACAGGAGATCACTGGGCACCTATTACACAACACACTGTTATTTTATTGGTCGGTGTGTTGGTTGTATGGATTACCCATAAAGTTAATTACAGATATTTCCAGGCTATTCCAGTCTTCCTGGTACCGATATCGGTAATTTTGCTGGTTTTGGTCGTCGCAACAGGAGCCATGACCAACGGCGCTGCCCGCTGGATGAATATTTTCGGGCTCCAGTTTCAACCGTCGGAACTTGCTAAAATGGCTGTAATTATTGCTGTATCATATATATTAGCAAAAAATCAGGAAGAAGACGAAGCTAACCCAAGGGCATTTAAGTATATTATGTGGATAACAGGACTTATCTGTGCTTTAATAGCCCCTGAAAACTTGTCTACTGCTGCTCTTCTATTCGGGGTTGTATTTTTGATGATGATTATAGGACGAATCCCATTTCGGAAACTAGCTATTCTGGTAGGAAGTATTGCTGCCATCGGCATCTTTACAATTGGAGTTACAATGCTTGTACCTGATAATACAAATATTAAGTTCCTACATCGTATGACTACATGGAAAAATCGTGTTTTCGAATTTGCTAGTCCAAAGAAAGATATTCCTGCTGCAAAATTTGATATAGACGGAGATGCACAGGTAGCTCATGCCAATATCGCCATTGCAACAAGTAATATTATTGGTAAAATGCCGGGAAACAGTGTTGAAAGAGATTTCCTTTCTCAAGCTTTTTCGGACTTTATCTTTGCTATTATCATTGAAGAATTAGGATTGATAGGTGGTGGATTTGTAGTAATTCTATATATCTGGCTACTAATACGAGCGGGACGAATAGCGCAAAAGGCAAAAGGGAACTTTGCTACTTTCCTGGTTATGGGAATTTCACTGTTACTGGTTTCTCAGGCAATTATGAACATGTGTGTGGCAGTGGGACTAATCCCGGTAACCGGACAGCCGCTTCCACTGATCAGTAAAGGAGGTACTTCAACTTTGATTAATTGCGTATACGTTGGTATGATATTAAGCGTAAGCCGATATACTGCAAAGCTGGAAGAAAATAGTAGTTCAATAGATACAAAGGTAGAAGACACTACCATTAATAAAGAAGAAATTATAGCTGAAGAAAGTTTAGCTTAAAAAAAGTTTATTCATATATTTGTTGGTAATCAACAAGATTGAGATTATGGAAGAGAAATTAAGAATAATAATTAGCGGAGGAGGAACGGGAGGACATATCTTTCCGGCTGTTTCTATAGCCAATGCAATAAAAGAACAGCATCCTGAAGCTGAGATTCTCTTTGTTGGAGCTGAAGGAAGAATGGAAATGCAACGGGTACCTGCTGCAGGATATGAAATAAAAGGTTTACCTGTAAGTGGTTTCAACCGCAAGAACTTATTTAAGAATTTTGAAGTACTATATAAATTGGCTAAAAGCCAATTCAAAGCATATAGCATTATAAAACAATTTAAACCTCATGCAGCTGTTGGTGTTGGTGGATACGCAAGTGGTCCTACACTGAAAATGGCTGGGATGATGGGTGTGCCGACTCTTATACAGGAGCAGAATTCATATGCAGGAGTTACAAATAAACTTCTGGCTAAAAAAGCTAAAAAAATATGTGTCGCTTACGAAGGAATGGAGAAGTTCTTTGAGAAAGATAAAATCATTCTGACTGGTAATCCTGTACGTCAGGGACTTGTGAATAATCAGATTACCCGTGAAGAAGGTATTAACTTCTTCCACTTAGATCCGGCAAAAAAAACAATCCTGGTTATCGGAGGAAGCCTTGGAGCCCGTACCGTTAATCAATGTATAATGAATAATCTGGATAAGATTAAAAATTCAGATGTTCAGTTTGTTTGGCAGACAGGAAAGATATATTACGAACAAGCTTTGCAGGAAGTTAAGAAAGCGGGTGAATTACCATTGTTTGTGACCGATTTTATTTCGAGTATGGAACATGCATACGCTGCCGCCGACTTGGTTATATCTCGTGCCGGAGCCGGTTCAATATCCGAGTTTTGTATACTTGGTAAAGCTGTAATCCTGGTTCCATCTCCAAATGTTGCCGAAGATCATCAAACAAAAAATGCTTTGGCATTGGTTGATAAATCTGCAGCTTTATACGTAAAAGACAATGAAGCTGAAAACAAATTAGTAGATATTGCTATTGAAACAATTCATCAGGATAATGTTTTAAATGATCTTAGTATGAATATCAAAAAGCTTGCTTTCACCAACTCGGCAAGTGTTATTGCAGAAGAAGTTGTTAAGTTGGCAAATGAATATAGAAAGAATCATGGAAATTAATCAGATAAAATCCGTTTATTTTATTGGTGCTGGTGGTATAGGCATGAGTGCTTTGGTACGTTATTTCCTTTCCAAAGGAAAAAATGTAGCAGGTTATGACCGTACTCCTAGCGAACTCACAGAAAAACTCATTGAAGAAGGAGCAAAAATACATTATTCAGAAGATATAAAACTAATTCCGGAAGAATGTCTCGACAAGAATTCAACTCTTGTTGTTCTTACTCCGGCAATTCCGAAAGAACATGCCGAACTAAACTTCTTTATTGATAACAATTTTGAAATTCAGAAACGTGCTCAGGTTCTGGGAACTATTACAAGAGCAAGCAAAGGACTTTGTGTAGCCGGAACTCATGGAAAGACAACAACTTCCACTATGACAGCTCACATTCTGCATCAGTCAAAGGTTGATTGTACAGCTTTCCTTGGAGGAATATCAAAGAATTATAAGAGCAACCTGATTCTATCTGATAAGAGTGACTTTACTGTTATTGAAGCCGATGAATTCGATCGCTCATTTCATTGGTTGCACCCATATATGTCTGTTATAACTTCTACAGACCCTGACCATCTTGATATCTACGGAACAGAAGAAGCTTATTTGGAAAGCTTTGAGAAATATACTACCCTGATACAACCAGGTGGATATCTGATAATCCGTAAAGGAGTCTCTTTACAGCCAAAAGTTCAGGAAGGTGTTAAAGTGTATACTTACTCCAAAGAGGAAGGAGACTTCCATGCAGAAAATATCCGTATTGGCAACGGAGAAATATTCATAGACTTTGTAACTCCAGATGAAGTAATCAAAGATATTCAGCTGGGTGTTCCGGTTAGTATCAATATTGAAAATGGAGTTGCAGCAATGGCTCTATGCTGGCTAAACGGAGTAACGGCAGAGGAAATTAAGAGTGGAATGTCTAGTTTCGGAGGAGTAGACAGACGATTTGATTTTAAAATTAAAAATGATAAAGTTGTCTACCTAAGCGATTATGCCCATCATCCATCTGAAATTAAACAAAGCATAATCTCTGTACGCGATTTGTACAAGGATAAAAAGATTACAGGCATATTCCAACCTCACTTGTATACACGTACACGCGATTTCTATAAAGATTTTGCTGATAGCTTATCACTACTGGACGAAGTTATCTTGCTTGATATTTATCCGGCTCGTGAGCTCCCAATTCCAGGTGTTACAAGCAAACTGATTTTCGATAATATTCGTGAAGGAGTGGAAAAGAGTATGTGCACTAAAGAAAATATGCTATCTGTATTGAAAGATAAAAAAATAGAGGTACTTATAACTCTAGGTGCAGGTGATATTGAAGATTACACAACCGACATTCAAAATTTACTGAATAACAAATGATAAAGAAAATTCTGCTACTGATCGTTATGCTGCTAATTATCGCATATCTTATAACAGCGATAACAGCTTTCAATAACAAGTCTGATAATAAGACTTGCAAGGATATTGAATTGATCATTAAGGACAGTATAAATGCAGGATTTATTACAGAAAGAGAGATCACTTCTTTGCTTAAGGATGAAGGCATTTATCCTGTGGGAAAAAAGATGGAAAGAATCCAGACAAGACAACTGGAGGCAGAGCTTACAAAACATCCGTTGATAGACAAGGCTGAATGTTACAAAACACCGGGTGGAAAAGTTTGCATGGAGATTTCGCAACGTCTTCCTATTCTTCGGGTTATGAATTACAAGGGGGAGAGTTTTTATTTAGATAATCAAGGCAAAATAATACCTCCTGAAGCCAAATGCACAGCACATTTAGCTATTGTAACAGGATATGCAGAAAAGTCCTTTGCTATGAGGAGCTTATATAGATTTGGTGTATTTTTGCAAAATGATAAGTTTTGGAATGCTCAGATTGAGCAAATAAACGTAACACCAACCAGAGAAATTGAGTTGGTTCCACGAGTTGGAGATCACGTCGTATTCCTTGGAAAAATAGATAATTTCGAAGAAAAACTTGAACGATTAAAAATTTTCTATGAAAAAGCGTTGAATAAAGTGGGATGGAATAAATACGAACGCATCAACTTAGAGTTTAGCAACCAAATAATTTGCACAAAAAGAGAAGAAACTAATAAGCCAGTGTAATTAAGAACTAATCCATTAGAACAACATTCTAAGAGATTAGTACATTGACTATTAAAAATTAGAAAGATATGGCAGAAACAGATTTTATCGTAGCTATAGAGCTGGGATCATCTAAGATTACCGGTATAGCAGGGAGAAAAGAAAGTGACGGAAGTATTCATGTCCTTGCTTATGCCAAGGAGGAATCTTCTTCGTTCATCAGAAAAGGAGTAATCTATAACATAGATAAAACAGCTCAAAGCCTGACCTCTATCATAAATAAGTTAGAGAGTGCATTAGACAATGAAATATCAAAAGTATATGTAGGCATCGGCGGACAATCCATCCGTACGGTTAAAAATATAGTAGCCCGTCATTTAGCTACTGAGGAGATTATTACAGACGAACTTGTTGACTCCATTAAAGATGAAAATCGTCAGATTCCATTGATTGATATGGATATACTAGACGAAGTTCCACAAGAATACAAGATTGGCATTAACTTACAAGTAGACCCTGTTGGTGTGCTTGGAAGTAATATAGAAGGACGCTTTCTCAATATTGTAGCCCGATCTTCAATAAAAAAGAACCTGCAACGATGCTTCGAACTTGCAAAAATTGAAGTTGCAGATTATTATATCTCTCCATTAGCAACAGCTGATGTAATTCTCACTGATACTGAGAAGCGCACAGGCTGCGCACTAGTAGATTTTGGAGCCGACACAACAACCATTGCTGTTTATAAGAACAATATCCTTCGTTACCTTTCAGTTCTGCCATTGGGAGGTAATAATATTACTCGTGATATTTGTGCTTTGCAATTGGAAGAAGATGAAGCCGAAAATCTGAAAGTGAAATATGGCAATGCTATTTTTGAAATAAATGATGACGAAGGACCAAAAACATACCTTTTGGAAGACGAAAAACGTACAATAGAAAGAAAGGTCTTAAACGAAATTATTGAAGCACGTGTTGAAGAAATCATTGCTAACGTATGGAATCAGATTGAACTTTCCGGTTATCAAGGAGATTTAATGGCCGGAGTTATAATCACAGGAGGATGTTCCAATCTGAAAAATCTGGATGAAGCAATTAAAAGTAGAACAAAAATAAACAATGTAAAAATTGCAAAGTTTGTTCGAACCGGAATCAGATCTAACGGACCAGATTTATTGATAAAAGACGGAACTCAAAATACGATAATTGGCTTATTGAATGCAGGAAAAGAAAATTGTTGCTTACTTGAAAATGCTAAGCCGGTTGAAGCATCAATCAAATATGATGTTCCAGAACAGACACTCTTCCCGGAAGATGATGACGAGCAAGAAGAATATGATGAAAAAGACGCTCTAAGAACAGAAGAAGAAAGGCTAAGAAGAGAAGAGGAGAAAAAAAGAAGAGAAGAGGCCGAATTAGAGAGAAAAAGACTGGAACAAAAGCGAAAAGAAGAAAAAGCCGCGGCGAAAGCTGCTGCAAAAGCTGCTAAGAAAGCAGAGCCCAGTAAGATCAAGACCATGTTTGAGAGACTTACAAAGGACATGTTCAGCGATGAAGGCGAATAACATAAATAGCAATATAGTAATTACATCACATAAATAACATATAGTTATGACAGACGATATAATGCCATTTGAATTCCCAACAGACACCCCAAGTATTATCAAGGTGATCGGTGTGGGTGGCGGCGGTGGAAATGCTGTTAATCACATGTATAAGGAAGGCATACATGATGTAACATTCGTTCTGTGCAACACAGACAACCAGGCTCTTGCAGAATCTCCGGTTCCTGTTAAGTTACAATTAGGACGTTCCATAACCGAAGGACTGGGAGCTGGGAATAAGCCTGAACGCGCCTCAGCTGCAGCTGAAGAAAGCATCGAAGATATTAAAACACTTCTGAGCGATGGAACCAAGATGGTATTCATTACAGCAGGTATGGGTGGAGGAACCGGAACCGGCGCTGCCCCTGTTATTGCTAAAACAGCCAAGGAAATGGATATTCTGACTGTAGGGATTGTCACTATTCCATTCCTTTTCGAAGGTGAAAAGAAAATTATTCAGGCACTTGATGGTGTCGAACAGATAAGCAGACATGTAGATGCACTACTTGTTATCAATAATGAAAGGTTAAGAGAGATTTATTCTGATTTAACCTTCATGAATGCTTTCGGCAAAGCAGATGATACTCTTTCAATCGCAGCAAAAAGTATTGCTGAAATTATAACCATGCGAGGTAAGGTAAATCTTGACTTTGCAGATGTCAATACCATTCTGAAGAATGGTGGAGTGGCAATTATGAGTACCGGCTTAGGTGAAGGCGAAAACCGTGTCAGTAAAGCAATTGAAGATGCACTTCACTCTCCGTTACTCAATAACAATGACATCTTTAACGCAAAGAAAGTATTACTTAATGTTTCTTTCTGCGAACAATCTGAGCTTATGATGGAAGAAATGAACGAAGTTCACGAGTTCATGAGTAAGTTCGATAAAGGTGTAGAAGTTATCTGGGGTGTTGCTGTTGACGATACACTTGGAAATAAAGTCAAGATTACAGTTCTGGCTACTGGTTTCGGCATGACAAGTATACCCGGTATGGATGAAGTTATCAGCAAAAGAACCCAGGAAGAAGAAGAACGCCTTGCCCAACTGGAAGAAAAAGAAGAAGAAAATCGCCGACGCATTGTTATTGCTTATGGTGAGGAAGCACTCAAAGGAGGAGCGAAAGCACATAAAAGACGACGTCATGTCTACATCTTCAATCCAGAAGATTTAGATAACGATGAAATAATTGCTTCTGTTGAAAACTCTCCTACCTATCAACGAGACAAAGCCACTTTAGAAAAAATCAAAACCAAGGCTACAGCTGTAGAAACAGTTGCTCCTCCGGAAACGGAAGATGGTAGTAATATTATAAGTTTTAATTAAAAAAAGATCTATTATGAGTATATTTGACAAAGTCAGCGATGACATTAAAGAGGCTATGAAAGCCAAAGATAAAGTAAAACTGGAAGCATTAAGAAATATAAAAAAATACTTCATTGAAGCTAAAACAGCTCCAGGTGCAAATGATACATTATCAGATGAAGCTGCCACTAAAATTATTCAGAAATTGGTAAAACAAGGAAAAGACTCTGCTGAAATTTATATCGGCCAGAATCGTCAGGACCTTGCAGACGGAGAATTAGCCCAGGTTAAAGCTATGGAAGTTTACCTTCCAAAACAAATGAGTGCAGAAGAACTGGAAGCTGCAATTAAAGAAATTATTGCAGAAACTGGTGCTACCAGTGCCAAAGATATGGGTAAAGTAATGGGTGCAGCAACAAAGAAGCTTTCCGGATTAGCTGAAGGACGCGCTATATCTGCTCTGGTTAAAGAACTGCTGGCATAAGTTTAGTCAGTATTATCATATAAAGGAAATGGGGTTATCCAAAGCGAATAACCCCATTTTTTTATATTCTTCTTTCAAGTCTATATAAGACCGTTTCTCAATTATTCAATTCACAAAAAATTAATATCTCATTCTGATCCACCTTATTTTTCATATCAAGCCACTCGCTAATCAAATAGTTCTTTTAAAACATCCAATGATTTTAAAGACGGGAATTCAGGCAGGTGAAGGCGATAATAATCAATAATTATAAGTAAACAACGGTTCCGCTCTACTCTACTCATTGCAAATAGACGCATTGTATCATAGTTCATACGCATTAAATTAACTAATATTGAGGCATCATCAGGCTGAATAAAAGAATTATGAAACGGTTTATTTGCTGTAAAGCAAGCATTCAGTAAATCGAAGTAATCGCCACTATTATAGTTCTCCAGGTTTGGATAGAGACCAAGGAAGCGAGAAAGCCGCATAAGAAAGACTAAATGAAAATTTGCAAAGCCTTTATCCTGCTCATCAAGCCATTGAATAGAATGGAGCAAATATGCAAACAGGGGCTTGTTTTCAACCTCTTCACGAACCGCACGATATAAAAACTCCGCAATAAAAAGGGCAATAGCCGATTTATATGGATCATAAGGAAGCGAAGAAAAAGGATAAAAAGATTTAGCCTCCTTTATACGATGCAGATTTGAAGTGGGACGATAATCAGCTTCAAACTCGATAATTGATAAAGGTTGAAAAAGTACTGATTTTACAGTTGCTTTCTTTGAACGCGGTAGTTTTACCAAAAAAGAAGCTCTTCCTGAGCGCTCAGTATAAATATCTACAATATTAGAAACATCATTGTATTTTATAGAATGAAGAACAATTCCAAAAGATTTTTGTAGCATAAATTACTCCAATTCCTTATTTGTGACTTTTAGTAACAAAGCTACAAAAAAAGAATATAACCGCAAATTTATAGTCGAAAGTATAATCATCCAAAGAAAAAAAGAAAAAAATAACAAATGTTATTCTACTGATAATCAAACAATAAAATAGTAATAATAGAAGTTTTAAGATAAATCTAGAAAAAATTTTGCCGGAATATTTTGCTATTTCAAAAATAGCGTCTATCTTTGCATCCGCAATCAAGAAACAACGCGATTGCAAAACAGAAAAGATACCACAATGGCCCGTTCGTCTATCGGTTAGGACGTTAGATTTTCATTCTAGAAAGGGGGGTTCGACTCCCCCACGGGCTACAAAGTTAAAATATAAATTCAAAGAATTAAAAGATTAGTCGAAAAGATGGCAAATCACAAATCATCAATCAAGAGAATTAGACAAGCTGAGACAAAAAGACTTCACAACAGATACTATGGTAAAACCATGAGAAATGCTGTTAGAAAGTTACGTTCTACTTCTGACAAATCAGAAGCTACAGCTATGTACCCTGGCATTACTAAAATGATCGATAAGTTAGCAAAAACTAACGTTATTCACAAGAATAAAGCTAACAACTTGAAGTCTAAGTTAGCAATCTACGTTAACAAGCTTGCTTAATACAAAGAACTGAAGTACATTCTTTATATAATAAGGTCGGATTATTTAATCCGGCCTTTTGTGTTTATAGCTACTCCAAATTAAGCACTATAAAAAAGTGCAACGATATGAAATTTAGGCAAATTAAAGTGTTCAGAACCAATTAAAATCACTATATTTGCTTTGTTTAAATAATTACAAATTAAATATGACTGAAGAACAAATAGCGAATAATGATTCAATGTATTCCGCGGACAGTATTCAGGTACTTGAGGGATTAGAGGCCGTTAGAAAGCGCCCCGCAATGTACATTGGAGATACTGGCGTAAAAGGTTTGCACCATTTAGTATATGAGGTTGTTGATAACTCAATCGACGAAGCCTTAGCCGGCTATTGTGACCACATAGAAGTTTCTATTAACGAAGACAACTCAATTACCGTTCAGGATAATGGACGAGGTATTCCTGTTGATTTCCACGAGAAAGAACAGAAATCAGCACTTGAGGTTGTAATGACAGTACTTCATGCTGGTGGTAAGTTCGATAAAGGTTCTTACAAAGTATCCGGAGGTTTGCACGGCGTTGGTGTATCCTGTGTAAATGCACTTTCAACCTTACTGGTTGCTCAGGTTGCAAGAGACGGGGAATTATACCAACAAGAATATTCTTGCGGTATACCCAAAGAAGCTGTTAAGGTTGTAGGAACAACAGACAAGACCGGAACATACATCACTTTCCATCCTGATGGCTCAATCTTCACCACAACAGAATATAAATATGATATCCTGGCAACTCGTATGCGCGAGCTTGCTTATCTGAATGCAGGGCTTACAATCTCTTTAACCGACCGTCGTGTAAAAAATGAAGCCGGCGAAGTTAAAAAAGAGACTTTCCATTCAGAAGAAGGTTTAAAAGAATTTGTTCGTTTTGTCGATTCATCTCGTGAAAAGCTTATCAATGATGTAATTTACATCAATACAGAGAAGCAAGGTACTCCTGTAGAAGTAGCAATTATGTATAATACTTCCTATACAGAAAATATCCACTCATACGTTAACAATATCAACACTATAGAAGGAGGAACTCACCTTGCTGGTTTCCGTCGTGCACTAACTCGTACATTAAAGAAATACGCTGAAGATGCTAAAATGCTGGAGAAAGTTAAGGTTGAGATTGCCGGTGATGACTTCCGTGAAGGTTTAACTGCTGTTATTTCTATCAAAGTAGCAGAGCCTCAGTTTGAAGGACAGACCAAAACCAAGTTAGGTAATAACGAAGTTATGGGAGCTGTTGACCAGGCTGTTGGAGAAGCCTTGACAAATTACCTGGAAGAGCATCCAAAAGAAGCCAAGATGATTGTTGACAAGGTTGTATTAGCTGCAACAGCTCGTCACGCAGCCCGCAAAGCTCGTGAAATGGTACAACGCAAATCGCCAATGTCTGGTGGTGGACTTCCGGGAAAGTTAGCAGACTGTTCTGATAAAGACCCTGAAAGATGTGAGATATTCCTTGTCGAAGGAGACTCTGCAGGTGGTACAGCTAAACAAGGCCGTAACCGTGCATTTCAGGCAATTTTGCCTCTCCGTGGTAAGATTCTTAATGTGGAGAAAGCAATGCGTCATAAAGCTTACGAAAGTGAAGAAATCCGTAATATTTACACAGCATTAGGAGTAAGTATTGGTACAGAAGATGATTCTCAGGAAGCTAACATTACAAAGCTACGTTATAAGAAGATTATAATCATGACCGATGCCGACGTCGATGGTGCTCACATCGACACGCTTATCATGACTTTCTTCTTCCGCTTTATGCCTCAGCTTATTCAAAATGGCTATCTTTATATTGCCAATCCCCCACTCTACTTATGTAAGAAAGGAAAGGTAGAAGAATATTGCTGGACAGAAGAACAACGTCAACGATTTATTGCAACTTACGGAGGTGGTTCTGAGAACGCTATCCATACTCAACGATACAAAGGTTTGGGAGAAATGAACGCCCAACAGCTTTGGGACACAACAATGGATCCAGACCAACGTACATTACGTCAGGTAACTATTGACAATGCTGCTGAAGTTGATTATGTATTCTCAATGTTAATGGGTGAAGATGTAGGACCTCGTAGAGAGTTTATTGAAGAAAATGCTACTTATGCAAATATTGATGCATAAACAAAACATTATATTATAAAAAGAGAGGCTGTGTAAAACTACACAGCCTCTCTTTTTATATATAGCAATCAATGATTTTAAAGAGAATCTTTTCTAAATTATATCCAGATTCAGCCTATCAAAGCATCTTTGTAACTGGCAAACTATCTTCTTTTAATTGTCTGCATTCCTTTTTCTGCCATCTCTTTGGCATATTCCTCCCGTCCCATAGCTTTTATCCTATCAATGCAGGCATTCCTATCCGAGTTGAAAAAGAAGCCAAACAGCCTACTTACAACGTTTGTGAACTTCTTGCAATCGCCCACATCAGTTGAGCACTCTGCGCAGGTTTTATACCCTTTTTCCATGCAACAAGTACGTGTTTTGCACCAGGTTGCTTTTTCGTTTTTCAGGCAACCCATACAACCTCCCTTTAAATATTGCCGGCAAGCACCGCAATAGAGACCACATACGGCAATCAGTTCCTGATTAATTTCAATCGTTTTTTCCATGCTTTAAAGTATTTAAAAGAATCAGTGTCTTACTATTCAGGAGAACATTTCAACTTAACATTTTCTGTACGAAATGATTTATTTCCTGTTCATTGATATTTGAAACAGAAGAAGTTGTTTTCATAATCTTCTTAACAGCAAATTTTTCCAGCATATTCATCTTTTCAAACTGAATTTCACCACCCATAAACCCTCTTGCTTTAGAATGACGAAGTAATTCCTCCGGAAACGAACGAATCATTTCCTCCTTTTGCTTTATTTCATCTGGTTCCATTCCACAGAGGAAGAGCCCCACTTCTTTAACAGCAAATAAAGAAACATGATTCTTCAAACAAAACTCTCTGAATTTCTTCTTAGCAGAGCCTACATAAACAGAACTTCCTACAATAATACGCTCATAAGAAGAGAGATCCGGAGAAATGTCTACGCTTAAATCAATCATAGTTACATCATCATCCATCAAACGTTCCTTAATCATGCCGGCAACCTTTTTAGTAGTGCCATATTTAGAAAGATACACTATAGCTGTTTTCATAGGCCTGTAATATTTAGATTAGATAATTCCTCTATTCTTCATTTCCTCTGCTGCAATCTCAAGTTCCATATACCAATCCTCTCCAAATTTACGGATAAGTGGCTCTTTCAGGAACTTATAAATAGGCATATCTTCTTTTTCTCCAAGAAGAACAGCCGCTTTACATACGCTCCAGCGGTGATAATTTACAGCTTTAAATTCAGGATACTTCTGCACACGAATTGGATAAAGATGACAGGAAACCGGCTTATAGAAGTCCACTTTCCCTTCACGATAAGCTTTCTCTATGGCGCAATAACAACATCCATTTTCATCGTAGCAGGTAAAAACACAATCCTTACCATTCACAATGGAAGTAACAAGGTCACCATCCACATCTTTATAACAAACGCCTTGCTTTTCAATTACAGCCTGTGCTTCAGAAGAAAGGTCCTCCCAGATAACCGGAAGGACCTTCTTTAGTTGTTCAACTTCTTCTTCTTCCAATGGCGCACCGGCATCACCCTCAATACAACACTCTCCTTTGCAGGCATCCAGGTTGCATAAGAATTTTTCCTTGAACACATCAAGGCTGATGATGGTATCGTCTATTTGAATCATCCGAATATTATTTAATCAATACGTTGCCAGTCATATCTTTTGGCGCTTCCAATCCCATAATTTTAAGGATAGTAGGAGCAATATCAGCCAAACGACCTTCAGCAACCTGAGCATCTTTATTTTCTGTTACATAAACACATGGAACAGGGTTCAAAGAGTGAGCAGTGTTAACAGAGCCATCTTCGTTTACAGCGTTATCAGCATTACCGTGATCGGCAATAATAATAGCTTCATAACCATTTGCCTTAGCAGCTTCAATAGTTTCTTTCACACAAGTATCAACAGCAATTACTGCTTTTTCGATAGCTTCGTATACACCAGTGTGTCCAACCATATCACCATTAGCAAAGTTTACTACGATAAAATCGAACTTGCTCTTGTTAATTTCAGCAACTAAAGCATCTTTTACCTCGTAAGCACTCATTTCAGGCTTCAAGTCGTAAGTTGCCACTTTAGGAGAATTAATCAGGATACGTTCTTCACCTTCGTATGGAGCCTCGCGTCCACCGTTAAAGAAGAATGTAACGTGAGCATATTTTTCAGTTTCAGCAATGTGAAGCTGAGTTTTCTTCTGAGAAGAAAGATATTCGCCCAATGTATTTTCTACATTGTCTTTATCAAAGATAATATGAACACCCTTGAAAGAAGAATCATACGGAGTCATACAATAATATTGCAATCCCGGTACAATCTTCATTCCTTCTTCAGGCATATCCTTTTGAGTAAGAACCACAGTAAGTTCTTTAGCACGGTCGTTACGGTAGTTGAAGAAGATAACTACATCACCTTCCTTAATTCTTCCGTCTACACCAGCATTCACAATTGGTTTGATGAATTCGTCAGTAACATCAGCATCATAAGATTCCTGCATTGCAGTAACCATGCAATCAGCCTTTTTACCAGTTCCATTAACCAACAAATCATAAGCCTCTTTCACACGAGCCCAACGTTTGTCGCGGTCCATTGCATAATAACGACCAATGATTGTAGCAACCTTAGCAGTAGTCTTCTTGCATTGAGCATCAAGTTGTTCAATAAAACCTTTACCACTTCTTGGGTCAGTATCACGACCATCCATGAAACAGTGGATAAATGTATTTTCAATTGCATATTCCTTTGCAATTTCAGTCAACTTGAAAAGGTGATCAAGAGAACTGTGCACACCACCGTCTGAAGTCAAACCCATAAGGTGAACAGACTTACCGTTTTCCTTTGCATAAGTGAAAGCAGAAACAATTTCCGGATTCTGCATGATTGTATTTTCACGACAAGCCTTGTTGATTTTTACCAAATCCTGGTAAACAACGCGTCCTGCACCAATATTTAAGTGACCTACTTCAGAGTTACCCATCTGACCATCAGGTAAACCTACATTTTCTCCACTAGCCTGAAGCTGTGAGTTTGGATATGTTTTTACCAGGTAATCCCAGTAAGGAGTTGGAGTGTTAAAGATAACATCTGCTTTAGAATGGTTCCCTATTCCCCATCCATCAAGAATCATTAAAAGAGCTTTCTTAGCCATACTATTAATTGTTTAATTACTCATCATTTTACGAGTGCAAAGGTACGAAAAAAAGCAATAAGATGATGAGTTTTAGTACTCATTCACATTATAATACAAGAATATGGCAAATGAAGTCTATCTAAACATTAAACAAGAAATTAGTATTTGTAATCCTATTATTCATTTATTCCTAAATCTAAAATGACTCATCACTTTCTAATAAGCAAAATTGCAACCTCTTTTATATCTAAAGACAAAGTGATTATCACGATAATTATATGTCCATGACATCAAAGTATTAACAAATGCTTCAACATCCTCTCTGTCTTTACTTGGATAATAATTAAATAAAAGTTTCTTTTTTAGAGGAGAGAAAAATTCCTCACAAGGATAGCCACCCAATACAAACAAACGGTTTTTATATCGAAAACAACCCCAATTACCGGAAGAAGCAAAATTTTTACTTCGGAATGATTTTATAGTTATTTCCCAATAAAATTCATTTCGGCTCATACTTTGTACATTTGTAACTAAATCATTGCTTTTTTTTGTTAGTGAGTATGTATACACTCCTAGATATACAGGTTCATAACAATGCGATTTTTCCCATTCACCTATTATTGAGTCAAGGACTAATATTAGATCTCTATTTTTGATCTCATAAAATGCGACTTCTACCGAGTTCTTCAAGTTTCTTTTAACATCACCATCATACAATTGCAATATCTTTTGAGCAAACAAGGACTGCGAATTAATGTATAATAACAGGCATGTAAAACATGCTAATACTAACTTGAGAATATTTCTTATTTTATCCATAGTATATGTAGCCATTTTATCTCTTCTTTTGCGTTAAACTGATATTATTTCCGCATTCATAATAATGCAATACCGACTTATCCTTATAATATTCATATGTAGGACGTTGGCAAAAGTTTCTACAATTAAAAAACAAGGTTAAATTCAGACTATCTGGTAACGCAGTATTTTTAAAGATTAAATTCTATTCGTTATACTCTTAAAGCCATAAAATATCTATTTCAGTTTATCTGCTTACTTTTCAATTTGCAAATACTCAATTAGGTTAAGCATATCTCTGCAATAAACAATAAAGAACAAGAAAGGCAAAAGCCATAATCCGCCAGATAAATCTTATTTTATAGGTTCCTTTAAAGTTCTTTTAAAATAGAACAAAGTACAAAAAATAACCCAATAATAAAATAAACCCGGCAGCTCATTTATATAAGCCAAAAGATCAGCAAATTTTTCTTTTGATTCAGAAACGAAGGTATCACACAATACATTAATTTTTAGATTTTGCAACAGATCCTTTGAGACTAATAGAACTATAAAAAATAAAACTATAAAAATATATTTCATATCAATTTTAACTGTTGCAATCTTGTCAAAAGTCATGAATACAATTAAGCTGAATAAAAATGTAGCAACTCCACCTCCAATTAGCAATGAGGTTATATTTCCAATTGCATAAGACAACCCTATATAAATCAATGACATTATAATATTATACACATTTATTATCAATAGGTAAGCCAAAATTCCTTTAAAAAAATCATTCTTCATCATTATTTCAAATTATTAATTAATATCCATGACCAACATTACCAAACTATAAACCAATAAATTAGAATACCTTTCTTGGCACTTGAAGATATTTCTTTATTTGTTTTCTAAAATACACATATCTAGACAATTTATGATTCTGTTTTTCCGCTTTTTCTTTTTCATACTCATAAAGTATCATAAGTTCTCCGGGAAAACTAACATTGATAATTAATGATTTTTCATTTCTTGCAAATAAGTCTTCTGTTATTATTTTGTATGCATCATTATCACTAATCCCTGGAAGCTTATCATAACAGATAAAAAATCGTTTCCCTCTTTTAATTAAAAAATGCTCCAATTTATTCATTGCATCTTCTGGAAGTGATCCCTTCTGTGACAATAATTTATCAAATTTACATATTCTGCCAAGAGAATCAACCTCCCAAACAGACAAAAAGCGAACTCTATTTTCAATTAATTCTTTTACTTTATTTGATCCAACAACTTTTATTAAAGATTGGGCTAACATCGCAGAATTAATATCCAAACAGTCTCTATCCAAACTAACATTAATTTGAGCATTTGAAAAAGGCACTATAAAACAAGTTATAAACAATATTATTAATCTATTCATCATAAATTGATTTATTAATTCTCGTGAGTTAAAGGAAAACTGACACTGTTAAATTGCTATCATTTATAAAATTGTGCTCAATCTTCTTTATGACGAAAATTTATTATTGATATTATTATTAACCATAAAACATACAGAAAAATAAGTGGTGTAAATAAACAGAATGAATCATGTTCTGTAACCCTATTGATTGGCAAGACATTGAATGAGTAAGGGATACAATAAATAATTGCAATACAAACATATAGAAGTATGATTTCTAATAACAAAAATTTCATTGATAGTATTCTTTTATATATCTTCCTGTTAATTATATATGTAGTTATATAAATTACAAAGACTAAAATAGTATTAAGTACGCTATAGATAACTGAAGAAAAAATTAGACCTACGCCATACATATTTGGTTCTGGAGGTTTACTTATGAAATAATTTGCAGTATAAAATAATAAACCTACCATAAAAGTCAACAAAATCACTTTCAAGATTCTACCTATTAGTTCCATAATAACAAAGTTAAAAATTATTTATTTCAAATTTCCAAAATCAGTTTGACGTTGTTTCTTAAAATCATCAAGTGCCTTTTGCAGATTTTTGTCAGTTTCTCTTGTTTTATATTAAAAATCATTATTCTTCATATTCAAAATTGACTTCATTCTAAGATAGAAAACATTCTATTATTTATCCTTTTTGCTATATTGTATCTTTTTCAATGCAATTAAATATCCTAAATACAGGCCAAGTATGAAAAAGAAAATAAAGCCATAAATAGATGAGATCTCAATATCAAGGCAATATAGCCCCACTAAAATCAAGAAATATGCATAGAACGAGTTTAACAATATTTCTTCTGAATGTTTATAAAAATAGCCTAAAAGTTTCTTCATTTGTTATTCCTCCTTAATATTTCTAGAACAATAATTGTTATAACTAAGAGACTTAAAATTATCCATGAATTATTGTGAATTACAAGTGGTAACTTATTTCTAAATAGAATATCAATACTAACAACAGCAATTGTTATAATATTAAAAGCATTTCTTACTTTATTCATAGTATGCGTTTTTTGTCTCTCTATTTTTTGCATTGAAACGATATCAATTTTCCATTTTTAATAAGCAATACAGACTTATCCTTATAATATTCATATGTAGGATGTTGGCAAAAGTTTCTACTATTAAAAAACAAGGTTAAATTCAGACTATCTGGTAACGCAGTATTTTTAAAGGTTAAAATTCTATTTGTTATATCCTTAAAACCATAAATAGAAACGCTATCAAAATCTGCTTTTTTAAGCTTAATTTTTCCTTCTTTGTCGGTTAAGAGAATAGCATATTTTAATGCAGTCTTAGCAGGTATGTCTTTTTTAAAACCTACAACTTCTAAGTTCTCTATTGGTTCATTGTTTTGGTTCAGAGTTTTAAGTACAAAAAACTGACTTTTATTCCCTTTAAGTGAATATTTTAGAACCATGTTTAATTTCTCTGCTGGCGTATAGCTTAAGATTAAAGAATCTTTTTTGATTTTCCATTTTCCTATTGAAAAATACAGTCGAGCTTCACATCCGGCCCGTTTAAAGAATGTTGAATCTTCAAATAGATCTAATTGAGAATAACAGAAATTATTCTCCCAAGTAAATGATTCTTTTAATTGAGATTTCACAAACAATTTCTTCTCTGAAAATCCAAGTTTTTGAGATACATTGATTGAATATGAAATAAATTGCTTTTGCTTCTTAGTACAACTAAAAGTCAGTAAAACAATTATCAGAACTAAATAATATCTATTTATCTTTATCAACATACACACATTTATTTACATCACCAAATTAGCCCCCAATAAATAATTATGCCCTTTTTCTCATTTATACATATCCCCTTTGAATATCCATTTTTCCAACCTACAGGCATATAATCTAATGGATATAGTCCCTTCCAATAATGCCCCGGTTTTGAATCCAATATATAAATTTGAAAGTCCATTGACAGCCCACATTTTGTCTTATTAGAATATATACCTTTTGATTTTTCACCGTCCTCTAATGCAGAATTATCAAATGATTCAAAAAAAGGTAAAGGGTAATAATACTTATTATTTATACAAATATTATCATAAGAAGTTTTATCATCAGTCATACTCCTTATTGCCTCTAATTTTACGATGGTTAGAAAACTCTCGGACGGTTTATATTTTGCTAAATATTTTTCTCCAATTTGCTTTTTCAATTTTAAAACTTTGTCCTCTCCAAATTCAAAAAGCATATAGTAAATGCATTGACTAGTAGTATCAGTCGTTATTATACTTGAAATTGGCAAACGATCTATTTCTTTTGGGAAATGTGCAACTAAAAATGGAGGCATTTCTCTTAATTCATTTTGATAATCTCTATTGGCATAACAAAGGCCTGGACCATTACTCCATTTTACATTACATCCAGTGATAATTAGAATTATACATATTAAAAAATAATTTCTCATTCAAAATAGTTTTAATAGATCAATAATTGAACTTGTTAGTTTTCTCGAAAGACAACAATTTTCATTAAACAGACTATTTATGTTAAAATGAAGTGATTTTTATTTTATTTAAAATTTTATCATAAACTCTTTTATTAGAGGACGATACTTTATCATAATATATATTCACGCCCTTATAAATATCTTTCCGCCAAAATTTATTACTTTTACATCCAACAGAAATTTTTCTTTGGTTCTTTATCTTTGATTTTTGAAGCTTATACTTATCTATAGGCAATTCAACCATGGAACCTTGTAGAATGATTATAGTTGCAGAATCAACAAAACTGTAAAAATATACAACTCCTTCTTCATAATTATCCTTTTGGATATGAAAAGGCATGGGTAATTGCATTTCAACTTTCTTCGATATAAGCAACCGATTGTCCAACTTATATGTAACATTTTCGTTTTTTAAAGTTGAACAAGCTGATAGGAAAATGATCATCAATATTATCACTTTATAGGGTTTCGTGACCATATTATTTTAAATGCTATGGATGTTACTTATAATCAGCATTATATACAATAACAAAATTGAATTTATATGAATATAAAGTAGATTATTACAAATACTATTTACTTTTTAACGCTAAAGATATAGTAATTCTTTATTCTTTATCCTTTTTGCTATTTTGTATCTTTTTCAATGCAATTAAATATCCTAAATACAGGCCAAGTATGAAAAAGAAAATAAAGCCATAAATGGCTGAGATCTCAATATCAAGGCAATATAGCCCCACTAAAATCAAGAAATATGCATAGAACGAGTTTAACAATATCTCTTCTGAATGTTTATAGAAATAGCCTAAAAGTTTCTTCATTTGTTATTCCTCCTTAATATTTCTAGAACAATAATTGTTATAACTAAGAGACTTAAAATTATCCATGAATTATTGCGAATTACAAGTGGTAACTTATTTCTAAATAGAATATCAATACTAACAACAGCAATTGTTATAATATTAAAAGCATTTCTTACTTTATTCATAGTATGCGTTTTTTGGATCTCTATTTTTGTTGAAACATTCCACTTCTAGCCTTAATTCGGGCATCTCTTTGTGCTGCATCTTTGCCTATTTGATAAGAAAAGCAAAAAGCTATCAAGAGAAATAGCAGAAATGACACAAATGTTGAAAACGTTTTTTTATCAGATCTCATATTTATTGTATTAGTGCAACTTGTTACAATGTTGTTCATAATAAGTTATATGGTTAAATTCATTTTGCATGTTGTAATCTTAGATCTCACTCAACTGCATTTTATCATAATTACAACAACAATTATTTATCGACTGCGTGATATCTTGAATATTTAGATACACTAAAGATATTAAAAGAGCCGGAATAATCATCAAATACAGACAAATAGTTGTTGATAAATAAAAAATAGAATATCGAATTTCTTTGATTCTCAGTAAAACCCTTTTTTAGAACATATTCACCCGTTCCATAACTCTTACAATATAAATGCATAAAGTCGGCAAGATTTTTACTTTGATATTCTTTATCCACGTCTTTATCTATATTAAAAGTATAAACACTTCTATTAGATTGAAGTTTTATTTGCTGATTTAAGACTTTTCTTAAGAAAGACAAATAATCCATTTCAAATGTTCCTTCATTATATATTATTCTCAAGTCCTGGGATTCTATTTGTATTACCTTGCCACCTTCTCCTTGACAATAAAATGGGACTCCACTGAATAAAGATGGTCTAACATCATTAGATATTAATAATATCAAATTATTATCAATAGAGATGTTCTGTTTTTTATTACATGAAATTAAAGCAAATATGCTACAGCAAAGCGCAATCAGTAATTTGTAATTTTTCATAAGTTCAACCTTTGCAAATATTATCACATCTATTTACACATAGTATTATTAAAAAAGAGAAACTCCAGATCGACCTAACAATAATAAGACGCTCTAAGGCATTCTTTTAAGTAAATAATATCACATCTGGCAAATTTAGCTATTTGTATTGAATATTTATTATTGTTTCAATAATTAAATTAAAATAAAGACTCCAATCATATATAACATGTATATCAATATTTAAGCAAAGACAACATCCCACTCATAAATAAATCAATAATAGATTCTCATTTGGTGGCAGCAGTGGCAGGAAAAAAGCCATTTTTACCTTTCCAGAAATAAACTTTTGAAAAAACCGCAAATTGGAATTGCCAACTAAAATTAGACAGAAGGTTAAGCAACATTCGACAATTTATTAATTTTCTGAATATATTCATTCCAATATTCCTCAATAGTGAGGTTCTTAAGAGCAGAATGTCTTCTTTTTCTATTATACCATATTTCGATAAACTCAAATAATTGCGTTTTCATTTTTCCTTTAGACAATAACTTATTCCCATAGATAAGTTCTGCCTTTAACGTTTTAAAGAAACTCTCTGCAACAGCGTTATCCCAGCAATTTCCTTTACGGCTCATGCTTTGACAAATACCATAGGATCTCAACATACTAACCATAGCTTTGCTGGCATATTGTGAGCCTCTGTCAGAATGAAATATCATTTGCATTTGAGGTTTACGATTGCTTACAGCCATATTAAAGGCTGGTATGACAGTCGATTCACTTGCCATATTTTCGCTAACACTCCATCCAATTATTTTTCTGTCAAAAAGATCAATCACACTTGTTAAATATAGAAATCCTCCAACGACTGGTATATAAGTAATATCAGAGACCCAAGCCTTTGAAGGTATATCCATCTCAAAAGATCGGTTAAGAATATTATTTGCCACCGGTTCGGAATGATTTGAATCTGTAGTAATCTTATATTTCTTTGATAATTTGCTTTGAATACCCATCTCTTTCATATAATGTGCAACAGTTGTTCTGGAAATCTTTACATTCCTTTTATTTAGCTCCTTAGTTATTCGTATACTTCCATAACGGCATTTTGCCAGAAAGTATTCAATCTGAATTTCTTTACAGATGGATTTACGTTTTACGGCCCGTCTGCTTTGAGGACCTTTAATCCATCTGTAATAACCACTTCGGGACACTTTAAGAACATTACACATTACCTCAATCGGCCAGATCTTATCATTGGAACGTATGAACTGATAAATCATCGATCGCTCTTGGAGATAATGTGAAGCGCTTTTTTTAATATTTCATTTTCAACTTCTATTTTTCGAAGCTTTTCTCTAAGCTCGGCTATTTCTTTCTCCTCAGGAGTCAACTTAGGAACTCCATTGCCAGGAAAACTTCCTTCACCATATTGGCTATATTCTTTTCTCCAACGATAGATCAGATATGGCGTTATACCAAGATCTCTGGATAAGCCAGTGAGGTTCTTTCTCTCATAGCTTAATTTGACTGCGTTGACTTTGAAATCAGAGTCGTATTCTTTTCTTTCTCCCATAATAAGTTAAAACATTTAGCTTAACTTTATGTTCGATTTTAGTTAGCTACTCCAAATTGCAGAATTCTCAGATTTTTATTTTCAGAACCGGAAAAAGTATTATTTTGCTGCCACTGCTGCCACCAGCAAAAACATATATACTTATTATTCAATGTTTTACAAAATACTGTAAGACTATCAGGGTGGAGAGGGTGGAGTAAAAAAGAGTGTTCTCGGTTTCCAGAAAATTAATTTTGATAATTCCGCAAAATGCAGAATTATCAAAATTCTATTTCTCAGAACGAAAAAAGAACAATTTCTCTCCACCCTCTCCACCCCACTGAAACGAATTAACCTATCATTCAGCACTTTACAAAATAATGGAAATGAATTCAGGTGACTAAAGAGAAGATTAACGATTAACCGCAATCAGTTTAATACATCTCTCAGCAGACATTAATAATTTATTGGCGGGAGGTTGATGCAAACATGTACATGTTCGGAGCCAATCATGTACAAGATTGAACTCGAACATGTACATGATTGGAAAATGATAACCCTTTATTTTTATTAGTTTACGGCGGGATATTTGTTAAACACCTTAATAAAGATGTTTTCTTATCAGAAGTTGAGTGATAATTGTCCGTCGCCCAACAGATTAAAAGTCATTCTGTGATAAGGAGTTGTGCCGTGAAGAGCTATTGCCGCACGGTGTTTCTTTGTGGGGTAACCTTTGTTGTGATCCCAGTCATACACAGGGAACTCCTGATGCAGACGGTTCATATAATCGTCCCTATAGGTTTTTGCCAGAATGGATGCTGCTGCTATCGACAGGTATTTACCATCACCTTTCACAACTGTGGTATGAGGAATTTCTTTATATTTTTTGAATCGGTTCCCGTCAATAAGCAGATGTTCAGGGATAGCTTTAAGTTGATCTACCGCACGGTGCATGGCAAGAATTGAAGCATTGAGAATATTGATTTTATCAATTTCTTCGGGTGTAACAATACCCACCGCCCATGTCACAGCTTCCTTTTCAATGACTTCTCGAAGGGCATATCGTTGTTTTTCTGTGAGCTGTTTAGAGTCGTTCAACAGTTCGTTTTTAAAATCGTGAGGAAGAATTACGGCAGCGGCAAAGACTGAACCTGCCAGACAACCGCGTCCGGCCTCATCACATCCGGCTTCTATAAGGTCTTTATTGAGATATGGTAATAACATGATTTCTATATTTATGTAAAGCAAAGATAGAGTTTTATAAAATAAAATATCTTCTCAGGTCAAAAATTACTAAAAAAACGCCAAATATTAAAATCCTTGAGTTTTAAAAACAGCTTATTTTGTTTCATTGCAAAACGTAAAAACGAAATGCTAAAGTTAATATGATTTCTCTTTATCAGATTTGAGTACACTTCATATTTCATTTCGTTTATGTAAGAAATAACCTTAACAAGAAAGACATGAAAAAAACATTACTTTTATCGTGCTTCACATTGGCTTTCGCCTTAAATGTCACCGCACAAAAGATTGACTTCAATCTACCAGGCAGACAGCCGGAACAAGTTACCGAAAACGGCTTCACTCCCTGGGCCATAACCACAGGAGTAAAAGACACTCTGGTAATAGACGAAACAAGCGGATTAAAAATCGTTGTTGCCAATGGTCCTAACTCGGCGGGCAAAATATTGAAAGCCAACTGGTGGAAAGATGGAGTGGGCAAATATTCGAAACTTATTGGAGATGGTATAGCCGTATACGACTTCGTAGATAACAACACACCGCAGTTGCAATCGGGTTCGGCTGAACTCACCATCACAATCAGTGGCCTCACGGCAGGCAAACATTCCATTCTTGCATACCATAACAACACCGACGGATTCACAGCTCCGCCAGTAGATGTATATGTGGACAATGTGAAAATGGTTTCAGGAGTGCTACAAACCAACAGAGCACAGAAAGCTTCAAATAGTGGACAGTCGTATATTACGTTCAACGCAGAAGCCGGCAAGGATGTGGTTATATCTTACCGCACTGTTCCTGATCCAACGGTGAACTATACCGCTCAATATTTCACCACTACCGTGTTTGTCAATGCTATCATTCTGGACGAGCCAAACCCGCTAACAACGGCATTGAATCCAACCCCTGACAATCGTGATATGCACACCGATGCCGACAATGGTACATGCACGCTGAAGTGGTCGCCTGCAGTAACAGCAGTGAAACACCATCTCTATATGGGAACATCCGAAGGTGCTATGAGCGAAATCGCTATCCAAACAGATACGTTCTATGTAATGAAAGATGCGTATTCACTGAACACATACTATTGGCGAGTAGATGAGGAAGACGCAACTGGAAATACATATAAAGGCGAGACATGGTCATTCCGTCCACGACATCTTGCTTTTCCTGGTGCAGAGGGCTATGGCCGCTATGCCACTGGAGGAAGAGGCGGCACGGTTTATCATGTAACATCGCTTGCTGACGATGCGTTGGCACCACAACCTGGAACTTTCCGTTATGGGATTAGTAAAGTAAGCGGACCGCGTACCATCGTGTTCGATGTTGGCGGAACTATCCAGTTAAAAAGTCGCCTAACCTGTAGCGACCCCTATGTCACCATTGCGGGACAGACCGCCCCGGGCAACGGAATCATGTTCCGCTCGTGCCCGTTCGGCATGGCATCCGAAGGCATCACCCGTTTCCTGCACATGTTTCTAGGTCATGATGCTGCAACATCCGAGACTGGATGCGATGGACTGGGAATGGCGGGGAACAACCATGCTATCATGGACCATTGCTCTATAAGCTGGACTATCGACGAAGCTTTTAGTAGTCGTAATGCGAGGAACGTTACATTACAGCGCACCATGATATCAGAAGCACTAAACGTTGCCAACCATCCTAACTACCCTTCAGGTACAGCGCATGGCTATGCAGCTACAATAGGTGGAGACACCGGGTCATACCATCACAACCTGATGGCTCACAATGAAGGCAGAAACTGGAGTCTCTCCGGTGGCCTGGACGGCAGCGGCGCTTATGCCGGTCATCACGACGTATTTAATAACGTGTGCTATAACTGGTGCGGACGTACTACAGACGGTGGTACTCACGAGGGAAACTTTGTAAGCAACTATTACAAAATGGGACCATCTTCAAAGATACTACAACTGCTCACCGCAAACCTTGAAGGTACCGGTACCGGTTCACAAAGTTATTATGTGAACGGAAATATCCGTGAAAATCTTGATGGAAGCAAGACTCAGGACAAACTCGATGATACTTATAGATATACACTATCAAACGGACAGGTGTTGAACTGGACTGTATTCCGCGACAAACCATTCTTTGAATCATACGCTACGATCGAGACAGCTGATGCTGCTTACAAAAATGTTTTGTCCGACGTGGGCTGCAATATGCCAATGCTCGACAACCACGACTTACGTATGGTGAACGAAACTCTTAAAGGCACCACAACAACTGTAGGTAGCAGATCGGGCAAGAAAGGTCTTATCGACTCTGAAGAAGATGACAAATGCGAAGGTTTCAACGGCATCAACATATACGAAGCGCACAGGGCAAGCGATTTCGACACCGACAATGACGGTATGCCGGATTGGTGGGAAAAGGCGAAAGGACTAAATCCTGCTGAAGCAGACAATAATGCCGACCCTGATAAAGATGGTTACACTGTTCTGGAAGATTATCTTAACTGGCTTGCAGAACCTCACTTCACGATAAATAAAGGCATAAGCATAAACCTGAAAGAATATTTCGCAGGCTACGATAACAATCCTTCATTCGAAATTACCGGTAGTTCGGATATGTCTTACGATAGCAACGAAGGAATCTGTACATTCACCCCTGCAACATCGTTCACCGGTTTCCTGAGCATAAAGGTAAAGGCAACTGATGATGACAACGTCGGCTCACTGACACGTAACTTCAACTTCTATGTATCGAGTGAAGCGACTGGCATCAATAACGTTCAGACCGACGACGCTTCGACCGCAAGCGATATCTATAACGTTTCCGGAATAAAAGTTCGCTCAAATGTCAACAGCACTGATATATCTAACCTTGCACCCGGTATTTACATCATAAAGAAGCTGAACGACAAAACGGTAACAAAGAAAATAGTAATAAAATAACTATCAACGGGCAGAAACACATTAATTTAATAAAATCATGAAAAAACATTTTATTTGTATCATCTTAATAATAACAATGGCAGTGCCTTTATTTGCACAGCAACAAATCAATCCAAAAGATTACGAATACTCATCAAGAGAGTGGAAAAGAATTGTAAGGGAAAGCCCGGATGCCTTCTTCAAGACAGAAGAAGCAAAACGAATTGCTGATAACGTATTAGCATATCAACGAGAAACAGGTGGATGGCCTAAGAATCTTCCAATTCATCGTCCGCTTGGCGACGAATTAGATGTTGTGTTGAGCGACAAGAAGAAACGCAATGACTCTACGACCGACAACGACGCAACTACTCTGGAAATGACTTACCTGGCCAGACTTTACAAACAACAACCGGAAGAGCGCTACAAAAAAGCATTCTTGCAAGGTGTGGAGTTTTTGCTTAGTGGACAGTACGATAATGGTGGCTGGCCACAATTCTGGCCTGAGAATCATGGATACCAGGTACAGATTACTTATAACGACAATGCAATGGTGCAGACTTTAATGGTTATACGCAACCTGCGCAACGGTGTGGCTCCGTTTGATTCATTGGTGGATGATGCAATGAAAACTCGTTTAACAAAAGCTTTTGATAAAGGTATAGAATGTATACTCAACACACAAATTATTGTAAACGGCGAACCAACTGTATGGTGCCAACAGCACGATTACAAGACTTTAAAGCCTACTTCAGCACGTTCATACGAATTGGCTTCTTTCTGTTCGGCAGAAAGCGTTTCATTGGTGCGCCTTTTGATGGAACTTCCCAATCCCGATAAACGGATTAAAGCTGCCGTTAACAGTGCAATGAAATGGTTCGAAGCTCATAAACTGACTGGTATCAGGGTAGAGCGTTTCACTAACGAAAACGGCAAGTCGGATACACGTGTGGTAAATGACGAAAAAGCCGAACCAATATGGGCTCGTGATTATGACTTAGAGCAAGGAAAACCTCTATTTTGCGACCGCAACGGTGTGCCAGTTAAAACATTGGCAGAAGTAGGACACGAAAGACGCAATGGATACAGCTGGTATAATAGGGCGCCGGCAAGCCTTTACAAGCAGTATGAACAATGGAAAAAGAAGTATATGTAAGTTATCTTTCAGTCAAAAAACAAATTAACTAAATAAGTATAACTCCAAATGAAAAAAATAGTATTGTTCATTGCAATTTCATTTTATGCGGTATTTGGTTCAGCACAAGTTGTAAAGTCCAAAGCTATAGAGAATGGTAGAACCGGAGCTAATAAAACTACAACCGCCAATTCAAATAGTGCTTCCCATTCAAAACTCTATAATGCAATTGTTTCTAATGGAGAAAGTATACAAGCTGCTATTGAAGCTGCTCCTCAACAACCTACGGAGCCTTATATTATTCTGATAAAGAGCGGAATATACAATGAAAAAGTTATTATTGACCGTCCAAATATCGTACTTCTGGGAGAAGATAGGGAAAAGACCCGGTTAGTATATGCCGAACTTTCAAGCAAACGAAAGATTCAGGAATATAAAGGGCAGCCTGTGGGTAATGGGGTGATTGTTTTGCAAAAAGGTGCAGACGATTGTATTATTAGTGGGTTGACTGTTTACAACAATTATGGCAGTACAGTAGAAGCTACGACTTCGCATCAGATGGCAATTTATGGACGCGCCACTCGTACAATCATTATAAACTGTAATGTATGGGCAGATGGTAACGATGCACTATCATTATGGGCTTCGGAGGATGGAATGTATTACCATGCCGATCTTAATTTAAGATGTCCCGGGGTAGATTTTCTTTGTCCACGTGGTTGGTGTTATGCCACTCGCTGTACATTCTATGGCGATGGACGAGCTTTAATCTGGCATGATGGACGTGGTGATTATGACAAGAAACTTGTTATAACTGATTCACATTTTGATTCTAAAAGTCCTGTCACTCTTGGCCGTTATCATCACGACTCGCAATTCTTCTTACTGAATTGTACTATGACCAACAAGATTATTGATAATCCTATTGGATATGCTTATTCAGACAAGGTACTTGATACATGTCCATGGGGAAAACGGGTTTATATGTATAACATAAAACGTGAAGGTGGAAACTTTGCATGGATGAAAAATAATCTTGAAGAAGCCAAAGGATCACCCAAACCGGAAGAAATTAATGCCCGCTGGACATTTGGAGGTAAATGGGATCCGGAAGCAAAAATTAAGTCTTTGTGGAATGTTCTTGCTTACTAAATATCATCTATAGATAGACATAAAAAACAAAAGGGTTGTCCAACAGAACAACCCTTTTGTTTTTTTTATATGTGTTTACTAAAACATCTTCCTTACACGTTCAATTCCTGCTACTAAAGCATCTACCTCCTCCTTAGTATTATACAAACCGAAAGAAGCACGAACGGTTCCTTCAATGCCCAAAGCCTGCATAAGCGGTTGAGCGCAATGGTGACCGGTACGAACAGCAATACCAAGACGATCGAGCAATGTGCCCATATCGAAGTGGTGAATGTCTCCAACAAGGAAGGAGATTACACTACCCTTCTGATCGGCCTCGCCAAATATTCTCATACCTTCGATTGTTTTAAGGCGATTCATGGCATAAGTAGTAAGCTCATGCTCGTAAGCTGCAATCTCCTCAATTCCAATCTTTGATATATAATCAAGAGATACTGCTAATGCTGTTGTTCCGACATAATCGGGAGTACCAGCTTCAAACTTATACGGAAGTTCATTGAAGGTAGTCTTCTCAAAACTTACAGTCTGAATCATCTCTCCTCCTCCCTGATATGGGGGAAGTTTATCGAGCCATTCTTCTTTTCCGTAAAGTACACCCACACCGGTAGGGCCATATATCTTGTGCCCCGAAAAGGCATAAAAATCTGCATCCAGATCTTGCACATCTACTTTCATGTGTGGAACCGACTGAGCTCCGTCTACAAGAACAGGAACACCATGTTCGTGAGCAAAAGCAATCATCTCTTTCACCGGATTGATTGTTCCAAGTACATTGGATACATGAGCAATGGAAACAAGCTTTGTACGTTCTGAGAAGAACGACTTATACTCATCCATCAGCAGTTCGCCCTTTTCATTGATAGGAATAACCTTTATGGTAATTCCTTTGCGGGCTGCAAGCATTTGCCAGGGAACTATATTGCTGTGATGTTCCATGGCTGAGATTATAATTTCATCACCTTCACTGCAGAATTCTTCCCCAAAGCTGAACGCCAAAAGGTTGATAGACTCTGTTGTGCCGCGGGTAAAGATAATCTCGTTTGTGCTGCGTGCATTGATAAATTGCTGAACAGTTTTACGTGAACCTTCATGCAATTCTGTAGCCTGCTGACTAAGGAAATGGACTCCACGGTGCACATTGGCATTTACAGAATAATACTGTTCTGTAATAGACTCAACCATGCAGCGAGGTTTCTGAGTAGTAGCTCCGTTATCGAAATATATCAGCGGCTTACCATATACTTCGCGTTGAAGTATAGGGAAGTCCTGGCGAATAGATTCTATATTGATCATTGAATTACTATTTATTAAATGGATGAGTTTATTGACATCCTCTGCAACCTACGCATTTGCTCAATTCACCACGGAAGCGGTTCTCAATAAGCAGATGCAGACGTTCTTTCAATACGTCTATCCGGATATTATCTACCACTTCATTGACAAAAGCAAACATCAACAGCAAGCGTGCTTCTCTTTGTGAGATACCACGAGCTTGCATATAGAAAAGTGCACCCTCATCCAGTTGTCCTACTGTTGCACCGTGACCACACTTCACATCATCAGCATAAATCTCGAGTTGTGGTTGGGTAAACATTCTGCATTCTTTGGTTATGCAAAGATTACGGTTTGTCTGTTGCGAGAATGTTTTCTGTGCATCCTTGCGAACCAGTACTTTTCCGGCAAAAGCTCCGCGAGCTTCATCATCTAGCACATACTTGAAGAGTTCGTTGCTGGTACAGTTAGAAACAGCATGGTCAATAAATGTATGATTGTCCACATGTTGATTCTTATCAGCGATAGCCATACCGCAAAGGTTTATTTCGGCATGTTCTCCTGCCAGTAAAACGTGGGTACGGTTGCGTGTAGTACCGTTATGCAGTGTCATTCCGTTAAGAAGAAGGTTGGAACCTGCTTCCTGACGAACATAACAGTTAGAGATTCGTGTACTGGCAATATGTGTTTCTTCAAGTTCATACATATCGAAAACAGAATCCTTGCCTGCAAAAACCTCGATAACCTGAGTAGTGAGGAAATTCACCTGATCTTGTGCATGGTCGCAAACCAATAGTTTGGCTTGTGCTCCGTCTTCAAGCACCACAAGAACACGACGATTGACCATAAAATCCACGTCTCCCCTAAGGATATTCACCAACTGAATGGTGCGTTCCACAACTACTCCTTTAGGAATATAAAGGAAAACACCATCCTGTGCGAACGTTGTATTGAAGGCTGTTACTCCATCTTCTGAAGTTTTTGCCAGTTTTCCGTAATATTTGCCTACTAATTCAGGATGTGATTCAGCCATATCTTTCAGACTACCCATCAATACACCTTCCGGTAATTCTACTTTTGGTTGTTCTTTGGAGTAGAAAGCATCATTAACCACGAAGTAAAGTGAGGTACTCATGTTGGGCACATCACATTTAAATACTTCATACGGATTAACCGGTATTTCCAGACGGTTCAGATTCAGTCCGTAGTTCGGAGCAAAAGCTTCGCTTACATCGGTATATTTATAATCTTCCAGTTTTTGGGTGGGTAAGCCTAATCGTTCAAAGTCGGCAAAAGCTTCTGCACGTCTTGCGTTCAGAACTTCAGCACTGTGTGAACAAATCATCCCTTCACACTGAGAAAAGAGGTCGATATATTGTTGTTCTACCATAATTCTATATGTTAATTGTCTGCACTACAAATGGAATGCGGACAAATTAATTATTTATTCTCCCAGTTCTTTCTTAATCCAGTCATAACCCTTTTCTTCAAGTTCAAGAGCTAATTCCGGTCCGGCAGTCTTTACAATCTTTCCCTGATAAAGCACATGTACGATATCCGGTTTGATGTAGTCGAGCAATCGTTGATAGTGAGTAATCACAATTGTAGAGTTTTCCGGAGTTTTCAACAGGTTCACTCCATTAGCTACAATACGAAGAGCATCAATATCAAGTCCACTGTCTGTTTCGTCAAGGATAGACAAGCGTGGTTCCAGCATAGCCATCTGGAATATTTCATTTCTTTTCTTCTCACCGCCACTGAAACCTTCGTTTACAGAACGGTTTGCCAATTTAGTATCCAGTTCAACAACCGCACGTTTTTCACGCATCAGTTTAAGGAATTCGCTGGCAGTAAGAGAAGGCTGACCTTTATATTTACGATGTTCATTAACAGCAGTACGCATAAAGTTTACCATACTTACACCCGGGATCTCTACCGGATACTGGAAACTAAGGAAAATACCTTCACGGCTACGGTCTTCCGGAGGAAGTTCCAACAGGTCTTTTCCGTAGAAATGAACAGATCCTTTAGTTACTTCAAAAGCCGGATTACCGGTTAACACGGAAGATAATGTACTTTTCCCTGAACCATTAGGTCCCATAATGGCGTGAACCTCTCCCGGTTTCACTGTCAGGTTTATACCCTTTAATATCTCTTTGCCATTAATACTGGCATGCAAATCTTTTATTTCGAGCATATTATTTTTTGTTTTTATTTATCCTACTGAACCTTCCAAAGAAACCTGTAGCAGCTTCTGGGCCTCTACAGCAAACTCCATCGGAAGTTTATTAATTACTTCTTTTGCATATCCATTTACAATCAAACCAATTGCATCTTCTGTTGAGATACCTCTCTGATTACAATAGAACAGCTGATCTTCACTAATCTTTGATGTAGTAGCTTCGTGTTCAACGATTGCTGTTTCATTATGAACATCCATATATGGGAACGTATGAGCTCCGCATTTATCGCCTAACAAAAGACTGTCACACTGGCTATAATTACGTGCACCTTCGGCTTTTTCTACAACCTTAACCAGTCCGCGATATGAATTCTGGCTCTTTCCGGCAGAGATACCTTTAGACATGATAGTACTCTTGGTATTTTTTCCCAAGTGAATCATCTTTGTTCCTGTATCTGCCTGCTGATAATTGTTAGTAACAGCCACTGAATAGAATTCTGCCACGGAGTTATCTCCTGCAAGAATACAACTTGGATATTTCCAGGTAATAGCCGATCCTGTTTCTACCTGAGTCCAGGAGAGTTTAGAATCATCGCCTTTGCAAATACCTCGTTTGGTTACAAAGTTATATACTCCACCTTTACCATTTTTGTCACCTGGATACCAGTTCTGAACAGTTGAGTATTTTACTTCTGCCCTATCGTGAACAATGATTTCCACAATTGCGGCATGCAATTGGTTTTCGTCACGCATTGGAGCAGTACAACCTTCCAGATAACTTACGTAAGCGTCGTCATCGGCTACAATCAGTGTTCTTTCGAACTGACCTGTATTGGCAGCATTTATACGGAAATAAGTAGAAAGTTCCATAGGGCAACGTACACCCTTTGGTATATAAACAAACGATCCGTCAGAGAATACTGCTGAGTTAAGTGCGGCAAAGAAATTATCTCTATACCCCACTACACTGCCTAAGTATTTCTTAACCAAATCGGGATGCTCACGAACTGCTTCACTAAAGGAACAAAAGATAATTCCTTTCTCCATCAGCGTTTCCTTAAAGGTAGTCTTAACAGAAACCGAGTCCATTACAGCATCAACAGCCATTCCGCTTAATGCCAGACGTTCCTCGAGAGGAATACCAAGTTTATTGAATGTTTTGATCAGTTCAGGATCAACCTCATCCAACGATTTTGGTCCCTTTTTCTTTTTGGTAGGGTCGGCATAATAACTTATACTTTGATAATCAATCTCAGGAATAGTAAGATGTGCCCATGTGGGCATTTCCAGAGTCAGCCAATGGCGGTAAGCCTTGAGGCGAAATTCCAGCAACCAATCCGGTTCATCTTTCTTTGCAGAGATCAGGCGAATGACATCTTCATTAAGCCCTACAGGGATAATTTCAGTCTGCACATCGGTAGTAAAGCCATACTTGTACTTTTCTTCCGTGATCTCCTTTAAATATTTATTGGGTTCTTCTTGTTGCATATTTAATGAATATATTTATTCGATACTTCTTTAACCAATGGGAATACGATTCCTGCTACCTTTTGTGTTGGATAATATAAGATGGCTTCTTTCTTATTATCTTGCGAAATAAGATGGTTGCTACTATCTATAAACTCCAGTACATTAATAAACAGGCTTGCTAATATAAGATATTTTAATCCGCCCAGCAAAGCACCGGCCCATTTATTTAACCAATTAATATGCATAGCTTCGAGCGTTTTGGTAAAAAATCCACCTGCCAATGTTGACAGTAAAGGTACAGCTACCCATATTATAATGAAAGCGAGAGCTCTGGCAAACGTCATTGATTTAGTAAAAGACGGACAAAGTGTTTCTGCAAACGGTATATACATTAATTTGGCAATATACAATCCTACTATTAATCCTACCGTGGAAAGCAAGAGCTTTACTCCTCCTTTTAAATATCCTTTTGCTGCGCCGGCTCCAATAACCAGCAATAACAATATATCAATTGTTCTCATTATTTTATATATAACAAAAAACGTGCCGATGTGCCTGTTACTATATCAAAAAGATACGTCAGCACATCGGCACGTTGTTATTGTCTTATTGACAAGCCAATTTGCCTATTGGCATTTTGGCTAATCAATTTATTATAAAGTCTGTTTCACTTCAACTTCTTCAAATGATTCAATAATATCACCTACCTTAATATCACTATAGTTTTGTAGACTGATACCACATTCATAGTTTACAGCAACTTCCTTCACATCGTCCTTGAAACGTTTCAATGCATTGATTTCTCCTGTAAAAATTACAATACCGTCACGGATCAAACGAGCCTTGTTAGAACGTTTAACCTTACCTTCCTTAACCATTGCACCTGCTACTGTACCCACCTTAGTGATATGGAATACTTCGCGAACTTCAATAGTTGCAGTAACTTCTTCCTTAACAACCGGAGCAAGCATACCTTCCATTGCAGCCTTCACCTCTTCAATAGCATCGTAGATGATAGAGTACATACGGATGTCAACACCTTCCTGTTCTGCAAATCTACGTGCAGAAGCTGATGGGCGTACCTGGAATCCAATGATAATTGCATTAGAAGCTGCAGCCAGAGTTACATCTGATTCAGAAATCTGACCTACTGCCTTATGAAGTACGTTAACCTGGATCTGTGGAGTAGAAAGCTTGATCAATGAGTCGGACAATGCCTCGATAGAACCATCCACGTCACCTTTCACAATAATATTCAATTCCTGGAAGTTACCAAGAGCAATACGACGGCCAACTTCGTCCAAAGTAAGAAGTTTCTGAGTACGTAAGCCTTGTTCACGTTGCAATTGTTCACGCTTATTGGCAATTTCACGAGCTTCCTGTTCTGTTTCGAGTACATGGAATGTATCACCCGCAGTAGGAGCACCGTTCAAACCAAGAATCAATACCGGTTCTGAAGGACCAGCTTGTTTAATACGTTGATTACGTTCATTAAACATAGCTTTTACCTTACCGAAGTTTGTTCCTGCCAATACGATGTCACCCATCTTTATTGTTCCGTTTGATACAAGAACAGTAGCAACATAACCACGTCCTTTATCTAACGTTGATTCAATGACAGAACCTGTTGCACGACGATCTGGATTAGCTTTCAAATCAAGCAATTCAGCCTCAAGCAATACTTTTTCAAGTAATTCATGAACTCCATCACCTTTCTTAGCCGAAATATCCTGAGACTGGTATTTACCACCCCATTCTTCTACCAAGAAATTCATTTGAGCCAATGATTCTTTAATTTTTTCGGGATTTGCATTCGGTTTATCAACCTTATTAATTGCAAACACGATAGGAACACCGGCAGCTACGGCATGATTGATAGCCTCTTTTGTCTGAGGCATTATATCATCATCGGCAGCAACTATAATAATCGCGATATCTGTTACCTTCGCACCACGAGCACGCATAGCAGTAAATGCTTCGTGACCCGGAGTATCCAGGAATGTTATTCTCTTACCATCAGGAAGTTTCACATTATAAGCTCCAATGTGCTGAGTAATACCTCCGGCTTCACCGGCAATTACATTCGCCTTACGAACATAGTCAAGCAATGAAGTCTTACCATGGTCAACGTGTCCCATTACGGTTACGATTGGTGCACGAGATTCCAAATCACCTTCAGCATCCTCTTCCTCAACAATTGCTTCAGATACATCTGCACTAACATATTCAGTTTTAAATCCGAACTCATCAGCCACAATGTTAATTGTTTCAGCATCAAGACGCTGGTTGATAGAAACCATCATACCAATACTCATACAAGTACCGATAACCTGATTAACCGAAACATCCATCATACTTGCCAACTCGTTTGCAGTTACAAACTCTGTAAGCTTAAGTATTCTGCTGTCTGCCATTTCCTGATCTTCAAGAGCCTGCTGACGATTAGATACAGCGTCACGTTTCTCTTTACGATATTTAGAAGCCTTGTTTTTACCTTTAGAGGTAAGACGTGCCAATGTTTCTTTAACTTGCTTTGCTACATCTTCATCACTAACTTCTGCTTTTACAACAGGTTTCTTAAAGCGATTTCCTTGTTGCTGAGACTTGTTAAACGGTTTATTTCCTGGATGATGTCCGCCAGCTGCTGGTTTATTTGTACGTTCACTGTTAGGAACAGGACGTGCTATTCCCGAAGGAGCAGATACATTATTAATATCTACTTTCTCCTTGTTTATACGGCTACGTTTTTTCTTCTTTTTATCATCCTCAGCCTTATCTACAGTCTTAACTATTTTTTCATCATCCTTTCTTATCTCTTTGATAATAGCGTCTTTCATCAACTTCTTCTGCTCAGTACGCTGCTTATCTTTTTCTTCGCGTTCTTTGCGTTTTTCCTCTTTAGACTTCTTTTTAGGACGAGTGGACTGATTCAACGCTGCAAGGTCAATCTGACCAACTACATTGATTTTAGATACAAACGCTGTAGAAGAATGAATTTTAAATACATCATCTTCTTCGTTTTTTTCCACTTGTTCAACCATTTTTTCTTCCTTTTTCTCCTCTTTTTGTTCAGATTTAGGCATATTCTCTTTATTCACCACTGGTTTTGGAGATTCCTTCTTCACAATAACCACAGGTTTTTCTTCTTTAATAATTTGTTCTGCTTGCTTTTCTGCTTTTACTTCTTCCTTAGCAATTACAGGAGCTTTAGTTACTTCCTTTTGAATCTCTACCTTCTTCTCCGGAACAACAGGACGAGGTTGAGGCACTTCAGCTGGTTTTTGTTCGGCAACAGGCTGAGGAGCTACTTTCTGAGGTGCAACTGCAGGTTTTGGTTTTTCTACAATCTCTTCTTTTACAGGAGGTGTAGTTTGTGTTGTATGTGTCTTTTTATTCAAATTCTCCAAATCAATTTTCCCAACTGGTTTGAATTTAGGAATGACATCCTCAGGAACAGTAACTTTTATAACTTTTTCCACTCTTTTCTGAGCTGGTTCTTCCTTCTTCTCCTGTTCAAATCCATCAATTGAAATAGATGCTTTGTTTCGATCTTTATTTTGGCGTTCCTGAATAAATTTTTCCGATTCTATACGCAAATTCTTATCTGTACTAAACTCTTTTACGAGAATAGCATACTGTTCTTCTGTGATCTTCGTATTCGGGTTTGCCTCAATAGAAAATCCTTTTTTTTGTAAGAACTCGACTACCGTCGTGATTCCTACATTCAAATCTCTTGTTACTTTGTTTAACCTAATCGTCATACTTTTTTTAAATTGATAATTGAAATTGGAGTATTGAAAAACAGAAGAATAAATTAAAAATGATAACGGATATGCGTCTAGACATTCGGTTATCCATTCTCAACCTTCATTCATTAGTCTTCAAATTCCGCTTTCAAAATGCGTAATACCTCATCCACCGTTTCTTCTTCCAAGTCGGTTTTTTCGATCAGCATTTCGCGTGGAGCATTAAGTACAGCTTTTGCTGTATCAATACCAATAGCTTTAATTGCATTAATCACCCACTCATCGATCTCATCTTTGAATTCATCAAGATAGATATCTTCATCCTCAGTAGCTGCGTCCAGTTCGCGGAACACATCAATGGTGTACTCAGTTAACATACTGGCAAGTTTGATATTCATACCGCCTTTACCGATAGCAAGCGAAACTTCTTCCGGTTTCAAGAAGACTTCAGCCTTCTTTTCTTCTTCATTCAAACGAATAGAAGAGACTTTTGCCGGACTTAAAGCACGCTGAATAAATAATGAAATATTAGAAGTGTAATTAATTACATCAATATTTTCATTACGAAGTTCACGAACAATACCATGAATACGACTACCTTTAACACCCACACAAGCTCCTACCGGATCAATTCTTTCATCATAGGATTCTACCGCAATTTTTGCGCGTTCGCCAGGAATACGGGCAATTTTTTTAATTGTAATCAGTCCATCGTTTATTTCCGGAACTTCCATCTCAAATAATCTTTGCAGGAATACAGGAGAGGTACGTGAAAGGATAATCTTCGGATTGTTGTTTTTATTATCTACACGAGCAACTACGGCACGTGCAGTTTCGCCTTTCCGATAGAAATCACTTGGTATCTGCTCTGTTTTTGGTAACAATAACTCATTACCTTCATCATCAAGCAACAGAATTTCTTTCTTCCAAATCTGGTAGACTTCTGCATTGATGATAGTTCCTACCATGTCAATATACTTAGCGTAAATACTGTCTTTTTCTAGCTCAAGAATTTTTGAGGCAAGTGTTTGACGAAGATTCAGAATAGCACGACGACCAAAACTAATAAAATTAACCTCGTCTGTTACTTCTTCACCAACTTCATAAGAAGAATCTATCTTCTGAGCTTCAGTAAGTGATATCTGCATATTCGGATTAGTAAGATTTTCATCTTCAACTACCTCACGGTTACGCCATATTTCAAAATCTCCTTTATCCGGATTCACGATAACATCGTAATTTTCATCCGTGCCAAACATTTTCGCGATAACACTACGGAAAGACTCTTCGAGTACACTCACCATAGTGGTTCTATCAATATTCTTCAGTTCTTTAAATTCCGAAAATGTATCAATCAAGCTGATTGTTTCCTCTTTCTTGGCCATAATTTATTTAAAACTAATTAAGTATTTAGTATATTTTATTTCATCATATGTAAAACTGAGATCTTCGTCTACAAGTTTTGGACGTTTTTCTCCAGCTTCTTTCACTTTCTTCTGAACAGTAACAACAAAACGTTCTTCGTTCACATCTTTCAGAACTCCAGTATATTTAATTCCACCTTTTGTCAACACTTCGACATCACAACCCAAATGTATATAATATTGTTGTAACACCTTGAATGGCTGACCGATGCCGGCAGAACCAACTTCTAATTCATAATCCTCTTCTTCACGGTTAAGCTTTGATTCAATATATCTGCTCAACTCTACACAATCTTCAATCCAGACCCCTTCAGCATGGTCTATTTCAACAAGGATCTTGTCATCCGGAGACACATTTACGTCTACTACAAAATACTCTTTACCTTCAAGCCAGTCATTAACAATCTGACTAACAGTACTTTTTTCTATCATTGGTTCACTATTAAGAACAAAAAAAGGGCTTTAATCGCCCCTCACCATTCATCCATTTCGACCGCAAAGATACGAATAATCCCTTCATAAGCAAAATATTAGGACTATTTTATTATATTATGATTATAAATTTTGCAATATTATCTTAAAAATAAACTTTTCAGATAAATAACAGTCTATTCTTATGACTAAAAACTTGTGGTATAATTTCTGAGTTCCTTGCGCAATTCCAAAGCTCGTCCCTGAGTCAACCCATCAAGTATAGTCCAGAATCTGTCACTATGACTCATCTCTTTGGTATGGGCTAGTTCATGAAGAATCACATAATCAACAAGATATGAAGGTAGCAGTAACAGATAATATGAAAGATTAATGCTTTTCCGTGAAGAACAGCTTCCCCATCGGCCCTGGCTTGAATTAATTTTCAATGATTCGTAGGGCAGCTTATGTAGTTTGGAAAGATTATCTATGCGTGAAGGTAAAATTATTTTCGCATTCTTCCGTAAAGCTTCTTCGATAACCTTACGCAACCACACCTGCAATTCATCATCATCAAAATTGGCTGTTGGAGGACAGACAATACGGGTTATCCCCAATTCTGAATAAGATAAGAATTTATTTTGTGTGCCCTGAACTAAAGATAACTTAAAAAACTCTGCGTCAATAGTAAAATCAAGATCTATTCGTTTACGCTCCACTTTCTTTTTAGAACGGATTAACCTTGCTCTGAATTTTTCAATAGCTCCTTGCACTTCATGCATCTCTACTCCTCTTGGAACAGTAATATAAAGAGCCTCCGGGCGGGTACGAAGTACAATTCGCCGGGCTCGTGTATTTTCACGTATTACAATCTTGCCTAACTCTTTATCTGAATATTCCTTTCCAACCATGACTATTTATTATTGAAGCAAAGATAGATAATCTTTGCGCAGGAGCTAACTTAGAAATAAAATTTTAAAAGTTAAAATCGGACAGAGTGTTCAATTATAAACAACCATATTTTATATAAAGCGTTATAAATAAAGCAATTATTATTTTGGCATAACAAATGTAATACCTGGTTATAAAATAATATTTTGGTGATGCTGCAACTTTTTTAAGTACAACTCCGTCTAATAGATACAAAACAATTAAAATCTTAATAGAATATGAAAAGAATAGCAAAAACAATCAGTGGATTAGCAATGATTATGTCTGTATTGGCTTTAAATACTAGTTGTATTGAAGCCAGACGTATTAAAGCAAGCGGTAACTATATAACAAAAAATATAGCAGTGCCAGATTTTAATTCAATCAAGGTTCAGGGAAGTGAAGATATACTCTTTTCTCAAAGTACTGACGGAAAAACAAGTGTTAAGGTTTATGCTTCGGATAATATTGTAGACTTGTTAGATATTAGAGTGGATGACGAAACATTAATCGTTAAACACAAAAATAATTTTTCAATATTTGGTTTTGGGGATAATGGTAATGTAAAAGTAATCGTATCAAGCCCTAATATATATGGAGCTTCAGTTCAGGGATCAGGAGATATTCTTTTCAAAACAATAATTAAAACAGACAAGCTTGATCTTTATGTTCAAGGATCTGGAGATATTAATGGAACAGGCATTATTTGCAACGAATTGCGTTCAACCGTACAAGGATCTGGTGACATTGCAATAAAAGGTATCAAATGCCAAAATATTGAAGCCGGCATACAAGGTTCAGGAGATATTCTTTATGAAGGCGAAGCAAACTCTGTTACTCTGAAAACTCAAGGATCAGGGGATATCAATGCGGCAAACCTTAAAGGAATGGAAGTATATGCTACTACACAGGGATCGGGCAGTATTTCTTGTTTTGCTATTCATGACCTGAAAGCAAAAATACAGGGAAGCGGTGATGTATCTTACAAAGGAAATCCTAGAGTTGATTTCGAAAGCAATAATAAGTTACATAAAATAAATTAATTTTCTATTCTCTATAAACCAGGGCAGCCTTTCTCTCAAGAGTGAGAAGAAAGACTGCTTTTTTATTCTTCTCTTTTAAACAGGAAACTTACTTTTCTTCTTGAAACAAAGTCAGCCATAACTAATTCTATAAAGAAACCTAAGCCATTCATTCACGAGACATTTATCAAATAGTCTACAGCTAATATATTTAAAGTCTACTACTATTTTCGTTTTAGTCTACACCTAAATTATAAATCAGTTACTATTAGTTAACAAAGCTTGGTTTAAAGAAGAGCTAGGTTCCCATATTAATTATCTAAGTAACCCCAGGATCTAAACAATATTACTTTTCTTATTTCTAGAAGATGTAAATAACTGGCATTTATCACTATATTTACAATAACAAAAAAATGGGAACTATGAAAAATCGTAGCCGCTTACTTCAACAGGGAATACCGGGAACCGGGAATATACTTTACTGGATGAGCCGAGAACAAAGAGTTGCCAACAACCCGGCACTGTTCTTTGCATCCTACATGGCCAAAGAATACGGCAAGCAGTTGGAAGTGCTATTTGTAATAGACGATAATTTCCCAAATGCCAATCTACGGAGTTTTTCTTTCATGATTGAAGGTCTGCAGGAAGTTAAACTTCTTTTGGAGAGTCTAAAGATTCCTTTTCATATCCGAATTGGAACGCTTCCAAACCAAGTAATAAACCATATTAGCTTTCATCAGAATTCTATAATAGTAACCGACTTCAATCCGTTACGCCACGATGTTTCATGGAAAAAAGAATTGCTTCATTCTGTTTCCATTCCTGTTTATGAGGTAGACGGACGAAATATTGTTCCCTGCTGGATCAGCTCTGACAAACAAGAATATTCGGCCCGAACCATTCGTCCGAAGATTACCCGGCTACTTTACGACTTCCTACATCCTCTGCCCGATGTAGAATCACTAAAACAAGAACAAACTTTTGTATCCGAAAGCGTGGACTGGAAAGGGATTCTGAGCTCCTTAAAAATAGACATGAGTATAACTCCAATAAATAAACTTTCAGGAGGAAAAGCTGCACAGAAAGTATTAAATCAATTTATTGAAGAACGGATACAGAATTACGCTATTGAAAGGAATAACACCAAAACAAACGGCTGTTCAGAGCTCTCGCCTTACCTTCACTTCGGACAGATTTCCGCATTGGAAATAGCACTTAAAGTAATTAAAGAGTATCCCGACGATGATAACAGAAAAGCTTTTCTTGAACAACTGATTATTCGTAGAGAACTGGCAGAGAATTTCTGTTATTACAATCCTCATTACGATTCATTTGAAGGTTTTCCTTCATGGGCTAAGAAATCACTGCTTGAGCACCAATCCGATATAAGGGAGTATCTATATTCACGTGCTGAGTTTGAGCAGGCACAAACACATGATTCTCTTTGGAACGAAGCACAAAGTACACTTGTAAAAAGCGGAACCATGCACAACTATTTACGGATGTATTGGGGGAAAAAGATTCTAGAGTGGTCGGCTACAGCCGAAGAAGCCATGCAAACAGCAGTCTATCTGAACGATAAATACCAACTGGACGGAAGAGATTCAAACGGATATACCGGATGTGCCTGGTGCATTGGGGGTCTTCACGATCGTCCTTGGTTTAACCACTATATTTTTGGAAATGTACGATATATGGGATCTAAAAAAATAAGCAGCCAGAACCGGAAATAAAAAACCAGTATTACAGATAAAAATAAAGTTTTACTGACCTGCATATATAATAAAAGGGTTACTGTGACCAGCAGTAACCCATTTTATTTGAAGTTAGTTATTTATGAAAATTTGAGATAATTGAAACTTCACAGTTTCATCAATTGTTTGTTTTAATTAAGCACAAAAACTATTACAGTTATATAGCAAATGAAAAAAAACTTTTTAATTATGAGTGTTTAGGCTCCATTGATTTAGCCAATCTGGCTATAAAGTCTTGACTCATGTTTCCGGTAAAGTTTATAATTGTGAAACAATCATTTTCACACATCAACATTACCAGTTCAATAATAGAACTTCTCTTTTTCCTGACCATGATCTGAAAATTCTCAGATTTATCTTCGAAAGAAAGATACGGTTCAAACCGATCTGAATTCTTATCGAGAACCTTCAAAGCCTCTTTATAATACTTATGCCCATTATTCTGCGCAGTAAGCATCTGCATGCTTTTAAGCTTTGAGATCATGTCCATCATTTTACCTTCATCATCCACATCCAGATCCATTACCTTTTCCATCATCTTCGGACTGATAGTCACACAAGTGAGATTGCCATCAGGCTTATGATTCTCTAAAAAACGAGAAGCAAAATCCTGCGCAGAAACCGTAATAGATACCAGAGTCAACCACAGTATAAAAAGAGCGCTCTTCATTGTTATTATTCCGTAACCGATATTGAATCATCTCCACTCTTAGTTTTCAGGATACTATCCGGAGCTAACTGAGTTTGAGATTTATTAATACCTTCAGATACTTTCATCAATGCAGACGACAACTGTTCGTAAGCCATTTGCGGGTCTTTGTAAGTATCCTTATATGATTCGTAATTATAATCTAGTTGATCTTCAGCAAAGAATGAGCGTTGAGCTACATTCCCTAAAGTGATAACAAATGCCACCATCGCCGCAGCCCTCATTAAAGGCATAAAGCGACTTGCAATTGTAAGATGTCTGGCTTTTACCACTGGAGTTTCTATAGCAGCTAAAACCTTTTCATCAAAGTCTGCACTTAATTTAACCTCCTGCTGTGTCTGCTGATAAACAAACACCTCTTTATATGGAAGCAAGTGAGCCGGTATCTCTTCCTGAGAAAAGAAAGAACGTAAAATCTGCTCTTCCATCAAGGAAGTCTCGCATTGCCAGTATCGTTCTATTAGCTGTTCTATATACTTATAATCCATAATTCTCTATGTCTGTGTATCTTTGTTTTATCTTTTGTCTAGCCCTGAAGAGATTCACTTTAACCTGTTCCTCTGTCAGTTGCAGAACTTCTGATATTTCTTTATAACTTTCTCCTTCTATATCCCTGAGTTGCATAATTACTCTTTGCTTCTCAGGCAGTTCATTAATCAACTGGTGAATAAGTTTTATTCTTTCTTCGTTCACTAATTGATCATAAGGACCTGATGCAACAGCTTTTTGTTCCAGTTCGGGAGTTAACGACTCGTTTTGAGCTTCCATCTTCTGGCTTCGGTCTATGGCTAAGTTTCTGCAAACAGTTAAACAATAAGCCTCAATCGATTCCAGTTGCGACCACTCATCGCGTTTATTCCATACCCGGATCATCGTATCCTGCACCACATCTTCTGCTTCAGCCCTGTCAAAGGTGATTCGAAGCGCCACGCGAAAAAGTTTATCTTTTAGTGGCAGTATGTCGTTTCGGAAGCTGATTTCTTGCATCTCTATAAATAATGACGGGTGAGGGTTTAAAAAGTTACAGGCAGACAGAAAAAAAAATGAATTATTTTATAATTTTCGTGCCTTCGTTCTTGTTAATCGCTGAGGATAAGGTTATTACAACCTGAGAAACGCCTGCATTAATTGCAGAAAAAGAATTTTCTAACTTCGGAATCATGCCTCCCTGAATAACTCCCTGAGCTACATAAGCATCAAATTCGGCACGAGTTATCTGAGGAATTACGCTATTATCATCGTTTTCATCTTTGAGGACTCCCCTCTTTTCAAAACAATAAACTAGCGTCACATCAAAAATATCAGCCAAAGCTTTGGCTGTTTCTCCTGCAATGGTATCAGCATTTGTATTTAGCATATTTCCATTGCCATCGTGAGTTAGGGGAGCCATCACCGGAACGACACCTTTTTTAATAAGATCTCCCAGGATAGACGCATTTACCTGCTCCACATCTCCAACAAAACCGTAATCTACATCCTTAACCGGACGTTTTACAGAGCGGATAGCATTCATATCAGCACCGGTAAGCCCCAAAGCATTCACACCTCTGGCCTGAAGTCCGGCTACAATATTCTTGTTTACCAGTCCACCATAGACCATAGTCACCACTTTCAGCGTTTCTGCGTCAGTAATGCGTCGGCCATTAACCATCTTGCTTTCAATTCCCAGCAGGGAAGCGATCTTTGTTGCAGATCGCCCTCCACCGTGAACTAATATTTTATTTCCCTGTATAGCAGCAAAGTCATTTAGTAGCTGATTCAATGTAGCTTCTTCTTCAACAACTTTACCACCAACTTTAATAATAACAAGTTTTTCCTTCATGATTATTCCAAATATGTATATCCATAAAGTCCGGAACGATAGTTAGAGAGGAATTCTTTTCCTTCCTCAACTGAAATGCGTCCGTTCTTCACAGAAGAAGTAACCCATGTTTCGAGTGTACGAACCAGCTTCTTTGGGTTGTATTGTACATAATCCAGTACCTCAGCAACTGTTTCACCATCAATAATCTGTTCAATATTATAGCCTTTTTCGTTTACGCTAATATGAACCGCATTCGTATCGCCAAACAAATTATGCATATCGCCCAGAATTTCCTGATATGCTCCAACAAGGAACACACCCATATAATAAGGTTCTTTTCCTTTCAGAGTATGTACAGGCAGGTAATGAGCTACATTACGGGTAGATATAAAATTATCTACTTTCCCATCAGAGTCACAAGTTATATCCTGTAAAGTGGCGCTTCGGTCTGGTCTTTCATCCAATCGTTGAATTGGCATAATTGGGAAAATCTGATCAATTGCCCATGAATCAGGAAGAGACTGGAACAATGAGAAGTTACAGAAATATTTATCAGCCAAAAGCTTAGACAGCTGACGGAATTCATCTGGGGCATGTTTCAAACCAGAAGCTATCTGATGGATTTCCCGGGTTATAGACCAAAATAGTTTTTCAATCTTTGCACGAGTTTCCAAATCAACAATACCATGACTAAACAAGTCGAGAGATTCTTCACGGATTTGCTGAGAATCATGCCATGCTTCCAGCATCTTATTTTGGTTCAAAGTATCCCAGATAGAATATAACTCTTTCAATAGTTCATGATCGTCTTCATTCACCACATCTTTTTCATCATCCCATTCCGGAAGAGTTGCTGTTTCCAACACTTCGAAAATAAGAACAGAGTGATGAGCAGTCAATGAACGACCAGATTCGGTGATAATATTTGGATGTGGAATATCGTTTTTATCAGCTGCATCTACCAAAGCAGAAATAGAGTCGTTCACATATTCCTGAATAGAATAGTTCACGCTACTTTCACTGTTTGAAGAACGGGTTCCGTCGTAATCTACACCCAGTCCGCCACCAATATCAACAAACTCTACGTTAAAGCCCATTGAGTAAAGCTGAACATAGAATTGAGAAGCCTCACGCAAAGCTGTTTTAATACGGCGTATTTTAGTAACCTGACTTCCAATATGGAAATGAATCAGTTTCAAGCAATCTTTCAGGTCTTTCTTTTCAAGGAAATCCAACGCTTCAAGCAATTCACTGGAAGTTAGTCCGAACTTACTTGCATCGCCACCGGAATCTTCCCATTTTCCGCTACCAGAAGAAGCCAGTTTAATGCGGATACCAATATTAGGCAACACATTAAGTCGTTTTGCAACCTTAGCAATTAATTTAAGCTCATTAAGTTTTTCAACAACAAGAAAGATTCTCTTTCCCATCTTCTGAGCAAGAAGAGCTAGTTCTATATAACTTTCGTCCTTATATCCGTTACAGATAATTAAAGAATCAGAATCAGTATTGATGGCAATTACAGCATGTAGTTCAGGTTTGGAACCAGCTTCCAGTCCTAAATTAAATTTCTTACCATGACTGATAATTTCCTCAACAACCGGGCGCATTTGATTTACTTTGATTGGATAAATTATAAAGTTCTGTGCTTTATAACCATATTCCTCAGATGCAATCTGAAAACATTTAGCTGTTTTCTCAATCCGGTTATCCAAAATATCCGGAAAGCGCAATAACATAGGAGCCGAAACATCCCTCAGTTGCAATTCATCAACTAAATCTTTTAAGTCGACAGCCACTCCATTTTTCTTGGGGGTAACCACTACATGACCTTTGTCATTGATACCAAAGTACGAGGTTCCCCAACCGGTAATGTTGTAAAGTTCCTCTGAATCTTCAATACGCCATTTTCTCATTTTCTAATCTTATACTATTTATGGTAAGTTATTAATAACGCAAAAGTACGTATAAATCTATAGTTTTCAATCAGTAATAAGTATATTTTTACTAAATACGACACATTCTTAATATAATAAAACAAAATATGTGATACTTTAGGTGAGAATACAGATATATAACATACACACAATAACTTGTATGTATGCTACAACATTTAGCATTTGCAAGAAGTAAAGAGAAGATTTACAAGCCAAGTAGTTCTTTTAGCATATTGACAGAAGATTTTATTTGGTATATGTCTTCCAGTTCATCGGCATTAAATATATATTTAGCCTTTGAATAAAACGGAGCACGTTTCTCTAGTGCCTTTGCAATGAATGCTTTTAGCTCTTCGTTAGTTTTACCTCTCAGAATAGGGCGATTTTGACTAGCCATCTTCAGACGGCTAAACAATACTTCCGGAGTAACGTTTAAAAAGACAGTCTCTCCTTTTTGATTCATAAAGTCCATGTTATCATAAAAGCAAGGAGCACCTCCTCCGGTTGAAATAACAACATCCTCAAATTCAGCAATTTCATGAAGCATCTGGCGTTCCAACTCTCTGAAGCCTTGTTCTCCCCTCTCCGCAAATATTTCCTGCACGGTTTTATGGAAGCGTTCCTCAATATACCAATCCTGATCAACAAAAGATAAATTCATCTCTCTGGCAAAAGCTTTTCCAAGAGTTGTTTTCCCCGCTCCCATATATCCGATTAAAAAAATCCGAGTCATTGCTGTTCTTTTATAATATTTCGGCTACAAAGATAAAATTAAAAGGAAGAACTATTTCGTCTGCAGAGATGTTTTTTATCTTTGCAAATGAATCCACTACTAAAAAGAATAATTATGCTCAAAAAATTAATGCTAATGAGTATCTGTGCCTTAACACTATCATCTTTCACACCAAAAGATAACTCCAGTAAAGATAAAAAGAACAGCGAGCTCTTCCTGCTTATAGGAACTTACACTTCCGGAACGAGCAAAGGTATATACGTTTACCGCTTCAATACGGAAACAGGAGATGCTAGTTATGTTAATGAAATTGATGAACTCTCCAATCCTTCTTATCTGAATCTCTCAAAAGATGAAAAGTTTGTTTATTCTGTTGGAGAAAACGAGGACGAAGGAGGAGTTGCTTATGCTCTTTCATTCGATAAAAAGAATGGTAAACTAACCCGCCTTAATTCTCAGAAAACATTCGGTGGGTCACCTTGTTATATTAACATCGATCCAAAAGGAAAATATGTAATTACAGCTAATTATACAGGAGGAAATGTTTCTGTATTTAAAATTAAGAAAGATGGAACACTGTTCCCTTCAAATCAGATAATTACTTTTGATAAGAAAGATGCTCCGGAACCACAACCAAAATCTCATCTACATTGTGTTGCTTTTACTCCGGAAGGGAAATATCTTTTAGCCGACGATCTTGGAAAAGACAAAGTAGATAAATTTAATTTAAACTATACTGAAGCAGAAGATAACTCTGTTCAGTTCCTGCAAGCAGGTAAACCAGAAGCTTTTGATGTAGAGAAGGGATCTGGTCCGAGACACATTACTTTTCATCCAAACGGCAAGTATGCTTACCTCATCAATGAGTTATCCGGGAAAGTAACAGTATTTCAGTACAATAACGGAATATTAAAAGATATTCAGTACATAGCATCAGATACAACTCCTGGAACTGACAAAAAAGGAAGTGCTGATATTCATCTTACACCTGATGGCAAATTCTTATATGCCTCAAACCGTTTAAAAGCTGATGGTATTGCTATTTTTAAGGTAAACCAGACAAATGGGAAACTTACAAAAATCGGATATCAGTATACAGGAATCCATCCGCGTAACTTCATAATTACACCCAATGGCAAGTTACTTTTGGTTGCTTGCAAAAACAGTAATGTAATTCAGATTTTTAAAATTAATTCTAAGAGTGGTTTACTTGAAGATACTGGAAAGAAGATTGAACTGGATAAACCTGTGTGCCTGAAGTTTGCAAGCCTTCATAATAAATAAATTTCTCATTATGTCATAGGGAATGCCATATTTATGGTATTTCCCTGTTTACAATTTAACGATAACTTTGTATTTCAAAAGTCAATTTTAAGCTCCTGCCACTTATGAAATATTGTTTTGCCCTGATCCTTGTAGCTATATTCTTTCCTCCTTTTTTATTTTCACAAAATAAAAATAGGGATATTATTAATGAGCAATATGCAAAAGTGCTTATGAATAAGAATGATGGCAATATATTGAAAGATTTGGGGCAACACTCTCTAAACATTTCAGACTTCAACCACGCCATTCTATACTCAAAGAAATTGCTGGAACTAGGAAGAAAAACAGAAAATGAGAATTATCAAATGTATGGTTCTGTTTATCTGGGACAAGCCTTAATGATGAAAGGATATAAACAGTCGGCTAAAATTTACTTGGAGAAATCTAAGAAGCTGGCTTTAAAACTAAAAAATGACTCTGTTCTTTCTTCCGTATATAATGGTCTTGGACTTTATGCATTAAACATAGAAAATGATTATTATAGTTCTATTTCATATTATATGAAAGGAATTGAATCTGCCAAACGTTCAAAATACAGAAGGCTGTATTCAATACTTTTATGCAATATGGGCGAAGTATATTATCTTAAGAAAGACACAACAGGTTTAAAATATACTTTAGAGTGTTATGATTTGGGACATAAGCAAAATGACCCTTTTATTATTTATGCCGGCGCCGTAAATACTTCGCAGATATATTTCTTAATGAAGAAATACAATGAAACTCTTAAGTATTTAAGAGAAGCAGAGTTTCTTATGGATAAAAATGAGTTCTACGATCAGACAAATGTATATACACTTTTTGGAAGAACTCTATTTTATATGGGAGACGAGCAACAGGCTGAAGCATATTTTGATAAGGCCATAAAATATGCAAAGCTGGCAAATACTTCGTCTTTATCTAATTGTTATATAAACTATGCAGATCTTTTAATGAAAAATAAAAGATACAGAGAGGCAGCTGACTTATTAAATAGCGGAATAGTATTGTGTCATAAAAAGAATAACAAGATGTTTCTCTATGAACTATACGAGTCACTTTCTAAGTGCTATGAATTAGAGAATAATTATAAAGAATCACTTAAATGCTACAAAATCTATCATCAGGAATCCAATAAACGTTTTAATGCAGAAAAAGAGCGCTCATTGAACGAAATCAGAGTTAAATATGATACAGAAAGACAAGAAAATGAGATAAAGCAAAATAAATTAGAGTTATTGCAAAAAGAGAATAATATTCGTTTTTTGGTTTATATTTTATTGCTGGGTGTTATCATTCTTGGTGGTCTATACTACCTGTATTACCGTAAAAACAAACTCTATCTCAATATTGTCCGTCAAAATCAAGATGCCATAAAAAGAGAGAAAAACCTCTACCAGCAAATAAAGCAGTTGCAAGAAGGAGAAAAGAATGAACTATCTGAAAAATATTCTGTTTCATCGTTAACTGATGAAAAGAGTTCAACTCTTTATGAGCAGCTGGAAATGTTGATGCGTGAAAAACAGATCTATAAAGATAACTTTATTACAAAGGAAAAGCTTGCTGATATGTTAGGAACTAACAGAACTTATCTTTCTCAGATTATAAACGAGAAATTTGGTTCTTCATTTACTTATTATATCAACTCATATCGGGTTGACGAAGCTGTTCACATTCTTTCTGATCCTAATAACAATATACCTCTTAAAGCACTCTCGGCACAATTAGGTTTTAACTCTATATCAACTTTTTATAAGGTTTTCCAATCAAGTATAGGTATGCCTCCTTCACTTTACAGGAGTAAAGTTATAGAATTGCAAAAGAATAGTGAAATAGACAAATAGAAATAGGAAATTCCCATTAGTTATAGCTTTCCACAAAACACAAAAAACATAAATTGATTTGCTACCTGCTACTAATTTGAACAGAAAGCCTTATTTATAGGGTTTTCAGCGGTAGCAGATAAATTATTGATACATTTCATCTGCTACTAATTACCTGGCATCTGCCACTAATTTATTTATAGAGCAGTTAGCTCAACTTTTCTCTGGAAATAGGATAAATTGCTATAGACTTTCTTAAACGTCTAATAATAAAAGACATAACACTATATATAACTTCTTTTAATGATAAAAGCAACGTTGTAACCTGACAAACATTACTAAGTTCACAACTGGGAACCCATAAGCCCTAGGCCGAGAACCGATAAGCCCTCATACCTGAATTCATTAGCCTTCATTCGTGGTCTTAGATACAAAGCGAGAAATAAAAGAACTATTTCATTTCCACATTTTACTAAGTATTTCTATTAAATAGAAATATGCTACCTCCACTTTGCATAAATGCTGTTTTTAAAATTACAAAAGAACACCAAAACAAACAAATAGCTTACTTTTTTCTTCCGATATCGACAATTGCCGATATCAAATGCCTTTTTATTAGGTTTATTTAGCGATAAATCTATTATTTTGCAAAAAGAGTATTAATCATTTTAAAGCTGAAAAATATGAAGAGAAACGTTGTTTTAGGATGCCTGTTTTTGATTGTAGCTTTACTTATTCCGGGCCAGATATATGCCCAATATGGAAACACATCAAAAAAGAAAGTAAGCGGAATTGTAACCGATACGCAAGGCGAGGCACTAATCGGTGCGACAGTCACTTTACACAGTTCCAATAATAAAGTTATAGGAACATTGACAGACATGGATGGTCGCTATTCAATCTCCATCAACTCTGAGTCTGATAAACTGGAATTCTCTTATATTGGTTTTCTGAGTCAGACACATGTTGTTGGCAAGAATAGCTCCTTGAATGTAACTCTCCACAAGAATGATCAGCAGTTAGATGAAATTGTTGTAACTGGATACCAGACAATTTCCCGCGAACGGGCTACGGGTGCTTTTGCAAAGGTATCGGCTGATAAACTTGAACAAAAAAGATTAAGTAGTTTAAGTTCAGTTTTGGAAGGACAAATTGCTGGATTTAATGACGGTAAGTTAAGAGGTGTAACATCAATGAATGGAATGACAACGCCTTTATACGTAATAGATGGATTTCCTGTAGAAAGTTCCCGATATACCCAGTATGGAAGTCTGGAAGAAAGTATTCCGGATCTAAATATTGAAGATATTGAAAGTATTACAGTTTTAAAAGATGCTGCCGCAACATCTATCTACGGGGCACGTGCGGCAAACGGAGTTGTGGTCATCATTACAAAAAAAGCGTCCAAAGGAAAGACCAATGTCTCATTCTCGAGTACATATACCTTCTCTCCTTACTCTTATTATATGGATAACCGCACAGATGCAGCTGATATTGTTGAGCTAGAAAAAGGATGGGCTGATAATAATCCAAAACTTAAAGTTTCGGCCAACTCATCAGGATATATTACTGATGCTGCTGCCATTGCTTATGCTACCAGCTATAAAAAGAATGCTATATTTACCAGTACCGGAATGGAATCAATTTTAGATTATTATTCTGGCAATATCTCTCAAACAGACTTAAATACCACGCTGGGCACATTAGCATCAAAAGGCTATCAATATTATAAAGACGTAGAAAAGTATACGAAACGAAATCCTTTTTACCAACAACAGAACTTACGTATCGGGAAAACCACAGATACCAACTCTTTCCAATCATCGGTAACATATAAAAAGAATCAACTAGAAGATAAGTACTCTCAAAATGAGTCTGTCGGTATTAATTTAGCTAATATAACTGACATTTATAAGTGGCTAAAACTGGAATTAGGTAGTTATACTCTTTATAGTAATGGTACAACACAATCATACAACGCACTTAATCCTGGTTTTGACTATATGCCCTACAATTCATTGATAGATAATGATGGAAATCCTTATGTATCTACTATGGCCTCTCGCTTTAGTGAATCTACTTTGAATACAATTAAGTCAAAGGGCCTTTATAATATGGATTTAACTCCGTTGGATGAATTAGGACGTAATCTCACTAGATCAAAAAACTTCTCAAACCGTACTTATGCAAAACTGAATATTAAGCTTGCCGACTGGCTTAAATATAGTGTTCAATTTCAATATGAATATAACACAATTCGTTCCAATAAGCTAAGAAATAAGGAATCATATGATGTACGTAGTCTTGTAAACGGTTTTGCAACATACAATTCTTCAACTGGAGCTGTGGCATATAACATACCCTACGGAAATATTTACTTTACTGAGAATCAATTTTCTAATGCATATAACTTCCGTCAACAGCTAGACTTTAATAAAACATTTGCAGACAAACACGACTTAACAGTTATAGCCGGAACAGAAGCCAGACGTTCAAAAATAGAATATTCAAACAACACATTGTATAATTACGATCCGGAAATGCTATCCTTCGAACTTGTTGATGCTAAAATGCTATCTAACCTTACAGGAAAGCTAATCTCAGGAAGCTATTTTTACCCATCAAATATGACTTATCTAAAAGAGTTGACTAATAGCTTTTTGTCTTTCTACGGGAATGCCGGATACACTTACGAAGGTAAATATACAGCAACAGGAAGTCTGCGTTGGGACCGCTCAAATCTTTGGGGAACAGACAGCAAATATCAAAACAAACCAATCTGGTCTGTTGGAGCAAGCTGGAATGTTAATAAAGAATCTTTCTTTAATGTTTCATGGGTTAATATGTTAAAACTCCGTTTGTCATATGGTATTGGAGGAAATATTGCAAAGCTCAATGCACCATATATGACTGCAAATTATAGTCAAAATACAACAGTAGGCGGTTTACAAGGAAATATAAACTCACGTCCTAATCCTCAGTTATCATGGGAAAAAACCACTACGATTAATATTGGAACAGACTTTTCTATTTTGCAAGGACGATTGAATGGTTCCATTGAATACTATAATAAAAAAGGCGAGGATCTGTTGGCAAACACAATGGGAGTTCCAACAGAAGGCTGGGGATACTCTACATACAAAATAAACAATGGTGGTATGAGAAACAGAGGAGTTGAAGTTACATTAAACGGAGATATTATCCGAACTAAAGACTTTACCTGGAATGCTTCGTTACTTTATGGGTACAACAAGAATAAAGTAACCTATGTTAATGTGAAAGCTCCAGTATACTACTTACAATTAGACTATCCAGATGCATATCCAATTATTGGAAATTCCTATACTGCAATCTACGGATACAAATGGGCAGGGCTAAGTAGTACCGGTTTACCACAGGTTTATGATGGTGCCGGAAATAAAGTAACTCATCAACCTACTACTCTTGATGCAATAACTTACTGCGGATCTACAGTGCCAGTCCATGCCGGTTCATTCGGAAGTTCATTAAGCTACAAAAATTTAGAGCTTTCATTTTTACTAATCTATAACCTAGGTCATAAAATGCGTAATAAGTTCCTACCAGCTTTAAATAATAGCTACTCATCAGCGATATATGGTTATATAACAGATTTTGCTCCTGTTAATAAGAAAATCAATAACCGTTGGAAACAAGCCGGCGACGAACTTAAAACAAATGTACCAAGAGTGGTTTACGAATATGAATCCGATTATAGCTATGACTCATATTCTATGTATTCTTACTCAGATATTAATGTAATTAATGCATCAAATATAAGATTAAACAATGTAGCATTATCATATAAAATACCCGCTGAATATTGCAAAATAGCTCATTTAAGTAGTGCACGTATCCAATTTAATGTAGAAAACGCATATACCTGGGCTGCTAATAATGATGCCAAATATCAGCTTAACGGATACAATTCTCCCAATTATGTAATGGGTCTTTATTTAAACTTTTAATCATTAAAAAGAATTAGTCATGAAAAAAATAATAAAAAACATACTATACTCCCTAATAATTGGGTTAAGTATTACTCTTAACTCTTGTAATGGTTATCTGGATGACGTTCCAAAAGGGCAGAAGATTCCTGAAACACTTGCAGATTTTGAAGCATTGTTAAGAGATGAATATGGTTGTCATCGTGTTGATATTACTCAGGCAAATCTATTATTGAATGATAGATATCCTTCATCATCATCTTTAAACTACTATCCACTATGGAAAGCCAATTATATGTGGGATGAAGCTGCAGACAGAGTAAAGTTGAACAATAGTGATGAAACGACTTATTATGCAAGTTATGCATCCATTTCAACCTGTAATCTGATTATAGAGCACGCTCCTACTGCAACCAATGCCACTGAAAATGAAAGGAATACTTTGATAGCTCAGGCAAGGGTATTAAGGGCTATGAACTATTTCAATCTGGTAAATTACTATGCAGACACTTATGAGGCAACTACTGCTGCCACAAAACTGGCTGTTCCTGTAATTAGCAGTGCAGATATAAATGCACCTTCAAAACAAGTTACAATTAAGGATTTATATGATTATATACTAAAAGAATTAAGTGAATCAGTACCTAACCTTCCGGAAAAGCCAGCTACAATTCTACACCCAGGTTTAGCAACTGCTTATGCATTTTATGCACGCGTATATCTACAAATGTCTGATTATACAAATGCACTTAAATATGCTGAAGAAGCTCTGAAACTAAACAATAAATTATATGACTGGGTTGCTTACTACGAAAGTAATAAGTCACAGATTCTTAATCCTATATCATATACAGCTACATCATCGCCATATAATTATACTTATGTAGAAAACTACAACTATCGTCATGGAAGTTCAAATTATGCTTCAACAGAAGTTAATATTCCTGTTAGTAGAGCTGCCCGTTTTGAAGATGGAGATGCCCGATTTGCTGCACGCTGGAAAGTAAAGACAGTTGGTACTGATACTTACTATGCAGGAACAACAAACGGATATTTTAATTACGGTGGGTTAACTACTACTGAAATGTATCTTATAAAAGCAGAATGTCTGGCACGGAAGAATGATTTAACCGGTTCTATGGATGCATTAAATGCGGTGCGTAAAACAAGAATATTACCTGCAAAATATCAGGATCTTACTGCAACCTCAATTACCGATGCTGTTAAAAAGATATGGAGAACTAAAGAAAATGAACTTATATTTTCCATCGTGCCCTTTGCTGATGCTCGCCGTTTAAATCTAGATAGTAATTATGCTCGTACATTCACCAAAACTGTAAATGGAACAACTTATACACTGTCTCCAACATCGCATCTATGGACAATGCCTTTCCCAATGGGGGCAACTAGCAATCCAGGAAATGGAACAATCACTCAAAATGTAGATAAATAATAACAAAAAAACAAAAACATGGAAAAGAGAAATTTAATAAAACTTTTTTTGATAATCTTATTGGCATTACCAATGTCATGCATATCAAAAACACCGGGTTCATTTACTATAAAGGGTAATATACAAGGTATTCCTGATGGTTCAAAAATGCTATTAACACCAGGTGGAACTCACAAAACAGAAAAGGCTATTGCAGAAGCTATAATTAAAGACGGACAGTTTACATTTAGCGGTTCAATTGAAGAACCTCGCCAGCTTCACATAACTGTTGACGGATATTATGGTTCTTGCTCTTTAGTAATCGATAACGAAAATGTATCAGTTTCTGCAAAAGCATCTCTTAGTACAAATGGAAACAATAAAATATATGTTTTTGACAACATTAAGATTACCGGTAGCAAACTTAATGATGAATATCTTGAAAAAAAGTCTCCAAGAAATTCTTTAGACTCCCTTTATAAAGCCTATCACGATAATAATGATATTATTCTGAAAGCTGTAGATAAAGCCAGAACTGAAAAAAATAAAACAGCATTAGACTCTTTATACAAAACAGCCGAATGGAAAAAGTTTGCAGCTGATGAAAAAAACTTCTTCGACACAGTTGAGACTATCACTAACAGTATTATAATAAGTAATAAGGATTCATGGTGGGGACCATTTCTTATGATGGATATGATGAGCTATTTCACCGGAGAACAAAAACCATTATATGAATCTTTTTCACAACAAGCTAAAGATAGCTACTATGGCAAATTAGTAAAAGAAGAACTTTATCCTAAAGGATTTGTAGGCACCAAGTCTCCATCATTCAATGTTACTGAAAATGGGAAAATTATTCCGGCAACTACTCTATTTAAAGGGAAAAAATATATTTTAATCGACTTCTGGGCTTCTTGGTGCAACCCATGCAGAAAGGAAATTCCTAACCTAAAAGCTCAATATGCTAAATATGCAGGCAAAGGACTTCAAATTATAAGTATATCTATTGATAAGAAAAAGGCTGACTGGGAAAAAGCTCTGAAAGAAGAACAACTAAAATGGCCTAATTATCTGGATCAAAATGGAATTGCTGATTTGTTTAAGGTTAAATTAATTCCTGCAATATTTTTATTAGATGCTAACGGAAAAGTTATTGGAGAACAACTACGCGGTGAATCTCTAAGTAAAAAACTAGATGAACTTTTTAAATAGCCAAATCTATGTTTAAAAGATTATTCTTTTCTCTAACTCTCTTACTACTGGCTTCCTGTATCTACGCTCAGATACAGGAACCGGTAAAGTTCAGTACCAAGTTCAAAACATTATCGGACACTGAAGCAGAAATCACATTCACAGGTTCCATTGAAAATGGGTGGCATGTATATTCTGTAAACCTACCTTCAGGAGGACCTATTTCGGCGACCTTCAACACTGATAAAATAGATGGTGTAAAGTTGGTTGGAAAACTAACTCCTGCTTCAAAGGAAATTTCAAAGTACGATAAGATCTTTGAAATGAACTTGAAATACTTTGAACATAGTGTCGTTTTTGTGCAGAAAATAAAGTTCACAAAGCCCGTATACAATATAAAAGGTTATCTGGAATATGGTGCTTGTGACGATGAAAACTGCCTGCCTCCTACTCAGGTTTCCTTCAATTTTTCAGGGAAAAACGATAAGGTTAAAGCTGATGAGCAACGTGCGGCACAAAATGAACAAGTTAATGCTCCGGTAGCAGATACAGCTTCAATAAAAGCTATCCAGAATACCGACAGTGTAGCTGCAGACTCTGCCACTGCAATAAAAAGCAATTACTGGAAACCGGTTATCACTCAGCTTAATGCGATGGGTGATGGAAACAGCCAGAAGAATATGGGATGGATTTACATCTTTATTACCGGGTTTGCAGGAGGATTACTAGCTTTGTTTACTCCATGTGTATGGCCTATTATTCCTATGACTGTAAGCTTCTTCCTCAAAAGAAGTAAAGATAAAAAGAAAGGAATCAGGGATGCGTGGACTTACGGAGCTTCTATCGTGGTGATTTACGTAAGTTTGGGACTGCTTATCACATTGTTGTTCGGAGCCAATGCGCTGAATTCTCTATCTACGAATGCTGTATTCAATATATTGTTCTTCCTGATGTTGGTTGTTTTTGCAGCTTCTTTTTTCGGAGCGTTTGAAATAACATTGCCTTCATCGTGGACAACAGCCATTGACAGTAAATCAGAGAAAACAACAGGTCTTTTAAGTATTTTCCTAATGGCTTTCACATTGTCATTGGTTTCTTTCTCATGCACCGGACCAATTATTGGATTCTTGCTGGTACAGGTATCCACTACGGGTGATATCATTGCCCCGGCTGTTGGTATGTTAGGGTTTGCCATAGCATTGGCACTTCCGTTTACACTGTTTGCACTCTTCCCTTCCTGGCTAAAGTCAATGCCTAAATCAGGAGGATGGATGAATGTAATCAAGGTATTCCTTGGATTCCTGGAACTGGCATTTGCACTGAAGTTCCTTTCCGTAGCCGATCTGGCCTATGGATGGAGAATACTGGATCGTGAAACATTCCTTGCTTTATGGATTGTAATCTTTGCACTGCTAGGATTCTATTTACTTGGAAAGATCCGCTTCCCTCACGATGATGATGATAATAAGGTTAGCGTTCCACGTTTTTTCATGGCACTCATTTCACTGGCATTTGCAGCATATATGGTTCCCGGACTTTGGGGTGCTCCGCTTAAAGCGGTCAGTGCTTTTGCTCCACCAATGAAAACACAGGACTTCAATTTGTATGCCAATGAAGTACATCCTAAGTTTACCGACTATGACGAAGGTATGGAGTATGCTAAAAAGAATAGAAAACCAGTTATGATAGACTTTACAGGATATGGTTGTGTAAATTGTCGTAAGATGGAGGCTTCAGTATGGACCGATAACAAGGTAAGCGAACTAATAAACAATGATTATGTGCTTATTACGCTTTATGTGGATGAAAAGCAGCCATTAACACAACAAGTAACTATTAATGAAAACGGTACAGAACGCATTTTGCGTACCGTGGGCGATAAATGGAGTTACCTGCAACGCACAAAGTTTGGGGCAAATGCTCAACCATTTTATGTATTGCTAAATAACGAAGGAGATCCTTTAAATAAGTCATATGCTTATAATGAGGATATCGGTAAGTACGTAAACTTCCTACAGACAGGGCTTGATAATTATAGAAGATGATAACTGAATTTGAGACAAAACAGATTATTTCCCTGGTAAAGCGCGAGGTTGTTCCGGCGATAGGTTGTACAGAACCTATTGCCGTAGCCTTGTGTGTAGCTAAAGCTGTAGAAACGCTGCAAGCAGCACCAACTCACATTGACGTATATTTAAGTGCCAATATCCTAAAAAATGCCATGGGAGTAGGTATTCCCGGAACAGGAATGATAGGTCTACCTATAGCGGTAGCATTAGGAGCACTTATTGGAAAATCAACCTACGGACTGGAAGTCCTCAAAGATGTAACTCCAGCCGATGTAGAACGAGGAAAGCAACTCATCAATGCGAAGAGTATTCAGATTTCTCTAAAAGAAAACATTACAGAGAAGCTATATATAGAGGTAATATGCAAAACTGACAAGAGCAGCGCAACAGCAATCATATCAGGTGGGCATACAAACTTTGTATACATTGCTAAAGACGAACAAATTCTTCTTGAAGTCAAGACAAATTCTTCAGAAGAAAGTGACAATGCAACTCCGGCTCTCACACTTCATAAGGTTTACGATTTTGCAATGTCAACCCCTATTGACGATATTAGATTTATTTTAGACTCCGCTCATTTGAATAAAATGGCAGCCCAATGTGCATTCAAAGAGGATTACGGACACGGCTTGGGGAAGATATTAAAACAAGGAAAAGAGCAAAAGATTATCGGAGATAATGTTTTTTCAAAAATTGTATCATATACTTCTGCTGCTTGCGATGCACGTATGGCTGGTGCAATGATTCCGGTAATGAGTAACTCCGGCAGTGGAAATCAGGGTATTGCTGCAACACTGCCCGTGGTTGTTTATGCTGAAAACAATGGTAATTCTGAAGAAGAGTTGATACGAGCACTGATGTTAAGTCACCTCACTGTAATTTACATCAAGCAAAGTCTAGGCAGACTGTCTGCTTTATGTGGCTGTGTTATAGCTGCCACTGGTTCTAGTTGCGGTATTACTCACTTAATGGGAGGAAACTATACCAATGTTTCCTATTCCGTAAAAAACATGATTGCCAACCTTACAGGTATGATTTGTGATGGAGCCAAGCCTAGCTGTGCTTTAAAAGTGACAAGTGGTGTATCAACTGCTGTATTTTCTGCAATGATGGCAATGGAAGAAAAATGTGTTTCTTCCGTAGAAGGAATTATTGAAGATGACGTTGATAAGAGTATTCAGAACCTTACACTCATTGGATCTAAAGGCATGAATGAAACTGATAGATATATACTGGATATCATGACTCATAAATGCTAAATGATTAATATTTTTTGAGGAGTTTATAAATAGAATGGGGTTATTCCAACGTTGAACAACCCCATTTCTATATCTTTATTTTCGGTTCTCTTACCTGAAATCGCTTTCAAATATTCAATTCTCAAATACTTAATTTTATTTTTCGGACAGCCTCGTCTTGTTATATGCCTTAAAGAATAAGGCTTTACTCATTAATTTAAGGTCGAAGCTATCTCTTTCACCTTAGCCCTACAAATCTTACCGCTTTCAGTTAAGGGAATTGAATCAACAACAAAGATTTTTTTAGGAACCTGATAGGAAGTCAGCACCTTACTCATCTCCGTTTTAAGCATTTCATCATCAACGGGAGCAGCAACAAGTAAAACAACAATTTCGCCAAATTTTGAATCACTCTTAGACGTTACAGCAAAAGGTGCATGAATAAGTGCTTTTAGTTTCTCTTCTACCTGCTCTATCTGTATCTTTACTCCTCCGCTATTTATTGTATTGTCTTTACGACCTATAATATTGAAACTACCATCAGGATTTATCTCTGCTATATCATTTGTCTGCAATACAACATCACTAACCAGAGGTGCATTGATTACAAGCGTACCATCTTCTGAAAGTGAGAGATTTACCGAGGAAAAAGGATAATAGCTCTTAGATGCTTGTCCGCCATTGATTCTTCTCAATGCGATATGAGAGAGTGTTTCAGTCATTCCATAAGTACAGTAAATCTCACCGGGAAGCTTTTTCAGTTCTTCTTCCAGCTTAGCATCAATTGCCCCACCACCAATAATCAGGATATCAGATTCCTCGAGAATCTTTCTTTCTTCGGGTACTTGCAGACTATTAAAGACTTGCAAAGGCACCATTGATAAAAAGCGAAAAGGCTTTTTAATATTTTCCAGTGGGTGACCGCAAGGAGGAATATAATGAATATCAAGTCCGGCAATCAAAGCACGAACGGCCATCATTTTTCCGGCAATGTAGCCCAATGACATATTTATCAGTGCAGAGTCTCCTTTTCTTAAATGAAGAAATTCACAAGTTAATCGTGCGCTTTGCATCATCTGCTCCTTGCGCACAAGCAATTCTTTCGGTTTGCCTGTAGAACCGGAAGTATGAACTTTTATTTCAGTCTTGCCATCAAACCATTCAAGTAGAAAGGAATATAAACCATCATACTCACTTTTTCTTTTCAGGAAGTCCAAAGCCTCGGTAGATGAATAAGTTATACTATCCAGAATCAGAACTTGTTTACTTATATCAAATTCAAAGTGCTGCAAGTTATTTTCTTCCATACCAAAGTTTATCTTCACGAATCACCAAAGGCATTTCTACATTATCGGTAAAGAGCATGCCGGTACCCAATCCTTGAGGAAGAGTAGTATTAAGTGTAGCACACCATTGAGCTATGGCATTCAATCCTATATTCGATTCCAAAGCAGAAGTAATCCACCAGCCAATATTTCTCTTTACAGCCTCATCAATCCATTCAGTGGAGCCACATACTCCTCCGTGAAGAGACGGTTTAAGGATAATATATTGCGGATTTATTTTATCTAAAAGTTCAGCTTTGCTTTTTAATGAAGTCACCCCGATAAGTTCTTCATCAAGAGCAATAGGTATCGGCGTTTCTTTAGTTAATCTTGCCATCTCGTCAAGCTGTCCGGCACGAATAGGTTGCTCTATGGAATGAATATCCAATTCCGCCAGTCGGTTGAGCTTATTCATGGCATCTTCCGGAGAGAAAGCACCATTTGCATCTACTCTCAATACTACTTCTCTGGCAGTAAAGTGCTTTCTAATGTGTCGCAGCAAAGAGAGTTCTTCTTCAAAATTAATAGCACCAATCTTTAGTTTGATACAATGAAAACCAAGCTCCATCTTCTTCTCAATTTGGCGGTACATGTTTGCATAATCCCCCATCCAGATAAGTCCGTTAATAGGAATACCACTTTCTCCACGAGAAAAAGGTGTATCCCAAAGCGCAAAACTGTTTGCCTGAAAATGTAACAGAGCTGTTTCCAAGCCAAAAAGAATGGACGGATAAGGGCGCAACGCTTCTTTATCGATCACTCCGGTTTGCTCTAATTGTTTGCAGGCTTCACTGAGAATATTCTCATAATCGGGAAGATCATCACAGCTTAGGTTTGGCAGAGGCGCACACTCTCCCAAACCTATTCTTTGTGGTTCTTCAACAGAAGTAATGCCAACATACCACACTTTCCGGGTATTATACACTCCGCGGGAAGTTCCGGCAGGTTGCTTAAAGTGTAATGTTGAAGGACGTATGGTTGTTTTAAACGTCATTACTAAGGAAATTTTGGAAATTGTTTAAAGTCAGGTTTACGTTTTTCAAGGAACGCATTTTTACCTTCCTGAGCTTCTTCTGTAAGATAATACAAAAGAGTAGCGTCACCAGCCAATTCCTGAATTCCGCTCTGACCATCCAGTTCGGCATTCAGTCCGGCTTTAATCATTCGTAAAGCCAATGGACTGTGCATCATCATTGTTTCTGCCCATTCCACCACTTCATCTTCAAGTTTGTCAAGAGGAACAACTTTATTTACCAGTCCCATATCCAAAGCTTCCTGAGCATTATATTGTTTGCAAAGGAACCAGATTTCACGAGCTTTCTTCTGTCCCACACAACGAGCCAGGTAAGAAGCGCCGAATCCGGCATCAAAACTACCAACACGAGGACCAGTCTGACCGAAAATTGCATTCTCGGAAGCTATTGAAAGGTCGCATACTACCTGAAGCACGTGACCGCCGCCAATGGCATAACCATTCACCATTGCAATAACCGGTTTAGGGATAGAACGAATTTGCTTTTGTACATCAAGCACGCTCAAACGAGGTACACCGTCTTTGCCAATATACCCACCTTTACCTTTTACATTCTGGTCGCCTCCTGAACAAAATGCCTTATCTCCGGCACCAGTGATAACAACTACACTAATATCGGCACATTCGCGGCAGATTGTAAGTGCATTACTCATTTCTCCTGTTGTTGTAGGAGTAAACGCATTTCTATAACGAGGACGGTTGATTGTTATCTTTGCAATTCCATTATAAAACTCAAAAAGAATATCCTCATATTCCTTTATGGTTTCCCATTTTCTTTCTTCCATATACAGTCTATTTTAGATTGTGATAATATGCTTTAAATACTTCGGCATTCACCTCCATTGACGTTATTGTCTCCAATAATATTGGCTTTTCAGAGGTGCTGCTCACAAAAGTAATAATATTCTTCTTTAATTCTGTTTCATTTTCAGCCGACAGATAAGAAAATCCCATGGCCTGAGCCCACTCTTTGGCAACAGTATTGTGCCTGTAAGAAATATGCTCGTCTAATGATTCAGCTTTATTTAATCCGGGAAGTAAGTGGAAGATCTCTCCTCCTCCATTATTTACCAGCATAATACGTAAGTTCTTGTTTATATGCTTATTCCACAGTCCATTTACATCATAAAAAAAGCTTAGATCGCCAATTATCAGAAATGTAAGATCCGGATGAATTGCAGCAAATCCTACAGCCGTAGACATAGAGCCGTCTATACCACTTGTCCCTCTATTACAATAAACCGGAATATCTGCATTCAAATCAAAAAGCTGAGCGTTACGTATAGAAGAACTGTTACCCAGTTGCAAAACAGCCTTTTCCGGTAAAAGAGGCAAAAGATTATTTAGCACAAACAAATCAGAGTAAGGCATAGCTTCCGTAAACGCATTCCTTTTACTTTTCAGTTCATCCGATTTATTCTTCCAGAGCAAACTGTAAGAAGCCATTTTCGGTTCATCGGGAGAACCAAGCAGAGAGAAAAAAGTTTCATCCATCTCAATCACATCCGTCAACGATTGGAAAAGATCGGGAACAGATCCATCCAAAGAAACATGCCAGTGCTGAGCCGGACGTTGCTTTCTGAGGAATTTCTTTATTCGTTTGGAAACTATATGTCCACCATAGTAAATCAATAAATCGGGGGTAAACTCGTCCCACTTTTCTTCGGGAAGAGCATATATTATCTGATCGAAATTGCCAATTACGGGGCAGGAAGAAACATTTGATATATGTTCTGCCAAAATAACACAATCCCATTTCTTAGCAACCTCTTCAATAGCTTTTCTAACCTTTTCATCGGGCAAAAGCTGACCAACAATAATCATTTGTTTACTGCTCTTTGCCCATTGATTGAGGAAATATTTGCTATTTTCCAAAGACTTGGGATAACCACCCGAGTATCGTATCGTTCTTACCTGCGGAAGTTCTTCGGTAGTAAATTCAAAAAGAGGTTCAGAAAGCGGAACATTTATCTGTACCGGACCCTTACCATGATGGTTCAGCTCCAGTAAAGCCTCGTTAATAAGGCGGTTGCAATACCATTCATCCTCCTCGGTAACAGGTTCGGGAAGTTGAACGGACTTCTTTACCAATGTATTAAATATCCCCGGTTGAGGAAGTGTTTGTCCGTCCATCTGTCCTATCCAGGCAGCAGGACGGTCGGCAGAAATAACAAGTAGTGGCAACTGTTGATAAAAAGCCTCAGCCACAGCCGATCCAAAGTTTAGTAAAGCAGTACCCGAGGTGCAGCACACAGCCACCGGGCGATTAATTTTTTGAATAAGACCCAATGCAAAGAAAGCAGCACTCCGTTCATCCACCACCGTAAAGCACTTGAATGCCGGATGCTGTGAAAATGTCTGAGTAAGAGGAGCTATGCGTGATCCGGGAGAAACCACCACGTGATCGATGCCATATTCGCGCAACAGCGCAGCCAACTGAAGAACATTTTTCTTATTCGAATACATACTAAGCCTCCAATTTATTTAATTATCGCCAACATAGTCTGAAGTTTCGCCTCCGTCTCTTTCCATTCCAGCTCCATCTCCGAATGAGATAACAATCCCCCTCCGGCATATAGAGTAAGACAAGAAGCACCAATCTCCATGCAGCGCAAATTTACATACAAATCCGTCTTTCCATCGGGATTAATCCATCCCAAAAAGCCGGAATAGTAACGACGGTTATACCCTTCATTCTCCAATATAAACCGATACGCCTCCTCTTTGGGGAGTCCGCAAACCGCCGGTGTGGGATGCAACAAACGGAGCAAACTGCCTAGTCGACCTTTTTCCGGTAATGCAAAAGAGAATTCACTCTTGAGATGTGCCAATTCACCGGCACGGACCGTAAACGGACCATTTTCTTCAGGAGTTACACCAAAGGCAGTCAACTGATTCCGAACATAATCTACAACCAATTGTTGCTCACGGATATTTTTATCACTCCAGGCATTCGGCAAAACAGCCCGATGAAAAGGCAAAGTTCCTGCAAGAGCTACCGTATTCCATTGCTCATCCTTTCCGGAAAGCAGAATCTCGGGCGTACTACCCAGCCATGTTCCTGTTTGAGGGGCATGATATAGATAAACAAATGCGTCGGCATATCGTTCACACGCGTTGAAAAGAGCCTTTTCAAGAGAAAAAGAAGAGTTCTTAGGCTGCACGGAAGTACGCGACAACACCAGCTTTTCAAATCTTTTTTCTCTGAGCGAAGATATAAACGAAGAAAAAGCCTGCGAATAAGAATCGTAATTATCTGCTTGCAGGCAATCTTTCGTATCTTCTTCAGACAAGACATCCTCTGAACATTGCTCCTTCGATAGATAACTATTTATATCCTCCCACCCTTTAATAAAAACATCCGGTTGCATCAGTATAAGCGGAGACGAGTCTGAAATCCGGAACGGAGCAAAGACAAATCCCCTCTTCCCGTCCAGTTCATCCATTTCATTTAAAGAAAAAGAGGGACCAGCCGACTGAAGAATTAAAACAGGTTCCTCTTCCGGAACCCTGTAAATAACAAAGCTTTTATTCTGTTTAATAAGTGCTTCAATTCCTATCATCTGATCTTCCCTTTCCGCACTAAAAGTCTATCTGTCATCGTTACTTTTTTATTGGAGTACAAAAGTAAGACTATTTTTCAGATTATCCTTAAAACGGTTCCTGGATTAACTTAATGCAGTATTTGTTGTTGCAGATTTACGAGAATTTCAAAAGACTAAATAACGATATGGAAACTTTGCCGTGAATTATAAACGAGTTGAAAGGGAAAGTAATCTGTATAAGATTGTTTTGAAGTGTAGCCCGTGGGGGAGTCGAACCCCCCTTTCTAGAATGAAAATCTAACGTCCTAACCGATAGACGAACGGGCCATTTATGATTTGCAATTAGCGATCTTCAGTACTTTTATCAGTACCTCATTTCTCAATTGTGGCGCAAAGGTAGTACTATTTTTCGATTTACCAAATTCTGCTCATAAGCCAGATTCATAAATATTTAATAATTATAGAGCTTATCTTCATATAAAAGCATTCTCATTCTTTTGTTTATAAGTCTTTCTATCCTTTCTATGAATATGCAAAAAAATAATTAATTATACAAAAATATTATTTATCTAAAAAAGCTTTATCAATTCTTTAAAGAATAAATACATGCCAACTAATATCAATCCTACTTCACCCACATAAATACTTATATAATTACCATAAACATCTTTAAAATCTTTCTTTTTGTTTTTTACTGTTCTGTAAACAAGAAAAAAGCCTAAAACTAACAATATAAAGCCTAATACTGAATCTTTAAAATTAACCATACTCTTCTACTTATTATCTGAATTATGATTTATAAATAAATTTGCAACCTTATTTTTCTGACATTTTTAATGCTCTTTTTGCATTATATGCCACTAATTCATTCGAACTAACAATAAGGCTATTAATAATATCATTTGTTTTCTCATTTTCAAATTGATTTAAATAGTAGAATGCACAAATCTGTTGATAAGTATCCTCCAAACATTTAAAATTGCAGATCACAATATCTATCATTTTTAAATCATTATTTATTCCAAAGATTGATGTAGCTATTATTATTTTAGATAAAGCATTAAAATCGTCATCTAATAATTGATATAAAAGAGGTAAAGCTTTTATAGATTTCATATATGCCAACGTTTCAATAATTAGTGAGTCGTATTCATTATCTAGCATTCTTATTAATTCATCTTCTATATAGGGTTTTTCTTCTAAACTAAGTCGATCTACTATTTTATGATTCGAAAAGCCATTCCTATGTTTATAATCATCTACAGGAATAATTTCATTTATTATTTTCTTTAAATCACTCATCTTTTTTATTTTGAGATATTGTTTTCCCTATATTTAGCCACATATTGAATAAAAATTATTTGTTTTATCCTTCCTTTACATGAATATTACAAGAATTCATTTTTTCGTTTGAAATAAGTCTGGTAAGCATCTTCTGCTTTTTCTACAATTAATTTTTTATACGAATTTTTATCATTGCACAACTCATAATAGCCCCAAATTGCTTGAATATAAGGATATATATCCTCTTCCTTTTCAATTAATCTAAAATGCCATTTAGGATCCACTTTATCATCAACGACTTCAAATAGCTGACAAGGGCAAGCTGAAATAAGTCCATCATCATCTACTAAATAGGACAAATAGGATTCAAACATTATCATTCCCATCACCAAATATTCTCTTCCTACCGTTATTTCTCCATATATTGTATGTCCCGTAGCTCCAAACCTTCCCAACTCCTCTTCCTTCAACAATTTATTTTCATAACGCCTTAAATCTTGACATGTATTATACTTGCATCGAACTTTCATAATTATTTAAACTTCAATTTTAATTGGTTCCTGTAATCAAAGTTTAAAACACTAAATGGATCCATATAAATATTTTTATACAATAAATATTTATCGTCTGTTAGAACAATAGTCCAATACCGAACAAAATATGAGCTTTTATTTGTTCTAAAATTAATATCATCATTCATAGCTTCTAAATCTACCAGACGTTCAATACCTGTATATATGAAAAAACCTTTTTTATTATCTATCGGCATGTATAAAAGAGGCCTGTTTTTTGTAAGATAATTATTCATTGCCTGCTTATTATCAAGAGCTTTATAAGGAAAAGCCATACTTGCCATTAAATGAATATAGGTTTCTTTAGTATTTCTTTTATCTACAATCATCTCAAAAAAACAACTATCGTTATCAACCTCTTTTACAAAAGAATTTAGCAAGCTATTTATAGTATCGTTGAAAAGAAATTTTCCAGTAAAATCAAAATGCCGTTTATCAGAAATATCTTTTTCACATACCCCAGATATAATATCTTGATTTATGATTAGATATATATTTAAGATTATTGAAAAGATAAAAATGGCTGAACTTATTTTTCTATTGATTTTCATTCGTTATTATTTTACTGTTAATCTTTTAAGTAACATTGAAAGTTTTGAACCATTAAGAATATCACTTATATTTCTATAACCTATAATTATGTTTTAGAAGAAATAATTTCTACCATAAACACTCATAATAATACAACATCAAATGCCCTCTTTAAAGGCTTACTAATAATTTATATCTATAAATTTCCATTGGTATATCAAATCTAATAGGATTATTCTCGCAATAAACATAAGGTGAAACAGGATAATATCAAAAAGAGCAACATCAATCAAAGTTAGCTTCATGATATTGCCCTATAATGTTAGTGAGCTGTTATCACTCTTTTGTATATTCTGGTTGATTTCGTTGGATCAGAGTCATTTGTACTAAGCCGAATTGTATTATCGTCAGCAAATTGAACTTTAAATTCTTGAGTAGTCTTCTGACCGTATAAAGCGAACAACTCTTTCCCAATCTTATTTTCAGTCAGTTTGAATTCAAAATTTGAGATTCTACTAATCTCCGGAATCCATACTTCATCTGAATCAGAAAAGAGCTTCACATATTTATTATCATTAAGCTTATAAATTCTACCTACCAATTTATTATTCTCCCTTTTAATCTGTATTTGAGTTCCATCCATCAATGGCGCCTCTTTAATTTCCCAAATCCCAATAAATTTATCATCTGATACTTGCTTCAATTTTCCAGAGCAACTAAAAAGAATCAATGATGTTAATAATAACGCTAAACTTGTTTTCGTAATTTGTCTCATATTTCACTTTTTTATTAAATCTATAAATAGCAACTTGGAATCATTACAATTCTTTATTGAATTGAATTCATTTTATTATTTCTTTCGTTTCCTAAATTCAAGTGTTAATTGCAACGCACTTGACAAATTTAATATATTGTATTGAATTTTTGCTATTTATATTATGAAAATTTCTTATTAAAACAGATAACAACTCTTCTGAAAAGGCATTAAGATTATCTATCTGGAGACGCTTGCAGATGGTCACAAAGAGACTGGGGTCAAAGACAGGTTGATCTGTAAACTCTGTCAAGCCAACCAAGCATTGCATATACGGATTCTACTGTATCGCCCCAATTTTTTCTCTAAAACAAAAAAGTTACTGCCATCTGCTACTAAAATGACTCAAAGCACTTGCTAAAAGGCATTTTAGAGGTGGCAGATAAAAAGATTTCACAATTTTATCTGCTACAAATTACCATCATCTGCCACTAAAAATAGAATTTCAGGATATTATCTCGACGTAATATTGCAATTACGAGGCAACGTTAACTATTTGTTTGCTGCGAACTTTGAATAATAGGATGGCTAATTTTTGCTCATTACCCCTTTTCAAGTATATACTTTAAACACCTTTATTAATCTTATTCATTTATGATAATAAGTGGGTTTACAGCCAAGGGCTTATGGGTTCTCGGCTAAAGTCCCATGGGTTTACGGCCATAGACTTATGGGTTCACGGCCGTAAACTTACTAAGCATAAAAGATAAAATTACTAAATGTTTGATATTTAGCCTCTTATATTCAATAAGAAAAGGCCCAAATATTATAAGAACCATGCTTTCTAGAAAATCTGACTGCGCAAAGGCGAAGACAAGAGATACGTACAGAGGAAAGTTATATACTTTAAGCAAGAGAATTGAGTAAGTGGAAGATGAATGAATTTAGTAGAAGATGAATTGTAAAACAAAAATATCTTCCACCAAATTATACAACTATATATCAGGCAATTAGATACATTTTAGTAGCAGGTGGGAGATCGAACTAGTAAATATCAACAGAAAAGCAGGAAGGAGTTAATAACAAAATCAAAACATAAGATGGAAAGACAAGCATATAGAGACCAAAAGTTCTTTGAACTTAAGATTCTAGCTCTGCATGAGAAAAACGACTCATTTGTGGGATGAACCAAAAAATCGTTATCTTTGTCCACAACTTATACATTCAAGAAACAATACTCCGAATAAAATAGCGATGGCAAAACAGAAATATTATGTGGTTTGGGAAGGTGTTACACCAGGGATTTATACTTCCTGGAACGAATGTCAGCTTCAGATAAAGGGTTACGAAGGTGCAAAATATAAATCTTTCGAGTCCAAAGAAGAGGCTGAACGAGCCTATGCCTCCTCTCCTTACGCATATATTGGTAAACAGGCCAAAGCGTCTGCTCCGAAAGTGCTCCCGGCTAACATAATTAAACAGAGTCTGGCTGTAGACGCTGCTTGCAGCGGAAACCCGGGAGCTATGGAATACAGGGGGGTATATATTGAAACTGGAGAAGAGATTTTTCATTTCGGACCGATGAAAGGAACAAACAACATCGGCGAATTTCTTGCTTTAGCGCATGGCCTGGCACTGCTCAAACAAAAAGAGCTCAAAATTCCTATCTACAGCGACAGCGTAAATGCTATAAGTTGGGTGAAACAAAAGAAATGCAAGACCAAGCTGCCACGTACTCCGGAAACAGAAGAGTTGTTTCAGATTATAGAACGGGCAGAGAACTGGCTGAAAAATAACAAATATACCACTCAGATTATTAAGTGGGAGACAAAAGACTGGGGTGAGATTCCTGCCGATTTTGGCAGGAAATAAGATTTTTTGGAGAAACTAAAACAATACTCGTTCTGATTCTTCAATTGCCTTGGTTATAAAATATCCTTTAGCTAATTTATCACTCATATTTATCACATTATTCTTCATAGTCTGATACTGTTCTGCAGTTAATGATGACAGAATCTGATCAAGCTCTGCCAGTGAACTTACGCATATACCTATATTGTTTTCCTCAACAAAATGGGCCAAAGCTGCCTTCTTCCAGATTATTACTGGCAACTGACAACGAATATAAAGAGATGTTTTGTGAGGGTTATTATATTGCAGATAATCGCCGAAAGCTCCGCTGCAGGCATCGATAGAATCTCCATCCCAAACCAGACCAAAATGTCCTTCTGCAGTTGAGATCAGCTCATCGGATGGAACAAAGCCTTTATATGCAAAATTCTGATTTCCTCCTAGAAGTTCTTCGTTAAAACCGGATCCATACAGAACAAACCGGTATGTTTTTACATATTCTCCCAGCTTATATAAAAACGCATTTTTCTTATAACTCAGTCCACCTGCATATACTATACTAAATGGTAGATTTATTTTAGCTGTGTTTTTTGAAACATTAGCAGAAAGATAATCAAAGATCTCCAAACAACCCAATTTAGATGCACTACCATTCTCTTTCAGCCAATTTGCCATTTTATTATTATGAGCAATGATATAGTCTGCATTATTAAGCCGTTCTATCTCCTGAGGAATGGTTAGTTTTCCCCTTCGAAAGCTTCCAAGATCATGAATAACAACTGTTACTTTTCCACCTTTAAGATGAGCAACTTTACAAATAAATGAGAAATATTTCTTCAGAGGATACTGAAGTACAAGCCAATCACCTTTAGAGATTAAAAAAGAAGCTTTCAGCACTCCCAGCAGATTAAATATAAATCCCAGCAATTTATTGTTATAATGAGTTTGCTTTAATCCTATATTTACAAAGCCAGCATCGGACAAGATAGCTTCAATATCAGTTTTGGCCTTATTACCGGCACTAGACAGATTGGGATAGTTCTTTGAAAGATAATACTTATTCATTCTTTCTCTTTTTAGAGATTATATAATTCCTTTTTCACTAGTCTCAATGCAGCTTCCACGGTATCATCCATGTCAAAGTATGCATACTGAGCCAATCGGCCACCCAGCAAAAGCTTTCCATTTAAGTCAGCTTTTTCTTTGTATTTTGAATATATCTGCATATTCTTATCATCGTTAACAGGATAATATGGCTCGTTGTTGCCAGTGAATTCACTCGGATACTCGCGGGTTATAACTGTAAATGGCTGGTTACCGAATTCAAAATGTTTATGTTCAATAATCCTTGTAAACGGAACACTTCGCTCATTGTAATTAACAACTGCATTTCCTTGAAAGTCTTCAGTATCCAGCCGTTCATGTTCGAAAGATAAGCTTCTATACTCTAAAACACCAAATTCATAATTAAACAATTCGTCTATTCTTCCCGTAAAAAGAACTGTATCCGCCAACTTATCAAGTTCTGCTTTATGATCAAAGTAGTTGGTATTCAGCTTTACTTCAACACCCTCCAGCAAACCATTTATCAATTTATTATATCCACCTTTGGGAATACCCTGATAGTCATCATTAAAGTAATTATTATCATAGGTAAAACGGAAGGGAATCCGCTTGATAATAAATGCAGGAAGTTCTTTAGCTGAACGTCCCCACTGCTTTTCTGTATATTCCTTTATGAATGCATAATAAATATCATCACCGCAAAGCTTTAACGCCTGTTCTTCCAGATTTGCAGGTGTTTCAATATGTACATAACGTTGTCTTTGTTCTTCGAGCTTTTCTTTTGCCTGTTGCGGTGTTTTTACGCCCCAAAGCTTGCTAAACGTATTCATATTAAAAGGAAGATTATAAAGTACATCTTTATAATTTGCCAACGGAGAGTTGGTAAATCGATTGAATTCTACAAATGAATTAACAAACTGCCATACTTCCTTATTGCTTGTATGAAATATATGTGCTCCATACTTATGAACGTTAATAGAATCTACATCCTCACAATAGATATTGCCACCTAAATGAGAACGCTTGTCTATCATCAGACATTTTTTACCCAATTTCTTTGCATGATAAGCAAACACTGAGGCAAAAAGTCCTGTTCCTACAATTAAATAATCGTACTTTATATCCATTGTTTTTTAAACTTCCTGAATTTACGTCTTTTGATCCCCAAAGATATAGCTAATCTCTGAATAATCATCAAAAACAAGAAATAGTAATCAATTTCAGGACAACAGTCTTTCCACTTAGTTAAACGTTGATACACATAAAATTCTGATTTATATGGATGCATACATTTATAATGCCAAGGCTTCTTACTTCCAGTAAAGTGAACTATTGCAGGATTACACAACTCTTTATCTAAAACATCCCAGGTTTCTTTTCTAATCCTTCTTCTACGTCTGAAAAAGCCATCTTGCATATTCCATTTAAATGGGATAAACAGTTTCTTATCATGCAGTACTTCATTTAACACATCCTGGTCATTAAACAAAAGTTTTTCTGCATTATGTTTAACATAGTTAGTAAATTCTTTTTCCAGATTATTTTGTCTCCAATAATCAATATTAACTAGCAACACACCCGCATTAAAATAAGAGAAATCCTTTGGGTATCCAAGGCGAGAGTAAATCTCATCCCTATCACTCCACATATCCTCAACACATCCAATTGCGTAGCCAGTAAGATCAATGTTCCAAAAAGCAGCAATTGAAGAACGAATTATAATATCACAATCCAGGTAGAGTACCTTAGATAAGGAAGAAGGCAAAACACTGCCCAAAAAAAGTCGTAGATAGGTTGATATACTAATATGGCTAGTAGAGTCAATAGGAAAATCATTAACCAAATCAGCGTTTACTAAATAAAAATAGATTTTTTGTTTATATTGTCCACAAACAATATCCTTCAAGGTCTTTTGTCCTTCTTCTGAAATATCCTGAGTAACAATATGTATATCAAAAGATTCACCTTTATTATTTTCAAACAAAGAGACTAGCATTATTGAGCAAAAGCGGACATAATTGCTGTCTATATTACATGCTATGTGCATTTTCTTAGAGTTTAGTTTTAAAGACGTCTTTTTGATGATAAATGAAACATCACTGTCTTCTTTATTTTTTTTAAATTATAAATTAACACATTCTTATTTTTTCTGTCATCTGGTATATCTGCAATATACAATATTGGATATCGTTTAACTTTTAACTTATTATAATGACAATACACATCGATCAAACGCTCTGCCATTAATCCAAATACTCTACGCTGATAGTCGTATGAAGATAGTTTTACTCTTTTTTCTACTTCAAACAACAACGTAAAAAGCCATTCAGAATACGCCTCAAAAACAGCCCACTTTGTAAAAAACATATTCCCAACAGAGGCTTTATTGGTTCTTATCATAATATGATCAAAAGAAGGTATGTACTCAGGAAATAATTCAGCTAAAGTTTCCCTTAAGATCTCATAATCTTCTAAAATGTGTTTATAACAATAGTGAACTTTATTAGAAGCAGTATGATAATCATAGTTAGAGAGAACTATGTCATACTTATCAAGCAATTTATTAAAATCTGTTTTAGGAGAATTTACTTCATTTATAGATTTAACATTTAAAAGAACAGACGAATTATTTGAAAAATTTAAATACCTCCGATAATGTGCTAAGCCAATCTGGTCAATACCTTTTAGATTTTTCCATGCCCAATAATGAGCAGTGAGTTCACAATATTCTCTATTCTTTTTACTTATATTATCACCTGAATTATCTCCCTGGATTCCCAAATCAAAATTAGATATGGATTTACCAACCTGAATAGGCATATACAAATTATCTGATATAAAAAAATCCGGTTTATGGGCACAGACTATAATCTTAGTTATGCATTCTTTATCAATCATTATCAATAGTTTAATACGAGTAGTTTATTTATTGACACTACACTTTAATTATATTACAATACCTTTTTTTAGAAAAAAGTATAACAATTGTCTCAATTAAACTATATCAATATAAAAATACTGCATAAAATCTATAGCACTATAAAATAAAAAAGTAGAATCACCAGTGATAATACTTTATCTTCAATCTTAGTTTTATTTTTCGTATTAAGTTAAGAGGTTTTGATTTAATCTTCCCCTTATAGTTCTCTATAAAATCATCAACAGCATCTAGTACACGGGCCGAATTCTTTCCGTCACGATGCGGTTCATGGTGCATGGTATAAGTATAGATGTTATCCATAAGTTCTTTAGGGCGTGAAAGCGCCTTTTCAATAGCATCTCCAATCTCGTTTTCATTAACAACATCCAGCAAGTGATTACCCGGATGTGTATTGCGAAAAGTAACGACCGGTTTATTCAGGAACATGTATTCCACAATAATGGATGAGCTATCGCAGAGCATAACATCTGTTTTTCTGAAGGTGTTTAGACCATCATTAGAGCGATAAAAGACTACGTTATCATGTGTATCGGCCAGTTCTTTATATTTTTGGATTAATTCAGGATCATCAAGCTTTGGATGGAAAGTGATAATCCAGTTCCAAGGTTTGGTTTCAACCAATTGCTTTATTGTTTCCCACAAAAAGGGTGCAGAAGAAATTCCTTTGGTAAATGTTGGCGAATAAAGAATTGTTGGATTCTCTCTTTGATCTGTATGAAATGTTGCCTTATCAAAAAAGGGATCAACCTTGCACCAACCGGTTTCATACACTTTAAAGAAACCATATTTCTTTTCCAGTTCTTTAAAATAGGGTGTAGTACTTTCTCCCTGCGTGCAATATATATCGTACCATCCCCTAACAGTGAAATGATCATCGATCTTTTCTACTCGCTTTTTCATGGCATATCCATGAAAAACAGCGACTTTTACTCCAGGAAAGAAGTCGTAAACAAAGTTTCCGGGTGCAAAAACTGCAATCGGGTTATAATCAAGCACTTCTTGTATTGTTTTTAATTGCTTTTCTTTCTCTGTTAGCCAGCTTTCGCAAGAGTCTTCAATAAACCAGGCAACATCATCTCCTCTTCGCCATATTTCATCCTGAAGAGGGCGCAAAATAGAAAAAGAATAAGTCAATGAAACAAAAAACAAATAGTGCTTACCCATAATATGTAATATCTTCCTGTTCTATTAAAAATTCAGCGTATATTTTACCTGATGTTTTTTTGCAAAGCGAGTCCAGAACTTCCGTCTGTAAGTCAGAATTAAGTCCCGGCATAAGGCCTCATCTGCTCCACGCGTTGCGGCATATTCTTTTGCCAGCAATTCAAAGAACGGAATTTGTCCCCATAACCTTGCAAAGTTTGCACACCCCGCTTCAATACTCACCTTCCCAAATTTCATGCGGTTTATGTCCACCAAAGAAAACTTATATTCACCATCTTCTTTGTCAAAAAGGATATTGCCGGGTGAGTAATCCAGGTGTAAAATACCGGCTTCATGAAGTTTTGCTGAAAAACGTGCAAATGCAATAACAATATCCGAACAGTCTTTTATATCTGCATCGCCAAATTCATAGAATCTACGGCTATATGGACAATGTACACTCACAAAATATGAATATCCGATCAAGCCAAAATTTCTTTCTTCAATATAGGCTATCGGTTGCGGAGTCTCAAAACCCTTCTCGAGCAATCGTTGCGGATACTGAAAAGCACGCAATCCTTTGCTTTTTCTTATAAAAGTATAAATAACCCGGTTAAAGAACATCGGGACTCTATATCTTTTGACGTTTACGTCAATCTCTCCTATTTTGATTACTTTAATCTTATTCCGGCCTTTGTATATGGTTTCTCCTTCTTCCCCAAAGATATGAGGAACAGATTCTACAAAAGTTCGCAATGATTCAAAAGCCGGATTCAGAAGTATCTTCATTCTATTTAAAATATTATGCTCTCTATCTTTTTAATAACCATATCGGGAGTAATCATATTCAGACAAGCATAATCTTTACGATAGCAAGATTTGTTTCCAAATACAGAACATGGACGGCATGGAAGATCAACCTGAACAGCATTCATAGGAGATTGCTTCCAACCCATAAATCCGCAATACGGATGGGTGGCTCCCCAAACAGATACGACAGGCGCATTGACTAACGATGCCAAATGCATATTTGCGGAATCCATAGACACCATTGCATCCAGATAACTCATCAGGATGAGTTCTGTATTCATATTCAGCTTGCCAATGAGTGATGTTACAGAAGGATATTTATTTACCCATGAGGTAAGAACAGACTCTTCGTTTTTCCCTCCTCCAAAAAGGAATACCTTTACACGAGGATCTTTTGCAAAGTGAGCAATCACTTCTTCCTGCTTGTCCAAAGGAAGCACTTTTCCTTTATGTTTGGCAAAAGGTGCAATACCAATCCATTTCAAATCTCCTTTATCTCCGGTGATGTGTTGTATCTGAGACATATCGCCTCTTCCTTCACCGAAGATGGAAGTGAAATTAAGCTGAATTGGAAAACCTAAAGCCTTAAAGACGTCTGTGTATCTGCGGAAGGATGATTTCTGATTCTCAAATACCTTATGATATCTGTTGGTCAGTTTCTTCTTGCCCAGACGTCCTTTAAAGATGTAAGCAGTTGGAATACCCATCATTTTGAAACGAAGACGAATTATTTTTGTACGGAGTACATTGTGTAAATCGGCTACGTAATCAAAGTTCTGAGGCTTCAACTCGTTATAGAATAATCGATGTAATCCTAGTAGCCCACTATGTTTGCCATGCAAGTCGGCACCCATAAAATGAACATTCTGAGGCAATCCTATAAAAAGTGGACGAAGCGACATACGACTCAACACAGTAAATTCATGTTCAGGATGCTGAAGGGCAAGCGAATGAATCACCGGGATAGTCATTGCTACATCTCCTATCGCGGAAAAACGAATAATCAATATCTTAGCCATTATTACTTCTTAGCGTAAAGAACAGGATTAAGAGCCGGGTCGTTATACATCTTCATCTGTTTGTATACTTTCATATACTTTCTGCCAGCCTTAATATCATCTAACAGTTGATCAATAGCTGATGATAAATCTTTTTTCTGTTCCAAAAGGATATCTAATTTCTTCTGGCACTGTTCGTGATGTTCTGGAGTAGTATCTGTACGCTTCACTTCCTCGTTCATGTGATAAATCTTCAACGCAAGGATAGAAAGACGGTCTACAGCCCATGCCGGACTTTCTGTATTAATAGTTGCATCAGCCAAAGGCTTTACTTCCTTATACTGATCATAGAAATAGCTGTCAATCAGCTCTACTAAATCTGTACGATCCTGATTAGACTTATCAATGCGTCTTTTCAAAGTAAGCGCTTCTACGGGATCAATCTGAGGATCACGTATAATATCTTCAAAATGCCATTGCACGGCATCTATCCAATTCTTCAAATATAAATAATACTCAATAGTTTTCAGCTCATAAGGATTCTGAATCGGAGCATCTACACTATCAGTTACATGGTAATTCTCTGTTGATTGAAAGAAAATCTCGTTGCAAAGGTTACTAAATGTCATAATCAGTATTTTTAAAAGTAAAGCGCAAAAATATACATTCATTCCCGAAGAAACAATTTTTCGCACATTTTATTAGTTAAATGAGCAACTTTTAGTACTTTTGTGGTTAATCTTCGACCCAAATATGCATTAATATATGTCTATCAGATTATCTAATGTATCCAAATTCTACGGAAATCAGGAAGTGCTTCATAATGTGAGCTTTGAGGTGCACCCGGGAGAAATTGCTGCTTTTCTTGGACCAAACGGAGCAGGTAAATCAACTTGCATGAGAATTATTACTGGATGGCTGACTGATTTCAAGGGTACGGTTAGCGTATGCGGAAATGATATTACTAAAGATCCCATTGCTGCCAAGCGCTGCATTGGCTATCTGCCGGAGAACAATCCGCTTTATCCGGAGATGTATGTCAGAGAATATCTGGAATATGTTGGTCAGATTTACCGGATAGCCAACCTGCATGGTTTGGTAGACGAAATGATTGAGCGGGTAAAGCTGGAGGAAGTTTGCGGCAAGACCATAGGAACACTGTCGAAAGGATTCCGTCAGCGAGTGGGACTGGCGCAGGCTTTGATACATAACCCCGAAGTGTTGATTCTGGACGAACCGTCATCGGGTCTTGATCCTAACCAGCTAACTGAAATCCATTCTCTGATCAGAGAACTTGGAAAAGAAAAAACAATTCTATTTTCTTCTCACTCCTTACAGGAAGTTTCTGATTTGTGCCAACATGCAATTATTATTCATAAGGGTAATATTGTGGCTGATGCACCGATGAATGAGCTAACTGAAGAGGAGCCTCTGGAGGATATTTTTAAAAGACTTACTAAATGAAAGTAATTATTGATAATAAGATTCCCTACATTGAGGGAATTATTGAAAAGCTTGGAGGAGAAACTCCAAACGAAGTTATATATATACCCGGAACAAAATTCACCCCTGAAATTGTTCATGATGCCGATGCATTGATTATCCGCACCCGTACCCACTGTAACCGTGAACTCTTGGAAGGAAGTAAAGTAAAGTTTATCGCTACTGCAACCATCGGTTTTGATCACATTGACACTGATTATTGCAAAGAAGCCGGGATTACCTGGACAAATGCTCCGGGATGTAATTCTGCTTCTGTGGCTCAATACATTCATTCCACACTATTGCTTCTGGAAAAAGAGAAAGGATTTACACTGAAAGGTAAATGTATTGGTGTTGTCGGTATAGGAAATGTGGGAAGTAAGGTATGCGATGTTGCTCAATCACTGGGCATGCGGGTATTGATGAACGATCTTCTCCGTGCCGACAAAGAAGGTGCCGGAATGTTTACCGATATGGAGACCATAAGCCGTGAATGTGACGTAATTACTTTCCATACTCCGCTCAACAAGGAAGGCAAATATAAAACATACCATCTGGCCGATGCCGGATTTTTCAATTCGCTAAAAAAGAGTCCGGTTATTATAAATACCTCCCGGGGTGAGGTTACTGAAACCTCTGCCCTGCTCTCTGCTTTAGAAAAGAAACAAATCAGCGAAGCGGTTATTGATGTATGGGAGCACGAACCAGAAATCAGCCTTGAATTGCTTAACAAGGTATTTCTGGGAACTCCGCACATTGCAGGTTATTCAGCAGATGGAAAAGCGAACGCCACCCGCATGTCGTTAGAATCATTCTGCCGCTTTTTCCATATTAATCCGGATTTTGATATTCAACCAATCCAACCGGATAGCTCAGTAATTAAAGCCTCAACAGAAGCAGATGCTTATCTGCAAATGTATGATCCAAGACGAGACAGCAACGCATTGAAGACTAATCCAGAGATGTTTGAGCAATTGCGGGGTGATTATCCTTTGAGAAGAGAAAAGGAAGCGTATACTATTCAGATTGCATAACGTAACATTCAAAATTTCTTGTACAAAAGATTGATTTGTTTTGTACAGAACAATTAATTCTTTTGTACAGAAGATTGCATTCTTTTGTACAAGATAATAAAAACATCCCGCCACTGTTCATAAAAAGCACCTAATTAGTTAGCCCTTAGATGGCTAAGAATAATCTTTCTTTTATGCATTCAAATATAGAATGCATAATTTCAAATAGCAAAAATATAGAAAATCAAAAATTCAGATTCAATTCTCTATATTATTATAATGTTTGACTTTAAAAGGATTGACTACCTAAAATCCCAATTGTTACCTCCTTGACATTCCTATAACTTATATTTATTTGATAATAAGATATATAAAAGTTCTATTTTGTTACCTTTGTTATGATAATTTATGTTTGTTATTTTATATTTTTGCTTTCTATTCTATTGTTTTTTCTGGAATAGTTATAATGGAGAATACAATAATAACCGTATAAAATAATATATGAAAAAGTTTAGAATAGTAATAACACTCGTAGCATTATGTTTTTTGCTGTGTGCTTGTCCAAATGGAGAGAAGGGACATGAGAATATAACGTTTATAAATAAGTCCGATCGAGAAATTGCTTGTCAACCATTGTGCTCATCAGGTATAATTGCGGTTGATTCATTATATCAATGTAGATATGGAGCAGACGGTATTGATGCTGATTCGCAGTTTCTTTATAATAGTTTGAGTGATTTCGGTTGGGAAGTAGATTTCAAAGGCATGGATTTTATTCAATTTGTTGTAATGGATGGAGAAACTTATAGGAAATATTTAGCAACACCTTGTGATACCATTCGCAAATATGTTCCTGTTTTGCATTGTTATCGATTAACATTGGAAGATTTACAGCGAATGAACTGGACGGTGGTGTATCCACCAGAGAAGTAAATCCGTGTAAATCATAAGTGGCTTAAAAGTCAATTCTCTCGGGTGAGTTGCTTTAGCTCACCTGAGAGAATTTAAAAAAGCCTCCATTCAACATGGAAGCTTTTCCCTTTACTAACAAAACACCAATTTAAAAAAGCGAAATATTTATTTCACATAAGGCTTTAGCACCTCTTTCCAAACCAGATATCCTGGTCCTAAAAGGTGAAGGCCATCGTTTGTATATTTCTTATCAAAGCTTTGAGTTCCCGGAGCAATAAAGTGAGCATACAGGTCTATATAAGTATACCCATTCTTTTTCGCCAATTGCTTTAAGCCTTTGTTTATATCAAGTATCACTTGTGTTTTATTGTGCACTTTAGGGAAACGGGTAAATTCATCGTTCACCGGAAGAATACTTTGAATATAAAGTTTTGTTTTTGGAGAATCTGATTTGATTTTGTTCACTAACTTCCTGTACATTACAAGAATGCTATCTGCCGTAAGGTCGTGAGAAACATCATTTACTCCGGTCAACAGGAATATCTTTGCCGGTTTACCTTTCAGTATTGGGTCAATACGATCGTATATTCCCATAACTTCGTCGCCACTGATTCCACGGTTTTTGATGTGCGGGTTGCCAAAAAGCTCGGCCCACTCACAACCATCCGTCAAGCTATTGCCAAGAAAAACAATATCGGTAGACGTGATAGGCAGTTTTTCAAACAATGTAGCACGCTGATAGTAATAAGTTGTGTACTTCTCCTGCTGTGCAAAACTATTTGCACCAAAGAGTAAGCCGAGAACTAAAAGAAATGACGCCCTTTTCATTTTGATTCATTATTTTGTTGTGCACGATATGCGTCAACTGCTTTCTTCACAGAACCATACATCAACAATAAGCGTTTGGATTGTTCATATTCCAATCCCAACTCTTCAGAAACCATTCGCGTGCCACGGTCCACCAGCTTCTTATTGGAAAGCTGCATATTTACCATCTTGTTTCCTTTTACGCGACCAAGTTGAATCATTACAGATGTAGTAATCATGTTCAGAATCATCTTTTGTCCGGTTCCCGATTTCATACGTGAACTTCCGGTTACGAATTCAGGACCTACAATCATTTCGATAGGAACTTCTGCTTCTGCAGATAAAGGAGAATCAGGGTTACTGGAAATCGAGCCTGTAAGGATGCCATGTGCACGTGCATTTCTTAAAGCACCAATCACATAAGGAGTTGTTCCTGAAGCAGCAATACCAATCACTGTATCTTTCTCATTGATCTGATGCTCCACCAATTCTTCCCATCCACGTTCCAAGTTATCTTCGGCATTCTCTACCGGATTACGCAAAGCCGTATCTCCTCCGGCAATCAAACCAATAACTAATGTTGGTGGCATACCAAATGTAGGAGGTATTTCCGAAGCATCCAACACGCCTAAACGTCCACTGGTACCAGCTCCCATATAAAAGATTCGTCCACCTTGTTTCATGCGGGGAACTATCTGTGTTACTAATTTTTCTATTTGTGGAATTGCTTTTTGAACAGCAATAGCTACCTTCTGGTCTTCTTCATTAATACCTTCCAACAACTCTCTGACTGATTTCTTTTCCAGGTTATCATGAAGAGATGGATGCTCGGTTATTTTTATAAATGACATATCTTATTTTTAGTTTATTGTTAGTTTGAATGATAAGCCACAAGGCCTTCCATTGGGCTCTTTATAATTGTACCAATCTGAATATGAAGTTCCTCTGCAGCTTCAAAAAGTACGTTTTTATAATTAACTGCTACTGATCCTACAAAATGAACTTTATTATGCAGGTAATCATACTGCATTACATTCTTTACAAAGAACGATTTAAAACTATTCAGTACCAATTGGTGAACTTGCGGATGCTCAATATTCTGTGCCAGGAACGGAGATAAATGAGCCAAGAATCTATTTGGAAAAGGTTTCTTATAAACATTCTCCAATATCATTGCCGGTGTTAGTTGAAACTGATTCAGGAACTTCTCTTTTAGTTCGGGCGATAACTGATTCTTTAAGCAATCACCAACCAGCAATCTTCCAAGTACAGCTCCGCTACCTTCATCTCCCAAAATATAACCAAGAGGTGAGACATTATCTACAATCTCTTCTCCATTATAAAAACAAGAGTTCGATCCTGTTCCTAAGATACATGCTATACCTGAATTCTTTCCACACAAAGCACGGGCTGCAGCAAGAAGATCACTTCCCACCTCTACAGGCGCCTTTATATGTTCGGCTATAGCAAGGCGAACTATTTCATTCTTTTCGGGAAACGCACAACCTGCACCGTAAAAAAACACTGATTCAATGCTACAATCTTTAACCTGTGGCAATAATGCCTCCTCAATCTCCTGACTAATCTCTTCCTGAGTCTGAAAGAAGGGATTTGTTCCTTTTGTCAGGATTCGCTGGACTATCTGTCCGTTCTCTACCAAGCACCAATCTGTCTTGGTAGAGCCACTGTCTGCTATTAATATCATATTTTAATATATATTTTCTTTTTGTATAATACATATCCAATCATCCAGTTTACACCGACAAACAACAATGCAAAAGTTAATGAGCCAGGATAATCGCCTAAAAGAGGCTGAAGGATATATTTGTATAAGTATATTTTCAAACTAATCATTTTGCCATCAAAGTAGAAAAGGATACTACCTGTAAATATTGAAAGAACAGCTCCCGTTACATAGATAAATAAAGGATTCACACCGAATGACTCAAAGAATCGGCACCATTTTTTATAACCTTTAATATCTATAATCCAAATAAGCAGGCCCAGAAAGCTGGAAGCTAATCCGCATGTAGTCAAAACAAATGTAGGTGACCATATTTTTTTACTGATAGGGCAGCCATAACTTAACAGTAAACCCGAAAATGTGAGAACCGTACCAACCAGAAACAATCGTTGAATACGTTCGCCGTTATCTTTAACGCTCATCAGCAATTCACCACACCAGAATCCTATCAACACATGGCAAATGGAAGGGATAGTGCTAAGCAATCCTTCCGGATCGATAGCCAGACCAGCATCTTTATACATGTGATCTACACCCAGAACCATCTGATCGAAAACAGAAATAATGTTCTGTTCGCTTTGCTCGAAACCATTGCCTGTCAATAATAACAGGAAGTAGGCAAAAAGAGTAACCAGAACAATAACCGGTATATATTTATGCTTTATCAAAATAGCAATAATAGATGTTGCACCATAACAAAGAGCAAGTCGCTGCATTACTCCAAGTATTCTAAGATGGGCAAAGTTTGTAACCGATTGCAGAAGGCGTTCGCCAAATGGTAGATTCTCTGCAATCAATGAATTATATGTTCGGAATGATAAGGATAGCCAACCAATTCCCAGACCAATAGCAAAAATAACCAAAGTACGCTTTAATATCTTCAAAGCTGCTGAATGGCTAAACTCGAAATTATATTTTCTGAGCGAAATATAAGTTGAGATACCCATTATAAACATAAAGAATGGAAATACTAAATCGGTAGGAGTCAATCCTACCCATTCGGCATGCTCAAGAGGTGCATAGATTGAACCCCATGTACCGGGATTGTTAACCAAAATCATACCTGCAATGGTAATACCTCTTAGTATATCCAATGCCAGCAGTCGTTGACTTACGTTTGTTTTCATAGTATTTTTATTTTGTTATTGCTGTTGTACACTGATCTACAAGATAAACAATGGAAATATAAGGAATTCCGGAATTAGTTGTCAGGCCAATTTCACAAGTGCGACTGTTTGAATATCCCACTTCTACACCGGCCTTCTCTAATTGAGGCTTCAATTTTCGGAGAGCGTAGGTATTTACCTCGGGATGAGTAAAGCCTTTGTCGCCAGCAAACCCGCAACATCCTACCTCCTCTGGAACAATTACCTTTGTTGAACAAAGACTGGCCAAAGCTACCATCTGATCACGCAATCCCATTTTTTGAGTAGAACAGGTTATATGGATGGAAACCGGTTTATCTATCGGTGTGAATTCTAACTTATCTTTCAGGAAAGTGTAGATAAATTCCACAGGTTCGTATAGCTTAACTTTCGTCATTACATTTCGCATGCGGTGCAAACAAGGACTCTGATCACAAAGCACCGGATATTTACCTTGCTCAGTGGCAGCAAACAGGGCCTCTTCAAGTTCGGCAGATTTACGGTCAGCTATATCCATCATTCCTTTACTTTCCCAGATAGTTCCGCAACAAAGCTTATCCATCTCTTTAGGGAATATTACTTCATAACCCGCTTTTTGGAGTAGCTGAACTGTTTTATCCACTAAAGGAGTAGAATCCGGAGTCTCTTTTGCTGTTCCCATCATCTGGTTAAGGCAGCTCGGAAAATAAACAACCTTCAACAGTTCACTTTTTTGAGCTATTTCATGCGGATAATAAGCTTTTGGCATTGCAGGAGTCCACAATGGAAAGTTATCCATTGATACATAGCGAATGCCTTTTGTAAGGGAAGACATTGCTTTGGTGCCCAATAAAGTATGGGCTCCATTAGCCAGACTAAGCACCGGACGAAGTACACTTTTCATCCCCTGGAAATGGTTGGCAGCGAAATCGCCAATCTTATATCCCAAGCTTCCCACCGGCAATTCTTCCTGACGAATATCATGCGTAAGGTCTCCCACATTAATATTCATCGGACAAGACATGGAACAAAGCCCGTCTCCTGCACAAGTTTGATTTCCAAGGTACTTATATTGCTGTTCCAGTTTAGTTAACCGTTCATTGTCTTCACCTGATTTTCTTAATCGGGAAATCTCTCTGCGAATTACAATCCGCTGTCTGGAAGAAAGGGTAAATCCGCAAGTCAGACAGTTTACTTCACAGAAACCGCACTCTATACACTTATCTACATGAGCATTAGTCAGAGGTAGCGGTTTGAAATTCTTAATATGGCATTCAGGATCATCATTAAAGATAACTCCCGGGTTAATCAGATTCTTTGGATCGAACAGATTCTTCACCTCTTTCATTAACTCAAAAGCAGCCTCACCCCACTCGTATTTAACGAATGGTGCCATGTTTCTTCCGGTACCATGCTCAGCTTTTAAAGATCCGTCATACTTGTCGACTACTAAAGTCTTCACCTCATTCATCAGGTTCTCATATTTACGAACCTTTTCATCCGTATCAAACGCCTGATTAATGATAAAGTGATAGTTGCCTTCCAACGCATGTCCGTATATGCAGGCATCTGCATAGCCATGTTTTACCAGTAAAGCCTGCAACTCAGCAGTTGCTTCGGGTAAGTTTTCTATATGGAAAGCTACATCTTCAATCAAAGTTGTTGTACCCAATTCACGGGTACCCCCTACAGAAGGGAATATTCCGGAACGAATGTTCCAATACTTGGAATATTCACTTTCCTTATCAGTAAAATGAACCGGAGTATATGTTTCAAAAGATTCAAGAATAGTCTCAATCTCCTTTATCTGATCATCCAATTCTTGTTTGGTAGCAGCCTTTGTTTCCGTAAGAACTGCGGTTAGTCCCTCTCCTGTTGGATCGTTCACAGAACTGAGTGACTTTGAATCGAGTAACTCTGCCCCCATTACAGGTCCTTTTTTCATGGCCACAACAGCACGGCATGCCTCTTTTATATCCTTGAAATAAAGCATTGCACTGGCACTGAACGGATAATCATATCCCGTTTTCATGGTTGCTTCAGAAAGAAAGGCCAATGTTCCTTCGGAACCTACCATCAAGTGGGTAATTATTTCAAAAGGATCGTCATGTTCAACAAAAGGGAGAATATTCAATCCGGTTACATTCTTAATGGAATATTTATATCGGATCCTTTCCGACAATTTTTCATCATTCCTGATTTTATCACGTAAAGCCTCTATGCCTTTGATAAAATCAGGCTTTTTCTTTGCAAAATCTCTTTTACTAGTCTCATTTCCGGTATCAAGTATCGTACCATCAGCCATTACTATCCTTACGGAGAGTAGCATCTTGTCACTATTTGCATGAGTACCGCAATTCATCCCCGAAGCATTATTCATGATAATACCTCCCACCATTGCAGATTTTACAGAAGCAGGATCAGGAGCAAACTTTCGTCCGAAAGGTTTCAGAATCTGATTAACGCGTTCACCTATTAGTCCCGGTTGAAGAGTTATGGTTTTATAATCGGGAGAGATTGTATATTTCTCCCAATGCTTGCCTGCAACAATCAAGATAGAATCGCTTATGCTCTGTCCCGAAAGACTTGTTCCCGCTGCTCTGAAAGTAACAGGCAGATTCAAGCTATCAGCTATTAAAAGTATTCTGGATATTTCCTGTTCATCGACAGAACGAATTACTATTTTAGGAATAAGGCGATAAAAGCCGGCATCAGTTCCCCATGCTAATAGACGTAATTCATCTGTGTAGATTCTGTCTTTAGGCACAAATGCTGAAATCTCTTCAAGGAAAGAATTATAATTCTTACTCATGATCTTGCTTTGTTTATAGGCTAGTAAACCTGTTACTTATACAAATAATATTTTTTTGAAAGCTTCTTAAAGCTCTCTACATCTTTATACCAATAATCTTTAATATCCTCAAATCGATTATTCTTTGCAAAACGCAAACGAATCTGATCGCTGCCACTAACTTTATCGAACATATTGAATCGTTTGTTATCAGCATTATTAAATACCGCTTTATCAGGATATAATTCTGCAACTTCCTGCATTATATAGAACTGAATTTCAGAAAGAGCAGCTTTCTTATAGTCAGTAATATGCACCTGCACACCCTGAAGATTCTTACCCTGTCCTACTGCATAGAATGGATTAAGGTGTATCGGTCTGAATTTAATTCCCGGTAGATTCAGGCTATTCATTTTTGCTGCAAACTCATCTGCTTTTATCCATTCGGCCGCAAACATCTGGAAAGGAATGGTATATCCCACACCAATAGACATATATCCCAGTTCACCAAGGATTCCTGATACAGGATAAAATTCAGCTGAATGGGCATGAGGAATATGAGGAGAAGCAGGAACCCATTGTAAACCGGTTTGGGTATAATCCATCTTACGTTTCCAGCCTTTCATTTTTACAACATGCAGTTTGCATTGCTTTTTCAACATATTCTCATTATTAAGCATCATGGCAAGTTCACCACAGGTTAATCCGTAAACATAAGGAATCTTGAATTGGCTCACAAAAGAGTAATAACCATCTTCAACCACATTGCCTTCTATCTTAAGACCATTCACCGGATTTGGGCGATCGAGTACCACAAACTCAATATTATTCTCGGCAGCTGCTTCCATTGCAAGCCCCATAGTACTTATATAAGTAAATGAGCGGCAACCAATATCCTGTATGTCATACACTAAAACATCTATATCTTTCAACATGTCAGGTGTAGCCTTACGTGTTTTGCCATATAATGAGTAAACAGGCACTCCGGTTGAAGGGTCGTTGGAATTATCAACATGATCACCGGCATGCACATCTCCGCGAACTCCATGTTCAGGACCAAAAAGAGCTACAAGCTTTACATTCTTTGCTTCATGAAGAATATCAATAGTCGACTTCAGATCATTGTCTACCCCCGTTGGATTAGTGATTAGCCCAACACGTTTACCTTCCAATATTTTAAAGTTCTGTTCTTTCAAAACTTCAAGACCTGTTTTAATTTTTATTTTCTGTGCGGATACATTGACAGCCAATAATCCTACAAGGGACAAAGTAAATAAATATTTAAGTTTCATCACTCTTATTTTTTAAATTATTCCGATTCTATTTCATCTTTTTTCTTACCATACTCTGGATCAATCTTCACAAATGCACAAACTGCAATAGTGGCAGCGCAACAAATCATCACCCAAACAAAGAAATTCTCATATCCAATATGATCCTGCAACCATCCGGCAGCCATACCCGGCAACATCATGCCTAATGCCATAAATCCTGTACAGATTGCATAATGGGCTGTTTTATGTTCTCCTTCAGAGTAGTAAATAAGGAAAAGCATATAGGCTGTAAAACCAAATCCATAACCGAACTGCTCTATAAAGACACAAATATTAATAATGATTAGGTTTTGTGGCTGGAAATATCCCAAGTAAACAAAAGTAAGGCATGTTAAAGAGATGCTCCAGGCCATAGGCCACAACCAGCGTTGAAGGCCTCCCTTGGATGCGCAGATTCCACCAATGATTCCACCAATTGTAAGACCTAGAATACCTACTGTACCATAAACAATACCAACTTCTGCGGTACTAAGCCCCAATCCTCCTTTTTCTAATGGATCAAGTAAAAAGGGATTGATAAGTTTCACTAACTGAGCTTCCGGCAAACGATAAAGCAGCATAAAAAGGATAGCTACGCCAGCCTGTTTTTTCTGAAAGAAAGTAATGAACGTTGCCAGGAATTCTTTAAAGATATTTGATGCTGAGACATTAGTCACAGTCGACTTATCTGTTTTGGGTGTTGGCAGAATAAATTTGTGATAAAGACAAAATGCAATAAACAATCCACTTAAAATATAGAAAGTGATGGACCACGCAAAAGGAATATTTCCAGTCCAGTTTTCCAATCCTCCGGCCAATACAATAAGAATACCTTGTCCAAAGATAGTGGCAATACGATAGAAGGTACTACGTATACCTACATATAATGCTTGTTCCGGAACATCTAATGCCAACATATAAAATCCATCGGCAGCAATATCATGAGTAGCAGAACTAAATGCCACTAACCAAAACACAGCTAAAGTAATCTGGAAGAAGTTGGACATTGGTATGGTAAAAGCAATACCTGCCAGCCCGGCACCAACCAAAAGCTGCATTGTTACAATCCACCAACGTTTAGTTTTAAGCAAATCGACAAACGGACTCCAGAAGGGTTTGATAACCCATGGCAAATAAAGCCAACTAGTATATAAAGCTATATCTGTATTGGAAATATTGAGTTTCTTATACATAATAACCGATATAGTCATTACTGCTACATAAGGTAATCCTTCTGCAAAATATAAAGTGGGAATCCATGCCCAAGGTGATCTCTTCTTATTTTTCATAATATGGCATTAATATAGTTTATTTATGGATGCTCCTACGTAATAGTGCAACAAAATTTTGTCGTATGTATAACCTTGTTCACCCATTACTGCAGCTCCAATCTGGCAAAGTCCTACTCCGTGTCCCCATCCTGAACCAATAAGGTTAAAGCTTTGGGGGATATTATTTATAACATTCTCTTTTTCGACAACAAAAGCAGAACTGTACAAGTGAGACGTAGAAAGTGTTCTTCTGATTTCTAATTCCTTGCCGATTGTCTGAGTCCGTTTGGTACCAACGATTTTTAGTTTTACCAATCGGCCCGAAGTACCTCTCTCCACAGGGATAAGATCTACTATTTCACCATAATCAACACCAGAACGTTTCAGTATCAGTTCAGAAAGCTCTTTCTGTGAATAAGAAACCTTCCAGCGATAAAAGTTGACTGTCTCCTGATCATAATTATTCAATACCTGAGAAAGAATTTTCTTATCTGTTGTATTACAGAAGGCATATGGAGAAGTATATATCCATTTTACAGCTTCATCTTCTTTAGTCAAATCCGGCAATGGTTCTCCACTCTTATCATCACGTAACTTGACCAGATATGGATGTTTCACATCTTCCCAACAGTATTGAAACTCTTCCACTGCGCCACCACAACATTTAGAGAAACGAGCATCACAAATCTTTTCTCCTGACATTAAGAGTTGTCCGGAAGTACTTCTGACAGCAAGTTCTACATTTTTTGTAGAAGCACGTGTAATACCTTGGTAGCGTTGGCAATGATCATCAGCACACACATCAAAATTAACATGGTCTTCACGATCATACCACTTGATGCATTCATCTTCTGTCTGAGAAAATGCAGTATATTCTGACTTTGCTTCAGCAATCTCTTTATTTTTCTGAATCTGAGCTAATAACCAGCTACGGGAAATTACGGCATGTGCTTTCAATAATTCCATTGAAGCTGTAGCACTCATCTCGGACGAGATTACACTGATTAAGTAATCTTCTACAGAAATTACATTTACAGCAGTCAGCTTATTATTCTCAACAATGAGTTTAAGAGCACCACGAAAACGTTGATTTTCTTTCCGCTCCCAATGGAAATTAATACCAATGGTTACATCCAGCAATTCAAAAGAATCATTTGCACTGTCGGAAGGTTCAAACAATAATTCTTCATAAGCCGAACCATTCCAAAGTATTTTGCCATCAGAATAAACAGTGTTCTGACTTCCGGTCACTAAAGAACCGCTCCAAAGATAATTGCCCTGCAACACAAAATCTATTTGAGGTTCAAACATGATCCCCACATCTACTCTAGGTTCTTTCATAACGCTGGTTTAATATGTTCTGCGATTTTCTTTAAAGCAACTTCATCCATACATACTTCATTTAAAATTGTATGCACATTTTCTGCCGTAATCTTTTCAAAGTCTTTTTCCAAAGGAATTATAAATACACCACCCATATCAACAGCACCCGGACTAATTAAGATATTATCTTCGCCTTCTGCAGTATAACAGGAAGGACGGTGCAATAACCGGGGAAAAACACAGACTATCCATTTATCTGCTTCATACCAGGCAAGAACATTCATCATTGGTTCCTCTTCTCCCGGTTTAACTTCCATTGAAGCATATATTTGTTCAAACAATTCAACTGCATTTTCTTTTGAATCCGACTCTATAACAAAAGTTCCTTTCAGATAATTATGCAAAATATACAGTTTTGCTGATTGAAACTCTAATACGGGCTTAATTGCAAATTGTCTCCATTCCTTCTCTATAGTAAGAAAGCCTTTACTTCCGGCCTGAAAATGTACATGATCAGGTGCAGACGCACCACATTTCGGACCATTATAAAAGATAGTATATTCATCTATATTATATGCCAGATCCAACATATCTCCTAGTCTACCGGCAATTCGCTGATCCACATGCTTACATGAAGGGATAGTAAGATGCTTCGGAAATATTGGAAACGGATTAATCAGAATTTCATAATCTTCTCCAAACGGAATACGCATCTGTTCTACCGGGCGGTTCTGCCTGCATAGAAAACATTTTCTTTCCTGAATAGATTTGGTATCTATTTTGGCTGAAGAAGAAACAATTCTGGCCGGATTAAACTGAACTTTGATCTTAAAATTATCAAACGCCAGTTCTTTAACCTTTACTTGTTTCAGTGCATCATAATTGTTCCGCGCCAGTTCCCATACATTGAGCTGTTCCTGAAGCAATTGTGCAACTTGCGATGATGTGACTATTCTTTTCATTTCTTCTTATTTAATGCAACTCTGGCTTGAAGTTCCCAGGTACGAATTCTGTCTTTATAGGTGTTGTGACCATTCATCTTAACAATATCAAGTGAGGCATCAGAATTATCATCCCAACGACGACACATATAAACAACATCGTATACACGTCCGATCTGATATTTGCGAGAAATGTTCAATCCTAATGCATAATCTTCACCATAACTTGTATTAGGTACTTTTATTTCTCTAATTACTGGTGTATAGAAAGCACGTGGAGCACCCAATCCGTTAATACGAAGTGCATTGTTCCGTCCATTCTCTGGAGTCCATTCTTTATGATCAATGATTCCGGGAGCTATCATATTCATATTAAAGTCGGTCATCATATAAGTACCAACTACCATTGCACAGTTTTGCTCATAGAAAGCATCAACCATTTTCTGCAATGTATTCTCGTCACTGTAAACATCATCGCTGTCTAGCTGAACAACAAACTTACCACATTTTGGATGGTGTACACCCAAATTCCAGCAACCACCTATACCTAAATCCTGACGTTCCGGAATTATGTGAATCAAACGTTCATCTGACGCAAACTTTTCAATAGCTTCCGTTGTACCATCAGTAGAATAGTTATCTACTACAATTAAGTTGAATTTAAAGTTTGTTTTCTGGCTCAAAACAGAACGAATAGCATCTTCAACTGTACGGATACGGTTTCTAACAGGAATCAGCACTGATGCTTCAAACTCGAAATTTCCTGCATTGAACTCAATCTCTTTAAATTCTGGAGCAAGATATCCGCCTATCACTTTTAGATGATCAGTACAAGCTGCTTCCATCTCGATTTGTACTCCCCTGTTCTTTGGATCTACATAATCGAAGATCTTTTCTCCACTTTTACGTGTATCGAATTCTACTTCAGAATAAAGATATTCATTGATATGAACCAAAGAAGATCTTTGGGATACTTTCAGACGCAAATCATACAAGCCAGCAAACGAATACTCGGTAGCCATTTCGGTCACAGCAGCTTTTAATACACTAGACTTATAAAGCAATACTGAACCAAAATTAAAATCATCGCGCAAACTACCAAACTGATAATCAATAACCGGACAAGCTGTTCTTATTTCGCCTATTACCTGGTAATGATCTGCATAAAGCATTCCTGCATCAGAATCTTCTGCAATATGCAACATACGTTCTAATGCAAACATTCCTAATTCCAGAGTGGTATATTTAGTATAAATCATGCTGTAATCTGCATCTGAATGAGATGCAATTTCGCGGACTGCAACAGTAGAATTCAATGATGGAACCTGAAGTTTCTCACAACCATCTATAGATTCTTCCACATTATCTGTAACAAGTAAGTAGATCTTACTTACCAAATCACTGGCTTTTAAATTTTTTATAGTCTGCTCTGCTTGTGCAGCTCCCATAAAGGGAATAAAACAATTAACTGTAGTTTTCATATTAATATCGTATTACTTTTTATTCTTATCGTTTATAACTTGAATGTTTTAAAATTCCTACTTCACCGCTTGTACTTGTAAACACACATTCTGTAGCACTCAGTGGCACCACCGTACTTATAAGTGAATTACCCACTTTATGTTTCCAGAGAAGTTTTCCGGAAAAAGCTTCCAGGGCAAAAACAACTCCACTTTTAGTGCTACCAAATACAACTCCATCTTTCTCCACTAACATGGATGGCGCATGTTCATATCCAAACTTCACATCGGTAGCCCATATCTGTTTTGGAACATTACCTTCTGTAGAAAAACAAACTACGCTATCTTGCATGGTTTTACTATACAATCGCATCTTATCTGCCGAAAGTCCGATTGTTTCTCTGACAGTAGATTGAAACGTTCTCCATATTGTTTTTCCACTATTAGCATCAATCGCAGTCATTGCACGTTGAGGATCGGTTATGAAAACTTTCCCATTTGCGGCGACAGACCATACTGCAGCCGGAGAAAAATGCATCCGAGTCAGATTTCCATTCCATTTCCAAAGCTCTCGGCCCGATTCTTTATCTAGTGCATACAGATTATTATCCCAGGCACCAAAAATAACTTTACCTTCGTAAATTAATGGTCTTGTTTCAATATATCCTTTAACGTCTGTATATTCCCAGCGAAGTTTTCCTGTCTTCACATCAATAGCCCGAAATGTATGATCACTTGCTCCAATATATGCAATCCCATTATCAATAGTAACAGCACCCAGCACAGCTTCCTTGGCTGGACATTCCCAACAAAGTTTTCCTGTTTTAGCATTGACGCCATATATTTTTTTATCTGCAGACCCAAAAACAACGACACCATTTGATGCAGCCGGGGTTCCTACAATACGATTTTCTGATTTGAATTCCCACATTTTCTTACCACTGCTTAACGAGTAGCAACTTAAAAAGCCTAAATCATCTCCAACATAAACGTTCTTATTATAAATAACAGGAGATGAATATATCCCTGCACTTGTCTTTACAATCCAAATTTCTTTAACCTTATCATATTCTTTATTTATAGAATAATCAGGTCTTTTATACCCGTAATCATCTGAATTATAATAACTCTTTCTTAAAGAATATGATGCCCACTTTTCAGGTTCATTTCCAATTTTTTGCTCATATACCAATAATGAATCGGGAGTCACTTCAAAAACGGAATAACCTCCGACTTTTTCTTTTCCTCGCAAGTTCGAACGACAAATAATACCAGGAATACCATCGTAATTAAACAATAAATTACGGTGATAATGTCCTCCAAGGAAAGCTCTGATATTGAATTGACGAACAGCATCTGTTACATCATACCAATTATCTACATCGCCCTCTTGTAAAGGGTAATGAGTAACCAAAATAACCGGCTTTTCTTTTCCAAAAGTTGCCAACTCTTTTTTCATCCAGGAAATATCCTGTGGAGAAACATGTCCATCAGCCATTCTAATGACTGGCCCTGAATTAAATCCAAGAAAGAGGATTCCATTGTACTCAAACTTAAATCTGTCTGAACCAAAAATATGGCCAAAATCAGTTGCTCCAGATTCACTCCACTTTGTTTCATGATTTCCGGAAGTGATATAATATTTCATCTTCAGCAAGTCAAGCAATGACTTTACTCTCTTCAGAGATGCACGGTCCCCTTCTTCAGTTACATCACCAGATACAATTACAAAGTCTATATCCTTGGTTTTATTTATTTGCTCAACAGATTTTCTCAAATCATTATAAGCTAGAGAATCACCACTAACATGTAAATCTGTTAATAATGCAAAACGGAAATTTTCACCTCGTAAAGAGTTAATTATTAGGCAAAAAAGAACTGATAAAAAGACTTTTTTCATAATTAGATCTATTTAGGCCCTTATAAAAACAAATGTAAAATAAATGTTTTAATTGTAGAAATAAGAGCGTTTATTTTATGAGTTAGAATCATTTATTTGCAAATAATAACATTTAAGAAAACAACATTAGTAACATAATCATGTAAGGTAAAGCATTAAAAATGCGAAATCGGAGAAATGTTTTGAGTATGATATTCAACCAGTCCATTCATAGGCGACTCGACAATATTATCAATTACTATACCAAATTCCTTTGCAACCTGATGTAACACAGAAGAATAGTTATAAGCAACAGAGCCGACAAAACGAATTGGATAATTTTGATAGTCATACTGAGTAACACTACGAACAAAGAAGCTTCTTAAATTCTGAGAAACAAGATCATAGACATATTCACTATCAAGATGTTCATTAAGAAAATATGAAAATGTTGATAGGAAACGGTTTGGAAATGGGCGACTATATACAGACTCAAGAGCATCATCTGCCGAAATACGAAACTTTTCATAGAATGTTTCAATAAGAGCAGCTGGCGCCAATCCTTTTAAACAATCAGCCAGAAAAAGCTTACCTAAAACCGCACCACTACCCTCATCTCCTAAAACATAACCTAAAGATCTTACATTGCGAGTTATATTTTTACCATCATAAAAACAGGAATTAGATCCAGTTCCCAAAATACAAGCAATTCCTGCTTCATTTTTTAATAAGCCACGTGCTGCAGCCAATAAATCACTCTCTACTTCAATGGGAGATTTAAATTGGGCAACTAAAGAAGCACCAATAATACCTTTTCTTTCGGGAGAAGAGCAGCCTGCACCATAGAAAAAGACCTGTTCAAATCTTTTTCTAAAGAAATGTTCCGGAAGTCCTAAGCGTACACTGCGACTTATTTCTCTCCTTGATTGAAAAAAAGGATTTATTCCCTCTGTAAAAATATGCTCAGTTACGCAATCTCCATCAATCAAAGCCCATTCCGTTCTTGTTGAACCACTCTCAGCTATCAGTTTCATTTATTGTTTGCTTATTAAAAATTGCTCAAAGATAAATAATATTTCTTTATCATCATAGATAAAATGAAGAGGTATTATTCACCATTTAAAATTCAATTATTCAGTTTTTTGAGAAGAAAGATAACACTGACTTCATTAACTGGTTTCTCTCATCTTCTTTCTTAACAGATTCAAAAGGAAAACCTAGTATGCAGGTTCTATATTTTCCATTATACGCCACACCTGCACTCAAATTATTTTCAGAATATCTAAAGAATGTATACGAATCTTTTGCTGCCGGCTCTATTCCATCAGGAGATTCTACAGCATATGATTCAGCATTTAGTTCATTGTAATAGTCATAATTACCAGACAACATTGCAAAAGGAGATGCTACGCTTTTAACTTTGCCTGTTATAGCAGCCTGTCCTGTACGCCATTTATATTTCAATGTATTCATCGCAAAATTTCTATCTTCCTGTCGGGATGCTTTATTATCCCACAAATCCGATCCGACAAATGCACCCGAAATAAAGATATTACCATCTGCTTCGCAATATTCTTTAATTGCAGTCTGCAATTTCTCAGGGAATGTTTTAAACTCAGTTGGACATTGGCCTCCACGCCCCATCTTTGTTTCACGTTCTTTCCCCAAGATCAGATCTACAAATTTATATTCTTTCAGATCTGCATTCTTATCCATTATGGCTTCATCACTACAAGAAACAAAAGAGTATCCTGCATTAGTGATTGCTTTTCCATGAACAAAAGGATAATCGAAAGTATTGCCAGCAATAACCATTTTTTCATAATTTGCACGACTAGCCCCAAAACCTGCAGCATCATCATCCATCCATGGAATACTACGTCGGAATTCTGTCTGACTTCCAATAAAGCTATAGTCTTGTTTGTAAGGAACTCCATGATCAAGCACATCATAGAACCCTGCAATACTATCGGCTACAAAGTCGGCCGGAGCACTAATTCTATCAAAGCCGTTCACTACCAGAACCATCCCCTTCTCTTTTGTCACTCTACTGGCTGAAAGAATTTCAGAAGGAAAACTTTCACCTCCATCATTCAATGCAGTAACCTTATAACTATAGATTTGTCCTTCATTTTGTGATACGCGATAGCTATTTGTATTCACAATAACACCATTATCAAATTCTCCGTCATCAATGCGCGTATAAACAACATACTTATTTGCTACAGCAGTTGGTTCTAATGGGTCCATAACTGGTTTCCAATTTAACTCAACTTCGTCTGTATTAACAAAGTGAATATTAAAATGATCTATTGGCAATGGCTGAACAACATATTTCTGCTTATATTGAGAAGATACAAATTGAAGTATTCCTTTATAAATTGCACGACTCACTGTAAAACGAAATCTCGGATCCAGTCCATATCGCATATCAGCAAAATTCTGATGAGAAAGAAGTTCCAACAACATAGCAGGAACCTTAGGAACACGTGCTTCATAATAAGACTGATTCCACATTCCACGACGCGACCAGTTAGGTTCATATAACGAACGAATGTCATTCACTATTTGAGACTGTACAAGGTCTGTTAAATCTCTGGCGGCATATCTGGAAACGCCATTTGTATATTTGGTATCATCGGTATTAGTGCAGAAAATGCCTAAAGATCCTATAATTGAATCATTCATTGTTGTTCCAGCATCGGTATGGAAAGCAAAAGATAAATCAATTGGAATATTCAAACCTTCTGACTTCGGATCAACACTCGATCCTCCAGCTAAATAATTAACCCAAAGGCCTCTCGATTTATAATCATCAGTATAATCGTTCACTCCTTTACTTGGAGAATATACATCTTCCGGAAAACCTGCCCATTGTAGCCAATAACGGGCCCCTTCTGTATAACGAGGATATCCGCTCGTCTCGTAAGGATAGTCAACCTTTGGCAATGGTTTTATTTCTTCCTGAGCTTTGGTATCTGAGCTCTTTACATTTTCAGTGGTACCACTATCGGCAATGCGACGAGCAATATTTCCAAAACCACCACCAATCTTTATAGCATCTGCCGTAACAACTTTTCCTGTCTTAGACGATTTGTTAGTGAGCACAATTCTGGAATCATAATTTCTGCCAGCATCAAAGCTGAAATGTCCTAAATAAATCCATGTACCTCCGCCCATTGTCTGATTAATCTTAAACTGAGTGGTACCTCCTTTATGATATACAGTATACAAAGCGTCATCAGAGCTATTTTCAAGGCTTTTATATGAAATATAAACAGCATATCTACCAGCTTTAGGAATATCCGGAATCCACTCGGCAGTACTCTCTTTCCCTTTCTTAATTGTTTCTATTAAACGGAATGTTCCATCATGAAAAGGGTTATCATTATTTATGTAAAACTCCTTTTTCTGAGCAAAACCAGGGACAGTACCATCATTCCACTTTTTCTCAGCAATCTTTTCAATATAGCGAGAACTTGCACTTAAAGAACCGTCATTATCAACAATAATTTCTGCTGTATTTGTATCACGTTCACGAGGCAAAAGTACATTAGCTCCGGCATTTTCAAGCATTGGTACTAAAAACGGCAGAACATAGCTCTGTGTATATAAATCCTCCACTGTCTGAAAGATACGGGCCCGTTGCCACTCCCATCGTGTTAATTTCGACTCATAATAATACCCATGACTTTGCCACATAGCAATGTGTCTGTTCAAAAGACCTTTTGTTGGTCTGTAAGGTACTGAAATGCGAGTAATTAAAGGCTTATCAATGTCATTAACAAAAGTTTTTGCTTTCTTATCTTTCTTACTTCGTAATGCAAGTGGAATAAGATCTTCTATCGGGTGCTTATCAGTAATCAATGTCACTTCATAATTTACAAATTCTGGGGGGAGTTGTTGACGAATATGCTTATATATTTCGGCTACATTATCTTCCCTGAAAGGGATATAAGAGCAATTCATATTAGCATATAATTCTAACTTGTTTTTACTAACTGCAAAAGAATCAATATAAATTGGTCCTACAGATATGGTCTTCTTTGAAACTTGAGTCAAATACAAACCAATTGTTGAGCGCACTTCTTTAGAAAGTTCCTGGGCTTCAGCTACCTGACTAAAAGAACCAGCGAATAACAAGCTTAATACAAAAATACGAATAGGTTTCATATACATCTATTTTTGTTTATTCATTATCAAAGTAAGACCAATAAAAGTAAATAAGGCATTAAAGATTAGCAATTCATAGCTAAAAGTATATCCATTAAACCAAACCTGTGAATTCTTTTGAAGAACAAAACAAAGTATTGGTGAAATAAGGGCAACTAAAGGAACATATTTATCACGAACTTGCTTTTTTGTGCAAATACCAAAGGCAAACATACCTAGAATAGGGCCATAAGTATAGCTCGCCAGAATATAGACAGCATCAATTACACTTGTGTTATTCAATGAATTTATCACAATGATAACCAGCCCCATTACTACAGACATCATTACATGAACCTGCTTACGAACTTTTACAACTTCTAAATCAGTTTTATGCTTTGTACTTCCCAGAATATCCACAGTAAAAGAAGTAGTTAAAGCTGTCAGTGCTGAACCTGCAGCTGAGTAAGCAGCAGAAATTAATCCAACAATAAATAAAACACCAACAATTTTGGGGAAATAACCATGAGTAGCGATTAATGGGAAAAGTTCGTCACTCTTTTTAGGAATTGCAATTCCTGATTTCGTAGCATATATATATAAAAGTACACCCAACATTAAAAACAATAAAATAATTACTACCTGGAAAATACCACTGGTAATCATATTCTTCTGAGAATCTTTAAAATTCTTGCAACTCAAATTCCGTTGCATCATGTCCTGGTCAAGACCAGTCATAGCAATCATTGTGAATATACCTGCAAGAAACTGTTTAAAGAAATATCTTTTATCATTAACATCATCAAAGAAAAAAGTCTTTGAATAATCATGATCAATAATAGCACTAAATACCCCATTAAAAGAGAGCTTTAAATCTGAACTTATATAATATATACAAAAAAGGACTGAGCCTACTAAACAAAGAGTCTTCAAAGAGTCTGTCCAGATTAAAGCTTTGACTCCTCCACGGAAAGTATAAAGCCACACTAATAGAACGGTAAAAATCACATTCAATAAGAAAGAAAGATGTAATGGCTCAAAAACCAGTAATTGTAGAACCACACAAACAAGAAATAGACGGACTGCTGCACCCAGCATTTTTGAAATAAAAAAGAACCATGCACCTGTTTTATGTGTAGAAACACCAAAGCGATTATCAAGGTACTCGTAAATAGAAACCAGGTTCATTTTATAAAAAAGAGGAATCAGTAAAAAAGCTATAATAAACTGTCCAGTCAAAAAGCCAAGAGCCATCTGCAAATAAGAGAAATTACTTACGGCCACCATCCCTGGAACAGAAACAAAAGTGACTCCTGAAATGCTAGAGCCTATCATGGCAAAAGCCACTACATACCAACGAGACTTCCGGTTTCCGACAAAGAAGCCTTGATTATCAGCCTTTCTTCCTGCAATATATGATATTGCAAACAAAACTGCAAAATAACAAAAAATAGTTGATAGGACTAGAACTGGACTCATACCTTCATTTATTAAACTTCTAAAACATTATACTAAAAAAAAAGGCTAATCAAAACTTATTCAATTTTTCCAAACAAATAACAAAACTACATTCTTTTTCATTTATAAAAAAGGGATAGTCTAAAAAAGGCTATCCCTTTTTAAAATTATTCACAACTATTTAAGGTTAGTTCCAAAGTGGAGTCTGTGTTAGATTATATCCTCTATTAGTATACAAATCTATCTGATCCTTAGCTACTGGTGATAAATAGTTCTTATCATCAAAAGAAATTCTATCTTTCGCACCCTCAGGAATATAAAAACCTACCATACTACTTGCATTTGTACCATTATACGTAACTATTGTACCATCAGCTTTTGCAACTTGAAGTTTACCAATTTTAGCTTTCACTAAATAGGCCGGAACTTCTTGTGGAATGTTAACCCATATCCCTTTCAAATTATCTGGATGAGTAGTGCAATTCATATATTGCAACTTTCCCCATCTTTTTATATCTAAAAGACGAGAATGTTCAAATACAAATTCCATTTGACGTTCGCGACGAATCTCCCAGATGAGAGCAGGAACATCACTATCGCGATCAGGATCATCCGGAAGACTAGCTAATTGCATAGGAGCAGTTTTAGTAACACCTCTTGAAATTGCTTCTGAATCCAATGGTCTATTACGGATAACATTAATTGATTTGTCAATGTCAGCTTGGGTAACTGCTGTTCCATTTAATGTAGCCAGCTCCGCTTTTGCTTCAATCCAGTTTAATAACACTTCAGATAAACGCATTACTGGATAAGCATTCGTATTAGTATTACTAGCATATTTAGCTGGTATATTGGCATCTGCAGCATGTGTTGGGCCTTCTCTGTCAATAAATTTACATGAATAAAGTAATGATGCAGACTGAACTCTAGGAGCATACCAGAATGTTGCTTCAAAACGTGGATCACGTGTTTTAATCAAATTTGAAAGATTAAACGAATCCGCTTTTGCTACTGATGAATTTTTCCAGTTTTTTCCATCGACACAAATAAAAGCTTTAACCAAAGAAAGGTTAGCTGCAGCAGCCTGACTTTCATAACCATTAGAATATGAAGCAATACTATGAGTTACCCCCTGATCTTTATTATAATTTCTGTAAAGAATACACTCTTTATTAGTTGACAAATCAGTCGATCCAAATAAAGAACGGAAGTCAGAAGAAATTGAGTACTTACCACTATTGATTATTACTTCTGCAGCATCTCTCGCAAACTCGAGATATTTCTTAGCTCTTTCCGGATCATTCAAGCGATATTTCTGCCATGTTCCTTCAAAAAGCATCCAGCGTGATATAAATCCTGCTACAACATACTTATTTACATATTGACTTCCATCCGCTGTACGTATCTTATCCAATGCATATTTAAAGTTTGCATAAACAGAATCCATTACTTCACCTCTTGGAGTTCTGTCTTTAAACATCTGATCATAATCAGTTTCAGAGAATGTCTTTGCATAATATGGAACATCGCCAAATGTTGCTACTAATTTGCTGTATTCTAAGGCCCTAAAGAATCGGGCTATTCCAGTCCAATGTCCGTAAGCTTCCGCAGTAATATTTGGTTTGGCATAACTCTCAATTTTTTCAAGAAAAACATTAGACTTACGAATCCATCCAAAATACCAGGATGGACCTGCATACTGTTGCAACCATGTGCTGCTACTTCTTGATGCTGGAATACTAGATTCAAAATTTGACTGAACATTAATATTCACACAGTTATCATTAAAATTATAACCTAATAAAGGAGCATAATCAGTAGTCCAAGAAGAATTATAACCTGGAAAAAAATTGGTATAATATTCATTTGCATAATACCTTAGGTTACTTTCCTGGGTCCAGAACGCTGGAGTATCAGGCTCATTATTTAGCTGAGGACGATCCAAAACATCATCACTACATCCCGAAAAGACGATGAGTATTAATGAGAATAGGGTTAGTATATTCTTTTTCATTGTTATATTTTTTAGAAGTTAAGCTGTAAACCGAATGAAACACTTTTAAACATCGGAGTACCTACTCCAGTACGACCCGAATTGTAATTTGATGAATTAAACATAGAATATCCAGACACAGCTTCAGGATCAATTGGAAGATCACGTAAATGATCAAATGTGAAAAAGTTTTCAAGAGCAATATATACACGAGCTTTAGATATTGCAGCCTTTTTCAATAAGTCCTGAGGTAATGAATATCCTAATGTCATGTTCTTAATTCTCATATAAGACATATCTAACAGATATCTGGATTGCACCTGCATATTATTTGTATTGTCACTACCTCCCTGGTTATATGCTCTAGGATAAAATGCATCTGTACGGTCGTCTTTCCAGAAATCTCCGGCAAAAGTTTGAGGCATAGCACCATCAGAAGAATTATATCCCGGAATAGCTAAGAAACCTGATCCCCAAATTTGACGTTTTCCAACTCCCTGGAAGAAAATAGAGCAGTCAAAGCCTTTCCAATCAGCACCTAGTCGAAGACCATATTCATAGCGAGGAGTTGAATTACCTATAACAGACAAGTCGCCATGATTATCCTCTGTATTACTACCATTGTTTATTTCACCATCACCATTCAAATCCATGAATTTAACATCACCCGGTCCAAAGTAGAAATTTGATGAATTTTGCAAATAAGGTTGATAAACAGGCTTCTTCCCATCAATTGTTTTTAGTTTATAAGCTTTCTTTCCTGCATATTTGGCACTTTCATCTGCAGTCAATGTAATTAACTGCGGTTTGCCATCACTGCCAAGTTCAAAATCACTGTATTGATATAATCTATCTGTCTTATATCCCCATATATCTCCATATCTTTTTCCTTCATAATAAGTATTTGAAACAGTCTTTACAGCTAACGGAGCATACTTTGTAATTATAGTTGTTGCATCTGCAAGAGTTGCTGTTGCATTTACACCAATGCCATTACTAAATCTGTGATTATAGTCAACAGCAAGTTCCCAACCTCTGGTTCTTAATTCACCAAAGTTTCCATTTGGAGCACTAGTACCAAATGTATTAGCAACAGCAGCACCCGCTACAATCATATTTTTAGTTGTTCTTTGATACCAGTCAAATGAAACTCCTAATTCATTATTAAACATACGTAAATCGACACCTAAATCGAGTGTTTCAATATCTTGCCATGTAATTGATGGAACTACTACAGAAGGAGTACCAACAGAAACAAATTTAGTAGAGCCATCTAGCCAGCTTGTATTTGAAACGCTCATAGTAGAGACATACATAGAATTAGGCACAGTCTGATCACCAATAGTACCCCATGAGCCTCTCAGCTTCAAAGAACTAAGAGTTGGTTTTGCCCATTCCATAAATTTTTCCTCACTTGCTCTCCATCCGGCAGAGAAAGAAGGGAACCAGCGCCAGCTTAAATTAGTAGGAAACTTAGAAGAACCATCATAACGTAGATTTGCCTCAAATAAATATTTATCCATTAAAGCATAATTTAAACGTCCATAGTAACCCAACTGAGATTCCCAATACACTTGTCCACCTGCAGTCTGAGTTCCTGTTGCCAAATCAAACTGAGGATTAGAAATATCCAAAAGTTGTGTTATTTGTGACCAATTGTTGACAGTCTTCTGAGTTACACGGTTAATACCACCCATAGCTTTGAAAACATTGTTTTCATCAAGTTTAAAGTTATATGTAGTATAAACGTTTGCAGTTTCTTGCTCCATATTTTCAGAGTTACGATAAATATGGTCTGGGTTAGATCCTGTTGAGGTATAAGTTACATTACTTAACTGATAAGCCGGCATAGCTCCTGCTGCAGAAGCATCAACTACCTGCCCGCTATCATCTACATAAATTCGGTTCCCATTTGCATCTAATTTAGCAGCAGCTCCACCCCATGAGTTTCTGGCAGTATAAATTGTTCCAGGTCTGTTCCAGGTAAATTCCTGACTAGCATGAGTAAAATCTGCATCAACAGTCCAGTCTTTAGTCAAATGAATAGTTGCACCAATATTCACATTAGTATAGTTATATTTCTGGTTAGCAGTATTTGCTTGTTGAGCCTCTGACACCGGACTTCTTACAGGATCACCATCTTCAGTAGTGAGTGGATAAAGCGGTCCCCAACGATATAAATACAACCAGGGGTCAGCTGTTGTTGAATTTGTTACGTAAGCGTATCTTTTTTCCCGTTTAGAATAAATCATACCAGCTTTCACTGTAAGATATTTATTTATATCGGTGCTCAATCTTAATGATGCATTGTAACGTTTAAAATCGTCATGCTTTGCAGGTTTCATCATACCTGTCTGATCCAGGTACCCTAAACCAATATTATAAGTTGTTTTACCACTTTTTCCACTAATTGAAAGATTCTGTGTTTGAGAAGGAGTCCACTCTCTAACCATATAATTATATGGATCATAAGTTCTGACACCAATCTTACGGTTACTTGAATCTACATACCAGTCGCGACCGTAAACCATCGGATCATTTGCTTTTACAGTACCCCCATATTTTTGTTGCCACAGAACAGATTTCTCATAACTTTCACGGGTTACATACCAAAACGCTCCAGCAATTGAACTTCCAACTCTTTCGAATGCATTAACAGTGTAATCCAAAGCATCAATACCGCCCATTTTTATGTCTTTGGCAACATTTTGCCATGAGAAGTTAGTTGAATACTGAATATTTACAGATTCGTTCTTTGCACCTTTCTTTGTTGTAATAAGTACAACACCAAAAGCAGCCTTAGCTCCATAAATTGAAGATGCAGCAGCATCCTTCAATACAGAAATAGATTCAATATCATCTGGATTAACCATTTGAATACTAGGAATCTCAACATTATCCAAAAGAATAAGAGGAGATGAAGTTCCATTGATTGAAGCTAACTGACCACGAATCTTCATTGTAGGATCAGAACCAATTTCTCCATTACCTACAGTAACCGAAAGACCTGGTATTGTACCTTGCAGTCCACGGCCAACATCAGCAATTGGTCGATTCTTTAAGGATTTGTCAATATCTACAGAAGACACTGCACCAGTCAGATTTTCTTTCTTTTGAGTGCCATAACCTACTACTACAACTTCCTCTAACAATTCCGCGTTTTCTTTCAAAACAACAGTGATAGAAGTTTTACCATTTACAGCAACCTCTTGCTTTTGAAAACCAATATACGAAACAATTAGAGTTGCATTTGGCTTAAGTTTCAAAGAGAAATGCCCGTCAATATCAGTAACAGTACCATTTTTAGGCGATCCTTTCTCTGTGATACTGGCGCCAATCACCGGTTCACCATTAGGATCAGTCACTGTACCTTTTAGAATGATAGTCTGTTGTTGCGACTCACTTACATCATGAGTAACATTAACAGCCCAAACACCTGCTATAGCCTTAGTGCTTCCCACTGCAGAGAAAAGGAAAGCAACAGCTAAAGCTGTAAGAAACTTCTTTGAGAAAGTTCCTCGAGATAGTTGAATTGTGCTCATAAAAGATCAATAATTTAAAGTTGAAAATTATATAAATTTCTATCTAGAACTAATAATATCAGAAGTATTGATTTTAAAATCATCATCATTCATTTATTCAATAACTTAAATCATATATTCAAATATGATCTATGAAAAACGTATTAGCACATTGAATATCGGCCAATATATAGAATAAAACGAGTTTAAATATGCATCAAAAGTAGAACTTAAATTTTAGGATTCAAAACATAAATTCTATATTTTTTAATGTTTTATTCACATTTTAAATATAAACTACAAAACGACACGATTAATTCAATAATAAAATCAAAATATTATTGATATAGCTATTTTTGTATCAAATTGAATTAATATTAAAATTTATAGTAACTTATCTACAGAAGTAAATTCGTATCCTTTGGATTTTAAAGTCTCTATTAATTTATCAAGATAGTTATAAAACTTATCTGTTCGTCTTTCATCCGTGCCTATATGAACTAATAGCATAAAACCATTTAGTGTATTTATTTGCTCATAATTGAGAATCTTCTGATAAATATCCTCAGAAGATCTATACGACTTCATTTCCGGAACAGTATAATCAGCATTTGATCCGGTTCCCGGAGTAAAATTAATAAGTTGCACGCCCAATTCTGAACACCATGAAGATATATCATTATTATACCATTCATAGGCAGGTAGAAAATAAAGCTTCTTAGGTAATTGAACACCTGCCTGACTCATTGCCTGATAATTATCTTTAAGGTCTTTCCGAAAGGCTTCACGGCTAATCAAAGTCGAATCTCTCTTACTCCAGTCGGCATAGAGTATATGCTTATCCGAATGTGGAGCTAAATAATGACCATCTTTCTGCAATGACTTTGCTAACTTAGGAAAAGAACGATAGAAATCGCCAGTCAGAAAGAAAGATCCTTTAATACTTTGCTTCTTTAAAGCCTTACTAATAGTCTTACCCCCGTCCGCAAATTCATGTCCGGTAAAAACCAAAGCTATTTTCTTTTTCGAGGTATCTCCCTGAATAATTCCTCCAAGAACTCGCTTATTCGAGTCGTTTTGGGAAGATTCAGATGCTAAGTATGCCAGATAATAACATAACGAAGCCGTTCCATCCATAGTTGGTTCATTCGTGGAATAGTCTGCATAATCATCGTGATAGACAACTCTATCTGATTGGAAATCAGCGTATTTATCTTCTTGTCCTAAATGAACACCTCGCAAATTCTTAAAAATGGCAGTATAAACCGGTCCATCAACCAATCCACCGTCGATAGGATAATGATACAGCTGCGAAAAAGCAGAATGCGGATAAAGAGGATAATCTCCATTTGAAGGCAACCCTACAATCATGCATTTTCCCCATGGGTTACAGCCAAATAACCAATCTCGCATAGCTGTTTCCATTTCAAGAAATTCAGTGTTACCAGTCAATCTGCGATATAAGTTACATTGAGTTATCAGTGCAACTGTAAGATTGTTAGAACACCATATAAAAGGTATGCCATTTAAAAAGACATCACCGCCAGCACGCTCTCGCACTCTTTCCAAGCCACTTCTCAAGTTACGAATAAACTCGTTCTTTACGGCTGGATTATCTTGAGAAGCAAGTTGATAGTGCCCGATATTCACAAAAGGATACCACTGATAATGGCGTGCAGAGTCTGCTCCCATCCACGGCGTAACAGGCTCCATTCTACCATACAAAACTGCATCTTTCAGATATTTCTTATCACCAGTAGATTTATAAATCTGAGCTGCAGCAAGCTGCATATCATCAGTCCAGTTATCTTCTTCATAAAAATATGGAGACACACAACAAGCTGTTTGGCATACGCCAGGAAACTCTACACCTTTATTATAGGCATCAACTGACTTATCTCTTAAGATTTTTGAATATTCAGGATAAAAGTTTGTCAGTAAATCGGCTCCTAAAGAAAAAGCTGATGCAAATTTACCAACAGTAGAAGCAAGTCCGGTTGTCCTGTTTTTATGTTTTAGCAATCCCTGCTTTTGTCCTGTGCAAAAATAAACCGGACGATCTTTTCCTTTTCCCCAACCATAATCAACCACGTCATTAGTCGGTAATTTAAAACCTGCATGATCTCTATCATCTGCAATCTGATTAAAAAAGGTATCTTTATCAGGATTCATCCTTAATAACCAATCCAAACCCCATTTTGCTTCGTCAAGCACATCGGGAATTCCATTGCTTCCGGGTAATCCGTCAGCTCTATAGTTATCAGCAAAAGCCTTTGGGTACTGACTATAAGCAAATAACATCTGGTATATAGCATTTGCCGAAGTAGTGACATATTGAAGGTAATCAGAAGCATCATGCCATCCGCCACGAGCATCTATTTTTTCTCCGGTACGAGTAGGATGATCAACAATTCTACCATCAAACTTATGGCAAGAATCATTTAAAAACGGATTAAACCCACAACGTTGCTGACGCATGTACTTTAATGGTACTTCAACAGCAGATGAGTAGACATCATTACCTATATTAAAAACAGGAGATTTAACTGTTCCTGCTTTAATATAAAAAGAACCGGATTGCTTAAAATCAGAGAAGTTCAAACGAGCCGTATTAGAAAAAGGACCTTGAGCACCTTTTTGTTGAACGACCTTGCAGTTACACATTACTTTATCAGTCAAGCAACTTACAATCTGAAACTCTGAAACAGACTCAGATTGATCAGTAAGCCAAACAGCTACCTTAACATCATCAGGTAAATAACCTTCTTGATTCACCCTAATCCATTGCGAAGCGCAAACAGAGCCAGAGAGCAAATGAAAAGAAAGAAGTGCAATCCCTATTTTTTTCATAATATGGCACAATAAAGGTCTGGTTAACAAAATACTAAATGCAAACATAAATATTAAAAACTTAATTGCAAGCAATTTTTATATTAAATTTTTGTTTTCAATATTTAATTAATCTAAATTATAATCTCTAATAGTTAATAAGATGTTCTATAGCAGAAATAAAATAAATTTCAGAAAGAGAACTGGCATTCGTACAATAAAAAGAGATAAGCTCTTTAACTAAACAATTATTAAAACATTATTTTAACTTTGCACCCTTTCGCAAATAGAAAATCAATAAACATATTTAAAAGTATGTTTCAACTGGTTTCTTTAATAAAAACTAAAGAAAAACACAACGTGAGAGAAGTAATACTAAAAATAAAAAGAGGTGAGCGCCTGCTTGATGCGCTAAAACGCGACGGAAAGCAAATGCTGCCAACACATTGCATTATCAATAAAACACTAACAGGTATTGGGGCTACTTACTGTGAACTGGTGAGCGACAGAAACTCAATCATCGTTGAACCTAACGTTCCGGTAATTGAAGGTAAGGTAAAAAAGCACAAAGGAACTATATTAGGTGTATATTCAGGTATCACGGGACAGAAGATTGAGGAATACATCCAGAAACATAAGTCAAAACGAAAGATTATGGTAACTCCGGAAAGTTTTCAGCGACTGAAAGAGACTCTGGAGGAAATAAGCATTAATATATACAATGATTTTTTTCTGCTGTTCGACGAATGTGAAAAACTGATTCAGGACATTGACTTCCGCGAATCTATTGAAGCTCCTATGGATGATTTCTTTCGATTCAGAGAGAAAGCGATGGTTTCTGCCACACCTTTGATAGCAGCCGACCCTAGATTTGAAAGACAAGGTTTCTCGATATTAAAAATTACGCCCGATTTTGATTTCAGCATGCCAATAAAACTTCTGCCTACCAACAATATACTGGAGGCTTTCCTTGAAGAGATTACTTTGCATCCTGGCAATATCTGTGTATTCTGTAATTCAATAGATACTTTCGAGTCTATTTTTTGTGAATTATCACTCGACCTTCAGAAACAGGTTATTACTTTTTGCAGCGAAGGCGCAATGGAAAAGCTTACATATATGCATTCTAAAAACTTCGACCGAAAGGCTTACAGCTTTATAAACAAGCTCACAAAGATAAACTTCTTTACGGGACGGTTTTACTCGGCGGTAGATATTGAGTGTAAAAGCAAACCTCACGTTATTATCCTGTCGGACATGATGGGAGCGCCACAGTCAGCTATCGATCCAAGAACAGAAACAATCCAGATTGCAGGTCGTTTCCGCAACGGAGTTAAAAGCGTTACGCACATCAGCAGTATAAAAGAGGATTTGGAATACCGTTCGGAGATGGAAGCACAGCTCTATCTGGAAGGAACATTTCAGGCTATCAGCACAGTAAAGAACCTCTATTCAAAAGCCAAAAGCGAAGGCGAGAAAGGTTCATACCTTGAAGCACTTCTTGGAATGAGTGGAAGCTGTTACTTAAATGAAGACGGAACCAGAAATGAATACAAAATAGCCAACTACTACGATGAACAAAGAGTGTTGGAACTCTACACAAACAAAAATCACCTACTAAACGCCTATAAGGCAATACCAAATTTCAGTATAGATTTCCAGCCAAAGGAATATCTGTTCAGCGATGCAGACCGACTGGCACGCCAGAGAGCAAAAACTCGCAAATGGAAAGCGGAGATATTGCTCCGACAGCTCGACAGGGCAAACCATCTTCGTTTCTCAGAGAATCCGGAACGTAGAAAGTATTACGAAGCACAGATCCAGCAAATTATTCGTTCTCCTTACGAGCATACTCTTTTTGAATGTTACCTTTCAAATGGATCTGAATATATAAGGAGTATAAACTTCCGCGAGTCGACCATGCTCGGCACTTTAAAGAAGAAGAGCTTGCATCAGCTAAAGAACTGTCCCTCTGTAACCCGCGGAGTTCATAAACAATTGGAGACAGGAAAGCAATATACAGCATCCGAAATTAGTGCCGTACTTACCAATATATATAAGAAGCACGGTATACCTGTAAATAAAAGAGTAACGTCATCCGAAGTACAGAAATACTTCGAAACAAGCATAACCCGAAACAAAAAAGAACGTAGCATCTTAATTATCAGCAGAAAAGGAGAATAATAGAAAGTAAACAGTCTGATACCTGAAAAATGAAAAAACATAAGGTTGTTTTGGAGGGGGTAACAAGGGAGCTCCCTCTGAAATGCCGTGACAATAGGGGTGACAAATTTTAGCACAAGACATATAAAAGAAGTTTTCCTGGAAGTTTGTCACCACCATTTTAGTTTTGTAACAAATTATGCTGTCAGATTATTCAGAAGGCAACTTAAACTCTTTACAGATAGTCTCTTTAATTACTTTGGGGAAGTATTTATATTCCAGAGTATGAATCCTTGTAGCTAAATCGTGAGGAGTATCTTCATGAAGAACATCACACTTAGTCTGAAAGATTACACTACCCGAATCATAATGCTCATCTATATAATGTATAGTAATACCTGAGAATTTATCGCCCGATGCAATCACAGCCTCATGAACACGGTCGCCATACATTCCTTTACCTCCATACTTAGGAAGCAAAGCCGGATGTATATTTATGATTTTATTAGGATACGCATGAATTAAGTCTACAGGAATCCGAAGAAGAAAACCGGCAAGAACAATAAAATCTACTTCATGTTCTTTAAGCAAAGAGAGAAGTTCTAAAGTATTATTAAAATCAGTTTTAGTAAACACAGCAGAAGGGATATGGTGCAATCTAGCTCTTTCTAATATATAAGCATCAGCCTTATTAGATAAAACCAGAGTAACCTCAATAGACGGATTGCATTCAAAATATTGGATAATATTCTCAGCATTCGTACCTGAACCTGAACCAAATATTGCTATTTTTATACTCATAAAACCGCTAATCTGTGCACAAAATCGTGAAAAATGTGCAAACAGATGAAATTTATTGGTTAAATATTTGCTCGAAACAATAAATATTCATTCCTTTGCAGCTGCAAATTTAAAAAAATAATTCAATTTATTAATTAAAAAACTTAAAGTTATGTCTGAAATTGAATCAAGAGTAAAAGCGATTATCGTTGATAAATTAGGCGTTGAAGAATCTGAAGTTACTTTAGAAGCAAGCTTCACAAATGATCTAGGTGCAGATTCACTTGATACTGTAGAACTTATTATGGAATTCGAAAAAGAATTCGGAATCTCTATCCCTGATGATCAAGCAGAAAAGATCGCAACTGTAGGTGACGCTGTATCTTACATCGAAACTGCTAAAGCTTAATTCTGATTTCATAATATGGAATTAAAAAGAGTTGTAGTAACAGGTCTTGGTGCTCTTACTCCTATAGGCAACACTATTCCCGAATTTTGGGAAAATTTGGTCAATGGTGTGAGCGGAGCAGGGCCTATTACTCATTTTGATACGTCTTTGTTTAAAACTAAATTCGCTTGCGAAGTAAAGAACTTTGATGCAAATCAATATATCGATCGCAAGGAAGCAAGAAAGATGGATCGTTACACACAGTATGCAGTTGCTGTAGCTAAACAAGCTGTAACAGATTCAGCTCTTGATCTTGAGAAAGAAGATTTAAACAGAATTGGTGTAATCTTTGGTGCTGGAATCGGTGGTATTCAAACTTTTGAAGAAGAAGTAAAGAACTATGCTACCAACAAAGAAAACGGCCCAAAATTCAATCCTTTCTTTATCCCAAAAATGATTTCGGATATTGCAGCAGGACAGATTTCCATCATGTATGGCTTTCACGGTCCTAACTTTGCAACTGTATCTGCTTGTGCAACTTCTTCAAATGCCATAGCTGATGCATTTAACTATATCCGATTGAACAAAGCAAATGTGATTGTAACCGGTGGATCTGAAGCAGCTATTACTGAAGCAGGGGTAGGCGGTTTTAATGCAATGCACGCTTTGTCAACACGAAACGATGATGCAACAAAAGCTTCTCGCCCATTCAGTGCAAGCCGCGATGGATTCATTATGGGTGAAGGTGGCGGATGCCTCGTTTTGGAAGAATTGGAACACGCCAAAGCACGTGGTGCAAAAATTTACGCTGAAATTGTTGGAACAGGTCTTTCTGCTGACGCATATCACTTAACTGCTTCTCACCCAGAAGGATTAGGAGCTATGTTGGTAATGAAGAATGCACTGGAAGACGCTGAAATGAAACCGGAAGAAATTGATTATATCAATGTTCACGGAACATCTACTCCTGTAGGTGATATTTCAGAATCGAAAGCAATCAAAGAAGTATTTGGCGAACATGCTTATAAGCTGAATATTAGTTCCACTAAATCTATGACTGGTCACCTTCTTGGTGCAGCCGGTGCTGTTGAAGCTATTGCAAGTATTCTGGCTATTAAGAATGGAATCGTTCCTCCAACTATCAATCATGAAGATGGAGACAATGACGAAAACATTGACTATAACCTGAATTTTACCTTTAACAAGGCGCAAAAGCGTGAAGTTAATGTAGCACTTTCTAACACCTTTGGTTTTGGTGGACATAATGCATGCGTTATCTTTAAGAAATACAGCGAATAAGATTGTGTTAAACAACAAAATAGATAGAATAAGGCTCTTTTTCCGAAAGGATAGAGAGTCTTATTCTCGTTTTTATTCTATTTTGGGGTTCTATCCTCGCAACATAAGCCTATACGAACAGGCTTTACTCCACAAATCGTCTTCTATAAAGTCCGAAAAGGGCCGACCTCTAAATAACGAACGACTTGAGTTTTTAGGAGATGCTATTCTTGACGCTATTGTAGCCGACATTGTTTATAAGAAATTCGAAGGCAAAAAAGAAGGTTTTCTAACGAACACACGCTCTAAAATAGTTCAACGGGAAACTCTTAATAAACTTGCCGTAGAAATTGGCCTCGACAAGCTAATAAAATACTCCACCCGCACATCTTCGCACAATAGCTATATGAGCGGAAATGCCTTTGAAGCATTGGTAGGAGCTATTTATATGGACCGGGGTTATAATGTCTGTAAGTATTTCATAGAAGTTAAGATTATTAAGCGCTTTATTGATTTGGATAAAGTGGCAAAGAAAGAGGTAAATTTCAAATCCAAACTGATTGAATGGACTCAGAAGAACAAAGTTACAGCCTCTTTTGAACTTATAGAACAGTTTCTTGATAAAGAATCGAACCCTATCTTCCAGTCAGAAATTCTTATTGAAGGGCTTTCTGCAGGAACAGGAATAGGCTATTCCAAAAAAGAATCTCAGCAGAATGCTGCAAAGATGGCACTGAAAAAGATTCAGACTACACCAAATTTCCTCAAAGAAATCTTTGATGAAGCAAAAAAGAAAGCTGAAGCAGCTATGGCTGAAAAAGAGATTCTTGCAAAGGATGATGAGAATTCCGGGATTGCCACTCTGGAAGCAGAAACCACTCTGGAAACAGAAGCAACCGAATTTGAGGCCGAAATAACCGATTCTTTCGAGCCTGAAAACAATGAAATGGTATTAGAAGAGGAACAAGAATCAAATATCAGCGTAACTGAACAATTGATACCCAACAATCCTCTTCTGGGTTAAGGCATTCTATATTCGCTCTTATCTTATCCAAAACAAATTCCCATTCTCCTACCCTGAACAACAAGATCCTGATCTTCGGTTACTAATTTTAGTTTTCCGGCAACTTCACTTAAAGGTATAGAAGAAATTTCATTTCCTTGCAGCGCTATCATTCGTCCAAAATCTCCATTGGCAATAAGTTCTGTTGCATGCCCTCCCATTCGGGTCGATAAATTCCGGTCGAAAGGTGTTGGTGCTCCGCCTCTTTGAATATATCCCAAAACTGTTTGTCGTGTTTCAATTCCAGTTTCGTGTTCTATTTCTCTAGCAATATATTCAGCTGCTTTCTTTCCGTCGACAGTCTTAATGCCTTCGGCTACAACTACAATAGAATACGGTTTTCCTTTTTTCAGGCGGTTCATTATCGTTTCGCCAACGTTCTTAATACTATATTCTATTTCGGGTATCAATATTACATCACCTCCGCCGGCCATGCCCGAATAAAGAGCAATCCAGCCAGCCTTATGCCCCATTACTTCAATTACCATTACTCTTTTATGAGAACTGGCAGTAGAATGAAGTCTGTCGATAGCATCGGTAGCAATATTAACCGCAGAATCAAATCCAAAAGAGAAGTCAGTGCCCCAGATATCATTATCAATTGTCTTTGGTACAGAAACTACATTTAGCCCCATAGCAGCCATCTTTGCTGCTGTTTTCTGAGTGCCGTTTCCTCCAATACAAACCACACAATCAAGTCCGAGCTTTTGTATATTTTCCGCCATTATTGCAGGTTTATCAATATCTGGTGAGACGCCTTTCTTTTTAAAAGGTTTTTCTCTCGAAGTTCCCAGAATAGTACCACCTTGATTTAGCAGACCAGATGTTGACTTCTCTGTAAAGAATTCCACATCATTTGTCAGCAAACCCTGGAAGCCACTATGTATACCAACCACTTCCATTCCGTAAAAATTCATTGCCGTCTTGCAAACGCCTCTTATTGTTGCGTTAATACCCGGACAATCTCCACCCGAAGTTAATATACCTATTCTCATACCCTAAAATTTTAATTCTAATATGAGCGTAAAGATAGAAAAAAATAGAAGCAATAAGAAAAACAGTAAAAAAATATATTCGGGAGAGTATAAATATAATAAATAAGGTTATTTTTGCATAAGATATAGAACTTATTATCGAATACATAATGAACAGTACAAAGCTGATTAGTAAATTTTTTATTCCACGACTAAAAGAACTTGCATTATATAATACAGCCGCACAATCTATCCAGGAACAAGTACTTGCCAGGCTTTTAAAAGAAGCCAATCATACTGAATGGGGAAGAAAGTACGACTATAACAGCATCAATTCTTATGAGGAGTTCAAAAAAAGAGTTCCCGTACAGACGTATGATGATGTTAAACCGTATGTTGAAAGAATACGTTCGGGAGAACAGAATCTTTTATGGCCTTCTAAAATTGAATGGTTTGCAAAATCATCCGGTACTACAAACGATAAAAGTAAATTCCTGCCTGTAAGCCGTGAAGCTTTAAAAGATATTCATTACCGCGGCGGTCAGGATTGCGTTGCTCTGTATTCTCAAATTAACCCTGAAAGCCGCTTTTTTTCAGGAAAAGGGTTAATCCTTGGAGGAAGCCACAGCCCGAATCTGAATTCTAAGCACGGACTTGTTGGCGACTTATCGGCAATACTAATTCAGAATATCAATCCTCTATTTAACCTGATACGCGTTCCAAGTAAAGAGATTGCGTTAATGAGTGAGTGGGAAAGCAAGATAGAACGGATAGCTCAAGAAACAATTAATAAGAATGTAACAAATCTCTCCGGAGTTCCTTCGTGGTTTCTGGTGCTGATAAAAAGGGTTCTGGAAATCACCGGAAAGCAAACTCTGGAAGAAGTTTGGCCTAACCTGGAAGTCTTTTTCCACGGTGGAGTAAGTTTTGCCCCCTATCGTGAGCAGTACAAGCAGCTTATACAGACAAGCAAGATGCATTATGTGGAGACATACAATGCCTCTGAGGGCTTCTTTGGGGTTCAGAACGACCTATCCGACCCTTCCATGTTATTGATGATTGATTACGGCATTTTCTATGAATTTATACCGTTAGACCAGCTTCATCAGGAGAATCCGGAAATCTATTGCCTTGCCGATGTAGAATTAAACAGAAACTACGCAATGGTAATAAGCACTTCCTGTGGTTTATGGCGATATATGATTGGCGATACAGTAAAATTCACGTCAAAGAATCCATATAAGTTTGTCATTACCGGCAGAACAAAGCATTTTATTAACGCCTTTGGTGAGGAACTGATAATTGATAATGCAGAAAAAGGGCTGGCTAAAGCGTGTGCTGCTACCGGAGCTCAAATATGCGAATACTCTGCTGCGCCTGTATTTATGGACAAGAATGCAAAATGTCGTCACCAATGGCTGATTGAATTTGCCGTAATGCCCGATTCTGTTGATAAGTTTGCAGATATTTTAGATTCAACTTTAAAAGAGCTTAACTCTGATTACGAGGCTAAAAGGTATAAAGACATTGCGCTTCAGCCTTTAGAGGTTATTGTAGCCCGCAAAAGTCTGTTTATTGACTGGCTTAAAATGAAAGGGAAATTAGGCGGACAGCACAAGGTTCCAAGACTAAGCAATACAAGAGAGAACATTGAAGAAATGATTCTTCTAAACAATAACGAGAACTTAGCCTGAACTTTTTAGAAACAAACCGAATAGTTTATAACATCTTGTACAAAAGAATGCATTCTTCTGTACAGAACAATTCTTTCTTTTGTACAGAAGAATTAAATGTTTTGTACAAGGAAACATTAATCTTCCTTTAAGTTTTTAAAAACGGAGGAATAAGGATCAAAAAACATAGAAAGCACTGAAAATAATTAAGGCCTCAGATTCCCAAACAGGAACTGAGGCCTTAATTTTATATCAATATCCTTATATTAAATCAAAGTCTTTAAAAGAGTAGTGAGACTAACCTTATCAGCAATGATATTATTCAGTTCAGAGATTGCAACTCTTTCCTGAGCCATTGTATCACGATGACGGATAGTTACACAGTTGTCTTCCAGAGTCTGGTGATCTACAGTTACACAGTATGGAGTACCAATAGCATCCTGACGGCGGTAACGTTTACCAATTGAATCCTTTTCATCGTATTGGCAATTGAAGTGGAATTTCAAGTCATTGATAATTTCACGTGCCTTTTCAGGAAGACCATCTTTCTTAACAAGCGGCATAACAGCAAGTTTAATTGGAGCAAGTGCAGCAGGTAATTTAAGTACCACGCGTGTTTCGCCACCTTCAAGAGTTTCTTCGCAATAAGAAGCACACATTACGCTAAGGAACATACGATCTACACCGATAGATGTTTCAATTACGTACGGAGTATATGATTCGTTTAACTCTGGATCGAAGTATTTAATATTCTTTCCTGAATATTTTTCGTGCTGACTCAAGTCAAAGTTTGTACGAGAGTGGATACCTTCTACTTCTTTAAATCCGAATGGCATTTCAAATTCAATATCAGTAGCAGCATTTGCATAGTGAGCCAACTTATCGTGATCGTGGAAACGATATTTAGCATCTCCAAAACCAAGTCCTTTATGCCATTTCAGGCGTTGTTCTTTCCACAATTTAAACCAGTTAAGTTCTTCTCCCGGACGAACAAAGAACTGCATTTCCATCTGTTCGAATTCACGCATACGGAAAATGAACTGACGGGCAACAATCTCGTTACGGAAAGCCTTACCAATCTGAGCAATACCGAAAGGTATTTTCATACGACCGGTTTTCTGTACATTCAGGTAGTTTACGAAAATACCCTGAGCTGTTTCCGGACGAAGATATACCTTCATTGCACCATCACTGGTAGAACCCATCTCTGTAGAGAACATCAGATTAAACTGACGAACTTCTGTCCAGTTCTTTGTGCCTGAAATAGGGCATACAATTTCTTCATCAACAATAATCTGACGAAGTTCATCCAGGTTATTATCATTTAAAGCTTTAGCAAAACGAGTGTGCAAAGCATCACGTTTTTCCTGATGACCTAGTACACGTGGATTAGTTGATCTATATTGAGCTTCATCAAATGATTCACCAAATTTCTTGCGGGCTTTCTCAACTTCCTTATTAATCTTTTCATCATATTTAGCAAGCTGATCTTCAATAAGCACATCCGCACGGTAACGTTTTTTAGAGTCCTTGTTATCAATCAAAGGGTCATTGAAAGCATCAACGTGACCGGAAGCTTTCCAAATTGTAGGGTGCATAAATATAGCTGAGTCAATACCAACAATATTTTCGTGAAGCAACACCATGCTATCCCACCAATATTTCTTAATATTATTCTTCAACTCAACTCCCATCTGACCGTAATCATACACTGCTCCAAGTCCATCATAAATATCACTTGAAGGGAATACATAACCATACTCTTTACAGTGTGATACAATTTTCTTAAAAACATCTTCTTGTGCCATATCTTTTGTTTTATTTGTTAACTTGCTTACCAGAAATAAAATGCAAAGTAAATGAATTTTTTCAATAAAATTCGTATTTTTGTCTGCACATCACCCCATAATGATGTAAAAAACATAATTTGTTGTTAAAAACGATACCGAAAAAGAGGAAAGAGAAGATTTATGAGTGACGACACAATCGATAAAAATGAATTGAACGACGATATAGTACCTTCTTCTGAAGAGAATTTCATAGAAGAAGAGAACTCAACAGAAGAAGAATTAGCAAACAGCAACGAACATTCCGACTATAAACCTGTTGGTTCTCAAGACGAAAACATTAAGCACCAGCTGTCTGGTATGTATCAGAACTGGTTTCTTGACTACGCTTCTTATGTAATTCTAGAGCGTGCAGTTCCCCATATTAATGACGGACTGAAGCCTGTTCAACGACGTATTCTTCATTCCATGAAGCGACTGGACGACGGACGTTATAACAAAGTGGCAAATATTGTTGGTCACACCATGCAGTTCCACCCTCACGGTGACGCTTCCATTGGTGACGCACTGGTACAACTCGGACAGAAAGACTTATTAGTGGACTGTCAGGGTAACTGGGGTAATATACTTACCGGCGATGGCGCTGCAGCTCCCCGTTATATTGAAGCTCGTCTGTCTAAATTTGCGCTCGATGTGGTGTTTAACCCTAAAACCACTGAATGGAAACAATCTTATGACGGACGAAATAAAGAACCTATTACACTGCCGGTAAAGTTCCCTCTTCTTCTGGCTCAAGGTGTAGAAGGTATTGCTGTGGGACTTTCTTCAAAGATATTACCGCATAACTTTAACGAATTATGTGATGCTTCCATATCTTATCTTCACGATGAAGAGTTCGAACTTTATCCCGATTTCCAGACCGGAGGTGCTATCGATGTAACAAAATACAATGATGGCGAACGCGGAGGAAGCGTAAAAGTTCGTTCAAAGATTACCAAGATTGATAATAAGACACTGGCTATTACGGAAATTCCTTACGGTAAAAACACAACCACTGTTATTGAATCAATCTTAAAAGCGGTTGATAAAGGAAAAATCAAGATCCGGAAAGTAGACGATAATACTTCTGCCCAGGTAGAGATTCTCGTTCATCTGGCGCCAGGAGTTTCTTCTGATAAAACAATTGACGCTCTTTATGCATTTACAGATTGTGAAATAAGCATTTCACCAAACTGTTGCGTTATTGATGAGCAAAAACCTCACTTCCTTCGGGTAAGCGATGTTCTGAGAAAGTCTGTAGACAATACTAAATACTTACTTACACAAGAACTGCTTATTCATAAAGGCGAATTACAGGAAAGCCTTCATTTCAGTTCTTTGGAGAAAATATTCATCGAAGAACGTATATATAAAGACAAGGAATTTGAACAGGCTAAATCTATGGACGAAGCCTGCGAGCATATTGACAGCCGGTTAACTCCTTTCTATCCATCCTTTATCAGAGAAGTAACTAAGGAGGATATCCTTAAGTTAATGGAGATAAAGATGGGACGTATCCTCAAGTTTAATTCAGAGAAAGCTGAAGAACTGATTGCCAGAATGAAGGCTGAGATTGAGGAGATTGACAAACACCTGGCAAATATTATTGAGTATACTGTAGATTGGTATACAATGCTCAAAAACAAATACGGAAAAAACTATCCACGTTTAACCGAGCTTCGTAATTTCGATACAATCGTGGCCGCTAAAGTAGTAGAAGCCAACGAAAAATTATACATAAACCGCGAAGAAGGATTTATTGGTACTGCTCTTAAAAAGGATGAGTATATTGCCAATTGCTCTGATATTGATGATGTGATTATCTTCTACCGTGATGGAAAGTACAAGATTGTTCGTGTGGCCGACAAGATGTTTGTGGGCAAAAACATTCTTTACGTAAACATCTTTAAGAAGAATGACAAGCGAACCATCTATAATGTTGTTTACCGCGACGGAAAAGAAGGATTCCATTACATTAAGCGATTCAATGTTACGGCAATGACTCGCGACAAGGAATATGATGTAGCTCAGGGAACTCCGGGATCACGGATTGTTTATTTCAGTGCAAATCCAAATGGAGAAGCAGAAGTAATAAAAGTAACATTGAAGCCTAATCCACGAATCCGCAAAATTATTTTTGAAAAAGATTTTAGTGAGATAGCTATTAAGGGACGTCAGTCTATGGGTAATTTATTAACCAAGAACGATGTTCATAAAGTTGGCCTGAAACAAAAAGGAGGATCTACTTTGGGCGGACGAAAAGTTTGGTTCGACCGGGATGTATTACGCCTCAATTACGATGGACGAGGAGAATATCTAGGAGAATTCCAAAGTGATGATTCTATTCTTGTTCTGCTCAATAATGGAGAATTCTATTTAAGCAACTTCGATCTCAGCAATCACTACGAAGATAATGTGAGTATCGTTGAAAAGTTCGATCCAAACAAGGTATGGTGCGCAGCTCTTTATGACGCCGATCAGCAGAATTATCCTTATCTGAAACGTTTCACACTCGATGCAACTTCGCGCAAGCAGAACTATCTGGGCGAAAATAAGGATAATAAACTGATTCTTCTCACAGATGAGTTCTATCCTCGTTTTGAAGTTACCTTTAGTGGAAACGACAGTTTCCGTGAAGCATTGATAATAGATGCGGAAGAGTTTATCTCGGTTAAAAGTTTCAAGGCCAAAGGAAAACGTATCACGACCTTTGCTCTGGGCTCAATAAACGAGCTTGAGCCAACTCGTTTCCCGGAACCTGATAGCGACGAGAACAAAGAAGCCGAAGATGAAGATGCCGAAACTGAAAACATGGATCCGGACAAAGATAAAAGTGAAGGTGATATAATTGATGAGATTACGGGACAAATGAAATTATTCTGATGAGATAAAGTTTTTGCAAGTTCCACAATGTCTGCTAAACACAAAATGAACTAATGAGAAAAATAACTGCATTACTTGTCATTCTTATTGGACTGAGTGGAACTATCTCCGCCCAAAGCGATTCATTGCAGGCCAACCGTTTTGTTACTCGCGCCATAACTTATGGCGTAGGATATACTAACTTACTCGACACCTACCTTTCACCACAGGAATATACAGGTCTCGAGGGGCGTGTTGCCAGAGAAACGATCAGAATGACCAAGCTATTTGACGGGAATGTATCGTTGCAGAATATTTTTCAGGCAAACCTTTCTTATACTCACAATCGGGTAGATAACAATAATACTTTTGCCGGATTGGTGAACTGGAACTATGGACTGCATTATCAGTTTCGCATTAACGATAATCTAAAGCTACTTGCGGGAGGATTAAGTGATATAAACGGTGGATTCGTCTATAATCTACAGAATTCTAATAATCCTGCATCAGCTAAAGCGTATGCAAATATTGCTGCATCCGGCATGGTTATCTATCGGTTCAAAATTAAGAATTATCAGTTTGTGGCTCGTTATCAGGCAAATGTTCCTGTTGCTGGTGTTATGTTTTCACCCAACTACGGACAATCATACTACGAGATATTTACTTTAGGAAATAGCGAAGGAGTTATTAAATTCACCAGCCTGAATAACCAGCCTTCAATTCGTCAGTTGTTCTCATTGGACTTTCCGGTGGGATGTACAAAAATACGACTCAACTATCTTTGGGATATTCAGCAATCCAAAGTCAATAAGCTAAAAACACATACATATTCGCATATCTTCATGGTGGGCTTTGTGAAAGACCTCTACATTGTAAAAAGCAAAAATGGAAATCCGCTTCCGGCAAAACTAAGAGCGTATTAATGTGTAAAACAACAATTAATCGTAATGAGATTTAAAAAACATATCAAATATTATATAAGTTGGAGCATTGCCATCTGCTCTCTCCTGTTTATCCTGACTTCGTGTGTGGAAGAAGCTACTTACAGCGATACACCCGAAGGCAATTTCGAAGAATTATGGTCAATTATTGACGAGCAATATTGTTTTCTTGATTATAAGAATATTGACTGGGAAGCTATTCACACAAAATATAAGAAAAGAATCTCTGCTGATATGACGAACGATGGATTGTTTCAAGTACTCGGAGATATGCTTGCTGAACTAAAAGACGGACATGTTAATCTGTATTCGGCCAACGATGTTGCGCGTTATTGGAAATGGTACGAAGATTACCCCATGAATTTCAGTGATAGCATACAAAAGAACTATCTTGGAACCGACTACCGTATTGCATCAGGAATTAAATACAAAGTACTGGACGACAATATTGGCTATATTTACTATGGTAGTTTCTCTTCAGGCATTGGTGATGGTAATTTGGACGAAGTTCTGAGCAATCTGGCTATTTGTGACGGATTAATCATTGATGTACGTAATAATGGCGGAGGTACCATTACAAACGCCACCAAACTGGCAGAACGTTTCACTAACGAAAAGGTGCTTACTGGTTATATACGTCACAAAACAGGGATAGGACATACTGATTTCTCAGAACCCTATCCTATTTATCTGGAACCATCCAATAGCATCAGGTGGCAAAAAAAGGTAGCGGTACTTACCAACCGTAGAAGTTATAGTGCCACGAACGATTTTGTAAACAGTATGCGTATGCTGCCATTAGTAACAATCATAGGAGACAAAACAGGAGGCGGTTCCGGTTTACCTTTTACTTCCGAATTGCCTAACGGATGGAATGTTCGTTTCTCGTCCAGTCCACATTTTGACGCCAATATGGAACAGATAGAATGGGGAATTGATCCCGACATAAAAGTGGATATTTCATCCACTGATTATAGTAAAGGGATTGATACCATTATAGAACGGGCACGAGCTTTTTTAAAAAAATAGAAAATAAAATTGGATTTTGTTTGCATATAAAGAAATAAGTCCTACCTTTGCAACCGCTAAACAGAAGTGCGACATCAACCGCAAATGCGGCTGTGGCGTAATTGGTAGCCGCGCTAGACTTAGGATCTAGTGACGAGAGTCGTGGGGGTTCGAGTCCCTTCAGCCGCACTTCAGAAAGACCTGCAAAATTTTGCAGGTCTTTTTCTTTTTATCACGACTCCTCTTATTATTGGATCAAACAGATCATACCGAAATTCTTGGATCATACCTAAATTCTGAGGGATTGAATAATTAAACATAAATTTTGGATAATCTGAATAAGAAGAAAGAAACCTGGGATTGAGTCTTTATTTGATAGATCCGTTTTATAAGAAAAACTAAAGTCCCCTACCTTATAATCTTTTATCTGAAAAATTCATTTTGTTATAATTATCATATTTAATGGCAAATATTGAAATATAAAAAATGAAAAATAAAAATACGGCCGACATGACTGTTGGCAGAATCACGCCGCAGATAATCCGCTTTGCAATTCCTTTAATACTTGGCAACTTCTTTCAATTAACATACAATGCCGCAGATTCTATAATTGTAGGTAGGTTTGTAGGCACAAATGCATTGGCTGCGGTTGGAGCAGCCGGGCCTATCATGAATATTGTTATTTTTATGATCGTCGGTATTTGTTTGGGAATGTCAGTTCTTATGAGCGAATTCTATGGGGCTGGTGATTATCCTAAACTAAAGCGTGAAATTTCAACGTCTTTTATTTCCGGTGGTATCTTTACCTTAACTATCATTATTCTGGGTATCCTCCTATCCCGCCCTATTTTATTGTTAATGAATACTCCGGCTGAAATCATAGATGATGCCACCCATTATCTCCAGATAATAATTTTCGGCTTAATATTTACTTTTACATACAATATATATGCTTCGACCTTGCGTAGCATGGGGAACTCTAAAACTCCGCTCTACTTTCTGATAACGTCATCTATCCTGAATGTTATTATGGACCTTATATTCGTTGTTATCTTTAAAATGGGAGTAATTGGCGCGGCCGTAGCAACTGTTATAGCAGAGGCAATATCTGCTTTCTTATGCATCTTTTATGTCTGGACAAGAATCCCATTACTTAAATTTAAACGTTCTGAATTTGTTTTTGACCGTTCATTACTTCGAAGTACTGTAAATTACAGCTCAGTCACAGCAATGCAGCAAATTTGTCTATACGTAGGCAAACTACTCGTTCAAGGAGCTGTTAATCCCCTTGGCGTACATTCCATTGCTGCTTTTAACGCAGTTAATCGTATAGACGACTTTGTTCTTGCGCCCGAACAAAGCATTGCCAACTCTTCCACAACATTTTTAGCAATAAACCGAGGAGCAGGAAAAACAGACAGGATGAGAAAGGGATTTATTTCATCTTTTAAAATAGAACTTATATATAGCATCGCATTAATGCTGGGCATATTCTTCGGATCTTACTGGCTGACTTATCTTTTTGTTGGTAATGAAGGAGAAAATGTGATTGTATCCGGCGTATCTTATCTGAAGACAATGGCCTTCTTTTACTTTTTGCCAGGCATAACAAATGTGCTTCAGGGCTTTTTCCGTGGAATAGGAAAACTAAAGGTAACGTTAAATTCTACATTTTTTCAAATTGCAGCCAGAGTTATTGCTGCTTATTTATTAGCTCCTAGATTTGGACTGTCGGGAATAGCCTTTGCCTGCCTTGTAGGATGGATTGTAATGCTTGGATACGAGATTCCAGTGTTCTTGAAGTACTGGAAGAAAAAGTAGAAAATTCTGATTTATTTTGAAGATTTGAAAGAACATTTTTAATGCAAATGAGATATTAACAATCTTTTATATTTCGTAAATTACAAAATTTAATTCTTTTCAATGGAAAATATTCGTATTTTTGTACTTTATTAGCTTTTAACGAAATATTTAATATAAATATAAAACGTTCGTAGTAAATTTATAATATTAAAAACAACCAAATGAAAAATAACCTATCTCGAGAGAAAGTAGAAACATTATCCACCATTTCAAAAGGTAGACATAGAACTAACCTGCTGAAAGTTCAGGAACAAAAAGCCCTGGCTTTTTTCGTTCAACGCATTCCTGAATATATAAGCTCAGATATGTTGACCGCTATCGGCTTCATGGGTAGCGTATTAACAGCATCCAGCTTTATCCTGGCAGCTTACATTAATATATACTTCCTTTTACTTGGAGTACTCGGGTTAGCAATAAACTGGTTTGGCGATTCTCTGGATGGTAGAGTGGCATATTACCGTAACACCCCAAGAAAGTGGTACGGATTCTCTCTTGATATTACGGTAGACTGGATCACTGATATATTAATAGGCATTGGATATATGATTTACGTTGGAAGCCCCTGGTACTTAATTGGATATGGTTTTATTGTTATGTACGGCTGGGAAATGATTACTACCTTACTGAGATATAAAATTACAGATAAATATAGCATAGACAGCGGACTGTTTGGTCCTACAGAGGTTAGAATCTTTATATCACTAATCCTTGTACTCGAAGTCTTTTTCGAAGGATCTATTGTATATTCGGGAGGTATAATATGTATCATGCTATTTATTGCAAACATTAATGATACAAGAAACCTTTTACGATTGGCAGACAGTCGGGATATCACTGAAAGAGCAACTAAAATGAATGAAAACAAATGATTGAGAAATTATTCGTTTTCACAAAAGCCCAGATATCATGCGGCGTAGGTGGAATTGTTGATTACATAACAATGATTCTATGCACAGAACTGCTAGGTATACACTATACTATATCAATTGTTATCGGTGGAACTATCGGAGCTTTTATCAATTTCTCTATAAATAAATCGTGGGCATTCCAATCTAAGGCAGATTCTTATAAATACTCGTACAGAAGTCAGCTAATCAGATTTACTCTTGTTGCATTAAACAGTATTGCATTAAAATCTGCCGGAACATACTATTTTACGACAGTTCATCATATTGATTATGAATTTAGTCGTATTATTACCGATCTAATTGTTTCCTTAGCTATAAATTATACACTTCAACGAAAATGGGTTTTTAAAAAAGAGCGTACCCGTCTAAAAACAGAAAAGACTTACGCTGCAAGACGTTGATGGTAACTATTAATTTTTTGTATTTTGAGAAAAACATTAATTGAAGCAGAAAACCTTGAAAAAGCCTCTCCGATTTTTAAAGGCAAATTGGGGAACCGTTTGGCTAGATTTGTCATTCGGCTATTTGCTATAGATAAGGTTAATAGGCTATACGAGCAATCATGCGATTATAAAGGCGCTGAATTTGCAGCGAGTTTATTAAATAATTTAGGCGTTAACTATCGCATTGGAAATGCTGAACGTTTAAAAGAGCTGCCTCAAGGTGGGTTTATCACTATTTCCAATCACCCTTATGGTGGAATAGATGGGATTATGCTGATAGATCTGATGGCTGGAATACGTCCGGACTACAAAGTGATGGTAAACGAGTTTCTCTCTCTAATTGAACCTATGGAAGAGAACTTTATTTCGGTTAAACCCAAAGGAAATAAAGATAACGGAGTTTCTACTACAAGCATTAACGGTATCCGCGAAACACTAATGCGTCTTCATGATAACCATCCTGTTGGTTTTTTCCCTTCAGGAGCTGTTTCAGACCTCAGCCTGTGCGACAGATGTGTAAGAGACCGTGCATGGCAGGAAAGCGTTATCAGACTCATTCAAAAGGCTAAGGTGCCTATTGTTCCTATCCGCTTCTTTGATCAGAATTCACCTTTCTTCTACTCACTGGGATTAATCAATTGGAGAGTTCGTTTGATAAGGATGCCTTATGAGATTTTCAACAAAAGCAAGCAGAATCCACGAATTGGAATTGGTGAAATAATAACTGTTGAGGAACAGGCAAAATATACTGACTACCAATCTTTGCGAACATTCTTGCGAGGATCAATCTATAAAATGCCAATGCCTGCTTCGTTTACGCCAAGAACGATTCTGGACTTAACAGGAACTTCTCAAAAAGACAATAAGTAAAGATATAACTTATACTGAAGAAAATTCAGTTTGATGCACATCAAAGACAGTTTTAGACCCGGGTCTCAGCACACTTTAGACCCGGGTGTAAAGCATACTGAGACCCGGGTCTAAACAATATTCTCTCCTGAAAGATTTCAAAACATTACCTCACAACATTTTATCATCTCTAAACGTTTATTATCTGTAACATCAAAACTTTACAGAGATGAAAGCAAAAAAAATAATTATTGGCCTGCTTGTAGCCTTTATTGCTTTGTCTTTACCGATGAATGCACAAAGCAAAAAGCAGAAAGAAGAAGAGATCAGTAAAACGATCAGAGAGCTTATAGAAGCTCAGAAGATAAATGTGGAAGTCGATATTGCTTTCCCAATGAGAGGCCCAAGCAGACATCTTACATCAAACTATTCTGTAGAAGTCAGGAATGATTCCGTATTCTCCTACCTGCCATATTTTGGTATTGCCTACTCCGCACCTTACGGAGGCCGAGCTAAAGGATTAATTTTCGATGAGAAAATAACAGACTATAAACTTATTTTTGATAAAAAAGGGACGGCAAATATAAGTTTCAGAACCCGCAATGAGGAAGACAGCTATATTTACTGGATAAAGATTTTCTCATCAGGATCGGCAGATGTACGGGTAACTCCAAACAATAAGCAATCCATATCATTTTATGGAGAGTTCATTTATGATACGCCTAAAAAGAATGCTAAGAACAAATAATTAACTCAGCATACTATCTCTTTTCTACTAACAAAAATCAAAAGTATTATGAACACAATTGAACGAGCAAAGAACATTATTCTGTCTCCAAAAACAGAATGGCTGGTTATAGAGACTGAAGAAATTACATCCAGTAAGCTATTAACTTCTTATTTACTTTTGTTGGCTCTTATCCCCGCCGTCTGTGGATTTATAGGTTACGGTCTGGTTGGTTATAATATGCTTGGAGTACATTTCGGATCAATTGATTTAGGCATCCGTCATGCGGCAACTTCTTATATTGCTATGATTGCAGGAGTTTATCTTACAGCATTTATAATAAACAAACTAGCGCCAAGATTCAGCTCTATAGAGAATTTCGATAAAGCTTTTCAGCTAGTAGTCTATTCATATACACCAATGTTTGTTGCAGGAGTTTTTTATCTTTTTCCATCTATGTCAACAATAGCAGGTATTTTCGGTTTATACGGTCTTTATATTCTATACATCGGACTAACTCCGATGATGAAAACACCCGAAGAGAAAGTAACCTCCTACTTCCTAACCTCAATAATCGCCCTTGTAGTTATTTCCTTGCTATTATCCATTGTACTTGGCGCCTTTTATTTTTAAACAAACAATATTCAATATTAAAATCTAAAGCTATGAAAAATAATAGAATTCTGTTTTTAGTACTTTTTCTGTTTGTATTCACCAATACAAATGCACAAGGCTGGCTAAAGAAAATAGGCGAGAAAGTTAAGGATAAAGTTGAAAATAAGGTAGAGAAGAAAACCGATAAGGCTATTGATAAAGAGCTGGATAAAACAACAGAGAAAAAGAAAGGAACAAGTGATAATAGCAAAGTAGAAAAGAGTTCGGTGGAGTCTACGGAAAAAGGCAAACTGGAGAGTTATTCACAGTACGACTTTATACCGGGAGATAAAATTATCTTTTTCGAAGACTTTTCTCAAGATGCCATAGGCGACTTTCCTGCACAGTGGACGGGTAACAGCACCGGAGAGGTTAAGAAGTTAAATATAGCACCGGGAAACTGGTTGCACATGAATGGAAAAGATGCTGTTTACTGTTATACAAAGAAGATTGATTTCCCCGAAAACTTTATATTTGAGTTCGATTTTGTTCCGGATAAAGATTACTCCCGCGGAACAATTCTGAATATTTACGAGGACGATCCGAAAAGACCACAGGAGATAAATGATGACGCATGGCCAGGAATTCATGGCTTAAAAATAGTAATTCCGGAAAATGGCTGGGAAACTACAGGATATAAACCTGGAAGTGAGAACCTTAGTGGTTCATCAAATACAAATCCAGTGGTTGCCGAAAAGGTAAACCACATAATTATCTGGGTACAAAAGAGAAGAGTGCGGATTTATCATCTGGGAGCAAAGGTTCTTGATATTCCAACCAATATTCACAGTACTACGAAGTTTAACAAGATAGTGTTTAACGGATGGGATCGTAATAGCCATCCCTACATCACGAATCTTAAAGTTACAACTGCCTCTCCCGACACCAGAAGCAAACTGCTGACCGAAGGAAAAGTTATCTCCTACGGCATCTATTTTGATTCAGGAAAAGATATAGTAAAGCCCGAATCTTACGGATCGGTACGCGAGATTGCAAACGTACTGAATGAGAATCCGGGAGTTCGGATTAAGGTTATCGGGCATACAGATAGTGATGGCGATGATGCGCTTAATCTGGACTTATCAAAAAGAAGAGCTGCAAGTGTTAAGCAATACCTGATTAGCGAATTCAAGATTGACGGCTCTAGAATTGAAACGGATGGAAAAGGAGAAAGTGCACCTATTGCAGACAATAACAGCCCTGAGAATAAAGCTAAAAACCGCAGAGTTGAGTTTATTAAGCTATAATTCAAAATAAAAATAGTTCCCTTTACCGTACTTTAGAAATGCGGTAAAGAGGACAAATTAATATACTTAATCTATCTAAATCTCTGTAAATCTAAGAATAAGGCATAAATCAGAACTTATCAAAAACAGATTAATCTTCCACAAAATATTTTTTTTTGTAAAAACAAAGGGATGAATGTTATGTTTTCATCCCTTTTTCGTCTATTATACATAGATGAATCTCGAACAATTCAAAATAAACGTTTTGCCACTTCGTGAAAAGCTGTTTAATTATTCACGAAAGATGACTGAAGAGACCTCCGATGCAGAAGATATTGTTCAGGAGGCTTTTCTTAAGCTTTGGCGCATGCGTGAAAAGTTGGACGAATATCGCAGCATTGATGCACTAGCCACAGAGATTGTAAAAAATCTCTGTATTGACAGATGGAAATCGCCGATTCATGCATCTGTGGGACTCGATGAGATCAAAGTTCTCTCTGGATGGGATAATCCCGAACAAACACTTGTGGCACATGATCAGGTGCAGTTAATAGGGAAAATAATGGAGACTCTCCCACCCTTACAGCAAACAATCATCCGGATGAAAGATATAGAAGGATATGAATCGGAGGAAATTGCTGAAATAACCGGTTGTGATATTCAGGCAGTAAGAATGAACTTGTCGAGAGCTAGAAAAAGAGTCAGGGAGGTCTTCCTGCAATTAACAAACGAGAGAAAGGAGAATAAGAATGAAAATAGACGCTTTGCTTAATAAGTACTTTGAAGGAGAAACTTCCTGCGAAGAAGAGCAATGGATAAGGAACTACTTTTTAAATGAAAAGGTTCCAGAGCACTTGCTTTGCTATAAGCCAATGTTTGCTTACTTCGATAATGAAATAACCACAGAACAGGCCAAAAAGACTGAACTGGCTAATAAGAGGGCTATTCCACGAAGAAAAACGTTGGTCTATACATTTAGCGGAATAGCGGCCTGCATTGTTATGGCAATAGGAATATCTACATTCTTTCAACAATCTGATGATTCTTGCAAAAGGAATTATGTAGTAATTAACGGTAAATGTTATACCGACGAAGCAACAATTAAGGCTTATGCAAATGCTTCACTTCAGGAAGTGGCCACTTCCAAAGATGAGGTTTTTACTGAATTATTTAAAGATTAACAGATTAATAACAGAGAATAATGAAGAAAAGAATCCAGTTTTTACTGCTTATGCTTATACTCTCAGGGTGTTTCCCTGTGGTCTGTGATGCACAAAGCGGGTTAAGAATAGCTTCCATTTTCGAAAGATATGGGAAGCAAAAAGGAGTTGCCATGGTAGATCTGTCAACAGAGATGTTGGAAACCTATAGTATGGAAAGGTATAAGAGCATCACAATCAAAGACTCTCACAGGGCTTTACCAGAAATACGTCAATGCCTGGAAACAGACAAAAAAGGCGCAAAGAAAATAAAAGAGATTATTGAAGGAGGCCAACTTGTATCGGGTTACTATCAGCTTCCTTCAAGAAAAGAAGATCTTAATCGGTTTATACTTTTTAAACTCAGTAAAAAAGGAGCGGCTACATTAGTTTATATAGAAGGAGAGCTGGAATCTGACGATCTTATTACTTTGCTATTTATGAAAAAAGATTTATAACTCACAACCAAATACAGAACAGTATGAAAAAGATTATGTTACTTGCTTTTCTAATATTTCCCACACTCTTAATGGCTGGGGAGATAACTCCTTCCGATACTACAATTTATGTAAACGGAAAGAAATTAGTGATTAAAGAGAACAATGATAAAATAAAAATCAAGGTGTACGAACAAAAGGCTCAAGGAGACACCATAGAGAATGATCAAATATTTGAAGGCATATACCGGGATGGGAAAAGTACTGAGAAACGCATGTCCAATAGTATAAACATCCCTATTCCGAAACTAGGGTCAGGACATTCATCTTCAAATCGAATAACAGATCCTCATTGGGCTGGCTTTGGAATGGGCTTTTGCAGTTTTGCCGACAACAAAATGAACCTGAACAATGTAAATGGAGTAGATCTGATATCTAGTCGTTCAAAGGAATTCATTGTGAACTTTTACGAACGTGCATGGAACATATCTAAGTGTGGATTAGCTATTGTTAGTGGAACCGGATTCCGTTTTGATAGTTATCACTTTGAGGGAAACAAGGCGCTTATTGAGGTTAACGGGGTTACAGAACTGAGAACAGCTCCTGCAGGAGGAAGATATGACGACAGCAAACTGCATACCTCCTACTTCACCATACCTTTGCTGCTTGAATATCAAAAAAGGATTCCCCACACAGGTCCCCTCTATCTATCGGCAGGCGTTGTGGGTAATGTAAAATTATGTTCTTCTTCCAAAGTAAAACTAAACGATGAAAGTGGTAGTCATAAGCAAAAGCTAGGAAGCGACTTAAATATTCGCCCTGTATCAATGGATTTCCTGGTACAAGCAGGTGTAGGATGTTTCGGTATGTATGCAAGATACTCTCCACAAACTCTTTTTGAAGGAGGAAAAGGACCTGAAATTCATCCCGTTTCCATCGGATTAATTCTTCATTTTGATATGTAAATCCAATCTGTATTCAATATTCTTTCTTATAAAAGCACTCCTGCTATCAATTACATACAGTATAGGTAGCGGGAGTTTTTTTATCTAATAAAAGACGAAGAACAACCCTCTACTTAATGCAAGTAGAAGAATATAAGAAGTGCCACATTAAGCACTATTATAAGAGTAAAACCGATAGTAAGATAAGGAAGCATCTCTTTTCTCCTACCTGAGAAGAATAAAGCATAGCACATTTTCATAAGATTATTGCTAACAATAGCTTGCAATGTACAAGCCACGGCCATACTTACAGCTAAGCTTCCGGTGCCCTGGAGAAGAGTTAAGACAAATGGGGTAACATCACTTAAGCCCGATACAAACGAAAGTATATTCAATCCTTCTGCTCCTGCATAACTAAACGTGTAATGGGTAACAACTGTAAAGACAACAAATAGCAGTGCAAAAATCAAAGCAACTTTAAACTCTAAAGGGTTATTGCTTTCTTCACCATCTTCTTCCGTATCTTTTGTTAGCTCGGTAAAATCGGTTTTTTTATGAATAACCCAAGCTATTATTATCGATACACATGACATAATAAGCAAATAAGGATAGACAGAAAGAAATATCTCTACGCTGAATACCGGTATCAGTATAAGAAATCGAAGATACATCATACTCACTGCCATCAGCATTGCGGCCACATATTCCGGAATTTCTCTTTCCTTTGCATGCTTACATTTGCGGGCCAAGACTGAAATAGTAGCAGTGCTGCTATATAATCCTCCAACAATGCCGGCAACCAATGTACCGGATTGATGAAACACATATCTTTTCAGCAGATAAGAGAGATAAGAAATGCCGGAAACAACCACAGTGGCAAGCCATATTGTGTAGGGAGTAAGGTTTATCCCCGGAATAAGATTTTCATTGGGAAGCATTGGAAGTATAATACCACTGATAGCAAGGAACTTTGCCAGGGTAATCATCTCGTCATTCTGCATGTGCTGTGCAATCTCCGTAAAGGTACTCTTCATTTCTGTAAAAAGCAGAACGGTAACAACAACCATGATATAGAACCAGGAAGGCTGAGTTTCTACAATCGGAGCAAGACAGTAGGTGATTAAACCGGTAATAATACCGGTTATTCCATAAATATTGTGCTGAGACATCTTTACATAATAGTTCAGCCCCAAAAGAATAATTAGAGCCAGTCCACCACCCATAAAAAGGAACATATTTACAGGATCAAGAATATAAAGCAGATAACCAAGAATCCCGATAAAGGTAAACGTACGGTCTGTTCCGAAAAAGGTTTTATCTATTCCTTCTCCTTCCTTCTTCAAACTCAACTTGCGTTGTGAAAGACCTATAAGAAGGGAAAAAAGAGTTATCAAAACAAACGTGAAAAGCTCTTGAGGGAATATTTGATAGATCTTCTCCATAATCTTTAGTTTTTCTATTTAGTATATGAATACTAACTTATCTATTATATTTTGAAAGCACCGTGATAACCACTAATAGTATAACAGATTAGAGAATAGTCATTTATATACAAATATAAAGAAATATTTCAGACAAATAAAATTATTACCAGGTTCTAAAAGGGTGTTTCATTAAATTTGAGTTGTAATAACGGATATCTCCGGTCACCTCTTCGCCAATAAACGAAGGTTTTTCATACAATTCATCCTCTGAACGAAGTTCTACTTCAGCCAAAATAAGTCCTTCATTCTCACCATAGAACTCATCAACTTCAAAAGTATGCTTTCCGCTTTTAACAAGGTATCTGGTTTTATCAATAATGCCCGGTTCGCAAAGCTTCATCAGTTCCTGAGCTTCATTAAACGGAATCTCTTTCTCCCATTCGTATCTGCTTGTACCTGAAGCATTAGATGCACCCTTTATTGTTAGATATCCCTTTTCATCACGTATTCTTATACGAACAGTGCGCCCATGCGCACTGCTTATATAACCTTGTACAATATGACTTTGAGAATAAGCCAATGACTTAAATTCTCCTTTTACCAGGAATTTTCTTTCTATTTCCTGTGCCATAATTTAGAAATTTAATTGAGCACGAAGTGTAACAATGCTATAATCGTTACCCACCTTACCAAAACTTTCAATTACTTCAGAAGGAACCTTTGTCACTTGACTAGCACTCTTATAACCTACTGCAACAGTTCCACCTGCATTTGCATATTTATCATGATCCACATAAGAGTAATTCAACTGAAACTTCAGGTTCTTGCTTGCATAATAGTTGACACCCACTGTGTATCCTTTAGAGTCACCACCTTTAACGCTTTTTCCATTCATATCCAAACGGTCAAAACGGGCAGCCAATTCTATATCTCCCCACTCTTTTCCACAAAGAGGTTGAGTAAAGGCACCTTTACTTGCAACATAAGATTGCTGACCACCAAATAACAGACAAGCAACCTCTGCATAATATCCATTAAACTTTTCTGTAGCTAAGTCACCCATTCTGTGAGTCTGGTTCAGAATATATTCACTTTGAAAACGAACACCGTGAGAAAAAGCTGCAAGTTCACTGCCTAACAACCAGTCATGGTTTACAGAAGTAATATCTTTAGTATCCATAAACTTAATCTTGTCAATACCTGAAAGAGAAGCCGTGCTATATCTAACAGTATTTACCTTTCCTGAACCTACATCTGTTTTTGGAGTACGATAAGACGCTGCAACTCCTAAATGGAATCCCTTATCTTTTGTTTTAGAAAGAGGCATCCAGATTGTACGGAATGTATAAGATACACCTTCGTCCTGTCCGGCTTTAAGGTTCGCATCAACATAATCTTTTTCAGTGCTGCCATTTATCTTCTGGAAGTGAACGCCGGCTTGTCCAAGGAATTGTCCTTTTTGATAAGCTCCTTGTAAGCCAATATGATATTCCGGTGAAAAGGCTGAAACTACATTCGGATGTTCGATGAAAAGGAAATCTCCTGAGGAAGTCATTGTAAGCATAGAAAAACCTTCCTGGAAGTTACCCAAACGGAAATTCAATCCATTCAGGAAATCGTACTTAATAAAACAATCCTTCAAAGTAAATGCTCCTCCGGCAAGATCCATTTCTACTTTACCTGAAAGATTTTTCCCGAAAGAAGCATTTGTGTTAAGTCTTACACGGCGAAAGCCTACCCCGTTAGCAAGCGGTTGATAATCTCCTCCATAGTAAGCAGCACCATCCATCTGAATACGTCCACCGAAAGATACTTTTAAATCACTTTGAGATAAATTGAACAAAGGAGTTACACCCTTGTTCTCTGACACAGAACCTGGTTCTGCTGCAAATACAAAAGCAGATACCGATAGCAAACCCAAAAGAGGGAGCAATGTTAGTTTTTTCATAACTAAATAATTGTAATATAATGTTTATTGCTGCCTTGGGAAGAAAATAAAGAAGCGGAAAAGGTTCTCCTCTTCCGCTTGAATTTTATGAAAATAAAGAAGAACTAAGCAACAGTAGTAAACACAAAATAATTAGTGCAACAACTACAATCTGAAATACTCTTTTAGCCTGAAGCTCTTCCTTTTTAGCGTTTATAGCCTTTTTATTCTTTCCCATGGCATTTAAATTATTAGGTTTAACATGTTCCCTTGCGTGTTTCCTCCAAAATTAAAAATAAAATATCATATTGCAAGCAATATTTATTTAAAAAATAATTTCTATCAGAAAACAAATATTTACAAGAGCGCATCGCCATTTCTTAATAACAGATTATTCTTCTGATTCACCTGCAAATTCCATCAGATATGCTTTGATAAAGCCATCTATTTTGCCATCCATCACTCCTCCTACATCCGAAGTCTGGAAGTTTGTGCGGTGATCCTTCACCCGGCGGTCATCAAATACATAACTACGAATCTGTGATCCCCATTCTATTTTCTTCTTTCCGGCTTCAACTTTAGCCTGTAAAGCCATCTTCTTCTGAAGGGCAATGTCATACAACTGTGAACGAAGCAATCTCATGGCGTTCTCACGGTTATCCAACTGAGAACGACTCTCCGTATTTTCAATCAGGATTTCACGTGTTTCACCGGTATCCGGATCTTTGTAGTTATAGCGGATACGCACACCCGTTTCAACCTTATTTACGTTCTGTCCACCGGCACCACCCGAACGGAATGTATCCCAGGTATAATCAGCCGGATTAATTTCTATTTCGATGGAATCATCAACTAAAGGCGTAACAAAGACCGAAGCAAATGAAGTCATTCGTTTTCCCTGAGCATTGAAAGGCGATACACGCACCAGGCGGTGAACACCATTTTCTCCCTTCAGATATCCATAAGCATAATCACCTTCCACCTGCATGGTAACCGTTTTTATTCCGGCTTCATCCCCATCAAGAATATTATTGATAGTCAGTTTGTAGTTATTTGCTTCCGCCCACCGCATATACATACGCATCAGCATAGAAGCCCAGTCCTGACTTTCCGTACCACCGGCACCCGAGTTAATCTTTAAAACGCATCCCAACTGATCAGCTTCTTCACGAAGCATATTTTTCAGCTCCAGATTTTCAAGCATTTCCACAGCTTTGGCATAGTTTTCATCAACTTCTGCTTCAGTAACCAGTTCGTCTTTATAAAAGTCAAAAGCCAGTTCCAACTCGTCAGCCAGAGTTTTCATTTCATTGTATCCCTCAATCCATCCCTGGATTCCTTTTACTTTTTTCATTTGAGCCTCGGCTGCTTTTGCATCATCCCAAAATCCGGGAGCCTGAGTTCTCAATTGCTCTTCCTCGACCTGAACTAATTTATTGTCGATGTCAAAGGTACCTCCTCAGCGCATCAGTGCGCTCTTTCACGTCTTTAAGTTGTTCGATTGTTATCATCTCTGATTTTTTATTATTTTTTTGAGGCTGCAAAGATAAGGATTATTTTATTAGCTATAAAAGAGATAAACCAAAATAGTTCATTATAACAATGATATACAATAAAAAAGACAGCAACAAACTAAATTTGCTGCTGTCCAAAAAAATCAATTTTTAATTACTAAATTATTAGATGATTAGATTATGTAAGACTTCTTATTTATAAATAGGACCATAATTAGCACAAGCACGATAATCAGCCCCTTCTTTATCCATACCAAAAGCATTCCATGCAGCAGGACGGAATAATTCATCCTCATTTACATTATGCATACATACAGGAATACGAAGAATTGAAGCCAAAGTAATCAAATCCTTACCAATATGTCCATAACTAATCGCACCATGATTTGCTCCCCAGTTATTCATTACAGAATATACATCCTTGAAAGCAGGTTTGTCACATAATCTAGGAACAAACCAAGTGGTAGGCCATGTTTTATCAGTACGAAGATTAAGCGCTTCGTGAATATCCGACTCAATTTCAACAGTCCATCCTTCAGCAATCTGAAGCACAGGTCCCAGACCTTTTACCAGGTTAAGACGCATCATGGTTACAGGCATGCCTCCTTTAGATAAGAAATTTGAAGAATAGCCACCTCCACGGAAATAATCACGGTTGGCAGGATACCAGGTAGTAGCAGCCAAACAATCTTCTACTTCTTTTTCAGTTATTTCCCAAGCCGGTTTCATGGCAGGTTGTCCATCTTTTGTTTGCTGTCCGGTTCCGTCCAATGTTGTTGCACCAGAATTTATCAAATGGATTATACCATTAGCAGCCAATCCGGTAAGTTTCTTTCCTGTCACTCTTTCTACAGCCTCCGGGCTCCAGAAAGTACGTACATCAGAGAATATCTGAGCAGTCTGAGTAAGTAGATGTCCAAATAGCATGGCAACACCATTACATGCATCATTTTCCGTTGCAAGAACAAAGGCTTCACGTATGCCGTTCCAATCGAAAGAAGTATTAAGCAAAGCTTCAGAGAAATCACCATTCGGCATAAAATCTGTCCACTGACGCTGTCCCTGGAAACCACCAGCAATAGCATTATGCCCCAATGCTTCTTCTTTGAAACCCAACTCTCTTAGTTTAGGATTACCTTGCATCAAATCGCGTATGATGATAGTCATTTTCACAACAAATTCCCAGTCGGCATCCTTAGCTTCACGTGTTTTTATCTTAGCAGGAACATTAAAATCAGTACCTTCATTCGGTTTACAGTATTTTTCTGTCCATGTCATCGCTTTTGCAAACTCTTCCTTATCATAGATACCTTCATTTACCCGACGGATAATTTCGCTCATATCTACCGATTCGTTACGCATACCTAAATATTCCTGAAAGAAATTAGCATCAACGATAGATCCGGCAATACCCATGGAAACACTACCTACAGAAAGATAAGATTTTCCTCTCATGGTAGCTACTGCCTGAGCAGCACGTGCAAAGCGAAGAAGTTTTTCAGCTACATCCTCCGGAATAGTATTATCATCCAAATCCTGAACATCACGGCCATAAATACCAAAAGCAGGAAGTCCTTTTTGTGCATGAGCAGCTAGAACAGCAGCCAGATAAACAGCTCCCGGACGTTCTGTTCCATTAAATCCCCAAACAGCTTTTGGATAATGAGGATTCATATCCATCGTTTCGGCTCCGTAACACCAGCAAGAAGTTACAGTTATAGTTGCTCCTACCCCTTCACGTTCAAATTTCTGGGCACAAGCAGCAGTTTCAGCAACACGACCAATAGTACTGTCAGCAATTACACATTCAACCGGAGAACCGTCGCCATTCTTTAAATTAGAAGAAATCAAGTTAGCCACAGCTTTTGCCAGGTTCATAGTCTTTTCTTCAAGACTTTCACGTACGCCATCCTGACGTGCATCGATAGTAGGACGAATCCCGATTTTTGGATAGTTTTTCATAATCACATTAGTATAAAGCGTTAAATATCATATTAATTAAATCTTAAATTCCATGCTGAACAGTGCTGATAAATACACATAAAAAAAAGAGCTTATAAAGAGCTACGAAGAATCACTTCCGTAGGCAGATACTCATATATTTTAGTATTATTCAGAACAAAGTCGGCAACTTTAGCTCCCATCTTTTCCCAATTTATAGTCAAAGCAGTAATTCCGTTATCAATAACCTCATAAGAAGGAATATCGTTGTAAGCCAAAACACCAATATCACTGCCACATTTAAGGCTTAGTGCCCTACTCTGCTTTATAATATCAACAACATCCTGAAGTTTAATCACCAGATAAGCCACCCCATGCTGAAGTTTGCATTCATCAAGAGAATCGGCAATTTCACACAAGAAACCATTATCATCACAGAACTTCCTGAAATAGTCCTTGCTACTTTGAGGATGCATTAAATCTTTTGGAAATACCAGTACCAGTTTCTTATATTTACCAAGAATAGGAAGTACCGATATCAGGCTATTATATAATCCATCATCAAAATCCTGACAAACATAAGAATAGGAAGACTTATCAAACTTACCAAAATCGAGAAGAAGCAACTTATTAGGATCAATCTTGCACAAAACATCAGAGAATTTCTCATTACTAAAGTTCATCACAATGTATTTATTGTAACGTCCGGCAGATTCTCTGATCAAGGTCTTAAACAAACGCTCATTGTACTGATGGAAAAGCAAATCAACCTTATAACCGGCAGGTAAGCGTTTGATGAAACTATTGTAAAGCACATCCTTGAAAGGCGAATACTGATCCAGCAATAAAAGAACATTAACGATTTTATTCGTTACATAGTAGCCTTTACCGGGAGTAGAATCAATAGCCCCACGTTCCTGTAAATCTTTAAAGGCTTTAAAGACTGTATCTCTTGATACTTTATATTCAGCACTAAGCTGGTTAATAGAAGGAAGCGGGTCGCCTTTTTTATAGGTGCCCATCGAGATAGACTTACTTATCAAGTCGGCCAGTTGCTTAACCTTAGTTGTATGTTGCCCAAAATCCTTTTTCATTCTATATTAGCTAGTTACAGCCTATTATCCATACTGAACTATGCTGCGGTACAAAGAAATAGATTATAGATAATATAAGCAAGATTAAGACACATGTTTCAAAACACAATTAAACAAAAAAAGGGATGCAATTTATGCATCCCTTAACAGTATATTGATTAGACTTTACGCCTCATACATCTTGTCAATAACTTCTTTATAGTTATTCTCAATTATATTCCTTTTCATTTTCAAGGTATTTGTCAGTTCTCCTTTTTCCATACTGAACGGCTCAGGCAGCAATGCAAAATACTTCACTTGTTCATAATGGGCAAACTGTTGTTGAAGCGTATCAATACGAGACTTGAACAGTTCAATAATCTTAGAATTCTGCAATAACTCCTGCAATGAAGAATATTCAATTCCTTTTTCTTTAGCATAAGCTATCACATGTTCATAGTTGGGAACAATAAGAGCCGACACAAATTTACGCTGATTGGCAATGATAGCCACCTGTTCGATAAACCGATCCACAACCAGTTTGGTTTCCAATGCCTGTGGAGCAATATACTTACCGTTAGATGTCTTAAACAAGTCTTTAATACGCTCTGTCAAATATAGCTCACCGTCCTTAATATATCCGGCATCACCGGTACGGAACCAGCCATCTTCAGTGAAAGCAGCTTTATTTGCTTCGGCTTTCTTATAATAACCTTTCGAGATAGACTTTCCTCGAAGAAGAATCTCGTTATTTTCTCCAATCTTAACCTCCAGGTCGGGCATTATCTTTCCTACAGAACCAATTGTGTAATCAGTCATAGTTAAACAAGATACTGTTGCAGTAGATTCAGTCAATCCATAACCTACCACGATATTTACACCTACCGAATGAAGAAATTCATTTATTTCATTAGATATGGCAGCACCTGCAGTTGGGAAGAAATTGCCATTCTCAATTCCAATAGTTTTTCTCAGAACAGAGTAAATAGTTTTATCATAAAACTTATATTTCAGCTGATTCATTAACGGAGGAGTTTTTCCTACTCGCAAGTAATCAACATTATGCACCTTACCAACTTTAATAGCATCCAGCATCAAAGATTTTTTCAATCCTGTAGCTTGATTGATAACTTCTTGCACACCATCATACACTTTTTCCCAGAAACGAGGAACATTACACATCAACGTTGGACGAATTTCCTTAATCGTCATCTGTATATCATTCGGACGCAAGTTTATACAAGTCAAAACTCCCTTATGAATACAATAATACGCCCATGTTTTTTCAAATATATGAGTAAGAGGTAAAAAGTTCATAGAAACATCCTGATCGGTCATAGTAACCAAGCGAATATCATGAGTTCTCATCTGCTCTTTATAGCAGGAATGATGAATCATCACACCCTTAGGTTCACCCGTTGTTCCGGATGTATAAAGAATATTTGCCAAATCATCGAAACTAGCTTTCGAAGAACGTTCTTCAACAACAGCAGCATCCTGTTTGGCTTCTCCCATTTTCAGAAATTCATCAAAGTAAATGGAAGTAGTATCCTGTTTATCCTTCACAACCGCACGGTCGAAGATAATAAGACGCTCCAAAGAAGCGCATAAAGGAAGAACGGTGAATGCTGCGTCATATTGAAATTGTTCACCAACAAACAAGAAACGAATTCCAGCATCATTCACAATGTACTGTGCCTGTGAAGGAGAGCTAGTTGCATATAACGGAATAGTAACAGCACGATTGGCAAAAGCTGCAAAATCTGTATATAAACATTCCGGTTTATTCTGAGAGAACACACCGATATTTTCCTGTTCGGCTATCCCCATCTCAACCATTGCATTAGCTGCAATCTGAACCGTTTCAGAGAACTGATTCCATGTAACAGGAATCCATTGTCCCTTATCATAATCCCGGTATTTCAGGGCCACACGGTCGCCATATTTTTCGGCCTGGCGATGAACCAAAACAGATAAATGATGATAAGTCATACTATGTTTTTTTTGTAATTTCAGGGGACAAAGGTATAGTTTAATTTGCAACTATCGCCATATTTGTGAAGTAATTTGCTCTAACTTATTTATATAGAAGTATCGATATTGTCTGCAAATCTTTCATTTAATAAGATTTATATAGGGAATTTTTAGTTTACGCCATTTGTTTCAAGGCTTGATATCTTCTAGGCCTCTTTTTAAACCAATATGAATTAATAATTGTTCAATTGCTAAATCATTAAGTTCAATTTCTTTAAGTATTGAAATTAATAAATCAATATTTTTATCTTTTACTGGATTATCAAATTTGTCCATTAATCTACTTATATAAAGTCGCTAATTTACAGTCATTCCAACAAATATTTCCATCTGCATCGCAAATTATCAAAAAAAATAGAGTTATGCATACAATCAATATATTTACCGTTATACTTTACCAATAAATTCATTATGGAATATTTTCTATTGACTTTTTCGTGTATACAAATTTATTCCCTTTGTAAGAATATTCAAATCTAATTATATGAAAATTATCATCATAATAATATTTCTCATAATAAGATGGAGCATACAGACTATGTAGAGTTCTAATATATATTTTTTTCTTTTTTGTTATAGTATATTCTGCAGCTTGCTTGTTCAATCCAAATAAAAAAGGCACATATGCACCATCTTTATATTCATCATAAACAAATGCTGTATCATTTTTTGTTAAAAAAGGTATAGTGTCCACACCTCCTAAAAGTTTACTTCGGTAATCAACAAGCATATTTTCTTTAAAGAAGTAATCATTAACATATGTCCTTTTTAAATAGATACTTGAAACTGTTAAGCTATCATTATTATATTCTAAATTCAAGCTTTTTAGTTCATTTAAAGAAGAATCTAATATAACAGATTTAAATGAATCAAGGACAAAAATATCTATTTTATTATGATCAGTAATCATTCGTTTCCTATTATTACAGGAAGATACCATTATTAGCATTAATCCTCCCATTAAAAATATATTCTTCATCTTTAAATAGTCTTTATTTGGGATAATTTTCCTTATATTTTTGAGATGCAGCTTTTTCTACGGCATCAGATATCTTTTTAATAGCTATTAGATACGACATTAGCGCTTTATATCTTCTATATCCTTCATTTCTCATATCTTTATCTCTTATAGCTGCATGATCAGCATCAGGAGTAGGATGCATCAATTTCTTTAATGAAAATCCATGAAGTTGAGTCTCATGAGCAACATCTTCTACAATATCGTGCCAATCACTTTGCATATAAGAATAAATATATAAATTTACATTTTCCCCTTCTCCTTTTCCTATTGCCGCTGAAGCTTCCGAAGGGCTCTTACTTAATTCTTCTGAATAAGAATAGTCATAAACATTTAATGAATAATCCGAGTATTTACCATTCTTTGTGAATTTTACACCACCAATCTCATCTCCAGCAGATGCATATGATGAAAAAAAATCTCTTCCCTCTTTAGTTAGCATAACAGTAGCTAATGCCATTCGAGTCTTATAAGAAATAGAATTATATACTGCTTCAGGTTGGCCTCTCTTATCATTTTTCTTTATTTCACATGTCACAATTTTTCGTCCATCAGTATCAATTAGCCTAATAGGATTATTAACACAATACGCATACGGTGAAATGGAATAATATTTCTCCGCCAAAGGATCTACAACCCCCCACCTACCAATAGCAGCATCATAATGCCTAGCACCATAATCATATAAATCCAATCCATGCATCCGATCTAGTTCCTTACCATTGTACTTATACCTGTTATCTGAATTATCAATACCTTCACCAAAAGTCATACCAAAGGGATAATAATGATTGGTTTGTTCAAACGCTCCACTTTGATTGAATACTACGCGGTTATTTCCCTGATGATCTTGAATATAATAATGATAAGTGGGTGTTGTACCACTCATTGTTATATAACCACCATCCACAAGTATTCTGCTGAGAGTCCCATTTTCATAGATCACATTACCACAATAATCCGTCTGGGTTGTTACTGCTACTTTATCAGCAGGAACAGGAAGCATGCTTCCCATTGGCACCAACAGATTCTCGGTAGTAGTTACTTGTTTTACTTTTCGTTTCACTCCCGCAGCATCATAAAGATACTCAGAGGTATGCCCTTCGGTAAATTGTAACGCACTTGGCAAATCCAAATGCACAAGCCATTTTTTGTAAGAATAGTCAAATACAACAGCTCTTAATATTAAGCAAAAATCCAATCATGGTTTTTAAATGTTGCAGCTAGAAGCATTAAAAAAAAGCTCAATACCAAATAAACAATTATCACCACAACAGGATGTAATCGCTTTATCAGCCCTTCTTTCTGTTCATAATATTCGACTATTTTTTTGTATCGACCTTTGTATAAATAATAAAATAATAGAAATCCTACAAGCAAAAGACAAAAAGGGAATTTATATTCTTCAGAAAATGTTATGCCCATTTCGATCCCAAGACCTTCAATAAAACCGAATATTGTAAATATATTAAGCATAACACAAAGCACAATAAACATCAGCCCTCCCAATACAGGAATATCATCAAAATTCCCTGATTTTATTGCCAACAAATACGTTTTGTAAAATAATAAATTATAAATACACATTTTAATTTCCTCCCATTTGTTATTTATCTACCCAATCATAAAATTCATCTCCCCATACATAATCAGCAACACCTATACCTAAGGAAACTCCCCACCCAACAACTGGAATAAAAGCAGCCCCAGCAGCTGTAGCAGCTACAGCAAGTCTTGCTCCAGCTTTTGCATATTTTCCTTTATTAATAGCATCGTCATAAATCTGAACTCCTGTAATAGCTAAACCAGCCACGGCAACAACTTTGCCACCTATTCTCGCTGCTTTAAGTGCTTTTGATGAAGTATTTATATTAAATATTGGAGTCTTTACTGTAACAGGTAAATTTACTGACGAAGGGATTTTTCCAAGAGGATAATACCTTCCTCTATTTTTTAGGATACTTCCAGCCCTATCAGCAAACGTATCGCCTAAAGTTCCAGACAATTCGATATCAGAAAGAAAATTAGAACTCTCTTGCCCATAATTTATATGAGCGCCGTTAAGTACAAAGCCTTCCGTTTCATTTTGGGTAACATAGCTGTAATAAAAAACCTTCTTTTTATCATCAATAGAGAATTTACCATTTCCCATTCCTTCTTTTAATTCTTGATCAGTAACATGCCCCCAACCATTCATGTTCATATTACTTTCTTTTGATTTCAATTGTGATAAAAATCGTGCAACTAACGCAGGATCATTCGTTGACCAAATATCTGCCCCTATTGGATCAATAAATAAAACAGGATTTTCGGCACAGTATGTATATGGCGAAATAGAATAATACCTCTCCGCCAATGGATCCATTACACCCCATCTACCAATAGCAGCATCATAATGCCGTGCACCATAATCATACAAATCCAACCCATGCATCCTATCTAGTTCCTTACCATTGTACTTATACCTGTTATCAGAATTATCAATTCCTTCACCGAAAGTCATTCCGAAGGGATAGTAATGGTTAGCTTGTTCAACCGTTCCACTTTGATTGAATACCACACGGTTATTCCCTAGGTGATCCTGAATATAGTAATGATAAGTAGGCGTTGTACCACTCATTGTTATATAACCACCATCTACAAGTATTCTGCTGAGAGCTCCGTTTTCATAGATCACATTGCCACAATAGTCCGTCTGAGTGGCAAATTTTACTTTATTAGCTGGTATTGGAAGAGTGTTTCCAAGCTCAACATACAAATTTTCTGTTGTTGTTACATATTTTGTCTTTCGTTTTACGCCACCAGCATCATATAAATAATCAATAGTATTACCATAACAGAACTGAATTGCACTTGGCAAAGTTAAGATATTATATTGAATTTTAGAAATCTTTTTATTCAAATCTCCTGTTAAGTTTCCATTAACATCATATTTATACTCGGTCACGTTACTAACGCTATCTACGAAATTGAATGCACCATTATATAAAGGTCCTGGATTTATTTCATCTGAAATATTTGTCAATTGATTTCCATCGTAAGTTAAAGTAAGTCTATCAATCCGGCCAAAACTTAAAGAAGATTTATCTAAAAGGCCATACCTTTCAAGGCTTTTTATGTTTCCCATATTGTCATAGCTATATGAAACAGAGTATTTCTGATTATCTACATATCCTGCATTAGTTAAGCGATTTACATCGTCATAACTAAAGCTGTATTCTCTTTCAACGTCATTATACAGTTTCCAACTCATTGCACCTATATTTCCATTGAAATATGGAATACTATGACTGCCATTGGATGATTCATTGTAATACAAGGTTTCACTAAAACGGCTCTTTGCTGTAGTAATGCTTTTCAGCCAGCTTCTTATATTATATGTATAACTGGTTGTTTCTACCGGATTAGTTTCACCCACTGTCACATGCTGGTTCTTTAAACTCAACCGTCCAATATTATCATAAGTATTTTCAGCTAGAGTAACCGGAGTGGAACCATTCAGTGAGTGAGTAGTTTTTGTCAGGCGCTCTGCATTATCATAAAAGTTCTCGTATACTTCAGTAATGGTTGCTTTGCCCGTTGCACTATGTATATGCTGATGCTTCTTCACTTTTCCCGTAAATGTGTACTGAAAATAGTCTTTATCATATCCGCCTGTTAAATGATTGGTAGCTTTGGTTTGAATTACACGCCCCATGTAATCATAATACATTACATTATACAGATAGCCCGAGCCATCAAGCAAGGCTGTGATCTTTCCTGTGAGTAATCCTTTGTATCCTTCGGTGTATTGTTCACCATAACCGGTACCGGTTTCCGGCTTAAAATTAGAATCAGTAACAGATGGAATTCCATTAAGCCCCATAAAATCATAACTATCATAGTAATTAACATCTAATATTGTTGGAGAAGACAATGATGTTCCACTAATAGTATAACCTTTATTATCATTAGTGGTCTTTGCCCAATCGGCCTTTACAAAAAGCCCTTTCAACGGATCAGCCGTATATACTAATGAGTTCTTGCAAACACCTGTCAATACAGTACGCCCAAATGCATCCGGGATATTAAAACTCCATTCTCCACGTGTACGTTGTTCTCCATCCTGACTAAAAATCAGATGATCTGCTACATCATAAATCATATAGATAGGATCAGCACCGGGCAGTTTCTTATAAATACACCGGTTTCTGGAATCGTACTGATAAATGTATGCAAAATTCCTCAACAATTCTTCCGTTCCGGTATAGGTATTATCATTTAAGCCGGCAGCTGCTGAAGGAGGCAAAACAAAACATCTGTTCCCAAAATCATCATAAACATAGTAAGTATCATAATATTCTCCGCCATTCTTTTGACGAGTAAGAATTACTTGTCCTTGTTTATCCTTAAATTCAAAAACTTCATGCCCGTCTTCATCCATGGTACGGGTTACATAAAGCTGACCATTATCATAAATACTGGATTTTACCAGCTTATTATCTGGTGTGACATAATAATAGGCACATTTCAAACTATCCAGATCATTGTTATTTGTGTAAAATGCACTTTTTACAGACTTCCCTTCAGTGCGCCAGTTAGCTCCGGGACCATATTGCTGTAGCACTCTGTTGAGCGGGGAAGCTTCATATACAGGGGAAGAGTAAGGTGAATTATCTGCATAAGAAGTTTTAGATGTTGATATAATGGTTGCCGGATCAGTATAACTACCATTGGAAGAATAAGGAGTAGGAAGCCAAAGATTACTTTCTCTTCCCTGATTATCGTATTCCTGCAATGTAACCAAATCGTTATTGTTCAAAGAGATTCCTCTATGAACAGTTTGCGAAGGGCGACCTAGTCCATCATAATACTGAATTTTTTGAATACACTGATTTAACGGAAGATTTCTGACATCGGATGATTCGACCGTTGGGGTTATTTCCAATATATAGTTCTGATTTTGTCCTGCATCAAAGCCTGCATATGGTACTTTACCGTTCACCGTTGTTGTGATGTTTCCATTTTGAGTATTACCTTCAGAAACAATGTAGAAAGTTCCGGCAGACAGATCTGTTATCTTTAAATAAGCATTGGTAACGGAAGAACATTGCTCATCGCCCGAATAAGTATCATTGGATGATATCAGCTTCCCCGATGAATCTAAAAAATACAGATAAGTATCAGCCACTACAGAACCACATGTAATATGCAAATTTAAATTCGGCGTTTTTCGGAAAAATTGAATCAACAGTTTTATTCAGACCTATCAAAGACCAGACCAGTTTATTAATTGATTAAAATATATTCTTTCTATTTTCCATCCGATAGCTTGTACCTTGATTATGAATAGCTTTCCATAATCAAGGAGAATCGTTAAGAAGAAAATAGAAATTTAACATTATATTTGTCACGCTCTTACAAATGCTAAACACTGGTATCGTTTGCTCCGAGACACTGGTATCGTTTGACCGAAATAAACACATTAGTTCCTTTTCCAGGCACCAAGTTTGTTTAATATCTGATTTTCAAATACTTTCTTTACTTGAGCGTTCTCACTTTTTAATAGATCTTTTGTATTTATTCTCTTCCAGTTCACCATATTTCTTGATTTAGTCATGCCAACTAATTGTATTAATGTTGGACTTGCTGGTATTTCTTTACTCATATTAACAACACAGTTTACAGTTGTTTGCAAACTAGATATATAGAAAAAACAACCATAGAATACACTTGAGGTATCTTGAGGATTCATTCCATCTGGCAGCTCTCCTTTTTCTCCATTCTCAAATGTTGTCATTACTTTATAAACATGATTCCTGTCTTTGAACTCTTTAATTTTAGTTATCAATTTCTCTCGAGGAATATCAAATGTATAGTTCTCTGAATGAGGATAAGATCCAGATATAATTAAGCCACAAGAAGAAATAAAAAACAAAATAAATAATAATAAAATACTATGTTTCATTTTAAATGGTTATTAAATTGTTATGGCATGGCATTCATAAGTAGAATCATCGTCCTAAATGACTAAATGCAACTGAAAACTGTGTTATTCCTATCTTTTTGAGGAAAGAACGGATCAACTGCCAATAGTAACATAATGTGTGTCCCATAATCATATAAACCCAAGTCATTTAAATCTAAGTTCTTCACCTTACCCTAAATATCATTCCTTTATAGTCCCCCAATACATATTTACTAATAGGAGATTTATCGGCTTTTACCAATAAGTAAAAGTTTGATTTCAAAAAGGCATCAATTAATACAATCAGATTTCCACTTTGTGCCCAAGTTCCAGAAGACAAAAGAATTGTATCATAATTTAGTTTAAGATAATATGAATTTATGATCCTTCTTCAAATTAAGCGAAAAGCCCTCATTAGAATAATAATTCATATCTAATTAATTTTATTTATACAGGTACTAACTATGATTTGTCTGTTGAATTTGGTGCACTGGTACTAATCTATTTTTTGTTACATTCCTGTGCCTAGAAGATAAACAGATGTAAGATTAGTATTCATAGCCAAACTTTTTCTATTCTGAATGCGTAACTTTAAGTATCTTCCCATCCTTTTTGTGAATTAAGATATAAGGTCCTCCACCCAAAGATACAGTTACAACATTGTTTTCTTCTTTGGCAGAAGATTTGAATTTTCTTGTTACAAGCCATACAGTATCTCCTATTAAAGCAACAGAGTAGCTATTATAATATTGATCTTCATTACCATAAATAGGGAGCCATATAGCCTTCGCTATCTTCACTGCAGTTTCTTTATTTGGTACAAAGCCACTATCAGGAGTGAAAGGCTCTTTTGAATCAAGAATAAACTTAATATATTCTTTACCCGCTTCCACAATAGTATCTCTATTTTCGTTATTTAAAGAATAATTATTCTGCATAACATTTTCTTTCTTACAACTTAATGCTAATGTTGTAAACAAAACTAAAACAAATAATAATTTTTTCATTTCACTCCATTTTTTATAATATATTATTAAACATTTACTCTTCATGCGGCTTGCGATTTCCACTGGATGTAGGTTCCTTTTTTTGCGGTTTTTCTTGATCTTTAGGCAAATCTGCTGGAAAAATGAAAACAATTCCAGTTATAGAATCATAAACTCTTAGTTTTCCATCTGGCGAAACCAAAAAACCGCATTTACCAGATTTCTTATTTTCTTGTGATAAGTTTTGTATTGCTTCTTTGTCTTCTGGACTAAATCCATTATTTTCATGATCTTCATCCTCTGCCCCATGCGAGTGGATTAGTTCAAGTTCTTGTGCCCTAACAGGTACACTCACTGTTGTACCCTTTTTAATCGTATGCTCATACCCTACTTTTGGTTCTGCATAGGAATATTTCTTTTGCCCTTCAGCATTTTTATAAGAATAAATCAAGCTAATATATTCTTTATTTTCATACATTGATTTTGCATTGTATATTTTTTTAAAATCAAGAGCCGCTCTATATTTAGAAGCAAACTCATCTCCCGGAGCAATAAACCGACCATCAGGATCAATAAATCTAATCGGATTATTAGCACAATACGCATACGGTGAAATGGAATAATATTTCTCCGCCAAAGGATCAATAGTAGTAAACTGCATTCCATTTTGCATTCGTGCACCATAATCATACAAGTCCAATCCATGCATACGATCAAGTTCCTTACCATTGTATTTATACCTGTTATCAGAATTATCAATCCCTTCACCAAAAGTCATACCAAAAGGATAGTAATGGTTAGCTTGTTCAATTGTCCCGTTCTGATTGAATACCACGCGATTATTCCCCTGATGATCCTGAATATAGTAATGGTAAGTGGGTGCTGTACCGTTCATTGTTATATACCCGCCATCTACAAGTATTCTGCTAAGAGTTCCGTTTTCATAGATCACATTACCGCAATAATCCGTCTGGGTTGTTACTGCTACTTTATCAGCAGGAACAGGAAGCATACTTCCCATTGGCACCAACAGATTCTCGGTAGTGGTTACTTGCTTTACCTTTCGTTTCACTCCCGCTGCATCATAGAGATACTCTGAAGTATGCCCTTCGGTAAATTGTAACGCACTTGGCAAATTTAATATATTGTATTGAATTTTTGCTATTTTCTTGTGAGAATCTCTTGTTAAATTTCCATTAGCATCATAAGTATATTCAGGAGTGCCGACACTCGACTTTACAAAGTTAAATGCACCGGAGTATGATGGTTCACTTGTTGATGCGTCTGTTACACTGCTCAGCTGGTTTCCATTGTAATTCAGTGTCAGGTTATCTATCATTCCGAAGGTTGACGGTTTAGCAGACAAACCGTATCTTGTCAGGCTCTTTATATTACCCATATTATCGTACGCATAGGTAGTTGAATAATTCTTGTCGGTATTGGCATCATTATTCTGATAATCGGCTGCGGTAATACGGCTCAGGTCGTCATAATGGAAATTGTATCCCCTTTGAGTATCATTCTGCACTATCCAGTTCATCGCACCAATATTACCATTATAACATGGAATGCTACCATTGGATGATTCATTATAGTATAAGGTTTCACTAAAGCGGTTATTGGCTGTAGTAATGCCCTTCAGCCAGCTTCTTATGTTATAAGCATAATTTGTCGTTTCAACTGCACCGTTTTGTTTCTTTGATTGAAGGCGCCCCATGTCATCGTAAGTATTCTCAGCTAATATAACCGGAGTGGAACCATTCAGCGAATGAGTAGTTTTTGTCAGGCGCTCTGCATTATCATAAAAGTTCTCGTATACTTCAGTAATGGTTGCTTTGCCCGTTGCACTATGTATATGCTGATGCTTCTTCACTTTTCCCGTAAATGTGTACTGAAAATAGTCTTTATCATATCCGCCTGTTAAATGATTGGTAGCTTTGGTTTGAATTACACGCCCCATGTAATCATAATACATTACATTATACAGATAGCCCGAGCCATCAAGCAAGGCTGTGATCTTTCCTGTGAGTAATCCTTTGTATCCTTCGGTGTATTGTTCACCATAACCGGTACCGGTTTCCGGCTTAAAATTAGAATCAGTAACAGATGGAATTCCATTAAGCCCCATAAAATCATAACTATCATAGTAATTAACATCTAATATTGTTGGAGAAGACAATGATGTTCCACTAATAGTATAACCTTTATTATCATTAGTGGTCTTTGCCCAATCGGCTTTTACAAAAAGCCCTTTCAACGGATCAGCCGTATATACTAATGAGTTCTTACAAACACCTGTCAATACAGTACGTCCCAATGCATCCGGGATATTAAAACTCCATTCTCCACGTGTACGTTGTTCTCCATCCTGACTAAAAATGAGACGATCTGCTTTATCATAAATCATATAGATAGGATCAGCACCCGGCAGCTTCTTATAAATACACCGGTTTCGGTAATCGTAACGGTAAATGTATGCAAACTTCTGCAGAATACCTTCTGTTTCAGCATAGGTATTGTCTGTCAAACTGTCGGCAGCGGAAGGAAGAAGTACAAAACGTTTGTTCCCGAAATCATCATAAACATAGTATGTATCATGGTTATGATCACCATTTAGCTTACGGGTCAGTACTACCTGTCCGGTCTTGTCCTTGAATTCAAAAACCCTATGCCCGTCTTCATCCTCCGTGCGGCTGACATAGAGCTGACAATCATCATAGGCTTTTGATTTAACAAGTTTGTTGTCTTCAGCAACATAGTAATAGGCACACCGAAGGGAATCCGAGTTGTTATTTGTACAAAATGCACTTTTTACAGACCGTCCGTTTCGCCAGCCATCTCCGGGACCATATTTTTCAAGCACTCTGTTTAGAGGAGATTTCTCATAAACGGGAAATGAATAAGGAGAATTATCATTATAAGTACCCTTCGAAGCATCTTTTATTGCTCCCGGATCAACATAGCTGCCATTGCCCGGATATGGGGTGGGAAGCCAAAGATTAGTTTCTCTTCCGAAATCGTCATATTCCTGCAAAGTAATCAGATCCGCATTGGCAAATTAATAAATACTTTTTAAATTATTTATTTCTTCATTTTTCCATCCATATCTTTCATTCTATCTCTAATCCAAACAGATAAGCTAGAACCTAACCATAATCCTAGTAAAACAAAAAAAAGCGACAATAAGAAAATATTTAGTTCAATATTTAACAAGTGTAAAATTAATAACACTAAGAAATATGTCCAAAATATGCTATATATAATTATGTTTGAATAGCGAAATAGTCTATACAAAAGTTTTCTTTTCATTTTCTCACATGATTAATTATTTCTAAAACAATTATCAAAGCCAAAAGGATCGCAGATAAAGTTCCTGTTTTAAGGCATAACGGGACATATTTATCAAATAAAAAAGAAGATAATAATTTAATAAAGCCTAATATGTACACTATTTTTAATAACTTTTTCATAAATTTATAACACTACTGTGGTTTATATTTTTTTCTATAAGCATATTAACAAACTCACTATTACGAGAAGTCTCTGACTTTGTTTTTTTATCATCAACTTTCTCCTTATTATTATTACTTTCAACATCTGGTTTTGTGGTTTCAGAATGCTCTTTAACAAGTTCAGAGCCTAATCCTACGGCTATCAATATAGCCCCTGGACCTTTGGGGTTCCTTTTGACACCCGGATCTCCATTTGGCATATTCCCACTCACATTATCCTTTACACTTTTAGTGAATTCGGCTTGATTATTATCTAACCCATTCTTATTATCTCTATCTCGTTTTTGTTGCTCTTTCCATCCTTCCCGCTGACCATTATTTTTGTTATATGCTACATAAACAGTTACAATTGCAAATGTTTTTAAGTTATCTAATGACTGTTTTACATAATTAACAGCTCCTGTTAATAACAGACCTATAGACTGACCAACAGATTGCATATTACTCGGGGGAATAACAGGTGCAGGAGCAGGGGGAGCAAGAGGAATGAATACCTGCTTTCCATCCGGATCTATAAATCGAATAGGGTTGTTCGCACAATACACATATGGTGATATCCAATAGTACTTCTCCGCCAACGGATCAATCACACCCCACCTGCCAATGGCAGCATCATAGAGATACTCTGAAGTATGCCCTTCGGTAAATTGTAAAGCACTTGGCAAATTTAATTATTTGTCTCATATTTTTGCTATTTTATTATAAAAATCTATTACTTAATAGCGCTTTTATCCTCATTAAGTTGAATAAATTATTATTCCATATATAGAAACTTGGTATCACATTAGGTGGCAGAGGTGGCAGTAAAAAAGACCTTTTTGGCTTTCCAGAAATAAAATTTTGAAAATTCTGCAATTTGCGGAATTTTCAAAATTTATTTTTCAGAATCGGAAAAAGTATTATTTCTCTGCCACCTCTGCCACCTACTAAAAACTACGCCGCTAGTAATCAGTTGATTGCAAAATAAAGAAGAACAATGATCAACAAAAAGTGGTGTACATGGTGTACTAAAAAAGAGCGATTTATCTACACCATGTACACAAAACGAACATCACTGATAATCAATATTATACAAAATAGCGAAAACAAATTCAGCAAGCGATTGATAAAATTACCGATTATTCGTAATCGGTTTAATGCACTGAAGAGGTCAACCCGTCTAAGAGTTAATAAATTAATTGGTCAACTGATTACAGGCTTAGAGACAGTAGTGGTAAACTGGAAACAGTTTAAGGCAGCTCCCAGCAAATATTAATCATTTATTGGCGGGAGATTGAAACGAACATGTACATGTTCGAGTACAATCTTGTACATGATTGGGTTCAAACATGTACATGTTTGGAAAAAGGTAACCTGGAATTGCCAACTAAAATTAGACAGAAGGTTAAGCAACATTCGACAATTTATTAATTTTCTGAATATATTCATTCCAATATTCCTCAATAGTGAGGTTCTTAAGAGCAGAATGTCTTCTTTTTCTATTATACCATATTTCGATAAACTCAAATAATTGCGTTTTCATTTTTCCTTTAGACAATAACTTATTCCCATAGATAAGTTCTGCCTTTAACGTTTTAAAGAAACTCTCTGCAACAGCGTTATCCCAGCAATTTCCTTTACGGCTCATGCTTTGACAAATACCATAGGATCTCAACATACTAACCATAGCTTTGCTGGCATATTGTGAGCCTCTGTCAGAATGAAATATCATTTGCATTTGAGGTTTACGATTGCTTACAGCCATATTAAAGGCTGGTATGACAGTCGATTCACTTGCCATATTTTCGCTAACACTCCATCCAATTATTTTTCTGTCAAAAAGATCAATCACACTTGTTAAATATAGAAATCCTCCAACGACTGGTATATAAGTAATATCAGAGACCCAAGCCTTTGAAGGTATATCCATCTCAAAAGATCGGTTAAGAATATTATTTGCCACCGGTTCGGAATGATTTGAATCTGTAGTAATCTTATATTTCTTTGATAATTTGCTTTGAATACCCATCTCTTTCATATAATGTGCAACAGTTGTTCTGGAAATCTTTACATTCCTTTTATTTAGCTCCTTAGTTATTCGTATACTTCCATAACGGCATTTTGCCAGAAAGTATTCAATCTGAATTTCTTTACAGATGGATTTACGTTTTACGGCCCGTCTGCTTTGAGGACCTTTAATCCATCTGTAATAACCACTTCGGGACACTTTAAGAACATTACACATTACCTCAATCGGCCAGATCTTATCATTGGAACGTATGAACTGATAAATCATCGATCGCTCTTGGAGATAATGTGAAGCGCTTTTTTTAATATTTCATTTTCAACTTCTATTTTTCGAAGCTTTTCTCTAAGCTCGGCTATTTCTTTCTCCTCAGGAGTCAACTTAGGAACTCCATTGCCAGGAAAACTTCCTTCACCATATTGGCTATATTCTTTTCTCCAACGATAGATCAGATATGGCGTTATACCAAGATCTCTGGATAAGCCAGTGAGGTTCTTTCTCTCATAGCTTAATTTGACTGCGTTGACTTTGAAATCAGAGTCGTATTCTTTTCTTTCTCCCATAATAAGTTAAAACATTTAGCTTAACTTTATGTTCGATTTTAGTTAGCTACTCCAACCTTTTGTTTTTGCTAATATCTGGTCAATGAGATACTAATTTATGCTTCAGGAATCTTAAACTGACGAAAACATTTATACAAATCATAATTATACGTATATTTGTGTTTCAAAAAGCTAAATTTAATGAATACAGAATATCTTTTATCTGAAGCGGTAGGCTTATTAAAGTCTCTTATTTCTATCCCTTCTTTCAGCAGGGAAGAAGAAGCTGTAGCCGATTATCTTCAAAACTATATAGAATCCATTGGAATTGAGACTAGAAGAAAAGGAAACAATATTATTTGTGTTGCTCCTATGTTCGACTTAAGAAAACCTACGATATTGCTTAATTCGCATATAGATACAGTTAAACCGGTTAATGGATGGCGAAAAGACCCCTTTTCACCGACTGAAGAAAACGGAAAACTGTACGGATTGGGTAGTAATGATGCAGGGGCAAGTGTGGTTACGCTTTTTCAGGTTTATCAGGAATTATCTAAAACAGAACAGAGTTATAACCTTATTTACCTGGCTTCCTGCGAAGAAGAGGTTTCCGGAAAAGAAGGGATAGAAAGTGTGCTCTCTGAACTTCCGCCTATTACTCTGGGAATTGTTGGTGAACCTACAGAAATGCACCCGGCCATCGCAGAAAAGGGACTAATGGTTCTTGATGTGGTGAGTTATGGAAAGGCCGGACATGCTGCTCGCAACGAAGGGGTAAATGCCATTTATAAGGCTCTTGATGATATCAGTTGGTTTAAGAATTTCAAATTTGATAAGGAATCGCCAATGCTTGGATCGGTTAAGATGAGTGTTACTCAGATTAATGCCGGAACTCAACACAATGTGATTCCCGACAGATGCTCGTTTGTGGTGGATATTCGCAGTAACGAACTTTACTCCAACGAGGATATATACAACACAATCAGGAAAAACGTGAAAAGCGACGTTAAAGCCCGCTCTTTTCGCCTCAATTCATCTCGTATATCGGAGGATCATCCTATCGTGAAACGTGCCGTTAAAATGGGAAGAAATCCGTTCGGATCTCCGACTCTTTCCGATCAGGCTTTGATGCCTTTCCCTAGTGTGAAGATGGGGCCGGGAAAATCATCTCGCTCGCATACTGCAGATGAGTATATTCTTATCAGCGAAATTGAAGAAGCTATTGAAATATATCTTAAGTTGCTCGACGGACTTAATATTTAAAAGAAAATGAGTGCTAAAGAACAATACCGGGATCTATGCAAAGAGGAAAACAGTATTCCTCTCTTCTGCCAAGACTGGTGGATGGATGCTGTGTGTCTGGATGAATGGGATGTTCTTTTAGTCGAAGAAAAGGGGCAAATTGTTGGAGCATTGCCTTATCATCTAAGAAAGAAATTTGGTTTTCGTTGTGTTGTTCAACCACAACTTACGCAATATAACGGCATCTGGATAAGAAAAAAGCAGGTTACCGCCGACTATGAACGTATATCCTACGAGAAAAGGGTTTTCAATAAGCTGATAAAGCAGTTGGAGCAACTTGGATTATCTTTTTATCAGCAATGCTTTCACATGAGCATTAACAACTGGCTTCCGTTTTACTGGCATGGCTACAAAGAGACTACCCGATATACTTATTCGATTAACAGCATAGGTAATCCAGAAAAGGTTTTTAGCAGGTTTAGTCCGGCCAAACAAAGGCAAGTAAGGAAGTGTGAGGATAAACTACACCTTTCTTTGGATATGAGACCTGATGAGTTTTACAGCCATCATAAACAATCGTTGCAAGAGCGTGGCGAAGTGATTAGTTACTCTTACGAGCTGTTTCAACGGATTTACAAGGCTGCCCAAAACAACAATGCCGGACAAATATTTGCCATTAAAGACGATGAGGGCGAAACTCATTCATGCCTTTTTGTGGTTTGGGACAAAGCATCTGCTTATACGTTGCTGTATTCCATATCGCCTAAACATGCATCTTCGGGGGCATCTACACTGGTAATATGGGAAGCAATTAAGTTTCTGGTCAATAAAACAAAGAGTTTCGATTTTGAAGGGGGTATGATTGAAGGAGTTGAGAACTCTTACAGACAGTTTGCAACCATGCAAAAGTCTTATTTCTTAATTGAGAAGTACTATTCAAGGGTGTTTAAGTTGCTTTTTAAAATCTATAAAAAGTAAAAAACTACTTTACACTATATTCTCTCTCTAACTGCAGTAAGTACCAGGCAAATGTTGCTCCATTAAAACTTCGCAAATCTTTATCCAATCCCTTTTCATGGAGCTCTTGCATCAATGCCTCCATCATGTATTGAAATCCAACAGAATCGAATTTCCATAAGTTTCGCTTGCCTTTAATGAAATGGATATGTCTCTTTATTGTATTTTTTAATGTATCCAGAAACGGATTAAAAGCTTTTGCCAGACTGAAATCGTCTTCAAATGCAATGCCTTCCTCTGCAAAAAGTTCTTGTAATACTTCATCATACAACTTTTTACCCAACTTATATTCGAAAGGCATTGAAGAGAAATAATCCATCAGCTCAGCATCAAACAAAGGCAAACAATAACTAAATCCAAAATACTCCCAAATCTTCGATGAATTGACTATATATTTCGCCTGTCTCTCTTTCTGATCCCAGTTTTCTATTTCCTGAAATGAGGTTGATTGAGAACTAAATTCATTCAACTGACTGGTAAGAGATAACATTATATTTTTTCGCTCTACCGGAGCGGCATCTTTTCCTTGAAAGTGCGTATTAAACAGATCGGTTGCAATTTGTTTTCTATCACTATAATTGCGCATAAACGGACGAAGATGACTACCTGCTATAAAATCACCACCATGTCCGGGAAGGAAAATTGTATCAGAAGATATTTTTTTCTCCTTGATAAGATACTGAATTGCCGGATACTCCTGATAGAAATAGCAGGATGAGAATTGTGTGATATAGTTGCAATAACCGAGGAACTGAGGATCATAAATATACCTGTTATCGCCATACTTCATGTAGTCAATAAACAACCACTCAAAACCAAGGCGATTTGCCACTTCCTTAGAGTGCTTAAGCTCTGCATTATCTACAGGTTTACCATAGGTGAAGCACAAAACACGTTCATATTTCTCTTTATAGAGCAAATAAGCTATCAGTCGTGAGTCATATCCTCCGCTTAATGGAATTGCCACCGGACGACCATTTAACAGGTAAATCAAACGTTTCCCTACGTTGGATATTATCTCTTTCAGTCCTGATTTCCATACATCGTACTCTCTGTTTTTATCGATTTCACCGATCAATGAATGATATATTACAGAATAGACAGACTTACTGTCCACAACAATATATTCGCCGGCCTGAATCTGGTAAATATCTTTTAGTAAAGTAGATTTCCCGGTTGTATATCCAAGAAAAGCAAATTCATCTTTCCGTTCTTTGTCTATAGCAAAAGAGGTAACCCCGGCAAGGCTATTAATATCGTCGGTTACATAAACTTTCCCATCTACACAGGTATAAAAAACAGGGAATGAACGCACTCTGTCTACTGCTGCCCAAACTGTATTTTTGTGGTTTATCAAAACAGCAAAACAGCCGTTTGCTTCTTTTATCTTTTTTGCAAAAAGATCTTCTGACTCTACATCCGAAAAGTAATTCAGCAATTCTTTATCCTGATAAAAAGAGCCATCAGGTGCAAAAAGATATCCTTTTGCACAGATTCCATCGGCAGAAAACCATGCACGGTTATTATTTCGCTTCAGTGTAAAGCAAATCCTGTCGTTGCTATATGATATTTCCTCTTGCATATTCTATCTATTATTTCTTTGTATAAAGAACTTTTTCGTAAATAGAAATCAGTTGTTCTGTCACTACATCAGGGCCTGACACAGAATTTACATGAGCAGAGATTGCTTTGTAATCAAACTTATCTCTGTTAAAAATCATCGTTTTCATCGCATCAGCTAAAGCTACTACGTCTTCCACCGGCACTCTATATCCTTCTTTAGGAGTGACAATAGCTTCAGGAACAACCTCTGTACAAACAACTGGCAACCCGGTGCTCATAGCTTCAAGAACAGCTATTGATTGTGCTTCAACTCTACTTGCCAGGACAAAAGAATCGGCTTTCTGAAGTTCAGACAGTACGCCTCTTGAATCTTTCCAGCCGGTAAAAACAATTCGGTCTCTGTGCATGCATCCGGATAATATTTTCTGAAAAGCCTTATCTTCGAAATTATCTCCAACAATAACTAACATAACATTCTGAATATTATTGCATAGACGATCAAATGCAGGTAAAAGGATATCGTATCCTTTGGGCTGAGAGAAACTATTTACTGTAATAAAGGCAAAATTATCTGTCCGTTCACGAGGAAGATAATGAAAGAAATCTGTATCCAGAATATTTGAGACCACCTCAATAGGAACTTCCTTCAGCAAAAACTCTTTAATCTTAGCAATCAGCTGCTGAGAGACAGGAATAATATAAGATGCATTCGAAAAACCTTTTTCCAAAAATGGTTTATAAACAGGAATAAAGCCTTCTTTTGCCAATGAAGAACGCAAGCCAAATCTACCCCGATGCTCTGTTATCACATAAGGAATATCATACTTTTGTTTTATAAGATAGGCAGCATAACCACCCCACATGCAGCTGTGAGCATGTATCAAGTCTGGTTTACCGTATATTTCAACGTATTCATCGAACAAATTCATTGTTTGTTTGCTCCATGCAACTATATTTGCTTTATCCAGTTTTGGTATGCGTCTATAATAATAACGGAACGTTAGCAATCCTTCTTCCATTGATTCAAAAGAGTGCCATGGAAAGGTCAAAGCCTTTAATTTATACTTCTTCCAAGGCAAAGCAACGTTAGCTAGAATATGAACCTCCAACCCTTTTCTTTTAAGGAACAGAGATTGATCTCTACAAAACTCTCCGCCTTCCGGAAGATACCAGGAAGGAAGTTGCAGAATTCTATATGGTTTTAAGGGATTGCTCATACTTTTTCACCAATAGCAGATACCAGGTTAATTGCGCCATTAAGACAACAGCAGAGACAAAACTAAACAAAATAATTGCCCAGACAAAGTTTTGGATATAAATACCTATAATTAAGGCAATAAGACGAGTTACAATATAAATTATCTCTATTATCAGGGCTATTCTTTGTTTGCCAAAAATAGATGGAATAGATGATAAGGAGGCAGTAAACAAAGATATTATCAGCCAAGGAATCATTATCTGAATATACAAAGCGGATTGTTCCCACCTTTCTCCTAAAAAGTATCTGAGAACTAACGGGGCAAGGAAAAAAGCGAGTATAAAGAGTGGAGTAACTACAAGAAGTATCTTTTTAATAGACTGAATTAAATTAGTCCAAATAGGCTCCAGCTTATTAACCCTTTCCGCCATGCTTTGAGAAATAACCTGATCAAGTGAAGAGCTTAACAAGTTTATTGGTCTGAATCCGATTGTAATTCCCATTGAAAACAGCCCGATCTCTGCCATTCCAAAGTAACCTGACAAGATCAGTATGGGCAGATTCCCTGAAACCATATTGATAAAAGTGTGAGGCAATGTATATAAAGGAAATTTGCGGTGCTCTGAAGCAGCTGCCTGAATCTCTTTTTTATTAAAATGAAAGAGCTGATTCCATGTTTCTTTTCGGGTGAAACAACTTAATATGGAGATGAAATGACTCGTTAAATTGGCCCAAACTAGTCCCGTTAGTCCGGCTATCAGGAAACCGGAGCCCACTTTCAGTCCATTATTAACAAGTCCTTGCCACAAAGTATATCTTGCTGTTAAAGCAAATCGTTTGTTGTAATTAAACCAAAAGATAGATGCCTGAGCGAAGGCCACTATAAAAACAAAGAAAGGTAAATAGTAGATTACTCCTTCCAGACTTTCATAATGGAGTATACTTAAAATTTGGTGCGAACCTAATAATAAAACAATAAGGATGAGTAATGAAAAAACGGCATTTATCAAAAAGCACAGATTAAAAGTGTTGGCTGCCATTGATTTGCTTTTAGACAAAACAATAGCCGAATCATACTTTCCGTTTGCAATAACTGATAATAGTCCTTCTATACCAAGAAACAATGCTAAAATGCCCAATTCATCGGGCGAATAAAGACGAGCAATAACCGGCAAAACTGCAAACGCAATCCCTTGTGAGATTGCGTTTGCAGAAAGCAGAGTAGCGCTGTTCTTTATAAGTTCTTTCATCTTGTATTATCTGCTAATCCATGCTTCCGGGTTAAGTTTGGATGTTTCTTTACGCAACTGGAAGTGTAAGATAGTACGATCTCCATCCGATGGATCGGAGTAAACTCTACCAATTGTTTGTCTTGTGCTAACCTTTTGTCCTTTGCTTACTGAAGCTGAGGACAGGTTACAATATACAGAGATATAGCTACCGTGACGGATGATAACATTCATCAGTCCGTTAACCTGGAATACAACCGCCACTTCTCCATTGAAGATAGAACGTGCTTGTGCTCCGGGTTGTCCTTGTATGTCAATTCCCTTATTATCTAATTTCACATTTCTCAGTCCTTCTACAGCATACTGACCGTAATGACTCACAATAAGATGTGAACCGGTAATTGGTGAAGGCAAAGATCCTCTGTTGCGTTCAAAATTATCCGAGAGTTGTCTGTCAGAGCTGTCCATTGAAAAGACTGGTGCCGGAGCTACCTTTTCTCTTTCTCTGGTTTCAACTTTCTCTACTTTTTCTGGTTTTTCAGCTTTAGCAACTCTGCTGCTTTTTTCCGTTCTTTCCGATTTGCTTTCTGAAGCAGCTCTGCGTCTTGCCTCTTCTGCAGCTTCTGCCTTTCTACGTGCCTCGGCAGCTGCTTCTGCTTTACGACGTGCTTCGGCTGCAGCAGCTTCTTTTCTAGCCCTCTCTTCTGCACGTTTGCGGGCCTTTTCTATTTCAATATTGATTAAACGGTCAATTTGCGCATTCAGCTGATTAGCTTCTCTTCTATGTTTAGCAATCTCTGATTGTAACCCCTTTTGTTTTTTCTGGAGATCAGAAACCATGACTTTCTTCTGCTGTTCCTGCTCTTCAAGTCTTTTCTTTTCTTGTTCGCCTTGAGAAAGAAGATTTACTTTTGCATCCTTTACCTGCTCAACCTCACTCTTCTTACTGCCTATCTGGGCTTGTCTTTTCAGAATTTCCTGTCCTTGTATTCGCTGATAAGTTGCATACTCTCTTACATAACGAAGACGGCGGTAGGTTTCACTTAAAGACTTAGCAGAAAATATAAACATCAGTTTCTCTTCAATGGTTTTATTCTTGTAGAGATACTGAACAGAGGATGCATATTTCCTCTTTTTATCGAGCAAATCAAGCTCCAGATTACGTAATTGCTGAGAAAGGGATGTTACTTCCTGATCAATGGACTGTACATCACCTGCTATTACCTGTATGTATCTTTTTCTATCTTCAATCTGTCCGGTAAGTGTATTTAAGCTCCTTAGCTGACTACCTACATCTTTCTTTGTAGTCTTTAAAAGAGATTCTTTTTTTGATATTTCTTTCTGAAGCACACTTCTCTTGCTTTCAAGCTGCTTTATTTTTTTATTTGTCTGAGCCGGAAGAGCCGTTATGAGGAGAAAGCTCATCAATAAGAATAAGAGACGCTTCATAATCCTAATAATACTTTTAATAAATCGTTGAAATCCATCTTTTTATATTTTGAAGAGACAGTTGTTGGGTATTCCCAATCTCCATTCTCTGTCAGTTTGGAAAGGTCTATTTCCGCAGAAAAGGGTTTCTTTCCGCCTTCAAAAGAGATATCCATGCGGGATGGAAAACTTTTAGGTCCAAATGGCTGAAAGTCTGAATACTTCCAGTTTAGCTGATAAGGAGCCGAAATGGTAGATATTGAGCTTTCAAGCAACTGTCCTGTATTTGGGGTAGCAGAAAAACTATATAAGAAACCTTTTGATTTTTTCTGTATTTCCATAGTTTTGTTATCAACACTGGTATTGACAGTAAACTCCGACAACAGATCATTATTTATCTCTTTCTTTCCCGGAACAAAAAGTGCGTTGGTGAAAAGAGCCTGTAAAGTATAGAAGTCCATATCTGTATTAGCCATTGTTGTAAGCTCAGAAATAGGTTCTTCTACGTATTGCTTATTAATCCGGTCGATAATCAATACTTTGGTAGGCGTAAACTCAACTCTTCCGGCTTCAATGCCAAGAAAAGGAACTATCGACATTTGAATGACTTCGTTCTTCTTCATACGGATTGTTCCATTTACAGATATATCCTTACCATTAGAGTTAATGGTTAATTTCATTTTCGATGAAAAATTGGTTATCGAAGGAGTGTTGTTTGCTACACTTCCCAGATAATCTAGATTCTCTGTGACTGCAGCTGCGGGCTTGCTTATACTCTTTGCGGACTTACAAGCAGATAAAGCCAATACTAAACAAATAACACTGAATCCTAGTATTGTCGTTTTCTTACAACGGCACTTCAAATCACTTTTTCTCATTCTGCAATATATTTCTTTTGTTCTATTTTCTTCTTTAATACCTCTGATTTATTCCCCATTTCACGGGACTTTATCCAATATTTCAAAGCATCTTCTTTCAGCCCGTTCATATAGTATACATCTCCGCAATGTTCAACAACCACTTCACTTTTATCTCCTCCCTTTTTCATGGCATCGTCCATGTATACTTTGGCTTCGGTATATTTCTTTTTAATAAAAAGTATCCATGCATAAGTATCGAGATATGTATTGTTATCGGGCTCTGCCTTTATTGTTTTATAACTCATCTCTTCGGCTTTATCCAAGTCTTTCTTTTCCACAGAAAGATAATAGGCATAGTTATTCAGTGCACCATTATTATCGGGATTATAAACCAAAGAAGAATCATAGGCGGCATAAGCTAAATTTATCTGCTTTTTAGTATGGTAAATGTCTCCCATCATACTATAAAAGTCGGAAACTATTTTTTTATCACTTTTATCGTTTACGTGTTGAACACCTTTCTTAAAAGTACCCAAGGCATCGTCTATACGTTCTGCTTGATAATATGAAAGTCCCAGGTAGTAATAAAACTCCAGAGACTCGGGAGTTATTTCAATAGCCGGTTCGCAAATTTTAATAGCCTCCTGAAAATCGTTTCTTTTTATTGCGTAGCTTAGCAGTTGCAAGCGTGCCGGAGTATTTTCGGGTTCTAATTCAATTATTTGTTTCAAGATTGGTTCCGACTCTTTCTCCATTCCTTTGGACAGAAGATACTGAACATACAACATCGGTATCTGTGCATCTTCCTGTTCACCTTCCATCATTCTATTGAAAAGAGGAATAATCCGGGTGCTGTCTTTTCCTGTTTGCTGAGACTTTGCAATCATCTGGCGCATGATATCAGCTTTGATATCGCTTTCCACTTTCTTATTAAGTAACACAGAATCTACTTGTTGTTCATACTTATCTAACTGCCCCGTTTGTTGATAGTAACTGGCTAAAGAAACAAGAACTTGTGTGTTTCCAGGTTCTGTTTCCAGTACTTTCTGGTAAGTTGCGTATGCTTCTTTGGGTTTTCCGTTATTTAAATAAACATCGCCCAACACACACAAATATCGCATATCGTTAGGATATTCGTTGGCAAGACTTTCTATTTCATTGAATGCTTTTTTATTATCCTCCATCAACAAATACATACGGAATTTCTCCATACTAATTTGCTCTGTTTTTCCGCTTTTCTTTTCTAAAAGATCAAGAGCTTTGACTACTTTAGCATAATCCTTTGACTGGTTATATAAATCAATCAACGCCATGATGGGTTCCTGACGATCAGGAAACTGCGTGGTCATTCTTTCGAATGCTTCGACAGCTTTTTCACTTTTCCCTTGTTGCTGATAGATAGATGCCAAAGTTTGATTATACCAGTAATTATCGGGGGCATTATCTACAGCCTTTTCTATGCAAGCCAGTCCTTTTTCGGGCTGTTTGAGGAAGAAATAGAACTGTGATATTTCTGAAAGAGAGGATGCAGCATTTGGATCAATCGATAAACAATGCTGGTAAAGTTCAAATGCCTGAGCATATTCGCCTTTTGATTTCTGACGTGTTGCTTCAAGAAAATAGTAATCATATTTTCTCTGTAATTCGGGAGATAATTGGGTTGCAACTGTTATTGCCGGAGACTCTTTCGTATTTTGGACTGTTTTCGTCGATGTACCACAGGAAGAGAAAAACAGCAAAGCTGACAATGCTCCAATATGCCACGAAGCTAAACCTGCGATAATCGGCTTTAGTCTGTATGTTTGAGAAAAATCAGTTAGTGCAACCATTTCTTATTTCAATATTTATCAAATTAAACTTTACTGTCGTGATTGTTGAATCACCAAAGCATTTACTACCCTGTTACTTTTTACCGGTGTGACCAAAACCTCCGGCTCCACGTTCTGTTTCACTCAAAACTTCAACTTGTTCCCATTGCGGTTGTTCATGGCGTGCAATGATCATTTGAGCCACACGTTCGCCATCTTGAATTACAAAATCATCGGCCGACAAGTTTACCAGGATAATACAAATTTCACCGCGATAATCAGCATCGATGGTTCCCGGAGTATTGAGAACTGTAACGCCTTTTTTTATGGCCAATCCGCTGCGTGGACGAATCTGTGCTTCGAAACCTTCGGGCAATGCAATGTAAAGTCCGGTTGGGACAAGACATCTAGCTAAAGGTTTTAACGTGATTGGTTCATCAATATTGGCACGAATATCCATTCCTGCGGATAATTCGGTCTCGTATGCCGGAAGCTGATGCTTCGACTTATTTATAATTTGTACTTTCATAATCTGTTGTTATACATTTGATTTGCGAAAATACGTATTTCGTCTCAATTAAATGCTTTATTAAAGGCTTTTTTATACTTTTGCAGGTAAATAAACAGTATAAAGAATGAATTGGAGAGATTTGATTTCGGCTAAGCGTTTTGGGATGGAAGAGTTTCACAAACATCGGGAAGAAAACCGTTCTGAGTTTCAGCGGGATTATGACCGATTGGTTTTCTCAGCTCCTTTCCGCCGTCTGCAAAACAAAACGCAGGTTTTCCCTCTTCCGGGTAGCATCTTTGTTCACAACAGACTGACGCACAGCCTGGAAGTTTCGTGTGTAGGACGTTCATTGGGCAACGATGTAGCTAAAGGACTTCTTTCTAAACACCCCGATCTTCATGATTCTTATATCTCTGAGATTGGTGCTATTGTTTCTGCAGCCTGCATGGCTCACGATCTTGGAAATCCTCCTTTCGGACACTCTGGAGAAAAGGCCATTTCAACGTATTTCTCCGAAGGAAACGGCATAAAACTAAAGGAGAAATTAGAACCAAATGAATGGGAAGACATTATTCATTTTGAAGGAAACGCAAATGCTTTCCGACTTCTGACTCACCAATTTGAAGGAAGGCGAAAAGGTGGCTTTGCAATGACTTATTCAACTCTTGCTTCCATAGTAAAATATCCGTTTTCATCGAGCCTGGCTGGGAAAAAATCTAAATTTGGCTTTTTTATTACCGAAGAAGAAGATTTTAAACGAATAGCAACGGAACTTGGCATTATTTGCCTGAATGAGAATCCACTTAAGTTTGCACGGCATCCGTTAGTATATCTTGTTGAAGCTGCAGACGATATCTGCTATCAGATGATGGATATTGAGGATTCACATAAATTAAAGATCCTGACTATCGAAGAGACTAAAGAACTGCTTATGGGATATTTTGGGGAAGATCGTCTGATTCATATGAATGAGACAATGAAAATTGTTAGCGATACCAATGAGCAGATTGCATATCTACGTTCATCTGTAATTGGTTTGCTTATAAAGGAATGCACCCGTGTATTTCTTGAAAACGAAGATTCAATATTGGCCGGAACTTTCAATGGCAGCCTGATAAAGCATATATCTCAAAAACCAAAAGAGGCTTACGAACATTGTGAAGCTGTTTCTTTTAAAAAGATCTATCGTTCGGGAGATGTACTTGATATTGAACTTGCGGGGTTCAACGTTATCAGCACATTGATTGAATTATTTATAGCTGCGGTTACTTCGCCCGAGAAGGCTTATTCTCAGTTACTAATTAACAGAATGTCCGACCAGTATAATGTAAATGCTCCTACTCTATATGGCAAAATACAAGCGGTACTGGATTACATTTCAGGGATGACTGATGTTTATGCACTCGATCTTTACCGGAAAATAAAAGGAAATAGTCTGCCTGCGGTATAATAACCACTGACAGACTATTTATATTGGCTGAAACATTTAGAATTTAAACGTTTTCTTTTTTATCCAGAGGAGGTGTGCTCTTTAATGGAACATATTCCAATGTTACTACAGATGGATCTAAATCCAGAATCTGAGTATCGGATGTAGAACATTTCTTGATTAAGTAATAGAGCAATAAAAGTGTTTTCTTGATTGCCGATAACTGCAGATTACGTGCAATTCGTTCAACCACAACAAACCTGAAATCACCTTCGATATTCCTTTCCCTCAAAGACGGATATCGGCTTAACAAATCAACCTGACCAGTCTCTTCCATCTCTTTACAGATAAGGTGAATAAACTTATCCATGTGAACTCCTTGCTTGAATCCAGAATAAATATCTAAACGGAACATCTTTTGAGGCACAAAAGTTTTCACGGAATATTTAAAATGATAAGGCTCATCACTACGGTGAAGATATACGAACCAGTATGTATCTGCCCTCTTAGGCTGCTTGTTAATAAGAGAATAAACGATTTTGCTCTCCATTTCATCGGGATACTTAGCACGGGTAACGTATACCAGGTGAGTAGCGAATTTAGGAATAGATTCATCTTCGGTAATCTCTTGAAGACATTCTATTGTTGGTGCAATAGGCTCGTATGTTGAACAGTGATTCTTGATACGGCGGCCATTATACCACACATACATAATAGCAAATATGCAACCGGCTATAAGCAATGTTGCCCAACCTCCATGAGTAAACTTAAACATATTGGCTATAAAGAAACTTCCTTCCAGTGAAATAAAGAAAGCGGTTAAGGGAATGCTTACAAACAACGAGACTTCTTTTAGCTGGAAATAAATAAAAAGCAAGAATGTTGTCATTAACATCGTAATGGTAATGGAGAGCCCGTAAGCTGCTTCCATATTTGAAGATGAACCAAATGCTATTACTATCAGTGTACATAATATCATCAGTGAATAGTTCACCTGAGGTATGAACATTTGTCCTTTTACTTCTGTTGGATATTTAATTTTGATATTTGGCCACAAATCCAGTGATATTGCTTCACTGATGATTGTAAAGGAGCCGCTTATCAACGCCTGGCTGGCAATAATTGCAGCCAATGTGGCCATTGTAACACCGATGAATGAAAACCAGCCCGGCATAATAGAAAAGAATGGGTTGATATCTGTTACAATTTTATCGGGGTGACTGATAATCCATGCACCTTGTCCCAAATAGTTTAGTATCAAGGTTAGTTTTACATAAACCCAGGATACACGGATGTTGTGCAATCCGCAGTGACCAAGATCTGAATAAAGAGCTTCGGCTCCGGTGGTACAAAGAAAGACTGCACCCAATATGATAAATGCATCCGGCGCTTCTATCAATACCTTAATTGCATAGATCGGATTAAAGGCTTTAATAATAAGAGGATACTGGAAATAAGCTAAAAGGCCCAGAATTCCAATCATTGTAAACCATAAAAACATAATCCGGCCAAATGGCTTTCCTAAACGGGCAGTACCCAATGGTTGAATAAGGAAAAGTGCCAGAATTATAGCCAGGGTGACAGGTATTACTGGTATTGAAGGAACGAGTACATTTAAACCTTCTACAGAAGATATTACCGTAATGGCGGGAGTAATAATACCGTCAGCCAGCAGTGTGGCTGCTCCAATCATGGCAAAAACGTATGCCCAACGATATTTTTTTCGGATTAAGGCAAACAAAGAAAGAATACCTCCTTCACCCTTGTTATCTGCCCTAAGGGTTACCACCACATATTTGATGGTTGTTTGCAAAGTCAATGTCCATATAATACAGGAAATTGCTCCAATAATATAATCGGGACTTGCACGCAATCCATCGGGCATACCATTTACAATAGCTTTCATTACGTACAGAGGAGATGTTCCGATATCTCCATACACAATTCCGATGGCTAAGAATATACCCATCATTCCGAAGGGTACTTTGTGTTGATGTTTCATTTTTTATTTTTTAAAAAGCGGCGCAAAAATACGTAAAAATCTCATCTAAACATACAAAGATAGTAGTTATTAATAGAGGGAAGCATCGATACACAACAAATTTAGCTAAAATTACCCATTAACCTCTCTAAATTAATAAGATAATGGCTCTAAATCTACCAATAAGCAACAAAACAAAATAGTGAACCGGCAGTCAATTTGTATTCTCCGACTTATAAAATTGATCTATAAACTGGAAATAATATAAAAGTTCGCCAATACTTATTGATATCTTGTACAAAAGATTGTTTTCTTTTGTACAGATGAATTAATTGTTTTGTACAGAAGAATACAATCTTTTGTACAGGGAAATAAAAAAAGGAAAGGTTTCCCTCTCCTTTAATCCATTATATTTATTATAAATAACTAGTCGGCTTTAAAAATAATCTTATTAGCACCAGAAGTTATCAGGCACGATTGAGGATTTTCTTTAGCAAAAGAGTCAATATGGCGAACTCGTTTATCTTCAAGGATCTCATCTACTGCAATCAAAATACCGGTTTCTTCTACATCTCCAAAGCCATAATTGATAGCTGTTCCAAACATTTTCATTGTGGGAGAAAGTCCCATGTATGCATTTACCAAAGGAGGAATGTTATAGCCAAGCTTACGGACTTCTGCATTCAAGACCTTGTAATCTTCCTTAAAGGCATCTTTATCAAAAATCTGGGCAAGTTCAGACTCATCAGCTTCCAATTCCAATGGTTTCATTGGAGTAATGAGGTTTTCCTTATCACCAAAATGCTTTCTTAAGAAATAGAGAATCATGTCTCTGCCATGTCGATGAAAACTTGGATACATTGTAACTTTACCAAAGAAATATTTCACTGTTGGCATTATTACAGTTAAGGCTCCAAGACCGTCCCATAAATTATCCAAAGCAAACAGCCCCTTTGCTCCTGCCCTTGTGGACTGATACTCAAGTGTTACGAAAGATCGTCCTAATTCTATTGTAGTGGGAAGATATTCTTTAATGAACTTCTCAGAAAAGTCAAACATGTGAGATGTTGCCAGTATCGGATGTCCTTTCTCGTCAAAATTAACGTCTGTACCAAGTATATAACGATAACCTCCAAGTATCTCTTCGGCTTCAGGGTTCCATACAATCAATTGCTTATACGGATTCTCCATCGTATCATACTCATCGATATCTACCGAAAGGCCTGAACCTCCACCGGCAGCACGGAAGGCTATCTCTCTTAAACGCCCAATTTCAAGCATTACATTTGGAGAATCCTGATGCGTAACAATATAAATATAATTGTTACTTTTATTGGTCATTCGCAAGCGTTTATCATCTGTAAGTTCTGCCTTCAAAACTTCTTTGCTGATCGGCTTTATTATATCTTCCATTTATTTTGTGTTTTTTTCTTTTTGTGTATTGAGCTTATAAACAATCTCCCTTACATAATCTGCCCATTCTGCCGGAGATTTTGATTTATCAAAAGTTTGCCAGGGAATAGGCTTTCCTATTATCAGGGTAAATGTTTTATGTCTGTTCTTAAACATCTCATCTGCCAGATAAAGCATTTCAATATTTGCTTTTATTCCGAGGTTCTTCCTTATGTTGGCCAGGTTGTAAAAGAAGTCAGAATTCCGTCCTTCAAAATACATAGGAACCACATCACGCTGCATCTGTACACTCTTTACAATAAATGTCTTTGTCCACGGAAGATCGGCAATTATTCCATTACGTCTGCGTGAACACATTCCTGCAGGAAACATTATCATGTGGTTATCGGATGCAAAACCTGCCTCTACCATTGCTGGAAACTGCCTTGCCTGCGAACCGGTTTTGTTTACCGGAATACAAAGCGGCGCCAGATTATGAAGATTCATTAAAAGGTCATTAACCAGATATTTAATCTTACCATTGTAGTGCTTACCCAATACATAACCCACAGCAACACCGTCTAATCCACCTAAAGGATGATTGGATACAAATGTACAAAGACCTTCTTCCGGAAGATTCTCAACGCCTTTAACATCAACTTTTGCATCCAGAAAGTCCATAGATGATTCCAGAAAATCTACTCCTATCCTATCCTTCACACTTAGCATAAATTCATTCAGTTCTTCCTGATGAACAATTCTTTTCAAGTATGAAACGATAAATTGCGGGATATACTTAAACTTACCCGGCGCTTTTGAGCGAAGCACATTATCAATGTCTATGAGAAATACAGAGTCGTTAGCCATTTTTTAATAAATCAGGATGCAAAATTAAACCATCTTTTGAATTACACATAAGGATTTATTAAAAAAAAGGGCTAAAACACACTTTTTCTTGTCTAAAACTCTTTTCTTTTTAAAATTTGGAAACAGAATTGAAAATTTACGTAATCAAATAGAACAACCACATAAATTATTTATTGTACATTTGTGCTTTCAAAATAAATGAGTTATGGAACATCAATTGACGATTTACAACACATTAAATAGAAAGAAGGAACTTTTTGTCCCTTTAAAAGAACCTCATGTAGGAATGTATGTTTGTGGTCCTACCGTATATGGTGATGCACATTTAGGACATGCCCGTCCGGCAATTACATTTGATTTATTATTCCGTTACCTCAAACATCTGGGATACAAGGTGCGTTATGTTCGTAACATTACTGACGTAGGCCATCTGGAACACGATGCAGATGAAGGAGAAGATAAAATTGCGAAAAAAGCACGCCTGGAGCAATTAGAGCCAATGGAAGTTGTTCAATATTATCTGACCCGCTACCATCATGCAATGGAAGCTCTAAACGTTCTTCCTCCCAGCATTGAGCCTATGGCTTCAGGACATATCATTGAACAAATGAATTTTGTACAAAAAATACTGGATGCCGGATATGCTTATGTAAGCGAAGGTTCTGTATACTTTGATATTGAAAAATACAGCAAGGATCATAACTACGGAAAACTTTCCGGAAGAAATGTGGAAGAGCTTCTTAGCACCACCCGTGAACTTGATGGACAAAGCGAGAAAAAGAACTCTGCTGATTTTGCCTTATGGAAAAAAGCTTCACCAGAACATATCATGCATTGGCATTCTGAATGGAGTGAGGGTTTCCCAGGCTGGCACATGGAATGTTCGGCAATGGGTACTAAATATTTGGGCGAAGAATTTGATATTCACGGTGGCGGTATGGATTTGCTGTTCCCTCATCACGAATGCGAAATTGCTCAGTCGGTTGCTGCTCTGGGAAAAGAGACTGTTCATTACTGGATGCACAACAATATGATTACTATCAATGGCACAAAGATGGGTAAGTCTCTGGGTAATTTCATTACTTTAGATGAGTTCTTCAACGGATCTCACCCGATACTTACACAGGCATACAGTGCAATGACCATTCGCTTCTTTATTCTTCAGGCTCACTATAGAAGTACTGTTGACTTCAGCAATGAAGCTCTTCAGGCATCAGAGAAAGGCTTGCAACGATTGATGGAAGCAGTAGCCAATCTTGAGAAAATAACTCCGGCTGCAACGTCTACAGTTGATGTTAAATCACTTCGGACTAAATGTTATGAAGCAATGAATGATGACATGAACTCACCGATTGTCATTTCTCATTTGTTTGACGCAACTAAGATGATTAATAATATTCTTGCTGGAAACAATACTATTTCTGCAGAAGATTTGAAAGAACTGAGTGATGTATTCCATCTCTTCATGTTTGATATTCTTGGACTTAAAGAAGAAGCTAGTGCAGCTCAAAGCAATACAGAAACCTATAATAAGGTTGTGGATATGCTTCTTGAATTACGCATTCAGGCTAAAGCAAATAAAGATTGGGCAACAGCCGACAAAATTCGGAATGAGCTCACTGCTTTAGGATTTGAAATCAAAGATACAAAAGATGGTTTTGAGTGGAAACTCAATAAATAAGATATAAAAAACATCAAAGAGTGAAAAAGCGAATTCTTTTGCCTTTTCACTCTTTTTTTATCTAATATAACATGACTGCAAAAGATTTCTTTAAAGATGACAGGTTTGCTGCTCAAGCCGGAATAACTCTCCTGGAAATAAGACCAGGATACGGAAAAGTTATGATGGTTGTTACTGAACAGCATTTGAATGCCGGTAATACTACACAGGGCGGGGCAATCTTTACTTTGGCAGATTTAGCATTGGCAGCTGCGGCAAATTCTCATGGAAATCTGGCATTATCATTAACCTCATCCATCAATTTTTTCCGCACAAGCGGGCCTGGAGATACTTTATACGCTGAAGCTACTGAAAGATTTATCCACAAGCGAACCGGACATTATCATGTGGATGTTACAAATCAAAATGGAGAACTAATTGCCGACTTTGAAGCTACTATGTACCGCAAAGACAACAAACTACCTTTTAGTTTGTAACAATTGAAGTTAATGGATGCTTATAGTTTCTTACACTCTTAAGAAAAGCCTTGGCTGATCCAAAATTCAGAAATAAATCCAGGCGAACAGGGAGGTGATTGGCATCATCTGTTACATAAAAAGTAATCACTTCCTTTTCTTTGTTCTTTTTATATTCAACTAAAGAAAAGACCATAGTACGATATTTTGCACCATCCTGAACCTCAGTAATCTTCTTTCCTCTGTATATAAGTGTCTGCTCTTCAATCTTCGTACCTGTAGCCATCTGGAATTTAATATGCTGGCCTACTTTATAGTCTGTAGGATCAAATGATCTCGCCTGAGCCAGAATACTCAGCATATCGTACATACAACGGCTATCTTCTGCTGATGATATTTTAGGCGTACCAAAATTCTTTACCCTGTTCTGTTTGGCATAACAAACTCCATTCCGATAAGAGAAGTGAACTTCATCAACTGTATACTTTCCTCCCTCTTCAGCTCCTTTACGGAAATAATAAGGTTGTAATTGATCACCGATAATGCAAGTAAGAGTATCTCTCATCTTAAAAAAGAAATCGGCTGTTTTACTACCAAAAGCCAGCAAATTTATGCGATAGGCAGGTTTAGCACCATAATTCATCGCATTTGTAGTGAGACTGGCCTGCCCTGCTTTAGTCCAGACAAATTTCCAGTTAAAATAGAGATCATACATTACGTGCTCACCCGAACGAAAAGCATCGTTTTTGAACTCACACTGCGCATGCGCCGAAGGAGTAACACCTACGAGCATGAACATAAATATAAACGAAATGCAGTAAGACTTAATAAGTTGACCTTCTGCTTGAATTCGTTTTACTATTTTGAGATTTCTTTTTCTTCTTATTTTCATCTGGCTTCTGTTTTTTAAGTACATCTAGCTTTTGTTTATCTAAAGACACACCACGAACATTCCATTCTTGTTCAACTTCCCAAAGAGCTTTCAGCTCCAGTTCCTGATTATAATAAAAGACCTCTTCCGGCGGAATTCCCTTTTCATAATTTCCTGTATCCCATACTCCATTACCATTGGTATCATTTACTAATCGTACATAATACTTGCCGGGATTAAGGTAATAAAAGTCAGCTCTGCCATTTACAACTTTTACTTTTCGTATTGCTTTATCCTGTCCATCAAGCAATTCTGCATAAGCTGTAGAATCTGCTCCGGTGACATTCATATACAAAGAAGCATATTCATCAAGAGAACGGACTTTGAACGTTGATTCTATTTTATTAGAGAAGAGCCCATATATACCATGGAATGCGGTAGAATCGACCTTAAATTCGTATTCCTTTTCGGGCTTCCAGTCGGCCATAAGTTCATACGTTAAGGGATGGAGCGTATCCTGCCTGAACACAAAAGGAACATCAGTCCATAAGGAATCGACTTTTTGTTTAAGGTGGATGGCAGTACTATCATAGCGGGCTATCGGTTCTTCGAACTCAAGCCTGATATTATTATATACGTCAAAACTGGAAGATGCAGAATTCTTTACCTGCAAAAACTTTGTAGGTTCCGGTTCATCCTTTTTGTTTTTTTTAGGCTCCACAGATCCCTTTGCTTTCTTCACAGCCAAATTAAGAGTATCAGTTCTAGGAACAAGTTTCCCTAACGAATCTGTATAAAGATAGTTAAGGCTCATACTCAAAGTATCTTTTTTATAGTTCAAAGAATCCTTTATCCAATAATTAATAGTATCGTTCTTAAGAGATTTCTGAATAAAGAAAGCATTTTTCTCATTGAAGTTTAATCCTTTAATCACAGGTAACGAGCTAGCCGCAGTAGCAAAATAGAGTGTAAATTTATGAGGAGTTAAACGCTCGCTTTTTATTAAATACTGTGTTTTGAAATCTTCTTTAAAAGAACGGAGAATAATATCGTCCGGAAGATAGTGAGTATACTGTTTTGTCAGAATTGTATCTATAGTAATTGTGTCTTGCCATACCGTATCTTGTCTGCTACGAGTTTCAAAATGCGGGGTTACTTTAGAAGGATAAACTGCAATTGCCTCACTTTTCTGGTCGAAAGCAAAATTCTGATTTGCATCCTGCAATCCAAAAACACGATATGTTCCGGGAGCAATTCCTTTAATTACAAAACGTCCACGGCTGTCAGTCCGGGAAACTCTTTCAAAAGGCAGTTTTGTAAAGGCAGAATCAGCCAGATTGGAATGAAGGCCTACCAATATCCCTTTTACAGGTTCCAGATTTGAAGCATCAAGCACATAGCCAGAAACTTCCATCGTGTCTATGGCTGTTCCCGTTGAAAAAGTATATGTAAAATTACCTAATGGATTCCCTTCGTTGTTATCGACAATAGCATCCGAGAAATCGACAGTATAAGTTCTGTTTGCTTTCAGAGAATCCAGCAAGCTGACCACAACCTTCTTCCCACTCTGCTTTATCTCGGGAGCCATCACTTGTGGTGGAGATACTATTACCTTTTCGGAAGCATTCTCAATTTTAATAAACTCATCGAACTCGAGAACAAGTTTTGTTTTGTTGTTATTCAAAGCTCCTATAGCCGGGGTACTTCCAACAAACTTTGGAGGAGTTTCATCAATGGGACCACCAGTAGGATTACCTATATTTGCACATGAATACATAGCCAACGTTAAAACGCCAGCACCAAAAGCACTTAGAAAAGCATGCTTTACTATATGATTTTTAAAATTTATCATGCTGCAAAAATAAATGATATCTACAACTTAACAGCATACTTTGGCATAAAATATACAAAATTACAGAGCGTTTGTTCCTCTGCTACTGCCAAAAATACTATTCAAAACATAACTTCCCAAAAAACTCAGGACGATGAAAATCCGGTTTTTCAGTTTCTATCTGATTCCAGGAAATATAATGAGGCGTTTTTAACTCATCGCCACACTTATAAAAATTACCTTTTATAGCTGCTCCATCAAGAGACTTAATGGAATGCTTAAAGAACACTGTATATGGTACTATCAATGAAAGTTCCCATGAACAATGGCCTACACGTTCTTCAAAAGGATCTCTTCCCAGACTCGCCCATCGTTGAACTCCTGATAACACATCTGAAGAGGCACGCTCACGATCATGTCTGTCATCTCCAACACCTAAAAGAACTGTCCCTATACAGTTGGACTCAAGATTGTAATAAAGGCCATCATTTGCCAGGCTCACGAAGAATTCAACACAAGAGTCTGTCCATACAGAGCCATTGTCTTCACCATATTTAGCTCTGACAGAATCTTCTTCCACCTGATAATTAAGCAGTATGGCATTATCTGTATGTGCAATACGGAATTTCACTTTCGGTTTATATGGATAACTGTCCCAGTTTACACAGCCAACTGTATTAAACTCTATTTTTTCCTGATCCATAACAGCTGACAGAGAAGCTGCAGAAAGGCCCTCTGTAGTTATTTTCTTTATGTTAAGTTGTTGCATTATTAATAATTATAATTAGTTGCACAAAAATACAATATAAATAACGGAAAGCAATAGTTGCTATCGTAAAGTTAAAACATTACTATGGATGTTGTTCTATAAATTCTTTATTCTCTGCATGAACTTCTATTACTGTTTTTCTTAATTCGCTGGCAAGTACACTAAAGTTATACCATCCGGTTAAGCAGTCAGTAAGAAACCATTTACCATTAACCAAATCAAAACAAACACGGAGGTCGAGTTCAGACTCTTCATATCCTGCCTCAAATTCTACATGAGTTGGGTTTTTCACAGTAAATTTAGAGACATAAACACCTTCTCCTTCAACCACATTACGTTCTTCAACAAATGTTTCATCATCTAATAAAGGCCATTCATTTTTAGTGAATGGAAAACTTTTCTCACCTTCACCTTCTCCCAAAGATAGAACGATATCGGTTTTTAGCGGGAATTTTATCCGTGAATACTGAAAAGCTGCACTGTTAGTAAACTTTTTCAGAAACAAATTAAAATCTTCCGCAGCCGGAGCTGCCGTAACAGAGACTATGTTTGCAAATAAAGACAAAAACAAAAAACAAATGATTAAACTGTTCTTTTTCATCTTTTATGTGTTTATGTTACATATATTATTTCTACAAAGATAGACGAAGAATTGAAATGTCAAACTTGAAAGATAATAATTATTTCCGCTGTTTCAAATATTCAAATCCTATGCGACAATATAGACATTTTTTCTTATCACAATACTCTTTTTTAAGTTCCAGCAACGCCTGAGAATCAGACGCATTATTTACATTTAGCCCTACACCACTCCACATTCTGGTTACATGGTTATCTTCTGCTTTCATTTCTTCAAGAAAGCTTCCTGCTCTTTGGCAAAGAACTTCATCGGCTTTATGTTTTCCATAAGCGTACAGGAATGGAACCACGGTATTTATTACTAACAGGTTAAAAGAAGAATTACTCAGGTTTTTGCTTCTTCGGGGAGAACTGTTATAAAATTGATAATGCTCTTCCCAATAATCTGAAGGAGATGTATGCAGGATATCCTTAATTGCTTTCATTGATTCTGCTTCCATCAGTTTTGAGAATACACCCCATCCATTAGAATAAAGAGATGCAAGCTGAGCTATTCTGACATGCGGAAAATTCCCTGGCCTTAAGCGAAGAAAACGCCAAAGCGAAGCATCCATAACTGGCAGCTGAAAAAGGTGTTTCATATATGCAAACTCTTTCTGCAATCTCAAATAATATGGATCGTCCAACGTTTCTTCCAGCAGCCCTGCCTGGCCAAAGAAAATTGCTTCGATTTTAAATAAGCTATCCCGGTGTTTGTCTACAGCCCGAAGAGGTATTAAACCAGCCCACTTCTCGAAGGCATCACCATTCAGACCAAAACCAAAATTACGTGCCAAAGTAATGAAGAAAGCATCTTCCCAATTAGAATTACAATGTTTTAACCGGGCATTGATAGCTTCAGCTTTATGTTCAAGTCGCTCACTTTGCAAAACCGACAACCATGAATGAATAGCAAACCTGGATATTTTAGGAATTACATCATAGCAAGGAGGAAGCATATCTGTGCGATGCAAAGATTCATAGTTTTGCTCGATTTCAACGGGGCAGCTAAGCTGAATCTGAGGAATAGGTTCACCGTTGGTTCGGGCAATTTCACAGTCAATTTCACCCGACACATGAAGTATTACCGAATCATAAACCTTATCTTTATCATGCCCATGCCGGAACCAATCGGAAGCTTTAGAATGAATCTCTACATTCCCCACCCACATATTTTCGCCAATTTTTACTTTTGCATTAAAAAAATCAGGTCCGGAATCTGAGTTTGGCAAACCGGGATCAATCACCTCAACCCCCATTCCTTTAGTAGTTTGAAGTTGTTTTAAAGGAAAGATTTTGTGTTTCCAGATATAATGTAATAATTGTTCCATTGTTAATGAGCTGTAAATATCTCGCAAATGTAATAACTTACCTCTAAATTAATTATATTTGCATCATTATTATTCCTTATTATCGTAAAAATATAAACAAAAAATAGGAAATTATATGAAAATAGCATTGATAGGTTATGGAAAGATGGGTAAAGAAATTGAAAAAATTGCCCTTAGTCGTGGACACCAAATCGTTAGTATTATTGATCTCAACAATCAGGATGATTTTACTTCGGAAGCATTCAAATCGGCAGATGTCGCTATAGAGTTCACAGCTCCGACAGTTGCTTACAACAATTATATTAATGCTTTTAACGCTGGAGTAAAAGTGGTTTCAGGAAGTACCGGATGGATGGACGAACACGGAGACGAAATAAAAGATCTATGCAAAAATGGTGGTAAAACTCTTTTCTGGGCCTCAAACTTTAGCCTTGGAGTGGCTATATTCTCTGCGGTAAATAAATATCTTGCCAAGATAATGAATCAGTTCCCTACTTACGATGTAACTATGAGCGAGACTCACCACATACATAAACTGGATGCACCAAGTGGTACTGCTATAACCCTTGCCGAAGAAATTCTTGAGAACCTGGATCGCAAAGAGAGTTGGGTTAAAGAAGAGGCAAAAGCTGCCAGCGAACTTCCTATTCATTCGATTAGAGAAGGAGAAGTTCCGGGCATTCATACTATTCGTTACGAATCAGAAGCTGATAGTATTTCCATTACCCACGATGCAAAAAATAGAAAAGGTTTTGCCCTTGGTGCTGTTTTGGCAGCTGAGTTCACTTGCGGCAAACAAGGATTATTGGGTATGAGTGATTTATTTAAATTTTAAAACACAAATTATGAGAAAAGCAACAAGCAAACAATGGCGTAACTTTGGAATCGTCACTGTGTTATATCTATTATTTCTTGTTTGGGTAAGTAGCTGGTGGGGACTTATTGTTGTTCCATTTATCTTCGATGCATACATCTCAAAATTAGTTCCATGGAATTTCTGGAGAACATCAAAGAACCAAACCGTACGCAGTGTAATGAGTTGGATAGATGCCATTGTATTTGCTTTGGTAGCAGTGTATTTCGTAAACATATACTTCTTTCAGAATTACCAGATACCGTCTTCTTCATTAGAGAAATCTTTGTTGGTTGGCGACTTCCTTTTTGTTAGTAAGATGAGTTATGGTCCTCGTGTGCCTAACACTCCGCTGTCTATGCCATTGGCTCAACATACATTGCCTGTATTCAATTGCAAATCTTATATAGACTTCCCACAATGGGGCTATAAACGTGCACCTGGTTTCGGAAAGGTTCAACACAACGACATTGTTGTCTTTAATTTCCCTGCAGGAGATACTGTTGCTATTAACTATCAACAATCAGATTTCTATACTATTTGCTACGATGCAGCTAAAAGAACCTGCCCTAGCGTAAATATGGATAGTTTAACCCGCGAACAACAAAGAGCGGCTTACGATATTTATTATGCTGAAGGACGAAAACTTGTAATGGCAAACCCTACCGAGTTTGGAAAGATTGTGGTACGTCCTGTTGACCGCCGTGAGAATTACGTAAAACGCTGTGTAGGATTACCCGGAGATACTTTGAAAATAGTTAATGGACAAGTATACATCAATAGCGTACCTTCCAAGAATCCGGAGAACCTTCAATTCAACTACTTTGTTCAGACAACAGGTTCTTATATTCCTGATGATGTATTCCGTGATTTAGACATCAGTTTGGATGATCAGACTTTATTGCCTAACGAATGGAATGACGAACTGAAAGGCCTTGGCTTTACTAAAACAGATGGTCAAGGCAAACTATCTCCGGTTTATCATTTGCCATTAACTAAGAAAGCTTATCAGGCTCTTCTTTCAAACAAGAAGTTAATTGCGAAGATTGTATTGGAACCAGAAGATTATACCGGACAACTATACCCACTGAACCTTTATACAAAATGGGATAGAAATAACTACGGTCCTATCTGGATTCCAAAGAAAGGCGCAACAGTTAAACTTACTGTCGATAATCTTCCTATCTATGAACGTCCAATCCGTGCTTACGAAGGCAATAAGCTTGAAGTAAAAGGTGGTAAGATCTATATAAACGGCAAACAGACCAATAGCTATACATTCAAAATGGACTATTACTGGATGATGGGTGATAACCGTCACAACTCTGCCGATTCAAGATACTGGGGATTTGTTCCTGAAGATCATGTTGTAGGTAAGCCAATTCTGGTATGGTTATCTTTGGATAAAGACAGAGGTTGGTTTAGCGGAAAAATCCGTTGGAATCGTCTATTTAAGTTCGTAGACAACATTAAATAATGAGACCAAAAGCAAAGGACTTCTTTTTCTGGATAAAAGCATTAGTAATTGCAATTGCAGGGGTATTACTCCTGCAATTCTTTGCTTTTAGCTCCTGTTACATTCCTTCATCGGGAATGGAGAATTCTTTGTATCGTGGTGATCAGATTATTATTAATAAATGGGCATACGGACTGCGCCTGCCTTTCATGTCGGCTTTTGGCTATAAAAGAATTAATGAGCGCCCCGTTCACAAGAACGACATTGTTGTATTCAACAATCCTCAGGCAACATCTACTACCCTTCCTGCTGATAAGCGAAAAGTGTTTATAAGCCGATGCATGGGTCTTCCGGGAGATACTTTAATGATTAGCAGTCAATACTCCATTATTTGCCCAAGAGCAGAAGTTAATCCCGACCATAAGCAGCTCTATGTATATCCTAAAGAGAAGGAAAGTTCCATAGAGAAAAACATAAAGAAACTAGGTATTGAAGATAACAGACTGTTGGGCTACAACAAGAATGGATATGTTCGCAGTTTCAGCCGTTACGAAATTTATCTTTTAAACCAGGAGATTCCGGAATTAAAGATAAAGTCTATTCTTCCTGACACATGCAAGCAGACCCGTTCCTTAGTTGTTCCGGGAAAAGGACGAAACATTCGTGTAACTCCATGGAACATTTATTTTTTAAAGAATGCTATCAATGAACACGAAGGCAAGAAAGCATTCATTATAAAAGATTCTCTGCTATACGTTAACGGAGAAAAAGTATCCTCTTTTGTGTTTACGAAAGACTATTACTGGATGGTATCCAATAACTCCATAAATATCAATGATTCGCGCATTTTCGGATTCGTTCCGAAAGACTATATTATCGGGAAAGCATCTTTTGTGTGGTTTTCGAAAGACAGCCAGGCCGGACTTTTTGGCGGTTACCGATGGAAGCGATTCTTTCAATCTGTAAAATAATGAAACAAACAATTTATCTTAGCTCGGCATACCTGGCTCCAGTAGAATATTATGCACGGCTATATAGCTGTGAAAAGGCATTTATTGAGCAACACGACAACTATATTAAGCAAACCTACCGCAACCGATGCACCATCGCGTCTGCCGATGGTCCGCTAACACTCTCAATCCCTACCGAAAAGCCTGAAACGCTTAAGTGCCCGATGAAAGATATTCGCATATCCGATCATGGAAACTGGCGTCATCTTCATTGGACTGCCATTGAATCTGCCTACAGCAGTTCTCCATTCTTTGAGTATTACCGAGATGATTTTGCACCTTTTTACGAACAGAAACATGAGTTTTTATTCGATTTCAACGAAGCTCTCTGCAACCTTGTCTGCGAGTTAATTGATGTTCATCCCATCATGGAGCGTACAACAGAATACAAACAGTCATTCCAGCCAAATGAGATTGATTTCAGAGACCTGATACATCCCAAAAAAGCTCCGCAAGAAGGTTTTACTGCAAATCCATATTATCAGGTATTCGATGCACGACACGGCTTTCTGCCCAACCTAAGCATTATTGATCTTCTTTTCAATATGGGACCTGAGAGTTTGCTTGTATTACGTGATGCAAATAAATAATGGAATATTGCCTACAAAAGTTAATCCGGATCATTTAAAATCCGGATTTTTTTATTTTTGTATGTATTTATTTCAGAGGTGGTGACAAACTTTAAAGAAAACTTCTTTTATATGTCTCGTGCTAAAATTTAGCACCGCGGCTACCAAGGCGTTTCAGAAGGTACCCCTTGTTACCCCCCTAATTTATTCTAGCAATAAATCTGTTTTTGGAGAGAAGAAATGATCGAGCAAAACCATAGCGATAATTCATTGATTATCTGAGTATAAAACAATATATTTCGGAATTCAGCCATTACCGGCAACACCTACAGGATGCAAGTATAAGTATAAAAAAATTATTTGCCTATAAATAAAATCCATTCACCAACAAAACGGATTCATTGGCCAATGGATTTATTTTATTGGTGAATTAATCGGCAAGTAAACCTTATCGGTATATCAGGGTTGAAAGCATTTCTTCGGCAAACATCTCATTAGCTACCTCCAATAATCCTTCGGCAGTTAAAGACTCAATACGAAGGAACAAGGCTTCCGGTGAATCGAATTTATTGTAATGCAGAAAAGATTTAGCCATATCGAGCGCATTATTCTCGTTATTGTCTGAAGCTACTCCTATTTGGCCAATTAATTGCTTCTTTGCCGCATTCAATTGTAAGGCAGTCATTTTCACATCACGAAGATGTTTCAGTTCCTTATAAGTGAGATTCAGACAAGCATCCACATCTTCAGGATCGGTTCCAAAATAGATGCAGAAAACTCCGGTATCAGTATAAGAAGTGAGATTGGATTCTACACTATACACCAAAGCCTTTCTTTCTCGGAGAGAAACATTTAGTTTACTATTCATTCCTGGGCCACCAAGAATATTATTGAGAAAATACAGAGCAGTGCGTTTCTCGCTATAAGCATCATACCCCCTGCCACCAATCATTACATGCGCCTGATTTGTATCTTTAGGAACAACCAGATGTTCGGGTACATAAGCTGGTGGAGAAATTCGAATAGTCTTATATTCAGAAAACGACACATCGTGCATAGATTTTTCTACCATCCGGACTACTTTCTTGAAATCGAGATTCCCCAATACAAAAAAGACCATGTTCGTAGGGTGATAATAACGCGAAGTGAAATTTAATACATCAGCAGTAGTAAAGTTTCGTAATTGCTCCGGTTTACCAAGAATATTTCTGCCCAAAGGATGGTTCTTGAAGATCAAGTCCTCGAAATCGTCAAAAATAAGCTCTGAAGGAGTATCGTCATACAACTTAATCTCATCAATAATAACCTCTACCTCCTTATCAATTTCGCGCTGAGGAAAAGTGGAATGAAACACAATGTCAGTCAGCAACTCAACAGCACGAGGGAAATGTTCCGTTAAAAAGGCCGAATAAATCACCGTCTCCTCCTTATTCGTATAAGCATTCAAGTCGCCCCCAACGTTCTCCATCCGGTTGATAATATGCCATGCCTTGCGCTTTTCTGTGCCTTTAAAACTGAGGTGCTCCACAAAGTGAGCCATTCCCTGCTCGTTTTCTCCTTCATCACGGGTACCTGCATCTACAGCATATCCACAATAAGCAACCTTTGATAATGACGGGGCATGAATAATACGTAATCCGTTAGGTAAAGTATGTTGATTATAATGCATTTTCTTCTTGTTTCATATTTTAATAACGATGCAAAAATACAATAAAACTTATTGTGGTTTATAGAAAAATATAGATATTTGTAGATTAAAATGAGATAAGCCCTTATATGAATAAAATTGGTATCTTCTGTTCTGCCTCGCAAACAATTGATGATATATATTTCCAAAAAACTGAGGAATTGGGAAAATGGATGGGAGAACAAGGTAAAACGCTAGTTTATGGTGGTGCAAACATGGGATTAATGGAATGTGTGGCACAAACTGTTAAGCAAAGCGGAGGAAACATTATTGGCGTAATACCTTCAAAACTGGAAGAAAGCAAAAGAGTGAGTGCTCTCCCCGACAGATTTCTTCATACCAAAAATCTAAGCGATCGAAAAGATGTAATACTTGCCGAATCGGATGTTATGATTGCCTTACCGGGAGGAATAGGAACATTGGATGAAGTTTTTCATGTAATGGCCTCTGCAACCATTGGATATCATTCAAAAAAGATAATCTTTTATAACATAAATGGTTTTTATGATGAATTATTGACTGTTCTGAAGATGTTTGAAGAGAAACAATTTACCCGAGGTGAATTATCTCTTTACTATGATGTGGCCAATACATTTAAAGAATTAACCAACCTACTAAACAAATAACAAAAAAGTCATGATTGAATCAATCAAAGATCTATTAAACAAAGAGGCCGAAGCCGTAAGAAATATTCCAATTACAGATGCTTACGAAAAAGCTGTAAAACTAATAGTAGAACAAATTCATATAAAAGGAGGAAAACTGGTAACTACCGGAATGGGCAAAGCCGGACAGATTGCAATGAATATTTCTACAACCTTTTGCTCTACAGGAATTCCTTCAGTGTTTCTTCACCCTAGCGAAGCACAACACGGTGATTTGGGCATTTTTCAGAAGAATGACTTATTATTGCTAATTTCCAATTCTGGTAAAACAAGAGAAATTGTTGAGCTGACACAGCTTTCCAGAGTTCTTAATCCTAATTTAAAGTTTATCGTTATAACAGGTAACCCGGACAGTCCGTTAGCTCAAGAGTCGGACATTTGTCTTTGTACAGGAAATCCCAAAGAAGTTTGTGCATTAGGAATGACTCCAACTACTTCTACTACCATGATGACAGTTATTGGTGATATTCTGGTTGTAGAAACTATGAAACAAACAGGCTTTACTATTGAAGAATACTCTAAACGCCATCACGGTGGATATCTAGGCGAGAAATCAAGAGAAATATGCGAAAAGTAATTGGTATTGGCGAGACTATTCTCGACATCATTTTTCAGAACGAACAACCTTCGGCAGCAGTGCCGGGAGGTTCTGTATTTAATGGCATTATATCACTGGGCAGAATGAATGTCGATGTCTGCTTTATCAGTGAAATTGGAAATGACAAAGTAGGAAACATAATAAAGAGATTCATGGAAGAAAATAATGTGAAAACCGATCACATCAACATCTTCCCCGATGGCAAATCACCGGTTTCACTAGCTTTTCTTAACGAAAACAATGATGCTGAGTATCTTTTCTACAAGGATTATCCTAAACAGCGCCTGGATATAGCATTTCCCCCAATAAATGAGGATGATATTCTTATATTTGGGTCGTTTTACGCGCTCAATCCGGTTCTCAGAGATAAGATGACAGAGCTGCTGGATTATGCTAAGGAGCGTAAAGCAATTATTTACTATGATCCAAACTTCAGAAGTACGCATAAATACGAAGCGATGAAACTGACTCCTGCTATTATCGAAAATCTGGAATATGCAGATATTGTGAGAGGTTCAGACGAAGATTTCATCAACATGTATAACTTAAACGATGTAGATAAGGTATACAAAAATAAAATACAATTTTATTGCCCCAATTTCCTTTGCACTGCAGGGAATAAATCTATAAGTTTGCGAACAAAACAAGTATCCAAGGAGTATTTGGTAGAACCAGTCAACTCTGTAAGTACAATTGGAGCCGGAGATAACTTTAATGCAGGAATTATTTATGGTATTTTGAAGTATGGCATTAGCTATCATGAGCTTAGTAATTTAAGTGAGACAATGTGGGACAAGATTATACAGTGCGGGAAAGACTTCTCTGCAGAAGTATGCAAAAGTTTCAGCAATTCCATTTCAAAGGATTTTGCAGAAAAATATCAATAAGCCATATTTTGAAAACATGAGCTTATTCTAAAACAATAAAGTTCTAATACAAATAAAAGGGTTTTTATGATATTTTTATAGATGTTTAAGTGATTTATATTGCCGAAAAGCATTCTTTTACAGCAATATAACTAATTATTCAGACTTTATGCGTATCTTTGTACCCGAATTGAAATAAGAGAAAGAAATTAATGAAGACATTTGAAGAGTTAGGCGTTTCCCCGGAGATACTTAAAGCAATTGAAGAAATGGGATATGAGAATCCCATGCCAGTACAAGAAGAAGTAATACCGTATTTACTGGGAGAAGGCAATGATGTAGTAGCTCTCGCACAAACAGGAACAGGTAAAACAGCAGCATTTGGGCTGCCTATTATACAAGGTATTAATGTAAATAACAGAGTGCCACAGGCACTTATCCTCTGCCCCACACGTGAGCTTTGCCTGCAAATAGCAGGAGATCTTAACGATTACTCAAAATACGTTGATGGGCTAAAAGTTCTTCCGGTATACGGAGGATCATCCATTGAAAGTCAAATTAGAAGTTTAAAGAATGGCGTACATATTATTGTTGCCACTCCTGGTCGTCTGCTCGACTTAATGGAAAGAAAAACCGTAAAACTTGCCACGGTTAAAAACGTCATTATGGACGAAGCTGATGAAATGCTTAATATGGGCTTTACAGACAGCATCAATGCGATTCTGGCTGAAGTGCCAAAAGATCGTAATACATTGCTGTTCTCAGCAACTATGTCACCTGAAATTGCACGTATTTCTAAAAACTACCTGAATAATGCCAAGGAAATTACCATCGGCACAAAAAATGAAGGTTCAAAGAACGTAAAACATATCTATTTTACGGTTCAGGCTAAAGATAAATATCATGCGCTGAAACGTATTGCCGACTATTATCCTCAGATTTACGGTATTGTATTTTGCCGTACACGTAAAGAGACACAGGAAATTGCTGATAAACTGATTCAGGACGGATATAGTGCAGATTCTTTGCACGGAGAACTTTCTCAGCAACAACGTGACGTTGTTATGCAGAAATTCCGTGTACGTAACATTCAGATCCTTGTAGCTACAGATGTTGCTGCACGTGGACTTGACGTTGACGACCTGACACACGTTATCAATTACGGTTTACCTGACGAAACTGAATCATATACTCACCGAAGCGGCCGTACAGGACGTGCAGGAAAAACCGGTATATCAATCTCTATCATCAACTTGCGCGAAAAAGGTAAGATGAGAGATATTGAAAGAAAGATTGGTAAAAAGTTCATTGTAGGAGAAATGCCTACCGGAAAACAGATCTGTGAAAAACAGCTAATTAAGGTAATTGATGATATTGAGAAGGTTAAGGTAAACGAAGAGGAAATTGCCGACTTTATGCCTGAAATCTATCGCAAACTGGAATGGCTGGATAAAGAAGATATTATTAAACGAATGGTTTCTCTTGAGTTTAACCACTTCCTTGAATATTATCGTGATGCAGAAGAGCTTCAGTGCCCTACCGCAGAAACTAGCAGAGGAGAACGTACTACAAGAGGACGTAGCTCTGAAAGGGGAATGCATCAACCGGAACCTGGATTTACACGTATGTTTATCAATGCCGGAAAGGTGGATAATTTCTATCCGAACCAATTAATTGAGCTGATCAATAAAAACATGAGAAAACGTGTTCAGATTGGTAAGATAGATTTGTTGAAAAGCTTCTCATTCTTCGAAATAGAAGATGCTCAAGCGAAATCTGTTATGGATTCACTAAATAAAGCATCACTGAATGGTCGTTCAATCTCTGTTGAAATAGCAGGCGAAGATAATCGCGGAGCAGGAAGTGGCAGAGAGAGTCGCGGAGGAAGCAGAGAAAGCCGCGGAGGAGGCGGAAGAAGGTATTCCGACAGACCAGCATCAGCTGCACCAAGAAAAAGCCGTGAAGAGCGTGGATACGCAGCAAAAAGAGGACCTAAAAGAAGAGATGACAATCAACAATCTTTCAGAGATGAAAAACCAGACTTCAACAATGAAGAAGGATGGGCAAGAAGGAAATCCAGAAAATAAATATTTAAGGCAGCTTTACAGCTGCCTTTTTTTATGCCCCAATGCTATTCATTTATTCAATTGGGTTAAAACAATTTAGTCCGGATATAAAAAGCCCTAATAACCTCATATCTCAAAAGAAAGATACGATAAAATGGCATAAAATAGTTATTGAGCAAGTTTAAGTTCCTGAATAAGATGAGGTGCTTTGCCGTATTTCTCAATTATAAAAAGTACATATCGGATATCCACTCCTATGCATCGTTGCAGGGAACTCTCATACTCAAGATTACTGCTCATCCCTTCCCAGTTCCCATCAAAAGCTAATCCTATAAGTTCTCCTTTACCGTTAAACATTGCACTTCCGGAATTACCTCCCGTAATATCATTATTAGTGATAAAACAAACATTCATTTCACCCTTTTTATCGGCATATTTGCCAAAATCTTTTTTTGAAAGTAAATCGAGCAGGGCCGGTTGCACCCAGAAATCAGTATCTCCTTTATAACGTTCTACCTTCTCAAAAATTCCTTTTGTTGTTGTAGAATAATCGATGCTTGAGGAGCTATCTGCTGAATATGGAGTTACAATACCAAAACTTAAACGCATTGTTGAATTTGCATCAGGATAAAAACTTTTATCCTCAGACATCCGACGTACAATCTCACTGTAGAACCTTTCATCACGGGATATTTTATTATTGGCATCTGAACCGATCTGGTAGAAATCAACAAATTTAGTAACAACATCTACGGCCAATGAAAGAATGGGATCCTCGAACATATTAAATGTGCTATCCCGGCTATAAATACGTTCCAATCCTCTGGGAGTAGTCATTTCGGAATGAGAGAAGATATAATCTGCATAAGCTTGACAATCACCTTTATATTTCTCATTTATCACTTTATATGTATCAGGCAAATAGGTAGTATCAACCTTCTCTCGATACTCCTTAAGCATAGCAACCAACACCTCCTTATCGATGGAAAGGTTTATATTTGAATACTCTTTAGCCATACTTTCGTATATCTTCTTTCCAGCAATAGAATCACTAAAGAAATCTGTGCTAATAGCTTGCGTGGATAAGGAAAGTAATTCTGAAGCATTACCGAAGCATTCTCCAAAATAAGAAGAAGCATGAACAAGTTTTTTCCTGCTTTCATAGCTTATTCTTAAGGAATCAATCAGATGACCATATAATTGTTTTTTCTCTTTCTTAGCCTCTATAAAACGAGTTATCTTATCCTCTAATAGCTTTCTTTTCCCAATGATATTAAGCTCTTCAATGGCTTTATTCATCCCGATACTGTATTTCCAGTAATTAGAGCTTGCTGCATATTTGGAAGCATACATTATACGAGTAGAATCATTCGATTCCATCGCCTTTTTCCAAATAGCCTGCTTTATTCCTCGCACATCAATCATTGACTGGTTCTGGGTCCTCATCTGCTCTTCAATGCCAAAAGAAGATAGATAACGATCTGTTGAACCCGGATAACCTAAGGTCATGCAATAGGTACCATTCTGATATCCCTTAAGGGAAATAGGCGCAATATAAGATGGATGAAATGGTCTATTTTGAGGAGAATAAAAAGCTGGCTGGTTATTTTTATCAGCATAAATGCGGAAAACAGAGAAATCTCCGGTGTGCCTTGGCCATACCCAATTATCTGTATCGCCGCCAAATTTACCAACAGAAGAAGGAGGTGCGAAAACCAGTCTGACGTCTTTATAGTCTTTATAAACTGAAAGATAAAATTCATTTCCACCATAGTAAGAACTTACCACTCCTCTTAGCAATGAGTCCTTTTCAGAAACTTCATTCTCTATTACTGAAGAAAGGGAATCTACAATATACGAGCGCTTTGTTTCATCCATTCCCGGATGAATATCTTTCAATATCCTTGAAGTAACATTTTCTTGCCTTACAAGAAAACTCACAAATAAATCGGGATTAGGGAGTTCATCTTCTCTCTTATCAGCAACAAAACCATCTTTTAAATAATCATGAACTACTGAACTATGATTCTGTATAGCTTCAAAGCCACAATGATGATTTGTAAAGACCAATCCATCTTCAGAAACTACTACGCCGGAACAATATCCTCCAAAACTAATAATCGCATCCTTCAGAGAAGGAATACGCTCATTGAATAATTGGCTGGAAGGCATTTCAAGCCCCAATTGCTGCATCAGCTGAGCCGTTTTCTTGTCTATATGATTCAACATCCACATACCCTCGTCTGCCAAAGAAACGAGCGAAATAAAAAACAGTACTAAGGTTAAAAGGCTCTTTTTCATAAGCGTGTGCTATCCATTAAAAAACCGAATAAAAATTAACTGCTATATTATTCGGTTCTTTGCAAAAATAGCCGCGAACCACCAGACTTCCACCGCTTTTATTTAAGGCAACTCACTAAAAATCATTTCTTTACAAAACGATTAATAATCGGAATCTGCTTCAATGGAAAATCTTTCTTAATAATATATGCAATAAAGATAGAGAATAAAATGGTTTTAAAGCACAAACGTAATAAAATGTTATCTATTTTCACAAATTCAGAGATAGCATAAAGAACCACAGTAAGCAAACAATATTTTCCAATTCTCACCATATCATAATTTATTGGGTATTTCTTTTGCCCAACAACATAAGAAAGAACCGTTACTATAGCATACCCTATAAGACTGGCCCATGCACAAGCCATGTAGCCATAATGGGGAACAAAAATAACATTCAGAATAATGATTAAGAAGCAACCAATTCCAGAGAAATATGCGCCCCAGATTGTCTTATCAATCAACTTATACCAAAACGACAAATTAAAATAAATACCATTCAGAATTGCTGCAATCATAACGATTGAAACACAATCTAGTCCATCCCAATAACTTTTGTCTATTATGTAGCGGAAAATATCGAGATAAAACATTACTCCAAGATAGGCAATCAGCGAAACTATAATAAAATACTTCATTGCATCGGCATATAGTTTCTTACTGCCCTCTTCTTTATTTTTTCCAAAAACAAAAGGTTCATAAGCATATCGGAAAGCTTGAGTAAACATGGTCATAACCATTGCAACTTTACTGGCTGCACCATAAATACCAAGTTGTACACGGGCCTCATTCTGATCTGTAAAGAGGAATGGAAAAATAATCTTATCAACTACCTGATTTAATATTCCGGCTATTCCCAGGATAAGAATTGGAAAAGAATAAATCATCATCTCTTTCCACAATGACTTCTTGAATTTGTATTTAAAGCCGGTCAATTCACGATAAAAAGCAATTTGCTGAATCACTGTACAGATTACATTGGCCACAAATGCATAACCAACTCCATAACTTGGATTGTAAAACCAGGAAACAGAAGCAGGGAAATGAACTAATAACCATGGGCAACAGACAAAGAAGAAGATATTCAGAAGAATATTTGGAATAATGAATAAAAACTTCATTGCAGCAAACTTTATCGGTCTTTTCTTGTATCGAAGGTAAGCAAAAGGAATACACTGGAAGGAATCAAGCGCAACCACAATTGCCATCATAGCGACAAAGTCTGGATTATTTTCATATCCAAGAAAAGTGGATATCGGTTGAAGAGAGACAAAACACAATAAAATAAAAAGTAATGAACTTACACCTACAGATATTAATGTGGTTGAGTAAACAATCGTTGGATCCTCGTTTTTCTTATTCACAAAACGGAAAAATCCGGTTTCCATTCCATACGTTAAAATAACCAGCAAAAGTGCTGTTATGGAATACATATTCGTTATTACACCGTATCCTCCTGAAGCAGCAGATAATTTTGCTGTATAGAGTGGAACTAATAAATAATTCAAAAAACGACCAACAATACTGCTTACACCATAAATTGCAGTATCTTTTGCCAACGATTTTAATCCGGCCATACTTCTATCCTATTGTTTATTTATCAAACATATCTCTTTAATGAATCAAAAATTCAGATTGCATATTATTTAAAGAGATTCTTAAACATTATATCTTAATCAAAAAGAGTCTTTTGACTGCTATAAAGACTTCTTCCCAAGTGCTTGTAAGCTAACTCTGTAACCTCTCTACCGCGAGGAGTTCTCTTTAAAAAACCTTCTTTTATTAAAAAAGGCTCATAAACTTCCTCTATTGTTCCCGGATCTTCGCCTAATGCTGTGGCTATTGTTGTGATTCCTACAGGTCCACCTTTGAATTTATCGATAATAGTACACAGTATTTTATTATCGACCTCATCAAGCCCATATTTATCAATATTGAGAGCCTCGAGAGCGTAATTTGCAATCTCAGTATCTATAACTCCCGATCCTTTAACCTGTGCAAAATCTCTCACTCTGCGAAGTAAAGCATTAGCAATACGCGGAGTCCCACGACTACGGGAAGCTATTTCTCCAGCCGCATCTGAGGAGCAGGGAACATCTAGTATCCTTGCAGAACGTTTAATAATTCCACTTAATATATCGTCATCATAATACTCTAAATGAAGATTTATTCCAAAACGCGCCCTTAACGGGGCAGTCAGAAGTCCACTACGAGTAGTTGCTCCAACCAGAGTAAAAGGGCTTAAATCTATCTGAATACTTCTTGCAGAAGGACCTTTATCAATCATTATATCAATCCGATAGTCTTCCATTGCAGAATAAAGATATTCTTCCACTACAGGAGATAAACGATGAATTTCATCGATGAAAAGGACATCATTTGGTTCAAGACTGGTTAGTACACCGGCTAAATCGCCTGGTTTATCAAGCACAGGACCAGAAGTTATTTTGAACCCTACGCCCAATTCATTTGCAATAATATTTGAAAGAGTTGTTTTTCCCAATCCAGGAGGTCCGTGAAGTAATACATGATCAAGAGCTTCAGCGCGCAAACGAGCAGCCTTAACAAATATACGAAGGTTATCTACAACCTTGTCCTGCCCACTAAAAGACTCAAAATCTAAAGGACGTAAAGCGTTCTCATAATCCTTTTCTTTTGTAGTAAGCTGATTATCTCGTATATCAAATTTTTCTTCCATATCTCACAATAATGAAGCTACAAAGGTATGAAAGATTAAAGAGATATAATCTAAAGGAAACATAAAATATTAAAGAAATTACCTTCTCATAAAGAATTTCCTCTCTTCATCGGAAAATTTTTCGATGGAATAGCGTAACATCGTTCGCGGCATTTCTTTATGATACTTTTCCAGGAATTGTATCAAAAGATCTTTATCTCTTTTCCCCATTTCACGAAGCATCCAGCCAATAGCTTTCTGCATCAAATCATGAGGATGATGAAGTAAAAACTCTGAAAGCTTAATAATGTCGATAAAATCGTTATTTCTGATAAGAGTAGCAGTAGCAACAATCGCTATTCTTTGCTCCCATAAAATAGAACTCGCTGCAAGTTTGTATAAATCCTTGCGAGATCTGTTCTTTAGGTATTCACCAACGATATAAGGCGCACTAAGATCAACCAAATCCCAGTTATTTATTCTTTCCGTTTTCGATAAATAGAAATGATAAATATTGGCTTTCTCTTCCTCACCTGCTTTCTTAAAGCGTTCAATAAGCAACATAAGAGCACACATTCGGCATTCATGGTATTCGGAATCTAGTAGAACATTAATTTCATCGAATTCCACACTTTTATATTTTTTTGCCACCATACGAATATTGGGTACTGTAATCCCCAAAAAACAATCTCCTTCTCCATACTCACCTTTCCCTGTTTTAAAAAACTTAGGTAAAGACTCTTTCTTTAGTACATCAACGTACTTATTTAATTCTGTTTGTATTTCAATTGCTTTCATAATTAAAACAAAAGTAAACTAATTTGAGAATTATCCTATAAGATTGAATTAATAATCATATAAAGAGAAGGGTATCTGATAAGCCGTAGCTTAATCAAATACCCTTCTTGAAAATTACTCACGTAAGTTTCATTACCATTTAGATCACGCTTGATCTCTCCTAACTATAAATTTCAATCTGCAACACATATAACTACTCTATTCCAGTTATTTTTAGAATAAGGTTGAACACTATCGCCCTTACCTTCAATAACCTTAATACGATCGGAAGATATACTATATTTAGTAACCAATTCATTAGCAACAGATTTTGCACGTTTTTCAGAGATCTTCTGGTTAAATGCCTTTGAACCAGTGCCTGCATCAGCATAACCTGTTATAGTAATCTTTGCTTTTGGATTTTCTTTCAAGTATTGAGCAACAGTATACACATAGACTTCCTGATTAACACCTACGGCAGATTTTCCTATAGTGAAAAGAACCGGCGTATTAAAATATGATACAGTATCTGTAACAAATACCTTTTCTGTTTTAACAATAGTCTTTGGATTAGCTTTTAAAGATTCAATAGTTGCTCTCTGTTGATTAATCTCATCATTCAAAGAATTAACTAATGCTTCATCATAAGGCTTAATTAATTCAAATCCTCTATTTTTGAATTTGTATGTAAAGCCAACCATGAGATTGAAATAGTAGTCATTTTCAGACCCAGTTTTAGAATTAAATGCATCACTTACAGCATTACCATTTAGCTCCACATTAAAATCCCATGCTTCATTTATGCGAAAACTAGGCTGCAGTCCAATTCTGGCAACACAGTTATCAGAGGCTAATGCATTAGGAGAATTCTTGAAACCATGATTATACCCTACTCCCACAATTCCATAAAGGTTAAAACCTCGGTTTTCTTTGTAAGAACAGAAAATATTGGTCATATTAAACAAACCATCCAGATAAACCGCTGCATAATTCCAGCTATAATTCTCGTTTTTCCAATCCCATCCTGCTCTGCCTTGCCATCCTCCAACTTGCAAACGCATACCAGCATATGGAGTGAAATACTTCCCTATAGAAAGGGCTGCAGTTGGAGAAATCAATTTATCAAAATCGGGTTCACCAATTGTATAACCAATTCCTGCCTGACCTTGGATAAACCAATTGTCCCAAAAGCCATATTGTTTTAAGGCTTTCTCTTGTGATTGTGCAAATCCTGCTATACAAAAGAAGGAAATTGCTAGAAGAATAAGTTTCTTTTTCATATTAATCTAAGTTTAAGTACCTAAATATAAGAAAGATATATAACAAAGAAATAAAAAAAATAACAAATAACAAAATAATTTTGTTCAAATTTAGAGATAGTATATTGTTACAAAACAATATTTTAAGTTCTAGTAATAGCAATAATATAGTGAAAGATAAAATAAATTATATAGTACAATACATCTTAAATATCAAAGTAAATCATTAACAGCTACATCTTTTTCCACTTTCCATCTAAGAAAAGTAAAAATTTCAATTAACAATATTGAAATCAAAAACCATGCAAGATGAAACTGATCAAAGAAAACAAACATGCCCAAAATGGCATTAAATATCAATAATAAGGGGATAGCTACCCCGACTGCATCAAGTAATTTAATACGTCGAATTATTTTTTTATTAAATAATGGGACAAACAAAAATGAATAAAGCAAATACATTATAGAGGAAAATAACAATGTTATCCAATCTCTATAAGGAAAAATCAAACCGAAAAAAGAAAGAAAAAAAACAAAAGAAATAGAAAGAATCCTTTTTTTTAATATCAAATAGTTATTTAACTGATTTACTTTATCTTTAATATCTTTATCATTGCATAATAAATCACATCCCAAACTGCGCACAAGCATTCTCATGTATTGAACAGAAATCAGATCCTGGTTATAACTCACCTGTAATAAGCGCTTATCAAAATCAACAACAGCAGAGTTAACTCCTATTTGTGATTTTATAAGATGCTCAATCCAGCGAGATCTGCTTTTCGTTCTAACTTTTAATAGAAAGAATGTCTTTACTTCCATTGCTTGTACATTATATCATAAAAGATATAAAGAGAGAGAGAAACATTTAATCCCTCTCTCTTATATTCTTAATTAAAAGGTTGACTTTAGTTTATTACTATTTTCTTGTACCAACTGATGGCAATTTCTTAACAGGAACAGTCAAAGTAGTTTTAAGAGTTCCCCATTTATGAATAATTGTTACAGGGATAAATAGTTGATAATCATTTGTCAAAGCAGTTCCATTATTTACATACTTCAACCAAGTAGAGCCCCATACATTATTCTGAGAAAGTAAAACATCAGTAGGAAGTGATCCAGCAGTATAACCTTCAGTTGGAACTAGGTTTCCACCAACTTCTTTCAAATTAGTTTTAGCGTTATTTGTGTCAAACCATACACCATCCAAGCCATAGAAGCTCCACAATGCAGTATTAGGTGTTAAAGAAATTTCTCTCCAATCTTTAACAAGAACATCAATAGATCCACTATTATGGAAGTAATTATAAGAAAGTACAGAACCACCAGTTACAGCATCAGTGAAATTACCATCTGTAGTAACACTTAAACCAAGAGGCTTAATAAATTGAACATTAAATGTCATCAAATCAACAATATTTCCATTCCATTCATAATAAGCCTTTACTTTAGCATACAAAGTAGTCTTTTCAAGTTCAGCTATTGCGGCAGCATTTGCAGTTCCACGATTGAATGTAATAACATCACCATTAATAGCAAAACCAGTAGCAGTAGAAGGATTAGCACCTACAAGTATAAATTTCAAACTACCACAACCTGGTTTATTATTCAGTTTAACATCACCATTAGAGTACTTGTTAAATGCATTTGTTAAGTCAGCGCTATAGATACAATGGTTAGGATTATTATCCATATCAGAAGAAGGAACAGCAACATTTACTTTAAATGCAGCTTGCTGAGCATCCCAATATGTTAATTCCTTACCAACTATAGAAATCGCTGGTTTAACAACTTTAACTGTAAACTTGAATAGAAGGTCAGGTAAATCTGAATCAGGATATCTTGGAATACATCTTAATGTAGCTACAAATTCTTTTCCTTCAGCAGGAATAACACCAAATTGAGATTCAGGAACAACCCAATGTACTTCTGTAGATAATACGCCGTCAATTCCAACATTTACAACTTGTGGAACTGCAGTTACAGGGCTAGTTACTGAAGTTGCATCCGGTGTATAAGTATCCATTGCCTGAGCATGAGTCATAGGAATAACATTATAAACCTCTCTGTTCATTCTTTCAGCATTAACCTTGAAGGTAGCAAGATCTTCTGCACAACCAAGAGTTATTGTTTCATTACTATTAACTACTATATCAGCTCTCTTATTAGCAGTTATCTTAACTTTAATAAATGCACGTTTTACAACATGATTACTTGCATCAACTAATTCAACTTTTACAATCGGAGTACGACCAGCTGCTGCAGCTAAAGGATTATCCTGATATACTCTGGCAGTCATAATACCATCACTTGTAACACTAGCAAAATCTTGTTGATTTGTAGTAACTCCATTATCTATTTTGTTATATGCATTACCTGCCATAGCGAAACGATAACATAATCCATAAGCTTTTTCATTGAAAGCAGAGTGAGTAGTACCATCAACTAAGTAACAAGAAGCAACTGCTTTGTTCAGATCTAATTGTCCGTTATATACGAAAGATGTTTCATATTCTCTATCTTGAGCAATAGCCTGAGTTAAAGCATAATGATAATCAAGAGAACCATTCTTTGCAATATTCAAATTAGCACCATCAAGAGAAACTTCTGTTGCTTTTACATAATCAGAATATACTGCAACACATGTACCAGCTTCTTTTTCAGCAGAAGTTAAAGCTTTGTCAGCTAATGTAGCCTTTAAAGAAACGATATCAAACTTAGGACTAGCTACAAAATTTGCAGTTTTTGTAACATCAAGAGTTAAAACACCATTCTCAAGTTTTTGTCCAGCAACTGATATTGGAGCTGCAGGATCTGTTCCCAAACCTTTTGTTTCAGCTTTTTCTCCTGTAAATACAAAATCATTGATATCAGAAAGCATAACACCGTTAGGATTCATACGATATTTTGCCTGAGAATGCATTGAAGTACTTAGAGTAGTCTTTGGAGCTTGCTGATCCAAATCAGTATAATACAATGTACTGAAAATAATAGTTGGAACTCCACCTGTATAAAATTCAGGAACAAATGCCATACTTGTCAAACGATGTGAGAAGATAGCATTCATTGTATTCAAATTAGCATTAATTGCAGTAACTTGAGCTGACAAATCTTCTAGTTGACCTTTAATTTCAGCCACTTTTGCTTCATAAGTAGATTTATCAACATAATTATCTAACTGTTGAGCAATATATGCTTTCCACATAGCTTCAAGCGTTACAGCTTGCTGAGCATCAGCTGCCATTGCCGCATTAACAGCTGCGGTTACAGCTTCATTCTTAGCTATTGCAATCTTAGATATTAAGTCTGCGCTCAAATCTGTGATCTGCTTCTGTAGATCAGCAATTTTAGTAGAATCTGAATTAAGTTTAGTACCTACATACGCTTCATATTTGTCAAATGTAGCCTTCTGTAAATAAAGGGCTGCAAGTTCTGTTTTTAATGAAGCAAGAGAAGCTTCAACTTCACTCTTAGTTGCCAAAGTTTCAACAGTTGCAGCCAGCGTATTATACTTACTGTCTACAGCACTAATCTGGCCACTGATAGTAGTAAGCTCAGTTTCAATGGATGATTTAGCATTAGCGATCTCTTTTAAAAGACCAGCATTCAAAGCAGTAAGTTCATCTTTTGTTGCTCCTTTTGAAACTGACTCCTGAAGAGCAGCAAATTTACCATCAAGAGTAGAAATTCTGGTTTCCAAAGCTGTTTTTACTGTAGCCAAAGCAGAAGCTGCAGTATTAATAGCATCTAATTTAGCTTGTGCAGCAGCAAGTTGAGCAGCAGCGGCGGCAGCAGCAGCAGCATCAGCACTTGTTTTAGCAGCATTAGCAGCAGTTTGAGCTGTAGCAACAGTAGCTTGCAGAGCTGTCTGAGTGCCCTGAAGAGTAGTAATCTGTGTGTTAACAGCAGCAAGTTTCTCAGTTAAGACTGAAGTATAATCAGCCTTATTGTCATCAATCTGAGTCTGAAGATCAGTGATGTCACCGTCGTAATCTTTACAACCTACAAATGTAGTAGCTGCGCCTAAAGTCAGGAATCCATAGATAGCCAACTTCGCAAGAAAATACTTTTTTCTCATAATTAAAACAATTTTTATATTTATAAAACCATTAATAAAATACATTTTTTTGTATTTTTTCTATATAACCAGTATTCAATAACTCAAATATAGTCGGCATCCTAACCTGATGCGCACAACTAAAAACATCATAACGTTCTTTCATAATAAATTATAATTAGTTAATACAATATCAAAATTCTTTATCTAATTCTTTATTTGTTTCATTTCTGTAGATTATCAACATTCTATATTGTACAGGAGAAATGCCGGTAATTTTTTTAAATGACGCATAAAACGCACTGACAGATGAAAATCCACATTTCTTTGCAATCTCTTTAATAGGAACAGACATTGGGTTATTACCAAGGAGCTTCTTGCAATACTCTATTCTATATCTATTTATTAGCGTTTTGAAATTACATCCAAAATACTTATTGATCGAATTAGATAAGTAGGTAGTATTAGTCCCTACAACAGAACTAAGCTTTATTAGCGATAAAGAAGGATCTAAATAGATTTGTTTAGAATCCAAATTATAAAGCACTTCTTTATAAATATGCACTTCTTGATTTAAATTAATTATCGAAGGATCTAGACCATCAATAATATCGGTTTCTAAAGTTCCCTTTTCTTTTAACAAACCGAGCTGGGTTACAAACTGCTTAAATAGACTCTGCATATGTTTTTCTGTTTAATATGTTTAAAGTATAAAAGATCTAAATCCGTGGCTAATATATTAATCATTATAATATGATGTTACTCAAAAATAAACGAATATAAGTTTCAGGAATACAAATTTATGATTTAGGAATAATTCATTATAAAAAAGCTACTATTTTACATTTTATTGATAATAAATCGAATTATAAAGTCAACAATCATATATATAATTATGTTCTAAGCAAATTGATTTTTTTTAGTACTAAGTTTTATAAACATTAAAAAAAGTCAGTTAATCAATTATTAAAATAGCTTTTATAAGATTAAATACAATAGTCGTTAAATAAGCATCTCAATTTTTGAAACAGGAAAAACGGAAATAAATATGAAGTTTCTATTTTCATCAAATAATAAACTATTTCAAATATTAATTTTATTGATTCATAAAATAAAAGAGCAACTAACGCAGATTGAAAATGCATTTATATATTTGATTATCAATAATTTATATATATAAAAATTAAAATTACAACAAACTTAAAGCATGATCTTTACAAATAAAGAATTGAAGATTACAATTTTAATCAATGCTTATTTCCCACTAAATAAATTTTATGCTATTTCTTTAAGTGTAAAGATACAATCCTTAATTAAATAAAAAAAAACAAAATAATTAGATATATATGCTATATGGCAAAATAGATGTTTATACGGTATATTTTTATGTTTATTTAGCAAATCTTTCTTTGATAAAATAGATATTAATCTGCTTTTTTCAAAAAGTAGATTAGCAAATCAAAAATTTATTTTTCACAACATATAAAACATGAATATAAAAAGGAATAAGGATAAAAAAGATAATTGGAAAGCAGGAATAACTATTATATTAATAAAGGTTTTATAAGATAATAAAGAATTTAAATATGTAATTATTGAATCAAAACAAACAACTTCTTAAAGTTCTTTAATAAGTCTAATTAAAAAATTCAACATAATAAAACTAGAGTACCAATGAGAAATTATCACTAGCATCATTCAATTATAAATTGTTATGCAATCAAAGTTTGTGCCCAAAAATATCAATATCGAACAATTACATATTATATACTATTGTAAATTTCCTGAGTCCAAATCCGATAAAAAGCAATAATTAAAGCAATAACTGAAAACATATTCTTATTTTTGCAAAATTCTATTAAAACAGACTTTTATGGTATTGAATTACATTTGGATTGCTTTCTTTGTCATTGCCTTTGTTGTTGCTTTGATAAGATTAATATTTTGGGGAGATACTCAGGTGTTTAGTGAAATAATGAACTCCACTTTTAGTTCATCTAAAACCGCTTTCGAAATATCTTTAGGCTTAACCGGGATACTCTCACTCTGGTTAGGCATAATGAAGATTGGCGAAAATGGAGGATTAATCTCAGCATTTTCACGTTGGCTTAGTCCGGTACTTAGCAAGCTATTTCCAGAGATCCCCAAAGGACATCCGGTTATGGGGGCTATTTTTATGAATATTTCGGCCAATATGCTGGGACTTGACAATGCTGCAACCCCTCTTGGATTAAAAGCTATGAAAGAGCTGCAAGAATTAAACAAAGACAAGAAAGTTGCAAGCAATCCAATGATAATGTTCCTTGTTATCAATACCTCAGGACTGACATTGATCCCCATAAGCATAATGGTCTACAGAGCCCAATTAGGAGCTGCACAGCCAACAGATATTTTTGTCCCCATAATGATTTCTACATTTTGTGCTGCCATTGCCGGCATCATAGCAACTAGTCTTTTTCAAAAGATTAATTTATTCAATAAAGCAATATTCTTTTTCGTTGGCATAATCAGCGCACTCATTGGAGGGGTAATATGCCTGTTCAGCATACTATCAAAAGAAGAAATTGGAACCTATTCTACTTTATTCGCCAATGTATTCCTATTCTCTATAATTTTATGTTTTATCGCGTCAGGAATAAGAAAAAAAATAAATGTATATGAAACATTTGTCGAAGGGGCAAAGGAAGGATTTTCCACAGCAGTAAGGATCATCCCGTATTTAGTCGCTATATTAGTTGGCGTAGCAGTATTCAGGGCTTCAGGAACAATGGATTTAATCACAAAAGGGATTGAGTATATCGTTAAACTTAGCGGATTAGATTCTAGCTTTGTTGGCGGATTACCCACAGCTTTAATGAAACCTTTAAGCGGAAGTGGTGCCAGAGGATTAATGGTGGATGCGATGAAAACTTACGGTGCTGATTCATTCGTAGGTCGACTATCTTGTGTATTCCAGGGGTCAACAGATACCACATTCTACGTCCTGGCAGTCTATTTCGGTAGCGTGGGAATCAGAAAAACCCGCCATGCAGTAGCATGTGGCTTAATTGCCGATTTGGCAGGTGTAATTACAGCAATTTCAGTTTGTTATTTATTCTTTTATTAATATTATGGCTATAAGTTATCAGACAGACGGGATAAAAATGCCCGCTATAAAAAAGAGAGAAACTACTGCATGGATTAAAGCAGTGGCAAGTTCATACGAAAAAAAGGTTGGGGAAATAGCGTATATTTTTTGTTCAGACGAAAAAATCCTTGAAGTAAACAAAGAGTATCTGCAACATGATTATTATACCGATATAATCACGTTCGACTATTGTGAAGACAATGTTATTTCTGGAGATATCTTTATCAGCCTTGATACGGTTAAAAGCAATTCAGAACAATTTAATACGTCTTATAATGATGAATTGCACAGAACTATAATACATGGCATTCTCCACCTATGCGGAATAAACGATAAAGGTGAAGGTGAACGTGAAATAATGGAGGCTGAAGAGAATAAAGCTTTAGCACTATTAAAATAAGCTCGCAATGCTATTTTAATGAGTTTTTGCTCATTTTACCTCTCACAAAAAATAAAAATTACTAATAGATCTAGCAATCTAGCAGTAAGCACATAACTATCTCGTAATAAGCATTAAAGAACCGCTAGATATCTAAAAATTAATCTAGCGGTAATCTAGCAATCTAGCATCTTGCCTCGTCCTGATTTTGGCTGACTGTGTTTATTAATAATCTGTTTATTGGTTGCCTATAATTATGTATACCAATCCTAATCTTGTCTGCCTCGTCCTGATTTCAGTGGCTATTCATTACTTTTGCTGAAAGGTATTATATAGAACCTCTTATTCATGATGCTTTTTATACTTGTTATCAGATTCAATAAATGGCTTATCAAAAAGCAAGTAGAATCTTGATTGGAGAAGTATTTAAGGCAGTTTGCTTTCACAAAAAGCGACAAAGAACCATTTTAGTTGACAACGTTTATTAATATGCCTAGCATTGGTTGTCTGTAGTTATGCACACCAACCGTAATTCTATCTGTCTCATCCTGATTTTTACTGTGTTTATTAAAAAAACTGGTATTGGTTGTCTATCAATCCTAATCCTATCAAAAGACGAAATATGCATATTTTAGCAATACAATTACAGATAGCTTTACTCTGGCTCCAGAATACAATTACTTATTAATCCAAACCAACTTTTCATAGACCTAAGTTCACAGTGCCATTCAAGTGAGAACTACCTATTAATATCTATAATACCTAGCTCTAGATTAACTACAATAGAGAAAGAGATCTTATTAATATTAGAAGCAGTAGATAAAACCAGTAATTATAGACTAACTACTATAGAAAGAAATGGCAAAAGAAAAGATGAAAACATCAGTTGCATAAACTGTATACAGATATACTGCGAAATCACAAATGCAAAGCAAACGAATACCTCTTAAAGATTGATTCCAATTCTTTTCCATTCATTCACTAAACTTACTAACTATTTTTCGTAAATTTGCGGCGTAAAATAGAATAAATCAATGGATTTTAAGTACGATGTAATTGTTATCGGAGCAGGACATGCCGGTTGCGAAGCTGCAGCTGCGGCCGCAAATCTGGGATCAAAAACATGTCTTATTACGATGGACATGAATAAAATTGGTCAGATGAGCTGCAATCCTGCCGTTGGGGGTATTGCTAAAGGACAAATTGTTCGGGAAATCGATGCATTGGGTGGTTATATGGGATTAGTTACCGACAAGACTGCTATCCAATTCCGCATGCTTAACCGATCAAAAGGACCTGCAATGTGGAGCCCACGTGCACAATGTGATAGAAACAAGTTTATATGGACATGGAGAGAGACTCTCGAAAATATACCAAATCTCAATATATGGCAGGATACCGTAAAGGAAATTATCGTTGAAAACGGAGAAATTGTAGGTTTAAGAACATACCTTGATGTTGAATTTCGCGCCAAATGTGTTGTTCTCACCGCAGGGACTTTCCTTAACGGATTAATGCATATTGGAAAAACAAAACTTCCGGGAGGAAGAATGGCAGAACCAGCATCTTATCTTTTGACCGAATCCATCGCAAGACATGGAGTTAAGTTCGGTAGAATGAAAACAGGTACCCCTGTTCGTATTGACGGGCGGAGCGTAAATTATGATTTGATGGGAACTCAGGATGGAGAAAATGACTTCCACAAGTTTTCATATATGGATACTCCGACAAAAAATCTCAAGCAACTAGAATGCTGGACTTGTTATACAAATGAGGAAGTACACCAGATACTTAGAAATGGATTAGTAGATTCTCCCCTATTCAACGGACAAATCCAAAGTATTGGTCCACGATATTGCCCAAGTATAGAAACAAAGATTGTTACCTTCCCAGACAAGGAACAACATCAGCTATTTCTTGAACCGGAAGGAGAAACTACAAAGGAATTATATCTAAATGGATTCTCTTCATCGCTTCCATTGGACATTCAAATCAATGCGCTGAAAAAAATTCCAGCATTTAAGGATTTGATTATCTATCGACCGGGATATGCAATTGAATACGATTACTTCGATCCTACCCAACTAAAGCATACGTTGGAATCGAAGATTATCGGAAATCTATTCTTTGCCGGACAAGTAAACGGAACCACCGGTTATGAAGAAGCTGGCGGACAAGGTATCATTGCCGGAATAAATGCTCATCAGAATTGCCATAACGGAGAAGAATTTGTCCTTGGAAGAGACGAAGCATATATTGGCGTATTAATCGACGATTTGGTAACAAAAGGAGTTGATGAGCCTTATCGAATGTTTACTTCGCGCGCTGAATACAGAATATTACTTCGCCAGGATGATGCTGATATGCGACTGACTGAGAAATCATATAATCTGGGATTGGCAAAAAGCGATCGTTACGCTCTTTTAACTAAGAAAAGAGAAGAAGTAAAACGTATTACAGAGTTTGCAAGCAATTATTCTGTAAAGCCAGCTTATATTAATGATGCTCTTGAAAGTATTGGCACAACACCATTGAGACAAGGATGCAAGTTGATAGATTTAATCAATCGTCCTCAGATTACTCTTGATATTATTTCAGAATCTATTCCTGCATTCAAAGAAGAGCTTGATAAAGTTGACGAGAGAAAAGAGGAAATAAAAGAAGCTGCTGAGATTTTGATCAAGTATAAAGGATACATTAATCGTGAAAGATTAATTGCCGACAAAATTGAAAGATTGGAGACAATAAAGATAAAAGGGAAATTCGATTATGATTCTATAAATTCTATTTCTACTGAAGCTAGACAAAAGCTTATCAAAATTGATCCTGAAACGATTGCTCAGGCAAGCAGAATTCCTGGAATTTCTCCGAGCGATATCAACGTGCTATTGGTGCTTTTAAGGAAGTAACAGAGGCCCGTTTCACGTGAAACAATCAAATTAACAAGAAACAACTAAAATACTGGCTATGAACAGAAAAAAGCTTATTAAGAGCATCAGAAATGTACCCGATTTCCCAATACCTGGGATTCAGTTTAAAGACGAAACAACTTTGTTTAAAGACCCTGATTGTTTGAAAGAACTTTCAGACGAATTGTACGAGATGTACAAAGACAAAGGAATTACTAAAGTTGCCGGCATAGAATCAAGAGGTTTTATTATGGGACCTATTTTAGCTGCCCGACTTGGAGCTGGATTTGTGCCTATCCGCAAACCTGGAAAATTACCAGCTGCTACTGTTGAAGAGAGTTACAATAAAGAATACGGAACTGATACTATACAAGTGCACAAAGATGCAATTTGCGAAGACGATGTAGTTTTATTGCATGACGACCTTTTGGCAACAGGAGGAACGATGAAAGCTGCCATAAAATTAATGAAGAGATTCAATCCAAAGGATATATACGTTAATTTCATTATTGAATTAAAAGACCTCAATGGAAGAGCTATTTTCTCTGAAGAAGATAAAATAGAAGCTGTACTTGAACTCTGATAAAATCAAAGTATATCATAATGGAGCCTCAGGAATTAAATACATCAGATTACTTAAAAGGAATTGTATCCAATCTCCCTGAAAAGCCTGGAATTTATCAATATTTAAATTCTGAAGGCACCATTATTTATGTTGGAAAGGCCAAAAACCTAAAAAGAAGGGTTTATTCTTATTTTAGCAAAGAACACGAACCCGGAAAAACCCGAATACTTGTCAGCAAAATAGCTGATATCCGCTACATCGTAGTAAATACAGAAGAAGATGCATTACTGCTGGAGAATAATCTTATAAAGAAATACAAGCCCAGATACAATGTTCTCCTGAAAGACGATAAAACATATCCGTCTATTTGCGTAAGCAATGAATATTTCCCCAGAGTATACAAAACAAGAAGAATCGTCCGTGATGGTTCTACATATTACGGCCCTTACAGCCATTTACCTTCAATGTATGCCCTTTTAGACCTCGTAAAGCACTTATATCCCATTAGAACTTGCCATTTAAACCTCACACCTGAGAATATTCGTGCAGGTAAATTCAAAGTTTGCCTGGAATATCACATTAAAAACTGTGCAGGACCTTGCGTTGGTTTAATGGCTCACGACGAATATCTGAAGAATATTGCAGAGGTTAAAGAGATTCTGAAAGGAAATACTCAGGAAATAAGCAAAGCTTTATTCGATAAAATGCAGGAATTAGCTTCCGAACTTAAGTTTGAAGAGGCACATAAAATAAAAGAGAAGTATGAATTAATAGAGAATTACCGCGCTAAATCGGAAGTTGTTAGTTCTATTCTTCACAATATCGACGTATTCTCTATTGCAGACGACGATAAATCGGCCTTTATAAACTATCTGCACATTACCAACGGAAGCATTAACCAGGCATTTACATTCGAGTATAAAAAACGCTTGAATGAAACAACTGAAGAGCTTTTATCTCTTGGCATTATTGAAATGCGCGAAAGATATAAAAGTCTCTCCAAAGAAATTATCGTTCCTTTTGAAATGGATATAGAGCTTAACGGTGTAACATTTACCGTTCCACAACGAGGAGACAAGAAGAAGCTGCTGGAGCTGTCACAGATGAACGTTAAGCAATACAAAGTAGACCGATTAAAACAGGCAGAAAAACTTAATCCGGAGCAGCGAAGCATCAGGATTATGAAAAAAATGCAGAGCGATTTCCAGATGAAAGAGCTCCCAATGCACATAGAATGCTTTGATAACTCGAATATTCAGGGTGCATATCCGGTTGCATCGTGCGTTGTTTTCAAAAAAGCTAAGCCTTCAAAGAAAGATTATCGCCATTTCAACATAAAAACAGTTGAAGGGCCTAACGACTTTGCCTCAATGGAGGAGATTGTTTACAGGCGATATAAGCGATTATTGGACGAAGAACAGCCATTGCCTCAGTTAGTCATCGTAGACGGCGGTAAAGGACAACTAAGCTCAGCTCAGAAGATATTCACCGAACTTAATCTAACCGGACGTGTTACGCTGATTGGTATAGCCAAAAAACTGGAAGAAATATTCTTTCCGGGCGATCCCTACCCTCTTTATCTCGATAAAAATTCTGAAAGCCTGAAAGTTATTCAGCATCTACGTGACGAAGCTCACCGTTTTGGTATTACTTTCCACCGAAATAAACGTAGCAAAGGGCAAACTAAATCAGCTTTGGACGAACTGAAAGGCATCGGAGAAAAAACCAAAACTGCTCTTTTAAAAGAATTCAAGAGCGTAAAACGCATTCAAGAGGCATCGTTTGAAGAAGTTTCGGCCATTGTTGGCGAAGCTAAAGCCAAAATTATACACGATAACCTACGTAAATAAAGTTAGAATTACTAACTTTGTCTTTTGCGACAAACAAGAAATTTTATAAAATGAGAGCTGTAATACAACGCGTAAGTCATGCGTCTGTTACAATCAACGGCAACTGCAAATCTGCTATAAAGGAAGGATTGCTTGTATTGGTTGGTATTGAGGAAGCAGACGGGCAGGAAGACATAGAATGGCTATGTAAAAAGATAGTAAATCTGAGGATTTTTGACGATGAAAATGGAGTGATGAACAAATCTGTGCTAGATGTTGATGGAGAAATTCTTGTAATAAGCCAGTTTACGCTTCATGCATCGACTAAAAAAGGGAATCGCCCTTCATACATCAAGGCGGCAAAACACGAGGTTTCCGTGCCTCTTTACGAGACTTTCTGCGATGAATTAAGCATCTCTTTGGGAAAGCAGGTAGGAACCGGCGAGTTTGGCGCAGATATGAAAGTTGAATTGCTTAACAACGGTCCGGTAACAATATGGATGGACACTAAAAACAAGGAATAATGACACTCGAAGAAGCACAAAAAGAGGTTGATAACTGGATCAAAACATACGGAGTTCGCTACTTCAGCGAGCTCACAAATATGGCAGTTCTTACCGAAGAAGTGGGCGAATTAGCTAGAGTGATGGCACGAAAATACGGAGATCAGTCATTCAAAGAGGGCGAAGAATGCAACCTTGCCGATGAAATGACAGATGTACTTTGGGTGCTTATTTGCCTGGCAAATCAGACAGGTGTAGACCTTACCGAGGCCTTTAAAAGAAACCTCGAAAAGAAGACAAAAAGAGATAACGAAAGACATATAAACAATCCTAAACTGACAAGTAATGGAATATAAAGAAGAAGAAAAAAGTAAGTATGAAGTTGCACTAAACAAGTACAACACTGATCTTAGCGATAATGATATCCAAGCTAAAGTAGCTGCAATTATTGAGAAAAAGGTGCCCGAAAACGACACTATTGAAGTTAAAAAACTCCTTTTCAATTGCCTGGATTTGACAACTCTCAACACCACTGACAGTGAAGAAAGCGTGATGAAATTCACAGAAAAAGTTAATCAGTTTGATGAAGAATTCGGAGATTTAGACAATGTTGCCGCCATCTGCGTTTACCCCAATATGGCAGAAGTTGTACATGATACATTAGAGATTGACAAGGTACAGATAGCTGCCGTAAGCGGTGGATTCCCATCATCACAAACCTTTATCGAGGTTAAGATTGCCGAGACAGCAATGGCTATTATGGGTGGTGCCAACGAGATTGATATTGTAATATCTGTAGGCAAATTCCTAAGTGGTGACTATGAAACCATGTGCGATGAAATTCAGGAAATTAAAGATGCCTGCAAGGATAATAAGCTCAAAGTAATCCTCGAAACAGGAGCCCTTGGAAGCGCTTCAAACATCAAAAAAGCCTCTATCCTATCCATGTATTCAGGTGCCGATTTTATTAAGACTTCAACCGGCAAACAACAACCTGCCGCTACACCAGAAGCAGCTTATGTAATGTGTGAAGCTATAAAGGAATACTACGAAGAAACTGGCAATAAAGTCGGTTTTAAGCCCGCAGGAGGCCTTAATACCGTAAAAGACGCTATTATCTATTACTCGATAGTAAAAGAAGTTCTGGGCCATGAATGGCTAAATAACGAGCTATTCCGTTTAGGAACCAGTCGTCTTGCGAATCTGCTATTATCTGATATCAAAGGAAAAGAAATCAAATTCTTTTAGATTTTTATAGAAGCTTTTATATAGCCTAAGATTAATAAACAGCAAAAAAGGAATCCCCTGTATCACTTCAAATAAAGAAGGAATACAGGGGATTTTATATATATAATTAAATAAATTCTTGGTGAATGTTAAGGTAATTACTGGGCATAACTCAGCAGAAAGGTGTACACCTTTCTGTAAGAACCCCTACTCTCACACAAAACAAGCTCTACACTATTTTAGAAATTAATATGGAAACAAGGGGTTATCACCGGAGAAGTTTAGCACTATTTTGTTCGGTCAACCACATAATCCAAATAAGAAGTAAGCGAAGATTTGATCTCACTTTCAGGGAAAGATTCAATCAACTGAAGAGCTTTAGCATGATAATCCATCATAACTTTAATAGCATATTCAATTCCACCGTTATTCTTGACATAATCAATCATTTCTTTTATCTCAGAATCAGAAGCAGATCCTGATTTTATCTTAACAGCTAATGCCTTAATATCAGCATTGTTACTATTATTAATCGCATAAATAGCAGGAAGAGTTAATTTGCCTTCACGCATATCATTTCCGGTTGGTTTTCCCACCTCCCTGTCATCATAATAATCGAATATATCATCCTTTATTTGAAAGCAAATGCCGATGAATTCGCCAAATAATCTTGCAATTTCAACCTCTTCAGCACCTACACCCGAAGATAAAGCAGCAGTTTTAGTGCAGGCAGAAAACAGAGCAGCGGTTTTTTTACGGATAATATCAAAGTAAACAGGCTCGGAAATTTCAATATTGCTGACATTTGAAAGCTGAAGAAGTTCGCCTTCCGACAGATCCTGGCCAAGTTGAGAAACAACCTTAATTATCTCAATATTAGAAGAAAAAGCTGCCTGATAAAGACAAGTTGCCAACAAATAATCGCCAACTAAAATAGATATCTTGTTATTATATACCGCATTAACAGAAGCCTGACCCCTACGTTCGGAACTTTCGTCAACCACATCATCATGCACCAAACTGGCTGTGTGAAGTAGTTCCAAAGAAACAGCAGCATGAAGTGTAGACGAAGTTACTTTTCCAAATAATCTGGCAATAAGAAGAACCAAAATAGGACGCATCCTCTTACCTCCCCGTTGTTTAATATGAGAAAGAACCTCTTGCAACAAAGGGTTTGAGTTATCCAATGAACTATTAAAGAGCTCTTTAAACTGCTCCAGATCTGAAATAACAGGAGACTTAATCTGAGATAATCTGTCCATAAAACATACGATTTAGCCACAAAAGTAATAATAAAACAATTAATATGGTATTTTTTAGTACTTTTACCAAAGAAAAATTCGAAAAGATTATGAATCAAACAGATAAATTGTTTCTTTTGGATGCTTATGCACTCATATACAGAGCATACTATGCATTTATTAAGAGCCCAAGAATTAACTCAAAGGGATTTAACACATCAGCAATTCTAGGCTTTGTAAACACACTAGAAGAACTTTTAAATAAAGAAAATCCTACACATATTGGGGTTGCATTCGACCCTTCCGGACCAACGTTCAGACATGAAGCATTTGAACAATATAAAGCTCATCGTGAAGAAACACCCGAGGCTATCCGTTTGGCAGTTCCGATAATCAAAGACATTATAAGAGCATATAGAATTCCGATTTTGGAAGTTTCAGGTTTTGAAGCCGACGATGTAATCGGGACTCTTGCTACCGAAGCCGGGAAAAAAGGAATCACAACTTACATGATGACTCCCGACAAAGATTATGGTCAATTGGTAAGTGAGAAAGTTTTTATGTATCGTCCCAAATATGGTGATAAAGAATTTGAAGTTCTTGGAGTGGAAGAGGTAAAATCAAAATATGAAATCTCCTCTCCTACTCAAGTCATCGACTTACTTGGTTTGATGGGTGACTCTTCGGACAACATTCCAGGATGTCCGGGAGTTGGAGAAAAAACTGCTCAAAAGTTAATCGCCCAATTTGGCAGCATCGAAAATATGCTTGAGAATACTGATCAGTTAAAAGGTGCACTGAAAACAAAAGTTGAAACCAACAAAGAGATGATCACCTTCTCTAAATTTTTGGCAACTATCAAAATCGATGTTCCTATTGAATTGAAAATGGACGAACTTGTTCGTGAAGAACCAAACGAAGATGAACTGAGAAAAATTTTCGAGGAACTGGAATTCCGAACACTGATTGACAGAATTTTCAAAAAAGAGAAAAAACAGGTAAATGAGGCTCCTCAGCAAGGCGATCTCTTTGGATTTTTCACGCCCGTTGGGCAAGTTGAGGAAAAATATTCAAATCTCACGAGTTTAGAAGAATTGAATTATGACTATCAACTCATTGATAATGAAGAGAAAAGAGCTAATTTTATACAAAACATACTTACATTTGATATCGTTAGTCTAGATACAGAAACCACCGGAACCGATCCAATCTCGGCAGAATTGGTAGGAATGAGTTTTAGTGTTGCCGAAAATCAGGCTTACTACATACCAGTGCCTGCAAAAAGAGAGGAAGCGCAAAAAATTGTTAATGAGCTCCGCCCGGTCTTCGAAAATGAAAATTCTGTCAAAGTTGGGCAGAACATGAAGTATGATATGCTTGTTCTCCAAAATTATGGAGTTGAAGTAAAAGGAAAACTTTTCGATACAATGGTAGCACATTATGTTCTTCAACCAGAACTTAGACATGGAATGGATTACCTTGCCGAAATTTACCTCAACTACAAAACAATTCACATTGATGAGCTAATCGGACCAAAAGGGAAAAACCAAAAGAACATGAGAGACCTCCCTCCCGAACAAGTTTACAAGTATGCTTGCGAAGATGCAGATGTGACTTTGAAATTAAAAAATAAACTTGAGAAAGAATTAAAGGAAAACGGTATTGAAGATTTATTCTATAATATCGAAATGCCACTCGTTCCGGTTTTGGCATACATTGAAAGAAATGGAATGAAGCTGGATTTGGCTGCTCTTAAACAAACATCCGAAGATTTAACCACCAGGATGGGCAATATAGAAAATGAAATATACTCATTGGCTGGCATGGAGTTCAATATTAGTTCGCCCAAGCAAGTTGGAGAAGTACTTTTCGAAAAACTGAAAGTTGTAGAAAAAGCCAAGAAAACTAAAACGGGACAATATTCTACTTCCGAAGATGTACTTGAAAGCCTGCGCAGCAAGCACCCAGTTGTTGAAAAAATTCTAGACTATCGAGGATTAAAAAAACTATTGAGTACCTATGTAGATTCGCTTCCTCAGTTGATTAATTCTGTAACAGGAAAAATACATACATCTTTCAACCAAACAGTAACTGCAACAGGCCGATTAAGTTCCAGCAATCCGAACCTTCAAAACATCCCGGTTCGTGACGAAGATGGTAAAGAGATTCGCAAAGCATTTATTCCGGATGAAGATTGTCTCTTCTTTTCTGCCGACTATTCTCAGATTGAACTGAGAATTATGGCACATCTAAGTGAGGACAAGAACATGATCGATGCTTTCCTTTCCGGTTATGATATTCATGCTGCAACTGCTGCAAAGATCTATAAAATAGACATTTCTGAAGTTTCAAAGGACATGCGCCGTAAGGCAAAAACAGCAAACTTCGGTATAATTTACGGTATCTCAGTCTTCGGATTAGCAGAAAGAATGGGGGTTGACAGGAAGGAAGCCAAAGAACTTATCGATGGATATTTCGAGACATATCCAGGCGTAAAGGAATATATGGATAAAAGTATCAAGGTTGCAAAGAAGAACGGTTATGTTGAAACTATATTCAATCGCAAGCGTTACCTTCCGGACATAAATTCACACAATGCAGTTGTTCGTGGATATGCCGAAAGAAATGCAATCAATGCTCCTATTCAGGGAAGTGCAGCAGATATTATCAAGGTTGCAATGGTCAATATTTATAACCGTTTCAAGAAGGAAAATGTACAAGCCAAGATGATTCTTCAGGTGCATGATGAATTGAACTTCAGTGTTCCTGCAAACGAGAAAGAGCTTGTGGAACAAATCGTTATTGAAGAGATGGAAAGAGCCTACAAAATGCACGTTCCTTTGAAAGCCGACTGCGGTTGGGGCAACAACTGGCTCGAAGCGCATTGATAAATCTGTTATAAATTCAGATAAAAATTAGAACATAAAGATCTGATATAAAAGGTCTCTGGTTTTGTTATTCCCAAATGCTGCAAAGCAAATTGGGAATAACATATAAACTGCTAAAAGAACATTGTTTTAAAAGCAAGATATGATGGCTTTTAAAAGCTTAACAGCTTTCATCTACTAAAAAGCATTGTCTTAATACAAAAGGATGGAATAATAATTAATGAACTAAGCTCACTAATTATTAAAAACAAATACAATAAAAAAGATAGATAAAAAGTAATTTACTAAAGGTTAAGTAGCTTGTAATCTTTAATTTAGAATATTATTATTTTCAAATAAATATCTTTTTTCATAATAATCCTGTTTAATTTATTGACGTTTTTTCTATATATAAGTAAAGACTATAATAGATTAAACAAGAGTGTTGGATTATTGATCCATTTTAAAATTCAGAACGATAAGATAGTTTGTTTCACCTTAAAACCAATTAAATTATGGAATTAGCAGAAAAACTGAAAGAAGTACTCGGAATTATAGAATCTTTAGAGACTGTTTACCTGTCAACAATTGATCAGAATGGATATCCATCGACCCGCGCCATGCTGAATTTGAGGAACATAAAGCAGTACCCTCACCTTGTACCGATGTATGCAAAAGAATCAAATGAATTTACTATCTATCTCACCACCAATACTTCTTCTGCAAAGATTAAGGAGATTGAGAATAACAGCAAGGCTGCCCTTTACTTCTGTAAACCGGAATCCTTTACTGGAATCATGTTTCAAGGAAATATTCAGGTTGTTACAAGCAAAGAATTCAAGCATAATGCATGGATGAAAGGATGGGAGCTCTATTATCCGGGAGGTGTTGAATCAGAAGATTTTGCCATGCTCAGATTCGTACCATTCAGCTTTAAAACATATTCAGACTTTCAGGTTCAGACTGAAAAAATAGACTAAAATTGCACTTAATTTAATATGAAAAATTTACTTATTACACTTTGCTTATTCTCGTTTTTCAGTTTGCCGATATCAACACAACAGGCTCAATCGCAAGACTATATGCCTTATGGAGTAGAAAAAAACATGCCTGTTTCGTATCAAAAGATGAAAGAGACACTCACCTACCCTATGGCTTGGGGGAATTCTCCTATAAAAGATTTCAATAAGTGGAAAAAGGCTGCCCGTAATGTGCTTTTCTCTTGTCTGGCCCCCGCTCCTCCAACTGCACCTTTCGATATGAAAGTGCTTGATAAAGAACAGAGAAATGGATACGAAGCACGAAAGATTGTACTGAATATTTCGAAGTTCGACCGCATTCCTGCTTATTTACTGGTGCCCAATAAAGGAAAAGGTCCCTTCCCTGCCGTTGTAATGCTACATGATCACGGTGCTAAATTCTCCATAGGTAAGGAAAAGATGGTAAGACCATTTGGCGTTTCACCCGAAGTACTGGCCGATGCTGATAAATGGGCGGTTCAATGTTACGATAGCACCTATGTAGGCGATTATTTTGCGGCTCATGGCTACGTAGTTCTCTCCATTGATGCACTGTTTTGGGGCGAAAGAGGACGAAAAGAGGGTGTGAATTATGAAACCCAGCAAGCACTTGCCTGCAACTTGATGCAGATGGGATATAACTGGTGCGGCGTTATCACGTTCGACGATATCAGAAGCGTTGATTTTCTGGCCTCATTGCCCGAAGTAGATGCCAATAGAATCGGTACACTTGGCTTCTCAATGGGTGCACATCGTGCCTGGATGCTCACAGCCGCTACAGATAAAGTGAAAGCCGGAGCCGCCATTTGCTGGATGAACACCACCGATTCCCTGATGTCATTAACCAACAACCAGAATAAAGGCGGAAGTGCCTGGTCGATGCTTGTGCCGGGAATCCGAAACTATATGGACTACCCCGATGTAGCTGCTCTGGCTTGTCCTAAGCCTATGCTCTTCTTTAACGGACTCCGCGACAAGTTATTTCCTGTAAATGGTGTAAAAGATGCTTATAGAAGTCTGCATTCCACGTGGAACAGCCAAAAGGCTGACAATAAACTTGTAACTAAATTATGGGATGGCCCTCACTTCTTTAGCAAAGATATGCAGAAAGAAACACTGGACTTCTTCGATAAATTTCTGAAAAAATAGAAATTTAAAAATATTTATAGATAAAGCATTCAAAGGAAACCAATCTAATTAAAAAACGTCAGGGGCATAAACCGGTAAAATTCAGTATTACTAACCTAAAGATTAAAGAAGAAAAACGCAATCTACTTAAATCAAAACGGATATAATACAGAATTACTACCTGAAAGATAAGCACGGATGAATGATTTATTCAATGAACAAAGAATCATTTATCCGTGCTTTTTCGTCTTGTAATAGCCTTTAGTGGAAGTTTAATTCTCAAAATATAGAAAATGGTCCGATATATTATTCCATTTTACATACAATCAACTGTATACTAATTAATTACTTTCACATATACTCACCCAGTTTACTGATATTAAGAGCATTTATCTAAAAGAACTAACCTGAAAAAATATGCCGTTCCAAAGGTAAGAACTACTATTTATAACGCACATCTCGAAAAAGAACTTCCTAAACTTTAAAATAAGAGTACAGAAAAGAGCACACTAACACCTTCTTTATAACGAAACCAGCAGATGGATAGGAAAGTTCTCCTGAGCCAGACTCCTTCCCGAAGTGGCCGGACGAATACTCTTCAAATCCGGCAATGACATTTCATTGCGCACAACCGGAGGAGTTATAGTTTGAGCCTCCATCTTACGGGCACTTACCGCCTCTCTCCTCTCCTTTCGCTGAAAGGCTTTCCGCTCAACCTGCACCTGCTGATAGATAGTATCTGTATGCTTTTCGGTTATATACACCGTATCATTAAGTGCCAGTTTTTCATTCTTCGGAGCATCTTCAAAAGGAAAATTCCAACCAATCAATACTCCAATAAGACAAGCAGCAACAAGCCACCAGGGAGAAATAGCAACCTTTCGGGAAACTCCTTCACGACGGTTTATTTCTTTCATCAAAGAATCGAATGAGCGTGGAGTATTTGCCGATTTATCTTTGTCATAGAGCACTTTAGATGTATCAACGATCCGCTTTACCTCGTCGGAATGTTCCAGTCTGTTCAAATCATCTTCTTTCATATTTTATGGTTTTATTGGATTATACATTGATAGAGATTGAGAAAGACTACGCAATGCATAGTGCAATCTCGACTTAACCGTTCCCTCCGGACAATCGAGTATACGCGCAATCTCAGAAACCGACAGTTCTTCATTATACCGAAGAGTAAAGGCAGCCAGCTGATCGGCAGGCAATTTTGTGAGAGAAATACTCAGCTGGTTTTCGAAAACAGCCCGATCGTACATTTTTTCAAAAGCAGGTTCCTCTGTGGTGTCCGAATCATAATTCTGTTCCAGCTCGTGGGTTTCAACAACCTCCCGGTGTCTGTATTCATTCTTACACAGATTATATGCCATTGAGAAAGCCCACGAAGAAAAAGTTTTTCCTTCTTCGTAGGCGCTTCTGCTTTCGTAAACTTTAAGAAACAATTCCTGTGTAAAGTCCTCTGCTTTAGCAATATCATATCCAAGCATACGGATAAAGAATCCTTGTATACGTTTAGCGTATCGGGTGTAGATTTCTTCGAAAGCAGTAGTATCGTTTCGTGAAACCCTTCGCATCAACTCTTCGTCCGTATCTTGTCTGTATGAGCGAAATATCCTCATTTTTCTGCTGGTTCAAGGCATTTCAGGTACTCATTTTTACTATCGCTATTATCAAAAGAATAATTATCAATAATGGCATGAAGCTGAGTTTTTAGTTTAGTATAGTTGTTTAAATCTCCTGTTACTCGATAGAACTCCAGAAGAGAACGGAATCCTGTTACATAATTCAGATTAATATGCCCCACCATGTCTTTATAACTGTCGGGAGTAAAACCTTCTTTCAGGTAGTCCAGCAAGAAAATCTGCTCATAATTGCGTTTTGTCACCGCCAGATTATCATATGATTTAGCAGAATATCTCATCAGTAATCCTTCCGAATAAAGGCTGTCTTTGAACGAATCAAGCTCTCCCCCTCCCATAGCTGAGAAATAAACCGGACGGTTCGTGTATTTAATTATATGCTTTGCAATTTCTAATGACAATTGATTATTAGCCGGATACTTTGCATTCAGTTCTTTATCTGTTCCCGGAAAAGGAGGAATTCCTAATTCTTCGAGAACACGCTCCCGATAATTCTGCTCATACAAAAAAGGAAGACAGATTAACTTTTTATCCTTAAACAGATTCTTGCCACATTGAAGCAGCAATTTAGGATAGATTGAATTATCTCCATTGGCAAATACAATACCATCTTTCTCCATTCCAGCCATCTCGTTATAATCATAATTCAACAATCCTGCTGAATATTCCCCACTTTCATACCATTTCTTACAGGTATTTGTAAGAAGTGTATCGTTCCTGGACAATATTGCAAAGGATACATAATCAGGGAAAAAGTCCACTTCGTCAGGACGCATTGCAATAGCTTTAGTTATGTAAGCACTTTTCCTCAAATCGTTACCGTTATGATAATACATCAGCACGTTATAGGTATATGAATTTGGTATTGCTTTTTTCATATCCTGCATTATCTTTTCCAGACGAGCATTTGCCGAATTATAATCTTTCATATTGGTATCGTTAAATACCTCATACCGCGTGGCCCGATAATAGTTTTCCCAGGCAGCTTCATTGTGTTTGTCTTTATCAAGAACCGCCTTCCATGCCTCTGCCTGCTGTTTATACCACTCCACATCATGCGATTCCTTGACAAAAGAGACTACTTTCTGAGGTGTTTGGCTAAAGGAAGATTGGAATGCCATGCAGGCAACAATCGCAGAAATATACTTCAATTTTCTAATATTCATTTTTTCATTTCATTTTAAGTGCATACTAATCATGAGGAACGGTTCCGGAATAGTATACACGCATGCCGGGAAAACGTTCAAAGTTATTAAGAATATTTTTTCTTTGACCTATATCAAACGATAATTATGATGTATATCAAAGCACCCTTTTGATGTACATCTAAGCATGCGTTTGATGTACATCAAACAAAAAAGATATAACCGGAAAATGGTAAATCTTTCTTTATAGATATTATTAATATAGAAGGTAAGTGACTAATCCTTTGAATTCCACCGAATAATTTGTACTTTTGCAAGCTGAAAAAAGTTTGAATAAGAAAACAAATTAACGATATAAAGAATGGCTTTACAATGTGGTATCGTCGGCCTTCCTAACGTAGGAAAATCGACTCTTTTCAATTGCTTGTCTAACGCAAAGGCACAGTCTGCTAATTTCCCTTTTTGTACGATTGAACCTAACGTAGGTGTAATCACTGTTCCCGACGAACGTTTAAATAAACTTGCAGAGTTGGTTCACCCTAACCGCGTAGTACCTACCACAGTAGAAATTGTGGATATTGCCGGATTGGTAAAAGGTGCCAGCAAAGGTGAAGGACTGGGAAATAAATTCCTTGCAAATATCCGCGAAACTGATGCTATTATTCACGTTCTTCGCTGTTTCGACGACGATAACGTGGTGCATGTTGACGGAAATGTAAACCCTATTCGTGATAAGGAAATCATTGATTACGAACTTCAGCTGAAAGACCTTGACACTATTGACAGCCGCATTCAAAAAGTACAGAAACAAGCTCAAACTGGTGGCGATAAAGTTGCAAAGATGACTTATGAAGTGCTTCATAAGTACAAAGAAGCTTTGGAACAAGGCAAGTCGGCCCGTACAGTTACATTCGAAACAAAAGACGAAATAAAGATATCAAAGGAGTTATTCCTGCTTACAAGCAAACCGGTTCTTTACGTGTGCAACGTAGACGAAGGCAGTGCTGTAAACGGAAATAAGTACGTGGAAATGGTTCGTGAGGCAATTAAAGACGAAGATGCTCAGTTGCTTGTTGTAGCTGCCAAGATTGAATCAGAAATTGCTGAGTTCGAAACTTTCGAAGAACGCGAAATGTTCCTTGGCGAGATTGGATTAACAGAATCGGGTGTTGCCAGATTGATTAAATCTGCCTATAAACTATTAAATCTGGAAACTTATTTCACGGTAGGTGTACAGGAAGTTCGCGCATGGACTTATCTTAAAGGCAGCAAGGCTCCTCAATGTGCCGGTGTAATCCATACCGATTTCGAAAAAGGATTTATCCGTGCAGAGGTAATTAAATACCATGACTTCATTGAATATGGCTCGGAAGCAGCCATCAAAGAAGCCGGTAAACTGGGTGTTGAAGGAAAAGAATATGTGGTGGAAGACGGTGACATTATGCACTTCCGCTTTAACGTATAAAAAGCACAGTAAACTAAGAGGTAAATCTGTTACAGACAAAATAGATATTACTCAAAAAATAGACTAAAACAAAAGTATTGGGGATTAAAATTGCATAAGCAGCATTTTCATCCCCTTCTTTTATTCATAAAAAATAAAATGGCGACAAAGTATCTGATTATTGGAACGGGCGGCGTAGGAGGAAGTATTGCCGGATTCCTTGCCCTGGCAGGCCACGATGTGACTTGTATTGCCCGCGGAGCTCACTTAAAAGCTATGCAGGAGAAAGGCCTGAAGCTGAAATCCGGACTGAAAGGTGATCATACCGTTCATGTTAACGCATGCCTTTCTGAGGAGTATAACGACAAAGCTGACGTGATTTTTGTTTGTGTAAAGGGTTATTCTATTGATTCAATCACCGAACTGATTGAACGTGCTTCACACAAAGACACCATCGTAATACCTATTCTCAACGTATACGGCACGGGACCAAAGATTAAACGCAAGGTCGAAAACGTGACGGTTCTAGACGGATGCATCTACATTGTAGGATTCGTTTCCGCTCCGGGCGAGATTACTCAGATGGGAACCATCTTCCGCCTGGTATTTGGCGCCCGCAAGGAAGACAATGTTGCTTATGAAAGGCTTCTGGCTGTGCAGAAAGATCTTCAGGAAAGCGGTATCAAAGCTCCTATTTCAGAGGATATAAACCGCGATACTTTCGTGAAATGGTCGTTCATTTCCGCCATGGCTTGCACCGGTGCATACTATGATGTTCCTATGGGAGAACTGCAAAAAGAGGGAGCCAAAAGAGATACTTTTATCGGTCTTTCTCGTGAAAGCGCAGCCATAGGTAAAGCCCTTGGAATAACTTTCGTGGAAGATCTAATAACCTACAACCTCAAAGTACTCGACAAGCTAGATCCCGCCAGTACAGCATCCATGCAAAAAGATATCAGCAAAGGTCACGAATCAGAAGTAGACGGTCTGCTTTTCAGCTTCATAACTAAAGGAGAAGAACTTGGAATTGATATGCCTACTTACAGATTGGTTGCTGAAAAGTTCAGATAGTCATAAAATATATTGCCTATAATATAGAATTTGATTTTACAAATTCTAGAATCATTTTATAACTGAATTATAAAATGATAACCAAACGTTATTTTTCATAAAAATATACTAATTCAATTATTTTTCCATTTGATATATAATTTATTTACTACATTTGTATAAAATAAATTATATCCTATGAGAAAAATAATATTGACTTTGCTCTTAGCCTCAGTTTTGTTTTCTTGTAAAGAAGACATTGATTCTTCGAAAAACATCGAAGTAAGCAAAACATATCTTGAACTTAATAATGCAAATTCCAGAGAAGACGTTCTTATTAAATACGGAAGAGGCTCTTATTATGCAAACTCTACTGATGATAATATAGCTAAGGCAGTTATTAATAACGACACCTTGTCTGTAATAGGTTATAGTGTAGGGAAATGCACCATTTATGTTTACGACGAACTTGACAACGTAAAATCCATATCGGTATGCATAACAGAACCAATAGACTTCACCTATTATAATATTGAAAATATATACATAAAGAAAGGAGAAAAAAGAACGTTCAGTTTTTCTCCTCTTAATTATAAAGATTATAATACATTCGTAGTAAGTAATAAGGAAATAGCTGACGTTTCAGTAGTAGGCGATCAGGTAAAAAGTTTCTTAGTCGATGCAAAAGAGACAGGAAAAACAACGGTCAGCATATTTAAAGGAAAAATGAAAATTTCAGAATTCGATATTAACGTGGTAGACAAATATGATTTATATGTCCCCCAAAAAAGTCTTACTTTGAAGATTCCTTTTACTTACGGAATTAATGGTATTTCCATTTGGCGAGGAAGTGGAAAATATTCGGCTACTATCGAGAATAAAAATATAGCTAAAGTTGAATCCATTATTAATTGGAATAGCAATGCATTTAACCAAATGTGCAATGATGCTGCGGTTCTTATAACACCTCTGAATGAAGGAGAAACTTTTCTGAATATCAAAGATGAAATAACTTGGCAATTTGTAAGATGTAAGATTACTGTCACTCGTTAATTTCGTTCGTTATATCATAAGAAAAAATAATTAATAGTAGAACCAGACTTTTCATTTATCCTATTATTCAAAAATAACATCACAAAAAGGTGAGGGATGAGCCTAAAAAGTGAGGGATAAACCCAAAATAGTGAGGGATAAAAAGCATCCCTCACCCATCAAAACTCTTTATTATAGGTACTTTCAGACAATTTTAGTGAGGGATGAGGGATGATTTTAAAAAAACATTCTATATATGTTGATTAATATCACGTAATACCCATGCGGCATATATAAAAATTATTCACTTACAGCTTCCCTATGCAATAAAACAAAATAAATATACTAAAAGTGGTATTATTTCAGAAAAATACATACTTTTGTTATAAGTAAGGCTATGACTTACTAAAACTAAAATGTATTAAAAACAAAATATCATGAGAAAAATCATCTATTTGGTTCTGTTACTTATTTGCTCGCAGACAGATATTTACGCGCAAAATAAAGTAACTGTGGTTGAACCCGAATCATCTGTAAAACAAATTGGTAAGTCACTAAAAAGGAAAGTAGCAATTTCTCGTTTCTCTAACGAAACACAGTATGCCAAAGGACTCTTTTACGACAAAGACAATGATCCGATGGGTAAACAAGCGTTAGACATTTTATCAGCAAAGTTGGCTGCTTCAGACAAATTCATTTTACTTGAACGCAATGATCTTAACCAACTACTTAGTGAATCATCAAAATCAGGAAATTCTTATCAAAATGTTGGGGCAGATTATCTTATTATTGGCTCCATTACTGAGTTTGGTCGTAAAAATGTAGGTGATGTAAAAGTGTTTTCAACAACAAAAACTCAAATTGTGGAAGCTGCAGTAAGCGTGCGTCTGGTAGATGTTTCCACAGGATTGATTATCTATTCTGAAGAAGCCAAAGGAACTGCCGAACAAAAAACCAAACAAACCATGGGAGTGGGCGGTAGAGCTGACTATGATGCTACATTAAGTGATAAAGCTATTTCAATGGCAATCTCTAAACTGGTTGAAAATATCATTAATAACTGCATGGACAGACCATGGAAATCTTATTTCCTTGCTTACGATAACGATGCAATTCTTATCTCGGGTGGAAAAAGTCAGGGGTTAGCTGTTGGAGACAAGTTTATTGTTAAGGAAAAAGGAAAAACAGTTAAGAATCCACAGACAGGACTTAACGTAGAACTTCCCGGAAAGAAGGTAGGTGAAATTTCTATTGCCATGGTTGGAGGAGACACTCCCCAATCTGAATACTCTGTAGTAAACTTTACCGAAGGGGGAATTGATAAAACAAATCTAGCAAACTATTACATTGAGGAGATAAAATAATGAAAACAAAACATATTGCTCTGCTATTAGTGTGCATTTGTGCACTTTTCACAAGCTGTAAAGTAGGAAATTACAGTCAGGAAAGAGGATTACCCGACCAGGCTTATCTTTATTTCGTTGCAAATGAGAATTATGATGGCGAGGTTCAGGTATCTGTTGATAATAATACCTCTTTTAATGCTAAAGTTATTAAAGAGAAAAAAGGAACAATAAAGAGATATATATATGCCATTGCTAAGGGAAAAAGAAACCTTAAGGTGTATTACAATGGAAATGTAATTTATGAAAAAGTAATATTCGTATCTGCTCAGGAAACTAAAAAAATACAATTACCATGAAAATAAAACTGATTTGTGTGGCTTGCTTTGCCCTGTTTTTAAGTTCTTGTACAACTCAGCAAAGCGCGCTTTACTCGTGGAAAAACTACGAAAAAACATCATATAACTACTACAAAAAACAAACACCGGAAAGCACAGAAGCTTTATTAAATACCTATGCAATATTAATTGCAAAACAAGATCAGGGAACCCGCAAGGTAGTGCCTCCGGGAACTTATGCCGAATATGGTTTTCTCCTTGCTCAAACAGGGAAAAAAGAAGAAGGTATTTCCATGATGAAAAAGGAAATCGAGGTATATCCTGAATCTAAAGTATTTATTGAAAGAATCATTAAAATGTTGGAAAAATGAGAAAAATAATATATCTAAGTCTGGTTGTTCTGCTACTTACCTCGTGCGGAGAAACAAAAAACTTTACCCGTGGAGAGAATTATCCTAAAATGTATGAAGCAAAACCTACAAGTATTCTTATCATGCCTCCAATAAACAAGACTGTTAATGTGGAAGCCAAAGAGTACTTTTACACATCATTGGCTATTCCTTTGTGTGAAAAAGGGTATTATGTAATCTCTCCTTTCCTTTCAATGGAAACATTAAAAAGCGAAAGTGCCTATGATTCGGAAATGTTTATAAATGGCGATTTAAAAAAGTTTCATGAAGTTTTCGGAGCAGACGCAGCTCTCTTTACAACCATTAACCGATGGCAGAAATCTACCTTCGGAAACACAATCACAGTAGAGATTGAATATCTGCTTAAATCGACAACAAGCAATGATATTCTCTTTAACAGAAAAGGAACATTAACGGTAGATTTAAGTATTAATTCCGGCAGCGGTGGTCTTTTTGGCGCTTTGGTAGACATGGCAGCATCAGCTATTGCAACAGCATCAACCGATAAAGTTGTAGCGGCAAGGAGCTGCAATACATTCTCTCTATTCGACTTACCGGATGGCAAGTATAGAAGTACCTTCGATACCGATCAGGCTACTCCAGCAGGCGGTTTAGAATTTAGAGCAACAGTTAAGAAATAAGATATAAAGGGGTTTTCAAATGCATTGAAAACCCCTTTATCATTGTATCTATTATATCAAATCACTACTTATTTAAGAAATTTGGCGGGATTGTAAAGAAGGTTTAAGTATTTCTCTTGTTTCACCATCAGATTTTTCATTTCCCCTTTAAATCCGGTTGCTTTATCACCGATAAATTGCAAAGGAAAGAATGATGTAAACTGGTAATACATTTTACTGGAACCACCATTTAACTTAGCACATTCACGTTTCTTAGGCATAAGTTCCTCAACTTGTTTACCATTGATATAGAGCTTCATTCCATTTACAGTACCATCAATACGCAAATTAACCCATTCGTTGGCTGGAATTACTGTATCGAAGTTGAAAGTATATCCCTCACGTGAAAAAGCTATCTTACCCGTTCCATTCCAATTAGCATACACTTTGGCATAATCATTCCCGAAAAGAACAACATCCTTATCGTTGTTTGAAGAAAGATTTAAATCGAACTGAACAGAATATGGATAGCCTACTTCGTAAACCGGTGTTTCTATAACATTATCCTTGCGTTTCTTTACATTGAATTCGTTTCCAGAAAGATCTTTTGCCTTCGGCTTTACTAAATCATACTTTAAAACAACGTCTGTTTTACCGTTTACTCGTCCGGAAAGATTCAGTCCCGGTGCTTCAATCATACCTTTACACAGCTTATTAAAAGCAGCATAATCGGCAGGTTTGCCGGCATCATTCCACATTTTCTGAGCAAGCGTCTGCAAAGCTGGCATGGTGCGTAAATGAACATCTTTCTGAGAAATTCCGTTTCCACAGTGATCATTCCAAACGGCAAACATAGCTCCGCTTAATCCAGGCTCATTTTTAGCCAAAGTTACGTCGCGGTTAAGCTTATTTACGCTCCAGTTATTATAAATCCATTCCGTATTCAGAAAATCCTGATAGTATCCGGCACCCGGAACAATATATAGAAAACCGTCGCAAGTGTTAATCAATTCATAACCATCCTTCAGCGACTGAATAGGGTCTACCCAATCAGCCGACCATGCATTTACAATAACGCCTTTGGATTTGACGGGAGTTTTGCCGGGAAGCCACTTTAAACCACCCCACATACGAGGTTGCTTATGATATGACTCCACAAATTTTAGATATCTGTCAGTGAAATAGCGGTATTTTTCAGCCTCTTTTTTATTATATTCATCTGTACCAATATGCACATCTTTGCCAATAAAAACAGGATTATCGCCGCCAATATATTCGTCTAGCAAGGCATCTACAAATTTATAGGTTTCGGGATTATAAAGATCGAGGTGATCCATTCCATACTCCTTACTTCCTATCTCTGGTTTAAATTGAGAAAACGCCAGAGAATGGGCAGGAATATCTATTTCGGGGATAATATTAACTCCAAAATACTGGGCTTCTTGCTGTAGATCTCGGAATTCATTCTTGGTATAAGAGCCGTCTTTTGCTGTCAGACCAGGAAACTTGGTACTTTCAAGACGAAAAGCTGAATAGGTTTTGCTCCAGTCGTTATCGAAGAACTCCACAAAACCATTATCATTCAAGTGAATCTGAAATTCGTTCATCTTGTAGAAAGAAAGAATACGCACGTAATCTTTCAAGTATTGCAGAGGGAAAAACTTACGACCACAATCAAGCATAAATCCTCTTCTCGCATAATCAGGATAGTCTCGTATCTCCCCTTTAGGGAAATCGGTTCCACCGGACACAATCATCTGAAGAAGAGTTCTGGTTGCCCAGAATGCCCCTGTTTTTGTAGGAGCTTCCACACGGACATAATCGCCAATATTAATCTGATATCCCTCCTCTCCCAGCGATTTTTGGCTGGAATTCAGTGTGAAATAAATATCACCCTTGGATGGTTTACCGTATTTAACCTCGTACTTCATGCCGGACATTTCCAGCAGATCACTTTTAAACTGTTCTATTCCGGCAACAAGTTTTGACCTGTATTCCGGAGAAATCACTAACTTTCCTTTCTTTTTCAAAGACAGTTTGCCGTTTCCACCCTTCCACTCCTTCAAAGAAGGAATAACCTGCGGACAAGGTTCCTGGGCACTGGCTGAAAAAAAGAAAATAACAAGTAATAACAATGACAATAAAATGCCTTTTCTCATAGTATATGTTTGGTTGATTAAATTATTTTCCCTTCAGGATTTTCTTTATATCGTTCAGTTTATTTAAGGCTTCGAGAGGTGTAAGATTGTTAACATCAAGATTCAGGATTTCGTCTCTAATCTGGCAAAGGATAGGATCGTCCAATTGGAAGAAACTGAGCTGCATTCCTTCCCTGTTCTCCCCTACTTCCGACAAATGTTTGTTTGAAATTCCTTTTTTACGGTGGTCGGATTCAAGCTTATGCAGAATGTCATTGGAACGATTAACGATGCTTTTTGGCATACCCGCCATCTTTGCTACATGGATACCAAAAGAGTGCTCACTCCCACCCCGTTCGAGCTTACGAAGAAAGATTACTTTATTGTCGACTTCCTTCACAGAAACATTATAATTCTTAATTCGCTTGAAGGACTTTTCCATTTCATTCAACTCATGATAATGGGTAGCAAACAATGTTCTTGCCCTTGCTTTGGGGTGTTCGTGTATATATTCCACAATTGCCCAGGCAATAGAAATACCATCGTAGGTAGAAGTTCCGCGTCCTAGCTCGTCGAATAACACAAGACTTCGGGGAGAAACATTATTCAATATATCGGCAGCTTCATTCATTTCGACCATGAAAGTAGACTCTCCTACCGAAATGTTATCGCTTGCTCCCACACGGGTAAAGATTTTATCTACAATACCGATGTGTGCACTCTCGGCAGGAACAAAACTACCAATCTGAGCCATTAAAGTAATCAAGGCTGTCTGGCGCAGCAATGCCGATTTACCGGCCATATTTGGACCAGTAATTATAATAATCTGCTGATGCTCCGTATCTATTGTCACATCATTGGCAATATATTGCTCACCAAGCGGAAGTTGCTTCTCGATAACAGGATGCCTTCCCTGCTTAATTTCCAGTACATCATCATCGGAAATAACAGGACGAATGTATTTATTCTGGGCAGCACCGTTGGCAAATGAAAGAAGACAGTCAATACGTGCTATCTGATTGGCGTTAATCTGTATAGCCGGAATATATTCTGTCAGAGCAAGAACCAGTTCATTATATATTTTCGTTTCAAGAATAAGAATCTTATCTTCGGCTCCTAGAATTTTCTCTTCATATTCTTTAAGCTCCTGAGTAATGTAACGTTCGGCATTGACCAGTGTTTGCTTACGAATCCATTCTTGTGGCACTTTATCCTTGTGAGTATTCCTCACTTCAATGAAATAACCAAAAACGTTATTATAAGCAATCTTCAGACTAGGAATACCCGTAATTTCGCTTTCGCGTTGCTGAATCTGCAATAAGTAGTCTTTTCCTGAATAAGCAATCTTACGCAATTCATCCAAATCGGAATCAACGCCATTCTTAATAACACCGCCTTTATTAATCAACAGCGGAGGATCGTTATTAACCTCTTTATCAATTTTATCTCTGATAGAAAGACAAAGATTCAACTGCTCTCCTATCCTGTTCAGACTCGGATTATCTGCTTTCAGACAAGCTTCTTTTATTGGTTCGATGGCTTGTAATGCCACTTTCAGCTGAACAACCTCACGAGGAGAAACGCGCCCAACGGCAACTTTGGATATAATTCGTTCCAGGTCTCCTATCAGGTGCAACTGTTCTTCAATAAGTTCTTTGAATTCCGGCTCACGGAAGAAATATTCTACAACGTTAAGTCGGTCGTTGATTGGCTTTTCATCCTTTAACGGGAATACCATCCAACGCTTTAGCATGCGGGCTCCCATGGGACTTATTGTTTTATCGATAACATCCAGCAGGCTTTTCCCGCCATCGTTCATGCTTGAAATAATCTCCAGACTACGAACCGTATATTTATCTAACCGCACAAAGCGATCTTCTTCAATACGTGAGAGTGAAGTTATATGGCCTATTTGTGTATGTTGTGTAATATCAAGATACTGAAGGATTGCTCCGGAAGCAATAATTCCGAATTTTAAATGTTCCACTCCAAAACCTTTCAAGCTACTGGTTTCAAAGTGTTTCAGGAGTCTTTCGCGGGCACTTGATTCAGTAAATACCCAGTCTTCGAGCTCGAAAGTAAAGAACTTATTTCCGAAATTACCTTCAAACATCCCTTTCTTGCTCCGTTCGTAAAGCACTTCCTTAGGAGCAAAATTATTAAGTAGTTTATCTATATAATCAAATGGCCCTTCGGCGGTAAGGAACTCCCCTGTCGATATATCCAGAAAAGCTACACCGCACTCGTTTTTTCCGAAATGAACAGCTGCCAGGAAGTTATTTTCTTTGTAATTGAGAATATTATCATTAATGGAAACACCGGGAGTAACTAGTTCGGTAATACCGCGTTTTACCAGTTTCTTGGTAGTTTTAGGATCTTCTAACTGGTCACAAATAGCAACTCTCTTGCCCGCTCTGATTAATTTTGGTAAATAAGTATCAAGTGCATGATGCGGAAAACCTGCCATTTCTATTGTTTTCCCCTGTCCATTGGCTCTTTTAGTCAAGGTAATTCCCAATATTTCAGCAGCAATTACTGCATCATCAGAATAAGTTTCATAAAAGTCTCCGCAACGAAAAAGCATCACAGCATCGGGATGCTTTGCTTTCAGGTCGAGAAACTGCTTCATCATTGGGGTAAGAACTATATCATTTGCCACGGTATTTCCTCTTATTTTAGTGAATAATAAGCGCAAATATAGTTCTTTTTAAGAAGAAAAGCAGACCGAAAAAGTGTAAAGTTATATAATAATTAACGATTAAATATCCATCAACAGCACTCGGAAGTTGCATCTATCCCTTTTTCTTTGAATATTGTAACAATTTCTTTGATCTCTCTTTTAGGAAGCATATCTAAAGGGAACTGATAATATTTATAGTTTTTATCCAGGATCTCAATATATAGAAAAGCTCCTTTTCCCAAACTGGAACCAAAAGCTATTTTCTTTATATCATCATACTTAAATCCTTTACTTTTTCTTTTGAGCAAGTTTTTAATTTTAAATGATTCATCTTTCATTTTAATGTAGTACATCCTCTCCCAGTAAGTATAAATTAAATACAACGAAAGCGGCAGCAAACAAAGCAGTAAATGAATCACCTGGTTATCAGGACTCATAATAAACCTGTAGGTTATAAAAGACATTATCAGAATCAATGTCAAAGCAGGCAATATAATAGCAAAAACAGCTTGCATACCCGATTTCTGAAATGTAGTTACCTTAATCTTTGTATCCTTTGAGTCGACCGGTTTATAATTAAGAAATGGTATATTATTATCCTGCAGATAAGTGAGAATAATCTTTATATCATGAAATCCAAATAAAGAAATTGCTTTACGTTCGCCGGACTTCGTATGAAATATCATAACTGTTGGTCCACTAATTCCTAAATATTTGCCCCTTCCTTTAGGAACGGAATAATAGTAATCTCTCATAAATTCGAACCCTTTAAGCGAATTTAGCTCAATCTCAGCTTTTGGAAAAGCAAAAAGATTGTATATAACAATCTTGTCATCCTTTAAACACACCTTCCCGATACCTTTGGAAAAGGCATAAAATATTAAAGGAAACAATAAGAAAAAATATAGATAAACCATAATGAGAAGTTCTTCTATAATTGCAAAAAGAAGAACAAAAGATAGCAGAAGTACGGCTACCCAGAATAGCCTGTATTTCTTACCAAGATAAAGGGTTATTGTTTTCATAATATCAAGGCATTAGGATTATCACAAATATACAATTTCTCTTCATATTTATAACAATTTTCGAAACAATTTGATTGGTTAAAAATATCTTGTACAAAAGATTGTTTTCTTTTGTACAGAAGAATTAAATGTTTTGTACAGAAGAATGCAATCTTCTGTACAAGGAAATAATAACTATTCTAATAAGATTTTAAAAACATAATGGATAAACTTGAAATAAGCGAGGATAAACGATTAAAATCGCCAAGAAATTGCTGAAAGAAACACCCAAATAAGCTTATCTTTCATTATCTTTGCCGTCTATATTATGACTTACGAATTAATTAATACAACAAGATAAAAATATATCGCTATGGAGTATAATTTCAGGGAGATAGAGAAAAAATGGCAGGAAAGATGGGTTGAAAATAAAACCTATCAGGTAACGGAAGACGAATCCAGGAAAAAATTTTATGTATTAAACATGTTTCCTTACCCATCGGGTGCGGGACTTCACGTAGGTCACCCTCTGGGATATATCGCTTCTGATATTTATGCCCGTTACAAACGTCTGCAAGGCTTTAACGTACTTAACCCAATGGGGTATGATGCTTACGGGTTGCCTGCAGAACAATATGCTATCCAAACCGGTCAGCACCCTGCAATAACTACTGTAAACAACATTAATCGCTACCGCGAACAATTAGATAAAATAGGATTTTCATTCGACTGGAGTAGGGAAGTACGCACCTGCGAACCCGATTACTACAAGTGGACTCAGTGGGCTTTCCAGCAAATGTTCAAGCATTATTATGATAATGATGCCAAGAAAGCTACTCCAATTGCCGATCTTATCAAAAGATTCGAAACTAAAGGAACTGAAGGACTGAACGCTGCATGCGGAGAAGAACTTTCATTTACGGCCGAAGAGTGGAAAGCTAAAAGTGATAAAGAACAGCAAACAATCTTATTGAACTACCGTATTGCTTACCTTGGCGATACAATGGTTAACTGGTGTCCTGCACTTGGAACCGTTTTGGCCAACGATGAAGTAGTTGATGGTGTTTCAGAACGTGGCGGTCACCCGGTAATACAGAAAGTAATGCGTCAGTGGTGCTTGCGTGTATCTGCGTATGCACAACGTTTACTCGACGGACTGGATACTTTAAACTGGACAGATTCACTAAAAGAGACTCAAAAGAACTGGATTGGTAGGAGTGAGGGTGCTGAAATGAAATTCAGCGTGAAGGATTCCGATTTGGAATTTACCATCTTTACTACTCGTGCAGATACTGTTTTCGGTGTTACCTTCATGGTATTGGCTCCAGAAAGCGAACTGGTTGCTCAACTGACTACAGCCGAACAAAAAGCAGAAGTACAGGCTTACCTTGACGCTACAAAGAAAAGAACCGAACGCGAACGTATTGCCGACCGCAGAGTTACCGGTGTATTCTCCGGATCATACGCTATTAATCCTTTGACCAGAGAAGCTATTCCTGTTTGGATCAGCGATTATGTATTGGCAGGATACGGAACAGGTGCCATCATGGCTGTGCCTGCTCACGATAGCCGTGACTATGCATTTGCTAAACACTTCGGACTGGAAATTCGTCCGTTGATTGAAGGTTGTGATGTTTCGGAAGAAAGTTTCGATGCCAAAGAAGGAATCATGATGAATTCACCTCTTGCAGAACATGCTACTGAAGGAGGATTGGTATTGAATGGACTTACCATCAAAGAAGCAATTGCAAAAACTAAAGTCTACATCAAAGAAAATAATCTTGGAAAAGTAAAAGTAAACTATCGTCTTCGCGACGCAATCTTCTCTCGTCAGCGTTATTGGGGTGAACCATTCCCTGTATATTACAAAGATGGAATGCCTTATATGCTTGACGAAAGCAAACTTCCGCTGGAACTTCCTGAGGTAGATAAATTCCTTCCAACTGAAACCGGAGAACCTCCTCTTGGACGTGCTAAAAACTGGAAAACAGAAGAAGGATATCAGCTTGAATTAAATACTATGCCTGGTTTTGCAGGTTCAAGTGCATACTATTTGCGCTACATGGATCCGCATAACACTGAAGCTTTGGTTTCCACAAAAGCAAATGCTTACTGGCAGAATGTAGACCTTTACGTAGGTGGAACAGAACATGCTACAGGTCACTTAATCTATTCTCGCTTCTGGAACAAATTCCTTCACGATGTGGGTGTATCAATCAAGGAAGAGCCATTCCAGAAACTAATCAATCAGGGAATGATTCAGGGAAGAAGTAACTTTGTTTACAGAATAAAAGATACCAATACTTTCGTTTCACTGAACCTGAAAGACCAGTATGATGTAACTCCTCTACACGTGGATGTAAACATCGTATCTAATGATATTCTTGATCAGGAAGCTTTCAAAAACTGGCATCCCGAATATAAAACAGCAGAATTTATTCTTGAAGACGGAAAATATATCTGTGGCTGGGCTGTTGAAAAGATGAGTAAATCTATGTTCAACGTGGTTAATCCGGACATGATTGTTGAAAAGTACGGTGCCGATACATTGAGAATGTACGAAATGTTCCTCGGTCCTGTAGAACAATCCAAGCCATGGGATACTAACGGTATTGATGGTGTTCACCGTTTTATCCGCAAATTCTGGGCATTATTCTATAATAAAGCAGGAGAGTATATTGTTAAAGATGAACCTGCAACAAAAGAGGAATTAAAATCTCTGCATAAACTGATTAAGAAAGTATCCGGCGATATTGAACAGTTCTCTTATAATACTTCTGTAAGTGCGTTCATGATTTGTGTAAACGAACTTTCATCATTGAAATGTAACAAGAAAGAGATATTAAGCAACTTAGTTGTTCTTCTGGCTCCATTCGCTCCACACATAAGCGAAGAACTTTGGGAGACTTTAGGAAACGCAACTTCTGTTTGCGATGCTCAATGGCCTGAATATAATGAAGATTATCTGAAAGAAGATGTAGTAAACTATACTATTTCTTTCAACGGTAAAGCCCGTTTCAATATGGAATTTGCTGCAGATGCAGATAATAACACCATTCAGGAAACAGTTTTAGCATCAGAAGGTGCTATTAAATGGATTGAAGGCAAGCCTATCAAGAAAGTTATTATTGTTCCTAAGAAGATTGTTAATATTGTAGTTTAATATAGCTTATCTATATGGCAAAAATTAATAAAACTGATATCCTGATTGAATTAAAAGACTATCTTTTAATTTCTATGGGAATTATGTGTTATGCAATGGGTTGGGCAGCATTTTTGTTGCCTTATCAAATTACAACTGGTGGAGTAACCGGTATTTCTGCAATTATTTATTATGCAACAGGTGTTCAGATTGAAATTACATATTTCATAATCAACGCCTTTCTATTAACAATTGCACTAAAAATTCTAGGCCCGAAGTTTAGTCTGAAAACAATGTATGGAATCTTTTCACTGACTTTCTTTTTGTGGTTGTTCCAGCATGTAATAGGAAAAATGCAAATTCTGGGTCCCGGACAAGACTTCATGGCATGTGTTATTGGTGCTTCATTGTGTGGATTAGGATTAGGAATGGTATTTGTTAATAATGGTAGTACCGGAGGAACAGATATCATTGCAGCAATAGTCCATAAATACAGAGATGTTACTTTTGGAAGAATGATTCTGTATTGCGATATAGTAATCATAACATCGTGCTACTTTGTTTTTTATGACTGGAAGAGGGTTGTATTTGGTTTTACTACATTGATAATAATCAGCTATGTGCTGGATTTGATTGTAAACAGTGCCCGACAATCTGTTCAATTCTTTATCTTCTCCAAACATTATGAAGAGATTGCTGAAAGAATTATTCAGGATACGCACAGAGGAGTAACCATTCTTGATGGAACCGGATGGTATAGCAAAAGTCCGGTTAAAGTTGTTGTTGTATTGGCTAAAAAAAGTCAGTCTATCGAAATATTCCGATTAGTAAAAGACATTGATCCAAATGCTTTCGTATCGCAAAGCTCGGTTATTGGAGTATATGGAGAAGGATTTGATCCTCTAAAAGGAAAATAATTAATAATAAACATCAATCATACACTAAATAATATATCAATATGAGTGAATTTGGTGACTGATGAACGTAAAAGTGAGGGATAAGTGATCGATTAATAGCCGATATATTTTATCCCTCACTCTTATATATCCCCCTTTAATAAAGCCTTTCAATAAAATAAGTGATGGATGTGAGGGATGATTTTACTTTTTTATATGAATAAGCAATAATTTCTCTCACTAAAAATTAAAGAAACAAACAAATGAAAAATAAACTTGTATTTGCCACAAATAATAAACATAAACTGGAAGAAGTTTCGTTCATACTGAAAGATCAGATGGAAATACTTAGTCTGAAAGATATAAATTGCGACGTAGATATCCCCGAAACTGCAAATACTTTAGAAGGAAATGCATTACTTAAGGCACAATATATTCATGAAAACTACGGCTTAAACTGTTTTGCAGACGATACCGGTTTAGAAATTGAGGCGCTTAATAATGAACCTGGAGTTTATTCGGCACGTTATGCAGGAGAAGATAAAAGTTCTGAAGCCAATATGCTTAAAGTACTTAAAAAGCTGGAAGGAATAGAAAACAGAAAAGCTCAATTTCGCACAGCTGTATCCTTAATTATTAATGATAAGGAATATCTGTTCGAAGGGATCATAAAAGGAAATATAATCAAAGAAAAACGTGGAAATTCAGGTTTTGGTTATGATCCGATTTTTGTTCCGGAAGGATATGATAAGACTTTTGCTGAATTAGGAAACGAAATAAAAAATAAAATTAGTCATCGTGCGTTAGCTATAAATAAGCTATGCAATTTCTTAAAAGAGTATGACTATGAAAAAAATAATTTTTAGTCTTCTATATTTCCTAATATCGTCTGTTACATCAGCTCAAATGGCAATAGGAGAGTGGCAAACTCACCTGGCCTATAATAATGTAACCCAAACTGCACCTGCAGACAATTTAATATACGCTCTTAGCGATGGTGCTTTGTTTTCTTATAATACAGAAGATCAAAGCATCAGTTTATTTAATAAAGTCAATTTATTAAGTGATACCGGCATCAGTTATATTAAATATAGCAGTATACACAATACTCTTATCATTGTCTATAAAAACTCCAATATAGACCTTCTTATAAACGAAAGTATATATAATATTCCTGACTTCATGAATAAAACCATGAGTCAGGATAAAACACTTAACAGTATAAATATTGTAGGTGACTATGCTTACTTCTCAACTAATTTTGGCATTCTTATTCTAAACCTGAAGAAAAAAGAAATAACCAATACATATGTCTTAAATAAGAAAGTATATTCTTCTGTTGTTAAGGACAATGTAATCTATGCTGCAACAGCAGATGGTTTATATTCTGGTAAACTAACTGATAACTTATTAGATGCTAATAATTGGGTACTTTCTAATGCAATCGCATTTAATCAACTAGCTATATTTGAAAATAAGATTATAGGAAATCAACCAAATAATGGGATATATTCTTTTGATAACAACTCATTGGAATTAACTAGTATGATTGGTGGAAACTTCTCATATATGGAAGTCTTCGATAATAAACTTATTGCTGGTAGTGGTAATTCAATAGCTATATTTGATCATTTCAATTCTGTAAAATACATGGATTTAGATGATAATTTCAACCATTTATCTTATACAAAAAGCAATGATTTATATTGGGGTAGTAATGGTAATAAAGGTTTGAATGGTTATAAACTAAACAATAATAAATTAGAAAAAACAGTTTCTTCAATCATACCCGAAAGTCCCAAAAGAAACCTTCCATACTATATGACATTTACCAATAACAGATTATTGATATGCGGGGGAGGAATGGATTATGACCGGCTAAATAATCCTGGTACTATAATGATGATGGAAGATAATAAATGGTATAATTTCCAGGAAGAAGGCATAAAAGAAGTTACTGGATTAGATTATAAAGATATAACTTCCGTTATTCAAGATCCCAATAATCCTGAACATCATTTTGCATCTTGTGGAGGAGAAGGAGTATATGAATTTATGAATAGGAAGTTCGTTAAGCTTTATAGCATAAACAATAGTACTCTGCAAACTATTTTTCCAAATGAATCATACAAATTAAATTATGTAAGAACAAACGGATTGCAATATGATAAGAATCACAATCTGTGGGTACTGAATTCTTATATAGATAGTGTTATCAATGTTTTAAAAGACGATGGAAAATGGATTAGTTTTTATCATCCTGAATTGATAGGAAAACCTACTTTCGAAAGAATTATCTTTGATAAAAGAGGCTGGGCATGGATTACTTCTATGAGATATGAACCCGGAGTATTTTGTTTTAATACAAACGGTACTTTAGAAGACACCAGCGACGATAAAACTAAGTTTATAGGTTCCTTTATTAATCAAGATGGGACTAACTTAGGAAGACTTAAAATACTATCTATTGTTGAAGATAAAGATGGGGCAATATGGATAGGAACAGAAAAAGGTCCTATCGTTATATATAATCCTACTAATTTTTTCGATGATGATTTTTATTGTACCCAAATAAAAGTACCTAGAAACGATGGAACTAATCTGGCAGATTTTCTTTTATCTAACGAAAGGATTAATGCTATTTGTATAGATGGAGGCAATCGAAAATGGATAGGTACTGAAAGTAATGGTATATTTTTATTGAGTGAAGATGGACTTGAAACCATTCATCATTTTACAACTGAAAATAGTCCATTATTATCGAATAAGATTCAATCATTAGCATTAAATCCAAAAACAGGAGAGTTATTTATCGGAACAGATCAAGGACTTATTTATTACATGAGTGATGCTACAGAAGGAGAAAATACCTTCTCTGAAACCGCACATGCATTTCCTAATCCGGTTAAACCAGATTATACCAGCTTAATAACTATTACAGGTCTTATACGTGATAGTAATGTAAAAATAACAGATATTAATGGAAATCTAATTTTTGCAGGAACTTCAGTAGGCGGACAGTTTACCTGGAATGGAAGAAACTCTAAAGGAAAGAAAGTAGCCTCAGGTGTATATTTTGTTTTAGCTGCAGATTCCGAAGGAAAAGAAGGTATTGCAACTAAAATTCTTATCATTAAATAAAGTATCTAATATTACTTAACCTTGTGCCTACTTTTAGTTGCAACTATATTATTAGTTATATGAATAAAGCGGTGTTGATAACATGTTAATATCAACACCGCTTTATATATTTATAAGTTATAGAAAAACTACAAACCTAATTTTTCTGATACCTCAAGCATTTTCTTTATTGGTTTAACTGCTTCTTTTGCTACAGCTTCATCCACTTCAATGGTTGGCCATTCGTATTTCAAGCAATTATAAAGCTTCTCCAGCGTGTTTAAACGCATGAAGTTACATTCGTTACAACCACAGGTACTATCGATTGGAGGAGCCGGAATAAAGTTCTTTTCAGGGCATTGCTTACGCATTTCATGAATAATACCTGATTCTGTAGATACAATAAAGTTCTTCTTATCCGATTTAACAGCATATTTAAGTATTGCAGCTGTAGATCCTACAAAATCTGCAAGAGCCAGAACAGCACTTTTACATTCAGGATGAGCTAAAATCAAAGCATCCGGATATTGTTTCTTCAACTCCACAATCTTTTCAACAGAGAATTGTTCATGAACATGGCAGGCACCATCCCATAACAACATATTTCTGTTAGTAACAGAATTAATATAATTACCTAGATTTCTATCAGGACCAAAGATTAATTTCTCGTCTTTAGGGAAACTTTCAACTATTTGTTTTGCATTAGTAGAAGTTACAACAATGTCTGTTACAGCTTTTACAGCAGCTGTAGTATTTACATAAGAAATAACTGTGTGATCGGGATGTTCTTTCACAAACTGTGCAAACTTATCAGCCGGACAGCTATCAGCAAGTGAACAGCCCGCATTTAAGTCTGGTACTAATACTTTCTTATCAGGACAAAGTATCTTTGCCGTTTCGCCCATGAAATGAACTCCACAAAGAACAATTATATCTGCTTCCGTTTTTGCAGCCCATTGAGCAAGAGCCAAACTGTCTCCTACGTAATCGGCTATATCTTGTATATCGCCTGTCTGGTAATAGTGAGCCAGAATTACAGCATTCTTTTCTTTTCGTAAAGAATCAATAGCAGCTTTTAAATCTATCGACTTATCGACTGATTCATCTGCAAATCCTTTTTTCAACCATTCTTCTTTATACATTATATTTATATTTTATTTTCTATTCTTTAATTAAAAAATCTAATGTTAGTAATAATAGCCTGTTAATAGTGTTGGTAAATAAATAGCTTTTTATTTGCTTTTAAAGTTGTTAGTCTAGTGAATAAAGTTATTATGAGTTTATAAACAAGGTAAAATATATTCTTATTGTTGATTATAAGCTATATATAGGAATAATATTATTCTAATTAACTACCTGTTGATAATGTGCAAAGTTAAGAAGTTTAATAGAATTTGTTCCTAAATTCTAGGTAAAAAGATGTTTAAATATGCATATAAACTTTTAGCTAACTTATTTGGATTGTTTATTCTGAATATTATATAAATGTTTTTATCAAATATCCTAGTTTTATTTATAAAAATGTTTTCTCTTAGTTTTGACAGGTTTTAAACGGTTATAAACACCGTATTGTTAATTGTGTTATCTTTGCATCTGAATAAATAATTAATAGTATGCGCAAACTAAAGATTACGGAACTTAACCGAATAAATGCAGATGAATTTAAAGAAGCAAAGAAACTCCCTTTAATAGTAGTTCTTGATGAAATACGTAGTTTACATAATATAGGTTCAGTATTTCGCACTTCTGATGCATTTAGGGTTGAATCAATTTATTTGTGCGGAATAACTGCTACTCCTCCACACCCGGAATTACATAAAACGGCTTTAGGAGCAGAATTTACTGTTGATTGGAAATACTTCAAGAATACACTGGATGCTGTTGATAAGTTGAAAAGTGAAGGATATATTGTTTATTCTATAGAACAAGCTGAAGGCAGTACTATGTTGAATGATCTGAAATTGGATCAAACCAGGAAATACGCAATTGTTATGGGCAATGAAGTAAAAGGAGTTCAGCAAGAGGTTATTGATAACAGCGATGGTTGTATTGAAATTCCGCAATATGGAACTAAACATTCATTAAATGTATCAGTTACAACAGGTATTGTTATATGGGATTTCTTTAATAAGCTTAAATTTGACCGTTAGCCGCTAAAGTGATAACTCTTTCAGTTAACGAGTCATCATTAATTGCATCATATTCTTTTCTCAAACTTGCTCCGAATAAACTGGCAAAAGTCTGATAGAATCCTGCTTTGAAACTACCCATAAAAGCTTTAATAATTTCATAAGAAGACTGGTTGCACTCCCTGTCAATAAGTTTAATGAGCAGTTTACCCTGTGAATAAGATAATTTCTTGAATTGAGCGGTATACTGTTCTTTCAAACCTTTTTCCACTCTTTTCACATGTGCTTTCCTCTCTTTTTCAGTTGGTAAAGTTTGTAAGTATTCGTATGTTTCAATAATAGTATTATGGATCATTATTGAAAGTGGGAGTACTTTTTTTACGTTATAAACCAATCGGTAATAATCACGCCATTCTTTTTGAGATTTGAATTTTAGCGGAGGATACACATATATATTACGAAGTTGAACGAAAGGAATAGTATCTCCTTGATATACGCAGGCTTCCACCCACTGTACAGCAGGTTTAGTTTCTAATTTCTGAGCTTTTGCATGAGAAAAGTTCAGTAGAGCGAAACATGCAATGATTCCTATTTTACACTTTCTTTTCACAGCTACAAAATTAGTGCATTAAATTTAAAACCAAATTATTTTAAGATAAATATTTTTGTCTCTGTTTGCACGTATATATAATTTAACTTACCTTCGCGCCCTGTTATATATTTTTTATTAAAAATTATAAATCTAATCTATGAAATACATCTCATTAAGCGCTCTTATATTATTTACAATATTTACTCCGTTTAATACTTGCAAAGCTCTGGATTCTGATCGTTTTATAAATACTCGTGCATACTCTATGGGTAATACTTCATCGGTATTACCTGGTTTTACAAATCCTGCTTCACATGGTTTTCTTTCTTCCCGTTCTTTATCCTTAGAATATATAAACAGGTATGGAATTAAAGAATTATCATCTTTTGCCGGTATAGTTAATTACCCCAATCATTATCTGAATACAGGTTTATATATTTCTAAATATGGATTTGATGCTTATAATGAAACTATGGTTGGCCTCAATTTCTATAAACAGTTATCGAAACTGATAAGTTTAGGAGTAAGAATGAATTATTCAGGCATTCATTATTCTGATGATGAACCGGATGTTACAGCATTTACAGGTGATATAGGAGTTTTAGTTCGTCCTGCTGATATTCTGAACATCTCTTTATTAATAGTAAACCCGTTAAGAACTGAATTAAAAATGGGAGAGGAGATTGCTCAGCTTCCTAACATTCTCACTATGGGAGTAAGTTTTCAACCGGAAGAACTGTTTTTATTAACAGCTGAAATTGAAAAGGATTTCGCTCTTCCTGCCATTTATAAATTTGGAATAGAATATGAACCCATAAAAGAGTTGAGTGTCAGAGCTGGGATGTGGACAAAACCTTTCACACCCAGTTTTGGAGTAGGATTAAATCTACAACCTTTTACTCTTAATATGGCTTTCAGCAAGCATCCTGTCCTTGGTTTTAATTCTTGTTGCGGATTACAATTTAATTTTTAGAGGATGGGATTAAATAATAGAAGAGTATATCTTATAACTCTGTTAATATCTCTGTTTAGTTTGCCTCTTTGTGCTCAGACCGAAACAACGTCGGAATGGGAGGATGTTACTGAACAATTAGCAATGGATAATGATGATGAAGAGAAAGACTGGACAAATAACCTGGAAGATTTGGCTTATTTAAAAGATAATCCTTTAAATCTAAATAAGATAACTAAAGAGCAACTGGAACTATTTCCCTTTTTGACAGATCAGCAAATAGAACATTTACTCTATTATCTATATGTTTCGGGTCCGATGAAGACTATTTATGAACTGCAGATGGTGGAGGATTTCGATAGACAGACTATTCAGTATCTACTTCCTTTTGTTTATGTTGGAGGGGTTGAAGAGAAAAGTTATTTGTTACGTTGGAAAGATATTCTGAAATATGGAAAACATGAGTTATTAACTCGTTTAGATATTCCTTTATATCGAAAGGAAGGATATCGCAATCACTCTGATAGTTTATTAACAGCGAATGTTAATAAGCAGTTCATAGGTAATTCTTACTACAATAATCTACGATATGGATTTCATTATAAAGATCTGTTATTCTTAGGGGTTACAGCTGAGAAAGATGCAGGAGAGCCTTTTCTACAATCGGTTAATAACTTAGGATATGATTATTGTTCATTTTACTTTTTGGCACATAATATTGGTAAATTTAGGACAGTTGCTTTAGGTAATTATCGGTTGAGTTTTGGACAAGGGTTAGTTATTAACAGTGATTGTTCATTAGGTAAAAGTTCTGCTATTGCCACTATGGGATATAAATCTACAGGAATAAAAAAGCACTCTTCAACCGATGAGTATAATTACTTTCGGGGAGTAGCTGCTACCTATCAGGAAAATGATTTTTTATTCACCGGTTTTTATTCATACAGGAATTTGGATGGAATAGTAACCGATGGAATTCTTAACTCTATTAAAAGCGATGGTTTACATCGTATTCCGCGTGAGATTGAACGGAAGAATGTGGCCAACATTCAACTGATGGGTGGAAATGTTGGTTATTCACATAAAAATCTGAAGATGGGTTTCACCGGGGTTTATTACTTCTTTGATAAAAACTATATTCCGGATCCCAGACCTTATAACTACTATTATTTGAAAGGGAAGGAATTTTTCAATCTGGGTATGGATTATAAATACAGATGGAACAAAGTTTATTTCTATGGTGAAACGGCAATCGGAAAGGGTGGAGGTATAGCTTCTCTTAACACAGCTAGTTTTTCTCCGTTGGCAGGTTACCAGCTTCTTTTAATGCAAAGATATTATGCAAAAGATTACCGTGCCTTGTATGCCCGTTCTGTTTCCGAAGGAAGTAGTGTGCAAAACGAAAACGGATATTATTTAGGAATTGAAGCGAAGCCTGTAAAATATTGGAAATTTTTTGCTTATACTGATTTCTTTCATTTTCCTTGGTTGAAGTATGGAGTTGATAAGCCATCATCTGGTTTTGATGGTTTAATTCAGGCAACTTATATGCCTAAAACAAATTTGACAATGCTATTTCGCTATCGTTACAAGGTAAAAGATAAGAATTATACTCCAGAGGGATCGGATACAAAAGAGGTGCGTCCGTATATTCAGCAGAAGGCTCGTTATCAGGTGGGCTATTTATTGCAAGATAATTTATCAGTAAAACTAACGGCAGACTGGGTTTGGGTTAATCCTAAAGGAGTAAAACCAAACCATGGATTTATGCTTCTTCAAAACTTCTCTTACAAGCTTAAAGAGCTTCCTCTTCGGTTTGATGTTTATTACGGTATGTTCGATACAAATGATTATGCTGCACGAATAACTTCCTACGAGCGCGGTATGCTTTATGCTTTTTCTATGCCATCTTTCTATGGAAAAGGAGTTCGTTTCGCAGTTAATGCCAGATATGATTTCAATAGAAATCTAATGATTATGGCCAAGTTTGGACAAACAAGGTATACCGATAGGGATGAGATTGGTTCGGGATTGGAAACTATATACGGCAATACAAAATCGGATATCAATCTTCAGTTGCGTTGGAAGTTTTAAGTGTAAATAGAACTGTTTCCCATCTTTAACCCTTATCTTTGCAGCAATTTTTTAAAAACATATATCATGCCGACTGTTATTTTTCCTTCACCAATTTTCGGCCCTGTTCATTCTCGTCGTCTTGGTGTTTCTTTAGGAATAAATCTATTGCCTTCCGATGGGAAGGTTTGCTCTTTCGATTGTATTTATTGTGAATGCGGAGTTAACGCTGAGCGACGTCCTAATCAGCCCCTTCCTACACGTGAAGAGGTGCGTACAGAATTAGAAAAGAAACTAAAAGATATGCAAGCAAACGGCCCATCACCCGATGTGCTTACCTTTGCAGGAAACGGAGAACCTACTGCTCATCCTCATTTTCCGGAAATTATAGATGATACAATCGAATTGCGAAATCGTTATTTCCCCAAAGCTAAAGTGAGCGTACTTAGTAATTCTACATTCATAAATCGTCCAAAGGTTTTTGAAGCACTGATGAAGGTTGACAATAATATATTGAAGCTCGATACCGTGAGTGTGGATTATATTAAAATGGTTGATCGTCCGAACGGAAATTATGATCTGGATGCAATTATTGATCGCTTAAAGGCATTTAAAGGCCATGTAATCATTCAAACTATGTTTATGAAAGGAACATGTTATGGCGAGGATGTTAATAACACAGGAGACGAATATGTGCTTCCCTGGCTTGAAGTGGTAAAATCAATAGCTCCTTCTCAAGTGATGATCTATACAATTGACAGGGATACGCCCGATAAATATCTGGTAAAAGCAACTCGTCAGGAACTTAATCGCATTCTTGATTTGCTTAAAAGCAATGGTATTTCTGCCACTGCTTCATATTAAGTAGATTTGCCGTCAATACTAAGCTGATTATTGACCGGTTTTTCAGACAAAGGTGTAGAGTAAAAATAGAAAAGGTGTACAGTATTTATATATTTACTGTACACCTTTTTATTGATTTAATAGCTTTAATTTGCTTAATTATGCTGATTTATTTGCTTAATATCTCTTTAGCTCTCTCTAAAGCAATATTAATGTGGCTACAAATATTTTCTTTTCCTAATAAATCATTGAAACCCGACTTTTCAAGAACTGCATGCACCTTTTCGTTTACACCCGAAAGAATGATCTGACTTCCTTCTTTCTTTGACATGCGACAAAGGCTTGTAAGGTTATGAATACCGGTAGAATCAATAAATGGAACTTTACGCATACGGATAATACGAATCTTTGCCCGGTCGTCCATCTGAACCATCTGCTCCTCGAACTTATTTGCAATACCAAAGAAGTAAGGACCATTAATTTCATACACCTCAACTCCATCAGGAATGGTTAAAGGTTCTTCGTTTATTGCAATATCCAGTCCGGCATTTGGGTCTATTTCGTCAGTGATAACCGAAATGTTTGTAGTCTCAGCCACACGTCTCATAAACAATAAGCATGCGATAACAATTCCTACTTCAATAGCCACTGTCAAATCGAAGATAACAGTCAGAAAGAATGTTATAAGCAATACAGCAACATCCGATTTTGGGTTTTTCAACAGCTGACGGAATGTTCTCCATTCACTCATGTTATAAGCCACTATTACCAATACTCCGGCAAGACAAGCCATAGGAATATGTTTGGTAAGCGGGCCAAGACAAACCAAGATAAGTAAAAGTACCACAGCATGAATCAATCCTGCTATAGGAGATTTACCACCGTTGTTAATATTGGTCATTGTACGTGCAATGGCTCCTGTTGCAGGTATACCTCCAAATAGTGGAGTTATAAGGTTGGCAGCACCCTGAGCTATTAATTCCTGATTGGAATTATGTTTATCTCCGGTAACACCATCGGCAACGGTTGCTGAAAGTAGTGATTCAATAGCACCTAAAACAGCAATTGTTATTGCAGTTGGGAAAAGTGCCTTAATTACTTCCCAAGACATATTAGGAACCTGCGCATGAGGTAGTGAAGCATTGATAGTAAAACGGTCGCCAATAGTCTCTATTGAAGTAATGCCCGCATACGTTTTCAGGATATAAGCCAATACTGTCATCAAAACAATGGCAACAAGCGATCCTGGGATTTTCTTTGAAAACTTAGGAGTATAAATAATAAGAAGAATACTAAGCAATCCTACGACTGTTGGCCATAAACTTATTGAGATGAAATTCTGGAAATATGCTATCCATTTAGAAATAAAGTCTGCAGGAACAATGTGCATTGATAATCCAAATAAATCCTTTATCTGTGTAGTGAAAATAGTCAGTGCAATACCACTGGTAAATCCTACTACAATAGGGTAAGGAATAAATTTAATAATTGTACCTAACTTAAATACTCCCAGCAGTATTAATAAAACTCCGGCCATAATAGTTGCAACAAGCAACCCTTTTTCACCATATTGTTGGATAATGCCGTAGATAATAACAATAAAAGCTCCTGTAGGTCCACCAATCTGAACTTTACTTCCGCCTAAAAACGAAATAATGAAACCGGCAATAATTGCTGTGATAATACCTTTTTCAGGTGATACACCAGAGGCAATACCGAATGCGATAGCCAGAGGAAGAGCAACGATGCCGACAATAATTCCGGCCATTAAATCAGAAAGGAACGCCTCCTTAGAGTAATTTTTCAAAGCATCGAAAAGCTTTGGTCTGAATTCAAACGTTTTCATTGAATATATAATGTGTGTATAGTTAATTTCGCTAAATCCTTAACTAATTAAGAAAGAGAGCACAAAAGTATATAAAAAATGTGAATAGGGGTGTTTTTAAACATATTAATTATTTGTATCAACTTACAATTATTCATTTATAGATTATTTTAATAACCTGTTTGAATACATTTTATGAATAAAAAAAGTATATTTGTACTTCAACGAAGTATATAATATAATTTACTAATTAAATAAATTGAATTATGGCTAAAAGTATTAAAGGCACACAAACGGAGAAGAACTTAATGCAATCATTTGCTGGTGAATCTCAGGCAAGAATGCGTTACACTTATTTTGCTAGCGCTGCAAAAAAAGAGGGATTTGAGCAAATAGCTGCTATTTTTACTGAAACAGCAGAACAGGAAAAAGAACATGCAAAACGTATGTTCAAGTATCTGGAAGGAGGTATGGTAGAAATTAATGCTAGTTTCCCTGCAGGAGTTATTGGCAGTACAATCGATAATTTACAAGCTGCCGCCGCCGGAGAATATGAAGAATGGTCTTCACTTTATCCGGAATTTGCTGATATTGCTGAAAAAGAAGGCTTTTATGAAATAGCAGCAATGTATCGTAATATATCTGTTGCAGAAAAAGCTCACGAAGAAAGATATCGTGCTTTCGTGAAGAATATCGAAACAGCTTCGGTTTTTGCTAAAGAAGGAGAAGTGTTATGGCAATGCCGTAATTGTGGTTATATCCATGTTGGTAAAGAAGCTCCAGAAGTTTGCCCCGCTTGTTTACATCCGCAAGCTCATTTTGAGGTAAAGAAAGAAAATTATTAATTCATACTATATGAATTGCAAGAGCTGGATACAATTTGTATCCGGCTCTTTTTGTTTTATGATGCCAGATACATTAAATTTTAATCCTATTTTCTTAGAATTTAATGTTAATCGAGAATTCTTTTTGATCCTTTTTATCCCCTGTTTATTAGGCTATTTAGAGCCTTTAATTCTCTAATAACAAATTATCCCCCTCTAAGTAACATTTAAATACCCTGGCTTAACTAATATACCATTCAGCCTTAACAAAAATTCGATAGTTATAACTTAATATAAGCTAGCTTTGTTTCGGTTCATAGAATCAAAAAAATAGAAAATTAACCAATAAACAAAGTACCATGAGAAAAACATTTATTGAGAAATGCATAAATGTTCATTTATGTAGATTTGCAATGGCATTACTATTCCTCTTGCCTGCAATCAGTAACCTCCGGGCTAATCCTCTTCAAGACAACAAAACTGTTTCGGGAGTTGTGATATCTGCTTCAGATAATCAACCCTTAATTGGCGTAAGTGTTTTGGTAAAAGGAGCAACAGTTGGAACCATGACTGATATCGATGGAAAATATTCTTTAAACGTAAAGAATGGAGCTACTCTTATTTTCAGTTATATCGGTTTTGTAAAACAGGAAATCTCCACATCAGGAAAAAATGTGATTAATGTCACAATGAAAGAAGATGCTCAGGCATTGGATGAAGTTGTTGTTATCGGCTATGGTGTTCAGAAGAAAAAACTGAGTACCGGAGCAACTCTTCAGGTTAAAGGCGATGAACTGGCAAAGATGAATACAACCAGTCCACTTCAGGCATTACAAGGTAAAACACCGGGTGTGACAATTTCTTCAACTTCCGGACAACCAGGATCTGATATGAAAGTTGTTGTTCGTGGTTTAGGAACCGTAGGTAATTCCGGACCTCTTTACATTATCGATGGAATAGAAGGTGATATTTCGGTATTAAATGCTTCTGATATCCAATCAATTGATGTTTTGAAAGATGCTGCTTCAGCTGCTATTTATGGAGCACAGGCAGCCAATGGTGTTGTGTTAGTAACAACTAAGCAAGGTGCCAGCGGTAAAGGACAAGTAGCATTTGATGCATATTATGGTGTGCAGAATGTTGCCCGTAAAGCTAAATTGCTGAATGCCGAAGAATATAAAAGCATTATGGATGAGCAAGCTTTAAATTCAGGTTCTTCCGTCTTCGACTGGAGTTCAATGGGAGAATTAGCCGATACAGATTGGGTAGGCCAAATGTTTAAAGATGATGCTAAAACAGAAAACTATTCAATGAATATAAATGGAGGTTCAGATTCATCTCTTTACTCTCTTTCATTGAATTATACTTCTCAGGAAGGTGTTGTGGGTGGTAAAGATGTTTCTAATTACGAACGTTATGGTTTCCGCATTAATACCGAAAATAAGCTCTATAAGAATGTATTAAAGGTTGGTCAGCACTTAAATTTTAATTATATAAAGAATACAGGTGTTAGTGTTGGTAACCAATACAACAACACACTTCGTGGAGCATTTGTAACTTCTCCTCTTTCTCCTGTATACAGTGATAATAATATCTATGGCAGTCCATACAACGATACAAGTAATTCTGCCTGGTATAATGGAGATGGTAATCCTTACGGATCAATGATGACTACAGTAAATAATAAGAATGATAACCAGAAATTAATGGCTGACGTTTATGCAGAATTAGAACCAATAAAGAATCTTAAGTTTAAATCTACTTTTGGTATTAATTATTATGCATCTGAATATCGTAGCTTTAAGCCACTTTATCAGTTCTCAGTGTATACTTATAACAAGGAACATACTACTACTACACAGAATATGAGTAAGGGACATACGCTTACATGGACAAATACAGCCAGTTATGATTTTACGATTAATAAAGATCATGCCTTTAATGCTATGATTGGTATGGAGGCTGTTCGTTATCAAGGCACATATTTATCTGCTTCTAATTGGAATCTATTATCTCAATTCAATGATTTTTCTCATGCATATCTTGATAATACAACAGGTAAGGCATACATTGAATATAATGACGATGGAACTGTAAAAGGTGTTGTAGATACTAAAACAGTTAATGGTAAACCCGAAAATATATATCGTCGTGTTTCTTACTTTGGACGTCTCGGATATAATTTTAAAGAAAAATACATGATTAATGCTACATTGCGTGCTGATGCTTCTTCTAAATTCGCTTCAGGCCATCGTTGGGGATATTTCCCATCAGTATCTGCCGGCTGGGTTATGACTAATGAAGACTTTATGAAATCTACAAAGAATTGGCTCGATTTCTTAAAAGTTCGTGCTAGCTGGGGACAAGTAGGTAATCAGGATATAGATGATTTTCAATATGCCGCTCCTATTAATACTTCTACAGGTTATTCAAGTAGTAATCCTGCTGCATATTATGTATTTGGAACTGGAGGAACAAATGTTGCCGGTGCATATCCTAGCCGTTTATCAAATGAAAAGGTTAAGTGGGAAACTTCTGAACAGACAAATATTGGTATCGATGCTCGTTTATTGAGCAGCCGTTTGGGAGTAAATGCAGACTTTTATGTTAAAACAACCAAAGATTGGCTAGTAAAAGCCCCAATTCTTGCAACTGCTGGTGCAGATGCTCCTTATATAAATGGTGGAGATGTAAAGAATACAGGTATTGAGCTTGCTTTAAACTGGAATGACCATATTGGTAAACTAAATTATAATTTAGGCATTAATGGTGCATATAATAAAAATAAAGTAGGAAACATACCTACAGTAGACGGGATTATTCATGGTTCAACAAATATGCTTTATGATAACTCTGAAGAATTTTATCGTGCACAGAATGGACATGAAATAGGGTATTTCTGGGGATACAAAACTGCTGGTATTTTCCAAAATGAACAGGAAATTTCAGATTGGAAAACTGCAGGGAATGGAATTCTGCAAGCTAATGTTAAACCTGGTGATGTAAAATATGTAGATGCGAACCATGATGGTACTATTAATGCTGATGATAAAGCTGATTTAGGCAGTGGTATGCCCGACTTTACATTTGGTTTCAATTTAGGCTTTGATTACAAAGGATTTGACTTTTCTGTAAATGCCAATGGTGTATTAGGTAACAAAATTGTTCAGTCATATCGAAATCATACAAATAAACAAGCAAACTATACTACAGCAATTCTTAATCGTTGGACAGGTGAAGGAACTTCAAATGAAATACCTCGCGTAACAGAAACCAATATTAACTGGCAGTTCTCTGATCTTTATTTGCACGATGGTGATTATCTCCGTATCAGCAATATTACATTAGGTTATGATTTTGCTAAGTTGATTAATTGCAAATTTATTAGTCAATGTAGACTTTATGCTTCTGTTCAGAATGCATTTACCTTTACTAAATATGATGGAATGGATCCTGAAATTGGTTATGGAACAGATAAATGGGTATCAGGAATTGATTTAGGTTACTATCCACGCCCAAGAACTTATCTGTTCGGAGTTAATCTTAAATTCTAACACTTAAAACAAGGAATAATTATGAATAAGTTCAAATTAAATATACTGGCATTAGGGGCTTTGAGTATCAGCTTCTTTTCTTGCTCCGAAAGCTTTATGGATGTAGAACCACAGACGTCTATCCTTGATCAGAACTTCTATAAAACAGAAGCAGATGCTGAGATGGCGCTGGTTGGTTGTTATGATGGTTATCAACGTACTTCTTCCAATGGTAATCAATCTTTTTATGTAACCTCAGAAATCCTTTCCGATAATTGTTTTGGAGGAACAGGTAATACAGATGGTCGTGGTTATCAGGCTTTGGATAGATTTGATATCTCACAATCTCCTTCTGATAATAACATATTTAATGGAACATGGGGCGATTATTACGCAGGAATTTTCCGTTGTAATACTTTATTGTTAAAATTGCCAAATATTGCTTCATGGGAATCTACAGATGAAGCTGTAGTGACTAAAACTCGTAACCGTATTGAAGGTGAAACCAGATTCCTTCGTGCAATTATGTATTTTGATTTGGTTCGCCTTTTTGAAAAAGTTCCTTTGTTAACAGAACCAACTACTGATAATGTTACTCAGGCAGATCCAGTTGAAACATATAAACTAATAGTTGCTGATTTAAAATTTGCAGCAGAAAATATTCCTGCTGATGCTTATCCGAAGGCTAAGGCAAGTGAAAATGATGGCCGTGTAACCAGTTATGCAGCAAAAGCAATGCTTGCCCGTGTTTATTTATTCTATACCGGATACTATGGAAAGGATGATTTAGGTGTTACTAAAGCCGATGTTCTTGCTGGTTTGGAAAGTATAATTAGCAGTAATGAATTTTCTTTAGTTTCGGACTATAAGTCTCTTTGGCCAGCTGCAAGTTATGTTGCAAATGCTACAAATAACACATTAGATAAATCAGGTTATGCAGGAAAAGGAAATGTAGAAACAGTCTTTGCACAGAAGTTTAATAATACTCAGAATTATAATGGAATGGTTGATGGTAACCGTTGGTTAGTTATGATGGGTATGCGTAATACAAACTGGTCTCCTTATGGAAAAGGTTGGGGGGCATGTACTGTAAATCCAAAATTAGTAAAAGCGTATACTTCTGATGATAAACGTAAAACAGCATCAATAATTGACATAGCAGGAGAAGGTATTGAAAGTAAATATGATATTAAAGACCAACGTGAGTATACCGGTTATTCAGTTAAGAAATATACTCCGACTGCATTGCCTGATGGGACTTCTGATACAGGTGGCGAAAATGACTTTCAGATTTCTCAAGATCAGGATTTCGTAGTAATTCGTTATGCTGATGTATTGTTGATGGCTGCTGAGTTGGGTTCAACTAATGCACTTAGCTATTACAATATGGTACATACCCGTGCTGGTTTAACTGCAAAGACTGCTGTTACAACTGCTGATATTTTGGAAGAACGCCGCTTTGAGTTTGCTTTCGAAGGACTCCGCTATTGGGATTTGCTTCGTCAGGGACTTAATAGTGCAGCTTCTACTATTGCACAGACTCAAAGCGTTTTGAGTGGTAATGCGGATGATTCTGTTGTAATAACTGCTGAAAAGATTACTGCTACAAGAGGATTTATGCAGATTCCGAACACACAGATAACACTTTCTGCTGGTGTATTGAAACAAAATGCTGGTTGGAAATAACTTTAAAACGATACTATTATGAATAAGATATTTAAACTATTTACTTTATTAGCCACTGTGGCAATAATGTTTACCTCTTGTTCACCTGATGAATTTTCTTTGGGAGATAAAGATGTAAAGACCGAAGATCTGTTAGAAGGCATTGCTTATAAAATAGAGCATGATGCGACTAATCCAAACATTATCTATTTAACAAGTTTGATGGGGAGTGAGTATACTCCGTTATGGAATCATCCACAAGGACGTAGTCAGGAAAAGAAAGTTACCCTGAAAATACCTTTTGCGGGAACTTATGATGTTCAGTTTGGTGTAGAGACTCGTGGTGGTGTGGTATATGGCCAAAAAACAACTTTTAAAGTTGATAATATGTATGCTGGCTTCATTAGTAATGAGTTATGGACTTTAATTTCGGGTGGTGCAGGAAAAGAAAAGACCTGGTATCTTGATTTGGATGCAAATGGTGTAAGCAGATTTTTTAAAGGCCCTCTTTACTTTTATGGAACTGATGATAGCTGGACTACTGTTACTGACGGACAAAAGGTAGAAGGAGATTCCTGGAACTGGAGTCCTGACTATAAAGGTAATACATGGTTAATGAATGCTGCTGATTTTGGTTCAATGACATTTAGCCTGAAAGGTAGTGCATCTATTACTGTTAACCATAAAACTATAGCTAACCGTGGAACTGAGACAGGTAATTATATGCTTAATACAGATAATCATACTTTAACTGTTCAGGATGCTGCTATTCTGCATGATAGTAACCGTGATGGAGTTGTAATTAATTGGGGAGATATTAAAATTATGTCTTTAACAGAGAACACAATGCAATTGGCTGTTCTTCGTGATCCAGCTCTTTCCGGTGAAGGTGCTTGTTTGTTAGTTTACAACTTTATTTCTAAAGATTACTTTGATAGTTGGGTACCAGGTGAAGTGGTCGAACCAGAACCTACATTACCTAGCGGATGGCAAACCGATATATCACAGACTGTCAACAAATCTGTTAAGTGGGTACTATCTTCCGATACTCCTTTCAACTGGGCCAATCTTGATGGTTCTTTGATGAATACCGGATGGACATCTGCAGATAAGTATGATAGCTGGACAGGATTTAATGCTGCAGCGGCTAGTAATTACGCAGACTTCTCATTAACTCTTAATTCAGATGATAAGACTGCTACTTATGTTGCTCCTGACGGAACATTAACATCTGGTACTTATACATTGGATGAAAAAGGAACTTATACTTTTAATGGTTTCAAACCTAGCTTCGTTATTTGTAATGGTTCGATAACCCTTTCTACAACAGATGCTAACCAATGGCGTATCACAAAGATAGAGAAAGACGCTGCCGGTAATGTTTCCGGAATGTGGGTAGGTAAACGTGACGCTGTTAAGCCGGAATATATGGTTTATCATTTAATCCCTCAGGCAGGAGGCGCAGAAGTCGATCCATTGAAAGCATGGAAAAAAGCTTTTGTTGGAAAGACTTTTAAGCCTGACACAAATCAGTTTGTAGACTGGATTAACTTTGATTTATCAGGCGGATGGACGAGTGCTTCAACCTTTGGTACTGATTTTACTTCGAATGGTTGGATATGGAATGAAAAGACCAGTATCATTGCTAAAAGCGCTAGCATTAAATTTGAACTTGCCGGTTCTGATATTAAAGCTATCTTAACTCAGGATGTATATGATGCTGACGGAAATCTTACTACTGCCGGATATTCGGTTACTGGTAAGGTGACAATTAATCCTGATGTGCCATCAATGACATTTGAATTCCCGCTTGTTAATTATACAGGAAGTGCTGGAGCCTGGTTAAATACATCTAATGCTAAGGGTGCTTATTATACAACACCTCTTGGAGCTAAAGAATGGCTCTTTATATCTCATGGAGGTTCTTCTCTTAGTACTATTGATACTGGTGGATTCTGGTTGGGTGCTATATCAAATGCAACCGGAGCTGGTGATACAAAAAATGAAATTTTAGGATTCCATTATGTTTTAGCAAATTAATAACTAACACTAAAAGAGGTTACCTTGAAATGTTAGGTAACCTCTTTTTAAAATATTAATTTATGAAGTCTTTTTCACTTTATATATTTATTTCTGTCTGTTGTTTACTGATTGTTGCTTGCAGCAATAAGAAGACACAGAAAGAACAGAAAAAGGAGCAATTTGAGAATGCTTTTAATTCTGTTGAAGAGCTTCAGGAAAAAGCTTCTGAAGATACAGCATTTGCCAAATCGAAGGAATATGCTACTCAGATGGAGAGGGCCTGTATTGAAATGGCTAAAAAGACATCTGATATGAACAGTAACGAAAAGTTATTGCTGGAATTTGAAGTTGCACTGAAAGCTTTGAAACAAAGCACTGACAGAATTAAGGAAAATCCTCAGCTGGCTAACGATGCTTCGTTTATGGAAAAGACTAAAGCTAAGGTTGATAAAGTTCGTGAATATCAGCAAAATTTAAAAAAGGCTCAGCTGAGCTCTGTAGAAGAAAAGAAGTTCTACGAATTGTGTCATCAATAATAATCATTGATTGTTTAATCAATAAAGAATAGTGGTTAAATCAACTAATTACACTTTTTAGATTAGCTAACTTTATAACTCAGAATATGGTTTATTTAAAAAAATATTTTTCTTTTTGGTTAATTCTTCTTTTAACAGCTCTGTATTCATGCTCTAGCAGTGATCCAGAAGTTCAACCGGAATTAATAGTGGCAAAAGAAGAGCTTACACTTGCCAAAGGAAGTGGTACAACTATGCTTGCTATTAAAACGAATGTAAATTGGACAGCTACAAGTTCACAGTCGTGGTGCACATTGTCTCCTTCTTCGGGTGAAGCCGGTACTAAACAAATTACAGTTGCTGCTACAGAGAATACAACTAACGATACTCGTGAAGCTGTAATTACTGTTACTGCAGGTTCTCTTTCAAAACAGATAAAAGTAACGCAGGAATTAACTAATTTATTAGTGGTAAAGAAAAGTACGTATGATGTTAGTGCCGATGGTGGTCAGATAACAGTAGAATTACAAACTACGGCAGCTCATACAGTAACAATTAATCAGGATTGGATATCTCAGACAGCTACCCGTACTGTAACCAATAAAACAGAAGTATTTACTATTGCAAACAATGCTTCTCTTTTTTCAAGAGTAGGTACAATAACTTTCACAATGGCGGGTTTAATAGAAACTGTTACTATTAATCAGGCGGCAAAAGATCTTTTTATTGCTGCCGATAAAACAGGAATGGAAAGCGATGCTTTTGTGCTTGCAAAAAAAATATATTTGGGATGGAATTTAGGAAATACGCTTGAATGCACAAGTTCTACTGCAACAGGATCTGTTATCAGTGGTGAAACAGATTGGGGTAATGCTAAAGCTTCTAAGGCTATGATAAATGCAGTGAAAGCTGCTGGTTTTAATGCTGTGAGAATACCTTGTGCATGGAACAGATATCTTGAAAATTCAACGAATTATAAAATTAAAGACTTTTGGTTGGCAAGGGTAAAAGAGGTTGTTGATTATTGTGTTTCCAATGATATGTACGCTATTATAAATATTCATTCGGATGGTGGCTGGCTGGATAATAATCCTACTCTCGCAAAACAAGAAGAGGTTACTAAGAAAGAAAAAGCAATATGGGAACAAATTGCTGTATATTTCAGAAATTATGATGAACATCTTCTTTTTGCCGGAACAAATGAAGTGAATATGGGCTCTAATGGTGGAACACCGACTCAGGATAATTACAATGTTCAGATGTCGTATAACCAGACTTTTGTAGATGCAGTACGTTCTACTGGTGGAAGGAACGCTTATCGTAACCTTCTTATTCAGGCATTTAGTACAGATATTAACCAGGCAGTCTCTAATTTAAAAGTTTCTACAGATAAAGTTCAAAATAGATTAATGGTTGAAGTTCATTATTATGATCCGTCACAATTTTGTATATTGGAGAGTGATGCAACCTGGGGCAAGTATTTTGTTTTTTGGGGAGCGGATTATCATCAATATGCAACAGGAGCATTGGCAGGAAGAGCTGCAACCTGGGGTGAAGAAGATCATGTAATATCTCAGTTTGCTAAAATGAAAACGAATTTTATAGATAAGGGTTATCCGGTTATTCTGGGTGAGTATTCTCCTACACGGCGTTTATCGCTTACGGGTGATGCGTTGACTCATCATTTAGATTCTCGTGCTTATTACATTAAATACGTAACAGAGCAGGCTAAAAACTATGGTATTGTTCCGTTTTACTGGGATAATGGTGGAACAGGCGATAAGGGATGCGGTATATTTAACCGTTCAACAACAGTTGCCGAAGATACAAAGGCACTTAATGGCCTTGTACAAGGAGCTGCTGCCGGGAAATATCCATTTTAGTTTTTAAATAAGATTTTATGTTTAATAAATAGAGGAAAGTGTTCCTTAATAGATTAGTTATTATTAGTTGATTAGTAGTGTGAAAGCTGACTTAGTTTTTTTCTGGACAGAACGAAACTAGGCAGCTTTCCCTTTTTTATTTTGCGTTTCTCACTATTTCGAGCATCACTTTTTCTTCGTTTTCCCAGCAATATTTTTTAGAAAGTTCTTTTAACCGGACTTTATCTTCCGGTTTATTCTCCCATTCTTTCAACATTTCAAGAATTATCTTAGCCAGATATTCCGATTCGTAATGAGAGATTAGTCTACCCGTTTGGTGTGTTTCAACAATGCGGGCAATTTCGGGAAAATTAGATGCAAGAACAGGTACGCCATATTTCATATAATCGAAGATGCGATTGGGGAGAGAATAGTAATAACTTAACCCCATATTCTCTAAAAGAACAAACCCCAGGTCGGCTATTTCGGTGTATTGATTAAGTTCTTCAAAAGGAAGCCGGCTGGTGAAAATAACTCTCTCATCCAATTGTTTTTCCTTGGTAAGCGTTTTCATTTCCTGCAGTAAGTCTCCGTCACCACAAATGCAAAGTATGCAATTATCAAGATAGGGCATGGCATTAATAAGCCAGTCTACTCCACGACCAACGTTTATAGCACCCTGATAGAGCAGCAGTTTTTTCCTTTCGAGCGAAGGCAAAAGACTTATTTTTTTTCTTTCGGCACTATTTATGGATGAAGTTGCAGTATCTTTATTGGGAATGTTACGAACAATCCCCATTGTGATGCCGTATTTCTGCTTATAATGTTCCGCAATAGATTGGCATACGGTATAGGAATTCTTCAGGTGAGGGAAGAAGATATCTTCAATGTTTTCCCAAACCTTTTTTATTCCCGGGCGGTCTGCTAGTTCAGGAACTTCGGGAAACAGCTCGTGTGCATCAAAAACTAACGGAACTCTGCATAGTTTGGCGGCAATAAAACTGGCGGGTAGGGCATCGGTATCGTTGCACAACAGAATATCTTTGCGCTTAAAGAGCAATACAAACAGCAGACGCAGGTTATATTCCAGATAAAAGATGAATTTTTTCCTGAAAAACAGGTTGAAGCGGTAGGTCTGATAGGGGCGATCTAATGGTTTACTCTCTTTTTTTATACAACCAATCAGCAGTACATCATATCCGTTTCGTTGCAACGAAGCCGAAACCTTACCGACTCTTTGGTCGGTAACCAGGTCGTTCGACACAGATATAAGGACTCTTTTGGCAATGTTTCGAGGCATGTTATTAGATTCTTGTACAAAAGATTGTTTTCTTTTGTACAGAACAATTAATTCTTCTGTACAAAAGAATTAATTGTTCTGTACAAGGATTTATTCTTTATTCGCCAGGTTTTTAGGAAACTATTCCGTTTGTTATAAAAACAGGGCGAAGTTTATGCCAGATTACTTTTTTGCGTGTGGATAGTCTATTGTATAGTGCAATCCACGGCTTTCTTTGCGTTCTATTGCCTGACGCATGATGAGATAACCAGTATTTACCATGTTTCTAAGCTCACATATTTCTTTAGATGCTTTTGAACGTTTAAACAAGCTTTCTGTTTCTTCGTAAATAATATCAAGGCGGTCCCATGCACGTTTTAAACGGAGATCTGAACGAACAATGCCCACGTAAGTACTCATAATCTGTCCCACTTCTTTGGCGCTTTGAGTAATAAGTACCATTTCTTCGGGTGAGCGTGTTCCTTCATCGTTCCATTCTGGAATATCCTCGTTATAGGTATATTGATCTACAGCGCTTAAACTGTGTTTGGCTGCTGCGTCGGCATATACTACTGCTTCAATAAGTGAATTTGATGCAAGGCGGTTACCACCATGCAAGCCGGTGCGGGAACATTCTCCAACGGCATAAAGTCTTTCAATTGAAGAACAGGCGTCGAGATCTACCTCTATACCACCGCAAAGATAATGGGCTGCCGGAGCAACAGGTATATAATCTTTAGTAATGTCAATGCCCAGACTGAGACATTTTTCGTATATATTCGGGAAGTGCTTTTTAGTTTCTTCCGGATCTTTGTGAGTTACATCCAGATAAACATGCTCGTCACCACGGTTTTTCATTTCATTGTCTATAGCTCTTGCCACGATATCACGTGGAGCAAGCGAAAGACGTTCGTCATACTTCTGCATAAACTCTTTTCCATCCATGGTTCGAAGTACACCTCCGTAACCTCTCATCGCCTCAGTAATAAGGAATGAAGGGCGGTCTCCCGGATGATAAAGCGCTGTTGGATGAAATTGAATGAATTCCATATCCTTAACCGTTCCTTTTGCACGGTAAACCATAGCAATTCCGTCTCCGGTTGCTACCAGTGGATTAGTAGTAGTCTGGTAAACAGCCCCTACACCTCCGGTTGCCATCAAAGTAACTTTTGCCAGATAAGTATCAACCTTTCCGGTTTTCGGATCTAAAATATAAGCTCCGTAGCATTTAATATCCGGAGTTTGGCGGGTAACCGTAACTCCCAGGTGATGCTGCGTAAGAATTTCAATGGCGAAATGATTTTCAAAGATTGTGATGTTAGGATGTTGCTTTACAGCCTGGATAAGACTATCCTGAATTTCGGCTCCTGTATTGTCTTTGTGGTGCAGAATACGGAATTCAGAGTGACCGCCTTCTTTGTGCAAGTCAAAATCTCCCTTTTCAGTTTTATCGAAATCTACTCCCCAGCTGATAAGTTCATTGATTTGAGCGGGAGCCTCTCTAACTACTTTTTCAACTGCCGCCCGGTCACTAATCCAATCGCCGGCAATCATCGTATCTTCAATATGTTTCTCGAAATTGTCTACTAGTGTGTTTGTAACGGAAGCAACTCCTCCCTGAGCGAAATAGGTGTTTGCTTCTTCTAAAGTGGTCTTGCAAATAAGTGCGACCTTTCCTTTATGTGCCACTTTCAGGGCAAAACTCATACCGGCAATACCTGAACCGATTACTAAGAAATCAAACTTCTTAATCATAATTGTATATGTTTAGAGAACACAAAGCTACGAAATAACTTTTTTAATTGTACTTTTCCCGCTCAATAATTAATAAAATTAGTAAATTGCGGCTCGGATAATTGACAATATATATAATGAGTATAGTTATGAATAAAGTATTTAGAGCACGGGTTATTTGGTATCATTATATCTATTTTGTTCTTTTATCAGGATTAGCTATTTCCTTTTTTATGGATAATTTTCTTAGTTTAGGAGTACTGTTTATTTCGTGGCTTATCTATATGCTTGAAAAAACATTTCATACACAATATATAATAACTCCAGAACGAACTCTTATTATTTCTCAAGGCAGATTTTTTAAAAACAGAACTATAGCGATTGATGAAATTGAATCTATTGATGAATTTTATAAATTAAAGCTTGCTGGTATTTCCGTTACAGAATTTATATTGATAAAACACAAAAAAGAATACTATTCTCTGCTTCCTGCAAAAGAAAAGAAGGCGGAGTTATTTCAGTTACTGACAAATAAAGAATAAATTAACCATTACCGATCAACTACTATGAAATACGATGTTGCTATTATTGGAGGAGGTCCGGCAGGATATACAGCTGCCGAACTTGCCGGAAAAGAAGGATTGAACGTAGTCCTTTTTGAGAAACAAAACCTAGGCGGCGTATGCCTGAACGAAGGTTGTATTCCTACCAAGACATTACTGTATTCGGCTAAAGTTTACGATTATGCCCGTCATGCCTCAAAGTATGGCGTAACTATTCCTGAATCTTCTTTCGACTTGAGCAAGATTATTGCACGGAAGGCTAAGGTGGTGCGTAAACTGGTGCTTGGAGTAAAATCAAAACTGACAACCAATAATGTTACAATTATAAACGGTGAAGCAAAAATAATTAATAAAAGCACGGTTCAATGCAACGATGAGACTTACGAATGCAGTAACTTGATTCTATGTACTGGCTCCGAAACATTTATTCCTCCTATTCCGGGAGTAGAAAAGATAAACTTCTGGACTCACCGGGATGCCCTCGACAATAAAGAACTTCCTACTTCTTTGGCTATCGTGGGTGGTGGTGTAATAGGAATGGAATTTGCATCTTTCTTCAATAGTCTGGGAGTAGAAGTCACCGTTATTGAGATGCTTGATGAGATTCTGGGTGGAATGGATAAAGAACTGTCTGCTTTACTAAGAGCTGATTATGCAAAGAAAGGGATTAAGTTCCTTATTGGAACAAAAGTGCTGGCATTTGAGAATGCCGAAAATGGGGCAACTGTTATATTCGAGAATCAGGAAGGCAAAGGAAGTATTACAGCCGAAAAGATTCTAATGAGTGTGGGCCGCCGACCTGTTACTGAAGGCTTCGGTTTGGAAAATCTTTCCCTCGAAAGAACTGAACGCAGATGCATTAAAGTTGACGAATACATGCAATCTTCTGTAGAAAGTGTTTATGTTTGTGGTGATTTAACAGGATTTTCTCTTCTTGCTCATACAGCCGTTCGGGAAGCAGAGGTTGCTGTTCATCATATTCTTGGAAAGCAAGATAAAATGAGTTATCGTGCAATTCCCGGTGTGGTTTATACCAATCCGGAAATAGCAGGAGTGGGACAAACAGAAGAGAGTTTGCAATCGGCAAGTATCGCATATAAAACTATTAAACTTCCAATGGCATTCTCCGGCAGATTTGTTGCCGAAAATGAAGGAGTAAACGGAATGTGCAAAATGCTGATTGGCGAAGATGATACCGTTCTTGGTGTTCATGTTTATGGCAATCCTGCATCTGAGATTATAACTCTTGCAGTGATGGCAGTTGAATTGGGATTAAAAACGGAGGAATGGAAACGTTTTGTTTTTCCACATCCTACTGTTGGCGAAATATTTAAGGAGGCTTTATAATGAAACGTACTTTTTCCATATTGTTTTTTGTGTTCTTTTGTCAGATACTAGTCTTTGCACAGCCCGGGCTGAAGGCAAAACTCGATAAACTTTTGGAAGAAGATTTCTTAAAAACGTCTGAAGTCGGCATTTCTGTTTACGATCTTACAGATGGCAAGTCTCTTTATACTTATCAGGAAAATAAACTTTATCGTCCGGCTTCCATTCAAAAACTGATTACGGCAATAACCGGACTTTCAGTTCTTGGTCCGGACCATTTCTTTTCTACAACGTTTTACCATACCGGTGAAATAAGAAATGGAGTTTTATACGGCGACCTTTATCTGGTAGGCGGACTAGATTCTGAGTTTATTGATCCCAGCATGAACGGATTGATAAGAATGCTTAGTCAGTCGGGCATAAAAAGTATAACCGGTAAGTTTATTGCAGATGTTTCAATGGCCGACTCTCTATACTGGGGTGCAGGCTGGTCGTGGGATGATGCACCCTATTCTTTTCAACCGGAAATATCTCCGTTAATGCTTCAGAAAGGATATGTTGAGATCTATGCTAAACCGGGGAAAAAGGGAGAACCTGCAGAGTTAGTCTGCACTCCGACTTCCTCATATTATACAATTAAAAACCAAACTGTAAGTAACTATCCGGAGAAAGAAGCTCTGGATGCTTCCCGGAATTGGATGGAAAAGGAGAATAATATTCTGGTTACGGGAAATGTACAGTCGACAAAACGTTTACGAATAACTGTATCTAACTCTGCCAATTTTTTTATGCATACCTTCATGGAAAGAGCAAAAGAGGAGGGAATTCAACTTCCCGGCTATGTATATGACGAACTTCCTAAAGATTCAACAGCAGTATTCTTTGCCCGACTTTCTCACCCCTTTAGTCTGGTGCTTCAGCGTGCAATGAAGAACAGCGATAACCTTTCTGCCGAAGCTATTCTTTATAACACTGCAGCGAAGGAATCAGGTAAAAAGCATCTGAGCCGCGAGGATGGAGTGAAAGTAATTCAAAGAGTTATTTCAGAACTAGGGCTCAACCCTAAGGATTATAATCTGGTTGATGGCTGTGGAGTTTCTTTATATAATTATGTTTCCCCTGAATTACTGGTTGCTTATCTTAGATATGCCTATTCACAGAAGCCTATTTTTGAAGAATTATACCCTGCCCTCCCAATTGCCGGAGTAGATGGCACACTCGGCGGACGGATGAAAGAAGGTAAAGCATATAAAAATGTGCATGCTAAAACCGGATCGGTAACCGGTGTAAGTTCATTGGCCGGTTACGCCACAGCATCCAACGGCCATATAATTGCTTTCTCTATCATTAATCAGAATGTTATGGCAACCGCTAAAGCAAGAGCATTTCAAGATAAAGTCTGTGAATTGCTTTGTGAATAAAAACAATCTCCTGAAATGAAAGAAGCATTTTTATTTGTTGAAAACCTAAGGGATAAAATGGGGCTGTCCAAACAGTAGGATAACGCTTTTCTATAAGTATGAAAAGCGACTAAAATAGAGAGATTTATTGTAGAATTACTTGGTCTTTTATATGTAATCTATTCTTGATTAAAGTTTTAATATTTTACATAATTAATATATAGCCATAAATAACTGTATACTAAGTGAATGACTTTTATGGGTTAACTGTATAAGTCTCTTTTTTCACTTTTCGAGGGCATCTTATTGGTTTAATATGTAATATTATATAAAAAGGACCGAAATTTAGTTCTTTTTTATCCCCCTATATAGTGCTTAAAATCAATCATGAAACACTTTTTAACTCGTACTTTCTATTTTTAAGAGAAACTATAAAGGAAGTTTTCTGACAAGCCATTTTACTTTTTAAGCTAATTGGTTGATTATAAGCCGCGGGCTTTTTTATTTCACCCCCTATATATACAGAAAAAAGAAGAATAATTCCGCGCAAATAAAAAGGGTACCCTTTTGGGGTACCCTCATAAATATAAATCGTTTAAATACTATTCGTAATCAGCCCAGTTTACAGCTTTCATATCTCCCTTCTTTGCCAATGCAACATGGAATGCAAGAGCTGCATCAATACGGTGAGGAGTATGTCCCTTATGTCCTTCTCCGGCAAATTTAAGATAATCCCAAAGAAGTTGTTTGTAATCAGGATGAACGCAGTTTTCAATGATTGCCTCTGCTTTTTGAATAGGGCTCTTACCTCTCAGGTCGGCTACTCCTAACTCAGTGATAATAATGTTAACAGAGTGTTCGCTGTGGTCACAATGAGATACCATTGGAACAATAGCACTAATGTTTCCTCCTTTGGCAACAGATGGACAAGTAAAGATAGACATGTAAGCATTACGGGTAAAGTCTCCAGAACCACCAATACCATTCATCATCTTTGTTCCGCCAATATGAGTAGAGTTCACGTTTCCATAAATGTCTACTTCAATAGCAGTATTTATACTGATAACTCCCAGACGACGTATAATTTCCGGATTATTGGAAATCTCAGCTGGACGCATAACTATTTTATCCTTGAAGAAATCGATATTATTATAAATAGTTTGCAAGCACTCATCTGTTAATGTTAATGAGCAGCAACTTCCGAATTTAATTCTTCCTTGCAACATTAAGTCGATAACAGAATCCTGAATAACTTCAGTATACATCTCGAATGCAGGTACATCCATATCTTTTCCCAATGCTCCTAAAACTGCATTAGCTACATTACCTACACCCGATTGAAGTGGAAGGAAAGTAGAAGGAATACGTCCGGCTTTTAATTCTTTTGCCAGGAAAGCTGCTACGTTATTTCCAATTTGAGTAGTTATTTCATCGGCAGGATCAAAACCACGTGCTTCATCAGGAGTGTTAGTTTCAACAATACCAACGATTTTTGCAGGATCTACTTGTACATAAGGAAGACCGATGCGGGTTGATGGAGTATATACAGCCAATTCTTTTCTGTAAGGAGGATCCAAAGGCTCATACATATCGTGCATACCTATCAGTCCTTTGCTATGATGGCTGTTTAATTCAATAAGAATTTTATCGGCTAAGCGGCAATATGTAGGAACATTTCCTCCGGCAGTAGTCAGATATATTTTTCCATCTTCGGTTACTTCACAAGCTTCAATAATAGCTACATTTACTTTTCCCATGAATCCGTAACGAACCTGTTGTGCCATTTCAGAAAGATGAAGATCCTGATAATCTATCTCTCCGATATTTATGGCGTTTCTCATAGATTTGTTAGTTTGGTATGGAGCACGGAACTTAATTGCTTTGGCTCTGGTAAGTGCACCATCAAGAGAATCTCCTGAAGATGCTCCTGTAAGTACTCCAATACTGAACGGATTTCCTTTTTCATGCTCGGCTATTGCTCTTTCTGCAATAGCAGCTGGTATAGCTTTGGGTGCACCTGCAGGTGTAAATCCACTGAATCCAACGTTATCTCCATCTTTAACGAAGCTTGCAGCTTCTTCTGCGGTAATAAACTTTAATGACATAATCTTCAATAGTATAATTTCAAGTTAAATTAAATTTTTTAGTACTTTCTTTGAATTATTTCTGAATAAATAATAGCCCGACGCACATCTTCTATTGTATTAAGTTGAATGTCGGGAGTATTTTCAAGTATTTCATTCTTTAGAGAAATATCTTCTTTTTCTTTATAATCAGTAGTTGTGGCTTGTTTTTTTGCAGTTGAAAGTTCTGCATTTTTCGGAGACGGATGAATAGATACATTTACAGGCTCCTGCTTTAGCGGACTAACCTTAGTCTCATCAGCTTCAAACCATTTTTCCCAGTTTTCTAAAATAGTATTTCCTTTTTTATTCTCCGGTTCTGAAGGAACTACTGTAGGTTTCTTATTATTTTTATCATTATCTGCCTTCTCCTGTGTACGGATTTTGCTTACTATTGCTGCAATAACTGCAACAACAACAATTATGTATTGAAGAAAATCATCCATGATTATATTTAAATTTAGTTTTCAAAGATATGAATTTAAATTGATAGTATTACAGAAATCGTTCTAAAAAACAGTCTTTTTAAGAGTTCCGTTTCTTTGTGTTTGTTACAATATTAACTAATTAATACTTTGGTAGTTAATTGTTATGTTAACTAATTTTCCCCACTAATATCCAGAATATGGAGATGAGGATTTTTTATAATTCTTTTTAAGAATTCCTTATAAATGTAAGTTTATGCATTTTTTTTAAGTGCCGCACTACGTAATTGGCTAAGAAGACGTATCTTTGCGTCCAAATTTTAAATTGTAAGATTATGAATGAAGTAACAGGAGCAGACTTTAAATCTGCAACTGATTTTGAGAACAAAAAGTTGTTTATCGAAACTTATGGCTGTCAGATGAATGTGGCAGATAGCGAGGTAATTGCGTCAGTAATGAAGATGGCAGGGTACAATGCGTGTGAAACCCTGGAAGAAGCAGATGCTGTTTTTATGAATACTTGTTCGATTCGTGATAACGCTGAACAAAAGATTCTGAATCGTCTGGAATTCTTTTATTCATTAAAGAAGAAAAAGAAACATCTTATTGTTGGTGTATTAGGCTGTATGGCAGAAAGAGTAAAAGATGATTTGATAGAAAATCATCATGTTGATCTTGTTGTTGGTCCGGATGCCTATTTAACTTTACCCGAACTTATCGCTTCTGTTGAAACAGGTGAAAAAGCCATGAATGTAGAACTTTCTACTACTGAAACTTACCGCGATGTAATTCCTTCACGTATTTGTGGTAATCATATTTCAGGATTTGTTTCGATTATGCGTGGTTGCAATAATTTCTGCACTTATTGTATTGTTCCTTATACCCGTGGACGTGAGCGTAGCAGGGATGTGGAAAGTATCCTTAACGAGGTGCGCGATTTAGCAGCAAAAGGTTATAAAGAAGTTACATTACTGGGACAGAATGTAAATTCGTACTGCTTTGAAAAAGATGGTGAAACCATAACTTTCCCTATGCTACTTCGTACTGTAGCTGAAGCAGTTCCAACTATGCGTGTACGTTTCACAACTTCTCATCCAAAGGATATGAGTGATGAAACCTTGGAAGTAATTGCTCAGGTGCCAAATGTATGTAAACACATTCATTTACCGGTACAAAGTGGAAGCTCAAGAATTTTGAAGCTCATGAACCGGAAGTATAATCGTGAGTGGTATCTGGAAAGAGTCGCTGCAATAAAGAGAATTATCCCTGATTGTGGATTGTCTACCGATATATTCTCTGGTTTCCATTCTGAAACGGAAGAAGATCATCAGGAGTCTCTTTCTTTAATGAAAGAATGTGCTTATGATTCTGCTTTCATGTTTAAATATTCAGAACGACCAGGAACTTACGCTTCTAAAAATTTGGAAGACAATGTGTCTGAAGAAGTAAAGGTGGCCAGGTTGAATGAGATTATAGAATTACAGAATCAACTATCAGCTGAAAGTAATAAGCGCTGTATTGGCAAAACTTATGAAGTTTTGGTAGAAGGTGTTTCTAAACGTTCTCGCGAACAGCTTGTAGGTAGAACAGAACAGAATCGTGTGGTTGTATTTGACAGAGGAAATCATAGAATTGGTGATTTTGTTAAGGTTACAATCAATGAAGCAAGCTCTGCTACTCTTAAAGGTGTATTGGCTGAATAATTCATATTAAAATAATAGCATAATATAAACCGGTAATCAATTGCTAATAAAAAGCATTGATTGCCGGTTGTTTTTGTTTACCCTAAAAATACTTTATGGATATTTGTTCTGCTCTTACTTTCTTACAGAAGAAAATTAAGAAATAGGGTAATGTAGTTCAATTATTAATAAACGTGAGATTTCAAAGCTAATTCATTGTATTATTGGCAATAATTCCTAACTTTGCGCAGTTATAAATAGTAGGGATTACTTATGAGTCCAATGAATTTTACTCACATTCTGACACAAGCTGTTGATGAGCTTTCGGAAAGCGAATCATATAAGGGATTGATGCATCAGCATAAAGATGGAGAGCCACTTCCTTCTGCTAAGATTCTTCAAGATATTATAGAGCTTTCGCGTGCGATTCTTTTTCCAGGTTATTTTGGAAACTCTACGGTGAATAGCCGCACTATCAATTATCACATCGGAGTAAATATTGAAAAGCTTTTTGGTTTGCTTACAAAGCAAATAATGGCAGGTTTATGTTTTGGCGCTTCAGAAGAATGCACAGAGGATACTGAAACAAAACAGGCAAAAGCTGCAGATTTGGCTGCTAAGCTTATTGGACTATTCCCTCAGTTACGCCGTACTTTGGCTACTGATGTTGAAGCTGCGTATAATGGTGACCCTGCTGCGCAAAGCTTTGGAGAAGTAATTTGTTGCTACCCTGCTATTAAAGCCATTACAAATTACAGAATCGCTCATGAATTGTTGAAACTTGAAGTTCCTTTAATTCCTCGTATCATTACAGAAATGGCTCATTCTGAAACAGGTATTGATATACATCCCGGAGCGCAGATTGGATCTTATTTTACTATAGACCACGGAACGGGTGTAGTAATTGGTGCAACCAGTATCATTGGCAATAACGTGAAACTCTATCAAGGTGTAACTCTTGGTGCTAAAAGCTTTCCACTCGATAAAGATGGTAATCCTATCAAAGGAATTCCACGTCATCCAATTCTTGAAGATGATGTTATTGTATACTCTAACGCTACTATTCTGGGACGTATAACTGTTGGAAAAGGTGCAACTGTTGGAGGTAATATATGGGTAACTGAAGATGTTCCTCAGGGAGCAAGACTGGTACAAACAAAAGCAAAAAAATAAATTTTTAAAAATAATATATGCAATTTGAACTTATAGCAAAAACTTTCCAGGGGCTGGAAGAAGTCTTAGCTGAAGAATTAACTAATTTAGGAGCAAATGATGTACAGATTGGCAGACGTATGGTCTCCTTCTCTGGTGATAAAGAAATGATGTATCGTGCAAATTTTTGTTTGCGTACAGCGATTCGTATTTTAAAACCTATCAAACACTTTAACGCTAAGGATGCTGATGAGGTATACAATCAGATTAAAAAGATAAATTGGGAAGACTATCTTGATGCAGATAAAACTTTTGCTGTAGATGCAGTTGTTTTTAGCGAAGAGTTTCGTCATTCAAAGTTTGTAGCGTACAAAGTAAAAGATGCTATTGTTGACTATTTCAAAGATTTAAATGGCAAACGCCCTTCTGTACGTATCAATAAGCCTGATGTTCTTTTGAATATTCATATTGCACAAAATAAATGTACCCTTTCGTTAGACTCTTCTGGTGAATCTCTTCATCGTAGAGGTTATCGTCAGGAAGCTGTTGAAGCTCCATTAAACGAAGTGCTTGCAGCAGGAATGATTTTGATGACAGGCTGGCATGGACAATGTGATTTAATTGACCCAATGTGTGGATCAGGAACTATTCCTATTGAAGCTGCACTTATTGCCCGCAATATTGCACCGGGTGTTTTCCGCAAAGAGTTTGCATTCGAAAGATGGAAAGACTTTGATCAGGAAATGTTTGATAATATCTACAATGATGATTCTCAGGAACGTGAGTTCGATCATAAAATATTCGGTTACGACAATAATCCTCAAGCTCACGAAATTGCAATAAATAATGTAAAGGCTGCAGGTTTATCTAAGGAAATTATTTTAAAATTACAACCTTTCCAACAGTTTGAACAACCAAAGGAAAAATCGGTTATAGTTATGAACCCTCCTTATGGTGAACGTATCTCTACTCGTGATTTATTGGGACTATATCAAATGATTGGCGAACGCCTGAAACATGCCTTTACTGATCAGGATGCATGGATTTTAAGTTATCGTGAAGAATGTTTTGATCAGATTGGATTGAAGCCATCTCGCAAAATTCCACTTTTTAATGGATCTTTGGAATGTGAATTCCGCAAATACCAGATCTTTGGAGGAAAATATAAAGATTTCAAGAAAGAAAAAGCATATTAAAGATGAAAAAATTAATGATGGCCTTGGGTGCAACATTGTTTTTATCTACTGGAACTATGGCTCAGAATTTGAAAGAATTCACTATAGATGATTTAATTCCGGGAGGTGCTACTTATGCTCAGCATCTTCCTGAGAATCTTTATGGTTTGCAATGGTGGGATGATATTTGTATAAAGCCGGATATAGATAAACTTGTATCTATTGATCCTGCTAACAAGATGAAAGAAACCACGATCGTAACCCTGGAACAGATTAATAAGTCTTTGGGAGATCAAAAGCTAGGAAAGATCAGTCATTTTTATTCAGTTTCTTTTCCTTTTCCTGAAAAGAAAATCATGAAAATTGAATTACCTCAGAAGAGTGTTTTTTATGATTTTGGAATACAGAAAATAACTAATGTTATTAATGTAAAAGAGAAAGCTGCGAATAACGATTATTGCAAAGAAAATAATGCTGTAGCTTATACCATTGATAATAACCTCTATATTGCTGATTCAAAAGGACAGAATATCCAGATTACTCATGAACCAAAGGGTGTTGTTTGTGGACAAAGCGTCCACCGTAATGAGTTTGGAATTTCAAAAGGAACTTTCTGGTCACCAAAAGGAAATTTATTAGCTTTCTATAGAATGGATGAACGGATGGTTGCCGATTATCCTTTCGTTGATATAGATTCACGCATTGCTACAGAGAGACCTGGAAAATATCCAATGGCAGGAATGACTAGTCATGAAGTGACTATTGGAATATATAATGTAGCTACAGGAAAAACTATATATCTGAATGCTGGCAATCCTAAAGATCGTTATTTTACCAATATAGCTTGGAGCCCTGATGAAAAAACTCTTTATTATATTGAATTAAACCGCGATCAGAATCACTCTCAACTTTTCTCTTATAATGTAGAAAGTGGAAATAAGGAGAAGATGTTGATTGAAGAGAGTAGCCCGAAATATGTAGAACCACAGCATCCTATATTATTTCTAAAAGGGGATAATACTAAGTTTATTTATCAAAGCCAAAGAGATGGTTTTAATCATTTATACATCTATAATATAGATGGAAAACTTCTCAAACAATTGACAAGTGGAAATTGGTTAGTAAAAGATATTCTTGGGTTTGATGCCAAAGGAGACAATATTTATATTTCATCAACCGAAGCAAGTCCATTGGAAGCTCAAACATATAAAGTTAATCTGAAAACAGGTAAACGTACGAGAGTTACTCCGGCTGCCGGGACTCATACAACACTGCTTTCGGCTTCAGGGAAATATGTAATCGATAGATATGTATCCACCACAACTCCTCGTTGTATTGATCTTATTGATGTAAATAAAGGAAAGGTGAATAATTTACTTACAGCAAGTAATCCTTATGATGGATACAAAACTCCAACTATTGAGATGGGAACGATTAAGGCTGATGATGGGGTAACCGATCTTTATTATCGTTTGATAAAGCCTGTTGATTTTGATCCGTCAAAGAAATATCCGACAGTTATTTATGTATATGGTGGCCCTCATGCTCAGGTGGTTAATAATACCTGGTTGGGCGGAGCACGTGGCTGGGAAATCTATATGGCAAGCAAAGGCTATGTGATGTTCAGCATAGATAATCGTGGAAGCGAAAATCGTGGCCTGGCATTTGAACAGGCAACTTTCCGTCACTTGGGTGTAGTAGAAGCTAAAGATCAGATGAAAGGTGTTGAATTCCTGAAGACTCTTCCATTTGTTGATGCAAATAGAATTGGAGTTCACGGATGGAGCTTTGGTGGATTTATGACAACAAATCTAATGTTACGTTATCCGGATACATTCAAGGTTGGCGTAGCAGGTGGACCTGTTATTGACTGGAGTTATTATGAAGTAATGTATGGAGAACGTTACATGGATACACCGGAAACAAATCCGGAAGGATACAAAGATTCTAATATGAAACTCAAGGCAGGTAACCTGAAAGGACATCTGTTGGTAATTCATGGAGGAGTAGATCCTACTTGTGTTCCTCAGCATACTTATTCTTTTATGAAAGCTTGCATTGAAGCTGGCACTTATCCGGATTTATTTATCTATCCGGGACATGAACATGGCGTTGTAGGTAAAGACCGTGTACATTTAAATAATAAAATGACTCAGTATTTTGATGAGTTTCTTAAATAAAAAATACAATACAACTATGAAATTATTATTATTAGGTTCGGGTGGAAGAGAACATGCATTAGCATGGAAAATAGCGCAGAGCCCAAAGATAGAAAAATTGTATATTGCTCCGGGAAATGCAGGAACGAGCAGTGTAGGAGAAAATGTTAATATTAAGGCGGATGATTTTTCTTCTATCAAAGCTTTTGTTCTTGACAATAATATAAATATGGTCGTAGTTGGCCCTGAAGATCCTCTTGTAAAGGGAATCTATGATTATTTTCAGAAAGACTCTGAATTAAATAAAATTCCGGTAATAGGACCTTCACAAAAAGGTGCTACATTGGAAGGTAGCAAAGAATTTGCGAAAGCATTTATGATGCGTCATAATATTCCAACTGCAGGCTATAAGAGTATTACATCTGCTAATTTGCAGGAAGGTCTTGATTTCCTTGAAACATTGGAAGCTCCTTATGTATTGAAGGCTGACGGACTTTGTGCTGGAAAAGGTGTACTTATTTTGCCTACTTTGGAAGAAGCAAAAAAGGAACTGCAAGAGATGCTTAGTGGAATGTTTGGCGATGCCAGTGCCACTGTTGTTATTGAAGAATTCCTTAGCGGTATAGAATGTTCTGTTTTTGTCCTTTCTGACGGTAAAAACTATAAAGTACTTCCTGTAGCTAAAGATTATAAACGTATTGGCGAAGGAGATAAAGGATTAAATACCGGTGGTATGGGTTCTGTTACTCCAGTTCCATTTGCTGATGAAGCCTGGATGAAGAAAGTAGACGAGCGAATTATTCGTCCTACAGTAGAAGGATTAGCTCAGGAAGGAATCGAGTATAAAGGTTTTATATTCTTAGGACTGATAAATGTGAAAGGTGAACCAATGGTCATTGAATATAATGTTCGTATGGGAGATCCTGAAACTGAATCAGTGATGCTTCGTGTGAAGAGCGACCTTGTAGAACTTTTTGAAGGAGTAGCTGCAGGTAATCTGAATGAAAAAGTATTGGAAGAAGATCCTCGTACTGCTGTTAGTGTAATGTTGGTTTCTGGCGGTTATCCTGAGCACTATGATAAAGGATTCCCGATTAGTGGGCTAGACCAGGTTAAAGACAGCATTGTATTCCATGCTGGAACTACTATGAAAGATGGTCAGGTTGTTACCAATGGTGGTCGTGTATTGGCAATCAGCTCTTATGGCAATAATAAAGATGAAGCCTTGGCACAATCATTCTCTGCTGCTAAACTAATCGATTTTGAAAAGAAGTATTTCCGTTCAGATATTGGATTTGATTTATAAATATAGATGATAAGAAAAAGTATACAACATAGAATAACGACAGGTAAAATTACTTTGCCTGTCGTTATGTTATTGTCTGTTATGATCTGGCTTGGGGTTTATTTTATTAAACCTGTAGCAGTGTTTTCTCATTCTTCGTCACCGGTCTGGCAGATGCTGGAGCCTTTTTTTCTGGGCAAGTCTATAAGCTTATTAATAAACTTCATTTTTTATGCTTTTATTAGTTATCTATTAATTGAGCTGAATAATACTTTTGGTATTATACGCCTTAGAGCTTCAATCCAGACCTCTTTTTACTTGATAGTTATTGCTGCCTGTCCCGAGTTGTATCCGTTGCATGTTGGAACGGCATCAACGCTTTTCATGGTAATATCTATCTATTTTCTTTTTAAGTCCTATCAGCAAGCAAATCCTTCAGGGAATGTTTTTTATTCCTGGATGTTTTTAGGATTAAGTGGCTTAATTCTTCCTCAGTTATTATATCTGGCTCCTTTTTATCTTATTGCTGCTTACAACTTCCAATCATTAAATCCAAGAAGTTTCTTTGCCGGATTATTAGGTATTATGTTTCCTTTTTGGTTCCTGGCAGGGTATGCGTTTACCTTTAATCATTTGGAGATGATTTATCATCCTTTCCAGACGCTTATTACTTTTGAACCTGTTAATCTTTTAGTTTTAAAGGGCTGGCAGGTAGCAACTATAAGTTATATTATTTTGCTATTTGTAGTTGGTGTGGCTAATAGTTTAATAAACGGATGGCAAGATAAAATACGTACAAGAGCATATTTAAATTTTTTCTCCCTAATAGGAACTTGTTTGCTTGTACTATTAGTACTACAGCCACAACATTTCGTAACAGTATTTCCTTTATTATTGGTTTGTTTCAGTTTCCTGGCCGGCCACTTTTTTGCTTTGACAAAGAGCCGCAGCTCAAACATATTCTTTATTGTTTCTTTAATAGGATTAGCAACTCTTCTGATATATAATTTATGGATGCTATAATAGCTACAGTTCAGCAGTTTCTTATTGATATGGGATATCCGGGACTTTTTGTCTCTGCTATGCTTGCGGGAAGTATTATACCTTTCAGCTCTGAAATAGTACTTGTTGTACTTATAAAATTGGGTTTCGATCCTTTATATTCTGTAGTATGGGCTTCATTGGGAAATACAGCCGGCGGAATGTCTTGCTACTATATTGGATATTTAGGTAAAATAGAATGGGCCGAAAAGTATTTCAAAGTAAAACATGAAAAGATTTTAAAGATGCAAAAGTTTCTTCAGGGCAAAGGTGCCATGATGGCATTTTTTGCTTTCTTGCCAACTATAGGTGAAGTTATTTCTATGGCGTTGGGCTTTATGCGCAGTAATGTTCTTCTTACTACTTCTTCTATGTTTGTAGGTAAATTGGTTCGTTATATATTTGTAGTATATTGTATGTTATATGCAGTTGACGGCTTTCTGTCACTTATACAAAATTTATAATAGATTATTTTCTTGTTTTGTGGCTCTTAATATCTCTCTTTTACCCGGAGGGCCAGGCAATCTTTCCACTTTAAATCCAGAAGTTTGAAGCATTCTTCTTACTACTCCTTTTGCGCAATATGTCATTAGTATACCGTTATTGCTCATTGAAGCATATATAGCATCAAATAAATCTTGATTCCACATTTCAGGTTGCTTTTCTGGTGCAAATGCATCAAAATAGACAACATCATATAAGATAGACTGATTGTCTATACTTCCTAATTTCCACTTTGAAGATTCATTGGCATGAGATATCTGAGTAAAATCGATATTGACTTTCAATAAAGAGAAATCAGATGAGATTTTGCAGAGCTTATTCCATTCAGCCAGGTGTAAGTCAAAATAAAGATTTGAAAATTCCGGATATATAATACTGGGATAATTCAGTTGTTCGATTACTTCCTGAGATAATGGATATAGTTCAAGACTTGTATAGACAGTTTGTCTTTGCAGTTTCTGAGTTTCAACCAATGTAAGAAAAGCATTCAATCCTGTTCCAAAACCAATTTCCAGTACGTTGACAGGAGAGGCACAGCTTTCTTTGAAACCATAGTTTATATAGATATGTTCTGCTTCAGTTTTGGCTCCGTTTACAGAGTGATAATGCTCATTCATCGACGGAACAAAAAGTGTATGGCTCCCGTCTGCCGTAAGTTCTATCTCGGATAAAAGTGATTTTTGTTTTGTTTCCATTATTTATTTGGACCCCTTGTTTTGCCAACAAAGGTAAGGAATTTCATCTTACTATCAATATTTATAATTACTTTTGCAAAGTACGGATTAAAACGAAATTATGAATAAAATACTTATTGCACTATCTTTATTAATCAGTATTAGCTTTATCGGATGTACAAATAAAAAAGAGTCTGGTAAAAGAATATTAACTGTTACTATTGAGCCACAGCGTTATTTTACAGAGCAAATAGCTGGAGATAAATATTCTGTTATAAGCATGGTGCCTAAAGGAACCAGCCCCGAGAGCTATGATCCAACTCCTGCCCAATTGGTTTCTCTTGGTAAAAGTGAAGCCTATCTTCGCATTGGTTATATAGGTTTTGAACTGGTTTGGTTTAATCGTTTGATGGAGAATGCTCATCAGATGCGTCCTTTTGATACATCTGCTGGGATAAAATTAGTATTTGGAACCCATCACCATGATAGTGAAGATGGTCATCATCACTCTTCTAACGAGGCCGATCCACACATTTGGAATTCAACAATTAATGCAAAAATTATAGCAGATAATACTTGTAAAGCTCTATGTTCTTTGGATAAAGAAAACAAATCTTATTATATCCAGAGATGTAATAAGCTGAAACAAGAGATAAAAGCTGTTGATGATACACTTCGAACAATATTAAAAGGAGCTGATAAATCGTTTATGATCTATCATCCTGCTCTGTCTTACTTTGCACGCGATTATGGATTGCATCAGATTTCTATTGAAGCGGGAGGAAAAGAGCCCTCACCTTCACAGTTGAAAGAACTGATGCAGACATGCAAAAAAGAGGGAGTACGGATTATCTTTGTGCAGGAAGAGTTCGATAAGAGTAATGCAGAATTAATAGCCAAAGAAACCGGAACAAAGATTGTGCGCATTAACCCTCTTTCTTATGATTGGAAAGGAGAAATGATTCGAATAGCCCAAGCATTGAAGCGATGAACAAGATTATTGAAATAGAAAATCTATTTGCAAGTTATGATCATAAACCTGTGTTGCGTGATGTAAACCTTAATGTTTATGAGCGTGATTTCTTAGGCATCATAGGACCAAATGGCGGAGGAAAAACCACATTAATTAAACTTATTCTGGGTTTGCTGAAGCCGGACAGTGGAGAAATCCGTTTTTTGCGTGACGGGAAACCGGCAAATAGCTTGTCGATGGGATATTTACCTCAGTATAGCGCAATTGATAAGAAGTTCCCCATATCTGTATATGATGTAATTCTTTCGGGTTTAAGTCGGAAAAAGTCCCTGATTAAGAAATTCTCGGATGAGCACCATGCACAGGTTGAGGAAATTATAACTCGCATGGGATTGCAAGGGCTTGAGAAAAAGACTATCGGTCAGTTGTCCGGCGGACAACTTCAACGTGTTTTGCTGGCGAGAGCCATTGTTTCTAATCCCGAAATTGTAATTCTTGACGAACCAAATACTTATATTGATAAGCGTTTTGAAAGCCGTCTTTATGAAACTCTCTCCGAAATTAATAAAGAACGGGCAATAATCTTGGTTTCTCATGATATTGGTACAGTTATCAGTAACGTAAAAACAATAGCATGTGTGAATGAAACGCTCGATTATCATCCCGATTCCGAGGTCTCTGCAGAATGGCTGGAAGAGAAGTTTGAATGCCCTATTGAATTGTTGGGACATGGTGAACTTCCTCACCGCATCATAAAGAATCACCATCACGAAGAGTTGAAGTAAAAATTTTAATGTTTATAATCATTAAAAAGATGAAAATAGTTAAACTTTGAACTTCCTAAAAGACTGAAAACAAGCGTTACTTGCATATTTTTAATTAAAGTTTTCTATCTTTGCCGCGCGTATGTAACAATATAAACATATTTTTAATGAAACAGTACAAGTTAGTGAACAACCTGACGGGTTGGTTCGCATTTGCTATTGCAGCCGTTGTCTATTGCCTGACAATAGAACCCACAGCCAGTTTCTGGGATTGTGGAGAGTTTATTACTTCAAGTTATAAACTGGAAGTAGGGCATCCTCCCGGTGCACCTTTCTTTATGCTGACAGCTAATTTCTTTACTCAATTCGTTAGCGATCCGGCAATGGTAGCTCGGATGGTTAATACGATGTCGGCTTTGATGAGTGCTGCATGTATTATGTTTCTTTTCTGGACAATTACCCACTTAACCAGAAAACTTGTTTTAAAAGATGGTGAAGAACCAAAGCTTAGCCAGATTATTACCATTATGGGTAGTGGTCTTGTGGGAGCTTTAGTATATACGTTTTCAGATACTTTTTGGTTCAGTGCTGTAGAAGGTGAAGTTTATGCTTACTCTTCTTTGTTCACTGCCGTTGTATTCTGGTTAATATTGAAGTGGGAAGATGTGGCCGATGAGCCTCATTCTGATCGCTGGATTGTGCTTATTGCATATCTTACCGGATTGTCTATCGGTGTGCACTTGCTTAACTTACTCTGCATACCGGCAATTGTACTGGTTTACTATTTCAAGAAACATCCTAACGCTAATGCAAAAGGTTCTTTGCTTGCATTGGTTGGCTCAATGGCCTTGATTGGTATAGTTCTTTATGGTATTGTTCCTGGTTTTGTAAAAGTAGGAGGATGGTTTGAACTCTTGTTTGTAAACGATTTCGGATTACCATTTAACACAGGACTTATTATTTATATTATTATTCTTTTAGCTGCTATTTTCTGGGGGATCTATGAATCTTATGTAGAAAAGAGTGATAAAAAGATGAAGTTGTCATTCCTGCTGACTGTTGCACTTTTAGGAATTCCTTTCTATGGTCACGGAACTAGTAGTGTTGTGATTGGTGCAATTGTGTTAGCTGTTTTGGCAATTTACTTGTTTGCTGAATTCATCAATAAAAAATATCAGATTAGTGCGCGTACATTGAATACTTCTTTGCTTTGCATTATGATGATTATGGTTGGATATTCATCTTATGCATTGATCGTTATTCGTTCAACTGCCAATACGCCAATGGATCAGAACTCTCCGGAAGATATCTTCACTTTGGGAAGTTACTTGGGACGTGAACAATATGGTACCCGACCTCTTTTCTATGGACCAGCTTATTCATCCAAAGTAAAATTGGAAGAGAAAGATGGCTATTGCTCTCCGGTAGTTGAAGAAGGTGCTCCAATCTATATCAGAAAAGAAAAAGCTTCGGCAAACGAAAAAGACCAATACATTACAGCAGGCAACCAGCAAGACTATGTTTATGCTCAGAACATGTTGTTCCCTCGTATGTATAGTTCTGCACACGAAGCTCAATATAAAAACTGGATGAATATTGAAGGATATGATGTTCCTTATGATCAGTGTGGCGAAATGGTTACTGTTAACATGCCTACACAGCTGGAGAACATAAAATTCTTCTTCTCATACCAGATGAACTTTATGTATTGGCGTTACTTTATGTGGAACTTTGCCGGAAGACAGAATGATATTCAGGGTTCGGGTGAAATTGAACATGGTAACTGGATAACCGGTATTCCTTTTATTGATAATGCATTGGTTGGAGATCAGTCTTTGTTGCCTGATGATCTTGCTAACAACAGAGGACATAATGTTTACTACTGTCTTCCATTGTTGCTGGGTATAATCGGAATTCTATTCCAGGCTTATCGAGGACAAAAAGGTATTCAGGGATTCTGGGCTGTATTCTTCTTATTCTTTATGACTGGTATAGCTATTGTTGTGTATCTGAATCAAACTCCTAGTCAGCCTCGTGAACGTGATTATGCTTATGCCGGCTCATTCTATGCGTATGCAATATGGATTGGTATGGGTGTTGCCGGAATAATAAAGATGTTGAGTAAGAAACTGGGCGAAACGCCATCTGCTGTTATTGCATCAATTGCTTGTTTGATTGTGCCAATTCAGATGGCTGGTCAGACATGGGATGATCATGACCGCTCTGATCGTTATGCTTGTCGTGACATTGGTCAGAACTATTTGAACTCTTGTCAGACTAAAGGTAACCCGATAATCTTTACCAATGGTGATAACGATACTTTCCCATTGTGGTATAATCAGGAAACAGAAGGATTCCGTACAGATGTTCGTGTTTGTAATTTAAGCTATTTGCAGACAGACTGGTATATTGACCAAATGAAACGTCCGGCTTATAACTCTCCGTCAGTTCCTATTACATGGAATCGTTTGGAATACGTTACCGGTGTGAACGAATATATCCAGGTTCGTCCGGAAGTGAAAGAAACAATTCTTGCTCTTTATAAGAGTAACCCGGCTGAAGCTAAAAAGAATTTTGGTGAAAACCCATTCGAATTAAAGAACATTCTTAAGCACTGGGTACGTTCAGATAAGGAAGAATTCAAGATTATCCCTACAGATAGTATAGTTATCAAGCTTGATAAGGAAGCTATCAAACGTTCGGGAATGATGATTCCGGATTCATTGAATGGAGTTATTCCTGATTATATGACTCTTTCATTAAAGGGTAAACGTGGAATCAGCAAGTCTGAATTGATGATGCTTGAAATGATTGCTGAATGTAACTGGGAACGCCCTGTTTATATGGCAATATCTGTTGGAACAGAAAATCACCTTTGCTTCTCAGATAATTTCTGTCAGGAAGGTTTGGCTTACCGTATTACTCCGTTTAATACAGCTAAACTTGGTGCTCGCATGGATAGCGAGAAGATGTATAATAACATCATGAACAAGTTTAAATGGGGCGGAATGGATAATCCTAAAGTTTATCTTGACGAAAATGTACTGAGAATGTGTTACTCACACCGTAGATTGTTCTCTCAACTAGCTCTTCAACTTGTTAATCAAGGCAAGAAAGATAAAGCTTTGAAATTGCTAGATTACGGAAGTAAGGTTATTCCTACTGCTTCTGTTCCTCATGATTTCCAAAGTGGATCAATGGAAATGGCTAAAGGCTACTATGCACTTGGACAGAAACAGAAAGCAGAGAAGATTCTTACCGATTTGTTCACCAAGTCTAGCCAATATGTAAGGTGGTACTTGAGTATGAATAACTCACAACTTGCGGCAAGTAATCAGGAATGCGTTTATAATTTATATATTCTGGACGAAACAAATAAATTGCTTAAAGCATATAAATCGTCTTTATTGCCAGATTACTCAAAGAAATTTGAAGCACTTTATGCTTCTTATTCAATGAGAACCGGTGCAAAATAGTGGAATAAAAAAAGATGTTTATTGAACAACCCCCAAAGTTAATAAGGGCTCTTTATCCGGGGGCTATTTGGAGAATGGATCCGAAAGAGAAAGCTGTTTATCTCACTTTCGATGATGGACCCATTCCCGAAATAACTCCCTGGGTATTAGATTTATTAGATAAATACGGGATTAAAGCTACCTTCTTTCTGGTAGGAGATAATGTGCGCAAGCACCCTGAAGAATTTAAAATGATTATTGAACGTGGTCATCGTGTGGGTAATCATACATTTAATCATATCAGGGGATTTGAGTACCTCACGAAGAGCTATCTGGCCAATACTGATAAGGCAAACGAGATGATTAAATCAGATCTATTTCGCCCGCCACATGGTCACATGAGAGCTGCTCAGTATTATGTTCTCAGAAAGAAGTATAAAATAATAATGTGGGATTTGGTAACTCGTGATTATAGTAATAAACTTAATGGCGAGCAGGTTTTCGAAAAGGTGAAGCATTATGTGCGTAATGGTTCCATTATAACCTTTCACGATTCGCTGAAGTCCGAAGAAAACATGAAGTATGCTTTACCACGTTCTATAGAATGGTTACTTGAGCAAGGCTATCAGTTTAAGTTATTATAATGAATAAAGAAGTACTTTCTCAACAAATAAAAGCCGAAGCATTACGCCTCGGCTTTTCTGCTTGTGGTATTGCTCGTGCAGATACCGTAGGAGAGAGTATGGCTTATTTGGAACAATGGCTTGCAGATGGCAATCAGGCAGGAATGGATTACATGAACAATCACTTTGATAAACGATGTGATCCGCGCTTGTTGGTGGAAGGAACTAAAAGTATTATTTCTGTTGCGCTGAACTATTACCCTTCGCGCAAGCTGAGAGAAGAACAACTGCAGTTTGCTTATTATGCCTATGGAAAAGATTACCATGAGGTAATGAAAGCCAAACTTACAGAACTGTTTAACTTCATTAATGAACAGTTGGCACCCATCAACGGAAGAGTATTCTGTGATACAGCACCCGTTCTTGATCGTTATTGGGCACAAAAAGCCGGCCTTGGATGGATTGGAAAGAACACTCAGCTGATTATTCCTGGTGCGGGTTCCTATTTCTTTCTGGGTGAAATCTTTCTGGATATTGAGCTTGATTATGATTCCCCAATACAGAGCAAATGCGGTAATTGCACCCGCTGTCTGGATGCATGCCCTGTGAAGGCTTTAGAAAGGCCATTTCTCCTTAACTCTAATCGTTGCATATCTTACCTGACTATTGAACATAAAGGCGACATAGAGCCTGGAATAGCCCCAAAAATAGGTAATCATCTGTATGGTTGTGATGATTGCCAGAAATGCTGTCCCTGGAATCGATTTGCTTCTCCTCATCAGATTGCAGATTTTGAACCTTCTGAGGCGCTTCTTTCTATGGAGGAAGATGATTGGAAGAGCTTGACTGTAGAGCAATATCGTGTTTTATTCAAAGGCTCTGCCGTAAAACGTGCTAAGTATGATGGCCTCATGCGCAATTTGAAAGCTATTTTGCCGGATGAATGATTGTTCTGCTTTTCTGGTTTCATCTTAAAATATTCCGTTTATAGCAGATCGTTTCTCAATTGCATTCTTTCCAAATCAGTTTCTCACTAGTCTAATTTATTAAACAATAACGGGATCTTTATAAATCACCGGTGTAATCTTATCAGCGACCTGCACAGCTCGTAAAAGTGAGTTGCGCAACTCGTTTTAACAGCCTGCGCAACTCGCAGAATCGACCTGTGCAGGTCGCTAAAAAGTATTCAGGGGATATTTGAAATAATCCGGCCGGAAAATAAAAAAACTGCCCTGAGTATTCAGAACAGTTTTCTTGTATTATAAATCAGTATGCTTTATTTAACTGTTACAGTTAGCGGAGTGCGTACTTTTTGTGCAAATTCATCTATGTACTTAAACCAGTCGGCTGATGAGTTGAAACCCCATTTGCTCCATCCTGCACCGAAGTAATACATGAATTCAGAGCCCGGTTCATAGTCGCTGATTGCAGTTACATGTCCTTCTGCTCCATCTTTAATTTTAGAAGCTTCAGCTCCTTTAAAAGGAATAAACTTAGCTTCCTTTACATTAGCCGGGAAAACAGCACCCACATAAATTTGTCCGTTAACCGGGTCTTTAGGGTCTGCGTAAGCAATATAACCTTTTTGAGCAGACATTTTATAATCGTTGCTTCCGGTGTGAACTACAATACCGCTTGCCAAAGGCATAACTGCATTAACTTTACTGAAAGTAAGATTTACCTTGTTTAGTTGTGAACCTGCATCAAGAGAGATAATGCGTGTTTCGATAACAGAATTTCCTTTGATGTTAAGCGGATTATAAACCAACTTCACAGTAAAACGCAGCGGTCCGTTATCCAGAACTTCCTGTGTTTTGTAGCAATAAGGATACACCATTTCACCATCTACAAGGAAAGCAGAAGTTCCTGCTCCAAGCGTAGGACCAACTTTATAATAATCCAGTCCGTTTCCATGATCAAAGTGATAAGAAGTTCTCTCTCTTAAAGCCTTTGAAGCTGCAGGGTCTGTTACTGCCAACCTTTTTATTTCGGCATTAGTGCTATCGTCAAGTTCCATAGCATATCTGTTTTCAACAACAAGATCGTTTGTTCTTTTTACCCAAATGTCATATCCAAAAGCTTTCTCGCCTGTTGCCTGAAGAGCCGGACCATAAGTACGGAATGCGATACGATCGTTTTCCCACGCTACATCATCTACACGTTCCGGAAATTGTTTTCCGAAAGTAAGCGTGTTGAATGTTTCCGGCACTCCGGTCTTTATCGTATATACTTCAGAAGATTTAGCCTTAACGGTTGAAGGAAAAATCAGCTTAGCGTCATAAGTAATCTGATAAGGAACCTGCTGATCATTCTTATCCAGAACTATAACCTGAGCTGTATCTGCAAGATGTAACTTAGTGCTGATTTCGGCCATTGAAACCTCTACCATTTCTTTATTTCTATCAAGCGAAGAAACATTAGTTACCTTTACATTAATATTCTTGCTGCTTGAGCAAGAAGCAGCCGCAAATGCTGCAAATAATAAAAAGATTGTCTTTTTCATTATAGTTGCTTATGCTATAAAACGAACGTGCCGATGAATCTCTTTTCAGAGGTACACCGGCACATTGGTATTATATTGTTAATTATTGAGGTTGTTTACCAATATAAGCCAGAATACCACCATCTACATAAAGAACATGTCCGTTTACGAAGTCAGAAGCATCAGAAGCCAAGAATACAGCTGGACCTTCCAAATCTTCCGGAGTTCCCCAACGAGCAGCAGGAGTTTTAGCAATAATGAAAGAGTCGAAAGGATGACGAGAACCGTCAGCTTGTTTTTCTCTCAATGGAGCAGTTTGTGGAGTTGCAATATAACCTGGACCGATACCATTACATTGAATGTTGAATTCACCATATTCAGAAGCAATGTTACGAGTTAACATCTTCAAACCGCCCTTAGCAGCTGCATAAGCAGATACTGTTTCGCGACCAAGTTCACTCATCATAGAGCAGATGTTGATAATTTTACCGTGACCTTTTTTGATCATTGAAGGAATAACTGCCTTTGATACGATGAATGGGCCATTCAAGTCAATGTCAATAACCTGACGGAAATCCTTAGCACTCATTTCAATCATTGGAATACGTTTGATGATACCTGCGTTGTTAACAAGGATATCAATAACTCCAACTTCTTTTTCAATCTGAGCTACCGTAGCATTTACTGCATCTTCGTCAGTAACATCACATACATAACCGTGAGCTTTGATACCTTCTGCAGCGTAAGCGGCAATACCTTTATCAACCAATTCTTGTTTGATATCGTTGAATACAACTGTTGCTCCTGCTTTTGCGTAAGCTGTAGCAATAGCGAAACCAATTCCGTAAGAAGCACCTGTTACAAGTGCAATTTTACCTTCTAATGAAAAATTTGCCATTGATTTATTTGATTATAAGTTTTTTGAGTAATTATTTCAAATCTGTGATTGCTGAGAAATCCTGATCACCATAATCTAGATTCTCACCACCCATACCCCAGATAAATGTGTAGTTGTGTGTTGCGGCGGCAGAGTGAATTGACCATTCTGGAGAAAGAACAGCTTGATCGCCCTTCATCCAGATGTGACGAGTTTCGTCAACTTCACCCATAAAGTGGCATACAGCCTGATCTTCTGGTACTTCAAAATAGAAGTAAGCTTCCATACGGCGAGAGTGAACGTGCGCTGGCATTGTGTTCCATACGCTGCCCGGAGCAAGCTCGGTCATACCCATCTGAATCTGGCAAGTAGGCAATACCTGGTTTACAATCATCTTATTGATATTACGGTGATTTGATCCTTCAAGAGATCCCATTTCTGCAACTACGGCATCTCCCTTAGTAACTTTCTTATCAGGATAGTTTCTATGAGCTGTTAATGAGTTGAAGTAGAATTTAGCAGGATTCTTTTCGTCTTTACTTTCGAAAGTAACTTCACGGTCGCCCGATCCTAAGTAAAGAGCTTCTTTGAAATCTAATTCAAACTGAGCATCACCTACTTTTACAATACCAGGGCCTCCTACATTGTACATACCAATTTCGCGGTTGCGAAGGAAAATAGGTTGCTTCAATGGATCAATGGCTTCTAGTTTTAAAACTTCACCAACAGGCATTGCACCACCAACAACCATGCGGTCGTACATTGAATATACCATATTTACTTCGTTTGCAGTAAATACTTTTTCGATCAGAAAATCTCTGCGAATTCTTTTTGTGTCATAGCTCTTTGCATCTTCTGGATGCGCAGCATAACGAATCTCATAATTTGTCTTCATCTTTTATATGGATTTTAGTAGTTTATATAATTGGCTACATGGCAAAGTTACTAAAATGATTATTCTTTATGTGGTAAAATTGATCCAATTATATGTCATTTTTGTTCCATTTCATGTAAATATTGCTTTTGACTGATAATTAGATACGTTTGAATAGATTATTCTACCTAATGGAGGGGAATAAAAAAAAGTCTCAATTATCATTTGATAATTAAGACTTTTTTCTGTTGTCTCACAAAGATTCGAACTTTGACTGACAGAACCAAAAACTGTAGTGCTACCATTACACCATGAGACAAACTTTATAGCTTTCCTTAAAAAGCGATGCAAAGATAGCTGAATTGGCTGTATCTTCCAAACTTTTTAAGATATTTTTTATTTTGCGATAATCAGGTAATAGTTCTTTTTCCCTTTCTGAACTAGTAAGTACTTGCTGTCCAATAGATTCTCTGTATTGATCACTTCGTCAAAGGCTGCAAGCTTTTCTTTGTTCAATGAAACTCCACCGCCTTGAACCAGTTTGCGCATTTCGCCTTTTGATGGAAATACTGCAGCGTTCTCAGTAAATAAGTCTACGGCTTTTATTCCTTGAGAAAGCAGATCTTTAGATACTTCAAATTGAGGAACACCTTCAAATACTGCAAGAAGAGTATCTTCATCCAGTTTCTTTAAAGCGTCAGATGTTGCATTACCAAAAAGAATGTTTGATGCATCAACTGCTGCATTGTAATCTTCTTCGGAGTGAACCATGATAGTTACCTCTTTAGCTAAACGCTTTTGAAGAGTACGCAAATGAGGAGCTGCAGAGTGCTCTGCAATTAATGAATCAATCTCTTCTTTTTCTAAAGATGTGAATATCCTGATGTATTTAGCAGCGTCATCATCACTTACATTCAACCAGAATTGATAGAACTTGTAAGGAGAAGTATATTTTGCATCCAACCAAACGTTACCCGATTCGGTCTTTCCAAACTTACCGCCATCTGCTTTTGTGATTAAAGGACAAGTTAAAGCATAAGCTTCTCCTCCTACTTTGCGACGAATTAATTCTGTTCCGGTAGTAATATTACCCCATTGATCAGAACCACCCATTTGTAGTTTGCATCCTTTGGCTTCGTAAAGGTGAAGGAAGTCATATCCTTGCAATAGCTGATAAGTGAATTCTGTGAAAGACATTCCGGCGCTTGATTCGCTGCTAAGTCTCTTCTTTACAGAATCTTTAGACATCATATAGTTTACTGTAAGGTGCTTTCCAATTTCTCTTGCAAAATCAAGGAAAGAAAAGTCCTTCATCCAGTCGTAATTGTTCACTAGTTCGGCAGCATTAGATGCAGCTGAATCGAAATCAAGGAATTTAGCCAATTGTTTTTTGATGCATTCCTGATTATGGCGCAAAGTTTCTTCGTTAAGTAGATTTCTTTCTGCAGATTTTCCGGAAGGGTCACCGATCATACCTGTAGCACCACCTACCAAAGCTAATGGTTTGTGTCCGCAACGTTGGAAGTGACGCAGCATCATTATACCACACAAGTGGCCAATGTGTAATGAATCGGCAGTTGGATCAATACCTAAATAAGCAGTAACTTGTTCCTTTGCTAATAACTCTTCTGTGCCGGGCATCATATCGTGCACCATTCCACGCCATTTTAATTCTTCTACAAAATTCATCGAATGATTCTTTTATTTATTGTTTATAATTACAAAAGTACGACTCTTTATTTGAACAAGCAAAACTTATTGATTAAAAAAGAGCCTTGAGATATTTTGCTGAACCTGGGTAATTAATTGTTCAACAGGAACTGAGAGGCTTTTGGCTGCTGCTTCAAAGATTTCAGTAATTGTCTTCTTGCTTTCGTCTGTTTCTAAAAAGAGATGGTCTAAAGGAGTGCTGGTCATTGCGCTTTCCTGATATTTTTCACCAAACGAAAGATAGATATCATGTGCAATTAATTGCTCAGCCAGTTCTTTTTTGCCTCTGAATCCGTGAAATATCCAGGGAGATTTGGGATTGTATTTCTTTTTCAGCTGTATAATCTCATTTGATGTTTTTACCGAATGAATAATAAGTGGCTTCCCAAGTTCCTCAGATAATCTGATTTGCCACTCGAACACCTCTTCCTGAAAAGATAATTCTACAGGGATCATTTTGTCGAGTCCGGCTTCGCCAATAGCAATAATTTGAGGATGAGAGCTAATCTCTTTCAGATATTCAAATTCACCTTTAACTCTGGCATTAATATTCCATGGATGAATACCTACAGAGTAATATCCTCCTTCGAGCGGTGAAAAAGCTGAAGGCATGCAGCTGAATATATGCTGTGAAGGATTGCTTTTACTAGAATGAGTATGTATATCTAAAATATCCATAGATAAGATTACGGAACCGGGTCGAAACCGGAACCACCCCATGGATGGCAACGCAAAATTCTTCTGATAGCCAGATATAATCCTTTAAAAGGACCATGTTTCTTTATAGCCTCTATTGCATATTGCGAACATGTAGGCATAAATCGGCAAGAGGCAGGAGTCATTGGAGAAATGCATGCCCTGTAGAAGTAGATAGGTAGTAAAAGAATATACGAAAGTATTTTTTTCATTGTATCTTTTCTATAATCCTGTTCAGAATCTTTTTTATTGTTTCCTCAATTGCTTCTGTTGGTTGTATTTCATTGCTCAAGTAGATAAAAGCGATGGCTAATCCATACTCTTTCTCTTGTAAAACATTCAATAGCTCGTGTTTGTTTTTCCTATAGCCTTCTCTTACCTGGCGTTTTACTTTGTTTCTTTTTACAGCACGCTTAAATCTTTTCTTAGGAACGCTTATAAGTATGGAGGCTAAAGCGTACTCTTTCTTTTCCACAGGCATATATACAACTCGTAAGGGATATGCAGAGAATGATTTATTATTCCCCGAAAACAATTCATCAATTGTATTTTTGCTGTTTAATCGTTCAGCTTTATTTAGTCCGTTACTTTGTATATCCATGTTCTATAAAAAACGCCGAGAGTTTTGATTCGCAAAGTTACAACTTTGTGAAAACAAAACTCTCGGTATTGAATTATTTATTAATTGAATTTACTTCTTTTCTCCCTTGCTAATTTCTTTGAAATAAAGATCAAGAGCTGCTGGCATAGACGGAGTTTTTACACTTGGTGCTTCTAAATCAAGACGTAATCCTGCGTCACGAATAGCTTTTGCAGTTGTTGGACCAAAGCATCCAATCTTAATATCTTTCTGCTCAAAGTTAGGAAAGTTCTTTTTTAAAGATAATACTCCAGATGGACTGAAGAATACCAGCATATCGTAATCAAATTTTTCATCTTCGGTGAAATCATTGCTTACTGTGCGATACATTACAGCTTCCGTGTGAGTAATCTTGTTTTTATCAAGAAGGCTTCTTAGTTCATCGTTATGCACATCAGACATCGGAACAAGAAACTTCTCTGTATTATGCTTTACGATTGAGGGAACCAGATCGTCAATTTTTCCTGTTGCACCGAAAAATATTTTTCGCTTGCGGTACTGCACATATTTCTGTATATAAAGAGCTACAGCTTCTGTTATACAGAAATACTTCATTGTTTCAGGAATCGTTATACGAAGCTCAGAACAAAGATTAAAAAAGTGGTCTATTGCATGACGTGATGTAAAAATCACGGCAGTGTGGTCTAAAATAGACACTTTTTGTTGCCTAAACTCTTTAGAAGATATGCCTTCAACCTTAAAAAAAGGTCGGAAATCAATCTTAACACCGTATTTCTCAGCAATGTCGTAATATGGCGACTTCTCTGAGGTTGGTTTAGGCTGCGATACTAGTACTTTCTTTATTTTCAAAATCCTAAAGTTTTAGTTGCAATATGATATTTGTTTGTAATAGTCCCTGAATCAAAAGGATGCAAGGCAAAATTTCAAGCGCACAAAAGTACACAATTAAATACAAAAGACCATACAAATTGCTGAAAAAAAGCTTTAACCATTTGCAGAACATGAGTATTTTAGCAATTATTATCAGAATAAAACCAATTATTAGAATTGTTGATGCTGATAATTCAGAATAAACCATCAATAAAATTAATGGGAAAGTGCAAATACCAAGGTAGTTTATAATGGTTGAATAAGACTCTAACCAGGATGATGTTATATTTTTATCAAAGAAAATCCATCCCAGGAACTTATAAATAATCCATTTTATGGCATAATATGTTACACATACCGCGGTATATGTGCCTAATACGATATAAATGGAACTTCTTTCAAATAGAGAAGGATTATAATCATGAAAATAATTAAAGATAAAGATGCCCAATAAAATGCAGGTTTGTATCCGGAGCATTATCCTGTGGCGAAGCTCGGAGGCTGTTCCTCTTCCAAAAGGGTCTGATTGATCTTTTCTGGTGAAAAGACTCTTTGCTTGTTCGATAAGGCTCTTTTTACCAAATGCAAATACATATGCTGTTATGATAAAACAAAGTAACAAAAGACCTGTAATAACATCATCTGTTCGCAGGCGATATGGTATTGCTATCCCACTAAATCCTGATGGTTGATGCCCTAATGATGTCCATTTTATTGAGTCTCCCGGAATAAAATGGTTCTTATAAAATAAAGGCATTGATGCTACAGAATCTTCCTTTGCTTTACTAATTGTATCGCTTTTCTCAGTAAGCGATTTTTTAATTGAATCGTTTTGAATAATAGGGAACAAAATCTGACTGTTGGCTGGAGCCTGAGTATTTGTTGAAGTCTGACTTCCATCAACTGATTTGTTCTGAACCTGATTATTTACCGCAGTAGCAGTTGAAGCCTGAGACTTATTCGGAACCTGAGATGATAATTTGGTTTGAGCATTAGATGTATTTCCTGTATTAACCTTGCTCTGAGGTTTAGTCACAGCTGTATTCAGAGGCTTTGCCGAAGTCTGTGTTTGTGTCTGGACTTTAGCTGGAGCCTGAGTCTGAGTTACAACCTGAGGTTTTTGAATGCTATCGTTTAACTCAATTATCATATTGCTGCAAACTTGCGTATTTCTTTATCCCATATCGGGGTGGTAAAAAGTAAATTTACAGCTTCTTCAGGAGTAGTGGCAACGCTCCATATTGCGGCATGCTGCGGACGCATAAAGTTTTGCTCAACGGCTTCGTTAAGTTGTGCCAATAGCGGATCAAAGAAATTGTTTATGTTTAGAATAACAATCGGATTAAAGTATAACCCCAATTGCTTCCAGGTGATAATTTCCAGAAGTTCTTCCAATGTTCCGCATCCTCCCGGCATGGCAATTATACCGTCAGAGAGATCTGCCATTAATTGTTTTCGTTCATGCATTGAGTCCACTTCCACTAGTTTTGTCAACCCTTTATGATGCCAGTTTTGTTCCACCATAAAGCGAGGGATAACCCCAATAACCTTTCCGCCGGCCTGAAGTGAACCATCAGCAACTGCTCTCATTAATCCAATACTTCCTGCACCATTTATCAGACGAATATCTTTTTGAGCCAGGAGTTGACCTAGTTTGGTTGCTGCATTGAAATATGTCTGATCAATTTTAGTACTCGAAGCACTATATACACATACTGAATTAATGTTATTCATCCTTGTAGTCAGTTTTACAATTCGCCGCAAAATTAATCATTTCTTTTTGTATTATGGCTCTTATAACAGGGAATTATGTTATTTAAGGAATCGTTTAGATTTTACAAATAGAGTCTGTCTGATAATTATGTGTATTGGCTTATTTCGTGAAAGGATATTGATGTTGCGGAAAAACTACCCTTGTTTTTTGTAATTATAGGGGGTGAAACTAATTTTTCCGCAGCTTATAATGAGCCAGTTAACTCAAAAAGTAAAACGTATTGTCAGAAAATAACCTTATGTTTTGTTCGCTTTTACAGGATATGCGAGTTAAAAAGTGTTTAATGGTTGAATTATAATTGTTTATGCTGTAACAAGTTCTAATTTCTTATTAAAAATGGCTTGTGCTGATGTCTGATTTTCATTTTTAATCCAGGCTGTTGAGCTGATGCTTTTTGTCTCTTATTAAGCCAAAGTAAACAAGTTATGATTATATGCTGTATGCTTAAAATTTATTCAGGTTATCTTGCCTGATTTATCAGGTTTAATTTTTATTTATTGGCGGAAGATTTTTGAAGGATAACTTTCGTTCCGCCCGAGCCTGCTTTATAATTTTAGCAAACTAATTAGCTTTAGCAAAGAGTGATATAACAGGTTGTCACATTAAAGCAGTTATTTCTTAGAGTTGATTTGAAAACTTCCTCATGAAGTGGAGATATTATTATAATTAATCTATTTGATCACAAAGAGAATGGTTTGTTTTCAAAATGAAAACTAATTTGCTATATTTGCGATCATAATAATTCTTATTGAATTAAAATATAATCATTAATCCAGAATAAATATGGATAAGCTGTCTTTGTGTAAGTTCGGAGAAGGGGAGTGCTATGGTGTAAAAGAGCTTAATCTTTTGCTAAAACTTAGTAATATGCTTAGCAATAAAGAGGTTAATTTGGATGATGTGATTAAGCTCCTTTGTGAGCATTTGCATGCCGAAAGAATTATCCTGACTGTATTAAACAGGGAAAGCTCTAATATTTTTATTGAAGGCTCATATGGTATTACAGAAGACGATAAAAAGAATGCAATTTACCAGGTAGGAGAAGGCATTATTGGTAAAGTGATTAAAAGTGGAGAAACAATTCTGGTTCCAAGAATTGAAGATTCAAAGGATTTCCTGAATCTTACACATGCCCCAACATCAATAAACAGTATTGAGGTATCGTTTATTTGTACACCTATTCGTTATAAGGCCGAAATCATAGGAACTCTTAGTTTTCATAAGGCCTATCTGAGGAATATTTCATTTAATGAAGATGCTCGTTTATTGAAGATTGTTGCTTCCATGATTGGCAGAACTATTCGTCGCAGGCAGGAATATGCTGAAGAGATGGAACAACTGCTGAATGAAAACAGGCAGTTGAAAGGTGAACTGCGAAATCGTATAATGCCTGATTATATTAAAGGGAATTCCGGAAAAATGAATGAAGTTTTTAATCTAATTGATAGTGTGGCAGCAACCGAAGCAACGGTATTGATAAGAGGAGAAAGCGGAGTAGGGAAAGAGCTTATTGCAGATGCCATACATTATAATAGTCCCCGGAAAAATAAAGCATTTATTAAAGTCAATTGTGCTGCTCTACCGGAAAGTCTGATTGAAAGTGAACTCTTTGGACACGAAAAAGGAGCTTTTACCGGTGCAAGTGCTCAAAGAATTGGGCGTTTTGAAGCCGCTGATGGAGGAACCATTTTTTTAGATGAGTTTGGAGAAATACCAGCCGCAATTCAGGTAAAACTATTACGCGTATTGCAGGAAAGAGAAATAGAACGTTTGGGAAGTACAAAGCCTATTAAAGTGGATGTACGAATTATATGTGCAACAAACCGTAATCTTGAAGATCTTATTGCAAAAGGGGAGTTTAGGGAAGATCTTTATTACAGAATAAATGTTTTTCCTATTTATGTTCCAGCTTTAAGAGAAAGAATTAATGATATACCTGTCCTTGCTGATTTTTTTATTGATAAATTTAATAAGCGTCTAGGGAAAAATATCAAGCGGATTACTGCTATGGCTATTGATACGTTGATGGTTTATCATTGGCCTGGAAATATACGTGAACTTGAAAACTGTATTGAAAGAGCCTGTATCCTTAGTAATGATAATGTGATCAGAACAACTAATTTGCCACCAACTTTGCAAACGGCTGTAACAAGTGAGACCGAACAAAATGGCACTTTGGAAATAATTCTGGGTAAACTGGAAAAGCAGATTATTATGGATACGCTGATTACTTGTAAGGGAAACATGGCAAAAGCTGCCGACCAATTAGGCATTACTGAGCGTATGATGGGTATTCGAATAAAAAAATACGAAATTGATCCTAAACGATTTAAAACTAAAACGATTAATGAAAATGATAGAATTTGAATACTGTGATTATGAGAATCCCATGCATCTTGCTGCTTTGGTTGATTTGCTTAATCACTACATGACTGATCCGATGGGTGACTCTGAACCACTCAGCAAGAAGAGTCAATTGCGCTTAGTTGATGGGTTGGCCAATCATCCTTCTTCTTTTGTCTTATTCATTATTTACGATCAAAAGATTGCAGGATTGGCTACTTGTTTCGTTAATTTCTCAACGTTTAAAGTAAAGCCATATATAAATCTGCATGATATAATTATTTATGATAAATATAGAGGCAAAGGGCTGGGGCGATTACTACTGGAAGAGCTTATTCATATTTCTGAATTGAGGAAATATTGTAAAATCTCACTTGAAGTGAGGGAAGATAACAAGGTAGCTCAAAACCTTTACAGAAGTATGGGATTCAAAGAGTGTATCCCTAATATGTTTTTTTGGACAAAAACAATTGATGAATGAAAATAGCAATTCCTGTAATAGATAATAGTGAACATAAGTACGATATAGCCAATGGCTTTAATTCTACAGGATCACTTTGCCTTTATAATAAAGATTCAAACCAATATTCATGGATAAGAATAGCCGACCTTGCTGGTAATATGGGCGAACTGCTACCTGCTTTAATTTCTAAAGATGTAGATAATATAATTACCAGGCATATACATCCAATGGCATTACAGGTACTTGTACATAAAGGACTGAACGTTTATTTATCAGAGGGCTCTAACCTGACGGAAAATATTAATTTGTTTAATCAAAGTAAACTGCAGATGTGTGATGCTGTCTCTTCTTATGCTGATATTCAGATTTGTGGTGGTGAATGTTCAGTATGCTCTACTGAATGCAATGAAAAGTAATTTTTAAAGATTATATGTTATGTCTATAAAGAATGCAATGACTTTTATATCTAAAGTTGACAGCGATAAATTGTTGAGGATTGAATGTTACAAGTGCAAAACAAAACAAGAATTATTGGCTTTTCTCCAGACTCAGTTAATGCTTTTCACTGAAGAAGAGTTTGAAGAAGCTATAAATATAATGCTTTTTAAATGCCAATCTTACGAAGATGCTGATAAAATTAAGCAGGTAGAGGCATGGTTTACTTTGTTCCATTGACTTCTGACAATCGTTTTTCTACCAGCATTTTTATCTCTCTCATTCCTTTTACCATCTCTGTTAGTTCTTCTGCTTCGGGAGTTCGGTAACCGAAATCTTCCAGAGAACAGATTCCCTCGAATTTTCCCACTAAAATTGATGTCACTTTCATTGACTCAGTTAATTCATTCTCAAACTGTTCTGCTTCTTTATAGAGTGCAATAGGCATATGATGAGTAGCACTCCAATTATATCGGGCTAATAAACTCACAAAGTACTTTTCAAATGCCATGACAACAATATTATAAAGAAGATCATTTGTGAAATGTGTTTTCTTATTCAAGCTGTTTTCAAGAGTCTTTAAATAACTATTCGCATATTCAAGAGAGCTGTTGGCTAATAATAACATATCATCATCTGGAACGATAGATTCCTGCATATTCTCTTTCTCCATAATATTTCTCCTTTTTTCTTATATCCCAATAAATCCGATATAAATCTTTCTCATCTAAACTCTTTTTCTTCCTAACAGCTTCTTCTTTAATTTTAAATAGTAGCATGTCGCAAATAGTGTCATCCTCAGGTAAATTTGCTTTCTGAAGGTAATATCTTATTGTTGATTTCCCACTGTGCTTCCCTATAATGAAATCCTGCTCGAATTTTCCAATTTGGGAAGCTTCAATTAATTGATAGGTTCTTCTATCTTTTTGCAGACATTGAGTATGTATACCAGATTCATGTGATAAAACAAGGCTTCCGGTAATAGGTTTGCTTTCGGGTAATACTCTGTTTGAAATCTCAGAAACATAATTCGATATCTCAGAATATAGAGTAGTATTTAATTCGCAATCAATGTCTTCACTTATTTTTAAAGCCATTGAAACTTCTTCAAGAGCAGCATTGCCAGCGCGTTCACCAAGTCCGTTAACGGTTACACTTAGGCATTCGGCTCCTGCTAAGTATGCTGCAACAGTATTAGCAGTTGCCATCCCTAAATCATTATGTGCATGTATTTCTAACGGTAAATCTCTGTATGTTGCACGAATGGATTTAATAAGTTTAAAGCACGAAATTGGACTTAATGTACCAACAGTGTCGGCTATCCTAACCCTGGAAGCTCCTAAAAATATACTAAGCCCAATAAATTCTTTCAGGAAAGATAAATTGGCTCTTGTGGCATCCTGAGCACCAATAGTTACATACTCAAATTGAGAAGATGCAAAATCAAACATTTCCTGTAAATTCTGCAAAACCCACTCTTCATCTTTTCCCATTGCTTTTTGAAGAATTTTAGAAACAGGAAATGATAAATGTACTCCATTAGTTCCACTCCTTGCAGCTAAAAGAATATCTTTCTTATTAGCTCTGCACCATGCAAGGGTTTTGAATTTAAATCCTTGTTTACAGATTATATTTATCTCCTGAGCCTCTTTTATTCCCAAAGCTGGAGTTCCTATTTCAAGTTCGGGAATACCAACTTCATCTAATAGTGAACAGACCTTTATCTTTTCATCTAAAGAGAAGATAACACCAGGAGCCTGTTCACCGTCACGTAAAGTTGTATCAATATAATATGGTTTCTTAATTTTCTTCATTATTTAGTCAGATATCAGGTATTTTGCACATGGCTCATTATTTTCAAGAGCATCAAGTATTTCGTCTATTACATCTTCACTATTAACCCCTCCATACCAATAATTATTGGGATGAATTACCATTACTGGTCCTTGGGAACATACATTCAGGCAAGCTGTTGTAGATACTGCTACATCTAGTCCTCTGTCTGATGCTTCTTCACTTAGATATTGTAACAGTCCGGCTGCACCTTTTTTGTTGCATGCACCTTGTGCTTCTCCTGCTACCCGATAAGAATTACACACTAAAATGTGATAAGCTGGCTTTTTCATTTTTTTCCTGATTTATTGTTATTGAATAAAATTATGCGCATCCCTGGGCGTTACCTTTGCATCCACTGCCACATTTAAAGGCATCCGGTTTAGCAATGCTTCGGATAGGTTTATTGTTATATACGCCATCAAGTCCATCGTCTATTAATCCCGTCATCTCTATTACATGTACATTACAGGAATTGAGTATTGTTTTGGGATTTTCTCCAACTCCCGATACAAGTATTGCTCTGCAATCATTTAATGAACGCGCCATGTCTATCCATCTTTGGTCTCCTGCACCAGGAATTGGTGCTTTTCTTTCTTCAACCAATTGAAAACCTTTAGGAGACTGCTTGAAGATATATAGAGAAGTTGCCTCTCCTAAATGTAAGTTAACCAGCAATCCTTCGTGAGTTGCCACTGCTACGTAAGGACGAGTTGCCAGATCGAAAGCCGGACGTGAAGCATATTCTTTCAATAATGCATGAGTTCCTTCAAGATCTTGTCCAAGTAAACCGGCGGCATCAGCTCTGCAACGTGCACAGTGGCTCATTAATTTCAGATGCTCCGATGCTAAAGTCCGGGTTTTGAAGATCATCTTTGTATCAGGCTTAGGCGTATCTGCAAATCCAGTTTCGGCAGTGGGAATAAGTGGAATGCAGTTAATTACATCTGCCCCCAGCTCAGCGCATTTACGAGCCACTTCCGGAATATGATCCTCATTAATACCCGGGATAATAATACTGTTTATCTTGACTGTAATTCCTTTTGCTTTTAATAATGGAATACAAGTTAATTGTCTTTCAAGTAAAATTCTTGCTCCTTCAGCCCCTCTGTATAAATGCTTGTTATAGCGTATCCATTTATAAATCTTAGCACTGATAGTAGGGTCAATGGCATTTATGGTAATGGTAACATGGCTAACGCCAAGTTCTGCAATCTCATCAATATAAGGTTCTAAATCAAGGCCATTCGTTGATAGGCAGAAAATCTTATCAGGGAAAATACTCTTAACGCTCCGCATTGTTTCCAATGTTTCTTCCGGATTGGCAAAAGGATCTCCAGGGCCAGCAATACCTACAACAGATAAGTTGTCGAGCTTTGCATTCAGTGCCTTTAGATAATCGGCAGCCTGGAAAGGAGCTAGTACAGATGATGTAACTCCTGGGCGAGTCTCGTTTACACAATCATATTTCCTGTTGCAGTAGTTGCACTGTATATTACATTTGGGTGCTACAGGTAAGTGTACTCTTGCATGAGAATGTTTTGCACTTTCGTCAAAGCAGGGATGGACATGTTTTTTTTCTGTTGTTTCCATATCTAAATATATTTATACCCTACAGGAGAGTTTTCTTGTTTATATTCTATTAATGCATTTACAATGCGATCAAATAATTCCTGAGTCCCCCGATATCCAATGTGATGCAGGCGAGCTGCTCCAAAGCGGTCGTGAATGGGAAATCCTAATCTGACTAACGGAATTTTACGTTCCCGGGCAATGTAATACCCTTTACTATTTCCAATCAATATATCTGGCTTTAATTCTTCAGCCTGTTCGCGCATTGTTTCAAAATCAGAACCACTTAGTACACTTATAGGAACTTCTGCCTGATCAAATAATTTTTCTACTTCTGATCTCAGTAAGCCACTGTTTCCTCCTGATCCAATAAGAGCAGGTTCTATACCTATTTCTTTTAAGAAACCGGTAAGACTTAAAACTAGATCTTCCTCACCAAAAATCATTGCCTTTTTGCCAAATACATATTTGTGGGCATCTACATAAGCATCGATCAAACGTCCCCGTTCTTTCCGGTGTTTCTCAGGAATATTCTTTTGACTGATTTCAGACAATATATTGAAGAAGCTGTCGGAAGATTTAATTCCAATAGGCATGCCTATCTGATAGTTCTTTACTCTAAATTCATTTTCCAACCATTCTCCGGCAGTCTGGATTCTACCTGCATTACTCTTTACTGCTCCTTTATTGAACACATTACCGAATTCAATTGTAGCCTTGGCTCCTCCGGTACGTATTATATCACTAAGGGGAGTTCCTCCCTGAGGAATTAATTGATAATCTTTCCAATGTTCATTGTCAAGAGTCTCTGAATAGTCCGGGAAAAGAATGTATTTAATGCCAAAATCATCAAGAGTCTCTTTCAGATAACGGATGTCTGCCGGAGAAACAAATCCAGGGAATATGTTTATATAATCTCCTTTGAGTTTGTCGGTGGCTAAAGATTTTATTGCTGCCAGCAAAGTATTATGAAACCCATCAATATGACTTCCGCAATAACTTGCTGTAGATACATTGATAAATGTAGGCAATTCCTTGTCTTTATTTGCCTCTTTATAATCTCTGATCAATCCGGGCAAGTCTTCGCCTATGGTTTCACTCAGGCATGTGGACGCAATTCCAATAACTTTAGGATTGTATTGCCTTATGATGTTATTGATTCCTGTGATAAAGTTCCGGCTTCCCCCATAAACAGTAGCAGCTTCACTAAAGTTTGATGAAGCAATATCTACCGGTTCTTTATAGTGGCTAATCATATACCGGCGAATATATGTTGCACATCCTTGTGAGCCGTGGATAAGCGGAACACATCCTTCTATTCCTTTTAATGCTACAGATGCACCTAGTGGGGCACATAGTTTGCACGCATTACGGGTTGATATATATTGCTTCTCCATATTATACTTGTTTATTTAGTAAATTGCCATACCGGACTCATTGCCGTAGCATAAATCTCACGTGCAAAATTCATCATTCCTTCATAACCGGCCAGAGCCTCTTTTCTTTCGTGATTATGATCACAGAATCCTAACCCTATCTTATGTGCGATGGGGCGCTCCTTTACTCCTCCAATAAAAATATCCGCCTGCTTTTCTTTTACGAAATGAGATAGCTCAACAGGATTAGAGTCATCTACTATAATTGTACCCTCGTCACAAAGTTTTTTAATGAGTTCATAATCTTCAGTGGTTCCGGTTTGTGATCCAACAATCACAGTCTGAACACCTATCAGGCGAAGAGCTTTTATTAATGAGATGGCTTTAAATGCACCACCTACATAGATTGCTGCTTTTTTTCCTTGTAGTCTTTCCTTGTACCATTTAAGTTGTGGCATAAGTCGGGTAAATTCTTCGCGTACTAACTCTTTGGCTTTAGCCATCATCTCTTCGCTTTTGAAGAAAGAAGCAACATCGTAAAGAGCATCACTCATATCCTCAATGCCGAAATAGGAAACCCTCATGCTTGGAATACCATATTCTTTTTTCATCATTTGGGCCAGGTAATTCATGGAACCCGAACACTGAACAACATTTAAGGAAGCATTGTGGGCATTACAGATATCTTCAACTCTTCCATCTCCGGTGATTGTGGCGTTAACATGAATACCCATCTTTTTGTAGTACTCCAACAAAATCCAGAGTTCACCGGCAAGATTAAAGTCACCGAGTATATTTATGCTATACTTAGGTGTTGGTTTATTACTAGTGCCTACAAGTTGAAAGAGTGCTTCGCAAGCAACCTTGTACCCGTCTTTTTTTGATCCTTGAAAGCCAGGTGCCTGAACAGGGATAACGGGAATACCTTTACGGAGAGCCATCTGTTTGCAGGCTGATTCCACATCATCTCCAATAACTCCTACAATACAAGTAGTATAAATAAAAGCAGCTTTTGGATGATGAAGATCAATCAATTCTTCCATTGCCGCATTCAATTTATCGATACCTCCAAAGATGACGTCTCTCTCTTGTAAATCGGTGGAGAAACTAAGTCTGTGTAACTCTGGTCCTGAAGAAAGAGATCCTCTTATATCCCATGTATACGCGGCGCATCCAATAGGACCATGGATAAGATGCAATGCATCTGCTATAGGATAGAGCACAACTCTGGAACCACAAAAAACGCATGCCCTTTGACTAACTGAACCGGCCAAACTTTCTTTGTTGCATTCTATCGTTGCAGTATTAATTCCTGCGAATGCCACTTGCTTTTCTCTTTCTTTTAAAATATAGTCCATATTGATCTTACATTTAATTATTATAATACCAAAACCATGCCAAAGAGTTGAGTTTGCTAATTGGGATTACTCTATGCATTCAGGTTCAGATATTTAAAGAAAAACATTATAAAAGAGAGAGAATATTGGGGTTACCCCGAAGTAGGGAGATAAGGATAATCTTACATTAATGTAGGATTCTACCCTTTCTTAATTCTTTAGAAAAAAGCTCCGGCATTCTGAGAAATATATATTTTCTCAAAGATGCAGAAGCGTTTCTACTAATCAACTCTCAATAAATTACATTTGGAACTCAACCTTTTCTTCAGGGCATGTACGATCCTGATGATCCATAAAAGCATTTAAAATCTGAATAACCAGGTTTGTTGCACCAACATATCCGGTTTTAGGGAAGTAGTTGTGTCCGGAACGGTCGGCAATAGGGAAACCAAAACGAATAAACGGTGTATCTTCATCTCTGGCAATGTATTTGCCATAAGTGTTACCTATAAGCAAATCAACCCCTTCTTGTTTAATCCACTGATGAAGACGAAACATATCAGCACGTTCACCGCTCATGAACTTCGCTTCAGGAATATCTTTTAATATCTCAGACATACGTTCATCAAAAGGTTTTCCAGGTGTTCCACTAACGATATAAACCGGTTTCATATCCAGGCTTACCAAAAACTCAGTAAGAGGAATCAATGTATCCGGATCTCCCCATAATGCTACGCGTTTGCCATAAAGATATTTGGCATTGTCGGCAATAAGGTCAATTAATTGTCCGCGTTCTTCCGTTATACTATCAGGAATAGGAAGATTAGCATGACGGCTAAGTGACATAAGGAAGCGGTCTGTTGCTTTTAATCCAATAGGAATATCTACCACTTCAAACTTAACTTTGCACTTATTTTCCAGTTTAATGCAAGCATCTTCCGTGCAATACTGTCCAAGGCCGATTGTAAATTTGCTATCACCGGTAGCTTTCAGTTCCGGAATTGTTGTTCCTCCGTCGGGATACATGTGATATTTACCGTTAAGGGGAGTATCAAGTACGCCGGTCATGTCGGGGAACATAATTGTTCTTGCTTCCATAACCTGAGCAAGTCTTTTTATTTCCCTCATATCCGAAGGTTCCATCCATCCGGCAACCAGGTTCACCACGTTCTTTTTCTTAGGTGTAGCAGTAGAGAAGAACTTTACCATTGCTGCAACCTGATTAGAATATCCGGTGATATGTGTTCCAACGTATGATGGTGTATTGCAATAAATCACAAATTTGCCTTCGGGAATAAGTCCATCTTCACCAGCCTTGGAAACAATCTGAGTAAGGTCATCACCAATAGTTTCGGAAAGACAAGTTGTGTGAACCGCAATAACTTCGGGCTTATAAACGGTAAACATCGTTTCAATAGCTTGTATCAGGTTGGCCGAACCACCGAATACTGAAGAACCTTCCGAGAAAGAACTGGTTGCAGCTACAACCGGCTCTTTAAAATGGCGGGTTAATGTACTTCTATGATAAGAACAACAGCCTTGCGAGCCATGGCTGTGGGGCAAGCATCCATGAATACCTAACGCAGCATACATTGCTCCAATAGGTTGACAGGTTTTGGCAGGGTTAATAGTCAAGGCCTTTCTGTCTATTTCTTTATCTGTAGTGTGCTTTAATAACATAATTCTTTTTGTTTTTACAGGTTAATAAACATATTCTGCTTCGACGATATCCTCTTTTTCCCAGGGAGCTTTCATTTCTTTCCAAATACTGCAACAAGCTATTTGCTCAATATCTTTGTAGAAGTTGATAGCTCCTTCAAAAGCTGCGTACGGACCACCGTAATCGTAGTTATGCAACTGTTTCAATGGTATACCCATTTTTTGCACGCAGAACTTTTCTTTGATACCGGCGCAGAAGATATCCGGATGATACATCTCGATAAGTTTCTCCATCTCATAATGACTTAAATCATCTATAACCAGAGTCCCTTTTTTCATTTCCGCCATCATACCTTCGTAACCGTTGAATTCCAGTCCTTCTTTTTCCAAAGCTTTTAATTCTTCTTCAGTTTTACGTGGTTTGAAGCGGGTGGCATCTTCTTTAACCGTAATTTGTTCAATGTTACGACTATCTGCATCAATTTGAATGGAAGGAATTACACTGCGGCCTTCGTAGTCGTCGCGGTGGCCGAATTCATATCCGGCAGAGATAGTTGTCATTCCCAATTCATTGAACAGTTCCTGATAATGGTGAGCACGAGAACCTCCCACGAAGAGCATAGCCAGTTTGCCTTTGGTCTTTTCCAATGCTTTTTCCTGAGCCTCTTTTACAGAGATCATCTCTTCTGCAATCACTTTCTCTATACGGTCAATTAATTCCTGATCACCAAAATATTTTCCAACCTTACGAAGTGTTTTTGCTGTAGCTTCTGCACCAATAAAGTTTGCTTTCATCCATGGAATACCAAAAGATGTTTCAAGCATTTCGGCTACATAGTTTATGGATCGGTGGCACATAACCAGACTTAAATCGGCTGTATGTGCAGTTTCAAATTGTTTCTTTGTGGAGTTACCAGACATTGTTGCTACAAGCTCAATACCACACTTATCCATTAATGTTTCAATAGCAAAGGCATCACCGCCTATGTTATATTCACCTAAAACATTTATTCTGAATTTGTATTTGCCATCTACAGAATCGTCATTACCAATAAGGTTTTTGTATAAACCATTGTTTGCAATGTGGTGACCGGCCGACTGTGATACTCCACGATATCCTTCGCATGAGAATCCGAAGATATTTACTTTACCTTCCAGTTCTTCAGTCATGTGACGAGCCACGCGGTGCACATCGTCTCCAATCAATCCAACCGGACAGGTAGAGAAAATAGCAATAGCTTTCGGGTGAAATAGTTCGTATGCTTCACGAATGGCCTGCTTTAGCTTTTCTTCCCCTCCAAACACAATATTGGAATCCTGCATATCTGTAGAGAAAGCATAAGGAATAAAGTTCTCAGGAGCCTGTTCGTCAGGGCGAGTCTGGTTACGGCGGGTTAACCATGAGTAAAATCCACAACCGATTGGTCCGTGAGTGATATTTACAATATCTCTTGTTGGGCCCAGAACCACACCTTTACATCCGGCATAAGTACATCCTCTCTGAGTAATAATTCCGGGAATGGTACGTACGTTGGCCTGAATCTGAGGAATTTCATCAGGATTATTATATACAATTCCTTTTGCTCTTTTCTTTGCAACCTTTTTAGGATAGGCCGCTAGTACCTCTTCTTTAAATTCAGCGAGGTTAATATCCTTTTCTGTATCTTTTGTCATAGCAGTAACCTCCTTTAATCTAATGTTTCATCACCTGATTCTCCTGTGCGTACACGAATAGAACCAACAGTATCAATTACAAAAATTTTCCCATCACCACTTTTTCCGGTTTGATTCGCCTTGATGATTGTTTCTACAGCCAGATCTTTCTTCTCGTCGGTAACTACAAGCGTAATCATTCTTTTGGATTTCAGACGAGGCATCTCCGAGATCAGTTCATGATGTTCAGGATCTACGTAAGCCGCTTTTTCCAGATCGCCGTGTCCTTTTCCGCGGCCAAGAACAGGCATGGCGGTGAACGACGGCAATCCTGCTTCCGAAAGAGCGATCTTTGTGTCACTCATCTTGGCAATGCGAATCATTGCTAATATTAGTTTCATAATTCCTAGTCTCGTTTGATTTATACTTCTTTTCTACCGCTGGAGATTGTGTAGGTTTCTTCTACCGGAGTAACGAATATCTTACCGTCACCAAACTGTCCTTTTTCTCCTGAACGGGCAGCTTCCATGATTGTTTCAATAACAAAATCCTTATCTTTTTCAGGAATTACAATCATTAAAAGGTCTTTGGGCAATTCGTCATAAGTAACATTTCCTACTTTAAGACCGCGCTGTTTACCGCGACCGAACACTGATAGTTTTGTTACTGCGGGGAAACCTGCATCGAATAATGCTTTCATTACTACGGATGACTTCTCTGGGCGAACAATAGCTCTTAATAAATACATATAAATATCCTCCTTTATTTATTAGTTCATAATACCAAAGCCAACCAACAGATCTTCCAGTTCAGGCATAGAAAGTGGGGTAGGGATAACAAACATTTGGTTATCGTTTATTTTCTTAGCCAAAGAACGATATTCGTCGGCCTGAGTGTGTTCCGGTGCGTGGTCAATAACGGTCTTACGGTTAATTTCAGCGTGTTGAACCATATTGTCGCGAGGAACAAAATGAATCATCTGAGTGCCGAGTTTCTTTGCAAACTCTTCAATCATGTTTGCTTCGTTGTCTACCTTACGAGAGTTGCAGATAAGACCTCCCAGACGAACAGTTCCTACTTTACCAAACTTGGCAATAGACTTGCAGATATTGTTGGCAGCGTACATAGCCATCATCTCTCCTGAGCAAACAATGTATACTTCCTGAGCTTTGCCATCGCGGATTGGCATGGCGAAACCACCGCATACTACGTCACCAAGTACATCATAAAATACATAATCAAGATGTTTGTCGTCATCGTAAGCACCAAGCTGCTCAAGCAAGTTGATAGAAGTAATGATACCACGACCGGCACAACCTACTCCCGGTTCCGGACCACCTGATTCTACACAACTGGTTTCGTGAAATCCTGGTTTCATAACATCGTCCAGATCAATATCTTCACCTTCGTCACGAAGTGTGTCGAGTACTGTTTTCTGTGCAAGACCATGAAGCAATAAACGTGTGGAGTCTGCTTTAGGATCACAACCTACAACCATTACTTTTTTACCCATTTCAGCCAAACCGGCTACTGTGTTTTGCGTTGTGGTACTTTTACCAATACCGCCTTTTCCGTAAATAGCAATCTTTCTCATAACCTTATTTACCTTAGTTAATATTAAAACTTATAAGATTATAAACAGAAAGCGTGCCAAAGCTGAACGGGGCTCTCAATGATGAGTCTTTGTATTGATGCTAATTCGCTGATTAATAATGCTGTATGTGGGGTGAAAATAAATGATAATAATATGAGAGATGAGGAAACTCCTTTTTTAATTGAGAGATTTTTCTTACATAAATGTAGGGAAATACACCAAAATGTAGGATTATTGCCCCAGAAAAAGTTCACTGAGAGAGGAAATCTCACCAAGAAATTGAGCATAATTTTGAAAGGACCCTGCACTGAATATTTCTTTTGGGTGACCTTGTGCCAATACTTTGCCGTTCTTTATGGTCATTACCGACGAAGCCAGGGAGCAGACCTCGTTCACATCGTGGCTTACAAGTATAGTAATTGTGTTTAGTAACAAGTGTGCTTTGCGAATTTCGTGTTGCAGAGCAGTGCGCATTTCAAAATCAAGTGCCGATAATGGTTCATCCAGCAGCAAAAGGTTTGGCTTGGCGGCTAATGCTCTGGCCAGTGCCACTCTCTGCCTTTGTCCGCCGGATAACTGTGTAGGCTTTTGCTTCCTCAATGCAATGAGATCGAATAACTCCATAAGCTCTTCTATAGCCTCAATGTCTTTTTCTTTTTGTGCAAACCTGATATTACCTTCTACACTCATATTAGGGAAGAGAGCATAGTCCTGGAACATATATCCTACGTTACGGAGCTGTGGAGAAAGATTTATTTTCCTGTCGGAGTCGAACCAAACAGTATCATTGTACACTATTCGGCCTTTAGAAGGAGTGGTAAGTCCGGCAAGAATTCTCAACAGGGTTGTTTTTCCCGAACCCGAATGACCGAAGAGGCAAAGCAATTCCCTGTCTGCTATCTCAGAACAGATTTTAAGTGTCTTTTTTCCTTCCGAAGTAAGCATCGGACGTTCTATATCTATTTTCAGCATAATTCCTTTAAAGTGTTTTCTTGTTACCGTTTATACTGTATATAACAGTTAGTATAACCATTGAAACAATGAATAATACAAATGAATATTTGTTTGCCGTGTCGTAATTAAGTGATTGCACTTCATCATAAATGGCAATGGAGGCTACTCTTGTTTCTCCGGGCATGTTTCCTCCTACCATTATTACAACTCCAAACTCACCGATGCAGTGAGCAAAGGTCATAGCAACTGCCGTTATAATGGAAGGTTTCATGTTAGGAATAAGAACTCTTGTGAAGGTGGTGAAAAATGATTTCCCCAATGTATATGATGCTTCCCTGTAACTTCGGGGAATACTTGCAAAACCGTTCTGCAAAGGCTGAACCATAAACGGCAGACTAAAAAGCACACTAGCCACTAATATTCCCTCAAAACTAAATGCCAGTCGGAGGTTTAGTGTATGCTCCAGAAAATGCCCAATTACATTTTGCGGACTGTAAGCAACCAGCATGTAAAAGCCCAGCACGGTAGGGGGCAACACAAGTGGCATGCTGATAAGTGCTTCTATTAATGGCTTAAACCGAAACCGCTTGTATGCCAACCAGTAACCTAAGGGCAAGCCTATGATAAGAAGTATTACAGTGGTAATTGTAGCCAGCTTACCTGTAAGAAGAAGGGTTTGTAGAAAATCATCGTTCATATTATGTATATTCAATTAAATAAGTTAGTCAAAGTTTGGGGTTAGCTAAGCATAAATAACCTGAAAGAATGTTTTATTAATGTACAGCAAATTTTTAAATAGTGTACACTTATTATAATTTAGGTGTACACTAAATTAAACTCCAGTGTACACCAGTCTGAAAACATATACCGAGACATCACTCTAATGTTCCTTTAACGAGGAACTGAGTATCCGTACTTTTCCCAATAAACTTTGGTTCTTGGCGATAGAACATAAGCCATGAATTTGCTTGTTTCGGTGTTTCTTACTGCCGTCTTAATAAGAATGCAGGCCTGCTCAACCGGAGTATAAAGTTTAGGATCTACAATATAATATGTCCCTTTTCCTTTCATCTCCGGTGCCAGGGCGAGCGAGAGGGCTACAAACCCAATCTCTGCATTACCGGTAAAGGCAAACTGTGCAGCCTGCGAGATATTATCGCCAATTACAATCTTTGATTTCAATGATTCATAAAGTCCCATCTTTTTAAGTAGCTCAAATGATCGTTCACCATAAGGAGCTGTTTCCGGTTTGGCTATGGCAATTTTCTTTATAGCTGGGTCTTTTAAAACCGAAAGTCCTTTAGTTACATCCAGTGAAGTGCTGTATATGGCCAGTTTTCCGTAGGCATAAGTCTTCATGGCTCCCCAGGCAACCCCTTTAGCCTTCAGTTTCAATGGAAATTCATTGTCGGCAGCCATAAAGAAATCAAAGGAGGCACCGTTGAGAATCTGCTGAACCAATGTACCCGAACTGCCGAATGTGATGTTGATCTTAGCTTTTGGATGCTCTTTTTCGTACTGTGCTTTTATATCCTCCAGCACATAACGGAGGTTTGCAGCAGCGGCAACATTTACTTTCTGAGCTTGTGCAAGGATACATACCAGTATCAGTGCCATGGTTATAATCGTTCTTTTCATGAGATTGAGTTTTATATTTTATTTATCGGTAAAAATAGATTTCAGATAAGAAGGAGAGACTGTGAGCATTACATATCCCCATTGTGGGAAGCGGGTTTTGGCATCGGCGGTCATGCTCTTTGCTATGCGAGTGTTGTCGTTTGCGAAGTAGGTGCTCCAGCCAACTTGTAGTTTACTCCATTCATTGAGTTTGTAGTTAAGGCAAAGATCTAACTCCGAACCAAGTGATTTACCAATGTTTTGACTATTGCTTGTCATGTCTTTACTGGAACTGAATACGTGAAATGCACCTTCAATGCTGGTTGTTTTACTTACTTTAGCATTTACACTGCCGTAGTAATCAAGCAGACCTGCGCTAAGAGGTGTTGACCAATATTCCATGGAGCCGTTAAAACTGTGATTTGAACCATAAAGCTTTCTGAAGTTTTTCTGTTTTCCGTCAGTTTTGTTATCATCTCCCGACAGGTAATCTGTACCTAAACTGGTTGTAACTGCAGAAGATATTTTGTAGTTTAACTTCACTGCCGCCATGCTACCTCTCAAATCATCGCCGGTTTGATTCTTTCCTGCCTGAAAGTAGGCTGTGGCAAGTGCGGAAAATGGTTTTGTCTCATCGCCATATTTCAGATTACCGCCAAAAGTGTATCCGTGATTCATATTTACCTTTGTACCGTACTTCGTAGCATCGGTGGTAGGCTGCATGCCTTCGTCTACAGCAATGGCGGAAAGAGTCAGATCTTTTGCAATTCCTTTAGACAACCAAAGTAAACCCATGTACCGGTATTTGGCCCCATTAGTATAAACAGTCTCCGAAGAAATGGCAGAAGTATTGTTATAAGCAAAACCCAAATGGGCCTGAAAGTCATTTACATTGTACTTGAACAGAGCCAGATCGTGAGAATTACCCGTATTACTCCAGTTGGAAGCCGAGAACAAACGACCATCATCATAAGTCAAAGCCTGGCGCCCTACTTTAGCCGAGCCTCCCGGCATTAACAAAAACTCAGCCCATGCTTCAAACACTCCCAGTGTAGCAGTCTCGGAACTGGGTGTTGTTTTACCGTAAGTGCGCGAATCCTGAATAGTAAACTGGGTCTTCAGAACTGCAGAAGTAAAGGTTGCTCCCAAACGTGTACGCTGAATTGCAAAAATACCCGGATCATTACTGTCCGATAATGGGGCACCGAAACCATCTCTATACTCTACCCTGGGTCTGAATTCCCCATCAATAGCTACTGTCTGTGCATTCATCTTACACGCACAGACAGTTGCAGCAATTGTTATCCAAAAACATTTTTTACCTAATACCTTCATAATACTAACTTTTAAATTAAATATCCGTTATCAAAAACAGAGAATAACGCTTCCTTAAAGGAAGCGATATCCACCCTAAAGAATATCGCTCCCTAAAAAAAACAGCTTTCTAATTCGCTGTTCGTTTGCTCCAATAGCTTAATGATTTCAATTTCATGCATGGCATAGCTTTCAATGACCTTCATTCCGTAAGGGCTTATACTGCAACCGCCTCCGTCTTTTCCTCCCTTTTGCCTTATCACCACAGGAATGGGCGAGAGTCTATTCATCTTATCAATCAAATGCCAGGCGTGTTGGTAAGACATCTTCAGGCTCTTTGCTGCTGCATTGATAGATCCATCTGTCAAAATCTGCTTTAATAACCGGTACTGGCTTTGACCAATAAAGACTTCGTTATCCCGATAAATGGTAAGAAGGGCATCCATTGAGAATGTTGAGCGATCCATGCGGCCTGGCGATTTAAATTCCAATCATCACTTCGGTAGATTTGAAGATAGCGAATGCTTCATCTCCTACCTTTATATTGAGCTCGCCAATACTATCTACTGTGATTACTGAGACAATTGTGTTTCCTCCGCCAATGTCGAGTTTAACCTTTGCGGTAACAATACCCGGAACAATCTCTATTACCTTACCTTTAATAGTGTTTCTTGCGCTTAATAACATAATCTTCTTTGTTTAAATGAGTATTAATCATCGTCTTTTTCATGAAGAAGAATACAAAGGCCGTGCCAGAAATTATAACTTTTTAATTATGAATGCTTTAACTATGAATGTAGCTTTTGAGGTTTTATTATTTGCTACATTTATGTGTTGTTTTTAGACTGTAGATTACTTTATAGTCGGATTTGAAAGGTGCTTTAGAAAAGAAAAAGCCTGTACAATTCCTTTTTTAAGGAACTGCACAGGCTTAGTATTTATTAATCTTTCGACTAGTATATGCCGAATTCTTCTTTTACTTTGTCGATATAATCGAGTTTTTCCCAGGTAAACAATTCTACCTCTACAGTCTTATCTTCCAGATAACGAGAGTGGAAACTCTTGGTTACAACCTTTGGAGTACGTCCCATGTGTCCGTAAGCAGCAGTTTCTGAATAGATAGGATTACGAAGCTTCAAACGGTCTTCGATAGCTTTTGGACGAAGATCGAATATCTTATCAATTTTCTTTGCAATCTCCCCGTCAGTAATGTTCACATTGCTGCGGTTATAAGTGTCAACATAAATATTGATAGGACGAGCCACACCAATAGCATAAGATATCTGAACAAGAATTTCATCAGCTACACCTGCAGCAACAAGATTCTTTGCAATGTGACGTGCTGCATAAGCTGCACTACGGTCTACCTTACTAGGGTCTTTTCCTGAGAAAGCACCACCACCGTGAGCACCTTTACCACCGTAAGTATCAACAATAATCTTACGTCCGGTTAATCCTGTATCTCCGTGAGGTCCGCCAATAACAAACTTTCCTGTTGGATTAACGTGGTAAGTGATAGCACCGTTGAACAAGTCCAATACCTTTTTGTTATGAATAGAAGCAAAAACTCTAGGCATTAACACCTTTAATACGTCTTCGCGGATAACAGAAAGCATCTCTTCGTCAGCTTTCAACTGAGCTTCAAGAGAATCGTTTTCAGGTTTAACGAAATCATCGTGCTGAGTAGATACAACAATAGTATCAATACGCACCGGTTTTCCGTTATCATCATATTCTATTGTAACCTGGCTTTTAGCATCCGGACGGAGGTAAGTCATTTGCTTGCCTTCTTTTCTGATTTTAGCCAGAATATATAGTATTTTATGCGCAAGATCAAGAGATAAAGGCATGTAGTTTTCTGTTTCGTTGGTTGCATAACCAAACATCATTCCCTGGTCGCCAGCACCCTGTTCCATTGGGTCTGAACGTTCCACTCCACGATTGATATCAGGAGATTGTTCGTGAATAGCAGAAAATACGCCGCATGAGTTTCCTTCGAACATATACTCGCCTTTGGTATAACCAATTTTATTGATTACGCCACGAGCAACTTCTTGCAGATCAACATAAGCTTCAGATTTCACTTCACCCGCAAGTACTACTTGTCCTGTAGTAACGAGAGTTTCGCAAGCTACTTTAGAACTAGGATCGTAAGCCAACAGTTCGTCAAGTACAGCATCCGATATTTGATCGGCTACTTTGTCGGGGTGTCCTTCAGACACCGATTCGGATGTGAATAAATATCCCATGGATAAATAAAGTTTTAGATTGACGGATTTTTAATTCGTCTGTTTATACTAAATAAATATTCTGAAAAGGGATTGATTCGGAAGGAAGAAACGCGATAAATAAGCTATTATTTAGCATTTTTTACTGTGGTTGCAAGCTGCCCAAATCTTTCCACATTTAATTATGATGCAAATGTATAGCTAATTTCCTGAGTTTTGTTCTTTTAGCTGTATAAATTTTAAGACTTTAACACTCATAAAGACAATTCCTCATAGAAAGATTGAACAGTTTTCCCTGTACCAGGGATCACAAGTTCCGGAGCAATTTCGCAAAGCGGCTTCATTACAAAGAGCCTTTCGGTCATAAGTGGATGAGGAATGGTTAAGTTTTCAGTGCTCAGAATGAGGTTATCATATAGAAGAATATCTATGTCGATAACTCTGTCACTATAGGTTCCGTTAACCGATTTTTTATTTCTGCCAATCTCTTTTTCAATCTTCTGAGTCTCTTCCATCAGTTGAAGGGGAGAAATTGAAGTTTCTGCACAAACAACTGCGTTGAGAAAAGAGTTTGTAGATTCAAATCCCCAAGGTTCGGAAGCATAAAAAGCGGATTGGGAAATAACTTTCCCAATCCGCTCTCTTATTTTATCAATAGCAAGGCACAGGTTTCTCTCTTTATCGCCCAGATTTGTACCTAAACCGAAATAAACCAATGCCATTGTTTTATTTTATTAGTCAATAATCAACATTGCATCTCCATAAGTTCCGAAGCGGTATCCTTCTTTCAATGCAACCTGATAAGCATCCATAACAAGATCGTATCCACCAAATGCTGCAACAATCATCAGTAATGTAGATAGAGGCATGTGGAAATTAGAGATCATTGAATTGGCTACAGTGAACTCATAAGGAGGGAAAATAAATTTATTAGTCCATCCTTCGAAAGTCTTAAGGTGTCCGTCTGTACTTACTGTACTTTCTATAGCTCTCATTACTGTAGTTCCAACAGCACAGATGTTTTTATTAGCATCTTTTGCCTTGTTAACAACATTAACAGCTTTCTCAGCAACAAACATTTGCTCTGAATCCATCTTGTGCTTAGTAAGATCTTCTACATCAATATCGCGGAAGTTACCCAGGCCGGCATGCATGGTGATAAATGCAAAGTCTATTCCTTTAATCTCCATACGTTTCATCAACTCACGGCTGAAGTGCAAACTTGCAGTAGGTGCAGTTACGGCTCCTTCGTTTTTTGCAAAGATAGACTGGAATCTTTCTTCGTCATCTGCCTCTACCGGACGATTGATAATAGTATGTGGAAGTGGAGTCTCGCCAAGAGCATAAAGTGCTTTCTTGAATTCTTCATGAGGTCCGTCATAAAGGAAGCGAAGCGTACGTCCGCGTGAAGTAGTGTTATCAATTACTTCAGCAACCATTGAATCGTCTTCTCCGAAATATAGTTTGTTACCAATTCTAATTTTACGAGCAGGATCTACCAATACATCCCACAAACGAAGTTCTTCATTCAACTCACGTAACAAGAAAACCTCAATACGAGCTCCTGTTTTTTCTTTGTTTCCATAAAGACGGGCAGGGAATACTTTAGTATCATTGAATATAAAAACATCTTTATCATCAAAATAATCTAAGATATCCTTAAATACTTTGTGCTCTATTTCACCAGTCTTCTTATGAAGAACCATCAAACGGGATTCATCTCTGTACCTTGTTGGGTGCAAAGCAATTTTATCCTCTGGAAGCTTAAATTTAAATTGTGATAGTTTCATATTTTCTTTCTTTACGTTAGTTTACTCCTCTATTTCTTGTTTATCCAACCATTCCACGAAATCTTCAATTTCCATGCAATGTTCTAATTTTACATCTCCCACACGGGTGCGGATTAGTCCGGTGAGATGGGCACCGCTATTCAATGCTTCTCCGATATCTCTGGCTAAAGCACGGATATAAGTACCTTTGCTGCACACTACCCGAATCTTTATTTCGGGTAAATTACACTCTAGTAATTCAATTTCATCAATAACTAAAGTCTTAGGCTTCAGTTCTACCTCTTTTCCGGCTCTTGCCAGTTCGTAAGCTCTTTCGCCATCGATCTTGCAAGCAGAAAAGGCCGGCGGTATTTGTTCAATACTTCCTATAAATTTATTCAGAGTATCCTCTACCAGTTCACGGGTAATATGTTCCGTAGGATAAGTAGCATCAATCTCTTTTTCCAGATCAAAAGAAGGAGTGGTTGCTCCAAGCTTTATCGTGGCAATATATTCTTTAGTCTGATACTGAAACTCTTCAATTCGCTTGGTTGCTTTCCCAATGCATATAATCATTACACCTGTAGCTAGCGGATCAAGAGTTCCGGCATGGCCTACTTTTAGCTTTTTTACTCTAAGTTTTCTCAGCAACGGATATTTTACCTTTGCTACGAGATTAAAAGAAGTCCACGTTAGTGGCTTGTTGAAGTATAATACTTCTCCTTCAATAAAGTTCATTAAACGACTTCTAAATTATGTCCTAATAATAACATCACTAAGATGATTCCTCCCACAATGATTCGATAATATCCAAATGCTTTGAATCCGTATTTAGTTACAAAGCTGATAAAGAATTTGATAGCAAGCAATGCTACTATAAATGCTACTATATTTCCTATAACCAATGCTCCAATGTTCTGAGTCAGTATATCAATACCGTTTGGTTCCAGAAGAAGCTTCAACAGTTTATAAGCTGTAGCAGCAAACATAGTAGGAACGGCAAGAAAGAATGAAAACTCGGCAGCTGTTTTGCGAGACATCTTTTGTGCCATACCTCCTACAATGGTAGCCATTGAACGAGAAACGCCCGGTATCATGGCTATGCATTGGAAAAGACCAATATTAAAAGCTTTTTTCTCTGTCATGCCTTTGCTTTCATCTACCTTTTTAAAGATATTATCAACGAAAAGCATAAATACTCCACCGATTACAAGCATTATTGCAACAACTTCTACACTTTCCAGCATTTTATCAATTTTATCACTAAAAAGCAGTCCGAAAAAAGCTGCCGGAATAAATGCAACTAAGAGTTTCCAATAGAAATCAAACTTATAGATGAATCTTTTGACATAAACAACAACTTTTCCAGTAAAAGGTTTGTCTGCCGCTGCTTGTTGATCAAAGATTTTGCATTTATTCAGTTTAAAGAAACGTTTCCAGTATAGAATAACAACCGATAAAATTGCTCCAAACTGGATTATTACAGTAAATGCTTTTACAAACTCAGTGCTCTGGACGCCCAACATATTTTGAGCAATAATCATATGTCCGGTAGAAGATACCGGTAGAAATTCTGTTAGACCTTCAACAATAGCAATAATGATGGTTTGTAAATATGATAAATCTCCCATTCTTATTCTTCAGATTTAGGTTTACGAACTACTCCATAGATCATAAATATAAATCCTAAGAAGCAAATTACCGGAGCTAGTTTAATTCTACGTGCACTGAAAATATCTGGTTGGAAAGTTGTTTCTGTTGTAGAAGGACCAGCCATTAATATAAAGCCCAGAATAACAACGATCATTCCTATTGCCAATAAGATAAAATTTGTCTTACCAAAGGCTAATTTCTTTTTATCCATATTCTTTGTTTATTATGTTTCTTGTTGTTAGATATAGTAAAGAGTGCTTGCTTTCATTCTCAGATATCTGTTAATAGAAAGATAAGCACATAAGAATGTTATTATAATGCCGAAAAGGAATACCGATGCAGAAACAATAAGCATTACCTCAGGAGTAACAATAGAGATAAGTTCCGGCTCATAGTTTACTAACATGTTGGCTCCTCCCAATAATATAGCATCGGCAGCAAAAGCTGATATTACTCCAATCCATATATTACGGATGAGGAACGGTTTTCGTATAAATCCCCAGCTTGCACCAACAAGTTTCATGGTGTGAATCAGGAATCTCTTGGAATATATTGTCAATCGTATTGTATTATTGATCAGTGCAAAAGATATAAAAGTGAGTAATCCGGCAAGGCAAAGTAACACAATACTGATGTTGCGGATATTATTGTTCACGGAATCAATCAAGTCTTTCTGATACAGGATCTCCTGAATATTGGTATTCTTTTTAATCTTTCTTTCAATCTTGGCAATACTGTCCGAGTTTGCATAAGCAGAATTCAGCTTCACTTCAATTGAAGCGGTAAATGGGTTATATCCTAAAAAGTCTTCAGGATCGGTTCCCATAGCTATGCTTTGCTCGCGAAGAGCCTGTTGTTTTGATATGTAGCTGGATTGCTTTACGAAAGGTTCTTTATTTAGTTCCTTCTGCATGGTAAGAATTTCCGATTCTGGCATATCATCACTGATAAGAATCGAGAAGTTTATATTCTCGCGCACGTATACAGACAGGTTGTTTGCCGAGAGAACAAAAAACACAACTAATCCCAGCAAAAGCAAAACCAGCATAGTACTGATACTTGAAGTTACACTTTGAATATCGAAGTATGGAACAGTATTTGTTTTATGTTTATTTCTCATAATCTTTTTTTCTGAATACATAAATAATAGAGCTGCTCTTCTCCTTATTACTTAAAGAACTGAACCATGCAAGCGTACCTGCAAACATTCCTTTGACAAGACTTGATTTACTCTCTTTATATTTCTCACTCAAAATAGACACATAAAATGCATCAAATGGCATTGGCAAATGATTTACTAATGTAAAGTTGTGCTTCTCTCCAAACTTCTTTATGGAGTCTGGTGTAAAATGCCATAAATGACGAGGAACATCATAAGCTGCCCAGAACTCTTTATATTTTTGCGCATCGTAGGAAGAACAATTAGGTACTGCTACAACCAGGCATCCGTCATCTTTCAATAATTCATAGAGCCTTTCCCATGTTTCATTCAGATGTTCCAGATGTTCCATTACATGCCATAAGGTAATAACGTCGAATGAACCTGCAGAGAAATCATTCAGTCCAGAATCATCTTTAATGTCGAGGTTAAAATTCTTTTTTGCAAAAGAACGTGCCTGCTCACTTTTCTCAATAGCTTCTACCTGCCAGCCTTTTTGCTGCATGGTGTGAGAGAAATATCCGGTTCCGGTTCCAATATCCAGAATCTTTCCCGAAGTTTTTCCAGTAATATTATTGATTAGTTGGGCCTTTTTCTGAAGCATGCGTGAACGCACCAAATGATAAAGCTCGTTCATCATCCCTTTTTTAGTATCGCTGTGGGAAATGTAATCCGGTGTTTCGTAGTATTTACCAATTTCTTTTTCCACAGGAAATCCTTGTGTAAACTGGAAACCACAATTCTCACACTGAAATAGGTCGAATTGCTCTCCGGAAGCATAAAAATCAGTACATGTCATCTTCTTAACAAGGTGTGTTTCACCGCAAAGAGGACAAGTGTTTATTGTGAGTTTGTTCATTTGTTTATTACCATCTTGAGTAGCCAAAATTTCGTATGGCCACACTTCACCCTAATTTGGTGCAAATAAACAAATAAAAAGTGGAGTATAAGCTATTCTTTAAGGATTTTTAATTAACATAATATCTCATTGTTATCTAACTGGAATTGCCTGTTTTTGAAAACGTTTGCGCTAAAGGCAAATTCTGTTTTTGATATTATCTCAGTGTATTCTGAATATAATTTACTTGCTTTGTGCTTAATAAAAAGTTAATCGATTAATGCTATTGATAAAGCATTCTTATTTTCGGAGAATCATGATGAAGAAATTCTTTCTATTTTGTTTGTTTACACTAGGTATAGTTAATGCTTCGGGGCAACCTGATAAACTTGTTGGGAAAAATATTTCGGTATTTTATCCCAGAAATTATAATGCGGCTGCTCATTCACCTTCATTTGCCTTAATTAAGGAGCCTGTAGCAATTGGTGATATTCCGAAGAATTGGAATCTAAAACCAAATTTCTACACTAAGAACGGGAAATCTTATGCAACATTGCCTATCGCAAAAGAAACCAGTTTATATGGCACAGGAGAAAATACAGGTCCGTTGCTACGAAATGGCAAAAGTGTTACTTTATGGAATACGGATAATTATGAATACCGTAAAGACGAAGGTAAACGACTTTATCAGTCTCATCCGTGGGTGCTGGGGGTAAATAGCGATGGAACTGCATTCGGAATTATTGCAGACAATACCTGGAAGCAGCAGATAGAGTTGACTGACAGTATCCGCTTCATTTCCGAAGGACCGGCTTTCAGAATTATTATCATTAAAAGAGAATCGCCTCAGGAAGTTGTTAAATCATTAGCCGGCTTGGTTGGCAAAATGGTTTTACCTCCGCTGTGGTCGCTTGGCTATCAGCAATGTCGTTTCTCTTATGTACCCGATACTCGTATTAAAAGTGTGGCCGATACATTCCGGATTAAAAAGCTTCCTTGCGATGTTATCTGGATGGATATTGATTATATGGACAATTTCAAAGTTTTTACTTTCGATAAAAAGAAAATTCCTAATCCTAAAGAAGTAAACGATTATCTGCATAGCAAGAATTTTAAATCCATTTGGATGATTGATCCGGGAATAAAGGCCGAGAAGGGATATTCTGTTTACGAATCCGGAAGCGAGGGCAATCACTGGGTTTTGAATAAAGAAGGAAATGAGTTTAATGGCAATGTGTGGCCCGGTAAATGTGCTTTCCCGGATTTTACACGACCAGAGACCAGATCCTGGTGGGGCGATCTTTATAAAAACTTTATGGCTACAGGTATTGATGGTGTTTGGAATGACATGAATGAGCCTTCAGTTTTTGATGGTCCTGATGGAACAATGCCTGAAGATAATTATCATAGAGGTGGAGGTGATTTGGTTGCCGGTTCTCATCTTCGCTATCATAATGTATATGGTACACTTATGATTAAAGCATCAAGAGAAGGAATTATGAAAGTTAATCCCGATAAGCGACCATTTATATTATCACGCTCGGGCTTTTTAGGTAGTCATCGTTATGGTGCGACCTGGACTGGCGATAATTCTTCAACCGAGGAATATATGAAACTATCTGTTCCGATGTCTCTTAATCTTGGCTTATCAGGACAGCCGTTCAGCGGACCGGATATGGGAGGCTTTACCAAGAATGCTACTCCCGAACTTTTTGGACAATGGATTGCAACTGACGCATTTTTCCCGTTTATGAGAGGCCATGCAAGCAATGATGCCAACAATAAAGAGCCATGGGCTTTTGGGCAGGAAATAGAAAATGTATCTCGTACGGCATTAAACAGAAGATATCGCTTATTGCCTTATCTCTATACTTTGTTCTACGAATCGTCTAAAGCGGGAATGCCGGTTATGCAACCTGTCTTTTTTGCCGATGTAAAGGATACAACGCTGAGAAAAGAAGATCAGGCATTTTTGGTGGGAAATGATTTGCTGATTGTTCCGAAATGGGCTGTTAAACCCTCTTTACCAAAAGGAATATGGAGAACTGTTTCCATTGCCGGAGAAAATAGTAAAACGGATAAGTATCAGGCAGACGTAAAGGTTAGAGGAGGAGCTATTATTCCTATGAGTAAGATTATTCAGAATACAAATGAATATACTCTTGATTCATTAACGTTAGTGGTTTCACTAGATAAGCAGGGCCTGGCAAAAGGTCGACTTTATGAAGATGCAGGAGAAGGGTATCAATATGAAAAGGGAGAATATTTGCTTTCTTATTTCACTGCTAAGCAAAAAGGCTCTTCAGTAAATCTTATTATAAAACGTGAATCGGGAAACTGGGAATTGAAATCCCGTAAATATAAAGTTTTAGTTAGAACAGATAAAGGAACTTTTGCTTCGCCGTGGACAAATAGTACAAATATTACTGTATCTTTATCTGGTAAGAAATTTGAAAGTGAAAATTAATAAAAACTATAAATATCATGAGAAAAGTATTCTTATTTCTGTTTTTAACCTGTCTGGCTGTGGTTTCTAAAGCAGAATCCATTAAGTCGCCCGATGGCAATCTGGAACTTAATTTTGAAGTTAAAGGAGGAATTCCTGTTTATCAGCTAACCTATAAAAACAAACCGGTAGTTAAGGAAAGTAAGTTGGGACTCGATTTAAAAGAAGGAGAAGATCTGCTGGATGGATTTACTAAAACAAAGGTTGAAACAAGCTCTTTCGATGAAAACTGGAATCCGGTTTGGGGAGAGATGAAGACTATTCGTAATCATTACAATGAACTGGCTGCTACATTAACTCAACAAGCTGCCGATCGTTATATTGTTATCCGCTTCCGTTTGTACAACGACGGGTTAGGCTTCCGCTATGAGTTCCCACAACAAAAGAATTTCAACTATTTTGTAATTAAGGAAGAGAAAACACAGTTTGCAATGGCAGGCGATCATAAAGCATTCTGGATTCCGGGAGATTACGATACTCAGGAATACAGCACCGTAACTTCCGATCTTTCTGAGATTCGCGGAAAGATGAAAGCGGCTATAACTCCAAACTCTTCGCAAACTCCGTTTTCACCAACAGGAGTTCAGACTCCATTGATGATGAAGAGCAAAGACGGACTTTATATAAACATTCACGAAGCTGCACTGGTAGATTACTCCTGCATGCACCTTAATCTGGACGATAAAACCATGACTTTCGAGTCTTGGCTTACTCCCGATGCAATTGGCGATAAAGGATATTTGCAAACTCCTTGTCAATCTCCCTGGCGTACTGTTATCGTTAGCGATGATGCACGAGATATTCTGGCTTCAAAAACAATTTTAAACTTGAATGATCCTTGTAAATATACAGATACTTCATGGATTAAGCCAGTTAAGTACGTTGGTGTGTGGTGGGAAATGATTACAGGAAAAAGTACCTGGTCGTACACTGACCTTCCTGCTGTAAAACTTGGTGTAACTGACTATTCAAAGACCGTTCCTAACGGCAAACATGCTGCTAATACTGCACACGTGAAAGAGTATATAGATTTTGCAGCAAAACATGGCTTTGATGCTGTGCTGGTAGAGGGCTGGAACGAAGGCTGGGAAGACTGGTTTGGCAAGACCAAAGATTACGTATTCGACTTTGTAACTCCTTATCCTGATTTTGATGTAAAAGAACTCCATCGTTATGCTGCCAGTAAAGGTGTAAAAATGATGATGCATCACGAAACATCTGCTTCTGTCCGTAACTACGAACGACACATGGATAAAGCTTATCAGTTTATGGTTGACAACGGTTATAATGCGGTGAAGAGTGGTTATGTAGGCAATATAATTCCTCGTGGCGAATACCATTATGGTCAATGGATGGTAAACCACTATCTGTATGCTGTAACTAAAGCTGCGGAATATAAAATTATGGTAAATGCTCACGAAGCAGTTCGCCCTACCGGACTTTGTCGTACTTATCCTAACCTTATTGGTAACGAATCTGCCCGCGGAACAGAGTACGAAGCATTTGGCGGAAGTAATCCCGATCATACTACAATTCTTCCGTTTACTCGTTTGATGGGTGGCCCGATGGACTACACTCCAGGAATATTAGATACAAAAATCAGTTTCCTTCCGGGAGAACACTCTTTTGTTCACAGCACACTTGTTCGTCAGATGGCATTATATGTAACCATGTATAGTCCGCTACAAATGGCAGCCGACCTTCCTGAAAGCTATAATAAGTATATGGATGCATTCCAGTTTATTAAAGATGTAGCCGTTGATTGGGATGACAGCAAGTATCTGGAAGCAGAACCGGGTGACTATATTACTGTAGCTCGTAAAGCTAAAGGTACAAACAATTGGTTTGTAGGAAACACAAGTGATGAGAACGGACATGTTTCTAACCTATCATTTAGTTTCCTTGATCCGGGTAAGAAGTACATTGCAACGATATATTGTGATGCTGCAAATGCACATTACGAAAAGAATCCTTCAGCATATACCATAAAGAAAGTGGTAGTGACTAGCAAATCTAAAACAACATTGAAAGCTGCTCCTGGTGGAGGTTTTGCAATAAGCATTATTGAAGCTAAAGATGCAAAAGAGCTGAAAGGACTGAAAAAGATATAATGTAACACTGTAAAAAGTGTTTCAGATAAGCGCGGGCAACTATACCATATTTCTGTATATTTACGGGGTGGTATAAAGTTGCCCGCGCCTTATTTTCAGTGGTTTATCTTAAAAAATAAAATAGTAAGACGGAAAATAACCTATTATCTTTCTTCTTTTATGAGTCTTTTAGAGTTAAAATGTGTTTTATTGTTGATTTTCAGCTGATTAATTTTGTTAAAAACATGCCCACAAGTATTTATTCTATCAAAACAAGGCTATATATCTTTGACTAAAAACATTTGTTAACAACTATTCCTTATTACCCTTGTAAATTGTCCGCCAATAAAATAAATTCATTCACCAATAAATAAAATCCATTGGTGAATAGTTATTGAACCATTGAGCAATGGATTTTATTTATATATTTGTCAAATTTTGAATAGAATATTATGAAATACTTATATGCCGTTTTGTTTATCTCAGCAACATTATTTTCTTGTAAGAAGAACTGCAAAGAAGTTCATCAAAAAGAAAATAATATATCAATTGCAAAGGATTGGGTAAAAGTTGATTCTGCCTATGCTGAATTTCGATCAAGAAACCTTGAACCAGGTAAAGGTGTAACAAGAGATCTGGTTCCCAATGAAGAAACTGCAATTAAAATAGCTGAGGTAATATTATTCTCTATTTATGGTCAGAAAATATATACTAATCGTCCATACACCATAGAACTAAGGAGTAGTGTATGGATTATTGAGGGCACGCTTCCTAAAGGTTGCCAAGGAGGAGTTCCTTATATTGAGATTCAGAAAAAGGATGGAAAGATATTAAAGGTTATGCATGGTAAGTAACTTTTAAAAGTTACTACATGCATAAATCAATATCCTTTTATAGTAATAGTGACTTCAACCCGTCTACATCTTCAACAATAAAATCGGCACCGGCATGTTCAAGTTCGGTTCTGCTTCCATACCCATAAAGAACACCTACGGAAGAAATTCCGTTATTCTTTGCACCTTCAATATCGTGTTTGCGATCGCCAATCATTATTACGCGAGATAAATCAGAAATCTTATTTGTGCTAAGCACATATTTAATCACATCTGTTTTTGTAGAGCGACTTCCGTCCAGTGTACTTCCGCCAATGAAGGTGAAATAATGAGTTAGTTTGAAGTGATCGAGAATCCGCTTGGCAAAAGGCTCAGGTTTTGAAGTGGCAAGCATCAATATTCTTCCCTGATCTACTTGCGACTGGAGAAAATCCTTTATCCCTTCATATTCATTGTTCTCAAATATACCTTTGGTGGCAAAATATTCACGGTATTTTTCTAAAGCAATCTGTGCCTGTTCGTCTGTAAAGTGATAGAATTCTTTGAATGAATCTATGAGAGGAGGACCAATAAACGGGCAAAGATCTTCAAGGTTGTGTACTTTAATTCCAAAGAAAGCTAATGCATGTTGTACGGAACGTGTAATGCCAATCATGGGGTCGGTTAATGTTCCGTCTAAATCAAGAAGTATGTACTGGATATTTTTCATGACGCAAATAGAAAATATATTATTTGCAGGGCAAATGTACGCATTTTCTTTGCTTGTTCTTGCATTTGTCCAATTTTAAATGTTTGTTTTTGTACTAAAAACAGGTTCATTTGCTTGTAAATCAGTTTGGTAATGCAATCGTGATTTGTCCAATGCTTGTCCGGCAAAATCTGGTTTATTATGCTTTACTTTGCAACAGGATAAGAAGTCGCATAATTAAAACATGTATTCATATAATAGACTTACGCTTAACTATTCTATCTGTTTCTTTAAAATCTCTAATGGCATTCCTTGGAAATGAATTTAGTCGTTTTCATTCAATTTCTTTAATGGAATGCCACTAGATCTGGTGTCGGGTTAAGAATTTTTGTCTTAACCTGACTGCCAGATACAGTTGGTTTTTCTTCTCTCTTTAGCGGTTATGATGTTTTTTTCTCTCTTTTTAATCAAAAACTCTTGCATATTTCACTAAAACATTATACTTTTGTACCCGCAACCAATAAATGGAAGCACGGGCTTTTAGCTCAGTTGGTTAGAGCAACAGACTCATAATCTGGAGGTCCTTGGTTCAAGCCCAAGATGGCCCACCTCAAAGAAATCAAGCCGTTACAAATATTTGTAACGGCTTTTTTTATGCCTTTATGCACGCTTTGTATACACTCTGAGTAACAAAATGAATATTGATACTATTGAATGGATAAATAGAATCTGTTTTTTAAACTCATTTCCTTCAAATAATTTGCATATATCACAAAATTTAGAGAATATTGCATCTGTTTGCGCACACGATAATTATAAAGACAATACTTTGCATTACATATAACCATTGAAATACTAAATTAAAACATGTTGTACGTTCGAATTCTACCTAAAAAAGTATTTGCCATCATTGGCATGATGCTTTTAGTTGCTAACCTGTTTGCTCAGGGAAAAGAACAGAAAAAGGAGTACTCTCCCATCAGTTTAAAACCATTTTCGGACAGTTCACGACATTGGTATGGAATACATGATGACCACAATATTATAAATCCAAAGCTTAACCAGCCAAAATACAAAGAATCGGAAATCACAAAAATTGCAGATAATATTCTGCTTTATCAGAGGAATAACGGTGGGTGGCCTAAGAACTATGATGTGCAGGCAATGCTTACTCCACAACAAACAGATAGTTTGATAAAGACAAAGGACATGGTTCATACTACCTTTGATAATTCTACAACATATACTCATGTTGATTATCTGGCTCAAGTTTATACGCTTACGCATATTCAGAAATATAGAACAGCTTGTGAGAGAGGGATTAAATTCATTCTTTCTGCTCAATACCCTAATGGTGGATGGCCGCAATACTATCCTTTGGAAAAAGGATATAGCAGGCATATTACTTTTAATGATGGTGCATATATCGGAGTGATGGAAGTTTTAAAAAAGATAGTAACCAATGATACCAATTACTCCTTTTTAAATAAAAACCTGAGAGAGAAAGTTGTTTTGGCTTATCAGAAAGGAATTGACTGTATTTTGAAATCGCAGATTGTTGGCAAAGGTCGACTTACTGCATGGTGCCAACAGCATGATGAGGTATCTCTGAAGCCTGCTTGGGCCAGAGCATTCGAGCCACCTTGCATTTGTAATGGTGAGAGTGTTGGAATTGTATTGTTCTTGATGGGTATAGATCATCCCGATCAGAAAATAATCGCTTCTGTACAAGCTGCTGTGAAATGGTTTCAGGATTCTAAAATTCTAAATACACGTGTAGAAACCGTACAGGCAGCACCCGAAAAGTCTATCTATAAAACAAGTACTACCGACAGAGTTGTTGTTATTGATTCTCTTGCTTCTCCTATATGGACACGTTATTATGAACTGGAAACAGAGCGTCCTATGTTTAGCGACAGAAACAGTAAGATTCTTTATTCATTATCGGAAGTCAGTCGTGAAAGAAGAAGCGGATATGGCTGGTATACCTATGCTCCGCAGGATGTGCTGAACAAATATCCGAAGTGGGAGAAAAAATGGTTGTCTGGTGAAAAGAAGTAGTGTCAGATTTTTTAATACACAAAACATCCAAAGTTCAGTACAGGCATATATCTGCTAGTTTGAACTGAACTTTGAATGTTTATAGTTTATGATTGTTGATTTGAATAATATCTAAATTTATTCAGAAGAAAAATATCTGAATGTTCTCTTTTAATAATTGATGATAAAGTTATCCTTTGGATTTCTAACTTTCTTCATGTTTACCAACCAATCGTTCTCCGTATCACGATAACCGATAGGCAATAATAAAACACTTTTTAATCCTTTTGATTTAAGCCCGAGTAATTCATCCAGCTCTTCACCAATAAAGCCTTCCATTGGCGTGCTATCTACTTTCAGTTCTGCGGCCTGAGCTATGGCTAGCCCCAAGCCAATATAAGCCTGTCTTGCTGTGTGGATAAAATTTTCTTCAGCTGTTTGTGTTAAATAAAGAGCTCTCAGTTTATCTGTATATGACTTAAAACGTCCTCTTGGTAAGCCTCTTTCGTCTGTTGTGTAATTGTATATTTTATCTATCCGCTCTTCTGTGTAACGATCCCATGCTGCAAATACTAACAAATGAGAGCAATCGGCCACAATTTGCTGTTCCATTGCAATTGGTACTATCTTATTTTTAAGTTCCTGATCAGTAATCACAATTACTCTGAATTGCTGCATCCCTGATGATGTTGGTGCTAACCGCGCTGCCTCTAAGATTTTATCTACATCTTCCTGAGCTACTTTTTTAGTAGGATCATATTTTTTTGTGGCATAACGCCATTGCAAATTTTCTAATAATGCCATATCTTTAATTTTATATATTGATGAATAAATTCGTTTTATGTTTTTACTTAATTATAGATTTATTATATGATTATCCAATATCTATAATGAGTTTTAATATTGCAAATGTAGTTGCAAATTAAATAGTGCACAATATAATAGTAATATATTTATGCTAAAATATTATTTTTTAATTATTAAAAATATTAGTTCAGAAGACAAAGTCTTTTTAAATTCTAAAAAATTTATGAGAATAGTTGTTAATAGAAAAATGCTTTTTTCTTTTTATATTTGTTCCCTATAAACATAAAAAGAGGAAATCATACGCCTGAAATTGCCCTGTTTTTTATTTATTTAAATCGGAGCTTGCACTTCACACATTATTATAATTTATAGATGAAATATACAAAAGCAACTATTGATTTTATTAAAGAGCATATTGCTGACGATCCTTCCAAACTGGCTCTTCAGGCAAAAAAATATCCAGACGTGGATATACCTGTTGCTGTTACTCAGATTGTTGGTCGGAAAATAGCAATGGAGAAAGTGCCTTTATGGGGTAATACCGATGGTATACTTTATCCTAAGCATCTTTCAATGGAGCAATGCTCGTCGGAGGTTACGGCTCGTTATAAATCGTCTCTGGTAAAAGGACATACTTTGGTGGATATCACTGGAGGACTCGGCATTGATTGTGCTTTTCTTTCAGTGAACTTTCAAAAGGCTATTTATGTGGAGCGCCAAGAGGAACTGTGTGAAATAGCATCTTCTAACTTCCCTTTATTAGGTTTATCTCATATTGATGTGGTAAATGGTGACGGGGTAGAATATCTTTCCCGAACAGAAAAGGTTGACTGGATTTTTATTGATCCTGCAAGAAGAAATGAGCATGGAGGAAAAGTGGTTGCAATAGCCGATTGCGAGCCAAATGTTGCTGAAATCTCAGATTTACTGCTAAGTAAGGCTGAGAATGTTATGATTAAGTTATCTCCAATGCTTGATCTTTCACTGGCTTTGCACCATTTATCTTTTGTAAAAGAAGTACATGTGGTGTCAGTGGCTAACGAATGCAAGGAGTTACTTGTTATTCTTGCAAACAATGCAGTGAACTTAAAAGTCAGTATTCATTGTGTAAATCTGCTTAAGAACGGAGAAACTCAGGTTTTTTCTTTCGATAAGGAAGAAGAACTACAAGGATGTAGATATGCACAAAAAGTGGGTCGTTATCTTTATGAACCTAATACTTCCATACTTAAGGCCGGCGCTTATAAATGTATTTCAAACAGATATGATCTGAAGAAATTGCATCAGAATAGTCATCTATATACTTCGGATGAATTAATAATTGATTTTCCTGGACGTAAATTTGAATGTGATGCTGTTTTTAGTCTCAATAAAAAAGAACTGAAAATGAATTTGGGAGAGATAAAGCAGGCAAATATTACTATTCGGAATTTTCCTTCTTCTGTTTCAGAACTTCGTAAAAGGTTAAAACTGTTGGATGGTGGTGATACCTATCTGTTTGCAACTACTTTGGTTGATGAACAGAAGGTGCTTGTGAAATGTCATAAGTGCTAGCGCTTTAAAATCGTTTTGCAGTATAAAATGGTGCCATTAAATTACATTAATGTAGTGGTTTTAATGTTTTTTATTGAAAAAGAGTATCTTTGCATCCCTAACATTTATACAACCTATGGCTATAATTATAAAACAAGTATCTACTAAAAAAGAGCTTAAAAAGTTTATTCAATTCAACAAAGAGTTATATAAAGGCAATGCCTATTCTGTTCCCGATCTTTATGATGATATGCTTAATACATTCAATAAGCATAAAAATCCGGCATTTGAATTTTGTGACGCAGAGTATTTTTTGGCATACAAAGATGATAAACTGGTAGGAAGAGTTGCTGCCATAATTAATCACAAGGCAAACAAAACCTGGAACAAAAAGGATGTACGCTTTGGCTGGATAGATTTTATTGATGATCCCGAAGTTTCAGAAGCTTTGCTTAAAGCTGTGGAAAAGTATGGTAAAGAGCATGGAATGGAAAACATTCAAGGCCCTTTAGGATTCACCGATTTTGATGCCGAAGGTATGTTGATTGAAGGATTTGACCAGTTGAGCACCATGGCCACAATTTATAATTATCCTTATTACCCTGAACACATGCAAAAACTCGGCTACGAGAAAGATGCAGACTGGGTAGAGTTTCAGATTTATATCCCAGAGACAGGGGTTCCAGAAAAGCATCAACGTATATCTGATATTATAAAAAAGAAATATAATCTTAGAGTTCTGAAATATACTTCCAGAAAGAAACTTGCAAAAGATTACGGACAGGAAATTTTCGATTTAATGAATGAAGCCTATAGTCCGCTATACGGATATTCGGCTCTTTCTCAGAAGCAGATTGAGCATTATGTCAAAATGTATCTTCCAGTAGTCGACTTAAAGATGGTTCCTCTTATTGTTGATGAGGAAGGCAAATTAGTAGCAGTTGGTATAACAATGCCATCTTTATCTGTTGCATTACAAAAAGCTCACGGAAGGTTATTGCCTTTTGGCTGGTTCCATTTACTTAAAGCGCTGTTCTTTGGAAAAAGAAAAGTGATTGATCTTCTTTTGATAGCTGTTAAACCAGAGTATCAGAACAAAGGTGTAAATGCATTATTATTTTCTGATTTAATTCCAGTTTACCAAAAAGAAGGTTGTATATTTGCGGAAAGCAATCCCGAATTAGAGATGAATGGTAAGGTTCAGGCTCAGTGGGAATACTTTAAAACAATTCAACATAAACGTCGTCGTGCATTTATAAAGAAAATAGATTTATAGTATATAAGTTTTGGCAAATTTATAATTATGGAAGAAAATATTGAAGAAAAGATCCTGGTTACAGAATATACCGAGGAAAATATTAGGACCCTAGATTGGAAAGAACATATTCGCCGTCGCCCTGGTATGTATATCGGAAAATTAGGTGATGGTTCTCATTCAGATGATGGTATTTATGTACTTCTGAAAGAGGCATTGGATAATTCTATCGATGAGTACATGATGGGATATGGCAAGACTATTGAAGTTACGGTTGTTGATGGAAAAGTTACTGTCCGTGACCATGGTCGTGGTATTCCGTTAGGAAAAGTGATAGATGTTTCTTCAAAAATGAATACAGGTGGTAAATACGACTCTAAAGCCTTCAAGAAATCTGTCGGCTTGAATGGAGTTGGTATTAAGGCAGTAAATGCACTATCTTCTTTCTTCCGTATTTCCAGTTTCAGAGAGGGTGAGGAAAAAACCGCTGAGTTTGAAAGAGGGAACATTATTAATGACTTTCCGATTTCTGAAACAGAGCATGATAATGGTACCTTAACCGAATTTATCCCTGATGATACAATATTCAAAGATTATCATTATCTGAATGAACATATCGAGCCCTTGTTGAAGAATTATGTATTCCTCAATACTGGTTTGAGCATCATCTTTAATGGAAAGAAATTCCATTCCAAAAATGGATTGGTCGATCTGTTAAATGAAAACATGACTACTGATCCGCTTTATCCAATTATTCACCTCTCTGGAGAGGATATTGAGATGGTTCTTACTCATAGCGATCAGTATGGTGAGGAGTATTATTCTTTTGTTAACGGACAACATACAACTCAGGGAGGTACTCATCTTGCTGCTTTCCGTGAAGCGGTTGCCAGAACTATTAAGGAATATTATTCTAAAAACTTTGATTATGCTGATATTCGATCCGGTATGGTGGGAGCTATCAGTATTAAAGTGGAGGAACCGGTGTTTGAATCTCAAACAAAAACAAAGCTTGGTTCTAAGGATGTTGGCCCTGATGGCCCTTCTGTTGGTAAGTTTATTGGTGACTTTGTAAAGCGTGAACTCGATAACTTTTTGCATATCAACCATGATACTTCTGAGATTCTGCTTCAAAAAATACAAGATTCAGAGAAAGAACGTAAGGCTATTGCCGGTGTAACTAAACTAGCTCGCGAACGTGCTAAGAAAGCGAACCTGCACAACCGTAAACTGCGTGATTGTCGTATTCACTTAAATGACACTAAAGGTAAGGATCAGGAAGAATCAAGTCTCTTCATTACAGAGGGTGATTCTGCTAGTGGATCTATTACGAAAAGCCGTGATGTTACTACTCAGGCTGTATTTAGTTTGCGTGGTAAGCCGCTGAATTCTTTTGGATTAACTAAAAAAGTTGTTTACGAAAATGAAGAGTTCAATTTGCTACAGGCAGCATTGAATATTGAAGACGGCATTGAAAGTTTGCGTTATAATAAAGTGATTGTAGCAACAGATGCCGATGTGGATGGTATGCACATTCGTCTGTTGTTGATTACTTTCTTCCTGCAGTTTTTCCCTGATCTGATAAAGAAGGGGCATGTGTATATTCTACAAACGCCTCTTTTCCGTGTACGAAATAAAAAAGAGACTATTTACTGTTATTCGGAAGAAGAACGTATTAGTGCTATTAATAAACTTTCTCCTAATCCCGAAATAACCCGATTCAAAGGGTTAGGTGAAATCTCTCCTGATGAGTTCAGACATTTCATTGGTAAAGATATTCGTTTAGAACAGGTTACTCTCCGAAAAAACGATTTGGTGAAAGGACTTTTGGAATTCTATATGGGCAAAAATACAATGGAGCGTCAGAATTTTATTATTGACAACCTGGTTATTGAAGAAGATGTAGCTTAAAATGATGAAACGAGCCATATTTCCGGGAACATTCGACCCTTTTACAGTTGGTCATTTTTCAGTAGTAAAGCGTGCCTTGACCTTTATGGATGAAATAGTAATAGGTATTGGTATTAATGAAAACAAGAAAACTTATTTCCCGATAGAGAAACGTGTAGAGATGATTAGTAATCTCTATAAAGATGAACCGCGAATAAAGGTGGTGCCTTATAATTCCCTGACTATTGATTTTGCAAATTCTGTCGATGCAAAGTTTATAGTTCGTGGAATTCGTACGGTGAAGGATTTTGAATATGAAGAGACCATTGCTGATATCAACAGACAATTGGCCGGAATTGAGACTATTTTACTCTTTACAGAACCGGAACTGACTTGCGTGAGCTCCACTATTGTTAGAGAGCTTTTGCATTATAATAAAGATATCAGCTGCTTCATTCCCAAAGGGCTGGAGATCTGATATAAAACAGTTTTTGAATGAAAAAAGTAATTATTTCCTTGATATGTTTGTTCGCGGTTAGTGCACAAGCTCAAAATTATGGAACCGTGGCTTCCCGCAAACTGCATATGGCGGAGTTTGCAATTAATAATCTATATGTTGATAAGGTTAACGAAGATAAGCTGGTAGAAGATGCTATTGTTAAAATGCTTTCAACCTTGGATCCTCATTCAACGTATGCTAATCCCGACGAGGTTAAAAAACTAAATGAACCCTTGCAGGGCAATTTCGAAGGAATTGGTGTACAGTTTAATATGGCTGAAGATACTCTCTTGGTTATTCAACCAGTATCCGGAGGACCTTCTGAGAAGATTGGTATTTTAGCCGGTGACCGGATTATTGCTGTTAATGATACTGCTATTGCCGGTGTAAAAATGAACACCGATGAAGTTATGCGTAGGCTTAAAGGTCCGAAAGGTTCACTGGTTAATTTAACAGTACTGAGAAGAGGCGTAAATGAACCACTTAAGTTTAAAGTGAAACGTGACCGTATTCCTCTTTATAGCCTGGATGCATCTTATATGATACAGGACAAAATAGGTTATATTCGTATCAATCGTTTTGCTTCTACTACAGCTGAGGAATTTACTAAAGCTCTCAAGGAGTTGAAGTCGAAAGGCATGAAAGATTTAATTCTTGATCTGCAGGATAATGGCGGTGGCTATTTGAATGCTGCTATCGATTTGGCTAATGAGTTTCTGGAAGAGAAAGAATTAATTGTTTATACAGAGGGACAAAAAACACCACGCAGTGATTTTTTTGCCAAAGGAACAGGCAGTTTTCAAAAAGGACGGTTAGTAGTATTGGTTAATGAGTTTTCTGCATCTGCAAGTGAAATTTTGTCTGGTGCAATTCAGGACTGGGATAGAGGGCTAATTGTTGGACGCCGCTCGTTTGGTAAAGGATTGGTGCAACGTCCTATTGATTTGCCTGATGGCTCAATGATACGTTTAACGGTTGCACGTTATTACACTCCAGCCGGAAGATGTATTCAAAAGCCTTATGAAAGTATTGAAAAGTACAATATGGATTTAATTAACCGATACAATAAAGGTGAGATGATGAATTCTGATAGCATTCACTTCCCTGATTCTTTGAAATGTAAAACGAAGAAATTTGAAAGAATTGTTTATGGTGGAGGTGGAATTATGCCCGATTATTTTGTACCTGTCGATACAACGCTTTATACAGACTATCATCGTAATCTTGTTGCTAAAGGAGTTGTTCTTAAAATGACACTGAAATATATTGAAAATCATCGTAAAGAATTGCTTGGCAAATACAAATCGTTCACTGATTTCAATAATAATTTTGAGATAAGCAGTTCTATGATGGACAACCTGATAGCGATGGGTACAGAAGCCAAAGTGGAACTGAATAAAGAACAGCTTAAGGTTTCCGAGTCGTTGATAAAAGCTCAGCTAAAAGCTCTTATTGCTCGTGATCTTTGGGATATGAACGAGTACTATCATGTAATGAACTCTACAAACGAGAGTGTAAAAAAGGCTGTTGAAATATTACAGACCGGCGATTATGAAAAGAAATTAACTAGATTAAATTAATATGGCTGCATCGAAGAATGATTATTATCACATTGGGTTAAATGACCAGCAGGTTATTGAAAGTCGTGAGAAAAATGGTGTTAACTTATTAACTCCTCCTAAACGACCTTCTCTCTGGAAACTTTATCTTGAAAAGTTCGAAGATCCTATTGTTCGTGTACTGCTCGTTGCTGCAGTGTTTTCATTGCTGATTTCAATTATAGAAAACGAATATGCAGAAACAATTGGTATATTCTTTGCTATATTTCTGGCAACCGGAATTGGCTTTTATTTTGAGTATGATGCAGGTAAGAAGTTTGACTTGCTGAATGCGGTCAACGAAGAAACTGCGGTTAAAGTTCTTCGTAACGGCAAAGTATTTGAAATACCTCGTAAAGACGTAGTTGTTGGTGATATAATCATGCTTGAAACCGGCGAAGAGATTCCTGCTGATGGTGAATTGATTGAAGCCATATCTATGCAGGTTAATGAATCTAACCTTACAGGTGAGCCTATTGTTGAGAAGACTATTGATGAATCTCGCTTTGATGAAGAAGCAACCTATGCTTCCAATATGGTAATGCGTGGTACAACTGTTGTTGATGGTCATGGAATAATGATAGTTCTTCGTGTTGGTGATGCTACTGAGATTGGTAAGGTTGCCAAACAATCTACCGAAAAGAGTGAGGAACCTACTCCGTTAAATATTCAATTGTCTAAGCTTGCACAATTTATCGGAACAATTGGTTTCTCTGTAGCGCTTGCTACTTTCCTTGTTTTCTTTATCAAAGATGCTTTGTTCATTAGCTCTGTAGAGTATCAGGGTAATTTATATGATAACCTTATCGGACCAAAGATCATTTCTATTGCTGCAATTGTAGGATTGATGATTGCTGCAATTAAAATGTGGATGCCTCATAAATTTTCCTATTCAATAAATAAGAAACCGTCTTGGTTCTGGTCGCTGACAGGTATTGCATCTGCTGTATTAATTGCAGTTATTGCTTTTATGGCTTATGGTCTGAATTCAACAGAAACAGATAATTGGCAGGCTTATATAGCGCTTTTCCAAATTGTGCTTAAATACTTTATGATGGCTGTTACTTTAATCGTAGTAGCTGTTCCGGAAGGTTTGCCGATGAGTGTATCACTTAGTCTGGCATTAAACATGCGCCGTATGCTTTCTACCAATAACCTTGTTCGTAAGATGCATGCTTGCGAAACAATGGGAGCTGTAACTGTTATTTGTACAGATAAAACAGGAACTCTTACTCAGAACTTGATGCAGGTGCACGAAACCAAATTCTATGGTTTGAAAGAAAGTGGAAAATTGGCTGATGATGAAATTAGTAATCTGATTAAGGAAGGTATTAGTGCAAACTCTACGGCATTTCTTGAAAATGGAGAAGCTGGTTCTAAACCAAAAGGTGTTGGTAACCCAACTGAGGTAGCATTATTGTTATGGCTGAATTCACAAAATGTGAACTATCTCGAGTTAAGAGAAGATGCAAAGGTCTACGATCAGTTAACTTTCTCAACAGAAAGAAAGTTCATGGCTACTTTAGTGCAATCTTCACTTCTTGATAAGAAAATATTATTTGTGAAAGGTGCTCCTGAAATTGTCTTGGGAAAATGTAAACAAGTTATTTTAGGAGATAAAACTGTTAGTGCTTCAGAATATCGTCCAACAGTGGAAGCTCAATTACTGGCATATCAAAATATGGCAATGCGTACGTTAGGCTTTGCCTATAAGATTGTTGATGCCGATTCTTCTAATGACTGCGTTGACCTGGCAGCTGGTAACGATCTTAACTTCCTTGGAGTAGTTGCTATATCCGATCCTATTCGTTTGGATGTTCCGGCTGCAGTAGAAAAGTGTAAATCAGCAGGAATTGATGTAAAGATTGTAACTGGTGATACTCCGGGAACTGCTAAAGAGATTGCTCGTCAGATTGGCCTGTGGACAGAAGCCGACACTGATTGGAATCATATTACAGGCGCCGGCTTTGCAGAACTAAGTGATGAAGAATTATTGAATCGTGTACTCGACTTGAAGATAATGTCTCGTGCTCGTCCTACAGATAAGCAACGCCTGGTACAGCTATTACAGCAAAAAGGTGCAGTTGTTGCGGTTACCGGTGATGGTACAAATGATGCTCCTGCCTTGAACCATGCTCAAGTGGGACTTTCTATGGGAACAGGTACGTCGGTGGCTAAAGAAGCTAGCGATATTACATTGCTTGACGATTCATTTAACAGTATAAGTACAGCAGTAATGTGGGGACGTTCACTGTATAAGAATATACAGCGATTCATTGTATTCCAGCTGACAATCAATTTTATAGCCTTGCTTATTGTATTGCTGGGTGCATTTGTCGGTACAGAGTTACCTTTGACAGTTACTCAGATGCTTTGGGTAAATCTTATAATGGACACCTTTGCGGCATTGGCCTTGGCTTCAATTCCGCCTAGCATTGATGTAATGAAAGAAAAGCCACGCAAGAGCTCCGATTTTATAATTACTAAGAAGATGCGTTATAACATTCTGGGTCTTGGAACAACTTTGCTAGTTCTTTTGCTGGGAATGATTGTATATAATACAGGTGATGACGGAGTAATGACTGTGCAGAACCTGACTATCTTCTTCACAACATTTGTAATGCTTCAATTTTGGAATCTGTTTAATGCAAGAGTATTTGGAACGAATGATAGCTCATTTAAAGGTCTTTCAAAATCATACGGAACAATACTTGTATTATTGATTATTCTTATCGGACAGATTCTGATTGTTCAATTAGGTGGAGACGTTTTCCGTACAGAACCTCTTGATCTGCAAACATGGATTAAAATAATTGGTTTAACATCTATTGTTTTGTGGGCAGGCGAACTGTTCCGCTTTGTAAGACGTTTGAATAACAAGTAACAGATGAATGGTAATATAAAGAATCTGATTATAGACTTTGGTGGGGTATTGGTTGATTTAGATCGTTCACGATGCATAGATTCATTTAAAAAGATTGGTGCAGACTGTATCGAGGAAATGTTGAACCCTTATTATCAGCTTGGACTTCTTAAAGATCTTGAGAATGGTGATATAACAACAGATATATTTCATGAAGAGTTGAGAAAAGCTGCCGGTAAAGATATTACCGACAGTCAGATTGACGATGCCTGGAATAGTTTTCTGGTTAGCGTTCCTTCTTATAAGCTAGATTTGTTGCTAAATCTTCGTGAACATTACTCTGTTTACTTGTTGAGCAATACCAATCAGATTCATTGGGAAATGTCTTGTGAGCGTTTCTTCTCCTATAAAAACCTCACTGCAGAAGATTTTTTCGAGAAGATATTCCTCTCATATCAGTTACATCAGCTAAAACCTTCCAAAGAAATATTTCAGACGGTTTTGCTTGAAACTGGTATAAGTGCGGAAGAAACATTTTTTATAGACGACTCTGCTGCTAATTGTAAGACGGCAGAATCGCTAGGTATTCATACATATACTCCCAAAGATCAGGAAGATTGGGGGCATATCTTTAAATAATCAGAATATGAAGATCATTTGCGATCCAAAAGATTATGCAATTGAACCATGTGTTGCAACGATAGGATTCTTTGATGGGGTACATAAAGGACATTGCTATCTCATTGAACAGGTAAAAGCCGTTGCTGCAAGTAAGGGACTTCGTACTGCGTTAATAACTTTTCCTGTGCATCCTCGTAAAGTGATTGATGCAAACTATCAGTTAGACTTACTTTCTACGTTTAAAGAAAAAGTAGAGCTGTTAAGTAATACAGGAGTCGACTATTGTTTCCTTTTAGAATTTACTCCTGAGATTTCTGCTTTAACAGCTCGTAACTTTATGGCCGATATTTTGAAAAATCAATTTAAAGTTGAATCGCTGATAATTGGTTATGATCATCGTTTTGGTCATAATCGTAGTGAGGGCTTTAATGAATATTGCCAGTATGGTAAAGAGATTGGCATGGATGTATTGCATGCGAAAGGGTTTTCCATTGAGAATAAAAAAATAGGATCTTCAGTAATACGTGCCGCTCTCATATCCGGGAATCTTGATCAAGCCAACTTTTATCTAGGATATCATTACTACTTAGACGGCGTTGTTGAGAAAGGATTTCAGCTTGGCCGTACTATTGGCTTCCCTACCGCTAATATAGCCATTACATCAGGTAAGATTATTCCTGCCGATGGAGTTTATGCAGTACGCGTCTCTGTAGAAGGCAAAGAGTATATAGGAATGCTTAATATTGGTGTTCGTCCTACCGTACATAATGGAACCAACCGTACTCTTGAAGTAAACATCCTCCATTTCTCGGACGATATTTATGACAAAAACATCCACCTGACTTTTATTAAGCGTATGCGCCCGGAGATTAAGTTTAGCGGCATCGAAGCTTTGAAGGCTCAGCTTCATCAGGATAAGAAAGATGTTGAGAATATTTTTGAATCTCAAATGCCTCTTGATTAAAAGATTGCAGTTTTATTTTGTATAGATTTTATTGCTATATATCCTGTCTTATAATATCCCTCTATTGAACTTTATTGCTCATTTCTTTGTTGACCTATATATGGCCAATATTCCTGATACTTCAATTTTTTTATAAAAAATAATTCTTATCTCGGAATTCTGAAAATTATTATTACCTTTAGAATATTAAACAGAATTTGAGAGCTTTTAATATTGTTTCTATAATAATTATTTAGAGGTATGGATACGATAACAAGAAGTGTATTTCTCATTGAGAATATAAGACACAAAGAAAAAGCCCAATGGCTAAAGCGTATTATAAGATCTCAGATTGGAGTCTTAAGAGTTTCTGTGAATCCTTCGAATATGCTGATGAAAGTGGAATATGATGCAAATGCCATAACACCATCAATGATGCAGATGCTTATTCGCTCTGTGGGGTGTGAGTTGCTTATAGATGAAGAGCAGATTCATAACAGATTAAGGCAAAAAGGTAGATTGAAAAGAGATATAATATCATTAATCGCTTCTACGTTTCTTTTTGCACTTTCATTTCTTACCTGGAGCTTTTCCTGGGGATATATTGCGGTAGCAGCTACAGGCATTATTTTTCTGACATTTTTGGTAATATTGATAAAAGAACAAAGGAGGAAAACTTAGTTTCCTCCTTTTGTTTTGAATGCTAACGCATACATCCTCATCTGTTTCACCATGGAAAGCAATCCGTTGCTTCTTGTTGGTGATAAGTGTTCTTTTAATCCTATCTTATCTATGAAATAGAGTTCGCTGTCTAATATCTCGTCCGGTGTATGGTCTGATACTACCTTTATAAGCAAAGCAATAATTCCTTTCACTATCAGCGCATCGCTCTCGGCCCTAAACATAAGCTTGCCGTCTACCATATCAGCCTGGAGCCAAACGCGGCTTTGGCAGCCTTCAATAAGGTTTTGTTCTGTTTTAAATTGTTCTTCGAGTGGTTCCTGCTCATTTCCCAGGTCTATCAATAGTTGATATTTGTCCATCCAGTCGTCGAAGTCACTAAATTCTTCAATGACTTGATCTTGTAATTCATTAATGGTCATATTTATCTGTTTTTTCTAAATTTATTTTTCATTATATACAACCTCAAGTACTGTTTGTCCCACAGCTTTGAGTGTTGATCGGTCAATATTACTCATGTCATCATCTGTTGTATGCCAGAAATAACCGAAACCTCCCTCAGGAGTACTTAAGTCGGTAGGAATAATATCGATGCTTGGTATCTTTGCAATCCTGTTTACAAACAAATGATCGTCTGTAACATATCCGCCATCCTGATTGATGAAATAACTTGCGTATCCCATAGAGTTAGCTTTGTCCCATACTTTCTTTACTGTAGATTTAGCAAACTCGCTTGAATAAGCTTCTTTATAGAATGTAGCGCCTTTGCCTCCCACCATATCGAGAAGAATACCAAAACGAGCATTATATCCTTCTACATGTGGATTATTTGCCCAGTATTGTGTTCCCAGACACCAGCTTTCTTCTTTATGTTCTCCTTTATAAAATTCGGGTGTTCCGTAATCTTCGGCATCAAAGAAAATGATGTCTACTCCAATTGAAGGAGCTTTTTTGCCTATCTGGCGTGCAATTTCAAGTAATACACCAATACCGCTGGCGCCATCGTTGGCTCCAAGAATTGGAGTGTGATGTTTTGATTCGTCCTTGTCCTGGTCGGCCCATGGGCGAGTATCCCAGTGAGCAAAAAGAAGTACACGCTTCTTTGTCTCAGGATTAAAGGATCCTATGATGTTTCGGCTTTTCAGGATTGTTCCGTCATAAGCAGTCAGATCGGCATATTGATCTATGACTTTTGCACCTGTTGCCGCAAGTTTCTTTGCAAGATATTCTCCACAAGCCACGTGTTGTTTGGTATTTGGTACTCGTGGGCCAAAATCAACCTGTGCCTGCACGTAATTGTAGGCGCTGTCAGCATCAAAATCCGGTGCCTTTACAACTGTTGTTTCCTCTGTTTGATTCATGGCAGATTTATTACTGTTACCGCATGACGCGCAGCCGAACAGCAGAGCTGCAGTGACAAGTATGAAATAATTTCTTTTCATTCTTCTTGTGTTACTTTATTTTTTCGGATCCAAAAGTACAAATCTTTCGGGAGATTAATTTCATTTCCTATGTAGATTTCACAAAATTCAACGGATTGGCTATAACTATTTGAATATTAATTCAGCACCGTTGTTTCCAACCGTTAGTTCTGTTTCGCAACCACAGATAAGTGGCACATTATTAACCACGTGGCCAACAGGAAAATTAAAGCATACAGGGTAGCCGTATGGTTTCACCATGTCGGCAATCATTTCGTACACCTCTTTGCCTATTGAAAGATCTTCCTCGTATTCAGTAAACTGCCCTACAATCAAGCCCGAAAGTTTTTCCAGTACGCCTCCAAGTTTCAGATTATTCATCATCCGGTCTATATGGTAAGGCCTTTCTCCGATGTCTTCTATAAAAAGAATTGTTCCTTCTGCCGGAAAATCGTAAGGAGTTCCTCTAAGTCCGTACAGCACAGAGAGATTACCACCCCGAAGAGTCCCTTTTGCAGTTCCCTTAATATTTAGTTTATGTTTGGGAGACTGATATACGGGTAATTCTCCGAATAGTAAATTCCTGAGATGCAAAGAGCAGATATCGTCTTTGGGCTCTACAGAAAGGTGTCTGGCCATGGGCGAATGTACCGAAGCAAAACCATTGTATTGGAGCAGTTCGTGAAGCAGAGTAATGTCACTGTACCCCAGTAACCACTTCGGATTTTCGCGGAACTTGGTAAAGTCTATCTGATCGATAAGATGAATAGCTCCGTAACCACCACGGCTGCAAAGAATTGCTTTTGTACTTTCATCATCCATTGCCGACTGAAGATCGGCAGTACGTTGCTTTACAGATCCCGAAAACCGTCCGGCTTCTCCTGCTGCATGTTTACTAATTACTACTTCCAATCCCCAGGACTCAAGAGTCTTTTTGGCATCCTTTAGAAAGTTCTTGTCTATTTTGCCGGCCGGCGATATTATTGTAACCCTATCCCCTTCCTGAAGATAAGGTGGAAATTGAATAGTTCTCATATATTTCTTTTTGTACAAATGTACACTAAAATTTTATTATAGGTTATTCTATGCCGGAAATAGTGAATGCTAAGTAGTTTATTCAGCAATACTTTTTAATTTATTGTAGACCAAAATCTAAAAAGCTGTACACTTTAATATTATAAGCTCTACACTATTTTGTAATTTGCTTTAGTACCTTTTAAAAAGATATACTTTTTAATGATTTAAGCATTCTAAAAGTATCATATTGTTATTAAAGAAGGCTTTTTATGGACGAATACTCAAATTAAACTTTCTTTTTGATTGATATTTTGGGATAAGTAGTACAAATATCAATCTTTTTTTGCATATTTGCTAAAAATCACAGGACTATGGAACCAATTAAAAGTTTTGATCAATTGACAGCTCATTTAATGACGCTGAAGAAGCGTAAACGGATTGCTGTGGTTTGTGCAAACGATCCTAATACGGAGTATGCAATTACGCGAGCACTTGAAGAGGGAATAGCCGAACTTCTTATGATCGGAGATTCTTCCATCCTTAATAAGTATCAGGCTTTGAAGAAGTATCCTGAGTTTGTGAAGATTATTCACATAGAAGATTCTGATGAAGCAGCACGTGAAGCCGTACGGATTGTTCGTGAAGGTGGTGCAGATATTCTGATGAAGGGAATTATCAATACAGATAATCTATTGCGTGCCATATTAGACAAGGAAAAGGGCTTGTTGCCTCAGGGTAAAGTGCTGACTCACCTGTCTGTTATGCAAATACCTACATACGATAAACTGCTGTTTTTTTCGGATGCGGCAGTTATTCCCCGTCCCACTTTACAACAGCGTATCGAAATGATTTGGTACGCTATCCATACATGTCACAGCTTTGGTATTGAACAGCCCAGAATCTCTTTGATTCATTGCACTGAAAAGGTAAGTGCCAAGTTTCCTCATTCGCTCGATTATGTGAACATTGTAGAACTTGCAGAAGCCGGAGAGTTTGGAGATGTTATTATAGACGGACCGCTTGATGTTAGAACCTCTTGCGAAAAGGCGAGTGGCGATATAAAAGGTATTGCTTCCCCTATAGATGGAGAAGCCGATGTGCTGATCTTCCCGAATATTGAATCTGGAAATGCTTTTTATAAGGGTGTTTCTCTTTTTTCAAATGCTACTATGGCCGGACTGTTACAAGGTCCTTCTTGTCCTGTAGTATTGCCTTCCAGAAGCGATTGTGGACTCTCAAAGTATTATAGTATTGCTATGGCTTGCCTTACATGTAACAAAGACTAATTTATGAGAATTCTTGCGATTAATCCTGGTTCCACTTCTACAAAAATAGCAGTGTACGAGAACGAAAACCGTCTTTTTGTAACAACATTCTATCATTCACCCGAGGCTCTGTCTCATTTTCCTACGATCCTTTCCCAGTACGATTACCGAAAGGAATTGATTATTGATGAGCTTAAAAAAGAAAATCTGTTTTCTGATTTTGCTGCAATTGTTGGCCGTGGCGGATTACTTAAGCCAATTGCCAGCGGTGTATATGAGGTGAATGAGGCTATGAAGAACGATCTTCGGAATGCTACTATGCAGCATGCATGTAATCTTGGAGGACTTCTGGCCGAAGACATTGCTCTTCTTATCCCTGGTTGCAAAGCATACATTGCCGATCCGGTAGTTGTAGACGAACTGGAAGATGTGGCTCGCCTGTCAGGTTCCCCATTAATGATGCGTAAGTCTGTTTTTCATGCTCTTAATCATAAGGCAATAGCTCGTAAATATGCTCGTTCCGTTAATAAGAAGTACGAAGAACTTGATTTGGTTGTAGCCCATTTGGGCGGAGGTATTTCCGTGGCTGCCCACCGACAGGGTAGGGTTATTGATGTAAATAATGCCCTTGAAGGCAGTGGTCCGTTTTCGCCCGAGAGAGCAGGGACGCTTCCTGCCCGACAATTGGTTGATCTTTGCTTTAGTGGCGATTATACCCAGGAAGAGATTAAAAGGATGATTACCGGTAGGGGTGGATTGATGGCTCATCTGGGAACAACCGATGCAAGGGATGTGGTTAAAAGAATCAGTGAAGGGGATGCAAGGGCTGAGCTTGTGCTGAAATCCATGATTTATAATATAGCCAAAGAGATTGGTTCTATGAGCGTGGTACTTCACGGGAAAGTAGATGCTATTCTTCTTACCGGAGGTATTTCATACAACGATTATTGCATTAATAAACTTAAAGAATATATCGCTTTTATTGCCCCGGTTTATGTGTTCCCCGGTGAAGATGAGATGGAAGCGTTGGCCTTTAATGCTTTAGGAGCTTTAAGGGGTAAACTAAATTGTAAAGAGTATTTTTAACGAAAGTAATATAATTCAATAAAATTTGATATTTTTGTGGCTTAATTTTAACAAGCATAAGAATGTCTCAATTAACATGTAAGAACTGCGGTAACGAGTTCGAAGGTAAATTCTGCAATAATTGTGGTCAGAAAGCCAGCGCTGACAGATTAACCTATAAGTCATTGGTGGAAACATTGATGCATGGATTCCTCCATGTAGATAAAGGTTTCTTTTATACCATTAAAATGCTGTTTATTAATCCGGGAGAGCTGGTGCTGAATTATATAAATTGTAAGAGAGTTAAATATTTCCAGCCCTTCCCTTTGCTTATTATTCTTTCTGCAATTTATGGTCTTCTTCATCATTGGCTAACTCCTGAAGTTGTTGAAACCGTGAAAGCTGGTGCAAAGCATTCCGATGGAATTTTTAGAATCGTGCTAGGTAATGGAGCGCCTATTCAGCTGAACAAGACTTTTATTAATATGCTGGAATTTATAATAAACCACCTGTCGCAGAATTATGCTTTCATGAATATCTTTATTATTCCCCCGTTTATTCTGGCTACGAAGATTGCTTTTCGGAAAGCGGGAGCATACAATTATAATTTCGTGGAATATCTTTTTGGTGGTGCTTATCTTTCCAGTTTATATATTATTATTTCAATTCTCTTTATGCCGGTTGAACTTTTGTTGAAGGGCTCTTCTTATTTATCCGGTTGGGAAAATATTACCTGGATAGTTTACTTTTTGGTAACATTGTACTTCTTTTATCATTTGTTTGAGGGAGGTATCAGAAAAACAATCAAAAGAACAGTTTATACCTATGTGCTCTATTTTCCTTTTCTTATGATCTATGTTATTCTGGGAGTTCTGATAGCAGCGCTTATAGCTTTTGCGGGACAAGGATTAGGCCATCTCACAGGCCTTTGCTGATTATAAAAAGAAAGGATGCCATAAGGCATCCTTTTTAGAATTTGTATGTTCGTTTTGGGTTTTTCGGAAACCATCCTTTTTTTACCCTTTCTTCCTGTTCAAAAACCTCTTTTATGGTCCAGAAAGAAGAGAATGCAAATACACCTGATAGCGAAGAAAGAAATATATCTTCAGTAGAGAAAGAGGCAATAACACCAACAATCCCTAATAACAGGAATATCCACCAGCATTTTGTTCCCCAATAATACTCAGCTTTAACCACAACGGGATGAAAGAGTCCGATTATGAGGAAAGTACAAATGCCAATTACAAGTCCTGTAAGATGGTATGAATTAAGCAATTCAATCATCCGCTAAGTTCTTTTGTATTTTGATTGGAATTTCTTTTTTAATACTTTGTTCCAGAGAAATCAATGTTTCAGTAGCGGTAACACCTGGGATTTCCTGCATTTTAGAATTCAGCAGTTCCATTAAGTGCTCATTGTCGCATGCATATACTTTGGTAAGCATTGTGTAAGGACCGGTTGTGAAATGACATTCTACAACTTCTGGAATCTTCTCTAGCTGAGCTACTACATTTTTATACATAGAACCCTTTTCGAGCTTGATTCCTACATAAGTACAAGTTCTGTAACCTAAGCTTTTTGGGTTTACGTGATATCCAGATCCGACAATAACACCCAGATCTATCAATCGTTGCACACGCTGATGAATGGCCGCGCGTGAAACGCCACATTCTGCAGCGACATCTTTAAAAGGAATACGAGCATTCTGTGAGATTATCTCCAGAATCTGTCTGTCAAGATTGTCTATCTTTTCCATATGAATTGATTAATAAGTTCTCTATTTGTATCAAATAGTAAGCAAATATAGATAAATATTTTAATTTACCTATCAATTATCTAAGAAAAATCAAAACTCACTTTCTAATTATTCGTTTTTTACGATATGAAAAAGAAAAAGGGATGTTCTGAAAGAACATCCCTCGCTAATATATTTGCGTGTTAATTACTTAACAATTTCTAGCAATTCAACTTCAAAAACAAGAGTTGAGAATGGTTTGATTTGACCTGCGTCTCTTGAACCATAAGCAAGATTCTGAGGAACATAGATAATCCATTTTGAACCAACAGGCATTAATTTCAATGCTTCTGTCCATCCTTTAATTACCTGATTAGCAACAAATGTTGCAGGTTCTTTACGTTTGTAAGAACTGTCAAATTCTGTTCCGTCAATTAAAGTACCTTTATAGTTAACTTTTACTTTAGAAGTATCTGAAGGAGTTGCTCCAGTACCAGCCTTTACAATTTTGTATTGAAGTCCGCTAGCTGTTGTTACAACACCTGGTTTTGCTTTGTTGGCAGCAAGGAAATCTTCACCGGCTTTTTTGTTTGCACCGTAAGCCTTTTCCATTGATTTTGCCTTAATAGCTTCCATATTCTTCTGAGTATATTCCTGAGCTTGTTGCATTGTCATCTTTTGGTTTTTGCCCAAAGTTCCTGCAACGAAACCAGCCATGAAGTTATCAACACTGATTGTTTTAGTCGAATCTGCTCCGAACAATTCTTTGTTGACACCTTTAATCATTTGATTCTTGATTTGTTGACCAATCTGAAGACCAGCATAGTAAGCGTCTTTCTTCTTGCTAGTTTCTTTAACACCTTCATTTAATCCTTTGATGAATTCATCCATATAGGCAGTATCCATCTCTACTCTTTGTACTAAGTAATCTTTTAAACCTTGAGTCTGGCTCATACCAATAGAATAAGACAAAGAGTCGATGTCTGTCTTAAGATTTGCTTTTGGGCCTTTACCTGTACAAGAAGCAAGAGTTGCTGCTGCAGCAATAGCCATAAAAATACTAACTTTTTTCATTTTGCTTTTAAAGTGTTTATTATAAAACTTGAATTAATTCAACATCAAAGATTAATGTGCTGTGAGGAGGAATCATTTCTCCGGCTCCACGAGCTCCATAAGCTAAATCAGAAGGAATATAAAGTCTCCATTTAGAACCTTCCGGCATTAATTGTAGAGCTTCTACCCATCCTGGGATAACCTGGTTAACACCAAATACGGCAGGTTCGCCTCTCTTTATTGAGCTATCAAATAAGGTACCATCAATCAATGTTCCTTCGTAATGGCATTTTACCTGATCTGTTGCTTGTGCTTTTTTTCCTGTACCTTCTGTAAGAACCTCGTATTGCAATCCGCTAGGCAATGTTATTACATTGTCTTTTTTCTTGTTTTCTTCAAGGAATGAAGCTCCTTTTTCAATATTGGAAGCATTCATCTCGTTCTCAAGTTCAGCAAAATATTTATTAACAATTTCTCGGGCTTCTGTGTGAGACATTGCTGGTTCTTCGTTATTCAGAACTGCTTTTATAGCGTTAGCAAAGTCATCAACATTGATATTTTGAGCGCCCATGCTCAGAAGGTTTTGGCCTATACCTAAGCCGATAGCATAACTAAATTTATCCATTCTTAAATTATAAGTGTTATCAATAGGCTCTTTGTTAAACCCGACTAAGAGTCAAAAGCTTACAAAGTAGCACACAAAAATAAGAGTTTTATTTGAATGAATCTTCTTTTATGCTTTTATTTTTATTATTTTTGTAAAAACGTTTAAATAGGAGGGTACTTTTATGAAAAAACTAGTTGTTTTATCGGGTGCAGGGATAAGTGTTGAAAGCGGTGGTAGCACATTTAGAGGCGCTAACGGGCTGTGGGGCAAATATCCGATTGAACAGGTTGCCACTCCAGAAGGATATGCTTCGGATCCGGAATTAGTACTGAATTTTTATAATGATATGCGCCGGCAATTGCTCACTTCATCACCTAATAAGGGACATAAACTGATTGCTGAGTTGGAAAGAGAATTTAATGTAACTGTCGTTACTCAGAATATAGACGATTTTCATGAACGTGCAGGAAGTACAAAGGTGATTCATCTTCATGGAGAACTAACTAAAGTGTGCTCTTCTTATTCTCCTTATGATCAAAGATATGTAAAGGATTTATCTCCAGAAGAATATAATATAAAAGTTGGAGACTTAGCTCCCGATGGATCTCAATACCGGCCTTATATTGTTTGGTACGGTGAAGCTGTTCCTAAAATTGATGAAGCTATCCAGTATGTTCAGGAAGCCGATATCTTTCTGATAATAGGTACTTCTTTGAATGTATATCCAGCTGCAGGTCTACTAAGCTATGTTCCTTTTAAAACTCCGGTATACCTTGTCGATCCTAATGAAGTAACAGTAAATACTAATCATCATCACATTCATGTAATCCGTAAGGTTGCTTCTGAGGGAATGAGTGAGTTCGTTAGGCTTTTAACTGGACAAGCTAATGCATAGTTTATTTTTCTCTTTTCTTCCGGAATTGGTAAGAGAATTTATTTACGAGCTTTAAAAAATAATAAAAAGGAGGTCTTAACATTTAAATCATTAGCCTGTTAATTGCCTCCTTTGTTATTATATAATATATTTAGCCATCTAAAAAATGAATCGTATGACAGAAACAGTCAGAATATATTGCCAGAATAATAATACTTATAAAGATTTTCCAATAGGAAGTTCACTGATGCACATATTTAAAGGGTTTAATCTGGACTTCCCTTATCCGGTGCTAAGTGCCAAGGTTAATAACCGTGCCGAAGGTATGAATTTCTGTGTTTATAATAATAAAGACATTGAGTTTCTCGATTTCAGAGATTTATCGGGTATGCGGACCTATGTTCGTTCATTGTGCTTTGTTCTTTGTAAGGCAGTGGCCGATGTATTCCCGAATGGAAAGATCCTTCTGGAACACCCGGTTTCAAAAGGCTATTTTTGTAACCTCCTTCTTGGTCGTGCCGTAACATACGAAGATGTGGAACGCATTAAAATCCGGATACAAGAGATTATAGATGAAAACCTCTCTTTTCGTCGCACTGAGTGTCATATTACAGAAGCCGTAAAATTGTTTACTGAGCGTAATATGATGGATAAAGTCAAGTTGCTCGAAACGTCCGGATCAATCTATACATACTATTATACACTTGGCGATTATATCGATTACTATTACGGAAGTCTTCTTTCTCGTACCGGAGATATCAAATTGTTTGATGTTGTGAAGTACTATGACGGCTTGCTCCTTCGTATCCCAAGCAGAGAAAACCCTAATGTTCTTGAAGAAGTTGTTAAGCAGGAAAAAATGCTTGATGTCTTTAAAGAATATCTTAAATGGAGCGATATTATGGACATGAATAATGTTGGCGATTTTAATGTGGCTTGTAATGAAGGACATGCAACAGACATTATTAATGTGGCCGAGGCACTGCAAGAAAAAAAGATAGCTCAGATTGCCGACACAATTTATCAAAGAAGAGAAAACGGAGGGAAAGTGAGACTGGTACTTATTTCAGGTCCTTCTTCTTCTGGTAAAACAACATTCTGTAAACGCTTGTCGGTGCAGCTTATGACAAACGGTCTTAGACCTTATTCCATTTCGCTGGATGATTATTTTGTGAATAGAGAAGAAACTCCTTTGGACGAAAAGGGTAACTATGACTATGAATCGCTGTATGCTCTTGACCTGAAACTTTTCAATGCCCATCTCGAGGCATTGCTAAGAGGAGAAGAGGTTGAAATACCTACCTTCAACTTTGCTTTGGGTAGAAAAGAATATAAAGGAAATAAACTTAGAATAGAGGCCAATACAATTCTTATACTGGAGGGAATTCATGCTTTAAATCCGGAGTTGACCCCTCTTATTCCTGCAAAGAATAAGTTTAAAATTTATGTCTCGGCATTGACAACCATATCATTGGACGATCATAACTGGATTCCTACCACCGATAATCGTTTGATTCGTAGAATTATCCGTGATAGTAATTACCGCGGATATTCTGCCAGAGAAACGATTTCCCGCTGGCCGAGTGTGAGAGCCGGAGAAGATAAGTGGATTTTCCCTTATCAGGAGAATGCGGATGTGATGTTTAATTCTGCATTATTATTTGAAATAGCAGTGTTACGGCGCTTTGTAGAGCCGGTTTTAACAGGAGTGCCCCGCAATTGTCCGGAATATGCAGAGGCTTATCGGTTATTGAAGTTTATCAAGTATTTTGTGCCGATACAGGAAAAAGAGATTCCGCCAACTTCCCTTTTAAGAGAGTTCTTAGGAGGCAGTAGCTTTAAGTATTAGATCTTTGTAATATTTTGTGGCAACAAATAAATCCGGAATAGTATACTATATCGAACTATTCATTAAATTTGTATCGTATTTAAAAATTCAAAGGTTTAAATAATTAAGAATGGCCCAAGGTACTCATCAGATACAGTCTCAGCAGCAGGTGCAGACCCTCTCACCGCAGCAAATTCAGGTTGTTAAACTGCTGGAATTGCCAGCGGTGGAACTGGAAGATCGTATTCGTGCCGAGATTCTTGAAAATCCGGCTCTTGAAGAAGGAGAACCCGATAGCTCTGCTGATGATAATTTAGATAAAAACGGTCTGGATGATGATTCTTTTTCAGACTCAAACGAAGATTATTCTTTGGGAGATTACCTCACGGATGATGATATTCCCGATTATAAACTTCAGGAAAGCAGTCGTTCAAAAGAGGAACGTGCAGAAGATATTCCATTTTCTGAGGTTACTTCATTCTATGAAATTCTAAAAGAACAGTTAGGAGAACGTAACCTGACAGAGCACCAAATTGAATTAGCCGAATATCTCATAGGTTCTCTTGATGATGATGGACTTCTGAGAAAAAGCTTATATAATATATCTGACGAGTTGGCAATTTATGGTGGAATTGATGCCAGTGAAAAAGAACTGGAGAATGTGCTTAATATTATCCAGGATTTTGATCCTGCCGGTATTGGTGCCCGAAATCTACAGGAATGCCTGCTTATTCAGATAAAACGGAAAGAAGATTCATACACAAAACAAAATGAGATTAATATCATTGAAAAGTGTTATGAAGAATTTACCCGTAAGCATTGGGATAAAATAATGCAGAGGCTTAACCTTTCTGAAGAAGATTTTCAGGAAGCACTTCAGGAAATAACAAAACTAAATCCTCGTCCGGGCAGCTCTATGGGCGAAGCTATTGGAAGAAACCTGCAGCAAATTGTACCCGATTTTATTGTTGATACGTTTGACGATGGAACTATTATATTAAATCTCAACAACAGAAATGTTCCTGAATTGCGGATGAATCGTAATTTTATGGATATGTTGGATGAGCACACCCGAAATAAACAGAATCAATCAAAAGACTCTAAAAATGCAATGCTTTTTCTGAAACAGAAAATTGATGCAGCTCAGGGTTTTATTGAAGCGGTTAAGCAAAGACAGAATACCCTCATTACAACGATGCAGGCTATTATTGATGTGCAACGACCGTTTTTCCTTGAAGGAGACGAATCTTTACTGAAACCAATGATTCTGAAAGATATAGCAGATCGTACCGGTTTGGATATCTCAACAATATCTCGTGTAAGTAACAGTAAATACGTACAGACAAACTTTGGAATATTTTCTCTTAAGTTCTTTTTCGGAGAAGGATTTACTACGGAAGATGGTGGAGAAATGTCATCCAGAGAGATTAGAAGAATTTTAAAAGAACATATTGATAACGAAGATAAGAAGAAACCTTTAACTGATGATGAATTGACAGAGATTCTGAAAAAAGAAGGTTTCCCCATTGCCCGCCGTACTGTTGCCAAATACAGACAGCAGATGAATATACCTGTGGCAAGGCTTAGAAAATAAATATTAAACAGATTGATGTAATGAGAGATAATGATAAAGTTATAAAAGTAGCAAAAATTATATCTGCTATATTTAATCCTTTTGTTGTACCATTTTTAGCGTTCCTTGTTTTATTTTTCTGCTCTTATCTGAGCATGCTCCCTTTAACCTACAGGCTAATTGTATTGGGAATTGTATACGCTTTTACTATTCTGTTGCCAATGATAGCCATTTTCTTTTTCAGGAAAATCAACGGGTGGGGATTTGGTGCATTCAGAGATAGGAAAAAACGTTTTGTTCCTTATCTGTTAACCATTATCTGTTATGTCTCTTGTCTGGTAATGATGATAAGAATAGGCCTGCCCAGATATATGACAGGAATTATACTTGCAACACTTATGGCTATGGTTATTTGTATTGTTGTGAATATAAAATGGAAGATCAGTGAGCACATGACTGCTATAGGAGGCGTTATTGGAGGATTAATAGCATTTAGCTTTCTGTTTAATTATAATCCTACCATTTGGTTAAGCCTGTTTATATTATTGGCAGGAGTATTAGGATCGGCTCGCATTATATTGAGGCATCACACTTTACCTGAAGTCTTGACAGGTTTTACGGTAGGAGCTGTCTGTGCTATATTAGGAATCTTATATCTTTAATTATATAACTATAAAAAACATCGCTTATGAACTTTCCTGAACAATTGAAGTACACAAACGAACACGAATGGATTCGTTTAGATGGAGAATTTGCTTACGTAGGTATAACAGACTATGCACAAGAACAATTGGGTGATATTGTTTTTGTTGATATACCAAGTGTAGGCGATACCCTGGCTCAAGGAGAAGTATTTGGAACAATCGAAGTAGTGAAAACTATTTCAGATTTATTCCTTCCTGTTTCCGGTGAAATTGTTGAAATGAACGGATCTTTGGAAGATAATCCTGAATTAGTAAACTCAGAACCTTATGATAAAGGATGGATTATTAAAATAAAACCATCAGATATGTCTGAGTTCGACTCATTGCTTGATGCGTCAGCATATCGTAACTTAATTAATGAATAAATAAAATTATGACTCCAGTAGTAAGTATTATTATGGGCAGCACCTCAGATCTGCCGGTTATGGACAAAGCAGCAGCTTTCCTGAATGACATGGAAGTGCCTTTCGAAATAAACGCATTATCTGCACACCGTACTCCCGAAGCCGTAGAAGAATTTTCAAAGAACGCAAAAGAGCGTGGAATTAAGGTTATTATTGCAGCCGCAGGTATGGCAGCCCATCTTCCGGGTGTTATAGCAGCGTCTACAACTATACCTGTGATTGGTGTTCCCATAAAGTCTACATTGGAGGGAATGGATGCCTTGTTGGCTATTGTTCAGATGCCTCCGGGAATTCCTGTTGCAACTGTGGGTATTAACGGTGCTCTTAACGCAGCAATTCTAGCCGTTCAGATGATTGCTCTTTCTGATAAAGAACTTGAATTGAAACTTGCAGCTTATAAAGAAGGCTTAAAGAAGAAAATTGTAAAAGCCAATGAAGAGCTGAAGGAAGTTAAGTATCAGTTTAAAACTAATTAATTGAATTCGTAAACCTGCATGCCAACAGAAACCATTTTAGTGGCTTCTGTTGGCATGTTGGCTATTAACCCCTAACCAGACAAAAGATGGATTATTTTAATTATTCCCGTCGTGAATCGTCAGCCGTAAATATTGGAGGTACTCCTCTTGGAGATAAAAATCCTATCCGCATACAGTCAATGACAAATACTTCCACACAAGACACGGAAGCATGTGTGGCTCAGGCAAAGAGAATTGTCGATGCCGGAGGTGAGTATGTCCGCCTTACCACTCAAGGTATAAAGGAGGCTGAGAACCTGATGAATATAAATATCGCTTTAAGGCAAGCAGGATATATGGTTCCTTTGGTAGCCGATGTTCATTTCAATCCTAAAGTGGCCGATGTGGCAGCACAATATGCCGAGAAGGTAAGGATTAATCCGGGTAATTATGTGGATGCCGCACGTACTTTTAAGAAACTGGAGTACACTGACGAGGAATATGCTTTGGAATTACAAAAAATACGCGATCGTTTTGTTCCTTTCCTGAATATCTGCAAGGAAAACTATACTGCAATCCGCATAGGCGTTAATCACGGATCTTTATCAGACCGTATTATGAGCCGCTACGGTGATACTCCCGAAGGTATAGTTGAATCGTGCATGGAATTTCTCCGTATTTGTGTAGAAGAGAACTTTACTGCTGTTGTAATCTCCATAAAAGCATCCAATACGGTTGTAATGGTAAGAACCGTCCGTCTTTTAGTTGCTACCATGGAGAAAGAAGGAATGAACTTCCCGCTGCACCTTGGAGTAACCGAAGCTGGAGATGGTGAAGACGGAAGAATAAAATCTGCTTTGGGGATTGGTGCACTTCTTTCAGATGGAATTGGCGATACTATCCGCGTATCTCTTAGTGAAGATCCCGAATACGAAATACCTGTAGCCCGCAAACTTGTTGATTATGTTGCAGTAAGAGCCGACCATCAGTATATACCAGGCATTGCTGCTCCGGAATTTGATTATCTTTCTCCTTCAAGACGAAAAACCTTTGCTGTTAAGAACATTGGTGGAGATAACCTTCCTGTGGTAATTGCCGAGCGTTTCGATGGCAAAACAGACTATAATCCTTTGTTTACCCCCGATTATATTTATGCAGGCCGTGAACTTCCGGCTAAATGTATCTCGGAAGTTGGTTATATATTGGATGGCGATGTGTGGAAAGGAGAAGAAAATACCTATCCGGCATTTAATTTTAACAGCATTGATGCACTCCGAAATTCGGAAGCAGAGCTAAACTTCCTTTTTCTGCCATTTATGGCATTAACAGAAGAGCTGGCGGAAGAACTGAAAGAAATGAAAAACGTTGTTATCATTTCTCAGAGCAACCATCAGAACAAGTTAGGAGAGCACCGTGCATTGGTACATCAGTTAATGTCGGCAGGCAGCGAAAATCCGGTTGTATTCTTCCAATACTATACCGAAAACGATTCAGAAGACTTGCAGATAAAGTCTGCTGCCGATATGGGAGCTCTTGTCTTTGATGGCTTTTGCGATGGTATTTTTATATTCAATCAAGGAGAGCTAAGCCATTCAGTAGTCGATGGCATTGCATTCGGAATTTTGCAAGCCGGACGCATTCGTACAAGTAAAACCGAATATATATCATGCCCGGGATGCGGACGAACACTTTTCGATCTGCAATCTACCATTGCCCGTGTAAAAGCAGCAACCAGTCACCTTACCGGTTTAAAAATTGGTATTATGGGCTGCATCGTTAACGGTCCGGGAGAAATGGCCGATGCCGATTATGGTTATGTTGGTGCCGGTCGTGGCAGAATAAGCCTATACAAAAAGAAAGAATGTATTGAAAAAAATATCCCTGAAGAAGAAGCTGTTGAAAAGCTTATTGAGCTTATAAAGGCTAATGGGGATTATATTGAGAAGGAGTAATCTTTAAAGAATTACTGTTATTACAGAAGTGGTACAGCTGGTCTAAATGTATCACTTCTGTTTTTGGGGGGTATTCAACTTTTATTAAACATACAACCTTTGTAAAGGGAAGCACACATATCCAGTATCAATTACTACCCTATAATTTTCTTTTTTTAAAAATATCACTTACAATTCTGTATTCAAAAGAGTGGAGTAGCTAACTAAAATCGAACATAAAGTTAAGCTAAATGTTTTAACTTATTATGGGAGAAAGAAAAGAATACGACTCTGATTTCAAAGTCAACGCAGTCAAATTAAGCTATGAGAGAAAGAACCTCACTGGCTTATCCAGAGATCTTGGTATAACGCCATATCTGATCTATCGTTGGAGAAAAGAATATAGCCAATATGGTGAAGGAAGTTTTCCTGGCAATGGAGTTCCTAAGTTGACTCCTGAGGAGAAAGAAATAGCCGAGCTTAGAGAAAAGCTTCGAAAAATAGAAGTTGAAAATGAAATATTAAAAAAAGCGCTTCACATTATCTCCAAGAGCGATCGATGATTTATCAGTTCATACGTTCCAATGATAAGATCTGGCCGATTGAGGTAATGTGTAATGTTCTTAAAGTGTCCCGAAGTGGTTATTACAGATGGATTAAAGGTCCTCAAAGCAGACGGGCCGTAAAACGTAAATCCATCTGTAAAGAAATTCAGATTGAATACTTTCTGGCAAAATGCCGTTATGGAAGTATACGAATAACTAAGGAGCTAAATAAAAGGAATGTAAAGATTTCCAGAACAACTGTTGCACATTATATGAAAGAGATGGGTATTCAAAGCAAATTATCAAAGAAATATAAGATTACTACAGATTCAAATCATTCCGAACCGGTGGCAAATAATATTCTTAACCGATCTTTTGAGATGGATATACCTTCAAAGGCTTGGGTCTCTGATATTACTTATATACCAGTCGTTGGAGGATTTCTATATTTAACAAGTGTGATTGATCTTTTTGACAGAAAAATAATTGGATGGAGTGTTAGCGAAAATATGGCAAGTGAATCGACTGTCATACCAGCCTTTAATATGGCTGTAAGCAATCGTAAACCTCAAATGCAAATGATATTTCATTCTGACAGAGGCTCACAATATGCCAGCAAAGCTATGGTTAGTATGTTGAGATCCTATGGTATTTGTCAAAGCATGAGCCGTAAAGGAAATTGCTGGGATAACGCTGTTGCAGAGAGTTTCTTTAAAACGTTAAAGGCAGAACTTATCTATGGGAATAAGTTATTGTCTAAAGGAAAAATGAAAACGCAATTATTTGAGTTTATCGAAATATGGTATAATAGAAAAAGAAGACATTCTGCTCTTAAGAACCTCACTATTGAGGAATATTGGAATGAATATATTCAGAAAATTAATAAATTGTCGAATGTTGCTTAACCTTCTGTCTAATTTTAGTTGGCAATTCCAGAGTCTTTACCTAACCACTTTACTAATTAACATATTGAAAATAAGTGTAAAAAAAAGCAATACTAAATAGAGCAAAGATTATGGAACCAATACAAAAATTAAAAATGACTTGTAGAACATTATTCGGTCCATCTTTAGTTTTTCCTGACAAATAATTAATCGTTTTTTTTCGACCAATTAATTTAAAGAAAAAATAGCGAAAATGAAGACCTATTGTCTTTGTTATAAATCCACTTAAGAGTGATCTAAATATTGAATACATACGATATTTTTTTTATTATTGGGGGCAAAAAAGCTCATATTAAGCAATACTCCACCATTAGGGATCATTCCATTCCAATAATCAATTATTTTATTATTTGAAAACCTATTAAGAAAGTCCCTCGCTTTAGGTGATAATTTATTTACAAATGTTTCCTTACATAAATGCGAGAATTGAGCTGCATTTCCACTGAAAGTCATTATGATTAATTATCTATAGCTTTTTGTGTACACAAATTTATTCTTTTTATAAGAATATTCAAATCTAAGTATATGAAAATTACTATCATAATAATAATTTTCATTATAAGATGGGACATCTAAACTACGAAGATTCCTTATATATACATTACCAACTTTTTTTATTGTAATTTTTGCCCTCCCTTTATTAAATCCTAATATAAACGGGCTAAAAGCATCAAAAGCAAAATTCTTCATAAATTTGTCATAAACAAATATTGTATCATGTTTTGCAATAAATAAGACTGTGTCTGAATCAATATCTGCTACAAATTCTTTTCTGTATTCAACAAATGTCAGCCCTTTCTTGAAATATTTAGTATACAATTTTTCATTCCTAAAGATATGCATTATTCTTATGCTATCATTATAATATTTAATCTCCAAGCCCTTAAGTCTATTTATTGAAGTATCTAACACAATCGAACAAAGTGAATCATAAACTAATGCATCAAAATTAGACTGTTTCATTTCTATAGACCGCCTATCACAAGAACAGCTTAAAATTAAAATTAAAGCGATTGCTAAAATTTGTTTCATCTTATATCTTTATAAATGTCTCTATATCTTCTTTTTGCTTCTTCTTAAGCTTCTTTGTAGTATTCATGCTTCAAGTACATGATAAAGTATATCAATCGACTTTATGACGAAAACTTATTATTAATATTAAAATTAACCATAAAATATACAAAACAGCAAATGGGATAAGTAACCGAAGCCACAAACTATCTGTAATATATATGACTAGAAAATGCAATATATAAAGAAGAAAAATCTCCAATAATAAATATTTCAACAGAAATAGGTTCTCTTTGATATCATTTCGCAAAAAATATGCTGTAAGATATAATAGAAAGACAAAGAGGATATTTAAACAGACTAGCATTAATATAATTATTAATAGCCAGGTTAGGAAGCCGAATTGATTCGATAAAGGTTCTTTTAAAAAGATGAATAGTGATCCACAACATACTATTCCAGCTAAAAACGTCAAGAAGCCCACTTTCATTATTTTAATTGCCCATTTCATACGCTATTATTGATCTTGTTTATTTCTTATCCCTAATAATCTTTTTATTCTTATTGATAATCAAAAAGATTATTGGCTATCTCCAAATCTGATTTATTGCTTTCTCATTATACTATCCATCATAAAATGGTCAACAACTCCCTTTTCAATCTTATATTGAGTTGACTTATTATTTCCATGATTACATGAGAAGTCCTGAAATTGTTTTATGGCTTTATAAGGTATTTGTCCACTATTTACCACTACATATTTGAAGGTGCTTTTACAAATCAAAACTATCCAAGAATTCTCGTTACGCTGACTATCTTCACACTCCTTAAATAGAATTCTTGGAATTTCTTTTTTTAGCATGTTGCCACCATTTCTTTTATATATTGCGCAATACACCCCTTCTTCTTTACTAAATAGGAAGGCAAAATAGAGTCCGATATTCCAGTGTCTATAAAATATGCAGAAAAACATTTAAACTCTTGAAATTCTTCTACTTCATTAACGTTAATAAGTAAAGGACATTTATCATCTACCAGCTTTTTATGTTGGTAAATATAGTCCTTATTTTCACTTAGAATAAGATTCAGAGCTTTTTCTAATATTACTAATTCTTTTTTCTTATTATTAATTCGATTCTTAAAGCTTTTCTTTCCCAAGCTATTTTGAGATATTGAAAAGACCAGTATGATTAAAAAATAATATTTATTCATTTCTTGAATACTTAAATGACTTTTTAATGAACCTGAAAGTGAATCTTTATATGTGAAATCATTCTTAATGGTTCTTTTTTTAATTAATTTGCATCATAAACATAATAACCTATTATAAGAACAATAGATAATAAAAACACAACTATACTTATCTGATATTTAAAAATCTTTTTTCTTTCATCGTTTTTTATGTTGTTTTCTTTTTATTATTTTGAGAGGAAGTATTTGGAATGGAATTATAGATCTTTTCTGCATTTTATATTTACTTTTTTCATAATATCGAATATTTAATGTATCATAATTAATTCTGATTTTTTGTCTATTACTAGTTAGAACAGAGTCAATTAAAGAACGTACTCTATTTATAAGGTTAATTTCTTCCAATTTTTGTTTGCTGACAACTAGCCCCCAATTACCTGATGAGTTTTTTTTATATCATTATCAAACAAAGTTTTATTTGTTGTTAACTTCTGATTTTTTAATGAGTTTTTAATTATAACATCTTCGACTTTCGTTTTAGATACGCTCACCATGCCTTTATTTATAGTAAATGTACAAATAAAATAAGCAAATCCTTTAATTGTATCATTTACATTGAGCTTGAATGTAACATTTTTATCTAAGTATACATCTTTAATTGGATATTCGTCCTGACTAGTGCTACTTATAAAAAGTAGTGATACAGAAATAATTAAAAGTAATTTTTTCATATTCCAATCTATTATAGCTGATAACATGTAAAGTTTCTGCTGGATCTTTAGTTATTATTTAAAGTCGGCTGAAAGATATTCATCTGACCTTTAAGAGGATTTTTATTTATCATATCTGCAAGATTTATGTTCTAGCATTAATAAATCTATTGTTCTTATATATAAATTGATAATATCCATACCTATGGCAACCAGTTGTTTCCGGCCAACAACTAACTTTAACACGTTTACCATCAATATCCATTTCCTCATATAATTTATATTGATTGTCTGGAAAATAAAGATAATCAAACCTTTGTTTTTTTTCAGTAGGATAAATAAATGAACTAAAAGCCTCCTCAAATTCAATTTTAGAATTTATTCTTGATAACAACAGTATTTGAAAGTTGTTTTTAGATAAATAGCCAATTACTCTTCTATTTTGATTAAAAATATAATAATCTCTTAACTCATTTTTTTCATGGAACGAGAACCAAAATTCAGGGATAGAGTCATTAACTAAAAATTCAAGCACAATAATCTTTCTTTCTTCTTCCTTGTATTTTTTTTTATATTCACATGTTAGTATATTTATTAAAGAATCCAATTTATGGTTTGAAACTTCAAAATTCTGCAATACAAATCCAGATGATGGCTTGCTGCAACTTGCTATCACAAAGATGAGACTTATTATAAATATGAAAAGTTTGAGCTTATCTATCAGCATCTTCTTTTTTATATACTCCTCCTTCATTATAATATTTATATTGGTTAGTTTATACATTTAGTGCTTTCTTATGGAGATTTGCAATGCAAATTTGCAAGTCTCACAAAGGGATTATATCAATTAAAGTTTATCAATACCATTCATCGCTATGGTAAGTCAGCATCCATTTATTTCCAATGAATGAAAATCACATATTTCTTTTACTTCTGATTTTTATGCAAAAGGATTGATTTGTTCTGACTTTTAAATCCAATACCACCCATAAGTTTCTTGCCTAGTTTAGTCTCTTTAGGAACATACTTGCCCTCTATATATAATTCTCCAAGCTCTTTGATGCACAGTTTATCACCTAGAGTAGCTCCTTTTTTTAAATAATCAAGCATAAATGTTCTTGTTTCTTTGTCATAAAAATCTTCTCCTAAAATGATCTCAGCATTTCTTAAATCATAAAAGACACGATAATATGCCCTTTGTGTATGGCATTTGTTAGCCATTAATAAAGAGTAAAAGACATACTCTCCAGGATAATATAGCTCATTTAAATATGCTGTCTGGAGTTCTCCATATGCTTCTTTATCATTCTTTTCAGTAACAAGTCCTTTTAATTCGTTAATAGGGCGGGTATAATTTAATGAATGTACTTCATTCCAGTCATATTTGCAATATTTATGATGAAAATAGAGCCAAATTGAGGTTATGGTTATTATACAAATTAGTACTGTTATAATTATCTTTTTCATTTTTTTATTTAAATATTTTATAAGGCTAATCTCTAAATCGGTTTCAATTGCTAAGATTATAATTAATGTGTGCTCTTAGAAATTTTTATTCAAGATTGATTTCTTTATCAGAATCTTTTTCAATAGCTAATCCGGAGCTAAGCATAAGCTTCTTTCCTAATGTAATATCTTGTGGTAAGTCTTTCCCTTCAATATATAATTTCCCAAGCTCGTATATTGATTGTCTATGGCCAAGTTTAGCGCCTTTTACTAAGTAATCAATCATCAATATCTTTGTTTCTTTACTACTATAGATTTTATTCTTTTCCATTTTTTCTATGAAGCGTAACTCGTGATAAACATCAAAATAAGCTTGTGGATAATGTGATCTATTTGCCAAAACAATTGAATAAAATAAAAATTCACCTTCATTAGGTTTATCTAAATACATTGAACGTAGTTTGTTGTATGCAATAGTATCTTTCTTTCTAAATGTTAGCCACTTTAATGAATCCGTTTGTTCTATTTTTTTTTGATATAAAGCCAAGTTGTCCAGTTCTTTGCTTCGTTTAGAATAATATACTATAAAAACTATAAGTAGTATTATATTAACAAGTATTATTGTGAAAAATTTTTTTGTCATGATTTGTCGTATAACAAATGAATAAAACGATTGTCAAATGCTCTATTCTTCTCTGGTATTTCAGATTTTACTAGTACTTAAAACTTCTTTAATATTTTTTTGCATCAAGAGATGTGGTCTGCTAATTTTGTGTAACCCCTTCACATCCACTCTTGCTGTATCAAAAAGAATAGGTAAATAATCTATTACTTTTTTTTGAGAAAATCCCCAAATAGGAGCAAGCAAAAATATCAATATTAAATAGACCTTCTTCATAATTTCTTAGGATAATATTTTTTAAATTTGATTTATTACTTTCTCATTATACTATCCATCATAAATGGTCAACAATTCCCTTTCTGGCAATTGATAAATTGTTGCTAAATGTACATAAAATTGTAACCAATGAATGATGTTTTTCCGAACTTAGGTGTTATGTTTACATCTTATTCTTTAGTTTGCAAATCCGTCTATGTAATCGATTAAATACCATTTCCCATTTATTGATTTAAATTTCAATATAACCATCACAAATTCATCATCTGCATGTATGAGATTTTCTTCAACTAATTTATTTGTTTTATGAAATCTTCTTTTATATGTTATGCCCTCAATTATTGCTATACTATCATTGTCCTTGAAATGAGCATTATTTAGAAAAACCCAATTATTTTTATTATATGGATGATAATTATTCTTTTTGTGCATTTCTATATTATCGGAACCTTTCAAAGCGCTTGCGTATTCTTTCTCTATTTTTTTATCATTTTCTAGTGGGAAAATAATTCTATTTAGTTGAAATAAACTATCCGAGTAGAATAATTTGCTAAACTCATCAAAGCTTTCACTTTTTGAGAAAGAATTAGCGATAAGGGTCTTAGTTTTATTTTTAAGACTACAACTATTTAATGCTAACACTCCAAAAATGAATAATATAAGATGTTTTTCCTTCATGTTTTATTGTATTAGAATCCTTTTTATTACATATTAAGAACTATACATAGCAATATATTGAATGACCTACAACTCAAAGAGTTTGTTGAGTTTGCTGCTATTGAAGCATAGTGCAATATTATTTTATTGATGGATTTGTTCTGTTAATCACTTTTTACAAAATAATAACTTTTATCTTTTGTAATATAGTAATTATCATCTGTTCCTTTCCCTTTTTCAAATTTAAATGTTTGTTGTGGTTTGTTGCTGTATTTTAATATCAATTTATTGCCATTTAATTCAAAGGTTCCATTCAAAATTTCCATTTCCTCTGTTTTTATATTGAAATCATTAAATACAAAGGTTCTGTCTTTATTGAACGTAATGTTTATATCAGCAGCGTGTGGTATAAACCATTTCCCAATCAAGCAATGTTCTAATTTTGTGGTTTTCGGTTTGTTGTCTTTAATCGTATCATTTAATACAACGGTAGATTTATTTTCATCTGTATTTGTTTCTGCTTGGCATTGTATAAAAGAAAAAAAACAGAAAAATAATATTAACTCTAAATTTAATTTACTCATAACCAATTTATTTATTGCATTATCCTCGCTTCTTCCTAGTTTTATTAAAAATCAATACGTAAAATAAAAGAGAATAACTATTATATTAATAAGTAGTTTATATCTGTACTATAACTCTAGTAATTGCTCCGTATTCTACAAATGTAATGAATTGTGTTGAATTTGTATCATTTTTAGTAATCTAAGTGAAGCTGTATTGTGTTTAAAAATAACGTCTTATTTATGGATCTATTAGAATAATAGAAAGCATTTGGTGAACCTCGTATTTTCTTTTAAAATCCTTTGATTTATTCAGAGAATTTTCAAAAACTTTGAAAAATCCTCAAAGAGTCCTAGTTTTAGCTGTTCTTCCTAGTTGTGGGTAAGAATTCTGCCAGATTAGTATCATAGTCGTGTATTCTGGTTAGTACATACGCTATCTTCAAGAATTAACAGGTGTTTGGTGTTGGACAATAAAAAAACTCCAACCGGCTACCTTTACATAGATCAACGGGAGCTTTATTATCAGTATTAGTCGGACAAACACACAAATTAGCTAATTATTCTTTTATTCTCAATTGATCCAATTCATCAGAATACTTATCTAATTCTTCTAGATTCTTAAACGGAGGAGGAAGTAATAATGAATATGCTTTTTTAATTTTCTCACATGTGATATATTTTTTCTTTTTCTTATACCAACTCTCTATTGCTAATATTGTTTTAGTATTTACAACAGGCTTATGTGGGTCTGGCATAAAATCTAGATCTGATAAAAGTGAGATAACGTATAGGAATTTAATAATATCTCTTTCTTTTACTAATACATCCTTTGATGAACCTCTCGTCATTTTTTTCATTGAAGAAAGATTCTTCTTGAATAACGAGTCAATATTTACGTCACAATCTTTATTACAAGAATTTACTTTTACTATGCAGAATGCATTTAGCAACAGCAATATGAATATTATTTTTTTCATAATTTATTTTTTTAATGCTTTATACCTGTAACATTACCCTTACCGTTTACATAAATAGTAACAGTTCTGTTTGCTAACGTTTTTTTAGATTCTCTTTTATTGAGGATTTTTATTTTAATATTTGCTATAATTTGAAGGGAAAATCTTGTTTCCTTTGTAAGTATAGTAATAAAAATATGGATCAAAGAAAGGAGGAGGAGGTCCAAATCCTCGGTCATCTACAGAATACTGATCGTCAGGAAAGTAGATATAATCAAAGTCTTTTTTGTCTTTAGTAGGAATGAGGAATTTGTAAAATGTCATTTCAAAATCCACTCGATTATTGATATTTGACAAGACAATAACCTCTGTCATAAGGCTTTTGTCTTCAATATATCCAACTATTCTTGAATTTGAACTAAAAATGAAATACTCATTCAATTTATCTTTTTTTGTTGATGTAAAACAAAACTCAGGATTTGATTTATAAGTACTCAAAACTAATACAATAACATCATCGCCATGTTTTAATATATACGTACTATCTTTAATTCCTCGTATAATTGAATCTAATTGAGTATTTATAACCTTAAATCGCTGTAATTTAAGTCCATTATGTTGGAGCTTATTTTTGCAATTTGAAAATGTCAATACAAATAAGAATCCAAGGCAAACCATCAAAATTCTATTTATGTTTCTTATTTTCATATTTATTTTTTACGTTGTTATAGTAAATATATCGTTCTTTACTAACTTTATATGTGAAATAATTGATGGAAAGAATTTGTTTTTAGGCAAAGGATTCATTATTCTCCTTTTTTTAATTGCTGCATATAATTTGATAAATCTAAATATTCCAAAATAAAAGATTAAACATAAACTGAAATATAAGTTCTAGCTATATAAAACCACAAGAGTGGGAAACAAATCATTAACGTGCATACTAATATTTTTATCGGATTCTTAGTCTTAAGCTCTTTATATCTATCATTAAATTTATCAAGTAAAGTATGTTTGTAATACCGAATATAAAGTATAATCATAGCAATAAGATCAATAGGTAAAAGTCCCCAAAAGCCTAATGAAGCATACAATTTTATAATTGAGACATTATGAATCAGTCCGACGAGTTTGATTATAAAATCCGCTGATAAGCAGACATATAAACTTGTATGCATTAAAGCACTCCATTTTGCATTATCCTCGCTTCTTCCTAGTTTCATTAAAAATCGATACGTTAAATAAAAGAAAGCATCTATTATATTCATAAGTCTTTTATATAAGTACTATAAGTTGATCAATTGCTACACAATTGACAAATGTAATGAATTGTGTTGAATTTGTATCATTTTTTATAATTTAAGTGAAACCGATTGTGTTTAAAACTAACATCTTATTTATGAGCATATTAGGATACTATAGACATTGATCAGGTGGTAGAGATGGCAGTAAAAAAGACCTTTTTGGCTTTTCAAAAATAAAATTTTGTAAATTCTGCAATTTGGAATTGCCAACTAAAATTAGACAGAAGGTTAAGCAACATTCGACAATTTATTAATTTTCTGAATATATTCATTCCAATATTCCTCAATAGTGAGGTTCTTAAGAGCAGAATGTCTTCTTTTTCTATTATACCATATTTCGATAAACTCAAATAATTGCGTTTTCATTTTTCCTTTAGACAATAACTTATTCCCATAGATAAGTTCTGCCTTTAACGTTTTAAAGAAACTCTCTGCAACAGCGTTATCCCAGCAATTTCCTTTACGGCTCATGCTTTGACAAATACCATAGGATCTCAACATACTAACCATAGCTTTGCTGGCATATTGTGAGCCTCTGTCAGAATGAAATATCATTTGCATTTGAGGTTTACGATTGCTTACAGCCATATTAAAGGCTGGTATGACAGTCGATTCACTTGCCATATTTTCGCTAACACTCCATCCAATTATTTTTCTGTCAAAAAGATCAATCACACTTGTTAAATATAGAAATCCTCCAACGACTGGTATATAAGTAATATCAGAGACCCAAGCCTTTGAAGGTATATCCATCTCAAAAGATCGGTTAAGAATATTATTTGCCACCGGTTCGGAATGATTTGAATCTGTAGTAATCTTATATTTCTTTGATAATTTGCTTTGAATACCCATCTCTTTCATATAATGTGCAACAGTTGTTCTGGAAATCTTTACATTCCTTTTATTTAGCTCCTTAGTTATTCGTATACTTCCATAACGGCATTTTGCCAGAAAGTATTCAATCTGAATTTCTTTACAGATGGATTTACGTTTTACGGCCCGTCTGCTTTGAGGACCTTTAATCCATCTGTAATAACCACTTCGGGACACTTTAAGAACATTACACATTACCTCAATCGGCCAGATCTTATCATTGGAACGTATGAACTGATAAATCATCGATCGCTCTTGGAGATAATGTGAAGCGCTTTTTTTAATATTTCATTTTCAACTTCTATTTTTCGAAGCTTTTCTCTAAGCTCGGCTATTTCTTTCTCCTCAGGAGTCAACTTAGGAACTCCATTGCCAGGAAAACTTCCTTCACCATATTGGCTATATTCTTTTCTCCAACGATAGATCAGATATGGCGTTATACCAAGATCTCTGGATAAGCCAGTGAGGTTCTTTCTCTCATAGCTTAATTTGACTGCGTTGACTTTGAAATCAGAGTCGTATTCTTTTCTTTCTCCCATAATAAGTTAAAACATTTAGCTTAACTTTATGTTCGATTTTAGTTAGCTACTCCAATTTGTGGAATTTACAAAATTTATTTTTCAGAATCGGAAAAAGTATTATTTCTCTGCCACCTGTGCCACCTATAGAAAATTATATTGCTAGTAATCAGATGATTACAAAATTGGCTAGCAGAATAAGCTGCAAAAGGGGTGGAGAGGGTGGAGTAAAAAAGAGTTTTTTTGGCTTCCAGAAAATGAATTTCAATAATTCCGCAATTTGCAGAATTATTGAAAGTAGATTTCTCAGAACGAAAAAAGAACAATTTCTCTCCACCCTCTCCACCCTGGAAAATATATCTTATTGATAATCAGGTATGTTTGTTTGGCTGTAAAATGATTCGCTGATGATAATAGAATAAATGCAATATGAATTGCTGCATATTACTCAGGGAATTATCAATATCAAAAGGGAGATTAGTAATTTCTAAAGGAGGGTATAAAACAAACATGTACAAGATCACTACTCGATCTTGTACATGTTTGATTCCAATCTTGTACATGTTTGGATTGACTTAACCTTATAAAATGATTAGTTTCCGGTTAATGCAATCTTAATATATCTAGAGCTTTATTTTACTTCAGCCGTAGTTTTTTGTTCTTGCTTTCCTTTTGCAGGACTTAATAAACCGTTGTATTTTTCTGGATTATTAAGTAAATCAATAGCTTTTACCAGCTCATCGTCATTCTTTAGTTGCTGAGTAATGGCGCCTTTCTGATAATAGAAGCGCTTAACAATCTCTGCTGAAATAAGCGATTTAATGTCTTTTGAAAAATGATCCAGGTCGCGGTCAAGGTTGTGACTTAACTTCTTTTCCAAAGCTTTGAACTCTTCCGAAGCATCGTCCATATATCCTTCGAATTCGGCAACCTCTTTCAGGTTTTTAAGTACCTTGTCGCTTTGGCGGTCGTATTTAAAATCTGATTTGCTCACCATTTCCTTGAAAGCTTTATAATCATCGTCTGTTAATGCAAACTCTTGTGCAGAAGGAATGGTTGGGTGCTTTACGCAATAGTCGTTGGCATATTCAAAAATCTTCTTGTCTATTATCAGGTAATAAAGAATATTTGGAGTTTTTTCAGCTTTAATCTCCATATCAGGAGTAATACCTCCACCGTCACGAACTTCTCTGCCTGCAGCTGTATGGAATACAGTGGTAAGGCTGTCGGGAACGCGACCTACGCTACCGTCTTCATTGCGATGTTTGTAATCGATTGCCTGAACGCAACGTCCGCTAGGAATATAATATTTTGCTGTAGTAAGCTTCAGACTACCGCCGTAAGGTAGATTTCTAGTGGTTTGTACCAGTCCCTTTCCAAATGTTCTTGTTCCGATTATTACAGCACGATCCAGGTCCTGGAATGCACCAGCCAGAATTTCGGATGCCGAAGCCGATCCGTTGTTTACTAAAACAGTAATAGGGATGTTTGGATCAATAGGATCGTGAGTTGTTTTATAACTTCTATCCCATTGCTTCATTTTTCCACGGGTATAAACAATTTCTTTCCCTTTAGGAAGGAACATATTAGCTATTTCAACAGCTTCATCCAATAATCCACCACCATTGTTACGAAGGTCGATAATCAGTGAAGTAATACCTCTCTTTTTCAAAGCAAGAAAAGCATCTTTAAATTCTTTTGCAGGCTTTCCGGTGAAAGAGCTTAACTGGATATATCCAGTGTTATTTGCTTCAACGTTATAATATGGCACTGCAGGAATCTGGATTGACTCACGAGTCAGCTTAAATTCCAAAGGTTTCTTTACCCCTTGGCGCTCTACTTTAAGAATGAAAGTAGTACCAATCTGTCCTTTTAATAACTCACTGACCTGAGCTACAGATTTACCTTTTAAATCTTTTCCGTCAATTTCAAGAAGAACATCTCCTGGTTTCAGCCCCAATTTAGCAGCAGGCATGTTTTCATAAGGCTCATCAATAACTACTCTTCCTTTATAGTAAGAGATAACTGAACCAATACCGCCGTAACTTCCTTTAATCATCAGATTAAGATCACCCATATCCTCTTCTGCGTAATATTCGGTGTAGGGGTCTAATGCTTCAAGCATGGCATCTATTCCGGTACGAATACTTTTGTCCGGTTTGATAGTATCTACATAAAACATGTCCAACTCCTTAAAAATAGAATTGAATACATCCAGGTTTTTAGTTACCTGAAAGTTCTTATCATCATCTTTAAAGCTTGAAAATGTAAGTCCCAGCACAACGATTCCGGCCAGGATGGCGATCTTTTTAAGAAGGAAATTTTTCATACTGCTGTTTTTGAATTCTGGATAAAAGTAAATGATTAACTCATTACTGCGAAATAATTGTGTTAATATTTAACTTTATTTCATCCCATTGTTGTTTTGGAAGATTTGTTCCTACTACTTGAATAACGTTTCCAGATAAAACAGAGCCAATGTTGGCGCACTTTTCAAGTCCATATCCGCAGGTAAGTCCGTAAAGGAATCCGGCAGCAAAGAAATCTCCTGCACCTGTTGTATCTACTACATTATTTACCTGAATAGCTTTTGCGTGTACTTCCTCGGTTCCTTTCTTTATATACGATCCTTTTGCCCCGATTTTTACAATTGCGATGCTACACTTTTTAGCAATGATATCCAGAGCTTCTTCAGGTTCTTTTCCTGTGAAAGATTTAGCCTCTTCTTCGTTCGCAAATACGATATCTACATATTCATCGATCAATAAAGTAAAGAATTCAAGGTCGTTCTCTACCACATTGTAGCTGGCAAGGTCCAGGCAAATTTGTAATCCGGCCTCTTTAGCCAGTTTAATAGCATGAAGAATCATTTCATGATCCTGTACCAGATACCCTTCAATAAACAGGTAAGAATATCCTTTGAAAAGATCAATAGTAAGATCTTCTGCTTTCAATGATGCGGCAGCTCCCAGATATGTACCAAAAGTTCTTTCTCCATCAGGCGAAATAAAAGTTGAAGCTACTCCTGAAGGCATATCTCCGGTCAGTAATTTCTCCTCAATATTATTTTTTAGAAGATTTTCGCGATAAAAATCGCCAAATTTATCATTTCCTACTTTTCCAATAAAACCTGTTCCGGCACCAAGACTTGCCAATCCTAAGATTGCATTTCCGGCCGATCCACCAGTTGCCAGGTGGGTCTTCATCTGAGAAAATCTATCGTTAATTTGCTGAAGCTTAGTCTCATCAATCAATTGCATGCTTCCTTTGGGTAATCCCATTTCGTGAAGTATACTGTCGTCTTTTAATGTCGCAAGAACGTCTACAAGGGCATTGCCTAAACCAATTATTTTGTCCATTTGAAAATTTTTTCTGCAAAGATATTGCATATTTCAATAATTCCTATTACTTTTGCATCGCATTTTAGAAAAAGAAACATTCTTCGATAGCTCAGTTGGTTAGAGCATCTGACTGTTAATCAGAGGGTCGTAGGTTCAAGTCCTACTCGAAGAGCCACTTAATTTTTCAGAATGCAAATTCTTCGATAGCTCAGTCGGTTAGAGCATCTGACTGTTAATCAGAGGGTCGTAGGTTCAAGTCCTACTCGAAGAGCACAAAGCCTGCATTTTTAATGTGGGCTTTTTTGTTTTTATAACTAAATCTATCCCTATGCATCCATTATCTCAGTTTGGCTTTTGTCCTAAATGCGGTTCTTCCCACTTTGAAGAGAACAATGAGAAGTCCAAAGTTTGCCGTCAGTGTGGTTTTGTCTATTATTTCAATCCATCTTCTGCTACTGTTGCTTTTATCCTGAATGAAAAGAATGAGCTGTTGGTCTGTCGCCGGGCAAAAGAACCAAAGAAAGGAACACTTGATTTACCCGGAGGATTTATTGATATGCACGAAACTGCTGAAGAAGGTGTTACAAGGGAGGTTTTGGAAGAGACTAATTTGAATGTAGATAAAGCAACTTACTTGTTTACCCTTCCCAATATTTATATTTATTCCGGTTTTCCGGTACATACACTGGATATGTTTTTCCTTTGTGAGGTAAAGGATAGCTCTTCCTTTGAAGCAAAAGATGACGTGGCCGATTCTTTCTTTCTTCCTTTAGATAAAATCAATTCCGAAGAGTTTGGTCTGGATTCCGTAAGGGAAGGGTTTGTGAGGTTCAGATCATCCTATACTGATGTAAAGTAGGCGAGAAATAATTTCCCCGAATCTGCTTTCTTATTGTAAAAGGTTTCTAAAACTTACCGGAGGTTTATTTGTTAATGTATATAGGTAAATGTCTTTTAATTTAAGCATTTAATTCTATAGATTATGAGTGACAAGCATCCAACTTCCGATCGGTATCCTGCAGTAGCCGGACAATTTTATCCGGCTAATCCTGATTCATTGCAAAAAGAGCTCACTAAGCATTTTGCAGCGGCTGCTCCTAAAATGTATGAGCAAGTTCGTGCCATTATTACTCCTCATGCCGGATATGTTTTTTCCGGAACAATTGCTGCCTCTGCCTTTAATCAGATTGATAAGGACGTTGATTATAAACGTGTTTTCCTTATTGCTTCGTCGCATCAGATTCACTTTGAAGGTGCATCAATCTATTGCGATGGTGACTTCCTGATGCCTTATGGAAAGGATGAAGTGGATACTGTATTTGGAAAGATGCTTGTAAAGTGTAATCCCGAACTTTTTACTGACGATCCGTTGCCTCATTCAAATGAACATAGCATTGAGGTACAACTTCCTTTTCTTCACTATGTATTAAATGGAAAGTATAAAATTGTGCCTATTGTTCTTGGAACTGCAGATCATAAGACCTGCCGACATATTGCATCGGTTTTGAAACCCTATCTGACTAAAGATAATTTATTTGTAATCAGCTCCGATTTTTCTCATTATCCGGATTATGATAATGCAAAGTCTGTAGATCTTGATACCGAAAAGGCTATTCTTTCCAATGATCCGAAACATTTGATGACTGTATTGTCTGAGAATGCGGGAAAGCATATACCTCGCTTGGCAACCAGTCTTTGTGGCTGGACTTCTGTGCTGACATTGCTTTATATGACAGAGGGTAACGAATCGTTTCATTATAAGGGAGTGAAATATAGTAACTCGGGTGATGCTGAACTTTATGGTGAACACGATAGGGTGGTTGGTTACTGGGCTATTGCCCTGACAGAAATAGAGGATTTGAAAAAGGAAGAATTTTCCCTTTCCGGAGAAGAAAAGCAACAATTGTTGAAAGAGGCGAGGCGGGCTATAGAAAATTTATTCTGGGATTCAGAGAAACCTGCTTTGGATATTAATACCTGTTCTCCTGCTCTCAAAACCAAATGCGGAGCTTTTGTTTCCCTTCATAAAAAGGATGGTTCTTTGCGTGGATGTATCGGACAAATGGTTAGCGATAAACCATTGCTAAAGGTTGTGCATGATAAGGCAATATGGGCAGCAATAAATGATTCCCGTTTTTCTCCGCTTACTGAAGATGAGTTGGATGATGTTGATATTGAAATCTCTGTATTGTCGCCAATGAAGAAGATTCAGGACATATCCGAAATAGAAATGGGTGTGCATGGCATTTATATATCACAAGGATATTGCAGTGGGGTTTTTCTTCCACAGGTAGCTACTGAAACCGGTTGGGATAAGGAGACTTTCCTTGGGCACTGTGCCCGTGATAAAGCTGGTATTGGCTGGGAGGGATGGAAGGATGCAGATATTTATATTTTCACGGCAACAATATTCAGTGAAAAAGATAATTCAAATTAAAAAGTAAGGAACCTGCCAAAAGTTATATCAGGTTTCTGAGAATTGATGATTGAGAACTATTAAAGGTGTAGACTAGAAGGATACAGATAAAATGGGGTTATTCCTGCTATTGGATAACCCCATTGTTATTTTTATTTCCAGACTCCGGCAATGGGTGCTTTGCAGAACTCGCATTTCCCATTATCAATATTGTTTTTTATTACTGTATAACTGATTCGTTCCAGTATCATACGCTTGCAGTGCGGACAATAGGTGTTTTCTTCATGAACACTTGGGATATTTCCGATATATACATACTTTATTCCTGCTTTTTCTGCAATTTCTTTAGCCTGGATAAGCGATTTTTCCGGTGTTGGCGGTAAGTCCATTAATTTGTAATTGGGGAAGAACCGGCTGAAGTGAAGTGGTGTGTCAGAAAATCCGTTATCGACCAGCCATTTGCACATTTCTTCAATCATCTTGTTGTTGTCTGTGTAAGTAGGCACAAGAAGATTGGTGATTTCCAGCCAGACTTTTTTTTCTTTTAGCGTTTTCAGGGTGTCGAGTACCGGTTGAAGTCTGCCTCCATCCAGTTTCCGATAAATATCATCATCGAAACATTTCAGGTCAATATTTGCCGCATCAAGAAATGGACAAAGATCAATTAGTGGTTGCTGATTGATGAATCCGTTAGAGATAAAAACTGTTTTTAATCCCTCTTCATGTGCTATTTGAGCAGTATCATATATATATTCGTAAAACACAGTTGGTTCGGTATAAGTAAAGGCAATTAGATTTGTGCCGTGAGCTATGGCACGTTTTACTACATCCTCTGGCATCAAGTCATAATGGTTCAACTCTAGCGGAGATGATTGTGAGATTTCCCAGTTTTGGCAATTGAGACAGCGAAAGTTGCATCCGGCTGTTGCAAGTGAGAATATTTTTTCTCCCGGGAAGAAATGAAACAGAGGTTTCTTTTCAATAGGGTCAATACTCACAGAACATGGATTTCCATAGGCAATGGAGTATAAAGTACCTTCCTTGTTCACTCTTGTTTTACAAATACCCACTTTTCCTTCATTAATTATACAGTTATGGGGACAGATATGGCAGCGAACGCTATTTCCGTCAACTTTTTCCTGATAAGCCGAAAGTTTATGCCATTTGCCTAAATCAGTTGTTTCCATGTTAAAAGGTTATTTCGTATGTTAATGTGTATTGGAGAAAGAATTTTTAGTAATGTTTCCTGGTATAATATATATAACATTCAGAAAGACAAAGAGTTGATTGTGTTGTTTGTCTTTCCTGATATAATAGAAGTTAAAAGTGAATGGACATAAATCTACCTGCTTTTGTTAATCGTCTGTATGCCTATTTTTTAGCTTTTTTACCATCATTCCTATTGCTTACTTAATGGAAGGTTGTATTTTTGTAAAAACTATTGTTATGAGAATAAGAAGAACCCTGCTTGTATTTCAATTTGTTTGCGGCTTTCCGATAGTTGTTGCAGCTCAGCAATCCTCACCTGTTTACTCGTATGTTCATTCATTCGAAAATGGGAAAGAGCTTTTCCAACAGAAGAATTATTCATCGGCTCGTCAGGTGTTGAAAACATTTGTTCAGCAAAAGGAAAGTGCTGATTTAGTTCAGGAGGCAGAATATATGATTGCTTGCACCTCCTATGAGTTGAATGAGAAAGACCGGATAGCCCAGTTGCGTAACTACTTGAATAGATATCCTGATTCGCATTATGCTAACCGAATAAACTCTTTAATAGCTTCTGCTTATTATTTTGATAGAGATTATGAAGCAGCAGTTGAGCTTTTTAATAAATGTAATCCTGAAGAGTTAAGCAAAGAAGAGTGCCAGGATGTTACTTTCCGCATGGCTATGGCTAATATGCAGAAAGGAGATCTGGTTCAGGCATCTACCTGGTTCAGAACTTTGCAATATACGGGGACTAAATATTCTTCCGATTGTGTTTATTACCTGGCTTATATAGATTATACCAAGAAAGAATATGATACTTCACTAAAAGGTTTTCTTTCATTGAAGGGAGATCTGGTTTATGGTGAACTGGCGCCTGCTTTTATTGGTGAAATTTATCTGAAGCAAGGTAAATATGAAGATGCTGCAAAAGAAGCACAACAATGTATCGACAGATATCCGCAAGGTAAACAAGTTACTCAACTTCAACGAATCCTGGGAGAAGCTTGCTATTATTCTGCACAATATTCCAAAGCTATAGATGCTTTTAATAAATATCTTGCTTCAACAGATACTCCTTCAAGAGAAGCTCTTTATTTATTAGGTCTCTCTTATTATGAAACGAATGTTTATTCTCAGGCAGCCGAGACTTTGGGTAAGGTTGTAACAGATAAAGATGCTCTTACTCAGAATGCATATCTTCATTTAGGTTTCTCTTATCTGCAGTTATCAGAAAAGAGCAAAGCAAGAATGGCTTTTGAACAAGCCTCTGCATCCGATTTTGATTTGAAAGTTAAAGAGCTTGCCTTTTACAACTATGCTTTGTCTATTCACGAAACTTCATACTCGGCTTTTGGCGAATCGGTAAAGGTCTTTGAACGATTCCTGAACGAATTTCCTTCTTCTGTTTATGCAGAAAAGGTGAGTGATTATCTGGTAGAAGTCTACATGGGTAGTAAAAGTTATGCTGCGGCATTGAAGTCTATAGAAAAGATATCTCGTCCAAGTGTCCGCATTATGGAGGCTAAACAGAATATCTTATTTCAGCTGGGTACTGAAAGTTTTGCAAATGCCGACTTCTCTAAAGCTATTACTTATTTTGATCGTTCACTCGAGATTGGTCAGTACAACTCACAAACGAAGGCGAACGCTTATTATTGGAGAGGTGAAGCTTATTATCGTCAGGAGAATTTCTCTCAGGCCGGAAAAGATTTCCAGAATTATCTGCAGTTGACTCAGGCAAAGGGAACAGAGATGTATCCTTTGGCTCATTATAATATGGGATATGTTTATTTCAAGCAAAAGAATTATTCTTCTGCATTGAACTGGTTTCAAAAATACGTAACTCTGGGCTATAATGCTGATCAGAAAACAGTATCGGCCGATGCTTATAATCGTATTGGTGATTGTTACTTCTATAATAGAGAGTTTACTACTGCCCGAAAGAATTATGCGAAAGCTGTTTCAACAGACCCTTCGGCTGGTGATTATGCTCTTTATCAGGATGCTTTTGTTGCCGGATTGCAGAAAAATTATGCTGAGAAAGTTTTGTTGCTCGATCAGTTAATGCAGAAATATCCTTCTTCACAATATCTTGATAATGCGCTTTATGAAAGAGGACGAGCTTATGTTATGCAAGGAAATAACCAACAGGCCATTGCTTCTTTCAAGGAATTGCTCGATCGTTTCCCATCCAGTGAAATGAGTAAAGTTGGCGCAAGCGAAATAGGACTTTTATATTACCAGAATGATAATTACGATCAGGCTATTCAGGCGTATAAGAAGGTTATTACAGATTATCCCGGAAGTGATGAGGCGCGTATGGCAATGCGTGATCTGAAATCTATTTATGTTGATTTGAATAAAGTTGGTGAGTTCGCTACCTTTACTCAGTCTGTATCAGGAATGGGTACCTTCGATGTAACAGAACAGGATTCTTTGACTTATCAGGCTGCAGAGAAAGTCTACATGAAAGGGAATGTAGAGAATGCCAAAAACAGTTTTATTTCTTATCTGCAAAGTTTCCCTGCCGGTGCTTTCAGTCCGAATGCTCATTATTACCTCTCTGCTATTTATGCGGATCAGAAGAATACAGCTTTGGCATTGGAACATTCAGGAAAGGTTTTGGAGTATCCGGATAATGAGTTCACGGAAGAAGCCATGGTTATAAATGCTTTTTTGCTGATAAATGAGAAAAAATATAAGGAGGCTTTACCTGTTTACAAGAGATTAAAAGAAAAAGCTTCAACTGCCGAAAATCGTTCTCTTGCTCAGACTGGAATTCTTCGTAGCGCTTATTTCGCTGGAGAAAGTAAAGATGCCATTAATGCCGCAACGGAATTACTGGCAAACAAGAAACTTACACCGGAACTTGTGAACGAGGCAACTTATTACAGAGCAAAAGCTTACCTGGCACTGAACGAAGACAAAGCTGCGATTAAAGATTTGCAAACTTTGGCGAAAGATACCCGTACGCTTTATGGTGCTGAAGCTAAATATTTGCTAGCTCAGCTATATTTTAATACGGGACAGACTGCTTTGGCTGAAAAAGAAGCATTAAACTATATTGATCAAAGTACTCCTCACATCTATTGGCTGGCTCGTAGTTTTGTATTGCTCGCTGATGTTTATGATTCATTGGGCAAAAAGCTTGATGCAAAACAATATTTGCTAAGCTTGCAACAAAATTATACAGAGAAAGATGATATTCAGGAGATGATTAATAGTAGGTTGGCAAAACTAAAATAAGGATTGAACATGAAACAAAGAAATAATATGCTGTTTGCTGCAGCTCTTTTATCCTTTTCACTTACTGCGGCTGGTCAGACCGCCAAGAAAGATTCCACGCTTAATCGTGTAGTTGTTGTAGAAAAAGAGTATAATCCTGATATTATGGATGCTTCTAAAGTGAATGTGCTTCCAAAAGTACAGGAACCTTCAGTCAGCAAAAAGGAGATTGAATATAATACATCGGTAATGCCTTTCAAATCGTTGGATTATGTAATGAAACCAATTACTTCTAATTTAGATCAGGCTAAAGCAAATCGTGGATATGCTCGTTTGGGATATGGTAGTAATGGGAATGTGGATGCCAAGCTTAATTATTTGTTCAATATCTCCAAACGAGACAATCTGGGTGTATCTGCTAGTCTGGACGGCATGAATGCTACTTTGAAATTACCGGAAATATTCGAAACAACTTATGCAAATAGTGATTGGAAGTCTCGTTATTACCGTACAAATCTAGATGTTGATTATCAGCATAAATTTGATAAAATGATTTTTGATGCAGCGGTTAACCTGGGCACCAATAACTTTAATTATCATCAATTTAGGGAAATTCCAGACGATATCTATACACTTGTTGCAATACCTCAGTATACAAGCAAACAACATCACTCTAAATTTAGTATTCATGCAGGAATATCTTCTTTTGACAAGAGTTTACCTTTACAATTTCAGGCAGAAACGAATATCCTTTCTTTTAAGCAATCTTATTCTTATAAGACTTCAGAGAGTATTTGGCGAACAAAAGGAGATGTTTATGGCTTCATTAGCGAAAACCAGCGTGTAGGAGTTAAAGCTGAAATGAATAGCGTGTTTTATTCAACAGATGATTCTGACGTATTTGATAATTACACTTCTCTGGAACTTAATCCTTATTACGCTTACTCTGATGATTCATGGAAAGTAAGACTGGGTGCACATATGGACTTTTCTTTTGGAAAAGGAAAAACCGTTCAGGTTGCACCGGATTTAGAAGCGCAGTATCTCTTTGCAAACAGCTATGTAGCTTACGCTAAGATTAGTGGTGGAAGAGTTCTGAATGATTTCCGCCGTTTTGAGTCTTTGGATCCTTATGCTCATTTCCGTCAGTTTAATGATTCTTATAACCAGTTAGATGCATCTTTAGGTCTAAAAGCAAACGTAGGAGGGGGCTTCTGGTTTGATATGTTTACAGGATACAGTGTTGTTACCGACGATTTATGTTTCTCTGTTTTAGATGATTATTTCTCTAATATAGCTAAGCCATCTGTTTCTGCAATGGATACAAAACACTTTTATATTGGCTCAAACCTGAAATATGCATATAAAGGTGTGGCTGATTTTTCACTTAAAGGAACTTATTATTCCTGGGAAAGCAAAGAGGGAGTATGGATGCTGATGAAACCCAAATTTGATATTCAATTTAATGCTGACGTAAAGGTGCTTCCAGAATTGACAATTAATGCCGGATATCAGTATGTTGCCCGTAATAATGTAAGATTGTATTCTTTGACAGAAGCTGATCCACAGAATATTAAACTTGATCCTGTGAATAATCTAACTTTAGGAGCCACATACAATCTGTTTAAAGGTGTATCTATCTTCGCACGTATCAATAATGTGTTGAATCAGGATTATCAATATAGCTATTCATATCCTGTTCAGGGAATAAATTTCTTAGGTGGTTTATCTTTCCAATTTTAGCTATATTCCCTACCTTATAATATAAAAAGAATGTTTTTTCGTAAAAAAATAATAGATTCTTCTCTTATTATAAGGTAGGGAAATAAGTTTTTTCTACTTTTGCGACCAAATTCAAATGGAAGTAATCTGTTTATCAGAAGTAAAAGATTAGTTTCCTCTAATTGCAAAAGAGTATATTATGCAAAAAAACCTTGTAATAGTCGAGTCTCCTGCTAAAGCTAAAACAATTGAGAAATTCTTGGGAAAAGAATATAAGGTTCTTTCAAGCTATGGTCATATAAGGGACTTAAAGAAGAAAGAATTTAGTATTGATGTTGATAATAACTTCGAGCCGAAGTACGAGATACCTGCTGATAAGAAGAAGTTGGTAGGCGAATTGAAAGCTGAAGCAAAGGATGCAGAGACTGTATGGTTAGCATCCGATGAGGACCGCGAGGGAGAGGCTATTTCATGGCACTTGTATGAGGTGCTGGGTTTGAAACCTGAGAATACAAAACGAATTGTTTTCCACGAAATTACTAAGTCGGCAATTCTAAGGGCTATTGAACAGCCTAGAGAGATAGACCTTAATTTGGTTAACGCTCAACAAGCCCGACGAATTCTTGACCGTATCGTAGGTTTTGAATTATCTCCAATCCTTTGGAAAAAAGTTAAACCGGCATTGTCTGCAGGACGTGTACAGTCTGTTACTGTACGTCTTGTTGTAGAACGCGAACGCGAAATTCAGGCTTTCAAAGTTGAGGCTGCCTATCGTGTTACTGCAATCTTTATGGTTCCTGATCAGGATGGTAAGTTTGTTGAAATGAAAGCGGAGCTGAGCCGAAGACTTAAAACAAAAGAAGAAGCTAAGGCTTTCCTTGAAACTTGCAAGAATGCAACCTTTACAATAGAAGATATCAGCATGCGTCCGCTCAAAAAGAGTCCGGCTGCACCTTTTACTACTTCTACATTGCAACAGGAGGCAGCTCGCAAACTCGGATTCACTGTGGCTCAGACTATGTCTGTTGCACAAAAGCTTTACGAGGCAGGAAAGATTACCTATATGCGTACCGACTCTGTGAATCTTTCTGATCTGGCAGTTTCTGGAAGCAAAGATGCTATTACAAATATAATGGGCGAAGAGTATGTGAAACTTCGTCATTTCGAAACTAAGAGTAAAGGTGCTCAGGAAGCTCACGAGGCTATTCGTCCTACTTATATGGACAAACAGTCTGTAGACGGGACTTCTCAGGAGAAAAAACTTTATGATTTGATTTGGAAGCGCACTATTGCTTCACAAATGGCTGATGCCGAACTGGAAAAAACTACAGCTACTATTATTCTGAATAATGCTTCAGAAAAATTCGTTGCAGTGGGCGAAGTTGTAAAATTCGATGGTTTCCTTCGTGTCTATAAAGAGTCTTATGATGAAGACAACGAACAGGAAGTTGAAAGCCGTTTGCTTCCTCCTATGAAAAAGGGACAGAAGCTGGAAAGAAAAGATATCGTTGCAACAGAACGTTTCACTCAACATCCGGCTCGTTATACAGAAGCAAGTCTTGTTCGTAAACTGGAAGAACTTGGAATTGGTCGTCCATCTACATACGCTCCAACAATTTCTACTATCCAGAAGCGTGAATACGTTATAAAGGAAGATAGAGAAGGAAAAGAACGCTCCTATGAGCACCTATTGTTAAGTGACTCTTCTGTGGTGGAGACTACTAAAACAGAAACCGTAGGTGCTGAGAAATCTAAACTCTTCCCAACTGATACCGGAACTGTTGTAAACGACTTCCTGACTGAATACTTCCCTGATATTCTTGATTATAATTTCACCGCAAGTGTGGAAAAAGAGTTTGATGATGTAGCAGATGGTGAAAAGGAATGGACGGTTACAATGAAGGACTTCTATTCTAAATTCCATCCTTCTGTAGAGAAAACATTAGCTACAAAGACTGAACACAAAGTGGGTGAGCGTATGCTTGGCGAAGAGCCTGCTACCGGCAAACCTGTTTCAGTAAAGATTGGCCGCTATGGACCGGTTGTTCAGATTGGTTCGGCTGACGATGAAGAAAAGCCTCGTTTTGCTCAGATGAAGAAAGGTCAGTCCATAGAAACTATTTCTTTGGAAGAAGCGCTCGATCTATTTAAGCTACCTCGTACTTTGGGTGATTTTGAAGATAAAACAGTTGTGATTGGAACTGGTCGTTTTGGTCCTTATGTTCGCCACAATGCTAAGTTTATTTCTCTTCCAAAGGGAGCTGATCCAATGGAGGTTACTTTAGAAGAAGCTATAGAGCTGATTGAAGCAAAACGTATAGCTGAAGCACAAAAGATTATTAAGATTTTTGACGAAGAACCGGAACTTCAGATTTTGAATGGTCGATTTGGCCCTTACATTGCTTATAAAGGTACAAATTATAAGATTCCTAAGGATGTTGTACCACAAGATCTGAATCTTGCTACATGCTTTGAAATTGTTAGAATTCAGGATGAAAAACCTGCTACACCTAAGCGTGGACGTTATGCAAAGAAGAAATAATAAATAGATTCTTTTAAATTTATATATACGGAGAAGTCTGTTGGGCAATAAGCCTGGCAGACTTTTCTTTTTAAGGTGGGCTAAGACAGTTATTGCTGTTAACTAAAGTTTCAAAGTGGATAGGAGTTGCAGTTTTTCTTCTTGTTTAGGCTGTTATTGCTGTTACCTAAAGGAATATAAAATGAATACTTCTTAGTTTAGCCTAGGCTAAAATTAAAAAAAGTGTACTCTAAAAGAAGAAAACCTGTACAACTAAAATTATTTAGCTCTACAGGTTTTTATAAATTACTGAGGAATAAATCCCTTAGGTTCGGTATAATCTTACATTCTTTCCGGAACGTCTATTCCAAGTAATTCCATTCCTAGTTTAATGACCTTACTGATATTGGAAGAAAGAACGAGGCGGAATACTTTTAAATCTTCATTCTCTTCACGAAGGATACTGAAATCGTGATAGAACTGATTGTACTCTTTAACAAGATCGTAAGTGTAATTTGCAATTACAGACGGGCTATAGTCTGTTCCTGCTTGTTTTACTACTCCTGCAAATTCAGATAACATCTGGATTAGTCCTTCTTCTTTCTCGCTTAATGTAACGTTCAAAGGCAGAGTTTCAGGAATAACTATATTTGCTTCAGCTGCTTTACGAAGAACTGATTGAATACGTGCATAAGTATATTGGATAAACGGACCAGTGTTTCCATTAAAATCGATAGATTCTTTTGGATTGAAGGTCATATTCTTGCGGGCATCAACCTTTAAGATAAAGTATTTAAGTGCACCCATTCCAACGATACGGGCAATGTTGTTAGCTTCTTCTTCAGAACAGCCATCCAGTTTTCCAAGTTCATTGGATGTTTCTTTAGCTGTGCTAACCATCTCTTCCACTAAGTCGTCAGCATCTACTACTGTTCCTTCACGAGATTTCATTTTACCTTCAGGCAGTTCAACCATTCCGTAAGAGAAGTGTACCAATCCTTTTCCCCACTCAAAGCCAAGCTTGTCGAGCAAGATAGAAAGAACCTGGAAGTGATAGTTCTGTTCGTTACCTACTACATAAATCATCTTGTTGATTGGATAATCAGCAAAGCGTAATTTCGCTGTACCAATATCTTGAGTCATGTAAACAGAAGTACCGTCGGAACGGAGTAAAAGCTTATGATCAAGTCCTTCTCCGGTAAGATCGGCCCATACGGAACCATCTTCTTTCTGATAGAAGAAACCTTTCTCAAGACCTTCCATTACCTTGTCTTTTCCTTCCAGATAAGTATTTGATTCGTAGTATATCTTATCAAAGCTTACACCAAGCTTCTTGTATGTTTCATTGAATCCGGCATAAACCCATTCGTTCATCATTTCCCAAAGACTTCTAACCTCAGGATCGCCAGCTTCCCACTTAATTAGCATCTCGCGAGCCTCATTCATTAATGGAGATTGTGCTTCTGCTTCCTCTTTGCTAAGGCCTTGAGCTTGTAGTTCTGCTAATTCGGCTTTATAATGTTTGTCGAAAGAAACATAGTAATCACCTACGAGGTGGTCACCTTTTTTGCCTGATGATTCAGGAGTTTCTCCATCTCCGTATTTCTTCCAGGCAAGCATGGATTTGCAGATGTGGATACCGCGGTCGTTAACAATATTAGTTTTAACCACCTTATTACCATTGGCCATCATGATGTTTGCAAGTGCGTGACCTAACAAGTTGTTACGTACGTGGCCCAGGTGAAGAGGTTTATTGGTGTTTGGAGAAGAATATTCAATCATTACTAATGGAGAATTCTCATTAGCAGGAATAATTCCGTATTGTTTTTCTGCATGGATAGAGTTTAATAGCTCAATCCAGCATGAAGAAGCGATTGTGAGATTAAGAAATCCCTTGATTACATTGAAAGCTGAAATAGAAGAATCATTAGCTAATAAGTATTCGCCGATTTCCTGCGCAGTTTCTTCCGGCTTTTTCTTTGATAATTTCAGAAAAGGAAACACAACCAATGTAAGGTGTCCTTCAAACTCTTTTTTGGTTTTCTGCAGTTGTACCTGTGCAGCTGATACTTCCTGTCCGTATAGCGCTTTCAGTCCGTTGATAACCGATTCTGCTATTTTGTTTTCTATATTCATATCTGTATGTGTTTCTAAATGAGATATTATGAGTGTGCAAAGATAATACTTTCGCTTCAGATATAAAAAAAAGGAGATGCAAACTCTTGCATCTCCTTTTTTTATTTCCTAAGGATGGCTTATTTAATAGCGTCAGCTAATTCTGCACCAGCTTTAAATTTAGCAACTTTCTTAGCAGGGATAGTGATAGGAGCTTTAGTAGAAGGGTTGATACCTGTTCTTTCACCTCTTTCACTAACAGAGAATGTTCCGAAACCAACTAAAGAAACTTTTTCACCTGACTTAAGAGTATCTGATACACTTGTGATGAAAGCGTCAAGAGCTTTCTTTGAATCTGCCTTACTCAAGCCTGATCCTGCTGCGATAGCATTAATAAGTTCTGCTTTATTCATAATTCGTAAATGATTAATTAATATATGTAACTTAAAAGATAAATCGAAAATCCTCACAAATATAGACTATCAAAACAAAATATCAAATATAAAACTTAAAAAAAACAGACGGAAAACGAAAAAAAACTAATAGAATAGGCGATTTATGCTCTAAAACAGAATTATTTACTACTTTTGTGGTAATAATATCTTTGTAATAGACTAAAAACTCAATTAATTTATATGCCACCGGTAACAAAAAATCTGATAATAATAAACGTTTTGTTCTTTCTTGGAGGAGTAGTGGCAACAAGGTATGGTATTAATTTATCTACATATCTTGGTTTGCACTTTTTTATGGCAGATGATTTTAATCCTGCTCAGCTCATCTCTTATATGTTTATGCATGGAGGTTTTACACATCTCTTCTTCAATATGTTTGCAGTCTGGATGTTTGGACGCATATTGGAACAGATCTGGGGACCGAAAAAATTTCTTTTTTATTATATTGCCTGCGGTATTGGTGCTGGTCTTATTCAGGAACTGGTGCAGTACATTCAATATGCAGTACAACTGTCAGTTGACTTGGGTGAAGGTGTGATTGTACCGATGGCTGAGTATTTGAATTTGATTAAAACTGTAGGAGCTTCGGGAGCTGTTTATGCTATTCTGCTTGCATTTGGAATGTTATTTCCTAATGAGAGAATGTTCATTATTCCAATTCCTTTCCCTATAAAGGCTAAGTACTTTGTTGCTGGATATGCAATTATAGAGCTTATGGAAGGAATTGCCAATAATCCTACGGACAACGTTGCTCATTTTGCTCATCTGGGTGGTATGATTTTTGGCTTTATCCTGATTATGTATTGGAGAAAGAAGAAAAACAAAGGTAACGATGGGACATATTATTACTGATTTAAAAGAAAATTTTAAAAGAGGGAATATTTATATTCAGCTTATTTATATAAATGCAGGAGTTTTTGTCCTAACCTCTTTGATTACTATATTTCTGACGCTTTTTAACCGAAGTGCCGGAAACTTTCTTTTGTTTGGAGAAATGCCGGCTTCTCTGCATAACTTCTTGCTTCAGCCCTGGAGTATTTTTACTTATATGTTTTTGCATTCCGGATTGATGCATATTCTCTTTAATATGCTATGGCTGTATTGGTTTGGACAACTCTTTCTTTACTTCTTTTCAGCCAAACATCTTCGTGGATTATATGTATTAGGAGGCATTTGCGGAGCTATTCTGTATATGATTTCTTTTAATGTGTTTCCATATTTCAGCGGAGCTATTGAACAATCGTATATGTTGGGTGCTTCGGCTTCTGTTATAGCTATTGTTGTGGCAGCGGCTTATAAACAACCGGACTATCAGGTCAGTTTATTGTTTTTTGGTGCAGTAAGATTGAAATTTATAGCTTTGTTCATGATTCTTTCCGACCTTCTTTTTATAACTTCGGATAATGCTGGCGGACATATAGCTCACTTAGGCGGTGCGCTTGCCGGTTTATGGTTTGCCGCAAGTTTAAGTAAAGGGCATGACGTTACGGCGTGGATAAATAAAATACTCGATTGGTTTATTTCTTTGTTTTCCGGAAATGCATTTAAGAGAACAAGAAAACCAAAAATGTCTGTGCATTATAACAACAGTCCCCAAAATAAGGATTATGAATATAATGCGAAAAAGAAAGCTCAGAGTGATGAAGTAGACAGAATCCTTGATAAATTAAAAAAATCCGGCTATGAAAGTCTGACTACTGAAGAGAAAAAGAGCTTGTTCGATGCAAGTAAAAGATAGCTATGAAGCATTTAGGTAAAGCTTTAATTTACGCGATTGTAGCAGTAAATATGCTCTTTGTAGGGCTACTTTTATTTTCTGCTTATAGTCCATGGCTTATTAATCCTACTGTGCATCCGGTATTATCGTGTTTCGGACTTATATTTCCTGTTTTCTTATTGATAAACTTTTGTTTTCTAATTTTCTGGGTTTTTACTTATCCTAAATTAGCATTGATATCTGCTTTGGGCTTTATTTTATGCTTTGGGCAGATTCGTACATACATACCAATAAATTCTCGTACGGATAAGATACCCCAACATTGTATAAAAGTACTTTCTTATAATGTAATGGGGTTTAATAAACTGAAAAAGCATACTCAAACAGATCCTAATCCAATTCTTCAATATATTCTGAAAAGGAAACCTGATATTATTTGTTTGCAGGAATTTCAGTTTTCAACAGATAGATCACATCTTACTGAAAAAGATATTAATAGTGCATTAAGTGATTATCCGTACCATAAAAAAACTAATGTGAGTGCTGTGGGAAACGGGAATTGGGTGGCTTGTTATTCAAAATTTCCTATACTCTCATCGCGTCTTATTAAATATAAAAGCACCTACAATGGTTCTGTTATCTACGAACTTTTTATTAAAGGAGATACTGTGACGGTTATTAATAACCATCTTGAATCAAATAAGCTGACTAAAGAGGATAAGGATGTTTATGTAGATATGATAAAGGAGCCAGAAGCCGGAAAAGTTAAAAGAGGTGTGCGACATTTAGTGAAGAAACTGGCAGAAGCGTCTGCTATTCGTTCTTTACAGGCAAAGGCCGTTTCAAAGGAAATAGCAGCTTCCAAGCATCGGTCAATGATTGTTTGCGGTGATTTTAATGATACTCCAATTTCTTATGCTCACCGTGTAATTGCTCAGGATTTAGATGACGCGTTTACCCAGTCGGGCAGAGGATTGGGAATTTCCTACAATCAACATATGTTCTATTTTAGAATAGACAATATCCTTATAAGCAAAAATTTAACAGCATATAACTGTACGGTGGATAACAGTATTAAAGAATCTGATCATTATCCAATCTGGTGCTATATTGCTATAAAAAAGTGATTTTTCAATTATTACCCTTTAATACATTTATAATATGGACTTGAAGAAAATAGTATTTATTTTATCTATTTGTAGTATGACTTACTCGTATGCCGGTAATGTTAAGACAGACCCAAATCCTTTTCTTTCGGAATTTAAAACCTTGTACAATGCTCCTTCTTTTGATAAGATAAAGATAGAACATTATGAACCTGCTTTTTTGGAAGGTATCCGTCAGCAGAATGCTCAAATTAAAGCAATTGTGTCTAATAAGGCAAAGCCAACGTTTCAGAATACCATTGTAGCTTATGATAACAGTGGTGAGATTCTTCGTCGTGTAGGAGGCGTATTCTTTAATTTGACTGAAGCTGAAACAAACGATGCATTGACAGCTCTTTCAATTAAAATGGCTCCGGTTTTATCAGAACATAGTGATAATATCTCTCTGAATAAAGCTCTTTTTAAGAGAATAAAGACAGTTTATTCTCAAAGAGGATCTTTAAAATTAACTCGTGAACAAGAAAGATTATTAGAACTTATTTATAAAGACTTTGTTCGCTCGGGAGCTGCACTTGATGATAAAAAGCAAGCTCGTTTGCGTGAAATTAATAAAGAATTAGCAACTCTGGAAATTGATTTTGGTAACCATGTTTTGAATGAAACTAATGCTTATCAATTAGTTATCAGTGATAATAAAGATCTTGCTGGTTTACCTGACTGGTTGGTAAAGAGTGCTGCAGAAGATGCTAAAGCTGCCGGTAAAGAAGGTAAATGGATTTTTACATTGCACAATGCCAGCCGATTACCATTCTTGCAATATGCAGATAACAGAGCTTTGCGTGAACAGATTTACAATGCTTATATTAACAGAGCGAATAAAGGAGATAAGAACGATAACAAAGCAATTCTTGCAAAAGTTATAACTCTTCGTCTTGAAAAAGCAAATCTGCTTGGATTTGATACTTTTTCAAATTTTGTTTTGGATAAAAATATGGCAAAGAGCTCAACTAAAGTTATGGATTTTCTTAATAATCTTTGGAAGTACTCAAATGAAAATGCAAGAAAAGAAGCTGCAGAGTTGCAGAAACTGATGGATAAAGAAGGCAAAGGTGAAAAACTTGCCAGATGGGACTGGTGGTATTATTCTGAAAAACTTCGTCAGGAAAAATATAATTTGAATGAAGATGAGATTAAACCCTATTTCAAGTTGGACAATGTTCGTGAAGGTGCTTTTGCTGTTGCAAATAAGCTTTATGGAATAACATTGACTGAAGTGAAAAATGTACCTGTTTATAACCCAGACGTTAAAGTCTTTGATGTGAAAGACAGCAAAGGTAAACATCTTGGTTTGTTTTATGTAGACTATTTCCCACGTCCAGGAAAGCGTGGTGGTGCATGGATGAATAATTACAAAGACCAGCACGGAGAATCTCGTCCTATCATTTGTAATGTTGCCAGCTTCACTAAACCTACAGGTGATGTTCCTTCTTTATTAACATTGGATGAAGTACAGACACTTTTCCATGAATTTGGGCATGCGCTTCACGGCCTTTTAACTAAATGTAATTATGTAGGAGTGTCTGGTACAAATGTAACACGTGACTTTGTTGAACTTCCATCTCAGATAATGGAACATTGGGCTACAGAACCTGAAGTATTGAAAATGTATGCAAAGAACTATAAAACAGGAGAAGTGATGCCGGATACTCTGATTCAGAAATTAAACAAACAAATGCTTTTTAATCAAGGATTTATGACAACAGAACTTCTGGCTGCCGCTATTCTTGACATGGAGTTTCATAATTTGAAGGATGCAAAGAATCTGGATGTTGTTGACTTTGAGAAAAAAGTAATGGATAAATACGGCCTGATTCCTGAAATTGCTCCAAGATACCGAGCTACTTACTTTAATCATATTATTGGCGGATATGCCGCAGGATATTATAGTTATCTATGGGCAAATGTGCTGGATTCTGATGCATTTGAAGCATTTAAAGAGAATGGTATCTTTGATAAGAAAACAGCAGATGCTTTTCGTACAAATGTGCTTGAAAAGGGAGGAAGTGAAGATCCAATGGTGTTATACAAAAAATTCCGTGGAGCTGAACCAAAACTTGAACCAATGTTAAAAAACAGAGGACTTCAATAGTATTGTTTGACCTTTAATTTATTGTTTACTGCCAAAGATCTGTTGTATAACATATTTTGTAAGTTCAAAATGCACTATGTAACTTAAATATTTGCTACACTTTATATATAAAAGTGAAAAAAAAGCTATATTTGCGCATTATATGCAGTATAAATTAATTAAAGTAAGTAATATAAATTTAAAAGAAAAATGCAAAACAAGGGACTTGTAAAAGTTTTTGCGGCATTGCTCACACTTGTATGTGTGTTCTACCTGTCTTTCTCTTTTGTTACTCGCCATTACATGAAAATGGCTGCCGAGTATGCTAAAGGAGATCCTAAGTTAGAGCAAGAGTACATTGACTCACTGTCAACTGAAAAAGTGTGGTTGGGCAATTATACGCTTAAACAGTGTCGTGAAATGGAGATTAGTTTAGGTCTTGACCTAAAGGGGGGTATGAATGTTATTCTTGAAGTATCTGTTGGTGATGTATTAAAAGCATTAGCTGATCATAAAGAGGATGCTGCATTCAATAAAGCGGTAGCTTCTGCTCAGAAGATATCTGAAACCAGCCAGTCTGACTATATCACAGTTTTTATTAATGAGTATCATAAATTTGCTCCGGGTGCAAGATTATCACAATTATTTGCAACTCAACAATTAAAAGATAAGATATCTCAAAAATCTTCTGATTCAGAAGTTGAAAAAGTATTAAGAGAAGAAGTTAAAGCAGCTATTGATAACTCTTATAATGTTCTTCGTACTCGTATCGACCGCTTTGGTGTTGTTCAGCCTAACATTCAGACTTTGCCTGATAAAATGGGCCGTATCATGGTTGAACTTCCAGGTATCAAAGAACCTGAACGTGTAAGAAAATTGCTTCAAGGTTCTGCTAACCTTGAATTCTGGGAAACTTATGACTCTAAAGACATTGTTCCTTATTTCAGCGAAATTGATAATACTATCCGTTTGGTTGCAGAAGGTAAAGGTACTACTGTAGCTGCTGCCGACACAACTGTAAAAGATACTACAGCTGTTGCAGTTGCAAAAGTTAGTGCAAAAGATAGTCTTGAAGCTGTATTGAAAGGTGGAAAAGCTCAGAAAGAGGAAAAAGGCAAAGCAAGTAGTGCTCAATTGGCAAGTGCTAAGAAAGAGCATCCTTTGTTGTCAGTCTTCCAACCTAACACTAATGGTTACGGATGTATAGTGGGATATGCTAATCATAAAGACACTTCTGCTATTAACAAATACTTTGCTATGAAGCAAGTACAGGATCAGCTTCCTAAAGACTTGAGATTGAAATGGGGTGTTAAAGCTGCTGATGGTGATAAGAAAGGTCAAACTTTTGAACTTTATGCAATTAAATCTACAGAACGTAACGGACGTGCTCCATTGGAAGGTGATGTAGTAACAGATGCAAAAGATGTATTTGACCAATTTGGTAAGCCAGCTGTAAGTATGTCTATGAACTCTGAAGGTTCAAGAAGATGGGCTTTGATGACTAAGCAAAATATTGGTAAAGCAATTGCTATTGTTTTGGATGGTTATGTATATTCAGCTCCAAATGTAAATAGTGAAATTACTGGTGGTAACTCTGAAATTACTGGTCACTTCACTCCAGAAGAATCAAAGGACTTGGCAAACGTGTTGAAGTCTGGTAAAATGCCAGCTCCTGCACACATTGTTCAGGAAGATATCATTGGTCCATCTTTGGGTCAGGAATCAATTAATGCAGGTGTTATTTCTTTCATCGTGGCAATTGTTGCTTTGATGTGCTTTATGTGCTTCATGTACGGATTTATACCGGGTATGATTGCTAATGGTGCATTAATATTCAACTTGTTCTTTACACTCGGTATTCTTTCTTCTTATCAGGCCGCATTAACTTTATCAGGTATTGCCGGTATGGTATTGACACTTGGTATTGCTGTCGATGCGAACGTGCTTATCTACGAACGTACTAAAGAAGAATTAAGAGGTGGAAAGAATACAAAAACTGCTTTGAATGATGGTTATAGAGCTGCTTTCTCTGCAATTTTTGATGGTCACTTTACCTCAATTCTTACTGGTATTATATTATTCTATTTTGGAACAGGACCGATTAGAGGTTTTGCTACAACTTTGATTATCGGTATTTTGATGTCATTCTTTACTTCTGTATTCATGACTCATGTGGTTTATGATTATTTTATGAGTAAAGATAAACTATTGAACTTGCCATTCTCTTCTAAATTATCAAAGAATATTTTTGTTCATACACATTTCAATTTTGTGGGTGCAACTAAGAAAGTATTCATTGTTTGGGGAGTGATCCTGATTGTTTGTCTGGGATCTCTGGTAACTCGTGGTTTAAGCCATAGTATTGATTTCACAGGTGGTCGTAACTATGTACTTCAATTCTCTAAGCAAGTTTCTCCTGAGGATGTCAGAGCTCTTATGTCGAACAAGTTTGGCAGTGATGCAACTGTTACTGTTATTGCTCTTGGAACTAAGGGTGATAAGGTTCGCTTAAGTACTAACTATAGAATCAGTGAAAGCGGTGGTACTGTTGATACGGACATTGAACAGATGATTTATGAAGCTTTGAAAGATAAAGTATTGCTTCCAGGAATTACATTTGAGAAATTTAAGACATCAGATGTTAAAGCAGGAGGTAGTATTATCAGTTCTCAAAAAGTAGGTCCTAGTGTTGCTGATGATATTAAGACATCTGCAGTGCGTTCTATCATCTTTGCTATAATTGGTATTGGTCTTTATATCTTATTACGATTTAGAGACATATCATATAGTGTAGGATCTATTGTAGCTTTAGGAGTTGATGTAATTGTGATTCTTGGTGTTTACTCACTATTCTGGGGTATTCTTCCATTCTCAATGGAGGTCGATCAGACATTTATTGGGGCGATTTTGACGGCTATTGGTTATTCTATGAATGATAAGGTCGTAATCTTTGACCGTGTGCGTGAGTTCTTCCATTTATATCCTAAACATGACCGTACAGACTTGTTTAATGACTCATTGAATACTACGTTGTCTCGTACTATCAATACCTCATTATGTACATTACTAGTATTGTTATGTATCTTCATCTTAGGTGCTGATTCTATTCGTAGTTTCTGTTTCGCTATGATTCTTGGTGTGATTGTAGGTACACTTTCTTCACTATTTATGGCTTCACCAGTTGCATTCTTAATTCAACAGAAAGAAGCTAAGAAGCATGCAAAAGCTCTAGGTAAATAATAACTTTATATAGTTTATAGTAAAGGCTGCTCTGCAAAGGGCAGCCTTTCTTTTTGGAGGTATTAACCTTATGGCTTATATAAATGTATTTAGGTTATTATATAAAAGAGACTCCAATCTTTATTATTCTCTTGTACAAAAGAATTCTTTGTTTTGTACAAAAGATATATTTCTTCTGTACAGAAGAATGCATTCTTTTGTACAAGGATCAATTAATTATTCATTATGAATTGTGAAAAGAATAAGTATAAACCTGAAAATGGAATTATTAAAAGTTCAATAATGAATGGAGTACATAGTTATTAATAATCAATACCTGGTTATTAATAAACACGGTAAGCCAAAATCAGGACGAAACAAGTGCTAGACTGCTAGACTTCTGCTAGACTTTGAAGAAGAAGTCTAGCACCTGTATTACGTTTATACGCAATAACTTATGTGCCAAGTGCTAGACTGCGAGACTTTTTTGAATTTTTAATTTTATGGAGAGAGTAAATTCAATTAATTCTCATTGCAGATAGAGCCAATTGTACTCTTAAAACTCTGGTAATTTTATATAAATATCAGTTGCACAATAATATAGATAGGTAACAAGACTATCAGTGAGAATTTAAACATATATGCAAAGAAACTTGGCATCTTGATACCTCTTTCTTCTGCTATTGACTTTACCATGAAGTTTGGTCCATTTCCAATGTAAGTCATTGATCCAAAAAACACAGAGCCTACACAGATAGCTTTCAACAGAATCTCAGGTACTCCAGCAACCTTTATTGATTCTGATAAAGATAAAGGTAGTCCACCTGCAACTAAGCCACGTGCTAAATCATAGAATGCAACTGCTGTAGGTGTGTTGTCCAAGAAAGAACTCAGAGCCCCTGATGCGTATAAAAATTGGCGAGGTTCTGTTAGTCCAAAACTGACTGCATTATTTGCAAGCCAGATTAGTGCAGGCGACATGGTAACAAATATGCCTAGAAAAAGACAGGCAACTTCGGTAATAGGTGTCCACGAGAAACTATTGTTTTTGCGCACTTCAGACTTTGTGTAAAATAAAGACAGAGCAGCAAGTGTTACTAATATAATCTCGCGAATATATTCTAGCCATATCGGAGTATTTTCTTGCTCCATTGCAGGTATATTTCCTTTATTGATGAAAGCAACAGCAAGGATTACCCCTAACAGAAATAAGAAATTTATATTGCCTGTAACACGTATAGGCTCTTGTTGAATAGAATCTTCAGCAAGATCTATCCATTCTTCTTTTTTATAATAATATCTGTCTACGAAGTAGTATATGGATAGTAATAATACACCAGTGAATGCCCATTCGGGAAATAAAGTAAAGAACCAGGAAAACTCAGCTCCACGCAGATAAAGCATAAATAACGGAGGATCTCCTAGCGCTGTTAAAAGTCCCCCACAATTGGCTATTGCAGCGATAAAAAACAACATAGTATGAGTGGTGTACTTACGCTCCTGATTGGTGTTAATCATTGGACGAATAAGAAGCATGGCTGCCCCTGTGGTGCCCATAAAAGCCGCCAATACATAGCCGATTCCCATAAATAAGACATTATTTCGTGGAGTGGCTTTAATATCTCCGGAAACATGAATACCTCCGGTTATAATAAATAGCGAACCTAGCAAAATAATAAATGGAACATAATCGTGAACAACGGTGTTTGCCAGATTTGTTGAAAGTCCGTTTTCCAACATGTAAACTACTACAGGAATACTAAGAATAACAGATACCAAAAGTTTATTCTTATTTTTATCCCACCATTTCCCTAAAATAAGCGGACCTACAGCAATAGTTAAAAGCATTATCAGAAAAGGAATTGAAACCCACAAAGGCATATTGAAAGTACTTTCCATTTTATTAATTTAATTTCAACGAAGTGCTTGATCTTAAATAACCTTCTGCTTTTTCAGGAAGTATATGATTGTTTAAGTGTTTGCTAACTAAGCACTATATTATTAATTCAATGATTGGCTTTAGACTGCAAATGTACTGCTCTTTTTAATATCATGTACAAATAAGATGCTATTACCCAATGGATATTTGATTATTTAAAATCGAATTAAATGATAAAAGCATAGATAGAAATATAGAAAGAACGAATATATCATATAAATGCTACCTTGTAGCAGAAAAGATATAATCGTTCTTTCTATACGGTTGATAACAATAAATAGAAATGAATCTCCCGTTGTTTTAAACGGCTGTATTAGAATCCAAAACTATCAACCTTTACATCTTTATTTTTTTCGTCTTTAAAAGGCTTAGCCTTTAGCTGAACCACATTACCTTCTACATTTATAGCCTTGAAAGGAGTAGCCGGACAAACATATTCGCATCCTCCGCAACCTACGCAAATATCCGGATTTACACTTGGAATGGTTAATCCATCTTTGTAGTCTACCATTTTAACGGCTTGTGTTGGACAATGCTCAGAACAAGCACCGCAATCTGTTTCGTCGTTATAAACAATACAGTTTTCCATTGTAAATACAACGCGCCCCATCTGGGTAAGATGCTTTTCCTCTTTGGTAAGCGGCAGTATAGCTCCGTTTGGACAAGTATTTGAACAAACAGTACAATCGTAATTGCAGAAACCTTTTTCGAAACTCATCATTGGCTGCATGATTCCGCCCAATCCATATTCAGTGAAAGCTGGTTTAAGTACATGAGATGGGCAACGGCTTACACACAAGTGGCAGGCGGTGCAGTGTTTAAGTAAATTGTCTGCACTTACTGATCCAGGAGGAGATAATGGATGTTGCTTTTTGTATGGTTTGTTTTTGCTTAATGAAGCCATAGCATTCTGAGCTTTTAAAAGAGGAACGGTAATTAATCCGGCTCCGGTTATGCTAAGAAACATTCGTCGGCTGTCGTTAGGCTTATTTTCTTGTTTTGGAGATGCAGATGCAAATGCATATGTAAATTTTATAGCTTTCTTTTTGCAGACAGGCAAACAGTTAAAACATCCCACGCAACGGCTGTGATCTATTTGATGTTCTTTGCTGTCTATACATGAAGATTTGCATTTTGCAGCACAAGCGCCACAACTATTACATGTATTTTCGTCAATTCTTATCTTGAATATTGAATACTTGGATATAAGTCCTAATAAGCTGCCTACAGGGCAGATTGTATTGCAATAGAGTCTTCCATATTTATATGCAAGGAATGATACGATTAGTAGACTAATTAAAGCAATCACGAAAGAGAAAACACTTCGGATAACTATTCCCACAACGTAAAGACTATAATTGTTGAAATGTCCCAGAATACCTGCTAACTGGTTGTTTCCGTAAAGATAGACCGGACGGAATAAACTAGAAGCCATGCGTCCGAAAATGCTATATGGTTCCAGTAAGCTTAATAAAAATGTGAAGCCTGCGAAGAATGCTATAACAACTCCAATCAGTATGCTATATCTTAGATAATTTTTAGGTTTAAGATATTTGTATTTCTTTCTTTTTGTGAAGAACTTTGAGAAAGTTTCCAGCACATCCTGCCATATTCCAAGAGGACAAATTGCAGAACAATATACTCTTCCAAAAAGGAAAGTGAGGAGAAATAGAAATATTAAAGCTCCGATATTTAATGCTAATAAGGCTGGAGCTAGTTGGATAGTAGTCAGCAATTTTAATTTATGTGATGCAATACCTGCAAAGTCAATGAAATAAAAAGTAATAAGCGATAACATGATTAATGCTATCGCTATTCTGGTTTTACGTAACATACTTATAGTTTAATTCGTTTAATATTCATCTTATCCAGATTCATGTTTCCCAGTTTAAGCTGAGAAGCATTTGCAATGTGAGTAACCTGCTCTATAGGCATCTTTGCGATCTGATTGAAGAATTTTACGGCAGCTGTGTCCACTGCAACAATATCCTGAGATATAAACAGTCCTTTTGCTAAAGCAACATCTGCAGCCGATCTGCCACGCGGACCATTGCTCTTCAAGACACGGTAAGCATCAACTACATTCAGAACTGGGTGTTTAGCAAGAGAGCAGATATCTGCAATGCATTGCTGCAAGTCGTTTTCATGGAAGAAACCTCTGTCCCATACAATTCCCATCATATTCTTCATGGATATACTCATTTTGGCACCACCATGATTTTTCAGAATTGGAACGTTGATCCATACATCGCTGTCTAATAAAGCTTTATGAACCTTGGCTGTTTTTAGAACCTTTGCATTAGGAAGAGAGATTGCCCGATAGTATGATTCTTCATGAGCCGGTACAACTTTTGCTCCTGCTTCTTTTGCTGCATCTTCAATACCACTATTCTTATAACATTTACGCCAGTCATCGCAAGTGTGGTCAAAGACTACAACTTCTTTTGCTCCTGCATCAAAGCATTGTTTAACTATCTCTCCTATTAGTTTAGGGTTCGTGTTTCCAGCCAGTTCGGGAACTTTATCCCACCCAATATTGGGCTTGATACAAACTTTCTGACCTTTCTTCACAAATTTGCCCATTCCTCCCATTTCTTTAATGGCATGACGGAACATAACTTCCGGTTCGCCACCCATTACAGCTACCATATCATAGGCCTGCTTAGTTGCCTCGTTTTCGCCCGTCTGCTTTAATAAATCAAAAGCTTCACTAGGCGTTACTGTAGATGCAAGGCCTGTCAATGCTGCTAATCGTAAGAAATCTCGTCTATCCATATTGCTTGTTTATAAAATCCAGGGAAATTTAAAACAACTCTCATTATAGAGGCAATAATCTGCATTGCCATTTACTGCAAATGTCTTTAATTTAGCTGCTCCGGTAAGAAGCTGCTGCGCATATTTAATGGTTGTACCGGTTTTAATGCGGTCCTCAACCAATAAAATTCTTTTTCCTTCAAAACAAAAATCAATAGGTTTCAGTAACCGGGGCTGATCATACATCTGATGTTGCTCGCTGTCTCTTAAATTCAGTTTAAGAAGATGTATTTCCAGATTTAAACGTTGATTGAGCAGTGCTGCTGGAATAATACCGCCATTGGCTATTGCAACAATCATGTCGAAAGGCTCATTTATTTCAAGATGAAGAATCCTGTCGATTACCTCTTCAAAGCTTTTAGCATTCATATTTTGCCAATGATTTCAAAATTAACCAGCCAAAAACAATTTGAATAATCATTCCAGGAAAGCCTAAAGTGATATCTTGTAAAGCCATTGGAAGACTACCGCTAATTATATATTCTGCAATGCTGCCAATGAATTGATAAGCAATAACAGTAACTGCAATAAGGAGTAGCGATACTTTTTTGCTGCGTTGAGCAATCCATGCGGCTGCTATTGCCAGTAATGATGATTTTATTAGTAGTACCGGAAGTGCACCGATTGGTGGCATCCCGAAAAGTAAATGGTTACATAATGGAGACAATAGAGCAGTTATTAACCCGATTCGGATTCCAAACTTATAAGATGCAATCAATGTAAAGAAATAGATTGGAAGTAACATTTTACCACCATCAGGAACTAAGTGACAGATTTGTGGCAAAATTAAGTTGCCGGCAATAAAAGCAATGCTTAATAAATAAGAGCGATAATTTGATAAGCTCAGATTGACTGGTTGAAAGGCAAGACTTCTCATCGTTATATATTTGAATGTTAATAATCAATGTGTCTGATAGTTCAATGCAAAAGTTGTTTAGCAGCCTTATAGTCCTGTTTGCTGCTTACGTATACATCAAACGTTTAGCTACAAATATAAAACAAAGAAAAGTGCTTTCCAAATTTGAAGTCATATTTATAATATGATTATCAGTTTTTTAGATAGCCACAACTAAGAGATGCTACTTGTAATTTTTATCTGATTATTATGGTAAGTCTAATATTCTCCTTAAAAAATATTAATTGACGAAAGGCTCAAAAAAAATATTTTTTCTGATATGTCAAGTCCATGATGAACTAATAAGGGAATAATAAAGCGAAGCAGGTGAAATTAATTGTGATTTTTAAGAGTCTGTATATCAGTAATATGGTTGTGGAAAGTAGCCCCGCCGAGAATCGAACTCGGATCTAAAGTTTAGGAAACTTTTGTTCTATCCATTGAACTACAAGGCCGAAATGCAGGCGCAAAGGTAATCTATTTTGTTGATATGCACAAAAAAAATCTTTGTTAAAGAACATCAATGCTTTAAACCTTTACTCTATAAGGCGATCAAAAAAGAGTATATATTTAAGAGAAAATTAAAGATTTGGATAATGAAGAGATTTTTATCAGGCATACTTTTACTGGTAATCAGTATTAGTAGTTACGCGGCTTCAGGGGAGCTTGGAGTTATTAAAGGAAAGGTAATAGATTCAAAGACGAAAGAGGCTTTGCAGTTTGTAAATGTTAGTGTAAAGACGAAAGCAAATGCTTCGTTAGTTAAAGGTGGGGTAACCGATCAGTCTGGAGAATTTGTTTTAGGCGGGTTGAAAGATGGAACCTACATTGTTAATGTGTCATACATTGGTTATAAGGCCTATGAGAAAGAGTTTACAATTTCATCCAAGAAGAGCGTAAATTTGAATCAGATATCTTTGGCAGAAGACAGCCATGTACTAAAAGAAGTGGAGGTAGTGGGCCAAAAAGCTCAGATGAGATTTGAAATTGATAAGAAGGTTTTTGATGTGGACCAGAATATATCTTCTGCCGGAGGTTCAGCCAGTGATGTATTAAGTAATATTCCTTCAATTGAAGTTAATAATGATGGCGATGTTTCGCTTCGTGGTAATTCAAATGTAACAGTCTGGATCAACGGTAAAGCATCTGGTTTGTCTGCTGACAACAGAGCTCAGATCTTGGAACAAATGCCAGCCGAGAACATCGAAAAGATTGAAGTAATAACTAATCCTTCTGCTAAATACAGTCCTGAAGGTACAGCGGGTATTATTAATATCGTTTTAAAGCAAGATCGTAAAGCCGGATATTTTGGAAGCGCACAAGCAGGTGCAGATTCAAAAGGTGGGTATAACGGTAGCTTTAATATAAATTATAGTAGCAGTAAATTTGATATTTACGGAAATGTTGGTTATCGTCATCACGAAAGAAATGGTGGTGGAAATACCAATAGAACAAATACGCAAGGTACTGAAAGTACAAGTGATGATACTTATCTGAATACTAAATCAGATCAGGATGGTGAACACTCGGGAGTATTCCTTAGAGGTGGTGTGACCTACCATGCAACTAGAAAAGATCATTTAACAGTAGGTGGTTTTGGTATGTTTGGTGGTATGAATAGTAGTAGTAACATCAATTATTTAAGTAATGTCCCAAATTCGTTTTATAAAAGTTTCCGTTCATCTAATTCGGATAATTCAATGAATGGTGGAAATCTTGAGGTTGGTTATAAGCGTGATTTTACAAAAGATAGTTATCTGGATTTTACTGCTTCTTATAACAAATGGGGAATGGATAATACCAGTATATATGATCAGACCTCTTATTTTTCAGACAAAACTACATCGTCTTATCAACGTCAGCTTAATAATATGAACCATCATAACTGGGAATTCCAGTTGGATTATCAGAATAAGATTAACGATAATACGAAGTTGGAAGCTGGTTATAAAGGTACTTTAGGTAGAGAGAATAGTCCAGTTGAAACTTATTCAGGATTGGCAGAAAGCTCTGCTGTATTTGATAACAGTTTATATAACCGTTTTATTTATAATCAGGATGTTCATGCACTATATGCTACTTATTCCGGAAGAATTAAAAAGTTCGGATATCAGATTGGTATGCGTGGAGAATACTCAAAAGTGAATACAAAGTCGGAAGATTATACTTTTACAAGTACTCCATTTCAAAAGGATTACTTCAGTCTGTTCCCAAGTGCTTTTATATCATATTCTTTGCCTGAAAATAATGAAATTCAGTTGAATTATACCAGACGTATTTCTCGACCATGGGGAGGTCAGCTTAACTCTTTTATGAATATTACAGACTCAACTAATATCTCTTTCGGTAATCCAAAATTGAATCCGGAATATTCAAATGCTCTTGAACTTAATTATATCAAGAATTGGGAGAATCATACGCTGTCTTTCTCTGGTTATTACCGCACAACCGACGACGTAATTCAAAGCATCAGATATTTGGATGGAAATGTGATGAAAAGTACCTATGAAAATGTGGCTCAGACAACCTCTGCCGGAGTAGAGCTTGTAGGGAAGGATAAGTTGTTTAAGATATTAGATCTTACCACTACAGTGAATCTGTTTTATTATAAACTGGATGGTTTTAGCTATTTACCAGCAGGAAAAACAACTCCTGTGATTGGTAATGCAGATGAGAACTTTTCATGGAATGCAAGAATGATCGCTAATATTATTCTTCCAAAATCTTTTTCTTTGCAGCTGACCGGAGGTTATAATGCGAAACAAGTGGTGGCGCAAGGAACTCAGAAGGCCAATTATATGCTGGATGCAGGTCTAAGAAAATCGTTTATGAATAAGAGGTTTAGTCTAAGCATTAATGCACGAGATATTCTGGATTCACGCAAACAACACACAATTACCTATGGTACCGGATTTATTCAGGATTCTGAAAACTGGAGAGGTGGAAGAAAGATTGGTTTTACTCTTACCTATAATTTTGGTAATATGCGTGCTAAAAACAACAAGCAGAACAAGTCTAATGATGACAGTATGTCAATGCCGATGGGAACTGAGGAATAATTTTTGTAAAATCCATAAAGAAAGGTAGATAAGAGAATTTAAATAGTTTATGGCTGTATGCCTGATAAATTCGAAAAGATTTTGCTAAGTCGCATAACTTTCCGATATTTGTAAGCGCATAAATAAGAGGATTGTTGGTGTTTAAACATCTTTCACCTCTTATTTATGCGCTTCTTGCAACATTAAATCTTAAATAAAGAAAAAGATAAGTTATGGCAGACGAAATTGTAGTTAAAGAATTAGAGAGAGTAGTAGTTCGCTTCTCTGGTGATTCCGGTGACGGAATGCAATTAGCAGGGAACATTTTCTCTAATTTATCGGCTGTATTGGGGAACGATATATCTACGTTTCCTGATTATCCGGCAGAAATTCGTGCCCCGCAAGGCACAATAAGTGGAGTTTCCGGTTTTCAGGTGCATATTGGTGCAAAGAAAGTTTTTACTTCTGGTGATAAATGTGATGTGCTTGTTGCAATGAATCCTGCGGCATTAAAGACTAATGCAAAGTTTCTTACTCCACAATCTATTATCATTATCGATATAGACTCCTTTACTAAAAAGGATTTAGAGAAAGCTCTCTATAACACCGACGATCCTTTCGCTGAACTGAATATTCACAATCAGGTTATAGATGCTCCTATCACTTCTATGTGTAAAGAGAGTCTGAAAGATAGTGGACTGGATAATAAAGCAGCTATAAGATGCAAGAATATGTTTGCGCTGGGATTGGTTTGTTGGTTGATTAACCGTCCTTTGGATCATGCAATGCACATGCTTCAGGAAAAGTTCTCTAAAAAACCTTCCATTGCCGAAGCAAACATCAAAGTCTTGACTGATGGCTACAATTATGGTCATAATATACACGCTTCTGTTTCTACTTATGTTGTTGAATCTAAAGGAGAGAAAGAAAAAGGTTTTTATACAGATGTTAATGGTAATCTCGCTACAGCTTACGGACTTGTTGCTGCTGCAGAAAAGTCGGGACTTCAATTATTTTTAGGATCATATCCTATTACTCCTGCTACTGATATACTACACTATCTGTCAAAATGGAAAGAACTGGGCGTTGTAACTGTTCAGTGCGAAGATGAAATCTCTGGTGCATGTAGTGCTATTGGTGCATCTTTTGCCGGAAATCTGGCTGTTACTTCAACTTCAGGACCTGGTGTTTGTCTTAAAAGTGAAGCTATAAATCTGGCTGTTATAGCAGAACTACCTTTGGTTATTGTAAATGTTCAACGTGGCGGACCTTCAACAGGCTTGCCTACTAAGAGCGAACAAACCGACTTATTACAAGCAGTATACGGACGTAATGGTGAAAGTCCGCTGGTTGTTATTGCTGCAACTTCTCCTACTAATTGTTTCGATTCTGCATATATGGCAGCTAAGATAGCATTGGAACACATGACTCCTGTTATACTTCTTACAGATGGTTATATTGCTAATGGATCGGCTGCCTGGAAAATTCCTTCACTGAAGGATTATCCTGAAATTAAACCAAATTACGTAACGAAAGAAATGCAAGAGGTTTGGAAACCTTATATGCGTAATCCTGAAACTCAGGTTCGTTACTGGGCTACTCCTGGTATGGAAGGTTTTATGCACAGAGTTGGTGGACTTGAAAAAGACTTTGTTACAAGTGCTATTTCTACCGATGCTGATAATCACCACAGAATGACGTTAACTCGCCAGGCTAAAATTGATTATATAGCTAACTGCATACCTGAACTTGAAGTACAAGGTGATAAAGATGCCGATTTACTTGTTGTAGGATGGGGTGGAACTTACGGACACCTTTATTCAGCTGTTGAAAAATGCAATGAAGAGGGAAAGAAAGTTGCTTTTGCTCATTTCCAATATATCAATCCACTACCAAAGAATACAGAAGAGGTGTTGAGAGCATTTAAAAAGATTGTTGTGGTAGAACAAAATCTTGGACAGTTTGCCGGCCTTCTTCGTATGAAGATTCCAGGACTGGATATTTGCCAGTTCAATAGAGTGAAAGGACAGCCTTTTAATGTAGTTAGACTTGTTGAAGAATTTACAAAATTGATGGAGGAATAGTAAGATGAGCGAACAATTATATACAGCAAAAGATTTTAAGAGTGACCAGTATGTTCGTTGGTGCCCAGGTTGTGGTGACCATGCATTATTGAATTCATTACACAAGGCTATGGCTGAATTGGGTATTGCTCCTAATATGACAGCCGTTATTTCAGGTATTGGATGCTCTTCCCGCTTACCTTATTATATGAATACTTATGGATTTCATACCATTCACGGACGTGCAGCGGCAATTGCTACCGGTGTGAAGGTTGCCAATCCGGATTTGACTGTTTGGCAGATCTCTGGTGATGGTGATGGATTGGCTATTGGTGGAAATCATTTCATTCATGCTATTCGCAGAAATGTCAATATTAATATAGTTCTTCTGAATAATCGTATTTACGGTTTAACAAAAGGACAATACTCTCCAACTTCTCCTCGAGGATTTGTATCAAAATCATCTCCTTATGGAACGGTAGAAGATCCTTTCTGTCCTGCAGAATTAATATTTGGTGCAAGAGGCAAGTTCTTCGGAAGATGTGTGGATGTAGATGGTCCGTCCTCTGTAGAAGTATTAACAGCTTCGGCTCGTCATAAAGGAGCTTCTGTTGTTGAGGTTCTGCAAAACTGTGTAATTTTCAATGATGGTTGTCATAGTTCTGTTGCTACGAAAGAAGGACGTGCAAAGAATGCAATTCATCTTAAACATGGACAACCTATGTTGTTTGGCGAAAACAATGAAAAAGGCTTGATGCAGGAAGGATTTGGTCTTAAAGTGGTGACTTTAGGCGAAAATGGTATCACAGAAAAAGATATCCTTGTGCATGATGCTCATTGTGAAGATAATACTCTTCATATGAAACTTGCCTTGATGGAAGGTCCTGATTACCCTATTGCTTTAGGAGTGATCAGAGACGTTGAGGCTCTTAGCTATGAAGAATGTGTATATGCACAAATAAAGGACGTTCAGGCAAAGAAAACGACTCGCAAATTAGAAGATTTCTTGCTTAGTGGTGAAACCTGGGAAATTAAATAATTCTCATTTATACTAAATATAACAAGCAGGGGCTACTCGAATGAGCAGCCCCTGTTTTTGTTTTTCGGGTTTCTATCTGAGACCGTTTTTAATATTCAATATTCAGAGACTTAATTTTACTTTTTTGATAATCTCCTTTCTTGAAACGGAATTTATTATTCTTTTTCTCCAAAAGCTAAATCTCCGGCATCTCCTAATCCCGGAACAATATAAGAATGAGAATCAATTTCAGGGTCAACTGCTGCACACCAGATAGTTGTGTTTTCTTCAGGAAGAACTTTTTGGATATAGTCAAGGGCTTGCTGGCTTGCAATAATACATGCAACATGTATTTCGTCAGGGCGACCTTTTGTTAACATAGCTCCGTAGCTAAGTTCCAATGAACTTCCGGTTGCAAGCATTGGATCTGTAATAATCAGTGTTTTGCCGGCAATTCTCGGTGAAGCAATATATTCAATATTGATTTCAAACTTAAGTGCATCTTTGTACTTACGATATGCAGAAACAAATGCATTCTCTGCTGTGTCGAAATAATTTAGGAATCCTTGGTGGAAAGGAAGTCCTGCACGAAGGATAGTACTGATAACGATTCTGTTATCCGGAGTATTTGTAGGAGCAATACCCAGCGGAGTCTGAATGTTTTTTGTTGAGTAGGTAAACTCTTTACTCATCTCGTATGCCATAATCTCGCCGATGCGTTCAATATTACGTCGGAAACGCAAACGGTCGTTTTGAACTTCTACGTTTCTTATTTCTGAAACGTACTGATTTAGGATGGAATTTGTTTCACCGAAATTGATAATCTTCATTGTTTTTTTATTAAATAATTTATTGTTTGATTTGTTCTATCATTTTTGTATACATCTCCCTCCATCCTTTCCAAAAACTATCTTCAGCTAATGAAGAATTGTGGAAAAGAGTTATGAAATCACCATTAACAGCTTTTACTTTTGTAGCAAGCTCTTTAATCTTTTCAAGTGCTTCCTGAGGATTCATGTTGAAATCTCTATTCAAGGTAACATCCATAACTGCAGTTGGGTGAATGATGAGACTTGTTTCCTGCTCTTTTTCTAAATCATAGAATGGAAATGGAATACTTGTTCCTGCTCGGAATCCATATTGATTAGAATATAGAGCAGAGTAATCATCGCTAATGTCTGCATTCAGTAATTGTCTGAAAGTCTCAGGAAACCTAAAACGTAAGAAATGCTGCCTGCTAGCTTCAATTCTCCTATTCAGAATTCTCTCCAACTCCATTTTCTCTTCACAAAACTGTAGGTTGTTGAATGCTGCTATATACGAAGGATGGATATTTACCTCATGTTTTCCGGCTATCCTTCTTAATATTTTTCTATAGCGTTTGGATGCGTAAATATACCTTCGGTCAAATTTACCGTAAGGTCCTACGTGCACAAAGAAAAGTCCCTTAACTCCAAGGTCTTGATAAAGCTGGAGAAGGAACTCGAAATTAAAATATATATCTTCTTTTAAATGTAGAATGGTTAAAAGACGCTCTCTGAAAATGGGGAAATCCATTTTTATTAAGTCTTTCGTCAGACAGAGTACATTTAAAGCAAAACCTTTATTCCTGTAAAGATAAGGATGATCAATATCAATCGTAGGAATAAAACGGAATGATCGTGGTGAAAACTTGCACTCAGGGTAAGCTTTAAGCAATTCGGTTTTGAGTGCATAAGCCCATTGATCAACTATGGGCTCTTCAATGCAGCCCATTTTATTTATAATACTATTAGTGTATTGATATCGTCCGTGATTATCGAGTGTTACTGAATGGTATTCCTCATATCGGGTAATTAAATAAAAAGCTGCCGCAAATAAATCAAAAGGAATATCTCCTTTTTCTTGTGAAAAGAAAGCTGGCATATTTTTCCAGAAAATAATGTTATCGATCTCTGTTTTTTCAATACCTATATTATGTAATAAGGAGTGAGGAACAATCCAGATACCTTTATTAAGATCTTCTGTAGAATAATTGATAGAAGGTAATTGTGAATTGATAAATTCCTGTTTATTAGTGGAAAAAAAGAACTCAACTCCCAATATATCTTTGAATATCCGGGAAAAAATATACTCCAATCTTGAGCTCTTTTTATGAGCAAATACTATTATCATTACTTCCTTGCTTACCAATTTGCAAAATAACGAAAATTCTTTTAAATGAATCGCAATGTCTTCGTTAAATTGTTATGTAATTATAAAACGTATCTAATTAAAGAAAAATTTCTTTAATATGTTATTTCTTTCCAAATAAAGTATTACTTTTGTATTCGATTTACAAGGATTACTTGAAACCAAGGTAAAGTAGATTAAAATAGAGATATAGTATTACCAATTTAAATTAATTCAAAAGAAATGGCAAACTTAGATTTAAGCAAGTATGGCATTGTAGGTGCAACTGAGATCCTACACAACCCATCTTACGAACAATTGTTCGCGGAAGAAACAAAAGCTGGTTTGGAAGGCTACGAAAAAGGTCAGGAAACAGAACTAGGCGCAGTTAATGTAATGACAGGTGTTTATACTGGTCGTTCTCCTAAAGATAAATTCTTCGTTAAAGACGCTACTACAGAAAACACTGTATGGTGGACTTCTGATGAATACAAGAATGATAACAAACCTCTTTCAACTGAAAGCTGGAATGTATTGAAAGGAATCGTTACTAAAGAACTTTCTAACAAGAAACTTTTTGTAATGGATACTTTCTGTGGTGCTAACGAAAATACTCGTTTGAAGATTCGTTTCATCATGGAAGTTGCTTGGCAGGCACATTTCGTTAAGAATATGTTCATTCGCCCAACTGAAGAAGAATTGGCTAACTATGGCGAACCTGATTTCGTTGTAATGAATGGTTCTAAAACTGACGCTGGCGAAAACTTTGCTGAACTTGGTTTGAACTCTAAAACATTCGTAGTATTCAACTTGACTGAAAAAATTCAGTTGATCGGTGGTACTTGGTATGGTGGTGAAATGAAGAAAGGTATGTTCTCTTACATGAACTACTTACTTCCATTACAAGGTATGGCTTCTATGCACTGCTCTGCAAATACAAATAAAGATGGCGAAACTGCAATCTTCTTCGGTTTGTCTGGAACAGGTAAAACTACTCTTTCTACAGATCCAAAACGTGAATTGATCGGTGACGACGAACACGGATGGGATGACGAAGGTGTATTCAACTTTGAAGGTGGTTGCTATGCTAAAGTTATCAACTTAAGCAAAGAACACGAACCAGATATCTACGCTGCTATCAAACGTGACGCTCTTCTTGAAAACGTTACTGTTGATGCTAACGGTAAGATCAACTTCGATGATAAATCAGTAACAGAAAACACTCGTGTTTCTTATCCTATCTATCACATCGAAAACATCGTTAAGCCAGTTTCTAAGGCTCCTGCAGCTAAGAAGGTAATCTTCTTGTCAGCTGATGCATTCGGTGTTCTTCCTCCAGTTTCTATCTTATCTCCAGAACAAACTCAATATTACTTCCTTTCTGGTTTCACTGCTAAATTAGCTGGAACAGAACGTGGTATTACTGAACCAACTCCAACATTCTCTTCTTGTTTCGGTGCTGCATTCCTTTCTTTGCACCCAACAAAATATGCTCAGGAATTGGTTAAGAAGATGGATAAATCAGGTGCAAAAGCATACTTGGTTAACACTGGTTGGAATGGTACTGGTAAGAGAATCTCTATCAAAGATACAAGAGGTATTATCGATGCTATCCTTGACGGTTCAATCGACAAGGCTGAAACTAAGACTATCCCTTACTTCTCATTTGTAACTCCAACAGCTCTTCCAGGTGTAGATCCTAAGATCTTAGATCCTCGTGATACTTATGCTGATGCAGCTCAATGGGAAGAAAAAGCAAAAGATCTTTCTGCTCGTTTTATCAAGAACTTTGCTAAGTTCACAGGTAACGAAGCTGGTAAAGCATTAGTTGCTGCTGGTCCTCAACTTTAAGTTACCCCCCTTTATATTTATAGAACCAAAAGAGGGCAGTCTTGTATGAGATTGCCCTCTTTTCATTTTATAGCTTTAGAAGAATCTTTGATTTATTACAGTTTATCTCTAGTTGCTTTTAGTTGTAATGCCATAAGATATTTATTAAAGATATCTCTTGCTGTTAAAAGCTTCTATCTTCCTCCTGTAATGAATTTTAATGTGGCAGGGCAATGTTTGTGAAGGATAGAATGAAGCATGATGATAAGTATTATTATTACTATTGGGGAAGTAAAGTATAGTGTGATTAATTCTATCTCACTATTTGGCTCAATGACTTTAAAAAGAGTTTTTCTCAACAGTCGCTGTAGGGGCTCATGCATGGCATAAATCAAGAAGCTAGTGTTTGAAAGTGTCGTTATTATCTGTAGCTTATTCTTTTTAACCAAATATGCAGTGATATTAATGAAAAATATAATTCCAGCTATTATTCCCAATTTGTGAATATAAATATTGTATATGTAGCTTTTAGTTACAAAATCCGATAAAACAAGAATAGGAAATATGAAATAGCTAAAGCGAATGTGTTGAAATTGGTAATGAAGGAATGATTTATTTTCAAGACTAAAAAATGCCCCTAATGAAAAGAAAAACAATGATGTAATACTGAATCCTGGAATTTTTATCCAGAAACCTAAATACCAAAGAATACCAAGTATTATAATTCCCCAATGTTTAATGCTGGTAATTATTATTTTTATTATAGGACTAAGTACAGCTATAACCATTAAATCTCTCAGGAACCAGAATTGCCCTACTATGGGATCGCTTCCTTCTAAAGCCCAAAATGCACAAAGAAAATCATAAAAAGAGTAGTCTTTTATAAGTTTATGTTCTCCAGAAAATAATGTACTAACAGATGGAATTATTTGTGCCGTGTAAAATAGAAGTAGGATTAATGTGTTCCAGAATAAATATGGGATAAGGAGGCTTCTTACTCTTTTCTTAATGTTGTTATTATAGCTATTCTGCTTTTTTAGAAAGAACAGATAACCTGATATTAAAAAAAAGCAAGGAACGCATACACTTGTGAGTATTCTGGATATTAGGTATTGAACACTGTCATTTATAGGAAACTGATTCGATATTCCCACAGTCTCACCATTAATTGTTAGTCCTCCATAAGCATGAGTGAAGACAATGCCTATAATTAATGGTAGTCTTAAGAATGAGATGATTTTCGATTCTAGCTTTTCTGCAGACATATTTTTTCTTTATTAAAGAAAAAGCCTGAAAGTGAACTTCCAGGCTTTATTATGTGGATTGATTCTTGAACCAATTATGATCTTGAACTACGTTTGCGTTCATTTTCATCTAAGATGACCTTACGCATACGCATGTGTTTAGGAGTGATTTCTACATATTCGTCTTCCTTGATATATTCCAACGCTTCTTCGAGTGAGAAAACAATAGGAGGAATAATTCTGGCTTTATCATCAGTACCGGAAGCACGAGTATTAGTCAGTTTTTTTGATTTGGTTACATTAACCACAAGGTCGTTGTCTTTGCAGTGCTCACCAACAACTTGTCCGGCATATACCTCTTCCTGAGGGAAGATAAAGAACTTACCACGATCCTGAAGTTTGTCGATTGCATAAGCAAATGCTGTACCTGCTTCCATTGCAACAATAGAACCGTTGGTACGACGTTCGATTTCTCCCTTGTGTGGTTGATATTCTTTGAAGCGGTGTGCCATGATAGCTTCTCCGGCAGATGCAGTCAGTACGTTGGTACGTAAACCGATGATACCGCGTGAAGGCATGTCAAATGTCATATTAATACGTTCACCGTTATTTTCCATAGAAGTCATTTCGCCCTTTCTACGAGTAACCATATCAATAATCTTACTTGAATATTCTTCAGTAACATTGATTGTAAGTTCTTCAATAGGTTCACATCTTCTTCCGTCTATTTCTTTATAGATAACCTGTGGTTGTCCTACCTGAAGTTCATATCCTTCACGACGCATAGTTTCGATCAGGACAGACAAGTGAAGTACGCCGCGACCAAATACTAACCATTTATCAGAAGTTTCACTTTTTTGAACGCGAAGAGCAAGGTTCTTATCCAACTCTTTTTCCAAGCGGTCGTTAATGTGACGAGATGTTACATATTTACCATCTTTTCCAAAGAAAGGAGAATCATTGATTGTGAAGAGCATACTCATAGTTGGCTCGTCGATAGCAATTGGTTTCAATGGCTCAGGATTCTCAATATCACAGATTGAATCACCGATATCAAAATTTTCTATACCTATCAATGCACAAATATCACCGGAAGAGACTTCTGTTGTTTTAGCACGTCCAAGTCCTTCGAATACATGTACCTCTTTAATTTTTGATTTAACAATGGAACCGTTTCTTTTCACCAAAGATACAGCCATGTTTTCTGTTAATGTACCACGGTGAATACGACCAATGGCAATACGTCCTGTAAATGAAGAATAATCCAGTGATGTGATTAACATCTGAGGAGTTCCTTCTAAAAATTCAGGAGCTGGAATATTTTCAACGATGCAATCCAATAAAGGAAGTATGTTGTCAGTTGGCTGTTGCCAGTCTTCGCTCATCCATCCGTTCTTTGCAGAACCATAGATAACCGGGAAGTTTAACTGTTCTTCAGTTGCATCAAGGCTACACATTAAATCGAATACCATTTCGTGAACTTCTTCAGGACGGCAGTTTGGTTTATCAACCTTGTTAATACAAACAACAGGTTTCAAACCGATTTCAAGTGCTTTTTGAAGAACGAAACGTGTTTGAGGCATTGGGCCTTCAAAAGCATCAACCAATAATACACATCCGTCAGCCATATTAAGCACACGCTCAACTTCACCACCGAAGTCAGAGTGTCCCGGAGTATCAATAATGTTGATTTTTGTTCCTTTATAATTGATGGAAACGTTCTTTGAAAGAATTGTTATACCTCTTTCTCGTTCGAGGTCATTGTTATCCAGAATTAATTCACCACTTGTTTGATTGTCGCGGAACAAGTGTCCGGCTAAAAGCATCTTGTCGACTAGTGTCGTTTTCCCATGGTCAACATGGGCAATAATTGCAATGTTTCTAATATTTTGCATATAGGTAAGTAATTTGGCCGCAAAGGTACGACAAAATATCGGAACTTGTATATTAATTGATGTAAAAGCAACAGCTAACTCCCTGAAAAATGATGTATTAATGGAAAAAGCTGAGTTTTAAAGTTAAAATAGGTTGGTTTAAAGAAAGTTATTAATAAAAAAGTCACTAAACTTATTAATTATTTGATTTAAAGCTTTGTGGAATAGAAGATAATATCTATCTTTGCACGCTCAAAGAAATATTTTATATATAAAAAATCTAAGAATTATGTATTTAGATGTAGCTAAAAAACAAGAAATCTTTGAAAAGTACGGAAAGTCTAACACTGATACTGGGTCACCTGAATCTCAGATAGCATTGTTCTCATACCGTATTTCTCACCTGACTGAGCACCTTAAGCTCAACAGAAAAGATTATACCACAGAGAGATCATTAACTATTTTGGTAGGTAAACGTCGTAAATTACTTAACTACCTTAAAAACAATGATATCGAAAGATATCGTGCTATTGTTAAGACTCTCGGATTAAGAAAGTAATTTCTTACGAAAGTATTGTCAAGGTCGTTTCCTCTATAGGAGACGACCTTGTTTTTTTCTCCCTCCCCCATAATCTTTAAAAATATTGGGAACAAAGTCCTTTTCTGCGTGTTATTCTATATGTTCTTAATAAAAGGTTATTTATTGATCATGATAATTTCTTAGAAAACCCTTTTATTTGATTAAAGATTTATCTATTTTTGCCGATAATTGATAATGAATTAATATATTAAGAGAATATATGGACAATAGTAAAATTGTAGGAGAGAAGATTAAAGCACTTCGTGAATCAAAAGAAATAAGTATTGAAGACTTGGCTGAACGTTCTGGTTTAGCGGTTGAGCAAATTGAACGTATTGAAAATAATATAGATATACCTTCATTGGCGCCACTGATCAAAATCGCACGTGTGCTGGGAGTACGTCTAGGTACATTCCTTGATGATATGACAGATGAAGGACCAGTGCTTTGTCGCAAGAAAGAGGCTTCTGATACCATTAGCTTCTCTAACAATGCTGTTCGTTCCCGCAAACATATGGAATACCATTCTCTTTCAAAATCGAAAGCTGATCGCCATATGGAACCTTTCATTATCGATGTTGCCGAAAGTTCGGATAATGAATTTATTCTTTCTTCTCATGAAGGTGAAGAGTTTATTATGGTTATGGAAGGAACAATGGAAATTAACTATGGAAAGAACACGTATGTACTTGAAGAAGGAGATAGCATTTATTATGATTCTATTGTTCCTCACCACGTGCATGCTTTTGAAGGACAAGCTGCTAAAATATTAGCCGTAATCTATACTCCTATTTAATACATAATACACATCTATGCAGTTATTTGACAGAACCTTGGGGCAGTGGCTGGAGCACTGGGCTGAGGTAACTCCCGATAAGGAATACATTGTTTATTCCGACAGAAACTTACGCTTTACCTGGAAGCAATTTAATGATCGTGTTGATGAAATGGCAAAGGGGCTTCTTTCTATTGGCGTAACCAAAGGTTCGCATGTAGGAATCTGGGCGACTAATGTGCCCGACTGGCTTACATATCTTTATGCCTGTGCCAAAATTGGTGCCATATATGTTACGGTTAATACCAATTATAAGCTGTCTGAATTGGAATATCTTTGCAAAAATTCAGATATGCACACATTATGCATTACCAACGGCGACAGAGACAGCGACTTTGTGGACATGGTCTATAAAATGTTGCCGGAACTAAAAACTTGCCAACGTGGACATCTGGAGAGCAAGCATTTTCCTGAAATGAAGAACGTGGTTTATATTGGTCAGGAAAAGTTGCGCGGAATGTATAATTCACAGGAAATACTTCTTCTTGGACGTAATATGAACAACAGCGGTCTGGATGAAGCTAAAAAGCAGGTTAATTGTCATGATGTTGTGAATATGCAGTATACCTCCGGTACTACTGGTTTCCCCAAAGGGGTTATGCTTTCTCATCATAATATTGCAAACAATGGCTATCTAACCGGTGAACACATGAAGTTTACGGCCGATGATAAGCTTTGTTGCTGTGTACCTCTGTTTCACTGTTTTGGGGTAGTACTTGCATCAATGAATGTGTTAACACATGGATGTACACAAGTAATGGTAGAGCGTTTTGATCCGTTGGTTGTGCTTGCTTCTATTCATAAAGAAAGGTGTACAGCTGTTTACGGTGTACCAACAATGTTCATTGCCGAACTCCATCATCCTATGTTCGATATGTTCGATCTTACTTCGCTTCGTACAGGTATTATGGCCGGATCACTCTGTCCTGTGGAACTAATGAAGCAGGTGCAGGAAAAAATGTATATGAAGGTTACCAGCGTTTACGGTTTGACAGAGACGTCTCCCGGTATGACTCAAACCCGAATAGACGATTCCTTTGAAGCCAGATGCAACACTGTGGGTTATGAATTCGAATTTACAGAAGTAAAAGTTCTCGATCCTGAAACAGGTGAAGAGTGTCCAGTTGGTGTTCAAGGTGAAATGTGCAATCGTGGTTATAATACAATGAAAGGATATTATAAGAATCCCGGAGCAACTGCAGAGGTTATTGATAAGAATGGATTCCTTCATTCCGGAGATCTTGGAATAAAAGACGAGGATGGTAATTACCGTATTACAGGTCGTATTAAGGATATGATTATTCGTGGAGGTGAAAATATTTATCCTCGTGAAATAGAAGAGTTCTTATATAAACTTCCAGGAGTGAAAGATGTACAGGTTGCCGGAGTACCATCTGAAAAGTATGGTGAAGAGGTAGGTGCATTTATTATTCTTCATGAAGGTGTTGATATGCAGACATCTGATGTACGTGAATATTGCAAGGATAAAATATCAAGATATAAGATACCTAAATATGTATTCTTTATCAACGAATTCCCAATGACGGGAAGTGGTAAGATTCAGAAGTTTAAGCTGAAAGAAATGAGCTTAAAACTTTGTGAAGAACAGGGAATTCAAATTATCTAATAGTTAGAACATAGCTTTTTAGTCCCGGCCAATAACAGGAGTTTTTGGTCGGGACTTCTTTTTTCTTAGCCTTTGATATTCTCTTTTTTGCTAAAAGGAAATAAAAGAAAGTATAAAGAGGTGAGTATCATACTTAAAAAATCCGAATACCTTTGTTGCACTATTTAGAAAATCTTATCTTTGCCAAATTAATTTAATAAACTAATTATATTTTAGTATGTCTACAAAATTATTCTCTGAACTGCCTTATAAAGTGGCAGACATTACGCTTGCAGACTTTGGTCGCAAGGAACTCGATTTGGCAGAACAAGAAATGCCCGGGCTTATGGCTCTTCGCGAAAAGTATGGAGAATCTAAACCTCTGAAAGGTGCTCGTATTATGGGCTCACTTCACATGACTATCCAGACTGCAGTGTTAATTGAAACATTAGTTGCTTTGGGTGCAGATGTTCGTTGGTGCTCATGTAATATATATTCTACACAAGATCATGCAGCTGCTGCTATTGCTGCTGCCGGAGTTCCTGTTTTTGCATGGAAAGGTGAAACTTTGGAAGAATATTGGTGGTGTACACTTCAGGCTTTAACATTCCCAGGTCACCAGGGACCTACAGTGATTGTTGACGATGGCGGTGATGCTACCATGATGATTCATTGTGGATATGACGCAGAAAAAGATGCTTCTTTCCTTGATAACGAAGTTAGCGCTGAAGATGAAAAGCAATTATATGCTATTCTGAAGAATGTATTGAAGGAAGATAACGGTATTTGGGGACGTATGGTACCTGAAATCCGTGGTGTTTCTGAAGAAACAACAACAGGTGTTCACCGTTTGTATCAAATGAAGGAAGAAGGAAAGCTTCTGTTCCCTGCATTTAACGTAAACGACTCTGTTACTAAATCTAAGTTCGATAACCTATATGGCTGCCGTGAATCTTTGGCCGATGGGATCAAACGTGCTACAGATGTAATGATTGCCGGTAAGGTAGTTGTTGTTTGTGGTTATGGTGATGTTGGTAAAGGATGTTCTCACTCAATGCGTTCTTATGGTGCAAGAGTTATCGTTACTGAAATAGATCCTATCTGTGCACTTCAGGCTGCAATGGAAGGTTTCGAAGTAATGACAATGGAAGATGCTGCAAGTCAGGGAAATATCTTTGTTACAACTACAGGTAATATTGATATTATCCGTATTGATCATATCGAAAAGATGAAAGATCAGGCTATTATCTGTAACATTGGTCACTTCGACAATGAAATACAGGTTGAGAATCTGAAGAACTACCCTGGTATCAAGTGCCGCAACATCAAACCACAGGTTGATCAATACTTCTTCCCTGACGGACACTCTATTCTTCTTCTTGCTGATGGTCGTTTGGTTAATTTAGGTTGTGCAACAGGTCACCCATCATTCGTAATGAGTAACTCATTTACAAATCAAACATTGGCTCAGATTGAACTGTTCCAGAAGAAATATGAGATTGATGTTTATCGTTTGCCAAAAGAATTGGACGAAGAAGTTGCTCGTCTCCATCTTGAAAAGATTGGTGTGAAATTAACCAAGCTTACTCCAGAGCAGGCTGCTTATATTGGAGTATCGGTTGATGGCCCTTATAAAGCAGATCACTACAGATATTAATTCATAAAATAAATTGTGAGTAGAAAGTTCAACTATTAAAGATTATGATGAAGAAATCATTGCCGGATATTATTGCGATAATAGCATTTGTTGTTATATCGGTTGCTTATTTCTTTCCTGCTATAACTGAGGGAAGAGTTCTTGCCCAACATGATTCTGTTGCAAGTATCGGACTGGGGCAGGAGTCGAAAGAATTCACCGAGAAAACGGGAGAGAAAACCAGGTGGACTAATGCAATATTTGGTGGGATGCCTACTTATCAGATCTCGCCAACTTATGATTCTACCAATGTAGTCAGAGGTGTCGAAAATGTTTATAAACTATTTTTGCCCGATTATGTTTATATGGTATTTATCATGTTGCTTGGCTTCTATATCCTTATGCGGGCATTCAACTTTTCAGTCTATCTGTCCGTATTGGGAGCAATAGTATGGGCTTTCTCTTCTTACTTCTTTATTATTATAGGTGCAGGTCACATCTGGAAATTTGTAACTCTGGCTTATATTCCGCCAACAATAGCAGGTATTGTGTTGGCATACCGAAAGAAATACCTTATTGGTGGCGTGCTAACTGCTTTCTTTATTGCGTTGCAGATTCTTTCTAACCACGTACAAATGACCTACTATTTTCTGTTCGTCATTCTGTTTATGGTTATTGCTTATTTTGTTGAGGCTTACAAAAATAAGGAGCTGCCACATTTCTTTAAGGCAAGTGGTGTATTGGCTATCGCTGCCTTAGTGGGTGTATCAGTAAATATCTCTAATTTGTATCATACATACAAGTATAGCAAAGATACCATGCGCGGTAAGTCCGAATTGGTGAAGCAAAATTCAGCCAACCAGACTAATAGCGGATTGGAACGCGATTATATTGTTCAGTGGAGTTATGGTATAGGAGAAACATTCTCTTTACTTGTTCCTGATGTTAAAGGTGGAGCTTCTGTTCCTTTGGCTAACAATGAATCTGCAATGAAGAAAGCAGATCCTACTTATGCTCAACTTTACGCTCAGATAGGACAATATTGGGGAGAACAACCGGGAACTTCTGGTCCTGTTTATGTAGGTGCATTTATACTTACACTCTTCATTCTTGGACTTTTCATTGTAAAAACTCCTGTAAAATGGGCATTGCTTGCCGCTACAGTCTTGTCGATACTCCTTTCCTGGGGAAAGAACTTCATGGGCTTTACCGATTTCTTCCTCGATTACATTCCAATGTATTCCAAGTTCAGGGCAGTATCTTCAATCCTTGTTATAGCAGAATTTACTATTCCATTACTGGCTATACTTGCATTAAAGGAGATTGTTGAAAAGCCAGAGATTCTGAAACAGAATCTGAAGCAATTCTATATCAGCTTAGGATTAACAGGGGGTATTGCTTTACTGTTTGCCTTAGCTCCAACGCTCTTCTTCCCTTCTTATATTTCATCTGGGGAGATGCAAGCTTTGCAAAACGGTATTCCGGCAGAACAGTTATCGCCTATAGTTGCAAACCTTACTCAAATTCGCCAAAGCATCTTCACATCAGATGCATGGAGAAGTGTTATTATAATCTTGATTGGTGCTGCGTTAGTTCTTGCATACAATGCAGGTAAGCTTAAAGCAAACCTGATGGTTCTGGCTCTTACAGTTCTCTGTTTAGGAGATATGTGGAGTGTGGATAAACGTTATTTGAAAGATTCTGATTTTGTTGAACCGGAACAAAGAATGGTTTCTGTTCAGAAAACTCAGACCGATGAGTATATTCTTCGTGATAAGAGTCTGGATTACCGCGTTCTTAACTTTGCAGTAAGCACTTTTAATGATAACAATACATCTTACTGGCATAAGAGTGTGGGTGGTTATCATCCGGCTAAGCTGAGACGTTATCAGGAGATGATTGACCATCATATTTCAAAAGAGATGGCATATCTGCAACATCAGATTCCTGCAGTTCAAGGGGATATGACAAAGATAAACCCTGATTCAATCAGTGTAATAAATATGCTGAATACTAAATACTTTATCTTCCCAACAGGTAACAGTCAAACAGCACCACTTCAAAATCCGTATGCTTATGGCAATGCATGGTTTGTTGAAAACGTGAAGTATGTACAGAATGCAAACGAGGAAATTGATGCTTTGAATACAACAGTACCTACTAAAACTGCAGTTGTGTCTAACGACTTCAAAGAAGTATTTAATGGTGTTCAAACAGTATTTAAAGATTCTTTGTCCACTGTTAAACTAACCTCTTATGCACCGAATGCACTGACGTACGAAACATCTTCATCTAAGGACGGAGTAGTTGTCTTCTCTGAAATCTATTATCCGGGATGGCAGGCTTATCTGGACGGACAGGCTGTAGATCATGGTCGTGTCGACTATATTCTTCGAGCTATGAAGGTTCCAGCAGGTAAGCATAAAGTAGAGTTTAAGTTTGATCCTCAGTCCATTCACACAACTGAGAATATTGCTTATGTTGCTTTAGGGGTATTGATACTTGGTGCAATAGGAGTGATAGTAATTGAAGTAAGAAAGCGGAAGAAGTAGAAAATTCTTCAGATAAAAAATAAGAATTGCCGGTTAAGTATCTTTTTGTAAGTGCTTAACCGGCGATTTTGTTTATATTCCTAAAACTGATTTTCTAGCTTTTATATTAAAAGACTTCATATATTTACAAAAGAAAGTAATGTTATCTAATGACATTGCTAAATGTCTACAACTGAAGAATCATTTGAATACAGACTGGCAGGAAGGATAAATATGGAAATAAATGGATTTAAAAAGTTAATAGATACCTTAGTTGCTTTACCTCATTAAACGGAATGGGTGGAGTTTAAGTATAATATACATTTATATTAGTTGCCCTGAACCTGAACATTACTTTCGTTTTTTTGATTCTTGAATGAAAATAGTCGTCAGGCTTTTTGGAATTATAGCCCAACTTTATGCTCAAAATAAAGTGAATCAGATAGTTATCCTTTGCTTATTTTAATCCAGGTTGCCTTTTTCCATAACCATTCTAATGGACCATGACGATGTGAACGAAGCCACCAACGACAAAAAAAGAATTGCAAAGAGAATACGCCTATACCGATAAGAATACATACTGTAATGCCTGTATGCAGGTAAAGTCCTAGTCCCCAGTTGTAAAACAAGAATCCCCCGAACAAAGACTGCGATAGGTAGTTTGTCAAACTCATACGTCCATAAGGTGCTAATTGATGAAGAATACGTCTAAACTTTGTCAGGTAATAAACAAGTATTACCCCTGCAAACAGTATTCCTGTAAATGCAAGATTTGAAAGTGACTTAAGTATAAGGGTAGAAGGTACAAGTAGTGCCTCCCTACTTATAAAGTCGGGAAGTGTAGCCATCAAGCCATAAATCGGGAAAAAGGCTATGATGGCTATGATGAATACTTTAATCCAAAATATTATATTTTTTTCTGAATAGGGAAACACATTGCTACGCCCTATTAGCATACCTGTCATAAACAATCCTGCGGTTTGAGTAATCCTTCCATGTAATATCATCCAGCCCATATTAGCAATATTGCCTGTCCATATTGTAGTTTTGCACAGTTCGAGGAAAGAGGCTTCTTTCTGAGCTGTATTGACTATTTCCCAGTATGGAGCATCGAACTGAGCATTAATAATGTATTTGGGGTTGATGAGTGCATAAATTATTTGTCCCCATTCAAAAGGTTGTAGTAAAAGAATTACCGCTATAATCGTGACTGTGCGGGTAGAAAGACGACAGACTGCGATCAGTATATAACCAAGCAATGCATAGAGTATCAATATTTCACCGGGAAATAAAGTCGAATTGATGCAGGCTATAAAAAAAAGTAATACTAACCGCCAGGCAAACCGTCCACGAAAATCTTTCCCTTTTTCTTTTTGTGAGTTGTCTTGAATAAAAAAGCTGAATCCGAAAAGCAACGCGAAAATACAGTAGGCTTTACCGGAAAAGGTAAAAAATACACTGTCCCAGATTACCCTATCCGTAAATATCAGAAAGTTGGAGGTTTCTTCCGGGAAGCTATTGAGGCTGAACCGTTCTATAAAATGGACAAGGGTAATTCCCATTACAGCGAAACCACGTAATACATCTGCTATTTCTATGCGATTATTATTGGTTAGTGTAGTAGATGAATGCATGCTTTTTAGAATTTAAAATGTTAACATATTCTTTTATTTGAGGTGCAAACTTAATATAAACCTTTTATGTCTCCTGAAAAATGCTGTTCAATAAATAATAAAATCTGACCACTAAGGGCTTTGTTCGATTGATAGTGCTTTAGCATTATTATAAATGCTTAATAATTCATTAAGCAATCAGGTGACGAGTTTGAATTGTATAACATCGTCACCTGATCGAACAGCTCTTATATATGTATTTAAATATAATAGAATGCATTTTGTATCTAACAATTCTTCATCTTTTGCAGGTTACTTACGTATATCTTTTTTTCGAAAATGCCTACGATCAAATTTGAAATAGTGAGAACTACCCATTTGCCTTTGTTTTTTTACTAAATAATTTTTTGTCAAAATAGTTAACGATGTTTAATTTTTAATTGAATAAGGGTAATTATAAAGATGCTTCAAAAGAGTGAGTAGGGGAAATCTCTTAGAACTCAGGTTAGAATGTACTCGGCAAAGCCAATAACTGATATTGTATTGTCTTAGCTAAACGATAATGACCTAAAGTGTTTGGATGCAGACGATCGGTCTTGCTATCATGAAAATACGGAACGTTGGAATCGTATAATGGATACAGCCCGCTTATAGAATGCAAATCAATTAACGGAACAGCCCAATAATTGCTAGCCTGTTTTAAAACTTCTATATACGAATCAATGTACAGGCCGAGATCATTAGCATAGTTTTCATCAGGCTGCACATTCTTTTGGCTGAATGTAGCGAAAGCGCGATGAATCGGTGTCATAATAACAATCTGTTTATTGCCATAATGCGTTTTCAAGAATGACATTACTTTGTTAATACGGCCACAGAAAGTTGAATCGCAAAATATTGGTTCGCGATGCTTGCGTGTTACTGTTTGTCCGTTGAAATTAGTCTTTTGAGTAGTTTCAGTAAAAAACTTGCCTAGCGGAGTATTGTGGTTATAATCATTTGTACCGGCCCAAATAAAAATGGCATCAATAGAATCGGCCTTTTCGTTGTATAATTTATCCGCCATTTTATATATACCATCCCATTGGTAGCCACTCTTTGCATATACACAATAATCAGTACCCAGAAGTTCTTTCAGATATTGCCAGTACCATACGGATGTGGCATTATTGCCGGGATCGGTCATTGAATCGCCTAGAAATGCTATTTTCTTACCCTGCCATTGTGTGTTAAGTGTCTTTTCGTTTTCTTTAATAGTTACCTTTCCCATGGCCGATTGTCCATTCTGGGCATTAACTAAAGCTGGTGCCAGGTTTAGTACAACCAGCAATAATGTAATTACATACTTCTTCATAATATTTTGTTTATTAATAGTCAATGTTGCTTTTGTTTTTTCATTCATTATTCGTCTGATGAACTCTTTCATAACGTATAAACCAGACAAACTTAGTGTATATTTTTGATTAATTGTAGCCACAGAATAAGAAATTATTCAAGCTTTGTGTGGCTGATAAACTGTGAAGCCAATATTTGTATGAAAATTGATATTGATAATCAATACTTTATAAATATTAGGTGGCACTGGAGTAGCTAACTAAAATCGAACATAAAGTTAAGCTAAATGTTTTAACTTATTATGGGAGAAAGAAAAGAATACGACTCTGATTTCAAAGTCAACGCAGTCAAATTAAGCTATGAGAGAAAGAACCTCACTGGCTTATCCAGAGATCTTGGTATAACGCCATATCTGATCTATCGTTGGAGAAAAGAATATAGCCAATATGGTGAAGGAAGTTTTCCTGGCAATGGAGTTCCTAAGTTGACTCCTGAGGAGAAAGAAATAGCCGAGCTTAGAGAAAAGCTTCGAAAAATAGAAGTTGAAAATGAAATATTAAAAAAAGCGCTTCACATTATCTCCAAGAGCGATCGATGATTTATCAGTTCATACGTTCCAATGATAAGATCTGGCCGATTGAGGTAATGTGTAATGTTCTTAAAGTGTCCCGAAGTGGTTATTACAGATGGATTAAAGGTCCTCAAAGCAGACGGGCCGTAAAACGTAAATCCATCTGTAAAGAAATTCAGATTGAATACTTTCTGGCAAAATGCCGTTATGGAAGTATACGAATAACTAAGGAGCTAAATAAAAGGAATGTAAAGATTTCCAGAACAACTGTTGCACATTATATGAAAGAGATGGGTATTCAAAGCAAATTATCAAAGAAATATAAGATTACTACAGATTCAAATCATTCCGAACCGGTGGCAAATAATATTCTTAACCGATCTTTTGAGATGGATATACCTTCAAAGGCTTGGGTCTCTGATATTACTTATATACCAGTCGTTGGAGGATTTCTATATTTAACAAGTGTGATTGATCTTTTTGACAGAAAAATAATTGGATGGAGTGTTAGCGAAAATATGGCAAGTGAATCGACTGTCATACCAGCCTTTAATATGGCTGTAAGCAATCGTAAACCTCAAATGCAAATGATATTTCATTCTGACAGAGGCTCACAATATGCCAGCAAAGCTATGGTTAGTATGTTGAGATCCTATGGTATTTGTCAAAGCATGAGCCGTAAAGGAAATTGCTGGGATAACGCTGTTGCAGAGAGTTTCTTTAAAACGTTAAAGGCAGAACTTATCTATGGGAATAAGTTATTGTCTAAAGGAAAAATGAAAACGCAATTATTTGAGTTTATCGAAATATGGTATAATAGAAAAAGAAGACATTCTGCTCTTAAGAACCTCACTATTGAGGAATATTGGAATGAATATATTCAGAAAATTAATAAATTGTCGAATGTTGCTTAACCTTCTGTCTAATTTTAGTTGGCAATTCCACACAGGTGGCAGTAAAAAAGCCTTTTTTGCCTTTCCAGAAATAAAAATTTGAAAAATCAGCAATTTGCAGAATTTTCAAATTTTAGTTTTCAGAATCGAAAAAAGTATTATTTCTCTGCCACCTGTGCCACCTGCTAAAATGCATATATCTATATATCAGTGTGTTATATTTTAGGGATTGCTCATTGGGGTGGAGAGGGTGGAGTAAAAAAGAGTTTTTTTGCTTTCCAGAAATAGAATTTTATAAATTCCGCAAATTGCAGAATTTTCAAAATTTAATTTTCCAGAACGGAAAAAGGATAATTTATCTCCACCCTCTCCACCCCGGAAAATGTATCTTATTGATAATCAGTTGCGTTTAACTTGCAGTAAGATGGTTGATATCTTTTAGGCTTTACCCCCCAAAAAAGTTAACCTGTACCAGAGTTAATAAATTAATCGATCAACTGATTATAGGTTTAGGAATAGTAATAGTCAATTGGAATCAGTTTAATACAGAAGAAAAGGGAGATTAGTAATTTTCAAAGGAGAGTTCAACCCAAACATGTACAAGATTGGAAGCAAACATGTACATGATTGAGGGCGAACATGTACATGTTTGGATTGACTAAACCTGAATAAATCCTTAATTCTTCTGCAGATATTCCTTAATCTGCTTAGAAATCTCTGCCATTCCTGCTATTGAAGGGTGACCGCTTTTCTTTTCGATATTGTGAAGCTCTATACAATCTATTTTGTAATGTGCGCAGATTGCTTTGGTGGATTCGTTAATCTCATTCGTTAGTTCGCTGTTTAATATAAAATAGATCTTCACGTTTGGATAGTAATCAACCATGTTTGAAAGGAGGCATGCCAATGCAGGACGGAATGAATATAGATCTTTCTTTGCCCAATTCTCATATTGATATTCGCCTATAGGAGATTTAGCCCAGCAGTCATTGGTGGCACCAAATATAAATATGATATCCGGATTACCCAGCTTTTTCATTCTGGTGATGAATGAACGGTCGCTGTAATCTTCTTTTCGATAACCGGTGTTGCAAATGGTTGAACCGGAAAAAGAGTTGTTCACACAAAGGCGGTAGTTGTTTTCTTTGATAAACTTATGCCACCATGTTTCACGTACTGATGTTACGTCGGTTTGATTCTTTGGTGAGGCAAAGTACCAAACAAAGTTAGTATCCGGTTGCAGATATCCCTCGAATGTTGAATAAGAGTCGCCTAAAATGGAGATGGACTTTGAATTTTGGGCGAAAGATAAGCTGCTAATTAACAGGCAGAATAAGAAAAGTAGTGTACGGGTTTTCATAATATTTAGTATTTTAATGTTTTTCGCATTAACTAATTTCGATCATTTTCGTAAGCTCACGAAAATGATCTTTATACATTAAATAATCTATAAGTCAGAATCTATTCTTATTTCTCCGGCTTAACAATTAACCTGATAACAAACCAGATATGATGTGCAACAGTACTTATCCATCCATAGTGTTTCGCCATAATGCGGAATCGTTCTTTTAAAGAAGCTTTGTGATTCTGAGTTGTTAATCCTTCATCAAGATAATCAATAACTGTGATGTGAGTATTATGCAAGGTCTTTGCTTTCTTCATAACTCTGATACACCAATCGAAATCGGCAGAGAAACGATAGGATAAGTCGAAAGGCTCAGCCAATGATCGCTTGGCAAAGAAAGCTTGATGGCATACCAGCATTCCCTGCTTAAAACTTTTCCAGGTAAGCTTTTCGGGAGTCTGCAAACGACGCATGTGCAGGAAATGCCCCTCTTTATTTACGATAGCTGTTTCTCCGTAAAGTATGTCAGGCAATTCATTGTCATTAATTGAATGAACCATCAGTTGAAGAGTATCGTCTTCGTGAAAGCTGTCTCCTGCATTCAGAAAACAAAGATAATCGCCCGTAGCAGCAGCAATTCCCTTGTTCATGGCATCGTAGAGTCCTTTGTCGGGCTCACTCACCACGCTACTTATCATATCTTTATATTTATCTATAACGGAAAGTGTATTATCTCTCGAGGCCCCGTCAATAATGATGTATTCGTAATTTTTATACGTTTGTGTTATAACGCTTTGGATGGTCTCTTCAATTACTTTTTCCGCATTGTAAGTAACTGTAATGATTGAGAAGCGCGGATTAAGTTTGCTATGCATCTTTTCCGGTTATTTTGTTATAGATATCTATGTATTTCTTTGCGATAATGCCTTCTGAATAGGAAGATACCACTTTTCGTGTAGCCTGTTCTGACAGAGTAGGGTATTCAGATTCATTCAATGCCCAGCGTATTCCATTGGCAAAGTCCTGTGCCGATTTATATTCGGCAACGTACCCATTGTGCAGATGATCTATCATTTCGGGAATACCGCCAATGTTGAAGCCAACACAAGGAACACCGCATGCCATCGCTTCCATAATGGTATTCGGAAGATTCTCTTCCAATGATGGGGTAACGAATAAATCTACGGAATTATATATATCTACAATGGCTTTCTCGTCGCTCACGAAATCTAGTGCATAAACAGGGAAAGGAATCATCTCTTTAAGTTGTGAAGATTGTTTTCCGAAAACGACAACGCCTATCTTGTCTTTCATCTCGGGATATTTTTCCGCCAGTAGATGGCAGGATTCTACCAGATAATCAATGCCTTTTCGTTTATCGGTAATCTTCACGGAACCAAACAACAATAGTTTCTTATCCTGAGGAAGGTTGCATTTATAGCGGGCTTCTTTCTTGTCAGCAGGTCTGAATAAGTTTGTATTGATTGGATTAGGTATATTGGTTGTGCGGTGTCCAGTAAGCAATCTGCTTTTCTCGGCCAGGGAGCGAAGCCATGCACTGCAGGCAACAAATGTTATATTTGCGTTTTTATAAAGCTCCAGTTTCTTTTTGAAAGTTCTGTATGATAGATCCTTTTTACTTCCATTCTTATAAATGAAAGGACAGTTATGACATTCATCCTGATAGTTTGTACATTCACGTGCATGGTGACAGATTCCGGTGCAAGGCCACATATCATGCATGGTCCATACAATGGGTTTTCCGGAATTGACGATATGTTTAATGTCATTTAATGAGAGCATTCCCTGATTAATCCAGTGCAGGTGAATAACATCTGCTTGCTTAAACTCCGGTAAAGAGGTTATGTTAGCTCCTGTATTTGCAATGGAAACAGCGAAAAGGTTATTCTTTTTAAAGCTGTTTGCTTTCCAGATAACAACTCGTTCCCATACAAATCGTGCAACGGTTTTCCATGAACGGTCTAATGGTACTACACTAATCTGGTCGGTTTGTTTATCGCGTACCAGCATCTTTGCTTTTACCCCGTTATTCTTCAGGGATTCCATTAATCGGCTAGCTGCAATTGCAGCTCCTCCGATACGTTCCGAAGTATTAATAATAAGTACTCTCATTTTCGTGAAATGTTTCCACAAAAGTAGTAGTTTTCTGTAATAATCCGTGCAAAGTCACGTATTATTTGTATTTTTGCGGCACTTAAATAAAAGTGATGTAGATATGAAAAAGGTTCTTTTTTTAGGCTTAGGCTACATTGGCCTTCCTACGGCAGCGGTTGCTGCCAATCATGGTTTTGAGGTGATCGGTGTGGATGTGAATCCGGTAGTAGTAGAGACGATCAATCAAGGAAAAATTCATATTGTAGAGCCGGATTTGGACCAGATGGTCAAGGAAGCTGTTCAAAAAGGGAACCTCCGGGCAGTATTGAAGCCCGAACAGGCAGATGCTTTCTTTGTGGTAGTACCTACTCCTTTTAAGCAGAATCACCGGGCGGATATTACTTATGTAGAATCGGCTACCCGTTCGGTTATCCCTTTTCTCAAAGAGGGCGATTTGTTTGTCATCGAGTCAACATCGCCGGTGCTGACTACAGAACGAATGGCTGAGGTTATTTTCAAGGAACGTCCAGAATTGAAAGGAAAAATATATATTGCTTACTGTCCTGAGCGTGTATTGCCGGGCAATACGCTTTACGAACTAGTACACAATGACAGGGTGATTGGAGGTATTAATCCCGAATCGACTGAAAAGGCCATTGAGTTTTATTCTGCCTTTGTACAAGGAAAACTTCATCGCACCAATGCTCGTACTGCAGAGATGTGCAAGCTGACAGAGAATTCTTCACGTGACTCGCAGATTGCCTTTGCCAACGAACTTTCAATGATCTGTGACAAGGCTGGAATCAATGTGTGGGAACTTATTTCACTTGCTAACAAACATCCACGCGTTAATATATTGCAACCAGGTTGTGGTGTTGGCGGACATTGTATTGCCGTTGATCCCTGGTTTATTGTTTCTGATTATCCTGAACAGGCACAAATCATTAAACGTGCTCGCGAAACAAATGATTATAAAGCCGACTGGTGCGCCAACCGCGTGGTAGAAGCTTGCCAACAGTTTGTAACCGAGAACGACCGTGAGCCGATTGTGGCTTGTATGGGACTTGCCTTTAAACCAAATATTGATGATTTGCGTGAATCGCCTGCTAAATACATTGCCTCTCGTATCATTTCTGAGTCGCGTGCTGAAGTATTGGTGGTGGAACCCAATATCAGCAAACATCCTAGCTTCAACCTGACCTACTATCGTGAAGCATACCAAAAAGCAGATATTGTTGTATGGCTGGTTTGCCACACTCCGTTTATGGAATTGCCACGTGAGGAAGGTAAGATGGAACTTGATTTCTGTGGTGTTCGGAAAGGTATTAAATGAATTAGATTATGAAGAAAATATTACTGGTATTCGGGACTCGTCCTGAGGCTATCAAAATGGCTCCTCTGGTTAAAGCCCTGCAGAAGGATACAGAACATTTCGAGACACGTGTTTGTGTAACCGCACAACATCGTCAGATGCTCGACCAGGTGCTTGAGGTATTTGGCATAGTTCCCGAATATGATTTAAATATCATGGCACCGGGGCAGGACTTGTATGATATAACAACGAAAGTATTATTGGGACTGCGCGATGTGCTAACCGAATTTGCACCCGATGTAGTTTTGGTTCATGGTGATACAACGACTTCTATGGCTGCCGGATTAGCTGCTTTTTATCAACAAATAGCCGTAGGACATGTAGAAGCTGGTTTGCGTACCTATGATTTGCTTTCGCCATGGCCCGAAGAAATGAACCGCCAGGTGACAGATCGTTTCTGCCGCTACTATTTTGCACCTACAAAGCAATCGGAAGAAAACTTGCTCAGTGAGAACATTGACGGCAGTCGCATTTATGTGACTGGAAACACTGTGATTGATGCACTTTTGATGGCAGTTGATATCATTTCGCAAACTCCCGGAAAACAAGAAGAACTTCACGCTGAATTGAATGCGAAAGGTTATATTGTGAATCCGGAACGTGATTATATTCTGGTAACCGGACATAGACGTGAGAACTTTGGCGATGGATTCCTGCATATCTGCAAGGCTATCAGCAAGCTTGCCGAGGAACATCCTGAAATAGATATAGTATATCCTGTGCACCTCAATCCTAATGTGCAAAAGCCTGTTTACGAATTGCTCTCTGGATTGAGTAATGTCTATTTGATCTCTCCACTCGATTACTTGCCTTTTATCTATGCCATGCAGCACAGCAAGCTGTTGCTGACCGATAGCGGCGGTGTACAAGAAGAAGCACCTTCTTTAGGTAAGCCTGTTTTGGTTATGCGTGATACAACCGAAAGACCGGAAGCTGTTGAGGCTGGCACGGTGAAACTGGTAGGCACAGATTATGCGACCATCGTGAGCGAAGTAAATGCCTTGCTTGCCGATAAAGAACTTTATCGACAAATGTCCGAAACCCATAATCCTTATGGAGACGGCAAAGCATGTGAGCGCATTATGGCTGCGCTGAGATAATTCTTGTTTTCTTTTTAGAGAGTAAGCAAGGATAGATTGTTTTGAATCTTTCGTCTCAGCTCTTTTCCATTATATCGCGGAAAGCATTCAAGTAACGTTCGCTTACCGTTTCTATGTTTATTATTTCATTAATAATACGTTGCGACTCTTTTCCCATTTCCCTGCATAAGTCAGGCGATGCGAAGAGAGTCGTAATTTTTTCGCATAGACTGTCGGCATTGCCTTCTTGGAAGAAGAAGCCGTTCTTGCCCTCTGTTACCAGGTCGCGCTCTGTTCCGTCGCACACCGAGCAGATAACCGGCATGCCATACGTCATGGCATCATTGATGGAAAGACCTCCCATACCGGCAAGTACATAGACGGTAGATTCGTTCATGTAAGCTCCCAGCTCTTCGGGTTTGTACACACTTCCGGCAAAACGAATATGCTCATTCAACTGAAGGTTTGCCGCTTGTTGTTTCAGGTTCTCCAGTTCCGGACCATCGCCTACCACGACAAGTTCTGCATCGGAAAATTTAGCTATCACTCCCGGCATTGCATCAATAAGCAAATCTACCCGTTTCCATTTCACTAACCGTCCGATGTGGAGTATGCGATGTTCGCAAGGAGGAAGTATCGACTCGTTCTTCAATACTGCTGCCCGCTCTTTGAGTAAAGCTTCGGTGTCGGTAGAATTAAAGGTAACATGTATATCTTCCTTATTTACACCATAAGATGGCAGAATATCATACGCTACGGTAGAGTAATTGAGTGTTCCTACTGCTTTGGAGTAGCAATACCGACGGATGCACATGGTTAACCATTGTTTCAGGTAGAAACTAATTCCCGTACTTTGTAACTGCATGTTTTCATCATACATGGGGTGTTCCTGAAAGTAGGCTTTCATTTTTCCGTAAGGTGGGGTTTGGAAAGGAATTTCGCGAATGACAATTCGTGTTCCACAGCTCTTCAATGCCTTGCGTAGTGAAGGCTGAAAGAAGAGTTGCAGGAAATAGGGCCAGCCCATCACTAAGATGTCCGGTTTTTCCTCACTCACGATTTGTGGTAACGAAGGATAGGTCATTTTCCCGTAAAACATCTTTCTTTCTATGGCTGTAAGATGCTTGTAGCTGCCTCCCTCCACCATTTTTACTCCTTTACCAATCGTTGCATTTCCTTTTTGCGGTGTGACAACAACTATTTCGACACCTTTGTTGTGAAGCTTATTGAGCATGGCGTCCAGATAATGTGGTATTCCGCCAAATGTATAGAGTACTTTCATTCTGTTTAAACTAAACGATAAACATTGGTTAATAACTAGTCTACCAAGTGTAACTGACTACTTTGAGATAAAAAATCAATTGTCATTCTTGTATGCTCGGTACGATTATTGAGAAATATAAGCCTCGGTGTATGACTCATAATCAAATATAGTTTAATGCTTTTTTTCTGTTTTTATTTGTCATCTGTAAAACTTGTTTAGTCTTACAAAGTAGACCGATACTGATATTGATAAATGTTAAGCTATTGGCTACTTTCCCCTTTTTAAGAGCTATCATGGCTTTTTTTATTCCGGCCAGAATACCATAACCGAAAGCTTTATAAAAAGAATAATTGATATTTGCATATTCAGAAAGCAGATATATTTTTTCCGATCGAAGAAAGGTTTCCCTTGAAATCTCTCTATTTTCCCGATCATGATAACCAAACACATGGGGAGAGTATCCTAACATGTAACCATGATAGTGCAATCGGTTAATATAGTCAATGTCTTCTCCATAGTGAAAGAACAAAGGACAAAAACCACCCAGATCTTTTATAGCCTTAATGGAAATCATCCAAAAAGCAGCGTTAATAAACTTCAGGCTTACTACTTCATTATGTTTTTGCAGGGAAAGGAATTCTTCTTTTTCTTTTATTCCTGAATAAGTGGAAAATCCAAAGTCTGGTTTATCACCTTTCCCATTTAAGTGGGCAGGTGAGAGTATTCCATATTCCGGATGTTTTGCAAAGATGGCAAGTAATGTTTCGATAGTATCTTCATCTAGCCATGCATCCTGATTTAGAAGGAAGAAATAATCAGCGCCTTGTTCCATTGCATATCGGATACCTATATTGTTTGCCTTACCAAATCCTAGATTTGCTCCTGTCTTTATTAAATGCACCTCTGGATAATTCTTTTCAATAATCTCAGTTGTGTTGTCTTTGGAACCATTATCAACAACAATCACCGAAATGGGAGAGGTTGAACGGCGCAAACTACCTAAGCAACGATCTATCCATTGCTCGAAATTGTAGGACACGATGATAACCGATACTTTCATATTTTATTTATTCGCTCTGATTAATCCTTTTCTGAAAAATGGAGTTTGCAGGCTTTTCATATCATTAAGGAAAAGCATTACCCCTTTTGATGCATTCCATTTGAAACCTGTTTCTGTAAGATAATGTGAGAAGTCCACAAAATCTCTTTGCTGATGGTAAGTGCAAAGCGCAATTTTCAGCTCGGGTAACTGAATGGTTTTCTGCATTCCGTTTAAGACTCTTTTCTCGGCTCCTTCCACGTCAATCTTAATAAATGTCGGTACATAAGTTTTATCTGCCAGAAAAGAATCGATGGTTATATTTTCTGTATCATCACAGTCGGATACATATTTCCTGATAATAGTAACTTTCTCTTTCCAGGGGGCAAAGGTTGCTTCCAAAGCTTCCACCCATTCAGCATTTCTTTCGAAGAGAACAACGTGTTTCAGCTTTTCTATATGTGTAAGGGCAAAGATTCCTTCAGCACTACCTACATCCAATAAAACATCGTCTTGCTGCACTGTAAAGTTATCACTTAGATAACAGTGCGGCGAATCAGGATCTTGTTCGGTTCTCAATCCGTTATAGCTGTATTTTACAGTTCTGTCATTGAAGGAACGGACAAAATATAGTTTCTTTCCCTGATGCATTACATAGGGTAGCCCATTCGAAGCATCAATGAGAACATTGATATCTTTCCAGTTATAAGCCTCACGAAACGGAGCACAGAATGTATGAAGAGGAGAATCCTTTAAGTAATTCAGGGCTTCTTCTATCTCTTTATTCTCTGGGGTGTTTTTTTTGAAATAGGAAAATATATCGTTCTTCTTTCTGGAAAGAGCATTTTTCCTTTTAATGTTATTTAATTCACAATTCAATTTATATTGAATGGTATGAATAAAACTTGCAGCTTTCATAGATCATTTGATTTTAGGCAAAGGTATTAGTTTGGAAATTTCACGTCTGATAACTTTTACCAAACGGAATATGCGTTGTGATATTATCTTCTTTAACGGTGCTTTTATTATTTTTTCCATTTCCCTCACCTGCTCAACGGTAAAAGAAGGGTTGGCTTTTAAAATAAACTGTTCTGTTTCAGCTACTTTTTCTTCATTCCCTATGGATTGGTAATATTGCACTAGCCGTAGGCAGCCGTTTGTATATGTTTCTGTGAGTTTATCACAGATAGCTTTGTTCTTTTCCTTGTAATGATCAATAAGCAATTGCCTGTTTATAACAGAAATAAGCATCTGTTTTTCAGAACTAGCCATGCTCCAGATGCTTTCCTTATGCTGGCGATACACCGCCATTACATTATTCATGAAGTAAGCATCTCCATGTTCAGCGTTAAGTACATGAATGGCAAAATCGTATGATGTTACTTTGCTGAACCAGGATGGTAATTCTCCAAACAGTCCTAAACGGAACATAACCGTTACGTTTGTGATGGGATTACAGTTTATGATATCGAAAACTGTATTTACCTTCTTTTGATAACCGCCATTACCTATACTTTTGCTTCCATCTTCCTGATAATAATTCAGTGCACGGTGAAAACAAGCTGAATACTCTTTATGGCTGTCCAGAAAATCGGCTTGTATTTGCAGTTTGTGCTTGTTGATCCAGAAGTCGTCTCCTTCGCAGATTGCCATATACTCACCGGAACAGCGGTTATAGGAACGGATGAAGTTCTCTTGCAGTCCCAGATTCTCCTCATTTGTTGTAAGCTTGATTATCTCCGGATACTTTTTCTGATACTCACGGCAGATATCAGCTGTGCTATCTGTACTGCGGTCTTCACCAATAACCAGTTCGAACGGGAAATCTGTTTGCTGCTTTATTACGCTTTCTATAGCATCTACAATGTATTTCTCATGATTGTAGGTAAGCATCAATACGCTTACTTTTACTTTTGCATTCATTCGGCCGACTGATTATTTTGTGTTGTTTTCTTTTTGAAAAGCAATGCCATGATTTCATCAAAGATTGCCGATCCTAATAACTTATTCAATACAATGTATGCAATTGCGAAGAGAATTATTTGCGTACAAAGTAACAGAACCAGGTTTGATATGATAAAACTTAATGGATACAAGCAGACGAACAGAACCAACGACATGCTGAGGTAAGGAATGATATCCTTAATCTGGTACCATCCCGGATAATTCCCGTATTTGTGAACCATTACTACATTCGATAAATAAATAACAATGCGGGCAACTACCTGTCCGGCCACCATAACCCATACGCTCTGATGAAGAGTGCATACCAAAGCTATTGCTGTAACTACCAGCTTAAACACTTCCAGTTTCAGCATGATATCTGAACGCCCGCTTACTTTAAGGAAGTTGCTGTTGATGGCTGTCAGTATGGTAAATATACCTCCCACACATAATAACTGAAAGAAAGGGATAGTGTTAGCCCACTTGTCGGTCAATGCTATTCGTATAAACGGGTTGCCCACTAACACCATACCAATCATAGCCGGAAAAGTAAGGAAGGAGGTAAACCTTATAGTCTTGCGATAAGCACGCAACAAGCGTTCTTTGTCATCTTGTATGGATGAGAAGATAGGGAAAGTGGCACTTTGGATGCTTCCATAGATAGTGCTTACTCCCATATCGGACATTTTTCCACCCTGACTGTAGTATCCCAGTTGCTGTAACGGGTAGATTTTCCCGATAAAAACGGAATAGATATTGAGGAAACCTGTATTGATGATGCTTGACAACATTAGGTTGGAAGCAAAAGCAAACAGTTCTTTTATGGATTGGATACTGAATTCCTTAACAGGACGCCAGCTGCTTGCAACCCAAAGAAGCATGGAGCGGACAATGGCCAGAGATACCGGTTGTACAACCAATGTCCATACACCACATCCCGTATATGCCATATACAAGGAGAGTAATCCCGAAGCTAACAAAGAGATAAAATTTACTTTGGTGAGCTTCTTGAAATTAATCTGCTTGGTAAGTATGGTTGTTTGAATCAGACTTAGTGAATTAACAGGAATAGCCAGAAATACAATCCGGGCAATTAGTGTAAGTGATGGCTGATTAAAGAAATCTGCTATGAAAGGTGCACAAATAAAAAGCAGCAGATAGACAACAATACTTGCGCCCATATTGAAATAGAACACAGAACTGTAATCTGTTGCTGTTGCATCATTTTTGCGAATGAGAGCAGTTGAAAAACCGCTCTCAATTACAATATTTGCTAAAGCTGTAAAAATGGAAAGCATGCCCACCAGAGCATAGTCTTCCGAAGAAAGGATTCGGGCTACCAGTATTCCTACAATGAAGAGAATAACTTGTTGTCCTACTTTGTCGAGAACATTCCAGACTAGCGCCCAAATGGTTTTCTCCTTAAGCGTTTTTGCCATCCTTTTCTATCCTTGTTTATTTTACTTCGCTACCCGGTTTTACTTCTTTGCCCGGCATGATTACAGCCAGACTTCCGTCATTGTTTTCTGCAGAAAGAATCATTCCTTCAGAAACAATGCCTTTCAGTTTGCGGGGAGCAAGGTTGGCGATGAAACAAACTTGCTTGCCTACCAACTCTTCTGGTGCATAATGTTTTGCAATTCCTGATACAATGGTGCGGCATTCCAGTCCGTCGTCAATCTTGAACTGAAGTAGTTTGTCGGCCTTTGGTACTTTCTGGCATTCCAATACTGTACCAACACGAATATCCAACTTAGTGAAATCATCGAACTCAATGTTTTCACGGATAGGATTTGCTTTATAGTTGGCTTCTTCATTCGCTTTCTTAGTATCCAATAGCTTTTGAACCTGAGCTTCAATTACGCTGTCTTCTATCTTTTCGAAAAGAAGTTCTGGCTTATTCAGTACGTGGCCGGCTTCAAGAAGATCTGTCTGACCAAGTTCTGCCCAGTCGAAAGTAGCCATATTAAGCATATCTCTCAGTTTCTTTGAAGAGAATGGCAGGAATGGTTCGAATGCAATAGCAAGATTGGCTGCTAGCTGAAGACTGATATTCAGAATAGTTGCAACTCTGTTAAGGTCTGTCTTTGCAAGCTTCCATGGTTCTGTATCTGCCAGATACTTGTTACCGATGCGTGCAAGGTTCATTGCTTCTTTCTGAGCTTCACGGAACTTGAATGTATCCAGATAGTGTTCTACATCCTTCTTCACGTTCTCGAAATCGGCAAGAGTCTGCTTGTCGTATTCACTTAGTTCGCCAGCGGCAGGAACCTGAGCACCGAAGTACTTCTCGGTAAGAACCAAAGCACGATTCACGAAGTTACCGAATACGGCAACAAGTTCGTTGTTATTGCGAGCCTGAAAATCTTTCCAGGTAAAGTCGTTATCTTTTGTTTCAGGAGCATTGGCTGTCAATACATAACGAAGAACATCCTGTTTTCCAGGGAAATCTTCCAGGTATTCGTGTAACCATACAGCCCAGTTGCGTGAAGTTGAAATCTTATCACCTTCAAGGTTCAGGAACTCATTGGCAGGAACATTATCCGGCAGGATATAGCTGCCTTCTGCCTTCAACATTGCAGGGAACACAATGCAATGGAATACGATATTATCTTTTCCGATAAAGTGAAGTAGGCGGGTATCTGAATCTTTCCACCATGTTTCCCATGAATCAGGAAGCAATTCTTTTGTATTTGAAATATATCCGATTGGAGCGTCAAACCATACGTAAAGCACTTTACCGTCAGCACCTTCTACCGGAACAGGAATACCCCAGTCGAGGTCTCGGCTCACAGCACGTGGTTGGAGTCCCATATCCAGCCATGACTTGCATTGTCCGTAAACATTGGACTTCCATTCTTTGTGGTCTTCCAATATCCATTGGCGCAACCATGCTTCGTGCTTGTCGAGTGGCAAGTACCAGTGCTTTGTTTCGCGCATAACTGGTTTACTACCGCTGATGGCCGATTTAGGATCGATCAAATCTGTTGGGCTTAATGAAGTTCCGCAGGCTTCGCATTGGTCGCCATAAGCATTTTCATTGCCGCAATGAGGGCATTTTCCGGTAATATATCTGTCGGCAAGGAATTGTTTTGCCTCTTCGTCGTAGTATTGTTCAGAAGTCTTTTCGATAAATTCTCCTTTGTCATACAGTTTTTTGAAGAAATCAGAAGCCACTTCGTGATGAGTCTTTGAAGAAGTACGTGAGTAAACATCGAATGAGATGCCGAAATCCTCGAAAGACTTTTTAATAATGCCGTGGTATTTATCAACAACGTCCTGTGGTGTAACACCTTCCTTCTTTGCACGGATAGTAATGGGCACACCATGTTCGTCTGAACCGCCAACGAAGAGCACTTCTTCTTTTTTAAGGCGAAGGTAACGTACATAAATGTCCGCCGGAACGTATACTCCGGCAAGGTGTCCGATGTGAACCGGTCCGTTTGCATAAGGCAACGCTGAGGTCACCGTGGTTCTTTTATATTTCTTTTCCATGTATGATGAATTTTTATATTACATTCTTTGGCTGTAAATGCGGGCTTCACGCAGTAAAGCTTCAGCAATTGCAACGTGCAAAGATAAAGGTTTTTAGGGGAATAATGGAATATTAGTCTGGAAAAACAGAAAGCTTAACAATTTTCCGGTGAAACATTATTATTAGCCTCGTGAGGCTGTTGTTCTAGGGTCCCGACCTCAATATATCAACCTCGGGAGGCTAAATAATTAGGGTCGCGACCTTAATTATAATCTTTCAAAGAGTTTTTGTTAATGTTTGGGCAATGATCGGTTAGTTTAATCTTATATGTTGATAAATAATTCAGGGTGAAGTGAAAAAGAACTGGTGACAGATGAATAATTTCACAAATTTGCTAACTTTGTTTTCTATAAAAAAACGAAAAATATACATTTTATGATAACAAAAGAGTTACTGCATCCACAAAGTATTGTAGTGGTGGGTGCTTCAAATAATGTTCATAAACCCGGAGGGGCAATCCTTCGGAACCTTATATCTGGAGGTTTTCAGGGAGAGCTATGGGCCGTGAATCCCAAAGAAAGCGAGGTGCAAGGAATTAAATCGTATTCGGATGTTTCCGAGATTCCTGAAACAGATCTGGCTATTCTGGCAATTCCTGCAGGAATGTGCCCAGCTGCTGTAGAGGCTCTGGCTCGCGACAAGCAGGTTCGTGCCTTTATTATCTTATCTGCAGGCTTCGGTGAAGAAACTCACGAAGGAGCTTTGCTGGAAGATGCCATTCTCGAAACGGTGAATAAGTATGAAGCCTCATTGATAGGGCCAAACTGCATCGGTTTAATGAATACCTGGCATCACAGTGTCTTTACTAAACCTATTCCGTTGCTTAACCCCAAGGGAGTAGATCTTATTTCCAGTTCCGGTGCAACGGCTGTTTTTATCCTTGAGAGTGCAGTAACCAAAGGTCTTCAGTTTAATTCCGTATGGTCTGTGGGCAATGCCAAACAGATAGGAGTGGAAGATGTGCTGCAATACATGGACGAAACCTTTAACCCGGAGACAGATTCAAAGATAAAGCTGATATACATAGAAAGTATCAAGGATCCTGATAGATTACTGATTCATGCATCTTCATTAATCCGCAAAGGTTGCCGCATTGCTGCTATTAAATCTGGAAGTTCAGAGAGTGGGAGCAGAGCTGCTTCTTCACACACCGGAGCTATTGCCAGTTCGGACTCGGCTGTTGAGGCTTTGTTCCGTAAAGCGGGTATTGTTCGCTGCTATTCCCGTGAGGAACTTACAACAGTTGGTTGTATTTTCACTCTTCCTCCATTAAAGGGAAAGAATTTTGCAATCGTTACTCATGCCGGAGGTCCTGGAGTAATGCTGACCGATGCATTATCAAAAGGCGGACTCAATGTTCCTAAACTTGAAGGTGAATTGGCCGATGAACTGAAAGGAAAGCTGTTCCCCGGAGCTGCCGTGGGGAATCCGATCGATATTCTGGCAACAGGCACACCGGAACATCTGGGTCTTACTATCGATTATTGCGAAGAGAAGTTTGACGACATAGATGCTATTCTGGTAATCTTCGGAACTCCTGGATTGGTCTCCATGTTTGAAGCCTATGATGTTCTCCATCAGAAGATGCTAACCTGCAAGAAACCTGTATTCCCTGTGCTTCCTTCTTTGCATACTGCCGGAAAAGAAGTGGATGCTTTCCTGAAAAAAGGACATGTAAACTTTGCTGATGAGGTAACGTTGGGCACTGCTTTAATACGGATAATGAATGTTCCTCAACCTGCCGTGAAGGAAATAGAACTCTTCGGAGTTGATATCCCCCATATTCGTCGGATTATAGATTCCATTCAGGACAATGGATATATAGAACCCCGTCTTGTGCAGGAGTTATTACGCTCGGCTGGCATTCCTGTCGTAGAAGAATTTGTTTCTGCAGATAAAGAAGAGGTGCTTGCTTTTGCAAGAAAGTGTGGTTTCCCTGTAGTGGCAAAGGTGGTTGGCCCTATACACAAATCGGATATTGGCGGCGTTGCATTAAATATAAAATCGGAACAGCACCTGGCACTCGACTTTGAACGGATGATGAAACTTCCGGAGGTGACAGCTATAATGGTTCAGCCTATGTTGAAAGGCACAGAATTATTTATCGGAGCTAAATACGAGGAAAAGTTTGGGCATGTGGTTCTTTGCGGATTGGGAGGAATCTTTGTGGAAGTGCTGAAAGATGTTTCATCCGGTCTTGCTCCATTATCCTATGAAGAAGCATATTCTATGATTCGTTCTTTGAAGGCATATAAAATTATTCAGGGAACCCGTGGTCAGAAAGGGGTAAATGAAGATAAATTTGCTGAAATAATTGTTCGTTTATCAACCTTGCTTCGTTTTGCAACAGAGATAAAAGAGATGGATATTAACCCGTTGCTGGCAACTAATAAGGATGTTATTGCCGTGGATGCCCGTATACGAGTTGAGAAATAGAGTCTGAAGAATGAAGCCTTAAAAGAAAATACTTAGTTAATAAATGATAAATAGAAATTTTCCCATGCAGTAATAGTATGGTGATTGCATTTATGCAAAAGTAGATATTGTACCCGTATCTAAATTACAGGATAGAGCGATATTCAGTAATAAATAACTGGTTAGGGTAGTATGTAAGATATCTGAAGGACAGAGGTTCTTCAGATATTTTTTTTAGTGCTTAGTTGCTTTCTTTGGAATATAGATATAATCTTCAGTATCGATATTTTCTATCTTTCCTGAAATGATTCTTAGGTCCGGGTCCATATACTGCAGCTGTAATGTAGGTAATGCTTTCAGAATTTCCTGAGAATAATCGTAGCAGTTCTTGTTGTTTTTCTTTTCTTTAATCAGATTTGTTCCCGAGAATATGCGGATGCCAAATTCAACAGGGTATTTCTCATTGGGCTTAAGGCGTATCTCTTTTATTTCATTGAATGAACTCAGGAATACAGAGAGAACCTTTCTTCTGTAATCAAGTCCATTATACCTGAATTGAAGCATGAATTTAGAATGAGCGGGATCTAGTACAAGTATTGTATCTGTATTGTTTTCTAATTCAATCTTGAAATATGCTCTTGGTCCTTTGTTTTCATCCTTCTCATGGACGTTATTCTCAATTTTAGTAATAACACGGGAGATAACTATATTCTTTATTTTCAGATTCTGCGCATGCAAGTTACATGCAATAGTCAGACTAATTAGTAACGAGAATATAAATCTAGTCATATTCATTGTCTATTAAATGTTGTATCCTCAAGTTTTACTATCAAGCTTTTCTATTCAGGTTTACCGTCGAATTATTATCCGGCCCAGCTTTCTCTATCCAGATTGCGATAGCTGATAGCTTCTGCCAGGTGAGCTGATTTTACCTTTTCACTGCCATCAAGATCGGCAATGGTACGTGAAACTTTTAATATACGATCGTATGCCCGAGCCGAAAGATTCAACCGGTTCATGGCATTCTTTAGAAGAGCTAGTCCGGTGCTATCCGGCTCGGCGAAAGTATGAAGTAACTTAGTGCTCATTTGTGCATTGCAATACACTCCGGGATAATCGGCATATCGCTGTTCCTGAATCTGGCGTGCTTTTATTACCCGTTCTCTTATGGCAGAACTTGGTTCGGATGTTCTTTTGTCGGATATCTTTTCAAATGGCACAGGTACGATTTCAACCTGTATATCTATTCTATCTAAAAGCGGCCCCGATATTCTATTCAGGTACTTTTGTACTTGTCCGCTGCTGCATACACAAGCTTTGGTTGGGTGATTGTAGTAACCACACGGACAAGGATTCATCGAAGCAATCATCATGAATCCGGCAGGATAATCAATACTATATTTTGCTCTTGAAACGGAAATAGTTCTGTCCTCAAGCGGTTGGCGAAGAACTTCAAGCACACTTCTATTGAATTCTGCCAGCTCATCAAGATAAAGTAATCCATTATGAGCAAGGCTAATTTCGCCAGGCTGGGGGTAGGCTCCGCCACCGACCATTGCGACTTGTGAAATAGTATGGTGAGGGCTTCGGAAAGGTCGTTTGGCAATCAGTGAAGTGTCTTTTCCTAGTTTTCCTGCAACCGAATGAATCTTGGTTGTTTCCAGACTTTCGCCCAAAGATAGCGGAGGTAAGATAGAGGGGAGTCGTTTTGCCATCATTGATTTTCCACTACCTGGGGCACCGATCATTATAAGATTATGCCCACCAGCGGCCGCAACCTCAAGAGAACGCTTTACATTTTCCTGTCCTTTTACATCCGAGAAATCAAACTCAAAAGAGGTTTGTTGAGCATAAAACTCTTCCCGGGTATTTACAACTGTCTGTTCAAGTGTATCTTCTCCATTAAAGAAACCAATCACCTCTTTAATGTTATTGGCTCCGTAAACTTTCAGGTTGTTGACAACTGCAGCTTCTCTGGCATTTTGTCGAGGAACGATCAGTCCTTCGTAACCTTCTTCGCGTGCTTTGATTGCAATAGGCAATGCACCTTTGATGGTTTGCAAACTACCGTCCAGACTTAGTTCGCCCATAATAATATATTTGCCCAGCTTCTCTGTTGATACATTCTCTTTTGCCGCCATCATTCCAATGGCTAAAGGTAAATCATAGGCAGATCCTTCCTTGCGGATATCTGCCGGAGCCATGTTTATAACTATTTGTGAAGTGGGAAACTTGTAACCATTTACCTGCAAAGCCGAAAGAATACGTTCGTGGCTCTCCTTTACTGCCGAATCGGGTAATCCTACAAGGTGGAACATGCATCCTCTGGTGCTGTTCACTTCAATGGTTATAACTGTAGCGTCTATCCCTTGAACAGCAGCTCCGAATACCTTTACAAGCATAAATGTTTTTTAGTTTGCGGTTTTGTTCTCGATGAAAAGTTCTCCTAATTTTTTGTTCAGCTCAGCTTCTTTTAAGTTGCGGGCTATAATAATTCCTTGGGGATCAATAAGAACATTTGCCGGCAAAGATTCTATGCCGTATTGTTGAGCTGTAGTAGAACTCCATCCAAAGAAATCACAAATTTGTTCTCCCGCAAGTGAATCACTTTTTATTGCATCTTTCCATTGTTTTTTATCAGTATCTAATGAGATGTTGACAATGGCAAAATGGTTCTTACCAAATCGTTTATAAATAGAATTAATTATAGGATTCTCTTTTCTTGATGAATTACTCCATGAAGCCCAGAAGTTAAGAAGCAGATACTTTCCATTGAAATTGTTTAGATTTACAGTCTCTCCTTTTGCATTTAAAATATTAAAGTATGGAGCTTTTTTGCCCTCGGAAACAGTCTCTTCATTATTTATAAATCGTAAGATTTGCTGCATATAAGGAGCATTTTTAAGATCACCGGTTATTTTGTTTGCTAATTCTTTGATTTTCTTAATATCAGGATTCTGTTCCTGCACAAAATACCTGTCTAAAAGATAAACACTAACAGGTGAAGATGAATGTGAACCTATAAAAGCACTTGCTTTATCTTTTATTTCTTTGGTAGATTTGGTTAATTCCGGTGATTGTAATAAATCATTGTACTTAGTCTCATTCCCTGAAGTGTAAGCAGTGAATAGGTCTTTTCTTATTTTACTTGTGGATTTAGATATGTCGCTTATGCTTTCTTTGAAATCATTCATTTCTTCATTCTGATCATTACCACTGACTTTGAGTAAATCTAATGAAGAAGCATCACCACTTATCTTTATTTTGTCGCCTTTATTAGCAAAAACAACACATTCTTCCATATTGCTGAAAAGTAGCACTACCTGAGTTAAAGTATCAACAGGTGATTGATATTTAAACTTTCCATCTTTGGCTTTTATAGTATCTAAAGCATCTCCATTCCTATCTGCTCCATAAACTAAAATCATTTCATTTTTTAAGCCATCAATATCCCCTTCAATAACAATCTTCTTGTTTTTACTTGTACAGCTAAATAAACATAGCATCAATGTAATGATTATACTAACTTTTTTCATGCTAAATATTTTTTCTGCAAATGTAACAAATTAGTTTTATGCCGCTATATGGCTAACATGTTTTTTTACAAATATAAAAAAAGATCGGGGACATCTGAATAAACAGATGCCCCCGATAATATTATTAGTTATAATAATTCTGATCCTTATTATTTGATAATGCTAAGGAAGTCAGAGCTAGTTGCGAATTTTGCAAATTCTAAGTCAGTTGCAGCTTTCTTAGCTAAAGAAGCATCTTTCTTAACTGCGCTTGACAAGCTGCTAGTTACCATAGAAGCATTGTTTGTTCTTGCACCTAAGATAGCCATCAAATAGTCAGTGTAAGCATCTGGAGTTTCAACGTTAGAAAGAGTGTTCTTTGCTTTGTTGTAATCTTTAGCAAGAATCTGAGCAAGAGCAGCACTGTTTGTTTTTGAATCGCCGAATGAACTTACTGCTTTGTCATATTCACCTCTTGAAACATATAAGTTACCAAGTGATTCGTTCAATGATTTAGCACCAGCAGCTTTGCCGAAGAAAGATTCAGCAGCTGATTTATCGCCATTCTTCAATGCAACCAAACCTAAGTTCATGTTAACTTCAGGAGCTGATTTCAAGTTAGCAGCCTTAGCTAAATAAGACTGAGCTTTAGAAGTGTCACCATTTTGGTAAGCAAGAGCAGCTAAGTTGTTATATGCACGGTAATCGTTAGAATATAATTCTGTAGCTTTTTTGTAGATAGCTTCTTTCTTAGAATTGTCTTTAGTTAATGTTGCAGCATAAAGTAATTCTTCGATGTTAAGTTTGCTTGCATCTTCGTTAGCAAAAGCTGTGATTTCTTCGTCAGATTTACCAATAAGATCATAGTTCAAAGTTAAACGTGAACGTCTTAACTGAGGAAGGATTTCGTCAGCAAGATTTTTGAATACTGTAGAAAGGTTCTTGATTTCAGTTTCTCTTTGTTCTGGATCCTGATACATAGAAAGAACGCGAAGGATAAGGTCTTTATCCTGAATGTTAGATTTAGAAACTAATTCCTGGAAGCCTTCCCAGTCTTCAGCTGTATATTTAGAATCTACAGTTGCGTTAACTTTACCTTTCTTAAGCTCTTTGTTCAAGTAATTAGCAGTGTTAGCTTCACGTTTTTCTGCAAGACCAGTATTTAAAGTCATGCCACCATCTGGAGATGCGTAAGCAGAAATTTCAATATTATTGATCTTCTTTCCTTTAGTGTCAGCATTAGCATCTTTTACAGCTTTCTGGAAATCAGCAACGCTTGTAGATTTCAATTCGCTAGTGCGGATGTTAGCTTGTTGGATAAGGAACATGATCTTAGCTTCCTGAGCTTGTTTGATAATGCGTTGGAAAGCATCTTCAGAACCAGCAGTGTTTGCACTTGATAAAGTGTTGTTGATTAATTCAGAAGTTGAGATAACACCATCAGCAACCTTTACGTCAGGAATGCTAATAGTCTTTTTTCCTTGTTTTACATTGAATGCTAAATATAATTCTGACTTAGCCATTTCAGGAACATAATCAAAATTACCTTTCATTGTGTAATTACCGCCCATCTTGTAAGAGATAGTCTGGTCGTTACCTTCAATTTTTTCACCTTGGAAAACAGCTGGTTGACTCTTAGCCTCACCACCATTCCATCTTAAAACTGGAGTAACTTCAACAACAGCATTTTTCTTGAAATACTTTTCAGGGAACTTGCCGTTAATTGTTACTGGAACTTTACCTCCAACAGCCTCTAAAACTTGAGGATTAGTTGTGAAGTATTCAGATGATAATGCACCCATCTTTCCACAAGAAGAAAGTGCAACAACTAAAGCCATAAGTAATGGCAAATACAACTTCTTAACCATGTTTTTTTTGATATAAATTAAATGTTTGTAATTGAAATCATTTGTAACTCTGAACATTCTCTTATGAACAGAAACTCGGACAAAGATATTAAAACTTAAATATATTGGCAAATCTTATACGTATTTTCTTGCTGCTGTGTATGATAATATGGCGCTTTTGTTATGTTTCATCTGGTAAACAATCTTTGTTTTCTGCTTCTTTAACTATAATCTTCTGTTTTTCGCGATATCTGATGTTTCGCGGATGGTGCTCAATTATCTCACTTCTAAGCATATTGCGGTCTATATGGGTATATATTTCTGTGGTTATAATTGATTCGTGTCCGAGCATACATTGGATAGCACGAAGGTTAGCGCCTCCTTCTAACAAATGGGTAGCAAAAGAATGGCGGAAGGTATGTGGACTGACGTTCTTCTTGAGTCCTGTTATCTCTGCCTGTTCTTTGATTATGTGAAAAACCATAATGCGGGAAAGGCTTGTACCTCTTCTGCTTATAAAAAGATAATCTTCAAAATCCTTTTTGATTTCGATGGTATTACGATCGATAAGATAGTTTTTTATTTCCTTGATGGCTCGGGGAGATATGGGAACAAGCCGCTGCTTGTTTCCTTTGCCTTCTACTTTGATAAAACCTTCATCAAAGTATAATTCTGAAAGCTTTAGGCTAATGAGCTCTGAAACGCGAAGTCCACAACTGTAAAGTGTTTCTAAAATAGCCCTGTTTCGTTGTCCTTCCTTTTTCCCTAAATCAATTGTTGAAATCATAGAGTCGATTTCCTGAATAGATAAAACTTCTGGTAACTTGAAGCCTGTCTTAGGGCATTCCAGTAATTCAGTTGGATCTGATTCTATATAATCATCCAGAATTAAAAAGCGATAAAACGATTTTATGCCCGAAATAATCCGTGCTTGTGATCGAGGGTGTATTCCAATATCATGCAATCCAGCTGCGAAATTTTGTAAATTGTCTAAGGTTACATCCACTATTTCTATCTCTTCGAGCATTAGAAAGCTAAGTAGCTTATCTAAATCGCTCAAATAAGCATCAAGGGTATTCCTTGAATAGCCCTTTTCTAAGAGTAAATACTGCTCATATTTCTTTATTAACAGTCTGTTTTTGTCCTTATTATCTCTTTTATTATTTATTTTCATTTCTTTTTTCTACCTTTGCACCTTGATAAATAGTCCACGCAAAGATATTGAATTAAGTAGAATTGTTGGTTTTATGAGAATACAAATTATAAATGGACCTAATATCAACCTATTAGGTAAACGTGAGCCTTCTATTTATGGCGCAGTTTCTTTTGAAGATTATCTTAAAGAGCTATGTGAAAAATATCCGGATATTGAGATCCAATATTTCCAGTCAAATGTGGAAGGAGAAATGATTAATAAAATTCATGAAGTAGGTTTTGATTTTGATGGCATTATTCTAAATGCGGGGGCTTACACTCATACTTCAATAGCTCTCCAGGATGCCATAAGAGCAATTAAATCACCAGTGATAGAAGTGCATATCTCTAATGTACATGCTCGCGAATCATTCCGTCATGTTTCTATGATTTCAGCTGCTTGTCTTGGGGTGATTTGTGGGTTTGGACTTGATTCTTATCGTTTGGCTTTGGAAGCATTGCTTGCCAAAACAAAGTGAAAGGTATAATTATAAATATAAAGGAAAACTAAACATATTAATTTTTATGAAAAAGCATACAAAAATTGTAGCATCGATTTCAGACAGGCGTTGTGATGTTGACTTTCTTACTAAATTGTATGAAGCAGGGATGAATGTAGTTCGTATGAATACGGCGCATGCTGGAACTGAAGGTCTAGAGGAGATTATCAATAATGTTAGAACAGTCTCAAATAAGATTGCAATTCTTATAGACACCAAAGGTCCAGAAGTCAGAACAACTGCTTGTGCTGCTCCGATAGATTTTAAAATAGGTGAAAAGGTGCGCATTATTGGCGATCCTTCAGCTGAAACGACTCATGATTGTATTGCAGTTTCATATCCAAATTTTGTGCGCGATTTATCAGAGGGCGGCCAAATTCTGATTGATGATGGAGATCTTGATCTGCGCGTAACTAAGAAGTGTGATGGTTATTTGGAAGCAGAAATAATGAATGAAACAACTCTGGGAAGCAGAAAAAGTGTAAACGTTCCGGGTGTGCGTATCAACTTACCTTCGCTAACAGAAAAGGATAGAAATAACATTCTTTTTGCTATTGAAAAGGATATTGACTTCATTGCTCATTCGTTCGTGCGTAATAAACAAGATGTTTTGGATATTCAGAAGATTCTTGATGAACATAACAGTGATATTAAGATTATTGCCAAAATTGAGAATCAGGAAGGCGTAGATAATATCGATGAAATTTTAAAAGTTGCATATGGTGTGATGATTGCCAGAGGGGATTTGGGTATTGAAGTTCCTCAGGAGAAAATTCCGGGTATTCAACGCGATTTGATCCGCAAATGTGTATTGGCAAAGAAGCCAGTGATTGTTGCTACTCAAATGCTTCACACTATGATTAACAATCCTCGTCCAACTCGTGCAGAGGTTACAGATATTGCAAATGCTATTTATTATCGTACTGATGCTCTGATGCTAAGTGGAGAAACAGCTTACGGAAAATATCCGGTTGAAGCAGTGAAAACTATGGCTAAGATTGCCGAAGAAGCTGAAAAAGATAAGTTGGCAGAAAATGACATTCGTATACCTTTCTCTGAACGTCCGGACGTTACAGAGTTCTTAGCTAAACAAGCAGTTAAGGCCACTGCTAAAATGAATATTCGTGCAATTATAACAGATAGCTACACTGGTAGAACAGCTAGAAATTTAGCTGCTTTCCGTGGGAAATATCCTGTTCTGGCTATATGTTACAATGAAAAAGCGATGCGTCGTCTTGCTCTTTCTTATGGTGTTTTGCCTATTTTCCAGGAAGAGAAGGCTAATGCTCAGGCTTATTTCTTTGAAGCATTGAAATTGCTGATGAATGAAAAGAGAGTATTTGAGGATGATATGGTTGCTTATCTTAGTGGAAGTCACGGTGAAGGCGGCGGTACTACATTCCTGGAAATAAATAAGGTAGAAGATATATTAAAGAAAGCAGATAAATATCTGTTGCCTAGTTTTCTTGAATGATGAATACTTATGACGAATCATTAGATAAATACATTCTTGAGCATATTGATGATGAAGGTGATTATCTTCGCGCTCTATACAGAGATACTCATGTGAAATTATTGCGACCAAGAATGGCTTCAGGTCATTTGCAGGGCAGAATGCTAAAGATGTTTGTTGAAATGATTCGTCCCAAACAAATATTGGAAATTGGAACATATAGTGGATATTCCGCTATATGTTTAGCCGAAGGTTTGAAAGAAGGAGGAATGCTCCATACTTTTGAAATCAATGATGAACAAGAAGATTTTACCCGTCCATGGTTAGAAAACTCTCCCGTTGCAGATAAAATCAAGTTTTATATAGGTGATGCTTTACAACTACTTCCTTCTATGGATATCACCTTTGATTTGGCATTTGTTGATGGAGATAAGAGAAATTACATCGAATATTATGAATTGGTTCTTTCCAAATTATCTGATGGTGGTTATATAATAGCTGATAATACACTTTGGGACGGTCATGTTCTGGAAGAACCGAAGAATAATGATTATCAAACGATTGGGATTAAAGACTTTAATGATTATATTGCTCTTGATAAAAGAGTTGAAAAAGTAATTTTGCCGTTGAGAGACGGATTAACAATTATCAGAAAAAAATAGAAATAATGGAAACTACCAGACAAAATAAAATAGCCCGTTTACTCCAAAAGGAGCTGAGTGATATCTTCTTGTTGCAGACAAAATCAATGAAGGGAGTTCTGGTTTCAGTTAGTGCAGTAAGAATCAGCCCTGATATGAGCATTGCTCGTGTATACCTGAGCGTTTTTCCTTCAGACAAAGGTACTGAATTAGTAAAGAATATAAATGATAACATGAAGTCTATTCGTTTTGAATTGGGAACTCGTGTACGTCATCAGTTGAGGATTATTCCAGAACTGAAATTCTTTATTGATGATTCGCTTGATTATATTGAAAAAATTGATTCTTTGTTGAAATAGTATCGTGAATTTCCCTGTTTACATAGCTAAGCGTTATCTTTTTTCTAAAAAATCTCATAACGCTATTAATATAATTTCTGCAATATCTGTTTGCGGAGTTGCCCTTGCTACGCTTGCTTTGGTTTGTACTCTATCTGTATTTAATGGCTTTCAGGATATGGTAGCCTCTTTCTTTACAGCTTTTGATCCGCAAATCAAAATAACTGTGGCTCACGGGAAGACTTTTGATACAAAGGATGAACGTATTCAAAAAATACGCTCTTTGAAGGACGTTGCAGTATTTACTGAAACCCTTGAAGAAAATGCTATGGTGCAGTATAAAGGGCGCCAGGCAATGGCTGTGATAAAGGGAGTTCAGGATAATTTTGAGGAGCTGACAAAAATTGATAGTATCCTTTATGGTAATGGGCGATTTATGCTTCATGATTCCATTGTGGATTATTGTGTAATGGGGGTTGAACTGGTCTCCAAATTAAGTTCTGGAGTCAAGTTTGTTGATCCGTTGGAGGTTTATGCTCCGATAAGGGATGCAAAAGTGAATATGGGAAATCCTGCAGCCTCATTTAATATGCAGTATCTTTATTCTCCAGGTGTTGTCTTTATTGTTAAGCAGCTGAAATATGATGGCTCGTATATTCTAACATCTCTTGATTTTGCCCGAAGGCTGTTCCATTATACTACTGAGGCGTCAGCTATTGAATTAAAGCTAAAGCCTGGTGCGAATGTAAATAAGGTAAAGAGTGATATAAAGCAGATTCTTGGCGACTCATTTGTTGTAAATGACAGGTATGAGCAACAAGCAGATGTATTTCGTATTATGAAGATTGAAAAATTTATCTCATATCTTTTCTTGACCTTTATTTTGATGATTGCATGCTTTAATGTGATAGGATCACTTTCAATGCTTATTATTGATAAAAAGAAAGATGTTGAGACGCTTCGTAATTTGGGAGCAAATGATAAATTAATAGCGCGTATTTTTCTTTTTGAAGGTAGAATGATTTCAACGATTGGCGCTGTAATTGGTATTATTCTAGGGCTAGTACTTTGTTATATTCAGCAAAAATATGGAATTATTTCATTAGGTGGTTCTCATGGTACATTTGTTGTTGATGCATATCCTGTGAGTGTTCGTCCATTAGATATATTGCTGATTTTTATTACAGTCCTGATTGTTGGGTTTCTCTCTGTTTGGTATCCCGTTCGTTATCTGAGTAAACGGTTGCTTGTAAAATAAAAACTCTTTAATAATATTACTGGCCTGCAAAGAATAGAATAGAGACTCTTTGCAGGCCAGTAATATTATTAGTTAGATTGTATTTCTTTCTTTGATTTTCTATAGATTCTGAAAGCGTATATTGTTGCCATTAATAATAGAATTATGGCCCCTCCATCTACTGGAGCATTTTCTGGTTTTACCTCTTCTGCTGTATTATCTTCTATATAGGAATTGTTTGAGTATAAAGAGAATGAGCCACTACTTTCGTAGGCTTTAGCAGTTGTAATACCGATACCCATCATACAGCAGAAATAGCAAATTAAAATTTTTTTCATAGTCATAAATTGTTATTTGATAATTATTTTGGTGTTTGAATCTTTTGTTCTTATTAAATACATACCAGGAAGAAGTTGTATTGGTGTTTTCCCATTATTGTATCCTGTATAAACAAGTTTACCTTGAGTAGAATAGATATTAATTTCATCTTCGGTGCCTGTAATCCATAAGTTTCCTTCGTTCTGCCAAGTTTTTATTTCTTTGGCTTTAGTTGTTGAGATGCCAACACTTTCGGGTTCGATTGAAATCTCGTATGATGTTTGGTTAAGCTTTGTTCCTTTATAGACAATGAATGACTGAAAAGGCATTAGATCTTCATCACTTTCAACGAATTTATTGTTTTTCAGACAGTAGTATTTATCTGCAGAAACAAGTTCTTTTGGACTGATGCTATATGTATACGGATTCCCTAAATGTGTATACCCATTGTTAATGGAATAGATATTATTGTTTTCGTTGAGTGTTATTCCTTTATCAGAAAAGAAAAATAGTTCTCCATTATCAATATTGGGTAAGACTTTTATTATATATCCGCTGCCATTGAATGTGCTATTGACAAACTTCTCATTTTGATAGCTTTTTAGAAAATAGTCGTGGTTAGGCCTTAAAGCGTATGCTATTCCATTAATATAGCCTCCTACAACTTTTGGAATAAATGGTAGAGAGAAGCTATGCCATTTGCTTGGTGAAAATTTGCAAACATAAGATATTTCTCCTTTAATAGTTACTTTCCCATTTATTTTAGCTCCGTCAAATATACGTAGGTCTCCATCTATAGTTTCGTCATTGTATATTTTTACTTCATCTGCTTCAATTGTTTGTTGTTCCTCGTGAAGTGTTTTTATACATTCTGATCCAGATTCATTTGTGGTTATATATCCATTAGTTGCTTTTATTGTATAATAATAGTTCGTGTATTGATTAAGACCATCTATTGTGTGTGATGTTGTATTTCCAACTTGTTTGGGAAAGCCAGGAACTGAAGTTTCTATACTATCAAGAACTTGTGTTATTTTTATGTTGTCTATCACAAATCCATAGTTATTCTTCATACCTCCCTGAAACTTTATTATAGAGCTGTTTGTTCCACCAGTTAGTGGGTAGCTGAAGTGTTGAGTTACTAATTGGCTCGAGGCGTTGACTGCTATATTATTAATAAGATTGTTATTGATATAGAGGTTGACAGTTGTGGCTTTACTGATACTAACGGTTCCTATGTCAAAGCTAAGCTCAAACTTTCCGCTATTACCAGATAAATTGAGTGCTGGAGTTTGAATGTATCCTGCTGTATTTGATACTCCAACTCTTAAGAATTTTTGAGTTTCTGAGTCAGATGTCACTACCTTAATAAGATCTCCACTCCATTTAGGAAGATATGTTGCTAAATCTATATATTCCTCGTACTTTACTTGTTCTCTGAAGTCTTCGTTTAATATTGTTTTTTCGTAGTTACCAGCTGTCTTGCTATATACATTGAGTATATAATCGGTTGCATTATCGCAGTTGTTCCAATTTGCGGTAAAAGAGTTATTTGTAATATTACTAGCACCCTTTGAAATAGGCGTAGAAATGAACCTAGCTGTTCCTTTTATTTCAATACTTAGTATTTTCGGACCGGCATTCACATTGGCATTTATAGAACTTAGCCTTATTTTAGCATGTTTATAAGAGAATGTATTTGTTAATGTGAATATGCTCCCTGTTGAAGCGGTAGAAAATGAGTTTTCTTGTAATAGTGTCCAGTTTATGCCGTCTTCTGATATTTCAAGTCTTGTATTACTATATTTATAATCATAATAAGTTCCAATCTTAGATGTAATGCTAATCTCTGTGAAGACTGAGAAGTCATAAAACTGTGTAGTCTCTGCATATGAATCACTACTATTCATGAGCCAGTAATCAGTTTTTCTTGATAAATTGTTCAACGTCCATCCAACGGATGATGCAGTTAGTCCATCTAATTTTGGAACAATTGTGTCACTGTAACAGTTTGTGTAGTTAAAAACAAGTAAGAAAAGAAAAATAAAGAAGGTTGCTCCTCGCTTTTTGAGTGGGGTAATCTTTGACATCTTTTTCTGTGTTATTCAGTATATAAATTTATAGTTATGTCAAAGATATGTTATTTTATTGTTACATAAAAATATTTTTCAATATTAAATTATTTTAAGTTACAACAGTTGTAGATATATGTTTATCTATTATTTTGCTAAACTACTCAATTACAATCTTTTCTACGGATATTTCCTGGTTAAGAAATGCTGAAGCTGATTCTGAAAATTTTGTTTCTGATTCTGTAGTCATGAATTTACATTTGCCATTCTTTGTGCAAAGAGTATCCATCTCTGGATGTCTTCTTAAATAACTTTTTAGACTTTTGGCAACATATTCGCCTTGAGATACAACTGTGATTCCCTTTGGTAAGAATTGATTGATTTTTGATAGAAGGAGAGGATAATGAGTGCATCCTAAAATAATGGTGTCAATTTCGGAATCTTTTTTAATTAGATTATCAATATGCTTCTTTACAAAGTAATCAGCTCCAGGAGAATTGTACTCTTTATTTTCTACTAATGGAACCCACATAGGACAAGCCTCACCACTAACAACTATGTCTGGATAGAGTTTATGAATCTCTAAAGGATAAGAGCCGGAGTTTATTGTTCCAGAGGTCGCCAATACTCCTACATGTTTAGATTGAGTTATGCTTCCAATAGATTCTACTGTTGGACGAATAACACCCAAAACTCTACGATTAGGATCTATGTTGGGTAAATCGTTGATTTGGATGCTTCGGAGAGCTTTTGCCGATGCTGTGTTGCAGGCAAGAATAACCAGATGACATCCCATCTCAAAGAGTTTGTTTACAGCTTGTAGTGTGAACTCATATACAATTTCAAAAGAACGTGTGCCATAAGGGGTTCTTGCATTATCACCCAAATAGATATAATCGTATTCAGGTAGAATCTGCCTAATTTGATTTAAAATAGTTAATCCACCATATCCTGAGTCGAATACTCCGATTGCACCTGCTGTTTTTGATAATTCCTTTTCCATCTGGCTTTATATTAAAAAGACTATATTCTATTATATAGAAAAAGGATGATATCATTATCATCCTTTTTTAATTTCGTAATATCTATGAATTATTATTTAATTCCTAATTTAGCTTTGATAGCTGGAGTTACGTCGATACTAACTTTTTCGTTAAAGAAAGGAATAGTTGTTTTGTTGCTTACGTCAAAGATATAAGTATATCCTTCAGCTTGTCCTACAGCAGCGATTGCATCTTCCAGTTTCTTAAAGATAGGAGCAGTTTTTTCTTCCTGAGCCTTTTGTAGTTCTTGTTGAGCTTGTTGTTCGTATTCCTGACCTCTTTGAGCCATATCCTGCAATTCTTTTTGTCTTCTTTCAGATATGTTTTGTGGCAAAGTATCTTTTGCTGCTACAAATTCAGCATATTTCTTGTTAAATTCGTCAGAAGTTCTTTTAATCTCTGTGGTATATTGTTTTTGCAGTGCTTGCAAATCTGCTTGTGCCTTAATATACTCAGGCATAATGGTAATAATATCAGCGAATTTCATGTGTCCAAACTTGAAAGTTTGAGCAGAAGCTCCAAGAGGAAGAGCTAACAATAATAGTAAGGCAATTTTTTTAAGCATAATTCTATTTTTTATTAATGATTACAGTTTAATACTGGATGCAAATGTATGAAATTAATTTGAATATCCTAATTTTGTAAGAACATCATTGCTAATATCTATTTGTGGTGATGCAAATATAATACTAGAGGCTGAAGCCCTGTCTATAATAGCGGAGTAGCCTTTGGTTTCAGCTATTGTTTTAACCGCATTGTAGATTTCATCTTGAATAGGTTTTATTAAACTTTCACGCTTTTTAAACAATTCTCCTTCAGGACCAAAATATTTACGTTTCAGTTCTCCGGCAGCTTTTTCTTTCTCTACAATCTCATTTTCTTTCTTGGTTTTTTGTTCTTCGGAAAGAAATACAGCTTCTGATTGATAGTTCTTATACAATTTTTGAGCTTCATTAGTTAAAGTCTCAACTTCACTTTGCCACTTCTTTGAAATCTGATTTAATTGTTCGTTAGCTCTTTCATAGGCTGGGATATTCTTTAAAATATATTCCATGTCAATCAAAGCAAATCTTTGTGCATTAGCAGCTATTGAAAAGGCAAATAACAGCATCGAAAAAAGAATAGACTTTTTCATAACTTTTCGGTTTTAATATTAATTAATTAGAATTCCTGTCCTAAGATAAAGTGGAACTGACTGCCTCCATATTGTTTTGAACCAAATACTTTATCGAATCCGTAAGCCCAGTCGATACCCATCATACCAATCATAGGTAAGAAGATACGAACTCCGACACCTGCAGAGCGTTTCAGATCAAACGCATTGAAATTCTTCACATCGTGCCATGCATTACCAGCTTCAACAAAACTTAGAGCATAGATACTGGTTGATGATTGCAACATCAATGGATATCTCAATTCAAGACCGAAACGTGTATAAGCATAACCTGCCAATCCGGTAGGAGTAAGTGAGTTGTTTTCGTATCCACGTAGAGCTACACTTTCTGTTGCGTATGAAGAATATCCAGTCATACCGTCACCTCCCATATCGTATGTTTCAAAAGGTGATTTTTTATTGCTGTTATAGTGACCTAAGAATCCAAAATCGGCTCTGGTCATTAAGACCGGACATTTCGCACCGTCTGTTAGTGCAGTATAAGTTTTGGATTTAAAACTCCACTTATGATACTCAATCCACTTGTGCATTTTGTTCATGTCTTTCTGGTTGCTTGTGTTATATGCACCGTAGTCTATTCCATCAAACATAGAATAAGGTGGTGTAAACTGAACAGACAAGGAGAATTCAGAACCACGACGTGGATAAATAGGGTTGTCGGAAGAACTTCTTGCAAGAGCTATTTTCATGCTGATGTTGTTACAATTACCATTTGTAACAGGGAAGTATTGCCAATCCTTAAGAAGATATTTCTGATATGATAATTCTGCAGATAGAGTGAAATAATCATCAGGCCATCTTAAACGTTTTCCCCAACCTGCTGAAAGACCGAACATCTGGATAGATTTGCTCTTATCATACATGTTCTTTGTGTTGCTATAATCGTAATTACCATATCCCCCATATCCACTATACATACTGTTGTAGTAGCTGTTTGAATAGAGAGAACTGTAATAACGGCTATTGATATCAGTCTGTTTTGAATAGAAAGCTGAAACAGAGAATGAGTTAGGACGTTTTCCTCCAAACCAAGGATCAAAGAATGATAAACTGTATGACTGATAGTAACTACCGTTAGTCTGTCCACTGACAGTCAAAGTCTGTCCATCACCTTGAGGAAGAATACCTCTATAGTTTTCTCCCGGATGGAATAAGTTTGCTATTGAGAAGTTTGTAAACTTCAGACTTAATTTACCGATAACACCGGTTTGTCCCCAACCTGCAGAGAATTCCACCTGGTCGTTAGCTTTAGATTCCAGGTTATAAGCAATATCTACAGTTCCGTTAGCTTCATCTGGTTGGATATCTGGTTTGATATTCTCTGGGTTGAAATGTCCCATCTGAGAAATCTCACGCATAGATCTTTCAAGGTCTTCTTTGCTGAATAACTGTCCTGGCTTAGTACGAAGTTCACGGCGAACAACATTTTCATATAAGCGGTCATTACCATTAATTTTAATTTTGTTCAGTGTAGCCTGACGACCTTCATAGATTCTCATTTCAAGATCAATTGAATCGTTGTCAACGTTTACTTCTACAGGATCAAGTCTGTAAAAAAGATAACCATTATTATAATACAAGTTACCGATAGCATCATCGTCAGATGAAGTACGTTTGCCAAGTAACTTCTGGTTGTAAACATCACCTTTCTTCATGCGAAGTAAGAAGTTTAAGTAATCAGTAGTGTAAAGAGTGTTACCTACCCAGGTTACTTTTCTCAGATAATATTTATCTCCTTCAGCTATTTTCATGTATACGTCTACACTTTTATCATCATACGGAGTAACACTATCAACAACAATACGTGCATCACGGTATCCCAATTCGTTATACTTGTCAATGATAAGTTGTTTATCCTCTTCATATTTTTCGTTCACAAACTTCTTTGTACGGAAAAGGTTCAGAATTTTGCCTTTTTCGTTTGTCTTTTTCATTACGCGTTTCAGCTTGTTGGCTTTAATCGCTAAATTTCCTTCGATTGTTATTTTGTGAACTTTTACTTTATCTTTTTTGTCAATGTTGACGTCAACAATTACTTTGTTCTCATCTGATACGTCGTCTCGTTGAACAATAACAACTTCTGCATTTTTGAATCCCTTGTCGTCAAAGTGTCTTTTGATTATGGTCTTTGCACGGTCAACCAGATTTGGAGTAATTTGACTTCCTTTTACCAATCCTAACTTAGCTTCCAGATCTTCTCTATCTGATTTTTTAATTCCATGGAAGTGGATTTCAGATATACGGGGGCGTTGTTTTAATGCAATCTCCAGATATACTTTGTCACCCTCTATCTTTGTAGCATATATATGAACATCAGAGAAAAGTCCATGCCGCATATATCGTTTGACGGCTTGTGTAATTTCGTCACCAGGGACAGAAACAACTTGTCCGACAGACAGACCGGATAAACCTATGAGTGCGTAATCCTCCTGGTCTTTAACACCTGAAACGGTTATTCCTCCAATTTCATATTTCTTCGGAGTAGCAGAATAAAGAATAACTGGCTTGTCAGACTTCTCTGAATTGCTTTTTTCTTGTGCAAAGCCTGATAGTGTAAATAAAAACAGGCTGATAAATAGTAGTATTCGGGAAATACGATAATGCATTTTATTTATTTTATATTTGTTCACTAGTTTTGCCGAAGCGGCGTTCTCTTTTTTGATACTCACAAATTGCTTTCCTAAATTCTTCTTCTCTGAAATCAGGCCAAAATGTATCGCAAAAATAAAGTTCTGAATAAGCACTTTGCCACAACAGATAATTGCTTAAGCGCAGTTCTCCACCAGTTCTTATTAACAGGTCGGGATCTGGCATAAAGTACGTAGCAAGATGAGAAGAAATGCATTTATCAGTAATCTGATCAATGGATAGTTTTCCTTGCTGTACTTCTTTTGCAATCTGTTTAGTTGTTTCTATGATTTCCCATCGAGATGAGTAGCTAAGTGCCAATACCATACACATGCCGGTATTGCCCGATGTTCTTTCAATGCAATTATTCAAGCTAATTTTCACATCTTCCGGTAAAGTATTTATATCACCGATTATGCGGAAGCTAATATTGTTTTTCATGAAAATCTCCTCCTCAATAGACTCAAGTAAAAGTTTCATGATAGCAGATACTTCATTGGCTGGTCTGTTCCAGTTTTCTGTTGAGAAAGTATATAAAGTAAGGAATTTAACCCCTAACCTTGCTGCTTCTTCGGCAATAATATGTACAGTCTCAGCTCCAGCCTGATGTCCAAAACTTCGTTCATGTCCACGTTGTTTTGCCCATCTTCCATTACCGTCCATTATTATTGCGATATGCCCGGGTATCCGATTAATATCTATTTCTTCTTTATATGGCATAAATTCTTTTAATTATTACATTTTTTGCATTTAGGAAAAAGGTCGTAAGTAATGAATACTGTTGTAAAAGAATAACTGTCCTTATTCTTAAATCCCTTTCCTTTTATACCGTATGGATCATTTAATATTAACCCATCCGCATTGGTTACATCCAGATTATCAGATAAACTAAATCTCATAGTCATTTCGCAACCTATATTTAACCTTTTGGCAAATTTATATTTAATTCCTATACCAATTGGAAAGTTTACTGTAAAAACATCTTTTGCTGTTGCAGGTGCAAAAGTTAATCCAACTCCTCCCAATATATAAGGCGTAAACCTTTTATAGCCTTTGTATTCCTGGCCTATTCCATATCCCCGGAAATTGTATTCAAATTGAGTGCCTAAATCATAAATATTTCGACTGAAACTCACTTGTTTACCCCCAGGATATTCATTTTCAAAATCTTCCGTGTTACCGGATATTTTTCCTATTGTTAAGTTTGCCTTTATTGCCATGTGCGGATTTAAGACATATCTTGCCATAGCGCCTCCAGCAAATTGTAAGTCTTTAAAAGGGACAGAATTATTTGCGTCTCCCATATAAAAACTACCTCCAAGTAATCCTCCTGCTTCCATTCTATATTCATTCTCCTGTGCATGAATAAATATAGTGTCAAAGAAGGCTAACAATATAAAAATGAGCGCTTTATTTATGAATTTCATACCTACGTTATTTATAAGTTTGTTTTTCCTATAAAACGCTGTTTTTTTTCAATAATTACATCTTGAATCAAATTATTGTATATTTGATCATAAAATGCTTATTTACAAATTGCAAAAATAGAAAGTTTTTTCTCTCAATTGAACATTCAGGGCAAGTTTTATAAATATTTATAGATAATAAGTGTGTTTTTCTCGACAAATATTCTATTATTAGAGCGCGGGTACATTATTTCCGTTATAATAATGTAATATTGGAACGCAAAAATGAAAATCTATAAAATGTCTTTTTCCGTTGATGTGGGGAGCTTTTATTCCATCATTCAGAATTATTGCCGATTTCTCAATAAATGCTTCATCCCATAAGTTTTTTTCGATAAATGATTGTAACAATACACTTCCTCCTTCTACCATGATTGACTGGATATTATTCTTGTGAAGTTCTGCTAATAACTCAGGTAAAAGATCGTCAGTAAATGGTAGCTTCTTATAGCATGTATGACTGGTGCTGATGTGTTCTTTTTCTGTTACTACCCATGTTTTAATTTTATCATCCAGCAAATGAAAATTTTCGGGAATCTTTAAAGTTCTGTCTATTACAACCCGGAGCGGATCCTTTCCGTACCAGTTTCGTACGCTAAGTGTAGGGTTGTCTAAAAGAGCTGTTCTTGTCCCTACTATAATTGCATCAACTTCGGCTCGTCTTTTATGTACAAGCATATTGGTCATGGGAGTGGAAAGAGCTACAGGATTGCCTCCAGTTCGTTTTACATCTAAAAAGCCGTCGGAAGATTCTGCCCATTTTAGTATGATATAGGGTCTTTTCTTAGAATGGAATGTGATAAATCTCTTGTTCAGATTGCTACATTCCTGTTCAAGAACTCCAACTGTAACTTCTATGCCTGCATCTTGTAACTTCTTTATACCTCTTCCGGCTACTTTGGCAAAAGGATCTATACATCCAATAACAACTTTAGGAATCCCTTTTTCTATGATTAAATCGGCACAAGGAGGAGTTTTTCCATAGTGGGAACAAGGTTCCAGACTAACATATATTGTTGACTGTTTGAGTTTGGATTTATCTTTTACAGAATTTATTGCATTTACTTCAGCATGTGCATCTCCGCATATTCGATGATACCCTTCGCCAATTATCTTACCATCGCACACAATGACAGCTCCTACCATAGGATTTGGAGAAGCCTCGCATTTTCCTTTTCTGGCCAATTCTATGCAACGGGCCATATAGATTTCTTCTTGTGTAAAATTTCTGTTGTTTTCCATTTATTTTTCTACTTTTGCAAACAAATCATAATTTATGCATGCAGTTGAGTTACATATCAAGCAGGCTTTGACCGGCATATATCCCGAATCGGAAATAAAGGGCTTCACGAAAATTATTTTTACCGAAGTTCTTCATTTTAATATGCTTGATTATTATATGGGCAAAGATATTAATTTATCTGCAATTGAGGCAGAACAACTCGACGAGATTCTTGCCCGTCTTCAAAAAAACGAACCTATTCAATATATATTAGGTTATACCGAATTCTACGGAATGACTTTTTGTGTTACTCCGGCTGTTCTTATTCCCCGTCCTGAGACTGCCGAACTTGTATCCTTGATTATTAAAGAAAATGTTGATTGTTCTGCAAAGATTCTGGATATTGGCGCCGGAAGCGGTTGTATTGCAATCTCTCTTGCAAAGAATCTTCCACAGGCAAAAGTCTCATCATGGGATGTTTCGGACGAAGCGCTGAAAGTAGCCCGAGAAAATAACGAAAAGTTAGGTGCTTCTGTTACCTTTAGTAAGGTTGATGTTTTGGGATATAAGCCCTTTGGCGAGAAGTTTAATGTGATAGTGAGTAACCCTCCTTATATAGCGAATGCTGAAAAAGCTGATATGGAGAACAATGTTCTCGATTGGGAACCCTCTTTGGCCTTGTTTGTTCCTGATGAAGATCCGTTGTTGTTTTATAGAAAGATTGCCGAACTTGGTCTTGATATGTTGACGCCCGGTGGGAAAATCTATTTTGAGATAAATCAGGCTTTTGGGAAGGAGACGGCCGATCTGCTTCTTTCTCTTGGGTATTGTGATGCAAAAATTATAAAAGATTTATCCGGCAGAGACAGGATAGTAAAAGCATTAAGATGAGCGAACTGACAGAAAAAGAAGCATTGAATAAAGCAGCGGCATATTGTACTGCATCCGAGCACTGTCTTTCTGAAGTTGGAACCAAACTTACTCAGTGGGGGGTGGATGCCGATGCTAAGGAAAGAATTCTGAAAAGACTTATTGAAGAACGATTTATTGATGAAGAAAGATATTGTCGTTTTTTTGTGAACGATAAATTTAAGTTCAATAAGTGGGGCCGGATAAAGATAAGTCAGGCTCTTTATATGAAAAAAATCCCATCGGAAATGAGTCGTGATTGCCTGAATGAGATTGACGAGAAAGAGTATATGAATACGCTACGGTCGTTATTAGCTTCAAAGAAAAAATCAATTCATGCTTCGGACGATTACCAATTGAATACTAAACTAATCCGATTTGCCCTTAGCCGTGGTTTTGAAATGAACATAATACGTAAATGCATGCAACTTTCCGATGAGTATGATTCAATGGATTGATGCACTTCTGAACTTGCTGTTTCCACGTTCTTGTGTAGTGTGCGGCGGATGCCTTGTGAAGGGAGAAGAGGTTGTTTGTACAATGTGCAACTCGAGAATGCCGCGTACCAATTATCATCTTCAGCCGAATAACGAAATAGAGCAGCGTTTCTGGGGAAAGGCGGAAATAGAAAAAGCTACCTCATACTTCTTTTATAACAAAGGAAGCGATTACAGGCACATCCTTTTTAAACTGAAATACAACGGCTATAAAGAACTTGGCGAAGTGATGGGGCGCTATATGGCTAATGAACTTCTGGCTTCGGATTTCTTTAAGGGGGTAGATGTTGTTATACCGGTTCCACTTCATTCAAAGAGAAAGAAAGTTCGTGGCTACAACCAAAGTGAATGGATTGCTTTGGGCATATCTCTAGCAACAGGAATTCCAATGGATTTGAATACATTAGTCAGATCAGTGTCAAATAATACCCAAACCCGAAAAAGCGTGTTTGATCGCTGGGAGAATGTGAAAGATGTTTTTCAGGTAACTTCCCCTGAAAAGATCCAGGGAAAGCATATTTTGCTTGTAGATGATGTGCTTACCACAGGTGCCACCCTTGTATCTTGTGCCACAAAACTGTTAGAATCGTCTGATGTAAAGATTAGTATTATAACACTTGCCGTTGCCTGAAAATATTTATTCTCGTTATGTTGTTTTTATCTTGTACAAAACAATTAAATCTTTTGTACAGAAGAATGAATTGTTTTGTACAAAAGATTGCATTCTTTTGTACAAGGATTCAAAATGCAATATAGAAACCAATTCAATTATTCTAGTGATAAAACGAAAGAAGAATATTAATAAATGAAAAAATAATAGTTTTGCTTGTCCCATTTTCAATGAGTTTAAGTAACTTTGCAACGATACATATAGTTAATAAATTTATGGAAACTTTAGAGAGATTATTTGCTGAGAAATTACTCAAAATTAAGGCCATTAAACTTCAGCCGGCAAACCCTTTTACCTGGGCTTCCGGATGGAAATCTCCTTTCTATTGTGATAATCGTAAGACTCTTTCTTACCCTTCACTTCGTAACTTTGTGAAGATAGAAATCTGTCGTTTGATTTTAGAAAGATTTGGCCAGGTTGATGCAATTGCAGGTGTGGCAACAGGTGCTATCCCTCAGGGTGCTTTGGTTGCGGAAGAACTGAATCTTCCGTTTGTTTACGTACGTTCAACTCCGAAAGATCACGGATTGGAAAACCTTATTGAAGGTGAACTTCGTCCAGGTATGAAGGTTGTTGTTGTAGAAGATTTGATTTCGACTGGCGGTAGCAGTTTGAAAGCTGTAGAAGCAATTCGTCGTGACGGTTGTGAAGTAATCGGAATGATTGCTGCATTTACTTATGGATTCGATGTTGCAGTGAAGGCTTTTAAAGATGCAAATGTAGAACTGGTTACTTTAACCAACTACAAAGCAGTTCTTGAAGTAGCTCTTCGTACTGGATATATTGATGAAGAAGATATTCCTACATTGGACTCTTGGAGAAATGATCCTGCTCACTGGGATGCTGCTAAATAAATACAATAATTATGACTCAATTTGAAAGTGATATAAAGGTTATTCCTTACTCTCAGGGACGTGTATACAGTAAACTTTCTGATTTAAGTAATCTGGAAGGAGTTAAAGACCGTTTGCCGGCTGATAAAATTCAAGATTTAAGTTTCGATTCAGATAGTTTAAGCTTCAACGTAGCTCCTGTTGGTAAGGTAACGCTTCGTATCTGCGAACGTGAGCCTGAGAAGTGTATTAAATTCGAAACAACAAATTCGCCTCTTCCTTTCAATCTTTGGATACAGATTGTACCAACGGCTGACGAAGAGTGCAAGATTAAACTTACTATCAAGGCTGAGATTAATCCTTTTATTAAAGGAATGATTCAAAAGCCACTCAAGGATGGATTAGAGAAAATGGCAGAAATGCTATCTAAGATTCCTTATTAAAATTAAAACAAAAATTATGGCGCAGAAACTTTGGGAGAAGAGTGTACAGGTAAATAAGGATATTGAGAAATTTACAGTCGGTCGTGACCGGGAAATGGATATTTTTCTGGCTAAACATGACGTTATTGGCTCAATGGCACATATTACTATGCTTCAAACCATTGATCTGCTCACATCTGAGGAGCTTCATCTTCTTCTTGAGGAATTGAAGAACATCTATGCTACTGCCGAAAATGGAACATTTGTTATCGAAGAAGGCGTAGAAGATGTTCATTCCCAAGTAGAATTGATGCTGACTCGTAAATTAGGTGATATAGGAAAAAAAATTCATAGTGGCCGTTCAAGAAACGATCAGGTTCTTTTGGATTTAAAGTTGTTTACCCGTACTCAGCTGCAGGAAATTGCAGATATGGTTGAACAGTTGTTTCATGTTTTAATAGCGCAAAGCGAAAAATATAAAAAAGTTCTGATGCCCGGATATACGCATCTTCAAATAGCCATGCCTTCTTCTTTTGGATTATGGTTTGGTGCTTATGCAGAAAGCCTGGTAGACGATATGATGTTTTTGCAGGCAGCTTTTAAAATGTGTAACCGCAATCCACTTGGGTCTGCTGCCGGTTATGGATCTTCTTTTCCTTTAAACCGAACTCTCACAACAAATCTTTTAGGCTTCGACTCCATGAACTATAATGTGGTTTATGCACAGATGGGACGTGGAAAGATGGAAAGAAATGTAGCTTTTGCCTTGGCAAGTATTGCGGGCACAATCTCAAAACTGGCTTTTGATGCTTGTATGTTTAACAGTCAGAACTTCAACTTTGTGAAGTTGCCCGATGAATGTACAACAGGTTCAAGTATTATGCCACACAAAAAGAATCCGGATGTATTTGAACTTACACGTGCCAAATGCAACAAGATTCAATCATTACCTCAACAAATCATGATGATTGCCAATAATCTGCCTTCTGGATATTTCAGAGATTTGCAGATTATAAAAGAAGTCTTTATTCCTGCTTTTCAGGAATTGAAAGATTGTCTTCACATGACAACTTATATCATGAACGAAATTAAAGTCAACGAACATATTCTTGACGACGATAAATACCTTCTTATCTTCAGTGTTGAAGAGGTAAACCGTCTTGCTGCGGAAGGAATGCCTTTCCGTGACGCTTACAAAAAAGTGGGGCTGGATATTGAAGCTGGTAAATTTACGCACGAAAAGACTGTTGACCATACACACGAAGGAAGTATCGGTAATCTTTGCAACGATAAAATATCTTTGTTAATGCAGAATATTGTTGATGGATTCAACTTCGATAAGATGATTCAGGCAGAAAAAAGCCTTTTAGGAAGATAATTCTTAATCTTAAATATATATATTATGGAATACGAACCTGCAAAGGACCGGTATTTCGGCAAGATGCAATATAAATATTGCGGAAACAGCGGTCTGTTACTTCCCCGTATTTCTTTGGGACTGTGGCATAATTTCGGTGATGTAGACGATTTTGACGTTGCTACCGATATGGTTAAACATGCTTTCGATAATGGTGTTACCCATTTCGACTTAGCAAATAATTATGGTCCTAGCCCTGGCTCTGCCGAAATAAACTTCGGGAAAATATTAAAAAACAACTTTCAGGGATATCGTGACGAGATGATTATCTCTTCCAAAGCCGGACACGAAATGTGGGCTGGCCCTTATGGTGATGGAAGCTCCCGAAAGAATATAATGGCAAGTATCGATCAAAGCCTTCGTAGAACCGGTCTCGAATACTTTGATATCTTTTATTCTCATCGTTATGATGGGGTTACTCCAGTTGAAGAAACTATTCAGGCACTTATCGATATTGTAAAAAGAGGTAAGGCTCTTTATGCTGGTATCTCTAAGTATCCACCCGAAAAAGCCAGAATTGCTTATCAGATGCTAAAGGACAATGGTGTTCTTTGTTTGATAAATCAATCCCGATATAGCATGTTCGACCGCGAAGTTGAGAATGGAACATTGGCTTTGGCAAACGAATTCGGAGCAGGTTTTATTGCATTCTCTCCATTGGCGCAAGGGATACTGACTAACAAATATCTTCATGGCATTCCTGAAGATTCTCGTGCTGCAAAATCTACAGGATTCCTAAAAAAAGATCAGGTAACAGAGGGAAAAATAGTAATTGCCCGTCAATTGAATGAAATAGCCGAGAGGCGTGGACAAACTCTTGCTCAAATGGCATTGGCGTGGGTTCTTAAAGACGAACGGGTTACATCTGTTATTGTCGGAGCAAGTTCTGTAAAGCAATTAAGCGACAATTTAAAAACCGTAGAGCGTTTAGAGTTTACAGATGATGAAGTTAATCAAATCAGTTCTCTAATCTCTCCGATTAAACCATAGAAGCTGATAATAATGAAAAAGCTGATCTTTTTTATTTCATTGCTGTTCTGTACAGTTTCATGTGGAGATAGCTTTGAGTCCAGCATCCCGAATGTTGGAAAGTTTGGCTTTGAAGTAAATTTGCTGCAAGCTCAGTTTCAGTCTATACAATCTCAAGGTAATTTTGTGTTGGTGCTCAAGAATGAGCACAATGTAAAGCTAGGATTCGGAGGATTGATTATAGGCAATTCATATTACAATGGCTATTGTGCTTATGACGCAGCTTGTCCGGTTGAAGTAAGCCGTGATGTAATCGTTGAACTTACTAATGATGGTTTGGGAAAAGCTGTATGTCCTAAATGCGGTACAATATACGATTTAAATAATTATGGTGCCCCCAATGGTGTGGGCACCGAATATTTGAAGGATTATAGGGTGATAGTTCAAAGCCAAGACAAACTTTACGTAAGTAATTAAAGAAATGCGCAAAAAAGTTAAGGAAAAATTTGGCAGATATAGGAAATAGTCATATCTTTGCACCCGTTAAAACGCGAAAGTAGCTCAGTTGGTAGAGCATAACCTTGCCAAGGTTAGGGTCGCGGGTTCGAGTCCCGTCTTTCGCTCTCTATCAAGGATGCCCGGATGGTGGAATGGTAGACACGAAGGACTTAAAATCCTTTGGCTATTGCAGCTGTGCGGGTTCAAGTCCCGCTTCGGGTACAAAGGTGCATCCTTTAAAGCTTCGTAAATGAATAATTTACGGAGCTTTTTTAATTTCTGCCTATCCCATACTAGATTCTTCTTTTCTCTTATTTCAAAAGGAAATGCTGGCTGAGTTAAACTGAGAGTTAAACCAAGAGTTAAACCAAAAGACTCATGAGTGTTACAGTTAATGTGCTATGTTACAAGTCAAAAACCCTTTCAAATGGTGAAAATCCATTAATGATTCGTGTGTGTAAGGATGGTACTAAGAAGTACAAAAGTTTGGGAATTTCTATCAACCCTATTTATTGGGATTTTGAGAAGAGTAAGCCTAAGAACAATTGTCCTAATAAGGAGCTTATTAACAAGATTATAGCAAATAGGAGTAAGGAGTTCTCAGAACAAATAGTTAAACTAAAATCAGAAGATAAAGACTTCACTTCCAGTAAACTAGTAGAAGATGTTCAGGGAAAGGTTAAATCGAGAACAGTGAATAGCTTATTCTTAGAGCAAATTCAGAGGCTTACAGAGGAGGGCAGACTTGGATATATGCTTTCCACCCAACAGGTTTACAATTCTCTAATAAGGTTCAATAAGCATCTGAACATCTATTTCTCAGACATCGATGTTATATGGTTAAAGAGATATGAAACTTGGCTAAGGAGCGAACAACTGGCAGAAAATACAATTGGAATAAGGTTTAGAACCTTAAGGACAATTTACAATCTAGCAATTGAAGTAAATATTGTTAAGGCAGAATACTATCCTTTTAAAGCATTCAAAGTTTCTAAACTACACCAAACTACTGCAAAAAGAGCTATAAATAAAGATGAGATATTTAAAGTTATCAATTATGATGTTACTTCATGTTGTTTCTATAAACGCATGGCAGTAGATCTATTTACCTTTTCATATTTGATGGGAGGGATTAACTTTGTTGATATAGCTTTCCTTACTAAAGAGAATCTTAATGATAGTAGACTGATTTATGTGAGAAGAAAGACCAAAAAGTTGATTAAGCTGCCTTTGCAGGAAAAGGCGATTCATATAATTCAGAATTATCATAGTGAAAGCAGGAAATATTTGTTTCCAATACTGTTTGATTCTCATAAGACAGACATGCAGAAAAGATATAGAGTGCATGATGTAATTGCAGATATAAATAAACATTTAAAGGATATAGGAAAGGAATTAGGAATTCCCATAGACCTGACCACTTATGTTGCAAGACATTCATTTGCCACAGTACTTAAACGCTCTGGAGTTTCAACTTCAATCATTAGTGAATCTTTGGGGCATAGCTCTGAGAAAGTAACGCAGATTTATTTGGATAGCTTTGACAACTCACAAATGAAAGATGCAATGAAAAATTTGCTTTAAGCCCTGAATAAATCCTTCTCCTAATAAAGGAGTGGGATTTATTTCTTATGTTTGCACTAAAAAATGAAACAGACAAATTCAATAAAGCCATTAGATAGATTTCCAGAAGTGTACTTGGAAGAAATAGATCGGCTTGAATATGTGGCTGCATTAGTAAGACAGATTTATGCCCCTGGTACAGATACTGAAAATGAACAACTTGACAATCAGATAAACAATAATCTATATTCCTTTACAGGGAGATACAATCAAGGAACTCTTGAAGGAGTTCTCAAATTTGAAAATTACATAACTAACAAGGATATACAAGGCACATTACAAGAATTAGGCTTTGACGTAGAAAAATTTTGGTACTTATTACTGTTTGTCCTCGATTATAGTTTTGGCAGTTGTGTAGATGGAATCAAGCGAAATGACTCAGTCATAGAACAGCTTGATAATTTTGTAAAAGCCATCGAGGATAACTGCAAAGAAAGGAAACCATTTGGGGTAGTTTTTGATAAAAGAACCACTTTGACTGTCAAAATAGGAAACAAACGTAAAGTGGTAGTTGATCATCATGATGCTATAGCACTAATAGTTGCTGCCACTAAGATTATGAAAGATCAAAAAGATTTTAGCAATCTACTAGAATACTCTACTGTCAATTTCGATGAAAGAATTACAACGTCTGAATCAGTCCAAATTTGGCAATTTACTAAGATGTTTCAAGACTTCTTTAGCATATATCATAAACAGTTTAACAAGAGACAGAAAAAAGGAAGTACAATCTCACTGAGTAAAATCATGCTAATATCTAGACTAATCCTCCTTACTAAACTGTCTACAAATGAGAAATTCTCATCTAATGAGGATACCTTAAAGGGATTTATCAAACAATATAAGGATAAGAAGATTAAATCTCACAATTACATTTATTAATAGCAAAACTAATTACTTATAAGTCCTGCTTTTATAACTCAATTAGAAGAGAATGTAAAAGCAGGACTTCTTCTATCATCTAATCTCTTCTTAATCTTCCATGTTTACTGTAGCAGCAAAATAATTTAATGAAATGAATTAAGAGGGAGAGAAAAAGCACTCAAAATTTACTCCCTCTTAATCAGTCTTGCATCAACTATCTTTGCATTCACAATCAGAAACGATAAGGCGCCAAGTTGATGATTGCATAATTCAAATTATTAATTTGTAAAAATGTAAAGAATGAGAAAGAAAAGCAGTAAGAGCGTAGAATCTGTAAATGTAGCTATGGATATCGTGAAAGAACAGAAAGAAGGCTTAAGGAATGAAGAGAGAAAGTTGGATAATGTTGAAGAGAAGGATGTAAGTGAAACAGAAATTGATGCACAACAAAATGTAGTAGATAACTCTAATGTTGAACTGGATAAGACTGATACATCTAATGAGAATATTGGCAAAGAGTTTCTGAGATTTAATGTAGTAGATGATGAAACTGGCAAAAGGACAGAACAACAGAAAAAGATTGCCTTTGTAAAAAACAATAGACCAATTAATCATAAGAAAGTAGATGGCTTTATTTCAATAATCGCCAGTGAAAAATATGAAAAGGCATATCCCATCATAGTCGTTAATGCTAAGAAGCTTATTGAAGCTGGTTATGAGGTTATAAGCAGTGATGGTGATATATTGACAGAAGAAGAGGCTGAAAATTACTTTGTAATCCTTGATGGGCAGCACAGGTCTGTAGCATTTGCTAAACTATTTGCAACAGGCAAATATGATGGAGTAATTCCTAATGTTCACGTTAGAGATATTGAGAATGTTGGTGAATATCTGGTAAACATAAATAATGTTGGTAGCAGTTGGGATAAAAAGGATAAGCTGGTTGTAGCATCTTTAACCACAGAAGAACAACTATTTCAATGTGTAGCAAATTTATTAAGTGAGGGTTTCAATCCATCTACTGCAATGTTAATTTACACAGGGAAAAAATTGTCTCAAAATCAGATTGATAATGCATTAAAGGGTAATGAAGTGGTTCTTCCTAAAGATGCTAAAATAGATATTGAAAGAGGAGATAAGTTTGTGAATTTATGTAAAGCTGCTAATATGGATGTTTCCTTTATTACTAAACGTTACTTCATAAAAGGTTTCAATAGCTTTGCTAGCGCAACATCAGAAAGCAAGGCGTTTAAAGCATTAGACAAATTAAGGGATTCAAATCTTGATATAAGTAAGTTGAAATCAATCAAAGATGAATTGATTTTTGTAGAAATGCTTAGAAATGCATCTAAAAAATGATTTTCACTCAAAGGGGAAGCCAATGTGACAGGTTGGCTTTTCTACTCAAATTTTTAGTGTTTGCCATTTAAGCCCTTATATAATACCTAAAAAGCCTAAGTTCTTAGACCTTAGGTGTTTATAAAGTTCTGAAATTGGGGCTATAGCTAACGACTTATAAATAGACAACGATATTCAATGAAAGACTTAGATATTCAAGAAAAAGATGGATTCCTCGTAATGAAGGATTTTCCAGAAAATTGCATATTCAATAAAGTGAAAACAGGTTGTGGTGCAACTACTATTGCGCTTACTAATAATGAGAATTACATTATTGCAGTACCAACAACTGAATTGATTGTGAATAAGTGCTTTCCTACTGATAAAGGTCAGGTTTGGAGGAAAAGAGACAAGAAAGCAGGTTTAAGCCCAGCTAAAAATTTATTTGGCTTATATGGTAAATCCACACAGACCTTAAAAGGAAACTTGAAAGCATACTTATCAGGAAATGGGACTAAAAAGATTATCTGCACTTATGATAAGATACCTTACCTTATGAAGCTCATAAACCCAAAAGAATTTAAGTTATTAGTGGACGAATATCACCACTTCCTTAAATCATACTCATTTAGGGACAAAGCAATTGATGGAATTCTGAAATGCTTCAAAGAATTCAAATCCTACTGCTTTATGTCAGCTACTCCAATCCCTACAGAATTTAAGCCTGATGCTTTAAATGGAATACCTGAATTTAAGGCAAAATGGAAGGATTTAGAAGCTATAAGCGTACTTCCCTATAAAACAGATAAACCTTATATGATTGCAGCTAAAATCATTAAAGCATATCAAGAAGATGGCTATATTGAGGTTGACGGCATCAAATCTTATGAAGCATTCTTCTTTGTAAATAGCGTAACAGAAATCAAACAGATTTTGCATCAGACAGAACTTACTGATGATAATTGTAGAATTATTTGCGCAGACAATCCAAAGAATGTTAAAACTCTAGCAGATTATACAATATCCAGCTCTACTGATACTTCAAAGAAGTTCAATTTCATTACTTCCAAGTCATTCGAAGGAGTAGATTATTTCTCTGAAACAGGATTTTGTTTTGTCGTAAGCAATATACTGAATAAGCATACACTAGTAAGCATTGATATGGATATACCTCAGATTGCAGGCAGAATCAGGACTAAAATCAATCCATTCAAGAATAAACTAGTTCATATATTCAACACAAAGCTTACAGATTCGTTTAGCACTTATGAGGAAATGAAACAAGAAGTTGAAAAACAATTATCTTATGCACAAGAAAGAGCTGATTCCTTTAATGACAAAGAAAGTCTATCAGAGGGTGCAGTCAAACAAGCAATAAGTGAAATAAAGAAATTAGGAAAGCAATCTTACTTAAAATATGATGATGATGAAAAGAAGCTTATTGTAAATGATATGTTAGGCAAACTACAACTCTATGCTTATATGATTACAAATGAGATATATAGTTCAGGTAATAAGCTAAAAGCGGAATATGGCAAAATTGGAATATCAGCATCTGATGTCAAATGGGAATTAGCACCAGATGATTATGTTAAGAAACTGATTTCTAAACCAATATTCAGAGATTACCTTAAAAGGTACTGTGAGATAATGGAACGTAATCCATTGACCATGGGTGGAGAGCGAGGTAAGATAGAAGAGAAATATCCTTTCTTAGTAGCTGCTTATCACAAGCTAGGACTTAAAGAGTTAAAGAAACTACGAAGCATAAAAGCTATTAAAGCTGCGCTAGTAGATAAATCCTAGTTGTTCCTCAAGACTCCAGATTAATAAGAAGGTCTGGAGCTTTTTCTATGCTCTTATAAGTTTACTACATTACAAGGATTAGGATTGTTTAGTAGTTCTACTAAATGACATTATCATTAGTAGCCAATTAATTTTGCATTGCGATTGATATCTTTATCAGCATTGTAGAATACCCTATCAGCATTGATAAATTCAACATTCCTTTCAACACAAATCTTACGTAGTTCTTTTAAATAATCTAGATACAATTTCTTCTGTTCGTCTATCTTCTTTGAACTAGTAAGTTTAGTAAAGCTATCAATACCTAAGATTCTACATACCCTCTGGTCTATAATCTGATAGATCTTAGGATTCTTGAAACGGAGAATTGTAGAAGCCATAGCTAACCGAATGCCGTCCGTTCTAAGTAAACCATCCAAAATCTCAGATGTCAAATCCTCATTAAGTTCTAAATCTGTAGGTTTGATCTGATTAATCTTATCCAGAGTTTCTTTGTCAATATGGAAATATCTGTTTAGTTTCCATAGAGCAATTCTGTTTATCTGAAATTCATCAAAGTCCTCAGAATATTCATCTAGCTGCTTGGTTAAACTTACTTGATAATCATACTTATTATATTCCTCTTTTAGCTCAAAGCCTTCATCAGACACAGTCTTTATGTTCTCCATATTCAATCAGTTTATATTACCTGCAAGTTAAGAAGAAAATTCTGATAATTAACTCTACATAAGATATTCTGTTATTTGTTTTCATTAGAATGCCTCAAACTTGACTACAATACCTATAAAGCCCCCTCCTCCGTTTATAAGGGAAAATCAATTATATGAGTGAGGGCGTACCGCACCCCCAAGAAGAATATAATTTCCAGAACAAATAACTATTCTCCAAACTTCCTGATGAGTTTAGTAAGGCTAAATACTATTCGCAGTTTCCTTATAAATGCAGCAATTTATCCAACTGCCAAAATGGTTTAGCCAATCCAATTCAATCAATAAATCAACTCAAAATTATTCATTATGGAAGCATTACAAATTATTGCCAACAATGGCACAGCTAGAAGAACCAGTAACTTTTATGAGTACGCAGAAGATGCACAGATTATCACAGAGGAACCTATTATAAGGAAAGCTAATCATTTCATAGAAGCTAATACGCAAGAAGTAACATTACAGCACCTTGTAAAGGATTGCATTACTCCTGTGTTTAGTAAGGACAACGAATTAACAATCTCTCATCCACAGTTTATTGAAACGGTCTATGATGCAGCACAGAGTTTCTTTAGTAGGGAGAGAATTGAGCAACCAGAGATCAGGACTTCACATGTGGTAAAAGGACGCATTCCACAAGCAATACACAAACCTGCTAACCAATTATTAGAATCTGATAAGACAATATACTATGAGCGCGCAGCTTTTAGCTTTGATATTCCAACCGTTTATGAGACTATTGAAGGAAATAAGCTAAACTTGTCTGTTGTGGGAGTCAGAGCATATAACAGAGAGAATCTTTACAGTAAGAAATCAGCAGAACGTTTCTCTGTTGCTATTGGTTTCAAGAATCAGGTTTGTTGCAATATGTGTGTCAGTACGGACGGATTGAAGAACGATATAAGAGTAACAAGCAGCAGAGATTTATACCAAGCTGTCTTAGAGTTGTTCAATCAGTACAATCCTGCTAAACATATCCATCTAATGCAATCATTAGGAGATTCTTATTTATCAGAACATCAATTCTGCCAGATATTAGGTAAAATGAGATTATATCAGTGCTTGCCACAAGGTTACCAGAAACGATTACCTAGAATGTTGCTTACTGATTCACAGATAAACAATGTAGCTAGGTCTTATATCAGTGATGAGAACTTTGGTTCATTAGGCAATGACCTGAATATGTGGAAATTCTACAACCTTTTAACAGGAAGCAATAAGAGTTCATATATAGATTCATTCTTAGACCGTTCTTTAAATGCTACAGAAATTGCACAAGGAATTAATAACGCGCTGCACGGAGATGAACAGTTTAAATGGTTCATTGATTGATTGGTTGGGAGAAGGGTGTCTGTTTAGGCATCCTTCTTCTTTTATAAGGATATTCACTTCTATTACTAGTGAATATTGCACTGATTATTAGCAGATTATATTTCGTCTCCTAATAAATACATTCACTTTCACTTATAAACTTATAATACAGAACATTATGTCACTAAAATATTCAATCACAACAGCAGATTATATGGAATGGGATGAAATGACAAACTTAGTCAGGAAATTGGCTAAAGATGAAAACTACAAGATGTCTCTTCTTATATCAATTGGTAGTTTCTGGGGATTACGAATTTCAGATATTTTGCTTCTTCGGTGGAATCAGATTCTTAATGTAGAGGAATTCACCATACAGGAGAAAAAGACAGGTAAATCCAGAACTATCAGGATTAATCAGCAATTACAGAAACATATCGCGGATTGCTACGAACATATTAATCCGATTGGAATTAATGCACCAATCCTTGTAAGTCAGAAAGGTACAGTTTACTCGGTACAGAGAATCAACATCCTTTTAAAAGAGACGAAGAAGAAGTACAAGTTAAAGGTGAAGAATTTCTCCTGTCATTCCCTTAGAAAGACATTTGGCAGACAGGTTTATAATTTGAATACCGAGAATGGAGAGCTAGCCCTTATAAAGTTGATGGAGCTATTCAATCATTCTTCTGTTGCAATAACAAAGAGATACTTGGGATTAAGGCAGGAGGAGATTCTGGAAACATACGATTGCCTTTGCTTCTAAATAGGATTGGGGAAATATGTTTATAGAGGAATTGGGAGAAGGGTGCTCTAAATATTGGATATCCTTCTCTATCTACAATTACTAGGTTGCTTAATAGCGTGAAGCCATCTTCAGCTTCGCAAATGAAGAATTGCTTTGAGATTTGTTGGCATTTATTCTTTCAAATAAACCTTATTTTCTATATTTGTGTCAATTAGAAAAGAAGGACATAGATAAATGCCAAAATACATTTTATGATGCATTACAAGGAATCATATTTGTAGCTATCCTTTCGTTATTTATATTAGGACGCAAAAATCTTATATACATAACACTACTGATGCTTATCTAATTATAAGTACACAGAAGAATAGAATGAATTTGCAAGAACCATAGAAGAATAAACTGAGGCTTAGTCTAAATTGAAACAAATAATTATATGAAACGATATTACATTATAATACTTGTACAATCACTAATGTGGCTGTTTTTGAGTTTCAGTTCACAAGCCCAGATTGTTTCTAGAACAATTCATATTGAGAAAGCAGGAACATTGTCTACATTAATACCATCTAAAGATAAATACTTAATTGAAGAACTGATATTATCTGGTAATTTAAATGGTACTGATATTAAATACATTCGTGAAATGACTGGAGGAGGAGAATACTGCCACATGACAAATGGGAAACTTATTAAACTTAACTTGGAGGATGTTAACATCGTAGCTGGTGGAATTCCTTACATTTGGCAAGAATACGAATATAACACAGAAAATAATTGTGTTTCAAATTATATGTTCTTTGATTTAGAACAATTGAATTCAATAGTTCTTCCTCGAAATACAATTGCTATTGGTGTGGGAGCTTTCAATCTTTGCACTGGATTAAAATCAGTAAATATAGGCAATAACGTGTCTACTCTTTGTAGAGAAGCTTTTTCATATTGTCCAGAATTAACTACCGTAACAATACCCGAAAGCGTTACATCTATTGGAGAAAGTGCATTTTGGCATTGCTCCAGTTTAACTTCAATAACGATACCCAATAGAGTCATTTCTATTGGTGCTCGTGCTTTAGAAGATTGTACTGGATTATCAGAGATACATTGCAAAGCTCAGAATCCACCAATAATAAATTCTTCAGTCTTTGATAAGTCTAAAAACAGGTTGAAGTTATATGTTCCAAAAGGCTCTTCCAAAGCCTACAAAAGTGCAGAAGGATGGAAAGAGTTTACAAACATCATAGAAGAATAGGCTCTTATAACAACAATACTATTTCTTTCAAATATTATTAGTCTATACCTGAGCTTCTGATTTAATGGGTAGGACAAAAGAATGAGATGGTTAGTCTTATAAACCCCATCTCAAAATGTCCTACCCTTATCAGGTAGAAAAATTATAGAACTTTCCTCTTATAAGGGAATGGCAATTTTCGTACCTTCATTATATGATTCACGCATTAAATCTAGTTACTCATTACATCGGCAAGATTGCTTTAGAACAAACCGTTTAAAGCATACAATTATGAGTAACATTTATAAGGTCAGCGAGGTTAAGATAATCTACCATCCCAAAGTGAAAGCATCAGAACGTTTAAGAGTTTACAGTTCCGCAGACGTTTACAAGCTACTAATTGACAACTTCTATGACAAAGACACCATAGAACATAAGGAGTCGTTCAAAGTTGTTTTGTTGAATCAGGCTAATAAGGTTTTAGGAGTGACAAGCATATCAGAAGGCGGCATAAGTGAGACTACAGCAGATATAAGGATTATATTACAAGCCGCGATTCTGTCTAATGCATCTGGAATCATTCTTTCTCACAATCATCCATCTGGTAATCTTACACCGAGTAAAGAAGATAACAGCTTAACTCAGAGGATAAAAGAATCAGCCCAAATAATGAGAATAAGCCTGCTAGATCATCTAATTGTAAGCAACGAGAGTTACTACAGCTTTACTGATGAAGGACTGATTTGATATTTCTTCACTTTTCCTTTTCTAAACAAACGCTTTTCTCTATATTTGTACCAATTCCGAAAGCGGAAGTACATTTTTAGTAAATACGAAGCGTTTAGCATATTATCCTTGTTCAGAAAATCGCCAAATTTAAGAACAATCCAAGGATAGTAGGGACAGACGTTCACGTTCATTGCGCATACCCTTTTCTTAAGGATATACAATATGGGCGTGGGCTGTTTCTATTATTTGGATTGTGGGTGTTTGGCGATACCTCTGGACAGATGATAGGGCAGTTCCCACGCCTTCGTTGTGTTTAATCGCTAACCAAGGGAACAGTTAGCAAATAAATCCTTTGTAAGAAAAACATCTCTTTCAGAACACTACTCTGTGACCCTAAATGAAGCATGCAATATCTGTTGTTTGTTCCCTTGCTTTATTGTCAATCTAATGCTTATCCTAAGGAACAAGGTAAGCGCAACAAAAATAAGATGAAAAAAATTGTACTAACATTTATTGGCTGTTTGATGGCATTAGCAGCTAATTCACAGGTTCCTTTTGTGCATTATGAAGCCATACCTCAACCTACACCTAATATAGGTCGTTCTACAAACCAGCCGCAATTACAAGAGCCGCAATTTCAAACGCCACCACCTCAACAATATCAGATAACGGGAGGATACTATTACGACAATTATTCCAAAAGTTATAAACGCATAAAGATTAAAGTAAACGCTACAAATTCTTATGGTCAAACACAAGTTTATGTTAGAGGCATTTATAACGCTCAAACTAACATGTGGTCTGATTGTAATTCCATAGCATCCAAAGTAACTTCATACAACGATAGTGAAGAGGTTGCGAATAATTTCGAATGGAAAACACGATCAATATTAGGTACAATTTACTTTAATTATTAGCCCCAATAGATATGAGAGATTTCAAATACATCTTATTCGTAATACTTACCACTTGTTTGTTTACTTCATGTGGAAGTACTTATAAGTACGTAAATACATTACAGGCTTATTGCATGAGATCAAATAGTTCATGGGAAAAATGGGAAAACCCCAGAGGATTTATGCAAACCCAACTTAATTATTCTAATGCACAGTATATTATCACAATATACAGCAAATATGAACAGACATCAAAATATCTATACCAAATCACAATGGACTTATTTAGTGGGACACCCAGTAGTAATGGGATGACAGAATACAGTGGATACATGGAATTCAATGGCAAAACAACGCCTTGCACAATCTTATGCGATAAGAAGATGCAGAAAGCTATTAGTAAACATGGGCTTAAAGGTACAATTAATGTCCTTTTTGCTAATAATATCCTTGGAGTTGGTTTTAACTGGAATTGATTCGAAATAATAGAACTATGAGAAAGAAAATATTGTGTTTACTAGTTTGCATCTTTAGCACTATAGCAATTTATGGGCAGAACAGCATTTACAAGAAATGTCTAAACTCAGCTTTAAGAGGGGACACAGCAGCACAATGTGAACTTGCGTCATATTTGATGGAAGGCAAAATTGTCAAAAAGAATCCTACTGAAGCAATTAAATGGCTAACCAAAGCTTCTGAAAAGGGCTGTGAAACAGCTATTTGGGGATTAGTCAAAGTTTATGGAAGTGGAATGGGAGTTGAAAAAGATGAGAAGAAGTCTACTCAATGGCTTGAAAAATTAGCCAACAAAGGTAATGCTTACGCATGTGGAATAATGATGTCTGTTTATATGGATGATAATGGGAACTTTATTGATAGAGTAAAGGCGGAATATTGGAAAGCAAAAGCAGCTGAAAATGGAGACGTACAGGCTCAATTATTACTAGGCTATACTTATGCCACTGGCGATGATTTCTACAAAAGAGATTTATTGAAATCATTATACTGGTTTGGTTTAGCAGAAAAGCAGGGAAGTGAAGAAGCTAAACAATGGATAAAAGATATCAGTGGTTATATCAATGAGATACAAAAGTGAGTAATGAAAGATAGATAATAATTCAGAAAGGCTTAACAGGAGACAGATGAAGCAATTTATCTGTCTCTTGTTGTAATAACTAGAAGCATACAGTTAAAACTGTTAGTTCCCATGCTTTGTAACTATACTAACGCCAACCCGAGGGAACAGGAAGGCAAAGATCAAATTTATAATGAAAACAGTTAGATTATTTACAACCTTAGTAATGGTTGTGTTGTGTGTTGGTTTTGCATCTTGTAGCAAAAGTGACGATGAACCTAGTAGTAACAATACCGCAATCGTAGGAACTTGGGCTGAGGATTCATCAGTAGAACAGTTCGTTTACACTTTCAATTCAGACGGAACGGGTAAATTCGAGATTTACAATGGTACAACATTGGAGAAATCTGAATCATCAACTTACAAGGTCAGTGGAAGCACATTAACAATTACAAGTGGAGGTGAAACAAGTACAATGGCAATTAAGGAGCTCACTGATACAAAGTTAATCTTAGTTTCAACTTATGTAGAGAATGGAAAGACTCAAACAGATACTTTTGTCCTATACAAGCAAAGTAAGAAGTAAGATTTCATTCTACATTTATTAGGAGACGGCAGATGGAGCAATTCATTTGCTGTCTTTCTTCATTTATATAGTACCTTTTACTATAACTAAGAATGATATATGCCAAGAAATGGCTACCTTTGAATTGGTAAGGAATTTGAGAATATGTGTCTTATATGACCATTCAAGGATTCTGTACCAACATTGAAATTTGAATTAAACAATTATATTATTAATCAATCTTGATTTACGGCTTCAGTTAAACTGAGAGTTAAACCAGAGAAATAGTGACATGCAAAATGTCTATTACGAGGAATAAGGATACCAAGGCTGACACGACGATTGCTCTATCAAGGATGCCCGGATGGTGGAATGGTAGACACGAAGGACTTAAAATCCTTTGGCTATTGCAGCTGTGCGGGTTCAAGTCCCGCTTCGGGTACAAAGGTGCATCCTTAAAAGCTCCGTAAATGAATAATTTACGGAGCTTTTTTAATTTCTGCCTATCCCATACTAAATCGGATCATACCGGATCATACCCATCATACCGAAATGCTGAGGGATTGAAGATTTATGCATAAATTGGATCATACCGAAATCCTGAGGAATTGATATTTTAAGCAAAAATTATTAGGGATTTTTTTTGTTTTTGCAACGGCGGTAAAATTTACGGCGGTAAAAAAGCTATGAAAAAGTTCGAAGTCGCTTTAAATCAAAGTAGATTTAAAGCTTGTTCCAAGTTAGGTTGTTTAATATAAATATTAAATTTCACCATTTTATCTCCCACCTGCTACCAAATAGATGTCAAAGCATTGATCCATAATGCAATATCTTGGTGGCAGATAAACTTTCCGTACAAATTATCTCCCACCAAAATCACTGATCTGCTACTAACCAGTTTTCCCGATTGCATTGTTATTCTGGAATCAACAGCCTGTTTAGCTTACTAATGTACGGTGTCTTATATAGAGAGCTAACCATTTCTTGCATTTTATCTAAGTAAGCCTGCAGCCGAGAACCCATAAGTCTCCGGCCAAGAACCCATGAGCCTTCATTCAAGAACCCATGGGCCTGCAGCCGTGGGCATACTTATGTTTCTTTGCAAATTTGGTTAACTTATCAGGGAAAAGTATTTAATATGCTTATTGCCACAAGTTATGTTCAGTTTTATCTTGCTATTTAAAGCTGAATATTCCTCATCAAAGGATTAATGAGATTACCTTGCTATGATATTGTGGAACGCTGAATTTGGTGGCAGATAGCCATGGTTTGTAGCAGATAAGCTAGATTTGGTGGCAGATGATTGGTTGAATATTTTTATCTGCTACTAGCTGAAAGTGCTTTTGCAAGGGGGGGGGTTCGTTTTAGTGGAAGATGATTTTGACTTTTAACTGATACCTTTACGGAAAAATAGAATGCCGGTAATAATCAGAGCTGTTGAGAGTCCGGTATAAAATACCGAGATAAAAGAGTTTGGCAGGAGTTGGAACTTGCGGACTGTAACTCCGAGGGTGATCATAAAAAGCATAATAATCCATCCTTTGAGATCGAAGAATGAAAGCAGATGGTTATTATTGGCTTTCTTGCAAATTCGGTCTGAATGTTTTATATATAGCCTTCTGAATATCAGATTGAAAAAGAGAAGGAAAACAATGGTTGCCTCTCCTGCTTTAAACAGCCAACATTGGGAGTCAGTGAGCCATGTGAGAATGCCAATCCTTAAGATGTTAGCTCCGGCTACTATCCATACCATTCCTGCTAAGAGAAGTAATTGTTTGTTGTTTACTTTAAACTTCATTTAAATAATGTATATACTTTAATCTTTCTCTGCAAAGAAAGTGCATTTGCTCCGCTTATGAATGAAAAAACGGTTAAATATTCCTTTTTTTATAATATCAGACAAGCTGAATTTATCAGCTTTTTACCGAACAAATGCAAAATAGGAGCGTTACATAAATACAAGGGTATTTATATTTAAACTCAATTTATCATGGAGAAAAAATCGAAGATGAGCAATCTCGGGAAATTCATTACCAGGATATTGCCGAACTTTGGGGGAGAAAAAATGCCGAGATCAGTCCTTCCCGAACCAGGAAAAACAACCAAACCGGTGATTCCTAAATTTGGTAAATCAAGCATGCATGAAAGTTTTGAGAAAGCAGTGAGACATGCATTCTTCAAGCCAGGAAAAACCAACATGCAGGCATGCGCTGGGCGAAGAGCCAGGAAGGCTTAGTTATATTTTGTTAGCGAGACAAACAGCCTCGCTAATTTTTTATCTATAACAAAATAGCAATGCTTATAAAGCAACTAATAATCGATTAAATTTGTGCTTTTGATACATTTGTCTACCCTTATGCTCCTTATTTGAACCTTAATTTGGTTGAAAGTTATTATATTTGTAATGTTTAATTTGTTACGATATCATTATAAATATATTTAATACTTTTAAAGACATGAGGAAATCGCTTCTTTTAGGCACTTTGCTTGCCGCAAGCTTATCTCTTTCCGCGCAGACGAAAGCTACAATCGAAATTAATCCTGAACAGGGAACGCAAAAAATCAGTAAACACATTTATGGCCATTTTGCCGAACACCTTGGTAGCTGTATCTATGGTGGACTTTGGGTTGGGGAAAATTCTGATATTCCAAACACGAAAGGTTATAGAACAGATGTGTTGGAGGCTTTAAAGAACTTGCATATTCCAAATCTTCGTTGGCCGGGTGGATGTTTTGCCGACGAATATCACTGGATGGATGGTATTGGTCCAAAAGAGAATCGTCCAAAGATGGTTAATAATAACTGGGGAGGTACAATAGAAGATAATAGCTTTGGTACACACGAGTTCCTTAATCTTTGCGAACTGCTGGGTTGTGAACCTTATATTAGTGGAAATGTTGGTAGCGGTACAGTGGAAGAACTTGCGAAATGGGTGGAATACATGACTTCCGATGGCGATAGTCCTATGGCTAATCTTCGCCGTAAGAATGGTCGTGACAAAGCCTGGAAAGTTAAGTTCCTGGGAGTAGGAAACGAAAGCTGGGGTTGCGGTGGAAGCATGGAACCTGCTTTTTATGCTGATTTGTACCGTCGTTATTCTACTTATTGCAGAAATTATGATGATAATAAATTGTTCAAGATTGCCAGTGGTGCCAGTGATTATGATTATAACTGGACAGAGACTTTGATGAAGAGAATTGGTAATAAGATGGATGGTGTATCTCTTCATTATTATACTGTGAAAGGATGGGACGGAAGCAAAGGTTCTGCTACTAAATTCTCAAAGGATGATTACTACTGGACTCTAGGCAAATGTTTAGAAATAGAGGATGTTGTGAAGAAACACATTGCTATTATGGATAAATATGATGCAAAGAAGAAAATTGGATTGATGGTTGATGAATGGGGTACATGGTGGGATGTAGAACCGGGTACAAATCCTGGACACCTTTTCCAACAGAATACTTTGCGTGATGCTTTTGTAGCTGCACTTACTTTGAATGTATTCAATAAATATGGTGACCGTATTCAAATGGCCAATATCGCTCAGGTTGTTAATGTGCTTCAATCAATGATTCTCACTAAAGGAAAGCAAATGGTGCTTACTCCAACTTACTATGTATTTGATATGTATAAAGTACATCAGGATGCTACTTATCTTCCGCTTACTCTTTCTTGTGATACAATGAAACTTGAAAAGAATCGTGCGGTTCCTATGTTGAGCGCTTCTGCATCTAAAGATGCTAAAGGAGCTATACATATAACAATAGCAAATCCGGATATTGACAATGCTGAAGAAGTGGATATTAATATTCCTTCATTAAAAGCTGCTAAAGTAACAGGTCGTATCCTTACTTCTAAAGAGGTCGATGATTATAATGAATTTGGCGCTCCTGAAAAAGTACAGCCAAAAGAATTTAAGGACGCAAAGATTACCAAACAGGGCTTAAAGGTGAAGATGCCTGCTAAGTCGATTGTTGTATTGGAGATAATATAATAAAAAATGATGGGTATTATACGAATTCTATATTCGACTTTATTATTTGCCGCTGCAATATCGGCAACGGCTCAAACAGCTTCCTCTTTTGAGGGAGCTGTTCTTTTAGCTACTGCAAAAGCAGCTCATTTGAATCAGCCAAAAGTAGCTGAGCAAGGTAAATTAAAGATTAAAAGAGTTGTAGATATAGCAAAAGTTCCGGCTGATTTTCCGGTGAATTTTGCTCTTTATACTAAGGGTAATTATCAGTATGTGGCTTACTATGATACTGCTCATCAGATGGTCTTGGCTTCTCGTAAGCTGAATCAGAAAAAGTGGAGTTATAAGTCCTTGGATACAAAAGTGCCTTGGGATAGTCATAATTATATCTCATTACTTGTGGACGGAGCCGGATATATTCATGTAGTAGGAAATATGCACTCTTCTCCTCTTGTTTATTTTAAAAGCGCTAAACCTTGGGATATTAGTTCAATGCAAGCTCTTCATAAGATGACCGGAAAGGAAGAGGATGTTACTACTTATCCTGAGTTTATGTATGGTCCGAAAGGTGAAACTCTTTTTCATTATCGATATGGCCGTAGTGGCAATGGATACGAAGTGTTTAATGAGTTGAATGTATCCTCGCAAACCTGGAGCAGACTTCTTGATAAACCTTTGATTGATGGTGAGGGAGAGCGAAATGCCTATATGCAGGGACCAATTCTTGGTCCGGATGGATATTTTCATTTATTATGGGTTTGGCGTGAAACTCCTGATTGCTCAAGTAACCACACTCTGTCTTATGCGCGTAGCAAAGATTTGCTTCATTGGGAAAGTGTGACTGGTGAAAAGGCTGGATTCCCTATTACTTTGAAAGATTCTTGTCTGATGGTTGATAATACTCCGGAGAAAGGGGGACTTATAAATATAGGTATTAAACTGGGATTTGACTCATCTAACCGGGTTATAGTTGGTTATCATAAATATGATGATAAAGGGAATACGCAGCTTTACTTATCACGCAATGAAGGTGGAAAGTGGAATTCAGTAAAGCAAACCAACTGGGATTACCGTTGGGATTTCAAAGGTGGTGGAACTATTGTCAATGAGTTATTAATTGATACTCCTGTTGTGAAAGACGGAAAGGTAACAATGGGATATCATCGTCTTAACTTGAAAGATGCTCAGATTATTGCCCGCGAGAGTACGTTTGCTCCTATAGGCGAAGAATCTATCCCTTCTGCTTATCCAAAAGAAATGGAAGTGCTGGATTCTGCATTCCCGGGTATGTTGGTTTATAAGATAAAAGATTCAGGAGTTAATAAAAAGGATTCTCAATATATACTTCGTTGGGAGGCTTTGTCGCCTAATCGCGACCAGAAACGAACAGGTAAACTTCCTCAACCATCGGTTCTTCGACTATATGAATTGACCAAGTAAAAGAAAATATTATCCTTTTCTACCAAAATTATATTTCGGGATTTTGATAGTTGAAAATAGACTTAAAAGAAGCCCGAATTAAAAGCATAAAAAAGGGGTTGTTCAAAATGAACAACCCCTTTCATTATATAAGGAAGTATTTTAATTACTTATCTTCTTTCTTTGGAGGACGTGGAGTTAAAGCTTTCTTAGAAAGTTTGAACTTACCAGTCTTAGAATCAACGTCGATTAACTTAACCTCAATTTCGTCACCTTCTTTGATTCCAGCTTCTTCAACAGTTTCAAGACGTTTCCAGTCTATTTCAGAGATGTGAAGTAATCCGTCTTTTCCTGGAAGGAATTCTACGAATGCACCATAAGGCATAACTGAGCGTACTTTACCTTTGTAAACTTCACCAACTTCTGGTACTGCAACAATACCCTTGATTAAGCGCATTGCATTATCAATAGCTGCTTTATTTGTTCCTGATACTTCAATTTTACCAACACCTTCAACCTCTTCAATAGTGATAGTTGCGCCAGTTTCTTCCTGCATTCCTTGAATGATTTTTCCACCAGGGCCGATAATTGCACCAATGAATTCTTTAGGAATAGTTAATGTTTCGATACGTGGAGCATGGTCTTTCAAGTCAGCACGAGGTTCTTGAATTGTTTCCATTATCTTACCAAGAATGTGCATACGACCTTCTTTAGCTTGACTTAGGGCTTGTTCCAAAATATCAAAAGAAAGTCCGTCTACCTTGATATCCATCTGAGTAGCAGTAATACCGTCTTTTGTTCCTGTAACCTTGAAGTCCATATCGCCTAAGTGGTCTTCATCACCCAGAATATCAGATAATACAGCAAATTTATCTTCACCTGCATTCTTAATTAATCCCATTGCGATACCAGAAACTGGTTTCTTAATCTTCACACCAGCATCCATAAGAGCTAATGTTCCGGCACATACAGTAGCCATTGAAGAAGAACCGTTTGATTCAAGAATCTCAGATACTACACGAACTACGTAAGGATAGTTATCTGGGATTATATTTTTTAAAGCCATGTGAGCCAGGTTTCCGTGTCCGATTTCGCGACGGCCTGTGCCTCGTTGAGCTTTTGCTTCACCTGTACAGAATGGAGGGAAATTATAGTGTAACAAGAAACGTTCTTTTCCTCTTGCCAATACATTATCAATGATTTTCTCATCCATCTTGGTACCTAAAGTAACAGAAGTCAGAGATTGAGTTTCACCACGGGTAAAGATAGCAGATCCGTGAGGGCCTGGAAGATAACCAACTTCACTCCAGATTGGGCGAATTTCGGTAGTCTTTCTTCCGTCAAGACGTTTGCCTTCATCAAGAATGCAACGACGCATAGCTTCTTTTTCTACATCGTGATAATATTTGTCGATCAAAGCTCCCTTTTCAGCTAATTCTTCATCAGATAACTGAGCTTTGAATTCATCGCGGATAGCATTGAACGCGTCTTCACGTTCGTGTTTATTTCTATTTCCTGATGCTGCAATTGCATATGATTTATCATAGCAAGCTTCATGAACAGCTTTGCGAAGTTCGTCATCGTTTACTTCGTGGCAATATTCACGTTTAACAGTTGAACCTACAGCTTCAGCTAGTTCCATCTGAGCTTTGCAATGTACTTTGATTGCTTCGTGAGCAACTTTCATTGCTTCCAATAGTTCAGCTTCTGAAACTTCTTTCATTTCACCTTCAACCATCATGATGTTATCATAAGTTGCAGCAACCATGATATCCATGTCGGCTTTTTCAAGTTCAGTGAAAGTTGGGTTAATTACAAACTTACCGTCAATACGTGCAACACGTACTTCAGAAATAGGTCCGTTGAAAGGTATGTCTGAAACAGCTAATGCTGCAGAAGCAGCAAGTCCTGCCAAAGCATCGGGCATATCTTCACCATCTGCAGAGAAAAGGATAATGTTTACATATACTTCTGCATGGTAGTTGTCTGGGAATAATGGGCGTAGAGCACGGTCTACAAGACGACAGGTAAGGATTTCATAATCAGAAGCTCTACCTTCTCTTTTTGTGAAACCACCAGGGAAACGACCGAAAGCGGCGTATTTTTCTTTGTACTCTACCTGTAAGGGCATGAAATCTGTTCCGGGAACTGCATCTTTAGCGGCACAAACAGTAGCTAACAACATGGTGTTTCCCATGCGAAGCATTACAGAACCGTCTGCCTGTTTTGCCAATTTTCCCGTCTCGAGTGTGATGGTTCTTCCATCTCCTAGCTCGATTGTTTTAACAATTGGGTTGATCATAAAAATTGTTTTATCTATTTCTTTCTTTCAAAATTATGGCAAAGATATATATTTCTTATTTCTAAGACAGTGTAAATGAGTGAAAAAGTTACTGTAAAATCGTTTTTTTTCGTTTTTTAAAGAGAAGTAGATAAGTAAATGCTTTGTCTAAACGTGAAAAAGGCTATATTTGCAACTCATTAATGACAAATTAACCGTTCGAATTATAGAATTATATCATGAAAAAAATTAGTTTATTCATATTTGGAGCTCTTGTTTTAGCATCTTGTAACAAGGAACCCAAATTCAATATCAAAGGAACCGTATCTGATGCTGAAGGGAAAATGCTGTATCTTGAAGCTTCTGGCATTGAAGGAGTTGAACCACTTGATTCTGTTAAATTGAAAAGTGATGGTGAATTTAGTTTTAAACAATTGCGTCCTGAATCTCCGGAGTTTTATCGATTGAGAATTGATGAAAAAGTGATCAATTTTTCTGTTGACAGCACTGAGACTCTTGATCTTAAAGCTAAATATGGTGATTTCTCAACCGGCTACTCTATTACTGGTTCAGAGAATTGTGCAAAAATAAAAGAGCTTACATTAATGCAGATTGATCTTCAAAACAAGATTGATGGATTGGTTAAAGATGCTCAACAAAATAAAATTACAAATGATATCTTTCAGGATAGCGTTTCTGGCATGATAAGCAAATATAAAGATAAGGTGAAAACTAAATATATTTTTGCTGCTCCTAATATGACTTATGCTTATTTTGCACTTTTCCAGAGAATAGGTGATTATTATGCTTTCGATCCGATGAATAGCAAGGAAGATATTAGATGTTTCCAGGCTGTGGCTACAAGTTTAACCAATGCATATCCAAATGCTGTAAGAACAAAAAATTTATATAATGTTGTAATCAAGGGATTGAGGAATACCAGACCTGCGAAACAAAAAACACTCGAAATTCCAATAAATAAGATTTCTGAAGCTGGATTAATAGATATTGACTTGAAAGATGTTCAAGGTGTTTCTCGAAAGTTGAGTCAATTAAAGGGTAAGGTCGTGTTATTAGATTTTGTGATTTATCAGAGTCAGGCTTCTGCTGAACATAATCTTAACTTGCGTGAGTTGTACAATAAATATGCATCCAAAGGTTTGCAGATATATCAGGTTTCTTTAGATGCCGACGAACATTATTGGAAAACAGTAACAGACAAATTACCTTGGATTTGTGTTCGTGATGAAGATGGAGCAGAATCGAGATATATTCCATTGTATAATATAAAGAATGTGCCAACTCTGTTCTTGATTAATAAGAATAACGAGCTTAATTCACGTTTTGAAAGTCTTAAAAATATAGAATCTGGATTGCAAAAACTTCTTTAATTTGCTAATATATAGGACTTTTATGTAAAACATGTTACAAAGCATACCAATTTACTTGACATGTGTTATTTAAAATCTTATCTTTGCAAAGTATTCAAATAGAAAGAGGGTTCCGACATATCTATGTTGGAATTCTTTTTTGTTTATATGACCGTTAAATTACTTATTGCTTAAAAGAATATTATTAATTAATTAAAATAGGAGGATTAATATGGCTTATATGTCAGAAGAAGGCTACAAGAAATTAGTTGAGGAACTGAGAATTCTCGAAACTGTAAATCGTCCTGAGATTTCAAGACAGATTGGTGAAGCTAGAGATAAAGGTGACTTGTCTGAAAATGCAGAATATGATGCGGCAAAAGAAGCACAGGGTATGCTTGAAATGAAAATTAGTCAGTTGAAGAATATTGTAGGCAACGCTAAAATTATCGATGAGTCTAAATTGAAGACAGATTCTGTTCAGATTCTGAATAAGGTAGAACTTAAGAATGTAAAGAACGGAATGAAGATGGTATACACTATTGTTTCTGAAAGTGAAGCTAATCTGAAAGAAGGCAAGTTGTCTGTTAAAACTCCGATTGCTAAGGGACTTCTTGGGAAAAAAGTAGGAGATATAGCAGAAATAACAGTTCCACAAGGAAAGATTTCTCTTGAAGTGATGAATATTTCTCTATAAAATTCAATAGAACAATGGCGACAATATTTAGTAAAATTGCAGCGGGTGAAATACCTAGCTATAAAGTAGCTGAAAACGATAAATTCTTTGCTTTTCTAGATATTAATCCTTTGGTTAAGGGACATACATTAGTTATTCCTAGACGTGAAGTGGATTATATTTTTGATATGGAAGATGAAGAATTGGCAGCTATGCATCTTTTTGCAAAAAGTGTAGCTAAGGCTGTTGAGAAAGCTATTCCATGTAAAAGAGTTGGCGTTGCAGTAATGGGGCTGGAGGTTCCTCACGCTCACATTCATCTTATTCCAATTAACAAGGAATCAGATATGGTAATTTCAAATCCTAAACAAAAACTGTCTGACGAAGAGTTTGTTACAATAGCTTCTGCTATTAAAACAGCTTGGGAGAACAATAAGGTCGATTTATAAAAAAAGAATGCGCATGATTATAATCACGCGCATTCTTTTTTTATAGTTGATATTTTAAATATAATCTTCGCCCATCTTTATTTGGGCATCGTTTACAAACTTACGTATAGCATGTTCTTCATCTTTCTTGCAGATTAACAATACGTTATCTGATTCTGCAATTAAATAATCTTCCATATTCTGAAGCACTGCTAATTTTCCCTCTGGTAATACAACAATGTTATTTTTGCAGTTATACATTAATGTCTCACATTTCAGAGAAACATTATTGTTCTCGTCTTTTGATGATAAATCGTATAGTGATCCCCATGTTCCAAGATCAGACCAACCAAAATCACCCATTAAAACATAAACATTGTCTGCTTTCTCCATTATTCCAAAGTCTATTGAAATATTAGGGCATGCCGGGAAATTTTCATCGATAAATGCTTTCTCATTCTCGGTTGCATAAATCTTATTGCCAACTGATAGTTTGGTTACTAATTCGGGTAAAAGTTCATTGAACGCTTTTAATATAGAATTCACATTCCAGATAAATAGACCCGAGTTCCAGTAGAATTCGCCGCTTTCCAAAAAAACCTTAGCAAGCTCTAATTCAGGCTTTTCTGTAAATGTTTTTACTTTATGAAAATCACCGTCTTTTTGCTCGTCAATCTGAATGTAACCATAACCAGTTTCTGGTCTGTTAGGTTTGATACCTAATGTAAGCAGGTTGTTAGAATTGGCTGCAAATTTTAAGCCTTTTTCTATAGCTTCCAGGAATTCACCTTCTTTTAAAATAAGGTGGTCGGATGGAGCTACTATTATATTTGCATTCGGATTAATAGCCTGAATGTGATATGATGCCCATGCAATACAAGGTGCTGTATTTCTGCGAGTTGGCTCTAATAAAATTTGATCTTGTGATAACTGTGGTAGCTGTTCTTTAACCAACGAAGAGTATAAATCATTGGTTACAATAAATATGTTTTCTGCAGGTATAATTTTGCTGAAACGATCATAAGTTTGTTGAAGTAGAGAACGTCCTGTTCCAAAAAAGTCAAGAAATTGTTTGGGGAGACTTTTACGACTGAAAGGCCAGAAACGACTTCCTATACCTCCACCCATGATTACACAATAATTATTGCTGTTTGTCATGATAATAGCTATTTTAAAAGTTTCCGCTAAGGTACTATTAATTTTATAAAAAGCATATTCATCTTAACCTAATTCTCTTTTTTTCATCTTTTTTTAGTTCAAGTCTTGCAAATATAGAAAAAAGCTGTATCTTTGCACTCGCAATTCGCCCAGATGGCGGAATTGGTAGACGCGCTGGTCTCAAACACCAGTGGATTCACTTCCATGCCGGTTCGATCCCGGCTCTGGGTACTTTTTAGAATAATAAAAGCCTGTAGATCAAGTATTTACAGGCTTTTCTTTTTGATTTTGCACCACGATTGCACCACATAAATAAAAGAAGGCCCCACAATATAAATTGCCGGGCCTTGCATTAGATGGAAAAGATAGAGACGCAAGCATCTATCAATATCGTTTTGACTGGACGATCGCTTTGATCGCATAGCAAAGATATGCTTTTCAATCGATTCTTGCAATCAATTCATTCCAATATTATCGCACTAAATATCAAACACTTGTTATATTAAATAAATTGCTATTATCCAATACAATTGCATTACTTTTGCTCACCAATTGCAATGCAAGTCGTTTTACGTATAAAGGAAAGAAAAGAAAAGAAAAGGAAATATATAATATCTATTAGCATAGATATATGTCAAAACAAGTTTTGACCTGATGTTTAAGCAAAAAAAAAGCCGTCAATGTTGCGCTTGACGACTTGTTGCGGCAATTTCTGAATAAACTGCGGGTTATTCAGTACTTTCACTAAGGGCGGTCCTTTCCTTTGCTCTTGTTTCAAACAAATCAATCAAGGCCTTTACTAGAATATAACGCATTTCAATCGTTTCACCATCGACGCCAAAAGACCCCGACAAACTATTTGAAAACATTAAGTCAATTTGTTGTTTAATGCCTTCGTTGCCAAAATCATTAAGGATCATGTCTACTTTTTCAATAATCTTTGTTTCCATACGATAATTAATTAAATGTTAATAACAAGATATATTTGTTCCGTTCATTCAAGGTTGCGGACCGGCTTTTACTGTTTTAAGTATGCAATACCAATTGAACATTCAGGCCGTTTTTTTCTCATTTGTTCAGAATCGCCTTTGCCGATTTTATCAGTGTGGCAATGGAAGAATATTTCATATCCTTTCTTTTGAGTAAACAAGACTGAAGCGGCAACATAGTCGTTGGGTGATACACGGGTTTCAATTACTTCACTGTTACGGATAACAAGATAAACTTTCAATCCGTTTTTTCTGATCTTCTTTTTTAAAATTAAGTTTTTCATAATATAACATATTTATGTGAATTACTTTCTTTCTTCAGTTGTTAGGTAATTGGCCCGGTTGCAAGTCTTGGCAATTGCTTCAATCTGCATTCGATCGATTCTTACGCTTGCGGTTCGGTTCCCGTCCTTGATCGGGGTTATTAGCCCTTCTTTTATCCATCTGTTTACAATGGCTTCACCGTATTTCCTTTGCGCTTCACGTAGTTTTAAATAAGGCTTCAATACCCCGGCTTCGATCAATGCTTTTTGCGCACCCATTTCGGCGGCGTCAAGCAAGGCATTACGATATTCTCTTTCAGTTATTGGTAATGTCAGATTTCCCATTTTTTTGTTCAATATTCGAAATAACTCTTGAAAGTTCACACATAGAAGTCAAAAAGGCGATAACCCTTGTAAAGTTGCTTGTAACTTCAACTATATGATGTTGATACAATTCTGTGTCACTGATATAATGATTCAAAACACCAACTAAAGAGTTGACCGGGATTGCGGCTTGTGATTCCCAATCGAAACTTTTGCATAATTCAACTAATTCATTTTTGTACTGATCAACGATCACATTTTGCGATAAATTCTTTTTCTCCATAACTATAATTCCTTTTTTTTAAATTTGATACGACAAAGTTGAATGTTTTTTTTTTGAAAAACAACGTTGATTTTGAATTATTTTATTAGCTTTGTGCTGTAAATCAATGACTTATGTATTACAGTGATACACTTCTTATCTCTTGATATTTCGTAACTGATTGATTTTCAATTGACACTCTTTTATTGACAAAAAATGACCGGGGTTGCTACTATTGAAAACATCCAAAACTTTTTCATTTAGTGCTTTAAAATTTTGATTAAAATTCAATTCATTATCAAAATTTTGGATTAGATGGTAAGCGGTAGTGTGATCTCGGTTTAATAAAATAGCAGTCAATTCAAGCGAAAAACCATACTTTCGACAAAGGCCAAAAAATATCAAACGTGCAAAATAACGGTTTCGTTCCCTGCTTTTTGACGTAAACTTGCTATAACTTAAATCGAAAACGCTTTCAATCGCATTGCTGATCTTTGTAATGTTATTCAAAATTTTCGTCCAATATTCATTCAGTGAATATATGGTCTTTAACCCAAAATCTTCAGCAAGGCATTTTAATCTAATGGCATTCGGATCATTCAACCAACCTTCAGTGCAAAATATTATTTCACCTTGATTAAGCAAATTCGCTATTTGAATGTAATTTTCTAAATCACTATGTTTTTGATATGGGAATAACACCTCTGTATCATAATGTTGGGATTCCAAATATTCTTTTGCATCCCTAATTCTTTTATTTATTTGGGGGTCTTTTGGATCACTAATAATTAATGCTTTCATTTATTTAATTGGGGTGGGAATAATATGCGATTGCAAAGTCAATACATGGCCATGCAATCGCATTGAAAGTAAACTATTAATCGTTTGAATTATAGTCCATCGGTTCGGCTGAAACTCGATAACGTCCTTTTTCTTCAACAAGATTGAAATACTTCATCAAGAAAAGCTTTGGAGCTAGATCGATTCCACGTTCTAATTTGGCTCTGTATAAGGCCACCAAAAAATCATCAAGGGCCTTTGCGGCTGATTGCTGCATGTTATAAACCTTTTCACCTTCAACACTGTCAATATATTCCTTGAAACTTTCTTCAATAGAAGCTTTTGTTTCGTCTGAAATATAGGGCTTGCCTGATTCGTCAATATCAATAAATTGTTCGAAGTATTTGTCATTCAATAGGCGGTAGCTGATTTCTTTTTTGGAAAAGAACAAAGCCTCAACCGTTCTGCGAATTTCGTCCATTCTTTCGTCGAATGCTTTCTTCGTTTGGGCCTGTGCAATTGGCGATTTGAATGTTTCAATATCCGGTTTGGTTAAGTCTTCATACTTTGCCTGAAGTGCTTTCATATCGCCCCGGATAACGTCAAACAAGAATTTCTTTGAAGGTATTTCAACGCCCAACGCTTGAATCTTTACATAAACCGTGCTGACTGATACTAAATAAATATTTTCAAGTTCTGAAATAAAGGCGTTTGCCTGTTCGCTGTTTTCTGAAATAAGAATCTTTTTCATGTTTTTAAATTGTTTTACCTGTTAATACTCCGTTTAATACTGTTGGTCCTTGATCCTCTTTTTGTGGGTTCGGATTAAAAGGGGTCTTCCCGTGCAAGTCTTTTCCGCCAAGACGACCTTCTTGTTTGTCTTTAATCCATCCTTGAACATTGTCAGACATTGCCTTTTTCAATTCTTCATTTTCCATAAAATAAACTGTTTAAAAGTGACTTAATCATTGTTTGTGGCGCAAACGTGGTGCAAATTGACCTTTGTTTGAACCTAATTATCTGTTTTTCAATAGATATGTATATCCATTGATGGGATAGAACCCTGTTTTAATACATTCTTGATATTATATAATAACTCCCACTATGATACGTGTCACCTTTTACCATGTCACTAACACCCAAGATGAGCCGTTCCATTTTTTGACCCCCGCCGTCGTTATTTGAAGCCCATAATTTCCCGCTTTAGCTTCGAATCCGTAACCGTTCTTAAAATATATATATTCTCCACCGCTAAAAATACTATAAAGACCATCGGAACCTATAAATGTTTTTTCGGGCGTTGTTTGCGCCATTATTGCGAAAAAGTCTTGATATACAGTTGCTTCATAAGCTTCTCGCCCTGACATACCAACCATTGTTACATTGGTTGTACATTTAACAGTATAATTGCCGGGAGTTGAAGCATAAAAAGACTGATTATATGTTCCTGTAAATTTTAGCTCATTACCCAAATATATTTGAACAACATCTTCAACTATAACATATTCGCCTGAAGGTGGGGTTGGCGACAATGAAACACCTGTCTCACCTTGTGCGGCAACTTGTACATTACAAGGTTCGCTTGTAGTAAAGCTAGTTTCATAGGTGTGTTGGTATGTTGAATTTGAACCTTCTTCATCAATATAAAAATAAGCCGTTGTTGTGTCTTGGAATCCATCAGTTAAAATTGTCCATCCCTGATTTAATGAGTTTATTGCAGGTAATAAATTTGCTGAAAATCTAATTCTTTCTTTACTATTTGAATCAAAACCAATTATGTCGCCATCTACAACTTTAAATCTACCAATTTCAGCCTTTAACATTTTTATCAAACCCGTAAGACCATCAAGCGATAAATTAGGTACACTGTTTGTTTGAGCTTGGGAAACCATCTTTTGGTTTTGGAATATGAAATTTGCTATATTTGAAAGTCCATTCCCCCAACTTATAACATCACCAAGTGACCCGGAGCCGTCAGCCCCATTTAAACGAACTGTTTCCTTCCCGTTTGAATCAGTCAATACAATTGTTGCATTTTGAATTTTAAGACCGGAATTACCGTCTATATTCCAACCCATAAATGCGGTTTGATTACCCATCCTAAATTTATTCCCGTCAAGATCAAAATATGTTTCACCATCTGCCGAATCAATGCGCCCCGTTTTAATATATCCGCCGTTGATAGTTGTGAAACCGTACATTAATGAAATTGAACGCGCAGCTAAATCTATATCTACCGAATTAATTATACCAACCCAAAAATGATAATATAAAGGATCGCTTTCAACTGCAATTTGTGATTTTGAAAATATAATCGATCCGAATTCATCATTCTTTTCGCATTTTGCATAAATATAATATGGTTGTGCATCAGTCAATAATGTTTGATCGCCATCGTCAATTGTCCAAGACCGGGGAACTTTATTTGCGTCAACAATGGCATAATGCGTTAATACTCCGCCTTTATAAACGATTCTGTTTTTATTGCCCCCGTAATTAGGTTGAAAAACAGTGCCAACAAGCCCGAATTGCATTGATTTGGCCCCAACGGATAACATAACAGTATCAACTGATTCCGGCTTGATTTTATCAGTGTAGTAGTCACCTTCAGGATCGAATACCATTCCAAGCACTTCTTGCGCATTCAGATAGTTACGTCTTGCCCTTGCCGGGTCTTTCATATTATTAATCTTGATAACCTTATCAATGTCAATCAGGTCGGATATTATCCGGCTATATGCTGACTTTGTCACCGCTAAATCGGCAATGGTCAAACTATATGAATAATCAGTCATAAGATCACGGGTGAAACCTTTGATTCTTATTGATTTATCGACGTCAATATCGGCATCTTTTATCGGAATATAATCACCAACCCAAAAGACATTCGATTCAGCATCGGCCCCGACAACACTTGCAAGGAAAAATTTATCAACGGTTAAAGAATATTGAACCTTTGGTTGACAATTTTGTGCAAGATATTCCGTTCCGGCGGCTAATAATTCGGCTTCGGCTGTATCAACGTAGGATTGCGGCAAAGCAATATCCAATAAAACATATTCATCACCAACCCCAATTTGAAAAGCTGAAGATGTTTCAGATGGGAATGTATAATCGTTTTCATCTGTTTGGCTTTTTATTTTGAAGGTTTTTGTTGCATGATCGTAGGAATGAATATCGAATTCATATCCGGCCAATTGCCCTGTATTAAAATGAACTTTTGCAGCCGTACCTGATAGTAAATACTTTGTTGTCACGCCGTCCGATTCCTTTTCGTTAAGGTCGAATGTCATTGAAGTATCAATAAACTTCAAAACAGAATCGCCAAGGGCCGAAACAATTCCGATACGGTGTGGGAATATGCTATCAAAATTCTTGGTATTCTTCCAAACTCCATATTTTGAAATTGCGGCAGTATCTTCAAGGAAACTTTGCGGCTTCGTTTTGCCTGGCAACAATAGCTTTGTTGAACGATACTTTGAAGTAATGTTTTTTGTTGATCCAAACACATTTAACCGGGTTACAATGTTGGAAGAAGAAACCTTTTCCCTTGTAAGATCATAGATTCCCCGACCCCTGCCATATTGGAAGGTGAAACCGAATGTTTTCCCGGCTTGCCCGATATTAATTGTCCGGGTTCCGTTTGCACTTATAGCAATATCGAATTCCTGATTATACTTACCGCAAAGAGTTTGAAGTACTGAAAGACAATTATCAGTTTCACCAAAAGTCAATGTCATTGCTTCAGTATCGACCGGGTATGTTCCAAGAACCCATTTTCCGGGGAATATTTGGGAAATATTTGCTATCAGAACATCTAAAAATCGCTTCATGTCTCCCGTTAAAGAATCGCCCTGAATATCTGATCCGGTCGTGTCAATGTTCACGTCGTATGTTGCCCGTAAAAGATCATATTGAACCCCTTCAAACTGCAAATCATACTGAAAATGATTAGCTGAAACTTTCTTTTCTTTAGCCGGAATGTTCATTGTATAATCACGGCCAACAATTGTAATCTTATCCCCGATTGCAAAAGTCATTTTATAAGCTGATTCGATTGTAATATCAACCGTATCATTGCCTAACAGTTGAACTGTTTGCGTCGCCCGTGTGATTCGGCTTGTGGTCCCCCTTGATTGAAGGGGAACCGTTGAACCGTCTAAATGTGTAATAATAATTTGTTCCATTTTAATATTGCTCTTTTTGTTGAGTTGGATAATAATTAAGTCAATAGGTGCAAATGTGGTGCAAAAATTGTCTTTTATGCTATTATAGCATTGATAATCAGAGTATATATATACCCATTGAGCGGATAGAACCTGTCAATTAATGCCGTCCGATCTAAATTCACTGTTATTATTTTTTATATCCCTTATGTCGTTGCGTATATCAACAAGATGTTTGTTATACGACGTATTGGCCGCGATTTGATTCAATACCATCAGTTGATTTCGCAACACTGTTAATGATTCGGTTTGATTGATACGCATTGCATTTATTTGGCCACTCAATACGCTTGCCGTTTCTTCAGACACACCTTTGATTCCCCCGGTTAAAGAACTGTCGTCAACTTCGTCGGCAAGGCCTTTAAACAAATCGCCATAAGCTCCAAGGGCTGAATTGAAATTTTGACCAATTGAAGCAACTTGCGCTTTAAATTTTGCTTGTTCTTCTTCTGTCAGTCCATCGAAAACAAAATTGTTTCCGTTCCAATAACCCATATCATCTTCAAGCTGCTTTAAGATTGGGTCTAATTGCTTTTGAAGGAAGTTTTTCTTTAATTGGTTAAGAATAGCATTTTTCATTATGTCGTTGACGGTATCACCGAAGGCGGTTGCAGCATCTTCACCCTTTCCGAATGCTTCGACAATAGCATCACCCAATTGACCTGCAAAGTCTTTCGCATTGGTTTGAAGGATGTCTTGCGAAATTTCTTCAAGAACGTCTTGAATAGTTTGTCCGGCTTCTTTGTATGCTTTTTGATATTCCTTGATTTTATCCGAATCAGTTTTTTTCTTATCTTCTTCTAATTGAATCATTTCAAGATAATTTTGCCTTTGTTCCTTAAGGTTGGCGATCATCTGTTTTTGATTCTTGTATGTATCACCGCCAAGGGCTTTGTCAACGGCCCTTTCAAGGTCTGAATAAGCTTCAGTTAAAGCTTCAACCGCTTCTTTGTGTTGATTGATCTGTTTTTCAAGTTTACGATCCTTCGATCCCCAAATCAAGTCAATGCCATTGGAGATAATATCAATTGATCCTTGGATAATTGCAAGGGGATTTCCGGTTGCAATACCTTGGGCCAAAGTTGAAGCCCCTTGCGCAATCCCGGATATGTCATTAAAGACGGCCTTTGTCTGATCGTCCATAGAAACGCCCATCTTATCAAGACCGCCAACAACCGAATCAAAAGCCCCCTTTACAAGATCAATTGAAGCTGAAGCCCCTTCAAACATCTTTTTGAAAGATTTCTTTTTACTTTCGTCGTCCGTAGCTGAAGAATATTCCTTCATTCCATCTACAAGGGCCTTGAATGGGTTCCTTGTTTCAACTTCTTTTTTGGCATCTTGCAATTTACCTTTAATCACCTTCATATCTTCGGGTGAAAGCTTGACGCCAAGGGAAACTTCATTTGTTTCGATCAAACTGATCAACTTTTCAATTTCGCTTGTTGCAACTGAATCAAGATCGCCAAATAATTTAGTCCAATCAGGGGACTTCATAAGTTCGTCGCTTGCCAAAGAAGAAAGGGCTTTAGCTTGGGCTTTATTAAGTTCTTCGACTAATTGAGAATTTCCATGTTCTTGGGCTTTTTGCCGTTTTTCGTTAAATTCATCAATAATCGCTTGCTTTTTTTGCTCAAAATTTTGGTATTGAACGACCATTGCATCATAATCGGAATCACCTGATAACTTGCTGTCTTTTGAATATTGCACTTTTCGGTTACTGATTGCCCCTTGTACTTTCGCTTTTTCTTCGGGCGTTTGAGCGTCTTTTAATCGTTTTTCAAGCAAGATCATATCGTCGGTGTACTGTTGTTGTAACTGAAGCTTTTTCGTTAAATACGAAGCGTAATTTTCTATTAGCTTGTTTCTTTCTTGAACTGCTTGTTCTTGCGTACTCTGATCGGCCTTATCAAGTATTTCTTTTTTCCCGGTATCAAGGTCTGATCCATCCCCGGATAATTCTTTTCGCTTTTTAGAAATAATGTCAAGCATCTGAAGAACGGATGTTGCCGAATTCATTTGCTTCTGAAGGGCTTCTTCAAAATTCTGAAGAACGGTCTTTTTTGTTTCTTCAGCGATCATGTCATTAATAGTCTTCAATTGGGTTTTTTGTGCTGTTGTCTGATCTGAAACAGAAAGAAGCTTATCCCTTTGATTTTTCAAATATTCCAAGAACGATTTCCCTTGCTTTAACATTCCTGTAAATTGAGTATCGGCAGCTTTTTTCAATATGGGATCGTTTGAATTTACCCATTTGAAATACTCTTGATATTGTTGCTTTTTTTTATCAAGTGCTTCTTTGAAAGTCTTGCTTTTAGGTTCATTATCAAGCACATCCATCTTTTTAAGTATCTTTTCTTCAGACTTTATTTGCTTTAATAAATTAGACCTTTCAGAACTGCTTGCAGCATCTTTATATTTTGCTTTTAGCTTTGAAATACTATCTTCAAGGGCTGCAATGCTGCCTTTGGTGATATTATTAGAGGATACGCCTATTTCCTTAAGAATCTTTTTTTCTTGCGCTGAAAATTCAGCCGCCTTTTTGAATAGGTCAAGACCTTCTTTTTCAAGATTTGCTTTATCAATAGTTAATTGATCATGTTCGGGATTGCTTCTTGTTACAGATGTTTCGTAAGAATCCCCGGTTGATCTATTATAATGGGTATGAGTATAGGTCTTTTTTGCAGGCGTTTTTTCAAGTTCTAATTGTTTTTGAATAGCTTCTTTATATTTTTCGGCGGCAAGCTCTGTGGTCGCCATGGCCTTGGCTCTTAGAACAAGCGATTCGACAAACTTTCCTTTATTATTGATCAACAATTCTTCAGCGTCTTTAACCCCCTTCACACTTGCACCAAGCGATTTAAACTTTTCGGCATTGTCTTCAATAAACTTTTCTTTTGCCTTGATATTATCACCTAATTGTGACCACCCAACGGATAATTCTTGAATAGTTGCAATCGGTTTAACAGCTAAATCAACTACTGATTTATTGAATTCTTCAGTTGCTTTCTTGGCTTCTTCTGAACGACTTGAAAAAGTTGCTATTCCTGCTATAATTGCCGTTATAGCAACCGAAAGTCCTAATGTCAATGTTGCCATTAAAGCCTGTGCTGCAACCGTAGAAATACCAAGGGAAACCGATACCCTATCAACGGCGGCCGCATACATCAACTTTGCTTTAGTCAATAATACGACGCTGAAATAACTATCTTTATTAAGGGTTTCGGCTACTTGCTGAAGTCCGATCGTTATTGCCATAAGGGACTGAACTTTTAACATGATCTTATTCAGATTTTCGCTTTCCCCGGAAACTAAACCAATGGCCCCTTGTAAGGCTGAAAATCCACCTGCAACACCTGACAATGCAGAAACGACGCCTTGGAATCCCTTTTCATCATTTGCCATTGCTGACATTTGCGCTTGTGCATCGCCCATCGCATCTTTTAAGTCACCCGCCTTTTTTTGTAATTCTTGATATGCGTCTGTACCACGTAGCCCGGCCGCTTCCATTTCAATAAGTTCTTCACGCATCATTCGCAACTGCGTGCGTAGTGACACATGTGCCGTTTCAGTGGTTTCAACCTGTGCTTCAAGCACTTTCAAAGCATCCTTTTCGGCTTTTAATTCGGCTGAAACTTCGGCCGCTTGCTGCTTCAATTCGGCTTGCGCTTTCCCGGGGGATAACTTTGAAATTTCAATATTAAGGTTGTTTAATTGGGATTCAAGTCCGGCAATTACATCCTTTTGTATCTTTATATTTTCGGCTGTGATCTTGAAAGCATCGTCAATCTTTTCACCTTCGGCGACCGTTGACGAAGAAAAGCCCTTGACCCGCTTTTCAGCTTCGTCAATTGCTTTTATGAACTTATCGTTGTTCATCCCGGCTTCAAAATCCATTGCGCCTTGATCTATATTCATGGCTTTACTTTTTTATGATTAAACTTTTTAAGTATTGGAAGCAAGTTTTTTTCTTTCGGCTAATACTTTCGGCAATACTTAATTTACTCATGCTTTTCAATAGAAAAATTTCATTAGCAAGCAATATATCATCGGTTGCGGTTGGAGCTTCTTTTTTAAGAAGGTCTTCAATGCGACTGATTAATACATCGACCAAATAATGAGTGTTTTCAAGATGTTTATATTTGTCCTGCACACTTCTAAATCGTTCATTCTGACTTTTATTCATAATCTGAATTTTAATGTTTTTAGCTTGTTTTATCCAAGCATTTCTTTAAACTGTTAACTTGTGGCGCATTTGTGGTGCAAAATCAATGAGAAATACGCTTAAATAACTGATATTCAGTATTTGAATCTATCCCTTATCCGGTTAGAACCCTTAATCATTGGTCGCTTTGCCAATGTTTGAAACCATTTTTTCAATCATCTTTGGCAATTCTTGTCTTGCAAGTGATTCGGCCGAAGTAAGAACATCACGGTCCTTTGATTCGACATGAACGGCGTAATTCATTCCGGCCGTTACGACTAATACCAAACCCTTAGAATGCTTTGATCCAACCTTCTTTGCAAGCCGTTGACCCGCCCGGGTTCCTTCACTTCCTTCTTTAGTCTGCGAATAGCCTTCATGTATGGCAACGCCATCTTTAAAAACCATGTAACCGATTGAAGACCGAAGATTCCCGGTATCGTCGGTAAAACCGATATTGGCCGGAATTGTCCTTGCATGTTTAACACATAATTCACCGAGGTATTGAAGTTTCTCAATTTGCTGCCTTTCAATTGCCTGCAAGAACTTTTCAAATCTTGATCGTATCGTATCTGAAGTAAAATTTGCTTTGATTCCCATCGCTTTAGTTGTTTTTATCAAGTCTTTTTTCAAGGTCTTTTATCTTCTTGTCAAGTTCATCGTCGGTAAGGTTGGCCAACAAATCCTTGCCGTCTTTCCCCGTGATTTCGTTTACCGACTTTTCAACATATCCACGTTCTCGCCCTTTTGTACGTAGGAAAAATTCAACCGCGTTAAATCGAACCCTTTCATTTTTTGAAAGCATAAGGGAACGAAGACTTTCTTCAGCTATATCAAGGCTTTCTTCAATAATGTCTTCATATAATTCGGGCTTTTTCAAAGCACGATCCCGGACGGCCTGACGTGAATATTCAATGCCGTATTTATCTGAAATCGCCCTTGCCGTTCGGGCATAAATCCCGGCATTTTTGCGAAGAATCGCCCAAAATTCCTTTTCTGATAATCGTATTTTCTTCATTTTGACAAGTGTTGACAAGTTACTTTATTTTGTTTTAAAACTAAACTGCTGATTGTCTGAAGCTTTCCAATAGGCACAACGATCATTGTCAATCATCAAGAAGCTGATCGGCCAATCTTTTTCACGTGCCTTTTCAATCAACCGGGGGTCAATAACGGGTGAAACAATGACAAATCGTGTCGGTGCATTGTGGTTTATATAATCTTTTTCAAGATTAATAATATCGTCAAAGGCCCCGCTGATTGCCGAAAACGGAAAGCCTTCAAGGTCTTGATATTCGTCAAGGTTGATTCCTGTTTCCGCTAGTCCTTTATCAAGCTTGGTGTCGCCTGTCGCTTGATCAAGATCGTTTTCATGTATCTGCATGAATAATCTTGTAACTGTATTATCTTCGTGCAAAACTTGAAGGACGATCAAGTCGTTTTCATCCTTACGGACGGGCTGAAGCATTCCGATTTCTTTTACTTCACCCCAACCGCATTCTTTTGCATAATGATTAATATTCTTTCGCACGAATTCGGCGAAACTTCTTTTGTCACCTGTATAGGTGAATTTTGGTTTAAAAACTGATTCTTCTTTCATAATATTCTGTTTTAAAATCATTTCCATATATCGTTTACACTTTCATTGCGTCCGGGGACATTATTCCCGGTTTTATTGTCATAATTTCCTTCATAAACCTTGACCCAATTCTTTTCATTCTCAAAAATCCAATCAAAAGAAGCCTTCCAACCGTTTTTATTATCGCCCCGGCAAAATTTAGAAGCTTCAAGTTTTTGAAAAACCTTTTTTATCACTTCAAAATCTCCCTTCATTTCTTCAAGTCTGATTCTAATTTTTGCTTTACGGGCTTCTGATACTTTCACGATCCGGGGAAATGAAGGACATTCAGCGTGATACATTGCAACAATAGCATTAAAATCTACATCTTTGCCTTTTTTCTTGCCCTTGACGGGTGTTTGATCGTTTAGCTGATCACTTGCATCCAAAACAAGGTTTTCTTTCCCTGAAGAAGCTTTAAAAGAAGATTGATCCAAAGCCATAGCATCAGGGGCCGAAAAGTCTTTTTCGGACATATCCTTTAAAGGATATGATCTATTATTTTCATTATTGAATTGTTCTTCCTTATTGTTTGGGTGAGTTAGCGTTTGCTCATCGTACGACGATCGTTTGCTTATCGTTTGTTCATCGTGTAAACCGCCTTGATAAGTATCATAATTACAGATTGTTAGCCGTGTAGTTTTCAATAAGTTTTCCGTGTTAATCATTCCGTCTTTTGCGAGTAAGACAAAGAAGTTACGTACTGTATCTTTGGACACGCCCCATCTTTTAGCCCAACTTTGCAAACTCATGATTGATTGCCCCCTTTTGCATTCAAATAATTGAAAGCCGACATTGACCTTTGCATCTTCATGGTTTACTGACATAAGAATGTCCAACCACCAACGTAACTTATTGGGGTCTTGCCAAATCCAATGATCTCTTATGCTTCTATGTAAGCTAATCCATCCTTTCATTGTGACAATCTTTTTTGCAAACCAATCCCGGCACTACTCAAAAAGAGTAATGAAAAAATAATGAAGACATATTCCATTCGTGGAAAAGGTCGATTCTTAAAATGATTTATTTGATTGAAGTAATTCATCACACTGCACTTTAAATTTGAATTTATGTTGCGGTATAATGAAATTTGCGGTCTGCATAGTTGCGGAATATGCAGCGTGCAATGAATTACTTAGAAAGCCAATATTGCTTTATATACTTCCTGTTTCCGAGCTTGATCCATCGATCTTTTATGTCTATTCCGTATTGATTTCTAAGTATACTAATATACTTTGTTAAGCACACCGTCCGGTTGCTTACAACGGCGTCTAACGTTGTCAATACTCTACCTTGTGCAAGGTATTCGTAAACATCTCTAAGTGTTGATCCCGGTTGCGTTCCGGGTAATGCAGCCGATATAAACAAGCTGCGATCTTCGTCCATCTTTTCCATGCTTCACTTTTTTAATATCCCCATTTCAAATTGAAATAAGGGAGATTTGTTTGTTTTACTTCCTTAACTATTTCAATGTTCCATCCGTATTCAAAACGTGTTTTTACAAATTCACCTTCAGGCATTCCGGCAAGCCGGACGTCAAGTTCAATCAGCTCCGATCCGTCGTTTTTGATCTGAAAGGAATTGCCATCTTCAAGTTTAAAATTGGATTTATCCAAATTTTCAATTGTTCCCATGTTTCCGATCTGATCGGAATACATTTCGCCTGATCTTGTCATAGAATCAATGTTTTAAAATTCCGTCAATGTCACTTTTTTTATACCCTCTTTTGCCCCCTACTTCGAACGGAACTAAATATCCTATTTTTGCCCAACGGGCTAATGTTGTTCGAGAAATGCGAAGTATTTGACATGCTTCAGTTGGCGAAACGAAGCTGATCTTATCAACTTGTTTATTTAAGCTATCTTCGATAGTACGACGAGTGATTTCAACAACTTCATTGTGCCATTCTCGTAAATCTTGTAATTCTATTACAACGATTGTTTTTCCTTCTTTTGTGATTAAATCGTTAATGCTCATAATTTGATAAATTTGTTTCGTCTTTTTGCCAAACCCGGCCGGAATTTGGTTAAATTTGATACACAAATATACCGAAACATAAACATTCATGTTCTTTATTTTTTGCGAAGTTATCATTTTGTTATGCTTTACATAATATGTTTAATATATATAGTGTTCTATGGTCTGAAGGCTTGATTTGAAGCAAAAAAAATCTGCAAAAAGATTTGTTTATATTCAAATCTCTTTGCAGATTGGCAACAATGCTTTCTATATATTTAGAAGTCGCTGTTTGTTTGCATATAATATTTTTTAGATGGGCCCATATATAAAGCTCCGTCAATAATAGAGCCAATATATTCGAAAGTGTTGATTATATCTTCATTTAAACAAGTCTCCCGACCGATTCCCGGATAAAACGGATATAGTCTTTTGTTTTCCTTTTCGCAACATTCGAGAATCGAATAAGCTTTAGTTATATCTTGCGTCGCATAAAGTAGAAGTCGTACAATACTTGCATATTCCGACTTTTTTCCGGTGTAGTACTCAAACAACTGTTTACCTGACATTTTTTTCTTATCAATAAGTGTTTTCATATTATTATAAATCTAAGGCATTATTCTAGCATTTTAACAAGCTCGTTTTTAATGTCTTCGTCGATCTCACGGTAACGTGCGAATGCTTTCGATCCTTCTTTGTGTCCGCTAAGAACCCCGACTAAATTCGGGTCCTTTACTTGCTTATAAAGATTGCCAACGAAGCAACGGCGTGCAAGGTGGGAACTTGCGACTTCATTGATCGGTCGTTTTTCTTCTTCACGTGTTGTTGGATTGATAACAGTAACGATCCGGGTAATCCCGGTCAGAAGGAACATGTCTTTTAAAGCATCGTTATATCGTTGTTCTGATATGAAAGGAAGGATTCCCGGCCCTTCAAAGTCTTTGTAACGATCCAATATTTCTTTGGCGATTGAATTTAAGGGAACCCGAACGGTAATTGGGCGACCATCCTTTGTCTTTCTCGGAATATATTCAATCGCCCCATTCATCCTGTTGGATTTAGTCATTTTGAATAAATCGCCGACACGGCAACCAATCAAACATTGAAATACAAAAATATCTCGTTGGATTCCAAGTTGAGGCCTTTGTGATAAGTTGGCGTTATATAGTTGGTTACGTTCTTCGATTGTAATATAGTAGGGCGTCCCATAAACACATTCTTGAATTTTGAAATTCTTGAAAGGGTTATTAGTTGTTTTTCCTGATTCATTGGCCCATATAAAGAACGTTCTTAACTTCGTAAATATGTCGTTGAGTGTATTTTGACCCCTTGGTTTAGGTGTTCGTGTTTCAGGCACGGCTTTATATATTTCCGGGAATTTTTCGTATAGATTATGTTCATCGCAAAGGAAATCTTCAATATCCCTAAGTGTAGTCGACGTGATGTTCTCAAAAGACAACTTATAATCTTTCATTCCGTTGCATTGATTGTATAATTCATATCGTTGCAAAGCACGATTTATAACTCGAAAATTGCATTTTCTAACATCGGAAATTTTTCTTTCTTTAATGAATTGCGTGAAGGTTTCAATAAAAGATTCTTTTTTTTCATTCAAGCCGTATTTATTTGGGTTGAGTTTTTTATCTATTTCGACATCCAATATTTCAGAAGTAAGTGCTTCCTTGTCTTTTGTTTCGCTGTATATTTCTAAAATAAGGCCCTTCATGTTTGCCACACTTTGATTGAATTCAGCACGTTTAACAGTGTCGAAAAGAACCTTGGCTTTTATTTCTTGCTTTGTAGCGTCCCAATGTGCCGGATTTACTTCTAATTTGCTTTTATGAAACAACTGAAGTTTCCGCCCGTCCCTAAGTCTGAAACGCACATTTGCCTTTTCGGACTTCTTTGTTGATACACGAATAAATGCTGTTACCGTTGCCATAATCTAAATATTTAATGTCGTGGTGCAAATATATGTAATTTGCACCACATAAACAATAAAAAACGGATATGTTTGTGTATATTTGCATGTGGATAAATTTTAAAAATAAACGCTTGACATAGTTTAAAATGCTGATATTTAGATATATAACGTTGATTTGCAATGGGGCTTTTGTTGTTCATTTATAACCATTTATAAACATAATTCGATCCCGGCTCTGGGTACAGCAAAAGCCTCTTAATCATTTGATTGAGAGGCTTTTTTTATTCTATAAGGTGTACTAATGGTGTACTATGTAACACAAAAGGTACTTTTAAGGGATCATACCGAAATGCTGAGGAATTTATATTTTAAGCAAAATATGCATCGTTTAAATATTAAGAATTCTAGATAACTTACTCCTCCTAGTTGCGTTCTAAATATCGACTTGCTGCGATTCTTCCGTAAGAACTTGTATAATGCCAAATACGTTTGTCCCGCCAACCTGAAAGCAGAGCATGATCGACTGACGGAGCATAGAGAGCTGTTATGGGAACGGGAGCGCAAAGATAAAGAGGAACGGTACAAAGTAGAAGAAGCGCTTCGAAAAGCCCGACAAGTCAAAAACTTCACCGAACTGAAATCCAAATTCTTCTGACTGGTTTTCTCGGATGGTCTGATACAGGTTCACGTATTAGAAAGCATACAAGAATATATGGAAGAAGGAAAAGCCATAAACACCTGCGTTTTCATCAACGAATACCACGGTAAACCCGATTCACTCATCCTCTCGGCATGTATGAATGGCAAGCGCATCGAAACGGTAGAAGTTTCTTTAACAACCTTGAAAGTGGTTCAAGGTCGAGGTGGTTTACCTGTGGAACGTGCGGTTAGCCGATGTATTCCTGCAAATGATAAACACCCTTCTGTTTGTACGCGATGAAGAAGAACTTCGCAAAGGGATTGAGGAACTTAAAACCAAATACCCAATAGACGAGTTATTCGCCTACGGGTATAGGAAGCATCATTTTTTGGTACACCAGCGGCTTGTAAGTGCCCCGCCAAAGTATATTGAGAGCAGATTACTTATTGTTGAGTTTTAGAAAGAAACGGACGGACAAGCTGTGTCGCCCGGCTACTTTTGACAGTGAGCCAAGGTGGTACGAAAAGAACAAAAAAGCCTTTTGAATACTCACTCTGTCAATCTTCGCCCCAAATCATAAGCATTCTGACAGTCTATCGGGAATTGTTCTTCACGTACTTTGCGTTTGTGAGGCTCATTCATCACCCCCGTAGCATATTTAGAATAATCTTTGAATTGGTATGAGTCAAGGGACATCATATACTCCCACTTTCCATTCATGACCATTGCCCAATCTTTTTGCCACTCAAACATGGGTTGAAACCTTGGAAACATTTCGGCTGGCATCCCGACGGCATATATGCATCCGACATTTATGCTTTTAGTTAGGTTAGTTCGGCTACGGTTGTCGTATGATAAATTCATGAAAATAAATCGTTCCATAAAGGATTGCATTTCTCCTGTTATATTATAGATGTACATAGGTGAACCCAATAATATGACATCGCATTCCATTACTTTTTCGAGAACAAGCGATAAATCATCCTTCATGGCACATTTGCACCAATGCTCGCTCTCTTTTCTTTTGCAGGAAAAACAACTGGTACATCCTTTGTATTTCAGGTCGTATAAATGAATCATTTCAGTTTCTGCACCAAGAGATTTTGCACCTTCAAGGGCTTTTTCCAAAAGTGTTACCGTATTGCCTTTTTTACGTGGACTTCCGTTTATTGCTATAACTTTTTTCATGTATCTTATGTTCCTTATTAATAATTCTACAAAAATACTATATATTTGTGATCCAAAGTATATTACTATCCAAAGCGAAAGCACTACCTTTTGGGAAAGTATTAACAAGATTAGGTATGGAAGATAAAAATAGGATTGAAGATCTGCTCAAGTGCAGACATAAAATGTTGCCTGTAATAGATGCTTTAGCTGTATTGGAAGGCAGGTGGAAGATACCCATTATTATAGCTATTGGCTCAGGCAATAACCGTTTCAATGAAATAGTCAGGGTTATCACAGGGATAACTGACAAGAGTTTGTCGAAAGAATTGAAACAAATGGTAGAAGACCAACTTATTGAGCGGATTGTACACAATACCTTTCCACCCAAAGTAGAGTATAGATTAACCGAACACGCAAAATCATTAAGCAATGTGATTTCAGCTTTGCGGGAATGGGGATTACATCATCGGAAACATATACTTGGAGAATAATCGAAAAAATAATCTGTTGTTTTGTATTTGATATGACAGTAAAAATAGAAAAATGGGTAGCTGCCAAAAAGAAACACAGACTGTCCGATAAACATGTCCAAATGATGCGTGAATTGGGCTTGAATCCCGACAAACTGGACAAGATCGACAATCACAAGCAGGAACCGTGGAAAGCACCCCTAGTTTATTGAAAAGTAGTAAGATGTTAGTCATAAATAGGTCTACGTTACGGATAATATAGAGAATAGAGGTAAACCAACCCCATTTTTTAATAATGCACTACAAGAGCTACCCAAATAACTCTTGTAGATATTCTTTTATTGCCTAAGATAGAAGATTTTCTTTAGCGCTTGGAGAGTGTTGAAAAACAGGACCAACTATCTGACAATTATCCAATTCTTTGCAGTCACCGCATGTATTAAATCCTTTTTCGTGTACACATTTGCGGATTTCGCAATAATCGCTGCAATATGCAAATTTCGCTCCGTCTACACGACAACCCATGCAATTTATGGTTGCTGCTGTAATTTCCGGTGCATTGTTCATTGAACTCCACTTCTGAGCGGTTTTTTCTCTTAACTCATTGTCATTTTTGACAGTGGCTATGCGGGCGTCGCAATTTTCGCAATCTAATCCGCAACATGCAATCAATTGTTTCATCTTTTTTAAAAAGTTACTGTTTTTATTATCAGAGTTTTAATGAAAATTTATATCACGAGATAGGTTGCTAGATTGCTAGATTAAATTTGCAAAATAATATTTTCTGAGAGATTTTTTTCTTCTGAAATTGCAAACTGACTCTATATTAATCTCTGTTTCTTATAAATTAATGCTGTAATAGGTTTTAATGATGATTGGAAAAAGGGTTATTATCGCTAAAACTATTGCTGTAATATAGATTAAGAACCAAACAGGGTTTGTCTCTTTACTTGCAACTCTATTTTTTAAGGAGTTAATCCTTATCTCGTTTTTATATCTGGCAATAAATGATAGAATCTGGATCTCTTTTCCACTTATTGCCAATGACTGTATTGATTGAGTCTTAATTTCCCAATAATTAATAATCATATATATCAAGTTGTCGATATGCACATTCTTGATGTTTACAATCTGAGAATTATGTATGTGGTAATGATTAAATCCCTTGCAGACGTTAATACCATGTGTATGGAGTACTATTGTACACTTTCCATGAGGAATTTCTTTAAAATCATTATCCTCATGATCGTAATAACCATTCAGAGTTGTATTAAAATCCCAGTCTCTGATTTTATCTCCAATGTTTAAATTGTCAGATAGCTGAGGTGTTTGCTCTCTTTTTAGTCTCGTATTGTCAATCAGGCTTGTATTACATTCTGTAGATTTATCAAAGCCTGGTAAGGTTAAAGTGTTATTGCCTAAACCTTTATGTAATTTCACATAGTTAATTGAACTCATAGATCTCAGTTTTTAAGGTTTAACTTCCATAAAAATTGAAATAAATTATTATAAAAGCAAATATTTTTATTCCTAATTTTTAAAATTAACATTTAGCGATAAAGATTACTATTAATAATATTTACGGTATGTTTTTATAAGAATGACCAGTTGTTTAATGTCATTTTTTTAAAATAGGAATATTACGAAAATTTGTGAGTAATACTTTTTTGAAATTATTTTTTTGAAGTAATATTGAATTCTGCTTTGTTGCTAAATTTTTTATTTAACTTATTTAACTGCCATTGGTCTCTGTTGGTATACTTTTTGCTTTCTGATATAACAATTTGTGAACTGTCACAAACTGTCAGACATATAAATTAACTTTTTAAATTGAAGAAAAATGGGAGCTGCAGGAAACAAAAAGCCCAAAAAGGCAAAAGACAAGTTGAAAGTTAAATCAGAGTATCAATTGGAACAGGCTGCTGCCGTTGGCGGCAAGCATAAAAAATAATATAGTCCCTTTTCTTGCCCAAATAGAGTCCGTCGAAAAGCTTTTTTTTGATGGACTTTTTTATTTCGCCTGGTTAGTGTTTTTAGCTATAATGCTAATAAACAACAAAAAAGACAATATTCCCATCAAAATACAGATACTTTTATGCTTTCTATTCTTTATTTTTGTAAAGTCAATTGTTTTGCGAAAACTAGAACGACAGATAACATACATTATGAAAAGACAAATCACTTATTTATTTACTGTTTTATTTTTTATTGCATGTTCGGTTAAGATCAATGCAACGGTTAAGCTGCCTGCTATATTTTCTGATAATATGGTGTTGCAGCAAAATACATGGATTAATATCTGGGGTACAGCTTCTGCAAATGAGAAGATAACCATTACTACTTCATGGAATTTTAAAAGATATGTTACGACTGCTGATGCTGCCGGAAAGTGGGAGTTGAAGATGAAAACTCCTAGAGCAACAAAAGAACAGAATATAACTGTAAAGGGTGAAAATGTGATTAAAATCAATAATGTATTGATTGGTGAAGTTTGGCTTTGTACAGGGCAGTCGAATATGGAATTTCAGGTTGCTAAAGATAAAGGTTGGAAAACCGGAATGTTGAATGAAGAAGAAGAGATGAAGGATGCTGATTATCCTGAGATTCGACTATTTCAGGTACAACATCAACTTTCTCCTGAAGGACCAAAGGATGATTGCGTAGGACATTGGGTTGTATGTAATCCGACTAACCTTAAAGAGTTCTCTGCTGTAGGTTTTGTATTTGGTCGCAAGCTTTATAAAAGTTTGAATGTTCCTGTGGGTTTAATTCAGTCTACTTGGGGTGGAACTCATGCAGAATCGTGGATGAAGAAAGAAGTGATGGAAAGCAAACCTCTTTATGCAGATGTTCTTCAGGATTTTGCTTTGAGTAATGTAAAAAGAGAAAAAGATTATTGTAAAGTTCCGGCTACTTTATGGAATGGTATGATTAATCCTATTCTTCCTTTCACTATAAAAGGAAATATTTGGTATCAGGGCGAATCAAACTCTGTACGTTTTGAGAAGTATCAGGAAGTTCTTACCGATTTAATTAACAGCTGGCGTAAGGAATGGTCGCAACCGGAAATGCCTTTCTACTTTGTGCAAATTGCTCCTCAGTATAAACAACCTGCAGGAATTCGTGAAGCTCAGCTGAAAACCTGGCAAACAGTTAAGAATACTGGTATGGCTGTGATTACAGATGCGGGTGATTCTACAGATATTCATCCTCGTAATAAACATATTACAGGAGAGCGTCTTGCATTATGGGCTTTGGCTAAAACTTACGGAAAAAATTGTGCATATTCAGGTCCGCTATATAAATCTATGAAGATCTCGGGTAATAAAGCTATCCTTACTTTTGATTATGTAGAAGGTGGACTGACATCAAAAGGTGACGCTTTAAAGGGTTTCTTTATTGCTGGAACCGACAGACGCTTCTATCCTGTGAAGGCTGTGATTGTTAATAATAAGGTTGAAGTTTCTGCGCCTGAAGTTCTTGATCCTGTTGCGGTACGCTACGGATGGGGATTTTTCTTCCGTGCTAACTTATTCAATGAAGCTGGTTTGCCTGCTTCTCCTTTCAGAACAGATTCTTTTCAGGAGGATACTTACGCCAGACGTTTTGCTGATTCTGAAATGAGACGCTTTCCTAAAGCATATATGCTAGATCATGGAAAGAAACCTTTCTTTGGCTATGCTCAGGGAGTGGGTTGCTGCGCAATGCTTAAAATGTGGAAACAGACTGGTGATAAACGTTATTTCAATTATGTAAAAGAATGGGCTGATAGTCTTATCAGTTATAATGGCGACATTTATCTGTATGACAAGTCTGCTTATAATGTTGATTTTGTGAATTCAGGTAAAGTGCTGTTTGATATATATAAGGAGACTGGCAATAAGAAGTATAAACTTGCCATGGATGTACTTATTAAGCAATTAAAAGATCAGCCAAGAACTTTGGAAGGTGGTTACTGGCATAAGTTGGTTTACCAACATCAAATATGGTTGGATGGTATTTATATGGCTTCTCCTTTTATGGCTCAGTATGGTGCTGAATTTAATCAACCCGAATGGATTGATGAAGCTGTTAAGCAAATCACTCTTTGCCATAAACATACTTACGATCCTAAAACAGGTCTTTATTATCATGCGTGGGATGAAAGCAAATCACAGCGTTGGGCTAATCCGGAAACCGGACTTTCTCCAAACTTCTGGGGAAGAAGTATCGGATGGTATTTCATGGCTATGGTTGATGCGCTTGATTTTATTCCGGCAGGACACGAAGGACGTGAAGTTATCATTAAACTAATACAAGGACTAGCTGATGCGCTTCCTAAATATCAGGATAAAGATGGATTATGGTATCAGGTTCTCGATCAGCCGAAACGAGAAGGTAACTTCCCAGAAGCGTCTGTTACGACTCAGTTTATGTATGCGTATGCAAAAGCTGTAAACAAAGGATATCTTGATAAGAAATATCGTGCTTATGCAGAAAAAGCTTTTGATGGATTGAAAAATAAGCTGATAAAGGAAAATGAAGATGGAACACTTACGTTGACACGCTGTTGCCAGGTTGGCGGTTTGGGTGGAAACCCTTATCGTGACGGAAGCTTTGAATATTATATTGGAGAAAAAATGCGCGATAATGATGCTAAGGCTACAGGTCCTTATATAATGGGATGTATAGAATTGGGACATTAATTTTTTTAAGGTAAAAGGATAACAGGTTAAAAAGAAAGCACAGAGTTTATTTTCTGAGAAGATTTACTTTGTGCTTTTTGCTAATTATATGAACTTAAACTGTACTATGATGATAAAAAGAATTTTATTAGTTAGTTGCTTTTCCTCATTTTATATCTATTGTTCTGCTCAGCAGTTAGGATGGCCTGCTGTAAAAACAGAAGCTAAACCTGCAGCACGCTGGTGGTGGCTTGGAAGCGCTGTAGATGAAAAGAATCTTACTTATAACTTGCAGGAATATTCTCATGCAGGCATGGGAACAATGGAGATTACTCCTATTTATGGAGTTAAGGGTAATGAAGCTCGTGATCTTAATTTTCTTTCTCCCGAATGGATGAAGATGTTACGTCATACAGAGTCTGAAGCAAAAAGACTGGATATGCAAATGGATATGAATACTGGTACGGGGTGGCCTTTTGGTGGACCTGAAGTTAGTATTGAAGATGCTGCAAGTAAGGTCTTTTTTGAAGAATACCAACTTAATGGAGGCGAACGTCTTAATACAAATATTCAGATTTCTGATGAAAAGCAGAAATCTATTGCTACTCTTTATCGTTTAATGGCTTTTTCTGATAATGGTCAGCGTAAGGATATTACTTCAAAAGTGGATAAACAAGGTAAGTTAAACTGGGTTGCGCCTGCTGGCAAATGGAGATTAATAGCAGTTTTTAATGGTAAAACTTTACAGAAAGTAAAGCGTGCGGCTCCTGGTGGTGAAGGATATGTAATGAATCATTTTTCACGTAAAGCTGTAGCTAACTATCTCAATCGTTTTGAAAGGGCATTTGCTTCAACAAAAACTCCTTATCCTCATAATTTTTTCAATGATTCTTACGAAGTGTTTAATTCTGACTGGACTCCCGATCTTTTCGAACAGTTCTATAAACGTCGCGGATACAAACTGGAGGAATATCTTCCGGAATTTCTGGATCAGAATCGTAATGAGATAACAGCCCGGATTATTTCCGATTATCGGGAAACAATAGCTGAATTGCTTCAGGAAAACTTTACCAGTCAGTGGACAAACTGGGCTCATTCTCATGGAAGCATGACACGTAATCAGGCTCACGGTTCCCCAGGTAATCTTATTGATCTTTACGCAACTGTAGATGTACCCGAATGCGAAGGTTTTGGTCTTTCGAATTTTGGAATTAAAGGTTTAAGAAAAGATTCATTGACATTAAAGAACTTTTCAGATCTTTCTATGTTGAAATATGCATCTTCTGCAGCTCACATTTCCGGGAAACCTTATACTTCTGCCGAAACATTTACCTGGCTTACTGAGCATTTCCGTACTTCATTGTCTCAATGTAAGCCTGATATTGATTTGATGTTTGTTTCGGGTATAAATCATACTTATTTTCATGGAGCTCCTTATTCTCCACAAGATGCGAAGTGGCCGGGCTGGTTGTTCTATGCTTCAGTAAATATGTCGCCTACTAATACAATCTGGCATGATGCTCCTGCGCTTTTTCAGTATATTACTCGTTGCCAGTCTTTCTTGCAAATGGGTAAACCGGATAATGATTTCCTTGTTTATTTGCCGGTTTATGATATGTGGAATGATGTGAATGGTCGTTTGTTGCAGTTTGATATTCATAAGATGGAGAAAAATGCTCCAAAATTTATTGAAACCGTTCATAAAATTAATCAAAGCGGATATGATGTAGATTATATCTCTGATAATTTCATCCGCAATACAAAGTGTGTTGATGGCATGCTACTTACAAAAGGTGGAGTTAAATATAAAGCAATTATTATTCCTGCTGTGAAAAAGATGCCGGATGATGTGTTAGCTCACCTCATATCTCTTGCAGAGCAAGGGGCTAAAATTATTTTTATAGAGAATTATCCTTTGGATGTTCCTGGATTTTCTAAATTGGAACAGAGACGTTCTCATTTTAAAAACTTATTGAGTCTGCTTCCTGCTGCTCCTGATTTTAAAGAAACAACATGTAAGTCTTTGAAAAAGGGAACGGTTATTACCGGAAGCGACTATCTGAAAACATTGGCTGCAACAGGTGTAGTAAACGAAGAAATGAAAACCATTAATGGTTTGAACTGTATCCGTCGTTCAAATGAATCGGGTTATCACTATTTTATAGCTTCTTTACAACCAAAAGATGTTGAAGGCTGGATTAATCTTGGTGTAAAGGCAGTTTCGGCAGTTATTTATAACCCATTAAATGGTGAAAGTGGTAAAGCGAAAATCAGACAAGCTAATGGACGTACTCAGGTATATGTTCAAATCAAATCGGGCGAGTCTATTATCTTGAAAACATTCACAAATGATGATGTACGGATGGCTGATTGGCAATATATAGCACCACAGACTGTAGGGCTGACAATTGATAATAACTGGAAACTTCATTTTGTTCAAAGTGAACCTGAAATAGATGATGTTTATAATATTGGTAAATTGTGCTCTTGGACTGAGTTGAATGAACCTAAGGCGAAGGTAAATATGGGAACTGGCGTTTATAGCGTAAACTTCAACCTTCCTGCAATTGCAGCAGAAGAATGGGTGCTTGATTTAGGTGATGTAAGAGAAAGTGCTCGTGTTAAAATCAATGGTAAAGACGTTGCAACACTTTGGTCGGTTCCTTTTACTGCTAAAGTTGGAAAGTTTCTGAAACCAGGTGAAAACAAGATTGAAGTAGAAGTAACTAATCTACCGGCAAATCGTATTGCTGATTATGATCGTCGTGGCATTGAATGGAGAAACTTTAAAGAAATAAACTTAGTCGATATTAACTATAAACCAACTAAATATGGAAATTGGGAAGTTGTACCATCTGGCTTACTGGGGCCGGTAAAGCTTATTCCGGTTAACTTGATTAATAAATAGTCATATTTTTGATATCGGCAATTGGGGCTTTGTGTGTAATTGAGTCTCAATTGCCGATATTTTTTTTTGATGAAAACGAGTAAACGATTAATTAACTTATAATATTTATATGATTTTGAAAACAAAACTTTTTCTTGTTGCTTTAGCTTTGAGTGGCGCCGTATTTGCATCGGGAAACTCTGATAAGTATAGCTCTTTATATAAAAATCTTCCTTTTGAGATGCCTCATATCAAGGCGCCTGTATTTCCCTCGAACAGAGTTAATATTGCAGATTTTGGCGTAAAAGGTAATGGCGTTGATTTATGTACCGAGGCTTTTAGTAAAGCAATAGAAAGTTTAAGTAAGAAAGGTGGTGGGGAACTTGTTGTTCCTAGTGGCGTTTGGTTTACGGGTCCTATTGTTTTGAAGAGTAATATAAATCTTCATCTTGAAAAAGGAGCAATAATCTTGTTTTCTCCTAATGTTGATCTTTATCCACTTGTTGAAACATCTTTTGAAGGACTTGACACACGTCGTTGTCAGTCGCCAATTTCAGGTCGAAATCTAACCAATGTAGCTATTACAGGTGAAGGGGCAATTGATGGTAATGGAGATTACTGGCGTCCGGTTAAAAGACAGAAAGTAACAGAAAGTCAATGGAAAGAATTTACTTCACGTGGTGGCGCTTATAAACGTGATGATTACTGGTTTCCTTCCGAGAAAACATTGTTGGGTGATAAAATAGCAGATATGAATGTTCCTCGTAATCTGAAAACAGAGGAAGAGTGGCTTGCTGTTAAAAACTTCCTTCGTCCGGTAATGGTTAGCCTGATAGAATGTAAAAATGTATATCTCCAAGGTGTTATATTTCAAAATTCTCCGGCATGGAATCTTCATCCATTAATGTGCGAGAATATAATTATTGAGGGCGTTGCAGTTCGGAACCCTTCTTTTGCTCAGAATGGTGATGGGCTTGATCTTGAATCATGCAAAAATGCTTTGATCATTAATAGTACATTTGATGTTGGCGACGATGGCATTTGTCTTAAATCGGGTAAAGATGAAGATGGCCGACGCCGTGCCCGTCCATGTGAAAATGTAATTGTTGATAATTGTACGGTTTTTAAAGGTCATGGAGGCTTTGTTGTTGGTAGTGAAATGTCTGGTGGCGTAAAGAATGTGATGGTTACAAACTGCAAATTTCTTGGAACAGACGTAGGGCTTCGTTTTAAGAGCCGTCGTGGACGAGGAGGAGTGGTAGAAAATATTTTTGTAAAAGATGTTAGCATGATGGATATTGCAACTGAGCCGCTGCTGTTTGATCTTTATTATGCTGGAAAATCTGCTGTAGAGGTTTTGGAAGATGGTGAAGAAGGACAACCTAAGGTGAAAGTATTACCAAAGGTTGATGAAACTACACCGGCTTTTAAGAATATTCATGTAAAAGGATTAAATTGTAGTAATGCACGACGTGCTATGTTTTTTAATGGTTTGCCAGAGCAAAATATACACGGTATAACCATAGAAGATGTTTTTGTAACTTCAAAAATTGGAGGAGAAATAGCAGAATCAGATCATATTAAACTTAACAATGTAACAATACATCCGGCTGAGGGACCTGCTTTGATTATCAGGAACTGTAAAGAAGTGAATCTTGGTGACTTTAAAGGGGAAGTAAAACGTATAAATGATTCCGAATAATCAATTACCAAAACGAGCAGTTTTAAAATCAAATTTTACAATCGTACTCATATAATAATGAGTATATTTGCGATATAATCAATATTAATTTTTATATAATCCGGTTATATGTCTGAGGGGGCATCTTTAGGAAATTTGTTTTGCTAAGAGATTGACCTTTAATGATTTCTCTGTAAAACAATCAATGGCGAGAAAGTTACAGCGGAAAACTTCTGGAGTGTTAAATTATAAAAGAAAAATACGTAATGGAGAACAAAAACTTTTTTGCCGTAGATTTAGGCGCAACTAGTGGACGCACAATTCTTGGCACAGTTAAAGATGGTTCTATAGAACTTAGAGAATTGACCAGATTTCCCAATAATATAATTGAGGTAAATGGACACTTTTATTGGGATATATTTGCTCTGTATAATGAGATAGTTAATGGATTGAAGCTTGTAGCTAAAGAGAAAGTTGAAATTACATCTATTGGTATTGATACATGGGGTGTGGATTTCGTTTGCATTGGTAAAGATGGTGAGATCCTTCGCAATCCTTATAGCTACAGAGACCCTCACACTGTAGGAGCTCCTGAAGAATTCTTTAAGAAAATGCCTCGTGAAAAAGTATATGGTTTGACTGGAATTCAGATTATGAACTTCAATACTTTGTTCCAGTTGGCTACTGTTCAGAAAAATAACTCATCAGTATTGCCTGTTACTGACAAGATTCTATTTATTCCTGATGCATTGTCTTACATGCTTACTGGCAAGATGGTTACTGAATATACATTTGCTTCTACATCTCAGATGCTTAATCCGGAAACAAAGCAATTTGATCCGGAATTATTGGAGGCTATTGGGATTAAGAAAGAAATGTTTAACGATATTGTTTATCCAGGAACTGTTGTTGGTTCTCTTTCTAAATCAGTTAAAGAACAAACAGGCCTGGGAGATATTCCTGTAATTGCAGTCGCAGGTCACGATACAGCTTCTGCCGTTGCTGCTGTTCCTGCTGAAAACAAAAACTTTGCATATTTAAGTTCTGGTACCTGGTCATTGATGGGTATTGAACTGGATAAGCCAGTTGTAACAAAAGAAAGTTATGAACTGAACTTTACAAATGAAGGTGGAGTTGAAGGAACTATTCGTTTCTTAAAGAATATTTGTGGTATGTGGTTACTTGAACGCTGCCGTAAAGAATGGGAAAAAGATTACTCTTATAGCGAATTGATAGATGCGGCATTAGCTGCTCCAGCTTTTAAAAGCCTGATTAATCCAGATGCTTCATGTTTTGCAAATCCGGTTTCAATGATTGATGCGATTAAAGATTATTGTGTAAAGACTAATCAACCGGCTCCTGAAACCTTTGGCGAAATTACACGTTGTATTTTTGAAAGTTTGGCTTTAAGATATCGTCAGGTATTGGAAAGCTTGCAGAAAATGTCAACTTACCCTATTGAAAAATTACATGTAATTGGTGGTGGTTCAAAGAATAATCTGCTGAATTCATTTACTTCAAATGCATTGGGCCTTGAAGTAATAGCCGGACCTTCTGAAGCAACTGCTATAGGAAATATTATGTTACAGGCTAAAGCTGCCGGGCTTGTGCCTGATATTCAAAAGATGCGCGAACTAATTCGTAGCTCTGTTGAGGTTAATGTATTTACTCCAACTGATGACGAGTTGTGGAGTAACGCTTATGCTGAATTCTTAAAAGTATATAGAGAGGATATTTAAAAATAAAACAAAAACATCATGAAAGACGAATTAATTAAAAAAGCTTATGACATTGCAGTTGAAAGATACGCTGCAGTTGGGGTAGATGTAAACAAGGCATTGGAAGATCTACAAAAAATTTCATTATCACTACACTGCTGGCAAGCTGATGATGTAGTTGGATTCGAAAACCCAGACGGACAGTTGTCTGGTGGTATTCAGACTACAGGTAATCACCCAGGTAAAGCACGTAATATTGATGAAGTAAGAGCTGATATTCTTAAAGCAGCTTCTTATATTCCTGGAACTCATCGTTTGAACTTACATGCTATTTATGGTGATTTTGGTGGAAAGTTTGTTGATCGCGACCAAATTGAACCAAAGCATTTCGAAAGCTGGATGAAATGGGCAAAAGAAAACAATATGAAGTTGGATTTCAACTCATCTTCTTTCTCTCATCCAAAGAGTGGAAGCCTTACTTTGGCTAACCCTGATAAGGAAATCCGTGATTTCTGGATTGAACATACAAAACGCAGTCGTGCTATTGCTGAAGCAATGGGTAAATATCAAGGTTCTCCTTGTGTTATGAACCTTTGGATTCATGATGGCTCAAAAGATCAGACTGTAAATCGTCTTAAGTATCGTGAACTGTTGAAAGAATCTTTGGATGAGATTTTTGCAACTAAATATGATAACATGAAAGACTGTATCGAAGCTAAATTATTCGGTATCGGTGCTGAAAGCTATACAGTAGGTTCTTATGATTTCTACTTAGGTTATGGTGCTAAGAATAACAAGATCGTTACTTTGGATACAGGTCACTTCCACTTAACAGAAAGTATTGCTGATAAGATTTCTTCTTTATTGCTTTATACTCCTGAAATCATGCTTCACGTAAGCCGTCCTATTCGTTGGGACTCTGACCACGTAACTATCATGAATGATGATACTTTAGATTTGGCTAAAGAGATTGTACGTTGCAATGCGCTTGATCGTGTTAACATAGGTCTTGACTATTTCGATGCTTCAATTAACCGTATTGGTGCTTATGTAATTGGATCACGTGCAACACAAAAATGCTTTATGCAAGCATTACTTGAACCACTTGCTAAGTTGCGTGAATATGAAGCTAACGGCCAGTTATTCGAACGTCTTGCTCTTCTTGAAGAAGCTAAGAGTCTTCCTTGGAATGCAGTTTGGGATATGTTCTGCTTAAAGAACAATGTTCCAGTAGGTGAAGAATTCATCGCTGAAATCCAGAAATACGAAGCTGACGTAACAATTAAAAGATAATAATTAATTAAGCCGAATGTGCATGGATACCCATATGCTTTTTAGCATATGGGTTCATTCGTACAAATAGGTGTAATGTTGATATAATATTATGAATACACTGATTGGTTTAATAATTATTGCTATAGGTAGTTTGGGGCAAAGTAGTTCATATGTGCCTATTAAAAAAGTTAAGCAGTGGAGTTGGGAAAGTTTCTGGCTCGTGCAAGGTATCTTTGCCTGGTTAGTATTTCCTTTACTAGGTGCATTACTTGCAATCCCTGCAGGTAGCAATCTCTTTCAATTACTAAGCTCTGGTGGTGCTCTTCCTTCAATGGCGTATGGTGTGCTTTGGGGAGTAGGAGGCTTGACTTTCGGATTAAGTATGCGTTACCTTGGCGTTGCTTTGGGGCAGAGTATTGCTCTTGGTACTTGTGCCGGATTTGGAACTCTTTTCCCTGCAATATTCAGCGGTAAAGATTTGTTTCACGGAGAAGGTTTAATGCTTCTTATCGGAGTATGTATTACTTTGGCCGGGATAGCAGTTATCGGATATGCAGGAAGTCTTCGCTCTAAAAACATGACAGAAGAGGAGAAGAAAGCTGCTGTTAAGGATTTTGCTTTGACAAAAGGTTTGCTTGTTGCTTTACTTGCAGGTGTAATGAGTGCTTGCTTTGCTTTAGGACTCGATGCTGGAACACCAATTAAAGAAGCTGCAATAGCAGGTGGAGTTGAAGGTTTATATGCTGGTCTTCCGGTTATATTCCTTGTAACACTTGGTGGATTCTTAACCAATGCAGCATATTGCATACAACAAAATATAAAAAACAAGACTGGAAAAGAATATTTTTCGGTTGGTAGTCAGACATTAACAAATAATGTGTTATTTTGTGCTCTTGCTGGAGTACTTTGGTATTCACAGTTCTTTGGTTTAGAAATGGGTAAAAGTTTCCTTCTTGACAGTCCTGTTTTATTGGCTTTCTCATGGAGTATTCTTATGTCTCTTAATGTTACTTTTAGTAATTTTTGGGGAATTATCCTTAAAGAATGGAAAGGAGCCAGTAGTGCTACTATTGGAGTATTGGTTCTTGGCTTAGTGGTTCTTATATCTTCAATAATCGTGGTTGCCATGGCGCAATCTTAAAATGATAATTAATTAGTATTAGAATATATGAAATCTATTTTAGAAAATAATCCGGCTCTTGCAAAACAAGTAGCTGAAGTGGCTGAAGTAGCTGGATACCTTTGGCAAAAAGGTTGGGCAGAACGTAATGGTGGTAACATCACTATAAATATTACAGATGTAGTTACTGATGGAATCAGAGGAATGAAAGCTATTAGTGATAAAACGCAAATCGGAACAACTCTTCCTCACTTGAAAGGTTGCTACTTCTTCTGTAAAGGAACAAACAAACGTATGCGTGACTTGGCTCGTTGGCCAATGGAAAACGGCTCAGTTATCCGTATTTGCGATGATTGTGCTAGCTATGAAATCATTGCCGATCAGCCTGTTCGTCCTACTTCAGAACTTCCTGCACACTTGTCAATGCATAACTACTTAATTGGTAGCGGATCTAGCTATAAAGCAGCAATGCATACTCATCCAATTGACTTGGTTGCAATGACTCACAATCCTGCATTCCTGGAAAAAGATGTACTTACAAAACTACTTTGGAGTATGATTCCTGAAACAAGAGCATTCTGTCCAAGAGGATTAGGTATTATTCCTTATAAATTACCTAGTTCTATTGAATTGGCGGAAGCAACAGTTAAGGAACTTGCAGATTACGATGTAGTAATGTGGGAAAAGCATGGTGTTTGTGCTGTAGGTGAAAATGTAATGGAAGCATTTGATATGGTTGATACACTTTCTAAATCAGCTCAGATATATCTAACAGCAAAGTCTATGGGCTTTGAACCTACAGGTATGGCTGATGAATTGATGGAAGAATTGAAAGTAGCATTTAATCTCCCTAAATAGTAGAGTGTAAAATTAAAAATATTATCTTAGAATAAGAGAATTGAATTTGAAAAATCAAATTCATCTCTTGTTCTGATATAATCTATATTCGTTTATGATGAATTTAAAGAAGAATTTATTGCTGGGTGTTATCACCCTTTTTTTTGTGCCTATTTCTGCTCAAACAAAGATGACTCCTAAAGAAGTTGCTGTAAAAATTGCCGATCGCATTTTAAGCAGTACTACATGTGAGTTTAAAAATAAAAAGACAGGAGAGGTATATAAATCACTTAAAAATGTGCCTCTTACAACTGATGTTAAAGTTGAAAGTAAATATAATGATTGGCATTATACAAATGGTGTAACAAACATTGCTTTACTTGAATTAGCAGATAAGATTGGCGATAAAAAGTATGATGAATATGTCTTAAAAAACATGAACTTTGTATTTAATGAAGGAAATCTTGATTATTTCAGGAAATTATATGATAAGACATTAAAAGAAGGAGGATGGAAAGCAGTTCGTGAAGTAAACTGGCATATGATTTTCCGTGGAAAACGTCTTGATGATAATGGACCAATGGGAGCAAGTTTAATAGAACTTCAGAAACGTCATCCCAATAAATCATTCTTGAATTATATTAACCAGACAGCTGATCATTTAAATTATGCAGAGCCTCGTTTGGCAGATGGAACTATAGCACGCCTTTGGCCGCATGTTAATACTATTTGGGCTGATGATGCTTTCATGGCTATATCTTTCTTGTCCAGAATGGGAACAATGACAGGTGATGAAAAATATTTCACTGATGCTGCAAACCAAATACTAAACTATACTAAGTATTTGTGGTGTCCTGAGAAAAATATATATTACCACTGTTATCATACTGATAATAATGAGCATGGAGCTGCTCATTGGAGCCGTGCAAATGGATGGGTATTTATGGCACAGGCAGATCTTCTTTCCAGAATGCCAAAAAATCATCCGCTGCGTGATGCTGTGATTAAGAATTTCCAGCAACAAGCTAGTGGTGTAGCTCGTTATCAGGGTAAAAATGGCTTATGGCATCAGCTTCTAGATAAAGAAGATTCCTTTGAAGAAATAACAGGAACTGCAATGTTTGTTTTTGGTATTGCTCGTGGTGTTAAAGAAGGATGGTTGCATCCTGATTTTATTTACGTGGCTGAACAGGGATTGAAAGGAATGATGAAATTAATAACAGATAATGGAGACGTTACTGGTATTTGTGTAGGTACCGGAATTATGCCTGCTATCACATACTATTATAATCGTCCTACTCAGGAAAATGATCCAATGGGAGAAGGTCCTGTTTTAAGAGCACTGGTTGAAATGATTGATGCCCCTAGTTATACAGAAATAAAAGCTGAGCAACAATATGATAAAATAGTAGTTAAGAAATAAAGAAAAATCTTCTTAGTTATATAGTCGTGTGAGTTTTTTGTAAAAATATATATTTGTTTTTGCAAAAAGCTCACATTTATTTTTTTATTTTTTTAGGGTTCCTTTAGTTCTTTGTCGTTTCATTGTCAGAAATAATATCTATTTTTGCCTAGATAACAACACTTTAAGCAACAATGACAAGGGATTATAACGATTTGGGCGTAGATTTTAAATATTTAATTGTTAATGACATGGACCAGAAGTTTGGTCTGTCTGTTAATACTGTGGGATTTCAATCTATAGTTCCAAATTCTCCTTATCCTCTGAAAGATCATCCTTCAGGTTATTTCTTTAATGCTCAAAAAGGCCGTATATTAAGAGAATATCAGTTTGTCTATATAACAAAAGGCCGTGGGCTTTTTACTTCCGATTCAACACCTGAAACTCAAATTTGTAAAGGTCGCTTAATGGTTCTTTTCCCAGGACAATGGCACACTTACCATCCGCTAATACATACCGGATGGAATGAATATTACATAGGATTTGAGGGAGAGATAATCGATAATATTGTTAAAAACTCATTTTTGTCTCCAGAAAAGCAGATTCTTGAAGTTGGTTTAAATGAAGAACTGGTAAATCTGTTCTCACGTGCAATAGAGGTTGCAGAAACCGATAAGATATCGTCTCAACAATATCTCGCAGGAATAGTATTGCATATGCTAGGAATGATTTTATCAATTTCTAAAAATAAGATATATGAAATTGGAGATATGGATCAAAAAATAGAGCAGGCTAAAATTATAATGAACGAGAATGTTTTTAAGGATGTTGATCCTGAAGAACTTGCTATGAAACTTAATATCAGTTACTCCTGGTTCAGGAAAATATTTAAAGACTATACCGGATATGCTCCTGCAAAATATTTTCAGGAACTGAAGTTGCGTAAAGCAAAGCAACTTTTAGTCGGCACATCACAATCAGTCAAAGAAATTTCGTATCAATTAAATTATACTTCAACCGAACACTTTTTCTCTTTATTTAAGAAAAGAACTGGGTTTACGCCACTTGAATATCGTAGTTTTGGTCGTGAGACAGAGTTAGAACTCTAAAATTTTAAAAATCAAAATGAATATGCTGAGTATCATTTTGATTAATCTTTTTTCTTTAAAGAGATTATGGAACTTCTTTTCTCTTTAATATAAAATCAAAAAAACAAGTTTTTCAATCAAAAGTACAACTATGTACAGCTTTGCTATCTCTACATTTGTTATGTGGATTAATTCTTCGTGCTGCATTTTTTATTCTTTTAGGAGATTAAGATAATTAGTGCTTTTAGAATTATTACATATTTTTTAATCAATTTCTCTTTTGTTAATAAAGACTTATGGCAAAACTTCTTCCAGATTATGGACGGTTTGTCTCATCTTTTGAATGAGAAATGAGTTAGTCTTAGATTTATCTATTAATCAATTATAATAATTAGTCTATGAGAATCTTACATGCGAGGTTATGCTTACTGATGCTCTTATTGGTAAGCTGCACCTTTAGTGCGTTTGCACAGAACAAAACAATTACTGGAACGGTAAAAGATGCTTCTGATGTTGTTATTGGAGTATCTGTAGTGGTAAAAGGTACTACTAAAGGTACAATGACAGATCTTGATGGAAAATATACCATTACTGTTCCCGCTACTGCAAAACAATTAGTTTTTTCATTTGTAGGTTACGAATCACAAACTGTAACTATCGGCAATCAATCAAAAATTGATGTAGTTTTAAAAGAATCTTCAATTATGCTAAATGAAGTTGTTGCTATTGGTTATGGTAAAATGAAGAAAAAAGACCTGACTGGAGCTACTGCTTCTGTTCAAGGAAATGATCTTAAAGCTGTCCCTGTTACTACTCCAGCTCAAGCTTTAACAGGACGTGCTGCTGGCGTTAACATTACATCTTACAGTGGTGCTCCGGGAGCAGATGTTAAGGTAGTAGTTCGAGGTGGAACTTCTATTACTCAAGGAAATGAACCTCTTTATATTGTTGATGGCTTTCAAATGGATAATGCATTAACAACAATTAATGCGAGTGATATTGAAACTATTGATGTGATGAAAGATGCATCATCAACAGCTATTTATGGTGCTAAAGGTGCTAACGGAGTTGTTATTATTACAACTAAATCAGGAAAAGCCGGTAAAACTCAGGTTGCATATAATGGATATATTAATACCCAAAAATTGGGAAAGGATTTGAATGTTCTATCTCCTTATGAGTATGTTAGATTGCAACATGAACACTATACTCTTGGAAAGAAACTTAGCGTATTTAATTCATTATATGGTAGCTGGGATCAGATGCATACCTTGTATGATAATGCAGAAGCTATTGACTGGATTGATCTCATGTTTGGTGGTACTGGTGTTATGTATAATCATGATTTGAGTGTATCAGGCGGTAATGAAAAAACAAAGTTTGTGTTGAGTTATAATAACATAACTGATAATTCGATCCTTGATAAATATGGTTTATATAAAAACAGTATTCGTGTCAAGTTTAACCATGAAATAAAAAAAGGTGTCAGACTTGATTTTGGTGCAAAATTTAATGATACTAAAACAGATGGTGGTGGTGATTTAGGTGGCCGATTAAAATATGCTGTTTTATCACGCCCGGTTGGTGGTTTGCTTCATACTAATGAAGAACTATTAAACATGTATGGTCTGGATACTAAGTTGTCTGCAGCAGACCCTTCTATCAATTACGATATTGCTAATCCAATAATTACAAATGATGCTATTACCAATTCCAAACGGGTACGTACTTTTGATACTAATGGAAGTTTAGAAATAGATCTTTATAAAGGATTGACTTACAAAGTTGCTGGTAGTTATTTGTGGCAACAAACACGTAGTGATTATTGGGATGATGGACGTACTTTGGAAGCAGCAATCAAAGGAGGTCCTTATGGAAGTAGAAATAATTCTGAGAAATATACTTATCAGATTACAAATACTCTAACATATGATACAACAATAGCCAAGAAGCACAATCTAACTTTGCTTGCTGGCCATGAAGTATGGTATACTGAGAATATGAATATATCATCTGGTTCACAAAATTTCCCTTCAAGTAATTTTGGATTGGATAACATGGCAATGGGTGAGGTTACAAACAATAATGAAACAAGCAGAAGTAATGTTGGAACAGTATCTTTGTTCGGACGTGCATTTTATAGCTATGATGGAAAATATCTGTTAACTACAACAATGCGTGCAGATGGTTCATCTAAATTTATTAAAGGAAACCAGTGGGCTTATTTCCCTTCTTTATCTGCAGCTTGGCGTATTAGTGAAGAGTCTTTCATGAAAGACCAGAATATATTTTCAAACTTAAAGCTTCGTGCTGGGTATGGTACTTCAGGAAACTGTAACATTGGCAATACGATGTATGCTACAACTTATGTAGCCGGTGTTTATGGAATAGGTAAAACAGAAGCGGCTACAATAGAGCCTAGTCCTACTCTTGGTAATAAAGAACTGAAATGGGAAACAATCAAAGCAACTTCTTTAGGACTTGACATGTCATTTCTTAATAATCGAGTTAATTTCAGCGTAGACTGGTATAACAATGTTTCAGATAATTTGTTGATGCAGGTTTCTATCCCTGCTACTACAGGATATAATTCTCAATATCAAAATGTAGGTAGCTTACGCAACCGTGGATTTGAATTCGTATTGAATACTCTCAATGTGAAAACTAAGGATTTTAGCTGGAGTACAGATTTTAATATATCATTTAATAAGAATAAAGTTGTCAGACTTTATGGAGAAGATGCAGAACAAAACTATAAGCTTGTGACTTCTGGATCAAATGGTGTTGCTTACTGGCTTCAGGAAGGTCAACCATTAGGACAGATTTACGGTTATGCTTATGACGGTTTCTATACTTCTGATGATTTTGATCAGTTGCCAAATGGTGGATATTTATTGAAAAGTGGTATTGCTTATGACAAAGCTACAAAAAGATCTGCTGTAAAACCTGGAGATGTAAAGCTCAAGGCTAATGGTGAAACAATAGATGCAGATGGAAATCCTATGTGGGAAGCAAAAGATCGCAAGATTATTGGTAATGCCAATCCAAAGTTTACTGGTGGTCTTAATAATACATTAAGATACAAGAACTTTGACCTTACAGTCTTTATGAACTTTGTTTATGGTAATGATGTAATTAATCTCAGTACTCAAAGATTTGTTAGTTCATATATTACAAATCAGAATGCTTTGAGTGTTCTGGCTAATCGTTACACAACCATTGATCCTGCCACAGGAGTTGAAACAACAAACTTAGCTCGTTTAAGTGAAATAAATAAAAATGCAGCTATCTGGAGTGTAAATCCAAGTGTAAAGACAAACACTACATTGAATTCTTACTATGTTGAAGACGGTTCTTTCTTAAGAATTAATAATATATCACTTGGATATACTTTCCCAAAACAATGGTTGAGTAAGATTAATGTTGAAAGTTTCCGTATCTATGGTACATTAAATAACGTACACACCTTTACTTCTTATTCTGGATTTGACCCAGAAGTAACAAGTAGTAGTTCTGCTCTTACTCCAGGTATTGATGACTCTTCTTTCCCAAGATCAAAGAGCTACGTTATTGGTATTAATTTAACATTTTAATTAGAGAATTTATGAAAAAAATTATAAGAAAAGTTTGCATGCTATGTTGTGCTGCCTCTTTGATCACAATGATATCATCCTGCCAAGATTGGTTAGATATGCCAAGTAAATCGGCTTATGATAGTACATCTATATTTACATCTGTTGATCGTGCAGAAATGGCAACTAAGGGGGCCTACAGTGGTCTATGGGTTCTGTTATGGAATTATTATGTAAATTATGGAACTGACGAGATGCAATCTTCTGAAGGATTGTCCGGTTCTAAAAATTGTGTAGGTAATTATGTTTATACTACAGGCAATGTTCCTGGTTCAGAGTTTAATTCATTGTATACTGGTATTGCCAAAGCAAATAACTGTATAAAGAACATACCTTTAATGGATGCTTTCGAAAACGGTACAGCTACAGAAAAAACCCGACTTCGTCAATACCTTGGTGAATGTCTTGCTATCCGCGCCATTCATTACTGGAATTTGATTCGTTATTGGGGAGATGTTCCTTATATAACTTTGCCTCAGGAAGATTATGATACATTCTATTCTTCAAGAACAAGTCGTGATGTGATTTATGATGGTATTATTGCAGATATGCAGAAAGCTATTGAATATTTGCCATGGTATAGTGAAAGTGGATATTCAACTCCTGAGAGAATCTCTAAAAACGCTGCATACGGTTTTCTTGCTAGAATTTCGCTATATGCTGCCGGATATTCTTTGCGTTGGGATCTTAATACATACGATGCTGGCACTTGTAAGATGGCAAAAAGAGATGATGCAAATCGTGTAAAACAGCTATATCAGATTGCAAGTGATGCTTGTCAGGCAGTTATTACTAAAGGTGAGAATTCTCTTAACCCTTCTTTTGAATCACAATTCAGAACTTATGCCGAAGGTAAGTATTATCCACAGGAATCAATGTTTGAATATGCTCAGTATGGTAGTCAGATGAATACCCTGCGTGCTGGATATTCTTACGGTATGCGTATTATAAGTGGAGCTTTGTATGGTAAGTGTGAATCACTGGTTTATTATCAACCTACACTTTATTATTCATTTGCCGATGGCGATAGTCGTCGTGATGTTTCTTGTCCAAACTATGAAATTGCTGCTGATGGAAAACGTACCATGACTACTCTTGCTAATCGTAAATCGATTGGTAAATGGCGTGTAAACTGGAGAGCTGGTGCGGCTGGTACTACTAGTGCTATGTACCAGAATATAAATTTTGCTTTATTGCGTTACTCAGATATTCTGTTGATGTATGCTGAAGCTCAGAACGAGTTAAATGGTAAACCAACAACTTCGGGGATAGCTGCTTATGAAGCCGTAAGAAAACGTGCTTTTGGAAATAATAGTATTGGAACAACTCCAACAGATTACGAGAGTTTCTTTAAAGCTATTGTGAATGAGCGTAAATATGAGTTGGCTTTTGAAGGAATGCGTCGTACAGACCTTATCCGTTGGAATCTTTTAGGTCAGGTTGTGAATGAAACAAAAACAGAACTTACCAAGATGTATAACAGACAAGCTCCTTATGAGAATTTACCTGAATGGGTTGCTTATCCTAATGAATATTCAAAAACATGGCAAGATCCTAGTGTAACATTGAAGGATATTATTGAAGTGAAACCTTCTGAAACAGCAACATTTAAATGTCCGGCAGGTTATACTTTACTAAAGGATTATATTACAGGTTTAAAACCTTCAGATAACTTTGTGGCTAACTTTGCCAGAGGTTATGAAGCTAATAATGTTGAACTTTTCCCAATTGCACAATCCGTTATGGATGTAAACAAGGGATTGGCTGGTCAGCAGCATCCTAAATATTAATATTTCTTTTAAATCTCATAAACAAAAGGGTAGTCGTTTGGCTGCCCTTTTTTTATTCTACAACGAAAATACATTTTCATCCATCACTCCCTCACTAAATCTATCAATTACTTGTTTTATAGTGAAATAACCGGTGACGGATGCTTTTTATCCCTCATCGAAACATCACTAAAAGAACTCTACCCTCACTATTTCAACCACAATCAACAGATTTTGGGGAGAGTTTTTATGAAAAGAAACTTCCATTTGTATTTCAATGCTCTTATTAGATGGTATATAGGCTCTGAGTCTTTGCCTGAAATGATAAGAAATGGCACAAAATGGTGAGGGATGGCTATGAAAGTGAGGGAACTGGTGATGGATGAAAATGCTACCATCACCATTTAATTAACAAGTAATCAAATAGATATATAAATAAAGTGAGGGAGTGATGGTTGCTTTTTATTTTTTATTCGCCTTTGGTTTTCAGCCATTCACTAATGGATTTTATTTATTGGTGAATAATTAAAATTTAATGATAATACAAAATAGCATCTATATTGAATAAGTGTTAGTTTACAGTCAAATAACATAGCATAAATGTCATTGTTTATATAAATTAAAGAAAAATAAACGTCTATATTTGTGCTTATAATCAAAATACTATCTAAATAGTCAAGTAAGCACCATGAAAAAGATTTTATATTCTTGTTTAGCACTCATCTGTTCTGTTAGCGGAGTTGCAAAACAAACGCCGATTAATCGTCTGGCTTTGGTTACCCGTAATAATCCACAGGTTACAGCGTTTGATTCTCTTTCTTCTCTTTCAGTAGGAAATGGAGAATTTGCTTATACTGTTGATGCTACAGGTTTGCAAACATTCCCTGAAATGTATTCAAATGGAGTTCCACTTGGAACTCAATCTCAGTGGGGATGGCATAGCTATGCAAATCCTAAGAACTACAAACATGAAGAGACTTTGAAAAACTATGATTTTGGTCATGGAAAGCAAGAGCCTTACTCAACGCAATTTAATGAAGATGGTCGCCCAAAAGAAGCATCTAATTGGTTCAGAGTAAACCCTCATCGTTTACACCTGGGAATTGTAGGTTTTGAATTAGGAAAGAATGTAAAAGCAACCAATATTACAAACATCAACCAGAAATTAGATTTGTGGAAAGGTGAAATAATAAGCAACTTTACCTTGAATGGAAAATCTGTACAAGTAGAAACAGCTTGCCATCCTCAGAAGGATATGATTGCTGCAAAGATCAGTTCATCATTGCGCCCTGCAGTTAATTTCCGTTTTCCTTATCCAACCGGCGGACATTGTGACGATGCTTGCGACTGGACAAAGAATGATCTTCACAGTACTGTTGTTGTTTCTCAGGATGCTAATTCGGCTATTCTAAAAAGACAGCTTGGTGAAACTGTATATTATGTTCAGATAAAGTGGGAAGGAAAAGCAAAACTATCGGAAAAGCAGAAAAACTATTTTGTTCTTACTCCCCAATCAGATAAGTTTGCGTTTACTTGTTTGTTTACTTCAAATATCCAATATGATAAGCAACCTGGTGTTGCAAGTACATTTGCTGCGTCAGATAAATACTGGACTTCCTTTTGGAAGAATGGTGGTGCAGTAGACTTTTCTGCATGTAAAGATGCTCGTGCTAAAGAACTTGAACGTCGTGTGGTGCTTTCTCAATATCTTCTTGCAATTCAATGTGCAGGTTCTACACCTCCACAGGAAACCGGACTGACTTATAATTCATGGTTTGGTAAGTTCCATCTTGAAATGATTTGGTGGCACCAGGCACAGTTTGCATTGTGGAATCGTCCCGAACTTCTTGACCGCACGCTGGGATGGTATGAAAAGGCTTATCCTATTGCTAAAGAAATTGCAAAACGTCAGGGATTTGATGGTGTTCGTTGGATGAAGATGACAGATCCTTCGGCAATTGAAGCTCCTTCAAAAGTAGGTTCATTCCTTATCTGGCAGCAACCTCACTTAATCTATATGGCCGAATTGCTTTATCGCAGCAATCCTAATGCTGAGGTTCTTAAGAAATATAACAAGTTGGTGCAGGAAACTGCCGATTTTATGTATTCGTTTGCTACTTATGAAAAAGATAAAGATCGTTTTGTATTGAAAGGAGCCATACCAGCTCAGGAAACTCTTCGCGCTTCAGAAACTGTAAATCCTCCTTTCGAACTTTCTTACTGGCACTTTGCAATGAGTGTTGCTCAGAAATGGCGTGAACGCACAGGCGAAAAACGTAATAAGAAATGGGATGAACTGATACAAAAGCTTTCTCCGCTTGCTGCACAGGATACTTTATATCTGGCGGCAGAGACTGCTCTTGATACATATAAAGATATTCGTTTTACTTCCGATCATATGGCGGTACTTGGTGCAGAAGGTATTTTACCAAAGTGCAATCTTGTTCGCGAAGATTATATGAAGAATACACTGAACTGGATTTGGGATAACTGGAACTGGAACGAAACCTGGGGATGGGATTATCCGATGACAGCCATGAATGCGGCTCGCCTTGGCGAACCGGAAAAAGCAGTTGGTGCACTGTTGATGAATAAACGCACAAATACTTATCTGGTGAACGGACACAATTATCAGGACGATCGTTTACGTATCTATCTTCCAGGAAATGGTGGTTTGTTGACTGCCATCTCTATGATGTGTGCCGGCTGGGATGGTTGCAAGGAAAAGAATCCGGGCTTCCCTAAAGATGGAAATTGGGATGTGAAGTGGGAAGGTCTTTCTCCAATGCCTTAAGAGGTCTTATTTGATGAATAATAATCAGATCTTGAGAAAATACAAAAGATATGTTTAATATGAAATTAGTGAAGATGCTGCCATTTCTTCTTTGGGGAGTGGCAGTTTCTGCACAACCATTAGCTTCACTTAATGATTCCCAACGAGGGGTGCAACGTAAATTACGTTATACTCCCGATGGAGAAGACTTTGTTATTGTTAATGGGGATAAGAAGTTTAATCGTGCACTCTATGGAGCTCATACAGGTTTTCGTGTAGAGACAGGTGATGTGCCCGAATTTGCTCTTTATCTTCCACGAATGGGTGGAAATCTTAGCTTTGGAATTGTTAGTGGTTCTAGAGTATTGCCTTTAAATAAAGCATCTTATATTGAAAGCCGTTACAGAGTCGGTTCTCGGATATATACTATTAAAGACCCTGTTCTAGGTAAAGGATTTATTCGCATAACAGCTCTTTCAATGTATGGTGCCGATGGTGCTGTCTTTAAAATTGAAACGAATAATTTGCCCGTTAATACTTCTTTAACCTGGCGCTTTGGTGGTGCTGCCGATAAGCGATTCAGCCGGGAAGGTGATTTGGGTGTTGATCCTTATGACAGCTTTGATCTTAAACCCGAATATTGTGCGGGTAATGTCTATTCAATAGACTGCAACAGTTTTTCTCTGAAGTTTGGGAAAAAAGAACCACGTCAGTTAAAAGGTGTATTTCCAGTTGATGCTAAATTGAATGTTACCACAGACTTACCTGTACTGGATGGAAAATTGTCTGTAGCCGGAGGTAAAACATATTATATGGCTTTGCAAAGTTCAAACCTGGATAAAACATTAGATTATCCGGCATTGGCTGAATGTTTTGCAAAGTCCGAAGCAGCTCGTGTTCAACTGGCATCACGAATTAAAATAAACACTCCCGATCCTTATTTCAATACGCTTGGTCCAACACTGGCTGTAGCGGCAGATGGCATCTGGAGTGGAGAAGTATGGCTTCACGGAGCAGTAGGCTGGCGAATGCCTCTTAGTGGCTGGCGTGCAGCTTATACCGGAGATGCACTGGGCTGGCACGATCGTGCCCGTTCTCATTTCGATGCCTATGCAGCAAGTCAGGTTACCAATGTTCCTGCTGTGTATCCTCATCCAGCTCAGGATACTGCAATGAATCTTGCTCGTTCGGAAAAGAAGTGGGGCACTCAGATGTATAGCAATGGTTATATTTGTCGCAATCCTCGTGAGAATAACAAGATGCACCATTACGATATGAACTTGTGTTATATCGACGAACTTCTGTGGCATTTTAACTGGACGGGAGATTTAGCCTATGCAAAACAGATGTGGCCGGTTATTACCCGCCATCTTGCCTGGGAGAAAAGAAACTTTGATCCGGATAATGACGGACTTTATGATGCTTATTGTTGTATCTGGGCCAGTGATGCTTTGTATTACAACAGTGGAGCGGTTACACACTCTTCAGCTTATAATTACCGTGCCAACAGTATGGCTGCCGAGATTGCTGCTAAGATAGGAGAAGATCCTAAACCTTATGCTGATGAGGCTAAGAAGATTCTGAATGCATTGAATGCCCGACTGTGGATTCCTTCCAAAGGACATTGGGCTGAATTTCAGGATTTTATGGGGAAAAAGAGACTTCATGAGAGTGCTGCGGTGTGGACTATCTATCATGCTATAGACTCGGATATTCATAATCCATTCCAAAGCTATCAAGCTACCCGTTATGTAGATACAGAGATTCCTCACATTCCGGTTGTTGCAGAAGGGTTAAAGGATGAGGGTTATGCAACAGTTTCTACAACCAACTGGCTTCCTTATTCATGGTCAATCAATAATGTTGCCTTTGCCGAGGTAATGCATACTTCACTTGCTTACTGGCAAGCAGGAAGAAATGAAGAAGCTTTTAAGTTATTAAAGAGCTCAGTACTGGATGGTATGTATCTGGGTAGCAGTCCGGGTAACTTTGGACAAGTTAGCTTTTACGATGCTGCCCGCGGAGAATGCTACAGGGATTTTGGTGATCCGATAGGAGTTGCCTCCCGTGCACTTGTTCAGGGGCTTTTTGGTGTGTTGCCTGATGCAATGAACGGACGAGTATTGGTTCGTCCCGGTTATCCTTCAGCCTGGGATCATGCATCTATTTCTACACCGGATATCGACTTTGCTTTTAAGCGTACTAATAATACAGAAACTTATAACGTTGAACTTAAATTTGAAAAGCAGCTGACTTTGGAATTACAAGTTCGTGCTTTCTCAGACAAAATTAAATCTGTGAAGGTAAACGGAAAAGATGCTAAGTGGTCATTTGTTGAGTCTGCTGCCGGATATCCAATAATAAAATTATCTTCTCCTTCTGCAAAGAAGAACAAGATAGAACTTGTTTGGGGAGAAAATAAGCTGGCTAAATCTCCGGAAGTAGTATCTGTTATGAAAGGTTCTTCTTATTCCGTAAATCTGAATTGTTCAGTAAAGAAGATCTATGATCCGCAGAATATTTTAGCTAATGCAAAAGTCTCCGGTAATAGCCTATCGGGTAATGTAATTGCTGAGGCTGGTAGTCATACACTGTTTGCTCTTGTTTCTCAGGGAGAAATGGTGTGGTGGATGCCGGTAAATATTAATGTGAAAGGAGAAACCAAAGTTGCAGCTAAGACATTTGTCGATGTAAACAGCTCCACTTGCGAACCGGTTAATATGGATGGAGCATTGAACGATTCGGTAAGTAAGATATTTAAAAACGAATATCTGTCGCCACGCTCACCATATACAACGCTTCAGTTGCCAAAGCAAGGCATTGGTGAATGGTGTCATCCTCAGACAACTGCGGAGATTGACGACTCAGGCGTTCGTTCTAAAGTTCGTGATGGAATATTGTCAACCACTCTTGGAGTGCCTTTCAGAACTCCGGCTGTGGGTAATAATATAGCATTTACATCTCTTTGGAAAAACTATCCAGAAAGGGTTTCAGTAGAATTGAAAGGAAAAGCTTCTCATATTTATTTGCTTTTGGCGGGTACAACAAACCACATGCAGAGTCATATAGTAAATGGAATTGTAAAAGTGACTTATAAGGATGGCTCGGTAGAAGAACTGAACTTAATTAATCCGGATAACTGGTGCCCAATCGAACAAGATTATTTTGTAGATGGAGCTGCCTTTAAACTTCAGTCACCTCGTCCGTATAGATTACATCTGCAATCGGGTATTGTGAGTGATAACCTGGAAAAGGAACTTCACATAGAAGGAGTTTACGGAAGAAGTATCAAAGGAGGTGCAGGTGTATTACTTGATCTTCCATTGAATAAGAATAAAGAATTAAAGAATCTGGAGTTGGGAACAGAAGCCAATGATGTAATTATTGGTTTGATGGCTGCAACTTTGCAGAGATAAGATGATTAGTTAGAATTAAAATATATGTTTGTTTAGATTAGATTTGTTAGTGTTACAAGAGGCGGAATTTTAGTCCTGTGAAGGAGCGAAATTCTGCCCTTGTTGTTTTTAAGAACTTTATAAACACTCTCGTGAAGTGTTTGTATAACATGCTGAGTTATTTATTAAACATGGCGAATAGTTCGTGAATTCTTGTACAAAACAATTGATTCTTCTGTACAAAAGAAAGAATTGTTTTGTACAGAAGAATGCAATCTTTTGTACAGGATATTTAAAACCTTCCGCCGGCTTTTTTAATAATAACTAGTATCCTTAATTATATTAAACCAAAAGTACTATATTTGTCATCAATAAAAAGCAGGATGAACGTGATGACGATATGTTTTTTACCTTATGAAGAAGCAAATGTTTTATAAAAGAATACTGATTTGGTTGTTGAGATTCCGACATCGTAAAGGTTATGGAGTGCATTCTCCTTTTGCCTTTAATCTGATAACCGGAGTAATATATGAGAAAGCTCAATATTACGATTATGAGTATTTAAGTGATTTAATTGAGAAAACAAGTCAGAAATCTTCTTCTTCCTGGAATCGTTATCTTGAGAGCCCTAAAATATACGAGTTTATTTTTAGATTGGCTAATTACGCTCATCCGCAAACTATTCTCGAAATAGGAACATCTGTTGGTGCAAGCAGCGTTTATCTTTCATGCAGTAGGAAAAAAGCTCGTTTTATCACTATTGATAACTACTCTCTGTCGAATACTCTGGCTACTACTCTTTTTAAAAATTACAGTGAAAATATAGATTTTCGCTTTGGTGATGTTTCTGCTCTGGTTCCTGAAGCAATATCAGAACTGGAATCCCTCGATTTTCTATTTCTTCATGTAGGAGATTATCCATTGAACGCCGTTCAGTCAATGTTTGAACAGTGTATAAGTAAAAGTAATGCTGATTCTGTCTTTTTAATTCAGGGTATACATAAATCTTCAGCTTTGAAAAACTGGTGGAAAGAAATTCAGCTTGACGAGCGAGTGGGTATTACCTTTGATCTTTACGATTTCGGTATTATTTTCTTCGATAGAAAGAAAATAAAACAACACTATGTTGTTAATTTTTAGATATAATTTTGCTAAACTCAGTCTGGACTATAAATAAAAACACTATGAAAAAGAGCAATGTATATACCAGAACCGGAGACGAAGGAACGACTTCACTGGTAGGAGGGACAAGAGTCTCTAAAACTGACATTCGTTTAGAATCGTATGGCACTGTAGATGAGCTGAATGCTCAGCTAGGTTTACTGATGACGTATATTGAGGATGATGCAGATAAAGAATTCCTTTTGAAGATACAGCATAAGCTGTTTTCAGTTGGTTCTTATCTGGCTACCGATCAGGATAAAACTCCGCTAAAGGAATGTAGCATTATTTTTCCGTCACACATTGAGGAAATAGAAAGGGAGATTGACATGATAGATGAACAATTGCCACCTATCAATCGTTTTGTTATTCCTGGAGGGTGTAGAGGAGCGGCAATTTGTCACGTTTGCCGTACTGTTTGCCGAAGAGCGGAGCGGCGTATATTATCTCTATCAAAGAGCTGCTTTATAGATAAAAATATAATGGTCTTTATTAACCGTTTGTCCGATTATTTGTTCCTTTTATCCCGAAAACAGAATATAAATATAAATCGCAATGAAATATTTTGGGATAATACTTGCAAATGAGATTATTTATTATACTTTTGCGGGAAAATTAAAACACGAGTTTAGTAATCATTTTTAATACTAACAGTTATGTATTGGACGTTGGAATTGGCATCTAAACTGGAAGATGCACCTTGGCCTGCAAGCAAGGACGAGCTTATTGACTTCGCAATGCGCTCTGGCGCGCCGCTAGAAGTTATTGAAAATCTTCAGGATTTGGAAGATGAAGGTGAGATATATGAAAGTATAGAAGATATTTGGCCGGATTATCCCAGCAAAGAAGACTTCTTCTTTAATGAAGAAGAGTACTAAAAAACTATTAAAGGAAGGAATTTTGAATTACCTTCCTTTTTTGTTTGCTTATTCTTTATTATCTGTTTTCGTATTTCTTTTTAATTTTTCTTCAGGAATACAATTTATTAGCCTTTTAGCAGTTAATTAAGGTAGGTGTTTACTTTGATTGATACGCTTCGATGAATTTAATAAAATACTTTTTATTTTGTTTTGTTTTGCTTTGTTCTCTTTGCGTCAAAGCACAGTTCGACGCGCAGTTTAGTCAGTATTGGGCGGTGACCGGATATTACAATCCGGCTTATGCTGGGCAAACCGACAAACTTATTATTACCGGAGCCTACAGTCAGCAATTAATGGGGTTTACCAATGCTCCGAAATCAATGTTTTTTGCTGCCGATATGCCTGTTAAATTCTTAGGAAGTAAACATGGTGTAGGCGTAACTCTTTTTAATGAAGGTATTGGTCTTTTCAGAAATCAGATTGTTGGCTTGCAATATTCTTATAAAAAGCAATTAGGTAAAGGACAATTGGGGGTTGGTGTGCAGGTTGGTGCATTAAATTTATCTTTTGATCCGTCAAACATCAATTTAGGCGACCAGACCAATGATGATGCGTTCCCCGCAACATCTGTTTCTGGAACAAGTATGGATGCAGGCGTAGGTGTATATTATACACATCCTCAATATTATGGCGGATTATCCGTCACCCACCTTTCTGCTCCTACAGTTTTAATGGGAGAAAATAACAAGTTTAAAGTGGATCCTACTATTTATTTAACGGGAGGATGCAATATAAAAACGAAAAATCCGTTAATTTGGTTACAGCCATCATTCTTGTTGAAGAGTGATTTGGTATCTACAAAAGTGGATTTTACGGGAAGAATGTTCTACAACTATAACGAGAAGACTCTTTATGGAGGACTATCTTACAGTCCAGGAACATCAATCACGTTTTTAGTTGGAACAAAAATAAAGAATATTACTGTGGGCTATGCTTACGAAATGTTTACGTCGCAGATAGGGATTGGAAGCGGAAGCCACGATCTGTTTATAAATTATTCGACAGATATAAACTTTTCGGGGCACAGTAAAAACAGACATAAAAGTATACGTATTTTATAAGATTATGAAAAAACTCTTATTCATAGTTAGTTTAGTAATAACAGCTGCACTAATTTCATGCGGTGCCCCTGTGGGAGAGTCTTCTTCCGGAGGAGAGCTGACCGGCATAAGTGCAATGGCGTGGGATGAACCGGCACCTTATGGTATGGTGCTAATTAAGCGGGGATCAGTAAAGGTAGGCCCAAGTGAAACCGATAGCCTTTGGGGCAAGTCTGTTCCGTCTAAAGATATATCTGTAGATGCTTTCTGGATGGACGAAACAGAAGTGAGTAATTCCAAATATAAACAGTTTGTATTTTGGGTAAGAGACTCTATCATTCGTGAACGCCTGGCAGATCCTGCTTATGGGGGAAATGAAGTTTATAAAATAACTGAAGACAGATATGGCGATCCTGTAAAACCTCATCTCAACTGGGCTAAGCCAATTCCGTGGAGAAGGGCTTCAGAAGAAGAACAGGCGGCTATTAACAGTGTTTACAAAACTCATCCGATTGATGGAACAAGAATGCTTGATGCCGACCAGATGAATTATTATTATGAAGACTTTGATTATACTCAGGCTGCACTTCGTAAAAACAGATTAAATCCGGCTCAAAGGAATAAGAATACAGATGTTCCGGTGAATTACGATGAAGTGGTCATGGTATCTAAAGATACTGCATATCTCGACGATGAAGGACGAATTGTGAATAGAACAATTACTCGCAGACTTTCATCTTTATATGATTTCCAGAACAGTTATATTGTGAACGTTTATCCGGATACAACTTGCTGGGTGAACGATTTCCGGAATTCCTATAACGAACCTTATATGAAGCTTTATTTTAGTCACCCTAGTTATAACGATTATCCTGTAGTTGGTGTATCGTGGGAACAAGCGAATGCTTTTTGTGCCTGGAGAACTAATTATTTGTTAGCCGGCCTTCGTGGTGCTGCCCGCTATTTACAGCGTTATCGTTTACCGACCGAGGTGGAATGGGAATTTGCCGCAAGAGGTAAGGAAGATAATGCTTATCCATGGAAGGGAAAAGATACAAAATCTGATGAAGGTTGTTACTATGCAAATTATAAACCGGGTAGGGGAAACTATACAAAAGATGGAAATTTGATATCAACAAAGGTGGGTTCTTATTCTCCTAATTCAAATGGTTTATACGATATGGCAGGTAATGTTTCTGAATGGACTTCTACTGTTTATACTGAAGCAGGAGTACTGTCCATGAATGATATGAATCCCGAACTGAAATACAACGCAGCGAAGGAAGATCCTTATGTGATGAAGAAGAAAACCGTTCGTGGCGGTTCCTGGAAGGATGTGGCTGCTTATGTACGATCTGATGCACGTTCTTATGAATATCAGAACGAAAGCAGGTCTTATATAGGTTTCCGCTGTGTGAGAACTCAGGTTGGTTATAATAAAAAAGGCAGATAACTATGATGAACGATATTAAAAAGAGAGGGCCATTCCACAGATTGCAGGATTTTATGGCTAGCTATAAAGGAAAAGTTTTACTCAACTATGCTTATAGTTGGGGTGCCTCTATTGTAATTACTGGTGTGTTGTTTAAGTTAACCCACTTACCGGGTGCAAACATGATGTTGTGGATTGGTATGGGTACTGAAATATTGGTATTCTTTATCTCTGCCTTCGATCGTCCAGCCAAGACATATAAATGGGAAAGTGTGTTTCCTGATATAAAGATATCAGGAACTACTTATGCTAAAAGGAAAGAATGGCCGGATGCTGATAATGGTATCGGAGAATCTAAGATTCCGGATGTTGTTCAAAAGGCTATCAACCAGTCTGCAACCAGGACTGTTGCTGGTGATGTAGTATCGCAACCTATCTCTTCCCGAATTGTTCCAGCATCTTCACAGATAAGTTCTCAGAATGCTCCTGTTGGTGTGCAGACACAAAGAGTAGCAGTTCCTGGCGGTGCTCCTGTTTCTGGTGGTGAAGACTGGGCTTCAATGATTAGTGGCGAAGTAGCTGCTAATTCTCCTGAGGTGGCAGATGCAACAACTGTATATCTGACAAAATTGGAATCAATGGCAAATACATTGGAACGTTTTAATTCTGCAACCAATGCTTTGGCTGAAGTATCGGATACTCTGTTGAAATCTTATAAGAGTATTAGCGATAATTCAGATTCTATCACTACTAACTCGGCTGGATATGTAGATCAGATGCAATCCTTGAACCGTAACCTGATGGGATTAAATACTATTTATGAAATCCAATTAAAGAGTATCAGTTCTCAGATAGATACTATTGATAAAGTAAACGTTGGTCTGAAACGCATCAAGGAGATGTATGAAGGATCAACCGGTAATAGTGAGAAATTCAATGAGGAAGCCGAAAAGATGGCACAGCAAATGGAAGAATTAAACAAAGTTTATGCTCGCATGCTGAAGGCTATGACGGTGAACATGAATAATCAACAACAATTATAAACAAGTAGATAGATATGGCATCAATTGGACCGGAGTCTCCACGGCAGAAGATGATAAACTTGATGTATCTCGTCTTGATGGCTTTGTTGGCTTTGAATGTTTCTTCAGATGTGCTCAATGGTTTTTCACTTGTAGATGAGAGCTTGAACAGATCAACTGCTAATTCCACGAAACAGAATAAGTCTTTGTATAAAGACATGTCTGATTTCCTGGAAAAGAATCCCGAAAAGGTACAGGAATGGTTTAATAGAGCACAGTATGTTCGGAAAATGTCGGACTCTCTTTATCAGTATGTAGATGAACTGAAATTAAAAATAATAAAGGTTGCTGATAGTGATGCAAATAATTTAGCGGAAGTCAGGAATCAGGAAGATCTGGAAGCTGCAAATTTTGTTATGTTAGCTCCGGTTACCGGACAGGGAAAGAAACTGTACAATGCGGTTAACAAGTATAAAAAAGCCATTTTGACAATGGTTGTAGACAGTACACAGAGAAAGATTATAAGCAGTAATCTTAGCACAACTGTTCCGCGGCGGGCTACTACTATTGGCAAGAACTGGCAGGAATATATTTTTGAGAATACACCTGTGGCAGCTGCAGTAACTTTACTGACTAAACTGCAAAATGATATACGTTATGCTGAAGGTGAAGTCCTTCATACTTTAGTGAAAAACATCGATGTAAGAGATATCCGGGTAAATGAAGTGAATGCTTATGTTATTCCTAATGCACAAACCATTGTACGAGGAGGAAAATTCAGTGCTCAGATTATTCTGGCTGCAGTAGATTCCACACAAAAACCTTCTATTTATGTAGGAAATAAATTGTTGTCTGGTGCTCGTAATGGCTTGGTTGAAACTATTTGCAATAATATAGGAGAGTTTAACTTAACTGGCTATCTGGAATTGAACAGAGGTAATGGAGATATATTGAAACGTAATTTCTCTCAGAAATATACAGTGATAGATCCATCGGCAACGGTATCGGCAACCATGATGAACGTGCTTTATGCTGGGTATGATAATCCAATGAGTGTATCTGTTCCTGGGGTGGCAAATCAAAATGTGCAAATGAATATTACCAATGGCAATGGCACATTAAGAAAAGTTCCGGGAGGATATATTGTTCATCCATCAAGGATTGGACAGACTAATTTTGCTGTAACTGCTAACGTAGGGGGAAGAAATCAGGTAATGGGTAATTTTGTGTATCGTGTGCGTCAGTTACCAGATCCAATGCCGTTTATTGAATATGGTAGTGCTGATAATTCTAAAAGATATCGTGGAGGGACTGGCTTTTCTAAAGCACTTCTTATGGGTACTGATGGTATTGTTGCGGCTATAGATGACGGGCTTTTAAATGTAAATTTCCGTGTTCTAAGTTTTGAAACTGTATTTTTTGATAATATGGGGAATGCTGTTCCGGAAGTTTCGGCCGGCAGTAAATTTTCGGCAAGACAAAGAGATGTGTTTCGTAAGTTGTCTCGCGGAAAAAGATTCTATATTTCGAGGGTAAGAGCTGTTGGGCCTGATGGTATTGAGCGCTTGCTCCCAACAACTTTGGAAGTAATTGTTAATTAATAAAAGACGAAGATATGAAACGCTTTATATGTATCATGGCTTTTCTTTGCACATCACTTGGTATGTATCAGGTAGTTGCGCAACCTAAAGCGCGTAAAGCTAAGCAAGAAGTTAAGGAATCTGCTCCGGTTCTTTCTGTAAGAGCGCAAACTCAGTATACCGGTCAACTTGATATGCCTGAGGAAGTGGTTTGGAAACGTGAGATTTACAGAACGCTTGATCTGAAGAAGGAAAAGAATACCGCCTTGTATTATCCTGTGGAACCAATGGGGGATAAAATGAATCTTTTTACTTTAATATTTAAATTGATGGCAGAGGGTAAGATTCCTGCTTACGAATACCGTCTGGATGGCACAGAAGTATTGACTACTGATAATAAAGTGAAATTTAAAGATGTGCTCGACCGTTTTCATATTTATTATCAGATAAAGAAAGATGCGCAGAGCAAAGATACTCTTTTTACTTTTGATAATAGTGATATACCCAGTAATGAGGTTCTCAGCTATTTTATAAAAGAAGTTTGGTTCTTTGATCAACACTCATCAACTTACAATTCAAAGGTGGTAGCAATTTGTCCGGTGCTTCACCGTAGTGGTGATTTTTCTATGGAAGTAACTAAATATCCTATGTTTTGGTTAAACTACAGTGATCTTAGTCCTTATCTGGTTCGCATGAATGTGATGACCAGTAATTTGAATAACACTTCTAATATAAGTCTTGATGATTATTTTACAACTCGTCAGTTTAGTGGGGATATTTATAAAACTACCAATATGATGAATCAGACTCTTGCACAGTATTGCACTACCGATAGTGCTATGGTAAAAGAGCAGAAAAAAATAGAAGGTCAGCTGAAAGCTTTTGAGGAACATTTATGGGAAAGTGATACAATCTCACAGAAGAATATTGCAAGTAAGAAAGTGGCTTCCTCAATCAAAACGAAAGCGATAAAGAGTTCTAGACGAAAAGCGCAGGCTGTATCTGAAGTGAAAGTGAAAAAAGAAAAGTCTTCTTCTGTTTCTGCACCAAAAGCATCTGTTCGCCGTCAAAGAAGATAGTTATTTTAGAACACTCTGCTACCTGTCACTATTTAGATCTTAATTGATTAGCTGAGAGTAAAATGTGTTAGTGGTCGATAAATAGTAACACAACTATTTATCGACCACTAATTTATTATATCTGCAACCTTTTTGAGGTGTACAATAAAGTCTTAGCTTTATCTTTTATGAGGTACTCCGTATTCTTTTGCACTAATGCTGTCAATAGGAATTTCCCATATCTTCACATTCTTTACTGCAGGATCAGAGTATTCAAAGGTTTTATCAGAATACTGTTTCATAATGATATTAAGTGCATCCCGTTTATCTTCTAAATTTTCAATGAAGTGAACCTTTCCTCTGCAGATAACACTTTTTGCTTTCATGCGATAGCTGCAAGCAACCTGAGGGTGTTGAAAAACCAGTTCGTGATCAATGCTGAAAGTTATACAAACATTGTTATTGTGATTTAGAATATCAATAGAGTGTCCTGTAGGACCTGAATGTAAATAGATTACTCCATCCTGATATCCAAAGTTCATGGGGATAACATATGGATTGTTTTCACTATCAACCATTCCTACATAACAAATGTCACATCTGGAGATTATTTCTTCTACTTTTTCCTGTTCGTCTAATACTACTGTCTTCATTCTTGTGTCTCGTTAGTTTGTTTTGTCCAATGTACTTTTGCCAGTTCAAATCCATTATTTACCAATCGGTAAACGATAGGGCGTAATTCTTCATTGTCTATTATTGGTTTGCGATAAAGAATCCATAAATTGGATCTTGAAGAGTTTGAAACAACAGCCCATTGGTAATCCTCATCTAAATCGATAACCCAGTAATCACCTTTAAATGGCCAATGGAACTGAACTTTAAGTTTTGCATTTCCGCTATTTGGTACAATAAAAGCTTTACCCTTAATTTTGCCATCTTTATTTGATTTCTTGTATCTGTTGATAACTTCCAAATAACCATCTTTTTGAATGTATTCTGCAGAAACATTAGTGGCGCCTCTCTCATACCAGTGTTGGTAACGTCCAATTTCGTACCATACTCCGGCATATCTATCTATTTCAACATAGGGAACTGCTTCGATTGTTTTTTTTCGCTTCATTTATTTAATAAAACTTAATACGTAAGTAACAATTTTATGGAAAAAAAGTTTTGTAAAAATAGAAAGAATTATTCAACCAATGCAAAATCAAGCTGTTTCTTTTCAATGTTTGCCCGGGCAACTTTTATGGTGATAGAATCTCCTAAACTATATGTTCTGTGTTTCTTACGGCCCCTTAGGCAATAGTTCTTTTCATCAAATTCATAATAATCATCATCCAAATCACGAATAGGAACCATTCCCTCGCACTTATTCTCATTTAGTTCTACATACAATCCCCATTCAGTGATGCCCGAAATTACTCCGTCGTAGATTTGTCCAAGGCGTTCGCTCATAAATTCAACTTGCTTGTATTTTACTGAGGCACGTTCTGCATTAGCTGCAATCTGTTCCATGTCTGAACTGTGAACACAAAGCTCTTCGTATTTTGTTTCCGAAGCAGTTCTTCCTCCTTCCAGATATCTTGTTAATAAACGATGAACCATTAAATCCGGGAAGCGGCGGATAGGTGATGTGAAATGAGTATAATAATCGAAAGCCAATCCGTAATGTCCAATGTTGTGAACAGAATATTTTGCTTTCTGCATTGCACGTATGGATACTGTTTCAATTAGATTTTCCTCGTTTTTCCCTTGAACATCATCTAACAAGTGATTAATAGATTTCGAGATATCAGTCTTTGTTCCGCTGGTACGAAGCTTATATCCAAAACGGGCAATAAACTGAGATAAATTATCCAGTTTGTCAGGATCAGGAAGATCGTGAATACGATAAGGTAGAACCTTTGGATTCTTACCAGCCGGAACTTTTCCAATTTTTTCTGCCACAGTTTTGTTAGCTAATAACATAAATTCCTCAACTAACTTATTTGCATCTTTAGAGTATTTGAAATATACACTGATAGGCTTTCCTTTTTCATCTATTTCAAATTTAACTTCGTAACGATCAAAGTTAATGGCCCCAGCACTATATCTTTTTTCACGAAGAATCTTAGCGATGTGGTCCATAGCCAAGACTTCTTCCTTATAATCACCCTCTTTTGTTTCTATAATATTCTGAGCCTCTTCGTAGGTAAAACGGCGATCAGACTTAATTACTGTATGAACAATACGAGAATCTTTTACTTCTCCCTTATCTGTAATATCAAAGACCACAGAATATGCCAGTTTTTCCTCGTTTGGTCTTAGCGAACAGATAAAGTTACATAAACGTTCTGGAAGCATAGGGATTGTACGATCAACCAGATAAACAGATGTAGCTCGTTTTTCTGCTTCTTTGTCTATGATACTTCCTTCCTTTACGTAGTGAGAAACATCTGCTATATGAACACCAATCTCCCAAAGGCCATCTTTCATTTTACGGATGGAAAGCGCATCATCAAAGTCTTTTGCGTCTTTTGGATCTATAGTAAACGTTGTAACGTTACGGAAATCTTCACGTTTAGCAATTTCTTCTTCAGAAATTTCTGCAGGAATTTTGTCAGCAGCTTCCTCAACGGCCTTTGGATAAATATATGGAAGACCAAATTCTGCCAGGATAGCATGCATTTCTGTTGTGTTATCTCCTGCAACTCCCAAAATATCTATAACCTGACCTATAGGATTCTTGGCTTTTTCCGGCCACTCTGTGATTTTTACCACAGCTTTATCGCCGGTTTTTCCACCTTTAAGTTTGTCTTTTGGGATAAAGATATCGTTGGCCAGGGTACGGTTTTCTGTAATAAGAAATGCGTAAGCTTTGGAAACTTCCAATGTTCCTACAAAGTTTGTATTAGCACGTTCCAAAATCTCAATTACCTCGCCTTCAGCTTCTCTATTCTTGCATTTTGCATAAAAAGCTATACGCACGCGATCGCCATTCATTGCATGAGCAGAGTTACGTTCTGCCACAAAAATAGATTCTTCACTTCCATCGGGAATGAAAGAGTTCTTTCCATTACTTTTCCTTAGAAAAGTACCTACCATTTCAGTTCCGCGAGTATTTAATTTATATTTTCCTTTTTCTACTTCACTGATATAATCATCAGAAAGCATTTCGTAAAGAATATCCATGCACAGCATCTTTAGGGGATGTGTGTTCAGATTTAATTCTGCAAAAATATATTTTAAGTTAAGAACTTCTGCCGATTTATTTTGAAACAGGCTCATCATTAACTCAGCCAGTTGGGCTTTCTTCATTCTCTTTCCTGCTTTCTTCTTATCTTGTTTACCCATAAATTATTTTTTTATAGTTATTAAATACAAAGTAAACAAATTATTGTATTCAGTGTGCTTCATTTATAGGAAAGTTAAGTCCTAAAATCAAAATAGTAGTGATAAGATTCGTTAAATGAATAAAAATGTTAACTTTGCCGAAAAGACAAGTTTTTGATTTGCAAGCTCTGAGAATATTCTCAGCTAGTTGTTTATAGAGTGGGGAACTATTTAAATAAGAGAGAAATCAGGTTAGTATGAGCAAAAGTATTTTAGTTACAGGCGCAAGTGGATTTATTGGCAACTTTATAGTAAAAGAGGCACTGCGGAAAGGTTATGATGTATGGGCCGGAGTTCGTGCTACAAGTAATCTTGAAGGATTGCAGGCTAATAATATCAATTTAATAGAACTTGATTTTGCTCACCCTGCAACACTGAAAGTGCAGCTTGCTGATTTTAAAGAGACTAATACCAAATGGGATTATATTATACATACTGTAGGTTTAACCAAATGCAACGATAAAAAAGATTTTGATAAGGTTAATTATGTTGGTACAAAGAACTTTATAGAGGTCTTAACCAAACTGAACATGATTCCTAAGAAATTTATATATCTAAGTTCTTTAAGTGTATTTGGCCCTATTCATGAAAAGAAAATGGTAGCAATTTCGGAAGACGATACTCCTAAACCAAATACAGCTTATGGTCTTAGTAAATTGCATGCTGAAGAATATATTAAAGATATTCCTGATTTTCCATATCTTATTTATCGTCCAACAGGTGTTTACGGTCCACGGGAGAAAGATTATTTTATGATGGCTCAGTCTATTCAGAAACATGTTGATTTTGCAGCCGGATTTCGTAAACAGCTCCTTACATTTGTATATGTTGCCGATTTGGCTCAGGCAATCTTCCTTGGAATAGAGAAGGATGTTTGCCGAAAATCATATTTTGTGAGTGACGGAAAAGTCTATACAAGCAGGGATTTTTCAGATTTAATTCAAAAAGAGCTAAGAATTCCTTTTGTAATACATGTTAAGTGTCCATTAATTGTTTTAAAAGTTATATCTTTGTGCGCTGATTTTTTTGCCTCATTTTCAGGGAAAAGCAGTACGCTGAATGCAGATAAATACAAAATAATGAAACAAAGAAACTGGCAATGTGATATTACCCCTTTAATTGAAGAGTTGGGATATATGCCCCAATATCAATTGGATAAAGGAGTAAAGCAAACAATTGCCTGGTATAAAAAAGAAGGATGGCTTTAGATTTGTTTAAGAAGGTTGAGACTCAGAAAGGGTTATTCGCCGTTGAGAAGATTTCGTTGATATATAATCTTCTGACATCAATATTGATTCTTTTTATGTTCTCTCAAATGAGTCATCCCATGCAAATGCTGTGGGATAGAATCGTAATTGCAGTATTAACCTTCTGCTTGATGTACCTTTATCGCCTTGCTCCTTGTAAATTTTCTGCTTTTGTAAGAATTGCCGTTCAAATGGGACTTCTTTCTTACTGGTATCCGGATACCTATGAATTAAACCGATTATTCACTAATTTGGATCACATATTCGCCTCTGCCGAACAATTTATATTTAGCTGTCAGCCAGCTGTAGAGTTTAGTAAGCGCTTGCCTTACGAATGGGTAAGTGAACCTTTTAATCTGGGCTATTTTTCTTACTATCCAATGATTCTGGTTGTGGCATTATATTATTTCTTTCACCGATATGAGTTGTTTGAGAAATGGTCTTTTGTGATTGTTACTTCGTTTTTTATCTATTACTTTATTTATATTTTTCTTCCGGTTGCCGGCCCTCAGTTTTATTTTCCTGCCATTGGTATGGAGAATGTGTCGCACGGAATATTCCCTGCTATAGGTAATTATTTTAATTTCCATCATGAACTACTTCCCGGACCAGATTATGCACACGGATTCTTTTATAGTTTGGTCGACGGATCACAGCAAGTGGGTGAACGCCCAACAGCAGCTTTTCCAAGTTCACATGTAGGAATGTCAACTATATTAATGATCTCTGCTTTCAGGGAAAACAAAAAGCTAGCCTCGTTCCTTTTGCCTTTCTACATTCTTCTTTGTTGCGCTACAGTATATATTCAGGCTCATTACCTGATTGATGCAATTGCAGGATTTGTCTCAGCTATCTTTATCTATATTCTTACATCAAAGATTTATAAGAAATGGTTTGCCGAACCATTATTTCGTTGAGACATATTTCGTTAAATAGCTAAATAAATTTAAGAATATCACTACTATTGGTGATGTTGTATCCTTGTTTTACCTAAATGTGGTGATTTCCTTTGATTACTAGGTGCTGTACCTTTGCTGCCATTAATAAACATATAAATGGTATAAGTAAATGGGAAAGAGATTTAGTTTAAAATTCAACGTTTGTTTTACTTTATTTTTATTGCTTGGCGTACTAATAGCTAATGCTGATAATGGATTTGGTAAAATTAAAGGCTTTGTGAAGAATACAAAAAATAAGCCTCTTCAGAATGTTAACGTTGCAATAGAAGGCACATCTGTAAATGCTATATCCAATAATTCCGGAGAATTCTCTCTGGATAATGTTCAATCAGGCAGTAATACGTTGGTTGTAACAATGATAGGTTATGGAACTCAGAAGAAGCAAATAACAATTTCATCAGGAGAAATTACTGAATGCAGTTTTATGCTGGATGATAATGCTTACCACCTTAATGAGGTAACAATTACATCTTCGAAACAAATTTATAATCCAAAAGAAATCTCTTCATCTTTGAGGCTGGGAACTCCTATCTTAAATATACCTCAGAATGTTCAGGTAATTGATCAGTCGCTTTTGGCTGATCAGCAAATCAATTCAATGCTAGAAGGAGTTTCAAGAAATGTAAGTGGAGTAAGACGTATGGAACATTGGGATACTTATGCGTTGTTGTATATGCGTGGGTCTCAGGTTGCCGCTTTCCGAAATGGAATGAATGTTCAGATGCCGTGGGGGCCTTTAGCTGAAGACATGAGCATGGTAGACCGAATTGAATTTGTAAAAGGACCAGCCGGATTTATGTTGGCTAACGGTGAGCCCAGCGGTTTCTATAATATTGTAACTAAGAAACCTACTGGCAATACTAAGGGGAGTATTTCTACCTCTTTAGGAAGCAACGACTTATATCGTGCCGCATTAGATGTTGATGGTATACTTACAAAAGATAAGAAGCTTCTTGTCAGATTAAATATGATGGGACAGAGTGCTGGTTCTCACCGACCGTATGAGTGGAGTAAGAAATATATTATTGCTCCTGTTCTTAGCTATAAGTTTGACGATAAAACATCTTTGACTGCCGAATATACTTATCAGCATCAGCAAATGTCTGTTGTTGGTTCTAGTTATGTTTTCGGACTTAATGGATATGGTGAATTGCCTTATGACTTTACTACGGTTGAACCTAATCTTGATCCAACCAATATTAACGATCACAGTTTATTTCTTACCTTGAATCATCAGTTTAATAAAGACTGGAAATTTACTGGACAACTCGCTTATTTAAATTTTAATCAGAAAGGTTCTTCTTTATGGCCTACATCATTGGACTTGGATGGAACATTGCATCGCCGCTTAACAATATGGGATGCTTTTAATGAAGCAAAACTTGGGCAATTCTTTGTTAATGGAAAAGTTACTATGGGTGGTATAAATCACCGCATTTTGGCCGGCCTTGATATGGGAAGTAAAAACTATATTGCTGATTGGGGACAAGCTTTTGATTTAGAAGGATCAGTTCTTTTTAATATATATAATCCACAGCATGGAACGCTCACCGCATCCACACTTCCAAAGTTTGATAGAAGTCTCAGCCTTAGAGCCCGTGCAGGTAATAATATTGTAAACCAGAATTATACAGCATTATATGTTCAGGATGAACTTGGATTTTTTAATGATATTCTTCGTGTAACACTTGCAGGGCGTGTTACCGGAAATAAAACAAGTAGTTACGGAAGTAATACTGATGATACAAAATTCACTCCTCGTGTAGGAGTAAGCGCTGCTGTTGATAAGACTACTTCTGTTTACGGATTATATGATCAGGCATTTGTCCCTCAGACAGGAACCGACTATACTGGAAAGGCTTTTGATCCTATTACCGGGAACAATCTTGAATTTGGGGTAAAGAAAAACTGGTTTGATGGTAACTGGAATTCAACCGTCAGCGTATATAGAATAACAAAGAACAATGTATTAACAACCGATGAAAATCATCCGCAATATTCAGTTCAGTTAGGCCAGAGCCGTACTCAAGGTGTTGAGTTCGACTTAAAAGGGCGTCTGTTTAAAGGTATGAATGTGATTTTTAATTATGCATATACAGATTCAAAAGTTACAAAAGATGCTGATATAAACAAAGTTGGACAAAGTATGGCCGGCACAACCAAACATATAACCAATGGTTGGGTAAACTACACCATTCAGGAAGGAGCCTTGGCTAATTTAGGATTTTCTTTAGGCTACCAATGGCAGCTAGACCGCTCAGCTTGGTATGTATTTAGTGGGGCAAATTCTGAATTGCCTGATTATTTTAGAATGGATGGTGCTGTATCCTGGAAAAAAGATAAGATTTCTTTGTCGCTTAATGTGAATAATCTATTAAATGACTACCTTTATTCCGGTTCTCCTTATGGAAATTTCTATTATTGGCAAACAGAACCACTTCGTAATTTCCGTTTGAATTTAACATATAACTTCTAATGACTAGTTTAAAGAAAGCAATAAAGAAGATACATTTATGGTTGGGATTAGCTTCTGGAATCGTAGTGTTTATTGTCTGTGTAACAGGTTGTCTATGGGTGTTTAATAAAGAAATAAACAGCGCATTTCTTCCCGATATGTCTGTTCAGAATTCGGGACACCTGCTTCCTCCTTCCAGACTAAAGACTATTGCTGAGACTTATTGCCCGGGGACGAAAGCTGTAAATGTGCAATACAATAAGGGCGAAGCTGCTCAACTAACTTTAACGAAGGAAAAAGAAAGAACGCAGCTTTTTGTTAATCCTTATACCGGTGCTGTGATATATAAAAAGGGAAATTCCTTTGACTTTTTCCGTTTTGTTTTGAATGGACATCGTACTCTTTGGTTACCTAAAGATATAGGGCATCTGGTTGTTAACTATGGAGTCCTGATCTTTGTCATCACTCTATTATCAGGCTTGGTACTTTGGTGGCCTAAAAACCGGAAAGGATTACGTAATGGAACTGGCTTTATGTGGAAAAAGTCTACAGGAAGTACTAAACGCCTGTTTGACTTGCACAATGTTCTGGGTTTTTATGCCTGCATTGTATTATTGGCTATTGGAATGACAGGTATGGTTTGGGGACTGGAATGGTGGTCGAAAGGAACATATTGGCTAACAACCGGAGGCGAGAAATTACCGGATTGGGGAGTTGCTCAGTCGGATACCCTTAAAACAGGAACAAAAATCACTCCGGAGAAAGCTGTTGATTATGTTTTCTTTAAGTTATTGCCGGAATATCCTGAAGCCGAAGGTTTCCAGTTTGGCTATGCCAGCCCGAAAGAGGCTTCTTCTTCCATATATGCTGCTGTTTATCCTGACGTAGATAAATATTATAACCGTGATGTTTTTTCATTCGACCGTTACTCCTTGAAGGAAATTCCTCAAAAAGGTCCTTATGTGGGTAAGTATGCTGATGCTGGTTTTGGAGATAAGCTTCGAAGAATGAATTATGATATCCATGTTGGAGCTATATGGGGATTACCCGGAAAAGTTATTGTATTTTTTGCTGCCTTGATAGGAGCTTCATTACCGGTTACAGGTTTTCTGCTCTGGTGGAGACGTACACAAAAGAAAAAGAAACGTTGAAATTTATAGTTTATCACTTATTATAGTAAAAGGCGGGAAGATGTGATATCTTTCCGCCTTTTTATCTTTTTGCTATTTATGCATGTTCCTGAACTATCTTATCAAATATTTCAAAGAGGGCTTCCTGTGTATCTGCTCTGAGCATTGCAATACGAGTATCCCTGAAGTTTGGAATGCCTTTAAATAATGGAGATGCTGCCAGATGCCTGCGCACATGGATAATTCCCCTACGTTCATCAAGTCTTTCAATGCTTTGCTTTGTTTGTTCACGCAGAACATTCATCTTCCACTCAAAAGATAAAGGAGGAAGTTCCTCTCCGGTTTCAAGATAATGCTTTATCTCCTTGAAAATCCACGGACGGCCAAAGGTTGCGCGACCAACCATAATAGCGTCTACACCATAACGGTCAAAATATTCCTTTACTTGCTGAGGAGTTGTTATGTCTCCATTACCAATAATGGGAATATGCATGCGAGGGTTATTCTTCACTTCGCCAATAAGTGTCCAGTCGGCCTCACCGGTATACATCTGACTTCTTGTTCTGCCGTGAATGGTAAGAGCAGCAATACCGCAATCTTGTAATTGCTCGGCGAGTTCTACAATTACCTTGCTGTTGGTATCCCAACCAAGACGAGTTTTTACTGTAACAGGAATATTAACCGCATCGACCACAGCTTTAGTAATCTCAAGCATTTTAGGAATATTCTGAAGCATACCTGCTCCGGCACCTTTACCTGCTACCTTTTTCACCGGACAACCAAAGTTTATATCCAGAATATCGGGCTTTGCTGCCTCGACAATCTTTGCTGCTTCAACCATCGGTTCTACTTCTCGTCCGTAAATTTGCATGGCAACCGGGCGCTCTTCATCACAAATGGTGAGTTTCTGGGTGGTTTTATTCACAAAACGCACCAATGCATCGCTAGAGATAAACTCTGTATATACCATGTCTGCCCCGAATTGCTTGCACAGCAGTCGGAAAGCAATATCTGTAACATCCTCCATGGGAGCAAGGAATATGGGGCGTTCCCCTAAATCTATAGAGCCAATTTTCATAATCATCTTATTCTTGGCTGCAAAATTACACAAAAAACCACTACCTTTGCACACAACTAATTATAAAATAGGTATGAATCACCAGTTAAAAGATTTTGAAATTATGGCGCCTGCGGGTTCTCGCGAATCTTTAGCCGCCGCAATTCAGGCAGGAGCAGATTCAATTTACTTCGGTATAGAGAATCTCAACATGCGTGCCCACTCAGCAAACACCTTTACTATAAATGACTTGAAAGAGATTGCTCAGATATGTAATGAGCATAATATGAAGAGTTATCTGACTATAAATACAATTATTTACGATAACGATATTCCTTTGATGCGTAGCATTATTGATGCTGCAAAAGAAGCCGGAATCTCTGCTATTATTGCCGCTGATGTTGCAGTGATGACTTACGCCCGGTCTATTGATCAGGAAGTGCATCTTTCTACTCAGCTTAATATTTCGAATGCTGAAGCCTTGAAATTCTACGCACAGTTTGCAGATGTTGTGGTACTTGCCCGCGAACTGAATTTAAAACAGGTTCGTGCAATTTACGATAAGATAAAAGAAGATAATATATGCGGACCAAGCGGAGAAGAGCTTCGTATTGAGATGTTTTGCCACGGTGCGCTTTGTATGGCAGTATCGGGTAAATGCTATCTTTCTTTGCATGAAATGAATTCATCAGCCAATCGCGGAGCTTGCATGCAGATATGCCGCAGAGCTTATGACGTGAAAGATAAGGATACCGGCCTTGAACTGGAAGTGGACAACGAATATATTATGTCTCCGAAGGATTTGAAAACAATTCATTTTATGGATGAGATGATAGAAGCGGGGGTAAGAGTGTTCAAGATTGAAGGACGAGCTCGCGGACCTGAGTATGTTCGTACTGTTGTAGAGTGTTACAAGCAGGCAATTCAGTCTTGTCTGGACGGAACATTTACCGACGAAAAAGTAGAAGCCTGGGATAATCGTCTGAAGACTGTCTTTAACCGTGGATTCTGGAACGGATATTATCTGGGACAAAAGCTTGGAGAGTGGAGCAAAAACTATGGTTCGGAAGCTACAGAACGTAAAGTTTATGTAGGTAAGGCTGTGAAATACTTCAGCAATATCAATGTTGCCGAATTTATGCTGGAAGCAGGCGAACTGAAACTGGGAGACAAACTGTTGGTAACCGGTCCAACTACCGGAGCCCTCTTTGCAACGCTCGAAGAAGCGCGGGTTGATTTAAAGCCTGTAGAGGTGGTTCATAAAAGAGAGCACTTCTCTATGAAATTTGACGAGAAGATTCGTCCAAACGATAAGCTATATAAAATAATCTCCGCCGAGGAGTTAAAGAAATCTCGTACAAAAGAATGATTTCTTTTGTACAGAACAATTAATTCTTTTGTACAGAACAATTAATTCTTTTGTACAGAAGAATGCAATCTTTTGTACAAGAGAATTTTTATTATTCTAATAACCTTAAAAACACTCTTATGAATAAATATATTTTTGAGCTGAACATGAAAGTGCGCGACTATGAATGTGATATGCAGGGAATAGTCAATAATGCTATCTATCAGCATTATCTGGAACATACACGCCATGAATTTATAACCACCCTCGGCATTAACTTTGCCGAATTGCACGGGCAAGGACTCGATCCTGTGGTTGCCCGGATCTCTATTGCTTATAAAACTCCATTACATAGTGGGGAAGAATTTGTTTCCAAGCTTTATATTGAGAAAGAAGGGGTGAAGTATGTTTTCTATCAGGATATCTTTCGCTTATCTGATGGAAAGCCATCCATTAAATCAAAAGTAGAGTTGGTGTGCATTACCAACGGACGATTAGGACATAGTGAACTTTTTGATAAAGCATTCGAACCTTACTTCGCCAAATGACGGAGCAGGAAATAATTGCCAGCATTGCGCTGACACAGATTCCGGGAGTGGGATCTGTTGGTGCCCGAAATTTAATAAATGCTGTAGGTAGTGCTGAGAAAATCTTTTCTCACCGTGCAGAACTTAAGCAAATAGTACCAGGAATTACTCCACGCATGATGGAGATGCTCAGTTCACCTCAGGTTCTTTTACGTGCTGAGGCTGAATTCTCTTTTGCAAAGAAAAATAAAATTAGCTGTATTACCATAAACGATGAGGCTTATCCTTCCCGGTTGAGGGAATGTCCCGATGCTCCTGTTGTGTTATTTTTTAAAGGAAACACCGATATGAATGCATTGCGGGTGATTAATATGGTGGGTACTCGTAATGCTACCGATTACGGACAACGTATTTGCCGGGATTTTCTGGCAGATCTTAAAGCTCTTTCTCCGGATGTACTTGTAGTTAGCGGTCTTGCTTACGGAATTGATATTCATGCACATCGGGCGGCTTTAAGCAATAATCTTTCAACTATTGGTGTATTGGCTCATGGGCTGGACCGTATCTATCCGTCTGTTCATCGAAAAACGGCTATCGATATGCTCGAAAATGGTGGCTTGCTCACTGAATTTCTATCGGAGACTAATCCTGATCGACAGAATTTTGTGAAACGAAACCGGATTGTTGCGGGTATGAGTGATGCAACTATTGTGGTTGAATCGGCTGTAAAGGGCGGAGCACTTATTACTGCAGACATTGCTCAAAGTTATCATCGCGATTGCTTTGCTTTTCCCGGTCGTGTTGCCGATGAATTTTCTATTGGTTGCAACAATCTGATAAAGGATAATAAGGCTGCATTAATTCTTTCTGCGGAAGATTTTGTAAAAGCAATGTGCTGGGATGCGGATTCCAAAGCTGTTCCTGTGGCTGTTCAAAGACAACTATTCGTTGATCTTACTGAAGATGAGCAGATCGTTGTGGATATTCTTCAGGAAAACGGAGATTCTCAGATTAATTCTCTGGTTGTTGAAGCAGATATGCCTGTGAATAAAATGAATGCTATCTTGTTTGAACTGGAAATGAAAGGCGTTGTCAGAGTGCTTGCGGGAGGAATGTATCAGTTACTTTAGATAGGTGCAAAAAAAATGGTTGTCATCACGACAACCAATCTTTGTTAACCTTAAATCTAATACTATGAAAAACACATTGCAAATGTAAACCTTTTGGGCATTCCCACCAAACTTTTGACCATTGTAGCCCTTTCTTTTAATTTTCTTTCACTACTTTTTATTGTTTTCGTACACGAAATATCATTTTGAAACTAAAATTAGCAGTTTGGCTTCTTTTACCCTTTCTTTTGTTAACACATATAAAAAACAAATCCTCTACCCGTTACCAGGCAGAGGATTTATTATATAATGATCTAATCAGTTGATTAATCTTTCAGTTTAGCTGCGATAAAGTCGCGGTTCAATCTAGCAATGTTGCTGATTGAAATAGACTTTGGACATTCAGCTTCACAAGCTCTTGTGTTAGTACAGTTACCGAAACCAAGTTCATCCATTTTAGAAACCATAGCTTTTGCACGACGGCCAGCTTCTGCTTTTCCTTGAGGAAGAAGTGACAATTGACTAACTTTTGCAGAAAGGAACAACATAGCCGAACCATTCTTACAAGCTGCAACACAAGCGCCGCAACCAATACAAGAAGCTGAATCCATTGCTTCGTCAGCGATAGGTTTTGGAATAGCAATAGCGTTAGCATCTGGAGTACCACCAGTGTTTACTGAAACATAACCACCAGCTTGCATAATCTTATCAAATGCATTACGGTCTACCATTAAGTCGCGGATTACTGGGAAACCAGCAGAACGCCATGGCTCAACAGTGATTGTATCTCCGTCTTCGAAACGACGCATGTAAATCTGACAAGTTGTAGCTCCGGTTGCAGGTCCGTGTGGGTGTCCGTTGATGTAAAGTGAACACATTCCGCAGATACCTTCACGACAGTCGTGATCGAATACTACTGGTTCTTTACCTTCGTTGATAAGTTTTTCATTCAGGATGTCTAGCATTTCAAGAAATGAAGTATCGCCTGAAATGTTTTCCATTTGATATGATTCAAAAGCACCTTTAGCTTTTGGACCTTTCTGACGCCAAACCTTTAGCGTGAAATTTATAATTTTTTCCATTGTCTACTAATTATTAAGCTTTGTAATTACGTGTTTGAACCTTAGTGAATTCATAGTTCAAATCTTCCTTAATCAACTCTGGTTTAGAGTCTTCACCTGTGTACTTCCAGCAAGCTACGTATGAGAACTTATCGTCATCACGCTTAGCTTCACCTTCTGGTGTCTGATGTTCTTCACGGAAGTGTCCACCGCAAGATTCTTCGCGGTTCAAACCGTCATAAGCCATCAACAGACCAATTTCAATAAAGTCTGATAAACGAAGAGCTTTTTCCAGCTCAATATTCTGATCGTTTACATCTCCAGGGATACGAACATTTGTCCAGAAGTCTTTCTTTACTTCTTTAAGCTTAGCAATAGCTGTTTCCAAAGATTCTTTTGTACGTCCCATTCCAACGAATTCCCACATAACGTGACCAAGTTTCTTGTGAATTGAATCAACAGAGTGGTTACCATTGATGTCTTTGATCTTGTTGATCTTGTCATTAATAGCCTTTTCTGCTTCAACAAATTCAGGAAGATCTGTAGAGAAACGTGGAACCTGAATCTGATTAGACAAATAGTTTTGAATAGTATATGGTAATACGAAGTATCCGTCGGCCAAACCTTGCATCAAAGCAGAAGCACCTAAACGGTTAGCTCCGTGGTCTGAGAAGTTAGCTTCACCAATAGCATACAATCCTGGGATAGAAGTCATCAACTCATAGTCAACCCAGATACCACCCATTGTGTAGTGGATAGCAGGGAAAATCATCATTGGAGTCTTGTATGGATTTTCATTGGTGATTTCTTCGTACATGTCAAACAAGTTACCGTAGCGAGCTCTTACTACGTTTTCGCCAAGACGGTTGATAGCTTCAGAGAAATCAAGGAATACAGCTAAACCTGTATTGTTAACTCCGAAACCTTTGTCGCAACGTTCTTTAGCTGCACGAGATGCAACGTCACGAGGTACAAGGTTACCAAATGCAGGATAACGACGTTCCAGATAGTAATCACGGTCTGCTTCAGGAATATCAGATCCTTTGATCTTTCCAGCCTGAAGTGCTTTTGCATCTTCCAAATTCTTTGGTACCCAAATACGTCCGTCGTTACGAAGTGATTCAGACATCAATGTCAGTTTAGACTGAACATCTCCGTGTACTGGAATACAAGTTGGGTGAATCTGTACATAACATGGATTTGCGAAATAAGCACCTTTCTTGTAGCATTGGATAGCAGCAGAACCGTTAGAAGCCATTGCATTTGTAGAAAGGAAGTACGTATTTCCGTAACCACCGGTACCAATAACTACTGCATGAGCTGAGAAACGTTCAATTTTACCTGTTACAAGGTTGCGGGCAATGATACCGCGTGCGCGACCTTCAATAAGTACAACGTCGAGCATTTCGTAACGAGTGAATAATTTTACTGTTCCTTTGTTAACCTGACGGCTCAATGCAGAGTAAGCACCAAGTAATAACTGTTGTCCTGTTTGGCCTTTAGCATAGAATGTACGTGAAACCTGTGCACCACCGAAAGAACGGTTATCAAGTGTACCACCGTATTCACGAGCGAAAGGAACACCTTGAGCTACGCATTGGTCAATAATTTCGTTGGAAACTTCAGCCAAACGATAAACGTTTGATTCGCGTGCGCGGTAGTCTCCACCTTTGATTGTATCATAATATAAACGGTAAACAGAGTCACCGTCGTTTTGGTAATTCTTTGCAGCATTGATACCACCTTGTGCAGCGATAGAGTGAGCACGGCGTGGAGAGTCTTGAATGCAGAAGTTAAATACTTTGAAACCCAGTTCACCAAGTGAAGCGGCAGCTGATGCTCCGGCAAGACCTGTACCAACTACGATTATGTCTAAACGACGTTTGTTAGCAGGGTTTACGAGTTTCTGATGAGCTTTATAGTTACTCCATTTCTCAGCCAATGGGCCTTCAGGAATTCTTGAATCTATCTTAGTCATAATTTTATTTCTTTTTTCTGATTTTATTAGAGTTCACATTTACTGGTTAATTAACCAAGTAATCCGTATTTTACGTAGAAAACTACTACTACTAAGGCAAAGCCTAAGAAGATTACAGTTGCAAAAATGTTTGAGATACATTTCCAACGTTCGAACCAGATCTTGTTATTCCAACCTAGTGTTTGAAGTGCACTCCAGAAACCGTGAGTAAGATGGAACCAAATAGCTACAAACCATACAAGGTAAAGTACAGCAAACAAAGGATTAGCAAATGTTTGTCTAATTAAAGCAGCACCGTCTTGTGGAGTAGGGTTAATACTTTCAAGACCGCTAAGTTCTACAAACTGCATTTTAAACCAGAACTGTGCTAGGTGTAGAGCAAAGAAAAGAGCAACAATGATACCCAAAACTAACATGTTTTGAGAAGCCCATTCTACATTTTTAGGCTTTTCAAATACCGCGTAACTCTCATTACCACGTGCTTTGCGATTTTGCATTGTTAACCAGAAAGCATAAACGATATGTACAACAAAGCCAGCAGCTAAAACCAGCGTTCCAGCAATAGCATACCAATTTGCTCCCAAGAACTCACATACCATGTTGTAACCGTTTTCAGAGAAAACCGCCACAAGATTCATCGACATGTGAAATGTTAGAAAAAGGACAAGGAACAGCCCAGATAAGCTCATGACTACTTTCCTTCCTACAGATGAATTAGTTAACCACATAAATGATTGAATTTAAATTATTTAATTGTTAGAACTATAATTTTTTTTTGAGTGTCTGCTTTATTTGCGCAAAAGTACATGAAATCCACCTATTAAGCAAGGGATTAAAGAAATTATTCGTTAATTAAAACATACCGGGTTTTTACCGTTCTCACTTTTAACTTAATTTCTTATTCGGCACTTATTAAAAATATACCGAAAGATTCAATAGTCCTATGTAAAGTGATGATAATGAAACAATGATTATATTTCCTTCAAATACATTGAATATAATAAATCAGTATAAAGTGATGTTAGTGCTAAATCCATTATTCCCGGTTTTATGAATGATAGTCTTAATATGCGCTATTTATAACTTTTAATATATATCTTTGTATATATAATTGTATAGTTGATACCGATGAAACAAATTCTCTTGCTCCTTATTACTGTCTTTTCTGGTTTTGATTGCTATGCGCAAAACTGGGATATAAATACTCTGAAGAAAATTAATGGAATTGATAATGAATTTGTAACAGGCTACAGTAAGGTCATTTCAAATACAGAGCCTGTTATTGCTGTTGGAGTACCTCTAATTCTTGGTAGTTATGCTTTGCTGAATAAAGATCGTGATTTGTTGAGTGATGCTGTTTATATTGGTACGAGTGTGGCCGAAGCTGTTATTATTACTTCCGGAATGAAGTATGCTGTTGATCGTGAACGCCCTTTTGAACGTTATCCTGATTTGATCGAGAAGAGAGAATCTGTTTCGAGTTCTTCTTTTCCTTCTGCTCATACTGCTACAGCTTTTTCTTTAGTTACATCTTTAAGCATTAGATATCCTAAATGGTATGTTATTGCTCCAGGTTATTTATGGGCTTGCTCTGTTGGATTTTCAAGAATGAACAGAGGAGTTCATTATCCTTCTGATGTTATTGCTGGTGCTGCTATAGGTTCAGGTTGTGCGGTGGTAAATGTATATGTTAACAAATGGCTTAACGAATTGTTATTTGAAAAGAATCAGACTCACCTTGTTAGCTATTAAAATCTAATTTCATTTACGAAAAGCGACTCTGATTGTGGCAGTTTATACTCTTGAAAAATTAGTCAGGACGAAATGGCAATACCAGGATTATTAATATACACAGCATACCCAAATCAAGATTAACCTATTAAAGAGGTAGACTTTCTTTTCTGAAGATTCAGCTTGCTTTTTCAAAAAGAACTGTTGCTTCTCCATACACTTGATTTTCTATTCTAATCTCATAGTCTTTTGATCTTTTGACTTAGGCTTCTTCGATGGAGTTTGAGTTTCCTAGTCAAAGGTTCCAGATACCCGAAGCCAATTGATAATTGTTGAAAGACCTTGTATATCATTTTCTAGTATTATTAGTTATTCTTATATCGCCCCGTTCAATCTCTTGAACTACTGATATTTAAAAGACTAATTCATCAATTGTTTTTATTTTCAATTAATAAGCATTCTATTGAACAACTTACAACTTAAAGGATATACTATAAACCTTATGAGCTCGTCTGATATACTGATTTTTAATCTCTTCGTCTATTATATTTTATTTTGTGTAACGCTTTTTAGGACTAGACACAGTAGGTATAAAAAAAGAGAGTGCCCTTTTAGAACACTCTCTTTTTTAAAATATATTTAATGTTTATTCTACTTCACTGTAGTCTAACACTGTTTTACGATTTGCAAGAATTCGATCATATTCTTCTTTAGAACCAACAATAATCTTATCAAATTCACGCTGACCAGTTCCGGCAGGAATTAAATGTCCACAAATAACATTTTCTTTCATACCTTCTAGCTTGTCAATTTTACCATTGATAGCAGCTTCATTCAATACCTTAGTTGTTTCCTGGAAGGAAGCAGCTGACATAAAGCTCTTAGTCTGAAGTGCTGCACGGGTAATACCTTGAAGAATCTGTGTAGATGTAGCAGCAATAGCATCACGTACTTCTACTGGTTTCAAGTCACGACGTTTCAACATACTGTTTTCATCTCTAAGTTTACGAGCTGTAACGATCTGTCCAGGTTGTAAATTTTGAGAGTCTCCAGCGTCAATCACAACCTTCTTACCCCAGATATGATCATTTTCTTCCATGAAATCAAGTTTGTCTACAACTTGTTGTTCTAGGAATCTAGTATCTCCTGGATCATTGATCTGTACTTTACGCATCATTTGACGGACAATAACCTCAAAGTGCTTATCGTTGATTTTTACACCCTGTAGACGGTATACATCCTGAACCTCATTCACGATATATTCCTGAACTGCTGTTGGACCTTTGATAGCCAATATATCTGCAGGTGTAGTAGCTCCATCAGAAAGAGGTGTTCCCGCACGTACATAATCATTTTCCTGAACAAGAATCTGTTTAGAAAGAGAAACCAGATATTTCTTAACCTCGCCAGTCTTGGATGTAACCACGATTTCACGATTACCACGTTTAATCTTACCCATTGTTACTTCACCATCAATTTCAGATACAACAGCTGGATTTGATGGATTACGTGCTTCGAATAATTCAGTTACACGAGGAAGACCACCAGTGATATCACCAGCCTTACCTACTGCACGAGGAATCTTAACAAGAATATCGCCGGATTTAACTTTCTGGCCATTCTCAATTACAACGTGACCACCTACAGGGAAGTTATAAGTACGAATTAGCTCGCCATTTTCGTCCACAATATGGGCTGAAGGCACTTTCGTTTTATCTCTTGATTCGATAATGATATATTCGCGTAAACCTGTTGCTTCATCAGACTCAACTTTATAGGTCACGTTTTCAATTACACCTTCAAACTCAATTTTACCTGTTGCTTCAGTAATAATAACTGCATTAAATGGATCCCATTTACAGATAACTTTACCTTTTTCTACAACTTCTCCTTCATTAGCATATAAAGTAGAACCGTAAGGTATTGTGTGGTTTGAAAGAACAATATTTGTATTAACATCAACGATTCTTAATTCAGCAAGTCGTCCAACAACAATCTTAATTGCTTCGCCATTTTCGTCAACAGCATCTACTGTACGCAATTCCTCAAATTCCAAGCGTCCATTGTATTTAGCTTTTACACCAGCATTTGCTGCAATATTAGCAGCAGTACCACCGGCGTGGAATGTACGAAGAGTCAACTGAGTACCTGGCTCACCAATAGATTGTGCAGCGATAACTCCGACTGCTTCTCCCTTTTGAACCATTCTGTTTGTAGCAAGATTACGACCATAACACTTAGCACAAACCCCTTTCTTTGATTCACAAGTTAAAACAGAACGGATTTCTACACTTTCGATAGGAGATTCCTCGATCTTTTGTGCAATTTCTTCTGTGATCTGTTCACCGCTAGATACAAGTAATTCTCCTGTAGTTGGGTGAATAATATCGTGTACAGAAACACGGCCAAGGATTCGTTCGAAAAGAGTAGCAATAACATCTTCGTTGTTCTTCAGTTCTGTGCAGATTAATCCACGAAGTGTACCACAGTCTTCTTCATTGATAATGACGTCATGTGAAACGTCAACCAAACGACGAGTCAAGTATCCGGCATCGGCAGTTTTAAGCGCTGTATCGGCCAAACCTTTACGGGCACCGTGAGTTGAAATAAAGTATTCAAGTACTGACAACCCTTCTTTAAAGTTAGAAAGAATTGGGTTTTCAATAATTTGACCTCCTTCAGCACCAGCTTTTTGTGGTTTAGCCATCAAACCACGCATACCTGAAAGCTGACGGATCTGTTCTTTAGAACCACGGGCGCCTGAGTCAAGCATCATATAAACAGAGTTGAAACCTTGATCATCTGTAGAAATTGTTTTCATCAAGATGTTAGATAACTCTGAATTTACGTGTGTCCAAATATCAATAACCTGATTATAACGTTCGTTGTTGGTGATGAATCCCATGTTGTAGTTATTTACAACCTGTTCTACTTCATCATATCCACGTTGAACTAATGTTTGTTTTTCTTTTGGAATGATAATATCATCTAAGTTGAAAGACAGACCGCCTTGGAATGCCATTCTATAACCCAAGTTCTTGATACCATCAAGGAAGTCTGCTGTCTTAGCAACTCCACAAACCTTAATTACATCACCAATAATCTCTCGAAGAGATTTCTTGGAAATAATTCTATTTATATATCCAACTTCTGCAGGAACAATCTCATTTACAATAACACGTCCAACAGAGGTTTCTTTCATTAACACATCAACAATATTACCATTCTCATCGAGGTCTTTAACAACAACGTTGATAATAGCGTGTATGTCTACTTTACCTTCGTTATAAGCAATTGTTGCTTCTTCTGGTCCGTAGAAAGTAAGACCTTCTCCTTTAGCCCCTTTTCTTAGTTTTGTAATGTAATACAAACCAAGCACCATATCCTGTGAAGGAACAGTAATAGGAGCACCATTAGCAGGGTTAAGAATGTTATGTGATGCAAGCATCAACATCTGAGCTTCCAAAACAGCTTCGTTGCTAAGTGGTAAGTGAACAGCCATCTGGTCACCATCAAAGTCAGCATTGAACGCTGTACAAGCGAGTGGGTGAAGTTGGATAGCTTTTCCTTCGATCATCTTAGGTTGGAAAGCCTGGATACCCAAACGGTGCAATGTCGGCGCACGGTTCAACAGAACTGGGTGACCTTTCATTACATATTCCAAAATATCCCAAATAACAGGTTCCTTGCGATCTACAATCTTTTTAGCAGATTTTACAGTCTTTACAATACCTCTTTCAATCAGTTTACGAATGACAAATGGTTTGTATAACTCTGCAGCCATCAATTTAGGAATACCACATTCGTGCATCTTTAATTCAGGGCCTACAACAATTACTGAACGCGCAGAGTAGTCAACACGTTTACCTAATAAATTCTGACGGAAACGTCCTTGTTTACCTTTTAAACTATCAGATAAAGACTTCAGAGGACGGTTGGCATCTGTTTTAACAGCACTTGATTTACGCGAATTATCGAATAATGAATCGATAGATTCTTGTAGCATACGCTTTTCATTACGTAAAATAACCTCAGGAGCCTTAATCTCGATCAATCTCTTAAGACGATTATTACGAATGATAACACGGCGATATAAATCATTTAAATCTGACGTAGCAAAGCGACCTCCATCTAGAGGAACCAATGGTCTTAATTCAGGTGGAATAACTGGTACGATACGTACAATCATCCACTCTGGCTTATTGCGTCCTTTCGAAGCTCTGAAAGATTCAACAACTTGTAAACGTTTTAGCGCTTCATTTTTACGTTGTTGTGATGAATCATTGCTTGCTTTATGTCTTAATTCATAAGACAAAGAGTCCAGGTCAAGACGTGCCAATAAATCGTAGATAGCTTCAGCTCCCATTTTAGCAATAAACTTATTAGGATCTGTATCTTCTAAATATTGGTTTTCTTTTGGAAGTGTTTCTAGCACATCTAGATATTCTTCCTCCGATAATAAATCATATGCATTAATGCCATCAGCCTCTTTTATACCAGGCTGAATAACAACATAACGCTCATAGTAAATGATTGAATCAAGCTTCTTGGTAGGTAAACCTAGCAAATAGCCAATCTTGTTTGGAAGTGAGCGAAAATACCAGATATGTGCAACTGGAACAACCAATTGGATGTGTCCCATGCGTTCACGTCTAACTTTCTTTTCTGTAACTTCAACACCACATCTGTCGCAAACGATTCCTTTGTAACGAATTCTTTTGTATTTACCACAATGACATTCGTAATCCTTAATTGGACCAAAAATACGTTCACAAAATAAACCATCTCTTTCGGGTTTATATGTACGGTAATTGATAGTTTCAGGCTTCAATACTTCACCACTCGAATTCTCAAGGATTTCTTCCGGAGAAGCTAATCCAATTGAGATTTTCGAGAAATTACTCTTTATCTTATTTTCTTTTCTAAAAGCCATACGATTAATTTATGTAAAGAGTTATCTATTAATTATTCTAAGTTAATACTTAGTCCGAGACCTCTTAATTCATGCAATAACACATTGAGAGATTCTGGAATACCAGGCTGTGGCATAGGATCACCTTTAACGATAGCTTCATAAGCTTTTGAGCGTCCTACCACGTCATCAGATTTGATTGTAAGGATCTCTTGGAGAATATGCGATGCACCAAATGCTTCCAAAGCCCAAACTTCCATTTCTCCAAAACGCTGTCCACCAAATTGTGCTTTACCACCTAGAGGCTGTTGAGTGATTAATGAGTATGGTCCGATAGAACGTGCATGCATCTTATCTTCAACCATGTGTCCTAACTTAAGCATGTAAATTACACCTACTGTAGCTGGTTGGTCAAAACGATCACCAGTACCACCATCATATAGGTAGCTTTTACCGAAGCGAGGTACACCTGCTTTGTCTGTCCATTCTGTGATGCTCTCTAGTGTAGCACCATCAAAGATTGGAGTTGCAAATTTAACACCAAGTTCTTTACCTGCCCATCCAAGAACAGTTTCAAAAATCTGTCCTAAGTTCATACGAGATGGTACACCTAATGGGTTAAGACAAATGTCTACAGGAGTACCGTCTGCAAGGAATGGCATATCTTCTTGTCTTACAATTCTAGATACGATACCTTTATTACCGTGTCGTCCTGCCATTTTATCACCTACGCTGATCTTACGTTTCTTAGCGATATAAACTTTAGCCATTTGGATGATACCGGCTGGCAATTCATCACCAATAGTGATACTGAACTTCTTACGTTTTAATTCTGCATCTAATTCTTTGTATTTTTTCAAATAGTTAAGAATCAAGTCACGAATCATTTCATTCTTATGAGCATCTGCAGTCCACTTGCTTAACTGGATAGCAGTATAGTCAAGGTTGCCAAGAACTGTTGCTGTAAAAGGTGCTCCTTTTGCAATAACATCTGCGCCTAAGTAGTCTTTTACTCCTTGTGATGTTTTTCCTTCTGTTAAAGTAAGGAGTTTCTCTATTAAAATTGATTTCAAATCATCGGCTTTAGCTTCAAATTCATCATCAATTTTTGGTAATAAAGCTTTGTCAGCTAATTTAGAGCTCCTATTTTTAACCACTCGAGAGAAGAGTCTTTTATCAATAATGACACCTTTCAGAGAAGGAGAAGCTTTTAAAGATGCATCTTTAACATCTCCAGCTTTATCTCCAAAGATGGCTCTAAGAAGTTTCTCTTCTGGAGAAGGATCTGATTCACCTTTTGGCGTAATCTTACCAATAAGTATATCACCTGGTTGGATTCTTGCACCAATACGTACAATTCCGTTTTCATCAAGGTCTTTTGTGGCTTCTTCACTAACATTTGGAATATCAGCGGTTAATTCTTCCATACCACGTTTAGTTTCACGAACCTCTAAGGCATATTCTTCGACGTGTACTGATGTTAATAAGTCTTCGCGAACAACTCTTTCATTTAAAACGATCGCATCCTCATAATTATATCCTTTCCATGGCATGAATGCTACCAAAAGATTCTTTCCAAGAGCTAGCTCTCCATTTTGTGTAGAGTAACCTTCTGTTAAGATATCTCCAGCTTTGACTCTTTGTCCTTTTGAACAAATAGGACGAAGGTCAATTGTCATGTTTTGGTTAGTCTTTCGGAATTTAGGTAATTTGTATTCTTTTAAAGCACTTTCAAAACTTACAAATTCCTCATCTTCAGTTTTGTCATAAAGAACTTTAATGACGGTTGCGTCAACAAATTCAATAACACCATCACCTTCGGCAGCAATTTGTGTACGTGAATCTTCAACTAGTTGTTTTTCTATACCTGTTCCTACAATTGGCGATTCACATTTTAATAATGGAACAGCCTGGCGCATCATGTTAGATCCCATTAATGCACGGTTAGCATCATCATGTTCCAAGAAAGGAATAAGTGATGCTGCAATAGATGCAATTTGTTGAGGAGCAACGTCCATAAGTTCAACTTCTGAAGGATCAACTACAGGAAAATCTGCATCTTGTCGACTATTAATTCTGCTGTTGATGAATTTTCCATCATCATCTACTTGAGCATTTCCCTGAGCAATAATTTTTCCTTCTTCTTCTTCTGCAGTTAAGTATGTGAGTCCTTCTGAAGAGAAGTCTACTTTACTATCTGCAACTTTTCTATATGGAGTCTCAATAAATCCAAGATCATTAATTTTAGCATATACACATAACGAGGAAATCAAACCAATGTTTGGACCTTCTGGAGTCTCAATAGGGCAGAGACGACCATAGTGTGTATAGTGAACGTCACGAACCTCAAATCCGGCTCGCTCACGAGATAGACCACCAGGACCAAGGGCAGACATACGTCTTTTATGAGTTATTTCAGCCAATGGATTAGTTTGATCCATAAATTGAGATAATGCGTTTGTTCCAAAGAAAGTATTAATAACAGAAGAAATTGTCTTCGCATTAATCAAGTCTATTGGAGTGAAAACTTCATTATCTCTTACATTCATTCTTTCACGTATTGTACGAGACATACGAGCCAAACCAATTGCAAATTGATTTGATAACTGCTCTCCAACTGTTCGTACACGTCTGTTACTTAAATGGTCGATATCATCAACTATTGCCTTTGAGTTTATCAACTCAATTAAATATTTAATGATTTCTATAATATCTTCTTTTGTCAAAACCTTGACATCCATGCTGGTAGAAAGATCTAATTTCTTATTAATCCTATATCTACCAACTTCACCTAAATCATATCTTTTTTCAGAGAAGAAAAGATTGTTGATAACTTCTCGTGCACTAGCATCATCTGCAGGATCTGCATTACGGAGCTGTCTATATATGTATAATACAGCTTCTTTTTCTGAGTTACTAGGGTCCTTCTGAAGTGTATTATATATAATTGAATAATCAGATTGATTTGGCTCATCTTTATGTACTAGAATACTTTGAACACCTGATTCCAGAATTTCGTCAATATGTTCTTGTTCTAGTATAGTCTCACGATCGATAATAACTTCATTACGTTCGATTGACACTACTTCACCTGTGTCTTCATCTACGAAATCTTCTACCCAAGTTTTTAATACTCTAGCTGCAAGTTTTCTGCCAACAATTTTTTTAAGATTACTCTTGTTTACTTTAATATCTTCTGCAAGATCAAATATTTCAAGAATATCTTTGTCTTTTTCAAAGCCTATTGCTCTTAATAATGTTGTTACGGGCAATTTTTTCTTACGATCAATATACGCATACATCACATTATTAATGTCTGTTGCGAATTCAATCCAAGAACCTTTGAATGGTATTATACGAGCTGAATAAAGTTTTGTACCGTTTGCATGGACGCTTTGACCGAAAAAGACGCCTGGTGAACGGTGAAGCTGAGACACAACAACTCGTTCTGCACCATTAATAACGAATGTTGCTTTATCCGTCATATATGGAATTGGACCAAGGAACACGTCTTGAATAACAGTGTCAAAGTCTTCATGGTCTGGGTCAGTGCAGTATAACTTGAGTTTTGCTTTTAAAGGGACGCTATAAGTTAATCCACGCTCTATACAATCATCGATTGTATATCTTGGTGGATCAATATAGTAGTCCAAAAACTCAAGAACAAAATTATTTCTTGTGTCGGCTATAGGGAAGTTTTCAGCAAATACTTTGTACAATCCCTCATTTTTACGCTTTTCTGGCGGGGTATCTAATTGTAGAAAGTCTTTGAATGACTTCAATTGTACTTCTAAGAAATCAGGATATCCGAATGGATTTTTGATAGAAGCAAAATTAACTCTTTGATTTACAGTATTTGAAGACATCTGTTAATGAATTTGTAGAACTTATTTATAAATATATACACAAAAAGGTTAAGAACCCTCTTAAGGAGGGCTCTTAACCGAATTACCTGATTAACAGGCTAATGTTATTTAAGTTCAACTTCAGCTCCAGCTTCTTCCAATGCTTTTTTCAATGTTTCAGCATCAGCTTTAGCAACACCTTCTTTAACTACGCTAGGAGCGCCGTCAACTAAATCTTTAGCTTCTTTCAAGCCAAGACCACATTGTTCTTTAACTGCTTTAACAACTTGTAATTTTGCGCTACCTGCACTTTTCAATACTACATCAAAAGAAGTTTTTTCTTCAGCAGCTGCTGCACCTGCAGCAGGACCAGCAGCAACAGCAACAGCTGCAGCAGCAGGTTCAATACCATATTCATCTTTAAGGATAGTAGCAAGTTCATTAACTTCTTTTACTGTTAAGTTAACTAATTGTTCTGCAAAAGCTTTCAAATCTGCCATTTTTGTATGATTTTAATGTTTAATTTACTAAATAATTTGTTTTGGTTTATCTTTCACCAAGAGTTTTTAGCACTCCGTGAAGGGTGTTTCCACCTGATTGAAGAGAAGAAATAACATTCTTGGCTGGAGATTGCAACAAAGCAATAACGTCAGCAATAACTTCATTCTTACTCTTGATACTAATTAGAGCTTCTAACTGGTCAGCACCTACATAGAAACTTTCTTCTACGTATGCAGCTTTAAGACCAGGTATACCGTCTTTAGCTACACTTTTGATCAACTTTGCAGGAGCATTACCAGTATTACAAAACATAACAGTGGTAGATCCTTTTAGTGATCCGTACAAAGGAGAATAATCAACTTCTAAGCTATCTAATGCTTTTTGAAGTAAAGTGTTCTTAACGACAAGTAGTTTAATGTCTGATTCAAAACATTTTCTTCTTAATGCACTTGTAGAAGCTGCATTCATTGCAGTTGTATCTACAAGATAGAAGTGAGAATATTCTTTTGTAGTTGCAGCAATTTGTTCAATTACTGTATTTTTATCTTCCTTTCTCATTATTCCTCCTATTATTAGATTTCCTCAACTGATTTTGGGTCAATTTTAATACCCAAACTCATTGTACTAGAAAGATAAATACTCTTTATATATGTGCCTTTAGCAGCCGTTGGCTTTAGTTTAAGAAGAGTTGAGATAAATTCTTTTGCGTTTTCACGAATTTTATCTGAATCAAATGAAACCTTACCAATTGAAGTGTGAACAATACCGCTTTTATCAACTTTGAAGTCGATCTTTCCTTGTTTAACTTCTTTGACAGCTTTAGCAACATCCATAGTTACAGTGCCACTCTTAGGGTTAGGCATTAACCCACGTGGACCTAAAACACGACCTAAAGCACCAATTTTACCCATGATAGATGGCATTGTGATAATTACATCAATGTCTGTCCATCCACCTTTGATCTTTTCAATATATTCATCAAGACCTACATAATCAGCTCCGGCCTCTTTTGCAGCAGCTTCAGCATCAGGTGTACAAAGAACCAAGACTTTTATTTCTTTACCAGTTCCGTGAGGAAGAGAAACAACGCCTCTTACCATTTGGTTAGCTTTACGTGGATCTACACCTAATCGTACATCAATATCTAATGAAGCGTCAAATTTAGTAGTAGTTATTTCTTTTACTAATGCTGATGCTTCTTTTAGTGAGTATGCTTTCCCTGCTTCAATTTTAGCGGCAGCCAACTTTTGATTTTTTGTCAGTTTTCCCATTATAATTGAAGATTATTAATTATTACCCGGGAATTCCCCTTTTACAGTGATACCCATACTTCTAGCTGTACCAGCAACCATTGTCATGGCAGCTTCCACAGTGAAACAGTTCAAGTCAACCATTTTGTCCTGAGCAATAGCACGTACTTGTTCCCAAGTAATCTCGGCAACTTTTTTACGATTTGGCTCAGCAGAACCGCTCTTAAGCTTAGCTATTTCCAATAACTGGATAGCAACAGGCGGAGTCTTGATTACAAAATCAAAAGACTTGTCTGCGTAATAAGTAATAACGACAGGTAATATTTTACCTGCTTTGTCTTGGGTCCTGGCATTGAATTGCTTGCAGAATTCCATAATGTTGATCCCTTTAGAACCTAGAGCAGGTCCAACGGGAGGTGATGGATTTGCAGCGCCTCCTTTAATCTGTAATTTGATTAGTCCAGCAACTTCTTTAGCCATTTTTTTATTGATTTTATATAAACATTAATTAAGGGATAACACAGCGTAACCAATGCTATTCCTTTTCAACTTGCATAAAGCCTAATTCAAGCGGAGTTTTTCGCCCGAATATCTTTACCATAACCTTTAATTTCTTCTTTTCGTTATTCACTTCTTCAATGGTTCCACTGAATCCGCTGAATGGACCAAAAGCTACTTTTACAGTTTCTCCTACCATATATGGGATATTAAGTTCTTCTCCCGTTTCCTGTAGTTCATCTACTGTACCAAGTATACGATTCACTTCTGACTGTCTTAGGGGGGTTGGGTTTTCCGAACCACCTAAAAAACCTATCACATTAGGAGTATTTCTTAAATGATGAGATACCTCACCAACAAGAGCAGCCTCCACTAGAACGTAACCAGGAAGATAATTTCTTTCTTTCACAACTTTTTTTCCGTTGCGAACCTGATATACCTTTTCAGTAGGAATCAATACCTGAGATACATAATCACCAAGGTTGCTGTTTTTTATATCAGCTTCAAGATATTCTTTTACCTTGCTTTCTTTACCGCTAATGGCACGCAGAACATACCATTTCTTTTCAATCTCAGACATTTTTTACTCCTTTGTGTTAATGTGGATAAATGATATCTTCCATAAGAGTCTGGAAGCAAGAGTCCATAACGAAAACTACCACTGCAATGAGTAGGGAAGCATATAAAACAACCACTGCACTGTTAGTCAATTCAGAATACGTAGGCCACGATACTTTATGTACAAGTTCGTCGTAAGTTTCTTTTAAGTAAGATACTACTTTTTCTACTAATTTTTTCATCTCTAATGTATTTGCACGGGAGGAGAGGCTCGAACTCCCGACACCCGGTTTTGGAGACCGGTGCTCTACCAACTGAGCTACTCCCGTAAATATCAGTTCCTGATATTACTCAAGAACTGATAATTTATTTTATTAATCACAGATTTCTGTAATCTGACCAGCACCTACTGTACGTCCACCTTCACGGATAGCGAAACGAAGACCTAAGTTAAGAGCTACTGGGTAAATCAATTCTACATTGATTGTTACGTTATCACCTGGCATAACCATATCTGTTCCTTCTGGAAGAGTGATTTCACCTGTACAGTCTAATGTACGTAGGTAGAATTGAGGACGATATTTGTTGTGGAATGGAGTGTGACGACCACCTTCTTCTTTCTTAAGGATATAAACCTCAGCTTTGAAAGTTGTGTGAGGAGTGATTTTTCCTGGATGGCAGATAACCATACCACGTTTGATCGCTTCTTTTTCAATACCACGAAGTAGAAGACCTACATTATCTCCAGCTTGACCTTCATCAAGAATCTTACGGAACATTTCAACACCAGTTACAACTGATTTCTTTCCTTCAGCACCTAGACCGATGATTTGAACTTCTTCACCTGTTTTGATAATACCTGCTTCGATACGACCTGTAGCAACTGTACCACGACCTGTGATAGAGAATACGTCTTCAACTGGCATCAAGAATGGTTTATCAACATCACGTGGAGGAAGTGGAATCCATGTATCAACAGCATCCATTAATTCCATTACTTTGTCTTCCCATTTTTCTACACCGTTAAGTGCACCTAGGGCAGAACCACGGATGATTGGAGTGTTGTCACCGTCGAATTCATAGAATGAAAGAAGTTCTCTCATTTCCATTTCAACAAGTTCTAACATTTCTTCGTCTTCAACCATATCGCATTTGTTCATGAAAACAACCAATTTAGGAACGTTTACCTGACGAGCCAATAGGATGTGTTCACGAGTTTGAGGCATAGGACCATCAGTAGCAGCTACTACAATGATAGCACCATCCATTTGAGCAGCACCAGTTACCATGTTCTTTACGTAGTCGGCGTGTCCTGGACAGTCAACGTGTGCGTAGTGACGGTTAGCTGTTTGATACTCAACGTGTGAAGTATTAATAGTAATACCTCTTTCTTTTTCTTCAGGAGCGTTGTCGATAGAATCGAATGAACGCAATTCAGAAAGACCTTTTTTTGCCAACACTGTTGTGATAGCAGCTGTTAAAGTCGTTTTACCGTGGTCTACGTGACCAATAGTACCAATGTTAACGTGCGGTTTGGTACGTTCAAATTTCTCTTTAGCCATAGCTTTACTTGTTATTTATTTGATTAATAATCAGCATTTACATTATTATGAGCTGTTGACGGGAGTTGAACCCGTGACCTCTTCCTTACCAAGGAAGTGCTCTGCCACTGAGCTACAACAGCAAGAATGAGAGCGGAAGACGGGACTCAAACCCGCGACCCTCAGCTTGGAAGGCTAATGCTCTATCAACTGAGCTACTTCCGCATTCTTGCCAAAGCTTTTGCTTTGTCTTTGTGGGCAAAGATGGATTCGAACCACCGAAGTCGAAAGACAGCAGATTTACAGTCTGCCCCATTTGGCCACTCTGGTATTTGCCCTAAAAATTTTGAGCCTCTTGTCGGATTCGAACCAACGACCCCGAGATTACAAATCACGTGCTCTGGCCAACTGAGCTAAAGAGGCGGGTATCTTAAAAATGCAACCGTTACGTTTAATCTAAGCGAAACGGCTGCAAATTTAGTTATTTATTTTATAACCGCAAAGTTATTTGGTTTTTTTTTATTTGTTCTGTTGTTTTTCCTTGTGTTTCAACAATTGTTTTGATAGTGCGTCTAATCCTTCATCAATAGACTCTTCAAATGTATCGTTTACTTTGCTAGCGTAGAACTCATTGTTCGGTATAATTATCTTTATTCCGGCTTCTTTGTTCTTTACTGATTCAGGTTTAACAACCTTCAATGACACCTCCACTACTTTTATATCATCGTAAAGTCTCTCTAACTTTGTTACTTTCTTTTGGATGAAAGATTGTAATTGCTCTGAAGCATCAAAGTGAATAGATTGAATTCTAATTTCCATACATACCTCCTTTTTTATGCTCTAGGATGAGCTAGTTTATAGATGTTCTTTAACTCCTCAAATGTTGTATGCGTGTAGACTTCCGTTGCCGCAAGGCTTGTATGTCCAAGAATCTCCTTTATTGCATTAAGATTTGCTTCGTTGTTTAACATTGCTGTAGCAAATGTATGTCTTAATACATGCGGACTTTTCTTTTTTAGCGTTACAACCTTTGATAATTGTCGTTTTACTAACCTTTCAACTAATGCATTGTAAAGTCGTTCCCCGTTTTCTTTTATAAAAAAAGCTTCCGATTTTACTTTTATAGTCTCGTCTCTTACACTGGTATATCTTAGCATAGACTCTTTCAATTCGTCTCCGAATGGAATTAATCTTTCTTTGTTCCTCTTTCCTTTAACTTTAATGAGTGAATCTTCAAAGTTTATATCTTTATTGTTTAGTCCAATTAATTCTGAGAGTCTAATGCCTGTGGCATAAAACATCTCAATAATCATTTGGTCTCTAATGCCAATAAATCCTTCTTTGAAATCGGTTTCTTCAAGAATCTTATTTATTTCTTTCTCTTTTAAGAATATTGGGAGTGGTTTTTTCTTTTTGGGTCCATTTATTTTTCTTGTTGGATCCTTGGTGATCTCCTGTTTTAATAAAAGAAACTTATAAAAAGATCTCAATGAACTCAATTTACGGTTCACTGATGAAGCTGTATATCCTTTTTTTGTTAGATCAATGATCCACTGACGGATAATGTCAGCATCAACTTTTGTTAATGTTAACTCCTCACTATCGTTTTTTATATATTCTTCAAGTTGTACTAAATCTACTCTATAACTGTTAATAGTTTTTTCTGAGTAGTTCTTTTCGTATTGAAGAAAATTTAGAAAAGAGTCAATCAGCATATGAATCGTTGCGTTAATAATTCTGCAACGAATGTATGAAAAAGAATTTAATAATTCAAGAGAAATGATGAATTATTATTCTTCTACTTGCTGAAGTTTTTGAACATAAACAGCGCGTTCTTTCTTAAACCTTTTAGTTACAGATGGTTTGTCAAACTGTTGTCTGCTTCTTAATTCTTTAACTACTCCGGTTTTTTCGAACTTTCTTTTGAATTTCTTCAGCGCTTTTTCGATGTTTTCGCCTTCTTTTACAGGTACTACTATCATTTTATTAATATTAAATATGTTGATTTATAATTTCTTCAGTCAAAATGCGCGGCAAAATTACACATACTTTCTTTATTCACAAAACTTTCGACTAATAATTATTCTAAAAAGTAGAAACAAATTTCTTTTTTAAGATGATATTTCTATCTGCTTGAAACTCTTTATCTTTATTAGCAAAACATACACTCTTATAAATTTATATAATAAAAAGAATAGTTATCTTTGCTATTATTGTAAAATTAAAAATGTAATTATGAAACAGAACATAGTTAGTCGTATTGATTCTTTAAGAAAACTACTTTCAGAAAAGGGCCTTTCTGCATTTATTATTCCAAGTACAGATCCTCATCTTAGTGAATACGTTGCTTCTCATTGGAAATCCCGTGAATGGATTTCTGGCTTTACCGGTTCGGCAGGTACTGTTGTTGTAACACTAGATAAAGCTGGTCTTTGGACTGATTCTCGTTATTTCCTTCAAGCTGCAGAGCAATTGGAAAATTCTGGCATTACTCTCTTTAAAGACGGCTTACCTGAGACCCCATCTATTACAAATTGGCTTTCTAGCGAACTCAAAGATGGTGAATCTTTAGGAATTGACGGTAAAATGTTTTCTGTTATTGATGTTGAAGATATGAAGAATATTTTTTCGAAGAGAAATATATCAGTCGATACATCTTTAGATCCTTTTGATTTAATTTGGGAAAACAGACCTGCGATGCCTCAGGATCCAGCTTTTATTTATGAAACAAAATATGCTGGAGTTGCAAGTTTGGATAAGATTGCTCAAGTTCGCGAGAAGATGAAAAATGCAGGTGTTGAAAGTTTACTTGTATCCACACTTGATGAAATTGCATGGACATTAAATCTTCGAGGTAATGATGTGAAATGTAATCCTGTTGTTATTAGTTATTTGCTTATTACAAAAGATTATTGCAACTTCTTTATTGCTCCAGAGAAACTTACAGAAGAAGTGAAGGAATATCTTCTCTCTCAAAAAGTAACGATCAAGAATTATAGTGAAATAAATTCTGTTTTATCGCAAATTGATGTAACAACCTTATTAATTAATCCTGCAAGAACAAACTTTGATGCATTCTCGGCTGTTAATCCTTTATGTAAAATTGTTCGTGGTAATTCTCCTATAGCACTATTGAAGGCTGTAAGAAATGAACAGGAAATTATAGGAATACATGCGGCAATGATTCGTGATGGTGTGGCATTGATTAAGTTTCTTCGTTGGCTTGAAACAGCTGTCCCTGCAGGAAGCGAAACAGAATTAAGTATAGATGACAAACTCCATGAATTCCGCGCTGCTCAGGATTTATATATGGGAGAAAGTTTTGATACCATTGCTGGATATAAAGAACATGGAGCAATTGTTCACTATTCTGCTACGTCCGAGAGTTCTTCTAAATTGAAGCCTGAAGGATTTTTATTGCTTGATTCGGGTGCGCAGTATTTAGATGGAACAACTGATATAACACGGACAATTGCCTTGGGACATCTCTCAGAAGAAGAAAAGATTGATTATACTTTGGTGCTGAAAGGTCACATTGCTATTGCTACATGTAAGTTCCCATACGGAACCCGTGGTGCGCAAATTGATATTTTAGCTCGTCTTGCTTTATGGCAGAGAGGAATGAATTATTTGCATGGTACTGGTCATGGTGTTGGACACTTTTTAAGTGTTCATGAAGGGCCGCAAAGTATTCGTTTGAACGATGTTCCAGTTTTATTATTACCTGGAATGCTAACTTCAAATGAGCCGGGTATATATAAAGGTGGTCGTCATGGTATTCGTATTGAGAATTTAACCTTGGTTCGAAGAGATGCTGAGACTGAGTTTGGCGAATTTTATCGTTTCGAGACTGTGACGCTATGTCCTATTTGTACAGAGGGTATAATAAAGACTCTGCTTTCTGATGCTGAAATTAATTGGTTAAATGATTATCATCAGTTAGTTTATGATAGACTAAGTCCTTATCTTTCTGAAGAGGAATCTTTGTGGTTGAGAACTAAAACTATAGCTATTTAATTCTTATACTACATTATAGTATAATATAAACAGATAAAATAAAATGGCATTAATAAAATCAGTGCGCGGATTTACACCGGAGTTTGGTGAAAATTGTTTCTTGGCAGACAATGCAACTATTATTGGTGATGTTAAAATGGGAAACGAATGTAGTATTTGGTTTGGTACAATATTGCGTGGCGATGTAAACTCTATACGTATAGGAAATAGAGTAAACATTCAAGATGGATCTGTATTGCATACCTTATACGAAAAATCTACTATTGAAATAGGGAATAATGTTTCAGTGGGGCACAATGTTACTATCCATGGCGCAATAATAAAAGACTATGCATTGGTTGGGATGGGCTCAACTATTCTTGATCATGCTGTTATTGGCGAAGGAGCCATTGTTGCAGCCGGATCTTTGGTGTTAAGTAACACAATAATTGAACCAGGTAGTATTTGGGGAGGAGTTCCTGCTAAGTTTATTAAAAAGGTAGACCCAGAACAGGCGAAGGAACTGAATGAAAAAATTGCTCATAACTATCTTATGTACTCTGATTGGTATAAGTAGAAATGGTTAATAATAAAATGTCCGGCTTTAGGTTTAATACCATAAAGCCGGACATTCTTTATTTAGCAATGTTATATCTGTTTTTTAGAACTTAATTTGATCCAGGATTTTTTCACTGGCCCCTAAGTTTTTACTCACATAGTTGTCGGCATTTACCCCAACTTCCTTTAGATATTCTGTGTCTGAAATCATTTTGTCTAGTAATTGACTTAGCTCTTCATAATTCTTTATGGAGAAGGCTCCGTTTTCTTCTAAAAGCTGTTTAGCTTCCATGAATTTTTGGTACTTAGGACCAAAAATAACCGGAATACCATATACGGCAGCTTCAAGTATATTGTGAATACCCACTCCGAATCCTCCACCAACATAAGCTATTTCTCCGTATCTGTAAATGGAAGATAATAGTCCAAATCCATCAATAATCAGGCAGTCTGCATTTCTCACATTTTGTTCATTTGCTTTAGAATAGCGAACATATGGACGCTTTAGCTTACTAATTATTTCTACTAAATGATTTTCATCAATTACATGAGGAGCAATAATTAGTTTGATATCAGGATGTGTATTGAAGTATTCAATAAAGAGATCTTCATCCGGTTGCCATGAACTTCCGGCTACAATTGTCATTGAATTGCTTTTGAATGCTTCTACTAAAGGTAGATCCTTTGCTTCCTGACGAATTTCAAGAACACGGTCGAAGCGAGTGTCGCCAACTACAGTAACCTTATTAATACCAATTTTGGAGAGAAAGCGTTTTGATGTTTCATTTTGAACAAATAACTGATCAAAATTAGCTAAAACCTTTCTGTATGTCCCTCCATACCATTTAAAAAATATCTGTTCTTTTCGGAAAATGGATGAAATACTGTAAACAGGAATATTCCTTTTGTGTAACTCATCCAAATAGTTTTTCCAGAATTCATATTTAATAAAGAAAGCCATGCAAGGCTGTATAATGTCTAAGAACTTATTTACATTACGAGGCTTATCAAGCGGAAGGTAGCAAACAATGTCTGCTCCTTTGTAATTTTTACGAACTTCATATCCTGATGGAGAAAAGAAAGTAAGCAATATCTTATATTCAGGATATCTTTCTCTGATTTTCTCAATGAGCGGACGTCCTTGTTCAAATTCACCTAAAGATGCAGCATGAAACCAAATATATTTAGCACCATCTTCTTTTTGCTGACGTAGAAGTTCGTATACTATCCAATGCCCTTTCATCATCTTGCGTGGCTTTCTGCTGAAAGGTGCAAGTAGATGAATTAATAGCGAGTATATATAAATTCCAAAATTATAAAACATGTCTGCTCTTTTACTTCTTTATAACCTCTATTGCTCTTTTCATTCGGGCAATTGTTTCTTCTTTGCCCAATACAGCAGAGATGTCAAACATGTGAGGTCCTTTCCCTTCTCCAACAAGTGTGAGACGGAAAGCATTCATGATATTTCCTAAATGATATCCTTTGCTCTCGATCCATTCCATTACAATTTTTTCCTGGTTCTCCAAAGAAAAATCGTCAATGGCTTCAATTACGTGCATAAGCTCAGTTATCTGTGCGGGAGAATCTTCTTTCCAGCGTTTTTTTACAGTCTTCTCATCGTATTCTGTCGGAGCAACAAAGAAGAATTTGCAAACATCCCAAAGTTCTTTTACAAAGCTAACTCGTTCTTTCATAAGTCCTACAACAGTGACAACTTTTTCAAAAGGAGCTTCAACGCCTTGTTCTTTTAAATATGGAATGAACAAATTTGCTATTTCCTCATTTGATTTAAGTTGAATGTATTGATGATTGAACCATTTACCTTTTTCGTAATCGAATTTTGCACCGGCTTTACTACATCTATGTAGATCAAAAAGCTGAACTAGCTCATTCATACTCATAATTTCCTGATCATTTCCCGGATTCCATCCTAATAATGCGAGGAAGTTGATTACAGCTTCAGGCAGATAACCAGCTTCTCTGTATCCAGAAGAAATTTCTCCCGTTTTAGGATCTTTCCATTCTAATGGGAAAACAGGAAATCCCAGTCGGTCACCATCTCGTTTACTTAGTTTGCCATTTCCGTCAGGTTTCAGTAAAAGAGGAAGATGTGCGAACTGCGGCATTGTTTCTTCCCATCCAAATGCACGATAAAGAAGTACATGTAGTGGCGCAGAAGGCAACCATTCTTCGCCGCGGATTACATGAGATACATCCATTAAATGATCGTCTACGATATTTGCAAGATGGTATGTGGGCAATTCGTCAGCTGATTTATATAAAACCTTATCATCCAGGATAGAAGAATTGATAATTACTTCTCCACGGATTATATCTTGTACATGAACGTCTTCGTTTGGCTCGACTTTTATTCTGACTACATATTTCTCTCCTGAGTCAATAAGGCTTTTAACTTCTTCTTCAGAAAGAGTCAAAGAGTTGCGCATGCTTAATCGTGTAGAAGCATCGTATTGGAAGTTTTTTATTTCAGCACGTTTGGCATCTAACTCTTCAGGAGTGTCAAAGGCTATGTATGCTTTTTGGTTATCCAATAAAATTTTAACATACTTCTTGTATATTTCTTTGCGTTCTGATTGACGGTAAGGTCCATAATTTCCTCCGAAACTTACACCTTCATCAAACCCTACACCTAACCATTTGAAAGCTTCGATAATATATTCTTCTGCTCCTGGAACAAAGCGTTGAGAATCCGTATCTTCTATACGGAAAATCATATCACCACCGTGCTGACGAGCAAATAAATAGTTATATAATGCAGTACGCACACCGCCAATATGTAATGCTCCTGTGGGGCTTGGAGCAAAACGAACTCTTACTTTTCTTTCTGTCATATTGTTTTATATAAAATAAAAATCGGAGCAAAATTAATCTATTTTTTCCGAACTACAGCATAACTTTGATGTTTGTATTGGTCTTAATGGTAAAAAATAGTGTTCTTATTGTTTTTTTTTGTATTTTTCGACAAAATTTGAATAAAATGAATAAGTTAAGAAATAAAAAACGTTCTACTTATAAAGATTTGATATTTAAGGCCCTGATATTTCTGGCAACAGTGGCTGTTATTGTGTACTTTTTACCTCGAAGCGGGAAATTTAACTATCAATTTGATATTAACAAGCCTTGGAAATATGGACTGCTGACAGCTTCTTTTGACTTCCCAATTTACAAAGATGAAGCCTTGGTTAAGCAAGAGCAAGACAGCATAATGAGGTTTTATCAACCCTACTTTATATACAATCAAAGAATGGAGCAAAAGGCTCTGTCAAAGCTTAAGTCCGACTATCAAGGAAGGCTTAAAAGCAAAATGCTTTCAGTTTATTATTACCAGCATATAAATACTGTACTGAAAGGTATTTATAAAAGAGGGGTCGTTTCTAGTGCCGACATGGGTAATCTTAAAAAAGATAATATTCAGACTGTTATGATTACAGAGAAAAAAATGGCAAATGCAAAGTCTTCTGCTGAGCTTTTTACCATAAAAACAGCTTATGAATATTTACTGAAAGCAGACACTATTCATTTTAACAAAGAAATCCTAAGACAATGTGATCTGGATAACTACATTATACCCAATTTAGTTTTTGACAGGAAAAAGTCCGAATCCGTAAAAGCAGAACTTCTTGGTACAATATCGTGGGCTACCGGACTTGTTCAGTCTGGTCAAAAGATAATAGACAGGGGAGAAATTGTTAATGATCGTACTTTTCATATCTTGGAGTCTTTGCAAAAAGAATCAATAAAAAGAAATGCGTCTGTCAATCAGCAACGTTTTATTTTGCTTGGGCAAGTTCTTTTTGTTAGTATTCTAATGTTTTGCTTTATGCTGTTTCTTGATTTATTCAGAAAGGATTATTATCAACAGAAAGGCGGTTTGTCATTGCTCTTTACGCTCACTATCTTTTTTTCTGTGATTACAGGTTTTATGGTTAAGTATAACTTTTTCAGTGTTTATATGGTTCCTTATGCCATGTTGCCGATTATTATAAGAATATTTCTTGATTCGCGCACAGCATTTATGACCCACACCTTAACCATCTTAATTTGTTCCATAACCTTGCGTTATCCTTATGAATTTATTTTGCTTCAATTAACTGCGGGCATAATAGCAATATTTAGTTTGAGAGAATTATCTCAGCGTTCACAATTGTTCCGGTCAGCATTTCTAATTGTTCTTGGTTATGCACTTTTGAATTTCTCAATGGAACTAATTCATGAAACAGATCTTTCAAAGCTTAATCTAAGCATGTATGTAAACTTCATGATTAACGGCATATTGCTGCTTTTTGCTTATCCGCTGCTGTTCCTCTTTGAAAAAATCTTTGGATTTACATCTAATGTAACCTTGGTAGAGCTTTCAAATATTAATAATACTTTGTTGCGTAAATTATCCGAGGTTGCGCCTGGAACATTTCAACATTCAATGCAGGTAGCAAATTTGGCGGCTGAAGCAGCTATCAGGGTAGGGGGTAAAAGTCAGCTGGTGAGAACCGGAGCTCTTTATCATGATATTGGAAAAATGGAAAATCCGGCTTTCTTTACTGAAAACCAGTCGGGGGTAAATCCGCATAAGTCATTGAGCTATGAACAAAGTGCCCAGGTTGTAATTCACCATGTAACGGATGGATTGAAACTTGCCGAAAAACACAATTTGCCTAAAGTTATTAAAGACTTTATTCGCACACACCATGGATTAAGTAAGACTAAGTATTTCTATGTATCATTTAAGAATGAAAATCCTGACAAGGAAGTAAATGAAGAAGTCTTTACTTATCCGGGACCTAATCCTTTTTCTAAGGAAACGGCTATTCTGATGATGGCGGATTCAGTAGAAGCGGCTTCTCGTAGTTTGCCTGAATATACAGAAGAATCTATTAGTAATTTAGTAGAGAAGATAATTGATTCGCAGATTGCAGATGGATGTTTTAAGTACTGTCCTATTACATTTAGAGATATTGCTACTGTGAAAATTGTTTTTAAAGAGAAGCTTCGTACAATTTATCATACGCGTATCAGATACCCGGAATTAATTAATAGAAACGAAGATAATAATAAATTAAATGTTGTGCAAAACAATTAATTCTTCTGTACAAAAGATTTAATTGTTTTGTACAGAAGATTGTTTTCTTTTGTACAAGAGAATTTTATTCTTCGGGCATGTTTTTTAAATATTCCAATAGTCCTTCGCAAGCATCCTCCAGAATATCCAAAATCTTTTCGAATCCTGAAGCGCCGCCAAAGTAGGGGTCGGGTACATAATCTGCCGGGATACGTTGACAGAAGTCTGTCATGCGGCCTATTTTCTGCATTGCTTCGATAGATGGTGCCAATTCCTTAAGATCATCAATATTGCGGTCGTCCATTCCTAATATCAGGTCGAAATTATCAAAATCGTCACTTCTCACCGGTCGGGAACGACTTACTAAGTTATAGCCCCTTTTTGCAGCATGAGCACGCATTCGCGAATCAGGCAATTCTCCCTGATGATAGCTGAGTATACCGGCAGAGTCGACTTTTATAGTATTGTCTAATCCCTCTCTTTCAAGGTAGGTTTGCATAATTCCTTCCGCCAATGGTGAACGACAAATGTTTCCAAGACATACGAAAAGAATTCTGTACTTTGTTTTTTCGCTCATAAATTAAAATGGATCTACATCGTAATACACGATTAATGATTTAAATCGCTCGTCTTCAATCATCTCTTTCTGCACTTGCAATAACAGAGCGCGAGCCTTCTCCATAGATGCATTATATTCAATCTTTACAATGATTTTCTTGATAAAAAGCATCTGAATACGAGCTACCGGAGGATTATCCGGACCCAGCACACGATTACCAAATATACTTCTAAGTCTTTCGGCCATAGTGCGAGCCATTGTATCAAGCAAGTCGGCGTTTCTGTTTTTAAGATATACATAAACCAGTCTGTAATATGGCGGATATCGGAACATCTGACGTTCTGCTAACTGACTGGCAAACATCTGTTGATAATCGTTTGCAATTACCTGGTGGATAACTGGATGATCTATCGACTTTGTCTGCAATATAACCAAACCTTGTTTATTCTTTCTTCCGGCTCTCCCCGATACTTGAGCCATTAGCTGATAAGCACGTTCGTAAGAACGGAAATCGGGATAGTTAAGCATTGTATCGGCATTTAGAATACCTACCACGCTTACATTATCAAAATCCAGTCCTTTCGAAACCATCTGGGTGCCGATAAGTATATCTGTTTTTCTTTGCTCAAAGTTTGCGATAATCTTCTCGTAAGCTGTGCGGGTACGGGTCGTATCTAAATCCATACGGGCAACCCTTGCTTCGGGGAATATAGTCTTTATATCATCCTCTACCTTTTCAGTTCCAAATCCACGGTTTACTAATTCCACTCCTTCGCAAGCCGGGCAAGAACGTGGTAACTGATAAGTATAACCGCAATAATGGCAGGTGAGCTGATTTATTCCTTTGTGATAAGTAAGAGTCACATCGCAGTTTTTACATCTGGGAACCCATCCACAGGTTTTGCATTCAATCATAGGTGCAAATCCTCGTCGGTTCTGAAAAAGGATCACCTGCTCTTTATTCTCTAAAGCCTTGCGTACGTGCTCTAATAGAAAAGGAGAAAATTGCCCGTTCATCCGTTTCTTGCGTGTAAGCTCTTTGATATCAACCGGATGAATTTCGGGTAATTGAATATCCTTATATCTTTCATTAAGCTCTACTAATCCATATTTCCCTTTTGTGGCATTATAATAGGTCTCAACAGAAGGAGTGGCTGTTCCCAATAAAGTTTTTGCCCCATATAATGATGCCAAAACAATTGCGGCATTACGCGCATGATAACGTGGGGCCGGATCATATTGCTTGTATGTATTTTCGTGTTCTTCGTCTACAATTACTAAGCCAAGTTTGTGGAATGGCAGAAAAATAGAAGAACGAACTCCAAGTATAATATCGTATCCATCGTTGCCCAATTGCTTGCGCCAGATTTCCACCCTCTCGGCATCCGAGAATTTAGAATGATAGATGCCTAACTTATTGCCAAATACCCGTTTTAAACGTTCGGTTATCTGAGTAGTCAGCGCAATTTCCGGAAGTAAATAAAGAACTTGCTTTCCCTCTTTTATTGTTTTTTCTATAAGATGAATATAGATTTCTGTCTTTCCGCTCGATGTTACTCCGTGAAGAAGACATACATTCTTCTTTTTATAATTAGTAAGAATCTCCTTGTAAGCCTGTTGCTGATATTCGTTAAGCGGATTAATTTCCAAAGTAGGCTTCTCGGAAGTATCCAAACGACCGATTTCTTGTTTGTAAACCTCAAAAATGTTTTTATCGACCAGACTGTTAAGAGCGGCAGGTAAAGCATCTGCTTTCTTCATCAGATCCTTTTTGCTTACCTCCTTGATGCTTTTGCTGCTATGAAAATGAGATAGCTCTAGATACTTCATCAAAAGGGCGAGCTGTTTCTGGGCACGTTCCAACTCATTGAAGATTTTCTGTAGGTTGGTTTCTTCTTTTGCAAAATCAGTTAGGCGAACCCGGATTTCCACTTTAGGCTGATAATTTCGTTTCAGCTCCTCTTTAATAAAGATAGCCTCTTTATCAAGCAGCGATTTGATTGTTGGCAGAAGATTCTTCAATCCGCTCTCTTTTTCCAGTAGAGTAACCGATTGCTCGGTTCTATTCTCCATTAGATTTATTAATATTTGTTCTTTCTCTGATAGTTGAACCGAATAGTCGAAATCTGGATTATACTCTACGATCGTTTCGCTCTCCAACTTTAAACCTGAGGGTAGTGCGGCTTTATAAACATCACCTTGCGTACAAAGATAATATGACGAAATCCATTCCCAGAACTTGAATTGCAAAGGAAGGAGTATTGGTTCGGAATCAAGAATGGTTGCTACCTCTTTTGTTTCATATCCTTCGGGAGCAGAGTAATGTATATTATATACAATTGCAGTGTAGAACTTTTTGCGTCCGAAGGGAACAATTATCCTGCACCCAATTTTTATATCATTTGCTATATCTTCTGGTATAGAGTAAGTAAAGCATTTGGGTAAAGGTAGAGGCAATATAACGTCTGCAAACTTTTTCACACTATTTCTTTTTTTGAGTGTGGCAAAGATATAAAAAAAGGAGGCTTCCCATAATGAAGTGACCCCGAAAAGTTAGACGTTTAATAATTAATTTATATTTGTTTGAGTTCGGTATTGTACCGGGCTCAAACCTTTTAATCTAAGCTTAATTCTTTTATTGTTATACCACCAAATATATTTTCTTAGTTCTTCTTCAAAGTCTTCGATGGAACTGAATTTATTAATATAAAGCAGCTCATTCTTCATTAATCCAAAGAAATTTTCCATCATTGCATTGTCCAGACAGTTACCTTTACGAGACATACTTTGAATGATTCCTCTGTCCTTAAGCAACTTTTGGTATCTGGCATGCTGATAATGCCATCCTTGATCAGAATGCAATATAAGCCCATTCAGATTCGTATTTTTTTTGAATGCAGCTTTCAGCATGTTTATTGCCATATTCAAATTGGGACTCCTGGATATTGTATATGATATTATTTCTCCGTTGTGCATATCAAGTATAGGGGATAGATACATCTTAACATCATGTATACATACCTGTGTAACGTCAGTAGTCCATTTTTGGTTGGGTCTTTCGGCATCAAAGTTTCGTCCTACAACATTAGGTGCTATTTTACCAATCTCACCTTTATATGAATGGTAATGACGTTTCTTTCTTTTAGCCTTAAGACCAATCTGCAGCATTAGTTTCTGCACTGTCTTATGGTTTATGATTATGTCACTATTGCGCAAAGTATAGCAGATTCTCCTGTATCCATAACGCCCATGATTCTCCTCGTATATATCCCTTATCTTATTCCTTATGATATCATATCCATCAGCTTGATTTAAGCGTTTCCGATGATAGTAAAACACGGAACGAGCCATCTTTATCCTCATGAGCATATACTCCAGAGGATATCCTTTCTGCCTTAGTTCTTCGATGGCTTGCGCCCAATCTCGCGTAGACGGGCATTCCTTTCCTCGACTAAGGCTCTCACTTTTTTTAGCAAAGCTATTTCAGTCTTGAGTTCCAAATTCTCCTTTTGGAGTTTCTCTAACTCGGTAAGCGGTTTGCTATTTTTTTTTGGTCTGCTCATACCTGGTGGTCTACCATGCTTTTTAACGATATCCAAAGTTTGTATTCCGTCTCGCCTTGCAATCTTTAGCCAGGTCTCTATAATACTTATACTTGGACCATACTTTAGCGAAGCTGAGTGCAAAGTTATATGGTTATCTTCAATATCACGAACGATTTGTTTCTTAATGTCTGTATTGACCTTGAAATTATTTCCTTTCTTTATTGAAGTTGGACCAAGTCCCTGGTATTTATGCCATAATGTTAATAGTAAACGATGACTAATACCATATTTTTTATGAATAGCAGTTATTGACATCCCATCTTCTATCAAATGCATATACCTTAGCCTATCTACATCGGTATGCTTCTTGATTTTCTTCTTTTCTTGCATAATAAAACCCCGAAAGTTTTTTGTCTAACTTTCGGGGTTCATATCATAAATGAGAAACCTCCTTTTTTATATAGGTATATGTTTTTTAAAAAATGTAGGCTACAGAAACTTGCCACATTTTTGTTTTGCTTTTGAAAGACGAGCCGCTAATAACTCCAGCAAGTTCACCTAAATCACCGCTTGCAAAATTTTCTTTTGCAGAATCTGTTAGTGGTAAGTTATAGTTCAAGCCAATCTGTAAGTGGCTTAGTAATTTAACGCCGCCACCGATATTTAATGAAACTTCAGCTTTCTTGTTGTCGATAGTAGGCGTTGTACCCGAAATAGCCTGAGTTGCAATGCTTGTTAAATCGGTAGCCAGATTATCACTATTGATATCAAATGAGAAATTAGGACCGGCAGCAACAAATACACTTGCCATACTTCCTAACCCAATAGAATATTTCAGGTTAACTGGAATATCAAAAGATTTACGTTTGTTGGTAACATCTTCATTTGTGATTGTGTTAGTAATCTTAGTCCCTTTTTCATTGTAAACAATAGCTCCATCAATTCCTAATCCTACAATAGGAATATTAACGTCTATCATTGGTCCAATAAAGAAACCAGACATGTTATCAGTCTTGAAGTTATCTTTTAATCCTGAAAAATCAGCATTTACAAGGTTTAATCCACCTTTGACACCAAATTTAATTTGCGCTTGTGCAGGGATAGCTAGAAATAAACATACTGCTATCAAAAGAGTGCTAAAAATCTTTTTCATAAGTCTATAATCGTTTTGTTTGCTTGCAAAAGTATATAAAATATTTGGAATGTAATTATAATTATATAAGTTTTGATATCGTTCTTAATTTAAAAAATAAGAAAATAATCTACTGTAGAGTGTTTTAATGCCTTTTTTTATTTTCAACTTGTTATTGCTACTATTTTAAACTTAAATTATTTTGGTGTTTTTCTTGAAGTGAATTTTAATTGATTTAAAAACGGATTATATATTATAATACTTTGATAATGAGAAATGAAACATATTTTAACTTGCTAAAGGGGCGAGAATGCGAAAAACTTAAGGTTGTTTTCTGACAATCCGTTTTACTTTTTGAGCTAAAGGGTTGATTATAAGCTGCGGAAAAATTATTTTCACCCCCTATAAATACAAAAATATTAGTTTTTTTTCCGCACGATTAAATTCTATCTCACAATAAAGCCTCATATTCTTGTCAATATTCAATTGAAATTAAAATTTGTTTATTGTTTTGTGATAAATTAAAGGCTTAATTTACAATATTCTAATAGCAATTTGCTATCTTTGCAGCCAAATTAAAAATGAAGAAATTTACTTAGAAATGAATAATGAAAACCCAACAAATCAGTTGCAGATAGAATTGAGTGATGAAGTAGCACAAGGCACTTATGCTAATCTGGCAGTGATTACTCATTCCAGTTCTGAATTTATTGTAGACTTTATAAGGGTGATGCCGGGTTTGCCTAAAGCTGGTGTAAAAAGTCGTGTGATTTTAACTCCGGAACATGCCAAAAGATTAATGAGGGCTTTGGAAGAGAATGTGCGTAAGTATGAAAATTCTTTTGGTCCTATTCGTTTGAATGAAGAAAATTCTATGCAGCCAATTCCTGGCTTTGCAGGAGAAGCTTAAAGCTTGTTTCTTAGTAAGATACATATTGTTTGAGGTGTTTCAGTGCTTTTAGTTCTGTTAAAAAGCTATTTTTGCTGATAAATAGAAAAAACTTTGAATAATCAATTGGTTATTCAAATATATTTCGTATTTTTGCACCCCAAAATGTACACTTTTGAAATTAATATAACAATAATATAATAATTAAAAAACAATTAAAAATGCCTACAATTCAGCAATTAGTAAGAAAAGGAAGGGCCGTTTTGGTTGACAAAAGTAAGTCTCCAGCGTTAGACTCATGTCCTCAAAGACGTGGTGTTTGCGTGAGAGTTTACACAACAACTCCAAAGAAGCCTAACTCTGCAATGCGTAAAGTAGCTCGTGTGCGCTTAACAAACCAGAAGGAAGTTAACTCGTACATTCCAGGAGAAGGACACAACTTGCAAGAACACTCTATCGTATTAGTACGTGGTGGTCGTGTAAAAGACCTTCCAGGTGTACGTTATCACATCGTTCGTGGTACGTTAGATACAGCGGGTGTTGCAGGACGTACTCAAAGACGTTCTAAATACGGTGCAAAGCGTCCAAAACCAGGACAAGCAGCAGCTCCAGCTAAAGGTAAGAAAAAGTAATTTCGATCGTTAGCTGAGCTATTTTTTAGATTAAAAAAATACAAATTCCGTTTTGATTTGTTGGAATAAGCTATAAAGGTTGAGTAAATGCCCCAGCGGGGATATTGAAGACGAATTAATGCAGCCAAAAACAAAACATTATTTTTCAAACAAATGAGAAAAGCAAAACCAAAAAAACGGGTTATCCTTCCGGATCCCGTGTTTAATGATCAAAAGGTTTCTAAATTTGTAAACCACTTGATGTATGATGGTAAGAAAAATACTTCATACGAAATTTTCTACGCAGCCTTAGAAACTGTTAAGGCTAAACTTCCTAACGAGGAAAAAACCTCATTGGAAATCTGGAAAAAAGCATTAGATAATATCACTCCTCAAGTTGAAGTAAAATCTAGACGTGTTGGTGGTGCAACATTCCAAGTTCCTACTGAAATTCGTCCTGATCGTAAAGAATCAGTTTCTATGAAGAACTTGATTTTGTACGCACGCAAAAGAGGTGGAAAATGCATGGCTGATAAATTAGCAGCTGAAATTATTGATGCATTCAACGAACAAGGTGGTGCATTTAAGCGTAAAGAAGATATGCATAGAATGGCTGAAGCTAACCGTGCATTTGCTCATTTCAGATTTTAAATTGTAGAATAAGATGGCAAAACAAGATTTACATTTGACCCGTAATATTGGTATCATGGCTCACATTGATGCTGGTAAAACTACAACTTCTGAACGTATCCTTTTCTATACTGGACTTACTCATAAGATTGGTGAAGTGCACGAAGGTGCTGCAACTATGGACTGGATGGCTCAGGAGCAAGAACGTGGTATTACTATTACATCTGCGGCTACAACTACTAAATGGAAGTGGAATGACGAAACATATAAAATCAACTTGATTGATACTCCGGGACACGTTGACTTTACCGCTGAGGTAGAGCGTTCTCTTCGTGTATTGGATGGTGCAGTTGCTACTTATTGTGCAGTTGGTGGTGTAGAACCACAATCTGAAACTGTTTGGAGACAAGCTGATAAATATAACGTTCCTCGTATTGGATATGTGAACAAAATGGACCGTTCTGGTGCAGACTTCTTTGAAGTTGTACGCCAAATGAAAGACGTATTAGGAGCTAATCCTTGTCCTATCGTTGTTCCAATCGGTGCTGAAGAAAACTTTAAAGGTTTAGTAGACCTTATTAAAATGAAAGCTATCTACTGGCATGATGAGTCAATGGGTGCAGACTATTCTGAAGAAGAAATTCCTGCAGAACTTATTGACGAATGTAACGAGTGGAGAGGTAAGATGCTTGAATCTGTAGCTGAATTTGATGATACTTTGATGGAGAAATTCTTTGATGATCCTTCAACTATTACTCAAGAAGAAGTTATTGCAGCTCTTCGTAAGGCAACAGTTCAAATGGCTATCGTTCCAATGCTTTGTGGTTCTTCATTTAAGAATAAAGGTGTTCAAACTTTGCTAGACTATGTTTGTGCATTTTTACCTTCTCCAATTGATACAGAAGCTGTAGTTGGTACTAACCCTGATACAGGTGAAGAAGAAGATAGAAAACCATCTGAAGATGAAGCTACTTCTGCTTTGGCGTTTAAGATTGCTACTGACCCTTACGTAGGTCGTTTGACTTTCTTCCGTGTTTATTCAGGTAAGATTGATGCTGGTTCTTATATCTATAACTCTCGCTCTGGAAAGAAAGAACGTGTTTCTCGTTTATTCCAGATGCATTCAAATAAGCAAAATCCAGTTGAAGTAATTGGTGCTGGTGATATTGGTGCAGGTGTTGGTTTCAAAGATATTCGTACAGGTGATACACTTTGCGATGAAAATAAACCAATCGTACTTGAATCAATGGACTTCCCAGATCCTGTAATTGCTATTGCTGTTGAGCCAAAAACTCAGAAAGATATGGATAAGCTTACTAACGGATTAATTAAGTTAGCTGAAGAAGATCCAACTTTTACTGTTAAAACAGACGAGCAAAGTGGTCAGACAGTTATTGCTGGTATGGGTGAGCTTCACTTGGATATTATCATTGACCGTTTGAAACGTGAGTTTAAGGTAGAATGTAACCAAGGTCGTCCTCAGGTATCTTACAAAGAAGCAATCACTAAGACTGTAAACCTTCGTGAAGTTTACAAAAAACAATCTGGTGGTCGTGGTAAGTTTGCTGATATCATTGTAAATATCGGTCCTGCTGACGAAGGCTTCGAAGGAATTCTTCAATTTGTTGACGAAGTAAAAGGTGGTAATATTCCTAAAGAATTTATCCCTTCAGTACAGAAAGGTTTCTTAAGTGCAATGAAGAATGGTGTACTTGCAGGATTCCCTCTTGATACTTTAAAGGTTACTTTGACTGATGGATCTTTCCACCCAGTTGACTCTGACCAGTTATCATTTGAAATCTGTGCTATCCAGGCTTACAAAAACGCTTGTGCTAAAGCTGGTCCTGCTCTTCTTGAACCAATTATGAGTCTTGAAGTTGTAACTCCAGAAGAAAGTATGGGTGATGTAATTGGAGACTTGAACAAACGTCGTGGTCAGGTTGAAGGTATGGAATCTAGCCGTACAGGTGCAAGAATCGTAAAAGCTAAAGTTCCTATGTCAGAATTGTTTGGTTATGTAACTTCATTACGTACTATCACTTCTGGTCGTGCAACATCATCTATGACATTCTCACATTATGAGAAGGTTTCTTCTTCTATAGCAAAAACAGTTCTTGAAGAAGTTAAGGGACGTGTTGATTTAGTATAAAATTATAGTTAAAAATAATATGAGCCAAAAAATTAGAATTAAATTGAAGTCTTACGATCACAACTTGGTTGACAAGTCAGCTGAGAAGATCGTAAGAACTGTGAAGACTACAGGTGCCATCGTAAGTGGCCCTATACCTCTTCCTACGCACAAGCGTATCTTTACAGTGAACCGCTCTACTTTTGTTAACAAAAAATCCAGAGAACAATTTCAATTGTCTTCATTCAAAAGATTGATTGACATTTATAGCTCTACAGCTAAGACTGTTGACGCTTTGATGAAGCTGGAATTGCCAAGCGGAGTAGAAGTAGAAATTAAAGTTTGATAATTAAAAAAAAGTGAAATGCCAGGATTATTAGGAAAGAAAATCGGAATGACATCCGTTTTCAGTGCCGATGGTAAAAATGTACCATGCACTGTTATCGAAGCAGGTCCTTGTGTTGTTACTCAACTGAAAACAGTTGAAAAAGATGGTTACGAAGCTGTTCAAGTAGGTTTCCAGGAAAAAAAGGAAAAACATACTACTAAGCCATTAATGGGACACTTCGCTAAAGCCAAAGTAACACCAAAGAGACACTTGGCCGAGTTCAAAGAGTTTGAAAATGAACTTAATCTAGGAGACACTATCTCTGTAGAGTTGTTTAACGATGCAGTTTTTGTAGACGTTATTGCAACTTCTAAGGGTAAAGGTTTCCAGGGTGTAGTTAAAAGACACGGATTTGGTGGTGTTGGACAGGCTACTCATGGTCAGCACAACCGTTTACGTAAACCGGGTTCTATCGGTGCTTGTTCTTACCCAGCAAAAGTATTCAAAGGAATGCGCATGGGGGGACAAATGGGCGGTGACAGAGTTACTGTTCAAAATTTGCGAGTTTTAAAAGTTATTCCAGAACACAACCTTTTATTGATTAAAGGTTCAATTCCGGGATGCAAAGGTTCAATCGTAATAATTGAGAAATAATGGAAGTTAACGTATATAACATTAAAGGTGAAGACACTGGAAGAAAGATTACGTTAAATGAATCAATCTTCGGAATTGAGCCTAATGACCATGCTATTTATTTGGATGTAAAACAATTTATGGCTTGTCAACGTCAGGGAACTCACAAATCAAAAGAAAGAAGTGAACTTTCAGGTAGTACTAGAAAGTTGAAAAAACAAAAAGGTACTGGTGGAGCACGTTCTGGTGATATTAAATCACCTGTATTTGTTGGTGGTGCAAGAGTTTTTGGTCCAAAACCAAGAGACTATTTCTTTAAGTTGAATAAGAAAGTTAAGTCTTTAGCTAGAAAATCAGCTTTATCTTACAAGGCTCAAGGTAATGCTATTGTAGTTGTTGAAGATTTCTCTTTTGAAGCTCCAAAGACTAAAGATTTTGTAGCATTGATAAATAATCTTAAAGTTTCTGACAAAAAGTTACTTTTTGTATTATCAGAACCAAATAAAAACGTATATTTGTCGGCTCGTAATATCGAGAGAGCTAATGTATTAACTGTCGCTGGATTAAATACTTACAACGTATTGAATGCTGGCGCATTGGTGCTTACTGAAAGTTCTCTTTCAGCTATTGACAGTATCTTAATGAAAAAGGAGGCTTAAATAATGGGAATTATTATTAAACCGTTAGTTACAGAGAAAATGACTGCTGCATCTGAAAAGTTAAATCGTTTCGGATTTATCGTGCGTCCTGAAGCTAACAAATTGGAAATTAAGAGCGCAGTCGAAGCATTATACAATGTTACAGTTGTTGATGTAAATACAATTCGTTATTCCGGTAAGAATAAAAGTCGTTATACAAAGGCTGGAATGATCAATGGTAGAACAAATGCTTATAAAAAAGCAGTTGTGACATTGAAAGAAGGAGATACTATTGATTTTTATAGCAATATTTAATAAAAATGGCAGTACGTAAATTTAAGCCCACAACACCGGGGCAAAGACATAAAATTATTGGTACTTATGAGGAGATAACTGCATCAGTACCAGAAAAATCTCTTGTGTTTGGTAAGCTTTCTTCTGGTGGTCGTAACAACGAAGGAAAAATGACTATGCGCTATATTGGCGGTGGTCACAAGAAGAAAATCAGAATCGTTGATTTCAAGAGAAATAAAGACGGTGTTCCGGCAGTAGTAAAAACAATAGAATACGATCCGAATCGTTCGGCTCGTATCGCTTTGTTATTTTATGCCGATGGTGAAAAAAGATATATTATTGCTCCCAATGGATTACAAGTAGGTAATACTCTTATGTCAGGTGAGAATGCAGCGCCAGAGATTGGTAATGCACTTCCTTTACAAAATATCCCTGTTGGTACTGTAATTCATAATATTGAGTTGCGTCCTGGTCAAGGTGCTGCTTTGGTTAGATCTGCAGGTAATTTTGCTCAGTTGACTTCAAGAGAAGGCAAATATTGTGTTATTAAATTGCCTTCTGGTGAAGTAAGACAAGTACTTAGTACATGTAAAGCTACAATTGGTAGCGTTGGTAACTCTGATCATGGATTGGAATGCTCTGGTAAGGCTGGACGTTCAAGATGGTTAGGTCGTCGTCCTCGTAACCGTGGTGTTGTTATGAACCCAGTTGATCACCCAATGGGTGGTGGTGAAGGCCGCGCTTCTGGAGGTCATCCAAGATCTCGTAAGGGATTGTATGCTAAGGGCTTGAAGACTAGAGCTCCAAAGAAGCAATCTTCTAAGTATATTATTGAGAGAAGAAAAAAGTAATCTGATTAATTGAGTAAACTATGAGTCGTTCATTAAAAAAAGGTCCTTATATTAATATTAAGCTTGAAACAAAAGTGCTTGCTATGAATGAGTCAGGCAAAAAAGCTGTTGTTAAGACTTGGGCTAGAGCTTCAATGATTTCGCCTGATTTTGTTGGGCATACTATTGCAGTTCATAACGGAAATAAATTTATTCCTGTTTACGTTACCGAAAACATGGTTGGGCACAAGTTAGGAGAATTCTCTCCTACTCGTACTTTCAGAGGCCATGCTGGTAACAAGAAACGTTAACAGGATATATTAAATCTGAAATAATAAAGTAATAAAAAATAATGGGAGCAAGAAAGAAAATATCGGCTGATAAAAGAAAAGAAGCCCTTAAAACCATGTATTTTGCCAAATTGCAAAATGTTCCGACCTCTCCACGTAAGATGCGTCTTGTGGCTGATATGATCCGTGGTATGGAAGTGAACAGAGCTCTTGGTGTTTTGAAGTTTTCATCGAAAGAAGCTTCTGCAAGAGTTGAAAAATTGTTGCGCTCTGCTATTGCTAACTGGGAACAGAAAAACGAACGTAAAGCAGAAAGCGGTGAATTATTTGTAACAAAGATTTTTGTTGATTGTGGAGCAACATTGAAAAGAATGAGACCAGCACCACAGGGGAGAGGTTACAGAATTCGTAAACGCTCAAATCACGTGACTTTGTTCGTTGATTCTAAGAGTACTAATGATAATCAAAATTAAGCTAGATGGGACAAAAAGTTAATCCAATAAGTAACCGTTTAGGAATTATCAGAGGATGGGATTCCAATTGGTATGGTGGCGATAATTATGGTGATTCTTTGCTAGAAGATAGCAAGATTCGTAAATATCTTAATGCAAGACTTGCAAAAGCAAGCGTATCAAGAATAGTTATTGAGCGCACACTGAAACTTGTTACAATAACCGTATGTACAGCCCGTCCAGGTATTATCATCGGTAAGGGTGGTCAGGAAGTTGATAAGTTAAAAGAAGAGTTGAAGAAGATCACTGATAAAGATATTCAAATTAATATCTTTGAAGTAAAAAGACCTGAGTTAGATGCTGTAATTGTAGCAAATAACATCGCTCGCCAGGTAGAGGGTAAGATTGCTTACCGTCGTGCTATTAAAATGGCTATCGCAAATACAATGCGTATGGGAGCTGAAGGTATCAAAGTGCAAATTTCAGGACGTTTGAATGGAGCTGAAATGGCTCGTTCTGAGATGTATAAGGAAGGAAGAACTCCGTTACACACATTTAGAGCAGATATTGACTATTGTCATGCTGAAGCATTGACTAAGGTTGGACTTCTTGGTGTGAAAGTTTGGATTTGTAGAGGTGAAGTTTTTGGCAAGAAAGAACTTGCTCCTAACTTTACTCAAAGCAAAGAAGGAGGCCGTGGTAATGCAGGTAGCAGAGACGGTGGAAAAAACTTCAAAAGAAAGAAAAATAATCGCTAAAACGAATTTGAATTTTAGGAAATTATGTTACAACCGAAAAAGACAAAATTCAGAAGACAACAAAAGGGTCGCATGAAAGGTAATGCCCAAAGAGGCAACCAACTCGCTTTTGGTTCTTTTGGTATAAAAGCTTTGCAAAATAAATGGATTACAGGTAGACAGATTGAAGCTGCCCGTATTGCTGTTACTAGATATATGCAACGTCAAGGCCAGATTTGGATCAGAATATTTCCGGATAAACCTATTACAAAGAAACCAGCAGAAGTACGTATGGGTAAAGGTAAAGGTAGTCCTGAAGGATTTGTAGCTCCTGTTACTCCTGGTAGAATTATGATTGAAGTAGAAGGCGTATCTTATGAAATCGCTAAAGAAGCATTGCGTTTAGCAGCTCAGAAGCTTCCTGTCACTACTAAGTTTATAGTAAGACGTGATTATGATACTCAAAATCAAAATGCATAATGTTTATGAAAATTGCAGAAATTAGAGAAATAAATACCAAAGAACTGGTAGAAAGAATTGAGGCTGAAGTAGCCGGCTATAACCAAATGGTGTTAAACCATTCTATCTCCCCTTTGGATAATCCTGCACAAATAAAACAGTTACGCAGGACGATTGCGCGTATGAAATCAGAATTACGCCAAAGAGAACTTAACAATAAATAATGGGTTTGATGGAAGCTAGAAATTTAAGAAAAGAAAGAACTGGGGTTGTTCTTAGCAACAAAATGGATAAAACTATTACTGTTGCAGCTAAGTTTAAAGAAAAACACCCTATCTATGGTAAGTTCGTAAGTAAAACGAAGAAATACCATGCTCATGATGAAAATAATGATTGTAACATTGGTGACACTGTTAGAATCAGTGAGACTCGTCCTTTGAGTAAGACAAAGAGATGGAGAGTAGTTGAAATAATTGAAAGAGCTAAGTAATTATGATACAAACAGAATCCAGACTTACAGTATGTGACAACAGTGGCGCTAAAGAAGTTTTGTGTATCCGTGTTTTGGGTGGCACAGGACGTCGCTATGCTTCTGTTGGGGATGTTATTGTAGTTTCAGTAAAAAGTGTTATCCCTTCGAGTGATATTAAAAAAGGTGCAGTGTCTAAAGCTTTGATTGTACGTACAAAGAAAGAAATCCGTCGTGCTGATGGTTCGTACATTCGTTTTGATGATAATGCTTGTGTTTTGTTAAATAACGCAGGTGAAATTAGAGGAAGTAGAATCTTTGGACCGGTTGCGAGAGAACTTCGTGCTACAAACATGAAGGTTGTATCATTAGCACCAGAGGTACTTTAATTTTGTAAAAGATTTAAGTAATGAGTAAATTACATATTAAAAAAGGCGACACAGTTTTGGTCAATGCCGGTGAAGATAAAGGCAAAACTGGACGCGTGTTGAAAGTTCTTGTTAAAAAAGGACGTGCAATTGTTGAAGGCATGAATTTGGTATCTAAAAGTACTAAACCAAATGCTAAGAACCCTCAAGGTGGTATTGTAAAGCAGGAAGCTTCTATACATATCTCTAACTTAAACCTTGTTGATCCGAAGACTGGAAAAGCAACACGTGTTGGGAGAAAAGAAAGTTCTGATGGAACTTTAGTGCGTTATTCTAAAAAATCAGGAGAGGAGATTAAGTAATGAGTAATACTGCTAGCCTTAAGAAAGAATATGCAGAGCGTATTGCGCCTGCATTAAAAGAGCAATTTCAATATAGTTCATCTATGCAAGTTCCAGTTCTTAAAAAGATTGTTATCAATCAAGGTTTAGGATCTGCTGTTGCTGATAAGAAAATTATTGAAGTTGCAATAAATGAGATGACTGCGATTACTGGTCAGAAAGCTGTAGCTACAATTTCTCGTAAGGATATTGCAAACTTTAAGTTACGTAAAAAAATGCCTATCGGTGTGATGGTTACTTTACGTCGTGAAAGAATGTATGAGTTCCTTGAAAAATTGGTTCGTGTTGCTTTACCTCGTATTCGTGACTTTAAAGGTATTGAAAGTAAATTTGATGGTAAAGGTAACTATACTTTAGGAATTCAGGAACAAATTATTTTCCCTGAAATCAATATTGATAGTATTACTAAAATTCTTGGTATGAACATAACTTTCGTTACAACTGCTCAGTCAGATGAAGAAGGATATGCTTTATTGAAAGAATTCGGTTTACCTTTTAAAAACTCAAAAAAAGACTAATATATTATGGCAAAAGAATCAATGAAAGCTCGCGAAGTAAAGAGAGCAAAACTTGTAGCCAAATATGCTGAAAAGAGAGCTCAGTTAAAAAAAGACGGTGATTATGATGCATTACAGGCTTTGCCTAAAAATGCATCACCTGTTCGTTTACACAATCGTTGTAAATTAACTGGTCGTCCAAAGGGTTATATTCGTCAGTTTGGTATTTCAAGAATTCAATTTCGTGAAATGGCATCTAATGGTCTTATTCCCGGAGTTAAAAAAGCAAGCTGGTAAATTATTTTTTTTAAATATTGTCAGGAATGCCTGATTAATTTAACAAATTTTATATGACTGATCCAATAGCAGATTATTTAACGAGGTTGAGAAACGCAATCGGTGCAAAGCACAGAGTTGTTGAAATTCCTGCCTCTAACCTTAAAAAGGAAATTACAAAAATCCTTTTTGAGAAAGGCTACATTCTTAATTACAAGTTTGTAGAAGATGGACCTCAAGGAACTATTAAGGTTGCCTTGAAGTATGATTCCGTTAACAAAGTAAACGCGATCAAAAAACTGATTAGAATATCTTCTCCAGGTTTACGTAAGTATACTGGATACAAAGATATGCCACGTGTTATTAATGGTTTGGGTATTGCTATAATATCTACTTCCAAAGGTGTAATGACTAACAAAGAGGCTGCTGAGCTTAAAATTGGCGGAGAAGTCTTGTGTTATGTATATTAATTTAGGAGGAATAAGCAATGTCTAGAATAGGAAAATTACCCATTAGTATCCCAGCAGGAGTATCAGTTACTCTGAAAGATGATGTGGTTACTGTAAAAGGACCAAAGGGAGAATTAAGTCAGTATGTTAATCCGCTTATTAAAGTGGAGGTAGCTGACGATCAGATTTTATTGACTCGTAATAGCGATGAAAGACAAGAAAGAGCATTTCATGGTCTTTATCGTTCTTTGATTAATAATATGGTTGTTGGTGTTTCTGAAGGTTACAAGAAAGAGCTTGAGTTAGTTGGTGTTGGTTACCGTGCTACAAACAATGGTAACATTATCGAATTTGCTCTTGGTTATTCACATAATATTTTCTTGCAATTGCCTTCAGAAGTTAAAGTTGAAACAAAGTCTGAAAGAAATAAGAATCCTCTTATTATTTTAGAATCTTGTGACAAACAGTTACTAGGTCAAGTTTGTTCAAAAATACGTTCTTTCCGTAAGCCAGAACCATATAAAGGTAAAGGTATTAAATTTGTTGGAGAAGAAATTCGCAGAAAATCGGGCAAATCAGCCGGTGCTAAGTAATTTACATAAATTTGTATTATCATGACAACAAAAATAGAAAGACGAATTAAAATTAAATACAGAGTACGTAATAAGATCTCAGGTACTACCGGATGTCCACGTATGAGTGTATTTAGAAGTAACAAACAAATCTATGTTCAAATCATTGATGATTTGTGTGGAAAAACTTTAGCTTCTGCTTCTTCTCTTGGACTTGAAGAAAAATTAGCAAAGAAAGAACAAGCTGCTAAAGTTGGTGAATTAATCGCTAAAAAAGCGCAGGAAGCAGGTATTACAACTGTTGTATTCGATCGTAATGGTTACTTATATCATGGGAGAGTAAAAGAGGTAGCTGATGCTGCTCGTAACGGTGGACTTAAATTTTAATTATTATGGCAGGAATAAGTAATCGATTTAAAATATCAAGTGATATTGAGCTTAAAGACAGATTAGTTGCTATTAATCGTGTTACAAAAGTAACAAAGGGTGGTAGAACTTTCAGTTTTTCTGCAATAGTAGTTGTTGGTAACGAAGATGGTGTTATTGGTTGGGGACTTGGAAAAGCTGGTGAAGTAACTGCAGCAATCGCTAAAGGTGTTGAGTCAGCTAAAAAGAACTTAATTAAAGTGCCAGTTTTGAAAGGAACCGTTCCTCATGAACAAACTGCAAGATTTGGTGGAGCTGAAGTATTCATTAAACCAGCTTCACACGGTACAGGTGTTGTAGCAGGTGGTGCTATGCGTGCAGTACTTGAAAGCGTTGGTGTAACTGATGTTTTGGCTAAATCTAAAGGTTCTTCTAATCCTCACAATCTTGTTAAAGCTACAATTATTGCTTTAGGTGAGATGAGAGATGCAAGAACTGTAGCTCAGAATAGAGGTGTTAGTATGGATAAAGTATTTAGAGGATAAGGAGGAAATATGTCAACTATTAAGATCAAACAAATTAAAAGTAGAATTGGTGCTCCAGCTGATCAAAAGAGAACGCTTGATGCATTAGGACTTCGTAAATTGAATCGTGTGGTTGAGCACGAAGAAACTCCTTCAATTCTTGGTATGGTAGCGAAAGTTAAACACTTGGTAACCATCATTAAGTAATTTATTGTTGAATAATAAAACTAATTACAATATGAACTTAAGTAATTTAAAACCTGCAGAAGGATCTACCAAAACAAGAAAAAGAGTCGGTCGTGGCTCTGGTTCAGGCTTAGGTGGCACTTCTACAAGAGGTCACAAAGGAGCAAAATCAAGATCTGGTTATTCTAGAAAGATTGGTTTTGAAGGTGGACAGATGCCTCTCCAACGTCGTGTCCCTAAATTTGGTTTTAAGAATATAAATAGAGTAGAATATAAAGCCTTAAATCTTGATTCTTTGCAAAAACTAGCTGAAGCTAAAAGTTTGACAAAAGTTGGTATTAATGACTTTATTGAAGCTGGATTTATCTCTTCAAATCAATTGGTGAAGATTTTAGGTAATGGTAGCTTGACAAGCAAACTTGATGTAGAAGCTAATGCTTTTTCAAAGAGTGCAGTTGCTGCCATTGAGTCTTTAGGTGGAAATGCTGTAAAACTCTAATTCAATGAGAAAAGCTATTGAAACATTAAAAAATATATGGAAGATTGAGGATCTGAGACAACGGATCCTCATCACTATATTATTTGCGGCGATTTATCGTTTTGGTTCCTTTGTAGTTTTGCCAGGCATTAATCCTGGAATGTTAACTCAACTGCATAAGCAAACTAGTGAAGGTCTATTAGCTTTGTTGAACATGTTCTCTGGAGGAGCATTTTCTAATGCTTCTGTTTTCGCTTTGGGTATTATGCCTTACATCTCTGCTTCAATTGTTATTCAACTTTTAGCAATTGCAGTCCCTTATTTTCAGAAACTGCAACGTGAAGGAGAAAGTGGTAGAATAAAAATTAACCAGTATACTCGTTATTTAACTATAGCAATATTATTGTTTCAAGCTCCTTCTTATTTGATGAATTTGAAAGCACAAGCTGGTCCTTCTTTGAATCCTTCATTGAACTGGACTTTATTTATGATAACTTCTACAATCATTTTGGCTGCTGGAAGTATGTTCATATTATGGCTTGGTGAAAGAATAACTGACAAGGGTATAGGCAACGGTATTTCATTAATTATTATGGTTGGTATTATTGCACGTCTTCCAAAGGCTTTGTCTCAGGAAGTTGTGTCTCGTACTACTGATACTGGTGCGGGTGGTCTGATCATGTTCTTATTTGAAATTGTCTTCTTGTTATTAGTTATTGCTGGTGCTATCATGCTGGTACAAGGTACTAGAAAAGTTCCTGTACAATATGCAAAGAGAATTGTTGGTAATAAACAATACGGTGGTGCTAGACAGTATATCCCTTTGAAAGTTAACGCTGCTAATGTAATGCCTATTATATTTGCTCAAGCTATTATGTTTATTCCAGTAGCTATTATTGGATATTCAAATGTGGCAAGTGCAAGTGGTGTTGCTCGTGCATTAACTAACCATACAGGATTTTGGTATAATTTTGTTTTTGCTGTTATGATTATTCTTTTCACATATTTCTATACAGCAATTACAATTAATCCTACCCAGATGGCAGAGGATATGAAGAGAAATAATGGTTTTATTCCAGGAATTAAACCTGGTAAGAAAACAGCAGAGTATATTGATGAGATTATGTCTCGCATAACTTTACCTGGTTCTTTATTCTTGGCTGCAGTAGCAATTATGCCTGCTTTTGCTGGTATATTTGGTGTTAAAGCTGAATTTGCTCAATTCTTCGGTGGAACTTCTTTGTTGATTCTGGTTGGGGTTGTACTTGATACTCTTCAACAAGTTGAGAGTCATCTTTTGATGAGACACTATGATGGATTGTTGAAATCTGGAAGAATTAAGGGACGTTCAGGCAGCGTTGCTGCGTATTAATCATTATAGAATGATATTTCTTAAAACTGAAGAAGAGATTGAACTACTACGAGCAAGTAATTTGCTCGTAGGTAAAGCATTAGCAGAAGTAGCAAAGCTTATTAAACCAGGTGTTACTACCCGTGAGCTTGATAAAGTAGCTGAAGAGTTCATTAGAGATAATGGTGCTATTCCTACTTTTAAAGGATTTCCTAATCAATATGGTGATCCGTTTCCAAGCACTCTTTGTACTTCTGTTAATGATCAAGTAGTACATGGTATACCAAATGATAATCCATTGGAGGATGGTGATATTGTTTCGATTGATTGTGGTACATTTATGAATGGTTTTTGCGGAGATTCAGCTTATACATTTTGTGTAGGTGATGTTGATCCGGAAGTTCGTAAATTATTAAGAGTTACAAAAGAGTCACTTTATGTTGGCATACAGAATGCTGTTGTTGGAAAACGTTTAGGTGATATCGGGTATGCAATACAACAATATTGTGAGTCTAATTCATATGGTGTCGTGAGAGAATTTGTTGGTCACGGTATTGGTAAAGATATGCATGAAGATCCCCAGGTTCCTAATTATGGGAAACGTGGATATGGCACATTACTTAAAAAAGGATTGTGCATAGCTATTGAGCCAATGATCACATTAGGTTCTCGCGAAATTGTTATGGAGCGTGATGGCTGGACTGTCAGAACAAGAGACCGCAAAGCAGCTGCACATTTCGAGCATACAATTGCTGTAGGTCCAAATGGTGCTGATGTACTATCTACTTTTGATTATGTTGAACAAGTTTTAGGTGATAAAGCGATTTAATATGGCTAAACAATCTGCAATAGAACAAGATGGAGTTATCGTTGAAGCATTGTCTAACGCAATGTTTCATGTAGAGTTAGAAAATGGGCATGAGATTACTGCTCATATCTCAGGAAAAATGAGAATGCATTACATTAAAATTTTGCCTGGTGATAAAGTGAGAGTGGAAATGTCCCCTTATGATTTATCTAAAGGAAGAATCGTTTTTAGATATAAATAATAAAAAATAATATGAAAGTAAGAGCATCATTAAAAAAACGTACGCCGGAATGCAAAATCGTTAGACGTAATGGCTGTTTGTATGTTATTAATAAGAAAAATCCTAAGTATAAACAACGTCAAGGATAATTTATTATTTTTGCAAAAAAAATAATTTAATATATGGCTATAAGAATAGTTGGTGTAGATTTACCTCAGAACAAAAGAGGTGAGATAGCGTTAACCTATGTATATGGAATAGGTCGCAGTAGTTCAGCTAAGATTTTGGATAAGGCTGGAGTTGACAGAGATGTTAAAGTTAAAGATTGGACTGATGATCAAGCTGCTAAAATCCGTGAAATTATTGGCGCAGAATTTAAAGTAGAAGGTGATCTTCGTTCTGAAGTTCAACTAAACATTAAGCGATTAATGGATATTGGTTGCTACCGTGGTGTTCGTCACCGTATTGGCTTACCTGTTAGAGGTCAAAGTACTAAGAACAATGCACGTACACGTAAGGGTAGAAAGAAAACAGTTGCAAATAAGAAAAAAGCTACTAAATAATAATTGTTGATATGGCAAAAAAAACAGTCGCAGCTAAGAAAAGAAATGTAAAGGTTGATGCTAATGGACAATTACATGTTCATTCATCATTCAACAACATTATTGTTTCTTTAGCAAACAGTGAAGGTCAGATTATCTCATGGTCTTCAGCAGGAAAGATGGGATTTAGAGGTTCTAAAAAGAACACTCCTTATGCAGCTCAGATGGCTGCACAAGATTGTGCAAAAATTGCATATGATCTTGGCTTGAGAAAAGTTAAAGCATATGTTAAAGGACCAGGAAACGGTCGTGAATCAGCTATCAGAACTATTCATGGTGCCGGTATTGAAGTTACTGAAATTGTAGACGTAACCCCACTTCCACATAATGGTTGTCGTCCTCCAAAAAGAAGGAGAGTCTAAAATTTCTTTATTTTAAATATGATACTTGATTTTGTTATTGGATTACATTTTCCTTTCTGTAATCGCGGCTGCAACAGATTAAGTTCATTAACAAACAATTAAATATTAAAAAAAAATGGCTAGATATACAGGTCCTAAATCAAGAATTGCACGTAAATTTGGTGAAGGTATCTTCGGTCCTGATAAAGTATTATCAAAGAAGAATTACCCTCCTGGACAACACGGAAATTCTAGAAAGAGAAAAACTTCAGAATATGGTATCCAACTTCGTGAAAAACAAAAAGCGAAATATACTTATGGAGTTTTAGAAAAACAATTCCGTAATCTATTTGAAAGAGCTGAAAGTGCTAAAGGTATTACTGGTGAGATCCTTGTTCAACAATTGGAACTTCGTCTTGATAATATCGTATTCCGTTTAGGTATTGGAAATACACGTGCAGCAGCTCGCCAGTTGGTAAGTCACAGACACATCACTGTTGATGGGAAAGTAGTTAATATTCCTTCTTATTCAGTTAAACCAGGTCAGGTTATTGGCGTACGTGAAAGATCTAAATCTATGGAAGTGATTGCAAATTCACTTGCAGGTTTTAATCACAGCAAATACCCATGGTTAGAGTGGGAAGATACTGCAAAGGTTGGCAAATTATTGCATGTTCCTGAAAGAGCAGACATCCCTGAAAACATTAAAGAGCAGTTGATTGTAGAGTTGTATTCTAAATAATAATTAATTTCATGGCTATATTAGCATTTCAAAAACCTGATAAAGTATTGATGTTAGAGGCAGACTCAAAATTCGGTAAATTCGAATTTCGTCCGCTGGAACCTGGATTTGGTATTACTGTGGGTAATGCTTTGCGCCGTATTCTTCTCTCTTCATTAGAAGGTTATGCCATCACTACTATTAAAATAGAAGGTGTTGAGCACGAATTTTCAACTGTTCCAGGAGTCAAGGAAGACGTAACTAACATTATTTTGAATCTGAAACAAGTAAGATTCAAGCAAGTGGTTGAAGAGTTTGAAAGTGAGAAGGTCACTATCTCTGTTGAAAATTCTACTGAATTTAAGGCAGGTGATATAGGCAAGTATTTGACTGGATTTGAAGTGTTAAATCCTGAATTAGTTATTTGCCATTTAGATTCTAAAGCTACAATGCAAATTGATATTACAATTAATAAAGGTCGTGGATATATTCCTGCTGATGAAAATCGTGAGTACTGCACCGATGTTAATGTAATTCCAATTGATTCAATTTATACACCTATCCGTAACGTAAAGTACGTTGTAGAAAACTTCCGTGTTGAACAGAAGACTGACTATGAGAAATTAGTACTTGAAATTACAACAGATGGTTCTATTCACCCAAAAGATGCGCTTAAAGAAGCTGCAAAAATTCTTATTTATCACTTTATGCTGTTCTCTGATGAAAAGATTACTCTTGAAAATACAGATGTTGACGGTAATGAAGAATTTGATGAAGAAGTATTGCACATGCGTCAATTATTGAAAACTAAGCTTGTTGACATGGACTTGTCAGTTCGTGCTCTTAACTGCTTAAAAGCTGCTGATGTTGAAACATTAGGAGACCTTGTAGTGTTCAATAAGACTGATCTTCTTAAGTTCAGAAACTTTGGTAAGAAATCGCTTACTGAGCTTGATGATTTGCTCGAAAGTCTGAATCTGTCGTTTGGAACCGATATTTCTAAATATAAATTAGATAAAGATTAAAAAATGAGACACAATAAAAAATTCAATCATTTAGGTCGTACTGCTTCTCATAGAGGTGCTATGTTATCTAACATGGCGTGCTCTTTGATTACGCACAAAAGAATCACTACGACTGTTGCAAAGGCAAAAGCTTTGAAGAAATTCGTTGAGCCTTTAATTACTAAGTCTAAGGATGATACTACAAATTCTCGTCGTGTTGTCTTTAGTAACTTACAAGATAAAATCGCTGTAACAGAATTGTTCAAAGAAATCTCTGTGAAGATTGCTGATCGTCCGGGTGGTTATACTCGTATTATCAAAACTGGTCACCGTTTAGGTGATAACGCAGAAATGTGTTTTATCGAACTTGTTGATTACAACGAAAACATGGCGAAAGAGAAAGTTGCTAAGAAAGCTACTCGTACTCGTCGTTCTAAGAAAGCTGCTGACTCTGCTGCTGTTGAAGCTCCAGTTGAAGTTGCTCCTGCTGAAGAAGCAAAAGCTGAATAATATACACCAATATATTCATATAAGGGAATGTCTTATTAATAAGATGTTCCCTTTTTTGTTGTCTACACTTTTTCTTAGCTTTCATAATAATACTTATATTCTATATTCCTGGCTTATTCCGAAGATTTGAGGATTTTAAATTTTAAGCAAATATATAGTCTAATTTAGATGTGGAGAGTTTTGTACCTCTTCAGTTTATTAATGCGGTTCTGAATCCTTTCTCTATAATGATTTTGTAAATACACAGTTTGGAATGGCTCTTTCTACACTATAATTCTAAAACTTTCTGCATAATGATATTGTGTTGTGCTTTAGTAATCTTAGGTGTTTGCCTCTTATTCTGATTTACTCATGTGATATTTTACCCTTTACTAGTTTAAGCTTAAAGTTAGTCTTAATTATTCCTTTTTTCTTCAATAACTTGTTTGTCTCAAATTATTATTTATCTTTGTGGAAAGCCTTAAATTTTTTGGATTATATTTTGATTGCTTCGTTTATTTGCCAGTTTATTTTTGATTAATATAAAATATAACCTTTGAATACTATGGAGAAAAAATTAATTGAGAAACATCTTTTTGAATCTACTCATCAGGATGTTGAACAACGTACTAATATTTCAAGTGCGTTTTTGGCTGTTTTACTAATCTTGTTAAGTGCTGTTTCTTTAATTGTTTATAGTCAGTTAGACAGAGTTGCGGCTGCTATAACGCTTACACTTTTGTTTCTTGCAGGTTGTTTTCTTCTTATTGGTATATATATCTTGTTTTGGAAATCCAAAATATTGGTTTATGGACCTACCGGAAGCAAAGTAATGAAAGAATCTCTGTTCTTTGAGATTGGCGAATTGAATAAACTGGAAAAAATGATTAAGTCCGGAGTCTTTACTGGAACAGTTCAATCTAACGAAAAAGGAAGTGTCAGGCTTGATATTCTTAAATCAGAGGATGGTAAGTTTGTAGCGCTTCAGTTATTTCAATTCTCTTTATACAAATTTACTGTCAATACTCCAATTACTTATTACCACGGAGGGAAAGCCGAGGAAGTTTCTGCCTTCTTAAGTAAATTGGGATAGGCATTAATTGTATGATTAGTAATGCGCGTAGGTGTAAGGCTATCTCACTTACTTAGCAGATTAGCATCTGGGGCAAAAGTGCATGCCGGAGATGCGATGGGCTATAAATTGCACCAGACTTAGTAGTTCAGAAAGCTAAGTTTGCAGTTGTAAGATGTAAATTGAGGTACGTACAATAACTTATAACCTGGGGTTAGCTATCAATAACAGCTATCCCCATTTTCTTCATTAAGAAACAAGCATTCATGTTTTGAGCCACACCGTCTTTTAGCAGATACGAAAAGTTTAGTTCATTATTTTTCACCTCCGCTTCAAAGCAATAGTTGCTAATGTCTTCTGGATAATGATTGATTAATGAGCCCAACAACAGATCGTGAGTGGCAATAATTCCATTGGCATTGAGTGACATAAACTGTTTAATCAGTGCAAACGAACCTTTTTGCTTGTCTATTGAATTTGTGCCCTTTAGAATTTCATCCAGAATAATGAACAATTCCTCTTTGTTTTCAAGTTTATCAATAATCAGTTTCAGGCGTTTTAGCTCTGCAAAGAAGTATGATTCATTATCAGTTAGTGAATCAGTAGTTCTCAGACTGGTGATTAGCTGAGCCGGATATATTTCCATCTCTTTGGCACAAACCGGAGACCCGATGCAAGCAAAAAGATAATTCACACCTATTGTGCGCAGATAGGTACTTTTCCCGGCCATATTTGCTCCCGTAATAATAACAAAATACGGGCGTTTGGGAATATCAATATTATTCTTTATACATTTACTTCGGTTCATTAATGGATGTCCCATTTCTGTAACCTTAAGAGCGAATGGCTTATTGTTAATGACAGGGTAGTTATATCCGGGATGATTATAAGCAAAAGTGGATAGCGAACAAAGTGCATCTATCTCACCAACGGCCTCCAGCCAAACCGGAAGTTTGTCTGCATGTTCCTCTTTCCAAGATTCAATTTTGATAATCTGGCGAAGTTCCCAGAAAAGAAATCCATTAAGCAGTGCTGTTACCAGAATATTATTTCTTTGGTCGAGCGCATTCATCAGTTTTGCCAACTGATTAACGGCAACTGAAGCAGATTTCTCATCTTTTCCCAGCATTTGCTGAACTTCTTGCAATGCTTCACTTTTCGTATCAAGCTTCTCTATCATCTCAATCAGTCCGGCATAGGTAGTAAGAATCTGAAGTTTCTTTCCATACGAAATCTGTACCTTCGTAATACGGTTGGAAAGTCGCATGCTACAAATAACAAAAAAGACAAAAGAAGCGCCCAGTAAATTGAAAGATACGATGTCGGCTATTGCAAGAGCAAGAATAATGAAGTTGACAGCCGGAACAATATAGGTTAGAGTTCTAAAAAAGCGATTCTCTTTAAATAGACTTTTGCTTTCAGCCCAATCTTTAATTTTTTCTCCGTCGGAAATATCTCCTTTATACAGCAAACCTAAGATACGGAATCGTTGACGAAATTTTAGTTCTGGAGCTAATTCGCGTACAGCTTCCTGACGCTTCTCGATCAGATCTTTATTTTTCAGGTGATTGTTAAACCAATCCGCCAGAAGATTCTTGCCGAACAAAGTCGATGTACGGTTTATGTATTGAAACAAAGAATTGTTCCCGAACAGGTCAAGATCATAAGAATATAGGTGTGCAGAGTTAATAAATTCCTTTCCATCATCGAATGCAGAAAAATTATAATCAATAGCTGAAAGCTCTTGTTGATTAACCTCTATCTTCTTTTCCAGATAATCTTTTTTGTAGAATAGGCGGTTGTGGTGCTTAACTAATGCCAGGAAAGGAACAAAAGTGCATGCTATAACATCGCAGATAGCAAGCCATCCGGCCGAAAAGAAATAAATAACTCCTGTAACTCCGGCAATAAACAGAAGTACCCGTATTGTACTTATGCGATAGATTTTCTTTTTAACCTTGGTAAGTTTGCCTTGAGTTTCTTCTATAATCTGCTTATACGTATTGCTTATCTTTTCTAAATTGCTCATTCTGTTTGCCTTAATAATTCTTATTGATGCAAAGGTAGAGAAAATAAAGTTCACGCTTCTTTTTTGTTTATGACTTTTAACGCCACTACTAAGCTGTTATTTAACTATATCTTTTAAGAAAGAAGTACAGCTAAATGTATTATAGAGTACAGATAATATATAAAAGACGTACACTTAATTCTATTTATGCCTAATCTGTTAAATAAGTATATAACCAGGTTTTGCATAAACATTGGTGCAATAAATGCTTATCTTTGTATGTGTTTCAGGCTATTAATGATTAGTAATACATTAATAATATGAAGAAGTTATTGATTTATTCGATTAGTGCACTCCTTTTATCAGGATGTGGTTCTATGGATCAGATATCCCGATCTATAGTCGCTACTCAAACAGGTGCAGCTCTTGGAAGTATTGCTGGTTCTATTATTGGAGACAATATTGGCGGTTATAGAGGATCTTATTTAGGATCATTTGTAGGATCTGCTGCCGGTGCCATGATTGGGGCAAGTATTGTAGCAAGACAGCAGGAAGTAACAGATCGGAAAACGGTTATTGTATCTAATGCATCTCCGGATCTCGTTATTCGCGATATTCGTCTACAGGATGAAAACTGGAACAGAATAGTTGAGCCCAATGAAAACTGTCGCCTTATTTTTGAGATATACAATGAAGGAGGGCAAACTGCATACGATGTAAAGCCTATAATTAAAGGACTGAAAGGTACGCGGAATCTTATTTATTCGCCACCGCTCATAATCGATAATATCAAACCAGGCGAAGGGGTGCTCTATAAAGTTAATCTTATGGCGTCATCTGGAGTAAGAACTCAGGAAGCAGTCTTTGAAATTTATCTTGAAGAAAGAAATGGCTTTGATACTCCCAAGGAAGAATTTACTATCCGAACACAAGGAGAATAGCCTAAATAAGACTAATCATCCAGCGTGCGGCATTTTCTCCCATAGCCGATAAAGTATCAATGCTTTTCAAAGCTTTTTCCTTCACAGCTTGTGGCTCGTCTTCTGCCCGGTACTGAATTACGTGTCGACCATAATCTTTGGTGTACTCAGGGTGCCCTTGAAAAGTAAGTATATGGTTCCCTATAATGAATCCCTCATTTGGGCAAAATTCGCTACTGGCAAAGAGCGTTGCTTCCTTTGGAAGTTCCATAACTTGATCGTGATGATTATAATGCATATTCATAAATCCATCAGGAAAGAACTTTTTTGCTTCGGGTAAAACTATCTGGGAAGTTCTTATTCCAGTTCCCCATCCTTTATCCGATTTTTCGACCACTCCACCCAATGCTTGTGCAATAACCTGGTGGCCGAAACAAACTCCGACTAGTTTTGCACGGACCGCGTGAGCCTTTCGGATAAAATTAATTAATTCCTTTATCCAGGCACTATCTTCATAAGCTCCGGCGCGGCTTCCCGGAATAAGGTATAATTCGTCTGTGCGGATCTCTTTAGGAATCTCTCCTTTCTGAACGTCGTAAACTTGATATTCCATATCTGTAGAAACAGAATCAAATAAAGTGTAAAACATAGATTGATAAGACTCAATATAGGAAGGAAGAAGTCCTGTAAATGCGTCGCAAAGAAGAATATTTAATTTCATAAAATCTATTTTGAATGGTAATTATCTGCAAAGTAACTTCCTTTTTTAGAATATGAGAAAGCTTTTCTTAATTCTTTTGCCCTTAGAGTTAAAATCTTTATAAACAGTTGCTCATTGTTACGGAATCTTTTATCTTCGTCAGTATAATAATAAGATAAAAAGGAAGAATAATGTTATCAGACTTAACAATAAAAGAATATTTGGAGAAGACAGCGGGAAAGAATGCTGTTCCTGCCGGAGGTAGCGCATCAGCACTAAGTGCTGCTTTGGCTGCTTCGCTAACAGAAAAAATTGCTAATCTTATTGCCTCTAAGCAAGAAGATGAAGCTGCTAAAGCCGAAATGGAAGAAATATCTGAACGTATGAATGCCCTGCGTGAGGAATTTACACAGTGTATTGACCGCGATGTGGAAGCTTACCAGGAACTCGCAAATGCATATAAAATGCCGGAAGAGACTGAAGATGATAAAAAAGATCGTGATGAACAGATTCAAAAATCGATTTTAATTGCTGCCATGAGACCTTTTGACGTGGCCGAGATGGCAGTGCTGATGATGGATTTTATTTTTGAGGTAGCTAAGCAAGCCGATAAAATGACTATTTCCGACGTTTGTGCTGCAATGTCTTTAGCCCGTAGTGCGGTTTTTGGTTCATCACTTATAACAAAGGAAAATATACTTCAGTTAAAAAGTAAAGGTATAGTGATTGAACTGACAAAGAAATCGGATGATTTTCAAAAACTGGCATTGCAAAAAGAACAAGAACTGCTTGATTGGATAAGGAAATAGGAAGTCCTTGTGATTCCCTGAAAAGATACTGATATAAAAACAATTCCCCGATATCCGCTCTGGATTCGAGGAATTATTGTTTTTACTAATATATTATTGGCCTAATGCTTGTTCAATATCAGCAATAATATCGTCGGCATTTTCAATACCTACAGAGAAGCGAATTAAGTCGGGTGCAACTCCTGCCTCAATTAATTGCTCGTCACTAAGCTGGCGGTGAGTGTGACTTGCCGGGTGAAGTACACATGTACGTGCATCGGCCACGTGAGTAACAATGGCAGCTAATTTTAAGCTATCCATAAATTTAATAGCAACATCACGTCCGCCTTTCAATCCAAATGCAATTACCCCACAAGAACCGTTTGGCAAGTACTTTTGTGCCAGATCATAATATTTGCTGCTTTTCAGTCCGCTGTAATTAACCCATGCTACTTTATCGTTTTGTTCAAGATACTCAGCAACTTTTTGAGCATTACGGCAATGTTGAGGAACTCTTAAGTGAAGAGTTTCAAGTCCGATGTTAAGTAAAAATGCATTAAATGGAGACTGAACAGAACCTAAATCACGCATCAGTTGTACTGTAGCTTTAGTAATATAAGCATTCTTTCCAAAGCTTTTAGTGTAAGTAAGTCCGTGGTAAGAATCATCAGGTTGTGTTAATCCCGGGAACTTATCTGCATGAGCATCCCAGTCGAAATTTCCGCTGTCAACAATGGCGCCGCCTACAGAAGTGGCATGTCCGTCCATGTATTTGGTTGTAGAATGAACAACAATATCAGCTCCCCATTCAAACGGGCGACAATTAATAGGAGTAGCGAAAGTGTTATCAACAATCAAAGGTACTCCATTACTGTGAGCAATTCGTGCAAATTTCTCTATATCGAGTACATTCAATCCGGGATTAGAGATTGTTTCACCGAAAAGTGCTTTTGTATTTGGTTGAAATGCTTTTGAAATTTCCTCTTCACTGCCATCCGGATCAACAAAAGTAACTTCAATGCCCAGCTTTTTCAATGTTACTCCGAATAAATTGAATGTTCCTCCATAAATAGTAGATGCACTTACAATGTGATCTCCTGCAGAACAAATATTAAAGATGGCATAAAAATTAGCCGATTGTCCTGATGAAGTAAGCATTGCTGCAACTCCTCCTTCGAGGGCTGCAATTTTTGTAGCTACCGAATCATTGGTAGGATTTTGTAAACGAGTGTAGAAATATCCACTTTCTTCCAGGTCGAATAATCGGGCCATCTGATCGCTGGTTTCGTATCTGAATGTAGTACTCTGATATATGGGAAGTACACGAGGTTCTCCTTTTTTAGGCTCCCATCCAGCTTGAACGCATATTGTTTCCGGTTTAATTTTCTTAGTCATTTTATATAATGTTTTTAAGTGGTCTGTGATTTTATGACTACAAAAGTACACAAATCCTATGGAAGATTATTAGCAGGCCATTTAATTATTTCATTATCAGCTGCAATAAATGCTGCTTTTATTAAATAAAAGCCGGAAAACTATTTTTATAGTTTGAGTTTTCATACTATATTTGTAACCAAAATAGAATGAATAAACAAGTGTATAAAAATAAACAAATATAGAATGTCCGGAACTGAAAATAAACAGAATGATATAAAGCCTGAACTTAGAGAACGAATAATTGTTGCAGCACTGAAATCTTTTACAATGAATGGGATAAAAAGTGTAACAATGGATCATATTGCTTCTGATCTCGGAATTTCAAAACGTACCTTGTACGAGATGTTTGAAGACAAAGAAACATTGCTATTGGCATGTGTGCAGTTACAAATTGAAGAGAAAGAAAAATTTGAAATCAAAGTTTTGTCAGAAACAGATAATGCGCTTCAGGTTATTCTTATATTATATAAAACATACATTGAGATATTTTATAAAATAAATAAAAGATTTTTTGAAGATCTAAGTAAATATCCAAAAGTAAAAGAACTTCTTAGTAATAAACTCGACAAGAACAGAACCAAAGCGATTGATTTCTTTAAAAAAGGTACGGAACAAGGACTTTTTAGAGATGATATTGATTTTGAGATAGTTTATTTCCTTTTACATAAGCAAGTAGAATTTCTTATAAATAGTGATATGCTTAAATCGTATTCGTTGGTTGAAGTTTATGAGTTAATCATGTTTACGTTCTTGCGTGGAATATCAACAAATAGGGGACAACAAATATTAGAAGAATTTATTAGTGAATATAGAAAACAAAATATAAATCAGTCTGGACAGATTTAAACTACGGAGATATGAATAAAAGAAAACATTTTTTTTCTAAAAAGTTTGTATGCGTAATTATTGCTTTGCTATTGTACAGTGGTGCACAGGCACAGGAAAAGTTAACTTTTAACCTGGAAAAAGCCTTGGAAATTGCACAAAGCGAAAATCCCACAATAAAGGTTGCAAATAAGGAAATAGAAAAAAAGAAGTACGCAAAGAAAGAAGTAATAGCTGGGTTGTTCCCTAATATAAATGTAGGTGGTGGATTTACATATACAATTAAGAAGCAAACATTTGCTATAATGGGACAAACATTAAAGGTTGGACAGACCAATAACTACAATGCAGGAGTAAATCTTTCATTGCCTCTATTTGCTCCAACATTGATGAAGTCAATAGACCTGTCGGCCAAGGATGTAGAGTTGGCTGTGGAAAGCGCTCGCTCTTCCAATCTTAATCTTGTTAATGAAGTAACAAAAGCATACTATCAGTTATTGCTGGCTCAGGATTCTTATGAGGTACTTAAAAAAGGTTATGCACAATCGGAAGCTAATTATGAGGTTGTGAATAATAAATTTAAGCAGGGTGTTGTTTCCGAATATGATAAAATACGTGCAGAGGTTCAGGTAAGAAATCTAAAACCAAGTATGATTTCGGCAGAGAATGCTGTTAATCTGACAAAACTTCAATTGAAGGTATTAATGGGACTGGATACCAATCAGGAGATAGAGATTGTTGGAAATCTTTCGGATTATGAAAACAATATGTATGCCGAAGCATTGGATGTAGATACTGCAATGGTTCAAAATAACACGCAGTTAAAACAAATGAAATTACAGGCTGAGATGCTTGATAAGCAATTACAACTTAATAAAAGTGCTTATCTTCCTTCTGTATCATTGACGTCTCAGTTCTCTTATGTCTCTATGGCAAATAACTTTAAATTCGGAGATTACCAGTGGAATCCTTATAGCACTATTGGTTTTACTTTCACTATTCCAATTTATAATGGTGGTGGCCGTTCTTATAAAGTGAAACAAACAAAGCTTCAAATGGAGCAATTAACCTTGAATACACAGAATTTACGCAGAAACATAGATCTTCAGGTAAAAAATTACATGGATAATATACAGAAATCCATAGAACAAGTGGGATCTAATAAAGAAAGTGTAAAGCAGGCTGAGAAAGGTTGTGTAATTGCTAAGAAAAGATATGAAGTTGGTAAAGGCACTGTTCTTGAACTGAATGACTCTGAACTGGCTCTTACTCAATCTAAATTGGCATATACTCAGGCTATTTTCGATTACCTATCGTCAAAGGCTGATCTTGAGCTGGTTTTGGGCAAAGATAAAGTTGTCAATACAACTCAAAAAAATGAAGAACTAAATAAATAGAACACGAATCGAATTTAAATAAACTTATAAATATGAAAAGATCTGGTAAAATTCAGCTATTCACTTTAACGACTTTGATGCTACTTTGCTCTTGCGGAAAAGGAGATAAAGCTTCAAGTTCACAAGTTAAGGAAGAGAAGCCTAAAGTTAAACTGGCTTTTGTTAAAGCAGAGAATGTAGAGCAAATACAAGAATTTACAGCAACAGTAGAGTCTGATATTAAAAATAATATAGCTCCTTCAAGTCCTGTACGAATTGAAAAGATATTTGTTGAAGTTGGCGATCAGGTTCGTAAAGGTCAGAAACTTGTTCAGATGGATGCTTCTAGTTTGAATCAGGTAAAAGCTCAATTGGATAATCAGAAAATTGAATTTGCAAGAATTGACGAATTATACAAAGTTGGCGGGGCTTCAAAATCTGAATGGGATGCTAAGAAAATGAATCTTGATATGATTCAGACTTCCTACCATAACCTTGTGAGAAATACTTCTTTGACTAGTCCCATAAGTGGAGTGGTAACTGCACGTAATTATGATAGTGGCGATATGTATTCGGGCGGTCTGCCAGTGCTTACTGTGGAACAGATTTCTCCTGTAAAGATAATGATTAATATCTCCGAGGATTACTTTACTAAAGTGAAGAAGGGTATGACAACAAAGATTAAGCTTGATGTTTATGGTGATGAAGAATTTACCGGCAGAGTTAGTCTTGTTTATCCTACTGTTGACAATACCACCCGTACATTCCCTGTTGAAATAACTGTTGCTAATGGCGGACAAAAAGTACGTCCGGGAATGTTTGCCCGCGTTACAATGAGCTTTGGTTCTATGGAACACGTTGTGGTACCTGATCGTGCTATTGTTAAGCAAACAGGTTCAGGAGACCGATATGTTTATGTATATAATGACGGCAAAGTTTCATATAATAAAGTAGTTCTTGGTCGCCAGATGGGGGCAGAATATGAATTGATCTCTGGCGTTCCAAATAACTCTCAGGTAGTAATTGCAGGACAGACTCGCTTGAATAATGGTGCAGCTGTTGTAGTTGAAAAATAATAATTGGGCAGTCCTTTTTATGTTGATACATCTTTATATATGTATTGATTCTTAAAGAAAGGCAGACTAAAAAATTAAAAGAATAATGAGTATATATAAAGGAGCCGTAAATCGTCCTGTAATGACCTCGCTCTGCTTTGTAGCTGTGCTGGTGCTTGGGCTTTTTTCTTTGAAAAAATTGCCCATTGACTTGTACCCGAATATTGAAACCAATACCATAATGGTAATGACATCATATCAGGGTGCAAGTGCTTCGGATATTGAAAACAATGTTTCCCGTCCTCTCGAAAATGTTTTAAATACGGTAAGTAATCTAAAACATATTACTTCTAAGTCAAGAGAAAATATCTCTGTAATTACCTTGGAGTTTGATTATGGGAAGAATATTGATGAACTGACAAACGACGTTCGTGATAAACTGGATTTAGTTAAGTCTTCTTTGCCTGATGGTGCCGAAAATCCTACTATCTTTAAGTTTAGTACAGACATGATTCCTATTATCGTGCTTTCTGCCAAAGCAAAAGAGAGTATGCCGGCCTTGTATAAGATTCTGGATGAAGGTGTTGCCAATCCGCTTGCCAGAATTGGTGGTGTGGGAACTGTTTCTGTTTCCGGTGCACCGAAACGACAGATTCAGGTATATATAGATCCGGTTCGTTTGGAAGCATATCATCTGAGCGTGGAAACTATTTCGGCAATCATAGCAGCAGAGAATAAGAATGTGCCGGGCGGTAATTTCGATATTGGTAGTAATACTTATTCTTTGAGAGTTGAAGGAGAATTTGATGATGCTTCACAAATGGCAAACATTGTTGTAGGTAGCTTTAATGGTAAGAATATCTATCTGAAAGATGTTGCTCGAATTAAAGATTCTGTTGAAGAGCGTACTCAGGAAACTTATAATGATGGGGTACAAGGTGCAATGATTGTTATCCAGAAACAAACGGGGGCAAACTCTGTGGAAATTGCGGATAAGGTACGTGCTGCTTTGCCTTCTTTGCAAGCAAAACTTCCATCTGATGTGAAACTCGATATTATTGTAGATACATCAGACAATATTAAAAATACAATTGCATCGTTGGCCGATGTAATACGTGATGCATTAATCTTTGTGGGGTTAGTTGTGTTTATTTTCCTTGGAAGGTGGAGATCTTGTGTGATTATTCTTATAACTATACCGCTCTCTTTGGTAGCTTCCTTTATCTATCTGGCGGTTACCGGTAGTTCTCTGAATATTATTTCTTTGTCGTCACTGTCTATTGCAATTGGATTGGTGGTGGATGATGCCATTGTGGTTTTGGAAAATGTAACCACGCATATTGAAAGAGGTAGTCATCCAAAACAGGCTGCTGTTCATGGTACAAATGAGATGGCATTATCTGTTGTTGCCTCTACGCTGACTTTATTTGCGGTATTCTTCCCGCTGACTTTGGTTTCGGGTATGACGGGTGTCTTGTTCCGGGAGTTAGGTTGGATGGTTTGTATTATTATGGCCATCTCTCTGATCTGTGCATTGACACTGACTCCAATGATGAGTTCTCAGTTGCTTCAGCTAAATCCAAAACATAATAAAGTTTTCGAGAAGTTCTATTCACCTATTAAAAGAGGATTAGATCAGCTAGATGTAAAATATGCGCAACTGGTAAACTGGGCAGTCCGCCATCGAACAGTTGTTGTTGCGGGAGGTTTTATTTTCTTCATTGCGTCTATGTTCTTATTTAAGTTCATAGGTACAGAATTTATGCCTACCCAGGATAACGGGCGAATTGGTGTAACTCTTGAAATGCCTATTGGTACACGCACAGAGTTATCACGTGATGTAGCCCTGAAAATAGAAAAACAATGGAAAGCTAAATATCCTGAAATTCAGGTTATCAACTTTACTGTTGGTCAGGCTTCTTCGGATAATGCCTGGGCTTCTATGAGTGATAATGGAACTCATATAATGTCTTTCAATATCCGTTTGTCTGATCCGGCTGATCGTAAAAGGGGAATTGTGGAAATCTGTAATGAGATGCGTAAAGATCTTGATAACTATCCTGAATTGAAGAAGTTTATGGTAAACGTTGGAGGTAGCAGATCGAGCATGATGGGTAGCGGACAGGCTACACTCGACCTTGAAGTTTACGGATACGATTTTACACAGACCGATAAGATTGCCAAAGATTTAAGAGAACGTATGAGTAAGGTACCCGGTTGTGTGGATGTTACAATCAGTCGTGGAGATTATCAACCTGAATACCAGATTAAGTTTGATCGTGAGAAACTGGCATTGAATGGATTGAATCTTTCTACTGCCGCAACATACGCAAGAAATAGAATCAATGGTGCAACAGCATCTAAATATCGTGAAGAGGGCGATGAATATGACATCAAGGTTATGTATGCTCCCGAATATCGACAGTCAATTGAATCTATTGAAAATATAATGGTTTATAATAGCCAGGGTAAGGGAATACGTATTAAAGATTTGGGAACTGTTGTTGAAGAGAGTGCACCTCCTACAATTGAACGAAAAGACCGTGAACGCGTAAATACGGTTCAGGCCGTAATCTCCGGAGCTTCAATGGATAAGGTCGTAGCTGCCGCTCGTCAGCAAATATCTCAACTGAATGTTCCTTCCGGTGTAACAGTACAGGTTTCGGGTACTTATGAAGATCAACAGGAATCATTCTCCGACTTGTTAACACTTGGTGGACTTATTATTATTCTGGTATTTATTGTGATGGCAGCAGAATTTGAGTCTCTTACCTATCCGTTTATTATCATGTTTGCATTACCGTTTGCATTGTCGGGAGTACTCATCGCTTTGTGGATGTCTGGCAGTACGCTGAATCTGATGTCTGCAATTGGTATGATTATGTTGATTGGTATTGTGGTTAAGAATGGTATTGTACTTGTGGATTATATAAACCTGAACCGTGAACGTGGCCTGGGTATTATTAATTCCGTTGTAAAAGGAGGAAAATCTCGTTTGCGTCCGGTATTAATGACTTCATTAACAGCTATACTTGGTATGATTCCAATGGCTATAGGTGGAGGACAAGGATCGGAAATGTGGAAACCTATGGGTATTGCAATCATTGGCGGACTAACTATTTCTACTGTATTAACCTTAGTCATTGTGCCGGTTCTGTATTGTATCTTTGCCGGAACTGGTGTGAAACGCCGACGCAAGAAAATGCGCGAGTTTGAGGCTGCATTGAATGCTGTAGAAAATAATAATGAATAATGAAAATAACGAAATATGAAATCAGTATTGATAACTTTTGACCAAGCCTTTTACGATCGTGTGATAGCTATTCTTGATAGAAATAGTTGCCGTGGATTTTCTTATGTTGAAGATGTAAGAGGAAGGGGTAGTAAAACGGGGGATCCTCATTATGGAAGTCACGCGTGGCCATCCATGTGCTCTGCTATTATTACAGTAGTAGAAGATGATAGAGTTGATAGGCTTCTTGAAATGCTTCATCGCCTGGATAAATCTACCGAACAACTTGGACTTCGTGCTTTTGTCTGGAATATAGAGAAGAGCATCTAAGCCAAAATAAATACCAAGTGTTTTAATTCTAAAAAACACAAAAAGATCTGCTACCTGCCACTAAATTGTACAGAACCCTTTATTTATGGGGTTTTGGCTGGTGGCAGATCTAAAATTATCTGCTACTAAAAATTCTCATCTGCTACTAGAATTCAGAAAATAGTGTATGTTGCAGTTATAGCACATACTTATATCTATATCTTCTTATTTCTGATAATATAACTAGTAAGTATAGAAAACCCCTTTTGATAATTTTAGTTTGATGTATATCTAAGATCTATTTTGATGTACATCATACACAGTCTTTGATGTATATCAAAGTACCCTTTAGATGTATATCAAACGAAAAATATGTCTAGACTAAATGAAAAATCAGTCAGGTTATATTCTGTTTAATTACAATATGTTTTCTTGGAATAATAAGCTTCTTGAACCAAGCCTGTGTTTGAGGTGAGTATAATCACTTTTGATATGCTTACAGGCAAAGTCTGGTGGTGGTAGATAAGAAAGCTAGTGGCAGATGTTTTTTTTATCTCCCACCACTTGAAAGCCCCTTTATTAGGGCTTTTTATGTGTTTTAGTGGGAGATAGCAAATCTTTTCTGTTTTTTTTGATTGAAATGCAGTGATTATTTGCGAAAATATGATCGGATATTCTCATAAGCAGCACTGAACAGCTCAAGGTTCTTGTCTTTTAATGGATAATCTTTCGCCGGAAGTATAGGGATAACCTTTACAGGAAAGTTATTAGCATCATAAACATTTCCGCAGATTGTTCTAAGTGATTTTCCATCAACAGGCTGGTAATAAGGTTCGAAAGATTCCAAACCTACGCGGCGTGGCTGAGCACCATGAAGAAAAGTCTCATCTCCTCCATAAAGACCTAATTTCTGTAACCAGTAATTGGTTTGCAATGACATGGACAAAACAATCTCGATGGTTGGATTCTGCTCCAATACCCATTTTATGTGCTCAAATCCTTTTATTGCTTTTTCCTCAGGTATAAGTACTCTTTTACCTTTTGGAGCTGGTTCTACATAATCATTGCATAGGTTAGTTATGTAAATCTCGTCGGACTTAAAATTATTAAGTGTAACATACATAATGTGGTTAAACAGGTTACGTGCCTCTACATTTCTGCTGCGTTCGCCATGATCTTCAGGAAAACTACGAAAATAGTAGTCTGCGAACATTGCATATCCAGTTGCAGTGTCCGACCATTGCAGGTTAGAATCTTCACCAATTACTAATACTTTGGCTGGTTGTGCCGATTTTAAGTCTTTTGATCTCATAAATTTATTTTTTGCAAAGGTAACTATTCTAAAAGAATAATTGTGGGATATGAAATATTTGTGATTAGTTATCGACTTCTTTTTATCATCCCTTACGCGCGCACGTAAATTAATAATGTATATAAAGGAGTAACCTTTCCCAAAGCTCCTTGCAAAGTAGAAAAAAATATGCTCTGTAACACAATTGTAATTCAGTGAGTTAAGTATTATCTGCAAAAAAAGATATAAAAAAGAGTCAGATATATTTGGATTGGTAGCAGTAAAGTTCTACTTTTGCACCCGCTTTGCAAGAGAGACAAAGCTTACGCAGTTGACATAATGTAAGATAACCGGTGCATTCATCGAGTTTTTAGAGAAAAAGAATTTAAAAAATATTCTCAAAAACATTTGGAGGTTAAAATTAAAAGTTCTACCTTTGCATCCGCTTGCGAAAACAGCGTAACAAAAAGAAATCGTTCTTTGAAAAGATTATAAATAAACGAAACAAGTAGTACAAGAGCATTAAGTGCGTGTATTGTTACATGTACTTGGTAAATAAAAATGCGAACCGTCAATTAAGATAAACGGAATCCTGGACAGAATTTAAATGAAACTTTTACAATGAAGAGTTTGATCCTGGCTCAGGATGAACGCTAGCTACAGGCTTAACACATGCAAGTCGAGGGGTAGCAGGGTAGCAATACCGCTGACGACCGGCGCACGGGTGAGTAACACGTATCCAACCTTCCCATAACTCGGGGATAGCCTTTCGAAAGAAAGATTAATACCCGATAGTACTTAAGAAAGGCATCTTTTTTAAGTTAAAGATTTATTGGTTATGGATGGGGATGCGTTCCATTAGATAGTTGGTGAGGTAACGGCTCACCAAGTCTTCGATGGATAGGGGTTCTGAGAGGAAGGTCCCCCACATTGGTACTGAGACACGGACCAAACTCCTACGGGAGGCAGCAGTGAGGAATATTGGTCAATGGGCGAGAGCCTGAACCAGCCAAGTAGCGTGAAGGATGAAGGTCCTATGGATTGTAAACTTCTTTTATAGTAGAATAAAGTGATCCACGTGTGGATTTTTGTATGTATACTATGAATAAGGATCGGCTAACTCCGTGCCAGCAGCCGCGGTAATACGGAGGATCCGAGCGTTATCCGGATTTATTGGGTTTAAAGGGTGCGTAGGCGGAATAATAAGTCAGTTGTGAAAGTTTGCGGCTCAACCGTAAAATTGCAGTTGATACTGTTATTCTTGAGTGTACATAAGGTAGGCGGAATTCGTGGTGTAGCGGTGAAATGCTTAGATATCACGAAGAACTCCAATTGCGAAGGCAGCTTACCGGGGTACAACTGACGCTGAGGCACGAAAGTGTGGGTATCAAACAGGATTAGATACCCTGGTAGTCCACACAGTAAACGATGAATACTCGCTGTTTGCGATATACCGCAAGCGGCCAAGCGAAAGCATTAAGTATTCCACCTGGGGAGTACGCCGGCAACGGTGAAACTCAAAGGAATTGACGGGGGCCCGCACAAGCGGAGGAACATGTGGTTTAATTCGATGATACGCGAGGAACCTTACCCAGGCTTAAATTGCAGATGAATATAGTAGAAATATTATAGCCTTCGGGTATCTGTGAAGGTGCTGCATGGTTGTCGTCAGCTCGTGCCGTGAGGTGTCGGCTTAAGTGCCATAACGAGCGCAACCCTTATTGATAGTTACTAACAGGTTAAGCTGAGGACTCTATCGAGACTGCCGTCGTAAGATGCGAGGAAGGTGGGGATGACGTCAAATCAGCACGGCCCTTACGTCTGGGGCTACACACGTGTTACAATGGGGGGTACAGAAGGTCGCTACCTGGCAACAGGATGCTAATCCCAAAAGCCTCTCTCAGTTCGGATTGGAGTCTGCAACCCGACTCCATGAAGCTGGATTCGCTAGTAATCGCGCATCAGCCACGGCGCGGTGAATACGTTCCCGGGCCTTGTACACACCGCCCGTCAAGCCATGGGAGCCGGGGGTACCTGAAGTGCGTAACCGTAAGGAGCGCCCTAGGGTAAAACTGGTGACTGGGGCTAAGTCGTAACAAGGTAGCCGTACCGGAAGGTGCGGCTGGAACACCTCCTTTCTGGAGTGATTCCTTTTATCTGGTTCGCTTTTTATTGTACTACTGGTTTTTGTTTATTCTATATAAAAAATAAGAGATTAGAAAGAAGCCGAGCCGAAAGGTAAGAGGTTTTGAACGACAGTCCTATAGCTCAGTTGGTTAGAGCGCTACACTGATAATGTAGAGGTCGGCAGTTCAACTCTGCCTGGGACTACGCGAAAAAGAGGAGCAAAACGGATTAACCATCCGGAACAATCGCTTCTTATAATTTCACGGGGGATTAGCTCAGCTGGCTAGAGCACCTGCCTTGCACGCAGGGGGTCAACGGTTCGAATCCGTTATTCTCCACGATCAAGCAATAGCTTGAAACGATCTTTGACATGATGTACAAAAGCAATAAAGTAAGTAATTTTTAGAGATAAAAAGAGCTAAAGTATATATCGAACCATATGGTAAACGAAAACGTATATTTACGCATAGTTTACAGTGTTTGAAGAAAGTAAGCAAGGGCGCATGGCGGATGCCTTGGCTCTCGGAGGCGATGAAGGACGTGATAAGCTGCGATAAGCTTCGGGTAGGTGCAAATGACCATTGATCCGAAGATTTCCGAATGGGACAACCCAATATCCTGAAGGGATATTATCCATCTTAGATGGAGGCGAACGCAGGGAACTGAAACATCTTAGTACCTGTAGGAGAAGAAAATAATAGAATGATTCCGTAAGTAGTGGCGAGCGAACGCGGATTAGCCCAAACCAATCATGTTACGGCATGATTGGGGTTGTAGGACCACGATCTCGGACTTATATTGGAGAATGGAAGACTCTGGAAAGTGTCACCATAGAGCATGATAGTTGCGTACATGAATCCAATATATACCGTAGTGGTATCCTGAGTAGTGCGGAGCACGAGGAATTCTGCATGAATCTGCCGGGACCATCCGGTAAGGCTAAATACTCCCGAGAGACCGATAGTGAACCAGTACTGTGAAGGAAAGGTGAAAAGAACTTCGAATAGAAGAGTGAAATAGTCCCTGAAACCATGCGCTTACAAGCGGTCGGAGCAGCTTCGTGCTGTGACGGCGTGCCTTTTGCATAATGAACCTACGAGTTACTGTCACTGGCAAGGTTAAGAAATTAAGTTTTGCAGCCGAAGCGAAAGCGAGTCTGAACAGGGCGATTTAGTCAGTGGTAGTAGACGCGAAACCAAGTGATCTACCCATGGTCAGGTTGAAGGTTAGGTAACACTAACTGGAGGACCGAACCGATAAGCGTTGAAAAGCTTCCGGATGAACTGTGGGTGGGGGTGAAAGGCTAATCAAACTTGGAGATAGCTCGTACTCCCCGAAATGCATTTAGGTGCAGCCTTGATAATTACTAATGTGAGGTAGAGCGACTGATAAGATGCGAGGGCTTCACCGCCTATCAAGTCTTGATAAACTCCGAATGCGCATTAGTTTGATATCAGGAGTGAGGGCATGGGTGCTAAGGTCCGTGCCCGAGAGGAGAAGAATCCAGACCATCAGCTAAGGTCCCGAAATAATTGCTAAGTTGAACTAACGAAGTCAGATTGCTAAGACAGCTAGGATGTTGGCTTGGAAGCAGCCATTCATTTAAAGAGTGCGTAACAGCTCACTAGTCGAGGAGTTTGGCGTGGATAATAATCGGGCATTAAGCAATTTACCGAAGCTATGGAACCAGTAATGGTTGGTAGGGGAGCATTCCACTCAGCGTTGAATGTGGAGCGTGAGCTCTGCTGGAGCGTGTGGAAAAGCAAATGTAGGTATAAGTAACGATAAAGGGGGTGAGAAACCCCCTCGCCGAAAGACTAAGGTTTCCTGATCAACGCTAATCGGATCAGGGTTAGTCGGGTCCTAAGGCTCAGCCGAACGGCGAGGCCGATGGCAGAAAGGGTTAATATTCCCTTACTACCTTAAAGAGTGATGTGGAGACGGAGCAGTGATAATACCGCCGGCTGACGGAATAGCCGGTTGAAGGGTGTAGATATTAGTTTTCCAGGCAAATCCGGAAGATTAGTCGAACCTGATAGTACCGAGAGCCCTTGTGGTGATTGGATAGTGTATGTAAGCAAACTCCCAAGAAAATCCGCTAAACTTAATCTTTAAGGTACCCGTACCGTAAACGGACACACGTAGTCGGGTAGAATATACTAAGGCGCTTGAGTGAATCACGGTTAAGGAACTAGGCAAATTGACCCTGTAACTTCGGGATAAAGGGTCCCTCAGTAATGAGGGCGCAGAGAATAGGTCCAGGCAACTGTTTAACAAAAACACAGGGCTATGCAAAATTGAAAGATCAAGTATATAGCCTGACACCTGCCCGGTGCTGGAAGGTTAAGAGGAGATGTCATCGCAAGAGAAGCATTGAATTGAAGCCCCAGTAAACGGCGGCCGTAACTATAACGGTCCTAAGGTAGCGAAATTCCTTGTCGGGTAAGTTCCGACCTGCACGAATGGTGTAATGATCTGGACACTGTCTCAACCGTGAGCTCAGTGAAATTGTAGTATCGGTGAAGATGCCGATTACCCGCGATGGGACGAAAAGACCCCGTGAACCTTTACTATAGCTTAACATTGAATTTGGGTAATTGATGTGTAGGATAGGCCGGAGGCTTTGAAGCAGGTACGCTAGTATTTGTGGAGCCGCTGTTGAAATACGGCCCTTTGATTATTTGAGTTCTAACTCGCGCTTGTGAGGACACTGTTTGGTGGGTAGTTTGACTGGGGTGGTCGCCTCCAAAAGTGTAACGGAGGCTTCTAAAGGTACCCTCAGGACGATTGGTAACCGTCCGCAGAGTGTAATGGCATAAGGGTGCTTGACTGGGAGACCGACAAGTCGATCAGGTAGGAAACTAGAGCATAGTGATCCGGTGTTTCCGTATGGAAGGGACATCGCTCAAAGGATAAAAGGTACTCCGGGGATAACAGGCTGATCGCTCCCAAGAGCTCATATCGACGGAGCGGTTTGGCACCTCGATGTCGGCTCGTCACATCCTGGGGCTGGAGAAGGTCCCAAGGGTTGGGCTGTTCGCCCATTAAAGTGGCACGCGAGCTGGGTTCAGAACGTCGTGAGACAGTTCGGTCTCTATCTATCGTGGGCGTATGAAATTTGCGTGGCTCTGACACTAGTACGAGAGGACCGTGTTGGACTGACCGCTGGTTTACCGGTTGTGCCGCCAGGTGCATTGCCGGGTATCTAAGTCGGGATTGGATAAGTGCTGAAAGCATCTAAGTACGAAGCCAGCCACAAGATTAGATTTCTTAGGGTCGTTGAAGACGACAACGTTGATAGGCTGCAGGTGTAAAGACAGTAATGTCAAAGCCGAGCAGTACTAATTGCCCGTACACTTTCTTCTTTCCATATATGGTTGGCTAGATAGTTTGGCTCTTTAAAATGCTTGAGAGATAACTTTCATTTATTGCTTTTACATTGTGTTTATCTTAATATAAGATTATGAAATTAAAATATTAAGGTAGCTATAGCATCAGGGTTCCACCTCTTCCCATTCCGAACAGAGAAGTTAAGCCTGATCACGCCGATGGTACTGCGTAACAGTGGGAGAGTAGGTAGCTGCCGTTTTATCTGAGAGTCCTGTTCATTCAATAATGAACGGGACTCTTTTTTTTGTATATATGCGTCTTTTCGATCTATTTCTCATCTCCCATGATCTAAAAATTAGTTGATATTTTTATGCAAATGTCATTTTTCTTATTTGCCATAACCTTGCTCGATAAATAAACTCGAATAAGTTAAGATATTCCTCATCAAAATAAGTTTCTTTGTTCTTATATTATTGGATTGCTATTCGTTCTTTGGATTATATTTAGCTCTTAATATACTCGCACATAGATAAATTCACTACACATTAAAATATAATTTGTAATATTGCGTTTTATATTTCAATAAATCTTTTAATAATGATAATTGGGGATAGAATAAAACAAATAAAGATAGCACTAGTGTTGATTGCAATAATAATTGCTTTTTCATCACTAGTTATTTCTCATATATTAATTAAAGATTTGTCGGCAGAGGAAAAAAACAAAATGGAAGTCTGGTCTGAGGCCATGAAAACTTTCAATAATGCAGATGAAACAACGGATTTAACTTTGGTACTTAAGGTGCTGAATGGAAATAATACAATACCTGTAATTGTAGTAGGTAAAAGAGGTGAAATACAAAGCTATAGGAACATTTCTGTTCCTTCTTCAAATTCTGATAAATACTTGCATGATAAAGTTGCTAGTTTTGGGTATAGTAATCATAAGATAAGAATATATCTAAAGTCTGATGAGAGAATAGGTAAGCAAGCACAAGTTGACTACATTGATATTTATTATGATGATTCATTAATGCTTAAACGGCTTGCAACTTATCCGTATGTTCAATTAGGAGTTGTTCTTGTTTTTGTTGTAATTGCTATTTTTGCGCTGCTGAGTTCCAAGAAGGCTGAACAAAATAAAGTATGGGTTGGACTTTCTAAAGAAACGGCACATCAGCTTGGTACACCCATATCTTCATTGATGGCCTGGGTGGAAATATTGAAATCAAGATATGCAAATGATGACTTGATTTCTGAAATGGATAATGATGTAAATAGATTGCAACTTATTGCTGAACGCTTCTCAAAAATAGGCTCTATGCCCGAGCCTAATCCATGCGAACTTATTTCAATACTTAATAATGTTATAGAATATTTATCAAAAAGATGCTCAGGGAAAGTTGTCTTTGTTAGAGAATTTGATGATCTGCCGATCTGGGTTAAACTAAATTCTCCGCTTTTTGAATGGGTTATAGAGAACTTATGCAAAAATGCCATTGATTCGATGGAGGGGCAAGGCAATATAACATTTTCTATTTTTAATACAGAAAAGAAGGTTGTTATAGATATCTCGGATACAGGAAAAGGAATTCCAAAATCTAAATATAAAACAGTTTTTCAACCAGGATATACTACAAAGAAACGTGGTTGGGGACTAGGTTTATCTTTAGCTAAAAGAATTGTGGAAGAATACCACCATGGAAAGATTTATGTAAAACGTTCTGAAATAAATAGAGGTACAACTTTTAGAATTGAACTGAAAAAATAAAGATTTAACCCTCATTTATATATTATGAGGATTATTATTTGTATCTTTGTCGCCCGAATTGTGTTTAATGGCATGTTCTTAAGGTAAAAATTATGCATTAAACAAGATTGGTTTACACTTTTTTTGTACCTTTGCAAAAATTATAAATTACTAGTTTTGGGAAAGTTCGATAAATATAAAGTTGATTTAAAAGCAATGCAAGCAGATTCATGTTCATTTGAATTTGTGCTTGATAATGTATTCTTTGCAAATATTGACGGACCCGAAGTTCAAAAAGGCAAAGTCAATGTTACTCTTATTGTTAAAAGGGCGGCGGGAACCTTTGAACTCGCATTCCAAACAGAAGGAGTTGTATTAGTTCCTTGTGATCGTTGTCTTGATGATATGGAGGTACCTGTAACATCTACAGATAAACTGTTTGTCAAATTTGGTAGTGATTATGCTGAGGAAAATAACAATGTGGTTATTATTCCGGAAGATGAGGGATATATCAACGTGGCTTGGTTTATGTACGAGTTTATAGCTTTGGGTATTCCAATGAAACATGTTCATGCTCCTGGTAAATGTAATAAAGGCATGGTAAGCAAACTAAATAAACATCTTCGAACAACACCTGATGATGAAGAGGGTATTGATGAAATAGATTCTTCAGTTGCAGAGGAAATAGAGGACGTGGAAGAAGATTCTATTGATCCTAGATGGAATGAATTAAAAAAAATATTAGATAATAATTAAAGTTTAAGAAAATGGCACATCCTAAAAGAAAGCAATCAAAAACGAGAACTGCAAAGAGAAGAACTCATGATAAAGCTGTAGCTCCAACATTGGCTATTTGTCCAAATTGTGGTGAATGGCATGTTTATCATACAGTATGTGGAGCTTGCGGTTATTACAGAGGCAAGCTTGCTATCGAAAAAGAAGCTGCTATCTAAGCAGAAAAAGTTCTATACTATTAAAATATAGCCAGGGAGATTACTCCCAGGCTTATTTTGCGGTATAATTACATTAAAATTAAATTAATGGAAAAAATTAATGCAGTAATCACAGGTGTTGGTGGATATGTACCTGATTATATCTTGACTAATGAAGAGATATCAAAGATGGTAGATACCAATGATGAATGGATTATGACGCGTATAGGGGTCAAAGAACGTCGTATTCTTAATGAAGAAGGATTAGGTACTTCTTATATGGCCCGTAAAGCAGCAAAACAATTAATGCAGAAAACTGGTTCTAATCCAGATGATATTGATTTAGTTATTGTTGCTACAACTACTCCGGATTATCATTTCCCATCAACAGCATCAATACTTTGTGATAAATTAGGGTTGAAAAATGCATTTGCTTTTGACCTTCAAGCTGCTTGTAGTGGTTTCTTATATTTGATGGAAACTGCTGCTGCATTTATTCAGTCTGGTAGATATAAGAAAATTATAATTGTTGGAGCAGATAAGATGTCTTCAATGGTAAACTATACAGATAGAGCAACTTGTCCAATTTTTGGTGATGGAGCAGCTGCTGTTATGGTTGAACCAACTACTGAAGATTATGGTATCATGGACTCTTGCTTACGTACAGATGGTAAAGGTCTTCCTTTCCTTCATATGAAAGCTGGTGGTTCAGTTTGTCCTCCTTCATATTTTACTGTTGATAATAAAATGCATTATCTGTATCAGGAAGGACGAACTGTCTTTAAATATGCAGTATCTAATATGTCTGATGTAACGGCTCATATTGCAGAAAAAAATAATCTGACAAAAGAAAATATTGATTGGGTTGTTCCTCATCAGGCAAATATGCGTATTATCGATGCCGTTGCTAACCGCCTGGAAGTTCCTATCGAGAAAGTTCTCGTAAATATTCAGCGATATGGAAATACAAGTGCTGCAACATTACCTCTTTGTCTTTGGGATTTTGAGAAAAAACTAAAGAAAGGTGACAATATGCTGTTTACGGCGTTTGGAGCTGGTTTCACATGGGGAACCGTTTATGTGAAATGGGGTTATGACGGAGCTGAAAAGTAAACATATAAATAATCTGATATAAAAAACGCATCCCATTTTCGATGCGTTTTTTTGTCTCTTTCAATAATATAAAATATATGCATAAAGCAGGATTTGTAAACATTGTGGGTAACCCTAACGTAGGAAAGTCTACATTGATGAATGTACTAGTTGGAGAGCGTATCTCTATTGCTACCTTTAAAGCGCAAACAACTCGACATCGCATCATGGGTATTTTGAATACTGATGAAATGCAGATTGTGTTTTCAGACACACCGGGTGTTTTGAAGCCTAACTATAAATTGCAGGAAACAATGCTGAATTTTTCAACGTCAGCATTATCTGATGCAGATGTACTGCTTTATGTAACAGATGTAATTGAAACAGGAGACAAGCATAATGAATTTATTGAAAAAGTTCGTCAACAGTCTTTTCCTGTATTAGTCCTTATTAATAAGATAGATCTTATTGATCAACAAAAACTGGAAGCTCTTGTTGAAGAGTGGAAGGAATTACTGCCTCAGGCTGAGATTGTGCCTATTTCTGCTATCTCTAAATTTAATGTAGATTATGTGATGCGCAGAATAAAGGAGTTGTTGCCTGATTCTCCTCCTTATTTTGATAAGGATCAATGGACTGATAAACCTGCTCGTTTCTTTGTTACAGAAATTATTCGCGAAAAAATATTGCTCTATTATGACAAAGAAATACCTTATGCTGTCGAAGTAGTAGTAGAACAATTTAAAGAAGAACCAAAATTGATTCGCATCAATGCGGTTATTTATGTTGAACGAGATTCCCAAAAGGGCATCATTATTGGCAAACAAGGTAAAGCCTTGAAAAAAGTGGCTACGGAAGCACGCCGCTCATTGGAAAAATTCTTTGGTAAATCTGTATTCTTGGAAACTTTTGTGAAGGTCGATAAAGACTGGAGAAGTTCTGATAGAGAACTAAAGAATTTTGGCTACCAATTGGATTAGTATTCACCGACTGTGATAGTCGTAAATTAAAGTTGTAATATGGGAAATTTAGTAGCAATTGTAGGTCGTCCTAACGTTGGAAAATCTACGCTTTTTAACCGCTTGACCAAGACGCGTCAGGCTATTGTTAACGACGAAGCAGGAACCACCCGTGACCGTCAATATGGAAAATCGGAATGGTTAGGACAAGAATTCTCGGTTGTTGATACTGGAGGATGGGTTGTTAACTCTGATGATATTTTTGAAGGAGAAATACGTAAGCAGGTAATATTGGCTGTTGATGAAGCAGATGTAATTCTTTTCGTTGTGGATGTAATGAATGGAGTTACCGATTTGGATTTACAAGTTGCACAAATTCTTCGTCGTGCAAAAAGTCCTGTAATCTTAGTCGCAAATAAGACAGACAATGGTGACCTTCAATATAATGCACCTGAATTTTATAGTCTAGGCTTAGGAGATCCTCATTGTATCTCTTCCTTGTCAGGAAGTGGAACAGGAGACTTGCTAGATGTTTTGGTTAGTAAGTTTAAGAAAGATACATCGGAAATTTTGGACGATGATATTCCTCGTTTTGCAGTTGTAGGTCGTCCTAATGCAGGAAAATCTTCAATTATCAATGCATTTATCGGTGAAGATAGAAATATTGTAACTGAAATAGCCGGAACAACCCGCGATTCTATTTATACACGTTACGAAAAATTTGGATTTGATTTTTATCTTGTTGATACTGCTGGTATCAGAAAGAAAGGAAAGGTTAATGAAGATCTTGAATATTATTCGGTAATACGCTCAATTCGTGCTATTGAAGGGGCTGATATTTGTATTCTGATGTTAGATGCCACTAGAGGAATTGAAGGTCAGGATCTTAATATATTTTCTGTTATTCAGAAAAATGCAAAAGGTATCGTTGTTGTTGTTAATAAGTGGGATTTAGTTGAGAATAAAACTGATAAGGTGATGAAAGAGTTTGAAAACGCTATTCGAAATCGTTTTGCTCCTTTTGTTGATATCCCTATCATCTTTACTTCAGCTCTTACTAAGCAACGTATATTTAAAGTGCTCGAATCTGCAAGAGAGGTTTATGAAAACAGATCAATAAAGATTTCTACTGCAAGATTAAATGAAGAAATGCTTCCATTAATCGAGGCTTATCCGCCACCTTCAACAAAAGGTAAATATATAAAGATAAAATATGTGACTCAATTGCCGAATACTCAGGTTCCTTCTTTTGTATTCTTTGCAAATTTGCCACAGTATGTAAGGGATCCATATAAAAGATTCCTGGAGAATAAGTTACGTGAAAAATGGAATTTGACAGGAACTCCGATAAACATATTTATTAGACAGAAATAAAAACGATATTACAGAGCCGCTAACAAAGTTTTAGCGGCTCTATTTTTTTTATATGTTTGAAGAAAAGGATCTGTCTAAGAAGTAAAATTAGTTTCAAAGTTTTGAATAATTAAAAAACGTTCTTAGTTAGACTCCTAAATAAATGATATAAAAAAGCAAGGGACTGTTCAACTTTGAACAGCCCCTTGCTTTTTTATGTAGAATTGATTGATTATTGTTCTTCTGACAGACTCTGAACTTCTACTTCTTTCACTTTACGGAAGAAATCAGAAGCAAAGATGAAGTCGTTTAATCGCTTGTTGTTTACTGTGAAAATCTCATCTTTTGTTCCTTCCCATTCCTTGTTACCCTGATAGATATAATATATCTTTTCTCCAATACCCATAACAGAGTTCATATCGTGAGTATTAATGATGGTAGTCATGTTGTACTCCTTAGTGATGTCCTGAATAAGTTCATCTATAAGAAGAGAAGTCTTTGGATCAAGTCCCGAGTTTGGTTCATCACAAAATAGATACTGAGGATTCAGAGCAATTGCACGGGCAATGGCAACACGCTTTTGCATACCGCCACTTATTTCTCCAGGAAAAGCAGAATGAGCTTCTTTTAGATTTACACGTTCCAAACAGAACATGGCACGCTTAATTCTATCCTTTACAGAGTCATTAGAGAACATGTTCAATGGAAACAGAACATTATCCAATACGGAGAGTGAGTCGAAGAGTGCAGCACTCTGGAAAATCATCCCCATTTCACTCCTTAACAGTTTCTTCTCTTTCTTTCCCATAGTTACGAAATTCCTGTTATCATAGAGCACTTCTCCTTTTTCCGGAGTAAGCAATCCAACCAGGCATTTCATTAATACGGTTTTACCAGACCCACTTTGTCCGATAATCAAATTGGTTTTCCCATTTTCAAATACGGCATTTATATTTTTTAAAACATCTCTGCCGTCAAATGATTTATATAGTGATTTAACTTCGATCATCCCATTAACAATTTAGTAAGAATAATATCTGCAAATAAAATTAATGCGCTGCTACAAACTACCGAGTCTGTACTAGCCTTACCTACCGCAATGGAACCACCTTCGACTGTGTATCCAAAGAAAGCCGATACAGTAGCGATGATGAAAGCAAAGAATAGCGACTTTATAATACCACACCAAACATACCACTCAACGAATGTGTATTGTAAACCAAACTCGAGATTGGTTGATGTCATTATGCCTCCAAACCAACAAGTGGCATAGGCGCCGATAATTCCCGAAAAGATACTGAAGGTTACCAGTACTGGGATAAATATAACCAGCGCTGCAATCTTAGGCAGGATGAGGTAACTGGCTGAATTAACACCCATTATCTCAAGTGCATCAATTTGTTGAGTAACTCGCATAGTTCCTAGTTCGGATGCAATGTTTGAGCCTACCTTACCAGCAAGAATTAAACACATAATTGAAGATGAAAACTCCAGCAACATAATTTCACGGGTAACATAACCTACGGTCCAGCGCGGCATCCAGGGGCTTTCAATATTTAATTTGATTTGGATAGTAATAACCGCTCCGATAAAAAATGAAATCAGTAAAACGATACCAGCTGAGTTTACTCCCAATTGTTCTACTTCTTTTACTAATTGCTTTAAATACATCCTCATACTTTCAGGGCGTGAAAAGATTCGGCCCAATAACATGATGTATCTTCCAAAAGTCCTTAATACTTTGAACATATTATCTTATTTGTCGGCAAATGTACATTAATTTATGCATATTTTTGCTACATTTGCCCCCAAAATAATAGAATAACAATGGCTGAAGAAGGATTTACTGAAAATCAGGTTGAGCTTAATACTGCTGAAACTTTGGTTGAAGAAACTGAAGTTATCTCTAATGAACCACAAGAGGAACCTAAGATGGTTCTTCGTACTGAGAATCTTGTAAAGAAGTACGGGAAGAGAACGGTAGTTAGTCATGTGTCAATTGATGTAAAACAGGGAGAAATTGTAGGATTGCTAGGTCCGAACGGTGCCGGAAAAACCACATCGTTCTATATGACTGTAGGATTGATTACTCCGAATGAAGGCCGCATTTTTCTTGATGATCTGGAAATTACCAAGTATCCGGTATATAAAAGAGCGCAGAATGGAATTGGCTATTTGGCACAGGAGGCTTCTGTTTTTCGGAAGATGAGTGTGGAAGATAATATTATGGCTGTATTGGAGATGACCAATACTTCAAAAGAATATAAAAAAGAAAAACTCGAAAGCCTGATAGCGGAATTTCGTTTGCAGAAGGTACGTAAGAATCTGGGAGATCAGCTCTCCGGAGGTGAGCGCCGTCGTACTGAGATTGCCCGTTGCCTTGCCATTAATCCGAAATTCATCATGCTTGATGAACCATTTGCCGGAGTAGACCCTATTGCGGTGGAAGACATTCAGCACATTGTGTGGAAACTTAAAGATAAGAATATTGGAATCTTGATTACAGACCACAATGTACAGGAAACTTTAAGTATTACAGACCGTGCATACCTTTTGTTTGAAGGGAAAATTCTTTTCCAGGGAACTCCGGAAGAGTTAGCTGAAAATAAGATTGTGCGTGAAAAATATCTTAGTAACAGCTTTGTGCTCCGCAGAAAAGATTTTGAAAATAGAGAATAATATAGTTCACTATATAAAAGGAAAGCCGGGAATTGCATTGAAATTCCCGGCTTTCTTTTTGTCTTTCAGCTTATTTATTATTCATCTAAAACAGATAGTGCAGATTGTATCTGATAGTACTTCCAGATTCTCCACATACAGAATGTGAAAACAAAGATTCCTGCAACGATGTATCCTATGCTGTTTTGATTATTAGAAACTATTTTAACCAATTCATTCCCTTTGTTGAATGTGTTTGGAGTAAAGGTTACGGTTAATGCGTTGTTGATTGCATGTGCAATTACAGGTACCCAAAGGCTTTTGCTCCATATATATAAGTATCCCAGTACCATTCCTAATATCATACGCGGTACGAATCCATAAAACTGAAAGTGAATTGCACTGAATATAATGGCAGTGTATAATATGCCAAGATGGATATTTTTTGTCCAGCCAATTAATATTTTCTGAATTACTCCTCTGAACATAAGTTCCTCTCCAATGCCTGCCATTATGGCTATAATTATTATGTTCATAATGAATCCTCCCCAGCTATCTGTATTTAGTAGGGTGTTAGTTGCTACCTCGGCTGCTTTTTCGGTATTGATCATCCAGTCTTCTATAGACCTCAAAAATTCAGGCAGCTGTAACCCTTGGTTCCATGTGCTTAGTACATCTATTAGCGGGCTAATTGAAATTATAGCCATTACTCCAAGAATCAGGATGATAAGATTGGGCGTTCTTAGTTGTAAACTCTTCTTTGTGGAATCTTTCCATAGGAAGAATTGTGTAAGCAAAGGAGTTGAAATAAATATTATTAAATCCTGAGTAAAAACTGTTAGCCTTAATAGATTTCCTTCCTTCATTCCTGAAAAGGATAACACTTCTAATTTTAAAACGATAGCACAAAATAATGTAAAAAAAATAAATACTAGCGCCAGTAAGGAGATCTTGGCGAATCCGGAGTAATTTTCAAATGTACCTCTTCTCATTTGTTGGCTGGTTAGGTTTTTTATTATTTAATAGACAAAGCCTTCCGTCGTAAAAATCGACAGAAGGCTTTCCTTAATTTCCTAATATTCTATTTAATTAGAATTTTGGTCTTGCTTCTTTAACAACTAATGCGCGACCCTCAAATTCTGCGCCGTTAAGTTCTGCAATAGCTTTAGCCGCTTCTGCATCGTTAGGCATTTCAATGAAACCAAAGCCTTTTGATTTTCCAGTTTCACGGTCCATAATAACTTTTACAGAAGTTACAGTTCCGTAATCTTCCATAATCTGTTGTAAATCTGCTTCCCTAACTCGGTAGTTAAGGTTTCCTACGTAAATGTTCATAGTTAAACGGGTAATAATAAATAAATAGATAAAACTCTCTAAAAGATGATCTAGATTGTAAGGATTTTAAATGACAGAGAGATTACAAAAGCGCTATTATAACGAAAGTAAAAACCATGTAATCGAAATCGGAATACTAAATATCATCATTTCATAGCAAAGAAAAACAATTATTTTTAATCGACAATCTTTTTCTTCACATTTTTTGTGCTGGAATGTATTTTTTTGTTAGAAATTTATAAAATGAGATGTCGTTATTTTGTTTTAAACAAATATTTGATACTCAACTATCTCTTTTTCCCTTTATAAAGGGACTTAAGCCGATTTGTCTCTAGAGTTAAGGTCTTTTTAGGCGGGAGATTATTTTTGTTATTTAGACCATAATTGCAAAAGGAGTACGTCTTATATAATTATAGTCTACACATAATATTTAAAAGGTGTACTCCTTATTTAAAACCTTCCGTTTTATTTTTCCTTAGCAAACCTTTAAAATTGTACAAGCTATTGGCTTAAAAGAATATAACTCCGGAATAATTTATCATATAGAAATTTGATAATTGAAAGATTAACACTAATTTTGCACGCTCTTTAAAAAGATAAAGTATAAATCATATAAATAATTGTCAGAATGAACGTTTCATTGCAAAACATTGACAAAGTAAGCGCGTTGCTTACTGTAAAGCTTGAAAAGGCTGATTACCAAGAACAAGTTGATAAATCGCTGAAGACTTTCCGTCAAAAAGCTAACGTTCCGGGTTTCCGTCCGGGAATGGTTCCAATGGGCCTTGTTAAGAAAATGTATGGAAAATCAGTTAAGGCTGAAGAAATCAATAAAATCCTTTCAGAAAAGGTATATGGATATATCAAAGAAAATCAAGTAAATATTTTGGGTGAACCTCTTCCAAACGAAGATAAACAACCAGAAATTGACTTCGATACAATGGATGAATTCGATTTCTTGTTCGATATCGCTTTGGCTCCTGAATTTAAAGCAGAACTTTCAGATAAAGATACTGTTGATTACTATACTATCGATGTAACAGAAGAAATGGTTGATCAACAAGTTAAATCTTATACTCAACGTGCTGGTAAGTATGACAAAGTAGACGAGTATCAGGATAAAGACATGTTGAAAGGTCTGATTGCAGAACTTGACGAAGAAGGTAACACTAAAGAAGGCGGTATTCAGGTAGAAGGCGCAGTTTTGATGCCTGCTTACATGAAGAACGATGATCAAAAAGCAATCTTCAACGGATGTAAAGTAAATGATGTATTGGTGTTCAATCCAAATACAGCTTACGATGGTCACGAAACAGAAATCGCTTCTCTTCTTAAGATCGAAAAAGAAGCAGTTGCAAACTATACAGGCAACTTCAGCTTCCAGGTTGAAGAAGTTACTCGTTTTGTAGAAGCTGAACTTAGCCAGGAAATCTTTGACCAGGTTTATGGTGAAGGAGTTGTTAAGACTGAAGAAGAGTTCCGTGCAAAAATCAAAGAATCTATTGCAGAACAATTTGTTGCTGATAGCGATTATAAGTTCTTACTTGATGTTCGTGATTTCTTGATGAACAAAATTGGTAAATTAGAATTCCCAGAAGCTTTGCTTAAACGTATCATGTTGCTTAACCACCAGGATAAAGGTGCTGACTTCGTTGAAGAAAACTACGAAAAGAGCATTGAAGAATTAACATGGCACTTAATCAAAGAACAATTAGTTCAGGAAAATGAGATTAAAGTTGAACAAGAAGACATCGTAAACATCGCAAGAGAAGCTACTAAAGCTCAGTTTGCTCAATATGGTATGTTGAATGTTCCAGAAGATCTTTTGAATAACTACGCTCAGGAAATGTTGAAGAAGAAAGAAAGCGTTGAAGGCTTGGTTAACCGCGCCGTTGAAGCTAAACTTGCTACAGCATTGAAAGCTAAAACTACATTGAACAACAAAACAGTTTCAATGGAAGAATTCAACAAAATGTTCCAGTAAAAACTGGTAGAAAGAAGCATTTAGCTAAATCTTCATAAAAGAGGAGGCTTTTGACTTTAAAAAGAGCTACTTACTGATAATAAATAAGATTAGTCTGATTTATTTTTGTAATTTTGTTAGCTCTTATCAAGGATGGTCAAAAGCCTCCTTTCTATGTATTAATTTTAAAATATCAATCATTATGGATGATTTCAGAAAATACGCAACCAAGCACATGGGTATAAGTAGTATGGTTTTGGATGATGTAATCAAATCACAGAACGGCTATTTGAATCCTTATATCCTGGAAGAAAGACAACTAAACGTAACACAACTCGACGTGTTCTCTCGTTTAATGATGGATCGTATCATCTTTCTTGGAACACAGATTGATGACTATACAGCAAATACGCTTCAGGCACAGCTGCTTTATCTGGATTCTGTAGATCCGGGTAAGGATATCTCTATTTATATCAACTCTCCTGGTGGATCTGTATACGCAGGCCTAGGAATTTACGATACAATGCAGTTTATCTCAAGTGATGTAGCAACTATCTGCACAGGTATGGCAGCATCAATGGCAGCGGTATTACTTGTTGCCGGAGCTGATAAAAAGCGCTCTGCACTTACGCACTCTCGCGTGATGATTCATCAGCCAATGGGAGGCGCTCAGGGACAAGCTTCTGATATAGAAATTACTGCCCGCGAAATTCAGAAAATGAAAAAGGAACTTTATACTATTATTGCAGATCATGCTCATACAGATTTTGATAAAGTATGGGCCGATTCTGATCGCGACTACTGGATGACAGCTCTCGAAGCAAAAGATTATGGTATGATCGACGAAGTTCTTATGCGTAAACCTGCGACTATATAATTAAAGGTATAAAAGACTAAAACGAATAACTAACTTTGGAAGATTCAAAACCATCAAAAAATAAAAAGAGATGTAGCTTTTGTGGACGTCCCGAAAGCGAAGTCTCTTTTCTGATTACGGGAATGAATGGTTACATCTGCGATAGTTGTGCCACTCAGGCTTACGAAATCACTCAGGAAGCAATGGGGTCTGGTAAACAATCGGGTGCCGGAAAACCATTAAATCTTAAAGATTTACCTAAACCTATAGATATTAAGAGCTTTCTTGATCAATATGTAATTGGACAGGATGATGCTAAACGTTATCTTTCGGTTTCGGTTTATAATCACTACAAACGCTTGTTGCAGAAAGATAGCGGAGATGATGTGGAAATAGAAAAGTCTAACATCATAATGGTTGGAAGTACTGGTACAGGCAAAACTCTTTTGGCAAGAACTATTGCTAAATTGCTGCATGTTCCATTTACAATTGTCGATGCTACCGTATTGACAGAAGCCGGATATGTTGGAGAAGATATTGAAAGCATTCTTACTCGCTTATTACAAGTTGCAGATTACAATGTGTCTGAAGCTGAAAGAGGTATCGTGTTTATTGATGAAATAGACAAGATAGCTCGTAAAGGTGATAATCCTTCTATTACTCGCGACGTAAGTGGTGAAGGCGTTCAGCAGGGATTACTGAAATTGCTGGAAGGTGCTGTTGTTAATGTTCCACCTCAGGGCGGACGTAAGCATCCAGATCAGAAAATGATTCCGGTAAATACCAAGAATATTCTTTTCATCTGCGGCGGTGCATTCGACGGAATTGAAAAGAAAATCGCTCAGCGCTTGAATACACATGTAGTAGGATATAGCGCTTCAAAGGCTACAGCCGTGATCGATAAGAAAAACATGATGCAGTATATTGCTCCTCAGGACTTGAAGTCTTTCGGACTTATCCCTGAGATTATTGGTCGTCTGCCGGTGCTTACTTATTTGAATCCACTGGACAGAACCGCTTTGCGTGCAATTCTAACAGAACCGAAAAATTCAATTATCAAACAATATGTTAAGCTCTTCGAGATGGACAACATTAAGTTGACTTTCGAGGAAGAAGTCTTTGACTATATTGTAGATAAGGCTGTTGAATACAAACTCGGAGCACGTGGATTGCGTTCAATTGTGGAGACAATAATTACAGATGTTATGTTTGAAATTCCGTCGCAAGGTAAGACAGAATACAACGTAACACTCGAATACTCAAAGCATCAGCTCGAAAAAGCAAATATTGCTCGCTTGCAAACAGCTTAATATCAGAAGTAAAACAAAAATAGTAGTGCAAAGCATTATTTTTTTTGAAAAATATTCTGTGGAAAATACGTATTATTTAAGAAGTTGTTTATAACTTTGTTTGAGTTCATTAAGGTGAATTCGAATCTTATACGATGAATGGCCAAAAAACAACTTAAAAACAATGGCAGAGAAGAATAATTTAACGGAACATCTAAAAGCGTACTTTGGATTTGATAAATTCAAAGGCAATCAAGAGGCGATTATTAGAAATGTATTGGCCGGCAATGATACGTTTGTACTTATGCCCACAGGTGGAGGTAAGTCGCTTTGTTATCAGTTACCTTCTTTAGTAATGGAAGGAACGGCTGTCGTTATATCTCCTTTAATTGCCTTGATGAAAAACCAGGTAGATGCCATGCGTAACTTTAGTGAAGAAGATGGGGTAGCTCATTTTATTAATTCTTCATTAAACAAAGCTGCGATCGACCAGGTGAAATCTGATATTCTTTCCGGGAAGACGAAGCTGCTTTATGTGGCTCCGGAATCTTTAACGAAAGAAGAAAACGTAGAGTTCCTTAAAAATGTTAAGATCTCCTTTTATGCTGTTGACGAAGCTCATTGTATTTCAGAATGGGGACACGATTTTCGTCCAGAATATAGACGGATTCGTCCTATTATTAATGAAATAGGAAAAGCTCCTCTTATTGCTTTAACAGCAACGGCAACTCCGAAGGTTCAGCATGATATACAGAAAAATTTAGGGATGATTGATGCGCAAGTTTATAAGTCTTCGTTTAATCGCCCCAATCTTTACTATGAGGTACGTCCTAAAACAAATAGTATAGATAAAGAAATTATTAAGTTTATTAAAGCAAATACTGGAAAATCGGGGATTATTTATTGCTTAAGCAGAAAGAAAGTTGAAGAGCTGGCAGAGATTTTGCAGGCAAATGGAATTAATGCGCGTGCATATCATGCCGGAATGGATTCGTCAACGAGAACCGAGAATCAAGATGATTTCTTAATGGAAAAAATCGACGTAATAGTTGCGACTATTGCGTTTGGTATGGGAATTGATAAACCTGATGTTCGTTTTGTTATTCATTACGATATTCCAAAAAGTCTGGAAGGCTACTATCAGGAAACTGGTCGTGCAGGACGTGACGGCGGAGAAGGTCAGTGTATTACATTCTATACCAATAAAGACTTGCAGAAACTGGAAAAATTTATGCAAGGCAAACCTGTGGCAGAACAGGAAATAGGCAAGCAGCTTCTGCTCGAAACCGCTGCGTACGCCGAATCTTCCGTATGCCGAAGAAAGTCTTTGTTACATTACTTTGGCGAAGAATATACGGAAGATAATTGTGGTAATTGTGACAATTGTTTAAACCCTAAGAAACAAGTGGAAGCTCAGGATTCATTATGTGCGGTGATAGAAACTATCATGGCAGTAAAAGAAAACTTTAAAGCAGACTATATTATCGATGTATTACAAGGAAGAGAAACTTCCGAAGTGCAAGCTCATCTGCACGAAGACTTGGAGGTCTTTGGGTCAGGAATGGGTGAAGAAGATAAAACATGGAATGCTGTTATTCGACAGGCTTTAATAGCTGGATATTTAAGTAAAGATGTCGAAAATTATGGACTATTAAAAGTAACGGATGCAGGACGCAAATTCCTGAAACATCCGAAATCATTTAAAATAACAGAGGATAATGACTTTGAAGAAGTAGAAGAAGAAACTCCTATGAGGGGAGGTGCTTCATGTGCGGTAGACCCGGCTCTTTATTCAATGCTGAAGGATTTGAGGAAGAAGCTTTCCAAGAAACTGGATGTTCCGCCTTATGTTATTTTCCAGGACCCATCACTGGAAGCTATGGCAACAATTTATCCGGTTACATTGGATGAATTGCAGAATATACCAGGTGTGGGTGCAGGAAAAGCAAAACGTTACGGTCAGGAATTCTGTGTTTTGATCAAAAAGCATTGCGAAGAAAATGAAATCGATCGTCCGGAAGATCTTCGTGTACGCACGGTTGCAAATAAATCTAAGCTGAAAGTTTCTATCATTCAGAGTATTGACAGAAAAGTAGCCTTAGACGATATTGCTCTTTCCAAAGGAATTGAGTTTTCCGATTTGCTTGATGAAATTGAAGCAATTGTTTATTCCGGAACAAAACTGAATATTGACTACTTCCTTCATGAAATTATGGATGAAGATCATATGCAGGATATTTACGACTATTTCAAAGAATCTGTTACAGATAAAATTGATGATGCTGTTGAAGAACTTGGAGGTGATTATTCCGAAGACGAAATCCGTCTGGTGAGAATTAAATTCATCTCTGAAATGGCAAACTAGCAGAAAGAATTTTCTTTTAAGACGCAGGCTATACAAATTGTTATAAGATTATAATTTCTAATTAATCTGATTAAGTTTGTATATTCTGCGCCTTTTCTTTTTATAATTATTCAAAAAAAATGGGATAATACTCTTACTGAAAAAAGAATTCTTTGTATATTTGCACGCAATAATTTCTAAAAGTAAATCCTATGTCATTTATTGCAGATAAAATTGTCATGGATGGATTAACGTACGACGATGTACTTTTAATCCCTTCATATTCTGAGGTATTACCCCGTAACGTCGATCTCTCGACAAAGTTCTCACGAAACATTGAATTAAAAATTCCTTTTGTAACTGCAGCAATGGATACTGTAACCGAAGCAAAAATGGCTATTGCTATTGCTCGTGAAGGTGGTATCGGTGTTATTCACAAAAACATGTCAATCAAGGCTCAGGCTAAGCAAGTTGCTATTGTGAAACGTGCTGAGAATGGAATGATTTATGATCCTGTAACTATAAAGCAAGGCTCAACTGTGCGTGATGCTTTGTCTTTAATGGCTGAATATAAAATCGGGGGTATTCCGGTGGTTGACGATAACAAAATGTTAGTAGGCATTGTTACGAACCGTGATTTGCGCTTTGAACGTGAAATGGATAAGCGCATTGACGAGGTTATGACAAAAGAAAACTTAATCACTACTAATCAATCAACCGACCTGGAAGCTGCTGCTCAGATTCTTCAGAAACATAAAATCGAAAAATTACCAGTTGTAGACAAAGATGGTAAATTAATAGGATTGGTTACATATAAAGATATTACTAAGGCTAAAGATAAGCCAATGGCATGCAAGGATTCTAAAGGAAGACTTCGTGTTGCTGCGGGTGTAGGTGTAACAGCTGATACATTTGTTCGCATGCAGGCATTGGTCGATGCCGGAGCTGATGCTATTGTTATTGATACAGCACACGGCCATTCGAAGGGCGTAATTGATGTTTTGAAAGAAGCCAAGAAGCGCTTTACAAACATTGATATTGTTGTTGGTAATATTGCCACGGGCGAAGCTGCTTTAGCGCTTGTAGATGCTGGTGCCGACGGCGTAAAAGTAGGTATTGGTCCTGGTTCTATTTGTACAACCCGCGTTGTTGCCGGCGTTGGCGTTCCTCAGCTATCTGCTGTTTATGAAGTGTCAAAAGCATTAAAGAATACAGGTATTCCTTTGATTGCCGATGGTGGTTTAAGATATTCCGGAGATGTTGTAAAAGCATTAGCTGCCGGAGGTTGTTCTGTAATGATCGGCTCATTAGTAGCTGGTGTTGAAGAAAGCCCGGGTGAAACAATTATCTTCAACGGAAGAAAATTCAAATCATATCGTGGTATGGGTTCTCTTGAAGCAATGGAAAATGGTTCAAAAGACCGTTATTTCCAGTCTGGAGAAACAGATGTGAAGAAGCTTGTACCAGAAGGTATTGCTGCTCGTGTGCCATATAAGGGAACACTTTTCGAAGTAATTTATCAGCTATGCGGCGGACTTCGTTCGGGTATGGGATATTGTGGTGCTGAAAATATTGATACACTTCACAATGCTAAGTTTACTCGTGTAACAAGTGCAGGTGTGCTGGAAAGCCATCCACATGATGTTACAATAACAAGTGAGGCGCCAAATTATAGCCGTCCTGAATAAGCAGATAATAATCAGCATAAAGATAAAGGGGAATAACTTCAAACAGAGGTTGTTCCCCTTCTTTGTTTAATCAAAACCTGTGTTATTGCCCTATTAGGAAAAGAATGATATCGTGGCTTGTTCCCTTTCTTTGTTTAAATGATACCTTTTTAACGTCAACCTTTTATTTTCTCACAGAAGATTTCTGTTGTTTATTAAGTGCTTATTTTCTCTCTTGGCGATAAAAACAAATGAATTTCATAATAGAATATGCAATTTTTGCGTATTTTCGCCGTTGAATTATTGATTGTTATGCCAATCTGATTTTTATATGTATCTAATGAAACACCAATAATGAAAAAAGAGATTATTTTATTTGTAGGTTTAACTCTTAGTACTTGTGCTTTTTCTCAGCAAAAAGATCAAATTCTGATGAGGATAAATAACAAAGATATAACACGATCAGAATTCGAATACATTTATAACAAAAATAATTCAAACAATGAATTGGACAAAAAGTCTTTAGATGAGTATGTCGATTTATTTGTAAACTTCAAGTTGAAGGTTGCTGCTGCTGAGGGTGAAGGAGTAGATACAACAAGAGCTTTTCGTGATGAATTCCTTGGCTATCGCCAGCAGTTGGCAAAATCTTATCTTACCGACGAATCAATTGATGAAGCAAATGCCCGAGTTATCTATGAGAGATTAAAAGAAAATGTAGAAACTTCGCATATATTAATTCGTTGTAAACCCGATGCAACTTCCGAAGATACTCTTGCTGCTTATCGTAAAGCTGAGCGTGCCCGCCAGCGAATCCTAAATGGAGAAGACTTTGAAAAAGTAGCTCGTGAGGTTTCAGAAGATCCGTCTGTAAAGCAGAACGGTGGAAATCTGGGCTATTTTACTGCATTGCAAATGGTTGCTCCTTTTGAAGATACCGCTTATTCATTAAGAAATGGAGAGGTCAGTAAACCCGTTCGAACAGAATTTGGCTATCATATTATTAAAACTACTAACCGCCGTCCCGATATGGGCAAAGTGCTGGTTGCACATATCTTTAAGTTTCTTCCGCAAAATGTAACGAAAGAGCAGGAAAAGAAGGTGATGGCACAGATAGATTCTATTTATGGCGCACTGCAACAAGGAGCTAATTTTGAAGAGCTCGCTAAAAAGTGCTCGGACGATAAATCTACTGCACAGCGTGGTGGTGAATTGCCGTGGATTGGTTTCCGCCAAACCGTGAAAGAATTTGAGAATACCGTTTTTTCATTAGAGAAAAATGAAATATCAAAGCCATTCCGCTCACCAAGTGGTATGCATATTGTGAAACTGATAGACCGCAAGGATATCGAGCCATTTGAGGAAAAGAAAGATGAAATTATTCGTCGCATGAACCGACAGGGTAGAGGTGGCAAAGGCGTTGAGGCTCTTGTTGAAAGACTGAAGACCGAATATCATTTCGTGTACGATGATAATGGAGTTAATGCTGTTAAGAACCTGATGAAAAATATACAGGCAGGGAAAGATTCACTCACTTCTGCCAATGCAATGAAGCTTTCGGGAGATCTTTTTGTCTTGAATGGTACAAACTACCCCGTGAAAGGTTTTGTTAATTGGGCAAGGAGCCGACAAGGAAGTGCGGAAAAACTATTAAAAGAGTATACTCTTAATTCTGTTTTGGATTACGAAGATAGTCGACTGGAACAGAAATATCCCGAATTTGGCCATTTAATGCAAGAGTACCGTGATGGAATTTTGTTGTTCGATGTAAGTAATCGCCGGGTTTGGGATAAAGCTTCCAAAGATGAAAGTGGTCTGGCTACTTTCTTTGAAGAAAACAAAGCAAACTATAAGTGGACTTCTCCTCGTTTCAAAGGAGTAATTGTGCACTGCAAAGATAAAAAAACAGCTAAGGCTGTAAAGAAGCTGACTAAAAAAAATCCGGAGGAAGATTGGGCTAACGTTATTCGTAAGTCTCTTAATAATGATTCGGTTACGGTAGTTAAAGTAGAAAAGGGTCTTTTTGCTAAGGGAGATAACAAGTATGTTGATAAAGATAAGTTTAAGGGAGGTAATATTGAACCGCTAAAAGACTATCCTGTGACAATTGTTGTCGGTAAAATGTTGAAAAATGGCCCTGAAAGTTACAAAGATGTTCGCGGACCAGTAACTGCCGACTATCAAAATTATCTGGAAGCAGATTGGATTAAAGAATTAAAAGGGAAATATAAGGTTGAAATTAACCAACAGATTTTAAAAACAGTTAATAATCATTGAACGAATTGATTATTACACTATCTTCGCCTTAGATTGTATCTAATAAGTTTTTACGAGATTTTGGGCGTTGTTTTTCATCTGTTTTTTAAAATCAACCGGTCTTGAAATTTATTTGGCAACAAAACAAACACGTTAAACAAAGAGTACTAAACTCTGTTGCTCTCTTGTGTTACTATAAGCGAGTATTATATGAGTGCAGTAGAGAAAGGAATAAAATATTAAATGAAAAGAATGAAAAAGTTAGTGAACTTTAAAACGCTGGTATTACTCTTCGTCTTGTGCACTTCTCAAATAAAAGTGTATGCTCAAGACAATGTAATTGACGAAGTAGTATGGATTGTAGGTGATGAAGCCATTTTAAAATCGGATGTTGAAGAAGAACGTCTGAATGCACAGTATAATGGAGTCAAGTTTGAAGGTGATCCCTATTGTGTTATTCCGGAGCAAATAGCCATCCAGAAGCTTTATCTTCACCAGGCTGCTATCGATAGTGTTGAAGTTACCGACTCGGAAGTTATGCAACAGGTGGAGTGGCAGATTAACAATATTATTCGTCAGATAGGTTCTAAGGAGAAGATGGAAGAATACTTCAACAAGACCTACACCCAGATCAGAGAAACGATGCGTGAAAGTGCTCGCGAGAAACTGACAGTGGAAAGAATGCAGAAAAAGCTGGTGGGCGATATAAAGATTACTCCTGCTGAAGTTAGAAAGTACTTCAAAGAACTGCCTCAGGACAGTGTTCCGTTTATTCCAACACAGGTTGAAGTTCAGATTATTACCCAGCAACCGAAGATTCCGATTGCCGAAATTGATGATGTGAAGAAACGACTGCGTGAATATTCAGATCGTGTTACTTCGGGAGATACGCCTTTCTCTTCTCTAGCTATTCTTTATTCCGAAGACCCGGGAAGTGCACGTCGTGGTGGTGAACTTGGATTCATGGGAAAAGGAGAATTGTTACCTGAATTTGCTGCTGTAGCGTTTAACCTGAGCGATCCTAAAAAAGTATCTAAGATTGTAGAAACTGAATATGGTTTCCATATTATACAGCTGATAGAAAAACGTGGCGACCGTATTAATTGCCGTCATATTCTCTTGAAGCCAAGAGTGTCTGATAAAGATTTGCAAGCTGCAATGGGCCGTTTAGATTCAGTTGCTAATGATATCCGTAGTAGCAAGTTCACTTTCGATCAGGCAGCTTCAGTAATTTCTCACGATAAGGAAACTCGTAATAACAATGGTCTTATGGCAAATTCAAGAACCAGTACTTCTAAATTTGAAATGGATCAGTTGCCACAGGAAGTTGCAAAAGCTGTTGATAAGCTTAATATCGGAGAAATTTCTAAAGCATTTACCATGGTAAATGATAAAGGAAAACAAGTTTGTGCAGTAGTTAAACTAAAATCAAGAATAGATGGTCATAAAGCAACCATTACAGATGACTATCAGAACCTGAAAGAACTTGTTCTTAGTAAAATCAGAGCGCAGAAACTTGATCAATGGATTAAAGATAAGCAGAAAAAGACATACGTTCGTATCAATGAAGGATGGAAGAAATGCGACTTTAAGTATCCGGGTTGGATTAAGTAATTGAAATGAAGCACAATTTAATATGCTGAAGAATTATAGAAGAAGATATTCAATAAGCAGGCACAGAATACTACTAATGGGTGTTCTGTGCCTGTTTGGTGTTTGTTTGATAGCTGGAAACAAACCTGCTAAAAAAAATACAAAGCAGAAAACCAAGAAAGATATGGTTTATATCCTTAACTCGGATGAAACCATGGGGAACCAAATATTAAGACCAGACATTACTGTGCTGCAAGGAAATGTAAAGTTGAGGCATAAAGGTATGTATATGTACTGTGATAGTGCGTTCCTTAATGAAAAAACTAATTCCTTTGAGGCTTTTGGTAAGGTTCATATGGAGCAAGGTGATACCTTGTTCGTTTATGGTAATTATCTGAAATATGATGGTTTCAAAGAACTTGCCAATCTTCGCGAAAATGTTAAGCTGGTGAACCGCGGAACAACTTTGCTCACAGATAGTCTCGATTACGACCGTGTGCTCGACAAAGCTTATTATTTTGAAGGCGGAACCATGTTGGATAAGGAAAATGTACTCACTTCCGACTGGGGAGAATATAGTCCTTCAACAAAGAATGCAGTATTCAACTTTGATGTAAAGTTGGTGAATCCACGTTTTACGCTGAAGACAGATACTTTAAAGTATAATTCGGCTACTGGGATTGCTCATATTGTTGGTCCTTCAAAGATAGATAGTGATAAAAATCACATTGTTTCCAAACGAGGATACTATAATACGCGTGCCGATCAGGCCCAATTGGTAGATCGCTCCGTGCTGACCAATGAAGATGGTAAAAGATTAATTGGAGATAGTATTTACTATGACCGCAAGAAGGGTTATGGCGAGGCTTTCAATAATGTGTTTATGTCCGACTCCGTAAATAAGAACTTCCTTAAAGGGGATTATTGTTTTTACGATGAGATAAAAGGAAATGCCGTTGCTACAAAGAGAGCGTTGGCGGTTGACTACTCGCAGGGAGATAGTTTATTTGTTCATGGAGACACGCTTAAGCTGAATACTTTCAATATTAAAACCGATTCAATGTACAGAGAGGTGAGAGCTTTCAATAAAGTGCGTATTTTCCGGAAAGATATTCAGGGAGTTTGTGATTCATTGTTCTTCACTTCAAAAGATTCCTGCCTTATAATGTACAAAGATCCTATTCTTTGGAATGAAAATAACCAGTTACTGGGTGAAGAGATAAGGATTTATATGAATGACAGCACAATAGACTGGGCGCATATTGTAAACCAGGCATTGAGCGTAGAAAAGAAAGATTCCATTCATTATAATCAGGTAACCGGTAAAGATATCAAGGCTTACTTCCTGGGTGGTGAGCTACATAAAGTAGATGTAATAGGAAATGTTCGACTGGTATATTATCCGGAAGAAAAAGATAGTACAATGATGGGGATGAATGTGTCGGAGACCAGTTTACTAAATATTTATCTTAAAAAGAAGAAGATGGAGAAAATGGTAATGAGTCCTCAGTCAAACGGCACCCTTTACCCCATGTTAATGATTCCACAAGACAAAATGCGATTGACAAACTTCGGTTGGTTCGACTTTATCCGGCCACTCAATAAAGATGACATCTATGAATGGCGGGGCAAAAAAGCGGGGCAGGAATTGAAGAAGAAAGGAAGAAAATCAATACCTTTGCCTAACCATGGAATCGTAAAACAGTAAGTTCCATGTAATTATTTGAAAGATTGTTATGAGTGATATTATTCGTTTGTTGCCCGATTCAGTTGCCAACCAGATTGCTGCCGGCGAGGTAATTCAGCGCCCTGCTTCAGTCTTAAAGGAACTGGTCGAGAATTCTATTGATGCCGGTGCAAAGGAAGTACATATATTGATTACTGATGCAGGGAGAACCTGCTTACAGGTAATAGATGATGGAAAAGGAATGTCAGAGACTGACGCCCGGATTTCCTTTGAACGACATGCTACTTCCAAGATTCGTGATGCAGCGGATTTGTTTGCCCTTACTACTATGGGCTTCAGGGGCGAAGCGTTAGCATCTATTGCCGCAGTGGCACAGGTGGACCTCAAAACACGCCTTGAAAATGAAGAATTGGGTACGATTATTTCCGTGGCCGGTTCAAAGGTTGAGCGCCAGGAAACCATATCCTGCCCCAAGGGAAGTAACTTCTCTGTGAAGAACCTTTTCTTTAATGTGCCTGCTCGTCGCAAATTCCTGAAATCGAACCAGACTGAGTTAAGTAACATATTGTCCGAATTTGAACGGATAGTTCTTGTTCACCCCGAAGTGGCATTTACGCTGCACAGCAATGATGTAGAATTGTTTCACCTTCCGGTTTCCTCTCTTCGCCAGCGCATTATTAACGTATTTGGTAAAAAGCTGAATCAGCAATTGCTCAATGTAGATGTTAATACTTCGCTGATTAAAGTAAATGGCTATGTAGGTAAGCCAGATTCGGCCCGCAAAAAAGGAGCACACCAATACTTCTTTGTCAATGGCAGATACATGCGTCATCCATACTTCCATAGGGCAGTGATGGAAGCGTATGAAAAACTGGTTCCGGTGGGAGAGCAGATTTCTTATTTCCTTTATTTAGATGTAGATCCGGCTGATATTGATGTGAATATTCACCCAACCAAAACAGAGATTAAGTTCGAGAACGAAGTACCTATCTGGCAAATTCTGGCAGCTTCGGTAAAAGAATCTCTAGGTAAGTTTAATGAAGTGCCTTCTATCGACTTTGATACAGAAGGTATGCCTGATATACCGGCTTATAATGCAGCCGCACCTATTCAGCCGCCAAAGCTGAATTTCAATCCAAACTTTAATCCTTTCCAGAAAACGGCTTCCAATTATTCCCGCCCTCAGGTGGAATGGGAGAATCTTTATGGAGGAGTTGAAAAAGCAGAGCGGAGATCGGAACCCGATTATGAGCCTGAGGTTATAGATTATCCCGCTTTTCAGGATGATGAAATAGAACCGGAGCAGACTACCTTGTACGATCATGAGACGGTAGCGGAGAAAAGTTCTGTTCAGTTCCAGTTTAAAGGACGGTTTATTCTCACCTCCGTAAAATCCGGACTGATGATCATTGATCAGCACCGTGCACATATTAGAGTCTTGTTCGACCAATATCTGCAACAGATAAAGAATCACCAGGGAGTTTCTCAAGGGGTTCTTTTCCCTGAAATATTAGAGCTCCCGGCTTCGGAGGCGGTAGTATTGCAGGAAATCTCCGATGATCTTGCCGCTATAGGCTTCGACCTGAGCAATCTGGGCGGAGGAAGTTATGCCATTAACGGTGTTCCTTCGGGTATTGAAGGATTATCTCCTGTTCAGCTGATAAGGAATATGCTGCACACAGCTATGGAAAAAGGTTGCGATGTGAAAGAAGAGGTGCAAGAGACGTTGGCTCTTACTCTAGCCAAGGCTGCTGCTATTGTTTACGGTCAGGTTCTTGGAAATGATGAGATGACCAAACTGGTGGATTCTCTTTTTGCATGTGCCACACCGAATTATACTCCCGACGGAAAAACTGTTTTGTCTTTACTTAAAGAAGAGGATATAGAAAAACTCTTCAAGTAACGATTTTAAAATAAAGATCTATGGAATACGCTATTTGTTTTGTTCCCAATAATCCTCTTCGGGTAGATCATGATGAATGCTCGGAGATGCTGACTGAACTCCTTTTTGGAGAAGCTTGCACCGTGACCGAATCATGGGGCAACTGGAGTAAAATTATCAATAAAGCCGAAGGATATGTAGGCTGGGTAACTACAAAGATGCTTACCGAGGTTAGTAAAGAGTACTTTGATGCTTACGAACCGGCAGAGCAAAGAGTTTTAACTACACTTTTCTCTCAGGCAGTGAGCGAAACTACCGGTGAAAAGATGTTGCTTACAGGTGGTAGTCTGCTTCCCGAATATAAGGAAGACGGAACCTTCAGAGTAAAGAACGACCGTTTCCGCATTAATTCTGCCGATGCTCAACCGTTGACTGAATCATTATTGGATACTGCTCTTCGTTTCTTGAATACTCCTTATCTATGGGGCGGCAAAAATGCTATGGGAATGGACTGTTCCGGACTTACCCAAGTGGTGATGCGTATGCATGGTATCCATATTCTTCGTAATGCAAGTCACCAGGTTACACAAGGCGAACTGGTTTCTTTCCTTTCAGATGCCCAACCAGGCGATTTGGCTTTCTTTGATCATGCCGATGGAAAGATATCACACGTGGGAATGGTAGCCGAAAAGGGATATATCATTCACTGTTCAGGCTCAGTGCATATCGACAAACTCGACGACCAAGGGATCTACAGCAAAGAACTGAATAAGTACACACACGATCTCCGGTTAATAAAACGATATAAGTAACGGGATCTTTATAGATTACCGGTCAGATATTTTTAGCGACCTGCGCAGCTCGCACAAATGAGTTGCGCAGGTCGTTTCTTTGAGTTGCGCAGCTCATTAAAACGACCTGCGCAGGTCGCCGGAAACATCCCGGCGGATATTGATAAAAACGATTATACTAACTTTAAATTATCACCCGAATGAGCATTTTATTTAAGGCGGCGCCCCTCAATGATGCCCGTAAGAAAGAAGAAACACAACTCTATTATGCTGTTCCTCAACGCAAGGAACTGATAACCATTGACCAACTAAGTACGATGATTTCCGGTAGATGCACCGCCACATCGGGCGATGTGAAACTGGTGCTCGAGGAGTTTGCCAATACATTGATCAATGAGCTGAAAAATGGTAACTCAGTAAAGCTCGATAAGATAGGAACTTTTTCGCTGTCACTCACATCTAACAAAGTAACCAACCCCGATAAACTTCGTGTTACCGATGTAAAGGTAGGAAGGTTGTTGCTTCGTCCGGCACCATCATTCATGACGAAGATGAAGGATGCTACCTTTGAACGGAAGGGATAAAGTGCCCTCAGTCCGATTTTTATATTTTTCTTGAAACACACACACTAGCAACTTAAATCTCAATATAAATGAAACATATTACAATAATCCTCTGGATTATCTGTCTGCCCTTTTGCATAAATGCCCAAAATAAGGTTCAACAATTAGAAGCTTCGCAAATTTTGGCAGCCAAAAGAGTGGTCGGTCGTATATTGCCCAGATATGCAGATAAAATTAAGTTTGAAGTCATTGAAAAAGACAATAATAAAGATGTATTTGAGTTGGAAACCGTAAACAATAAATTAGTTATACGTGGGAATTCAGGCAATGTAATGACATCGGCATTAAACTATTATCTTAAAAATTACTGCAATTCGAGTGTGTCCTGGTATGGAGATAATTTGAGTAATCTGCCCCAACAGTTACCTGCTTTACCAAAAAAGATAAGAGTTGCAACCAACTACAAATATCGCTATTATTTGAATTACTGTACTCACAGTTATTCTATGGCTTTTTGGGACTGGAAACGCTGGGAAAGAGAGATAGACTGGATGGCAATGAACGGAATTAATATGCCGTTGGCAATTGTGGGAACAGAAGCTGTTTGGCAAAAAGTAATGCAACGTTTTAATTTTACCGCAAAGGAAATTAAAGACTTTATTCCCAATACAGCCTTTGCTGCTTGGTGGCTGATGCAAAATCTGGAAGGTTGGGGAGGACCGATGAGTCAGGAATACATTAATTCGCGTGTAGAACTGCAAAAGAAAATCGTAGGGCGTATGCGTGAACTGGGCATGACACCCGTATTTCAAGGATTTTATGGAATGGTTCCTTTTGCAATGAAAGCCAAACGTCCTGATGTGAAGATTTATAATACAGGTACCTGGGCCGGAGGATTCCAACGTCCCGCTCAACTAGATCCTACCGAACCGTTATTTGATGAAATGGCAGCTGCATGGTACGAAGAAATGGATAAATTATACGGAAAGACTAACTTCTACGGTGGTGATCCATTTCACGAAGGAGGTGTTCCTGCAGGAATTGATCTTGCTGAGGCTGGTAAAGGTATACAAAATGCTATGCTGAAATATAACCCTGATGCAAGCTGGGTTTTACAGGCATGGGGCGAAAATCCTCGTCCCCAAATGCTCAGCAAACTGGTGAAAGAACGAACTGTTATTCTGGATTTGTCTGGTGAACGATATAGATGTTGGCAAAAAAGGAATGATACTTCGTATCCCTGGATTTACAATGTAATTGTAAATTATGGAGGAAAGTTGGGAATGTACGGTTCTCTTGATAAAGTAATCGCCGATTTGAATGGTTATATGAAAAACGCTCCCGAACGAAACTTGCAAGGAGTTGGAATTGTTCCCGAAGGAATCGATAATAATCCCATCGCTTACGATATGATATTTGATTTTGTTTGGCGAACACAACCTATTACATTGAATGAATGGACAAAGCACTATGTGCGTTATCGTTACGGAAAGCTTATTCCCGAGTGCGATAAAGCATGGAAAATTCTTGTAAATACGGCTTACAGCTGCCATCGTGAACAGGAAGGATGTACAGAATCTATTTTCTGTGCGCGTCCTGCACAAAGTATCGCCAACGTATCAAGTTGGAGTAATGCGCCAAGTGTTTATTATAATCCTGCAGAATTTAACCAGGCCTGGGTGCAGTTAATCAAATGTGCAGATAAACTGAAGGACTGTGAAACGTTTCGTTATGATTTGGTTGATGTTACCCGTCAGGTTCTGGCAGACTACGGACGTCGGGTGCATACTGATATGATGGCGGCTTACAAAGCTAAAAATTTGGTTGAATTTAAAAAGCAAAGTGCAGTTTTCCTTGGGCTGATTGATGATCAGAATCGTTTAATGGGAACTTTAAAAACATTCTTGCTAGGTAATTGGATACAAAGTGCACGTAATCTTGGAACAACTGAAGCCGAAAAGAAACAGATGGAATATAATGCGAGAGTGCAGCTTACAACCTGGTCAAAAGGTGATACCAATTTGCACGAATATGCTCACAAAGAATGGAACGGACTTTTAGGCGGACTCTACAAACAGCGCTGGACTGCATTCGTAAAAGATCTGGAAGCGCGTTTAAAGAATCAAACTTCTGTCTCTCCGGACTATTACGCAATGGAAAAAGTGTGGTGCGAAAGTACTACAGAGAAATATCCCACGCAAACTTCCGGTAACCCTGTGAAAGTAGCCAAAGAACTCTATAATAAATACATTAGGTTAACCTATAAGACATTAAAATAAATTGTAAACATATAAATGCCCCGCTATCTGAATCAAGATAGCGGAGCATTTATTATGCTCTTTCTGCCGAGAAATGCTCCGAAAAGGTGAGGGTAAAGCCAAAAAGTGATGGATTGGTGATGGATTATTCTTGAACCCTCACTTTTTAATTTGCTTTTAATCAGGTTGTTTTGGTGAATTGGTGATGGAGTGAGGGTAGAATGCAGTATTATTCTTCTTGTAGATAGAAGGCGACATTCCAAACTGTGCCTTGAAAGCTTTCGAGAAGTATGTCATCTCGCTGAAACCTACTTGATAGGCAATCTCTGATACGTTCAGATCTGTCGTCACCAATAGTTCTGCAGCCCGCTTCATGCGCAGCGTACGCAGATATTCCTTTGGGGCAGAACCGGTAGATGCCTTCACACGGTTGTAGAACTGTGTATGCCCCATATTCATCCGTATTGCTATTGTTTCTGCTGTGACATTAGGGTCTGACATAGATTCCTGAATAACCTTATTAAATTGCTTTAGGAACACGTCGGAAGCTGATTCCACCTTTTTGCCATCTTTGATGTTAGTCACGATAATCTTCTGTAGTTTGGCTTCCGAAGCCTTGCGCGTGTCAATCTCCTCCTCCATCTCGCGGTGGCGTATGGTGAACTTGCGCACGGCAAATACTATTGCCATGGAGATGATGATGGCAAGAGCTATTCCCCACCAGCTTAGCCACCATGGGTATTCCACATACACGGGCAGAAGCATCTCTGGGGCCTTCTGCCCTTGTGCCCCGCAGAGTTTTACGTGCAGGGTGTAGTGGCCTGCAGAAAGTCCCGATAACATTATCTCGGAAAGTTCGGAAGGTGTGCTCCATTCGTCGTTGTCGCTGCCTTCCAACCAGTAGCTGTATTTTGGTTTTGTAAGGGCAGAGTAGTTGAATGTTGAAATGGTGACGGCAAACGTGCTGAATCCGTTGGGCAGTTTGATAGTAGGGAGTATCTGAACTCTGGACGTTGTAAAGCTCCGGCGGTGGTTGGCGTTTGCATAGTCCCATGCGAAAGGTTTACCGTCAATCTTTACACCGGTTAGATGCAGCGCGTTTGGGTGAATGTTGTGGCGTACCTTAGTGGGGTTGGTAACGAGCAAACCGTTGTTGGTGCCGAACACCAGTCGTCCATCGGACATGCTGCAGGTGCTGTTTTCTGCGTATATATTGCTTGCCATCTCCTTCGAGAAGAAATAGTTGTCGAACGACTGTGTTTTTGGGTTGTAGACCGACATACCATGTTCGGTGGCAAACCACAGATAACCGAGTTTATCCTCAATGATGGACTGCACTATGGGATTGACCAATCCGTCTCTGATGCCGAGGTGCAGAAATTCCATCTTATCGTAGTTTCCTGTAGGATGACACATTGCCACGCCTTTGCCTACTTCCGAAGCCCATATTCGTCCGTGCGAGTCGCAGTAGATAGTGCGTATTTCGTCTATCGATGTTTTGTCTGAGGATATGCTGTAATGGTGATAGTTGTTTGCGTCGTTCTCGAGGTGGTCTGGGTCGAACGCTACCATGCCATCATCGGTTGCCATCCAGATGTAGCCGTTCTTGTCCATGCACAGGTGGCGGATGGTTTTTATACCAGCTTGCGAGCCAAAGAAGTGGCGAAAGGTGAGTTTTTGGTTTTTTGAATTTGCAAGTTTCAGCGTTTGTGTTGTTATGAGGTTCAGTCCTCCGCCGAAAGTGGCAATCCATATACGTCCTTTCTTGTCCTGGATAATATCGTAGACGTTGTTGTTGGAGAGTGACGATTCATCGTTGTTGATGTGTCGGTAAGTCTTGCTGTTCACAATCAGTCCTCCTCCCTTTGTTCCCATCCATTGGTGTCCATAGGTATCGGTTATGGCGCAGTATGGTGTGCTATAGAGAAGGCTGTTGTTGAACACGGGAGTTAAACCGTTGCCGTTCAAAGATAAAGTAAAGAGCTTACCATACATATTACTGGCAAGCAGATTACCGTTGGCGAGTGGTGTCACCATTCGAATCTGCTGGTGCAGATTGTCATCAGCTGAACCGGTGCATGGGTAGACGTATTTGGAATACGTGCGCGAGACAGGTATGGCAATTGATGCTCCCATCTGGAAATATCCTATCCACAGTGCTCCAGTGTTATCCTCGAACACATATTTCAGTAGGTCCGACATCAGTGGTATTGGACTGTTGGCAGAAGTTGTGAAGTGCTGCAGCAGATCAGTTTTAGTGTCGTACATCCATAGTCCGTTACCGTAAGTGGCAATCCACAGTTTGCCGTTCTTTCCGTGGTGTACAGATAAGTATTCGTTGGTTGAAATGGTGTGCCCTTGCGGCATCAGACAGAATCGTTTTGTGAGTTTTTTAGTGTTTGAGACCGGCGACTTGTCATTACTTATATATAATAATTGCTGCTGACTGTTGCTAATCCATAGTCCGCCCATATTGTCGGTGTAACTGTAGACGGGCGATTCCATGCTGTAGACTATGGGCATATCAACGAAGCGGCCGGTTGTAAAATCATAGGCTGCTTGTCCGTCGGTGAAATAGAGCAGCCAAAGGTTGTCGCGTGTAATGGAGCCAATGAAACCTCCTGCGCTGCGGAATGAGCCTGTTGTTTTCACCTTTCCGTTTTTCACAATGCTGCAGTCGGTTGTTAGGAAGTATTCCGATTTCTTATGGCGTATGTAGCGTAAGAAGTTCTCGCCTTGTGCAAATCGCGTTAGTTTGTCTCCGCTGAGCGAGTAGAGTCCTTTTTCGGTGCAAATCCACATGCCGTGCATACCTTGTTCTATGGAATTGACATAGATTGATGACAGCTCCTTGTACTTGTCACCAATGCTGACAGTGTGTGGTTTCTTGCCTTCGAAAGTTACAAGCAGACATCCAGTGCTGGTGCCATATAACCAGACGGAGTCGCCTGTCACGGTGCTGTTCCAATATTTTGTGTTGGTCTTACCTCCGTTGCTGATGTCGATGAATCGTTCCAGGTGGAGGTCGTAGCAGTTTACTCTTTTTAATGAAGTATAAATCCAGAGATGTCCGTTGTTATCCTCTATTATATTACGTACATGGTTATCGTTGAGGGCGACCTTGTCGTGTATGTTGTTATAGAATGTGCGGAAAGTGTTACCGTCGTAGCAGTTCAGTCCGTCGGGCGTGGCAAACCACAGGAATCCGTGAGAGTCCTGCATGATTCGTCGTACAGTGTTGTTGCTGAGTCCTTCTGCTGTAGATATGTGCTTCACTTTATACTCTGTGGCGATGGCGACAATCCACGTTGAGAGCATTAGTAGCGACAGGAATGTCAATATCCGTTTCATTGTTGTGCTTTTATGGATATAAAGGAAATATTCTTTTGTAAAAGTAGAAAAAGTATAGTAAAAATCTACGAAATAGATGTAATTTCTTCCGATGATAATATTAATGTGTATAAAAGTATCATAAATAGCGTACGTTTTTGCAATAATTTTGCTACACCATTAAAAAATAGTGCGTGTTGATATTTAAAGAGCGCTAAATCTACATTGACACAGAAGAAACCAATTGGATGACCTCTGATAAAGCAAAGCGAATAATTAACCTGATACGATTATAACCATTACGATACTTTAGAAAATACAACTATATTTATAACCAAATTATGAAAAAGATTTTAATATTTTTCTTTCTTTTCCTTTTCCTTTTATCTGCTAATGCACGCGAAAAGTATAATTTCAATTCCGATTGGAAGATAGACATGCAGAAGGGAAAAGTAACACTGCCTCATGCTTGGAACGAGAATGAATCTTTCCGGGTTTCTACTTACGAAATGAGTAATGCCATTGTATGGTATCGCAAGGAATTTAAGCTTCCTGCTTCTGCTCAAGGCAATAAGGTGTTCATCGAGTTTGAAGGTGCTAAGCATGCTGCTGAGGTATGGCTCAACGGTAAGAAGGTTGGCATCAATGAGAATGGTGTCATGGCTTTCGGCTTCGATCTTACTCCTTATCTCAAGGACGGCAAGAACCTCATTGAGGTGAAGACTGATAACAGCGACCGTTATCATGAGGAGGCTACCAAAAGTGCTTATCAGTGGAACACGCGCGCTTTTTTTGCCAACTATGGTGGTTTGTCGAAGAACGTGTGGCTGCACATCACCGATGAAGTTTACCAAACGTTACCTCTCTACTCTAATCTTGGCACAACAGGTACTTATATCTATGCCAAAGACTATGCTATCAACGAACGCACAGCTACCATTCATGCCGAAAGTCAGGTTAAGAACGAGAGCAACAGGGCTGCCATTATTGGATATGAAGTAATAGTAGAAGAGAAGAACGGCAAGGAAATTGCTCGTTTTCAGGGAGAGAAAGTTACTATTCCTGCTGGAGGTATAAAGACCATTGCTGCAGAAAAACGTGTGTCAGGTCTGCATTTTTGGAGCTGGGGTTATGGGTATCTCTATAATGTGAAGACTCGTCTTGTTGTTAATGGTTCAGCCGTTAGCGACGAGGTTTGCACTACTACTGGTTTCCGTAAGACTGAATACAAGGAAGGTAAGATTTACCTTAACGACCGCGTAATCATGGTACATGGCTATGCTCAGCGTTCTACCAACGAATGGCCAGGTGTGGGACAGTGCGTGCCTGCTTGGATGTCAGACTACTCAAACAACTTGTTCGTAAAGTCAGGTGGTAACCTTGTTCGCTGGATGCACGTTACTCCATGGAAGCAGGACATTGAGTCTTGTGACCGTGTGGGACTTATTCAGGCAATGCCTGCTGCCGATGCTGAGAGCGACACTTACGGTCGCCGCTGGGAGCATCGATTAGAACTCATGCGCGATGCCATTATATATAATAAGAATAACCCATCCATCCTTTTCTACGAATGTGGCAATCAGCGAATCACAGCACAGCACATGATTGAGATGAAGAAGATCCGCAATGTCTTCGACTCTGAAGGTGGACGTGCCATTGGCTGTCGTGAAATGCTCGATCAGCCTGAAGCTGAGTATGGCGGCGAGATGCTCTATATTAACAAGAGCGACACTAAGCCTATGTGGATGATGGAGTACTGCCGTGATGAGGCTCATCGCTTCTTCTGGAACTCATGGTCTTATCCTTTCCATAAAGAAGGAGACGGCCCTCTGTACCGTGGTGATCCTGCTACAGCCTATAATCACAACAATGACGAGTTTGTTGTAGAATGTGTACGCCGCTGGTACGATTACTATTTGGAGCGCCCGGGTACAGGCACAAAGTGCAATTCGGGTGGAACGAAGATTGTCTTCTCGGACACTCAAACCCATGGACGTTCAGCCGACAACTACCGTGTATCAGGTGTAGTTGACCCTATGCGTATTGAAAAGGATGCCTTCTACGCTCATCAAGTCATTTGGGATGCATGGGTGGAGGATTTCAATCCTCGTACATATATTTGCGGACACTGGAACTACGAGATGGGATTCAAGGTTCCTACAATCTATGTGGTGTCGAATGCCGACAGCGTTGCACTTTTGCAGAATGGCAAACTCATTCCTCAGGCGAGTCGTGACTACCGTTTCCTCTTTACTTATAAGGATGTGGCATACGAGGCGGGCGAGATAACAGCAATTGGTTACAATAAGGATGGCAAGGAAGAATCACGTTGGCAGATTAAGACAGCTGGTGCTCCCGCTCATCTAAAGCTCACTTCAATTCTCAATCCAACAGGATGGAAGGCTGACGGTGCCGACTGTGCACTGGTGCAGGTAGAAGTAGTAGACAAGAATGGACAGCGCTGTCCTCTGGACAACCGACTCATTAAATGGCAGATTAAGGGACAGGCAGAGTTCCTTGGTGGTATTGCCAAGAACAAGCCATATGATTTCTTTACCAACGATGCAGCACTAAAGAGTAAATCGCTCGATGCTGTCGGTGACGCTGCACTGGAGAAGATCCGCAAGTTCCCTCACCTTAATCATGCTGGTCAGGATACCATCCCTGTTGAGTGTGGTGTGAACCGAGTGATACTTCGTTCCCTCACCAAAGCAGGCAAGGTGACTATTATTGCCAAGGCTGAGGGTATGGCGGATGCCGAGATTACACTCTCGACCGAAGCAATCGAGGTAAAGGACGGTCTTACCAAGTTCTTCCCTGCTAATGGTTTGATGCCAATCCTTGACCGCGGCGAAACACCTTCTACTCCATCCTTCACACAAAAAATGGTGGAGGTGCCAATCCTTTCAAGCACAGCAGGCAGCAATGCTGACAAGGCTTACCTCACTCACGATGGCTACGAAAAGACTGAGTGGGCAAGTATCAACGGCCGTGACTCAGCATGGATATCATGGACACTGATTGAGAATACACGGGTTGACGAGGTATGTATCAAGATGAGCGGTTTCCGCAATACCAGCTATCCTATCGTTGTCCTTGCAGGTGATAAGGAAGTATGGCGTGGCAACACTCCGAAGTCGCTCTCTTATGTGCGTCTTCCGTTGAAGGATTGTCCTGTCACAAACAAGTACACCATCCGTCTTGCTGGTGATGCAAGCATCAAGGATGCCTTTGGTGCCGTCAAGGAATTGGATGTTACTAACGACGAAATTACCTCCAAGGCTCGAAAAAATCTCAAAATACTTGAAATCGAATTCTTAAAGAACGTAGAGTAACATGAAAAGACTATTTGCTTTAGCTGTCGTAATTGTAAACGTTATCGTTGTACAGGCTCAGTTTAAGAGTCAAGTTTGGTCTCCTGACAATGGTAATGGTACATATACTAACCCTGTTATCAATGCTGACTACAGCGACCCCGACATTGAAGTGGTGGGTGAGGATTATTACCTCACCGCCAGTTCGTTTAACTGCATGCCCGGTTTGCCCGTGTTGCATTCCAAGGATCTCGTGAATTGGGAAATCATTGGTCATGCCCTGCGCAGCCAGTATCCTGATTCGTGCCGCACTCAGCACGGTATGGGTGTGTATGCACCAAGCATACGCTACCACGCCGGGGAGTTCTATATATATTGGGGCGACCCAGACGAGGGTATTTTTATGGTGAAGACCAAAGATCCTGCAGGTGTATGGAGCGATCCCGTATGTGTATATAAAGGTAAGGGAATCATTGACACCAATCCACTGTGGGATGAGGACGGTCGCTGCTATTTGGTGAATGCTTGGGCAAACAGTCGTATTGAATACAATGGTGTGCTGACTGTTCGTGAACTTTCTGCTGACGGAACTAAGGTGATTGGCGACCCATGCATCGTCTTTGATGGAGATGCTACGGACAACATAACCACTGAGGGACCAAAATTCTACAAGCGCGACGGCTACTACTGGATTTTCTGTCCTGCTGGAGGTGTGGCTGGCGGTTGGCAGTTAGCAATGCGTAGCAAGAGCCCATACGGACCTTACGAATGGAAGCGAGTGTTGGAGCGCGGAAAGAGCAAGATGAATGGCCCTCATCAAGGCGGTTGGGTACATACCAAGTACGGTGAAGACTGGTTTATACATTTCCAGGACAAGGGTAGCTACGGACGTGTGTGCCACCTGCAACCCGTTGACTGGAGCAGTGGTTGGCCTATTATGGGAAATAACGGCGAACCATACTGGTCGTACAAGAAACCAAAGTCAAAGTCTACAACAATCTTGAATCCTGTGGATACAGATGAGTTCAACTCACCCAAGCTTGGACTTCAGTGGCAGTGGCAGAATGACTACAAGCAAGAGTATGGACAGACAACTGGACTTGGTTTCTACCGTCTGTTCACCTACAAACTGCCTGTACTGGGTAATGTCAAAAATCTCTGGTACGAACCAAATATGCTCCTCCAGAAGACTCCTGCCGATGAGTTTACCGTAACCACCAAGGTGAACTTCTGTTCACGCAACTATAACCAGTATGCAGGACTCATCTGCATGTCCATGAGTTACTCTACCATCTGCTTGCAGCGTACCGATTCGGTATATCACCTTCAGGTTCGCTACAACGAGAATGCAATGAGCGAGAGAAGCGAGGATCAGCTTTTAGACATTCTAACCATCGAACCAACAAAGAAAGACCGTCCTTCGAAAGGGCGCCCAATTTCTATGTACCTCAACGACATCTATCTCCGCATGATTGTAAAGAATGGAGAGATAAGCTATGCCTACAGTCTCGATGGCAACAAATGGACACCAGCAGGCAGTACTTACAAGATGAGCAAGGGACGATGGATTGGTTCGAAGATTGGCTATTTTGCAGCCGACCCTAACAAAACTGGTCGCTGCGGTTTCCTCGATATCGATTATTTTCGGGTAACAAAATAGCATGAAACGTATAGTTACATTATGATGACTCACTTCATCCTCTGTATACTAACTATTTTTTTGACTAAGAATAGTTAGTATACACTAAAAAAAACAGCCTTACAAAGTCTATTAATTGACTGCTGTAAGGCTGATTTTTTATTCCATTCACAATATCACTATTCAATTATTTAACTTGTATAGTATTGGATATTAATATTTAATACATTCTCTTATTCGTAACGAGATCTTTGTTTTATCAGATAATTAATAAAATCATATCTCGCGGAATCCGATGATTTCTCTAACTTCCTTCAATGTTTTAGCTGCACTTTCCTGTGCTCTCTCTGCACCTTGTTTAGCAACCTTAGCAAGATATTCAGTGTTTGCAGAATATTCCACAATCTTTTCGCGGATAGGTTCTGTGTAAGCCACGATATCTGCAGCAAGTTGTTTCTTTAAATCTCCGTAACGGATAGAGCAATCATTGTACTTCTCGTTGAAATAATCGTAAGTATCTTTAGTAGATACAATATCAAGGAAAGTAAACAGGTTCTGAATAACCTCAGGCTTTTCACTGTTAGGCACTGTTGGGCCGGCATCAGTTACAGCCTTCATCACCTTTTTGCTGATAGTTTTGGCATCATCCATCAGGTAAATACAGTTACCTTCCGATTTTCCCATCTTACCAGAACCATCCAATCCAGGAACCTTGATAGCCTTTTCTGCCAAAGAGAAAGAAGCTGGCTCTGGGAATAAGTCAGTACCATATATAGTATTGAAACGACGGGCAAACTTACGTGCCATCTCCATGTTCTGTTCCTGATCCTTGCCCACCGGTACTTTTATTGCCTTATGAATAAGAATATCCGCAGCCATAAGAGTAGGGTAAGTAAGAAGTCCGGCATTCACGTTATCTGGTTGCTTGCGTGCTTTTTCCTTGAAAGAAGTAGTACGTTCCAGCTCACCCAAATAAGCATTCATGTTAAGGTACAGATAAAGCTCCAATACCTCTTTCACGTCACTTTGTACATAAATAGTAGCTTTCTCAGGATCAATACCGCAAGCAAGATATTCAGCAAGAATAGTGCGAGCGCTCTGAACTATATCGTTTGGTTTTGGGTGAGTAGTAAGGGAATGCCAGTCGGCGATAAAGAAATAACAATTATATTCATTCTGCATTTGCAGAAAACTCTTCACTGCTCCAAAGTAGTTGCCCAGATGCAGATTACCTGTTGGGCGAATTCCACTAACAACTGTTTCCATAATTTCTTTGTTTCTAAATAATTTGCCGCAAAGATACTAATTTATCACAAAACATGGTCATAGTTAAAACATTCTCTTTCTTCTTTTTAGAAATTAAAAATAAATGGAAAATGTCTTTGTAAATGAAGTAAGATTGTAGTTTTTATACTCTTTTTGCCAGAAAATGCTCCGAAAAAGTGAGGGTAGAGCCCAAAAGTGAGGGATTGAATGATGGATAATTTGCTATCCCTCACTTTTTAAATTGCTATTAATCAGAGCGTTTTGGCTTGTTAGTGATAGAGTGAGGGATGGTTTTGTGTTTTGTGTTTCGTTTGTGAAAGTTAAAGTTATATTGATGATCAATTGGGGATAATTATAAAAGAATGTATGCAATTTACTTCTTAACCTGCTTCCATAATTCTTCAATAGCCCGCTCTAACACATTATCTCTGCCTTTTAAATATGCATTGTAGTCTCTTTTGACTTCAATATCAGGTAAAATGCCTGTTTTATTGGGTTGAGAGCCATCTGAATTCACAAATTTCTTAGCACTAATCAGTACTCCAAAATCGCCCGGTAATGTTATAAACATTGCTTCACCCATGCTCCCAACACTTGGTCCTCCTACAACAACTGCTCGCCCAGTCTGTTTTATTAGTGTTAGAAAATCTTCTGCAGAAGAACCAACAAACGGCCCTGAAATTACAATCAGCGGTTGATGTAGTTTTAAAGAATCATTTAAATTGTTTGTATATGGTTGATGTTTTATCTCCTCCATGGCTTTATCTAAATAATAATCTTTGAGTCTAGAATCATGCTCTCCCCACATTTTATAGCTGGTAATATATTTCCTGCATAACCATTTTCCTTGATCTATCTGGAATTTTGAATTAGAAAGCAAATGGTATGCAATGTTTTCCCATGCCTGGTCTGTACCTCCTCTATTTCCACGAAGATCAATAATTAAGCCTTTGCATTTTTTTAATTGTTGTATGTTGCGACTAAAAATGGAATTTATAGTATCAAGATATTGTCTGGCAAAAGACGTTAGTTGTATATACCCAATATTTCCATGAATGATTTTTATATTTATGGGCGGCACAATAATAGTATCAGCCATAATTTCTTTAAGTCCATTAGAGTTGTAGTTTCGAATCATTTCTACTTCTTTCTCTTTCCCTTTAGGAGTTATAACTGTTATTTTTACTTTGGAATACGGTCTTCCATAAAACATTTCACTCACTGATTTGTCAAATTTCCAATGTGGAGTTGCTGCAGAAATGTATTGGTATACGGAATCTCTAATATATTCTAAAACTGGAATTTGATTTATCTTAATAATTTCGCTGCCTAGCGGAATTTTATCAACCATGCTTTTAGAAATGTTGCTTATCACGATCTTTTTATCAAAATTTATAGTTTTCAAAGGTGGAACATCGTCCGGGCGGTGAGAAGTATAAATACGCGTATGAGCTTCGTTGAAATGTGCCATGAATGAAGATAACACACGAAAGTATTCGAAGTTGCTTTTTGCTTGTTCTACTTTCGGTAGGTAAGTCATGTATAAACTATCTATATTCACCTGCTGGAGAGTCTCAGGAAAAGCAAAGCTGTAGTGCATCTCTTTCCAGATAAGTGATAGAGAATAAATCCTTTGCTCGTGATTTGGCATTTTTTCTTGAGCTGGAAGCTTATTAATTAGTATTGTACTAATAAGCATAAATAAAAAAATAGTTTTTTTCATCGCATTTATAGTCTTAAATTTATTTTTCAAAAATAAAGTGCTGATAATGATATGTAAAAGGTTGCAAATATAATATTCTTTTTGATAAAGAATTAAGACTTTGTCTATTTTTATTATTGATCAACTTGTGATGAATAGTATTACTTAAAGACTATATGATGACAGACTTTAAAAAAGTGAATATCAGGAATGTTTTATTTACAGAACTACTTTCTATTATTTTTTATAAATTGCAGATGTTTATCAATAACACAGACTTAAGAAATTTATTAAATAGATAGAATGCAAATAATAATATCCCCAGCAAAAACAATAAATACTAAAAGTTCACGGAAAGCTCCGGCAAAATCAATCCCACAGTTTGCAGGTGAAGCAAAAGAGATTGCACTCCACATGGCACAATATTCTGTGGAGGAATTGGAACGATTATTGAAGATTAGTCCGAAACTGGCTCTGGAAACATTTAAACGGTTCGAAGCGTTTCATTCTGATGAGGCTCCTTCTCTGCAAGCTCTACTGGCCTATACAGGAATGGTGTTTAAACATATTGCTCCGGCAGATTTCTCGGACGAGGATTTTCTTTATGCTCATGAGCATTTGCGTATCGCTTCTCCGTTTTACGGATTGGTTCGTCCGCTGGATATGATAAAGGCTTACCGGATGGAGTATGACGTGAAGTTGCCCGAACTGGGAAATGTAGCAATGGCCGACTTCTGGAAACCGATACTTTCTCAAACTTTTATTGAGGATGTGAAGAAGAATGGGGGAGTGTTGGTAAATCTGGCAAGTATGGATATTCAGCCTTCGTTCGACTGGAAACGAGTGGAAAAGGAAGTGCAGGTAATTACTCCCGAATTTAAAATGTGGAAGAAAGGAAAGCTCGATACGGTGACCATTTATGCAAAGATGGCACGCGGAGAAATGACTCGGTTTATTCTTAAAAACCGAATAGAAGAACCTGAAGCATTGAAAGCTTTTACATGGGAGGGGTTTAGGTTCGACACTGAACGTTCGGAAGATAATAAACTTGTTTTTATATGTTGATTGAATAGCATTTTGAATTTCTTGTAAATTTAGATAATATGGCGACAGAAAAAGAAAAAATGAGGAGCGGTCAGCTTGCTAATGTTTCCGATCCGGAATTATTTGCCGACCTTTTAAGAGCGAAGGCTTTAATATCCAAAATGAATACGATGTATCTTGGCTCACCCGATTTACAGGAAGTGCAGAAAGAACTGCTTCCAAATATTCATCCTACGGCAAAGATCTGTCCGCCTTTCTTTTGCGATTATGGCTATAATATAGAGTTGGGCGAGCATGCTTTTATTAATTTTAATTGTGTAATCCTCGATGGAGCTCCGGTAAAGATTGGACATCATACATTAATTGGTCCGGCAGTGCAGATATATACTCCGCAGCATCCAATGAACTATTTGGAACGTCGTGAAATGGTTGAATCTGCTCATGCCGTGACTATCGGTAATGATTGCTGGATAGGTGGAGGGGCAGTTATCTGTCCGGGTGTTACGATTGGTGATCGTTGCATAATTGGTGCAGGAAGTGTGGTTACAAAAGATGTTCCTGATAATTCGCTTGTAGTGGGTAATCCGGCTGTTGTCAAAAGGAGACTTGATTAGTAGTGAGGTATATAAAAAGAAAGAAGGAGCGTTTCTCAACGTTCCTTCCTCAATAATGAAGCAATAATATTATTTTTTACTACTACTCATAACTCCTGTATCGGTGTCTTCGTTATTCAAACGTTTTTGTGAAGACTGATACTTACGTCCGAAATTGAAGTTATATGATAACTTGAATGCAAATAGTCGCGAACTCTCTTTAACATATTCCCAATTTTTGGAAGGAGCAAATTTATTGCGATTTTCACTACCTACTTTCCAATTGTCGGCAAATGGGTTAAGCATCATGCCTCCTATAGTTAGTTGTTTATGCTTGTACATAATTCCAATCATGTGCCAGTTTTCTCCTATGTCAAGAGTTTCACCAAAGAAATTGTTTCTGTGATTCTGAATACGGAAGAATGCCGACCAGTTTTTATAGTATCCATTTACTTCTGCTCTATAATACCGGTTAGAATATGTGTGAGCATAATTATTTCCTTTACTGTCGAAGTAACTTATTCCAGTTGTTATTTTAGTGATTAAATGATCTTTGAATGGATTGACTGATACTTCCATTTCAGTATTCAACTTCTGCCAATTCTTTTGGTTGTCCTTGGTACGGATGAATTTGTTGTTTTCAATAATAGTTTCTTCCATTATTGGTTTGCTATAGTATCTGTGGCTAACCAATAAACTACCGCTGAATATTCCTTTAGTTATGTCGTAGTTTAATGTATTTACGTATGATATTACCGGTTTTAGAGAGCTGTTTCCTCTTCTTATCTGTAAGGAATCAATTGCTTGCTCTGTATTTCCCAGGTCGGACAAAGAAGGAGAATTACTGTAAATGTTGCCACGATAGCGGATAAACGAGTTCTCGTTAAAGTTATATTTCAGACTTGCAGTGGGACGGAAGTTATAATTTTGATACCCTTCTCCTCCCTGGTTAAACCATGAACGTGAACCTCCTATTCCTAAAGAGTAATTGAACTTATTAATCTTTCCCTGAAATTCTGTATACATGTAAGTGTCAGCCTGTCTCATATCTGTTTTGGATACAGAACTTCCTGTATATTCATTATCGGTGAAACTTTGAGTGTGCTTTATTCCGGTGCTTAATCTACCTGCCTTGAATGTTTTTTCATATATTCCTTCACCAATAATCGAATATTTATTCCCGTCTACATTCGAAAAAAGATCGGTTAAGGTTTCTGTATCCTGCATCTCCTTATAATGTCTCTTTGAATTGGAGTCCATATATGTACCTACAACGTTAAGAATTAACGATTGTTGATTTTTAAAATTACGTTGATAGTAAAGGTCGAGCGAAGGTCTGCGCTCCCGGGAAGAAGAACGATCTGTCATGTGTACTCCGTTTGAAGGATTATTGGTAGGGTAAAGATAACTGTTGAAATTCTGCTTTGGATTACCATTGATATTTGCCCTGAGTGTTGCATTAAAGAACCATTCCTTCCCTTGTTGATAGTTATAATTCATTTGCATATAGTTCCAGTTCATAGCCCATTTGTCAGGAGTACCATCTTCCATACGGGTGAGACTTCTGCCATCTGGGAAGTTGAATGTTTCTGAATTTTCGCGCCACATGTGATCTACAGATCTGTATCCACCGGTGTAGAATAGTCCGAATTCCGATTTCTTGTAATTGAATTTGGCTGTTATGCTGTTATTGCCAAAAGCAACATGAGGAGAGGTTTCTGTATCGAATGAGATAAATCCACCGCTGTTTCTACGGCGGGTAATATAATCAATAACAGCTTCTGCTCCCTCGTAGCGGAGTCCTGGATCTTCATGATGTTCTATACGCAGAATATCTTCAGGGCGTAATGACATAACTTCCTGGATGCTCGACTTTACTCCATTGATTCTAAGATCTACTTCACCTCCACCTGATGCGGCAATGGTATTTCTCATAACATCAATCTGAATACGCCTTAAGTTTAGTTGTTGTAAAAGATCAAATCCGTTGGTTGCTGCTTTCATTTGTTTTGAAGTAGGCAATAATATTTTTCTATCGGCTTCATTAATAACTTTGGCAGCGGTAACAACAACTTCATTTAGTGCAATGGCAGCTGAATCAATTTCAATAGTCCCCAGATCAGTGTCTTTATTGAAATCGCGGATTTCAAGATTCCTGGTTTGGTATCCAAGACTTGAAATCTGAAGGTTATATATTCCTTTCTCGAGATTCTCCATACTGAACTTACCTTTTGCATCAGTCATTCCGCCATTTACAAATGTTGAATCGGCTTTTCTTAAAACTACATTTGCAAATTCAATAGGCTGTTTTGCTGTGGAAAGAATAGATCCTTTGATCTGGAAAGATTGGGCTGTTATGGTTTGGCAAAGTATTATAAAAAATAATACGCTAAAAATCTTTTTCATTTCGGTTTAATGTCTACAGGTAATACAATCAAGTTGTCTTTATGTAAGCGCTACAATATTTAGACGTAACCGAGAAAAGAAAGGTTGCAGATAATAGAGTTATTTGTTGCTTTTTGCTGGATTAATATGATGCTTGGGTGTCTATAAAAGCGAAGAAGGAGCGTTTCGCAACGATCCTTCCTCTGTAAGTTAAGTATAATTGTGAAGTTAAACTTTAATTTATTTTTTATTACTACTCATAACTCCTGTATCTGTATCTTGGTTATTCAATCGTTTTTGTGAAGACTGATATTTACGTCCGAAGTTAAAGCTATATGATACCTGAATTGCAAATAAGCGTGATGTTTCCTTTATATATACCCAGTTCTTTGAAGGAGCTGAGGCGTTTAGATTTTCACTTCCTGCTTTCCAGTTGTCCACAAACGGATTAATCATCATGGCACCAAGACTAAGTTGTTTGTGTTTATACATAATTCCGAAGAGGTGATAATTTTCTCCATATTCAAGAGTTTCACCGAATAAGTCGTTTTTGTGGTTTTGCATCTGGAAGAACGCCGACCAGTTTTTGTAGCTTGCATTTGCTTCTGCACGCATGTACCAGTTTGTATATGTGTGATGGTAATTATTCCCTTTGCTATCGAAATAACTCATTCCGGTTACAATCTTTGCTACGAAAATATCTTTGAAGGGATTGATTGACAATTCCATTTCGGTATTAAGTTTCTGCCAGCTTTTCTGATTGTCGTTGGTACGGATGAATTTATTGTTTTCAACCCGGGTCTCTTCCATGATTGGCTTGTTATAGTACCAATGTCCAAGGAACAGACTTCCGCTGAATATACCTTTTGTAATATCATAATTCAAAGAGTTGGTATATCTCATTACCGGTTTCAGGTTGCTGTTACCTCTTCTTATCTGCAATGAGTCGATGGATTGTTCAATATTTCCTAAATCGGATAGTGAAGGCTCTGTGCTGTAAATGTTACCGCGGTAACGTAGAAATGAGTTATCATTGAAATTATATTTTAAGCTGGCCGTAGGACGGAAGGTATAGTTATGGTATCCTTCGCCGCCCTGGTTAAACCATGAACGTGATCCGCCTATTCCCAAAGAATAATTGAACTTGTTAATTTTGCCCTTAAATTCAGTATAAACATAAGTTTCAGACTGCCTCATGTTAGTTTGCGATAAAGAACTTCCGGTGTATTCATTATTAGTATAACTTTGTGTGTGTTTCACTCCGGTGCTTAAACGCCCGGCTTTAAATCCTTTCTCGTATATACCCTCACCAATTATTGAATATTTGCTTCCGTCAACATTAGTAAAGAGGTTTGTTAATGTCTGTAAACCCTGTATTTCCTTATAGTATCTTTGTGAGTTAGAATCAAGATATGTTCCCACAATATTCAGGACTAATGATTGCTGATTTTTTAAATTGCGCTGATAGTAAAGGTCTAAAGATGGAATATGTTCCCAAGAAGAAGAGCGGTCGGTCATATTTACACCATTTAATGGATTGTTTGTTGGATAAAGATAACTTTTAAAATTTGTTTTGGGGTTATCATTTACATTTGTTCTTAAAGTTGCGTTGAAGAACCAGTCCTGACCTTCCTGATAGTTATAGTTCATCTGCATATAATGCCAGTTCTTTGCCCACTTATCAGGAGTACCATCTTCCAGGCGGGTAAGAGTTCTTCCGTCAGAGAAATTAAATGTCTCGGAGTTTTCTCGCCACATGTGATCCATTTCTCTGTAACCTCCATTGTAAAATAGTCCAAACTCAGATTTTTTATAGTTGAATTTTGCTGTCACACTATTATCTCCGAAAGGAACATGGGGAGAGTCTGTGAAATCGAAAGCAAGAAAACCTCCACATTCTTTTCTGCGGGTAATATAGTCAATTACAGCTTCTGCTCCTCCATAACGAAGTCCTGGATCATCATGATGTTCAATACGCAGGATATCTTCCGGGCGTATTGACATTACTTCCTGAATGCTTGATTTTACTCCATTTATCCTGAGCTGTACTTCACCACCACCTGATGCTGAAATTGTATTTCTTAACACGTCAACCTGAATACGTTTAAGATTTAGCTTCTGTAAGAGGTTGAATCCGTTAGTTGCTGCCTTCATCTGTTTTGAAGTTGGCAGTAATATCTTTCTGTCGGCTTCGTTGATAACTTTGGCACCTGTAACCACTACTTCATTCAATGCTACTGCTGCAGAATCAATTTCAATATTTCCAAGGTCTACATCTTTATTGAAATCGTGGATCTCAAGATTCTTAGTCTGATATCCAAGACTTGAAATCTGAAGGTTATATATTCCTTTCTCAAGATGTTCCATACTGAATTTACCTTTCATATCAGTCATTCCACCTGTTACAAAGGTTGAATCCGGCTTTCTTAGAATCACATTAGCAAACTCAATTGGCTGTTTTGTAGCTGTAAGAATGTGCCCTTTTAATTGTAAAGCCTGTGCAAATGTTGCCTGGCATATAAATATCAAAACTAATACAGTGAATATTTTTTTCATTTCAATTTTATTGCTTCATTCGTTAATGAGTCTATTATTTTGTTAGCGCTACATCCTTTAGACGCAAGTACCTTGCCAAAAGTTGCAGTTGTGTTTAAGTTTATTTTATTGTTTATAAGCTTTTGACTCTTTTAAACTTGTAAATATTTAATCTTAAATCATTGAATATTAGATCATAACCATGCCTTTTCTATGACTCAGATTTAATTGATAAATAATTAAATTTTAAGAATAAAATGATTCTCGATTATTTCCTTTTTAGTTTGTAGCGTGTTCTTTGATTATCCGAATGTGAACATAGTGTTCATATTCGGACATTTTATAGAGTGATGATACTTTTGGAAAAAATGGATATTAGTTCGCGAAAAAAATATTCACTCTATTGGTACTGATAAACAGCACTTTCTGTAATTGACTTTAATTTTGTTTAAAAAATAACTGCAGAAAGTTTTGCTAGTTTCAAAGAAAGCTATATCTTTGCATCGCTTTTGAAACGAAAGTGTCTCGGGCGTTTAGCTCAGCTGGTTCAGAGCATCTGCCTTACAAGCAGAGGGTCGGCGGTTCGAATCCGTCAACGCCCACTTCAAAATCCAGAGACTTTCGTTGATAAAACAAGGGCGTTTAGCTCAGCTGGTTCAGAGCATCTGCCTTACAAGCAGAGGGTCGGCGGTTCGAATCCGTCAACGCCCACATTAGATAGAAAGCTTCACAAGTATGTTTGTGAGGCTTTTTTTATTTCTTTACCTCTTTGATACAAACTTTTTCTTATTTGTGTAACTCTCTATTCAAATAAAAGAATTAATTTTGCAGTCTGATAATTATCATTACACTATGAAACTTGATTTACTTACGGCTATATCACCTATTGATGGCCGCTACAGAGGCAAAGCTGAGGCTTTAGCTGCTTATTTTTCTGAATTTGCATTGATTAAATATCGTGTGCAGGTTGAGATTGAGTATTTTATAACCTTGTGCGAACTGCCTTTGCCCCAGCTTAAAGGTGTTGGTGAAGATGTTTTTGAGTCTTTAAGAAGTATCTATCGAAGCTTTTCAGAAGCCGATGCACAACGTATTAAGGATATTGAAAGTGTGACTAATCACGACGTAAAAGCTGTTGAGTATTTCATTAAAGAAGAATTTGATAAGCTTGGTGGTCTTGAAGAATATAAAGAGTTTATACACTTCGGACTTACTTCTCAGGATATTAATAATACATCTATTCCATTGTCTATAAAGGAAGCACTGAATAATGTTTATTATCCTTTGGTTGAAGAGCTTATTGCGCAGCTGAAACAATATGCAACTGATTGGACTAATGTGTCTATGCTTGCAAAAACTCATGGTCAACCAGCTTCTCCAACTCGTTTGGGAAAAGAAATTATGGTTTTTGCTTACCGCTTGGAACGCCAGTTGGCTGCGCTAAAAGCTTGCCCGGTAACTGCTAAGTTTGGTGGCGCTACAGGTAATTACAATGCTCATCATGTAGCTTATCCTTCTTATGACTGGAAAGCTTTTGGTAATCGTTTCGTTTCAGAAAAACTAGGATTGGAACGTGAAGAGTATACAACACAAATTTCAAATTATGATAACCTTTCTGCTGTTTTCGATGCGATGAAACGTATCAATGTTATCATGATTGACATGAATCGTGATTTCTGGTTATATATTTCTATGGAATATTTCAAACAGAAAATCAAAGCAGGAGAAGTAGGTTCCAGTGCAATGCCTCACAAAGTAAATCCGATAGATTTTGAAAATGCAGAAGGCAATTTGGGAATAGCAAATTCTATTCTTAATCATTTAGCAGAGAAATTACCTGTTTCTCGTTTGCAGAGAGACTTGACAGATTCTACTGTTCTTCGTAATATCGGCGTACCTTTTGGTCATGTTGTAATTGCTATTCAGAGTTCTTTGAAAGGACTACGTAAACTAATTTTGAACGAAACTGCTATTTATAACGATTTGGATAATTGTTGGAGTGTAGTTGCTGAAGCTATTCAGACTATTCTTCGTCGTGAAGCTTATCCTAATCCATATGAAGCACTAAAAGCACTGACAAGAACAAACCAGGCTATCACAGAATCTTCAATTAAAGATTTTATAGAAGAACTGAATGTTAGTGAGGATGTTAAAAAAGAACTTAGATGTATAACCCCACACAGTTATACTGGTATTTAATATATTAATGTTTTTAATAGGCCGCGAGGCCAGAGTTATAATTTTATTCGAATAAAAAATGAGTACAGACAACGAAAATTGGCGAGATTCTAACAATGATAGTAGAGACGCCAGCCGTGATGGTAATAAGTCTTTTAACAGAGAAGGATTTAGCCGTCGTGATGACAGTAGATCTTCTTTTAACAGAGATGGCAAGTTTAACCGTGAAGGACGCTTTAGTCGTGAAGGTGGTGATCGCCCCTCACGCCCTTCTTTTAACAGAGGCGGTAATGACCGTCCAAGTTTTAATCGTCCTTCCCGTCCATATAACAGAGAAGAGGGTGATCGCCCACGCTTCAATCGTGAAGGTGGTGACAGACCACGCCCTTCTTTTAACCGTGAAGGCGGAGATCGTCCACGTCCTTCTTTTAATAGAGAAGGCGGTGACAGACCACGTCCATCATTCAATCGTGAAGGTGGTGACAGGCCACGTCCTTCTTTTAACCGTGAAGGTGGAGATCGTTCACGTCCATCATTTAATCGTGAAGGCGGAGACAGACCACGTCCTTCATTCAACCGTGAGGGTGGTGACAGACCACGTCCTTCTTTCAATCGTGAAGGTGGAGATCGTCCACGCCCATCATTTAACCGTGAAGGTGGTGACAGACCTTATCGTCCGTCGTTTAATCGCGAAGATAAGCCTTGGAGAAGAAACGAAAATCAGGAAGGTGAAGGAGGCGAACGCCCAAGATTCCGTCGCCCGGATAGCAATTATGGCGATCCAACTCTTTCCAGAGATGGTGGACGACGTCCAAGATTCTCATCAAGTGATTCAAGACCTCAAGGATTTGCACGTCCGGTTCGTAGAAGAAGCGATGATTATGATCCAAATGCTAAGTATAGCGAAAAGAAAAGAATTGAATATAAAGAGCAGTTTACAGATCCAAATGAACCAATTCGTTTAAATAAATATCTGGCTAATGCTGGTGTTTGTTCAAGACGTGAAGCTGACGAATTTATCACAGCAGGAGTTGTTTCGGTAAATGGTGAAATTGTTACTGAACTAGGAACAAAAGTTAAACGTACTGACGTAATTAAGTTCCACGAAGAGTCTGTATCTTTGGAAAGTAAAGTATACGTATTGCTTAATAAACCAAAAGATTGTGTAACTACTTCGGATGATCCTCAGGCTCGTCTTACAGTTATGGACTTAGTGAAAGGTGCATGCAAAGAAAGAATTTATCCTGTTGGACGTCTTGATCGTAACACTACAGGTGTATTGTTACTTACAAATGATGGAGATTTGGCTTCTAAGCTGACTCATCCTCAGTTCCTTAAAAAGAAAATTTATCATGTTTATCTGGATAAGAATGTCACTAAACATGATATGGAACAAATTGCAGCTGGTGTAACATTAGACGATGGAGAAATCCATGCAGATGCTATCAGCTATGCTACTGAAACAGATAAGGATCAGGTAGGAATTGAAATTCACTCTGGCAAGAACCGTATTGTTCGCCGTATATTCGAATCATTGGGATATAAGGTTATGAAATTAGATCGTGTGTTCTTTGCAGGATTAACGAAGAAAGGCCTTCGTCGTGGCGAATGGAGATATCTTACAGAACAAGAAGTAAACATACTTCGAATGGGAGCTTTTGAATAATAAAGAATGGGGGTATATGCAAATATACCCCTACCTTATATAATAATGCATATAAAAGATTTTTATGGAAAAGATTTGTAGAACAAGAATTGTTGATGTTCTGAAGATGGATAGCTTCGGAACAATTGTGAACGTGAAGGGATGGGTTAGAACTCGCCGGGGCAGTAAACAAGTTAACTTTATCGCTTTGAATGACGGTTCTACCATTAATAATATTCAGATTGTAATTGATATAGAGAAATTCGGAGAAGAATACTTGAAACCAATAACTACTGGAGCATGTATTAGTGTAAATGGCGAATTGGTAGAATCGCTTGGACAAGGACAGAAAGCAGAACTTCATGCATGTGAAATAGAAATATTAGGCACAGCTGATCCTAATACCTATCCTTTGCAGAAGAAAGGTCACTCTATGGAGTTCCTTCGCGAAATAGCACACCTTCGTCCTCGTACCAATACTTTTGGTGCTGTATTCCGTATTCGTCATAATATGGCTATTGCCATACATAAATTTTTCCATGAACGTGGATTCTTCTACTTTCATACTCCTATTATCACAGCTTCAGATTGTGAAGGTGCAGGACAGATGTTTCAGGTAACTACCATGAATCTTTATGATTTGAAGAAGGATGAAGATGGTTCTATTAATTATGATAATGACTTCTTTGGCAAACAAGCCAGTCTGACTGTTTCCGGACAGCTGGAAGGTGAGCTTGCTGCTATGTCAATGGGGTCTATTTATACTTTTGGACCTACTTTCCGTGCCGAAAACTCAAATACTCCACGTCACTTGGCTGAGTTCTGGATGATTGAACCGGAAGTTGCTTTCAACGAGATTGAAGATAATATGCAGTTGGCAGAAGATTTTATCAAATTTTGTGTAAAATGGGCCTTGGATAACTGTATAGAAGATATTCAGTTCCTGAACAATATGTTTGATAAGGAACTTATTGCTCGCTTGCAGTCAGTGCTTGATGATGAATTTGTTCGCCTGCCTTATACAGAAGGAGTGAAGATTCTTGAAGAAGCAGTGGCCAAAGGACACAAATTTGAATTCCCTATATTCTGGGGAGCCGACCTTGCTTCAGAACACGAACGTTACTTGGTGGAAGATCATTTTAAACGTCCTGTAATTCTTACTGATTATCCGAAAGAAATCAAATCTTTCTATATGAAGCAGAATGAAGATGGCAAAACAGTTCGTGCAATGGATGTTCTATTCCCGAAAATCGGAGAAATAATCGGAGGTTCTCAGCGTGAAGAGGATTTTGATAAATTATCAAGTAGAGCTGCGGAAATGGGTGTACCAACTAAAGATATCTGGTGGTATCTGGATACCCGTCGTTTTGGTACAGCACCTCACTCTGGTTTCGGATTAGGTTTTGAACGCTTATTGCTTTTCGTAACAGGTATGACCAATATTCGTGATGTGATTCCTTTCCCTAGAACACCTCGTAACTGCGAGTTTTAATTTAAACTTTTTTGTTCTTTATATAAAAGATGACACGGCCATAAGTCGTGTCATCTTTCTTTTTTGTTCACCCAGCATGGGTGATAACTCTAGGGTGTAAGTCCCGAACGCGCCTTGATAGTGGGAAGTGTTAGCTTAATACAAGGGTGCCTATTGTGAGATGGAATCTGAAGGAAGTCGGCAGCAAATTTTCGGCCTGACGAACATAAACCGAATATAAGGCATTTGTATGTGGACGAATCTGCAAAACAAGATAAAGTCCTAAACGAATCAGTCCATAAATTGAGGGTTAATTGTTTCACTAAGGAATGATTGCTTTGAAAATATGGAAGAGCATTGGATAACGATCCATTGATCAATGAATGAGAATTATTCCTGAATGGCTGAAAATCTCCCGCCTGAAGTTGGATAAACTCCGGCCGGACATTGCACAAACTCCGACCGGACTTCAACAGAACTCCGACCGGAGTTTACCGAGCTCTGATTCCTGCAGTTCTACAGAAGAATAAAAAGCTACCCTCACTCCCTCACTTTTTGAAAGCAACAACTTGATCTTCTGATATATAAATGGGTGATGGTAGTATTTTTAACTCTCACTAAACCCTCACTTTTTGGGTCATCCCTCACCAATTTCGAGTTGATTTTTGCTAAATATCTGTAGTTTTTGTGCAGTGCTATGCTTTGCGAGGGGACAGCAAGCGGTGAACCGGGCATATCCTTGGCTTGTTTTATTATCCCGATAATGCTCTAAAATGTATCGAAAAAGTGAGGATAGGCACTTTTTGTGAGGGTAAAGTGAGGGTTTGAAATGCTTCCCTCACTAAACATGTAACTGATTTATAGTTTGTTGAATGGGCTTTGTGAGGGAGTGATGGATGACTTTAGAAAGATTGCTAACGAAGAAACTAGTCCGGTGTACAAATAACCCATGTCTCTTGAATGATTTCAAACCTTTTGAAAAGATAAGTGTTTTTCAATTATTGTGGAATAAAAATGATCCCTTTGATTTTATTCTGTTTAGCTTGATTCAATGACTCTGAAAAGTAGTTGAGAAAACGTATAATGTTCTCATCTAAGGACTTGAAAAGAGAAAAAATAACTTAAATAGTTTGCCAATTAAAAGAAAAGCAGTACTTTTGCAAGCCGATTATTATCTAAAAGGATAAAAGATTAATTCATAGCTAATTAGGTTCCTTTGTCCGGGGAACTGTAATCAGCATGAATATTTATGTTTATTAGTAGTTAACAATTTAAAAACAATTAAGCAGTGGATACTTTAAGTTATAAGACCATTTCTGCAAACAAAGCAACCGCAACAAAAGAATGGGTCGTAGTAGATGCTACAGATCAGGTGTTGGGACGCTTAGGTGCAAAAGTTGCCAAGCTGTTGAGAGGAAAGTACAAACCAAACTTTACTCCTCATGTAGACTGTGGTGACAACGTAATTATTATCAATGCCGATAAGGTAAAGTTGACAGGTAACAAATGGAATGACAGAATCTATTTGTCATATACTGGCTATCCTGGAGGTCAAAGAGCTATTACTCCAGCTCGTTTGCAAGCAAGACCTAACGGTGACGACAAGTTATTGAGAAAAGTAGTAAAGGGTATGCTTCCTAAAAACAAATTAGGTGCACAACTATTAGGCAACATGTATGTTTACGCTGGAAGCGAACATAAACAAGCTGCTCAAAACCCTAAGTCAATTGATATTAACTTACTTAAATAATAAATAATGGAAGTAGTAAATGCATTAGGCAGACGTAAGCGCGCTATTGCTCGCGTATTCGTAAGCGAAGGTACAGGAAAGATTACTATTAACAAGAGAGACCTTGCAACGTACTTTCCATCAACTATTCTTCAATATGTTGTAAAACAACCATTGAACAAATTAGGTGTAGCTGAGAAGTATGACATCAAAGTTAATTTGATCGGTGGCGGTTTCACAGGACAATCTCAAGCTTTGCGTTTGGCAATTGCTCGTGCTCTTGTGAAAATCAGCGCAGAAGATAAAAAAGCTCTTCGTTCAGAAGGCTTCATGACACGTGATCCACGTTCTGTTGAACGTAAGAAACCGGGTCAACCAAAAGCTCGTAGAAGATTCCAGTTCAGTAAACGTTAATACTTGCTGGAGAAATCTCTGGAGTAAGCTACGTTTAGTATCTAAACTATCGGGACTCTTTAGTAGGCTACCCGACAGTTGGTTATAAAACAAAAAAGAAAGTAAACGATTAAAAGATTAAAAAAATGTCAAGAACAAATTTTGATAATTTATTGGAAGCCGGTTGCCACTTCGGACACTTAAGAAGAAAGTGGAACCCTGCAATGGCTCCTTATATTTTCATGGAACGCAATGGTATCCACATCATTGACCTCCACAAAACAGTTGCAAAAGTAGAAGAAGCTGCTGAAGCTTTAAAACAAATTGCAAAATCAGGAAAGAAAGTCCTTTTTGTTGCTACTAAAAAACAAGCAAAACAAGTAGTTGCTGACAAAGCAGCTTCTGTTAATATGCCTTATGTAATCGAGCGCTGGCCAGGTGGTATGTTGACTAACTTCCCAACTATCCGTAAGGCTGTTAAGAAGATGGCTACTATCGATAAGTTGACTAACGATGGTACTTATTCTAATCTTTCTAAAAGAGAAGTTCTTCAAATTTCTCGTCAACGTGCTAAGTTAGACAAGAACTTAGGTTCTATCGCCGACTTAACTCGTCTTCCTTCTGCTTTGTTCGTTATCGACGTAATGAAAGAAAACATCGCAGTTCGTGAAGCTAACCGTTTAGGTATTCCAGTATTTGCTATCGTTGATACAAACTCTGATCCTTCAAATATCGATTTCGTTATCCCTGCAAATGATGACGCTACAAAATCAATTGAAGTAATTCTTGAAGCTTGTTGTACAGCTATGAGCGAAGGTTTGGAAGAAAGAAAAGCTGAAAAAATTGATATGGAAGCTGCCGGAGAAGCTCCTGCTAACAAAGGTAAGAGAAAGTCTGCTGCTAAAGCTAGACTTGACAAAAACGACGAGGAAGCAATCAACGCTGCAAAAGCTGCTGCTTTCTTGAAAGATGATGAAGAAGCTTAATTACTATATCAATTAAAAAAATATAAAGACTATGGCTGTAACAATGGCAGATATTACCCACTTGCGCAAAATGACAGGTGCCGGTATGATGGATTGCAAGAATGCTTTGACTGAAGCTGAAGGCGATTTTGATAAAGCAATTGAAATAATTCGTAAAAAAGGACAAGCAGTAGCTGCAAAACGTTCTGATCGTGAAGCTTCAGAAGGTTGTGTTATTGCTAAGTCAGCAGGCGAATTTGCTGCAGTTGTCGCATTGAAATGTGAAACTGACTTCGTTGCTAAGAATGCAGACTTCGTTGCTTTGACTAACGAAATTCTTGATCTTGCTATCGCAAACAAATGTGCTACTATCGAAGAAGTGAAAGCTCTTCCTATGGGTAAAGGAACAGTTGCTGATGCTGTTACTGATAGAAGTGGTATCACTGGAGAAAAGATGGAACTTGATGGATACGGTGTTGTAGAAGGTCTTTCAACTGCAATTTATATCCACCCGGGAAATCGTTTGGCTACTGCAGTTTCTTTCAATGTTGCTGGTGTTGATGCTCAGGTTTCTCACGAAGTTGCTATGCAGATTGCTGCAATGAACCCTATCGCTGTAAATCAGGAAGGTGTTCCAGCTGACGTATTAGCTCGTGAAAAAGAAATCGCAGCTGACAAAGCTCGCCAGGAAGGTAAACCAGAGAACTTAATTGAACGTATCGCTGAAGGTCGTATCTCTAAGTTCTACAAAGAAGTTTGCTTGTTGGAACAAGAATATGTGAAAGATCCTAAGATTAGTGTTGCTCAGTTCTTGAAGAACATTAATAAAGACTTAACTGTAGTTAACTTCAAACGTTTTACTTTGAACGCTGACTAATTAAGGTCTTTTTAAAGATACTTAAAAGGGTGGTTGAACAAATCTGTTTAACCACCCTTTTTTAATTTCCTCTATGTACTCTCTTTTAATAAATTGTTCTACAATGAGAATGTATTACCCATATTTGCACCATTGAAATACAAATTCTTTTTTAATAAACTATCATTCAATAAGTTTATCGTTAGGCTTCTTTTGGTGCTACTATGGTATCGGCTTTTAAAATAGAACTATCCTCCAAATGGTTTGGTCTTTACATATCCTTCTTTCTTAAGTAGCTCAACAACCTTGATTTTGAAATCTCCTTGAATAATAATTTCCCCATCTTTGGCAGCTCCGCCAACTCCACATTTTGTTTTCAATAGTTTTCCAAGAGTTTTTAAATCCTCCTCTGTGCCTACAAATCCAGTTATTAGTGTTACAACCTTTCCTCCTCTGTTTTTCTTATCAATGGCTACCCGAAGATTCTGTTTTGCTGGCTCCAAAGTTGTCTGTTCTGCATCTTCTTCTATATCATAATTGAAATCGGGGTTGGTTGAATATACCACATTCAATCTCTCTTTCCAGTCATGCTTTTTCATACTTTCTTATTTTATTTATATCCAAATGTAACAAACTTATAGATATGTACAAAATAATCTTTTTCTTTATGCTCGATTGTTTGGAAAAAATAGTGTATTTTTGCAAATACCAATTTAATAAAATGGGGTTTTATGAGTGATAATGAGCAAAATGTAATAAAAGTACCGGAACCTTCTTTGCGCAGACTTCCATGGTATTTATCGAATGCGAAACTGCTTAAAAATAAAGGAGAACATTTTGTCTCCTCTACGCAGATTTCTAAAGAGATAAATATTGATGCTTCTCAGATAGCGAAGGACCTGTCGTATGTAAATATATCAGGGCGAACAAGGGTAGGTTATGATATAGATGATCTAATTGCTGTTCTGGAAGACTTCCTCGGCTTTACAAATATGCATAAAGCTTTCTTGTTTGGTGTAGGTAGCCTGGGAGGAGCTCTTCTTCGTGACTCCGGTTTGAATCATTTTGGCTTGGAAATAGTTGCAGGCTTTGATGTTAATCCTGAACTTGTAGGCACATTTATAAACGGCATTCCAATCTTTCATTCGGATGATTTTCAGGCAAAGATGCTTGAATATAATGTGAATATTGGAGTATTGACTGTCCCTATTGAAATAGCTCAGAATATTACTGATAAAATGGTTGAAGGAGGCGTAAAGGCTGTATGGAACTTTACTCCTTTACGTATTCGGGTACCTGAAAATATTGTGGTTCAGAATACTTCTTTGTATGCTCATTTAGCTGTAATGTTCAATCGTTTAAATTTTAATCAGATAAAGTAATGAAGATTATAGCCGTAGGAATGAACTACGCTGAACACAATAAAGAACTGCATCCCACGTTAGTAATACCAGAAGAGCCGGTTATCTTTATGAAACCAGATTCTGCTTTACTTAAAAATGGAAAGCCGTTCTTTATTCCTGATTTCTCTGACGAAGTTCACTATGAAACAGAGTTAGTTGTGAAAATAAGCAGATTAGGGAAAAATATAGCTGAACGTTTTGCAGATCGTTATTATGATGAGGTGACTGTTGGTATTGACTTTACAGCCCGAGACCTGCAACGAAAAATCCGTGAGGCAGGTAATCCCTGGGAAATATGTAAAGGATTTGATGACTCTGCTGCAATTGGCGAATTTGTTCCTGTTGATAAGTTTAAGGATATTCAAAACCTGAATTTTCATCTGGATATTGATGGCAAGCAAGTGCAGAAAGGAAACACTGCCGACATGTTGTTTAAAGTAGATGAGATAATTGCTTATGTCAGTCGTTTCTTTACGCTGAAAATAGGAGATTTAATATACACCGGAACTCCTGTTGGAGTGGGACCGGTTGCAATAGGTCAACATCTGGAAGGTTATCTGGAAGAAGAGAAGCTGCTCGATTTCTATATTCGATAAGTTATTTGCTTTTTTAAAAGCAAGGAGGGTATATGTGTAGCCGAAACTATATTTTCTTACTTCTTCTTTCTCTATTTTCCTTGTCTATTTCAGCGCAGAACTTTACTTCGTTGAAGTGGCAGGATTCTTTTGTTTCGGATCAGCCTTTGTTTGCAGATGCACATTATGTAGCAAATAGTAAACTCCCCCGTTATATTCAAAATATAGATCTCGGACCGGATTATAATAATTATACCTACAGCGTAAAGATTGAATATCCGGAGTTTCAGACGTTATCAAAAAGCAATATTTCATTTTTAACGGTGGTAGGCGAACCTCTTGATTCATATCCGAAGGCTGATACCCGCATATTTGTTTCTGCAAAAAAAGGAATTCTTGAAGTCTCTTTTGTGCCTCTTGTTTATCGCAACGGCGAATATCAACGTATAAATTCTTTCAAACTAACGCTGGAGAAATCTATTGCTAAGCAAAAGCGGGCAAGTTCCGGAACAAATCTTCATCCGTTTGCTTCAAGTTCCATATTATCCACAGGTAAGTGGGTGAAGATACGAGTGGGCGAGTCCGGCGTATACAAGATAACTGCTGCAGAACTTCAACAGATGGGATTTACAAATCCTGCAAAAGTGCGGTTGTATGGTTATGGCGGTCGCATTCTTCCTGAAAGTTTTAAGAAATCAAAGATAGATGATTTACCAGAAATCCCGTTATGGCGGGGCAATGGCTATGTTCTTTTTTATGCGAATGGTGTAGTTCGTTGGGATGAAAATTCTGGGATTACAGGTTTTACGCATACCGATAATTGCTATTCCAGCTATGGATATTACTTCCTGACAGAAGGAAATGAGACACCTCTGACTTTTCCTGCAGAAGAATCTCTGACTTCGGGTAATGCAAAAACTGTGACTACCTTTGATGATTACGCTCTCTATGAAAAGGATGCTTTTAACTGGACTGCTTCTGGTAGAGAGTTATATGATAGCTACGATTTTGTTTCGGGAAGCACGAAGAATTATTCCTTTACCTTGCCGGGGATAACAAACGATAAAGCATATTGCACTGTTGCTTTTGCTGCTAAATCGGAGAGCTATACTACGGTTGGAGTTCAGATAGACGGTACAAGCTACGGACAATTTTCTATTGCTTCAGCTCCTATAAGTGATTCGTATTGTAAAGCACAACCAGGGAGTGGAACGGTAGTCTGGGATGGCAATAAAAATGAGAATACCACCGTGACTCTTACACATAACCGTGGAGCTGGTTCCTCTGGCAGACTTAACTATATCCAACTGAATTATAGAAGAAAGCTTGCACTATATGATTCTTATACAACTTTCCGTGATTTGCCATCCGTGGGTGATGTTACTAACTATGTGATTGCCGGGGCTAACAGCAATATGAAGGTTTGGGATGTTACCACTCCGGGCAATTATCGGCAAATAAACGGTGCATTGACCGACGGCAAGTATTCTTTCACTGTTGATAACCCATCTTTGCGAGAATTTGTTGCGGTAGATGTTTACGGAACTAATTTTAAGAAAGTCGAGATTGTAGGAGATGTAAGTAATCAGAATCTGCATTCATTGGAGCAGTGCGATATGATGATTATTGTGCCCTCTAATGGTGATTTCCTGTCTGAAGCAGAACGTTTAGCCGAAGCCCACCGCACTAAAGATGAAATGACTGTTCACGTTGTTAAGGCAGATCAGGTGTATAATGAATTCTCTTCCGGTACTCCTGATGCTACCGCCTACCGTTGGTTTATGAAGATGTTTTATGATCGTGCCGTTGTTTCAGGAACTGAGAATACTGCGGGTAATAAACTACCTAAATATCTATTGCTTTTTGGTGATTGTGCCTGGGATAACAGGATGATAACCTCTTCCTGGCAGGGATATTCGCCTGATGATTTTCTATTGGGATATCAGTCTATTAACTCTACGTGGGAAACTTACTCTTATGTAACGGATGATTATTTGGGCTTGCTTGATGATGAAGAAGGAGCAAGTCTGGAATATGATGGAATGGATATTGGAGTTGGTCGGTTCCCGGTTCGTACAGCTACAGAAGCTAAGCAGATGGTTGATAAAACCATAGCATATATGCAAAACAAGGAGCTTGCTTCGTGGAAAAATTCAATCTGCTTTGTGGCCGATGATGGAGATAATAATCTGCACATGACTCAGGCTGAAGAGTTGGCTACTAAAGTGGAGACTAACTATCCCCAGTATTTGGTGAATCGTATTTATGGAGATGCCTATAAGTGGGAAACAACAGCTACCGGACACACTTATAAACAGGCAACCAAACGTTTACTAGAACTGTTCAAGGAAGGTATGTTTATGGTAAACTATACAGGGCACGGAGGTCCTAATGGCTGGTCGGCAGAGAATATCCTTGTTTCTTCAGATATAACTGCATTAAGCTCTTTCAGATTACCACTTTGGGTTACTGCCACTTGCGACTTTTGCAGATATGATGATATTTCGACTTCTGCCGGCGAACTTGCTTTCCTGAATAATAAGGGGGGAGCGATTGCGTTGTTTACTACTTCCAGAGTGGTGTATGCACAAAACAATTCCAATCTGAATAAAGTCTTTTGTAAGTACGTGTTCAGCAAACAAGATGGTAACCGATTACGATTGGGAGATATTATGCGTTTGTCTAAATGCGATCCTAATCTAAGCGGCGATTTGAATAAACTGAAGTTTTCTTTGATTGGCGATCCCGCATTAATGCTTGCCTATCCAGATTATAAAGTTGTGGTTGATAAGTTTAAAGGTGAAGATGCTTCGGCTTCTGATCTTATTATCAAAGCCGGTGGAAAAGTTCAGGTTCAGGGAAGGGTGACCGATACTGACGGAAATACCCTGACCGATTTTAATGGAAAGATTTATCCTACTGTTTTTGATAACAAAGAAACAGTCACTACTTTGAATAACGACGGAACATCCGAAGCGGGAGGTTTCACTTTCTCTCAAAGAGAAAAGAAACTGTTTTCGGGTAGCGATTCCATCCGATCGGGAAATTTCTCTTTTACCTTTCCGGTTCCAAAAGATATTAATTACTCCAACGAACAGGGAATGCTTAATTTCTATGCTGCCGAATCTGCAACCGGCAGGGAAGCTCAGGGAGCTTACAATAATTTCGTGATTGGAGGAACTGAACAGGGGACGGCAGATACCGACACGCTCGGCCCGAAAATAAACCTTTACCTCAATACTCCTGAATTTATTTATGGAGGAAAGACTAACGAAACTCCTTACCTTATTGCTGACCTGGAAGATAGTGATGGCGTAAATACGGTTGGAAATGGTATCGGACATGATATTGTGGCAATTATAGATAACTCACCTGTATATTCTTATGTGCTGAATAACTATTATGAGTCTTATTTTGGAGATTATACAAAAGGAACAGTACGATACAGTCTGCCAACTTTGACAGAAGGAAAGCATACACTATTCTTCCGTGCGTGGGATGTTATGAACAACTCTTCCTCAACTTCCCTGGAGTTTGAGGTTGTTAATGGACTGAAGCCCGGATTGTTTGATGTGTATTGTACAAAGAGTCCAGCTAGAGATAATACAACGTTTGTACTTAGTCATGATCGCCCGGAAGCTAATCTTGACGTAACACTCTCTGTATACGATTTCTCAGGAAGAGTATTGTGGACACATACCGAATCTGGCATGAGTGCCAATAACTATTATTACGTAGACTGGAATTTAACAAGCAATGGCGGTCAGCGGGTTGCTTCGGGAGTTTATTTGTTCCGTGCTTCCATTACATCGGGCGGAAGTAAAGAGAGTACCCGTGCAGGAAAAATAGTCATTCTGGCACAATAATAACCCCGATAAAAAGTTTTATATAAACAGATGTTTAAAAAGAAAGTATGAAAGAACTAAAAGTATATATCCTTTTAATCCTTATCCTCTTTGCTCATAACAATTTGCAGGCGCAAGATGTAAAGAACCAGTTTAACCCTGTAAATACAGGTGTAACTTCGCTTTCCATAGCTCCCGATTCAAGAGGTGGTGCGATGGGTGATGTTGGTGCTGCCACCGATCCGGATGTGAACTCACAATTCTGGAACCCGGCGAAGTACCCGTTTACTGTGAGCCGTGCAGGAGTTTCTCTTTCCTATACCCCGTGGCTCCGTCAGTTGGTGAATGATATTGATCTGGCTTATGTGGCAGGTTATTACCGTATTGGTGATTATCAGGCGCTGAGTGCTTCTTTAAGATACTTTTCTCTGGGAGAAGTTACTGTGGGACAAAGTTCGGCCCAAGATATCGGATATACTATCAACCCGTATGAGATGTCTTTTGATGTGGGATATTCGCGTATGCTCTCCGAGAATTTATCGGCAGCTGTGGCCTTACGTTTTATTTATTCGGATTTGGCTTACAGACAGGATGAAGATGTTAATCCGGGCTCTGCCTTTGCTGCAGATGTAGCTATGTATTACAATCGCTATGTGATGATGGGACAACGTGAGTGCAACCTTGCTTTTGGTTTGAATATATCAAATATCGGCAGTAAAATATCCTATGACAGTGGTAACACCAGCGAGTTTATTCCTACGAATCTTCGTCTAGGAGGCTCTCTGTTAATGCCTATTGACGAGTATAATACTTTTGCCATCAGTGCAGATGCCAATAAATTACTGGTTCCTACCCGTCCTTTGCAAAAAGATGGTGAGAGTGATACAGATTATCAGGACAGACTGCAGAGAGATTACCGCGATATGTCACCTATTGCCGGAATCATTAAATCCTTTAGTGATGCACCGGGTGGTTTTAAAGAAGAGATGCAGGAAGTTCAGTGGTCTATTGGTGCTGAATATACCTATCACCAGCAATTCTCAGTGAGAGGTGGTTATCATTATGAAAATCAGAACAAAGGAAACAGGAAATATTTCTCAGTTGGAGCAGGCTTTAAAATGAATGTATTCTCATTGGATGCTGCTTACCTGATATCAACAGCGCAAAGCAACCCGTTGGATCAGACATTGCGATTCTCTCTTTCTTTTGATATGGATGGTATAAAAGATATTTTTGGTAAAAGATGAAAATAAGAGTAGGTTTTGGATTTGATGTTCACGCACTTGTTTCTGAGCGTGAATTGTGGCTAGGCGGAATAAAGCTGGAGCATGAAAAAGGATTGTTAGGACATTCGGATGCAGATGTATTGCTTCATGCCGTGTGCGATGCATTATTGGGTGCTGCAAATATGCGTGATATCGGATTTCATTTTCCCGATAATGCCGGAGAATATAAGAATATAGATAGCAAGATACTCCTTGCAAGAACAATGGAACTGATTCGTTCCAAAGGTTACGAGTTGGGAAATATAGATGCTACGGTTTGTGCCGAACGCCCCAAACTGAATCCTCACATTCCGGCCATGAAAAAAGCAATGGCTGCTGTAATGAATGTAGACGAGGACGATATTTCCATCAAAGCAACAACTACCGAAAAACTAGGTTTTACGGGTAGGGAAGAAGGAATTTCGGCTTATGCCACGGTATTGATCACCAAAGAATAGAAAAACTTATAGATAGAAAAGAAGAGCTTCGGCTCTTTTTTTTATGCCCTTGTACAAAAGATTGTTTTCTTCTGTACAGAACAATTAATTCTTTTGTACAAAAGAAAACAATCTTTTGTACAAGGATTTATTAATCATTCGCCGGCTTTTTTAAATTTAATTCCATAATCCTTTTTATTTCCTGCCATCAATACATATATTTGCATGTATAACTATGTAAAATGATAAAACACATTAGAAAATGAAAAAAGTAAGTTTGATTGCTATCGCCCTTTTACTGGTGGCCGTAGCTCAGGCGAAAGTTACGTATAAGTTTAGAATCAGTCTGACTGATAAAAATAATACAGAATATTCACTTGATAAACCTCAGCAATTCCTATCCGAAAAGGCTTTACTTCGCCGTGCCAAACAAAAACTGGCTGTAGATTCTACCGACCTGCCTATTCCCGGTAAATATTTAAAAGCGATTCGTGCCACTGGTGCTAAAGTACTTGTAACAAGCAAATGGAACAATACAGTTGCGGTGAGTTGTGCAGATTCGTTATTGGTGAATAAAATAGCAAAGCTTCCTTTCGTAGCCAATACCGAACTGGTTTGGATGGGTGAAGAACAAACTCAGTCTTCTGATGCTGCACAGAAAGAGGAAGTTACTAATAATCTGGAAAAAACAGAAAACTACTACGGAAGAGCTTTCCATCAGATTGAAGTTCATAACGGACAGAAATTGCATGAAGCAGGTTTCCGTGGACAAGGAATGACGGTGGCCATTATCGATGGTGGGTTTAAGAATGCAAATAAACTAGCAGCATTAAAATCTTTAAAGTTATTAGGAACACGAGATTTTGTGAAACCTAATTCAGATATTTATGAGGAAAACAATCATGGAATGAAAGTGCTTTCATGCATGGCATCCAATGAGCCTTATTCTATTGTAGGTACAGCTCCCGAGGCTTCTTATTGGTTGCTTCGCTCAGAAGATACCAGCTCTGAAAACTTAATTGAACAGGATTACTGGGCGGCTGCCATTGAATTTGCCGATAGTGTAGGAGTGGATGTGGTAAATACATCGCTTGGTTACCGCACTTTCGACGATTCCTCTAAAAATTATACTTATCAGGACCTTAACGGAAAGAAAGCAATGATTTCACGCTCTGCCGGAATGGCTGCCGATAAAGGTATGGTTTTAGTGTGCAGCGCCGGAAACGAAGGTCGTGGATCATGGAAAAAGATTACTCCTCCGGCCGATGCATTCAATGTGATAACTGTTGCAGCGGTAGATTCAACCTTGAATCTGGCACCGTTTTCTTCGGTAGGTAATACTACCGATAACCGTGTTAAACCGGATGTTTCTGCTATTGGCGAGAGAACAATTCTGCTGAATACAAACGGGGAAGTAGGTCATGCAAACGGAACATCTTTTTCTACACCAACCTTCTGCGGACTGGTTACCTGCTTGTGGCAGGCTTGCCCTCAGCTTACGGCAAAAGAGGTCATTGAGCTGGTACGCAAATCATGCAATCATTATGCTTTTCCTGATAATATTTACGGTTATGGTGTGCCCGATATATATAAGGCCTATCTTACTGCTCATCCGGAAATAGCAACAAAATAGAAACCCCATTCATGGAAAAAGAACCATTATCACTTTACGAACTCAATGTTTTGGTAAGACAGGCATTGAACGAATCACTCCCTGATACCTATTGGATTCAGGCAGAACTAAGCGATGTGCGTTCAAATGCCACCGGACATTGTTATCTGGAGTTTATTCAGAAGGATGCTCGTGGTAACAATCTTATTGCTAAGGCAAGGGGAACCATCTGGGCCAACGTGTACCGTATGCTGAAACCTTATTTCGAGGAAAGCACCGGTCAGGCTTTTGTTTCGGGTATAAAGGTAATGGTGGAAGTCACTGTGGAGTTTCATGAACTTTACGGCTTCAGTCTTACGGTTGTTGATATAGATCCTACTTATACACTGGGAGATATGGCACGCAAACGGCGTGAAATTCTGAAACAGCTGGAAGAAGAAGGGGTGCTTACTCTCAATAAAGAGCTTGAAATGCCTATGTTGGCTCAGCGAATAGCGGTAATATCTTCTTCGTCGGCTGCCGGTTACGGAGATTTCTGCCGACAGCTGGAAGAGAATCCCTATGGATTCGTGTTCTACCCACGTCTTTTTCCTGCATTGATGCAGGGCAATCAGGTAGAAGAATCGGTTATCACCGCCTTGAATGCGGTAAATGACCATCGGGATGATTTCGATGTAGTGGTAATTATCCGTGGGGGAGGAGCAACATCTGATCTTTCCGGCTTTGATACTTACCTGCTGGCAGCTAATTGTGCACAGTTCCCTTTACCGATTATTACCGGAATAGGGCACGAACGAGATGATACAGTGCTAGACTCAATAGCTCATACACGGGTAAAAACACCAACAGCTGCAGCTCAGTTCCTCATAACTCACATGCACGATGCGGCAGTGTCATTGGATGAATTGGCTCAAACATTGATATCTTCTGTATCGGTACGCATGGATAAAGAACACTCGCGACTGGCAGAACTTACAAATCGTTTGCCTTTGGTTATTAAAAACCGAACAATTCGTGAAGGCTACTTGTTAGAACAACTGATCCAGAAAATAAATGTGGGAATAGTCCGCAGCCTGACGAATAAACAGCACCGGTTGATGTTACTGGAACAACGGGTAAACGACGCTTCTCCTGAACGCTTATTGAAAAGAGGATTCAGTATAACCCTCAAAGATGGGAAAGCAGTGACGGATAGCACGCAATTGAAAGCGGGAGATGTAATTACAACACGCCTGGCAAAGGGTGAAGTAACAAGTGAAGTTAAATAATTAATAGACAACTGGATATGGCAGAAAAAAAAGAATCTTATGCTGAGGCTATGGCTAAACTGGAAAAAATAGTATCGGCTGTGGAGAAAGATGAACTGGATATCGACCAGCTGAGCCAGAAGCTTAAAGAAGCTCAGAAATTAGTCAGCTTTTGTAAGGAAAAACTTTACAAAGCCGATGAGGAAATAAAAAAGATCATGGAAGGTGAAGGTAACTGATTTATATTAAACCCATTTAAAAGATTCCTCTTTCATAATTTTCTTAATCTATTAAGTGGAAATTTGAAATATAAAAGTTACTTTTGCTAATCAATAGAAAACTTACAAAAACATCATATAATAATGGAACAAATAGATTGGTCTAATCTGTCATTTGGCTATATAAAGACAGATTACAACGTTCGGTATAATTACCGCAACGGTGAGTGGGGAGAACTTGAAGTTAGCAGCAGTGAATATATAAATCTTCACATGGCGGCTACATGTTTACACTACGGGCAGGAAGCTTTTGAAGGCTTGAAAGCTTTTAAAGGAAAAGATGGTAAGATTCGTATTTTCCGTCTGGAAGAGAATGCTAAACGCCTGCAATCTTCTTGTGATGGTATTTTGATGGCTAAGCTTCCGGTTGAAAAATTCAAAGAAGCAATATTGAAGGCCGTTAAACTAAACGAACGTTTTGTTCCTCCTTATGAAAGTGGTGCTTCACTTTATATTCGTCCGGTTCTGTTTGGTACAAGTGCTCAGGTAGGTGTTCACCCAGCCAGCGAATATACATTTATTGTTTTTGTTACTCCTGTAGGTCCTTACTTTAAAGGTGGTTTCTCATGCAATCCTTATGTGATTATTCGTGAATTCGACCGTGCTGCTCCGCTTGGAACCGGTACATTTAAGATTGGTGGTAATTATGCTGCCAGCCTTAGAGCTAATAAGAAAGCTCACGATATGGGTTACTCTTCTGAGTTCTATCTGGATGCTAAAGAAAAGAAATATATCGACGAATGCGGTGCTGCCAATTTCTTCGGAATCAGAGATAATACATATATTACTCCGCTGTCAACTTCAGTACTTCCTTCTATAACCAACCGAAGCCTTATCGCATTGGCCGAAAGCTTTGGCTTGAAGGTAGAACGCCGTCCGGTTGCCGAAGAAGAACTTCTTACTTTCGAAGAAGCCGGCGCTTGCGGTACAGCTGCTGTTATCAGCCCTATTGAACGTATTGATGACGTTGAAAAAGGAATATCTTATGTAATAGCAAAAGATGGCAAACCAGGTCCGATAAGTACAAAATTATATAATAAACTTCGTGCAATTCAGTACGGTGACGAACCGGATGAATTTGGATGGATTACTATTGTGGAATAATATTCCATAAAAGTAACGTTCTGAAAGACGGAAGTATATTGCAAAATATTTGTTATAATTAATGCAGAAGGGGTGTGTTATCAAAATAGTCAGTTTACTATGAGATAATATACCCCTTTTTCATTTAAAGGCAAATGCCTGAATTAATTTAATCCAGATGTTATTATGAGCTTTAAAATAACGACTCTTGTTGATAATGTTGTTTATGATCGGGGATTGCAGGCAGAGCATGGACTATCTCTTTTGATTGCTGCCGAAGATAAGTTGATACTGTTTGATACCGGAGCCTCTGATCTGTTTATGAGAAATGCAGAAATTCTGGGAGTAGATTTAAAGAAAGTAGACTATCTGGTTCTCTCTCATGGTCATAGTGATCATACAGGTGGGGCAAAGCAGTTTCTTGAACTCAACACTCAAGCTAAGGTTATTTGCAAGAAGGAAGCTTTGCAGAAAAAATATAAAGATGCTCGCGAAAATGGTTTTGTAAGTGCCGGGCAAGTAGATGAAAACCGTTTATGGCTGGTAGATAGTTTAACAGAAATAGTTCCCGGAGTATCTGTTCTTCCCCAAATTAAAATAACGGAGAAAGGAGATACTCATTTTGAACACTTCTTTACTGTGAAAGATGGTAATATTGTACCCGACACATTTGAAGATGAACTGGCATTGGTCTTATCGGATTCAAAAACTATTTCGGTACTTAGCTCTTGCTCACATAGAGGAATTACTAATATTATTCGTTGTGCATTTGAGGCTTTTCCTGAGCACACACTAAATGTAGTAATAGGAGGTTTTCATGTACGTAATGCCGGAGATGATAAGCTTGATTTAATCAGTACTTATCTGGGAAGGAAGTTACCTAAGCGTCTGGGCGTTTGTCATTGTACAGGAATAGATAACTATGCACGTTTCCATCAGGGATTTAGCACACGTGTGTTCTATAACTATACCGGATGGGTGGAAGAAATAAAATAAAAGATTGAATGGGAAAAAATAAATTACAGAAATTTGCTGATATGCGGAGCTATCCGCACGTATTCGAATATCCGTATTCGGTTGTTGATAATGTTCCTTTTGAAATGCAAGGAAAGTGGGGAAAGGAATTTTTCAAGAATGATAATCCTATAGTACTCGAACTAGGCTGTGGACGAGGAGAATATACAGTGGGACTGGGACGTATGTTTCCTGATAAAAACTTTATTGGCGTGGACATTAAAGGTTCACGAATGTGGAGTGGTGCTTCCGATTCTCTGAAGGAGGGCCTGAACAATGTAGCTTTCCTGCGTACGAATATTGAGATTATTGATCGCTTTTTTGCGGAAGGTGAGGTGAGCGAAATTTGGCTTACTTTCTCTGATCCTCAAATGAAGAAAGCAACCAAACGTTTGACTTCTACATATTTCATGGACCGTTACCGCAAATTCCTGGTTCCTGATGGAATTATCCATCTGAAGACTGACAGTAACTTCATGTTTACTTATACAAACTATATGGTTCAGGAGAATAAATTCCCGGTACTGTTTGTTACTGAAGATTTATACCATTCTGGTTTGGTAGATGATATTCTAGGAATTCAGACTTATTACGAACAACAATGGCTGGACAGAGGATTGAATATAAAATATCTTAAGTTTAACCTTCCTCAGGAAGGCGCTTTAAAAGAACCTGAACAAGAAATTGAACTTGATACCTATCGTAGCTACAATCGTAGTAAACGAAGCGGTAAAAAGACAACGTTAGCTTTTGAAGATGAACAATTAGAAAATGAATAATAAAATGACACTTTATCCTAAACTTATACTCGACGCGCTAAGTAATGTGCGTTACCCCGGAACAGGCAAGGACATTGTTTCTTCTGGAATGGTGGATGACGATATCCGCATTGAAGGTATGAAGGTTTCTTTCTCTTTGATTTTTGAGAAACCTACTGATCCGTTTATTAAATCGTTAGTGAAATCTGCTGAAACTGCAATTCTTACTTATGTGAGTAAGGATGTGGAAATTGTGGGTAACATTAGTGTGATAGCAGTTCAGAAACCTCGACCTGAGGTGGCAAAGCTTTTACCTGATGTGAAGAATGTGATTGCTATTTCTTCCGGAAAAGGGGGAGTAGGTAAATCTACTGTATCTGCAAACCTTGCTGTTTCCTTGGCAAAACTTGGTTATAAAGTAGGTTTGCTGGATGCCGATATATTTGGTCCTTCAATGCCAAAAATGTTTCAGGTAGAGGATGCTCGTCCTTTCCTTGAGAGAGTGGAAGGAAGAGATCTTATTATACCTGTAGAAAAGTATGGCGTAAAACTATTATCCATCGGCTTCTTTGTTAATCCCGATCAGGCTACTGTGTGGCGTGGAGGTATGGCAAGTAATGCGCTGAAACAATTAATAGCAGATGCTAACTGGGGTGAACTGGATTATTTCCTTATCGACCTTCCTCCGGGAACCAGTGATATTCACCTGACTATTGTTCAGACAGTTGCTTTAACCGGAGCAATTGTGGTAAGCACACCTCAGGCTGTAGCATTGGCTGATGCCCGTAAAGGTATTGATATGTTTACCAATGATAAAGTAAATGTTCCTATCCTGGGATTGGTGGAAAACATGTCGTGGTTTACTCCTGCTGAGTTACCTGAAAATAAATATTATATCTTCGGAAAAGAAGGTGCCAAACTACTATCTGAAGAGATGAATATTCCTCTTCTTGGACAGATTCCAATCGTTCAAAGCATTTGTGAAGGCGGAGATAGCGGCGTTCCTGTTGCACTGAATGAAGACTCAATTACCGGTCAGGCATTTCTAGCACTGGCAGAAAATGTAGTGAGTCAGGTAAATATACGTAATGAGAAATTAGCTCCGACTAAGATTGTTGAAATGCATAAGTAATTTGTCTGCATAAATAAACGAAAGGGCTGTAACATCGCGTTACAGCCCTTTTTTCTAAGTATGAAAAGCTACTAATACATAGAGATTTATTATACTATTACTTGGCTTTTTTATGTAATCTATTCTTGATTAAAGTTTTAATATTTTACACAATCAGTTTTTTATTATAAATTATTGTATATTAAATAGATACTTCTGATTGATTAACTTTATAAATAGCTTTTTCCACTCCGTGAAAGTATTTTATTAATTTTATTTGTAATGTTATATAAATTCGATCGAAATTGGGTTCTTTTTTATCCCTCTATATAGTGTTTAAAATCAGCCATGAAACACTTTTTAACTCGCTCTTTCTATTTCTTAGAAAAACTATAAAGGAAGTTTTCTGACAATCCGTTTTACTTTTTAAGCTAATTGGTTGATTATAAGCTGCGGGCTTTTTTATTTCACCCCGTATAAATACAGAAAAAAGGAGAATAATTCCGCGCATATAAAGAGGGTGTTTAAAAAGTATGATATGCACCCCAAAAGTTAAACAAAAAACTTTTTTGGGGCACATCATTTATTCGTATCTCTAATGGAGACTGAAATCAAATATCCGATTCTACAAGGGGGTGTTTTGACTTTTTAGACACTCTCATTACATTACTGGTTTTTAGTTTCCTGAAGGAGTTCCTCCTCCGGTATTACTACCTCCACCCTTAACATCATCGTTCTGAATTGATTTAGCAGTTTTCTTCACAGCTGCTGAAAGTTCTCCGATTCTATAGCTGATATTAATTCCAAAACTGCGCATCGGATAAGTAGTCTCGCTGTAATAGCGGAAACTAGGAGTTTCTGTGGTAGAAGTAAATGTCAGGTTCTTGTTAAACAAATTTCGAGCATATACTGAGATTGTAAGTCTCTTATTGAGCATTAACTTATTCAGGCTTATTCCATAATATTTATATCCTGATCTCTTTCCTTGAAGTCCGATGGAAGATCCGCTGCCTCCTCCATTTAAACTTAATCTCAGGTCGTATGGCAAGTTTTGTTGTATTCCACCGCCGATGTAGTAATTGAATCCATTGTTGGACAGATTCATCTTATCACTCTTAAAGTCGTCATAACTTGTATTTCCATTCATGAATATTCTGGTTTTAGAAGTCATATTCCAGTTAATATAAGATGATAAACGTGTTGACGACCATTTACCAATATTGTCAAACGTGTTATTAACAATGCCGTCCTTAATGAAAGAATAAGATTCTATGCTGTTATTAACAAATGTATGTCCCAAAGAAAGGTTAATATTGAACTTCTGAGTGAAACTGCTATAGTTCAATCCAAATGAATGACTTTTTTCGCTATCCAGCTTTGAATTACCATAACTGATATTTTTAGGATCGGAATCATTAACGAAAGGATTCAGATACCAAATACCTGGTCGGCTGATTCTCATATTATAAGAAGCCTTTAATGTTTGGGTAGGAGCAATCTGGTACGAGATATTAGCCGATGGAACCAAGTCGCTGAATCGTTTATTGAAATCTTCTCCTTTAGCGCTATAGTATTTAACGTCCATCATTGTATATTCATAACGCAAGCCTGTTTTAAATCCAAAACTCTTATGTTTCAAACTATATCCGGCATAAGCAGCTACAATATCTTGAAGGTGACTGTATTTACTACTTTTATCATTATTCTCTTTAAAGTCTGTGCTTTCCGGATTTGCAGTGTAATATTTATTATCACTATCACTATTACGGATTATATATTTGGCTCCCAATTCAAGAGTCTGCTCTTTGGTAATAGGATAAGTGTAATCGCATTGGAAAGTATGCTCCATTGTGCTTGGATCTCCTTTTGTGTGCATATCATATAACTGAGATGGGTAGTTCTGAATATTTGTGTAATATGTATATGCATCTGATTTCTGTGGAGAACCGCTAAGTTTATATGATAAAATAAGCAGTTCATCTTTCTTTTTGAATGTGCGTTGATAATCAAGACTGGCATCAACGCTCATATAATTATCTTTACCGGGAGTTCTAGTGTTATAGCTGTATATTGACTTAAGATCAGCGTCTTCCATTTCTGTACTCCCGGTTGAATTATTTTTGCTGTTTCCTCCGTATAAACTACCAGAGAATGTGATTAATCGCAATGTATCAATTTCATAACTAGCTTCAATATTTCCGGAATTGTAATTCCCTTTATAATCGGAAACTGATCTATTGGTCAGATATTTATTTGTTGTGTCATTAAAATCTTCACGTTTACTATATGTATCCATATCACCGGCAGATTTATAATAGTTGTAATAGTAGTTTCCAGTAACAGTGAATTTACCCGATTGTACCGTAGAATATATTCCGGCATTTCTCCCCGTTGTACTTGCACCTGCATTGAAAGTAGTTGTGTATCCTTGCATTCCTTTGCCGAAAGTGATTATATTTAATATACCCGCTACTCCTTCGGCATCATATTTAGCTCCCGGATTAGTGATAACTTCTATTGATTTAATAGAGCTTGCCGGCATGCTTTTTAAAACCTCTGTGGGGTTATTGCTTATCATATTGTTTGGCTTACCGTTTACATATACTTTAAACTTACTGCTACCATTAACCTGTATTTTATCTTCGCCATCTACTGTAACCAAAGGGACTTTTCGTAACATTTCCAATGTACTGCTTGTTTTTGAATCAGGGTCATCTTCGATGTTGTAAGCAAGTTTATCTATTTCTGCTTTTACTAAAGGCTTTTGCGCAACGACTTCAACACCTTTTAATTCTTTTGCATTTTCCTTAGTGTAGATAACGCCAAGGTCTATAGTTGTGGAATTAGGCTGTGCTGAAAACTCTTTATATACAACACTCTTACCTACGGAAGTAAATGATATAACAAGATTACCTTCTTCGGATATTTTTTGTGTAAATTTTCCATTCAGGTCTGTCGTGAGGACTTTTATTGGTTTATTTGGCGCTGTCTTTTTAAAAATACGTATAGTAGAGTAGGGCTCTCCGGTTTTTGAAATAGAATCCAGCAATACTCCTTTTACTGTAAATAATACAGGTTTTTCTGATTGTGCCATTGCTGTGAGGCACAATAAAAGTAGTAGTAGAGTTAATAAGTTTTTTTTCATATTATGTGTTTTTTTGGCATTAGACGTATATTTTAGAATAAAAATCACGTCTAACTTTTATAAATTTATTTTATTTTGTTTAGTTAACATTTATTGAGAAAATGGCGGCTCCATCCGGGTGTAACAGGACTGTCCATCCGGGTGTAGGAGGTTGGTACACCCGGATGTAAGGAGCTTCTCCACCCGGGTGTGGGCAATATTTCAACAGTGAATTAAATACGAATTGCCTTTGGAGTTTTATTTATTCTTTTGGGCTAGTTTCTTTTCTTTGAGCTCATCCAGCCTTCTTTTTGCAGATAAGAGATACATCTGATCGACGTCTTTTCCTGTTTTTTCGTATTTGTCTTTCACTCCCTGCTGAATCTTACTGATAAATAATTCCAGATAATATTTCGTGTTCTGCTCGTCTTTCAGTGCAATGTCATATATTGAGCCAATCTTGTAGAGTAAAAGCGAATGAGTGGGCATGCGTTTGTGAGCTTCTGTCAAAGTAGCAATTTCTTCTTTATATTTTTCTTCAGAATGATAGGCTGTTGAAAGAGTCATATAAAAATTAAAAAGTACCGAATCTGCCTTTTGTGCAATGCAAATTCCTTTGTTTAAGTATTCTATCGCTTCTGGATTATTGAAACATTCCTCATAAGAATTCCCTAAATAGTATATGTTGCTGAGGTTGGTACTATCTTTTAGATATACCTTTTTGAGATATCTTATGGCATTGAAATAACTATTATTTCCGTAGTGACTCATTCCCAGGAAATAATTTGTGTCGTAAGTACTGTCTGCTGCTTCGATTTTCTGTAATTGCTCAATGGCTTTTGAATATCGGTGCGAAAGACAATAAGCAGCCCCACTAAGTTTATTCATTTGAACATTGAGTGAATCTTGCTTAAGATATTGATCCGTTAAACTGATAACATCTTCCAACTGATCTTTTTTTAGATATAGTTTTGCCAGCTTTTGAGCGGTCACAAAATCTGTAGGATTCTTTTCTATTGACTTTTTATAATAAATAATGGCAGAATCTTTTTTTCCTTCCTGATCGTAATTTTCTCCCAGTATCCGTAGTAATACAGAATTATCAGGAGATAGGCTTAATGCGATTTGAAGACAATTTTCTGATTTATTGAAATCTTCTACTTGTTGATAACAATCTGCCAGTTCTCTTAAGCAATATACATTGGGAGAATATCGGGAAGATATACTTTCCAGCAAAGGAATTGCGCTCGAAAAGTTATTCATCATTTTCAAGCACGTAACCTTTTGCATCTCTAAATCAAAGGTTGGCTTTTCTTTATCAATCAGTTGTATAGCCAACGGATAGTTCGATTGTTGTATAGCTTGCTGTATTGAAACCTTTTGTGCATTAGCATTGAATATAAAAATGCTGTATGCTATAAGAAAGAATGTCAACCTTTGCTTTTTCATATTGATTACTAATTTTTTAGAGTAATCAAAATAACGCCATTTGCGCCTTTATCTCCGTATATATCAGTAGCAGCCTTATTTTTCAAAACATTAATCGATTGAATACTGTTAGGATCTAACTTCTTCATTTCTGCAGCAGATATTTCCTTACCATCCAAAATGTAAAGTGGAGGATTGGCACTATTTATTTCGTTTATTGTTGTTTGAGAAGTCTTGTTTTTAGAATCAGACTTAGCTCCATAGCCAACTACTGTAACTTGATTCTTTTCAGAAGCGTTTCTTTTTAAATTAGTAGGAGAACCGTCTAACTTGAATAGAATAGGTATGACATAATACACGCTAACATTTTTTCCTTTTTGTTTTCCCGGAATCCACTTTGGCATAGTACTGATTATTCTTTTGGCTTCATTATCTAATGAAGGTGATACGCTTCGCATTATAGTTGGATCTTCAACATAGCCATTTTCGGTTACAGTAAAACGTACATATACTTTTCCCTCTTCTCTTGCTTTTTGTGCTTCAACAGGATACTTTAGGTTAGTTATAATAAATTTTAATAAAGCTTGTTCGCCTCCAGGATATCTAGGCATTTCTTCTACAGCGGTGAAAACATTACTTTTTTTAGGCTTTGCGGAGTCGGTTTCATGCGTTATTGGGGCTGGTGCGTAAGATGCAGTCTCAGGTGATGATTCATTTTTAGTCAATGAAACATCAAGATCTTTTGTTAATTTACTTGTTACTCTGGCAACAGCTTCAATATTGCTAACCAACATTAGTAAGGCTGCTAGAGGAATGAACATCGCATATTTTGTTTTACCGATATTCTTTGTTCTTTTTTTATTCATCATGGTAATTCTGTTTTTAAGAGGTAATACATTAAAACTATTATATAAATTTGCTGCAGCCTTTTGATTTGCCAATCCTAATAAATGGTATTGGTAACTTTTTGTATCGTGTCCGGATAGAATTACATTATCATCCGCCATGTACTCTAGATTGTTACGAATCTCTCTTTTTAGTAACCATACAAATGGGTTTATCCAGCATAAGATGGTTATAAATTCACTGAGAATTACATCGATGGAATGCATTTGTTGTACATGCGTTTCTTCGTGTACCAGAATTTCTTTAGCCTCTTTTTCCGTATGTAATTCCGGTGATATAAATATCCAGCGGAAAAATGAAAAAGGAGCTGAGGCTTTTACAGGTATCCTCACTGTTATTCCGTTGATCTTTGTTTTCTTACTGCGTAAAGCCAGAATACAAATACAGGATAGTTGAATTATAAAACGTGTAAATAGTAATATCACTCCTGAATAGTAAACGTATGGTACTATATTAGTGATTATTTCAGTCCACTTGTTACTGTTGTCAGGCTTAATCACTACATCGGGTAAAATAGTTTGTGCGTAAATAGTCGCGATCTGATTTATAGGTTCTTGCTCTTTTACCCAATCCTGAATATTCATTAGTGGGTAGAAGAGAGAAATAACTAGAAAAGATAGCAGTGCATATCTTCGCCACTGAAAAAAGGTGTCGCGATAGAAAAATAAACGATAAAAGGCATAAAACAAAGCTATACCAATATTTATCTTTAGAAAATAGATGAGCTCGGTTGCCATAGTACAATTTATTAATGTGGTTATTCTTTTCCTTTCTCTATCTGATTAATGATCTCTTTCAATTCATCTGCCGAAATTTTATGTTCGCGTGCAAAGAAAGAAACCATTTCCTTGTATGAGTTTTCAAAGTAATTACGAACAACTCCGCTCATGAATGTTTTTTTGTATTCAGTTTCTTTAATAAGAGGAGTGTATTCATAAGTGTTTCCATATCTTTTAGAGGATAGATATTCTTTCCTCTCCAGATTCTTCACTATTGAAGCAATAGTTGTATAAGGAGGATATGGCTCGGGAAACTTTGTAACAATGTCTTTTACATAGCATGGGCCTATCTCCCAAATGTAGATCATTACTTCTTCTTCCTGATTTGTTAGTTTTTCCATGATTATAAGTTTATTACGATTGTATCGCAAATCTACGAATATTTCGTAATTAACAATGTGTTGCTAGTGTAAATAATGTTAAATGATGAATTATTTTGATTTTATTAAAGAAAGCAAATGAATAAGTTGCTGCTTTGATATTAAAGTAAAATCTCTGAGATTCGAGTTCTGTAAATGGTTTCAGATAGAGAATGGAAGAAAAAGCCAAAAAAATAGGGCTGTCCATTGAACAGCCCATATATAAAGAATAATTCTATTATAGTCTAAATCAGAATCCTTGCATATCACACAGGCGTCTATAATAACCATCGAGTTCAATTAACTCATCATGCTTTCCGCGTTCTACAATTTCACCTTCATGAAGAACACAGATTTCGTCAGCATTCTTAATAGTAGATAAACGGTGAGCAATGGCAATCGTTGTGCGATTCTTCATCAAATTATCAAGTGCTTCTTGTACCATACGTTCAGATTCTGTATCAAGAGCTGAAGTAGCTTCATCCAGAATCAGGATCGGAGGGTTTTTAAGTATGGCGCGTGCTATACTGATTCGTTGACGTTGCCCACCTGATAGTTTACCTCCGCGGTCGCCAATATTTGTTTCGTAGCCTTTTTCACTAGCCATAATAAACTCGTGAGCATTTGCTATCTTAGCAGCTTCAATAACCTGCTCCATTGTTGCATTTTCAACCCCGAAAGCAATATTATGATAGAATGTGTCATTAAACAAAATTGCTTCCTGGTTTACATTCCCCATAACGCTTCTTAAGTCATACAGCGTGGTATCTTTTACATTCACACCATCAATAAGGATTTCTCCTTCAGTAACATCGTAAAAGCGAGGCAGAAGATCAACAAGAGTAGATTTTCCAGAACCGGATTGTCCTACAAGAGCAACCGTTTTACCTTTAGGAATAACAAGATTAATATGCTTTAATACATATTCTGATTCATATTTGAATGAAACATCTTTGTATACAATCTTATCTTTAAGATCTTTGATTGGAGCTGGATTCTCTGAAATCTCCATTGAATTTTCTGCCTGAAGAATTTTGTCCACACGTTGCATGGAAGCAAGTCCCTTTGGTATAGAATAGGCTGCTTTCGAAAAATCTTTCAATGGGTTAATAAGACTGTAAAGAATTACCAGATAGAAAATAAAAGATGGTGCATCAATAGTTGAAGAGTTTCTTAAAATCAATGTTCCTCCAAACCACAACACAATTACAATAAGCACTGTACCCAGGAATTCGCTCATTGGGCCCGACATCTGCTGACGAGTATTTACTTTGCTTATTGTATGGCGATATTCGTTATTACAGCGATTAAAGCGATCATCCATTTTATGTTCCGCATTGAATGCTTTAATAATACGAAGTCCACCTAAAGTTTCTTCCATTTGTGACATCATATCGCTCCATTGGCTCTGTGCAATAAGTGATTTCTTTTTAAGTTTCTTTCCTATTGTTCCCATTAACCAACCCATTCCAGGAAGTACGGCTATTGTAAACAGGGTGAGCTCCCAGCTAATAGCAAGTAATGTTCCGAAATACATAATAATAAGAATAGGATTCTTAAATATCATATCAAGACTACTCATTATGGAAGTTTCGATTTCCTGTACGTCACCGCTCATTCTTGCCATGATATCTCCTTTGCGTTCTTCTGAATAGAAGCTAAGAGGCAGATTAAGCAGCTTTTTATAAAACTGACCACGTATATCTCTTACAACTCCCGTTCTGATAGGGATAATCGTTGCAAAAGTTAGTATATAAGTTCCTGTCTTCATAAATGTCATAATAGACAGAAAGAGTCCCAGAATAAGCAAGGTCTTGCTAGGTCCGTATGTTTTAATTAAATCTGTTACATAATAGTAGAAGTTATTTAAAGCAATCTTTTTCATGCTCATGTCTGCATCCCACGGAATAAACTTATAAACCTGATCACTGAGTTTGAACAGGATTTGCAGAATCGGAATTATGAGAGAAAAGGAAAAAATATTAAGTATTGCCGAAAGGACATTGGATAGAATATTAAGTATTAAAAACTTCTTGTAAGGAGGTACAAACCTTCTTAAAATCTGGAAAAATTCTTTCATTGTTTTTTATTATAAAGTTTGCGACAAAGATATATATAAAATCTGATACAGCAGTCTGTTACATAAAAAAACGGGAGTAATAACGCTTACTCCCGTCTGTACTATTATAATTTGTTTTACTGTATCTGCACAATAAAGTTTAGTCTGTAATTTCTCTGGATGAGAGTTGTTGTTTGGCTTTCATTTCTTTGTATCTTTCTAATACATGCTTACGACTGCTTAGAATCTGCCAGCGATAAACCCAGCAAGTGGTAAGAAAATAGACTCCTGCCTGTATCCAGAGGGCTTTATATTCTGTTGAGATTTCATTTAATGATGCCCCCATATTGTTGATTCTTACAAAACCGTTGATCCCAAATGTAGAAGGGAATATGTAAGATACATATTTCCAGAATGTTGGAATAGCTGCTCCCGGCCATGAAATACCAGAAATGAATAACAAAGGTACGGACGTGAATACAAAAATAAGCATGCAGGTTTCTCTGTTACGAATGGCAATAGAAGCAGTCATGGCAAAGAATATGCAAGCGGCCAGATAGGGCAACATAAACAGAATTAAAGCATCTGGCTGTCCAATCTGGTTCAGATTGAAAATACGTGGAACTACGCAAAGCACATAAACAGATATAATGGAATATACCATGAAGTAGCTTAAGCCTTTACCCATGACAATTCTTAGCGTACCGTTATAGTGACGATTAATAGGCACCAGGTCCTTAAATCTGTTATGTTCGCGTGCTGTTCCTGCTGAAAGTCCAATGCCTAACAATAAAGTTTGCTGTATCAACAAAATAAGTACGGCCGGAATAAGAAAAGCTGCAAAACCATTTTGTGGATTAAACAAAGCTACATTATCGTAATCTATTGGATGTGCAGTTATTTCATCTTGTCGGTTGGTTGTATTTCCGGCACGACTGATTTTGATATTCTTATTCATGTCTAAGGATACAGCTGTAGCTGAAAGCAAAATACCTTTGTAGTAGAGTAATCCGCTCATATCACAATAGATGCTCACTTTAGTCTGTTTCCCCAGTGCAATGTCTTTACTGAAATTACTTGGAACATATATTAAGCCATAAGCCTTCCTTTCTTTCATCAGCTGTTTTGCCTCTTCCATATTGCTGCAATAAGTCTTTATTTCAACATCGGCTGTAGCATCAACTTTTCGTATAAATTCACGGCTCAATGAAGAATGAGAGTCATCAACAACTATAACCGGAACTTCACGAACTACTTCATTTGTATATATGAATCCATATATTAATGGATACATAAGCGGTACAAGAATGAAAAAGATCAAAACTCCCTGATCTCTGAAAGTTGTCTGGAATTCCCTTTTCCATATATAAAAAAGGTCATGAATTCCTTCTGATATCTTATCTTTGAAAGTTGCTTCTTTCATTATGGCATATATTTATAATAAATTAAAGCACTCTTTAGTCTTTGCATTACAGCAAATGGTAACATAATAAATAGCAGTAATGCTGTGTAGTTTGTCCAGGAATATACCATACTATATCCATTAAGTGCCTGATCTACGTAAATTAAGAAATAATGTCTTAATGGAAATAGATTTGATAGACCTTGAAGTACTGGATGCATGGCCATTACCGGAAATGAGAATCCTGAAATAGAGAATGAAATAACTCCCCATAGTGAGGCAAAACTCAGTCCCAGGCGCAATGTGGGAAAAGTGCCGATCATTACTACTCCGCAGGCTTGCGATGCAAGAACCAAAAGCAGAGAAGCAAAAATCATTGGTAAAATACCACTATTGCAAGGAAAATGCAAGTATCCGTAGAGATAGGTATTATAAAAGATACTCATCACAAAGAACACTATTGTTTGTGGTATCAGCTTTCCTGCTAATGATATATAGATAGAATTATTGCCTAGTCTTAACCATTCTCTGGCGGTTCTTTCTTTAATCTCAACTCCAATAGAATAGACTGTCGTCATAAATATGAGTATCATTAATATTCCAGGAACAAGAGTATTACACAAATAAACAGAGTAATTAAGCCATGGATTATTTAGTGGATGTGTATCAATTACTATTGGCTGTAATATTGCAATGGCTTGTTCTTCGGTAGCGCCCTTAGCATAAAGTGTGGCACGCGATAAGGCACCGCCCGCTAGTTCTGACATCATTTTCATGTCTTTGAAAAGTAAAGAACCAGCAATCAGATAAGAATTGTTTGTATAAAATGATATTCTAGGTAGGCGACCACTTATTGCTTTTGAGGCTAAATCTTCAGGTATATAAAAGAATCCGTAAATATCTCCTCGTTGCATGGCTATTCTTGCATCATCAAAACTTTCATATCTGGCAACAATATTTGTTTGTTCGAAAGCGTCCAGGTTTCTAAGAATAGAGCGGGATGTTGACGAGTTGTCTAAATCAACAGCACCAATAGGAAGATCTGTGGGAAGTCCGGATCCCATTAATGTGGTAAAGAAAATATAGCAGAACATGGGTGCTATGACCATACAAAAGAGATAAAGCGGGCGCGACACCAAACGCTTACATTCACGTTTCATGACTTGCCCCAGGCTGGTATATTTCTTTTGTGTTGTTTCCATCATATCTATTTCTTAATAATAACAGACATTCCTGGACGAAGATTCTGTATTTTTTCAGTAGGAAGTGCACGGACTTCAAATGTTTTTAAATCGAACTGTCCGGTTGTCTTAGTTGCTTTCCATGCAGCATAAGTGCCTAAGTCTTTCATGAAGTTCACTTTCAACTTCACTTCTTTATTATCCATAGAAGGAATAATAGCAGTAAACTCAGTTCCGATATTGAGTCCATTCAGAAGATCTTCACGAACATTGAAGGTTACCCACATGTCGTCCATTTTAGCTACGTTCATAATTGGTGCACCTGTTCCTACTAGTTCTCCCATTTCAGGAAATATCTCACTAATTTCACCATCCATTGGAGCTATCAATACTGTTTCTTTTACGTAAGATTCAACTTCGGCAACAGCACCTTTTGCTCTATCTACTAATGCCGAAGCTGCAAGCTTATCTTCTCTTTCCGCTCCGTTTTTAGCCATTGAATATTGTGCATGAGTAGCTTTTTCTGTAGCTATGGCAGCATCGCGTTGTGCTGTTAGTTCATCCATTTTTTGGGCAGACATCACACCTTGCTCGAAAAGGTTCTTCACTCTTTTATAAGATTTTTCTGCAATATCAACTCCGGCTTTGGCTTTTTGCCACATTTCATAAGCGGTTTGTATTTGTTCTGAACGAGCTCCCTTGATAGCTTTCTGGTTTTGTGCTTGAGCAGCAGATTCTGCAGCTTGCGCCTGCATCATTTTTGCGGTAACCTCAGGCGCTTCAAGTATGGCCAGTGTATCGCCAGCTTTAACTTTATCACCTTCTTTCACTCTGAACTCTAAAATTCTGCCGGGAACTTTACTGGATACTCTATATTCGGTTACTTCAGCTTGTCCTTGAATAATTTCGGGGCCTTTTCTTAGCATAAAGAAACCTACTAAAGCAACGATTGCAATAACCCCAAGTAGGGTAATAAATGCCAGCAGCATATTACTGTTTTGTGATTTTTGTGATGCCATATTATTTATTTTTTATATCATTTTGATAATGTTCCTAATGATTTCTGTAGATATATCTCGGTTAGTTTAACATCGATCTGCGCATCTATTTTTTCTGATTGAGCAGACAACCATGCTGTGTGCGCTTCGAGCACATTACTTGGGGGAATTACACCTTCTTCAAATCCTAAAGTAGCATAGCGTAAATTCTCATTGGCTTTTTCCATGTTCTTTTCAGCCATGGCTAGTTTTTTAGATGCTTCATTTACTTTATATGCCGATTGATTTACTTGTAACTGGATTTTTTCTTTTGCATCTGCCAATTGAAATTGAGCGACACGAGCTTCTGCTTTGGCTGCATTTACTTTGTAAGAACCTTCTTTCCAATGCCAAATAGGTATTTTTACCATAACACCTACATTCCATTGTCCACCAAACTTATTTTCAAATCCATTGTATATTGAAGGGTTGCTTACGAGGTAATTTCCTATTAACACTACTGAAGGAAGAAATTCTGAGCGAGTTATGTTTATTTTCTGATTATAAATGTTTGTAGCTAATTCCAGACTTTTAAGTTCTGGACGATTTTTGTAGGCCATATCTATATCGGCAACTCCAACAGATGGGTTGACTGGTAGATTGTTAATTGTTTCGTCAGCTAATTTAATAGGTGTTGATAAGTCTATGCCACAGATCTGACAGAGCAACATTCTGGAAAGACTTAAACCGTCTTCTACTTTTGTAAGTGTCATTTCGGCTTCGTTAACCTTTACTTTTATAGAAAGTCCGTCAGCCTTTGTTGCAACTCCTTCTGCAATCATTTTGTCAACGTCGCTTTCCAGTTTTTTTAGAAGTTCCAGATAACCTTCAGCCAACTTCTTTTTATTGACCAGAGATACCACTTGCCAATATGCCTGATCTGTGTTTAAAATAACCTCCTGCATCCCTGACTTGTGCTGTGTTTTAGCTAGCTCTTCTGCAAATTTTGTTATTTTATTGTAAGCTCTAATTTTACCACCCATATAAATAGGTTGAGTAAGTGTTATTGCTCCGGCATAAACATTCTTGGTGTCGAACTCAAATTGCTCTTTCGGAATAGTGGTGTATTGTTTCCAAACAAGCTTCTCAGGATTTTTGGTAGGATCGAAAGGAGTGCCACTGGCATCAGTAGGCACCCATTGTCCTGAAGGAAGTTTAATTTCTTGTACTTGTCCCGCACCAGGGGTATATCCAAAGGTGCCATTTGACGTTAATGACCCGATTGGCAGGAACTTATCTTCGCCAAGAAGCGCAATGTTTTTTTGATTGCGCATGTAAGAGCCTGTTGCTGAAATGTTGGGAAGAAAGTTTGTGAATGCAGCTTTTCTCTCATAGTATGCTGCTTTAATTTTTTCATTACCAATTTGCAAGTCTTTGTTGTTGGCAAGAGCTAATGCGCGACAACTATCTAAACTTAGAACTTCTTGCGAACTTAATGAGCAAGTAATACTTAACAGTATAACTAAACTGAGTAACTTTTTCATTGCATCTTAAACATTATGAACGTAATAGTATTCAACTAAAAAACATTTTGTTTTTGTTTATAGTTGCAATTATTTGCAATGCACAATATTATGTGCATAACAAATAATTGCATAAACAACGATGCAAAAATAGATTGTTTCTGCGAATTGGCAAAAAGATTGAAGCGTTTTTTATAGAAGCTTAATGCTTCTTACTACTCAATAGTAAATCTCTTTGAACCAATGAGATTGCCGTCGGCAAAGATATCAACGCCATATGAACCTGCATATAAGAATTCTTCAACATCCCAAAATACTGTAACAGATTGTTCTTCACCTGTATATTCTACATACTTCTTGATTGAATAAGTCAGATTCCTGTTTTCATAAGAGAACGTTCCGCCGTTTTTAGTTAATACGTCATTATCAGGCTTAGTTATACGTATATAGATTGTTTTGTTTCCCGCTTCGGCAGTTATATTTTTTACGATAGTAAATCCTATCTGGAATTTAACTATATCCTTAACTTTCTTAGCTTGTTTACCCTTTTTGTCTTTTGCTAAAAGAGTAATACCTGTAGCGTCTAGCTGAGCAGCTAAAGTTACTTTGTTATGTAAGTTCTTCTTTTCTTCAGATAAACTACTTATTTGTTCTGTTGCACTCAGATATTTTTGTTTAACTTCCTGGTTTTCGGCAGTAAGTGATTTGTTTAGGCGGTTAAGTGAATCAATCTGGTTTACATATCCAACCATTACTTTACGAAGTAAATTCAATTCATTTTTCAACCTTCTTATTTCGGATGCATTTGTAGCTTTTACAGAGCGAAGTTGCTCGAGCAGACGTTGTACTTTTACTTGTTCTTCACTTAAAAGAGTAGACAAAGAATCGTTAGATGTGATAAATTTTAATTCATCATATTGCTTAGCGAATCCGGTATATTCATTTTCCAGATCCTTTTTGTCTAACTCGAAATTCTGAACTAATTCTTTTTTTTCTTTTTCTGAGCGGAGGAATAAGTAAGTGATTCCTGCAATAGCAATTACTAAAATGGTAGTGATTATAGCCACTATCCATGTTGTTTTCTTATTCATATTACTAAAAGCCTATGTTGTAAATATTATGATGTTTTGTAATAAGCTTGCAAAAGTAATGCTTTTAATGTTGAATAGCAAAAACATTAATTGTTTTTATATTCAAAGATTCCTTTCTAACTAATTAACTAAAATTATTATGGAAATTTTTCCTTAATAGGAATTAAGGTTGTAAATTTGCCAAATATTTAAAGATAGATATTATTAACTTGTTATAAAAATAAATATTATGTCAAAAGTAACCGTAGTAGGCGCTGGTAATGTAGGCGCTACATGTGCAAACGTACTTGCATTTAATGAAGTGGCAGATGAAGTAGTAATGCTTGACGTTAAGGAAGGTGTTTCTGAAGGTAAAGCAATGGATATGATGCAAACTGCTCAATTGTTGGGTTTCGACACTACAGTTGTTGGTTGTACAAATGATTATGCTAAAACTGCAAATTCAGATGTTGTTGTAATTACTTCAGGTATTCCTCGTAAACCAGGTATGACTCGTGAAGAACTTATCGGTGTTAATGCTGGTATTGTAAAGTCTGTTGCAGGTAACATTTTGAAATATTCTCCAGATGCAATCATTGTAGTTATTTCTAACCCAATGGATACAATGACTTATCTTTCACTTAAATCACTTGGCTTACCAAAGAATAAAATTATTGGTATGGGTGGTGCTTTGGATAGCTCACGCTTCAAATATTTCTTGTCTCAAGCTTTAGGATGCAACGCTAACGAAGTTGAAGGTATGGTAATTGGTGGTCACGGTGACACAACAATGATTCCTTTGGCTCGCTTTGCTACATACAAAGGTCTTCCTGTAAGTAACTTCCTAAGCAAAGAACAAATTGAAGAAGTTGTTAAATCTACTATGGTAGGTGGAGCTACTTTGACAGGTCTTCTTGGAACTTCTGCTTGGTATGCACCAGGTGCTGCTGGAGCTTATGTAGTTGAATCTATTATCAAGAACCAAAAGAAGATGATTCCTTCATGCGTTGCTTTGGAAGGTGAATATGGTCAGTCTGATATCTGTATTGGTGTTCCTGCAATCATCGGCCGTAACGGTGTTGAAAAGATTGTTGAAATTGAATTGAATGCAGAAGAAAAAGAACTTTTCGAAAAGAGCGCAGCTGCAGTTCGTAAAACAAACGACGTTTTATCAGAAATGAACGCAATCTAATATTGCTTTCCTATAAAAATGGAAGAAGGCGTCCTTATAGGATGCCTTCTTTTGTTTATTGTAAAGTGCTATTTTGAACGATTATCGATGCCCCACATCATTTTGGTACGCAATGTGTCGAAAAATATGTGGTTATATCGCTTTACGACCCTAATGTTGTAATCAGCCTTTCGAATAGTAAGACGACTTCCTTCACTGCATGATTCGCTTCGTCCGTCAATTGCTATAAGAAAATTATGACTGCGGCTTTCAACATCGAGAGTTATTTCCCAATCATCGCGAATTACGATAGGACGAACATTTAAGCTATGCGGTGCAACAGGAGCTATTGCTATAGTATTAGAATGAGGCACTATTATTGGTCCACCAATGCTTAGTGAATAAGCTGTTGATCCTGTAGGAGTAGAGATAACCAATCCATCGGCTTGATAAGTGGTAAGATATGCTCCATTGATGGTTGTATGGATAGAAATCATAGATGAACTGTCTCTCTTAAGAATAGCAATCTCATTCAAAGCGAAGGGATAACCTTTAAGTTCTTCCAGGTCACTTTCTAATTGTAGAATACTACGATCTTCCACCTTGAATTGCCCATTATGTATTTCATTAAAAGTATCGTTTATTTCTTCGGGAGAAACATCAGCAAGGAAACCTAATCGTCCGGTGTTGATTCCTAATATGGGAATATTTTTTCTGCCCACTCGGCTTGCAGCCTTAAGGAATGTTCCATCTCCTCCGATACTGATTACCATATCAGCTTCAAAATCATTATCACCAATAAGTCCACTAACCTTTGGAGTGAAATTAAGATCTTTAGTTAGGAATTCATAAAATTCCCAATCTACATATATCTCAGCACCATGTTGCTTTAGAATTGCAAATAAGTTCTCCGCATGTAGTGATTTTTTTGCTTGAAAACAGTTTCCGAAAATAGCGAATTTCATCTTATTTTTATTTTAAGTGATTGCTTTTATGAATCTTTTCGATACAAAATATTTAGTATTCGGTAAATACTGTTACTTTTGCAGTCGATACGTTATATGCAAATTTGGGGAATCTTTTTTGTATTATGGCAATAATGATTGCTAATTTTTTCTTCTTTCTTGAAAAAACAAGTGGATTCCTAACAATATAAAAATAGTTATGACTAAATTGAGTGTAAATATCAACAAAGTGGCAACACTTCGTAATGCAAGAGGAGGGAATACTCCCAATGTAACTAAGGTAGCGTTAGACTGTGAAATGTTTGGTGCTGAAGGCATTACTGTTCATCCTCGTCCTGATGAAAGACATATTCGTCGTTCTGATGTGTATGAAATGCGTCCGTTGTTGAAAACAGAATTCAATATTGAAGGTTATCCTTCTCCTGAATTTATAGAATTAGTATTGCAGGTAAAACCTAATCAGGTTACTTTGGTGCCTGATGATCCTTCGCAGATAACTTCAAATTCCGGATGGGATACTAAAAACAATCTTGCTTTTCTGACTGAAGTTCTCGACAGATTTACTCGTGCCGGAATACGTACGTCTGTATTCGTTGCTGCTGATGTTGAAATGGTGGAGTATGCAGCTAAGGCTGGTGCCGACAGAGTTGAATTGTACACAGAACCTTACGCAACGCTTTATCCCAAAGATCCGGAAGCTGCAATTGCTCCTTTTGTTGAAGCTGCAAAAACAGCTCGTCGTTTAGGACTAGGCTTAAATGCAGGTCATGATCTTAGTTTAGTTAATCTGAACTACCTTTATAAAAATATTCCATGGATTGATGAAGTGTCAATAGGGCATGCACTTATAAGCGATGCTCTTTATCTGGGACTTGAAAAAGCAATTCATGAATATAAAAATTGTTTGCGATAATGTGATAATGACGCTTAATATTTAAAAGCGTGCTAAAAAGAAGTAATAATGGCAAAGGATAATTTAACATCACAAGAATGGTGTGACTTGATATTCCAGGGAAAAAACAAGGAATATGGAGCCTATAGAATGCGACTTGATTCCCCTACAAGGCACAATCGCTCATTCTTTATTATTCTTGTTGTTGTCTTGATTGGATTTAGTTTGCTTAAGATTAGTGAAGTTACCGCTCCAAAAGAAGAAGAAAAATTAGTAGAGGTCTCAGCAATCTCTATGTTGGAAGAACCAATGCCGGTTGAAAAGCCTAAACCAAAATATGGTGAGGCTGCCAAAAAGGGTGGAGGCGAACCTAAACAGCGCGTTGTTTCAAAGGAAAAACCGGGAGCGGCCCCTGTTATAAAAGGTGAGGCTATTCCTGTTGGTAATTCTACGAAAGTAAATAATGCAGTTAAGTCTGATCAGATAAAGATTGTGCAACAGTTACCGGCTGAGGATGAAAATGAAAAAGCAGAAAAAGCTTCGGCTGCAGCAGCAAATAAACTTGCTTCGAGTGCATTTGGAAGAGCAAAATCCTTAGGTGGTGTAGGTGCTGGTACAACTGGCACAGGCTTGGGTGATGGTTCCAGAGGAAATTCTGAAACGGGTCGTGGAACAGGATCGGGAACTGGATATGGTACTGGTAATGGTTCAGGAAACGGATCTTTTGATTTGGATGGACGTTCTTTAGGTTCTGGTGGTTTGCCTCGCCCTAGCTATAACGTAAGAGAAGAAGGTAAAGTTGTAGTTACTATTGTTGTAAATCCAGCTGGTCAGGTAATTAGAACGAGCATTAATAAGATGACTAATACCACTAATCAGGCACTTAGAAAAGCAGCTGAAGAAGCTGCCAAGAAAGCCCATTTTAACTCCGTAAGTGGATTAAATAATCAAACAGGAACAATTACTTATTATTTCAAACTTAAATAATTTGTACTATGGGAACAGTTTATATCTTTTTAGCCGAAGGTTTTGAAGAGATCGAAGCCCTCTCTGTGGTTGATATATTACGTCGTGCAGGAATAAGTGCAAAGACAGTTTCGGTTGCAGGTAACAATATCGTTGCAGGTGCACACGGAATATCAGTTGTAGCTGATCTGGTTTTTGAAAAAGCTAATTTTGCAGATGCAGCGATGTTGGTTCTTCCGGGTGGAATGCCTGGAGCGTCCGGACTTGATGCTCATAAGGGGTTACGTGATTTGATTCTGAGTTTTGCAAAGGCAAACAAGCCATTGGCTGCTATTTGTGCTGCTCCGCTGGTTTATGGAAATTTAGGTTTACTCAAAGGAAAGCATGCAACTTGCTATCCGGGGTTTGAAAAGTTTCTTGAAGGAGCCGTTTTAACCCGCGATAAAGCAGTTGTCAGAGATGGATTATTTATAACTGCCGAAGGTCCAGCTGCAGCTCCTGCTTTCGCTTTAGAAATCGTTGATTATTTCTTAGGAAAAGAAAAAGCAAACGAAATAGCAAAAGGAATGCTTGTCAGAAACTAATAAGTTTCTACCCGAAATAAAAATATAAGCGTCTACCATCTCCCATTTTTCTTCGAAACTTTAGTTAAGAAGCCTTGGGAAATAGTAGATGCTTTTTCTTTCACGTTAAAAAAGAGGTTTAGTTACGCTCTTTAATAACATAATCAAACTAGTAGTAATGATTGGCCTTTATTCTAAATTCATTGGCCAATAAAATTAAGCCATTGATGAATGGTTTTTATTTATTGGTGAAGGAATTTAATCAAAATAGTTATTAAGACATTTGCTAAATGTGATAATTGCTCTTTTTTAGATTTAATCTTTTAGATTTAAAAGCAAAGATATTATATTTGTAGGAACGTTTACAGCAAAGGATAATGATGAAAAAGCAATTAATTATAGTAGCGGGCGGAAAAGGCTTGCGTATGGGAGGTGAAGTTCCGAAACAATTTCTTCCAGTCAATGGCAAACCTGTGTTAATGTTGACTATTGAAACTTTTCATCGTTTTGATCCGGAAATGAAAATTATTCTTGTTTTGCCTAAGGAACAACAGCTTTACTGGAATGATTTATGCACAGAATATCAATTTAGAATTCCTTATTTATTAGCAGATGGAGGTGAAACTCGTTTTCATTCGGTTAAAAACGGATTAGCTCTGGCTGATGATGATGGATTAATTGGAGTGCACGATGGAGTTCGCCCGTTTGTTTCTCAAGAAGTTATTGCTCGTTGTTTTGATGCTGCTAACATTCATAAAGCTGCTATACCTGTAATTGATGTGGTAGAAACTATACGAAAGATAAGCGATGGGCAGAGTGAAACCGTAGACCGCAATAACTATAAGCTTGTACAAACTCCGCAAGTGTTTACTACGACATTATTAAAAATGGCCTATGGACAAGAATTCACTCCTTTATTTACTGATGATGCCTCTGTGGTGGAAGCAATGGGAGTAAAAGTTGAACTTGTAGAAGGAAACAGAGAGAATATAAAGATTACTACCCCTTTTGATATGATTATTGCTAAAGCATTAGCGAATGTTTGATATAACTACACGAGATATAAAATATTTGCCCGGAGTAGGACCTCAAAAAGCGGCAATCCTTAACAAAGAGCTAGAGATATATTCTTTGCATGATTTGCTTTATTATTTCCCATATAAATATGTGGATAGAAGCAGAGTGTACTATGTGCATGAGATAGATGGCAATATGCCTTATATTCAGCTTAAAGGGCAAATACTTAGTTTTGAGACTTTTGGCGAAGGAAGACAAAGACGATTGGTTGCACACTTTTCGGATGGTACGGGAGTTGTCGATTTGGTGTGGTTTCAGGGAATTAAATACATTGCAGGTAAATATAAAGCTCACGAAGAGTATATTGTTTTTGGTAAACCTACAGTTTATGGAGGACGAATTAATATTGCACATCCCGATATAGATAATGCTTCGGAGCTTACACTTTCTTCAATGGGGTTGCAGCCGTATTATAATACAACGGAGAAGATGAAGCGTAGCTTTCTCAACTCTACTGCTATGCAAAAACTGGTTGAAGCTGCATTTCTGCAACTTCAGTCGCCATTGCCAGAGACTCTTACTGCTGCTATTATTTCTAAGCATCATTTAATGTCTCTTACGGATGCGTTGAAGAATATACATTTTCCTAAGAATCCGGATTTGTTGCGTAAAGCACAAATGCGCCTGAAATTTGAGGAGTTGTTTTATATACAATTAAATATTCTTCGATACAGTAAGGATCGGCAGCAAAAATATCGTGGCTATATATTCGAGCATATAGGAAAGGCTTTCAATGAATTTTATACAAAAAACCTTCCTTTTGAATTAACCGGAGCTCAAAAACGTGTTGTTAAGGAGATACGTAATGATGTTGGGGGTGGCAAGCAAATGAACCGACTTTTGCAAGGAGATGTGGGAAGTGGTAAAACACTCGTTGCATTAATGAGTATGCTTATTGCTATAGATAATGGATATCAGGCATGCCTGATGGCGCCGACTGAAATTCTGGCAAACCAGCATACTGAAACAATCAAGGAACTGCTTTTTGGATTAAACATCCATGTGGAGTTATTAACAGGTTCCGTTAAAGGTAAGAAGCGAGAAAAATTATTATCCGATCTTATTACGGGAAATATTAATATTCTGATAGGTACACATGCAGTTATTGAAGATAACGTTGCTTTTTCAAAATTAGGATTAGTGGTGATCGACGAACAGCACCGTTTCGGGGTAGCTCAACGTGCTAAATTATGGCAAAAAAGCATCTATCCTCCTCATATACTTGTTATGACTGCAACTCCAATACCCCGTACGCTGGCTATGACTCTTTATGGCGACTTGGATGTTTCTGTTATCGACGAACTTCCTCCAGGAAGAAAGCCAATTGCAACAATGCATCAGTTTGATAACAGAAGAGAAAGCTTATATCTTTCAATTGGTAAGCAAATAACAGAAGGGCGTCAGGTTTATATTGTATATCCTTTAATAAAAGAAAGTGAGAAGATAGATCTAAAGAACCTGGAAGAAGGTTATCTCCATATTTGTGAAGCCTTTCCTCAGTATAAGGTTAGCAAATTGCACGGCAAGATGAAAGCTGTAGAGAAGGATGCCGAGATGCAGAGGTTTGTCAGCGGCGAAACACAGATTATGGTAGCTACTACTGTTATTGAAGTAGGAGTAAATGTGCCTAATGCCTCTGTAATGGTGATTGAAAATGCTGAGAGATTCGGACTTTCTCAATTACATCAGTTACGAGGAAGGGTAGGTAGGGGTGCCGATCAGTCTTATTGTATTTTGGTTACTAATTACAAGCTATCCGAAGATACTCGCAAACGACTTGAAATTATGGTTCGCACAAATGATGGCTTCGAAATAGCTGAGGCCGATTTGAAATTGCGTGGTCCTGGCGATTTAGAAGGTACGCAACAGAGCGGAATAGCTTTTGATCTGAAAATTGCAGATCTTGCACGTGATGGACAACTTCTTCAATATGTGCGCAATATAGCACAGGAAATTGTTGATAATGACCCTTCGGGCGTTAGTCCAGATAATGATTTACTGTGGAAACAACTCAAATCTTTACGCAAAACTAATGTAAATTGGGCGTCTATAAGTTGAAAATGTTTTTAATATACAGTTAAAATGCAGAATATTATTTTACTGTATGTTGTATAACATGTATGTTATTGATACGACTTATAGGCGGGGCTTTGCGGGATTCATTTTTAAAAAAGCAAACATTTTAATCCTAAAAAATAGTTAATTGGGTTTTGACTTTTCTCGGAAAAATGCTATCTTTGAGAATATTAAAAATAAAACAGGACGTAAAACTGATAAAAAATCATTATTCTGCATGGAACAAACTTTGGTAATACTAAAGCCTTGTACTCTTCAAAGAGGATTAGTTGGTGAGATAACCAAACGTTTTGAACGGAAAGGTTTGAGACTTGCAGGAATGAAAATGATTCAATTAACAGATGATATTCTAAGTGAGCATTATTCACATCTTAGCACAAAATCATTCTTTCAACGCGTGAAAGACTCAATGATGACCGCTCCTGTTATTGTATGTTGCTATGAAGGTGTGGATGCTATTCAAGTTGTTCGTACGTTGGCTGGACCAACAAATGGACGTTTGGCTGCTCCCGGAACAATTAGAGGTGATTTTAGTATGAGTTTTCAAGAAAACATTATTCATGCTTCCGATTCACCCGAAACTGCGAAAGCAGAGTTAAACAGATTTTTTAAACCCGATGAACTCTTCGTGTATAAAGTAGCTACATTTGATTATTTGTATGCTAACGATGAGTTTTAATCGAAAAATAGTACGAATGAATTTTATTTGCGTTAAAACAATGTTAGTAGCTGCCGCGGCAATGGTAAGTCTGAGTTCTTTTTCTCAGGATCTTATTGCACGTCAGGCTCCTATTGACAGAAAATTAAAGAGTGTTGATTCCTTAGCTTTACAAAAACAAATAAGAGCTGAACAAGCTGCTTTTCCTGCTTACAGCTTGTACCCAAGCTGGAATAATGAGTATGTGCATGCTTATGGAAGAAATTCTGAAACAGTTGTACCCGAATCGTTCACAATTGATCTAAGAGGCTTCTATATGCCTACTCCAAGCAGATCAATTACATCTCCATTCGGCCCTCGTTGGAGAAGAATGCATAATGGACTCGATTTAAAAGTTGAAATAGGTGATACAATTCGTGCTGCGTTTGACGGCAAAGTACGTATTGTAAAATTTGAAGCTCGTGGATATGGAAAATATATTGTGATACGTCATGCAAACGGACTTGAAACAATTTATGGCCACTTGTCTAAACAATTAGTAGATCCTGATCAAATAGTTAAAGCTGGAGAAGTTATCGGTTTAGGAGGTAATACAGGACATTCAACAGGTTCTCACCTCCATTTTGAAACTCGTTTCTTGGGTATTGCTATAAATCCGGCATTAATGTTCGATTTTCCAAATCAGGATATAGTAGCTGATACATATACATTTAACAGAAATGGCAGATATGAACGTAAGGGAGCTACTGCTGTTGCAGCTTCTAATGCTGCTGATGATAATGTTATTAAGTATCACAAGGTTCATAGAGGTGATACACTTGCTAAAATTGCAAAAGAAAGAGGAGTTACTATTGCTGAGTTACGTAAAATGAATGGACTTACAAAGAAATCTAGACTAAAACCAGGTCAGATTATACGTTGTTCATAGATTTTTCAATGATATTTAAAAGAAGAGGATGCTTTAATGTAATTTAGAGCATCCTCTTCTTATTTTTTCTTAATAATTTCTTAACTTTGCACTTTATTTATAATGAAATGAAAGATACTAAGCAACAATTTGAACATGTTATAGCTCTCTGTCGTGATTTGTTTTTTAAGAAGCTTCATGATTATGGACCAGCATGGCGCATTTTACGTCCGGCTTCTGTAACAGATCAGATTTTTATAAAAGCAAATCGTATACGCTCAATTGAGACTAAAGGAGTTTCATTGGTAGATGAAGGAGTTCGGTCTGAATTTATAGCTATTGTAAATTATGGAATAATAGGATTAATTCAGCTTGAATTAGGATATGCAGAATCTGCAGATATCACTGTTGATGAAGCGATGGTTTTGTATGACAAATATGCTAATTCTGCTTTAGAATTGATGCTTGCAAAAAATCATGATTATGATGAGGCTTGGAGATCTATGAGAATAACCTCGTATACAGATCTTATTTTAATGAAGATTTACAGGACTAAACAAATAGAAAGCTTGTCCGGACAAACTTTAGTTTCGGAAGGAATAGATGCCAACTATATGGATATGATTAATTATTCAGTATTTGGTTTGATAAAAATTGAATTTGGAGACAAAGAATCAGCAAAATAGAATTTTGGATGTATGGGTGAATCTTTGTAGATTTCTCCTTGGCATTGTATTTGTTTTCTCGGGTTTCGTGAAAGCTATAGATCCCCTTGGTTCTACCTATAAGATCCAGGATTATGCAGAGGCCTTTGGATTAACTTCATTCATACCAGGTTTTCTTCCTCTTTTTCTTGCTATTTTTCTCGCTGTTTTTGAACTTTCAGTGGGAGGATATCTTCTTTTCGGGATTCGGAAAAATACAAGTACTGCATTAGCTCTGTTGATGCTGATCTTTATGACTCCTCTCACTTTTTATTTAGCTCTAAAAAATCCAGTTTCTGATTGTGGCTGTTTTGGTGATGCTTTAGTGTTGACTAATTGGCAAACTTTTTATAAAAACATAATATTGCTTATTGCTGCAATTTCCTGCTTTATCTGGAAACCTCGGATTATAAGACTTGTCAGCGAAAAAACACAGTGGCTGATTGCTTTATATATTATATTTTTTGGCTTAGTTCTATCTATTTACTGTTATCGGAATCTGCCAATCTTAGATTTTCGCCCTTATAAAATTGGAACTGATATACTTCAGAGTATGTCGATACCTGAAGGAGCAAAGAAAAGTGTTTATGAGAATTTCTTTACCCTTGAAAAGGATGGTGTAAAGAAAGAATTTACATTGGAAAATTATCCCGATAGTACTTGGAAATTTGTTGATTCAAGAACTGTTTTAAAAGAGAAAGGTTACGAACCTCCAATTCACGATTTCTCTATTACTGAGATGAAAACAGGGGAGGATATAACAAATAAGATACTAACTGATAAAGGATATACCTTCCTGCTGATAGCACATCGAATAGAAGAAGCTGATGATAATGATATTGATTTAATCAATGAAATTTATGACTATAGTGTTGAGAATGGTTATTCTTTCTATTGTTTAACCTCTTCTTTAGATACTCAAATAGAACAGTGGAAAGGTAAGACTGGTGCAGAATATCCTTTCTGTTTTAGTGATGATGTTACTTTAAAAACAATAATTCGTTCCAATCCGGGATTAGTCTTGATTAAGAATGGGGTTATTTTAAATAAATGGCATCATTCAAATTTACCGGATGAATATGCTCTTTCCGGAAAACTTGATAAGCTTGAAATAGGTCATCAGAAATTGATTGATGACAAACATACTATAATCTTGGTTATATTATGGTTTATAATCCCTCTGTTATTTGTATTGGGATTAGATTTGTTAGTGATTAAACGTCTGGATAAAAAACGACAAAGGAATTTAATTAACCCTTTAAAAAATAGAAAAATGAGAAAAAACATTGTTGCAGGAAACTGGAAAATGAACAAGACCCTTGCTGAAGGTTTAGCATTGGCAAAAGAGTTAAATGAAGTATTGGCCAACGAAAAGCCAAATTGTGATGTAGTTATCGGTACTCCTTTCATTCATCTTGCATCTGTAGCTGCTGCTATTGATACAAATAAGATTGGTGTTGCTGCTCAGAACTGTGCAGATAAAGAATCTGGTGCTTATACTGGTGAAGTTTCTGCTGCTATGGTTGCATCAACAGGAGCTAAATATGTAATCCTTGGCCACTCAGAACGTCGTGCTTACTATCACGAAACTGCAGAAATCCTTAAAGATAAAGTTGTTTTGGCTTTAGCTAACGGCTTGACTCCAATTTTCTGTATTGGTGAAGTTTTGGAAGAACGTGAAGCTGGAAAACAAAATGAAATTGTATACTCTCAGTTGGCAGGTTCTTTGTTTGATCTTTCTGCTGAAGATTTCTCTAAAATTGTTTTAGCTTACGAACCAGTTTGGGCTATTGGTACAGGTAAAACTGCTACTGCAGAACAAGCTCAGGAAATTCATGCATACATCCGTTCTACAATTGTTGAAAAATACGGAAAAGAAGTAGCAGACAACACTTCTATCTTGTATGGTGGTAGCTGCAAAGCTTCTAATGCAAAAGAATTGTTTGCTAATCCTGATGTTGATGGTGGTCTTATCGGTGGTGCTTCTTTGAAAGCTGATGATTTCAAAGGTATTATTGATGCTTTTAATGCATAAAAAAAATATAAGCAGCAGAAGGAACTCTCCTCCTTCTGCTTATTTTATTTTTTAGCCATGAAACTTTATCCTGTTTTACTGTTGTTTTTGTTTTGTCTTGTAACAGGCGTTAAAGGACAAAATAATATAATTAAGAGTCTGGAACGTCAGGAGCCTGGTTGTGGAACTGTAACAATACACCAGGATCAACGTTTGGAATCTTTGATTGGATCGCAACATACCAAAGAAACAAAAGTTCTGAAAGAATCAGGATATAGAATTCTTGTTTTTTCTGGCGGTGATTCAAGAGAAGCAAGGAACGCTGCATACGAAATAGAGGGAAAGGTGAAAAGCTATTTTCCGCAATTACCGGTTTATACTATTTTTATATCGCCAAGATGGTTGTGCCAGGCTGGCGATTATAAAACAATAGAAGAAGCGTATGCAATGATGAAAAAAATGAAGCAAACAGGAGCTTTTAGCGAAGCCTCTATTGTAAGAACGAAAATTATTATACCACTATAGATGATGACTAAGGAAGAAGCTTTGAATTTCCAAATTGAAGAATTAAAGAAAAACTATCATAATATATTAGAAATATTAGGTGAGGATGTAAACAGAGAAGGCTTGTTGAAAACTCCCGAACGAGTAGCCAAGGCTATGATTACTTTAACCAGGGGATATGGAGAAGATCCTCACGAAGTGCTTCGCTCTGCTAAGTTTAAAGAGGACTACAACCAAATGGTGATAGTTAAAGACATCGATTTCTTTTCTCTTTGTGAACATCACATGATTCCTTTTTATGGAAAAGTTCATGTAGCTTATATTCCTAATGGTTATATTACCGGTCTAAGCAAAATTGCCCGCGTAGTTGATATTTTCTCCCATCGTTTGCAGGTTCAGGAGAGAATGACTTTGCAGATTAAGGAATGCATTCAGCAAACTCTTAACCCGTTAGGCGTAATGGTGGTTGTTGAAGCAAAGCATATGTGTATGCAGATGAGAGGAGTTGAAAAGCAAAATGCAATTACTACTACTTCTGATTTCTCCGGGGCTTTTAAGAATGCTACAACTCGTAGTGAATTTATGGACCTTATTGCCCATAAATAGAGCTTTATTTTCTTAAAATAACTCTGTCACCAAGTCTTTTGGCCATCATGTCGCGTATGTTCTGAACATCTTTATAGCGCTTCATTATGGCCGTATATTTTTCTTCAGATTTGCTATTCTCAGGATCCTGAAGTGCATACATAATGTGTTTTAGTTCCTCCTCTATAATGGCATTTTTAAAACTGGTCATAAGAGAAGGTACTAATTCGTGTAATCGTTCGTCATCAGTTACTATATGCTGTCCTTTGGTATGGTATTTACTTAATTGATCTCGGTCACTCGAAAGTTCTGCTGCCAGTTTACTGATTAACGGATCTGGATGTGCAATAAAATACCTAGCACAGATAAAATTATTATCTTTTAAATGTGCCCCTGCTTCAGATAGAATCTTTCGATGAATTGGATTGTGGAATTTTAAATCGTCCTGTTTTAAGTCATTGGTAATATATTCAATAACTGTAGTCGGAGTTTCTTCTCCCTCTTCAGTTGTCATATTGCACATTACTTTCTCACCATATCTTACAAGTGCACTCATGATAAGACGTTCGTACTGATAAAATTCGCTTCCTTCTTTTCCTTCAGCCGGAATAAATGATTGATAAATCTCTTCAGGAATCATTTCTTCTACAGGAGGAGGGAACTGAGCCTCGTTGTATGCCGGTTTGTTATTCTTTTCCTGCTGCTTCTCAATTAATTTCCCCATCTCAATCTGGAGCAGTTTCTCCTCAACTCTTAGCAATTGACTACACTCTCTGATATACACCGATCTTACAATTGCCTCCGGTATTACAGATATACTTCTTACAACATCCGAAATAAGCTCTGCTCGCTTCATCGGATCTTTTCCTGCTTCGTCAATTAACAGATTGGCTTTAAATCTGATAAAGTCTACTTCATGTTCATTAATATACGCTTGGAAATCTGTTGCATTATGCTTTCTGGCAAAAGAATCCGGATCATCTCCGTCAGGTAACAATACAACCTTGATGTTCATTCCTTCTTCCAGAAGCATGTCAATACCTCTTATGGAGGCTTTAATTCCGGCCATATCTCCATCGTAAAGTACGGTGATATTATTTGTAAAACGATGAATTAATCTGATCTGCCCCGATGTTAGGGATGTACCGGACGAAGCTACAACGTTTTCAATACCGGATTGATGCATGGAAATAACATCAGTATATCCTTCTACAAGAAAGCATCTGTCTTGTTTAACGATTGCTTGCTTGGCGAAATATATACCGTATAGCTCGCTACTTTTGTGATATATTTCAGATTCGGGCGAATTAACGTATTTGGCTACTTTCTTGTCTGTGGTAAGAATTCGACCTCCGAAGGCTACAACTTTTCCAGATAGAGTATGAACCGGAAAAATAACTCTTCCTCTGAAGCGGTCACTTAAGGAATGGTCATCGCGTTCATAGCATAGTCCGGTCTTAAGTAGAAATTCTTTTTGATATCCTTTTCTCTGTGCTTCCTGTACCAAGGCATCACGTATATCTGTACTAAACCCAAGTTGGAATTTTTTTATAATATCGTCGCGAAATCCTCTCTGCCTGAAATAGGCCATACCAATAGCTTTTCCATCTATATGATTTGCAAGAATGTCTTGAAAATAATCTCTGGCAAAGCCGTTTACAATGAACATACTCTCTCTGGCATTTTGAGCTTGCTTCTCTTCGTTGCTGAGCTCTCTTTCCTTTATCTCAATGTTGTACTTTTTTGCTAGAAATTTCAGAGCTTCATAATAAGATAATTGTTCATGCTCCATGATAAAATGAACAGCGTTTCCACCTTTTCCGCAACTGAAACATTTGCATAATCCTTTAGAGGGAGATACGCTGAAAGATGGCGTTTTTTCATTATGAAAAGGACATAGCCCTACATAATTCACACCTCTTTTGCGTAAAGTTACAAATTCAGATACTACATCTACAATTTGCGCAGCATCAATAATTCTATCTACAGTAGCTTGATCAATCATTTTATTTTCTTTCGAATCTCTGCAAAATTACGAAAACTATCTTTCAAAACAATATTAAAAGAATTCTATATCATGGAATTTATTTTATCTAGATTGATAAAGAACCATTCTTACCGGTAAAAGATTACTTTTCTTCTGAAAAATAAAAAAACTTCATAATCATCTGCCACCTGCTACTAAATAGCATTCATTGCATTGATTTATAAGTGTTTATTTTGGTGGAAGATAAAAATATGATACATTCTATCTCCCACTAAAAGCATTCATCTGCTACCAGCGGTTTAATCTCTTCTATACTGGTGGAATTAGTATTGCTGAATAGATCTTCAACTAGAAGGTAATCGTGCGTAAAAACTAACCGCACGGTTTATTTTCGTATTGTATTTAGAGGTTAATCGAGTAAGCGCCTATCTTCTCGGTACTTGCTATAATATCTTTTTGCTGTTCTATCTAGGTTTTACACACCTTTATATGTATACAATAATGTGCCATTAAAAACAACCCCTTTATTTTTTTTGGGGGGTACTCTCATCTAGGTGTATATGAAATTGGTTTTAGAAGCATCCTCCTTATTTTTCTTTAGTCTATTCACTTTTGTATCGCTGCACTTATTTAATTCTGCTTTTCATTTTATTATCTTCCATTTTCTGTAATGTCTGTTTAGGAATAACAATAATATAATAATCCAATCTTGGTAATAACAGCAAAATCTGTAAGCCAATTCCAGAAAAAGTCATCTACATTACCCATTGAAATAATGTAAACCGAATTTTGAAATAAAATATTTGTTGCCAAGCCGGCTTAGGAATAAGAAAAATATTCTAAATCAGTTCTAGTAATAACTACAGAAACTGTAAACTCAATCCAGAAAAGGTCACAACCTGCCTGGTCTTTCTGCAAACACTCACCGCTTTATCTGCGAACACTCGCCACTTTTTTTCAAAGACTCACCACTTTTTTAAAATTCTCCTAGACATCTTTCTGCATTCTTGTACAAAAGAATGAAATCTTTTGTACAGAACAATATATTCTTTTGTACAGAAGAAAACAATGTTTTGTACAATAATTAATAATTACTCTTCGTGAGAAATAAAATTTCCTGTGGGATTCGGAAAAATACCCAGCCTGCTTTTCAAAATAAATAGTGTAGCTACTTTGGTAGAAGATACAACCATTTGGTGGCAGATGATTTGTAGATAGTTTTTATCTCCCACCAATTTAAATAACTGATATACAATAACTAATACCAGTTCAGTAGCAGATGTAGCAGATCAAAGCGTACATTTTATTTTTTTTCATGAGAAACTAACGAAAAGTAACTTTAAAGCTTTTCCAGTGTAAAGTGAATCTTAAAACTTTCCGGCACCTCCTTACGCGCGCACGTAAATTAATAATGTATATACAGATGTACCTTTTCCAAAAGCTCCTTGCAAAGAAGAAAAAAATATGTTCTGTAACACGATTGTAATTCAGTGAGTTACCTATTCATTGCAAAAAAAGATATAAAAAAGAGTTAGATATATTTGGATTGGCAGGAATAATAGTCTACTTTTGCACCCGCTTTGCAAGAGAGACAAAGCTTACGCAGTTGACATAATGTAAGATAACCGGTGCATTCATCGAGTTTTTAGAGAAAAAGAATTTAAAAAATATTCTCAAAAACATTTGGAGGTTAAAATTAAAAGTTCTACCTTTGCATCCGCTTACGAAAACAGCGTAACAAAAAGAAATCGTTCTTTGAAAAGATTATAAATAAACGAAACAAGTAGTACAAGAGCATTAAGTGCGTGTATTGTTACATGTACTTGGTAAATAAAAATGCGAACCGTCAATTAAGATAAACGGAATCCTGGACAGAATTTAAATGAAACTTTTACAATGAAGAGTTTGATCCTGGCTCAGGATGAACGCTAGCTACAGGCTTAACACATGCAAGTCGAGGGGTAGCAGGGTAGCAATACCGCTGACGACCGGCGCACGGGTGAGTAACACGTATCCAACCTTCCCATAACTCGGGGATAGCCTTTCGAAAGAAAGATTAATACCCGATAGTACTTAAGAAAGGCATCTTTTTTAAGTTAAAGATTTATTGGTTATGGATGGGGATGCGTTCCATTAGATAGTTGGTGAGGTAACGGCTCACCAAGTCTTCGATGGATAGGGGTTCTGAGAGGAAGGTCCCCCACATTGGTACTGAGACACGGACCAAACTCCTACGGGAGGCAGCAGTGAGGAATATTGGTCAATGGGCGAGAGCCTGAACCAGCCAAGTAGCGTGAAGGATGAAGGTCCTATGGATTGTAAACTTCTTTTATAGTAGAATAAAGTGATCCACGTGTGGATTTTTGTATGTATACTATGAATAAGGATCGGCTAACTCCGTGCCAGCAGCCGCGGTAATACGGAGGATCCGAGCGTTATCCGGATTTATTGGGTTTAAAGGGTGCGTAGGCGGAATAATAAGTCAGTTGTGAAAGTTTGCGGCTCAACCGTAAAATTGCAGTTGATACTGTTATTCTTGAGTGTACATAAGGTAGGCGGAATTCGTGGTGTAGCGGTGAAATGCTTAGATATCACGAAGAACTCCAATTGCGAAGGCAGCTTACCGGGGTACAACTGACGCTGAGGCACGAAAGTGTGGGTATCAAACAGGATTAGATACCCTGGTAGTCCACACAGTAAACGATGAATACTCGCTGTTTGCGATATACTGCAAGCGGCCAAGCGAAAGCATTAAGTATTCCACCTGGGGAGTACGCCGGCAACGGTGAAACTCAAAGGAATTGACGGGGGCCCGCACAAGCGGAGGAACATGTGGTTTAATTCGATGATACGCGAGGAACCTTACCCAGGCTTAAATTGCAGATGAATATAGTAGAAATATTATAGCCTTCGGGCATCTGTGAAGGTGCTGCATGGTTGTCGTCAGCTCGTGCCGTGAGGTGTCGGCTTAAGTGCCATAACGAGCGCAACCCTTATTGATAGTTACTAACAGGTTAAGCTGAGGACTCTATCGAGACTGCCGTCGTAAGATGCGAGGAAGGTGGGGATGACGTCAAATCAGCACGGCCCTTACGTCTGGGGCTACACACGTGTTACAATGGGGGGTACAGAAGGTCGCTACCTGGCAACAGGATGCTAATCCCAAAAGCCTCTCTCAGTTCGGATTGGAGTCTGCAACCCGACTCCATGAAGCTGGATTCGCTAGTAATCGCGCATCAGCCACGGCGCGGTGAATACGTTCCCGGGCCTTGTACACACCGCCCGTCAAGCCATGGGAGCCGGGGGTACCTGAAGTGCGTAACCGCAAGGAGCGCCCTAGGGTAAAACTGGTGACTGGGGCTAAGTCGTAACAAGGTAGCCGTACCGGAAGGTGCGGCTGGAACACCTCCTTTCTGGAGTGATTCCTTTTATCTGGTTCGCTTTTTATTGTACTACTGGTTTTTGTTTATTCTATATATGAAATAAGAGATTAGAAAGAAGCCGAGCCGAAAGGTAAGAGGTTTTGAACGACAGTCCTATAGCTCAGTTGGTTAGAGCGCTACACTGATAATGTAGAGGTCGGCAGTTCAACTCTGCCTGGGACTACGCGAAAAAGAGGAGCAAAACGGATTAACCATCCGGAACAATCGCTTCTTATAATTTCACGGGGGATTAGCTCAGCTGGCTAGAGCACCTGCCTTGCACGCAGGGGGTCAACGGTTCGAATCCGTTATTCTCCACGATCAAGCAATAGCTTGAAACGATCTTTGACATGATGTACAAAAGCAATAAAGTAAGTAATTTTTAGAGATAAAAAGAGCTAAAGTATATATCGAACCATATGGTAAACGAAAACGTATATTTACGCATAGTTTACAGTGTTTGAAGAAAGTAAGCAAGGGCGCATGGCGGATGCCTTGGCTCTCGGAGGCGATGAAGGACGTGATAAGCTGCGATAAGCTTCGGGTAGGTGCAAATGACCATTGATCCGAAGATTTCCGAATGGGACAACCCAATATCCTGAAGGGATATTATCCATCTTAGATGGAGGCGAACGCAGGGAACTGAAACATCTTAGTACCTGTAGGAGAAGAAAATAATAGAATGATTCCGTAAGTAGTGGCGAGCGAACGCGGATTAGCCCAAACCAATCATGTTACGGCATGATTGGGGTTGTAGGACCACGATCTCGGACTTATATTGGAGAATGGAAGACTCTGGAAAGTGTCACCATAGAGCATGATAGTTGCGTACATGAATCCAATATATACCGTAGTGGTATCCTGAGTAGTGCGGAGCACGAGGAATTCTGCATGAATCTGCCGGGACCATCCGGTAAGGCTAAATACTCCCGAGAGACCGATAGTGAACCAGTACTGTGAAGGAAAGGTGAAAAGAACTTCGAATAGAAGAGTGAAATAGTCCCTGAAACCATGCGCTTACAAGCGGTCGGAGCAGCTTCGTGCTGTGACGGCGTGCCTTTTGCATAATGAACCTACGAGTTACTGTCACTGGCAAGGTTAAGAAATTAAGTTTTGCAGCCGAAGCGAAAGCGAGTCTGAACAGGGCGATTTAGTCAGTGGTAGTAGACGCGAAACCAAGTGATCTACCCATGGTCAGGTTGAAGGTTAGGTAACACTAACTGGAGGACCGAACCGATAAGCGTTGAAAAGCTTCCGGATGAACTGTGGGTGGGGGTGAAAGGCTAATCAAACTTGGAGATAGCTCGTACTCCCCGAAATGCATTTAGGTGCAGCCTTGATAATTACTAATGTGAGGTAGAGCGACTGATAAGATGCGAGGGCTTCACCGCCTATCAAGTCTTGATAAACTCCGAATGCGCATTAGTTTGATATCAGGAGTGAGGGCATGGGTGCTAAGGTCCGTGCCCGAGAGGAGAAGAATCCAGACCATCAGCTAAGGTCCCGAAATAATTGCTAAGTTGAACTAACGAAGTCAGATTGCTAAGACAGCTAGGATGTTGGCTTGGAAGCAGCCATTCATTTAAAGAGTGCGTAACAGCTCACTAGTCGAGGAGTTTGGCGTGGATAATAATCGGGCATTAAGCAATTTACCGAAGCTATGGAACCAGTAATGGTTGGTAGGGGAGCATTCCACTCAGCGTTGAATGTGGAGCGTGAGCTCTGCTGGAGCGTGTGGAAAAGCAAATGTAGGTATAAGTAACGATAAAGGGGGTGAGAAACCCCCTCGCCGAAAGACTAAGGTTTCCTGATCAACGCTAATCGGATCAGGGTTAGTCGGGTCCTAAGGCTCAGCCGAACGGCGAGGCCGATGGCAGAAAGGGTTAATATTCCCTTACTACCTTAAAGAGTGATGTGGAGACGGAGCAGTGATAATACCGCCGGCTGACGGAATAGCCGGTTGAAGGGTGTAGATATTAGTTTTCCAGGCAAATCCGGAAGATTAGTCGAACCTGATAGTACCGAGAGCCCTTGTGGTGATTGGATAGTGTATGTAAGCAGACTCCCAAGAAAATCCGCTAAACTTAATCTTTAAGGTACCCGTACCGTAAACGGACACACGTAGTCGGGTAGAATATACTAAGGCGCTTGAGTGAATCACGGTTAAGGAACTAGGCAAATTGACCCTGTAACTTCGGGATAAAGGGTCCCTCAGTAATGAGGGCGCAGAGAATAGGTCCAGGCAACTGTTTAACAAAAACACAGGGCTATGCAAAATTGAAAGATCAAGTATATAGCCTGACACCTGCCCGGTGCTGGAAGGTTAAGAGGAGATGTCATCGCAAGAGAAGCATTGAATTGAAGCCCCAGTAAACGGCGGCCGTAACTATAACGGTCCTAAGGTAGCGAAATTCCTTGTCGGGTAAGTTCCGACCTGCACGAATGGTGTAATGATCTGGACACTGTCTCAACCGTGAGCTCAGTGAAATTGTAGTATCGGTGAAGATGCCGATTACCCGCGATGGGACGAAAAGACCCCGTGAACCTTTACTATAGCTTAACATTGAATTTGGGTAATTGATGTGTAGGATAGGCCGGAGGCTTTGAAGCAGGTACGCTAGTATTTGTGGAGCCGCTGTTGAAATACGGCCCTTTGATTATTTGAGTTCTAACTCGCGCTTGTGAGGACACTGTTTGGTGGGTAGTTTGACTGGGGTGGTCGCCTCCAAAAGTGTAACGGAGGCTTCTAAAGGTACCCTCAGGACGATTGGTAACCGTCCGCAGAGTGTAATGGCATAAGGGTGCTTGACTGGGAGACCGACAAGTCGATCAGGTAGGAAACTAGAGCATAGTGATCCGGTGTTTCCGTATGGAAGGGACATCGCTCAAAGGATAAAAGGTACTCCGGGGATAACAGGCTGATCGCTCCCAAGAGCTCATATCGACGGAGCGGTTTGGCACCTCGATGTCGGCTCGTCACATCCTGGGGCTGGAGAAGGTCCCAAGGGTTGGGCTGTTCGCCCATTAAAGTGGCACGCGAGCTGGGTTCAGAACGTCGTGAGACAGTTCGGTCTCTATCTATCGTGGGCGTATGAAATTTGCGTGGCTCTGACACTAGTACGAGAGGACCGTGTTGGACTGACCGCTGGTTTACCGGTTGTGCCGCCAGGTGCATTGCCGGGTATCTAAGTCGGGATTGGATAAGTGCTGAAAGCATCTAAGTACGAAGCCAGCCACAAGATTAGATTTCTTAGGGTCGTTGAAGACGACAACGTTGATAGGCTGCAGGTGTAAAGACAGTAATGTCAAAGCCGAGCAGTACTAATTGCCCGTACACTTTCTTCTTTCCATATATGGTTGGCTAGATAGTTTGGCTCTTTAAAATGCTTGAGAGATAACTTTCATTTATTGCTTTTACATTGTGTTTATCTTAATATAAGATTATGAAATTAAAATATTAAGGTAGCTATAGCATCAGGGTTCCACCTCTTCCCATTCCGAACAGAGAAGTTAAGCCTGATCACGCCGATGGTACTGCGTAACAGTGGGAGAGTAGGTAGCTGCCGTTTTATCTGAGAGTCCTGTTCATTCAATAATGAACGGGACTCTTTTTTTGTATATATGCGTCTTTTTATCGATCTACCTCCTCTCTCCGAATAACGTGAGTTTTTCTAATTAAGCAGAATACTGTAGCTTCTGCTTTTATGCGCATATATCAATTTAATGAGGAAATATTGATAAGTGATTAATTGTCTAGAAATTAGCTAATTAGCATGGGTGTTCAGCTTTGTGTTTCAGTTTCTGAATTTAGATAAATGTAATTATTGCTTATATATTGTCTTTTAGAATTAAATTTATTGAATTTATATAGCATTTTATTGACTAATTGTGTTTTTTTTAGTACTATTGCTCGCTAATATAGTAATGATAGTTTAAATGTGTTTAGTATGGAAATTATTGTGTGGCAAAAGTCTTCAGTAATAATATTAGAATCTACTATCTAAATAGTTACAAAAGGCATATCAATCTGAGATATGAGGTTTATTAGAGTATTGATAATAGATATAAAATATTAATTTTATCAAAATAATATCTATTTACAGACTTATTTTAAATTTGATAATGTATATATTACTTTTGTTGTTATATTTGCAACAAAATACAGATATATAATCTGTTATAAATGCTAATATGTTTTTGATGTTACATATTTTTATCTATTTTGGTGTTTGAAGTCTATTTACCCTAAAAAAAACTGATTAAAAATTGTAAAAACGTACCATAGTAACAATTTTGTTCTTATTTTTGTTGCACGTTTTACGTTTAGACGGTAAATGCTATTTAAGACACACTTTTAGGTATATAAAATATGCTATGAAATAAATTAAGAATAAATTCGTTAGTCGTAATTGGAATATGCTATTATAAAAAATAGCACATTGCTTTTTACAGCTTTATATGTATTGTATATCAAGGTTAAGTTATATAAGTGAAAATTATTAATTTCTAAAAATAAATTGTTTAAAAAAAACTATTATGGAAACTACTCAAAAAAAATCTAAGAAAACGTCTGTTAAAGGTATTAAAAACGCGGGTCTTGTAATTCTAGCGTGTTTGGTTATTGCAGTTTGCTTTTATAATTTTGTATTAGGTAATCCTTCGAACTTTGTGAATAATGATCCTTCGAATAACCCTCTTCCAGGTAAGCTTCTAGGTACTATGTACAAAGGTGGTGTTATCGTACCTATTATTTTGACTTTGTTATTCACTGTATTGTCATTAAGTGTTGAACGTTATATCGCTATCAGCAGTGCTTATGGTAAGGGTTCTTTAACTAAGTTCGTTGCAAATATTAAAGTTGCTTTGGAAAAAGGTGATCTTAAAGGTGCTCAAGCAATTTGCGACAAACAAAGAGGTTCTGTTGCTAATGTAGTAGGTGCTACTTTGCTTAAATATGATGAAATGGAAAAAGATGCTAGCTTAAGTAAAGAACAAAAGTTGTTGGCAATCCAAAAAGAACTTGAAGAAGCTACAGCTCTTGAATTACCAATGATGACTGAAAATCTTCCTATCATTGCAACTATCACTACTTTAGGTACATTGTTCGGTCTTCTTGGTACTGTAATCGGTATGATCCGTTCATTTGCTGCTTTGTCATCTGGTGGTGGTGCTGACTCTACAGCTTTGTCACAAGGTATCTCTGAAGCGTTGGTTAATACTGCTTGTGGTATTGCTACTGGTGCATTAGCTGTTATTTCTTACAACTATTATTCAAATAAAATCGATAAATTAACATTTAGCCTTGACGAAGTAGGTTTCTCTATTGTTCAGACATTTGCAGCTTCTCACTAATAAGCAGTAAATAATTTTTTTTAAAAATAGAAATAACTTATGGCTAAAGTAAAAGTTGCAAAAAAGGACACTTTCATCGATATGACAGCGATGAGTGACGTTACTGTATTGCTCTTGACCTTTTTTATGTTGACATCAACCTTCGTACAAAAGGAACCAGTAAAAGTAACGACACCAGGTTCTGTTTCTGAAATTAAAATTCCAGAAAAGAATGTCCTCTCAATCCTTGTCAATCCAGAGGGCAGAGTGTTTATGGCCCTGGATAGACCAGATGACATGGAACAAACACTTGTAAGTGTGGGAGAACAATATGGTGTAAAATTTACACCTAAACAAATTAAAAGTTTCAGAAAGAACACCACATTTGGTGTGCCGATGAAAAGTATGAGCACTTTCTTAGACTTACCTGAAGCAAAACAGGACGAAGTTCTTAAAAATGAAGGTATACCTACAGATAGTGTTGACAATCAATTCAAAGTATGGGTAAAAGCTGCTCGTACTACGAATCCAGATCTACGTATTGCTATTAAAGCTGACCAGAATACTCCTTATTCTGTAATAAAGAAAGTAATGAATTCACTTCAAGACATAAAAGAAAACAGATATAATCTGATCACTTCTTTGAAAGCTGTTGAAGCCGAAAAAAAATAGATGAAATATGAGCGCTGATGTAGAACAAAAAGATAGCGGAAAAGGAAAAAAGGGAAAGCAGAAAAAAATGAAAACCCGCGTCGACTTTACGCCGATGGTGGATATGAACATGTTGCTTATCACTTTCTTCATGCTTTGTACATCTTTGAGTAAACCTCAAACGATGGAGATAAGTATGCCAACTAATGATAAGGTTGATGAATCTCTACAGACTAAAGTTAAGGCTTCTCAAGCTGTAACTTTAATTCTTGGTGAAAAAGATAAGGTTTATTATTATCTAGGTGAGTTTAAAGCTGGTGATAATTCTTTGTTACAAGCTACTTCTTATACTGCTACTGGGATAAGAGACTTACTTCTGAGCAAAAACAGAAGTATTGTAGCGAAGGTTAATGATTTGAAACAACAGAAAAAGAATTTGAAAATTTCTGCAGAAGAATGTGCTGCAAAAATTGCTGAAGCTAAGGAAGAAAAAGGTTCTCCTACTGTTATTATCAAAGCAGCAGACAAATCAACATACAAAAATCTTATTGATGCTCTAGACGAAATGCAGATTTGCTGTATTAGTAAGTATGTTATTGTACCTATCACTGATGGCGAGAAAGCTTTATTAGCTACTGCCCAAGGTGTGAAATAATTAAGTTAAACACTAAAACAAGAAAGTAAAATGGCAAAAATTAATTTAGCTTCTGAAGAATGGTGTGACTTAATATTCGAAGGAAGAAATAAAGGGTACGGTGCATACAAAATGCGTATGGATGCTCCAAGGAGACATAATCTGTCTTTGCTGATTATTGTTCTTTTGACTGCATTCTTTATAGCTGTACCAGAACTTATTAAATTGGCTACTCCTGAACAAAAAGAAGTTATGACTGAAGTAACTACTTTATCTAAGTTGGACGAAGCTGAAGTAAAGGATAAAAAGTTGAATAAGGTTGAGCCTATTGCTCCTCCTCCTCCTCCTTTAAAGAGTTCTGTGAAATTCGTAGCTCCTGTAATTAAGAAAGACTCTGAAGTTAGAGATGAAGACGAAATGAAGAGTCAGGAACAATTGCAAGAATCTAAGGTTACTATTTCTATCGCTGACGTAAAAGGTAACGATGAGGAACACGGTAAAGACATTGCTGAAATTAAGCAAGTTGTAACTCAGGCTCCTGTAGAAGAAGTAGAAGAAAAACCTTATACAGCTGTAGAGCAGATGCCTCAGTTCCCAGGTGGTGAAGCTGAACTTTTGAAATACATTTTCGATAAATTGAGATATCCAACAATTTCTCAGGAAAATGGTGTTCAAGGTAAAGTTTATATTCGTTTTGTTGTTTCTAAAACAGGTGAAGTTAAAGATGCACAAGTAATGCGTTCTTTGGATCCATATTGTGACAAAGAAGCTCTTCGTGTAATCCGTACTCTTCCGAAATGGATTCCTGGTAAACAAAATGGTGTGAACGTTCCAGTATATTATGTAGTGCCTATTACCTTTAAATTACAATAAAATTATGAAGTTCTTCAAATTAATTCCAATATTATTCTTTTTGCTTCTTTGCTCATGTAAAGATAATAAGCCTAAAGATGGGTGGACTGATACATTAATATCAGGAACTATTCCTGTTGCTGTTGATGAAGGTTTTAAACCCATTATAGAAGAAGAAATTGCAGTGTTTGAAGGGCTAAATTCTGAGGCTCATATAAAGCCAAAATATTGTAGTGAGGTAGATGCTATAAATAGTTTATTAAAAGATAGTGTGCGATTGGTTGTTTCCACTCGCAGACTATCTTCTAAAGAAATACAATCTTTTAATAGTCGTAAGTTTTTCCCACGTGAGGTTATAATGGCTTATGACGGAGTTGGTTTGATTACTAATAATCAAAATCCAGATTCTCTTATTACTGTTAGCCAGGTTAGGAAAATTCTAACTGGTGAGATTACTAAATGGAAAGAAATTTATCCAAATTCTAAATTGGGTAATATTCAAATTGTTTTTGATAATCCAAATTCAAGTACAGTCCGTTTTGCAAAAGACTCTATTTGTTTAGGAAAATCTTTTGCATCTAAAGGAATTAATGCTCAAAAGACTAATCTACAAGTGTTTGATTATGTTTCTAAAACTCCTAATGCTATTGGGATTATTGGTGTTAATTGGTTAGGTGCTAAAAATGACACAACAAATTTAACCTTTAAGAAGGAAGTTCGGGTAATGGCTGTTAGTAAAGACAATATAGCTGACGGTTCTAATAGTTATAAACCTTATCAAGCCTATATTGCTTTGGGCGATTATCCTTTTTACCGTGCTGTATATTTGTTAATTAACGATCCTCGACAAGGTTTGTCTTCTGGATTTGCTAATTTCTTAACTTCAGATCGCGGACAAAGGATCATTCTTAAATCCGGTTTGGTTCCTGCAACACAACCGGTACGTATTGTAAATGTTAAAGACGAATACTAATTATTGATTTAAAAATTGCAAAGTGATGAAATGTAACTTAATATTTTCTTCAATCCTCTTTTTGGCAAGTTTTGCTTTTTCTCCACTTCAAGCGAAGGATAGTGAAGGTATCTCTTTCTATAAGGCAGGTTTCCAAAAACAGGCTAAAGTCCTATTGTTTCAGGAATTGAAATCTAATTCTGCAAATTCTGCTGAAACTTGTTACTTCTTAGGGAATGTCTATTTTGGAGAGAGCAAGAATGACTCTGCTTTATACTACTATAAAAAGGGCTTGTCATTAGAAGCTGAGAGTGCTTTGAATAATATTGGTTTAGCGAAGTTGCAGATTAAATCAAATGCTATTCAAGCTAAAGATGCTATTGAGAATGTTTTAAAAGGAAAAAATAAGAAGAATGTTGATCTTATTTTGGAAGCTGGACGTGCTTATCTAGAAAATGGCGAACTTTTAGCCGCAAATGATTATCTTGAAAGAGCACAGAAAATAACAAGAAAGTATGCACCTGTTTTTGTATTAGCTGGTGATATTTTCGAATCTAAAAAAGATGCAGGTCAAGCTTGTAGCATGTATGAACAAGCTATTTTGTTTGATGCAAATTGTCGCGAGGCTTATGTTAAGTATGCTCGTGCATATCGTGATGTAAATCAAGCTTTAGCAGTTGAAATGTTAGGTCGTCTTAAAACTCAAGAACCTAATTTCTCTTTAGCTAACAAAGAATTAGCTGATCTTTACTATGCTAAAAACGACTTTGACAATGCTGCAAAATATTATGGAGAGTATATCGCTTCAGGAAATTATGATACTGACGATTTGAAGCAATATGCTATGACTCTTTTCTTAAATAAAGATTATAACAAGTCTTTAGAAATTGCGCAAATGGGTTTGAAGCTTAATGCTCAGGATCCTGCGTTCAACCGTTTGGCAATGTATAATAATGTAGAGCTTAAGAAATTTGATGATGCCACCGTAGCTGCAGATAATTTCTTCAATAAATCAAAAGATGCTCAGTTCTCATATTTTGATTATACATACAATGGTACCATATTAGCTGAAAAGAAAAAATATCCAGAAGCAATAGCTTCTTTTGAAAAAGCTATTGAAGCTGATACTACTAAAACTGAACTTTTATCTACAATTTCTGGTTATTACGAACAGGCTGGTGATCCTGTAAATGCTATAAAGTCATATGAGAAATTTTTAGGTAATGTTTCAAAACCTAGTGCTGATCAGTTAGTAGAATTGGGTAAGAAATATTATTCATATGCGAATACTGATAAAATTCTTCCAAATATAAAAACATCTTCATTATTGAAGGCTGATAGTATTTTTGCAAAAGTAGCAGAAATGGAGCCAGATAATTATAGAGGTAATTGCTGGAGAGCAAGAGCAAATTCTAACTTAGATCCGGAAGCAACAAAAGGTTTAGCTAAACCATTTTACGAGAAAACTGTCGAAATTTGTTTAGCAAAAAATGATCCTCGCTATAATCCGGTTCTTATAGAATGCTATAGTTATTTAGGATTTTACCATTTGGTAGCTGGCGAAAAAAGTAAGAGTGCTAGCGAATATGAAACTTCCAAAGGTTATTGGAATAAAATCCTGAAGATAGAGCCTGGAAACTCAACAGCTATTAAAGCCCTTGATGGCTTAAGTGGCTCAAAGAAAAAGAAATAGCTAGAATAATATATTTATGAAGAAGCAGATTTTTATATTTCTGCTTCTTCATAAAATAGTTATGCTTTTTATGTTGTTTGTTATTTGATAGCAGACAATATATCTTGTGCACCTATAACTCTGGTTTTTTATTCAGATCTTTTTTTCTATATAGATTGTATCTATATCTTGAGCTATATAGTGCTTTTTTCTATTTAGCTATTTTTTAGTAGTACTTTTTATATCTTTCTCTGTGGCTATATTTTTGTGGCTACTTAAATATTGTGTGTTTGTTAATTGTTGATTATCAGGCGCTCATTTCTTGTTTATACTACTTATTTTGTTGTTTTTTATTTGCTTTCCCCGCCCTTTTTACCCTCTTGTTATTCCTTTATTCCTATTCATTGGCCGGGGATTCTATTTTATCGCATTTATGAGCAATTAGGATTTGAACTGGATTCTTTGTAAGTGTGTGGCTTTTACAAATGCTTCTTCTTGATGCTATGTTGTGGAGTAAAAACAAAAAAGAGAACCAATTTCTTGATTCTCTTTACTTAGTTGCGGAGGCTCGACTCGAACGAACGACCTTTGGGTTATGAGCCCAACGAGCTACCAACTGCTCCACTCCGCGATGTTTGTGAGTGCAAAAGTACTACTTTAATTTTAAAAAGCAAGTTATTTATGTATTTATTATATGAATATTTTGTAATGGTTGGATTATCAACTCTTTATATTTTTGTTTTTTTGTTCTATTCTATTAATAGTTAGTTCCCTTATTGCTGTTTTCTGATTATGTCTATTTGTCTTAGTTCGATGTTTTAGATTTCTATAAACCGTTTTTATGAATATCTTGGCTAGTAATTATATAGAAATGAAAGCTTAATGGATGAGCTTTACTCTAAGAATGTCCATCGTAATGGATGATTGATTAAATACAGTTAGATTAAGGCTTTTAGAGCTTTATTAAGAGGTGTAAGAGATATAAAATTCTTTATATTTAGACTATGCAATATTTTTGCTTAAAATATAATTCCCACAGGTTTTAGTTATAAGCCTATTTTTGCTTAAAATACGAATCCTACTGTTTTTTGTATTACCTGGATTATGGCTATAAACAAAAAAAGAGAACCAATTTCTTGATTCTCTTTGCTTAGTTGCGGAGGCTCGACTCGAACGAACGACCTTTGGGTTATGAGCCCAACGAGCTACCAACTGCTCCACTCCGCGATGTTTGTGAGTGCAAAAGTACTGCTTTTATCTTATAAAACAAATTATTTTAAGAATAAATTTTCAATAATAATAAAAATTGAACGTAAAACGCTCTGTATTAGTAGCATGAATTGATTATTGAATAACCCGATTAATTAAATTAGTAAATCTTTTCTTGTGTAATAAGAAGAAAAGAACTACTTTTGCTCAAATAAAACAATAATGTGCAGGTATAGCCTATGACTGTATCAAAAACCAGAATTAAACTAGTAGACGTAGCTCGACAGCTTTTCGCTCAAACAGGAGTTGAAAATACTACGATGAATGATATCGCCCTTGCATCTAAGAAAGGCCGACGTACTCTTTATACTTATTTCAAAAATAAAGATGAAATTTATTCAGCTGTGGTAGAATCTGAGTTGGATATACTTTCTGAAACAATGAAGAAGGTATCAGAGAAGAATATTTCCCCTGATGAGAAGCTAATAGAATTAATTTATACTCGCTTGGATGCTATTAAGGAAGTTGTTTCCAGGAATGGCTCTTTGCAGGCTAATTTCTTTCGTGATATTTGGCGAGTAGAAAGAGTTCGAAGGAGATTTGATGCTAAGGAAATAGCACTTTTAAGAGCTGTCCTTGCTGAAGGAAAAGATAAAGGTGTATTCCAGATCGATGACGTAAATATTACAGCTAATATAGTTCATTATTGTGTGAAAGGAATTGAAGTTCCATATATTAGTGGTCATCTGGGACGTAATTTAGATCCGGAAGTCCGTAAGAAATACGTCACTAATTTAGTTTATGGAGCATTGCGTAGAAAAGAAATCAATCAATAAATAAACGATTAAATTACAATTATTATGGGATTATTAGATGGAAAAACAGCAATTGTAACCGGAGCTGCTCGCGGTATCGGTAAAGCAATTGCTTTGAAGTTTGCTTCTGAAGGAGCAAATATTGCATTCACTGACCTTGTTATTGATGAAAATGCTAAGAATACAGAAAAAGAAATAGAAGCTTTTGGCGTAAAAGCTAAAGGTTATGCTTCTAACGCTGCAAACTTTGAAGATACAGCTAATGTTGTTGCTCAGATTGTTAAGGATTTCGGTCGTGTAGACATTCTTGTTAATAACGCTGGTATCACTCGTGATGGTTTGATGATGCGTATGAGCGAACAACAATGGGATATGGTTATTAACGTGAACCTGAAATCTGCGTTCAACTTTATCCACGCTATCACTCCGGTTATGATGAAACAAAAGACTGGTAGCATTATCAACATGGCTTCTGTTGTTGGTGTTTCTGGTAACGCTGGTCAATGTAACTACTCAGCTTCTAAAGCTGGTATGATTGGCTTGGCTAAATCAATCGCTAAGGAATTAGGTTCTCGTGGAATTCGTGCTAATGCTATTGCTCCAGGATTTATTATTACTGATATGACTGCAGCGTTAACAGATGAAGTAAAAGCAGAATGGGCTAAAACTATTCCATTACGTCGTGGTGGTACTCCAGATGATGTAGCTAATGTTGCTACTTTCTTGGCTTCTGACTTGTCTTCTTATGTAAGTGGACAGGTAATTCACTGCTGTGGTGGTATGAACATGTAATTTGAGGAATGACCGTAATATACGAAGATAATCACATTATTGTTGTCAACAAGTCGAGCTCTGAGATAGTTCAGGGTGACAAAACGGGAGATACTCCTCTATCGGAAACTGTGAAACAGTACCTGAAGGAGAAATACAACAAACCAGGTAATGTTTTTCTGGGAGTTGTTCACCGGTTGGACCGACCTGTTAGCGGAATAGTACTTTTTGCAAAAACCAGTAAGGCACTTCCTCGTCTAAACGAGATGTTTAAGAATAGCGAGGTAAAAAAGACTTATTGGGCAATAGTAAAGAACTGTCCGAAGGAACCCGAAGGCGAATTGGTTCACTATCTGGTGCGTAACGAGAAACAAAATAAAAGTTATGCCTATGATAAGGAGGTTAAGGATTCAAAGAAAGCTATTCTCGACTATAAGTTGATTGGGCATTCGCAGAATTATTATCTTCTTGAAGTGCACTTGCACACCGGAAGGCATCATCAGATTCGCTGTCAGTTGGCAAAAATGGGATGTTCCATTAAAGGAGACCTGAAATACGGTTCCCCCCGTTCAAATCCGGACGGAAGCATTTGTCTGCATTCCCGGAAGATATCCTTTATTCACCCGGTTTCGAAAGAACTTATTGAATTGGAAGCTCCGGTTCCTGAAGGTAATTTGTGGAATGGATTTGAAATGCTAGGATAATCATTATCTTCTTAAAAAATAATTAAAGAGCTGTTTGCCGGAATAAAATCCAGTGAACAGCTCTTTTTCTTAAATGCATATACACAATGCTTTCCAATATCCTGCAGTACGCAGGGGGATACAATCTTATAATTTTTAAAATCAGGAAAATTATTCTTCTCTTATTTCGTTATTACTTGGTTTTACTTCTGATATTACTTCGGGTATCGTTTGATAAAAGTAATTTGGTGCATAGTAATAGTTTGCTATACAGCTGCTTATGCTAGCTCTTTTTCATAAAAAGATAAATAAATCTTCCGAAAAATAAAGAACTGATATAATTTGCCTTACTTTAATGCTTCGGACACAGTTACCAGATATGCTTCAAACCTGGTACTTTTACGAATTTTCTTTTTAGCTTTCTTATCCATATCTTGCGGCAAATAATATCAGATAGAAATGGCTTATCAAAAAGCATGTATAATCTTTAATGAATAAGCTTTTGAGGCAGGCTGTTTTCGCCAAAAGTTACGAAGAATATTACTTCGGGTATCGTTTGATAAAAGTAATTTGGTGCTTAGTAATGGCTTACTATACAGTTGCTTATACTAGTTGTTTTTCTTAAAAAGATAAATAAATCTTCCGAAAAATAAAGAACTGATATAATTTGCCTTATTTTAATGCTTCAGATACAGCAGCTCGGTAAGTTTCAATTTTTGTGCTTTTATGAATTTTCTTTTTAGCTTTTTTATCCATGTCTGGCAGCAGATATTCCCAGATAGTCTTCATTTTAGTTACCAGTTGATCGTTTCCTTGTAAGTGTGCCTCGTAATAACTTAAAAGTGAACTATGAAACGCTTTCACTTTGGCATACATTTCTTCCCGGGAAAGAGTTCTTCCCAATTGATATTCGTAAGCCAGCGCAGGATTGGTAAGCAATCCTCTGCCAATCATTATCCCTGAGAGGTTCGGAAAGCGGTCTGAAATCGTTTTTATGTCGTCTATGGTGGTGATGTCTCCGTTGTAGATAATCGGATGCTTACAGGCATTATAAAACGCTTCGAAAGCATTCAGATTAGTTTCTCCCTTGTATTGCTGTTTGCCAACGCGGGCATGCAAGGCGATTTGCTTCAGTGGAAGACTATTTAGTAAAGGCAGAAGTGCAAGGCATTCCTCTGGATTCTCTAGCCCTAAACGCATCTTTACCGAAAACGTCATATCTGGGAAGTCTTGAATACACGTTAAAAGCTCTTCAACTTCGTTAGGGAAGGGAAGAATGCCCGAACCTTTATGACGGCGTACCAGCATAGGGAAAGGACAACCTAAGTTTATATCTGCCTCTGTATGCCCTTTTTCCTGGAAAAGAGTGACGATTTTCTTCATTTCATCAGCGGTACTTGCTATCAGTTGCGGTACAAGATGGTGAACTGTATTGTTCTCTTTCTCTATATCCCGTAGTTCTCTGTTACGGAAAGATTCCCCTTTTTCTAAACGTACAAAGGGGGTATAGTATGTGTTTACGCCACCAAAAATTGTTTCGTGGGCGTTGCGGTAAGGTGCATCGGTAAATCCCTGCAGAGGAGCAAAGTGCATAGGAAGTTTCTTTTCTTCTTGCATATATTTTTTTTGTTGGCAAAGATAAACTTAAAAGGGTTACATGATGCACTCTTTCGGAATAATACCTTGTTTTATAACTTTTGAGTTGTTTTTTTGCCTACTTTTGCAGTGAATTTCATAGGTGATAAAAAGATGGAACGAATAAAGAATATTGTATTTGACTTCGGTGGAGTGATTGTGAATTTCTCGCGTGAAGCTGCAGTGAAGAAGTTTGAAGAGATAGGAGTGGCTAATGCCAATGATTTACTGGATGCATATCATCAGAAGGGAGCTTTCCTCCAGGTGGAAGATGGAACTATCAATGCAGAAGAGTTTCGGATTATTCTGAGTGAACTGGCCGGAAAAGAACTCACTTACGAGCAGGTTAAAGAAGGATGGCTGGGTTTTATGCTCGATGTTCCTCAATATCGTCTCGAGTATTTGCTGGAACTTAGAAAGAAATATAAGCTCTATATTCTGAGTAATACGAATCCTTATGTTATGAGCTGGGCTCGTAGCAATGATTTTACGATAGCAGGAAGACCTTTGGATGACTATTTCGATAAAATATATACCTCGTACGAATTAAAGGCTGTAAAGCCCGGAAAAACCATTTTTGAGTTAATGATTAAAGATGCGGATATGTTGCCCGGAGAAACATTGTTTGTTGACGATGGACCGGCCAATATTAAAATGGCAAAAGAATTAGGTATGATGACGTTTCAGCCTATCAATGGTGAAGACTGGCGTGATGATTTAACTGCTTTGCTGAAGTAAGATTGTAGCCAGCCTGTATCCGGACTTCTTTTTATAGAGGTTTTTGCAGGTTAATGAGCAGCTTTTTAAGAACTCTAACGTAGCTTTAAAAAAACTTCAGGTTTAATTAATATTTCCTTGTACAAAAGAATGCAATCTTTTGTACAGAAGATTACATTCTTTTGTACAAAACAAATCATTCTTCTGTACAAGGATTTTTTTATTTAACTTGAAGAAATAAAAAACAGTGGCGAGAGACTGGAATATCTGCTTCCGCTTATGTGCTGTTTATAATAGCGTCCTTTTTCTGAACCGCAGATAGAACATAATTCCCGCGCTGGAAAGTCCGAAAGGAAAAGACATCCATATTCCCACAATTCCCCAGTTCAGTATAAATCCAAAGAAGTAACCTGCCGGAATAGATATCAGAAAATAGCTGATGAAAGCAATGTACATCATTGGTTTTACGTCGGCAATACCCCGCAGTGCATTGGCAAAAGTAATTTGTGTGCCGTCGCCAAACTGATACAACAGGAAAGGGAAGATAAGAGCCACTACCGTTTGGCTAACCTCCGGGCTATCGGTAAACATGCCGCCAAGATAATTCCTCAAAAGGAATATAGATCCGGCAGAGATTACGGCCATCATCACGATGATGTGAAAGCCTGCGTAAGCGGAACGGCGAACATTGACAATATCGTTCTGCCCCCTGAAATTACTAACTCTCACGGCTATTGCAGCACCCATTCCGTAGTAAACCATAAAGCAGAGACTAGAAATGGTTAACATAACTTGATGTGAAGCCAATGCAATACTGCCTAACCACCCCACCATTACGGTGCTGAAGGTGAAAGATGCAGTTTCCATTCCCATTTGCAGGGCTATAGGCCAGCCAAGTTCGTTGAGTCGTTTGAAAATGCTGTGCGAAAATCCTTTCAGTTTAAACCCTTTCAGATAAATGGCATATCGTTTGCTGTACAGAAATATGCCGGCAAAGGCCAGAGCCATCAGGATGCGCGAGATGAGCGTACTCAGTCCGGCACCCATAAGTCCCATTTCAGGAAGCCCTAGTTTACCGTAAATCAACAAATAATTCAGGATTATGTGCAGCGTGTTGCCTATCAGCAGAATCCACATCGAGGCTTTTGTATCCGTAATACCGTCGGCAAATTGCTTAAATGAATTAAAGATAAGCACAAAAATAAGGGATGCCAGCAGAATGAGAAAGTATGGACGAATCAATGGCAGAAGTTCTTTGGGCTGACCAAAGTTGTGTACATTGAGGTAGATTACGAACATGATGACCGTAATAAGCAGTGCCACCAGCATATTGGCAGCAAGACTGTTCTTCAACGCTTGTCCCGCTCCGGTAGAATCGCCTTTCCCGAAGAGACTTCCCACGATGGGAGTGAGTCCGTAGGAGAAACCTGTACTGAAAATAATGGCCAGAGTGAAAACATTATTCACAAAAGAGGCGGCTGCCAGCTCAATAGTGCTGTGCTGGCCCACCATCATTGTGTCGGCAAAGCCGAGAATAATCATGCCCAGCTGCCCGATAACAATAGGAATTCCTAAACGGAGCAGCGCATTATAATGTTCTTTGTATGTTGCAAAGAATCTGGTCATGCTTCCTTCTTTGCTATATAATGAAGAGTAGAGCAGTTGTTACGGACAAATGCCTTGCAGGCAATCTCTTTTAACTGATCTGCAGTGACTTTCCGGTAATTGTTCACTTCGTTGTTCAAGTCTTCCGCCTTGCTTATCAGTTCAAAGAATGCCAGATTTGTGGCAACATTCAGATAATTAATGTTGCTGAAGATTTGTTCCGATTCGAACTTATTCTTCACTTTCTCCAGTTCGTGCTCATCTACAAGAGTATTCTTCAGTGCTTCAAGCTCCTCCCATATAGCAGCTTCCGCCTGCTCCAAAGTAACACCCGGTGCTGGTTTACCTGAAATCTGGAATAAGCCGGGCTCTACACTTCCGGAAATGTAGGCATCAATGGAACTGAATATCTGACGTTCCTTAACCAGATGCTGAGTAAGTCGGCTAGAGTTTCCATTGCTAAGTACATCCGATAAAATATCAAATGCATAATAGTCCGGATGTATACGTTCGGTCATGTGAAAAGCCATGTAAAGAGAATCGAGCGGCACGTCACGTTCCACTTCCTGTCGTCTTTCCTCTGTTTGCTTTGGCTCGCAAGGCAGATTTCGTACACGAATATCCCTTGCAGGAATAGGACCAAACCATTTTTCGGCCAATCGGATAGTCTCTTCAAACGATATATTTCCGGTAACGCAAAGAATGGCATTATTGGGCGCATAGAAGTGAAAAAAGAAATCTTTTACATCTTCCAGTGTTGCATTGGTAATATGTGAAATTTCCTTGCCGATGGTAGGCCATTGGTAAGGGTGTTCCTTGAAAGCCATCGGACGAACCAGGTGAGACACATCTCCATAAGGCTGATTCAGATAGCGTTGCTTAAACTCTTCTGATACCACCTGACGCTGAACATCGAGGCTTTTAGGATTAAAATCCAGACTTAACATGCGGTCCGATTCCAGCCAGAATCCTGTTTCCACGTTTTGTTTGGGCAGGGTAAGGTAATAGTTGGTGATATCATTGTTGGTCCACGCATTATTTTCCCCGCCGGCCAACTGAACCGGAGCATCATAATCGGGAATGTTTACCGACCCTCCGAACATTAAATGTTCGAAGAGGTGAGCAAACCCCGTGTGTTCCTTGTCTTCGTCCTTCGCCCCTACATTATACAACACATTGATGGCAACCATCTGTGTGCTTAGGTCTTCAGAGTGTATCAGGCGAAGTCCGTTTTCAAGGTTATGTCTGTTTACTTCAATCATCTTATTCCAGTACGATAACTTTCATTTTTATATCTTCTTCAGGACGATCGGCACGGTTAGTCTTTACTTTCTGAATAGAGTCAACCACTTCAATACCTTCCACCACTTCTCCAAATACGGTATATTGGTTATCAAGATGAGGCGTTCCACCAATAGTAGTATAAGCCTGTACCTGTTCTGGAGTAAACTTAAAGTCGGGCAGAGAATCAGCCTTTGCTTTTGCTTCAGCAATCAGCTCTTCCTGCAATTCATAAAGACCTTCTTTGTCGCGGTCAAGTCTCAGCTTTTTAATCTTAGCTGCATTCTTGCTAACCAAAGTATTGAAAACCTCTTCAACTTTGCCGTGGTTCATTTGTTGTTCCATGTTCAGAATCTGACCTTCGGAATATTTCTTTCCGGTAACGATGTAGAACTGGCAGCCACTGGAAGCTTTCTTCGGATTCACTTCGTCACTTTGACGGGCAGCCGAAAGAACTCCTTTTTTATGGAAGTATTGTGGATAAACAAACTCCGCAGGAACAGTGTAACCGGCATCTCCCGAACCAAGCATTTTGCCTTTAGGCGCATTCTTTGAGTCCGGATCACCACCCTGAATCATAAAGTCCTTAATTACACGGTGAAAAATAGTGCCATCATAAAAGCCTTTCTGAGCAAGTTTGATGAAGTTATCACGGTGTTGCGGTGTTTCGTTGTAGAGTTTAATCTTTATGTCACCTAAATCTGTTTGTATCAACAGCATTGTTTCTTTCTGATTTTCCATTTTTTCTTTTTTATTTTGGGAGAATCCCGGTGAAAATATACCTGTTAAAAGGCTTAATAATATAATCAGTAATTGCTTTTTCATGAGAATAAACTGATAAATTAGGGACAAAAATAGTACTTTGGACTTATTAAGCCAAAACAAACCGGCGCTAATTAGGACCTTTTATAGAATCCGCGCCTTTCTGAAGAAAATATAACAGGTTCTAATCGCTGTTATTGATAGAATACTGCAGTTCCGCAAGCAGTAACCATCAGCATGCTTCCGTTTGATCCTACTGTTTCATAATCAATATCAATACCTATTACGGCATTGGCACCCATTCTCATAGCCTGATCTGTCATTTCTCTTAAAGCTGTGTCTTTAGCTTCGCGAAGCACTTTTTCATAAGAATTTGAACGTCCACCGATGATATCACGTATCCCGGCAAATATATCTTTAAAAATATTAGCACCAATAATCGTTTCGCCCGAGACTATACCGTAGTAGGTGGTAATAGTTTTACCTTCAATGATATTAGTAGTTGATAATAACATAATGTCTTTTTCTTTAGATGTTAATAGAATGGGAACAAATATATATTTTTTGTGTGAATAAATAATCTAAAAACAAACAAGATGTAGAAATAAATGTTTTCTTTGTATAAGACTTCACTTAAACATGGATGGACAAAAGAAAAAATGGTTGAAATGGATTGGCATTACTTTGCTGAGCCCGCTAATCCTTTTGGTGATACTCCTTGTATTACTCTACCTACCTCCTGTTCAAAATGTTTTAAAAAATCAGTTTGTGAAATATGCTTCCCGGGAAACGGGTATGCATATATCCATTAACCGGATAAGACTCTCTTTTCCTTTGGATCTGGCAGTGCATGAGGTGAGTGTAATTTCATCCAAAGACACGCTGCTTATTGCCGATAAAATGATTGTAGACCTTGGTCTGCGGCGCATATTCCACAAGGAGTTGCGGGTAGATGACATTACCCTAAGTAAGGTTTTCGTTAATTCGTCCAATTTGATTGAGGGAATGCGCATCCGGGGCAAGGTTGGCAAGTTATATCTTTGCTCTGAGAAGATAAATCTAAAGCGGGAAGAGGCCTTGATAACGGATGCTCTTCTGAAAGATGCCGATCTGAAACTCTCTCTTATCGACACAACAAAAGAAAAAAAAGAGAAACCCTCCAAGCCTTTTCGCTGGAAAATCTTTCTTCAGAGGGTGCAGCTTCGGAATGTTGCCTTTCACATGGATCAACCTGCCGACTCTCTCCGTCTGACAGCCAATGTTAGTGGAGCCGTACTTACTAACGGTAAGCTGGACTTTATGCGGAGGTTGTATAAATTGCGGCATTTCTCAGTTGAAAAAGCTTCATTCAATTATGATTCCGGTGCTGGAAAACCGTCCAAAGGATTCGATCCGTCACATCTTGCATTGCGTGACATTTCCATTACTGTAGATTCTTTTATGAAGCAAGACAGAGAATTGCAGGCAAGTATTAAGCGAGTATCTTTATGGGATCGCTCGGGATTGAGCATTACTTCGCTTACCGGTCGTATCCTTGCCGATAACCGTGCCATAAGAATACCCGCAATGCAACTGAATACTCCTCATTCGGAAGTTAACCTCACTGCAAAGGCCGATTGGCTACTGGTTGAGAATCCTGATAAAGGAAGTTTTGAATCTTCTGTCGTTTCTAATATTGGCAAGCAGGATGTGCTGCTTTTTGTGGGAGGATTATCGAAACAGTTCAGTGATTCTTATCCGTTTCGTGCAATTACACTCCGGGCTTTGGTGCAGGGCAATAAGAAAAGTATCCGTCTGTCGCGGTTAACAGCTGATCTTCCGGGCTCTTTTTCTCTGGCATCTGTAGGAGAAATGAGAAATCTGTCTGATAAAAAGAATCGTTCAGGAGAGATAAAATTTCAGATGGATGCCAAGAATCTCGATTTTATGGCCAATCTGATCAAATCCTCCTCTAATGGAAATGTGAGGGTTCCTCAGAATATAAAACTTCAGGGGCAGGCATCAATGAAAGGTGAACGTTATTTAGCTGGGTTAACCTTAACAGAGGATAAAGGAACCGTGAAAGCTGATGCTGAATACAACATGGCAAACAACTCTTACAACGCAAAAGTATCTGTTGATAAATTGCAGGTTAACCATTTCCTTCCAAAGAACACTATCTATTCGTTGACAGCTTCTTTTGATGCTGTGGGAGAGGGTACGGACTTCTTCTCTGCAAAGACAAAACTTAACGGAGGGTTTAAATTGCAGGAGCTGCAATATGATAAATCTACTTTTACCGGTATTGATTTAAAGGCTAAATTACAGAACTCTTTGGCGGAGGTCGTGCTGAAAAGCGAAAGCAGATTGCTTAAGATGGATGCAAACTTAACAACGCTTCTGCATAAAAAACAAACGAAAGGTGAATTGTCAATGTTTGTAAGAGATGTCGATTTATACAAACTGAGACTTATTAAACACCCATTGAAGGAGCCTATTGCTTTTACAGTCAATGCTTCTACTAATAGTGCCGAAACCAGTCTGGAATTTCATTCAGGCGATATGGAACTGTCACTTAACAGTCGCATTCCTATTAAAAATTTTATTAAGGAGGCAACCAATCTTTCAACTATCATAACCAAACAAATTCAGCAAAAAAGGCTAAATCATCAGGAACTTAGCGGGGCTATACCTTCTGTTCAGCTCTCTTTTATGGCCGGAAAGAAAAATCCGTTGAGTGAATATCTGGCTCTTTCTAAAATATCTTTTAAAGATGCATCAGTTAATCTTACCTCTTCTCAAAAAGAAGGATTAACAGGAGGAGCACAACTTCATTCGCTTCAGGTTGATAGTATGTTGCTGGATACTGTCCGCCTGGCTATCAGACAAGATACAGCAGGTATTCATCTGCATGCAGGGGTTATTAATAATAAATTCAATAAACAGTATGTATTTCAGGCATACGCTGATGGTGTAGTTCAGGATGATAATGCGGAAGTAATGCTGAAATACCTTAATGCTAAAGGAGAGACCGGAGCAAACCTGGGTGTCAGAGCACAATTACAGGAAGGAGGTACTTTGTTTAATCTCTTCCCCGATCAGCCAATACTATTTTTCCGTCCATTCATCCTAAATAAAGATAACCGTATTTTTGTTGACAATGAAAAACGTGTTACCGCAAATCTTGAATTGCAGGATAAAAATGGAATGGGACTGTTTATTCATTCGGTGGAAAACATGGAAGCCCAGCAGGATATTCTTGCTGAACTTCGAGATATAGACTTGAAAGAAGTTGTGCAGTCCTTGCCTTATTTACCAGATATTGGAGGTATTCTTTCAACTAAAGCTGAATATATTCAGAAGAATAACCGCTTTCAGGTAATTGCTGATGCTGGGATCCGGAAATTTATGTATGAGAAGCAGCTGGTAGGCAATATGAATTTGCAGGCCACTTATCTTCCTGTTGAAAAGAATGTGCATCAGTTAGAGGCTAAGCTGGGATATAATGGCAGGGAAGTGCTTGCTGCAGATGGAACATACCATACAGAAGGAGAGGGAACAATGAAAGTGCTTGCCAAGATTAAGGCTTTTCCTCTGGGCGTAGCCAATGCATTTATACCTGATGGCATGGCAAAACTATCCGGCGCTTTGAATGGTGAGGTAGCATTGGAAGGAAGTACACAATCGCCGAAGATAAACGGAGGATTCAAGGCAGACACCAGTTCGGTTTATATTCCTCAGGCGGGCGCTCGTTTGCGGTTGGATGAGAAAGAAATAAAGGTGACCGATAATAAGCTCGTTTTTGATAATTATCATATCTATGCAGTTGGTAAAAATCCGTTGAATATTGTGGGAACGGTTGATCTTAAAGATTTGCAGCAAATGCGTGCCGATTTAAAGCTTACTGCTAATGATTATCAGTTATTCAATGCTAACCGTACCAAACAATCGCTTGTATACGGGAAACTCTTTGTTGACTTGAATACCACAATTCGTGGACCTGTTGATGCTTTGGTTATGCGTGGAAATATGCGGTTATTGGGTAATACAGATGCGACTTACGTATTGAAAGATTCTCCACTTACTGTACAGGATAGACTGGGAGATATGGTGACTTTCGTCAACTTTGCCGATACTTTACAGCCTCCAAAAGAAAAACCTAAGAAAGTGTCTTTGGGCGGACTGGATATGCTGATTAATATTCAGGTGGAACCGGCAGTAAGATTAAAGGCCGATTTATCTCCCGATCGCCAGAACCGGGTAGAATTGGAAGGAGGAGGTGATCTTTCACTGCAATATACTCCTCAGGGGGATATGTTGCTTTACGGACGTTATACCCTTAGCGGTGGTTTATTGAACTATACCTTACCGGTAATTCCATTGAAAGAGTTTGCTATAAAGGAAGGAAGTTATGTGGAATGGTCGGGCAATATGATGGATCCGAAAATAAATTTCAAAGCTTCGGAAAGGCTGCGTGCTTCTGTGACTGGTGAAAACCAGACCAGTCGGCAGGTTAACTTTGATGTGTCTGTTTCCATTAAAAATACCCTGAAGAATCTAGGAATGGTATTCGACCTTGAAGCACCCGAAGATATGACTGTGCAAAATCAGCTTTCGGCAATGTCCGATGAGGAAAGGAGCAAACTGGCCATTACAATGCTTGTTTCTGGCATGTATATGCCGCAGGGTATAACATCTTCAGGCACTGGCGGAGGTATAAATGTAGGAAGTGCTCTGAATAATTTCCTTCAGAGCGAGATTGCTAATATTGCGGGTAGTGCACTTAAAAAGGTTGATATCTCTTTCGGAATGGAATCTTATGATGAAGCTAGTGGAAAGGGAACCGGAAAACGGACGGATTATTCTTATCGCTTTGCCAAAAGATTCTACAATGACCGTATTCGGATAGTGATTGGTGGCAAAATATCTACAGGAGAAACTGTGGAAGAAAAGCAATCGTTTATTGATAATATTTCCTTGGAATACAGGCTTGATAACAGTGGAACAAGGTATGTGAAATTATTCCATAATAAAAATTACCAGAGTTTGCTGGAAGGTGAAATAATAGAAACGGGAGTTGGTGTGGTACTTCGCAAAAAGATGCGCCGACTTGGTGAGTTGTTTATATTCAAAAGTAATAAAGATAAAAAAGAGTCGAAATGAGGAAACTACTTTATTTGTCATTGTTGTTCTTAACTGCTTGTTCAACCACCCGTAATTTACCGGAGGATGAAACTCTATATACGGGTATGAAGAAAACAGTGGTGGAGAATCGTGATGCTTCGAAGTCTGGTGATGAGGCTCTTGAAGAAGTGTACGCTGCATTGGCCGTTCCTCCCAATAATGCTCTTTTTGGAAGTTCGTCTGTAAGGGTTCCTTTCCCTTTTGGATTGTGGATGTATAATGCATTTAAAAAGAGTGAGAAGGGGTTGGGACGCTGGATGTTTAATCGTTTTGCCTCGGAACCTGTGCTTATTTCGACAGTGAATCCAGATGTCCGGGTTAAAGTTGCCAGAAATTTGCTGCGTGATTATGGATATTTCAATGGACAAGTAGCTTACGAAGTAATTCCCACCAAAAAACGTCAGGCTAAAATAAAATATACAGTAGATATGCAGCAACCTTACTTGCTGGACTCTATTTTTTATTCTCATTATAGTGCACGTACTGATAGCTTGCTACATCGACATATTGTGGATAAAATACTCCGTCCTGGCGATCATTTCAGTGTTTTGAAGCTAGATGAGGAACGGCAGCGGTTGAGCACTTTACTACGCAATGCCGGTTATTACTATTTTCGCCCGGAATTTATAAGTTTTCTGGCTGATACAACCAGACAATCCGGCCGTGTAAGCCTTAAAATTACTCCGAAAGCTGATTTGCCCGAACTAGTTCTTCGCTCATGGAAGATGGGAAATAGGTCTGTTGCTTTGAGTGGAATAAATGGGGAACCGCCTACTGATTCTTTGCTTTATAAAGACCTGATGATATATTATCAGGGTAAATTGCATGTTCGTCCGGTTGTGCTTTATAATCGTTTTCGTTTAATGCCGGGAGAAACCTATTCCCAGATAAAGCAATTGCGGACACAGGAAAATATAAACCGCCTGGGCATTTTTAAGTATGCCGATTTACAGTTTACTCCCCGTGATACAACTCAGGGAAATAATGTACTTGATGTACAGATGAATGCCGCCTATGATCTTCCTCTTGACGGAGAACTAGAACTGAATGTAACTTCCAAGTCCAATGATCAGGTAGGACCCGGAGCAGCATTCTCCGTTACAAAACGAAATCTCTTTGGTGGAGGTGAGAATTTTACCGTGAAGCTCAAAGGCAGTTATGAATGGCAGACTAATGATCCGGTGGGCGGAAGTAGTTCTGTTATTAACTCTTACGAATTGGGGGCATCAGCCGCACTTGTAATTCCCCGGATTGTACTGCCTGGTACGGGATATAAAGAGTTAACTTATCCGGCAACAACCACTTTTAGGCTGTATGCCGATCAAATGAATCGGGCAAGATATTTCAAGTTATTGGCTTTCGGAGGGAATGCAACGTATGATTTTCAGACTTCGAGAGTAAGTCGTCATTCCATAACGCCGTTTAAACTGACTTTTAATGTGCTTCAAAGTACAACGCAACGCTTTGATTCTGTTACGAATGCTAATCCTGCCTTGTATCTCAGTCTGAAGAATCAGTTTATTCCGGCAATGAATTATACCTATACCTACGATGATGCGGGTGTGAGAAGTAAAAGGAATCATGTTTGGTGGGAAACGTCCATTACCTCTGCCGGAAATATAACCTCTGGCATATACCGATTATTTGGAAGAAGCTTTAATGAAGAAAAGAAACTTCTGGGAAATCCGTTTGCACAGTTCCTGAAACTTAGTTCTGAAGTGAGATATAACTATAAAATTACTGCACGGCAATCTTTAGTTGCCCGGTTAAGTGGAGGAATTCTTTATGCCTACGGAAACTCTGAGGTTGCGCCGTATAATGAACAGTTCTATATTGGAGGAGCTAATAGTTTGCGTGCCTTTACCATCCGTTCACTGGGGCCGGGTAGTTACAGGCCGGATGCAGGAAATACTTATTCATACATGGACCAGACTGGCAATTTAAAATTTGAAGCCAATGTAGAATATCGTTTCAACCTGCTGGGAAACCTTAATGGTGCTATCTTTTTAGATGCCGGAAATATATGGCTACTGAAAGATGATACCGCTCGTCCTGGTGGAAAATTTGGCTTGTCAAAACTAGGAAAAGAAATTGCTTTGGGCACCGGTGCCGGATTACGCTATGATCTCTCGTTTCTGGTCATCCGTCTGGATGCCGGAATAGGACTACATGCTCCTTATGAAACTTCAAAATCAGGCTATTACAATATCCCTTCTTTTAAAGACGGACTGGGTATTCACCTGGCAATAGGCTATCCATTCTAGAAAAATACTTTCTTATTTGAACCATTTGTGATCATATTTGAACTATTTGTTGTACCTCCGTTGAATATAATTTTGTAAATTTGCGGCGTAAAAAATCGATATGACTAACAACCTATTTAAAAATATAAGCGAAATGAAACCAACTTTATTTGTACTTGCTGCCGGAATGGGCAGTCGTTATGGCGGTCTTAAGCAATTAGACGGTCTGGGCCCTAACGGTGAAACTATCATGGACTATTCAATTTACGATGCAATCCGCGGAGGATTTGGTAAATTGGTATTTGTAATCCGTGAAAGCTTTGAAAAAGACTTCCGTGAAAAGATTATCAAAAAATATGAAGATCATATTCCTGTTGAATTGGTATTCCAGGATATTAACGATCTGCCAGCAGGATTTACTTGCCCTGAAGGAAGAGAAAAACCATGGGGAACTAACCATGCTGTATTGATGGGTAAGAACGTTATCAACGAACCTTTTGCTGTAATCAATGCTGATGACTTCTACGGAAAAGATAGCTTTGCTGTTTTAGGTAAGGCTCTTTCTGAAATGGAAGGAAAGAAGAATGAATATTGTATGGTAGGCTACCGTGTAGGTAACACTCTTTCTGAAAGTGGAAGCGTAGCACGTGGCGTTTGTGCAACAGACGAAAATGGTAACCTTACTACTGTAGTAGAACGTACAGCTATCGAACGTATTGATGGTAAAGTTCAGTTCAAGGACGAAAATGGTGAAACTGTAACTATTGATGATAACACTCCTGTTTCAATGAACATGTGGGGATTCACTCCTGACTATTTCAAATACTCAGAAGATTTCTTCATTGAATTCCTGAAAGAAAACATCAGCAACCTGAAATGTGAATACTTCATTCCATTAATGGTTAATGAACTTATCAACAATGGCACAGCAAGTGTGAAAGTACTTGATACTACATCAAAATGGTTTGGTGTAACTTATGCTGATGATCGTCAATCGGTAGTTGACAAAATCCAGGCATTGGTTGATGCAGGTGAATATCCAGCTAAATTGTTCTAAGCAGTGTACTTTAGAATAAAGTAGATTATATAAAAAAAAGGGTATCCAATTATTTTTGGATGCCCTTTTTTAGTTTCTTTTTTCATCCCTCACTCCCTCACTTCTTTGATTTAATTTATTGTAAAATAGCGGATTACTGCTGTGATGGATGAGTTTTATCCCTCACTGAACCCTCACAAAATGGGGGCTACCCTCACCTTTTTTAGTCCTTTTCTGCTTTATTTTGATAAAAAATATGGTTGGCTTGTATAACCATATTTGAGCTATCCTTTTTCGGTATGCTACTTCGAAAGAAAAAAATAATCAGATTGAACTTAAAAATAGCTTGAATTAGTGAGGGTAGAGTATTGAAAGTGATGGTAAAGTGATGGTTGAATTTGCTACTGTCACCCAATAAAATATTGTAATGCAGTATGTTATGATGGCTGGTGATGGAGTGATGGATGATTTTTATTTTTCAGCAGAATCATGTAAAATTGTAAATTAGAAACATCCAACTTGTTTTTTATGCAAGCTGAAGTTTGAGATATTGTTCGCCAATAAATTTAAGCCATTCACCAATGGATTTTATTTATTGGCGAATGATTTAAATTTAGAAAGATAGATGTGTCTGTTTACATATTGATCAATGTTATCAATCATGGCTTTGTATCTATAATATTGCAAATGTGCATTGGAACCAGATCTTTTAATGAGAAGGTTAAATTAGCAGAGAAAATTGTGCAATTGATCGTTTTTTAGTGAGGGTAGAGTATTGAAAGTGATACTAAAGTGATGGATGTGTTTTATTATATTATTTATATTTTATTGTATTTCAGTTTGTTGTGTGGATTAGTGACGGAGTGAGGAATAAATTTTAAAAAAAAACTGTTTTTTCCTGTCCTTTTTAATCTGGACAGTTGTCTTATTAATGAAGGAATCCTAAAAAAAAATATTTTGAAAGAAGAAATTGGAAATATAGAACCAGAATTATTGTTTCGTTATTGCAAAAAGCAATGTTCAGCTGCAGAGCAGGAAATGATAGAGCAAGCTATTAGCTGTTCAGAAGAATTGCAATTAAAGGTTAAACAGATAGAACGAACTTTAGAAATAGCTGCCGACATTGAAGAATGCGAATCTATTGATGTTTTTTCGGGTTATAAAACTACACGTAAAAAAATTAGAGATAACCAAAAAAGGATCTTTATTCATTTACTTACCCGCTATGCTGCTATACTGACATTTCCTTTATTGTTGTCTTCAATAATTTTAGGTTATCTTTATTTCAATCGACAACCCGAAGCTTTACAATTCGCAGAAGTTACTACTCCTACAGGTGCTATTGTTCGTTATGAACTTCCGGATAAATCTGTAGTTTGGCTAAATTCCGGTACAAAGTTACGTTATCCTGTACACTTTTCCGGAGATAAGCGTGAGGTGGAATTGAAAGGTGAAGCCTATTTTGAAGTTCAGGCCGATAAAAAACATCCATTTTATGTAAATACTCCCAGCGGAATGTCGGTATATGTATATGGAACTCAATTCGATGTTAACGCTTATGAAGATGATAGTACTATAGAAGTAGTACTTGAGAAAGGAAAAGTTAATGTTATTGTTCCAGATAAGGAAACTGTTGTCAGACTGGAACCTGGAGAACAACTTCAATATGAGAAGTCTACCAGCCGATTAAACAAAATGAAGGTTGATGTTTACGAAAAAATGGGATGGAAGTATGGAAAGCTTATTTTCAGAAATGCTTCTCTAAGTGAAATGTTTAAACGTTTAGCCAGACATTATAATGTTGACATCCAGTTTAATAATATATCAGGCAAAGAATATAATTATCGTGCAACATTTACAAATGAATCTTTGATTCAAATTCTTGATTATCTAAGTAAATCAACTAATTTGAAATGGGCTATTGAAGAACCTGTACAAAAATCGGATGGAACACTTACCAGGAAAAAAATTATAGTAAACCAATATTAATATTATCTATAAAAAATAGTTTGCCTATGAAATAACACATTCTAGTAAAAAAGAAAGGAGGTTTCCCACAACCTCCTTTCAAAAAACCAGACATCCGTTAGAATCTTGCAAATACGTACGGAAGTCAAAACCTTAGTTTATACAGTATAAAACTTTAGTTAACCACAAATTTATGAAAAAAAACCATTTGATTGTCTCAAAACGCAAATGTTCTTTAAATCTAAAACTTCCTTTAGTTATGAAGATAAGTCTAGCATTGTTGTTTTTTGTAGTATTTCAGTTGCAGGCAGCAACCGGTTATGCACAAAGAACAAAGAGCTCTATCGCACTATCAAATGCTTCCATAGAGCAAGTCTTGAACCAGATTGAGGAAAACTCCGATTATGTTTTTCTCTATAACGACAAAACGATTAACACACATCGTATAGTGTCAGTAAAAAGTAATAGTGGGAATATTCCTGAAGTTCTTAACGAAATCTTTAAAGGAACAAATATTACTTATACTATTGTAGATAAGCAAATAATTCTTTCAACCAAGAAAGTGAAATCTGTTACACAGGAATCTGCTTCTCCTATAAAAGGTACCGTAAAGGATAAAAAAGGGGAAACTCTTATTGGAGTGAACATTATGATAAAAGGTACCTCTACTGGAACAACAACAGATATGGATGGCTGTTTTTCCTTGCATGCAAAAAAGGGAGACATACTGACAATTTCTTATACCGGTTATACTTCCAGAGTTGTAACAGTGACAGATGCACATACATTGGACATTGTTCTTGATGAGAACCGAGTTGAACTGGGAGAGGTTGTTGTAACTGCATTAGGAATAAAAAAAGAGGCAAAAGCTTTGTCATATAATGTGCAACAGATTGCCGCGTCCGAAATTATAGGTGTCAAGGATGCAAACTTTATGAATAGTCTTGCTGGTAAGATAGCCGGTGTTACTATCAATACAAGTTCTTCTGGTATTGGAGGTTCTGCAAGGGTTGTGATGCGTGGAACTAAATCAATTTCGGGCAATAACAATGCGTTATATGTAGTTGATGGTATTCCATTGCCTTCTTTACAGGTAAATCAGCCATCCGATTTATATTCAGGTATGGGACAGTCTGGAGACGGAATTTCTACCTTAAACCCAGATGATATAGAGTCTATGTCTGTATTGAGCGGAGCTGCAGCTGCTGCTTTGTACGGAAGTGACGCAGCTAACGGCGTTGTAATGATTACAACAAAGAAAGGAGAAAAGAATAGTTTTTCTGTAAATATATCAAATAGTACTTCTTTCTACTCTCCTTTTGTTATGCCTAAGTTTCAGAATACCTATGGTTCAGAAACCGGCAGTTATTATAGCTGGGGAGAGAAACTGGCAACGCCGAGTTCTTATGATCCTAAAGACTTCTTTCAGACAGGATACAATGTAAATAACTCTATTAGCCTATCTACAGGTAGCGAAAAGAATCAAACATATTTTTCTGCATCATCTACAACAGCAGAAGGAATTATTCATAATAATGACTTAGGTAAGTATAATTTCTCGATACGAAATTCCAGTAGTTTTCTTCAAGATAAACTAAATCTTGATTTAGCTGCTATGTATATGAATATCAAAGAGCAAAATATGCTTTCTCAAGGACAATATTTTAATCCTCTTGTTCCAATATATTTGTTCCCTCGTAGTGAAGATATAACAAAATATCAAACATTTGAGCGATATAATGTTGATAGAAACTTTAAAACTCAATATTGGCCTTATGGAGATTTGGGTTTACAAATGCAGAACCCATACTGGATTACAGAAAGAGATATGTTTGTAAACCATAAAAACCGATTTTTGATTAGTGGTGCTTTGAAATATAACGTCAATAGTTGGTTAAATATCGTTGGCAGGGCAAAAATAGATTATAATACAGCAGTGAATAAGAAAAAATACTCGGCATCTACTTCCGGTCTTTTTGCTGATAAATATGGAGCATACTATAAAGATGATGTATTTACACAACAGATATATGCTGATGCTATGATGAATATAAATAAATATTTTGGGGATATTTCGCTTGTTGCAACTTTGGGGACCAGCATTCGTGATGTAGCTTATGAGTATTCAAGCTTAGGCGGTAATCTTCAGAGTGTAGCAAATCTGTTCTCTCTTAATAATTTGAATATGTCTCAGGCAAAGACCAGTCAGGACAATTTTCATGAACAGGTACAGGCTGCTTTTGCTACAGCACAAGTAGGATTTAAGGGACTAGTTTATTTAGATGTAACCGCCCGTAAAGATTGGACTTCAGCTTTAGCTAATACAAAATCTAGTTCTGTTCCTTTATATTCTTCTGCTGGTATATCTACTATTCTGACAGATTTATTTCCAATTAAGTCAAAAGTCCTTTCTTTTATGAAAGCTCGTTTTTCTTATAGTGAAGTAGGTAATGCACCTCAGCGTTATATAACAATCCCTACTTATCCACTTGCATCAGGTTATCCTAAAACTATAACTTTCTTCCCGAATGATGGTTTGGAACCTGAACGCACTAAATCTTATGAGGTAGGTTTACAGACGCAGTTTTGGGGAGACAAGCTAAAATTAGATGTTTCATTGTATAAAACATCAACATATAATCAATTATTTAATCCAACGCTTTCTTCAACATCCGGATATAGTAGTTTTTATGTAAATGCCGGTCAGATTGATAATAAAGGTATAGAAGCATCTCTGAACTTAAAACAAGAACTTGGTCCTGTTCTTTGGAATTCTAATTTAGTTTATTCTCTTAATAAAAATAAAATAATAAAATTGTTACCATCATATACAGCTCCAAATGGGGAAACTATATCAATGAATGAAATGGATATGGGAGGTACTGGGAGTTGCAAAACTATCCTTAAAGAAGGTGGCGCAATGGGAGATTTATATGTAACTACATTGAAAACTGATGAACATGGTTATATAAATGTAGATTATACATCTAAAGCTGTAAAGGCGGATCCCAATAACTATGTATATGCCGGTAATACTAACCCTTTGTATAATATAGGCTGGAGAAATAGCTTTGAATGGAAAGGCCTTAGTTTAGGATTCTTAATCAGTGCCCGTGTGGGTGGAGTAGGTGTGTCGCTAACACAAGCTGTTATGGATGCTTTTGGAGTATCACAAACTACAGCTGATGCACGTGATAACGGAGGCGCTTTAGTTAATGGATTTCGTATACCTGCACAGCCATACTATCAGACTATAGGTGGTGGTACAGCTGGAGTTGGTTCTATGTATGTTTACAGTGCTACCAACGTTCGTTTAGCAGAATTGACACTTGGATACGATGTGCCTGTTAGTAAGTTGGTGGGTTTTGTAAAAAGCATGAATGTTTCTTTGATTGGTCGTAATTTGTTCATGTTTTATAATAAAGCTCCTTATGATCCTGAATTAACAGCAAGTACCGGAACTTATTTTCAGGGTATAGACTATTTTATGCAGCCTAGTCTTCGTAATATCGGCTTTTCTGTAAAACTTCGTTTCTAATACTATTAAAAAACTTTGATATGATGAAAAATAGATATTTATCATTAAATAAATTTTTGTTGTGTGCCTCTGTTTTTACAGTATTACTAACAACAAACGGTTGTACTGGTGAATTTGAGAAGTGGAACACTAATCCAAATGAAGCAACATCTGATATGATGCAGCGCGATAATTTACTTACCGGTTCATTCTTTGTACAGATGGAAAAGGGTGTATTTATTGTTGGTAAGGATGAAGGTGGTACATATCAGATTACAGAAAATCTGGCTGGCGATGTATTCTCTGGTTATATGGGAGCTTGTGGCTTATGGCTGTCTAATTCTAATAATTGTACTTACAATTTGGTGTCCAATTGGTATAATGCAGCATTCAACAGAGCTTATACTGATATAATGCAACCTTGGCTTTCTATAAAAAAAGCTGCAGAAGCAAAATCTCCTCAAACTTTGGCAATGGCTACTATAATTAAGGTGGCTGGGATGTCACGTATAACAGATATGTATGGTCCTATCCCTTATTCAAATTTTGGAAATGGAGCTTTAAAAAGTTCATACGATAGTCAGAAAGATGTTTATTATGCCTTTTTTGAAGATTTGGATTATGCTATAAATACTCTTACTGAGTTATATAATGGAAATAGTTCTGCGACTTTGATGTCGGACTATGACTTTATTTATAGTGGCAAAGTTGAGAAATGGATTAAGTTTGCAAATTCTTTAAAATTGAGATTGGCAATGCGTCTCGCCTATGCTGATCCAACTAAAGCTCAGCAAGAAGCTGAATCTGCAGTGAATCATAAAGTTGGCGTTATGACTACTACGGATGATTCTGCAATTTTGCATCAAACAAAAGACTTGACATTTATCAACCCATTATATGAAATCTGTTATAGTTTCGATGATGTTCGTATGGGAGGTACAATGGATTCTTATCTTAATGGTTATAAAGATCCTCGTATTGCAACCTATTTTGCAAAAGCATCAGATGGAACATATCGTGGAATTCGTAACGGTATAACAATCAGTTCTAAAGCGACTTATTCAGAAGGACCTTTTTCTAAATTAAATGTAATCTCGAGCTCAAATATTTGCTGGATGAATGCTTCTGAATCATATTTCTTAAGAGCTGAAGGTGTTTTAAGAGGATGGAATATGGGAGGTACTGTGCAAGAATTTTATGAAAATGGCATTAAGAATTCATTTACATATTGTGGAGTTTCCGGTGTTGATACTTATATAGCAGATGCAACCAACGTTCCGGCTAATTATGTAGACCCTCAAAATGGAGGAAATAGCGGAAATGCACTAAGTACTATAACTGTAAAATGGGATGATTCTGCAACTTCAGAAAAAAAACTGGAACGTATTATTACTCAAAAATGGATTGCAACTTATCCTAATGGGCAAGAAGCATGGTCTGAGTTCCGTCGTACAGGGTATCCTAAGATATTTCCAAATAAAGTAAATAATAGTGGTGGTAAAATAAATACCGACATACAAGTTCGCCGCCTGCCATTCCCAAATACAGAATATATTAATAATACTATGGAAGTAAATAAAGCTATTACTTTATTAAAAGGCGATGATAATGGTGGCACTAAATTATGGTGGGATGCTAAATAATGTTTAACTATTAAAATGTAAACGATGAAAACAAATATATTTATTCTACTATTTATTTTGGCTGCCGGCATTTTTGTTGGTTGTGAAGATCAGACAAATCCTGAAGCTTTAAATGTTCAGAAGCCATATACTTATGGCGATTTGTACTATGCCAATTTGCGTGACTATAAAGAATCAGATCATTCTATAGCGTTTGGTTGGTTTGCAGATTATACTCAACATCATTCGTTAGCCATTCGTTTTATGGGATTACCTGATAGTCTCGATATTTGCAGTTTATGGGGAGGAATTCCTTCTTTGAAAAAGAATGATCCAGTAACATTTTATGATTCTATAGCTTATAAGGAAATGCGTTTTGTACGTGATGTTAAAGGAACAAAAATGGTCGTTCCTACAATTATCCGTATTGCGAATTTCCCGCAGTTTACTAAGGATAGTGTAGGTGTAAATGCCTTCGGTGATTACTTGGTAAATATGGTTCTAGATAACGATCTTGACGGCGCTGACTTAGATTATGAACCAGAAGGCGATTATCTGACAGGTACACCAATGTCATGGTTAATCAAGCATATGGGCGAGAAATTAGGTCCTAAGTCTTCTAATCCCGATAAGCTGTTAATTATTGACTTTTATGGCCAACAACCTCCTCAGGATACAGAACCTTATGTGAATTATTTCGTTCGCCAAGCTTATAATGCTAGCAGTGATAACTCTTTAAGTGTCCCCAGCTGGATTCCTAATAAAAAATATGTAGTAACTGAAAACATTGGAGACAATTGGCAGAATGGCGGTGTAGCTTATACTCAATATAGTGGTAATACACTCAGTATTGATGGAAGCCGTCTCTATTCATTAGAAGGGATGGCCCGTTGGGTTCCTAAAACAGGTGGCAGAAAAGGTGGTTTTGGCGCATTTTATATGCATCGTGACTATAACCTGGATCCTCCTTATAAAACAATGAGGAAAGCTATACAGGCGCAGAATCCAGCTGTATATTAAAGATTAGTTATTTTATGAACATTATTAATCTAATTTATTATGAGAAAATTTTTAAAATTCAAAACACTATATGCTGGTTTGTTGATAGTTTTAATAACGTTGCTCGTATCTTGTAGTAGTGACGAAACCTATGACTTTCCTGGCGATAGCAACAATAGAGTATATCTAAATGGCTCTGATAATTACTCTTTTTCAGTATACCATACACCAATAGGAAGTCTTGGAGATATTAAGGCTATGTTCCCGGCTTTTTGTACAAGGGAAGCTTCTACCGATCTGAAGGTTTCTTTTGCTGTTGATACAACTCTTGTCAGCGCTTATAATAAAACACATTCTACTCAATATAGTGCAATCCCGAGTGATTTGGTTGTTTTTAGTGGTAATGGTCTTACTATAGCTAAAGGTTCCAGAATTTCACAAGATTCTTTGACAGTCACTATTCCTGAGAATTTATCGAAGTTGAAAGATGAGAAATACTTAGTACCTATTACCATTTCAACTTTAAGCAATGCAGATAATGCTGCGGCTAGCACAAATAAGAATGTGGTGTATTTGACTATTAATACTTTCAATACAAATTGTTTTAATTCTCCCGTTCAAAGTGATATGGTTGGGACATTGATTCAAAACAGAACGGCTTGGACGGCTTCGTTAAACATTACAGCATATTATAATGCTTTATCCAGGCTTTTTGATGGTAGTACAACTACATACAGTTACGTATACCCTTCCCAACCTTGTGCTTTGACGATAGACATGGCTTCAGAGTATAAGGGTATTACAGGAATACGTACTAATTCTTATTCGGCTTCTTATGGAATAACAAAAGCAAATATATATTCTAGTAGTGATGGAATAACCTGGACTTCGCAAGGTATAGCTAATTTATCAACAGCATTAGCTTATCAATATATTAAGTTTTATTCTCCAATATCCGCTCGTTATATAAAACTTGAGGTAACAGCATATAGATCGACGTATTATATTCGATTTGGTGAGTTTGATGTTTATACTAATAATTAGTTATTATGATTTTAAATTTATGTAATATGAAAACAAACATTATATGTAAAGCTGTGCTTTTTACTTTAGGATTTTTTGTCTTATTAATTTCACTTCCTTTGCTTATAACTGGTTGTCAGGAGGCTACTGAATTTCATGATGTAATTTATATTACAGGAACAGAAACACAGCCAACTACAAAATTTACCATTGATGGTCCGTCAAGTATGGGATTGACTGTTACAGCTACTGATAAAGTAAATAGTGATACAAAAGTAACATTAAAAGTTCAGCCAGAATTATTAGAGGCCTATAATAAAGCCAATAAACGTTCTTATCAAGTTCCACCTGAAGGAAGTTATCAGTTGACTGACGGTGATGTTACAATAAAAAGTGGATCATATTTATCAACTCAGGCAGAATTATCTATTATTTCTACAGATAATTTTAAAGAGGGTGTAACATATTGTATTCCTGTTACTATAACCCAGACAAATGGAGATATGACAGTACTAGAGGCATCTCGTACTGATTATATTGTAATTAACCGAGTATTAACAACTAAGGCTGTTAATTTAGCTGGATCAACTTATTTTACCATTCCAACATTTGCTACATCACCAGATGTTGCTGCTCTTACAGCCTTGACTATGGAATGTAAAGTATATGTAAATAGCTTTGCTAATTATAATCCTTATATCAGTTCTGTGATGGGAATCGAAGAGAACTTTTTACTTCGTTTTGGCGATGTAAGTTGTGATAAGAGTCAGTTGCAGATGGCTGGTGGTAAAGTTGGTGGAAAAAAATATCCGATGACTACTGAAACTCATTTTTCTGTTGGTCAATGGTATCATATCGCTGTTGTTTACAATGGGAATACACTGACATTATATATAAATGGAAAGCAAGAAACATATGCTACTACTAGTGGCGGTACAATCAATTTTAATGATACTTATATGGATGGATTCCATATTGGCCGATCAGAAAGAGGACGCTATCTAAATGGTTATATAAGTGAAGCGCGTGTTTGGAATAAGGCATTAACACCGAATCAGCTGCAAGAAAATGTTTGCTATGTTGATCCAACTTCTGAAGGCTTGGTTGCTTACTGGAGATTTAATGGTGAAGCTCAGAATAGTACCGTGCTTGATTTAACAGGGCATGGACATGACGCTGTAGCATCAGGAACGATCTCTTGGATAGATGGAATGAAATGTCCGTTTTAAAATTTGTTTTGAGTAAAAGATTGTTTTTATTCTAAAAAAAGATCGTGTAGCTACATTGCATTATGTGGTTACACGATTTTTATTAACTACTAAATAATATTATTCAGAGCATCCAAAGTGGGGTTCACAATATTAAGTGTGCATAATCTGTATATTATTTAGATTGTCATGTTGCTTAATGAAAATAACTTTATTATTGAAGATTGTTCCATTGCTGAAGAAAAATTAGCAACGGAAGATAATCTTTAAATTCTTTAGCCAATTCCTGCATTGTTTTAGCTTTATACCTATCTACAGATTTAACACTGATATTCATTTCATTAGCAATCTCAGAATGAGTTTTTCCTTCATAGAAACTTTTCATAAATACACTCTGATAATTTTCTGGAAGTTTTTTTAATGCTTCGTTTAGGATATAATACAACTCTTTCAGCGTGTAAACGCAGTCAGGTGAAGTGGCATACTGAGGAGCATTATTCAAACATTGTTCAGCATAATTCAATTCATATTCGAGGTGCTTTAAATAATTTAAGCAGCTATTTTTTACACTTGTTTTTATATATGAAACAGTCGTTTCTTTCTGTAATTCAATATCATCCCACTTGCTCCATAATGAAGCAAAAACATCAGAAACCAGATCTTCACGTAACTGATCTTCCTTTATGAAACGTTTGGCATATAGGCAGAAAGGAGCATAATAAGTTTCAAATAACTGTTTAAATTCTCGTTCTTTTGTATTTTCTCTAAAAGTGAAGATTTCCATTTAAATTCTATGTGTAATCTAGTATATGATGAAAATACAAATATATGTATTAAATGTGATATTAATACACCATAATATAGTTATTTATCAACCCTGATTAAAGTACTCTAATTAATGATTTCGCTTTTTTGTAAGTTTAGATGTGAAGAATGGAAGATTAACTAAAGCTCAATTAAAACTCATATCCCAATTTTAATTGAACCCCCTTAATATTTCCATCATTATTACTCATTTGAGTATAAAGCAATCTGCAAAAAATGGAATTATCTTTTTTTAATTGATAGTTTAATCCAAAGCCATAACTAAATCCTATATAGTTTTCTAACAGTGAAACATAATTATTATTTGTGACGTTATTAATTTTATCAACAACATACTTTTCAGAATACAGTGTTGTAGAAGTATTAAAGAGTCTGCAATAGTTAATGTTAGCCTCAATTGAGGGACGTAATTTCCATCTTGGGTAAGTATATTTTAGTCCTAAATTGCCGCTTGTCATCAAAGCGTCAAAATTAAACTTTTCATAGTTTTTTTGCTCAAAAGTATATTCGTTTGAGCCTTTTATGCTTGATACAGAAATACCAGCCTGAAGACTTATTGATTCTGTTATTCTGGGATTAGATACGTTTATTACTCCTCCAACTATTGGTGAAAAAGATTTTGCAGATCCAAATCTAATTAATTCTGTATTTTCATATAAGTAATCCATATATTGAAAACCTCCAAATAATGAAAAGTCTAATTTTAAAAAGACCTTCTTATAATCATTCTCAAAAACAATACATTCTTCTCCAGGTGAACACATTTCGGAATGGTATTGTCTTGTAAGTTTAATCATAGAACTACGATCCAGTGTCGTCTTATCTATCTTCTTGTAAACGGATTTACTATCTCTGAAAATATAGGCTAGTGCACCTTTGTATTTATAATCTACTTTGATTTTATCATCTATCATCTTATCAGGTTCCTGGGTAACTGATAACAAACTTCCGTCTTCGTTTTCTATGAAATAATAATCTTTATCTCCGGAATAAAAATAGAGGTCTTTTATCCCTTGAACCAGATATTCAAGAAATACAGTTTGTTTTATTTTATCTATTTCAACAGTTCTGGATACGTAATATTTCATTTCTTTAATGAACCTATAGCCTAATATTTCACCAGGATGAAATACCTGTTCGTCAGACTTCTCAGATTTTTTGAATTTACAGACATTAGAATTAGCCCTGTCAGTTCTAAAATCGATAAGACCATTTATAGTATCATTTTCGTTAGTTATTATGTATCCTTGTTTGTAATTGCTTTGAGCATATAAACTAATTCCGGTGCAAAATGTTAGAAAAAGTATTATTATATATTTCATGTTCCTTTATTTTATTTTGTTGCTGTATTTGGTAAATACCTCCGATTTGAAAAGATAGAGATTGTTGTTGAATATCACTGCAATCTTCTCTCCATCATTAGAGGAATTCATTATGTAGGTTGAAGAGCCGTCCATGCTGAATTTCTTTTCTATTCCGTTTTCAAGAGAAATTGTAGCTAAAGAAGATGTTAATATTGTAGGATATTGTTCCCCTGTAGCTATTATAGTAGCGAAGTTGCCTACATTGTTTGTTGTGACATTGCGCTTTTCTGCAGTTTTAAAATCAAGATAAGTTATGCTGTTATTATAGTATGATCCTAATACAATTCCAGAATATGAATCATTAGTAACACCATATTGACCTTTAACATTGTAATAACGTTTTAGTTCTTTTGTTTCTGCATCAACAGTATATACGTCTTCCATTTCAAAACCTTTGGTAAGAACAAACATTTTTCCATTGTTGCATATATCAACCTCCCTGGGTATTAAAGAATTTACCTGATGTGGATCATAAAGCATGCTATTGTCTGAAAGAACCTCGAATTTATCATTTTGTGCTGAATTTGTTGAATATAATTTGCTGTTCATAAATGTTAATCCCAAACCATTCTCAGCAAATCCTAAAGTGCTTATATAGCTATTGTTTAAGTATTCAGATAAGTCCACTTCTTTAATAAACTTGCCTGTAGTAGCATCGTAGATATCCATTTTTTCAATATCAGTGCGATAGTTCCTTAATATATACAAGCAGTTGTTATATCGGTTATAAAAGAAATCACTATAATCGTTTTGTTTCCATGCTAGACTTCCTGTAACCGAAAGGTCCTTTGTTGAATATTGGGTCAATGTTGATGTGCCAAAGGCTATAATAGTGTATAGCCAACAATATTTTCCATCTTTGGTGAAAAGGAGTTTTTGTCCATTATTGCTTTTCGCTTCTTGCTTTCCTTCATATACCTTGAGATTAAACGACTCTTTAATTTTAGCGGAATCGCTAGACTCTACCTCATATGTAATCGTTGTAGAAATGAATGGAGGCATTTTAATATTAGGAAAATAAATTGTTTTTCTATCTGCTGAATATTCTGCGCTTAAGTCTATATCCTTATATGATGAATTTATAGATGCAAGTTTTACTTCTCTATTAAATGATATAAATGGAACGGACGTAAGGAAGTTCGTTTGATTGTCTTTGCCTATATAATCGATAAGTTTAAGAACCGGACCGGCATCTTGTGTAATTTTTATGGTATGAGTTAATCCAAAATCTGCATTAAAAGTAATTGTAGCAGTGCGTTTCTCCAGTGTTCTATTTTCATCATATTCGATATAAATGTTATTAGACAAAATTTCGCATTTAATCCAATCTTCTTTGCACGAGAACTCGTATTTAACATTTGTATCTATTGATACGCTAAAACTACCACCTCTATTTTTTACAGATACATCGCTAGTGATTATTCTAAAATAAGCATCTTCTTTAAGAGTGTTCATGCTTAAATTAATGACTCTTTTTTCTCCTCCTTTGAATGCCATTGATTTACTTTCACTGGTATATCCTTCTTTTGAGAAAGTGGCGAATGCAACACCTCCGTTTGGTAACACTAAAGTATATTTTCCATCTGACGATGTTTGAGTATTAATTTTCTCTGAGGATGTTTCTAATAGTATTTTTACGTCGGATAATCCTGTTCCCGATGAATCTGTTATTTTACCGGAAATAGTAACAGGTTCATTTATATCTGTTATAGTACATGAACTTATTAAAATTAGAAAAAATATCTCTGTAATTAGAATATTAAGGTTGCGCATGTTGTATATTAAGATTTATTTTTGTCCAAAAATAGTAATACCATTTTTAATAAAAAACTATTTTGTAAAATTAAATTTTAAGCGTTGACTAAAATGGCTATTTTCTATAATTTAAAGAAGCCTCGAATAAAAATTTTCTCTTCACGTTTTATATTGTATCTTTGCACTTTACAAAGAAAAGAGACAACAAAAATAAGATGGTTTCAGTAGAAGGATTAAAAGTCGAATTTAATGCCAAAGCGCTGTTCGACGATGTATCATATGTAATTAATAAAAAAGATCGCATTGGTCTGACAGGGAAAAATGGTGCAGGAAAATCTACCATGTTAAAGATCCTTGCCGGAATACAAACTCCCACTGCCGGTACAATTTCTATTCCGAAAGATGTCACTATAGGCTACCTTCCTCAGGTAATGATTCTGAGTGATAATTACACGGTGATGGAAGAAGCTGAACAGGCATTTGGACATATCAAAGAATTGCAGGAAGATATTCAGCGGATGAATCAGGAACTGGCTGACAGAACTGATTACGAGTCGGAAAGCTATCATAAGCTGATTGACCGCTTTACTCACGAGAATGAACGCTTCCTGATGATGGGGGGTACTAATTATCAGGCTGAGATTGAACGCACACTTGCCGGATTAGGTTTTAGCAGAGAGGACTTATCACGCCCAACTTCGGAATTTAGCGGAGGATGGCGTATGCGTATCGAACTAGCGAAATTGCTGTTGAGAAGACCGGATGTCCTTTTACTTGATGAGCCTACTAACCACTTGGATATTGAAAGTATTCAGTGGTTGGAGAATTTCCTCGCTACTCGTTGCAATGCGGTGGTATTGGTTTCTCACGACCGTGCTTTTCTGGATGGAGTAACTACTCGTACTATTGAGATTAATTGCGGAAAAATATATGACTATAAGGTTCCTTTTTCACGTTATGTCGAACTTCGGGTAGAACGAAGAGAACAACAAATGCGTGCTTATGAGAATCAACAGAAACAGATTCAGGATACGGAAGATTTTATTGAGCGTTTCCGCTATAAAGCAACAAAAGCCGTACAGGTGCAAAGTCGTATCAAACAATTAGATAAGATTGTTCGCCTTGAAATAGATGATGAAGATAATTCTACTTTGAGGCTTAAGTTTCCGCCTGCAGCCCGTTCTGGAAACTATCCGATTATTGCTGAGGACTTAAAGAAAGCTTATGGCAATCATGTGGTTTATCATGATGTGAACCTCACAATTAATCGGGGAGAAAAAGTTGCTTTTGTAGGGAAGAACGGTGAGGGTAAATCTACCTTGGTTAAATGTATCATGGGAGAGATCGACTATGAAGGTAAACTAACCATTGGTCATAACGTGCAGATTGGCTATTTTGCACAGAACCAGGCTCAGATGCTTGACGAAAGTCTTACAGTATTTGATACAATTGATTATGTGGCAACTGGAGATATCCGTACTAAAATTCGTGATATTCTGGGTGCTTTTATGTTTGGTGGTGAGGCGTCCGACAAAAAGGTTAAGGTTCTCTCTGGAGGTGAACGTACCCGTCTGGCTATGATTAAGCTATTACTCGAACCTGTTAATCTCCTTATTCTCGATGAGCCTACCAATCACCTTGACTTACGCACAAAAGATGTTCTTAAGGATGCCATCAGGGATTTTGATGGAACCGTGATTATTGTTTCTCACGACCGTGAATTCCTCGATGGTCTTGTTACAAAGGTTTATGAATTTGGAGGGGGAGTCGTTAGGGAGCATTTGGGCGGCATTTATGATTTCCTTCAAAAGAAAAAGATGGATAGTCTAAATGATTTGCAGCGAAAACCCGAATTGTCTGCTTCTCCTACTGCTCAAAATAGTGAATCAGAAACTGTCTCAGAGAATAAACTTTCTTATGAAGCACAGAAAGAACTTAATAAAAAACTGCGTAAGCTGGAAAAACAAGTATCTGACTGCGAAAAGAAAATAGAAAATCTGGAAGAAAAAATCTCGGCAGTTGAACTAAAAATGGCTACTCCTGAAGGAGCTTCGGACATGGATCTTTATGCTGAACACCAAAAAATGAAGCAGGATATGGACAGTGTAGTAGAAGAGTGGGAATCTGCTTCAATAGAACTTGAAGAGGCTAAAGGTGAATAAAAAATAATCTTAGAATAAATTTTGTATAAATAGTATTTTCTCTGTGATTTTTTTCTAAGCTTTGCGTCAAATTGAGAAATAGAATTTAATAAATTAAAATATATGAAATTGAAGAATTATTTACCGCTGGTTGCATTCTGTATGATGACTACAGGATGGAATTGCGAAGTGGATGCACAGTTAGCTCCTGGAGTTGACTTTAATAATCTCGATAAGAATGCTTTACCGGGAACTAGTTTTTATCAATATGCATGTGGCGGATGGATGGAAAAGAATCCGCTAACAGGAGAATATTCACGTTTCGGTTCTTTTGATAAGTTGGCCGAAAATAATCGTGAACAGTTAAAAGGGCTGATTGAGGGACTTGCTTCAACAAAGAATCAGGTGGGTACAGTTGCACAAAAAATTGGTGATCTTTATAATATTGCCATGGACAGTGCTAAACTGAACAAAGAAGGTGCTGCTCCTATTAAACCTTATTTGAAGAAAATTGCTTCTTTAAAAGGTAAAACTGCTATCTATCCATTAATCGCTGAAATGCGTCAGATGGGACTTGATCCATACTTCACAGTTTATGTGAGTGCAGATGACATGAACAGTTCAATGAATATGGTTCACACTTACCAAAGTGGTATTAGCATGGGTGAACGCGAATATTATCTGGATAACGATGACAAGACAAAAAATATTCGTGATAAGTATAAATTGCATGTTGCTAAGATGTTCCGTTTGGCTGGATTCGATAAAGCTTCTGCAGATAAGGCTATGGCATCTGTCATGCTGATTGAAACCCGATTGGCAAAGGCTTCTCGTACAAAGGTTGAATTGAGAGATCCTCATGCTAATTACAACAAAATATCAGTTGCTGAACTTAAAAAACAATATCCTTCTTTTGGATGGGATGTATTCTTTACTAATTTTGGTTTGAAAGGTCTGAAAGAAATCAATATTGGTCAGCCGGCATCAATTAAAGAAGCTGTGACTATTATTAATACTTTGGCATTGAAAGATCAGATTGCTTATTTGCAATGGAAGCTGATTGATGCATCAGCTTCTTTCCTTAGCGATGAAATTTATGCCGAAAACTTTGATTTTTACAGCAAGACAATAAATGGTGTTAAGGCGATGAAACCTCGTTGGAAACGCGCCGTAGCAGTTGTTGATGGTTCGTTGGGAGAAGCTGTGGGGCAAATGTATACCGAAAAATATTTCCCTGCTGCTGCAAAGGAAAGAATGGTAACCTTGGTTAAAAACCTTCAGATATCATTAGGACAACGTATACAGAATTTAGCTTGGATGAGCGATGTAACTAAGGCTAAAGCTCAGGAAAAACTTTCAGCTTTCACTGTAAAGATTGGATATCCTGATAAATGGAGAGACTATTCTTCACTGCAGATTAAGAATGATTCATACTGGGAAAATGCACAACGTGCAAACCGCTTTGAACATGATTATATGATTAGTAAAGCTAATAAACCAGTAGATAAGAGTGAGTGGCAGATGACTCCTCAGACTGTGAATGCTTACTATAATCCTACAACAAACGAAATTTGTTTCCCTGCCGGAATTCTACAATATCCTTTCTTCGACATGAATGCTGATGATGCCTTTAACTATGGAGCTATTGGCGTGGTTATCGGACATGAAATGACTCACGGATTTGATGATCAGGGAAGACAATATGATAAAGACGGAAACCTGAAAGACTGGTGGACTGCAGAAGATGCAAAGAACTTTGAAGCTCGTGCTGCTGTAATGACAAGCTTCTTCGATAACATTGAAGTAGCTCCTGGAGTACATGCTAATGGTAAGTTTACTCTTGGAGAAAATATTGCCGATCATGGTGGATTGCAGGTTGCTTTTAATGCATTTAAAAATGCAACTAAAAATGCTCCTCTTCAAACGATAGATGGTTTCACTCCAGAACAACGTTTCTTCTTGTCTTATGCAGGTGTATGGGCAAACAATATTCGTCCTGAAGCAATTCTAAGCCGTACTAAGTCAGATCCTCACTCATTGGGCAAATGGCGTGTTGATGGAGCGCTTCCTCAAATTGGCGCATGGTATGATGCTTTCAATATTACAGCGAAAGATGCAATGTATCTTCCTGTTGAAAAGAGAGTGTCTATTTGGTAGAAGTAGTTTTCTTTTATAATATTTTAGAGGTAAATGTCCAAATTATTGGCATTTACCTCTTTTTTTTCTTTTATCTCTTAATTTAAAACATTACTTTTGTTCCGTAAGATTAAAAGAATGAAAAAGAGGAAATATTTCGGTATATTTTTATTGATGGTCAGCATGCTTGTGCTGATTGTACCGGTATTGCCCCATCATCACCATTATGATGACGATATTTGTTTCCATCACGATGATGATACTTCAACTCCTGCCCCCCATCAATCAAATCCGGATTGTGACGGCTATTGTATTACTAATCTTCATTTTTCTGTTCAACATTATATTAATACGGTTGCACAGCCTCTTTATTTCCATGATATTACATTGTTTACAAGGACAATCCTAAATTCATTGCTCCCTCCCAAGCTGGAAATTTTCAATCGTTTTTATTATTATATAGAGTTTCTACATGGTGCGAATATTTCTCGTACTATAAGCCTTCGTGCGCCTCCTGCTCTTTAAATGTAAAGGTAGATAATTTCTGTAATCTGCCTATATCTATTCACAATCAAACTTATATTAACGAATAAACAGATGAATTACTGTTGCTTTGTTATAGCTGAAAAGTTTTTTTTAACTGTAGCAAAAAGGTAATATTCTTTCGCTGTTCGTTATTTATTAATGATTTTATAATGATGAAATCATTAATCCTGTATTAATTTAAATAAAGTATATATTTCATGATAGAACGTATCATTCAATTCTCAATAAAAAATAAATTTATTATTGGGTTATTTATTGTTGCATTGATTGGATGGGGTACATATTCATTGACTCGTTTACCAATTGATGCTATACCTGATATTACGAATAATCAGGTGCAGATTATCTCGATAGCTCCGTCGTTAGCTGTTCAGGAGGTGGAAAGTGTAATAACTGCACCAATTGAAGTTGCAGTTGCCAATATTCCTGATATTATAGAACTTCGTTCCATATCCCGTTTAGGGTTATCGGTGGTTACTGTTGTTTTTAAAGATAATGTTGACGTATATTGGGCACGGCAACAACTAAATGAAAGGTTGAAAGAAGCAGAAGAAGTTATACCTTCAGGTCTGGCAAAAATAGCATTGGCTCCAATTTCAACAGGATTGGGAGAGATTTTCCAATATCGCCTAGCCGTTGAAAAAGGTTACGAACATAAATATACCCCGATGGAATTGCGCACACTTCAGGATTGGGTAGTGCGTAGAGAAATGCTGGGAACTCCGGGTGTTGCAGAAATTAATAGTTACGGAGGTTTTGTAAAGCAGTATGAGATTGCAGTAAATCCTGAAAGATTAAGAGCTATGAATCTCACTCTTACAGATATCTTCAATGCTCTCGAAAAGAATAATGAAAATACCGGTAGTGCTTATATTGATAAGAAGCCTATGGCTTATTTCATCAGAGGTATTGGACTGGTAAAAACGATAGAAGATATTCAGAAAATAGTTGTTAAGAGTAATTCTTCTGGTATGCCGGTGTTGATAAGGGATGTAGCCACGGTGCAATATGGTAATGCAACCCGGTATGGTGCTTTTGTTGTCGACACAACTGAATCCGTAGGTGGAGTTGTTATGATGCTTAAAGGTGCTAATGCACACAGAGTGATTAAAGATGTAGAGACCCGGATTGAATCCATACAAAAATCATTGCCTAAAGGAGTGAAGATAGAACCGTTCCTGAACCGTTCTGATCTTGTAGGTCGTTCTATTAGCACTGTTTCACGAAACTTGATTGAGGGGGCACTGATTGTTATTTTTGTTCTTGTACTGTTCCTCGGAAATGTAAGAGCCGGATTGGTTGTAGCCTCAGTAATTCCGCTATCAATGCTGTTTGCTCTTTCCATGATGAACCTGTTTGGTGTCTCGGGAAATCTTATGAGCTTGGGCGCTATCGACTTTGGTTTGATAGTCGATGGAGCTGTGATTATTGTGGAGAGTGTAGTACATCATGTCTCAAAAGCCAGCTCAAAACTTGATGGGCGTACACTCACTCAGGATGAGATGGATGAAAGTGTCTTTAAAGCTTCAAGTCGGATAAGAAAAGCGGCAGCATTTGGTGAGATTATTATTCTGATAGTGTATTTACCAATCATGGCATTAACGGGCATTGAAGGAAAGATGTTCCAGCCTATGGCATTTGTTGTTTGTTTTGCTATTCTTGGAGCATTTATTCTGTCTCTTACTTATGTACCGATGGTTTCGGCTCTTTTCCTTGACCGGAAAACTGTGCATAAGCGGAACTTTTCAGATAAGTTGATGGATAAAATTCATCGTTTTTTTAATCCTATCTTTAAACTTGCTTTAAGAAGAAAACGTACCGTGTCTATAAGTGCCGTTGTAGCCTTTGTTCTAAGTATGTTCCTGTTCAATTCTTTAGGGGGTGAATTCATTCCGCAATTAGAAGAAGGAGATCTTGCTGCTGGTGTTATAACATTGCAGGGAGGTTCACTCTCAAATACGGTTGAGGTGGTTGAAAAAGCAAATAAGATTCTGCTTGATAACTTCCCCGAAATAAAGCATATTGTATGTAAGATTGGTGCCGGCGAAATTCCGACCGACCCTACACCTATGGAAACCGGAGATTATATTATTACACTGAAAGATAAGAATGAATGGACTTCTGCAGAGACGCGTGAAGAACTGGTTGAGAAGATGCAGGATAAGTTAATACCTCTTGCCGGAGTTAAGTTTGAATTCCAGCAACCTATTCAAATGCGTTTTAATGAATTGATGTCTGGTTCTAAACAGGATGTGGCCGTTAAAATATTCGGTGACGATCTGAATACCTTGGCTGATAAGGCTGCCGATGTGGAAAAAATAATAAAAGAGGTCGATGGTGCCGAAGATATAAGTGTTGAAAAGGTTACGGGATTGGCTCAGATTCAGGTTAATTATAATCGTGATCGTTTGGCTCAATATGGAATCTCAATCGATGATGTGAATAAAGTCCTTCGATCAGCATTTGCGGGTAGTCAGGCCGGAGTTGTATACGATGAAGAAAAACGATTCGACCTCGTTGTTCGTCTGGATAAAGATTACCGCCAGAATCTGGATGATGTAAAGAGCTTATCTGTTGTTGCTCCGAATGGAGAGCAGATACCTTTTGAACAGTTGGCCGATATATCTATTAAATCTGGTCCGGCACAGGTTTCAAGAGAAGAAACCAAACGTCGTATCACTATAGGATTCAATGTCCGTAACAGAGACGTTCAGAGTGTAATTAGTGACGTAACAGCCAAGATAAATAAGCAAATAACCCTTCCTACCGGTTACTATATATCTTATGGCGGTCAGTTTAAGAATCTCGAGGCAGCTAAAGACAGGCTTGCTATAGCATTACCTATTGCACTGCTTTTAATATTTGTTTTATTGTACTTTACTTTCCATTCAGTAAAACAGACTTTATTGATATATACAGCAGTGCCGTTGTCGGCCATTGGAGGTGTTCTTGCATTGTGGATACGTGGAATGAATTTCTCCATTTCTGCCGGAGTAGGTTTTATTGCTTTGTTTGGTGTGGCCGTGCTCAACGGTATAGTGCTGATATCAGAGTTTAACCGACTGGAAAAGGATGGTTTTGAAGATATAACGGAAAGGGTTATTAAAGGATTGCAGACTCGTTTACGACCTGTTATTATGACGGCTGCTGCTGCTTCTCTGGGTTTCTTGCCTATGGCAATATCCACTTCGGCCGGAGCAGAAGTGCAAAAACCTTTGGCAACGGTGGTAATTGGTGGATTGATTACTTCTACATTGCTTACTCTGATAATTCTTCCGGTATTCTATGTTATATTCTCTACTCATAGTTTTAAAGCACTGTTTAAACGTAAATCAATGAAAACACTTTCGGTATTCCTGTTTTTGCTTTTTACAGCACCGGCTTTTAATGGTATAAAAGCTCAGCAATCAAAAACTGTTAGTTTGCACGATGCTATTCAACTGGCATTGGACAACAACCTGAACGTTCGTTCTTCAGCATATTCCGTTGATGCCCAGAAAGCTCTGAAAGGAGCCTCGTGGGACTTGGAGAAAACCAGTATTGGAATGCAGTATGGCAAATTTAATTCTTATACGAAAGATAATAGTTTTACCGTATCACAGTCTATAGCATTCCCAACGGTTTATATCAACCAGAGTAAACTGGCCGATGCTAAGGTGAAGAGTAGTGAATGGCAATTAAAGGGTTCACGCCTTGAAACTGCAACGATGGTAAAGCAGGTTTATTGGCAGCTTGCTTTTCTGCACTCAAAACAAAGATTGCTGAGCTATCAGGATAGTTTGTATACCGGATTTCTCAAAGCTGCTGAGTTACGTACCAAAGTTGGTGAAACCAATAAACTGGAAATGATTACTGCTCGCTCTCAGAGTATGGAGATTAAAAACCAACTGCGCCAAACAGTTGCAGATATGGATATATTGAAAAGAAAGTTGCAGACCCTTTTAAATACAGATGTTCTTTATTCTCCGGCAGATACTATATTGACGCGAATTGAGTATACTCTAATAACTGACAGTATGGCTGTAACTCAAAATCCATCGCTTGGATATGTGCAGCAACAGGTTCAGGTTTCTCAAATTGAAAGAAAGTTGGAAAAGAGCAAGATGTTGCCCGATTTTAGTATTGGTTATTCCAGTCAGACAATGGTGGGAACGCAAGATGTAAATGGTGTATCAAGAGCTTTTGGAAGGGGAGACCGGTTTAACTCAGTACAAGTAGGAGTGGCTGTTCCGCTTTGGTTTGTTGCAGGTAATTCAAAAAACAAAGCTGCCAAAATCTCAGAGAAGATTGCTAAAACTAATGCCGAAAGTTATTCGAAAGAGTTATCAGGAAGTTATCGCTCTCTGCTTGATGAGTATAGCAAATATTCCGGTAGTGTAGATTATTATGAGAAGCAGGCTATTCCCGAGGCCAATCTTATTATTGACCAATCTACACGTAGCTATAAGTCGGGTGCTATGGATTATTTTGAATATGTACTGAGCCTTGGAAGAGCCTTAGACATAAAGCAGAACTATCTTGATGCTCTTAATAGCTATAACCAAACCATCATTAATATTGAATTTATAACAGGTAAAATATTCTAAAAATGAACTATATGTCAAAATATAAATTTATCACTGTTTCTTTTCTGGTTGTGTTAGTTACAGTGTTAGCTGCATGTGGAGGAAGTAAAAAAACAGACGAAGAAAATAAAGAAGTCGAAGTTATTCCGGAAGATATTGTAGAAATGCGCTTTGATCAGATAAAACTGGCCGATATTCAACTTGGAAAAGTGGAGACTCGCTCTTTAAGCGGTGCCACTAAAGTAAACGGTGTAGTATCTGTTGCACCACAAAGCTTTGCCACTGTTTGTGCGCCAATGGGCGGTTATGTGAAGAGAACTTCGCTTCTGCCTGGTACTTTGGTTCATAAGGGGCAATTACTTGCTGTGATTGAAAATCCAGAGTTTATTGATCTTCAACAGAGTTATCTTGAAGCAAAGAACAAATATAAGTTTGCGGTTGCAGAGCACAAGCGCCATTCTGAATTGTACGAGAATGATGTCTATTCTCAAAAAAGCATGCAGCAGAATACTGCCGATTATAAGAGTTTGAAGGCTCAGTTAAATGCTTTAAGACAGAAGCTTGCTCTTATTGGTATAAATCCCGATAAATTGAATGAAAACACTATTCATTCTTCTACTTCCATCGTATCTCCAATAACAGGATTTGTAAAATCTGTAAATGTAAACATCGGAAAGTACGTTACTCCGTCCGATATTATGTTCGAGATAGTCAATAATGATAAGCTTTTCCTTGAGCTCACCCTTTTTGAGAAAGATGCAGCAAAAGTAAAAAAAGGACAAAAAATCAATTTCCTTATCAATAATGAATCAGATCAGCACGAAGCTATTGTGTTCCAAACCGGAAAATCAGTAAGTGGAGACAAAACTTATAAAGTTTATGCCAATGTGATGAGCAAATGTAAGAACGTTATTCCCGGAATGTATGTAAATGCTGCTATCGAAACATTCGGTAATAAAGTAACTGCTTTACCTTCCGAGGCTATTGTTAGCTTTGACGATAAAGATTATATCTTTGTTTTCGATAAGAATAAGCAGGAAAGTGGGAAATCCTTTACAGAATATCGTATGGTCGAAGTGCGTAAAGGAGTTACCGACAGTGGTTATACTGAAGTTATATTACCGGAAGACTTTGATGTAAATACTACCAAGGTGGTTATTAAAGGTGCTTATAACTTGCTCTCTGCCAAGAAAAATGCAGGAGAAATGAGTTGCTAGTTATTCATTACCTAATTGCATAAAAACAAATAAGGCAGACCCTTATCGTCTGCCTTATTCTTTTTCCTGTTGTACGCCTTCTTCGAAGGTACTACTTTCCGATAGTTTATCGGGTGTCCGTGTTGTTCAATCTCCGCTTCCCTGCTTCCTCGGCGGGCAGCCTTTACGTAATCCATCAAGGAATTACTCTTTTTCTTTTTCATAACTCTTGTAAATTTTCTGCAAAGTTAAACGAATTAATTTGTTTTCTATTTATTGAATTATTTTTTTTCTATACTGCCGAAATAAGGTTCTAGCTTTTTGTTAATATAATACTTTTTCAATTTTAGGGCCATATTCCCCATTGGTCCCATTCCAATATTCTTTATCATCGACAGCTTTAATTTCTAATTTAGAGATATCAAAGTTACTTTCTTTAGCAAGACAATAAATTTCATCTTCGTTACGAGCAATTACTCGATACATTGTAATGTGAGATTGAGGATCTTCAATATCGTAATACTTTATTTTTGGAGGTATAAATTTCATTGATTAATATTTTTCTGTAAATGTATTGTTTTTATCTGCAATTAAAAATACTATGTATCATTTTTTATATAAAATGTATTTCATCTGCTACCTGCCACTAAATTAGCCTTAATTTGCTGACAATTAATAAACTAAATTAGTGGTAGATGAAATTTAGATACAATTTATCTGCCACTAATAGCTGCTATCTGCTACAGGATTTTCTCAATTTTCTGCTCTTATTGCAACTCTTTCAGTAATTCCTTGGCAACAGCTTCAGATGAGGCTGGGTTCTGTCCTGTAATCAGTAAGCCATCTTTCCTGATGTACGAGCTCCAATCGTGACCTTTACTGTAATGGCCGCCAAGCTTTTGGATTTCATCTTCCAGCAAGAACGGAACAATCTTGTTTAGTTGCACGGCTTCTTCCTCCGAATTGGAGAATCCGGTTACTTCTTTGCCTTTTACCAATGGTTCTCCATTAGGAGCTTTTACGTTGAGAAGTACACCGGGAGCATGACATACAAATGCAACAGGTTTACTGGCTGCATAAAAATCTTCAATCAGTTTAATGGAATTTTTATCGTTTGCCAAATCCCATAGTGGTCCATGTCCGCCCGGATAAAAAACAGCATCATAATCTGCCGGATTCACTTCACTTAGTATCAGTGTATGAGCAAGTTTTTCTTTCAACGCTTCGTCTTTATAAAACCTCACAGTGGCCGGTGTCTGAAAATCGAGCAATTCACTTTTAGGATCAATCGGTGGTTGCCCGCCTTTAGGCGAAGCAATCGTGATACTAGCAAAAGCGTCAGAGAGAGTATAATATGGTGCAGCAAATTCTTCCACCCAGAATCCGGTTTTATGTCCGGTATTTCCCAGTTCATCGTGGGAAGTAAGTACAAATAATATTTTCATATCTCTGCTTATTAATGGTTGTTTATTATTTATTTGTGATAGATAACGCAGTTCTCTTCACATTGTTCACTGATCACGCTACTAATTTAATCAATTAAATAGCATAAACTAATACTTTTCTCTTGGAAAATTAACCATCTATCCTTGAATAATTACTATTAGGATCGCGACCTTAAATAATTAAACTCCCGACCCTGATATTTTAGCCTCCCGACTTTAATACGCTAGCCTCCCGACCCTAATAATAATGTTTGCCCGGTTCTGGGTTAAACTAACCTTTATAAATGGTTAATTATGAATTATGTTTAGATTAATTAGTCGGGCAATCTGAATAAGATATCTTGGAAATGATTACTTTTGCAGTTGATATTAAAATTTTAGTTAAGAAGATGCCGTTAAATTTACCTGATAAATTACCTGCTATTGAACTGTTGAAGGAAGAGAATATCTTTGTGATAGATAATTCTCGCGCCAGTCAGCAGGATATTCGTCCGCTTAAGATTGTGATTCTCAATCTGATGCCGATAAAAATTACCACAGAAACCGATTTGATTCGCCTGTTATCCAACACGCCTCTCCAATTGGAAGTCTTGTTTATGAAGCTGAAAAGCCATACTTCAAAGAATACTCCTATAGAACACATGATGACTTTCTATGAGGACTTTGAAAATATGAAAAACGAGAAGTATGATGGTATGATTATTACCGGTGCTCCGGTGGAGCAAATGGACTATCAGGACGTTACTTACTGGGACGAGATAACGGAAATCTTTGATTGGGCCAGAACTCACGTTACATCTACACTTTATATCTGCTGGGCTGCGCAAGCCGGATTGTATCATTATTACGGTGTACCTAAGTATCCGCTCGATAAAAAGATGTTTGGTGTGTTTAATCATACTCCCGAAAATTTGCTTAACCCTATTTTCCGTGGCTTTGATGATGTGTTCTATGTTCCTCATAGCCGCCATACGGAAATTCGCAGGGAAGATATTCTAAAGGTGCCCGAGATTGAGATTCTTTCAGAGTCGGATGAGGCCGGAGTGTATCTGGTAATGGGAAGAAATGGAAGAGAATTCTTCGTAACCGGACATTCGGAATATTCACCTCTTACGCTTGATGAAGAGTATAAACGTGACCTGAGCAAAGGACTCGATATTGAGATTCCTTGCAATTATTATCGTGACAATAACCCTGATAACGAGCCGCTGGTTCGTTGGCGCGGTCATGCCAATTTGTTGTTTGCTAATTGGCTCAATTACTTTGTATATCAGGAAACTCCGTTTAATATTGACGATATTAAATGATGAAGCCAAGAAAAATAGAACTGCTGGCTCCGGCAAAGAATCTGGAGTGTGGTATCGAAGCGGTGAATCATGGTGCAGATGCGGTGTATATCGGTGCGCCTAAGTTCAGTGCACGTGCTGCCGCCGGAAATTCTCTGGAGGATATTGCTACTTTGGTGGAGCACGCTCATCTGTATAACGCTAAGATTTATGTTACCGTCAATACAATTCTTCACGATGAGGAGCTAAAAGAAACCGAAACGCTTATCTGGGATCTTTATAAAGTGGGAGTGGATGCGCTGATTGTTCAGGATATGTCTATAACCCGAATGAATCTGCCACCTATTGCCCTGCATGCAAGTACACAGTGTGATAACCGCACGCCTGAAAAAGTTAAATTCATGGCCGATGCCGGATTTGAACAGGTGGTACTTCCCCGTGAATTGTCGTTAGTAGAGATAAAGAAAATACATCAAACCACAGATGTGCCTTTGGAAGCTTTTGTTCACGGCGCTTTATGCGTGAGCTATAGCGGACAGTGTTACATCAGTCAGGCTCTCTTTGGCCGAAGTGCAAACAGGGGAGAGTGTGCGCAGGTTTGTCGCTTGCCGTTTAACCTGGTAGATGCCACCGGAAAAGTGATTGTTCGCAATAAACACTTGCTTTCGCTTAAAGATCTTAACCAGTCGGACAATCTGGAAGCAATGCTCGACGCCGGTGTTTCTTCACTGAAAATAGAAGGACGACTCAAGGATGTAACTTACGTAAAGAATGTAACTGCCTATTATCGTCAGAAACTGGACGAGATATTTGTGCAGCGACCAGAATATATCCGGGCTTCTTCCGGACATTGCAAATATGAATTTACTCCGCAGCTGGATAAAAGCTTCAGTCGTGGTTTCACTGACTATTTCCTTTTCAACCGTTCCAAGGATATATCATCAATGGACACTCCTAAATCTTTGGGTGAGGAGATGGGTACTGTGAAAGAGTTGCGTGGAAATTACCTCACGGTGGCAGGAGTAAAATCGTTCAATAACGGCGATGGGGTATGTTTTATCAACGATCAGGGAGATCTCAGCGGGTTCCGCATTAACAAGGTAGAGACCAACAAACTCTTTCCTCACGAAATGCCGAATGTGAAGCCCCGCACGGTGCTTTACCGCAATTTCGATCAGGAATTCGAGAAACTATTGACGCGCAAATCTTCAGAACGGAAGATTGATGTGGAATTGTGCCTCGCCGAAAATAATTTTGGCTTTACACTATCTGCAAAAGACGAGGATGGAAATGCTGTAAGCGTTACACTCCCTCGTGAGAAAGAGCTTGCTCGCACTCCGCAAGAAGATAATCTTCGCAATCAATTGGGTAAACTGGGGAATACTCCGTTTGAAGCATCACGGATTGATGTGGACTTTCAGGAAAACTGGTTCATCCCTGCTTCGGTATTGGCCGAACTAAGACGTGAAACTATTGAAAAGCTGCTGCAGACCCGGAAAATCAATTACCGCCGTTCTGTACGAAAAATACAGCCTACTACTCATTCTTTCCCGTTAAACAAGCTCACATACTTGGGCAACGTGATGAATGCTGAGGCCGAAACGTTCTACAGAGATCATGGGGTGAAGGAAATAGAACCGGCATTCGAAAAAGTTCCGGTAGAAGGTGCTGCTTTAATGTTCTGCAAGCATTGCATTCGCTACAATCTGGGATATTGTCCTACTCATCAGGGAGGAAAATCACCTTATACCGAGCCTTATTATCTTACGTACAAGGATAAAAAATTCCGCTTATCGTTTGATTGTAAGAATTGTGAGATGAAAGTGATTAATGAATAATTAGAATCATGAAAAAGAGAGAGCAAGATTTTCTACATAAAAAGGCGGTTATGTCGCTGTTGAATGCTTTTCGAAGAGCAGAATTGCTTTGTGGCATGCGTAGTATCTTATTCTTTTTTACGCTTTTTCTATCTGTTACCTTTTATTCCTGTAAGTATACCGAACCAAAAATAGATAAAGAGGAGATTTCTGATAAATCGAAAGATTCTCTTTATCAGTTATACCATTATCACTATACGCTGAATAAGAACCTCGAAGCCTGGTCGGACACGGTTAAGCTTGCACAACTTCCCTTTAAGGATAAGTTTATAACGATAACCAAAGGAGATAGGGTAGTAGTGGCCGAGTTCATGGTACAGCCATCGGATACGGTGGATTCTGTCTGGGTAAAAGTAGCCCGTGATCAGAAAACCCAGGGATGGGTTCACGAATCAACGATTGTTGATAACTTTGTTCCCGTTAATCCCGGCTCTCAGGCTATTTTTGTGTTTAGTCATACCCATGCCTCTTATTCTCTGATTATTGTAACAATTGTATTGGCTATATATCTTTTCCGGGTTTATCGGAAAAAGAAGCTCATGCTGGTTTATTTTAACGATATCAATAGTGTATATCCGTTGATGCTTTGTTTTCTCCTGGCTTTCTCTGCTACCATTTATGAGAGTATGCAGATGTTTGTACCGGAAACCTGGCAGCATTTTTACTTTAATCCTACGCTGAGCCCTTTTAAGGTCCCCTTTATACTTTCTGTATTTGTGCTGAGTATGTGGGCCTTTATTGTAATATTTCTGGCTTCGCTCGAAGAATTGTTCCGTCAGCTTTCCCCTTCCTCTGCTTTCTTGTATCTGTTGGGATTGGCAGCTTGCTGTATTTTCTGTTATTTCTTCTTTATAATTGCTACATCGTTTTACATAGGCTACCTGTTTCTGGCTTATTTCTTCTACATCCTTATGAAGCAGGTTAGTGGAAGAATGACGTATAAATACCGGTGTGGCAAGTGTGGAGCACTGATGAAAGATAAAGGAGAATGTCCTTCCTGCGGAGCAATTAATCAGTAATCTGCAGAAAAAAGAAACCACAGCTATTAAAGAAAAGCATCTAATATTGTTCTTTTACTAAAGTTCTGTAAGTGAACAATATCCGTACCCTATCTTCAATAGTGTGGTTCTTTAATCAGAAAAAAGAAATAGTTATATTTAGTTTAAGTCAATTAGAATCGGTAACGTAGGTCTATCCCAGCTTGTACCGGTTTTCCTTTTTGCATAAAGGTTTTTCCGCTTGATACAAAGCCAAAGGTTGCATAAGACTCGTCCAATATATTTCTGGCCCATAAATCAAGTTGCACTTTCTTCATTGTAACTCCTATTTTCCCATTCAGAATTCCGTAGAATTTTTGTGCCACGTCATTATTCTCTGTCCAGTATATTTTTCCGGCTCCGTTATATTGTGCATTAAAGGTCAGTCTGCTAATCAGACTGTTGGAGAATGAAAATCCATATTCAGCACCAAGGCTGAAGGTATTCTGAGGAACCATTGGAATATAATTGCCATTGTAGTTAACAGAAACGAGCTCTCCAGCCTGGTTCTTCTGGTTACTGACGTAATCCTTGAAAGTGGCATGAGTATATCCGTATGCAGCATTCAGGCTAAATGCACTGGTAATAGTTGCACGAATACTTGTTTCTGCGCCAAGACTGGCACTGTGCCCTGCATTCACGGTCATTCTACCTAAGCCGCTATCGGCAAAACGTACCACCTGCTGGTCTTTTGTGTCCATGTAAAAGGCAGCAACATCGGCAATCAGTTTATTGTTTAGTAAAGAAAGGTGCGTTCCCACTTCATAATTCCATGTATATTCGGGCTTATAGGTTATTGCTTTAGCTACATCCTCGTCTGTTAATGCTGCGGAAGAGCTACCCATTAACTGAGCTTGAGCAAGGTCTGCAAACATCTGGAAGTTATATCCACCAGAGCGGAATCCACGGCTGACTGAAGCATAGACATTGCCTGTTTTATTATTAGGAAAATCATATTTAAGTGCAAACTTTGGAAGCAATTGCAAATAATCATCATCAACTTTACCATGAATATCAACTATTCGTGAAGCGTCTGTTGTCTTTCCACGCATGGTCATAACAGCATTCATGGTTGCATTTGTACTGTGTGTGATTTTTAATTTCTCATAGTCTAGTCGTAAACCTACTGTTGCAGATAACCCTTTAATAAGAAAGTCATTGTAAGTAGATTGATGAAAGAGTGCTGCTCCTAAAGAAGGAGTATTGTAATTTCCATATACAGGCATTGATGCATCTGTTAGTTTAACAGTCATCGGTAGTCCAGCCATAGCTGCATCCATAGATGATTGAATCATGGAAATGCCGTCTTTTTCGAAATAAACCGGAGAATTAGTCTTTTGTGATTGATAAAAGCCAAAGGCCCCGCAGGTCCACTCATATCGTTCATTCTCAAAGGAACGGAAAGTTATCTCTTCGGAAATAGTATTTTGCTTCTGTTTTTGTGTAATGGAATAATAATCCTTGGCAGTGAAATCCTGATCCATATACATTCTGTCCTTTAGGTTTTGAAAACCAGTGGCAGCAGTCATAATATAGTTCCTTGCCTGATAACTTATGTTTAGTCCTGCATTGAGTAATCCACGGTAATATTTGCTTTCTCTGTTTGTGGAAACATCGCCAATTTTACCAGTTGAATTATCGTAAATAGCATAAGGATATCCTCCCTGATCGCTGTATTCGTAGCTCACATTCAAATCTAATTTTAAGTTATCCTTTGGTAACCAGATACTGCGTATCCTTCCACCGCCACTACTCAGCGGATCGGCTTTTTTGTTCAGGTAAGTATTTTCAAAGAATCCACCACTCTTTTCATAGAATCCTCCGGTAGAGAAGGCAAACTTATCATTAACCCGGTGATAATGAGTTAGCGAAGCTGAATAACTATTATAGGTACCTGCACTTAATTTCAGGTCGGTTCCCTGATAAGCAAAAGGAGATTTAGTGTGTAACTTGATAAGTCCGCCCATTGCATTTCTTCCGTAAAGAGTGCTTTGTGGTCCGCGCAAAACTTCAATGTTTTCAATATTAGAAAAGTTGAAGTCAAATGCCGATTTGTCGATATAAGGGATATCATCTACATACAATCCAACAGAAGGAGTATTTATTCTGGAACCTACTCCGCGGATATAAATGGCGGAAGTCAGCTTGGAACCATAATCGGGAATAAAGAGGTTTGGAACAATCCCGTTCATGCTTTTCAGTGAGTTTATCTGGTAAGCCTGCATCTCATGCTGAGAGATTGTTGAAACAGTAACCGGAAGTTGGCGGAAATGCTTGGATTCCTTTGGAGAAGCGGTAACTATAATCTCTTTTATCTTAACGCTCTTGGTAGAATCCTTTGGAATAAAATCACTTGCCAGTAAGTTTTCGGTTAGTAATAGAATAAAGAATAGTAATATGTTCCTTTTCATTTGTGTAGTTTTTTAATTCGTCTGCAAAGTACGGACTATTAAAAAAACTACACAATCCTCATTTATGGGGATTTTATATACTATCGGGAGAAATATATCCGTTCATCACGGCGTAAATTGTTAATCCGGAAACCGACTTTATACCGAGCTTTTCAGTGATATTCTTGCGGTGAGAGATAACGGTTGTAAGACTAATATTAAGTTTGTCTGCAATCTCTTTGTTTATGAGTCCTTTAGTTACAAGAATCAATACTTCAATTTCACGTGCCGAAAGCTCATCATCCGATGGAAGTTTCTCCATTTCACTCGATTTATGAGAAAAGAACTTCATCAGTTCTGTGGTCAGTTTCTTTTCTGGAAGGAATATATTTATAATATGATTGGAAGCAGGAAACGTATGATTCCCTGCTCCATGCATCATTATAATAGTTTTTTCTTTACGTGGAAGGAAAAATGGGTTGTAAAGAATATAGGTTTGAGAGGATATGAAATAGTGAGTATACATATCCGGTGTGTCATCGGCAAATGTGGGAAAATCTTCAAAAGTGCGGATAACAGCTTTGGGCAGTTGTTTCTCCAACAAATTTCTCAAGCCAACGCAGGTAAGCGTATTTGCATCGATAATTGCAATTTCTAAATTCTCCATAACCTATATTGTTTACAATTAATTTTTTAGATTGCCTGCACATATTTTGCAGCACTCTCGGCGCACCGTTCGCCATCTATCCCGGCAGAAACAATACCGCCGGCATATCCTGCACCTTCACCGCAAGGGAATAATCCTTTAATGGTGATGTGTTGCAATGATTCCGAATCACGGATAATACGTACCGGTGAAGAGGTTCGGGTCTCTACGCCGATCATCGTTGCTTCATTCGTCAGGAATCCGTGTGAGAACTTCCCGAATTGCTGGAATCCTTGCGATAATCTTTTGGCTATAAACGGTGGCATCCAGAAGTGAAGCGGAGAAGAAATCAATCCCGGGCTATAAGAAGAGTCGGGCAGGGTAGAGCCTAACTTTCCTCTGGTGAAATCTACCATTCTTTGTGCCGGTGCTGTTTGGCGTCTACCTCCCTGCATCCAGCATTGATGCTCCAGCTCTTCCTGAAATTCCATCAGAGCTAACGGACCATACTTTGCATATTCAGGGAAATCTTCAGGATGGATTTCAACTACCATACCCGAGTTGCTCCACTTTGAACCACGGTTGGATGGAGACATACCATTGACTACCACTTGTTCAGGGCCGCTTGCTGCAGGAACCACGAAACCTCCCGGGCACATGCAGAATGAATAAACTCCTCTGCCTTCAGTCTGAGTTACAAAGCTGTATTCTGCTGCAGGAAGATAATCACCTCTACCGTTTTTGTTATGGTACTGTATCTGGTCAATCAGCATTTGTGGGTGTTCCAAACGTACACCTACTGCAATACCTTTTGATTCAATATCAACATTATTGGCAGCCAACCAGCGATATACATCACGTGCCGAGTGACCGGTAGCCAGAATAACCGGACCCAATAAGGTCTTTCCGGTATTTGTCTCTATTCCTTTTATCTCATTATTCTCTATAATCAGAGAATCCATTCGTGTCTCGAAATGTACTTCGCCGCCACATTCCAGAATGGTATTACGCATCTTTTCAATGACTCCCGGCAATTTATCCGTACCAATATGTGGATGAGCATCCACCAGAATGGAAGTACTTGCACCGTGTTGGCAGAATACATTCAGAATCTTGTCTGTGTTACCGCGTTTCTTGCTGCGGGTGTAGAGTTTCCCATCTGAATAAGCACCGGCTCCACCTTCACCAAAACTATAGTTTGACTCCGGATCAACAATATGTTCACGTGAAATGAGGGCAATATCCTTTTTACGATCGCGCACATTCTTACCACGTTCCACGATAATAGGCTTTATACCCTCCTCAATCAGCTTAAGAGCAGCAAAAAGACCGCCAGGCCCTGCCCCAACAACGATTACTTGTGGAGCATTCTCTACTTTTTTATAGGTTGTATGTATATACTCGTCATCTGCCGGCATTTCATTAATGTAGGCACGAACCTTCAGATTCACGAAAACAGTACGCTGTCTTGCATCAATACTGCGTTTCAAAATGCGAACTGCATTGAGCTGTTTCAGGGAAATTCCATTCTCCTTTGAAAGATATTCTTTCAAACGCTGTTCATTGGCCGCAATCTCCGGTAATATTCTTAGTTGTATCTCTTGTATCATAGCTATTTTTGTTTTAACCGAATAGGCAACGGAATGCCTCTTCGACCTTTCTTACCGGAACCAGTTCTATATTTATTTTCTTTTTGTCCAGTCCCTGCAAATTATGTTTGGGAAGAATCATCCGTTTGAATCCCAGCTTTTCCGCTTCGCCAATGCGCTGCTCAATACGGTTCACCGGACGAATCTCTCCTGATAAGCCAACTTCTCCGGCAAGACAGACTTCTCTTTCAATCTCTGTATCCATATTTGAAGAAAGAATGGCACTGATTACGGATAAGTCGATAGCCGGATCATTAACCTTTAAGCCTCCGGCAATATTTAAAAAGACATCTTTTTGTCCTAATTTGAATCCCACTCGTTTTTCAAGTACAGCTAATAACATGTTCATGCGGCGAAGATCAAAACCAGTGGCAGATCTTTGCGGAACTCCGTAGGCTGCCGAGCTAACAAGTGCTTGAGTCTCAATAAGGAACGGACGAACTCCTTCAATTGCAGAAGCAATGGCCACACCACTCATTCCATCATGGTCGAGCGATAGCAAAAGTTCCGAAGGATTACTAACCTGACGCAATCCATCCTGCCTCATTTCATAGATACCCAGTTCTGAAGTACTTCCAAAGCGATTCTTTATGGAACGAAGAATGCGATACATGTAATGCTGATCTCCTTCAAATTGCAGCACAGTGTCTACAATATGTTCCAGTACTTTTGGTCCGGCAATGCTACCTTCTTTATTTATATGACCGATAAGTATCACCGGAGTATTAGTTTCTTTAGCAAACTTCAGAATAGAAGCCGAGCATTCACGCACTTGTCCGATACTGCCAGGAGACGATTCTATTGTCTCTGTAGAGATTGTCTGAATAGAATCGATAATAACCAGCTCGGGGCGAATATTCTTGATGTGAGTATAAATTTGTTCTAATGAAGTTTCACAAACAATCAGGCAATCAGACGAAGTATGCTTAATTCGGTCGGCACGAAGTTTAAGCTGGCGTGCACTCTCTTCACCGGAAACATAAAGAATACGGCGATTGGGCATACCGAGTACTGTTTGCAATACCAGCGTAGATTTACCAATACCGGGTTCACCACCAATAAGTACCAATGAACCGGGAACAAGTCCGCCACCCAGTACCCTGTTTAGTTCTTCATCTTTTAAATCTATACGAGGTTCATCGGATGTAACAATATCACATAAAGATATAGGTTTGGCTTTTGGTGTTTCAATACCCGAAGTTGGGCGTTTATTGGCAACCTCTTTACGAACAATCTCTTCAACGTACGTATTCCATTCTCCGCAAGAGGGACATTTGCCTACCCATTTGGGAGAATCTTGTCCGCAGTTCGAACACACATATACGGTTTTGTCTTTTGCCATTTTTGCAATTATAATTATATATAATTGCAAAAGTACCGATATTTTTTCAGAAACAGATTAATTGATAGTAATTTCTCCGGCAATGGAAATATTCATCATTTGCCGTACTTCATCAGGAGGAAGTCCATGTCCCAAAAGAAACATCAGTTTGGTTACGGCAGATTCTGTTGTGCTGTCATATCCGCTTAAAATTCCTGCATCAAGTAATTGTTTGCCTGTTTCGTAACGATCCATTTCTACAGTACCTGCGCTACATTGAGTGACATTAACAACAACTATACCTCTTTCATTGGCCCCAATAAGTTGGTTGATAAGCCACTGACTTCTGGGAGCATTACCCGATCCATAAGTCTCCAGAACTACACCTTTTAACCCTGGGATGGCAAGAATTGCAGCAACCACATTCTCTTGAATGCCAGGAAACAGTTTAAGAATCACTACATTTGTATCCACTGAAAGGTGTGGAGTAAGTGGCCTGCCGTTTGTGCAATGATGAATCAGTGAAGGCTCATATTTAATATGTATACCTGCTGCTGCCAGTGCCGGGTAGTTATAAGAACGAAACGCATTGAAGTTCTCTGCATTAATCTTAGTTGTCCGGTTTCCTCTCATTAAATGGTTCTCAAAGAAAACACAAACTTCTGGAACCAGCGGTTTTCCTCTGCGTTTTGCTGCAGCTATCTCGAGACTCGTCATCAGATTTTCCTTTCCATCTGTGCGAAGCACGCCAATAGGGAGTTGAGAGCCAGTAAGAATTACAGGTTTGTTGAGGTTTTCCAGCATGAAACTAAGAGCTGATGCCGTGTAAGCCATGGTATCTGTGCCATGAAGGATTACAAATCCGTCATATTTCCGATAATTTTCATAAATAATCCTGCAAAGATCAGCCCATGCCTCAGGCTCCATGTCTGAGGAATCCCTTGGCGGATTAAACTGGCAGGAATCAATCTTGAAGTCCAACTTTTTAAGTTCAGGGACATGCTTTTGTAATTGCTCGAAATTGAAGTTTTCCAAAGCTCCTGTCTCAGCATTCTCAATCATTCCGATTGTTCCACCAGTATAAATTATCAATACGGAAGTATTTTCTTGTTTCATCCTTTGAATTCTACCTTTGTTATAATGCAAATATAGGTATTATTCTGTCATTTTATAACAAAATGATAAATATCTATATAACAAAAATATAAAAGATATGGTTTTGAATATATTCTGGAACCATATTCTTGATAAATACTCTAATTATTTAAAAAAGGCTTCTAGTTCCGGTTTCGTAAATCTACGATATTAATATAAAGAAATAAGAAAGCAATAAGAAGCCTGTGAATGCTTTCTCTAATATATATAGATTAAAAACTGCCAGAGTTCAGTTTAACTTCATTTCGACAAAAAAATCCTTTTATCTAAAGAATAACTCATAAATACATGTATGTATTTTTAAATTAATTGATTAACACTTTATTGTAAAATTACAAATGTGATTCGTTTGTTCGTGCAGCTATATTTAGTGTTAAATTAGGCAGATATGTGCTGCTCTGATATATTTTACATGTGTTTGTACGATTATACATTCCTTGAAATAATGTTATAATCTATTTTTGTAGCCTAAAAAAGTGTGAAAATAGATGGCGATGTGTTTTGTTCAGTTAATATAATGGCTTTATAGTTATTCTATAGCTGAGTTGAAAATCTACCAATTGTTATTGTACACTCTTTTATTAAAACCGGCAGAAGATATAGTTATTCTTTGTACGTAAATATTTAGTATTAATATGTTAATTTTAAAGTTTTAATTTTATGAAGCACATACTATTTAGTTTGGGCAGATGGAACACAAAACTATTTGTGAAACCACCAATTTTAATATTCTGTTTAGCTGCATCTTTTCTTTCCCCTGTGGGGATACAATCTGCTTCGGCTGCAGAGAATATTATTCAACAGCAAAAGAAGATGATCACTGGGGTTGTTACAGACTCTCAAGGGGAAGTTATTATTGGAGCAAACGTAAAAGTACAGGGTGAAAAGCTTGGTACTACTACAAACATTGACGGAACTTTTAAATTAAATGCTCCTGTTGGCGCAAAATTGGTTGTATCATTTATAGGATACGAAACAAAAACAGTAGTAGCTAAAGGTGAAGCAATGAAAATTGTTCTTGCTGATAATTCAACTATGTTGAAGGATGTTGAGATCGTGGCGTATGGTGTTCAGAAGAAAGTGACACTTACCGGTGCAGTTTCAAGTGTAAAAAGCGAAGAGTTGGTTCGTACTCCAGTCAGTTCTGTAAATAATATCCTGGCTGGTCAATTGTCGGGTGTTACAACAATTCAGTATTCTGGTGAACCTGGATCTGATGCAGCATCTGTATTTGTTCGTGGTCAGGCAACGTGGACAGATTCTTCACCACTTATTCAGGTAGATGGTGTTGAAAGAAGCATGAGCGATATTGACCCTAACGAAATTGAAAGCGTTTCTGTATTGAAAGATGCATCTGCTACAGCTGTTTTCGGTGTTAGAGGTGCTAACGGTGTAGTCTTAATAACTACAAAACGTGGTAAGGAGTCAAAGGCAAAAATATCTATCACTACATCTTCCAGTATTCTAACTCCAACCAAGATGGTTGAGCAGGCAAACAGTTATGAATATGCTACATTCTACAATCAGATGCGTGCTAACGATGGTCTTACTGCAATGTTTTCAGATGCAGTGATGGCTAAATTCAAAGATCATTCTGATCCAATCCGTTTCCCTGATACAAGATGGGCTGATTATATAATGAAGGATGCAACAATGCAGACTCAGCATAACATAAATATAAGTGGTGGCTCTAAAGGTGTGCGCTATTTTATTTCTGCTGGTGCTTATACTCAAGGTGGATTGTTTAAGGAGTTTGGTCAGAACTATAATTTTGGTTATCAATATAACCGTTTCAATTATCGTTCAAACTTAGATATTGATGTTACCAAGTCAACAATATTATCTTTTAATATTGCAGGAAATGTAAGTAATGCCAATAAACCATATACAGGACAGGGTAGTTCAGGAATGATTAAAGCAATGTATCAAGCTACTCCATTCTCCAGTCCTGGTATTATTGATGGAAAGTATATTAGTACTGCAACAGATTATGATGATGTTCAGTTACCATTTGTTGGTGGAAGTGGTATTACATACTTTGGTAATGCTTCTACAACAGGAGGTTTTATGCAAACCAACTATAATAAATTGCAGTTCGACTTACAATTAGATCAGAAACTGGATATGTTGACAAAAGGACTTTCATTTAAAGTGAAAGGTTCTTATAACAGTGATTTTTATGTATATAAGAATGGGGCTGCTTCAAAAGCTACCTATTTCCCTGTTCTTCAGAAAGATGGAGGTATTCTATATAAGAAATCCGGAGAGAATGGTGCTATATCTTATTCTGAATCAACAGGTAAAGGACGTGACTGGTATTTAGAGTCGTCATTTAACTATAATCGTTCTTTCGGACAAAATACGATAACTGCTTTGCTACTTTATAACCAGAGCAAGGACTACTATTATAGTACGACTGATTATCCTGATATTCCTCGTGGTTATGTGGGATTAGTTGGACGTGTTACTTACGATTGGAATAATCGTTATATGGCAGAGTTCAATGTAGGTTACAACGGATCAGAAAACTTTGCTCCAAGCAAACGTTTCGGTACTTTCCCAGCTGGATCTATCGGATGGATTGCCAGTGAAGAAAATTTCTTTAAGCCATTAAAACCAATTGTGAATTTTATGAAGCTGAGAGCTTCTTGGGGTCTTGTTGGTAACGATAAAATTGGTGGTTCCCGATTCATGTATTTGGCTGACCCTTATGGAGTAAATAATGGTAGTTTCAGTTCAAGAGGTGGTTATGCATATAACTTTGGTATTGAAAACTCTACAGCATACAAAGGTGCTTATGAAGATTCTAAGAACAATCCTGATGTAACTTGGGAAAAAGCTTTTAAACAAGACTATGGTGTTGATGTAAACTTCCTGAGTGATCGTCTGCGCACTACATTTGATTATTATTATGAACATCGTACAAATATTCTGTTGAGAGACTATACAGCTCCTTCTATAATAGGATTTACAGTACCTTATACAAATCAAGGTGTTGTTAATAGCTGGGGTTGGGAATTGTCAGCAAAATGGCAGGATAAAATAGGTGATAAATTCCGCTATTGGGCTGGTGTGAATCTTTCTTATAATCAGAACAAGATTATTGAAGAGAAAGAAGCTCCGATGAATAACGATTATCAGTATGCTAAAGGTCATCGTATTGGTGCACGTTCAATGTATCAGCTCGCGAATTTCTATTATGATGGTTGCGAGGCTGATTATAAAAATAAATATGGTGTAGATTACCCTGCACAGTTAGTTTCAACAATTGCAGCTGGTGATGCTGTTTATGTTGACCTTGATAAAAATGGTAAGATTGACGAGAATGATAAGACTCGTAATAATGGATATACAGACGATCCTCAGTATTTGATCGGATTAAATTTTGGATTCAAATGGAAGAACCTTGAGGTTAGTTCACAGTGGACAGGTGCATGGAATGTATCTCGTATGTTGTCAGACGTATTCCGTCAACCATTCTTAAATGCATCAGGTTCTACAGAAGGTGGTTTGCTTAAGTATCACCTTGAACATACATGGACAGTTGATAATCCTTCACAGGGCTCTTTCTATCCACGTGCAACCTGGGCTAATGCTGCACAGAATTACGTTGAATCAAATTTATATGAAAAAGATGCTAAATACTTACGTCTGAAAACTCTTCAGATAGGTTATGATTTGAATTTTCCATTTATGAAAAAGATTGGATTAAATCAAATGCAATTAGCATTAAGTGGATATAACTTGCTAACATTCTCTTCATATATCTGGGGTGATCCTGAAACAAGAGCAAGTAGTTCACCTTCTTATCCATTACAGAAAACTTATACTCTTAGTTTGAAACTTGGATTCTAATTAAAACGAAATTAAAATGAAACTACATAAGAAATTATTTTTCGGAGCTGTAATGGCTACAATCACTGCCATAGGTACAGGCTCTTGTACTGATGAGTTAGCAGTTGGAAATGCATTCCTCGACAAGGCTGCCGGAGCATCAGTAACTCAAGACACCGTTTTTAATAATCCAGAATATACACGTCAGTTCCTGGCTGCAATTTATTCACTGCAATATTATGGACTACCATATCAAAGTAGTTCGAGCGCACCATTAACTAGCAGTTACTGGACAGGTAAATTTGATGCATTGTCTGATTGTTATCAATTGCATTTCCCAAATTCGGGTATTTATAAGCAATACTATTCAGGAACGTTTAATGCAAATACCGGAGGAGGTATTTATGGCTACCTGACAGAGAATGTATGGGTCCTTGTACGCCGTGCATATTTGCTGCTAGAGAATATAGACAGAGTTCCAGATATGGATGCAGCAGAAAAGGCTCGTCTGTGTGATGAAGCAAGATGTCTTATTGCTTCCAGCTATTTCAATATGTTCCGTAACTATGGAGGTCTTCCTATTATAACTAAGACTTTTACCGGTACAGAAACTTCGTATGATATACCTCGTGCATCAGTTGAGAAAACGGTTAATTTCATGGTTGGTACTCTCGATAAAGTGATTAATGGTGGAAACTTGCCTTGGGGATATACCGGAGCAGATGCACAAACAAATACAGGTCGTTGGACAAAAGCCGGTGCAATGGCATTGAAGTGTAAAATACTTCAATTCGCAGCTTCTCCTTTGTTTAATGATACAAAAGGTTATTATGGCGGATCAACTGAAGCCGAAAAAGATAGTCTTGTATGGTACGGAGGTTATAGAGCGGAACTGTGGACTCAGTGTAAACAAGCTTGTGCCGACTTCTTCACACAGCTTAATGCTAATGGGGGATATGCTTTGACTCAACCTAGTGCTAAAACGCAAGAAGCATATCGTTATGCATATCGTTTTGGATATATAAACGAAGCAAGTACAGAAATACTACATTCAGTACGTGTTTCAACAAGTACTCGTGATTCAAAATATCAATGGGCATACTTAAATAATGGTAGAAATGAGCGTTACTCATATACTCCGACACAAGAATATGTAGAAATGTTTCCCTGGAACGATGGTACTCCATTTGATTGGAGTGCAGCTCAAAATGCAGGTAAACTGGATCAAATGTTTATTAAGGGAGATACTGTTGTAGGTAATCAGGACTTGCAGCACAGAGTATTGACTCGTGATCCTCGTCTTTACGAAACTATTCGTATTAATGGCGTTCCTCAGGGTATTGACTGGAACTCGGGAACAATCTCTGGAAATATCTATGAGAACTGGGTTGGTGGTTCAGATGCAGGAACTCAGCCTGCCACTGAAACTGGATATTTTGCTACAGGATATGCAAATAATAAATATTATGCAGGAGATATATTCTATACTACAGCTCACTATCCTCAGTGGTGTGTAATTCGTCTTTCTGATATATATTTAACTTATGCTGAAGCATTGTTACAAGCTAGTAATGATTTTACCGGTGCTTTGAAATATGTAGATGATGTTAGAGCACGTGTAGGACTTGGCGGACTTGCAGCTTGCAATCCTGGTAAGAATCTTACATCCAATAAGACTAATTTACTTGAAGAGATTCTTCGCGAACGTGCTTGTGAATTAGGACTTGAAGACTCACGCTATTTTGACCTTGTACGTTATAAACGTGCAGATCGTTTTGAAACAAACACTCACGGCTTACGTATGTATCGTCTAAAGAAAGACGCTACAGGTAAATGGGTACGTGCTACAGATAAATGGTGGAATGGTGATAAGAAGACAGACAAAGCAAATAAAACTGCTCCAGGATTCTATGAACCAACTCATTTCGATTTCGAAAAATTCGAATTGACAAGTGGTACTCGTGTGCAGTGGAGTGGATTTGATGCAAAATGGTATCTTCAACCATTCCCACAGTCTGAAGTCAATAAGAAATATGGTTTGGTTCAGAATCCAGGATGGTAATCGGTAAATATTGAAATTGAAATTTGAAATATTATGAAACGAAATAAAATATTAGTGTTGTCATTGTTGGCTTGTTTAACCATTCCGGCAGTAGCACAACAAAACGATAAAGCACAGCCTGATGGTAAATATGCTGATCAGACAATTGATGTGGGAGCAGATAAAGTGTTAACACGTGGTGAGTCAACCGCTTCTGTATCTGTTATAACCGTCAATTCTACAGATAAGCGTAGTGCTAGAAATATAGGTAACTCAATTATTGGTCAGGGATCAGGTCTTATCTCATTACAAAATGCTGGGAATTATGCTGCTGCAAACCCAACATTTTACGTTCGTGGTCTTCAGAGCCTATCAGGAAGTACTCCGTTAATATTGGTTGATGGTATAGAACGCGATATTAATAATATTACTCCAGAAGAAGTTGAGTCTGTTACTGTTCTCAAGGATGCTGCTGCTGTTGCTTTATATGGCTACAAAGGCGCTAACGGAGCAGTGTTGGTAACAACAAAACGTGGTAAATACAATTCTAAATCGGTAAAAGTAACCTTTGACCACCTGTTTAATTTTATGGCAAACAAACCTAAGTTTGTAGATGCTGCAACTTATGGTAGTGCTGTAAATGAAGCTCGTGCTAACGATGGACTTGCTGCTCGATATACTGATGATGAAATTGCAGCGTTTAAGTCAGGACAATATCCATACCTATATCCTAATGTGAATTGGGTGGATGAAACTTTCCGTGATAATGCAGTCACAAATAAATTAAATATCGCCTTTACAGGCGGAGGCCAGAAATTCCGCTATTATACCATGATCGATTTGATTTCAGATAATGGCTTTGTAGCTAATCCTGGTAAAAATGATACGTATTCTACACAGAATAAGTATGTGAAAGCAAACTTACGTAGCAATTTGGACATAGACCTTACTCCTTCAACTAAACTTAATGTAAACCTTCTTGGTGTGTTGAATGAGGTTAGTCGTCCTGGTGATTCTGCTAACCTTTGGGATTTGGCTTATTCACTTCCTTCTGCAGCTTATCCTATTAAGGATGAAAGTGGAAACTGGGGTGGTAATGCAACCTGGGATGGAACAACAAACCCTGTAGCCCAATCTATCGGTGCTGCATATACTAAAAATAATACCCGTAGTTTATTTTCTGACATTACTATCGATCAGAGTCTTTCAGGTGTCTTAGATGGACTTAGTGCAAAAATCCGAGTATCATACGATAATACTTCAAATATTCTGGAAAATCATAGCAGAACTTATATTTATGGTAGTGCAACTCCAGGTGCATGGGTAGATGGAGCTCCTACAGTAGCAAGTAATTATACAGGTGGTTCTGATTCAGAAATGAGTACTGACGCTTCTACAAACTCTTTTTCCCGTCGTTTCCATTTTGATGGAGGCTTCGATTATCAGCATGAATTTGGTAAACACTCAGTATATTCTCAGTTAAAATGGGATTATGAATTCCAGGATGAATATGCTGTAAACACTACTATCTATCGTCAGAATTACTCATGGTGGACACATTATGGTTACAACAATCGTTACTTTGCAGATTTAGCTTTGGTTGAGTCGGGTTCTAATCGCTTAGCTCCGGGATCAAAATGGGCTTTATCTCCAACTCTTTCTGCTGCATGGGTAATCTCTCGCGAGAACTTTATGAAAGATGTTAAGTGGGTAAATTTCCTGAAACTACGTGCTTCTGCCGGTCTAATAAATACTGATTATCTTCCAAACGATAGCTGGACATATTATATCCAGCAGTATTCAATATCTGGTACTACATATCCGTTTAATTCCGGTTATGGTTCTTCTTTTGGTATGACATCTCTTACCAGATTGGCAACAGAAAATTACACACATGAAAAAGCTTATAAATATAATGTAGGTCTTGATGCTACTTTGTTTTCAGGTCTTGATGTAACATTAGAAGGATATTACCAAAAACGTAAAGATATCTGGGTTGAGGCTAGTGGTAAGTATACTGATGTAATAGGTGTAGATGCTCCTTATGAAAATGCAGGAGTTGTTAATAGCTGGGGCTTTGAAGCCAGCCTTGATTACAATAAGAAGTTTGGAGAAGTATCTTTCAATATTGGAGGTGAGTTCAACTTAAATCGTAATCAGATTAAGGAACAGTTAGAAGAACCTCGCCTTTACAAAAACCTTGTTCAGACAGGTCATTCATTGAACCAGATTTATGGTCTTAAAGCTATCGGCTTCTTCAAAGATCAAAACGATATTGCTAACAGTCCTACACAGACATTCTCAACAGTTAAACCAGGTGACATCAAATATGAAGATGTAAATGGTGACGGAACAATTGATGCAAATGATAAAAAAGCCATTGGCTTCAGTACAGCTGCTCCTCAACTATACTATTCTATTCATCTTGGTGCAGAATGGAGAGGTTTGGGAATCGATGCAATGTTCCAGGGAGTAGGAAGATACTCTGCTGTACTTAACACAAAGAGTATGTACTGGCCACTTATCAATAATACAACAATGTCACAATATGCTTATGATAACCGTTGGACAGCTGATAATATGGATGCCAAATTTCCACGTTTGAGTTCAGTTAGTAATGCAAATAACTATCAGACAAACACAGTATGGCTTGCTGATCGTTCATTCCTTAAATTGCGTAACCTCGAAGTTTATTATAACTTACCGGAGAAATTGTTGAAGAACACAAAAATTGTGAACGCTGCTAAAATTTACTTGAGAGGTATCGACCTCTTTAGTCTTGATAACTTGGCTGTTTCTGATCCTGAGTCTTATGGCGCAACTAACCCTTTGAACAGAAGTGTTGTTGCAGGACTCTCAGTAACTTTCTAATAATGAATAATGAAATCTGAAAAATTGAAAATTATGAGACTAAATAAATTAATCATGGTAGCTCTTGGAACACTGGCACTGGCTTCGTGTTCAGACAAGATGGACTACAATGAATATAATGTTTACGATAAAGATTATGTTACCAAGAACTTTACTTATGTGGGTAACTTAATGACAGCTATATATCGTCAGGTAGACTATGACTTCGGTAACTACTATTCAGGAGCTATATTGGGTTCAGCATCTGATGAATCTGAGTATGCTATCACCGGTAATTCTATCGAGGGGTTCTATAATGGTTCATGGAGTCCAACAAATGCAAAGAGTGCAATCTGGTCGGATAGCTATACCGGAGTTGCAGACTGCAACCTTGTCTTGAAAGAATTCCAGGGACTTACTTTTGATGAACTAGTTTTGAATAGTGATTATGATCAACAGATGTATCGTTATCAGAACTATAAGCACGAAGCTCGTTTCTGGCGTGCATATTTCTATTTTAATCTTGTTCGTCAGTATGGTGCTGTGCCATTGATCACTGAGAATATGACTACCGATCAGAAGAATACTGCTTCCAGAACATCTGCAGATAGTATCTTTAATTACATCTTTACAGAATGTGATGATATAAAAAACTCTATAGTTAAGGATTACAGTAATTTAGGTGCTATGGCCTTAAACGAACAGGAAACTGGTAGAGCTAATAATCTGGCAGTACTTGCACTTAAGGCACGTGCAGCTCTTTACTGGGCAAGTCCTTTGTTCAATAAAAATAATGATAAAGAACGTTGGCATACGGCTGCTCTATATAATAAGCAACTTATTGACTCTTGTGAAGCACGAGGAATGAAACTTGCAACGACTTACGAATCATTATGGTCGAAAGACAATTGGAGCGATGCAAAAATAACATCTGAGATCATCTTTGGTCGTCGTGCTGGTTCGATCAGTACATTTGAAGGTTATAACTATCCAGTTGGTATTGAAGGAGGAAATGGTGGTAACTGCCCAACACAAACAATGGTCGATGCTTATGAAATGAAAAGTACCGGTCTTGGTATAAATGAGGCAGGTAGTGGTTATGATGCAAACAATCCTTATGCAGGACGTGACCCTCGTTTTGGGGTAACCATTGCTAAGAACGGAGATACAAGTTGGCCATCAAGCAACACTGTGGCATTGCAAACATATTATGGTGGTTTAAATGCCGAACCGTTGACAGGTGGTACACCAACAGGTTATTATCTTAAGAAGCATTGTCACTCTGCTATCAGCTTAGCATCGAATAGTAAATATAAGACTGATAACCATACATGGATTACATTCCGTCTTGGTGAGTTCTATCTAAATTATGCTGAAGCTGTATACAAATACTTAGGTAGTCCTGATTTAACAAGTGGTGATTTAGCAATGTCTGCTGTTAGTGCTGTAAATAAGACTCGTGTTCGTGCTGGTATGCCTATTTTCCCTACAGGAATGGCAAATGATGCATTCTGGACCAAGTATAAAAACGAACGTATGGTTGAGTTGGCGTTTGAAGGCCATCGCTTCTGGGATGTACGCCGTTGGAAAGAAGCTGCAACATACTTTAAGAGTATACAAGAAATGAAATTGACAAAGAATGCAGATGGTTCAATTACCTATACACGCAATACTGTTAGCCGTCAATGGGACGATAAGATGTATCTATTCCCTATACCTCAGACTGAATTGATGAAGAATAAAAATCTGACACAAAATCCTGGTTGGAACTAATTCAGGATTAACAATATAAAATCAGGGCATCTTTACTTTGTAAGGATGCCCTGATTTTTTTATACCTACCTCATTTTAATATAAAAAGGGTTTGTTTTGTACAAAATGCGAATATTTTTTATTGTTTTTTACATGCATAAAGCTTCTGAAACTAGACTTTTATTCGGTTTTTTCTTGATTTAAATGCTTTTTATCACATTTTTTTCTTGAAAAGTGATAGATTGATAATAATAATTTGTATTTTTGCAGCACTTATCAATGATGATAGAAACAATATTATGACAAATTACTATCCACATACCACATCCATGTGCACCACAACCCTTTGGGGTTAGGGATAGTTTTTGTGTTTCTACGTGAATCACGCTTGCAGTAGGTAAGCAGTCAATTTTAAATCTTATTATTTAGTTCATCCATTTAACTTGTGTCTTGAGAGGCGTAAGTTCCTAAAATTATAAACATGAAAGTAATGAAATTCGGCGGAACATCCGTAGGTTCCGTGAACAGCATTTTAAATGTTAAAAAAATAGTCGAGTCATCAGAAGAGTCTGTTATTGTTGTTGTTTCCGCATTGGGAGGCGTAACAGATCAACTGATAAATACCTCTAAAATTGCCGCAGCTGGTGATGCATCTTACGAAAAAGATTTTCGTGAAATAGTGATGCGCCACATAAATATGGTTAAAGATGTAATTCCTGCAGGCGAGAAACAAGTTACTCTAACAAAGCAAGTACGTGCACTTCTTGATGAATTGAAAGATATCTATCAGGGAATTTGTCTGATAAAAGATCTTTCTGCAAAAACAGCCGATACAATTGTAAGTTATGGTGAAAGAATTTCATCTCTTATTGTAGCTGCACTGATTGACAGTGCACAATGGTTCGACTCCCGTAAATTTATCAAGACCGAATTCAAGCACAACAAACATACTCTGGACAAGGAACTGACTAATGAACTGATCAAGGAAACGTTCAAGGAGATTCCACGTGTATCTTTGATGGGAGGGTTTATTTCTTCCGATAAAGTTAGTGGTGATGTTACTAATCTTGGCAGAGGAGGTTCGGATTATACAGCTGCTATCCTTGCTGCTGCTCTTGATGCTTCAGTACTAGAAATCTGGACTGACGTGGACGGATTTATGACAGCCGACCCGAGAGTGATTAGTGCTGCATATCCTATTGGCGAACTAAGTTATGTGGAGGCTATGGAGTTATGCAACTTTGGCGCAAAAGTGGTTTATCCTCCTACTATCTATCCTGTATGTCACAAGAATATTCCGATCGTTATTAAAAATACATTCAACCCATCTGCTCCGGGTACATTTATTGTTCAGGAGAAATCGGCTTCTGGAGGTAAGGCTATTAAAGGTATCTCTTCCATTAACGATACAAGTCTCATCACTGTAACAGGCTTGGGCATGGTAGGAGTTATCGGCGTTAATTACCGTATCTTTAAAGCTTTGGCTAAAGGTGGCATCAGCGTGTTTATGGTTTCTCAGGCATCTTCAGAGAACAATACATCTATTGGTGTAAGAAGCGCAGACTCAAAATTGGCATGCGAATTGCTGAATGAAGAGTTCGCCAAAGAAATTGAGATGGGTGAAATCAGCTGTGTAACGGCTGAAGATGGTTTGGCAACTGTGGCTATTGTAGGCGAAAACATGAAGCATACTCCGGGTATTGCAGGAAAGCTTTTCGGTACATTGGGACGAAACGGTATTAACGTGATTGCTTGTGCACAGGGAGCCTCGGAAACTAATATCTCATTTGTGATTGATGCCAAGTTCCTTCGTAAGACTCTGAACGTAATTCACGACTCTTTTTTCCTGTCTGAGTATCAAGTACTGAATCTCTTTATAAGCGGTGTCGGTACTGTAGGAGGAAGCCTTATAGAGCAGATTCGTTGTCAGCAGAAAAATCTGGTGCAGCAGAATGGTTTAAAACTAAATGTGGTAGGAGTTGCCAACAGCAGACGAGCACTTTTCTGCCGTGAAGGAATTGATTTGGGTAACTACAAAGAAGAACTAAAAGAAAAAGGAATTGCAAATTCACCCGAGGTATTCAGAGATGAAGTCATTGGCATGAATATATTCAATTCTGTATTTGTTGATTGTACAGCTAGCGCAGATGTGGCTTCAATATACAAAGAACTTCTTTCACACAATATTTCGGTGGTAGCAGCTAATAAGATTGCTGCATCGTCAAAATACGAAGATTATTTAGAATTGAAGCAGATAGCCCGTCATCGCGGAGTGAAATTCCTTTTCGAAACAAACGTAGGTGCCGGCTTACCAATTATAAATACAATAAACGATTTAATAAACAGTGGTGATAAGATTCTGAAAATAGAAGCTGTTCTTTCGGGAACATTGAACTATATTTTCAATAAGATTGGTGCCGATGTTCCTTTTAGCCAAACTATTAAAATGGCTCAGGAAGAACGCTATTCGGAACCCGATCCCCGAATCGACTTAAGTGGTAAGGATGTAATCCGCAAACTGGTGATTCTGGCACGTGAAGCCGGATATAAGATTGAACAGGCAGATGTAGAAAAGAACCTGTTTATTCCTGACGAATTTTTCAAAGGTAGTCTGGAAGATTTCTGGCAAAAAATTCCTTCATTAGATGCTGACTTCGAAGCCAGAAGAAAAGTTCTGGAAGGTGAAAAGAAACGCTGGCGTTTTGTTGCCCGATTCGAAGAGGGAAAAGCATCAGTAGGACTGCAGGAAGTGGATTCAAGACATCCGTTCTACGGTCTTGAAGGAAGCAATAATATTATTCTGTTAACAACAGAACGCTACCGTGAATATCCAATGATGATTCAGGGATACGGTGCCGGTGCCGGAGTTACTGCCGCCGGAGTTTTTGCAGATATAATGAGTATTGCTAATATTCGATAGAGATGAAACACATTATAATTTTAGGTGATGGCATGGCCGACTGGCCAGTTAAATCATTACAAAACAAAACATTGTTGCAATATGCAAAGACACCATACATGGATTTGCTTGCAAAAATGGGAAAAACCGGTCAGCTGGTAACAGTTGCACCGGGCTTTCACCCGGGAAGTGAAGTGGCAAATATGTCCGTTCTCGGCTATAACCTGCCACAAGTGTACGAAGGTCGCGGTCCGCTCGAAGCTGCCAGCATCGGGGTGGAACTACAACCCGGAGAAATGGCTATGAGATGCAATCTTATTTGCGTTGAAGGAGAGATCTTAAAGAATCACTCCTCTGGTCATATAACAACTGAAGATGCGGATGTACTGATCAAATTTCTGCAAGAGAAATTAGGTAATGATCGCATAAGCTTTCACACCGGAGTGGCTTACCGCCATTTACTGGTTATTAAGGGAGGAAACAAGAACATTGATTGCACTCCTCCGCATGATGTACCTCTCAAGCCGTTCCGTCCGCTTCTTGTTAAGGCTAAAGTGCCCGAAGCTCAGGAAACTGCCGATCTTATCAATGACTTAATCCTTAAATCTCAGGAATTGCTAAAGGATCATCCGCTCAACCTGAAACGAGTGGCTGAGGGAAAAGATCCTGCAAACAGTATCTGGCCATGGTCGCCGGGCTATCGTCCGCAGATGGAACCTATGTCTCAGACTTTCCCTTTCATAAAGAAAGGCTCTGTAATTTCGGCTGTCGATTTGATAAAGGGAATCGGTTATTATGCCGGACTTCGTCGTATTGAGGTGGAAGGTGCTACCGGACTTTTTGATACCAATTATGAAAATAAGGTAGCTGCAGCACTCGAAGCGCTCCAGACAGAAGACTTTGTTTACCTTCATATTGAGGCAAGTGATGAGGCCGGACACGAAGGAGATGTGGATTTAAAGCTGAAAACAATAGAATATCTGGATTCACGTGCTGTGGGGCCTATCTATGAAGCGGTGAAGAACTGGGACGAACCTGTGGCTATTGCCATACTCCCAGATCATCCTACACCATGCGAACTGCGTACACATACTGCCGATCCTGTGCCATTCCTTATCTACTATCCGGGCATAGAAGCGGATGCAGTACAAACTTTCGATGAATTCTCAGTAAAAGAGGGTGCATACGGTTTATTAAAGGAAAATGAGTTTATTAACGCGTTTCTGAGCAATGAATAAAATCAATAACATAATGAAATATTACAGTACCAATAAGCAGGCTCCGGTAGCGGACTTGCAGGAAGCGGTTGTAAAAGGACTTGCATCCGATAAAGGACTTTTTATGCCCGAATCAATCAAGCCATTGCCAAAGGAGTTCTTTGACCAGATTGAGACAATGAGTTTTCAGGAAATCTCTTACCGTGTAGCAGATGCCTTCTTTGGAGAAGATATCCCGGCTGAGACCTTGAAAAAAATCGTATACGATACACTTAGCTTCGATGTACCATTGGTTAATGTAACAGAAGATATCTATTCTCTGGAGCTTTTCCATGGTCCTACATTGGCATTTAAAGATGTAGGTGGCCGTTTCATGGCTCGTCTTTTGGGCTATTTCATCAAGAAACAAGGTCAGAAAGATGTAAACGTATTGGTTGCCACTTCAGGCGATACAGGAAGTGCGGTAGCTAATGGCTTCTTAGGCGTGGAAGGTATTCATGTATATGTGCTTTATCCAAAGGGAAAAGTAAGCGAGATACAGGAAAAACAGTTCACCACACTAGGACAAAATATCACTGCTATTGAAGTAGACGGAACGTTCGACGATTGCCAGGCATTAGTAAAATCGGCCTTTATGGATAAGGAGCTGAATGCACATCTTTCTTTAACCTCAGCCAATTCAATCAACGTTGCACGATTCCTGCCTCAGTCGTTCTATTATTTCTATGCTTATGCACAATTAAAGAAACTAGGCAAAGCAGATAACGTAGTGGTTTGTGTGCCAAGCGGAAACTTTGGAAATATAACAGCCGGATTGTTTGGAAAGCGCATGGGATTGCCTATTTCGCGTTTCATTGCTTCAAACAATAAAAACGATATTTTCTATCAATACCTGAAAACCGGTAAGTATACCCCACAGCCTTCAGTAGCAACCATTGCTAATGCTATGGATGTGGGCGATCCAAGTAACTTTGCTCGTGTACTCGATCTTTACGGTGGAAGTCACGAAGCTATTGTAAAAGAGGTGAGCGGCGCTACATATACTGACGAACAGATTAGTGAAACAGTACAGTGGGTATACAATAAAACCCATTATCTGCTTGATCCTCACGGAGCATGCGGATACCGTGCCCTATCAGAAAACCTGAAACCGGGAGAAACCGGAGTGTTCCTGGAAACAGCTCATCCCGCCAAGTTCCTTGAAACAGTAGAAAAGATAATAGGAGAGAAGGTCGATATTCCAGCCAAGCTGCAAGCCTTTATGCATGGCGAGAAGAAAACCGTTCCAATGGAGAAAGACTTTGCATCATTCAAGCAATACTTAATGAATGTATAACCGGAAACTAACCATTTCATAAGGTTAAGTCAATCCAAACATGTACAAGATTGGAAGTGAACATGTACATGATCAATAGGTGATCATGTACATGTTTTTTTTGTTCTCCCGCCATTAATTTCCTAATCTTACACTTCTCTTCTACTAACCCGCTTAGGTCTTCTGTTTAGTGTTCCTAACTCTGTTTTCAGTAGACTACTTTATACTTTACCACTGATAACGGTTGACTTTTTGTGTTCGATTTGTTCGTCTTGCTAAGTTGTAGAAAAAATAATATCTGATAATCAGATGGTTGTATTTTGCGTGGTGTAGATGGTGTACTAAAAAAGCTCTTTTTTCATTCTGGAAAATATAGATTTGAAAATTCTGCAATTTGCAGAATTTTTGAAATTAATTCTGTGGAAAGCAAAAATGGTCTTTTTATCTACACCATCTACACCTTTAGCTTTGCATTCGAAACTATTAGAAGACAAATTATATATTTGTAATTAGAACAAGTTAACTAAGAGAAGAGGTGAACTTTCATCTACACTAGAGTTCTAATCTCTTTATGTGGTATTAGTCCTCTTCTCTTTTCAGTTGAAATGCACCAAGTAGAATGCTAAGTTTGGAGACTTATTAAAGGTGTTAGTTATTTCAACCTATAGTTAACCCTCTAAAAGCAAAGTTATGAAAAAGAAATGGTATCTTGGAATTGATGTTTCAAAAAAAACGTTAGATGTAGCAGTCTATGATTCATCAGAAAGGCTAAAAGATGAAAATCATGTTAAAGTCTTTAATACAAAAGAAGGTTATAAAGAGATGTTGAGCTGGTTTCGAGGGCGTAAAATGAAACTTTCAGAAATCTTAATATGTATGGAACACACTGGTATATACAGCTATGACTGCCGGATATTTCTAGAACAGCACAACATTGATTATTCTATGGAGAACCCACTGAATTTGAAGCGTTCTATAGGAATCTCCAGAGGTAAAAATGACAAAATTGATTCTTACAGAATTGCATGTTATTGCTATCTCCATAGAGATCTTTTAAAACTCAGCAAAATGCCATCTCATACATTGCTACAGTTGAAAAAGCTTTTGAATGAACGAAAGCAGTATGTAAAACAACGCGCGGTGTGTAAACAGACTATATCTGAGATGCCAAAGCAAGAAGCTACTAAAACCAAATTAAGAATTCTAACCTTGCAACAGGAATTAGAATCATTGATTGAAGAGGTAGAAAAAGAAATGGAAAGTATACTAATGCAAGATGAGACGATAAAGCGTAATTATGATTTGCTGTCTTCAATCATAGGCATTGGATTTGTGAATGCCCTAACCACAATCATAAATACAGAGAATTTCATCTCTTTTAGTGAAGCTAGGCAATATGCATGCTATGTCTGTGTGGCACCTTTTGAACACACATCAGGGACAAGCATTAATGGACGAACAAAAGTATCCCCTATAGGAGATAAACAGGCAAAAGCGGATCTTACACAAGCCGCCAAAGCTGCTATTCAATTTGATAAAGAACTTAATTTATATTACAACAAAAAGAAACAACAAGGAAAACAATATGGAACCATAATGAATGCTGTTAAATTTAAATTGATTGAACGAATGTTTGCAGTGATAAAAAGAGGGACCCCTTTTGTTAGAATGGGGACATTCTCTAATATTGTAACGACAAAGTATTAACATATATAAATAGAAAATAAGGTAGAGAAAATTTGGTTTGAACTTAGAATACCACTTTTGTAGATGAGTGTTTTGTAATGTGTTGATTATTAGACTTATTTTTGTTTGTTGGTGGCAGGAGTGGCAGGGAATTAACACATTTTTTGTTCTGGGAAATTAAATTTTGAAAATTCCGCAATTTGCTGAATTTTTAAAATTTATTTTCTGGAATGGAGAAATAGGCTATTTTGCTGCCACTACTGCCACCTGGTTATTTTTATTTGGCTTATTTATAGTGGTTTAAGGATGTGAGGAAATATATATCCTTTTAGAACTTTTATATTTCATCACCTATTGTCTGATATGCTATTTACTTATCAGATATTAAAATACAATTAATCCATTCTACCAAAGCCTTTCTTTGCTTATCATAAAGATCATTGCATAGATAATAATACTTATTATTTAGATTAATTGGAGTTGCATAATAACGCTCTTTATTGACTTCACGATTTAAAGACAGAACAGGAAAATTAAAGCCAATCTTTTGCTTTGAATAATCTTTATCTAATAATTCAGCCAGTAATTCATCAGATAAAACATTCTTTTTTGCATTCAGAAATTCAAATATTGCTCTAATATAATCTTTATTATCTTTCCTTTCATCATCAAGCTTATCAAATTGGCGATGACAGTCTGGGCACAAAAAAACAAATTTCTTATTTACAGGTAAATGAGCTACATGAATATCTTCTATAGCTTTGGAGAGATCTTCTATTATATAATAATCTTGATCTTTTTTACGATAACTCTCCAAAGCTTCTTTTATAACTGCTGGTCTATCATGACCTAGAATATGTGCAGCCTGAAGTTCTTCTTTCTTTCTGCATAACCTACATTTTCCCTTTTGTTCTGCCTTATCTTTCTTTGTCATAGCCTGAACTTTATTTCTAATTAAGGGACCTATGAAACTTGTAAACTCTTCTTCTGTACATTCTAATTTTGCCATAGTACTATTTTTTGTTTTGTTATATAATTGATTAAGCTTCTCCACCTTCCATTCCATTCATGAAATAGTGGTGACTGTCTTTATTATGTTCTTTTTTACTCAGGATATTTAATATTCTTGGTCGTTCAACTTCAGAGTAAGGAATACAATCTTGCTTACCGGTTTCTGTAACGAAAGCTATTAATTCTTCTTTGTTCTTTCCATATATAGTTCGTCCAATAGCCGAAGTACCCTTATAGTCGAATATAATCCAGACATAAGGCTTGAATTTAGAATTGTTCATCTTTTATTTTTTATGGCATCCAAAATAGCTTCTGCTTTAGCTTTTGTTTCAATTCCTATTGCATTTTCATTTGCTTCATAAACAATATATTCCAAAGCTTTTACATTATTATTAGTACGAAAAAGCCACTTCCCAGTAGTTATTTTTGTATTTGCAGCACTGTCCTTCCATTTTTCAGAGTTCTTTCCAAAGATTTCAAACAAATCCTTGCGGTCAAGTCTTCGTTCAAATTCATTATAATATTTTATAAAGGTATTTATACCTACAGATCTCAACTTACGAATAACGTCATTTCTATTTTCCATAATTTTTAATTTATTTACTGTGCTACTTCCTTTTTATCTCGTGTTTAAATCAAACTTGAAATGAAAAAAACAGAGTAAAATCTATTTTTTTTATATATATCCCAATTTTATTTGAATTATTAATAAACGAACAAAAATATTTCAATTTAGACTCTATTTTAACGGAAATTGTGGTTTTTTTGTGTTTTAAATTTATAACCTATATTTCTAATATCTTATATTAGTGCATTATACGTTGATATTTAAAATTTATACCATATAACTCAAATTTCTTGAATGACTGTTTAAATACACTTTGTTATTTATTATATACAAATGTAGTAAATCCATTTAATATGTAACCTGAAAAATGCAAGAGTCTATTTAAATTTTATTTAATCAAAATATTGTAGAAGCAAATTAGATCATATTCTCCTTTTTTTATATATTGCCCCAGTATTAATGGAGTCTTTGTATATGACAAAGAATTATAATGAACATTGTTGATGTGGAGAGTTAGGTCTTTTGAACTATTAGGGATTTCCTAATAGTTCAAAAGACGTATTAATAGAGAAGAAATTATGAATAAAGAAAGATATTTCCGCCATTTCAAAGGAGGCTTATATAAGATGATAACTGTTGCCAAAGATAGTGAGACATTAGAAAGTATGGTTGTTTATCAGACATTGTATGGTGAAAAGGGATTCTGGGTTCGTCCTGAGAAAATGTTTTTTGAGACAGTGGTGAGAGACGGAGTTGAGATTCCTCGGTTTAAAGAAATAACAGAGAAAGAAATCAGCATGTCCTAATTGTATTGTTTAATGCTGATTAAATTTACGAATAGATGAAAATAATAATCCTGCAATATACATAGCTTAATAGCTTTTGTTTATTACAGGATTATTAAGAGATAGTTTATTGTATTTCTTCAGAATAGACTTCTACTAGAATTTCAAGCTAAAGTTTAAACCGTAGTTTGCAACTGAAGGCAAAGCACCACCTTCTAATCCCTGAATATTGCCAGAGCTTGTAACTATTGCTTCCGGGTCAAAGTGTTTAACATCTGGTCCCCAAATAGCTAAGTTACGTCCGTAAGCTGCTATGCGGAATGATTTGATAAAATAAGACTTACTTAAAGGAATTGTATAACCAATGTTTATTTCACGCAATTTCAAATAATCAGATTTGAATACATTTTGTGCAGCCGGACCTGTATAATATTGAATGCCATAGGTTTCTGCATCAATACGTTTAGTATTTACAGTTCCGTCAGCCAATACTCCTTTCAACAATACACCACCACCATTAGCAATAGATTCACGGATATTCACTCCCTTTTCATTTATAGCAGCAGTTTCCTCAAGCATACCAGAATACATACCCCACATATAAGAAGCAGAAAAATAATGTCCACCTTTAGAAAAATCAAATAACACACTTAAATCAAAATTCTTGTAGTGGAATGTATTAATCCAACCACCAGTGAAGTCTGGATAGACTTTTCCAAGATTTTGGCTATTTGAAGTCGAAGCATAAGTTCCATCTGCTTTGATTACTTTATTCCCTTTATCATCATATACAAAATCGGTACTTAGAATAGTTCCAAATTCTTTACCCTCGATAGCACCAACTCCAACTTTAAAAGGCGCACTAGCTAAGTAATAATATGCTGCACCATCAATTAGTTTCTTAACTTTGTTTTTATTTGATGCCAAAACCAGTGATGATTCCCATGAGAATTTTGCAGCTTTCACAGGAGTTGCATGAATTGATAATTCAACACCTTTATTACTCATTACTCCAGAGTTTGCAACATGAAAACTATAACCGGATGAATTAAGTATTGGTATAGTAATAATCAGATTTTTTGTTTCACTTGAATAGATTGTTGCTTCAAAGCCAAAACGGTTATTCAAAAAAGACATTTCAAGACCTGCTTCATAAGAATTTGTAGACTCTGGTTTTAGATCACTATTTATTGAGGTAGTTTCTGAATTAACTGTAATCTTTGAATCTCGAGAATCTCGAGAATACATATCATTAACTGTATGAGCATAGCTCAACCCCAATTTACCAAAACTAAGCCATGGAGTTTTATCTTTTAATAATTCAGAGAACACAAAACTACCGGTAACTGATGGATGCATGTAAGAGTTGTTACCGCTTGGTAATATTGATGACCAATCATTAAGTAAAGACATATCTAAATAATAAGTACTCTTATATCCAAATGTTGCATTTGCAAATACAGAACTAATAGATTTCTTACCTAAATAGTTCTCAGATCTTGCAGGTTTAACAGAATTCTTTAAGTTATAGAACAAAGGAATTGCCAATCCACCATTTGTTTCACCGAAAATATACTCATACCTACGATTCATAAAGTTTGAGCCAATGTTGGCATCGAATGAGAAATCGCTTTTAAAACGAGAATTGTATGACAGCATAAATTCATGGTTGGTTTCAACCTGTTGACGAGATATTTCAGAGTAACTATTTAGCTTGTGAGAATAAACAGCATAACGTTCGTATTGTTTATCAACAAAGAAATCAACATTTGCTTTATACTGGAACTTTAAGTTATCCAGAATTTTGTAGCTCAATCCAACATTACCATAAATACGGTTACGTGAATCATTTTCATAATTCATATAACGTGACCAATATGGATTATCGCTGTACATTGGCGTTGGGTCATCCCATCCAGTACGGTTCCATGTTACCTGATGTCCGATTGAATTCATATACATACTCTTTAATTCTTTCATATCAAGTTCACGGTGTCCCCATTGAATGAATTGCTTCATAACATTGTTATCACTGTTTCCGGTTTTTGGACGTCCTTTTGCTCTTGAATTAAAGTAAGTAACGTTAGTGAATACTTCCAAACGTTTATCTGCACTAACTGTAGAGGCAGCAACATTAAAAATATTCTTTGTTAAAGAACTGTTTGGCATATAACCAGTAAGATCTGAATTTGTATATGATATACGTGCATTTGCTCTATCTGTTGCCTGACTTACAGCTATGTTATTAGTAAACGAAACCCCTGTTTCGAAGAAGTCATCAATATCATGTTTAGGAGCATTCCATTTGGAAGTTGTTGGATTTCCAACTTTTCCACCATCTTCCCATTTTGCTAAATCAAGCCATGACACGAATTCCTGACCTTCGTATTTATCACCCCAGCTTTCGTCAGTAGCCATATCCGGATACAAATAATTCTTCCCGTTGATAGCTATGTTTTTGAATCCATAATAACCACCACCATATAGCTTTTGCATCTTTGGTAATTTATTCACCACCTCTAAACCAATAGAAGAGTTGAATGTAACACCATATCCATCACCTTTTTTACCTTTCTTTGTAGTAATCATCACAACACCATTTGTTCCACGAGAACCATAAAGAGCTGAAGCATTAGGGCCTTTCAACACGGAGATATTCTCAATATCATCAGGGTTAAGGTCCTGAACCAGATTGCCATAGTCGTAACCACCGCCACCAGTTTGAGTATTTGTACTATTATAGTCTGTACCTTCAATAGGTACACCATCAACTACAAATAATGGCTGGTTATTTCCAGAGATTGATTTTACACCACGAATGAGTATTTTAGAAGAACCACCCATAGAACCAGATCCACTTTGAATCTGTAATCCGGCAATTTTACCTTGCAGAGAGTTAACCGGGTTATTTACACCACCACGAGCTTTCAACATTTCTTCTCCAGAGATCTCAGAAACAGCATATCCCAAAGTTCTCTTATTTCGAGAAATACCTAAAGCTGTTACAACGACTTTATCAACAACTTGAGCATCGGATGCAAGAATAACTTTCACTGTTGGTTTAACAGCAACTTCTATTGATTTCATACCAATAAATGAAACAACTAAAGATTTTGCTGAACCTGGAACATTAAACAGCGTAAAATTACCGTCAATATCACTGATAGTTCCAACAGTTGTACCCTTCACTAAAATGGAAGCTCCAACAACAGGTTGCCCATCATCTTCCCAAATAACAACTCCTGTTACTTTTTGATTTTGTGCGGTTGCCAGACTAATACCTACAAAAAAGAATGTCAATAACAACATCAATGTTTTTTTCATAAATTCACTAATAAAGATAAATCTCATAATAATACTTACTTTACTCTAATATTTTGCAAAGATATTAATAGTCTGTTTAAATTTAAGAAATAATAATGAAAAAGTTTTCCCTTTTTTTGATAAAATGATTTTTTTAGTTTTACAATTTGAATAATTATGTACTTAACTGCTTTTGAAAAAATACAAAGGAATTACAAGTTATGTAGTCAAGGAATTTTTCCACCAAGCTGGTGGAAATAATATTATCATTTTAATAGTGTCACAGCTTGTGACACAAAAAATAAAGGCTCAAATCGCATTACAATGAATGCGTTTTGAGCCTTTTGGTTGATTGTTTTAAGTTTATTGAATATTCTTACGAATTTTCGTAAGATACTTTTTCAATCAGTCGGCATCCTTATAGATGATAAATTCCAGAATCTCTTTCAACTTGCGACGTATATTCTCTATTTGGTCCGGAGGAGGTGTATTGAACAGTAATGCAAACATTATTCTGCATTCCTTTTCAACCATTCCAATCTGCGCATATCAGGTAAATGTTTCACGTTGAAATACTCGAATGTTACATTAAATCCTTTCCCATCAGGACAGGCAGCCATGATTCCAACCATTACAGGAGTGTTGTCTTTTAACCATGCATTCCGCATCATAATGTAATTCTTGTCATCAAAAGAATAGGATATTTCAACAGCATCCAACCGTCTGATGGCTTTAATCCATACATAAGGAACGGGCTTCTCTATGGTAATAACACTCCAGTCGCTTGTTTTATGAGTAACGACTGTGCTCAGGTTAAATTTTCCGTCTACAAACTCAATACCAGCTTTAATGTAATTCTCAGGATCAATGCGGAGCATTAGTCCGGCTTGGTCGAATCGTGCCTTATACTCACCTGTAATTTTTACTTTTGCTTCGAATTCGCCACCGTATGTTGAATAATAGAAAGGGGCGTCATCAATTGTAAATCCATAATGCGAGATACGCCAATAATCGCTTTGTGGAGTAACATACATCGAAATAGTTTTATCCTTAATTTCCCATTGTTCGGGTTCATTATACCATTGCATCTTTTCTAATGTTTGAGCAGATATTATTTGTGTAATAAGCAGCGCAAATAATATTGAAACAGTTTTTTTATTTGTTTTCATATTTAATTTCTCTAAAATAGAATAACCATGTGTTTTAATTACCTTTGCAAAGGTAAATGCTTGTATATAAAAAGGCAATACTGATTAATAACCATTCTTTTATCTACTATTATGGATGTTAAACACAAGTTGAATGATGAATTGCTAAAACAAAAATTCATAAAAGAACAAGAGCTGTCTGCCCGATTAGATGAATGCAAACAAATAGCTTTAAGTTATGCACGGATAGAAAATTCGATAGCTGTATTGAGTGATATGAAAACAAATATAAGCTATATATTTTATGGAGGAGTGGCAGAAAGATTAGGCATGGCTAAACGAAGTACTACGAAAATTATTCATTCTATATGGGAAGAAGATATTTTTAGTCGCATTCATCCGGATGATTTATTGGAAAAGCATTTGCAGGAGCTTCGCTTCTTTAATTTTTTAAAGACTATACCAAAAAATGAACGTACGGATTACCACATTGCCAACAATATACGTATGTGTGATAGCTCAGGCAAGTATGTTCAGGTTTTACATAGAATGTTCTATATTGCAAGTCAGTCAAACGACAGCATCTGGCTGTCTTTATGTCTATACAATTTATCGACAAATACATCTTCGGGAAATTTTATAATCAATTCTGTAGATGGGTGTATTCTTGAACCTGAAGCTCAAACCACTAATAATATATTATCCAGCAGAGAGACGGAAATTTTGCAGTTAATTGATAAAGGCAAAATGAGTAAAGAAATAGCATCTGATTTATCTATAAGTATAAATACTGTAAACAGGCATAGGCAAAATATATTAGAGAAACTTCATGTGGATAATTCAATTGAAGCATGCCGGATTGCAAAAGGGCTGAGATTATTTTAGAGTCCTTTTGAGAGAGCCCGCGAACTTTTATCGTTTTAAACTAACATCAGAAAACTACGCTTTTATTTGTTATAGCGATGGTTCTGCATATTTTTTACTCAATAAAGCCTTTTTATTAAATGCCGCGATACTTAACTTTATAAAAACTTTTAAAAAAAATAAAGATTTAAAGTAAGTGTTTTTTAGATTTGCATTGTTTTATTAACAAATGCGGGCAAGTCGACACCCTCTTTTGATGTTAAATAAATGTGTAACCATTAAATTCTATTTATGAAAGTTAATCATTCGTTTCGAAAATCGGATTTATTTCGAACCTTATTGATTCTTTTGTTTATAATAATTCCATTTCAGTGGAGTATGGCTCAGATAACATTATCAACTAACCGTACAAATTTAGGAACTGTTATTAAACAAATTCAATCTCAGTCAAAATGCCAGTTTTTCTATAATGATAAATTGGCATCTGTCACAATTGAACCTTTGAAAATTAAAGATGCAACTTTGGAGCAAACGTTGGAATTAATTCTAAAAGGGAAAGGTATTATATACAAGATAGAGGATAATATTGTTTATCTGTCAGAGAATAAGCAATTTAAACCTAATCAGGAAAAGGTTTCTAAAAAACATAAAATAACAGGTAAAGTTATTGACAATAACGGAGACCCCCTGATAGGTGTAAATGTAATAGAAAAAGGATCAACCAATGGTATTATTACTGATATAGATGGTAATTACAATGTAACAACAGATGGTGCAGAACCAATACTGAAGTTTTCATTTATTGGTTATCAAACAGCTGAGATACATGTAAAAGGGCAAAGTACCATTAATGTCACCTTAAAAGAAAATGCTAAGATGATTGACGAGGTAGTTATAACAGCTTTAGGTATTAGACGATCACAAAAGGCATTAAGCTATAATGTTCAGGAAATAAAAAGTGAAGAACTGACAACTGTGAAAGATGCTAACTTTATTAACTCACTTTCAGGAAAAGTTGCTGGTGTGACCATCAATGCCAGTTCTTCAGGAGTAGGAGGTGCAAGTAAAGTTGTAATGCGTGGTGCTAAGAGTATTGAACAATCTAGCAACGCTCTTTATGTTATTGATGGAGTGCCGATGTTTAATCTGAATTCGGCAGAAGGAGGACAAGAATTTGACTCTAAAGGAACTACTGAAGCTATTGCTGATATAAACCCCGAAGATATTGAGTCTATGACGGTCTTAACTGGTGCCGCAGCTGCTGCTTTATATGGAAGCAATGCTGCTAATGGAGCAATTGTAATCAATACAAAAAAGGGAAAGGCTGGAAGTACAACTTTAACAGTGTCACAGAATACAGATTTCTTAAATCCATTTCACTTACCTCAATTTCAAAATCGTTACGGTACGGGAAGCTTGAATTCTAGTGTGACAGTATTGGATAAGAGCTGGGGGAATAGATTAAATGACGCTAATTATATGGGATATTCTCCCTCAAAAGATTATTTTAAAACAGGGGTAATTACAACTGAAAACGTAGCAGTTTCTACCGGTTCAGAAAAGAACCAGACTTATATTTCTGGTAGTGCAGTTAATTCACAAGGACTAATTCCTAATAACGATTATGATCGTTATAACTTTACTTTTCGTAATACTACCTCATTTCTGAAAGATAGAATGACATTAGATGTTGGTGCCAGTTATATAATACAGAAAGATCGTAATATGACCAATCAAGGTACATACTCAAATCCTTTGGTTACGGCATACTTATTTCCACGAGGTGATGACTGGAATGATATAAGAATGTTTGAACGCTATGATACACAAAGAAAAATTTATGTTCAATATTGGCCTCAGGAAATCAATGAATTTACCGGGCAAAATCCTTATTGGATCAATTACAGAAATTTGCGTGAAAATAATAAAGAACGTTATATGTTAAATGCAAATTTAAGCTACAAAATACTTGATTGGCTAAATGTAGCAGGGCGTATTCGTATTGATAATTCTTTTAATACATACACAGAGAAATTGTATGCATCTTCAAACACTACATTGACAGAAGGTTCTCCAAATGGACTTTATGGAATTGGAACAACTAAAGATAAACAGACATACGGGGATCTTATGCTTAACTTGAATAAAAACTTCGGAGAATCAATGTCATTACAGGCTAATATCGGTGGTTCAATTTCTGATATGCAAGAAGATGCATTGCAAAACAGAGGTCCATTGAGAGAGGATTTGTTTTCTAATATGTTTAACGTTTACCAGCTTGATAATACTAAAACAAAGCGTTCACAATCAGGCTATCATGATCAGACAAAATCACTTTTTACAAGTGTTGAATTAGGTTATAAAAGTGCTTACTATTTAACTTTAACAGGACGTAATGACTGGCCTTCTCAACTGGCTGGTCCTAATTCTGTAAAAAAATCATTTTTTTATCCTTCAGTAGGAACCTCGTTTATTTTATCTCAAATATTTAGCATGCCAAAATGGATTTCATTAATGAAAGTGAGAGCTTCTTTTGCATCTGTAGGACTTCCATTTCCTCGGTTTTTAGCAAATCCAACTTATGAATGGGATAATTCATTGCAGGATTGGAAAAATAAAAGTAATTATCCTTTGTATAATCTGAAACCTGAAAAGACTGATTCCTGGGAAGTTGGGTTTACCACTCATTTTTCTAACCATTTTAATTTTGATTTAAGTTTTTATAATACAAGAACTTACAATCAGACGTTTAATCCACAAATATCAGTTTCTTCAAAATATGACAAACTTTATATTCAAACCGGTAGTGTAAGAAACATAGGTACTGAGCTAGCCTTAGGGTATAAGAATAATTGGGGAAAGTTTGGTTGGTCAACCAATTATACTTTTAGCACCAATAAAAACAAGATTATTGAATTGGTTAAAAACTATGTACATCCGGAAACTGGTGCTATTATAAATAAGAATCGTCTGGATGTGGGCGGATTATCACAAGCACACTTTATCCTTAAAGAAGGAGGAACATTAGGTGACCTTTACTCTTTATCTGATTTAAAGCGTGATAGTAATGGGTATATATATATCGATGCAAATGGGGAGGTAACAACAAATAATCAAGTGGGCGATATAAAACTAGGAAGCGTATTTCCAAAATGCAATATGGCCTGGAGAAATGAATTTAGTTACAAAAACTTTACTTTAGGATTTATGATATCTGCCCGGATTGGTGGTATTGTTTATTCTGCTACTCAGGCAGCTCTCGATTTGTATGGAGTATCTGAAACATCTGCTTTAGCCAGAGATAAGGGATATGTATTGGTGAATGGAGGAGATATGGTCAATCCAGAAAAATGGTATAGCGCTATTGGTGCCAAGAATGGTATTCCTCAATTTTATACTTATAGTGCTTCGAATGTTCGCTTACAGGAAACAAATGTTAGTTATACTATTCCTAAAAGGAGTTTGAAAAATATAGCAGACATAACATTATCATTAGTAGCCCGTAATTTGTGGATGATTTATTGCAAAGCACCATTTGATCCTGAAACAATTGCTACGACTGGTAACTACTACCAAGGGATTGATAATTTTATGATGCCTAATATGCGTAATATAGGTTTTAATGTTCGTCTGAAATTCTAATAACACAAAATATGAAACTAAATATATCTATATTAAAATTAATGTTTCTCAGTCTCACAGCATCTTTGGTGGGAGCTTGTACTGATAAATATGGGGATTTCAATACTAACCCATATGAAGCTACATACGATGAAATGCAACGTGATGGATATCTTATGAGGGCATCATTAACTGGTATGGAAGGTTGGGTAATTCCTTTAGATGTAAATACAAACCAATTTATAGAATGCTTGTTGGGAGGTTCGTATGGAGGTTACTTTGCTGATTCGAATAGTGGATTTAATGGGAAAAACTTTGCACAATATAGTCCTGAAAATCACTGGTTGCGTGTTGCTTTCAATGACGTAATACCTGCTATTTTTATAAGAGAGAGTGAGTTGGCTAATGCAACTAAAGATCCTGTACCTTTAGCTGTTGGAAAAGTTATTAAAGTTGCAGCTTTGTCCCGTGTAACAGATATTTATGGCCCTATACCTTATTCTCAGGTAGGACAAGATGGAAAATTAACTGCTCCATACGATTCCCAAAAAGATATTTATATTAAGATGATATCTGAATTGGATGAAGCAATAGAGACTTTAACAGAGAATCAAACAAACGATTTTAATGAAAATGCCGATCGTGTATATAAAGGAAAAGTAATTAAATGGATAAAATTGGCAAATTCTCTGAAGTTACGGTTAGCTATGCGCATTGTAAATGTTTTGCCTGATGTAGCACAAAAGAAAGCAGAAGAAGCAGCTAATCATTCTGTAGGAACAATGTCTTCGAACGATGATAATGCGTACATGACAGTTTCTGTTACGAATCCATTTCGTGTAATTATGTATGAATATAATAATGGAGATTCACGAATTTCTGCAGATATTACATCATATATGAATGGATATAAAGATCCTCGCAGAGAGAAGTATTTCACTAATTCAACATTTGATAATACAACAAACGGATATATTGGTCTCCGTTCTGGTATTCAAATTCCGGGTGGTACTACTGTGAAACAATATACAAATATGAATGTAAAAACGAATGATAAGGTGTTGTGGATGAATGCAGCTGAAATTGCTTTTTTAAAAGCTGAAGGAGCATTAAGAGGATGGAATATGGGAACACCATCTGCTTCAGCTTCAACGCCTCAGGAAGGATTTTATAATCAAGGAATTGAACTTTCATTTGAACAATGGGGAGCTAGTAATTCTAAAACTTATATTAGTGATGCAACTAGTATGCCAAATGTTCATAAGGATCCTGTTAATACTTTGTTTTCTTACGATAAAAATACAAGTACAATAACTATTAAATGGAACGAATCTGAAGGATTTGAAAAAAGTCTGGAACGTATCATTACTCAGAAATGGATTGCAAATTTTCCACTAGGAATAGAATCTTGGTCTGAATACAGACGAACCGGATATCCTAAACTTATGGAAGCTCAAGTTAACAATAGTGGAGGAACTGTAGATAATACTCGTATGGCTCGCAGATTAGCATATCCACAGGAAGAATATACAGAGAACAGTGAATACCTGCAAAAAGCTATCACTGACTACCTGAAAGGTCCTGATAATATGGGTACAGATGTTTGGTGGGCTAAGAAGAACTAACAAATTAAAATAGATTATGAAAAAAATAAAGAATAAATTAGTGTTGGCAGTATCTTGCTTTGTTTTAGCATTGCTTTACTCTTGTAGTAATTGGACAGATCTGGAAAGCATTGAAGTTAAGACTCCCAATATTACTAATCAGAATCCTGAATTGTATGCTAAGTATTTGCAAAATCTGGTTGCATACAAAAATGATCCTGATCATAAAATAGTGTATACATGGTTTGATAATAGTGAGAAGAAACCTTTTAATCGTGCTCAACATATAACAGAACTTCCAGATAGTATTGATTTTATTGTTTTGATGTATCCGGATAGTTTGGCCAATTTCGAAAAAGAAGAGATTCAGAAAGTACGTAAAGAAAAAAATACCAAAGTTATCTATTCTATAAACTATGAATCTATTAAACAGGTCTTCGAGGATAGAGTAATAAAACAAACGCCGGATTCTGATTTCATTTCTTTTATGGTAGATACTCTTCAACATGCACTGAATATAGCTGATGAGTACCAATATGATGGGATTTCTATTGCATATAAAGGTAAAAGTGTACAATATATGACAAATACAGAAAAGAGATTATATATAGCCAACGAAAAAGCATTTATCGGAATTATATCTACCTGGTATTCGAGACATCAGGAAAAAATTCTGGTTTTTGAAGGAAAACCAGAAAATATGGTGGATAAAAGTATTTTGGAAAAGTGTAAAAACATCTTGTTGCCTGTAAATGCTGTTACTAATGAATCATTATTTAATTATACTCTGGAAATGTCTATGGCTGATGGAGTACCAGTTGATCGGTTTGGAATTATTGCGACAACAACCTCTTTAGATACATCAGACAAGAAAACGGGATATTTAGCTGATGGAAAAACCCTGTTACTGCCAGCTTCTGCTGAATGGATAATTTCTGCTCATAGTAGTTTTAAAATTTCCGGTTTTGGTATTTATAATACAAATAATGATTATTACAATCCTGGAATGGTATATAAGTATACAAGAAATGCAATTTCAACTATTAATCCATCTATAAAATAGTACAATATGAAACATTATAGATTATATTTTATATTATTATGTATAACAGCAATATTTTCTTCTTGTGATGATAATATTGAATGTTTTGAGAATAAAGTATATATTAATAGTGCCAAGGTAGGTACTATCTTAGTAAGTACTAACTCTACAGAAGATAGAACAATTGAAGCAGCAATTGCTAAACCGGCAAGTCAGGAGATTAAAATAACTTATAAAGCTGATATGTCATTAGTGGATACTTATAATAAATCATATAATGCAAAAGCTATGGCTCTGCCTTCTGATTATTTTGAAATACTTCAACCTACAGCAACTATAGCAGCTGGTAGCGTATATTCTACTTCAGTTACGGTTCATTTTAAAGACATAAGCAAATTAAACAGGGATACAATTTATGTATTACCCGTAACAATGGATAATGCTAATATCTCAATGCTTGAGAGTGCCCGTACTACTTATTTTGTGTTAAAAGGATCTGCTCTAATTAATGTTGTAGCTGATATGGAGAAAAATTATCTGCACATAGATAACTGGGTAAAACCTGAAGTTGTAACAAATATGAATGCTTTAACAATGGAAACATTAATTCGTGCCCGGAATTTCGATCGGTTAATTAGCACTGTTATGGGGATTGAAGGTTACTTCTTAATTCGCCTGGGCGATGCTGGATTCCCATCAAATCAGATACAATTAGCCACATCAAGTGGTAATTTGCCTGACTCAGATTCTAGTAAAGGACTTCCAACTAATCAATGGATACATATTGCACTGACCTATGATAGCACAACAGGAGCTATAAAAATATATGTGAACGGAAAGCTACAATCAGAAGTAACAAAATCTTTAGGCAAAATTACTCTTGCAAAGAATGGTACAAATGGCTTCTATATTGGACGTTCTTATGAAGATGGACGTTATCTGGCTGGAGATTTTTCAGAATGCAGAATATGGAATAAAGCATTAACTGAAGAAGAAATAAATTCTCAATATCACTTTTATCAGGTAGATCCTACATCTGAAGGATTAGTTGCATATTGGAAATGTAATGAAGGACAAGGGTTAGTTGTTAAAGACCAAACAGGCAATGGAAATGATTTAACAGCAAAAAATATAATAACCTGGACATCCGTAAATTTACCTGCGGCTAAAAAATAATTCAACAATGAACTTATAATTGTGAAACAATGAAAATTAATAAATATATATCTTCAGTATTTACCGCAATGATAATTATAATAAGCGGTATATTAGTCTCCTGCGATGATACCATCGAAGTTGGAACTGTGGATGAAACAAATTATGAGACTACCACAGATTTAATGGGATTTTTAACTGATGTTGATGGTAAAAGAGCTATTGATAATATAGATTTCAGAAGCAGTGGAAGCAGTGAGTTCTTTTTTAATGCTTCAAAAAGAACTACAGAGAATTGTATTATCTCAATAAGCTATGACAAGAGTGTGCTTGATGACTATAATAATAAAAATGATAGTCAGTATGAAGCTTTCCCTGTAAATAATGTGAGTATTGGTGACAATGGTTTAGACTCACTGCAAATTGGAGAAACTCGTTCGAATGGAATAAAGATATCTTATACATCATCATCCGAAATAAAAGCGAATCAGTCATATGTAATTCCTATTAAGTTAAAAGTGACTTCTGGTAATTTAAAACTGAATGAAAATGAATCGTCCTATCTGATTTTTGTAAAAGACATGACCGGCATTCCTGATTGTAATAAGTCGACAGGCATTAAAATTATAAGTTGTATGGAGGTTAATGATACCAATCCATTAAACAACTTGTGTTTTACATTAAAAAGTAATGGTAAACCACTGATTGATATGGTAATTCTTTTTTCTGCAAATATTAATTATAACGAAGAAACAGGACGTGTATATGTTTACAATAATGAGAATATACAAGCGTTGCTAAATAATCGTGAGCACTACCTTAAACCTCTTCAGGATAGGGGAATAAAGATTATTCTGGGTATTTTAGGAAATCACGACAGATCGGGAGTTGCAAACTTAAGTAATAGTTCGGCTAAATTATTTGCACAGGAATTGAAAGCTATTTGTAATTCTTATCATTTAGATGGAGTCTTTTTTGATGATGAGTACTCATCTTATATGACTCCGGTCCCTCCGGGGTTTGTTTCTCCTTCAAGTGCTGCTGCAGCTCGTTTGTTTTATGAATGTAAACAAGCAATGCCTGATAAGTTGACTTGCTCTTACGTTTACAGCCGAACATCATCATTACCAGCAATAGACGGTTTGCAATCTGGTTCTTTTGTAGATTATGGAATACACGATTATGGAGGAAGTTCAGATTTAAGTAGTAATTATCCAGGTATGCTAAAGTCTCATATGGCACTTTATTCACAAGAATTTAACCTCGGACGTTATACAAGTGACTCAAATCTTCAGAAATTACGTACAAATGGCTATGGAGCTCATATGATATTTGCAATGGATCCAAACCGCTCAAACTTAAGCAGACAGCTGACAGCTATGCAAAGTATAGCTAAAGTTTTATTTGATGATGAATTGGTTTATGATGGTAAACCTTATTCTAAAGATTGGTAATTACTAAATAAAAAAAATATTATGAATATAAAATATAAACTGATATTATTTGCAATTGCAATATCGTCTATTAGTTTTATTTCGTGTAAAGATGACAAGGAAGATATTATTCCTGTTGAAATTCCGGAATTAGAATTAGGGAAATCAACAATTGAGATATCTGTTGATAGTACTGCAATAGTAAACATAACTCAAGGGGCAGGTGAGTACCAGGTATTTTCTCTGAATTCAGATATTGCTAAAGCTGAATTATTAGATAATAAAATATATATTAAAGGAGTGACTAATGGCACAACTTCTGTTCTGGTTTCTGATAAAAATAATGAGTTCAGGCAAATAAAAGTAGTGTCACATTATAATGCAATAAAGTTGGCTAATAATTCTGTGAATATTAGTATGAAATTAGGGAATGATGCTCAGATATCTCTGAAAATACTAGGAGGAAATGGCTCTTATATTGCAAAAAGTGACACTAATATTGTGGATACTTCAATCTCTGGTGATAGTATTATACAAATTGTAGCCCATAAAAAAGGAGTTGCTAACATAAAAGTATCTGATTCATATGGACTTTCTACAAATTTTACAGTCAAAGTAGAAACTACAACTATTCCTTATTCTGAAGATGAACTGAATTCTATTAAATCTGATGCTACTTCAAGATTCTCTTTCTATGGATATTCTATACCTTCTAGTACTAGTTCATCTTTTAAATTAGTAAATACAATTGAAAATGGAAAAAATCTGTATGGTTGGACTTATTATTCTTCTTATTATTATATGAAATTTTATTTCTCAGGTGATAATAATTTAGGGATCAAAAGTGATGCTACATTTAGCTATAAATACAGTGTAAGTTTTACTGATGAACCTCTTAATTTGGAAATTATAAAGAATGATGGCACTAAAATATGGGCTACATTCTCGTTTGTAAAGAATGAGAAGTTATATTATGGATATTTTTGTACAAACAAAAATAGTCAATAATACCCAAAGTGTACTCCCATAGATGGAGTAGAAATTAATTTATTTTAGTTCTTATAAGAATGTGGAGACTTGCTTTGATTAAGCCTCCACATTTTTGTTATAAATCAAATTGTGTAGCCCCGGTGATATTATTATTTTCGGAATAGCTTTTAAGACGAAAAAAATAAAATAGTTTTTTATCTTTGCTTTAAGGAATTGCAATTATACATAGGTAATAATTATTCTGCTGCATGCAGTACTAACGTTATATTATTCCCACTTATATTCTCTAAACTGAAATTCTAAAGAAGTTTTAAAAATAGAAAATGCTATAAGTGTTTTTTGAAGTATGATTGTTTCTACTATGTATTGTTATATAACTTTAATCGAAATATATGAAAAACAACATGAACGTTGATCATGTTTATATAGCATTTGATGGGGTATTTCAAAAGTACTACCCTAAATTACTTTTTTATGCTACCCGGTTTTTAAGTATTGACGAAGCTGAAGATGTTGTACAAGATACTTTTTTGGAACTTTGGAAGCATAGGGATTCTATAGAGTTGGATGGCGAGGTTCAGGCATATCTTTATCGTTTAGTTTATAACAAAGCAATTAATGTACTAAAACATAAGAAAGTAGAAAACGATTATAGTGCGGAGGCTGAAGAGGTTTATAAACGTAAAATAGCTTTTTATGAACCTGACTATAATGATACGATATCGAGAATAGAAAATATGGAACTTCGCAAGGAAATTTATGGAATGATTGACCAACTTCCTGAAAAAAGTAAAGAAGTATTTAAGCTTAGCTATCTGCATGGATTAAAGAATAAGGAAATAGCTGATGTTCTTAATATTTCTCTAAGAACTGTTGAAGCTCATATGTACAAGTCTTTAAAGTTCTTAAGAAGTAATTTAAGTCATTTGTCTTTTTTGATTTTATTAAGTTTAATAGATTAAGTGTTTCCTGGTTTATGGTTGTTTTATATCTAAAATAGATTGTATCATGGATAATATAGGTGAAGAGTTATTATTGAAGTATTTGAAAGGTGAATGTTCCAAAGATGATTGGCGGGAAATAAACTTGTGGTTGAGTAAATCTGAAAAGAATGCAAGAAATTTGTTTTTAATCGAAGAAGCCTTTCACTCTGGTGATATGGAGCATTTTCAATCTTTAGATCATATTGAAAAAGCTAAATACCGATTGTTTAGAGAAATAGAAATATGTGATCATCATAAGAAGACGTTTTTTCGTTTACCTCTACTTTTTAAGTATGCTGCAATATTTATTGTAGTTTTAACTTTGGGAGTAGTGGGGGGTACTTATCTTTCTAACACTCTTTTAAAAGCGAATGAGATAATTGTTTCTGTTTCTGAGAAAGATCCCGTGAAAAGAATACAATTACCAGATGGTACAAAAGTCTGGCTGAATCACTCTACTGTACTTAAATATCCTGAGTCTTTTGCAAAAGATTGCCGCCGGGTAACAGTTAATGGAGAAGCTTATTTTGAAGTAAAGAAGGATAAATCAAAACCTTTTATTGTAAGTAGCGACGTTATGCAAGTAAAAGTATTGGGGACTGTGTTTGATTTGAAAAGTAGCAAATATAGTAAGATTGCAGAGGTCTCCTTGATAGAAGGTCTGGTTGAAGTTAAAGGAAATAGAAACGAGGGACAGATTGTTTTATCGCCAGGGCAAAAAGCAGAACTTGACAGTAGAACTGGACGACTTGTTGTTAAACAAGTAAATGCAAAATTAGATGCAGTATGGAGAAATAACTTAATTCCATTTGAAAAAGCTACAATATCTGAAATAGTTAATACGCTTGAACAGTTGTATAAAGTGAGAATTATTTTATCTCCAAATATTGATAAAAACACTTATTCAGGAGTGTTAATAAAAAGAGAAAGTATTGATTCCGTACTTAATTCTTTAAGAAATGCTGTACCTATTAATTTTAAAGTTAGTGATAATAACTTAATATACATCCATCCAGCACATAATGGGCAATAATATAGGCAAACTTTAAGTGAATGACTTTGAATTATAAGTTTTTTACATTTGCAATAATCTTAATAATGACAATGCAATGAGGCGCATATTATTATTCCTTATTTTCTTAATCTTTCAACTATCTTTGGTTGCACAAAAAAATAATGTAGTATGCTCAGATGGTCTGTTTCGGAGCACACCGGAGGCGGAAGGTGTGAAATCGGAAGGAATATTGAAATTTATTGAATCGGTAGAAACTTGTAATATGGAATTGCATAGTTTTATGTTGCTCAGACATGGGAAAGTCGTGACTGAAGGTTGGTGGAATCCTTATCAGCCAGACATGCGGCACATTATGTATTCGGTAAGCAAAACATACACATCGACTGCTGTGGGATTTGCCATAGCCGAAAAACGTCTTTCACTGGATGACAAGGTTATCTCCTTTTTTCCTGAATATAGTGAATGTCCGATAAATTCGTTTGTAAAGAGTCTGACAGTCAGGAATCTGCTCAATATGTCTGCAGGGGAAGAACCTTTTACAGACTTCAGACTACGTGATGTGGATTGGATAAAAGCATTTCTTTGTGCTAACCAGGATCCTTTGAAAGTAAATAAATTTACTTATAATTCGTATGCTGCCTATCTGATGTCGGCAATTCTGCAACGGGTTACGGGGAGTACTTTACTTGATTATCTTCAACCAAGACTATTTGATCCACTGCAAATGAAGGATGTTGTCAGCGAACAAAGCCCGGCAGGTATAGTGTGCGGCGGCTGGGGGATGAGTATAAGAACTGCTGACATGGCAAAACTGGGACAGTTGTACCTGCAGAAAGGAAAGTGGAACGGCAGGCAACTGTTGCCTGCCAGCTGGATTGAAGAAGCTATCAAAGCACAAATAGAGAATGGCACCAGTTTAACCGACGCAGAGAAAGCCAAATCAGACTGGGCACAAGGTTATGGATATTATTTGTGGCGCTGCCAGCACAATGCATACAGAGCTGACGGCTCTTACGGACAGTGCATCATTGTAATGCCTGATCAGGATGCGGTATTGGCCATTACTGCTAATGTGAACGATATGCAAAAAGAGCTTCAGCAAGTGTGGGAGCATATTCTGCCTGCTTTTGCCAGTAATAAACTACCTGAGAATAGGAAAGCATACAATGCACTGACTCAAAAACTGAAAACACTAGAACTACCTTCACCATTCAAAACCAAGAGTGAAATCAAAAAAGATAATTTTTCGAAGATCTATGCAATGGAAAGCAATGATCTTGGTATCAGGAATATTGCTTTGAAGCAGAAAGATAATCTTTGTTATTTAACGATCAGAACAAACAGCGCGACCCACAATTTTGTATGCGGTAACAACCTCTGGAGATATAGTGAAACAAATAAGAACAGTCCGTATTACAATACTATATATCGGAATCCGATAGGGCTTTCACCATTTGCTGTAGCTGGAAACTATATCTGGACGGATTCTGAAAATATGTGTTTGAAATTGATATTTATTGAAGATAGCAGTAATGAAAATTACCATATTACTTTTGATAAGAAAAGAATCATCGTTCTAGTAACTAATAGTGAGGCTTCGGAAAGCTTGCCAATCCGAATGGTAGGCAATTTAGAAACAGAATTTGAATGAATGCAATAATGCCAGAACTATGACAGCTAAGCCGAAATAAACTACATAAAAAGCTATATATTTGTCAGGGCATAGAATTCTTTTTAGAGGAGAATTGCTATTACAATCAGTTTCGTTCTTTTTATAAACTTAAAGCGATAAAGGCTCAAAATGCATTACGATGAATGTCTTTTGAGCCTTTTAATTGGTTGTTTTAAGTTTATTGAATGTTCTTACGAATTTTCGTAAGATACTTTTTCAATCTGTCGGCATCCTTATTGGTGATAATTTCCAAAACTTCTTTCAGCTCACGACGTATATTTTCTACTTGTGCAGGAGTACGTGGGTTGAAAAGGATCTCCTGAAGTAAATAATCATCCTCACTCATCAATCCTTTTGCTATAGCCATGTGCTTTTTGAATGTAGTGCCCGGTGCTTCCTGATGCTTCATTACCGCTGCAAATACAAAGGTAGAAACAAAAGGAATGGAGAGTGAATAAGCTACAGTCTCATCATGCTCATCAAAGGTGTATTCAAAGATGTTCAGCCCAAGTGTGCTATAAAGATCCTTGAAAAACACTTTTCCCAGATGATCGCTCTCTGAAATGATGATGGCACTTTCACTCGACAAATTGCTGAGGCTGGCAAATGTAGGACCAAACATAGGATGAGAGGATACGTAACGGAATCCGCTTTCCTGATAGAATTTCTTTAATCCTGTCTTTACACTTGCAATATCACTTAGAATACAATCTTTTGTCAATACCGGGATGATCTGTTTGAAAGCTTCCAGTGTATATTTTACGGTTACTGCATTGATTACAAGTTCCGGTTCAAAATCCTTTATCTCTTCCAGCGTGGTGAAACGATACGTGTTGTATACAAAACGAAGTTGTTGTGGATTAACATCGTATACGGCTGTTTCGTGCTGGAAACTTAATACATCTGTAAAGAAGGAGCCCATTTTACCGGCTCCAAGAATTAATATTCTCATGTTGATTGTTGCTTTACTTGTTTATAACTTCCATTTGCTGACGAACTGATTCTTCATGGATTGCCTCGAATACAGATTTTACAAACTCTGCATCCATGCCAAAATCTTCACCTTGCGCTCCTCTTTTTGAAAGAATCTCATCATAACGTCCGGTTTGAAGGATAGCCATATTATGCTCTTTTTTGAAAGTTCCAATTTCGCGGCTGATTCTCATTCTTTTTGCCAGTGTTTCGAGCAATGAATTGTCGCAATCATCAATCTGTCTTCTTAACTCTGCAAGGCTTTCTGTAGTTTGAGTCTCGTTACGGATAACCAACAGATTAAGGATATAATCTAAGATGTCAGGAGTAACCTGCTGTGAAGCATCACTGAGGGCTACATCCGGATTGCAGTGTGATTCAATAATCAACCCGTCGAAATTCAAGTCCATTGCTTGCTGACAGAGTGGAGCGATAAGTTCGCGTTTCCCTCCAATGTGACTAGGATCACAGAATATTGGCAAATTAGGTATACGGCGACGTAGTTCAATTGGAATGTGCCATTGAGGAAGATTTCTATATATCTTTTTATCGTATGTACTGAATCCGCGGTGAATTGCTCCAAGACGCTTTATACCTGCATTGTGAAGACGCTCCAGAGCACCAATCCATAATTCCAGGTCGGGATTTACAGGGTTTTTAATTAATACAGGAATATCTACACCTCTAAGTGAATCTGCAATTTCCTGAACAGCGAAAGGATTAGCAGATGTACGGGCACCGATCCACAACAAGTCGATATTGTGTTTAAGTGCTTCATCAACATGCTTGGCTGTTGCTACTTCTGTAGATACATACATACCTGTTTCCTTTTTTACATCTTGCAACCAGGAGAGACCTTCAACACCTACACCTTCGAAGCCTCCCGGTTTAGTACGTGGTTTCCAGATTCCGGCGCGGAAAATCTTAATTCCTCTACTAGCCAACTGCTTAGCTGTTTCCATCACTTGTTCTTCTGTTTCTGCGCTACATGGACCTGCAATTACGATTGGTCGTTTTGCTTCCACTCCTGGTAATAAAATAGATTCTAATTCCATTTTGAGTATATTTTTATGTTTTTATTTATTCATGTTTTTAATTCTTTCCAGTGCATTTGCCAGCATTTCTTCATTGCAGCACAGGGAAAGGCGAATGTATCTTGCTCCGTTACTTCCGAATATAAATCCTGGAGTAACAAAAACGTTTGCTTCGTAAAGTACCTTGTCGGTAAATGCTTCTACATTTTCACACGATTCAGGAACTTTACCCCAGAGGAACATTCCAACCTGATTTTCATCGTAAGTGCAACCTAAAGCGTACATTATTTCGCCTGCTAATTTACGGCGTTTACGGTAAACGCTGTTCATTTCGGTGTACCAGGATGCTTCGCAACTTAAAGCTTTTGCTGCAGCGAGTTGCAATGGACGGAACATGCCGGAATCGATATTGCTTTTTACTTTCAATATCCATTGGATGAACTGTGCATTGGTTGCAATTACTCCCACACGCCATCCCGGCATATTGTGACTTTTACTCATTGAGTTAAACTCGATGCAACACTCCCTAGCTCCTTCAACACTTAGAAGGCTTAAAGGTTTATCGTTCAGGATAAAACTGTATGGATTGTCGTTTACAACAACAATATTGTGTTTACGGGCAAAGGCTACTAATTTCTCATATAAGTCCATAGAAGCATTGGCTCCTGTAGGCATATTAGGATAGTTGGTCCACATCAGTTTTACATTGCTCAGATCCATCTTTTCCAGTTCTTCAAAATCGGGCATCCATCCGTTTTCTTCTTTCAGATTGTATGCAACAACCTCGGCACCTAATAACTTGCTGAGAGAAGTATAGGTAGGATAACCTGGGTTTGGAACCAAAACTTGTTCTCCTGGATTCACAAAAGCAAGCGTTACATGAAGGATTCCTTCTTTGGAACCAATCAGGGGCTGTATTTCTGTGTTAGGGTTTAAATCAACATTATACCATTTTTTATACCAATCGGAGAATCCTTTACGAAGCTCTGGTATACCGGTGTAAGGTTGGTAACCATGTACATCACTGCGCATTGTTTGTTCACACATGGTCTGGAGGGTGTCATTTGAAGGAGGTAGGTCGGGACTTCCAATTCCCAGACTAATAACCTGTTTCCCTTCTGCATTCATCTGCGCTACTTCTTTTAGCTTTCTGGAGAAGTAGTATTCGCTTACGCTGTTCAGTCTTGAAGCAGGTGCGATGTTAAATACTTGATTTTCCTTCTTCATATTCTCCTAGTATTCTTAGTTCTTTGATTAATGGTGTTATTGCGTCTATAGCCTGCTTGTATCTTAGATAATCTTTAAAAGCTATGTCTACATAAAAAAGATATTCCCATTCCCGGCCAATGATTGGCAATGATTGTATTTTTGTAAGATTGATGTTGTAGAAAGATAGAATTGAAAGAACCTGGGAAAGACTCCCTTCAGTGTGGGCTAATGAGAAAACGATATTTGCTTTATTGATGTTTTTGTCTTTTCGGAAGTCATCTGCCATCCATGGGTCTGCTATAACAAGGAAGCGTGTGAAGTTATGCTTATTGGTCTCAATACCTTCCTGCAGGACTTTCATTCCATAGATCTCGGCTGCAGCTTTGGAACAGATGGCGGCATGACCTCTTAGGTTCTTTTTCTTTATCATTTCTGCACTCTTTGCCGTGTCTTCTGCTTCTACAACCTTGAAACTGGGATGGCTATCAAGAAACTCCTGACATTGCATTAAGGCGATGGGGTGGGAGTTTACTTCCACAATATCTTTCCAGTCCTCATCGGGCAGGCAAACAAAGCAGTGGGAAATGCGTAATTTGTATTCTCCAATGATTTGCAGTTGACTTTTACGCAGCAATTCGTGATTTTGCAGAAGGCTACCGGCAATGGTGTTTTCAATAGCAACCAAACCAATAACCTGGCTGTCGGCTTTTACTGCATCAAAAACATCCTGAAAATGCGCACAGCAAATCAACTGAATTGCTTCATCAGGAAATAACTTATGAGCTGCTATATCATGAAATGAACCCTTTGTTCCTTGTATGGCTATCTTTTTCATATTGAGTAATTGTGTAAAACAAAAAATCCCGCTTCCTAAGGAGCGGGATTTTTATGTTTATTTCTTTTTATTATTTATGTTCTTAATTTACACATACAAATTCCCGCTCTACTTTCTGGCTAAAGTAAAAGTAAAAAAAGAATGAATATGTATAAGAGAATAATTTCATTTCTGTCTTCTGTAATAATTCGAGGACAAATGTACGACTTTTATTGGAAGAACAAATAAAATAGCTAGTTTTTTTCAAAAAAAAGAGCTTTTTGTTTTAAATAGTAAGTTTTAGAATATTTTTGCCCCAGAATACATATCTGCAAAGTTGTTGAATTCACCGTTTACATTTTCTTCTGCTTTGGGGTCGAGTTCCATTGCTTTTTTCATATCTTCAAGCGAACCTTCTTTGTCATTGTTAAGGAATTTGGCACGACCACGTTCGTGATAAGCCTGACTGAAGTTTTCTTTCAACTCTATTGCTTCGTCAAAATGTTCAATAGCTTCGGTGTATTTTTTTTCGGTGATAAGTAACTGTCCCAGGTATAAATATGCCTGTTCGTTAAATGGATTAAGCTCTATTACATTACTGTAATCGGCGCTGGCTTCATCAAATAACTCATTCTGCTCCTTAAGTTTTCCCCGAAGCAGATAAGCAGCCTCTTCTTCCGGCATTAGTTCCAATACTTTTTCTACATCTTCCAATGCATTTGAATATTGGTTCATATCTTTTAAAACCTCAGCTCTGAGAAGGTAAGCCTGAGCAAAATCGGCTTTAATGGAAATAGCCTTGGTTAAGTTTACAATTGCATTAATATTGTCTTTTTGTCCGCGATTACCTCTTGCCAGCAACAGATAGGCAGCAAGGTTGTTCTCTTCTAGTTCAATAGCTTTGATACAATAATCAATTGTATTTTGATAATCTTCCTGTAGATAGCAAAGATTTGCCAAATTCAGATAAGTTGAGGCTACGCTAGGGTCAACCTCAATCATTTTATGCAAGGTTTTTATTGCTTCTTCCAGATTATTCTGATGTATATATGCTTTGGACAGGTAATCAAGAGTTTCGAAATCGTCTTGAATTGCCAAAGCTTCATTATAACATTTGATGGCATAGTCAATTTGCCCGATACGTTCGGCACGCATTCCGTCATATTTGAATAACTCGAAGTTCTTTTTCTCTGCTTTAGCTTTATCGTCTTCTGACTCTTCTGAGTTTCCAGTGAAGAAGGTTTTAAAAAAGTTTGCCATAATATGATTTTTATTCGTTTTTACTGAGGACAAAAATAATCAATTTGCTGAATTGTTTATAAATCCGTCTTTAATATTTAATTTTCCTTCATCCAGCAAGTACTGGATAACAACGCTTATTCTATCCGGTTCAAGATTAAGTTTCCGAACTATTTCGGCCGGTGTCATGCTCTTTTCTTTTAATACGGTAAATATCTGGGATGCCAGTTCGTCAAAATCAGCTTGTTTTAATCCGCTTTTATTCTTCTGCAGACAAACATCGCACTGCTTACAGTTGTTCTCATTTTTTTCTCCGAAATAGCGAAGCAGCATTCGGCTGCGGCATGCATTATCTGTGGTAACGTATTCAAGCATTGCATTGATACGTTTTACATATCTCTCTTTCCTTTCTTCATAAACTTCTTTTGAAATATGAAGATGATGGAGCTCAACTCGCTCACGAGTATATATAATATAAGGTGTTTTCTTATGAGGTATATAGTCTATAATTCGGCGTTTGGATAAATAGATTAGTATCTCATAAATTCTTTCCCGGGTTATATTGAGACGAATGGCTAGCGATTCTTCACTAATATAAGCATAATCCGTGAAAATTCCGGTGTAGGAACGAAGTATAGCCTGAAGAAGTGCTTCTACTTCTGGTCCCATTTCACGAAACTTATAGAGTTCATTCCTCCCTACAGTAAATATCAGTCTTGAAGCATTGTCTTGTTCATCTGTATATTCTATGTATCCAGCCTGAGTCAGAATTTTTAGTGCACCATCTGCCGGAACAGGGAAATGCTTGAAATTTCGACAGAACTGTTCCAGGCTGAAATCGTACATTCTGCCTAGTCCGTCGCCCATGGCCATTTGATAATAGTAGTTCAGGTGCTCGTAGATTTGTTTGATATACTCTTTCTCTGGAAAAGTATCAGACACACGTTTGTTGAGTGTTGCTTTATCTGATTTTGAATAGAGAATTACTGCATAAGCTTTCTTCCCGTCTCTACCGGCACGACCGGCTTCCTGAAAGTATGCTTCTGGCGAGTCTGGCAAATCAACATGAACAACCAATCTAACATCTGCCTTGTCAATACCCATACCAAAGGCATTGGTGGCAACCATTACCCGAAATTCCCCTGCTTGCCATTGCTTCTGACGGAGATCTTTTGTTTCATTATTTAATCCGGCATGATAAAAATTGGATGATATACCTGCTTTTCGTAAAAAATCAGCAGTATCCTTTGTCCTTTTACGACTGCGGGCATATACAATAGCTGTGCCAGGCACTTTGCTGAGGATATGTAGCAGTTCATCTTGCTTATTATCTGTTTTGCGAACAATATAAGCCAGATTTTTCCGTTCGAAACTCATGCGAAAGACGTTCTCCTTTGGAAAGTGCAGCCTTTCCTGAATGTCTTTTACTACTTCCGGTGTGGCTGTAGCTGTCAGTGCCAGCACTGGGACACCTGGAAGCAGACTTCTGATGTCGGCAATTTTTAAGTAAGCTGGACGAAAGTCATATCCCCATTGGGAGATGCAGTGAGATTCATCGACCGTAATCATACTCACTTTCATACTCCGCAATTTTAGCTGAAATATTTCTGTGTCAAGCCTTTCGGGAGAAATATATAGAAACTTGTAATCACCGAAAATACAGTTTTCTAACGCTATAAGAATCTCTTTCCGTGTCATACCGGAATAAACAGCTAAAGCTTTTATTCCCCGGTTCCGTAAATTCTCCACCTGATCTTTCATTAGAGCGATCAGAGGAGTAATCACAATACAAATACCTTCTTTTGCAAGAGCTGGTACCTGAAAAGTAATTGACTTACCTCCACCGGTAGGCATTAATCCAAGTGTATCATTTCCCTCACCGATACTGTTGATAATCTCTTCCTGCAAATCGCGGAAGTGAGAGTATCCCCAGTATTGTTTCAGTATGTCACGGTAATTCGCCGCCATATTTATTCTGTAGGCTTTATATCTTCAATGATAAGTTGAATTTCTCCGCGTTTATGAGTGTTTTCTTCTATGGAATAGCAAATATCAAAGGATCGTTTTGTTTTTATATAACGAGCTTGTGAACTTTGTCCGAAAGCAATTCCATTCATTACATTGTTTGACTTGTTATCTACCAGTTCGAGCTTGATATGTTCCTGTTCTCTGCCTACTACTTTGCTAGTACCATAATCGTACACATTGTGTGTACAGAAAATAGGTCTATGGTTTTCCGGACCAAAAGGATTAAACTTCTTCAGATCGGAAAAGAAGCGGGGATTAATATCTTTAAAATCAATTTCTGCATCAATATCAATTACTGCACTTTGCTGTTCGGGCAGAATATGATCAGAAACAAATTCTTCAAACCGTTGAGTGAACTTTTCTACATTTTCAACTTTCATTGAAAGTCCGGCAGCATAGGTATGGCCACCAAAATTTTCAAGTAAGTCCCTGCAATGTTCAATAGCTTTATATACATCAAATCCTGAGACAGAACGAGCCGAACCGGTTGCCATATTGTCGGTTCTGGTTAGTACTACTGCCGGTCGATAATAAATTTCTGTCAATCTTGAAGCCACAATCCCTATCACTCCTTTGTGCCACTCTTCGTTGTAGAGCACTATTGAGCGACGGCTGGCTAAACCTTCCAGGCGGTCAACAATATTGTTGGCCTCTTCTGTCATGGTCTTGTCCAGGTCTTTGCGGGTTTCATTGTATTGGTTAATCTGATTGCTTTTTTCCAGAGCAAGAGAATAATCCTTCTCTGTTAGAAGATCAACAGCTTCCTTACCGTTCTGTATTCTTCCGGAAGCATTGATACGAGGACCAATCTTGAAAACGATATCACTCATGGTAATCTCTTTTTCGCTTAGTCCGCAAATATCAATAATGGCTTTCAAACCTATGCTTGGATTGGCGTTCAGTTGTTTTAATCCATAAAAAGCCAGAATGCGATTCTCTCCCATAATAGGCACAATGTCTGAAGCAATGCTTACTGCAACCAGGTCGAGCAATGGGGTAAGCTGATGGAAATCAATTCCATTGTTCATGGCAAATGCCTGCATAAATTTAAAGCCTACTCCGCAACCGGAAAGGTGAGTGTAGGGATAAGTATTATCTTCCCGCTTTGCATTCAGAATAGCAGCAGCAGGTGGTAGTACATTATCCGGCACATGGTGATCGCAGATAATGAAATCAATACCCTTTTCCTTGGCATAAGTTATTTCATCAACTGCCTTTATGCCACAATCGAGCACAATGATAAGACCAACCCCGGTTTCGGAGGCAAAGTCGATTCCTTGAGTAGAAACTCCATATCCTTCGCTATAACGGTCGGGAATGTAATAGTCAATATTTGAATAGAATTGTTGAATAAACTTATAGACTAGCGCAACAGCAGTTGTACCGTCTACATCATAATCTCCATATATCAATATACGTTCTTTCCGTCCCATGGCCTGGTTGAGCCGATCAACAGCCACATCCATGTCTTTCATCAGGAAAGGGTCATGAAGGTCCTGCAACTGTGGACGGAAGAATTTTCTGGCCTCTGCGGCGGTCTCAATTCCTCGCTGGACAAGAAGTTCTCCCAGAATAGGGCTAATCCCTAATTCGCCGGATAAACTCAGGCTTGCTTCTTTCTGTTCTTGTGTAGGAGGTTGATAATTCCATTTGTGACTCATTATATATTTTATTTTTTCTTTTCTTGTCGGAGAGTCTCATGTACGAGACCAGGGGCCTATAAAAACAGGCGTCATGAAACAAAATGTTTCATTTCGTAAAGATACAAAAAAACGTTAATCGTCACCTTAATCAGTAGATGATTTTTTTAGAATGGTTATAAAAAACTCTTCCATAATAAAAAAGGTTCAGTACAAAAGGAGATATTCTTTGTACTGAGCCTTTTATTTTTCTACACAAAATAATAAATTATATGAGCAAAATAGATTCAATGTATTAAGCCATATTACCAACTGATTTCTGATTGTAATAGGCTGAATTCTTATTCTGCTTTTTTCTTTAAAATAATCTTACTGGCGTATGCATTAGATACCTCTTTACAGAATGCTGTGAACTCAGGATATGCTTTAGTATCGTATTCACCCGAACGGAAGAATAGCTTATTAACAATAACTATTTTGTCTCCGTTTACATCAATACTTGCATTGAATTTTCCAAACTTTTTGTCTATAACCGGAAGTTTAGGTAAAGATTCTACTGTGTAGTTTTTCGGAATCTCAAGAGTTATAGTATCACTGTCCAGATATCCATAGTTTATGTAAATAGGATGAATCCTTTTTTTATTAGCTAGTTTGGATGGCCCGCGTCGGAAAATATTAATAGGTACAAAAAGTCTGTTCCCTGTTTTATTTCCGTACTTTTCACAATTCACATTGTAATTTACAACGATGGATGGTTTTGCCGATTTATCTTCCTTGTAAGTAACATTATTCACTCTTGCTTGGGGCAGTTGAATATCTTCTCGCAAATAGTCTATCTGTTTAACGGGAGGTAGCTTTGTTATTTCGGATATTTGTTCGTACTGAATAAGATTACTTGTTCGTATAACTTTGGCTGTTGCCGATCCTTCTTCAGTGAGACTAATGGTAGCTGTGTGACTCTCTGTATTTAATGAATCTTTGTAAGCAGGCAACCTGAGAACTTCCCCTCCGGTTTCTTTTATTAAAATTGCTTCGTGACCGGCAATGTTACTATGAACATATCCAAGAGGATAATCCGGGTTGGTGCATTCCAGCCAAAGTGTTTTTTCTTTTAATGGAACCTGAAGGATTACATGATCTAACTGACTAAAGTTTGGAAAATCCTTAAATAGTTTTGGATAGACAGTACTTATAACCGTATATGTAGACGGGATACCCAATTCTTTTAGCATGGCTTTGGCATAGTTGGATAATGCTTTACAATCTCCAAAGCCCGTCTTTGCAACTTCTTCGGCCGCCATGGGCTGGTATCCTCCGATGCCTAACTGGATACTAACATATCTGGTTGTTTTTGCCAGATAATCATAAACGGCTTTTACTTTATCATAATCGGTTTTACAATCTTTAGTAATTTCTGCAAGAGTTTGTTTAAAGGCATCTGGCAGAATATCTCTGTCTTTCAGTAAGCTGTATTCCCAGTCCCCAAAAGATTTCCAACTGCTTAAATTACCATGAGTCTTGTCGTATGTGAAGTTCTTCGGAGTAATATAAAGAATAGGCACCAATGTTGATAAAGATCTTGAGTAAGGCTCATCTTCAATAGCTTTGATATTTTTTAGCTTCCATTCCTGATAAGCTCCTTCTTTCCCGCTTTTCTTTTCGGATTGAGCACTCATATTGATTGCCTTATAAAGAAATTCTGCGTTTGTGGGTGCATAAAGACGATAAGTCGCCTCTTCTACCGATTGGTTATAACTGTCCTGAGGCCAGAATACTGGTAACCCCAATAATCCTTTCTTGGTTTTAATGACCCATTCGTATTTTATTGTTACAGGGTAATTGACTAAGGTAGGACTGAAAAAGTAATTTTTGTCATCTGATGCCAGATTCATTGAAAACTCGGTTGACTTTAATTCGGATTGTTTGATCTTACGAATCAAACGACCACTAGCATCGTAAATAGCTCCGCTAAAGTCTTTTAATTCGTGGAAGGGGTCTGTGTAACATCCAAAATCAGCATCATCTTCTCCTTTAGAGTTGAGGATGGTAATGATTGTGGCTGTTTTTTCTTCGCCACTGACATCAGATTGATACTTGAATTCTTTCTCGTAGAACCTTACTACTGAGTATGCGTTTTCTTTCAGTGAATCTGCTATTTCAGGAAATGTTAGTTGTTCCTGAGCATTTGCAGTGCTGAAGGTCAGAAGAATGAAAAATAGATATTTAATTTTATTATTCCACATAACTTAATGTTTCTGTTTATAACTGTGACGTTTGTGTTTGATTTGCTGCATTCTGAGGATCTGCCTTTTTTAATACGATTTGCTCATTGTTCTTGTCAACAATGGTTCCCCAGAAGTTACGTAAAGTTGCATATTCTTCTTTTGAGTAAAGTATTCTTGTTAGTGAGAATATATACAGCAATTGTATTTTGTTATCAATAACTTTAATGTTATAAGTGCAGCTGCATCCATCTTTATCAAGGTTTATTTTAACGGATTTAGGTAATTCTTCAACCTGATAACCTTGAGGAATATCTAATATACATGTTAGCTTGAATGTTTGCGGATAGCTAAACTCTATAGGTAATTTACGAGTTTCGCTTGTAAACTGGTTTTTTGTTAGGTGAGGAAATATCATAGGATTCAGATATATATGCTCATCGTTAAAGATTGCCTCTTTATTAAATGCAAGGTTTTCTTGCACAGAAGAAGAAAAATTATTTAGATTTTTAAATGAGAACCCTTTTGCATCAATGCCATCTTCTGTCTCTTTCTTCTCAATATAAGTAGTACTATCTTTGGCCGCCTTGAATGATGTGCGTATCTGTTCAGCATATTCACCAAAATAATATGTGACTCTTTCACCTTCTACTTTACCTTCAGGAGTAATAGATCCTTTGATTAGTGTGTTGACGCTATTCCTGCCTATATTAGTTAAATCAATCCAGTCTCCCTTTCCATTTACATTATAAATTCTGGCTCTGTCTACCATCAGTTTTGGAGGTAATATGTTTATATCTCCGTTCTTTACTGAACCATCAAGAAAAACAACTGTACTGTCTGTGTCGTTTATTCCCACAATAAAAGTATTTAGTTTATTGATACTAGGATAGGTTAAAGGTAATCTTCCCTGATCTCTTGTACTCATCATAATGGGGAAAGCATTTATACCTGCATCCTTCAACATGCTTATAAGAATAAAGTTAATATCAGCATTGCTTCCTGATCCTTCTTTTATGGCTTTCTTTATATTATTTCCATAAAAGTGGTAATTCTCATTCCATGATATTTTTTTCTTAAGTAACTGATAAATGGAACGTATTTTATCTTGTGTACTTAAATCTTTCATATTAAGAGCACTCATTTCTTCCTTGAATGGATTTTTAAGTTTAAGTAATCCACCAAAATCGTTTTCATTTTTAAGTAATTCTTCAATTTTGTTCCAGTCTGTTGTGTACGATTGGTATATAGAATTGGGAAATTGTATTCCTTTTAGTTCGAAAGTAACCTTTGTACAGAAATCTTCGGCACACCACACATTAGGTTCATCTTTCAACGCAGAAAGATCATTTACTGTAAATGTCAGTTGTCTGGAAGAACAATTTACCGAAGAAGTTAGATGATCGTCACCCATAACTGTGAAATTCTGGTTACTAGGAACTTCTTCCATTTTTAAGAACTCGCCACCTCTAGTTTCAATGTTATAATTAAAGTATTCGGGTATCAGAACCTCATATTTAGCATACTTCACCGGAATGTTTTGCTGAATAATCATATCGGCAAACTGCCAGTAAAGTTCGGAAGTTATATTATACTTATATTCTATTACTGTTCCTGCCTTTACTGATGGTATAGAGAATTTAATCTGTTTAAGGTTGGTGTTTAGTTGTTCTTCAAAAATGTAGCTTTTCTCCATTTTTGTTTTGTTTATTTTGCCGTCTTCAAGGTTATATGCGTAAGCCTCAATTCTACTCACTGTTTCTTTAGCATCACCCGACTTTCCTGTGTTATAAAAAGGAATGTTTACGTCGGCATATTCCTTACCTTCTGCCTTTAATACTTTAATTTTTGTTTCGTAATAGTATTCTATTACGAATTTCCCGTATATATATGCATACCTTGCCTCTACATTTTTATAGAGAGTTACCGCTGTGGCAGTCGTGTCTTTTGGATAAGATGTCATGGTGAGTTCGTCCTTGGTTACTTTACCATAACGAGTACTGAAATCCTGTGCGGATGCTGTTATCACAGAGGCAGTGAACAGCAGTGACATTAGTATTGTTTTTTTCATAAAGAGTAATTTATTGATTTATTTAAGAGTTTATATTTTTACGATTTTTTTGAATATACAATTCAATTGTAATTCTATAATTGAGTAGTCTGCTTCTCTTCTGTTTTTGTTGGTTGTGAAGTAGTTTTTCTTAATACCAGCAATTCAGTGTTTTTGTTAACTACGGTTCCCCAAAGCTGACGCAGAGCAGGATATTCATCATTATTATAGAAGATTCTATTTAAAGAAAATGTATATCCCACTTGGATGGTATTACCAAGAACCTGCACATTGTAAGTACAGATACATCCATCATTATCCAGATGAATCATAACCGGTTTAGGAATTTCTTCCACCTGATAGCCTTCGGGAATATTTAGTGTGGTAATTAGTTTAAAAGTGTACGGATAATCAAATTCAACAGGAAGTTTGCGCTCTTCTTTTGTAAACTGATTCTCTGTTAAATGAGGAAATATCAGTGGATTAATGTAGATATGATCGTCGTTGTGTGATAATTCTTTTGTGAAAGAGAATTGTTCTTTTACATTGGAAGTAAAACTATTAACATCAGAAAAAGATGATTTCTTTATAGATATCCCGTATTCTAGCTCCTTTTTTTCAATAAAAGAGGTGCTGTCTTTGGCTTCATTAAATAATTTGCGGAATTTGTAAGCCTGTTCTCCCGTATAGGAAACCTTTTGTTCTCCATTGACGATTCCTTCAGGAGTAATAGTACCAGATGTGAGAGCGGTAACTGAATTCTTTCCTATATTGGTTAGATTAACCCAACTGCCGTTTCCGCTTTGACTAAAAATCCGGGCTTTCTCAACCATCAGTACAGGAGGTAGAATGTTTATATCTCCGTTAGTTACAGATCCATCCAGATAAACGGTTGAATTCTCGTCATCGTTTATGGCAACAATAAATGTATTAAGTTTATTTATGCTAGGAAAAAGATTTGGTAGCCTCCCTAGATCTCTTTTACTCATTATTACAGGAGATGATTCTATACCTGCATCTTTAAGCATGCTCATTAATATGAAATTAATATCGGCATTGCTCCCTGTTCCACTTTTTATTGCTTTCTTTACATTGCTTCCATAAAACCGATAAGTTCCATCCCATGATATTTTGCTCTTTAGAAGTTGAAAAATAGCGCGTATTTTATCCTGCTTGTTTGACATAGATAAAATATTTGCAACTCGCATCTCTTCTCTGAATGGGTTTGACATATTAAGAATTGCTCCAAAGTCTTCATTTTTTTTGAGAAGTTCATCTATATCTTCCCATGTACTGGTATAAGGTTTATAGTCAGAGCCGGGAAAGCGTGTTCCTTTTAATTCGAATGTTACTTTGGTGCGAAAGTCATCCGGACACCAGATGTTAGGTTCATCTTTTATAGCGGGAAGGTTTATAACGGTAAGAAATATCCTGCGACTGTTAAACCGTACTGAATAAGTCTGATGGTATTCATCTTCTCCGTTAGCGCTCTGCTCAACAACAGACTCCGATACATTTATTTTTTCCTTCCCTTTCAGCCCTACATTGAAATCGAAATATTGAGGAATTGTAACATCATAGTTGCTGTACATCACCGGAATATCTTGCTGAAAAACACATTCTTCAATCTGGTGTGGAAATTCAGAAGTCAGTAGATACTTATATTCTATTACGGTTCCTTCTTTTACTGCTGGTATGGAAAACTTTATTTGTTTATAATAAGGGGTTACTCGTTCTTCGAAAATGTAACTTTTATCCATTTTGGTTTTATTCACCTTGCCATTTTCAAGGTTGTATGCATATGCTTCAATCTTTGATACAGATTCTTTAAACAAATCACTTTTCCCTTTGTCGTAAACAGGAATTTTGATGTCTGCATATTTAACGCCTCCTGATTTTAAAACTTTTATTTTTGTTTCGTAATTATATTCTATTATAAAATGTTCTCTTTTGTAGCTGTATTTGGCGATTATATTTTTGTAGATTGTAACAGCTGATGTTGTACTATCTGGCTTGTAAACCTTCATAGAAAGCTCATTATCTGTCACTTTTCCATAATTGTAGCTGTATTCCTGTGCGAAGGTTAAAACAGATGACAATGCAAGAAGTAGGAATAAGGATACGCTTTTTTTCATAGTACTGAGATGTGTTTGACTTAAGTGTAAATTGAAATTTATGTTTTAATATTGTAAAGGTACATCTTTTTTGAGATTTTCAAAATTCAGGAATGATTATTTTTTTAATAATAAGGAATGAATAAGAAAATGAATTAAATAAAATGTAATAATGAGAATAGTTTACAATGAACAGAAGAGTGTAACGAGAAAGGGAACTGAAAAATCGGTCAGGCAGCCATGAAAAATGGAAATAACCACGAAGTCTTTTCCACATGATTGGGTAATAATGGGTAGGGTAGTATCGGCCGTCGTTGCTCCTCCTACAGATATTGGAGCCAGTTTGCCGAAATATTTCATCAGAACCGGAGCGAATAGTAAGGCGATAATTTCCCGCATTATATTAGATAAAAGAGCAATGGTTCCTAATTCGGCACCACGGTATTCTGTTATGATGATACTGGATAGTGAATAGTAGCCCATTCCGGAACCTACAGCGCAGCAATCGCTTATAGACCGATTGGATAGTAATAATGAAGCAAGGATGCATCCGGTAATTGTTCCCAATATTGTCATTAATGGGAGTAAGGCGAAGCGAACGTTTAGTTGCCGAAAGCTTTTCAATGTATTTGTATCACTGCCAATGCTTACACCTACAAAGAACATTAATCCGCAGAGGGCATAAAAACTGATGTCGCAGTGAATAATGCTTTCCGGCAAGAGATGATAATGGCTAACGATAATGCCAAGTATAAAGAAACCTACAATAATCAGACTTCCCTTCATTTCTTTCCTTTCTTTTTGAGATTGTTCTTTGAAATGTAGTACCAAAGTCCCCACGACGCAAGGATGCTTCCGATAACTCCCGATATTGTTAATATAAGAGCTTCGAGCCCGAAAGTATAGATTCCCTTAATCAGTTTTTCGTTACTTCCAACTTCCATGCCAAGTAAGAAGAGTAATAGCCAGATAAATCCGGTAACAATACGGCTTACTATACCGGTTTCCTTATTGCGTAGCCTGTATCCTGCAAATATTCCTGCAGCAATAAACAGTATGATGGTTATAACAAACATTCTTCTTCCTTCTATAAATTAATCCTCTACCCAAAGCAGATCGCTCATAATGCCGTCTGAAATAAAAATACCCTCTTTCGATAAGAACAGAGTATTATCCCTGATCTCCAGTTTGCCTGAATCGAGATAGGTTTGTGCGTTTTCAAGACAATATTGCTTGAACTCTGTACCAAACTCTTCCTCAAGACGATTTAAGGACAATCCCCACATGGTGCGAAGCGATGTAATTACAAAATCATTGTATCGGGTAGTAACGTCCAGCTCTTCTATTTCAAAATCAGGAATTCCCTTTTCCATTCCGACAATATACTTATCTAATGATGAAACATTCCATTGGCGGGTGCTTCCATTAAAAGAGTGTGCCGAAGGTCCGCATCCCAAATATTTTTTGCCTGTCCAGTAGCTTGAGTTGTGTTGCGAATACTTGTCCGGTTTACAGAAGTTGGATATTTCGTAATGCTGAAATCCGGCTTCAGTAAGTCGGCCTATCATCAAAGCAAAGAAGTCAACACTAGATTCTTCATCCACTTCTTCAACTTTATGCTTTTGTAGCATTTCATAAAGAGGCGTTCCTTCTTCGTATATTAAGTGATACGCTGAAATATGCTCTACGTTGAGACTGATGGCTTGCTCCAGATCTGCTTTCCAGCTTTCCGGAGTTTCTCCCGGCAAGCCGTACATCAGGTCAATACTTATATTCTGAAATCCAGCCATTCGGCATTCCTTTACAGCACTTATAGCTTGCCCGGCAGTATGTCGTCGCTTCAGCAGCCGCAAAGTCTGTTCATTAAATGTTTGTATGCCAATGCTTATGCGGTTAAAAGGAAGAGATGCCAGCATTTTTATATATTCCGGAGTCAGATCGTCGGGATTTGCTTCAAGCGTAATCTCTCTACATTGTTCCAGATTGTATTCTCTCTCAATTGTTTCGAATATCTTCTCAAAATTCTCTTTAGATAATTGAGAAGGAGTGCCTCCACCGAAATAGATTGTCTCAACCGGTTCTTTATCCAGATAGGATTTCCGAAGCTCTAATTCCCTGCAAAGTGCCGAAACATAACGATTGGTCATTTCACTCCTTGTGGTGGAATAAAAATCGCAGTATATGCAGCGGGTTTTGCAAAAGGGAATATGTAAGTAGATGCCGGCCATATTTATTAATTTTTCTGAATGCAAAAATAAGGCTTATTTGCTAAAATAACGATATTGTAAGACCTTTTAAATTTCTAAAACTGAATACTTAAGGAATTATTAACCAGGGTTAGACTATTTATAAGGCTTGTATTTCTAAAAAGGTCTACTGCTTATATAAATAAACACTAGGGCTTAATTTAAAAACGAGTAGACCTTATTGATAAATGGTCTAATTGTTATTTTTAAGCATTAGTTATAAATATATTTAACCTTAAGGTTGTGTTGCACAACATTGTTCTCTAACACGGCTAAATAATTGTTTTAGAAAATTTTAATTTATAATTTGCGCACAAGTAAAAAGGTATGCGTTAAACATATCCGAGTTAATAATTTAAATCTTATATATTATGAAAGTATATCAGACTAATGAAATTAAGAACATAGCCTTGTTAGGTAGTTCTGGCTCTGGGAAAACCACTCTCGTTGAAGCGATGCTATTCGAGAGTGGTATTATAAAACGTAGAGGAAGCATCGCCGCAAAAAACACAGTTAGCGATTACTTTCCTGTAGAACAGGAATATGGCTATTCTGTGTTTTCTACTGTTTTCCATACCGAATGGAACGGGAAAAAATTGAATATGATTGATTGTCCCGGTTCAGACGATTTTATTGGCGGAGCTGTTACAGCTTTGAATGTTACAGATACCGCAATTATTTTAATCAACGGTCAGTATGGCGTTGAAGTTGGTACCCAAAACCATTTCCGTTATACTGAAAAATTTGAAAAACCTGTAATCTTCCTTGTTAATCAGCTTGATAATGATAAGTGTGATTACGACAATGTTCTCGAACAATTAAAAGATGCCTACGGTCCTAAAGTAGTGCCAATTCAATATCCTTTATCTTGCGGTCCAGGTTTTAATTCTCTGATAGATGTACTTTTGATGAAAAAATATACGTGGGCCCCTGAAGGTGGTGCGCCTACTATAGAAGAAATTCCGGCTGAGGAGATGGATAAGGCTATGGAAATGCATAAAGCATTGGTTGAAGCAGCTGCCGAAAATGATGAAAGCCTGATGGAGAAATTCTTCGAGAAAGAAACTTTGGAACCCGACGAAATGCGTTTAGGTATTCGTGAAGGATTAGTAACACGCGGTATCTTCCCTGTTTTCTGTGTTTGCGCCGGAAAAGATATGGGCGTTCGCCGATTGATGGAATTCCTTGGTAACGTAGTACCTTACGTTTCTGATATGCCTAAAGTTACCAATACGGAAGGAAAAGAAATTGCACCCGATGTTAATGGACCTACTTCTCTTTATTTCTTTAAAACAAGTGTGGAACCACATATTGGCGAAGTTTCTTACTTCAAAGTGATGAGTGGAAAAGTGAAAGAAGGGGATGACCTGACTAATGCCGACAGAGGTTCTAAGGAACGTATTGCTCAGATGTTTGTTGTTGCCGGCGCTAACCGTATAAAGGTTGAAGAACTTCAGGCGGGTGATATTGGTGCTACCGTGAAACTGAAAGATGTGAAGACTGGCAATACCTTGAATGGAAGAGATTGCGATAATAAATTTAACTTCATAAAATACCCTAACTCAAGATATACCCGAGCTATAAAACCGTTGAATGAAGCCGATACCGAGAAAATGATGAGTATCCTCAACCGTATGCGTGAAGAAGATCCTACATGGGTTATCGAACAGTCAAAAGAGTTGAGGCAGACATTGGTTCATGGTCAGGGAGAATTCCACCTTCGTACACTGAAATGGCGTTTGGAGAATAATGAAAAGCTCATGATTAAATACGAGGAACCTCGGATTCCTTATCGTGAAACTATCACTAAAGCAGCTCGTGCCGACTATCGTCATAAGAAACAATCTGGTGGTGCCGGACAATTTGGTGAAGTGCATCTTATTATTGAGCCTTACAAAGAAGGAATGCCTGTGCCAGATACTTATAAGTTTAACGGACAGGAATTTAAAATTTCTGTAAAAGGAACTGAAGAGGTGGCATTGGAATGGGGAGGTAAATTAGTGTTCATTAACAGTATTGTTGGTGGATCTATCGATACTCGTTTTATGCCTGCTATCTTAAAAGGAATCATGGCTAGAATGGAACAAGGACCGCTTACCGGATCTTATGCGCGCGATGTTCGTGTTATTGTTTACGAGGGTAAGATGCACCCGGTAGACTCCAATGAAATTTCCTTTATGCTTGCCGGTCGAAATGCTTTCAGCGAAGCGTTTAAAAATGCAGGACCAAAGATTCTTGAACCCATTTACGATGTGGAAATATTTGTTCCGAGCGACAAGATGGGTGATGTAATGGGAGATTTGCAAGGACGCCGTGCCATGATTATGGGTATGAGCAGTGAAAAGGGATTTGAAAAGCTGGTTGCAAAAGTACCACTAAAAGAAATGTCATCTTATTCAACTTCGCTTAGCTCTCTTACTGGCGGCCGGGCTTCATTTATTATGAAATTTGCTAGTTATGAGCTTGTTCCGAGCGATGTTCAGGATAAGTTAATCAAAGATCATGAAGCAAAACAAGTGAAAGAAGAATAAAACAGATTCAATATTAAAAGGATTAAAGTCGTCGTTTATACATATATTCGGCGACTTTTTTTTAACAATGATTGATAAATTCATCTTTTTTATAGTAAAATACTTAATTTTATATTATTTTTGCAACTAAACAAGCACTAATATTGTTGTAATATACAAAATATTAATTAAAATGTGCTGTTCGGTTAATTATAGACAACACTCAGTTAAAACAGGTTAATCCGCTTTGAGTGTTAATTTAGGGATGTTAAATTTGTTGTATGAAAAAATCAACAATCTGGATATTAGGTATTGTGATGGGGCTTTCTTTTCTTAGCTTACTTTACCTTCAGGTAAGCTATATCGAAGAGATGGTCAAAATGCGTAATGAACAATTTGATGAATCGGTAAAAAGAAGTTTGTACCAGGTTTCTAAGAATTTGGAATACGACGAAACATTGAGATATCTCGAAAAGGATGTGGCTGAGACAGAGCGTGTTGCTTTAAGTTCTCAGGCTGTTCCACAATCGGTTGCTGTTGAAAATGATAAAGAAGTAGAGGCGCATCATTATGATATATCTTCTCCTTCTTCAGATTTTGAATTGAAAACAACGATGACAAAGCCTTCAGGGTTGCCTAAGGCAATGATCTCAAGAAAACATGGAGAAAATAATATACTTCAAACGTCAAAATCACTGCAGGAGGCTATAAAAAACAGATACCTGCATCAAAGAGTTCTGCTGGATGAAGTCGTATTGAATATTCTCTATAAGTCAAGTGATAAAGCATTAAATGAGCGTGTTAATTTCAAAAACCTGGATGGGTATCTGAAATCCGAGTTTGTTAATAACGGAATTGATATTCCTTATCACTTTACGGTTACAGATAAAGATGGGCGAGAGGCATACAGATGTCCCGATTATGAAGATGTAGGAAGTGAGAACTCGTATACGCAAATTCTTTTTCCTAACGATCCGCCGTCAAGAATTAGTTTTGTGAAGGTGCATTTTCCTTCAAGGCAGGATTATATTTTTGATTCTATTAGCTTTATGCTTCCGTCTTTAGCATTTACATTGGTATTGCTTATCACATTTATCTTTACCATTTATATTGCTTTCAGACAGAAGAAGCTGACAGAGATGAAGAATGATTTTATCAACAATATGACTCATGAGTTTAAAACGCCTATATCAACCATTTCTCTTGCAGCTCAGATGTTGAAAGATCCGGCCGTGGGTAAATCTCCGCAAATGTTCCAGCATATATCGGGCGTGATAAATGATGAAACAAAACGGTTGAGGTTCCAGGTTGAAAAGGTGCTTCAGATGTCAATGTTCGAACGTCAGAAAGCAACACTGAAGATGAAAGAGGTTGATGCGAACGATTTGATTTCGGGAGTTATTAACACCTTTACCCTTAAGGTCGAGAAATATAACGGAAAGATCAACGCTGATTTAAAAGCTGAAGATCCTAATATATTTGTGGATGAGATGCATTTTACAAATGTGATCTTTAACTTGATGGATAATGCTGTGAAATATAAGAAGCCGGAAGAAGACTTGTTGCTTACAGTAACCACCTGGAACGAACCTGGTAAGTTATGTGTTTCTATAGCAGATAATGGTATCGGGATCAGGAAAGAAGATCTGAAAAAGATATTTGATAAATTCTATCGTGTTCATACTGGTAACTTACACGATGTAAAAGGATTTGGACTGGGATTAGCTTATGTAAAAAAAATAATTCAGGATCACAAGGGAACCATACGGATTGAAAGTGAACCTGGAGTGGGAAGTAAATTTATAATTGTATTACCTTTACTAAATAATTAATAATATGGACGAGAAAATGCGTATTTTATTATGCGAAGATGATGAGAATCTTGGCATGCTTTTGAGAGAATATTTGCAAGCTAAAGGATATTCTGCAGAGCTATATCCTGATGGAGAGGCTGGTTATAAGGCATTTTTGAAGAATAAGTATGATTTATGCGTATTTGATGTTATGATGCCTAAGAAAGATGGATTTACTTTGGCACAAGAAGTTCGTGCTGCCAACGCTGAAATTCCTATCATATTCTTAACAGCAAAAACACTCAAAGATGATATACTTGAAGGCTTCAAGATAGGAGCTGACGACTATTTGACCAAACCATTCAGTATGGAAGAACTTACTTTCAGAATTGAAGCAATCCTGAGAAGAGTAAGAGGTAAAAAGAATAAAGAAAGCAATGTTTATAAGATTGGTAAGTTTATTTTTGATACACAAAAACAAATCTTATCTATTGATGGCAATCAAACTAAGCTAACAACAAAGGAATCAGAATTACTTGGCCTTCTCTGTGCTCATGCTAACGAGATTTTGCAAAGAGATTTTGCTTTGAAAACAATCTGGATTGATGATAATTATTTCAATGCAAGAAGTATGGATGTATATATCACAAAACTTCGTAAGCATTTGAAAGAAGATGAATCAATTGAGATTATCAATATACATGGAAAAGGATATAAACTGATAACTCCTGAAGCTGAAGTTTAAATTAAACAATCCATAATATATTACGGAGCTGTCCAGGAATGGGCAGCTCTTGTTTTTTACTTCAAGTTTTAAAGTAATTCCCATTAAAAGGATTGAATAGGGTAAAGTATTGCAGAAAGATATGGCTATGGCTGGTGAAAAATGTTTCTCAGCAAGCACTAAGAAATACATCAATTATTATAATAACGATAGAGCCAAACTAAAATTATAACGAAAGAGCCCGGTATTTTACCGGGCTCTTTCGTTATAATTTTATTAATCCATCCAACTTTTTGGGGTCAGATCATTTTGTATAGCTCTTTTTATTTTAAAATCAGATAGAACTAGTCCTTAGTATTATGGAATATGGCACGAAGCACTTCTTGACTTATTTCCAAATCTTTTAGTTGTATACCGTATAATGCTTCTTTTAATGTCAATGCTGCAACCAGCCTTGTTTTTTCTTCTATTTCACGCCCGGTTTTTGTGAGGTGTATAAGGTTTGTCCTACGGTCTTTTTTATCAGAGATACGTACCACAAGATGCTGCTTTTCCATATTGTCGATTAAACGGGTCATGCTTGGTTTGTCTTTAAAGGTTGCATTACACAACTCTTGCTGGGTAACTCCATCTTTTTCCCATAAGAAAATAAGCACAGTCCATTGTTCTGGACTGATATCTAGATTGTTCTGTCTAAAATTACGGGACAATTTCCTGTTTATAGCTGCCGAAACTTTGCCATTTAGTATGGCGAAAATTAGCTGGATATCAAAATTGAATTGCTCTATCATGAAATTATTGTTTAAACAACTTTGCAAATATAATATTCTTATTTTAAAATATAAATGCTGTTGGGTGAAAAAACGATAAAATTAAAAAAGAATTAAAATGGTTTGTGGTTAAGAATTAAATGTTTACCTTTGCACACTCAATAAAAACAAGTATTTATTTTATTAATTAAACGAGTATGAATCAATACGAAACCGTTTTCATTTTAACTCCCGTTTTATCTGATGTTCAGATGAAGGAAGCGGTAGAAAAATTCAAAGCTGTTCTTCAAGCTGAAGGAGCTGAGATTATCAATGAGGAAAATTGGGGACTTAAGAAATTGGCTTACCCAATTCAGAAGAAGTCAACTGGTTTTTATCAGTTAGTAGAATTCAACGCTGAACCTACAGTAGTTGAAAAGTTGGAAATTGCTTTCCGTCGTGATGAAAAAGTTATCCGTTTCTTGACTTTCAGAATGGATAAATATGCTGCTGAATACGCTGCTAAGAGAAGACATGTAAAATTAACAAAAAAGGAGGATTAATCATGGCACAACAAACTCAATCAGAAATCAGATATTTGACTCCACCTTCAGTAGACGTTAAGAAGAAAAAATATTGTCGTTTCAAAAAAAGCGGTATCAGATATATCGACTACAAAGATCCTGAATTCTTGAAAAAATTCTTAAACGAACAAGGAAAGATTCTTCCTCGTCGTATCACTGGTACTTCTTTGAAGTTCCAACGTAGGATTGCACAAGCAGTTAAGAGAGCACGTCACTTGGCGTTATTACCATATGTAACTGACATGATGAAATAATAAGGAGGAATAGTATGGAAATTATATTGAAAGAAGATATCGTAAATTTGGGTTATAAGAACGACATCGTAACTGTTAAAGACGGTTATGGACGTAACTTCCTTATTCCTACAGGAAAAGCAGTTATTGCTACTCCATCGGCTAAGAAAATGTTAGCTGAAGATTTGAAGCAACGTGCACACAAACTAGAGAAGATTAAGAATGACGCAGTAGAACTTGCTGCTAAACTTGATGGTGTATCTCTTACAATTGCAACTAAAGTTAGCTCTACAGGTACTATTTTCGGTTCTGTTTCTAACATTCAGATTGCAGATGCATTAACTAAGCTTGGCTTCGAAATTGATAGAAAAACTATCGTTGTTAAGGATGCTGTAAAAGAAGTTGGTTCTTACAAGGCTGTAGTTAAATTACACAAAGAAGTTTCTGTTGAAATTCCTTTTGAAGTAGTTGCTGAATAATAGAATTTTATTCTAAGATATAAAAGAGATCGTCTCGTTGAGGTGGTCTCTTTTTTTTGTGCAATGCCGAGTATGATTAGTAACTAAGAGGAATAAGGTTTGCTGTGTATGGTTTGGTGATTAATTGTTAGGCAGAAATATAGATGCTGGTGTGCGATGGTTTAGAAGAAGTTGGATGATGAATTCTCGATCTGAAAAGCTCTGTTTTGCTTTATTCTTATTCTGCTTGTATGATGCTGTTTGTTTGGTGATGTGTGACTTCTATGCCTGAGTGATTTGTTTTCCTCTCTTATATTAAGTGTTATCCTATATTATAGGAGTTATACATTCTTCTTAAGAGGATCTGTGTGTAGAGGTTGAGGTTGCCTATCTTGTGAGTTTTTGTGGCGCATAGCTGCTGTGAATGCTGTTAACTTGCGTTCTGATGCTGTTTGTGTAAATTTAAGATGTGTTTACTGGAAAGAATATTACTTATTGTTAATGGAGTATTTAAGGCTATAAATGCAAGGGGGTGTGAGGGTTGCTAACTATTGTTTCTCTTGAATAGGAGGATAGATATGTATACCATTCTTTATTTATAGGTTTGAATGATATTTGCATAAGATAAGTACCAATCGGATTTTAGAGTTGATCTATTTTTGGGGGGAGGAAAATCTGAAATAGTCTGTACTTGAAAAGTGAAAACCTAAAGTTATGGGCATAAAAAAAGTCTGGCACTTAGTACCAGACTTTAATTTTCTACAGTTCGTAACTGATTACTGAGCAGTTGTAGTTGTAGTTGTAGCTGCTGCTGCGCTATCAGGAGTAGCTGTTGAATCAGCTGCTGCTGCTGCTGCTGCTTCAGCTTCTGCTGCTGCGATTGAGTCAGCGATTCTGATTGAATCAGCTTGTTTTGCAGCTTGGTCTGCTGCTTTGTTACCACAAGATGCGAAAGATACTGCTGCAATAGCAACGAACATTAATACTAACTTTTTCATTTTCTTTGATTTTTAAATCTGTAATACAATTAATTGCTTTATTAAAACGTTGCAAATGTATGTACTTTTTTGATATGTTGTATCAAAATATCGAATTATTTTCAATTTTTTTTTAGTTTTTTCTTTTGTTCTCCATTTATACATGTTTTATAACATATTTAATCTTCTGCAATACTGTTATATAAGTACCTTTTAACGCTCTTTTTGGGAGTTTTCTCAAATGCTGTAGGATAGATTTGAATCTGGCTTACCTTTTCATAGTTTGCTACTACCTTATTCAGACTTTTAAGATTCTCATCCATGATTGTCTTTAAATTGTCTTCATGGTTTAATCCAAGAGAGTCCAGAGTTTCAAAATCAGGATAAACAAGAGCCACTAATTTCTTATTTCGTTCTATAATTAAGCTTTCGGTTACGAATGGAAGGTTGTTTAGTTTAGCTTCTATCTCTTCCGGGAAAATGTTTTGTCCGCTTGAACTAAGAATCATAGTTTTGCTTCTTCCTCTTATATATATATTGCCATCAACGTCTATTGTTCCAAGGTCGCCTGTTTTGAGCCATCCATCTTCTGTAAAGACTTCATTAGTAGCTTCCTCATTTTTATAATAGCCTTTCATTACGTTTTCACCTTTTACCTGAATTTCTCCGGTAATGTTATATACGTCCTCAGAATCAATCCTAACTTCCATAATATCCAGAATCTTACCCGAAGAACCAGGAATAAATTCGTTCCATGAACTGTGGCTTATTAGCGGACCACATTCTGTCATTCCATAACCAATAGTAAATGGAAACTTTATTTTATAGAAGAAATCAACAACTTCAGGGTTCATGGCTGCTCCGCCAATAATAACCTCTTTGAAACGTCCACCAAGAGCATCCACTAGTTTTTTTCGAATCTGAGTATAGATTTGCGAGTCCAGTAAAGGAATATTCAGAGCCCACTTCATCCCTTTTTTGTTGATAAGGGGCTGAATAACGTTCTTATAAATTTTTTCGATAACAAGAGGGACAGTTATGATAAGGCTAGGACGAACTTCTTCAAAAGCTTTCATTAGAATTTTTGGAGAAGGGGTTTTCCCTAATAAAGTAACATGTGTTCCAACAGCGGTAGCAGTGAGAAAGTCGAATGCACATCCGTATGCGTGAGCCAAAGGAAGGAATGATAAAACACTATCTCCACGTTTAAGCAGTTCAGTGCGAATTCCGTAAGTTACATTTCCTGCCAAATTGTTTCCTGTAAGCATTACCCCTTTACTAAAACCTGTTGTGCCCGAAGTGTAGTTAAGAAGCATCACTTTATCATTAGATAAGGTGGTATATTCAATGTTTTCTTTTCTAAATCCTTGTGGATATGCTTTATTCGCGGCTTCATCCATGTGTTTTACAAATTTCTGGATAGTTTCGCCGTCTCGTTGGTGCAAGCACCTGAAGTCAGTTAATGAAAAAACTCCTCTGATTTCATCCAGCTTTTCTTCTTCTAATGTGTCCCAGATAGTATCACTGGTGAAAAGGAATACAGATTCGGAGTGATTAACAATGTGATGCACATCATCGGGATTAAAATCTTGCAGGATGGGAACTACTATTGCGCCGAATGTAATTGTGGCCATATAAGCAATGCACCAACGTGAATTGTTTTTGCCAATAATGGCAATTTTATCTCCGCGTCTCAGATTGCAGTGATGAAATAAAAGATGTAGTTTGGCTATTTCTTCAGCAACTTCTCCATATGTAAATGTAATGCCTTCTCCATAATCAGTATAACAAGGCAGATCCCAGTTTTCTTTAAAGCTATTTTCGTATAGCTTGATAAAGTTTTCTTTTATCATTGCACGTTTGCTTAAAATTTGTGCGAAAATAGACATAATATTTCATACACAGAAATGTTCCCTCAAGAAAGTAAATAGTTCTATAACAACTTTTAATTATAATAATGTGTAACTTTGCACCGGATTTTATGTTTAAAAGATTATGATAGATACCTCTATATTTCAGGATAAAACAGCTGTTTATTATACATTGGGCTGCAAATTAAACTTCTCGGAGACCTCTACAATTGGCAAAACTCTAAAAGAAGCAGGTGTGCGTACGGCAAGAAAAGGCGAAAAGGCTGATATTTGCGTTATTAATACTTGTTCTGTGACTGAAGTGGCCGATAAGAAATGTCGCCAGGCTATTCATAGGTTTAGGAAACAGCACCCCGATGCTTTTATTGTTGTAACAGGTTGTTATGCTCAGTTAAAACCCGATCAGGTGGCCGAAATTGAAGGCGTGGATGTTGTGTTGGGTGCCGAACAGAAGAAAGATTTGCTAAAATATCTGGGCGACTTACATAAACATGATAAGGGAGAGGCTGTAGCTTCTTCTTTTAAAGATATTCGTTCTTTTGCTCCGTCGTGTTCAAGAGGAGACCGTACACGGTATTTCCTTAAAGTGCAGGATGGATGCGATTACTTCTGTTCATATTGTACTATCCCTTTAGCACGTGGAAGAAGTCGCAACGGAACTATCGCTTCAATGGTTGAGCAGGCTGAACAAGCTGCTGCAGACGGAGGAAAAGAGATTGTGCTTACAGGTGTGAACATTGGCGATTTTGGAAGAACAACTGGCGAGAGTTTCTTTGAGCTGGTAAAAGCATTGGATAAGGTGCAGGGAATTGAACGTTATCGTATCTCTTCTATTGAGCCAAACTTGCTGACAGATGAGATTATAGAATACGTTTCTAAGTCGCGCAGCTTTATGCCTCATTTTCATATTCCGCTTCAATCGGGTAGTGATGAAGTATTGCAACTGATGAGACGTAGATATGATACGGAACTTTTTGCCGGAAAAATTAGAAAGATTAAAGAGCTGATGCCCGATGCCTTTATTGGAGTCGATGTAATTGTTGGTACACGTGGAGAAACGGATGAATATTTTGAAAAAGCATACGAATTTATCAAAGGACTCGATGTTAGTCAGCTTCATGTGTTTAGTTATTCAGAACGCCCCAATACTCAGGCTTTGAATATTGACTACGTGGTTACACCAGAGGTGAAACATCAAAGAAGTCAGAGATTGCTGGCTCTTTCCGATGAAAAGACAAAAGCATTCTATGCAAAGAGAATAGGAGAAACTATGACCGTTCTTATGGAGAAACCTAAAGCAGGTGCACCAATGCATGGATTTACTGATAACTATATCCGGGTTGAGGTGGAAAGTAAACCTAAATTAGACAACCACCTGGTGAAAGTCCGTTTAGGAGAATTCAACGAAGATGAAACAGCTTTGAAAGGTACTATAATTGAATAACAGATGTCGAAGTTAGTCTACATATTTGCATATTTAGGTATATGGTTGCTGGCCATCATGCCTTTTAATGTACTATATAAATTTTCTGATCTTATGTATGTATTCATGTATAAGGTTGTTGGCTACCGGAAAAAGGTAGTCCGACAGAATCTGCGAAACTCTTTTCCAGAGAAATCAGCTGACGAACTAAAAGTTATAGAGCGTAAGTACTATCACTATATCTGTGATTATATGCTTGAAAGTGTAAAGATGCCCTTCCTTTCTAAAGATGAGCTACTTCGCCGGATTACATTTAAGAACACAGAACAGTATCTTGAAATGATAGAGAAGTATGGCGGAATTGTTGTAATGATGCCTCACTATGCAAACTTTGAATGGACTGTTGCCATGGGCTCAATCATGAAAGAGGGAGATATCCCTATGCAAGTATATAAACCTATCAAGAATAAATATATTGATGAACTGTTTAAACGTGCCCGCTCCCGCTTTGGAGGCTATAATGTTCCTAAACACGAAGCGGTAAAAGAGGTTATAAAGGCTAGAAAGGAAGATAAAAAATTGGCATTAGGATTGATAGCCGATCAGTCTCCAAATAAAAACAGTCTTCATTTCTGGACAAACTTCCTGAATCAGGAAACTTCTTTCATGGATGGGGGAGAACGTATTGCCCGCATGATGGATTTTCCTGTTTTTTATTGCGAGCTGAAAAAAGAAAAACGAGGTTATTGCGAAGCTATATTCGAACTTATGGTGGAATTCCCCAAGCAGACTACTAAAGGAGAAATTACGGAGATGTTTGTACGTAAGGTGGAACAAACAATAATCCGCGAACCCGGATATTGGTTCTGGTCTCATAAGCGCTGGAAGCATAAACGACAAAATGTGGAACGATGAGTAAAGTTGCTGTAGTTATATTGAATTGGAATGGAAGTGAGATGCTTCGTAAGTTTCTTCCTTCAGTTATAAGTTATTCTGCACTAAGCGGAGTAGATGTTTATGTGGCCGATAATGGTTCTACTGATAATTCGCTGGCGGTACTAAATGAAGAATTCCCATCTGTAAAGCAGGTTGTACTGAAAGAAAACAATGGTTTTGCTGATGGATATAATAAGGCATTGGCTCAGATTGAGGCAGAATATTACGTTCTTCTTAACTCGGATGTAGAGGTAACGGAACATTGGCTGGAACCAATGATTGATTATCTGGATGCGCATCCAGAAGTGGCAGCTTGCCAACCAAAAATTTTAAGCTGGCGACAGAAAGATTATTTTGAATATGCCGGTGCTTGCGGAGGATATATCGATCATTTTGGATATCCTTTCTGCAGGGGACGCATCATGGGCGTGGTTGAAAAGGATAATGGTCAATATAATGATATTATTCCTGTGTTCTGGGCTACCGGAGCATCGCTTTTTATCCGATCGGCCGATTATTGGAATGTTGGAGGATTAGATGGGCGCTTCTTTGCTCACATGGAAGAGATTGATCTTTGCTGGCGGTTGAGAAGTCGTGGAAGAGGCTTGGTTTGTGTACCCCAAAGCGTAGTATATCATGTGGGAGGGGCTACTCTGAAAAAAGAAAATCCAAGGAAGACATTTCTTAATTTCAGGAACAATCTTTTAATGCTATATAAAAATCTTCCGGAGAACGAACTGAGGTATGTAATGACCGTGCGCTGCATGTTAGATTACGTGGCTGCCTTTTCCTTTTTGTTAAAAGGTGGAGTGGCAAATATGACAGCTGTATTACAAGCTCGCAAAGAATATCGTGCTATCAGAAAGGATTTTAGACCGTCCCGGAAAGAAAATTTGGAAAAAACTTCTCTTCAGGTTGTTCCCGAACAGATAAAAAAGAGTATTTTAGTGCACTATTATTTGAGAGGGAAGAAATATTTCTCTCAAATAGATAGGTTTTACTTAAAATAAATTGATTATGGAAAAACTAGTTAGAAAGATTGGTCTGGTAGCTCATGATGGTATGAAAAAAGACCTTATTGAATGGGTTATTTGGAACTCTGAGTTGATGATGGGACACAAGTTCTATTGCACTGGTACAACAGGAACGCTTATTCGTGAAGCTTTGAAAGAAAAACATCCGGAAATTGAATGGGACATTACGATATTGAAATCTGGTCCGCTTGGTGGCGACCAACAAATGGGCTCTCGCATTGTGGATGGTGAAATTGATTATCTGTTCTTCTTTACAGATCCAATGACTCTGCAACCTCACGACACTGACGTAAAGGCATTAACCCGTTTGGCAGGAGTAGAAAATATAGTGTTCTGCTGCAACCGTTCAACAGCCGATCATATTATTTCAAGCCCACTGTTCGTTGATCCTGAATATCAACGTACACGTCCTGATTATTCAACTTATGCAAAACGTTTTGAAAATAAACCTCTGGTAACAGAAGCTGTTGAAAACGTAGAAAAGAGAAAAGTAAGCAAAGGTCATTGATATACATAGCTTTAATAATAAAGAATACAGGCGGATAAATCTGATTTTATCTGCCTGTTTATTTTTTCATGCACTTTATCTGCTACAAGAATCATTTATCTACCACTAAGCAGCTGTTTCATTAACACTGTATTTAGAACAACAACTGCTCGTTCAACTTTCTTGGATATGACATCCTGTTTAATAAGATACTCCATTTTCCTGTTTTAGCTAAGTAAGCCCGCAGCCCAGAACCCATAAGCCTTCAGTCGAGAACCTATGGGTCTTTGTTCGAGAACCCATAAGTCTTCGGCCGAGGGCTTACTAATGTTTCTTTGCAAAGCAGGTTAACCTATTAGAGAAAAGTGTTATACATGACGATTACTACAAACTACATTTACCCAAGCTGTACCCTCAAAAGCAGAATATTCCTCATCGAATGATTAGCGGCACCACCTGCTACGATGCTGTAGAGCGTTCAATTTAGTAGCAGATGATCACGGTTTTGTAGCAGATAACCAGTTGAACTTTTTTATCTTCCACTAGCTGGAAGCCTTTACTCAAAGGATTTTTATGCATTTTGGTGGCAGATGGTGTAGATAAATCTGATAAAATGTTTGCAGATATCATAATAATAAGCTTAAGACAATATCTTCCATCAATAGTAGCGAAGAACCTTTGTATTGTTGGCGGTTAAATATTCCGATAATAACAGAATAATGAAAGAGGTTCTTGCTTTTTTATAAATCTTGCTAAAAATATCTCTGTTTTTTGGTTTCACTTCTCCTAAACTACTATATTTGGCAAGCTATTTGTATTATACTTAATAGTATTAACTAATAAAAAAGTAAGATATGCCTATTTCATGGATTATATTTATCGGTATTGCTGTAGTTAGCTTTATCGTGCAACAATCGTTGCAGAGCAAGTTTAAGAAATATTCAAAGATTCCTCTTTCTAACGGAATGACTGGACGTGATGTAGCAATGCAAATGCTACATGATAACGGAATTTATGATGTGCAGGTTACCAGTACACAAGGACATCTGACCGACCACTATAATCCTGCCAATAAGACAGTAAACCTGAGTGAAAGTGTTTATGCAAGCAATAGTGTGGCAGCTGCAGCTGTTGCAGCTCACGAATGTGGTCATGCTGTGCAACATGCTCATGCTTATGCTCCTCTTACATTGCGTTCAAAACTAGTTCCTGCTGTAAATTTTGCATCTCAATGGATGCAATGGTTATTACTTGCCGGTATTATAATGGTGAACTCTTTCCCTCAATTATTACTTGCAGGTATTGTTCTGTTTGCTATGACAACTGTATTTAGTTTCGTTACATTGCCGGTTGAAATCAATGCAAGTAAGCGTGCACTGGTATGGTTGAGCAGTGCAGGTATTACCAATTCATATAATCATGCTCAGGCAGAAGATGCTCTTCGTTCGGCTGCTTACACTTATGTAGTTGCAGCATTAGGTTCTTTGGCAACTTTGGTATATTACATTATGATTTTTATGGGAAGAAGAGATTAATACAATCTTATAAAATATTGAAAGAAGGGATTGTCCATATAGTTGGAACAATCCCTTCTTTATTTCTTTTTTTAGTATTTCTATCTGAGATCTTTCCCAAATATTCAATTCTCATAGACTGAATTTTCTTTTGGGTAGATTTTCCTTATACCTATTAACAGTCTTAATTTTCGGGAGGCTGCCAAAAGTACTCAGCATTGTTGGTAACGCCAGTCTGCTTATCCACTATTTCCTGAGCAGAAGAAGGGCAAAGCATAATGGTTGCGGGCGATGTTTTTCCTGCTATTTGAGTTTCGGTGTTATATCCGCTGTGAAGCACGCATTCCATTTTATAAAGATTCTTAGCCATGTAATAATCCAGGTAATGCTCCTTAGTCTCTCTCCTTTTATTGTTCCAGTTGGCATCCTCGTTTATTTGAAGAAAGTCTCCGTTTATTAACCGTTCGCGCACTTCCGAAATTCCAAGCAACGTTCCGTTTTCGTCCATAACATAAGCATTGAAAGTGGGGTCCATCCATAACCATTTATCCAATGTGTTAGAATAAACCATGTTGATAACGTGGCAATCGTCTACATACTTTCTGGGCAGACAAGTTACATAACGTGACTTGAACCCCATTGCCAGATAGCATTCGTTCAATATCTGTGCTATCATGCGGCAGTTAATTCCGCGGTTTTCTGTCCGGCAAATAGTAACAAGGTCGATAGCATTCTTTGATGCCGGGTTTTGGGAACGTCCATCATGGCAAACTACATTATGTGCCCAATACATGAGATTCTTTATTTTGGAAATCTCATTTCCGCTACCCGCAATGCTGTCCAGATTAAAGTATTCTCGTACCTTCACCAGGTTACAATCGTTAGGTGCTGAATAAGTAAACTTAGGTAAAAGTGAATCAATACTATTATTATATCCTCCTGCTTTAGCCAGAATATTCAGGTAATCATTCTCAGCCTGAATTTTTTCCATCAAAGAAATGAACTGTTTGTCTGATCTTATATTGTCTAAATCCGAGTCTTTTTTGGAGTGAGCATAATTTGTCCATCCGTTTTCAACGGCCAATGCAAAAGCTTCTACAGCTTTTTCCCTTTTGTTCAGAAGGGAACGGTAACAGGCTATATTATAATAAAGGACTCCTTTAATCGGACTTATTTTTTTCTTTATATCTTCGGGGTAGGAGAGTACTGCTCTTAACATTGCATAGTCCAGTTCTTCCGCTTTTTCGAAATCTTTAGCATCGCGTGCTTGTTTCACCAGATAGCTTTGTTCAGTAAAGTATTTCTTTACTTCATCCATCGTAATCTGGGCGTTTATGGTTGATATGTTCCAGACAATAAACAGTATGCAAACTGATATTTTCATAAGTTTACTATATATAAGTTTAGTCTTGTTAGTATTCTGCCTATTCATATAATATGACGCGTTAAGGTACTAATAAGTTTTAGTAAATAGGTCCTTTTTTTTATAGAATCAATAATTTAGTGTAACTTTGTGCCACTAAAAGATTTTAATTATGGCAAAACCAGGTATACCTAAAGGAACACGTGATTTCTCGCCCGTTGAAATGGCGAAGCGTAACTATATATTCAATACAATTCGCGAAGTTTTTCATCTTTACGGATTCGAACAAATTGAAACTCCGGCAATGGAAAACCTTTCTACCTTGATGGGTAAATACGGAGATGAAGGAGATAAACTTTTATTTAAAATACAAAATTCAGGTGACTATTTCTCAGGATTAACTGATGAGGAACTTTTGTCACGCAATGCAACTAAGCTTGCCAGCAAATTCTGCGAAAAAGGTTTGCGTTATGACCTTACAGTGCCTTTTGCCCGTTACGTGGTAATGCACCGTGATGAACTCAGCTTTCCTTTCAAACGCTACCAGATTCAGCCGGTTTGGCGTGCCGACCGTCCACAGAAGGGTCGTTACCGCGAGTTCTATCAGTGTGATGCCGACGTAGTGGGAAGTAACTCGTTGCTTAACGAAGTTGAGCTGATGCAGATGGTAGATGCTGTATTCACTCGTCTGGGTGTAAGAGTTTCTATTAAAATTAACAACCGAAAGATATTAAGCGGTATTGCCGAGATAATTGGTGAAGCAGAAAAGATTGTTGATATTACAGTGGCAATCGATAAACTTGATAAGATTGGTTTGGAGAATGTGAATGCAGAACTTGCTTCTAAAGGTATTTCTGACGAAGCAATTGCTAAACTTCAACCTATCATTTTATTGAGCGGAACAAATCTCGAGAAACTGAATACTCTTAAAACTGTTCTTGCAGCAAGTGAAGTAGGTATGAAAGGGGTTGAGGAAAGTGAGTTTATCCTTTCCAAACTTTCTCTTTTGAATATTAAATCGGATGTAGAACTCGATTTGACTCTGGCTCGTGGATTAAATTACTATACAGGAGCCATATTTGAAGTTAAAGCTTTGGATGTACAGATTGGTAGTATCACAGGTGGTGGTAGATATGACAACCTGACAGGAGTATTTGGTATGGCAGGAGTTTCCGGAGTTGGAATCTCATTCGGTGCCGATCGTATCTTTGACGTTTTGAACCAGCTGGATCTTTATCCAAAAGAAGCAGTGAATGGCACACAACTTATGTTTGTAAACTTTGGAGAGAAAGAAGCTGAATATTGCTTACCATTACTGACAAAAGTTCGCGAGGCAAATATCCGTGCAGAAATATATCCGGATGCTGCCAAGATGAAAAAACAGATGGGATATGCCAACGATAAGAAAATATTGTTTGTTGCCATTGTTGGTGAAAACGAAATGAACGAAGGCAAGGTTATGCTTAAAAATATGGAAACCGGAGAACAACAGCTGGTGGATATTGTTCAGTTAATAACTGCTGTTACAAAATAAAAATCTAGAGAAATCAATATAAAAGGTCAATTTGTCAGTCGTAAGATACAAATTGACCTTTTTTGTCTTTGAATCTGACTTTAAGTATATTTTTTAGTGCCCTTATTTCTTTTGGCACACTTTTGGCAGTATTCTTAGCGTTACACATTAAATAAATAGTAAACATTAAAATATTAAAGAACTATGAACATTAAACCATTAGCAGACAGAGTGCTTATTCTTTCTGCTCCTGCAGAAGAAAAGACAATCGGCGGTATTATTATTCCTGATACAGCAAAAGAAAAACCATTAAAAGGTGAAGTTGTTGCAGTTGGTAACGGTACAAAAGATGAAGAAATGGTACTGAAAGTTGGCGATACTGTCCTTTATGGAAAGTATGCCGGAACAGAACTTGAATTTGATGGTACAAAATACCTTATCATGCGTCAAAGTGATGTTCTTGCAACTCTCTAATTTTTAATTATTCATTTTTCATTAATCATTATAAAATATTAAAATCATGGCTAAAGATATAAAATTCAATATCGATGCTCGCGATCAACTGAAAAAAGGTGTTGATGAGCTTGCAAATGCAGTAAAAGTAACTCTAGGTCCTAAAGGACGTAACGTAATTATCGAAAAGAAATTCGGTGCTCCACATATCACAAAAGATGGTGTGACAGTTGCAAAAGAAATCGAATTGAGTGATGCATTCCAGAATACTGGTGCTCAGTTGGTAAAAGAAGTTGCTTCTAAAACTGGTGAAGACGCTGGTGACGGAACAACAACTGCAACTGTTCTTGCTCAATCTATTGTTGGTGTAGGAATGAAGAACGTTACTGCAGGTGCTAATCCAATGGATTTGAAACGTGGTATTGATAAAGCTGTTGAAGCTGTTGTTGCATCAATCAAAAAACAATCTGAAACGGTTGGTGATGATTATGACAAGATTGAACAAGTAGCTCGTATCTCTGCAAACAACGATTCAACTATCGGTAAATTAGTGGCAGATGCTATGCGCAAAGTTTCTAAAGATGGTGTTATCACTATTGAAGAAGCTAAGGGTACTGATACAACTATTGGTGTTGTAGAAGGTATGCAGTTCGATCGTGGTTATCTTTCTGCTTATTTCGTAACCAATACAGAAAAGATGCAATGCGAAATGGAAAGCCCATATATCCTTATCTATGATAAGAAGATCTCTAATCTGAAGGATATGCTTCCTATTCTTGAACCAGCTGTTCAGACAGGTCGTCCATTGTTAATCATTGCTGAAGATGTAGATAGCGAAGCTTTAACAACTTTGGTTGTTAACCGCCTTCGTTCTCAATTGAAAATTTGTGCAGTGAAAGCTCCAGGCTTTGGTGACAGAAGAAAAGAAATGCTTGAAGATATTGCTACATTGACAGGTGGTATCGTTATCAGCGAAGAAAAAGGTATCAAACTGGAACAAGCTACTCTCGAAATGCTTGGTACTGCAGAGAAGGTTACTATTACAAAAGACAATACAACTGTTGTAAACGGTTCTGGTGCAAAAGAAAATATCGAAGCTCGTATCAACCAGATAAAGGCTCAGATCAAGACTACTACATCAGATTATGATAAAGAAAAACTTCAGGAACGTTTGGCTAAGTTAGCTGGTGGTGTTGCCGTACTTTATGTAGGTGCTGCTTCTGAAGTTGAAATGAAAGAAAAGAAAGACCGTGTAGACGATGCTCTTTGCGCTACTCGTGCAGCTATCGAAGAAGGTATTGTTCCTGGTGGTGGTGTTGCTTACATCCGTGCAATTGATGCATTGGAAGGAATGAAGGGTGACAATGCTGACGAAACAACTGGTATTGAAATCATCAAGCGTGCAATTGAAGAACCTCTTCGTCAGATTGTAGCTAACGCAGGAAAAGAAGGCGCTGTTGTTGTTCAGAAAGTACGTGAAGGCAAAGGTGACTTTGGTTACAATGCCCACAGCGATATTTATGAAAACATGTATGCTGCCGGAGTTGTTGATCCAGCTAAGGTTACTCGTGTAGCTCTTGAGAACGCTGCTTCTATTGCAGGTATGTTCTTAACTACTGAATGTGTGATTGTAGAAAAGAAAGAAGATAAACCAGAAATGCCAATGGGCGCTCCAGGAATGGGCGGCATGGGTGGAATGATGTAATCTTTCTTCTTATCACTATATTTATTAAATAGAAAAGGCTGCTCTTAACGAGTGGCCTTTTCTATTTAATAACTTTAAGCTTCATCTTGATCTTTCTTGGAATACTTCATTTCTATTATAAATGCAGTGATTAGTCCTAATCCTCCAAATATTAAAACCGAAGCACCATATACAATTCCTGCAGTATCTCTTACTCCCCAGTTTATTGTATCACTTCCCAGATTGTAACCTCTGATTGTAGATATACAAATAACAAATCCTACTAATAATCCCAAACCGACTCCCATTAAAAGGCATCCAGCTTTTAAGCTTCCAAATGAAAAGTTCTTGAATATCTTTGATGGAAAAGAGAATTTGTTTTCAATCATTGAAGCATCAAATTTCTCTCCTATCTTTTCAATAATAGACAGGCGTTCTTTCTTTCTCACGAAAAGCTCAAATAGTTTGTAGATTCCCAGGGTTACAATTCCTACAACCAATGGGACTGTAATAAAATCCATCATAATCTTATATTTTTAAATGAATAAATTCGTTCTTTGTAACGTTTGACGTTCTCTGATGAAAAAGGTTACACTTTCCGGGAATAAAAATAAAAAAATATCGAAAGCTGTAACCATTCAGACAGGACTGCGTCTAAAAGGATATGATGGAGCAGAAAGATGAGATAATCTACATAAAGCGAATCCTGGAAGGAGAAACAAATTTGTTCTCATACTTCCTGGATCGTTACAGTCGTCCCATCTATTCACTTATTATACAAATAGTCTCATGCCGGGAAGATGCTGAAGAACTTGTGCAAGATTCTTTTATAAAAGCTTTTCGTAAACTAGATACTTATAAAGGTGATTGTAGCTTTTCAACCTGGCTTTATCGTATAGCATATAATACTGCAATTTCTGCTACGCGTAAACAAAAGAAAGAGTCTTTTTTTATAGATGAAAAGATAATTGAGAGTGTGTCGGATGATGAGGCTGATGATATATTAAGTAGTTCTGAGAATGAGGATAGAATTAAAAAATTAGAGCTGGCACTTATTCAACTTAATCCAGATGAGAGAGCTTTAATTACTCTCTTTTACAATGACGATAAATCGATAGATGAGTTGGCTACAATTTTTAAACTCACATCCAGTAATGTGAAAGTTAAATTGCATCGTACTCGCAAAAAGTTATGTGTATTGATAAATAATCAATGAAATGAAAACGAATAAAGATAAAGACTGCTTATTGAAAGAAGTTCTCAGAAAATCATCTTCGGAGAGTCTGCCTTTTAATTTTACGAATAGGATGATGGCACAAATTAATGTTGAGGCTCAGAAAAAGCAAAAACGGGCAGTAGCATTAAACGTTTGCTTCTTATTGCTGGCATCAGCTTCTTTGATTGGCCTATCTACTTATCTATTGATGACCTATTTTTCTTTCAATATTATTGAAAGCCTGAGAAACATTTCTTTCTCTCCCGAATCAGGAACAATTTTAGGCTTTTATTTCTATATAGGGCTTCTTGTTCTTGGTTTGCTTGGCCTGGATTATTATTTGCGTAAGTTGAAGCACCATTCATAGTTGAAAATATGCTTTCAGATATAAATAGATAAACTAATTCAAAGCCTCAATACCTTTAATAATAGTTAGATAAAAAAATAGGCAACTCTTTAAGCTGCCTACATATAATAATTGTTGTATTAATTAAAACTTTCTATCCGCTATTATTAAGAGGCGAATGCCGCAATTATTTTGTGCTGGCTTTAAATACCTGATTTAGTTTATTACCCGTGATCTTGATAATATAAAGTCCTTTGGGCAGACCGTTTAAATCAATAGTCTCTTCTTGTTTGCAGGATATTTCATTGAAATTCTTAGCAAGAACTTGCTGACCGTTTACATTGTAGACATTGATTTTTACGTTTGTATCTTCTTGCGTAAACAAAAAGTTGAATTGTTGATTGTTTCCCGAATACATAAAAATTGATTGTGGCAATATTGGCATATCTTCTATGGAAGTGTATTGCTTAATAACTTCCAGAAGTCCGTTATAGGCATCAACTTTGCCATATCCCCAAGTGCTGTTCCCGTTAGGAAGTATTTCACCTGTATATGAATCGTTGATAGCTGTTTTCTGAAAAATAGCTTTCACTTTATCGGGCGTAAGGTTTGGATTTGCTTGTAACCATGTAGCAAGAACCCCAGTTACATAAGGAGTAGACATTGATGTTCCACCCATTATTCCATAATAGTAAGTTTTATTATCAATAGTTGTCTCCTTAACTCTGTATGTATTCAGTTTTGTGTCATAGCTGGATAAAGATGAAGCTAAAACACTTCCGGGAGCAGTGATGTCTGGTTTCATTCGTCCGTCAATCGTTGGGCCGGTGCTTGAGAAGGTGGCAAGTGTATTTAATAATTGACTTATACCATATATTTCATTACTTAGATTGGTAAACATGTTTTTGCTCACATAGGCACCTACACTAATTATTTGTTTACCTGTTCCTCCAACTTCACCAATAGAGAAATTATTATCGCCATCGGTCCACCCAGGTTTATCATTGCTGGTAAAATGATAAGATTCATCACTCCATGCGTGGACTGTTCCTTCTGTCGATTTAATAATGATTCCTATACAATTACCGTCAACGACTGAAGATAATGTAGTATTAATCGCAAAATGAGGTTTTTTATTTAACGTATTAATCTCTGAGGTAATATAGAGATAACCTGATGCACCATTTTTAACACTGGTATTGTTCTTTAATCTAGTTGTAATATCTACATTATCAGATGCTTTGTATTCTGGACTAATATAAACATTATTATTATTTATCGTGTCATACACACAAACCTGTACCTTGTAATCTTTTCCTGCTTCTCCCCAGATATCGGCGGCAATATTATTGGATCTGAGAAATGTCTTACAGATTGTATCTGTTTGACTAAAGGTCTTGGATATATGTATATATTTATTGCCTTCATTGCCAGCAGCACCAACAATTAATCGCCCTTTTCCCTGCATTTGATCAGTTGTAGTATCAAAGAGTGATGTCCCGTCGTGTGGACCACTATAGCTGCCCATACTAAGATTAATAATACATGGTTTGCCAACTGAAGACGCATAGTCGTATATGTATTTGATGCCGTCTATTACATCTGTGTCATATCCAATATAAGAAACTAACACAATATCAGCTTCTCCGGCAATACCATAGTAAATATTATTATTAGAATGATCGGCTCCCGCTGCAATACCTGTAACATGCGTTCCATGAGATTGATCAATAAAATCATAAGCTTTCTTCAGAATGGAATCTTGAGAAATATATTCCTTCCCATAATTAAAGCCTGTAGGTGGTGTTCCTGATGTTGTATTCTGTTCCCAGACTCTCTTTACACGATATTCCGTGTGTTCTTTGTTATAAAAATTAGGATGACCATACTCAAATCCTGTATCAATAATTCCAATTACCACACCTTTTCCAAAGAATGGGGCAGATAATGGTGATGTACCGGCCTGTACTTTATCCACACCTGATGTAACACGTGCTCTATCTATCTTCTTATTAACAGGAGTTCCTATCTGCACATATTTAACTTCTGGAAGAGCTGCTACATTCTCAATTGAACTAATAGGAATCATGGCTGTAACTATATCTCCTGTGTGGCTATTGATTTTTACTCCTTGTTGCTCCAACGATTCAGTTCCGGCATTTTCTTTCAGATAGATAAATGCACCGATGTATTCTTGTACACCAGCCTCAATTACTGCACTTTTTGTTAATATCGCTTTCCTTTGTGTTGTAGATATATCATTTTGATTCATCTTTAACAAGAAAGTTTTAGTGTGAGGAGATAATTTCCCTGATGCTACTTGAGCTTGTGCCGATGCAAGGAATAAAATCGTAAAGAAGCAATACAACAGAGTTATACGTTTCATATTTGTCTTTTTAAGTATTGTGTTTTATTTTAAATTGTCGCATTGTTTATTTTATCTTCGCCTTTTTGCCAATTTCAATATAGGTAATTCCTTTAATCTGAATAAGTAAAGGAATACTCTTGACTGGAACTGAGAAAGTTTTTATTTTTTCAGTGTATACCACAACATTTCCCTCTATAGCTTTAATATTTTCTTCATTAAAGGTACTATCCGTATAAAGAAACCCTGAAAGATAAAATCGCTTATCTTGTTTTATCAGCGAATATCGCGCAATTAATGTATCGGATGGAATAAATTGATCTAAAGGTTGCTCGCCGGCTTCTTTTCTTAATTCATTCCAGAAAGACCTGAAATTATTCGATAATTGCACATTATTCGTTATTAATGATTGCTCCTTTTTTATACTGATATTTTTGGAAGTTGAGCAACAACTCATTAGCACGCTTGCAATAACAGTGTAAAAGAGAAACTTATAATTCATTTATATATATTTTTTTATATCATTATCGCAAATATATGTATTATTTTTGAGGTAAATAGTATTTATATTCATAAATATATTAAGGAGTAATCTGTAAATAGCTCTTTTATAAATAGATATAAACTGTGAGATACCTGGTTGTTTCTATTATTATTGATAATCAATACAGAAGCTGTTATTTATATTTAATATATAGTATGGCTTCCTGCTATTTTAAAAGTATTAATTTTGCGCTTTGTATTGATTAATATGCTAATTGAATGGAATTTAAAAATAGACACGTGCCTCTTAAAGGTGTATTGGATGAACTGACTGTAACTTATAATATTCCTGCTTTTATAGAAACAGATCCTATTCAGTTTCCTCGTAGATTCATCAACCTGAAGGATATTGAAATATCGGTATTACTTACTTCAGTAATAACCTGGGGTAAGCGTAATTTAATACTCCGTGATGCAGAACGAATACATAAAATGATGGGAGATAGTCCGTACAATTACATTATGAATCAGGAATGGGAAGTTCTGAAAGACTCGGGAAAGAATATTCATCGCACTTTTTTTGAGCGAGATATGTGGAATATTTGTAGGGGACTTTACCACTATTATCTTGAAAACGAAACGTTGGAGAGCTTATTCCTGACAGATGGCATATTATCTGGACTTGATAAACTTTCCGGGTTGATGAATACTCGTCACATATCTTCACCGCAAACCAAGAGTCCGTGTAAACGCAGTAACCTTATGCTTCGTTGGTTGGTGAGGAATGATGGAATTGTAGATATGGGGGTGTGGAAAAACATTTCACCGGCTCAGCTTATTATTCCACTTGATGTGCACGTGGCACGCATTTCAAGACTTATATGGATGACCTTCCAAAAACTGAACGACTTTCAACCGCCTTGATTATTACGAATCATCTTTCCAAACTTTGTCCGGAAGATCCCTGTAAGTATGATTTTGCTCTGTTTGGTTTCGGAGAAGAACAACGTAGAACTATGTCAGGAAAAATAATACTTTAAGCTTTATATAATCTATTTTGCAGCAATTGAAATATTGTTGTCGGTAAATGCAAAACCTTTGTTAATCAAAGGATAAATCGATTTTCAATATTTAAGGAGCCAGTCTCTCTATTTTCCAGCTTTGGTCACTTTGTAATGTGTATAGGAAACGGTCGTGCAAGCGGCTTTCCCGTCCCTGCCAGAATTCAATACGATTTGGTTTAACGGAATATCCGCCCCAGTTTTCAGGCCTTTTCACTTCGTGTCCGGCAAAACGGATGCTTTCTCGAAGAAAAGCCTGCATAATCTCCATTCTTCCGGATATCGGCCGGCTTTGAGGAGATATACGTGCTCCGATTCTGCTTTTGTAAGGTCGGGTTTTAAAATACTCATCCGAAACCTCAGGCGAGACTTTTGTTGCTATTCCCTCCACATGTACCTGTCTTTCCAGTTCATGCCAAAGAAATGTAAGCGATATGTAAGGGCTGTTAGCAAGTTGTTTACCCTTCCGACTTTCATAATTGGTGTAGAATATAAATTCTCCATCCCGGAGTTCTTTCAGTAAAACACAACGGGTAGAAGGTTTTCCATCTTCAGAAACCGTACCTACAATTACAGCAGTAGGTTCGTTTACCTTAGCATTGATAGCCTCTTCCAACCACTGTTGAAACTGTATAAAAGGGTTTTCAGACATATTCTTTCGTGTCAGTCCGCCTCTTGAGTACTCTCTCCGGATATTGCGAATATCTGTCTTCATAATATTCTGCCATTTATGTTTCAGGCAAAGTTATTGAAATAGTTAGATTTAACAACTGAAGCTAGCAATTTTTCAATAAAAAACAGTTTATTTGCATTAAAATAGAAAATTATATGAGAAGTTTTGCATCTGACAACAATTCAGGGGTTCATCCTTTAGTAATGGAAGCCCTTTCCAAAGCCAATTCTGACCATGCTTTTGGCTATGGCGATGACCAATGGACCGCTGAGGCTACTATTAAAATACAAGATACGTTTACACCCGATTGTGAACCTTTATTCGTTTTTAACGGAACAGGAAGTAATATTGTTGCTTTGCAACTGCTTACTCGTCCGTTTCATTCAATTCTTTGTGCTGAAACTGCGCATATTTATGTAGATGAATGCGGATCACCGGTAAAAGCAACTGGTTGTCAGATCCGTCCGATTGAAACACCTGACGGAAAACTTACTCCTGAACTAATTCAGCCACATCTTCATGGATTTGGAGATCAGCACCATTCACAACCGGGAGCTATTTATATTTCTCAATGTACAGAACTTGGAACCATATATACCGTTGAGGAACTGAAAGCCATTACTACACTTGCTCATAAAAACGACATGTTTGTCCACATGGACGGAGCTCGTATTGCCAATGCTGCAGCAACCCTGAATGTTTCTCTGAAAGCTTTGACTGTAGATTGTGGTATTGATGTACTTAGCTTCGGTGGAACAAAGAATGGATTAATGATTGGTGAGTGCGTTGTGGTATTTAATCCGGCTCTAATTAAGAATGCTAAATTTTACCGTAAGCAATCGGCTCAGTTAGCATCCAAAATGCGTTATCTGTCTTGCCAGTTTACTGCATATCTTACCGATGATCTTTGGTTAAAGAATGCCACTCATGCCAATAATATGGCTAAGATGCTTTATGAAGGACTAAATAAGTTTCCCGAAATTAAGTTTACTCAAAAACCGGAAACAAATGCTTTGTTCCTCACTATGCCTCGCCAGATGATCGATAAGCTGCTTGAATCTTATTTCTTCTATTTCTGGAATGAAGCGAACAATGAAATTCGATTGGTTACATCATTTGATACAACTGAAGAAGATGTAACTGGCTTTATAAATGCACTACAAAATATCTAATAATATTTTGAATTGTTTTTTAATGAATCTAGATGTTAGTAGTGACATTTAGGTTCATTTTTTATATATTTACGTCAAACATGACGTGACCTTATAACTATCAGAAAAATATGATGAATTTTATTCCCGAAAGCCAACTAAAAGAACTGTTAAGTAATGAGTTTGATTTCTTATTCATACTAAATATGGATGGTAACATTATTACAGCAAATTTTGCAGTTAATAATGTACTCAAATATTCTCTTAATGAACTCAAAGGAAAGCACTTTTCTGCTGTTTTTCCGGATGAATACAAAGTAAAATCTGGTATGACTATGCCTTTGGTCATTAAAGGTGATATAACTTCATGCCCATACCCATTCATAAAAAAGGATAAAGGAATAATACCTGTCGATACCAAGTTCTATTTCGGGTGGTGGAATGAAGAAAATGTTATTGCGGTAGTCAGCACCAATCTATCTGTTGAGCACTTCTCGAAGGAAGTCTTTTTCAGCATATTTAATAGCTCTCAGGTAATGATGGCAATAGGGTCGGTTGATACCGGAATAATTTTTAATGCAAATCATGCTTTCCTTGAGAATATTGGCTACTCTTTGGACGAGGTTTCTGGTAAAACGGTTCAGGAATTAAATCTGTTTTATGATAGTGAGCAAATAAAGAAGCTGCTTGCCAAATCTAACGGCAAAGATTCTGTAAAAGGAGAACTTACTATAAGAAGTAAGTCGGGTGAACGGATAGTCTGCCTGTTTTCGTTCGAACAGATTAAAATACAGAATAATGAGTATATGCTTGTTGCTGCTACCAACATTACTCAAAGAAAGCAGATGGAAGAGAAACTGAAGAAGCTTGGAAATCAGCAGAAGTTACTGGCCAATATCGCTCAATTGCTTAATAAGTCCGATAACTTTGACGATATTATAAATGTAGTTTTGCGGCTAATAGGAGAACATACTAATGTAAGCCGTGTTTCAATCTACGAAAATACACCCGATGAATTGTTTACTACAAATACGTTTGAATGGTGTAATGAAGGAATAGCCGGAAAAAAAGAGGCGCTTCAAAGAATTTCTTTTGAGAATATACCTTCGTGGATTAAAATTATAAATACTGAAGGACATCTTTCTTCTACTGATATTATAGAACTTCCTCAGGATATTGCTTCAGTGTTCAATCTTTTTGGAATAAAATCAATATTGCTTTATCCTCTTTATATCCAGAATCGCCTGTGGGGATTTGTTGGTTTAGATGATTGTCTCCATAACAGAGTTTGGCTGGAAGAAGAAATTAGTCTGCTTAAAACGGTTACAGGCAATATAGCAAATGCACTCGAACGGAAATTATATCTGAATCAGTTTCAGAATAGTGAAATGCGATTAAGACTTGCTCTGGATGGTGCAAGAGAGGGAATGTGGGACTGGGATCTCCAGACCGATGTGATTTACTTTACTAATATTGGATATGAGATAATAGACCAGGATCTTGATGAATCGTTAGGAAAAGGTCATAAATGGCAAAAGTTTGTTCATCCTGATGACTGGGGCTGGGTTTCTCAACTTTTCATAGCTCATAAGAATAGTAAGATAGATTATTTTGAGGCTACTTTCCGGGTACTGGGCAAATCGGGCAAGGAAAAATGGATTCTGAATCATGGCAGAATTATTGAGAGGGACGAAGAAGGTACAGCAACACGTGCTATTGGTACTCTTATTGATATCAGTAAACAGAAGGAAAATGAAGAACAATTAAAAAGGCTTCTGGCAACTAAAGATAAACTATTCTCTATTATTGCACATGATCTTCGAGGTCCTGTCGGCAGCTTTATGCAAGTCATAGAGCTTCTTACAAGTAATATGGAAATTACTCCCGAAATGGAAGATGCTCTTCTTAATGACTTAAAAGATATGTCAAAGAATACATTCTATTTATTGGAGAATCTGCTTAACTGGTCGAGGTCGCAACGAAGTGAGATTGTATATAATCCGGGAAGTATAATTATAAATAAGCTGGTAAACGATAATATCTCATTGTTGTCGGGTACTGCAGGACAAAAATCAATTCAGATTCAGTTTAGTGCAAATACAAATTATACAGCTTATGCAGATTACGATATGACAAATCTGGTGATTCGCAACCTTCTGTCGAATGCAATAAAATTCACTCGTACAAATGGTTTAATCAAGATTGGTTTATCAGAGCAAAATGGCTTTATAGAAGTAGAGATTGCTGATAATGGGGTAGGTATGTCTAAGGAAACGGCCGATAAGCTGTTTACGGACAACCAGTTTCATACCACCTATGGTACAAACAATGAAAAAGGATCGGGGCTGGGACTTGTTCTTTGCCAGGACTTTGTTAAGAGAAACGGTGGAAGTATAAGAGTTGAAAGCATTAAAGATGAAGGAAGCAAGTTCTTCTTTACTTTACCTTCCATTAGTAAGGTTATTACTGCGGTTTAATAATAAATGTATCTTTAATCCTCTATGGTTATAGAGTTGCTTATTTTACTTTCCCTCGGGGTATTTTAATTCCTTGGAATAATGATTTTGAATTGTTGTACAAAAGATTGCATTCTTCTGTACAGAACAATTAATTCTTTTGTACAGAAGAATGCAATCTTTTGTACAAGAGAATATAAACTTATCTAGGACTTTTTTAAAAGTATAACCAGAGGCTTGTTACAAAAGAAAGAAGGCATCCTTTTGAGACGCCTTCTTCCAATATTATTTATGAATTATCAGATTACTTTCTGTAATAAGCTAACTCTTCAACATCAAATTTGTTGATAAATTGAGCATGTTTGTCAATTTCACCTTCGGCGTATCTTACAAATACATGTGCCGATTCAGTAAATGAATCACATTTAGAAGCATCCTGCACTAAAAGGTAAGCCATAACATTATAAGCAGCCATTTCAACCAATCTGCGAGCCATGAAGTCTAGCAATTCCTGATCTTTTGTAGTTACAATCTTTTCAACTGCAGCAGCATATTTCTCAGTCATAGCCTTCAGGCGGTTACGCAAACCTTCGAATCCAGGAGCAAGAGGCATTGTTTCGTACTCTTTCAGGCGAGTAAGGTAAGTACCATTCGTTACGTAACGGATAGCAGCTACAACCTGAAGCTGAGTAGTTCCTTCGTAAATACTTGTGATACGTGCATCGCGATAGATACGTTCGCAAGCATAATCTTTCATGAAACCAGAACCACCGTGAATCTGAATACAGTCGTAAGCATTCTGATTAGAGAACTCACTACCTATACCTTTAACCAATGGAGTAAAGCAGTCGGCAAATTTAGAGAAAGTCTTTTGTTCAGTTCTTTCTTCCGGAGTAAGTTTGCGTTCTTTTGAAATATCATCCAGGCATTTGTAAATGTCTACAAAACGAGAAGTCTCATATAAAAGTGTACGAGATGCATCCAGTTTGGCTTTCATTAATGAAATAATCTCATATACAGCAGGGAATTCAATAATTGCCTTACCAAACTGTTTACGATCCTTAGCATAAGCCAAAGCTTCATTGTATGCAGCCTGAGAAATACCTACTGACTGAGCAGCGATACCCAAACGAGCACCGTTCATCAAAGCCATTACGTATTTAATCAAACCAAGCTTGCGATCACCACAAAGTTCAGCTTTAGCGTTTTTGAATACTAATTCGCAAGTAGGAGATCCTTTGATACCCATCTTGTTTTCAATACGACGAACATTTACACCACCGTTTTTCTTGTCGTAGATGAACATGGAAAGACCACGACCATCGTGTGTTCCTTCTTCAGAACGAGCAAGTACAAGGTGAATATCTGCATCACCGTTAGTAATGAAACGTTTTACACCGTTCAGGTACCAGCAGTTATCTTTTTCGCAGAAAGACGCTCTTAGCATTACAGCCTGAAGGTCGGAACCAGCATCTGGTTCGGTAAGGTCCATAGACATTGTTTCACCTGCACAAACGCGAGGGATATAACGCATCTTCTGATCTTCGTTACCAAATTCATAAAGAGTCTCAGCACAATCCTGCAATCCCCAAAGGTTTTCAAAACCTGCATCGCAAGTAGAAACCATATCGGCTGCCATCATGTAAGGTACAGTAGAGAAATTAAGTCCACCGAAACGGCGAGGCATAGCAACACCCATTAAGCCGGCATCTGTTAAAGCCTGAAGGTTAATGGCAGTACCATTTGCATATTTCACACGGTTATTGATAACCTGAGGACCTTCGTGGTCTACATCTTCTGCGTTTGGTGCAATTACTTCCGAACATATTTCGCCTACAATTTCCAGTACTTTATCGTAGCTGTCCATTGCGTCCTCGAAATCTACAGGAGCATAATCAAATTTATCTTTGTCAGCATAGTTGCGCTCTTTGAGTTCAACAATTCTCTTCATCAATGGATGATTGAGATAATGCTTTAGTTCTGGTGTATCTAAATATAAGTTTGCCATTTTACTACTTCGAATTTTGTTTATAGTACTTAATCATCTTCGGCACAACTTCTTCTACTGTTCCGTTGATAACATAGTCTGCTATTGTGTTGATTGGTGCGTCCGGATCATTATTAATAGAGATAATCATAGAGCTTTCCTGCATACCTGCGATATGCTGAATCTGACCAGAGATACCGCAAGCGATATATAGTTTAGGACGAACGGTTACACCGGTCTGACCAATCTGGCGGTCATGATCTGCAAATCCTGCATCAACAGCTGCACGAGAAGCACCAACTTCTCCGTTCAGTACTTTGGCAAGATCGAAAAGTAACTTAAAGTTATCTTTAGAGCCAACACCGTAACCTCCGGCTACAACGATAGGAGCTCCTTTAATATTTGTTTTTGATTTTTCTATGTGGCGTTCAATAACCTTCACTACATAGTCGGCATCTGCTACATATTTACCAACTTCGTGACGGATTACCTTTCCTTTATAATCAGCAGAAAGGATCTGTTTCTTCATTACACCTTCGCGAACGGTTGCCATCTGTGGGCGGTGTTCAGGGTTAACGATTGTAGCAACGATGTTACCACCAAAAGCAGGACGGATTTGATAAAGAAGATCTTTATATACTTTATTTTCTTTCTTTTCTTCGTGATCACCAATCTCAAGAGCAGTACAGTCGGCTGTTAGTCCGCTTGTTAAAGCTGAAGATACACGAGGACCAAGGTCGCGACCAATAACGGTAGCTCCCATCAGGCAGATCTGAGGTTTTTCTTCTTTAAATAGGTTTACCAGAACAGAAGTGTGTGGTAATGAAGTGTATGGATAGAGACCTTCTGCATCGAATACGTGCAATTTGTCTACTCCATAAGGTAATACTTGCTTTTCAATATCGTCTAATTTGTAACCGGCAACAATTGCCTCCAATTGGCATTTTAACTGGTTAGCTAAAGAACGGCCTTTGGTAAGCAACTCAAGGCTTACGTCGGCAATAATGCCGTCTTCTATTTCGCAATATACAAATAAATTGTTCATTTTTAGTTCTTTCTTTAGTGATTAACCAATCGTGTGATTTGCCAATAGTTCAACAATAAGATCTTCTACTTCTCTGTCTGAAGCAGAAATAGTTTTACTCTCTTTGGCCTGGAAAACAATGTTTTGAATTGCTTTAACTTTTGTAGGAGAACCAGAAAGACCACATTGTGCAGTGTCTCCATTTACGTCAGTAACACTCCATTCTGCGAGGTTAAGATAATCTCTTGTGTCATACAGATCGGTATAATCAAGATTTCCCTGTTGTTTTTCAGTCACAGTCTTAGCATGTTTGTATTTTTGCACATACTTAGCATTGCGAGGGCGACAAGGAGCAGCAGAACCGTTAACTGTAAGAACAATAGGAAGCGGACCTTCTACTGTTTCGATACCGCCATCAATGTGACGTTTTACAGTTATTCGGCCGTTTTCTACTTTTTCAATTTCTTCGGCATAGGTAATTTGAGTTAATCCCAGTTTTTCGGCAACCTGAGGACCAACCTGTGCGGTATCACCATCAATAGCCTGACGACCGCCTATAATTACATCATAATCTTTTATCTTACGTATTGCAGTAGCAAGTGCATAAGAAGTGGCCAACGTGTCTGCTCCGGCAAATGCTCTGTCGGTTAGCAAATAGCCATTATCGGCACCACGATAAAGGCCTTCACGAATAATCTCTGCCGCGCGTCCAGGACCCATGGTCAGAATAGTTACGGTAGAACCGGGGTGTGCATCTTTCAATCGGAGAGCTTGCTCAAGGGCATTTAAGTCCTCAGGATTGAAGATGGCCGGAAGTGCCGCACGATTAATAGTTCCGTCGGCTTTCATGGCATCTTTCCCAACGTTACGTGTGTCGGGAACTTGTTTTGCCAATACAATAATCTTTAAACTCATGTTATTAATTTTAGTATTAGTATTTTATACACATATAAGTAAGCTAACAAACAGGATGATAACTTGCTGTATAATCAGCCTGCAAAATTACTCAAACAGTTGATTCTACAAAACTTTATTCTTTAAAAATGCACAAAAATAGCTCTTATGAGCAAATGAAAAAGGTCTGCATTTGTGAATAAATGAAATGAACTATAAATTATTTTTAATTAGCATAAAATCTGCCCTATCTTAAAGATGAAATCGGGAGCAGAATATGAAACATCAATATAATAATACGATATTATATTTTAATGGTGTTATTTTGATATTATACGGAAAAATAGTGCTAATGAAATAGGAATGGTTTCATCGTTTTTTTTATGTTTGCATTCTATAAAAGACCAATTTGCTCGCAAAAATACAGATGAAATGGCTTTTGTATATAATTAATACATAAAACCGATACGATGACACAATATAGATTTTTTTACTCTTTTCTTCTTTTTTTCCTCTTTTTCTTAACAAGAATTGAAGCTCTACCTGCACCCATTAAAGATTATGTTCTAATTATCAATTCGTATAATGAAGGAAACTTGTGGGCAGAGAAAATTCAGGATAAAATAATTAAATCAATTGATAATAAGAAAAATATATCTGTCGGCATTGAATATCTTGATAATTGCAGATTCTCTTCCATGAAGGAAGTGTCTTTTAGGGCAGATAGCTTATATAGAGATTATAAAATAAAGCCTAAAGCTGTTGTTGTAATTGGAGAAGCAGGATGGATTGTTTATCGTAATACACTACCTGAATCCTGGAAAAAAATACCAATTGTGCTTACTTCGGCAAAAAGATATACTACTTCTCTCGAGAATCTTATTTCCGGAAAAGAAATTGATTCTAAAATGCTTATTCCCTACAAGGAAGCTGCAAAAGGTTTTAATGTAACAGGTGTTTTTCATCCTGTCCACATAAAGCAGACCATACAATTGATGAAGAAGTTAATGCCTAAAATGACGAAGATAGCATTTATCTCCGATAAAAGATATACAAGTACTTATAACAGATTTCTATTTAAATATATACGAAAGAAATATTTCCCCGATTTAACGGAGATTTCGTTGTGCCAGAAAGATCTTTCTACAAATAAGTTGCTAAATTCTTTGTCTGAAATGGATAAAAATACCGGTCTGCTTTATCATGGGTGGTACGAAGACGGTAATACAGGCATTTCTTCAAATAACAGGACGGAGAAGATGATTAGCAGCTTTACCGATTTACCAATGTTTGGTTTGACTGACTTTGGAGATGATTTAGGAGATTTTGCAGGAGGTTATTATTCAACTAGCGAAGACTATGGAAACAAATCCGGTGAAATTTTAAATATGGTTCTTAATGGCAAGAAAGCAAACGAAATTCCTTTTCAGCTAGCTCCATTTCCACGCACTCATCTGAATTATCGAAATTTAATTCAAACAGGACTCGACAAAAAATACTTCCCTTCTGATGCTGTATATTTGCATAAACCTGCCAGCTTCTTCGAAGAAAATTTAATTCTTATAATATCTCTTGTAAGTATTCTGCTGATTTGTTTTTCTATTCTTTTATCGAAGATATGGTTTTTGAAAAAAGAAAAGAATACAAATGAAAAAATGAAATTGTTTTTCACAAACATTCTTGATAATATTCCGGTAGCAATATGTGTGAGAGATTTTACTGACAATAAGTTTATCTATTGGAATAAGAGGATGGAGGATATGACACTGATCAAATCCAAAGATGCAATTGGAAAAACTAATAAGGAATTGTTCTCTCCCGAGATATATAGAAAACATCAGGAAATTGATAAAAGACTAATGAAAGAAGGACATTCTATCAACTATGAACAGGAATTCCTTTTTTCTGATAATAAGTTACATTCGATTAATATATCTAAAGCTCTTATAAAAACAGATAAAGACCCCGCTTATATGCTGTTTAGTGGCTGGGAGGTTACAGAACTGAAAGCTATTCAGCGAAAGTTTCAGACTGCAAATAATCAATTGGCAATGGTTATGGATGCGGGAGAAATTATTTCCTGGGTATGGGATGTAAAAGTCGGAACAATAACTTTTGACTATGATTATCAGAAAAATGAGGATTATTTGCCGGAAATGAAGCGTCTGACAAAGCCTTTAGATGATGTACTTTCACTTACTCACCCTGATGATGTTGAACGAGCATTTATAACTTTCAGTAACTTTCTTGAAGGTAAATCAGATAGAGTTGACCTTGATCTCAGGGTTAATTTTTATGGTAATGGTTACGAATGGTATGAATTGCAAGGTATGGTTACAGAGCGTGATAAAGATGGCTCAATTCTTTTTGTTACTGGATCGGGTATCAATATTACCAAGAGAAAGCAAACAGAACAAGCATTGTTTGAGGCAAAAGAAAAAGCAGAGGAATCAAATCGTCTTAAATCTGCTTTCCTGGCAAACATGAGTCACGAGATACGTACTCCACTGAATGCTATAGTAGGCTTTTCAAGAATTCTGGCAGATATAAATAGCGGCGAAATGGAAAATCAGTTTGCTGGTATTATTGAAAGCAATAACAATTTATTGCTGCAGTTAATTAATGACATTCTCGATCTTTCTAAAATAGAAGCCGGAACATTGGAATTTGTATATTCTAATGTCGATATAAATACCTTATTTGATGAAATAGAACAATCTTCGGTCATGAAGGTAGATCAGAATGCTGTGAAAATAGAATTCAAGGATAAGTTACCCAAATGTGTTATCCATACAGAGAGAAATCGATTGTCACAGGTTATTTCAAACTTTATATCTAATTCCATCAAGTTTACAGAGCAGGGTAGCATTACATTTGGATATAGTTTATCGGAAGAGAAACTGCGCTTTTATGTAACAGATACAGGATGCGGTATTCCTAAGAGTAAACAGGGTTCTGTTTTTGATCGTTTTGTTAAGTTGAATACATTTGCTCAAGGCACAGGATTGGGATTGTCTATTTGTGCTTCCATAGTATACAAACTAGGTGGTGAAATTGGCGTTGACTCGGAAGAGGGTATCGGTTCTACTTTTTGGTTTACTATTCCTTACAAGCCTGTTGATACAGATGAAGAAGAATATTTTGATGATCCTGATAAGAAATCGGTGTTGAAAAGTAATGCAGAAAAAGTAACTTTGTTAGTTGCCGAAGACGACAATAGTAACTATAAATTAATGGAAGCTATTCTTGGCAAAGAATATCAACTTATTCATGCCTGGAATGGTGAAGAGGCTGTAAAGTTATACAATAATCATCAGCCCGATCTGATTCTAACAGATATAAAAATGCCTGTTATGGACGGATATGAATTAGTTCAAAAAATAAGAATGCATTCAAAGGAGATTCCTGTTATAGCAGTAACAGCTTATGCTTCGGAAGAAGACAGAAGCAAGATTAGTGAAGGTGGCTTTAGCGATTTCGTGGCAAAGCCTATTAATGCTTTGTTACTGAAAGAAAAAATTAATGCTTTGCTGTTCACTAAATAGCTTTTTGATAATCTTATGCAAGATAGGACTATCTCACTTTTAGGTAGTTCCATCTTGATGAAATATAATTTCAAGGGTATGTTCTTTCTCTTCTTTCCAATTTTGACTAGCTTCATGTAATAGATTTAAGTAAGTATTAAGAGGTTCTGTATTAATATTTAACTTAAAATTATGCACTATTACTAATTACTGACTGTCTTCTAAATTAAATACTAGTTCCTATGTTTTTGATATACAAACATAGGAACTAAATATATAGTTTTTTTATAAATTTACGAATTTGACGTATCCGTTTTTATCTATCGCAAACAGAGAATAATCTAACACCTCACTATTTTCCTCTTTTATTTTCAATTTAGTGAGTAACTGTTCCGGCATATCACCATTAAGAAGACCTATTTCTACTCGACTAAAATAATTTCCTTGCATAAGATATGATTTTATATCAATACTTGTATCTATGCCACTAATCTTATCAGAAAGTGATATTATTGAACAAAGTCGATTGTTTTTAATATTACACAAAATAAGAGACTTTAGAAATTCATTTTTATGCCAAAAATCTGATTCTCGTTCCAATAAAACAAGACTTTGAATACCTGGCTGTAAAGTTAGTTTTCCGCAAAAGAATAGTTCAACCTTATTAAGGGTTGTATCAATACCGATTCCCATATATTCATCTCCCATGAGATTCTTATAAAACTCTTCCGAACTTGCTATATATTCCTTCATAAAATAATGAAATAATTTCTCATGATGTTTTTTTAAGTTCACTTTTTTAGCTATAAGATCAGCATCGTAAGTGTCGAGTTTGATTTCATCAGACAATACGGATGTGTTAAAAGGAATTGTATCTGGAATTGAATAATTTTTAAAGTAAACATATCTATCACTCCTTATCATATAGTAACATTTAGGTGACCTATTGCAACTGATGCAGCAAAGTATTACCAAAAATAGAAAACAGTTTTTTACCATGGTCTTATTTTTCTAATTGATGATTTTGTATAAAAAAATTCTGGATTGATTATATTAAAGTATTTATTAAATGCTCTTTGATAACAGACTTATCATCTAAATTCTCTTCCTATAAAGAATTCTTGAGTACATGAAGCGCACTATCCAGATAAGAAGTTTTTAGTTTTTACGCTTTTGTTGAGTAAGTCCTTTTCTTTTATTTCGGAACATGAAAAAAAATGGGCAATGTAATTAGTAAATATATGTATCTCACTTATACGTTTTGTTTTTTACAAAAGTAGTAAATATAGATAAATGGGAACAATGTTTTATGAGATATTTAGAATATAAGTGTTGTTTAATAATTAAAACAAAAAAGGTTCGGATAGTACTAAAAACTACCCGAACCTTTTTTATTTCTTAGTAGAAGAAAATATCTTCAATCGCGAATATTATAATTTAATACCAAGCTTGTCAGCAATCTCTTTAGGAAGAGCATTTTTGTGAACAAGGATGTTTATGGTTTTATACTTAACAAATGCTTTAGAAGCATACCAGGTACCTTTGTACTTGTTGTCAGTTCCCCATGAATTCTTTACCATATAGTATTCTTTACCGTTCTGATCTTTAGAAATACCGTAGATAAGCATACCGTGATCGTCTGTTGTTTCCCAGTTATCAAAGCCTTCCTGGCGCATTTGCTGAGTAATTTCTTTTTCAGGTCTTGGTTTTGCAACCAATTCTTTGTTCTTTTCTTCCTTAGTTAAGCCTGTCCAGCGAGCCATGTCCGATCCACTTAAATCAGCAGTCTTAATTTCTTCAGGAACCACAGCAATACCGTTGCGGGTAAATCCTGTTTCGCTCACATCGCTTCCCCATGCTACAGTGTATCCGTTGTTTACAGCATTATCGATTACTGCCATAAATTCGTCTAAAGGTAAGTTATATGATTCACCATTACGCCAGTTGTCCTGAATTTCAAGAGCAAACTGAGTATAGAATTTGTGGTGAGTGAAAGAAGTTATTGAAACATAGTCGTCAGCATTCAGTTCCAGTTCTCTGGCAAATGCTTTTGCATCGTATTTCTTTCCGTTATAGTTGAAATATTCAGGACGTGCGCCAAGGTAGTTGCTAACTACAGCATCAAAACCTCTTTTCCATACCGGAGTAAGTTTCTTTAAATTACTCTTAGCTATAGCATCAAGATATCCTTTCATTACAGCATCCAGTTCGTTGTGAACAGGAAGAGAGTCGCCATAATGCAATCCGGTCATGGCTTCCTGTGGTTCCAGTCCATAGTTCTTCAGACAGTACATTACATCATAAAAACTACCTCCAGGTCCGAATGAACCTTCACTGTGAAGACGAACATATTTTTCGGCACGGTCTTCCATTGTGTGGTGTACAATATACATTTCAGAAAGGTCATAAGTACCTTTGCCTTTGCGAAGTAATTCCGATTCAAGGAATGCTGCACCCGAGAAGCTCCAACATGTACTTGAACGGTTCTGGTTCTTGATAGATGTTATAGGGTTTTCTTTTACTGTAGTGAAGACAAATCCTTCCTCTTTCTTCGCTTTTTCTTTCGCCGAAATACTAAAACAGAGGGCGGAAAAAAGAACAATACTAATAATCTTTTTCATAAAATCTACTTATATTTATTTATATTTTAGGCAAAGATAAGTAATGGAGAATTAAAAAATATTATATTTGTTAATAATTTCAGATAAATTAAAGACGCGTGAGTAAGATAAAAAGAAATTATATAATTTATTCCATCATGCTGGTGCTTTTCTCCGGTATGATTTATGTGGCATTGAATGAGGGAGAGCGTTTTGATCATCTTTCATTAGCTAAAATGCCTCAGGCAAATGGGAACAGTGCTTTTCAGATGTTTCAGCGTGTAATGACGGAGAATGTTAATAATCCGTTTACTATTCTGCTGCTTCAGATTATCGTTGTGTTATTTACCGTTCGCCTCTTTTCTTATCTCTTTAAATATATTGGTCAGCCTGGAGTAATAGGTGAAATTGTGGCCGGTATTGTGCTCGGCCCTTCGTTGCTGGGATATCTGTTTCCCGATTTCTTTGGTTTTTTATTTCGCCCCCAGTCGTTGTCCAATCTTCAGACCGTTAGTCAGATAGGGTTAATCCTGTTCATGTTTGTTATCGGCATGGAGGTCGATTTCAGGACATTAAAAAATAAAATTAATGAAACCCTGGTTATCAGTCATGCAGGAATATTAGTACCTTTCTTTCTTGGAATACTCTCTTCTTATTGGATTTATGAAAAATATGCTGCGCAGCAAACAGCCTTTCTGCCTTTTGCCCTTTTCATAGGTATTTCTATGAGTATAACCGCTTTCCCGGTTCTGGCACGTATTATTCAGGAACGAAATATGACCAAGACTCCTATTGGAGTTCTTTCCATTGCTTCGGCGGCAAATGATGATGTAACTGCATGGTGTTTGCTGGCTGTTGTTATTGCTATTGCAAAAGCCGGAACTTTTGGCAGTGCACTCTTTGCAGTTGGACTTACCATTATTTATATAGCTGTAATGTTTCTTGTGGTGCGTCCGTTTCTTAAGAAAATTGGCGATTTATATGCAAATAAAGAAGTTATTAATAAAACATTTGTAGGTTTCATCTTTATTATATTGGTTATTTCGGCTACATTAACCGAGATAATCGGTATTCATGCTTTATTCGGAGCTTTCATTGCGGGAGTGGTTATGCCTGCCAATTTTGGATTCCGTAAGGTGATGATGGAGAAAGTAGAAGATGTTTCTTTAGTATTCTTCCTACCTTTATTTTTTGCTTTTACCGGACTGCGTACACAAGTGGGGTTAATTAACAGTCCCGAATTGTTGCAAGTCTGTGGTATGCTTATTGCTGTTGCCATAATCGGTAAATTCGGTGGATGTGCTTTGGCTTCCCGTCTGGTGGGAGAGTCCTGGAAGAATAGCTTAATTGTTGGCACTCTGATGAACACTCGTGGACTAATGGAGCTGGTTGCTCTTAATATTGGTTACGAAATGGGAGTTCTTCCGCCGTCAATCTTTGTGATATTAGTAATAATGGCATTGGTTACTACTTTTATGACTACCCCTGTTTTGTCGCTTGTTGAGAAGGTATTTGCCATAAAGGAGCCGGTGATAAGTCTGACAAAGAAACTTGTTCTCTGTTTTGGCCGTATTGAATCCGGACGTGATTTGCTTACAATATATGAATTATTATTTGGACCAAGATTACAACAGAAAGAAGTTATAGCGGCGCATTACACACTTGGTACTGATGTGAATCCTTTACATGCAAAACAGTATGAAGAAGAAAGCTTTAATTTACTGAATAGTGAAGCAGAAAGAATAAATCTTAAAGTTGATTGCCGCTATAAGGTAACTGATAAACTGATTCAGGATATGGCGCATCTGGTTCAGGCGGAAAAACCTGATTTATTACTGTTAGGTGCTGGTAGTAATTACATGCTGGAAGGCGGAACCCAGGTGCTTCCTCTTCTTGGCTTATTCAGAAATAAAGTAGATGATATAATTGGGCAGGTGAATTGTGATGTTGCAGTTTTTGTTAATAGAGGCTACCAACATGGCAATATTGCACTGGTTCTTGGCGGAGCAATTGATTCTTACATGTTATTTTATCTGGAATCGTTGCTGATGAATGGAATAAGGGATATTCATTTATATCTGTTTATTGGCGATGATAAGTTTACAAAAAAGGTGAATGATCTTTTAGAAAGATATCCTGAACAGGTTGTTTTATATCCTATTCATGATTTGTCTGAGATTAGCTATAGAAGTGTGGATGGATTATTGATTCTGAGCCATACTGTTTGCGAAAAAATAGCTGAAGATAAGGAAGAGTATGAGGCTTTACCATCGTTATTGGTTATGAGTCCGAAAAGCGATAATAAATAATCAGATTGATTTTCTTTCTGTCTTTACTTTGTATAAAAGTATATATTAGAAATGACAATAGATAATAATACAGGATTAGTTCTTGAAGGTGGCGGTATGCGCGGAGTTTTTACCTGTGGAGTATTGGATTATTTTATGGATCACAATATTCGTTTTCCTTATACCATAGGAGTTTCGGCAGGTGCCTGCAATGGCTTATCGTATATTTCCCGCCAACGTGGACGTGCTAAATACAGTAACATTGATTTGCTCGATAAATACCATTATATAGGCTTGAAACATCTTCTCAAGAAGAAGAATATAATGGACTATGATCTTCTTTTTGGTGAGTTTCCTGAAAGAATCCTTCCTTATGATTACGATGCCTATTTTTCTTCGCCCGATCGCTTTGTGATGGTCACAACCAATTGTGAAACCGGAGAAGCCAATTACTTTGAAGAAAAGAAAGATAAACAGCGCGTACTCGATATTTGCAAAGCATCGAGCAGTTTACCCATTGTTTGCCCCATTGTTTATGTAGATGGTGTTCCGATGCTTGACGGCGGAATAGTTGATTCCATTCCATTGCTTCGTGCTGTAGAAGACGGATATCAGAACAATGTAGTGGTTTTAACTCGCAACAGAGGTTATAGAAAAGAAGCAAAAGATCACAAAATACCTTCTATTATTTATCGCAAGTACCCAAATATCCGTGACGCCTTAAGTCGCCGTTGTGCTGTGTATAATGAACAACTTGAACTAGTAGAGCGAATGGAAGATGAAGGGCAGATTACCGTTATCCGTCCGGAAAAGCCAATAGTTGTAGATAGGATTGAAAAAGATGTGATGAAACTCACTGATTTGTATAATGAAGGTTATGCTTGTGCCGGGAAAATAATGCATTCTGTGGCAAATGCTTCTGATAAATGACTTTATCTTCAGGAAAAATAGAAAAAAACGAAAATCATCTCCCACCTGCTACTAAATAGGTGCTAAGCTGTTGAAAACTAAATATATAATTTGGTGGAAGATCCAATTTCTACTCATTTATCTCCCACTAGATCTCCCACCAATCTGCTACAGCCTGATTTCCACTACAAATAATCAATTGATATTGCCTGTTCAAAACTTGCGTTATTAAATCGGAAATAAATTACAAAATCACTGTTAATTTGCTGAAAACAAGGTGGATATAAACATTATATTGCCGACTGCCAAGTTATTTGCTCCATGAAAATAAGTAAGCCCGCGGCCGCGGGCTTATGGGGCTGCATTCGAGGGCTTATCGGTTTACGGCTGCGGACCGATGGGTTCACGGCTGCAGGCTTACTTAACTTTCCTTTAAATTCCTCAAATGACTTATCAATTTTTTATCAAAGTCACGTTATCGTTGTTCTGCTTTCAGGATTAGATTATCGAGCGTTTCGCGCAGGCTTAGATATTCTTCTTCTGACAGATCCAGACAATTAGCCATTTCATGAGGAACCTCTATAGCCTTTTTCTGCAGTTCTGCGCCCACTTTCGTTAGTTTAATGATAACAGTGCGTTCGTCTTCTTTGCTCCTCTTACGATGAATATAACCGGTTGCTTCCAGGCGCTTCAGCAATGGAGACAGCGTTCCTGTATCCAATTTAAGTATTTCGCTGAGTGAATTTACCGGTATTCCGTCTTTTTCCCACAGGGCCATCATAACCAAATATTGCGGATAAGTTAAATCCAGCTCGTTAAGAAACGGGCGGTAATGATTCGTAATAGCACGGTTCAGGCGATATACACGAAAACAAATCTGGTTCTCTATCTTTAACTCGGGGTAATTCTCTTTCATAATCTCAATATATTTGCCGCAAAATTACAGAAAATATAATTGTGTGCGATTAATTTGCTATACGAAATAGTTCGCTGCCTGCAAAGACAGCGAACTATTTCAATCTTTTTTAGATTACAGCAGGTTTTTAATTTCTGCTTCAACCTTAGTCATATCTTCTGTTGGTTCGAAACGTTTCACCACTTCACCATTTTGGTTGATAAGGAATTTTGTGAAGTTCCATTTAATCTCTGCATCCTCCTTGTAATTAGGATTTTCCTTTGAAAGCATATCATCAAGGATTTTTGCTATCGGGTGATTCATATCAAATCCGGCAAAGCTTTTTTCGCTCTTTAAGAACTTGAACAGGTCATGGGCATTTTCTCCGTTTACCTCTAGCTTCTTAAATTGTGGGAATTGCACGTCGTAGTTCAAAGTGCAGAACTCATGAATTTCTTCATCAGTGCCTGCTGCCTGATTGGCAAACTGATTGCAAGGGAAATCAATAACAACAAATCCCTGATCCTTATACTCTTCATAGATTTTCTCAAGTTCTGTGTACTGAGGGGTAAAACCGCACGCTGTTGCTGTGTTTACTACTAACAAAACTTTACCAGCATATTCGTTCAAAGATACGTCGTTTCCTTTTCTGTCTTTTACTGTGAAATTATAAACTGTGCTCATATTCTTCTATTTTTTAGTTTGTTATTACTGACTTTATAATCGTTCTTTTTATTTTTATAATGCGAATATATGCAAAATTAAATTGAGCACAATATAATTGGATAAAAATTTATCGTTCATTAACTTAATACTTTATTTTTCTGCTTAGGAGCAAGACATGCAGCTTCGGCAAAAATTCTCATTAAAAAACGGTAGATGGCCCTCGAAAAGGTGAGGGTAGTACCATTTAGTGATGGTTTGGTGATGGTTCAAAATGCTACCCTCACTAATTTACAATATTGATTTACAATGGGTTGAATGGAAAAGGTGATGGAGTGAGGGATGATTTTAAAAATAAATATTTTTTTGAGATTAAATTTCGGTAATAGCTAAGTAAATCTATATATTTGTAAAATATGATGATTAGTTAGTTTTTATTATAAAGAGAGAATTATGGAGCCAATTATAACTAAAAACCTTTTAATTCGGGAAATAATACCATCGGATATAAATGTTTTATTGTCTGTTTATTCAAAAGAGGAAAATATGAAGTATATCTCTAACGGTAAATATGATTGGACTCTGGAAGAACTGAAAGGCAAATATGAGAAAGTAAATACTGATGGCTATCCGCAAGGATATGGCATTTTTGCTGTTGTTGCTGATGGAGAAATTATTGGTGAGGCAGGACTATTCAATTCTTTTGGAAATAAGAAGATACTTGAGCTGGGTTATATCCTTGATAATAAATATTGGAATAGAGGCTATGGCACTGAAATTTGTAGTGGATTACTTGATTACGGTTTTAATTTATTAGGTGTGGATAAGATTATAGCACGTATGTATCCTGAAAATATTGGTTCGATAAGGATCTGTGAGAAACTAAAATTCAGGAAAGTAGATGTTCCAGATGTGGTGTATTACCAATATGAAATAGTTAGGTAATATAATATTAGATAAAAACAGAAAAAGGCTGCTTCAAACGAAGCAGCCTTTCTTATTTATAGAGCTAATTTGGATTAGTCTTCTTGCTCAACACCCCATTGTTGCTTAGCCAAACGCTTGTAGTTGTTATATCTCCACTTAGCGTTGTCCTGAGCAGCCTGGAATAATTCATTAGCTTCAGCAGGATATTGTTTTGCCAATGAAGCGTAACGAACTTCACCTTTCAGGAAGTTTTGGAAGTTATCCCAGTTTGGAGCTTTAGAATCCAATGTGAATGGATTTTGTCCTTCAGCTTCCAATGCAGGATTGTATCTCCACAAGTGCCAGTAACCGCATTCTACTGCAGCTGCTTGTTCAGCTTGTGCTTTACCCATACCGGCTTTCAAACCGTGGTTGATACATGGTGAGTAAGCGATAACGATTGAAGGTCCGTCATAAGCTTCAGCTTCGCGGATAGCTTTCAATGTTTGAGCCTGGTCAGCACCCATAGCAACTTGTGCGCAATATACATAACCGTATGTAGAAGCGATCAAACCAAGGTCTTTCTTACGTACTCTCTTACCTGCAGCAGCAAACTTAGCAATAGCTCCAACTGGAGTTGCTTTTGATGACTGACCACCAGTGTTTGAGTAAACTTCAGTATCAAGAACCAATACGTTTACATTCTTTCCAGAAGCAAGTACGTGATCTAAACCACCGAAACCGATATCGTAAGAAGCACCGTCACCACCGATAATCCATTGAGATTTCTTGATTAAGAATTTGCTTAGAGAAGCAATTTCTTTGCAGATATCGCAGTCGCAAGCTTTTACAAATGGAGTAATCTTAGCTTCAAGTTCGATAGAACGTTCTGTGTTGTCTTTGTCGGCAATCCATTCGTTGAACAAACCTTTTAGTTCGTCTGAACAGCAGTCGCAAGTCTGACCTTTAGTCATCAAGTCAACAAGACGATCACGCATTTTATCAACTGCAAGAGTCATACCCATACCGAATTCAGCGAAGTCTTCGAATAATGAGTTAGCCCATGCTGGTCCGTGACCTTCTTCGTTAGTTGTATAAGGAGTTGATGGTACTGAACCAGAGTAGATAGAAGAACATCCTGTTGCATTAGCAATCATCTGACGGTCGCCGAACAATTGAGTTAACAACTTAACGTAAGGAGTTTCACCACAACCAGAACAAGCACCAGAGAACTCGAATAATGGAGTAGCAAACTGTGAATTCTTCACGTTAGCATTTACATTTACCAAGTGTTGTTTGCTCTTTACTTTTGTAGCAACATATTCCCAGTTAGGAGCTTGTGGAAGCTGACCTTCCAAAGGTTGCATCTTAAGAGCCTTACCTTGTTTGTTTCCTGGACATACATCAGCACAGTTACCACAACCAAGACAGTCAAGTACGTCAACCTGGATACGGAATTTCATACCGTCGAATACTTTTCCGGTAGCTTTCAACATATCTGTGAAAGGAGCTGCTGCTTGTTCTGCTTCGTCAAGTACGAATGGACGGATAGAAGCGTGAGGACAAACGTAAGCACACTTGTTACACTGGATACAGTTTTCTGAATTCCATTCTGGAACGAAAGCAGCTACACCACGTTTTTCGTAAGTAGCAGTACCTTGTTGCCATGTACCATCTTCAATACCAACGAAAGTAGATACTGGAAGATCATCACCATTCTGAGCGTTGATAACCTTAACTACTTTTTCTACGAATTCAGGAGTGTTGTTGTCTGTAGCTTCTTCATCTTTCAAAGTAGCCCAAGCAGGATCAACAGTTAATTGTTTGTATTCGCCACCACGGTCAACAGCTGCATTGTTCTTGTCAACAATGTCTTGTCCTTTCTTACCGTAAGACTTAACAATGAATTTCTTCATTTGTTCTACAGCCAAATCTACTGGAATAACACCAGTGATACGGAAGAATGCAGACTGAAGGATAGTGTTTGTTCTGTTACCCAAGCCAATTTCTTGTGCAATCTGAGTAGCATTGATATAATAAACTGTGATATTCTTTTCTGCGAAATAACGTTTTACGTTGTTTGGCAAATGTTTAGCCAGTTCTTCTTCGTTCCAGATAGTATTCAAAAGGAATGTACCATTCTGTTGCAAACCGCGTGTTACATCATACATACGAAGGTATGCCTGAACGTGACAAGCTACGAAGTTAGGTGTATTTACCAAATATGTAGAACGAATAGGAGTATCACCGAAACGAAGGTGTGAACAAGTGAAACCTCCTGATTTCTTAGAGTCGTAAGAGAAGTAAGCCTGACAGTGCTTGTTAGTATTATCACCGATAATCTTAACAGAGTTCTTGTTAGCACCTACAGTACCGTCAGCACCTAAACCAAAGAATTTAGCTTCGTACATACCTGCACCGCCTAATGCGATTTCTTCTTTCTTAGGAAGAGAAGTGAAAGTAACGTCGTCAACTATACCAAGAGTGAACTGGTTCTTAGGCATTGCCAAAGAAAGGTTTTCGTATACAGAGATAATCTGAGCAGGAGTAGTATCTTTAGAAGAAAGACCATAACGTCCGCCTACGATAACCGGAGCATCAGCTTGTCCGTAGAAACAATCTTTTACGTCTAAGTATAATGGTTCGCCTACTGCACCTGGTTCTTTAGTTCTGTCTAATACAGCAATACGTTTTGCAGTCTTAGGAACAGCAGCAAGGAAGTGTTTAGCAGAGAATGGACGGTACAAGTGTACAGCAACCAAACCAACTTTTTCTCCCTGAGCAGTTAAGTAGTCGATAGCTTCGCGAGCAGCTTCTGTAACAGAACCCATAGCGATGATTACACGGTCAGCATCGTCAGCTCCGTAGTAATCGAACAAGCTATATTTACGTCCTGTGATTTCAGAAAGTTCTTTCATGTATTCTTCTACGATACCTGGAACAGCGTCATAGAATTTGTTGCATGATTCTCTATGTTGGAAGTAAACATCAGGGTTTTCAGCCATACCGCGTGCAACTGGGTTCTCTGGGTTCAAAGAACGGTTACGGAAGTCAGCCAAAGCTTCTTTGTCGATCAAGTGAGCAAGATCGTCATTTTCCAACATCTCGATTTTCTGAATTTCGTGTGATGTACGGAATCCGTCGAAGAAGTTTACGAATGGAACGCGTGATTTAATTGTAGCTAAGTGAGCTACTGCTGATAAGTCCATAACTTCCTGTACAGAACCTTCTGCCAACATAGCAAAACCTACCTGACGACAAGCCATAACATCCTGGTGGTCACCGAAGATAGAAAGAGCGTGTGAAGCCAATGCACGAGCTGATACGTGGAAAACGCAAGGTAGTAATTCACCTGCAATTTTGTACATATTAGGAATCATAAGCAATAATCCCTGAGATGCTGTGTAAGTGGTTGTCAGTGCACCAGCCTGTAAAGAACCGTGTAATGCACCAGCTGCACCTCCCTCAGATTGCATTTCCTGTACTAATACTGTTTCGCCGAAGATGTTTTTACGTCCGGCTGCAGCCCATTCGTCTACGTATTCTGCCATAGTCGAAGAAGGAGTGATAGGATAAATCGCGGCAACTTCTGAGAACATATACGAGATATGTGCAGCAGCCTGATTACCATCACATGTGATGAATTTCTTCTGTTTAGTCATAACATTTAATATATTAAATAAAAAAACTCAGTTAATAAAGAAAACCAAATACCCATAAAGGTATCTGATTTCCTCGCCCTATTTCTGCCCTGTGAATGGCATACGTAATGGCTGGATTATTTTTGACCTTAAATCCGTCGGTACATATCTTAAATGGAATCTTTTCATCTACCAGAAAAGAAGTTCCTTTTTCTCCTTTATTGAGAACATGATCCTTATAGAGTGTATTGAGAAAGAATGTCTCCGCAACATCTTGTTCTTCCACTTTTACCGGATAGATAGAATACATAAGATTAGTGTTATGCATCATTATCTTTGATGGTTTCTTAGGGAAAGATTCTCCTTTTGGATAAACCATATTGATTAACCTTGCATCTGCAAGATATTTGATGTAATTCATAACCGTAGCACGTGACGTTTCAATCTCTGTAGCCAACTGACTTACATTGGGAGCAGAAGGACCATCTACTGCCAGCAAGTATAAAAGCTTCTTTATCTTTGAAAGATATTTCAGTTCTATTTGCTTGATAAGTAGAATGTCTACCTCTACCATCATGTTCATTGTTTTAAGCAAATTTTCGGAAAAATTTCTTTTTTCAAGAAAAAATGGATAAAAACCATGATGAAGATAGTCCTGGAAATAGTCTGTAGGACGAACCTTTGAGAGAACAGTCTTGGCTATTTGCTCGTGATTGGACAAAATATCTTCTAACGAATAAGACGGAAAGCTATTACCTGTTTGCAGATTCAGAAATTCTCTGAATGAGAATCCGCGCAGATTATATGATTTTACGATTCCGGATAACTCAGTGTTTTCTTCTTTTAATCGCATAACCGAGGAACCGGAGAATACAATTTTCAATCCAGGAAAACGGTCATGGCAAATTCTTAGTTCATGACTCCAGTTTGGATACTTAAAGACCTGGTCAATCAGAAGTACTTTACCACCGTTTTTAAGAAATTCTTCTGCGAATTCTATAATGGTATGCCCTGAGAAATAAAAGTTATTCATGTTGATAAACAAGCATGAACGGTCAGTTCCGAATCGCTCTTTTGCATATTGCAACAGGAAAGTAGTTTTCCCTACACCACGAGTCCCTTTGATTCCAATAAGACGGTCGTTCCAATCGATCTCATCCATCAAATCACGTCGAACGGAGGCATTGGTGTGTTCTACCAGATAGCTGTGAGTTCTGTAAAAGGCTTCCATAAACATTCTTTTATTGTCGAGGCAAAGATAATTATAATTATCAACTTTGCAAAGTAGAGATTGCAAAATATTCATCTATTTAAACTTGTTTATGCTTTTGTTTATAGAAAGTGATTATGTAACTTATAAATATTCAATTTTGCAGAGGATAATTGTTGCTTCAATCTTATTTATAGGCTCTGTTTTAATCCGTTTATTTTATTTAATAGATGTCATTTTGTACAAAATAAAACATTCTTTTGTACAAGAATAAATTTATTTTAGATGGTTGATAATTCTATTTCTCTTTTTGCTTACTTTTGTATACAAAATACATAAAAAATAAATGCTGGAAGTATATTTATTCAATCCCGATAATGATTTGGCGTTGGCTAATGGTGATGAGAATTATACACCGCCTCTTTCTGCCCGAAAGATGGCAGACGACCTTTCGTTGCTGCCAATATGGTATACCTTGCCGGGAATGCTGGTGATGAGTAACGAACCAGATGCTGAGGAATGGATGCTACAGATAAAGAATTTGTTTGATTTACCTGTCGGCAGAATCAAGGAGGATGATATTGCTTTCCAGTCATCTTTGAAACTTTGTCCGTGGGGATGGAATGCTGCTTTGATAAAACAAGCACGACTTTTAGGCTTTTCAGATGATCTTCTACCCGATAAAAAGCAAATGGAGATTTTACGTGAGTTGTCTCATCGATCTTTAGCTGTTTCTTTACTTAGGGAGTTGAATGTTTCTTCTTCCTTTTGTGGATTCTCGGAAGAATTAACTTCTGATGAAGCTGTTCGGGAGTTTGTTGAGCATTATCCCAAAGTTCTTTTAAAAGCGCCATGGTCGGGTAGTGGCAAAGGGTTAAGACCGGGAAAAGGTGAGTATACCAGTCATATTCAGGGATGGAGCAACCGGGTGATAAAGAATCAGCGTTGTGTGGTAGGTGAGCCTTGGCTAGATAAAGTGAAGGATTTTGCCATGGAATTTTTTTGTGATCAATCGGGTAAAGTTTCATTTGCCGGATATTCTTTCTTTGAAACAGATGTAAGAGGGGCATACACGGGGAATCTACTGGCTTCGAATGAAGCTATAGAACTGCGTCTTACCGAATTTGTTAATGCTGCCGATTTGCACTTGTTGCGAGATCAGCTCGAAATAAAACTTTCTCAACTGATAGGAAAAAAGTATAATGGATATCTGGGGGTAGATATGATGATTTGTCGTTTCCCTGAACAACCTGCTTTTCGGATTCATCCTTGTGTGGAGGTAAACCTGCGTATGAATATGGGGATTTTCTCCCGACTCTTTTATGATCGGTTTATTACTCCCGGAAAAATGGGCTATTTTCAGGTTGATTATTTTAATGATCCTTCTTTACTGATGACTGACCACGTGAAGAGACAGGATGATTTTCCACTAGTTGTTGAAAATGGCCGGATTGTATCCGGCTATATGGAATTAACACCTGTAACACAACAAAAAAGTTATCGTGCAAGCATCTTGGTTGAATGATGAATCTGTCCGTTTTTATCTGTAAATAACACTCTGTAAAGTCCCTTTTGTAAGCTCTTCAAAGAGATCTTTTCTTCGTATTTTGAATGTATTACACATCTACCGGTAAGATCGGTAATAGTTATACTCTCAAATTCTTCGGCTTTGGGAAGTTGCAGTAATAGGCTATCCTGGGATAATTGAAGTTTATTATCCGGGAGTGTTAATTGTACTGCTGCACTTTCATTTCCAAAACGATCGGTTGCTGTTACTGCAAAATAACGTTTATTTTCTCTGGCAGCCTCTTCCTTATAAGCATAATGATTCTCTCTGATATCGTGTGCAACAATATTATAAGGCTTGGATATATCTACAGGAAATTTATCAGAAGCGTATACTATATAGTATGGTGCTGTTCGTGAGTCGTTGTCGGTTGATGGTTGCCAGCTTAATTGGACAGTTGATCCTATCCGGTTACTTGATAAATCCTTAGGACGTGTTGGAGCTGTATTATCCAGCCATTTCATTTTAGGTTGAAGGGCAGGACTGGCGTAATGTAATCCGTTTAGTTCGTCGAACAGATGCTTGGTGTTTTTTAATAGGTATTCTGTGCGGTAAAAGGCCTGTCCTGTTAATCCGTGGCGACGGGTAAAATATATCTGACGCTCTATTTCACTTAGCGGCCAGTCTTTTTCTGCCGGATCAAGAAAATAAATGCCTAATCCTGGAACTACACAACGCCCGAAGCTGTTTTCCTGCCAATCCAAGGCAAATGGATAAAAATTATTTTCGTTAAAGTACATCATGGGGAATAGAATGTCCTGGATGCCTTCACGAAGCCACCCTTGAGCATCCTGGTAAACTGTATGATAAGCATTCCACCCTCCTGATGGGTAATGAGAAGTATCTTTGAATTTGCCAACAGGCGAACTGCTCATTTTTACCCAAGGTTTGATTTGCTTAACCTGTTGATACAGGTACCGTACAATGGCTGTTATGTTGTCTCTTCTCCAACTGTCCAGACTTTCTCCGTTGCCATATTTGCGAAACGTCTCTTTATCCGGAAAATCATTTGGACGGTCAGGATAACGGATGTAATCAAGATGGATGCCGTCTACATCATAACCGGTAATTATTTCTTTTACAATAGAAAAAAGGTAATCTTTTGTTGCAGGGTTGCCGGGGTCGAGAAACCATTCACCCTGATAGCGTTTGCATATTTGTGGGTGCTTTTTAGTAACAGACTTATTCCCTAATGCCTTTACATGATTTTCTTTTCCCAATGGAATTGAAACTATCCATGCATGACATTCCATTCCGCGTTTATGGCACTCTTCAATAGCAAATGCAAGCGCGTCATATCCAGGAGAGCAGCCGACTTTTCCCGTTAATGTCTCATTATAGGTTTCAATGGAAGAGGGATAGATAACGTCTCCACGTAAACGAGTTTGAAGTAATACGGTATTAAAATTGGCAGCTTTTAGCTCATCCAAAATTCTGCATAATTCTGCTTTTTGTTTATTGATAGTGGTAGGAGAGGTGGCTTTGACTGTTGGCCAGTCAAGTCCATATATTGTTGTCAGCCAAGTGGCTCGTATCTCATTTTTAGGTTGTGCCTGTGTATTGGTTATGAAAAAACAAAGGAACAAAAGAATAAGGTATGTATGTTTCATTTTCGCTTGCTGTAATGTTGCAAAGGTAGATAAAAGAACGTAAAAAAGCGTTAGAAGATTCCTCTTTTTCAACTGAAAGGAGACACGAATAAATAATATTACTTATTTTTGTTTTAAATACAAAAAAGAAAAAGCTAAACAGTGTATGAAAAGAATTTTTTCATACTAAAAAGAAGACTCTAATGAAAAAGTATAAAAAATCTACATGGCTTTGTGGTGCTCTCTTTATTTATATAACAGCTATGGCTATATATTTAGTGCCTCGTAATCACGCTATTAGTGAAATTGAGAGATATGTTACGATTGCAGTTTCTTATGTTATTGTTTTGCTATTGTGGCTTGTGTTACGTCAGAAAGAAAAATTGGCTGAAAAACGACGTAGAGAAATGGAAGAGTGGAAGAAAGATTCGGAGCATTCAAACAACTAAATATAAAATGAAAAAATTACTTATCTGTATTGCAGTTTTATTATGTACTGTTACTGCACAAGCGCAATTTGAACAGAATAAATGGTTAATAACACCTTCAATTACGGGGCTTGGTATGTCTTATAGTGGGCAGGATAAATTCTCGTTAGGATTTGAAGCTGAAGGTGGCGTCTTTTTAATGGATAATTTTGCTTTGCTTATTAATGCCGGAGCAGATATTAAAGATAGAGGAGATGATAGAACTTCCCTGGGAGCTGGTGTTCGTTATTACTTTGATCAGACTGGTATTTATATTGGATCAAAGTTTAAATATGATAATTATGATTTCTACACCGGTGGGCATAAGAATGATGCAACTCTGGGTGCAGAAGTTGGATATGCCTTTTTCCTGAGTCGCACAGTAACTGTTGAACCTGCTATGTATTATAATCAGAGTCTGACTGATCAGGACTATAGTAAGTTTGGTGTGAAAATAGGATTTGGATTCTATTTTTAAGAAACCGGTTTTGAGAAATAGTAAAGACTGTGTAAAAACAGAATTTTAGAATTGAGAATCTTATAGACTGAAACTCAATTTTGAAAAATCCCTTTATATTGGTTTATAAATTGTGAAGTGTACCCCAAAAGTTAGACTTAAACTTTTGAGGTGCACTTCATAGTTTATTAATAGTATAAGCCAATATAAAGAGGCTTTTTATCATTTTACTTACGGATTGAAAACGTGGCTGTTTTATTTTTTTAGTCAACCTCTTTTCATTATCGTCTTACTGAAGCTTCTCAGCAAGGAACTGACCGGTATATGAAGCTGCACATTTAGCTACTTCTTCTGGGGTTCCACAACAAACTAAGTTACCTCCCATATTTCCACCTTCAGAGCCAAGATCAATAATATAATCTGCGCATTTAATAACATCCATATTGTGCTCAATGATAACAACGGTATGTCCTCTTGCGATTAAAGCATCAAAAGCTTCCAGTAGTTTCTTAATATCATGGAAATGTAACCCTGTTGTTGGTTCGTCGAAGACAAAGATAGTAGGGTATGCTTTTTCCTGACTTAAGAAGTAAGCAAGCTTAACGCGCTGATTCTCTCCACCGGAAAGAGTAGATGAAGATTGACCGAGTTTAATGTATCCCAGTCCCACAGCCTGAAGAGAAGAAAGCTTTTTTACAATCTTTTTTTGTCCGTTTTCAGCAAAGAATTCAACTGCCTGATCGACTGTCATTTCAAGTACATCGTAAATGTTTACGTCCTTGTACTTAACTTCCAGTGTTTCTGATTTAAATCGTTTTCCATGGCAGCTTTCACATTCTAGCACTAAGTCGGCCATGAACTGCATTTCAACTGTAATGGTACCGTCTCCTTTACATTCTTCGCATCGACCACCTTCTGTGTTAAAAGAGAAGTACGAAGTTGAATATCCCATAAGCTTGGCCAATGGTTGTTCTGCCCATAATTTTCGGATTTCATCGTATGCTTTGATGTAAGTCACAGGATTAGAACGAGAAGACTTACCTATAGGGTTTTGGTCTACGAATTCTATGTTCTTAACCATATTGATATCTCCGTCAAGAGAAATAAATTCTCCCGGACGTTCGCTTATTTCACTGTATTCCCGCTTTAATGCCCGATAAAAGATGTCACGAACCAGTGTTGATTTTCCCGAACCACTAACGCCGGTAACCACAGTCATTACATTCAGCGGGAAAATGACATTGATTCCTTTCAGGTTGTTTTCTCTGGCACCAATAATTTCTATGTAATTATTCCATGGACGATGAAAGGCAGGAACGTTTATTGTTTCTTCTCCAAGCAGATATTTAACGGTATAACTATTGCTCCCCTTTTTAAGGTTTTTCATATCTCCGTGGTAAACAATTTCTCCTCCAAGGCGACCGGCTTTTGGACCTACGTCGATTATATAATCGGCTGCACGGATAATCTCTTCGTCATGTTCCACTACTACAACAGTGTTACCTAATTCCTGTAGCTGACGAAGAACTTTAATAAGGCGATCAGTATCTCGTGAGTGGAGTCCGATACTTGGCTCGTCAAGAATATAAAGAGATCCAACTAAACTGCTGCCTAAAGAAGTAGCCAGATTGATTCGTTGACTTTCTCCTCCGGATAATGAATTACTTAAGCGATTTAGTGTAAGATATCCTAAACCTACATCCATGAGGAATGTGATGCGGTTATTTATTTCTGTCAGGATTCTCTTGGCTATTGCAACTTCGTGTTCATCGAGAGAAAGATTGTCGAAGAATCTTTTTAAATCGTGTATTGGAAGGTCTACTAACTCTGAAATTGAGCAATTGCCTATTTTTACATAACCAGCTTCTTTTTTTAATCTGGTTCCATTACAGTCGGGACAGTAAGTTTTTCCCCTATAACGAGCCAGCATTACACGGTATTGAATTTTATATTGATTCTTTTCAAGCATCTCAAAAAATTCGTCAATACCATGAACATCTTTACTTCCTTTCCATAATAAATCTTTTTGCTCCTTGGTTAGTTCATAGTATGGAACAAAAATAGGAAAGTTATATTTAGCAACTGAACGTATAAATTCATCTTTCCATTCACCCATTTTCTCACCTCTCCAGCAAACTACAGCACCATCATAAATGCTAAGTGAACGGTTAGGAACAACCAGACCTTCATCTATACCTATTACTTTCCCGAAACCTTCGCACTTAGGACAAGCGCCAATAGGAGAGTTAAAGCTAAACATGTGGTCGGTGGGTTCTTCAAAAACAATGCCGTCAGCCTCAAACTTTTTACTGAAAGAATGTACAATAGGTCCTTCTTCCAGATAGAAACGCAACATGCAGTTCCCACTACCTTCGTAGAAAGCTGTTTCAACAGAATCGGTCAAACGGCTAATGCTGTCTTTAGATTTATCGCATACTAATCTATCTACAAGCAAATAAATTTCATTTTCAGTTTCAATGTCCTGCTTCTTTAGCAAGTCATCAATACGTACTGTCTCTCCATTTAATTCAACTCTGTTAAACCCTTGTTTCAGGTCCATTTCGAGTTGCTCTTTCATTGTTCTTCCTTTGCGTAAAAGAATAGGAGTGAGAATAACGTAACGTGTTCCTTCCGGATATGAAAGCATACAGCTGATGATGTCTTCAACCTGATGCTTTTTTACAAGAGTACCGGATATCGGTGAATAAGTTTTTCCTATACGGGCATAAAGCAAACGCAGATATTCATATATTTCAGTTGAAGTTCCTACTGTAGAGCGAGGATTCCGGCTATTTACTTTTTGTTCAATAGCGATGGCGGGAGGAATACCTTTTATAAAGTCGCATTCGGGCTTTGTCATTCTTCCCAAAAACTGACGTGCGTAGCTGTTGAGACTTTCCACATATCGTCTTTGCCCTTCCGCATAAAGCGTATCGAAAGCAAGTGATGACTTTCCTGAGCCGGACAATCCTGTGATTACAACTAATTTATTGCGAGGAATATCTACATCAATATTCTTTAGATTATTGACGCGTGCACCTTTTACAGATATATATTTTTCTTGAGACATAAGCTGTTTTGAAAGAATCTGCAAAAGTAAATAAAAAACGGCATAGTGCAAAAGGAATGCTTATATGAATCATTAATTTATTAAGGTAGTTGTCAACTTGATAAATACAAAATATTACATATCTTTGTATGTGTATAACATAACAAAACGATAAGAATGAAGATAAAGACTTTTTTGGCAACCTTCCTGATGGTTTGCTGTTCGCTCTACACTATTGCACATAATTTGCCGAAACGCGAATTTCGAGGAGTATGGTTACACACTATCAACGGAGATTATACCGGAAAATCAACAAACGAATTTAAAACCTACCTGATTAGTCAACTCAACACTTTTCAAAAGGCAGGAATCAATGCTGTATTGTTTCAGGTTCGTCCCGAAGCAGATGCGTTTTATCCTTCCAAATTAGAACCTTGGAGTCGTTTCCTTACAGGAACTCAAGGTGTAGCTCCATCCGATGATTTTGATCCAATGGCCTTTGTTATTGATGAATGTCATAAGAGAGGTATGGAGTTTCATGCATGGGTTAATCCTTACCGTGTGCAATTGAACATTAGTTCAAAGTTGGCCCCAACACATCTTTACTATCAACATCCGGAGTGGTTTGTTGTATATGGTAATCAACGTTTCTTTAATCCTGGATTACCTCAATGTCGTGAATTTATAAATAAAGTGATGAAAGATATTGTGTCTCGTTATGATGTAGACGCAATTCACATGGACGATTATTTCTATCCTTATCCTATAGCTGGAAAAGAATTTCCTGATGAAGAAGCATTTCAAACCTACGGTGTTCCTGGTGGCTTTGAAGGTCAGAAAGACAACTGGCGTAGAAATAATGTTAGTTGCCTGATTAGAGAGTTACATGAAACTATACGTGAAACAAAGCCATGGGTGAAGTTTGGTGTTTCTCCTTTTGGTATTTATCGTAATAAGAAAAATACGCTGGATGGTATAGGTAGTGAAACTAATGGTTTGCAGAACTATGACGAACTGTATGCTGATGTGCTTCTATGGATTCGCAATGGTTGGGTAGACTATAATATTCCACAAATATATTGGGAAATAGGAAACAAAGCTGCAGATCATGAAACTTTAGTGAATTGGTGGGCTACTTATTCATACGATCGTCCTTTCTTTATTGGACAAGATATAGAACGAACTGCTAAATTTGCAGACCTCAATAAACCGGATATAAATCAGCTCCCAAGAAAAATGCAACTATCACGTACTACTCCTAATGTGATGGGAAATTGTTTCTGGAGTGGGAAAGCTTTACTTGGTAATCCTGGCAACTCGTTAACTGCTTTAGCTAATACTTATCAATATTATCCGGCTCTTCCTCCTGTATTTTCCTTTATGGATGATAAGGCTCCCAAAAATGTAGGAGGTTTGAAAGCAATCTGGACTGAGGATGGTTATATTCTGATGTGGAAAGAACCAAAAGCTAAGGATGAAATGGATAAAGCATTTAATTATTGTGTTTATCGTTTTGAAAATAAGGAAAAAGTGAATCTGAATGATCCTTCAAAGATTGTAGCTGTAACAAGAACTTGCTATTATAAACTGCCTTATGATACAGGTAAGGTGAAGTATCGTTATGTAGTAACAGCACTCGACAGGTTACATAATGAATCAAAGATGAAAAGCAAAAAGATAAAACTCTGATAAAAGTTATGCATTAAGACATGCTTAATTTGAATAAATGAATAAAAATAAAAACGCGTAACTTCAGAATTAAAGTTATGCGTTTTTATTTTACTCATTACTGTATATCTATTGAATAGTGTGAACTAGATTGTTTGGGATTAATAATCTTATAAAGAAAGCATATTATCTTTGTTTTTGGGAACCTGAATATAATGCCGTTTCAACTATCCTTCGTTCATGTATTTACTTGGATTCATTTTATAATGTTTTTTAAACACCTCCCTGAAATATTTTGCATCACTAAAACCAGTCATATCCGCAACTTCTGTTATATTAAATCTTTTGCTCTTAAGCAGCTTTGCTGCATGAGTAAGCCGTATTGTTCGTATGAAGTCAGCAGGAGCCTGGTCTGTTAAAGCTTTAATTTTACTGTAAAAACTAGAACGACTCATATTTAGAGCGCTACATAATACATCTACATTAAAGTTTGAATCCGATAAATTCTTTTCTATAATATCTTTCACTTTGTCCATAAACTCGCGATCTAGTTCTGAGGCATAGTTGATTGATTCATCCGTATTTTTAAGTTCTAATTTAGAAAAACTATTCTTTAGCACTTCACGATTACTCAGAATATTTATGATTGTAGCTTTTAGTATTGATATGTCAAAAGGCTTAGTTATATATTCATCTGCACCATATTTTAATCCTCGGATAATATTGCTCTTGTCATTGAGTGCTGTTAACAGAATTACGGGGATATGTGATGTGTTGATATCACTCTTTATTCTGGAACATAATTCGTCACCGTTCATATTTGGCATCATAATGTCTGAAATAACCAGATCGGGTTTTATATTTTGTACAATATCCCATCCTATCTGCCCGTCACTAGCCACAAAAGTATAATATATGTCGGCAAGAGTATGTTGCAAATAATTTCTCATATCGTCATTATCTTCCACAATTAATATTCTTTGTGAAGGAGAATCCATGCTGTTAAGAGGTATGGATGGAGGTAAAACTTCTCCGGCCTTTGTTTTGACAGTTGTGAATAAAGTCTCAGAATCGGATATTGATTCGTGATTCCATTCCAAATGGTGCTTTTTAAAGTGTTTATGCCCCTGTGGAAAAGATACTCTGAATGAAGATCCACTGTTTATTTTGCTTTTCAGACTAATGGTTCCTTTATGCAGCTGTACCAATTTTCTAACCATTAGTAATCCAATTCCGCTACCTGTAATCTTCGAATTTATAGCATTACTTCCACGAACAAATAACTTAAACAGTTTCTTTTGTTCATCTTCTGGTATGCCTATTCCGCTATCACTGATTTCAAATCCCCAGTAATCAGGATTACTGAAAGCTATTACTTTTATTTTTCCGTTATTGGGTGTATATTTAATTGCATTTGATAGTAGGTTTCTAACAATAGATTCCATCTTTTCTTTATCGAACCACACATTCAAGAAACGGAAATTACTCTCGTATGTAAGCTCTATATGTTTTGAATCAATGTATGGTTGGAAAGTTTTAATAATCTCATCTAAGAATGTGAATATTTCATATTCATTTACATGCATTCTTGACGAGTATATTTCTGCTTTCTCAAAATTAATCAGACTTGTTATTAGCTGATATAGAGAATTTGTATTTCTTACAGCTGTGTCTAGTTTAATCTTTCCTTCTGATGACAGTTCTTCTTTTTCAGCCAGATCATCTAGTGGGGCTTTTATTAAAGAGAGTGGAGTACGGATGTCATGTGCAGTGTTAATAAAGAAACGAATCTTGTCGGTAGATGCCTTTTGTTCCTTATTCTTATTGTAATGTTGCATAAAATCCCATACTATCAGGCCCAGAATAATTATGTACAATAATATAGCCCATATTGTTCTCCAAAATGGAGGGTGAATTACTATCTCAATACTTTTTTCATCTATTACATGCAAATTATCTTCTGAAATAGACCGTACACGAAGTTTATATTTCCCAGAGCTAAGGTTTGTGTAACGAATTACATTGTCATAAGTAGGTTTACTCCATTTATCATAAAATCCTTCCAAATTCCATGAGTATAAAATATTAGAAGGGTAATCGTAATTAATTGAGGCTAAGAAAATTGAAAATATATTTTGGTCATATTTCAAATCTATTATTTTTGCTTCATCAATATTTTGTTTTAAAGGAGAATTAGGGTCATTGACGGATACTGTTTTATAGAAAAGAGTAAAGTTGCTGAATACTAGTTTTGAAGAATAATTTTGAGGTAGTTTGGTTGTTTCATCAAATTCTATTGCTCCTTCAGAACTACCAAAAACAAAGGTTTTGTTTTGTCTATATGTACCCGATGTTGGATTAAAGTGATTTAAAACCAATCCTTGTCCTTTTGTCCAGTTCTTGAAGTTCCTTTTTAAAATATTAAAACGTACCAGACTGTTCTCGGTACTTAGAAATAGAGTGCCTTTTTGGTTGGATAATATTGTATAAACATTATCCGACATAAGTGTGTTGTTTTCTCTATTATAACTAATAAAAGAATTGGTTTTGCTATTGTATACTAACATTCCGGAATCACAGGTCCCAATATATAGCAAGCCGTTTTTTTCTTGATGAAGAGTATATATGTATGCTTTTTTAGGTAACTCTATCCGTTTGAATTTACCATTTTTATTGTTTAGCAGGATTAACCAGTTAGAACATCCTACCCACATATGATTAGAATCTTTTTCTAGAACTATATTTACTGAATTTATTGAGGGATATTTGCGAATCTTTTTATTCTTTAAATCAACACATTTCAGACTATAATAACCGCCTAACCAAATACATCCATTACTGTCTTTTATAATTGAATTAATGTGCTTATCTGGTTGAAAATCGTTTTCTCCATAGTTTGAAGGAGAGAATAGGCTTGTTTTTAGGTTATGTTTATTGATAATATAAATGTCTGAAGTATATCCTCCAGCCCATATAATCCCGGGAGATACTTCACAAAGAGTAGTATAAACATGATTTTTTTTAAACGATCTATTATCTGAATCGTTAAGTATATGAGCCCATTTACTTGTTTTGGAATAGTAAATACTAATCCCATTGTTGGTTGCAAACCATAAATCACCCTCTTTATCTTCAATGATAGAATTTACCTGGTCGTTTGCTAAAGAATTCTTATTTCCAATTGCATGTTTAAACCATTGATATTTAGGAAATCGATTATATCTTACGGTTATTCCAATAGGGTAGTTTGCCAGCCAGATACGTTGTTCATTATCAACATATATATCATTTATAGTGTTACCGTTCATAGTATTGGGCTTACTATAATCTGCTACAATATAAGGAGATGAAAGATAATTATCTGTATTCATTTTATAAACACCAGTTCCATCTGTGGCAATAAGAATCTCGTTTTCATTTAGTTCCTTTATGCAGTTAACACTGATATCATTAAGATCGGTTTGAACTAATTGTAACGTTTGTTTGCTACTGTCGAATACGTATATCCCTTTTTTAAAACTTCCGATAAATAACTTTCTTTTGTCTTTTTGATAATAAAGCTTATTAACCTGAACAGATAAGCTGTCTAATTTCTTTTGACGGACTTTAAATAAAGTATTATTTATTAATTTAACTTCATATACTCCTTTATCGGTTCCAATATAATAAGTGTTGCTGTTTATTTGAACTATATCATTAATAGTGTATTTATTGTCATTTATCAGCGGGATTAGTCTTTGAGTATCTATATTAAATAAGTATTGATTATGGGCGGTACATAACCAGATGTTATTATTATCATCAATATATGTATAACTTATTAAGTCTTTCTTTTTTAATTGTAAAACTAGCTGAAAATAGTCTTTATCAAAATTGTATTTAAAGATCAGTCCGTTTTTTGTTACTTCCCAAAGAACTCTTTCTTTGTCCATAAGAAGATTGTTCATTTCGGTAAAAGAGTTAATTCTTTCGTTTCCGGCTATCAGATTGTAATGTTTGAAGAATGTTCCGTCATATCTATCTATACCTTCCTGCGTTACAAACCACATGTACCCTTTTTTATCTTTATTGATACTGTATACACGCCTGTTGCTTAGCCCATCTTCCACACCAATATATTTATATGTCTGAGCAGAACATAATGTGCTAATGTAAAATAATAGTATGAATAATGTATTTTTCATTAGTGGAAGGCCTTTTTACTACGTAGTATACAAAAGTCAAAAAAAAAGTTAATATTTCAAAGACTTAAGTATAATATTTGTAAAAATATTTAAGAAGTGAGAGGGTTGTTGATTTATAAATTGAGAAATAAAGGTTATTATTTTGAAAATCAATAAGTTATATATTTGTATTTTGTCGTATACTTTGATTTTATCTGTATTGTTTGAATGTAAAAAAAGGGCGAAGATTTTAAATCTTCGCCCTTTTCTGAAAGTATATAGCTTTTATTTGTGCTCTTCAACCCATTTACGCGCATTAACAAATGCTTCCATCCATGGAGTGACCTGATCGCTATTTATTCTTTCAGCTGGATAATATGCATTCTGCCAAGGGAAGATTGCACGTTCCAGGTGAGGCATCATAGCTAAGTGGCGTCCGTCTTCTGAAGCTAGAGCTGCTACGCTGTAATCAGAACCATTTGGATTACCAGGATATTCATCATAAGAGTATGTTGCTACTACATTATACTTATCTTCTTCATAAGGCAATGAGAACTTACCTTCACCGTGAGCTACCCAAATACCCAGTTTCGATCCGCTTAATGAACCAAACATTACGCTACGGTTGGTTGGAATAGTAACTCCGACAAAGCATGACTCGAACTTATGAGAGTTATTATGCAGCATCTTTGCTTTTTTCTCATGTTCAGGATTGATTAAGCCAAGTTCAATCATTAATTGGCAACCATTACAGATACCAAGACTTAATGTGTCTTTACGAGCGAAGAACTTATCAAGAGCTGCTTTTGCTTTTTCGTTGAACAAGAATCCTCCGGCCCATCCCTTCGCAGAACCAAGTACGTCTGAGTTTGAGAAACCACCGCAACATACAATCATATTAATATCTTCCAATGTTTCGCGGCCACTGATAAGGTCGGTCATTGTAACATCTTTCACATCAAATCCTGCAAGATATAATGAGTAAGCCATTTCACGCTCACCGTTGGTTCCTTTTTCACGGATGATAGCTGCCTTTATTCCACTAGGAGTGCGGCGATCAGGTGAGATACCATATTGAGAAAGTTTGCCTTTGAACTCTTTGTTGAATGCAAACTCAATTGGCTGCATCTTGTAGTTCTCGAAGCGGGCTTTAGCACAACCGTTCATAGATTGTTTTCTGTCGAGCAAGTATGATGAAGAGTACCATACTTCGCGCATATAATCAATACCAAACTGGTAAGTTGCATCATCTTTCGAAACAAGAATATGGCGTTCGTCGGTTGGTTTGGCAATCATGATAAAGCCAACACCTGCATCTTCAAGAATCTTTTCTACTTCTGCTTTGTGTTTTATCTGAATAACAATACCCGGATTTTCTGCAAACAAGATCTTAACCAAGTCTGTTTCCTTCATCTTATCCAGATTAACTTCAAGACCACCTTCCATATTTGCGAAGCACATTTCAAGTAAGGTAGTGATTAAACCACCGGCAGAGATATCGTGTCCGGCCATGATTAATCCTTTGTTTACTAATTCCTGAACTGCAAGGAATGCATCGCGGAAGTATTCTACATCTTGTACGCATGGCACGTCGTCGCCCACTTTATTAAGTGATTGAGCAAATGCCGAACCTCCAAGTTTCAAAGCATCGAAACTGAAGTCTATATGATATAAATAACTTTTTGGATCGTTAACCAATACTGGAGAAACCACTTTCTTGATATCAGAAACCTCGGCTCCTGCAGAAACGATAACTGTTCCAGGAGAAACAACTTTACTTCCGTCAGGGTATTTCTGAGTCATTGACAAAGAGTCCTTACCTGTTGGTACATTGATTTGTAAGCCACAGCAGAAATCAGACAATGCTTTTACTGCAGTGTAAAGACGTGCATCTTCACCTTCCATAGAGCGGCAAGGCCACATCCAGTTAGCAGATAAAGAAATACTATCCATACCTTCTGCAAGAGGAGCCCACACAAGATTGGTAAGAGCTTCGGATACAGCAAGAACGGAACCGGCTGCAGGATCGGCTAAAGCAGCCTGAGGTGCATGACCAATTGAAGTTGCGATACCTTTTTCTCCTCTGTAATCAAGAGCTACAACACCACAGTCGCTCAGTGGCAATTGAATTTCGCCCTGGCATTGCTGACGGGCAACTTTACCAGTTACAGAACGGTCAACCTTGTTAGTCAACCAGTCCTTACATGCTACAGCTTCAAGCTGAAGAACGCGGGTAAGATATTCATCAAGATTATCTACGTTGTAAGCTGCATTCTCGTAATGAGTCTCTACAGTCTTGTCTATCATGTAAGTCTTAGGAGAACTTCCGAACATCTGATCAACTGATAAGTCGAATGGACGAACACCGTCAGCTTGTTCAAAAGCGAAGCGTCCGTCGCCGGTGGTTTCACCTACAACATACATTGGGGCGCGTTCACGTTCAGCAATCTTACGAACATGTTCGATAGCTTCTTCCTTTATTAATAATCCCATACGTTCCTGAGACTCATTTGCAATGATTTCTTTTGCAGATAAGGTCTTGTCGCCGATAGGAAGTTTATCCATGTGAATTACTCCACCGTTTTCTTCAACTAATTCAGAAAGACAGTTTACGTGTCCGGCAGAACCGTGGTCGTGGATTGATACAATTGGGTTTTCATCTTCTTCGCAAAGTGCACGAACTACATTGTTGGCACGTTTCTGCATTTCTGCATTTGCACGTTGAATGGCGTTAAGCTCGATACCGCTTGAGTAACGTCCTGTATCTACAGAAGAAACAGAACCACCACCAAGACCAATGCGGTAGTTGTCACCACCAAGAACAACCACTTTATTACCAGTTTCGGGTTTACCTTTCAGGCAATCGCGTTTTGTTCCATAGCCTACACCACCGGCAAGCATAATAACTTTGTCGTATCCGTAACGAACATTGTTTTCTTCATGCTCGAAAGTAAGTACAGAACCACAGATAAGTGGCTGACCAAACTTGTTTCCAAAGTCGGATGCACCGTTCGAAGCTTTGATAAGAATCTGTTCAGGAGTCTGGTATAACCATTCGCGAACCGGAAGAAGTTCTTCCCATTCACGTCCTTCCTCGGTACGAGGGTAAGAAGTCATGTAAACAGCAGTTCCTGCAATAGGTAAAGAACCCTTTCCTCCACCCATACGGTCGCGGATTTCACCGCCAGTTCCGGTAGAAGCACCGTTGAAAGGTTCAACAGTAGTAGGGAAGTTATGAGTTTCAGCCTTTAGAGAAATGACTGTTTTAATATCTTTAATCTGGAAATAATCAGAAGTTGAATGATCAGCCGGAGCGAATTGCTCTACAACCGGTCCTTCAGCAAAGGCTACATTATCTTTGTAAGCAGAAATAATCTTGTTTGGATTTTCGGCAGTAGTCTTTTTAATCATCTGGAAAAGTGACGATTCCATCTCTTTACCGTCGATAACGAAAGTTCCACCGAAGATTTTGTGGCGGCAGTGCTCTGAGTTAATCTGTGCAAAACCGAAAACTTCAGAATCCGTAAGCTTACGTCCCATGGACTTTTCCATGTTGATAAGATAATCCATTTCTTCCTGAGAAAGAGCCAGACCTTCTTTTTCATTGTAGGCTGCTAAGTCGTCAATGTAAATAATAGCTTCAGGCTCACGATTGGTTGTAAATACATTCTGATTCAAACCTTTGTACATGCGTTGCAGCATTGGATCGCGGTCTGCGTTTTCATCTTCTACAGGGAAGTATTCTTCAATCCGGAGAATACCTTCAATACCCATGTTCTGAGTAATTTCTACGGCATTTGTGCTCCAAGGAGTAATCATTTCCTTACGAGGGCCAACAAAATAACCTTGTAACTGGTCTTCGCTTTCCACATTTGCTTCACCTAAAAGCCAACTGAGTTTTTTGATATCCTCAGAAGAGAATTCATGGTCGGCTTCTACGGCCACCACGCTCTGAGAAGGGGTTCTGAAAAAAAGAATCATATCACTTTAAGTATATATGGGTTATTATAATTCTGGATGAATTATTTTCTATTTTGCATGCAAAGTTACACAAAACCCTCGGGCTGTGAAAGAAATGTGTTTATTATTTGTGAGTTATACTATTCATATAGTTATTTTTTAATTATGATATACATCAAAGTAATATTATGATGTACATCATAATATATGTTTGATGTACATCAAAAGGGGGCTTAGATGTACATCAAACATATAAATGATTCTAATATAAATTTAGAATCTTCGGTGAATGAATTCTACTTTATGCTTATAGTTTTAATTTGGCTAAGACAGGCTTTGTTTTTTGATTTTTTGAATAAACAGCCAATTGTTTTTATATTATAAAACAGCTATTCCTGAAACTTAAAAAATATAAGGCCAATTAATAAGTAAAATTGCTTAACCTACACTTTATTTGATGATTTGAGTGTTTGTTTCTTTTGAATAGGATTTTTTAATCACTATTATTCTTTGTTTCTTTACATAAATGCGGTAATAAACTTTAAGTCTGATAAAATAATGAAAAAATGAATGATTTATATTTCTAAAAAAAGCATTATGTTTGCGCAGGAAAACGTTAAAGAGTCTTTTTAAGAATTAAATTATCACATAATGCCTGTAACTAAAAACTATTTGAAAGTTGTTTTCGCAAGTTCGTTGTTTCTTTCTTTTTTATCTACATCATGCATAGACAATACTTATGATTTAAGTAAGGATATTGATTTAAAAATTCATGTAGGAGGGAATGCGCTTGCAATGCCTATTGGTAACACAGACTATATTAAACTGAGTAAAATAATAAAAGCAGATGAGTCTGATGTTATACATCTTAATGGCGGTGAGTATTCTTTGTACAAAGAAGGAACTGTTGATCCTGTTGAAATAAAGATAAACAGCGTATCTCCAATTAGTATAAGTCCAATTACTTTGCCTTTGATTGATTTTGGAACTGCAGGATTAGCAGGAAGAGCATCTACCATTGGTAGTGTAGACTTTGCTGTACCTACAACTTCTTCTTCATTTGAACTTGTACATCGTAACATTCCTTCAGAAGTTTCTTCAATAAAGAAAGTGATATTTCCTTCTGCCTCACCGGTAAAAGCTACTATAAAATATGCATTCTCAGGAATTCCTTCCGGAACTTTGGTAAATCTTAGTAACCTGAAACTGAAGTTTCCTGAATATTTGGTTTCTTCACAGCTAAATTCAAGCAATGAATTAGTTTTGAATGAAAATACATCTTCCGAATTTTCTAAAGATATTTATATTACTTCTTTCGATTTTTCAAATGAAAGCGGAGGGGCGTCGACAATAAATAATAAGATACTGGATGTTGTTAAAAACATAACTCTTTCTGGTGGAATAGCTCTTTCAAATGTTGATTACTCTCAGCTAAAAGGAAATGTATCACTTGCTACTTCTGTACAGATTAGTCCTGCAACAATATCCGAAATAGAAGGAATTGTAAATCCTTCAATTAGTATAAATGCAGATCCGGTATCTTTTGAAATTCCGGAATTTCTGGAAGATAAAGAAGTGAAAATGGATGTGGTGAACCCTATGATTAATCTCACTGTAACAAATAGTACTGATATTCCTGTAATAATCTCGGGTCTTTTGAAAGGATATAGAGATGGAACGGAATTAAGTGAAGTTGCAGTTGAGGGTACAACCAGTAATCCTATAACCATTGATGCCAATGCTAAAACAGTTATCTGTTTGTCCAGAACAGGCGAAGGTGGTCCTGGTGGCAGCAAAAACTATAAAATTGCAAATTTAAACGATTTGATAGAGACAATTCCTAATCATATTCGGTTTGTAATGAATGCCCGTGCCGATCAAAGTACATCGCACAGAATACAATTAGGCAAAAGTTATAATGTAGGAATGAATTATAGCGTGGAAGTTCCGTTTAAATTTGGCTCCGGATTATCAATTGTGTATAATGATTCGATTGACGGTTTTAATGATGATATCAAAGATTTGAATGTGAAGTCGTTGACTGTAACAGCTACGGTAGAAAATAATATACCATTGGAACTGCAACTAAATGCTACTGCGGTAGGAATTAATAAAAACGCCGGAGCATTGCCGGGTGTCTCAGTAAAGATTACAGGTGATATTAAATCGTGTGCTGCAAATGGAGGAGCTCAGGAATCTCCGATAACTATTGAACTGACGGAAACAACGGATGGAGCGATTAAGAATCTGGATGGCTTGTTGCTGAAAGTAACCGCTAAATCTACAGAAACAGTGAATGGCATGCCACTGAAAGAAGATCAATACATCCGCCTGAAGAATATTAAAGCTAGAGCAGCAAGTGGAATGGACTACGATTTAAATGATTAACTAACCTGACACCGAAATAAAATAAATAGATATGAAATTGCGTTTACAAATCATTATATTGTTCCTTTTAGCCGGAGGAGCATCAACAAATATTCTGGCACAAACATTGAATTCTTCCTATTTCCTCGAAGGAGCAACTTTTCGTCATCAGCTGAATCCTGCTTTTATGGGGCAGAGAAATTATATCAGTATACCTTTGCTTGGAAATATAAATGTGGGGACTAGCAGCAATATTGGACTTACTGACTTTATCTATAAATACAATGATCCGGAGAGTAAATATGATCTGACTACTTTCATGAGTTCGTCTGTCTCTAGGGAAGAATTTCTTGGCAACTTAAAGACAAACAACCAGATAAATACAAATTTTGGACTTACAATCCTTTCTGCTGGCTTTCATGCATGGGGAGGATTTAATACTATTGAATTGGGGGTAAAATCAAATACTTCTTTCAATTTACCATACGAACTATTCAATTTTATGAAGACTGGTATGGATCAGGAAGTTTATCACATTAAAAACTTTGCAGCTAATTCAAATAATTATGTTGAACTGGCATTGGGGCATGCGCATGAGATTAATGATCGGTTAACCATTGGTGCTAAATTGAAATTCCTGGTTGGTGGTGCCAATGTTGATACGAAAATAGATCAGATGGATATTGAACTGACTGGAGATAAATGGCAGATAATGGCTAATGGAACAATAAATACTACTGTTGGAGGAGGTTATTATAAAACAAAAGCTGAGAATCCCGGTGAGATTACCGGTTTTGATGTAGAAAAGAATGCTGGTCCTGCAGGTTATGGAGCTGGAATCGATTTAGGAGCTACTTATAAAATTGGCGATAATTTTATATTGTCTGCCTCTGTGCTCGACCTTGGATTTATCAATTGGAAAAATAGTCTTAAGGGTGCAACCCATAATAATGAGCCATTTACTTTTGATGGTTTCAATAACATAGCAGTAGATCCTGAAGATGGAGATCCTAATAGTGTTGATGAACAATTCGAAAATATGAAAGACGATCTGGAAGATATGACTAAGTTTTACGATGAAGGAAAAGTAAACCGCACAACAACACTTGCTTCTACTGTAAACTTTGGAGCCGAATACTTATTTCTTAATGATAAAATGTCGTTAGGAGCATTAACAACAACTCATATAAATAAGCCTTATACCTGGAGTCAGGCTATGGCTGCATTAAATATGCGACCGGCAAGGTGGTTGGATGCATCAGTTAACTATTCTTATTCAACTTTTGGTTCCAATCTTGGCTGGATGTTGAATATACATCCTAAAGGATTTACATTCTTTGTTGGGTCCGACCGAATGATAACAAATGTTACCCCTCAATACATACCAACCAATAACTTTAATACAAACATTTGTTTTGGATTTAATATAACCTTCGGGCGTTGTAGAAACTAGGTAATTTGCAGACTCTTTTCTATAACCGGTTAAATTATTTATTTAGCCGGTTTTTTGCTTGTGCAAAATGATTGCTAAAAAAGCTAAACCAAAGTGAGATAAGGCAAAAAACGTGAACAGAATGCTTCAAATTTCACAAAAAAGTGCCATCTTTGCAAAATGTTAGCTATAGAAGTAACGATATTAGATCTGTTGATAAAAGGATTTATCATTGGAGTGGTGGTCTCTGCTCCTTTAGGCCCCGTTGGAGTGCTATGTATTCAACGTACTCTGAATAAAGGGCGATGGTATGGATTTGTTACCGGTTTGGGTGCATCATTAAGTGATATTGCTTATGCATTATTAACTGGTTATGGGATGAGTTTTATCTTTGACTTTATTTCTGCAAATCAGTTTTATCTCCAGCTGCTGGGTAGTATAGTGCTTTTTGTTTTTGGAGTATATACTTTCAGAAGCAATCCGGTTAATTCATTACGGCCGGCATCTCCTTCCAAAGGAACTTATTTACATAATTTTATTACTGCTTTTGCGGTAACACTCTCTAATCCACTTATAATATTCCTTTTTATAGGACTTTTTGCACGCTTTACCTTTATTGCACCGCAAATACATCTGTATGAAAAAATAGTAGGTTATTTGTCAATTGCTCTGGGTGCGTTTACCTGGTGGTTTTTAATAACATTTATTGTAAGTAAGTTGCGTACAAGATTCAATGTAAGAGGTATATGGGTTATTAACCGTACAATAGGGGTAGTGGTAATGGTGCTATCTGTTCTTGGCTTGATTTTTACTTTCTTTGGAAAACCGCTTTACTAATTAAATAGAATATGTTTATTGCACAAAAACTTAAGCAAACCAATATTGCTGAATACCTTATATACATGTGGCAAATCGAAGATATTATTCGCGCTGCCGGATGTGATATTGATAAGTTGAAATCAAGCTTTATCAGCCAATACCAGATAAATGAAGAAGAAAAAGCTAAGTTGACTCAATGGTACGATGATTTAATAGGCATGATGCGCGTTGAAGGTGTAATAGAAAAAGGACATCTGCAGATAAATAAGAATGTTATTATTTCATTAACAGATTTGCATTTACAATTATTACGTTCACCTAAAGAACCTTTTTATGGTGCAGCGTATTATAAAGCTTTGCCTTTTATAGTGGAATTGCGTAACAAGAATAAAAATACAGATGAGTCTGAAATAGAAACCTGTTTTGAAGCGTTATATGGCGTTATGTTGCTGAAGCTTCAAAAAAAAGAAATAACTCCTGAAACAAGTAAAGCAATAGAAACAATATCGAAGTTTCTTTCGTTATTGTCAAACTACTATGAAAAGGATAGAAACGGAGATTTAAAATTAGACGATTAGTCATGAAAAATATATTGATAACCGGTGCCAATGGTCAATTAGGCAATGAAATGCGTTTGCTTTCTTCGGAAAACAATCAATACAACTATTTTTTTACAGACGTACAAGAACTTGATATTTGTGATGAACAAGCTATACAGAAGTTTGTTACAGAAAACCAAATAGATGTAATTGTGAATTGTGCAGCATATACAGCTGTAGATAAAGCAGAAGATAATGCTGATTTATGCAGAAAACTGAATGCTGTTGCTCCTGGATATCTTGCTAAAGCTGCAGAAAGCAGAGGTGCTGCTATGATTCAGGTTTCAACAGACTATGTTTTTAATGGAACTAATCATATACCATATACTGAAGAAGAACCAACTTGTCCTGCTTCTGTTTATGGAAATACAAAACTGGAAGGCGAACAGAATGTTATGAGTAATTGCTCAAAAGCAATTGTGATAAGAACAGCTTGGCTTTATTCTACCTTTGGAAACAACTTTGTAAAGACAATGATCCGTCTTGGTAAGGAAAGAGAATCTTTGGGGGTTGTTTTTGATCAGATAGGAACGCCAACTTATGCGCGTGATCTTGCCAAAGCAATTTATGCTGCAATTAATAAAGGTATTGTTCCGGGTATTTACCACTTTAGCAATGAAGGGGTTTGCTCATGGTACGATTTTACACTTGCCATTCATCGTATAGCCGGAATTAGTACATGCAAAGTGAGTCCTCTTCACACGGCCGATTATCCTGCAAAAGCGGCACGCCCTCATTATTCTGTATTAGATAAAACAAAAATAAAAAAGACTTTTGATATTGAAATCCCTCACTGGGAGGTGAGCTTACAAGAGTGCATAAATGATATTAATTAAACCAATATATGCTTGACGAAATAAAAAGAAGGCGTACTTTCGCTATTATCTCTCACCCGGATGCGGGTAAAACTACATTAACGGAAAAGCTTCTTCTGTTTGGAGGGCAAATTCAGGTTGCGGGGGCTGTGAAGTCTAATAAGATTAAGAAAACGGCAACTTCCGACTGGATGGAGATTGAAAAACAACGTGGTATCTCTGTAACTACTTCTGTGATGGAGTTTGATTACCGCGACTATAAAGTGAATATTCTAGATACTCCGGGTCACCAGGATTTTGCTGAAGATACATTCCGTACGCTGACTGCTGTAGATAGTGTAATTATTGTTGTTGACGGTGCAAAGGGTGTTGAGGCGCAGACTCGTAAATTGATGGAAGTCTGCCGTATGAGAAATACTCCGGTAATTGTCTTTATAAATAAGATGGACCGTGAAGGACGCGATCCTTTTGATTTGTTGGATGAAATTGAATCTGAATTACAGATTAGAGTTCGCCCGTTAAGCTGGCCTATTGAACAAGGTGCTCGTTTTAAAGGCGTTTATAATATATACGAACAAAAGCTTGATCTTTATCAACCAAGTAAGCAGGTTGTTACAGAAAAGGTAGAGGTTAGTATTGATAGTGAAGATCTGGATAAAAATATAGGAAAACCTCTGGCAGATAAACTACGTACAGACTTGGAACTGATTGATGGAGTATATCCGGAATTTGATATCAACGAATATCTGAGTGCTGAGATAGCTCCTGTCTTTTTTGGTTCTGCCCTTAATAATTTCGGGGTACAGGAATTGCTCGATTGCTTTGTAGAAATAGCTCCATCTCCTCGTCCGGTAAAAGCTGAAGAGAGAACAGTAGAACCTGAAGAAGAAAAGTTCACAGGTTTTATCTTTAAGATTACAGCTAATATTGATCCCAATCACCGTTCTTGTGTGGCTTTCTGTAAAGTATGCTCAGGTAAGTTTGTGCGCAACGCACCTTATAAACATATCCGTCATGGAAAAACCATGCGTTTCTCTTCGCCAACTCAATTCATGGCTCAGAAGAAGAGTACAATTGATGAGGCTTATCCTGGCGATATTATCGGTTTGCCAGATACAGGTAACTTTAAAATCGGTGATACTTTAACTGAAGGAGAAGAACTACACTTCAAAGGCTTACCTAGCTTCTCTCCGGAAATGTTTAAATACATCGAGAATGCTGATCCAATGAAAACGAAACAGCTCAATAAGGGTGTTGATCAGTTAATGGATGAAGGTGTTGCTCAGTTGTTCGTTAACCAGTTCAACGGTCGTAAGATTATTGGTACTGTAGGGCAATTGCAGTTTGAAGTAATACAATACCGTTTACTGAACGAATACAACGCAGCTTGTCGTTGGGAACCATTAAGCCTTTATAAAGCTTGCTGGGTAGAAAGCGATAACAAAGAAGAACTAGAAGCTTTCAAGAAACGTAAATATCAGTTCATGGCAAAGGATAGAGAAGGCAGAGATGTTTTCCTTGCCGATAGTAACTATGTACTTCAGATGGCGCAAATGGACTTTAAGAGTATTAAGTTCCATTTCACTAGTGAGTTTTAATCGAGGAATAATATAGGATAATATAATAAAGGCTGCCGAATAATTATTCGGCAGCCTTTATTATATTATCTGATTTAATGCAAATCTTTATACTAAATGCAAAGCATCAATAACCATCTTTGTCAGGAATAATAAAGCGATTACATAAACAGCAACCGAAACCTTTTTACCTTGTCCTGTACATACTTTTAAGAAAGTGTAGCTTAGGAATCCGAATACAATACCTTGAGCGATACTGTAGCAGAATGGCATCATTACAATTGTAAGGAATGCAGGTAAAGATTCAGTCATATCATTGAAGTTTATTTTGATGATTGAAGAAATCATGAATAAACCAACGATGATAAGAGCCGGAGCAGTTGCTGAAGCCGGTACCATTAGGAATAGTGGTGAAAGGAACAATGCTATAACGAACATAAATGCTGTACTTACTGCTGTTAAACCAGTTCTACCACCAGAAGCAACACCTGCGCAGCTTTCTACATAAGAAGTTACAGTACTTGTTCCTAAGATTGAACCAAATGTAGTTGCTAAAGCATCAGCAAAAAGGGCTTTCTTAACTTGTGGAAAGTTTCCTTTTTCATCAATAAATCCAGCTTTTGATGCAACGCCAATCAGAGTTCCTACTGTGTCGAATAAGTTCACGAATAAGAATGTGAATACTACCACAAGCATATCAAAAGTGAATATATGGTTCCAATCGAACTTAAAGAAGATAGGCTCAATAGAAGGAGGTAGTGAGAAAATTCCTGCTTCTGGTGTGTGAACCTCTCCGAAGAATATCCCACAAACTGTTGCTATAACAATACCAATTAAGATTGAACCATGAACGTTCATGGCGAATAAAGCACCGGTAATAATAAGGCCTATCATTGCAATCCAAACATTGTGATTAGCTAAATCACCCATGCAGACAAGTGTATTAGGATTTCCAACAATTATTCCGGCATTTTTCATACCAATTAAAGTAATGAAAAGCCCGATACCAACGGGAATAGCCTCTTTTAATGTTTGAGGGATACTCTTTACAATCAATTCGCGTACATTGAAGAAGGTAAGAAGAATGAAAATCAAACCTTCAATAAATACAGCAGTAAGAGCCATTTGCCAGCTGTATCCCATAGTCAGTACTACTGAGAATGCAAAGAAATTGTTTAGTCCCATACCTGGTGCCTGTGCAATAGGCAGGTTTGGTAAAAAGGCCATTAAAAGCGTACCTATAATAGTGGCTAGGGCTGTTGTGGTAAATAGGGCAGATTTGTCCATTCCTGTTGCACTAAGAATACTAGGATTAACAGCTAAGATGTAAGACATTGTCAGGAATGTGATTAATCCTGCAATGATTTCTTTTCTGACGTTAGTTTTATTTTCTGTCAGTTTAAATAGTTTTTCAATCATTGGTATTTATCTTTATTCTTGTTTAGAAATTCCATTTAGCTGCTATAGTAGGGCATACATAAGCTTTATTTTCGTAACCTGTATAGAAATTGTTGCTGATTTCAATTTCTGAACCTACAGATAACTTAGAATTAATGTTATACCAGATCTGAGGTTCTGTAAGCAAAATAACCTTCTTTCCTGATTCTACTCCTGAACGATCTTTGTTTTCTGTCCAAACATCAATGAATCCAGAAAGAGTTAGTTTGTTATCTAGTAAAGGAATACCCCATGTACCTGTCCATTGAACATCATTACTTGCTTTTTCAAATGCATTGTATTTGTAAGCAATATATGTGCTGAAATTAGCATTTCCACAGCTAAATGGATAAGAAGCTCCTACTAGATAAGCGTTAGCAATTGAAAAACCGAAACCCTCTGCATTACCTGCTCCGCCATTATATTCAATATGTGGCATGATAGGGCATTTCCCAATTTTGAAATCACGTGCAATTTCCCAATAAGCAGTTCCAATATTTCCTTTACTTTGGTTGTAGTCCATATCAACAAACATAAAAGTAGAACCCCATTTATCAGGTTTAAACATTTCGAATGTTGAAGTTATGTAATTTTCTGGAGCGACTTTGCTGTGAAGAGCATGTCTGAAATCGTAATGTAACTGAAGATTTTGTGCAGCAACAAATTGGCATGCTGCCAACAAGATAATTAAGAGTAATTTCCTTTGTTTCATGTTTTTTGCTGCAAAAATAATTAAAAAAAAGACAAAAGAAACGCATTATATCAGAAGTTTTTATGCTTTGTTTTATTTAAAGTAACACTTTCTGGAACATTTTCTGACGTTATAAATATGCCGTTAATATTATATCTGCCTTTTAATAATAGGAGGATGAGTTCTATGATTAAGTGTATAGTTATCACTTTATGTGACAATTGTTTTTTTATAGCACTTTGTTAATATCAGCTTTTACTTGTTATACCTATAAAAAGAGCCTCAAGATCTTAATAATTACTTGTTCAATGCAAGATTATCAAGTTCATGAGGCTAATCTGCCAACTTGCGTTGGCTACTCTTAACTATTTAATATATCAAAGAAATAAATCTTTTGAGTGATTAAATCCATCTTTCACTTTTAACTTCCCCTTCCAAAGACAATACAATTGCTTTGATAGGAATATTGCGTGTGGCTTCTTCTCTTGCAATTTTTGCCATCTGAAGTAACCCTCCGCAACATGGAACTTCCATAATCAACACAGTAAGAGTGTTAATCATAGACTCATCTATCATAACTTTTAGTTTTTCTATATAAGATTCCGTATTACTATCGAGTTTAGGACAAGCAATAGCCAGAATCTTCCCTTTCAGAAAACGACTGTGAAAGTTTCCGGCTGTGAAAGATGTACAATCTGCAGCCAATAATACATCTGCTCCCTGAAAATATCCAGCTTGCGGATTAAGTAAATGTAGCTGAACCGGCCATTGACGAAGCTCTGAAACTTGTGGTGTGGCTGAAAAAGCCTGAGCCGAAATAGCGGCGCCACCGGTAGCAAATCCGGAACCAGCAACAGATGGTCCTGTAGATTTCAGTGTGCGAGCCATAGAACCAGGACATCCTCCCTGCATTCCGCCGGCATGAGGCTGCCCATGAACCTGTGAAAGATCTACCTTTATGTTGTTTCTTCTCAGATAATCAACTCCTTGCATAAGCAATTCTTTTTCGCCATGCTCTTTTAAGTGCTTTAAGTGAGCCAGAATTACTCTTTCGCCTTTAGGAGCAATACGCTCCATAACAGCTTCTTCGCTGTAAGGCTCTGCTTCACGCTCCTCCAGTTCAATAGCACCTACCGGACATTCACCAATGCATGCTCCTAAGCCATCGCAATATAAATCGCTGATCATTACAGCTTTGCCATTAATAAGCTGTAAAGCACCTTCGTGGCAACCTTCTACGCACATTCCGCAACCATTGCACAACGCTTCATCTATTTTAATCACAGTTCGTTTCATTCTTTCAATATTTTGGATGATGATGCAAAGGTATGGTAATTCATGGTTCTCTACTTGTAACAATAGTTACAATGGAGAACTTTTTTATATATCCGACTTACTTTTTAACTTAATAACCAGTAACGAGGATGTATAAAATCTATTTTATTAACGGATAAAATTGGTGTAAATCTTATCCACCTTCTCAGGAGCGGGAACGGATTCTTTTGTTTGTTCGCGCATTTTAAGTAACCACGCCATGTTTCTTCCCAGAACTTCCATAATCTGTACGCCCTCATCATCTTTTAGAACTTCTCCTTTAGAAAGTCCGTGAGTAATGTTCCAGTAGTTTGACGTAGCAAGAATCATCTCCGAATAATTTAGATAATGGTTCAGACTGTCGAATGTAGAAGAACCTCCGGTGCGGCGTACAGCAACAACTGCAGCTCCAACTTTCTGACGAAATAAATTGCCGTTACTGCCCGATACATAAAAAGCACGATCAAGGAAAGATTTCATGGTTCCCGGTATTCCGGCATAGTAAACGGGAGAACCAAGAATAATTCCATCAGCATCTTTCATCTTCTGAACCCACTCATTCAAAGGATCTGTTGTAATAACGCATTTCTCATCTTTGTTTCTGGAACATCCGCCGCAGGCCATGCATCCTCTCACTGCTTTATTGCCGATGTGTATAATCTCGAACTCAATACCGTTTTCCATTAATTGCTTTCCAACACCCATCAATGCGTGATAAGTATTACCTTCTTTACGAGGACTTCCGTTAATTGCTACAACTTTCATTTCGTTTCTCCTTTTAATTTTGTTTCTTTGCTGCAAATTTCAGATATTAATATCGATTATGCAAGTACCTACTAAAAAGTGGTATAGTAACCAAAAGGAGTGAATCATGGGAAATGAAGGATGTATAGAGAAATATATTTTTAAAGGAAAGGACTATTTTTGTTCTTTAGAGTTAGTGATGGACATGATTGGAGGACGATGGAAGACAATAGTTTTATTTCATCTGAAAGATGGGGTGATGCGCTCTGGGGAACTTCAACGCAGTTTACACGGTATTGCCAACAAAATGTTTACCCAGACGGTCAGGGAATTGGAGCAAGCCGGGCTTGTGGAGCGTATTGTCTATCCAACAGTTCCTCCAAAAGTGGAGTATAAGCTGACACCGATGGGGGAGTCTGTAATGCCTGTTATTGAGAGTCTTAGCAATTGGGGGAAGCATATTAGTGTAAATTACAATAACGCTCAGCATAAAAATAATGATATTTAATTCCGATGTAACTTGTTGTGTTAATATTTTTTCATTCCTACTTTTTTATACAATTATGTAATTTATACGACTATATAATCGTAACTTTATTTTTTTTGATGGAAAATAAAAATCGATTATTTGTTTTATTGCTGCTTATTAGTATTATATTTGTTTGTGAAATAAATCTAAAAAACGCCACAACTATAACTATTTTGTTAATCACAAATACAATAAGTATGTACTTTAAGAGACGATGTGTTTTTTTACTACTATTCTATATCTTTCAATTTGTTTGTTTATACGCTAATGCATCTTATAATTTGCGGAAATTAAGTAATCAGGATGGTTTGTCTAATAGTGCTGTATTGTGTATTCATCAGGATCGTAATGGCTTTATGTGGTTTGGAACTTATGATGGGCTAAACTTTTATGATGGAAAAAATTTCCAACTATTCCGGATGGAATATGGCAATAAATATAGTCTATCAAGTAATATTATTCATAAAATAGTGGATGCTGGTGGTGATGATTTGTGGGTATGTACTTATCTTGGAGTAAATAAGTTTTCAATTAGTCAGCACAGAGTTACAGAGAGCTATAAGCAATATAGGGATCCATGCAGTATAGCTTCAACTAGAGATGGTTTAACGTGGTTAATTGGTAAAAAAAACTATATATCATATTATGATATAAACAAACATTGTTTTAGAGAGCTCTATTTATCTGGAATTAATTCGGAAGAGGTAGAAGCTTTTTTTATTGATAACAGAAATTTGCTTTGGATCTTTTCCTCAAAACACGGTGTATGGAATATTCATACTAACTACCCTAAAGAGAAAGATAATAAGAAAATACGATTAATAAAGAAAAATGCTGTTATTCATGATTTTGCAATACAAAATGCATATTATGATAAAGGGTTAATATATTTTGTAGATATACGTGGTATGCTTTTTGTATACAACATTAGTCATAACCATAAGGTATTTATTAAAAACATAAGTCATTTGCTCCGCCGTTATGGTTCTCTTTCATCTATCATTTCGAATCACGGTGATTTCTTAATAGCTTTCAAAGGGAAAGGTACAATTAAACTAGTTGCACAACAACACTATTCTGAAGAAGTTGTAGATCTGAATACCGGGGTATTTAATCTTTATAAAGACAATAATCAGGATATTGTCTGGATAGGTACAGATGGACAAGGGGTAGGACTGTATTATAAGAATCGCGATTTTTTTAATAGTATAATGCTGGATTGGCTACCTATTAAAGTTGCTAAACCTGTCCGGTCAATTTATACAGATAAATACAATAGTTTGTGGATTGGGACTAAAGGAGATGGAATTATTCGCATACCAAACTATGATAAAACATTAAAGGATAAAGCCATTTTACAAAAAATATCTCATTTCACAACAGAAACAGGGCTATCGAATGATCAGGTTTTCGCCTTGGTTGGAAGTAAATATAAAAATATACTGTGGGTGGCGACTAATGGTCCAGAACTTTCATATTATTCATATTCAGATAATAGAGTACATTCTGTTATCAATAAAACAAAAACCGGGATTAATTATGTTCATTCTCTATACGAAGAAAATGATTCAACTTTATGGTTGGCAACAGATGGGAACGGACTAATAAAATTGATTATAAATGGTAATGTTCCCATAATTAAAGTTAAGTCAGCAAAGTCTTTTTTATTTAAAAAAGGTTCAAAGATAGCTAGTGAACTTTTTTCCATGACAAACGATAATAAATCAAATATATGGCTTGGATGCCGCGGATTTGGCGCAGTATGTTTTAATACCCGCACTAACCAATATAAGTTTATTACACTTAATGATGAGAATAATTATGCTGTGAATGATATTTTATGTGTTCACGGGACAAATGATTCTATCTTGTATTTTGGCTCAAGTTCAGGACTTACCAAAATGCAAATTAATAAAGACTTTTCTTTGAAAAATGTAAATGGGGAAAATGGGTATATAAATGATATGATTCATGGTATACTTGAAGATAATAGCGGATGTCTTTGGTTAAGCACAAATAAGGGACTTATAAAGTATAATCCGAACAATAAATTCTCGCATAAATATTTTTATCGGGAAGGACTAACTGTGGTTGAATTCAGTGATAATGCATATTATCATTGTCCTTATACCAACCGACTCTTTTTTGGAGGAATAAATGGGCTGGTATGGTTAGAACCTGGAGCCGTAGATCAGAAAGATTACTATCCAAAAGTATACTTTACAGGTTTAAAAATTTTAGGTGATAAAAAAAATATTTTTGATTATGTAAAAGGAAAGGATAATCATATTGAACTTCCATCAAAGATGAATTCGTTTGCTGTATCATTCATTGCTCCTGATTATATTAACGGTTCTAATTATGAATATTCGTATTTTTTGGAGAATTACAGTAAGGAATGGAAAGATTTGCAAAATTACAATGAGGTTACTTTCTCAGATCTTCCTCCCGGACAATATGTTCTGAAAGTTAAATATAAAAGTGATGTTTTTACTTCAGAAAATAAATTTTATGAGCTTTCAATAATTATTCTCAATCCTTGGTATTGGACTATTTTTGCCCGAATTGTATATTTCGTCTTTTTTATTTTGTTGTGTTTATTTCTTATGAGACTTGGAATAAATAAAATAAAATCCAACAAGCAAGATTTATTAAATAAATTGCAGGAGCAGAAAAAGGAAGAATTATATAATGCTAAGTTGGACTTCTTTACAAATATAACTCATGAATTTTGCACGCCATTAACGTTGATTAATGGCGTTTGCGAAAGAATCTTGTCGTATGGTAAATCTGATGAATATGTTCAGAAATATACAAATGTTTTATATAACAATGCTAAACAATTAAATGAATTAATACAAGAAATTATTGATTTTAGAAAATTTGGAGAAGTTGGATTCGATGCTTGCCATATTGAAAAAGTTTGTATCTCGGAATTACTTGATAGTCAAGTGTTATCATTTATTGAAACTGCAGAATCTAAGGACATAACTATTAAAGTTAATGTAGACAATGAATTATATTGGAACACAGATACTTTATGTATGAATAAAATTTTTATGAATCTGATATCTAATGCTTTTAAGTATACCCCCCAGGGAGGATTGATTAAGGTCACTGCATTTGTAGAAAATGATTTTTTGAAATTTATAATAAAAAATACAGGAGAAGGTATTGAAGACAAAGATTTGGATCTAATTTTTGATAGATATCGGATTTTGGATAATATGAATAAAAATGACTGTAGGGATGCTTTATCTAGAAATGGTTTGGGACTTGCAATTTGTTACAATATGGTTAAGTTGTTGCACGGACAGATACATGTGAAAAGTGAGATTAACAATTATACTGAGTTCCTTGTTGATTTTCCACTATTGTCGTTATCATATTCTTCTCAAAATAAACCTGAAAATGAAGAACAGGCTCTGGCTAACTTTGATAAAGAAATAAATTACGTTTCAGATAAAAACACGCAACCTCAATTATCTTTGCGCTCGTCGGTATTGATAATTGACGATAACAAAGATATAGTTTGGTTGGTTTCTGATATATTATCTGCTGATTATGATATATTGAAGGCATATAATGCCGACGAAGCATTTAAAATTCTTGAAAATCAATCCCCGGCATTGATCATTACTGATATAATGATGCCTGGGCAAAACGGTTTTGATCTGACAAAGCAAATTCGAATGAATAAATATACTTGTACTGTGCCTATAATAGTAATTTCTGCCCGAAATACTGAAGAGGATAAAGTAAAAGGAATATCGAATGGAGCAGATGCATATCTTACTAAACCATTTTCATCAATGATACTCAAGAGTATGGTTGATCGTTTAGTTATGAATAAACAAATATTGAAGAATTATTATAATTCTCCAGAAAGCGCATACCAATATATTAATGGCCATTTAACCCATCAAGATGACAAAGATTTTTTAGAGTCTGTTATACAAATAATAAAAACTAATATTGAGAAGGATTCTCTTGGACCTGAGTTTGTTGCTTCTGAAATGGGACTGAATGTGCGGAAATTTTATAGAAAATTTAAAGAGGCATCACAGTTAGCTCCAAGTGATTTCATAAAAGACTATAGATTTTCTTATGCAGCAAAACTTTTGCTATCTACTAATATGTCTGTTCAAGAGGTTATTTATAAAGTGGGAATCATAAATAAATCCTATTTTTATCGGGAATTTTCAAAAAAATATAATATGACTCCTAAAGAATATCGGCTTCAAAAGAATGAAACTACAGCTAAATAGATTTAATCACATTCTTCACGTGCTCAAAAAGAACATTCCAAATATCAGATTTATCTATAGGAATAAAATTTAAACCACTTTAAAAAAAAAATATTCTTATTTAAAATATAATGATAAAAATTTAGTTCCATAATGATCAATCCAATAGCAGATGCATTTTTCTTAAATTCAATAGAAACATTGCCATTGTTTTTATAACTTATATCGAAAAAATTATCAATAATATACTTACTCTCCATAAAAAGATCCTCCTCTATATTTTAATTTATATAAATAATCTCCACCATCTGCTACTAGAATAGATGAAAGTTACTGTTAATAGTACTTTCAGGTAGTAGCAGATAAAAAATCATCTGCTACTAGTCTAGGTTATCTGCTACCAAATTTTACGTTTTGCAAGACTGTTGCTGGTGTTACCGCTTAATATATTGTTCAAAAAATCAGCATAATGATTTTAAGCGATGATAGATGTGTCATAACTAAGCACTTACATAGTACCCTTACAACTATTTATAAAACACCCAATAGAGCAGGGGATAGTTGGTTCCGCTTACGCCTCTAATAAGCAGTTGAAACAAAAAATGTTAGTAAGTCTACGGCCGAGGGCTAATGAGTTCATGGCTAAAGGCCCATGGGTTCATGACCAAGGGCTTATCGGTTCTCAGCCGAGGGCTTACTTAGTTTTACTGAAAAAATTAAATAACAAACGAAATAAAATGCTTTGGCTGCAACGTATGATTTACATCACTCATACGGAATGCATAACTTTATTATATGAATGGATAAATCTGTTGTCCGGATTTCGTTTCAATAACAACATTATCTGAAAAAAATCAGATTGTTTAGGCGTGATCCGTAAAGACACTTACAATATACCTTAGTAAAAGGTGTCCTAATTGACCAAAAAGATATCTTAATCACCCAATTGCATTAAAGATACTCTTTTGTCAAAAATAGCAATCGCTATTTGGTCTTAGCTTGATAAGTTTGTGAATCAGGTTCGATGAGTTTTAGATAGAAATTAATGTGTTGAAAATACATTAGCTTTTTAAATATTGATTGTCTTGAAATAAAAATAACTTTAAATCACAGTAAATCTCTCTAAAATTGTCATTAATCCGGTAATACTTTTTTTAATCAAGTTTGATAATTAAAAACACTAAATTATGAAAAAAGAGGTTTTGTTTAGATGTTTGTTGTTTCACAATTTTCAGAAGAAAAAAACGTTGGGTATTAGGGAAATTTTACCTTTTATTTTTTTTTCTTGTACTTTTCCCGCTTCTGCTAATGCTATAGGTTCGCCTAACCTTGGGCTTGGATTGAATGGACGAAGTACAAATCTTGAAGTCTCTTCTGTTACACAGCAGGTGAAAAAAATTTCGGGTGTAGTAAAGGATTCAAAAGGTGAATCTATTATTGGAGCAAATGTATCAGTTAAAGGTACTAAGAAAGCCACAGTAACAGATGAAAACGGAAATTTTACTTTAAGTGTGCCATCAGGAGCAGTTCTTCAAATTTCATTTATTGGTTTTATAACAAAAGACGTTTCAGTGGGAAATAAGTCAAGTCTTACCATAGAACTATTTGATGACTCGAAAACTCTTGACGAAATTGTTGTAGTGGGATATGGAACTTTGAAAAGGTCAGATGTTGCTACTGCTGTTGTTTCTGTAAAACCTAGTGATTTTAATATGGGGGGATCAAGAGATCCTATGTCATTGTTGGAAGGTAAAGTCGCTGGGTTGACAATAACTAGAACTGGAGGTGTTGATCCTAATTCTGGAGTTGCTTTTCAGTTAAGAGGTATTACTTCTCTTACAGGAAGCTCTTCCCCCTTGGTTGTTATTGATGGTATTCCTGATGGAAATATGGATTTACTTCAACCGGAAGATATTGAATCTATAGATGTGCTAAAGGATGGTTCTGCAGCTGCTATTTATGGTAGTAGAGCAAATGCAGGTGTAATATTAGTGACGACTAAAAAAGGGGCGAAAGGTAGTGTTAAAATAGATTATTCCACTTTTGTAACACGACATAGTGTAGCTAAAAGACCAGATTTCTTGGATGCTGATCAATATAGAGCTTATATGAAAGATCCTTCAAATCCTAAAGCTGGACAGATGACTGATTATGATCATTCAACAGATTTTTATGATGCTTTAATCAATAAAGATAATTTGACTTATTCTCATAATCTTGCTGTAAGTGGAGGCAATGAGGTTGCAGATTATCGTGCGTCGGTATATTTTAATGATTATCAAGGTATAGGTAAATCTAACGAACGTAAAAATTATGGTGCTAGAGTTCTGTTAAATGCTAAAGGATTTAATAACAAACTTACTACTATGGTAAATATGGCAACTAATTTCAATGCTGCCAATATGTTAGGTGGTGGAGGTTGGGAAACCGCTTTAACCTTAAATCCAACATTAGCATTAACAGATGAAGTTGAAAAAATGGTAAATCCAATAAACAGACTTTCTGCTCATAAAAATAAAAGAAATCAGCAAACTACTTCAGTAAGTGCAAAAGTGGGGCTGGAACTTATTAAGGATTTGAAAGTTTCCATCTTCGGAAGCTTTTTGAAAGATAACTGGCATGATTCTGAATATATAAATGTTAACTCATGGGAATCTAAGCAGAATTATGAAGGTCTGGGATATGCCAGGAAGGAAGAGAATATTGATACAAAAGGTACAGTGGAACCAACAATTGAATATTCATCTTTGATTAAAGGTGTTCATAACATAAGTGCTGTTGCCGGATACAGTTTTCAATATAATTTATGGGAAGCACTTAAAATGGAAAATAGAGGATTCCTGAACGATGTTACAGAAGATAATGATATAGGATCTGGAAGTTGGCTAGGTAGTGGTAAAGCTGGTATGTACTCAGAGAAACAGGACGATAAACTTATCGCTTTTTTTGGTCGTCTTAATTATTCATATGATAATCGTTATGTAGCTCAATTTTCTCTTCGTCATGAAGGATCAACAAAATTTGGTAAAAACAATAAATGGGGAAATTTTCCATCAGCTTCAATAGCATGGAATGTATCTAATGAACAGTTTATGAAACAATTTTCCTTCTTAAATATGTTGAAAGTCAGATTAGGGTACGGAGAAACAGGTAATTCAGGAATTGGACGTTATAATTCTATAGTACAGCTTGGTACAGGAGGTTTTTATCTGGGACCGAATGGAAAATGGGTACAAACTTACGGACCTACTTCCAACCCAAATCCTGAGTTAAAATGGGAAAAGAAAAAGGAATTGAACTTTGGTATTGATTTTGGATTCCTTAATAATAGAATCGGTGGTACTATTGATATTTTTAATAGAAAAACATCAAATTTATTAGAATGGTATAACACGCAACAGCCTCCATTTATATTTAATGATATATATACTAATGTAGGTGAAGTTTCGAGTAAAGGTATTGAGGTAACATTAAATACTATTCCAGTAATAACAAAGGATTTTATGTGGAAAGCTAATTTCACAGCTAGCCATACAAATAATGTTCTTGAAAGTTTCTCTAATCAATTATATACTGTTGACTATAAAGAATATGGAGACATTGGCGGTTATGGAGCATTAGGTAATTCCATTCGTACATATGCCGGAGATAAGATCGGAAATTTCTATGGCAAACGTTTTGCCGGATTTAGTGAAACTGGAGAATGGTTATTCTATAATAAAAGTGGTGAAAAAGTTCATGCTGATGCTATTGGTGATGGAGATATGGCAGTTATAGGAAATGGTGTTCCTAAGTTCTATTTGTCAATGTCAAATTATTTAAAATATAAAGATTTTGATTTATCAGTTTCATTTAGAGGTAAATTCGGATTTGACGTTTTGAATACAGGCGAAATTGCTTATGGCAATAAGATTACATTACCTACTAATGTTTTAGTAAGTGCAACAACAACTCATGCAGCATTAAATGATACATATCAATATTCTGACTATTATCTTGAAAAAGGTGACTTTGTAAAATTGGACAATCTGACTATTGGCTATAATTTTAAAAATAAGTCGGGTGATAAAAGAATTCCTCAGTTTAGGATTTATTTTACAGCAAGAGATCTTTTTACAATTACTGGTTATAAAGGGCTAGATCCGGAAGTTAATGATACAGGTCTTGCTCCAGGTCTTGACAGTAGAGATCGCTATCCTATTACCAGAAGTTATACAATCGGGCTGAATGTTCAATTTTAAAATAAATATTATGAAAAAAAATAAACTATTATCATTTGCCATAATTTCGGTGAGCTTATTGTTCGCTACTAGTTCATGTACGAACTTGGATGAAAGTATGTACAGCAGAATAAGTTCAGATAATTTTTACAATAACAGAGATGAAGTTGTCTCTGCCGTGCTTAGACCATATACTCATGCCAGAGCATGGGCTGCACCTACAGGCCAAAACGGTTGCTGGCGATTGAATGAGTATTCAGCAGACCAAATAGCCTGGCCTACAAAAGGACGTCACGGTTACGATGGGGGAGATTGGATTCGCCTTCATTATCATACTTGGAATATTAGAGAAAATACGATAGGCAATACATGGAGACTTATGTTTTGGGGCATGGGATTATGTACAGATGCAGCAAATAGAATTGCTTCTTTAGATCCTGAAAGAATGGGAATTACTCAAGAAGAAAAAGATCAGTTTGTAGCTGAAATGAAAGTTTTCAGAGCATATCATTATCTTAGACTTATGGACTTATTTGGAAATATTCCTGTCGTAACAGAAATAGGAACTCCTGTAAGTCCTCCGACTGTTCAGCGTACTGAAGTTTTTAAATTTATAGAGAAGGAGTTGCTTGATAATGTAGATAAATTGCCTTTATTATCCTCTGCAAATAATGGACGTGTAACAAGAGCTGCCGGTTATGCAATGTTGGCTGAATTATATATAAATGCTGAAATCTGGTCTGGAACCCAGCGATATGATGATTGTATAAAAGCATGTGATTATATCCTTCAAAATAAAGTAGGTTCTCAAACTGGAGTATTAGCTTTGGATCAGGATATTAAGACTCCATTCTGTAATACGAACTCCACTACTTCAAATGAAAATTTGTTTGTTTTGGCTTATGATTATCAAGGATCAATAAATAAATGTGGCTGGAATGGAGATTTTTATCATTTTGCTCAAAAATATATTTATGGAGGTGCTTCCAATGGTAACAACGGAGGTGTTGTTATTCCTTCTGCTTATAATAATTTTGATGCTAAAGATTTAAGAAAATCAACTTGGATGCTTATTGGCCCACAATATTACTATGATGATCCTACTAAGCCAGTTCTAGGAACAGAGGAATACAAAAATAAACCTCTTGTTTTTGTTAATTATATTTATAGAGCAAGTGAAGGTAAGACAGAATCAACTATGTATAATGGAGAAGAAAATAGCGGTGCTCGTTTTAATAAATATCAACCTGGGCCATCCACTGATCCTCACTACTGGAGTAATGACTGGGCATTGTACAGACTTACAGAAATAAAATACTTCAAGGCTGAAGCTTTAATGAGAAAGAATGCTGGGAGTGCAACTCAAGAGGCTGTTGATTTAGTCAACGAATGCAGAATACGTGATTATAGTTCTGATGACTGGGCTCAGTACAGATATACAACATCGACTCTGACTCTGGATGAATTAATTAACGACAGAGCTCGTGAATTTATTTTCGAAGGGAAACGTAGAACAGATTTAATTCGTTTTGGTAAGTTTGTCTCTACAAATTGGTGGGATCATACTGCTTCAAATGATAAGAATCTTGAAATATTCCCAATACCTTATAATCAGTTAGCAAGTAATCCAAACTTGAAACAAAATCCTGGATATCCAAGTGAATAAATAATATAGATCATCCATCCATTTTCATATGAAAGTGGATGGATGTTTATAATTAGTAATTGTTTTTAATGCAAAATATTGCGTATAAAATTAGGATCTATATCATGAAATATAAGAATGTATATACGTTTGTTCTATTTTTTGCTTTGAGTTGTGTTGTGCCCTTCACTTCATTGTTCGCCAACGTTGAGGGCAGTAGTCTCTCCGATTACGTCAATCCATTGATTGGCAGCCAGTCAACTTACCAGTTATCCACAGGAAATACCTATCCTGCCATAGCCCGTCCCTGGGGAATGAATTTTTGGGTACCTCAAACTGGCAAGATGGGTGACGGCTGGGTTTACACTTATACAGAAAATAAGATCCGAGGTTTTAAACAGACCCATCAGCCCAGTCCTTGGATAAACGACTACGGTCAGTTCTCCATAATGCCGGTTGTAGGTGGTCCTATATTCGATCAGAATAAACGTGCCAGCTGGTTTTCTCACAAGGCAGAAATTGCTCGCCCTTACTATTATAAGGTTTATCTTGCCGATCATGATGTAGTGACGGAAATAACCCCCACCGAACGTGCAGCAATGTTCCGCTTCACTTTCCCTCAGAGCGACAGTTCCTTTGTGGTGATCGATGCTTTTGATAAAGGTTCTTATATTAAAATACTTCCCGCAGAGAACAAGATAATAGGCTATACTACAAAGAACAGTGGAGGAGTACCCGCCAATTTTAAAAATTACTTTGAAATCACTTTTGATAAACCGTTTGTTTATAAATACACCTTTTCCGATGGACAATTGAAACAGGAGTCAGAACAAACAGCCGGTCATACCGGCGCTGTTATTGGTTTCAGAACAGCTAAGGGAGAAGTGGTTCATGCCAGAGTCTCCTCTTCTTTCATAAGCTTTGAACAGGCTCACCTTAATATGAAAGAACTCGGCAATGACAGTTTTGATGAACTGGTATCAAAAGGAAAGAGCCAATGGGACAATGCCCTGGGTAAAATAAAAGTTGAAGGAGGTTCACTGGATCAGTACCGCACTTTCTATTCCTGTATGTATCGTTCGATGCTTTTCCCCCGTAAGTTCTATGAAACAGATGCTTCGGGTAAGGTAGTTCACTATAGCCCTTATAACGGTGAAGTGCTTCCCGGTTACCTTTATACTGATTCCGGCTTCTGGGATACCTTCCGCTGTTTGTTTCCATTCCTGAATATGGTGTTCCCTTCAGTAAATAAGGAAATCCAGGAAGGACTGATCAATGCGTATAAAGAGAGTGGCTTCTTCCCAGAATGGGCCAGCCCCGGCCATCGCGGTTGTATGGTTGGCAATAACTCCGCTTCAATACTGGTCGATGCCTATATGAAAGGTGTGAAAGTAGATGACCTCCAGACTTTGTATAAAGGTCTTGTACATGGCACAGAGAATGTACATCCAACTGTCTCCTCAACCGGCCGTTTGGGCTATGAATATTACAACAAACTGGGTTATGTTCCTTATGATGTGAAGATAAACGAGAACGCTGCCCGTACACTGGAATATGCTTATGACGACTGGTGTATCTACAAACTGGCAAAGGAACTCAAACGCCCAAAGAAAGAAACCGAGCTTTTTGCCAAACGGGCAATGAACTACAAGAACCTGTTTGATAAAGAGACAAAGCTTATGCGTGGCAAGAATGCCGATGGCAAATTTATGACTCCTTTTTCTCCTCTAAAATGGGGTGATGCCTTTACCGAAGGTAACAGCTGGCATTATACCTGGTCTGTATTCCATGATCCTCAGGGACTGATAGACCTGATGGGTGGAAAAGAAGTTTTCGTAAACATGCTCGATTCTGTCTTTGCTGTACCCCCGGTATTTGATGAGAGCTATTATGGAGGCGTGATCCATGAAATCCGTGAGATGCAGATAATGAATATGGGTAATTATGCACACGGTAACCAGCCTATTCAGCACATGATTTATATGTATAACTATGCCGGTCAGCCATGGAAAGCACAGTACTGGCTTCGTGAGGTGATGAACCGTATGTATAACTGCAATGCTGACGGTTATTGCGGTGATGAGGATAATGGCCAGACTTCAGCCTGGTATGTCTTTTCCGCGCTTGGATTCTATCCTGTATGCCCCGGTTCAAATGAATATGTTCTTGGTGCTCCGTTGTTTAAGAAGGCAACCATCACCTTTGAAAATGGAAAGGAGATGATTATCAATGCTCCCGATAACAGTTCGGATAACCGTTATATTGAATCTATGATGTTTAATGGTAACACCTATACAAAGAATTATCTGAAGCACAGTGATCTGATAAATGGTGGTGAGATAAACATCCGCATGGGCAATACTCCGAACAAGGAACGTGGCATTAATAAAGAAGATTTCCCTTATTCGTTTTCTGTTAACGAGAAAAAATAGTAAGATTATAACTAAAATAAATATTTCTGATAAAATTCAATGATTATAATGAAACGATCGCTTCTTTCTTTCTTTTTTCTTTTAGATGTAATTGCTGTTTTTGGGCAATCTCAGTATACTGATTTTGTAAATCCAATTATTGGAACGAATGGTATGGGGCATACTTTCCCTGGTGCCTGTGTTCCTTTTGGCGCAGTGCAGCTTAGTCCGGATACAGACACTATTCCTAATAATGTAAATGGCATTTATCAGAAGAATGCTTATGAATATTGTGCCGGTTATCAATATAGAGATAATACAATAGTTGGGTTTAGCCATACCCATTTAAGCGGTACCGGACACTCTGACTTGGGAGATATTCTAATTATGCCAACTACCGGAAAATTGAAAACAAATCCGGGTACCAGCAAGGTACCTGAATCCGGATATCGTTCTCGTTTCTTTCATACTACAGAAAAATCATCTCCTGGCTATTATGAAGTAATGCTTGAGGATTATAAAATCAAGGCTCAACTTACAGCTACAGAACATGTTGGCGTACATAAGTATACATATCCAAGACGGGAAAATAATCGAATTATTCTTGATCTGATTCATGGAATTTATAATTATAATGGAAAAGTACTTTGGACGAATCTTCGTGTGGAAAATGACACTTTGCTTACCGGCTATCGTATTACCAACGGATGGGCAAGGACCAATTACACCTATTTTGCAATATCTTTTTCTAAACCAATAAAAGATTATGGTTATGTAGAAAAAGGAGAAAGTAAATATAATGGTTTTTGGCGTAAATTCGATCTCAAGCATAATTTCCCCGAAATAACGGGAAGGAATATTGTAGCGTATTTTAATTTTGATCAGTTATCAGATCAGAATTTGGAAATAAAAGTGGCCTTATCAGGTGTAAGTACTGAAGGGGCCTTGAAAAATCTTCAGGCAGAAGCAGCCAATTATTCTTTCGATGAGATTTATGGAAAAGCAAAAGACAAATGGGAAAAAGAGTTAGGAACAATTGAAGTGAAAGGAAATAAAGATCAAGTCTCAATGTTTTATACATCATTGTATCATACAATGATTAATCCATCTGTTTATATGGACGTTGATGGAAAATACAGAGGCATTGATCATAATATTCACCAGGCTGATAATTTTACTAATTATACAATATTCTCTTTATGGGATACTTATCGTGCTTTTCATCCGCTATTAAACATTTTAGATGTGGAGCGCAACACGGACATGATAAAATCTATGTTGAAGCATAGCGAGCAGAGTGTCCATAAAGCATTACCAGTTTGGTCGTTAATGGGAAATGAAAATTGGTGTATGATTGGTTATCATGCAGTTTCTGTCTTATCTGATGCTTATGCTAAAGGAGCTAATCTAGATAAAGAAGAGATGTTGTCTGCTATGGTCAGTAGTTCTAACATTCCTTATTATGAGAATATAAAGGACTATTTAAAATATGGATATATTCCTTTTGAGATGAATGGCAGTGCTGTATCTGAAACAATGGAATTTGCTTATGACGACTGGACTATTTATCAGATGGCGTTAAAAGCTGGTAATAAGGTCTTGGCAGATAAATATAAGCAAAGAGCCTTGAACTATCGAAATGTATTTGATCATTCAATTGGATTTGCTCGTCCACGTTATGCCAGTGGTGAATGGAAAAAGAAATTTAGTATGTTAAGTACTTCCGGAGAAGGATTTATTGAAGGCAATTCGTGGAATTATTCTTTCTATGTGCCACATGATGTTAACGGTCTTATTACTGCTATGGGAGGGGATGAAAAATTCATTCGTAATCTAGATTCTTTGTTTACGATGAAACTCCCTGCTGAATTTTATGAACATACAGAAGATGTAACTAAAGAAGGCTTAATAGGAAATTATATTCATGGAAATGAGCCAAGTCACCACATTGCTTATTTGTATGCCTGGAGTTCTCAACCTTGGAAAACACAATACTGGGTTCGTGAGATAATGAACCGGATGTATAAAAATAATATAAATGGACTGTGTGGAAATGATGATTGCGGACAAATGTCTGCATGGTATATTTTTTCAGCGATGGGATTTTATCCAGTTTGTCCGGGAACTGACCAATATGTGTTTGGTGCACCCTATCTTCCATATCTAAAAGTGAACCTAAAAGATGGAAAAACAATGGAAATAAAAGCTCCAAAGGTTAGTGATAAAAATAGATACATAAAATGGGTGAAACTAAACGGTAAAATATATGATAAAACATATATCACACACAATGATATAATAAATGGAGGAGAACTCTTTTTTGAGATGTCTTCTACTCCCAACAAAAAAAGATGTCTGACTTCAGACACAAAAGCATATTCTTTAACTGATGGTAAATTTTGATTGATATGAAAAAAATAGTATTATCAACTTTTTGTTCACTACTTGTGATTTTTGTATATGCTCAGATGGCTGGGCAAATCAGGTTAAAAAAAGAAATACGTAAAGTAGTTTCGTGGGATAACTATTTCGTTGGAAACGTTGAATTTAAGAATTTGTCTCCAGATACAAAAGGTGCAAAAATATATAATCATATAGTGCCTGATCCGGATAAGTATATCAAAGAATGTGCCAGGAAAGTTTTGCAAACTTTATACTTTACTCCTAAAGATAGCATTCCCAAACTAGAAAATATAGTATATACAATAAAGGATTATAATGGAATTTCTGCAAAAAGTGGTAATGGTCCAATTATTGATATTGTGTATAGTACCAGATGGATTGAAAAAAGCTTTGCTGAAAATGATACAGCAAAACTAAATTTCGAAACACGCGGAGTATTGTATCACGAATTAACACATGCGTATCAGTTAGAGCCACAAGGATGCGGATCTTACGGGGATGGTGGAGTCTTCTGGGCATTTATTGAAGGTATGGCTGATGCTGTTCGTTTGGCTAATGGTGGTTTTACATCTAAAGACAGACCCAAAGGTGGAACTTACATGGATGGATATCGTACTACAGGATTTTTCCTTTATTGGATAGCTCAGACAAAAGACAAAGATTTCTTGCGTAAATTTAATCATTCAACATTGGAGGTAATTCCATGGTCATTTGATGCTGCATTTAAATATATTTTTGGTCCATCTGAAAAGTTTCGGGTTGACAATCTTTGGAAAGAATATCAAGTTGAGATGGGAGATATTAAAAGGTAACTAGAACAATTATTATATAAAAATCATCATGTATATTAATCTTAAGCAATGCTTATGGGGAGTTATGGCTCTTTTGCTTTGTTCATATAAAGGCAAAGGTGATTCCATCCCTTTACAAGATAATTTAATTCAATACGTAAAACCTATTGTAGGGACAGCTGGTTATGGCAATGTATATCCCGGATCTCAGATCCCTTTTGGCGGAATTCAAATTAGTCCGGATACAGATAGTGATGATTATGATGCAGCATCTGGCTATAAATATGATCATAAAACATTGTTAGGATTTAGCTTGAGTCATTTAAGCGGAACGGGCATACCTGATTTGGGCGATTTTTTATTTGTTCCCGGTACCGGTGATATCAAATTTACCCCGGGAACACATGCTAATCCGCAAGAAGGGTATCGTTCACGTTATTCTCATGACAAAGAATGGTCTAGTCCTAATTATTATGGAGTTGATTTGCTAGATTACGGAGTAAAAGCTGAAATGACATCTGGATTAAGAAGTGGCATATTCCGTTTTACATATCCTCAGAATGACAATTCTTTTATCCTGATTGATTTAAAACATACACTCGGACAATCTTGTGAATGGGCGAATGTTCGTTTTGTGAATGATTCAACAATATGCGGCTATAAATTGGTTAAAGGATGGGGACCGGAACGCCATATTTATTTTGCAGCAGTTTTTTCCAAATCATTTCAGTCATGTGGATTAATGCAAAATGGTAAACCAGTGCTTTATAATACCAATAGATTTAGAAGTAGTAAAGAAACTTGGGGGAAAGATTTGAAAGCTTGGATCAAATTCAAAACAGAAAAAGATGAAGCTGTGTACGTTAAAACTGCCATCTCATCAGTAAGTACGGCTGGTGCTTTGGAAAATTTGAAAGAGCTGGATGGTATGACTTTTGATGCACTAAAAGCAAAGGGTGAGAATCTGTGGAACAAAGAATTAAGCAAGTTTCAGGTTAAAGGTACAAAAGAACTTAAAGAAACATTCTATACCTCTGTTTATCATGCTTTTTTGCATCCTTTTGTTTTTCAGGATTCAGATAACCGATTTCGCGGACTTGATAAAAATATAGAAACAGCAAACGGATTTACTAATTTAACAGTGTTTTCTTTGTGGGACACTTACAGAGCTCTACATCCACTGTTCAATTTAGTTCAGAGAGAAAAGAATGCTGATGTGGCTAACTCAATGTTGGCACATTATGATAAAAGCGTGGAACATATGTTGCCTATATGGTCTTTTTACGGTAATGAAACGTGGTGTATGATTGGTTATCATGCTGTATCTGTTCTTGCAGATATGATTGTGAAAGATGTCAAAGGGTTCGATTATGAAAGAGCCTATCAGGCCATGAAAAGAACTGCAATGAATCCTAATTATGATTGCTTATCAGATTATTCAACATTGGGATGGGTGCCTTTTGATAAAGAAAAAGAATCAGTTTCTAAATCACTGGAATATGCTTTTGATGATTATTGCATTGCCATGGCAGCTAAGAAGCTTAAAAAGAATGATGACTATAAATATTTTCTTAATAGGTCATTATCGTACCAGAATTTAGTAGATCCAGTTACAAAATATATGCGCGGACGAGATTCTTCCGGAAACTGGAGAACTCCTTTTGCTCCGATATCTTATACTGGTCCTGGGTCTGTTAATGGTTGGGGAGATATAACAGAAGGTTTTACAATGCAGTATACATGGTATACTCCTCAGGATGTTCAAGGGTATATAAATATGGTTGGTAAGAAGCTTTTTATATCCAGGCTTGATTCAATGTTTACAATGGAAATACCCGATGATATTCCTGGTGCTCATGATATACAGGGCAGAATTGGTGCTTATTGGCATGGTAATGAACCTTGTCATCAGATTATTTATCTGTATAATTACGTAAAACAACCATGGAATTGCCAGAAATGGATACGGGCAGTCATGGATAGATTTTATGGAAATCAACCAGGTTCACTGAGCGGTAATGATGATTGTGGACAGATGTCTGCCTGGTATATTTTTAATAGCATGGGATTTTATCCTACTGCTCCCTCCAGCAATATCTATAATATTGGATCGCCTGGCATGGAGGCTGTTAGTATGACATTGAGTAATGGGAAAAAAGTGAATGTAACAACGGAAAATTGGTCTAAAGAAAATGTGTATATAAGAAAAATGTATCTCAACGATAAGGAGTATGATAAATCTTATATTACCTATGATGATATAAAAGATGGGGCTGATATTAAGTTTATCATGAGCAACAGGCCTAATTATAAGAGAGGAGTATCCAATGAGGCCGTTCCATTATCTTTGTCAAAAGAAGGCCAAACGCTTTATTATAAAAAAACGAGATAAATTATTTTATTGATTCATAATAACTTAAATTTTATAAGATGAAAAAAATTTTAGCTGCAATGTTTGCTGCGCTGAGTCTTGGAACAGCTCATGCCCAACAGGAGTTCAAGGCATATGTTGTCTCAAATGCGCATTTTGATTCGCAATGGAATTGGGATGTGCAAACCTCTATTGATGATTTTGTGTATAAGACATTAGTTCAAAACATTTGGCTATTGGATACGTATCCCGATTATGTTTTTAATTTTGAGGGTGGTATCAAGTATCAATGGATGAAGGAATATTATCCGTTGGAGTATGAGAAAGTTAAGAAATTTATAGCACAGAAAAGATGGAACATCTCTGGTAGTAGTTGGGATGCAACAGATACAAATGTTCCTTCTCCTGAATCTTTTTTCAGGAATATCCTTTTAGGACAGGAATTTTATAAAAATGAATTTGGAACAAAATCAAAAGATATTTTCTTGCCGGATTGTTTCGGCTTTGGGTATACACTACCTACGATAGCAGCTCATGCCGGATTAATAGGTTTTTCTACACAAAAACTTCAGTGGAGATTACACCCATTTTATGGTGACTCTAAATTTCCTTTTAGTATAGGATTGTGGCAGGGGATAGATGGTTCACGTATTATGGCAGCATTAAATGCCAAGAGCTATAACTTTAGGTGGAATAACGAAGATATCAGCCATAATCAGGAGCTTATTGAGATGGCTAAATCAGGCGTAAACAATACAGCTTTTAGATATTATGGCACAGGTGATACTGGCGGCTCTCCAACAATTTCATCGGTTGTTTCTGTCGAAAAAGGTTTGACAGGAGATGGCGCAGTGAAAGTTATAAGTTCTCGTTCTTACCAGATTTTTGAAGACTACCAACCATTTGAAAAGCATCCCGAACTACCTGTTTATAACGGTGAATTATTAATGGATGTACACGGCACTGGGTGTTACACTTCCCAGGCTGCAATGAAACGTTTCAACCGTAGAAATGAACAGTTGGGTGATGCTGCAGAGAGATCTTCTGTTATTGCCGATTTCTTAGGTGGTGTAACATATCCTTCAAGTATCCTGGATGAATCCTGGAAGCGTTTTATCTGGCACCAGTTTCATGACGACTTAACCGGTACTAGTATTCCTAAAGCTTATACTTATTCATGGAATGATGAATTAATAGCGCAGAGCCGTTTTGCTGATGTTATTAAGACAGCGACCGGATCTGTATCTCAGGCACTTGATACAAGAGTAAAAGGCACTGCTATTGTTGTTTATAATTCGTTGGCATCTGCCCGTAAAGATATTGTTGAAGCAAATGTTCCTATTAAAGATCAACCTTCGGGAGTCAGAGTTTTCACTCAAAAAGGAAAAGAGGTTGCTGCCCAGTTAATTTCAGTTTCAAATGGTATTGCTCATATCGCTTTTGCTGCTGAGGCTACTCCTGTAAGTTATTCCGTTTATGATGTAAGATTTGGAAAGAGTGCTTCTGTTCAAAATAAGTTAAAAACAACTTCAAATACTCTCGAAAATAGTATTTACAAGGTAACATTGAATACAGACGGAGACATAGCTTCTATTGTGGATAAGAGAGTTAATCGTGAACTGGTGAAGAATGGCTCGGCTATACGTCTGGCTTTCTTTACTTCTAATGAATCATTTAACTGGCCCGCTTGGGAAGTGTTAAAAAAAACGATAGATGGCACTCCTGTTTCTGTCAATGAAGGTGTGCAGATATCCGTTGAAGATAAAGGACCACTTTTTGCTACACTAAAAGTTGAAAGAAAATATGGTAATTCTACTTTTGTACAGCATATCCGACTGACTGAAGGGGCTGCTGATGATCGAATTGATGTTGTTAATGACATTGACTGGGCATCACAAAATGCTCTTCTAAAAGCTGAATTCCCTCTTAGTATTTCTAACCCAAAGGCAACTTATGACCTTGGTCTTGGATCGATAGAAAGAGGAAACAATTCTGAAACAGCTTATGAAGTTAATGCTCAGCAATGGGCTGATTTGACTGATAAAGACGGAAGTTATGGCGTATCGATTCTTAACAACTGCAAATATGGTTGGGACAAGCCTAACGACAATACACTTCGTCTTACTTTGTTGCATACACCAAAGACTGACAAGTCTTATACATATCAAAATAAACAGGATTTTGGTCATCATACTTTTACTTATTCAATTTTAGGACATGTTGTTACTCCTGAACAGAAAGACCGTATAACATGGGATGCTGACGCATTAAATAATCCATTACTTTCATTTACTTCGTCAAAACATGCCGGAAAATTGGGCAGTGAGTTTTCTTTTGTAAAAATCAATACACCTCAGGTTGCAATTAAGGCACTTAAAAAGTCAGAAGATGGACAGTCTTATGTTGTTCGTTTGTATGAACTAGATGGTAAAACTGCTAATAATGTTGAAGTTGAGTTTCCTGAAGCTATAGAGTCAGCTAAAGAACTAAATGGTATTGAGGAAGTTATAGGTGATGCTTCGATTGTTGGAAAGAAATTAGTATTTAGTACTACTGCCTTCAAACCTAAAACATTTAGTGTAAAATTAAAAAAATCAGATGTTGATTTGGTTAATCCTTTGAATATACCGGTTTCTTTAGATTATAATGGCCAGGCATTTACTCCAGATGCTTTTAAAAATACAGGTCGTTTTGATAAAGATGGAAATTCATACTCATCAGATTTAATAGGGAAAGAAGTAACTAGTGATGGAGTGACTTTTAAAATTGCTCCTGTTGATGAAAAGAATGTTGTTAAGTGCAAAAAGAATATAGTGAATCTGCCAGCTAACAGTGGATGTACAAAAATATATATTCTTGCATCGTCAGTAGATAAAGATCGTAAGGCAACCTTCAAAGTTGATGGTAAAGCATATACATTTGAGGTTCCATATTATTCAGGATTTTATGGTCAATGGGGACATACTGATTTCACTGAAGGATATGTAAGAAACGCGCCTCTTGCTTATGTTGGTTCTCACCGCCATACACACAAAGGAAATGAAGCATATACATTTACTTATATGTATAAATTTGGTATTACATTACCTATGGGAGCTAAAGTACTGGAACTACCAGATGACGAAAATATTGCTGTCTTTGCCGTTACATTATCAAACAACGTTTACGATGATGTTGCACCTGCATTTGAAATGAGAGCGCTTCCTAAGCAGACATTACTTAATAAATAATACGGATGAAATCAAATAAAATCATTTCAGGCTTTTGGGATGAATAAGTATGATTGAAAAACACTGAATAAAAATGGTGCATATTGGTGATAAATATTTTAGCTTAGACCTATTATATATATTCCGTTATGCACCTTTTTATGCAATATTTTCTCTAAGTTTATAACATTTATAAATAGTTGATCTAAATCATGAAATGCTTTAAATTTATAGCCTTGTTTTGTTTTTCTTTTATGATGACTTTATACAGTGAAGCCCAGCAAGAAAAGAAAAACGTCGTTGATTATGTTTATCCATATATGGGCAACATAAGTCATTTGTTAGTACCGACCTATCCAACAATTCATTTGCCTAACAGTATGCTACGGGTATGCCCCGAAAGAGCTGATTTTACAAGTGATGTTATCAAAGGATTACCTCTGGTGGTAACTAGCCATCGCGGAAGTTCTGCATTCAACCTTAGTCTGGTTCAGGGAGATGAATCAATATTAGAGCCTGTAACTTCATTTAGTTATGACAATGAGAAAATTAAGCCATATTATTATGAAGTCTATTTAGATGAACAGCAAACAAAAATATGTTATGCTCCTTCACATCAATCGGCTGTTTATAAATTGATATTTTCTCAGGATAGACCAACTTATGTAATCTTAAATTCGAAAGATGGAGGACTTACAGTCAAAGGCAACACTGTGAGCGGATTTCAAAATCTGGCAAATAATACAAAAGTTTATTTGTATCTCGAAACAAAGCAAATTCCGGAAAAGACAGGTACGTACAAAAATAATAAGTTCAACACCTCCATTTCTTCAGCTGAAGGAGAGAATGCTTGCATTGTTTTAGCTTTCGGAAATAAAGAACAGATTGTCAATGTTCGTTATGGAATTTCTTTTATAAGCGAAGAGCAAGCGAAAAAGAACCTTTATCGTGAAATAAAAAATTATGATGTAGACGCTATAGCTCAAGCTGGGAGGGATATCTGGAATAAAGCGTTGGGTAAGATAGATATAAGTGATGAAAATGAAAATAATAAAAAGATATTTTATACTTCTCTATACCGTTGTTTTGAGCGTCCGGTAAATATTAGCGAAGATGGCCGTTATTACAGTGCATTTGATGGAGCTATACATGAAGATAATGGAAGACCATTTTTTACTGATGATTGGATTTGGGATACTTATCGGGCTAATCATCCATTGCGTGTCTTGATAGATCCGGTTTCTGAAACAAATATTATCCGGTCTTATATTAATATGGCCGAGCAAATGGGAAATCTATGGATGCCTACTTTCCCCGAAATAACAGGAGACTCGCGCCGAATGAATTCTAATCATGCAGTGGCTACAGTTATTGACGGATATCTTAAGGGTTTAAATGATTTTGATTTAGAAAAGGCATATGAAGCATGTAAAAGGGGTATTCAGGAAAAAACTTTAGCACCTTGGTCGGGTAAGCCTGTAGGTTGGTTAGATGATTTTTATAAAGAGCATGGATATATTCCTGCTTTAGCAAAAGGCGAAGAAGAAACAGTACCAGAAGTTAATACTTTTGAGAAACGCCAGCCTATTGCTGTTACCCTTGGTACCTCTTATGATGAATGGTGCTTATCACAGATTGCTAAAACATTAAATAAAAAGGCCGACTATGAATATTTTTTGAAATCTTCGTTTAATTATAGAAATGTATTTAATCCAAAAACAAAATTCTTTCATCCGAAAGATAAAAATGGAAATTTTATAGAACCTTTTGATTATCGTTTTTCTGGTGGCATGGGAGCACGTGAATATTATGGTGAGAATAATGGCTGGATATATCGTTGGGACGTTCAGCACAATATTGCAGATCTAATTCATTTGATGGGAGGAGACAAGGCTTTTAATAATGCTCTGGATTCTATGTTTAGCGAACCGTTGGGGCGTAGTAAATTTGCTTTTTATGCGCAATTGCCTGATCATACTGGCAATGTTGGTCAATTTTCTATGGCCAATGAACCTAGTTTACATATTCCTTATTTATATAACTACTCTGGAGAACCTTGGAAAACTCAGAAACGTATTCGTACGCTTATTAAGGAGTGGTTTCGTAATGATTTGATGGGGGTTCCCGGTGATGAAGATGGAGGTGGAATGTCTGCTTTTGTTGTTTTTTCAATGTTAGGATTCTATCCAGTTACTCCAGGATTGCCTGCATATAATATTGGTAGCCCGATGTTTAAGAAAGCTCTGCTGACTTTAGGAAATAAGAAAGTACTTGAAATAGAAGCTCTAAATTGTTCTGAAGAAAATAAATATATACAGTCGGCTACTTTGAATGGTAAGAGTTGGGATAAACCCTGGTTTAATCATTCGGATATATCAAATGGGGGAAAACTGGTACTGATAATGGGCAATAAAGCAAATAAGATATGGGGTACCTTAAAAGTAAATACTCCTCCTTCTGTTGGTTTGAATAAATGAAATAATATTTTTTATATATTTTCATAATAAGCCTTATATTTGTAATACAGATACTTGAATGTTACATTTAAGTAATGCATTTCATACTCTCTTTAAAAATCTCCTTATTCTAAGTTTGTTGAAATGATAGGTGAAATTGAAGAACGTTTCCTTATTACAGATTTCTGGTCTATTATTATGGAGAGGATGAAGACTAAAAGTCAAACAAATGATGCTCAGATTTCTTTATTTTCTTAATAAAATAGAAAGAAAAAAGCAAGGTATAGAATTTATATATATCTTTGTAGTGCTATAGAGTGGTTACATTAACCCTCCTTAAGGGGTTGACTGGATTTGACAGCGGGCAGAAATGGTATGTAAGCATGCAGTGCGTCGGTGATTTGCACTTAAATCTCAGTTATCAAAATTTTATCTGGCGAAAATAATTACGCTCTTGCTGCTTAATCGAATCATAGTAGATTAGCTTAATCTCTGCACTAGGTGTGGAGACGAGACATCACTCGGTTGCTGTTGTTCCGAAGCGTTCCGGTTTAGTGGTGCAGTTATATCGGAAATAGTTTGAGTCCCGTCTCGTGGCTCTTGCGAAAATTTAGAGACTAAGGTACTGGTTGGTGGCTTCGGTCTTGCCGTACTCGAAAATTTAGGCGAAGATAAGCATGTAGAAAGCTTATGATTTCCTCGTTTGGACGAGGGTTCGATTCCCTCCAGCTCCACTTTTATGCAAAAACTCTGAAAATCAGTATATTATAATTGTATACTGATTTTTTTAGTTGTATATAGCTGTATATCGGACGTTGATTTTTCTTTTTTAGTTATTAAAAATCGCAAATTATTAATCCTAAAAAGAAAAGAAATGCCGAGAAAAAAATCAATCGCAATTCTTCCTCACCTTAATGATGGTGGTGGAGATGTTAATAAAGGCTGGTACGTAGAGTACTCCATGCGTAATCCTCGTAATGGAGTGATGCAGCGTTTTCGCAATTATACTTTATTTTCAAATATAGATTCAGCAGATGAACGCTATATAAAAGCTGAAGAATATATAAAAGAGCTTTCTGATAAAATAAAATCAGGTTGGTCTGTCTTTCAAGAGCAACAAGAAAGTATTATTTATGAAGATGAGTTGGTTTATAGTGCTGTTGCTGCAAATTACGGTCGTGCACGTAAGTCAAATAATACCGTTAATTCCTATTTAAGCGATTTTCTACTATTAAAAAAAGGTGTAGTTAATGGCAAATCATACCAAACATATCAATCTAAGATGCGTTCTTTTTGTGCTTTTCTTGAGAAACAAAAAGTAACTCAACATGATTTATCTACGATCGATAATGATTTAATAACAAAGTTTCTACTCTACAGATACGAAAAAGATAAATTATCTAAGATAACTGTTTCAAAGTATGAACAGATTATTCATTCGTTTTTTGATTATCTAATTAAAAATAAAAAAGTCATAAAATCAAATCCGGTACATGATATTCCTAGAATTGGTGAAGTTAAGGACTGTGCTCCTTATCCTATACCTGCCAATATAAGGAAGAAATTAGCAAAAGAAATAAAGCATAGAGATAAGCAACTTTGGTTAGCTTGCTGCATGATGTATTATTCAGCTCTTCGTCCAGGAGAAGAAATAAGAAAACTTAAAGTAGGAGATATAAACTTTTGCAGCCGTAAAATACTAGTAAAGAGTGACACTGCAAAGGGAGATAGAACTGATACAATTGATATGCCCGAACAGTTATATAAAGAGCTAATAGCACAACGTATAGATTTAGAAGATAGCGATTTATTTATTTTTGGGAAATATGGACGTCCTGGAATTGAAGTTCTGGGAAAGAATACAATGCGAAATCGTTTCAATAAGATCAGAGACGATCTAAAGATATCATCTGATTATAAATTCTATAGTTGGAAACATTCAGGTGCAGAAGCCTTGGCAGATCAGGGAGCAACAACATGGGAGCTTCAAGCACATTTGCGACATCGTTCTGTTGAAACAACTGAGAGATATGCACGTAAAAGAATAGGTAATAGGAATGCAAACATTAAAAATAATTTTCCCGATATATAACTTACAACCTACAACATTTTTAAATTTTGAAAATGGCTAATTTTACATCTGTTAATTTGTTATATCTATACATTAATATCAGGTATTCTATTCAAATTTGCAGAAATAACTTATTTGATAATGAAAGAAAAAGTATTCAGACAACTAGAAATATATCCGGCAGATACGAGTAAAATGCTCGAGATTCCGTTTGTTGGCAATATAAAAGCCGGATTCCCTTCGCCTGCCGACGATTTTGTGGCAGCAGCTATCGACCTAAATAATTTTATTATAAAGAATCCGGATGCTACTTTTTTTGCTCGGGCAAATGGTACTTCGATGGAAACGGACCTGAATGATGGGGATCTATTTGTTATTGATAAGAGCTTATCACCCGCCGATGGCAAAATGGCTGTTTGCTTTGTGGACGGTGAGTTTACCGTGAAACGGATTAAGATTGAAAAGGATCGGTGCATGCTTATTCCTTCGAACGCTGATTTCCCTGTTATTGAAGTGAATGAGAATAAGAATAACAATTTCATGATTTGGGGGATTGTTACTTACGTTATCAGGAAGATGTGATGTTTGCTCTGATTGATTGCAATAATTTTTATGCCAGTTGTGAAAGGGTATTTAATCCGACTCTTATAGGCAGACCTGTTGTTGTTCTCAGTAATAACGATGGGTGTGTTATTGCACGGAGTAATGAAGCCAAGGCTTTGGGTATTCCCATGGGGGCGCCTGCCTATCAGTATCAGTACATGTTCGAACAACATAACATCGCGGTGTTTTCCGCTAATTTTGCTCTTTATGGGGATATGAGTCACCGGGTGATGAATATTCTTTCGGACTATTCGCCGGAACAGGAGGTGTATAGCATTGATGAGTGTTTCCTGGACTTAACCGGCATGAAGGAGGATTTGCATGCTTACGGGGTGAAAATGCGGAAGCATGTACTTCAGTGGACGGGCATTCCGGTAAGCGTGGGCGTGGCTCCAACAAAGGCTTTGGCTAAACTGGCAAACAGGATAGCAAAGAAGTTTCCCGACAGAACAGAGGGCAGTTATGTTATAGACTCTGAAGAGAAACGGATGAAGGCTTTGAAGTGGATTGCTGTTGAGGATGTGTGGGGTATAGGACGCAGAAATGCAAAGAAGCTGAGGGCTATTGGGGTTAACACGGGACTTGATTTTGCTATGCTTGAAAGGGGGTGGGTACTAAGGAATATGACGGTTGTGGGGCTTAGGTTGCTCGATGAGCTAAATGGCATTTCCCGCCTCGATATAGAACCTGTTGAGAAAAAGCAGAGCATTGCCACAACAAGGACTTTTGAACATGAGTATACCACTTTTGATGAGGTGAATGAACGCATTGCTACATTTACTGTGATGAGTGCCGAGAAGTTAAGAAAGCAGCAATCGATGTGCCGGGTTATCGCTGTGTTTATTGAAACAAGCAGGTTCCGCGAACCGTATGAGCAATACCGCAATAGCATTGTGGTGAAATTGCCTTTCCCTACATCTTCCTCGTTGGAGTTAGTTAAATTTGCGGGTGAGGGATTAAAAAAGATATTTAAGCAAGGTTTTCTTTATAAAAGGGCAGGAGTGGTACTCATGGATTTTGTCCAGGAAGAAAATCTTCAAAGATCGTTCTTCTTTAACTCTAATCCCAAACATGAACCGTTAATGAAAGCTATAGATAAATTGAATACTAAATTTGGCTCTCAAAAAATACATATTGCTGCTCAGGATACAAAAGTGTGGAAGATGAAACAAGAAAAACTATCTAAGAGATTTACAACTGATATAAACGATATATTAGACGTAAATATCTAGAGCTTAGTTGCTACTAAATCGTCATTCCAAAGAACTATTTTTCCATCATTTAACCATTCTATTTCATTATCCCTTTTGATAATTATAGGCATTCTTTTCTTTGAATTATGTATTACTGATAATAGCTCGTTTGCTTCAGTTGTGATAATTGTGAATGTATTTAATAATTCGTCTGTTTGCTTATCTTTCCAAGAACTCCATAAACCAGCGAAAGCAAATAATTCTTGATTATTAAAATCTAGCAAGTATTTTTGTTTACTCTTTCCCTTTTCATCTAACCATTGCCATTCGATAAATCCATCAGCCGGGATAAGGCATCTATTATTAAGCACATTTTTAAAAGAAGGCTTTTCAGATAAACTTTCCAAACGAGCATTTAAAGTTTTGTCCTGGAAACTTTTATCTTTAGCCCAATAAGGTAGTAATCCCCATTCAAAGAACTGAATTAATCCTGGCTCCTCCGATGTAATCACAGGCATTTGTGGATGAACAAATCCATTATAAATATTTTCTGGTTGTTCAAAGAATATATTACCCTGTTTATGAACTACCTCGGCAACAAATCTTTCTTCAAGGGACTTTGCACTTTTATTTAGTTTGTAAGTAAAACACATAAATACATTTTTTTAAATTATAAACAGATAATGATTTAATTTGTTTTCAGTAAATACTTTTTTTTATAAAGTAAATCTAATAAACTAAAAAAGAGGTAAATATAAAATATCTACCTCTTTTCGAAATGCCTCGCTAGACATTTCTCTATAAATTTACGTGAGATTAAAATCTCGTGACAAAGATAAGTTTAAATTCTAAAATATCGCTTCTTTAACAGCCAAATAATTATATACGAAACTAACCCTATTAATATAGCAGAGAATGCATATACGCATCCCTTTTGATACCAGTTCAATTTATTCGTTGCAATTTGCTTTTCAACAGGATAAGGAACTCTTATAGTGTCTCGCTTGAAAATACTATCTCGAAGCAATCTATCTTTGTAGATCGTTCGATACTTCTCTTTAAAAACTGTATCCCCTTTAACAGCGAAAAAAATAGAATCAAGTACATGCACGCTGTCAGTCTTAACACGATTTCTGTATTCAGTCTTGACAGATTGTACAGGTACATAAATTGTTTTAGTACCTGCACAGCTACCTAGAATAATAACGAGTAATATTAATAAAAACTTTCTCATTCAATTTCAATAGTTATATTATTGTCATTCTTCAAAATCTCTGTAAGTCTCTCCTCGAAATAGGTAGAATTTAAAACCTTACCTACCTTCTTGTTTTCTCCAACTAAGATGCATCCCGAAGAATCTTTGTCGGAATTACCCCGGTGGATCAACACACCATCAAATCCGGGAACATTTAGCAATCTAGGGAGAAGCCTTTTAAATTTCGGGCTTGCATTCACTATTACTTTATAACTACCTGCCGGAATAGCAGTTTCTCCTGGAACTTTCTCTCCTTTAGGTCTTACCCTATCTTCACAAGTATCACAGAAATATTCACCGTCAATATAGAGCTTACCTATTGTGTAGGTAGGCTTTAAGGCTATTCTCTTTAATTCTAATTTCATCCCTTAGCCTCCTTCTTTTCAAAAAATTGAGCTACAAAAGCAATAAAAGCGCATGAGAATGCTACATATTTTATCCAACCTGGCATATTGTCCATGGGTACGGCAGTATATCCTGCACCTATAGCACCTCCTATTAACAAAGCCGTATCTCTCACACATTTAGCTATAATAGGCGTTTCTGCCTTCCATCTTCTTATAAGATATTTAATTCCTTTTTTCATTTAATCATCTCCACTTTTTATCCTCTTTTAATTGTAATTTACCGTTAATCTCAGTAATCGACTTATCTATCTTTAGAAAAAGCTCTTTTATATCCTTCACGTCGTTTTGATTCTGAGTCAACGACTCTTTTGAATTATCAATTTGAAGCTGCACAATCTCGATTTTCTTCTCTACTTCGTACATTCTTGCATTCATTGTAGCCCATGCACCCACTACCGAGAAAGCTATCGTAATAAACCAACCAGCTATTTGACTTTTCGTCCCCTTATCCATTCCTCCTCCTTTCTGATTTACCCATTCTTTTCATATTTTATTTCTCCTTTCTTTTTAAGAAGGGGAGTATTAAACTCCCCCAAAAAGTAACTAACCTAAACCAACAGCAGATATTATACTCGCTATTAAGTTATCCTTGCAAGTTGCCAAACCTTCTTCTTTAGATACAGATTCCATTTGCTCTGAATAACACAATTCATCTGTTTCTGCAACAAAAACGGTATGATTTGCATCTGAATATGCTGAACCATGGACATAATAATAATCATCACTTGCATTCATCTTTCTGTCAATTACCCTGAAAACAAGATAGTAAGTTTTATCTAACCCAGTTGTATCGAATGAAAGCATTGGGTCAATAAAATCTTGCAAGCATTCTATTAATGCAGGTTTTACAGTTGTATCCGACAAATTTGGTACGATACACTGAACTTCTCCACCAACTGGAATTTGAATATTAGCAGCCTTGAAAGTTGATCTAAGAATGTACTTAGTATTAGAAACTTTAGTAACATTAACACTTGCATTGTAATTTGAATGAAAATATTCAAGCACAACCTGATTTAATCCTTGTTCTAACATAATTTTTAATTTTAAAGATTTGTAATTTATTTAATTTAACACGTGTTTATAAGTTGTTTTATGCAGTTCTAGTAATTTCTACCATTGTAATAGGAGCTGCATATACATAACTTGCAGTTGCAGTTAAATGTCTACTTGTTACGATAATGAATCCATCAGATACTACTACATTATCAAATGTAATCCATGCATTTATGTCATTTATTACAGTAGCTACTCCAGGCACTTCTGCTTTATCGTTAACTGCATAACGGTGTTTCGCAACAGATTCAGCTGCAATATCAGTATTGCCGCAGCCAGTATATATTCGAACTTTGTATGTTCCATTTGGCACATTTGAAAATCCAACAAAAGCTCTATAATTTGCACCAATAGTACTACTTACAGGTCGATAGAACATACAACCAAGATTAATTAAAGAATCGGCATATTGGCCTAAATTTGAAGTACCAGTGCATGCATTTGCTTTGGCTAGTGCAGAATAATCTACAGCATTAATACCAAGTCCTGTTAATTTGCTAGATATTAGACTCAGTTTTTGTACATGTTTTATCCACGCTGTACCCGCTGTATCTTTAACATCTTCTGTACTATATCCATCGTAATATACATGTCTTAAAACATTGTAAGTTGTTCCATTTACAACAGGATAAGATGTTACTTCACCAATTGCCATCACAGCTTTTCTTCCTATTTCACTTTGCGCAGTATAATTAATTACTGAAGATATTACAGAACTTTCTCCGTTTGAATCTTTCACTTTTACATAGATTGTCTTAATCGCATAACCTGTTGAAAGAGCAAATGAGGCAGGTGTAGCAAATGCGATCCAACTTGCGCCCGAGAAATCTGAATTTTCAGATATCATATAGTGGGTAGGTGTACCAGTAGTTGTCATTGCTACAGATACATTCTGATTTGTTGTTTCAGTAGCCCCTGAGTTAATACTTACTGCCGTTAAACCTGTAGGTTGAGGTACATTAATTGAATCAGAAACAATAGCACTTGTTGTTGTCCCATCTGTTATTTGAACGTATACCGTTTTTATGCCGTATCCATCTGACAAAGTAAATGGTATGACATTAGAAGTGTATGTTTGCCAACTTGCACCTGACATATCTGAATTTTCAGATATCTTATACTGAGTCGGAACGTTATTACCTGTACTGGCAATTGTTACATTAACATTTTTGTTTGCAGTATCAGTAGCCCCGGCATTTATTGAAACAGAAGATAAAGAGAATGGAACAACTGTATAGTTGATAGTATCTGATACGGCAGATGTTTCAGTATTATTATTCTTTAGCTTTAGATAAATTGTTTTTGTTCCAGCCGTATCAGATAAAGTAAACGGTATTGTTCCAGTAATAGTCTGCCAACTTGCGCCCGAGAAATCTGAATTTTCAGAGATCATATAGTGAGTGGCCGGACTTCCGGTTGAAACATAAGAAACATTCACATTTCTACTTGATGTATCAGTTGCTCCAGAATTTATTGAAGCAGAAGATAAAACTAATTGTTCTACGGCGTAATTTATAGAAGCATTAACTACAGCGCTTTCACCATAATCATTCTTTAATTTGATATACAACGTATGAGAACCAATTATATCAGATAAATTAAACAGTATATTACCTGAAGAATAATTATTCCAACTTGCACCAGAGAAGTCTGAATTTTCAGAGATCATATACGCTGTTACAGAACCTGAAAAAGTAGGAGTTAAAGTAACACCTAGTGCATTTGTAGTTGTTGCACCTGAATTAATGCTTAAAGCTGTCAATGAAGGAGCTCCAACAAGATTATTTAATCTAGTTTGATACGATTCCTTAATTCCTGTTTTAAGCTGTTGAACAAAGTATTGTGCATCTTCATAATCAGAATATAGTAGTGAGCTTTCAAATTTAGAAACATATTTTTCGGCCTTGGCTTCTAAGTCTGTATTGAAATCTAAGTTTATCATAAGTTTCCCTTCATTGACAGCAAACGAAGTTCCTTTGCAATTGTCAGAACTTGAAATTGTTATTCCTGTTAAATCGGTTATGCCAGAAAGTAGAACAGATAAATCTCTGAACCAGAAATTGTCATTCGTCGGAACAAATAGTTTGTAATTTATTGTTTTTTCAGAAACTGATTTAACGGCTACGGTATTCTGAATCATGAAAAAATATTCAAATAATTCATCTATTGATGCAAACCATAATGTATCTAAACCAGATTTTCCAAGTTGCGATTCTAAGTAATTTAACGCATCAGCCCAGCCACTATCGGCATATATTGCATGCGTACCATATATCATTACTCGTCTTAATTCTAGCGACTTTTGAGATTCAGCTAAAATCGCATTGTAAAAATCAGTAGGCAAATAATCAGTTGCGGCAAAATCTCTTTGAGAAATTCTTTTTAAAGTTTTATCGGATATATCGTATGTAGTATTGAATGGATAATAATAATTTGTAGTACCATCTTGCCCAGTTCTACCTTTAACGTCTTGTACATATTGAATATAAGGGCAACCCCAAGATTTGTTTATATAATTAATATCAGCATTAGGATTCTGATTAATTTTAGGCCGACGATCTATTAAAGAGTAGAACATGTCAGAATCAATCTTGACCGATTTATTAAAAAAATCTTGTGTTACATTTGTACCTCCTACATTTTCACTTACGGCTTTTATATCATGGAAATTAACAGTAACCCCAAAATCTTGCATAGTACGAATTTCATTCGCGCAATCCCAGGGAGTAGTCACTCCAACTAAATCATCCCTATTCCCTAGTTTCCATGCCCAAGCAGCAATAGAATAAGCAAATCGGCGATTAAAACCGGTACCAGATGTATATTCAATGAATTTAGTAGGCATATAGCTTGTTGTTCCATACAAATCAAAAGCAGTACCTTTATGCCACCACATGTGATAATTTGCAGCACCTGTCCATGGATTAATTCCAACTTCATTACTAACTCTTTTTTTATTAATAACCGAGAATAATGAGTTCCAGGTAGTGCAACTATCATCGACTGTTATTGATGCTGCTATTTTCTTATTGTATTTCAATTTAGGAAATGATAGATCAACATTAGCCGGATCAATTGAATCAGGAACGGTAACATTGAATTCAACAATATCACCAAAAAACTTAACGTATCTTAGATGAAGAATAGCTTTTAAATTAGGTATAGTTACTTCTTTTTTACATGCAATAGTCACTATTGTTTTCATTTCTTCATCTACATAAAGATTGGCTACCCCATAGCTACTATTATGAAATTCAGACATAATGGCTTTTCCTGATGATACCGAAAAACCATCAATGGAGGCGTATAGATTATATCCTAGTGGTTCGTCCGACAAAGTAAAAGATTGTAGTCCCACTGTATTAATCAGGTTTTCTAAGACAAAACTTCTCTCATATATTGTATGAGTCTCACCCAATAAGTTAAATGTACCACAAGGTGTTTCTTCGCCACTAACTGCATAGGGTTTAGCTATTTTATCAGCAACTTCGCTAACAACTTGTGCAGATAAATCACTCTTTAAAGTAGCAGTCGAGACTGCTACTTTTGTATCAATACCAAGTATAGCTGCGTTCGCTTGAGTACTGAGACTTGCTATTGCTGCATTTGCTTTTGCTGCAGCATCATCACTTGCTTTGCTGAATGAAGATATCCATTCAGATTCAGTTCCTATAGCTGGATTAATAGCTTTTGCAACTTCATAAGCTGACTTTCCATTTATTTCAGAAAGCTGAACAATGTCCGTCCAAACTCCATCTAAAGGATTCTTATATTGAACGGCAGTTAGGCTTACTCGCATTTGAGAAGCAAGAAGAGAAATAGGAACGTTGACAACACTTTCTGCACCATCCACGACCTTTAATCCAGGAAGCGAAGTAATACCCGTCAAATCGGTAACATCAGTTAATTCTCCAACTCCTTGTGAGTTAGCTAGTAAGAAGTCCCTTACTTGCTGAGCTATATCGGTTAATTGTTCTGTCGTTAAATCCATATATTTAAAAATTTATTATGATAATCCACATTCTGAAGGGTTTTCTATCCACCAGTGTATACACTCTTCTACGAATGGAAGAGCCTTTAATCTTATCAAAATTTGTCTTTGTGACCAACCAACATTAATCACAGAGCAAGTTTTCATAACACCTCCAACGTTATAGAAGAATATATAATCTGTTGCATCTCCACCGCCACCAGCATCTGCATATATATTTACAGCGTTACTATCTGAATCAATAATGCATAATAAATTACATGCAACTCCGTCTAATTCAGAATTATTTGGTAAATGAACATCCAATATCCTTGTAGATTCCGGATGAAGCTTATAGTTAAATTTATCTGTTAGTGAAAGTGTAGCCCTGTATTTGGTTCCTTCCACTAAAGTAGTTGTATAATCAGTTGAAAAAGGAGTCGCTATAGAGCCTTCGAATTTACCTTGCATAGCAACAACTTTATTGGCAAGCAAAGTAACTACATCAATCAGATCAGAATTGATATATCCTCCTGAAATAAGGGTTTTACCTACAAGTGCATTTTCAACTAGTTGAGCATAATTAGTAAATCCAAGCTGTTGAGCAATGCCATTCTTAGCAGCTAGTTGCGCATTTGAAAGATCATTTGCATAAGTGCTTTGAAAATCAGATGTAAGCGATGTAAATGATACTTTCCCGGTAAGATCAATATGATTACTCTTTAAAAAGATGCCATTTGCTGTGACTTCAAAAAGGCTTTCTAAAGTTGTTCCGGTTTCTCCGAATGTAAGTGCTGCCCATATCTTAACCTTATCAGCTTCTGTAAGCCATCCTGCATTAGCTATTGTATTATTAATCTCATTAACCTGTTTTACAATAGCAGAGATTGACTGATCCGTTTGAGTAAACTTAGATGATGTGAGAAGTGCGAAGTCCTGAAGCTTATCATTACGCAATGAAAGATTGTATAGAAACATATCGCCGTCAAATGACAGTGTGAAATCACCTGTTAAATCCCATTTACCGGATAATTCAAGATACTGATATTCGTCTGTTACGACTAATTGTTGTTCGAAATAAAGCGGTGTTCTAGGAAAGCCTATTTTTAATGTTCCGGCTAAAGTGCATTTATACTGAAATGATATATAAAAATTAGGATTATCCGTCGTGCCATCTGCCAGTACAACCTTTGCAGGCTTAGAAATATTTTCGTTAAGCTGTTTAATGCCAATATTCTTGACTCTTATAGTAAGTCTAGAACCATCATTAACAACTTTGAGAGTACGATTTTTATTTCCGTAAAAATTACGATTAAATGAAAGGAGTTTTCCGTTTACCGTAAATAGTTTTATCTCATTTATAGCTAACCAATAAAGAGTATCAGTTGAAAAACTAGCATTTTTTAGTAGATTATCTTTCGCTGCAAATTCTTTTCTTACTGAAGAAATTTCAGAGTAAATTAATCCTTCTTGAATCTTTAGCAACGTTTCAATAGATTCTCCAGTCTCAAGGTAAAAATCACCAGTGAACTTATTATACTTGTCAGATATAACAGTTTTTTCACAGTCAACAAAAGAATAGGATTTAATGCCTGCATATTGTTTAATTGCTGGACCAGAACCGTATGCACTTATAAGAATTGCATTTTGACGGCTTAAATCTGTTCTATTTCCAAACTGGATTATTTCGTCTCCAGAGGCTGGAATGCTAGTACCGTCACAATCATTTTTGCTTAAGTCGATATAATCGGAACCAACAGCAGTAACTAACCGCCAATAATACTTTTGACCTGAGCTATTGAAAGTCTGACAAATTGCCTGATCTCCTACAGTAAAACGATTAGGAATTTTGCTATTATCAGTGTTAAAGTAACATCTATAAACATCTGTCATATCTTCAACTTTCACACAGTTCATATTAGCCAATGAAATAAGTATCTGTCCTCCTACACTTGTTATATCAGCTATTGTAAGTTTGTTTGTTACAAATTCATCACGAACCAACACGTTGTCAAACTCAGCATGTGTTTTACCTGATTCGTCAACCCAAATTTTTAAACCAGATCCAAGACGGCCGGAAGTGAAAAAGCTGCTTATGATTTTATCTGATACAAGACCTTTTTCAAAAGTTATTTCTTCTGTAGCGGTATCAGCTTCATCCTTTTTTAAAAATTTAGAAACAGATTTTGCAGCAGAATAGACATTAGTGTCGTTTTCTTCTACATTAGTATCAGTTGTGAGTATAATGTCAAGAAGTCGCTTATCACCAATCTTTATACCATTCAGGAATGGAATAAGTTCCTCAATAGTCCCATCCTCATTCTTTTTTAAATAAGATTGTAGTTCATTCGCTATCTCATTAAAATTACCGGCAATCTTTTTAAAATTAATCTCCAGTTTTTTGCGCACGTCATATCCTGTGTCGTGCTCTCCGTCCCACGGTTTTATGTATTCGTATTCGTTATTCATCTAGCCATCTCCCATTATCAATCCACGCTCCTCCATCTCTCCACATGCCGTCAGCAAGAACGAATTTCTTATATACGTCTATATCGCTTATCTTAATTGGGTAGAATATACCTTTAAAAGCGGTATCTCTTCCCTTGTTAGTTATCACATATTCAAGGTGATGGCATGCATACCTTTTATTCTTAATGTTAAAAATCAATCTGGGGTTATATAAATTGGGATCATAACATGTAAAAGTTGCCCCGGCTGTTGTGTCTATCTCGTAAGCACCTTTATACAGTAAATTGTTAAGTTCTTGCAATCTCATGTTAGCCAAGTTCTCAGACAATTGTACGAAGTTGCCTAGCCATTTGCACCAACCGTCTGTAAATGGGGTAGGGTAGTCTATAACCCAGCCCGATGGATTTTTCAGACCCTGATAAAATGCAACGAATATTTTCCCTTTGCTACTGCTTGTTTCCGTCACTCCGTCTGTTAGTAGATCGGATATCGTTTTACTCTCATCACTCTCATCCTTAATTCCGGAACCATCAACAACCGGTATCTTCCATGTTGTTGAATTAGTAATATGATTTATATAGTTATATCCATTTAAGGTGTAATCGGTCAATTCTACCGGCATTATTGAAAGAGTCATCTCTTCGTCTGTGTTTTCACATTTCAAATCAGATAGATCGTTAACCATTTCAATGTTGCTTGTAGTACTGTCATATATGTATTCTCTTCCGGTTTGGGTGTCTCTTACAATCTCGCGTGCGGGTTTATTCGTATTCAGGTAGGTACTAACTTCTGCCCAGCTCGCTTTATCCACAATGCTGCATAAAGCAAGCACAGCCTCACTCAGTTTTCTCCTGTTAAAGTAACTGTTACTCGGTAAGTCATATTTCACAGTACTGTTGCTGTGCATTAGTCTGTTATCCTCATCTATCTCAGTCTCATAGTCGTCAACAGCATTTTGTATGTGAACTTCTTTTGCAGATACCAGGTAACTGTTTGCAAATAGAATATCAATCGTTTTCTTGCGGTTGTTTACATTAAAAACAATATTAAAAGTATTCTCTATTTCAGTGAAGAAATCTTTCACTGTCCATCCTGGTAGCATTTTAGCATATTCGTTTGTCTCTTCTGTGTGGCAAATGTATAGGTCCTTAAAAATAGAGTTCTCTATTTCATTTGTTCCAATCGAATACCCAAGAGCAGAACAAATCTTTTTTATCATCGCGCACAAATAAGGCTGCGGAATAAATTTATCAATAGTGCTGTAATCGCGGGTGTAGTCCAGATACCATCCTCTATTATCGTTTCTACACATCCATGGATTCATCAAAACTCCCGTTGTTCGATTCATAATCGGAGCTAAAACGTAATCATAGGTAGGATATCTATTATAAATACTTTGTCCATTTATTGTTTGTCTCAACACAGAAATAACTTCTTTACCTAATTCTAGCCATTCTATTTTAAGTCCGCTACCTATAAGGTAATTAAGCTCTGATTTTCCGGACACAAGCTGTAGAGACACTTCTTTGTCGGTCCATCCGGTTATAATCTCGGTACCGTCAATATACACACGGTTGTCTGCTATTAATACAGCTTTCCGCTTTGTTGCAATCTGGCTTTTGTCGTTTGTTCGGTTCAGGAAGTTGTAAAGTGTAGAGTTGGTTTTGTTGTCAAGAGGAAGCTTTACGTCATAAGTGTATTCTCCGTTTTTGGTGAAAAAAGAATTTTCAACCTTAACAGTTGTGCTAAAGCTATCTGATAATACGGCTTTTACGCCTCCTATAAACAAATCTGTCATACCCTTGCTATTACGTTTTGTGTAATGCAAAAGTATGACAGACTACTGCGCAAAAAAAGGACAACTACCAACCGGCGTTCTGTTCCATTTTATCTAGTTTCTTTATACCTTTTCTTACTTCAGTAAGAGGGAAACTAAGGTCTTTGTCCGCAATGATGTTAAGCATTTCAATGCACTTTCTGATAAGCGAAAGAATTTCGTTGTTATTAGAACTTGTATTGTTATTGTTCACCTCTGTTGTTCCTGTTCCTGTGTACCCGGTCTCGTTATCAGTATATCCTCCAGTATACCTGCCTGCTTTCGTTTTTATGTGTTGCAATATAGAAGTGGTGTTCAGCATTCGTATAGTACCGTTTTTCTGAGCTATATTAAATACGTCAAGAAATTGTTTAACTTCCGGATTAGCTACAGCGTCATGGTTGGCCACAAATTCGTTTTTGTGTACCGGAATTGCGCCGGCCACCTCGTCCGGATTTCCGGTACTGGTAAATCCCTCTATGTAATCGTCGCTGTAGCCACCGGTCTTTAACCCTTTCGCGGCATCTCTGTTGGCTGCCGCCACAGCCACTTGTGCCGTTCCTGCTGCAATGGCCGCTACTGCTGCAGCTGCTCCAAGTGCCGGCCCAACAACCGGTATAACTGCTAAGGATGCGTAAGCGTTCATTGCTGCCACAGCTGTTGTGCTGCTTATCTGCAACACAGCTGCAGCAAATTGCAAGTCGGCATACTTCTTCTTAACCGCGTGCAAAGCTTCTTCTTTCTCCTCTTCCAGCTTTGTCGTATCCTTACCGGCTTTTTTGGCAATACTTATTTGCTTGTCATATTTTGCCGAGACTCTTGTCTCTTCTGCGCTTTGCAAGTCCGAGAATGCTGTCGAGAATGAAGAAGCAATGCTTCCTACAGCTTCAAAATATTGTTTATCATTATTTAGTCTTTCAGCACGGGTTTTCTCAGCCAGTTTTCTCTTTGCCTCTTCGTAGTCTTTTTCTTTAATGATTCCTTTCTTATGAAAATCATCAAGTTGTGCAAGTTCTAACTTATAGCGCTCGTTTGTAACATTGATACCGAATGTAGATTTAGCATTAATCTCAGTTTCTAGTGATTTTTCACTTCCTTCATTATTGATTTGCTCTTGTGCTAACTGGTATAGTTTTTTCAATTGTGCCTTTGCTTCCTCATTATCTTTGAATTTTTCAAGCTCAGTAGCATAGTATATGTCAAGTGCTTTTAGTTTGGTTTTAGTGTCATCATCGTCATTTGTTAATCCGAATTTTTGCTTAAAGCTGTCAACCATAGTTTTCTGCTCCTGCAAATTCTTCCCTCTTTCTGTAGCAGCTTTTATGTCTGCTTCAATTACAGCTTTGTTTGCATCCTTAACGACTTTTGCTTTATCCTCTCCGTTCTTGAACTCCATTTCTTTCACGTCATCCGCAAAGTCTGATAGTATCTGCAATCTTTGTTCAGCATTCAGCGTGTCAAGTTCCTGCATCTTTACATTATATACCTCTTCAACTCCCTTGCCTTCTGCCCGTTCTTTTGCTAATTTAAGCTTTTCTTCCTGGGCTGTTTCGTCTGCTTGCTGTAATCTCCTGTCTCTGTATTCTGCCAATACCGCAAGTCTGTCTTTTTCAGAAGTCTTGTCCAGGTCAAGAAGTTGCATTTTAGCATCTGCTTCCATCTTGTTAAGCTCTGCCAGTTGTCCCTTATCCTTTGTTTTTGCCCTATATTTTTCAATAAGCTCAAGGTGGTTTTGCAGATACTTACGCTCACTTTCTACAGATGCTAATTGATATTCATTTTCGGTGTAGTTTTTTTCTTGAGCTGTTTTTTTTAGTTCAAGCAATTCAAGCTTATGCCCTGTTTCAGCATTCTTCAAGTCATCATCCCATGGGTTCCCGCTACCTTTCTTATTCTTGGCTCCTAAATCATTTGCTCCTTTTCCTCCGCTTTTATCTTCTTTATTATTGCTCTTGCTGTTTTTTTCTTCCTCCTTAAATGCATCAACAAAAGCTTTACGTACAGTTTGTATTTTTGTGTTAAGCGTATCAAGGCGCTTTTCAGATTTGCTCAAAAAATAGTTGCTCACATCACTGCCGCTCATCCCAACTGTTGGCGTCATTATTCCCTTCTTCTCATTGCTTTTTTTGTTGTCATAATCTTTGCGGTTGTCAGATACTTCTCTCTCTGTCTCAAATTTATCTGTGTACAGGTCTTTCAATTCATCTTTAAGCCCCTCTATTTTATTCTTCCGCAATAAAGCATTGATATATCTATTTACAGCTTCTGTATTTTCATCCGTAACTTTTCCGGTCTTGCTCAACACTGCGTTATATTCCGGAATAATTGTTTTAAGTCTTGCAATTGCGTTTTGTTTCTCACCATACGCCGCTGTTTCTGAATGAATAGTATGCAGCAATGCATTTATTCTGTTTTTTTCCTCTTCTGTTTTCTCTTTTGCTTCATCCATTACCCTGTTTAGGTTCTGCTTTGCAAATGTGGCATTGTCTGTTTTCTGAGATAAATAATACATTGCAGTTGTCAGTGCCACAACTCCTGCTATAATTATGCCAATAGGATTTAATCCCATGGTTACGAAAAATTCTTTCATAGCAAGATTGGCCACTCTTGTAGCACCGGTCAGATATCCCGTTGCTGCAATCTGTAGTAATGTGGCTGCTGTTACAGCCTTAGACCAGAATTCTCTCAGCTTCTCAATAGCTAGTGTTGCGAGGGAGGTTTCAGCGTATTTCTTTTGCCATATTGTGTTCACCTGCACTGCTATGGTGTATGTTCCTATTGCTGCTGCAGTCGTAATAATCGCTTTGGAATGTAAAATAGTGAATGTAGTCAAACTATAAAGCATTCTCACAAGTGTTCCCCCGGTCGTAATCATTTTCCCCATATAGGGCTCCAATTTTTCCCCAAGTTCGTAGCTTATTTCCTTGAAATTCTTCTTTGCTTTCTCAAGTCCGGCCTGCACTGTGTTATTTTGTACATCATACTCTTTAATGATGCTTGTTCCTTGTTCATATGCTTGTGCTGCAAGTAGCTGTTGTCTTCTGATCTCTCCGGTGTTCTCGGCAAGTGTGTTAATCACTCCGCTGGCGCGTACACCTTCCAGTCCCATTTCTTTAAAGATTGGGGCCAGTTTATCAAGTCCTCCCGATCTGTTTAGTGTATCAAGAAATGTCAGCAGCGCACCGTTGGCGTCCTCCTTTATCATCTTGGTAAATTGCAGCACATTTATCCCGGCTATTTCTGCAAATTTTTTAGGTGTCTGATACATTTTCATAAGCAACGTTTGAAATGCCGTTCCGGCCATTTCTTCCTGTTGCATGTTCTGATCGAGCACGGATGCATACCCCATAAGCTCCGTTTGGCTCATTTTTGCCTGCTTCCCACTCGCCGCAACTCTTGCTGTAAATGCTACTATGTAGTCTTCAGCAGCACTCGAATTTTGCCCAATTTCATTCACGGCACTACCGGTTGCCAGCATTGCCCCTCGCAATCCCTTGCTCTTATCTTCGCCAAACATCATTGCAAGCTTACCTATGTTCTTTACCGCTTCTTTTCCCAGATCATCACCAAGTGAAACGTTTATTTTATCGGCGGCATCCACGAATTCAAGGACGTCATTCTTTGACTCCTTTCCTAATTTACCTGCATCTCCGGCTAGTTCGTTCAGTCTTTCTCTTGCAGTCCTGGTATCCATTTTCTTAAACTCTTCGTTTAAGTCACCCACTTGCTCCTGAGTCATCCCCGCATATTTACGCACCGCGGATTCTGCCTCCATAAGCTGTGCGTAGTCATCAACTGAATTTCTAGCGGTTAAGGCCACTCCTGTAAGCGTTGCAATAACACTAGCGCCCATTGCTGCATACTTGTTAAATCCATCTGCTAGCTTTGAAACAGAAAAATGCGTTTCGTTTGCTGTACCCTTCAGCTCACGCATTCTTAAATTTATTTCACTTAGCTGCTGTTTATATTGATTATAGAGTGGGCTGTCTCCTGGTAGTTTGTTTAAAATCGCATTAAGCTCGGTTTGTCTTTTCTTTAGTTCTGTTACTGAAAGAGAATTTAATCCTATTTTTTCAAAAAGCTTGTCGTATTCACTCTGTAGCCCTTTTAATTTTTCCTGAGCTGCAGCCCATTCTTCTGTACCATCTTTTAGCCCTTTTAGGTCCTTGCGCACGCTGCGCATATCTTCGTCTAGCTGCAATAGCTTTTGCCTTGCAGAATCCTGCTGAATAACTATTTCAAGCTGTACTCTGTCTATTTTTAAACTCATATCATCAACACATTAATCATCATAAAAAGTAAATCAGTTCTCCAGGTTAAAAGCAATGCTCAGGCCGTTTGCTCCTCCGTAGTTATATTCCCATTCAAGGTGAATGCCGTCTTTTATTCTAAAATCCTTGTCACATCCGTATTCCTGCGCAACAAGTTTTTCCACAATTTTTTCAGCAATCCGCTGCATTTTACTGAAATGTTCGCGCTCATCCTTATTGTCCATGCTTCCGGCCGAAACTCTCTCAAGAATAAAGAGCAACACCGTGTTGCTGTCTCTTGTTGCATCGCTGTTTGTTGCGTCTGTATCACAAGGTGGATAACTGCTGCAGAATAGTATTCCGTCTTTATCTTTAATCTTCTGCAATAGTCCGCTCTCTGTAGGGCTTATAATGAATTCTCTTATCTTTGAATCTATTTCTAATTCATTATTGGCATTATTCATCACCTCAATCATGGCTTCACAATACCTGTTTATCTCAATCATTGCTTAGTCTCCTTTCTCATCTCCTTCGCTTTCTGTTCGTCATAAAGAAGCTTCATTAATGTTCTCATAAGCGAAGTATTGTCTGTCTCATCCACATTTCCGAATATGCCGCTTTCAGCCAGTGTAAATAGAATCGCATTCATGCCCAGTCCCATATCGGTGTTGCTCTCATTGTTTTCTTTTGAATTGCTTGCAAAAATGCTTTCAAAGCAAACATCGCATCCGTCTATAATGAATTCCCCCGATACCAGGAAGCGGCAAAAACTTGCAAACCACAAATACACTCCAAACTTCAATTGTGCCGGCATTTGTGCAACTCTGCGTTGGTATACATTGAATAAGTTCTTATTGAAATCTTCTCTTCGTTTTCCGCTGTTTTTGCTTGCCGGCTTGCGGTATAGTATTCCGCAAAGTAGTTCCAGTGATCTGTTGTCTTGCTCTGTGTTATATTTGTTGAATAGTGCCACACAGGTTCTAAACTCGCCAAATGTCAGGTCAGCACCATGGTCTGCCGGACCGCTATATTTACTCCATTTCGGAAGCAGATTCTGCGTGCTGTCAAAGTTCAGCGATACGAGTTTTCCGTCATCCTCTATGCTGAACATCCAGTCTATGCTGTCTGCCAAATCGTTCACTAATATGTAATACTCTATCTTGTCTTGTTTCCTTATACCTCGTCCGGATAGTACAAAACTACACCATGCTCTTTTTACGTCTCTAAGAGTGAGCTCCTTCTGCGTATTCAATTCAAACATAAGTTTCAGCAGCTTCTCCCATTCCTTTTGTGTTAGTTCTTCCCAGCAATCTGGAAACTCCAGTGTTTTCTTTTTCATATTCATAATAAAACTATGTTTGCGGCTTCAGCATTAGCCAGGTTAAACGTAAAGCTCAGTGTTTCAAGTTTCCCTCTCGAATTTCTGCTATATTCATGCTTGTCTATGATAATCGGGTACCAGTCGCCGTCGTATAGCATTTCTACTTCCTGTGCATTCATCAGGTCATGCCATAACTTGTAGTCACTTTGCAGATAAACAGCTCCCGATTTTGCCGTATATTCATTTTTGTTTTTTACGGAAAGTTTCCTTGTAATCTCATACACTTCGCCGGTGGTGCTCTCGTTTGCTCCCTTTACCTCTATGCCCCCTCTGCATATTATCGTTTCCGGAACATCGAAAAGGTTTTTATATCGAAAAATCTGTAAGTCCATTGCGGGAGATTTCTCTATTACGTATTGAAACAATGAACTTCCTATGTATAAACTATATCCTGCAATGTCCTGGTTGGGGAATATCTTTCCCGAACTTACATCAATTGCCACAATGCTAAGAGCTTCAACTGCTGTTGTCAAACTCTTTATGTTTCCTTTGCTTCCGTCTGCAAGTATCGGAGCTGCTTCAACAATCTTTCCGGCTGGCAAAACTGCTGTTATCCATTCCTGTACGCCTTGGCAGGTTATTTTCTTGAATACGTTGCTTAAAAAGCATCCGTTTGTAAATCCGGTCATAGCATTGTTTTTGGTCAGCATTCGTGTAAATGCTACTGTCCCGGTCATGTCATCCGTTCCGTCTATTGCAAAAGTGAAGTTTCCGGCAACAGTGCCCTGTGGTGTTTGGTCGGCTGCCGGCCATATACCCCATAAGGCAAGCCGGCACAATTTTCCCAGATCTCTTATCCTGATCTGGTAGTTAGCATCGGGCGAATAGTCCTCTTCAAGAATCACTTTACCGTTGTATTTTACCAGGAAAGTTATAGTCTTATCGCTGTCAATAAGGTAATCTTTCATTGTACTGGCGTAGCTGTATTGGTCTGGTCTCTGAATTACATTCATACTCTCATGTATTTGTTTTTCTTGTCGTTGTCCGGCAATAGCTTATAGTTCTTTGTTTTGTTCTCTCGTAACAGTAACTTTAAGTCGTCAATCAACACTTTTGCCTCTTCTTCCAGCCACTTGGCCACAGTTTTTATGTCTTTCAGTGAAGGCGTGCTCGTCTCTGTTCCTCCGGTTTTTATCGCTTGTCTCACAAGTCCCTCCGGCATTATGCTAATCGGCATTCTTGTTAGTGCTTTACTTATAGTCATCAGGGCAAGTGGTGCACCGGAATATTCATATTCATCGGGTAGGGTAGTGTTTCCGTCTGCTTGACTGATCGTATTAAGTAGCTCGTCAAATCTGTCCTCTCCGAATACCGGCTTTATATATTTCCGCTGCGCCTCTTTCAAAAATGGCAGCAGCATTATGTACACTCTCTCTGAATTTAGAGGAAAGAAATCATCAAAATCCTTTCCGCTTCTTATCAGAAGCCCGTGAATACCAAGTCGCTTCTTGGTTATCATCCATTCCTCCGTCTTCTGTTCGTCAAGGTACTTTATAAGTGAATCTACTCCTTGGTAGTAGTCTTCCAGATGTATTCTGTCGTCTCTTTCCAACTGCCACTCCCAGGGCAATTTCTCATTGTCATTGTCCAGTTTTACCTTTCGTCCACTATCCTCATGACTGATATCGTTGCGCTGATACAGCAATAACGTAGCCCTTATGGCTATCGGTCTTTGCAGTTTCTTTATAAGCGTTTTGTCACTGTCGGTTATCTCTTCAGTGCTGTTGTATAGCTTGTCTACCTTGGTAATCAAAGCATTGCCCACAATGTCCTGAAGCTCTTCTGTAGCTCTATCAATAAACACTTCCACCTTGGCAAAGTCATTGCTTTTGTAGTAGTTCCCGGTCAAGGCTCTCAACTCAGCTGTTCCGTTTTTATCTTTGTTGAAAATCATAATTACTTTAATTCTAGTGTGTTGTTATTAAATTCCATAAGCAGAGGTTGATAGCATCTGCCATACTCCAGAGTATCGAGGTTCACATAGTTCAGCATAATATCTGCATTCCTGTTCTTCTCTATCGTGCTTTGCTTGCGTAGCCGTGCGTGTGCTACTTCTACCACTCCGTTGCTCTTCCCTTTATCTTCACTGTAACTCATAAATGTGAAGCTAAAAGTACCCCCACGCTCCGAAATTGCTCTCATTTTTGCAATTGCTTCATACAAGTCCATCTTTATGCCTGATTAGTTGCACGTTTGGATGCGGTTACATTATCTTCTTTGTTTATAACCTTTCGGTACAATCCCAGGAATATTCCTTTCTTTTCGGGGAAGTTTATCCTTATTGCATCGTTTATTGCTTCCAGAGCGATATCTTCCGGTATTTGAGTATCTGCACCGAAAAATATTTTTAATGCGTACAGCATTTGTGATCCGCTGTCACCCTTGCCGTCAATAATGATGTTTGCAAGTGCCGGATTCAGTCCAAACCCGCTTGTTGTCGAGCTGTCTGCTATTGTCGAAACTTTTGCCTGTGCCTCAATGTATTTATCTACATTCATCTCAATAGGCTCAATCTTCCATTCCTGTTTGTTACCTGCATCGTCTGTGAAGTCCACGCACGAGAAGAACTTTCCAGCATTCCTTTTCCCTGCCATCACGTCCGATATCTTCTTTACAATTTCATCTTGCAGAATTTCCAATTCATTCATTACCTGGTCATCTGCCCATTCCGGATGCATTTCCTCAATCTGCTCTTTCTTTTTGTTCCAGTATGCAGCTGGAGCGTGAACCATGTAAGCCCCTGCTATCATATTTTTATTCAGGATAGAAATAATTTCCGGAATGTCATTTGCATTATGCATCCATGGCATTGATCCGTAAAAGCTGCTTATGGCATACATGTTTCGGCCAAAACTTCTCAAGCAGTGATATTTTATTGCAGTCTCGGTTTTTGTCGGGTCCCATTTATCAAAAACTGGATATTTCAGGAGGTTTTTATACCGCTCAAAATCGCCGGTCAAAATAAACCGAACATTCTCAAGACGCTGCATTTCCTCTTCGGGCGGAGCCACCAGTCTGCAATCCTTGCTCGAAAGGCATTCCAGTCTTGTTATCCAGGGCTTTTTAATACGCACACTCTTCGCACTAAAGTATTTTGCAAACACGCCGTCCATGTGGTTATATTCCACAAAAGCATCCCTTACAAATTTCTTATAGTCCCAACTCTCCAGCCAGTCCTGTATCTCGTTATCCTCTACCCATTCCTGTACGCGCTCATTGTTTTCTATTTTGTTTCTATACAGTGCCGGTCCTTGCCCATACAGTAAACCCGCTTTTCTCCTCAATATCCCGGGCCCAAGGTTATTCTTTTCTAGAATGTTCCTTATGGCTAAAGGCAGATTGTCCTTCGCTCCCCACGGTATTATTCTTTCTCCGGCAACCGATATCGGGTCCCCGTCCCAGTTTGCTACGTTCCCGTTCAAGAATGTGCTCATTGGGTCTGTCTCGCTCGATAAAGCTATTGCGTACGTCCCTACTTTTGTTTCTACAAAATGAAAATTCCCTGCTTTCTTTGCTTTTCCCATATCTTTACTTCATTTTTCTTTCTTCCAAAATTCCTTTAAGTCTTGCTATTTCAGTATCAGACAAACCGTACATTAATCGACTTATTAGTCTGTTCAGGCCTCCATACATGTTTTTAGCGTACCATTTTGTGTCTCTACGTTTATATCTACGCTCCTTTACTCCCCATATCAACCTGTTTGTGTTCACATTCCATTTATTCTCTCTCTTTTTTTTGTAACCGGCTATCTCAAAAGCACGGCCGTATGAGAAAAATTTCATTCTAAGCCCTGGGTTATTCCCCTGAGAAAACTGAGAGTAGCCAAGTGACTCTTGCAGTAGCCTTGATTGCACTAGTCTTTTCTTTTCAATTTCTTCACTCAACACATCGCATAACCATTCACCGTGTTGGTCAAGTTCCTCCTGTATAAACAGAAGCTTTAAATCTTCACTTTCCTCACTTACTCTCATCTGGATTAATCGTTTACGCAAAGATAGATCACGTACGTGCGAGGAAAAAGGACAAAAAAAGTCCCCGACTGAAATTTTCAATCGGGGACTTCTCTGTCATTTGTGTGTGAAAAAATAGTATTTTCTATGTTATTTTTTATACTCCGAAACTATCTTCCAGCAATCCTCATACTCTTTCTTGCCTACTTGATGGCATAATTTTATTGCCTTCTTTAAAAACTTACTATCTCTTTGGGGAGTAGAAAGTTCTAATTTAAAATTCATAGTAAGCTTAACATTACCATTACTGCTATCTTCCAAGTGCACTTTGTCGTCAGGGTAATTAATCTCTATGCTTTTAAGCGCCTTTTTTATTTTTCTGGGTATTTTCATACTTATTTTTTTCTTAAAAGAAAGAGCAGAAAAGAATTTTACCTTTTAAGTTACATGGTTTATTATTCTTTGTCTGCCCTGTTCTTTTCTCTTATATTTTACCCTTCAAATAAGGATTAAATTCAAGCATCCGTTCTCTTCTATTATCGTCTAAGCTCTTTGGCTCTTCTGTTTTATAATTGGGTTTATCTTTTTTCATCTTAGCGTTATAAACCTCTCTTATTCCATCTCTAAGCCTTCTTAAATCAGGTATTTCAAGCTTTTCCGCCATTTTAATTACTTCATCAATTTTATCCATAAGTTTGTTTTTTTTTATTAAATCAATATTTAATTCATGATTTTTGTACAAAAATACAATTATTCTATTAAATCCGGTAATAGGTTACGAGATATGTACTCTTCCTCGCTTATCCCTCCTTGGTGCAGCTTTTTAGAATCAGCTTTATTATATCTTATTTTCGGTCCACTTTCCAGTATTATTGCTTCCGGTTCCATGCCTGATATGCTTGCTGTTTCCGTTACAACTTGAAGTACATCTTCAAGTTCTGCATTAGCTATGCAATAAGTTATTCTCCAATCCATATTTCAGTTAAGCAAGCTGTTGAATACTAATCTGAATACACTCATTACCCACAATGAAACTCATTCCATTGTCCGATTTCTTTGCACGAATTTTCTTTCGTCCATTTACTAAATTCTGAGATAATGAGGCGAATAATGCCTCTACTTTTTCAACTGATACGTAGCGATCGCTACTTTTTTGATTTTTCTTTTCCATAATGGTTCTGTTTTGCGTTTTGGCAGAAAAAAGAACGGCTGCCATTTCCCGTGTCGCAAAACAGAACCATTAATCATGCCGGAGCAAAATAACAGTCGGGAAAGACAGCCGCCATTTCTTTGTTATTAAGAAACGTCTACTAATATGTTAATTTCTTGTTATCATTCTCCCTGTGCCAGGAATATGATATGTATAGGCATAAAAAAAGCCCACACTTTAGTTGAGCATTGTCCGTTGCTATCGGCATCGATTACGATGATTCTGTTTTGCTGATGCAAATATTGCACAAATATTTGAAATAGCAAAAACTATTCAAAGAAATTTTTTATATAAAGATAAATATACCTAGCCAAGCTAAAACAGCAATGATAACAACTAATAATATCATATAGATCATGCTTATAGCGTGTTATTTTGAATAGAGAGAACAAATCTCAGAATAAATCTCAGTAGTATATTTCCCCGTTTTTAAAACAACTTGAAAGTGTCTGCCATCATAGTTTATCGTGATATAAAGATTTGATTTATCTTTTTTTGAAGCTCCCAAAGCTCCTCCTATAAGCAACCCTACACCTCCAGTTAAAACTCCTCCAATAATCGCGCCTGTTGCAGCTTTCCCCAATGATCTGTCTGCTTTTTGTTCAAAATCAATGCTAACTATCTCTTCAGAATCAATAAGTATAGGTTCCCAAGGGCATAGAAACCCTCGTCCTTCAAGCAATATATTAAGGTTCTTCTTGACAACAGTAAGGTATATTTTACTAGGATTAGGTCTGTCCGGATGCCCTCCCAGATATTCAATTTCATATCTCATATTAGTACACAATTTGCACAAATATAGTTAAAAAAGTGAGATACTTTTTATTTCAATATCTTTTATGTTCTAAAAGCATTATTCTTTAAGAATGGGGCTTAATTAGACTAAATACCTATTTGTCACTCTCTGAAGAGTAGGGCAACGCATCGTAGGAGTGTGATTCTGCGTGGTACGCTATCGTAAATTCAAGGCAAAGCCTTACCTTATTTCCGTCAAAATCGGGCGGGCGAAGTTGTATTTCTGTGCACAAAGTGTACGTAAGGAATGCAGCTCGCCCGCTCGATTTTGACGGCGCGCGCAAAAAGGCACACCTAATCATCCGCTAGATGCGCCCCAAACACTATACTAAGCCCTTATTTCAACAATTACAGCCAAATTTTACATACCCAATCTGTGGAATTATTGGTGTCGGAATCTCTTTTATTTCTATCGGCTCGTCTCTCTCTACATCACACTCTGCATATTCTTGCTTCGTTAAATCAACTTCATAAATAAAGGGAACTTTACTCATAGAATCCACTATTATAAACCATTTCCTCCACACCTCATTTTTTAAAGAATCCATGTACCACACTTCGCCATTCAGTGAATTTAAACAGAGATTTATAAGTGTCATATAGCAGCAAGTTAAAGAAATGTCAGCACCTATAAAATATCTGTTTCTGTCTATTTTAGCAGAAGATAAAAGTAAACGGCCGCTTCCGCAAGTTGGGTCGCATATTCGTTTGTCCTTTGTCGTTTCTGCCTCGTTCCCCGTAATCGTTATTTGTGCCATGAAGTCACACACACACTCAGGCGTAAAAAATTGCCCATTCTGAGCATTTGAGAGATATTCTTCAAAGTATTCCCCAAAAACATCTTTCATTCCTAGCCCTTTATTATCCATTTCCATAACTAAAGCAGAAAAAGCCTTAACAAATATTTCCGCTTCCTGCTTAGAGTATTTGTTGATAACGCTTAAATAAACATCTTCTTTCTGCCCTAACGATAGACAGCACACAGCAAGAGTTAAAAAATCATCGAAAACCGTCTGCCGTGAATGCACCCTTGCCACTTCTTCCAGGTAATATGAGAACTTTTTCAAATCTTCCTTTTTCATTGTACCTGTAGATTTGAGAAAACATAGCATATAGGGAAGAACTCTAGCCCGTCATTTGTTTTGTTCTGTTCCTCTTGTTCCGCTTCTTCTCTCTTTTGCTTTGGCTTTCCCCACAAACAAAGTGCGTGTTCCCCTTTCTTTATTTTTTTTCCTTCTTTTTTCCATTCGTAGAAAGATTTCAATTCTCTATGTCCATCAGATTGATAAATAGATTTAAGCCCAGCGTTTACGCTCTCTATTTTTCCTATTTTTGTAAGTTCCTGAAGAGGTTTACTCAGTTCCTTTAATATAGCCCTTTTTTCTTGTATATTCTTTGCCGAATCAAATAAATTTGCCATCTTTACACTGTATTTAAAAATAAAACATTGTTTTTATTTGTTCCCTGCAACGGTGCGAACGTTGCAGGGATTTTTGTTTTTATGCTAACTGTTTGCGCATATCATTCTCAACACTCGAAAGATGTGTATTGAGGTCTGCCATCCAATCAACTAATAATTTGCCAATGCTTTGATGGTTTGATGTTGTTATAGATGCTCCTTTGGCGTCTACCAGTGTTAATTGTGCGTTATTTTGGTCATGTGAGATACTAAAGTTCTCTAACTGCTTCCTTTTCGCTTTAACTTCCTCGTATTTCAGCTTTAATAAGTGCAGTCTTTCCGCCTTATCTGTTAGCTCTTCCATAGTTAAAGCTCTCGGAAGCATAGCAACAATTTCTTTTGGCTCTTCTACTTCCTTTTTTTCGACTTCTTTTGCCTCACTTTTCTCACTTTGAACAGGCAAAAGAACTAATCTAGGCGATTCTTTTTGCTCTCTAGTGCTGTTTGCTACTACTGTACTAACACTCTTTTGCGCTGCTGCGCTTGAATTACTTGATTTCATAAAAAAAATGTATTTAAAAAATTAAACATCGCGAGTAGGAATGAGTGCGAATCAATCCCCTTTCTTATTATATATCAAAGATACTAATAAATCGTTTCCCAAACAATACTTTTGTAAGTGCTAAATAACAAGTAATCAATATGTTATATTATAATTTTAGTTTTCGCTTAAATCTGTGAGTTTTAAGCATAAAACTATTTTTTTTGATGTTTAGAATTAAAATGGGATGACTTTTTACCTTTTCGGGGTGCATTTTAAGCCGTTTTTATCGTTTGTATTAATTAACATTCTGATTTTCAAACAGTAAACCTCTCGCGAATTGAAAAAATGAGCGAATAAAACACAGTTATGCCCGACCCGCGCCTCGGTAGGGTTGCGGTCGCAATGCCTTTTTTTGTCGAGAAATATGATTAAATAATTACAAATATAGGTAAATCCAACCACTATGTAACATCCGCTTTATAAGCACAAAAAAAGCCCTGGCTATCCGCCAAGGCTATATAAAAACTAATAATAACTATTCTTTAGACTATGGTTTTTCGTCGTTTATCCCATGCTGCTAAGAAATTCTTTCTCATAATTAGATACTTGAGTGCATCTGTTAAGTTAGTAGATTCTTTAGCTAAGCGTTCAATTGGAAGTTTGTCCCCAGTCTTTTCTTTTACTATCAGGTGAGTGCCATCTCTAACTTTAGATACTTTGGTTCTGGTTACTTCCAACTCACTCTTGAGGTTTGGACAATTATACCTATCTATTTCCAGGTTAAATAAACAGTTATCAAGATTCCCAGACAGTAGGTCCATAAAGAAACGATACTCAAGATTACTTCCAATATTTCCTTGCCCTTGACTCATTAACATTACTCTCCATCCTGTACGACTTCCATCTTCTTTATACTCTATGTTCTTCTTAATCTGAGAGGCCATATCGGCACTTACTCCCTTATAATTATTCATAGAGCGGTCATAATAGAGCTTTAATACCTTTCTCTTGTGTGGCTCAAAATATCGTAGGAATTCATCTGCCAATTGCCTAACTCCATTCGGAGGAAGTGTGTATATTTCTTTTAAGACTTTATATTCTTTTGCTTTTTGTTGACCAAATACCATTGAAAGCATGTTACCGGCATCCATACCGCCATCAATTGGCAAGTTAGGATTAAGATATTTAAGAGCGTCACATGTTTCATCCCATCCAAGAGGGTGAGATTCAATAATGTTATTAGAGTACCCATCTGAGTAGAAGTTTCTGTGAGATAGGTTGCAATAAAACATTTGTCCTGCCTCAAGTTTAGGAATGATCGATAGGATGTTAACTGTCATTCCTTCTAATCCCTCTGCAAATTCATCTTTGAACCAATCTTCTCCCAGAACATCGGCATTAACAAAGCTGGAAGAAATCCAGAATAAGGAAGTTCTGTTTCTTGTTTTAATCCATCTTTCTTCCCACCGCTTCATATTCTTTCCGGCAAGATCTAGTTTCTTTTTTAATTTTTCCAGCTCTTCTGCTGTGCTTTTTCTGTTTTTAAATAAAGCTTTTGTTTCATTATATTCTTGTAAAATAGCTACGTATGTCTTCTTTGATTCATTATAGATGAATCCTGCTTGAAGCATTAAAAGGATTTTGTTTTTATCGTTCTGCTTAGCCAGTTTTAAAATCCAGTCGTATTCTCCAATATGATTAGGATTTGGCATATCGGTCGTTAAAGTACGGCTACGATACCAAACGCTTGAGCCATATTTTACACGGAAACCACGTACAGCTTTTAAAAGGTTGGTAAATTTCTCTTCAGGGAAGTATTTAACCTCATCTCCAAAAACTCCAACGTATGAGCGTCCAGCTCCAATAGACGGCCGGTCAAGTGAAATAAATGTAAAATTAAAGCCTGTATAGAATACCATTGTGTTGCGCCAATCAGTACACACATTGTACATTTTGCGCTTCCATTCTTCAGGTGGTTCTCTATTAATTACATAATGAATCCCTTCTTCCCATCCTAATAACCTTAATCCATCAACTAATGATGGTATCACATTTTTATGAAGAGAGGAATATGTATCGCTAACCCATGCAAAGGGTGCACCTTCACAGTCTAGCACAGCTTCTTGCACTCTTTCTGCAACAATCTGCACTGTTTTTGCTGATGCACGACCAGCAATTAAATATAATGACCATGGCATCATTATGGCAAGCATTTGAGCTAGCCAGTTTGAATACCTTAGTTCAACTTCATCAGAGATTTTTAGTTTTTTCTTCCTGGTCATCTATCATTTCAATTATATCAATGTCAACAATTCTAGCTTCCCTCTTTAGCCTTGTTCTTTCATTTTCTTTAATATCTGGTATTGCATCAATTTGTGCCGCTAGAATGTTTCTGTCTGCACTTTCCAATCCTACTGCTCTACTGTTAAGTTCGTATACTTTTATAGGCTTAGCTTTAGGTAGCTCTATTTTCTTTTCATCTGGTCTATCAAGCTGTTTTATCTTAAAAGCCTGCATTTTAATATTTCCATAGATTTCTATATCTTTTGAATTTCTGGCCGTTTTTAGTACCACCAATGCAGCTTTATTTAATTCTTCATAGAGAAGATTCCTATGTGCTGCATTTTCAATAGTATCGTCAGTGTAGAACAAGTTTATTGCTTCCTGATACATTTCACGAGCACGTTTTAAAGGGAGTTGGAACGGTTCTTTTCTTAAAAAAGAAATAGCTGTATCTTTCCCGTACTTTCTATTTAGTCCTATCATAGCATATAATGCATTGTAGTACTGTAGTTCATCTTCTTCAAGTTCATCATTGCAACCGCTTGCCAAGTAGTCTTGCAATCGGTCAAAATACGAGGTTTCAAACATTATTTAATCATTGAAAATTATTTCACTTAATGCATTTTTAAAAACGACTTCTTTTCTAAGCTTATCAAGTCTTTGAGCTTGAGTAACATTCTCACCTGTTGCAGCATCTTGTAGCATAGTCATACCTTCTTTCGCTTGCTGCATTAATTGTCCTCTGTCATAGTGATATTTGAGAGGTGAATTTACAAGACTGAAATAATACATAAAATCTACTTTTTCTATGTTATAATACATAGCGATCTGTTCAGGTTGATACCCAATTGCAGCAAGATTCTCAAACTCATCTAAGTCAATATTATCCCACCATAACGGTTTCTCTCTCCATTTAACTATTTCCGATTCTGAAATCATAAACTTGTTTTGATTTTAAAAAAATATATTGTTCTTGCATAGCATTCTCTCCATAATTGCCAGAGCCTTCAACTATAAATTCACCAGCAGGTGTATCCATACAAGTTATTTTCTTATGTGTCCAGGCTAAAGTAATATTCAAAATACCATCTTGTTGTAGCTGTAATAACCTCTGGTAGACTTTTGGCATTCTAAACTTTAATGTCTCAGAAATGTGCAGATGTATTGCACCTATTTTTCCAGCCTCTTTCCATCGTATCAATGCATTTATAATACGTTCATTTGTAGAATAAGTAGCAATATAAAGAGAGTTAATATAACCGGTATGTTGAATTAGATAAACGATAAATGTGAAAGCTGTGAAACTCTTTTTGGTCTCAATAAAAAATGCTTCATTATCTTCCGGTAATCTCCCGCATAATTCCTTTAACTTACCAAGTTTTACAGTATATGTCCTTTCGAACCGGTGAGAATATTTCTTTGAATCATTCATTGAGTGTTTCAACTCTTTAATATCAAAATAGTAACTCATTCCAGAAGTCTGTTTATTTCTTCCAATTCTCTCTTATAAGCTTCTAGTTTTTGGGTTCTCTCAGTTTCTAGATGTGGCTTATTCTTTTTATTAATTTCTGATTGCACCCTCCAAATATTATTCTCAAGCCTGCTTTTTCTTATCATTAGTTCTTTAATTCCTATATTAATAAGTTCCTTTCTTCTTTGAAATTCTCTGAAAATAGGATGTTTACCGAGTAACTGTTTATTGTTTTTATAATAATTCAGCTCATCATAAATCATTCTATTCTCAATAAAATTATCAATGATACCTTTAGCGACCTCTGAACATTCCTCAAGGTTGTTGCATTCGAATAATTTTAGATGCAACACTCTGTATTGATAATATTTAGAGAATTTCCTAGTAACTAAAGCTTCTAGTTCTGGAGGACATCCGGATTCATTTAAGAATCCGAATTCCTCTCTAAAGCTTTTATTGCTTACTGCTTTTTTTTTCTCTATTCATTTTTCATAAATAGATGGCTCAGGGAAGCTGTCAGACAAAAATGCCTCCATGAATGTTCCCCAAGCAGATGGAGCTATATTGAGGAAGAATCTTTCATTAATGTATTTTTTGAAGATTGCTTCATTAGGGGTTGACGATGCTACCCGAAGAACATAAGGGGCGGTTTCCCAATTGGCAGATACAGGCATAATTCCTAAAGTATCAAAGTATTCAGAAATAATATCTACTGGTTGTTCTTGCCTTTCAGCAAGTATTCTCTTTAGCCTTGTTTTTGATAATGCAATTGGAATATGTTTTTGTTCTGTTTTAGGCACCTCAATATGAGATAATAAAACATTCTGCATAAAGAAAATATCATCAGCTGTAAAGATGAATTCTTCTCTAACTAGATCAGAGTCTAGTGCTATGCATAATTTTTGAAGTATGTCAATTTGAGGAGTGCTATTTTTGCTTTTTACGTGAGGTATATGTATTACTTCATCTGAGAACCATTCTTCACGATCGCCAATTACTACAACATTGAATTCATGGTTGAAATATTGCTCAATAGATCGGAGTGCATACATTAATTCACTTCCTTGCGCTTCACCTTTTACATAAGGAATAACAACTGTTATACATTTATTCTCTGTTACTTTTGTTTCTTTTGAATCGGGAATAACTGTAGTTTCTTTTTCTAAATTTTCCATATCACTTTTTATTAAAATTTGTGATACAAATATCCTTATAATTACCTCCTTAAGAAAGGACAAAAAAAACTCCGACTACACAAAGTATAGCCGGAGATAAAACACAAACAAAAATTAATCTATAAACCTGTCTGAGCAGTTGCTGTTAATCCAAGAATAGCATTTATCTCTGCGTTGTCTGTTGCCGGAATCAAAGATTTTGCAATAATACCGATCGTGTTCCCACGAAGAACAGATGCGAGATTGATTATGTTTTTATCAGCCTCCTTGTCATCCTGAGAATCAGCCTTACTGAATTTTAATGGTGTTGATGGCTCACCTGCAATCTTGGCATCAGTTCCGTCACAGTTAAATACAATTGCCCCTACTGATTCGTTTACGTTGTTGTTAACAAATTCAAGAATTTCTTCATCGGTACCTGGATGCTCAAATTCAACATGTTGCAAAAATCCCTTTGCATCATTATCACCCTCTGAGGTGTGATATATCTTAATTGTTGAATCTGTAGCGTACACTCCAATCGGTTTTGCAGTACCTTTCATTGCAAGATTTTTTACTCTGACACCCTTTTCATTGCGAGTGTAATCAACGTCATCGAATCTAAAAAATACAATAAAGCTTTTTTTACCTTTTGCTCTTCCGGCATTGGTCGTTTTCTTCTTTACGCTTACACTTGCGTATGCTATTGGATCTGCCATAAATTTACCTCCTTATTTTATTATAAACCTTGTGATTGTTCCGGAGCTGCTGGAGGAAGATAAGCAAAGATTGCTTCTCCGATCCAAAATCCTACTCCTTCTCTCCATTCTCCGTATACTTTTGCTTCGTAATCTACTGTCGCCATTCTAAGATTCATTGTCTTAGGATCACGGCTCATGATATGGCGGAAGTTTTCCTTTGGAGTAATAAAGAATGATCCTGTGCCACGCATACCTTCTAGCGGCACGAATGTAAAGTTTGTAAAGTCAATTGTGACTTTATCCCCATCCTGGTTCTTAGTATTAGGGTATTTGTCTCTATACGCTCTTGAATAGAGAGTGATTAAGTCCGGATCAGCATGGACAGGCAGCTTCTTCTTTTTGTATTTTGACGAAACCTCGTCTACTGCCTTGTCTACATTGTTAAGTAAAGTATTACCTGTACCAAGTGCAATGCCTTCAAGTAAAAATGTTACATTCTCTTTGTTCCCACCTGCTTTGATTTTTTTCAGCTGTGTTACATACCCCTCACATACCTGATTTGCTTCATTAGCTTGATACTTGCCGTCTTCCCCCTTGGTTGGCTCTTTATATTCACCCACCGCGAATGCGGTTTCACGTTCTTCGTCAAGAATTGGCTTAACAAGTACATTGATAATGTACTTCACGATCGGCATATCTTCCGGAGTAAGATTCTCATCATAATAATATCCTAGCACCTGGTCAATGATGTCAGAAGGAATTATTGATACGTTGAGCTTCATCGGATACTGCTTGATCGTTAGCGGAGTAAAGGTTGTTTTGCCTTTAGGTGTCCATGCCGGAACGAATGACTGTAGAACAGAAGTGATATGCGCTTGTGAAGCTCTAACCTCGAACTTGTCAGTAATCATAGTAGTCATATATTCCAATGACTCAGTCGTTCCTACAAGTGACGTGAATATCTCATATTTATCCGAAGAGACATAACGGCCGAATTCTGTTTGAAGTTCTCCAGTTTCAATCGTGGAATTACCACCATACGAGGCGCCTTTCGTTGCTGCAGCAATATACTGATTGTGCGCCAAGTTCATATCAGCCTTGAATTTTTTGTTCATATCTCCTTTTTTACCTCCTGCTAATTGCTGTCCGCCGTCAGGGCATTCATCTTTCTCCAGTGATGCAATTTTTTGATCTTTTTCTCTATTACTTTGTTCTAAAGCAGAGATTTTATCTCTGGCTTCTTGCAGTTCTTTGGCATTTTTCCCTTGTTCTGTTGCATTTTTAGCAACTGCTTCCTGAACTTCTTTACCATCTGCCTTTTTCCCAGTATTTTCAAAAGCTTGTATCTCTTTAGCAAATGCTTCTACAAATTTATCTCCGAATTTGTCTGTTAGCATCTTTTTTTGGTCAGCCGTTAAAACAGATTTCCCCTCTGCATCTTTTGCAAATGCGGAAATTCCGCATAAAGTCAAAACTGATGCAATCATCTTCTCAATCATAATGTTTAAATTTTAGTTATATATTCCTGAATAATTGCGCTTGCAGTAAGTTCTTTAACACGGGTCACAGCGTATGTCTGTGTCCCAATCTTGTCTATAAGTCCATATTTAAGAGCATCTTGTGCGTAAAATGTCTTTCCGGCAAGTATACCGGCTGTGTCGTTTTTTAAATCCTTTCTGTTTGCTTGCACTGTACTTCTGAATGCAAGTGCCAATGGGTCAAGTTCTTCCTCTCTGATTTTGTCATATTCACCTTGCCTTGCTAATTCAAATGCAGCATTTTTTTCTTCTGATAAAGAACTGTAAATAGTATGCTCTTTAATTCCATCTTTCTGAAATTTTTCTGCATAGTCTCGAAAGCTCATCATAACACCAATACTGCCAAATTCAGCAGAAATGTTATTGTTTGCAACAATTTCGTTACAGTATGAAGCTACATAATAAGCAGCAGAACAACATAAGTCGCAACTTGCGATTACCGCTTTACCTGCTGCACGCGATCTTCTAATAGCATCTACAAGAGGAGCAATGGCATCCACGGAACCGCCGCCGCTATCTATGTCAAGTACTGTACCTGTAATATTTTTGCATTCTGTCGCTTCGTCAATCATCTGGGCTATCTCCATAGTCCCATAGGAACACATCGTTCCATTTTTAAGCATTGTTCCTTGAATTGGTATAATTGCTACGCTTCCGTTCGGTGCAGCATTAAAACTATTGCCTTGGTTCATTGCTTTACCGTCGCTCATCAGCACGGTGAGAGGCGAGCTCGAAGATAAAATCTTATCATCATAGCCTTCACCTCTTTTATTAATCATCTGTTCTACTATGTTCTGGTAGAATTCTAACTGACGGAAATCAATGAACCATTTCCCCCTGGCAATAGCTGAATATAATTTAGAATAACTCATACTTGTAACTTTTTAGCAAAATTACAAGGAGTTAAGGCGGATTAAAAGGACTGTAAAAACTTGGCAGCTTCCGGACTGTTCCTCTTAAAACTCAAAGTATACGTATGACTTGTAGAAGTGGAAGATAGTGAGAGAATAACTGGAAATTCATCTGATCCCACTATTTTTGAAATATTATTGGTGTAGTCTAACCGCAACAACACAGCGTTGTTTTTTATTGAATTGAGTTCGTTTTCTGTTTTATTATCAAACTCTGTTATTATAGCGCTGAAATTTTGTTCCCACTCTTCGCCTTGTCCATCTTGCTTCTCTGTATATTCTATAGAAGCAAATTTAAGTTGTTTCCATTCACCGGTAACGGATATCTTATCGTTACCAGGGATATTACTAATCTCGCAAGAATGAATATACATATATTGCAAAGAGTATATGTTTGCTATTTTATTGTTAAGTGTCATATTATCAGTATTTTAATTAGTTGTATAATTGAAAAATTGGAACAAAATGAGTTTTTAATTAGCACATATTTTTTATAATACAAAAACATCTTAAATTACAGATTAAGAGATAGTTGTACGGCAGTTGCAATTTCTTTGCTTATTTTCTTTCTGTTTCGGAAGTCTATTTTCTTAATCGTGTCATAGTTTGCTGCGTTATTCTTGCTTCCATATAGCTCAAGAAAGGCTTTAATTAGTCTATCTTGATTCATTCCTTTTTCATAGCCAACGTTAAAAAACTCCCGAATGCGCAATCTATATAGTGCATCAAGGTATTCCCTTATCATTTGTTCTTTCCAGCTCACTATAGTAATGAAGTTGCCTGATAGAACAAAATGGTTCCATTCCTGAATTGGTAAAAGTATGGTTATCATTTCATCACCGCAAGGAATACGTGGCGGTGTAGGTGAGACTGTAATCATAGAGTTGATGAATTTACCTATTTCATTTCGGGTATTAAGGCTAATAGAGCCTTTTTCTTTGCATTCGAATTCTTTGTACAGAAAATCCTGTAATAAAGGAGATAATTCAATAAATACGTGAGGTCTTTGTTCCATATATTAAAAAATTAGTTTTAAATCATTATTTAGCTTACAACCTACAACGAGATTGTATTTGTTTATATATCAGTGTATTAAGCGTTACTAATGGGTTGTACCCATCCATTTGGTTGTAAGCGGTTGTAATTAGGTTGTAACCCCTTTATTTTTTTCTGCTTACAACCTCTAAAAGCCTTTATACAAGTAGTTTCAGACTTGTATTTTATAAGGTTGTAAGGTTGTAACCTAATATTCGATATTATTTTCTTTAAAAAGTTTTTTATATATTAGACCTAAGTCTAATAGTTATTAATTAAGATATACACATTAATACAGTTGCACGACTTTATAGCCGTATCTTGTTCCCATGCCTGGTAATTTCTTTCCTATCCTTTCATAGCCTAGTGATCTTAATGCTTGGCCAAGTGTTATTTCATCAACTCTTGTCATAGAACTATTTATTTTTTTTGCAGCTTTCAGGTCTCTAAGAATTTCCATAGGTTGCTTAAATAAATATTCTTCATCAGCTGCAGGTTTGCGGTAGAATTCCTTAACGAGTTTGTATGCGGTTGTTTCGATTACATATCTAGCATTATATGCGTTAAAATCTGCATAATCTTCCTTGTTAAATGTGTAATCGAAATCTCCTTCAAACAGTGTTACAGCTTCAGCCCACAGCTGATCAACGTCAAGTACTCCTCTATAATCTTTTATCTCGTCTATTTCAATTGCTGCTATTCTTCTTAGAAAGCCACTATCGCCATTAAATAGAAAGCCGCCGCACTCTTGTGTTTTATTACTTGTAAATGCACAGGATACAATACGTTGTACTTTTGTTGTGAAGCTTTCTCCGCTTAGTTTCATATCTAAGTGAGTTCTGCTCATATTGTTTTTAAAAGCGTTTTCAGTGCCTTTATTTAGCCCTACAAACTCATCAAAGTTTATTATCAATTTTGTGGCAAAGCAATCAGTCATTTTGAAGATTCTTTCATCCTTATCAGAAATTATGTAATAATCTGCCAAACATTCCGGAATAAGATTGTCAATCAAGCTAGTCTTGCCTATTCCTCCCTGTGCGTTGACAAATCCTATAGCTACATCATTCTGTCTCTTACCGTATGCACATGCCACTGTAGCAACCAACCATTTCTTTATAATATACCTCATCCTCTTCTGGTAATAATCGTTTTCCTTATCTCTAAAGTCGTGAGCCTTCATGTAAGAGCAATATATATTAATCATACTCTCACCTTTCCATTTATTTTTCAGACCGTCAAAATACTCAATAATCGGATTAAACGGAGTCATCTGGTTAGGGGATGAGATAATCGTCTTTAATAACGACTTGCTGCAGTTCATTCCGTCATCTATCATATGTAGGTAGATATCGTTTTCTCTAATAGATGAGTTATACTCTTTTACTTTGCTTTTTATGTAAGATTTAGACGGGTCAAAAACATTCAGTTTTATCTCATAGTTTTCATCCAGCCATTCCTTGATAGCTTCAACTTTACCGCTTGCTCTCGATGTTGAAGCCGTTCTCTCTAGTGTTCTTCTTTCTGCCATTACTTTTCCCACTTTAATCTCCTGTTTCCTCCTCTCAGAAGAACAACGTTAAACATTTCATCCATTCTCGTGCGTATGAAGTTGCCATACCTCACTTGTGTAACCTTCCCGGTGTTATCTCTTGCAGCTTCAAGATCATCAAGTTTAAAGTTACTTGTAGCGTAAGTTCTTCCACCAGCTTCATAACGGATAGCAAACAAATCAACAACCGGTTTCACAACATTACCGTAATCTCTCATTTCAAGATTTTCACGTCCTATCTCGTCTATAAATAGGGGAATACTTTTAAGATCATCAATCCCTTTTTCAAGAATTATTTCTATTAACTGTTTTGCATGTATACAGGTCGTAATTTTCCGGCACAATGCATCTTGCACTGCAAGAAAAGCATACATTAAAACCGATTTTCCGCAACCGATGTTTCCCATCAGGTAGATGCCTCGGTTAATATCCCATTCACATTTGTCCTGGTCTCCTACAAGGTAGTAATACATTTGTCGGATTACGTGTTTGTTACTATCGTCAACAATAAACTCCCTGTTAACTCCTCTTTTAATGAAGATGTTTTCAGCATAAGCTTTTAGCATAATAAAAAAATCATAATCGGAAATCTGGGAGTGAAATGAAAGAAGATCTCTTTTTCTCTCTTCATTTTCTTTTGATATGTTTTCTATAACATCTGTTATAGATGTAGCTCGTGTTTTATTAGTCGAAAGAACTTGCCTCACGTTCATTATTTCCTGTGTTTTGTGGATTATTATAAGCTTTCTCACTCACTTTAAAGAATCTCGGGTAACTTCCTGCCATTGCGAAATTCAAATATTTAATAGCTAGGTCTGGTCGTCCCTCACTTATCTCTTCAAGATATTCCAAAACCTTTTGCTCCTCCCTGCTTTTATAAGCCTTTCCAAATGTTTCTACCCGATATTCTTTCCAGTACTCCCATGTTTGCACAAAATAAGGCTCATCATATGGAATCTTCACGTCTATCGGTTCAACAGGGGTCTGCATAAACTTGTCAAATTTTTCAATAAGTTCTTTTAGCTTATCATATTCCTTGATAAATTTCAATATCTTTTTCTGAGAGAAAGATGGAATCCCGCTATCTATATAAGCGTTAAATTCCACCGTTGCACTCTCACACTGTTTCCACAGCTTTTCCCACGTGTTTGTCATGCTTTTAAATGATTTACTAAATGCTACCTATAATTCACTTAACGCTTCAATGAGAATATTAGATAATGTGACATGAAAACCTTGGTGTAATTTTATATTTTCTGGATTACCTGTTATTTCAATACCTAATGTTCCTTTCTCAATTAAATGAGTTATTTCCAAATTCAACTCTTGACCATTTTGATTTCTGAATATAACATTGCACTTCTTATTCATAGACGGTATTATTTTGATATCAGAAATATGTGGTATATCGAAAGGGATCAGTATTGAACTGTCCAATATTTGAAGCATAATTGTGCCCTCTTCCTCGTCTCCATCAATTTCTTTAAATTCTCCCATATATCCCACACCTTTGTGGAAAAGTTCTACACAATTGCCTTCTATAAGGCTTTTTATTACTGATGTCTTATTTTTATTCATATTGTTTATTCTTATACATTTGTTTTAGCCTTTTGTAAAGCCAATATAATCTCATCTATTTGCTCATCAGATAAATCAACATATTGGTCAAATCCATCTTCGTCTTCAATTTGAAGTTGTGCATTTCCAGGAAATAAAAAAGTTCCTTTACTTTTATTGCAAATAGTAACTATACAACCTTTCATTACACTTATTTTAGTGAATGTTTTTGTTTGTTCTAGTATCATTATAAATCCTCTTTGTTTAGTATGGTTATTTGTATTCTTTTACATGGCAGGCATTAACGCAGATGCCCATACTACCATTCGAATCTGGTTTGATATAATCTATACTTATTAGGGTACGTCCTAATATTGGTTTTACTTTGCTAACATATCCGATCTGATCAATTCCTAAACCGGTGGCAGTTGCAGATACACTTACTTTATCTCCTACTTTAAATTCACTCATTTCTTGTTATTCTTTTTATTAAAAAGTCTCCCCACTTACGAGATATTAAATTTAATATTTTACATGAAGACACTATGATAAGAGCAGCTAACCGTAAAGGTATTAATATCAATATTATTGGGTATCTTAATAAGTTGTGAAGAATACGTGCTTTTACTTTATTCATATCTTGTTAGCTTTTAATTTTTTAGATAAATGAACCGGGTAATATACTTTAGCACTTGTAACAGTATCAATTCCACGAAACCAGATCTTGCCATTATCGACAGTCTCAAATGACGTAATTTTTGCAAGTTTAATGTTACCTCTTGAGTTTTTATAGGGAACGATATCACCTTCTTTATATTCACTTAGTTTTTGTTTGACTTTTAAAATAAACTCTTCCGGAGCGTACATCCATATAAAATCTATAGTTTTATGGTCATGCATAGTGTCTGCATGGAAGATCCATTCGTCAGTATCATAATCATAAAAAGCAATGTTTAGAAGTCCATCACTGTCACAAGTAATGACGTCTACACTGTAATGCGCTCCGAGTTCCATCTTAGGATGCTGACTTTTATCGAAAAATTCAGCTTCATATGTAATTCTATTCATTTTTTTATTGTTTAATTGATTACTAATCTTACTTTCCAAACTTTCCATCATAAGCATAATCATCACTTAAATGCAGTTCTTTCCTGATCTTTTGAAGTGATTTGTGAGCCTTTTCTATATCTTCTCTATTTGACTTGTATCTTTCAGCCAATTTAGTGAATCCTTTTTCTTCAAGATCTTCTATTTTAGCATTTAATAATACATTAGCAGTGCATAGAGCATATGATATATTATGTATATCATCATAATTTATATTCATATTCGGTTAGATTTGAGTTGATTTAGCTCCCGGTATTGATTTCGTGAGTAGATCATATTTCTTTGGTGTGACCATAACAATTGTACGGTAATCTATCCTGATCGGTCTTTTATTCTTTTCTTTATCTCTAAGTTTTACCGCTTTTAGCAATTCTTCCGCTTTGGAAGAATTTTCGGATAAATTAATTTTATGTTCTTTTTCGGTAATAACCGGTGATGGAATATCTTTTCTTTTCATAGCATCTTTTCTTGAAAATCAAATCCGTATTTAGAAATTTCTTTTTCTCTTCTCTTACTCCGTTCCCTTGCGTCTGGGAGTATTATAACCTTATTTATCTCATTAAAGAGATATCCGGATTTCTTCATCCGGTACCTTAGGTTAACAAGTTTCCTTGCTGTTTGCTTTTTCTTTTCCTCCTCCATCTAAGTCAAGTGTTAGTTCTGTATCCCATTTTAGTAAGATGTAGTAAAACTCAGCCGTATCTATATTAGGCACTTTGTTTTTATACATCGTTTTTAGCATGTTAACCATTTGTGGTGGTTCTAGTCCTGCATCGAGTAAGCTTATAAATTCGTTTATCTTATTAAGCTGTAAAATCCTCATGCCTTTTATAGTGGCTTTTCCAATGTACTCTCCATTCAGTTCTATTCTGAACGTCTTTCCTATCTGATATTTAAAGCTTTTTAAACGAATAGTTGTGAATACTTTACACTTAAGTTTTCCATTCCACTGATTTGAAAATTTAATTGTATCCATCTGCTGTGCCTTTGTATATTCCGCTTCCTGGTATTTCTTTTTCAACAAATAGATACATCAGTTCCGGAAGATCATTTATTAATAGCGTTAATGAATCATTGGCGAGTAGTTCTATATACATAAATGAAGTTTTGTCCTCGTTATTTTGAATGCTATCCAGTTTTAAATATTCTATTTTATCAATAGCATCAGTAAATTTCTTATAGCAACTCAATGAAAAGCTTGTTACTATCCTTAGCTTGTTTTTATCAGGCTTTTCAATTACTACTTCAAATCGGTTATCTCTGCTTTTTATTCTCGAGAAAAGAGAATAAGTGCGAGCATTAGACGTTTGTTTTTTCATTTGTTTTTCTTTTTTATGTTATTAAAAATCGCATCAATTTTAAATTAAGTTGTGTTGGTACCAGTACGCAACCAACTTGGCAATAGTATTGCAACCTGTCTTGTGTTGTATAGACTTACGTCTATTATTTATAGTGTTAACACTTCTAGCCACTCTTATTGCTATTTGTTCAGCAGTAAGATTGTCAACTGCAATCATTCTAAGTAAGTTTATATCATTCCTTGTAAGAGAACTATTGAATTTTGGGTTACATATTATGTTTTCATATTTGCATTCACCTCTTAATGTACATTCAACCCACTCAAAATGTGTTTGCCCGTATGTGTCAATATCAAGTGTACCGTCGAATTTAGCCCAATTACATTTCAAGAATCTCCTCACGCATAGAAAATCATAGTATAGTGCATTCGCTTTGCTTTTCTTGTTCCATTCCCTGCATCCTTTCCATGCATCAGGATAATCGTTCTCTAGCAAAATAGTTGTTGCAATTATAAATTCTCGGTCTTTTACAGTTAATGTGAAAGCTTTGTTATTTTCTGGATTTACAACCATTTCACCTTGAGGATCTTGATAAAACTCTATTGAATTTAAATCAATGTCGTCATTCATTTACTTTCTTTATTAAAGAGTTTATCGACTGAAAGTCCCGTTATTTCAGAAACTTTTTTTTGCTTAAGAATATCGGGGATAGTTTTCCCATTTATCCACTTATATACTGTGGATGGGTGTACGCCGCATTCATTTGCGATGCGGTCTATCATCAGTGCTCTTTCTGTTGTGCGCTCTGATGATAAAGTTAGAATGTAGTCTTTAAGAGCCATAAATATTACTTTTTTAAACAAAAACATTATTATTATCCACATTTGTGTATATTTGTTGTGCAAAAAATAAATAGCAGTATGATAAAAACCTGCTATGTGTATAACTTGTTAAATTGTTTAATACTTAGATAGATAGAATCTTTTTTACTAAACATTATAATTATGCACAGTGATAAATAACATTATCATGACGCAAATATATAGACGTTTCGCAATATATCAAAATAAAAACATAGATATTTCGCTATATGGATGAAGATTTTTTTGATAGACTTGATAAATATATGAATATCAAGGGGTTAAATGATAACCAAATAACAGTTCAAGCTGGGCTTTCACAGGGTGCAATTGGAAAACAGCGTAAGAAAGGAAGAGGGCTTTCTGTTGAAAGTATTGCGAAGATTCTATATGCGTATCCGAAATTGAATGCTGATTGGCTTTTAACAGGACGAGGTGAGATGGAATTAGATAACGATAATAATGTTGAAAGTGATGTTGATTCATTGTTTGATAGTAACTTTTGCAAATCGATAATTAAATCACAGCAAAATACTATTCATTCTCAACAATCTACAATATCAGTATTGAGTAATTTAATAGAAAAACAGATTAAAGAATGATCATTAATGATTTTTTAGCGAATGCAGAGCTTTTGTCAAGTTGGGATAGCTATAAGAGTTATCTTCAAGAAAAAGGCTATAAAATAGAAACAGAAGATTATGAAAGAGAAGAATTATTTAAACTGTTTATGATCTCAGGACAAAATATAAAAACGGCTATTTTTATTCTAAATAGAATTATGGCCGGAAGTTATAATTGTATATGATATACACTTATGTGATAAATACACAATAGACAAAATCGAATGTGTTGATATACAGATTTATACAAGGAAATGGTGTCTCCCTCCAGCTCCACTTTTATGCAAAAATATAGATCCGTATAAATTAAATGTTTATACGGATTTATTTTTGAGTAACAGATTCATAATAAATAAAACAATAAATAGAAACCGAATTTATGGAAAAAGTTGACGAAGTAATTAACTTGCTGAATGAACTAACAGTACAAGAATTAGATTATGTGAAATTAAAAATACGAGATCTAAAGCTGATAAAGAAACGAGATGGTAAGAAGAAAAAGAAAGAAGACGCTTCTTTATCTGTCGAAATAAGAATCAGTCAAAGAGAAAGAATGATAAATTATAATCCTTTTCTAAAAGGTAAAATATAGTTAAAATAGTCCTTTGTTATTTTAATTAAACTGATTTTTGTCCTGACATATTTATACGTTTTGATTTTTTATTGTATACTTACAAGGCAAAAATGTATGTTTAATTATAATAACTATTCTATGAAAAAGATTCTTTTAATGGCTGTCTTTGCTATTTTTACAATGAATACCTTTGCCTATAAAACATTTTGTAAGTTCCAATATTTCGAAGGAGTGCTTTTTCTTAAAAGTAAGGCTTATTTTGATTTTGGTTCTGGTTATAAAGCAAAACTTTGTGATGAGAACAAAAATGTTATACTGTTTAAATCAGATATAGATGTAATTAACTATATGAGCAAACTTGGATGGAATTTAGAACAAAACGCAATTTTGGAATTGGATAAAAATGGAGGTAAGTGTGAATTTGTTATGAGTAAGGACGTTAAGACAGATGATGAAATATACCAAGGGCTTAATGTAGAATATGATAAGTGATACTTTTGAAATTATTCATCAATAAATAAAATCCATTCACCAATGGCTGAAAACTATTGGTGAATAATTTAAAGATATAACCCTATTTTTTAAGTATAGCCAGATATTGCTCAATATCTGGCTATGCTTTTTATAAGTGCTAGATTGCTAGATTACTGCTAGATCAAATTCATTTGATCTAGCACCCTTATTGTGTTTATTTACAATGAGTTAAATGCCTGCTGCTAGATTGCTAGATCATTTTTGAAAAATGAATTTTATGTAGCGTAAATGCAATGCATTTTTTATTGTATTATTATATAGGTATTTTATCTGATCTTTATTTCGCAATTAGATAAATCATCGATAATAGCTAAAGATTCTACATGAACATCTTTTTCGCGAAGAATTTTTCCTCCATCTTGGAATGCTTTTTCTATGATAAATCCCATACCGCTAAGGGTTGCACCAGATTGGTTAATAAGGTCGATCATTCCTAAGGCTGCATTTCCGTATGCAAGGAAGTCGTCTATAAATAGAACATGATCTTCAGGCGTAAGGAAGTTGTTGCTTATGCAAACAGTATAATCTCTGTCTTTAGTGAAAGAATGCACTGTTGTAGTAAGCATATTCTCCATAGTTTTAGGTTGTTTCTTCTTTACAAAAACAACAGGAAGCTGCATTAAATATCCTACCATAATAGCTGGAGCTATTCCACTAGCTTCAATTGTTACGATTTTATTTATGTGCTCGTTTTTAAAACGGGTAACAAATTCCTGAGCTATTTTATGCATCAGCATGGGATCCATCTGATGGTTGATGAAGCTGTCTACTTTTAAAATTCCGCCTTCATAGCATTTGCCATCTTGCAGAATGCGTTTCTTTAATATATCCATAATTAATCTACTATTTCTCTTTCTTTTTTTCTTTCTTCATTTCCTTCTTTTACGTGGATCAATGCATTTGCTAGAATTGCGGTTAATCCTCCGGTTGTTATACCTGATGAGAATATTGACTTAATAGCTTGAGGTGCTTGCTCCAGAATATTAGGCATCAGTTCTACACCCAAACCTATGGCAAGACTTACTGCTAAAACTAAAGAAGCTTTCCGGTCTATGGTCTGTGATGAAATAATTCGAATTCCGGATGCTGCTACAGTACCAAACATTAATAATGTTGCTCCTCCTAATACTGGATCGGGCATTAATGAAAAGGCGATACCCACAATAGGAAACAAACCAAGTAAAATAAGCATAGCTGCAATATAATAACCCACATAACGACTGGCAACTCCTGTTAATTGAATAATTCCATTGTTTTGTGCGAAAATTGAATTTGGGAATGAATTGAAAACTCCGGCAAGGCAAGAGTTGAAACCATCAGCCAAAACACCTCCCGAAACACGTTTAAGGTAAAGATCGCCTTCAATCGGTTCTCCTGAAATCATTGAATTGGCAGTTACGTCTCCGGTTGCTTCAATAGCGGTAATCAGATAGATCAAAGCCAAAGCGATGAACACCGAAAAGTCAAAATCCAAACCATATTTGAAAGGCATAGGAATGTTGAATGCCCATATATCTGTTGACATTGCTTTTGAAAAATCTACTTTACCCAATGCAAAAGCAACAGCGTATCCAAGAATTAATCCTAAAACTATTGATCCCATTCGAAGGTATTTGTTTTTGCAACGGTTGAAAAACATAACGCTCAATAATACAATAGCGGCAATCCCAATATTTTCAATACTTCCAAAAGTTCCGTTATCCATTGCAGCGTAACCTCCACCACACGATACGATACCCACTTTTACAAGGCTTAGTCCGATAAGTAACACTACAATTCCCGACACAAGAGGAGTAATGATGTGTCGCATGTATTTAAAGGTGCGGCTAACAATCATTTCAACGGGCGAAGCTGCCATGCAACAACCAAATATAAGGGGAAGTCCTCCTTGCATTCCGGCAGTAATAATAGGACCAATAAATGAAAAACTGGTTCCCTGAATACATAACAAGCCGCATCCGAGAGGCCCGAACTTTTTACATTGTATAATAGTGGATAATCCAGAGGCAAAAAGAGCCATTGAAACCATAAATCCTGTAGTTGCAAGATCTGTTTTTAATGCTCCGCAAATAATCAGAGGAGGAGTAATTATACCTACGAAGATAGCTAATAAATGCTGAAGTGCCGCAAATAGTGCATCTTTAAACGGTGGGCGCTCGTCGAGTCCGTAAATTAAGTCTGAAGATGCAGTCGGAGTGCTCTTCTCTTTTGCTGTTTCTGTCTGAATATCCATATATTACATAATTTATAATGTTTCCTTGTTATTTCAGAATGAGATGAACATTGACCTCTTTCTTTATAATAATTTATTTCTATATTCATAAAATAAGGGCGCGAAATTACAAAAAAAACAGCAAATAGAATGAATTGGTCTAATAAATCTGTTTTTAATATAAGGCTTATTATATTAAAAGTGTAAGAATGGAATTTGATCTATTTTTAATTTGATTTAAAAAATAATCCAATAATTAATTGTATTAATATATAATGTGTATTTTTGTATGCTATTCTTATAAAATATATACTGCTGTTTATTATAAAATAGTGGTTTTTGCTTTTATAACTAAAAATGTAATTTGAATATATGAATAAAAACTCATTTCTATCGTGCGTCAATGCTTTTATAGCTCTGTTATTTTTTGTATTGGTTGTTTATGGGCAAAAACTTTCTGCTTCAAATCATAATACAGAATTTGTCATCAAACCATTTAACGAAACTTCTGTATGTTTCAATTCTAATGATTATCCTGATAAAGTGTGGGAGGGAGATGGATTGATTCGACTAGATCACGGACGAATTGTGCTTAAGAAAATTCGTGTACCTAAGTTTAAGCAGAATGTTGTTGTATCAGCAAAGGTGAAATTAACTTCTAATGGTGATCGATGGGATAAGAGTGGGTCGTGTTTTGTAATTCCGGCTTCATCTGTAATTAATATGATTGAAGTGGCGGCTGGACGTGCAAAATATCCAGATGTTGATTCAACTAAACTAGAACATTTTAAGGGAATTGTTCCAGGCGAAAATTTCTCTCCTAATGTAGAGCTTATGCGTTTTATGACTCCTTTCGGGGTTGGCTATTTTAGTAAAATGGATAGTGTTACTGCAGAGAGGAGAAAACCAGTATATATAGATGAATTTGCTCCGTATGCCGAATGGGAACAGAATATTACCGATCTTTACCCACTTTTAGAAGGTGAGGTTTATGTAGGAGCTTTTATTGATACCTGGACAAAAGAGGGGTATAAAATATCTTTGGAACTGGATTTCAAAGAAAGTACTTTGAAGTGCGATAAACTGCCTAAAAGAAAAGTTCTGCCATTGGTGAATACTGTTTACTATTACGGACAGTCAATTCCCGATTTATTTGCCCGTAAATCTTTGAGTGTTCCTTTCACTTTGCCAAAGAATGCAAAAAATGTTCGGCTGAATTATATTACCACCGGGCATGGGGGGCATGATGGCGGAGATGAATTTGTGAAGAAAGAGAATATAGTATCGATTGATGGACATGAAGTTATCCGCTTTATTCCATGGAGAAACGACTGTGCATCTTTCAGGCGCTTTAATCCATCAACAGGTGTCTGGTTGCAGAAGCGTACTGCTTCTTATATATCAGAAGAAGGCAAACGTGCAGAAAAGGAAATAGAAGAACCGATTGCTTCTTCGGATTTATCTCGTTCAAATTGGTGTCCGGGAAGTGTCGTTGCTCCATATTCTGTTTTATTAGAAAATTTATCTCCTGGAGATCACATATTGAATATAGCGATTCCAAAAGCACAAGCTTCTGAAGGCGACAAAATGAATCACTGGCTTGTATCAGCATATATAGTTTGGGATGAATAATACTACGTTTTATTAACATAAAAGAGCTTCTATCTGATTTATAGCTGTTTGAATAATGGTAGATTTGTTGATAGATGCTCTCTTTTATATCATTCGATTCTAAATTTCGAAGGATATATGAATTCATAAACCAACTTATTCTCTCAACATGTATATATTAATAGGTTATATGTATATGCTGAGAGAATCTTGTATTTCTTCTCTTCAACTATTAATTTTTGTTCTTATTGATTGTGACTATTTTTACTTTTACTTTTTTTGCTGATATATTTATTGTTATACATCTTAATTGTTCACTTCTAGATATAACAAAGCATTGAGTTGTGCCTAAATAAGTTTAGCAATCATATTTATTCTCTTCTTCTACAATTTATTTTTTATAAAACGAACTTTAAATTTTTATCTTTTGTTTCATTTATAATTTATGATTAAAGTGTCTTGCTGAGAAATTAGATACTTTTATCTTTAAATTCCTCATACTAGCTTGATTGTATTTCTGAACTTTAATTGTATTAGATGTCTAGTCTGGCATTTGTTGAATAAATTATTTAAGAATATTTTCTATTTTATGCTTTCTTTCTTCTTATTATCTAGCCTTTATAAATATAGGTGGATTTAATTAATATAATTAATTATATATGATATTTTTAGTTTGATTATTATTAATTAATGGCAATTAAACACATTTAATAAAAATATAATTGAAAAACAATATTGATTTAACATTAAATATTCATTAAAATATTGCGTATATAATAAAATAATAATATATTTGCTCCGGATATATTAAAAATGAAAAATAGACTAAACAATATAAACAATTTATTATGGAAAAGATTCAAGGATTAATTGACGCTCCATTTACTCCATTTTATGAAAATGGTGAAGTGAATTATGAGCCAATTGATGCATATTGCAGTATGCTTGTAAAGAATGGGTTACAAGGTGTATTTATTAATGGATCATCAGGTGAAGGATATATGCTTAATGATGAAGAACGAATGAAGCTTGCAGAACGTTGGGTTTCTGTTGCTCCAAAAGGCTTCAAAGTAATAGTTCATGTTGGAAGCACTTGCGTAAAATCTAGTCGTTTGCTGGCAGAACATGCACAAAAAATCGGAGCATGGGGCATTGGTGCCATGGCACCTCCTTTTCCAAAAGTTGGTAGAGTAGAAGAGTTGGTTAAGTATTGCGAAGAAATAGCTTGTGGCGCACCTGATCTTCCTTTCTATTTTTATCATATTCCTGCATTTAACGGTGCTTTTCTTCCAATGGTTTCTTTCCTGGAAGCAGTAGATGGTCGTATTCCTAATTTTGCCGGAATAAAGTACACTTTCGAGAGTCTTTATGAATACAATCAGTGCCGTCTATATAAGGATGGTAAATTTGATATGCTTCATGGACAAGATGAAACCATTTTGCCTTGTCTGGCAATGGGAGGTGCGCAGGGTGGCATCGGAGGTACAACTAATTACAATGGAAAAGAGCTTGTTGGCATTATTGATGCATGGAAAGCCGGTGATATTGAAACAGCACGTGAAAAGCAAAACTTCTCTCAGGAGGTAATTAATGTGATTTGTCATTATCGTGGTAATATCGTTGGTGGAAAACGTATCATGAAACTTATTGGACTAGATTTAGGTAAGAATCGCACTCCATTCCAGAATATGACTGATGCAGAAGAAGTTGCAATGAAGGCTGAACTTGAAGCTATCAACTTCTTTAATCGTTGTAACAAACTTTGATTAAGAATAAGCAATGGAAAATGTAAATGAATACTTATCCCAATGGGCAAATGTTTATCGCCAGGACTTGACAACTAACATTATGCCTTTTTGGTTAAAGTACGGTCTAGACCGTGTAAACGGTGGCGTATATACATGCGTAGATAGAGATGGAACACTTATTGATTCGACTAAATCTGTCTGGTTTCAAGGGCGCTTTGCTTTTGTCTGCGCATATGCATATAATAAGGTAGAAAAAAATCCGGAATGGTTGGCTGCTGCAAAAAGCACAATTGATTTTATTGAGCAACACTGTATTGATACAGACGGACACATGTTCTTTGAAGTAACAGCTACGGGTGAACCTATAAGGAAACGCCGCTATGTTTTTTCAGAAACCTTTGCAGCTATTGCAATGTCTGAATATTCTATAGCTTCTGGCGATAAGAGTTATGCAGAAAAAGCTCTGAAAATGTACTATAATATACAACGCTTAATTTCAACTCCGGGGTTGCTACCTTCTAAGTATTGTGAAAATGTGCATATGCAGGGACATTCTTTAACTATGATTTTAATCAATACAGCTTCTCGGATACGGGAAGCAATTAATGCTCCTGAGTTAACAGAGCAAATTGATAAATCTGTAATGAAACTCCGCAAAGACTTTATGCATCCGGAATTCAATGCATTGTTGGAAACCGTAGGACCAAACGGTGAATTTATTGATACTATCAATGGACGTTTAATTAATCCGGGACACTGCATTGAAACTGCTTGGTTCATATTGGAAGAAGCTAAACTCCGTGGCTGGGATAAAGAATTGTTGGATACTGCTTTGACAATCTTAGACTGGTCATGGAAATGGGGGTGGGACGAAACTTATGGAGGAATAACTAATTTCCGGGACTGTAAGAATTACTCTCCTCAGGATTATGCTCATGATATGAAATTCTGGTGGCCACAGTGCGAAGCTATTATTGCTACACTTTATGCTTATGAAGCAACAAAGGATGAGAAATATTTAGATATGCACAAACAAATAAGTGATTGGACATATACTCATTTTCCTGATAAAGAATATGGAGAGTGGTATGGCTATTTACATATGGATGGCTCTGTTTCACAATCGGCAAAAGGAAATCTTTTTAAAGGCCCTTTCCATATTCCTAGAATGATGGTAAAGTGTTATGATTTGTGTAATGAAATTCTAAAATAGCATTTACGAAAAACGACATCAGGCTATACTAAACTGTGCAATAACTATCAAAAAAGACATAACTAAACTAAGCTATTTAGATATTCCTTAATTGTACTATAAATAATTGAAAACTAAAAGACTAGAATGGTGAAATTAAGCCAGACTTAACTTTTCTAACTATTTACGTAGTTAAATCTATTTCTATACTATAAACAAAATTAATCTATTCATTATTCAACTAATCCTACTATGAGGAAGTTCTTATTATTGATGTGCTTTTTCCTGTCACTTAATGTGATGGCACAAAAGCAGACCGTAACCGGTCAGGTTATCGATGAAACTAATCAACCTGTACTTGGTGCTAGTGTATCTGAAGTGGGGAACCCAACAAACGGTACTATTACCGATTTTGATGGAAAATTCTCACTGGCCGTAAACCCGAAGGGGGAAATCTCTGTGACTTATATTGGCTATGAAAAACTAATAGTAAGTGTTAAAGGACAAAAGAATCTGGAAATAAAACTAAAACCAACTTCTACTGTGTTAGACGAAATTGTGGTAACCGGATATTCAGGAACACAGTTACGTTCTAAGTCAACAAACTCTATTGCGAAAGTAAGCAATGAAAAATTGAGTGTTGGTGTTTACTCCAATCCTGCACAAGCTCTTTCTGGAGCGGTTTCGGGTTTAAGAGTAGTTCAGACTTCTGGTAATCCGGGAGCAACTCCATCAATTATACTTCGTGGTGGTACCAACCTTGATGGTAGTGGTTCTCCTATTGTAATTGTTGATGGGCAGATCCGTGCTAGCTTGAGTGACATCAACCCTGAGGATATTGCAGATATGCAAGTGATGAAAGATGCCGGAGCTACAGCAATTTATGGAGCACGTGCTAATAATGGTGTAATCCTTATTACTACAAAGAAAGGAAAATCAGGTAGTTCTGAAATTAACGTTAAGGCTAAAGTCGGTATCAATTACCTGAATACTCCTTATGAATTCAATAATGCTTCCGATTATCTATATTGGATGCGTACTGCTTATGCCCGTTCTTCCAATATGTGGCAGCATGCTGATGGAACTCCAGGTGCAGGATATGTTAGCTCTAGTAGTTTAACAGGTAATTATCCTTATGGAACTGGGAATAAATATTTTGCAGCAGACGGAGTTACTCCTTTGAAGAACAGTAATAGTGCTATTTGGAGTACAATGCTTTTGGATGATACAAACAAATTCCTGTTAGATAAAGGCTGGAAAACAATGACTGATCCTATTACAGGAAAAGAGTTGATTTTTAAAGATACAGATGTTGCATCCTATAATCTAAAGAATCCATCAATCACACAAGATTATAATATTAATATGTCTGGTGGTAATGATAAAGGTCACTATTATGCAGGTTTTGGTTACAACCATTCTGAAGGTCTTCCTATTGACTCTTACTATGATCGATACTCTTTTATTTTCAATGGAGATTATAAAATTAGAGATTGGTTGACTTCTTACTCAAGTTTGAACTATAACCGTGCAAACTGGCAGTCAATGCCAGGATCCAATACATCAGAGGCTAACTACTTTGGTCGTATTATGTCTATGCCTCCAACTGTTCGTTTTGAAGATGAAGAGGGAAATCTAATGTTAGGTAATGCCTCTGCAGATGGTAATCAACGATATCAGTCAGATAAGTTTATTCGCGATAATCAAACAGATAAGTTTACTATGAATCAGGCTTTTAAACTTGATTTTACAAAAGGACTTTACTTGAAGCTATCTGCTAACTGGTACTATAGTGAAGGGATGTATGAGTCTTTTAATAAAGATTATTATAGTAATCCTGTTAACATCGTATCAACACGTTCTTCTTCTGCATCTTATGATCGTACTTTCGACCAGACTTACAATGCTATTATGAACTATGAACACCAGTTTGGTGATCATTATGTAACAGCAATGCTTGGTACTGAATATTACAATTCATATTCTCGTGGATTCAGTGCAGCCGGACAAGGTGCTGCTACAGATGATTTTCAGGATCTGGGATTAACATCTTCAAAAGAAAATATGCGTTCTATTGATTCTTACCATAATCGTCAACGTATTCTTTCTTTCTTCGGACGTGTTAACTATGATTATGCAAGTAAATACCTTTTGTCATTAGTTGTTCGTCGCGATGGATATTCTAAACTGATTGACAATCGTTGGGGTACTTTCCCTGGTCTTTCTGCCGGATGGATATTCTCTAAAGAAAACTTTATGAATTCATTGTCTGACGTTGTATCATTTGGTAAATTACGTGCCAGCTATGGTTTGAATGGTAACGTTTCTGGTATTGGAAGCTATGACTTGCAAGGAGCTTATGCTACATCTACAAATTACAATGGAAATGCAACGTTTATAATGAGTGGCGTTCCTAATCCTACTCTTAGATGGGAAAAATCTAAAACATTTGAATTTGGTTTAGACCTGAGTTACTTGAATAATCGCTATTCTACAAACTTTACGGTATATAATCGTTTAACTGATGATAAATATGCAAGAATCAGTTTGCCTATATCGTCTGGTATCAGCGGTATTACTACAAACAATGGCCGATTCCGTAACCGTGGTGTTGAAGTAGAGCTTGCTGCAAAACCTATTCAGACTAAAACATGGAACTGGAGTATGAACGCTAATATTTCTTATAACAAGAATGTTATCGTTAAGTTACCAAATAACGGATTGGAAAAGAACCGTCAGGATGCATATCAGGTATATACCGGAAACGGCAATGACAAAATGTGGGTAGGTGGTTACCAGGAAGGAAATGAACCGGGTGTTCTTTATGCTTATAAAGCCGAAGGTATCTATAAAAGCTACGACGAAATTCCAGACATTATGGTAGATAGAGGAGGAGGTAGCTCAGCTTGTGTTCTTTATGGAAAAACATCATGGGCGAATTTAACTGATGCTCAAAAAGGTTCAGGTGAAACAGGTGCATCAAAAGTAAAAGCATTACCTATCCAACCGGGTGATGTAAAATGGAAAGATGTAAATGGTGATGGTGTTATCGATAACTATGATTTGGTTAAAGTGGGTAATACTACTCCTCACTGGTTAGGTGGTTTCACTTCAACACTTTCATGGAAAGGTCTTTCACTGTTTGTTGCTTTAGACTATGCTTTGGATTTTACAATATATGATAATACAACACCTTGGTTCTTAGGAAATATGCAAGGTACATATAACATGACTACAGATGTAAAGAAAACATGGTCGGAAACTAATCCAAACGGAACATTACCAAAATATTATTGGGCTGACCAGTTAGGTAAGAGTAATTACTACAGAACCTCAACTATGTTTGCATACGATGGTTCTTATGTAGCTTTCCGTGAAGTTTCTCTTTCTTATTCTTTACCAAAGAGTCTCATTAACAAAGCTAAACTTGAGAAAGTAGATCTTTCTGTTACCGGACAGAATCTTGGTTATCTTACACAGTGTAAGACTATCACAACTCCGGAAGCAGGAACAGGAGCTGGTTCAGGATATGGACTTCCACGTACGCTTTTGTTTGGAGTTAATGTTACATTCTAATAAATTATATCAGAATCAATTATGAAAACAATAAAATCAATTATATTTAGCTGTGTGGTGTTAGCCACCTCGGCTTTTTATACTTCTTGCAACGAACTGGAGTTGTCTCCTATAGATTACTATGCAAGTGGTAATTTCTGGAATACTGTACCTCAGGTACAAGCATACTTAAATGGTATGCATATGGATTTGAGAAGTACTAGCTTTAACCGTAATTTTGTTCTGGGTGAAGCACGTGGCGGTACTAATAAATCAGGAACTTCTTCTTTGAATACCTCTATTAACTACGATAGAATTAAAGAAAACAACCTGGATGCTTCTAATACCGGAACTTCTTCCTGGGCCGGATTATATGGCAATATTTTCGATTGTAATCTTGTCATTCAAAAAGTAGAGGGAACAGCTTTACATCAGGAAAATAAAGCGGCTATTGACTATGCGCTTGCTCAGGCTTATGGTATCAGAGCTATGTACTATTTCTATTTGTACAGAACGTATGGAGGTGTGCCATTAATTGATCGCGTGAAAGTGTTGGATGGAAAGGTTTCTCCTGAAGATCTTTATACAGGAAGATCTACTCCTAAACAAGTGATGGATTTTATCAAAGCTGATTTGCAGAAATCTCTGGATTATTTCGGTACTAACGAAACAATCAATGGAACTAAATCTTTCTGGTCTAAGGCTGCAACTACCATGTTGTCTGCTGAAGTATATTTGTGGTCGGCAAAGGTTTCTCTTGGAGACCAGACTCCTGCAGCTGGCGATTTAACAAAAGCTGAAACATACCTGAATACAATTAAGAACGATTCTCGTTTTGGATTATTACCTTCTTACAGTACTATTTTCAGTGCTGTTTCTACTGACAAAGGAAATAAGGAAATTATTTTCACTATCAGATATGCAGAAGGAGAAGCAACTAATTCAGCAGGTGAGTTTGTTTACGCTAATCCGAATGGAGGTTTTATCGGTACGGTTTACGGACGTAATAATAAGGTTATTGCTACCGATACTCTTAATCTGAAAGGTTCTGGCTGGCAAAGAAATGAATACATGCCATCACTTTGGCAGGCATTCAATGCCAACGATTCAAGACGTGATGCTACATTCCTTGAATTCTATAAAGCAGACGGATCTTTGATGGGAACTGTGTTGAAAAAGAATCTGGGCTTTGTAAATGCCAGCAATGTTCGTATTTTCTGTGGTGATGAACCAATGTACAGATATGCAGATGTATTGTTGCTATTGGCTGAAGTAGAAAACATGAAGGGTGGCGATGTTGCTCAATATATTAATCAGGTTCGCGCTCGTGCTTATGGCGCTAAATGGGATGCAAATCTATATGGATATACAAATTCAGACTTCAAAACAAATGAGCTTGCTATTCTTCATGAAAGAGATCTTGAGTTTGTAAATGAAGGAACTCGCTGGTTTGATGTTTGCAGAATGAAGGATGCCAAAGATGGTAAACCTTTGGTATTTGATGCTGCAGCGTCTTATAAAGGAACTCCTATTCTGAATTACGCTACAGAAAAATATAAATTATTGTGGCCAGTAGATGTAGCAACATTGAATGCTGACCCTAATCTGAAACAGACTCCGGGATATACGGATCTAAATCAGCAAACAGAAAGTTGGTAATTATATTATAAAGAAAAATGCAGGTGGTTTTTCCACCTGCAATTTTCATTGTATCTGAATATTCTGAATCAATATAATTAAGAAAAACAAATAACAGCGTTTGTTCGTAGATTATAAATACTTAAATTGCAAATATTCTGTTGTCTATAAATTTAGTACCTCTGCATCAAAACTTTAATCTGGAAGTTTTAATGCAAAGGCTATTTTAAAATAAACAAAGAAGACAGGCTATTACATTAATAATCTCCAACGATCTCTGGAATGTTTTTTTATAGACTTTGACTCAAATTCAATAAGCTGCTATGAAGATATTAAGAATATGTATTGGAGTCCTTTTTTCAACTCTGCTCGGAGCATGCTCTCTGCATTCGCAGAGTCAAAATAATATTCGTGCAGTAAGTTGGCGGTCACTGACAAGAGTTTCTCCTGAAAATGGACATTTTACAAAAGGAGTTTCTGCATGTTTTGCGGGAAAAGTGAATGGCTATCTGCTTGTTGCCGGCGGCTGTAACTTTCCCGATATACCGGCTGCAGAAGGAGGAAAGAAAGTTTTTTATGATGATGTATACGTAGCACGTATTATTGGAGATACTGTACAGCAATGGAAGAAGGCAGGAAGTCTTCTTTTGCCAACAGCTTACGGTGTTTCGTTTTCTGTTCCGCAAGGTGTGATATGCGTGGGTGGTGTTACTCCCAACGGATCTACATCTGCTGCTTATCGATTGGAATATAATTCTGAAAAGGATACACTTATATTGCATTCACTGCCATCTTTGCCTTATGCAATTGATAATATGGCTGGCGCAGTAATTGGAGATACTTTATATATAATTGGAGGAAATGTCGATAAAAATCCATCTTCTCGTGTGTTTGCATTAAATTTAGGTGAAAATTCTGCAAAATGGCATGAATTACCACCTGTTCCTGGTAATCCCAGAACGCAACCTGTTTGCGTAGCTGTGAAGAAAGCAGGAAGAATGTGTTTATTTGTTGCTGGTGGATTTGCTTCTGCTACTGATAATAGAGATGCTTCTCTTAGTACGGATGCATATTGTTACGAACCAGATGTTAACCGTTGGACAAAGATTGCAGAACCCTGCAGCTCAGATGGTCAGCCTATCTCGTTGGGTGGAGGTGTTGCCGTTTCATTGGGTGATAGTTTGATGCTTTGTATGGGTGGTGTAAACAAAGATATTTTTCTCGATGCTTTAAAACGTGAGCAAGCATTGAAGAAGGCAGTAGCTGATCATGATCAGAAAACAGAGAAACTACTGCGAGAAAAAGTAAAAGCGTACATGAATCAGCCCCCCGAGTGGTATAAATTCAACAAGGAGCTGCTGGTTTATTCGCCCGATAAAAATGAATGGACTGCGTTGGGAAGTTATGAGCAATCTGCACGTGCGGGAGCAACTGCCATATATTTGGAAGATGCTTTTTATCTGTTTGGCGGAGAACTTAAACCTGGCATTCGAACGCCTGAAATATGGAGGGTAAAAGTTGTTCAAAACTTACCTCTAAACTGATATTTGTATATATTTGTAATTAAACTAATAAATCAATAAACTGACATGAATTGCATAAAATTGTTATTCACCCTTCTGCTATTTGGCGGAACAATCAACTCTTTTGCTCAGGACACAGTTAAAGTAAAGGAAACTCAAATACCTGTACTTATTGAAAGACAAGATAATGTTCTTTATTATATTCGTCTTAATGCCAAAGAGAGTCGTTCGCTTGATTATGTAACGCTTACATTAAATAAGAATGTGCCGCTTAATGAGATTAAGTCGGTGAAGCTTTATTATGGTGGAACTGAGGCCAGACAGAACGAGAAAAAGAATACTTTTTTTCCTCAGCCATACATTTCACGTGATGAACCGGGCAAAACTTTGGCTGCAAATCTGTCGTACTCAGTATTGAAGTCAAAAACGGATAAACTTTCCAATAAAATTAAACTTTCGGCCAATCAGAATCTTTTTCCTGGTGTGAATTATTTCTGGATTAGTCTGGAAATGAAACCTACTGCATCATTAAGTACTAAGATTAGTGGTAAAATTGCAGAAGTGTCGCTTGATGGAAAAGCAGCTCCAATGGTATTTGAAACAGAACCTGTTCAGCATTTGATGGGTGTAGGTGTTCGCCATGCCGGAGATGACGGTGTTAATGCTTACCGTATTCCGGGAATTGCTACTACTAATAAGGGAACTCTTTTAGCAGTATACGATGCCCGTTACAATAATAGTGCAGACCTTCAGGAATATGTAAATATTGGATTAAGCAGAAGCACTGATGGTGGAAAAACATGGGAAAAGATGAGACTTCCTCTCTCGTTTGGTGAGTATGGCGGACTGCCAAAATCTCAGAATGGAGTAGGAGATCCTGCTATTCTTGTCGATGAAAATACCGGAACTGCATGGGTTGTTGCAGCATGGACTCATGGAATGGGTAATAATCGTGCGTGGTGGAGCTCTTATCCTGGTATGGATTTAAATCACACTGCTCAGCTTGTATTGGCAAAGAGTGACGACGATGGTAAAACCTGGTCGGCTCCAATCAATATTACGTCTCAGGTAAAAGATCCTTCCTGGTATTTCTTGTTACAAGGTCCGGGCAGGGGTATTACTATGAGCGATGGAACTTTAGTTTTTGCTTCTCAGTATATTGATTCAACTCGTGTTCCTAATGCCGGAATTATCTATAGTAAGGATCATGGAAAGACCTGGAAGATAAGCACGCTGGCTCGTACAAATACAACAGAAGCTCAGGTAGCCGAAGTTAAACCGGGAGAACTGATGCTGAATATGCGTGATAATCGTGGTGGAAGTCGTGCCGTTGCTACAACAAAAGATATGGGAGTAACATGGACTGAACATCCTTCTTCAAGAAGTGCGCTGATTGAACCTGTTTGTATGGCAAGTCTTATTAAAGTAGCAGCAAAAGATAATGTACTGAATAAGGATATTCTGTTGTTCTCTAACCCAAATACGGTAAAAGGTCGCCATCACATCACAATTAAAGCAAGTCTGGATGGTGGTCTTACCTGGTTGCCCGAGAATCAGATACTTCTTGATGAAGATGAGGCCTGGGGATATTCCTGTCTCACAATGATAGATAAGGAAACTGTGGGCATTATTTATGAAGCTAGCGTGGCTCAGATGACGTTTCAGGCCATTAAAATAAAAGATATAGTTAAGCAATAATATTTCCTTGTACAAAAGATTGAATTGTTCTGTACAAAACATTTAATTCTTTTGTACAGAAGATTGCATTCTTTTGTACAAGAATATAATTACTATCCGCCATGAATTAATAAACTCCCGCGAGTTTTTTGAAGTTATCGGTTATAAGTGGCTATTTTGCCTGTATTTAGTTTGCGTTATTACATAAAAAAGAAATAAGATAAAATGGGATTTGATACTATAACACACCATTACATTTCACTTACTGATAACACACAGAAGTGCCTGCCGCTGAATCATTCAGCGGCAAGGGCTAATGTCTCTTTTATGCAGAGCGAGCATTCGTTGTCTTCTCTCATAAAAACCCTTTTCTTCTTTTTTGTTCTTCTTTTTAGTTGTCCACTAGTCCCTTTGGCACGTGCAGGCATAACTCACCTTTTGCCAAAGCCGCAACAGCTTACAGCTAATGGGCAGCAGTTTAACATAGGCGATATTTGTATTTCTACACCTGTACTGCAAGCTGAATGGGAAGATTTTATCCGGGAAGTAGGGGGAAAGGTGAATCCTCGAGCGAAACAACAAATTGAAGTCCGGCTTATAAACAGTCTGCCGGAAGTAACACTCAACGCTGATGAGGCTTACCGACTTGAAGTTACCAATAATAAAATTACAGTTGGGGCTGTTTCTCAAAAAGGTGTTTACTGGGCAATTCAAACTCTTCGTCAGTTAAAGAACGGAAATGGGAAGAAAGCCTGTTTCGAAGGTTGTTTGATTACGGATTGGCCGTCGTTCCGCATCCGTGGCTTTCTGCAAGATGTAGGACGGAGTTACATTTCACTTCCTGAACTAAAGAAGGAAATAGCAATACTTTCCCGCTATAAAATGAATGTTTTTCATTGGCATCTTACCGAGAACCAGGCGTGGAGACTGGAAAGTAAAATATATCCGGCGCTGAATGATAGTGTTAATGTTACTCGTATGCCGGGGAAATATTACACCTTGAATGAGGCAAAAGAACTGGTCTCTTTCTGTAAACAGCATAACGTGATGCTGATTCCTGAAATTGATATGCCGGGGCATAGTGCGGCTTTTGTTCGTACTTTTAAATGTGATATGCAAAGCCCCGAAGGAATGGTGATTCTTAAACGATTGGTGGACGAAGTTTGTGAAACGTTTGATGTGCCTTGGTTGCATATTGGTACGGATGAAGTGCAGTTTACCAATAAGACTTTTGCTCCTGAAATGGTGACTTACGTTCGTTCGAAAGGAAAGAAAGTTATATCCTGGAATCCCGGTTGGCAGTATAAACCGGGTGAGATAGACATGACTCATCTGTGGAGTTACCGCGGAAAAGCTCAGAAAGGTATTCCTGCTATTGATTCCAAATTTCATTACCTGAACCATTTTGATACGTTTGGAGATATAGTGGCACTTTATAACAGTCGCATATACAATCAGTCACAAGGAAGTGATGATATTGCGGGAGGCATCATGGGAATTTGGCACGACCGGTTGGTAGTTCCTGAGCAAAACATGATACTCGAAAATAACTTTTATCCAAATGTACTGGCCTTTGCAGAACGCTCCTGGCTGGGTGGCGGCTCAGAATATTTTGATGGAAACGGTGTGATACTTCCAAAGGAAGATACAAAAGAGTTTAAAGAATTTGCCGACTTTGAGCGAAGGATGATTTGGCATAAGGAACACTCCTTTAAAGGATACCCGTTTGCTTATGTAAAGCAGGCGAATGTGAAATGGAATATTACTGATGCTTTCCCTAATGATGGGGATCTGACAAAGGTCTTTCCTCCGGAACATGAGTTTAAAGCAAGCTATCTCTATAATGGAAAAGAGTACGGAACTCGCAAGGCGATAGGTGCAGGTATTTATTTGCGGCATGTATGGGGAACATTTGTTCCTGCGTTTTTTAAAGATCCCAAAGAAAACTCTACGGCTTATGCCTGGACTTGGGTATGGTCTCCAAAGAAACAAGATGTAGGATTATGGGTGGAGTTTCAGAACTATAGCCGGTCGGAGATGGATTTATCGCCTCTTCAAGGAAAATGGGATTATAAAGGAAGTCGCATCTGGCTTAATAATAATGAAATTAAACCTCCGGTTTGGACGGCTACCCATAAGGAAAAGAGTAATGAAATACCTCTCGGTAATGAGAACTGCGTTGCTCGTCCTCCTTTAATGGTACATCTAAACAAGGGATGGAATAAAGTCTTTCTGAAACTTCCAGTAGGAAAATTCTCTTCACCGGAAGTTAGATTGGTTAAATGGCAATTCACAGTTGTATTTGTTACTCCCGATGGCGATAGAGCGGTAGATGGATTAATCTATTCACCTGATAAAACAAAACTATAAATTAATGGGAATGAAAAAGATATTTTTATTTGCAGTATTGATTTTTGTATTTACTTCTGTATCTGCTCAGAAAAGAAAATATTCTACCTTCTATGAGCAACGTGCCACTCTGTTTGAAGCGCTGCACACCTCGCCCAAAGATATTATCTTTCTGGGCAATAGTATTACAAATGGCTGCGAATGGGCTGAATTATTTGATAATACGCATATAAAGAATCGTGGAATCAGTGGAGATATTTGTGAAGGTGTATACGATCGTTTGGACCCTATTCTAAAAGGCAAACCTGCTAAGTTGTTTTTACTGATCGGTATCAATGACGTATCCAGAGGGACTTCTGCCGATAGTATTGCTGGAAGAATCAAATGTATTATTGAAAAGATACAATCTGATTCGCCCCGTACTAAAATTTATTTGCAGAGCGTACTTCCGGTAAGCGATGTGTATAACATGTTTCAATCTCATACTTCCAAAGGAAAAGTCGTGGTGGATTTAAATAGTAGATTGGTAGAACTGGCTAAAGATAAAAAAGTCTTTTATATTGATTTATATTCTCATTTTGTAGACAAGGCAACTGGTAAAATGCGTTCGGACTTATCAAATGACGGACTTCACTTGCTTGGTAAGGGCTATCTGCTATGGCGCGATTTGATTAAACAGTATGTAAATTAATTATATGGCAAGATGATGAAAAAGATTTTCTTATTCTTATTCTTTACTTGTACAATCTCTCTTTTTGCCAAGGAGAAAATCAAGGTAGCTTGTGTGGGAAATAGCGTAACTTATGGTTACTTGCTCCCCGACAGGGAAGTTAATGCTTATCCGTTTCAGTTACAGAAAATGCTCGGTGCCGATTATGAGGTGGGAAACTTTGGGAAAAGCGGAGCAACGCTCTTGAATCATGGGCATCGTCCTTATATGCAGCAGGAAGAGTTTCGTGTCGCAATGCATTTTGCAGCCGACAGAGTTATTATTCACTTGGGATTGAATGATACTGATCCCCGCGACTGGCCAAACTATCGTGATGAATTTATAACTGATTATCGGGCTTTGATAGATTCTTTCCGCAGTGTAAATCCAAAATGTAAGATCTGGATTTGCAGATTGTCGCCTATTACACATCTTCATAAGCGCTTTCGCTCTGGTACCCGCGATTGGTATGGCCAGATTCAGCAGACAATTGAAAATATAGCGACTTATGCAAACGTTGGATTGATTGACTTTGAAGAAGGGCTTTTTAATCGTCCCGATCTTCTTCCCGATGCTCTTCATCCTAATGTGGAAGGCGCAGGAATATTGGCGAAAACAGTATATTCTACTCTTACCGGGAATTTTGGAGGTTTGCAAATGCCGATGGTATATTCCGATAATATGGTTTTGCAGCGTGATATACCTCTTAATATCTCTGGTATTGCTGACTCTGGCGAGAAGGTGACTATAGAGATTAATGGTCAGAAGCAGACAACCAAAGCAGGCGAAAATGGTAAATGGAGCATAACTCTTAATCCGCTGAAAGCTGGTGGCCCATATACATTGGCTATTCGTGCGAAGAGTAAATCACTATTATATAAGAATGTACTGGTAGGCGAAGTTTGGCTTTGTTCCGGACAGTCGAACATGGCATTTATGCTTAAACATGCAGTCACAGCTAAAGAAGATATTGCCGGAGCAAAGAACGCCAATATCCGTCTTTTCGATATGAAACCCCGTTGGGAAACTAATGCAGTGGAATGGAATGCAAGTGTACTAGATTCGTTGAGCCGTTTGCAATATTACAAGGAAACCGTTTGGAAAGAATGTACACCTGAGAATGCGGTATCTTTTTCTGCTATTGGTTACCATTTTGGGAAAATGCTGGCGGATAGTCTGGGCGTTCCGGTGGGACTGATAAACAATGCCGTGGGAGGTTCACCTTGTGAATCATGGATTGATCGTCGAACATTGCAATACGAACTTCCTGATATGCTGGAAGATTATACGAATAATGATATGATACAGGATTGGGTTCGTGGACGGGCTGCTCTTAATGTAAAGCAAGCTAAGAATAAGTTGCAACGTCATCCGTACGAACCTTGCTACCTATTCGAATCGGGTATCCTTCCGCTTGCTAAATATCCTATTAAGGGTGTGGCGTGGTACCAGGGGGAATCGAATGCGCACAATATGGAACTCTATAAAAAGCTTTTTCCTATGATGGTGAATAGCTGGCGGAAAAACTGGAACAACTCCAGTCTTCCTTTCATCTATGTGCAGCTTTCAAGTCTCAACCGCCCAAGCTGGCCTTGGTTCCGCGATGCTCAACGAAGACTGATGGATTCTATTCCAAACACATATATGGTAGTTTCGAGTGATAAGGGAGATTCCTTGGATGTTCATCCAAGAATGAAAAAAGAAATAGGTGAACGTGCAGGACGCTGGACTTTGAACCGTGTTTACAGCATGGGGAATGTAACTCCTTCCGGACCGTTATTCCGTTCGGTGTCATTCAAAGGAGGAGTAGCTTACATCACATTTGATTATGCTCACGGACTTTCTTCTTGTGACAATAAAGATCTGCGCACTTTTGAAATTGCCGGAGCAGATAAAGTTTATTATCCTGCTAAGGCGGAAATTGTTGGAGATAGGATTAAAATATGGACGGATAAGGTTGAAAAGCCAGAATTTGTCCGTTATGGCTGGCAGCCTTTTACTCGTGCTAATTTAGTAAATAGCGACGGTTTGCCTGCTTCCACTTTTCAAAGTAAATAAATAATAAATAAATAATAATGAGAAACAGTAAGATTTACCCTTGGGTAGTTGTTGGCCTGTTGTGGGTTGTAGCTTTGTTGAACTATATGGACCGACAAATGCTTTCTACTATGCAACAAGCAATGAAAGTTGATATTATAGAGCTGAATAAAGCGGAAGCTTTTGGCGCTTTGATGGCTGTATTTCTTTGGATATATGGTCTCATGAGTCCGGTTGCCGGAATGATAGCCGATAGATTAAATCGTAAATGGCTTCTTGTAGGAAGTTTGTTTGTTTGGTCGGCAGTAACATTTATGATGGGCTTTACAGAAAATTATTCTCAACTCTATGTATTGCGTGGTTTAATGGGTATCAGTGAGGCTCTGTATATACCTTCAGCTTTATCATTAATAGCCGACTGGCATCAGGATAAAACACGATCTTTGGCTATTGGTATACATATGACCGGACTTTATACCGGGCAAGCCATCGGAGGATTTGGTGCAACCGTTGCTGCCGCTTTTTCCTGGCAAAGTGCCTTTCATTGGTTTGGTATTATTGGTATAGTATATTCTCTGATTCTGATTTTCTTCTTGCATGAAAATCCTAATCACATTAAGGTAAAAAAGATAACTTTAAAAGATTCAGGGGAGAAGATTCCGGTTTTCAAAGGATTATCCTTATTGTTCAGCAATATTGCTTTCTGGATAATTCTTATCTATTTTGCAGCTCCTAGTCTTCCGGGATGGGCCACTAAAAACTGGCTTCCTACTCTTTTCTCTGAAAACTTAGGATTACCAATGTCACAAGCGGGTCCGATATCAACATTTACCATTGCTGTTTCATCTTTTATAGGTGTTATTGTGGGTGGTATTCTTTCTGATAGATGGGTTCAGAAGAATATTCGTGGACGTGTCTATACCGGTGCAATTGGTTTGGGACTGACTATCCCTTCATTGCTTTTACTTGGATTTGGGCATAGCTTTGTTGGTGTGATTGGCGCAGGAATGTTATTTGGCGTTGGTTACGGTATGTTCGATGCCAACAATATGCCAATTCTCTGCCAGTTTGTTTCTGCAAAACAGCGTGCAACCGCTTATGGAATAATGAATATGGTTGGAGTGTTTGCCGGTGCATCAGTTACTCAGTTGCTGGGAAAATGGACAGATGGTGGTAATCTGGGTTTAGGCTTCTCCATGTTAGGAGGTTTTGTTCTGGTTGCATTAATATTGCAGTTGTCATTCCTTAAGCCAAAAACAGATAATGTGGATTAATAAGTAATCAATAAAATTAAGAATTTATGATAATATCTAATTTGCAGAACAGTAAAAGGATAGAATCGCTTCATCCTCTTTTTCCTAAACTCTTTGATTATGTAAAATCACACGATTTATTAAATGCAGAGTTAGGTCGTATTGAAATTGACGGTGATAACTTGTTTATCAACAATGTGAATCCAACTTGTGTGGCACGTGATAACCAGGTTCTGGAATTGCATCACGATTATATTGATGTGCATATCTTGCTCGAAGGAAAGGAAACTATCGGTTGGAAAGCAACTGAAGATCTGAAAGAGGAAACTAAACCTTATAGTAAAGAAGGTGATTGTGCTCTTTATTCAGATACACCAACTACTTATGTTGATATTAATCCGGGTGAATTTGTATTGGTATATCCTGAAGATGCTCACGCTCCCGTTATTGGAGAAGGTAAAATCAGGAAACTGATTGCAAAAGTAAAAATCTGATTAAACTCTCATAAAACTTATATAATCATTGAAAATAGTTCATTCGTAAAGCCAATCTACATATATCTTTGAATTGTGTGGATTGGCTTTTATTATATAACTCTTATTGTATTTTAATAATATGGAGCTCTCTTTTTATTATTTTAATTGCAGGGGAAATTAAAAAGCATTTATTTTGCAAGATATTGTTAATGTAGCCCTTGAAATATTAATAGATTTTATAAATGCCATGAGAAATAATATTAGAACTACAATTATTCTTGCTATAATGCTTAGCTGGATTGGGAAACCTTTCTCTGCTTTAGCCAGCAGTGATTCCTTTTCACCGGTAGATTACGTCAATCCCTTGATTGGCAGCCAGTCTACTTACGAGTTATCAACCGGTAATACCTATCCTGCCATAGCCCTTCCCTGGGGAATGAACTTTTGGGTTCCTCAAACAGGTAAGATGGGCGATGGATGGGCTTATACGTATACAGCCAACAAGATTCGTGGGTTTAAGCAAACTCACCAGCCTAGTCCATGGATTAATGATTATGGTCAGTTTTCAATAATGCCTGTGGTGGGTTCTCCTGTCTTTAACGAAGAGAAACGTGCCAGCTGGTTTTCACACAAGTCGGAAATAGCTAAGCCTTACTATTATAAAGCTTACCTTGCCGATCATGACGTGGTAACAGAGATTGCACCAACCGAACGCGCAGCAATGTTTCGTTTCACCTTTCCTCAGAACGACAGTTCCTTTGTGGTGATCGATGCTTTCGATAAAGGATCGTACATCAGGATTATCCCCGGAGAGAATAAGATTATTGGTTATACCACCAAGAACAGTGGGGGAGTACCCGATAACTTTAAAAACTACTTTGTCATAACGTTCGATAAACCGTTTACTTACAAATACACTTTTGCCGATGGTGCTTTAAAAACAGCCCAGGAGCAAACAGCCGACCATGTGGGAGCCGTAATCGGATTTAAAACAACCAAAGGTGAAATTGTTCACGCCAAAGTGGCTTCTTCCTTTATCAGCTTCGAACAAGCTTCTCTTAATTTAAAGGAACTGGGGAATGATAGCTTTGATCAGGTTGCAGCCAAAGGCAAAGCTGCATGGAATAAAGTGCTGAGTAAAATAGAAGTAGAAGGTGGCTCACTCGATCAGTACCGTACGTTCTATTCCTGCATGTACCGTTCTTTACTCTTCCCTCGTAAGTTCTACGAGCTGGATGCAACCGGAAAAATTGTACATTACAGTCCGTTCAATGGCCAGGTGCTTCCCGGATATCTGTATACCGACTCCGGTTTCTGGGATACATTCCGTTGTCTGTTCCCATTTCTTAATTTAATGTATCCATCAGCAAACAAGGAAATTCAGGAAGGACTTATCAATGTGTATAAGGAAAGCGGATTCTTCCCTGAATGGGCCAGCCCCGGACATCGTGGATGCATGGTAGGAAACAACTCCGCTTCCATATTGGTAGACGCTTATATGAAAGGCGTTAAGGTAGCCGATCTTGAAACCCTGTACAAAGGACTTATTCATGGAACAGAAAATGTACACCCTACAGTTTCCTCAACGGGACGTTTGGGATATGAGTATTACAATAAACTGGGCTATGTTCCTTACGATGTAAATATCAAAGAGAATGCTGCTCGTACACTTGAATATGCTTATGACGACTGGTGCATCTATAAACTGGCCAAAGAACTGAAACGTCCGAAGAAGGAGATCGACTTGTTTGCCAAACGCGCTATGAATTATAAAAACCTGTTCGACAAGGAAACCAAGCTGATGCGTGGAAAGAATGCCGATGGTAAGTTTATGGCTCCTTTCTCTCCGCTGAAGTGGGGAGATGCCTTCACCGAAGGAAACAGCTGGCATTATACCTGGTCGGTATTCCATGACCCACAAGGTTTGATAGATCTGATGGGTGGCAAGGATGTCTTTGTGAACATGCTCGATTCTGTGTTTGCTGTACCACCAGTGTTCGATGCAAGCTACTATGGAGGTGTGATCCATGAAATCCGTGAAATGCAGATTATGAATATGGGTAATTACGCTCACGGCAATCAACCCATTCAGCACATGATTTACATGTACAACTATGCCGGTCAGCCGTGGAAAGCACAATACTGGTTGCGTGAAGTAATGAACCGTATGTACACCTGCAATCCAGATGGTTATTGCGGAGATGAGGACAACGGACAAACCTCTGCTTGGTATGTCTTCTCTTCTTTGGGATTCTATCCAGTATGCCCGGGAACCGACGAATACGTATTAGGTGCACCGTTATTCAAGAAAGCAACCGTTTATTTCGAAAACGGAAACAAGCTGGTTATCAATGCTCCGGAGAATAGTGATAAAAACCGTTATATCGAATCAATGACGCTTAACGGTAAAACCTATACAAAGAATTACCTGAAGCATGCCGATTTACAAAACGGAGGAGAGATCAATATTCGTATGAGTGAAACACCTAATAAGCAACGTGGTATTCAGAAGGAAGATTTTCCTTATTCGTTTTCTGTCAATGAAAAGAAATAATTCTATAATGACTTAGAGAAATTATCGAAAAATTTATTTGAATGAATAATGCGGACGGGTGTTGAAGTGATTCACCTTGTCCGTATTATTGTTTTATTAAATTGTTTTTCATGTAGAAATAACAATTTCTATATAAAAAGAATATACAAGAAATAATGATGCTATTATATAGAGTTTCCTTGTTATAAATCCTTCTCAATAATTAATATGATAAATTAGATTTTCTACATGGTATGACTTGATTAAAAAAATGTTATTGCTAGATGTGCTGTGTACCAGAATCTTTTATAACCCAAATAAGTAGAATAATTAAACATAAAATGATAAAAATGCCAAATGATATCATTAGAATTCTTTCTAATATCTCGTGTTCTTTGTTAATAAAACCGTCGTCGTTATGCTTGTAAAGCCATTTTTTTATTTTATTCATGCCTGGCCGTATTGAAAATTTAAAGTTAGGTTGACGGCAAATCTATATATTAAATATGTTTATTATGTATTTAATTTTGAGTCTTTTATATATTTTCAACTTATTAAGTATAGTTTAGCAATTGTTTCTTTACAAGATATTTAATAGTTCTTTCCACTCTTTGTCGTTGAACGATTTTAATGGATTGTTAGTTGTTATAAAGCTTTTTGCCAGCTTGCTTTTCTTTTCCTGAAGTTTGAGAATCTTTTCTTCTATCGTGTTGCTGGTAATAAACCGGTAAACGATAACTTGTTTGGTTTGTCCGATACGATGTGCGCGACTCACTGCCTGCATCTCTGCAGCTGGATTCCACCAGGGATCTATAATAAAAACATAATCAGCTTCGGTTAGGTTAAGACCTACACCGCCGGCTTTAAGAGATATAAAGAAGGCAAATATCTCTTTTTCGTTATTAAAACGGTTAATCTCTTTTTCCCTGTCGGTTGTTTGTCCGGTGAGCAGTGCATAGTGCCAGCCTTTTCTATCGAAAGCTTCGCCTAGCAAATGGAGGTATTTTACGAATGATGAAAAGATAAGAACTTTGTGTCCTTCACTCATCAGCATTTCATAGGCTTCAAGAATCTGTTCCATCTTCCCTGAGGTAAATGAATATTCGGGCATTAGCATACGTGGGTGGTTGGCCATTAATCGTAGACGGGTCATTCCTTGCAGAGCAATGAAACTGTTCTTCTGCAGATTTTCCTTGTTGCTGATCTCCAGCAGAGCATTTCGTAATATGTTTTTCTCCTTCTTATAATTTTCTTCTTGTTCAGGAGACATTTCACAATAAAGCACCTCTTCTGTAAGCGAAGGAAGTTCTGGTGCAACCTGATTCTTTGTCCTTCGTAGGAAAAATGGTTTTATAAGTTCTTGAAGATTAGCTTCTTTCCTTGTATTACCTTCTTTTGTGATAGGGGTGATGAAATAATTCCTGAAACTCTCAGAACTACCTAGCATTCCTGGATTTATGAAGTTAAATTGCGCCCAAAGATCTTTCAGAGAGTTCTCAATAGGAGTACCTGTCAGTACCAAACGATGCTTTGCCTTTAGTCGGACTACCGAGTGATAGGTTACAGAATCCGGATTTTTGATAGCCTGACTTTCATCGAGTATAACACATTCAAACGGATAGTCCTCGAATAATTCAATGTCATTTCTGAGTACTCCATATGTGGTGAGAATAATATTGTAGTGATTGAATATGCGTTCAATGCTTTTGCTTCTTAATCTGCCTGTACCGGAATATTCGTATGTGCTTAAAGAACTGAATTTCTTTATTTCCCTTAACCAATTGTGAAGCAGAGATGTTGGTACAACTACCAGTGAAGCAGGATGTTGCTCGATGACAGGAACTGCTTCGCTTACAGCTTCAGGTTCTGTATCAGGCACAGATTTTATGTCTGAAATAGATTCAGTAACTTCTGGTGATTCTGCTTTTGAAACATCGGCCAAGCTTTTTTCACAAATAAAATCTTCCGTCTGATCATCTCCAAATAATGAAAGTTGTCCCGACTTGTCGGCACAATAGATATTGGCTGATGGAGAAACTTCTTCTTTCGTTTCAGTTTCTGTAGGGTTATACAGATACTGTAACATTGTAATGGTTTGTAAAGTTTTACCTAATCCCATATCGTCGGCAAGGCAACCTCCGAAGTTATTTTCCCATAAATGTAACATCCACCAGAATCCTTCCTTCTGATATGCGCGAAGAGTAGCTTTTATTCTTGTTGGAATAGGGTATTCTTTTTTGTTTATATATTCTAACTGTAACTTATTCAGTTCTTTACATATATCTCCTCCTTCTATGCTATCCAGGATCTTGAAATTAGCCTTTTGTAGCCTGATTCCTTCATCTTGCTTAGTTCCAAGGGTAAGAAGTTCGCTGTATTTTTCAAACCACTCTTCTGGAAGTAAGGCTATATTACCGTCTGGAAGAATGAATTCACGAATCCCTTTAATGATATGTTTTTTAAAATGAATGAAAGAAAACTGATAATTCCCGATCTGCACTTTAATCTGTATATCGAACCAGTCGGGCTGAGCACTTATTTCTTGTTTGAGAGAAATCTCTCCCAGATAATAATTTGAACCTGTTTCCGACTGGCTAAGTTCAAACATCTTCTGAAGCGAATCCTTATTTGCGCCAATCCAACTGATTAGATTTCTTTGTGATGCTTCCTCTGATAATTGAAACTGAGAATTACTAAATTGTTTTAGTCCCAGTTTTTTAAGTTCCTCAACACATTTTTTTTCCCATTTACTATCACGGATATAGTAGCGGATGGTGTACTTTCCGTTACATTCATCCATTCTTGCATACTTCTTTTGTATTAAATCGTCTGGAGTGAATAAGTGATCACCATATTCAAAACGGAGTTTTAGTAATGGCTGTTGTACTACTGACTTTTCAATTGATAGAACTGCTTTTTGACTGGTTATATCTTTAATAATATCAAACCCGGATGCTTCAACCTGAAAGCGCTCTACTGCTGGAATAACTATTTGTTCCATGTACTTACCAGTCATTAAAGCCGGTACATCTACCGAATTCTTATTAAAGAAAGGCAGTAGGCGTGAAGCTTCAATATCTCTGAATGTAAGCAACTCATCCTTAGCTAAAATACATGCAGGTTGATATGTAACAATAATAACAGGTTTCTTATCTGTTAAGATTAAAGGGTTCCCATCTGTTTTGCAGGTAATAGAATAACTGAAGAGCTGATCTGTTGATTTGAAATTAAAAAATACTTCAGCATCTTTATCTATTAATTTAATTTTGCTGTGGCTGTATAGAACCTTTTTGCCTAATTCTTTGTAATACAATGGAATTTTATTTAGCCTGATTAACTGAATAATTTCCATCTGTTTTTTATCTATATAAGGCCGGATATTGTCCCTGAGCTTCTCATCTGTCAGTTTACGTAGAAATGCTGAAACCGTTTTTTCTTTTGAATAAACTTCCATTAAGTTTTTCTCTGAATAGCATAAAGAGAGTGTAATTATTTCTTTTTCAGCCTTGGTAAGAGATTTATCGTGCAGAGAGGAAGATGTTGCTTGTTCCTCCACCTGGATAATCTCTTCAGATTCTGCTTTAACAATATAAGGAATCAAAAGTGTACCTAAATTCAGATGGCGGGTAATGCCTACTATCAATTTCAACATGGAAAGTTTATTTCTTAATTCACCACAAAGATAACTCCTTTGTTTTATATAAAAAATGTAACGATTGAATTTAAACAATACGAACAAAGTAATTGTTCTAATATAACCATCAATAGTATCTGTTACTTTAATATTTCTAAGAGATGAAAATACACGAATATCAGGCAAAAAAACTGTTCTCATCATATGGTATACCAGTAGAGCAGCATGTTCTTTGTTGTAATGCAGATGAAGCATTGGTTGCTTATGAGAATCTCAATAGAGAAAAAGCTATGCTTAAAGCACAAGTGCTTAGCGGTGGTAGAGGAAAGGCTGGTGGAGTTAAACTGATAAATAATACAAATGATGTAATAAACTACGCAGCTTCAATGTTTCAGATGAAAATCAATGGCTTGTCGGTTAATAAATTGTTGGTTTGCGAAGCAATAAATATAGAATCGGAATTTTATTTGAGTTATAGTATTGACAGAAAGAACAGATCTGTTATTATGATGCTTAGCTCTGAAGGTGGTGTAGATATAGAAGAGGTGGCTAAATATACTCCTGAAAATATTTATCGGATAAACATTGATCCTTTCGTTGGAATGCCAGACTATCTGGCACGAAGAATTTCTTTCTTTTTGTTTGAGGATATGGAACTGGTAGGCCAAATGGTGCAAATCCTGCAAAATATGTACCAGTTGTTTATTGATACTGATGCATCACTTGTTGAGATTAATCCTTTGGTTTTAACCGAAGAGGGCAATTTGCTAGCGCTTGATGCAAAAATGACTTTTGATGATAATGCATTATATCGGCAAGAAGATATTTGTTTCTTTTCAGAACCTACAGAAGAAGAAGCTCTGGAGTTACATGCAAAGGCAAAAGGATTTAGTTATGTTCATCTTACGGGAGATATTGGATGTATGGTCAATGGGGCAGGGCTTGCTATGGCTACAATGGATATGATAAGACTTTATGAAGGGTATCCCGCTAATTTCCTGGATATAGGAGGCAGCTCAAATCCTGCAAAAATAACCGAAGCAATGAAGATCTTGTTGCAAGACAGTAGGTTAAAAGTTATTTTGGTTAATATATTTGGAGGTATTACCCGTTGTGATGATGTAGCAAATGGATTGTTGAAAGCTTATGAGGACTTACACGCTGAGATTCCGGTTGTGGTGCGTCTTACGGGTACTAACGAGGAAAAGGGTAGAGCATTACTAAGCTCTTCAGACTTTCTTGTTGCAGGGACAATGAATGAGGCTGTTCGTATGGCTGTAAACCAATCAATAAAGGCTGGTTAGAGAAGTATTAACATTCAAAAAATCATTCTATATGAGTATTCTTATAAATGAATCAACCCGTTTGGTTGTGCAAGGTATTACTGGTAGAGATGGATACTTTCATGCTATGAAAATGAAAGCCTATGGAACAAATGTTGTAGCCGGAACATCTCCGGGTAAAGGGGGAACAAATGTTGATAACATACCGGTGTTCAATACAATGTATGAAGCTGTAGACCAAACCGGAGCAAATACTTCTGTTATATTTGTGCCTGCAGCATTTGCTGCTGATGCTATAATGGAGGCTGCAGATGCAGGCATTGGATTAATAATTTGTATAACAGAAGGTATACCAACACTTGATGTTATTGAAGCATATCAATTTGCACAACAAAAAGGATCTATATTAGTTGGACCCAATTGTCCCGGAGTTATATCTCCCGGTAAAAGTATGGTTGGTATAATGCCTTCGCATGTTTTCACGAAAGGAGGAGTGGGGATTATTAGCCGAAGCGGTACATTAACTTATGAAGTAGTATCTCATCTTACGGCAAAAGGCATGGGACAATCAACCGCTATAGGAATTGGAGGTGATAAGATTGCCGGACTTTATTATCGTGAATTGCTTGAACTCTTCGAAAAAGATAAAGAAACACAGTCTATTGTAATTATAGGTGAAATAGGTGGTAATGCTGAGGAACGTGCCGCCGAATTTATTCGTTGGGAAATTACTAAACCTGTAGTTGCTTTCATTGCAGGTCAATTTGCTCCTCCAGATAAACAAATGGGACATGCGGGAGCTATTATTTCAAGTGGCCTGGGTACTGCTGAAGAAAAAATAGCAGCTTTCGAAGCTGCCGGGATAATGGTTGCAAGAGAACCCTGTTTAATTCCTAAACTTATTGTAGAAAGTCAGTTAAAGAAAATTAGAGTATAAGAGTCTGAAATAGTCGGCCTATTGGGGTCGAGTTCACTCGGTAATCAGATTGTGCGTAAAAGAGAGCCTCTAAAATAACTTCAAATCGAAAAGATTGGGAAGATTATTTTAGGGGCTTTCTTTTTAATATTAAGCTTATTGAACTTTTACTGTGTTTTAGTAGCCACAAATATTATTGCTCTAACGCTTGTTTAATATCATTATATAAATCATCTACACTTTCCAGACCTACTGATAAACGAATTGCTTTCGAATCTACATCCATACTTTGGCGTTGTTCTTCAGTAAAAGTGCCGTATATGGTGCTTGCAGGGTGAATAGCCAATGTTTTATTATCAAACAGATTGGTTGCACGGCGAATCAATTTTAATTTGTTCATGAAATTAAAGCAGACTTCTTTTGATGATAGATTAAAAGTAAACATTGCACCGGGATAAGGTCCAAATTGGGCATTACTAAGTTCGTTAAACTTATTTTCTTTTAACCCTGTATAGTTTACAGATTCAATACCTTTAAGAGACTGCAATAGTTTTGATAGTTCGAGACATGTTTGTGCCTGACGTTCGTATCTTACTTTCATTGTATCCAATCCAAGTGTTTGCAAATAAGCTACTTGCGGAGTCATATAGGCACCCAGGTTACGATGAATCTCTTTTCTCAATTTAGCAGTGAATGTTCCATTGCCAAATTGATCAACCATCTCAGATAGTTTTGAAGAATTATTCCAGTCAAATGTTCCGTAGTCAAGAATAAGTCCACCAATACTTGTTGCTCCACCTGAAATATATTTAGTGCTGGACACAATTTCAATATCCACTCCAAAATCTTTGGCTTTGAATATATTAAAAGGTACAACAGTGGTATCTGCAATTAAAGGAACACCCATCTCTTTTCCTATTGCAGAAAGTTTTTTCAAATCGGCAACTTCCAGTTGTGGGTTGGTTATTACTTCCAGGAAAATAGCGCAGGTGTTTTCATCAACTTGTGAACGGACTTCTTCCGGATTTGTAAGATCGCAGAATCGTGCTTCTACTCCAAAAGCACCGAGTGTGTTCTTAATGAAAGAATAAGTGTTTCCGAATAGATGAGATGAGGTGATTATATTAGCACCTGCATAGGCCACAGTTATTAACGTATTGCTGATAGCAGCCATACCAGAATTTAGAGCAGTAACACTTAAAGCATCTGTTACATTGCCTACTTTCTTTTCAAAATACTGTACTGTTGGATTTGTAATACGTGAATATGCATGGTCGGATGTTCGTCCGCAAAAAGCTGCTTCCATTGCTTCCGCAGAATCAAATTCATAAGCAGCAGTGTTATAAACCGGCATAGACAGAGAATGGTAAGCATCTTCTTTCTCAAATGGTGTGTGAAGCACCTGAGACTCAAAACTAATTTCTTTCATTTTACCTATTGTTTCAAATATCGTCTTATAGATCACAAAAGTAAATTAGATTTGTTTAGCAAAAAAATAAAAGAAGCTTTTTCTATAGATCTAATAGTATATTGTTTTTTAGCAATTTAGAAATATACCATAAGTGTGGTATTTGATTATTTAAAAATAATATATGTTGATAAGGATTTGGTAAATTCTGGAAAATCACGATCTTTTAAATACTATGCGCAAGGAGGGCTTTTAATAATTATCACGCCGGAGTATAACAAAACTCCGGTTTACTTTTTTAAGAATCACTCGTGATATTTATTTTTCCTTGTACAAAAGAATGCATTCTTCTGTACAAAACAATTATATCTTCTGTACAAAAGAATACATTGTTTTGTACAAGATTACATAAAACTCCGGAATGAAAAATAAAAAAGCAAACCGGAGATGAGATAACATCTCGCTGGATCTTTATGAAAAGCTACCCTCACTCCCTCACCTGGTTTTTAGTAATAGGCTAACAGATAGTTTGTTATAGAGAAATATTGAGTTTTTTATCCCTCACTTTACCCTCACTGAACCATCACTTTTTACTCCATCCCTCACTATTTCAAACTAAAAAGAGCGAAATCTATGAATGTATGCAGATACAATAAGAATAAAAAGTACTATTTATTGCATCGAAAAAGTGAGGGATGCGCCATTTGGTGATGGTTTGGTGATGGATAAAATACAACCATCTCCTTTTTATATAGTTAATATTGAGAATATTAGATGCTATTGGTGATGGAGTGAGGGATCAAAATACTTTTTTAATATATTGAGACCGTATTATAAGCGATACCAATATTTCAAAGCATAAAAGAACCCACAAAAAAGACCGTTTACGTAATTGTAAACGGTCTCTCAATATAAATGTGCTTTTATACTCTATTTTGCAAAACTGATAGCGCGAGTTTCACGGATAACTGTAATCTTAACCTGACCTGGATAAGTCATTTCATCCTGAATCTTCTTAGCAATTTCTGATGATAAGTTTTCAGTTGCTTTATCATCAATCTTATCGGCACCTACAATAACTCGAAGCTCACGACCGGCTTGAATTGCATAAGTTTTTGTTACTCCCGGGTAAGACATAGCCAATTGTTCCAGATCATTCAGACGTTTGATGTAGGCTTCAACAATTTCACGGCGAGCTCCTGGACGTGCACCAGAAATAGCATCACAAACCTGAACAATAGGAGCAAACAAACTAGTCATCTCTGTTTCGTCATGGTGAGCACCAATAGCATTACAGATATCTGGTTTCTCTTTGAACTTCTCTGCTAGTTTCATACCTAACAATGCGTGTGGTAATTCTGGTTCCTCATCAGGCACCTTACCAATATCGTGCAATAATCCGGCACGTTTTGCTTTCTTTGGATTCAATCCTAGTTCAGAAGCCATTACAGCACAAAGATTAGCTGTTTCGCGAGCGTGCTGCAGTAAGTTCTGGCCATAAGAAGAACGGTATTTCATTTTACCGATAATACGTATAAGTTCAGGATGCAATCCATGAATACCCAAGTCGATAGTTGTTCGTTTACCTGTTTCAATAATTTCTTCTTCCACTTGCTTGCGAACTTTAGCAACTACCTCTTCAATACGGGCAGGGTGGATACGTCCGTCAGTAACCAATTGGTGAAGAGCTAAGCGGGCAATTTCTCTACGAACAGGGTCAAATGCAGATAATACAATAGCTTCAGGAGTATCGTCTACTACAATTTCTACGCCGGTTGCAGCTTCAAGAGCGCGAATGTTTCTACCTTCACGTCCAATGATACGGCCTTTTATTTCATCACTTTCAATATGGAATACAGTTACAGAGTTCTCTATAGCAGTTTCGGTAGCTACTCTTTGAATAGACTGTATAACGATTCTCTTAGCCTCTTTGTTTGCTGTAAGTTTCGCATCATCCATGATATCGTTGATATATGAAGAAGCTTCAGTTTTTGCTTCTTCCTTCAAAGATTCAATTAAGCGGCTTTTTGCATCTTCAGCAGAAAGACCTGAAAGAGTTTCCAGTTTTTCTCTTTCCTGATGCTGCAACTTATCCAGTTCCTCTTTTTTCTTATCAATAATGCCAAGTTGCACTTCAAGATTCTCCTTTACAGCTTCTGCTTCCGCTTTCTTCCGCTGAATCTCTTCTTGTTTTTGATTTAAAACAAGTTCGCGTTGTTTTAGCTTGTTTTCTGACTGTTGAATCTTTTGGTTGCGGATAGCAACTTCTTTTTCAAGATCGGCCTTTTTATTCAGGAACTTTTCCTTAACCTCGAGAAGCTTGTTCTTTTTAATAACTTCTGCTTCTACCTGTGCTTCCTTAATGGTGCTTTCGTATTTTGTTTTCAGAACATATCTAAACAAAACGTAAGAAAGAGAGCCTCCCAAAATAAAGCATAAAATCGATGCTATTATTACGTTCATTACAATTAATTTATTTATAAATAAAAACGCACTACTTACACACGGAAAAACTTAAATTCCGGGTATCAGTAGTGCGGGGTTAATATTCTCAAAAAACAGATAGAGTGTTTTTTGGCTTTTACTCATTTCTGAAGTGTTCTTCCAATTCTTGCGTCAGTTCTTCAATTTTATTAGTAAAAGGTGATGTATCATTCTTCTCTTCCAATTTTAAATTATTGCAAGCAAAATCAAAAGCAACCATTGCCAGAAAGTCTTTTGGACCATACACTTTGGCTCCCGGAATTCCGGATGGTTTATACATCGAACGATACACGTTCATTCTATCGTTTACCTGCTTGGCAGCTTTCCTGAACAACTCTTCCTCATCACGATTAATGGTCATTGTAAAGGACTCATCTGCTATCTGCAGGTTTATTTTTATCTTATCGTTCATACATCTTTTTATTTCATGTTAATTATTCATTTAATAAAGCGATGCATTTGTCGACTTCCCGCACTAATTTAGACAATCTTTGTTTGGTGTCTTTTACCTCACTGCTTGTTAAGCTAATTGTCTTTGCTATTTTCAAATTGGCATATACGACTTCCAGTTCATTAAAGTCACTTCGCAATTTTGCGACCTCTTCTTGTTTTTCTTCCAGAAGTTGCTTAATTTCTGCATTTTCACGCTTCAATTCGTCATGTAAATACATTAAATGCCTTAGCCTTGCCTCAAAAGTACTTAATAACTTTTTATCTTCCTCTGTCATTTCTATGCCCAAATTGTACACAAAAATACAATTAAGTCTGAAATTACAAAAATTTTTCTACGAAAATTGCATATAATTGCTAAAAATAGTTTCAATTAGCTTAATTCTTCTGCGTATCTGAGGACTGTTTTATACTTTAGTAAAAAAATATTCAAATAGTGCATATTAGGTTTTTGAATAAAATATCTTTTTATTATAACCGGTTATTATAATAGGTTAAATTCTTTTGGAACTTCAAAAGAATTATTCCTGATTGTTTTATTTATCTTTGTTGTGCTATAAACAAATGAAATATGCTTAAAGTTTTGATAACTCATGCTGTAATTGATGAGATGATTGCAGTGAATTTTCCTGATTGTGATATAAAATATGTACGTACCGGTATCGGCAAAGTAAAAGCTGCTATTAGATTAATGGATGCTTTGACGCAGTGCGATCCTGATATTGTGATAAATATTGGAACTGCTGGTTCGGTAGATCATAATGTAGGTGACATATTTGTGTGTCGTCATTTTATTGATCGCGATCTGCAGAAAGTGGGATGTCTGGATCTGGAACACGAAATAGATTCTTCTGCTTTACTCGAAAATAAAGGATACTGTGTAAACTGGGAATATAATGGCATTTGTAATACGGGAGATAGTTTTCTAACTGAAACAGCCGATTCGCATGGAGATGTTTTCGATATGGAAGCTTATGCTCAGGCACAAGTTTGCCAAATAAAGTCTATTCCATTTATTTCTGTTAAATACATAACTGATAGGATAGGTGAAAATTCCATTAAGCATTGGGAAGATAAATTGGCCGATGCACGAGTTGGACTAAGCGATTTCCTGAATAATCGTTCCCTGAAATGAAACTATTGAAGAAACTTTATATTGCTTTGCGTTAAAAGAAATGGCTTGTGCTAATGCTGTTATTGCAATATATCTGCAATCCTGAATGAAAAAGCTTTTGATTGTCTGAGAATGGTTGAGGATAGAAAAGCACGGAAGGAGAGGCTCGAACTCCCGACACCCGGTTTTGGAGACCGGTGCTCTACCAACTGAGCTACTTCCGTGTTTGCGGGTGCAAAGGTAATGTAATATTTTAGATATGCAACACTTGCCTCGATTAATTCTTATGTCTTGTGGCCCTTTTTCTTCTGTATTCAGCTTTCATTTTTGCCGAACCAGAGCCATGAGTGCCTTTAATATATGTAGTTTTTTTGGCTTTAGTCTTAACTTTCGGCTCTTCTTTTTTTCTTGATGAAGAATCTTTGCCTTTTTTAAAAGCGATGCCTTCGGTTATTGCTTTCTGTATCTCTTCGTTCATTTTCAGGTAGTTAAGTTTTATATTAAAAAATGTAGCCCACATAACTATGTGGGCTACAAAGATACGAATAAATTCCTTAGAAAAGTTATTCAGCTTCTTCTTGCTTTCTTTCTTTAGGAAGTATAAGGTTTAGTATTACACCAAGTACGGCAGCCAGACCAATTCCTGTCATTGAAAAATCTCCAATTTGGAATACGGCTCCACCGATGCCAAAGGTTAATATCAAAGATACTATAATAATGTTACGTGGATCGCTCAAATTTGTTCTGGATTGAATGAGGTTGTTAATACCTACAGAAGCAATCATACCAAACAAAAGCATCATTATTCCACCTAATACGGCATTCGGTATAGTTTTCAATAAAGCGCTGATCTTTCCAATCATGGAGAATACAATACCAGTAACAGCTGCGATTCGGATAACCGAAGGGCTTGTTATTTTAGTAAGAGACATTGCACCGATTACTTCTGAATAAGTTGTTACGGGAGGGCCGCCTAATGTACCTGCAACCATGCAAGCAAGACCGTCTCCAAGCATTGTTCTGTGTAATCCCGGATCTTTAACAAAATCTTTTCCGGCTACATCATTTACAGCATAGACATTACCAACATGTTCAATGATAGGTGCAATAGCTACAGGTGCCATAAAGAATATTGCTCCCCATGAGAATTCAGGTGTTATAAATTTAGGAAGTGCAAACCATGGAGCATTGACAACTTGGGTAAAATCTATTTGACCTAAGATAAGTGCTAATACAAACCCAACCACAATACCACAAAAAATAGGAATTAATTTTAGTAATCCTTTACCTAGTAATGTAACCAGAACAGCAGTAGCTAAAGAAGCAATTGCAAGTATCCAGTTTTCTTTTGCCATATTAACTCCTGAACTGCATAATGATATACCAATCAGGATAATAACCGGTCCTATAACTACAGGAGGAAAGAGGGTGCGGATAAAACTTGTACCTCTCCAGGCTATGATTGCACTCATTAATCCATATACTAAACCTACGGCAACAAGTCCGGATAGTGTTCCGGCCAAACCATATAATTCAGTTGCTTTAATGATTGGTGCAATAAATGCAAAACTACTGCCCAAAAAAATAGGTACTTTACCTTTCGTTACTAAATGAAAGATTAAAGTACCTATTCCTGCTGTACAAAGAGCTGTTGAAGGATCGAGCCCAACTAACAGTGGAACTAAAACGGTTGCCCCGAATGCCACAAAAAGAAATTGAACGCCAACTATTGTTTTTTGAAATGCGCCCAGTTGTTTGTTATTGTTCATAAATAAAAATGAGGGTTTATATTAAAATCGGCCAAAGGTCGTTTTTTATTTTCATTCTACAAAATTGGAATCAAGTTTTTGTGTTTTTTCTAAATAGTTTTTCTGAGTGTAACAGCTTATTTTTTTAAATTTACTGGCGTATTAGTTTTTTCTTAAATTTGATAATAAAGAGCACTTTATTATTTGCTATGTTTGTTTTATACTTTAAGCTATATAATTATGTATAAGAAGATTTTCTATATAATTCTTTATATCATTTTGCCGGTTTTATCTCTGAAAGGTCAGACTGCAACTGATTCATTGATTATTAGTAAAATTCAATGGAAGACAGTGCTGGTTGAAGAGGGGGTTGTTTATAGAAAGGCAGAAGTACCATCTCTTTATAATGTTCCACAAAATATTAATATTATCGAGATTAATGGCCGGGATCGGAAGTTGAAGATTGGGATAGCTTCAGCTAATCCGAAGCAGAAAACAAGTCAGATGGCTATAGAACGAAATGCTATTGCCGCGATTAACGGATCCTATTTTAATATGCAAAATGGAAAATCAGTTTGTTATCTGAGAATGGGGAAAGAGATTATAGATACAACTTCAACTTCTGAATTTTCACTTAGGGTTACCGGAGCTATAAAAGAAAAGAAAGGGAAGCTGGAGATTATTCCATGGAGTAAAAGTCTGGAAGTGAATTATTCTGGTAAAAAAGCCAATATCCTAGCGTCCGGACCATTGATGCTTCAGAGTGGGCAAATATGTGATTTCTCACATTGTGGTCAAGGATTTATAAATACCAAACATCCTCGTAGTGCCGTTTGTATAACCAAAGATCATAAAATCCTTTTTATTACGTTTGATGGTCGTAATCCTGGTAAGGCTGGGGGAGTGAATATTCCCGAGCTATCTCACTTCCTCAAAATATTAGGTGCAGAGTATGCACTAAACCTTGATGGCGGAGGGTCTACAACTCTTTGGACTTTAAGTAATGGTATTCTTAATATTCCTTGTGATAATAAACGAGATATTATTGAAGGGGAACGTAAAGTTGCCAATATTCTATTTTTGTATTCGAAATAGTAGATGATTGATCTATTCCCTTTTATAAAAACCTTTCTGGCATATATTAACTGTTTGCCACTATTTACTTTAAGTGAGTAAATGTGCGCTTTTTATTTCTTTTTGATATTTTATTCTCTCCCTTATCTTCTCTGTATGAGCTTGCAAATCAATACCTTTTTTAAAAATAATCAGTTTGATTATATATCTTTTGTCTAGCCATATCTTTTATAATCTTTCATATTTCTTTTAAATATACTCTTTATGTGATAAATTGCATCTAATAATAGTTATAAATATTACAATTTATCACAATAGAACTTTTTAATTATTAAATGTAAGCAGATTAATTTGTTTGGAATACATAATATCATATATTTGCAGAAAATATAATCAAAAAGAAATCTAAATCTAAATATATATATCAAAGTGATAATTTGAAAAGTTGTAAAGTAATGTAATAAATAATAGGCCAGTATTTTAATTGGCAGAAAGGGAATCGCCATAAAGTATCAGTGATTGAAAATAATGGTGAAAAAGGCGGAATAGTTTAAGTGCGCAATTAGACTTCCACAATTATTCAAACTAAAATCGAAAAGAACATGAAAAGAACAGAAAAAAAACGTTTATGCTTGCTTGCTGTTGCAACAGCTTTGCTTTTATCTGCAAATGTAAAAGCGCAGGATAAAGCTGTAGTTTCAACAGGAGCTGATTTGGTTAGTGGTTATTATTGGCGTGGACAGAATTTAGGCGGTGTAAGTATTCAGCCCACAATATCAGTCGTAAAATCCGGACTTTCTTTAACTGCTTGGGGTTCAGTTGGATTTGATAAAGAAGACACCCGGGAACTGGATTTTACAGTGGGATATACAACCGGCAATTTAAATCTTGCAGTTACTGATTATTATTTTTCACCGATAAAATATTTCAATTATGCTTCTCATTCAACTTCACATGTGTATGAAGCTACTGTTGGGTATAATTTTGGTCCTTTTGCATTAAGCTGGAATACCAATTTTGCAGGAAATGATTACTATAAAAAAGATGGTGAGAGAGCATATTCTACCTATGTTGAGGCTAGTGTTCCTTTTAAACTGGGTGGTACTGATTTGAAAGCAGAAATGGGATGCACTCCCTGGGATGGAGCTTATACAACCCGAACAGACAAGTTTGCAGTAAATAATATAGCTGTATCTGCTACTAAAGAAATTAAGGTTACTGATTCCTTCTCTATTCCGGCATTTGCCAAAGTAGCAGTAAATCCTGAAACAGAAGGAGCCTATTTTATTTTTGGAGTAAAATTCTAACATATATAACAAATTTACAAGTATGAAAAAGATTGAAGCAATTATTCGGAAGTCAAAGTTCAACGACGTGCGTAAAGCATTGCATGAAGCTGATATCGAATTCTTATCATGGTGGGATGTAAAAGGTCAGGGCACAGCTCGACAGGGTTTGATTTTTAGAGGAATAGCGTATGATATTAATGCGATTGAGCGCATTTACATCTCGTTTGTAGTTAGAAATGTGAATATGGACAAATCAATCGATGCGATATTAAAAGCTGCATACACAGGAGAAAGTGGTGATGGAAGAATTTTTGTTTCCAGCATTGAAGAGTCAATACGCATACGAACCGGAGACAGAGGTGATGAATCTTTGTATGATAAAGATAAGAAATAAGATGTAATTAGGTAGGTGTTAATAAATATTGGAAAGATTATGAGTCGAAAATATATAAAATATATAGCGTTTTTTCTTTTGCTGTTTTTAGGTGTTCATTCTGATATCATAGCTCAAGATTCAGTAAGTACAGCTGTGGCTGATACAACAATTGCGGTACAGGCAGCTGCCGCCACTACGCCGGCGGTAGCTGCTCAGGGGGTGGCAACTTTAGATTCGGGTAATACTGCGTGGATTATAGTTGCAACTATTTTGGTCTTAATGATGACAATTCCCGGATTAGCACTATTTTACGGTGGCTTGGTTCGTAAAAAGAATATTCTCAGTATTCTGATGCAGTGCCTTATTCTTACTGGCGTTATAAGTATAATCTGGATTGCTTTCGGGTATAGCTGGGTGTTCGATACCAGTTTTAAAGCATCAGGCAATCCTTTGAGTTTTATTATTGGAGGATTTGATAAAATCTTTCTGCATGGAATTTCTACCAAAGCATTAACCACAGGTAATATTCCCGAATTGATATTCGCACTGTATCAATGCATGTTTGCAGTAATTACTCCTGCGCTTATTATTGGTGCATTCGCCGAAAGAATTAAATTTTCGGGTTTCTTAGTATTTTCAATTCTTTGGTCTATCATTGTTTATAACCCAATGGCTCACTGGGTTTGGGGAGGCGGATGGCTTCAACAGATGGGAGCACTCGACTTTGCCGGTGGAACTGTTGTTCATATCAATGCTGGTATTTCTGCTCTTGTAATGGCTGTTATGCTTGGTTGCAGAAAGGGATATAAAGCAAATGAACATACTCTTACTCCAAATAGTACTCCGTTCGTATTCATTGGAACCGCTCTATTATGGTTAGGTTGGATGGGTTTCAATGCAGGTAGTGGCTTGGCTGCTGATGGCCTGGCAGCCAATGCTTTTCTGGTTACTCATATGGCTGCATGCGTTTCGGCAGTAACATGGATGGCTTTAGAATGGTTCTTGTATAAGAAACCTACAACAATAGGATTTTGTACAGGTGCAGTTGCTGGTTTAGTAGCAATTACTCCTGCTGCCGGAACTGTAGATGTTGCAGGAGCTATATTTATTGGTTTGGCAACAGCAGTGATCTGCTTCTGTATGGTTGCTTACGCTAAGCCTAAGTTTAAATATGACGATACACTTGATGCCTTTGGTGTACATGGCATTGGCGGAATAATCGGATCTTTGCTTACCGGTGTATTTGCAACTCGCGTAATTACAGGTGAAAGCGGAGCGCAAGGTGCCTTGTATGGCGACTGGCACCAGTTATGGGTACAGATTGTAGCAACACTGGCTGCAATTATATATAGTGCGGTGCTTACAATAATCTTGTTTTATATTGTAAATAAAACAATAGGACTAAGAGTAAGTAAACAAGCCGAATCAGATGGTCTTGATATTTCACAACACGGTGAAATCGCTTATAGTGAAAATGAATAACATTAATAGGTAATAGTTTTTCTTTAGGAAAAGTTGTTGTTTGTTGTAAAGGGATGCCTCTGTGAAGAGGTATCCCTTTTGCGTATATTTATATTAATGGGATTGCTGTTTTAACATATAGTTGATTAATAATCAAAAAATAAGAGCTATTTTTAGATCATAAAATATTAATTGATTAGTTTAAAATAAGTGTAGGTGTTTTTTTAATCATTAGCCTTAAAAGTATTATGGACAAAGAATTGAAGGAAAAATTTGTAGTATTGTGGAAGAAGTATTTCCCCAATGCGGAATTACCCATAACATTCCAATATTCGGATGATACGATGGGAGTTGAGAAAGAAAAAACCGTTGAAGGACACCGGTGTGTTATTGCTCAATTGCTAAAGGTAAGAAGAGGAGAATCTGTTTATATGCAGGAGGAATGTGTAAACTGTAGAGGCGGAAAACGGTACCTGGGATTTTCTCAGTCAATGTTTCAAGGCTTTGAATGTTTCCTTTCTCATGATGAAAAAGGCGAAGGCGAACGCTATAAACGTACACCGGAACTTGTAACCGAATGTATGAAGCAGCTTTCCTTTATTCCGGTTAAAAAGAATATTATTTTCAAACGCTGGGATAGGATATCGGATGAGGATACTCCCCAAGGAGTTATATTCTTTGCTACTCCCGATGTAATCTCCGGCCTGTTTACTCTGGCCAATTTTAACAGCGCTGCTCCCGATGCTGTTATCACTCCTTTTGGGGCAGGTTGTGCATCAATTGTTTATTATCCTTATAGAGAAGAACTAAATGGAACAAAGCGCTCTGTGCTTGGACTTTTTGATCCTTCCGCCCGTAAATTTGTAAAAGGTGATATACTGACCTTCTCTATCCCTTTTTCAAAGTTTGCAGAGATGATTGATGAAATGGAAGAAAGCTTCCTAATAACAGATAGCTGGTCGAAAATAACAGGAAGGATGGGGATTAAAAATCAGATAGAATAGCTTTTACTCATAAATTATTCACCAATAAATTTTAGCCATTGGCGAATGGATTTTAATTATTGGTGAATAACTTTGGGGATACAACTAAAAAAAGAGCATCAGATTACCAGTGTCATGATTAAGGCTGGATAACCCACGACCTTCAGAACCGGAATCTGATGCTCTACTATATAAAAACTAATCAAACTATTATTTTACAGAAGTCAACTTTATATTAGCTTCTTTTTCTGCAGAACCAAGAAAAGTACCATTGCTGCTTTTTAAGTCTGCTTTTACAAAAGATACTTTTACAGAATCAGCCTTATATGTTCCATTGGTAGCACCATCAATGTCACTAAAAAGAACATTGTAAGCAACGTCTACACTGCCTGTAATCTTGTATTTCTTTGTAAAAGAACCTTTATCATCAGTCTTTAATGTATCATTTTTCCAACCGGTATGGTTAGATTTTACAATAACACGAATAGAAGGAATTGCAACCCCACTTTGATTTTGTACGGTTCCTTTGATCGTGTGTTCTGCGTAATTTTGAACAATAGGTTTATCATCATCATTATCGCATGACGACATTCCCAGACCAACAACAGTAAATAACCCAACAAAGAAAAGACCAGGCATATTGTGCCTTTTAATACAATTTTTCATACTTCTTTTTTTAGTATTTTCAATTTAAAAATTAAGGCTTGGCCAAGCTTTATTTGTTCTATAGATACGCAATAGAAATGCTCCAAAACAGTATTTACTGCTTTTACATATTTGTAATTAGTCTTATTTAACATATAAATAGTTTAACTTTTATCCAGGTGTATGTTGAGATATAAGAAGTGTGAAAACAATGAACTGAATAGATGAAGTAACATGCCTGTATTGCGATTTTGTACTACCGCTTTTAGATATAATACTATCTTTTTAAAAATCAGATAGCTATATTGTTAAACGTTTGATTTATAAAAGTAATCATTAAACTGTTATAACAATTATATATTTTTATATGCTTTAAATAGATGTTTTTTTGAAATATAATAAGTAAATATTAGTTATAAATAAGGTGGGGCGTAAAAACCACTGCCCCAAAAAAAGCGTTTATTGGCCAATAAATAGAGCTTGTATTGTATTTGTTTTCTCCAACAATCTATATACACCACTTCCCAGTTAAAAAACGAGAACGTAAAATATATGGTTTTTATAGGCTTTTTCTGTTTATTCTTTCTGCAAATTCATTATAAAAAACACCTGTGCCAAGGCTTAGTTTAGCCATTGGTACAGGTGTTATTATTAAGAATAAGAACTTTCTATTTTGTCAATACTCCCAGCTCTGAAACAGTTACATATTGTTTGTTTCCTATTTCGCTTACAGGAACAAGTTTCAGATAACGAGCATCATACTCTTTTCCGAAACGTACAAATTGAGGTATTGGGTTGTGCATAATATTGCTGAATTCTCCGCTGCATTCACATCTGGTCCAATTTTCTCCGTCAGTACTTACAAAGAATCGGTAAGTGTAGATTGTTCCCGATTTGTCTTCGCTACTAACCGGAGCATAGCTAAATCCCTTGATCTTGATTGTTTCTCCCATATCAATTACAAGAGGAGAAAGGGATTTGCTTTTCCAGAAAGTTTTCTGATTGTTATCAATAGCTGCAGAAGCACCTTCTGTTAATACTTTCCAGTTTTTTTGTGAAACATCACTTAGCTTCATATTCTCAGTTTCTTTTGAAAGAGGTTTGGCATAATAGGCACCAACATTGCTCACATTGGCAGTGAGGCGACTTTCTTTGACAGTAACTCTAATCTTGCTGGTTGTGCAAGCCGGAAAACGAGCCAGTTGTTTGTAACCTACTGTTTTTCCGCTGGCAACCTCTCTCCATTTGTTATTGCTAAAAACTTCAATAACAAACGACTCAATTCGCTGACCTTTGGTGATATCTTCCTGCAGCAATACAGTGTTGATTTTCGATCCAGGCTTTAGCGTATAAACTTTAGATGATCCGGCTGCGGCTTTCCAGAGTTTATTTCCATTGTTCACTCTATTGTCTGAGAATGTTTCTTTAATATAAGCGGCAAATTCTTTCAGACGCTTTACATCGTTTTCGTGAATCAAGCCTCTTCTGTCCGGCGGAATGTTAAGCAATAAAACAGAGTTGTAGCCAACCGACTGGAAATAAATATTTGTCAGTTTCTCCAGTGATTTTACCTGATTGTCCTCTTCAGAATGATAGAACCATCCCGGACGGATTGAAACATCCACTTCGGAAGGATACCAGAAGAGTTCTTTTGCTTTGGCTAGAATTTCACGACTGCCTAGGTCTTTTGATTGAGCGTCAATACCTAATGTTTTGTTAACTTCGGTAGAACGTTCGTAAATACCGGGTACAAGTACTGTAGAACTCCATTCGGCAGTCCGGCCCATACCGCTCTCATTGCCAACCCATCGCACATCATCACCCATGATTGCCATAACAGCATTTGGTTGCAGACGTTTGATTGTTTTGTAAAAAGCATCCCAGTCATATACCTGTTTCTTTCCGTTAGGACCTTCGCCACATGCTCCATCAAACCACACTTCATTCACTTCGCCGTAATTGGTAAGCAATTCGGTCAGTTGTGCAATAAAGAATTTATTGTATGCGGGAGAATCTCCATAGCAAGATGCATTCCTATCCCATGGAGATAGATAAAGTCCTATTTTCATTCCATATTTGTCGCATGCCTTTTTCAAATCGCCAACCACATCCCCTTTACCGTTCTTCCAGTTAGAAGAAGCTACGGAATGCTTGGTAGTTTTAGTAGGCCACAAACAGAAACCATCGTGATGCTTGGCGGTAAGAATTACCATTTTAAATCCTGATTCTTTCAGGTTACGTACCCATTGTTCGGCATCCAGTCCAGTAGGATTAAATACTGTTTCTTTTTCAGTTCCGTCACCCCATTCTCTTCCGGTAAAGGTATTTACACCAAAATGGAGAAAAGCTGTTAATTCAGTCTTTTGCCATGCAAGTTGCTCTTTCGACGGAACAAGCCTTGCAGCCATCTCTACTTTTTGTTGCAATGATGCATTTTCTGGAAAATCAAGATGTTTTGTATAGTACTTTTCTGTCTGCGCCTGTACGGTAAACAGAGTGAGCAATACACCTACAATAGTAAAATTTAGTCTTTTCATTATAAAGTCATTAAAGTTATTTTGATAGTTAATATGGAATGGATAAGAGGTTATTGGTAAAGCATAACTTATTAGATTATTTAATTAATAAAGGTTATATATTAAAATTAAACAGATGCAAAAATAATATTTTTTAAAATATAAAGTTGAAATTAATCGGGTAATTAATATTTTTAGTTTTGTTAAATTGCAAATTTTATTCTATCTTTCTCTTCTTAAAACATTAAATGCTGATATTCTGTTTATATAAACAAAAAAAGGAAAAGATATGAAAGCAATATTATCGCTAATTTTATCGATGAGTGTACCACTCTTTGCAGCTTGCGCACAGACTTCTGATAAAACAATAAATACAGAAACGGTTAAATCGCTGGATCTTCAGCGATATATGGGTAAATGGTATGAAATTGCCCGGTTCGATCATCGTTTTGAAAGAGGTCTGGTAGGTTGTACGGCAGAATATACTTTATTGCCCGATGGAAAAATTCAAGTGCTGAATAGTGGATATAAGAATGATTTCTCCGGAGAATATAAAATAGCCAAAGGAAAGGCCAAACTTCCCAATCCTGCCGAGCCCGGTAAGCTGAAAGTATCTTTCTTTCTGTGGTTTTACGGAGATTATTTTGTGATGGAACTTGATAAAGATTACAATTATGTATTAATCGGTAGTAGCTCGGATAAATATCTTTGGATTCTTAGCCGTACCCCACAACTTCCGGAGCAAACACTGAATCTGCTTCTTGAAAAGGCAAAACAGCGAGGATATGATACGTCAAAGTTAATCTGGGTAAAACAAAAAGATGCTATAAATCAAAAATCAACAGTCATGAAAACATTAACTCCCGAAGAGAAAGCTGTTATTCTCAATAAAGCAACAGAACGACCGTTTACCGGTATCTATTATAATCATCACGAGAAAGGAATCTATAGATGTAAGCAATGTGGTGCTCCACTTTATCGTTCGGAAGATAAATTTGATTCAGGATGTGGATGGCCTAGTTTTGATGATGAGATTCCTGGTGCCATAAAAAGAATTCCCGATGCCGATGGAAAACGTACAGAAATAGTCTGTGCAAAATGTGGTGGGCATCTGGGACATGTATTTAAGGGTGAAGGTTTTACTCCTAAAAACGTGCGACATTGTGTTAACTCTGTTTCGCTTGATTTTGAACCTTCAAAATAGATAAAAAGAGAGATCCCCCAACACAGCAACACGTACTGTGACGAGGGGGATTCATGAAGAGATGGATAGGTATAAGTTAGTGCCAGCCGCCACCTCCACCGGGTGTTCCACCGGATGTGCTGCCTATTGTTGTCACAATGGAACTGGTGGTGAAAGTGGCTGATTGTGTGCCAGCATTATATGTTGTGTTTGTGTATAATCCATGTAAGTCTGTTCCACCTGATGCGCTGCCGCCGGTATAAATTACGTAGCTTGTATTAGCTTTCAGGTTAGGACTACTAAATAGTAAAGTAGTATAAGCTCGTGGATTTTTGAAGGTAACTACTTCGTCACCGGTAGACGATTGAATACGTACCAGTTGGTTTAGTGTACCAACATTACCAATTATTGCAGAATATTGAGTACATACACTCGATGTTGGTGTACTTGTTGAGCCACCCATGCCTATAATGGTTCCGCCGGTTATTTTAAAAGTATTATTATCGCAGTCAAGACCTTCTTCCGGAGCGGTTGATCCTGCAGAAATAATCGTACCGCCTGTAATAGTCATTGTTCCGTTTGAATCTATTCCGTCATTAGTAGAACTGTAGCAGTAAATTGTTCCGCCATTAATAACCAACGTCTTTTTAGCATTGATACAATCATCATAAGCATTGACTTCAATTGTTCCGTCGTTGATAATCAGATTACTCTTACTCTCAATTCCTTCAGCTTCACTCTTACTTGTTGTTATAGTTATTGTTCCCTTATTAATGGTGAGATCACCCATGCTCTTTATTGCTTTACCACTTGTTCCGGAGGTGGTAATTGAAATAGTTCCACCATTAATAATTGTATATGGAGTTATTGATGTATCAGTACCTTCGTATGACGTTATGATTCCATCATCCACAGTATTGACAGTTATAGTTCCGTCGTTGATTATAATAAATCCTTCATCACATTGAATACCATCGCCGGATGCGTTAATATTTATTTTGCCACCATCGATAATAATTGCATCATTTGTATGGATACCGTCTGTCACTGCAGAAGTTACATTGATAATACCACTGCGAATACGAATATAATCGTCGCAGCTAAGTGCATGTTTATATTTTCCGGTAAGAGCTAATGTTCCATTACCACTGAATATAAGTTGTCCTTCACTAAAGAAAGTCCCTTTCTGGTCTTCGCTGCTTGTTGCATACGAACTGCCATCGGTCAGTGTATTAGTTGTGTTATCTGCCAGAACCACAAAAATACGTTTCTTTGATTGAATGTTGATAGCTGGTCCGTCTGAATTAGTAATGGTAACTCCGTTCAGAGTTAATTTAAGTTTATAATCACTATAGATTTTTACTCCACCGGTTAAAGTTCCGGATAAAGTATAAGCAACATTTTCTGCAGTAGACTTTATTATCACGTCCCCGTTATCCTGAGTCACCGTAACTCCGTTTCCGGCCAATGGATTGGTTACCGATAAAGTGCTACCTAAAGTTATGGAAACAGTATTAGTGAATTCAGAGTTTTCAACCAAGTCATCAGAGTCATCCGGAGTACTTGGGGTTTCGTTACTGGAACTCTCTTCTTCTGTTAATTCATCACCCGAGGAGCAAGCCTGGAATGAAAGCAATATGCAGAAAACAGCAAGAAGAATGCTTGTTTTTTGTATTATGTTTCTTTCCAGAAATGAATAAGCAGTTTTATCGTTTGTATGCATTTGCATAATTTAAAAGTATAATGGTTATACAGATTTAATGTTCTCCATATTCTTACGAAACAAAAGTAATTTATATCATGATTACAAAAAAATATATTCAGCGAAGCTGGGATTCTTAATGTTGTATTTCCGTTTTTATTCAGTGAACCCGATTTTGCAATTCTTATGCAGAATATTCTTATCTTTGTGAAACAAACTCCGGCTTAATTATATGAATGAGAATGTTCTCGAAAAGCTAAAAGTACTTGCAGAATCAGCCAAGTACGATGTTTCCTGCTCATCCAGCGGAACTACCCGTACCAACAAGAGTGGCGGGATAGGAAGTGCTGCGGGCTGGGGCATCTGTCACAGCTTTGCTGAGGACGGGCGATGCATTTCTCTCTTAAAGATAATGCTTACCAACTATTGCATTTACGATTGTGCTTATTGCATCAATCGCCGGAGTAATGATATCAGGCGAGCCACATTTTCTGTGTCCGAGTTAGTTGATCTTACCATTGAGTTTTATCGTAGAAATTATATCGAAGGACTTTTTCTTAGTTCCGGGGTAGTCCGCAATCCCGATTATACAATGGAAAGACTGGTGCGGGTTGCAAAAGACTTGCGACTAGTACACAAATTTAACGGATATATTCATCTAAAAAGTATTCCGGGTGCAAGTCAGGAACTTGTAAATGAAGCCGGATTGTATGCCGACAGGCTCAGTGTGAATATTGAAATACCTAATGAACAGAGCCTGCAGCGATTAGCTCCGGAAAAGGATTTTAAAAGTGTGTTCAAGCCAATGCAATACATTCAGCAGGGAGTCTTGGAAAACCTTGAAGAACGGAAAAAATATCGTTATGCACCCCGGTTTGCTCCAGCCGGACAAAGCACACAGATGATTGTGGGTGCTACTGCCGATACTGATAAAGATATTCTCAATCTATCCTCTTCTCTTTATGATCGTCCTAGTATGAAGCGGGTCTATTATTCAGGTTATATTTCGGTGAATGAATACGACAAACGCTTGCCGGCCTTAAAACAACCTCCATTGGTGCGCGAGAATCGTTTGTATCAGGCCGACTGGCTGCTCCGTTTTTATCAGTTTAAGGTAGACGAGATTGTGAACGATGCCTATCCCGATCTTGATCTTGAGATAGATCCCAAGTTATCGTGGGCATTGCGTCATCCCGAATCATTTCCTGTTGATATCAATCAGGCAGATTATGAAATAATCCTCCGGGTACCCGGCATTGGCGTAAAATCGGCAAAGCTGATTGTTGCCTCCCGCCGCTTTTCTCGTTTGGGAGCTTATCAACTCAAGAAAATAGGAGTTGTGATGAAAAAAGCACAGTATTTTATTACCTGCAATGAACTATCCATGCGCTCTGTAAATGAAATGCATCCGGATGCTGTTCGGCGCCTGCTCACAGTTAAGCCCGGGAAAAAAGTAGATGACAGACAGCTGATTTTACCATTTAAAGAAGAATAGAATGATAACCTTCATCTATGATAAAACCTTTGAAGGATTGCTGACTGCTGTTTTCGATGCTTATTACCGAAAAACATTTCCAGAGGCATTGGCTGCAGAAGGAGAACCATTGCCGCTTTTTTGTGATGAAACATATACAGTTATCTCAGACAGCGAAAAGTCAGAACGCGTGTGGAAAGGGTTGCAAAAAAAACTTTCCCGCACGGCCTTGTCAGCTCTTACAGCTTGCTGGCTTTCAGAACTTCCGGAAATTGATATGCTTCTTTTTCGTTATATACGTAAAAATATAGATTCTCCTAAGTCGGTAGAAATGAACTTTGGAGATCCGGATGTGCTCGAAATAGCAAAAATCTATAAAAAAGTAGGTTGTGAGAGAGAACGGGTTCTTCAATTCCTCCGTTTCCAGAAAGCGGTTGATGGTACTTATTTTGCCGCTATAGAACCAATGTACAATGTCCTTTCTCTTGTAGTGAGCCATTTTCAGGATCGCTTTGCCGACCAAAAATGGTTGATCTATGATCTGAAGCGTGAATATGGCTACTATTACGATCTTTCCACTGTTACCGAAGTCCGTTTTGAAGAAAAAGAATCCCATTTATTAACCGGTATGCTGAGCGAAGATCTTATGATGCATGATGAAAAGCTCTTTCAGCAGATGTGGAAAGAATATTTTAAGTCAATAGCTATTAAAGAGCGTATTAACCCACGGCTTCATCGCCAACACCTTCCTGTCCGTTTTTGGAAGTATCTCACAGAAAAGCAAAAATGAAACTTTTTGGTTGTTATAAGTTTAAATATATTATAAAACTTGCAATTTTATTTCATTTAAGTTACCTTTAAAAGATTTTATAGCATAAGTCATTGTTTTAGAACTAATTGATGTTTTTTTTGTTTATACTTGATATAAATAAGGAATATATTATGGTATATGATTTAGCAATTATAGGTGGCGGACCGGCAGGATATAATGCTGCTGAAAGAGCCGCTTCAGGAGGACTTAAAACAGTTCTTTTTGAAAAGAATGCAATAGGGGGAGTCTGTCTCAATGAAGGTTGCATCCCAACCAAAACTCTACTCTATTCTGCAAAAATATTGGATAATATCAAAAGTGCTTCTAAATACGGTATACTTGCCGATACTAATCCCGGATTCGATTTTCAAAAGATAATGAGCCGTAAAGATAAGGTGGTTAAGAAACTCACCTCCGGTGTTGGTATGAAGTTGAAGGCTTATGGCGTTCATCTTGTTGAAGGTACAGCGATTATTCAGAGTGAGAAAAATGAAACGATTAGTATATCTTGTAATAATGAGATTTACTCAGTCAAGTACCTGCTACTCTGCACAGGCTCCGAAACGGTAATTCCTCCTATCAAAGGATTATCCAAAACAGAATACTGGACTTCCAAAGAAGCACTTGAACTAAAAGAACTTCCTCAATCTCTTGCTATCATTGGTGGCGGGGTTATCGGGATGGAGTTTGCTTCTTTCTTCAACAGCATGGGTGTTAAAGTTACTGTTATAGAAATGCTGCCGGAGATATTGGGAGTAATGGACAAGGAAACCTCGGCAATGCTCCGAGTGGATTACACTAAGAAGGGAGTACGATTTCTGCTGGGAACCAAAGTCACAGAAGTAGCAACAGGAAAAGTTTTTGTTGAAAAGGATGGTAAACAAGAGACTGTTGAAGCCGAAAAGATTCTGGTTAGTGTAGGACGCAGACCAGTAATTACCAATCTTGGTCTTGAAAATCTGCATGTTGAATTACAGAAAGGTGGAGTGAAGGTTAATGAATATATGCAGACCAGTCACCCCGGAGTCTATGCTTGTGGAGACATCACCGGATTCTCACTACTGGCACATACAGCTATTCGTGAAGGAGAGGTTGCAGTTAATCACATTCTGGGAATTGAGGATAAGATGAATTATGATTCCGTTCCGGGAGTAGTGTATACCAATCCTGAACTTGCTGGAGCCGGAAAAACAGAGGAAGAGCTAAAAGCAAGCGGTACAGACTATCATGTTCTGAAGTTGCCGATGGCTTATTCAGGTCGGTTTGTTGCCGAAAATGAATTGGGCAACGGGCTCTGCAAACTGATCACTGACAATGAAGAGCATATCATTGGTTGCCACTTGTATGGCAATCCTGCATCCGAGCTGATTATAAGCATGAGCATGGCTATCGACAGAAAACTGTCGGTAGAGGAACTGAAGAAACAAATATTCCCGCACCCTACTGTGAGCGAGATAATCCGCGAAAGTCTGTTTGTTTGATCAATAAACAATCAAAACATTACTAAGATGCTTTGTATAAACAATCCATATACAGATGCCTGGTTCAATCTGGCGACAGAAGAATATCTCCTCCATTCTTTTCAGGAGAATGTATTCATGCTGTGGCAGAATGAACCATCAGTCATTATTGGCAAACATCAGAATGTATGGACAGAAGTTAATATGGATTTTGTGAGAGACCACCGCATCAAAGTAGTAAGAAGATATTCCGGTGGCGGTGCTGTGTATCATGATGCCGGCAATCTGAATTTCACCTTTATTGAAAACAGTGATAATGCTGATTTTAATAAATACCTTATTCAGATTCAGAATTTTCTTAGGGAAATAGGAATCAATGCTGAGGCCGACGAACGGCGGGGACTAAATATTGATGGGCTGAAAATATCGGGAAGTGCACAATGCATCCATAAAAAACGGGTAATGTATCATGCTACGCTACTCTATTCAACGGACTTATTGAGTCTTAATGCAGCATTAACTTCTTTACCAACTCAACCGAATGATGTTACATCGTCACGTTTGGTTTATGTAAAGTCGGTGAGAAGTCCGGTTACCAATATTAAGGAATACGTACCAGATAACATGCAAATCAGTAATCTGAAAGAACTGATTATGAATTACTTTCTAAAGAATGAAACCAATAATAAAATATATACATTCAGTGAAAAAGACCTGTCGGCTATTAAACAATTAAGTAGGAATAAATATTCCACATCCGACTGGAATTTTAATGCATCATATTTAAAATAACCAAAAACATTAACTATGGCTACATTTGAAATAAAAATGCCCAAATTGGGTGAAAGCATAACAGAAGGAACCATAATGACATGGTCGGTTAAAGCAGGCGATGTTATTAATGAAGACGATATATTGTTTGAAGTAAGTACTGCTAAAGTTAGCGCAGAAATACCTTCTCCTGTGGCAGGAAAAATACTTCAGATACTTTTCAATGAAGGCGATACCGTTGCAGTAGGTACGGTAGTTGCCATCGTGCAGCTCGAAGGAGATTCAGAAGAAGAAACACCAGAAGTTGCTGAAAGTACCGCTGTGAAAGCAGAAGTCCCGGCACCTTCCGCTGCACCGGTTAAGAACGTCAAAAGTGAGGAAGCCAGATGGTATTCTCCCATTGTACTTCAGATAGCTCAGGAAGCTCAGCTCTCTAAAGAAGAACTTGACAGTATTCCCGGCACCGGCTACGAAGGACGTTTAAGTAAAAAAGATATAAAGACTTATGTAGAGCAGAGAAAGAAGGGTGCTCAACCAGCTGCTCTTGCTACCTCGCAGAAAGCTGCTACTGCAGAACCAACTCTTGTTACTTCGCAGAAAGCTGCTTCAGCAGAACCAGCACTTGTTGCATCATCTAAGCCTGAAACGGTTTCTCAACCAGTTGCTGCAGAATCCAAACCGGCACCAACAGCACCAGTTATACCTGTTTCTGATGGTGACGAAGTAGTCGAAATGGACTTTGTCCGCCGTATCATTGCCGATCACATGGTTATGTCAAAACAAGTATCGCCACATGTCACAACAGTGGTCGAGGTTGATGTTACTAAACTGGTACGTTGGCGTGAGCACAACAAAGAATCATTCCAACGCCGTGAAGGAATCTCTCTCACATATATGCCTGCTATTGTTGAGGCTGTTACAAAAGCCCTTGCAGAATATCCATACGTCAATGCATCAGTTGATGGCTACCGTATGATACTGAAAAAGAAAATAAATGTAGGTGTGGCGGTATCACTCAATGATGGCAACTTGATTGTGCCGGTAATACATAATGCCGATAAACTCAGTCTTAGCGGATTGGCAGGAAGTATCGATACATTGGCGACAAAAGCACGTGCCAATAAATTATCACCGGACGATATTCAGGGTGGAACCTTTACCATAACAAACTTTGGTACTTTCAAGAACATTATAGGCACACCAATTATCAACCAGCCGCAGGTTGCCATTCTGGGTGTTGGGTATATAGAGAAAAAACCGGCGGTAGTCGAAACTCCCGAAGGCGATACCATTGCCATCCGCCATAAAATGTATCTCTCACTTTCTTATGACCATCGTATTGTTAATGGTGCAATGGGAGGAGCATTCCTCAGACGCATAGCCGATTACCTTGAGAACTGGAACGGATAGTTCAAAACACTTAAAAAGACGAAGTATGAAAAAGTACGATATAAAATCCACAGATAAAGAGACACTGAGAAAGTGGTATTACCTCATGACACTTGGTCGCATGATTGACGAGAAAGCACCAGCTTACTTGCTGCAATCATTAGGCTGGTCGTTTCATGCCCCCTATGCCGGGCATGACGGTATACAACTCGCCATGGGACAAGCCTTTACCAGAGGAGAAGATTTTTTCTTCCCCTATTACCGTGACTTGCTTGCTGCCCTTTCTGCCGGAATGACTGCCGAAGAGATCATTCTTAACGGACTATCCAAAGCTACCGACTTAACAAGTGGCGGGCGTCACATGTCCAATCATTTTGCCAAGATGGAATGGAATATTGAGAATATCTCATCGGCTACTGCAACCCAGGATCTTCATGCAGTAGGAGTAGCCCGCGCCATGGCCTACTATGGACATAAAGGAGTAGTTATAGCCTCTCACGGCGAATCTTCCGTATCCGAAGGGTTTGTTTACGAAGCTATCAATGGAGCAAGCACAGAACAGCTGCCTGTTATCTTTGTTATTGAAGACAACGGATTTGGTATTTCCGTTCCTAAAAAAGACCAGACATCCAATCCGAAGGTTGCCGCTAATTTTTCCGGATTCAAGAATCTTAAAATCATCTACTGCAACGGCAAAGATGTGTTCGATTCCATGAATGCCATGGCCGAAGCCCGCGAATATGCAATTACAAAGCATAACCCGGTTATTGTTCATGCTAACTGTGTGCGTATTGGCTCGCACTCTAATTCAGATAAGCATACCCTGTACCGTGATGAAGATGAACTGGCATACGTTAAAGCTGCCGATCCACTACAAAAATTCAGGAGAATGTTGTTGCGCTACGAACGATTTACTGAAGATGAACTAAAGAAAATTGAAGAAGAAGCAAAGAAAGAATTAAGCTCTGCCAATAAGAAAGCCATAGCAGCACCCGATCCCGATGCCTCTACGGTACTCGATTATGTTCTTCCCGAACCATATAAACCACAGGTTTATGTTGACGGAACTCATAACCAGGAAGGAGAGAAGAAGAATATGGTTACCGCTATCAATGAAACATTGAAGGCTGAGTTCAGACACAATCCCGATACTTTCCTTTGGGGACAGGATGTGGCTAATAAAGATAAGGGCGGTGTGTTTAATGTAACCAAAGGCCTGCAGCAGGAATTTGGTGTTAAAAGAGTTTTCAATGCACCCATTGCAGAAGATTATATCGTTGGTACCGCCAATGGTATGAGCCGCTTTGATCCTAAAATACGAATTGTTATTGAGGGAGCCGAGTTTGCCGATTATTTCTGGCCGGCAGTAGAACAATATGTGGAGTGTACGCATGAATACTGGCGAAGCAACGGACAGTTCGTGCCAAATATAACGTTACGTCTAGCTTCGGGAGGATATATTGGCGGAGGACTTTATCATTCACAAACTTTGGAAGGCGCGTTGACCACACTTCCTGGCGCACGCATTGTCTATCCTTCTTTTGCCGATGATGCCGCGGGACTGTTACGTACCAGCATGCGTTCAAAAGGATTCACCCTCTATCTGGAACCCAAAGCACAGTATAATGCAGTGGAAGCTGCAACTGTGGTGCCCGATGATTTTGAAGTACCCTTCGGGAAGGCGCATATTCGTCGGGAAGGAACTGATCTTAGCATCATTACCTATGGTAACACTACCCATTTCTGCCTTACCGTGGCCGATCGCCTGGCAAAAGAATCCGATTGGAATGTAGAAGTGATCGATCTCCGTTCACTTATTCCTCTTGATAAAGAAGCCATTTTTGAATCAGTGAAGAAAACCAGCAAAGCATTGATAGTACATGAAGACAAAGTCTTTTCAGGATTCGGTGCCGAGATTGCAGCAATGATAGGCGAGGAGATGTTCCGTTATCTCGATGCCCCCGTTCAGCGAGTTGGTTCCATATTCACCCCTGTAGGTTTTCACCCTAATTTTGAAAAAGCCATTCTTCCCGGTGAGGAACGCATTTACAAGGTAGCCAAAAGTTTACTGGAATACTAACAATTAAAGATATTAGCAATGAAAAAGATTGGATTATTTTATGGAACAAGCACTAAGAAAACAGCCGCTATAGCGCAGCAAATACAAGCCGCATTTGGCGAAGCCAATCTGGAGATTGTTCCTATCGAGAGTGCATGGAAAGAAGAGTTCCTCACTTACAGCTATCTGATAGTAGGTACCTCAACCTGGTTCGATGGCGAACTACCCACCTATTGGGACGAGATAATACCCGAGCTTACATCACTTGAACTTCAGGATAAAAAAGTAGCTATATTCGGCCTGGGAGATCAGGTAAACTATCCCGATAACTTTGTTGATGGAATAGGTCTTTTGGCCGAGGCATTTGAAACAGCTGGAGCTCAACTTGTGGGACTCACCTCTGCCGAAGGATATTCATTTAATCACTCTCAGGCACTAAAAGAAGGAAAGTTTCTTGGTCTGGCACTAGATGTTGAAAATCAGCCGGAACAAACGGAAAAAAGAGTTCACGACTGGGTAGATCAACTCAGTAAAGAATTCATTCTATAAACACTTTTTTAAATCTAAAAAACAATGAATTATGGAAACAAAGAAAAAAGTAACCCCTCAGGGATATAATACATTAACGCCATACCTGAATATAAAAGGCGCAGATAAAGCTATTGAATTTTATAAGAAAGCATTTGATGCAAAAGAAATAATGAGGCTTTCTGCACCCGATGGAACTGTTGCACATGCCGAAATAGAAATTGGAGATTCAAGATTTATGCTGGCAGAAGAAAACCCGCATTGGGGCAATCTAAGTCCTCTTTCGTTGGGAGGTTCACCCGTAACGCTCTGCTTGTATGTAGAAGATGTTGATACTGTTTTTGCAAAAGCCCTTAAAGAAGGAGCAACGGTAACAGACGGAATGGAAGTCAAGGATCAGTTTTACGGTGAACGCGCCGGAAGTCTAACCGATCCTTTCGGTCATAAATGGTCTATTATGACACACATTGAAGATGTTTCAACAGAAGAAATGCAAAGACGAATGGACGCTATGTTCTAATAAACGCCAGGGGTTATTTAACCCCTAGCAGTTCCACTTCAAAAATCAGGGTAGAGTAGGGTTTTATTTTCCCTGCCGCCCTGGTTCCGTATCCAAGTACGTACGGAATATAAATCATCCAGCGCGAACCAAGAGGCATAGCCTGCAAAGCTTCCTGCCAACCAGTAATAACCTCATTCACACGAAATGATTCCGGTCTCTTTCTGCTGAAAGAATCATCAAACACAGTTCCGTCAATCAGCATACCTTTATAGTGAACTTTCACCATACTTTTAGCTGTAGGCACTGGTCCTTTACCTTGTAATATCACTTTGTACTGCACGCCGCAAGGCAATTCCATTACTCCTTCTTCGTTCAGGTTCTCTTCCAGAAAGCGCATATTTGCTTCTTTGTCATCTTTATGTTTCAGGCTCATATTTTGTTTTTATGTATTATATATCAAATTTGCTTTTATCCATGGGTATAGCCCCAACTTCGGAACCAAAAAGATTCAGAATCTGATTTACTTTGTCAAGGCGTAAAGACTGCTTTCCTCGTTCCAATTCACGTACAAAACGAAGTCCAACTCCCGACTTCTCAGATAGTTCAACTTGTGTAAGTTTGTGCTGTTTACGCATTTGTTTTACGTATTCGGAAAGAGATAGATATTCCATATTATACCCGTTTGGGTACAAATATAGGTGTTTTAATGTGGATTGTACCCTTTTGGGTATAATTTTATGATTTTATGGGTTGTTTGTACCCGATTGGGTATAAAATGAGGTTTTGTAGTTCAATTGCAGATAATTTATTTGTTTATTATTTTGTCTTTGTATATTTTTTATAACTTTGAGACGTAAATATAATTAATTGCTATGCAACAAGGAATCTACGAAGAAATAATCTCTCAATTAATTCAAAAGAAGATATTAGATTAAGATAACCAACGGTTTTATATTGGAACAAAGACTCTTGATTCTGAAGAAGCAGCTATATATCTTTCAAGATATCTGAATAAAGTAATCTATTTCGCAATCAATAATTTGAAAGCAGAAAAAAGACTAGATGTTGGGATTACATTAGTAAATGATATTATTCGTTTGGTTCGGGATAGATTCAAGATGGGAGAACAATATCTTAATTTATTAGATGTACAAGGAAAGTTATTAAACGCAATAATAGATAAAACTACTTGCTCATATCCTGATATTGATGGTAATTATTTATATAATACATAAAATTAGATACTATGGAAAAGCAGAATTTTATTCAATCTCAAAGGGATTGGATGATAAAATGGAGAAAATATAATCTGCCATTAATTAAAGGTGATGGTAATCAAAATGGTAAGATTCGTTCTTATATTATACCTAAAACCAAAGATCATTTAGAAAGTGTTTTATTTTCATCTATTCAAAAAAGAATACCTGAATATCTCAAAGAGAATAATATTCAAGCTCATACAGGTACTCACAATCTGATAAGTTCGTGGATTGTTGCTGCAAATCTATATTTTTATGTAAAAGAGAATGATTCTCTCAAAGAAATAATGTTAAGGTTTCTGCAAAAACACGTTTCACAGGATATTACTGAAATTACTGATGTGGAATTGGAATTTGCTTTTCAGAAAACACATAAATTAAATCCTACGATACTTTTAGGCGAATCGGGAGGTATGCGTGGTTCAGGTCAGACTTCACCAGATGTTGCTTTTTTGGTGAAGACTAAGAATGGCAAAGGCATTATTCTGACAGAGTGTAAATATACAGAACAAAGTTTTTATGGTTGCTCGGCTCGTAAAATAGATAAAAACAAAAAACGTCAAAATAATCCAAATCCAAATCGTTGTTTGAAACCAGCAAATGAATGTGATTATACCAATATTTGTCATCAAACAGTCTGGGGACGTAAGTATTTAAGTTTGATTACTTTTTCAGAAAAGGCAAAGAATACGTTGAAAAAGTGTCCTGCTGCCACGAATGGTTATCAACTGCTTAGACAGCAAGCTCTTGCAGAAGGTATAGCGAAAAGTGGTGAATTTGATCTAGCAGTTTCTGCTGTTGCTTTTGATGGACGTAATGAAGATTTGATTCATTGTTTGGGCATAGATATTCCTGATTTTCAAAAGGACTGGACTGATTTGTTTAAAGGAAAAGCCATTTTTAAAACTTGGCAACATCAGGAATGGGTTCAGTTTGTCAGAGATAATCAGGTGAATGGTGAGTTTGATGAATGGTTAGAATATATGAGTCAAAGATATCAGTATTGCTAAAATAAAAAACGCCCTCCAAGTATGCTGCCGTAAAGGCAAGCCTGGAAGGCTTATTATCTTTGAGTTTAAAACTGATCAAGTATAATTTTGTATTGCAAAGGTAGCACAAATATATTATTGGTACAAATATTCTCTGTGATAATTTATTTATTTAACTTATTTCCAAATATTTTCATTTTGCCAGTCAGTCGGAAATCCCATATACTCAATGTTAATCACATCTTTGTATTCAGCTAGCAAGTCTAGAAGTCTAGACTTAAAGTTTGAAGTGGGATTAGCCGTTTGTAGTAAGAAGTTAATCATGCATAGGAAATAATATACTTTACTGCGCTGTGCTTTATCTGGATTATTAATCCATGTCTTATTATTGGCAAAATGTAATTTTTCAGGAACTATATTGAATGTACGATTCCATAAACGGGCATGATGTGCACATATATTTCTCACATAATTAAGAGTATGTAACCATGAACAAAATATATCTGGTGGCATATCAAACCATTGGGATATACCGCTAATGTCTCTTCTGTTTTTAAGATTTTTGCATATATGCGATAAATGATTGAAATACATTATTTCTACACTCATCCATGATGGTGGATTATCGGGACTAGAATATTTATTAGTATAGTGTTTTATAAAGACTTCTGCTTTATTATTCACTAATTGTTCTTTTATATGCTTTTGTATATCTTCATACACATTTATGGTAAACTTTTCACCATACTTATTTCTTCTGGTTTCTACCTTAAAAATATCGGGATTATCTTGCCAATGAGAACCATATTTGTGGCTGAGTTGATAAATTATTTGCGTTCTGACTGCTACTTCAAGACGTTCTATAGCATCGAATACAAGTAATCGGAGTTTGCGGTCGAAAACATATAAATCATAAACTTTTTCCCATGTTACTCCCATTTTAAATTCATCGAGATAATCACTATCCAGAACTTTTTTGAAAGGTAGCATATAAGCACTTAATCTATAATAACTTATATTGGATAAATGTCTTACAGCTCTTTCTGTATCTGCAATTATCAAACCACGGTCTTGCAGTAGTTTTATTTGTTGATTATATGTTAATGGTAGTTTTGTGTATTTGCACTCTTCCATCTATCTTATTGTATTGCTTGTTTAACAAGGCTCATTATGTATTCAATATCTTTGTCGCTATCAATTTTTAGTTCGAAGTCTCCGTTGAGTGAATGGCCTTTTAGACCAGAAACATCTCGCATTAAATGTTTGGGGTCATCTAATTGTCCTACTTTTAGGTTTATGCTTAGTTTAATTCCATTCTTTTGAACTTCTATATCACTTATATTACTTCCTTTTTTAAAGGCAATATACCATTTTTGTGGTTTAACTTCAATGTCAGGTGATAGATTTAGAATTGCATCCCTGAATTTTTCATATAGTTCAATCGTCTCATCAGATTTTCCTTGTAAATGTCCTTCTTCTGTGTAGACCTTGATTTCGTCAGTTACTTGTTTTAATGTCTGATTGTTTTGCATAATAGGTTTTATACTTTCTGCTGCGTTACTTTTCCGAATTTGATTAATAGAGACCATATCGTTTTCATATCTTTTTACTTCCCAAAGTTCTATAGCTAAGTCTTTGAAATTTGTAGCCTCTCGTTGATTTTCGGTAAAACTGGGTGATACAAAAGCAACACGGGTTTGTGACCAATCTACTTCATCACGCTTCATGTTTTTCTGTAGGCTTTCGTTGTATTCTAAAACAAAGTCTGCTTTGTTCTGAAGCATCAAACTTAAATAGGTGAATCCTTGATCTACAACGCTGCTATTTCTTTCTCTTTTATATTCGATAATAACAAAAGCCTTTGTTTGCGGGTCAAATCCCAATGAATCAATTAGTTTATTCTTAATTGTAAATTCAGATTTAACTAATTCAATGCCCATGATTGTGGACAGATTTTTTTCGAAAAGATTTTGTATTTCTCTTTCTAGTTTAAATGCTTTTTCTTTGATTGTTGTTAATTGAGTTTGTGTTGGTTTGTATAGTGTCATAAATAGTAATATTAGATGAATGTTTCTTGCTCTATTTAAATTGAATTTAGTATATGTTTAGCTTTTCGATAAAGTTTTCAACCTTTTCTTTTGTTGTTATAAACTCTGAATATTTCCCTCCAAACATTCCAGCTTTTATTGGTGCCCAGTTTTCTTTTTCAGTATCAGCTTGTTTCAGCAAATCATTCCATGGAGAATCACTGGTGCGATCATACTGCCTTCTTCTATAAACATATTGTCCCCAAGGTGCCCAAGGGTAGTCAGATTTTACGATGTATGAGTAATTTAAAGAGATATAATATTCGAAAATATCGAAATTCTCTTTGAAGTGTTTTTCATTAGTGATATATTTTTTGAAAAGTGGATATATTTTATCACATAATAAATTGCTAAAAGGGGTATGTGCTCTAAGATTAAATAATTTATTAAAATCTTGATTATTAAATAAGCAAGAATTTAACTTTTTAATAATAAATGTTTTTTGTGAATATTCATGACTATTTTCTGGAATCTTGATTTTAAGTAGTTTTTTCAAAAATAAAAAGTTACCTCTCTCAAGTGCACAAATACCCATAGCATAAAAAATTAGTATGGAAGGATAATAATGTAACTTTTTTGTCATTTCATAGCAGCTATATAATTCTTGTTGTATTGGTTCCGCCATTCTTTTGATAATCTCTAAAAAAATATTTTCATGATTTGGCTCACACCAATATATCCCATTTATTACTAATGGTAAAAGGATTTCGATTGCAGATTCGTATTCTTTCATACGTTTCTCAAATAGCTCATTTGTCGGATATTGACTAAAATCGTTTATTTGTTGTATTTTATTATATGCATTTTCTTGTTCATTATGCAGTAAATCGTACAGTTGAATTTTGCCTTCATCTTTAACTATGTATCTTTTAAGTCGTTCAACTGCTATACTTGCGTTTAGAGGGTGATTATCATTTATATTTTCTAATGCCTCTACTCTTTCACTTATTTCGCAAAATAAAGAATCTGCATTTCGGATTTCTATTACTTGTCCTTTACGCTTTTCTGCAAGTGTCTTTAATTCCTCTTCGCAATTACTAATATATGACCAAAAGCTACTATATCTAAAATTTTCTGATTGTTTTAATATTTTAATGAGTCCAATATCCCATATTCCTGACCATCCACAAGTAATTAAACCAAAGTCATTGATAATTTGGGATACATACCGTTTTAGTTGATCAGGATAGTTTTCTAATTCTTCTTTTGTGTTTAAAAATCTACAATCAATATAGTCTCCGTTGATTTTTATTATGGTGAAATTACTATGTACAATTGGCATTGCTCCAGTAATGTCATCTACATGACAAACTACTTGTGGGGTTATTCCTTCTTCTTCAAGAGCTTTTTCTAATAACCTATCGAAATTTGTTGTAATAACAACCTTTATATATCCTTTTTTAGCTAAGCTAGCTATTGCCTTATGGGCTTTAGTTGGTTCTTTTAGATGGTTTTCTTTTTCTTCTTTTGTTGGCTCAAAATAAGGACGAAGAAGATTAACTCTTTCTGAAGCTTTTGAAACAAGTTTTGATAAGATTGTAGAATAATCAGGATATTTGTTATATTTATTTTTGAACCAAGCTTCCTCATTTGGAGTACAAACTTCACCATTCTGAGCAGCAAGTTTTCTGATCAAATCAATAACTATGTCCCATCCTGTAGGTATTCCTGCAGCACGTGAAATGCCAGAACCTAATAATAGTGCATAGACTCCTTTATTTGAATATATTGAAAATGAGATTGTAGTTAGAAGATTATCCATAGATTTATTTTGGTGTTTTCAAGAATAGAGATACAAATATATGATATATTTATTTTTTTATTATACATAAAGTGTAATTGTTTCTGTATTACTTTTGATCTAAAATATATCTATTAATATTTTCAGTTTCAAGTCTTATAAGTACAGACTGGTTTTTTATGTTGAATAATTTTTGATATAAGTAATTTATCCTCAAAAACTTTCCAATCCCTCACTCCCTCACCAATCAACCAATAATCCCCTGAAAACCAATGATAACCCCTAGGTGAGGGATACAAAATCATCCCTCACCATTTTCGGCACAAAATTCATAATTCAGCTATCCATATATATGCATACTAAAAAATGTTTATATAAAGTTATAGTAAAATTTGTATATATACATTTCAAATTATACTTTTGATAATAAATACAATAATGACTTGTATTACAAATAACCTAATAATAAATTGATATGGAAAATGTTGTTTTAATGAGAATGGCTAAAGAATCTCTGAGAGGTAAATGGGGATTGGCTATTGGGACTTTTTTGGTGTATGCATTGATTATTGGTGGTGGTTCTTTTAGTGGAATTGCAACTCTGATTGTTGGTGGTCCAATGACTCTTGGATTGGCTTTCTTTTCATTAGCTATAGCAAGAAATCAGGAAGCCCGGATAGAACAACTGTTTAAGGGATTTAATAATTTTGGAACTTCATTGGGAGCTTATTTATTAATGATGATTTTTGTTATATTGTGGACGATCTTGTTAATAATACCCGGAATTATTGCTGCTTTATCTTATTCCATGACTTTTTTTATTATTGCTGATAATCCTTCTATCGGAAGCATGGAGGCTATTGATAAAAGTAAAAAGATGATGTATGGTTATAAATGGAAATTTTTCAGCCTGATTCTACGGTTCTTAGGATGGGCGATACTTTGTCTTTTTACATTAGGACTCGGTTTCTTTATTCTGAAGCCTTACATGGAAATTTCTTTTGCAAAATTCTACGATGATATAAAAGGTAGTCAAGAAGCTGAAGAAGCTGTAGCTACTGATATGTAATTTCTCTATTTTGGGCTCAGTATACAATTTACTGAGCCCAAAATGTATAATTTGATATAGTCAAAAACCTCATTCTTTCAACTATTTTTACTTCTGAATAACGGATCGTTTTTTCTCTTCTGTTACTACTTCCTTTGGATTATGATCCGCTGACCGATTCTCACAACTTCAACACTTGTTTTATCTGCAAAATCGCTAAACTGATTTGTGGCCTGTGTTATCTCCATACATAACCAGACTTAATGATTTTTGCAGTTAATAGTTAGTAAGCCCGCAGCCGAGGGCTTATGGAACTGCATTCGAGGGCTTATCGGTTTACAGCCGCGGGCCCATGGGTTCACGGCGGCGGGCTTACTTAACTTTCCTTATTAAATTCGTTAGATTTGGTGACTAAATTGCTTATATCTGCCCGTATTTTATGATAAAAATAATTTATATACAATTGCAATAAATATTTGTTTTATTGATGTTTATGACATACCTTCAGGGTATAATTAATAATTAAAACGAATGAAAATAACACAATTTAAAGGCCGACAGAAAAGAGAATCACAACAAATTGTAAAACTATCTGTATTGATGGAGAAGATGAAAATAGAATCGGAGGAACAACTGGTTTCTAATTTGCGACATTCTTTACAATATGTAAGCCGATCGGTGCATTGCATGACTGTTGATAAACTGCCAAAACTATGTTTTGCTGCTGAATTTAAAAAGGTGGATGCACAACAGGAAATGATTCGCTATAATGGTGTGGTATTACTGGAGATTGATTGCCTTGCTGGAATAGAGGAGGCAGAAGAGGTGAGAGATGAGGTGGCACGTTTGCCACATACACTTGCTGCATTTGTTGGTTCCGGGGGAAGAGTGTAAAATGGCTTGTATCTTTTATTCGCCCCGATAGTTCTTTGCCACAGACAAAAGCGGAAGCGGAGTTGTTTCATGTACAGGCTTACCGTAAGGCGGTGAGGTTTTACGAGGAACTGATATCATATAAGGTTACGCTGAAACGTCCATTATTGAATCATTACTGCCGCTTTTCCTATGATCCGGGTCTGTTCTTTAACCCCGAAGTGCATCCTATTCTAATGAAGCAGCCTTGTGAAGTGAGCACAGAGCCTGATAGGGAATGCGCAATACCAGATGAAAATGCTTCGTTGCTTAGGCTTATGCCGGGACATCAATATAGAAGTGTGATTTGCGCAATACCTTGTTCGAATGTCCTTCGTTGCTATACGAGGAAATAGGCTTACGTGCCGGGACATCAATATAGAAGTGTGATTTCTACCTTGTTCGAATCGTCCTTGCAATCTGTATACGAGGAAATAGGAAGATTTCCACGTGAGGGAGATATAAAGGGTTAATACGCGCAAGCCCAATCAGAGCGTTGTGCAGGAGTTGCGCCGTTATGCTTCGTTTATTGCTACAAGCAATCATTACGATTTGCTGACCGATACTTCAGGCGGTCGCCGGTATATCTGTATAGAGGTTATGGGTATTATAAAAATTCCGCGGAATATAAACTATGATCAGCTTTATGCGCAGGCGTTGAGCGAGATTCAGAATGGCGAGCGTTATTGGTTTGACAGTGAGGATGAAGCTATTTTGATGGCCGGCAATGAGAAATTCGAAGTGCAGCCTCCTGCCGAACAGTTGTTTCTGCAGTACTTTCGTTCGGCCGGAAACAATGAGCCTTGTGAAAAACTGCTGGCTTCTGAAATTCTCACCCGATTGCAGAAAAAGAGTGGCTTTCAGCTATCCAACACAAAGATTACTACCTTCAGCCGTATTCTCACTAAGCTCAGTGTTCCGTTGACTAATTCAAAAAAAGGCAGGCTATATAACGTGGTGGAGTGCTGAAAAGGTGAGGGTAGCCTCGTAAAGTGAGGGTAGGGTGAGGGATGAAAAACCATCCCTCACTCCGTAATTTGCTAATATTCAGTATTGTTTGTCTAAAAGGTGATAGAGTGAGGGTAGGAATTCAAAAAACATTTCACCAATAAGAATGTTATTAACTAAGGCGCTTGTCATGTTGCTTTTAGCCAGAAATGAGATAGAAAGCTTTTTGTTTAAAAAATATTAAATGGAAAATAGTGTAACCTAGGTTACAACTTTCGTCCAATCAGATCCTTACTTTTGCTATATACTAAAGATGAGTAGATTATCTGAAGAATTTCTAATATAAACCAATAAAAGATACTATTATGGATGAAGATGTTGAAATTTGTCATTGCAATGGCATTATGAAAAGTGAGATAGTGAAAGCTATCAAAGAGAAAGGGCTAACTACGGTAGATGAAGTGGGTGAAGAAACTACTGCCGGAACTGTTTGTGGAAGTTGCGTTCCTGATATTGAAGAGATTTTGAAAGAAGTAAATGGTTAAAACTGAATTAAGAAAATAGAAATTATGATGACAACTGAAATTGCGGTTACAACAAACAAAAAAAATAATCTTTGGAAATTAAGAGCAAGCGTTTTTTCAATTCTTGTTTTTTCAATGTCCGTGTTTTTATCAAGTACAGCATTTGCGCATTGCGACACGATGGATGGACCACTAATAGCAGATGCAAAAAGAGCTATTGAGAAAAACAATGTAAACTATGTGCTTAAATGGGTAATGCCTGAACATGAAAAAGAGATAGTAGATGTGTTCAATTTATCTATGAAAGTAAGGGGATTGAGTCCAGAAGCAACCGAAATTTCAGAAAAGTACTTTTTTGATGTTTTAGTTCGTGTTCACAGAAGCGGTGAGGGTGTTCCTTTTACGGGAGTTAAGCCATCCGGAACCCCAATTGATGCAAAGATTCTGGCTGCCGATAAATCTATTGAAGTAGGAAACTTGTCTCCATTAGAAGGTAAGGTTGCTAAAAAGGATTTACCTGAACTGACTAAGAGATTTAAAAAAGTTATCTCACTAAAGAATTATGATGTGAACGATGTGAAGGCTGGCAGAGAGTATATTGAAGCTTATGTTCAATTCTTTAAATTTGCTGAAGGTGAAGAACATGCCGGCGAAAGTCATGGACAAGCAAAGCATTCATCGGCTACTAAGCAACATCACGCTCATTAATGTATTTGATTAGAAATAGTTATAATATAAGTAGATAGAAAACAGAAAAGAGCAGCAAATAAAATTGCTGCTCTTTTTGTTTTTATCGTTCCTGTGATTCTTAATTTAGTCCAAAGGATTTCATATCTTCTTCCACGGTTGTTATTGTTTGAACACCAAAATTATCCTGAACAATCTTCAGCAGATTAGGAGTTAAGAAACCTGGCAAAGTAGGACCAATATGTGTATTCTTTATTCCGAGATACAGCAAGGCAAGGTGAACGATGATTGCTTTTTGTTCGTACCAGGCAATATTAAAGATGATTGGTAGTTTATTGATATCATCCAGATTCAATACTTCTTTTAATTTAAGCGCAACTACTGCCCATGAGTATGAATCATTGCACTGGCCGGCATCGAGTACTCTTGGTATGCCATTGATATCGCCTAATTGCAGCTTGTTATAACGATACTTGGCGCATCCGGAAGTAAGGATAACAGTATCTTTTGGTAATTGTTTTGCAAATTCAGTGTAATATTCACGAGTTTTCTGGCGTGCATCACAGCCCGACATAACAACCAGTTTTTTTATTGCTCCGGAATTTACAGCTTCCAGAACTTTATCGGCCAAAGCCAATACCTGGTTGTGTGCAAAGCCAATGGTTATTTCACCATTCTCGATTGCAGTAGGAGGTTGGCATTTCTTTGCCAGTTCTATGATTTCAGAAAAGTCTTTATGACCATTAGCCAGTTTCTTATCAATCACTTTCCATTCCGGCATTCCTGCAGCACCTGTTGTAAATATCCTGTCGTTATAGGTTGTTGTTTTACGTGGAGGTACAAGGCAATTGGTAGTGAAAAGAACCGGACCATTAAATGTTTCGAACTCATCAAGCTGACGGTGCCATGCATTTCCGTAGTTTCCCACCAGATGTTTGTACTTCTTGAAATGAGGATATGCATTGGCCGGTAGCATCTCGGAATGAGTATAAACATCTACGCCTGTTCCTTCTGTTTGAATAAGAAGTTGCTCCAAATCATTCAGATCGTGTCCGCTGATAAGAATACCCGGATTCTTGCCAACTCCGATGTTTACTTTAGAAATCTCCGGATTACCAAAAGTGGAAGTATTTGCTTTGTCGAGCAATGCCATAACCTTTACTCCATGTTCGCCGGTTTTTACAAGCCAGTCCAACATATCTTTCAGGCTCATAGGTTTGGTAATCATAACAAGTGTTTCTTCCATGAAGTTATAGATATCCTGTTCTTCGAATCCCAGATTAAAGGCATGTTCTGCATAGGCTGCAATACCTTTAACGCCAAACAATGTATACTGTTTCAAGGCGCGGATATCTTCGTCTTTGTCAAAGAACAAAGTGCTTACCTGCTTTGCTTTTTCATTAAAGTCTGCTTCGCTGGTTCCTTTCCAGTCAAGTGCATCATTCTTTTCATTAATACTTGCTTTTATTTTCAGGTTGTCCCGAAGAGCGATGCAATCATTGATAGCCTTCATTATTGCGGCGTTATCAAAATTGGCATTTGTGATAGTGATAAACAAGCCATTAGTAATTTGCTTACTCTCTACGTTAGTATCTATCCCTTTCTTACGGGCTTCGATAGTTGCAAATGCAAGTCCCTGACATGCAAATATTAGTAAATCCTGAAAATTGGCGGTATCTTCTTTTTTACCGCAAACTCCGTTAATGGTGCAGCCTGTGTTCTTGGCTGTCTCCTGACATTGATTACAAAACATACCCATAGTACTTCATTTTTTAAGTTAGTATACAAAATATATCGGTTTAAATAATCAGCATTCAATAAACAATCAGGAAAGACATTTGTTTATAACTATTGTACTTTTCACAAATATAATAAATTATCCGAAAGATGTATCATTGAGCGAGATTAACTTTTTAGAAATCAGTTTATAAACATAAAAAATGACAGAAAGTCTACTTAAGTGAAATGTAGAAACAAATGGCTAATTATTTTTATTTAGAAGGTCGAGTGTATGGGTGATCAACTCAGTTCCACCCCATGCTCCATGTCCGGGGATAACGATACGTGCATCTTTGAATTTTGTATAAACCTTACTTACCGTTTTAGGCCACTCTTTCATGTTTGCATCTGATAAATTGCCTAGTCCTTGAGATTTCATATCCTTGATCATACATCCTGCGAATAGAATTTTTTCAGATGGAATCCACACTACAATATTATCTGGCGCATGTCCCTCTCCGGGATAATAGCAATATAACTTCTTATTCCCAAATTTCAGAAGCAGGGAGTCTTTAAAACCTTGTTCAGGAACAGGAAGTTTATTCTGGTGGGCAAGAGCGATTGTTTTTTCACATGCGTAAGATTTAACTCCAATACTTTTCAGATACTTTAATCCACCCATACAGTCTGCATGAAAATGATTAGGTATAAACCCTGTTATTTTTACATGCAAAGAATCTGTGATTGCTTTTACCATCTCTTCGGTAAGTTTGTCGTTAATAGGGGTATTGAGCAAGAATGCCTTATGGTTGTTTATTAATATTAGTCCGTTAGAGGAAACCAGCCCAAATTTCCCCATTTCTGCTGTCGATACATATACGTATGCATCTTTTGATATTTGTACAAACTCCAAACCTTTTGAGATTTTTATTGTTTTGTAACCCGATTGAGCTAATATTTTTATTGAAATGCAGCATATAAGAATGATGAAAAGTATTTTTCTCATTGTAGATATGTAGTTGAAGTTTTACCTGATAATAGGCTTGTAGTTGCGAATATAGTAATTCTATTTAAGTTTTTAGTATTTATAATCGTGTCCTTTGTAGAAAGAACAAAGGACACGATTGTTTTATTGAATGGGGTAAACTACCAGATTTTTACAATTTGATTTTCAGCACGCCACATTTTATCACCCTTTTTCACTCCGAATGATGAATAGAACTCAGGCATATTGGATAATGGACCCAGGATTCTCCACTTTGCTGGAGAATGCACGTCGGTTTTAATTTGGTTCTTCAATGCCTCGGGGCGTATATCCAACATCCATCCAAGTGCATATCCAAGGAAGAAACGCTGGCTGGGGTTTAGTCCGGCAATCATTTCTTTGTTCTTATACTGGTCGGTATTTTTAAAAGCTTCGAATCCCATAACTATTCCACCGAGATCGGCAATATTCTCACCCTGAGTAAGTTCACCATTGAGGTGCATATTGTCTATAGCTGTGTAGTCATTGAATTGTTTTACAATCATTTTGGTTTTCTGAACAAACTTTGCTTTGTCTTCATTGGTCCACCAGTTGCTCAAGTTACCTTGCTCGTTGTATTTACATCCCTGATCGTCGAAACCATGTGTAATTTCGTGGCCAAAGGTGCATCCGATGATGGAGTAAAGTATGGCATCGTCGGCCATTTTACTTTCATATCCCGGAACAATGATGTTGCAACCGGGAATAACAATTTCGTTGTTCGATGGGTTGTAGTATGCATTGTATGTTTGTGGATACATGCCCCATTCCTTACGATCAACCGGTTTGCCGTATTTGCTTATCATATAGTTGAATCCCCATTTGTTGGCACTCATTACATTTTTTACGTAAGATGAACGGTCAATCTGCATAGCACTCAGGTCTTTCCATTTATCAGGATAACCAACCTTCATTATTACACCATTTAGCTTTTTCAATGCTTTTTCTTTGGTAGGTGCACTCATCCAGTCGAGGGCTTTGATGCGTTGTGCGAAAACCGATTTAATGGAATTTCCTATTTCTTCCAGTTTCTCTTTGGTTCCTTTTGGCAGATACTCGTTTACGTACACTTGTCCGATAAGTTCTCCAAGCGCTCCGTTGGTTTGTCTTACTACACGTTCCCATCTTGGTTTCGGCTCTTTTACTCCCTCAAGGGTTGTTGAATAGAAGTTGAAGCTTTCCATATAGGTCTTATCATCCAGATAGTCCGACAAGCCATTCATTAGATGGAATTTGAGATAGTTTTTCCAGTCGTCTATCGAATATTTTTTCATGTAGCCATTCAGTGCGGTAAGGAATTCTGGCTGACCCACAACAACCGAATCAACTTTGGTTAGTCCAATGTTGGTAAGGAAAATCTTCCAGTCGATGTTTGGAGTTAACGCAGCAAGTTTTGCGGATGTTATTTTGTTATAGTTGGCCAAAGGATCGCGGGTGTCTTCCATTTTGCGGGAAGTCTTTGCTACGGCTGTTTCCATTTCCAGTAACCTGGCAGCGGCTTGTTTGGCTTTGGATTTGTCGTATCCCATAATTCCAAACATGTTGCCGGCGAAGGTTACAAACTTTTCGCGAATATTTTTTGAACCGGCATCTGTGTCGAGGTAGTAGCTTCGTTCCGGCATACTTAATCCACCCTGAGCAATGTAAACCTGATACTTGCTGCTGTTCTTGTCGTCCTGAGTAACGTACATGCTAAACAACGGCGATGCTGCCACACTATGAAGATAAGCAGCTTCTTTGATGATACCGTTCAGATCTTTGATATTGTCTATTTTTGCAAAATCACCTTTAAGTTCGCTGATGCCTTTTTTATTTAAAGAGACGCTGTCCATTCCCGTGAAAAAGAAATCGCCAATCTTTTGTTTATTGCTTCCTTTCAGTGCATCTTTTATAGCTGCTGATGATTCGCATATATTACGTACCTGTACATTTATGGTATCCTGGATAAGCTGAAATATACCGTTACTCTGTTTACTGGCAGGTATAGGATTTTGTTTAAACCATTTGCCATTGGCAAACTGAAAGAAATCATCTCCGGCTTTTGCTGTTGAATCAATATGCGCAATCAGCGCGTCACCCTTTTCGGATGAAAGCTTACCTTGTTTGCACGAAGTAGCTGCTGTAACTACTGTCAGGCAAATAAAGGCTTTAAATATTCCCTTTTTCATACAATATTGTTTTGTTTGTATTTATATGTCGGAAAAGGGGCTGTTTTATTGCATTTTTTATCGATAATTTTGTGACAATTTATATGGAATTTCTGACAGGTTTAGAATTAATTTCCAATTATTGGCATACAGTGAATATACTCTCTGCTTTCTACCTGGTCGAGAATAAATTTAGCAATATCTGCGCGCGAAACTGTAAATTTTATTTTCTGCTTGCCGGAAGAGACTTTTATTTTCCCTTTATGAGGTTTGTTGGTGGGATAAAGATATCGCACAATTGTCCAGTCTAGTTTTGATTTCTTAATCATGTGGCCTATGGCTACAAATTCAAGATATGTTCTATGTCTGAATAGACTAATAAAAAGTTTTGGTACAATAGTTACAGCCGACTTTGCATCTTTTCCCGACTGAATAACCGGAGAAGCTATTGTTATAAATCGTTTTATATTAAGGCGTTCCATTGCCATAATAATATGTCGGTGTGCTTCAAAAACCGGATATCCCTTTTTCTTGAAACTCTTTGAGGGTTCCATTGTACTTATTACCGCATTGCTCTCTGCTATGGCTTGCTTTATCTTGTAATAATCATGAATAGTCCCTTTAACGATTTCCAGATTAGGGTGGGATAAACCTATTTCCTGTAGATTATGCACATAGGCTTTTATAATATATCCTTTACCCAGTGCTTGTTCTGTAAGCAGACGGCCTATTTTTCCGTTTGCTCCGAAAATTGTTATTATCATATTTATACATGTTACTTTATATAAAAACAAACGATTAGGTAGTTTTGTTAGCTGATTGCTTATTTACTAATTGTTAGATTGATAACCTAAAACCGTTATTTTGGTACATATATCAGTGATTTGTATACAAAGTGGTAATGAATTTCTCAGTATTTTTGTGAAAAATTAAAAGATTATCCTCAATATATCAGGATTTTAAATTAAGTTTGATCTTGAATTCAGATAAACACGAAAAAACGATTAAATGCTAATGCTAAAAGGAGAATGAATTATGTTACGAAAAATTAGAATAGCGACCGCTATTATTTGCTTTACTCTAATAACTTTGTTATTCCTTGATTTTACAGGAACATTACATCAGTGGTTTGGCTGGCTGGCCAAAATTCAGTTTTTACCCGCTTTATTGGCATTAAATATCGGCATAGTACTGGCACTAATTGTGCTCACATTTGCTTTGGGGAGGATATATTGCTCAGTGATCTGTCCGCTTGGCATATTTCAGGATGCTATTTCCTGGATAGCCGGAAAACGGAAAAAGAATCGTTTTGTCTATTCACCGGCTATTTCCTGGTTGCGATATGGAGTTCTGACATTATTCATTATAGCTTTTATTGCAGGTATAGGTTCTTTTGTTCAGTTACTGGCACCTTATAGTTCTTACGGACGTATAGCTTCTAATTTGTTTGCTCCTTTATATCAATGGGGTAATAATCTGTTGGCTTATTGGGCAGAACGGATGGATAGTTATGCATTTTATTCGGTTGACGTATGGATGAAAGGTACGCTAACCTTAGGTATTGCTGTTGTTACGTTTATAATACTTTCAATTTTGGCATGGCGTAGCGGCAGGACTTATTGCAATACCATTTGTCCGGTAGGAACGGTATTGGGTTTTCTGTCTAAATATTCATTCTTCAAACCGGTAATTGATACCGCAAAATGCAATGGATGTGGTTTGTGTGCCCGTAATTGCAAGGCTTCGTGCATAAACTCCAAAGAACACAGGATTGATTACAGTCGCTGCGTTACATGTATGGATTGTATAGGGAAGTGTAAGCAAGGTGCTATCAGGTATGTACCTCGGCAAAAGGAAGAATCTCTGACAGATAAGCAAACAACAGAAAATATAGATAAGGCGGGCGTTTCACGTCGTAATTTTCTGTCGGTAACGGCATTGCTCACTTCAGCAACTGCACTGAAAGCTCAAAAGATAAAGGTTGATGGTGGATTAGCTGTTATAGAAGATAAAAAAATACCTAATCGCTCAACACCAATAACACCAGCCGGATCTCAAAGCGCACGTAATCTTGCGCAACACTGTACGGCGTGTCAGCTCTGTGTATCTGTATGCCCTAATCAGGTTTTACGTCCTTCGGATAATCTGGAGAAATTAATGCAGCCGGAAATGTCGTATGAACGTGGCTATTGTCGCCCGGAATGTACCCGGTGTTCAGACATTTGTCCAACAGGTGCGATCCGTTCTGTTACTAAAGCTGATAAATCTGCTATTCAGATAGGTCATGCGGTGTGGATAAAGAAAAATTGTGTAGTTAACAGAGACGGCGTTGAATGTGGAAACTGTGCCCGTCACTGTCCTGTTGGTGCTATACAAATGATTCCGATTGATGCAAAGAATAAGGATTCACTTAAAATACCAGCTGTTAATACGGAACGTTGTATCGGCTGCGGTGCATGCGAGAATCTTTGTCCGGCTCGTCCGTTTAGTGCAATATATGTAGATGGGCACGAAATTCACCGGACTGTATAAGTTATTTCGTAAAAATGATTAGTAAAAATGAAAATATAAAGAAATTACTATGGGGAAGATAGACAAGAAAAGCATAGACCGTAGAAATTTTCTGAAGCTGCTTGGCGGTGGAGCCGCAGTTTCTACAGCGGCATTTTACGGATGTAAACCTGGCAATAAAACACCAATAGGCGTAGCTAGTGTATTGCATGTACCTACCGATAAAATGACCTATCGTTTGAATCCTAAAACCGGTGAAAAGGTTTCGCTGCTTGGATATGGCTGCATGAGGTTGCCGACAAAGCCAAGCGCTGATGGCCAAAAGGAATTGATAGACCAGGAAGAGGTAAATAAGTCTGTTGATTATGCTCTTGCTCATGGGGTGAATTATTATGATACTTCTCCTATGTATGTTCAGGGTATGTCGGAACATGCTATAGGTATTGCACTGAGCCGTCATCCCCGAAATAAATATTTTGTAGCTACTAAAATGTCGAACTTTGATCCAAAAACTAAGAGCAAAGAGGCATCTATTGAAATGTATCATAACTCCTTTAAGGAATTACACGTAGATTATGTGGATTATTATCTGCTCCATGCTTTGGGGGCTGATGATGATTATAAAGAACGCTACATAAATAATGGTATACTCGACTTTCTGTTGAAAGAAAGAGAGGCTGGGCGTATACGCAATCTGGGGTGGTCGTTTCACGGCGATCAAAGTTTTTTCGATTATATGCTTTCACTGGATATAAAATGGGATTTTGTACAAATTCAGCTTAATTATGTAGATTGGAAACATCCTCAGGGAATGGGGGTGAGTGCAGAATATCTGTACGGAGAATTGGTGAAACGTAATATTCCGGTGGTGGTTATGGAGCCGTTGCTGGGTGGACGTCTGTCTAAACTGAACGATCATCTGGTGGCTCAGCTTAAACAAAGACAACCGGAAGTAAGTGTGGCTTCGTGGGCGTTCCGTTTTGCCGGTTCATTGCCGGAAGTGCTGACTGTTTTAAGTGGCATGACTTATATGGAACATTTGCAGGATAATATCATTACTTACTCGTCTTTTAAACCGCTTACAGATGATGACAAGGTGATGCTTGAAGAAACTGCCGAGATGATACTGAAATACCCGACTGTTCCTTGCACCGGGTGTAATTATTGTATGCCTTGTCCTTATGGTCTTGATATTCCGGGAATTTTTGCACACTATAACCGATGCCTGAACGAAGGCAATGTTCCGAAAAGCTCGCAGGATGAGAATTATAGTAAGGCTCGTAATATATTTCTTGTTGGATATGACCGGAGTGTGCCAGGACTGAGACAGGCTAACCATTGTGTTGGTTGCAGCAAATGTGTAGAACATTGTCCGCAAAGCATCAAAATCCCTAAGGAAATGGAGCGAATAGATCAATTTGTAGAACAATTGAAACAGGGAACTATTTAGTTTCCTGTTAAGCATCTCTGAACTTATTCTATATTAATAATTAATGAAAATCGCTGTAAAGCTATTGCATAAAGGCGGATATTGCTGTGTAATGATGAATCGAATAATAACTTGTTTACTGTTAATCTGTCTTTTTATATCTGTTAAAGTACAAGCGCAATCTAAAAAAGATAGTGTTTATTTAAAAAAGAGCTATGTTATAGACGAAGTTGTTGTAACCGGTACCCGGAACGAGACTGATACACGCCATTTACCAATGAGCATATCTGTGGTTAACCGTGAACAGATAGAGCAGCGTAATGAGCAGTCTTTACTTCCATTACTGACTGAACAGGTTCCGGGCTTTTTTACAACGGGGCGTAGCATTATGGGATACGGAGTTTCAACTGGTGCTGCTGGTGGCATGAGCTTAAGAGGTATAGGCGGCAGTCCCACAACCGGACTCCTGGTGCTTATTGACGGACATCCTCAATACATGGGTTTGATGGGGCATCCTTTGGCTGATACTTACCAGTCTATGTTGGCCGAAAGGGTTGAAGTGGTGCGTGGTCCGGCTTCTGTTTTGTATGGATCTAACGCCATGGGTGGGGTTATTAATATCGTTACCCGTAAGTCAAAAGAAGAAGGCGTGAAAAATGATGTAAGATTGAGTTATGGATCGTATAATACACTTTCGGCTGAGGCTTCCAACCGGTTTCGTAAAGGCCGTTTCAGTAGCATTGTATCTGCTTCTTACAATAGAACAGACGGGCATCGTGAGAATATGGATTTCGATCAATATGGCGGTTATGCGAAATTAGGATATGAAATCAGTAGTGCCTGGAACGTCTTTACAGATCTGAACCTGACACATTTTAATGCATCTAATCCGGGAACTGTGAATGCTCCGATTTTAGATAATGATTCACAAATAACCCGGGGAGTGGCGTCACTTTCTGTTGAAAACAATTATAACCTGACTTCCGGTGCCTTGAAATTCTTTTATAATTGGGGAAGGCATAACATTAACAATGGTTATTCTTTAGGTAAAACACCGTCAGATTATCGGTTTAAGTCTAAAGACCAGATGTTGGGTGTTACGTGGTATCAAAGTGCTACTCTTTTTACCGGCAATCGGATTACAGTTGGACTAGACTTTCAGCATTTTGGTGGAGATGCATGGAATCAGTTTACAGACAAGCGTGTTGGTATAGCCGATAAAACGGAAAACGAGATAGCCGGTTATGTAGACTTCCGTCAGGCTCTCGGTACTCTTTTTACTTTGGATATTGGGCAACGTGTAGATCATCATTCACAAACCGGAACAGAGTGGGTGCCTCAGGTAGGATTGTCTATGCATCTGCCTCAGGCTGCAGAGTTGAAGGCAATGGTAAGTAAAGGATTTCGTAATCCTACTATCAGGGAACTATATATGTTTGGTCCGCAAAATCCTGATTTGTTGCCCGAAAAGATAATGAATTATGAAATTTCTTTTTCCCGGCATCTGAAAGACAATACGCTTTCGTATGGTATCAACCTTTATTATATAAATGGTGATAATATGATTCAGACTGTTCCTGTTAATGGCAGACCTTTGAATATCAATACCGGCAAAATTGAAAACTGGGGTGTGGAAGCGAATGTGAATTACAGAATCAATCCTTCACTTATGTTGTCAACTAATTACAGTTGGTTGAATATGAAATATCCGGTAGTGGCAGCTCCCGAGCACAAACTATATGCTGGTGTTTACTATTCACACAAAAAGTGGAATGTTTCTACAGGTGTGCAATATATCAATGGACTTTATACTTCTGTAAATCCTGAAATCAAAGAGAATTTTGTATTATGGAATCTGAACGGAAGTTACCATCTGAGCCGCTTTGCCACTCTTTTTGTTCGTGGAGAGAACTTGCTAGCTCAGCACTACGAAATAAATGCTGGCTATCCTATGCCGAAAGCTACCGTTATGGGTGGAGTCAACTTGACTTTCTAATATATCAGAATATTCCAGACCAAAGTGTTTTAGTATTCTTTTGAATGACTTACCCCCAGATTGAAATCTACAATCTGAGGGTAGGTTTAACTATATAAACACTATTGAAACTATTCGTATATCTAATTTTTTCCGTTATTTCCTCGGGTAACGCTGAATGCAAATCTCCTGAAAAGAAATGTTGGAATAGCTACTCCCACAACAAGAGCAGCAAGTATAAAAATGGTAGTTGTTCCGTTGCTATAAAACAGGTTAATGTAATGTAGCTGATCAGCTTCTGTTTTGCACACCATATAAACAGCAATAGCCTGCAGGGTGTGATATGCAAACATTCCCGGAATCATGGGCAAAAGCGACGGAAATGCAAAGACCTCCGCTGGTACAGCCAGCCGTTTCGCAAAAAAGACAGAAAGACAACCAATGGATAATGAAGCGAAGAAAGAGGCTTGACTGATACTCAGGGAGAAACTATCAAAGTGCATTAAAAAATAACGGATGCTGTGACCTATGGCTGCTAGTAGTGCCGACACAAAAAGTGAGCGCCGGGGCGGATTACTGATAATAGCAAATCCAACAGCAGCTATAGCTGCAAAAAATCCGTCTTCCAAAAGTTCTAGTATCATCATATTGTAACTAATCCTGTTATAAATAAAATAGCAGATAAACCTATAGCGATGCAGCTCACAAGTAATGCAGCATTAAATAGTCTGCAACATCCTGTTACTATATGTCCGTCGATTATGTCCATCACTCCGTTAATAAGCGGTACGCCGGGAATAAGATAAAGAACACTGGTACCTAGTGCCATGTCTGGGGTGGTACCCCAATTGCATAAATATCCCAGACTGCCAAATGCTGATGCAAACATTGCAGAAAGTATAAAAACGGCGAATTCGTTCCAATGCCATTTTTGCATTTGCTGTTTGAAAAAGAATCCGATGAAGGTAGCAACAAATACAATAGCCATTGAAATAAAATCACCATGAAACAGTCGGCAGAAAGAAGCGTTTGCAAAGGATACCAACCATAATACTATCCATGGATTAACTCGCGGACGAGCCAATATGCGCTGACAAAGTTTCGATGCACGATTCAACGGAATATGCTCATCATGAATTCTCCAGCTCAGGTGACTAAGCCGAGCATTAATTTCGAAATTGAGAGGCATCGGCTTTATGCGACTTACCATGGAGTAAGAATGCTCGTTTCGTGAATCCCAAAGAGTCATCACCATCGTTTTCTGGAAAAAGAGCATCTCAGCTTTTAAATGATATGCCTTTGCAATGCGCAATGCATTTCGCTCAATACGTGAAGTTTGAGCTCCAACAGCCATCATACAGGTTGAGAAGTCGGAGATAAATTTAGCTACAGTTTTTAGTTCTTTATGATTCTCCATACTATAATTTACCCGGGTAACTACGTATTGTTTTAGCAAAAATCACCATAAACAGCAAAAAGAAGAAAGTAAAGCTGAAAAAGGCTCCTAAACAGAAGTTTGTTCTGATAGCCTTACACTGCCCCTCTGGTTGTGCAACGGTACAAACCGTCTGATTATTTAGCTCTGCCATGTTCCGGATTATTTTGAGTATTATGTTCTCTGTAATAATGAGCCCATTCCTGTGCTCTACGATTGAATACCCATATAAAAATAGAGCAGGCTAAAGCAAGTCCAAGAATTGCACCAATTATTAAACTGGAATAGGGTGTTAGTGTAACTGCAGATGTTTGAGCGGGAGCTGTCAATACTACGTTTAGTAAGTTCATCATCATTTTCTTATTATTAAAACGGCCGCAAAGGTAGGCCATCTGTTATAAAGCTTAATAATAACTTCTATGGGTTTTTTCTATTGAAACGATAGTATTTACCTATCAAGTCTTTACTTTAGTTGATAGGTATTTTCGATTAACTATCTCGAAATTATCTATTATAATAATTATTTAGCATCGTATTAATACGTATCTTTGCGCCCGATATGGAACTAAGACAACTAAGATACTTTATTAAGTCCGCTGAACTTTCTAATTTTACTGAAGCTGCAAGAACTTTGTTTATTTCAGAAAGTACTCTTTCACAGCAAATCAAGCAACTTGAAATAGAACTGGATACTTTGCTTTTTGAACGTGTAAGGAGAAGGGTTTCGCTTACTGAAGCTGGTGAGATGTTTCTGCCTTATGCACGCAAAACAGTGGCCGATTCGGAACATGCTGTACAACGGTTGCGTGATTTGCGTAATCTCCATACCGGAACCCTCAAAATAGGGGTGACTTTCAGTCTGGGATCGGTACTTACAAATTCCTTGGAAAAGTTTTCCCAAACTTATCCAGATATAAAGCTGAACATTATATACCGTACGGCGACAGAATTAACCGGACTTCTGAAAACTCATCAGGTAGATTTTGTTCTTTCTTATGAGTTGCTTCATGATGATGATCAGATAGAGAGTATGCGCTTGTTCGATTCAGCTCTTTCTGTAATTGTTCATCAGCATCATCCGCTTGCAGCGCTTAAACGTATCCCGCTGTCATACATAAATAACTATCCGCTTGTACTCCCATCAGTGGGAATGAATGCCCGCATTATTCTCGACAGTGTTTTGCAGGCTAGCCATATAACTCTGAATCCACAGGTAGAACTTAATGAAGTGAACATACTTTTGCAAATGGTTAGAACAAAACATTGGGTGACTGTACTTTCTAAAGCTACCATTCATGGCGATAACGAAATGAAAGCTATTCCTATACAGGAAAAGGGCACAGAGATGCATGCTGCTTTGTTATGGCTAAAAGATGGTTATCAGAAAAATGCAACTCGTGAGTTTATCCGAATGTTAATGCAGGACTGATATTCAACTATTTAATTGTATTTTTCTATATAAATAATGGAAACGTGCTCTCTCTGCCGTTCATTGTTAAAATTCAGTATGTTTTATTTTATTGAGCACGCTTATTAATCGATATTTTTATGTAAGTTTGCATATATGAATCCACTTCCTAAAGATATAAGAACTTATACTTTATCAGAATTTGAAGAAAGCAATTCTTCTTTTTCGATAAAGAAACTCGAAGATTTATATCGTATGAAGCATGGTGAATCGGATATTCCGCATCGCCATGACTATTATACGATTATTTTTTTTGAGAAGGGAGAGGGTACTCATATTGTTGACTTTACAGAGTATCAGATTGAAGATAATACTATTTATTTTATTTTTCCCGGACAAATGCATCAGGTAATACCAACTTCAGAGCCAAAAGGTTGGACCATGAAATTTACTGATGAATTCTTAATAGCTAATTCAATTTCAGATAAGCTGATTAATGGTATTTATTTGTTTAACGAATTTGGACAGTCGCCTCCATTGTCAATCAATGAAGTACAAATGTCTGTCTATCTTAATATCATTTCTCAGATAGATTATTTCTCCGAATCTCTTGAAAGCTACACTCAGGAAGCTATTGGTGCACTGATGAAACTCTTTTTTATACAGAGTAATAACCATTGTTCGCTACAAAAAAATGATAATCCTCAATTGATGGAAACAACCAATCAGTTGCTGCACTTATTTAAACAGTTACTGAATAAGCATTATACTTCTATGCATATGGTTTCGGATTATGCCAGTAAGTTGAATGTAACAGCCGATTATCTGAATAAAACAGTGAAAAGCATTACTGGCAAATCTGCAAAAGATCATATTCAGAGCAAGATAATTATTGAGGCAAAGCGTTCATTGCTGTTTAGTGAGATCAGTAGCAAAGAACTAGCCTATGAACTAGGCTTTGAAGAATCAGCCCATTTTAATAACTTTTTTAAGAAAATTACTGCTCAAACTCCTTCAGAATTTCGTGTTTTAGCACGCCAGTCCTGATTTTTGCAATCATTCGCCTGATTTCATTACTTCGTACGGCATATTCCTGCCGTATCTTTGTCACATCAAATTAAAAGAAGATTTGAAGTGATAAAAAATATAAGTATGAAAACAATATTGCATAAATCAGAAACACGTGGACATGCCAATCATGGTTGGCTGAACACATACCATACTTTTAGTTTTGCAAATTATTATAATCCGGAACGTATACACTTCGGTATGCTGAGGGTACTTAATGACGATATAATCGCTCCAGGCGAAGGTTTCGGAAAACATCCTCACGATAATATGGAAATTATTACTGTTCCGCTTTACGGTGATTTGGAACATAAGGATAGTATGGGTAATCATGGAGTAATCAGTGCTGGAGAAATTCAGGTAATGAGTGCCGGAACTGGTCTTTTCCATAGTGAGTTCAATAAAAATAAAGATAAGGAAGTTAGCTTACTGCAAATATGGGTTTTTCCAAACAAAAAAAACGTAACACCACGGTATGATCAGATAACTTTGGCGGATATTAAGAAAGAGGATGAACTATATCAGATTCTTTCTCCTGAAGCAAATGATCAGGGAGTATGGATTTATCAGAATGCATGGTTTCATCTTGGCGATTTGTCTGAAGGATGGAAGGGAGAATATAAACTGAAAGATAAGAAGAATGGTGTTTATTTCTTTGTGATTGAAGGAACTGTTACGGTTGCCCGACAAAAGCTCAACAGAAGAGATGGGCTTGGCGTTAGTGAAACAGAAGTGATAGAAATAAAGACTGATTCAAAAACAAAACTGCTGGTAATGGAAATACCAATGCAATAAATCATTAATAAACAAAATTATAATTTTAAAAACATACATTATGAATGCAATTAAGAAATTCTTAGCAACCGACCAACAATCATGGTCTTTGTTAGTAGCACGTTTGGCTTTAGGCCTTGTAATATTACCTCACGGAATGCAAAAAGCACTCGGACTTTTTGGAGGATATGGTTTTTCAGAAACACTTGGTGCTTTCCAGTCAATGGGGATGCCTTTAATTATCGGAGTTTTAGTCATTTTGGCTGAATTTGTTGGAAGCTTAGGTATTCTTGTAGGTGCCGGAACACGTTTTATGGCTTTCTCAGTTGGATTAACAATGGCAGGAGCTGCAGTTCTTGGTGGTCATATAAACAATGGTTTTTTCATGAACTGGTTTGGTCAGCAGAAAGGCGAAGGAATTGAATACTTTATCCTTGTTATAGGTTTGGCTATTGTCATTCTCATTGGCGGAGCCGGTCGTTATGCTGTTGACAATCTTATTTCAAAGAAACTTAAATAATTAATAGTGATTATATGCGGACTAACTCCGTAATAAATAATGTTTTATATAGAACCAAAAATGCTCAAAAACGGACCTTACGAAGTTGAATTAGAGGCTGGAAAAACTTATAAATGGTGTACTTGTGATGCAAGTAAAAAGCAACCGTTTTGTGATGGCTCACATCATGGAACTAAATTTAAATCACATAAATTTGAAGCTAAAAAAACAGGCAAAGCTTATTTATGCGGATGTAAACAAACAAAAAATCCACCTTATTGTGATGGTTCTCATCAAAAATTGTAATAGACTTTTATAGTTGGCTTTTAATTATCGTGCCCTTTGTTGAAAAAGACAAAGGGCACGATTGTTTTGTTATTATTTTCATGTATTTTTGCTCTATTGTTTGCTAAAGCGCTTATTGATTTTATATAATACCATGAATAGAGCACACTCCATCATATTGTTTTTTATATTCTTATTAACTAGTCTTTTTTGTAATGCGCAACTGGATTTTTCAACCAAATACTACTTTAAAAACTTAAGTATTGCAGATGGTTTGTCTCAGAATACAGTAAATGCTATTTTACAGGATAGTAAGGGATTTATGTGGTTTGGTACAAAAGATGGACTAAACAGATATGATGGCTTGTCTTTCCGTATTTTTAAATTTGATGCTAGCACAACAAAATCGATAGGTAATAATTTTATTACTGCGCTTTATGAAGATCAAAAAGGGAATATATTTGTAGGTACTGATGCTGGCTTATATATATATTCTCCAATAACAGAGTCTTTTAAACGTTTCTTGTTGAAAAGTGATCAGGGTACGTCGATAGAACATTCTGTTACTGCGATCGTTAGTGATAATAAAGGAGGTATTTGGATTTCGGTAGATTATCAGGGACTTTTTTATTACGACCCATTAAAAGGAACTCTTACTAATTATTTCTCGAATAAATCAAAGAAATACATCTCTGCTAATATAACTCGTTTTTGGTTTGATGATAGCGGCACTTGCTGGCTCTGTTTGTATGATGATAATTTATATTATACCAAGGATCATTTTAAAACCTTGAAACCTTTTATGGCTGCTGATGGGAGTCAACCCTTTAAAGATAATATTATCAACAAGCTGGTTTCCGGACCTCGTCATTCTTTGTATGTCGGTTCCTCGAAAGGAGGATTGAAAGAAATCGATTTAACAACAAACAAGGTTCGCACTCTTTTATTGAAAGATGAATCGGGAGAAATAATTTATGTAAGGGAAATTGCATTTTATTCCAAAGACGAAATTTGGGTGGGATCAGAATCGGGATTGTTTATTTATCACTTAAAAACAGGGAAATTTACGCACCATACTTGTGTGAATGGTGATCCTTATTCACTTTCAGACAATGCTATTTATTCTTTATTTAAAGACAGTGAAGGAGGAATGTGGATTGGTTCTTATTTTGGTGGAATTAATTATTACCCCAAACAATATACGTATTTTCAGAAATTTTATTCTTCCGGAAATACAAACAGAGACTTTGGTAAAAGAGTCCGGGAATTCTGTGAAAGTAATGATGGTACTATATGGATAGGAACTGAGGATAAAGGACTGTTTAACTATAATCCAGTAACAGGTATTATTAAACCGTTTACAAATCCGGCTATTTATCATAATGTTCATGGCCTTTGTCTGGATGGTGATTATTTGTGGGTAGGAACGTTTGCTAAAGGCTTAAACCGTCTCAACTTAAAAACTAAAGAGGTAAAATCATATTATAAGGGAGATAGACCAAATACATTAAGCGCAAATGATATTTTTACCATCTGCCGTTCTGTTTCTGGTACTATCTGGATAGGAACTACTTATGGATTAATGCGTTATAATAGAAAAACTGATGACTTTACTCGTATTCCAGAATTGCACGGGAAATTTGTTTATGATATAAAAGAGGATTCACATGGAAATTTATGGTTGGCAACTTATGCAAATGGTGCTTATCGATATGACATTAATAAAAAGAAATGGATCAACTATTTATACAACAAAAATAAGAGTAACAGTCTTCCATATAATAAAGTCTTAAGTATCTTTGAAGATAGCCAAAGACAAATATGGCTGACAACACAAGGACGGGGATTTTGTCGATTTAATCCCGATTCGGACTCTTTCACTAGGTACGATTCTAAAGATGGTTTACCTAATGATGTGATTTATCAGATTGTAGAAGGTGAAAAAGGCGTGTTCTGGATTACTACAAATGCCGGACTGGTAAGATTTAATCCTCTGTCAAAAACAAGTAAGGTTTTTACAGTAGCAAATGGGTTGCTAGGAAATCAGTTTAATTTTCGTTCAAGTTTCAAAGCAAAAAATGGAACCATTTATTTGGGCAGTATAGAAGGGTTTATAGCTTTTAATCCGGAAACTTTTTCTGAAAATAAATATATTCCTTGTGTGGCTATTACCGACTTTTTACTTTTTAACAAGGCTGTTCCTGTTGGAGAAGCAGACTCTCCATTAAAAACAAGCATTACTTATTCTGATGCTATTACACTTGATGCTGACCAAAACTCTTTTTCTCTTCGGATAGCAGCATTAAGTTATCAGGCTCCTCAAATGAACCGACTGATGTATAAATTAGATGGTTTCGATAAGGAGTGGCTTTCTGTTACAGGTAATTCTCTCATCACGTATTCAAACCTGGAATATGGAGATTATGTATTCCGGGTAAAAGCATCTAATAGTGATGGAATATGGAATGAAAAAGAAACTATCTTACAAATTAAAATCCGTCCGCCATTCTATCTTTCGGTATGGGCTTATTGTTTTTATATATTGTTTATTTCTTCTTCTTTTGTATATATTGTCTCTTATTTTAGAAAGAAAAGTGAAAGGAAACATCAACGTCAGATGGAGAAGTTTGAGCAGGAAAAGAAACAGGAAATCTATAATGCAAAGATTGATTTCTTTACAAATGTGGCGCATGAAATTCGTACTCCTCTCACGTTGATTAAGGGACCTCTTGAAAATATCATTAAGAAAAAGAATTTGGATACAGAAACAAAAGAGGATTTAAGTATTATGAGTCGGAATACAGAATGGCTTTTAAACCTCACGAATCAGCTTCTTGATTTTCGAAAAACAGAAAGCCAAGGCTTTCGTCTTAATTTCGTAGAATGTAATATTTCTGATTTATTGAGAGAAACTTATCTTCGTTTTACACCTCTGGCTAAGCACAAAAAAATAGAATTTAAACTAGACTTACCTGAAACTGATTTTTATGCCCATGTGGACAAAGAAGCATTTACTAAAATTCTCAGTAATCTGTTTAATAATGCAGTAAAATATTCGGAATCATATATACATACATTACTCGAATTTGATTCTTCTCAACAGGAGGATACTGTTTTTAGAGTACGTGTAATAAATGATGGTATGATAATTCCGGAAAATATGCGTGATGATATTTTTAAACCATTTGTGCGTTACGATGATAATGGTATAAACAAACAAACTACGGGTACAGGAATCGGATTGGCTTTATCTCGCTCTTTAGCTGAATTGCATCAAGGTAGTCTGCAAATGGATAATGTCTGCAATTGTAATAGTTTTTGTCTGACACTACCTGTTTTTCAGAAAGAGGTTATAAACTTAGATATGGAAACTATAAATAATGTAGAAAATGAGAAAAATAAATCTGAGGTTAAGCCTATAATAGCAAGTGATAATAAGTCTGTAATATTAGTTGTGGAAGACAATTCAGATATGTTATCATTTGTGGTTAAACAGTTATCGTCGACATACATTGTTCTCACTGCTAAAAATGGGAAAGAGGCATTGGATATTCTGGATAACAATTTTGTTACTCTTGTGGTGAGTGATGTAATGATGCCTGTTATGGGAGGCTTTGAACTTTGCCAGATTCTAAAGTCGGATATGAATTATAGTCATATACCTGTTGTTCTACTAACAGCTAAAACAAATATACAATCTAAAATAGAAGGATTGGAGCTTGGTGCAGATGCATATATTGACAAACCTTTTTCTGTAGAATATCTGCTGGCTAATATTGCCAACTTAATTCAGAATCGTGAAATATTGCGTCAAACAATCACTAAATCACCATTTTTGGATTCTAATACAATGGCAATAACTAAGGTAGACGAAGAGTTTCTGAATAAACTAAATGGTATTATTCAAGTAAATCTTCATAATCCTGATTTTAGTATTGACGAAATGGCTGATACATTTAATATGAGTCGCTCTAGTTTTTATAGAAAAATAAAAGGAATTCTTGATTTAACTCCTAATGAGTATATCCGCCTGGAACGTTTGAAGAAAGCTGCGCAACTATTAAAGGACGGAGATAATAGAGTGAATGAAATTTGCTATTTAGTAGGCTTTAACTCTCCTTCATATTTTTCAAAATGTTTCCAGAAACAATTTGGAGTACTTCCCAAAGATTTTATTGCCTGATTAGCATTTAGTAGTGCAATAAAAAAGAGTTTTTTGTTTAATTGAATTACTGTGTGTACAAAAAGCTATATTCTATTTCATAATTTGGCACTAGAATGCTATTTTATGGAACGTTTGTTCTATCCTCTAAGTAGATAATATTGTACTTTTGCTTCAAACCAAAATATAATCTTGCTCTAATGACTTTTACAGTATGTGTATCTGCTTTTGCATAATGAAAACCTGCCGGAGATAAGATAAAAACGACCTGTTGTATTATTCTTTAAGATGATTTATGGTTATCTTATTCTTTTAATAAATATAGTAATGAAAGATAATTGTCTGAAATTTATTTTCCTTTTTGTGTTGTTTTCAATATGCATTTCGTGTAAATCTGATGATGTCGATAACGAAAAATTAGCTTCGATACTTGTACCTTTGGGTGATCCTTTTATTATATTGTATAATGATACATATTATGCATACGGAACGAATGCAGGAAATGGAATAGAAGTCTTTGTTTCTACAGACTTAAAGTCGTGGAAACGCCCGGAAGGAATTAATCAGGGTTTAGCACTTTATAAAGATGATGTGTGGGCAGATCGCAAATTTTGGGCTCCGGAAGTATATTATGTAAAAGGGAAATTCTACATGTATTATTCTGCAGACGAACATATTTGTGTTGCTACATCAGACTCTCCTTTAGGACCTTTTAAACAATCTGTTCAAAAGCCTATGATTGAAGGCGAGAAATGTATTGATAATTCTTTATTTATAGATGATAATGGGAAGCCTTATCTTTTCTTTGTTCGTTTTAACGACGGAAATAATATTTGGGTAGCAGAACTCACAGACGATTTGTTGAATATTAAGCCTGAAACAATGCATAAATGCATAAGTGTTTCTCAACCTTGGGAAGAGGTTTGGCCAAGAGTGAATGAGGGACCTTTTGCAATAAAACATAAAGGTAAGTATTACTTAACTTATTCTGCAAATAGTTTTGAAAGTCCTTTTTATGGTATAGGTTGTGCTATAGCTTCTGATTTGATGGGAAAATGGAAAAAATATGATTGGAATCCTATTCTTCAAAAGCCGGGAGATTTAGTAGGTGTAGGTCATGGAGCTATTTTTAAAGATAAGAAGGGATTGTTGCGCCTTGTCTTTCATGCGCATAAAGACAAAAATACGATACATCCAAGAGCTATGTATATAACTACAGTAAACTTTAAACAGAAAAATGGAGAAGAAATTATTTCCATTGATGATAATTATATAATTCCAACATTAACTGTAAAGAAGTAATAAGTATTAATGTTTTAAGAAATAAAAGAGAATGAAGAGAAATTTGTTATTATTATGTATTTCGTTTAGCAGTCTTGTATGCTTTTCTAAAGAAGATCCTCAAAAAGAAACTAGATATAAAAATCCAGTCCTAAATTTCAGCATGCCGGATCCAACTATTATTCAGGCTCAGGATAAAAGTTTTTATTTATATGCTACTGAAGATATCCGTAATTTACCAATATATAAATCAACGGATTTGATTAACTGGAAATTTGTAGGTACTGCATTTTCAGATAAAACCCGCCCAAATTTTGAACCCAAAGGTGGTATATGGGCACCTGATATAAACAGAATTAAGGGCCTTTATGTAATGTATTATTCTATGTCTGTATGGGGAGGAGAGTGGACTTGTGGAATAGGTGTTGCTACAGCAAATACACCTGATGGCCCTTTTACCGACAAAGGTATGTTGTTTAGAAGTAACTCTATTAATGTTCAAAATTCTATTGATCCCTTTTATATTGAAGATGGAGGGGAAAAATATCTTTTTTGGGGTAGTTTTCATGGAATATATGGAATAGAACTTGCGGAGGACGGACTTTCTGTTAAACCTGGAGCTGAAAAGAAACAAGTTGCAGGAACTGCTTATGAAGGAACCTATATCCATAAAAGAGGTGGTTACTATTATTTGTTTGCTTCGACAGGAACTTGCTGTGAAGGCCTGAAAAGTACTTATCAAACGGTAGTAGGACGTTCAACGAATCTATGGGGACCTTATGTTGATAAGAATGGGCAAAAAATGCTGGAAAATCATCATGAGATATTGATACATAAAAATTCTGCGTTTGTTGGTACGGGACATAATTCAGAGATAATCTCTGACGATGCTGGACAGAACTGGATTTTTTATCATGGTGTTGATAAGGAAAATCCAGGAGGTAGAGTTCTCTTGTTGGATAAAGTGAATTGGTTAAATGGTTGGCCTTTGGTGGATACTAATTCTCCATCAATAAATTCACCTCGACCTTTATTCAAGAATAATTAATTTAAATGATATGATAAAAAAGAGCTTTTTTTCTATATTCTTCTTGTGGTCAGCGTTAGGTGTATTGGCGCAATCTTATGATATATCAAAGATGTCTGTTGCTATTATTTTGAAAAAACCGGGTAATCCAGCAATCAATTATCCGCTGTCAATTATTCCTGAAAGCAATAATAAATACAAAATGGTTGCCCATGAGAATATTCCTATTAATATTTTGCAGCAAGTCTCGGAGAATGACGGAGTAAAAAAGATTACAGTACAAATTACAGCCTCTGAGAATATCTATTTTAATTATTCACAGCAGATAACTACTGGCTATTACCATAATGATTGTCAGTTTTATATGCCCGGATTCTGGTACCGCAGGAATATACGTTCACCAAAGGAAGCTCCTTCATTTCGTTCTTCAGATAGTTGGACTGTACGTGAAGACCGCTTAAGTACACCTCTTACAGGGATATTTAACGAGAAGACCAAAGAATATACCTCTATTATAAGAGTTGATTCGTTTTCCAATGAAGTCTTAACTACACATAAAGAGGGAGAAGTTATATTGTCTGGTAAAACATCAATTGGATTTACTGGTTTTGAGAATATTAATGGCATTTCGTCTTTGTGTTTTGGATATCCTTATCAGGAAACGCCAAAAACTTATATCCGGAAATTGACATTAGCTCCTTCTGTCAGAGCTTTTCAGTTCTTGAAAAAAGGCGAAAGTATAACATTAACCTGGAATCTGAAACAAGGAAAGTCCGAAAATTTTGCAGATTTTGTAAAACAGATATGGGAATACAGCTATGACACATATAAACCGAAGGAGGTTAGTACTACTTATTCTGTAGATCTGATGAAAAAGGTAATGAGTAATTTCTTTGTCAGTAGTTTTGTGGGAGATAAACCTCTGAAATATTATTCTGGAGTTGGTTTAAAAACTGCCGACTGCAAAAGTACTGGTGCTGCAGAAGTAGGCTTTGTTGGCAGGGTTTTACTTAATGCATTCAATGCTCTGGAGTATGGTCAGCAGCAAAATCGTAAAGATCTTCAGGATAATGCTTATGAAATTTTTGATAGCTACCTGAAAAATGGCTTTTCTGAAGCTGGTTTCTTTAAAGAATTTGTAGACTATAATACAAACTATGAAGAACAAGTTCATAGTATTCGTCGCCAGTCAGAAGGAATTTACGCAATGCTCCATTTTTTGCAATACGAGAAAAAGAATGGGCGAAAACACCCTGAATGGGAAAAACGAATAAAAGGAATGCTGGATACATTCCTTCAACTACAGAATAATGATGGCAGTTTTCCGCGCAAATTTAAGGATGACCTTTCTATTGTTGATAAGAGTGGTGGAAGCACACCTTCTGCTACAGTTCCTTTGGTGATGGGATATAAATATTTTAAGGATAAGCGTTATTTGAAAAGTGCTAAAAAAACGGCATCCTATTTAGAAACAGAGATAATCTCAAAATCAGATTATTTTTCATCAACACTGGATGCTAATTGTGAGGATAAGGAAGCTTCATTGTATGCTGCGACAGCTACTTATTATCTTGCATTAGTTACGAAGGGTATAGAACATGAACATTATGTTTCTTTATCTAAGAAGGCTGCATATTTTGCTCTTTCCTGGTATTATGTTTGGGATGTGCCTTTTGCACAGGGACAGATGTTAGGTGATATAGGGCTAAAGACAAGAGGATGGGGCAATGTTTCTGTAGAAAATAACCACATTGATGTTTTTGTTTTTGAATTTAATTCAGTGCTAAAGTGGCTTGCAAAAGAATGTAACGAATCTCGTTTTTTGTCTTTTTCTAATGTTATAGAATCATCAATGAAACAACTTTTACCTTATGAAGGCCATCTTTGTGGCGTGGCAAAAGTAGGTTATTATCCTGAAGTGGTACAGCATACTAATTGGGATTATGGAAAAAATAGCAAGGGCTTTTATAATGATATATTTGCTCCCGGATGGACAATTGCTTCTTTGTGGGAGTTATTTTCTCCAGAACGTTCGGAAATGTTTTTAAAATAAATAACAAAAATGAAGAGAAAAATAAGTTTGATAATAGGGCTCGTCTTATTTATTAGTTGTAGTACAAATAAAAAAGGGTCAGATGTTATTTCTAATTCAGGATTGAAGCAAAGTAATTTTCAGACAGAATTAAATGGAAAGAAAACTTCTTTGTTTATTCTGAAAAATAAAAATAATATGGAAGTATGCTTAACAAATTTTGGTGGGCGTATTGTTTCTGTGATGGTTCCTGATAAAGATGGAAAAATGAAAGATGTTGTTCTGGGATTTGATTCTATTCAGGATTATATAAAGTATCCAACAGATTTTGGAGCGAGCATTGGTCGTTATGCTAATCGTATAAATAAAGGAAGGATTGCAATTGATGGAATGGTTTATCAATTGCCGCAAAATAACTATGGTCATTGTCTGCATGGCGGATTTAAAGGTTTTCAGTATCAAGTGTATAATGCTGAGCAAATAAATGATCAAAAGATAGAATTTAGTTATTTATCAAAGGATCTTGAACAAGGATTTCCAGGTAATTTGACTTGCAAGGTTACATTTACCCTGACAGATGATAATGCTATCGACATTAAATATGAAGCAAGTACAGACAAGACAACAGTTGTGAATATGACGAACCATTCTTATTTTAATCTGGATGGAGATCCTTCATGTTCTAATGCCGATTATTTATTAACTGTCAATGCTGATTCATATACTCCGGTTGATAGTACATTTATGACTACGGGAGAAATACTCCCGGTAGAGGGAACCGATATGGATTTCCGTGCTCCTATGGCTATTGGTACAAGAATAAATAATTATAACTTTAAACAACTTAAAAATGGTAATGGTTATGATCATAATTGGGTGTTGAATACAAAAGGAGATATTACCAAGAAGTGCGCTTCACTTAAGTCACCTAAAAGTGGAATTGTTTTAGATGTTTATACTAATGAGCCTGGTATTCAGATATATGCTGGTAATTTCCTTGATGGGACATTACATGGAAAAAAAGGAATTGTTTATAAACAACGTGCTGCTGTTTGCCTTGAAACACAAAAATACCCTGATTCACCTAATAAACCAAAATGGCCTTCTGCTATGCTTAAACCAGGAGAAAAATATTTTAGCCATTGTATATTCAAATTCTCAACAAATAAATAATATCTATAGTAGATTTGTGGATTAGTAAAACACTACATTCAGTCTCTTACTAGCAAATAATGATAGTCATTACTTTCTTATAGAAAGAAAGTGGCTGAAAATCTAAACAACAATTGATCCGTGGCCGATTATAATATCTGCTACGGATCAATCATTTTATAAATCTTCTATCCAAATTTATTAATAGTTGTTTTTAAAGAATATAAATTTGTTCTCTAATAATAGCTCTATAAATAATAAATTTTATGCATATGAATGGTTCTAATATTAAAAATAGTAATATATGTATCTTTTATAATGAATATTATTGTATATTTGGACATGCATTAATTAGATTTGAATGCTCTAATATTAAGTTGTAAATTACTCTTTAATATCCGTGATAATGGTTTGGAGTATATATAATTAATAGATTTATATTTAGTATGTTTTATAAAATTAAATATATGACTAACTCGAAATCATGGATTGTTTCCATCCTTCTTTTACTTAATTATTCAGTATTATTTGCTAATAAAATTATATCAGTTGCAGATTTTGGATTAAAACCTGATAGTCGTGTAAACTCAGTACCTTATGTTCGAAAAGCTTTAGAAGCTTGCCGTAAACAACCTGGAAGTACTTTATTTTTTCCAAAAGGAAGATATGATTTCTGGCCACAATATACAGTTGAAAGAGAATATTTCGAATCAAATACAACTGATAATAATCCCAAAACTCTGGCTGTATTACTAGATAGTCTCCATAACTTTACGTTAGACGGTAATGGTTCATCATTTGTGATGCATGGACGGATGCAACCTATTACTCTGGATCACTGCTCGGATATTAATTTGAAAGGATTTACAATTGATTGGGATATACCTCTTACATCGCAAGCTAAAGTGCTGAAGGTTACCCCCGATTATTTTGAAATTGAAATCAATACTTACGAATCTCCATATATTATCGAGAATAATAACCTTGTGTTTGTAGGAGAAGGCTGGAAAAGTAAGCTGTGGTCTATTATGGAATTTACTTCAGATACACATCTGGTTGCTCTGAATACAGGCGATAGGATAGGGTGGCGGAACTATTATGCTGAAGAAGTATCTCCGGGTATTGTTCGTCTTAGTGATCCCAGTGTTGCAGCATTTTATCCTAAAGAAGGAAATTGGCTGGTACTTCGTCATAATGAACGAGATCATGCCGGAATATTTCTTTATCACAGTCAGCGAATAAACATGGAACAAATTGATGTATACCATTCTTGTGGATTAGGAATATTGTCACAATATAGCCAGGATCTTTCATTCAATAAGGTCAGGGTAGTTCCAAACGCTTCAAAAAATCGTATTCTGAGTGGGCATGATGATGGATTTCACTTTATGGGATGCAGTGGCTTTATTCGTATTGAAGAATGTGAATGGGCTGGGTTGATGGATGACCCTGTTAATATACACGGAACCTGCGTACGTATTGTCGAAATTCTTTCTCCTACACGCATAAAGTGTAAATTTATGCACGAGCAAAGTCAAGGTATGGAGTGGGGAAGAAAAAATGAAAAGGTAGGATTTATAGAGAATCAAAGCATGCGAACTTTAGGAACCGGTACTATGACTTCATTTGAACCCCTGAATAAATCTGAATTTATTGTAGAATTTCAGGCACCAGTTCCTAACAGCTTAACAGTTGGTGCTGCTTTAGAAAATTTGTCATGTACTGCCGATGTAGAAATCAGAAACTCGTTCTTTGGTAGTTGCCGTGCCCGAGGCCTGTTAGTATCAACTCCCGGCAAAGTAATTATAGAAAATAATATATTTGAATCAAGTGGGTCGGCAATCTTAATAGCTGGTGATGCTAATCAATGGTATGAATCAGGTGCAGTGAATGATGTTCTTATCCGTAATAATACATTTCGCTATCCGTGCATGTCATCAGTTTATCAGTTTTGTGAGGCTGTGATCAGTATATTTCCTGAAATTCCAAAACCGGATATTCGTTATCCTTTTCATAGCAATATCCGGATTGAGAATAATAAATTTTACTTATTCGATTATCCTATTCTGTATGCAAAATCGGTAGATGGGCTGAGCTTTATTAATAATACATTGATTAGAGATACAACTTATCAGCCGTTTCACTATCGTAAAGATGGAATTACACTGGATGCCTGTCGTAAGGTTATTATTTCAGGAAACCGGACTGAAGGAGATGTTTTAGGAAAAACCATTCGTCTGCATGATATGAAACCGGGAGATTTGAAGCTACGCAAAGAATCTTTCTTTCAATTGAGAAATAAGCCTTAATCTGCTATTGATCAACATAGAGGGAATGTTTCTCTATATCAGAATGTTGCTTATAATTAATTAAATCCTTGTCAGTTTATTTCTGTCAAGGATTGTAATAATACGCCCATCAGTCTTGATAATACTTTCATTTTCGAATTCTTTGATTGTGCGTGCCAATGAAGGTCGCTGTACTCCAAAGTATTCGGCTAACTGGGTTCTTGTGCGTTTTAGTATGAAATAGTTCTTTTCAGGAGTAGTTTTTTCGAGTAAAAATATAGCAAGTTTATATTTTAGGCTTTTTAATGATATCATTTGTAGTTTCATTGAGAGAAAAACAGCCAGATTTGAATTCAGAGTCAGGAAGTTAATCATGAGTTTTTCATTGTGAATCATCTCATTTAGCCAATCTGATTTTGGTATTTTCAGGAACGTACAAGGCTCCATTGTTACAACATCAACAGGATATTTATTGTTATTTGCAAAAATGAAAGCTGGAGCCAGTGGCATTACAGCTTCCAGCATTTCTATTTCAACGGCATTTCCTTCTTGTGTAATCATTTGGGTACGTACAATGCCTTTAACCAGTAAATACATGTAATTGATAACTTCTCCCTGTCTCACTACAGTTTCTCCTTTTTTGTAATTAATTACTGCCTTTACATTTCTTTGTAAGAATTGATCATGTTCTTCCTTATTCATGTCTTTGAATAGCGGACAGATGGTTAAGTTATTATAGTTCATGATTACTGTGATTTGTAATATTCATTTTTGCTAAATAAGTAAACTTTATTTGCTTAGAATAAATAAATGAATTAAAGATTGTTAAACGTCTGGTAGTGTAATCCAGGTTACAGTTTAGGAGGTGTTGTGCCTATATCTTTGTCGAACAAAAAAGATAGTGATTAAAATAAACCATTAAAACCACAGAATATGAAAGAGTTTAAGAAATTGAGAATAGGTGAGATTGTAGCTGATGATTTCAGGGCAGCAGAAGTCTTTAAGAAAGAAGGTATTGATTTTTGCTGTGGTGGAAATCAAAGTTTGGAAGAATTGGCCAAAGAAAGGGATCTGAATATAGCTGAAATTGAAAATAAGCTGAATAACCTGGAGTCTGTTGTTCCGGGTAGGCAGCCCAATTATAAAGACTGGAGTCTGGACTTTTTATGCGATTACATTGTAAATGAGTATCATAGTAAGGTTTATAGAGTTTTACCTCAAATAATGGATTACTTGAATAAGATAGTTCAGGTTCATGGAGCCGGCCACCCGGAACTAAAGGAAATTGCAGATCTATTTTCGTTGGTAAATACAGAATTACCAATACACCAGCAACAGGAAGAAAATGTGTTTTTTCCGGCTATTAAAGAAGTTTTGAGTTCAAATTCAGCAAAAGCAAAAGAGATCGTAAATTCACAAATTGCACTTATGATGGAAGAACATGAACTGATAGGTGGCACAATAGATAAGGTAAACTTGTTAAGCAATCATTATTCGGTTCCGGATGATGGCTGTAATACTTATCGTGTTACTTATAAGCTATTAGAAGAGTTCGAGGAGGACTTACACGTACATGTGCATCTTGAGAATAATATTTTGTATACCAAAGCTTTGGATTTGACTAGATCTTAAAAATAAAATCAAAACAATTTAAATTCAGATATTATGGATGTTAAAAAAGTATGGATGGAAGAAGGCTGTATTGCCTGTGGAGCATGTGAAGGAATTAGCTCCAAAGTGTTTAGAGTAGATGATATTGCCTATGTAAACGAAGGGGTAGACTATTCTGAATATTCTGAGGAGATTGAAGAAGCAGCAGCAAGTTGTCCTGTTGAAGTAATTAAATATTCTGAGTAAATTAACAATTATGATAAATGCTAGTGAAGAATTAAGACGTGAACATGAGTTGATTAAAACAGCTCTGAATTTGCTCGAAAAGATAGCATCTGGAACTGTACAAAAAGTAAATCCAGATGTAAGTGACTTAACGGAATTAATCAATTTTGTAATTGTATTCGCTGATAAATGTCATCATGGAAAAGAGGAAGATTTATATTTTCCTTCTCTCGAAGAAGCCGGAATTCCTAATCATGGCGGACCTATCGGTGTAATGCTTGCAGAACATGATCAAGGAAGAAAATATATCCGTGAGATGAAAGAAAATATTTCCGGACAGAACTCTGATCTACAGGTTTTTGCAGATGCAGCTTTTGCTTATGTTGCTTTAATGAGAAATCATATTGAAAAAGAGAATAATATTTTATTCATGATGGGTGATCGTGTGATGCCGGAAAGCGTGCAAAATGATTTACTAATCAGGTTTAAAGAACATGAAGAAAAAGTAATAGATAAAGAGAAGCGTGAAGCATTTTATGCTTTAATAGAAAAACTCTCACAGAAATATCTGCACTGATTTTATAGATTTGTTTTTACTTTGGGATTCTAAAATGCAAATGAATCCCAAAGTAAAATGAATACTGCTATTTGCTTCGTACGGGAAGTCTTTCCCATAGCCAATCAGGAATTAATTTCCAGAAAAATACTATAAATGCATATCTCTTATCAATAATAATAACGCGTTTTTTACGGCTTAGAGCATTGATAATCTGTTCTGCTACTCGTTCCGGCTTCATTAGCAACGGATAATTTCCATCTTTCAATAAATCAGTCTGCACAAATCCCGGACGGATATCTGTAAAGTGAATTTTTAACTTTTCCATGCGAGATAGTTGTGCCAATGAATCGATATATGTATTCTGAAAACGCTTTGTAGCCGAATAAGCCGGAGCAACGCCCAGTCCTTTTGTTCCTGCAATAGAACTGATTACTGCCAGATGTCCGCCTCCTTTTTCCTTGAAATAGTGAAAAGCAGTTGTTACCAGACGAATAAAACCTCCTACATTAGTTCGGGCTGTATTTATTTCAATATCAGCTTTTAATGTTTTGTTTTGAAATCCAATACCCGAACTAAGCAGAAACAGATCCATTCTGCCCAATTTATTAATCAGTAACAATAACTTCTCAGGGGCATCCTCTTTTGTAACATCCAGTACCTGAGTTTCAATATTTTCGGGGTTGGTAGCCCTGAACTTTTCCAGTGCACTTTCTCGCCTACCAGCAACTCCCACTTTCCAACCCTGTTTAATATATCCTTTTGCAACCTCATATCCAATTCCGGAAGTCGCTCCTATAATTATGATTCGTTTCATCTATTCTTTCGCATTAAGTCCGGCAAATATAACTTATTTAGTTTGTTTGATCTTTCGTATATTCAAACATTCTGCAATTATAATCCTATAGGTAACCTCAAGTGAGTATCCGATAATCCAGGTTGTAAGTTTTATTTAGAATTCGGCTTTAGTTTTTCAATAAGATTCATGATAAATGTAGGTGAATCCTCATTTTTCATCATACCTCTTAATTTTTCTTTCTGTTCAGGAGTAAGAGCGTCCGTCATTTGTTTCATGATACCGCCTAATGAATCAAGGATTTGTGTCACCATTTCCCCAAGTTCTTTGTTGCACTGTTTGTTTAGTGCATCATCCGGCTGATCGGATAACAGATTGAGATTTCCTTTTTGCATAAGTTCCATAATACGAGGCAAAAGAGCTGGTAAAGTTTTACTTACCGAATCATTTAATGATTTAATGATTGCCATTTGTTTCTTGTTCAGTAAAAGAGTTGTATCCACAGGCGCAGCAGGAGCAGGTTGATTCCACAGAGCAACAACATCTTTAATTTTAAGTTTCTTTTTTGAAACGAATGTCCGGTTATCTATTTCTTTATTATCAATAGCTTTTTCAACACCCTTCCAGCTGCCTAGTGTATACTTGTAAGAGTATTTTTTATTCATGAAACAAGGAATTTCCAGAGTGTAATGCTTACTGTCTATTCGCGTCATGCAATAATTACTGTCAGAGGGAGCCCATCCGTTAAAACTTCCGGCAATAAATACAGTAGAGTCTTTTTGAATGCCATTGCCTGGTAGTTCAACTGTAAAGCGAACAGAACCCACTTGCGCATTTAGATGTTGTGAGAAAAGTAAGCTACCTGCCAGGCAAAGCAGCATGCAATAAAATTGTTTTGTTTTCATAATATTTTATTGTTAAAATTCTAATTTGTTAATCCTGGTTTCCATTCTTCTATGACCTTAAGGTACAATACCTGTTTTTCCTTCTCTTTTGTAAGATTCGTAATATCGTCATCTAGTTTTTTCTGTATGGAAGTTAGCCATTCCTTATCATTTAACTCATTTTTGTAGATGAACGGGAAACTTTGTTCCAGTTCCTCAATTTGTTTGCGTAAATTCTTAACATTCTTTTCTAAATGCAAAACAATCCCGGCAAATTCCTCAGACTTTGAAATGGAATCTGCTGAATCTTTGGCTAAATCCAGTGATAGAAGTATTTCCCTTAAAGCCATGAAACTTCCAAGATGATAAGCAGCCTGAGCTTTGATAAAAAGTTCGGTTTCATATTCTGAAAGACCGAGATTAATGTCCGGATGTAGTTTTTTTATTATAATACGATAAGTCTCTTTCATTTCCTTCATTTCGTCTGCCGAAATAAAAGAGTTTTTCAGATACTCTTTTGCTGCCGACAGTTGCCGTACATTCTCTTCAATCTTTTTCTTGTGATCGGCAAAACGTATATGAATTTCCTCATCAACAGTTTTCAGTTCCGGTATCTCGTTTCGGTTTATGTAGGCCTGAATCAGCTCTATGCGTAGTTTTATTACTGCAATTTTAGTACGCAAACAGAAAACCTCGTGCTGTTTTTCTCCCACAGTACTCAGGTATAGTGAGGTAAGACTGCTTTCTTCGTAAGTCTGCATTTCATTCTTTCTGGCAAAGAGTTCAGTAAACTCTTTCCGTAACGAACAGAATTGTTCCCGCAAAACTTGTTGTTCAGGTGTTAAATCAAGCATATTAACTACTTTTTAATTGCAATAATTAAAATATGAACACCTCAAATATAAATAATATTTTTGACATTTTTCATTCTTTATTCAAAAACATCCGTTACCTGTTATTACTATCTTTATACTATCCGATTTTTTGTATCTTTGTTCCACACTAACAAATATAACGATGAACTTAAAATCAATCACATTAACATTGTTGGCCTTTTTAACTTTAGGCACAACCAAAGCTCAGCCCTTCAAGGAGTCGAAGGAAGAAAAAGAAAAGAGAATGCAATGGTTTCAGGATGCCAAATTAGGTATCTTCATTCATTGGGGAATCTATTCGGTAAGGGGAGTTACAGAGAGCTGGTCCTTTTATAATAACTATCTTTCTTACGATGATTATATGTCTCAGTTGGATGGATTTACTGCTAAGAACTATAATCCGGCAGAGTGGGCTAAGCTGATTAAGGAATCGGGGGCCAAATATACTGTAATTACCTCTAAACATCATGATGGAGTAGCTTTATGGGATACTCAGGCCAGTGATCTGAATACTATAAAGAAAACTCCGGCATCACGAGATTTATTGACACCCTTTACAAAGGCTATTCGAAAAGAAGGTCTGAAACTGGGAATATATTATTCATTGCTCGACTGGTCGAACACTGATTACCCTTATGCAACACGTAATTCTACGCGTTATCAGATAAAAGAAGATTCAGTTCGCTGGCAACGCTTCCTTGATTTTGATAATAAGCAATTAGCTGAACTGAACAAGCAATACAAACCCGATTTGTATTGGTTTGACGGTGACTGGGATTTCAGCCCTGAAACCTGGAAGGCCAAGGAATTATCCACCATGCTTCGTACCTTTACCCCTAAAGTTATCCTCAATTCCCGTATTCAGGGGTATGGCGACTATGCCACACCCGAACAGGGAGTGCCTATCCGCCGTCCTGATTCTCAATGGTGGGAGTTATGCATGACCATGAATGACAGCTGGGGATATGCACCAACAGATACGAACTATAAAACAGCTAATATGTTACTTCGTACATTTGTAGATTGCATCTCCAATGGAGGAAACCTGCTTCTTGACATCGGTCCCAAAGAGGATGGAACCATTCCACAAGAGCAAGTGGATATTTTAAAAGAATTTGGTCGATGGACAAAGAAACATGCCGATGCCATTTACGGTACAAGAGCAGGAATTCCCGAAGGTCACGTTATGGCTTATACAACACTGAATAAAAATCAGGATATTCTGTACGTTTTTCTTCCATATAAACCCAATGGACCAATTTCTATAAAAGGACTGAAAAATAAGGTAAACCGTGCCTGGGTAGTAGGTAACGGAGCACTATTGGACACAAAAGTTGTGGGCAAAGCTTATTGGAGTAGTGTTCCCGGTATTTTATATTTCAATGTACCGGAAAGTGTTCAGGATTCTCAAATCACAGTAGTTGCACTTTTGCTTGATGGTAAGATTGACCTATATCGTGAAGCTGGACAGGTTATAACAAGTAATTAATATTATTTTCTCACCTGAATTCTAGGATTTTGTGTAAAAATGGTTATAAATGGTTATTGCCAGTGAATGTATAACATACTACTTTTGCACAAAATCCTATATAGTGTTAGTGAGTAATAATTAAAAGGATTTCAGAAGATTTTTTAAATCTCTTAAATTTAACTGGTTATGTGCAAAACAAACAATTTTTGTATTGTTAGTCACTCTTACGGATGGGTAACGGTACAAAAATTGAAGTTTTGTATTAAATTAATCCTAACCTTGTAGCATAAAGCACAGCTTGTGCAGTATTTTCTGAATTTGTTTTTTCCAAAATGCTATGCCGGTGTTTGTTTACAGTGTTTATACTTATAAAAAGGCGATCGGCTATTTCTTTACTGCAGCAACCTTCCGAAAGAAGTTTTATAACATCAATTTCACGTTTCGATAGAATTGGTTTTTCAACAATATCAGTGTCATCAAAATAGTTGAAAGTTTTTCCTGTGTTTACATTTATCAGAATCCTTTTTGGCTTTCTGTTTATATCCTGGCTTGGAATAATATCTGATAAAAATAGTAGAAGCCAAAGATCACCATTGCTGTCGAGTTCATAAATTACAATTCTAAAGTTAACCCATACGTATTTTCCGGTTTTGCTTTTTACTCTGAATTCGTACTTCATAATACAACCGGTACGTTCAGAAGAAGATACGCTATATGCATAATCATAACTCATAAGACCAGTTTCGAGCACAAAATACAAATCATCCGGATGAATATTATCATAGAAAGCCTCAAAACTCTCTTCATCTATGCCTACAAAAACTGGATGATCGAATTTATCAGACTTCTGATTATCCCTGAAGATGAACTGCATTTTGTTCAAATCAAAAATAGACATTTTCCTATTTTCTATCTTAGAGAGCTGATCAATTGCTTTTTTTATTTTTTCGGCATCTTCGTAAGCATTATCTGATACATTGCAACGATGATTTTCGAATAGCTCTTTATGACGTTTTTTAAGAGATTCAATAGAATTCTGCATAGAAAATGGTTATAAATGATTATTGCATGCAAATATAATCCATTTTATCATTTGTTAAAAGCTTTATGACGTTATAGATAATTTTATTTTAAAAATGAGAAGGGTTATTAACAAATAACTAACAGTTTTTATTAAACTTCTTACTAATGGTATTTGTTATACCCTTTGTGATGATTGTATAAATTAGTAATAACCTAAAAAGTTGAAAATATGGCAATTAAGAGTGTATGGCTTGACGAGAGTGAGGACGAATGTCTCTGTTGCGGGGGATGTGAAGCTATATGCCCTGAGGTATTTGAGGCACCTGATAAGATGTTGGTAAAAAAATGTGTTAACTATGATTTGTATGAGGACAAAATAAAGGAAGCTGCGCAAGATTGTCCCACAGGGGGGATAAAATATGATTAACCGTCCTTCTTATAAAAATGCAAGGCAATCTGATTTTTCAGATTGCCTTGTTATTTCAAGGTGACTTAATGAAAGATCTGTTTTATTCTCCTTTAACTCTCTTTTCAATCCGTTCTTTCAATTCTTCTGCTTTGCCTTTTGCAGCATCTACAACATTCTTAAGCTCATTCTTTGACATAGTATAATACTTATCGGCATATTCGCCAACGCATTCAAACTTGCCCTCTTCCTGCATTTTCCTGATAATATAGCCTATTGCACAACCAACAGCTAAACCCCAAATAACTCCTTTCATAATTTAAGTTTTTAACAGTTAGTAAATTAGTGAACTCTCTATGAATTAAACACTTGAGATGGGTGCTTTGTTTAGCATGAACATCTTCTGTTCTTAATTGTTTTTTTACTATACTGAAGAGAGTAGATAAACCTAAATACTTAAATAATATGGCAATTAAAAGAGTGTGGCTCGATGAGAGCGAAAACGAATGTATTTCATGCGGCGCATGCGAAACTGCATGCCCGCAAGTGTTCGAGGTTCCAGATAAAATGGTTGTTAAAACGGGTGTTGACTTCAATCAATATGAAGCCGAAATACTTGATGCAGTGGATGGCTGTCCTACAGAAGTTATAAAGTACGAATAGATGCTTTGATTGGCATTAAATAGATATTCGGGTATTATAGTCTGATTCCGGAAACAACAGCTTGTTCACTTTTCTCGAGTAAAGAATCGAAATCGTATTCGCTGACTTTGATAGGAGGATGAACCGTAAACGTTAAGCGGTTGCCCAATCCCAGTGGGAAAGAACCATATTGGAACATTTTCCAGGAGTCGTTAATTGTTACAGGTACCACATAGGCACTTGGTGCATATTTACATAAAATCTTTAAGCCATTAGGAGAAAATCTTTTTGGCTTTCCTGTTTTAGAGCGGGTACCTTCGGGGAAGATTACTGCCGAACGAGTGTTGGTTTCAATATATTCGCCCAGTTTTTTTATAGCAGGCAATGCTTGTTTCGGGTTCTTACGGTCAATCAACACCGAACCACCGTGATTCAAATTGTAGGAGATGCTTGGAATATTTTTCCCCAGCTCAATTTTACTAACAAATTTAGGGTGAAACTTTCTGAAAAACCATACAAAGCCCATAATATCAAAAAGACTCTGGTGATTTGACACAAAAATCAAAGGTTTACCTTCGGGGATGAGATCTAAGTTTTCAATTTTTGAGGATGAAAACGTAAGAGACATCGTTTTTAACAGGAAGAAACCTAGATAATCTGCACTTTTTTTATGCGCGTTGTATCCGAACCAGTTAAAACAAACCCACTGAATGGGGTGAAGCACACAAATTATTAACAAAAAGAAAAAATACGCAAGCAGTGATAGCGGGTATGATAATAGTTTTTTCATCTTTTGGAAATTTTCTGCAAAAATAGGATTTTTATTGATATCTGTTTAATATATTATCCAAATTTAATAAAACGACATAACCGATTTATAAATAATAATATTTTTCTATCATTTATCTGCTACCTGCTACTGGTTTGCTATTAATTGATTGATAGTTAATGATTTAAGTTAGTGTAAGATAAATGTTTTATACATTTTTATCTGCTACTAAACACTGCATCTGCCACTAGTTTGTACTGGCTCAATTTTTATTTTTTGTACTCAAAGAAAGCAGAGAAATGTCTTCCGGCAATTCCCGTGAAGGAGTCGTCTCTTTTTCATATAATGGGTGAGTGCAGCTATTACTTTTCTCCATTCATTTTAGGGTTTAAGCCTTTTTCAGAAAGTCGGTTACTACTATCGTGTTTTATCTAGTCTGTTATATAATTCTTTCCTTAATACTAAGTAAGCCTGCAGCCGTGAACCGATAAGCCCTCGGCTACGGTCTTACTAATATTTCTTTAAGTTTTTGCTATATTACCTCCACAAAGAGGTAGATTTATATGTTGTTTTGTGGTAGAAAATAGTTTGATATATCGCCTGCCATTATCTGATTATCAGTTGTTTTTGATATAATTTTTATATCATGAAATAATAAAAAGAATATGAATATAATACAAGTTAGAAACTTACTAAGTAACATGAATGTTGTGGAATGATAAATTTAGTAGCAGATAATCAGGCTTTTGTAGCAGATAGATCGTTGAACTTTTTTATCTGCTACCAGTTGAAATCCTTTGTAAAAGGGCTTTTTGTTAGTTTTAGTGGAAGATGTGGAAGATAAATATGGAGTTTTTTAGTACAGACTTTTTTTATAGCGATACTTGTTCCTAGTAATGAATTGTATCTGTATGTGTCTTTTTCATCATTCAGGCTAAAATAGACTGATTACTTGTATTTTTTGACTTTATCGTTTTATTTTAGTTTTAATAATAGTCTTATTTTTGTTCGTAAAATAATATATATAAAGTTTAATGTTATGAGAAGAGTCCTTCTTTCCGCTTTCTTATTATTAACTGTTATAACAAGTCGGGCACAGTGGGCACCGGCAGGTGATCGAATTAAAACCAAATGGAGTGCAGAAATCAATCCTTCCAATGTGCTGCCGGAATATCCACGTCCTATATTGGAACGCAAGGATTGGAAGAATTTGAACGGATTATGGGAATATGCTATTATTGATAAAGGTAAAGCTATTCCGCAAAAGTTTGAAGGACGAATACTTGTTCCGTTTGCTATTGAATCTTCTTTGTCGGGAGTAGGAAAAGTAATTGATGAAAACCATGAATTGGTTTATTCCCGTACTTTTGAACTATCTTCAGGATGGAAGGGGAAAAAGGTATTGCTGCATTTTGGTGCAGTAGATTGGAAAGCAGATGTATGGGTAAATGGAGTAAAAGTGGGTTCTCATACGGGAGGTTACACCCCATTTACTTTTGATGTGACTGCTGCTCTGAATAAAGGAAAAAATAAATTAATCGTCAAAGTCTGGGATCCTACTGATAAAGGGTATCAGCCACGTGGCAAACAAGTAAGTAAGCCCGAAGGCATTTGGTATACTCCGGTTACTGGCATCTGGCAAACAGTTTGGTTAGAACCAGTTGCCGAAAAATACATTCGGAATCTTAACATTACGCCGGATATCGATAATCATATCCTTACTGTAAATACCGAATTGAATAACACTTCCGCTTCCGATTTAATTGAAGTAGGTGTTTATGATGGCGATAAGTTGGTTAGTAGCGGTAGAAGTATTAACGGCGAAGCTGTAGAAGTACCTATGCCGGAAGATGCCAAATTGTGGAGCCCGGATTCTCCTTTCTTATATACATTGAAGATAAGTTTGAATAATGGAGGTAAAGTTGTTGACAAGGTTGAAAGCTATGCCGCTATGCGGAAATATTCCTCAGGACGTGATGCAAACGGCATTGTTCGTTTAGAGTTAAATAATAAACCGTTATTCCAATTTGGCCCGCTCGATCAAGGATGGTGGCCCGATGGTTTGTATACTGCTCCTACGGATGAGGCTCTGCGTTATGATATTCAGAAAACCAAAGATCTAGGTTTCAACATGATTCGCAAGCATATTAAAGTAGAACCAGCTCGTTGGTATACTTATTGTGACCAATTGGGTATTATTGTATGGCAGGATATGCCTAGTGGCGACCGTGGTCCGGAATGGCAACCTCGTAACTATTTCAACGGAATCGAAAGAAAACGTTCCGAAGCTTCTGAGGCTTGCTATCGAAAAGAATGGAAGGAAATTATAGATTGTCTGTATTCCTATCCGTGCATTGGAACATGGATACCGTTTAATGAAGCATGGGGACAGTTTAAAGCACCTGAAATAGCGGAATGGACGAAGCAGTATGATCCTACTCGTTTAGTGAACCCGGCAAGTGGTGGTAATCATTATACTTGTGGTGATATACTCGATCTGCATCATTATCCGGAACCAAAGATGTTCCTGTATGACGCACAACGTGCTACGGTATTGGGTGAATTTGGAGGTATCGGATTGGTACTAAAAGATCATATTTGGGAGCCGAACCGTAACTGGGGGTATGTTCAGTTTAATTCTTCCAAAGAAGCTACGGACGAGTATGTGAAATATGCTGATATGCTGTACAGACTTATAGACAAGGGATTTTCAGCTGCAGTTTACACACAGACAACAGACGTGGAGGTAGAGATAAACGGTTTGATGACTTATGACCGTAAGGTGATTAAGTTAGATGAAAAAAGAGTGAATGAGGCAAACAGACGTATTTGCTATGTTTTTAAGCAGTAGATAAGAGATAGTTTTTTGGATGTTTTTAGTTAAAGTAAAGGTGGGGACTCTCGCCTTTACTTTTTTTTATAAAATAGAAAAGGTTAAAGTAAAAAGCTAAAAGATGAAAACATTTTATTGTTGCTATCCAGCGAGCAGCGATTTTTTTTGTAAAACGTAAGATACTCCTATAGTAAGAAGAACTTTATTTAGCACATAAATTCTTAAGATAAACTTCTAACGAATACTTCAGAATGTTATGCCGTTTTGTTGGCAGAGATATTCAATCAAAGTCGTAAAACTGTGTTTAGGCTTAAAATAAGCTGTTTTTTGACTAATAAGTTATAGGATTTGACCTTATTGTTTTATTTTCTTTTTCTAAAGATGCCTATTTTTGCTTTTCTAAATAAGTATACTTCCTTCTATTTTAAATCTGCATAAACCTTAATATAGTATAATGAAACATCTTATTATAAGTATCTTTTTTTATTTGTATGCTTTGCTTGCATTGCCGCTTTGTGCCCAAGACGCTGTTCACTACTATTTCAGAACATTAGATATTAGGAACGGCCTTACTCAGAATACGGTGAATGCTATTTTGCAAGATAGGAAAGGGTTTATGTGGTTTGGTACGAAAGACGGATTAAATCGTTTCGACGGTTTGTCTTTCCGTGTGTTTAAAAAGGAAGATAGTGGTTTAGGAAACAATTTTATCACTGCTCTTTACGAAGATAAAAATGGGAATATATGGGTAGGAACCGATGCTGGAGTCTATATTTACGATCCTGCTTTAGAGAAATTCTCAGCTTTTGATAAAAAAAGTAATACTGGCAAAGATGTTAAACATGCCGTTACTTTAATAAGCGGCGATAAAAAAGGTGATATCTGGATTTCGTCAGACAATGATGGATTATTCAGGTATGATCCTAATAGCAGACATCTGTTCAACTATTTATATAAAAAAGAACTTGCTAATGTTACCCGTTTCTGGTTTGAAGAAAACACATGTTGGATCAGTCTGTATGCAGATAATCTGTACTATACGGATAAGAATTTGAAATCACCCCTGACTCCATTCAGAGATGCTGAAGGAAAAGAGGTTTTCAAGAATGATATCATCAATTCTCAGGTGTCTGGTCCTCATAACTGTATTTATATTGGGTCGTTCAAAGGGCTGACGGAGATTAATTTGACTACTCGTAAAGTGCGACGGTTGTTGAATGCTTATGTACGTTCTCTGCAATTCAAGTCTGATGAAGAATTATGGGCGGGAACGGAGTCTGGCCTATATATTTATAATCTTATAACAGGCAAGGTTACTCATCTGTCTGTTCCTTATCAGGATGATTCTTATGCCATGTCGGATAATGCGATCTATGCCTTATGCCAGGATAAAGAGGAAGGAATGTGGATCGGTTCTTATTTTGGTGGAGTGAATTATTATCCGAAACAGTGGACTTACTTTGAGAAGTTCTATCCACGGGATGATATCAGAAACTTTGGCCGCCGTGTGCGCGAATTTTGTGAAAGTAATGACGGCACGTTGTGGATTGGTACGGAAGACAGAGGACTGTTTCACTTTAACCCGTCATCAGGCCAGATTGAACCTTTTGAACATCCCAGCATTTATAAGAATATTCACGGCTTATGTTTGGATGGCAATGAACTATGGGTCGGAACTTTTTCCGGCGGACTAAACCGTATTAATTTGCATAATAAGCAAGTAAAACATTATAGTAAAGGATTATCCCCCAATACATTAAATGCCAATGATGTTTTTTCTATTTGCAAGACTACTGCCGGTGAATTGTGGATAGGTACCACTTCAGGCCTTTTGCTATATAACCGTTCAACAGATGACTTTACACGTATACCACGATTGAACAATGTATTTGTATACAAGATATTGGAAGATTTCAACGGTAATATTTGGTTGGCTACCAACTCGAATGGTGTTTATTGTTATAATGTCACTAACCGGCGCTGGACGAATTTTGTTTCACAAAAAAATGATCCGAACTCGTTGCCTTACAATAAGGTTATTAGTATCTACGAAGATAGCAGGAAGCGTTTGTGGTTTATGACACAAGGTGCAGGCTTTTGCAGGTTCGAACCTAAAACAAAGAAATTTATACGGTATGATATGTCTCAAGGTTTTCCGAGTAATATCATTTACAAGATGGTGGAAGATAAACAGGGTTATTTGTGGATAACGACCGGTAATGGGCTGGTTTGTTTTAATCCCGAGACTGGAACCAAACATATTTATACTACAGCGAATGGCCTGCTTAGTAATCAGTTTAACTATCAGTCTGGCTATTGCGATAAGAAAGGACAAATCTATTTTGGTAGTATCAATGGCTTTATTGCTTTCAACCCGAAAACGTTTGTAGAAAATACGTTTATTCCTCCGGTAGTCATCACTGATTTCTTTCTGTTTAACAAGAGACTTTCCATTGGCTCTAACAGGTCACCTTTGAAGAAAAGCATTATCTATTCAGACGAAATAGAACTGGATGACGATCAGAATTCATTCTCTTTTCATGTGGCGGTTTTAAGTTATCAGGCACCCGAAATGAATAAACTAGTCTATAAGTTGGAAGGTTTTGACCGGGAATGGTATCCTGTAGACAAGAATGCTTTGATTAATTATTCTAATTTACCTTATGGAACATACATATTCCATTTAAAAGGCTCAAATAGCGACGGTAAATGGAATAATAGTGAACGGATACTTAAAATTCATATTCGTCCACCCTTCTATTTGTCTCCCTTTGCGTACGGCATTTATGTTGTAATTATTTTGCTTTCGATTGCCGGTATAATTTATTATTTCAAAATGAAGGCATTGCGCAAACATCAACGGGCTATGGAGGTATTTGAAAGAGAGAAAGAACGAGAGTTGTATGCTGCTAAAATCGATTTTTTTACGAATGTGTCACACGAAATACGTACTCCTCTGACTTTGATCAAAAGCCCGCTCGAGAATGTATTAGCTTCGAAATATGTAGCCAATGAAATAATAGACGATTTGAAAATCATGGATTTGAATACAAACCGCCTTCTCGACTTGGTGAATCAACTGCTTGACTTCCGTAAAACGGAGACTAAAGGATTTCAGCTGAATTTTGTAGAGTGTAGTGTATCGGATATATTGCAGAAAATATATATGAGTTTTACACCATTGGCACGGCAGAATGGGCTAAAATTCACTATGGATTGTCCGGATAATATACAGACATATGTGGATAGAGAAGGGCTGACTAAGATTATTAGTAATCTGTTGGCAAATGCAGTCAAATATGCAGATACTTATATTTGTGTCAATTTGTTGGAAGAAGATAATTTGCTAAAACTTATTGTTTCCAATGATGGTGATGTTGTTCCTCTCGAAATGAGAGAAGAAATCTTTAAACCCTTTGTTCAGTGCAAGCGAGGAATGCTTCGTTCCGTATCGGGAACCGGTATTGGATTGGCATTGGCCCGTTCACTTGCCGAGCTACATGAAGGGACATTATGCATGAACAATTCTACGGAATGTAACTGTTTTATATTGACTCTTCCTGCAAAGCATAAGCATACAACTCCGGTTGTTGAAAGTAATAGTGAATTGTTACTTTCAAAGCAGAGTTTTGAAAGTGAAGTTGAAAAGCGTGATGGGAAAAGTACTGATAATAATACAAAGAAATTTCGATATGCTGTTTTAGTTGTTGAAGATAGTTCTGAAATGCTCTCGTTTGTAGTAAAACAGTTATCTGGAGATTATGAGGTGCTGACCGCTGGTAATGGGGTGGAAGCGCTGGATGTTTTGAAAGAGAATACCGTTAATTTGATTATTTCAGATATTGTTATGCCGGAAATGGATGGATTAGAACTTTGTGATCATCTAAAGTCGGAATTGGATTATAGTCACATACCAATCATCTTATTGACAGCAAAGACTAATCTACAATCGAAAATTGAAGGACTTAAGTTGGGCGCCGATGCATATATTGAAAAACCTTTTTCTGTAGAATATATGAGAGTTTGTGTATCCAATCTGCTGAATAATCGTGAGAAATTGCGTGCATCTTTTGCAAATTCGCCTTTTGTACAAACCAATACCATGGCTATGACAAAGGCAGATGAAGCTTTCTTAAAGAGTTTGAAAGAAGTGATAATGGATAATATGCAAAATCCGGACTTTTCTTTAGACGATATGGCAAATTTGTTGAATATGAGTCGTTCTAGCCTTAACCGGAAGATAAAAGGTGTATTGGACATGACGCCAAATGATTATATCCGTTTGGAACGCCTCAAAAGGGCTGCTCAGCTACTGAAAGAAGGAGAATGTAAAATTAATGAAATTTGCTATATGGTAGGCTTTAATACCCCTTCTTATTTTACAAAGTGCTTTTTGAAACAATTTGGGAATTTACCTAAAGATTTTAGAGGTTGATGATGATTTTTCTTTGCGCGGTTTCTACAAGTTTTGTAAAATAGCAATAGCTGTTTACAAACTAAATTGAATAATCAGAAGTCTATTCAGGGGTGCTTTTTGAACATATAATTATATAGATTGAATATATTGTTGCATTTGTTCTTGTGTAAGAAGGCTATTTTTGTATTCATGCATTTGATAAATATAAATAAGTATATTTATTTACATGTAGCCTTTTCTATTTAAATAATCATCATAAAATGTGTTAATTAGTAATGTATTTGGGGGAAATCCAGCGTCCTAATGAAATGCTTAATCATGTATTTGTTACACTTCTCTTTGGGGTGAGAGATTATATAACAGTAGGTACGACAGGACTATCAAGTATTCCTTTTAAAAAATCAATAAATTAAATGACATTAGAATGTCACAAAAATGAGTTTATATAATTTTTAATGTATAAAATAAAAATATGAAGATCTTTAAATCTATTTTATTGGTAGGTATAATGTTACTATGTGGACCTATTGTATATGGGCAGGTATTATTAACTAAAAACGGAGATAAAGCTGATGAGTTTACCCTTATTGGAAAAAGTAAGAAGACATGTCTGTATTATGATAGACAGGATTTTGAAGTTGTAAAAAAGGTAGCACGGCTATTTAGTAATGATGTACGATTAATAACTAATCAACCTGTAACAATTGGTGACGCAGAAGAGAAAATGGCTTCAAATAGCATTATTGTCGGAACATTAGGGTACAATAAACTTATAGATAAACTTATTGCTAAAAAGAAACTGGATGTTACTTCTTTGAAAGGTAAATGGGAAAGCTTTCATATGGAAGTAATACTCAATCCATTCCCGGGAGTAAAAAAAGCATTAGTTGTTGTTGGAAGTGATCGTAGAGGAACAGCTTATGGCTTGTTTTCCATTTCAGAAGCAATTGGAGTCTCTCCATGGTATTGGTGGGCAGATGCTCCTGTTGCCAAGCAAAAAGAGTTATGCATTAAGATCAAAAAAATGACATCTAACGAACCTACAGTCAAGTATCGTGGCGTATTTATCAATGATGAAGACTGGGGATTGCTTCAATGGGCTAAAAAGAATTTTGAGAAAGAACGAGGCAATATCGGTCCTAAAACTTATGCTAAAGTTTGTGAGCTCCTTTTGCGTTTAAAGGCAAACTATCTTTGCCCTGCTATGCACGAAGCCTCTACTGCCTTTAATAAAATACCTGAAAATAAATTGGTTGCAGATAGCTTTGCTATCGTAATGGGATCTACCCACTGTGAACCATTATTATTTAACAATGCAAGTGAATGGGATAAAAAAACAATGGGAGAATGGGATTATGTAAATAACAAAGGCATGATCGATAAGGTACTGAGACAAAGAGTAGTTGAAAATTCTCCTTATGAAAATGTTTATACAGTAGCATTAAGAGGACTTCACGATAAGGCTATGAGTGGAGGTAATGACATGAATGGGCGTGTAAAGACTGTTAGTGACGCTATAAATACTCAAAGACAGTTTTTGACTGATATAATAAAAAAGCCTGCAAATGAAATCCCGCAGGTCTTTTTCGCTTATAAAGAGGTTTTGGATGTCTATAATGCGGGTCTTAAACTGCCGGATGATGTTACAATCATTTGGGCAGATGATAATTATGGCTACTTAAAACGTTTGAGTAATCCGAATGAACAGAAGCGATCTGGCCGTTCAGGAATTTATTATCACGTTTCCTATTTAGGTAAACCACATGATTATTTATGGATGAGTACTATTTCTCCAGCAGTGATGTACGAAGAACTTCGTAAAGCGTATGACACAACAGCAGACCGTGTTTGGTTATTAAATGTTGGTGACATAAAATCTTGTGAATTCTCAATGAATTTATTTTTGTCTATGGCTTATAATATAAATTCTTTCAATTATGATAATATCTATACTTATCAGGCAAATTGGTTGGCTGGAATGTTTGGCAAAGAATATTATAAGAATTTTCTAGACATAACTACAGCATTCTATCATCAAGCCTTTTCTCGCAAACCGGAACTTATGGGATGGGGATACCAGTGGTCAACAGATAAATATGGTAAAGAACGAAATACCGATACCGATTTTTCATTTACCAATTATCGTGAGGCAGATACTCGTTTATCAGAATATAACCGTATTGGATCGATGGCTGATTCTATCTTGAAGAAACTTCCAGAAGAAAAAAAGGCAGGATTCTATCAATTGCTTTATTATCCGGTAAAAGGATGTGAGTTAATGAATAAAATGGTTCTTAATGGACAGAAAAATCGTTGGTATGCATTGCAAGGAAGAGCAGCAACAAATCAATTAAACAAAGAAGTGAAAATTTACTATGATAGTTTGCAAGTGATAACCCAAGGGTATAACTCTTTATTGAATGGTAAATGGAATCAGGTAATGACTACAAAACAAGGCTTTGCAGCTTCTTATTTTGAATTACCGAAATTAAACACTGTTGCTTTACCAGAGATGCCTTCATTAGGAATACAGGTAGAAGGAGAAGATATACTAAAAGTAAAAAGCAGTTTCCATTCCCTCCCTGCATTCAATACATATCTCCGTCAATCTTATTATTTTGATGTATTTAATAAGGGAGCTTCTGCGTTAAATTGGGATATTAAAACCTCAGCAGACTGGATTCTAGTTAATAAGAAGAAAGGAACAACAAAATTAGAGGATCGTATCTGGGCGTCTATTGACTGGACTAAAGTGCCAGTTGGAGAGCGAATTTCAGGAGTAATTGAGATTACGGGGAGAGATGCAGGAAAAGAAAATGTTTATGTTTCTGTTTTTAATCCTTCTTCGCCTTCATTAAAAGAAATGGACTCATTATTTGTTGAGCATAATGGATATATATCTATTAATGCTGCTGATTTCCATAAGAAAGTTGAAAATGAAAATATAAAAATAAAACTCATACCCAATTTAGGCTTTGAGAATACTTCTGTACAACTTGGTAATCCTATTGCGCCTGCTCAAAGAACAGCCAGCACTACTGTTCCTCGTGTTGAATATAACTTTTACACTTTCGAACAAGGTTCTGTAGATGTATATACTTATGTATTGCCCACATTTACTTTGAGTACTGATAGAGGGTTTGCAGGCCATGAAGCCACCAATATTGAGACTAAATATGGAGTCTGTATTGATGACGGTCCAGTGATGAATCCTTCTACTTCTTCTTTTGAATATGCACAAATATGGTATGAAAGTGTACTGAAAAATTGTAGGATAAATAAGACAACATTGCATATTAATGAACCGGGCAAGCATACTTTGAAAATTCTATGTGGAGATCCTGGTACTATTTTGCAAAAAGTGGTTTTGGACTTTGGTGGTATGCAACGTTCTTATACCGGACCTAAACCAACTAAGAAAAGTAATTTTTAGTTTTTATAGTCGATTGAGTAGACAGCAATTATAATAGGCACTGATTAAATATTGAGATTATGCCTTACCCAAATGATAGATGAGTGTGGTAACACCGGTGCTATATTCGTATGAGAGCGTCTGAATAGAGCTACTTAATTATTAAAAAAGAGTGCAATCTAAATATTATTAAAACTTGTTATACGGCAGAGCGTTAAGCTCTGCCTATTTTATAAAATATTTTCAAATACTTTTGGAATACTACTTAGTTACCTCGTGAAATAGAATTAAATATTCACTAATTAGAATTAAATGAGCAAATGCTATATAAATCAATTCAAAGGCATTCTTTTGAATATATAATTGCATAAATTGAAGAGATTATTGTACTCCTCTTTATGTGATAAAGCTATTTTTGCGTCAAGAAAAGTTGAAACTGTTATCCTGAAGTTATATGAAATATAATGTCTATGATATAAATTCTTAAAACTTATTTTTTTAAAGCGTCAAGCTATTGTGTTTATGTTAAAAGCGAATGCTTAGTTCGCATAGTTTTTTAAATTTAATACTATAAAAATGATTAAGAAATTGTTGGTTTTATTTCTATCTGTCCTTGCGGTTACTGCTTATTCGCAGAACGTAACTATAGCAGGACAAGTGGTGGATCCCGGAAACATGCCGCTGATTGGTGTAAATGTGTTAGTGAAAGGCACAACGACGGGTGTTATTACCGATATCGACGGTAAATTTTCATTGAATGGGAAAAAAGGAAATACACTTGTGTTTTCTTGTATTGGAATGGTTTCCCAAGAAATAATCTTTAAAGGTACTCCGTTGCACATTGTGATGAGAGATGACACAAAAACTTTGGGAGAAGTTGTGGTAGTGGGCTATGGTACGATGAAGAGAAAGGATGTAACTGGTGCTGTTTCACATATTGGAAAGGAAGTTATGCAGACTAAAGTTGCAACAAATGTTGTTGATTTCTTGACAGGAAGTATTGCCGGTGTTAATATTAGCCCTTCAAGCGGTGCAGCTGGCGGTGGTTCTATTGAAGTTCGTGGTCCAGCTTCTTTAAAAGCTTCTACGTCTCCTTTGATTGTTCTGGATGGTGTTATATTCTATGGTAATATTGCCGATATTAATCCTAATGATATTGAAAGCATAGATGTGCTAAAAGATGCAAGTTCTACAGCTATATATGGTGCTAAAGGTTCGGCTGGTGTTATTATGATTTCCACGAAAAGAGGTAGCACTAATAAACCAGTAATTAATCTTAGCGCTAATATAGGTTCTGTACAGGCACAGTTTTTACCAAAGTTAGCTACGCCTGAGCAGTATATTCAAAGACGTTCTGATTATTGGAAGACTAATGATTACTTTTTACCAGGTAGTCAACAACATGGGGCGGGATATTATGATGATCCTAATAAATTGCCAGAAGGTGTGACTCAAGAGCAATGGGCTAATTATGATGCTTCTTTCTCTGGAGATTATGTTGGAACATGGATGACCCGTTTAGGATTTAATCCGTTGGAAATAGATAATTATAAAGCGGGAAAAATTGTTAATTGGCAGGATCTTGTTTATAAATCAGGTTTAAGACAGGATTATAATGCATCAGTTTCGGGTAAGACACCCAATACAAATTATTACATGTCTCTAGGATATACAGATAATGAGGGTTTTCAGGTAGGAGATCAATTTCGTGCAGTGAGAGCTCGTCTTAATTTGGATACAGACATTACAAAATGGTTGAAGGTTGGTTTGAATGCGCAATTTGCCAATAAAGGGACAGATCAGATTAGTGTAGATGCTGGAGGTTCCAGCGTAATGAGCCCTTTTGGTAGTGTGTATGAAGATGATGGAAGTATTAAAGTGAGACCTTGGAATGATAATAGGGTTTCGAATCCTTTGTTGGCACGATCTGTTGACGATAAATATTATAGAACACAGAACCTAATATCAACAGTATATGGCAAATTGACTCTTCCTTATGGAATTAGTTATCAAACAAACTTTAATGTTCGTTATGGTTGGATAAAAGATTATTATTTCAAATCAGACGTGAATCCTGGTGTAGTAGCTGGAGGAGAGTCTACTCGCCGTGATTATTCCGATTACGAATGGAGTGTTGATAATATGTTGAAATGGAATCATACGTTTGCTGACATTCATAATGTAGATGCAACATTTGTGTATACTGCTGAGAAATTTCAATCTTGGGAGAGTACTGGAAATAATGAAGGTTTTCAGCCCAATGGCACATTGAGTTACCATGGCATTCAGGCAGGTATTAATCCTGTTGTTAATTCCAATGATGAAATGCAAACAGGAAATGGTATGTTGGCACGTTTAAATTATTCTTTAATGGATCGTTATTTGCTTACTGCTTCTGTACGTCGTGATGGTTTTTCTGCATTTGGACAGAATAATCCGTATGGTGTTTTTTCTGCTTTTGCTGCAGGATGGCGTATCTCGGAAGAAAAGTTTATGAAAAAGTTAAGCTTTGTTGATAATTTGAAGTTGCGTTTATCTTGGGGACAGAATGGTAATAGAGACATTGGTCGTTATGCTGCTTTTTCTCGCTTGACAATAACAAATTCAATTCAAGATGGAGTAAATGTGAAAGGCGTGTATCCTTCTAGCTTGGCTAATAATGATTTGAAATGGGAAACAACAAGTGCTTTCAATTTTGGATTGGACTTTGGATTATTAAATAACAGATTGAGTGGTGTAGCTGATGTCTATTTTAATAAAACCACAAACTTATTGATGGACCGTTCTATGCCGGCAATCACAGGATATGGAAGTGTAGCTACGAACTTAGGACAAATAAATAATAAAGGAGTAGAATTGACTTTGACAAGCGTGAATGTTAGCATTCCTAAAAAAATATCTTGGAGTACTTCATTAATTTATTCAATTAATAAAAATACAATAAAACATCTGTATGGAAAAATGATTGATGTTTTAGATGATAAAGGTAATGTTATTGGACGACGTGAAGATGATGATGTGCAGAATGGTTGGTATATCGGGCATGGAATTCGTGATATTTATGACTATAAATGGCTTGGTGTTTGGCAGATGGGTGAAGAGTATGAAGCAAATAAATATGGTAAACAACCAGGTGATCCAAAACTTCTTGACGTCAATGGAGATGGTGTAGTTAATACAAATGATAAAGTATGGTTGGGTTCAAGTACTCCCCGTTATAGAATGTCTCTTCGTAGTGATTTGAGATTACTTAATTGTATTGATTTCTCTTTTGTCCTTCGTGGAGAATTTAATTATCTTGGGATAGATAATTTAGCTAGAAATGAGGATAATCGTTATTTTGAAAGTGCTAATTCCACTTGGACAGAATATTGGACTCCATGGAATCCTAATAGCGAATATGCCCGTTTGGGTGCTGACTGTTCAAATCCAACAGTAAATATTTATAAGAAAAGAAATTACGTCAAAATGCAGAATATGTCATTAGCTTATACATTCCCTCAAAAGCTTTTAAGTAAACTTATGATTGAGAATTTAAAACTGAGCTTCAATGTGGATAATGCATTTGTTCTATCAAAATGGAGAACTTCTGACCCGATGACCAAAGGTATTACTCCTCGTATCTTCACGTTTGGAATAAATATGACCTTGTAATCTGATAGAATGAATAAACAAATAAAGATTTTCAAATGAGAACAAAAAAATATATAGTTAAGGGGTTAGCAACTTGCTTAATGTTAGCTAGCTTATCGGCTTGTGTAGATCTAGAGCCTAAGCCAATGTCTTTTTTAACACCGGAGAATACTTTTGTAGATAAAAACGGTTTGGAAACGTTGCTTTGTCTGTGCCGTAAACAGATGAATTTCGAATGGTTTGGAGATGCTTTTAATTCATCAAACTGTGAAACATTTTCTGTATACGAGTATGCATGGTCAGATATGGCTGTAATGGGAGGACCTGAAACAAAGGAAATTCACAATATGGAAACTCAATTGACTCCTACTACTAATGAATATTTGCATCTTCGCTATTGGAGCTTTGGATGGAATGGTATTAAATATGCCAATACAGTGATTAGTCGTGTGCCTAAGGCTTCAGGTATTAGTACAGAGGAAGAAAGAAATGCACTACTTTCTGAGGGTTATTTCCACCGTTCATATTGGTATTATTTACTGGTAAATCAGTTTGGAGATTTACCCTTGATATTAGATGAAATAACTGAACCGAAATTAGATTTTAATACTGTTTCTAGAAAAACTATTCTTGCACAGCTGAAAAATGATATGGAATTTGCAGTGCAATGGTTACCAATAGATGCTCCGCGCGGCAGTATTAATAGAGCAGCTGGTGAGCATTTGCTAGCTAAAATATGCCTTTGTACTGGTGATTTCCAAGAGGCTGTAGATGCTACGACCAGATGTATCAATAATTACGGATTACACCTGATGACTCAACGTTTTGGCGTTAATATGTCAGATAAAACAAAAGATGTGTTCAATGATTTGTTCCAAGAGGAAAATATTAGTCTTGCAGAGAATAAAGAGGCTATTATAGTAGGTCAAGAACGTTTTGGATTAGAAGGATGTTCTTCAGCGAGTGGTTCAAATCGTAAGCGTAATTTCTGTCCTCAGTGGCATTCTGGAAGTAAAGTGAAAACACCGGATGGTAAACAGGGAACAACAGATGCATCGGGTATTTATGGTGGATATGAAGAGTTAGAATTTTTGGGAAGGGGTCTTGCTAAGGTACGCCCAACAAATTATGCTCAATATACACTTTGGAATAATTGTAGCAATGATTTGAGACATAATTCTAACAATTGGTTTGACAAGTCTCGAATTTATTATAACCGTCCTGCTGCTAACGGTGGTAGTAGCAAATATTTTGGACAACCAGTAAATCCGGTTTATGTAACTGACACAATGCGTTGCTATTTTTCATTTCCTATTGTGAAAGTGTTGATTGATAAAGATGATATAAAAGCTGGTGGAAATGTTCCTGTGGGTGGTTTTACTGATCAGTATATATTCCGTCTTGCTGAGACTTATTTGATGAGAGCTGAGGCATATTGGTGGTTAGGTCAGATGGACTTGGCTAAAGAAGATGTGAATACAATTCGTCGTCGTGCTCAAGCGCCAGAGCTAGAATCTGTTACACTGGATGATATCTTGGACGAAAGAGCCAGAGAGCTGTATTTGGAGGAACATCGCAAAACTGAACTTACACGTATTGCTTTCTTAATGGCAGAAAAGGGTTTGGATGGATATTCTCTGGAGAACTTTTCTACAAAGAATTGGTATTACGATCGTATTATGCAAAAAAACAACTTCTTTTCACAACAATACTATTATTCGACAAATGCTTTCGTAATGAAGCCGTACCATGTACTTTGGCCGATACCACAAAATGCTATTAAGTCAAATACCCAAGGTCATATCAATCAAAATCTTGGCTATGACGGTGCTGAAAATAATATATCAGTTAAATGATTAATTTAAAGAATATATGAAAAATAAATATATATTACTAGCTTTTGCTCTCATGGGGAGTTTAATGTCTTGTTCTGAAAGTGACAAATTGGTAAAAGAAAAATTCGTTCACCCTTATTCAAATCCATTAACTAATTTTAGTTCGGCAGATCCTTCTGTATTAAAAGTAAATAATCAATTGTTTTATACATATTGTACAAATACAATCATCCGTAAATCAGAGGATTTGATTAACTGGACTGATGCAGGTCCTATGTTCTCAACAAAACCGTCGTTTGTTACAGATAGTGGGGCAGCTGTATGGGCACCATCTATTCAAAAAATAGGCGACAAGTATATATTGTATTATGCAATGTCTGCTATGGGAAAACCTGAAACAGCAGGTATAGGAACAGCTTATGCAGATACCCCTGAGGGTCCTTTCAATATAGACAAATCTGTTGATGGTAAAGGTAAATTATTTTCTTCTGCTGAAATTGGAATAAGAAACTCTATTGATCCTTGTTATTTTGAAGAAAACGGTCAAAAATGGTTGTTTCTCGGAAGTTTTAATGGTATTTATGCTGTAAAACTGTCAGATGATGGCATGAGAGTAGCTCCTGATCTTGCAACAGCTAAAGCCGAAAAAATACAAATTGCAGGTGATGCTTTTGAAGCATCATATATTTATAAACGAGGTGATTATTACTATTTATTTGCATCTGTTGGTGCTTGCTGCAGTTCAATGTTGAGTACTTATACAACAGTTGTTGGACGCTCTACTTCTTTGTTAGGCCCGTATGTAAATAAGAAGGGAGAAAGTATGCTTGATAATAGTTATGAAATAATTATTAAGGCAAATGATCGTTTTGTAGGTCCAGGACATAATTCAGAAATTATTCAAGATAGTGAAGGTAATGACTGGATGTTATATCATAGTTATGATAGACATACCCCTAGTAAAGGACGCTATTTGATGATTGATAAAATTGTTTGGGAAGATGGTTGGCCTAGTATTGCAAATGATAGCCCATCGAGTGAGGCTGAAGCGCCTGTTTGTAATCAGGATTGATCTTAATTGAGAATATTTTAATAGATGGTTTCCCTGCTATAAACTCCTAGTTTATGGTAGGGAAACTATTGAAATTTAAATAACATTCTAATAATAAAAGAATGTCGTTGGGCGATTCTCTTATGCATCAATTTCGCTAACAATAAAGAAAGCAAATCCCGAATTGTGGTTACAATGACTATTATCATATTTTGGCCATATAAAACGAATAAGAAGATACGATAGATGATGAATGCAATACAAAAAATGAAAGCCAAATAAAGCTGATTGTTAAATAATTGGATATTGAGTATTGTAATATTATGATTCTTTGTTTTTTTGAACATTTCTAACCACTTTTGATAGTCTTAAATTGAATTAACCAGAAGTTTATCTATTGAAAAATGAAACAAGAATTTATTAACCGACGTGAATTTTTAAGAAATCTTGGAATTGCGGGTGCAGGAGCTGTATTAGCTGCAAGTCCTTGGTTGTCTGCTTTTTCGGAAGTAACGTTAACAGGCAAAGAAAAATGTCGTTTGGGAGTTATCGGAATTGGATCACGCGGACAGTTTCATATTGGCTTTCTATTGAAGAACTCAAAGGTAGAGATTGTTGCTCTGTGCGATATTTATCGTCCGTCAATTGAAGAGGCTCATAAACTTATCCCTTCGGCTAAAGTTTATGGTGACTACCGGAAGTTATTGGAAGATAAAACAATTGATGCTGTTCTTGTGGCAACTCCCTTGAATACTCATTACAGAATTGTGATGGATGCATTTGATGCAGGGAAACATGTGCTTTGTGAGAAATGTATCGGCTATAATATCGAAGAATGCCACAATATGTATAAACGCCATAAGGAGACTGGTCTGATTTTTTTTACTGGACAACAACGTCTTTTCGACCCACGTTACATAAAGGCTATGGAGATGATTCATCGTGGCGTATTTGGAGAAATCAATTCTATCCGCACCTTTTGGAATAGAAATGGAGATTGGAGAAGACCTGTTCCCTCGCCTGAGCTGGAGCACCTCATCAACTGGAGGTTGTATCGCGAATCTTCCAAAGGGTTGATGACCGAACTTGCTTGTCATCAATTACAAATAGGTAGCTGGGCTTTGCGTAAACTTCCAGAAAAAGTTATGGGGCAGGGTGCTATAACCTTTTGGAAAGATGGCAGAGAGGTATATGATAATATTAGTTGTATATACGTCTTTGACGATGGGGTGAAAATGACATTTGACTCCGTTACTTCTAACAAATTTTATGGATTGGAAGAACAAATAATGGGTAATTTGGGAACAGTTGAGCCTGAGCGTGGCAAATATTTCTTTGAAGATGTTTCTCCTGCACCGGGATTTTTACAGATGGTAAACGACCTTGAAAATAAACTTTTTGGCTCACTTCCTTTTGCAGGAACGAGTTGGGCTCCGGAAACAGCAAACGAAAATAATGGTGAGTATATACTTGGCGAACGTCCAAATACAGATGGAACCTTGCTTTTATTGGATGCTTTTGTGGAAGCTGTCATCACTCGTCGACAGCCTATTCGGATCGCAGAAGAAGGCTATTACGCAAGTGTTCTTTGCCTGCTAGGACATCAAGCTATTGAAGAAGGACGTATCCTTTCTTTTCCTGATGAATACAAGATTAATTATTTGAACCATAAACCACAAACACAACTTGGAGTATGAAAGACACGCTTATAACTGCTCGAAGAAAGAAACATGAGATAATCACATTTCTGGTTTGCTTTTTGGTTGCCAATCTTGCCAATATTTATGCGATTATTGCTTATCATACCCCAGTTGTCGAACTGATTACTTCTATCTTGTATGTATTTATTTTTGCTGTAGTACTCTATCTATTCTGGTGTTTAATACGATTGCTTAAATATGAAATAAGGATATTATTCTCAAGAAAATGAGGAAAATGTTAACTGAATGAAAAACGATACTATACAACACCTGACAAAGCCTATGAGTAATGGGAGCCAGTTACTATACTCATGGTTTACTTCAATGCATACACGTGTTGACATTCTATTGCATGGACAAAATGAAAAATATATTCAGTATGAAATTACTAATTTGATACATGACGAATTAAAGCGATTGGAGAAACTTGCCAACTTCTATGATGACAGCGAACTCTCGAGAATTAATAATGAAGCGGCTAAGCACCTGGTTAAGGTCAGTCCTGAACTCTTTGAAATTCTCTCTTTCTGTTTATCTGCGCATAAACGCACATTTGGTTGTTTTGATATTGCAATCCATTCCGATAATTATGATAAGGATACTATCCATGCTATAAGCTTGTCAGCTGAAGATCGAACAATTTTCTTTAGTCGAGAAGGTGTACGAATAAATCTTTCCGGTTGCCTAAAAGGGTATGCTTTAGAACGAATACGAAATATTCTAAATAATAACGGACAAGAAAATGCTTTGATTAATTTGGGCAACAGTTCAGTTCTTGCATTAGGTAATCACCCATACGGTGAGGGCTGGAAAGTTGGCTTCGGAAATGGAATGACTAGCGGCTCCGGCGAAGATGAAGTCTGGCTCTTTAATGAATGTTTAACCACCTCGGGTAATGATTCAGAAGAACGGATGCATATCATCGATCCGTGCAACGGTAAACTAGTTGATGGACATCGTCAGGTAGCCGTTGTTACGAATAGCGGGATGGAAGGTGAAATCTTATCTACTGCTTTGTTTGTCGTTCTTATAGAGCAAAGAGAAGAGTTACTAAAATGTTTCTCACCTCGCTGGGTTCAGTATCTTTCTGTGAATAAAAACATTTCAAGGGGAAGATATACTTATGTGTAAAAGCAATAATGTTGACCTCGAAAAACATAATATTAACTAATCAATGAAAAACTATGGTATCCAGAAGAGATTTTCTCAAGACTATGACAATGGCATCTGCCGGGCTGGCAGTAGGCTCTAACGGGTTGCTGAATGCTGCCTCGTTGAATGTAGGACAAAAGCCAAAGATGAAAGCTAAAGTGAAGATAGCTTATGTAGGTATTGGTAACCGTGGCGAACAAGTTATAGGAGAATTTGCTCGAACAGGAATGATTGAAGTAGTTGCACTCTGTGATGTGGACATGGGTGCCAAACATACCCAGAAGGTTATCGGCATGTATCCTAAAGCGAAACAATTCAGGGACTTCCGTCAGATGTTTGATAAGGCGGGAAACGAGTTTGATGCAGTAGTCATTGCTACGCCCGATCATTCACATTTTCCCATCAGTATGCTGGCATTGGCATCAGGCAAGCATGTATATGTAGAAAAACCTTTGGCACGTACTTTCTACGAAGCAGAGTTACTGATGCAAGCTGCGCGCCGACATCCTGAATTGGCAACGCAAGTGGGAAATCAGGGACATTCCGAGGCTAATTATTTTCAGTTTAAAGCATGGATGGACGCGGGTATCATCAAAGATGTTACAGCTGTCACAGCTCATATGAATAACGTTCGTCGTTGGCATAAATGGGATTCTAATATCTACAAACTGCCTGAAGCTCAACCTATCCCAAAAGATATGGATTGGAATACATGGCTCGGAGCTGCTCCATATCATGAATACAACGAAAAATATCATCAGGGCGAATGGCGTTGTTGGTACGATTTTGGCATGGGAACTTTAGGTGATTGGGGTGCACATATTCTTGATACTGTACACGAGTTTCTTGAACTTGGTTTGCCGTATGAAGTGTCAATGTTGTATGAGAAGGGACATAATGATTATTTCTATCCTTACTCGTCCACAATTCTGTTCCGCTTCCCTCAACGTAAAGGAATGCCTCCCGTAGATATTACGTGGTATGACGGACTAGATAATTTGCCGCCTATTCCTGCTGGATATGGTGTATCTGGCCTTGATCCCAACATCCCTAAAACAAATCAGGGAGATGCGCCTGCCACACAACTTAATCCCGGAAAAATAATATATACGAAAGATTTAATATTTAAAGGAGGAAGTCATGGAAGCACGCTGTCAATCATTCCTGAAGAAAAAGCAAGAGAAATGGCAGATAAATTACCTGTAGTACCCAAAAGCCCTTCCAATCATTTTGAAAATTTCTTGTTGGCTTGTAACGGCATAGAGAAAACACGTTCATCGTTCGAAATTAATGGTGTGTTGAGTCAGGTATTCTCACTCGGTGTTATGGCACAACGCCTTAATACCCAGTTATTCTTTGATAGCCGTACTAAACAAATTACAAACAATCAATTTGCTAATGCAATGTTAACAGGAATCCCTCCACGTAATGGTTGGGAAGAATTCTATAAGTTGTAAAAATTAGTTTTAATTCTATATAATAAAAAATGTCATTATGTGTAAGAAAGTACTTGTATTATTATCATTCATTATTCCTTTTCAGCTCTTATTTGCTCAAACTAAGCTACTAACCGATTTTCCGAAAGGGTGCACGCCCCAAGAAGTAGGTAAACGATTGGCGTATCATTTTGTAGATGGAAAGCATATGCTTCATGCCGGAAAATGGATTAGTTATCCTGAAACTTTTAATTGGAGTGGAGCACTTAAATTTGGTGCAATAACAAAAGATAAAAAACTCATTAAGCTTCTGCAAGATAAATTTGAGCCTTTGTTTACAACAGAAAAGGCATTGTTACCCATTATGAATCATGTTGATTTGAATATGTTTGGAAGTTTGCCTTTGGAAATGTATCGAGTAACAAAAGATAAACGATATCTGGATTTAGGACTCCCTTATGCTGAAACCCAATGGGAAGTGCCTGAAAATGCAAATCCAGAACAAAAGGCTTGGGCTGAAAAAGGTTATTCCTGGGAAACACGTTTATGGATTGATGACATGTATATGATCACTATTGTACAAACTCAAGCTTATAAAGTGACCAAAGATCGGAAATTTATTGATAGAGCAGCAAAAGAAATGGTACATTATCTGGATGAGTTACAACGTCCGAATGGTCTTTTCTATCATGCACCTGATGTGCCATTCTATTGGAGTCGCGGAAATGGATGGATGGCTGCTGGTATGGCAGAGTTACTTCAGTGCTTGCCTAAAGATAGCAAAGATCGCCCTCGTATCCTGAAAGGTTATCAATCTATGATGAAAAGTTTAAAGAATTATCAAAATTCAAATGGTTTATGGAATCAGTTGATTAATGAATCGGATTGTTGGGCAGAAACATCAGGATCGGCTATGTTTACTTTTGCACTTATAAAAGGAGTAAAAAATGGCTGGCTAGATGCAAAAGAATATGATCCTGTTGTCCGTAAAGCCTGGATAGCTTTAGTTTCATATATCAACGATCGTGATGAAGTAACAGAAGTTTGTGTGGGAACAAATAAGAAGAATGACAAACAGTACTATTACGATCGTCCCCGCCATGCAGGCGATTATCACGGACAGGCTCCATACCTTTGGTGCGCTGTCGCTCTTTTAGAAAAGTAAGAGGTATAAATTGCATTATTAGAAATAGAAGGATATGAAGAATTTATTATTATCGATTTTACTTTTATTTTGTGTTGCCTCCTTGCAGGCACAAAACTGGGAACCTCTTTTCAATGGCAAAAACCTGAAAGGATGGAAAAAACTAAATGGGAAAGCTGAGTATAAAATAGTGGGTGATGTCATTGTGGGTAAACCTAAAATGGGAACTTCCAATACTTTTCTGGCAACTACTAAGAACTATGGAGACTTTATTCTTGAGTTTGATTTTAAAGTAGATAATGAATTAAACTCTGGAGTACAATTCCGTAGCGAGAGTAAAAATGAATATCAAAATGGTCGAGTACATGGCTATCAATTTGAAATTGATCCGTCATCCCGTGCCTGGTCGGGCGGTATATATGATGAGGCTCGTCGCAATTGGATATATCCTTTGACACAGAATCCGTCTGCAAAGACAGCTTTTAAAAATAACGAATGGAATAGAGCCCGTATTGAGGCCTTCGGTAATTCTATTCGTACATGGATCAACGGTGTTCCATGTGCTAATATTTGGGATAATATGACATCGACTGGCTTCATTGCTTTGCAGGTACATTCCATCAATAATGCTTCTTATGAGAATAAATGTGTGAGTTGGAAGAACATTCGTATTTGTACTGAAAATGTAGCTTCTTATCTAACTCCTGAAGCAAATGAGGCACCTGAAATTAATCTTATCGCTAATACGCTTTCTTCACGAGAAGCAAAAGATGGATGGGCTTTGCTTTGGGATGGCAAGACAAGTAATGGATGGAAAGGAGCTAAGCTTTCTACTTTTCCTGCAAAAGGTTGGATCATGGAAAACGGAATTCTGAAAGTGATGAAGAGTGGAGGAGCTGAATCTGCTAATGGTGGTGACATCGTGACTACTCGTAAATACAAGAACTTTATTCTGAAAGTAGATTTTAAGATTACTGAAGGAGCAAATAGTGGAGTTAAATACTTCGTTAATCCTGATTTGAATAAAGGAGAAGGCTCTGCTATCGGTTGTGAATTCCAGATACTTGATGATGAAAAACATCCTGACGCAAAACTTGGTGTAAAAGGTAATAGAAAATTAGGATCATTATATGATCTTATTCCTGCTCCCGAAAATAAACCTTTTAACAAAGGAGAATTCAATACGGCCACTATTATAGTAAAAGGTAATCATGTGGAACATTGGTTGAATGGAGTAAAACTTATCGAATACACACGTAATAATGATATGTGGAACGCTTTGGTTGCTTATAGCAAATATAAGAATTGGCCTGATTTCGGAAATCCTTCAGAAGGCAATATCCTCTTACAGGATCACGGAAATGAAGTCTGGTTTAGTAATATAAAGATTAAGGAACTTAAGTAGAAACATCTTAATGAAAGGCATGTTAACTAAAAAACATGCCTTTCTGTTTTTTATAAATGCAGATATAATTCATACTTTAACTACATATGATGGTAATTCGTTATAGCAAGAATGTGTTTACAACAATAATAATGCTTGTCTGTTTATTATTGACATCCTGTTCTACATCCAGGAATATCAATAATAAAAATCAAGATCTTAAATCCAGCAGATACGCTGGCAATAACAATACTCAGGTAGATATTTGTATCTACGGTGCTACACCTGCAGGTATTATGGCTGCTTATACAGCTAAAAAGAAAGGAAAATCTGTAATTCTTATAGAGCCAGGTAATAGAATTGGTGGGTTAACAGCAGGTGGACTAGGGTGGACAGATATTGGAAATAAAAGTATCATCAAAGGCTATGCCCTTCAATTTTATAATCGAATAGGTCGGTCTTATGGAGAAAATGAGCCCAAGTTTACTTTTGAACCTAAAGTAGCGTTGGCAACTTTCAAAGGATTTCTCGAGGAAGCCGGAATAACAGACGTATTATACCAATATCATATTATTAATGTTCAAAAGAGAGGAAATGAGATTATCAGAATAAGCCTGGAGGATTCTAATCGACCTCTCAAAATGACCAGAAAAAAGGTGTCAGCAAAAATATTTCTGGATTGCAGTTATGAAGGAGATTTAATGGCCAAAGCAGGCGTCTCTTATACAGTTGGCCGAGAAGCAAACTCACAATATGGCGAAACTGGTAATGGTGTCCAAATGCATCAAAAACATCAGTTCCCAGATGGGGTAGACCCATACAAAATAAAAGGTAATCCATCCAGTGGATTGCTTTACGGAATTCTTTCTGAACCAATTGGAAAAACAGGAGCTGGTGATAAACATGTTCAATCCTACAATTTCCGAATTACCCTCACCAATGATGAGAACAACAGAATACCGATAACCCGTCCTGAAAATTATGATTCAACAAAATATGAACTACTGTTACGTCTGAAAGAAGTTTCACCATGGAAAACGTATAAGGATTGTTTAAAATGGGATATGATGCCCAATCATAAATGTGATATCAACAATCAGGGAGGCTTTTCTACAGACATGATTGGAGATAGTTGGAATTATCCGGAAGCTTCTTATATAGATCGTGAGAAGATATATAATAATCATCTTGATTATACAAAAGGTCTGTTATACTTCATGTGGACGGATAATCGGATCCCGGCAAATATCCGTCATGAACTACAAAAATGGGGATATCCAAGAGATGAATACGAAGAGAATGAACATTTTACATCTCAGTTATATATCCGTGAATCACGGAGAATGATCGGTAGAATGGTAATGACACAGCAGTACTGCGAAAATACAAAAGTTGCAGATGATCCGATTGCATGGGCCGCATATACAATGGATTCACATAACTGTGGACGATATGTGGTAAATGGGATGGTAAAAAATGAGGGCGATGTTCAAATCTATCTGAAAGATTCCTATAATGTTTCTTACAGAGCTATTACGCCTCAGGAAACAGAAGCGAGAAATTTCTTGGTTCCAGTTTGTCTGTCGGCATCACATATAGCCTATGGATCTATTCGGATGGAACCTGTTTTTATGGTACTCGGACAAACTTCAGCCATTGCAGCTTGTCAGGCAATTGACCGGTATGATAACTGTGTCCAAAAAGTGAATTCGCATCAAGTAATCAGAGAATTTGAACAAATGAAATAATAAAAGACTTATATGAAAATACTGAAAACATTACTTTTTCTACTGTTGGGAGTACCAGGATTTATACATGGCTCTGTATATAATAGTGAAAGAGCCGGTTGTATCAATCTAGACTCAAAAGCTATTCATGAAGGAACTTTTGAATGGAAAATGAAAAAGGCAAATCAAGTAGGAGTGGCAGGAGAAATAATCTCTAAAGCTGGGTACAGCGAAACTAGTTGGCTTGATGCTGTAGTACCCGGTACCGTATTAAGCTCGTTGGTTTATAATAAGGTTTTTCCAGAACCCTATTTTGGCGACAACAATAAAATTACTAACAAAAAGATACCTGATATTTCCGAAGTAGGTAATTCATTTTATACCTATTGGTTCCGCACAGAATTTGAGATGCCAGCTTCGTTCAAAGGCAAGACCATTTGGCTTCAGCCAGACGGTATCAATTATCGGGCTGAAGTATGGGTGAACGGACATTTACTCAGCACCATGATGGGAATGTTTAAGAATGATTATATCAATATCACCGATTTCGTTAATATTGGCAAGAATAATGCCATTGCCATATTAGTTCATCCAGTCGACATGCCAAGTAACTATACTCCCAAAGCCTGGGGAGCTAAAGGAGAATTCCAAAATGGCGGTGATGGAAATATTGGTCTCAATGTAACCCAATTGATGACTGTGGGTTGGGATTTTACTTATCCAGATGGTATTCGAGACAGAAATACTGGTATTTGGAGAGGAATCTCTCTATATGCTACAGGGAAAGTGGCATTACGACATCCTTTTGTCAAATCATCTTTTGATAAAGGAAACTTTAATGTTGCTCACGAAGATGTATCAGTTGAAATAATAAATCCCAATAATACACGACCTTTAAAGTGTATGGTTAAGGGCGAAATTGTAGGTGAAGGTATCACCTTTACTAAAACAATTGACATACTTCGTGGTGAAGAGAAAGTCTGTAATTTCTCTTGCAAAGATTTTGCACAGTTGAATATGGCTCAGCCTAAATTGTGGTGGCCTGTAAACAAAGGTCCACAAAACTTATATACACTAAAGATGTCCGTCTCGGTTGATGGTGTAGTCTGTGATTCTTTAATTTCAAGATTTGGCATTAGGGATATTCATGTAACAACTAAAACTCCCGATGGTTCCAAGATGTTTATCGTCAATGGTAAGCCCTTATTCATTAGAGGCACGAACTGGGTTCCTGAGGCGATGTTAAGAACTTCAGATAATCGTATGGATGCTGAATTGAAATACACAGCGCAATCTGGAGTCAATCTTCTTCGCATATGGGGAGGAGGTATTGCTGAATCAGATCGTTTCTACCAACTTTGTGATGAATTGGGCATGTTGGTATGGCAAGAGTTCTGGTTAACAGGTGATACCAAGCATCCGCAAGACAAAGCCCTGTATTTGGCGAATGTAGAATCAACAGTTAAGAGAATTCGCAATCATGCAGCATTAGCATTCTATGTTGCTTCTAATGAAAGTTCTGAAGTAACAGGAACTCCAGAGTTGCTTAGTCGCTTGGATGGGACAAGACCTTATCAGATGCAGTCGGAATGTGATGGTGTGCATGATGGTAGTCCTTATAAGCAAGTTAATCCAATGCAACACTATGAAGATAGTGCATCAGAACGAGGAAGCCGTATATATGGTTTTAATCCAGAATATGGAGCGCCTACATTACCGGTATACGAGTCTCTAAAAGAGATGATGGACAGCAAGGATTTGTGGCCAATCAATAAAAAGGTATGGGATTATATGGATGGAAATGGTTTTCACCGAATGACATCTTTATATAATGACTTGGTTAATCAGTATGGAAAATCAAAGACCATTGAAGAATACTGTGAGAAAGCCCAGTTTGTAGGAGCTATGAATTCCAAAAGTATCTGGGAATGTTGGAACTATAACAAGTTTAACCATGGTGACCGTTTCTGTTCGGGGCTGCTTTTCTGGTATCACAACTGTCCTAATCCTCAAGTTTCAGCAAGGATGTGGGATTGGTCATTAGAGCCTACTGCATCTCTTTATCATACAGCTAACTCATTGAAACCTCTACATGTACAATTTGACTATTTAAAGAATTCCGTATCGGTCGTTAATGATTATAACCAGTCGTTTAAAGGATACAAAGTAATAGCTCAGGTGTTCAATATGGATAGCAAAAAAGTTCTTGAAAGGACGGCTACTGTTGATATTGAAGAAGATGGTGTCTCTAATGATATAATAAAGTTGGTATTTCCAAAGAATATATCACAAGTTCACTTTATCAATTTATTTTTGAAAGACGAGACAGGAAAAGTGGTTTCAACAAACTTCTATTGGCGGTCAAACGACACATATCAAGGCCGGACTACTATTACAGGACCTTGTACCTCGGGATTCGAAAGTTTGAATAATATGGCGAAGGCAAAGGTTAAGTTATCTTGTACAACACAACTTAAGGAAAATAATATGTACATAGAGGTAATTGTTAGAAATGTTGGAAATCAGATTGCTTTTTTCAATCAGCTCCAGCTGTTAAATGAAAAGCATTCTCCAATCCGTCCCTCTTACTACTCTGACAATTTCTTCACTTTATTGCCAGGTGAAAAAAAGGTTATCAAGATTGAGACTGCAGCAAAGAATCTGTCAGTTCATAATATCCTTGTCTTTAAAGGATGGAATACAGATAAAATGAGTTATTCTCTGAAATAAAAAGTAAAGAAATGAAGACTGTTCATTTTCGACTTAATATTTTGCCATATCTCTAATATTTTTCCGTGAATTGTATTGAAGTTGCTTATTATTATATAAATGTGCTCATTTGTCTAATAATGAGCAACTCTTCATATTTTATGCTAACATGAAAAAGAAACTGTTATTATTATTGTTACTGATAGGTACTTTCTTTACGATAACCATATCAGGAAAAGAAACTATTCCTCCATCTTGTTTTACCAATAGTCATGATATAACCTCATTACATGCGTGGGGGCCTTATTCTAAACGTTATGCCGGAATATCACATATACCCGACATGCAGAAAGGAATGCGTTTCGATTTTTCTGTTATGCCGGGATATTATCGTAGCCGGCAACTAATTCCTCATGTTCTTTTTGAGTCATCTTATTATCCATGGGACATTAATCCTTCCATGAACCGTATAACATACCGGTATGAGCTGGAATGGAAAGATCGTGTGTTTACCGATGTCACCTACTATGTGCTAGACGAACATTGCACGTTGGTAGGCATGCGCTGTGTCAATAATACTACGGTTAATCAAAATCTGGTGCTCAACCTGATGGCTTATATTGACTATGAGCAGGAACAACCTCAGGTTAAAATTCCAGAAAATATCAATGTACAATGGTACAATGCTACCGATTATTTATTAAATGAGCCAGCACACAAATCTCCCCAATATAATTTAGTATATGATGGATGGAAAAGAAATGAAATGCAAACCTCACAGTCGCTAAGCGGGTTTGTTTTGGGTAAAGAATTTGACAAAGAAAAGGGAGATAAAGTTGTTTATGAGGTGAATATCCTCCCGGGAAAAGAAAAAGGGATGATAGGGTTTAGATATAATACGCCTAAGGACAAGATTGCAACTTTTCAAATAAAAGGACTGGTTGAAAGTTCTCTGAAGCTAAGAGGTACTGGAGAATACACCTTAGCCTTAGTTCCATATTCATGTAAAAAGTCAGGAAAATACCTTTTAGAGTTACGTTCTAAGGGTACTAGTAGTACTGCCTTAGATGGCTTCTTTATAGGAAGTGAAGAGGAAATGAAGAAAATTGAAATAGTTCCAAGATCCTTATCTTTTAATCCTAAAATAGAGACAGGAAATGAAAATCAGGATTTTAGTTTAAAATATGATGGCTGTAATAACTATTATGGAATAGCATGGACCTATAAGGAATCGAGTATCCGTACAATTCTGGATGACAATCTGGAATCCTTCTTCCGCAAAAAGGTACACGACCATGTAGCAACAAGATTAGTCGGTAATATGAAGTGGAATTATACTAATGCTTTTTTACGACCAATAGTGTTGGCTGCTCATTCAGAGGAAACTTTATATGCATTGGTCTGTACTGGAACCTCTGAACAAGTAAACGAACAAATACAGAAATTCCATGCTTCACCAGCAACTTATACGTCGCGTATTCAAATGAATGCCACAAACTCCGGGAATAAGATATTGCCAGATGGAAAGAAGTACGAATTCGGGAATCGCCTATTGCAATCAGCATTATTATCTAATATAGTTTATCCTGTTCGCACACAAGGTCAGTACATCCGGCATTTTACACCTGGTAAGAACTGGAATAGCCTTTATACTTGGGATTCCGGATTTATTGCTCTGGGGTTGATTGATATAGACATAGCAAAAGCCTTTGAATGTATAAGAGCCTATACCACTCCGGTAGGAAGTGAATCGGCATTTATTCATCATGGAACTCCTTTGCCAATACAACTATATGCATATTACGATTTATGGAATAGTTGTCAATCTCAAAAGGCTTTAGAATTTCTGTATCCGCGTCTCAAGCAGTTCTTTGACTTTATGGTAGGTAATAATCCCTATTCCACTACTCGCATGAAAGGTACAGGACTATTACGTACATGGGATTATTTTTATAATTCGGGTGGTTGGGATGATTATCCGCCTCAGCACGCCCTAAGTGATAAATCGTCTGTCACTCCTGTAGTTACTTCGGCTTATTATATCCGAGCTGCTAAAATATTGCGTTTAGCAGCGAAAAAACTAGGTATGAAACAAGATGTTAAAGGTTACGACCTGGTAATTAAGCAACTATCAAATGCATTGCAAACCTATGCATGGGACGAAGAAACTGGTTATTATGGATATGTGTTGCATAATGCCGACGGAAAAGCTAAGGGGATTTATCGCTATAAAGATGGCTCCAACTTCAATAAAGGTTTAGATGGAATCTCTCCACTTATTGCGAATATATCCTCCAAAGAGCAGACAGACAGAATGATAAACCATATTTTTTCTCCTAATGAAATGTGGACAGAGATTGGTATATCAACAGTAGACCAGTCGGCTCCTTACTATAGATCAGATGGATATTGGAACGGAGCAGTTTGGTTTCCGCATCAATGGATGATATGGAAAGCCTTATTGGATCTTGGAGAAGGAGAAAAAGCTTACCAAGTGGCAAGTACGGCTTTAAATACTTGGGAAAAGGAGTGTGAAGAGAGCTACTATACATTCGAACATTTTATTATTTCCTCACAACGTGGAGCCGGGTGGCATCAATTTTCCGGTTTATCATCACCTATACTCAACTGGTTTGCCGCTTATTATCGAGTAGGGAAAGTTTCCACCGGTTTTGAAGTCTGGATTTCTGAGAATTCTTTTAATGACGATTATTCGCAGTACAAGGCAAAAATCTCATTTGACGATTCAACACTTCCCCATAAGCGTTCTTTTATAGTATGTATGAATCCGACAAAAAAATACCAAGTCAGATTCAATGGTAAAGTAGTTGAAAGTAAATCGTATTATCCAGGATTATTAGATATTACATTACCAAGCACCAATAAGTCGGGAGTACTTACTATAGATACAATATAAAGCAGATCTCACGTTGTTCCTGATTAGTAACAAACCAATGTGTTTTTTTATTTTTTTTGATCATTTGTTTGCTACTAAACACTGCTTTCTTGAACCATGCTGAGGTGCGACTGTTCACATTCTCAAACTCAATAGAAGCTGCACAAATCTCATCTATCTTCATTACCGGACGGAATTTCAGTTTGGCTGAGAAATTCCAATTCTTTTTAAATACTCAGTAGGACTTTCACCAAAATATTCTTTATAACACTTGCTGAAGTATGACGGAGAAGTAAATCCCACTTCGTAACAAATCTCTGCTATAGTCATATCTGAAGAGGACATCAATGCAGATGCTTTTTTTAAGCGAGCTATACGAAGTAGCTCATTGGGTGCATAATTTGTCAAAGCTTTAATTTTTCGATAAAGTTGCACTCTACTGAGTCCCATATCCTTGCCTAGATCTTCAACATTTAGCTCTGAATTTCTAATCCCGTCTTCTATAAGCCTTTTGAACTTCTCGATAAAAAGTTTATCAATGTCGCAGATAGGTTCTTTTTCGGGTATATTATTATCGCCAAAGAATTTTTTCATTCGTTTGTGTCCGTCAATAAGATTTCGGACACGTGCTGTAAGTACCTGCGAATTGAATGGCTTGGAAATATATGAATCTGCTCCATTCTCAAATCCTTCGATACGCTGTTCATCAAGAGAGCATGCTGTAAGGAGAATTATAGGAATGTGGCAGGTTTGTAATTCACTTTTCAGACGATGGCAGCATTCTATACCATCCATACCAGGCATCATTATATCACTTATAATTACGTCTGGTACATATTTCATAGCCTTACGGATGCCTTCAGCTCCGTCTTTTGCTTCTATCACTTCATATTCTTGCTGAAGCAGTTGGCGTATATAAGAACGGATATCGGGATTATCATCAATAACAAGTATTGTTTCACAATTTTCGGAATGAATTTCATCAATAGAGGGTTCGTCCGATAATTCAAATAAATCTTGTTGAGCTTCGGAAAAAATAGTTGTAATTGAGGTTGTTTTACAAAAAGATGCTTGTTCAAACGGTATGTCTATTGTAAATATAGTACCTTTCTGTTTATCACTTTCCACTTGAATATTACCTTTGTGCATATCTACAAAGGCTTTAACAAGTGCCAGCCCAATGCCGGAACCTTCGTGGTGTAAATCTGTTTTATAGAATCGTTCAAAAATGTTTCGAATATGTTCAGGAGAAATAACAGTACCGCTGTTAGCAATAGTAAAACGCACATATTTATTCTCTTCCTGCTCTATTGTAAGCAGATTCACATTTATTACTCCATTTTCCGGAGTAAATTTAAATGCATTGGATAGCAGATTAAAGTAAATCCGTTCCAGCTTCTCTACGTCAACAATTGCATGAAAATCCGTATTTGGAAGAACATTATAGATAAATTTTATATGTTTCTTTCTAACAACTGCACGGAACACTGAATTCCATTCTTCAAATGAAGCTGCAAGATCAACCTTGTTTAATACTAGCTCCAGCTTACCATTCTCATATTTTCGAAAATCTAGTATTTGATTAACCAAACGCAGCAGAATATTTACATTCTTTTTCACCAGCTGCAATGATTGCTGTTGATTATTAGTCAGGCTTTTATCACCAAGAAGTTGATCAATAGGATCGGCTACTAAGGTAAGAGGTGTGCGGAAATCATGTGATATGTTAGTAAAGAATACCAGTTTGGCATTTGTGGCTTCTTCCAGCTGCTTAGAAAGCTCTATTAATTGGTCTCGCTGCAATTCCAGCTGTTCTTTTTGGTTGGTAATTTCATCATTCCTTTTTGATAGTTCTTTGTTTAATCTGTTTTTAGTATGCAAAGATTTCCATAAAATCAGAAACATTCCTGCAAAAAGCAACAGAACAATGAAACTTCCGTATAAAATAATCTTTTGAGTAGCATAACTAGTCAGATAATTATCTATGCGAGTATTTAGAAGTCCAATCTTCTTCTCGTTTTCAGCTATATGGTCAGTTTGCAACTTCATTACCCGGGCATTGGTTCTGTCTACAACGGCTGTGCTGAGTATTGTTTCACGCGGATAGCTCTTCTTCTCAAGAATTTTCATAGCTATTTGCATTACGCGGTCGCCTCCTGTGGGATAAATGAAAGTTGCATCCAAAACATTTCTCAGAATAAGGTCTACGCCAAAGTTTTTACCCGGAAGGGCGTCTATCCCTATAAAGGCAGTCTCTTTTTCTCTTTTATGTTTTTTTGCTGATTGGTAGGCTCCGGCTGCCATACGATCATTATGAGCAAAAACTATATCAATTTTTGGAAAACGAGTAAGGATTGAATTCATTTTCTGTTTAGCCTGAAATTGAAGCCACCCAGCATCTTCTTTACATAACAAGGTTATAGAGGGGTATTTACTGATAGCACTCATAAAGCCCTGATGGCGGTCAATGGCAGGTGTTGAACCACTCAGACCGGTTAGTTCTGCAATTGTTCCTTTTCCTTTAAGTCGTGCTGCAATGTATTGACCTACGGTTTTACCAATCTCATAATTATCTGCACCCATGAAAGCAGTGTATTTATCTGAAAGTATCTTGCGATCAACTACAATGACTGGAATTCCTTTATTATAAGCTTCTTCAACAATAGGTGTCATAGGAGCTGCTTCATTAGGGGCAACAATCAGAAGATCTACTTTTTTATTAATAAAGTAATAAATATCTTTTGCCTGCTTTTGGTTGTTATCCTTAGCTGTGCGTATCTCAACCTTAACTCCACTGTAAAACTGAGCTTCACGAAGTATTTCGTCGTTCATCTTGTGCCTCCATTCGTCATCGCTGCATTGTGACACTCCAATAATGTATCTGGAAGAATCTTTTTTGCATGAAGATGACAAGAAAGTAAGGATAAACAAAATAATCAAGGTTATGTATTTCATTGTGTTCTCCAAAATGTAATTAAGGTACAAAGATAAAAAAAGGAGGAGCATCTGCAATAGATGCTCCATTAGAAGCTAAGGTATTATAATAATTCGACTATCTTAATTGTTTTTAAGTGTTTCCGGCAAAACAGGCATGGCTCCACTTTGTGTACAAATATAAGCAGAAACGTCTACGGCTAATTTATGGGCTTCCCGGACGGATTTGCCTTTAATTATTGAAGCACAGAATGCTGCAGTAAATGAATCACCTGCCCCAACAGTGTCGACTACGTTAACGTTTGGTGTTTCAAGGAAAGAAACCTCTCCCGAAGCAAAGACATAACTGCCATTCGTACCACAGGTAAGAATCAGCATTTTTAGTTCATATTTGTTGATTAACTTCCAGCAAGTGTCCTGAAGGTCAATGCCGGGATAACCAAACATACGAGAGATGATAACTAGTTCTTCATCGTTTATCTTGAGTATATTGCATTTATTTAAAGAGCTCTCAATAATCTCTTTGTCATAAAAGTTCTGACGAAGGTTTATATCAAAAATTTTGCATTGGCCTTCTCCATCTGGCATCGTGTCAAGAAACCGGTTTATTGTTTCTCTTGATACTGAGCTACGTTGTGCAAGTGAGCCAAAACAAACGGAGCGTGTAGAGAGGGCAAGAGTTTGCAGCGCTTCGGTGAATGGAATATTATCCCATGCTACTCCTTCTTTTATTTCGTAACAAGGTACACCCTCAGCATTCAGTTCCACCTGAACTGTACCTGTTGGGAAGTTTACCTTTTCCAATTGATATTTCAGATTCTTTTCATGAAAAACATCTAGTATTTCATTCCCCAATGCATCGTTGCCAATAGCACTTACTACACAGCTCTCAAGACCGAATTGTGATACGTGATAAGCAAAATTAGCAGGTGCTCCGCCTATTTTTTTCCCTTCAGGAAGCATATCCCAAAGTGCTTCACCCAATCCAACAATTATATTATTCATAATACTAAAATTTAATGTTTCTTGTTAATAATAAAAGATAAGCAACTCCAATGGTCATAACTAAAACTGCACCAATCTGGGCTAACATTATATCGGATACTATCCCCATCACAAGTGGAAATATTGTACCACCAAACAGTCCCATAATCATCAGTCCGGATACTTCGTTCTGTTTGCTTGGCTTGTGCAGCAATGCTTGGGAGAAGATAATGGAAAATACATTGGAATTCCCGAAACCAATCAATGCTACGCAAGCGTAAATAGTTATTTTTGAATCTACAAAGTAGAGACCACCCATACCAAGAGCCAACATGATAACACTTATTGCGAAAAATATCTTTCCGGATACTTTAGCCAAAATAAAAGCTCCAGATAAACATCCGATGGTACGGAATAGGAAATAAACACTGGTAGCATATCCTGCATCAGCCAATTCCATACCCAAACGCTCAATCAGAATTTTTGGAGCAGTTACGTTCGTTCCTACGTCAATACCCACATGGCACATAATACCCAGAAAGGACAATAAAATAAGTTTATCGCCCAATAAAGCGAAGCATTCGCCAAAACTGGAACTTTTACCTTCAATCTTTTTTTCTTCAATAGAGGTAGAACTAAGTACTACAATAGCAATAATTGCAATAACGGTAAAGATAGGGAATAGAATTCGCCAATAAGAAAATTGTATTGCACCCCAAGCTGCAAGAATTGGTGCTACAAATGAGGCTATGGCTTTTACAAACTGCCCTAATGTTAAAGAACTGGCTAATCTTTCTCCACTTACAATGTTGGAAATAAGTGGATTGAGAGATACCTGCATCAATGTATTGCCGATCCCTAATAATGAGAACGAAATCAGCATACCTGCGTATGAATGGCTGATAACAGGTACTATTAGTGCAAGAACAGTTACAACAAGACTCAGTAATACTGTTTTTTTTCTTCCTATCCGGTTCATCAACATACCTGTTGGCACGGAGAATATCAGAAACCAAAAGAATACCATTGAAGGAAATATATTAGCCTCCGTGTCAGTGAGACTTAAATCTGCTTTTACATAATTAGTGGCAATGCCTACAAGGTCTACAAATCCCATTGCGAAGAAACAGAACATCACTGGGATAAGCTTAGCATATATTTTTTTTGTATTTTTCATAAATGAACTTATGAATTAGGATTATTTTAAACCGAGTTTATATGTAGTAAACGAAACAACATTATATGAACCGCCTTTCGCATAAAAACTAATACGATTGTAAGGCTCAGATGGAAAAATAAGATTTGTCATAACAAAACGTCCTCCATTCCCAAAAGCTTCAATGCTGGACTTATCAACAAATAATCGAAGCGTCATCTCTTTATCATTTCTCAAGGGAGCAGTTGTTACAGCTGGAAATTCTTTACTAAAAGACGTTATCCCACTTTTTGTTCTATCTATAGAAAAACTCTTTTCCACCAAATTATAGGTTACATCTACTTCTTCACCCTTAGAATTAAAGAGTTGAAAGCCTATGATTTCTGCATTCTTATTTTTTATAGTCATTTCTATCTCATATGCTCCGGAATTGTCAGCCAGTAATTTATCCACATTGTATGTCCGATCTACTTTAAATGGACGTTTTTTTATCTGTTCACCACGTAACTTCAACAATTCGGGAGAAGGAGTACTCTTCAAATAAGTTTCACCTTTGTAAGTGTAAAGACTTAAGTCGCGTGGAACAGAGTTTGCACTACGAAACTGTTTCGTAGGTACATCATTGGCATATTGCCAATTACTCATCCATGCCAAAGCTATGTGACGTCCTTCTAATGCATTACTCCAGGTTACGGCTGCATAGTGATCTTTTCCCCAGTCCATCCACTTATTCACATTCGGAGACTCGTTTATGAATTTCTTTCCATCGAATTCACCAACAAAATATTGTGTAGCCGAACCTCCAAATGGTCCTCCTGGATTCATATTACAGATAAGTACCCATTTTTTCAGTTCGGTTCCTTCAATGGGTAATTGAATAAGATCAGGACATTCCCATACACCACCGTGTGCACCTTGCCCATCACCAAATCTACTCTCCATAGCCCACTCCTTGAGGTCGGAAGAAGAATAAATTCTCATCTCTTGTCCGGCTGCAAGAATCATAACCCACTTTTTAGAAGGTTCATGCCAAAAAACTTTCGGATCACGAAAGTCACGTGTAGTAGAAGTTAGAATCGGGTTACGGGCATATTTGGTAAATGTACGGCCATTATCAAGACTATACGCCATACTTTGCACCTGACGATCGCTGGCCGAAGTATAAAAAGCCACAATAGCTCCTGCGCCAAATCCAGCTGTATTATCTTTATCAACAACGCAACTTCCACTAAAAATACTTCCCAATGCATCAGGAGCAATAGCTACAGGAAGGTATTCCCAATTCACCAGATCTTTGCTTACAGCATGTCCCCAATGCATATTTCCCCACATGGAACCATAAGGATTATGTTGATAGAACAAATGATATTCTCCATCTTTATAAACCATACCATTGGGATCATTCATCCATCCGTAAGCCGGAGTAAAATGGTAGACTGGACGAAAGGCTTCAATATTCCTGGTATCAAAAGAGTCAGCTAGCTTCATCTCTTTCCAGCATACAGCAGAATCAGGAATGAATTGGAAGTTGAAAGTAATGCTCTTGTTCTTATAAGCAGAAATCTCAACCGGAACAAAATAATCAATTTTATTTATAGCCAGACGGACATTGATAGTTTTTACCACATCATTATCAACAATCATGTATAGCTTAGCTTCTCTTGAGGTTTCCTGAACTGGCAAGAGCAGACATTTTTTGTGTGCATCAATTTGAACGATGCTTTGTTCATCGCCTAAATGTTTAATCACTAATTGTGGATTAGAAGCCTGACAAGACAAAAGCAAAGTAAACAGTCCCATTAATAAGGAACTAAAAGATCGTTTAACTGTTTGGCATAATTTGCTTAGTGAAATCATGTTTTTATTGGTATTAAATGCAATTAATAAATAGTTGCCCGGGAAAGCATATTGCAAAGAAAGAAAATAATAAAAGAGAATGATATAAAAAATGTTTCCAAATGTATTAAATATGATTCATAGCTATATTAAATTTTATACATGTAACAAAAATAATCATCTTTGAAACAAAAATTATAGTTCACCTAAATAGAAATGATTTCCTTTACCACATGAAATTTAAGCCGGGAAAGCTTTTCTTGAGAATTGAATTTTTTAAATGTTAATCTTTTAAATCTATAATGAAATATGAGAAATCTTATCATTATGATTTTCCTTCTATCTTTCTGTGGTATATTAAACGCACAGAACGTTACGATTAAAGGAAACGTAAAATCAGCTGCTGGCGGCGATCCTCTTATTGGCGTAAATGTAAGTGTCAAAGGTAAGGCAGCAGGGACAGTTACAGATATCGATGGTAATTACCAATTATCAGTACAAAAAAATGAAACACTTACCTTTTCTTTTATCGGATACGATAAACAAGAAATAGTTGTAGGTGCACAAACTATTATTAATGTTGCATTAAATGAATCTTCCCTATTATTAGATGAAGTAGTTGCAGTAGGTTATCGCACAGAACGTAAAGCTGATCTCACCGGAGCTGTATCTGTCGTGAAAGTGAACGATATGATGTCCGCAGCTGAAAACAATCCGATGAAGGCGCTGCAAGGACGTGTTGCCGGTATGACAGTAACTTCTGACGGAACACCAAGTGGAGCTGCCACTATTCGTATTCGTGGTATCGGAACGCTGAACAATAATGATCCGCTATATATTATTGATGGTGTCCCTACTACTTCAGGAATGCATGAACTTAATGGAAATGATATTGAGAGTATTCAGGTACTTCGCGATGCATCGTCTTCAAGCATTTACGGTTCGCGTGCGGCAAACGGTGTCATTGTCGTTACAACAAAGAAAGGAAAGAAAGGCCTTGTCAAGGTAAACTTTGATTCATATGTTACGATGTCCAGCTATACTAATAAAATAGATATTCTTAGTTCAAAAGAGTATGCTGAAGCTATGTGGAAAGCCTCTGTAAATTCAGGAAAAGATGCTAATGACAATAATATAGGAATCCGTTATCAAGAAAGTATTGATGCAGCAGGCAATAAAGTTTTAAACAACGTTTTATTTCCGGAATATCTTGACGATGCAAAAACTATGAAACCGGCAAATACCAACTGGTTTGATGAAGTTACACGCACAGGCGTTGCACAGTCATATAATCTTTCAGTTAGCAATGGTACAGAAAAAGGAAATAGTTTTTTATCACTGGGTTACTATGATAATGAAGGACTGGTAAAATACACTGATTTTAATCGTATTTCTGCCCGAATGAACAGTGACTATAAACTATTGGGCGATATAGTTACAATAGGGGAGAATTTCACAATAAACAAAACTTCCGAAGTAACTCAACCATATCAGATAATTGAAGCTGCATTGATTGCAGTTCCTTTTATACCGGTACATACAGAAGATGGAAAAAACTGGGGAGGTCCTATAACCGGACTTCCAGATCGTCAAAATCCAGCCCGATTGGTATATGATAATAAAGACAACCGTTATAATTACTGGCGTACATTTGGTAATGCTTATATAAATATTCAACCCATTAAAAAACTGAATATTCGTTCTAGTTTTGGCTTGGATTATGGCAACTTTTATAAAAGATCGCTCACATATAGTTATCAAACAGGTTATCTCCAAAGTGATAAAACCAAATCCCTGATAGAGCAGGCACACTGGACAAAATGGACTTGGTCTAATACTGCTACATACGATTTTGAAATTGGGAAAAATCGTTTTGAAACTATGCTAGGTATGGAAATGTTCCGTCAGAGTGATATTAATTTTTCAGCTTCACGTGAAGGCTTTGCTGTAGAAACTCCGGATTATATGTGGCCAGATCTTGGAACAGGAACCAGTGAAGGTACAGGTAGCTCTACTGCCTATTCACTGCAATCATACTTTGGTAAAATTAATTATGCGTACAATGAAAAATATCTTGCTTCTGTTACATTACGTCGTGATGGGTCTTCTCGCTTTGGAAAAAATAATCGCTGGGGTATGTTTCCAGCTTTTAACCTTGGATGGAAAATTAATCAGGAAGCTTTCATGGAAAAAACGCATGAATGGTTGTCTGATTTAAAGCTTCGCTTTGGTTGGGGACAAACGGGTAATCAGGAAATGGCAAATACAGCAATATATGATATTTATGTTACTGATTACGGAAAAGGAGATCCTACATGGAATGCAGTGTGGGGGACAGCTTATGACTTGAATGGAACAGGGTCTGGTTTGCTTAGCTCAGGCTTTAAAAGAACACAGCTTCAAAATCCTGATCTAAAATGGGAGACAACTACACAAACCAATATTGGTCTTGATTATGGATTCTTTGGACAAGCTCTTTACGGCTCAGCTGAATACTACATTAAGAAAACAAAAAATATTCTTTATTTACCGGGCTATGCTGCAATCATGGGAGAAGGAGCAAATAAATGGTATAATGGTGCCGCTATGGAAAATAAAGGCTTTGAGTTCACATTAGGTTATCGCGGAAAAATGAATTCTGGTTTGCAGTATGACATAACTGGTAATATATCAACCAATGCAAACAAGGTGACTTACCTGCCTGAATCGGTGAAAAAATCTTATGGTGGTAACGGTACCTATGATAACATACTGGGACGCCCACTAGGTTCATTCTATGGATATGTGGCCGACGGTATTTTTAAAACGCAAGACGATCTTGACCAACACTGTAAACAAGATGGTAAGGCTTTGGGACGCATTAGATACAGAGATCTGAATAATGATGGCGTAGTAAATGATAAAGACCGTACATGGATTGGTGATCCGTTTCCTGATTTTGCTTACGGTTTAAATATAGATTTGTCATATAAAAACTTTGATTTGATAATGTATTTTCAAGGTGTTCAGAATGTGGATGTTATTAATACAGTAAAATATACAACTGATTTCTGGAGTGTATCAGATACCCGTTCAAATAAAGGTGCTCGCCTTCTTAAAGCTTGGGATCCAGTTACTAATCCTAATTCAAATATTCCGGCATTATCTTATAGCGATACAAATAATGAATCTCGTTTTTCTTCTTATTTTGTTGAAAATGGTTCATATCTGAAACTTCGTAATATCCAGTTAGGATACAATATACCTCAGCAAGTATTGCATAAAATAAAAGTAGATAAATTCCGCATTTATGCTAGTGCTCAGAATCTATTTACGATCAAGAGCAAAAATTTTACAGGCGTTGACCCTGAAAATCCAGGATGGGGTTATCCTATTCCTTTGACTGTGACCTTTGGTGTTAATGTTTCATTTTAAAAAGACCTCGTACAATGAAAAAAATTAAATATTTAGTTTTGGCTTCTGTTTCAGCATTAATGCTCAATAGTTGTAACTTTCTTGATGAAACTCCTCAGGGAATCCTTGATGAAGAACAGGTTAAAGGTCCTGAGCAGATAGAAGGACTAGTATCTGCTGCTTATTCTTCTTTAGGAAACGACCATTATGATAAACCTTTCAGTCTTTGGCCATATGGTAACGTACGTTCCGATGATGCATATAAAGGTGGTAACGATGAAAATGATATTGTAGACTTTCATTTTTATGAAATATCAGAAAATATTAAATCAGATTTTGGTGAAGCTGATGGCTTATGGTTTTTTATTTTTGAAGCTATCTCTCGTGCCAACTCAGCACTTAGTGTTTTGAAAAGTGTAGATAAATCTCAATTTCCTAATAAAGACGCCCGTATGGGAGAAATGTATTTTTTGAGAGGACATTTCTACTTTATGCTAAAAGAAGTTTTTGGACATATTCCTTTGGTTGATGAAGATACTCCGTTGAATGAGTATGATAAGATACCTAATACATTACCTAATGACAAACAATGGGAATTTATTTGCAATGACTTTAAAAAAGCATATGATTTATTACCTGTAGCTCAAAGTCAGGTTGGAAGAGCTAACAAGATTGCAGCAGCTGCTTATCTTGCAAAAGCTAATCTTTTTAAGGCTTACCGCCAGGATGAGAAAAATAATGTGACAGAAATAAATGCTCAGGATTTAAATCAAGTATTGGATTATACCCAAGTAGCGATGAATTCTTCTTATAAGTTAGAACCGGATATTGCATGTAACTTTTTGCCGGGAGCCTATCAAAACGGGCCGGAATCATTGTTCGCAGTACAATATTCTACAGGAGACGGTACTATGTTTGGTCGCTTGAATTGGGGAGATGTACTTTCAGTGCCAATGGGATTAGGCTGTTGTGACTTCCATAAACCAAGTCAAAATTTGGTGAATTCTTTTAAAACAGCTAACGGATTACCAGAATTCGACTCCTTTAATAATAAAAATTACGATAAAACCCTTGATAAAGTAGACCCACGTTTATATCATACAGTTGCTCTTCCCGGAGTACCTTATAAGTACAATGAAGATTTAATTTATCAAGACAAATGGAACAGAAATCCTTCTGTTTATGGTCTGTATGCTTCTTTAAAAGAAAATGTAGATCCTTCATGTGACTGTTTTGTAAATGTCTCTCCATTTTATGGAAACTCTAAAAATAGAATTGTACTTCGTTATGCAGATGTTATATTAATGCGTGCTGAGGCTCTTATAGAACTGAATCGTGAACAAGAAGCACTTCCACTTATCAATATGATTCGTGAACGTGCCAAGAATAGTACCACATTTATTCCGTATGCAAAAAATCTTAATATTTCCTTGTATCAAAATGGAGTAAATTGTGTATGGAATAAAGATTTTGCTCGTCAGGCACTTCGTTGGGAACGTCGTTTGGAACTAGCAATGGAAGGAAATCGTTTCTTTGACCTTGTACGTTGGGGTATAGCCAGTCAGGTTATGAATAATTATTTCAACAGCGAGTCTGCCCGACGTTCATTCCTTGCTGCTGGCAAGTTTGATAAGAATCAGGATGAATACATTCCAATACCTCAGCAACAGATAAATTTCACGAATGGGGTGTATAAGCAAAATCCAGGATGGAAATAATGTAGTCAAATTACAATTTATAAAGAGATATTAAAATGAAAAAATCTATATACATATTCTTTTCTTTGATAATGATATTAAGTTTAGTATCATGTAGCGAAGAGTACAACGGAATAAGCAATTCGGGTGAGGTAAAAATCAAGACCTTTTCTGCGAATGCTAAATTAGAAACATTGAATGAAACTTCTGGTCTGATTGAATTAGTTTTCCCTTCTGCAACCGATTTGACCAAAATCAAACCTGTTATAACTCTATCAGAAGGTGCACATATTGTAAGCCCTGAAAATCCTGAAGGACCAATTGACCTTTCAAAAGTGACAGTTTACCGTGTTGTCATTGGGAATCTTTATCATGATTATAACGTTGTGGCTTCTCATGTAAGTGATAAAACAAAAATCCTAACGTTTTCAATCGGCAAATATAAAGGGGTTATTGATCAGTCAGCCCGTACTATTACAGTGCTTTATCCAAAAGGGGAAGATGTTACAACTTTAACCCCCAAATTTACAATTACCGATGGGGCAAAAATAGTATCACCAACTGCAACGACTCTTGATTTTACGAGTCCGGTGAATTACGATATTTCTTATCTGGACGAAACATTTACCTACAAAGTAACAGTAGTGCCTACAGATCTTACTCCGGTAGGATTCTTAGGAGAAGCTGCTACTGCAGGTGAAATTACTAATTTGGATGAAAAAGCTGCATGGAACTGGTTATCTGAGAATTTTGTAGACCCCGTATATATATCCTTTGATGCTATTAAGAAAGGGGCAGATTTAAGTAAGTATGGTGTACTTTGGTATCATTGTGACCCTGATAAACTTGAGATTCCGTCTATTGCTACCGATGCAACAGTTATTGATGCGTTGAAGAAGTTCCATGCACAAGGAGGAGGTTTATTACTTACTTCTGCAGGTGTTTCTTTGGGAACATCACTTGATATTGCCAAAAATGGGAAAATGTGGAATAATGACTGGGGGTATGGAAATAGTCCTTCAACCTTAGGCGAAAATTGGGGAATGAGATTTACCGGTCACGAAAACCATCCTATCTTTAAAGGTCTACGTATGGAAATTGGAGAAACATCACGTTTCTACATCATGGGTAAGGGAGTGAAAGTAAAAGGACACAATGCCATCTGGAACTTTGATACATGGACAGGCTACAATTTCGACGTAGCAAAATGGCAAAACGAGAATGGTGGTAAACAACTAGCTAGTTTCTATTGGGACGATGCTATGAATCAACGTTCCATTATTACTGAATATGAACGTCAAAATGGTAATGGAGCTACCATCACCATTGCAGTAGAAAGTTATGACTGGTATAATGAAGATGGATCACCTGCAAATTCTTATCATGACAATTTGGAGACTCTGACTGGAAATATTTTGAATTATCTGGCTAAATAATAAAATTGAAAAATTATGAAACTGAATTATATAATAACAACTCTCTTTTCACTTGCAAGTCTTACGGCTTGCAGTGATCAGGAATACGTGTGCAACGATCCGGATGCAGATCTTTCTGCTCCTGCTTATTACGACGTAAACGACTTGCATCAAACATATACTTCTTTCTGGAAACCTTCCAATGGATGGGTGGGTGACCCAATGCCTTTTTACGAAAATGGAAAATATCATGTGTTCTACTTGCTTGATGCACGCGATGGAGCAGCCACTTTTCACCCTTGGGCGAAGGCAACTACAAGCGACTTTATGACGTATGAAGATGACGGCGAAGTAATTCCTTGCGGAGCAGATGGTAGTCAGGAAGATGCTTTGGGTACAGGTTCGGTAATTAAAGTGGGCGATACCTATTATGCTTACTACACTGCACACAATGCAAATATGAATCCTGCTGAGAAAATTTATTTAGCCACTTCGAAGGATATGAAGAAATGGACTAAACAGACCGATTTTTCTCTTCAGGCTGCCAACGGATATGATGCTAACGAATTCCGTGACCCATTCGTGATGAAAGAAGGTAATGTTTATAAGATGTTCATTACTACCCGCGGCTATGTGGCGGCAGTGAATGACTGGCAAGCGGTTATTGCTCAATACTCTTCTACTGATATGATGAACTGGAAACTGGAAGAACCGTTCTATTATAATGGAGAACGAGTAATGGAATGCCCAGATGTATTTACTATGGGGAATTACCAATATTTGGTATACTCTAATTGGGACTGGGCTAATAATGACCGCAAAGTGCACTATCGTTATCGGGTTGTAGGAACTAACGACTGGAAAGTTCCTTCTTATTCAGCTCTGGATGGTATTGCTTACTATGCCGGAAAGACTGCAAGTGACGGTACAAATCGTTTCTTATTCGGATGGTGTCCTACCCGTAGTGGAAATAATGATACCAGTGATTATGGTTGGGCAGGATCATTGGTTGTTCACCAGTTAACACAAAATAGCGATGGAACCCTGAATGTAACTATCCCCGCATCGGTTGATCAGAAACTAAACAACGAAGTAGCTCTAAAGGCTTTAGTAAATAACAATGCACAAGTGCAAGATAATAATTATACATTGAATGGTACAAGTGGCAAGGCCATAGCACTGTTTGATCGTCAGAAAGGAACATATAAAATTACGGCTACTGTAAAAGCGAGTACGGCTACCCGCTTTGGTTTTGAGTTTGGTGCCGGAGGTGCTCGCAGTGAAGTGCATGATCTGGTGTTCGATTTAACTAGTAATACGTTGAAACTGGACTACATAAAAGACGGCAACGTATTGGCTACGCGTACTTCATCTCCTCTTATTATTCCTGAAAATAAACAATTTAAAGTGACTATTGTGATAGAAAACTCTGTTTGTGTTATTTACGTAAATGGTGTAATTGCATTGAGTAACCGAATTTATCAAATGAATCAGAACCCCTGGGGTATATTTGCCGAAGGCGGTGAAGCAGTATTTACAGAGGTAGCACTGAATAAGTAAAGAACTGGCAAACTTTACAATTGCAATTATTTTGAAATAAGCGGATAGAATAAATACAATCTATCCGCTTTTTCTATTGGAAAAAAAGCAAAAAAAATCATAATCATCTCCCATCTTCTATGTTGTAATCCAAATAACAAGAGTATTATTAATATTAATTATACTTTTATTAGCTTTGTAATCAGGGAGTTGAAGAGGAAACAAGCTCTGCTGAGGAGCAACTTGTCAGCAATAAACTTCCTGCGTTACACTGTAACATTATTTTTTTGGAAGGGGAGGCTTGTATGGTTTCCCCTTTCATGTTACAGATATCGCTATATGGCTAAGAAAACCTTTATTGATTGATTGTTTCCTTACTTTCTATTTATTAATAACTCCTATATAAACAACCTTCTATCAGTAGTTTAAACTAATATTACTATCAGTTTTCTACATTTTCCTTTTTCAGTTTAATAGGAAGAGGCCGCAAACTGCTAAAGCAGACTAAGCTGCAAGATAGGCAAAGCGATCACTCTTATTCTGAAAGATAGTTATATAGGCATTATCATTAAACCACTCCACATTCATATTTTTGTCTCTTTTTTAAAACATAATACATTCTGTTTAATAGTTTTCTTGCGATTCGTATTATAGCTTTATTGGGCTCCATCCTTTTACAGAGTTGTGAGAAACACCTTGTCAGTGCCGGATCTATTCTTACTGCAACCCAGGCACTTTCAATCAGCCATCTTCTTAAAGTCGTTTTTTTCCTAAATGTCATCTCTCCATAATTCTCTACCTCTCCACTGGAGTGACAGGTAGGGATTAGTCCTACAAAACCAGCTAACTTGTCTGTATTTGGGAATCGTTCAATATCTTCTATCTCCGACAAAAAAGTAAGTCCTGTAACCAAACCAATTCCTGGAATGCTTCTTATTAACTCTATCTCCTTCACATATTTCTCAGAAACAGCAAGACTATGAATTTTTCTATTGATTTCCAATAAAAGAACTCTTTGTTGCTCTACTTCTCTGATAAGTAATGATAAGGCATCGTTTCCATTGGCTGTATTAAGTGATACCTCCTCTTTTAACCATTTAAGAAAACGTCTGGACCAATGACTGGTTGATTTCTCAAATTCTGGAGGGTAAGATATACCATAAAAATAAAGCAAAGCTTTTATGCGCTGTTTAAATCTAGTCATATCTTTCACCATTACGTCTCGAGTGCGTATCAATGTGCGGTTTTCCAATGTCTCAATGAATGGGACATGTATACCAATGAGCTCATTAGCTCTTAAAGAACGGGCAATTTTCATACTATCACGGGAATCGTTTTTAAGTACCTGTTCTTTCTGACTAGTTGGTATATCGGCTGGATTAACCACAATATTATTTATATTTAGTTTCTTAAGTTCAAAATGAATATTAAACCCGCAGAATCCGGCTTCATAGGCTGAATAATAAGTTCCACCAGGAAAATTAGTATTCAGATAATCCCTTAATATTGAAGGTACAGGAGGTTGGTTGAACGTTTTATGATGCAGGTATTCTGTGTAAATAGTCACATTCCAACTTTTCAAATGAACATCAATTCCAACATAAATATTTTCTCCTTCAAAATTTAGTTTGTTACTTTGTGTACGCATAAGCTTTGAGTTTTTAATTGTTTAAGTTTGGTACCTCAAATATATTAATACTCTTGGCTTATGCTTTGTTCTTCTGCATATTAATTACAAACATAGGGACTGCTACTAAAATGCATCTAATAATCATATAATCAAATGATTAATCTGGTGGAAGATAAATGTTTTATACATTTCCATCTGCTACCAAATCCTGCATCTGCCACTAACTTGTACTGGCTCAATTTTTATTTTTTGTGCCCAAAGAATGCAGAGAAATTTCTTCCGGAAATTCTCATGAAGGAGCCGTTCCTCTTTCATATAATGCTTGGGTGCAGCGATTGCTTTTCTTCATTCATTTTAGGGTTTAAGCCTCTTTCAGAAAGTCGGTTACTTCTATCGTGTTTTATCTAGTCTGTTATATAATTCTTTCCTTAATGCTAAGTAAGCCCGCATTCAGGGGCCCATGGGTTTACAGCTGCAGACCCATGGGACCTTGAATGCGGGCTTACTAATATTTCTTTAAGTTTTTGCTTATGTTACGCCTGTAAATAGCTTAATTCTCTTGTTGTTATGTGGTAAAAAATAATTAAATAATAGTGGCGTTTTTATTTGGTTTTTAATAGTTTTTGATATTATCTTTATACCACAAAATAATAAAATAAATATGAATATAACACAGATTAGATTCCTTGGAGAGAAGAAAACACAGCGTATGGTAAAGTTAGATGCTTTATTAGATAACATCAAAAATGAGGGTAAAGAGTGTTTGGTTGCAAATATGAGACATTCTTTACAAATTCATAGCGATACCGAAAGCAATATTTATGCAAAGAAAGTCCCTCGGATACTATTTGCTGCCGGATTTAAAAAAGAAAATGAAACCCAAGTGATGAAGCAGTACAACGGACTGGTTTTACTGGAGGTAAACAACCTTTCCGGCACGGATGAGGCTGCAAGCGTTCGCCACATTGCATCCGGTTTTCCACAGACAAAAGCAGCGTTTATCGGCTCTACGGGCAAAACTGTGAAGATACTTGTGCCATTTACCCTTCCCGACGGCACTCTGCCGCAAACGTACAGGGAAGCGGAGCTGTTTCATGCACATGCTTATCGACGTGCCGCTCTGTTGTACCAGTCGCAGATACCATTTCCTATAACAATAAACAAGCCGTCACTGGAGCATAGTTGCCGTCTCTCTTTTGATCCCGAACTATATGTTGCACCCCATGCGCACGCCATCCGTCAGGAACAGCCCACAGAAATGCCTGCCGAAACCACCTATCAGGAGGCGGTGCAGGAAGAGAGTAATCCTCTGCAGCGACTTGTTCCCGGATATAAACGAAGCAGAGTTGTTTCCACACTATTTGAAACCTCTTTAAGTGCCGCACTGAGGGAAATTCCCGGCTTCTCGAGAGAAGAAGGATTGAAACCCCTTCTGGTGGCATTGGCCAATAACTGTTTCAAGTCGGGCATTCCCGAAGAGGAGGTGGTGAATGGCGCAATACTTCATTTTGGCATCAAAGAAAAGGAGGTAGAACTGAGGCAAACCATTCACAATGCATATCTTATAGGGAAGAATTTTGGAGAAAAACCTTGCATCCGTCCCGAGCAGAGTATGGCGATGAAGGCTGATGAGTTTATGAAACGCCGTTACGAGTTCCGCTACAACACACAAACAACCGAGGTGGAGTACAGAGAGCGCAACTCATTCATCTTCGATTTCCGCCCCATCACTGATAGAGCACTGAACAGCATTGCCCTCAATGCCCAGTTTGAAGGTCTGCAGCTGTGGGACAGAGACGTGAAACGTTACGTTTACTCAGACAGAGTTCCGCTATTTTCACCCATTGAGCACTACCTTTCCGCACTCCCCAAGTGGGACGGGAAAGACCGTATTCGTGCTTTAGCCAATACAGTGCCGTGCGACAATCCGCATTGGGCCAACTTTTTCCACCGCTGGTTCCTTTGCATGACGGCCCATTGGAGAGGAACAGATAAAAAACACGCGAACAGCACAGCACCATTACTCGTTGGTCCGCAAGGATATAAAAAATCCACTTTCTGCCTCAATATAATTCCGCCACAGTTGCGAGCCTACTACACAGACAGCATTGACTTCAGCAGGAAGCGCGATGCCGAGCTCTCTCTTAATCGGTTTGCGCTGGTCAACATTGATGAGTTCGACCAAATTAGCGCAGGCAATCAAGCATTTCTGAAGCACATTCTTCAGAAACCGGTGGTGAACACCCGCAAGCCCCACAAAACCGCAGTGCAGGAGCTTCGCCGTTATGCATCGTTCATTGCCACGAGTAATCATGCCGACTTACTGACCGATGAATCCGGTGGCCGTCGTTTCATTTGTATCCTGCTAACCGGAAAGATAGACGACACACAACCCATTAACCACGAGCAGCTCTACGCGCAGGCAATCAGTGAGCTGCAAAGTGGAGAACGCTATTGGTTTAACGCAGATGATGAGGCTATACTTATGAACAAGAACCGCGAGTTCGAGCAAACCCCAGCAGCCGAGCAACTCTTTCACCAATACTATCGCCCCGCAGAAGCAGGCGAGGAGAGTAGCGAACTTCTTGCTGTGGATATATTCACTCAGTTGCAGAAGAAAAGTGGAATTAAGCTCACCGCCACAAGAGCCATTCATTTTGGCCGTATCCTTAAAAAGTTGAACATCCCCAGCCGAAGGATTAACGGGAATGCTTATTATGATGTTGTGGAACGGTTAGTTTAGTAGCAGATAATCCTGATTTAGTAGCAGATGATTAGTTGGAACTTTTTATCTGCTACTAGTTGAAAGGCTTATTTTTAGGGCTTTTTGGAGGTTTTGGTGGGGGATGTGGGAGATGATTTGGAAGAATTTAACTTTTGTTTTTATTGTGTTTTAAATTTTCATTTTAATAGATTCAATATTGACGTAAATTTTTGAATATCAAAATTAAGACATTTATTCATGATTTTTTTCGTAATTAATGTAATATTATAGAGAATAAAAATGAAATTTTAAAAGATATTTTTTTTACCAATAAAAAATGCATATTCATAATAATCTCCATATTTTTCAAATAAATTTATTTCGGTATTAATATCTTTAACAAATTTGTGAACCTCAGAATTATTTGGATATTTTTTTAATATTTTATCAAGATTTACATCTATGGGGCAAAAATAATTCCACCAACATTCTTCTGGCATAATAAAGTGGGATACAGGTACAAAACCATATTTATTCATTTGTAAAATACGAGCTGAGTAATGATCTATATCAATATTGTGGCTTTGGAAAAATTCAATTACATCTTTTGGCATGTTATTGTTGTTCCAACAATATGCACATATCACAATATATCCGTCTTTTTTTACAAATTTCCCCCATTTTTTTAATACTTGATCATAGCCAATGTCTCCACCTAAAAATTCAGACCAAATCATATCAAATTCTTCCTCATTGAAAGGAATATCTTCAGTCTGTAACAACATTGGAGAAATTTTATTATCAAGTTTCTGTTCTATCAATTCGTGTTGAAATTTTGCTATATAGTCTTCTCTATAATCAATAGCAACAACATGGGCTTTTGTTATATCCCACAACGTAACACTTTGATATCCTGGTCCACATCCAATATCTGCAACTTTCTCCATTTTATTAAGATGGCTAACGAAGCTTAGAGCTTTTTTTGTCATAGATAAACTATGTGGTGCTAATCCTTCTAAATCTTTAATAAGTTCATTTATCAATAACTTTGGTATGTTCATTTTGATACTTTTTATATAAATTTTTAGACTACTGATGTAATAGTAAAATGATAAATATCACTATTACTCAAAACTTAGCAAAGTTATGTATTAGAAATATAGCTCATTATATAAAATTATTCACTTTATTGTCTTATATTCGCAAAATGATCAATTTATTAAATATGAATGCTTTAATTTATGAACAAATATTTAAAGATAAGGATCGATCATTTCATTATCGGAGAGATAAACAATATTATAAAAAAGAATTTCCTTATCACCAACATCCAGAATTTGAAATCACAATAGTTATTAGTGGAAGTGGTAGGAGGGTCACAGATGATTTCATAGAACCATTTCAGGAAGGAGAAATTGTTATTATTCCACCTAATATACCACATGGTTGGATCTATGACAAAGCATTATGTGATTCTGATGGCATGAAAGAAAATGCTTGTTGGCAGTTTAATAATAATTATTTTGATAAACTATCGCAATTCTCTCCTGAATTTAATGTGGTGATTGATTTTTATAGAAATTTAAATCAATGTATTAAAGTAACCAATAACACAGCTGAGCATGTTCGCAAACTATTGTTGGACTTCCCTAACCAAACAGAACCGGAAGGTTCAATGACTTTGCTTAAAACACTTTATTTAGTTAATTACAGTGGAGACTATCGATTCATTGGAGAGAAAGAGTTTCAAGGCGTTAAAATTCATAAGAACCAAAAGCGGCTACAGGCAATTTATAAATATATAGTTGAAAACTATCACCGTAAAATTACATTGAATGAAATTGCTTCAGTTGCATCTATGAATAAAACTGCATTTTGTTTGTTTTTTAAAAGAGCTAGAAACCAACCTTTTGCATCGTATCTCATTGATTTTAGATTGCAGATGGCCTGTACAATGTTATCACGTACTGACAAAAATATTTCAGATATTTCATATGCAGTGGGATTTGGAGATACCCCTTATTTTAATAGAGTCTTCAAAAGAAAATATGGAATGTCTCCTTCTCAGTTTCGTATATTCAGACAATCTGAGGAGTTATAATTTCTATGTAATTAAAATATTATCAGGTAAATGCAGTGTAGCTTTCTCTGATAAATCAGTCAGTAAGTTCTCATTAATATTGTAATAGGAATGGTGTTGAATATGAGTGCTTTATGATATGTTTAATTTACTATATGATAGATTGGTTGCTTTTTTATATATTTAGTTTTAGACTTATCTAATTCTGTTTTATGTATAAACAGAAAGTATCCGTCTTAGAGCCTGTTTAAATTTGAAGGATAAAAATAAAAAAAAAGTATTTCCTCTTTCCGTTAAAATGATTATTTTTAGTTACCACACTTTAAATATAAGAATACCCAAGACGTTTATAGTCCATCATCGCCTGCTCAATAGAAAGCTCAGGATTTTGGATATGGAATCCTTCGTTTTGATTGCATTTGGCTATGTTCTGTTCTGAGATTAGTTGTTCTTATTAATTAAGTTCACCGCCACTTTAACCATTGTATCTTTCTCTTCTGTTCTGCTTTCTGCAATCATCAAAGTAAGGGCTACAAGTGTGTTATTAATGCGTAAGTTTAATTGATTAATGACATACCCCTTTACTAAATACTCTTTTAATATTTTGTTTGCCTAAATACGGAATTGAGTAGCATTCTTAGAGTTACCTCGATAGCCAACGGAAAGAACGGCATCAAGATTATAGAATGTGGTTTGATAATTTTGTCTACCTTCATTCCCCATATGTTCCAAAATGGAACATGCGCTCTTTTCTTCCAGTCCGCCAGATGCAAAGATGTTTTTGAGGTGCTTGGTTATAGCAGGACGTTTTGTGCCGAAAAGCTCTGCTATCTACTTTTGTGTTAACCAAATAGTTTCATTCATTAATCTTTCTTTGAGGCTCTTTTGCGTTGCTTCAGGTTTAAATCTTGTAGAGCTTTGCCCATAGTATCTTCTTTGGCTAACAGGAGAATATCATCATCCAACTGCAATGCATAAAGAATTCGCAGATAGATACCGATAGCTACTGTTGGTAATCCTTTTTCCACACGAGATACTGTTAACGGCGAACAAGTGGCGCGTTCTGCTACCTGAGCTATGCTCAAATTCCGTCTGAGGCGGGCTAATTTGATTTGCTCGCCTACAATCTGCATTTTTTGATCTAGTTTTCGTGGGAGTTTAGTTCCCATGGTGCTCTTTGCCATACGCTTAATCTATCATATAATATACAAATATATTGTTTTTTATTTATTATATGATAGATTAAGTAACTTTTTATATGTTTGATTGAACTAATCCTCATAATAATATATATCCTTATAAAACAATAAATATCTGAGTTTTATCGATTGATAATTAGTCTTATTATAGATTCAATTATTATATTTGTGATAAGATGAAATATTTATTGAATGATTATGAATATAGAACACGATAAAGAAAAAGAGATTTTCAGTGTGGTAGTTGATGGAGTAACTGCTCATGTTTCTTATAAGCTGATTGACGGTGGTTTAGATATTCGTCATACTATTGTTCCCGATGAAATAGGAGGTAGGGGAATAGCTTCTGCTTTGGTAAAGGCGGCTTATGATTATGCTTTGGAAAACGGATATAAACCTGTGGCTACTTGTTCATATGCAGTGGTATGGCTTCAAAGGCATCCGGAATATAACGGTAAAATAGGAAATGATTTTGGTGGAGAAGGTACCTGTGCTGTATGATACTGTCTTGTTTTATTTTAGAAGAATGAAATTGAGGATTATATTTAGTATAAAGAACTAAATCTTTATACTAAAGTCAATATCATCGTATGAGAATTTAATAAAATCTCGCTGAGGTCTTTGATTATCATTTTCGTCATTTCTGTTATGAACATCATTGTTTTCATCAAATTCATATTCAAAATCATTATTCCCAATATAGATCAATTGTTTGGAAAAGGTGTCGTACTTTAAATTAACATCGCCTATCTGAGACATTTTTTCAGAAAAGAAATCGAATTTGATTACTGCATTTCCAATCTTTTCTATACGATCAGAAAAGAAATCGTATTTAAATTCTTTGTTCCCAATTTTAGATATTCTTTTTGTACTAAAGTCATAACTTATCAAGAGATCACCTATCTTAGAAATGTTATCTGTGAAAAAATCATATTCAATTTCGCATCCGTCAAGTCTTTTTATACGCCCTTTTTTAGTATTTTGATGTGATGATTCTAATCTTAAATCACTACCCTCATAATTGGGATCATAACGTCGATTTATCTTTTGAATATTTCCCATCCTATCTACTGTTATAGAGGATTCATGAATTCTGATTTTAATAAGAAAATTTCCAACCAGATCTGTGTAAATTGTTAGTCTTTGAGCATTAACTGCAGTTGTGGATAAGAATATAATTAAAATGCTGAGAATGTACTTTTTTATTTCTTTGTTGCGGCCACCATTGGTGTTTATGCTGAGTAGTTTGTTGGATGGTATAGACATTCCGCAGCTTTGGCAGATTTGTTTCATTAGATCAATTTTTATATTTACATGCAAATGTAGTTATTCTTTACATAAATAATACTATTATTGCACGATTAATTATCTGAATATTATTCAAAGTAATTCTACTGATCTTTTCAATTTAATGCAAGATAACGGAAAAAAGAACTAATGCAATGATTCCAAAAAATAATCTGTAAGGGGCTGCTCCAAAGTGAAACAGTCCCTTTATACTGCAATTAGATGATTATAAATTTGTCTTTACTGGTTTGACAGAATGCGCATTTTTCATCAACTTTTGCATTGTCATAGGTATTGCCACATACAGGACATACTGCATAAACGAAAGGCAATTTGCTTTGAGTGTGTGTTTTTAAAGCTTCGGCTGCAGCAGTATAAAATTCCAGATGCTTTTTTTCTGTATCGGATGCCCAGGTAAATGATTTTACAGCTTTATCTACTTTTTCAGCTTTTGCTTCATCAAGGAACTTCGGATACATAGTTGCTGTTTCATAGGTTTCTCCTTTAATAGCTTCCTGAAGATTCTCAGCTGTAGTTTTTACTTCAAATTCGGGTTTAAATGCTTCCATTTTTTCACCCAGCTCTTCTAATACTTTTGTGTGATTGGCTGCATGAATAGCTTCGGCTTTTGATGCAGCTTCGAATAGTTTGGCTATCGTATCGTTTCCCTCCTCTTTTGCTTTTTGAGCAAAAGCTGCGTATTTAGCACTGGCAGTGGTTTCTCCTTTAATTCCTGCTTTAAGGTTCTCGATTGTTTTAACCGGCTTTGGCCCGGTGCAACTAGCAAGGGCAATGATACCCATTGCTGCAAAAAATAAAAATTTCTTCATTTTTGTGGATTTAAAAATTAATATTAAAGAGGCATTATATAATTATAAACTAATGTTCCGCCGAAAAAACCAGTAATACTAACAGTAATGGCTGCAATGCCATACAAAATAAAAGAAATCCATTTAAGCGTGCTATTCTCTTTTTTGCCTAAGGTAAGCATTAAACGCATTATAGATGTTGCTATAAGCAAACACATCGTGATGAAGGCAAATAATTCATGAGATTCCTTAACAGAACCTGCTGCGCCTGACATTTCAGACGTAAATAATACTCCCGATAACCACGTAACTACAGTAGCCAGGGTACCGGTGACCAACAAATACAGACTCAGCTTTGGTAAGCACAATTCTTTTTTAATAATTAAAGAAGCTAATTCAATAATGAATCCGAACATGACCAATGCTATTGGAAAATGCACCAGCATAGGATGAAGATGGCTTGTATCAAACATAACTTTAAAATATTAAAGATGAATAGAAATAATTATCTGTTTGAAAAACAGCATAGTAGAAATTAGCTATTCTTATTGTGCTGTTTTTTATTTATCTGCTATTTGTTTGAATCTGAGTAACAAATAAATAAAAAATAATTCAATAAAAAAAGTGAATTTTTAAATATCTATTTTTTTAATGAACTCAATGTTTATTAATCGTAAATCTATTAACATAAATGACATTAGCTTTGGTTGAAAAACAAAAAAGCTACCCGGAACTCAATATTCCAGATAGCTTTTTATTAAGGTATGTTTATCTCTTAAAACTTATGTGTGTTCAGGTTTTTGTCAACCAATATTCCGTCCATAACTTTCAGGTCGAACTTCACTTTGTGCTTAGCCTTTAATTTCAGGATAAACAGATCTGTTGTACCTTCAATTGCTTCTTTGTTACCAATGTTGACGAAAGTAGGATAGAGAGCTTTCGAACCGTTTGTATGAAGACGGTCATAAGTAAGATTCTCCATGTTCTTTATATTCAATGGCTGTACTCCCATAAACTCAAAATCTCTTTGATTATATGGCAAAGCAAAACTTAAGGCGTTGACAGATTTAAGGTTTTCACCTTTTACAAGAACTTCGACTATTTCATCCTTGTTATACATCTGTTTGGCTGTGCTTATCTTAATGCTTCCGTCAACCTTTTCTATTTGTTGATTGTTTACACCATCTTCGAGTAGTGTTGCCACAACAGAAATATCGTAAGCATCGACCATATTGTTTTTGTTGATATCCCCATTGCTGATATAACCAAAGTCGGAATCACCTATTCTTAAACCGGTATAATTAGTATAAGAAGTAAGGTCGTTACCATCAATCTTGCCATCGTTGTTGATGTCTCCCTGAAGATAGCTTGCTGTTCCAGGCACTTTAAATACATACAACTCTCTGCCTGAACCGTAGTTGCCAACACCTTCGGTTACGGCCAGCTTAATATATCGAGCTGTTGGATGACCGGCAAAATCAAATACCTTCACATTGCCATTCTGTTTCCAGTTAAATGCTCCGGCTTCTGTCCAGTTTATCTTGTCCGTACTGTAATAAACAGTCCCTTTTAGCATTGTTCCGTTACCACCGTCTGTGCGTGGCAAGTATTGGAATTTATCTAGCTGGTTCACTGTTTTCAGGTCAATAACCATATCGAATGGCAAAGCATTTTCTCTGTACTTGGTATGCCAGATATCACCAGACTCGGCAAAGTCGAACAAACGGTTCACTTCGAAACCTTCCTGATCTAAAGCTGTAGTTGTGCCCTGAATTCCCTGAATAGCAAACTGCAACGGATTCGATTTTGTTTTAGCGCTGCATTCTGTGCAGTCGGAATATCCGTCCTTGTTTACTGCACGTACCTTGAACGAATAAGTTGTTTCGGCAGTTAAATCAGCAAACAATAGTTCTGTGTCTTTAATAGTAGTGTAAAGCATTCCGTTGAACTCAATTTCATAGAAATCGGCATTCGTTACTTTGCTCCATGTAGGTTTCAATGTATATGCTTCGGTGTTCTCTGCTGTAATCTGCGCTTGAGGAGCAGTCAGTGTGCCTGTTGTGATTCGGTATGTATCAGCAGGTTCAAATACAAATCCTGCAATATTCAATACAGTCTGAGCTGCAGTAATGTCAGTAGCTGCAAGCTTTACAAGGAGCTGTGGATTCTTAGTAATCACCACTTTCTCGAATTCACTTCCTTTCGTTGCAAACTTGTTCAGATTAGGAGTTGCATCATAGAAACAAACATTTTCTCCTTTCAGGAACTCTTCCATAGAATTCACCTCAGTCAGCTTAACATTCTTGTTTCCGATTTTGGCAGACACCTTCTTTGGTTTCGCTGTTACATTGATTCTGAATTCTGTAGCTTTCTCTTTCACAAAGTCTGTGAAACTTCCTGTGGCAGGATGAATGGTAACAGTTACATTGTTCTTCTTGTCAACACTCGATTCGATCTTTGTTATAACGCCCTTGCCTTGTCTGTACTCTTCAGAAGTGCCATCATCATCGTATTCCGTAAACGAACTATTTCCATACGGATAGATTTCGTAAGTGCGGATTCCTTTATTTATTTCAGAGACATTATTGTTAGGATTGGTTATCGGAATAATTGCTCCGTTCTTCACGAAGAGCGGCAGCTTCCACAGAGGTGCTGCAAAGCTATTCACAACGCAGTTTCCGTTATACTTTTCTCCGGTGAAATAGTCAATCCATGTACCTTCTGGCAAATAGATACCATTGCGGATATCGTTACCTTTCTTATCCGACTTTGTTTCCTGATAGATAGGGGCCACCAGGAAGTTAGGTCCGTATAAGTACTGATATTGTGTAGCTATTCCTTTCGTATAAGTATTAGGGTATTCGAGGAACGTGGCTCTGATAATCGGCATTCCGTCTACCGCTTCTTTTGCAATACTGTATGTATAAGGAATCAGTTCTGATTTCAGCTTCAGATACCAACGGTTGATAGATGTAGCAGGCTCTCCTAGTGCGTGAGGATATTTCTCATTAGAGCCCCAACCGTCCATATTCAGTTCCATTGGAGTAAATGTTTTCCATTGAAAGTCTCTTGTGTTTATAACCAGATTTTTTCCACCAAAAATACCATCCATGTCCGAAGTAATATTAGGTTGCCCCGACAATCCCGAACCTATATAAGTAGGGATATGGAAACGAATGTATTCCCACACACCACCTGTTTGGTCGCCCGACCAAATTCCGGCGTAACGCTGTGTTCCAGCCCAGCCATCCAGAGAGATAATAAATGGTCTGGCGTCACTTCCATAATAAGGCATAATGTGACTAACATCGGCAACTCCATTTAATCCGAAAGAATATCCATCACCAACCCAAGCTACGTCTGTTTTCAACACACGCACCCCAGCATCGCGTACCTCTTTTACAATGTCTCTTTGTAACAAAGCGCTGACATCGGCTTTGGGATGCAAATCAGATTGAGTCCATAAACCAATTTCCACTCCATTTTTGCGGGCATAATCGCCCAGACTTTTCAGGTTCTGGATATTGCCGTCCAATGTTTCTGTTTGTCCGTATCCGGCTCCATATCCGTCATTCGGCAAAATCCAGCCCAACGGCATATCGTAATTCTTGTAACGGTCAATCACAGCACGGGCCGAGAATTGATAGTTGTTCTTTTCACCGTTCAGCGATTCTTTGATTCCGCCATTATCTTTCTGACTTTCTTTGTAGCGCTTTCCATCTTCAAACAGGATCCCTTTTTTGTCCTCTTTCCAGAAGTCACGGTTATAAGCATTCAAGTGTCCCTGATAGAAACCGAATTTTGGCAATAGCACCGGATTTCCTGTTAGCTGATAAAAATCATTCAGCAGAGCAACTGCTCCGTCGTTTATCATATAAAATACATCCAGATAGTTTGAGTCGTGAGACAACTTCACCTTTCCCTTTTCAGATGCACCAAAGTCGTATTTTCCTTTATTAAAAGTATACCACATCAAACCATATCCATTGGTAGACCAATAGTAAGGATTAGGAGAAGCAACTCCACCATCCGTCCAGCTATTCTGGTTCTCAATAGCAATTACTTTTCCTTTATGCGAGAACCTTCCGTTCTGTACTCCGCCTCCATAAAAGTATTCCTGTGGATTTTCTTTTAATGTCAGAACTACTTTTCCTTTTTCAAATAGCGCTGGTTCAACCTCTTCCAATACAACTGTATTAGTTGCTAGATTGATAACCTTCATCAGCAAAGTCTTTTTATTTAGCTGAATATTGATTTTTCCCGTTGTGATTGAAATAAGATCATTGCCATCTTTCAGATTGAGTACTGAAATAGTTTTCCTTGGGTTATTAACTAAGATATGTGCTTCCGGCTTTGCTTCGGGATCTCTTAATATTCCGCCAAAATTATCCTGAAACACTCTGAAGATGTTCTCCCCATAAAAATCAAATGTCATTCTCTGATTGTCAGAGAGCAATACTTCAATCGTCGTTGGATTGATTTTTCTTGCACTGATAATCTTTAAGCTTTGTTGCGTTGCCTCTCTGACACTTTCGGCCCTTTGTCTGGCTTGCATTGGCGAAGATGAAAACATCAGAGGCAGAGTGAGTGCAAGCAAAATAGCCTTCCTCTGCTGGCAATTTCTAATTAAGTTTTTCATTTTAATTATTTAAAAATATAATTATATTAGTTTTGATTTATAAATTAGTTGTGCAAAAATAGAGATTTATATTTAAAATGTATATTTAATACACTGGAATTATAGTTGTTTATTTAATATATTCGTGCGCTATATAAAGAAAACCATTATAATAAAGGTAATTATAATGGCTTATGATAATTGTTGTTTCTTCTTTTATGACAAGTTAATTCCCACATGGCGACTTTTTCCTCTGCAGAAAGATTTATTTATTGTTCTGGATTTTTTTTCTGTTCCACACAAATTGGTATTGTCTGTTAAAGCTTGCTTCTAATCTGGATGGATTAAAATGACATCCGTTAATTATTTCACGCTATATATATTTTGAGGCCAAATATCTACATGGTTTTGGGAAGTAAACTTATTAAATTCTGAAATAGCTAGATTTATAATATCTTGGTTCATCCTAAACATAGTACATATTGCTGCATCATTATCTCTACAATATTTATGATTTCCGCATTTTTTATACAACTTGCATAAATCATTACCCTCTGTGTCTTTAGAATGATACTTGCATAAACTGCAATCCTTTTTTAAGAAGTTATCACAATAAGCTTTAGCCTTACCAACTACATAAAAGCCACCACAATTAAGGAAAAGTGATCTACAGTCATTGTATGGAAAACTAATTTCATAAATGCCCTTATGTAACCGATTAAAATTCTTACATGTATAGCAGCTCTTGTCTACATAACTTTTCATGTTTGAAAATAAGATGTATTTCTGGAAAGGTCTTTCTAGTTTATCGGTATATTTGTCTTTTCGTTTAAAGTTGTACAACATAATATTGTCACCTTCTCTAATCTCTGAAGAATTTATGATGTTCAATATATCTTCTTCTGATTGAACATGAAACTCAATTATTCTAATGCCAGAATCTATCTTTTCTTGCTCGCATTTGTGAGATACATAAATCTCAAGAAAAAGAGGAGAAGATGAATTCGTTTTGTTGTTACATAATATATCTGCAACAAACGCCTTGTCATTTACTATATATCGCTTTTCTAAGGAACAGTTAGAATAAAATGTTTTTAATTCAAAATCAGCAGTGTCATCTTTTCTACAATAGAAAGAATTATAAAATTTGCAGTCTTCATATTTACTACATTTATTATCTGTGCACAGTACAAGCTTTATAGAATCAGTTTTATTGAACCAATCCATTATTAGTTTCTCTGCAATTGTGTGTAGATATTTATCGTAGGAACATTCTTCCTTGTCGGATTTGTGAGCAAAATGCCATTGTCTTATGTCCCCACGTTTGGTTATCATTTCCTGATGGCAGAAGGGACAGTAATATTTTGTGGTGCCATCGTTTACTGTGTTATTAATATGGACTAACTCATTGTTGGTGTTAAATGCATAATGTTGATATGCATAAATGTGTTTCATAGTTTTTTTGTTAAAGTTCAACGAGATCAATTTTCTTTTCCAATGTAGCTACTAACTCATTCTTTCAAGGAAAAGTGTTGATTCGTATTTTTAAAGTCACATTTTGACGTGAAAAACTTTCTATAGTATAAGATGCAAGAGTAGAAATAATATCGGAATATAGAAATAAGTATCATGAATTAAAAAAGATTAAAACAAGCTGATTATCAGCCTGCTTTAATCAATAGTAATATATGCTAATCGATTATAATCACCAATTACTTGCCGATGCAAAAATGTGAGAATATATTCCCTAAAATTTCATCATTAGAAATAGTTCCTGTAATCTCCCCAAGGTAATGCATACACTCGCGGATATCCTGTGAAAGGAAATCGCCTGAGATGTTATTATGCAATCCATCTTTTACCCGGTGAATAGAATCGAGGGCATGAACCAGTGCTTCGTAATGGCGGATGTTGGTTACAATCACATCATTCTGAGTAACGGTTGGGAGGTTGGCGGTTTTTACTAGCAGGTCTTCCAGCTCAAGAGTGTTTTCACGGTTCTTTGCCGAGATAAAGATATGGCTCGATTTATGCTTGATTGCCAGTTTCTCCAGATCGTTTTTCTGTTCTTCGGTGATGAGGTCGCTTTTGTTGAATACCATAATGAGTTGCTTGCCTTTGCACTTTGGTTTGATTTTGGCTGCTAGTTGTTCTATTTGCTCTTGACTATCAGTAGCAGCAATCATGCAGAGTACGATTTCTGCCTGATCTAGCTTGCGGAAGGTACGCTCAATACCGATGCTTTCAATTTTATCGTGTGTCTCACGGATACCGGCTGTGTCGATAAAGCGGAACAGCGTGCCTTTTATGGTTATGGTGTCTTCAATAACATCGCGGGTTGTACCGTGAATATCGCTGACAATGGCTTTTTCTTCATTAAGCAATACATTGAGTAGAGTGGACTTTCCGGCGTTAGTTTCTCCAATAATGGCTACGGGGATACCGTTCTTTATGGCGTTGCCCACATTGAACGAATCTGCCAGACGAGTAATAACGTGCTCTATATTTTCAGTCAGCTTTAGAAGTGCATCGCGGTTGGCAAACTCTACATCTTCTTCACTGAAGTCGAGTTCAAGTTCTACCATGGAAACAAAGTTGAGCAGTTGGGTGCGGAGGTCGGTCAGCTCTTTACTGAATCCACCACGCATCTGACTCATGGCAAGGCGATGGGTGGCTGCGGAAGAGGAAGCGATAAGATCGGCTACTGCTTCGGCCTGACTGAGGTCCATCTTTCCATTGAGAAAGGCGCGTTGTGTAAATTCTCCCGGAAGGGCAGAACGGCAGCCTTTTTCTATAAGAAGTTGCATAACCTGTTGCAAGATGTACGATGAACCATGACACGATATCTCTGTGGAGTCTTCGCCTGTATAGGAATGGGGGGCACGGAAAAGGCTGACAAGCACTTCATCAATCACCTCTTCTCCTTTGCAAATTTTTCCAAAAGTAAGGGTGTATGCTTCTTTGTCTTGCAGTTTCACTTTTTCCTGCACGGGCACAAATATTGAGCTTGTTATAGCTATGGCTTCGGGGCCTGAGACTCTGATTATGCCGATGGCTCCTCCTTGTGCGGTGGCTACGGCGCAGATTGTATCTTGGTTTATCATCTTGTTAAATTCTGTCGAGTACGGTTTTAATTAATGTATCAATAGAGTTCTTATAATTAGGGTTGGCTTCCTTGATAAGACGGTTTGCAATAACCATGCACACAGTCATGGCTCTGTGACCCATAAGTTTTGAGAGTCCTGCCAGTGCCGAACTTTCCATTTCGAAGTTGGTGATTTTATAACCGTTGTATTCAAATGACTCTATCTTTTCGTTTTGTTTAGGGTCGGCAAGCGGCACGCGAAGTTCGCGTCCTTGCGGTCCGAAGAATCCTCCGGCGGCAATAGTTACACCGTTTACCATATCTCCCTGGTTTATGCGAGCAATGAGTTCTGCATTGGCATCAATCACATAAGGTGCGCAAAGTAGGGGAGACCAGTCCATGTGTTTCTTGAATGCCTCTTCAAAAGCAAGATCACAGGCTTCGTTTCTTCCGGCATAGAAATTAAGTAATCCGTCGAAACCGATTGATTTCTGTGAACAGATAAATGTGCCTACCGGTGTATTGGGCTGTAATCCGCCACAAGTTCCGATGCGTACAAGTTCGAGGCTACGAAATTCATTCTTTTCTTCACGAGTGTTGAAATCTATGTTGGCCAATGCATCAAGCTCATTGACTACGATATCTATATTATCACATCCTATGCCGGTGGAGAGAACAGTGATTCTTTTTCCTTTGTAAGTACCGGTGATGGTTCTGAATTCTCTGCTTTCTACCTCAAACTCTTTGTTGTCAAAGTGAGCAGCTACAGTAGCTACTCTGCCCGGATCGCCAACAAGGATAACTTTATCTGCCAGTTGTTCCGGTTTTACGTGTAGATGAAATACCGAACCGTCGGGGTTTATTATCAATTCTGATTCAGCAAAATATCTCATATTGTTTCTGTTTTAGGTCAATATATAAAAGAAATGTTGCCATAGCTGAGAATACAACAATGGCAACATATATTAAGTTTACCGATTTCTTATTCAGTCAAAGGCTTCTTTGGTGATGAAGATACCGGCTTTGCAATAGTTTCGCGCATTGAAGTATCTGCTTCTATGTTCTTTATCTTGCAATAATCCATGATCCCAAGATTGCCGCTTCTGAAAGCATCAGCCATAGCTTTGGGAACTTCTGCTTCTGCTTCGATTACTTTTGCACGTGCTTCCTGTGCTTTAGCTTTCATTTCCTGTTCGGAAGCCACAGCCATTGCACGGCGCTCTTCTGCTTTAGCCTGAGCAATATTCTTATCAGCGTTAGCCTGATCTATCTGAAGTTCGGCACCAATGTTCTTACCAATATCAATATCCGCGATATCAATGGATAGAATTTCGAAAGCAGTACCTTGGTCGAGTCCTTTATGCAACACTACCTTGGAAATGCTGTCCGGATGTTCCAGTACATCTTTATGGCTGTCTGCAGAACCAATGGAAGCAACAATGCCTTCGCCTACACGGGCAAGAATTGTGTCTTCACCAGCTCCACCCACCAGCCTTTTTATATTGGCACGAACTGTTACACGTGCTTTAGTAACTAACTGAATACCATTCTTTGCCACAGCGTAAACAGGAGGTGTGTCAATTACTTTAGGATTAACAGACATCTGCACGGCCTGGAATACATCACGACCGGCAAGGTCAATGGCTGTAGCCATCTGGAAAGATAGTTCGATATTGGCTTTTGAAGCGGAGACTAATGCATGAACCACTTTTTCAACATGTCCGCCTGCCAGATAATGGGCTTCCAGCTCATCACGGGTTATGGTACTGAGGCCAGCTTTGTGGGCTTCAATCATTGCCGGAACAATGATGTATGGCGGAACATTACGTATGCGCATAAGAAATAGCTGCACCAACGATATATTTACTCCTGATACTTTAGCTGAAAGCCAAAGGAAAAACGGTACATAATGAAAGAAGATGACCAGGAAGAGAATACCTCCTCCAATAAGAATCATCGTCAAAAAAGTAGGACTGATCATTTTTTTATCGTATTAGTTTGTAGTTTCTTGTTTTATTTTCTCTACCAGTATAGTTCCATTGTCTATACGGGATACAACGATAGGTGTTTTTTCTTCAATATATCCGTCAATGGAGCGAACTTCTACATGGTGTCCGTTAATATCGGCCATGCCAATCAGCGCCAGACGAGTGAATGCTATTCCTTCGTCGCCAATCTTTACGCTTTGTTCGGCTTTATTGTCAACGGTTGAGGTTATATTTTTTTTAAGAGCCATTTTATCCAGCGTTTTTGACTTCATAAATATAATTAATGAAGCTACGCAAGCTATGGCTGAAGCAGCAAGAGTAATGAACCCTGCTGTATTCCCTAAATTAGAAAAAGCAAAATAATTGGCATAGATTAAACAAAAGAATGCACCTATTCCAGCAAAACTGATTCCTGGAATAACAAATATTTCAATAAGAAATAAAATGATTCCGGCTATAATAAGTCCTATTATAATAAGTATATCCATATAATCTTCTTTTTGCCAAATATAAGTAAAAATATTACAATTGTCTACTTCTTTAGGAAATTATTTTCTTCGTTGCGGATACTGATCTCTAATGATTTTATTTCATTATCCATCTGTTCCACTCTTTTCTCCAAGTCTAGAATACCCGGAGCCAGAGAGTTTTGCTTATCCTTTGTGGATTTATTATAAATATCACGTTGTTTCTCCAGTTTCTGATTCAGCTCTTCATAATCAGAAAGAGTTTGCTGCCATTTCTTAACTTGTTCTATAGCCTTTGGAGAAGTGAAATCAGCCTGACGAGTGTAAGTAATATTATCATTAATTACGAATTCGAATTCATTGTTTTCTTTAGCCTGAGGTTTACTGTTTTTTGCTTCTTCCAAACGTTCTTTTGCTGCTTTTACATCCGCTTCTCTTCCTTTCCAGCTCTCTTTTATGGAACTGATTTTTGCAAGTGAGATTAGCTTGCCATTATCAGTAGAGTCGTAATCATAAATCTGTTTAGACTCATTTGGTATAAAGATATAGATGCATACTTTGCCTTCCGGTTGGTAACGATCAGATGCAAACCAACCAAGGTTATTGAATTCGTCGATTACGTACATGTAATCATTGAACGGTGAATTAAATGGCATACCTACGTTTTCAGGATTCAGATAATTATCTGTATCGCTATTATAACGGGTAACAAAAATATCATATCCACCTACAGAACCTTTTCCTTTGGATGCGTAGTAGATGGTGATTCCATCCGACATAACAAACGGATAATTGGCATCGCTGCCTGAATTGATTGAGGTAGGAAGTAATGCGGGTTCACTCCATTGATCAAGCAACTTGGTTTTGGTGTAAATATTTAGATGATTTCCTTTACCTTTATCGCCGTAGTAAAGCTTATTCCCTAATTCTGTTTGATAAACAATACCTTCATTATTTCCTTCTGTTTCAAAGAACTCATTAAAAGGAGAAAGTGAACCAGATTCTTCACTAATTTTATAAGCATTCAGAAAATTGCTCTTATTAACAACAATACTGTCTACAATTGCAACTTTCTCAACTCCTTTAATCATTTGATTTCCTAAGGTTGCTTGCTTTATGGCATTTTCGTATTTTTCAGTTGGCTGATTATTTTTTATCAGCATTGCTTCGTAGGCGCTGAAATTTTCTTCAGCTTCTTCATAGCGATACTGCTCGCTGTATAGTTGACCTAAATAGCGGAAAGCTTCCTGAATTTTCTTGCTGGCACCAACAACTAAATATTTTTCAGCATTATTTTTTTCTCCGGTTTCATAGCAGCATGCACCATACCAAAAATTGTAGTTTGGGTTTTTAGGAGTACTTTTTAATAACTTGTAGAATGCAGGTTTTGCCTGTTCAAACTGCCCATTTTTAAATAGCTCTTTAGCTTCTTCAAGGGTTTGAGCAGATATTGAAAAAGCCGACAGGCAAAAAAGAATAAATATTACATGTTTCTTTTTCATGCTAGTTTCGTTAAATTAAGAACTTCAAAAGTACAAAGTTTTTAGTTATTATACGAATTACAAATATGCTATTATGTTAATTCTTCTTTAAAAGATTATTTTGCTGTATTTATTCATCTGGTTTTCATGTAATTTTGTGCCCAATTTAAAGAATATGGCGCAGTTTACAGAAGAAGAAAAGATTTATAGACGTGTAGAAACACGGTTTAATAAGGGTGTAGTGAAATATCGTTTGATTGACGAAGGTGATAAAATCCTTGTAGGACTTTCCGGAGGGAAAGATTCTCTGGCATTATTGGAACTTCTTGGCCGACGTTCAAAGATATTTAAACCTCGTTTTTCTGTTGTGGCTGCTTATATTGCCATGACTAACATTCCTTACCAGTCGGATGTGGAGTATTTGAAAAATTATGCAGAATCATTTGGTATTCCTTTTGTGTATAGCGAAACTTCTTTTGATGCATCGACTGATACTCGTAAGTCTCCTTGTTTTCTTTGTTCATGGAACAGACGGAAAGCTCTTTTTACAGTGGCAAAAGAACAGGGCTGTAACAAAATTGCATTAGGTCACCACATGGATGATATTCTGGAAACACTGCTGATGAATCAGGTTTTTCAAGGTGCCTTCAGTAGTATGCCTCCAAAGCTTGTGATGAGAAAGTTTGATATGACGATAATCCGTCCGATGTGTCTTATTCCTGAAGCGGATCTTATTGCTCTGGCCGGAGTGAGGAACTTTAAGAAGCAGAAAAAGAATTGCCCATATGAGGTAGATTCTCATCGTTCGGATATGAAAGAAGTGCTTCGCTTATTCGAAAAAATGAATCCGGAGGCTCGTTACAGTCTTTGGGGAAGTATGAACAATGTGCAGACTGATTTATTGCCTGAAACGGGCATTTAATATAGTGTATTTTAATATTTAAAATTATGCAAGGTTTTTATTCTATTTTACTTTTGGTTATATCGAATATATTTATGACGTTTGCCTGGTATGGCCATTTAAAATTGCAGGAAGATAAGGTTATTAGTAACTGGCCTTTAATAGGTGTTATCATATTTTCGTGGAGTATTGCTCTTGCCGAATATATGTGTCAGGTTCCAGCCAATCGATTAGGATTTAATGGAAATGGTGGTCCTTTTAGTCTGATGCAATTGAAGGTTGTACAGGAGGTGATTACTCTTATTGTTTTTACGGTGTTTTCTACCATGTTATTTAAAGGTGAATCTTTGCATTGGAACCATTTAGCTGCCGGGGCTTGTTTAGTAATGGCTGTTTATTTTGTTTTTATGAAGTAATTATAACCCAATATTCCTTAATAATTTAAGGAAAAGCAGGAATAGTTTTATTAAAACGTAATCGGATGTTGAGCAAGTTCCGTTTACGTTTTTTTTATAGGTTTGAAATGTTTTGCTCATATATAATGTACAGTAATAAAATATCAATATGTTAACAAAACTATAATCGGTTTTAAAAAAGATGATTTTAGGAGGCACTTTATTCAAATGGGCATAAAATTGAGAAGAAAAGATTATTGATAATCAATTATATAACACATTTTAACTCGGAAAAGGCTCTATGAATAATAATGTTTCGCCAGCTTTTCTGTCTTACTATTTTATTTTTAAAGATAATATGCTGATTATTAGGCGCGGGCATTTTTATCTCACCCCGTAAGAAAACAAAAAAATGGCATGGTTGCCCGCGCACTTTAAACTAGCACTTATCAGTCGGCCGTGAATATTTGTAGACCTAACGTTTATCTAATAAAAAAGGCCAGACTTTTTCAAATCCGGCCTTTCGGTTATATAAGTTGAAATGCTTTATGCAAGTTATTTGTTTTTGAATTTCTGATCCATTGCTGCTGCAGCTTTACGACCATCACCCATAGCAAGAATTACGGTTGCTCCGCCTCGTACAATATCTCCTCCTGCGAAAATCATTGGAATTGATGATTCCATTTCATCGTTTACATTAATAGTTCCTTTTCTTCCTGTTTCCAGTCCTTTAATTGAACTAGGAACAATTGGGTTAGGAGATACACCTACACTGACAATAGCAAGGTCGATATCAATTGTTTCGGTTGCACCTGGTATGGCAACTGGGCTGCGACGGCCGGATGCATCTGGTTCGCCGAGTTCCATTTTCTGAAGAATTACCTGTTTAACAAATCCACGTTCGTCGGCAATGTATTCAATAGGGTTATGTAAAGTAAGGAATTCTATACCTTCTTCTTTTGCATGCTTAACTTCTTCAAGACGAGCTGGCATCTCTTCTTCCGAACGGCGGTAGATAATCATGGCGCGTTCTGCTCCCAAACGTTTTGCAGTACGTACAGAGTCCATTGCAGTATTACCTCCACCAATTACAGCTACGTTCTTACCGAAAGCTACAGGAGTATCCGATTCCGGATTTGCAGCATCCATAAGATTTACGCGTGTAAGATATTCGTTTGATGAAAGAATATTCAGTGAGTTTTCGCCCGGAATATTCATAAAGTTAGGAAGTCCTGCACCGGAAGCAACATAGAATCCTTTAAATTCTTTTTCCTGTAACTCTTCTACGGTGATAGTTTTTCCAACAATACAGTCTTTTACGAAAGTAACTCCCATCTTTTCGAGGTTATTGATTTCTACATCAACAATATTGTTTGGCAAACGGAATTCAGGAATACCATATTTAAGTACTCCTCCAATTTCGTGTAATGCTTCGAATACAGTTACATCATATCCTAGCTTAGCCATGTCTCCGGCAAAAGATAATCCGGAAGGGCCGGAACCGATAACTGCTATTTTAATTCCGTTGCTTTCATCTAAGTCTGGAACAGAGATTTGTCCGCTTTCTCTTTCGAAATCGGCAGCAAAGCGTTCAAGGTGACCGATGGCAACAGCCTCTTTATTCATTTTCTGAACGTATATACATTTTGATTCACACTGTTTCTCCTGTGGACAAACACGACCGCATACTGCTGGAAGTGCGCTTGTTTCTTTAAGAGTTCTGGCTGCTTCGAGCACTTCTCCACGTTCTATGTTTTTAACGAACTTAGGAATATTGATTTCTACCGGGCAACCAGATATACAACCAGGATTTACACAATCCAAACAGCGTTTTGCTTCTTGCATTGCTTGCTCCAGAGTTAATCCCTGATTAACCTCTTCGCGGTTGTGTGAACGATATTCAGGATCAAGTTCATTCATGTGAACGCGTGAAATATCAGTACGTTCTTTTGCTTTCATGCTTTTACGCAAATCTTCACGCCATGGTGCAGTACGATCTTCAGCATGCTGACTTTTGGAAATTTCGCATTTTGGTGATCCTAACTTCTTTATTTCTTCTTTCTCAGCATCCTTGAAGGCGCTCATACGTTTAATCATTCCGTCAAAGTCTACCTGATGAGCGTCAAACTCAGGACCATCTACGCAAACAAACTTAGTTTTTCCTCCTACAGTAACACGACATGCTCCACACATACCAGTTCCGTCTACCATGATAGTATTCAGAGAAGCTTCAGTAGGAACTTCATATTTCTTAGTTAATAAAGAAACAAACTTCATCATTACTGCCGGTCCGATAGTAAAGCATTTATCAACCTTTTCACGAAGAAGCACTTCCTCAACGCCAACTGTAACTACACCTTTATTACCATAAGAACCGTCGTCGGTCATAATGATTACTTCATCAGAACTTTCGCGCATCTCTTTTTCAAGAATGATAAGTTCCTTTGTACGTCCGGCAAGAACAGTTATAACCTTATTGCCTGCAGCCTTTAATGCCTGAACAATTGGTAGAAGAGGAGCAATACCGACACCACCACCAGCACAAACCACAGTACCGAAGTTTTCAATGTGAGTTGCCTGTCCTAATGGACCTACTACGTCAGTAATATATTCTCCAACTTCAAGATTACATAGTTTTGTTGAAGAAAGTCCCACTTCCTGAACAACAAGGGTGATAGTTCCTTTGTTTAGATCTGCTCCGGCAATGGTTAATGGCATGCGTTCGCCTTTTTCACCAACGCGGACAATTACGAAGTGTCCGGCTTTGCGGGAGCGAGCAATCAATGGTGCTTCAATTTCCAGTTTAAAGACTTTCTCTGAGAAGTGTTCTTTATTAATTATTTTATTCATAAAAGTAGAAATATGATATTTATATTAGACTTGTAATTTCAGTATGTCGGTATTGGCAAAGGTAATCTTATTGTTTTTCATTTCAAAACTATGACTATAAAAAAACCAGAACGTTTCACTACACTTAACATAGGAAACGCTCTGGTTTATGCTTATTTAATTCCCTTTTGGGAGATTACTTAGTCGATGATATCAAATCCGGTATAAGGAACCAATGCTTTTGGTATACGAATGCCTTCTGGAGTTTGATTGTTTTCAAGTAGGGCAGCTACGATTCGTGGTAAAGCTAAAGCACTACCATTCAGTGTGTGGCAAAGTTCTGTCTTCTTGTCTCCTGTACGGTAGCGGCATTTCAGACGGTTAGCCTGGTATGATTCAAAGTTGGATACAGAACTAACTTCCAACCAACGTTGTTGTGCTGCTGAGAATACTTCAAAGTCGAATGTAATAGCTGAAGTGAAACTCATATCGCCTCCGCAAAGACGAAGAATACGATAAGGTAATTCTAACTTGTTTACCAGATTTTCAACGTGAGCAATCATTTCTTTCAATGAATCGTAAGAATGTTCTGGCTTATCAATGCGAACAATCTCTACTTTGTTGAACTGGTGAAGGCGGTTTAATCCTCTTACATCTTTTCCATAAGAACCGGCTTCACGACGGAAACATGCAGAGTATGCACAGTTCTTAACAGGTAGTTCGTTATCTGTAAGGATTACATCTCTGTAGATGTTTGTTACAGGAACTTCTGCTGTAGGGATAAGATATAAATCATCCTGATTATCATGATACATCTGTCCTTCCTTGTCAGGTAACTGTCCTGTTCCGTAACCGGAAGCAGCATTAACTACATAAGGAGGTTCAATTTCCAGGTAACCAGCGTTACGGGCTTCATCAAGGAAGAAGTTAATCAGGGCTCTTTGAAGGCGAGCACCTTTTCCTTTGTAAACAGGAAAACCTGCACCTGCAATTTTAACTCCAAGTTCGAAGTCAATCAAATCATATTTCTTGCAAAGATCCCAGTGTGGAACTGCGTCTGCAGGAAGTTCTGGAGTAACACCACCCATTTTCTCTACTTTGTTGTCATCAGCACCATAGCCTTCTGGAACAGAAGAGTGGGGTAGGTTAGGGATTGTGCAAAGCAGAACCTGAAGTTCTTCTGCAGCTTCGTTCATTGCTGTTTCCAAAGCCTTATTTCCCTCTTTGATTTCGCTTACTTTTGTGCGCGCCGATTCTGCTTCTTCTTTATTCCCTTCCTTCATTAGTTTACCAATGGATTTTGAGAGAGCATTTACTTCGGCAAGATTCTTATCTAGCTCATTTTGTGCAGTGCGTCTTTTTTTGTCTAACTCCAGCACTTTATCTATGGCTTCCTGTGCGCCTTTAAAGTGTTTCTTTTCCAGACCACGAAGAACCTCGTCGGTCTTTTCTGTAATTACTTTAAGTGTAAGCATATCTTATACTGTTTTTATAGTTTTTTTATTTAGAGCCACAAAGATAAATAAAAATAAGATAAGATGATATTTATAATCTTTCTAATCCTTTAAATAATAAAAAAAGTTCCTGCAACGAATGTTACAGGAACTTTTTTTTATTTGAAACAAAAATCGTTGTTATGCTTCTGTTGTTTCAGCAGGGATGATAGATACGTATGAACGATCTAATCTTCCTTTCTTGAATGTTACAACACCATCAACTAATGCGTAAAGTGTGTGATCTTTACCCATACCCATGTTTAAACCTGGGTGATGTTCTGTACCTCTTTGGCGAATGATGATATTACCAGCTTTGCAAGTTTGTCCACCATATACTTTTACGCCTAATCGTTTGCTATGTGATTCGCGGCCGTTCTTAGAACTACCGACACCTTTTTTGTGTGCCATTTCTTCTTAAAAATTTAATTGATTAAGCTACTACTTCTTTAATGTTTAACTCTGTAAATTGTTGACGGTGACCGTTACGTTTTCTGTAACCTTTTCTTCTCTTCTTGTGGAATACGATTACTTTGTCGCCTTTTACAAGGTGAGAAACTACTTCGCATACTACTTTTGCACCTTCTACTGTTGGGGCTCCTACAGTCACTGCGCCATCTTTGTCAACTAACAATACTTTGCCAAATTCTACAGTCGCTCCGTTTTCAGCGTCTTGTATGTGATGAACATACATTCTTTTTCCAGCTTCTGCTTTAAATTGCTGGCCGTTAATTTCTACAATTACGTACATCTGTTATATTTTGTTATACAGGTTCTCTCCGGAAGGTGGATCTTAATCATTTAACATCTCTTATTTACCCGCGCGGACTAATTAGGGCACAAAATTACTGATTCTATTTTAATTGGACAAATATTTTAGAGAAATTTATTCTCTTTATTATGAGGGTATTTGCTATTATAATAATCAGATTTACCGGAAATTTATGTTACCAATTAATTTTTTCTTTCAGCATAACCCCATCTGTTATTCCTAAATCTTTCAACGATCCGTTTTTACTTTGAATACAAATCATTGTTAGCGGAGTGTTTCCGGTATTTTTCCATGCACGTTTGCCATCAGGTGATATTCTAACTACGCTACCTTCTGAAATAGGAAAGTGATTGCCATCAACCTGAAACTCTCCACTACCTTTTAATACAATGTAAAGTTCTTCGTTTGTTTTGTGAGTATGAAGAAAATCACCACCTGCTCCCGCAGGAACTACTGTAAAAGATACTTCTGTACCAGTACTTTGTACTGACTCGCCAACAAAAACTTTTCCTGGAATCTCTATACCTGGAGCAAGTACAAACAGATGTTCACTTAACTGATCAAAATTGCCGATTGTTACAGCTGCATAATTTTCTGCTGCCGAAATTTTTTCTACTTTTTTCATTTTCTTACTGATTAATTCTTATACTAATTATGAAAAGCTAAACTAACTTTTACGTTACAAAAATAAGAATCAAACAGATGATTGTCAAGTAGGTACTTGCATGTAAGATGGTTACCTCAATGAAACCTTTGTTGATAACGAGTAACTTACGGAGTACTTTTTTTTGAAAATATTTTTAGAAAGTAAATGACTGATTTATTATTCGTTGTATTTAATATTATTAGTTACTTTTGCTGCGCTAAAAATACATAGCTTATGAGTAAAGTCAAACTTTCAGATAGTTTTAATCCCATGTGCCCTATAAGGAACATTCTCTCACGTATAAGTGATAAATGGTCCATGCTTGTGCTATACATATTGCATGAGAAGGAAGTTGCTCGGTTTAAAGAATTGCAGCGTTGCATCCCCGATATTTCACAGAAGATGCTGACTGCTACTCTTCGTACACTGGAAGAGGATGGCTTTATAAACAGAAAAGTTTATGCCGAAGTTCCCCCAAAAGTTGAGTATACGCTTACAGATAGGGGTAGGTCTTTGTTGCCTCACATTAATATGCTTATAGCGTGGGCGATGGAAAATATGGATGGTATAATGAATGATCGTAGAAAAAAAACAGAATAATATTATGAGAGTAGACCATTTTGCAATTTGGTGTGATGATATTGAAGCAATGCGCACATTTTATACAACTTATTTTGATTGTGTAAGTAACAGTATATATCATAATCCGTCAAAGAACTACACTTCGTATTTCCTTTCGTTTGGTGGTGGAGATTGCCGCATAGAATTAATGAATCGTCCGGACATTGTAAACGAACCGGCAAAACGTGGATTTATTAAAGGTATTGCTCACTTTGATATCGAAGTTGGCAATGAGGAGATGGTTGATAGTTTAACGGAACGACTCCGGACGGATGGCTATAATATTGCCAGCGAACCCCGTAAAACAGGAGATGGTTATTATGAAGCTGGAGTTTTGGATCCTGAAGGTAATTATATTGAGATTTCGGCTGAAGTATAGAATAAAACGTTTGCCCTGAAAATCTTTGGTGAATAAATAAAAATGTAAGGCGATAAACTGCGCAAGATAACCTGTTAGATTTTAATTTATTGGGGTTTAATTGCTCTCAACTCTTCTTTAAATTTTTAGTTTACCTGGATAAGATGTTATTAATGAGGCATGAAACACTTTTTAACTCGACTTTCTCGTTTTGAGAGACAACTTATAAGGTTGTTTTTTGACAATACGTTTTACTTTTTGAGTTAACAAACTGATTATAAGCTGCGGAAAAATTAGTTTCTCCCCCTATAATAACAAAAAATAGAGGATGTTTTTCCGCAAGCTTAATTATCTTGTTTGGAGTGTTATTTCACAGGCTCAACTTTGAATCCTTGCTTTCTGAGTAAAGTAATCAAACCGTTTTCTCCCGGAAGATGTAAGGCACCAACAGCAATAAAGGAAGGAGTTTCTTTCATAATAGCAGGTAGTTTCGCTGCCCAGTCTTTATTTCTGTTATCTATCATTGATTCCATTTCTCCTGGTATAGGGTCGCAGCTGTTTCCTTGTTTTTCCTCAGACAGCTTTTGCATCTTGTCTATATTGAAATTGTTATAAGCTTCTGTTAGTTCTTTTGTGTCTTTTACAATTTTGGCCGTATCGCTTAATGAACATACAAGTAAACGTGCCTGGCGTTGAAGAGACTGTGAGTCATACAGAAGGTCTCTTTGAAATTCTAAAGTTTCGAGTGCCGCAATCTTTTTCCCGCTTTCTTCTCCCTTAGTTTGAAAATATCCGTCGAGCTGTTCTTTAGGATTAAAAGAAAGGGCTTTGGCTGCAAAAGTCATTGCTACCATCATACTAATAAATGCAGGTCTTATTTTAGGTACCTGATTAAGATCAAAGCCGAGGTTTGTTTTTAAAAACGAATTAATAGTAGCCTGTTCTGTATCACTGAAAAGAATTTGTGCAGTAGTATCATTAGTAATGAACATTTTATCCTGCATTTTTTTCATTCCTTCGGGAGATTGTGCATCTTTCATATTCAATTCACCTACCACTTGTTTGCTTGCATCAAAAGCTTCTTTAAAGCCACTAACTTTATCAAGGAGAGATAATGGGGCCAGATGATGAGTCCCGAATATATACGATGGAGTCTTTAATCCATTGCCCGATACTTTCCACAAAAGAGATTGTGCGCCGGCTGATATTGAAAATAGCAAGATGCACGAAAGAATAAATAGTTTTTTCATAAAAGATTTTGTATAGTATTAATATATTGTTGAAAATCTATTCAACGTTGAAATAAGCTTCCAACTCTTTTTCAGCGGAATTATTAATGTTGTCTATGTCTCTGATAATCTTACCATCTTCTAGCAAAGCAATGCGTGGACAGATATCTGTAGTGTGGTTCAGGTTATGACTGGAAATCAGTATTGTAGCGCCAGTCTGTTGGCTATAATCTTTAAGGATGTGTTTTATAATGGACTGTGAACTTGGATCAAGGAAGTTGAATGGTTCATCCAGTATAAGAAGTTCCGGATTGTGAATCATGGCCGAGATAATACCAATCTTCTGTTTATTTCCGGCAGAGAAATTGCGGATAAATTTCTTTTGGCCTATAACTTCTCCGTTCATAAAGCGTTCGAATGTTGTTAAACGTTCGTCTACCTCTTCTTTCTTTAGTCCATACATTTTCCCGATAAAGTAGAAATACTCTTCCGGAGTGAGGTAATCAATGAGGAAACCTTCGTCAATAAATGCACCGGTTATGTTCTTCCACTCTTCACTTTTGCTGGAATCAATGTCATTGATAAAGGCAGCTCCGTTACTGGCTTGCAACAAATCCAGAATAAGACGGAAAAATGTGGTTTTACCAGCTCCGTTGTTTCCTACCAAACCCAATATGTCTCCGTTGTTTATTACGTAATTATCTATATCTACAGCTCTTTTTTCGCCGAAGTCTTTTTGTAAATTATTGATTTTTATTGTTGCCATGGTTTATTTGAATTTAAATGATAAGGTAAAAAATGAAACACTGTTATTTGGTATCTCTGAATCCTTCCATATTTTTATATCTTCTTTTCATGAAGCGTTTATAGATATTCATGATCCAATAATTTGAAGTAAATGTCAGAGCAAGACCAATAGCCAGAAGTATCAGCTGACTTATTATTTCTCCGAAGGCTATTCTTAGCAAATTGATAACCAGCATAGGAACACCAAAGGACATTAAACTGATAAGGCTCTGAAAACCGGTTCCGGTAGATTGACGGCCTACCAGACTTTCGTTTAATGGTGTTGTTTTATTGTTGTAAACAGCTAATTGAAGGATAATGAAATAGATAAAACCAGTAGTAAAGAAACAGTAAGATATAGCCATTAACAGTGTTATTTTTCCCATTATTATCACTGGAATCATTAATATAAAGGGTACTATCACTGCAAAACTGTAAAAATAGTATTTGGCTCTAAGCAGATTATAGATGGACTCTTTGCGACTCATTAGCCCATCAAGATAGTTGCCTTCGAAACTCATTATTTGTGTGAGCATCAGGATTCCTAAGATGGCAAAATTGTAAATTCCTACAAAGCTTTTGCCAAGTGGTCCTTCATAGGAAGGTGTGAAGAGCATTGCTGTAAGCATAATAATAAGGAAACATCCCATTCTGAACATGGATTTACTCCTTTTGTTTCTGAATAGTAGCTTAAGCTCTAAGCGGAAGTATTCTCCAACTTCACCGTATTGTTCCAGAAATTTATATTCTGAAACATGTTTTATTTTAGTGTCGTTTGTTTTGGCAAGTTCGGCATACAGATTTCTGATCATGATAGTGCGGTTTATCCAACCCAAACCAGCTGCAATAATCAGTACACCAAGGAAACTAAGCGGATTTCCTTTTATAAATAATTCACCTACCTCCATAGTGAATTTGCTCACCGGATTGCCTAAGGTAAGTTCCAGTGTTAATAGAAGCCCGTAAAATACAATAGGTATAATTACGAAATAAGTTTTTTCATTGATTAAAGTGCGGCACATTTGGTACCAATAATTATTGAGAATCATCAATAAATAAAATCCCAGACTATAGGTGATGACTCCCGTTATTCCAAAATATTTAGTAACAGTAATGAATGCAAAAGGAACAATCATAAATAACCAGAAGGCATTGTATGAGTTTGTTGCCGATTTTAAAAGAAGAATATTGAGTAGCTTGTTCTTCTTAATCGGTAATAATAGATAAGGTTTTATTTCCTGAGTAGGAGTTTTTTGAAAAGCGAAGCGAAAAAGAAAGTCGATGGCAAGGATAATAAATAACCCTTTATTCATTATATGATATGGCTCCATGGTTGGAAACATATCTGCAAAACCAAATCCGAAGATAATACCAAAGAAAATAAAATATCCGGCCCAGAATAACATCATAAAGTAGATATAAAACTTCCCGAATTTATTCTTTTCGAACATGGGATGCCGTTTGGCGGCTAATTTGGTGTGTTTTCGTAATTCTTTTAAAAGCATAAACAGATATGTATTTGAACTTAAGATAAAAGTAAGAAAAGACCTTCTGAAAAGGTCTTTTCTTATCTCTGTTATTTAATTATTTAGCTTCAGGAGAAGTCATTGTTACTTCAACCTGATTCTTTTGGCTGAACATACTCTTTGCAAATTTCTGAAGATCACTTATTGTTATTTTGTTAACAATAGCTTCATAATTAGCGTCCATGTCTAATCCGGTGTAAAGATATTCATCAATACAACCTACCCAATAGCTATTTTCTTTTATGTTCTCTTTGTATTTCTTCAACATATATTCTTTCACTTTAGCCAGATTGGTTTCTGATGGGCCAACTTTTGAAATGTTGTCAATTTCATCAAAAACAATCTTAATCAGTTTATCCTTTTTAGCAGGATCTGTCTGGAATACAATTTGAAGAGAACTTTCTTCTTTAGGATATTTAGCAGTGTTTCCATATACACTAACACCATAAGTACCACCTTCTTGTTCGCGGATTTTTTCAGTATAAACAATGTCAAGAACCTGAGCAAGCATACTCATCATGATATCATTTTGAGATGTGTATTTGCAGCTTCCATTATAGAATGTAAATACAGAAGCTTTAGCAGTTTGCTGTTTCTTCTTAAATTCATTCTTGTATTGACCTTTACGCATATACATCTTTGTATCTTTGAATGTTTCTTTTCTGTTTATAGATGGAAGAGATCCAAGATATTGTTCAATTAGCGGTTTAGCCTTTTCAAGATCTACGTTACCAACAAGAATAAAGGTGAAATCACTTGCATCTTTAAAGCGGTCTTTGTATAAGTCCATACATTTCTGATAATCAATTTTATCAATCATGTCAGCCTTGATACGTATTGTTCTTGGGTGATTACCATACATACCGAATGTAACAGAATCATTGAAAGCTACCATAGGATTTGCTTCTCTGTTCTGCAAAGAGGCTTTCATACGTGTTTTGTAAGAAGCGAATGCATCAGCATCCATTCTTGGAGCAGTAAATGTAAGATAAGTGAGCTGTAACATTGTTTCCAGATCTTTAGGAGAACAGCTACCGTTAACACCTTCTGTATTTGTTCCGACAGAAGAGCTTACTGAAGCTTTTTTACCTGCTAAAACTTTCTGTAAGTTAACTGCACTGAAGTTTCCTAATCCTCCTAACTCAACTACATCATTAAGTGATTTGATATTAATAATTTCAGAGTTAGGCATTAGTGAATTACCACCTAAACTAACACCTTTCATCTGAATTTCATCAGCTTTGAAATCAGTCTTCTTAACGATAACCTTCACACCATTTGATAATGTAAGTGTAGTTGTACCAAAGTTAGTATTTTCTTTTGTGGAAATAATCTTACCAGCTTTTGGAGCTACCGGAATAAGTGGTTCGTTAGATACTTTATCTACGTATGCAGTAATATTTTCTGCTTTTACGTTTTTAAGGATAGATAGAATCTTATCTTTAGTAGGATATACTAATCCTTCTTTATCAGGACCAAAGATTGCTACAACCTGATTGGTGTCAGAAACGAATGATTTCATAACCTCATTAATCATGGCTACTGGCAAATTTGGAGCTATTTTGTTCATAATAGCAAAATTGTCATCAATGCTTGGAATAGGTTCGTTATCTGTAAAGTTGTTAACGTAGCTATTTATATAATCTTCGTTCTTCTTTTTATCACGTTCGTTATATTCTGATTCAAGATTTCTCAGATATTCAGCGCGTGCACGTACATATTCTGATTCAGTGAAACCAAAACGATGAGCACGTTCTATTTCGCGAAGAAGGGTGCTTAATGCATTCTCAACTCCATCTTCTTTGCATACTGCAACACCTGTAAAAGCATCTTTTGTTTTTGAAACAAAGAAGCTGTTATCGTATGTGTATCCATAAACAAATGGAGGATTTGCAGATTGAGTAAGCTCGTTTAAACGGGCATTCAACATATTACCAATCATATTTTTTGCGTAATCAAAAAACAGATATTGCATATTGTTCTTTAAAGAATCAGGATATACATCGTGTTTGTTGAAAAGCAAAATCTGCATATTGGTTTGCTCTTTGTCTTTCTCAATTACAACAATAGGTTCTTTATTGTCATTAACCGGGAAATAAGTACGTAATGCAGGATTTACCGATTTAGGAATATCGCTGAACATTTTCTTGATTTTAGCTTCAACTGCATCTACATCAATATCTCCTACAATAACTAAACCTTGCAAATCTGGGCGGTACCATTTTTCATAATAATCCCGGAGTGTTTTGTACTTAAAGTTATCAACTACGTCCATTGTTCCAATAGGCATACAATCTGCATATTTGGTTCCTGCGTATATTATAGGTAATGCTTTTTCACGTAGGCGTTGCATAGCACTCATGCGAGAACGCCATTCTTCGTGAATAACGCCACGTTCTTTATCAATTTCTTTGTCTGCTAATAACAAGTCATTTGACCAATCGTGTAAAATTAGCAAGCAAGAATCCAATATTCCTTCGCGGGTAACAGGAGCATTGGAAATATTATATACGGTTTGATCAATACTTGTATAAGCATTAAGATTTACTCCGAATTTTATTCCCACACTTTCACACCATGGAACAATGCCTAAGCCTTTATCTGTTCCCGGAAAATTCTTTGAACCATTGAAAGCCATGTGTTCCAAGAAGTGTGCTAACCCTCTTTGTTGTGGTTCCTCAAGAATAGAACCAACTTTCTGTGCTATGTAGAAATCAGCTCTTTTTTCATTTGTTGTGTTTTTACGGATATAATAAGTTAATCCGTTTTCTAACTTACCTATTCTAACATTTTTATCGATAGGTATTGGTGGCATTTGTTGTTGCGCAAAAGTTGCACTTGCACAAAGTAGTAGTGATGCCGTGAATAAATTTTTAAATAGAGATCTCATAATTTATATAAATTGGATGTTTAAATATATTTTTATTCAGTTAGTCGTTTCACAAATATTAAAAATCACAAAGTAAGTAAATTTATTGTCATAAAAATGAAATTCCCCGATAAAGTTTTTAGATCTTTATCGGGGAATTCTTAAAGTATTACATTATAATAGTTATTTTGATTAATAGCTATTAATGAATAATTGATTATTAATCAAATTGTGATATATTATAATTTGTGCTCAGCTAAATAACGCTCTGCTTCAATCGCAGCTTTACATCCGCTTCCGGCAGCTGTTGTAGCTTGTCGGTAAACAGGATCGGCTACATCTCCGGCTGCGAATACTCCTGGAACTTTAGTACGCGGGGTGTCACCTTCTGTAATAATGTATCCAACAGGATCAGTATCAAGATAAGGAGCGAATATTTCAGAGTTTGGCTTGTGACCAATTGCTAAAAAGAAACCGTCAATAGTTATGTCATAACGTTCTTCATCTGCTTCTCCCATGCGTTTTACAACATGTGCACCTTCTACTCCGTTTTCTCCGAAAAGACCTAAAGTATTGTGCTCGAACAGAACTTCTATTTTCTCGTGATTTAATACACGTTCCTGCATAATTTTAGATGCTCTCAAGAATGGCTTACGAACTATGAGATATACTTTTTTAGCCAATCCTGCTAAATAGATGGCTTCTTCGCAAGCTGTGTCACCTCCACCAACTACTGCAACAACTTTTTTCCGATAAAAGAATCCATCACAAGTAGCACATGCGCTAACACCCATTCCGGCATATTTCTTTTCATCTTCCAGTCCCAGGTATTTAGCTGTAGCACCTGTAGCAATAATGATACTATCTGCTTCGATAACTTTTTCACCTTCAATTGTAATCTTGTAAGGGGCTTTACTAAGGTCGGCAGCAGTAGCCAGTCCGGTTCTGATGTCAGCTCCGAAACGAGCTGCTTGTCTTTTCAAGTCATCCATTAATTGGCTACCATCTACTCCATCCGGATAACCAGGAAAGTTTTCAACTTCTGTTGTAGTTGTTAGCTGTCCTCCAGGTTGTAATCCTTCATATAGGATAGGAGATAAGTTTGCTCTTCCAGCATAAATTGCTGCTGTATATCCTGCCGGTCCTGAACCGATAATCAGGCATCTTGTTTTTTCTATATTTTCCATTTTGTTTTTATCTTAAGTCAATAATTTCTGCATTTGGATATTTCTTTTTATTAAACTGAAACAAAGAGTCCGAATATGATTGTTTCGTTTTATAGCTTGTAATAGTAATCTCACTATTGTTGTTAGGCTGCTCTAAAGTAATATGCTGAGGTTGATAATTACTTTTTGAGATTAACAGGACAATACGTGAAAATGCTTTTTTCTTATTTTCCGGAGTCAGAGTTATTTTATAATTGTTTCCTACTACGCCGTTTAATTTATAATTATATCCATTTTTATAAATATTAAGTAAGGCATAAGGATTCATGCTTTGCAGTTCGTCTTCAGTAGGTAAGCTAATGTTTACTTCTTCACTATGTTTAAGATAGCTCCATTGAGTTTTTCCATCAAACCATGTTGTAGCATCATTTGTGTCTAAAAAGAACTTTTTATTCTTTAGCTGTAGTACACCATTTATCTGATTACCTCCCGATTTAATTCTGAAGGTAGCTTTTATACCTCCTGCTTTAGCAAAAGCAGCAGATGTTTCGTCAAGAATCTTTTTAGCTTGTGCATCTTTTTGCGCAAAGCAAGGCAAGATCAAAGCACTAATAAGCAATGTAATGATATACTTTTTCATTGTTTTATTCTTTGGTTATTATTATGCTAAATAAAAGATTATTGTCTCAGATTACCCAATCGCATTTCCAAGTCGGTTTCGTCAATGCACATAACCTGGCGGGCTTTACTTCCCTCTGACGGACCAACAATTCCTGCTTTCTCCAATTGATCCATAATTCTGCCGGCACGATTATATCCGATAGAGAATTTTCTTTGTATGAGTGATGTAGAACCTTGCTGATGAATAACAACCAATCGGGCTGCATCCTCGAACATTGGATCGAGACGGTTCATATCAACATCTCCAACAGTACTTTCACTCTCTTCTCCTACATATTCAGGCAAGTAGAATGCTGTAGTGTATCCTTGTTGACGAGAAATATAATCTGTGATTTTTTCTACTTCTGGAGTATCAACGAATGCACATTGTACACGAACCGGATCACTTCCTTGTAAGAAAAGCATATCCCCGCGACCAATCAGCTGATTAGCTCCCGGACGGTCGAGAATGGTACGAGAGTCCATCATGGATGACACTCGGAAAGCAACACGAGCCGGGAAGTTGGCTTTAATTGTACCGGTGATAATATTAGTAGTAGGGCGTTGAGTGGCAATAATCATGTGGATACCAACGGCACGTGCCAACTGAGCAATACGTGCAATTGGAAGCTCAACTTCTTTCCCGGCAGTCATAATCAAGTCACCAAACTCATCTATAATCACTACAATATATGGCATAAACTTATGTCCCTTTTCCGGATTCAGCCTACGATTAATAAACTTCTCGTTATATTCCTTAATGTTACGAGTGTGAGCTTTTTTAAGCAAGTCGTAGCGGGTGTCCATCTCAATACAAAGAGAATTCAGCGTATGCACAACCTTGGTAAAGTCAGTAATAATAGCCTCTTCACCATCAGGCAATTTAGCCAGAAAATGTTTCTCTACGGTTGAGTAAATACTAAATTCTACTTTCTTAGGGTCAATCAAAACAAATTTCAGTTCAGCAGGATGCTTCTTATAGAGTAATGATGTAATAATAGCATTTAATCCCACAGATTTACCCTGTCCGGTAGCTCCGGCCACAAGTACGTGAGGCATCTTACAAAGATCCACCATGAAAATCTCATTGGTAATGGTCTTACCAAATGCAATAGGGAGCTCAAATGTAGATTCCTGAAACTTTCGGGATGAAATGATTGAATGCATGGATACAATCTTTGGATTGGAGTTTGGAACTTCAATACCAATAGTTCCTTTTCCCGGAATTGGTGCAATGATACGAATACCTAATGCAGAAAGACTAAGAGCGATATCATCTTCCAATCCGCGAATTTTGGAAATACGTACGCCGGCTTCAGGAGTGATTTCGTATAAAGTAACTGTAGAACCTACTGTTGCTTTAATTGAACTTATCTCAATACCGAAACTTCTTAGCGTACTGATAATCTTATCTTTGTTGGCAGTCTGTTCTTCCATATTAATGGCAGGCTCATTGTTATCGTACCGCTTCATCAAGTCCAGACCCGGATGACGGTAGTTCTCCAAATCAAGTGTAGGATTATACTTTCCTAAATTAGAGGCATCATAAGTTTCATCATCACTGGATTTTGCAGATTCTATTTTGAATTCCGGTTCTTTATCTTCGGTTTCCTCTTCATTTTCTTCAATAGGCTCAGGATATTCTATTTCCTCTTCATTTACTATGTTTGATTTTACCCAATCCTCAACAGGTGCTTCTTCAATAGGAGCAGGAGTTATAGCTTCCATAGGCTTAGATACTGTTTTTTGTTCAAAACTGCGGTCTAGTTTGAAGTTTACAGTCTTAGGTTCAGGATTGGTAAATTCCAGTGTATCGTCTTCTGCAGCCAAAGCTTCTTCTTTCTCTTTTTTCTTTCTGAAATTAAGTTGAAGTGCACTTCGTATATAGATAATAGTCTGTGTACTTAGATAAATCAGAAAGCAAAGAGCAGTAGCTAAAAGAAGCAAAGAAATGCCTGGAATACCGATTTGTGAAACCAGCCAATTGCTAACGTTGTATCCATGTAATCCTCCCAGGTAAATAAAGCTATCTTTATAGTTGTCCATGAATACAAATCCAAAGAATACAGAAAACCAGATAAGTAGCAGAGAACAACCGATAAACCATTTCCAGATACGGAAATTACGTACTCGCATCAATTTCATACCAACTATACTCAGAAATAACAGTATAAAGTATGACGAGACTCCAAAGCATTCGTTAATTAAGTAATTCGCCATCTGGGCACCTCTCGAACCAGCATAATTTCTTATGTGATTATTAATCGACGATAACTGGTCTGGATTAGGATTGTCCAAAATACTTTGATCGGCTGCTCCGGTAAAAAAGAAAGAAGTAAAAGCCAGTAGTAAATAGACTGAAAAAATCACCATCATTAAACCAATAATAAAATGAAAAGTCTCATTATGAAAGGTTTTTGTTAAATTATTGGTGGAAACAGGCTCCATTGCCGGACTCTTATCTGTTTTTTTCTTTGCCATTAAGAATTTTATTTTTATTGTTTGATTCTGCAAAAATAATAAAATAACATTAGTTGGAGATTAAGAATCAAATAAAAATTTAGCAAAAAATAATATGAATATTTTGTATAAAAATAATGCATTTTGTACAAAACGAATAGTTTTCTTGTACAAGATGATGCTTTTGGACTAAGAAGAAAAGTTTATCGTCATATTACAGGTTCTTATCTCTCTGATTACTAAAAGGTGCATTGTACTTACATTTCACGTTAAAATACATTGATTTGCAGTTGGATTACTCCTTTTTTGTTAACTTTGCGGCTTAATTGAAAAGTTGTATGGAAAATAATCATCAAGTGATATTCAGCAGAGATGTTGTGGAATTTGTAACAGTGGCAGCTGAATTTTGTGCTTATCTGGAACGCGCAGAAAGTGCGAAACGAAGTGCTTTTGTTGATACCACCCTAAAAATATTGCCATTGCTTTATCTTAAAGCATCATTATTGCCCGAATGTGAAATGGTTGGAGATGAGGCTCCGGAGATATACGTTACTGAGGAAGTCTATGAATTGATGCGTATGAATGTAGCTTATGTATTAAGGGAAAAGGATGACTATCTTGAAGTTTTTCTTCCTGAAATGGCTTATAGCGACACTCCTATAAAAAAATGTATATCGGAAGATTTAGCTGATATCTATCAGGACTTGAAGGATTTTATTTTTGTTTTTCAATTGGGATATAATGAAACAATGCATGATTCATTGGCTATTTGCAAAGAACATTTTGCTTTATATTGGGGACAAAAACTAGTTAATACTTTGAGAGCCTTGCACGATGTGAAGTATAATGCTGATAATAAAGATGAAGATGAGGACGAAATTGATGATGATGAAAAGTTGAACGAAGTATTATGATTGTAAAAAGAACTATAACAAAAGACGATATATCAGAAATGCCGAAAGTAACTTTTGAAGGCAAAATTATAATGATTTGTACTGAGAAAGATGCTGAACGTGCTATTGAGTTTTTGAATAAGTATGCTGTACTGGGAATTGACAGTGAAACAAAGCCGTCTTTTGTTAAGGGAAAATCACATAAAGTCTCTTTGCTGCAGGTTGCTACAGATACTCATTGCTTCCTGTTTCGCTTAAACCTGATAGGATTTCCTAAAGTACTGATTGATTTGCTGGAGAGTCCTTCGATTGTAAAAGTAGGACTCTCGTTGAAGGATGATTTTCTGGCTTTGCATCGCAGAGTCTCTTTTAAACAGCAAAATTGTATCGAGTTGCAGGAATTTGTTAAACCATTCGGTATTCAGGATAAAAGTCTGCAAAAAATATATGCTATCCTTTTTGGTCAGAAAATATCTAAATCGCAACGCCTCTCTAATTGGGAGGCCGAAACATTAAGTCCGTCACAGCAGCAGTATGCTGCTACAGACGCATGGACATGTCTTAAGATTTATACCTTGTTGCAAGAGTTGCATCAAACGGGTGATTATGTAAAAGAGGAGATAGTAGAACCGGTAATTGAAGAAAAAGAAAAATAAATGGCTTACAAAAAAGTTTATCTGAAATCGGGGAAAGAAGAATCGCTGAAGCGTTTCCATCCCTGGATTTTTTCAGGAGCAATTAGTCGCTTCGAGGGAGAACCAGAAGAGGGTGAAATAGTAGATGTGTATACTTCAAAAAAGGAGTTTATTGCGTTAGGGCACTTCCAGGTAGGAAGTATTGCAGTAAGAGTCCTTTCTTTTAAACAAGAAGAGGTAAACCATGATTTCTGGGTTAAGAAATTTGAAGTTGCTTACGACTTACGAAAAGGTATAGGGCTGGCTGGTAACCCTACCAATAATACATACAGGTTGGTTCATGGTGAAGGTGATAATCTTCCCGGATTAATCATTGATGTTTATGCCAAAACAGCTGTAATGCAAGCTCATTCAGTAGGAATGCACGTTTACCGTATGGAGATAGCTAGTGCTCTTTCTCAAGTAATGGGAGATGCTATTGAGAATATCTATTATAAGTCGGAAACAACATTACCTTTCAAAGCTGATTTAGGACAAGAAAATGGTTTTATCAAAGGTGGTAGCTCCGATAATATTGCTCAGGAATATGGATTGAAATTCCATGTAGACTGGTTGAAAGGACAAAAAACTGGATTCTTTGTTGATCAAAGAGAAAACCGTTCTTTGCTGGAAAGATATGCTAAAGACCGTTCGGTGCTCAATATGTTTTGCTATACAGGTGGTTTCTCTTTTTATGCAATGCGTGGAGGTGCCAATCTGGTTCATTCAGTAGATAGTTCTGCTAAAGCAATTGACTTGACTAATAAAAATGTAGAATTGAATTTCCCCGGCGATGCCCGTCATACAGCTTATGCTGAAGATGCATTTAAGTATCTGGATAGGATGGGAGATCAGTACGATTTGATTATTCTAGATCCACCGGCTTTTGCTAAGCATAGAGCTGCACTGCATAATGCTTTGCAAGGATACAAGAAATTAAATGCTAAAGCTTTTGAGAAAATTAAACCGGGCGGCATATTGTTTACATTCTCTTGTTCGCAGGTTGTAACAAAAGACAATTTCCGTACAGCAGTATTTACAGCGGCGGCAATGTCGGGTAGAAGTGTGAGGATTTTACATCAGCTTACCCAGCCTGCAGATCATCCGGTAAATATTTATCACCCGGAAGGAGAATACCTTAAAGGGTTAGTATTATATGTAGAATAAGCGTTGATAATATAAAATCTGAAACTTTCGTGTAAAATATGTTAATATATTGAATGTTTTATGTAATTTGCTATGTTGCATAACATAATTCCTCTATATTTGCATCATGTTTTTCATGGTATTAGATTTAAGGTTAATAAAGATTGGGTTGTCGTGATGACAGCCTTTTTTTTTATAAATACCTTTGAATAGACTCATCATCCCAAAATTATCCCTATATTTGCCACATAGTCTAAAATTGGATTCAAAGTGGATAATAAAGTAGAACTTCGGGTATTAAATATTTCCAACAGTCAGTTACAGGCAAATGCTTTCGCCTTAGTTTTGGAAGAAGTAAACGGGCCTCGTCAGTTGCCTGTTATTATTGGTTCTATCGAAGCACAAGCAATAGCTCTTAAATTGAAAGGACTAACAACTCCTCGTCCTTTTACTCACGATTTATTTGTTACCTTCGCTGAATATCTTCAGACAATACTCACACAGGTTTTTATTTATAAGGCCAAAGATGGAATATTCTATTCTTACCTTTATTTTGAGAAAGAAGATGGAGAATCGTTTAAGGTAGATTCCAGAACGTCTGATGCTGTTGCATTGGCTTTACGTTTTGGTTGTCCTATTTATACAACTGAAGAAATTCTTAGTGCCGAAGGATATATTCCGGAAGTGGAAGAAGAAAAAGATGAATCAGAAATGTATTGCGAAACAATTGAATCATTAAAAGAATCTCTTTCACAAGCTATTAAGGATGAGGATTATGAACTGGCTTCCGAACTACGTGATGAGATAAAGCGAATAGAAGAGGAGGAAAAACGTTTAGATCAATAAAGATTATACTACTATAATAATGCATGTATTTTATACTCCCGACATTTTAGTCAAAAACGAGCTACCTGATGAAGAAGCTCAACACTGCCTGCGCGTATTACGATTGTCTCAAGGTGATGAGATTATGTTGACTGATGGAAAAGGCTCATTTTATAAAGCCGAAATTAGTTTGGCGACAGGAAAGAAATGTTTTGTATCTATCATAGAAACAATTCCGCAAGAGAAATTCTGGCCGTGCCACTTGCACATTGCTATGGCTCCCACTAAAAACATGGATCGTAATGAATGGTTTGCAGAGAAGGCTACCGAGATAGGTTTTGATGAACTGACTTTCCTTAACTGCCGTTTTTCGGAAAGGAAAGTGATAAAGGCGGAGCGGATAGAAAAAATTCTTGTTTCTGCTATTAAGCAGTCGCTCAAAGCAAACCTCCCTGTTTTAAATGAAATGACTGATTTCGATAAATTTGTTTCCCGTGATTTCTCCGGACAAAAGTTTATTGCGCATTGTTACGAAGGTGAGAAACCTTTATTGAAAGATGTTCTCCGAAAGGGAGAAGATGCAGTAGTACTGATTGGTCCCGAAGGAGACTTTAGTACGGAAGAAGTAGAAAAGGCGCTTTCAAAAGGTTTCCAGCCAATCAGTCTTGGGAAATCCCGGTTGCGTACAGAAACTGCAGCCTTGGTGGCATGCCATACTATGAACCTGATGAATCAATAAAATTATATATTAGCTATGAATAAAACAAAATTCTTTTTCCGCTTATCTGTGCTGTTGATTGCAGTACTGATACTGGGCTCTTGTTCTAAAGGTAAAGAGTATACAAGAGTTATTCCTTCTAATGCCTCACTGGTTGTATCGTTTGATATTCAGTCAATCATTAAGAAAAGTGGCTTGATGGATAATAAGGAATCTATAATGAAGAATCTTACGGCTTCTTTGAATAATGAAAAACTGGCAAAGATGGTTCAGAATCCTTCCGAGGCCGGTTTGTCCCTCGAGAATAAAGCCTATTTTTTCGTTACGTCAAAAGAAGAACCTGCTGTATTATTTAAAGTATCCGATGAAGATAAACTTGAAGATGCATTCGGACTGATGCAGAATGAAGGAATCTGTGATGCTATTGAGAGAAACGGTGATTTCTCAACTGTAATACTTCGCGGATATGGTATTTGTGCATTCGATGAAAGCACTTTGCTTGTAATAGAGACTACCAATGCCCGCTCATTGCCGGTGAAAGAACAGGTTGAGAAAATGATGCACACTACTGAAGGAGTAAGCATTGCTTCAAATAAGGGCTTCCAAAAGATGATTGAGAAGAAAAGTGACATCGGATTATATGGTTCTTTTGCTTCATTGCCTCAGCTTACATCTATGTCCATGAGTATGGGACTTCCCGAAGATGCTGATATGCGCCAAATGATGGTGCTTGCCCAGATTAATTTCGAGAATGGAAAGGTTACGATGGAAGGTGAGTATTATACAGAAAATGAATCTTTAAAAGCATACATTAAGAAGCAAGCCGATATGGGTGGAAAGATTAATCATACTTTCCTTAAACGTATTCCTGCATCCTCATTGGCTTACCTTTCCATGAATGTAAAAGGTGATAAGCTGTATGACATGTTAATGAGTGGAGCCGAGTTTAAGAATATGGTAAGAGACTCTCGTTTAACTCCCGGATTCGATTTGAAGAAGAGCGTAAACTCATTAAAAGGTGATGTTGCTATTGCTGTAACAAATGTTAGTGCAAATGGAACTCCTTCTTTATTGGCTTATGCCGAGGTTAGTGATCCTTCGGCTGCAGGAATTGTTTATGCATTTAAAAAAGATTTCGACGAAGTTGGTCTGACTGTTGCTTCTTCCGGCAAGAATGAATATGTGGTAAAGAGTGCCATGCTTCCTACTCCAATCCGTTTTGGAGTAAGAGGTAATTATTTCTATCTCACCAACGATGATAATCTCTATAAGAATATAGGTAAGGACGTTGCCAATTCGCTTGCAAATGCTAAGTATGAAAATATAAAGAGTGACGCAAAGGGTTACTTTGTTCTGGATATGGATAATGTAATGAAACTGCCAATGGTGAGCAATGCATTTGGACGTTTCGGATCACAAGGAAATATGGTTCAATCTATCCTTGCCGGATTCTCTTATGCCGAGGCATATAATAAAGACGATCAAAAGAGTGTGGTTAATATCTATTTTAAGAATAAAAATGAAAATGTTCTGAAGCAACTTATCACAGGATTAAAGAAAGTGCTTGGCTAGAACTGATTTTAAATTGAATTGCATCAATGAATAACATTAACTTACAGCAAACTCTACCTAATGTGTTTGCCGAACGCGAATCAATTGTTTCCGAAGTCTGGAAAAAAAATCTGGAGTTTCGCAAAGGAGAAATTTATCTGATAGAAGCGGACTCAGGTACAGGTAAGTCTTCGCTCTGTAGTTATATATATGGCTATCGGAACGATTATCAGGGAACTTTTAATTTTGATAAAGAGAACATTCGGAATCTTTCTGTTTCTAAATGGGTAGATGTCAGAAAGCACTCCCTTAGCATGCTTTTTCAGGAACTGAGACTTTTTTCAGAACTCACAGCGCTCGAAAATATTCAGTTAAAAAATAGCCTTACCGGCTATAAATCGAAAAAAGAGATTGAGATTTTGTTTGAAGCTATGGGCATAGACGATAAATATAATTCCAAAGTAGGCAAACTGTCTTTCGGACAACAACAGCGCGTGGCGTTTATCAGATCCCTTTGTCAGCCTTTCGATTTTATATTCCTCGATGAACCAATCAGTCACCTTGACGAAACCAACGGTCAGATTATGGGTGACCTTTTAATGCAGGAAGTGAAAAAGCAGGGAGCAGGCGTTATTGTAACGTCTATTGGTAAACATATTGAGTTGAACTACAATAAAATATTTAAGTTATGAAACTTGTTTGGAAACTTCTTCGTCAACATATAAGCCTGGGCCAACTATGTGGCTTTTTCTTCGCCAATCTATTCGGTATGATGATTGTGGCGTTGAGCGTACAATTTTATAAAGACATAGCGCCCGTATTTACTCAAGGTGATAGCTTTATTAAGAAAGATTTTATAACCGTAACTAAAAAGATAAGCACGCTTGGCTCTATAGCCGGTGCAAACAACTCTTTTGCACAAGATGATATTGATGAAATTAAATCTCAGTCTTTTACAAAGAGCGTAGGTGCATTTATGCCTTCGCAATTTTCCGTTACAGCCGGATTTGGTATGCAGGAATCAGACTTTAAACTTGCCACAGAAATGTTTTTTGAGTCAGTACCCAATGAGTACGTTGATGTAAGTCTCGATAAATGGCATTTCGATAAGAATTCTAACTCAATTCCAATTATTATCCCTCGTAACTACCTCAACCTTTACAACTTTGGTTTTGCACAGGCGCGTAGTCTTCCTAAGCTATCCGAAGGGTTGATGGGAATGATTAAGGTAGATCTTGTAATCCGTGCTAACGATGGACGGATTGCTAAATATAAAGGACGAATTGTAGGTTTTTCTAATCGTTTAAATACCATTCTTGTTCCGGAAGAGTTTATGAACTGGGCTAACAGTACATTTGCTCCCGGTAAGGAAGTACAGCCATCCCGATTAATTGTAGAAGTGAAAAACCCTGCCGATGAAAAGATTGCTCAGTTCTTCCAGAAAAGAGGATACGAAACAGAAGATAATAAGCTGGATGCCGGAAAAACAACTTACTTCCTGAAACTGATTACAGGTATTGTGCTGGCAGTAGGATTGCTTATCAGTGTTCTTTCGTTCTACATTCTGATGCTTAGCATTTACCTGTTATTGCAGAAAAATACCACAAAACTGGAAAACTTGTTGCTGATAGGTTATAGTCCCGGACGAGTGGCCTTGCCATACCAGATACTAACGTTAGGGCTTAACTTCGTCGTTTTAATTTTGGCAATATTGTTGGTTGGTTGGGCACGTTCCTATTATATGGGAGTTGTAGCATCACTCTTCCCACAAATAGCTGCAGGATCAATTATCCCGGCAGTTGTTATCGGAACAACACTGTTTGTTGTAGTCTCTTCCATGAATATAGTAGCCATCCGCAAAAAGGTTCAATCCATCTGGATGCATAAATCCTAGAACAAAAAAATATAAATTTATCTGCCACCTGCTACTAAATTTTAGTAAATCGCCCTGTTTACGGGCCTTTTAATAGGTGGTAGATAAATTTTTAAAACACTTTATCTGCTACCAATTTCTACTATCTGCCACTACTTCTTTTTATAAGTCTTCGATCAGGCTTTGCTATTATCTAAAAAGTTGAATCCAACTTTAACAATTTATACAGAACTTTTTTAAATATCACCTCAGAGTTATAACAATACCTCGTTTTACTCTGAAAAAAGTCTTAATCTGCTTTTTGTATTCTTGTACAAAAGAATGCATTCTTCTGTACAAAACAATTAATTCTTTTGTACAGAAGAAATCTTTGTTTTGTACAACATTGCAACAATCTTATTCCTGAGAAATACAATACTCTTAAAGATATATTATACACTTCACCTTCTCAAGAATCTTGTATTTTTTTATCTTTTTATAATTATGTGAAATAGTAAAGAGTATTGAATTATAAAGAATTGAAACCGATTTATAAATCAGTAATATCTAATCTGTTTATTTTTAGCATTTTATATGTTTTAAGATTTAATAATGGTTAATATATGTATATTAATTCATTTGTAAAATAGTTAAAACTATCATTATATAGGACTTTCAGAGATTAACGTTGCTCAACGGAAAATAACAAAAGTTTTTTTAGGTTAAAATTATAACAGGTTTAAAAACTTTATACTTCGGGCCATGTTTTATAAATAGTTTTTAAGTAAACAATATTTAAACTGAGAATATGTGTCAATAACTATTTAATTAAAACATGATTGATTATGAAAAGCAGATTTTTATTTTTAGTAGGAATCGGGGTTCTGTTAGCTATGAGCTCTTGTTCAAAGGATGAAGAAAATTTAGTTGTAAAGAGTGGTGAACCAGCAAAAGTGTCAATAACCTTGAAAGGTACAAATATTGATACGCGTGCTTTAGGTAATACGACAGCTCCTTCAGTAACGGAAGAAAACAAAATTCAAAGAATTGTTGTCGGATTATTTAAAACTGATGGATCAACAGACGTCATCTTTGAGAAAGATTATACTAGTGGGTATGATGGGAGTATTATTAATGTTACAGGACGACTTGTTCAAGGTAGTGATAATGGTTATCGTGATATTATTATAGTTGCCAATGCTCCGACAAATCATTTTAAGGGGATTGCAAATATAACTGATTTTGAAAATACTAAAATTGCTCTAACACAAACAAAAGATTTGTTACCTATGACTGGAACTTCTTCTGTTACTTTAGAGCCTAATAAAACTGTTACTATATCAAGCCCAATCCAAATTACTCGTTTGGTCGCACGTATTAATTTGGTAAATATTGTAACAGCCTTTGAACCAGGAGGGTTATATGCAAATTCGACATTCCATGCTGATCAAATATTCTTATATAACGCAATGAGTAAATGTGAAGTAGATGGAACTTATTCAGATCCAGTTCATGGTTGGTCAGCTATTGCTCCTTATCAAGGTGTTTCGGGGTTATTCGAAAATGTAGATCTAAGTACTCCTATCAATTATCCAACTACTGCTGGAGACTTCCTGTATTTCTATACATATCCGAATCTTTTTCCTACTAGTATAGATCAAGCATTTCTTGATGGACCATTTGCTAACTATACTAGACTAGTTATTGGTGGTACATTTGATTTAGACGGAGTAACTTCAAATCCCAATACAGATGCAAGCCGTGTTTATTATCCAATTATTGTAAATCGGGTAAAATTGGTCTCTGAAATAAATATTTCAGCAGGGGTAGGAATTGGAGTTAAGCGTAATACTGTTTATAAAGTTGCTGCTGTAATAAAAAGTAAAGGAGTGGATAATCCTGATATAGTAATAAATCCTGCTTATTTGAATGTTACTGTTACACCTGTAGCTTGGGACTTAACTATTCCAACTCAAACAGTTACATTCTAGCTATAATATGAAAATTATTTGATGAATAGAGAAAAGGCAGATTTTATTAATGTTTGCTCAATATAAAATCTGCCTTTTTACATCTCTTTAAACTAAAAAACCTAATTATGTATACTGTAAAAAGAATTAAAGCGGTTTTGCATTTGCCGAATGTTTGCGCTTTATTAACGGCAATTACTGTTAGTCTGTTTATATGCGGGTGCACAGACGACGGATTGGTTAGTGAATCATCACTTCCGGACGAGAATGGTGCTGCCGTTGTTTCTCTTAATATAAAACAGCAGACCTCTGATCTGGTTAGAACCCGCGCCGTTGATGAGAATATTATTTCAAATCTTTATATATTGGCCTATAATGGCAATGGAAGTTTGATAGGTTACAGATTTTTGAGTTCATATACCCAAGGTCAACCAATTGTAATGGATGTTAATAGCGGAGTAAACTGTACTATTTATGCAATCGCTAATTTAGGTGCTACTCCTGTTCTAAATGCACAAACGGCTAATACAGAACTGGCTTTAAAGGCAATGATGTGTGGCCCTGTTACTACTTTGGAGGGGGGGACATTGAATAATCGGTTGGTAATGACCGGAAGTAAAGCAGGTGTTACTTTACTGGGGGGAGGAACAACAAATTCAATAGGTACTATTACTATCTCACGGTTAGTTGCGAGAAGTACCTTTACTGTAACTGCTATTCCTGGCATTAATATTACAGGATACTCTATAAAGAATTTACCTAAATATGAATACTTGGTTGCACGTCCCAATTCAAATGAATCTTCAGCAGATGATATAGCGGTGGGAAACGATGCTCAGGTAAGTGAGAGATTTGATGTTTCCACTACACCAGTTACTTCTATAAGTAACCTTACTTTTTATATGTATGAAAATAGAAGAGGAGATCGTGTTGCTGTAAATGGAAGTACGGGTACACCTTCTGATCAAAAAGAAAAAGGAATGTACGCTCCTAATAATGCTACCTATATGGAAGTTTATGTTACAGGAACTCTAAACCACGCTGATGTAAGAGCAAGATTTATCTCTGCAACCTATCGCATTTATTTAGGTGCAGATAATAGCAAGAATTACAATGTAAAGAGGAACGCTAGCTATAATTATAACGTAAATATTTATGGTGCCACAGATATTGATACACGTGTTACAAAGGTATCTTCACCATCGAATTGTTATGTTGTACCGCCTAACAGAGCAGTTATATTCCCAGTATCACGAGCAAATCAGGATGGAACTACCCGAATAACAAATGTTAATAGTGGATGGACTACTGAATTACTTTGGACGGATAAACCAAATCCATTTACATCTAGTGGAACTGTAAAATCTGTAACTGCACAATTTACAGATGGTACAATAAAGGTTGAGACTGGAAGTGCAGAAGGTAATGCTGTAGTTGTTGCTAAGGTGAATGGTGTTATTGTTTGGTCATGGCATATTTGGGTAACTAGTTATGATCCAAATATCGCAAGTAATCAAGCATCTAATAATGGTTTTACTTTCATGAACCGAAATTTGGGCGCAATTAATAATACTCCTCAGAATACTGGTTCTATGGGACTTCTATATCAATGGGGTAGAAAAGATCCATTCCCTGCCTCTTCAAGTTATTCGGCTGTGTTAGAACCCACAATTTATGGGCCCAATAATCCTGCAATTGTTAAAGTTGTTGCTCCTGATACATGGAGTAAACAGACTCCAACTCTTCCAGTAAATAATATTAATAACACGATTAATAATCCGTTGAATTTTTATTTTAAAACTTCTGATACTAGTGGTCCTAATGGTTATGATTGGTATACAACAACTGGTGATCATGACAATAATTTATGGGGTGGTAATGGCTCAAAGTCTGTTTATGATCCATCTCCCGAAGGATGGCGTGTTCCAAAGTCTGGACTTGCTCAATTATCTCCTTGGTATGGATTAAATAATACAGGATTATCATTTAATTATGGGTATAACTGGACAACTATTGGTTGGTATCCTGCTACGGGTTATAGATATTATAAAACTGGAGACCTTACTGATATTGGTGTAAAAGGTGCATATTGGTCCTCAACTGCAGGAAATGTTGGTGGTAATAAAGTTGCTACTTTCTTATTTTACTTTACCAGTATAGGCGTTTTTCCTGAATATAACTATTATAAAGGTGAATTTGAAGCATTTCCAGCCTGCGGTTTCCCAATCCGTTGCGTAAAAGAATAGTTTTGAAGTTATAAAAACTAACTAGAAAGAATGAATAGGCATGAAGACAGATGTAAACTATTGGTTAGGCTCAGGAAATATGGTGAATTTTGGCGTATGGATGCGAGCGATTATCCAAAGTTTATAAACTATATAAAACATTACTTTCGGATATGTGAATGTGTTCCGGAAGTAATGTCTGGAAATATTCTTTATGCTGATTTATCAGAAGCTGACTTAAAGGTGATAGGTGCTTACTATGGGATTTATTCTCCTGATGTAGATACATTATTATTGGCTGAGGTTTATTCTGGTCCTTTATTTTTACCCATAACCAATCTCTTTACAATTCGTTTATGTGCAAAGACTAATTCAGAGGAGATTGAGTTTGTTTCGACAAGAATGATTTTTAAATAAATAATAATCATCTAACTTTCTGTAAATTATGTTACTATATAATTTACTGTCAATAACTATCTAATTATTTCTAAAAAATCTAACAATTATGAAGAGGAAAAGTCTATTTCTTGCAGCGTTAGGTATTCTTTTATTGAATTCCTGCGACAAAGATTTGGTAGTTCAGGATTCAGTTCCGGCTACATTGAAGCTTACCATTACAGGTACAGATGTAGATACGCGCTCTACAGTTACTCCTTTACCTACTCAAACAGAGGAAAATACTGTTAAGAGAGTGACAATAGGATTGTTTAAATCGAATGGAGGAGGAGCTACTGATGTTATTAAAGAATTCCTGCCAGGAGATTTGACGGTAATTAATTCAAATACTTATCAGACTTCCGTACAAGGTTCTATTACAAATGATGAAAGTGGAGCTCGTGACGTTATTGTAGTCGTAAATGCTCCGGCAAATCATTTCGCAGGTGCAACAACCAAAACAGCATTTATTGCCAAAGCCTTAACTCTTACACAGGAAAGAAATAATCTTCCAATGTCTGGAGTAACTACAGCTACGTTAACGGCCAATCAGATTGTTGGGCCTGTTACTGCTCAGGTTTCCAGAATGGTAGCCCGTGTTGATCTTGTGAAACTGAGTTCAGCTTTTGATCCTGCAGGACAATATGCGTTTGCGTCCTTTAAAGCTGATGAAGTTTTTATGTTTAATGCCATGACTACTTCTTCAACTGATTGCTTAAATACTCAGCTCCCTGGTCATGGATGGTTGGAAGCACCGTCGCCTTCTCTTTATCTTCCAAATCTACGTGATGCTATAAATCAAACATTTACCGGTAATACAGATTATACTACCAGGCATTATTTCTACACGTTTGCAAATCTATTTACTACTAATCTTCTTCTTCTAAATAATCTGGATGGTCCATTTACAATGGCAACCAGACTTGTGATTGGTGGTATGTTTAAGGCAAATGCTTCAGATCCTGGAGATGGAGAACGAGTTTATTATCCTGTAATAATAAATAGATTATTACCACCTGCAGTACCGGCAGATCCACTTGGTATTGGAGTGAAGCGTAATACAATTTATCAGATTACAGCAGTTATAAAGAATAAGGGAGGAGTAACTCCAATAACTATTATTGATCCTGCTACGCTTGGTGTTAAAGTTGAAGTTCTTAATTGGGAAGCTACTGTTCCGCAGAATGCTGAATTCTAGTTATAGAACTATACAATATAGTGCATAATGATTTAAAGGTGGACTTTTTGTAGTTTAAATATTACAAGAAATCCACCTTTTACTATTTCATTAATCTTTAGGGTGAAAGAGTTTATCTATCAATAATTAAAATTCATGTTTAGAGCTAATTGTATCGCTCCAATTGTTTATTGCAACATTAACATTCGTTTTTGTAGAATCTGTTTTTGTTGTGTCTGCATAATTCTCAACTGATTTTGTGCTGATAGCTTCCTCGTTCATTAAGTCGTTGTTTGATTCTGTACAGCTCAATACTGAGCATCCAATAAAAATTGTGCTAATCAATAGTAGTTTTCTCATTTAATATAGTCTTAAAAATTTGCGTAAATGTAATAGATTAGAATTTGTAAGATGTTAAATTTAAGAGTTTTACGTTTGCTTTAAACTAATTTTAAGATATTGTTAGTTGCTATTATTTGTTTTTGTAAATGTGCATTGATAAATAATTGTTAAGTCTGCTTGTTTAATTATAGGCAGACTTTTAGCTTATATGCATTATTCTGTTAGTTTTCTATATTATTTTTGTATGGTTTTAGTCTATAAAGCATTAACATTGTACCCAGAATTGATAAATTGTAAAATAGCAAATGAAAAAACAAAATTTCCGTTTCATACTGTTCCTGTTTCTCTTGTTTCCACCATTATTATTGAATGCGGCTCAGGAAGGTCTGAAAAATAAGTTAGAGGCATTGGCCGGAGTTAGTGAAGTCAGCGACTTGAAAAGTACTTACTATAATGAGAAATACGTTATGATGTTTGAACATCCGCTCGATTATAAAAATTCTCAGGCTGGGAAATTTAATCAGCGGGTAATTATTTGTCACGCAGGTTTTGATCGCCCTACAGTAATAGTGACCGAAGGTTATTGGGCCGATTATGCAATGCGGGAGAATTATGTAGAAGAACTATCTAAACTGTTAAATACAAATGTGGTATTTGTTGAATACCGATATTTTGGAAAGTCTATGCCTAATCCCTGTAACTGGAATTATCTCACTGTAGAAAATTCACTGAATGACCTTCATCAGGTGCGAACAGCATTGAAAGATATTTATCCTGGAAAGTGGATAGCTACGGGTATAAGTAAAGGTGGACAAACTACACTTTTTTACCGGACTTATTTTCCGAATGATGTTGATATTTCAGTACCATATGTTGCTCCTTTAAATCGTTCAGTAGAAGATGGACGTCATCAACCATTTATAGAAAAGAAGGTTTCAACAGCCCAGAATCGTCAGAAAGTAAAAGACTTTCAGTTAGAACTCCTTAAACGTAAATCACAACTGATGCCATTATTCCATAAACATTGTCAAGAAAAGAAGTATGAATTCAGAGACTCTGAAGAGAATATATTTGATTATTGCGTTATGGAATATGCTTTTGGATTCTGGCAATGGGGAACCTCATTAGATAAGATTCCAGCTCTCAATGCAAAAAATGAAGAGATCTTTAATCATTTTATAACAATGATTGAACCTGATTATTTTTCAAAACAGACTCCTTATACTTCTTTTAATGTACAAGCTGCAAGAGAATTGGGCTACTATGGTTATGATATAAAGCCTTTCCGTAAGTATATGTCTTTGAAAAGTTCAAGAGATTATCTTCGTCGTCTAATGTTACCTGATGAATTAAGAAATATTCATTTTGATAAAAAATTATATAAAAATGTGATGAAGTTTCTGAAAAAGAACGATCCCAGAATGCTCTTTATCTATGGAGGAATTGATCCGTGGAGTGCTTCTGGATGCACATGGATTAAAGATAAGAAAAATATCAAAGTGTATGTTCAGCCTGATGGTAGCCATCGAACTCGTATATCTACCATGCAGCCAGATGTACAAAAAGAAATTATTGATAGACTGAAGTTCTGGTTAAATAACTAAATATTATATTTGATTAGTCCTAAATAAACACTTAAAGCTTATTTAGGACTGGTCATTAGTCTGCTACTGAAATTACTCTTTTCTCTTCACTACTCTTGAATGCTGCTTCAATGATTTTCATAACCCGAATACCATCATCTACGGTAACCGGCATCGGAATATTTTGCGTGAGAGAATTATATACTCCGTTGTAAAATTCAAGATAATTGCCCTGTAAAGTCTCTACCTTTTTACGGATAGTTTCTCCTTCAGCTACGAAGTTTATAAGTCCTTCTTCTTGTTTTGGTTCTGTTCCCCAATTAGGTGTATCAGGAGTGAGGCCTTTTTGCAGATCTGCTTCCTGAACGTCGGCACGAGATTTCAGGAAAGAGCCTTTTATGCCATGAACTATATAAGCCGGCAAAGCTTCTTTTACAATATATCCACCTTTTATTCTTACTCTGAATGAGGGGTAATAAAGAAGAGTATCGAGACTGTCTTCAACAATGGAATTGGGGCGAGTAGTTCTTAGATCAGCAAAAACAGCTTCTGGCATACCAAATAAGTATAAAGCCTGATCGATAATATGTGGACCAAGATCCCTGACAATTCCGGCTCCCGGATTAGGTTCTTCTTTATGCTTTTTCGCACTCAGTTCCAGGTTAAAGCGATCGAAATGTATTTCCATTTCATTAATATTACCAAGTACGTCGCTCTCAATAACCTGCTTCACTGTTCTGAAATCACTGTCCCATCTTCTGTTCTGGAAAACTGCAATCTGTTTGTTCTGCTCCAGAGCGATAGCTTTAAGCTCTTCTGCTTCCGAAACAGTTGAAGTAAAAGCTTTCTCAACTACCACATGTTTTCCAGCCTTCAGAGCTTTTGCCGCATATTCAAAGTGAGAATAAATAGGAGTATTCACCACAACCAAATCAATGGAATCATCATTCAATACAGCTTCCAGAGAATCATAAGAATGCACTCCTGGATAAAACTCCTGAATCTGTTTCTTACTTCTTTCCCACGAACCAGCAAGATAAAATCCGCTATGTAGATTTATAAATGGGGCATGGAATACTCTTCCGCTCATTCCGAAAGAGAGTAGGGCAGTGTTAATCTGTTTCATAACCTGATTTATTTTATAAAAGATAAAATTGCTTATTTAAAATTGTGCTCTATCATTTCATTGAAATCAACGAAATGATTATTTAGAGATTAAGTTCTGCTGTTATAATTTTTTTTAAGCAAACAGTTCAATGGCTTTGGTTGCAATTCGCTGTCCAAAGACCTCGAACATCGGTTTGCTTTGCTCGAAGTTCTCTTTCAGAGCTACAGCGCCAAGGTGAATAAATGGTTGTCCCAGAGCCGAACCGCCGGAATATACCAGCATTCCTTTTACCATCAGGTGATTAATAATTGTTAGAATAGCGGTATCTGCACCACCTTGTGCATAATCTGCAGTTGCGAATACAGAACCAATCTTGCCTTCCAGCTTATAGTTTCTCGACTCATCGAACCATTTCTTTATCTGCCAGCAAGTATTTGCATAATAGGTTGGTGTTCCGAATACTACGGCTTTACTTTCTGCTAAAAATTCATCATCAACATGTTCCAGATCGAAGACTCCGACTTCAATACCTTGAACACTTTTCATTCCATTGGCTATTACTTCGGCCATCTCTTTGGTATGACCGTTTTTGCTGAAATATAATATTGAGATTTTCATAATTGAATTTGTATTTATGTATGTAATGGACGAATTGATTTGGGAAACTTTTTTTTTCTTATTTCAAAATATAGATAAGAAATATCTCTTTACCCTACAGACCTCAAAAATAGGAACAAAGTTATATTTTTTTTTATGCTAGATTGTTTGAATCCATCTTTTTTTTGAATTTTGATTATAAAAGCTATTATTATATAATAAAGTTAACTTTTTATTGTTAGTGTAAATAAAATGAAATATCTTTGAAGTTATTTATTGAGAAAATATGTTAGAGGAATCGTATAAGCCATATTATAATATTGTTAAAGATCGCTGTTCTAAGCTTATAGATATGCGTATTTGGGATGGTATAGACAAAAATAAACTAGATGCTTGGTTAAATAATTTTCAGAATGAAAAAGAAAAATTATTTGCAGCATGTATACTTGATAGTTTTATCTTTCGGTCAGAACAGCAAACTTTATCGCTGTTATATGATTTATTATCTCGTGATTTAGGAAATTTGTTTAGGTTAGATAATGTTGTACTGGAAGATGATCCATTAACCTTATTGAGAAATAAGTATAAAGATCCTGGTTTTAGGATAGTTGCAGCCGTGAAAGCTACTGACGGACCTTCCAAAAGTGCTAATTCTATGACTAATCTTATTGTTCATCAATTATTTGTTGTTGAAAAATGGGTGATAACTCCTCAAACTATCCCTTTAGAATTAGGTAAAGGAATTAATAAATTTGTGTTATTAGATGATATTATCTGTTCAGGAAATCAAATTAAAGAGACTATTGATGAATGGAAGTTATTTGACATAGATACTTCTTTTTATGTTGCTGTATGTGTTGCTCATCAAAAGGGACTTGAATATCTTAATGAGTCTTTTCCTAAAATTAAAATTGCTTATTCTGAATATATTAATATTGAAGATTCTTTTTTTAAAAGTATAGATTCTAAAGATTTCGATTTTAAGTCTGAGGAAGAATTTATTGAATTTTATAGTGAATTTATGAAGGAAAGAAAAGTTATTAATAAAAAGATATTGGGTTATGGTGATTTAGGTATGCTTTATGCATTTAAACATAATGTACCTAATAATTGCATGCCAATTATACATTATAACAATGATATGTTTAAGTCTTTAATGGACAAAAAAAAGTAAGTTATGAAAACAACAACTTTTGCTAGAAATAGAGCTGAAGAATACGGTCTGGATATTTGGCAAGATTTTGTCATTCCGCCATATTTTAATAACTTATCATTGCTACAAACAAGAAAGCCGATAATGATAATTGGGGGGCGTGGTTGTGGAAAAACAATGCTTTTGCGATATTTATGCTTTGAAACCCAATTCTCTCCGCATAGAGAAACTTTTGAAATTGATTCATTAAATAAAATTGGACTATATTGGAAAATCGATACCCAATTTGCTAAAATAATGGCGAAGAGAGGTGAAAATGAAGATGATTGGGCCAATGTATTTACTCATATGGGCGTGCTGGAGTTAAGCCTTAATGTAGTTAGTAGTATATATAGGCTAAAAGATTCTAAGATTCGGCTAAATCACGTTGAGGATTTATTAAATATAACTTTTGAAGAATTAAAAGGATTTGATGATAATATTCCATGTGATATCCAAGAATTTAATAAATATCTAAAGTATTCTCTGCAAAAATTGCAAACATGGATTGGAAATCCAAAAACAACACCCAGACCTATTTGTTTGCCTTTATCTTTTTTAAAGGATCTTATAAATACAATTAAGAAACAAGCAAGTTGTTTTGAAAATTCAGATTTTTTTGTTTATATTGATGAGTATGAAAATCTTTTGCCTATCCAAAAGAAAGTTGTTAATACTTGGATAAAGCATAGTGAAACACCGCTTATTTTTAATGTAGCGATGAAGAGAAATGCTCTTGATGTAATTGAAACTATAGGAAATGAATCTATAGTGGATATTCATGATTATAGAATATTTGATATTGAGGAAGTACTTGATAAATATCATGATATATTCGCTTGTGAAATATTTTTTCTTCGTTTAAAGCAATCTGGATTTGATAAGATTGTACCTATTGATGTTGACAATTTATTTATAATAGATGATTCAATAATAGAATCACGGAAATCAAAGGAGTACGAGCAAATAGTTACAAGTAAAGTGAAAGAAATTTTCCCAGGTTATTCTCAAAAAGAATTAGCTTCAAAAGTTGTAGGTGATGAAAAAATGCTGAATCGATTAAAAAGTATTATTCAAGAGGCTTTAACTAAAAGGTCTTCAAAATACGAAGTTGAGGATTTTATTGATGTATCACTGCCTGAGGCTTCAATTGTAAATTTAGCCCTACTAAATAGAGAAAGAACTCAAATTGATGATTTGTATAAAGAATTTCTTTTATTGAAAGATGGTAAATCAAATAAATACACTGGTAGCACAAATTGGATACATAACAATACTATAGGTTGTATATTGTACTTGTATAGTAAATTAGGTAGACTATGCCCATTTTATGCTGGTTTTGATGCATTCTCAAGTATGTCTAAAGGGAATATTAGGCACTTTCTTGAATTATGTTTTCAGTCTATTGCAAATTGTGGAGAATCTTTTAATAAGAATAATACAGTTTCAATAAAAGAACAAACAGCTGCAGCAAAACAAGTAAGTACGAATATGCTAAATGAAGTCAAGAGTTTAGGAAATAAGGGAAGTGCTTTATTTACCTTTGTTGTTAGACTAGGCACAATTTTTGAATATTGTAGAGATAATCTTGCACAAAGTGAACCTGAGCAGAATCATTTTTCAATTAGAGATAATATCTCTCAAGAATCTGAAGATTTTATTGCCGAACTAATTAAATGGTCTGTTTTGTACGAAGATAGAGTTACTAAAAGTAAATCTAAAGAATTTGGAATTGAATATATTTTAAATCCAATTTACTCCCATTACTTCAGTATAAGCTATAGAAAGAAAAGAAGGATTATTTTGACTGATAATGAATTCAAAACTATAGCATTTAAGCCGTTGTCTGATTTTGAAAAGATAATTAGTCGATTTAAAAAGGATGATGGAAATTCTCCTAGTCTCTTTGATTTATTTTAATATTTGAAAATGAAAATAGGAATGCAATATGGTAATACACCTGATAAGTTAATATTTGAAAATTGGGATGTAGGTATATTTGGAAATGATGTAGATGATAGAGGAGAACGTTCTAAATCTTTTATACAGGAAAATTCCGCTATTACAGAGGCTGTTGAATATAAAACTTTAGATTTTACAGTTGTTATTAATGGTGAAGAAAATAGTATTGATGACATGGATGATTATTTTTCAAAATTCACTCCTGAACAAAAGTTCGTGATAGATTGCACGACTCTTGGAGTTGTTGAAATGCTAATAATAATTCAATCTCTTTACAATAATGGCATAAGAAAGATCGATGCAATATATATTGAACCAAGTAACTACAAAAGTACTAAGGGGAAAATTGTTCATAAAAGAGATTTTGAGTTGTCTTCTGAATTTGATGGATATACCGGTATTCCTGGTCACACACTCTATATGTCAGCTGCTAGTAATGATAAATTTATATTTTTCTGTGGATATGAATCAGAAAGAATTGAAAGGGCTATAGAAGATTTAAATATTAATAACAAAAAATGTCAATTAGTATTTGGAGTTCCAGCCTTTCATTCTGGATGGGAAATGAATTCTTTTTCGAATAATATACGTGTTATAGAAAGGAGGAATTTAGGCAATTCTTTTTATTATTGTGGGGCTTCAAACCCTATGGCTGTATGTGAAAAATTAGGTATTATATATGGTGGCCTTGGTGAAGATGAACATTTATTTATTATACCAGTTGGCACAAAACCTATGGCGTTAGGAGCTTGTATATTTAAAGTATCAACCGGTGATAAAGATAGGTTAGCTTTTTTATATGACCATCCTCATAGATCTAAAGGGAGAAGTAGTGATGTGGCAAAGTGGAACTTATATAATATAACATTATGACACTATTATCTCAATATTATACTCAACAGATTTATTCGAAACTGTTAATCAATACAATTGATGTTGAATATCCTGCTATGATTTTAGATATGGGAGTAGGAGATGGGTCATTAACTAAAGCGGCTTTAGAACGGTGGAATGCAGCACAATATTTTGCAGTAGATATTGATAGCAAAAATTGTGAAATCATAAAATCGGTATCAGATTCAATAGTTATTGTAAATGAAGATGGACTTGATCCCTCCATCAACAAAAAATTAAAAATAAAGGTTGGTACTATTGATGTTGCGATATGTAATCCGCCATATGGGACTATTTTAAATGAGGAGACATTTAATATTTTATATAAAAGAGCTAAACTTAACAGTTGCATTACTTTAAAAAGAGTTCCTTTGGATGTTGTTTTTTTAGCTAATAATCTTTCTATGCTAAAGGAAGGGGGGCAATTAGGAATTATTCTGCCTGATGGAGTGTTAACAAGGAAAGATCTAAGAGGTTTAAGACGTGAATTAATGAATAATCATACAATAAAATCTATTATCCAATTACCTGACAATATTTTCAAAGGTACTGAGGCTAGAACACATATATTAATATTGTCTAAAGGTCAATCTAATTATAAAAAAGTGAATGTTATGTTTGCTAATGAAAATGGGGAGATTAAGAATGTCTTACATGTTGATAAAAATGATTTGATTGACAGAATGGATTATTCATTTCATCTATGGAAATCTGAACAAACTTTATCAATAGGGAAAAGCCTTCTGGATTTAGGAGTCCATATAAGCCGGGGAAGTTATACTCATAAAGATATAAAAAGGCTAGGGGTTAACTATATACATACAACTAATATTTTTGATGAACAAATAAACTCAATATTGTTGCCCGAAGAGTATAAAGCAAAAATTTATGCACTAAAAGGAGATATTCTTATGGCTCGCGTAGGTAAGCGGTGTATAGGGAAAATTGCTTACATAGAAAAAGGCGAATATCTTATTACTGATTGTATTTATAGACTTCGAGTTCCTCCAAAATACAGAAAGGTTATTTGGAACTACTTAAATTCAAAGGAAGTTAATACTTGGATGAATGTTTCTGCTCATGGTGTATGTTCGAAAGTTATTAGCAAAGAAGATTTGTTGAATTTAAGAATCCCTTATGTGCAGTAATTGTTTAAGTGATTCGATCTTGCTTGCTTAATTGTTTTAGATAACAAAAGCACTATTCATTTATTTGTGTAAATGAATAGTGCCTTAATCTAATATGTACTTGAGTATGGTGAATTTATTTTATCGTCACCATAGTAGCTCCATAACCATACTCCTTAAAGGAAGCATCCTGACTTTGGTAAGTTTTATATTTATGCTTTAGTTCGTCAAGAATTGATTTGCGCAATACTCCATCGCCTTTACCATGGATGAAGACAATTTTTTGACCTTTCTTGTTCTTATTTTCTTCGAGTACTTTGTGGAATTCTCCTAACTGGTAATCCAAGATTTCTTTGTTACTCATATTGGCAGTGTTATCAAGTAGTTCGTTGATGTGCAGGTCTACTTCGACAACTTCGTTCTTTATTACCTTTTTTACAATTGGAGTTGCAGCTGGTCTGTCTACGTTTTTCTTTCCAAGTAAAGCTTCCTCTATTTCTTGTGCAGATACATACATCTGTTTCGCCGGTTGATCGTTCTTTACGATATCATAAATCAAAGCCGGATCTTCAAAATAAACCGATTCGCGGAATGTATGCAGCTTATAGAACTTAACTGTATCTATGCGAAGCTCTACACTCACAGCTGGTTTCAACATGAAACTCTTAGAATCTTTGAAAGCGATTAGCTGAACAGCTACATGTTCCAGCTCATTCAGAATATCTTTATTAAACTCTTCCAAAAAGAGTTTAGTGTTAGGCTCAATAAGTCCGTGTGAACGACTTTTCCATGCTTTCCCTTCTGCACTTAGGTAATTGTAATAAATATAATAATTGCTATCGTTTACCAGATAAGCTTCGAATGGGGTGCTTGAAATTGCTTTTGCATCAGCAGGTACGTATGCCAGAAGTACATTCAGAACTTCTCCCTCACGTGTTTCGGTAGGACGAGAAGTTATCTGAGGTGCTTCGACTTTCTTTTCTGCTTTTGCCGATTCATTTGAGGAAGCTTTAGAAGTATCAGCCGGCTTTCTTTTTAGGTTATAATCGTCTGTTTCAATAACTACACATTCGCGTATAAGCATTGGCACTTCAAAGCCATCTTCATCCTCCACTTTAACGGTTTCTTTATTAACAAATCCAGTCACAATTCCGCCTCCCACTTCACTGAGGAAGCGCACTTTATCGCCTATTTTAATACTCATATTCTTTCTACGTTTAAAGTTCTTTGAGCAATCTGCTCTATTTTCCGTCAAATATCACTAATTTTGCCGAGATAGAAAAGAAAAGATGGAAGAAACAAAACATATTAAGATTAGTGAGTTCAATTATACGTTGCCGGATGAGCGAATTGCAAAATTTCCGCTTCCTGTGCGTGATCAGTCTAAACTGTTAGTCTATAAGCATGGAAACGTGAGTGAAACGAAATTTACTTCTCTGCCCGAACTTATTCCGGCAGGGAGTTTGATGATATTTAATAATACGAAGGTAATTCAGGCACGCCTTCATTTCCGTAAAGAGACGGGCGCTTTGATTGAAGTGTTCTGCCTGGAACCTATTGCTCCGAATGATTATGTGCTTTCTTTTCAGCAGACCGAGAGATGCAGTTGGCTTTGTATGATTGGTAACCTGAAGAAATGGAAAGAGGGATCTCTTACCCGGGAGATTGTGGTAAAAGGAATGCCGGTGGTATTGAAAGCTACCCGGGGAGAATGCCGTGGCACAAGTCACTGGATTTATTTCTCATGGAATAATAAAGAAGTTACTTTTGCTGAGATTCTTGAAGTTGTTGGCGAACTGCCTATTCCTCCATATCTCAACAGAGATACTCAGGAAAGTGATAAGGAAACCTACCAGACTGTTTATTCAAAGATTGATGGGTCGGTGGCTGCTCCTACAGCCGGACTTCATTTTACTGAAGGAGTGATGCAGGATTTGGAAAAACGTGGTGTGGAATTGGAAGAGTTGACTTTGCATGTAGGTGCCGGAACGTTCCGTCCTGTGAAGAGTGTGGAGATTGTAGATCATGAAATGCATACGGAGTTTATTTCTGTAACAAGAAAAACCGTTGAAAGACTTATTGCTCACCAAGGTAGGGCAGTAGCTGTTGGTACAACTTCGGTTCGCACACTCGAAAGCCTTTACCACATGGGTGTAACTTTAAGTCGACACCCTGATGCTACTGAAAAGGAACTTCATGTAAACCAGTGGCAACCGTATAAGTTTCTTCCGGATCTGACAGCTGTTGAGGCTCTTGAGCATATTCTTGCTTACATGAATCGTAATGGACTGGAAGTGCTGCATAGCAGTACGCAGATTATTATTGCTCCGGGATATGAATACCACATTGTAAAAGCGATGGTTACTAATTTCCATCAGCCGCAAAGTACATTGTTATTGCTGGTTTCGGCATTCGTGCATGGCGACTGGAAGAAGATATACGATTATGCGCTGAGTCACGATTTCCGTTTTCTGAGTTATGGAGATAGTTCATTACTGATTCCTTAAAGAGATAGACTTATGTATAAAGATAATAATGAAGAGATGTTCCCGTTGGTAGACGAACAGGGAAATATAACCGGAGCTGCTTCGAGAGGTGAATGCCATAACGGCAGCAAACTGTTGCATCCAGTGGTGCACCTTCATGTATTCAACGATAAAGGTGAGTTGTTCTTGCAGAAGCGTCCGGCATGGAAAGATATTCAGCCCGATAAATGGGATACTGCTGTAGGCGGACATATTGATTTAGGCGAGAATGCCGAGCAGGCTTTGAAGCGCGAAGTAAGCGAGGAACTTGGTATTACCGAATACGAACCTCAGTTTGTTACCAGCTATGTGTTCGAATCTAAAGTAGAAAAAGAACTTGTCTTTGTGTATAAAACCATCTATAATGGTGAGATTACTCCCAGTAAAGAGGAACTGGCAGGTGGACGATTCTGGGACATTCAGGAAATAAAGGAGAATATCGGGAAAGAAGTCTTTACACCAAATTTCGAAGGCGAGATTAAGCGAGTGAATTTGCTTCCCGGTATTGAATGATAACTTAAGAAATAGTATAACCTTAAAAGAATAGTGGTATGTTGGGTGGTATTGTTATTGGCATCATAGCCGGTTATGTAGCCGGTAGGATAATGAGAGGCGGTGGCTTTGGCTGTTTTGTGAACCTTATTCTTGGAATAATAGGTGGTGTGTTGGGTAGTTGGCTGTTTGGTTTACTCGGCATTTACACCACAGGATCTATCGGACACTTAGTAACAGCAACCGTTGGCGCTATTGCTTTGCTTTGGGTTTCTTCGCTGTTCTCCTCAAAAAAGCATTAATTCTTTCCTTGCTGTTTGTATCTATTCATCTCTCTCTCATAAATATTAAAAATGAGAAAGATATCTAGCAGTCTAGCACTAGGTGTATAAATTGCTCTTTATGAGTGTGATATAGGCGCTAGACTTCTCAATGGAAGTCTAGCAGTAATCTAGCAGTCTAGCACTTTGTCTCGTCCTGATTCTGGTGGTTTTTTATTTGTTCAGATGAAGTTATTTGCCGATAATGCAAATCTCTAAGTCGTATAAATGTTTAATATTAGAGTTTAAGTTGTTTCAATGTGCCTTAATGAGTTAGAATAAAAGCACCCCAGCGATTAATAATCCTAACTTGAATAAGGCACAAATCTTATTATTATAATCTTCCCTTTGCATTCAATTAATCACATTTTTATTTCCAGAAGTGATAAATCCTGGTACACCCGGGTGGAAGTTATCCGTACACCCGGATGGAGAAGATTGGTACACCCGGGTGTACCGGTTATCTACACCTGGGTGTAGAACAAAAAGTATGGCCAATAAAAACGAGCGAAGAAGGCAGACTTACCTTCTTCGCTCGTTTTGTTTTATAATTGGATATAGGAAATGCTTATTAAATAGCTGAAATTATTTTTTTTCAAAGATTTTATCTTTGTCCGAAACTGTAGATGGAGCACCTACAATGCCTCCAATAGTGACATTAGACATCTCAATACGTTCTGCATTCGTGAAGCTTACACCTATCTTTGCTTCCTGAACTTCTACATTTCTGAAATGAATATCATGCACAATATTCTTTGGATAGCCCTGAATTACTAATCCGGCATTCGATGCCTTCTTGCATTTCAATCCGTTTACATATACATCACAAATATCAGTTACATTAAATTGGTTGGTCTCGGTACGTGCATAGGCTGACGTTATAAAGAACAGATCTTCAACATTATCGAATTCTACATTATTTATATAGATATTGCGAATAAAACCACCACGGTCGGGATTTGTTTTAAAATAAATACCTCGTTTGCAATAACCGGCAAATGAACAATCTCTCACGAATACATTTTGAATGCCGGATGACATTTCGCTTCCAAATACCACGCCATGTAGTCCTTTAAAGCGACAGTTCCGGATAATAATATTCTCCGACGGTGTTGCTGTTGCACGTCCTTCGTTGTCTCTACCAGCTTTTATGGCAACATTATCATCTCCGTTATTGAAATCGATATCTTCAATAAGAATATTCTTTGAATACTCAGGATCAATACCGTCATTATTTACCAGTTTGGCATCATATTTCAGTTTTCTGCAAGTAATGTTTTCACTTTTAAGTAAATGAATGCACCAGAAAGGCGAGTTAGTTATAAACACACCTTCCAATAATATGTTTTTAGATTTGTAAAACTGTATCAGTTGCGGACGTAAGTAATGTCCTTCACCAAAGCTGCGTTCGGCAAACGGTGCATTACTATGGTTTACATAACGTGTACGCTCAACATCTTTTTCTTGATTGCTTCTCCATGTACCGAATGTTTTCTGCGCATTTCCGTCTATTTTCCCTTTACCGATTATTGAAACGTTTTCTACTTCGTATCCATAAATAAATGGGCTGTAATTAGAAACGAATGTTCCTTCCCAGCTAGTTGATACAACCGGAAGGTAATCTGCCGGATTATCGCTGAACTTCAGCTCTGCTCCTTCTGTCAAGTCAAGACAGACATTGCTTACAAAGTGAATAGGTCCTTTTATAAAATATACACCGGCGGGAACAACAATGTGCAATCCTCCTTTGCTTTTCAGGGTGGCTTTCATTGCCTTGTCGAATGCAGGCTTGCAATCTTTTACACCATCGCCTTTAGCTCCATAACTGGTGATTTTTACTGTCTTTTCGGGAATAGACGGAGGAGTGATTTTACTTAGAATTGATTCATACAATGCCTGTTCATTCTGAGCAAACATGATGTTTGCGAATAGCAAGAACAGACTCAAACAAATTATTTTTTTCATTGTTGCATTATTTAAAGCCTTTACCATTTTATTAATCCTAAAGATATTGTACAGACAATGGTTCTTGTTTTATCAGGATTTTTGTTTCAGGCCCGTTTCATTTATGATAATATTATCGCAAACATACAAAATAAAAAAGAGCGAAGAAAGCAGATTTTTGCTTCTTCGCTCATTTAATATTGTAAAGGATGAATTTTATTTTGCCAGTTCAGCAATTACATCCATAATCTTCTGACCAATTTCTTCTGCAGCTTCCATTGTTGAGGCTTCAGAATATACACGGATAATTGGTTCTGTGTTACTTTTTCTTAAGTGAACCCATTTATCTGGGAAGTCAATCTTAACGCCATCTATATCGTTGATTTCTTCTTTTGCATAGATTTCTTTTACTTTAGCAAGAATAGCATCTACATCGATTGAAGGAGTCAACTCAACTTTATTTTTAGCAATAAAGTAAGGAGGATAAGTAGCTCTTAATTCGCTAACCTTCTTTCCTTCGTGAGCCAGATGGCTAAGGAAAAGAGCAATACCAACCAATGCGTCACGTCCGTAGTGGCTTTCAGGATAGATAACTCCACCATTGCCTTCACCACCAATTACAGCATTAGTATCTTTCATTTTAGTTACCACGTTTACTTCACCAACGGCAGCAGCATTGTAAGTCTGTCCATATTTACGGGTTACGTCGCGAAGAGCACGTGTAGAACTTAAGTTTGAAACGGTATTTCCCGGAGTGTGCTTCAATACATAATCGGCAACAGTTACCAATGTATATTCTTCCCCGTACATTTTTCCGTCTTCACAAATCATTGCTAAGCGGTCTACGTCCGGGTCAACCACGAATGCAACATCTGCTTTGCCGCTCTTCATCAGGTTCATGATGTCTCCTAAGTTTTTTTCAAGCGGTTCAGGATTGTGTTGGAAGTTACCAGTAGGTTCGCAATATAGTTTCTCAACATGCTTTACGCCCAATGCTTCAAACAATTCAGGAAGAATAATACCTCCTACAGAGTTAACGCAGTCAATAGCTACTTTGAAGTCGGCTTTGCGGATAGCTTCCAAGTCAACTAATTTAAGTGCTAATACACTGTCAATATGCTTTTTGTTGTAAGTTAAATCTTCACGATAAGATCCCAGACTGTCTACTTCGGCAAACGTAAACTCTTCTGCTTCTGCTATACGTAGAACTTCTTCTCCTTCTGCTGCATTCAGGAACTCTCCGTACTCATTTAACAGCTTAAGTGCATTCCATTGTTTTGGATTGTGGCTGGCAGTAAGAATAATACCTCCGCAAGCACCTTCCATTGTAACGGCAAGTTCTGTAGTTGGAGTAGAAGCCAAACCGATATCTACCACGTCATAACCCATTCCCATTAAGGTTCCAACAACTACGTTATTAACCATTTTACCTGAAATACGAGCGTCGCGACCTACTACAATCTTATTGCTTGTAGATTTACATGTCTTTCTGATTAACGTTGCGTAAGCAGATGTGAATTTTACAATGTCGAGTGGGTTTAAACCCTCGCCGGCCTGTCCGCCAATGGTTCCGCGGATACCGGAAATTGATTTGATAAGTGTCATAGATATTTGAATATAATGTTGTTTTATTTATACAATAACGACTTCAATTAGCTTTTAATATAATCTGTTCACCATAACAGACTTGGAAAATTAATTATTCGCAGTTAATAGCGATTCATATTTTTTTAGTCCTTTTTCGAAGGTATCGATAGCTTCCTGCATTGTTCCGTAGAACTCTCCTCCCGAAGCATTCAAGTGTCCGCCTCCATTGAAGTATTCAGAAGCAAATTTGTTGCATGGAAATTCTCCCACAGAACGTAATGAAACCTTTATCATGTTTGTATCTTCACGGAAAAAAGCTGAGAACTTTACTTCTTTAATAGACAATGGAATGTTCACAAAACCTTCCGCATCTCCTTTTACATAGTTGAAGTTCTTTAGTTCTTCCTGAGTGAGCCAAATCATTGCTGAATGAGATTCAGGATATACTTTCATTTTTGAATGAAGGACATATCCCATCAGGCGCAGACGGCATTCGGAATAAGTATTATAAACGTTACGGTTTATATCGTCCTTGTCGATACCTTTAGATATTAACTGACTGATAATATAGTATATTTCCTGGCTGTTTGAGTTATAAGTAAAGCTGCCTGTATCGGTCATCATACCGGTATATATACATTCTGCTCCTTCTTTGGTCATTTCATCAAAATAACCCAGACGGCAAATTAACCGGAAAACCAGTTCGGATGTAGAAGAAATCTCCGGATGAGACATTACGATAGAGCAGAAATCGTCCGGAAATGGATGATGATCTACCATTACTTTACGTGCTTTAGCCTCTTTTACTACCAGACCAAGATCGTCAATACGTTTCAGTCCGTTGAAGTCGAGGCAGCAAATCATGTCGGCATCGGCTACAAGTTTGTCGGCTTTTTCTTTGTCGTGATTGTAAAGTGTAATTTCCTTTGCACCCGGCATCCATTTCAGAAATTCGGGAAAGGCATTAGGTACAATAACGTTTACTGTTTTATTCTGCGAAATAAGAAAATGATAAAGTCCTAATGATGAACCCATAGCATCTCCATCGGGTGAAGTATGAGATACAATAACTACTTTCTCAGTTTCTTTTAGCCATTCACCGAAAAGATCGATATTGGCCTGATCTATTATTTTTGTCAACATAACAGTTTATCTTCAATATTGAGCAACAAAAGTACAAATTAATTTGTATTAAAGCGTGATTTTGTAAGCTCCTTTTTCTGATATAGAGAAATAGTCAATACCAAGAAGTTTGCATTCTTTTTCTATGGCTTTTCGTTTGTAATCGCTCAAAGAGGCATCAATAACCACTTTCTTTGTATTGAAAAGTGGCATGAGCCACACTAATTTACCTTTATACCCTTTACAAAGATATAAATAGTCAATGTTTAAAGGGTTGTTGGAAACTTTGTTTCGCCAACTATCATCTTTTATCATACAGATGGTTTTTCCTTCAAAATAAAGTACATCATTCTGCTTCCAGATATATTTACCACGAAAGCTGGAAGGAAGTATTTGCGGAGTGTTTGCCAGATTTTTATTCCAGAAACGCTGTGTAGCATAACGTAATTTCTTGTGTACACTATCTTTTTCGGCCGAAAAGAGATAGGAGGTTTCCGGCGATTCTATCAGATGAACCGTGGGACAGTTGCGGGCATTATAAAAAATGATTGAACGAATGTTTTGTTGCTGATATTTCTCCTTTGCATGGAAGGTAATCAGAAATACGATGCATGGCAACAAACCCAAAAGTGCCCATCTTTTTCTGGATATGAAATAGAACGAACTGAGAAAAAGTATCAGATAAAACACGGCAACATCGGCAGAAGTTAGCCATATATGATCTATGGAAGAGTAGGGCAGATGTTCTACAAAACTCACTGTTCCGTTCAGAAACTTGATAGATTCTTTCAGAAGAAAGGCTAAAAGAGTTTGCAACGGAGAAATGAACCCTATGCAAAGTGTAAAAACGGCCAGATACATAATGACAGATACCAGCGGTACGACAATGATATTGGTTAGCAGAAAATGGGTTGAGAAACGGGAGAAATAATAAAGAATAATGGGAGTGGTTATTATCTGTGCAGCAATGGAAACGGTCATTAATCCCCAGATATATTTCACAATGCGGTTTTCCGTTATAATTAGTCCCTCCAGCCATGGCTGGATAATAACAATTCCGGCTATGGCTGTGAACGATAGCTGAAAGCTTACATCGTACAGGTAAAAAGGATTGTAAACCAGCATCAATAATGCTGCAATTGCCAGCGTGTTGAGCGTAACCGGATGATTGTTTCGTATTCTGGACAGAGCTATTAATGAAAACATAATTACCGACCGCACAACAGGGGAAAGGAGTCCGGTGAGGAAAGCGAATCCCCATAGCAAGATAATAATGGTCAGCTGTTTGGCAATCAACGTTCCTTTCTTTCTGTTGGCAAAGCTCAGCAGAAATTCCAGCAAGAAATAGAGAAAACCAATGTGCAAACCCGATAGAGAAAGCACATGACTGGCTCCGGATATGGAATAGCTTTCCCGTATATCTTCGCTCAGCTCATCCTGATATCCTAAAACCAAAGCCGAAAGCACGGTGTATTCATCTCCCGAAAATCCCAGATGCTTTATTTTTTCCAGCAACAGCTTTCGGTAATCAAGTGCAGTTTGTTTCAATGTCCGTTGCGGATCGTGTCCTTTCAGTTGCCAGTTCCCAGTATATGCAAAGGCTGTTCCACTAATATTCTGATGAAGCAGATAAGAAGCATAATCAAACTCTTCGGGATTTCCGTTGTTGCGAGGTGCGTTTATCTGACCATAGAACAGTAACTGGTCTCCTCGCTTAAGCTGTTGGCTTGCTGAATCTTTCGTGAGGTAAAGCAGAACCTTCTTATCTACTGAATGACTGCCTGCAGAATCCTGACTTGCAATTACCGATACCGGACAAAGTATGCTGTGTTCTTTCTCTTTTGGATCTTCGGTGAGTTGTGCTTTGTAAACGCAATTTTCGGCAGACCATTGATGGTGTACGGACGATAAATGCAGTTCGGTTATTGCTGTGCCGATTGTAAAGAGTAACAGATATATGCAAACTCCCGTGAGCCACCGGTGCGTATATTTCTTGAAAACATGATAAAGAATAAAAGAAACCCCACACACAAGGCAAAGTATGCCTATAACAATGTTGCTGCATTCTGTTTCGTGCAGAAACGAATGACTGAAATATATCCCGAGTATAAGGGGAACGAGAAAACGTACAAAGGGATATTTGTGCAGGTGTAAAGGCATCTGCACGTTGAAATTACAATGCTTTTAGCTGATGAATCATATCTTCAGGTGAAGATGCAGCAAATACCGCATTTCCTGCTACCAATACATCTGCACCAGCTTCCAATAATAGGGGAGCTGTCTTTTCATTTACGCCGCCATCCACTTGTATCAGTGCATCAGATCCGGTTTTGTCAATCAACATTCGGAGTTCTTTCACTTTATCCAAAGAATGTTCTATGAATTTCTGACCTCCATATCCGGGATTAACGCTCATAATAAGAACCATATATATGTCTTTAATGATATCTTTCAGCATAAAGACCGGTGTAGATGGATTAATGGTTACGGCAGGTTCCATCCCTGCTTCGCGGATCTGTTGAATAACCCTGTGAATGTGTGGGCAAGCTTCGTAGTGCACATTCATAATCTTAGCTCCTGTAGCCTTAACTTCCGGAATAAACTTTTCGGGATTTACGACCATTAAATGCACATCAAGCGGTTTCTTGCAGAGTTTGCTTACTGCTTTAATAACTGGGAATCCAAAAGAAATATTCGGAACAAATACACCGTCCATAATATCAAGATGCAGCCAGTCGGCTTCGCTTCGGTTTATCATCTCAATATCTTCTGCCAGATTAGCAAAATTGGCAGCAAGTAGGGAAGGGGATATTTTATGTTTCATGACTATCTAGCTGTGTAATTGGTTTTGCAAAAGTACATAAAATAATTGAACTAAGAATCCTTATTCTGGCTTCTTTTATAAACTTATAGAATGGTAAATGAAACCCTGTACAAAAGAATGAATTCTTCTGTATAAAACAAAACAAGATTCTGTACAAAAGATTCTATACTTTTGTACAGGATTCAAACAGTGTTTAGTGATTTATCCAATAATGATTCCTTGCAGACCGTCGGGCATTGATGGCTCAACGTGATAATTGCGGGCAAACATTTTTAAGAATGTTAGTGTCTGTAAGCTGGGCTTTAACTCGCTTTTAACCTTGTTATTCCGTTTATCTTTTTTCTGCTGATTGGTTGGTTGAGTAATGTTATATTTCATAGGCATACTTTTGTTTTCTATAAAAACGTAGGAAACAAAACTTTAGTATGCTTATGAGATAAATATTTTAATCGAGGGTGAGAATCATTTCTTTCTCTTCCGCCATGCGGCGAAGGTTAAGGATGGCGTAACGCATTCTTCCAAGAGCGGTATTTATACTTACTCCTGTAATATCTGCAATCTCTTTGAAGCTCAAGTCCTGGTAAAAACGCATGTAAACCACTTCCCGTTGGTTATCCGGAAGTTGCTTTACCAGGTGGCGCACATCATCATGAATCTGTTCATTAATGATTTCCATCTCAATGTTTCCTTCAGAGAGTTTCATATTATTCAGCAAATCAATTTCGCTGTCATCGTTTGAAATTACATTCTCATTACGTTCCTGACGGTAATTGTCAATGATCAGGTTATGAGCTATACGTGTAAGCCATGCAGGGAATTTTCCATTCTCTGTGTATCTTCCTTGCTTTATGGTCATAATAGCCTTCACGAAAGTCTCCTGAAAGATGTCTTCCGCCAGTTCTGTGCTTTTTACAATGAAGTAAATATAGGAATATAACCTATTCTGATATCGATTAAGGAGTGTATCAAAGGCTTGATTTTCTCCTTTTGAATATAAGATTACCAATTCTTCATCGGTCATCTTCTTCAAATTTTTCATTACGTCTTAATTTAGGATTAGAGTAATGTTTAATCGATAGGCTATGGTTTTTTAGTTGATATTAGTGTTAATTGATACAAATAAACATATTATTTTGCTAACAACAAAATAAAAACAAACAAAAGTGCGTTAATGTTCTTTCCATTAACGCACTTTTATATATCAGTATACGGAGTAATAAATTGGTTTACAGAAGCTTCATGTCATCCAGAACTTTAAATCCGCGAAGAAACTCGTCAATGCCAAGTCGTTTCTTTCCGGCTAACTGAAGAGATTTTATTGACAGGTATCCATTCCCGGCAGCAACGTGGAGATAAGTTTTGCCATCTGTTTTGATTGTTCCAGGAACATCTGAGTGAGTTTTCTCTATTTTTTCTGTCTCAAACACTTTTAGTGTAATAGGAGACTCTTGTCCGCTGTGAAGTTCTGTCCATGCAGCCGGATAAGGAGACAGTCCGCGGATAAAGTCATATATCTGCTTTACATTTCCCGACCAGTTGATGCGGCAAGTTTCTTTAAAAATTTTAGGTGCCGGGCGCAACTCTTCCGGTTGAGCCATTTCTTCCTGCGGAATAGGCTTTACCCGATTTTCAAGAATGGCATCAACTGTTTCAATTACTAGCTTGCCACCAAGCATCATCAGTTTATCGTGAACCACTTCCACGTTATCCGTGTCGGCTATTGGGATGTGCACTTGTTGAATAACGTTTCCGGTATCTATTTCATGCTGAAGGAAGAATGTGGTAATTCCTGTTTCCGTATCTCCATTAATCACAGCCCAGTTGATAGGAGCTGCACCGCGGTATTGCGGAAGGAGTGAGGCATGCAGGTTAAATGTTCCGAAGCGTGGCATTGCCCATACAACTTCTGGTAACATGCGGAATGCTACTACAATTTGCAGATCTGCTTTCCATGCTCTTAGTGCTTCAACAAACTCTTCATCTTTTAATTTTTCTGGTTGAAGTAAAGGAATGTTCTGTTCTAAAGCATATTGCTTTACAGGCGAAAACTGCAGCTTATGTCCTCGTCCTGCAGGTTTATCGGGCATTGTTATTACACCTACTACATTATATCCGCCTTCTACAAGGCATTTAAGAGACTCCACAGCAAAGTCGGGAGTTCCCATATATACTATTCTCAGGTCTTTCTTTTCCATTAATCTTTGATTTTAATTGTGTGATTTATAGTCTATTCTCACTAGTTATCACTGGTTTAATCTTCGGAGAAGTGAACCAGAAGTTGTCTGTATGTACTTAATATCTTCGATTTAGAGACAAAACCGATATATGTTCCTTTTTCATCAACAACCGGAAGATTCCAGGCTTGTGTATCATCAAAAGTATGCATTACTCGTTCCATGGAATCATCTATAAATAGTTTGGCAGGAACAGAACTCATTAGTTTACTTGCAGTGTACCGATGATAAAGTTCTTGTCTGAACATGATATTACGTATATTATCAAGTAAAACAACTCCTTGCAGTTTCCCGTGTTTATCCACAACCGGAAATAAATTTCTTTTTGCCTGAGAGATAACTTTAACCAGTTCTCCCAAGTCGGTTTCCGGAGATACTTGCTGGAAATCGTTTTCAATAACATTCTCCATCTTCATTAACGTAAGTACCGCTTTGTCTTTATGGTGAGTAATGAGTTGCCCCTTTTTGGCAAGACGCATAGAATAAAGACTGTGAGGTTCAAAGATAATTATAGTAAGATAAGAACTTACTGAGCAGATCATTAAAGGTAGAAACAAGTCGTATCCTCCGGTTAGCTCGGCAATAAGGAATATTCCCAACAAAGGGGCATGCATTACACCAGCCATTACTCCAGCCATTCCCATAAGTGCGAAGTTCTTTTCCGGTAAGTTAATAAAGAATCCCAGTTCGTTTGACAGATGAGAAAATACAAATCCGGCAATACATCCCAGGAATAAACTTGGAGCAAAGATACCACCACAACCACCGCCTCCGTTGGTTGCAGTTGATGCAAAAACTTTAAATACAATAATGAGGAATAAATAGACTAATAACAGATGATTATATCCGTAAAATAGTGAGTTGTTCATCACAGTTTGCCATTCTCCGGAAGCTGTTCCCTTAAGTAACAGGTTGATAGTATCATATCCTTCACCATAAAGAGTAGGGAAAAGGAAGATCAGGATACTAAGCATAACTCCTCCAAGCGCAAGTTTTGTGTATGGTCCTTGTAATTTCCCGAAAATAGTCTCTATGTAATTTGAGGCCCGGGTAAAATACAGAGATACCAGTCCGCAGAATATTCCTAAGAATATAACATAAGGAATACGCTTCATGTCGAAAGCCTGATCGAGATTGAACTTAAACATAGCCTCTGTTCCCATAAAAATATAAGATACGGTAGCAGCGGTAACGGAAGTTATCAGCAAGGGTAGAAGCGAAGCCATCGTAAGATCGATCATCAAAACTTCAAGTGTAAATACGACTCCTGCAATTGGCGCTTTGAAGATTCCTGCAACTGCTCCCGCGGCTCCACAGCCAATAAGTAACATCAGAGTTTTATGTTCCATTCTGAATACGCTTCCCAGATTGGAACCAATGGCCGATCCGGTAAGAACAATTGGTGCTTCGGCTCCTACAGACCCACCACATCCGATGGTAATGGCACTGGCTATAGTGGAAGACCATATATTGTGACGTCTTATTCTTCCTTGTCTGCGCGAAATTGAATAGAGAATCTTTGTAACACCATGACTAATATCGTCTTTCACAATATTACGTACAAATAATCCTGTCAGCAGAATACCTGCAACCGGGTAAACTAAGTAAAGGTAGTTGACTCCTGTGGTATTAAAATTGTCGGTCAGAAAGTTTTGAATCAAATGAATCAGACTTTTTAGAATTATTGCAGCACTGGCTGTACAAACTCCTACTATGAAGCTGAGAATAAGTATAAAGTGTTTTTCCTTTATATTCTTTTCACGCCAAAATATAAACTGCTGAAATAAACTTATTTTTTCGGTTTTCATATCTTTATGTTACATACCTTTTCCGGTAAGTATTGTTCTAATCGTATATATTAATATCTTTATGTCTATGGTTAGCGATCTGTTTTCCAGATATATTAAATCGTACTGTAAACGTTCAATCATCTTGTCTACTGTATTTGCATATCCATATTTTACCATCCCCCAGGATGTAATACCTGGTTTTACCGATAATGTCTGGTAATAATAAGGTGCTTTGCAAACAATCTGATCTACGAAAAATTTCCTTTCGGGCCGTGGACCTACCAATGACATTTCACCTTTCAGTACATTCCAGAACTGTGGCAATTCGTCCAGACGATATTTTCTCAATATCTTTCCAAATTCGGTTATTCTATCATCATTTAGATCTGATAATAGCGGAATTTCTTTTTCAGCATCCATCTTCATGGTTCTGAACTTATACATTGTAAATGGTTTCCCTCTGTAACCAAGTCTTTCCTGCTTATAAAAAGCAGTTCCCGTTGAATTCTTTTTTATTTTCCATGCTATCCACGCAAATAAAGGAGAAAAAAAGAATAAAGCAAGTACTGATATTATTTTGTCGAAAATATTTTTTATGTTTTTTGCTCCTTCAGACATGTTATCCCGGGTTATTTCAACCATCGGAGTAGCATAAATGGAGGACATCTTTACACTTCGCGAAAGTACATTCTTTTCTCCGGCAATAACCTTGATGGGTAGATTAAATCTATAAAGGCTGTTTAGCAGTTCAAAGAATACTTTCTCATCAGTGAAATCGGGTGCAACTATTATCTCTTCTACATCTTTTCTCTGAATAAATCCTTCAATATTTTCCAGTCTTTCAACAGGCTGATCTTTGATAAGACAAGGATCTTCTTTAAGATTTATAAATCCAACGACTTTATAACCAGTAGATTGTGGTTGAGTATTAAGCTCCTGATATAATTTAAGGGCTTGTTCTCCGGCACCTATTATAATTGTATTGAATCCAATTATTCTGTTGTGTATTCGGGTTGTTAGTTTTTGGGTTATTAATGCCCTTATGCTATAAGTGAGGATAAATTGTCCGAAGAAAAGGATTGCCAGTAATTGATAATAGACGTGATAATCCCTGGGTAAGTCGTCTACCAATATCACGAAAAATACTATTAATACTCCTATCTCAACTGATACCAGTGTTTTATTGAGTTCCAATAATCTGGACTTCCTCATCGGAGAATTATAATATCCCGATAAATAGTAAAGCAATAACCAAAAGAAAGGTATGATAATCTGTCCGGTTAATACCTTTCCTGAGAACTGGTAAGAAGCAAAATCATCAAATCCTAGTGAAGAGGCTATATTGTAATATCGGTAAATATTCGCAAGAAACCAGATCACATTTGCTGCAATATAATCTCCAAGAAGATATTTAATGAGCTGTTTCCTTTGACTTACTTTCATTAATATGTTCCCTTATTATTCTCGAATCACCTTTATGACTCCTCCTTTTCCTAACTTAATAATACTGGATGGTTTTGCAGGAGAAAGATCATCCTGTTTAAACTTAACAATATAATCTACCGCTGATTTTATCTCTTCACTTATTTCACTAAAATTTGCGGGAGATGGTTGTCCGCTTATATTTGCTGAAGTAGAAACAATTGCTTTGCGGAATCGTTGACATAACTGACGTGAGAATTGTTCATTTGTTACACGAATGCCCACGCTTCCATCTTCTGCCAATAAATTAGTGGCCATGTTCCTGGCTCCATCATAAATTATGGTCAGAGGCTTGTCTGCCAATTCAATTAAATCCCATGCCACTTGGGGAACATCACTTACGTAAAAATCGACTTTTACGGACGAATCTACCAATACAATAAGTGCCTTACTGTCAATACGTTTTTTAATTTCGTAAACTTTGTGAACAGCTTCAGGATTGGTTGCATCGCATCCAATTCCCCAGATAGTATCTGTGGGGTAAAGAATAACCCCACCTTCATTCATTATGCGGCACGCTTCCTTAATATCTTCTGTAAATTCCATAATGTATTAATGTATAATTGATGCAAAAATACATAATACATTTTTGGAATCAAAATATTTAGTTCTCGAACATTCGGCTACGTGCTATCATACATGCTCCAATAATACCTGCTTTTTCTTTGAGCTTGGAAGTGATAATTGTAGAATCTTTATTGACAAGATTAAGAGAATATTTGCGGATTGCAGTTTTTATAGGCTGGGTAATATAATCACCTGTAATAGATACTGTTCCCCCAATAATAACCATTTCTGGATTAAAGATATTAATTAAACCGGCAATCTGCTTTCCTAGCTTTTGGCCAACTTCTTCTACTATATCGATGCAAAGTATATCTTCTTTTCTTACAGCATCCAGAATATCATCCAGAGTTACGGTTTTGTTATTTAATACCTTCTCTGATAAAATAGAACTGGCACCTCCTTTTACTCTTTCTATTAACATTCTGTGCATTGCAGAACCAGATGCTTCTGTTTCCAGGCAGCCTTTTTTACCGCAATGGCATATAATTTCGTTATCGTATGTGCTGATATGTCCAAATTCTCCGGAAAAACCAGATTTACCTGTGTATACCTTTCCATCAATTATAATTCCAATACCGAGGCCCCAGCTGATGTTTACGAAAATAATATTTTTTTCATTGGTTACTCCACCAACCATATATTCACCATAAGTCATGGCACGAGTATCATTGTCAATAGTTACTCTGTATGAAAGTTTTTCTGAAAGGATTTCAGCTAAGGGGCGTTCATCAAAATAAAACATGCTATAGCTATATCCCGATTCTGGATTAACTCGTCCCGAAATATTTACGTCGATATTAAGAATTTTATCTTTTTCAATCGAAAGTTTTTTAATGAAATTCAGAACTAACAGACAAAGATTATTCAGTGATTCTATAGTGTTCTCAAAAGAATAAGGAATGTTCATTTTTAATTCTACTATATCACCTTTGAAATTAATCAGGCCAATATTAATATCGTATAGATTGATGTCAACCCCGATAAAGTATCCTGATTTAGGATTCAATCCATATAAGTTCGGATGACGTCCACCGCTGGTTTCTAGTTTTCCGTAATCATTGATGAATCCTTCTTCGCACATTTCACTAATAAACTTAGTTACAGTAGGCACACTTAGATCAACTTCTTTAGAGAGATCTGTAATGGTAGAATTTCCATGAGATATGTAGTAATTTATAATTTTCTTTTTGATAAGGGCATTCTTGCTACCTTTTTCTAACTCGGCCAAAAAGTTCTTGTTCATATTTAAATGTATTTCGGATATAAAAGTGTGAATCTTTCTATTTATATTTTATTTCTTATTGAACAAAGATACTTATTTTTTTATTATATGTGTGGTTTTTTATTTAAATATTTACTAATTATAGATTAAGGTAGATTAAATTGTTATTATTTAAATTTATAGATGAACTTATTATTAATAATATAAGTGCTTTGCTGGTGTTGTTTAGGGTAAACTATGATGGAATATTTTTAGAAAATGTAAGAATAGCATCTGTAAGTCTAGATGAATTATAGACTTACAGATGTATATTGTGCGTAAGTATTACTTTAATGGAAGAATTTCAATCCAATAACCGTCAGGATCGTTTATAAAATATAATCCCATATCAGTGTTTTCGTAACAAACGCACCCCATTTCTTTGTGGAATTCTCTAACCTTATCGTAATCTCCGGGAACACGCATGCAGAGATGAATTTCGTTGTCACCTAAATTGTAAGGTTCTTTGCGGTCTCTTAACCAGGTTAATTCCAAGCTAAAACTTGTTGTTTCGTCTGTTAGATATACTAAAATAAACGAACCATCACTGGCAACTTTACGTTTGGCTTCTTTTAATCCAAGTGCTTTGGCATAAAATTCAATACTTTTCTCAAGATTGAGTACATTGAAATTGAAATGATCGAATCTGCTTTTTATTTCCATAACCTTATTAAATTAGTTTCTATTCTTGTGAATCTATAATATAAAACTTTCACCTTTTGATGTCCATTTCATGACTTTGCATTTTTTTGTTTCTGCATATGGAGCAAATGCTGCAATTTTATGATAAGCATTATCAAAATGCATGGGAGCTAAAATATCAGTTGGAATACGGTTTATAAATTGTTCGGCTCCTTTCATATAATCCTTTCCTAAACGAGGATCAATGGGGAAAAATGCAAGATCTAAATGAGCTGAGTCTTTCGCTAATAATTCCAGTTCCTTCAGATAATTATTTTCATATTCTTGTGATTCTTCAAGTGGGCATTCTTCGTTCCAATGCCAATTGTTTAAATCGCCAGCGTGGAAGATTTTCTTTTCTGAAGATTGAATCAGGAAAGAAATGCCAATATCAGTAGAACCGTAAGCTTTTATATTAAGATAGTCGTCTTTATAACTATCTAGCTTGTCAAGATATAACGCGTCTTCTTTATTGGCTAATCCGGTATCAAGAATATCCTTTGAAAATATATACTGGATATTGCTTTTTTGTAACTTCCAGCTAAGAACTTCAGGGTTGAAATGATCTGCGTGTGAATGTGACGAAAGAACATAAAGTTTTTGTGGCTGGCGAAGCAAATATGAGTGTATATAACCGTTCTCCTGAGACTTGGATGTATCCTCGTAATAATCTATTATAACGTTAAACTCATCGAACTCTAATGCAAAGCAGCTATGATAAATATAGGTTATCTTCATTTTGGAGTCTTTTAGTTTATATAGATGAATTAAATGCAAAACAAAGATATAAAATCTGTTGAAGGTTCGGTTGCTTATTAATATTTCTTTTGAATGTTTTTTAATAATAATGAAGTATATTTGCTACGGTAAAAATAAAAAAATGTAATATGGAAATAAATGATAAAAATGCAGCTCTGAATGGACGAACTGAAGTTGCTATATTTGCTGGTGGATGCTTTTGGGGTGTTGAACATTTAATGAAAACTGCTCCCGGAACTCTTATTGTTGAATCTGGATATATTGGTGGAAAAAAAGAAAATCCTTCATATGAAGAGGTCTGTCGTCATGATACGGGTCATGCTGAAGCTGTTCGAATAGTATTTGATCCTTCTAAATCTTCTTATGAAGATTTAGCTAAATTGTTTTTTGAAATTCATGACCCGGAACAAGAAGATGGCCAGGGGCCCGATCTCGGTGATCAATATCGCTCTGAGATATTTTATACAACTCCAGAACAGAAAGAAATAGCTGAAAAATTAATAGGCGTACTTACAGAAAAAGGTTATCATGTTGTAACAAAGGTAACTCCTGCTACTACTTTCTGGAGAGCCGAGGAGTATCATCAGAATCATTATGAGCTTAGAGGTACTGAGCCGTATTGCCACATTTATACAAAAAGATTCTGAAATTCTATTCTCTTTTAATGTAATTTGATTCTTTACTACAATCGACTCTCAGGAAAACTAAATATGCTAATTGATTGTTATTTAATTAATAGTATTGGATTTTTTGAGTAATGAGATTCGAGTAGGAAAAGTAATTGTATTAAAAGATAGTAACATGAAAACAATACCTTTAACAAAAGAAGAATTTCTTGCCAGAGTGGCTGATTATAATGAAAGTCCTGATGAATGGAAATATCTTGGTGATAAACCTGCCATAATTGATTTTTATGCTTCATGGTGTGGTCCGTGTAAGGTCATAGCTCCAATTCTTGAAGAACTGGCTGTGGAATATTCGGGAAAGATCTATATATATAAAGTAAATACAGAAGAAGAGGAAGAGCTTGCTTCTGTATTTGGAATTCGTAGTATACCTTCTTTATTGTTTGTGCCGATGTACGGTTCTCCTCAGATGGCACAGGGAGCAATGCCAAAATCAGCTTTTAGAGATGCTATAGAAAAAGTTCTTCTGAAAATGGAGAATTGATTTTTTTTAAGTAGAAATTCTATTTATCCATGATAATGAATGAATTATGGCTAAGGAATATGAGAAATAATCTCTTAATTCTTTTTTTGTTTACGAGAAAACATTTATCTTTGCGCCGGATTTATATAGTCAATTATAATGTCTTACTTAATTAAAGGTATTTAAACAAAATTATTAATGGAAAATTTAAAGAACGTTGCTCCTGTTGAAGACTTCAACTGGGATGCGTATGAAAACGGTGAATCTTTTGTTGGTGCTAGCCAAGAAGAACTAGAAAAAGCTTACGATAGTACGCTTAACAAAGTTAGCGACCGTGAGGTGGTTGACGGAACTGTAATCTCAATGAACAAACGTGAAGTTGTTGTTAACATTGGTTACAAATCAGATGGTATCATTCCTTTGAATGAATTCCGTTACAATCCTGAATTAACAATCGGTGATAAAGTAGAAGTTTACATCGAAAATCAGGAAGACAAGAAAGGTCAGTTAATCCTTTCACACAAAAAAGCTCGTGCTGCTCGTTCATGGGATCGTGTTAATGCAGCTCTTGAGTCTGAAGAAATTGTTAAGGGCTTTATCAAGTGCCGCACTAAGGGTGGTATGATTGTTGACGTATTTGGAATCGAAGCATTCTTGCCAGGTTCTCAGATTGACGTTAAGCCTATCCGCGACTACGATGTATTCGTTGGAAAAACTATGGAATTCAAAGTTGTTAAAATCAACCAGGAATTCAAAAACGTTGTTGTTTCTCACAAAGCTCTTATCGAAGCTGAACTTGAACAACAGAAGAAAGAAATTATCGGTAAACTTGAAAAAGGACAAGTTCTGGAAGGAACTGTTAAGAATATCACATCTTACGGTGTATTCATCGACTTGGGTGGCGTAGACGGTTTGATCCACATTACAGACCTTTCTTGGGGACGTGTTAGCGATCCTAAAGAAGTTGTTGAATTGGATCAGAAACTTAACGTTGTTATCCTTGACTTTGATAACGAAAAGAAACGTATCGCTCTTGGTTTGAAACAACTTACTCCTCATCCATGGGATGCTCTTTCAGCTGAACTGAAAGTAGGTGACAAGGTAGAAGGTAAAGTAGTTGTTATGGCTGATTACGGTGCATTTATCGAAATCGCTCCAGGCGTTGAAGGTTTGATTCACGTTTCTGAAATGTCTTGGTCTCAACACTTACGTAGCGCTCAAGACTTTATGAAGGTAGGTGATACAGTTGAAGCTGTCGTTCTTACACTTGACCGTGACGAACGTAAGATGTCTTTGGGTATCAAACAATTGAAACAAGATCCATGGGAAACTATCGCAGATAAATATCCTGTAGGTAGCAAACATGTTGCTAAAGTTCGTAACTTCACTAACTTCGGTGTATTCGTAGAAATCGAAGAAGGTGTTGATGGATTGATCCACATTTCTGATCTTTCTTGGACTAAGAAAGTTAAACATCCATCTGAATTCACTTCAATTGGTGCAGATATCGACGTTCAAGTTCTTGAAATCGACAAAGAAAACCGTCGTTTGAGCTTAGGCCACAAACAATTGGAAGAAAATCCTTGGGATGTATTCGAAACTGTATTCACAGTAGGTTCAGTACACGAAGGAACTATTATCGAAATGCTTGATAAAGGTTCTGTAGTTGCTCTTCCTTATGGTGTTGAAGGTTTTGCTACTCCAAAACATCTTGTAAAAGAAGACGGTTCACAAGCTCAGTTAGACGAAAAACTAGAGTTCAAAGTAATCGAATTCAATAAAGATGCTAAGAGAATCATTCTTTCTCACAGCCGTATTTTCGAAGATGCTGCTAAGGCTGAAGAAAAAGCAGAAAAGAAAGCTGCTTCAAAGAAAACTACTAGCAAGAAAGAAGAAGCTGCTCCTGCAATAACAAACCAAGCTGCTTCTACTACATTAGGTGATATCGATGCATTAGCTGCATTGAAGGAACAAATGGAAGCTGATAAAGACTAATTAATTAGTTATAAATAAAATCTGAAGGGGTTGCCGTTTTCGGTAGCCCCTTTCGTTTCAAACAAGTAGTATGGAAAAATTTGATGTACATATTCTGGGATGTGGCTCTGCTTTGCCTACCACGCGTCATTTTCCTACTTCTCAAGTTGTAAACCTGAGAGACAAACTTTTTATGATAGACTGTGGCGAAGGAACGCAAATGCAATTTCGCAGATCTAAACTAAAGTTTTCACGTCTGAATCATATTTTTATCTCTCATCTTCATGGTGATCATTGTTTTGGATTACCAGGTCTTATCTCTACATTTGGAATGCTGGGCCGTACAGCGGAGCTTTGTATTCATGCGCATAAGGATATGAGTAAATATCTCGATCCGGTGCTTGATTACTTTTGTCAGCATCTTCCATATAAAGTAACATTAATCCCCTTTGGTACTAAAAAGCCAGAATTGATTTACGAGGACCGCTCGTTAACAGTAACTACTATACCTCTAAAGCATCGTGTTCCTTGTTGTGGTTTTCTTTTTGAGGAGAAAGCGGAAAGGAATCATATTATTCGTGACATGATTGACTTTTATCAAGTCCCTATTTCTCAGATGAATCGTATAAAGAATGGTGAGGATTTTATAACTTCGGAAGGAGAAGTTATTCCTAATAGTCGTCTTACTATTCCTGCAACACCTCCCCGTAGATATGCATATTGTTCAGATACTATTTATACTGAAAAGATAGTAGATCAGATTCAAGGTGTCGATCTTTTGTTTCATGAAGCCACTTTTACTCAGGCGGAACTTCCCAGGGCAAAAGAAACATATCACACTACAGCTCGACAGGCTGCACAGATTGCTCTTACTGCTAATGTTAAAAAATTATTGTTAGGACATTTTTCTGCCCGATATGAGGATGATTTAATATTTTTGCAGGAAGCAAAGGAGATATTTCCAGTATGTCAGCTTGCTAAAGAAGGTTTGTATATAAATATTTAGAGGTTTAAACCAGAATATTTGTATAAGAAAATCGGAATGTTTACATTTGTTTCATAAAGTAAAATGAAGCTTACAAATGAAGAAGATAATTCTGTGTTTTTTAATAATCTTCTCTTTTCTGTCTTATCCTGTTGTTTATGCTCAGGAAGGCCGAAAATCTCTACCCATTGAAAATGAGCAGACTTCTGTTACTTTAACTGTTGTCGGCAATAATGTCCGAGTACAAAATGCTACGCCTGGATCTGTTCTTGAAGTTTATAATGTTTTAGGAATGAAAGTAGCTTCTATAAAAATTGATTCAGTTGATAAGGTAATTACTCTAAATCTCCCCAAAGGTTGGTATATTCTCAAGATAGAGAATATAGCCCGAAAGGTAGCCATAAAATAGAATTTTCTAACTTTATTGTTAAATAAATCTTATAGGCTTATGAAAAAAATTACTCTTATGAACGGTCTTATGTTAGCTGTTGTAGTTAGTTTTTTTGGAACAGCATCGTTGAATGCGCAAAATTTGATTACGACAAATCCTGGCTTCGAAGAATGGGTTGATGGAGCCCCCACAGGTTATACATTAACTGTAGCTTCGGGCTCTACTATCACTCAGGAATCCTCCATTAAATCTGAAGGAAATAGTTCTTTGAAGATTAATCATGCTGGAACTAGTGGCACTGGTAAAATTGTTTATACCACTAAAGTTCCTGTTGAAGTAGGAAAGTACACTTTCTCTTTTAAGTATTATGTTGATCCAACTTCAGGAGCAACAAATGTGCTAAGACATTGGGGCTATATGAATGATGTGAATGGCGCTCAGATTACGGCCAATGATCCAAATAAAACCCAGTATGATGCAGTGTCTACTCAATTACAAACCAATGGTGGTAATACTTCTGGTTATCTTGATACGTCTACAGCCGGAACTTGGCTGACAAGTGAAACAACTTTAGATGTTACATTGGCTGGTACATTGCAGTTGGAAATTCGTTATTATAAAACTTTTGTTGGTTACATTGATAATATTAGCCTGATAAAAAACAGTTCAACTGGAATTAATTCAGAAAAAGCTGTTAATAATATATATGCTAATAATGAAAAAATATATGTTCCGGCAAAGAGTGGACAAGAAATAGTTGTTACAAATTCATTAGGCCAAGTTCTTTCCGTATCATCAGCAAAGGATGGTATGAATGAATTGGCAAACCTTCCTTTAAAGCAATTACTTATTGTAAAAGTTGGTAGTAAGGTTGCGAAAGTTATTCTATAATTTAAAGTGAAACATTAGAATTTTATACATAAACAATAAGTTAGATTTTGTAATTCCTTCTTCTTATATTCACCCACATCAGCTTTGCTTTTGTGGGTGTTCTTTTTAACAGATGCATTATTTTTCGTTTTTATTTCCGCAAAAACTATATCTTTGTCTGCAGTAATGAATTAAAAAAGATGAACGAATAATAAGTATGACAAAGCGCCTGTTTCTTGCTATATCTTTCTTTATGCTGATTATGTGCGGTTGTAATCTTGATAAATCCGATTCTTTGGATTACTTAAACTTATCGTATTTTCAAAAGATGAGTGATCCACGGTTTGTGGTAGATGGAGAAAAGGTGCATAAAAGACTATTGAAACTTTGCGTAGAGAGAAGTGTTCATTCAGCAAAAGATTCGGCATTATATCATTATTATGCAAAAGAGGGCTCTTCTTTATGGCTTACTTCCTACGGAGATTGGACGCGAATAGAACAATTACTCTATTGGCTTGAAAATTCCAGGGTACATGGATTAAACCCTGAAAAGTTTTCTGTGTCTAAAATTAAAGCAAATTTCAGGAAATTGCGTTCTTTGGATATTAAGAAGACAGATAACATTAACAAACTACTGGCTGAGCTGGAGTATGATTTATCTACAGCATATCTTCGTTATGTATGTGGAATGAGTTATGGCTTTGTTAGTCCGGGTAGGGTACTAAATAATATTGATGAAGCAGAACTTAAACCGGGAGAAGTAAGAGATTCACTGGCTCCGCCAAAGATGAAGATTTACTATTCCATTCCTTTGAAGAGGTATAACAGGAAATTTGTGAATAATGCTTTAGATGCAGTAAAAGGAGATTTGAATACTTTTATGCTTACAGTTCAGCCAAAAGATCCTTTTTATTTGCGTTTACAGAAGGAATACGTTAGGTTGGCTGCTCAGAAAAACAAATCTTTCAAAGAGATACCGGATATTGGAAAGTTGGTACTGAAAGAGGGAGATGTTAATGAAGTGCTGCCTTTGATTGCAGAGCGGCTTATGAATTTAGGATATCTGCCACGTATTGAGCATGCAGAAAGTATTTATTCTTCTTTGTCATCCGATTTGTTGAATGCGGTGAATGAATTCCGAAGAAGTAATAATATGCCTTTGAATAATAATGTAGGTAGTTATACCATTGGAATGCTGAACCGACCATTGAGCTATTATAAAAATATATTGGCGGTGAATATGGAACGGGCAAGATGGCAGAAAAGAATGAATAAAGGGTCTAAATACGTAGAAGTGAATATTGCGAATTTTACTCTGAAGGCTGTTGATGATAGAGTTGACTCTTTGTTGGAAATGAAGGTGTGTTGTGGTACTTATGAAAATAAGACTCCTCTTCTGGCAAGTAAAATTGTCTATATGCAGATGAATCCTTATTGGAATGTACCTCAATCAATTATCCGCAAAGAAATTATACCGTCATTTCTTGCAGATCCTGCTTATTTTGAAAAGCATCAGATGAAGGTTTACGATAAGGAAGGAAATGAAGTTAATCCGCTTTCTGTTAAATGGACTAGTTACGAAAACGAAGTAATACCATTTAGTGTTAAGCAGGAAAAAGGAGAGGGAAACTCATTAGGAAGACTTATATTTCGTTTTCCAAATGCTTTTGCTGTTTATTTGCACGATACTCCTTCACGCTGGGCCTTTATGAAAGCTAGCAGGGCGTTGAGTCATGGTTGTGTGCGACTTGAGAAACCGCTCGATTTTGCTTTTTTTCTTTTAAAGAAAAAGGATGAAAAGATGATGGATAAAATAAGAATTGCAATTGATGTTCCTCCTAAAACAAAGCAAGGAAAGGAATTATTGGAATTGCCCGAATATAAGCCAATGAAAGCGTTTAGCTTTCCGGAAACAGTTCCGCTTTTCTTAGATTATTATACCATAGTTATGTCTAAAGATGGCAAACTGAATTATTGCGATGATATTTATAAATTTGACAGGCCTTTATTGAAGGAACTAAGAAAAATATAACAGAAAAAGAATATGACTCCATCTTATAATGAGAAAGAAGTATTGTTGCTGCTACAGCATGAGGATACCCAAAAAGAGGCATTCTCCAGAATTGTAGCACAATACAGTGAGCAGCTTTACTGGCAAATCCGGCGAATGGTGCTCTCTCACGAAGATGCGAATGACTTGTTGCAGAATACTTTTATTAAAGCCTGGACTAATATAGATTATTTTCGGGCCGAATCAAAACTCTCGACCTGGCTGTATCGCATAGCACTAAATGAATGCCTTACTTTTCTGAATAAGCAGAGGGCAACATCCATGATGTCTATTGACGAACCGGAGGCCGAGGCCGTAAGCAAGCTGGAAGGAGATCCTTACTTTTCGGGAGATGATGCGCAAGTGTTGTTGCAGAAGGCGTTGCTCACTTTGCCCGAAAAGCAACGAATGGTATTTAACCTGAAATATTTTCAGGAAATGAAATATGAAGATATGTCCGATGTCTTTGGTACCTCTGTTGGGGCATTAAAAGCTTCATATCATCATGCGGTGAAGAAAATAGAAAGTTTTTTAAAAGATTCTTTTTAAACCTTTTGTGTTACGTAGAGTCTAAGAAATATAGAGAAGGAGAGATAAGATATGAAAGAAGAAGATGAAATATTGAGAAAGTGCGGCACCGGTAACCCGTTTACTGTCCCCGATGGCTACTTTGATCACTTCAAAGAGAACATAATGGAACAACTGCCTGAGAAGGTAGAGCAGCCTTTTGTAAAACATCACATCACAAGGTGGAGTAGAGTAAAGCCATGGTTCTATATGACGGCAGTTTTTGCCGGGATGCTATTGGGCGTTCGTATAATGCTGAATTTAACATCAGGAAGTGAATCTTCAGAAACGTCGAAACATGCTGAAACAGAAATAGTAACAGATCGATACGTGGAAACAATGATTGATCATTCAATGATGGATGATTATTCCTTATATGAATGTTTAACGGAAGCTGAATAGAGGCTGCTATAAATAGAGAAAGGATATGAAAAGATTATTTTTAGTGTTAATGGTTTCTTTTATTGGAATAATAGGAGCCTTTGCACAAGATGGCCATAGGTCAAAGATGTCTCCGGAAGAGTTTCGTCAGAAACAAGAGGCTTTTATAACGGATAAAGCTGAGTTGACTCAAGATGAGGCAGCAAAATTCTTCCCGATTTATTTTGAGTTGCAGGATAAGAAAAGAGCATTGAATGATAGAGCGTGGTCTCAAATAAAAAGAGGAAAGAAGGAGAAAATGACTGAAGCAGAGTATGAAGCCATTATAACCAATGTTTTAAATGCTCGTATTGCTTCCGATAAATTGGAAAAAGCATATTTTTATAGATTTAAAGGAATTCTTTCCTGCGAAAAAATTTTTAAAGTTCAGGGAGCTGAAATGCGTTTCCATAGGGAATTGCTTAAAGATTTTGGTCGTAAACCTTAACTAGAAGAGAGTAGATTTATTTTTTGAGAAAAATTAAGTGGAAGTGCCTTAGGTGGGTATTTCCACTTTTTGTTTTTATATAAATTCAATTGTTTCTATGTATTTTTGCACCTGCATATAATTTTTTTGTGGCTCTGCTTTGTTATTTATAAACCATATACCAGATATTTTTAATTTGATGTACATCATAACTGGTGTTTGATGTATATCAAAGCCATATTTAGATGTATATCAAAATATGGCTTAGATGTACATCAAAAATAAAAGTTGATTAAGCTAAATTAAACTTTTTAATAGTAATTAAAAAAATAGGAAACCAGATTCCATCTCAACAACATCATTAGTGGCAGATCTAATAATTTAGTAGCAGATAAAGCGTAAAACAAATTTATCTGCTACTTGTTATTTTACTTATAAGCAATAAGTTAACCTGAAAAAGTAGCAGGTGGAACATTTTTTTGATTTTTTTTTATTTTAGTGATTACAGATGATGTGTTGGTACGTCCTATATAGTGATGTGAAAAAAATATCTTTTTGAATCCAACTCTATAAATAGAAATATGAAATTAACAAATAGGCTTATTTTCAGACGTATAGCCCTGTTTTGCTTTGTCCTGTCTTTATCTCTCAGTCTCTATAGCCAGACAGGGGGAAATGTGTCTTCTGCTGATAAGAAAAAATCCAGGTATAAAATTGCAGCTTGTGACTGGATGATTTTGAAAAGACAGAAAATTGGTTCATTCCAGTTAGTTAGAGAACTAAATGGAGATGGCGTTGAGGTTGATATGGGCGGTTTGGGTAATCGTGACTCATTTGATAACAAACTGAGACAGGTTCATTTTCAGAAACTGTTTAATGAAGAAGCAACCAAATATAAATTGGAAATCCCTTCAATTGCAATGTCAGGCTTTTATTCACAGTCTTTTGTGAAAAGGGCTAATTATAAAGAACTAACTCAAGATTGTATTCAAACTATGATTGCTATGGGAGCAAAAGTAGCTTTTCTTCCACTTGGAGTTGGGTGTGACTTAACAAAGAATCCGGAAATTCGTTCAGAATTAGTAAATCGCTTAAAGGTTGTAGGAAATATGGCTCAGGAAGCAGGAGTCGTAATTGGTATTGAAACATCTCTCGATGCCAAAGGAGATATTAAACTTCTGAAGGAAATAAATTCACCAGCTATAAAAATCTATTATAATTTTCAGAATCCACTTGTAGCTGGACGCAATTTGTATAAAGAGCTTAAGAAACTCGGCAAGAATCGTATTTGCCAAATACATTGCACCGATACGGATGATGTTTTACTACAATACAATAAACGATTGAATATGAATAAAGTGAAAGAAACCCTTGATAAGATGGGGTGGAGCGGGTGGCTTGTTGTTGAGAGATCCCGGGATAAGAATGATCCACGTAACGTGAAGAAAAATTTTGGAATGAATATTAGTTATCTAAAACAGATATTTCAAAATGAAACCTTTGAATAATAAATCTTAGTTCTATGAATCAAAAAAGAAAAATGGAACAAATTACTGGAAATAGAAAAGAAATATAATTTGTTAATGTTAAATTTAAAATTTTGTCAATGAGAAAAAGAAAAGTTTATTCTGTAAAGAATACAACGCTATTCTTTCGAAGAAAAATGTATGCCTTGGTTACATTGGGCCTTGGTATTTTTCTTTTTGTATCTTGTGCCAATGATGGATTCAACAGTGATGAAAAATTTTCATCCGATGTAGTGAATACTACTCTAGAATCTCCTAAGGCAGAAGATGTTGTTATTACGCCGAGTGCCGATGGCGCTAAAGTTACTGTTAAATGGCCGGTGGTGTATGGTGCTGGTGGATATCAGTTCTCTTTGTATATTGTTGATGATCCTAATAATCCTGTTGCTGTTGGTACAGAAAATGAGATTGTAGATGGTTGTTCTGTAACACGTGCATTAGAAGAAGATACGAAGTATAAGGTTGTTGTTAAGACGATGGGCAATACTAAATATAATAATAGTGATGCTCAGGCTTCAACTGATGTTTCTTATTCTACATTGTTACCAACTTATGCAACAATTCCTAGCGGTTCTGATATAACAGCATATTTTGCAAACAATCCTATTCCGGATAGTGCTGATGAACTGGCTTATAATTTAGAAGTTGGAGGTACTTATACCATGTCTGGGGTTGTTGATTTCGGAAATCATAAGGTTACATTCCGTGGAGATAAAATCAATCATCCTAAGGTAACTTATGGTGCGGCAGCAAGACTTTGTACTTCTGCAGGTTTGAAGATTAAGTTTATCGACTTTGACTGTAGTGCTCAAGATGGCCTTGCAGCAGATGCTTCGTTCTTATCTTTAAGTGCAACTCCTGCTATACCTTTAGGCACTGGTAGTTATTATATTATAACAGATCCTATTGTTGTTCAATCTTGTAAGGTTACAGGTGTTAAAGGCTATATTTTCTACAATAATCAGAAGAAATATTGTGTGAAGACATTCCTTATGAAGAATGACGTATTCCAATGTAATTCGGCTCAAACAACGACTGCGTATATCTACTTTAATAAAGGAGATGGAGCTATCAATGATTTCACAGCTCAAAATTCAACTTTTTATGATCTAAGCACTACAGGAAATAAATATTTCATTCAGTACGGTAATTCTGCACGTCCTGATAGACCGGGCTTTATTTCCGGAAGTCTGAATTTCTATAACAATACTTTCTACAATATTGCTTATGCTGGGCAGATGGGTAACTACAATGGTATGAATAACAAAGCAGTTTATCTGAATGTAGCTAAAAATATATTCTATAACTGTGGTGGTGGTGCAGTTTGCCGTCGTTTGTTGGGAGGTGGTACCAATATGATTCAAACTTACAGTAAAAACTCATATTGGTATAATGGAGCATTCTCTACTGGAGAACTTTCTTATGATAAGAGCAATACTGCAATTCAATCAGAGCCTACTTTCAATAGTGCTGCGACAGGTGACTTTACTGTAACAAGTGCCGATCATCAAACTGCAAGATGTGGTGATCCACGTTGGTTGCCTACTGAATAATCTTTAATAAGCAAACTAAGAAGAATAAATATGAAAAGAAAATATATAATCAGTTTATGTCTGAGTTTAGTGATGGCATTTTTTGCTATGCCGGCTCTAGCTCAAGACAAAACAATAAAGGGAACTGTCGTTGATGAAAACGGAGAGCCTATTATTGGTGCTTCTGTTACTGTAAAAGGGGTACCTTCAAAAGGAACAGTTACAGACCTTAATGGACATTATACCTTGTCTGTACCTAAAGATGCTAAGTTAACAGTTTCTTTTATTGGTTACAAAAGCCAGGTTGTAACTGGTGGTGACGTTATTATGAAGCAAGATGAAACAACTCTGAATGAGGTTGTAGTTGTTGGTTATGGCGCTCAAAAGAAAGCTCACCTTACCGGATCTGTTGCAACGGTACCTATGGATGAAATTAAAGATTTGTCTGCAGGTGGTTTGGCTAGCACTTTGAGCGGATTGATCAATGGTGTTAGTGTTAGCGGCGGTATGTCTCGTCCGGGTCAGAATGCTACAATCTACATTCGTGATACCAATTCTTTATCAGAAGTTGGTAGTACAGCTCAACAACCATTGTTTGTTATCGATGGCTATATTTATCCAAACGATGTAAAGGTAGGTAATACTACACAAAATCTTGGAGCTGAAGCGTTCAACAACCTGGATCCTTCAGAAGTAGAAAGTATTTCTGTATTGAAAGATGCATCGGCTGCTGTTTATGGAGCCCGTGCTGCAAATGGTGTAATCCTGGTTACAACTAAAAAAGGAAAAATGGGAACTCCAAGTATTTCTTATTCAGGAACATTTGGTTTTGCTGATGAAGTTTCTCGTCCTAAAATGTTGAGTGCTTACAATTACGGTCGTCTTTATAATGCTGTAACTGATGCTGACCCTACTAATACATCTTTGAACCGTAAAACAGATCTTTATCAAGCCGACGAATTAGAGGCTATGAAGAGTCTGAATTATGATTTGCTTGATAAATACTGGAAGGTAGCAACAACAGCAAAACATAACGTTAATTTAAGTGGTGCTACAGATAAAGCTAACTATTTTGCAGGAATCTCTTATTTTGATCAAAATGCCAATTTAGGTAATCTGGATTATAATCGTTGGAATTACCGTGCTGGTGTAGATGTTAGCGTTAGTAAATGGTTAAAGGCTGGTATGTCTGTTTCGGGAGACTATGGAAAGAAAAATACCCCTTATATAAAAGTAGGTGGTTCAAGCAGTGAAAAAGACTATACTTTGTTGCTTACTCGTCCTCGCTATATCCCTGAAACTGTTGGCGGCTATGCTATTTCAGCTTATGGTATAAGCAATACTAACAAAAATGATGATCAGGAATATTCTTATTCTTTGATGCAAAACAATGGAGATTATAGTCGCACTATGAACTCTAACCTTACTGTAAATGGTAATGTAGAATACGACTTCGGCTGGAATAAAATCTTAAACGGTTTGAAAATTCGTTTGTCTTATGCTAAGAGTATCAATTCTGATAAGACTAATCAATTCGGTTCAACCTATGATATTTATCACATGGTAAATCGTACAGGTAGTGGTAGTCATTTATATACTCCGGTTGGTGATGGCGATTATAATTCATATTTAACAGAAAGTAATTTGCTTAAGCAAACTATTGCTAATGGTGACCCAAGTCAGTTAAACCGTAGTATGACAAGAACTGATAACTATCAGTTAAACTTTACTGCATCTTATAGTCGTGATTTTGGGAAGCATCATGTAGGCGGACTCTTCTCTATTGAAAAATCAGAAGCAGAGAGCGAATACCTTTATGCTATGGTTTCTAACCCTTATGAATTTACAACAGGTCAGTCAAACTCAGCTATTGGAGATACAAAAGTTGTAACCTTCACTCGTAGTGAATCTGGTACAATGTCTTATATCGGTCGTTTGAATTATGCTTATTCCGGCAAGTATTTGTTCGAAGTTTTACTTCGTTCTGATGCTTCTACAAAGTTTGCTCCTAATAATTATTGGGGTTTATTCCCTTCAGCAAGTGCCGGTTGGATTATTTCAGAAGAAGAATGGTTTAAGAAAGCTGCTCCATGGATTGAATTCTTGAAAGTACGTACTTCTTTAGGACTTACAGGTCGTGATAATACAGCTCCATGGCAATGGATGCAGGTTTATGCTCAGGATGCAGATAAAGGTGTAGTTTTTGGCTCAAGCACAAATACCGATTCTAGCAACCGTATTACTATTAATAAGAATAATTCAGCACTTAACCGTGATGTTCATTGGGATAAGTCTTACAAAGCAAACGTTGGTGTTGATATGAATGTTTTGGATAGTCGTTTGCAAATGACTTTTGATGCTTATCGCGAATGGAATCGTGACATGTTGATGAATATTGCTCAAACAGTTCCTGGAACTGTCGGAACTCAATCTGCTGCTCTTAACTTGGGCGAAATGGATAGCTGGGGTTATGAAGTAGGTTTAACATGGCGTGATAAAATTGGCAAAGATTTCAAATATCATGTTGGAATCAATACCGGTTATGGTGATAATAAAGTTCTTAATATGGACTTCGAGACTGAATATCTTTACCGTCAGATTCAAAAAGGACATCGTTCTGATATTGGTACCTGGGGTATGCAATGTTTAGGAATGTTCCGTAGTTTCCAGGATATTGAAGAATATTTCACAAAATATAATATTACTTCTTATTTAGGAATGGCTAAAGACAAGGTTCGTCCGGGTATGCTTATATATAAGGATGTAAGAGGTGCTCAACAAGCTGATGGTACTTATGCTGCACCAGATGGTATTGTTGATAAAGATAACGATCAGGTTGCTCTATCAAGTCGTAGCAATCCTTATGGATTTACTTCAAACTTCGGAGCAGAATGGAAAAACTTCTCTATCTCGGCTCAGATTAATGCAAGTTGGGGTGGTTATAGTTTAATACCTTCTTCTGCATTGAAACCAGGTGATGGTTTGGAATTTACAAATGTTCCTTCATTCTGGAATCCAGATAACATGTATGTTTATCAGGATGTAACTGATGGAGCAGGTAATTTGGTATTGGCTCAAAACCGCAATGCTAAATATCCTAATATGGCTTATTCAAGTGTTAACTCAATGTCTTCTTCATTCTGGAGAGTGAGTGGTACAAGAGTTCGTTTGAATCGTTTGACTTTAGCTTATTCTGTACCTTCTTTCTTGATTAAGAAAGTTGGAATTCAGAGTGCTCGTATAAATGTAACAGGACAGAATCTTTTGAGCTTGTATAATCCATACCCGGATAATTTTATCGATCCGATGAACAGTTATAATGCTTATCCTACATTGCGTCAATTTACAGTCGGTGTAAATCTGACTTTCTAAGCAGGGTATTATAAAATTCTAAAAGAAAATAACGATGAAAAAAAATATAATAAATCTGTTCAGCTTAAGCTTGACTATTATTTTCACGCTTTCTGCTTGTAGTGATGACTTCCTTGAAGAAAAGAAGAATTCCGATAACGTGAGCGAAGATATCTACAACTATTATACTGGATGTAATGCTCGTGTGAATGATGTTTACAGCTGGTGTTTGCCGGATGTTAACGGTACTCCTAGCTGGAAATACAACAGCACAGGTAGCAATGATGACCAGGCAAAATCTACTGAAGAATATAGTGGTTTTGGTGCATTTGTTAATCCAGAATCACCTTTGGCTGTAATGAGTGGAACATCTGTTCCTGATTTCTTTCAGGGAACAGCTAACAATATTCAAGCTTCAGCTTGGGGACGCATTCGTAATATAAATGATGTAATTCGTGGTATCGAAGGCGGAAGTCTTTCACAGGAAAATAAAAATAAACTTCTGGGCCAGGTTTACTTCTTCCGTGCGTGGTGCTATTACAATCTTGTAAAATGGTATGGCGGTGTGCCTATCATTACAGAAGTTCAGGATCCTACTGAATCATCTTACGTGCCTCGTTCATCGGCTAAGGCTTGTGTTGATTTTATGATTAGTGATTTGACTAAGTCAGCTGAGATGCTTTCTGTTGAAACAACTAATGGTGGTTGGAGATCTGGCGATGACTGGGGACGTGTTACTTCAGGTACAGCATTAGCTTTGAAAGGACGTGTACTACTAATGTGGGCAAGTCCGTTATTCAACCGTGCTAATGATGAAACACGCTGGCAGAATGCTTATACTGAGATGAAGAAAGATCTTACAACAATCAACGCTTGCGGATATAATCTTTATAGCACAGGTAGTAATGTAAATGGTTCTGACTTTGCCGGTATGTTTACTAAATATAGCCAAAATCCGGAAGCAGTATTTGTAAGTCAATACAATACAGTCTCTGCAGGTAACGGACAGAGAAATAATTCATGGGAACGTGGTATTCGTCCAAAAAATACTACTGGTAGTGGTAAGAATGCATCAGCTATGTTGATTGATATGTTCCCTATGGCAGATGGTAAGCGTCCTGCTTCATGCGATACTTACACTAAGCTTCAGGCTTCTGATTCTACATATAATGCAGGTTATCCATTTATGGCACGTGACCCTCGTTTCTATCGTACTTTTGCTTTCCCGGGTGTACGTTGGGCTTATAAAGGTGATCCTACTCCGGCAAGTATTAATAACCCATCTTATGATGGTGGTACTAATTATGTACTGTGGAACTATGTATGGTATACCGACAAGAACGACCAGGGTAATCCTGAAAGTGGAAACGCTTATGGCGCAGACAATTTGTTAACAAACAAGAGTGGTGTTTATGTACGTAAACGTTCTGATGATTTAGATGTGAATAATTCACCTCTTTACGGAGGCTTTGATGCAACCAATTCTAATGGAGGTTTTGCTTATTCTGCTGCTCCTTATATTGAACTTCGTTATGCAGAAGTATTATTAAACTTTGCAGAGGTTGCTTGTGGTGCCGGTCATATGGATGAAGCTGTAGAACAAATAAAGAAAGTTCGTGCTCGTGCAGGTTATACTTCTGATAATAATTATGGATTGCAACAGGATTTGACAACAGATCAAGCAACATGTATGTCTGCAGTTTTATATGAACGTCAGATTGAATTTGCTTATGAAGGAAAACGTTTCGATGATCTTCGTCGTTGGATGTTATTTGATGGTGGTGCTACAGCAGTAACTGGTGCTCCTTCTTCATGGACATTGACCGGATGGGGTGGTAATACTTGTGCATGGCTTGGTTTTAAAGCATTGAACGGACAACGTCGTGAGAATTTTGAATTCCGTGTGGCTGATTCTTATGGTATTGGTGGAACAACATTCGATTCTGATCCATTAGTAAAAGCTGGCGTTACTCGTTGTACTCCTGTTGATTATCGTAAGGCCGACTTGAAGTCTCAATTGGAAACACTGAAATCATGGTATGAAACTCATTTGGTTCGTAACTTGAAGAAGGGCGATGGTCGTGATTCTAATCATAATGATGAGTATATTACGTTCTACCCACGTTATTATTTCCTTGGTCTTTCTCAAGGTGCATTGAATAACAACCTTAAGATACAACAAACTATCGGTTGGGAAGATTCTAACAATGGTGGTTCTGCTGGAACATTTGATCCATTTGCAGAATAATCGGATAAAGAATATATAGAAAAAGAGGATGTTTCGTAAGAGGCATCCTCTTTTTTGATTGTGCACCGTGCAGGAACTATTTACTTTAGAGTACTAGTCCCGATCTCGCCATTATAGCTGGAAGTGTTGCTCAAGGCAAGAGTCTCTATTGTGAAGTGGAATCTGAAGGAAGCTTGCGACAAAATTCCGGTCTGACGAACAGAAGCCGGATATAAGGAAAAGCGATTAAAGCTGTAAATAGGTATATCAAAGAATACTGAGTAAGAACATCCTTATATTCTTCGGATTACTTGATTCACAGACTTACAGCAATAATCTCATAAAGCAAAAATGAATAAAAATTCCGGTAAACCCGATTACTGGATTTTTTTTTATTCAATTTTGTTTGTTAGTGATTACAAAAAGCCTTTAAATTTGTCTTATAGGTATAAGTAAGTTCTTAAATAACGAAAAATGAAAAAGAAATTATTATTGGTAATGTTTATGGTGGCGCTTATGACACCATTTTCACAAGTTAAGGCTCAGTATCCTGATGTTCCTAAAGACGTTAAGGACGCAGCTGATAAAATGATGGCAGAAGAACAAGCATCTTCTGACGCTGCATGGGATAAAGCTTATCCTATTATTAAAGAAGAAGCTCAACACGGACGTCCATATATTCCATGGGCAGCTCGTCCAACTGACCTTCCACAAGCTAAAATTCCATCTTTCCCAGGTGCAATGGGTGGCGGTGCATATACTTTTGGTGGCCGTGGAGGTAAAGTGATTACAGTAACAAACCTTAATGATCGCGGACCAGGTTCTTTGCGTGATGCTTGTGAACAAGGTGGTGCTCGTATTGTAGTATTTAATGTTTCTGGTATTATCCGCATTAAAACTCCTATTATTGTTCGTGCTCCTTATATCACTATTGCAGGACAAACTGCTCCCGGTGATGGTGTATGTTTAGCTGGTGAATCTTTCTGGGTAAATACTCACGATGTGATTGTACGTCATATGCGTTTCCGTCGTGGTGAAACATGGGTAGGCCGTCGTGACGACTCATTCGGTGGTAACCCTGTAGGTAACATTATGATCGACCACTGTTCTTGTACTTATGGTCTGGACGAAAACATCTCTTTCTACCGTCACATGTTCAACCCTGGTAAAGGATACAATGATCTTAAATTGCCTACTGTAAATGTAACTATCCAGAATACAATCTCAGCAAAAGCTCTCGATACTTACAACCATGCATTTGGTAGTACTCTTGGTGGTGAAAACTGTTCTTTCATGCGTAACCTTTGGGCTAGCAATGCAGGACGTAACCCATCTATTGGTTGGAATGGTGTTTTCAACTTTGCAAATAACGTAATTTACAACTGGGTACACCGTTCTGTTGACGGTGGTGATTATACAGCATTGTATAATATCATTAATAACTATTACAAACCAGGTCCATTAACTCCAAAAGATACTCCTGTAGGTCACCGTTTCGTGAAACCAGAAGCTGGACGTAGTAAATTAGGTTATTATGTATTTGGCCGTGTATACTGTAACGGTAATGTTATGGAAGGTAATGAAACTGTAACTAAAGACAACTGGGCAGGTGGTGTTCAGGTTGAAGAACAACCTAATACAGATGGTTATACTGCTGATATGAAATGGAACGAACCATTCCCAATGCCTTCATTCCCAATTATGTCTGCTAAAGAAGCTTATAATTTCGTAATGGAAAATGTAGGTGCTACTATTCCTAAGAGAGATATTGTAGACCAACGTATTATTGAAGAAGTAAAAACTGGTAAGGCTTATTACAAAGAAGGTTTAGATCCTGAATCATTCTATCAATTCAAATATCGTCGTTTACCAAAAGATTCTTATAAGAAAGGTATCATTACAGATCTCAAGCAAGTTGGTGGATATCCTGAATACAAAGGTAAAGCATACAAAGACAGTGATAACGATGGTATGCCAGATGCATGGGAAAAAGCAAACGGTTTGAATCCTAACGATCCATCTGATGCAAACAAAGACTGCACTGGTGACGGTTATACAAACATTGAAAAATACATCAATGGTATTGATACCAAAGCTAAAGTAGACTGGACAAACCCTGCTAATAACTTCGATACATTAGCAAAAAAAGGTTCATTGATGTAATAAAAGGCTGATATGAAAAATAATAAAATGAAATTTTTATACTTAGTTGCATTATTCGCTCTTTTTGCTGGTACAACTTTTGCTACAGAACTGGATTCGCTTAACCGTGATCCGAAATATGTAGAGACTATCAAAGGTCGTTCTCAGAAAATTGTCGATAAACTGAAACTGAAAAAAGCAGATGTGGCTCTGGATGTTCGTAATATTATTGCCAATAAGTATTTCTTATTGAATGATATTTATGAAAAAAGAGATGCCGCAGTTAAGAAAGTCAAAGATTCTGGTGTGGCAGGTTCACAAAAGAACGAAGCTCTTACTGCTATTGATCACGAAAAGGATGCAGCTTTATACCGTTCTCATTTCGCTTTTGCTTCGGATCTTTCTTTGCTGCTGAACGAAAAGCAGGTAGAAGAAGTAAAAGATGGTATGACTTTCGGAGTTGTAAATGTAACTTATACTGCAACTCTCGATATGATTCCTTCATTAAAAGCAGATGAGAAAAAGCAAATATTAGCTTGGCTAAAAGAAGCTCGTGAATTTGCTATGGATGCTGAAAATTCTAATAAGAAACATGAAGCATTTGGCAAATACAAAGGACGTATAAACAACTATCTTTCTAAAAGAGGATATGATCTTACTAAAGAAAGAGCTGCGTGGGCTGAACGTCTTAAAGCTAAAGGTGTGAAATTATAGTTGGTTAATTATGTATATTAAAAATCCCTGGTTTATCTGTACCAACAGATAAACCGGGGATTTTTTGTTTCTGGATTTATTGCCCAATGAACGGTAATTTATTCGCCAATGGTTGCTTGTTTATTGCCCAATAAATAAAATTCATTCACCAATGAATTTCAACCATTCCATTTATCACTGCTAATTGAGTACAAACTTTCTTTTAAAGCGTCCTTTTATTGTATTGTTGTGTATAAATTATTAAAAAGTTAATTCTATAATGGCAAATATAATTAAATCAGGATTTTTGTTGCTTCTCATATTTTTGGCTTCATGCAAAACATCTCGTTCAGATGTTTATCTCTTTACATCTTTCCACGAACCTGCAAACGAAGGTTTGCGCTATCTTTGGAGTGAAGATGGTATTCATTGGGATAGTATTGCAGGAGCATGGTTTAAACCGGAATTAGGAGTGCATAAACTGTTACGCGACCCATCTATAGCCCGTACTCCCGATGGTGTTTACCATTTAGTGTGGACTACCAGCTGGAAAGGAGATCTGGGATTTGGTTATGCAGAATCAAAAGATTTGATTCATTGGTCGGACGAGAAGATGATTCCCGTTATGGCTAAAGAACCTACTACAGTAAATGTATGGGCTCCGGAAATTTTTTACGATGATGAAAAGAAAGAATTTGTAGTAGTGTGGGCTTCTTGTGTTCCTAATCGTTTTGAAAGAGGCATTGAAGATGAAGATAATAATCATCGTCTGTATTATATTACAACAAAAGACTTTAAAACAATATCTGAAACAAAATTGTTTTATGATCCGGGATTTAGTGTAATCGATGCTACCATTGTAAAACGTGCAAAGAACGACTATGTTTTGGTACTGAAAGACAATACCCGTGCTATGAGAAACCTGAAAATTGCATTTGCTAAATCTCCAACAGGTCCTTATTCACCGGCATCTGTTCCTTTTACAGAAAGTTTCGTGGAAGGTCCTTCTGTTACTAAAGTTGCTAGCGATTATATGATTTATTTTGATGTATACAGAAAGCATATTTACGGAGCAATGAAAACAAATGATTTTATTCATTTTCAGGATAAAACGAATGAAGTGAGTGTTCCCGAAGGACATAAACATGGAACAATTATTAAAGTTCCACGTTCTGAAGTTACTAATCTTTTAAAGGCACGTAAATAACCATACTCTCTTTAATGAAGTTCAAAGTCATATAAAGACTTTTGATATAAATACACAGAAAGTAAAATCTTAGCAAAATAGAAATGAATAGACTTACTCAATCAATATGTTCGCTTGCATCAGCTTTTCTTCTGACAACAGTTGGCGCAGCACAGAATAAGATTCATTATACAGGAACAGAACTTTCTAATCCTGCATATCATGATGGTCAGCTTTCTCCGGTAGTAGGAGTACATAACATTCAGGTGATGCGGGCTAACCGCGAGCATCCAAATGTTTCCAACGGTGATGGCTGGACATATAATCATCAACCGATGATGGCTTACTGGCAAGGTAAGTTCTATATGCATTATCTTTCTGATCCGAAAGATGAGCATGTACCATCTTCACGTACTCTTTTAATGACTTCTAAGGATGGCTACAACTGGACAAATCCGGTAGTTCTTTTCCCTCCATATAATGTTCCCGATGGATATACAAAACCAGATTATCCGGGTGTGGCAAAGAATCTGATTGCTATTATGCACCAGCGGGTAGGCTTTTATATATCAAAGTCGGGCAAACTTTTAGCAATGGGCTTCTATGGTGTGGCATTAGATAAAAAAGATGACCCGAACGACGGAAATGGCATTGGTCGTGTAATTAGAGAAATCAAGAAAGATGGTTCTTTCGGACCAATCTATTTCATTCATTACAATCATGCCTTCAACGAATCAAATACCAACTATCCATTCTTCACAAAGAGTAAGGATAAGAAATTTGTAGCAGCTTGTCAGGAAATTCTTGATAATCCGCTTTATCGTATGCAATGGGTAGAGGAGTCAGATCGTAACGATCCTATTATTCCGTTGAAGAAAGAATATAAAGCATTCTGCTATTATCATTTGCCAGATGGCAATATTGCCTGTTTGTGGAAACACGCACTTACTTCAATCAGTAAGGATGGCGGTAATACCTGGCTTGAACCGGTAGAACGTGCAAAAGGATTTGTAAACAGTAATGCTAAGATCTGGGGACAAAGATTGACAGATGGCACATACGCAACTATTTATAATCCTTCAGAATTCCGCTGGCCACTTGCTATCTCTACTAGTATTGATGGTTTGGAATATACAACGCTGAATCTTATTCAGGGTGAAATTACTCCAATGCGTTATGGTGGAAATTATAAATCATACGGTCCGCAATATGTTCGCGGTATTCAAGAGGGCAACGGTGTTCCTGCCGATGGTAACCTTTGGGTAGGATATAGCATGAACAAGGAAGATATCTGGGTTTCATCTATTCAGGTTCCTATCCGACAAAATGCATTGACTCAGGCGGATGATAACTTTGATAAATATAAATCAATCAATGAGCTGACAGAATGGAACATCTATTCTCCAATTTGGGCACCAGTATCAATTGAAAATAAGAACGGAGCCAACTGGCTTACTCTAAAAGATAAAGATCCTTTTGATTTTGCTAAAGTAGAACGTAAGATTCCTGCTACTTCAGAACTGGAAGTTTCTTTCAAGATGATGGCTGATCAGGTTGATAAAGGCACGCTTCAGATAGAATTCCTGGATGAGAACGGCATTGCATGCTCTCGTCTGGACCTTACTCCTGACAGTTTCTTCCGTGCAAAAGGTGGTTCTCGTTTTTCAAATATGATGAAATACGAAGCCGGTAAAGTATATGACGTAAAAGCTCTTCTATCTGTAGTCAATCGTAGTATTACTGTAACTGTTGATGGCAAGAAAGTAGGAGTGCGTATGTTCTTTGCTCCGGTACATTCTATTGAAAGAATAGTATTCCGCACAGGCGTACCTCGTAATTTCCCAACTCCGGAAACTCCGGCCGATCAGGATTACGATTTACCAAATGCTGGTGCTGAAGATCCAATGGCTGCATATTATATCAAAGATGTAAAAACAACAGCGGTTAATCCTAAAACTTCAGTAATTCTAAGTTATGATAATTTCAGTCATTACGTTGATTACTTCAACGGAATGGAAGATGAGAATATTGCTCAGGCTATTCCAAATGCTCAGGCAAGTGAATGGATGAAAGAAAATATTCCATTGTTTGAATGCCCTCAGAAGAACTTTGAAGAGATGTACTATTACCGCTGGTGGACACTGCGCAAGCACTTGAAACAAACTCCTGTAGGATATGCATTTACAGAGTTCCTTGTTCCACGTACTTATGCTGATCAGTATAATCTTATAGCTTCGGCTTTCGGTCATCATATTTATGAATCACGTTGGTTACGCGACCAGGAGTATCTTGATCAATATATTCATGTATGGTTCCGCGGAAACGGTGGCCAGCCAATGAAGAAACTTGCAACTTTCAGCTCATGGGCTGCCGATGCAATTCTTAACCGTTACAAAGTAAATGGTAATAAGGAATATATGCTTGATATGCTTCCTGACTTGGAAAGCGAATACAAACGTTGGGAAAATACTCATCGCTTATCTTCTGGATTATTCTGGCAGGGAGATGTTCAGGATGGAATGGAAGAATCTATCAGCGGTGGACGAAAAAAGAAATATGCTCGTCCTACTATAAATAGTTATATGTTTGGTAATGCAAAGGCTTTGTCACAAATGGCTTTGCTTGCCGGAAAGAAAGATGAAGCTGCACTTTATGAACATAAAGCAGATACTATAAAGAATTTGGTTGAGAACAAACTATGGAGCGTGAAACACGGATTCTTTGAAACTTATCGTACCGATTCATTAGCTAATGTACGTGAAGCAATTGGCTATTTACCTTGGTACTTTAATCTTCCGGATGCTAATAAATACGATTTAGCATGGAAGCAAGTAACCGAAGAGGGTGGATTCCTTGCACCTTACGGACTTACTACAGCAGAACGTCGTCACCCACTATTCCGTATGGCTGGTTGCTGTAAATGTGAATGGGATGGAGCAATCTGGCCTTTCGCTACAGCTCAGACTATGACTGCAATGGCTAACTTTATGAATAACAACAAACAAACAGTTTTAAGTGATAGTACTTATTTCCATTTGATGGAACTTTATGTTGAATCTCAATACCATCGTGGCCGTCCTTATGTAGGTGAATACCTTGACGAAGTGACTGGAGCATGGTTAAAAGGAGATCAGGAAAGAAGCCGTTATTATAACCATTCTACGTTTAATGATTTGATTATTACCGGAATAGTTGGCCTTCGCCCTCGTACGGATAACACAATAGAAGTGAATCCATTGATCCCTGAAGGAAAATGGAACTGGTTCTGTCTTGACAATGTGTTGTATCATGGTAAGAACATTACTATAATGTGGGATAAAGACGGTAGTAAATACCATCTTGGAAAAGGATTCCGTATATTTGTCAATGGGAAAGAAGTGGCAAAATCAGATCGTTTGAAGAAGATTGTTTGTGAAAATGTATTATAACAATAGCAAAAGCATATCTATGAAGAACCGGATTATCATATTATTTAGTTTGATAATAGCTTTATGTCCTTCTTTTGCAAGAGGGATTGAGGTTACAAAAATGACTTGTGAATTGTCTGAAGCTCCTTTGACAATTGATACTGAACATCCTCGTTTTGGATGGCAAATGCAATCGAAAGTAAACGGAACGCGTCAGTCAGCTTATACAATAGAACTTTATAATGTTGATAATGGAAGAAATGAACTGGTATGGACTTCCGGAAAAGTTATTTCCAATAAAAGTCAGCTGGTTCCTTATTCAGGTTCTAAGAAACTAGAACGTACAACAAAATATGTATGGCGTGTGATGGTTTGGGATGAGAATAATAAACCATCATCATGGAGCAGGAAAGCAGAATTTCGTCTTGCTCCTTCAGCCGCTTTCCTTAATGCAAAATGGATTGGATTTATATCACGTGAAAAAGCAAACTTACCTTCGGGAAGACATTTCCATTCTACTGTATTAAAGAAACCGGAGAATAAAGCTTTATGGGCAGCTATCGATTCTGCTTCAAGCAAAAGTGTTTATCTACGTCGCTCATTTAATGCAGATAAAAAGGTAACTCAGGCTACTGCTTATGTTTGCGGACTGGGGCATTATGAGTTTTCTTTAAATGGAAAGAAAGTAGGAGATGGTGAGTTTACTCCGTTGATTAGTGATTATGATAAGACTGTTTACTATAATGTTTACGATGTTACAGCTAACTTAAGAAAAGGTGGCAATGCTATTGGTATATTATTAGGAAATGGTTTCTATAATGTGCAAGGCGGTGGTCGTTACCGTAAGTTGCAGATTAGTTTCGGTCCTCCAACATTATTCTTTAAACTGGTTGTTAGCTATGCAGATGGCACAACAAAAGAGATTCTTTCCGGTGCCGACTGGAAATATTCTTTCAGCCCCATTATATTCAATAGTATTTATGGAGGAGAAGATTATAATGCTTGCCTGGAACAAAAAGGCTGGAATAAGTCAGGATTTAATGATAGCCGCTGGCTTCCGGTAGTTGTTCAAGGTGCTCCCAAAGGAGAACTTCGTCCGCAGCAGGCTCCTTCGGTAAAGATCATGGAGCACTATGGTGTGAAGAGTGTCAATAAGCTTTCTGATAAATATGTGCTGGACATGGGGCAAAACTTGTCTGGTTTTCCTGAAATTACAGTAAATGGTAAAAGAGGAACAACTATCCGCCTTACTGTTGGTGAATCATTGAATCCCGATGGTACTGTCAGCCAAAAAAATACAGGTAGCAAGCATTATTATGAATATACTCTTAAAGGAGAAGGTGATGAATACTGGCATCCTCGTTTCTCTTATTATGGTTTCAGATATATTCAGGTGGAAGGTGCACGTCTCAATGACGATAAAGTAAACAGTAATTTGCCACTCTTAAAGAAAATACAATCTTGTTTTGTATATAACTCAGCCGAAGAAGTTGGCGAATTTAATAGCTCAAACAAAATATTCAATGATGCTCACCGCATTATTTGTATGGCAATGAGAAGTAATATGCAGGGAGTGTTTACCGATTGCCCTCACAGAGAAAAACTTGGCTGGCTGGAAGAAACACATCTTAATGGTCCCGGGTTGTTCTTCAACTATAACCTGACTAAATTCATTCCCAAAGTTATGCAGGATATGTGTGATGCTCAGCACTCAAACGGATTAGTACCTAGCGTTGCGCCAGAGTATGTGGAATTTGAAGGTGATTTTCAGGATTCTCCGGAATGGGGTAGCGCATCCGTAATTCTTCCATGGATGTATTATGACTATTATGGTGATAATTCCCTTATCATAAAATATTATCCAACAATGAAACGTTATGTAGATTATCTGACTTCACGTGCTGAAAATCACATTGTTTCTCACGGACTGGGCGACTGGTATGATTACGATGGCAAGAAAGCCGGATTTTCCCGTAATACTCCAATCCCTTTAGTTGGAACAGCCCACTATTTATGGGACATCCAACTGTTAAGCAAAGCAGCAGCTATGGTTGGCAATAAAGAAGACGAAGCATATTATGCTGATTTGGCTAAGGAAGTTAAAAAGGCATATAACGATAAGTTCTTTAATGCGGCAACTCGCCAATATGGTAATGGTAGTCAGTGTTCCAATGCTCTGCCTCTGTTTCTGGATATTGTAGAACCACAGTATAAAGCTGATGTGTTGGCTAATCTGGTTAAAGATATAAAAGCTCATGGAAACCGTCTAACTACAGGTGATGTTGGTAACCGTTACCTTTTCCAGACACTTGCAAGAAATGGTTTGAATGATGTAATGTATCAGATGAACAATCATGAAGATGCACCGGGATACGGTTTCCAGGTTAAGTTTGGTGCAACAACACTGACCGAACAATGGGATCCGAGAGAAGGAACTTCGTGGAACCATTTTATGATGGGACAAATTGATGAATGGTTCTATGCATGGTTGGCAGGTATTCAGCCTGTACCAAGTGAACCTGGATTCCAAAAGCTGGTAATTGCTCCTCAGGTTGTGGGCGATCTTAAACATGTTTCTGCTTCTTACAATACCCTTTATGGGAAAGTGGCTGTGAACTGGAAAGTTGAAAATGGAGTCTTTACCATGAATGTTGAGGTTCCCGTAAACTGCTCAGCTACAATAATTCTTCCTAATAAGGAAAAACGAGTTATGGAAAGCGGTAAACAAACCTTTACTGTGAATATTTAGTAACTTTATACTTTGAAAACATGAAGATAAAGCATTGTTTTTTGCTTTTTATGATGGTATTTCTTTGCACAAATGTTGTTTTTGCAGAGAGAGTTGATATGCTGAAAGCCGGTGCAAAAGCCGACGGCAAAAAATTAAATACTCTATTAATAAATAAAACAATAGAGAGACTTTCTTCGAATGGGGGAGGTACTCTTTATTTTCCTTCGGGTACTTACCTTACCGGTGCAATAAAGTTAAAGAGCAATATCACTATTGAACTTGAAACGGGTGCTACGTTATTATTCTCAGATAACTTTGATGATTATCTGCCTTTTGTAGATATGAGGTATGAAGGCGTAATGATGAAGAGTTTTTCTCCATTATTTTATGCTGTCGATCAGCATGACATAACCATAAAAGGAGAAGGAACAATCAACGGACAAGGTAAGAAATGGTGGACAGAGTTCTACCGTGTTCTGGTAGATCTTCAAAAAAACGGTGTTCGTGATTTGAATAAATATCAGACTATGTGGGATAACGCCAATAAGGATCTGAATCTATCTAAAGTTACTAACGAAGACTATAAGGAAGTTCTCGATCGCCGCTTTTTCCGTCCTGCATTTATTCAGCCAATAAGATGCAAGAATATTAAAATAGAGGGAATTAGAATTATTAATTCGCCGTTCTGGACGGTTAATCCCGAGTTTTGTGATAACGTTATTGTAAAAGGAATTACCATTGATAATCCTCCTTCTCCAAATACGGATGGAATAAATCCTTCATCCTGCAAAAATGTACATATCTCCGATTGTCATATATCTGTTGGAGATGACTGTATTACCCTGAAATCTGGTCGTGATTTACAGGCACGCCAGTTAGGAGTTCCTTGCGAGAATATAACAATAACAAACTGCACAATGCTTTCGGGACACGGAGGTGTAGTTATTGGTAGTGAGATGAGTGGCGATGTTCGTAAAGTTACTATCTCCAATTGTGTGTTTGATGGAACAGACAGAGGTATCCGCATCAAATCTTCTCGTGGACGTGGAGGTATTGTAGAAGAGATACGTGTTGATAACATAGTAATGAAGAACATAAAAACAGAAGCCATTGTGCTTAATCTGTTCTACAGTAATATGCCTAAAGAACCTGTATCAGATCGTACTCCGATTTTCCGTAATATTCATATATCCAATCTTACCGGAACACAGGTTAATAGTGCTGTGAAAATACTTGGTATCGAAGAAATGCCTATAACAGATGTTACGCTTAACAATATCAATATCCAGTCCAACACCGGACTTGAAGCTGATATGGTTAAGAATCTGGTATTGAATAATGTTCGTATCGATTCAAAGATAGGAGCACCGTTCAAAATCTCTAATTCAGAGAATCTGGAAATAAATAGTGTAAAGAGTCTGACTCCTAATGTAGATTCGCCTGTTATTAAACTTACAGATTCAAAAGAATCACTTATTCAGGGATGTTTCCCTCTGTCAGGCAGTCGCTCATTCCTTCTTTTAGGCGGTAATTGCAAAGGTACTGTACTTATGAATAATTGTTTTAACAGATTGCCTTTGATTATTGATAATGAGAGTACATTTACCAAAGAAGATCTTACAATTAAAGAATAAACCATTCTTTTAATTAAACGATATAATTACATGAATATAAAAGCTATTATATTATCAACAGCATTGGTGCTTTCAGGAAGCACTCTTTTTGCTCAGCAGGATTCAGACCATAAATATCAGCGACCATTGAAAGATGTTTTAATGGAAATTTCAAAGCGCTTTAATGTACGCCTGAAATGGACTGAAGTTGTGGTTGACGGTAAGATGCTTGATTATGCAGATTCCCGTATTCGTCCTTATTCCGTTGAAGAAAGTCTGAACAACGTGCTTGTTCCTTTCGACTACAAGTTCGTGAAACAGGGAGATAATCTTTATAAGATAAAGAATTACGAATATGCTCGTCGTACGGATGAAGACGGAGTGAAAATGATTAAGTATCTTAATTCTCTTTACTCTGATTCGGTTCAATGGAACAAAAGAAAAGAATGTTTGCGCAAAGAGGTCAGAGAACGTTTGGGTATCGATCCTCTTTTAAAGGTAAGAGTTAATGCTAAGCCGGTAATCTCAAAGGAAAGAATCTATAGCGGATATACCGTACAGAACTTCTCATTAGAAACTCTGCCTGGATTGTATGTCTGCGGATCAATCTATAAACCTTTAATAAAGGGTAAGTTCCCATTAATTATTTGTCCGAATGGACATTTTCTTGATGGACGATATCGCAAGGACCAACAACAACGCATGGCTACTTTGGCTAGAATGGGAGCCATTTGTGTGGATTATGATCTATTTGCATGGGGCGAGTCTATGCTACAGTTCCCGGAAGAAGCACATCACAAAAGTGCTGCTCAGGTTATTCAGGCTTTGAATGGAATTAGTATTCTCGATTTTATGTATAACCGTAAAGATGTTGATAAGAAAAGAATTGGTGTAAATGGTGGTTCCGGTGGTGGTTCTCAAACAGTTCTTCTTTCTGTTCTCGATCAGAGATACACAGCCCTTTGTCCGGTTGTAAGTCTGTCGTCTCACTTTGACGGTGGATGTCCTTGTGAAAGCGGATTACCAATTTTCTATTCTTGCGGAGGAACAGTTGCTGCTGAACTAGCTGCTACAAATGCTCCGAAGCCAATGTTGATTGTATCCGACGGACAAGATTGGACCAGTACTGTTCCAACTCTTGAATTTCCATATATCAAACGCATTTATGACTTTTACGGCGCAGCAGATAAACTAACAAACGTTCATTTGCCAGCCGAAGGACACGATTTTGGTCCAAATAAAAGAAACGCTGTTTATAATTTCTTTGCCGATGCATTCAATCTGAAGAAACAAATGCTTGATGAAAGCAAAGTAACAATAGAACCGAAAGAGAACATGTATAGCTTTGGAGATAAAGGAGAAAAGCTTCCAAAGAATGCTATGCGCTCTTTTGAAGAACTGGAAAAGCTTCTGAATACACTGAAGTAATCTCTTTTTCTTCATTAAATAACCAACAACAAATGAATCGTAAAAATACATATTTCAGTCGCTATCGATTTCTTATCCTGTTTTCATCTCTGTTTCTGTCTCTTTATGCAGAAGCAGCAGGATACAAATTGTGGTATGATAAACCGGCTTCTGTATGGACTGAAGCTTTGCCTTTAGGAAATGGTCGTTTAGGTGCAATGGTTTACGGAACTCCTTCTGTAGAGCAAATTCAGCTGAACGAAGAAACAATATGGGCTGGCCGTCCTAATAACAATGCAAATCCGGAAGCTTTGCAATATATACCAAAAGTCAGAGAACTGGTCTTTGCAGGTAAATATCTGGAAGCTCAGACATTGGCTACTGAAAAAGTAATGGCTAATACAAACTCCGGTATGCCATATCAAACATTTGGAGATTTGCGCATTGCTTTCCCTGGACATTCACGTTATACAGATTATTACAGAGAACTAAGTCTCGATTCTGCCCGTGCACTTGTTTCCTATAAAGTGGATGGCGTTCGTTATAAAAGAGAGATGATAACTTCATTTCCAGACCAGGTTATAATGATTCGCTTATCTGCCGATGCTGCAAAGAAAATAACTTTTAATGCATTCTTTACTTCTCCTCATCAGGATGTTGTTGTAGATACAGAAGGAAATAGTGTAACCCTTTCGGGTGTATCTTCATGGCATGAAGGATTAAAAGGAAAAGTAGAGTTTCAGGGGAGACTGACAGTTAAGGCTGTTAATGGAAAAGTACAGTATAAAGACGGAACTGTAACTGTTGAAGGTGCAGATGAAGCAACTTTGTATGTTTCAATAGGAACTAATTTTGTAAATTACAAAGATATATCCGGCAATTCAGCAGAGCGGGCAAAGAGTTTTCTTGAGAAGGCACTGAGTAGAGATTATGCAACATCGTTCAAAGAACATGTTTCTATCTTTAAAAAATACATGGACAGGGTTTCTCTTTATCTTGGAGAAAACAAACAAGACGGAATAACTACCGATAAAAGAATAGAAAACTTTGCACAGACAAACGATGCTCATTTGGTGGCAACTTATTTTCAGTTCGGACGTTACCTGTTGATTTCTTCTTCACAACCAGGCGGACAACCTGCTAATCTTCAGGGAATCTGGAACGATAAACTATTGCCTTCATGGGATAGCAAATATACTTGCAATATAAATGTTGAAATGAACTACTGGCCATCGGAAGTGGCTAACCTCACAGAACTGAATGAACCATTGTTTAACATGGTAAAGGAAGTTTCGGAAAGTGGTAAGGAAACTGCTAAAGTAATGTATGGTGCCGACGGATGGGTTTTGCATCACAATACAGATATATGGAGAGTAACAGGTGCTTTGGATAAAGCGCCTTCGGGTATGTGGCCTTCTGGTGGAGCATGGTTATGTCGCCATCTTTGGGAGCACTATCTGTATACCGGAGATATAAAGTTTCTGAAAGAGATATATCCAATAATGAAAGGTGCAGCACTTTTCTTTGACCAGACTATGGTTAAGGAACCATCACATAACTGGTTGGTTGTTTGTCCTTCAAACTCTCCTGAAAATGTTCATGCCGGAAGTAATGGAGAAGCAACTACTGCTGCAGGTTGTACAATGGATAATCAGTTAATATTCGATCTTTGGAATGAAATTATTTCAGCTTCACGCTTACTGGGTGTCGATGTTGATTTCGCATCTCATCTGAAACAAAGACTGAATGAAATGGCACCAATGCAAGTTGGCCGTTGGGGACAATTACAGGAATGGATGAACGATTGGGATGATCCGCAGGATATTCACCGTCATGTGTCACATCTTTACGGATTATTCCCAAGTAATCAGATATCTCCTTACCGCACACCTGAATTATTTGAAGCTGCCCGCACATCTCTGATTCATCGTGGTGATCCTTCTACCGGATGGTCAATGGGATGGAAGGTTTGTTTATGGGCACGTTTGCTGGATGGTGATCATGCATATAAGCTAATTACTAACCAACTTTCATTGGTTCGCAACGAAAAGAAAAAGGGTGGTACTTATCCAAACTTGTTCGATGCTCATCCACCTTTCCAGATTGATGGAAACTTTGGTTGTGCAGCCGGAATTGCAGAAATGTTGATGCAAAGTTATGACGGTTTCATTTATCTACTCCCGGCGTTACCTTCATTATGGAAAGAAGGACACATAAACGGACTGATTGCCCGCGGTGGATTTGAATTGAATATCAGTTGGAAAAACGGAGAAGTTGATCGTGTTGTTATAAAGTCTCGTCTTGGAGGGAATTGCCGCTTGCGCTCACTCACTCCGCTTAAAGGAAACGGTCTGTCGAAAGCCAAAGGTGAAAACACGAATGCACTTTATGCAATACCTACTGTATCTAAGCCATTGGTTCACGATCCTTCAAAACTGGCAGGAATAAGCATAAAGAACACTTATTTGTATGATTTGAAAACAAAAGCAGGAAAAGAATACATAATCTATAAAAAATAAAGAATAATGATGAAAAGAAACAAGATCATTGCATTGGCATGTTTGTTCCTTTTAGGAGTTTCTGGCACTATGAAAGCACAGAAAAACGAACCTAAAACTTACATCCCATGGGCTAATGGAAAGTTGGTTGTTGATGAAAGCGGACGTTATCTGAAACAGGCTAATGGTGCTCCGTTCTTCTGGTTAGGTGATACAGGCTGGCTTATGCCTGCACGTCTTGATCGTGATGAAGTGGAATATTATCTTGAACAATGCAGCAAGAAAGGCTTTAATATGGTTCAGATTATGTTAATGCATACTATTCCTGAAATCAATACTTATGGTCAATGGGCTTTACCTGATGGATTTAATTTTAAGAACATCGATAAAAAAGGTGTTTACGGATATTGGGACCATATAGATTATATTGTTCGTACCGCTGAGAAGAAAGGTATTTATATTGGTATGGTGTGTCTTTGGGGAACTCCTGTTCAGAAAGGACTGGTAACAGAAAAAGAAGCGCAGGTTTATGGTAAATTCCTGGCAGATCGCTATAAGAATAATCCTAATATTGTTTGGTTTATCGGAGGAGATATTCGTGGTGATGTGAAGCCAACTGTATGGAATACACTTGCCAATTCTATAAAAACTAATGATGAAAATCACCTGATGACTTTCCACCCAAGAGGAAGAACAACTTCTGCCGTTTGGTTTAATAATGAAAAGTGGTTAGACTTTAATATGTTCCAGTCAGGTCACCGTCGTTACGGTCAACGATTTGGTGATGGAGATTATACCATTCAGGAAAATACAGAAGAGGATAACTGGCGTTATGTAGAAAAGAGCTTTGCTATGAAGCCTTTGAAACCAACTATTGATGGTGAACCTGTTTACGAAGAAATTCCTCAGGGATTGCATGATACCACACAACCTTTATGGAATGCTAATGATATTCGTCGTTATGCATACTGGTCAGTTTTTGCAGGTTCATTCGGACATACTTACGGACATAATTCTATTATGCAGATGTTGAAGAATGGAGTAGGGGGAGCTTACGGTGCTACAAAACCATGGTATGATGCATTGAAAGATCCAGGAATGAACCAGATGAAATATTTGAAAAACCTGATGCTTACTTTACCATACTTTGATAGAGTGCCAGATCAGACTGTTATTGCAGGTACAAATGGCGAACTTTACGAAAGAGTGATTGCAACTCGTGGAAATGATTACCTTATGGCTTACAACTATACTAATCGCCCGGTAAAGATAGATCTTACAAAGATTTCGGGTGCGAAGAAGAAAGTATGGTGGTACAATCCTTCAAACGGAGAATTGCAGTATGCAGGTGAGTTTGATAATAAAGTAACTGAATTTATTGAAGATAGCGGTTACCGTGCCGGAAACGATCGCGTGCTGATTGCCGTTGATTCTTCTAAGGATTATATTAAGCAAGATTGGACATCTCTTCCAGATGCACAACAAAAGTGGAATAAATAATAAATAACCAGATAACAATGCCGAAGAAAAGAATCTTATTATTGCTCGTTTGTCTGCTTTCTCTGAAAGTAGCGGCTTTTGCAGGGGTTAGCATTAACAATCTGCGTTGTGAAATGCTGAACAATCCAGTAGGGATTGATACAGAATCTCCTCGTATTAGTTGGCGTATTTCTTCTTCTGATAGAGGAGTAACTCAGCTTTCTTATCAGATATTGGTAGCTTCTTCCATGCAAAAACTAAATGCCGGTGAGGGAGATGTATGGAACTCCGGCATTGTTAAGTCTTCCCAGTCTCAATGGGTGAGTTATGCCGGACAGTCCTTAAAAAGTAATGGTCGTTATTTCTGGAAAGTAAAGGTTACTACCAATGCAGGAGAATCTTCCTGGAGTGAACCTGCCCAATGGAGCATGGGATTACTTTCACAGAATGAATGGAAAGCTCAGTGGATTGGTTTGGATAAACTGATGCCATGGGATTCTGATACTCAGTTTTCACGCATGTCTGCCCGTTATCTTCGTAAGGAGTTTACTCCAAAGAAGAAAATAGCTCATGCCACTGTTCATATCTCTGGTTTAGGATTATATGAATTGTATATCAATGGTCAGAAAGTTGGCGATCGTGTTCTTGCACCTGCACCAACCGATTACAGAAAGACTACTCTTTATAATAGTTACGACGTTACAGCTTTATTGAAAGATAAGGCTAATGCAATGGGTGTTACTCTTGGTAACGGACGTTTCTATACCATGCGTCAGAATTTCAAGAACTATAAAATTCCTACATTTGGTTTTCCAAAAGTACGTTTGGTACTTATAATGGAATATACCGACGGATCAAAAGATGTAGTTGGAAGTGATACTTCATGGAAAATTAATGCCGATGGTCCGATTCGCAGCAATAACGAATATGATGGCGAGGTATACGATGCCCGCAAAGAGCTTGGAAACTGGACAGAACCGGGATTCAATGATTCTTCATGGGAATCGGCACAGCGTGTAACCCTTCCTTCGGGAACACTTCGTGCTGAAATGACTGCAGGTATGAAGATTGTAGATAAAATCCACCCGGTTTCTATCACAGAACTTCCCGGCAAGAGATACATTCTCGACATGGGACAGAACATGGCAGGATGGTTAAGAATAAAAGTGAAAGGCAATGCCGGTGATACTATCCGCCTTCGTTTTGCTGAAGTTCTTCAGAATAATGGCGAACTTTATATGGAACCTCTCAGAGATGCAAAGGTTACTAATCTTTATATACTGAAAGGACAAGGAACAGAAGAGTGGGCACCTAAATTTGTATATAATGGTTTCCGCTATGTAGAGATAACCGGATACAAATACAAACCTTCATTAGATCAGTTTGTTGGCGAGGTTGTTAATGATGAAATGGAAACACTTGGTTCATTCAGCTGTACTGATCCTATCATTAATCAGATATACAAAAATGCTTTCTGGGGAATTCGTAGCAATTACAAAGGAATGCCTGTTGACTGTCCTCAGAGAAACGAACGTCAGCCTTGGTTGGGCGACCGCGCTGTGGGTTGTCTTGGCGAAAGCTTTGTAATGGAAAACGGACAGCTTTACAGTAAGTGGATGGACGATATCCGCGATGCGCAACGTGAAGATGGTTGTATTCCAGATGTGGCACCTTCTTATCTGAACTATTACACTGATAATATAACATGGCCTTCCGTATTCCTTTTATCATCTGATATGGTTTATTCACAGTTTGGGAATGTGCAACCTATCGTGAAGAACTATGATGCTATGAAAAAGTGGATGGATCACATGAAGAAGGAATATCTGAGAGAGGGTATTATGACTCGTGATGAATATGGCGACTGGTGTGTTCCACCTGAATCTCCTGAACTAATTCACTCAAAAGATCCGAAGCGTCAGACAGACGGCCTTTTGGTTTCTACAGCTTATTACTATAAAATGCTTGCTTTGATGAGTAAATTTGCAACATTGCAGAATAAATCTGAAGATGCAAAAGAGTTTGATGCAATAGCAGCTAATGTAAAAGACGCCTTCAATAAGAAATATTTCAATACAGATAGCTTGTTCTACGGAAATAACTCAGCAACTTCCAACTTACTTCCATTAGCATTTGGCATGGTTCCCGATAATATGGTAGAAAAAGTAAGCAAGCAGATTGTTGATAAAGTTATGATTGGAAGCAATGGACATATCTGTACCGGATTAGTCGGTTCGCAATGGATTATGCGCGAATTGTGCAAGATGGGACGTGCTGATGTGGCATATCTGTTGGCTTCTAACGATACATACCCAAGTTGGGGATATATGGTTAAAAAGGGAGCGACTACAATTTGGGAATTATGGAACGGTGATACTGCCGGACCAAAGATGAACTCAAAGAATCACGTAATGCTGCTTGGCGATTTGATTCCATTCTTCTACGAGAATATGGCCGGAATTAAAACCGATGAAAAGGAAGCTGGATTTAAGAAGATTATCATGAAGCCGAATTTCGAGATTCAGGATTTGAGTGATGTCGATGCTTCTTATATGACTCCTTACGGAAAAGTGGTGAGCAAGTGGAAAAAGAATCTGAAACATCTGGATTGGAATATCACTATTCCTGCCAATGCAACTGCCATTGTTTACTTACCTTCGGATAAATCAATGATAAAAGAGGGTGGTATTCCTGTTGCGAAAGCCAAAGGCGTGAAATTCCTTAGCAAAGAAGGAAACTTTACTTGTTGGGAAGTTGGATCGGGCGATTATTCATTCAGTGTAGATATGAATGTAGGTTTAGGCGCATGGAGAAAAGGAATTGTAGAAGATGAGTTCCTTTACGAAAAAGCTTCTTTCCCATCAGCACATGCTGCAACAATTGCTGAAACTCCAACCGGACTTGTTGCTTCATTCTTTGGAGGAACAAAGGAAGGAAATCCAGATGTTTGCATCTGGGTATGCAGAAAAACAGCCGAAGGATGGACTGCTCCTCAAAAGGTTGCTGATGGTATAATGAGTGATACTTTGCGTAAGGCATGCTATAACCCGGTACTTTTTCAGGTACCCGGTGGCGAACTATTGTTATTCTACAAGATTGGAAAGAATGTAGGCGACTGGACCGGTTACCTTATTCGTTCTTACGATGGTGGAAAAACATGGACACAACGTGAAGAGTTACCAAAGAACATTCTGGGACCGATTAAAAACAAACCTGTAATGATTGGTAATAAGTTAGTTTGCCCAACAAGTACTGAAAACAATGGCTGGAAAGTTCACTTTGAATTTACAGGAGATAAAGGTAAAACATGGAGTGAAACACAACCTATCAATGATGGAAAAACAATCAATGCCATTCAGCCAAGTATCTTATTCCATAAAGACGGATCGTTACAGATTCTTTGCCGTACCCGCAATAGTGCAATAGCCGAAGCGTGGTCGAAAGATGGTGGCGAAACCTGGAGTGAAATGAAGCTAATTGATCTTCCTAACAATAACTCAGGTACAGATGCGGTAACATTGAAAGATGGTCGTCAGGCGTTGATTTATAATCACGTAAAAACACCAGAAGGAGCAAAGAAAGGTGCACGTACACCACTTAACATTGCCGTATCAAAAGACGGAAAAAAATGGTTTGCTTCACTCATTCTTGAAGATTCGCCTATTGGTCAATACTCTTATCCTTCCATAATACAAGGTAACGACGGTTATATTCATGCAATTTATACCTGGAGACGCCAGCGTATTAAATACATGAAGATTGATCCTAAGCAGTTAAAAGAAGTGCCTATTGTTAACGGACAATGGCCTGATTTGAAAAAGTAGTCCTGTTTGTTAAATCCTTTTTGTATAAAAGGAATAGATATAAGCATTAAGACATCGCTCAAATAATTTTTGAACAATGTCTTAATGCTTTTTTTAATGGACATAATCTTGTTTTATAAATCCAGAAACCGAGTACAACTAGTTAAACGCCCCGTCATGTTAATACAACAGTAAGTATGTGAAAATATACTATTGTTGAAAATGTTGAAAATAAAACATAAATGTTTTACTAGTAGTTATTAACTAACAAAAGAATGAAAAACAAGAAAGAAAAAGTGTGTCCACCAATGGACGTCTTGGGTTATCGTTTTAGACGTACCCATTTGGTTTTTGGACTATCGGCAGTTCTATGTATGTCTGCATTGCCTTCAACTTATGCAGGAAATTCGCAAAATAGTGTGAGCTCGCTTCAGACTATTACACAAGCTAAAACAATCAAAGGAAAAGTAGTTGATGAGAAAACAGGAGAAACACTGACAGGGGTTTCTGTATTAGTAAAAGGTACTACCGTAGGTGCTATTACTGATATCGATGGAAACTTTACATTGAACTTACCCTCCGGCAAGAATCTTATAGCATTAACCTACATTGGTTATAAAGCTATGACTGTTACAGTAGGTAACGGTAAGGATTTGGAGATTAAGATGGAGCCGACTACACAAAATCTTGATGAGGTTGTAGTAATTGGTTATGGAACAATGAAAAAGCGTGATTTAACCGGAGCTATTACTTCCATAAAGTCGGCTGATATTACAGTTGCTCCAACAAGTAACGCTATGGAAGCATTACAAGGTAAGGTTGCCGGTTTGGATATTGTTAAGTCATCCGGTCAGGCAGGTGCTGACGTTAATATTCAGTTGCGCGGTACCCGTTCAATTTATGGAGATAACTCTCCCTTATTTATTATCGACGGTATTGCAGGAAGTTACAATCAGATAAATCCTTCAGATATCGAATCTATTGAGGTGCTAAAAGATGCATCATCAACAGCTATTTATGGTTCTGCTGGTGCCAATGGTGTTGTTATAATCACTACAAAGAAAGGTGTTCTGGGCAAAACGACAGTAAACCTTGATGCTTATGTCGGAGTATCCGGTTTTGCAAAATATCCATCGGGAATGACTGGTGATGAGTATATGAATCTTAAAAGAGAAGCATATAGAGGAGCACATGGTTCTTATCCAGAGTTTACCTCATCCATTTTTACAGATCCTAAAGTACAAAGTGCTTATGATAATGGACAATGGATTGATTTCGTAGACGAAGTGATAGGTAAAGCATCAATCAATCAGAATTATAATTTATCAATTACCGGAGGTACTGATAAGACTCAGGTCTTTGCATCTATAAATTATAATGATGAGCAAGGTTTGCTTAAAGGTGATGATCGTTTACGTTATGGCTTGAGACTTAACCTGGATCAAAAGCTTTCTAGCTGGGCAAAGGCAGGATTCAATACAAACATTACATATACAGATCAGAATAAACGTAACCAAAGTGTGTTTGTCAATGCGTTGACTTTTGTTCCACTTGGAGAGGCATATAAAGAAGATGGCTCAATCAATCCGGAATATCTTACAGGTCAGCAAAACCCTATGTCGGATGAAATTGATGGTCAATTCGTAAATAATACCAGAGGTACAAACATTACTGCAAACGGAACTTTGGAACTTACTCCGGTAAAAGGAGTTACTTTCAAATCAGTATTGGGAACAACTATTAATAATTCACGTACAGGTATGTTCTTTGGTCCGCTGTCTATAGCTAATATTACAGCTGGTTATAACAAACCTTTGGCTTCTATTGCCAACAATGCTACTTACGGTTATAAATGGGAGAACATCTTAAACTATAACTTTAAAATAGCAAAAGATCATGAATTTGGGTTGACAGGTGTTACTTCCTGGTCTAAAAACCAAACAGAATATACTTATGCTGCAGCTCAGGGACAACAATTAACCAGTCAGTCTTTCTGGAAATTGTCAGCAGGAACACAGAAACAAAGTCTGGATTCCGATTTCAAACAAACACAGTCTATGTCTTATGCTGCACGTTTGAACTATAACTTCAAAGGACGTTATATCGTTACTTTGTCTAATCGTTGGGATGGTGTATCTCATTTAGCAGTAGGCAGTAAGTGGGATTCATTCCCTGCAGCAGCTTTTGCATGGCGTATCAGCGACGAGTCTTTCATGGAAAAAAGCCAGGACTGGTTGTCTAACCTGAAATTAAGAATTGGTTACGGTATTACAGGTAACTCTGGTGGTATGGGAGCTTATTCTTCTAACACAGCAGTATATACATTCCTTAATCCGGTAGTATTTGGATCTAAGGCATATCCAGTTGTACAGTTTAGCGCACCTTACGGTAACCCATCAATTGGCTGGGAAAAATCATATAATACAAACATTGGTGTTGATGCAAGTTTCATGAACGGACGTATTAATCTTGCTGTTGACCTGTCTAACACAAACACAAAAGGTTTGTTGTTTAAACGTACTTTACCTATTACCGCCGGTGTAACAATGTGGGGCTCTCCAATCAATACATGGCAGAATATTGGTGAAACCAATAACAAGAACCTTGAAGTGATGCTTAATACACAGAATATTGTTACAAAGGATTTCACATGGTCTACTGTTACTACTTTAACAGTTAACAAAGAAAAGATTGTGAAGTTACCTGACGGAGATATTATTGCAGAATCTTTATTCAAAGGAAAACCAATCAGAGCATTCTATAATTATAAATACTTAGGAATATGGTCTGAAGCAGAAACCGATGAGGCCAAATTGTATGGTTGTGTTCCGGGAGATATTAAACTGGCTACCAATCCTATCATAACTAAAGATGCTAACGGAAACGATGTTAGTGATAACGGTGTTCATAAATACAGTGAAAAAGATAAGATGTATTTAGGTTCAAAGAATCCTGACTGGTACTTAGGTTTCCAGAATAACTTTACATACCGTAATTTCGACGCTAGCATTTTTATGATGGCTCGTTGCGGACAGATGTTACAGAGCGATTTGATAACAAGATACAATCCAACTACCAGTCTTGAGAATTCTCCTTCAGGTATTAGTTACTGGACTCCTGAGAACCAGGGTGCATATTTGCCTCGTCCGGGAATTCACAGTTCAACATCACAGTATTATGGCTGGGGTTCTTTAGCTCTAAGAGATGGTTCTTTTATCAAGATTAAGAATATTACATTAGGTTATACTTTACCAAAATCTTTATTGAAGAGTGCACACATGGAGAAACTTCGCGTATATGCAACAGCATATAACCCATTCATTTTTGCATTCGACAAACAAATGAAAGGACAGGATCCTGAACGTGAAGGATCTGACAACTTCCCTTTGACAAAAGAATTTGTATTCGGTGTAAATGTAACATTCTAAAATTAAGTAAAACATGAAAATCAATAAGCTTAATAAATATAATAAAATCTTGCTGTCAACTATCCTTGCGGCAAGTATGGGGGTCTCATCTTGTTCTTTAGATGAAGTAAACCCTTCTGGTTCTACCATGAATATTCTGATATCTCAGAAAGCAGGTTACCAACAAGCTATCAATAACTGTTATTTCAGTCTTCAACGTTATTTCTACGGTAAAAACGGAATGATGTTCCTTACTGAAGCAGGAACCGACCTCTGGACTTCCCGCCAGAATGCAAAAACCTACGAAGGTTATTTCAAATATGGTCAGGGAGCGCAGATCTCATTAAATAATGCAAAAGATCAGTGGAATGGTGCTTATGATGGTATTGGAGCATGTAATCTGTGTATTGAAAGTGTAGACAACGTAACAGATTTTGCCAGTACAGATGAAAAGAATGCTTTAGTAGCAGAAGCTCATTATATGAGAGCGCTTTACTACTATTTTCTGGTAGAACAGTTTGGTGCTGTAACTTTAAACACAACGTTACCTACCGGGGTAGATCTATCTCCAACAAAAACAGAACCACTTGAAATATATAAAACAACCATTATCCCAGATCTTGAGTTTGCTGCTAAGTGGCTTCCAATATCTCGTCCGGGCGAAGAAGGAAGAGCATTGCGTAAATCTGCAATGGGACTTTTGGCAAAAGCTTGCTTACAGACAAAAGAATATGGTTCAACAGAGTTCATTCAAAAAGCGCTTGATACTAGTAAAGAGTTGATAGCCGACTGTGAATCAGGTGGTGCAAAGTATGCTACTTATATGTATCCTACCATTAATCAGGTATTTGCAAATGCAAACAATCTGGAGAATAAGGAATCATTATATTCTGTAGCTTTTTCACAGGCCGGAGGTAGTACAAACTTGTGGCAACACAATCAGGATTACCAGTTATTCTATGGAAATGTAGCCAAATTCCCTGCTATTCTTTACAAGGGACATGAAACAGAAATAGGACGTTATTCTGATGGTTTGTTTATGCCTTCTAAATATTTGCTGGATGTATTTGTTAATAAAGATAATACTCTAGACCCTCGTTATGCTGTATTCTTCCAGACAGAATGGACTGCAAACAATGCATATCAGTGGTCGGCAGATAACCTGAAGATGTACGACCGTACATCAAGTGTTACTTCTTCATCAAAAGTGAACGTAGGCGACGTGGCTATTAAAATTGTTCGTCCTCAGGAAGCTGCATACAGTGATCTTGTATCAAATAAACTAAATGTTCCTTACCTGGTTATTGATTACAAAGATTTGTATAACGATGATATGACAGTGAAGATGACGTATACTCGTCTGAACGATGGATCAACAGTTGAGAATCCGTTCTACTTCTTCTATCCATCACTCAACAAATTCAACTCAAGCAACTTTACTGTAATCAGTGCTTCAAAGAACCGTTTCGCATGTGATGCTTCGGCAATAACAATGCGTATGGCTGAAATATACCTGATAGCAGCTGAAGCTGATTTGTATCTCAATGGAGGTTCGGGATCTGCAGCATATATCAATAAAGTACGTAAAAGAGCCGGAGCTACCGATATTCAAGGTAGTGTAACCATTCAGACAATCCTTGATGAACGTGCAAGAGAGTTGGCTGGAGAGTACACTCGTTTCTATGATTTGAAGCGTACAGGTAAGTTGAGTAAGGCTTATCTTACAGAAACAAATCCTGATGTAGGAGCTTATTTCAATGACGATTACTATAAAGTTCGTCCAATTCCACAATCATTTACTGATGTGATAAAGAATGGCGCTGAATATCAGAATCCAGGATACTAGGATTATCTGAGAATTAAATTGAAAAAGTCCGGGTCTTGTGGATTAGACCTGGACTTTTTTTATTTCAATCTATAAATAATATTTTAAGGACTTAAATTGAAAAATAACTAATTTATTATACTATTTTTATCATTCATTTACTAAAACATAGCACTGATCTAAATTGTTAAGCATACAAAGGTATAAAACGTTATATGGTTAGCTTTGGACAGTACGAGGTGTCAGATCATAATTATTGATTAAAAGGATGAATTATGTTCTTAGAATACTTTTTTGAAAGCTCAGCTATTTCATTCCCATCTTCGGTAGCTATAGAGGAAGGAGCTACCAGATATACCTATATTGAAGCCGATAAAGCTGCCAATAAATTAGCCCATTTTTTAAAATCGAAGGATATTGGTCCGGAAGATAAAGTTGTTATCTTATTGCCTCGTATAGCAGAGGTATCTATTGCCATGCTTGCTGTTTTGAAAGCCGGTGCAGCCTATATTCCTCTCGATCCTGAGATTCCGGGTGAAAGAGTTAATTTTATAATGCAGGATGCAGGTGCCAAACTACTTATCACATCAGATGTTATTCTTGACCGGATAGGGACACAACTCAATTCGCATTCCATATTCAATTTGGATAAGCAATTCTCTGAAACAGATACTTTTCCGGATGTTAAGCCTGAAGTGTCCAACCGATTACCCAACAACCTGTGCTATATTATTTATACTTCCGGAACTACCGGACAACCTAAAGGTGTTTTACTGGAGCACCGAAATGCAGCCAACTATATTTTAGCGGCGCAGAAAATTTATCCTATTAATAATGCCGACAGAGCCTTGCAGGGCTTTTCTGTATCTTTTGATGCATCAGTAGAAGAAATTTGGGTACCGTTTTCTGTAGGTGCTACGCTGGTGATAGGAACATTTGATATAATGCGGTCGGGAGATAGATTTGCTTCGAAGCTTAATCAACTAGGCATAACTTTCCTGTCATGTGCTCCCACATTGCTTTCAATGGTGAAAGAAGATATTCCCGGACTGAAAATCCTGATTTTCGGTGGTGAAGTCTGCTCAAAAGATATCGCTGCCCGATGGTGCAAACCCGGACGTATTGTTTATAATACCTATGGACCTACGGAAGGAACTGTGATTGCTACTTATTCAATATTGAAACCTTATGGTGAAGTAACAATTGGCCGTCCGCTGGATGGATATGAAGTGCTGTTGGTTAATGAACAGCTGGAGCTAGTAGCCGATGGCGAAGAAGGAGAGATCCTTATTGGTGGCGATAGTGTAGCACGCGGATACCTGAACAGAGAAGAACTGACAGCCCGAAAGTTTCTAACTACAGATAAATTCAAAGGAACAGAAGAAAGGTATTACCGTACAGGCGACCTTGCAAAATATTCTCCCGAAGGTGAAATTATTTTTCTTGGAAGAGCAGATGCACAGGTTAAGGTCAGAGGTTTCCGTGTAGAACTTGCCGAAATTGAAGGTCTGCTGATGAAATGTGAAGGTGCTCAGGCAGCCGCCGTGGCACTAGATTCTACAACCCAACAACTTGCGGCCTATGTAGTACTGCAACATGGAAAAGAAATAAACCGGGATGATATAGCCAAACTGCTCAGACAGACTCTTCCGTATTACATGATACCTTCTACGCTCGATATCATTGATAGTCTGCCAATGACACCTAGTCAGAAGATTGACCGTAAACGTTTGCCCGATCCTCAGTTGCCATTAACATATTCATCCGATAAGAATATAATTCCTCCATCAACGCAACTCGAGAAAGAGATGGTTAAAGTAATAGCCCGTAATATTCAACGGGATGATATTTCAATGAGCGATAATTTCTTTGATGATCTGGGTGGGCATTCACTTCTTGCAGCAATTGTTGTGTCCGAAATGCGCGAACTGAAGATGTTCGAGAATATGTCTGTAGTCGATGTATATAAACATCCCATATTGTCTGATCTGGCAAGTGAACTGGAAAAGAAACGTCCGGTCGAAAAGGAAGATCCTCCCAAAGAACGAGATATTTACAAACCTTCTAAGCTAGCTTATTATACCTGTTCATTCTTTCAGGGAATATCACTTCTATTTCTGATACTGCTTTTTGGTATGGAATGGTTAGGCCCTTTCTTTGTGTACTCTTACTATTACCAGGCCGAAAGTGGAGTAGCCTATTCATTGCTTATGAGTTTGCTTATGTATTTTACTATATTACCAGTGTTGTCAGCATTTGCAATAGTTTTCAAATGGATAGTTATCGGACGGTTCAAGCCTGGAAAGTATAAACTATGGGGCAGTTATTACTTCAGGTTTTGGCTTGTGGATAAAGTGATCAATATCTGTCCTACAACTTATTTCACCGGAACTTATGTATTGAATATATTCTATAGATTATTAGGAGCAAAGATAGGTAAGAATACATACATAAATACCTCAGCCATATCAGTGTTTGATTTGTTCAGTGTTGGCAATAATGTGAGTATATGTACCGACACTCATTTACGTGGCTATTCCATTGCGGACGGATACCTCAACATTGGTACCATTGAACTTGAAGATAAAGTCTTTATCGGTACAAGGTGTTGCGTTGCTCATAATACGAAGATGTGCAAAAATAGTTCTCTGGAAGATCTTTCTTTGGTACCTGAAGGATGCACAGTTGCTGAAAATGAGCATTGGAACGGATCACCGGCAATAAAGAGCGGAATAAATAAGCAGAAAGACAGTATCAGATTGTGGTCTGTAAAGTTTACTGTCCTCTCAATGATAGGTGTTTTTGTTATACCACTTATTACGATGGTGGCATATTTCCCGGGTATGATGCTTATATCGCATCTGGATTACCTGTCAGAGAAATACCATTTCCTTTGGGTCACAATTCTCGTGGGGTTTTCATTCGTGTTATTGCTTACACTGATCATAACTATTTTGAAATGGATATTATTGGGAAGCCTGAAAGATGGCAAGTATCCGGTAAACAGTCTTTTTTATTATCGAAAATGGTTCTTTGATCAGCTGATGAAATTAAGTCTGCAGGTTATAGGAACACTATATACCACCCTTTACTTGCAGATATGGTTTAAGATGCTGGGAGTGAAAATGGGTAAACGAGTTGAGATTTCAACCGTTGAGTTTATCTCTCCCGATCTGCTTGTTACCGGTGATGAGTGTTTTCTTGCCGATTCTGTGTCGGTTGGTGCTTCTCATGTAAGAAATGGTTATATAAATATAGCCAAGACCTATATAGGCAATCGTACTTTTGTAGGAAACAGTGCCGTGATTAGTCCTGATACACGCCTCGGTAGTGATGTACTTGTTGGTGTTCTTTCAAAGATGAGCGAAGAAAATCTTCCTGCCAAAGACGGAACATCGTGGTTTGGTTCTCCGGCAGTCTATCTTCCCAGGCGGGATATCAACCGTGACTTTTCAATTGAACGTACTTATAAACCTACCCGAAAACTCTTTATACAGAGATATGCCATTGAATTCTTCCGTGTAGTATTACCTGCAACACTTTTCATTCTTTATGCAGCACTTATAACTAATGTTATTTCCTATTTACAGGTTGAAAAAGACCTTGATGTACTATTCATGGTTTTCCCGTTCCTTTATCTGGGGGCAGGCATATTGGGAACTTTGGTTACTGCATTACTCAAATGGGTAGTGATAGGTAAATATACTCCGGCCAAGAAGCCTTTGTGGAGCAATTATGTATGGAGAAGCGAACTGGTGACAGGTGTTTATGAAAACTTCCTGGTTCTATTTTTCCTGAATGTGCTTACCGGAACACCTTTCATAAAATTCCCTCTCAGATTGCTGGGATGCAAAATAGGCAAAAGAGTATGTCTCAATACCACTCAGATAACTGAGTTCGATTTAATAAAGATTGGAGACGATTCTGCGTGCAACGATAATTGTACCTTGCAAACTCACTTATTTGAGGATAGGGTCATGAAAATGTCTTATGTAGATATAGGAAGAGAATGTAGTGTAGGAGGTATGGCTGTGGTACTTTATGATTCAAAGATGGAAGACCGCTCTATTCTGGAACCATTATCCGTGTTGATGAAAAATGAAACTTTGCCGGCTGAGAACCGTTTTGTCGGAGCGCCGGCTGGTAAGGTGCAATCATAGATTTATGTGTATTGAGGCAAAAACGATCTTGTTATATTTGTTTAACTGAAATAATTAGATGAAAATTTATTTTGCTAATAATTTTACAAATTATATTCTCAGTTTTATATTTATGAGAACAAACACATTTATTTAAAATATCGATGAAATGAAAAAGTACTTTATATTTTCTCTTTCTTTGCTCTTATCCATAGTTAGTTTAACTGCCCAAAACAAACAGTCATCGAATTTCAGAATAGATGGTACCATCAATGCAGATTCCGGAAAAGTCTCTCTCCGTTTTTACTCTGATTACCTCCCCAATAAAATTGAAGAATTGGTAGCTCAGGTAAAGGATTATAAATTCTCCATTTCGGGATACATCCCGGAGGCGCAAGGGGTCTTTTTGGTTTTCGGTAATCGTCCCACTCCAAATTTCGTTATCGAAAAAGGGATGCAAACTATTTCTGTGAATATAGATTCCTTTCAAACAGTGCCAAAAGTGAACAATAAGACCATGCTAGAGGAATATCCAAAGAAGGTTGTTTTTTATCAAAAGATAACAGCAAAGAAGGAATTGCTTTATCAAAAATACGATAGTTTACTTAAGCAATACAATTATCAATTACCGGAAGAAATAAGCTATATTGTGAATAAAGAAAGAAAAGCAATGTATAGGGAAAGTGACAGCACATTATTGGTATATACCAAAATGAATCCCGACTCGAAGATTGCATTCTGGAACCTAATTGATTTAATGAGTTGGGGTTACGAGCCCATCTTCGATTCCATATACAACACATTTTCGAAAACACTCCGAGAGAGTTATGCCGGTAAAGTTTTAGGCGAAAAACTTAAAATTGGCAAGCAACTTTCAGTTGGCCAATCATTTCCAATCATTAATTGCCAAAACAAGAACAACGAGAAATTATCTTCGGCGCTTTTCCTCAGCAATAAATACACTCTGATTGATTTCTGGTACAGTGCGTGTGGCCCTTGCCGACGACAATTCCCGAATATGCTGAATCTGTACAAACAATATGGCAGTAACGGATTCGAAATAGTAGGCATATCAGTAGATAAGGCAGCGCACAAGCAGGATTGGGAAAAAATAATTGCCGACAACAAACTTGTTTGGAAACAATATTGGGACAAGGACGGAACAGAAACAAATCGTTTATCAATTTTCGCTTTTCCAACCAATTTTCTGATAGACAATATGGGAAAGATTGTTTCTAAAAACATTTCAATGGAAGAATTGGAAGAGTTCTTAAAGGAAAAGCTGTAATAATTAACCTATGCTACCAAGCTTTGTTCGCCGAGCTTTATCCAAGCTGGTGAAATGCTTTTATAAAATCTGCGGAAAAATACCCCCTGTTTTTTGTTATTATAGGGGGTGAAACTAATTTTTCCGCAGCTTATAATCAGGTGTTTAACTCAAAAAGTAAAACGTATTGTCAAAAGATAACCTTATAAGTTGTCTCTCAAAACTAGAAAGTCGAGTTAAAAAGTGTTTAATCTCTCTTTTTCAGTATTTTAAACTTCTCAATATCGTGCTTTCGTACCCTTTCTACTTCAAACCAGCGATTAATTTCGGTGCTTGTCACACCACTATTTACAAATACGCCCTGTCTTTTATACACTTGCGTAAGTATCACTTTTATTTCATTCCTTGAATAGTGACCGCCTATTTCAAACTGCTGGTGAACAGCATTTCGCATGGCGAAGGATTTCTTTATTGCATGCTCGTTCTGTTTATTGAGGGAGCGCTCCATTGCCTTTACATTGAAATCCAGCTTCTCGCGGATAAACTTGCTGCCCAGTTTCTCGTAACAAGAGTAAAGAGTCTGATCGTCTTTGCCTGTTATCAGTCTCGAAAGCAGGTGCTGATATTTCTTTTGTGCCTTTTCATTAGGATTCATTCGTAATTTCTCCAACGCTTCAAAACGTAATAGGAGCACTGCCATGCGTCCTTTTCGGGTTCGCTGGCGATGCAGAGCCAATCGGTCATCATCACTGAATAAATGCTGCTGAGGCTCATGCTCTATATTAAAGAAACCGGATGCACGATAAGCCTCATATAAATTAGTGGGATAGGTGTAGAGCGATTTCACAAGCTCGGCCTCGTATAAGTTGCTGACAAGGAACGGATCGGGTTTACCGGCATTGTCTAAATAGGGTAGAAAACTGTTGTTACCAAGTGCTTCCCTTAACAAAGTCCGCTTACCATCATTCGTGGTTTGTTTCAGCAGCTTCTGCCAATCGTTATATATATCTTCGGCACCTTGCAGCCAGCTTTTTATTTCAGGCTCACTTTTATATTCCAGATTCGGACGGATGGAACTTATGTGTGTAATGCTTTTCACTCCGTTTCTGAACCGTCCCACAATCTGAATGGCTTCAGTCTTTGGATCGATAGCCGATTGTGGCGCACCGTACATATCGGAGATAAGAATCACATGAGGAGAAATCTTCGATATGATATCCACAGCAGAGAAAAAGCGACTGGTGAAAAAGTTGAACTGCATTAGTTCATCAATCAAAGTCGATTTCTTTCTTCTTCCTGCTTTCCACAATTTGAAAGTGCTTTCTTCACTGCAAAACGTGTAGCAATCCTGTATATCGGGCACATCAACAAAAAGCGAATCTATTGTGTCGATGGAGTTTGTAAATATGCACACCCTCGATTTCTTGGTAATTTTAAGTTCGGTAAGTCGTTCAACCAGCGATTCACAAATATTGTTTGTGGTAATCAGCTTCATCTTCTTCTTATAATCATAAGTAGGCACCACTTTTAGTATGCGGAATCCTTGGTTTACAAGACGTGCATCCTCGGCAATGATAGGTGTAGCCGAAACCATTGCTTTAGATTGAAAAAGAAAAAAGTCGCTCATTGGGCCCGATATCGTTCCCCGGTAATCAACATCCTGCACCAGCTTCTCGCATTCATCGAACAACATAAAACATTCGCTGTACATATCAATCTGCAAAGCCTCCATAGCCTCTTTTACCTTCTGGAAGCTCTCCGGAGTAGTGAGAATCTTATAATGTTGCTTCTCGTTCTTTTCAAGGAAATCTGTTATATGTTGCACCATTACCCCTTTATGAACAGCCAGCGTATGTTTGTGCTTCTTTGCTTTATCCACAATAACCGGCACATTTGGTTCAATAATGATAGACTTTCGTGGAGAGGTAAGTTCGCAATAAGTAGCCCCCAGTCCCGGAAGCACCTTGTTAATCACACAATTAGTAGGAAGAGCTGCAAAACCTTCGCGCTTCAACGCATCAGTCAGATACTCCTTTTCGTGTATCTTGATAGTTCTTTCTCGTAGCATTAAATTTATTTTGATTAATAAAGGGCGCAAAGGTAACTTTATTTCTCATAATTTATACTATATGTTTTGAAAATATATAAGGTTGTATTTGTTGATTTGTCTAGTTGTTTTTTTATTTATTGGCGGGAGATTTTTGGAGGGTGGGGGTTGTTTCGCTCGGGGGAAATAATATATGAATAATTGTTTGAAGATAAGTAGAATTAGATTTAACTTTGTTTTTTATAAATTATTTTTAGATTAGAATGTGGAACTGTAAATACAAGAAACGAAATGAAATCATTGCCATTGATATTTGATAGATTCGGAGAAAGAGGTGTATATTCAACATCATTTCTTCATATATTTTTAAAAGGAGGTTTTAAATCAGATTTATCTCTAATGAGTAAATCTGATTTTGGAACATTTGTGCATGAGTATATTCATTATTTACAAGAAATAACAACCATTTATGGACTAATGTATAGTGAAATGAAACACTCTATATATTTGGAAGTAAAGTCAAAGATTCTCTCTTCTAAATCTGTACTATTACCTGTGGATATTCCGGTTACAGATGTTTATAGTCGTATTTGTGAACGCTTTTTAAAAGGAGATGGAGATAGAAGATTTATAAGAAGTATTGAAAGGAGTAGTATAACTCATGAGTACAATGAAATAACAATTGGAGATCAAACTGTTCCTATTCATAAAATTTCTTTTTTAGATTCGGTAAAAAAGCAAGAGTCTATTGAATTTGGCGCTTTCCATATAAAGGAAAGTATGGCCTATTTGATTCAAAGCTTTTTTGATGATGAAGCTGAAAATTATGATATACCTTATAATTTAGTGGAATTAGTTACTGAAAAATTGTATCCTAATATAGCGAAAGATAAGAAAAAACTAATCTGTGTATGTTATGCTTCGTTATTTAGCCAATACCCAGGAGATTTATTCTTTTGCTTATTAAAATATGCAAGTGAGCATTATGAAAAAGATGGTATTGAAATATTTAAGTATGGATATGAGAATAATATAATTAAGGATAATGGTGTAAAATATACAGTTTCTCATTATATTGATTTGGCTGTTGAACGGTTTAAGAAAAAAATAGATGATAATTTAGTTGCAGACCTTGACGCTATTTCTTGCATCTTGGATAGAGTTGTTAAAGCAAAAGATTCCTTTTATATATTAAAAATATTATATGATCCAGATTTTCCTAACGTTAAATTATTTGATGAATTAGTGGGATATTATGGTTGTCCATATATTCAAACTTCTACAGGATATGCATTTCCTGAGTCTGCAAATGGAGGCGATGAGATTTCTTCTGATGTATTAGAATTGATGGTTCAAGAAGCTGTATTATCTGTTTTATTAAAGCAGGATAGGAAATGCCCTTTGATATATCTATGTTCAGAATCAGATACTGTTGATGACTATTGTTGGTCTACCCCATGGTTACATAAGGGGTGTCATTTTCAAATAGTAGCAGATTATTTTGAATTGAGCAAAAAAATAAAGATTTAAAACGTGAATAATAATTCTTTCATTAATTGATATTAATTTGATTATCTATATTTTCAATGTTGTAAACCGCTTCTTTTTTTTAATTAGTTCAATAGGGGTTTAAAAGAATTCAGTGAGATTCTGACGGGTATGATTTATCCAAAAACAATCAAAAGTGTAGTAAAATAGTGAATAATTAAATGTAAAGTATTCATATTATTACTACATTTGTAATATAACTAATTCTCAAAAGTTATAAGTTTCAAATCAGTAAAAGAAGTTGTAACTATGCTTCAAGAAAACGTTTTGTTCTAAAAGCCAGAAAAGTTGCTATGAAAATAGTAGAAGTGATTGTAGAATATGCAGGAAAGAATTTTAGTGCTTATATAGAAGGTGCTCCAATTATTACCGTCGGTAATGATATAAGAGAGGTTGAAGATAATATGAGCGAAGCTATCCAACTGTATTTGGAAGATAATCCAAATACAGTTGAATTATTGGTTGGAGAATTTGAACTTAAGTTCAAGATTGATGCTGCTACCTTTATTAATTACTACAGTAATATATTTACGAAAGCTGCATTGAGTAGAATTACAGGAATAAATGAACGCCAGTTATGGCATTATGCGGCAGGAGTGCATAAACCTCGTAAAACTCAGCTTGAAAAGATTCAAAATGGTATTAAGGCATTGACAAAAGAGCTTCAGGCAATTAGTCTGGTATAGTTTAAACGCTGATATATAAAATAGGATACATATTGTACTGAATGAATAACAAACACAACCTCGAATAAATTTATAATTATGTCATCAAGTTTTGAAATGTTAATTTTTTCTATATTTCTGTTATTTATGGCAGTAGTAGGTTTTTTTGTTTTTCTTTTTACTGGAAATATAGATGTTTTCTTTCCAGCTTTGGCAGCAGCTTCAGGTGCTGCGTTTGTATTAGCAGTTAGAGCAAGGGTTTGGGATAAAAAGAAAATAATAGAATTAGATCAAAATAGATATTGGGTAATGGCCTTGTTAATTTTGGCTATTTTGGAATGTATATTTCTTTATTTGATTTATATTTCTCAGAATGCCTACATTATGTCAATATCTGATTTTCTTATAAAATGGATAAGGCCTTTTGTTTTTATAATTCCTATTTGGATACTAACTTTGTATAATTTAAGAAAATAGTTATATGGTAATTAAACGTTTATTGGCATTTGGCGTAGATTTAATGATTATTGTTGTAATTGTAAACGTACTGTTTCTTTCAACATACATAATTAAATCTCAATTTTTATTGCAGTTTCTTTCAGCATTAATGATTACGTTATTGTTATGTAAAGATTGCATGAACGGACAGAGTATTGGAAAAAGAGTAATGAAACTACAAGTTGTTGATAACAATACTGAAGAGAATATTTCTGCTGTCAGGCACATTGTGAGAAATCTATTTTTGCCTTTATGGTACATTGAAATATTAATCCTGATGATTTCAAAAAAAGAACGAATTGGCGATTATGTTGCTAAAACTAAAGTAATAAGTAATGATGCACCTGTAGGCAAAATGCAACTTGATAAAAACACTTTATTTGCCATCTTACTCTGTTTTATTATGATTTTCTTGTTATCATTTATCCTGTTTCGCCTTATTGATTCACCTATGGTGCAATTATTATTTTGATTTGTTTAAAAACTCTGATATTATTCAGGAATTCCATTAGTTATATCTAATAAAACAAGAAAAACAGAACCTTTCATGATTTATATCTAATAAAAATATCTATTTGCATTAATCTATTAGATATAAATCATAAGAGGGTGCATTATATAAAAAACCTATTTAAGGAATAGATATTCCTTTCTAATCCTAACTGTACTGATTAGCAAATTCCCTTTTTTAAGATTTATACGTATAAATTCGGAATTTTTATTTAATTTTGTATCGCATTAAAAGCAAAAAATAAATTCTCTTATCTAACAAAAAAATCACTTTGAGATTAATGAATATTCACGAAGTTGAAAAAGAACAGATTATCTCGCTGGTGAAGCGCGAGGTTGTTCCGGCAATTGGTTGCACAGAGCCTATTTCGGTAGCGCTTTGTGTGGCTAAAGCCGCCGAAATATTGGGTACGCTTCCAGTTAAAATTGAAGCTCATCTTAGCGCAAATATTTTAAAGAATGCGATGGGCGTGGGAATTCCAGGAACAGGAATGATTGGTTTACCAATAGCAATTGCACTTGGTGCGTTGATTGGTAAGTCTTCCTATGAACTGGAAGTCCTGAAGGATTGTACCCCCGATGATGTGGAACGAGGCAAACAGCTGATAGAACAGCAGGCCATCCACATCTCCCTAAAAGAAAATATTGAAGAAAAACTCTATATTGAAGTTGTTTGCGAAGCCGAAGGTAAGCGTTCAACTGCTATTATCTCCGGTGGGCATAAAGATTTTGTTTACCTGGCTGTTGATGATAATGTTCTTCTGGATAAACGTACGGCTTCTGTTGCTGAGAAATCAGAACATGATCCGGAACTGAACTTGCGTAAAGTTTATGATTTTGCCATGGAAACGCCTTTGGAAGAGATATCCTTTATTCTTGAAACCAAACGACTGAATATGGCTGCTGCCGAACTTGCTCTGGATGGTGATTACGGACATGGACTGGGAAAAACTCTGCAAAGTAAGATGGAACGCCACATTATGGGCGATAACACGTTTGCGCATATTTTATCATACACATCTGCAGCTTGCGATGCTCGTATGGCAGGAGCGATGATTCCTGTTATGAGTAATTCCGGTAGTGGTAATCAGGGAATCTCTGCTACACTTCCGGTGGCAGTTTTTGCTGAAGAAAACGACAATTCGGAAGAAGAACTGATTCGTGCACTGATGCTAAGCCATCTGACTGCAATTTATATCAAACAGAGTTTAGGCAGACTGTCTGCTCTTTGCGGGTGTGTAGTAGCGGCTACCGGTTCCAGTTGCGGCATCACTTATCTGATGGGTGGTGGTTACGAACAGGTTTCTTTTGCCGTAAAGAATATGATTGCCAATCTTACCGGAATGATTTGCGATGGTGCCAAACCAAGTTGTGCGCTAAAGGTAAGCAGTGGTGTATCAACAGCAGTTCTGTCTGCAATGCTTGCCATGCAACAGAAATGTGTTACATCCGTAGAAGGAATTATTGACGATGATGTGGATCGTAGTATCCGCAACCTGACAAGAATTGGTTCCGAAGCTATGAATGAAACCGACCAGATGGTTTTGGATATTATGACTAGCAAGTGCTGAAAATAACCGTACTAATGCCTTAAGTGCGGTATATTCTTGTGTAATAAATACCGCATGAATGGTATTTACAAAAGAAAACACATATTATATCTTTGCAACATATTAAAATATTCTTTTAGAAAAGAAACGACTAAATATTTAATAAGGCAAATGGTATGAAAAAAATCTTGGAAAAAAACAGGTTGCATGGGTTATCGAATCCTGAATTCAGAACGTCAGAAGTGTTTAATTTAGAAACATTACGTTCTTCTCTATTCTCTATGTTCTCAACTTCTTCTCTCTCTTCCTCTTCTTGTATGCGAATGTGTTGCTGCATGTGCAGATAATTACTTTTCTTTTTATTCTTTTCTTTCTAATAAACAACTTATTTAAAATTTAAAGTCTCGTTTTGCATCATGCAAAATGAAATATTCTTTATACGTAATAATACGTATAAGCTTTTGATATATAATTTTTTAAACTGATAATTTATGAAAAAAATTATTTTTTCACTAATATGTTTTTCCGTATTTGCTGTTATTGCAAATGCTCAGACCAGAAGAGTTACAGGAAAAGTAACTTTTGCTGAGGATGGAGAAGCAATTCCAGGAGTATCAGTCACTGTTGTAGGTACAACTTCTGGTACTATAACAGATGTAGACGGCTTTTATTCTGTAAATGTGCCATCTAAAGCTAGTCAGATATCTTTTTCATTTATAGGATATGAAAAAAGCGTTGTTAATATTGCAGGTAAAAACGTATTAAATCTAGCTTTAAAATCTTCAAATAGAACGCTAGATGAAGTTGTGGTAGTTGCCGGAGGTATTCAACGTACAAAGAGAGAGCAGGGATATACTGCTACAAAAATTACAGCCGAGGAATTAACAGCATCAAAACCTACTTCTATAGCTGCCGGTTTAACTGCAAAAGTTCCCGGATTACAAGTAAATGCCATATCAAGCGGTGTTAATCCAAACTTTCGTCTGGTATTAAGAGGTAACCGTTCATTGACTGGTAACAATACTGCATTGGTTGTTGTAGATAATGCTGTAGTTTCTCCTTCGGTATTAACGAATATAAATCCTGAAGATATTGAGAATATTCAGGTATTAAACGGAGCTGCCGGAGCTACATTATATGGATCGGAAGCTTCTAATGGTGTTTTGCTTGTTACTACTAAAAGAGGTGAAGCCGGAAAACCTAAAATAAGAATTTCAAATACAACAACTCTTGAGCAAGTAAATTTCTTGCCAAAGCTCCAAAATAAGTTTGGTCAGGGTAGTACTGCTGATGGCCAGGTATTTGACCCGATTGAAAACCAGCAATTTGGTCCCGCATTTGATGGGTCATTGCAAAAACTTGGTTATGCATTGGAAAATGGTGATCAGCAATACACTACTTATAAGGCAAAAACTGATAGGGAAGACTTCTGGGAAACTGGTGTGCAGAACCAGACTGATTTATCAATAAGTCTTGGAAATGACAAGTATACTTCTTATGTGTCAGGGCAGTACCTAACAAGTACGGGTACCACTCCGGGAGATAAATACAACAGAATATCTCTTCGTTTAAATAATACAAATAAGGTATTACCAAATCTAGATTTACAGTATAACGCTAATTATATTGAGAATAATTACGATATAACAAATGCTACAGCCACAATTTATAGTGAACTGCTGGAAACTCCGGCCAATATTCCGATTAAATCATATAAAGACTGGAGAAATAATAAATGGGCAAATCCTGAAGGTTGGTATAACCCTTGGTATGGGAATCCGTATTGGGTTGCCGATAATTACCGTAAAGATGCAAAAAATTCCTATTTGACTGGAAAAGTCGAATTAAAATGGACTCCTTTTTCCTGGTTGTACCTCTTAAATCGTGCGTCTTTATCTAATAGATATTATACAGAGAAATCGCATACTCCTAAATACACATACAGTGAATACGGAAGTACCGTGCAGGGAAAAACGAATAAAACGGGTTCAGTATCAGATGAACAATACAATACTTCCCGATTCAATTATGATTTCCTTGTAGGAGTGAATAAATCAATCAAGGATGTTTCGCTTAATCTTATATTAGGCTGGTCGTATACCGATAACAAATCAAAAGATACAAAAGAATCAGTAACCGGACTGGTAATCCCGGAATTATATAACGTAAGCAACAGAACGGGTGTTTTAACTGGTTCTGAAGAGAATAAACACTATAGAAGTTATGGGTTGTGGGGTGATTTTGTTGCAGGATATAAGAATTATCTGTTCTTACATCTAACCGGAAGAAATGACTGGACATCTTTGCTAGCCAAGAAGAATCGTTCTTATTTCTATCCGTCGGCCGACCTTTCTTTCATTGCCACTGATGCTTTTGAAGCATTAAAGGATAATTCTGTTCTTGATTATTTGAAACTTCGCGGTGCGGTATCTAAAACTGGTAACGTGAACATTGATCCTTATGCACTATCGCCTACGTTCGATTCAACTACAGGATTATCAAGTGGAACTTTCTTTACTAAAAACGGAACATTGGTTTCTGATAACTTAAAGCCCGAAATAACCAAAGGCTATGAATTTGGTACAGAATTCAGACTTTTTAAGGGAAGAATTGATGCGCAATTGAATTTCTATCATACAAGTACTACAGACCAAGCTATATATGCTTCTGTTGCTCCATCATCAGGATATAGCAATTACCTGATAAATACGGGAGAGGTTACTAATAATGGTATTGAGAGTTCATTACGGATTACTCCGGTAAGAACAAATGACTGGGAAGTAAGCGTTGGAGCAAATTACACTCATAATAAGAATCTGGTAAAATCATTGCATCCTACTCTAAAGAAGTTTGGAATTAATGGAAGTAGTGTGGTTTTTGCAGAAGAAGGACAGGAAGTAAATCAAATAATTGTTTCTGATTATGCTCGTGATGATCAGGGTCGTGTTATTGTAGATCCAAATACGGGTTATCCATCAAAAGCAGCGGATACTAAACGTATTGGTAACACAACTCCAAAGCACCGTTTAGGTCTTGATTTAAGAATTAAGTGGAAAAACTTCACATTGACAAGCTTGTTTGAATATCGTGGCGGATTCAATGCTGCGGCAATATCGTTAGGTAGTGAACTTGACTTCTCCGGTGCTTCTGCCCGTAGTGCTTATTACAATCGCGAACGATTTGTATTCCCAAATTCATCTTATCTTGATGCATCAACAGGTACTTATGTAAAGAATACAAGCATAACAGTAGCCGATGGTGGTACAGGTTTCTGGACATCTGGTGCATATAACAGAGGTATTTACAGCAATTACGTATATAAAGCTGATTATTGGAAGTGGAGAGAGGTTTCACTTACATATCAGGTTCCAAAGTCATTCCTGAAGAAGATTCCGGCAATACAGGATGCTTCTATAAGTGTTCAGGGTCGTAACTTGTTCTTGTGGACGACAAAAGCAAACGAATATACAGATCCTGATTACAGTGCAAATGACAATAATGCAATTGGTGTATCTAACTTAGAGCAAACACCTCCGACAAGATATTTCGGTGGAACTATTTCATTAACATTCTAAACGTAAAAAAGAGATGAATAAATATCTGAATATATCAAAAATAGCTGCACTATTACTTGTAGCAACATTATCTTCATGTGATTTGGATATCAATGATAATCCTAATAGTCCAACCGGGTCGGTTGTTACTCCTGACTTGATTTTGCCGGGTGCTGTAAATTCAACAGCGTCAGACTTAGCTGCTTATAATAATTATGGAGCTTTTACTGCCGGATTCCAGGTACCAGGCAAAGGTGTAAGTGGTTACGGCGATCAGTATACTTATAATTTTACAAGTACTACATATACCGCTTTATGGACAGACGTGTTTTCTCATTTGAAAAATTACACATCAATTATTGCTACAGCCGAAAGTGATTCGAAGTATGCTTTATATGGTGCTGCTGCTCATATCCTTAAGGTTTATAATTATGAATTGCTGGTTGATAATTATGGTGATGTTCCTTATACTGAAGGTGCAACCGGAACAAATGCTGTTTCTCCTGCTTTTGATAAAGACGAAGATGTATATCCTGCTCTTGTAAAAGAGCTGGATGCAGCAATATTAACACTTAAGGACGGAATCAGCAATGCAGGTTCGGCTAAAACATTAAGTCCTGATCCTATATTTAGTGGCAATCTTACCAAATGGATTCAGTTTGCTAACAATATAAAATTACGCTTACTGGTAAAAGCTACAGGTACTTCAATTGATTCGTTTGCTCAGTCGGTATTCAAAACGTTCTCATCAGAAGGTTTTCTAAAAGAAGATGCATTGATTAATCCCGGATATAATGCAAGTAGTAATCAGAATCCATTCTGGACAACATTTGTTAGTTCAATTGACGGAACAATAACTTATCCGGCTCGTTTTTACCTTCCATCCACATATTTGTTCGGTTTTTATAATGGTACAAAGCTGGACGATTCAAAAAGAGGAACCTTGATATATGTTAATTTCCCAAATACACCAACTGCACAGTTGGCTAACGAAACAAATAATCCGGCAACTCCTCAATATGCCTGGGGTGGAAAGAATGATAAAGCATCGGGTGTCTTTAAAGGCAGAGATGCTGGTGTGCCAGTTTTTCTTGCTTCTGAAACATACTTCTTACTTGCCGAAGCTGCTTTGACAGGACATGTACTTGATGGAGATGCAAAAAGTAATTTCAACAAAGGTATAGCTGCATCGTTCAGTTATCTGGAAAAGGATAAAAACAATAATTTGCCTGCTGGATCTGATCCTGATAGCGATGCTACCAAATATATTCAGGCAAATGGTTTGAATTATCTGGCAAACTTTGATCTGGCACTGAGTCAGGATCAAAAACTGGAAGCTATTATTACCCAGAAATATATTGCTTTGAATTACATACATTCTCATGAAGCATGGAGTGAATTTAGAAGAACCACATATCCAAAGATTAGCGGAACTGATGCAAAAACAACTTTCGTTTCTATCAGATCTCAGTCAACGCATTCGGACAGATTGCCGGTACGTCTTCTCTATCCATCAGACGAGATTAATTTAAATCCCAATACTCCAAAGCTGACAAATGCATTTTCAAATCCTATATTCTGGGATCAGAATTAGCATTAATTTAAGTAGTAATATTTAAAAGTAAGAACAATGAAAAAATATATAAGTTTTATTATTGCAGCATTTGCGCTGACGGGATTAAATTCTTGTTTGAATGATGATTCTGTCTTTGAAGATAATGGCTCAAAAGGAATAGTAGAGTTAACCCTTCCGGCAAGGACCACTTCCACTCCTTATTCTGTAACAACTACAACAATAGAAGTGAAAGATGAAGTAGAGCTCCCCATTGTTGTAAATTATACAGGCATAAATGGTGCTCCGACCGATGTTCAGGTAACATTGGCTATTGATGATGCTGCCGTATCAAAATATGATGCAACTGGTTCAACTTTGCCTCTTCCTGCAAAGAACTACGAGTTACCTTCCTCGAATGTAGTTACTATACTTAAAGGGCAGAAGACAGCTACTTATACAATAAAGCTGAAACCAAAATTATTTGATTTGACTAAATCATATGCTTTAGGTGTTAAAATAGCAAGTACAACTGCCGGAACCGTAAGTGGAAACTATTCTACAGGTATTTATAGTTTACCTGTAAAAAGCCCTTGGGAAGGTAAGTACAGAGTTACAATTAACTGGGATTTTTCTGGCTCTACATTAGGTAGTTATGCTCAATATTATCCGGAAACAATAGAAACTCAGTTAAAAACACAAGGTCCCGGTATTATTCGTGGAAGTGGGGTAGGTGACTTATTTGGAAGTTCAACTGATTATAAGTTCAATGCGGATGGTACAATTGGTTTTAGTACAACCAGTGCAAACATTAAAAGTATTACGGTATTGGAAAGTCGTTATGATATTAATAATCTGACTTTCTACCATAAGACCTCGTTTAAACATCCAACTTATGGAGATTTTGTATTGGAAGAAACATTTACAAGAATTGGTGATTTGGAATAACTGGTTAGGAATAAATTCTCATAAAGTTCTTGTTTCTTTAGGGAAAGGTAGTATCCGTTGTTTGAAACGGGTACTACCTTATTTTTATATATACCAAAGATAAGTTATGTTTTTCTACCTTAAAATGCCATGTATATGGTATTGCCCTTTAAAACGACTTAAAATACCTTTGCAAAATCAAAATATAAATAAGAAGGTATGAAGTATTTGATTAGAAAAAACGAAATTATTCCTTTAGTCATGGGAATGCGATGTTGCAAGTGATTTTTGACGTATGGTTTAATAATTAAGGTGTTTTATAGTTTAAATTTTTAGGGTATGAAGAATTTCAGGATACATTTATTAGTATTGGCTTTAATAGCTACAGTTCACTTGCATGCACAGAAAAATACTTCCGAAATTTATATAAAAGGTTCCAGATTTACCACTCCTTTAGTACAAAAGTGGATTAACGAGTATGAGAAACAGAACCCCGGAGTAAAAATTGTATGGGCAGACAAAAATGCAGATAATAATTCGGTAGACTTGAGTGTGCTGACTTATAATGACTCTTTGCAATCAGACAAACAAGTTATTTATGTGGGCAGATATGCACTACTTCCCATTGCCGGGAAAAACAGTTTATCTCTGGCTGAGCTGAGCAAGAAGAATCTCAATAAAAGAAAACTAAAGGAACTCTTTTTCAGAGAAGATGTTTTTGCTGACGATCAGAAAGATGCAAAATCTGCAAGTAAAGCAACTGTTTACTCAGGAAATGGAAAGTCATCGGCAACAATAACCTTTGCTGCATATTTCGGTTACAAAACAGCGGATATAAAAGGACGGAAAATATCCGGCGATGATCAGTTCCTGATTAATGCGGTTGAGAAAGACCAGACGGGAGTAACCTTCAATAGTCTGAACTACATTTATGATACGAATTCCCGCAAATTAAGAGATAATATAGCTCTTCTTCCTCTTGATGTGAAGAAAGAACAACGCAAGGTTCTTGCTTCTGAAAATATTGATCAGGTTATAGATTTACTCGAAAATCAGAATGTTGATATTATACCGGTGCAGGATTTTGGATTTCTTTATTCAAAGAATGCAAATCCGGAAGTTGGAAGATTCGTCAGCTGGGTACTGGATAACGGATTGATTCATAATCACAATTACGGCTTCCTCAAGCCAACAGTAGATGTTCTTGTTTCTCAGAAAAAGCAAGTGGAGGGTAGTGGTTACCTATCATCTATAAAAACTAAATAATTCCTTTATAAAGCATTACTTATGATAAATATATTTTTTAGAGTCGGGGATAGACTTACATTCCCGAAAGGGAGAGCTATACTCTCACTTATCGCACTTCTTCTGTTTACTTCTTCGGGACTTATAAATGCACAGACTTTAATAAAAGGACATGTTGTTGACGAACGTACTAAAGAACCTATAATAGGGGCTATTGTACTTATCAAGTCTACAACAACAGGTGCCTCTACTGATGTAAAAGGAGAATTTGAAATAAAAGCTTCAAAAAAGCTTCCGCTTACTTTATCTGTTAGTCTGGTAGGTTATCGTACTCAGGAGATTGATGTGTACGACACTGAAGAACCTGTTTATGTTACTTTATCAGAAGATCTGAACCGCCTTAATGAAGTAGTGGTTGTGGGTTATGGTACTCAGTCTAAGAAAGTATTTTCCGGAGCGGCTGCACGAGTTAATGGTGACGTGATAAAGGAATTACCGGTACAGAGTTTTGATCAGGCATTGTCCGGAAGAGCGGCGGGTGTTAGTATTTCGCAGCCTAATGGTTTGCTGAACAACCCTCCTGTAATCAGAATCCGTGGTGTGAACTCTATCTCTTTAAGTTCATATCCTCTGGTGGTGATTGATGGAATTCCAGTAAGTACAGGTAATATTTCAACTACAACGGATGTGCCTAATAATCCGTTGGCAGATATAAATCCTTCGGATATTGAGTCTATTGATGTATTAAAAGATGCAGCTTCTACCTCTATTTATGGTTCGCGCGCTGCAGCTGGTGTGCTGCTGATTACAACAAAAAGGGGTAAATCTGGTAAGGCAAAGGCTAATTATGAAGGCTGGGTTGGTATTACCAATGCTACCCGTTTGCCTAAACTGTTGAATGCGCAACAATACATGGATATAAAGAATGAAGCGGTGCTTAATTCTAAAATTCTAAGCGGAAATGCAAACAATGATAATGTGAGCTCTCAATTATTCTTTCCTTCTTATAACGCGGATGGTTCACTGGTTGATACTAAATGGTATGATTATATTTATCGTACAGCTGTGTCTCACAACCATGCGTTAACTTTATCAGGCGGAACAGAGAAGACTACTTATTATTTCTCAGCCAATTATTCTAATCAGGAAGGTTTTTTGGTGAATAATGATTTTCAAAGAAAGGGTATAAGATTTAATGTTGATCATGAAGTAACTAAATGGTTGAAAATAAAAGGTAATGGTTCGTATAACACAAGTCATAACCAGGCTTATAGTTCAGGATCTTTGCAGGGTTCATCGCAATACCTTATTGGTGCTGCCAGAATGGCTATTTCATTGCCTTCTAATATAAGTCCTTACAATGAGGATGGTAGTTATAATCTGAGTAGCACCGGACAGATAGGAATGGGTAATAATAAAGCTTCTTCTACTTTATATAATCCGTTGGCATTGTTTGAATACAGTCGTAGCACTTCTGACAATGACCGTTTTTTGGGTGGCCTTAGTGCAAATGTAAAATTGTCGAAGCATCTGGAGTTTAATACATCGTATGCCATTGATCGATTGAAAACGGAAACAATTAGTTTTTTAAGTTCTAAGTTGGGCTCTTCGGGTTATTCTAACGGTGGTTCTGTAACGAATGTATCGGCATTGAGAAATAATGAGACTTTTACTAATACACTGAATTATGATCAGGTGTTTAACAATAGGCATCATGTTTCTGCTTTGTTGGGTACCGATTTACAGAAAAATAATGTAAATATCTGGGGAGTAAGTGCTTCAAAAGCTTCGGACGAATTCTTTGAGAACTACCAGGGAGGCTGGAGTAATTATACTGCTTCTAATAATTCATTGGGTGAAAGATCTTTCTTTTCTTACTTCTCTCGTTTGAGTTATGATTTGGATGCTAAATATCTTTTTACTGTGAATCTGAGACGTGATGGAAATTCTGCTTTGGCCGTGGGGCATAAGTATGGTAATTTTGGTGGTGTTTCTGCTGGCTGGGTTCTTTCACAAGAGAAGTTCTTCAAGAAATCTGCATTGGGAAGAATATTTGATGAACTGAAACTGAATGCCAGTTGGGGACGTGTGGGAAATGGAAATCTGACAAACAATTATGGTTCGTATGACTTGTTCTCTTCTTCGCTTTATGGAACAGCATCAACATGGGCTATCAGTCAGTCGGGTAACCCTGACCTAAGCTGGGAAACCAGTGATCAGACAAATATTGGTATCAATGCCGAATTGCTGAAAAAACGTTTGTCGGTTGAACTTGCATATTTTAATAATAATGTGAACGGCTTGATTCTGGATACACCTCAATCTCCGTCAAAAGGTATTCCGGGTAACTCTATATTAACTAACATTGGTTCTATGTACAACAGAGGTATAGAACTAACATTGAATGCTTCTTTGATTCAGAAAAAAGAATTTTCATGGGATGTGTCGTTCAACTTTACAGGTATAAAGAATAAAGTGACTCAACTTGCCGGAGATAATGCTGATATTATTGGGTATACCCATACTTCTGCCAACGCAAACAATGTAACTCGTGTGGGTTATTCTGTAGGTAGCCTTTATGGTGCTAAGACTGCCGGTGTGAATCCGGAGAATGGTCGCAGGATATTTGTTAACGCTAAGGGCGAAAAGGTACAGTATAGTTCTGTTGTGGCACCGGGTGAAAGTAACTGGACTTATCTTGATGGAACAACAGCTCCAGCAATTGGGGTATCTGATTATTATTTGATTGGCAGTGCACTGCCTAAATGGTATGGAGGGTTAGTAAGTAACCTGAAATATAAGAACTGGGACCTTACGCTGAACTTTACTTATGCTGGTGGGAACTATGTGATGAATGGTACTAAGGCAACCTTGAGAGAACAGACTTTTTATAATAACTATACTGGTATTCTTGATCGATGGACAACTCCAGGACAGGTTACTGATATTCCTCGTTTGGTCTATAATGATATTATTTCCAATGGTACGTCGTTCCCAATTTCTGCAAATGCAGAAAAGGCAGATTTCCTACGCTTGCAGAATGTACTGTTAGCTTATAGAATCCCTGCAACTCTATTGAGTAGATTAAATTTAAGTTCTGCCCGGATTTATGCACAGGTATCAAATGCCTTTTTGCTGACTAAATATTCGGGTACGGATCCTGAGTCGTCTGTTAATGGAAACTCAAATACCACTCCGGGTATAGAACGTAACTCCTTAGGACAGGGACGTACATTCACTTTGGGAATTAACTTAGGATTCTAATTACACTATATAAAAATGACATATTATGATTCGAATAATAAATAAAATAAAAAATATATCAGTCATTCTGGGACTTACCTATTTTTTTTCATTTACTTTGTCAGGATGCGATAGTGAGTTGAATACAGAATCGGAAACTTCATTAAGTGCCGGAGAAATATTTCAAACACAGACTCGTATCGAGGGGTTAGTCAACGGAATGTATAAAGCGCTTAAAGGCGCCAGTATGTACGGTGGTCGCATTCATTTGTACCTGGATGTACGTGGTGAAGATTTTATCAATGTAACAGGTAACTCATATACAGCTTATGAGAGCTGGACAAACTCTTATACTTCCGGCTCAAATGATATTAATAATACCTGGCAACAGGCTTATACTGCAATTAATAATGCAAATATTATTATAGATGGATTAGCTAAAAGTACTGGTGTGATAAGTGATGAGTTAAAAACACAATATGTTGCTGAAGCAAAATTTGTAAGAGCACTTAGCTATTATACTTTGGTAACTATTTATGCCCGTCCGTATACAGAAAACGACGGAGCATCAAAAGGTTTGCCCCTTCGCTTGCAGGCAGAAACTACATCTGCAAACAATGACCTGGCACGTAGCACCGTGAAGGAGGTTTATAAGCAAATTCTTGAAGATCTTGATTTTGCGGAAACCAATTTACCGGATTCTTATTCTTCCTCTGCTCTAAATACAACAAGGGCACACAAGAGTACAGCCATTGCTTTGAAAACAAGGGTTTATCTCAATAAAGGTGATTTCCAGAATGTGATAACCGAGGCTAAAAAGATTGTTCCGCAGACTGATGCTCCATTCTCTGCAACAACAGGAGTGAAGCATGCCTTGCAGAGTGATGTAACAACTTTGTTTGGATCTAATTTCCTGACAACAGAATCTATTTTATCCATGCCTTCAACAGCATCCGATTCTTATAGCGGACAATCAGCCATTGCGTATGTTTATTATTCAAACAAGGAATATTATCTGAATCCTTCCGGTATATTGGGCTCTTCTCTTTGGGGAGCCAATGATGCACGCCGTAATTTGATTGAGTTGAAATCAGGAAAATATTACCTGAAGAAATATGCAAAGGTTTCTCCATTCATAGATTATATTCCTGTAATCCGTTATTCAGAAGTATTGCTTAATTATGCTGAGGCTGCTTTGAGAACTAATAACAATGCGTTAGCCATTAAATTACTGGAGGCTGTTCATCATCGTTCGGATGCCGGTTTTGTATTTCCTGCCAGTTCAGAAAATACAAGTACAGCATTACTTGAAACTATTCGTCAGGAACGAAGGATAGAGCTTTTAGGTGAGGGATTCCGTTCTAATGACTTGCTTCGCGATTTATTGACTATTCCGGCAAAAGGAAGTAGCAGCTTGCAGGCTGCTCAGGTTTTACCTTCTGCCGAGAACTATATATTCCCGCTTCCTGATTCTGAAACTAACACCAATAAAGCGCTTTAATTATATGAAGAAGTTGTTTGTTTATATATTGCTCTTGTTTGCAGGAATTCTGCAGGCAGGAGCTTGTACTACAGCAGTTATTTCGGGTAAGTTTACTGCCGATGGTCGTCCTTTGTTGTTTAAACAACGGGATACGCATGATCCGAATAATAAATTTCAGTCCTTTTCGGATGGCAAATACCCTTATATAGCTGTAGTCAGCACACGTGATTCTGGAAATAAAGGTGTATTCGGCGGACATAATAGTGCCGGTTTTGCCATAATAAATTCGGCATCCTATAATCTGAACCCGGGTTTGGATGGAGATGAAAAGGGGCTTGACGGTTATATAATGAAACTAGCCTTGCAAACATGTGCTTCTTTAGCCGATTTTGAACACCTGCTCGATAGTCTGCCTCGTCCTATTCGTGCCAGCTCTAATTTCGGGGTAATTGATGCACACGGTGGTGCAGCATATTATGAAACCAGTGATAAGAGTTATGTGAAATATGATGCAAACGATTCTGCTGTAGCACCTTTTGGGTACATAATACGTACTAATTTCTCTTTCTCCGGAGACCGTACTCGTGATAAAGGACTTGCACGTTTTGAGGTGGCATCTGAACTTTTTTATCAGGCTTCTCTGAAAAAGAGTATATCATTTGAATTTATACTGAAGGATGTATCCCGTAGTTTGAAACATGGACTTACAGGAGTCGATTTATATAATAATATACCGTCAGACGGAAGTAAAGCTGTTTTGGTTCCTTTTCGTGATTTTATTCCGCGTTATCTAACCACTTCTGTTCTTGTTTTCCAGGGTGTAAAGGACAATGAACCGGCTTCGCAAACAGTTCTTTGGTCGGTTGTAGGTTGTCCGTTGACTTCTGTAGCTGTTCCACTTTTGGTAAACAGTAAAGGATATCTGCCTAAAATTGTTACTTCAGAAGGAGAGGCTTCGGCACCACTTTTTGACTGGTCATCCAAATTAAAACAAAAACTATTCCTGATAGATCGTGGAGAAGGCGAGGATTATCTTAATTTAGCGGCCCTAATTTCAAAAGATCAAAAAGGAATTCTTCAGACCTTGCAACCGGCGGAAAATAAAGTGATAACTGAATCACAAAAATACATCAATAAATGGAAAACTGAAGGTGTGAAGGTTGATGAACTAAAGAAGCTTGATGATTGGATAGATCAATATTTAACTGATTATTATAAAAGCAACTATAGTTTATAAAAGAAGATTCATTATAAGTTTTAGAGAATTCCCGAAGTCAGTTATAAAAATCCCATATATGTGGTATTGTCTCTTAATGTAACTTTAAATACCTTTGTTGCCAGAAAATAACTTATATGGATAATAATAGAACTAATTATAGCTTATGAAAAGAAAATTAATAGTTTTGGCGGCATTAGCATTAAGTTTTACCTTAGCTCATGCACAGGAAAAAAATACATTGCACCTCAATGGCTCTGTAAGTGGAGTAACTACAGGTAAAGTGTATCTGCAAAAGTTTATAGACAAATATTATGTCGTTGTTGATTCTGCTAAAGTACAGAACGGACAGTTCTCTTTTTCTACAAAAACAGTATTGCCTGAGATTTACGGAATCTCTCTGGACTCAAAGGAAAATCCTTATATGCTTTTTCTTGATAAAAATAAAACAACGGTGAATATAGATCCGGCTTCCGATTATCAGAACACAGAGGTAACGGGATCTGCTTTACATGCTCTCTTTAAAGAGTATAAAAGTAAAGAAGATGTGAAGATTGATGAGTTTATTAAACAACATCCTTCTTCGTTGGTATCGGCTTATGCACTTTACCGTGATTTCTCATACCGACTGTCCCCAACCGAGATAGAATCAAATATCAAGTTACTTGATCCTTCGTTGCATAACACAACTTATGTGCAGGTTTTAAACAAGCTGGTAAAAACATTAAGTAATGTTTCTGTGGGCAAAACAGCTCCCGAGTTTTCGGCTAAAACCCCGGATGGAAAAACGATTGCTCTTTCAGATCGTTTGGGCAAAGGTTATTTATTGATCGATTTCTGGGCATCCTGGTGTCCTCCTTGCAGAAGAGAAAATCCAAACTTTGTGAAGATATATCAGAAATATAAAGATAAAGGCTTTGATGTACTGGCGGTTTCTCTGGATAAAGCAAAAGATAAATGGGTAAAAGCCATAGCTGATGATCATCTTGACTGGACTCAGATTTCTGAATTAAAATTCTGGCAGAGTGAAATTATTGGCAAATATGGCGTAAGAGCTATCCCAACTAATTTTCTGGTTGATTCAAAAGGAGTAATCGTTGCCAAAAATGTGTTTGGTGATGATTTGGATAATTTGTTGAGAGAGTTGTTGAACAAGTAAGATAACCTTCATTCAAATCTGAAATTTACATTCTGGATATTGAACTGGGTATGAATAAAAGGCTACCATTGCAAAAGTTGCAATGGTAGCCTTTTGAGTTTTTATTTTTATACTCTTCATTATTAGCTTTATATAAAAGCAGGAAATATCCATTGTAGAAAAACTGAATATATATATAAATAAGTTAATATACCTGAGTCGCGGTAATATAAATGCCATGTTTATGGTATTTATATTACCGCGAATTATTTTGAACTTTGCAATCGATAAAGATGAAAAATATAAAACTAACATAATTCAAATTAGAAGGTTATGAAAACTTTATTTAGAAAAAAACGATTACAGCGATACTTGCAAAAAGTATCGGATTCTCAAAAGACATTCACTTTATTTAATCAGTCAGGTTTATATTCTACAATGATGCCTGCATTCTCTTCTTCTCTTTCTACACTTCCCATGCGAATGTGCTGTATGCACAACTACTCCTTTCCTTTCTAACATCCCTTTTTATAAATATCCGGACGTATAGGAATAAGGTGAAATCTTTATTCCCGGATATGTTATCCTCTCTTTATTATAATACAAAAACAAAATCAATTATGAAAACAAACTATTTTGGCAAACTATTTTTAGCCTTATTATTTCTATCCACAGGCCTTGCTGCACAAAACTCTGATAATAACCCGATATTGATAAGCGGAACGAAATTTACTTATCCTTTAATAGAGAAGTGGATAACAGAGTATACAAAGATTAATCCGAATGCGCAGTTAAAATTAGTACAAAGTAAAGTTAATGCTCAGGATCCGGATTTAAATGTTATTGCTCATTTCCCACAAAAAGATGAACTGAAAGAGAATGATGGAATAGTATATGCCGGTCGATATGCTTTATTACCGGTAACCAATAGTAAAAATCCATTTTTAACAAGTATCGCAAAGAAAGGATTGAGCAAAAAGGATATAGACAAACTCTTCTTCGAAACATTCAATTATGGTGATGATCAGAAAAAGGAGAAACCAAAGTTACCGGCAACAATTTATGCCCGTGAAAATCATTCTTGTGCTTCTACAGCTTTAGCTGGATATTTTGGTCACGAATCTTCAGAAATTAAAGGGAAAAAAGTGTTGGGTGATGATATTTATTTGCTTTCAGCAGTGAAAAAAGACACTATTGGTGTTGCTTACAATAATCTGGGTTATCTTTTTGACATCAACACCCGCAAATTAAAAGATGGAATAGCACTGTTGCCACTCGACCTGAAAAAAGATGAGAAAAATGTATTATCAGGAAATGTGGACGATGCAATTACATTATTAGAGAGAAGTCAGATAGAGACAATACCTGTTGTGAATTTCGGTTTTGTTTATTCTCAGCAAAACATACGGAAAGAAGTTTCTGATTTTCTGAAGTGGGTATTAACTGACGGACAGAAATACAATCATGGATTTGGCTTTCTCAATTTAAACAAAGACGTGTTAGTGGAACAAAGCAACCATTTAACCGAAAGACTCTTGTCTTTGAAATAACCAGAACTCTTTTAAATAAAATAAAACGAATATCCCTTTTTCTGTTGATAAACTGATTTAGGGCAGGCTCGTTATAACTCTAAATAAATATGATAAGAACAATTACTACGGCAAAAAAGAAAAGAGATTTTTCTGATTTTATTAGATTGAAACTGGTTTTCCTGTTTGTGAGTCTATCCACTTTTTCTACGTATGCACAAATAACACTTAAGGGAACAATTCTCGATGAGAGATCTAAGAAATCTGTATTTGGGGCATCAATCAAACTAAAAGGGCAACTTGGAGAAACATTTACGGATGTAGATGGGGCTTTTCAACTAAAAGTAAAAGCTTTGCCTGCTACTCTATCGGTAAAAAGTATTGGATATAAACCTCAGGAATTTGATATTTATGAAGCTGAACCGATCACTATTTACTTGAATGAAGATTTGAACGAACTTGATAATGTTGTTGTTACCGGTTATGTTCAGACAAAGAGAAATGCAAAGACTAGCGCTATCTCTGAAATAAAGGCGGATCAACTTAAGAACATAGCAGGAACCGGATTGAATGAACAAATACAAGGACAAACTCCCGGACTTTTGGTTTCAACTACTTCGGGAACTCCAGGATCGAGTGTTTTTGTTCGCTTACGTGGAACTACATCGATTAATGCAGGTAACGATCCGTTATATGTGATTGATGGAGTACCAATTAGCAGTAAAACTTTGCAAACAATCAGTATTGGTGGACAAACTACTAATCCTCTTTCGGATATAAATCCGGCTGATATTGAAAGTGTTGAAGTACTTAAAGATGCGAACGCTACAGCTGTTTATGGTGCACGTGGTGCAAATGGTGTAATATTGATTACTACTAAACGAGGGAAAAATAATAGTAAGACAAAGATCAGTCTGGATGCTGAATATGGTTTTTCCAAAGCTGCTAAATTGTGGGATCTTGCCACAGGACCTGATCATGCACAAATTCTTAATGAAGCATGGGTGAATGATGGGAAATCTTACGCAACAAGACCATATCGTCCTAAAGAAGAAGGAGGACTTGGAAATCCTGAAGATCAAAAAACTTACGACAGACAAAGTCTTGTTTTCCGGACAGCAAACGTACAAACCTATAACATATCTGCAAATGGAGGTGATGCGAAAACATCGTTCTTTATTGGCGGTGGTTTTACATCTCAGGAAGCTATTGTGAAGACACAGGACTTTTCGAGATATAATTTCCGTGTTAATCTTGACCATAAGATCAATAATAAATTGTCAATAGGTACCAGTAATTCTTTGGATTATTCAATTCGTTCTTTATCTCGTACGGCCAATAGTCCTAAAGGTATTCTTCAGGCTAGTGTGCATACTGCTACATTGCTTCCTATATATAATGAAGATGGCTCTTATGCCAAGTATGGAATCTTTGATAACATTGTAGCATTGATTAAAAACAATGACCATCATGCGTATGGTTTACATTCAATCAATAATGTATATGCAAAATGGAATATAAAAGAAAACCTATCTTTTAAATCTTCAGTTAGTGCCGATTTGAATAACTATCACGAGAAAAGATATTTCAATACTCAGCTATCCGATGGACAACCTAATGGAGCAGCTACTGATGCAACCAGTATTGAACAAACATGGGTGGCAGAGCAATTGCTGAATTATTTTACAACCATTCGCAATTCGCATTTTATCTCTCTTTTCCTTGGTAATACAGTGCAGAAACGTAATTATCAGCAAGAGTCTATTAATGCTTCAAGTTTCCCAAGTGATCAGTTTAAAACAATATCTTCGGCAGCTATAACTTCCGCAACAACAAGTAGTTCTTCCTCGGGATTGGTTTCTTTCTTTGGTGGAGCAAATTATAGTTTCAATAATAAGTATAGTGTTGATGCCAACCTTCGTGCCGACGCTTCTTCAAGATTTGGAAAATCTAACCGATGGGCTTATTTCCCTTCAGTAGGAGCTTCATGGCGCGTCAGTCAGGAAAACTTTATAAAGAATCTGAATCTGTTCAATGAGTTAAAACTAAAAGCCAGTCTTGGCTGGACCGGTAATCAGGATATTGACGATTTTGCTTCATTAGGTCTTTGGAGTGGGGGAGCTAATTACGGAAATTCAGCAGGTATTTCCAGTTCTCAGTTAAGCAATCCTGATCTGAAATGGGAGACGACTCGTCAATGGAACGTGGGACTTGAATCTTCTTTCTTAGCAGGCAGACTTTCTTTCGAGCTCAATTATTATAATAAGTATACTTCTGATTTGCTTTTGAATGTACCAATAGCAGGAAAAACCGGATTCTCTTCTACTATACAGAATGTGGGTGCAATGAGTAATAAAGGTGTTGAATTTGAAATTAATTCAACCAATATAGATACAAGAGACTTTAAATGGACTTCATCATTCCAGATCTCACATAATGAAAATTTAGTAGAGAAGTTACCTATATCTTTTTCACAATATTCAAGAGACTGGGTACGCTTGCAACAGGGTTCACCAATGTATTCTTTCTGGCTTTACAAGCAACTGTATGTTGATCCCAAAACAGGAAATGCTGTATATGAAGATGTAAACGAAGATGGTAAAATAACTACAGCCGATCGACAGATTGTTGGTGATGCATGGCCAACTTTTACAGGGGGACTTAGAAATACACTAACATATAAAGGTTTTGATTTATCGGTATTCCTATATTTCTCAGTAGGTAATGATGTGTTTAACATGAATCGTTTCTTTCAGGAACATGGTGGCGTACGTGGTACAAACTGGGGATTGCTAAAGAGCCAGATGAAACGTTGGCAAAAAGAAGGAGATATCACAGATATACCTCGTGCCTCTACAGTTGTTAATCCTGATGGAAGCTACAATAATGATTTCCAAAGCAGTCGTTTTCTTGAAGATGGTTCTTTCCTGCGACTTCGTAATCTGACTATTGGTTATACCCTTTCTCCAAAAGCTCTTGTAAAGGCAGGGTTGAGTAAAATCCGATTGTATGCAAGTGCTACAAATCTGTTTACTATAACTAAATATTCTGGTGCTGATCCTGAAGGAAATACAGCTGCCGATCAAACAAATGGAACAGTTCAAGGACTCGATTTTGCTATTCCACCACAGCCAAGACAAATTGTATTTGGTGCTAACTTAACATTTTAATAATAAAGAATATGAGAACAACAGAATTCTATAAACATACTTATAAAATATTACTCTTAAATATCATTTTGCTGTTTGGCTCATGTAGTAATATTCTTGATCTGGAACCCGAACAGTCAGTCTCAGATGCATCTGCAGTAGTTGATAAAAAATCGGCAGAAGCTGCTTTGGCTGGAGCTTATGATAAGTTACAATCTGATAACTATTATGGTAGAGAATTTGTTGCAGCTATTTATTTAGCTGGCAATGATGTTACCTGGACCGGATCACTGAATTACTATAGAGCTTTTAATAATCATTCATACCAATCTGATAACACAACCATAAATACAGCATGGTATGCAATTTATGCCACTCTGAATGCTGCCAATCAGGTAATAGACAAGGTTTCTGCATTGTCTTCTCAGGTTTTGACAGACACAGATAAGAATAGAATTGTTGGAGAAGCTTATTTTATAAGGGCATTATCTTTATTTGATTTGGGAAGAACCTGGGGAAACATTCCTATTATTACCAAAGGAACAATTACAGCGCATGATTTTGATGGAGTAAAACAAAGCACTCAGCCCGAAGTTTATCAACAAGTTATTAAAGATTTGCAGACGGCACTTTCTTTATTACCGGAAAAAGTTGATCGTTCGCGAGCTACAAAGAATACGGCGCGTGCATTATTGGCCAGAGTTTATCTTTATGCTGAAAATTGGGAAAAAGCAGAAGAGTATTCTTCTATATTGATAGCCGATACTAACAATTATCAATTAGTCGACTATCCATCATTCTTTAGTAATAAGCAGACAAAAGAGTCAATCTTTGAACTGCTTTATACTACTTCCGATAAAAATACTCATGGTTATTATTGGTTGTCATCTGCTAATGGAGGACGTCATGAGTGGGCTCCGTCAGAAGGTATAGTATCACTGTTGGGGAGTTCTGAAATAGGCGGAACCCGAAAGGCTCTTTATTCAGATCAGTCTACTGCAATTAATAAGAATTTCTATGTGGGAAACTTGTATTGGAGAACTACTGGGGATGATCCGGCATATATTCTACGTATTTCTGAACAATATCTTATCAGAGCTGAGGCACGTGCTAAAAAAGCAACACTTGATCTTACCGGAGCTTTGAGTGATTTGAATGCTGTGAGATTGCGTGCTCAGATAAAAGCATTAACCGGACTTTCCAAATCTGAAATAATTCTTGCAATCGAGAATGAACGTCGTGTTGAATTCCCTTTCGAGCCACATCGCTGGTTTGATTTGGTACGTACAAAAAGAGCCGGAACAGTACTTGGCGTAACCGATTCTGATAAATGGATCTTTCCTATACCATATAATGATATACAAGCTGATAGTGATTTGAAACAAAATTCAAGTTATTAGATTGGTTTACTATGAATGCTTTATATGAATAGTGTACAGCTCACCTAAAGCAAGAATTGAGATTATTAGTAGAATAAAAGATATATATTACAATGAAGAAATTAGCATTATTTATTTTAGCTGCAACAGCTTGGGGTATAGGTTGCTTAGCCCAGAACAAAGGATCTTTTTCAAACAAAGGCAATATTGCCATAGATTATCTGAATAATTCATTTCCTGTTTATGACCAATTACAGAAAAGTATATGGCGCAAAGCTGAATTAGGATTTATTGAAAAAGAAAGTTCGGAACTGCTTCAAAAGCAACTACAGGATAACGGATTTAAAATTGAAGCTGGCGTTGCCGGAATGCCAACAGCTTTTGTAGCAAGTTATGGCAGCGGAAGCCCGGTGATCGGAATTTTGGCCGAGTATGATGCTTTACCTGGTTTATCACAGGATACGGTGGCGTATAAAAAGCCTTTGATAGAAGGAGGAAGTGGTCATGGTTGCGGTCATAATGTGTTTGGTGTAGGTTCGGTTGCAGGGGCAATCGCTGTTAAACAGTGGCTTGAGCAAACAAAACATACGGGCACTATAAAAGTATTTGGTTCGCCTGCAGAAGAAGGAGGTGGAGGAAAAGTGTATCTGGTTAGAGAGGGAAATTTTAAAGGTGTAGATGTTGTGCTCGACTGGCATCCTTCTTCTGGTAACGGAGTTAGCACAGATACAGGTACGGCGATACAGATGATAGATTATAACTTTTATGGAAAAGCAGCTCATGCTGCCGGAAGTCCGGACAAAGGACGCTCTGCATTAGATGCAGTAGAATCATTTGATTACATGGTTAATATGTTAAGAGAACACGTCCCAACTTCTTCCCGTATTCATTATGTTATAACCAATGGTGGCGAGGCTCCTAATGTAGTACCTGCTTATGCCAAGGTATCCTATTATATCCGTAGTCCCAAAAGAGAAACTCTAAAGGATTTAACAACCTGGATTAATCAGGCGGCTCAAGGTGCAGCTTTAGGAACTCAAACAACTGTTAAGTCTGAAATCATTTCAGGGTTTTATGAAAGATTATATAACAAGACATTGGCAAGCCTGGTGCAGCAAAAACTGGAAAAAGTAGGAGGGGTAATATATAACGAACGTGAGGCAGCTTTTGCAAAAGAAATAGCCAAAGGGCTAAATGAGTCTGATACAGTTTTAGTAAGAGTGCAAAGGGTAGAACCTCTTAAAGAAGAACGAGTTTCACAAGGAGGAGGTTCTTCTGATGTGGGAGATGTAAGCTGGACTGTGCCTACAGTTAGTTTTGGTACAGCGGCATTTATTCCGGGAAGTGCAGGTCATAGCTGGCAAAATGTTGCAGCAGGAGGGTCAACCATTGGAACAAAAGCTCTTATAAATGCAGCCAAGGTATTCTCTTTATCAGCTATTGAATTATACAGTGATTCTAAATTAGTTGAAAAGGCAAAACAAGAATTCAACAAACGTCGTGGTTCTGATTTTCATTATGAACCTTTATTAGGAAATCGTGCTCCGGCATTAGATTATCGGGTAAAGAAATAAGTAACGAAGATATGAAACAGAATCAAATGAAACTAAATAACAAGACTGAATGAGTTTATTTGTAAGAAAATCAATAAGTAGTTTATTAAGCGAGTCGAATGCAACCGATAGCAATACTTTAAAAAAGTCTTTAGGACCATCAAGACTTGTAGCTTTAGGTATTGGAGCAATTATTGGTGCAGGTCTATTTTCTATTACAGGAGGTGCTGCTGCATATCAGGCAGGTCCGGCTATCACAATCTCTTTTATAGTAGCATCCTTAGGATGCTGCTTTGCCGGATTGTGCTATGCAGAATTTGCTTCCATGATTCCGGTTGCAGGTAGTGCTTATACTTATTCATATGCAACCATGGGAGAATTTATAGCCTGGATTATTGGGTGGGATCTGGTACTTGAGTATGCCATTGCAGCTGTCACTGTCAGTATTAGCTGGAGCCGGTATCTGGTTAAGTTTTTAGAGGGTATAGGTATTAATCTACCACCGGAACTTACCCTATGTCCCTGGGATGGAGGAATAATAAATCTTCCGGCAGCCATAATTATCATTCTGGCAAGTCTACTCCTGATTAAAGGTATAGAGGGAAGCGCACGGGTTAATTTTGTAATTGTGCTATTAAAAATAACAGTGGTACTTGTCTTTATTATTTTAGGATGGAAATACATTGACACCTCTAATTATAAACCATACATCCCAACTAATAACGGAACCTTCGGAGAATATGGTTTTAGCGGAATTATCAGAGCTTCTGCCGTTGTTTTCTTTGCATTTATAGGTTTTGATGCTGTAAGTACGGCAGCTCAGGAAGCAAAGAACCCCAAAAGAAACATGCCCATTGGTATATTGGTTTCTTTGCTTATCTGCACAGTGCTCTATTTTCTGTTTGCACACGTAATGACCGGAGTTGTTAATTACACTGCATTCAAAGGTTTTGATGGCATTGCTCCCGTAGCAATAGCTATTGACCACATGGGAAAGCCAGATGCTTTAGGTATTATTCATCCAGACTATCCATGGCTTAATAAAGCTATTGTTCTTGCAATTCTGGCTGGTTATTCTTCTGTAATACTTGTTATGTTATTAGGTCAAAGCAGAATTTTCTATAGTATGAGTAAAGACGGTTTGTTACCAAAAGTCTTTTCACAAATACACCCTGTTTACAGAACACCAATAAAAAGCAATCTTATATTGTTGTTTGTTGGTGGAACTCTTGCAGCTCTGGTTCCGGCACGAGTAGCTGGCGAGATGACTAGTATCGGAACTCTTTTAGCTTTTATTCTGGTTTGTTTCGGAATTCTGGTAATGAGGAAGAAAATGCCTGATGCACCTCGTGCTTTCAAGACTCCATTGGTACCTGTAGTTCCTATTTTAGGCATAATAACATGTCTGTTTATGATGATATTTTTGCCGGCGGATACATGGATTCGCCTCCTTGTTTGGATGGTGATAGGCTTTGATGTATATGTTGTTTATGGATTCAAGAATAGTCGGTTACAAGATAAATTACCTACTCGTAAAGATTTACTAACTTTAAGGAGCGTTGGAATAATTATTGCACTTCTTTTGGTATCTGTTGCTTTGTGGTATCAGCAGACTGTTGGATGGAATGGAAGTAAAACTTTGATGACAATAGCTTTTGTTATTGCTTTTGTTCATAGCTTGTTTGTATGGAATAAGCTAAAAGGCTTGGATTCACTAGTCAATAAGAAGATTGTGGAATTAGCTTGTGTAGAAGAAAAATTTTAATAATAGTATAGTTTAATGTTTGTTATTGTTTGATTCATTGAGAAAAAGTTGTAAAGTTGAAAATGTTTTGTTTTATGGGGGTGATCGAAAGATCACCCTTTTTTATGCAAAGTTTTAATTAGAAGATGTATAGAACTAATTCTGAAAGATATACTGAATAATAAAGTATAGTCGTGACGTTTGTATATATTTGCAGGTGATATATACAATGAATAGAATGGAAAATATTTCTTTTGAAACAATGTTTCATAAGTCTCCCATAATATTAACGGAAGGAGCTATTGTTGAGCGGTTACGTCGTGAATATAATGTACCTTTGGATGAGCATATTGTTCATGCCGGGTTAATTTATAATGATACATACAGAGAGGTGCTGGCCGATATTTATAAACAATATTTGGATATTGCTGAGGCTTTTCAGTTACCGATTATGTTGATGACTCCAACTCGCAGGGTTAATAAAGAAAGAGCTCTTCGTTCTGCATTCAATGATAGAGATATTATAGCCGATAATGTAGCGTTCCTTTCTGAATTAAAATCGGGTTATACCACTTCTATATATGTCGGAGGTCTGGTAGGGTGTAGGGGAGATGCCTATGAACCTTCGGAGTCCTTGTCTATAGATGAAGCAATAGAGTTTCATATTCCTCATTTGGAAGCATTCAAAAAAGCGGGGGCCGACTATCTGTTCGCAGGAATAATGCCTGCTTTGCCGGAAGCTATTGGTATGGCAAAAGCAATGGAAACAACTGAACTTCCTTACTTCATAAGCTTTATGATTCTAAAGAATGGAACTTTGCTCGACGGTACATCAATTCATAAAGCAATAGAAGTAATTGATGCCAATACAAAAACGCATCCTTTATGCTATACAGTAAATTGTGTGCATCCAGACAACTTACATCAAGCCTTGTCCGTTGCTGATAATAACACTCCATTGGTTCGTTCCCGATTTATGGGTATACAGGCAAATGCATCCAGTCTTAGTCCGGAAGAACTGAATGAATGCAATTGTTTAAAATCTTCTTCAGATATAGAGCTTGCCAATAGTATGCTTGCTTTGCATAAAGACTTTCCTCTTAAAATTGTTGGTGGATGTTGTGGAACGGACAATACACATCTAAGAAGATTTGCGGAAATGTTTACTATAAAATAAACTTAATGTAAATGCCCTGAAATGTTGTATATTAGTATATCAAGACTAATAATGGTCGTTGAGTAAAAAGTTTATGATAAGTATTTGCAATAAAAGGCAAACTAAAAGTATATTTTCTTTTAGTTTGCCTTTTTATTATTATTCTTTGGTTTTATTTGCTAAATAGTTGTTCTATAGTTTATTGTCATTTGATGTAGATGTTTATAAAAAAATAAATATATTTTGTATTGCAATGTTATTAAAAAAAACACTATTTTTTATGCAGTAATTATGTAACTTTGCGTTTGTTTTAAATAAATGATTCAAAACAAGGATTAGTTCTTTAAAAAAATGCGTATAATACTATTTTGTGAAAACAAATATGCTATTGATATTTTATATCCAATATATCAAGAAGCTGTACAATCTCCGGATAATAAAATTATCTGGTATGTACATCAAAAAAAAATACCTTTGTTCCCTTTAAGTGAAAAAGTTCCTTATACCAATAATATACAGGAAGTCTACGATTTTTCACCGGAAGCAATTTTTGTTCCGGGAAATATTGTCCCTTATTATCTTCCCGGAGTAAAAATTCAGGTTTTTCATGGATATGCCGCTGAGAAAAAAGATCATTGGGTGATAAGAAGATATTTTGATACTTATTTCACTCAGGGACCTTTCTTTACTAAAGGCTTCTCTACTTTGGCCAAAAAATATAAAGACTTTGAAGTCGTAGAAACCGGATGGCCTAAGCAAGACTGGATTAAAAAGCATTTGCATAGTTTTGATACTGAAAAGGCTGACTTGTTGGCAGAACATAAAAAAAGTCAGGTTGTGCTGTATGCTCCAACCTTCTCGCCTTCTTTAACTTCTTTGCCACACATCAAAGAAACTCTTGTAGATCTTGTTCACAAAAAAGATATTGTATTATTACTCAAATTCCACCCTTTAACTAAGCAGGAGTGGATTGATGAATATAAACAGTTGGCAGAAAGCGAAGAACATATTGTTTGGGTTGACGATTATAATGTAACAAAATACCAACTCATGTCAGACGTGATGATCAGTGATACATCATCTACCATATACGAATTTTTGTTGTTGGATAGACCGGTCATTACTTTGGGCACAATCTCAACAGATATTTATTGGACGAATATTACTGCCCCCGATCAATTATCGGATGCTTTTGAAAAAGCTCAATACGATGACGATGCAATTAAAAAACGACAGTGGATTAAAAATAATTATGATCCTTATTTGGATGGTAATGTGTGCAAGCGTATGCTAGATGCTACTGCCAATTATATAAACAGACATGGTGTTCCGAAGAAACGGAAGCTTAATTTTTGGAGAAGATACACCAGTATTAAAGAATTTGGACGAATTAAACGATAAAAAATGAAATCATACGTTTTTCCCGGAAATATTGAGGAAGAAATATTGCAGATAAATAACGGACAGATACCATATATGCGTACTGCTGCCTTTTCTGCATTAGTGAAAGAGTCTGAACAGATGATGCTTCAGCTCATAAATTGCAAAAAAGGAAAGGTTGTTTTTTATACGGCATCCGGCACAGGAGCAATGGAAGCTGTAGTTACTAATTTTGTAACTCTGAAGAAGAAAGCATTTATTATATCAGGCGGATCTTTCGGACATCGCTGGAAAAGCTTATGCGATTATTATGCTTGCCCAAACGAAATCTTTGAAGTTCCTTTTGCCAGGGATATCGATTATGATGAACTTGAAAGTGCCATAATTGAATCTCAACCGGATGTGTTTTTATGTCAGCATCATGAAACCTCTACAGGGCAGTTGTTCAATCTGAAAAAGATTTCAGATATCTGTCACAAGTATAATGTTTCGTTAGTTGTTGATGTGATCAGTTCTTTTCTGGCCGATCCTCTTGATATGGATGCGCTTGGAATAGATATCTGCATTACAAGTAGCCAGAAAGGGTTGAACATTGCTCCCGGATTATCTTTGATAGTACTTGCCGAGAGCGTTCAAAATCTGCCTTATGCCCGTAAAGGTTATTATTTTGATTTTGCGGAAAACCTTAAGAATCTGGAGCGTGGGCAAACTCCTTACAGTCCTGCCACTACACTTTTTATGCAATTGCATGCCCGCTTAAAAATGGATATTGAGAAGGGAACTGATGCTATTGTTGATGAAGTAAGAGACAAGGCGCTTTACTTCAGAAGCCTTTGTAAGAAGAATGGCTGGGAAATTCCTGCCGAAGTTCCTTCAAATTGCATTACCGGATTTTTCGTTCACAAAAACGGAGATCTATTGTTCAACGAACTGTTGAAACAAGATATATATATTATGCCCGGAGGCACTCCTCATTATTTCCGGGTATCGCATTTAGGCGTTCAAACAAAAGAGGATTTGGATGAATTGGCTGCACGAATAAAGGAAATAGAGAATTATAAACTGAATTAAAATAAAAGAGAGATGGTTAGGGTATTTACTTCAGGTAGTTTTGATTTATTTCATGTAGGACATTTAAACTTATTAGAACGGTCGGCGGAGTTGGGAGATGAGCTGATTGTTGGCGTTAGCACGGATGAACTTATTGAAAAGTACAAAGGGATGAAACCCATTATACCTTTTGAACAGCGTTTTAGGATTATTGAATCTTTAAAATTTGTGACAAAAGTAGTGAAACAGGTGAAATTAACCGAGGTGGCTCAGCTTCGGGAGGAAAAAATTGATATTGTGACCATTGGAGACGATTGGGAACATAAATATCTGGAAGGGTTGGAATGGATGAAATCTCAACCGGGTAAACGTGTTGTTTATTTCCCATATACTCCCGGTGTTAGTACCACAACAATAAAAAAGATTATTATTGATAGTGCTAATCAGATTGTAGATGCTGCTCTTCAGCGCGAATCAGCTCTTGATTTTTGCTGGGCAGAGGATGAAAGAAAATAAGTTGATTCTCAATTAAATTTGCAGGAGAAGTCTTATCGGCAAGATTGCTGCTGATAAAAAAACATTGCTTAAAGATTGCATTACATCAATCTTTAAGCAATTTATTTATACTACCTAACCAGCTGAATAATATAAATATATGTTAGATGAAAAGAAATAGCTAATGTTATTTTTATCTTTTTTATTTATAAATATGATGAGGGCAAAAGTATATATTCATTAAAAAAATGAATGTTATTAAATTGTTATCTAATCTAATCTAATTGTTATTTTTGCAGTATATTTGGAGAATATGAATAGTAATTACGCGAAGTTTATAACGGCAACAGCCATTTTATTTATTTTATTACTGCAAGGATTGTGGCTCTATAATGCATATCGCTTTGTAAGTGACCAAATAGAGAATAAAATAAATATCTGCCTTTCAGAATCAAATCAAAAAGAGGTTTTTGCAAGGCTAAGCCTTGCTTTGCAATCTATGCCGAAGGGGGCTTTTATTACTTCGGACACAATTTCGGGAGAAAGTACGTCGTTTCTTCCTAATTATGTTGATTTACAGGAATCTCTTGTGAAGTTAAATAAGCCTTTGGTAATTTCCAGTCTGGATAGCCTGTTCTCTAAATCGTTAGAGCAATCTCAGATTAAGGTTAAATATATACTGAATAAAGTTAATCCCCAGACCGGTGAAGTTATTGAAACAACCAGCAAGAATTCTGAAGAACTTTTTATAGGTGCATTAAAGTCTAATATAATTCCTACAAATAAAAAGAATACTGAAGGAATTCAGGTGTTAGTCATTTCTCCATATAAAGTTATTTTTGAACAAATGACTTTGATGCTTGTAGGTTCTGTTTTAATGATATTGGTAATAGGTTACTGTATTTTCTTCCAGATAAAAATAATTGTCCGGCAGAATAAAATAGCCCAGTTGCGTCAGGACTTTACATACGCAATGATTCATGATATGAAAACTCCTCTTTCTACTATTTTAATGGGAATTAATATGTTAAGAAGCGGCAAGCTCGATGATAAAAAGGAGAAGAAGGAAAAGTACTTTGAAATTTGTATGGACGAGAGCAACCATTTGCTTACTTTGACCAACCGTATATTAACTATTGCCAAACTGGAGCAGGGTGAACTGAAGCTGAATAAGCAGATTGTGGATTTAAAAGAAATGATTGGTTCGTTGGTTAATAAGTTCTCTATCAATCCGCATAAAAAAATATCTTTTGATTTGTCTTTTTCTGATGATCTCACCTTTGTGGTAGCCGACTATGAATATCTAAAGGAAGCTATCAGTAACCTGATTGATAACTCGATAAAGTATTCTAATAACGAGGTGAAGATAGACATCAGTTGCTTTAAAACAGATGATAAGATTGTAATAAAAGTCAGAGATAATGGACTTGGAATAGCTCCTAAAGATCAGGCTAAGATATTTGAAAAGTTCGAAAGAGCAGCTGCCGTTGGCAGAAAAGGCGGAGCCGCAGGATTTGGTCTTGGACTGAGTTATGTGCTTCGCGTGATTGAGGCGCATGAAGGTACGGTTTCTGTTTCCAGTGTTGAAAATGATTTTTGTGAATTTACTATCAGTTTACCGGTATTAATAGAAGAATTATGATAAAAGTTTTACTGGTTGAGGATGATGAAAACCTGAATTATATTATAAAGGGAAGCCTTGAGGATATGATTGGTGGGTATAATGTTATGCCTGTGCTAAATGGTAAAGAGGGGTTGAAAGCATGGAAAGAGTTTAAACCGGATATCATTGTATCTGACGTTGAAATGCCTGTAATGGATGGAAATGAAATGGTACAAATAATTCGCGAAACAGATGGTGATATTCCTATTGTTTTTGCTACAGCCAAGGGGTCGCCAAAGGATGTTACTATCGGTTATCATTCCGGCGTGAATAATTATATAAAGAAACCTTTTCTTCCAGAAGAGCTTGATGCACATATCCAAGCGCTGCTGAAACTTAAGAATGGCGTAAAATCTAGAAATGAAAAAAATATATTCACATTAGGAAGTTATCATTTTGATGCAGAACGGTTAGTATTACAGTTCGATTCGCAATCGTGGAACCTTACCGCCCGCGAAGCACAGATTCTTCAACTGCTTTGCGAAAACAGGGGAGAGATTGTGAAACGAGATGATATTCTTGAAAACATTTGGGGAACAAGTGATTTTTATACATCACGTAGCCTGGATGTTTTTATCAAAAAGCTGCGTACATATCTGTCGGCTGATTCTTCTATCTCTATACGCACAGTAAAATGTGTAGGACTCATTTTGAGTTAACTATTCAAATTGTTAAATCCTTGTACAAAAGAATGCATTCTTCTGTACAAAACAATTAATTCTTTTGTACAGAAGATATATTTGTTTTGTACAAGAGGAAATAAAGCATTCGCCGGCTTTTTCAATTTCTTCAGCAGAGAATCAAAGAATGTTCTACATATTTAGATATGTAATAAATTAATATTTTCTCTTTTTTAAAAGAATTAATTGAATACCTTTGTTTTTCGGAGTTTAAAGTAAAAAGTTTATGGCAGATAATTATTTAGAAAATCAGTACGAGCAATACCAAGCCAGAAAGGCTGCATGGGAAAAAGCTAATAAATTTGGTAAGAAGAAAACAACTACAGCTAATCAGGCGAAACCAGATAAACCGTGTGCAGCTTCTGAAACTGATACAAAGAATAAATTCGTTTATAGAAAACTGGATGCATTTACAAGCGGGCAGTCGAAAGGGAATCCTGCTGCTTGTCTGTTCCTCAATAAAGATCAGCAATTAACAGAAGAAGAAATGCTAAGTATAGCAAAAGATCACAAAGGATTTGTGTCCGAAGTTGTGTATTGCAGCCCGCTTGATGATAATGCATACAGATTGCGTTACTACTCTTCCGAGTGTGAAGTAGAATTCTGTGGACACGGAACTATTGCATGTATGTATAATCTGATAAAAAGTAATAAGGAACTGCAACAGGTTAAAGAAATTACAATCAAAACTAATAAAGGAGATTTGGCGGTATATAACGAACTTCAATCACTCGATGCCGTATTTATCACAGCTCCCGATCCTGAATATCTTGAAGTAAAACCTTCGTTGGCAGATATAGCTGCAAATCTTCAGACTACCGTTGAAAGTGTTGATCAGCAACACCCTGTTATGTTGATAGATGCAGGCTTAAGAACACTGATAGTCCCGATTGTGGATTTGGATAATATCCTTGCTCTGCATCCGGATGAACCAAAGTTGAAAGAATTCTGCCTCAATAACGGTATAGATATAATACTTGTTTTCACAAACGATGTAGCTGATAAATCAAATAAAATAAGAACCCGTGTCTTTGCCCCGAAGTTTGGTTATCTTGAAGATCCCGCAACCGGTTCAGGAAATTCGGCAATAGGATATTATATGCTGAAGAATGAGATGTGGAACGGTCAGCCAGTTTCAATCGAACAAAATGGCGAAAAAGATCTCTTTAATATTGTGAAGCTTAATACCAAAGATGGCAAAGTTCTTTTTGGTGGTAATGCGGTTGTTAAGATTGAGGGGGAATATCATTTATGATTTAGAAATAAATATGAATATTTACATAGCATTGCTTAGAGGAATTAATGTAGGCGGAAAGAATATCATAAAGATGTCTGAACTTAAGAAAGTCTTTGAATCAATTGGGCTTTGTGAAGTGCAGACATATATTCAGAGTGGTAATGTTATATTCAAATCAAATGAAGAGGAAACTGATCTTCAAACTAAAATAGAACATAAAATTGAAGTAGCCTTTGGTTTTCCTGTAAAGGTGGTGCTGAGAACTCTGGCTGAGTTAGAAGAAATAATCCTTGATTGTCCTTTCTCTAAGGATGAAATTTCGGAAGCTGAATCTTTGTCAGACAAAGAATGCTTGTATGTGGCGCTATTGTCTACAGCTCTCCAAAAAGAGAAAACAGAATATCTTGATACATATAGAAGTGATAGCGATGATTATCGGATTATAGGCAGAAACGTGTATCTTTTATTTCGCAATAGCATTAGTAAATCTAAGCTTGCAAATAATGTTCATAAACTTGATGCGGCAGTAACTGTTCGCAATTGGAAGACTTTAAACAAGCTTGTTTTGCTGGCAAAAGTGTAAGATGCAGGATATTGCACTTTTGGGTATTATATTTAATATAATACACTATATTTGTTTCAAATGGGCAAAATAATGCACTTATGGATTTCTACGATATTATAAAAGACAGACGAGTCTTGTTCAATATTACTCAGCAAGATCTGGCAGATATTTCCAGCGTTAGTCTTCGGACCATAAAAGCTATAGAAAAAGGTAACAATGAATCCATAACAAATAAATATGTCTAGACCTATAAATTAAAAACCTACAATATGAAGAAACGATTAACAATACTTTTTGCATTATTTCTGTCTTTATCATCTATGGCTCAAAATCCGATAGATAGACTTGGAGTAAAAGGAAACTTAGAATTTAATAAAACAGACTATAAATTGTCATGGTCTGCTAAGCCCAATGATAATTATTTAATTCAGGAGTACTTGCCTAAAGGTGAGAATTCTGAGCATTTTAATCAAATGCTGACTATACATCTTTTTATCACTGATATTAGTACTGAGGGTGCTGTAAATCAAAAAATAAATGAGTTGACTGCAAGGAAGAATACTGATCCTATATGTAATTATCAAGTAACTAAAAGTCCGGATGGGAAAGAATATCTTATAGATTTTCTACTTGGTGAAAGCAAAGATGATAAGATGACAGTTGTTGAATTTAATCTATATCGATATAAGCAAATTGAAATTCCTAATAAAGGAAAAGCGTTAATTGTTTATGCTTATTCAAAAAGAGGTTATGGAGATGATATTACACCTTTTTTCCAGACTCTTGAAAATTATAGAATAAGTTATTTAAAAGAAATGATCTCAACAAATATTCCAACTGTTAAGATTGAAAAATAGTGAAACTTATAAATAGATTATAACAGTAGCATCAATTAAGTACCACATAATATGAAACAAAGAATATATCAGGTAGATGCATTTACCAGCGAAGTTTTTTCAGGTAATCCTGCAGCAGTCTGCCCATTGGAAAAGTGGCTGAGCGATGATGTTATGCAGAAAATAGCAATGGAGAATAACCTTGCCGAAACAGCCTTTTATGTGAAACTAGGTGATAAATATGAGATTAGATGGTTTACTCCGGCGGTCGAAGTTGATCTATGCGGACATGCCACACTTGCTACTGCTTATATTTTATTCAATTATGAAGGTCATAAGGAAGATACCATTCATTTCTATTCACCCAGAAGCGGCGATTTGTCTGTCAGCAAGAATGGAGAACTGCTAACCTTGAATTTTCCTTCTGATGAATTTAAAGAGATAACACTCACGGATGAAATAACAAATGGATTTGATCTAAAACCAATAGCAGCCTATAAAGGTAAAACAGATTATTTCTTAGTCTTTGAAAAGGAAGAACAGATTGTGAATATAAAGCCCAATCTGAAAGAGATTTCAAAGTTAAGGGGTAGGGGAGTAATCATCTCAGCAAAGGGAAACAATGTAGATTTTGTTTCAAGATTCTTCGCTCCGCAGTCCGGCATCGATGAAGATCCGGTTACCGGTTCGGCTCATACAACATTAACTCCTTATTGGTCAGCAAGACTAAATAAGAAAGAACTTTCTGCAATTCAGTTGTCAGCTCGTAAGGGATATCTTTCTTGCAAATATTTAGGTGAACGAGTTGAAATTAGCGGAGAGTGTAAGTTATATATGGCTGGGGAGATTTATTTGTAGCTTATTAAAAATATAGAAAACAGGAAAATGTAATATGCAAAATATTGCACTTTTTTGGTATTATAACCGTTATAATACGTATATTTGCTTCAAATGGGCAAAATAATGCACTTATGGATTTCTACGATATTATAAAAAATAGAAGAGTCTTGCTCAACATTACTCAGCAAGACCTGGCAGATATTTCCGGCGTTAGTCTTCGGACCATAAAAGCTATAGAAAAAGGTAACGGTAATCCATCTATCGATACTCTTAGAAAAATAGCCGATGCACTAGGACTTGAGTTGATAATGAAAGTTAGAGAAATACCTAAATTATGAGACAGGCAGAAGTATATTACAATAAGATTCTGGCCGGACTTCTTACCGAGAATGATAATGGAGAATACATATTCCGTTATGACGATAAATACTTTCCGGACTCTTCTTTACCGGCAATCAGTTTAACGCTTCCAAAGACAAAGCAGGAATATAGATCGGAAACCCTTTTCTCTTTCTTTTTCAATATGTTGTCTGAAGGAGCAAATAAAGCCATTCAATGCCAGACACTTCGTATTGATGAAGAAGATTATTTTGGACTATTGCTTGCAATAGCACATACAGATACTATTGGTGCAGTAACGGTGAAGAAGATATGAAAGAAATAAAACATTGTCCGGGTACTTTAGCAGAAGGATTTGATAAATATAGTCCTTTGTGCCTGAAGCGTGTCTTTAGCGGAAAATCAGTGAACCATATACTTGATTTTTCTTATGATGCAGAAGAAAATGATATTGCAGATTACATAAATCAGATTTCAGTATCGGGTGTACAAGAAAAGTTATCGGCCATTGTTGATAAAGGAAAGATTGTACTTACACCGCAAGGAGTTCAGGGAACTTATATTATTAAACCTGCACCCAACTATAAGCATTTAAAGTTTCGTAATCAGATTCCGGCAAATGAACATCTAACGATGCAGATTGCCAGTCAGGTTTACAAAATTAAAACAGCAGAAAATGCTTTGACTTTCTTTAGTAACGGAGAAATGGCATATATCACCAAGCGGTTTGATATAGCAGCCAACGGAACAAAAATAAATCAGGAAGATTTTTCTTCATTAGCCAGTAAAACTTCAGTAACCCATGGTAAAGACTTTAAATATACCGGTAGTTATGAAGATTTAGCTTTGTTAATCCGTAACAATGTATCCGCCTGGCAAGTTGAAATGAGTAAGTTTTTTACGTTGATAGTGTTTAATTATCTGTTTGCTAATGGCGATGCTCACCAAAAGAACTTTTCATTGCAACAATCTCCCAATGGTGATTATCTTTTAGCTCCAGCGTATGATTTAATGAATACTTCTCTACACGTAAAAGATAGCGACTTTGCACTCGAAGCAGGTTTATTCCCAAAGAAAGAATATTCTGAAATATATGAGCAAACCGGGCATCCTTGCAGTGATGATTTTATTCATTTCGGACGCAGAATAGGAGTGCCGGAAAAGAGGATAAAAAAAATCATGGAGATGTTCACTATTTCTCAGCCACTTGTAAAGGAGTTGATAGGTAATTCTTTTCTTGATGATAAACTAAAACGAATGTATTTGCGGAGTTATGAAGAACGGCTTAGTCGGTTGAAGCGTTGTGATGAATAGATGTGTTTTTTTACTTTTGTAACTGGTGTGGCAGAATTTAAATAGAATTAGAGTCTACGCTTTTGTTCCTGAGTTTGTTTACCTTGAATAACTTGTAAAAAGTTTAGATAGCTTTGTTGTGGAATATTTGTTATTTGCATTAATACGGTTTTAATATACTAATGTTATTTTTTATAATTATATTTGTAGCTAAATTTGTATTTTTATTTGATATTTTTTAGATTCTTTATTTATGTATTTAGTGTTTTTAATTAATAACAAGTTTAAAAATAATGGAAATAATAATTGATGTATCGGATATAGAGCTAACTTCTGATGACAAAACTCTTATTCAAAATTGTTTGGGATTGAGTAGTGGAGAAATGAATGAAGCTTTAACTAAATTATGCAAAACTGCATTTATGGAGTATCTTAAAATGTTTAAAGAAAAAGGGCTTCCAACACGGGCTGATGAAGTTCAACAAGAACGGTTGTTTTTTCTTATTAGTTATTTTTTTAAGGATCGATTTCCTAGCGAAAATGATGTATCTTCTATTTTTCAGTTAACACCTTCGCAAAGTAGAACCTTATTACGTAATACAAAATCTAGATATAGAACTAAAATTGGTTCTTTTGTTAAAAGAACATTATTAGAAACTATAAATTCGGCAACTCAGCAAAGTTTAGGTATTGATTATGAATTTGTATGTTTATCGCCGATAATAGTAGAAGAATTAAACTCAATTGTGAGTCAAAAGGGACCCGAGCTAAAACCTATTGAAAAAATTAGAGGAATTGCGAGTAAATATACTTTGCCTGCTGATACTCGTGATTTATTAATGCAAGAACTGAGATAATATGGCCGAATTACTTTCAGGAATTAGTGTGCTACTTGTGTTTCTTGTTTATCTTTTAAATGAAATTCAAAAGAGTGTTAATGAAAAAGTAAGTAAGAAAATGCCGCCCCAAATACAATGTGAAGCAAGAAAGCAATTTACAAAAGAATTGTTAGAAATTCTTTTGTTGAAAGCAATACCTGTGACGTTGGTTTATATTGTTGTGTTCTATTCTCTTCTGCCAAAAGTCTTTCATATATTCTCAATAAGCCAATTCTCATTTTGGTATTTTGATGAATTGAATACTATATTTGTTTTTATTGAATTAGGACTTTTGGGTTTAACCATTTTTTCTGTAATAAAAGTAGTCCAGTTGATTTTGAAATATCGAGAAAAGAATATTTGATTGAAAATCTCTTTCCCCCATTACAAAACCATCCTTTCTTCGTCCTTATAGTTAACACATTATATTAACGAAAAAAGAAATGATAAAGAAAGGACTTCTTACACTTGGTTTATTATCGGCTTTTATGGCTTTGCCGGCACAGGAAAAAGCCTTAATGAATACCTCGAAAAGTAAGTATGCACAACTTACTAACGTTGATTTGTCGGCTGTGAAGTGGACTAATGGCTTTTGGGGAGATAGATTCCGCGTTTGCAAAGATACTATGCTTATCAGCATGTGGAATACATGGAATGCTCCTGAGATTTCACATGGCTTCCGCAACTTTGAAGTGGCTGCAGGTGTGTGTCCGGGCGAACATTGGGGACCTCCTTTCCACGATGGCGATTTTTATAAATGGCTGGAAGGTGTGGCTGCTGTTTATGCGGTAAATAAAGATCCGAAGTTGGATGCGCTGATGGATAAGGCGGTTGCTGTTATCGTTAAGGCGCAACGTGAAGATGGATATATTCATACTCCGGTTATTATCGAAGAAAAAAATAAAGGTGTCGACTCTCACAAAGCGAAGAAAGAAGAAGTTATTGGAACGAAAGTAGGGGGTGCCAATGAAGTGGGTGCTTTTGCTAACCGCCTGAACTTTGAAACTTATAATCTTGGTCACTTGATGATGGCGGGCTGTATACATTACAGAGCTACCGGAAAGAAGACTTTGTTCAATGCTGCTATCAAGGCGACTGATTTTCTTTGCTACTTCTACGAAACTGCTTCGGCTGAACTTGCCCGCAATGCTATATGTCCTTCTCACTATATGGGTGTGGTAGAGATGTATCGTGCAACCGGTAATCCTCGTTACCTGGAATTGGCTAAGAATCTAATTAATATTCGCGGTATGGTGAAGAATGGAACTGATGATAATCAGGATCGTATTCCTTTCCGCGACCAGAAGAAGGCTATGGGACATGCTGTTCGTGCTAATTATCTATATGCCGGTGTGGCAGATGTATATGCAGAAACCGGAGAAAAGGTGTTAAAGGATAATCTGGAATCTATATGGGACGATATTGTTAATCGAAAGATGTATGTAACGGGCGCTTGCGGTGCTTTGTATGACGGTACTTCTCCTGATGGTACTTGCTACGAACCGGATTCTATTCAGAAAGTGCACCAGTCTTATGGTCGTGCTTACCAATTACCTAACAGCACAGCTCACAATGAATCATGCGCGAATATTGGAAATATGCTTTTCAACTGGCGTATGTTGCAGACTACCGGTGAAGAGAAGTATGCTGATGTAATGGAGACTTCTCTTTATAATAGTGTGCTTGCAGGCGTTAGTCTGGATGGAAAGAAATTCTTCTATACAAATCCGTTGCGTTTGTCTAAGGATTTTCCTTATACGTTGAGATGGCCTAGAGAACGTACTTCATACATTAGCTGTTTCTGCTGTCCTCCTAATACTGTTCGTACTTTGTGCGAAGCTCAGAATTATGCATATAGTATCTCACAAAAAGGTGTTTGGTTCAACTTATACGGTGGCAACCAACTTGAAACTAAACTGACTGATGGCTCTGCCTTGAAATTGACTCAGGTTTCTGACTATCCATGGGACGGCAATGTGGTTACAACTGTTGATAAAGTTGCTTCAAAGAAAGCGTTCTCAATGAATTTCCGTATTCCTGAATGGTGCGAGAAAGCAACCTTGACTGTTAATGGCAAACCTGTGGATGTAGATCTTTCTGCCGGAAAATATGCGGAGGTGAACAGAGTATGGAAGAAGGGTGATGTTGTGGAATTGAATCTTGCCATGACTGTGAAACTGATGGAATCTAATCCGTTGGTGGAAGAAACTCGTAACCAGACTGTAGTGAAACGTGGACCGCTGGTTTACTGTCTTGAATCTATGGATGTGGAAGGCGGACAATCTATTGATAATGTATTGATTCCTGCAAATATTCAGCTTACACCAAATAAGATTACTATTGATGGTAGTCCGATTGTGGCTTTGGATGGCGAAGCTCAACTGATGAACGAAGGTTCATGGAAAGGTACTCTTTACAAACAGGTATCTGACTCTTCAAAGAAAGTGAAAATCCGCTTGATTCCTTATTATGCATGGGGTAACCGTGGTAAAGCGGATATGACTGTATGGATGCCTTTGGCACGATAAATGAATGTTGATAAACAGATAATATAAGAAAAATGAAACGTATTCCATTTCTCCTGCTTGTTCTCTTTTTAGGAGTTACAAAGGCTTTTTCGGCTGATATATGGATTTCCGTGCATGGTAATGACCGTAACAACGGAACTCAGACTTCTCCGAAAGCTACTTTGGCAGGAGCATTGAGACAGGCGCGCGAACTCAGAAGATTAAAAGATGAGTCGGTTAAGGGCGGTATTCATATTTACATGCAGGGAGGCACTTACTCTTTGTACGAACCGGTCTTTATCCGTCCCGAAGATTCGGGTACGAAAGAATCGCCTACGGTTATTCAACCGGTAAAGGATGAAAAGGTAATTATTAGTGGTGGGGTATCACTTTCCGGATGGCAAAAGGCCGGAAATGTAATAGGCCTGCCTGCTTCAGCAAAAGGAAAAGTCTGGGTAACAGAAGTTCCTGATTTTAACGGGAGAACGGCGGATTTCCGTCAGTTGTGGATAAACGGAAAGAAAGCCGTTCGTGCCCGTAATGTTGCCGATTTTAAACAGATGGCAAGGATTGTGAACAATGATGTGGAAAACGAAATTCTTTGGGTGCCGGCTAAATCGGTGAAGGCTATCATGAATGCTCGTCATGCTGAGTTGGTGCTTCACGAGATGTGGGCAATTGCCAATCTTCGCATCAAGTCTATCAAGGTTCAGGGTGATTCTGCCGGAATTAAATTCTGTAATCCTGAAAGTCGCATTCAGTTTGAACATCCCTGGCCACGACCAATGTTGGGCAAAGGGGTGAACTCTGCATTCTATCTGACTAATGCCATTGAATTACTCGATCAACCGGGTGAATGGTTTTATGATAACAGAACCGGTAGACTTTATTATTATCCACGTGAAGGAGAAAACATGAAAACCGCATCGGCTGTGGTTCCTGCTTTGGAAACGTTGGTTCAAGTGCAAGGAACGGTTGACCGTCCGGTTTCAAATATCCGTTTTGAAGGTATCAACTTTAATTATACCACCTGGATGCGTCCGTCGGAAAAAGGACATGTGCCTTTGCAGGCCGGAATGTATATGCTGGATGCTTATACATTGAATCCGAAACAGATACGTGATGATAATAATCATCCGCTGGATAATCAGGGATGGATTGGTCGTCCGCCAGCTGCCGTTCAGGTGCAGGGTGCAAACAATATTGCTTTTACTAATTGTTCTTTTGAACATTTGGGTTCTTGTGGGCTCGACTTTGTTGAAGCTGCTCAGCATGTAAGTGTGGAAGGTTCTATCTTCAGAGATATTGCCGGCAACGGTTTGCAGACTGGTAAGTTTAATGATCCTTCGTTTGAGTCGCATTTACCTTACGATCCGGCAGATAGCAGAGTGCTTTGCGCCAATCAGCTTATTGCCAACAATTACTTTACGGATGTAACAAACGAGGACTGGGGATGTGTGGCAATCTGTGCAGGTTTTGTAAGAGATGTAACTATTCAGCATAACGAAATCAGCTATGTGTCCTACACCGGAATTAACCTGGGATGGGGATGGACGCAGACTGTAAATTGCATGCGAAATAATAAAGTGATTGCAAATAATATCCATCATTATGCTATTCACATGCATGATGTGGCCGGTATTTACACTCTTTCTGCTCAACCAAAAACAGTGGTTGCCGAAAATTACGTGCATGATATCGTTCTTTCTCCTTATGCTCATGATCCTAATCACTGGTTCTACTTGTATACCGACGAAGGCTCTTCGTTCATTGAGGTGAAAGATAACTGGTGTGATTCCGAAAAGTTCCTGAAGAATGCCAACGGTCCGGGTAATGTATGGACAAACAATGGTCCGATGGTGGCAGATAGTATTCGTAACCGTGCTGGTTTACAGCCGAATTACCTATATTTGTTGAAAAAATAATCTTAATAATATAAAGATGAAACGTATTTTTTTATTAATCCTTTTAATGCTTCTTTCTGTTTCTTCAATGAAAGCACAAAAAGCTACATGGATTTGGTATCCGGGCGATTATGAAATATGGCTCGGCAATAACATGAATAATAACCGTACGGAGAGGGGAGCTTTCTTTCCTCCTTTCTGGAAAATGGATAGCCATTACGTGTTGGTGGAGTTCTCTAAGAAACTGAATCTGTTTAAACCGGAGGAGATTACAATTGCTGTTGAGGGACGTTACAATGTAAAACTTGATGGTAAACTTCTGTTTGGTGCTCCTAAAACGTTGATTATTCCGGAAGGAAAACATAGTCTGAATATCAAAGTTCATAATCAGGCAACGGTTCCTGCTATCTATGTATCTGGTAAAACAATTTTCTCTGATCAGTCATGGAAAGTAACTTACGAAGATAAAGAATGGATTGACGAATCGGGTAAGGCATCGGATACTTCGGCTACAACTTATATGGATGCTGCCAGCTGGAATTTTAATGATCCGTCTCAGCTGCCTTCTCAATTTAAGTTGCATACTGAACCTGCTAATGCGGTTTCCAGTACTCCTCAAACGCAAGGCGTGTTGGTAGATTTTGGAAAAGAAACCTTTGGTTACATCAAACTTGAACAACTGAAGGGGAATGGTAAAGTGAATATTTTCTACGGAGAATCCAAAGAAGAAGCAATGAGCACGGGTTCTTGTGAAACACTCGATCGTTTTGAAATAAACAATGCTGAAGCTAAAGATTATACCGTTCAGGGTTCTAAGGCTTTCAGATATGTATATATCGTAACTGATCCGGGAGTGAGCTTTGCAAAGGCATCTATGCTTTACGAATCTCTTCCAGAAACTTATCGCGGTTCTTTCCGTTGCAGTGATCCGGAGATTAATAAAATATGGGATGTGGCTGCTTACACAATGCATCTTACTACCCGTGAATTCTTTATTGATGGTATTAAACGCGACCGCTGGGTGTGGAGTGGAGATGCCATTCAAAGTTATTTGATGAACTATTATTTGTTCTTCGATTCTCACACAGTAGGCCGTACTATAAATCTGCTTCGTGGTAAGGATCCTGTTACTTCGCATATTAATACTATCATGGATTATACGTTCTACTGGTTCCTAAGTGTATATGATTACTATCTGTATACTGGTGACCGTCATTTAATTGAACAACTTTATCCGAAGATGGCTAGCATGATGGATTATGTGCTGGGAAGAACCAATAAGGATGGCATGGTCGAAGGTATGACTGGCGACTGGGTCTTCGTGGACTGGGCAGATGGTTATATGGATAAGCACGGCGAACTGAGCTTTGAACAGATATTGTTCTGCAAGAGTCTGGAAACAATGGCGGTGTGTGCTGACCTTACCGGAAATAAAGAGGATAAAGCAAAATATGATAAGTTGGCAACTTCTCTTAAATCGAAATTGGAACCTGCTTTCTGGAATAATGAGAAACAAGGGTTTGTTCATAACCGTTTGAATGGAAAGCAAAGCGAGCAAGTTACTCGTTATGCAAATATGTTTGGAATCTTGTTTGATTATCTGGATAATCAGAAAAAGCAAGCTGTTAAGAAGTCGGTTATACTGAATAATTCTATTATGAAGATATCAACTCCTTATATGCGTTTCTATGAATTGGAATCTCTTTGTGCACTTGGCGAACAGACTAATGTAACCAAAGAAATAAAGGATTACTGGGGTGGTATGCTTAAACTAGGTGCTACTTCATTCTGGGAAAAATATAATCCAGAAGATAAAGGCAGCAAACATTATGAAATGTATGGTCGTCCATTCGGAAAGAGTCTTTGTCACGCTTGGGGATCAAGTCCTATTTACTTGTTAGGTAAATATTATCTGGGAGTGAAACCTCTTAAACCTGGATACAGTGAGTTCGCTATCAATCCTTCTTTGGGCGGATTGAAATGGATTGAAGGAACGGTTCCTACTCCTAAGGGAGGCGTTCATGTATATATGGATAAAAAAACAATCAAGGTTAAAGCCGGCGAGGGAAAAGGTTATCTTACTTTCAAGAGTAAAAGCAAACCTAAAGCATCTACCGGAGTTGTTGAAAAACTTTCTAACGATGAATATCGTATCTTAATTGAAGGCAATAATGCTGAAGTTACAGTAAACTACCGTAATTAGTCATAATAGCTTTGAATAAAAAGAGCTAAGAAGCAAGGATAATAAGCTGCTTCTTAGCTCTTTTTTATTTATAACTAACTCATTCTTCCGTACACCTAGGTGTACGCACTTTCTACATGTGGGTGTACCGTCAGAGTCCATCCGGGTGTACGAATATTGTCCATCCGGGTGTACGTAATGGAAGCTCCTTTCTTTATTGAGGAAATTGCACGTTTTTGAGTACATTCTTCCTTTGTTTTCGTCTCATTTTTATAACATTATAAACTTATTTGAACGATGACGAAACTGAAAGTATTGACCTTGTGTGGATTGGCTTGTCTTTTTGCTTCATGCCAAAAGAATGCAGTGTCGATAATTACTTCGCCTACAGCATCCAAACGTTTACAGTTTGGAACAGAACAGCTGAAGACAACTCTTGAGAATGACGGATATACGGTTAAAGTACGTAATCTGAATGATGCAAAACATTTAAGTGGAAAAACAATTCTTGCTTTGGAAAAAGGAGATCCTATTTCGCTTAACTTTGCTAAGAAATATGGCTTTATGCTTCCTGATTTTAACAAGAAAGAGGGCTTCTATATCGGGACAAAGAAAAATATAACTTTAATGTATGGCAATGATCCAAGCGGGGCTTTGTATGGTTGCCTTCAACTGAAAGATCAGGTTAAAAAGAATACGCTGGAATTTTCTGCAAACATGACTGATGCTCCGGAAATGGTGTTAAGAGGTACATGTATTGGAGTACAGAAACCATATTACTTGCCTGGAAGAACTGTATACGAATATCCTTATACTGAAGAAAACTTTCCATGGTTTTATGATAAGCAGATGTGGATTAAATATCTGGATATGCTTGTGGCCAACAAAATGAACTCTGTTTATTTGTGGAATGGTCACCCATTTGCTTCTTTGGTTAAACTGAAAGATTATCCGTTTGCCGTTGAAGTGGATGATGCTACTTTTAAGAAAAACGAAGAGATGTTCTCGTTCATAACAAAAGAGGCTGACAAGCGTGGCATCTTTGTTATTCAAATGTTTTATAATATCATTGTTTCGAAACCTTTTGCCGAGCATTATGGTATTAAGACTCAGGATAGAAACCGTCCTATTACTCCATTAATTGCTGATTATACACGTAAATCTATCGCTGCTTTTATTGAAAAGTATCCTAATGTTGGATTATTGGTTTGCCTTGGTGAAGCAATGGATACTTACGAAGATGATGTGGAATGGTTTACCAAAACTATTATTCCGGGTGTAAAAGACGGACTGAAGGCTTTGGGACGTACCGACGAACCTCCAATTTTACTCCGTGCTCACGATACTGATTGTAAAATGGTAATGGATAAAGCACTTCCTCTTTACAAGAATCTGTATACCATGCACAAATATAATGGTGAATCGCTTACTACTTACGAACCACGTGGCCCATGGGCTAAAATTCATAAGGATTTAAGTGAGCTTGGAAGTATACACATCAGTAATGTACATATCCTGGCAAACCTTGAACCTTTCCGCTGGAGTTCTCCTGATTTTATTCAGAAGTCAGTAAATGCTATGCATAAAGTTCATGGAGCGAATGCGCTTCACCTATATCCGCAGGCTTCTTACTGGGATTGGCCTTATACTGCAGATAAACTACCTGATGGTAAGCGTCAGGAACAACTCGATCGTGACTGGATGTGGTATAAAGGGTGGGCTCGTTATGCATGGAACAGCAAACGCGACCGCAAAGATGAGATTGTATATTGGGAACAACAATTGGGTGATTATTACGGTATTGATGCAAAAGATGCGGGTAATATTCTTGAAGCTTACGAACAGACAGGCGAGATTGCTCCTAAGTTGTTGCGTCGATTCGGTATAACCGAAGGTAACAGACAGACTCTTCTTTTGGGTATGTTTATGAGTCAGCTGGTTAATCCATATAAGTATACTATCTATCCTGGATTCTATGAAAGCTGCGGACCGGAAGGTGAAAAGCTGATTGAATACGTTGAAAAGGAATGGAAGAAACAACCACATGTTGGTGAGTTGCCACTTGATATTGTTGCTCAGGTAATAGCACACGGAGATAAGGCTATTAATGCTATAGATAGCGTGGAAGGCAAAGTTACAAAGAACAAAGAAGAGTTTGAACGTCTTCGTAATGATATGCATTGCTACCGCGAATTTGCTTATGCTTTCAACCTGAAAGTGAAAGCTGCCAAGTTGGTTCTCGACTATCAGTGGGGAAAAGATCTGAAGAATTTAGATGCTGCTATTCCTTTGTTGGAACAGAGCTTGCAACATTATAAAGAGTTAGTTGACCTTACAAAGGATACTTATTTGTATGCTAACAGTATGCAGACTTCACAACGCCGTATTCCTATTGGTGGTGACGATGGTAAAAACAAAACATGGGCAGAAATGCTTGTTCATTATCAGAAAGAATTAGATAACTTTAAGGCAAATCTTGCAATGTTGAAAGATAAAGCAAACGGTAAGTTATCTTCTACAGATTTAAAGATTGCTGCGTTTGCTCCTGCTAAGGTTACTTTACTTGGTAAACCTTCTGTAGTAAAACTAACAAAGGGAGCGCAACTGTTTACTAATTTGAATGAAAAAGTAGAGGCTATTGCTCCTGAATTGGAAGGGCTTTCTGCTTTCTGCTTCAATGGTGATAAACAACGTGAAGAGGGCACAACGATTGAATTTGAAACTCAGGAACCGGTTACATTGCTGGTTGGTTATTTCCGGGATGATCAAAGAAAATTTGCGAAAGCTCCTAAGTTGGAAGTTGATGCTGCTGCAAATGAATATGGCCAGGCTGAGCCTAAGTTGATAAATGCTATTCGCATAAACAACATGCCTCTTGCTAATGTTCATCCTTATAGCTTTGCGCCAGGTAAACATAAACTTTTATTGCCAAAAGGATATCTGATTGTTCTTGGATTTACTAATAAAAAAGAGATGGTAACACGGAATGCTGGTTTGGCTGGAGCTGAAGAGACAGTTGACTGGTTATTCTATTAATATAAATTATAGAGATAAAATGATGATAATAAAGCGCCATTTAACGGCTTTTCTTACTCTTCTTATTTCATTGGGAGGATTTGCTCAGCAGCAAGTCCCTCAGAATAAAATGGAGGAAATTTATGAGAAGATAAAAACTCCTTATAAGTATGGTTTGGTTATTGCACCAACCACAAATAAATATAAGGTTGACTGCCCGAGTGTGTTCAGAGAAGGTAATAAGTGGTACATGACTTACCTGATGTATAACGGGCAGAATGGTAAGGATGGTCGTGGTTACCAGACTATGCTTGCGGAAAGTGATGATTTGCTTAAGTGGAAAACTTTGGGGAATGTTCTTTCTTTCCGTGATGGAACATGGGATACAAATCAGCGTGGTGGTTTCCTTTCTTTACTTGATAATACATGGGGCGGAAGTTATAAGCTGAATAAGTTCAAAAATAAATATTGGATGACTTATATTGGTGGTGCTTCTGCCGGATATGAGTCCGGACCTTTGAAAATTGGTGTGGCTTTTACGAAGAAAAATATTACGAAGGCTCACGAATGGGAAAGTCTGGATAAACCAATATTGAGCCCGGAAGATAAAGATGCTCAGTGGTTTGAAAACATAACTCAGTATAAAAGCTGTGTTTATTGGGATAAGGATAAAAAACTCGGTAAGCAATTTGTGATGTATTACAATGCCGGCGGTCGTAACCCAAAGACAAATATCAAAGCTGAAAGAATTGGTATTGCTCTGTCTGACGATATGATTCACTGGAAGAGATATGAAGGTAATCCTATCTTTACTCATGAAGAAGGACTTACTGCCGATGCACACATCCAGAAAATAGGTGATGTGTATGTTATGTTCTACTTCAGTGCTTTCCGTAGCTCAAGGAAATATAAAGCATTCAATACTTTTGCCTGTTCGTATGACCTTGTTCACTGGACCGACTGGACTGGAGACGACTTGGTTATTCCTTCTAAGGATTATGATAATCTTTTTGCTCATAAATCTTGTGTGATTGAATACAAAGGAGTGGTTTACCATTACTATTGTGGCGTAAATAACAATGATCAGCGTGGCATTGCGGTGGCTGTTTCAAAACCAATGGGAAGATCGGAAGTTCATTTCCCTGTTCCTGAACCGACTGGAAAGAGAATCACTACTTCACTTAATAAAGATTGGTTTACTATTGCTGCCGGAGAAAACAGCAATACTTATGATGCATTTAATGTGACTTCCGATTGGAAGAAAGTTAATCTTCCTCATAACTGGGATGATTATGCGGGATACCGTCAGCTGGTACATGGTAATCGTCACGGTAATGCATGGTACAAGAAAGAATTCGACTTGCCAGCTTATGATGCTGATAAGAGAATGTTTATCCGTTTTGATGGGGTAGGCTCTTATGCCACAGTTTATGTAAACGGCAAAAATATGGGACGCCGTCCGAGTGGTCGCACAACTTTCACTCTTGATGTAACAGATGCTTTGAAATCGGGTGCAAAAAATACAATTGCCGTTAAGGCAGAGCACCCTTCAATGATTTCAGATATGCCTTGGGTTTGTGGTGGCTGTTCTTCTGAATATGGATTCTCGGAAGGTTCTCAACCAATGGGAATCTATCGTCCGGTAACTCTTGAAGTTACAGATAAAGTTCGTATTGAACCATTCGGTGTTCATATATGGAATGATGAAAAAGCTAAGACTGTAAATATTGAAACTGAAATAAAGAATTACGGTAATACTGTTGAAACAGTAGAGCTTGTAAGTAAACTTACCGATGAAAATTGGACTCAGGCATTCCGTTTATCAGAAAATGTAACTCTTCAACCGGGAGAAACAAAGGTGATAAAGCAGGTGAGCCCTGAAATTAAAGATGTTCATTTGTGGTCGGTTGAAGATCCGTATCTTTACTCATTAGCTTCAGTGGTAAAACGTGGAGGCAAGAGTACAGACGAGATGACTACTTCTTACGGTATCCGTACGGTAAGCTGGCCGGTACTTCGTAAAGATGGTGACAAGACTTTCCGTTTGAATGGTAAATCGGTTTTCATTAACGGAGTTTGTGAGTACGAACATCAGTTCGGACAATCTCATGCTTTCTCTAATGAACAGATTGCTTCTCGTGTAAAACAAATAAAAGCTGCCGGCTTTAATGCTTTCCGTGATGCTCATCAACCTCATAATTTGTCTTATCAGAATTATTGGGATGAAAATGGAATTATTTTCTGGCCTCAGTTCTCGGCTCATATATGGTATGATTCTCCTGAATTCCGTAATAACTTTAAAGCATTACTCCGTCAGTGGATAAAGGAACGACGTAATTCTCCTTCTGTAGTGATGTGGGGATTACAGAACGAAAGTTCTTTGCCAAAGGAATTTGCAGAGGAGTGTTCGAATATCATTCGTGAAATGGATCCAACAGCCCGGAATCAGAGAATAATAACAACCTGTAACGGCGGTGAAGGAACAGATTGGGATGTGGTTCAGAACTGGTCGGGTACGTATGGTGGATTTCCAGATAACTATAATAAAGAAATCAGCAATCAGTTGTTGAATGGTGAATATGGTGCATGGCGTTCTATTGATTTGCATACCGAGGGTGATTTTGATCAGAATGGTGTGTGGAGCGAAAACAGAATGTGCCAGTTGCTCGAAAAGAAAATTCGCCTGGCTGAGTCTGTTAAAGATAGTTGTTGCGGTCAGTTCCAATGGGTATTTAGCTCACACGATAATCCAGGACGTAAACAACCGGATGAAGGTTATCGGGCAATTGATAAAGTAGGGCCATTTAATTATAAAGGCTTGGTTACTCCATGGGAAGAACCGGTAGATGCTTACTATATGTATCGTGCAAACTATGTTCCTGCAAAGAAAGATCCAATGGTTTATATTGTGTCTCATACCTGGGCCGATCGTTTTACAAAAACAAAAGGTCGAGTGAATATTGATGTATTCAGTAATTGTGATTCAGTGAAACTATATAATGATGCTACTGATACTCTTTTAATGGGTAAGAAGGTTAATCATGGCGTAGGAACTCACTTTATGTGGGAGCATAGAGCTGTTCGTTACAATGTATTGCGTGCGGTTGGCTATTATGGTGGAAAACCGGTAACTCAGGATGTAATTGTTTTAGAGGGACTGGAAAAAGCACCTCATTTTGATAAGCTATATACTAATGTTGCTCCTATTCTGAAAGGTGCAAATGATTATAACTATATTTACCGTGTAAACTGTGGTGGTGATAAATATACAGATGAGTACGGACAGGTTTGGAGTGCCGATGTGGCAAAAGGAACAAGCAAAGGCTGGGGATCTACTTCCTGGGCTGATGATTATAAAGGATTAAATCCTTATCTTGGCAGCCAGCGATTTACTTCAGACCCTATTGATGGAACAAAAGACTGGAGTCTTTTCGGACATTTCCGCTACGGACGTCATAAACTGGCTTATCACTTCCCGCTTCCGGATGGCGAGTATCGTGTAGAACTCTATTTCACAGAGCCATGGCACGGAACAGGTGGTAGTAAGGATTGCGAAGGACTTCGTATATTTGATGTTGCAGTTAATGATTCTACTTACATTAATGATATGGATATCTGGGCAGAATCAGGACACGATGTTGCTTATAAGAAAGTAGTGAATGCAACTATAAAAGGTGGCGAACTAAAGATTTCTTTCCCTGAAGTGAAAGCTGGTCAGGTAGTAATCTCTGCTATTGCAATTGCTTCACGCAACAAAGATATTCGTCCGGTTGAGGCTGCTCCGTCAAACGGTTGGTCATGGAATAATATTGAATGTGTAGTTGCTACTCCGCCGGCCTCATTACCTGAAGGACAAGATTCGCGTGCCACTGTTACTTATCAGGCTGAAGATGCTTTGATAAAAGGAAAATCTGAAAAGAAACTTCACAAGAATCAAACAGGTGTTTGTTTCTTGAAAGGTAATTCAAACAGTATTGAATGGAACATTAATACAGGTATAGCCAACGTGTATGCACTTCGGTTTAGTTATATGAATATAACTTCGGCTCCTATCAAAGTTCGTGTTCAACTGATTGCTGCCGATGGAAGAATCCTGAAGAATGATGAAATAACCTTTCCGGTTGCTGCAGAAAAATGGAAAACGTTGAGTACTACAACCGGTAGTTATATTAATGCCGGCCATTATAAAGTTCGCATCATTGCAGATAATATGAATGGTTTATGGTTTAATGCACTGGATGTGCAATAATTAAACTTTTGTGTAAATGAAACAACAATTATTCGTTTTATTATTTGGTTTAAGCATCTTTTCACCGTTATCTGCACAAAACAATGATTGGGAAAACCAACATATATTGCAGATTAACCGTGAACCGGCGCATGCTTCTTATGTTCCTTTCGGTAAGGAGAAGAATGACCGGATGCTTTCACTGGATGGTTTATGGAAGTTCAATTGGGTATCAACTCCTGAACAACGCCCCGTAAATTTCTTCGAAACTACTTTTGATGATTCAAAATGGGTGGACTTTCCGGTACCTGCCAATTGGGAAATGCATGGATACGGAACTCCAATCTATGTGAGTGCCGGATATCCGTTTAAGATAAACCCTCCGTTTGTAATGGGGGAACCAAAAGCAACTTATACAACTTATAAGGAACGTAACCCTGTTGGCTCTTATCGTCGCTCGTTTACTTTGCCTGCCGGATGGAATGGCAAAGAGGTGTTCCTTCACTTTGAAGGAGTGCAGAGTGCTTTTTATGTATGGGTTAACGGAAAGAAAGTTGGATATAGTGAAGGTAGTATGGAACCTTCCGAGTTTAATATTACCCCATATCTGAAACAAGGCGAGAATAAACTGGCGGTCGAGGTGTATCGTTATAGTGATGGAAGCTATCTGGAAGATCAGGACATGTGGCGCTTTGCCGGAATACAGCGTTCTGTCTATCTATATTCTACAGAAAATATCCGTATCCGTGACTTTGCCGTACGTACAATTCTGGATGCCGATTACAAAAATGCTTCTTTGCAAATAGAACCTAAACTGGCTGTTTACAATGGGCAGAGAGGAGAGGGGTATACTATTCAGGCACAATTGTATGATGAAGCAGGAAATCCTGTATTGCCTTCTGTTCTTAAACAAGACGCGGTTCCGGTTCTGAACCTTGACAATAAAGCTGAAATAATGAACGACCGTAATCCTCAGCGAGGGCCAAGGAAGTTTGCATGGCTGGAAACAAAGGTTGTTAATCCGAAGAAGTGGACAGCGGAAACTCCGAATCTATATACTCTGCAACTTACACTCAACAATGCCAATAATGAGGTGGTAGAACAAATTACTACCAAAATAGGATTCAGAAGTCTGGAGATAAAGAACGGACTATTTCTTGTGAATGGAAAACCTATACGTTTAAGAGGGGTAAACCGTCATGAACACGATCCGTACACAGGGAAAGTGATGAGCGAAGAACGCATGTTGCAGGATATACTTCTGATGAAGAGAGGCAATATCAATGCGGTGCGTACATGTCATTATCCAAACAATCCACGTTGGTATGAATTATGCGATCAGTATGGTATATATGTAATGGACGAAGCCGATATTGAGGAACACGGACTTCGCGGAGCATTGGCCAGTGATCCGGAGTGGACTGCTGCTTTCCTTGATAGAGCAAGCCGTATGGCTATTCGTGACAAGAACCATCCGTCAGTAATATTCTGGTCAATGGGCAATGAAGCCGGTTACGGATTTAACTTTGCAGCAATCTCTGCATGGCTCAAAGATTATGATCCAACTCGTTTTATTCATTACGAAGGAGCGCAGGGAGTTGATAAAGACCCTGAAACTGTTGATGTAATTAGCCGTTTCTATCCACGACTTCAGGAAGAATATCTTAACCCGAATATTCCCGAAGGTGGAGATAAAGAAAGACCGGAGAATGCTCGCTGGGAACGTTTGCTGACTATTGCTCAGAAAACAAATGATAACCGTCCGGTGATGACCAGTGAGTATGCTCATGCTATGGGCAATGCACTTGGAAATTTCAAGGAATATTGGGATGAAATGTATAGCAATCCTCGTCTTCTGGGAGGTTTTATCTGGGAATGGTCCGATCAGGGAATCTTTAAGAAACGTGCTGATGGTAAAACAATGGTTGCCTTCGGTGGCGACTTTGGAGACGTACCCAATCTGAAGACTTTCTGTCTGAAAGGAATCGTTTCTTCCGACAGAGGCATTACTCCAAAATATCTAGAAGTTAAGAAGGTGTATCAGCCTATTCATATAGAATGGAAGGATAGTTCTGCTTTGAAACTTAAAATAACCAACAGACAACATCATTCCGACTTGTCGGTTTACAGGGTGTTGTGCACAATCACAGCCAATGGCAAGGAAGTTGAACACTCAGAAGTAGTAGTTCCGGTTATTGAACCCGGAGAATCTGCTACTGTTCAGCTGAAAACAAAAAAAGCATTGCCTGCCAAAGGAGATATTCGTCTTAAGGTCAGCTTTGTGTTGAAGAATGATTGCTCATGGGCTAAAGCCGGATACGAAGTGGCATGGGAACAACTTTGCATTCGTAATGGTTTTGCCGATAATACCGCTTTGTCTGCAATAACTGCCAATAAGTCGGGTAACCTTCAGGCAACAGTAAATGGAGATGTCTTGTTAGTGAATGGAAAGAACTTTTCAATGCAATGGAATCTGAAAGAGGGTAGTCTGAACTCTTTGGTATATGGCAAACAGGAAATGTTGTCTAATCCGAAAGATATGCCTGCCCAACCAATCTTCCAGGCTTTCCGTGCTCCGGTTGATAACGATAAGAGTTTCGGCAACTGGTTGGCAAAGGACTGGAAAAATGCCGGAATGGATGCTCCGAAATATACAGTGGAATCTGCTGATTGGAAGAAAAATACTGATGGCAGTATTATTGTTAACACCGCTATACGGAGTTCATATATTAAAGGTAGTATTCTTTCACGTGCTCAGTTTACCATAAATAAAGATGGAAGTATTGATGTGGAATATCATTTCCTACCTCAGGGAGAACTTCCTGAACTAGCTCGATTAGGCGTTGCTATGATCTTCAATAAAGAACTGGAACAGTTTGCCTGGTATGGTTACGGTCCTCAGGAAAGTTATCCGGACAGGAAAAGCTCTGCTCAGGTAGGCTTATGGCGATCAACTGTATCCGAACAACTTTTTGATTATCCGGTTCCTCAGGAAAGTGGTAATAAAGAAGAGGTGCAGTTGCTAAGCTTGACCAATGCAAAAGGAAAGGGAATTTCGGTTACTGCCATGAAGAAACCATTCTCTGCTTCGGCATTACATTATTCAGCACAGGATTTGGCACGCACGGCACATAGTTGTGATCTTGTACCTAGAAAGGATATAATTCTTTCTATTGATGCTCAACAACTAGGATTAGGAAACAGCAGTTGCGGTCCGGCTGTTTTAAAGCGTTTTGCAATAGATAAGAAGGAACATACACTGTATTTCCGTATTTCTTCTGCAAACCATCAGCTGATTCCTGAAAAACTAGATAGATAAATAAATTAGATTCAGAATCAATTTCTTGATTCTGAATCTAATCAGATCATTTTACCATAACGCATTTGCGTCCAACAATATAAACTCCGCGATCAAGTCCATCCAAAGCATTTTTTCTTAGCACTTGTGAACGAAGTCTAACCCCTACCATTGAATAAACATCTACAAGTTCGTTACTGTTATCATTATCAATAACAGGGATGCCGACTGAAGATTCGCCATCATTACTCAAATAAATATCCTTGATTTTTATTGGTGAACTACCTAACGACCAGAAGCCTATTATATAAAGATGTGAAGGATCACATTTAAGAGTAGGGGTTTTACTTTTCGATAAATTAGAAAGATCAATAGCCACCTTTAACTTGTCTCCCATATCGTACATATAACTATCAGTCCAATAATTAGACGTATCAAATAAGCGGAAAGAAGCTCCACAAGTTTGTTTTTGGGTCAGTTCCACTACAAGATATTTGTAATTTGAAAGATTTAGCCCATTCGCATATTTCCAACCACCAAATCCATATTGTGATGTAGTAAGTGTTTTATTAGCTTCATCGAACGTGCCGGTTCCATAGATTGTAGAATTAAAAAGCTCACTTGTTAATGGGAATGTTTTCACATTTACCTGAAATTGGCCACTTTGTATATTCCCTAATAAATCCTGATAGCTGAAATCAACCGTTGAAACACCATCAGCTTTAGCAATTATTTGTCCATTTACAATCGAAATATTATTGGATGAAGGGTTACCATAAATTGCTTCATTCGTTACATCTTCTGTATGTCCGTCTAAATAATGAGCTGTAACTTTAAAGTCCTTCGAGGTACCAATCAACATATTATATGTATCCTGTTCTGCTGATAAACTGCTTATTGTCATTTGATTCTTGGTAAACCCTACAAAAGAATTATCATAAAAAGTATCTTCTGTAAATTGTCTTTCAGTACTGAACCAATCGATATCAACATAACCACCTGCCTGCGAGGTTGCATAATTAAAGATGGCAAATCTATTACCTACAAAAACTGAAAGATTGTATTTCATATCCAGCTCATCGCCAAACTTATTATAGGTAACATTATCTGTACTGTAATAAAAGCTGGCCTTACTCGTACTATAATTGGTTATTGCTCTTAAATAGATTATAGAATCACATGTTATAGGTTGAGAGACATTATTTTTGTTTCCGGTATTCATCATTACAAGTTTCTTTGTACCTCCCGAAACAGTAATTCCAATATAAGCATAAGGATCCTGGAATACCGCCAGACCAGCCACATCACCCTCTTTTATATTTTGTACATCCATACGGATAGTTCCATAAGAATCTGTTCCATTAAAATAGTATCCCAGGATTCTTTGTGTCAATGTATTGCGAGCTTTTTGCAATGAATCAACCACATTTACCGTTTGCAAACGAAGAGAGCCTGCTTTTTCCATCAATGACCATTTAGAGTCATCAGGATTGTGGTTCCATTCCCATTGCATACCTAATTTATAATTACGAAAATTGTCATTAGTGGGCAATGCCTTTTTAATATAATCTTTTCCAACATTAGGTTTCTTATAAGTTGTAACGCCGCTACCGTTTACACCTACAATAGGCCAGTTATCAATCCAACTTACCGGTTGTAAACTTGGTAATCGTCCATAAGCTCCTTTATCGGCAAAAAGCATAGTCCACCATTCCCCGGTTTGCGTCTGTATTAAAGCTCCTTGATGAATGCGGTTGCTATTAAAGACTTCTTTTTCATCATACGGTCCAAAAATAGAAGATGACCGATAAGCAACCTGAGTAGCATAATATCCTCCCGTTGTAGCATAAATATAATAATAGCCATTGATTTTATACAGATGACTTCCTTCCGTAGCAGAATTATCTATACCCGACTGTATATTGCCAAATGTTATAGCCTGATCACGGATTACTTTAAAGTCTGAATCAAGTTCGGCTATGTGCAATTTGTTGATACCATATACAATATAAATTCTGTCATCGTCATCAAAGAAAAGGCCTGCATCATAGAATGAAGTCGGCAATTTCTTCATGGTCCAGGGACCTTCCGGATTAGTAGCCGTCAGCAAAAAGCTTCCTTCGTCCAGCGTATTGAAATGAAGATAATAAGTGCCTTTGTGATATTTGAGGCTGCTTGCCCACTGTCCGTGACTGTAACGATTACAACCATCTAGATTATAGCAGGCAGACGATTCAATTTTCTCTAATGGATTACTGCAATATTCCCAGTTTACTAAATCATACGATTTTAATATCGTAGCACCGGGGAAGTTATGCATGGTAGTAGTCGACATATAATAAACATCACCCACTCTTATAACATCAGGATCAGGAAAATCACCGAAAATAACAGGATTAGTAAATGTTCCGTCATTATTGTCGCTATTTGAACTATACGCAAAGTCCTGCCTTGGATATTCTTTTTTCGCATATTCCTGATACCAATGAAATGTTGGCCAGGGGCATGCTTCCGGATCGTTCAGAAAGACTAGGTTATTGGCTGTGGCTACATTTGTGGAATCAAATTTAGCCATCAGGTGTGGCCATGTAAAAATAAGCCAACTCACGTTACCGGCATCGTCTGTAATCTTTTTGAAATTGGCCCCGAAACCGTCTCCACCTGCTGTGCCGGTAATATCTTTACCCCAAGAAGCATTATATTTTTCCGGTGCCCAGTCCATTTCAGTAACAACTATCGGAGCAAAATCCGCCACAGGTTTCACCTGAGCATCCCATCCTTTCTGGAAGTTTGCATATCCTTGTCCACTGTTAAACCAACCCGGATAAACATGTACTGCATAGCCTATGTTATCTCCTTTAATAGGATTGACTGCGAATCCCTGATACAATGACTGATATCCTAAACCCGGTACCCAAAGAATATTGTCTGCATTGGCCCGTATAGCGTCAACAACAGTTTGAAAATATGTTTTCAGATTATCAAAATGCCCTTGCGAACCTGCACCATAAGTACCGTCGGGGCCGAGTATGTTTACAGGCTCATTTGCCAGTTCAAACATAATATTGGGGTTGTTTTTCAATTTAGGATGTTGAGACACATATCCCCATACTTTTATAAGATATTGATTATATGCATCGCCCACGGCTATTTTTTCAGGACAAACACCGGGAGGACGCATAATGACATAAAGTCCTTTCGATATGGCATATTCAGCCATTGGGATAAATACATTATCAAGTGCAGCTTTAAATCGGTCAAAGTTGAAAGCTGAGATATCATTTTCACCTGTAACAGATACACCAGGAGTATTTGACCAGTATGGATCCATGTGCATACGAATGAAATTTGCTTTCCAACCAGCAGCCATAATGCCATCAATAAGTCCCTTGTTATAATTCAGACATCCGTTGACATCATAATTGGTCCAGTATTTTCCCTGCTCATTGAACCACGGCGAATATGTTTGAGCAAAACCATGTAAATTTACAATATTACCATGGGTGTCTTTTAAATAACGTCCATCAACATGCAATCGAGGCATTGGTTCACCTATCCATGCTTTTGCATTTGAAGCGATAATTAGAATAAAAAAAGTAGCAGCTAATTTTTTAATGATGTTTTTCATGTTAGTATTTGATTTGTCACAAATATAGATTGTAATTACTTGTAGCTTACATTATTATGTTACACGTGCCTTTTTCTATAATACATCTATTAATCATCTGTTACAAAAATCTGCAGTTGCGTTACAACAACAGAAATAACCAACTATATTATTAGCTTTTATGCATTTAAAACAGTTATATCATGACTATTATTAATTTCTTCACTTGGATCTGCTACCTGCTACTAAATATGTTTCAATGGATTGATAATTAATAACTTAATTTGGTGGAAGATAAATATTATATACATTCTATCTTCTATGTTGTAATCCAAATAACAAGAGTATTATTAATATTAATTATACTTTTATTAGCTTTGTAATCAGGGAGTTGAAGAGGAAACAAGCTCTGCTGAGGAGCAACTTGTCAGCAATAAACTTCCTGCGTTACACTGTAACATTATTTTTTTGGAAGGGGAGGCTTGTATGGTTTCCCCTTTCATGTTACAGATATCGCTATATGGCTAAGAAAACCTTTATTGATTGATTGTTTCCTTACTTTCTATTTATTAATAACTCCTATATAAACAACCTTCTATCAGTAGTTTAAACTAATATTACTATCAGTTTTCTACATTTTCCTTTTTCAGTTTAATAGGAAGAGGCCGCAAACTGCTAAAGCAGACTAAGCTGCAAGATAGGCAAAGCGATCACTCTTATTCTGAAAGATAGTTATATAGGCATTATCATTAAACCACTCCACATTCATATTTTTGTCTCTTTTTTAAAACATAATACATTCTGTTTAATAGTTTTCTTGCGATTCGTATTATAGCTTTATTGGGCTCCATCCTTTTACAGAGTTGTGAGAAACACCTTGTCAGTGCCGGATCTATTCTTACTGCAACCCAGGCACTTTCAATCAGCCATCTTCTTAAAGTCGTTTTTTTCCTAAATGTCATCTCTCCATAATTCTCTACCTCTCCACTGGAGTGACAGGTAGGGATTAGTCCTACAAAACCAGCTAACTTGTCTGTATTTGGGAATCGTTCAATATCTTCTATCTCCGACAAAAAAGTAAGTCCTGTAACCAAACCAATTCCTGGAATGCTTCTTATTAACTCTATCTCCTTCACATATTTCTCAGAAACAGCAAGACTATGAATTTTTCTATTGATTTCCAATAAAAGAACTCTTTGTTGCTCTACTTCTCTGATAAGTAATGATAAGGCATCGTTTCCATTGGCTGTATTAAGTGATACCTCCTCTTTTAACCATTTAAGAAAACGTCTGGACCAATGACTGGTTGATTTCTCAAATTCTGGAGGGTAAGATATACCATAAAAATAAAGCAAAGCTTTTATGCGCTGTTTAAATCTAGTCATATCTTTCACCATTACGTCTCGAGTGCGTATCAATGTGCGGTTTTCCAATGTCTCAATGAATGGGACATGTATACCAATGAGCTCATTAGCTCTTAAAGAACGGGCAATTTTCATACTATCACGGGAATCGTTTTTAAGTACCTGTTCTTTCTGACTAGTTGGTATATCGGCTGGATTAACCACAATATTATTTATATTTAGTTTCTTAAGTTCAAAATGAATATTAAACCCGCAGAATCCGGCTTCATAGGCTGAATAATAAGTTCCACCAGGAAAATTAGTATTCAGATAATCCCTTAATATTGAAGGTACAGGAGGTTGGTTGAACGTTTTATGATGCAGGTATTCTGTGTAAATAGTCACATTCCAACTTTTCAAATGAACATCAATTCCAACATAAATATTTTCTCCTTCAAAATTTAGTTTGTTACTTTGTGTACGCATAAGCTTTGAGTTTTTAATTGTTTAAGTTTGGTACCTCAAATATATTAATACTCTTGGCTTATGCTTTGTTCTTCTGCATATTAATTACAAACATAGGGACTGCTACTAAAACCAGCATCTGCCACTAGTGGGTGCTTCTTTCTGTCTTTTTTAGGGTTTTGGGCCTTTTTTAGATAGCTGGTTTATGCCATCGTACTTTATTTAGGTTATTATTCTTTTTTTCAGTATTACTAAGTAAGCCCGCAGCCCAGAACCGATAAGCCCGCATTCAGGAACCCATGAGTTCATGAATGCGGGCCAATGGATTCACGGCCGAGGGCTTACTAATATTTCTTTAATTTTTTGCTTATGATACGTCTTATGTACAATTAATTCGCGAGGACAATCCATGGAGGTGTTTGCGGAACGACTTATAAAGAAGTGGTGAAGAAAGAAAGTTACACGTTTATTTCAGAACATGAAACTCGCACTTTCTAGTAAACCAGACTATATAAGTTTGATCTATTGGTTGTTTACTACCTTAATTGTTTCTGACGAGCCATCAAAGTATATAATTTTGATAATTACCATTTTTTCATTATTCATATCTATCTGGCATGTAGATTCCCCGACATGAATCTTTGATAGAGCCTTTCCGGATAAAGTGAATAATTCAACGGTATTCATAAGTTTCTCGCTTGAGATATAAATTATTCCATTTGCGGTCCATGCTTTGGTAGGAGCGGATGATGCAGTGTTTATACTTGTTGCATCAAACTCAATTATGTTTTTAAAGTCTTTCCATACAGGTGCTGCTTTATATGCATCAACAGATCCTTTGGGAACTATTAGTTTACAGGTGCTTTTATTTACACCGCTAAAAATATATGCGCCATGGTCAAGAAAAGCTGTAAGGTCTATTGGACTTGATCTTAATGTGCTTATCTCTGATAAATTACTGCATCCCGCAAATAAATAACGTCCTATTCCATTAAGACTGGATGGAAAATTTATTTTTGTCAGTTTCGTGCAATAACTAAAAGCTTCGCTTGATAAAGATGTTAATGTTTCGGGGAGATTAATAGTTGTTATGCTGGTACGACTTAACGCATTATCTTGAATAGAAATTAATGCTTCAGGAATGTTTATGTTAGTCAAACAAGAACAATAAAGAAATGTGCCACTATCTATATAATTTAATGTTTCTGGTAATTTTACATCTCTCAGATTAGAACACTTATAGAATGAGGCATATCCTGTACTCTTAAGTCCTTCAGGAAGTTCTATGCTTGTTAAACTGTAACAACCTGAAAACGCAAAGTGTCCGATATGTGTTAATCCCACTGAAAAGTTTATGTTGGCTAAGTTTATACAATTTGAAAAAGCTTCATTTCCGATCTTAGTTAATGTCTCAGGAAATTCAATATTAGCCAAACTGATGCAGTAACTAAACGCATTATTTCCGATGCTAGACAGTCTTTTTTTGACTTCAACACTTTTTAAACTAGAACAATTGCTAAATGTACTTTCTCCAATGGAAACAAGTGAATCAGGAAGCTCTAAGTCTGTTAAATTGCTACAATCCTTGAATGCATTGTTTCCAATGTAATTCACAGTTGCAGGAAAGTTGATGTTTGTAAGGTTGGTACAACTTTCAAATGCGCTGTTTTCTATATAATTCAATGTTTCTGGAAGTTTTATGTTTTTTAAACCGGTACAACCTTTAAATGTATTTGCTTCTATTGCTTTGAGCGATTTTGGAAGTATAATGCTTAAAAGGTTTCTTTTATCAGTAAATGTACTGACAGGCATAGAAGTTACATTTGTTTCACTGAGATCGATTGTAATTAACCCTTGCATATTAGATTTTATAAATGAAAGGTCGGAAGCATTTAGTTGTCCCTCTAATACTAGAAAGTTAATTTCATTTGCCATATAGCCTGCAGATTCTATTTCTGCTGATAATGTTCCTGGAGTATAAATATTTAAGTGTAGGGCTGTTCCTTCATCTTCAACTATTGTTTTGATTTTCCAGTAATCGGCTGTTCTGTAAATTTCTCCAGATCCTTTAGGTACATAAAAAGTCTGTATACTACCTAAGGATTCCGATTGAATGATCGGAGGCGTTTTTGCTTCAATGATGCAAGAGCCTACTTTACAGCCATAATAAGCCTTGTCTCCAATAGATATTAGTTTTGCTGGAAGATTGATGTTTTTTAAGTTAGAACAATCTTCAAATGCCGAATTTTTAATAGCTGTTATAGCATCGGGAAGGATAATCGATGTTAAGGATTTTTTCCCGAAATATGAGGAATTGTAAAGTACATTAAAAGCATGTTCTGGAATCTCATTTGCAGCAAAATTACTATATGCCATAACATAAATACTCTTCATGTCAACATTTGTCAAAACAGGCATACTATCTCTCATAGTAACAAAATCCCTTTGATCTATTTGCCCGGTAAGAGTCAAGTCGGTAATAGTTTTTAGCTCATTCTGAGAGAGCAATGTGTGAAGTGTTCCGGCTGTTGTAACATTTATCGATTTACCGACTTGAGCACTCCCTTCACTTTCAATTATAAATAGATCTTTCCAATAATTAGCTGCCTTATAGCTATCTCTTGATCCTTTAGGCACATATACAATTGGAATTCCGTTTAAAGTGTATCTCCCGATGCTCGGAGGAATTATTGCTTCAACTTTAAAAGTATTAAAGTTGCATCCGGTAAACGCTTCGTCGCCTATAGTTGTGAGTGCTGATGGAAGAATAATGTTTGTTAACCCTGTACAGTTAGTAAATGCATGGTTTCCGATAGTAGTAAGTGTTGCAGGAAGTTTGATACTTGTTATTTTTTGGCAATAACAAAAAGCCAGCTCTCCTATACTGGTTAGCGTTTCCGGAAGAATAATTGATTTGAATCTACTTTCTGCATATAGTGTATAAAAAGCATCTATTGGTATCTCATTTGCCGCATAATTACTATAAGCTAAAATATTAACACCTTTCAAGTCAATATTTGTCAGAGCGGCCATCTTATCTCTCATAGTAACAAAATCTCTTTGATCAATTTGTCCGGTGAGAGTTAAATTGGTAACTGTATTTAATTCATCAGAAGTAAGCAGCGTATTAAGTGTACCCGCAGAGGCTATATTTATGGTTTTACTCACCTGCCCACAAAGAGGCAGGGTGCAGATCATCACTGCAAATAAAACTAGTGTAAACTTCTTTTTCATTATATCGGATTAGTTATATTTCAATTTAAAAAGAATATCCAAATCTTGCCTGTACTACATTAATGTTGGCAGCAGTATCAAGCATCTTATTATAAGCAATGCGGCAAAAAAATGCGTGCTTTTTATTTAGTTGAAAATCGAATCCTACACCGAATTTATATCCAATAAAGCTGTTTGGTAGAAGAAAATAATTTTCATTTGTCTCTTTTTTCACTTTTCCCATAAGTCTTGTTTCGTTATAGAATGAATTAGATGAATTAAAAAATAGCGAATAACAAAATACAGCTTCTGCTGTTGGACGAAATAATCCTTTGGGATAGGTATATTTTAATCCTAATCCAAAAGTAGATATTGAGCCATCAAACTGATATTTCTGGTAATGACTTTCAAAATCACTATTTTCTTTAAATAAATCTTTCTTTCCTTCTATTTTAGACAAAGAGGCATCAAGAACCAGACTGAGGGATTTCATAAGTCGGGGACTACTGATGCTGGCTTCTCCTCCAATTACAGGCGACAAATATTTGTTCGGATTAAATTCGGTCGGTTCTGAGTCTCTGAATTTATAATCCATTATCTGTAAGCCGCCATAAAATGCAAAATCAAATTTCAGAAATGTCTTTTTATAATCATTCTCAAACACTATACATTCTTGTCCGGGAGAACACATCTGTTGGTGATATTTTTTTGTTAGCTCAATCATTGTACTACGCTCAAATGTTGATCTTTCAATATTCTTGGTTACTGAATTGCAATCTCTGAATATGTAGCTCAAAATACCTTTGTATTTGTTATCAGTCTTATACTTGTCGTCTACTATTTTATCTGCTTCTTTTGTTACAGCAATCATTTTTCCATCTTCATCCTCAAAGAAATAATATCCAATGTCTTTCGGATAATAGTAGAGGTCTTTTATACCCTGAACTAAATATTCAAGAAACACTTTTTCTTTTTTATTATCCAGGGTTATTGTTCGGGATACATAATACTTAACTTCGTTAATCAGCCTGTAGCCTAAAATATCATCAGGATAGAATATTTGTTCATCTGCTTCTTCTGATAATTTGAATTTGCAGATACTGGAGTTTACTTTATCTGTTCTGAAATCAATAAGACCTTGGATGGTATCATTGTTGTTTGTAATAATATAGCCTTTTATATAGTTACTTTGTGCATTCGCTGTTATTGTCAGACAAAATAAAATAATGAAGATTGATATATATTTCATGTTGCTCTATTTTAACTTATTACTATTCTTAGTGAATATCTCAGTACTAAAAAGATATATTTTATTGCTATATACTATCACGAGTACGTCACCATTATTTGATGAGTAGATGTTAGAAACGGAAGTTGCTCCGTTTTTATTTAGCTCAAATTTCTTTTGCTGTCCGTTTTCAATGGATATAGTTGACAAAACAGATGTTAGTACTGTTGGATATTGCTCTCCATTCAAAAGAATGGAACCTCTGTTACCCGTATAATTTGATATAATATCACGTCTTAAACCGGTTGAGAAATCAATATATGTAACATCTTTTGAGGAACCTAATAAAACTCCTGGATAGGAATTGCTGGTTGCGTAATAATAATCTCTGAGATTGTAATAGCTAGTCATTTTTTTGCTGTATGCATCAATAGTAAATACATTATTAATTTCAGCACTTTTGTCAGTTAAAACAAACGTTTTTCCGTTGTTGCAGGTCGCGATAGTTTTTACAATAAGTTTATTAGGGTCTGAAGGGTTATATAAAGATGGATCATTTGAAAACACTCCGCACTTATTATTATCTGCAGAGTCTATATAATATAACAGATTATTAACAAAGGTAAGTCCATAACCATTCTCAGCGAATTCAATATCGGAAATAGAATTTCCATTTAAGGAAGAAGATAGATCGAGTTCTTTAATAAATTGGCCGGTTGTTGCATTGTATACATCTACTTTGCTTTGATTCTTCTTGGAGATATACAGACAATTATTATATCTGTTATAAGATACAGTACTGTATGTGCTTTGGTTCCATGGAATGTTTCCGGAAACAGAAAGATCACTCGATGAATATTGAATTAAAGTAGAGCTTCCGGAAACATAGGTATATACCCAACAATATTTGCTGTCTTTTGTAAAAAGAACTTTTTGTGCAGTATTACTAGTTGTACTAGTACTGTTTATAAAAGCTTTAAGTTCGAACTGGCCATCCAGTTTTTCTTTAGTGGGTGATTCGACTGTATATGAGATAGTTACAGGAGTAAAAGTCGGAACTTTAATATTGGGAAAATAGATTGTTCTCTTATCTGGAGAATTTTCAGTAGTTAAATCTAACCCTTCATAAGATGAACTTACTGATGTAAGTTTTGCATCATTACTTAACGTAATAAATGGAACAGTAGTAGAGAAATCGGAATTGTTATCTTTGCCGATATAATTTTTAAGTTCAAAAGGAGGACCAGCTTCCTGAGTTATTTTAATAGTCTGTATATTTTCATACTCTGATGTTAGTGTGACGGTAGCAGAACGTTCTTCAAACGAATAATTCGTATCATAAATAATTGTAATGCCATTTTTATATTTTGTACATTTTATCCAGTCCTCTTTACAATCAAAATCAAAATCAATATTTGTTGTGATTGAGGCATATACTTCTCCTTTCATCTTCTTGACCGATGCTTCTGTCATGTCTACTTTGAAATATGAATCTTGAATAAGCGTATTCATTTTTAAATTAAAAATCTTATGATCACCCATACCAAAGGCTATATGCTTTGTACGGGTGGTATACCCTTCTTTTGATAAAGTTATAATTGCTGTTCCTCCGGTAGGTACGGTTATACTATATGTTCCATCTGTTCCGGTAATTGTACTTATTTTTTCTGAGGAGGCATCGATTTCTATTGCAACTTGCGGTATGCCAATCCCGGAAGAGTTGGTTATTGTTCCGGAAATAGTCACTGGTTCCGCCGTTTCATTGAGAATACATGAATTGAAAGAGGCTAAAATAAGTGCTTCTATGATAAAAAGATAAAGGTAACGCATACTATTGTGTTTTTATTTCTTTGCAAAAATAGAATAAATATTCTAACAATTATTAGAATTAGGAAACATTTTTAACGGAATTATGCGTACAATTGAATTATTACATTGGATTATATAAAGCACTGATTGTTCATTCAATATTGATAAACTTATTTATAAAATTGTAGAATTTGATTTTCTTTTTTTTACGAAGAGAAGCGGCATAAAGTTCACCTTTACAAACGCCATTCATTTTGGGTGCATTCTTAAAAAACTGAATATTTCTAGCTGAAGGATTAGTGTGAATACTTATTATAACGATGTGAAACGATAAAATTTAGTGGTAGATTGCCTTGATTTGTAGCAGATGAACAAGATTTAGTAGCAGATTATTAGTTAAACTATTTTATCTGCTACTAACTGAAATTCTTTCCAGAAAGGCTTTTTAGGCATTTTGGTGGGAGATGGTGGTGATAAATTTGAAAAATTACTATAAAGGTGCTGATTAATATTTCTTGAAGTTATACTTCTTTCTCAATTCTTCTTGCTCTTCCGAAGAAAGAGATTTGAAATAAGCCTTCCATCCAGGACAGAAGTTGATATGCCAACGCCAAAACTTACCGATAAATGATTTAGGGTTCTTTTCAAATTTAGCTCTTAAAGAGCATTTGATACAATGTGATTCCATAGTATTTAATTTTAGTCATTTATTAAAAGAATGAAATAAGCTTGCCTCTTATTATCTGTACTTTTCCTCTAACTCTAATTTCTTTATTCTAGAATTAATGGCTCCTCTTTTGCGGCCAAATATCTCAGATAGATGATTTACCGTTTTGCCTTCACAAAAAAACTGTTCCAATCTATCATCTTCTTCCTGTGTCCAAGGTTTGTAAGCATTTGGATGGTCTACTCTACATGCCTCGATAGAGTATGTTGATACTCCTAATAGCTGTTTGTAGGCTTTAAGATATTTACGTAGACGTTTGACATCTTTTTCGGAAATATACGCAAGTCGCCTTATATCCATATTGTCGGTCAGGTCATTGATTTTAACCTTTACAGCCAATGGATTTTTCTTTATGCGCTTTATAAACTTTTCGTAAGGTTCATCTTTTGACAACTTTGTTAAGCAGCGAAGAGCTTCTACTACCTCTATAGAAAAACCTTCTTTCAGCAGTTTATCAAAGGTCCAATCGCTATCTTCTATTACATCATGCAATACACCCACAATCTTTTCTTCATCTGTATCTCCCATATCCATCACGCGTAACGGATGTTCAATATATGGTTGTCCGGCCTTGTCAACTTGCCCTTCATGGGCTTTATTTGCTATTTCTATTGCTCGTTGTAACATTATTCTAAACTGTCAATAATATCTCTAAGGATTTTATGTGATTCACATTTTATGTGCGGAAAGTGTGGAATTTTACACATTTTCCGCACGAAACAATGGCGAATGTATGATTTATATATGAATTTAGCAATAATTCTTCTATTAAATTAGACTCTAATTCCGGTTCCTTTATCTGCATATATTAAATATAAAGTGTATGTGCGATTTTGCTAAACTTTAACTATGAGTAATACTATGAGTATTTATAAAGAAATTAGTCCGTAGTACATTTGACTAAAATGAATAAAAGCTTTTGTAGCAATTTGCTTTTTTACTGAGATTTTCTTTGTGTAAAGTCACCCTTCTGATAAAATGTCCAATGCTTGAGTCTCAAATTATTATAAAAATAACATTTAATATTCAGACTATCAGTATTTTATTTAAATAGTAAGATCATTAAGTTGTCCAACGTATTTTTTGATAGTTCCATTATTACTCTCTATTTTTGTATCATCCGATAAAGGCTAATTTGCTTCTTTAAAGGTTGCTTGAAAAAGCATTAGATTTTCTTTCTGAGATGAGAGAAAATAGAGATTGAAAAATGAGTTTAATTACAATGATTGATATTTGAGAGTTGTTACTTTGATATCTTTTATGTCACCTAATAATAAATAAGATTATGAATTCTAAAATGTTTAATTCGTCAATTCTAGCCGATAGCTTTATTGAAAATAGCTGTTCGAAAGATTTCTCCCAGTTAAGCAGAATTCAATTAGACAGCAAAGCTGATTATATTCGTGCAGAACAGCAAGCCTTGGAATGTGCTAATTATTTGACTTCAACTCCATTTGACAGAAATAACTGGAAATGGGAGTCGGCAGAGCACTTTTTATTACTTTGGATTAATGGTACTTCTGATTTTACATTTAAGCTAAATCAGACTATTTGTAAAATTATTAAATCCAATTTTGCATTACTAAGCATATACTTTGCTTATGCTACAAAATTTGTATTGGAAAACAGAGACAAATCAAAAGATGAAAAAGAGATATGTAATAATGTTGTTCCTTTATTGATAGATTATTGTAAGAATCAGAGTAATTGAGTAGTTTCAAAAAGGTCTATACATTTTTCCAATAGGTTTAGCTTTTACATATACGCCGTTCAAATGCTTTTTATATAGCATTTGAGCGGTGTTCTTTTTTTGTTTTATTGGGTACAAAAATGTTATATGTTCGTCTTTCTGTATATAAGAAATAAAGAGATTATGAAGCATACAATTCTGAATCTGCGAAAAGCAGCTGTTTTTTTATCATTGTTTTTAACTACCTTCTTATACGCTCAGAAGACTGACAAGGAAACCCTTATCCAGTATTTATCTGGTAAAGGAGCCGATGATGCAGTAGCGTGGGATTTTTATTGTACTGATGGAAGAAATTCCGGAAAGTGGTCTAAAATTATGGTTCCTTCTTGTTGGGAAACACAAGGATTCGGACAATTTCAATACGGTATAACATTTTACGGTAAACCTTTTCCTGATGGAATAGCAAAGGAACAAGGACAGTATAAACACGAATTTGAGGTTCCTGCTTCATGGAGAGGAAAAAGTGTACGTCTTGTTTTTGAAGCTTCAATGACTGATACTGAAGTAAAAGTGAATGGTCGTAAAGCAGGAGAAAAGCATCAAGGTGCTTTCTATCGCTTCTCTTACGATGTTACTGATATGCTGAAATATGGAAAAAAGAACTTACTGGAAGTAACAGTTAAGAAAGAATCTGAAAATGCAGGTGTAAATCTGGCAGAAAGAAGAGCTGACTACTGGAATTTTGGTGGAATTTTCCGTCCGGTATTCCTGGAAGCAAAGCCTGCAATGAATATTAAACGAATTGCTTTGGATGCTAAAGCTGATGGCTCTTTCAAAGCTTCTTGTTTCCTTGGAAATGCTACTTCAGATAAATTAAGTCTTAAAACAGTTATTCTTGATGCTACAGGTAAGAAGGTAAAAGAAACCGTTTCTCCTGTAAAGGATGGGGGAGACTGGACAACTGTTTCTTTAAACGTTGCATCTCCTAAATTATGGTCGGCCGAAACTCCTAATCTATACAAAGCTCAATTCTCTTTGGTTGATAAAGATGGAGTGGTTCTTCACCAAACTGAAGAAAGATTCGGATTCAGAACAATTGAAGTTCGTGAAAGTGATGGTCTTTATATCAATGGTGTACGTGTGAATATTCGTGGTGTGAACCGTCACAGTTTCCGTCCGGAAACAGGTCGTACTCTCGATCGTACCAAGAATTATGAAGATGTTCGCTTGATCAAAGAAATGAATATGAATGCAGTTCGTTTGTCTCACTATCCTGCTGATCCTGATTTCTATGAAGCTTGTGATGAACTGGGATTATATGTAATGAGCGAACTTGGCGGATGGCACGGACATTATGAAACTCCAGAAGGTGTTAAACTTGCAGAAGAAATGGTTACCAGAGATGTAAATCACCCATCTGTTATCTGGTGGAGCAATGGTAATGAAAAAGGCTGGAATACAGAATTAGATGGTGAGTTCCATAAATGGGATCCACAGCTTCGTCCGGTTATTCACCCACAAGGGAACTTCAGCGGATTTGAAACAATGCACTATCGCTCTTACGGCGAAAGTCAGGAATATATGCGCTTACCTCAGATTTTTATGCCTACAGAGTTTCTTCACGGATTGTATGATGGCGGACATGGCGCCGGATTATATGATTACTGGGAAATGATGCGTAAACATCCTCGTTGTATCGGTGGTTTCTTATGGGTATTGGCAGATGAAGGCGTGAAACGTGTGGATGAAGATGGCCGTATTGATAATCAGGGAAATTTTGGTGCCGACGGTATTGTGGGTCCTCATCACGAAAAAGAAGGAAGCTTCTTTACCATTAAACAAGTATGGTGTCCGGTTCAGGTTATGAATACTAGTCTGGATAAAAACTTCGATGGAGTATTCCAGCTTGAAAATAGATATGATTTTACTAATATAAATGAATGTAAGTTTGTTTGGAAACAAGTTGCTTTCCCATCTGCTATGGATGAAAAAGAAACAACTGTTGTTTTGAAACAAGGTGAAGTAAAAGGTACCGATATCGCTCCACATGCAGCGGGTGTACTTAAAACGAATATGCCTTCATTAACTGATAAAGTAGATGCTGTTATCCTTACTGCTATTGATAAGAACGGAAAAGAACTATGGCGTTGGAGCTGGAAGGTTGAAGGTAAGGCTCAGAAAGAAGAGGCAAAATCAGGTAAGATTGCTTCTTACAAGGAAACAGATAATGCTGTAACTGCTACAGTTGCAGATAAAAGCTATACTTTCAGCAAAAAGGATGGTCAGTTGAAAGAGGTGATTAGCAACGGTAAGAAAATATCTTTTGCTAATGGTCCAAGATTCATTGGTGCACGTCGTGCCGACCGTTCATTAGACCAGTTCTATAATCACGATGATGAGAATGCTAAGAGTATGGACAGAACTTACAAAGAATTTAATGATGCAGCTGTATTCCAAAAACTTACAGTGAAAGAACAAGGTAATGATTTAGTAATCACTGCTTCCTATAAACTGGGAAATATGGAGACTGCTCAGTGGACAGTAAGACCGGATGGTTCTCTTGTTTTGAACTATACCTATAACTTTAATGGTGTTGTAGATTTAATGGGAGTAAGATTTGATTATCCGGAAGATCAGATGCAAAGCAAGCGCTGGTTGGGTAATGGCCCTTACCGTGTATGGCAAAACCGTTTGCATGGAACAACTTATGATGTTTGGGAAAACAAATACAACGATCCTATTCCGGGAGAGTCGTTTACTTATCCTGAATTTAAAGGTTATTTCGCAAACTGTTCATGGATGAACCTGACTACTACCGAAGGTGTTATTTCTATTACCAATGAAACACCTAATGTGTATTTAGGAGTTTACCAGCCAAGAGACGGACGCGATGCATTGTTATATACTTTGCCTCAAAGCGGAATTTCTGTATTAGATGTAATTCCTGCAGTAAGAAACAAAGTGAATGCTACAGATTTGATTGGTCCTTCTTCACAACCTAAATGGGTAAGCGGACAAAAAACTGGTAAATTGATTCTCAACTTTAAGTAAATTCATAAATTCTGAGGGAGAACCTGAATAATGAGTAAATATAAATCGTTTCTGTTGTTTCTGTTGATTTTGTGTTGTACGGCTGTTACAGCACAAAAAACATTGTTGGCCAATAGATTTAACAATCCACCTCAAGAAGCATCTCCGTGGGTGTTCTGGTACTGGATGCATGGTGCTGTTTCTAAAGCTGGTATTACTGCAGATATGGAAGCTATGAAGGCTGCCGGATTAGGCGGTGCTTACCTTATGCCTATAAAAGATACTATAAATAATAAATCTTTTCTTCCTGCATACAGCCAGCTTACTCCCGAATGGTGGGAGATGGTTCGGTTCTCCATGCAGGAAGCTAACAGGGTAGGACTGAAACTTGGTATGCATATTTGTGATGGCTTTGCCCTGGCTGGCGGACCGTGGATTACTCCCGAGAAATCTATGCAGAAAGTTGTGTGGAGTGATACAATTATTTCGGGCGGGAAAATAAAAAATATGCATTTGCTTCGTCCTGAATCTTATGATGGCTTCTATAAGGAAATAGGACTTTATGCCATACCTGTTCAGGAGGAATACTCAACTGAAATAAATGTTCCGGAAGTTACTTCTTCGAGTGCCGAGGATAAAACTCCTTCTTACTTAGTTACCCGAAACGCTGAAGGGGCTTTCAAAGCTTCTACTGCTTGTTGGATTCAATACTCATTTAAACAACCTTTTACTTGTCGTTCTCTTGAGCTTGTGCTGAATGGAAACAACTATCAGGCTCACCGTTTGAAAGTTTGTGTTAGTGATGATGGCGTAAACTTCCGTACTGTAAAACAATTAACCCCTGCACGTCAGGGTTGGCAGAATACGGATGAGAACTCTACTCATATTATTCCTGCAACAACAGCTCGTTATTTCCGTTTTTACTGGGATCCGAAAGGTTCTGAACCCGGTGCGGAAGATATGGATGCTGCAAAGTGGAAACCAACTCTTAAAATAAAGAAACTATATTTATCCAGTAGAGCTTTAATCGGTCAGTTTGAAGGTAAAGCCGGATTGGTGTGGCGCGTAAGCAAAAGAACTCAATCTGATGAATTACCGGACAAGGATTGTGTAAAGCTGAATCAGGTGATTGATCTATCTGCTTCTTTACATGGCGATTTATTGAATGCAACTCTTCCTGCAGGAAAATGGAGAATTGTAAGAATGGGACATACTTCTACCGGACATACGAATGCTACCGGTGGGGGAGGTAAAGGACTGGAATGTGATAAGTTCAGTGAAGAAGCTGTGAAGATACAGTTTGACCATTGGTTTGGCGAGGCTTTCAGAAAGACTGACCCTGAATTAGCTAAACGTGTATTGAAGTTTATGCATGTAGATAGCTGGGAATGTGGAAGTCAGAATTGGTCGGACAATTTTATGGCCGAATTTAAGAAACGCAGAGGTTATGATCTTGCTCCATACTTATTGGTATATACTGGCACTCCTCTTGAAAGTGCAGAAAAAACAGAAAGTATTCTGAATGATATTCGTCAGACAATATCAGAACTGATAGTAGATGTGTTCTATAAAACTTTAGCTGATAAAGCGAAAGAATACAATTGCGAATTCTCTGCTGAAAGTGTTGCACCTACTATGGTTAGTGATGGTATGCTTCACTATCAGGCAGTGGACAGACCAATGGGGGAATTCTGGTTAAACAGTCCTACTCACGATAAACCAAACGATATGCTTGACGCTATATCTGGCGCTCATATTTATGGAAAGAATATAATTCAGGCTGAAGGGTTTACCCAGTTACGCACAATGTGGAATGAAAATCCTTCAATGCTTAAGCCTTTGCTCGATAGAAACTATGCTTTAGGTATTAACAAACTGTTCTATCATGTTTATGTGCATAATCCTTATGTGGATAAAGCACCGGGCATGACATTGGATGGTATTGGATTATTCTTTCAACGCGATCAGACTTGGTGGAAGCAGGGAAAAGCATGGGTTGATTACGCTCGCCGTTGTCAGACATTGCTTCAGTTTGGTCATCCGGTAATTGATGTTGCTGTGTTTACAGGAGAAGAATTGCCAACAAGAGCTATTCTGCCCGACAGACTTGTTCCTTCTCTTCCAGGAATATTTGGAAAAGAGCGTGTGGAATCTGAAGCAAAACGTTTAGCGAATGAAGGACAACCTGTAAGAGAAATGCCTGTAGGTGTTTCAAACTCTGCAAACATGACTGATTTGGGCGATTGGATTGATCCATTATCTGGCTATGCTTATGATTCTTTCAATAAGGATGCATTGGTACGTCTTTCAAGATCGGAATATGGTAAATTGATTGTTTCCGGTGGAGCTGAATATAGAATATTAGTGTTGCCTAAACCTCACCCTATGTCTCCCGACGGAGATTATATGAGTCTGGAAGTGGCACGCAAAATCAGATTACTCCAAAAATCCGGTGTAGTGGTTTTACTGGGTGATAAACCATCAAGAGTTCCAGGATTGGCTGATAAGGATTATAACACTAAAGAGGTAAATAAGATAGTTGACCTTATCTGGTCGGCATCACCACAGTATAAGCTTCCTTATAACGAAGCCGATTTTTCTCAGTTCGGTTTAAAGAAGGATGTTATCTTTAAAGACAATGCAAAAGATTTTGCGTGGACTCATCGTGCTGACGAGAATGTTGATATCTATTTTATCGCTAATCAGAAGAATGAACGTCGTAAAGTGACTGTTTCTTTACGCTGCAGTGGCAGACAGCCGGAATTATGGAATCCTGTAACCGGTGAAATTAAGGATGCAGAAGTGTGGAGCGAATTTGATGACAGAACAGAAGTTGCTTTAGATCTGGATGCTAACGAATCGGTTTTTGTTGTTTTCCAACGTGAAACTGGAGTTGCTTCAGAAAACAAGCAGTCAATTGTTATCACTGCGCCGTTGCAGACTAAAGATTGGACAGTGAATTTCCCTCAAGTATCCAAAAGTCTGAAAAAAGATTCTTTGTTCGACTGGAGTAAAGAAAATGATGCTGATATCAAGTATTACTCTGGAACTGCCAATTATCAGACTACATTCCAGTGGAAAAACAAAGTAGGCAAGAATGAAGTATATCTTGATTTGGGTAAAGTAAATGTAATGGCCGAGGTTATTGTTAATGGAATAAATTGCGGCATTGCATGGACTGCTCCTTACCGAGTTGATATTACCAAAGCAATAAAGAAAGGAAATAACAACTTAGAGATTCAGGTTGTAAATACCTGGTTGAATAAGATGAAAGGTGTGCATGATCAAAAGATTAAAGCAGATAATGTTTGGACAAATGCTACCTATTGGTCAGAAAAGTTACCTTTGCAGGAATCAGGACTTTTAGGACCTTTAAACCTTCTTATAAAGGAAAGTAAGAGAAAGTAATAGAGACATTAATAATTTAAATTAGTTTGGTTAGTAGAAACATGTACATGTTCGGAATCCAATCATGTACAAGATTGAAAGTAATCATGTACATGATCGATGGCTAAACATGTACATGATTGTTTTAAGATAACCTGAATAAATACTTAGTTTATTATCGGGTTTTACTTAGTTACTGATTATTAAATATATAATTAAATGAATAACAAGTTCAGATTTGGAGCACTCGCGTTGGCGCTATCGCTCTTTTGTTCGACCACAATAAAGGCCGAAGTTAAACTTCCAGCTTTTTTCTCAAATGGAATGGTTATACAACAACAAGCTAATGCTTCTTTTTGGGGAACTTCATCGCCTAATAAGAAACTGACAATTGTTACATCATGGAATAAAAAGAAATATACTGTTGATGTTGACGGAACAGGAAAATGGAAGGTTGCTCTTGCAACTCCTACAGCTGGTGGTCCGTATTCAATTTCATTCAATGACGGCAAACAAACTCTTCTGCAAGATGTTCTAGTTGGTGAAGTATGGCTTTGCTCTGGTCAGTCGAATATGGAAATGCCAATGAAGGGTTATAAAAACCAACCGGTTGATAACTCGAATATGGATATTCTTAAATCTGCAAATTCTCAGATTCGTCTTTTCACTGTAGGACATAATTCTGTTATCGATGTGCAGAATGATGTAAAAGGAAACTGGCAAGCCGCGACTCCCGAATCTGTAAAAGAATTCAGTGCTACAGCTTATTACTATGGTCGTCTGCTTCAGCAGATGTTGAATGTTCCGGTGGGACTGATTTGCAGCAGCTGGGGTGGCTCTTGCGCTGAGGCCTGGATGGATAAAGAAATGTTGAAAGGTTTTCCAGAAATTAAGATTCCAAAGTCACCAGAAGATATAGTAGAGAAGAATCGTACTCCTACAACTTTATACCAAGGCATGATTGCTCCGTTGGTTGGTTATACAATTAAAGGTGCAATCTGGTATCAGGGAGAATCAAATTATGATCGCTCTCAATCATACACAGATCTTTTCTCAACAATGATTAATTTATGGAGATCAAGATGGAATCAGGGTAATTTTCCATTCTATTTCTGCCAGATTGCTCCTTATGATTATTCGATTATTACTCCTGCCGGAAAAGAGGTTATCAATTCAGCCTATTTACGCGAAGCTCAAAGCAAAGTAGAATGGAAAGTTGAAAATACAGGTATGGCAGTATTACTTGATGCCGGATTAAAGGAAGGTATTCACCCAAGAAAGAAACAAATTGCAGGTGAACGTCTTGCTCTTCAGGCTTTGGTGAAGACTTATAAAATTAACGGCGTAACTGCCGATGGACCGGTTTATAAAGAGATGGCTGTTCAGAATGATACTGTTGTGTTAAGCTTTGACAGAACACAAATGTGGGTTGCCGCTCCAAAAGGTGACTTGCAGAACTTTAAGGTGGCTGGTGCAGATAAGAAATTCTATCCTGCTAAAGCATGGATTGTAAGAAGTAAAGTGTATGTAAAATCGGATGACGTTAAGAAGCCTGTTGCCGTTCGTTATGCTTTCGAAAACTATGTGGATGGTGATTTATACGGCACTGAAGGTCTTCCTGTTTCTTCATTCAGAACTGATAATTGGTAAATAGATGAAAAAAGCCTTTGTTGCATTTATATTATTGACTTTTATTTCTACGAGTCGTGCCGCGAAAGTGACCGACTGGCTTGATTCATATAATGTTTTGTGGACTTCTCAAAGCAAGGGCTCTTACGAGTCCATGCCTTGCGGAGGTGGAGACATTGGTCTGAATGTGTGGGTAGAAAACAATGAACTACTGTTTTATATATCACGCAGTGGCTCGCTGGACGAAAACAATTGCCTTCTTAAATCAGGTCGTATCCGTGTAAAGCTGACTCCTAATCCTTTTATAAATTCAAATTTTAGTCAGCAATTAAATCTGCGAAAAGGTTTTGTCGATGTTAATGCCGGCAATACGAATATCCGTTTATGGGTAAACGTATTCAGTCCGGTTATTCATGTTGATATAAATAGCAAAGGAAAGCTTTCGGCAGAGGTTTATTATGAAAACTGGCGCTATAAAGACCGTCCGGTTAGAAAGGGAGAGGGGAACGCCAATTCCTATAAATGGGCGATCCCTAAAGGACTTGTAACAAAGGCAGACGTAATAGAGAATAGCGCCGATAAAGTAATTTTCTATCATAAAAATGATGCTCATACAGTTTTTGACGCAACCGTTGCTCAGCAAGGGATGGATTCTGTTAAAAATAAGATGTATAATCCGATTGGAAACCTTACATCTGGTGGAATGCTTTTTGGAGATAATCTGAAGTTTGCTGGAACCGCTTCAGGAGAATATGCCGGTACTGATTATAAATCATGGTGCATGAAGAGCGTGAAACCTTCATCTTTGCATCATATTCTGATAGCTTTGCATACCCAACAGACCGAATCACCTGATCAGTGGAAACAAGGATTAGCTGATATTGTGAAAGGAATAAAGAACAATGATGATCAGAAAAAGACTCAAGCTTGGTGGAACTCCTTCTGGAATAAGAGTAACATTCGCATAAACGAGTCAAATAAAGATTCCGAAGCCTGGAAGATTGGAAGAAACTATCAGATTTTCCGCTATATGCTGGGATGTAATGCTTACGGCAGTTATCCAACTAAATTTAATGGTGGCTTATTTACTTTTGATCCGGCTCGCGTTGATTCTACATTAAACTTTACTCCCGATTTTCGTAAATGGGGTGGGGGAACAATGACTGCCCAAAATCAGCGATTGGTATATTTCCCGATGCTTAAAAGTGGAGACTTTGATATGATGAAGTCTCAGTTCGACTTTTATCTGCGTATCCTAAAGAATGCAGAACTACGAAGCAAGGTTTACTGGAATCACGAAGGAGGATGCTTTACCGAACAAATAGAGAACTTTGGTTTACCTAATCCGAGTGAGTATGGATGGAAACGTCCGGCAAACTTTGATAAGGGATTAGAATATAATGCCTGGCTGGAATATCAGTGGGATACTGTTCTTGAGTTCTGTGATATGATTCTTGAAACAAAAGAATATAATAACGAGAAAATAGATAAGTATGTTCCTTTAATAGAGAGCGCTCTGACTTTCTTTGACGAACACTACAGAATGCTGGCTACTCAGCGTGGTAGAAAAGTGCTGGATGGTGACGGACATTTGGTTCTTTATCCGGGTTCGGCTTGTGAAACTTATAAAATGGCTTATAATTCCACATCTACTATTTCAGCGTTGAAAGTTGTTTTAGAAAAAATGATTGAATATTCGGCTGCGGATAGTACTAAATGTGCTCGCTGGAAACAGATGCTTTCAACTATTCCACCTATTACCATAAGAGAAGAGAGTGGAAAGAAGATGATTGCTCCTGCTAAATTATGGGAAAGAATTAATAATGTTGAATCTCCGCAATTGTATCCTATATTTCCATGGAGAGTATATGGAGTGGGAAAAAAAGATTTAGATGTAGCGGTTAATACCTATCTTAACGATTCTGATGCATTGAAGTTCAGAAGTCATGTGGGATGGAAACAAGATAATATTTTTGCTGCTTGCCTGGGACTTACCAAAGAAGCACAAAGGCTGACTTCCTTAAAAATGAAAGATAGCGAACTCCGATTTCCTGCATTCTGGGGACCAGGTTATGACTGGACTCCCGATCATAATTGGGGAGGCAGCGGGATGATTGGTCTTCAGGAAATGCTCATGCAGACTAATGGAGAACAAATTCTTCTTTTCCCGGCATGGCCTGCTGAATGGAATGTTCACTTTAAGATGCATGCTCCTAAAAATACGACTGTTGAAGCGGAACTTAAGGATGGAAAAGTTACTAATCTACAAGTCTATCCTGCTGAAAGGATGAAAGACGTTGTTGTTATGATTAAGAAATAATAAAATAAATACAGAATAGAATGAAGAATGTTATTGCAGCACTTTTGCTCTTTTTAATACCGGTACTTGGTTTTGCCGGTTCATATCGTCCTGAAACTTCAGTTGCAGGCTTTATTGATTTAAAAGGCAGTGGGAGAATTGTTTATAATTTCAATCCGGGATGGCGTTTCTTTAAAGGAGATGTTAAAAATGGCGGTGCTATCGGACTGGATGATTCATCGTGGGAAGTTGTTGCAACACCACATACCGTAGCATTGGAACCAGCGGAAGCCAGTGGTTGTCGCAATTATCAGGGCCCGGCTTGGTACAGAAAGCATTTTGTGGTTGATAAATCACTGAAAGGAAAGAATGTTTCGGTATACTTCGAAGCTGTGATGGGTAAATCAGATGTTTATGTAAATGGTAAACTTGTAAAACAACACCTTGGTGGATATCTTCCTTTCTCAGTATCATTAACAGATCTTGGTATCAGTGCTGGTGAATCTTGTCTGATTGCAGTCTTTACCGACAATAGTGATGATAAGAACTTTCCTCCGGGAAAGAAACAATATACGCTTGACTTTGCATATCATGGAGGTATCTATCGTGATGTTTGGATGATTGCGAAATCATCTGTAGCTATTACGGATGCAATTGAAGCAAACAAAGTTGCTGGAGGTGGAGTCTTTGTTCATTATGATAATATCAGCGAAAAAAGTGCCGATGTCTTTGTTGATACGGACGTAAAGAATGAAAGTAAACAAAGCAAGACTATATATCTGGAAACAGAACTTTGTGATAAAGCTGGGAAAGTTATAGCTCGAGAAAAGACAAAGCTTGTTCTGGCAAATGGTGAGAGCAAGACTGCAAAACAAAAGATCACAGTTCGCAAACCCAATCTTTGGTCTCCGGATGCTCCGTATTTGTATAAGATTAATTCAAGAGTTCTTGATGGAAAAGTTTCTCTGGATGGTGGAACCACTCGTATTGGTATTCGTAAAGCTGAATTCCGTGGAAAAGATGGATTCTATCTTAATGGTAAGCCTTACGGACAATTAATCGGTGCTAACAGACATCAGGATTTAGGATATGTAGGAAATGCTCTTCCTAACTCTCAGCAATGGCGCGATGCTAAGAAATTACGTGATGCCGGCTGCAAAATAATCCGTTCCGCACATTATCCTCAGGATCCTGCATTCATGGATGCTTGCGATGAACTTGGTTTGTTTATAATTGTAGCTACTCCGGGATGGCAATTCTGGAATAAAGATCCTCATTTTGCAGAACTAGTAAATGAGAATACGCATCAGATGATTCGTAGAGATCGTAATCATACATCAGTTCTTATCTGGGAACCGATATTGAACGAAACACGTTATCCGCTGGATTTCTCTTTGTCTGCATTAAAGGTTACAAAGGATGAATTCCCATATCCGGGTGCTCCGGTTGCTGCAGGAGACTTGCATTCTGACGGAGTTGCCGATAATTATGGCTTGGTATATGGCTGGCCTACAGATGAGGGAAAAGCTAAACAATGTATCTTTACCCGTGAGTTTGGTGAAAATGTAGACGATTGGTATGCTCATAACAATAACAACCGCGCATCAAGAAGTTGGGGTGAGCGTCCTCAATTGGTACAGGCTCTTTCATTAGCGGAATCTTATGGTGCGATGTTTAAAACAACCGGACAGTTTATCGGTGGTGCACAATGGCATCCTTTTGATCACCAACGCGGTTATCACCCCGATCCATATTGGGGAGGAATCTTTGATTGTTTCCGCCAACCGAAATATGCATATTATATGTTCAGGAGTCAGATTTCTCCCAAAGCTACTCATCCTGTTTGTGAAACAGGGCCAATGGTTTACGTCGCTAATGAAATATCTCCATTCTCGGATAGTGATGTGGTTGTTTTCAGTAATTGTGATTCTGTAAGATTGATTACTTATGAAAAAGATACAATCGTACAACCAGTTATCCACGAAAAGAATGGAATGCCTAATGCTCCGGTAATATTTAAGAATGTATATAATTTCTGGGATATGAGACAATATACTTATGTTGAGAAGAACTGGCAAAAAGTAAGTTTTGTAGCAGAAGGTATTATAGATGGCAAGGTGGTGTGCAGTTATAAAAGAATGCCATCACGCCGTTCTACCAAATTAAGATTAACTCTTGATCACGAAGGGCAATCTTTAGTTGCCGATGGTTCTGATTTTGCTGTTGTCATTGCAGAAGTTACTGATGATAGCGGAAATGTGCGCAGGTTAGCAAAAGAAAATGTTGTTTTCACCGTTGAAGGTGAGGGAACAATCATCGGTGATGCAAGTATTGGCGCCAATCCGCGCGCTGTAGAATTTGGCTCTGCTCCTGTCTTGATTCGTGCAACTAACAAAGCCGGCAAGATTAAGGTTAAAGCTCATGTTCAGTTTGAAGGAGTTTATTCTCCTACATCTGCCGAGCTTGAGTTTGAAAGTATTCCGACTGAAAGACCTTTCTGTTATATAGATCAGTTACAAAGCAAGGTAAGCCGGAACAATAAAACGACTAATGAAACAAAACCAACTCTGACAGAAGAAGAAAAACAAAAAGTATTGAATGAAGTTGAACTTCAGCAGACAGAGTTTGGTGAAAAGCACTTAAAATAGTGATTAATAAGTTTTAAAGTGTTAACCGATTGTTGTACATTTGTCTGCCTTTGCTTAACTTTGACCTCATACTTAAAAAAAAACAGGCAGAAGACATGAATAAATATTTGGTGCTTATAATTATGTTATTTTGCTGTCGTTTTGCGACAGCAAGCAATAACATAATTATTGAGCATTATTCAGTTGAGAATGGAGTTCCTCATGAAATTGTAAATTGTGCAATCAAAGATTCAGAAGGCTTTGTATGGTTCGGTACCTGGTATGGATTATGCAGTTTCGATGGACAGAAGTTCAAAACATACAATAGTCGTAATCTCTACTACACAGATATACCTCCCAGAAAAATTCAAAAAATAATAGAAGATAAAAGCTGTAACTTATGGGTCAAAACCGTTGATCACAAACTTTATCTTTTTGATAAACACAAAGAGTGTTTTTACTCTGTGTTTAATGAATTGAGAAAAAAATTCTCAGTAAATTCCCAGATTATTAAGATTCAGAAAACAGCGGACGGAGAGCTTTTATTATTAACAAAAAACAAAGACTTATTAAAAGCATCATCCAATAAGGATGGCAAACTTAATATTATTCTCCTTCACAACTCAAAAGTCAAGGCCGGCAATACAAAGCTGAAGAAAAATCTATTGTGCGAAAGTAAGGATTATATCAGCTGGATTGGTACAGATTACAAAATTCTGTCCAGTCCTAAAGGTAATTCCTTAAAATCTAAACCTTCTGATTTTATATTGAAAGGACTTGGTGTTACTCCCGAAACAGAATTCTCGTGTGCATACGAGAATAAAGGAGTTTTATGGTTAGGTGATAAACAAGGCAAAATCTATCTGATAACTCTCTATAATGGACGTATTATTCCAATAAAAATATTATCCGGTAAAGGAGCTATTGAGAATATCTTTATTGAAAACAGAACAAAGATATATATTTCTGTTGCTAATAAAGGTGTCTATTTATATGACCTGAAGAAAAAGACTTTCAAACAGTTATTCACTCCTCAGGTTAAAGAACCTGTTGTGAAGCTATTTAGTGATAGTTACGGCAAAATATGGTTTGTTCTTGGAAAGAAAGGAGTAGTATATTATAATCCGGTGAATAATGAAATTAAGCAATTCATTTTTCAGGATGGTCTTGTAAATGAAGAAATTCAGGTGCAAGACGGGAAAGAACATGGAATGTTCTTTATTACTTCATCAGGTGATTTAGTCCGGATAGATCGTAATAAACTTACAGAGGATTACTTAAATCATTCTGAAGAGTTCCTCAAATTCGAAAAAGGAAACAGGCTTTGTAACTTATTAATGGACAAAGACGGTGTATTGTGGGTTACTTCTTTGGATAATGGTATTTATAAAATTACTTTTCCTAAAAAACAATTTTCTCTTTTTTCTCCGTGTAGCTTTGAAAACAAAACTACAGATCCCGAAATCTGTAAAGTAGGAGTTAAATCCTTGTTTGAAGCAAAGAATGGTGATATATGGGTGGGAACCCGTAATTCGGAAGTCTATAGAATTGCTAGAAATGGTGCTTTGAAGCAAAAGTTCTTTGAGGGTAATTACAATATTGGAAATGTATATCATATAATGGAAGACAACCAGGGTAATCTCTGGTTCTCAACCAAAGGAAAAGGTCTTGTAAAGGCTGAACCTGATAATTCATCAAAATTGGGATTCCGTTTTACCCGTTTTATGAATGAAGAAGATAACCCGAACTCAATTAGCAGTAATGAAGTTTATTGTTCATATCAAGATAGCAAAGGGCGTATCTGGGCTGGATTGTTCGGTGGTGGTCTGAATTTGTTGGAGGAAGAAAATGGAAGAGTAATCTTCAGACATAAGTATAATTGCTTTAGCTATTATCCATCCAATGGCATGTATATGGAGATTCGAAATATAATTGAAGACTCCGAAGGACGTATATGGGTTGGTACAAGTGATGGGTTGATGTCATTTGATGGAAACTTCAAAAGAGTTGATAAAATAAAATTTGAGGTTTATCAGAATGGATCAGATATTTCAGATAATGATATATATGCATTATATAAAGACAAGAAATCACAAATATGGGTAAGTGTTTTCGGAGGTGGATTAAATAAGCTTATTAGCTATGATCATGAAACCAGAATGCCTGTTTTCCAATCATATGGACTGAAGGAAGGATTGAAAAGTGATGTTATCCTGTCTATAGTGGAAGATAAAAGAGGTAATCTCTGGTTAGCTACAGAAATGGGTATTTCCCGTTTTAATATGAAAACACAATCTTTCCGTAATTTTGATAAGTATGACGGCTTTATTCCGGTAAAAATGGAAGAGGAGTGTGCATTACGTTGTGCATCCGGACAGTTATGGTTTGGGTGTAAAGATGGAATTATAAAGTTTGATCCATCCAGACTTGAAACATATAATTTTGCAAATAAAACTTTTATCGTTGATTTTAAAGTTTCTAATCAGGAATACAATTCATTGAATACTGGCGAACATGGATTATCAGTGAAAGAGCTTAAAACTATTACTCTGAAGCATAATCAGTCTATGTTTACAATTGAGTTTGCTGCACTAAACTATTATAATCAGAATCGCATCAGCTATAAATATATACTTCAGGGATACGAAGAAGAATGGCACTTTAGTGGAAAGAACCGGATTGCTTCATATACAAATGTGCCTCCGGGCAAGTATTTGTTTAAGGTAAGAACAATCGACGAAGCAAATCCTTCTTTTGTTTCTGAAAGAACATTAGAGATTGTTATTCTTCCACCTTGGTGGAGGTCTGATATAGCCTATGTAATTTATGCTATATTGTTCCTGGCTTTATTATATGGAGTTATGAAGTTTGTCTTTTTTATGATAAAGATAAAGAATGACATCTATATTGAACAGAAACTTGCTGAATTGAAAATTAAGTTCTTTACTAATATATCACATGAACTGCGTACGCCTCTCACATTGATAAAGGGGCCTATTCAGGAATTGCGGGAGAAAGAAAAGTTATCCGACAAAGGAGCCCGATACATTGATTTAATGGAAAAGAGCACAGATCAGATGCTTAATCTGGTGAATCAGATTCTCGACTTCAGAAAGATAGAAAATGGAAAAATGCGTTTGCATGTTTCTCTGATAAATCTGAATGCAATGATTGAACATCTGAGCGAAGAGTTTGAAGTTCTTTCTGAAGAAAATGAAATTAGTTATACCTGTCAGTACAATGACAGTGATATCTTTGTGTGGGCAGATCAAGAGAAACTGGAGATAGTGATCCGTAATCTTCTTTCGAATGCATTTAAGTTTACCCATTCTGGGGGAAGTATAATTCTTACAGTAGGACTTCTTCCTGACGGAAAAGCTTGCTTTGTAAGAGTTGAAGATACCGGTACTGGTATTCCTCAGAATAAACTTACTGAAATATTTGAGCGTTTCTCACAAGGAGATAATGCAAAAGATACTACCTATAAAGGTACAGGAATCGGATTGGCTCTTTCTAAAGAACTGATGAATTTGCATCACGGACAGATTACAGTTGAAAGTGAGCAATCCAAAGGATCGGCATTTACAGTAGAACTTTTGCTGGGCAAAGAACAATTCAAACCTGATGAGGTAGATTTCTATTTTAGTGATCAGGTTGATAATCTTCCTCAGGAAACGGCAAATCTGGATACTAACAGAAATGAAGAAGAGGATGAGCTGGAAGACGATTTGAGCAAAGATAATTCTACATTGCCAAGCTTGTTGCTTGTAGAAGACAATAAGGATTTGTGTAATCTGATAAAGATGCAGTTGGAAGACCAGTTTCGTATTTATATAGCGAATAACGGAGTTGAAGGCTTGAAGAAGGTTCATCTGTATCATCCGGATATTGTTGTAACCGATCAGATGATGCCGGAGATGGATGGAACGGAAATGTTGCAACGTATCAGGAAAGATTTTAAGATCAGTCACATTCCGGTAGTTATACTTACTGCCAAAAGTGGCGATGAAGCTAAGACTACAGCTATTAGTCTTGGAGCAAATGCTTATATAACCAAACCTTTCAGCAAGGATTATCTGGTAGCTCGCATAGAACAACTATTAAGAGAAAGAAAACTATTCCAGGAAAGGCTTTGGAAAAAAGATAATGAGGAACCATCGGTTGATTATGAACAATTCCTTGTTCAGAAAGACGTTCAACTATTGGAGAAAATCCATCAGGTTATTGAAGATAATCTTGATAACAGTGATTTTAATATCGATACTATTGCTTCTACTATTGGTTTAAGCCGTTCTTCTTTCTTTAAGAAGTTAAAAAGTCTCACCGGACTTGCTCCTGTAGACTTAGTTAAAGAAATTCGACTGAATAAATCTATTGAGATGATTAAGAATACCGATTTAAGTATTTCGGAAATAGCTTTCGCTGTTGGTTTTAAAGATGTGGGATATTTCGGTAAATGTTTCAGAAAGAAATATGATCAGTCTCCACGTGAATACATGAATACTTATAGAAAATCGTGAAATACTGATTACAAAAGGCTTTTCTGTTCGTTTTAGAATTATATTCATTAACCCAAATAAAAGTTTACTATAATGAGGATAGTTCGAATAGCTTTAAGAAATATACTTGTAGGCCTTTTTTGCACATTTGCAGTGCAAAGTCTTTTTGCTCAAAAGACTTCAATGACATTGAAAGATGGTAAAATTTCCTATAATGTAGATCAACAGAACAATAGAGTTCTTGATTTCTCCTATTGTGGATATCGAAGTTCAGAGAAAGATATACCAGAGGTGCCTAACAAAATAGTTGTCTCTAGTCAGGAAGGCGATTGTTCTTCTGTGATTCAAAGAGCGATAAATTATGTTTCTTCTTTGGCACCTGATAAAAATGGATTCAGAGGAGCCGTTTTACTAGGTAAAGGTGTTTTCCATTTAGATAAATCTCTGCTCATTTCTAAATCGGGTGTTGTGTTACGCGGAGCTGACAAAAACCAGACAGTTTTAGTTAAAAGAGGCTCAGATAGAGGTGCAGTGGTTTATGTTGAAGGGAAAAATGATTTTTCTGTTACTGATACACTATCTGTTACATCTTCTTATATTCCCGTTAATTCACGTACAATTACTGTAGCTTCAGTTTCTAAACTGAAAAAAGGAGATAGAGTGATGATCTATCGTCCTTCAACTACGAAATGGATTGAAAGTTTAGGTTGTGATCACTTTGGTGGAGGTATTACAGCTCTAGGCTGGAAAGCTGGTGATATTGAAATCTATTGGGACAGAACAATTTCCAGCTTGAATAATGGAAATGTGGAATTGGATGTTCCGTTAACAATGGCTGTTGATGCTCAACAGGGTAAAGCTCAGGTGTTGTTATATCATTGGAATGGTCGTATCTCTGATTCTGGTGTAGAAAATATCTCTTTTGAATCTGAGTATAATAAAAAATATCCGAAAGACGAAGATCATTGCTGGACTGGTGTATCCATTGAAAATGCTGAGAATTGCTGGGTTCGCCATGCTTCATTCAGATATTTTGCCGGAAGTGCTGTATTTGTTCAAAGAACAGCATCAAAAGTAACGGTAGAAGATTGTATTTCAACTGAGCCGGTTTCTGAAATAGGAGGATTACGCCGAAATACTTTCCTCACAATGGGACAACAAACTCTTTTCCAACGTTGCTACTCAGAACATGGTATTCACGATTTCGGAGCTGGATATTGTGCTCCCGGACCAAATGCCTTTGTACAATGTGAATCAAAAGAATCTTTCGGTTTTAGTGGAGCTATTGATAGCTGGGCTTGCGGATTATTGTTTGATATCGTTAATGTTGATGGCAATAATCTTTCTTTCAAGAATATGGGACAAGATTTCAATGGTGCAGGCTGGGGAACATCAAACAGTCTTTTCTGGCAATGTTCTGCGGCTGAAATAGAATGCTATTCTCCTGCAAAAGATGCAATGAACAGAGCATACGGATGCTGGGCTCAATTCTCCGGAGATGGTGAATGGAATGAGTCAAATAACCATATTCAACCAAGAAGCATTTTCTATTCTCAACTGGCAGAACGACTAGGTAAAGATTGCTCTCAAAGAGCCCGTATCCTATCTGTTAGCACAGAAGCTTCCAGCAGTCCTACTCTTGCTGTTGCAGCAGAAATGGCAAAACAAGCTTATACTCCTAAATTGACATTACGTCATTGGATTGAACAAGATACACTTTTGGTCTCTGTAGATCAAAATAAACTAAAACCGGCTTCATCACTAAAGATAGAAAAGGAAAAAGCTCCTTCAATGAAAACAATGTCAGTTGAAGACGGTAGAATAGTAGTAAACAATGAGCTTCTTACAGGTAATCGTTTTGAAGTACCTTGGTGGAGTGGCAAACTGAGAACTAACTATCTGGAAAAGGCAAAACCACATATTACCAGATTTGTTCCGGGAAGAGAAGGATTAGGTCTTACTGATCGTATTGATTCTGTTGTGAACTTCATGAAGAATGAAAAAATAACTGTACTAGATCATAATTATGGATTGTGGTATGACAGAAGAAGAGACGACCATGAGCGTACCCGCCGTAGAACAGGAGATGTATGGGGACCATTCTATGAACAGCCATTTGGACGAAGCGGTGAAAATTCTGCTTGGGAAGGATTGTCAAAATACGATTTGACCAGACCTAATGCATGGTATTGGGGACGACTGAAAGAATTTGCTACTCAGTCGGACAAGGAAGGATTACTTCTTTTCCATGAAAATTATTTCCAGCACAATATTCTTGAAGCTGGTGCACACTGGGTAGATTGTCCATGGCGTTCGGCTAATAATATTAATGACACTGATTTTCCGGAACCAGTTCCTTTTACAGGTGATAAGAGAATATTTATGGCCGACCGTTTTTATGACATATCTCATCCTGTAAGAAGAGAACTACACAAAAAATACATTCGTCAGTGTCTGAATAATTTTGCAGATAATAAGAACGTAGTTCAGCTAATTAGTGCAGAATTTACTGGTCCTCTTCACTTTGTTGAATTCTGGTTAGATGAAATTGGTGCATGGGAAAAGGAAACAGGTAAGCATGCAACAGTTGCTCTTAGTACAACTAAAGATGTTCAGGATGCTATCCTTAAAGACAAAAAACGTTCGGCTTTGGTTGATATTATAGATATAAGATACTGGCATTATAAAAGTGATGGAACAACTTATGCTCCCGAAGGTGGAAAGAATTTAGCTCCAAGACAACATGCACGTCAGATGAAAGTTGGCAAAGTAACCTTCAATGAAGCTTATAAAGCTGTTAGCGAATACAGAGAAAAGTATCCTGAAAAAGCTGTGACTTTTTATGCTCAGAATTATCCTGATATGGCATGGGCTGTATTTATGGGCGGAGGATCTTTACCAGTATTACCAGAAATAAATGATCCTTCTTTTTTAAATGATGCAGCAAAAATGCATGTAGAAAAAACAGGTACAGATGGATATTATAAATTGGAAAAAACCGGTTTGGGAGTGATTGTTTATTCCCAATCGAAAGAAAATTTTGCTTTACCACTGGCTGCCGGTACATATTCACTTAAACAAATTGATCAAAAGAGTGGTAAAGTTACAACTCTTGTTAAGAAGTTGAAAGGTGGTGATTCTTACCAGTTTAAAGGAAATTCTAATGCACCTTCTGTATATTGGTTTAAGGCTTTATAGAACAGAAAAAATGGGAATATTTGCTATAAATATGTTGTAAAGCAGATTATCAATTATTTCTACTCTATAATCAAATATTCCCTAAATAAAATCCTTCATAGTTTTAGTTTTGCATTGTCTCTTCAAGGAGGCAATGCTTAATTTTTTAAAGAATATCATGAAGGAACAAGATGAGAATAGAATGGATTGTATAAGTGTCGATACAGAAGTGTCGCAGTTACTTTCCCTTTTAGTATCAGGAGATGTTAAAGCATTCTCCAGATTATACGATTTGCACGTGAATATGCTTTTTAATTATGGTTGTCGCCTGACCACAGATAAAGAGCTTTTAAAAGACTGTATTCACGATGTCTTTATTAAGATCTTTAGTAAACGCGAAGATCTTAGTGAAATAGCAAATTTTAAATCATATCTATTCATTTCACTGAAAAATAAATTGTGCGATGAAAGTCGTAAAAGAATTAATTACTCAGATCAGGCGGTAGAGGAATTAAATCCTGTGGCTTCAGAAAATGTGGAAGATGACTATATTAACTTTGAGATGGATTGTGTCTCAAACGAAAAGGTGAAATACCTTTTAAATCAGCTTCCTCCACGACAGAAAGAGGCTCTAACACTGTATTATATCGAAGAAAAAAAGTATGAGGATATTTGTGTATTGATGGATATGAATTACCAGTCAGTGCGAAATTTAATTCATCGTGGAATATTAAAACTCAGAAGTATTGCTGTTTAATATATTTTTATAGAATATAATGAGTACAACTTCTCTCTTTATTCGTTTTTTTATTATATCAATAAATTATATGATAAAGTGGGAAAAGATAAACTTAACAATATAGAAGACTTCTTAACAAATGATTGTTTTATTTGTTATGTTTTCGAGCAGACTTCTTCATTGAAGAAGTATTGGGATGATTATTTTAAATGTAATCCCGAAAAGGAATCTTTGGCACGGAATGCGGAACAGATACTCTTAAATGAGGATGATAAGCCGGGCATTAGTTCCACAGAAAAGGAGGAATTGAAACAAAGGATTCTTTCTACAGTAATGAAGGTTAATAGTTATAAATAGGATTTAGTTTAAGGGGGGAATGACCTGATGTTTGATTTTAAAATCATGCATCGGGTCATTTTGTTTTATATATAATGTTATAATCCTTTTTTCTTTGCCTCGTTCCAGTATTTATCCATCTCTTCAAGAGACATATCTTTCAGATTATGACCTTGTTTTATGGTATTTTCTTCCAGATAAGTAAATCTACGGATAAATTTGTGGTTAGTACGCTCAAGTGCATTATCGGGATTTATTCCGTAAAGACGGGCTGCATTGATAATGCTGAAGAGTAAATCACCCAATTCTGCTTCCATTTTATCTTTATCCATGGATGAGATTTCGGTTTGTAGTTCATCAAATTCTTCTTTTACCTTATCCCATACCTGCTCTTTCTTTTCCCAATCGAATCCTACATTTCGTGCTTTATCCTGAATTCTATATGCTTTGATTAGTGATGGGAGAGAGGCTGGTACTCCACTTAGAACCGATTTATTGCCACCTTTTTCCTTTAATTTAAGCTGTTCCCAGTTTTGTGAAACCTGTCCGGATGTTTCTGCAACTTCATTTCCAAACACGTGTGGATGACGAAAGATAAGTTTTTCACACAATCTGTCGCAAACGTCTTTTATGTCAAAGTCATCCGTTTCGGATGCTATTTTTGAATAAAATGCAACATGAAGCAATACATCTCCCAGCTCTTTGCAAGTCTCTTTTTTGTCGCCTTTCATCAAAGCATCACTTAATTCGTAAACTTCCTCAATCGTATTTGCCCTTAAGCTTTCGTTTGTTTGTTTCCTGTCCCAGGGGCATTTTACACGAAGTTCATCAAGGATATCCAGAAAGCGGCCAAAGGCTTCCATTTGTTCTTTTCTAGTATGCATGTCTGTTATTCTTTAAATCAAGAGCAAAAGTAGCTATTTCTTTCGCAGTTAATCGTCTTTTTTTATTAATTTTGCGGGCAATATTCAATGAATTAATAAATTATCAAATATAATATGGAATTAGCAAGTAAGTACAACCCCGCTGATGTTGAGGATAAATGGTACCAGTATTGGCTGGATAACAAATTATTTAGTTCAAAACCTGATGGTCGTGAACCATATACAGTTGTGATTCCTCCTCCTAACGTGACAGGTGTACTGCATATGGGGCACATGTTGAACAATACTATTCAGGATATTCTTGTTCGTCGTGCACGTATGGAAGGAAAAAATGCTTGCTGGGTGCCGGGTACCGACCATGCTTCTATTGCTACAGAGGCAAAGGTTGTTAATAAACTGGCTTCCGAAGGAATTAAAAAAACAGATCTTACTCGTGACGAGTTCCTTAAACATGCATGGGCATGGACAGATAAACATGGTGGCATCATTCTTGAACAGTTGAAAAAGCTGGGTGCTTCCTGTGATTGGGATCGTACAGCGTTTACTATGGACGAATCACGTTCAGAAAGCGTACTTAAAGTCTTTGTAGATCTTTATAATAAAGGATTGATTTACCGCGGTGTTCGTATGGTAAACTGGGATCCGAAAGCATTGACAGCTTTGTCTGATGAAGAAGTAATCTACAAGGAAGAACATAGCAAATTATTCTATCTCCGCTACATGATTGAAGGCGAAGATAACAAGTATATCGTAGTAGCTACAACTCGTCCGGAAACTATCCTTGGTGATAGCGCTGTTTGTGTAAATCCTAACGATCCTCGTTACAGCTACCTGAAAGATAAGAAAGTGATTGTTCCTTTGGTGAACCGTGCTGTTCCTATCATTATGGACGATTATGTAGACATCGAGTTTGGTACAGGATGCTTGAAAGTTACTCCGGCTCATGATGTAAACGACTATATGCTGGGAGAGAAATATAATCTTCAGACAATAGATATTTTCAATCCGGATGGAACAATCAGTGAAGCAGGTGGCATGTACGTTGGAATGGATCGTTTCGATGTTCGTGAACAGATTTCTAAAGATCTTGCTGCTGCTGGATTGCTTGAAAAGGAAGAAGCTTATGATAATAAAGTTGGTTACTCTGAACGTACAAATGTGGTAATTGAACCTAAGCTGTCAATGCAATGGTTCCTGAAAATGACCGATTTGTCAAAACCTGCTTTAGATGCAGTTATGAACGATGATATTAAGTTTCATCCTGCTAAATTCAAAAATACATACCGTCACTGGATGGAGAATGTGAAAGACTGGTGTATTTCCCGTCAGTTGTGGTGGGGACATCGTATTCCTGCTTACTTCCTTCCAAAAGGTGGCTTCGTAGTTGCTGCTTCTGAAGAAGAAGCTTTGGAATTGGCTCGTACAAAGACTGGTGATGCTAACTTGCAACTTTCTGACCTTCGTCAGGATGAAGATTGCCTCGATACTTGGTTCTCTTCCTGGTTATGGCCAATCTCTTTGTTTGATGGTATTAATAATCCTGATAACGAAGAAATAAACTACTATTATCCAACAAGTGACCTTGTAACTGGTCCGGATATTATTTTCTTCTGGGTAGCCCGTATGATCATTGCCGGTTATGAGTACAAACAAGAATTGCCATTCAAGAATGTATATTTCACCGGAATTGTTCGTGATAAGTTAGGACGTAAGATGTCTAAGTCTTTAGGCAATTCTCCTGATCCATTGGATTTGATCGAGAAGTTCGGTGCCGATGGCGTTCGTATGGGAATGATGCTTGCTGCTCCTGCAGGAAACGATATTCTGTTTGATGATCAGTTGTGCGAACAGGGACGTAACTTCAATAATAAGATATGGAATGCTTTCCGTCTGATTAAAGGATGGGAAGTAGACGAAACAATAGCTCCTTCGGAAGCGGCTACATTGGCTGGTGATTGGTTTTCCTGTGTAATGAGCAAGACTATTGTGGAAGTTGAGGACTTATTCTCTAAATATCGTTTGTCTGAAGCTTTAATGGTTGTTTATAAATTATTCTGGGATGAATTTTCTTCTTGGTACTTGGAATTAGTCAAACCGGCTTATGGTGCTCCAATTGATTCTCGAACTTATCGCCTTACATTGCTGTTTTTTGAGGATTTGTTGAAATTGCTTCATCCATTTATGCCTTTTATTACTGAAGAACTTTGGCAATGCTTGAAAGATCGTAGAGAAGGAGAAAGTATAATGATTGAAGGAGTTCCTTCTTGGAAGAATTTTGATGATAATTGTCTTTGTACATTTGAGGGAGCTAAAGAAGTTATCGCAGGAGTTCGTACTATCCGTATGCAGAAGAATATTGCTCAGAAGAACCAACTTGAGCTGGAAATAATAGGAGAGAACCCTGTTTTGAACTGGATTCCTGCCATTTCTAAGATGTGTAACCTCTCTTCTTTGAAGTCTGTTGATGATAAATCAGCTGGAGCTGCTTCGTTTATTGTAGGTACAACAGAGTATGCTGTTCCTTTGGGCGATTTGATTGATGTGGCTGCTGAGATTGAGAAACTGAAAGCTGACCTAAAATATCAGGAAGGATTCCTGAACTCTGTACTTAAGAAGCTAAGCAATGAAAAGTTTGTGAGAAATGCTCCAACAGCTGTGATTGATATGGAACTTAAGAAACAAGCGGATGCCGAAAGTATTATAAAATCTCTGAAGGAAAGTATTGAAGGATTCGAGAATAAATAGCAATATACGATATATAAAGTTATTATAGCTTTAATAAATAATGAAGAGGATGGCTTTTAGTCATCCTCTTTTTTAACATAGAAACAGAAAAGTATGGAAAGTGAACAAAGCAATATTGAAAACCAACTGGATATTACAATTAAGAACTTAAAAAAGAACCGTATTGAATCTATTGTGATGCAATCTTCCAAGGAACTAATAAAATTCATGGATTCACAGATTGCAGATTCCTCTGTTGTTGGTGTTGGCGATTCTATGACATTAGAAACTACAGGTATATACGACTACTTAAGAAGTAGAAAATTGCTTTTCTTAGATAAGTATAATAAAACACTTAGTCGGGAAGATAAAAGAGCTCTATATCTTAGGAATTTTGATGCTGATTATTTTTTATGTAGTGCAAATGCTATTAGTTGTCAGGGTAAAATATATAATATGGATGGTAATGGGAGTAGAGTAGCCCCTGTAATATATGGCCCAAAAAATGTTTTTATTGTTTGTGGCATTAATAAAATTGTTGTAGATGAACCGGGAGCAATTGAGCGAATTAAGAAAATTGCGGCTCCAATTGATGCAAAACGGTTAGGTAAAAAAACTCCTTGCGCAATAACCGGGCAATGTGAAGATTGCAAGTCGCCAGATAAAATATGTAATTACCTGACTGTAATTCAGGGACAATTTGATAACCATAGGATTAAAGTCATTTTTATTAATGAGAATCTAGGCTTCTAAGAATAACAATCCTATATAAATTGTATAAGTCAGTTTTATTCTCTGTGATTTTGAACTTATCTTTTCTAAAATCAATAAATGTAATAATTTAATTTGTTATAATTATTTTGTCCTGGGATTTTGAGTATATTTGTTGTTAAACTATGATTAGAGAAAAATGGAAAATCATATTGAAAAGAAAGAATATACTATGGGTGCGGGGAAAGCAAATGCACTTTCCTTATTTCTTTTTATTCCGCTGGCATTACTCTCCTGGATACCTTATTTTCTTATTTGGGGAAAAAGTTTTTTTAAGCCTGAATATGCAAAACCTTTTTTATTTGGCTTGAATATATGCACAGTAGCCTTTCTGGTAAGTATTGTATTGCATGAGTTGATTCATGGTTTTTGTTGGAGCTTGTTTGCTAGGAATGGATGGAAGAGTATTCATTTTGGAGTTGTCTGGAAATACCTTCTTCCGTATTGTCATTGCAGAGAACCTCTAACGGCAAAGCAATACCGCATAGGACTCTTAATGCCGACAATTCTTCTGGGAGTATTGCCGGTTATTTATGGATTAATAACGGGCTCTTTTTATGCTATCTTTTACGGTTCTCTTATGTTGTTGGCAGGCGGTGGTGATCTGCTTGTATTTTTGATGATGCGTCATCTGGATAATGAAACTTGTGTAAAAGATCATCCTTCTAAAATTGGATTTATTGTAGAATAGAATTAAGAGTCCATATTTTGGTTTGTATAAGATAGCCCCTAAATTATAATTAACCATGAAATACTACTTTACTTGATGAAAAAAGTATTTTTCATCATTAGCTCCATCATAAAAATATATTGTCCAATATCCATTTTTTGAAGATAATTCTTTTTCATAAGATAATTCACAACCAAAAGTACATGGCATCCTTTTACTTTTTGGAAATGAAAGATTAATTATCATATTATTCTCAATTCTAATAAATTCCCATGTTCCCGTACTTGAGTACAATTTTTTACTTGTATAATTATCAAATAGAATCCATTCTGGTAAGTTTATAACTTCAAACGTACTATCATTATTGATTTGAAGAATACATCCATCATCAGATTTCCATCTGCCAATAAAATCCTTTTCCTGGAATTCCTTGCAAGAAAACAATGTTAAAACAAATAATAATAGATACATCTTTTTCATTTTGATTTATTTTTTATACAAATCTTTGACTAGTCACTGTTATATCTCTAAGCTTGTTTGATTTTTGTGAGCCAGAATTAATTATTTATAATATTTACAAATATAATAATTAAAAATATTCCGATTATTTTATCTTGAATTGTTTGGTGTATGATTTCAAATTATTCGTCAATAAATTAAATCCATTGGCGAATGGATGAAAATTATTGGAGAATAATATTTCAAACTCCCGCCTGCTTTTTTTGAAAGCAGGCGGGAGTTTGCTCAACATCCGGTTACGTTTTTTAAAAAGCAGGCGGGATGTTTTTGCATTGTATTTTTTGCACGATCTTATAGAAAAACGAAAATCATCCCTCACTCCCTCACTTTTTCTTGTAATGCATTAAAATATAGTATGTTAATTGGTGATGGTAGAGTTTTTACTCTCACCATACCCTCACTTTTAGGGTCATCCCTCACCTTTTCGAGTTGTTTTTAACCAAATTGTATCAAACTCAACGGTGTTTTAGCTCGAAACAAATAAAGCCCGAAATCTACAAATTGTGTTCAAAAAGGTGAGGGTTCATGCCTTTTGGTGATGGCTTGGTGATGGTAGAAATCAATCCCTCACCTTGTAATTGGTTGTTGTATAGTTTGTTAGGCGAAAAGGTGAGGGAGTGAGGGATGAAACAAAAAAGGCACCTTATGGGTGCCTTTTTAATTATATTCTTAACAGAGAATTAATCCTCCAGAAGTTTCTTTAAGAATTCATCCAATTCTTCATCTAGTCCTTTTAGTAGTTCATCGTTGACTAATACTGTGTCGTCATCCATCAACAAAAGGTCTGTAATGGTTTCCTTTTCTTCGTCAACAAGAACAACTGAATAAGGTTTTAGCAGAGTTAGATTATCAAATACTCCGGCTTCCTTTAATTTGTTTAGAGTAGCGCGGAGAATGCGTTCTACGTTCTGAGAAAAATCTTCAGTATCATTTTCTACCCATTCTTCAACTATAACTTTAGATAGTTCTTCCTCATCATCATTGAATATACATAATTCACCTGAATCTTGTTTAGGAAGTATATGAATATCTGTAACAATAGTTTGTTCATCATTTCCGGCAAATTGGCAGATAGCCTCTTTTATTGCCGACTCTATAAGGGATTGCGATTGTGCACTTAATTTCATATATAGATAAATTTATCTTTTCAGTATTTTACCCAAAAGTACAAAAAAAAATTAATCATGCTATAAAATCTATTAAAAATTGCCATTAAAACGTTCCATTTGCAGGTTTAATGTTTGTATAGCATTCATTCTTTGTTTCAGTGTCAATAAATACTTTGTAATAATAATGTAATCTAGTGAATCGTTGCTGTCGAGTCGGGTTGATTTCTCTTCACCAATCTTTTCTTTTTTGTTTTCTTTCTCCCGGATTATTTTATCAGCTTTTTCTGCCCATTCTATTGATAGCTCAATTTTATCCTGTAATTCGTAATATAAAGCAATATTAAAGGCTGTTCGCATCTTTATTTTTTTGCTTTTCTTTTCGTATGCAGTTTGCCATAATTTTAGTGCCTCGTCCCATGAACCTTCACGAACAAGTGCACCGCCATCTCTTAACTCAAGACATCCGGAAGTGTAGTAAAATCTATTAGCTTTTTCCCATCTTGGTAAAATAACTTTTGTTGGTAGCTCTCCGGCAAATGCAGAAGCTTCTTTTATCAGTGAATCTTTGGTTATCAGATTTTTTTCTGCTACAGCTGGAGATAGGCCATATCCATCCCAATATATCTTATCTTCAGGATAAACAATCAAAAGTGGTTTTGCACGAGATGGAAGATATACCTTTATCATTGGTGCAACTGTAGCATCAATAGTGCTTCGGAATATATTATCAAGAAAGTAGGTTCTCTGGTCTGTGTTTATCGTAACGTTTTCTACAGAAAAGAGCATGTCTACTCCAAGATCTGTTGTTAGTTTCTTAACTTCATTTTGTGATAATTCAGACTCTCGTGGCAATAGATCTTTCTCTCTCAAGACTGAATCACAGATTATCACTTGATCAAAAAAGTTTGCTGCTGCTACATTTTCTGCAAATGATTCGGTTGTTAATTTAGCATTCCCTTGGAAAGTGGATTTTGTACTTATAAGCTGGTTTAATTCTCCTCTTTCTTCAGTTACTTTAGTTTCCTTATCAGCAATTGTGTTATTGACGATTGCAACAGTTTTTATATCCTTCGGAAAACTGACTTTTGCAGGCTCAAGATTATCAATAGATATCTGACTGATGGATACACATGAGCAAACTAATAATGAAAGAAGAATAGGTGTGATATAATGGAATTTTCTCATAGCCTTTTCTACTTAAGTTATTCAACAAAAATACAATATTTATCTATAAATTAAAGTTAAATGTTATATTTTATTTTGTATCCTTATGGTAGAGTTGTCTGGAGCGAAAGATATAAAAAATGGGGTTGTCCTAGTATTTAGGACAACCCCATTTAAATTCTATTATAATAATTTATTGTCAGTTCTTAGAAGAACAAGTAACGTGTGTCTTTTACATTTGCTTTGATATAAAGATCGTTCACAAATCTGCTGACAGTTCTTGCTGCCATATTCTTAACTTTTTGTTCTTCATCTTTTTCATTGTATACTTCTTTCAGTCTTTCTTTATTGAAAGGTTGGAATACAAATACTGCAGCATTACCTTTTACTGGTCCACTTAATTTGTTAAGTTGAGCAATAGAAGCGTAAGCACTTAATACAGGTTCGCTGCTTCTTACAGCAGAAACGTATGCAGGTGCAGCAAATGAAACGTGTTTAACTGAGTCAGTAACTACGTTAGGAATAGTTTTGCATTGTTCAAAGCTTGTCAGATTCTTAGCTTTGATATCAGCCATAATCTTTTCTGCTTTCTTATCTCTTATAATTTCAGCTTTCAACTGATCTTTAACAACTTCAAGAGGACGATAACCTTCTTCAACGATGCCTGTAACAGCTACAACTAACAAGTGATCACTTTCACCGCATTCATACATTTGAGAAACATCACCTTTGCTGGCTTCAAATACCCATTTCATTGCGTCACGAGTACCTTTAATGCCGCCAATAGTATGCTCTGCACTGTATAGGTCATTTCTTTCCAATAATTTGTATCCTTTAGCTTCAGCATTTGCATTGATCTTTTCTAAAGTTGGATTGGCAGCAATAAACTGACTAAAGTCATTGTAAACCTTGTTGTATGTTTCTTTGCTGAAGTTTACTGTCTTTTTGATTACAGCAACTTTATATTTGTCTTTTACAGCTTTCTTATCAACAACTTGCATAATAATGTTTGCTTGTGGAAGAGCAATATTAGCAGTTTCGTTAACTCCTAAGTTGAATAATGTAGAGAACAATTTAATATTGTCAGCTGTTAAAGAAGCGCCTTCGTAAGCTTGTGAAGTAATCCATTGTGCTTCTGGGGTACCATTGTATTTCTTTGCGATAGTTGCAAAATCGCTACCTGACTTAATAGCATTGTATACACTATCTGCCAAAGATTTTGTTTTTTCAGGAGTTGCTGCAGCAATCTGAATTTGACGGAACTGAATTGAATCGGCTGCAGACTGTTTAGCCAATACTTTAAATGAATTGAATGTGTTATCTGCCTGATTGTAATATGGTCCGTAGATTTGTCCTATTGCAGAAGAATCAACGCGAGCTGCAATGTCTGTTGGGAATGCTGTTTTTGAATAAAATAAATCAGCAAAAGGTACTTGAGATTCTGTAGTACGGATAAAGGTTGTATAATCTCCTGCTACACTTGCAAGTTGAGTTGTGTAATCTTTTACTTCTTTTTCAATTGCAGCCTTATCTGTTTTGCTTGGAAGAACTTGAACATCAATATATTTAATGTTACGAGATTCAACATATTGTTTGAACTGCTCTTTTTTCTTGTTATAAAGATCCTTAAGATCAGAATCAGAAACTTTAATAGATGCGTCTTGAATAGAAGTGTAAGGAACTGCTGCTACTAAATAGTCTGCTGTATTAACTCTTGCTTCGAATGCAGCTTTAGCTTCAACTGGGTTAGAGATTAATGAACGAGAAATTAAGTTCTGATATTTTTCTGCTAAACGACTTTGAGCCAGGTTCTTTTCAACAAATGTCCAGAATTTAAACATTGATTCGTAATATTCTGAATATTGTGCTGGCATTTTAGATTTATCCATCTTTGAGTAGTCTACCAGGAACTTTTTCAGCATATCTTTGTCAAATTGACCTGTTTTCTGGTTTTTGAATGGAGTTTGTTGAAGTATTGGGTTTGAACCTTCATCAATCATTGCCTGAATTTCAGCTTTAGAAACTGTTAAGCCTAGTTTCTTAGCTTCATTTTCAATAAGTTTATTGTTAACGTAAGATCTCCAGACTTCGTCTTTGATTTGTGTTGTTTGCTCATCATTTAAAGAAGTCATACCACTTGAAAACTTAACGACTTCTGTGTATTCTTCTACTAATTTTTGGTAATCCTGAGCAGAAAGAGTCTCTCCGTCTATTTCGCCTACATCTTTTGTTTGATGAGGCTGAAATATCTTCCAGGCATCACCCGCAATAAATGCAAACAGAGCGAGACCAATCACTATAACCAAAAGTGGTCCCTTAGATCTGATTTTTTGTAACGTTGCCATTTTAATTAATACTTTTTATTTGTTATTTATTTATTTATTCTTAATTTGAGACGTTAAGTGCACGAAGATACAAAAAATGCTAATACGCATTCATTTATTCTTGAAAAAAAATAAATTATTCTATCACTTTCAACTTAACTAGCTCTATTTTAGTGGTAGTAAGCTTTATAATCTTGAATTGAAAGTGTCCGATTTTGACTATTTCGTGAAGTTTTGGAAAGTTTTGATAGTGGTTAAGTATGAATCCGCCGATGGTAATATAATCATCTGATTCAGGTAATCCGAGGTTAAACATTTCGTTAGCCTTCTCTATTTCCAATCTGGCAGAAAGTATATATTCGTTCTCGTCTGTTTGCTTGGCAATGTAAGATGTGGTATCATGTTCATCTTCAATTTCACCAAATATTTCTTCAACCAGGTCTTCCAGAGAAACAATTCCTGTTGTTCCTCCAAATTCATCTACCACAACAGCTAATGTCTTTTTTTGTTGCATAAAAAGTTTCATCAGCTTATTTGCTCCCATTGTTTCCGGAACAATAGGTATTTGCTGAATACAGTTTTTCCAGTTTTCTGCATTTCTAAACATTTCGGAAGAGTGTATATATCCTACTATGTTGTCGATATTGTCCTTATAAACAATGATTTTCGAAATTCCTGATTCGATGAATTTCGATTTCAAAGTGTCTAAATCTGTATCCAGATCAATTGCGATAACTTCCGGTCTGGGCACTATGCAATCTCGTATTTTAATGGAAGAGAAGTCAAGCGCATTCTGAAAAATCTTCACTTCAGTCTCTATTTCTTTTCTGTTTTCTGATTTATCAATGCTCGATTGTATAAAGTTATCAAGGTCTGCTTTCCCAAAAAACTTATTATCTACATCTTTGCCTGTTGTTATTCCAAAAAGCTTAAATATTATATATGAAAATCCGGAACAAACTTTTGATACAGGATAAAGTATAATATAGAAGATAAACAAAGGAATTGCAAAAAATGTAAGAACAGAGTTTGCATACCGTCTAAATAATCTTTTAGGTATTATTTCACTAGTTATCAGGATTAATATTACAGCAATAACAGTTTGCAGTAAAATAAGTAAAAAGCTACTATTGATAAGTTTAATAAGTAGATGTGTTTTTACTAGCTGAGCCACCAGAATGCCGTAAATTACTAATGATATGTAATACCCGGCTAATATGGTGGAAATAAGGTTCTTTAAATTCGTAAAAAAGAAAGAGAGAATTTTAGAATTTATATTTTCATCACTCTTATCTGTTTTTAAACGTAACCTGTCTGCTGAAGTATATGCAATTTCCATTCCTGAGAAAAAAGCAGAAAAGAAAATTGCAATCAGTATATAGATTATAAGGTTCATAGTTTTAGTGTTTCACAATAATGGTATCAGGTCGGGTTACTTTCTTATCTTCAATTGGTATTGAACCGGTAGTTTTATGAATGGTGTAAATAGTCATCTGCTGATTAGATTCAAATCCATGACCAGTAATTATTCGGTCTGATTTCTGAATTCGGATAAATTTACTTGAATAAACTTTTTGAAGGTTTTGGTCCCAGAATAATTGCTCTGTGTTGAACTTATCACCTTGTACATTCTTAATAACTACATGTCCCTTTAGCTCCCAAAGCTTTTTATCAGAATAATAATATGCAGTGTCTGCCTTTATACTGGCATCAACATGGTATGTTGAATCAAATTTTTCAAGAAGCAATCCTTTCTCAAACGACCAGTATGGCGGATTCCTTTTGTCATATATCAACCACTCTTTAGTCTTGATTCGATAACGTGTAATTCCTGAGTCGGAAATTAAAGTAGTTACATCTAAACTTTTCATAAGAGGCAAAGAATCTCTATCTGTAATTGCAGCAGCTAAAGGACGCTTCTTCTCCGTACAAGAAGAAAATAAAAGGATTGTAGCAACGGTACAGCAGACTATTGTTATGCTTGTTTTAATAAAATAATTCGTTCTATATATTTTTGACATAAAATCCTTTTGGCTCATTGTTTCTATCTTTCTTATTTTTACAGACTAAACTCAGTTTCTCATATCTAGAATATTGTTTATTTTAGATATTACTGTTATTGTAATTTAAAATTCTATTCAAACCTTTTAATACTAAAAAAGTATCTACAAAGATGCTATTATTTAAGTTAGTTTCAAAAAGATTCGCATCTCCACCTGTTAAAAAGACCAAAAGTCCGGGATAACTCATCTTTAAGGAATTAATATATCCTTCCATCTCGAACTCTATACCTTTTATAACGCCTTCTCTGATTGCAGATTCTGTATTCACGCCCAGGGGCGTTCTTATTCCTTCTTCATCTATAAGAGGTAATTTTCCAGTGAATTCATGAAGTGCTTTAAATCTCATCTTTTTACCCGGAGAAATATTTCCTCCTAAGTATCTTCCCTTTGCATCAATAAAATCATAGGTAATAGCTGTTCCTGCATCTATTACCAATAGATCTTTTTTAGGATAAATTTCGTTAGCACCTATTACCGCTGCCAATCTGTCATTGCCTAAAGTTTCGGGTGTATGATATAAATTTTCTATTGGAATAGGTGTTTTTGGGCTTAGCTTGAGAATCGGGAAGGGGAGTGCATTTATTTGCTCAGAAACATCTTTGGATATATCAATAACAGATGCCAGTATCCCCTGATTAATCCGGAATCTGCAAAGAATCTCCGGCAAACAATCGAGATACTGATTAGAGCTGCGAAAAACTTCTACTAATGAATTGTTATTGAATATCGCAACTTTAGCTGCTGTGTTTCCTATATCTATTATTAAATTCACTTGCTTCTTTTAGCTTGCAAAGTAAGCCAAAAAAAATAGAACAACCGTATTAATTTTGTATCTAATAACTAAAAAAAAAAGATTTCCCCTCGTTTAATCAGAAATAAACGTATTTTTGCACGCAAAATATATGGAACATGAGAGTGAAACCGAATAAACGGTTGTTAGATTTGAAAAGAAGATTAGAACCGTTTCGTGGAGTTTTTCTCTTTATTACTATTGTTTTTATAGCTCATTTTTCCTGGAAAATATCTTTTCATACAGGGATTGAAAATAAGGAATATAGTAATAAGATTCTAACAAATAATAGTTCATCGTCTGTTTTTGCTAATATAAAAGGAAAGGTGTGGCGTGGAATTGGAGTGGGAGATGTTGACTGTCATAATACGGATTGCAGATACATTTCTTTCTTTAATAATAACGTGACAACAAAGTTTGTTCCGTGGACTGAAAAGACAGCTTTGGCTAGTTTTTGGATTGTAAATTTAGTTTGTAGACAACCTCTTAGTCTTTTGAATTATGTGGATTCTTCAAACGATAAAAATATAGAGTCGCGTACGCTTCTTTCTTATGACAGATTGCGTGGTCCGGCTATTAATATTATATGGGGATGTACTGGAGTTAAACAACTTTATATCCTATTACTTGTAATCCTTTTTAGTAGAGGAATCTGGTGGAAACGATTCATTTATTTTTTAATGGGTGGTTTAGTTCTGTTGTTGTTTAATGTAATGCGCATTAGTATTATAACATTGCTTATAAAATCTTACCCCGAAAGTTTTGAGATATTACACGATGTATTGTTTAAATATTTATTTTATGGATTAATTTTCTTGCTATGGATATTATGGCAAGAAAAATTTTCCGGGAAAAATTTCATAAAGTAGTGATGAAAAAAGTAATAAAAGCTAGTAAGCAGTTGTATATTAAATATGCTTTTTGTCTGATTAGTCTGTTTTGTGTCTTTCCTTTTCAATCAAAGGCTTCATCTGAAGATTCTGTTCGTATAAGTTTACTGACCTGCTCGCCCGGAAGTGAGATTTATGCTCTTTTTGGCCATACAGCTTTGCGGTATCAAAATATGAAGACTGGCATGGATGTGGTTTTTAATTATGGAATGTTTGATTTTCATGCTCCTCATTTTATTTGGAGATATATTAAAGGAGAAACCGATTATCAGCTAGGTGTTACCGATTACTTTTATTTTGAGCAAGAATATTCAGAACGTAACTCAAGTGTTTACCAACAGACATTGAATCTGCTTCCTGAAGAAAAAGATGCATTGTTCCAGATTCTGCAAAAGAATTATTTGCCTGAAAATAGAGTTTACCGTTATAATTTCTTTTACGATAACTGTTCCACGCGTCCAAGAGATCGTGTGGAAGAATGTATTAAAGGTAAAGTGAGTTACACTAAAAATACAGTTCCATTATCTTTTAGAGATATTGTTCATGAATTTACTGCCGGTCACGATTGGGCCGAGTTTGGAATAGATTTGTGTTTGGGAAGTAAAGCCGATGAAATTATTGATTATAGATTAAAAATGTTTGCTCCTTATTATTTAAAAGAGGCTTTGACCGGAGCTAAGATAAAAGCTAATGATGGAAAAGAACGAATGTTGGTTTCTAATGCAGAAGAAATTGTTCATCGTTCTCCGAATAAAGAGACCGTAGAATCATCATATCCATCTCCTTTATTAATCGCCTGGGTATTATTTACTTTGGTGTTACTTATTACAGCGTATGGATATAAAAAGAAAAAGAGCTACTGGGGAATAGATATTGTCTTATTTAGTATGGCAGGTTTGGCAGGATGTATAATTGCTTTTCTTGTTTGTTTCTCACAACACCCTACTGTAAGTCCTAATTATATGCTGATTGTTTTTCATCCTCTGCACTTGCTTTATTTGCCTTTTATGGTTTGGAGAGCATATAAAAGGATGAAAGACCCTTATCAATTGGCTAATTTTGCGGTTTTAACACTTTTTATAGTGTTTTTCTGCTTACTACCCCAAAAAATTAATTTAGCTGTTGTACCTTTGGCACTCTGTTTGTGGATACGTTCCTTGAACTATGTATGTCTGAATTACAAAAGAAATAAATGAAAAGTTTACTCACATCAATAATAACCGTACTAACTATAACCGGACTCCAGGCTCAGACTCCGTCTCAGCTAACAACACCAAAACTTGTTGTTGGCCTGACTGTTGATCAGCTTCGTACCGATTATATTGAAGCTTTTTCTTCTCTTTATGGAGAAAAAGGTTTTAAGCGCTTATGGAAAGATGGACGGGTATACAGAAATGCAGAGTTTAATTTTTCAAATCCGGACAGGGCATCTTCTGTTGCTGCTCTTTATACCGGAACAGTTCCAACAGTTAATGGAATAACAGGAGAGGATTGGCTTGATATTTCTACACTACGGATAAAGAATTGCGTGGATGACCGCAATTTTATGGGTAATTACACTACCGAAACAACATCTGCTTCTCAGCTAATGGTTTCTACCGTTGCCGATGAACTGAAAGTTGCTACTCAGGGTAAAGGCCTGGTTTATTCTATTGCCCCATATCGTGAAGCTGCAATCTTTGGAGCAGGGCACGCTGGTAATGGTGCTTTCTGGTTGAATGATGATACAGGCAAATGGTGCGGATCTACCTATTATAATGATTTCCCCTGGTTTGTAAGTCAATATAACGATAGGAAAGCTATTGATTTCCGTATTAGCGGAATGGTTTGGACACCAACTCGTCCTGTTGCAGATTATAAATACCTGACGTCTCAGTTTGCTCAGGAAACATTCTCTTATAACTTTGATGAAGCAAAGAAAAGTAAGTTCAGAAAACTGAAAACAAGTCCATTTATTAATGAAGAAATCAACAACTTCCTTTTAGATATACTTGCAAACAGTACTATGGGGCAGGACGAAACGCCCGACTTACTTTCTTTAACTTACTATGCTGGTAATTACGATCATAAAAGTGCTAAAGAGTGTGCTTTTGAGATGCAGGATACCTATGTGAGACTAGATAAGAGTATTGGCGAGCTTCTGGATATTATTGATAAAAAGGTAGGGCTAAACAATGTTTTGTTTTGCATTAATTCTACCGGTTATGTTGATGCTGAAGGTCCGGAACTGGAAAGATATCGTATTCCTGGTGGTGAGTTTTACTTAGATCGTTGTGCTGCACTTCTTAACATGTACCTTATGGCTGTTTATGGCGAAGGACAGTATGTTGAGGCGCATAATGACTTACAATTATATTTGAACCACAAACTAATAGAGAAGAAGCAGCTGAACTTAAACGACGTTCTTGCTAAAGCTTCTGATTTTCTGATTCAGTTTAGTGGCGTAAAAGAAGTATATTCATCTTATCGTTTGTTGCAAGGAGCCTGGACTCCCGAGCTTCAAAAGATGAGAAACTCATATAACCGTAACCGTTCTGGTGATTTAACTCTTGAGATTTTACCGGGATGGACTGTTGTTAATTCTGATTCTCAATCAGAAAGTAAAGTTGTACGTAAAGCTTATGTTCCTTCTCCACTTATTTTCTTAGGAGGAAATGTAAAGCCTGAAATTATAAATACTCCGGTCAATATTGACTGTTTCGCGCCTACTATTGCTCGTTCTATGAGAATCAGAGCACCGAATGGCTGCTCTTCTGCTCCTCTTGCAAATATATTAAGATAAAAAAACAGCTGGCTATAATTAAATAAGTCAGCATTTTAATGTATCTTTGCAGCCATAAAAACAAGATTAATAATGATTTAACAACAAATATAAAATGGGATTTAATGAATTTTTAAGTGCTATCTTTGGTAATAAATCCACTAGGGATATGAAAGAGATCCAACCATGGGTAGATAAAATAAAAGCAGCGTATGAAGATGTTGCAAAACTGGATAATGATGCGCTTCGTGCTAAAACAGAAGAACTAAAGAAATATATATACGATTCAGCTACTGAAGAAAGAGCAAAAATTGAAGAGCTGAAAGCTACTGTTGAAACAACAGAACTTGAAGAAAGAGAAGATTTATTTTTGCAAATTGATAAGCTTGAAAAGGCTGTTCTTGATAAATATGAAGTAGCTCTTGATGAGGTTCTTCCAGTTGCTTTCTCTATTGTGAAAGAAACTGCTAAGAGATTCTCAGAAAATGAAACGATAGAAGTTACTGCTACCGATTTTGACCGCACACTTGCAACTACTAAAGATTTTGTTCATATTGAAGGAGATAAGGCTGTTTACCAGAATCACTGGATTGCCGGAGGTACTGAAATAACCTGGAATATGGTTCACTATGATGTTCAGCTCTTTGGTGGTGTGGTTCTTCATAAAGGTAAGATTGCCGAAATGGCTACTGGTGAAGGTAAAACTTTGGTAGCTACCTTGCCGGTATTCCTTAACGCATTGACCGGAAACGGTGTACACGTGGTTACTGTAAATGACTATTTGTCAAAACGTGACTCGGAATGGATGGGACCTCTATATATGTTCCACGGATTAAGCGTTGATTGTATTGATAAACACCAACCAAACTCTGATGCTCGCCGTAAAGCTTATCTTGCTGATATTACTTTCGGAACAAACAACGAATTTGGTTTCGACTACCTTCGTGACAATATGGCGGTTAGTCCAAAAGATTTAGTACAACGTCAGCATAACTATTCAATTGTCGATGAGGTTGACTCTGTATTGATTGATGATGCCCGTACTCCTCTTATTATTTCAGGTCCGGTTCCTAAAGGTGAAGATCAGCTTTTTGAGGAATTATGTCCTGAAGTAGAAAAGATTGTTAATGTACAGAAAATATTAGCTACAAAATATTTGTCGGATGCAAAACGTTTAATTGCTTCTGACGACAAGAAAGATCAGGAAGAAGGTTTCCTTGCTTTGTTCCGTAGCCATAAAGCTTTGCCTAAAAATAAAGCATTGATTAAGTTCTTAAGTGAACCGGGAATTAAAGCCGGAATGCTTAAAACTGAAGAAGTATACATGGAACAGAATAACAAGCGTATGCCTGAAGCTGTTGAACCATTGTATTTCGTAATTGATGAAAAAATGAATAGTGTAGACCTTACTGATAAAGGTGTTGACTTACTTACCGGTAATTCTCCCGACCCTACATTGTTCGTGTTGCCTGATATTGCTTCTCAGCTTTCAGAGCTTGAAAATGAGAATCTGAATGATGAAGAAAAGCAGATCAGAAAAGATGAATTGATGACTAACTTCGCTATTAAGTCTGAACGTGTTCATACCATCAACCAATTGCTTAAAGCATATACTATGTTTGAGAGAGATGATGAGTATGTGGTTATTGAAGGACAAGTGAAGATTGTTGATGAGCAAACCGGACGTATCATGGAAGGTCGTAGATATTCAGACGGTCTTCACCAGGCTCTTGAAGCTAAGGAACGTGTTAAGGTTGAAGCTGCTACACAAACATTTGCTACTATTACTTTACAGAACTACTTCCGTATGTATCACAAGCTTTCTGGTATGACCGGTACTGCCGAAACAGAAGCAGGTGAACTTTGGGATATCTATAAATTGGATGTGGTTGTTATCCCAACAAACCGTCCAATCCTTCGTAAAGACTTGAACGACCGCGTATATAAAACAAAACGTGAAAAGTATAAAGCTGTAATCGAAGAAATTGAATCTTTGGTAAATGCTGGTCGTCCGGTATTGGTGGGTACTACTTCGGTTGAAATTTCTGAGATGTTGAGCAAGATGCTTATGATGCGTAAGATTGAGCACAACGTGTTGAATGCAAAACTTCACCAGAAGGAAGCTGATATTGTTGCTCAGGCAGGTTTTAAAGGTACAGTAACTATTGCTACCAATATGGCCGGTCGTGGTACCGATATCAAGTTAAGTCCGGAAGTTAAGGCTGCCGGTGGTTTGGCTATCATTGGTACAGAACGTCATGAATCACGTCGTGTAGACCGTCAGTTAAGAGGTCGTTCAGGACGTCAGGGTGACCCGGGTTCTTCTGTATTCTTTGTTTCTTTGGAAGATGATTTGATGCGTTTGTTCTCTTCAGATCGTATTGCCGGAGTTATGGATAAATTAGGATTCAAAGAAGGTGAGATGATTGAACACAAAATGATCTCTAATTCAATAGAACGTGCTCAGAAGAAGGTTGAAGAAAACAACTTCGGTATTCGTAAACGTCTGCTTGAGTATGATGATGTGATGAACAAACAACGTACAGTAATCTACACTAAACGTCGTCACGCTTTAATGGGCGAACGTATTGGTATGGATATCGTAAATATGATATGGGATCGTTGTGCTAACGCTATTGAAGGTAAAGAATACGAAGATTCTAAAATGGAAATCCTCCAAACATTTGCAATGGATATTCCTTATACTGAAGAAGAATCAAGAAATACAAAGATTGAAAAGCTTGTAGATCGTACGTTTGATGCTGCTATGGCTACCTTTAAACGTAGAACAGAACGTATGGCTAATGTTGCCAATCCGGTTATTAAGAAGGTGTACGAAGAGCAAGGTAATCGTTTTGAAAACATTCTTATTCCGATTACAGATGGCAAACGTATGTATAACATCACTTGTAATCTGAAAGCTGCTTATGAAAATGAAAGTAAAGAAGCGGTAACAGCATACGAAAAGACTATTCTTCTTCATAACATTGACGAAGGCTGGAAAGAAAATCTTCGTGAACTGGATGAACTGAAACATTCTGTACAGAATGCTAGCTACGAACAAAAAGATCCATTGTTGATTTATAAGCTTGAATCTGTGAACTTGTTTGATGAGATGGTTAATAAGATTAATAACAGCACAGTTTCATCTTTATTGCGTGGTAAGATTCCTTTCCAGGAACCTGAAGAAGTAAAGCAAGCTGCTCCGGAAGTTCAGCAGGATTATAGTAAATATCGTACTGAAAAGACTGATTTAACTGATCCTAATCAGCAAGCTGCAGCTCAACATGATACTCGTGAGGCTAAAAAAGAACCAATTCGTGTAGAAAAAACAGTAGGACGTAATGATCCTTGTCCTTGTGGTAGCGGTAAAAAGTTTAAAAACTGCCACGGACGTGAGGCGTAATTAATAGATATAACAGAAACTCCCCGAAATGAATTATAATTCTTTCGGGGAGTTTTTTTATTCCCTTGTACAAAAGAATGCAATCTTCTGTACAAAAGAAATAATTCCCTTGTACAGAAGATTGCATTCTTTTGTACAATAATTCTTTTATTTCTGGAGATGTTTTTTTATTGTCTCCAGTTATTCCTTATTAAATAATCTCAATCAACTGATGTTTAAGTAAATAGTCTTCTGTAAGGTACGAACTACCTGGTATATTCAAAGGAAAGTAAACTGTATTATCTAAGGGCAGGAGGTTCGATTGTTTTCACAGGGCCTTAATAGTAATCGTGTAGTAAACTGCATTATCTTAGGGTAGGAGAGCTGCAGTGCAGCTGTGTATGCTATTATATAGATTGATACGTAGCAAAAGTTTATGCTAATGAAAGAGAGCTTTGAGGTTTAGCAGGAAAAGAAGATAAGGTTATTGGTTCTTAGAATAAAAAAAGAGGTAAAACTGTATATACAGCTTACCTCTTCCTTATATCTTTTATTAGATAAATCTTTTTATTTTGCAGGTTTAGCAGGTGCTTGTTGAGCAGGAGCAGCAGCAGGAGTAGCTTCAGAAGAACCTGCAGCCGGAGCTTGTGCAGGAGCAGCAGCCGGAGCTGTTTCTGTTTTTGGAGTTGCGAAACCAGCCGGTGTATTCATCGGATTTGTTTTTTCTTCTTTTTGTGCTTGTTCAAGAATAGCAGAGCCTTCAGCTGTATTAGCTGGCATAGTATAAGAAGTAATGATACTTAATACTACAATGACAGCAGCCAGTCCCCATGTCGCTTTTTCAAGGAAGTCTGTTGTTTTACGAACACCCATAATTTGATTTGATGATGAAAAGCCTGAAGAAAGGCCTCCACCTTTTGAGTTTTGTATCAAAACAATAAAGCTCAATAGTATTGCTGCTATGACAATTAGGATAATTAATAATAAATACATTTCGTTATTTTGATTTAGCGTTAATAATCAATTTTTCCAAAAATCTTATTTGGTCTGCAAAGTAAGCATTTTTTTTCGGATATTTCAAACTTAATTTTTTAATTATTTCAAGTGCCTTGGAATATCTTTGTTGTTTTACATATATTTTGGCTAAAGTTTCGGTAAAATAACTCTCATCGTCCTCATTTTCATCAGTTACATTTTCTATGAGCTCAGTAGTTTTTTCTTCTTTTTCTTCCGAAATTTGCAATTTTATAATGTCCTCGTTCTCTGCTTTCTCTATGAATCCGTCAATTAATTCCTGACCTCTTAATTTAGGCGTTGGTACTTCTTTTTTATCAGTAGATTCATCCGGAACAATATCGCTGTCTTCCTGAAGAAGATAAGTTGTATAGTCGGTCGATAAATCATACTCCATTTTTACAGGAAGCGGCTCTTCCGGCAATGATGAAAGGAATGAATCAATAAGTGATAGTGTACGATCCAGATTTGGCTCATCTTTCATTAAAGAAGAATCTTCTTTTTTCTTTGGCTCAATGACGTATTTATCTCCCTCTATCAAGTTAAAAAGAACACGACGATCGGCAACATAAAGTGCTGCTTTTCGCAACTCCTGACCAAAAGAAAGATCGTGGAGTAAGTATAAGTTCTTTAGATAAAGCAATCGGGCTGATTGAAAATACGGGTAGTGTGCCAGTATTGTTCTCAGCTCATAAAGCGTATCTCTATTAAGACTTTCGGGATGAGAAATCCATTGTTGCAGATTCTGAGCGTTCATTGAAATTACCAGTTTGCTACTGTAGCGTTAAAAATCTGTTCTGTTATTTCTTTTGTCATCTCAGCAATCAACTGATCCTGAACAGCCGTCAGCATCAGAGATGAATTATAATTCCGGAAAGCCGTGAATTGTTGGTCGTTTAAGTCCTGCGAATGATCTTTGTTGTTGACAAAACGTACAACGACAGTGATACGAAGTTCTGTTTCAGATGCATATCCGTCGGCTTTAACGGTTTTATTTAGCTGCTGATAACCGGTAATTTCTCCTTCAATGTTTAAATCTCCGTTACGTGGAACAAGGCTCAAACGAGTTTGACGGATAAAGATATCTTTCAAATCGTCATTGAATTTAGTAGCCAATGGTGCATATACGTAATCTGACTTTATAGGAAAGGTTGCGATAGATATAGTCTTTATCTTGGTATAGTCGATAGACGAACCGTTAAACTTATATCCAATCTTGCACGAACTCATCAATATAAGCAATGATAGTAAAGCGAGCGGTTGTTTTAATTTATTTATCCAATCCATATTCTTTTATTTTTCTATATAGTGTGCGCTCGGAGATATTTAAATCTTTAGCTGCGTTTTTACGTTTACCATGATGCTTTTGCAGTGCTTTTCTAATCATCTCCTTTTCAAGATCGTCTAAAGAAAGAGACTCTTCCACATATTCCTCTGTATCCTGAATATCATCTTCCACGTGAATAGGGTGGTGTACGGATGAAATGTTGTTGTTTGAGGGAATATTGATGGTAGGTACATGGTTGACTACTGTTTGTGTTGCAACAGGTTGTGCCTTATCCGTCATAATATCATGTACCAGTTTCTTTAGTTCTGTAACATCTTGTCGCATATCAAACAATACCTGATAAAGAATTTCCCGTTCACTTTCAAAAGTTTTGCCTTGCTGTTTACCTCCAAAAAGCATTGGTAACTTCTCTCCCGGTTGTTCGGGAAGATAAGTATGAAGAATTGCCGGAGTAATTTCGCGGTTTGTCTCAATGATTGATATCTGTTCTGTAATATTCTTTAGCTGACGCACATTTCCCGGCCAGGAATAAGATACCAGTACTCGTTTAGCATCTTCGGATAATTGAATAGCTGGCATGCGATATTTCTCGGCAAAGTCTGAAGCAAATTTGCGGAATAAAAGTACAATATCTTCAGGGCGTTCCCGTAAAGGAGGAATCTGTACCGGAACAGTGTTTAATCTGTAATAAAGGTCCTCACGGAATTTTCCGGAAGAGATTGCTTCGCGCAGGTTTACATTTGTGGCCGCAACAATACGTACATCTGTTTTTTGCACTTTTGATGAGCCAACTTTAATAAATTCGCCACTCTCCAGTACTCGTAGCAGGCGTGCTTGGGTTGGGAGAGGTAATTCTCCCACTTCATCAAGAAATATAGTACCGCCATCAGCTTCCCCGAAGTAACCCTTACGTTCTCCAATAGCTCCTGTAAAAGCTCCTTTTTCGTGTCCGAAAAGCTCAGAATCAATAGTTCCTTCAGGAATAGCTCCACAGTTTACTGCTATATATTGTCCGTGTTTCCTACGGCTGTACTGATGTATAATTTGAGGAAAACTTTCTTTACCAACACCGCTTTCTCCTGTGATTAATACAGATAAATCGGTCGGAGCCACTTGGATAGCAATATCAATGGCTCTATTCAGTGTTTCCGTATTACCGATAATACCGAATCGTTGCTTTACTTGTTGAATCTCAGATCTAGTCATATATCCTTTAATTATATGACAAAATTACAAATTTGTTTTGAGCTAACAAGCAGTTTTGGCAGAAATAAGGTTAAAAAGAAAAGCGGATAATGCTTGTTCAGCACTATCCGCTTAAGTTATTTCTTAGTAAAATATTAGTCTACACATTCGTCAGCTTCATATCCACCCATTTCACGAAGATTGTTTTTCAAAATTGTGAATTGTTGGAATAAGTCGTGAACTGGTTTGTGTTCGAAATCGTGCATTGGGCTCTTCAGGTAGAATGACAACCAGTCTTGAATGCCATAACGTCCTGCACGTTTTGCTAGATCAGAGAATAATACAAGGTCAAGCAAAAGTGGAGCAGCAAGAATTGAGTCTCTGCAAAGGAAATCTACTTTGATCTGCATTGGGTAACCCATCCATCCGAAAATATCAAGATTGTCCCATCCTTCTTTGTTGTCGTTGCGTGGTGGGTAATAGTTGATACGAACCTTGTGGAAGATGTTTCCGTAAAGTTCAGGATGTTCTTCTCCGTCAAGGATTGTTTCGATAACAGAAAGCTTACTAACTTCTTTTGTCTTGAATGAATCTGGATCGTCAAGTACTTCACCGTCTCTGTTTCCTAAGATGTTTGTAGAGAACCAACCGTCAAGACCAAGCATACGAGTCTTCAACATTGGAGCAAGCACAGTTTTCATCAATGTTTGTCCTGTCTTAAAGTCCTTACCTGAAATAGGAGTACTTGTCTTCTTAGAAAGTTCCCACATAGCTGGAGTGTCAACGCATAAATTAGGTGCACCCATAATGAAAGGACATCCTTCTGCAACAGCAGCATATGCATAACACATACTTGGAGCAATTATTTCTTTATTGTCTTCTTTCATTGCTTTTTCGAAAGAAGCAAGAGTCATATGTTCATCGCTCAATGGTAAATAAACTTCTGTACTAGCAGCCCAGATAACAACAACGCGTTCGCAATTGTTTGCAGCCTTAAAGTTACGGATGTCTTCACGAACTTGTTCTGTTAAATCCCAACGTGAAGCTTCTGGTTTAACGTGTGTTCCATGTAAACGTTTAACGAAATTTTGATCGAATACCGCAGGCATTGGTTTGATTGCTTCCAATTCATCCTTTACCGGATTGATATCTTTTTCTTTTAAAACTTCTGCATGAATAGCCGATTCATAAGCATTATCAGCAAAAATATCCCATGCGCCAAATACTACATCATTTAAGTCGGTTAAAGGAACTACTTCTGTAATTTTCTTATATTGCTTATCTTGTCCTTTTCCTACACGCATAGTGGCCAATTGCGAAAGTGAACCAACAGGTTTAGCCAAACCTTTACGAGCCATTAATGTTCCTACAATAAAAGTAGAAGTAACTGCACCTAAACCTACACACAATACACCTAGTTTCCCCGTTGCCGGTTTTACATTTACATTTTCCATAACTACAATTCTTTTATAGCTTAGTGGGCTATATTTTTCTATTTTTAGGTTTAAAAATTATAATATATTTAATAATTGTTCTAAGTCTGTAATAATAGCATCAGGAACAGAATCATCTGTCTCTTCACCCCATCCTTCTCCTTTTAGCCAGATGGTACGACAACCTGCAGCCTTTGCAGGAATAATGTCTTTTGAAAAAGAATCGCCTATAACAACAACTTCGTGTGCTTCAAATCCAAGCTCACGAACGCCCAGAGTAAAAATAGCCGGATCGGGCTTTCTCACTCCAACAACAGCAGATTCAATTATGCTACTAAAGTTACAAAGTAAACCAAAGTTTTCCAGTACTTTGTTGATGTTTCCATAAAAGTTTGAAACAAGAGTTAATTTGTGTTTACCTGATAACCTTTTGACTACAAAAAGAGACTTATTGACCATCTCTTTGGCAAAGTTATAACAGCCTTTAGCTATCTCTTCTGGGTATTTATCTGTTTGTTCTGAGCTAGATAGAAAACCTTGCTGAATTAAATATTCAATTTGAATTTTTGCTTTAATTAGCAAAACGTCATAAAAATCATGAGACGGCTTAATTAATGGCTGAGTAGCCAATGTTCGTTCACCATGTACGTATGCCTTTTTAAAGTCTTCTTTACTTACAGGGATATTTAGTTCTTTATATCTACTCCATAGTACTTCGGCCCAATGCTTTCCATTTGTGTCAATTGTGCCTCCGTAATCGAAAATAATTCCTTTTATGTTATTGAATTGTTTCATTTATATTATTATTTGAGCGTATCTTGTTTTTATTGCCTACTTTCATTAGCAGCATACCAATACCTATCCACATCAGTTCTCGCACCCTGGTTATTAAACCTGTATATATACCGAAGGCTCCTGTTAATCCTAGTTCTCCGGTTGCAATAGCCATTCCTCCCTCTCGTGCTCCCAATTGCATGGGCAAGAAGAAAAATAGGTTAGAAAACAAGGTTGTAAATGCCATAATGAGAATGCAATTTAGAAAATTAACATCTGGAGTAAGAATTTTTAGAATGAAAAAAACTTCCAGACTTCCGATAATTCTGGTTGTAAATTCCAGGCATAAAGATGTGTAGAAAGTCTTTTTTCGTTGTTTGTGTAAATCTGCAATCTGACTATCAATTCGTTCTAGAGTTTCTTTTTTTTCTGTTGCAAAGCGAGTAGCCCAGTTCTTAAGGAAAGGAATTTTTTTACATAGACGAAGCGCCTTTACTGCCATTCCATTTTTGTAGCCTTTAACGAAAAAGTAAATAAAAAAAAGGCAAAAAAGACCAGCGAAGATTAGCATAATTCCAGTTGGTATATTAACCGGATAAAGAATAATAAACAGAAAAATGGATGAAAACCAAAAACAGAAATGGGCAAAAATGTGCATCATTACATACAGAATAACAGAAGATGTGGCTTTGCTTACTCCAACGTAGGGGGTTAATTCCATAATTCGGTAAGGTTCGCCTCCCATTAATCCTATCGGGGTAGCATAATTTAGTGCAAATCCTGTAATTGTATATTTATATACTTTTAGAAATGGTACTTTTTTTGTTCCATCATCATTAATGATCATGTACCAGGAAAGTGCATTTATCATGTAAATAAATACCCATAATAGCATTACTATCGGAAACCATAATCCTGCTCTTTTTAAATTGCTTAAAAGTTCATCAAACTTCATGTCAAAAGTGAAGAGCATAATTACAATAGCAATTATACCAATTAAAAAGAATATGTTACGATAGTTATTACTCACACTAAAATATATTAAGATATTTTTTTATTTAACCTTGCACAGAATGATTCATGGCTCATTATCATATATACTAGTAAAATATTAAGTACCGTTAGTTCGAATACAAAGTATATCCACGGTTCGTCAATCAGAAGACTTATAAACAAGGCAATAACTCTGGTATTGAATGATAATATATTGGTATATTTCATCAATGGTTTGCTTAAAGCTCTGAATTCATCTCTAAAAGTTTGAGGTATATTATCTCCGTATTTTTCTTTTATACTGTTGAATAGTAACTGAAATTTAGGAGTTAATTGTTCCTGAGAAGCTGTATAATTTTTATAGAAGAATATAAATAATTTTCTAACAAAATCATTCTTCCATGACAACGATTTAAATAATTCTTTCTGTTGAGCTGAATTATCGAGTTCGCTTCCGGCTTTTCCTTTTAGGAAAAACAAATGAATATTGCGATAGTAATCGGCCATTGCAGCTTGTTTGCTATGAAAGAACCCTGTAATTGCAGCTAACAACCAAATCCATATTCCCCATTCCGGAGTGAGGCGTAAACAAATGCAGGCGTAAATTGTGATAAACCAAAAATCACCACTAACACCATCAAGAATACGTCCGATTTCGGATTTTTGTCCGGTTAGGCGAGCTAGTTGTCCGTCTGCACTATCATAGGAATTAGCCCATATTAATAAGAAAATTCCGCAGAGCGTCATCTTGATATCTTCAAAATAAAAAAGAATTCCTGCAGCTACACCAAGAAATATACTTGCTACGGTAACGGTATTTGGAGAAATTCCTAATCGATTGAAAAATAAAGCCCAACGATATCCTATTGGCCGGTAAAAATGAATATCAATGAATTCTTCGGTATCCAGCGATTTTAATGAAGCTTCCAGCTCCATTTTTCTAATATCTTTTTCCATCTTGCATCTTTTTTACTATAAGATCGGCAATCGCTTCTGCTGCTTGGTTGCTGCATGGTGCAAAGCTGGGCCAGTCATTAAAATCAATAATTCGTATTTCTCCGGTGGAAGAAACAATGCAATCTCCTCCATAAACAGAAAGTCCAAGCTTATTGGCTGCTTCCTCACAATAACCTTTTAATCCTTCTTCTGAGAAGGGATAGCCTTTTGCTTCTCCGTTTATTGCTTCCAGGCCAAATTTACTATTAACTGTAGGGGAGGGGTAGAACCAGTAAAAGAAGTTATTTTCTGCTACACCATAGAATTTAATTAAATCTCCTTTCAGATGTTCGTTGGCCACAGCCAATTTAATCCCTCTGTTATTGAAATCGTGTAAAACAGCAGAAGCTTCTTGTTCGTTTTGTACAAAACTAACATCTTCTTTAACAAGCGCATGTCCATCTCCGCGTTTAATCCAGAATGGAAAGCTGGGAACTTCTTGTTCTTTGATATCTTTATTAGTAAAAAGAATCGTACTAACTGGAGATGGAATATCTGCAGAGAGCAATAGGGATGTCATTTCTAATCTTCCGGAATTTCGGATACCTTTGGGAGAATTGATAATCAGTGCATCTTCTTGCTCAAGTAAATCAAGAATATCCAGCATCATCTTGCTACGAGCCATTGTAAAAACTACTGGTGCAAACATTGGTTGATCAATAAAATGATTCTCTGTATATGTGCGCACTCTATAACTGCGTTTTTCAAGACTCTCTTTTACTCTACTGAATATTAAGGCATCACTTCCAGCCTTATTTGGAGAATACTTGTTTCCACGATCTATGCCGACAATAGGAAAAGGCTCTTTAAGAAAAGCTTCTGCTTTTGCAATATCTTCTGCATGGTCTACATCCAGAATTTTACTAAAAGGATATGCTTTTAGTTTTTTGCCTTCTTCTACTAATGCCTGCTGAAACTGTCGCATTCTTGTTAACCCTTTATCCATACAATGTTGTAAGGTCTCCAGACAAGATGGAGTAAGACAGTAAATACCACCCGAAATATAATTGCATTCGGGCGTTTTTGTATCGTAATATCCGGTAATATCAAGTGAATCGTTTGCTGCAATAAATAATGGCTTTTCATCATCAATATAATCTGTTACAGCCATAAATCCGTCATCTTCAGATGCTTTGAAGTTCTCTATATATGCAGTAAATTCAGCTTCATCAAATATAGTATCAACGGTCGTTAAACAAAATTTATCGTCTTTGAGCAATGGCATTAGTTCAAAGAAACTATGCATTGATCCAGGAGTACTTTTAATAATAATCTCCAGTGGATATTTTTTTTGCAGTTCTGCCAGGTGTTTCTTAGTCTGCTCATGCTCGTTGTTGATTATAATAGCAATGGAAGTAGCATCATTCTTCATAAAAATATCTATGAGACGATCAATCATAGCCATGCCGTTAAGAGGAACCAGAGGTTTTGGCTGTTTTACCCCTTCTTGTGCCAGACGGGAGCCTTCTCCGGCTGAGATTATAGCAAATTTCATAAGTTGTTGTTAATCTTTAAATTTCGTCATCAATAGTGTCGAGCTTCAGTTTGTCGCTATCATCACGTTTTTCATAATACTGCTTGCGAAGCGGATTAGCATGTATTTCCTTATCAAAACGACGGTTACGGAATACATCAATAGCAACGTAAATAGCCTGACGGAAAGAATCTTCTGAAGCCAAGCCTTGTCCGGCTATGTCGTAAGCTGTTCCGTGAGCCGGAGAAGTTCTGATTACAGGAAGTCCTGCTGTATAATTTACACCTTCGTCCATTGCAATACTTTTGAAAGGTGCTAATCCTTGATCATGATACATGGCAAGTATTCCGTCAAAATGAGTAAAATTTCCAGCTCCCATAAATCCGTCAGCTGGGTAAGGTCCGAAACACTGAATTCCTTTTTCAGACATTTCTTTAATTGCCGGAATAATAATTTCTTCTTCTTCTTTGCCAATTAATCCATTATCTCCTGCATGTGGATTAAGAGCTAATACTGCAATTCGAGGACTGTCTATTCTGAAATCTTGTTTTAAAGATCTATTAAATATTTCTATTTTTTCAATGATTTTTTCCTTAGTTATAGATTTCGCAATATCTGCTACTGGTATATGACCAGTAACCAATGCTACGCGAAAATCATCTTTCATTAAGATCATTAACGATTTATTTCCTTCTCCTAATTTATCTTCCAGATATTCAGTGTGTCCGGGGAAATAGAAATCTTTTGATTGAATGGTATTTTTGTTAATGGGTGCAGTAATAATTACATCAATTAATCCTTTTTTATACTCTTCCACAGCTTTTTCTAAAGCTTCGTAAGCTGCTTTACCCGCTTCTGGGGTAGGCTTGGTAAACTCAACTTTTATTTCGTCATCTGTACAATTAACAACACTAAGTTTATTATGTGGTGCTTCTGAAGCCGTATTAATTATACTAAAGTTTGTAGATAAGTCCAATGCTTTGCGATGATATGCTGCAACTTTAGGCGAACCATAAATGATAGGAGTACAAAGCTCAAGCATTGCCTGATCGGAAAAAGTCTTTAAAATAACTTCATATCCTACACCGTTGATATCCCCTTGGGTAATACCAATCCGTATTTTATTATTATCTTCCATTCTTTAATCTGTGATATTAGTTTTTACTTAAATAGGTAACTAAGGTAGAGTATTAAATTGAAATATTAAAGTTTTTAACTGTTTTTCTCTTGTTCCTTTGCTGTAGATAGCATTCCACACGCTGCAAATATATCTTCTCCACGTGATGCACGTATTGTAGTGAAAAGTCCATGCGCTGTAAGATAGTCACGAAACTTTATCATTGTATCCATGTCTGCACCATTCAGGTCAACGTTCGGAATTGCATGGAAACGAATAAGATTTATCCGGCAGTCCAGCCCTCTTAAGAGTTTTACCAGTTCTTTTGCATAGATAAGAGAGTCGTTTACCCCTTTGAATACAATATATTCAAAGGATAGACGACGTTGCTTGTTAAAATCGTAATTACGTAGCAAGTCTACTATTTCTGTTATCGAAAAAGCTTTTTCTGCAGGCATCAACTCTGATCGTTGAGCTGGTAGTGGTGAATGAATACTAATGGCTAAATGACAATTGCTCTTTTCTAAAAAGTGTCTGAGTCCTTTTTGTAAACCAACGGTAGATACTGTTATCCGTTTTGAACTCCATTTATAACCGTAATCAGAAGTCAGAACTTCTAAAGCTTTAAGTACTTCATCCAAATTGTCGAGAGGTTCTCCCATTCCCATTAGAACTATATTAGTTAGCTTTTCTCTTTTTGGGATAGAATAAATTTGATTGATAATTTGGTTTGCATTAAGATTTGCAGTAAAACCTTGCTTGCCGGTCATACAAAACTTGCAATTCATTTTGCAACCAACTTGTGAAGATACGCATAGTGTTGCCCGATCATCATCTGGAATATATACGGATTCAATAAAATTATTATCTGGAGTACGGAAGAGATATTTTATAGTACCATCTACGGAACGCATTGCTTCAATAGGAGAGCTTGCGCCAATCTCATATTCTTCATTTAGCTTCTCTCGTTGTTTTAGTGAAAGATTAGTCATTTCGTCTATTGAGACGACTTTTTTATCATATATCCATGCTGCAATTTGTTTGGCAGTGAATTTTGGCATTCCCAGATTACGAGATATATCTTGTAATTCGCTGAGGGTCATCCCTAGAAGTGGTTGCTTGTTCATGATGTTTGTTATCTTGAATTTGGGTTACAAAGATAATACAATTCACAATTATTGTATTTAATCCAGATAACCTTTTATGGTGTGGAATAAATAAAAAAAGAGAATCTAAATTATTAGATTCTCTTTTTGATGGAGCGGAAGACGGGACTCAAACCCGCGACCCTCAGCTTGGAAGGCTAATGCTCTATCAACTGAGCTACTTCCGCATTAGAAATTTTGTGGGCAAAGATGGATTCGAACCACCGAAGTCGAAAGACAGCAGATTTACAGTCTGCCCCATTTGGCCACTCTGGTATTTGCCCTTTATTTCCGATTGCGATGCAAAGGTACAACTATTTTTTTAAACTCCAAATAAAATCGATCATTTTTATTGCAGAAATTGCGCATTCATCGCCTTTATTGCCTAGTTTGCCACCACTTCGGTCCTCTGCTTGCTCCATATTATTAGTGGTAATCAGACCGTAAATAACTGGTATGTTGAACTTTGCGTTTAATTCTGTTATCCCTTGAGTTACTCCCATACAAACATAATCAAAATGTGGAGTATCACCCTTAATTACGCATCCTAAAATAATAATTGCGTCAACTGTGCCGTTTTTTATCATTTGATTGGCGCCAAAAGTCAGTTCAAAACTTCCGGGAACGAACTTTACTATTATATTTTCTTTTTTGGCTCCATGTTTTATTAAGGTATTTACTGCACCGTCAAGAAGCGCACCTGTAATATTACTATTCCATTCTGAAACAATAATTCCAAATTTCATAGTTTCGGCATTAGGTACTGAATTAAAATCGTATTCAGATAAGTTGTGATAAGCTGTTGCCATAATATTTAATTTCTTTTTTATTTTAAATAAAAAAGTAGAGATACTGCGACACAATATCTCTACTTTATATATAAGGAGTAATTTTTATTTCTTCAAAGCAGTAGCTCTTTCGATATATTTATCAATATCCATAGCCTGATAAGAATTGAAATATTTATCTTTAATGGTATTATATGCTTCAAGAGCATCAGCATATTTTCCTTGCTGTTCCATTATTAAACCTGCTTGCAATAAGTAAATAGGACTTAATGTGTTGTTGTCAGCTTTCTTAGCAGCATCCTGTAAAGTAGAAACAGCCTTGTCTAATTGGTTTAACTGAGCATAGCAGTTTCCTAATGCACCTAAAATAGCAGGAGAAACCATTTGGTCATTACCGTCAAAATCTCCAAGATATTTTTCTGCTTCTTGATATTTGCCTAGCTGAGCATAACAAATTCCGGCATATGCTTTAGCCAGATTTGCAGTTTTTGTGCCGCTAAATTCATCTGCAATTTTAATAAATCCTTTATAACCTACACTGTCTCCATTAAGAGCGATCTCGTAAGCATCTTGTCCAAAATACTCTTCTCCCTTGAATATTGCAATTTCTGCTTTTTCTTCTCTAGGAGCTAAATAAAGATACTTGTAAGCAAAGAACGCAGCAATAATAATGATAACCGCGGCGATACCTCCGATAATTCCCTTTTTGTTTTTAACTAAATATGCTTCAGATCTATCAAGCGCATCTCCCACATTTAGTTTCTGTTCATGTTTGTCTTGTTCTGCCATTTTATTATGATTCTTTTATTATTAACAATTTTACTTATTTGGTGAGCAAAAGTAGTTTTTTTATATTTATAAATGAAATTTATTGCCATATTTTTTTCTTTTCTCTTTTTTATATTTCTGGTTTATTTTGTTTTTGCTTTTAATCCCGATTTTATTTCTAATTTTGCATTTATAAATAGAAAGATTAGCAGCATGATATTAAAACATATTTCCATACTTAATTATAAGAACCTGGAACAAGTTGAATTGGATTTTTCTTTTAAACTAAATTGTTTTTTTGGTTTGAATGGAATGGGAAAAACAAATCTTCTTGATGCTGTTTACTATCTTTCTTTTTGCAAAAGTGCTGGCAATCCTGTTGATTCACAAAATATACGTCATGATGAGGACTTTTTTATGATTCAAGGTTTTTATGAATCAGCTGATGGTTCTCCAGAAGAAATATATTGTGGACAGAAACGTCATCAAAAGAAGCAATTTAAAAGGAATAAAAAGGAATATAGTCGCCTTTCAGATCATATTGGTTTCTTACCTCTTGTGATGGTCTCTCCTTCTGATTCGGCTTTGATTGCGGGAGGGAGTGAAGAACGTCGTCGATTTATTGATCTTGTAATTTCGCAGTACGACAAAGAGTATTTAGATGCTTTGATTCGTTATAATAAAGCATTGCAGCAACGAAATACTTTACTGAAAAGCGAGCTCCCTGTTGACGAAGAACTTTTTTTGGTGTGGGAAGAGATGATGGCAACTGCAGGTGAAGCGGTTTTTAGTAAACGAAAATCTTTTATTGAAGAATTTATTCCTATTTTTCAGTCTTTCTATTCATTCATTTCTCAAAGACAGGAATTGGTTGGATTGTCTTACGTTTCTCATGCACAGGAAAAATCATTATTAGATGTCTTAAAGGAATCTAGAGCAAAGGATCGTATAATGGGATATTCTTTAAGAGGAATTCATAAAGATGAGCTTGTTATGTCATTAGGTGATTTCGCTATAAAACGTGAAGGTTCTCAAGGACAGAATAAAACATATTTGGTCGCTTTAAAATTGGCGCAGTTCGATTTCTTAAAACGTACAGGAGATAAGACCCCGTTACTTTTATTGGATGACATTTTCGACAAGCTGGATGCTTCCCGAGTAGAACAAATTATAAAATTAGTTGCAGGCGATAATTTTGGTCAGATATTTATTACCGATACTAATCGTGAACATTTGGATAAGATATTGAAAAAGATGGGGAGTGATTATAAAATGTTCGAGGTAAATAAAGGTAATATAATTAGTAAGGAGAATATTGATAATGAAAAGGAATAATGCTGTATCAATAGGTGATGCAATTCGTAAATTTTTGCGGGATGAACGTCTTGAATCTCCGCTAAATGAACAGCGACTGATTAATGCATGGAAAGAAGTCTTAGGACCAGGAATAGCTTCTTATACAGATGGGCTATTTATTAAAAACCAGATACTCTATGTACATCTTACTTCTGCAGCATTGCGTCAAGAATTAATGATGGGAAGAGAATTACTTGTGAAAAACCTGAATCGTCAAGTAGGAGCACAAGTTATTACGAATATTATTTTTCGTTAAGTATCCCATTTTCTGTAACGACTAAGTTCATTTTTGTATCATGTGGTTCGGTTGGAATTTCTTCTGATAGTTGAAAAGAAAAACATGTTCCTATTTTAAAAGCTTTGATCTTAGGTAAAAGGCGATCGTAATATCCTTTTCCCCTTCCAAGTCTGTTGCCAACTTTATCAAATGAAACACCCGGGATTATTGCCAAATCTATTTTATTGTAATCAGAAAATAATTCACCACTAGGCTCTTGTATACCGTACGCACCGGTTCTTAATTCAGATGAATCATTATATTCTTTTAGTATTAAGTCCTCGCCATTAACTACCGGCAAAATTATAAGTTTCTCATTTTTCCATTTTTCAATAAAAGCATGTGTCCTTACTTCATCTTTTAGGGAATGGTATAACAGGATTGTTTTTGCATTTTGAAAAACCGGGAGAGATTCTAGGTGGATAAACAATTTACCGGAGAAATCCAGAAATGAATTTTCTGTTAGTGCTTTCTTTCTTTCAGAAATAGCTTTCCTTATTTGTTGCTTTTTTGAGTAATTCATGCTTGAATAATAAAAAAAGCCCCCGGTGTTTTTACTTACCGGGGAATAAAATTATCTTTTCTTTTTTGAAATATTAGGTTTTACAGGGGCAGTAGGAAATGCTTGTCCATTTTGTAGAACCTCGACTGCCTTTAGAACAGTATTATCAGATTTATTAATGTACTTAATATATTCTTCCTGACCCAGCATACTGTCAATGATACGTCCATACAATCTCTTTTCAATTAATTTGTGTGATATCTGAATCAAAAGATTTCTTCTCTTAACTCCATTACTATCCGCATATCTTACAAATTGTTCCACAATATTCTGACCTCTCAGATAGTTAACCAATGAATTGGCATCTTTAAATTGTTTCAGTTTATTTCTATTCTGATCTGTGTATTTGTATCCAAATAGAATATCAAGTCCTTTTGTCATCACTGAAGTGTAATAAGAAGTCGAACCGATTGTGTCTTGAGGAACAAAGACGTCTGGCATTATACCTCCGCCACCATATACAGGTCTTCCTAAGCCAGTGGAGTAACGCAGTTTTTTATCTAGTTTAATACTGTCTTTTGAGAAAAATTCACCATGATCATAACGATTTAACCAGTCCATTTCGTAATCTTCGTCGTTACCATTCACATAAGGACGCTGAATACACCTTCCTGAAGGAGTATAATATCGAGCTATAGTAAGACGGATAGCTGATCCATCACTAAATTCGATAGGTTGCTGTACTAATCCCTTTCCAAAAGTTCGTCTTCCAATAATCATACCACGGTCGTTATCCTGGATAGCTCCAGAAAAGATTTCACTAGCTGAAGCCGAACCCTCATCAACTAAAACTACAATTGGCATTTTTTGGCAACTACCAGTTCCGTTTGCAAATTCTTCTGTTCTTGGATATTTTCGTCCTTCTGTATAAACAATCAATTTTCCTTCAGGCAAGAACTCATTTACCATTCTAATAGCAGCTTCCATAAACCCTCCGGTGTTTCCACGTAAGTCAATAATAAGTCCCTGGCAGTTATGCTGGCTAAGTAATGCTAATGCACTAAGTAATTCCACGTGAGTTGTTCTACCAAACTTATTAATATATACATATCCAATGTTTTTGCTTATCATGTATGCTGCGTATATACTTGTAACAGGAATATCTCCACGAACAATTGTATACGAAAGTAGTTTTTTCTCACCAAAACGTTTTATAGTAAGTTTAACTTCTGTTCCTTTTTTACCTTTCAGCTTACTCATAGCGACATCATTTGTCACTTTTTTCCCAACGAAAAGAGTGTCATTAACTCGGATAACCTGGTCGCCAGGCATTAATCCTACTTTTTCAGAAGGGCCACCTTTTATAACACTATTAACATGTATAGTATCATTTTGAATGCGGAATTGAATTCCTATTCCGCTAAAACTACCTTCAAGTTCGGAATTAGCAGCTTCCAAATCTTTTGCAGGAATATATTTTGAGTGTGGATCTAATTCTGCCAGAATTTGAGGCATTGCATTTTCTACCAATTCTTCCATATTAACCGTATCCACATACTGATCATCAATAATTCGGAGCAGTGCGTTAAGTTTGTTTGACGAACTGTTTATAATACCCAATCGACTTCCCGAATAGTGTTTTGTGTAAAATGTACCGATTAATATTCCGACCACAATACTTACCGCAATAATAATAGGAGTAAAGCGTGAAGATTTATTTGTACTCATGAGTTACTTTATTTTAAATAGTTCTTTTTATAATTGGTTTTGTTCGGTAGGATCTAAATAGACAACTTCAATATTGGCGCGTTTTAATAAATTAATTCCATCTTCCAAACGATATTTTTCTGAATAAACCACTCTTTTAATACCAGCTTGAATAATAAGCTTGGCGCATTCGATACATGGAGACGCTGTTACATATAATGTTGCTCCTTCACTACTGTTGTTGGATCGGGCAATCTTAGTAATAGCATTAGCTTCTGCATGTAACACATATGGTTTCGTCAAATTCTGTTCATCTTCACATATATTTTCGAATCCAGATGGCGTTCCGTTATATCCATCAGAAATGATCATCTTGTCTTTGACAATCAATGCTCCAACTTTACGCCTGATGCAGTATGAATTCTCAGCCCAGATATTAGCCATACGTATATAGCGCGTGTCAAGTTCTTGTTGTTTTAATTCTATAGCATTCATTGTTATTTTAGTCTTTTCTGATATGATATTAATATTTATCTAAAAACGTTTATTTTATACGGAATAACATATATCTGTCACCTTGGCTACTCTTATATTTTATGACCATAATGTTTTCATCTGTTCCTCTACAAGAATATGCCCCCTTAATTGCATTGATATATTCAATAGCAATATCAAGCTCTTCATCTTCAGATTCATTTGTTATATTCATAGATAAATCGTATCCATTTTGATTACTCCATTTGCCGTTGAAAGCATCTTTTACACCTTTTCCGTAAAAAGTACTATCCTGATTGAATTTCAAATAAAAACCATCTTTGTTGTTGTTGAAAATAGTTTCGTCATCAGTGAAATGTATTTCATTATCATTATTCTCGTAAAAGCCAACCAAACGCCACGTTTTGCCTACGATTAGTTCTTTTATATCATCTTCATTATCGCTGCATCCACCCAAGAAAGGTAGGATAGTTAATAGTATAAATAAGATTTTTGTTTTCATTATTCTTTAATACCATTTCTAATTAATAATGCATCAATAGTTGGTTCTTGTCCGCGGAAACGTTTATATAGTTTCATCGGATGTTCTGTTCCACCTTTAGAAAGTATGTTTTCACGGAAAGAAGTCGCGACTTCTTTATTGAAAATTCCTTTTTGTTTGAATAACGAGAAAGCATCAGCATCCAGTACTTCCGCCCATTTATAACTATAATAGCCAGCAGAATAACCTCCGGAGAATATATGTGAAAATCGTACGCTCATAGATTCATTGTCCAAAACTGGCAATAGTTTTGTTTTTGTCATAGCTTGTCGCTCGTATTCAATCACATTTCCTTCAAATGGGGTATTTCTAGTATACCATGCCATATCTAGTAATCCTAAGCTTACCTGACGAAGACAAGCATATCCGGTGTTAAAATTAGACGCGTCGACAATGCGTTTGATTAGATCCTGAGGTAATTGTTCGTTAGTTTGATAATGCTTTGCAAATGTGTTCAAAAAATCTTTTTCAATTGCAAAGTTTTCCATTATTTGCGAAGGCAATTCAACAAAATCCCAGTAAACATTAGTTCCGCTGAGGCTTTCATAAGTAGAGTTAGCCATCATACCATGAAGAGAATGACCAAACTCATGCAAGAAAGTTTCTACTTCACTAAAAGTAAGCAAGGCAGGTTTGTTTTCTGTTGGTTTTGTAAAATTCATAACCAAAGAAATGTGTGGACGACTATCCTTTCCATTTTCTTTCCATTGTTCTTTAAATTGAGTCATCCATGCTCCTGCACGTTTTCCTGCCCGAGGATGAAAATCAGTGTAAAGTACAGCCAGATATTTTCCATCCTTATCAAAGACTTCGTATGCTTCAACATCTGGATGGTATACAGGTATATTTTTATTTTCTTTGAAAGTGATTCCATATAATTTTGTAGCCAAGCCAAATATACCTTCTTTAACTTTACTTAATTCAAAGTAAGGACGCAGCATTTCGTCATTGATATTGAATCTCTGGTCTTTTAATTTGTTAGAATAGAATGCCCAATCCCATGGCATTGTTTGAAAATTAGGACCTTGAGTCTGGCTTGCTAGTTCTTGAACATCTTTTAATTCTTTTTCAGCAGTCGGTTTGTATGCATCTACTAGCTGATTAAGTAACTTATATACAGCATCACTATTTTCTGCCATGCGTTTCTCAAGAGTGTATGCTGCATAGTTCTTATAACCTAGTAGTTGTGCTATTTCCTGACGAATATTGGCTATTCTTGTCACGTTTGCAAAATTATTGTATTCATTGTCGTGAGTACAAAGACTGCTAAAAGCAGTATAAAGTTCTTTTCTTAGCTCACGGTTTTCACAATAAGTCATAAAAGGAATATAGCTTGGTGCATTCAGTGTAAATATCCAACCTTCTTTACCTTTTTCTTTTGCTGTTAAGGCTGCAGCTTCCAGTGTGCTTTCTGGTAATCCTGCAAGTTTTGCCTTGTCTGTAATTACTAATTCATATTTATTTGTTTCTTTCAGAATGTTTTGACCATATTGCAAAGTTAGTTTGCTTAATTCGGCAGTTAAAGCGCGATATTTAGCTTTAGCTTCACCTTCAAGATTAGCTCCGCTACGTACAAAACTATCATAAGTGTTTTGTAGAAGTTTACTGTCCTCTTTGTTCAGTTTTAATTTATTCATTTGGCTATAAACAGCTTTTACCCTCTCAAATAATTTTTTATTCAAATTGATGTTATTTGAGTGTTCTGATAAAAGTGGCATCATCTTTTCAGCTATTGCCTGAAGGTCATCGTTTGTTTCTGCGCTGAGCAAATTACTAAATACACTTTGAACTCTATTAAGTAATGCCCCAGATTTATCTAGTGCTACAATTGTGTTTTTAAAGCTAGGAGCCTCAGGATTATTAACTATGGCATAAATCTCTGCCATATGTTGTTTCATACCTTCTTCCAAAGCAGGTTCAAAATGTTCTTTTTTTATTTTATCAAAAGGAGCTGTGCCGTGTGGTGTAGTATACTTTTCCAGAAATGGATTCTGAGCTTGAATCATGTTCATAATACAAAATATAGCGAATGTTAATATTACTTTTTTCATTTATTTGGTTATATAATAATAATCAACTACAAAAGTGCTAAAAAAAAATATTACTTTATGAAGAATAGTGGAGTTTTTAACAAAGTATATTACTTTTGTATGATTTTCATTTGAAATAGAGCAAAATAATTGTGTATATAATGAAGGATAGATTTTTCTTATTGCTAAAAACATATGTGTTTTTCATCTTATTTTTTGTAGTTCAAAAACCTGTATTTATGTTGTATTATCATGATTTATATCATGATTGTTCATTGTTGGACTATTTGGGCGTTATTTGGCATGGTTTACCTCTTGATGCTTCAATTGCCGGTTATTTTACCATACTTCCAGGATTAATTCTTATCGCTTCTTTATGGCTAAATTCTACTGTGACCAATATGGCCTTTAAAATTTACTATGGCATAGTTGCTTTTATTATTGGATGCGTTTTTATATCTGACATTGTTCTTTATAAATATTGGGGCTTCAGACTAGACTCTTCACCTCTTTTTTATTTAAAAACGCCCAAAGATGCTTTTGCAAGTGCCGATCTTATAACTATTATTTTAGCTCTATTTTTTATTATTGCAATTATATCAGCGCTTATTTATTTGTTTAATCTTATTCTTATTAAACCGGAGGTTAAAATAAAGAAACCATATTACCGTAGAAAAACAGCAATAGTATTACTTTTAGTAACAGGATTCCTTTTCATTCCTATTCGTGGTGGGTTCACTGTTTCGACTATGAATACCGGATGGGCATATTATAGTGATAAAATTGAACTGAACCATGCGGCAATAAACCCTTGTTTTAGTTTGATGGAATCTCTTTCTCGTGAACAGGCTTTTGATAAGCAATATCGTTTTATGAAGGACGATGAAGCAATTAAAGAGTTTGATAAACTCAAAGATGTTACAGTAACTGATAGTATTCCGGCTTTGCTAACAACGAAGAGACCGAATGTTATTATAATTGTTCTTGAAAGTTTTACATCGAAAATAGTTCATCCTTTAGGAGGATTACCTGATGTGACTCCTAATATGAATGCATTCTGTAATGAAGGAATATTGTTTACTAATTTCTATGCAAACAGTTTTCGTACAGATCGTGGCCTTGTTTCAATTCTAAGTGGCTATCCGGCTCAGCCTACAACCTCAATAATGAAATATCCTCAACGTAGTCAGTCATTACCTTCTATATCAAAGTCATTGAAGAAAGCAGGTTACTCTACAGAATATTATTATGGTGGAGATGCTAATTTTACAAATATGCGCTCTTATTTGTTATCACAAGGGTATGATAAAATTGTCTCTGATAAAGATTTTCCTTTAAAAGAAAGACTATCGAAGTGGGGTGCTCCCGATCAATATTTGTTTAATCGTGCTTTGTCTGACTTTTTAGGAGTGCAAAAGGAACCATTCTTTAAAACGATCCAAACGTCAAGTAGTCATGAACCTTTTGATGTTCCGTCTCATAAGTTTAAAGATCCATTCCTTAATTCGGCTTTTTATACAGATAGTTGTTTGGGGAAATTTATTGATAGATACAAGCAAACTAAATATTGGAAGAATACAGTATTTGTACTTGTACCAGACCATGCAATGCGCTATCCTGCTTCAATTACCAACCATGAGATTGAACGTTTTCAGATACCGCTGATACTTATTGGTGGAGCCGTTAAAAAGCCTGTGAAAATAGACACTTATGCTTCTCAGATTGATATAGCAGCAACAATTCTTTGCCAATTGGGATTGTCGCATAAAGATTTTACCTTTAGTAAGAATATACTAAATCCTAAATCACCTCATTTTGGTTACTTTAGTTTTCCAAATGGATTTGGTATGACTACTTCCCAGAATCAGTTAATATTTGATTGTGAGGCAAATAAAGTTGTTCTTGATCGTGGAAAGAAAAAGAATTTAAATCAAAAACCGGCAAAAGCTTATATGCAAAAGCTATATGATGATTTGGCTAAACGATAATAATTAATCAATAATATAAGAGCTATGTTTACAAAAGAAACTTATATAAATAGAAGAGAACAGCTTAAGAAGACTGTTGCTTCTGGAATCTTGTTATTTTTGGGTAATGATGAGTGTGGAATGAATTATGCAGATAATACTTATTCGTTTAGACAAGATTCTACTTTTCTATATTTTTTCGGTTTATCTTATGCCGGCCTTTCTGCCATTATTGATATAGATAATGGCAAGGAAATAATTTTTGGTGATGAACTTACTATTGATGATATTGTGTGGATGGGCACACAACCTACTCTGAAAGAAAAGAGTGAAAGAGTTGGTGTTTTATGTACTCAGTCATCTAAGAGCATTGAAACTTATTTAAAAGATGCTTTGAATAAAGGGCAACAAATTCATTTTTTACCAACCTATAGAGCGGAACATAAGCTTAAACTAATGGATTGGCTTGGATATATGCCAGCGGCTCAGGAAGCTTCTGTTCCTTTTATTCGTGCTGTTGTAAATCAACGAAATTACAAATCTGCAGAAGAAATAGTTGAGATAGAAAAAGCATGCAATACTACTGCTGATATGCACATTAAAGCGATGCAAATACTTCGTCCGGGAATTAAGGAAAGTGAAATTGCAGGTGCGCTTGCTGATGTAGCTTTGTCTGCTGGTGGAAATCTTTCTTTCCCAACTATTGCTACAATAAACGGTCAAACATTGCATAACCATTATCATGGGAATATTGTAAAAACAGGTGATATGTTGCTTTTGGATGCTGGCGCCGAAACTGCAATGGGATATGCCGGAGATATGTCATCTACGATTCCTGTAGATAAGAAATTTACTAGTCGTCAAAAAGATGTTTATGATATTCAAGTAGCTTCTCATCTTGCTGCTGTTGAGGCTCTCCGTCCTGGTATTCCTTTTAAAGATGTGTATGAGCTTTCATCTAAAGTTATTGTTGAGGGAATGAAATCTTTAGGGTTAATGAAAGGTAATGCTGACGATGCTGTTCGTGAAGGTGCTCATGCAATGTTCTTCCAATGTGGATTGGGACATATGATGGGGCTTGATGTTCATGATATGGAAAACCTGGGAGAAGTTTTTGTAGGATATGACGGTGAACCAAAGAGTACTCAGTTTGGGCGTAAGTCTCTTCGCCTGGGACGGAAACTGGAATCTGGATTTGTTCTGACTATTGAACCGGGTGTTTATTTTATTCCAGAATTAATGGATTTGTGGAAAGGTGAGAAGAAGTTCACAGAATTTATCAACTATGATAAATTAGAAACTTACAAAGATTTTGGTGGTATCCGTAATGAAGAAGATTATCTGATTACAGAAGATGGAGCCCGTCGATTAGGTAAGAAAATTCCATTGACAACAGATGAAGTTGAAGCGCTAAGATAATTTATGGAGAAGAATTCTAAAGCTATACTCTATGCGAGTGTGGCTGTGTTAAGCTGGTCAACTGTTGCTACTGCTTTTAAGGTTGGTTTGAAAAGTCTGACCTATTTTGAACTGATTTTAATTGCCAGTTGTACTGCACTGGTTATTTTTACGATAGTGCTTATTGCTCAAAAGAAACTGGCTGTTATAAGTTCTTTTAGCAGTAAGCAGTGGTTACGTTTTGCCGGAATTGGATTGTTGAATCCAGTTGCGTATTATCTTGTATTGTTTAAATCCTATTCTTTATTGCCAGCACAAGTAGCTCAACCAATAAACTATACGTGGCCTATTCTTTTATTGATTATGCTAGCAATATTTACGCGCAGACCAATTCCGATACCTAAATATATGGGATTGACTTTTTCATTGTTGGGAGTTGTTTTAATATCATTGGGCGCTGGTAAATCTGATGTTTCTGGAATTTCTGTTTTGGGAATTCTTTTAGCTTTGTTCAGTGCTGTCATGTGGGCAACTTACTGGATGATAAATAATAAAAATAAAGATATAGATAGTACGGTATCTCTTTTTATGGGATTTCTTTTTGGTACCATTTATCTGTTGGTTGCAGCTTTATTTGTAGGTGTTAATATAGAAAATACGACAAGTCTTCTGGCAGGAATATATGTTGGCGCTTTTGAAATTGCTATTCCTTTTATTTGTTTTGGTATGGCTATTCGTATGACTAATAACCCCGCATTGATTAATCAACTTTGTTATTTGTCACCTTTCATGTCTTTATTCTTTATATCTATTGTTTTAGGAGAACAAATTTATCTCTCTACATATATAGGTCTTATATTAATAGTAGGAGGCATTGTTTTTAATCAGTATTTTGCTCATAAAATTACAATGAAGCTTTATAGAACAATAGTGAAATATCGCATAACTCATAGAGCTTATTCCAGCTGATTCTGCAAAAAAAAACAAACGAACCATCACTCCGTCACTATTTCTTGTAATGAACTAAAATACTATGTATTGCTCGGTGATGGTAGCGTTTTGATCCATCACCAAACCCTCACTTTTGTGGGCATCCCTCACCTTTTCATCTTTTAAAAGACGGGTTTTTGCTTTTTAAATGAAGAAATAAAAAAGAAAAACCTCTTCCAAATATTATAAATCTCCTGTACAAAAGATTGAATTGTTTTGTACAAAAGAAAACAATGTTTTGTACAGAAGAATTAATTCTTTTGTACAAGGATTTATAAGTGTCTGGTTATTCTCTTAAAACTAACGGAGAAGAATTAAAATACAAAGGGAAGTAATAAAAAAAAAGGCAATCATCGCCTGTTTGCGAAGAAAGCCCAATCTATCGTGAAAAACTACTCTTTCTAACTATTATGCTGCTGACTGCTTTTTTATAAGCTTGTGCAACTTTGCATTTAAACTTTGGCACATTGCGCCTTTACCTGCGGCTTGGTATCTCTTAATCTGATACTGAAGCGTTGTAATCTCATCGATTCTTTTTTTCATAATTTGCATCTTTTGTGTTTACCACGATTTGATAAACAGTTTATTTTTTTACTTTTTAATTATGATGCAAAGATACACTATTATCTTTGATATTATGTTTTAAAACATATAAAATAGTATAAAAAGAGTGCTTTTTAACAAATGTTTATAAAAATGAATGCGTGGAGGAAGGAATTTTATGTAGAAAATTATTTGCTTGAAATAGATATTATCTTGTGAGAGTTAAGAATATACAAATGGCTTTTGTGCAAAAAAAAAGGCAATCATCGCTCATTTGCGAAGAAAGCCCAATCTATCATGAATTAACTACTCCTTTTTTATTATGCTTCTGCTTGTTGTTTTATCAACTTTTGCAGTCTTGCATTTAAACTTTGGCACATTGTACCTTTACCTGCTGCTTGGTATCTTTTAATCTGATACTGAAGCATTGAAATCTCACTAATTTTTTCTTTTTTCATAATTTGCATCTTTTGTGCTTATCACCTTTTGATAAGCGATTGTTTTTATTTTCTTTTTACGCTGCAAAGATACGACCAATTCTTGAATAATATGTTGTGTAACATATAAATAGTGTGAAAAATAGCTTTGAATTAACGATTATTTGCAAAAAGCAGACTTTCTATATCCTTATCCCTTCTTCCTCTTCTTATATTCTTTAGGTGAAATTCCCATTATTTTGGTAAATATCCGGCTAAAATAATATGCGTCATCATAGCCTATCTTATGGCAAAGCTGATTTATCTTCATATCCGTAAAGTCCAGATACTGGCAGGCTTCCTGAATTCGTAGATTGTTTAAGTAAGCAATAGGAGTAAATCCGGTAGATTTTTGAAATTGAGTGGAAAAGTAGGAGGTTGACAGATGTAACTCATGGGCAATATCTTCCACCATTATTTTCTTTTCTATATTTTCCCTCATAAAATGAATAGCAGAATTCGCCAGATCTTTTTCTCTGGTACTATTTTCGCTGAAAGTATCGTCACGAAATATATTAATATACATAAGCGAAGCCATATAATAATGTAGGCACATACTTGCATATTGAAGATGCTCCATACTGTATCCCATTCCAAGAGTAGAATATATTTTCTCGAATAACTGATTGCGATACTCTATTCGGGAATGCTCTCCGGGAATTATATTTTTAGGATAGACTTGTTGTTCTTCCAAACAAAACTGAGCATTGTATCCTTTAAAATGAATCCAATAAATAGTCCACGGTTTAGTTTCGTCACTTCCGTATGCATGCGGGATGCCAGCCGGAAGAATGAAGAACTGATTTTCATTTATGTTTTTAGTTACTCCATTAATGCTGAACCAACCTTTTCCTTTTACGCAATAAATAAAAATATACTGTGAAATTCCTTCTTTGCGTTCTCGGAAGTGAGATTCTGCATTGGGATAATAACCTATATCTGTAATATACAGTGGAGAAGTAAGCGGATTGTGTTCCATTGTATTCACTATTGTTTCTGGCAGAACAATAGCCCGTTGCCCTTTAAAGCCCTCTTTTAGTTTCATAATTATAGAACTTACTTTTGTAAAGTACAAAAGTATATAAATAGTAGAATAATCCATCTTTTTTTAAAATTATTCTATTTTATGCTTATCTAAGTAGCTGTATATTTGCATTATTAATAAATCTGATACATTATATCAATGGAACACTACAACAAAAGTTTTATTTATTTTATTTGTCTGGTTTCTGCTATGGGAGGATTACTTTTTGGGTATGACTGGGTAGTAATTGGTGGAGCCAAACCTTTTTATGAGGTATATTTTAATATCGTTGATTCTCCTTCAATGCAAGGCTGGGCTATGAGCGTGGCATTGCTTGGATGTTTAATCGGCGCAACTCTTGCAGGTATGATGGCTGATAAATATGGTCGTAAAAAACTACTTATTGCATCGGCCTTGATATTTCTGGTTTCTTCTTATGGTACAGGTGCTGCAATGTCATTTACGGTTTTTCTGATAGCACGCTTTTTCGGAGGAATAGGAATTGGTATTGCATCCAATCTTTCTCCAATGTATATTGCCGAAATTGCTCCTTATCAAGTTCGAGGTAAACTGGTTTCGCTCAATCAGCTTACTATTGTTCTCGGAATTCTTGGAGCTCAGATTGCTAACTGGCTGATTGCAGATAAAGTTCCTGCTGGTTTTACTACTCTGCAGATTCTTGACTCATGGAACGGACAGATGGGATGGCGCTGGATGTTCTGGGCAACAGCTTTTCCTGCTGCTGCTTTCTTTTTACTTATGTTTATTATTCCCGAAAGTCCGCGATGGTTGTCTTTAAAGGGTAGGAGAGAACAAGCTTTGTCTGTCTTTAGAAAGATTGGAGGAGAAGAATATGCCCAAGCGGAATTGGCATCGATGGCAGAAATATCTGCTGATGAAGAAAAGGTTACAATAAAACAATTATTCAGACGCCCTTTAAGTAAAGTGGTAATTATTGGAATTGTTATAGCCGTGTTCCAGCAATGGTGTGGAACCAATGTAATCTTTAACTATGCCCAGGAAATATTTCAATCGGCAGGATACAGTCTGAATGATGTTCTCTTTAATATTGTAGTAACCGGTATTGCAAATTTAGTGTTCACTTTTGTAGCAATTCATACAGTAGACAGACTGGGAAGGCGTGCCTTAATGATGATTGGCGCCGGAGGACTGGCAGGTATTTATCTCATTTTGGGAACTTGTTATTTCTTTCAGGTAAGCGGATGGTTTATGGTTGTTCTTGTAGTAATGGCTATTGGCTGTTATGCCATGTCTCTGGGACCAGTAACCTGGGTACTACTTTCTGAAATATTCCCGAATCGTGTTCGTGGAATGGCTATGGCTGCGGCAACTGTTGCCTTATGGATAGGCTGTTTTACGCTTACCTATACTTTCCCTTTGCTAAACTCTGTTCTTGGAAGTAGTGGCACTTTCTGGATTTATTCTCTGATTTGTGCTTCCGGCTTTATCTTTATTTTCCGTGTATTACCGGAAACTAAAGGAAAATCTCTTGAAGAACTGGAAAAAGAATTAATCCATAAACAGTAAAGCATAATTGTTTTTTAGAAAGATTTTGTTGATAAAATATAGTATAGCTAAAATTATATTCTAATGAAAAAATATATTATTCTATTCAGTTTGATATTTATTATTCCATGTGCTGTTGTTTTAGGAGCGTCTCAACCAAAGATAGATCTTCGTGGTGTATGGAAATTTGCGATAGATAATCAGGATAAAGGAGTTATAGAACAATGGTTCAGTAAATCACTTTCCGAAACAGTAACTCTTCCTGGCTCTATGGCTACAAATGGAAAAGGCTTTGATGTAACACTCTCTACCAAGTGGACGGGACAAATTGTGGATAGTAGTTATTATTATAAACCGGAATATGCAAAATGCCGTGTGCCTGGAAATATAAAAGTCCCTTTTTGGTTACAGCCACTAAAATACTATGTAGGTGCAGCTTGGTATCAAAAGGAAGTGAATATACCCAAAGACTGGAAAGATAAGGATATTAGATTATTCCTTGAAAGATGCCATTGGGAAAGTCGCTTATGGATAGATGATAAAGAAATTGGTATGCGCAATTCATTAGGTACACCACATTTATACGATTTATCTAAAGAGCTTACTCCTGGAAAACATATTCTTTCTATTTGCATTGATAATCGTGTAAAAGATATTGATCCGGGTATAAATTCTCATAGTATATCAGATCATACTCAAACCAATTGGAATGGTATGATCGGGCAGCTGTATCTGGAAGCACGTCCAAAGATCTTAATTCAAAATATTCAGGTTTTTCCAGATCTTCAGCAAAAGAGAATTGTCGCTAAAGTTAGAATTGAGAATTCAACAAAGAAAAGACAAAAAGCTGCTATCACACTATTGGCAACAGGTACAACTACTCCTGAAAGCAAAAACTTCAATGTAGATATTGCAGCCGGTGTGGATACCTTGTTATTAGAGTACCCTATGGGTAATGATGTAAAACTATGGAGTGAATTTCATCCTAATGTTTACCAGTTAACAGCAACATTAAACATTCTTAAGAAAGATGTGAAAGATAGTTTCCAAACATCTTTTGGTATGCGTGAAATCAAAGCTAACGGTACACAATTAGAAATTAATGATAAACCTCTTTTCTTGCGTGGAACACTTGAATGTGCTATTTTCCCGAAAACAGGATTTCCTCCTACTCAAATAGATGAATGGTTACGTATTTTCAGAATTTGTCGCAGCCATGGGTTAAATCACGTACGCTTTCACTCATGGTGCCCGCCTCAGGTTGCTTTCGATGCTGCCGATCAACTGGGATTTTATATTCAGGTGGAATGTTCATCGTGGGCAAACCAGTCTACTACTATTGGAGATGGCAAACCTTTTGATAAATACGTTTATGAAGAGAGTGAACGGATGGTAGAAACCTTTGGCAATCACCCTTCATTCTGCCTGATGCTTTATGGCAACGAACCGGGTGGAAAAAATTACACTCAATTCCTCACTAAATTTGTTACTTACTGGAAAAATAAAGATTCCAGAAGAATTTATACTGCAGGATCTGGCTGGCCAAACGTAGATGAAAATGATTATCAGAGTACTCCAAATCCTCGCATTCAGGCTTGGGGGGAAGAATTAAAGAGTATAATTAATGGATCTGCACCTGCTTCAGACTATGATTGGAATTCAAAAATAGCATCATTCAAGCAACCGGTAGTTAGCCATGAAATTGGTCAGTGGTGTGTTTATCCAAACTTTAAAGAGATAGCTAAGTACGATGGTGTTTTGCGTGCCCGGAATTTTGAAATATTTAGTGAGACTTTAACAGAAAATGGAATGAAGCAACAAGCTGATAGTTTTCTGCTAGCTTCCGGTAAATTACAAGCGTTGTGTTACAAAGCAGATATTGAAGCTGCTCTCCGCACTCGTAGTTTTGGCGGTTTTCAGTTACTCGATTTACATGATTTCCCGGGGCAGGGAACAGCTTTAGTGGGAGTGCTGGATGCCTTCTGGGATGAAAAAGGATATATCTCTCCTAAGGAATATAGCCGCTTTTGTAATTCAACAGTACCATTAGCTCGTTTGAAAAAACATATTTATATAAATAGTGATACACTTTCTACAAGCATTGAAATAGCTCATTATGGTGATGCTCCACTACTGGCTTGCATTCCTACATGGAAGATCAGCGATATATACGGAAAGGTTATATTTTCGGGTAAGCTTCCACAAAAAGACATTCCATTAGGTAATTGCATTCCACTTGGAGAAATCTCTGTACCACTATCTTCTGTTCAAAAAGCAGAAAAGTTAATTCTGGAAGTTTCAGCAGGCTCTTTCTCCAACAGCTGGGATATTTGGGTTTATCCAGCTCAGAAGGAGAAAATTACCGGAGTTGAAAAAATAAAGATAGTATCTACACTAGACCCTGCAACTTGTAACTACCTTGAAAATGGCGGATCAGTACTTCTGTCTCTCAAAAAAGGAACATTGAAACCCGAGTTTGGAGGAGATGTAAAAATAGGTTTCTCCAGTATTTTCTGGAATACAGCGTGGACACATGGACAGGCTCCTAATACATTAGGCATTTTGTGTAATCCGGAACATCCTGCATTAGCTAATTTCCCAACTGAATATTATAGTAACTGGCAGTGGTGGGATGCTATGAGTCATTCTAATGCAATAGAATTGAATAAGCTTTCTCCGGAAATTAAGCCTATTGTTCGTGCAATAGATGATTGGGTTACAAACAGACCGTTAGCCTTACTTTTTGAATTAAAAATAGGAAAAGGAAAGCTACTTGTTTCCGGAATTGACTTAAATCAGAATATACAAAATAGACCTGAAGCTTTGCAACTTAAACAAAGTTTACTGCACTATATGGCAGGAAAGCAATTTAACCCAACAGTTTCATTGCCTGCTAGTGTAATTCAAAATATGATAACCGAATAATTTCCAAAAAAAGAATATTATGCAAGTAAAAGTTTGGGAAGAGAATATTGTAATCCCTACATACGAGATTGGCAAACCTGAGAAAAACCCTATATTTCTGGAGAAACGTGTTTATCAGGGAAGTAGCGGCGTTGTGTATCCTTACCCTGTTATTGAAAAAATAGCAGACGAGAAAGTTGATAAAACCTATAATGCAGTCTTCCTTGAAAATGAATATATAAAAATAATGATCCTGCCAGAGCTGGGTGGTCGTGTACAAATGGCTTATGATAAGATAAAGAAACGCCATTTTATCTACCATAACGAGGTGATAAAACCTGCTTTAGTAGGATTGACCGGTCCTTGGATCTCGGGAGGTATTGAGTTTAACTGGCCGCAACACCACCGCCCCAGTACTTTTCTTCCTGTAGATTATTGCATTGAAGAATTTCCCGATGGTAGTGTAACCATTTGGGTGAGCGAAATGGAACAAATGTTTCATCAAAAAGGAATGGCCGGATTTACTTTGAGACCTGGAAAGGCTTTTCTGGAAATCAAAGGACGCTTATATAACCGCACTCCGATGCCACAAACATTCTTATGGTGGGCCAATCCGGCTGTTGCGGTGAATGATCACTACCAAAGTGTTTTTCCACCCGATGTAAATGCTGTGTTCGACCATGGAAAGAGAGATGTGTCTACTTTCCCGATAGCAACCGGAACTTATTATAAAATGGACTACTCAGCAGGCGTAGATATCTCTAATTATAAGAATATTCCTGTGCCAACTTCCTACATGGCTATTAAAAGTCGCTTTAATTTTGTGGGTGGTTATGAGAATGATACACGTGCCGGAGTTCTGCACGTTGCTAATCATCATGTATCTCCGGGAAAGAAACAATGGACATGGGGGAACGGTGATTTTGGCCAGGCGTGGGATCGTAATCTGACAGATAATAACGGCCCGTACATTGAATTAATGGCGGGTGTCTATACAGATAACCAGCCCGATTTTTCTTGGCTTCAACCTTACGAAGAGAAAAGCTTTGTGCAATATTTCCTTCCTTATCGTGAATTGGGAGTTGTTAAAAATGCCAGCAAAGATTTATTGCTGAATATTGACGAAGTTGCCGATGGAAATGTTGTCATTAAACTCTTTGCTACATCACTTCAACCTGTTACTATTAAATTGTCGGGAAAAGAAGTAGTTGTGTTTGCAGAAGAAACAACTTTATCTCCGGAAGAGGTTTACGAAAAAACTATTTCCATGAATGGTAATTCGCTGAAGGAACTCCAACTGTCTGTATTTAGTAAGCAAGGTAAGGAAGTCCTTAACTGGCTGCCTGAAAAAGAGGAAATAAAACCGGTGCCGGAATCGGCTAAACCAGCTCTTTCCCCACAAGATACACCATCAGTGGAACAACTATATTTAACCGGATTGCATTTGGAACAGTACAGACATGCTACTTACAATCCCACTGATTATTACAAAGAGGCATTGAAACGTGAAACCGGAAATGTTCAGAACAATAATGCGCTGGGATTATGGTATTTGCGCCGCGGACGTTTTGCAATAGCCGAAACTTACTTAAAAACAGCTGTTGAAACACAATTGCAACGCAACCCAAATCCTTATGATGGCGAACCTTTATATAACCTCGGACTGGCTTTGAAGTATCAGGGACGTTATCAGGAAGCTTATGATTCTTTCTATAAAGCTTGCTGGAATGCTGCCTGGCAAGATGCTGGATATTTTAGTTGTGCGCAGATCTCGTCTTTGCAAGGTAATTTGGAAGATGCTTTGGAAGAAGTGGAAAGAAGTTTGATTCGTAACTGGCACAACCATCGTGCACGTCATCTAAAGACAGCTTTACTCCGCCTAGCTGGAAGAAAAGAAGAAGCCTTGAGTTGGATTGAGGATTCTTTGAAGATAGACCGTTTTAATTATGGCTGTATTTTCGAGAAGTTCCTGCTCACAGATGATAAAGAAGTCTTGGCATTAATGACAAAATTGATGCGTGGTGCTTCATTTAATTACGATGAAATAGCACTCGATTATGTTGCAGCCGGATTATATGAAGAAGCAATTACGGTGTGGCAGGAAGCAACTAAGGTCAGCACTACACCGATGACGTATTACTATATGGCCTGGGCTCAGTCTTTGGCAAATAAAGAGGAAGCTGAAGATAGTTTCGCAAAAGCGGCCAACCATGCTCCCGAATTCTGCTTTCCAAACCGATTGGAAGCTATCGTAGCTTTGGAATATGCAAAAGAGAAAAATCCATCAGATGCTAAAGCATCTTATTACTTAGGAAATTTGTGGTACGATAAACGTCAGTATGATGAGGCTATTGCTAATTGGGAAAAATCAGTTTCGCTTGATCCTGCTTTCCCAACAGCATGGCGTAACTTATCGCTTGCTTATTTCAATAAACAAGATAAGGTCGATGAGGCTATTGCTTGCCTTGAAAAAGCTTTTGCTTTGGATACTACCGATGCCAGAATTCTAATGGAACTAGATCAACTGTATAAACGACTCAACCGTCCGCATGCTGAGCGTCTGGCATTCCTTGAAAAATATAATTCGTTAGTACTTCAACGTGACGACCTTTATCTGGAACAGATTACACTTCTTAATCAACTGGGACGATATGAGGAAGCAAAGGAAATGCTCGATAAGCATAAGTTCCATCCTTGGGAAGGAGGTGAAGGTAAAGTTTCGGCACAATATCAGATAGCTCGTGTTGAACTGGCAAAACAGGCTTTGAAAAGCAACGATAGTCATAAAGCAATTGCATTATTGAAGGAATGCCTTGAATATCCTCATCATTTGGGAGAAGGCAAACTCTACGGTGCTCAGGAAAACGATTTCCACTATTATCTGGGATGTGCTTATGAGGCATTGGGAGACAATGAAAAGGCTGTTTATTATTGGGAACTGGCAAAAAATGGTATTACAGAACCTGCTGCAGCTATTTATTATAACGACCAGAAACCGGATAAGATATTCTATCAGGGACTTGCTCTCCTGAAACTGAATCGTATTGCTGAAGCAAACAGTCGCTTTCACCGCTTGGTAAGTTACGGAGAAAAACATCTTTTTGATCAGATTAAAATGGACTATTTTGCTGTATCTTTACCCGACTTGTTGATTTGGGAAGACGATTTAACTCAACGAAATGTTATTCATTGCAAGTATATGATGGCGTTGGGGCAATTCGGATTGGGTAATAAAGAGAGAGCTATTGATTTGTTGGATGAAGCAGCATTGCTGGATCCTAATCATCAGGGAATTATGGCCATGAAAAGTAGTATTTAATAAACTGAAGTTATGAAAAAGATACCGGCATTTTTAGCATTATTCATGATAAGCGGATTAAGTTCCGCTTATGCACAAAAGATATATGAGATAAATGCTCCTGCTTCGGAGAAGAAAATTTATACGGGACAACTAAAGCTGGGTGGAGTTAATCCTTCCGGAGAAAAGATAGAAGTGAACAGCTTTTATGTTTCCGAGAATGGGAAACCAGTTATTCCTGTAATGGGTGAATTTCACTATTCACGTTATCCTCACGAACAATGGGAAGAACAGATTCTTAAGATGAAGGCTGGGGGACTGACGGTTATCCCTACTTATATATTCTGGAATATTCACGAAGAAAAAGAGGGCGTTTTTGATTGGAGCGGGAATAAAGATCTTCGTACCTTTCTGCAGTTATGTAAAAAGCATGGTATGCAATCTATTGTTCGTGTTGGTCCCTTCTGTCATGGAGAGATTCGCAACGGCGGATTCCCCGATTGGTTATTCTCAAAACCACTCGAAGTTCGTTCCAACGATGCTAAATACCTGTTCTATGTAGACCGGCTTTATAAAGAGATTGCAAAACAACTGCAAGGATTATATTATAAAGACGGAGGCCCGGTTATCGGTATCCAGATTGAAAACGAACATCAACATTCTGCAGCGCCATGGGCTATAACATATCCCGGCGCTCCCAAAGATCATACATCGGCCACTTATGATGCTTCCATTACAATGGTGGGAGTAGGAGTGCAGGATAAAAAGATTACTTATGCAGAACTTGGGAATTTGCACATGAAGACTCTGAAAAAAATGGCTGTTGATGCCGGAATGATAACTCCTTTGTATACGGCAACCGGATGGGGGAATGCAGCAGTCATCGGTGATGAAGCAATCCCTGTTATGGCAGCATATACATATCCATTTTGGGCAGAACCGCATATGTCTCCTTTCTGTCTGTTTAAGGATATTCAGAAAAAGCCCGATTACTCTCCGGTTCGTTATGATACGGATAAGTTTCCTTCTTTCTGTGCAGAGATGGGAGTCGGCATTCAGATGATATATTCCCGCCGACCAATAGTTACGGCTGAGGCTGCCGAAGCTTTGATGCTCCGTACTTTGGGAAGTGGTTCCAACGGGATAGGCTATTACATGTATCACGGTGGTTCAACTCCTAAAATGAAAGATGATATTAGCTTCTTTAGTGATGAACCAATGGGCGTTCCAAAGATATCTTATGATTTTCAGGCTCCTATCGGAGAATTTGGCCTTGTTCGCGATTCGTACAGGAATCTCAGGGTACTTCATCTGTTCCTGAATGATTTCAGCAACTTACTGGCACCAATGGAGACTGTTCTTCCGCAGGATTATGAGAAGATTACTCCCGATAACAGAGAAACATTGCGTTTTGCTGCTCGTATGAAGAATAATTCCGGCTTTATCTTTATGACTAATTTTCAGGATCATGATACAGCCCGCATCGACCAAGCGGGTTTGCAGTTTAAGCTGAATCTTAAGAACGAATCAATTATGATTCCTGCCAGCAAAACATTTACATTGAAAAAGGACGAAAGCGTGATTCTTCCGTTTAACCTCAATATGAATGGTGCATTGCTGAAATATGCAACAGTACAGTTGCTCACAAAAATAGATGATAACGGGAAGTCTCATTATTTCTTCTTTGCACCAACTGGCATAGAACCGGAGTTTGTATTTGACAAAGCAACCTTGAAAAGTGGAAAATCCGTAGTTACGCCTGTAGCCGGTTATAAGAGTACCTTCTCTGTAACAGCAAAGAGCGGTGAAAAGATATTAATCACCACATTAACCCGTGAGCAGGCATTGCAAACAGCTAAAGTCGATGGGCACATTCTGATAACCGATGCCACCGTTTTACCGGAGAAAGGGAAATGTACCTTACTTAACTTGGGTAAGAATAAGTTCGATTATGTACTTTATCCATCGGCAAAAGGGTGGAAGCAGCAAACTATTGAAGTTCCTGCTGTTAATCCGGTATTTAAGGTCGATAAAGCAGGATCTCGTCGTATGACGGTAACGGTTGAACCCAATAACAACAAACAGGTTCAGGAATACTTCCTGCAAATAAATTACGTGGGCGATGTAGCTATGGCCTTCATTAATAATTCCATGGTTTTAGATCATTTCTATTACGGAGCTCTCTGGACTATCGGTTTGAAACGTTTTGAGAGCAGAATGGCCGAGAAAGGCATGGATTTCTATTTCCGTCCGTTAATGAAAGATGCGCCATACTTAAAGGATTTACCACAATCGGCACTCAGAGATTGGAATAATAAAAAAAGTGTTCTGTCAATTGATAGTGTAAATGTATTGCCTGAATACCGTATTCAAATATTTTTTTAGATTATGCTTTGAGGAATTCTCAATCATTCTCTCATAAAAATTAAAAATCTCAAAAAAGTCTCGCAGTCTAGCGCTAGCCATTTAACACGTTGTGAATGAATTGAATACAGGCGCTAGACTTTTAAAAAGAAGTCTAGCGCTAGTCTAGCACCTTGCTGATTTTCTTTGTGTAAAGCCTTGATTATTAGGTCTTACGTTATAATTTATAGTATTTGTATAAACAAAAATTAGTCTCCACCCGGATCTAAAAACAGTCTCCACCCGGGTGGAGACTGTTTTTAGATCCGGGTGGATGGGGTGGGTACACCCGGGTGTATGGGGAATGTTCTGGTTGTAAATGATGGAATATGTCTATATATGTTGTTTTTTTGAAGACAGATAACAGCGAAATGAAGCATATGTTGTAAACAGCAGTTGTTCTGGTGTTCTTGTCAAACACCTGAGTAACTCAGCAAATGCGTATGTATACCACATTACAGCTACAAGTATTAGTTTCAACTTGCTGAACAACCTATCCGGAAGTCTTCACTATTCTTCATTGGCCTAAAGGGAATAATAGAGTAAATAAAGTATAAGTCGGACTTTGATTATTAATAGCTTTACGCACAAGCGAATCGGCCAAAGAGTTGATATGCGGAGATATATCGAAACACTATATTTAGGAGATTCCGGATTTAAATATACGGGCTCTGCAGTCTTGAACTTTGGTAATTTCCTGAAGAATAGATTTGAGAATCGTCATACTTGCCGGAGAACAGTATATTGATTTGTTGAAGTTAAGTAGACTTCGAAGTGTATAATATTTATAAGCGAGTTTGAGTCTTTAGAAAAAATAGTCAATAGTTTATTGTTTATTTGTTGTAAGTTAAGTCGTCTCTGTTTGATTGTATCTTTTTTGATATTTTTATGTTATTAATGAAAGTGATTTTTGTCATAATATAGTTGTGTATTTACATAGTTATTACTATAATAGCTTTGTCTTAATAGTTTTTTATAATATAGGGCAATAGTTAATTAAATATATTAATATTCAAATCTGTTTTATTGTAAATAATCTAAAAGTAAAAATTTAACTTATTATAATGGGCTATTTATAGATTGTGGCTAAATTTTATTCTACTTTTTATGTTTAAATAAATTATATAAATATAATCTATAATGTAATAAAATTATATATATTTGTATTTTTGAGATATAAATAAGTATTATTAAATTAAAATTTAGACAAAATGATTTTAGAAATCTTAACGTTATGTGATTTTGCGCAAGACAATCAAGGCAAATTAACAATTATTGGAACATTTGATACAATTAAAACTGAAAATGTCCCATTTGTACAACCACAATTAGCTCTTGCTGCGCGTGTTAGAATATTAAAAGAAGAAGTGAAGCATGAAATATTAAATGGAAAATTTAAAATTGAAATAGCAAATGAAACAACTGAAAATATAGTTAACACAATAAATGGAGAATTTGAATTTAAAATTAATGATCAAAATGATTCAGGTTGCATGAATATATCTTTTAATTTGACAGGATTTAAATTTGATAATTTAGGAAAATATTCATTTATATTTTATGTAAATGAAAAAGAAGTTGGGAATATTCCATTAAATATTATGTTAAAATGATGAGCTATATAATCTCAAATTTTATAAGTTTAGTTGTTGGTTTTTTTGCTAATGTATTGTATGCTGGATACGAAAAACGAAAAATTGGGAAAAAAAGACATCTGTATACAAAAACAGTGGAAAATGTAATAATAATAGAGGGTAAAATAGATAATACAGAGACAAGTCAAAAATATGTAGCTAAACTAAATAATATAGTTAATGGTTCCATCATTAATAATAAAATGCCAATGTAATAACTTAGAGTGAAGTTGACTATTTCATTATATTGAGATTCTAATTTTACATCAAGATCTATATTCTTGCTATCATTTTATTTATAGAATATGAATATATATAAGTAATCGTAATTGCTACTAAAATAATGGCTATTACGATTACTATTAAAATATATTTGGGTTTATATCAATTCTTTTATTTGGGGGAATGAGAAAATGAATCTTATTAATTCAATTTATATATATTAATGTTACTCCTTTTACACATTTAATACTACCCCCTCATAAATAATCCACTTATTATAATAAAAAGTACACGTTAAGATATAATAGAAAAACTAATATTGCATAGATTTAAAATCAGAGATTATATATAAATAAGCAATGATACTATGCAAAAATCACTAAAACTATTATTCCTATTGTGTTGTGCGCCGCTCTTCGTGGTGCATTCTCAAAACAGAATTGAAACGGACTTGTCGGGAAAAGGATGGAAACTTTGGTATGACAAGGATGCTTCGTGGAAGAATGATCAGTTATTTCTTCCTTCAACAGACATAAAATCGATACCTGCTGCTTTGCCAACCGGTGGCTGGAACTCGCTTCAGAGAGCGAAAGATGTAAGTGTTCCTGGTACGGTGGAAGAATACCTGCAGGTTAAACCAGGACCGGAAGGAGATATTCAGGGGGTAAGCTGGTGGTTCCGTTCTGTTAGCATTCCTACTGCCGCAAAAGGCGGTAAGTTGCTGCTTCGTTTTGAAGCTGCACGCTATCGTTCGGAGGTTTATATCAATCAACAATTTGCTGGTTATGATTTAACGGGCAATACTCCTTTCGAAGTTGATATTACCAACTTTGCCAAACCGGGTGAGGCTGTGCAATTGGCTTTGCGTGTTACCGATCCGGGTGGTAATTATGACTGGAGAGATGGTGATGTCGTTAGCTGGGGAAAATATAAAATACCCGGTAGTCATGCTTTTGGTGGAATTACTGGCCGTGTGAAATTGGTTTCCTGTGCTCCGGTTTATGTGGATGATATTTATGTTCAGAATACTCCTGCCATTACGGAAGTAAATCCTCAAATAAGTGTTGTAAACAGCACAGCCAAAGAGATTGTCAGGAATATTGTAGTTCGGGTTGTTGATAAGAAAAATCCCGATACAGACATAGCCCGTCAGGAACTTAAGAAAGTGAAATTGAAACCGGGAGAAAACCTTGTTTCTGCAAAGATATCTGCATCTGATGCAAAGTTATGGGATACGGAAAATCCGAACTTGTATGTCTGCAAGGTTTCTGTAGTAGACGGAAAGAAAAGCATAGATGAAGACAGCAGAGTTTTTGGATTCCGCTGGTTTGAACCGATGGGACAAGGCACTGATGCAATGTTTCGCCTTAATGGAAAAAGAATTGTGTTGCGTACAGCAATCAGCTGGGGATTCTGGCCTATAAACGGTATTTATCCAACGGAGGAATTGGCTGAGAAACAGATTCGTATTGCTAAGGCAATGGGACTGAATATGCTGAATTTCCACAGATGTATTGGTGCTCCGATTGTGCTGGAGAAAGCGGATGAACTGGGATTACTCTACTATGAAGAACCGGGAAATTACCGTAGCGGGCAGAGTCCCGATAATCCGTTCGGTCACACTTTGATGCATGAAAAAGTTATGCGGATGGTGAAGCGTGATCGTAGTCATCCAAGTTTGGTAATGTTTAACATGATTAATGAAGCCGGACCTGTAAGTGAAGATATCCTGAAACTAAACATCAGTGATATGCTGGAGGCTCATAAGCTAGATCCTTCACGCACTATTACCCGCACTTCTGCATGGTGCAGGGCAGAAGAAAACGAACAGGCCCGTATTCATCTTCGCCCTAATGATTCAACGGTTTACTGGAAAGGTTGGTACGATTTTCATCATGCGGGTGGCCCTCATGTATGGAACCAGAGTCTTTATAAGAGTCCGACCGATTATTACAACTATACAGCAAATAAAAAGGATATTGTTTTCTGGGGAGAAGAGGGAGCTATTTCTACTCCTCCGCGCCTGGAAAAGATAAAGAGTGAGCTTGACGCTTCACCCAATATGGGTTGGGATGGTGCCATGTATCTTGATTGGTACAAAACTTTTGATAACTTCCTTACACGAAAGAGCCTTCGTTCAGCATTTCCTACGATTGATGCGTTTACTGTGTCGATGGGCAATATTTCCATTGAACACCAGGGACGTAAAATAGAGACTATCCGCCTAGATAATTATACAGACGGCTATGCCATTAACGGGTGGGAAGCTCAGATTATTGAAAACCATTCAGGAGTAGTAGATTGTTTCCGGAACGTGAAAGGTGATACTGCACTTATTGCGCGCTACAACCAACCACTTTATGTTGCTGTGAAAGTGCGTAAACAGATTGTTGAAATGAACGACAAAGTTGTGACAGATTTCTATGTTATCAACGAGAAGAATCTGCAAGGACCTCATAAACTTTCCATTTCCGTTAAAGATCCGGAAGGAAAGGTCATTTTTAGTAAATACGTTGAAACAGCAATTACCGGAGGTGATGTTTACGGACAGTTGATTGCCGAAGGGATTGAGATTCCTACTTCTACTATAGCTGGAATGCACCGTATTGATGTAATTCTTTCTGATAATGCCGGCAACAATAAAGCTTCTGGTAGTGATCAGTTCTTGGCGGTCGACTGGCGTACAGCCAAACTCACTGGGAACGGAGCAGTATGGGAACATAACAATAACTTGAAGAACTTCTTGAATAATGATAAAAAACTTTCGGTAACGGATTACTCCGATAACGCTAAACGTCTTGATTGGGTAGTGGTATCTCGTCCACCAATGGGAGGCAATCTGAGAGTTGTGCCAACAGATCAGCTTCTTACTTCCGATGGAAAACAGGGAGTTACAGTATCATTCTATAGAGAAAATAAGTTTCAGGACAAGATATCAGAACGTACTGACCGGGATATTAATTTCAACGTGGCGATGGGAGCTACTCCAGATCCTACGGTAACCAGTACTGAAAGATATAATGCTCGTTGGGAAACACAAATTACACCGACAGTGAGTGGTGCATATTTTCTTGAATTGCAGACAAGTGGAGCCAGTGAGCTAAGCATTGATGGTGCTACTATTATAGATATAACAAAAAATAGTGGTGGCCGTGATAAGGTTCTGGTGAATTTCACAAAAGGGAAGTCATATAAATTGAGTATAAATCTGGTTCAGGTTAAAAACATTGCCGGATTATGCCGCTTGCAGTGGTCGGCACCGGAAACGAATGCAGCCGATCCACAGAAGTTAATAGACCGTGTAGCCAAAGACGGTACAACACTTATTCTGGTTGATAATGCCGACACGTGGATGGACTTGATTACTAAAAATACCCAGGTAACTTATTCCGGTAAGTTCCAGGTTGGTACAGCCTGGCTGGGGGGCGTTCATTTCGTGAAACAACATCCGCTATTCAACGAATTGCCTACTAATGACAGTATGAACTGGCCTTATCAGGCAGTTGTGAAAGATGGTGCCGAAAGATATGGACTTGAAATAGAAGGAGAGGAACTGGTTGCCGGAGCTTATCATTGTTATCCTCTTAAATTGGGAACGGCTGTAGGAGTTATCCCTTGTGGCAAAGGTAAAATCATATTCTCTACATTAGATATTTGTGGAAATCTGACTTCAAATGACTCATCGGCCAATGTGGCAAGAAAGCTACTTTGCAATTTTATAGAATATTCTGGTAAGTAATTACAATAAGGAATTGTTAAACGGGATCTTGCATTAAAAAGTGCAAGATCCTTTTTATTTTTGAGAATATTATTTGTATGCAGATTTAAACACTTATATTTGTGATGTTGTAATTAACCTTATAAGATATAAATCTGCACTTACTATGAACAGAAAGTTCTTTTTTCTTCTTATTGTCTTTCAGTTATTCTGTTTTCAATCTAATTCTCAAATAAAACCAATAAAGGAATTTGAAAATATTAGTCGTGGAGATGAGTGTGTAAACTGCTTCTTTCAAGACTATAGAGGCTTAATTTGGATGGGCACCAACCGAGGCCTTTTTTCATATAATGGATATTCGTTGGACAAGAATATTCCTCAGGCATCAGGTGATGTTATAAATATGGCTGTTAATTGCTCGCTAAAAGTTGATTCTACTCATTTCTATCTAGGCTGTAATTCCGGTATTTTGCTATTTGATCTTGAAAAATCTAGATATACTTTATTGCCTGCTACATCGTCATATGATGTCCGTTCAATGGTTTGGCTAGACAAACATACAATATTGGCCGGAACAATGCGGGGACTGATAATGTATAATACTCTTAATAACACTTCTAAAAAATATGAAAGAAAAACTATACCTTATTTCCCTGTTTATTCTATCATAAAAAACAGGGAAAATGTTTATATAAGCAGCTGTAATGGGATATACCAACTGAATGTCACAACGAATAAAATGACATTTATTTCTCTTCCGGAAGCTGGTAAAAAGAAAAGGTTGATATTTTCTCTAGCTGAAGATATACACAATAATTGTATATGGATAGGCACAGAGGGAGAGTTGTTTAAATACAATTTAAACACAAAATCCATTGAATTGATACCTTTCTTCTCAAATAACTCCATAAAATCAATCTCCACCGATTATTCAGGACACTTATGGATGGGTACAGACAACGGTCTGTATATTTATAATCCTAAGAATAAAACTAATGAATACTTTGTACATACTATAAAGAATAACAAGTCTTTAATTAATAATATTATTTGGGCTGTATTCGAGGATAGAGAAAAAAATATGTGGCTTGGAACCGATTGTGGAATTTCTTTATACAGAACAAATACTAGTCTTAAGATTCATCGGTGGGACGAGATTACTGGCTCTGATGAAGGTAACAGGCTGACTTGTATTTTTAGGGATTCTCATAAAAACTATTGGTTGGGTGGAACTAATGGGATTGCATGCTATAATCCTGATAAACAAAAAAGTGTATGGTATAAAATGAGAGGTGGCAATAACTACATTTCTCATAACCGGATCAGATCTATTTATGAAGATAGAAATAAAGATATATGGGTAGCTACAGATGGTGGTGTAAATCATTACAATAACCAAACGGAACGTTTCAAACATTATAGTATCATGGATAAATCTGCAACCCGGAATGCAAACTGGGCGTATGGTATATTTGATGATAGTAAGAACAAACTCTGGATTGGAACCTATCTAGGTGGGTTGTTTATGGTTGATAAGCAAAAGCTGATAAGCAGTGGCGGTGATACATCATATTTGGCAGACAGAAATTATTATATGAATGGATGCAAAAATGGCTTGTTAGGTAATGATGTTTTAATCAATTTGAAAGATAGAAAAGAAAATCCCGTTTTGATTATTGGGAACAAAGGGATAAACAGAATCAATGTAATGAAAAATTCTGTTGAACGAATTCCTTATAAGCCAAAGAGTACAGTTGTTTGTGCCATATTTGATAAGGACGGTTTCTTATGGCTTGGAATGAAAGGTTCTATTGACCGACTGAACGTAGAGACTGGAAAAGTTCAATCGATAGATACTAAACTCTTGCAGAATATGAATATATCTTCAATGACCGAAGAGAATAATCATATCTGGGTAACTGCTTCTGAGGGTGTTTTCCTTATTAATAAAACAGACTTTACAGTAAAACACGTAAATTTAGGTGAACAGCTCTATTTTTCTGGCTTTTATGATGCTTTTACAAAGAAAATGCTGCTGGGAGGCATTGATCATTATATAGAATTCTCTCCTGATAAAATATTGAAGGAAACTACCGGGCATATTCATGCAATTCTCACTTCTGTATATGTAAACGATGAACGTATCAATACTGGTCAGACCTATGATGGTAATGTGATTTTGAAAAATAGTATAGGGTATACAAAGGATATAGTACTCAATAATAATCAAAACAATCTGGTTTTTGAATTCTCTGATTTATTATACGGCAAAGCTGTAAAATCACGCTATGTTTATAAACTTGATGGGAGTGATAAAGAATGGCGCAATCTTGATGCCTCACCCTACAAAATATCTTATTCAAATCTCTCACCTGGTGATTATACTCTTTATATCCAAAAAAACAATGATAATGGAGTCAACGAAACAGTTCTAACTTTAAGTATTGTTATTCTCCATCCCTGGTATAGTACTATTCTTGCTAAGATTGTCTATTTTAGTATTATAGTGTGGCTTTTCATGTGGGCTTTAAATTATTATCGTGTTAGAAACAGATTAAAGATAGAACGGATTCAAAGAGAGAAAACGCTAGAACTATCTAACATGAAAATGGATTTCCTCACAAATATATCTCATGAATTAAAAACTCCTTTGAGCCTTATTCTGAGTCCCGTTAGTAAATTACTGGACGACACAAAGAATCCACAAGTTAGAAGCCATCTTCAGATGATTCATAAGAATGTGATACGGTTAAACAATCTTGTTCATCAAATGATTGATTTTCGCGATATTGATCCATCACAATCAGATGTTGTTCTTTCGAACCTGGAAATTGTTGAATTTATAAAAAGCATCCTTGAAGTACATCGCGAAGCTTTTGATTCCAAACACATTGAGTTGACTTTTGAAACAAATGTTTCTGATTTGTATATAGATACCGATATTCAGAAAATGGAATCAGTTATCAATAATCTGATTTCTAATGCCTACAAATTTTCTAAAGAAAATGGAACTGTAAAAGTTGAATTGTCAGCCAGTGAAGATGATAATCTGGCTAAGAAACTTCATATCAGTGTGATTGACAATGGATGTGGTATACCAGAACGAGACTTGCCTTATATTTTCAATAGATTCTATCAATCCAAAGAGAATCTGAATATGAATAGTGAAGGTTCCGGTATAGGTCTTTCCATCGTCAAGAATTATATTGAACTTTTTCATGGTCACATTAAAATATCATCCATTGAAGGAGAAGGTACTGCTGTTATAATTGAATTGCCAATTATAAGTAGTGATTTAAATATTCCAAAAGAAGATACTCGGAAGAGCATTATACAGGACGAAATTCAAAAATATAAAATACTCATTGTTGAGGATAATGTTGAAATAGCACGATTTATTTCCGAAAACCTGATAAATGGTGTTTGTATGATTGCTCATAATGGCAAGATGGGAATAGAAATGGCTATAAAGCATCAGCCGGATATAATTATTGCAGATGTGATGATGCCTGTAATGGATGGTCTTGAAATGAGCCGTTTGTTAAAGCAGAATATAGTTACTGCAACTATTCCTATAATTATGCTGACAGCAAAAGACGATAAAAGAACAGAAACACAGGCTTTTAATTCAGGTGTTGAGGCTTTTATCTCAAAACCATTTGATATAAAGCAGCTGACAACCCGTATTGAACAATTAATTAATAGCAAAAAACTATTGATAAATAAGCTTCGTCAGGCTACTGTCTTGGAAGATAAGCCTGTTGATATTCAGTCGCAAGATGAGAAGTTTATTTTGAATATAACTCAGATAATTGAAGACAGACTTGCAGAGCCCGACCTTAATGTGCAATATCTTGCAGATAGTACCGGGATAAGTGCTAAGCAAGTGTATCGTAAAATTAAATTGCTTACCGGACATACGGCAGTAGACTATATTAAGTTTATTCGTCTGAAAAAAGCTGCAATACTTTTAGGACAGAAGAAGTTCACTATAGCAGAAGTTATGTATATGGTAGGGTTCTCTAATCATTCTTATTTTTCGAAGTGTTTCTCTGAAAAATATGGGAAAACGCCCAAAGAATTCATGGAATCAACCGATTCTTAGTACCTGTTGTCTGATTTTTATTCATATTCATCCGATTTGTTTCTATAATGTCTGATTTCTTTCTATCCAGGTCTGATATAATCTAACCTTAAAAATAGAAGGATATTACATTTGCACAGAAACTTTAAAATCGGTAAAAGTATGAAAAAACACAATCTTGGATGCAGAGATTCCTATTATGAAATGAATCTGCTGAAAGTACCCAAATTCTTCTTTAAAGGGTTAATTACAGCTTTATTATTTTTTTGTATAACAACAGCTTTTGCTCAACAGAAGTCGGTTGTTGCAGGTACTGTTGTTGATGAAGGAAGTAATCCTATAATTGGTGCATCAGTAACTGTTTCGGGGCAAAAAGTCGGTACAGTAACCGATATAAACGGAAAGTTCTCTATTAATGTAGAGCCAAACAAAACTCTTGAAGTAACATTTATAGGTTTTGTATCACAAAAAGTTCCGGTAAAAGGTCAGAAAACAATCAATATTGTTTTGCGAGAGGACAATCAGGTGCTTAACGAAGTAATTGTAACTGGTTATGGTGCTGTATCAAAGAAAAACCTGACAACTTCTATTGTTAAAGTAAAAGCAGATGATGTTCCTAAGGCTGCCAACAGTAACATGTCTCAAATGTTGATGGGGCGTGCTGCAGGTTTGCAGGCAACAGTTTCCAGTGCTCAACCGGGTGGAGGTATTGACATTACCATTCGTGGTGGAGGTGCACCTATTTATGTAGTTGATGGTGTTGTAATGCCTGGTTCTTCTTTGGAAGCGAATTCAGGAGGTAGTACAACAGTTATTCCATCGAATGTAAACCGTTCTGGCTTGGCTGGCTTGAATCCTGATGACATTGAGTCTATTGAAGTACTGAAAGATGCATCAGCTTCTATTTATGGTATTGGTGCTGCCAATGGTGTAGTTTTAATAACTACCAAAAAAGGTAAGGAAGGCAAAATGAGAGTTACCTATGATGGTAGTTTGTCATCTGTATCTAATTATAAATATATCCAATCTTTGGATGCTAAGGATTACATGGGTTATGTCAATGTATTCAAAAAAGAGCAGTATTTATATAATAATGGTCAGGGTGTATATGGTAACACGGCTTACGATGGTGGTAGTTCTGAAGTGTTTACAGCTTCGGATATAGCTTCTGTACAAACAACAAACTGGCGTAATATGATACTTCGTAACGGAAGCATCTCTAATCATAATGTTACAGTTCAGGGAGGATCGAATGCTTTGCAATATTATTTATCTGGAAATTACTTTAACCAGGTAGGTACGGTAGAGAACTCAGCCATGGAGCGTTTCACTTTGCGTAGTAATGTAGCTTCTCAGCTTACAAGTTTCCTAAAATTAACGGCAGCTATCAACTTTAATAAAAACCGGAATAATAACGGTACGGTGGGTGGTTCATCTAATGGCCGTGGCGGACAGGCTTCAGGATCTTTAGCTGCAGCGCTTTCTTATCCTACAAATATGTCGATAAAAGACGCCGATGGGAAATATAGTACATTCCTTACTATCCCTAATCCTGTTGGAATGCTTGATATTGATGATGTCTCCGTTTCGGAAGGCTATAATATGAATTTCACAATGGATTTTGATATTATAAAGAATATGCTGGCGGCAAAAATTCTGTATGGTTATAATCGCGAGACTTCTGATCGTAATGTTTACATTCCATCAAACGTTTATTATGACCAGGTATTTCAGTCGCGCGGTAGTTTGCAGAAAGATGTTCGTGATAACAGTACTATGGAGGCTACTATTTCCTTTAATAAGAGTTTCCTGGATAAGTTTACATTTGATGCAGTTGTAGGAATGGGACGTTATTTTAATAATTATAACGGTCTGGGTGTTTCTTACACTGATATAAATGACGTTATTCAGAACTATAATATCTCTGCAGCTACAGGCAGTGTTGCACAGTCATCTTATAAAGCAGCAGATGAGAAACGTTCTCAGTTTGGTCGTTTTAGTCTGGATATTCTCGATCGCTATGTTATAGCTGGTAGCCTTCGTCGCGACGGAACCGATAAGTTCTTTAAAGATAAGAAATATGCATGGTTCCCATCTGTTTCTTTAGCATGGAAGATTTTTAACGAGAAGTTCATGAAGAGCATTGAGTGGGTAAATTTGCTTAAGCTAAGAGCTTCTTATGGTGTAACGGGTAATGACAATCTGGGAACTACACTATATGGATCTTATGGAGCTTTTGGTCATTATGTAGAGTTTGATCAGAATAGTACCAAGTATATACCATTTGTTTTGAACAGTCAGGATTACCCAAATGTAACATGGGAAAAAACTGTGATGAAAAATGCAGGTCTTGATTTCTCAATTTTTAAAGATCGTATTGGCGGCAGTTTTGATTATTTCTGGAATGATGTTACAAATATGCTGGGCACTGCAAATTCTAACGGACTATCAATGTTTGGAACATATCCAATTAATGGAGGACACATCCGCCGTTATGGATGGGATGCCACGATTAATACTAAGAATATAATAACAAAGAACTTCCGTTGGAACAGTATGCTTACATTGTCTCACTACAATGCTATCTGGAAAGAGAGAATGCCGAACTATGATTATGCAGAATATCAGGTACGTAAAGATGAACCTGTTAATGCACTTTATTTTTATCGCACCGATGGTCTTGTAAATGCAACAATGAGCAATTGTCCCGATTATCAGCCAGATGGATATAAGAAACCGGGTTGCCCTATTATCAAAGATTTGAATGGTGATGGTGCAATTACTATTGGCGATGTTGATATGGTAAATGTAGTGCCTGATATTTACCTTGGTTTTGGAAATACATTCTACTACAAAAACTGGGATTTGAACGTCTTTGTATACTCACAACTTGGTTTGAAGAAATATAATTATATATATTCATGGTGTAACGGAACTCAGTTAGCTAACCAAACCTTGAACCAAAGCACTTATATAAAAGATGCATGGACTTCAGATAATCAGAATGGTAATCTTCCTGGTATTGCATATTATTTATCTTCAGTATCTCTGCCTGGTGGCTGTGGTACAGATGTGGGATATCAGAATTCTTCATTCCTTAGAGTTCGTAATATAACCTTAGGTTATACTTTCAACGAAAAAAGTCTGGGAGCATTGAGCAAGTATTTTAATACAGTACGAATTTATGCAGATGCTCAGAATCCGTTAACAATAACAAGCTTCAAAGGTTTCGACCCTGAAGTTTATACAGGAAACAATTATAAAGCTGGAAAAGCAGAGTATCCGCAGATCCGTACTTTCTCAATGGGTGTAAAAGTTTCCTTCTAATCAATTAAAGACACAAATAATATGAAAAAGATAATATTTGCTTTACTGGCATCAGGAGCTTTGTTCTTCTCCGGTTGTGAAAATGACTTTGATGCAAAAATCTATGGTTCTCTGTCAACTACTAACTATCCTTCATCCAAAGCCGATTATGAAAATTATATGATGGATTGTTATATCCCATTCTGTATTAACTGGGGATATACCTTCTCTTCCTGGCAGGAAGGATTTTATGTGGCAGAAGGAGGTACTATCCGTATGTTCGATTCTACTTCCGATTTATGTGCTCCTTGGACAATCTCAACATGGGGTGGTGATTTTCAGCGTATGACGCAAGGAAAGTTTGACGATCTTAAATATGCAGGTCGTGCTACAGGCGGTACTCCTTCTCATTTCGAAAAAGTACGTGATGTAACCCGTATGACAAAAGTGATTGCTACACTTCAAAATGCCCCATCCAGTGTTTTAAGTGATGAAAAGAAAAAAGAGTTTATTGGTGAAGCTCGTTTATGCCGGGGTATGGTTATGTATTACCTGCTTCATTTTTATGGACCAGTACCGGTGATATTGGATGATAATTATATAGGCGATGCGGATGCAGAGGCCAACTTAGTTCGTCCTTCATTAGATGATATGACTAAGTATATCACTGATGATCTTGAATATGCAGCAGAGAATTGTTCCGAAACACAGTCGGAAAAAGGACGCTATACTGCAGATTATGCTCGTTTTTGTCTGATGCGTCATTATCTGAATGAAGGTGCTCACATGGCTGGTTATTACCAAAAGGCTTATGATATGTTCAGTAAGTTCACTGGTAGTTATTCGTTATATAAAAGTGGAACCAACCCTTATGCCGATCAGTTTAAAATTGCAAACAAATTCAATAGTGAGGTAATTATGGCTGTTTCTTGTAATAGCAATGCTACAGGTAATGGAAATGAAGGAAACTTTAATCCTCTTTCCTGGTATGTTGTTCCGGGAAATGCAACTAAATACGATGGCAATGGCAAAGCTACTCCATTTGTTTATCAAGGAGGAGGCTGGGGACAGTGCTTCAATATTGATCCACAATTTTATGCCACATTTGAATCAGGAGACTTAAGATCACAAACAATCCTGACTTCTTATTACAGTAACAATTATGGTCTGGTAAAATCTTCCGATATTGGCGATAAATGGAATGGCTATATTATCAATAAATATCCTATTGAAACAGCAACTTCATTCCAGGGAACAGATTTCCCTTTGGCTCGTTGGGCAGATGTTCTTTTAATGTATGCCGAAGCTGATGTTCGTTTGAAAAACGCAGTTTCTTCTTCAGCAATCAGTTGTGTAAATCAGGTTCGTAATCGTGCTGGATTATCAAATCTTACTACCGACAAAACATCTTCACCAAGTGCATTCCTTGATGCTCTGCTTACAGAACGTGGACATGAACTGATGTATGAAGGTGGACGAAAAGTAGATTTGATTCGTTTCAATAAGTATAATACAATAATGACAGCTTATGGACGTACGCCGTCTAGTCAGTATTTTCCGTTACCGAACTATGCTGTTGAACAGGCAGAAAAATCAGGATTTACTTTAACTCAGTATTTTACTCGTACTGATTATGATGGATCTGCTAAATAAATAGGCTTGAAAATTGATTAATAAGGTAGTTATTTCAAATAGCTGAGATAGCTACCTTTATTAACTATTATATGAAAATTCAATATTAAAATAATTATGAAAAGGCTCCTTACTATATTGTTTGTTCTCTTTTTAATAAGCATTCAATCGGAAACAGTTACAGCCCAAAATCTATTCAATAAAGGATGGAAATTCTTTCGCTGTGATTCACTTACTTCATCTGTAAAAGAACAGTTTTTTTTAAATAAGTTTGATGATACTGCATGGGAATCAGTAACTATACCTCATACTCCCCGTATTGAACCTTTGGTTGTGAACAATCAGTGGCAGGGAGATTGTCTGTATCGTAAAACATTTCAATTGCCTGAAGGCAATCGGGGGAAAATTCTGTTTATAAAGTTTGATGCTGCAATGAATGCCGCAGAAGTATGGATAAACGGAGAGAAAGTAGGAAGTCATTTGGGTGGATATCTGCCATTTAGTATAGATATAACCTCAAAAGTTCGTTTTGGTGCATTAAATACAATTGCTGTAAAGCTCGACAACAGAGACAATGCTGTAACTGGTCCGAAACCATTAAAACTTCTCGATTTTAATACTTATGGAGGTATCTACAGGAATGTTAGTTTGAACGTAAAATCTCCAGTCTATATTACTGATGCAAATTATGAAAATGAAACAGCCGGAGGAGGAGTTTTCTTTCACGCATCAGATATATCATCTGCTAACGCCACAATACACACAAAAACACATGTCAGAAACCAATCCGGGAAAAATGTAAAAGTAAAGGTTTTCTATTCACTATATAACAATAAAAATATTAAAGTTGCCACTTTTCAATCTGCACAGAAAACCCTTCTGTCAGGAAAAGGAGATTATTATGAATCCGACGCTAAAATAATCTCACCAGCACTCTGGTCGCCCGATTCTCCATCGCTATATACTCTGCATGTAACCGTTTTGGCTGATAATAAGAAAGTAGACGAAGAACAAATAAAAGTTGGAATACGGGATATTAAGATAACTAACGAAGGTTGCTGGATTAATGGTAAGAAAACATTTCTTCGGGGAGTCAATCGCCATCAGGAATATCCCTATATAGGATATGCACTTTCTGATAATGCTCAGTACAGAGATGCTTATATTATTAAGCAAAGTGGTTTCGACTATGTTCGTTGTTCGCATTATCCGCCTTCACCGGCTTTTCTGAAGGCTTGCGACGAACTGGGAATAATGGTTCTCGATGCAGTTCTTGGATGGCAGTATTTTGGTGATGAGGCTTTTGCACAACATGTGCTGAATTCTTCACGCCAATTAATTCGAAGAGATCGCAATCATCCTTGCGTTCTGGCATGGGAACTATCCATCAATGAATCTCCAATGCCTGAAACTTTTATGAAGCAGGCACACCAGATTGTAAGTGAAGAATATCCCTATGGAAAACCTTATTCCGCAGGATGGATAAATAAAATATATGATATTTATATTCAAGCTCGGCAACATCGTCATGGTGAGGATAAAACAAAACCTCTTATTGTATCTGAATACGGAGATTGGGAGTACTATGCACAAAATGCCGGATTTAATCAGGATAGCTGGGCTGATTTAAAGAGTGAAGAAAGAAATAGTCGCCAACCTCGTGATGCAGGAGAAATAAGATTATTACAGCAAGCTAGGAATGTTCAGGAGGCACATAACGACAATCTATCCACGCATGCCTTTGCCGATGGTTACTGGGCTATGTTTGATTATAACAGAGGATATAGTAATGACCTGGAATATTCTGGTGCAATGGATATTTTCAGACTTCCTAAGTATGCATCATACTTTTTCCAAAGTCAGCGTTCAGCGCAGGGAGAGGGGTGTTTCTCAAAACCAATGATTTTTATAGCTTCAGGATGGACGCCGGGTGTATCAAAAAACGTGAGAGTATTTAGTAATTGCGATGAAGTGGAGTTATATGTAGATGGTAAATTGCTTGAAAAACGCAAACCGGATACAGATTTATTGTCATCAAACCTTAAGCATCCACCATTTACCTTTAACGTAAGTTGTTTAAAAGCTGGCAAATTGGAAGCTGTTGGTTATATTAAAAATAAAAGATCTGTCAGCCAGATTGTACAAACAGCTGGGAATGCAGATCATTTAGCTCTTTCCTGCAATATTGCAGGACGTAAAGCACAGGCTGGTTGTAATGACGTGATATTTATTTATGCCAGTTTACAAGATAAGCAGGGGTTCACAGTTACTAATACAAAAATACCAGTTAGTTTTGTAGTGGAAGGCGATGCTCAAATCATTGGAAATAATCAACCTGTAACAGAAGCTGGTATTGCGCCTATTCTGCTTCGTATAGGTAATAAGAAGGAAAGTATAAAGATAAAAGCATATTCTGATAAGTTGCAATCTGCAGAATTACTGATAAAACCAGAATAATCTATTTTAATTAAGTGCTATGAAAATAAAGAATCTGTTTCAGAAGAATGACTTTAATATACAGCTAATGGGTGTTTAGTTTGAATAACAGGTAGATAGATTGTCCGTCGAACAGATTTTAAGTGTACATTTTATCTGTTCGACGGTTTTTTTATATCTTAGTCAGAGCAACTTCATTTCTTTTCGGCAACTAAAAGAAAAACTGGATATTCACGCAATATATCAGCTCTTCCTTTTTTCATCACAAAGCATTCCTCTGAAGTGATATTTGTAAATCCGGTTTTTTCCAGATTTTCTTTGAGTAGTTTCACATCAAAACCGTTGTGACCGGTAAATCCTTCTCCATGGAAAGAACCATCTTCAGAATATAAATCGGCTATAACCAGATAGCCTCCGGAATTAAGTATTTTATAGAATCGGTTGATTATTAATTCTGTATCAACCACGTGGTGCAATGCCATTTGTGTGAATATGCAGTCAAAAGAATCATTGCTCAACTCTTCCTGCTCAAGATTAAAAAGAAGTGGTTTCAAGTTTGTGGAATGATACGCATCTATTTTCTCCTGAATAACCTTTATCATTTCTGTAGAGTTATCCATCAGTGTAATTTTTGCAAAAGTATCTGATAACATAAAGCTTAGAATTCCTGTTCCGGCTCCAAATTCCAACGCTTTCATAGTAGGCTTGAATGGTATTTTTGCAATCATTCTTTCCGCTATTGCTTTTGAACGTTCCCAATGAATGGCCTCCTTATCCCATTCACGCGCTCTATTATCAAATTCATTTATTTTCATATTCTGTTTGTTTCTAAGTGACGACTATTTTTAAAGATTGCAATGTTAAGAAATTATTCATTAAGTGCATCTTCCTTTTTCAGTTTTTACCTGATATAAGCTTTCAATTATTCAATTAAAGCTTATATTTCCTTTATAAATAAATGTCATATTTTTATTTGACGCGCTTAAAAATCGAGATTTTTATGTAAGTTTGCCAATAACTAAAAAAAGGAAAGTGAATGTATCAGATTAAATTAGAAAAGGATGACTTCTTAAGATTTCTGCTTTTTACAGCTTCGAAATCCAAGCGAATGAAAAATAAAAGGATTCGGAGTTGGGTACTGACTACATTTGTCTTTTTAGGTCTTGGACTATTATTTTTTCAAAAAGAAGACAAGTTTCTGGCTTATTACTTTTTCATATCTGGAGCAATTTGCCTTTTCTTTTATCCTCTTTACTACCGGTGGAGGTATAAGATATTTTATGAGAAATTTATTCAGCAAAACTACAAAAATAGGATTGGAGTTATAAGTGAAATTGGATTTGACGATGGATTTATAATTTCGAAAGATAAATCAGGAGAAGAGAAAGTCAGGCTAACCGAGGTTGAATTCATTTATGAAATAAAGGATAACCTGTTTATAAGAATGAAGAATGGTGAAACAATGGCTATTCCTTCTAAGATGACTGATTACACAGAATTCAAGAACGATCTGAGCAAACTAATTAGCAATCTGGGTATTGCGTGGGAGGTTGAGATGGATTGGAAATGGAAGTAAATTATTAAGTTTCTGCTTACAAAGAAAATACATCATAGTGTTATATAAACAAAGGCTCCTTGCTCATAAACAAGGGGCCTTTGTTTTATACAAACTTGTTGTTTTACTTCAAATACTCTTCTGTCAACGCCACCCAATAGGCAGCACCGATAGGAAGAATATCTTGATTGAAAACGTATTGCGGATGGTGAACCATAAAAGAGTCTCCATTACCAAGCATACAGTAAGTACCTTGTTTCTTTTCGAGCATAAAAGCAAAATCCTCGCTGCCCATATAAGGATGAACAGGATACACCACCTGATCGTTTCCAAATGTTTTCCGAGCTACGTTGGCAGCCCATTGAGTATTTTCGGGAGTGTTTACCAATACGGTTCCGGGTATACCTTCACGGATTTCGTATTTGCAGTTAAAGGCTTCGGCTTGTGCTTTCGTTATAGAACGAATTTTATTCAGAACCATTTCTCGTAGTTTCGGTTCCATATTGCGGATGCTTAATCGCAAGATAGCAGTTTGTGGTACTACATTCCCGGCATCTCCTGCAAGGAAAGCGCCAACAGTTACTACCGAGTTTTGCCAGGGAGATACATTGCGGGATACAATGGTTTGCAGTGCCATTACTAATGACGAACCACACACTATTGGGTCTATACTTAGTTCGGGCATGGATCCGTGACTGCCTTTACCGGTAAGTTCAATTTCCCAGTTGTCTACAGCTGCCATTGTTTCGTTTTCACGAAAGTGGAATTTTCCAAATGGTAAGCCCGGCATATTGTGCATTCCATATACAGCATCTACAGGAAAGCGTTCAAATAATCCGTCGGCAATCATAGCCGGACTGCCTTCCATTGTTTCTTCTGCAGGTTGAAAGATAAGGCGAACCGTTCCGTTAAAGTTCCTTGTTTCCGACAAATATTTAGCAGCTCCAAGCAACATAGTGCTGTGCCCGTCGTGTCCGCAAAGGTGAGATTTACCTTCAATTTTACTTTTATAGGGTAGGGTATTTACTTCCTGAATGGGCAGAGCGTCGAAGTCGGCACGTAGTCCGATGGAGTTTTTACCAGTGCCAACAGTCATCGAGGCTACAATTCCTGTTTTACCAACCCCTTCTTCCACATCATATCCCCACGATTTTAGTTTCCCGGCAAGATATTTAGCCGTTTCTGTTTCTTGAAGCGCCAATTCTGGGTATTGATGGAGATGGTCCATCCACTCCTTCATTTCGGAGTGAAGAGCTTTTACGCCTTCAATAATTTTACTGTTCATATTCTTATGTTTTAGTACGCTTAGGGAAGTCTCTTCGAAGCAATTAATTAATTGCGAATATATTATTAAAATTGAATTTGATGAGCTTTAGTCTGTTATTTTATTTAAAGAGCATTAAATCTTTTTTCTAGTAATAAAAAGAAGTCCTTTCCAACGCCTTTCTGTATAAACCTAAAAAGTCCACAAACCATTCACCAATAATTTCCCAACCATTCCTCAATAAATAAAATCCTACGGTGAATGGATTTAAATTATAAAGGTTATATTTTCACTAACTTTCCGGCTTCTTTAAATTGGAGATCTGATTCTTCTATAATAAAATGAAGACTTATTTAAAGAGAGTATCTAAAAAGTCAAAAGCCCCTCTTGTAGAATTGAATATTTGATTTCAGTATCCATTAAGGATACGAATAAATTAATGGTGCAAAATACTTTTTGGGCACCATTAAAGATGTATTATATCTGATAATCAAAGATATATAATTTCTGAAAAACAGTTTATAAAAGAATGCCTGCTTGATAATTTGAATGATTGTTATACATAAAAGCCTATAAACAGTATTAAGCATTGTGCATATAAGAATTCATAAAAAAAGGCAGAGGAATTATCTCCCTCTGCCCCTTGTCTAGATTTTGTGTTTGTGTTAGTATTTAAAAGCTCCGGCTTTAACGTAAACTTTATAATCCTTAATCATTCCCGGACAACCTTTCTCAGCTCGTGGCAGGTATCTGAAACCTGTAACCACGGCATCCTTTCCAAGATCTATCACGACCTGATGAGGATAAGCTACATTGTCTACTGCGCTCCAGAATGTAGATTCCTGTAGATCGAAAATCTTGTCGGCTGTGCGGTTACCACTTCTGGTTTCTTCGCTGTCGGCATAAAGGATTTTCCAGTTTTCACGGGAAAGTGGCTGACCATCGGCTCCCAATACGTGAAGTTCTGCAACAGAAGCTATATTGCTGCCATCGAAAGAAGATAATCCTTCCAGACAGAAATAGCGTCCTTGTACTTGCTTGTCGAACTTCACTTCCTGCCAACCATTACGGAAGGCAAATGTACCTTGTGCTGCAGCTGTTTCGTTCTGAAGTTCTAGCTTCTGACCACTCTTGCGGTGTGTTTCAGGAGCTTTTTCACGAAGCATATCCAGAATTGGCTTTTTCAAACCTTTCACGATGGCTTGCTGAGGACCTTTCAGGTCGAGGACAATAATCTCGTTTTCACCCTTCTTCAACCAGCAACCGGGCATGTAAAGTGTTTGTTGTGGACCGATCTCCCAGATTCTTCCCATAGCATGTCCGTTTACCCAAACCATTCCTTTACCCCAGGTCTGCATATCAAGGAAGGTATCTCCTGTTTCTTTCAGATTGAATGTTGCACGGTAGTAAGCAGGCATAGTCTGTTTGCCTTTTGCTGTATATTTCTTATTCTGAACAAACTTATAATCAACCGGGAAGTTGTAGACTGTCCAGTTTTTCAAGTTTACAGCGTTGCTATTTAAAAGCAATTCTACCTTTTCGGTAATACCTTTACGGTCATGGATAGACTTGTCGAAGTTTACACGTCCCATGGCTTCAACTAAGATATCCAGTCTGGCACCAGCTTTTAGGGCAGGAAGCGTTACGCTGGTCTCACCGTGACGACGATCCAGACGACCAATCAATTTGCCATTGACAAAGATTTGTGCCCAATCGTGCATTTCAGTAATCAGCAATGTTGTTCCGGCTTTTACCTGAGGCAAAGTAGTGCGGTACAAAATAGTTCCCCAACCCTGGTTGAATTGTTCCATTGGTTTAATATCCACACTCTTTTTAGGAGCAGGAAGGTTTGCAAACAAAGGGGCAGCAGCTTCAAACTTGATTGCCGGAATTTCGATAACCGGATAGGCTGCAGGTACATCAGCAAGCTTTTCTCCCGGAGCTACATATTTAGAAAGAAGCTCACGCAGTTGCCAGAACTTCGGAGTTGTCCATCCGGCTTCGCTGATCGGAGCATCGTAATCGTAAGAACTACACATGGCAGAGTATGCCGGATTGTTGGCACCTCCCCAATGACCGAAAGTGGTTCCTCCGTGAGTCATGTACAGACTGAAAGAAATATTCTGGTCAAGCATATCCTTCAGGCCGGCAACCATAGTTGCACCATCGCGGGTTTCGTGCTTGCGTCCCCAATGGTCGAACCATCCCGACCAGAATTCACTACACATCAGTGGAGATTCCGGACGAAGGCTTTTCAGTTTCTTGAACTGGCTTTCAATATTGGCACCGGTACCGAAGTTTACAGTCCACAACAAATCATCCAGTGCATTATTGGTAAAGTTAGAACTCCAGTCGCACTGAAACAAAGGAACTTCGGTAAAGCCCGATTCACGAACAATGTCTCTGATTGCACTTACATAAGGTTTGTCTGTGCCATAAGAACCGTATTCGTTTTCTACCTGAACCATGATGATGTTACCACCACGAGTAATCTGCAGATCAGCCAGTTGCTTGCCGATTTCCTTCATAAACTTGCGCACACGCTCCATGTAGTAGGTATCAAGTGTACGGAGCTTTACGTCCTTTTTGAGCAACCACCAGGGCAGTCCACCCATTTCCCACTCAGCACATACATACGGACCGGGACGGACAATAACATACATGCCATGTTTCTGTGCCAGACGGCAGAAGCGAGCTATATCTTTGTTGCCTGTAAAGTCGAACTCATCGGGATTCTGTTCGTGCAGATTCCAAAACACATACAAGCAAAGGGTATTCATTCCAAGCGATTTACACATTTCAATGCGTTGTTCCCAATAAGCATCGGGAATACGCGGATAATGTATCTCTGCCGCTTTAATAACAAAAGGCTTATCGTTCAGCAGGAATGTATTCTTGCCTGCCTTGAATGTTCCTCCCGATTGAGATTGTACATTAGCTGCACAGGATATTAAAAGAATTACGGTGAGTATAAAAGATGTTATTCTATTCATCGCATATATTATTTAAAATCATAAACAACTGTTACAACAGATTTTGGCTGAATAGAGCTGTTATTAGAGCTTAATTCTTTTTCTGATAAATCAGATGAAGCATTAGTTGTGTATTGTTTCACACTAGATGCTTTCTTGGATAATCCATTCAATGAAAGATCTACTCCAATTATTTTAGTAGTAAGATTAGTGTATACTACTACCAATTTATCTTTTTGAGGTGAGAGGTAAGCAGAACCAAAGAATGAATTTGAAGCATTCTGTACTGTTAAGTTTACTCGTTGGTAACCAGGACGAATAAATAAACTGTAATTACCTAAAGTCCATAAAGTCTTTGTTGCCTCATGAGTACCGCTTTTTTCAATATCGCCATACACTCCATCGGCAGGAGTAGTCTTTATTAATAAGAATCTGTTTTTATGTCCCCAACGTTCCACATCCAAAGAAGTCCAGTATGACCATGAAGATACATTTGCTGTAGCTAAATCGTGATGAATAACTTTAGCCATGCAGAGAGCAATGTCCATATAAGAAGCATTATCGTGTCCCGGATAATCTTCATAGTTATCACTCATCATACTCCATTCTGTTTGATAAACCTTCAGGTTTTTAGATTTTGCAGCGGTTGCCACCTGACTGCGAACATCATACATCGTAGCCCAGTTTGTATCAGTCCAATAGCTATGACCTGCAATAATAGGTGCTACATGAGTTAAATTTCCTACATAATTTACAGAACCCTCATTAAAGAAATTCTGTATAACGTCGCTACGTCCGGCATCGTTCTTTACTTTATAAAGATATTCCCAGTCACCTGCTTCGGCCAATAAGATTTTAGTGTTTAGGCTCTTATCAGTAAGTGCTTTGTCCAACTCAACGGCCAGGCGTTTAATTTCACTGTTTTGCCATCCGCTACCTTCTTGTGAAGGAGAAGCCCAATTGTATTGAGGTTCATTTACCGGACTGATAAAATCAAAGTTAATACCTTTTTGTTCTTTAAAGTAGGAGAGGGCATTTGCCATGTATTTGGCAAAATCGTCATAACAATCATCCTTTAAATTAGCAAAAGCTCCTTTTGCAGAATATCCTTTACCATTTACAGTATAGTTTACAGGAGGAGTATTACTGAACATAACAAAAGATTCGCATCCCAGACTTTTAGCTTTTTCTAAAAAATATTGCTGTCCCTGATGATGACTCCAGTCCAGAGTTCCATCTTGTTGCAGGAAGCATTCTGCTCTGCGAGATTTATCTGTAATGTCACTACTGCTACCTTGTTCTGCTGTTCCGCCACCTAGATTAAAGCGCCACATAGACAGACCAATTCCTTGCGGAGCCCCGTTTTTTATCTCCTTTGAAAAAAGAAGATTTGCAATAGCCTCCTTCTCGTCATTATTCCAATATTTTCCAATATAATTAGGAACCCAGCAATCAGAGGCAGCAAAACCATCTATAGTTTGATAAGTAACAGTGGCATCGATAGTCACATTCTTTGTTATGTCTACATTAACATCATCTTTCGGAGGTGAATCAACCCCACTGTCTCCGCATGAAGCTAATGAGAACATACCTATTAAAAGTAATATATTCATTTTCATATTATTTCGTTAGTTTAAAAATGCTCCTTTCTCCAGAGAAAGGAGCATTTCTGTGAAATAAAAACAATCTTAGTTTACACCCTTATTATTAATTAATAACCCGGATTTTGTTCAATAGTTCCTTCAGACATAGTTACTTCTGAAATAGGAATTGGGAAAAGCAAGTCGCGCTTTTCATCGAAATAATAACCTTTATTACTATTTTCTTTCTGGTTAGCCCATTCAAACGGATCGGCAGTAGCCTGATTTGTATTAGCCTTTACAAAAGAACCGTTTGGTCCCATAATGCTGCATACCAAAGGTTTGTTATCATCACCTTTCCAACGACGGATATCATAAAGACGTTCACCTTCCAGTGCCAGTTCTAAACGGCGTTCAGTGCGAATCGCATCACGAAGTTTGTTTCCTGTAAGAGTCAGATCAGACAATTGTACACGGTTACGCACCTTGTTCAGATAAATAAGTGCTTCACTATCTTTTCCAAGTGCATTTTCAACTTCGGCATACATCAATAAGATATCGGCGTAACGAAGCAAACGATGGTTTTGTGGAATATATCCTTTGTTAAATGTAGCAGGACGTTGATTTACCGGAATATAAAACTTACGGCTTACACGAGCTGATTTATGGTTTCCCGGAGTAGCAACGAACATATTGGGATAAGTACTCTTTATAGCTTCAGAGTATCCAGCCAATAGTCCTGCAAAATTATCTTCACCTGCTATCTCTGTAGCACCATGCTTGATGATAGTCCATTTTAAACGAACATTATCACCTGCATCAAGAAATGCCTTTTCAAGATTAGCGGTAGGTAATCCCCATGACCATCCTGAATCGTCACGAGATCCGCTGACAATAGGAAGAGAAGCTCCAAGTCCATAAGTTGCATCGTATGTATACTGTACCTCGAAAAGTCCCTCTTTGCTGTTGTTGGATTCAATAGCCCAAACTTTACCGAAATCACTTAGCAGCTCATATTCACCAGAAGCAATAATGTCTTTTAACAACGCTTCAGCCTCAGCATATTTCTCCTGATACAGATAAACTTTTGCTAAATAGCCCTGAGCAGCACCTTTGGTAGCTCTACCCAAATCAGAAGAACTTAAAGCGCTACGTTTTGGTAGAACTTCAATAGCATCCTTCAAATCTTTCTCCACCTGAGCATAAGTGTCGGCCAGGCTACTGCGGGTAATACCTTTAATATCAGAAGGCATTGCTTCTGTTAATAAAAGTGGTACTCCACCAAAGTTTCTTGCTAAATCAAAATAAAAGTAACCACGAAGGAATTTAGCTTCGCCAATCAATCTCTTTTGTAGTTCTGTATTAGCAATAGGAGCATCGGGTATGTGGTTAATAGCTACATTGCAACGATAAATACCTTTGTAACGAAATTGCCAGAAGTTCTGAGCAGCTCCGTTACTGGAACCACCGCTGGTGTAATGAGCCAGTGAAAGATAGTCACCCTGATCTTGTGAAGTGTTACCCATCCACATATCATCGGTACACATACCGCTAAGGTTCCAGAATTTTGCAATTTGCCACCAGTCATCGTAAAAAATAGATTGGTAACAACCGGTAATTGCCTTTGTACAATCAGTTTCACTTTGGAAATATGTGTCCAGGTTTTCCTGTCCCAATACAGGTTGTTCCAAAAAGTCGGAACAACTGCTAAGGCCTGCTGTCAGTAAAGCAGACAATGATAAAGCTATAATAGATCTTTTCATTTTAGTATCAATTAAAAGTTCAAATTAACTCCAAGCAAGAATGTTCTTGGATTCGGATAACCGATATTATCAACACCAGATTCTGTAACACCACCCATTGCAGCACGTTCAGGATCCATACCTGAGTAGTTTGTGATGGTAAACAAGTTCTGAGCAGAAAGAGAAACTCTTACACCAAGACCTTTTATCATGTTCTTAGGTAAAGTGTAACCAAGTTGCAGTAATTTGCAACGGAAGTAAGAACCATCTTCTACAAAGAAACTGGATACAGTTGTGTAGTTGTTGTTAAGGTCGTTTACAGAAAGACGTGGAATCGATCCTCCTGTATTGTCTTCGCGCCAAACCTTATCATAAGTTCCTGCGTATACGTTTGAACCTGATGTACCTGCATAAAGTGATTTGGTAGTATTGAAGATGTCATTACCAAATGTACCATAGAAGTTAGCAACAAGATCAAAGTTCTTATATGCTAAACGAGTGTTGAAACCTAACATTAAATCCGGGAATGGATTACCAATGAAAGACTTATCATCTGCATTCAGCACACCATCATGATTTCGGTCTCTGAAGATAAGATCTCCCGGTTTTGCATAAGGTTGTATCAATGTACCATGTTCGTCGGTATGAGCATTTACCTCTGCTTTGTTCTGGAAAATACCGTCACAAGTATATCCGTAGAAACCACTTAGATCTCCACCTTCTTCATTACGAATAATGTAGTTTCCTGAGTTCAGTTCTTTAGTATAAAGAGGAGCTTGTCCTGTAAGTTTAATAATCTTGTTTTTAACAGAAGACAGATTAACTCCAAGATCATAGCTGAAGTCGCCTTTCTTATCATTCCAGTTTAATGAAACTTCCCATCCGGTAGCTTTCATACTACCAACATTTGTCCATACACGGCTATTCCAGTCTGGGTAACCCAAAATCAATAAGTTTTCCTTTTGCAAAAGCATGTCGGTCGATTTCTTTTGGAAAAGATCAACGGTCATACTCAAACGATTATTAAGAATGCTCATATCAAGACCAATATTGTGATCTTCTACAGTTTCCCAACGCAGAGAAGTATTACCTACAGAGCTAACTGCACTACCAATAATACGATTGCCACCAAGTACATAATCGGCATTACCCATTAATGTAAGATAAGCAGAGTTTGCAATATTTTGATTACCAACACGTCCCCATCCAAGACGGAACTTCAGGTTGTTGATAAATTCCTGATCTTTCATGAAATCTTCGCCAGAAACTCTCCATGCAGCAGATACAGCAGGGAATGTGGCATATTTACTTCCTTTAGGGAAACGAGAAGAACCATCAACACGTACAGATGCTGTTAAATAGTATCTGTTATCATAGTTATACATCGCACGTCCAAGATATGAAAGCAGAGTTGTATATTGATCTGTACCGCTAGCCTTTTGACTTTGTGTACCGGCATTTACCTGTTGCAATTCAATGATATTACTTGCTGTGTTTTCACGAGAACCTGTTAGCCAGTAGTTAGAGAATTTTTCCATTGTATAACCCACCATTGCATTAATATTATGCTTTTTATTGATGGTAGTCATATAATTGGCAGTATTTGTCCAGTTCCAGTCAACCTGAGTATTGAACTTACGTTCTACATAACTTAATTCCTGTTGTTCCAGATTATCAATATAGAATTTAGGAATAAAAGTATCAGAGATACGGAAAGTTGCGTTTACACCAAATTGTGAACGTAAAGTCAACCCTTTGATAGGTTCTACAGAAATATATGGAGTCATCAACAAACCATATTCATCACTTGAATAATTTTGTCTGGCAAGTGAACCGGCTGGGTTCCAAACCTGGTTGTTGTAAGAACGCTGATAGTTATTGTATTTGTTATCTACCCATGCTTCCTCTGGACGGAATACTGGTGTAGTAGGGTCCATTCTCATTGCAGAACTAAATAATCCCGATGGAGTATCGTCCCAACGTTCTAATTTCGGAGCTAAATCAATACCTGTCTTCACTACATTATTGAATTTGTATTCAGTATTGAAACGAGCAGTCAGCTTATCCCAGAAACCAGTATCAAACTGAGAGTTTTGTTTGAAATAACCTACACTACCGCTGAACGTATATTTATCAGTACCACCTTGGAAACTAATATTGTAATTCTGGATTAAAGCAGTCTTATTAACCACTTGATTCCACCAGTCAGTTCCTGTTGATCCTTCCGGAGTGTTCCAGATTGGAGTACTGCCATCGTTAGTGTAACGAGCCTTGAATACTTTTTCATATTCACTGGCATTAGCCATTTTCGGATCAGCAATAGTCTGTAACCCTACAGAAGTATTTATCTGGAATTGAGTTTTACCGGCTTTTCCTTTTTTAGTAGTTACAAGAATAACACCATTAGAACCACGAGTACCATAGATAGCGGCAGCCGAAGCATCTTTCAATACTTCAATGCTTTCAATATCATTCTGACTTAAGAAATTAATGTTTGTTCCTACCGGCATTCCGTCTACTACATATAGAGGATCTGATCCATTTGTTGTGGTAACACCACGAATAATTACACGAGGAGCATCACCAGGACCACCGCTGCTTGAAATCTGCACACCATTAATCTTTCCCTGAAGGGAGTTCATGGCATTACCGCTCGACAAAGTCTTTATATCTTCACCTTTTACAGTTGAGATAGAACTGGTAAGGTCACTCTTTTTAACGGCACCATAACCAACCACAACAACTTCATCAAGTACAGATACATCTTCGTCAAGACTAACATTGATTACCGCTTTCCCATTTACATTAACATTCTGTTTTTTGAAACCTACCATCGAATAAATGATAGTAGCATTGCCAGAAACATTTGATAAGGAATAATTTCCCTCCAAATCGGTCATTGTTCCCTGATTGGTTCCTTTTACTAAAACAGTAACTCCAATAATGGGCTCTTTATCTTTGACAGAAGTAACCTTTCCTGTCAGTGTTATTTTCTGAGCGTAAACACTCATTGATATGACTGATAGTATGATAAATAAATACTTTTTCATTTTAATTGTGTTTTCAATTAGTTAATAGGATAAAATTTAGCACGCTTCAAATGAGCATCAAACTTAAACATGTAATTGCCTGTTGTTTTGATTGTAATGCTTGCATTATCTCCACCTTTCCATACACACTTTTCGATATCAGTTTTGCTGTCGAATCTCCAGAAGCAGTAATCCCACCAGCCCCAATCGTGTTTGTTGTGGATAATAAATTCCATCTTTGTACCAGCTGTTAAGCTCATTGTTGTAGAGAACAGATACGGATTATCCTTATCCTGATTCAGAGGAGTAATGTTAGAAGGACTCCATGAATCATTGCCAGGTAAACCTTTACCAACCAAACCAATCTGGAATGGAATAATATACTGAGGTTGTGCAGGGTCCAGATAGTAATCAGATCCTATAGCCTGTGGTAATGGATTTGCTGGTACATAAGTTTTGTAACTATACTCTCCTGTTTTTACATTGAAAGTAATTTCGTAATACTCTTTTCCGGTAGGCAGAACGATCGGTTTAGATACGTCTGGATCATCAGTCAACAGATTAGCGTTGTCAGGATCAACACCGAAACAGATAGGAGAGAAGTCTGTCTTTTGAGGAATGAAACGAACTTTACTTCCTGCAGCTTCGGAATAGTAACGAGCTGTATAAGTATATGGTCCGGTATGATCAATTAATACAGGAACACCGAATACATCACTGTTCAGTAAAGCAGCATCTTCCACATCTGTCAGATACATCTTCTCAAAATCAGGCATTTCGGAAACATTGATAGTACAATTTTGAGTAGTAGTCAAATTGAACTTGTCTACTGCAGAAATTGATAATGCATAAGTTCCAACTTGCGATGGCATTGCTACAACATCACTGTAATTGTAAGTTTTGCCAGTTACAGCTACTGTTTTAGAATAATTCAATGAAGGAATTGAAACACTAATGTGATCCAAAGCCTTATCGTCTTGTACGCTGAAACGTAGATTAAGTTTTGTTTGACTCTTAATCAACACTGTAATGTTAGCATCAGGTACTGTAGTAAATGTTGGATTTGTAAAGTCGCCATCCATTGTAAGCAGGATAGTCTGTTCAGTACTGCGTCCACCTAAATCGGTAACAGTAACTCTAATTGCAAAGTTATCCCCTGTTAAAGTAGAAGGAGTTTTAAATGAATAATCTAAATCATAGGAGGTAAGTGTTTTTTCATAAATATCAGATAAATCAATCGTTTTATCCAAATCTAATTCTTCATTCTGTAAGCGAATGCTTTGAATACCATCATTGTCGGTAATCGTACCAGAGATTTTAAATGCTCTGCCTACTTCGCTTTGGATGTGATCAGTTACTAATTCAATAGTAGGAGCCTTCCCATCTACATCTTTAAAATCGTCACTACTGCAACCCACCAAGAAGCAGGACAGCAAGAAAGATGACATTAAGCCAGTTAGCTGTTTTTTGTTCATAATACATTAATTTAAGATTTAACTCTTAGTTGTTTTGCGGCAAATATAGATCAGGCGAATAAATCGATATATAAAAAATCGTGCATTGATAGATTGTAAATCGTGCAATGCACGATTTATTGTTCTATTTTGATAGATTTTATTGCTATTTTTGTGAAGTCTAATGATTCGAAATATATGAAAAACAGACTAATACAAATTCTATATCTAATTTTGGTAAGCTTGCCAACAATTTCTGCTGCTCAACCCTATTCTATTAAACGTTTGGGAGTTGAATTAGGCTTATCAAACAATAATGTGGTAAGTATTACCCAGGATAAATTAGGTTTTCTTTGGTTTGCCACAGAAGAGGGACTGAACAAGTTTAACGGTTCCCGCTTTATTAATTATTATAAATACTCCACACAATCTCCAAGCATCAGTGGCAATGAATTGAATCGTGTATATGCTGATAAGGTAGATAGCATTATCTGGATAGCAACTCAACGCTCCGGTCTTAATGCTTATAATTATAATAATAACACATTTACCGTTTATAAAAAGAATCCATCAGACAAGAATAGTCTTATAACAAACGATGTCACCTCTGTAACCAACGCTGCCGATGGCAATTTATGGATCAGTACTTACTACCGTGGAGTAGATTATTTCGATAAGAAAACCAAAAAGTTTACTCATTATAATAAATCCACATTGTCAGGGCTGACAAATGAAAATGTGTGGACCGTTATGGAAGACAATGACCGTAACCTCTTTATAGGTCATGTAAATGAAGGTTTAAGTATCCTGTCATTAAGAAATAAGAGAGTCCGGAATTTTAAGAATAATCCTCAGGATCCCACAAGTATTCCCGGCAATGAAGTAAGATGCATTTTCAGAGATAGTAATAATAATATCTGGGTAGGTACAAATAGCGGATTGGCTTTATTTAATCCGGATAGGAACAATTTTACGGTCTTTAGAAATAACAATTCAGCATTCTTTGCCCCCAAACTAAATTCCATCTATTCCATTCAGCAAATAAATAGTAATCAGTTATGGATAGCCACAGAATTTGAAGGTATCTTTATCCTCGATATTCGCCAACTCTCTATCATGTCTGCAGATAAAGTAAGCTTTAGACATATACCTTCCGGAGATGATGAATACCAGCTATCCGCTTCAACAGTTCGGAGTATCTTTCAGGACTCGTTTCATAACATCTGGATTGGCACGTATGGTGGTGGTATTAATTTCATAAGCAATAATCCTCCTTTATTTAATACTTTAAGCTACAATCCTGTACTAGGTAAAAACAGCAAGCTTAGCTATAAGGTGGCTTGGGGAATGTGTACCGACAAACAAGGCAAAACATGGATTGGAACCGATGGCGGAGGTATTAATGTTTTTGAAAAAGGGAAACGTATAGCCATTTATAATAAAGAGAGCGGACAACTGAGTGACAATGCTGTATTGTCCATGTTCAATGATTCTCAGAATAATATCTGGATTGGAACTTATCTTGGAGGCGTTAACTGCTATAACAACAATAATAAGCAGTTCAAACAAATTGTTTTGGGAGGAAAAAGCAAGCTGGATGTTCGTTGTTTCTTCGAAGACTTACATCATAATCTCTGGGTTGGAAGCAGTGAGGGAATTTATTGCTTCAATTTGCAAGATCAGCAGAAAATTACTGCTTATAATTCAAAGAATAGCGGGCTTCAGGGTGATTTGGTAAGAAGTATCTTTCAGGATTCTAAAGGACGGATGTGGATTGGTACGTTTGGAAACGGTCTTGGAATTTATTCCCCAAAGATGAAACTTCTGAAGAAGTTCGATGATTATTCAGGTTTCTGCTCAAATACAATCAATTACATATTCAGAGACTCACGAAATAGAATCTGGGTAGCAACAGGAGATGGCTTGGTTCTGTTTCCGTCAATGAGCAATTATAATTATAGAACATTTAAAAGGAGTGACGGACTTGTCAATAGTCACATCAGAGCCATTACCGAAGATAATAAAAAGAATATCTGGATTAGTACCAATAAGGGACTCAGTAAATATTCCGAAGCAAAGAACAAGTTCGAGAATTACGATATTTCAGATGGTATTCCTGCCGGTAATTTTATGAGTGGATCTATTACAAAGGACAAAGACGGATTCATCTATTTTGGTTCTTTGGGTGGAGTTTGTTACTTCAATCCAGAACAGTTTACTGATGGCAGAGAATATCCTCATCCAGTTATTTCGGAGGTGAAAATATACAATAAGCTTTCCACTCTTGAGCATGATGAAAAGGTTATCCCTTTGGGAGGCAATAAACATATAGATCTAAATTATAAACAAAATAGTTTCAGCATTGCTTTTAATGAACTGGACTATTCACTGAACAATCAGGTAGAGTACACTTATATACTTAAGGGATTGAATGATTCCTGGTATACCTTAGAAGACGGACACAACAGTGTTACTTTCCTGGACGTGACTCCAGGAGATTATGAATTCCAGATAAAAGCACGCCTTCATAATCAGGACTGGAGTAATGAGGCTATCTCTGTATTTATTCACATAGCACCTCCTTTCTGGCTTACTTGGTGGGCAAAATCTCTCTATTTTATACTCTTTATCACATTGGTTTATATTTCCTTATATGCTTATAAGAGAAGAATTAGCTGGAGAAGTTCCTACCAAATGGAGAGAAAGAAACATGAACATGAACAGGATTTGAATAATGAACGATTGCGGTTTTATACCAATATCACGCATGAATTGCGTACTCCATTAACCCTTATTTTAGGTCCGCTTGAAGATCTGATGAAAGAAAAATCTCTTCAAACCAGACAGCTTCGCAAGATTTCAGTGATACATCAAAGTGCTATTCGTCTGTTGAATCTGATCAATCAGATACTTGAATTCAGAAAAACAGAAACCCAGAACCGCAAACTATGTGTGTCCAGAAATAACATAGCGAAACTAATTCTGGAGATAGGACTCAAATACAAGGAACTGAATCGTAATCCAGATGTTGAGTTTAATGTCGTTATAGAGAAAGAGGATATGCCGTTGATGTTCGATAGGGAGGTTATTACCATTATCCTCGACAACTTTATATCGAATGCTATTAAATACACTGAAAAAGGTTCTATAACCATCTCTTTATACTCAACAGTTAAAGATCAGGTGGAATATACCGAAATAAAAGTCAGCGATACCGGACATGGAATAGAGGCTGAAGCCTTATCCCGGATTTTCGAAAGTTATTATCAGGTAAATAGCAAACATCAAGCTTCGGGTACAGGAATAGGACTAGCTTTAGTGAAGAATCTTGCAACATTGCACCAGGGAGAAATATGGGTGGAAAGTACAGTGGGAAAAGGAAGCGACTTTTTTGTCAGACTCCAGACCAACAACACATATCCAAATGCCTTGCGTACAGATGAGCCTGAGGTAGAAGAAGAACCGGAAGTTACAGAAGTCGTGGAAGAAGTTGCAGAAGAAGACTTTAATACAGAAAAACAAATACTTCTGGTAGTTGAAGATAATCAGGATATCCGTGAATACATAAGTGATACTTTCTCTGAAGATTTTGAAGTAGTAACTGCCGAAGACGGAAGAAAAGGTTTGGAAAAAGCCCTTACTGTTATTCCGGACGTTGTTATCAGTGACATTATGATGCCGGGAATGGATGGTGTTGAGTTATGTAAAAAGCTGAAACAAGATGTGTGTACCAGTCATATTCCAATCATTTTACTTACTGCTAAAGATTCTATGCAGGATAAAGAATATGGTTACACCGTGGGAGCCGACTCTTATTTAACCAAACCATTTAGTGCCAGTTTGTTGCGGAGTAGAGTTAATAACCTGCTGGAATCGAGAAAGCAACTGGCTGTGCTGTTTTCCGGAAATAAAAACATCGTTATAAAGCAAGAACCGGTAAGCAATACATTAAATAAATTAGATAATGAATTCATTAATAAAGTTACTCAATATATCGAGGCAGATCTTAGTTCCGATAAAATAGATGTTACTTACCTTTCCGATAAAATGTGTATGAGTACTTCTACACTCTATCGTAAAATGAAAGCATTAACTAACATGTCTACCAATGAATACATTCGTAAAGTGAAGCTGCAGAATGCTGTAAAATTGCTTTTAGAGGGAGAAAGCAAAATCTCCGAAATAGCATATAAAGTAGGGTTCAATAATGTAGTTTACTTCAGACAATGCTTTAAAGACGAATATGGAGTATCTCCGTCAGAATATGTGAAGCGACAAAGGTGATGCTATTCATCATCTTATAAGCAGCGTCTATTGTGTTAAATGTGAAGAAATTTATTGCTTTTTGTATAATTATTCGTTACTTCGTATTTAAACACAATAGAAATAAAACGCTGTATTATGAAAAAGTCTATGAAAAATATATTGTCTAAGTGGCATGAGGCAGTACGCTCTAATCCGGTAGAATTACTTATTGCACTGATCTGCTACGTAATCAATGTTTTGTTGTTCGAAAAAGTGATAAAGCAGGGAGAATCACTTTATTACTATTTCCCAATGCTGATGATTATAGCGTATACGCTGAATAAATTTGCTGACAAAAAACAGATACGGTGGATATATTACGGGTGTTTACTATTCATTATCCCATTGTTGTGGCTCCATAAGCCGGAAAGTGAAGAGTTCTTTTTGTGTGTAACTATTGGAGTTCTCACCGGAATCTATCTAGCCTCAGGGTGGCAGAAAGAAAATGCCTCTTTCATGGATAGCGTATTGCAATTGTTACGTTCTTTACTTTATGCATTTGTATTATCCGGAATAACCTATGCATTGCTTTCGTCTATTTATTTTTCCATTCAATATATATTTGAAATATGGAAGTCCGGAGATTCCAGATACTTTCATTATTCGGGGTATTTTGTAAGTATGGTTATCTTTCCATCCTTATTCATCTATTTCCATTACGATAAATCAGATAAGATAATAGCTAACAAGCTTACAGATATATTGCTCAATTATGTATTATCTCCGGTTTTACTAATCTACACAGTCATCCTTTATCTCTATTTTATCAAGATAGCATTTGTGTGGTCGCTTCCTAAGGGAGGTGTTGCAGCCATTGTTCTGGCATTTTCTATCGGTCTGTTTTTTCTGAAAGGATGTGTGCTGCTGGTAAATAAATGTCCCTATAAATGGTTTTATGACAAAGCCAGCTTTATTGTGTTTCCTGCATATATAATGTTCTGGATAGCTACCATATACAGAATTAATCAATACGGATTTACCGAAGAACGGGTGTACTTGCTCATAGCCGGACTAGTGATATCTTTAACTGCAATATTGTTTCTTACAAACCGAACCGGTCGCTATCTGTATGTAATGTTGCTTGCCATTCTGCTGTTTGGAGTAGTAACTTATATACCCGGCATAAGAGCGCTAGACATAGAGCGGATTTCTCAAAGTAACAGACCTCAGGTAGAAGTAGCACCACCTGCTACCTATTTGGATGTACAATTATTGGAACCAGTTTCACTGCAAGGATATCGTTCTCTGAATAAAATTTACGACTATAAAACCTCAGACGGTATGTATTTCATTAACGAAGATAACTCACTAGATTTATATTCAGAAAAAGGCGCTATGCTTTACAGCTTTAATCGGGACTCATTATTAACTGCACAAATAAAGAAGGCAGGTCTTACTCAGTCAGACACTATACCTAAATCCCGTTATTCTTCTTTGCTGAAAATAGAACTCAAATCTGCTTTGCTTATTTTAGGAGAGCTTAGTCTACGTCACGATTCAGTTTATAAAGTAGCAAATATAACACCAGAGTTCTATCTTAAGAAATAAGCCTGTTTGAAACATTTTAGCCCTATATCCGAAACATAATAGCCTTTTTTATACCTTGTGATCTTCCTTTTTCAGATAAATAAGTTCTAGCTTTGTTTCGTTATAAATGTAAACACGAAATAAATGCTATAACTATGAAAAAAGTTTTATTGTTATTATTAGTAATTGCAAGTACATGCTGGGGAAGTACTCCGGCAGGATATAAAAATCCAGTTATTCCAGGCTTTCATCCCGATCCAAGTGTCTGCAGGGTAGGAGACGACTATTATCTGGTAACCAGTAGTTTTGCCTATTTCCCCGGAGTGCCTGTCTTTCATAGCAAAGACCTGGTAAACTGGGAACAGATAGGACATTGCCTTACACGTCCTTCACAGTTATCGTTAAATAAATGCTGGTTATCAGGAGGCATATATGCACCAACTATTCGCTATAATGAAGGAACCTTTTATATGATCACAACAAATGTATCATCCAAAGGAAATTTCATCGTATATACAACCAATCCGGCAGGAGAGTGGTCGGACCCTGTATGGTTGAAACAACAAGGCATTGATCCTTCTCTTTACTTTGAAGACGGCAAATGTTACATGACCTCGAACCCCAACAATTCAATCTGTTTATGTGAGATAAATCCCAAGACAGGAGAACAGCTTACAGAAAGCAAAGTTATCTGGACCGGAACAGGCGGCCGTTATCCCGAAGCTCCGCACATATACAAAAAAGATGGATGGTATTATCTTCTTATAGCAGAGGGAGGCACTGAATACGGACATAAAGTAACTATTGCACGAAGCCGGAGTATCGATGGTCCATACCAGTCGAATCCAGCCAATCCTATTCTTACCCATATCAATATGAATGCGCAGTCCAATCCCATTCAAGGAACCGGACATGCAGATATTATTCAGGCACATGATGGTTCCTGGTGGGTCGTTTTTCTCGCATTTCGTCCGCAAAGCGCTTTACACCATGTGCTGGGACGCGAAACATTCCTTGCTCCGGTGAGATGGGACAAAGAAGCCTGGCCGGTGGTGAATGGAGATGGAACAGTAAATCTGGAGATGAATGTACCCACTTTGCCTTTGTACCCGGTTAAAGAAAAGACGGGCATTACAGATTTCAAAGAATCAGGTTTAGGTTTCGAATGGAACTATCTGCGCAATCCTTTTATGGAAAACTACTCATTAAAGGAGAAGAAAGGAGCCTTGCGCCTTAAAGCAACTCCAATTTCATTAGATGATACCGATTCCCCCACTTTTGTAGGTCGCAGACAGGAACATATAAACTTTACGGCAGAAACCATGCTGTCACTAAATGATGCACAACCAGGCGATAAAGCCGGATTGACAGTATTCATGAACAACGATGCACATTACGATTTATACCTTAAACAAGCATCCGAAGGCAAACAAACAGTTCTATTGCAGTATCGTATGGGCGAATTGAACCACACAGAATGTGAAATCGCAGTACCTAAAGGCAAAATCACGTTACAAATCAAAGGAAGCAAAGAGCTTTATTCCTTCTTTTACGCCACAGATGGCAAGAACTTCAAGCCATTAGGTAAGATGAATGTAAGGTACCTAAGCTCTGAAACTGCTGGTGGCTTTACTGGCGTTTACTTAGGCTTGTATGCTGTGTCCGGCAGTAATAAGTCCAAAGCTTATGGAGACTTTAATGAGTTTAAGTATATTGCTGAGGGGGATTAATATTATTTCTTCCCCTATATGGTTATTGGTAACTACATAGGGGAAGTTTTATTTCTTATTGTAACTATAAGCTCTTAGTTATAGCTTAAATCTTATCTCTTTGAATCAAGAATTTGAAAAATAAAGGTAGTAATACAAACAATATTGCAAATAAGTCATCGTATTTCTTTACGACTCCCATACTGAACATTATTTTTATAAAGATACAGTAAGCAATTATAATACAAATTCTTATAACAGTTTTTTTTATTACATTTTAGTTAATCTTCCTCTATTGTCCAAATAAATATAATAGTAGTAGCTCCGGCAATATATCACTAATTACTTAATTTTTTTTTCTACTATTTTCACTTTGTTGTTTAGCAAATTCTTTGGGCGTTAATCCATATTGCTTTTGGAATAATTTGATGAAATATGACGGAGAATTTATACCAACCATAAAGCACAACTCGGTAGTTCTGTATGTATTTTCGAGCATGAGTTCAGCTGCTTTTTTAAGTTTAATGAATCGTACGAAATCAATAGGGGACATGTTTAACGTAGTTTTTATCTTTCTATGAAGACTTGAGCGGCTCATGCACATACTTGCAGCCAGTTCTTCTACATTGAAATTGGGATCTTCAATGTTTTCGAGAATATATTTTGTTACTTTTTCAATGAAAACTTCATCATCTTTATTAGTATTATTATTTTGCAACGTAAGATATGGTTTTTGTTTGAAGCTTTTTCTTTCCTGTTGCCTGTTACTAATTAGCGTATCGATCTGTGTTATAAGGTAGTGAAATGAAAAAGGTTTTTCTATATAGGCATCGGCACCGACTTTTAATCCTTCAATACGATTCTGCAAATCGTTTTGCGCAGTAAGCAGAATGATAGGGATATAGCTATATTCAATGTTTGCACGAATTTCTATGGTTAGTGAAAGGCCGTCCATAATTGGCATTTTTATGTCGGATATGATGATATCTATTCTTTTTTTCTCAAGTATTTTTAATGCTTCCTGCCCATTCATGGCTGTTTCTATTCTGTAATTTTCTGCTAATCTTTCTGCTATGAGATTACATACTTCTTCATTATCTTCTACAATTAGAACTGTATAAATAGCTTCAGTAGGCTCTTTTGTTGATAACTGAGTTATTTCTTCATTCCCTATTTTCTCATATAAATTTAAATTAATAACTTTTTGTTGTTCATAAGGTAAAATAAGTGTAAATGAATTATATGGGGAATCAGTGTCTAAATAAAGTTTTCCATTATGAAGCTCTGCTAGTGAACGCGCTAATGCCAGTCCAATACCTGATCCTGGAATAGAATGGCTTTTATTTAACTGTACAAATGGTTTGAAGATTTCTTTGCTTGCTGCTTTAGGTATTTTGTCACCATCATTGATAATCTGTATTTTTAGATTATCAGCATCTTTTGTCAAATTTATTCTAATGAATTTTTCAGAATATTTGCGGGCATTATTGAGTAAGTTGCTCAATATTTTGGTGAAAGCTTCTTTATCGACTGGCATATCAATTCTTTCGTATGGCATATCAAGTGAAATCTCTTTGTTTAAACCAGATATGCTTGGTTCAAATCTTTCAATAATGTTTTTTAATAAAGCGGCTATATCTACTATTGTAAAATTAAGCTGTAGTTTATTCTCATCTAATTTTCGAAAATCTAACAATTGATTAACTAGTTCAAGAAGACGAGTTGAATTTTGATCGATTGCATGTAAATTTTTAGCTATTTTCTTTTCATCAGAATTGTCTTGATGAATATTTTCAAGAGATCCGTTAATAAGAGTCAGTGGTGTGCGTATTTCATGTGCTATATCAGTAAAAAAATCTATTTTAGCATTTGAAAGTTCACGTTCCTTCTGAATTTCAAATAATCTTTGTCTTTGCAGAATCTTGTTCTGCTGTCTTTTTTTGTGCCATGAAAAAGCTTTTATCAGAGTTCCAATTATTAATAATAAATACAATATATACGCATAAATGGAGAGCCACCATGGTGGATATATGCGTATATTCAAACTAGTTATTTCATTCTGGGAGGTATCATTACTTGTCTCTTTGACCATAAAGCGATAATTTCCAGAAGGCAATTGTGAATAAGTGGCATTATTCCTGGATGTAGAGATCCAGTCATTATCAACACCTTCCATTTTATAGGCATATTTAGTTGATTCTGAATTTGAAAAATATGGAGCAGAGAAATCAATGCTTATATTGTTTTGATCATGGTTTAAGTAAATTTTATCTGTATGAACAATACTTTTTTTAAGAATCTTATTATCGTCTGTTGGAACTATATCTTTGTTGTTGACACTAAGACGCGTTATATATGTTTTTAGTGTTTTATTGTATTTTACCGATTTTTTTGGAGTGAATGCAATTAATCCATCAATTCCGCCAAAATAGAAAACCCCATTTCTGCTTTTTAATGCAGATTTATAATTGAAATGGTTGCCCAATAGACCATTACCCCGTTTAAAAACTCTTATGTTGTGAGTTGTTGGGTCAAGCCGTACAAGTCCCATGTTAGTTCCAAACCATATGTTGTGATTTCTATCTTCCAATGCTTTATATGAAACATCATCTGGTAGGCCTTCTTTTTTTGAATAGGTAACAAATTTCGACTTTTTTACATTATACATACATATACCACCTCTATCTGTAGTAAACCATAGATTTCCATTATGATCTTCAGTAATGCTACTTACTGAATAGGAACTTAATCCATTGCGATTTTTCGGTTGTGCAATAATATGTTTCCAGCGCTTTGTGACCGCATTTAGCATATAAACTCCATTGCCCATAGTAGCTATCCATATATTCCCTTTGCTATCAGGCAAAATGTCATAAATATATTGATGAGATAGCTCTTTTACTCTTGAAAATTTCATAGATTTTCCATTTGATATATAAAGACCGTCTCCATTTCCCAGCCATATATTCCCTTTTTTATCTTTATTCAATGAAAAAACGCTTTCTTCTTCTAACAAATTTAGTTGAAGAGGGGTGTAATGAGTGCATGAATGAGTCTTTATTGAAACAACATCAAGTCCATTTTTGAAATTACCTATCCAAATATTATCTCCATTAAGCATCATGGTCATTCTGCCCTCTTTTTTGCCAGGTATATTTAATTTCTGAAACTTTTTTGTTGATGGTGTAAAAATGTTAACATCTCCTTCTTCAGTGCAAATCCATATATCACCATTAGGTACTTCTATCATATCCCTGATTCTTCTGCTTGACAAGGAAATAGGAGTATTCATTGGTACGTGTTTATCAAATACAAGATTGTAATTGGGTAAATAGTTGACTCCGCCAAATTGTGTTCCCAACCATATATCTTTTTCTTTATTCTTATATATGCAAAAGATTACATTGTCAGATAATCCGTATGGATGTACAAAATTTTCGCGGATATTAGTCACTGTATTTCTGTTTTCATTGATTATGTATAACCCATAATTTGTTCCCACCCATAATTCCTCACCAGACCACATCAGGCTACGTATTATCTTGTAGTGCACATCTGGTGCATTTACTTCTGATAAAATGTTATTTTTAATATCATATTTGAGAAGCTTTTCCTCATGGATTCCAACAGCGAGACCATTGTAGTAGTCACAGATAGAATATATATTCTTCCCGAATAATGATTGGTTATTTTGGTCTTTTATAAATTGTTTAAGCATGTTTTTTTCGGGATTATAAAGAAATAATCCTATTCCGTTTGTACCAAACCAAACTTCACCGTTTTTACGGACACACATACATTCAATATTATTTTTGCTTAATTCACCCTTATGATTTGTAGCAAAGAGTTTTAATCTTTTTGTATGTATATTATAGCGAAAAGCTCCTTGATTGGGTGCAACAATCCATATATTTCCTTGATGGTCAGATTGTATATCTGAGATCCATTGTATGATCTGTATCCCATCAGGAGTTTTAAGATTAAAAAAAGTGAATACTTCTGTTATAGGGTTGAATATAAAGACCCCTTTATCTGTTCCAACCCAAAGGTTATTATTTATGTCTTGATAAAGTGCTGATATATTATGATTACCGACATTTTGTACTCTATCGTCGCAATCGAATTGACGGATATTATTTCCATCATATCTGTCTAATCCGTTTTTAGTACCGAACCACATAAATCCCCATCTATCTTGGATAATACATTTTACATTACTTTCTGATAATCCAATACTATCATCTATTTTTAGAAAATAATAAGATTTATTGTTTATGGTGTTTGAAATAACAGCCAAAGAATGTGTTAATAGTAAATATAATATTAGGGTTTTTAATTTCATAGACAAAGGTTTTATAATTGATTTTTCGCAAAAATAATCTATTTAGATTTATTTCAATTGCTAATTCTGATAAAGTTTCCCTGATCCTTGAATTTTATATAAGGGCTTAAATTCTCTTTGAATAAGCAAATATAAGATTTGTCGCATGATTTGTAACAGATGTCTTATTCTGTATTATTGAAGATATAGTGATACAGATCTTCTATATTATGAAAATGTAAGCTGGTAAGTTTTTAAATTATGAAATTAATTTTGTTCAATGTAATTTTTTCTGTTTAAAACAAAATTTATAGATTAACCTTTTTAGTATGAGAAACTCAAGATTGATATTTTTGTATTTCATTATAATGTTTCCCGTTTGGAGTTTAGCACAGAGTAATGTAACTGCTGGTAAGTGGCTTTTCTCTGTAAGTAAAAAGAACAATGGTGCATTTATTAGTAAGGATGGACAACTATTAGCTAATGGATTGTATGCTACGTACAAGTTTAATGACCATATTATATCGACAAAGACATATACAAATTACAAAATAAAGCACTTCTCTTATAAAGATAAATTCGGAAAAGGGACCAAAGTTGTAGTAAGCTATACTAAAAGAGGTTTGCCTTTATTGCTACAATCTTTTTATTTCTATCCAGACAAGGATTATTTTTTTACAGAATTTGAAATCCGGGATATGAACAATAATCTGAAATCTAATTATATGTCACCTGTAAATATTGAAAAAAGCCTTTTGCCATTAGAAAATGAGAACAATAGAGCATTATTTATACCGTTTGATAATGATTGTTGGATAAGATATCAGTCTAAACCACTTGCATTTGATACTTTGCGAAGTTATGAAGTCACTGCTATTTATAATATTAAATCTCGTAATGGTTTAGTTATAGGTTCTGTTGAACATCAAAACTGGAAATCGGCTGTTGATCTATTTGGATGCAATGGAAAAAATATTCAAAGAATGGTATGTTTTGGAGGTGTTGCAGACAAATTAACCAGAGATTCGAAGGAACATGGTTATTTAAATGGGCATATAATAAAATCTCCTAAAGTTTTATTGGGGCTCTTTTCTGACTGGAGGGTAGGGCTGAATGAATTTGGTCAAGCTAATGCACTAATTACTCCTCGTAGATCATGGGACAAAGCTGTCCCATTTGGATGGAATAGCTGGGGGGCACTTCAATTTAAATTGAACTATAATAAAGCTATGGAAGTATCTGATTATTTACATGAAAATCTTCAAAATAATCATTTTTGTAATAAAGATAATATTATATATGTTGGCCTTGATGCTGGTTGGAATAATCTCACAGAAGAAGAACTGAAAAAATTTGTGATGAAGTGTAAAGCAAACGGACAATTAGCTGGCATATATTGGACTCCATTTACTGATTGGGGGAAGAAACCGGAACGTACAGTTGACGATGCTCCCGAATACAGATATAAGGATATTTATCTTTATGCAAATGGGAAACCACAAGAGCTAGACGGAGCTTATGCTATTGATCCAACACATCCGGCTGTTGAAGTTATGATGAAGAATACTTCAGATTTATTTAGACGCTGTGGCTTTGAATACGTAAAGATGGATTTTATGACTCATGGCATGATGGAAAGTGATCATTGGCATAATCCTTCAATTTTCACAGGAACGCAAGCTTATAATTATGGAATGAAATTGATTAATAAGTATTTTACAGGCATGTATATAAATTTATCAATATCACCTATATTTCCGGCAAATTATGCACAATCGCGAAGAATAGCATGTGATGCGTGGAACAAGATGAAAGATACTGAATATACAATGAATGCATTATCTTATGGATGGTGGATAAATAATGTATATTCATTTAATGATGCAGACCACGTTGTTTTACATGATGCAACTGAAGGCGAAAACAGAGCAAGAGTTACCTCTGCAATTATTACCGGGTTATTTATTTCCGGCGAAGATTTTAGTAATGAAGCTAAAATTGAAGGAAAAAATAAATCCTCTATTTTTTTGACTAATCGTAATGTTAATGCTGTCGCAAATGGTATTTCTTTCATGCCTGTAGAAGGGGATGGAGTATTATCTGAAAACCAGTTTATGAAGAAAGATACAGATGCTGTATATTATGCCATATTCAATTATACAAAGGATGATTTTACAAAAATAGTACCATTGAAACGTTTAGGATTAAGCAATACAAAATATTATAGAGCTACTGATTTATGGAATGGTAAATCTGTTGATTTGAATACTGAATTATTTGTCCCAGCAAATGATGTACGTTTTATAAAAATAGTATCAGTTAGATCATAGTTTTTGAGATTTAGTTATTTATAATCATATACAATAATTACTCATGGAAATGGACACATAATATCTATAGGGATTATAAACAGTATGATAAAGAATATAAAGTGAAAATTTTATGATATTATGAGATGGGAATATTAGAGTTAATAATGATAAATAAGCTTAATCTATAATATTTATTGAGTACATTATACTTATATTTTTCTCTGTACATTTGGGAAAGTACTCCCATTGTTTTGGAGAAATTGACGTAAAAAATAAAAAAGATCAAAAAATAATGTGTATATACATTTTTATAATAATTATTTTATTCTGTTCATCGAATAAGATAAATGAATCATCCATATTTAAAGATTTGATCCTACTTATTTGTATCTGTTATATTAGTTTATTTGTGTAAAAAAGCAAGTTTATGAATGTGATTCTTTCTGAATGGCCCGTTAAGCCCAATGGTGAAAATGTCATTCTTTTCAGAGTAGAAAATGAAGATGGTACTTATATAGAACTCTGTAATTGGGGAGCAAGATGGATTTCTGCTTTTTTCCCTGATTACTCTGGCAAACTAGAAAATCTGCTTGTAGGATATGAAAATATAAATGATTACATTGATGATACTTGTTATATGGGAGCTACTATAGGACGTGTGGCTAACCGGATATCAAACTCTAGAATAGAATTGAATTCAAAAGTCTATCAGTTGGATGAAAATGATGGTAAAAATTCTAATCATGGTGGCTTTAATGGATTTAATACTCAATTATGGGAATATGAAGTTCTTAGTGACGGAGTGCGTTTTTTTAGAGTATCTTTTGATAATGAGGGAGGATTTCCTGGTAATGTTACTGTAAGTGTAAAGTATAGACTTCATAATCATACAGTGATAATTTCTTATTATGCAACAACTGATTTTGATACATATATCAATCTGACTAACCATGCTTATTTAAATATAAGCGGTAAAAAGTGTAGTATAAAGAATCAAGATCTTAGAATTAACGCAGATAAAATATTGGGTTCTGATCAGGAATTCATTCCCACTGGAGATATAATTGATGTAAAAGGTTCTGTATTTGATTTTCGCCACACACAAACGATAGGAAAATATTTTGAAAACGACAATATACAACTGAAATGGAATAGAGGATATAACAATTATTTCATTCTGAATAAACAAAAGGAGAATGAAATACCTGCTGCATATTTAAGAGATCAGATAAGCAAAAGAACTCTTACCATTTATACAGATGCATTAGGACTATTTCTTTATACAGCTGGTTTTCTTAGAAACCCACATATTGCAGTCTGCCTTGAAACACAAAATTATCCGGATTCATGTAGGCATAGACATTTTCCATCTTGTTTATTGAGATCTGGTGAAACATATGTTACTGAAACATATTATGTCTTTGATGTTGAGATATAACGTTACCTCCAGATTGATTATTATGAAATAATAGTGATGTTGCTACATCTTTTTTATTACTCTTGCAACATTTGTGTTACTATTTGGGCAATATAATGCTATAGTACATTTGAATTGCCCTTATTTTTGTACTATAAAATTAGATACTGTAATCATATAAATGAAATTATGAAAAATACATTTTTTTGTTTCTTGCTGACCTTTTTCTTTTGGTCACAGAGTTCAGTTTATTCACAAAATAGTTCATCTATTAGTGATATTAATTCAGGTGATTGGAAAATTAGCTACAATAGTAATTCCAAGTGTATGGACTTCTCTTATAAAGGGCAATCTGTATTGAAAAATGTTTATGTAAAAATAAAGAATAACTTGGACTATTTGAAGAGTTTTGATTATTCAATAGTTGATCTATCGGAAAATTCTTTTAGTGATGTTACAGGAAATGGTACTAGATACACTGTTTTATATACAGGCCTTTTTGGAAAGCCTGATATTAAGCAAATCTTTTATATGTATTCAGATCGCAGCTATTTCCTCACTGAAGCATATCTGCTTTCATCTGTTCAAACTAGTAGTAATTATATGGCACCAATTATGACTGATACTCAGTCCTCATTTTTAGATGCAGATCCTAATAATAGAGTTGTTAGCGTACCATTTGATAATGATAAGTGGGTACATTATTCTGCTTATCCATTAAGCAAAGATTCCGTTTCTTTTGAAGTTTCTACGATTTTTAATTCAAAAAATCGTACTGGTTTAGTTTTAGGTTCGGTTGAACATGACACTTGGAAAACTGGTATAAGATATTCTACTTCAGAAAATAAATATATAAATAAAATTGAATGTTATGGAGGTATTACCCATGCAATAACAAATGATATTAATACAATTGCTTCAGGTCTTCCTTCAAAACAGCATGGGAGTATTTATGGCACTGTTTTAAAATCTCCGAAAGTAATGGTTGGAATGTTTGATGATTGGCGGGAAGGCATGGATGTTTATGGTGACGTAAATGCTATGATAACACCTCCACGCCCATGGACAAAAGGTAACATCTTTGGATGGAATAGCTGGGGAGGTATGGCTGATAAAGTGAATTATAACGGGGTGTTGGATGTATCTGATTTTTATGCAAATAATTTACAAAAAACAAATTTTTCTAATAATGGTACAGTGTATATTGTGCTAGATTCATATTGGGATAATATGACTGAAACGCAATTAAAGGATTTTGTAAATCATTGTTTGGCTAATGGCCAGCAACCGGGCATATACTGGTCTCCATTTTCAGATTGGGGAGAAAACGGTGATCGATTTATAGAGGGAAGTGCTTTTTATTATAAGAGTGCATATTTATATGTTAATGGTAAAATTTGTAAAATAGCTTCACGAGCTTTAGATCCAACGCATCCAGGTACAAAAGCCCGTATGGTATACTTTATTAATAAGTTTAAATCGTGGGGATTTAAGTATATTAAATTAGATTTTTTAAATAATGGCATTTTAGAGGCTGATAGTTACTATGATAAAAATGTGACAACAGGAGTTCAAGCATATAATGCAGGTATGAAATATTTGAGTGATCTCTGTGGTAAAGATATTTATTTAGGATTATCAATTGCACCTCTGTTCCCTTCTCAATATGGAAATAGTAGACGAATAAGTTGTGATGCATGGGGGTCTGCTGATAATAGTGAATATGTATTGAATAGCTTATCATATGGATGGTGGTTGGACAGAGTCTATAATTTTAATGATCCAGATAATGCTGTGTTGGATAATTTTACCGAAGGCGAGAATAGAATGAGAATGACTTCTTTGGCAACAACAGGTATGTACATTTTAGGAGATAATTTTAGTTATAAAGGCACTTATCCCGGAACAGGTCAGGCACGTCAAAAAGCTTTGAAATTTGCTACTAATATTGAAATTAATCAAATTGCAAAATTAGGACGTTCATTTTACCCGGTAGAAGGTACAACAGCACTGGGTACTGATAAAGCTGAGTGCCAGTTTACGCTTAAAACAGATAGCTGCGTATACCTTGCTATATATAATTATAATGCTAATTCTGTATATTCAGGAAGCGTTGATTTGAGTAGAATTGGACTCAAGTCGGTAAATGTTAAGTCTGTTAAAGAATTGTGGTCTGGTAGTAACTTGATATTGTCGGGTGAAACCCTTGGATTTTCAGTGCCTGCCCACGATGTACAACTATTTAAGTTAGATCTTCAAAATAATCAAACGTCACTTTCTACTGTTAAGGCGACTGATAATGTTTTAGTAAACGTCAATGGATCGCTGTTAACTGTCCAAACTAAAGTTCCTGTTAAAAGCGTAAATATAACTACTATTAATGGTTATTTGATTAAATCAATGACTTCTGGTTTTGAGGGAACTACTGTTGCTGTTAACTTATCAACATTTCTGAAGGGTGTTTTTTTAGTTCAAGTTGTTACAAATGATAATAAAAAGACTACTCGTAAAATAATATACTCTTAAATATCTGATAATAAATATAGTATAATGTTTGTCTTATGAAATGAAAATATTGTAACTGATACAATTTTTTCATTTCAAGTGCAACATTTGCGCTATTTTTTGAATAAAATGAGGCTATTTAGCTACAATCTAATAGATACTTTTGGATTCGAAAAAGTAATTACTTAATTATTAATACTAAAAAAAACAAACATGAGAATGAAAAAAGTTAATGAACTCAAATGGCAAAATTTAGCAACTAAATCGCTGTTGTTTTTTGTTGTTATGACGGTGATGCCCTATACTTCTAAAGCGGAGGAAGCTAAAATTTATCGTGAGGAAATATCACAATCGGTAAACCAACAAAGAAAAACAATAACTGGCGTAATTAAAGATTCTAATGGAGAGCCGTTAATTGGAGTCAGCATTTCTATAAAAGGTACTACAAAAGGTGCAATAACTGATATTAATGGTTTATTTACTTTGGATGGAGTAGCTGACAATGCAACTATCAATATCTCGTATATTGGTTATCTTCCTCAAGTTGTTACTATTGGAAAACAAAATCATTTATCCATTGTAATGAAGAGCGATGTTAAATTAATGGATGAGGTTGTTGTGGTTGGTGCATCCTTTAAAAAAAGTGATTTAACAGGAGCAGTAGGTAGTGTTAGCTCAAAAGTTTTGGAAGAAAAACCTGTTACCACTATAAACCAGGCAATTCAAGGTAGGGTAGCTGGTGTTTTTGTCTCAAATGGAACCCGTCCGGGTGATGATGCTTCAATAAAAATTCGTGGAGTAAACTCTATTAATACTTCAACTGATCCTATATATGTAGTAGATGGTTTAGTTATGGATAACTTTGCTTCAGGCTTTAATTCTATTAATTTAAATGATGTTGCATCGATTGAAGTTTTGAAAGATGCTTCTGCTACGGCTTTATATGGTTCGAGAGGTTCCAATGGAGTTGTTCTGATCACTACTAAAAAAGGAAAAACTGGTGAAGGCAAAATTAGTTATGACGCTTGGTTTGGTATTCAGGAATTTGCAAAAGTCCCTAAGACTATGGATACAAAACAACTGTTTGAATTAAGAAAAGATGCTTATGTGAATGGATTCAAAGCTACAAATCCAAATGGAGATATTAATCAATATGTCAACAATGTTGTAATGGGATCTAACACTGTATTTGCTGATTATGAGTTCGATGCATATAAAAATAATAAGAACTACGATTGGCTGGATGAAGTAACACGTACGGGATTACAACAAAATCACACATTAAGTTTTTCTGGTGGAACGGATAAAGGCTCATACTATTTAAGCTTAGGTTATTCAGAGCAGAAAGGCTTAATGAAAAAATCTGGTCAAAATAAGTATACAGGACGTATAAATGCTGATCAATTAATAAAATCTTGGTTAAAAGTTGGCACAAATACATCTTTTACCCGTGTTAAAGACGAGATTGTAGATGACGGAGTTATGAATCGTGCACGTAATGCAAATCCTATGTTAGCTATTGATACAAATATTCCTACATTAAACTATCAAGGAATTTTTGATCAAAATAACTTTAATCCGATAAGATCTTTAGAGTGCGATAATGACCGCTTTCGTAATAGAATATTATCATCCAATTACTTAAATATCAATCCAATAAAAGGACTTAATATTCGTACTTCAATCTCATTGGATTATGTAGATGAGAATGCATTCAGATATACTCCAAAAGATATATATGAATCAATCCGTTATTCAACTGATGGTGAAGCTTATCACAGCCGAGATAGCCGTTTGACATGGCAATGGGATAATACAGTATCATACGAAAAAACAATTAATAAACATAAATTTAACGGATTATTAGGAACTAGTACCACTCGTGTTGACAGAAATTATACGACAGCTACAGGGCGAGGTTTTGGTACTGATTTATTCTCATATTACAACATCGGTTCTTCTTATAAAAAGAATGAAAGAGATATTAATTCGGATTTTGTGACATCTACATTAATGTCATATATTGCTAGAGCTAACTATAGCTATGCGGATAAGTATTATTTAACAGCAACTGCTCGTTATGATGGTTCATCTAAATTTGCCAAAGGTCATCAATGGGGTATTTTCCCATCATTTTCAGGTGCATGGAATATTGCAGAAGAATCATTTATGGAAGATCAAAAAATATTTGACCAATTGAAATTACGTCTGGGATACGGAGTTGTGGGTAATCAAAATATAGACAATTTTGCCTTTAGAAGTTTATATAGTCCCAGTGTTAACAACGGTCAGGTTTCTTATGTTTCAAATGGACGTAGAGGTACTGAAAACATAACATGGGAGAAGCAAAAGCAGTTTAATGTTGGTTTAGATATGGGAGTACTTAACAATCGTATACGTTTGTCTGTTGACGCTTTCTATATAAAAAATAAGGATTTATTAATGAACCGTTCATTACCAACCACATCAGGATTTAACAATGCGTTTGAAAATATCGGAGCTATTGAAAATAAGGGTATTGAATTTACTTTGAATGTAAATGCTATTCAAACAAAAGATTTTCAATGGAATATTGCAGCGAATTTGTCTGCTGATAAGAATAAGATTACTCAATTGTATGGTACTAACGATGTTATTTATAGTGTTGATGGCGATAGAAATATTCAAAAGGAAGGTAACTTGTTTTTGGGTAAATCAAGAAATACAATTTATATCTGGAGAACTGGAGGTATAGCACAAGCTACTGACCTTGACCGATTAAGCAAAATTAATTTTAATGGATATAATGTAGGTGCTGGCGATTTATATCCATTGGATGTAGATGACAACAAGTCTATAGATGAGAAAGACCGCGTAGTTATAGGGTCTAGTGATCCTAAATTTTATGGTGGCTTTTCAACAGATTTTTCATGGAAAGGACTTTCACTAAATGCTGTATTCAATTATTCATATGGTGCAAAAAAATTGAGTCCTTACTATGAAGGTTTAATTACTAGTGTGGGTAATAGTAGTGCATCTGTTGATTTACTTGATAGATGGACTCCAGAAAATACAGATGCAAAATACTCTCGTGTACTAACAGGATTTGATTACAATCATTATAGCGCTAGTCAAATGGATTTTAGTGTTCAGAATGCCTCTTTTTTAAGACTCTCTACTTTAACCTTATCATATAATTTCTCAAATAGTATTGTAAATAAGTTAAAGCTTGGAAGCCTACGTGTTTATGCTACAAGTTCAAATTTGTTCTGTTTGACTAGTTATAAAGGTTATGATCCGGAAACCGGTGACTGGTATCCTCCAACTAAAATGTATGTATTTGGATTAAATGTAAGTTTCTAAGAATTTTCTTAGATCTTGATTAACTTATTATGTAATAAAAAAAACTATGAAAAGTATAAAGAAAAATATAATTGCATGTGCAATAGGAGCAATTTTTACTTTTAATGCAACTTCTTGCTCAGATTTTCTGATGCAAGAATCAAAAACAGCTTTAACTGAAGAACAGATTTTTTCTAAAATTGAGAATGTTGAACCATTAGTAATGGGATTATATACGAGTTATCGTGGATGTAAACAAGGAAGAAATGGCCTTATGACTAATCTTGGACTTGATGAAACTCAACAAGGCAATTTTCAGCTTATCTCTTCTGGAGGACAAGCTGGGTTAGATAAATACAATGGTCTGTTAAATTCTACATCTACTCAGGTATCTGCTGTATGGTCAAATAGATGGCCGGTTGTTACAGCTGCTGCAAAAGCTATATATGCACTCAGTTTTACAGATGAAGATCCCCAAAAAGCAAAACAATTGTTAGGTGAGGCAAGTTTTATTAGGGGAATGTTGATGATGGAATTATCAATGTATTGGGGTGAAATACCAATTATTGATATGGCACGTACTAAAGAACTTGGTTTAGGGCGTCAGCCGCTTAAAGACGTATGGGAATATATTATCAATGACTTTAAGATTGCAGCAGATAACTTACCTGATCATTGGGATGATCCTAAACGTGCTACCTCAGGAGCAGCTTTGGCAATGCTGGGTAAAGCTTATATGTATGTTCCGGTTGAGACTGGTTATCGCGATTTTTCAAAAGCTAAAGACTGCTTTGATAAAATGATAGATCGTTATCAGTTAGTTTCTGATTTTGCCGATTTATTTGCTTATGATAAACCTAATTCTTCAGAATCTATTTTTGAATTACAGTTTAACAATATTTGGCCTGATTGTAATTATTGGCAATTTGATTGTGGATCAAGAGCTGTAGACTCCTGGTTTAGTCAAGGATGTCATTTCTCTGGATACGACTTTTTAGTTCCTACTCCATTTGCATACAAAACTGTAGATAAAGGTGGGATATGGGAAGATGGTGATAATCGTAAAAATGAAAGCCTTCGTTATAGTTTTGTTTATCATGGTGTGACTCCGGATCTAAGTAAAACTCAATGGACTGGTACTACTGATGAGTTAGAACCACACATTAAGAAATTTGAAGATCCACGTACAGATTCTGATAATGGTGATATCCGAAATATGTGGAACTCAGGTAAAAACTTTGCAGTAATTCGTTTAGCTGATATTATTTTATTATATGCTGAATGTCTGAATGAGCTAGGTAAGACTTCTGATGCTGTGAAAATGGTCAATGATAAAATACGTACCAGAGCTTGGGGAGGCGTATTACCTGAAGATAAAAAATGGAACGTAGCAATGTCGCAAGATGAATTCAGAAACAAAATTCTGGATGAGCGCATGAGAGAATTATGTTTTGAGGGTTGGCGTAGAATGGACTTGATCCGCACTGACAAGTTTGTTCAGTTAGTAAAGGAAAGAAATCGTTGGGCAAAAGAATCGGGAACAATTCAGAATTTTAATGTTCGGTATCCAATACCTGACACTGAAATAAAAGGAAATGATGATTTCACTCCAGAAGACCAGAATCCTGGTTATTCATCACTATAGAGGTTTTAGTTTTTAATTGAGATTAGTTTTTATAATAGTGCTCTCACCCTCAATGGGTGAGGGTACTTCATGAAGATTGATCCTATATCGCTTAATAATGAAAAAAGTTATATTTATAATTGTATTGTTTTTTTCTTTGCAAGTTTCAAGAGCAGATAATCAAAATCAGATTTCTATAAGCACCTTGAATACAGAGTTATTGATTAATGTATCTCCTAATGGCCGTATTTATCAGTCTTATTTGGGAGCAAAATTAAGTAAACAACCCGATAAAACTAGTTTAATTGAATTTCAAAAGAGAGGTGGTGATTCCAATAACCCCAATAAAATATGGGAATGTTATCCAGTTTCTGGCACCGAAGATTTTTTTGAGCCAGCCTTTGCTATTCAACACAATGATGGTAATCCTACGAGCGTACTTTACTACTTATCTCACAATGTTTGCAAGATAGATGACAATGTTACTGAAACTATTATTAAACTTAAGGATAATCTTTATCCTGTATATGTCACATTACATTATGTAACATATTCAAAAGAGAATATATTCAAGACTTGGACAGAAATAAGCCATAATGAAAAGTATCCTGTAAACATATCCAGGTATGCTTCATCTTTTCTGTATTTTTCAGAACCATCATATTATTTGAGTGAGTTTAGTGGAGATTGGGCAAAAGAAGCAAAAATAAGTACCCAGCAACTTTCATTTGGAAAAAAAATTATTGATTCTAAGTTGGGTACCAGAGCAGCAATGTTTGCTTATCCATTTTTTGAATTAGGATTAGGAAAGGTTGCGGAAGAAAATTCAGGTAAAGTATTTATGGGTACAATAGGCTGGACCGGAAATTTCAGTTTTACTTTTGAAGTCGATAATATGGGATGCTTGCGTGTGATTTCTGGCATAAATCCTTATGCTTCATATTATGAATTAAAACCAGGAAATGTTTTTACCACTCCTGAGTTTATTTTTACATTGAGTGACCAAGGTGTTGGGCAAGGAAGTCGAAATTTTCATCATTGGGCTCTGAACTACCAATTGAAAGATGGTAAAGGCGATCGTCTTACTTTACTTAATAATTGGGAAAATACAGGATTTGATTTCAATGAAGAAAAGATTGTTGGTCTATGCAAAGAAACTAAGAAATTGGGCGTAGATATGTTTTTGCTTGATGATGGATGGTTTGGTAATAAATATCCTAGAAAAGATGATTGTGCAGGACTTGGTGATTGGGCGGTAACAAAAACTAAATTACCTCATGGTATTCCTTTTCTTGTAAAAGCAGCAAAGGCTGAAGGTGTAAAATTTGGTATCTGGATTGAACCTGAAATGATTAATCCTAAGAGTGAATTGGCTGAAAAACATCCGGATTGGATTATTTCTTTGCCAAAACGTGAACCTTATTATTTTAGAAATCAGTTAGTTCTTGATTTATGTAATCCAAAAGTGCAAGATTATGTATATAACATTATTGATAATCTGATGAAAGAGAATCCAGATCTGGCATTTATGAAATGGGATTGCAATAGTCCAATAACAAACGTATATTCGCCTTTTTTAAAAGATAAACAGGGGCAATTTTATATTGACTATGTTAGGGGACTTTATAATGTAATGAATCGAGTGAAAAAGAACTATCCTGATCTTGCTCTTATGTTATGTTCTGGTGGTGGAGGCCGGTGTGATTATGAAGCTTTAAAATACTTTACAGAATTTTGGTGCAGTGACAACACTGACCCAATAGAAAGAATTTTTATTCAATGGGGATTTTCTCATTTTTTCCCATCAAAGAGTATGTGTGCTCATGTTACAAACTGGAATTCAAATGTAAGCATTAAATTTCGCGTGGATATTGCTATGATGTGTAAACTTGGATTTGATATTAATTTACAGAGTTTAAAAGATTCTGAAATGCAATTTTGTCATCAGGCAATTGAAAACTATAAGCTATTAAAGAATGTAATTTATGATGGAGATTTATATCGTTTGGTTTCGCCATATGAAGGTAATCATTCTGCTTTGTTATACGTTAAAGAAAATAAGTCTCTTTTGTTTGCTTATGACATGTATCCCCGGTTTGGCGAAAAATTATTTCCGGTAAAGCTGCAAGGTTTAAATCCTGATGCAATGTATCGATTGAAAGAAATAAATTTAATGCCTGAGCATAATTCTGATTTCAAACAGAATGATCAGCTCTATTCAGGTGCATTTCTGATGAATATTGGTGTTGATGTATTCACTACTCAGCAAACACATAGTCGGGTTATTGAGATTACTGAAGAGTTGAAATAGAATGCAATAAGTAAAAATAGATCTTAGAATATAAATGGGGCCTTTAATATAATTCTTTATAATTTAGGCCTTATTTTATTTAACACTTGTGAAAAATAATGGATAAGCTATTTTTGAAAACAGTTTTATTATCTGCATTCATGCTTTTAAGCTTTCTTGCAGAGATAATTGCGAGACCAGTATTACCAGCTTTATTTACAACTAATATGGTGTTGCAGCAAAATACCAATGCTCCTATGTGGGGTAGTGCTACTCCTTATAAGAGTGTAAAAATTACAACTTCCTGGAATAATAAAGTAATTTCTATTAAAGCAGATGCTAAAGGTTCCTGGCGTACTGTAATTTCTACTCCTTCAGCAGGAGGGCCTTACGAAATTAAGATTTCAGACGGAAGTGAAATAAAACTTACTAATGTAATGATTGGAGAAGTGTGGATATGTTCAGGACAATCCAACATGGAGATGCCATTAGGTGGATGGGGGCAAGTAAACAACTACAAACAAGAAATATCTAATGCTAATTATCCTGATATAAGATTACTGCAAATAAAAAAAACAACAGCACCTGTTCCATCAGATATTGTAAATGCTAACACTACTTCCTGGAATAGCTGTTCTCCGAGTTCAGTTGAAAACTTTTCTGCTGTGGCTTATTTCTATGCAAGAGAACTAAACCGGAAGTTGAATATCCCTATCGGAGTAATTGATGTTACTTGGGGTGGAACCCCAATTGAAGCATGGACTAGCGGACGTTCTTTATCCTGTTTTTCAGAATTCAAGGATAAACTGGAAGTTGCTTGCAATTATGGAAAAAATATGGGATTAAATTTGGATATTGAAAAGAAAGAAAGAGAGAGTTGGATTAGTCAATGTGAGGCAAAAGATCAAGGGCTGATAAATAAATGGTATTCTAGTCAATATAACGCTGATTTATGGAGTACAATGCCTATACCACAATATATGGAAAAAACTTTAGGCGACAATTTTGACGGTATAGTATGGTTCCGAAATAATATAAATATTCCTGAGAATTGGGTTGGTAATGGTAATGTATCCTTGGAACTTGGTCCGATTGATGATGAAGATATTTGCTATTTCAACGGTGTTGAAATCGGACGAACTTCTGGATTTAATGTGAATAGACATTATATTATTCCAAAAAAACTAATAAAGACAGGTGATAACAATCTTACAATTCGTGTTTATGACTCTGGTGGTGAAGGAGGCATATATGGCAAAGTAGAACAAATCTATCTCACAAATGGTAGTGAAAAAATGAAACTTAATGGATATTGGAAATATAATATAGGAGCCAATCAAAAGCAATTGCCTGCTGTTCCTGTACCAGTTCTTAATAATTCCAGCTATCCATCTTCTCTTTATAATGCAATGATCCATCCACTTATTTCATTTGCTTTTCAAGGAGTTATATGGTATCAAGGTGAAGCTAATGAAAATAGAGGTTATCAATACCGTGATCTTTTTTCCGTAATGATCAGAGATTGGCGTAGAGCCTGGAACCGAAATTTTCCATTCTACTTTGTTCAATTAGCCAATTACAAGAAACAAGCAGAAAAGCCAGGTGAATCAAATTGGGCAGAAGTAAGAGAGGCACAGTCTATGGCTTTAAATATTGAAAATACAGGTATGGCTGTTATTACCGATATCGGCGAAAGTAGTAATATTCATCCTAAAAATAAGCAAGAAGTAGCTAGACGTCTATCCTTAATAGCACTAACAAACACATATAAAAATAAGGGAGAATACTCTGGGCCAAAATTTAAATCGTATTGTATAAAGGATAATAAAATTGAAATTAGCTTCACTCATTCAGAAGGTTTGAAGGCAAAAGCCATTAAACTTCAAGGTTTCGCAATTGCTGGCCCTGACCATATTTATTATAATGCTGATGCAGAGATCGTAGATGGGAAAGTTGTTGTTTTTTCTCCCAAAGTCGAATATCCGGTTGCTGTACGATACGATTGGGCTGATAGTCCTGAATGTACATTGTTTAATAGCGATGAATTGCCGGCTTCTTCGTTTCGAACAGATGATTGGCCCGGTATAACTTACAATGTTAAATAGCATAGGTTGCATACTTTAATAGAATATGATGATGAAACAACGGGCTCTATCTATTTACCTGATTGGAACGTTTTTGTTTTCAATAGGACTAAAAGCTCAGGAAGTAACCCAATGGGTGAATCCTTTTATTGGTACGGGAGCTGTTGCTTCCAGTTTATCCGGAAATAATTATCCAGGGGCCACAGTTCCATTCGGAATGGTTCAATTAAGTCCTGACACACGCTTGGCTCCCAATTGGGGGCAGGCTTCAGGGTATGATTATAATGATAAAATTATTGTGGGTTTTAGTCATACCCGATTAAGTGGTACGGGAGTAGCCGATCTAATTGATATATTGCTAATGCCTACTGTTGGCGAAATTTATACTATTGCAAAAGAAAATTCAGAATCAGTTAATGGATATCAGTCACATTTTTCGCATGACCAAGAAAAGGCATCTCCCGGATACTATCAGGTGTTTTTAAAGGATTATGGTGTAAATGCTGAACTTACTGCTACTACTCGTGTAGGGATTCATCGTTACACCTATCCTAAAGTGAATCATTCGCACCTTGTTTTAGATCTTGATCATTCAGCACAGAAAGGTGATTGGGATCGACGAATTATTCAGTCGCAGATACGAGTCGTGGATGAATATACTGTTGAGGGATATCGAATCATTACAGGGTGGGCGAAACTCAGAAAAGTTTATTTTCAGATCAAATTTTCAAAACCTATAATCTCTACTCTTTTGATAAGTGGAGATAAGCAGCATTATGATGGGAAAGTTGTTAATGGAACAAATTTGAGAGCTGTTTTCGATTTTGATACATCAGATAAAGAAAAACTCATAACTAAAGTTGCTTTATCTCCGGTCTCAATAAAAAACGCAGGCTTAAATATGGATGAAGAGGCTCCGGGGTGGAACTTTGACGAATTTGTAGACAAGGCTAAAATAAAATGGGATAGTGAATTAAGCAAGATAAAAGTAAAAGGGACAACTCTGCAAAAAGAAATTTTTTACACAGCTTTGTACCATACTATGGTTCAACCGAATACTATTTCCGATGTAAATGGTGAGTTTATGGCTTCGGATTATTCAACTCAAAGAATCTCTGAAAATGAAACGGAATATTCTACCTTTTCATTATGGGATACTTTTCGTGCTGTACATCCACTATACACATTATTGCAGCCAAAAAGGAGTGCCGATTTTGTGAATAGTATGTTACGTCAATATAAATATTATGGTTATTTACCTATCTGGCAACTATGGGGACAGGAAAATTATTGTATGATTGGCAATCACTCTATCCCGGTAATTGTTGATGCTATTTTAAAAGGTATTCCCGGAATAGATATTAATAAGGCTTATGAAGCTGTACTGAATAGTTCTATTATTTCTCATCCTAATTCTCCCTTTGATGTATGGGAAAAATATGGATATATGCCAGAGAATATTCAAACTCAATCGGTTTCTATTACTCTTGAGCAATCTTTTGATGACTGGTGTGTTGCCCAATTAGCTAAAAAAATGGGTAAAATTGATGATTATCAGCGATTTATTAAGCGTTCTGAGTTTTATAAAAATCTATTTAATCCTATTACAACGTTTTTTCAGCCCAAGGATGATAAAGCTAATTGGATAGAGCCTTTTGATCCATATAGGTATGGTGCAAACGGAGGTTATCCATTTACAGAAGGCAATGCCTGGCAATATTACTGGTCTGTATTACATCAGATACCTTCTTTAGTAAAACTAACAGGGGGAAATAAAGCTTTTTCTCAAAAACTGACTCAATTCTTTACTTCAACCCATCAAAGAGGAGACGTTAACGGAAATGCTTCTGGTTTTATTGGACAGTATGCACATGGTAATGAACCAAGTCAGCATGTCGCTTATTTATATGATTATGTTGGCGAATCATGGAAAACCCAAAGGTATGTTACAATGATAGCAGACAGTCTTTACAATAATACTTCAGCCGGATATGCCGGAAATGATGATTGTGGACAAATGTCTGCGTGGTATGTATTTAGTGCAATGGGGTTCTATCCGGTGAATCCAGCTAGTGGTGTGTATGCTGTTGGAACTCCTCTTCTTGACGAATGTATAATATCTTTGCCAACTGGTAAAACGTTTACAATCCGCGCTCTAAATCGTGCAAAAAAAAATATATATATTCAATCAGCGCTATTAAATGGAAAACCATTTCACGACAATTTTATAACTCATCAAAACATTTTAAATGGGGGTATTTTAGAATTTAAGATGGGAGAAAAACCACGTTCAAAATATTAATTAATCCTTGCAAAAATAATCAATACAATGAATACAATGAATTTTTTTAAAAAGATAAAATATGTTATTTTGTTGTTCGCTTTTTTGTCAGTAGCAGAATGTGCGCTATCAAATAGCAACAGGAGCTTTACTCTTTGGTATAAACAACCTGCAAAAGAATGGATGGGATCTATTCCAGTTGGGAATGGACGATTGGGAGCAATGATTTATGGTGGGGTTGATGAAGAAACTTTGGCTTTAAATGAAATATCATTATGGTCGGGACAACCAGATTCAACTCAGAATGATCTTTGTGGTAAAGAGAAACTAGCGCAGATAAGAAAACATTTTTTTGAGGGAAATATACCCGAAGGAAACAGGCTTGGTGCTAAATACCTATCGGGAAAAGGAAAATCTTTCGGTACCCATTTACCTCTAGGTGATCTGAAAATGAATTTCATTTATAATTCAGGAGATATAAGCAATTATTCCCGTGAATTAGACTTGGAAAATTCTATAGCAACAGTTTCTTTTGATAAAGGGAATGTACATTTTATGAGGGAGTATTTTTGTAGTAATTCAGACGAAGTATTAGCTGTTAGATTAACAGCAAGTAAACCGGGACAGATTACTACAAAACTTTCTTTGAATTTACTTCGAAAATCGTCTATAAAGATAAACCGTGACGGACTATATCTTGCCGGACAAGCTCTTTTCCCCAACCAGGGTCCTGGAGGAGTACATTATGTTGGAATGATTCGCATAATTCCTAAAGGTGGAAAAATTTCTGTTTCTGATAATTTATTAAAAATAGAAAATGCAGATGAACTTTATATTTATACAGATATCCGTACTGATTTTAAATCGAAAAAGTATCAACAAATTTGTAAAAAGACAATTGATAACAGCCTGAATAAAGGATATCAGCTGATGAGACGCCGTCATATAAATGATTACCGCAGTCTTTATGGAAAAATGCAGATTTCACTTGGAGAAGATAAAAGCTCTTTACCGACTGACGAAAGATGGATGCGTATAAAAAAGGGTGAAACAGATCCGGCTTTTGATGCTCTTTTTTATCAATACGGTAGATATATGCTTATATCCAGTTCAAGAAAAAAATCCCCATTACCCGCTAATTTACAAGGATTATGGAATGATAATCTGGCTTGTAATATGCCTTGGACATGCGATTATCACTTGGATATAAATATTGAACAAAATTATTGGGCAGCGAATGTTGCTAATTTGGCAGAATGTAACGAGCCACTTTTTGCTTATCTGGATTTACTTGCAAAATCCGGACATGAAACGGCAAAAAAAATCTATGGTTGTGATGGCTGGGTTGCGCATACTGTTGCAAATGTATGGGGCTATACCGCTCCTGGAAGTGATGTGGGTTGGGGACTCTGTCCATCTGCCGGAGCATGGCAGGCCACTCAGCTATGGAAGCATTATCTTTATACAATGGATAAAGAGTATCTGGCAAAAGTGGGCTATCCATTATTGAAAAAAACAGCTCAGTTTTTTATAGATTATATGGTTGAGGATCCGAATACCGGTTATTTAGTAACAGGACCAAGCATCTCGCCAGAAAATGGGTTTAGTTATAAAGGAGAAACATGGTCGCTATCTATGATGCCAACGATAGACCGTGCTGTAGTATATTACATCTATAATGCTTGTATTGAATCATCCAGGATTTTAAATATTGATTCAGGGTTTCGTTCTGGGTTGGAAAAAGATATTAAGAGACTGCCTCCATTGGCAATAAGTAAAGAAGGAACGATAAAAGAGTGGCTTCTCGATGTAGAAAGGGCTGATCCCAACCATCGCCATTCTTCTCATCTGGTTTCTCTCTACCCATTGGATGAAATTTCTTATACTAAAACTCCTCAATTAATGTCTGCAGCACGCAAATCAATTGAGAAACAATTAAGTGCAACTAAATGGGAAGATACAGAATGGAGTCGTGCTAATATGATTAACTTTTTTGCTCGTATCAAAGATGCTGATAAAGCCTATCATTCTTTACAAGGTTTATATAGGGAATTTATGCGCGAGAATTTGATGACAGTATCTCCGGCTGGCATTGCAGGTGCAGAGAAAGACATATTTAGTTTTGATGCAACAGAGGCAGGCATAGCTGGTATTTCAGAAATGCTGTTGCAAAGTTATGACGGATTTATTGAATTTCTTCCTGCATTGCCTACGCAATGGAGTAAAGGAGCTGTTAATGGTATTTGTGCTGAAGGAGGACTTGTTGTTAATATGTCATGGAATAAAAATAAAATAGTCCAAACAAAAATTAAATCTTCAGTTGCACATTCTTTTAAAATTTCACTGCCAGATGCTTGGGGAATCCCTCACTTTGAAATAAATAACAAATCAGTTAATCCAACTAAAATCGGACAATTATATAGTGTCGATCTGGCTCCTCAATCAGAATTGTCCATAAAATATTAGTAATATGAAATTTAAACATTTATTATTTGTACCCCTGCTAATAAGTGTGATGAGTGTACATGCAAAAGTTACTTATCGGAACTTATCCCAAAACTGGGAATTTCGCCAGGCACGTTCAGACATTTGGTATCCAGCTACAGTACCAGGCTGTGTACATACAGATTTAATGGCGAACAAGATTATTGATGATCCATTTTATCGGTTGAATGAAAGAGCTGTTCAATGGGTAGACAAAGAGGATTGGATGTATCAAACGTATATTGATGCCACTAATGATGAAATTAATTCATCTAATCAAGAACTGGTATTTAAAGGACTTGATACTTATGCAGATGTTTATCTGAACAGTGTTTTGCTTGTTAAAGCAAACAATATGTTTCGTGAATGGAGGTGCAATGTGAAGGGGATTCTTAAAAATGGGCGTAATCATCTGGAAGTCTATTTAAATTCTCCGGTCAAGGTTGATGTTCCTAAATGGGATGCATTACCATATCAACATTCCACTGGACCTGACCAGGCTGAAAATGGCGGATTATTTGGAAAACGGATCAGTGTTTTTGCAAGAAAAGCAGGTTATCATTACGGATGGGATTGGGGACCCCGATTTGTTACATCTGGCATATGGCGTCCGGTTTATCTTGAAACATGGAATCGGGCACGTATTCGTAATGTACAATTTATACAGAAAGACGTTACTGCGTCACGTGCAAATGTAAGTTCTATAGTGGAAGTTTTTAGTGATAGTACTTTTAATAATGCTTCGGTTCGTGTTTTTGCAGAAGGAAAAATGTATGCATCCAAAAAAGTTAATCTCATCAGAGGCCTTAACAGAATTACTTTATATTATACAATTAAGAAACCACATTTGTGGTGGACCAATGGATTAGGTGATCCATATTTGTATAATTTCCACACTAGTTTGCTCCTTGACAAGGAAAATGAGGTTGATGCAAAAGACGAGCATATTGGAATTCGTTCTTTAAAATTAATACTTAAAAAAGATAAGAATGGTCATGCGCTTTACTTTGAACTAAACGGTCGTCCTATCTTTATGAAAGGTGCAAATATGATACCTTGCGACAACTTCCTTCCCCGGGTGACAGATTCTATTTATCACCGTACGGTTATGGATGCCAAGAATGTAAATATGAATATGATTCGTGTGTGGGGCGGTGGTACTTATGAAGCTGATAAATTTTATGATTATTGTGATCAGAATGGAATACTTGTTTGGCAGGACTTTATGTTTGCATGCTCAACTTATCCTGCCGATTCGGCCTTTCTTGAAAATGTACGCCAGGAAGCTATTTATAATGTGGAACGTTTACGTAATCATCCATGTATAGCTGTATGGGCGGGTAATAATGAATCTCAGGATGTTTGGTATGGCTGGGGTGGCCGCAAACAAATGTATGAAAAACAAGGCTATGCAGATGTTATTTTTAAGCAATTTCATGATTTGTTTTTCAAAACATTGCCAGATGTAGTGAAGAAATATGGTGGAGGAATAAGTTATCGTCCATCATGTCCATTTGCATTCGATGACACTCCAAGTGATGGAATAAATGGAGATGATCATTACTGGGGAGTATGGCATGGGCGTGATTCTATTAACCACTATAATATACGTAGGGCACGTTTCTTTAGTGAATATGGTTTTCAATCGTTCCCTGAATATGAATCGGTTAAGAAATATGCTCCTGAAGAACGTGATCAAAACATCTTTTCAGAAGTAATGATGGCTCATCAAAAGGCTGGTACTTATGCCAACAAATTAATAGAAGAGTACCTTTTAAAGGATTATCGTAAACCTGGAAATTTTGAAGAATTACTATACGAGGGCATGATACTTCAAGGTGATGCAATAAAAACAGCGATGGAAGCTCACAGGAGGGATATGCCATATTGCATGGGTACGTTGTTTTGGCAATTGAATGATTGTTGGCCGGTTGCTTCGTGGTCTAGCCGCGATTACTATGGTCGTTGGAAAGCACAGCACTACTTCACAAAGAATGCATATAACGATATTCTTGTATCACCTATTATTATGCGGGATACAGTTTCTGTTTCTATTGTTTCCGACAGATTAAAATCTACGAAAGGAAAGTTTACTCTAAAGATTATGACTCTTGATGGTGATATAGTATCTACCAATTCTTTTGATTATACTGCACCGGCAAATACATCAAAGAAAATTTTTACAGCACGTCTTAAGGAACTATTAGGTCGTTTCAATGCAGGTGATGTTATATTTTATGCTACTTTTGATACGAAAGAGAAACAATATCATAATATTGCTTATGCTGCAAAACAAAAGGATATGAATTATAAACGTCCTGATATTTATAAAGAGGTGAAAATTGTTGATAAAGGATTTGAAGTAACATTCAGTTCAAAGTCTTTTGTTCGTGGAGTTTATCTTTCAATTGATGGTATCGATAATTTCTTCGAGGATAATTACTTTGACTTGTTGCCAGGTAAACCATGTACAATAAAAGTAGAAACCAATCTGAGCTTAGCACAATTTAAAAATCAACTAAAAATAAGATCTTTGAACGATAATATCTAAACGAATCTTCGCTTGGATCAGATGATTGTTGATTTTTAAGTTACTTTTTTTGACTTCCACATGTTTTTTGAAGACAGTGGGAGTCTTTTTTTTGATCATGCGGAATGATGCTTTTAAATTTATCTGCTAATTGCTACTTGGATTATATTGCATTATTTCATAGGCGTACAGTGAGGTATGATCGGGATGAATATTATTTGTTTGTAAGAATTGATATATCTTATAGTTACATTAATTTTAATTTATTTGTAGATTAATTTATTGATTTTTTGTTGAAAAAGCTTTGTTTTCTATTGAAAATAGAGTTATACTATTTCTTTTATAAGATATTGAATTAGTAATAGTTTTTTTAATGTTTTATTTATTGATTTACCTCTCTGATTTCTCAAATCCGCTCGCACTAATCCGCTTCTTCATCTTGGAAGAAGCCCGGAAATTCACGCTCTTCACCTCAATACTCTCGGCGCGATGAGGTTCTTCGGGATTAAAATCTTCACGGAACTGTGCAGAAAGTTGGAAAGAACCGTAATTGGTAATGGAAACAGTGTATCCATCACTTAAAGCTTTTTCAATGGCATTGAAGGTTTTGGCTATTGCTTGTTCTATGTCCGACCTTTGCTGCGTATTGCTTCCGGCAATGTATTCGGTCAGTGCCATGGTGTCTAACTGTTCGCGACTTTTTACGATGGGGTGAACACCGCCTTTTTTCTGTGTGTCTTTACTCAAATTATCGTTTATCCCCTTGAATTTATATGGTATGCCCATGGTAATTAATGTTTTATTGGTTAATGGTTTTGGTAAACATGTACATGTTTAGGTTCAATCATGTACATGTTTGAGTTCAATCTTGTACATGATTGGATTGATGTCTCGTTTTGTTTTTACTAATTTGTTTAGTCGTATTTGCTAAATTGACTATGATGTATTGCTAATGTCTTTAACTCTCTTTGTTAATGGCTGATTTATAGACTCTTTCTTCTCAAAAGTAATTTCTGGGGTGGAGAGGGTGGAGTAAAAAAGAGTATTTTTGCTTTCTGGAAATTAAATTTTGAAAATTCTGCAAATTGCGGAATTTTCAAAAAATAATTTCTGGAAACGAAAAAAGGACTATTTCTCTCCACCCTCTCCACCCCAGTCTTTTAAAATAACCTTGTATTGAGTGGTTCCTTTATATTTCCTAAACTTGTAATTAAGTGATTTTAAGTTCCTTCCCAGCTTAACAATCATCTTCTTACTAATAGCAATCCCCGTTTTACTCTTAATATATTCCGCCAATTTTGCAGCAGAAAGATAGATACCTTCCTCTTCACCTTCCGGTTTACGATAATATTCATAGAAAAGTTCCATATCCGCATCGGTTTCCATGTAGTGCTGGTTGTGCTGCTCTACTATACTATTTTCTTCTGAATTGAAGTAGTAACGGAAGCCATTGAGAATCATATTCCATGCTTGGGCATAGAGTTGCTTGTAATCTATGGTGAAATCGAAATTGATAGGGCCAGTTACTTCGTGACATAAGTTACGGCGGCTACCGGTATAATCTCTCAGAATATCCAGATGGTTGGTTGTTCCGAAGAAAGAGGCATGGCGCGTGAAATTACGTGGCGGACGGTCCGGCGAGGTGCGTATATTGATGTTGAACGTGGTGAACAACTCTTTTACCGTTTCCTGATCGTAGCGCTGAATGGTGTCCAGCTCATCGATATTCAGAATGGCACTGGTGCTTAGTTTCATGCGGGTGGCATTGGCATTGTTGGAAAATACGTTGGCATCGAAATGACTTTTTCGCCATTCAGGAGGCAAGAGGCGTTCCGGCCAGGTAGATTTTCCCATACCGTGCTTGCCGCCAATTAATACCAGAATCTGATGGTTAATTACTCGGTCGTTTATCAATGAAGCTACCAATGCCACGAACCATTTACGGAAACACCATTCAAAATATTCGGGATCTTTGGTGGGTACGGTGGCTGCCACATCGGCAATATAGTCGTGCCCGTCCCATTCGGTGAAAGGAACAAAGATAAAATCCTTGAAAGGGTGGTAGGAGGGGGTAAACTCGGAATCGACCATTGCCTTTACATCATTCAGGGTGCAGTTTATGCCTTCCTTGTGTGCCCGGATATAAATGGTGTTGAGGTGATGGTCGCGAAGCTCGGTCCACTCATGACTGGAATGATCGGCATAACGGAATTCAATACCTTGAAGTATTACATTGCGGCGCAGCATAAAGTTGCGTTTGATAAACTCTTCGAGCTTCTGTGTCTCTTTTTCCACTTTTGTCAGTCCGCTGTCAGTACCGGCAGCATCTTCGTACTCCTTGTACTTAATACGTATGGTAAGACGAAGATCATCGGCTGTAAAATGTTCGGTGGTGCAACGCTGAAGTGCCAGTTTGGCTGTTTCTGCTTCAGGAATTCCTGCCACGCAGCAAAAGTATGCCAAAGCGTACACAAACTGCGATCTGTTCTCTTTTCGGAATGACTCCACATTGAGCGCATTTGAGTAAGCGCGGTCGAAGGTCCTTCTTATTTCGGTATCCCGCTGTTCGCCAATAGGCAGATGATCATAGGAAATGGGTTCACCCTCCATGTTTCGGAGTAACTTTTCCGCTTTCTTCTCGTAATCCTTTTTGGTGGCTACCAGAAATACTTCTGCTTCAGGATTAAAGAATAATTGTGGATCGTATGTGGCGGTGGTTAGTTGTGCCAGTGAGTGTGTACTTTTCTTAAAATCAGCGTATAAGCACGATTCGTAATAGATGCTGACAGTTGCAAATGCCTGCTCGTGAAACTGTGCAATTTCTTCATTAGTCTGCGATTGTGAATTATCCGGACGAGATACCGGGACAAGAATGATAACTTCTGTTCCCTCTGTATTAATGAAAGAGGCGAGGGTGTTGGGTTCTTTGGCTGCATTGTCACGAAGGGTTGCAGCTTGTTCCGGTTCCAGTTTTGTGCTGCAAAGCTGAATAATTCCGTTGTACTGCTCCATGTTGGTTTTGGTGCGTCCGCCATTGAAAGTGGCGCCAAATGTGAAAGAGGGGAGTTGCTCCCATGCTTTGGCTACGTCTGTGCTGTTGTTTCGAATATCGTCTACGAGGCTTGCGTATTTTAAACTGCAGAAAGAGTTGATTACTTCTGCCATCGGACTGTTTTCAAGAAATGTAGGGCGGCCTTTATTTCCACCTTTGTAGTGTGATACATTCATAGAGATTTGGTTTAAAATTTATATATATAGAATCTATCCTATAACAAAAGTCGTGCCAAAAGTCTATAATTTTCAAATTATATATTTAAACAGGTTGAGGATGGGTGAAATAGCGTGAAAATAAAAATCTTTCGATAAACAGTTGTTGTGAAACAACGCTTACCGAAAGATTTGCTTGGTTTGGTTAGGTATAGTAAGTCTTTTTATTTTTTACCGGGTTTGTATTCTTCTATTTCGCCTTTAAATACTTGATCTTGGTTATTAGTTCCTGAAGATGCACATCCGCCTGCTCCACAACACGACAGGTTAAAGACTGCCTGTAGCAAAAATAATCCGGCCAGGAAAAAGAAACCGTAGTCTTTTGATACGATGGCGTATATGCTAAGTCCGATACCGAGTATTAAACGGATGATACGACCGGAATCCCAATTTTTTAATAGATTATTCATTGCTTTTCTCCTCTCTTTTAAAGATGCTAAACAATAATCCTCCCATAACTGCACCCCACAATGAACTTAATAAGGGTGAGGAGGTGATAGGACAGCTACCACTTGAACAGCCAATGTATAGCCAATACAGATAGCCTCCCAATGCTCCGATTACCACTCCCAGTAATGCGAGCCAATGTTGTGTGAATACTTTTTTTATCATTGTAAGCTGTATTAAGTTCTTTTGATTTTAAATTTCCTATGGAAATATATTCCTTAGGTGTTCGGTGCAAAGATATATATATTTTCTTATAAAACAAATTTCCTGTGGAAAATAGCATAAAAAGACTTAAATGGGTAATATGAATATTATTTAATTTGAAATAGTGATATAGAAAATAAATAATATAACTTTGTGACGCCTTAAACCTTTTTAAGAAAAGTCTGATTATTATGGAAATGAAAAACACAGAACTTACGGAACGTGATTTGGTTATTCGTCTGATAAGTAGTGATGAAGGTGCTTTTTGCGAACTTTATTCATTATATAAGCATCGGTTGATTTATTTTGCGATGAAGTTTGTTAAGTCTCGTGAATTTGCCGAAGATGTTTTTCAGGATGCTTTTACTGTTGTGTGGCAGAGTAGGAAGTTTATCAATCCGGAAGCTTCTTTTTCCTCATATTTATATACTATTGTTCGTAATCGTGTTTTAAATATCATGCGTGATATTGATAACAAGCAGCGTCTTAAAGATTCTATTTTGGAACATGCGGTTGATAGTACCAATAATACTTATGAAAGTATTATGGAAAACGATCTGAAAGATGTTCTTTCCAAGGCAATGGAAAAACTGACTCCCCGGCAACGTCAGGTTTTTGAGATGAGTCGCGAAAAACAAATGTCTCATAAAGAAATAGCCGACTCACTTGGGATATCCGTAAATACTGTTCAGGAATATATCTCATCCTCTCTTAAAATTATTCGAACCCATCTGTCCAAATATTCAGATGTGTATGCCGATATGCTTTTACTTATAATTTGTTTGAATATATAATAAATGTTAATAACACCCTAGTTGTTCCCCGCATTTGTGTATTATTTAATGTGTGGAGCCAAAACTATGCCTTGCACCTTGAAAATGAAAGAAGACGAAAAAAGAAAAAACAAAATTCGCAGATACCTGAATAATCTTTATATCAGCTCTGAAGTTTCGGAAATGACGGAGGAACTATGCTCGCCTGAAAATAAAGAATTGGTGGAAGAATTATCTGATGAGATATGGAATAAATCTCTTAAACAAGATTGTGGTAGTGATTTTGAAAGAGAGGAATATCGCCGTGAAGCAGCTTCGTTACTAAAAGACCTTAGACCTGCCCGTGGCTTCAAAGTAAAGAAAATCTTGTCTGTTGCTGCAAGCATTGCTGCAATTATAGCTATTACATGGGGAGCAGTAGAATATTATGGTTATGTTAAAGACAAAGACATTACCTATACTGAGGTAGTAACGTTAAATGGTGAAAAGAAGATTGTGAACCTCCCCGATGGAACTGTGGTAAACCTGAACTCTTGTACCCGTTTGAAATATCCAAACCGTTTTATGAATGATGAACGCAGAGTGGAACTTATCGGAGAGGCTTATTTTTCTGTTACAAAGAATCCCGATCAGCCTTTTATCGTTAAAACCAACCGTTTCAATGTGAAAGTATTGGGAACTAAATTTGATGTGAAAGCTTATAAAGAAGATGAAATAGAAGCGGTTAGTGTAGAAAGTGGCAAAGTGCAGATTAATATGCCAGAGGCTATGATGAGACTAGTTGCTAATGAACAAGCATTAATCAACACTCGTTCCGGCGATTACAGTAAGTCCAAAGAGGAAGAAAAGAAAGTTGCCACATGGATTAAAGGAAATCTTCGGTTTAAATGTACGCCAATTCATGATGTAGCAAAAGAGTTGGAGCGGGTCTACAATTGTAAAATTCAGTTTGATGCAGGGCAAGAATTTGATAACTTTATATCAGGAGAGCATGATAACAAAACTTTGACAGCAGTACTTCAATCTATAGAATACGTTACAGGTATTAAGTATAGAAAAGAAAATAATGTGTATATCTTGTATAAATAACCCTTTAGAAAACCAGTCGATATGAAAAATACCAGTTAATTAATAATCAAAAAATTAGAGCATTCCAAAGGAATGCCCCAATTAAGAGTTTCTGTTGCCGCATCTGTAGATTCGAACCCTAACGAAAGCGGCGTGTGTACCATTTTTAATAATTAAAATCTTAATCACTAAAACGCACAAATATATGAATATTATTCCTATCTGTAAAGGAAAGCGTAATAATCGCTATTTATTTTTAGTTTTTTTACTATTAATATTGTGTTTTTTTACTACAACCGTTTATGCTCAGAGTTTAAAGGAGAGTAATATTACTCTTGCAGCAAATAACGAGTCTGTCGAAAAAGTTATAAATAAACTAACCAAAGCAACAAACTTTAAGTTTTTCTATGATCAGGAAGTGATCAATAGTGCTCCTACCCTGACATTAAATTTCAAAAATGTCTCTTTGCAAACTATTTTAGATGAAATTACCCGCCAATCACATTTATATTTCTATCGCACAAACAATACGATAGCAGTTAGTGCAAGCGGTACCCAGATAAAGAGAACAACTCCGGAAAAAGTAAAAAAAATATCTGGATTTGTTGTCGACCAGAAAGGAGAGGCTATTATAGGTGCTAATGTGTCTGTAAAAGGAACTACAAATGGAACAATAACAGATATAGATGGAAAATTTGCATTAAATAATGTACCTGAGAAGTCTACGATTACGGTTACATATATTGGTTTTAAAACGCTCTTTTTATCAGTCGGTAACAGTAATGTGGGAAAAATATTATTGGTTGAAGATAGTAAGATTATTGATGAGGTTGTAGTTGTAGGTTATGGTGTTCAGAAGAAAAGAGATGTGACGACTGCCATTGCAAGTGTTCGTGCAGGAGATATCGAAGGGCAACCTGTCACGTCTATGGCGGAAGCAATGGTTGGTAGAATGCCCGGTGTGCAAGTTACACAGTCAACTGGCGCACCAGGTTCTTCACTCGACATTAAAGTACGTGGTACCGGAACTATTACAGCAGGCACTTCTCCTTTATATGTTGTAGATGGAATTCCTTTGGCTAAAGAACAGTTGAATTCGTTTAATATGAATGATGTTGAATCTATTGAGGTCTTGAAAGATGCTTCTTCTTCTGCTATTTATGGTTCACGTGGTTCTAACGGAGTTGTACTTATTACAACTAAAAAAGGAAAAGAAGGGAAAGCTACAGTATCATATAATGGTTACTATGGCTTGCAAACTGTTTCCAAAAAAATTGATATGCTGAATGCTTATGAGTATGCAGATTTAGTTCGGGATGCTCGTAATAATGCATATACAGACAAGATGATGTCTATAAATAATAAACTTCTTGCACAAGGAAAACAACCTCTTGCATATGGTATTAACGATGATAACGGACTTCGTTTACAGAATTCAAACAAGGATAGTAATACTATTATTCCTATGGAGATTATGCCTTATCTTAATGGAGAGAAAGGGTTGACTGATACCGACTGGCAAGATGAAATTTTCCGTACTGCCGGGATGCAGAATCATTCTGTTTCTGTTTCTGGTGGTTCTTCAAAAGTGAGATATTACAGTTCTTTGGATTATTTACAGCAAGACGGTGTTATTATAAACAGTGATTATGCACGCTATAGTGCTCGTTTGAATCTGGATGTAACTGAAGGTGTTTTTAAATTTGGGGTTTCTTTAAATCCCTCTTATACCAAAGAAAATCAGGTGAATTCAGATGGAGCTTATAATAGTAATGGTGGCGGTATTATTGCTTCTGCTTTACATAGCTCTCCAATTTTTCCTGTTTACAATGCTGATGGCAGTTTTTGTTTTGCACAGAATGCCTGGAGTGGGAATACGCAAACTACATTGCCTGATGGTAAAACCGTTGTAAAAGGAAATAGTCAAACTCAAGTTTGGAATCCTGTTGCATTGGCTACGCTTATAACTGACGAAATCTCTGCAACTCGTATTTTTGGTAATGTATATGGAGAAGTAAATTTGTTACCAGAGTTAAAGTATAGAGCTAATTTTGGTGTTGATATCTTTAGTGATTCAGAGAATCAGTTCCGTCCCTCTACAATTCCCCTTTCCAATACGGCAGGTAATCCTGAATCTATTCCAGAAGGAAAGTCTAGCACCTCAAAGATGCTTAGCTGGGTTTTTGAACAGACACTGAATTATAATAAAGAGTTTAATGGGCATTCTTTAAACGCATTGGCTGGTTGGACTATGCAACATCAGAAGAATGAGAGCAATTATCTGTTTGCTAATGGGTTTATAAATAATTCAATTCATTCATTGGTTGCAGGTACTGTCACTCAAGGAAATTCAAAGGCTTCGGAATGGGCTTTACTGTCAGGCCTTGCCAGAGTTCAGTATAGCTATCAAGGCAAATATATGGCTTCGGGCGCCATTCGTGCAGATGGAGCTTCTCGTTTCGGAAAGGATAACCGGTGGGGCTATTTCCCTTCTCTATCATTAGGCTGGAGATTATCTGAAGAAAAATTCATGAAGTCACTTACTTTCATTGACGACTTGAAACTTAGAGCCAGTTATGGGTTGACTGGTAATTTCCGAATTCCAAACTATGGTGCTTTGGGACAGATTAATTATTACAGTTATGTACTTGGAGGCTCGGCTCCTGCAGTAGTTAAAGGGGCGGCTCCTAGTAGTATGTCTAATTCTGACCTGAAATGGGAAAAAACATCTCAGTTTAATCTAGGCTTTGATGCGTCTTTATTTACAAATCGTTTGACATTTGGTTTGGATGTCTATAATAGTAATACATATGATTTATTGCTGGATGTTCCGGTCCCTATGACTACAGGTTATGATACTCGTCTCGAAAATATTGGTAAGGTAAATAATAAAGGAATTGAATTTAATGTGGCAACGAATCATAAGATGGGTGACTTTAAATGGTCTCTTAATTTTAATATTTCAAAAAATATCAATGAAGTGAAAGAATTAGGGCCTGGGAATGCAGATATAATTTCTTCCGGAACAGTTTCTAATGCCTATTTTATCACACGCGTTGGTGAGGCTATCGGATCTTATTATTTACCTGTAGTTGAAGGTGTATATAAGAATCAGGCAGAAGTAGATGCAGATCCTATCCATTATAAAGATTCTCCTAGTAATTATGGTTTGGCTGATTCAAAACCGGGTGATTTCAAATTTAAGGATGTCAATGGTGATGGCGTTTTAGATATCTCAGATACTGACAGGACAATTGTTGGCAATTATATGCCCGATTTTACGTACGGTTTCGGAGGCTCACTTACATGGAAAAATATCGACCTTAATATTATCTGCCAAGGAGTACATGGCAATGAGATATTAAATCTTTCCAGAAGGTATTTTTATAATTGTGAAGGTAATATGAATAACTATAAAGGTGCATTAAATCGTTGGAAATCTGAAACTGATCCGGGTAGTGGAACGAATGTTCGTGCTAACCGGGTAAGCAAAGGTCAAAATGGAATTACTTCTACTTGGCATGTTGAAGATGGTTCTTATCTTAGAGTGAAAAACATAACTTTGGGATATTCGTTGCCTAAATCATGCATAAAGAAAGCTTTTATTTCAAATGCACGTGTTTATCTTTCAATGCAAAATCCATTTACATTTACTAGTTATCAAGGATATAACCCTGAGGTATCCAATAGAAGTGACGTTACAACAAATGGTGAAGATTATGGAGTGTATCCTTTAGCTCGGACCACTTCATTGGGTATTAACCTTACATTCTAATTTAAAAGTTTACTATTATGAAAAGAAATATAATTTATGTTTGTATAGTACTGCTGCTTTCTGGTTGTGAAAGTTTTCTTGATCTGAAACCAATTGATTATCCTGTTGAAGATAACTTCTATTCGGATGTTAAAGGACTTGATGGTGCCTTGATTGGGGCGTATGATGAACTACAGTCCAGTGATCAATATGGAGCAAAGTTTCTCACCTTAATGGAGGTAAGAGGTGATAATGTAATGGATAATAACTCTGGTGCAAGTGGTGGTATTACTTATCAAATAGAAGCTTTTACTGAAACTCCGGCAAATATTAATTTATCAGCTACATGGTTGTCTTTGTACACTTCGATTTATCGTTGCAATCTAATTCTTCAAAATATGGAAAATGTGAAGATGACAGATGATCAACGGGTAAAGATTGCTGGTCAGGCTTCATTTATTCGTGCATTGTCTTATTTTAATATTGTAAGACTTTGGGGAAAGGCTCCTCTTATTACTTCTACTCAGACGGTAGAAGAAGCGCGAAATAACAAACGGGCTGAGATGTCTGAAATCTATGATCAGATTATTAAAGATTTAATTGTTGCAAAAAAACTTCCAGCCTCATGGAGTGATAGCGAAAGAGGTCGTGCAACTTCTTATGCTGCACAGGCTCTGTTGGCTAAAGTGTATCTTTATAAAGGTCAGTATAATGATGTAGTTAAAGAACTGGCGCCGATTGTTGAAGCTATTAATAAAGGTGCTGTTCTGTCATTGGTTCCAACGCCTCAGACTTTTCCTAATAATTTAAAGACAAGCAAGGACATAATTTTTGCCGTACAATATCTAAAGGGAGGAGTAGGAGAATCTGTACATCAAAATAATCGTTATCGTAACAATGATAATGGATATGTTATAACACTGGAACAGTCAGCGTTTGAAAGTGGTGATAACCGTAAAGCCATGGTGGCTCCTACAGGAAATGGAGAACGTCCTCTGAAATTTAATGCACCTGCCGAAAATAATGAAACAAGTGGCGATTTTCCTATCATTCGCTGTGCAGAGGTTATGCTTATGTATGCTGAGGCTTTGAATGAATTGTCTTATCCGGATAATAATGCATTTCTGGCCTTGAATGCTGTCCGTAATAATGCAGGTTTGACTTCGAAAACGGTTGCTGATTTAACGTCTAAAGAGGTTTTTCGTACAGCCGTATTTAAAGAACGTCGTTTGGAACTGGCTTTAGAATGTGATCGATGGTTTGATATAATTCGTACAAATCAGTTTTCGATGATATATGATATGATACCTGTCTATCGTAAACTTTATCCGGTTCCTCAAACAGAACTTGAGAATGTGAATGATGTAACTGGTTGGCAAAATGAAGGTTATTCAATCTAATATTTCAGAAAATTAAAAGTAAGAGGTGTTTTTGTTAAGAAAGCACCTCTTTAATAAAAAAAGAAAATTCAAATGAACAAAATATTTAAATTATCGCTCATATTGTTGATATGTTTCCTTGGTGGCCAGAATATGGAGGCACAAGTAAACAGAGTTGCCGAAATCAGAAAAAACCTTCAGGAAGCAAACACGAAGAATGTTTTAGTTGTTTCACACAGAGGTGATTGGCGTAATGCTCCCGAGAATTCTTTGGCGGCCATTGAAAATGTTATTAAAATGGGAGTTGATGTGGTTGAAATAGATTTAAAAAGAACCAAGGATGGTAAAATAATTCTGATGCATGATAAAAAATTAGATCGTACCACTACAGGTAAAGGCCTTGTGGAGGAATGGTCTCTTGATTCCATTAAAACGTTAAAACTCAAGAACGGCTGCAATATAAAGACTAAGCATTCTGTTCCAACACTTGAAGAAGCTATGTTAGTTGCAAAAGGGAGAATAATGGTTAATTTAGATCAGGCATATGATATGTTTGATGAGGTATACGCTATTCTTGAAAAGACTGGAACAACGAATCAGGTGATAATGAAAGGCTCCAAACCTGCAAGTCAGGTTAAAAAGGAATTTGGCAAGTATTTGGCTAAAGTTATTTATATGCCAATTGTAAATCTGGACAAAGAAGATGCTCTTCAGCAGATTCAAGAATATTTAGAAGTTCTGCATCCTCTGGCTTTTGAATTGCTTTTTGTTTCCGACTCTAATCCTCTTCCATATAAACTGAAAGAATTGCTAAAAGGGAAAAGTCTGATTTGGTATAATACGCTTTGGGACACTATGGCTGGGGCGCATGATGATGATTTATCGCTAGAAGATCCTAATAAAGGATATGGATACTTGATTGATTCGTTAAGAGCTTCTGTTCTACAAACAGATAGACCAGCATATTTAAAAGAATATCTTAAGTTAAGAAAAAGCAATAATTCATCAAAAGGCTTGAAGAAAAAGGGATACATGACTAATTTAATGAAACATGATTAATAAAATAGTTAATTTTTATCGGATTAGTAATGAAAAACCGTTAAAATATGAGGACAAGAATATAGAGGTTAAGAAGCGTAAATACTATAAATGGTCGACTTTTTTCTCGGCAACTTTGGGTTATGGTTTGTATTATGTATGCCGATTGAGTTTGAATGTTGTGAAAAAACCAATAGTGGAGGAGGGGGTATTCACTGAAACGGAGTTGGGTATTATCGGTTCTGTTTTATTCTTTACTTATGCAATTGGTAAGTTTACCAACGGATTTTTGGCGGACAGAAGCAATATTAATCGTTTTATGTCTACAGGTTTACTGGTATCTGCATTGGTAAACCTGTGTCTTGGCTTCACTCATTCATTTATATTATTTGCCATTCTATGGGGCGTTAGTGGATGGTTTCAGTCTATGGGGGCAGCTTCGTGTGTGGTAGGATTGTCACGTTGGTTTTCAAATAAGGAACGAGGGTCATATTATGGTTTTTGGTCGGCTAGTCACAACATAGGCGAAGCGCTGACTTTCATTATAGTAGCTTCCATTGTGAGTGCTTTTGGGTGGCGATCTGGTTTTTTGGGAGCAGGTCTTGTAGGATTAATAGGGACACTGGTTGTTTGGAAATTCTTTCACGATTCTCCGCAGAGCAAGGGATTGTCGGATGCAGAAGAAGTAGAGATTGCCGATGTCAAAAAGGTGGTTAGCGCAGAAGACTTTAACAAGGCACAAAAACAAGTGTTAATGATGCCTGCAGTTTGGATATTGGCACTTTCCAGTGCTTTTATGTACGTTAGTCGTTATGCTGTGAATAGTTGGGGAGTGTTTTATCTTCAAGCTCAAAAAGGGTACTCTACGTTGGATGCTAGCCTTATTATTTCTATCAGTTCTGTTTGTGGTGTCATTGGTACTATGTTTTCTGGCGTAATTTCCGATATGTTTTTTGGTGGACGGCGAAATGTTCCTGCTTTAATTTTTGGACTGCTTACAGTTGTGGCACTTTGCCTGTTTTTACTTTGTCCTGGCGTTCATTTTCTGATTGACGTATTGGCAATGGTGCTCTTTGGATTGGGTATTGGTGTATTAATATGCTTTCTTGGTGGATTAATGGCTGTGGATATTGCTCCTCGTTGTGCTTCTGGTGCTGCCTTGGGCGTGGTAGGGATTGCTAGTTATATAGGTGCCGGAATACAGGATGTGGTAAGTGGAATATTGATAGAAGGAAACAAAACAATAGTAAATGGGAAGGAAGTTTATGATTTTACTTATATAAATTGGTTTTGGATTGGAGCTTCTGTGTTATCTGTAGTGCTGGCTCTGTTTGTTTGGAATGCAAAAAGTAAAGATTGATTCTGAGAAATAAATCTCAAATAAAAAATAAAAAGAAGATGTTTAAATTGGCATCTTCTTTTTGTTTTTTAGAAGTATACTAGATGATTTTTGTATATCATTTTATTCTGTCTCTTTAAACTGATTTTGAGACTGTTTTTGAATGCTTTTGAATTTTCTAAAGAGTGATTTTGTAAATCTGTGTAAATAATCTATTTTAGGTATGGGCAAAAAAAATGGTTGTCATCACGACAACCAATCTTTGTTAACCTTAAATCTAATACTATGAAAAACACAGTACAAATGTACGACTTATAATTTAATTTGCAAACAAATAAAATAAAATCGAATGCTTTACAACATATTTTAATGAATATTTGGTTCGGTTAAGTATATTGTCGTTATTTTTTCAATTTATTCTTTCCGTTACCCTCTTTATTTAAAATTATAGTGGTGTTTTCGGTTGTAATCAGACAGCCGGTAGGCAGGTAATCAAACCAGGGAAGTATTTTTTCGATAAAAGCATCAACCTTTTGAGATTCATCTATAATTTCCACTACAACAGGTAGTTTCTCTGTGATCTCCCAAAATTTAACCGAACGGATAATACTGCTTGATCCGTATCCCATAACTCCCTTTGTAACTGTTGCTCCGGCAAGTCCGTAGCGTTTTGCTGCGAAAACAATTGTTTCGTAAAGAAGTGAATGCTTAAATTTATCTGTGTTGCTGGTAAATATCCGCAATAACTTTGCTTCCCCTTTTATTTCCATATTCAAAATATTTTAGTGATTAGATTACCTAAATAGGTGGCTATTAATCCAAGGAAAATGCTGAGACTTGTGTAAAGTGCAAAATAGAAAAAGTTACCATCTCGTAAAAGAGAGATGTTTTCGCTGGTAAATGTTGAAAAGGTTGTAAATCCACCACAAAATCCGATAGTGAGAAATATTCGCAGTTCGTTATTTACCAGATTGCCCCGTTCAAAAAGTCCGTAAAATAGTCCGATAAGGAAACATCCTAATATATTCACAATAAATGTTCCGAGTGGAAAGGATGAGAAGATGTTGTTTTGCATAGCTCTTGACAGGAGATAGCGTAATATTCCACCGATAAAACTTCCGGAACCAATGATGAATAATATTCTTATCATATTGACTTTAGATTTTTGGTCTTTACAAATGTAAGAATAAGGAGGAATAAAATATTGTTTGAGGAAAGATTTTTATTACTGAAAGTAAAAAAGTAAGGCACCTCAATAATGAAGTGCCTTACTTTTGAGCCTCTTGTCGGATTCGAACCAACGACCCCGAGATTACAAATCACGTGCTCTGGCCAACTGAGCTAAAGAGGCGAAGATATATATTTTTTTATTTTTTCATTTTTTAGGCACCTCAATAATGAAGTGCCTAATTTTTTGAGCCTCTTGTCGGATTCGAACCAACGACCCCGAGATTACAAATCACGTGCTCTGGCCAACTGAGCTAAAGAGGCGGGTGGGTAAGCTTACTATATCGCGCCGCTACAACCAACTACCTTTGCTGCGATCAAGCCCTGGAGGATTTGTAGGGAGCTAGCCGTATAGGACTTACCCGGGTGCAAAGGTAGATATTTTATTTAACCCTGCAATACCTCCCTGAAACTTTTTTTAGGGTGGATAGACTAAGCAGCTACTTTTCAGTTACTTAAAAGGACGAAAAAAAATCATTTTTTTTTGTGGCTGGTAAGAATGTACATGGAAAGCCGGAATCTTTATACCATTTTAATAATTTTCATTTCATTTCGTACTACTTCTTGATGTAAAAATTGTATTTTTGTGCACAAATATAAATGATGATAATGGAGAACAGAAGCTTTATGAATAAGTATGCCATGCAGTATGGCACTTACATGGGGATTTTTTGGATTATAAAATTTACTTTATTCCCGCTTGGGTTTTCAGTGCCTTTTCTGGAGTTCTTCTTTCTTGTACTGACATTACTGGTTCCTTTTGTAGGATATTATTTCACGAAAATATACCGGAACAGAATCTGTGGTGGGTTTATTACCTTTGGTCATGCATGGGTATTTGCTACTTTTATGTATATGTTTAGTGCATTGCTTACGGCTGTGGGTCACTTCATATACTTCAGGTTCATGGATAATGGTTTTATATTAACCTCTTATCTTGACATGCTTCATGCAGTAGACAAGAATCAGGCTGCTACTGCCGGACTGGGTAGCTCGCTTAAGCAATTCGAAGAAACCATAAATGCGCTTGGTAGTCTTCGCCCCATTGAAATTACTATGCAATTGCTTTCACAAAATGTAATATATGGATCTTTACTGGCTCTTCCTACTGCTCTTTTCGTGAAAAAGAGGGCTGCTTTTCCTATAGATAATAGCGAGGAGGATAGTAAAGATGATAATAATCAAGACGAAAATAAAGAATAGAAATATGGATATATCTGTAATAGTTCCGTTGTATAACGAAGAAGAATCTCTTCCAGAACTTTATGCATGGATTGATAGGGTGATGAAAGAAAACGATTTTTCTTATGAGGTGATCTTTGTAAATGATGGCAGTACTGATCGTTCATGGGATGTAATTGAAGAACTTAGTGCAAAGTCGGAAACTGTAAAAGGTATTAAATTCCGTCGTAATTATGGTAAGTCGCCTGCTTTGTTTTGTGGATTTAAAAAAGCACAAGGGGATGTGGTAGTTACAATGGATGCTGATTTACAGGATAGTCCGGATGAAATACCTGAACTTTACAGAATGATTAAAGAGGATAAGTATGACCTTGTTTCCGGATGGAAAGAAAAGAGATATGATCCGCTTTCTAAAACAATTCCTACAAAGCTGTTTAACGCTACGGCTCGCTCTGTTTCGGGAGTTAAGAATCTGCATGATTTTAATTGTGGACTAAAGGCTTATAAAAAAGATGTTGTGAAGAATGTTGAAGTATATGGCGAAATGCACCGTTATATACCTTATCTGGCTAAAAACGCCGGCTTTACAAAAATAGGGGAGAAGGTGGTTCAGCATCAGGCTCGTAAATATGGCTCTACTAAATTTGGTATGAGCAGATTTGTGAATGGATACCTGGATTTACTGTCTTTATGGTTCCTTTCTAAATTCGGGAAAAAGCCAATGCACATTTTTGGATTGCTGGGTTCATTGATGTTCTTCTTTGGTTTCATATCTGTTATTGTTGTGGGTGCGTCTAAACTTTACTCTATGTATTCTGGGTTAGAATACAGACTGGTAACGGAATCTCCTTATTTTTATCTGGCTCTTACCTGTATGATTATTGGTACTCAACTATTCCTGGCCGGATTTGTAGGTGAACTTGTTACACGTAACGCTCCCGAACGTAATAATTACAAAGTAGAAAAAGAACTGTAATAACTGTTTGGAAAAATTATGAGACATCTATTGAAACTCTTGTTTTTTACAGTGTTTACTTGCTGTGCCGTAAGCCTTTTTATGGCATGTGGTGAGGCTTCTGAATCCTCAGTTGGACGTCTTTCGCCGCTATTTAAATTTGTTACTAAAAGTACGCTGAAAGAAAAATCGTTTGATTCGCTGACTGTGGTTGCTCTTAATACTGTTCGGGGTGACTCGATAATTATTGATAACCAAAAGACAGTTACTTCTGCCAATCTTCCGCTTAGTTATGTTGACACCATAACAGCATTGGTCTTTAAATATTCAAAAGATACGATTGATACGGTTTGGGTTACTCATACTAATACTGAGCATTTTATTTCTATGGATCGTGGGGTAGCTATGTTTTATCACATAAACAAAGTGGAACACACCAAACATTTAATAGATTCTATCGCAATAGTAAATTCGGAAGTTAATATCAATGAAAAAGAAAATATTCGCATCTATTATTAGTGCACTTGCTTTGTTCGTGCTCTCTTTTCCTGCTCTTGCTCAACAGCAACAACAACGCCAAGTGCTGAGGAAAGGACAGAAGAAAGTAATTAGTAAGATTCCTAAAGAGGTGTTGCCATTGTATAATGGTACTTTTGTTGGGGTTGACTTGTACGGAATAGGAAGCAAAGCGTTTGGAGGTGATTTTTTGAGTTCGGAGGTTAGTGTTGATGTAAATCTGAAGAACCGCTTTTTTCCGGTTGTGGAATTAGGTTATGGTAAAGTAGATAAAGATAATAATAATATTTCCTATAAATCATCGGCTCCATATTTCAGAATAGGTATGGATTACAACTTAATGTTCAAGAAAAAGAACTTGAGTCACATGTATATTGGAGCCCGGTATGGTTTTACCGCTTTGAGTTATGATGTGAAAAGTGCCGGACTTGATGATGATATCTATTCGGGAAAAGTGCCTTTTGAATATACCGGAGAGAACACTACTGCACATTGGATGGAACTGGTTGGCGGTATCAGGGCTGAAGTTTTTAAAAACGTTTTAATGGGATGGTCTTTGAGATACAAAGCTAAGATTAGCGTGAAAGAGAATGATCATTCAACACCTTGGTACATTCCTGGGTTTGGAGAGAATAAGTCCTCGAACTTTGGGATTACATACTCTTTGATTTATAAGTTACCTTTATAATAATGACAAATTTAGAAAACTGGCTGCTTGCTGTGGGGCTGGCAATGGATTGCCTGGCTGTGTCGATAGCAAGTGGCATTATTTTTAAGAAAGTTCACTGGGGCAATATCCTTACGATGGCTTTCTTCTTTGGCTTTTTTCAGGCTTTAATGCCTTTCCTGGGATGGTTCGGTGCAAGCAGGTTCAGTCATTTAATAGAGAATGTAGACCATTGGCTGGTTTTTCTTATTCTTGCTTTTCTTGGTGGAAGAATGATATGGGAATCGTTTAAGGATGAAGAGTGCAGGAGTGACTTTAATCCGGCTTGTTTAAAGGTTGTTTTTACATTGGCTATTGCAACTAGTCTGGATGCCCTTGCAGTGGGTGTATCTTTCGCCTTTATGGGGATGAGAACCGTTAATAGCATTATTTCACCGATATTGATAATTGGTCTTGTTTCTTTTGTAATGTCTGTCTTTGGTTTACTTTTCGGGATATTCTTTGGATGCAAACACAATATGAGAGTGGAACTGTGGGGTGGACTTATATTGATTGGTATTGGAACAAAAGTATTGATAGAGCATCTTTGTTTATAAATGATATAAAAAAATCCTGCTATAGAGAATATCTGTAGCAGGATTTTTTATGCTATATAAATCAGGAATGTAATTTATTCAACTAATTTATTGGTCATGGTGTCGGGGAAAACCACTGTCGGTTTAAAGCTTTTAGCTTCTTCAAAATCCATCATGGCATAAGACATGATAATAATGATATCTCCAACTTGTACCTTTCGGGCAGCTGCACCATTCAGGCAAATCTTACCTGTACCACGTTCGCCTTTTATAATATAAGTTGAGAAACGTTCACCGTTATTGTTATCTACGATATGTACTCTCTCATTGGCGATGAGGTTGGCCGCATCCATTAAATCTTCGTCAATTGTAATACTACCCATGTAATTTAAATCAGCCTCTGTTACACGTACACGGTGTAGCTTTGACTTCATTACTTCAATCATCATAAGGTTGGTCTTTTTAATTAAATCTCTTTATATTTCATGTTATCAATCAGTCGGACTTGTCCACAGAATACTGTGATGCAGCCCACTGCATAATTTGTATCTGCCCAGTCTTTCAAGTCCTGCAATGTGTAACCATCAACAATCTTAAAATACTCCAGGCGTAGCCCTTGCTCAGCGGCAATAGATTCTTCTACGAAACGAATTGTTTCACTCACTGAGTGATCTGCTGCAAAGGTACGACTTTTAAATAATGTTTGAGATATTTTTAATGCTATTTCACGTTCTTCTGCAGATAATAGTGAATTGCGGCTGCTTAGAGCCAGTCCGTCGTCTTCACGAATAATTGGACAACCTACAATTTCTATGTCAAAGTTCAGCTGTTTAGTCATCTCACGAATGATGGCCAGCTGCTGGAAGTCTTTTTCGCCGAAGTATGCGCGGTTTGGTTTTACTGCATCAAAAAGTTTACTTACAATTTGTGCTACACCGTTAAAGTGCCCTGGGCGGAAAGCTCCCTCCATAACTGTATCTAGCGGTGCAAAGCTGAATTGGCGAGTATCTGGTTGCGGATACATTTCTTCTGCTGATGGGGCAAAAACAAAAGAGCAACCATTGGCTTCCAATAATTTGCAGTCGGCATCCAGAGTTCGTGGATATTTTATTAAATCATTTTTATCGTTGAACTGAGTGGGATTTACAAATACACTCACTACGGTTACATCATTTTCTTTTACGCAACGCTTTACTAATGAGGCATGTCCTGCATGTAAAGCGCCCATAGTAGGGACTAACCCAACCATTTTACCCTGAGCTGTAAGTGCAGATAACTCTGACTGTAACTCATTGATAGTGTGTACAATTTTCATTTTTGATTTTAATTGTTTAATCTGTTGTTTTAAAAAACGGTGCAAAATAAGCTAATATTTATCACATAACGAAGAAATATTTGAATTTTATATAATGAAATGCTCTAGCTTGTTTTAATTTGATTTTAATGCTTATGCGCTGATTAATAGAAACTTAATAATTAGCGAGATGTTATTGAAGGATAAAACTTGCATAAATGCGCTTTTTTTTTTATATCTTTGCAGAATATTTATGAGAAAGATAATAAAATGATGAAGGCTAACAAGGTTTTATTTATTACACAAGAGATTACTCCTTACTTGCCCGAGTCCGAAATGGCTAATGTTGGAAGATATCTTCCTCAAGCTATTCAGGAAAAGGGAAGAGAAATCAGAACATTTATGCCTAAGTGGGGTAATATCAATGAGCGCAGAAATCAATTGCACGAAGTGATTCGCCTTTCGGGAATGAACCTGATCATTGATGATACGGATCATCCATTGATTATAAAAGTGGCTTCGATTCAGGCTGCCAGAATGCAGGTATACTTCATTGATAATGATGATTATTTTCAAAACAGACTACAAGCTGCGGATGAAAATGGGAATGAATATGATGATAATGACAGCAGAGCAATATTTTATGCCCGCGGTGTAATTGAAACGGTAAAGAAACTCCGTTGGTGTCCGGATGTTATTCACTGTCATGGATGGATGGCAGCTTTAGCTCCATTATATATTAAGACTGTATACAAAGATGAACCTTCGTTTCGTGATGTGAAGATTGTGTTCTCTGTATATGAGGATGACTTTAAAAATACACTTTCTCAGGATTTTGCCTCTAAAATAATGATGAAAGACTTAGCAGGCATTGATTTATCTTCTGTTCAGGGTGATGTTGATTATGCAGGGTTACTAAAGCTTGCTATCGATTATTCTGACGGGGTTATTCAAAACAGTGAGCATGTAAATGAAGAAGTGATAAATTATGCTCGTAGTAAGAATATTCCGGTTCTTGATTTTCAGTCTCCGGATAATTACATTGATGCTTTCAATGAGTTTTATGATAAAGTTTATGATAAGGAATAGATATCATAAAAAAAGCAGCTCAATTTGAGCTGCTTTTTTTATGATTGGTTTCCTATTCTTTCTTCGCTACTTTTTTAGTTTTCTTTTCTTTCGTTGTTTTGGTAACTGCCTTTTCTTGATTCACCTTGCTGAGTTCCAGCATATCAATCTTTTTACGTAAGGTATCAATCTCATCTCCTTGATTTTTTATCGTTGTAAGCAGGGAGTTCAATTCTTCATTATCCAAATCTTCCGGATAAAGTGAGTTTACTCTATTGATAAAGTCGGCCAGAACATTCATATAATTTGAAAAAGCCTCGTAGGCTGAGTCGTAATTGTCTCTGTCGATACCAATACCGGTATGTTTAGTTGACATGAAACGGAAATTGTGGCAAGCCTGTAAATAGTCCCAGTCTTGCTTGATTCTTTTATCATGGCACAGTCTGACACGTTCTGATAAGCTATATAGTTTATTAAAGGCTTCACGTTGAAGACTGTTTCCTAACCATGCACTTATGTCTCTTTCTTCGTCCAACCAAGAGATTGGATATAGAACCTCAATAGGAGAGATTGATTTGGATTTGGAAATAATCTCTGATGGTGTAGAGAATGTTATTCCTTTTTCACTGGCACAACCCGGTAAAGCTTTCAAGAATTCCAGAATGTTTGAAGATAGAGGCTGTGCTATACCTATAGCATCTAAAGGCATGAAGATATTGATCACTTTTTCTTCTTTTGGCAGTGAGTCAATCCAACTGATGTATTTATCGGCAAACAAAGGATACTCGCTCCATTCATGATTGGAGAACCGAAGGCTGATGTCATCTGAAAGCTTGTAGTCTCTGAATAAAATCTTAAGCCCGGATGCCTGATTACAATTATATACATAATGGGGACTTTTCCATCCTAAAATATGTTTCGCTCCTTCGGTCAGCACTCCTTTAAATCCCATATCGGCTATTGTGCTGCCAATTTCATCAGAATAAATAAGTCCTGTGTTTCTGAACACAGTTGGTGCCTGACCAAAGAGTTGTTTTGTTTTTCTGCATTGATGCTGAACTTCCTCACGGAAACTTTGTTTATCGATCAATGAAGAGAGTCCGTTGGAATATGTTTCGGCCAAAAACTCGCAACAACCGGTTTTGCCCAGTTCTTTTAGTTTGTCGATAACGCAGGGAGCATGCATTTCCAATAATTCCATGGCTACTCCGGATAGAGAAATGGCTACTTTAAAAGCTCCGTTTGAGTTTTTAGCCATCTCTATTAATGCGTCGATTGCCGGTTTGTATGAACGCTCTACAGTATCACTTAATTTAGTTTCATTGGCGTAATCGTCATAATAATAGTGATCTGTGCCTATGTCAAAGAATCGATATCTCTTCAGATGAAAAATCTGGTGTATTTGAAAGTATAAACAGATTGTTTTCATATTGATTATATTTTTTTATTATCTATAATTCTGTAAAATATTGTCGTAAATGGAACGTACTTTATAGCCTACGTTTTCCCATTTTATTGCATCAACTTCTTTTTTACCCTCTGTTTTTAAGTAATCATACATAGCAGGATAGGTACAAATGGAATAAATAGCATCGGCCATAGCATGAATATCCCAATAGTCTATTTTGATACAATTGTCTAAAATCTCAGCACACCCCGATTGTTTCGAGATGATTGTAGGCACACTAACCTGCATTGCTTCCAGTGGAGAGATACCGAATGGTTCCGAAACCGAAGGCATGATATATACATCGCTGGCTTTGAGTACTTCGTAAACTTGTTTTCCTTTCATAAAACCGGGGAAGTGGAAACGGTCGGCTATGCCTCGTTCTGCTACCAGACTGATCATTTGATTCATCATATCGCCATTGCCGGCCATCACAAAACGAATGTTCTTTGTTCTGTGAAGAACCATTGCCGCGGCTTCTACAAAGTATTCCGGACCTTTTTGCATGGTTATTCTTCCCAAAAAGGTTACAATCTTTTCTTTTTTGCTTTTTTGAGGAACAATATTCATAATCTCCTGAGATAAAGGAGCTACGGCATTATGCACAGTAGTTACTTTTCGTGGATCCTGATGGTATTTATGAATAACTGTCTGACGGGTTAGCTCACTAACACACATGATGTGATCGGCGTGATCCATTCCGTTCTTTTCTATGGAGTAAACAGTGGGATTTACATTTCCACGGCTTCTGTCGAAATCAGTTGCATGCACATGTATAACCAGTGGCTTTCCTGAAATTTGTTTAGCATGAATACCGGCAGGATATGTTAGCCAGTCATGCGAATGAATAATATCATATTGTTGCTGTCTGGCAATAACACCAGCTACTATGGAATAATTATTAATTTCTTCCTGTAAGTTATCCGGGTAGCGACCGGAAAATTCAATGCAACCTAAATCGTTGGTATGAAGATAATTGAAATCGGCATATATATGGTCTCGTAAATCATAGTAATCCTGAGGATTCATGTATCCACCAACGCGGTTATTTACATAATCCCAATTCACATCTCTCCAGACCACCGGAGTGCTGTTCATTCCTATAATCTTTAAAAAACTCTGATCTTCATCTCCCCAAGGTTTGGGTATGCAAAAGGTTATTTCCATATCTTCCTGCATAGACATACCTTGTGTAAGCCCATAACTGGCTGTACCTAAGCCTCCTAATATATGAGGGGGAAACTCCCATCCAAACATTAAAACTTTCATCTTTATTTCCTCCTCTTATTAATAGTATTTATTAAGCTGCTTCAATACGTGTAAGATTAATGCAACGTTCATAGCGAATGATACTGCTCCTCTTCCTTTAAAAGGAGGGTTGCCATCGAATAGTTCCGGTATAGAACTAATGCAATGTTTTCTCATTTCTTCCTCAAATCCTATTAGCTGGCGTTCAATAAAGGAAACTCCGCTTGTTTTATATATACGAAGATATGCTTCCATATAGAATCCCATTAACCATGGCCATGCCGTGCCTTGGTGGTAAGCGTAATCTCTTAATATTTGTGGTCCTACATAATTGGGGTTATATCCGATACTTTTGGGACTTAACGAACGTAGTCCTTTGGGAGTAAGTAACTCTCTGGTTGTAATATCAAGAATCCGCTTTTTTTGTTCTGGTTTAAGCGGTGAGTATTCAAATGCCACGGTAAATATCATGTTGGGACGTACACTCCAGTCGGATGGTTGTCCGTTAACATAATCAAGTAGGTAACCATGTTCGTTCAGGAATACATCAATGAAAGATTGGGCCGTTGTTATTGCTAATTCATCCAGTGAATCGGCGAATATCGATTCGGCTTTATCTCCTTTATGCATCATTCCGGCTACAAAACGGAGTGCGTTGAACCATAAGGAATTGACTTCAATAATATATCCGGTTCTTGGAGTTACAGGACGATCGTTGATTGTGGCATTCATCCATGTAATAGCTTTATTTTCTCCGTTTGAGTATAGCAATCCGTTATCATGTAAGAACAGGTTCTCATGTTTGCCTTTATAGATAAACTCGATAATATCTTTCAGAAGGTTGCCGTACTTTTGTTTACATTGTTCCGCTGATGTAGCATTTGCATATTGCTGTATAGCCCATATTGCCCAAAGTAACACGTCCGGATCTTCAATTTCATATATCTTACAATCCAGCGGACGGTTATTTATGTAATTCTCTATTGCTTCCTGCGCTGTTTCCATTACCGATTCAAATTCTTCAACTTCGTCGATAGCAAGTGTTAAACCTGGTAAGGAAACAAACATATCACGAGCACGACATTTAAACCAGGGATATCCGGCTAAAAGATAGTGCTTGCCACCTTGTTTATTATGAAACTGGTGAGCTGAGTTTTTCAGACAGTTGAAGAAACTGTCACGTGGAGTACGTCTGGCTGCCTGTTCTTCGAATTTCTCAAACATATCGTTTGTTGAAGCCTCAGATATACCGGCAGAGAAAATAATGCTTTCTCCTTTTTTAATGTTTACTTCAAAGTATCCGGGAACATAGAGATCTTCGTTGGAATCGTACCCTCTTTCTTGTTCTTTGGTATATTCTATGCCTTTGTACCAATATGGCTCAAAATGAAATTCGTTTTTCTTATTTAGCTGCATAAATAATTCAGGATACCCTGGGTACATACAGGTCTTTATACCATTTTCAACTTCCTGATATTCTCTGCTTGCATGTGGGTTCTCATGAGTATACTGACGTACGCTTCTAAATGCGAGAAGTGGACGAAAACGAAGAGTAGTAGCAGAATGTGCATCTACTAATGTATATTTAATCAATATTCTATTCTCATAATGAACAAAGATTTTTTCTTTGGTAAGAATAACTCCACCTACACGGTAAGTGGTAATAGGGATTTTTTCACAATCAAATTCACGGATGTATTTATGCCCCTTGGGACTATAGTTGTCTCCCTGATATTTATGCAAACCAAGGTTAAACTCAGCTCCGTGTTGAATAACTGTTTCATCTAAAGAAGAGAGTAAAACATGATTTTCGTCGTCCATTTCTGGAATAGGAATCACTAGTAATCCATGATATTTTCTTGTGTTGCAATCGACTATTGTAGTACAATGATATGCTCCCGATTTATTGGTCCGAAGAATTTCTCTAGGTAAAGATTCTTCAAGATTAATCATGAGAGTTTTGTCAAATCGCAGATAACTCATAGTTATATAGGCTTTTAAAAGGTTTATTATTAATTTAATGGTTACAATATAATGTTGCTATCTCCAAAAATAATGATTTTTGAGATAAAACAGTATTGTTTACTCCTTTTTTTTGCTTTTTGCTATAAAGTTTCTTATTGAAAATTTTTATTCAGCTATATCTTTGATAGGTTTATATTCCTGCAGAATTTTAAAAAGGTTCTCTTGTTGAGGCTTATAGTAAGAAAAAAAATCCCGGCTTTTTATTGATAAAAGCCGGGATGAATAATATTTTTTTTAGTTACTATAAACCGCCTTGAAGAAATGTGATCAGGTTGGTAATGTTTGCAGTAAACAGTTTTACAGCAATCGCAAGCAAAATAATACCAAAGAATTTCCGGATAACATAAATGCCTCCTTTTCCTAGAAATCTCTCTACTTTTCCTGTTAGCTTTAAAACGATATATACCCAGATCATGTTGAGCACTAAGGCTATCATGATATTTACGCTGGCATATTCCGCACGTAGTGATAATAATGTTGTAAATGCGCCGGCTCCTGCTAATAGAGGAAATACAAGAGGAACAAGTGTTGCTTCTTTAATAGGACCTGTGTTTTTAAATATTTCAACGTCAAGAATCATTTCCAGTGCCATGAAAAATATAATAAGTGCACCAGCTATTGCAAACGATTCTATATCAACCCGGAAGAGGCTTAATAATAGATGACCTGCATAGAAAAAACCTACCATCAGTGCTCCTGAGTATACAGTTGCTTTAACGGCGTTTACTTCACGTCCTTTTTCTCTAAGATCTATGATAATTGGAATAGAACCAATAATATCTATTACTGCGAATAGTACAATAAATGCACTAATCATATCCTGAATATCAAATGCTGCAAACATATCTAATTATTTTTTAAATGCAAAGATATTATATTTTTATGCATTTTACAACATTTTACTATATAGAAAATAATCATGCTTAAGAAACAATAAAAAACAAAAAAAGAAGAGTGTGTAAATGAATATAATCAAATTTTATCAATATATTTGTAATGAACTAGAATTAGACTATTTTATAACTGTAATACCAAAAATGGTTGTTATGGAAACTATGTACGAGACTTTGCTTAAAATGCCTCTTTTCCAAGGATTAGGTGAAGACGAAATTACAAAAATCGTTGGAAAAGTGAAATTACATTTTCAGAAATATAAAGCTGGAAGTGTTATATTGAGGAGCGGTGACCCTTGTAATGAACTTACCTTTTTATTAAAAGGTGAAATCATGCTGGAGTCTACCGATAAGGATAATAATTTTGTGTTAAAAGAATTCCAGTCAGCTCCTGATCTCGTTGGATTCTATTCTCTCTTTGGAATAAAAACGTGTTACTTCTCTACTTATACTGCGGAAACAGATGTTGATATTGTTTCGATAGATAAATCTTTTATTCTAGCTGAGCTTGATAAACATGACATTTTCCGTTTGAATTTCCGTAATATTCTCTCAAATAGGGTACAGCAATTTCATGATAGATTGTGGCAATTTACCTATACATGTCTGGAAACAAAGATAGTTGATTTCTTATTGGCACGATGTGAAAAACCTTACGGCAAAAAGCAGCTGAAGATTAAAATGGAAGATTTTGCTGCAATTATTGGTGAAACACGTTTATCTGTATCCAAATGCCTGAACCAATTAGAAAAAGATGGATTGGTTATTCTTCGTAGAACGGAAGTAGAGATTCCCGATTTAAACTTATTAAAACTGTGGAAAGAGAAGTTTCTGATGACCTTTTCTCACAATAAAGAAATAGTAAATGAGTAATAAATAAAGCCTCAAAATCGATTTGGATTTTGAGGCTTATTTGTTTTATGAAAGTTCTTTAACTTTCACATTATTGCATTTATTTCACTCGTTTGTACCCATAAACAGCCAAATCTCCTAATTCTTCTTCAATTCGGAGCAGCTGATTATATTTCGCCATACGATCAGAACGGCTTAATGAACCAGTCTTAATTTGTCCGGAGTTTGTGGCTACAGCAATATCCGCTATTGTAGCATCTTCCGTTTCGCCAGAGCGATGAGAGGTTACCGTAGTATATCCGTGGCGATGGGCCATTTCAATAGCATTCAGAGTTTCTGTCAGTGTACCAATCTGGTTTACTTTGATTAATATAGAGTTTGCACAACCTAGTTCAATACCTTTTGATAAGAAGTCTACGTTTGTTACAAACAAGTCGTCGCCTACAAGCTGACATTTATCTCCGATTTTATCAGTAAGTAATTTCCATCCTTCCCAGTCGTTTTCACTCATTCCATCTTCTATTGAGTCGATAGGGAATCCTTTAATCAATTCTTCCAGATAAAGTGCTTGCTCTTCAGAAGTTCTTTTCTTGCCTTTTGCACCTTCAAATTTGGTGTAGTCATAGGTTCCATTGCTGAAGAACTCTGATGATGCACAGTCTAAACCGATAGTTATATCTTTGCCAGGAGTGTAACCGGCTGCCTTAATAGCAGCAATAATGGAGTTAAGCGCATCTTCGGTACCTTCGAGCGTTGGAGCAAAACCTCCTTCGTCACCGACTGCTGTACTTAATCCACGGTCTTTAAGAACTTTTTTCAACGCATGGAAAACTTCAGCTCCCATTCTTAATGCTTCTTTAAAGGATGGTGCACCAATAGGTCTGATCATGAATTCCTGAAACGCAATTGGAGCATCGGAGTGCGATCCTCCATTAATGATATTCATCATCGGTACAGGCAATACATAAGAATTTACCCCTCCGATATATTGGTAAAGTGGTAAGTCCAGATAAGCAGCTCCGGCTTTTGCTACAGCCAGCGATACGCCTAAAATGGCGTTTGCTCCAAGTTTTGATTTGGTTTTTGTTCCGTCCAGCTCAATCATGGCTTTATCAATACCTCTTTGATCAAGCGTTGATTTTCCTATCAACTTAGGAGCAATTATCTTATTTATATTATCAACTGCTTTCTGTACACCTTTACCTCCATAGCGGGCCTTAACGCCATCTCGCAATTCTATTGCCTCATTTTCACCTGTGGATGCACCTGATGGGACAGAAGCTCTGCCTACAATACCTGATTCTAATATTACGTCAACTTCTACAGTTGGATTACCTCTTGAATCGAGAATTTCTCTTCCTACAATCTTTTCTATTTTCATTTTATCAAAAATTTAAGTTGTTACTGCAAAGATAAAAGATTATATGACATTTTATCCTTTTAAAGAAAAAACATTGCTATTAAAATAAAGTTTTTATAAAAGAGGTCCTTTCTTGTACAGATTAAGCATATTTAGTAATACAGCATGCAACTGTAATGCTTTGTTTATCAATATTTATATTTGTTATTTTGGTTTGTAACAAGTTGTTCTTCTTGTATTTAACAATAACCATTCTGCTGGTTTATCTATTATCAGAACTTATTTACCAATAATTTGACCTCATTAAATGCTATTCTGCATATCTTTGCGTAATCATTAAATCTATTTATGCAGAATATCAACTATCCAATATTACAGAAAGTATCTTTATTTTTACTTTTCTTGCTTTGTCCATTTTGGGCAAATTCTCAAAATGAAATTATTCAGCATTTAAAGTTTAAACAGCTTTCTACGCTTAATGGCTTACCTACTGATGAAGTGCAGAAGGTTTTTCAGGATAAAGACGGTTATATATGGATTGCTACAAGAAGTGGCTTGTGTTTTTATGACGGTTATCAGGTAAAAACTTATAAGGCCAATCTATACACACCGGAATTGTTCACAAGTAATAATATCCTTTGTCTGGCTGACGACAATGACCATAATTTATGGATTGGTACGCTCGACGGACTGAATATTCTGAATAAGAAGACTGGGTTAATACGTAAGATTTTTATTCCCGGAATTGCAAACAATGCAATTTCATGTTTGTTGATTGGCAAAGATAATACTGTTTGGATAGGTACGGATTCTGGCTTATGCAGATATATTCCTCAGAACGATTCTTTTGAAATACTGGTTAATTCGAAGACTAATGGGGTATTGAATCCAACTGCCATTAAGTCTCTTATTGAAGATTCGAAAGGGAATATATGGATTGGTACATGGTCGGCCGGACTTTACAGATATGATCCTAAGATTAAAAGGTATTATGCATATCCTAAAATGAATAATCGTAATTCGGCTCATGTTATTTATGAAGATTACAAAAAAAGGATATGGGTTGGTACATGGAGTGAGGGATTGTTCTTATTAGAGAACCCTTATGATATGAAACATTTGCGATGGAAGAAGTTCGTTCATCAGAATGGAAATCCTAATAGTTTATCAGATAACATCGTCTATTCAATATCTGAGGATCTGAATACTCACACTCTTTGGGTGGGTACGCGTAGCGGGCTTAGTATAACTCCACAGGATGGTTCAGGACATTTTATTAATTATCTTCCCGAAAGTGAACGCTATCCATTGGTTAGTAATGAAGTAAACTCTATTATCAGAGATCATTTAGGAATGATGTGGTTGGGAACAATTGGAGGAGGAGTATGTTGGGTAAGTACCAGACAAACTCACTTTAATCAATATAATATTGAATCTATAAAGAGTGAGCTACCTACAAACTCGGTGAAAAGTCTTTATGTAGATGATGACGGATTGGTTTGGATGGGGATAGGCACTTATGGATTGGCTGCATACAATCCAAAAAATAATGTTTGCAACTATTATCCTAAGATTCCTGAATTCTCGAATATAAGTAGTATGCCAACAGTCAACACGATTGTTCGCATGAAAAGAACAAATGAATTGTGGATAGGTACTTATGATGGAGGTATCTACGTTTACAAGAAAGGGCAGAAGGTAAAGGTGATGTTACCTGAGAATACTCCTTTTTTAAAAGAAGCTTGTGTTTCCGCTATAAAGGAAGACAGGAAGGGTAACTGCTGGATTGGTACCCGTAGTGGATTATGCGTGAGGTATAATAACGGTAAAGGTTATATTTTCAATACACTTTTGGTTAATAATAAAGATCTTAGCCGTTGTACCATTCGTTCTCTCTGCGAAGATAACGATGGAACAATATGGTGTGGTACGGGAAATTATGGACTAATACGTCTTTCCGGAAATCTACAGAATCCTAAATTAACGAAGTTTACTCAATATTCGTTGAGTAACAACAAACTGAATTGTCTGGATGCTCTATGTCTGTTTAAGGATAATATAGGAAGACTATGGCTTGGAACGGAAGGAGGAGGACTTAATTTGTATGATAGAGAAAAAGATACTTTTATTTCTATCAATAAACTTATAAATCTTCCGGGGGATGTTGTGAGTAGTATACAACAGGATAAGAAAGGAAATCTTTGGCTTGGTACAAATTATGGTCTTGTGAGGTTACGTGTTGAAAAGAACCTTAAAGAATCGAGTTTCCGTGTTTATACAACAGCCGATGGTTTGCAGGATAATTTCTTTATTCAGAACTCTTCTTTTAATAAGAACGGAGAATTGTTTTTTGGTGGATATAAAGGATATAACAGTTTCTTTCCTGACAGAATGGAAGAGAATGTGATGAAAGTACCTGTTGTTATAACAGATATAAAGATTCTTAATCAAAGCTTCGGAACTTTGGATAATGAACTTAGAAATAGAATTTCTGAAGAGACTCCGGGATTTACAAAAAGAATAGAACTACCTTATAAATATAAGAACTTTACAATTGAATTTGCTGCTCTGGTTTATAATAATTCCAGGGGAAACAAATATGCATATAAGTTGGAAGGATTCGACAAGGACTGGCAGTACACGGATGCATTGCGCCGATTTGCAAATTATAATAACCTGAAGAGTGGTACTTATACATTCAGACTGAAAGCAACGAATGAAAATGGGGTGTGGAATGAAACGGAAACAGTATTGGAAGTTGTTATTCTTCCTCCTTTCTGGGCTACCTGGTGGGCTTACCTATTATATATAATTGCGGGAGTTCTGATAGCTCGTTTCTCTTTAAGAGTTGCAAGGAACAGAATGCAGTTGAAGAATGATTTGAAATTACAGCAGATGGAGCAGATTAAATCTGAAGAAGTGAACCATGCTAAACTGCAGTTCTTTACAAATATTACTCACGAGCTTTTAACTCCGCTGACTATTATTTCAGCGACTGTTGATGATTTGAAGATGATTTCTCCTCAAAACCGCGAACACTATGGTGTGATGCAGAATAATATATCTCGTTTGATTCGTTTGTTACAGCAGATTCTTGAATTCAGAAAAGCCGAAACTGGCAACCTGAAACTAAAAGTTTCTAATGATAATCTGGCGGTGTTTTTAAGAAAAGAGGTAGAGAGCCTTCGTCCTTTGATGAAAAAGAAGAAGATTCATTTGTCGGTAGTTTGCGATCCGGAAAATATAATGGGATATTTTGATCCAGACAAGTTAGACAAGATAGTATATAACTTGCTGTCGAATGCTTCCAAATATAATAGTGAAGGCGGATTTGTTCTGGTAAATCTAAGTTGTGATTCAAATAAGGAATATGCAATACTTTCTGTAAAAGACAATGGAAAGGGTATTTCTCCAGAGAAAATAAAGACTTTATTTAAGCGTTTTTATGAAGGAGATTATCGTCGCTTTAATACCATTGGCACAGGAATCGGACTTTCTCTGACTAAAGATCTGGTAGAACTGCATCAGGGAACTATTACTGCTGAAAGTGAGATAGACAGAGGTACTACTTTTACTGTAAAGATACCTATTGATCGTTCATTCTATAATGATGATGAAATAGATGAAATGAAAGATGTATCTTCAGAAGGAACTATTTCGGATCTCGAACTTTCTGTTCCCGAACCGGAAAAAACAAATGAGACAAAATCTCATTCTTTACTGGTTATTGAAGATAATGAGGAGCTATTGCAGTTGATGACTCAATTATTAAGTAGGGAATATAATGTGCTTACAGCGCAAAACGGTAAGGAGGGTATTTCTATTGTTGAGAATGAAGATATTGATCTTATTGTATCCGATATTATGATGCCTGAGATGGATGGTATAGAGTTTTGTAAACACATAAAGAATAATTTCGAAACTTGCCATATTCCTTTGATTCTGCTTACAGCAAAGAATAAAGAGGAGGATAGGATTGAAGCTTACGATTCCGGAGCCGATGGATTTATAAGCAAACCATTCAAGCTTACTGTATTGCATGCTAAAATTAAGAATCTTCTGAAGAACAAAGAGAGGGTAGCGAAGGATTTCAAGAAACAACTGGTTTTTGAAATGAAAGAGCTTAGCTATACAAGTATGGATGAAGACTTCTTGCAACGTGCTATTGACTGTGTTCACAGACATCTTGACGATTCAGAGTTCGACCAGCAGCAGTTCATAGAAGAAATGGGCTCCAGTAAGTCTACTTTATACAAGAAACTAAAATCGCTTACCGGACTCAATACATCGGCCTTTATACGTAATATCCGATTGAAAGCTGCCTGTAAAATTGTAGAAGAGAAAAAGAAAATCCGGATCTCGGAATTAGCTTATGCAGTTGGATTTAATGATCCTAAGTATTTTAGTGCATGTTTCAAAAAAGAGTTCGGTATGCTGCCAAGCGAATATATTGAAAGATATATGCCGGAATCGTTTGTCCCTGAACCTGAGGAAAACGAATAAAAATATATAAGGTTTGCCTGTTGGATTATTGCCCAATGGTTTCAATTTATTCACCAATAAACCGGAATCCATTGGGCAATAAATAATAATTTAATAAATCAGTACATTAACAAGCAACTACTATCAGTTCTTTTATTGCTTTTTTTATAGAATACACTATTTAATGAGCATATAATCAGTTATTTATGTGTGTTTTACCTTTTGTAAACTTTTCATATTTAAAAATCAGAAAGATATAAGGTTGTTTTGAGGGGGGTAACATGCTCACTCCTTCTGAAACCCTTTGGTAATGGGGGTGACAAATTTTATCCCAAGACATATAAAAGATGTTTTATTTAAAGTTTGTCACCACAGGTAAAATATGCATACGTGTAATTGACGCTAATAGTAGAAGAATGAATTTATATATCAATGTAAGTGGGTATAATTATAGTTTAAAGTAGTAGAATATCCCATATTCCTCTTAAAATAGCTATATTCAGACTTCTGTATTGTTAAGGATTGATAAATTTGCTAAGTGATTATTAAGCAAAGATGTTTAATCTTAAAGTTTATAACTAAATGAAAAAACAAAAAACTTTTCATGAGTGTAGAGGAAAACGGCAGCTTGTACCTGTTAAATGGGTAATACGTTTGTCTGTTTTATTATTTGCACTTTATTCCCCTTTTCAACTAAGACTTTTTGCGGAAAATAACTCTCTGGAAATATCCCAGCAAAGTACGCAAAAGATATCTGGAGTTGTTAAAGATTCAAAAGGAGAAGCAATCATTGGTGCTAATGTGTTGATTGAAGGTACTAAGGTCAGTACTGTAACAGATTTAGATGGCGCTTTTACTCTCCAGTTACCTCAAGGAGCAGCAAGGCTTAAAATTTCTTTTATTGGATATAAAGATAAAATTGTTCCAATAAGAAAAGGTGCTCCCATGTCTATTGAATTAGATGAAGATACACATGTATTGGAAGAAGTTCAGGTTGTAGCTTATGGTGTTCAGAAGAAAGTATCAATTACAGGTGCTATCTCTTCAATGAAAGGTGACGATCTGCTAAAAACACCTGTTGGTTCTATCTCTAATATACTTTCAGGACAGATTACTGGTGTTTCTTCTGTTCAGTATTCAGGAGAACCGGGTGCCGATGCTGCAGATATTTATGTTCGTGGTATTGCTACATGGAACGATGCTTCTCCAATTATCCAAGTTGATGGAGTAGACCGTGATTTCTCACAAATCGACCCTAATGAAATTGAGAGTATCACAGTTCTTAAAGATGCTTCTGCTACGGCTGTATTTGGTGTAAGAGGTGCAAACGGTGTAATCTTGATAACAACCAAACGTGGTGCTGAAGGCAAAGCAAAAGTTTCACTTTCCAGCTCGTATGGAGTTAACGTTATGACAAAGCAACTTGATTTTGCTAATTCTTATCAGTATGCTTCATATTATAATGAGATGCAAGTAAATGATGGTGGTGTGCCTACCTTCAGTAATGATCAACTTGAAAAGTTCCGCACACATTCTGATCCAATTCTTTATCCGGACATTAACTGGATTGATTATTGTATGAAGAAGTCAGCATTCCAGTCACAACATAATGTTAATATCTCAGGCGGAACAGAAGGAATGCGTTATTTTGTTTCAACCGGTTTGTTTACTCAAGCTGGTATGTTTAAGCAATTTAATGCGAACGATGATTTCAATTTTGATTATAAAAGATATAATTACAGAGCAAATCTTGATTTTGATATAACTAAATCTACTTTATTATCTGTAAATATTGGTGGTAGGGTAGAAACTAAACGTACTCCGGAATCAGGAGAAGACCAAAACCAATTATTCCGTAAGCTTTATTGGGCTGTGCCTTTTGCCGGTGCCGGAATTATTGATGGTAAACGCGTTGTATCGAATACTGATTATTTGCCATTTACTGGTGTTGATGGTCTTTCTTCTTACTACGGAAAGGGATTCAGAACAACAACTACTAATGTTTTAAATCTCGACTTGGCTTTAAATCAAAAGCTGGACTTTATAACAAAAGGACTTTCTTTAAAATTAAAAGGCGCATACAATAGTGAATATGCTAATAAGAAAATTGCAAGTTCTTCAAAAGCATATTATACTCCTATATCAGGAGAAAATGGTTCTGTTGATTATAGAAAAAATGGATCAGATTCTCAATTAAGCTATAGCGAACCGGACGATCAGTTCAGTAAAGCGCGTGACTGGTATATGGAATTGGGTATGAACTATTCACGTAAGTTTGGAGATCATAATGTGAACGCTTTGGTATTGTACAACCAATCAAAAAGATACTATCCCGGAGGTTCTTATGATGATATCCCTTCTGCTTATGTAGGTTTTGTTGGTCGTGCTACTTATGATTGGAAATCCAGATATCTGGCAGAATTCAATATTGGATATAATGGTTCTGAAAACTTTGCACCGGGTAATCGTTATGGAATTTTCCCTGCAGGTTCCTTAGGATGGGTTCTTAGTGAAGAATCATTCTTTAAGCCTATTAAGAATGTTGTTAGTTATATGAAACTGCGTGCATCTTTAGGTGTAGTAGGAAATGATAAATGTAATAATCAACGTTTCTTATATATTCCTGATGCTTATAACCTGGGTGGTGGATATTATTTTGGTACAAATACAGGAAGTAGTAAACCTGGTGCATATGAATCAACAAAATCTTATGCAAATGTTACATGGGAAAAAGCTACAAAACAAAATTATGGAGTTGACTTTACTGTTTTGAAAGATCATTTGAATGTTTCTTTTGATTATTTCTACGAGAAACGAAAAGATATATTAATGACTCCTAATTATCTACCTAGTATTCTTGGAATGTCACTTCCTGTTGTTAATGTTGGTAAGACAGAAAATAAGGGTTTTGAACTTCAATTGAAATGGAACGATCAGGTTGGTAAAGATTTCCGTTACTGGGCAAATGCTAATCTTTCTTTTGCACGCAACAAGATTTTATATATGAATGAGGTGAAGCAAAATGAAGATTGGATGTACAAAACAGGTCGCGTTATTAGTTCAAGATCTATGTATAAGTTCTGGGGATTCTATGATGAAACTGCAGATGCAAGATATAAAGCTCAGTTTGGTCATGAAATTGCCGATCATGGTATTGAACTTAAACCAGGTGATTGTGTATATACTGATTTGAACAATGATGGCAAAATTACAGGTGATGACGCGACTCGTAATCTAGGTTACACAGATGCTCCGGAATATACAGCCGGATTAAATATGGGATTTAGCTGGAAGAACTTTGATTTCTCAATGCAATGGACAGGTGCATGGAATGTTGACCGTATGTTAAGCGAATTCCGTCAACCTCTTGGAGATACATTCAACAAAGGTTTGTTGCTTTATCAATACGAAAACACATGGCGCACATCCGAAGATACATACTCAGCTAAATATCCAAGAATTTCGGGCTTACATGCATCAAATAACTATGCAGGTTCTGACCTATATCTTATTGATGCTAGCTATTTGAGATTAAAGAGCATTGAATTAGGTTACAATTTTGATTTTGCTTTCATGAAGAAATTGAAAATGAACCAATGTCGTTTGTATGTAAATGGATATAACTTGTTGACTTTTACAGGATTTAAATGGGGAGATCCGGAATCAAGACAAAGTGATCGCCCAAATTATCCATTAACTCGGGTATTTAATATTGGTTTAAAGGTTGGATTCTAATACTTTGATAAAAATGAAACATTTTAGTAAGTGGTTTATCGGAACATTTGTTGTAGCTACAATGGCTACGTCATGTGTGGATGACATAAAATTCGGTGATAGTTTCCTGGAAAAGGCTCCTGGGGTTGCTGTTACGCAAGATACAATTTTTGGAAAAGCTGAATATGCTCGTCGTTTTCTTTGGAACGCATATAGCAAACTTTATTATGGGTTAGCTACCAACTGGAATATGGTTGATGGTAAAATGAACACCGGTATGTTTGAGGTGCTTTCTGATTGCTGGCACAGCCATAATTCATGGGATGGATTAAATAGAAAATATTATTCAGGTGGCTATAAAGCAAGTGATGAAGATGATGCTGACGATACTCGTTTTGGATATACAAAGGAAAATTGTTGGGTAGCGATACGTGCTTCTTTATTATTCATAGAAAATGTAGAGCGTGTTCCTGATATGGATGATAGCGAGAAGAAACGTTTGGCTGCTGAGGCAAAGGTTATTATTGCATCACGTTATTTCGACTTGTTCAGACATTATGGTGGATTGCCAATATTGGATAAGTCATACGATGTTCAGTCAAGCTATGAATTACCTAGAGCAACAGTAGAAGAAACAGTTAACTATATGACTCGCTTGCTTGATGAAGCGGCAGCTGTTCTTCCTTGGGATTTGGATGCTGATGGTGAATCAAACTGGCAAGGTCGTTTTACAAAAGCTGCAGCTATGGGGTTGAAATGTAAAGTTCTTCTTTTTGCTGCCAGTCCTTTATTTAATGATAATCAACCTTATTGCACAGAAGAACCTCAGGATGCAGTAACTAAACATCAGGTGTGGTATGGTGCATATAAACCTGAATTGTGGACACAATGTTTAAAAGCATGCGAAGATTTCTTTACTGAGTTAAGCTCACAAGGACATTATGCTTTAATGCAACCTACCGGAGCAACAACCGATGCATATAGAAGTGCATTTAATGCAGCTTATTTTACAAGACAAGATAATACAGAACTTTTGATTTCTACCAGAATTATTGGTAAGTACAACTGGGATTGGTGGTACTATTGGGGAGACTGGGTTGGTTTTGGAGGATATACACCAACAGAAGAATATGTAGAGATGTTCCCTATGGCCGATGGTACTCCATTTACCTGGGATAATTCAAACATTGCTTTAAATCCATTCTTTACAGATAATAATTATAGTAAACCTATTCGTGATCCAAGATTGTATGAAACAATACTTGTTAATGGTGCTAAATACAGTGGCCGTGCTGTTGAACTTTGGTTAGGCGGTCGCGAAAACGTAAGTAGTACAGAAAAAGAAACAGGTATGTATGCTACAGGTTACGGATTATATAAATTCTATAAAGAAGGTAAAGGTAGCTTAGCCGGAAATTATTTGGAATGGCCTTATTTGCGATTGGCTGAAGTCTATCTGATTTATGCAGAAGCTTTGTTAAAGAATAACAGATTAGCTGATGCCATTAGACAAGTCGACATTGTTCGTGCAAGAGTTGGTTTAAAAGGTTTAGTAGAATCTAATCCAACCAAACAGCTTACTGCAGATTCGAATGCTCTTATGGAAGAGATTTTACGTGAACGTGCTTGTGAATTAGGAATGGAAGATGTTCGCTTGTTTGATATGGTTAGAAATAAACGTGCTGATTTGTTTACGAAGACTTTACATGGTCTGAAAATTCAACGTGCTGATGGAGGTTCCGGTTCATGGTCTGATAAAAGTTCAAGTGTCCGCGGAGCTTTCCCTACTAAGTTTACTTATACTAAATTTGAGTTAACTAATAAATCCCGTGCTTGGTGGACAAACTTTAGTCCTAGATGGTATTTATCTGCTTTCCCACCTTCAGAAGTCAATAAAGGTTATGGATTAACTCAAAACCCAGGTTGGAAGTAACAACATGTATATTGACTTAAATAACGAATTGATATGAAAAATAAAATAATAGCTTTAGCAATATTTGCATGTGCAAGTTTAAATAGTTGGGCGCAGAATGAAAATAATGTAACTGGTAGGGTTATAGATCCGCTTGGAAATCCTGTATCGGGAGCGTTAGTTTCAATCGTGAACAATCCGTTTGTTAAGGTAGCTACTGATAAGGATGGTAAATTCGAAATCATGGCTAGTAAAGAAAATGTATTGAAGATCCAGACAGCTGATGATGCCGTAAAAATGTATCCGGTAGTAGACTCTGGTAAGTCTGTAACAGTTGTGATGGATTTTTCTACTGGAAAAGTTAATTATGGTTTTGGTTTGGAACAAGCATTGGCTGAGTCTACAGGATCTGTTTCAACAGCCAATTCTGAAAGTATAAACAAACGTTCTGCATTAACTATCGGTAATTCTTTATATGGTAACGTTTTAGGATTAACTAATATGCAGAGAACAGGTGCTACCTGGGATCAGAAATCAGCTATGTATATCAGAGGACTGAAAACCCTTAACGGAAATAATGGTATATTGGTTGTGGTTGATGGATTGGAGCGCGACAATAACTGGAACGTTTTGAATTACATTACTCCGGAAGAAGTTGAGTCAGTAAATGTTTTAAAAGATGCTGCGGCTTTGGCTTTATATGGATATAAAGGCGTGAATGGTGTTTTGAACATTGTTACTAAACGTGGTAAATACAAATCAAGAGAAATAAGTTTCAGTTATGATCATGCTATTGACTGGCAGGTTCGCAAACCGGAAATGGCTGATGCTTATACTTATGCCAGTGCATTGAATGAAGCATTGACAAATGATGGCAAGACTGTTCGTTATTCTCAGAATGAGTTGAATGCATTTAAGAGTGGACAGTATCCTTATTTATATCCAAATGTAGATTGGTGGAAAGAAACATTCAGAAATACTGGAGCTTCGGATATTGCTACATTAAGTTTCCGTGGTGGTAGCACCAGAATGCGTTATTATACAATGATGAATTTGCAGGCTAACCAAGGTTTTATTGCTAATTCAAATAAGAATGTTGGTTATTCTACTCAGGAAAAATTCTCGAAAGGTAATTTCAGAACAAATCTGGATATGGACTTATCTCCTAATACAAAGATGCAAGCTAATATTATGGGAGTATTGAATGAATTCAGTCGTCCGGGATTAGGTTCTGATAATCTTATTTCAAAGCTTTATACTGTTCCTTCTGCTGCATTCCCTATTAGAACTCAGGATGGACTTTGGGGAGGCAATGCTACATGGAATGGTTATTATAACCCAGTGGCTTTGACTCAGGCTCGTGGTTATACCAAAGGACATACCCGTGCTTTATATGCTGATATGGCATTAAAGCAAGATCTTTCTGATTTTGTAAAAGGGCTAGGAGGCAATATCCGTATCGGATATGACAATATCGCTTCATATTGGGAAAACCATTCCAAAGAATATAAATATGGTAGTCAAAGTGTTTCAAGCTGGCAGAATGGTGCTCCTGCAGCATATAATACTTATACTGGTGGTTCTGATAGTGAAATGAGTGGTGATAGTAAATTGGACTGGCAATATCGTTCATTCAATTTTCAGGCAAATGTGGATTATCAACGTCAGTTTGGTTCACACAACTTATATACAATGTTGATGTATTCATATAAATATGATAATGCAAAGGGTGTAAACCAGACTTTCTATCATCAGAATTTAGCGTGGTATACTCATTATGGATACAAGAATCGTTATTTTGCTGATTTTACATTGATGAATTCGGCTTCTAATGTTCTTGAAACAAATAGTAAATGGCATCTTTCTCCAACTGTTGGATTAGCTTGGGTAATGTCTAATGAAGACTTTATGAAGAATGTAAACTGGGTTGATTTCTTAAAGCTTCGTGCTTCATGGGGAATCTTAAGTACAGATAATATTCCTTATAACGGTTATTGGAATGAAACAGTCACAGGTGGTGGTGGTTATCCTATAAGAGATAACTTTAGTAATGATGGTAGCTGGCAAGAAGGAACTTTACCTTCTTTAAACGGTACAACAGAAAAAGCTCATAAGTATAATCTTGGTTTAGATGCAGGTTTATTTAAAGGATTAACTTTGACTATCGATGGTTTCTATGAAAGACGTTCTGATATTTGGGTTAACACTTCCGGAAAGAACTCTTCAGTACTGGGTGCTTCCAATTCTTATAAAAATGCAGGAATTGTTGATAGCTGGGGTACTGAGATTGGAGCTGATTACAACAAAAATATTGGCGATTTCACACTAACTCTTGGAGGTAAGTTTACTCTTTCTAAAAACAAGATAAAAGAACAGCTGGAAGCTCCTCAGGCTTATGATTATTTACGCTCAACTGGTAAGTCGGTAGGACAAATATTTGGTTTGCAAGCTACCGGATATTTTGTTGATCAGGCAGATATAAATAACAGTCCAACACAGCAGTTTGGTCAGGTGAAACCGGGTGATATAAAATATAAAGATCAGAATGATGATGGTGTTATCAATAACAACGACTTTGTTGCTATGGGGTATAATTCAACCGTTCCTGAAATTTATTATTCATTCAATGTAGGTTTGGAATGGAAAGGTTTAGGTTTCAATGCTTTATTCCAGGGAGTAGGTAACTACACTGCAATATTGGGAACTACAAGTGTTTATCAGCCTTTGGTAGGTAACTCTACTATATCTAATTATTATTATGCTAACAGATGGAGTGCTGAAAATCCAAATGCCCGTTTCCCTCGATTAACAACAGAAGCTGTAGATAATAACTTAAAAGTAAGTTCTGTTTGGATGGCCGATCGTTCATTCTTAAAATTACGTAACTGTGAAATCTATTATAAGTTACCAGCTTCATTCTTAGAAAGAATAAAGATCAAGAATGCTAAATTTTATGTAAGAGGAATTGATTTGCTATGCTTTGATAAGATCGATGTAAGTGATCCTGAAGCAATGGGAATATCATATCCTGCAACACGTTCTGTGAATTTTGGGCTATCTCTTGGCTTTTAAGGATTTATTCAATAAACAGAAAAAAGTATTAATATGAAATTAAAAAATATATTCATAGGCTTAGGTTGTGTACTTGCTTTTTCATCCTGTACTAATGAAATGGACTATCATGAGTATACAGTATATGGTAAAGACTATGTCTTTACAGACTTTGGCCGTACAAGTGGCTTTGTAACTAATATATATAGTTCTCTTGATTCTGATCTTCCATCAAGTGGTTCATTCAGTTCTGCATGTGATGAATCTGAATATGCATGGTCATGGTCTAATATTCATGATTTTTATAACGGATCATGGGGACCACTTAACTCATATTCATTATGGGGATATTACAAGGCTATCAGAGAAACTAACTACTATCTGAAAGAATTCCCGAATGCTGATTTCTCTGAGCTTAAGTTTGATAAAGACTATCAGGCACAGATAAATCGTTTCAATCGCTATCAGTATGAAGTCCGTTTGTTGCGTGCGTATTATTATTTCTTATTAGTGAGAGCTTATGGGGATATACCATTTACAACAAATGTTCTTACAGAAGATGAGGCTAATAAATTAGAAAGAACTCCGGCTGCGACCGTTTTCCAATTTATAACAGACGAATGTGATGCAGTTGCTGATAAATTACCTATAAACTACAATGATTTAAAAGAAGATGCATCAACAATAGGTAGCGTTGAAACTGGTCGTGTAACACGTGGTATGGCTTTGGCTTTGAAAGCAAGAACACTTTTATATCAGGCAAGTCCTCTATTTAATGCAAATAATGATTTGACTTTGTGGAAAAAGGCTGCTGAAGCTAGCAAGGCCGTTATTGATTATTGTAGTCAGAACAGCATTAAGCTTGGCAAATATTCAGCTTTGTGGGGAACTGATAACTGGAAAGCTTCAGAAATGATTTTTGTTAGAAGAATAGGTGATACTAACTCTCCGGAAACAACAAATTTCCCTGTTGGTATGGAAAATGGTAATTCAGGAAACTGTCCTACACAAACTTTGGTTGATGCTTATGAAATGAAAACAACCGGAAAGGCATGGGATGAAACTGAAAGTGGCTTTGATCCTCAAAAACCATATACAAACAGAGACCCTCGATTAAGTATGACTGTTGCTGTTAATGGAGAAAAATGGCCTAGTACAAATGCTAATTTATTAGAGATATATATTGGAGGTAGAAATGGTCTACCTATATCTGGCGCTACTCCAACAGGATATTACCTGAAGAAATATTTGGATGGAACAATTGATATCAGTGCTCAAAATAGCAGTGGTGGAAAACGACACAACTGGATTACTTTCAGATTAGGTGAGTTTTATTTAAATTATGCTGAGGCTGTATTTAAATATTTAGGTTCGGCAGATGCAACAGATGCACAATTTACAATGTCTGCTAAAGATGCTGTTAATGTTATCCGTAATCGTGAAGACGTTAAGATGCCTGCATTCCCTGCTGGATTATCAAATGCAGATTTCTGGAAAAAGTACGAACGCGAACGTATGGTTGAGTTAGCTTTCGAAGGACATCGTTTCTGGGATGTTCGTCGCTGGAAAGAAGGTGATAAGTTTAAGAGTATTGTTAGAATGGAGATTTCAAAAGATAATAGTAATTATACTTATAACCGTGTTATAAAGAATCGTATCTGGGATGATAAGATGTATTTATTCCCTATTCCGGATGTTGAAATAAGAAAGAATCCTAATCTTACTCAAAATCCAGGTTGGTAATCAGGTATTATTAAATTATTAAAAGATGAAAACCATGAAACTAAAATTTATATATTCATTAGCAGTTGTATTTCTTCTGCTAATGAGTGCATGTGATGATAAAATTGAGCAATTTGAAATAGTTGGGTATACCGGTGTTCCTGCTACTATTGATACTAAAACAGTTCAGTCGGAGGCTTTACCTGGGCAAATAAAACTTAAATGGCAGGTTCCTGCTGGAGATTTTGCTTATTTGCAGATAAAATATTATGATCCGTTACAAAAGAAGGATGTGTATAAAATAGCATCGAAAGGTACTACCGAGATGCTTATTAGTAATACAAGAGCTCGTTATGGAGCATATAAATTTTCTTTCCAGACATTTAATGCAGCGAAAGAAGGTGGAGATATAAATATTGTTGAGGCTACTTCCGGAGCAGCACCTTCAGTTACTACTGTAGCTGAAAAGACAAAAATAACTCTTACCGAAACTCAATTAAGTACTAATGCTCAGGAACCAACAGAGGGTCCTATAAAGAATCTTCTTGACGGAAATTCAGGAACTTTCTTCCATACAAGATGGAGTTCTCCTCAAATTTCATTGCCTCAGTATATTCAGATTAACTTTAATGAAGCTCATGAGAACTTTTTGATTTATTACATGAACCGTAATAATTCGGGAACATCTGCAAGACCAAGTAGTGTTGAATTGCAGATAAGTAATGATGGTCAGAATTGGGAAACTGTAACAACCCTTTCTGGTTTACCAACTGCTGTCAGTTCAGAATATACATCAAGTTATGTTGCTCCAGGTAAAAAGTTTACCTACTTCCGTTTTAATGTAATTGCTACCAGTGGAAATACTAAGTACTTCAATATGGCAGAATTTGCAATATACGATGTAAAACTGAATGTATTTAATCCAGAAACAGACGAAAAGGACTAGTCCTTTACAGTTACTATGAAAAAAACTTTTATAAATATTATCGCAGTCATTTCAATGGCTGCGATAATATCTACATTTTCTGCATGCAATGGTAATGATAATCTTGCAACAGATAATGTAGATACATCATTGCTTTGTTTGAAACAATCTGCCGATTCTTGGAATGGCTCTGATGCTGCCATATCAATGAAAATTGCTTCTTCTCAGAAAAAAGATACAGTTGTTAATTTGAATATTGCGTTGTATCAGAATAGAGTAGCCGATAAGGATGTTAATGTAGACCTAATGGTAGATAAAGATTCATTAGCAAAATTAATAAGTAATGCAGAAAAAGGCAGCTTGTATGAAAAGGCACAACTTTTACCAGACAGTTATTACGAATTATCATCTAATCAGCTTTCAATGAAAGCCGGCGAAAAAGAAGGTTCTTCCTTGACTGTAACTATTCATAAAGATAAATTGCTGGCTGATGATATTGTAAGAAGAAACGGAAAATTTGTTTTGCCGGTTAAGATTCAGAACTCAACTTCTTATACAATAAATAAGAAAGTAAATTCTTTAATGTTGGTATTTAAGTTTGCCGATTTCGATGAAACAAAGCCAGATCCGGCTATACCTGAAAGTGAGAAGGATGGTATGCAATTGATTTGGAGTGATGAATTCAACTCTAACGGTGCTCCTGATTCGAATAACTGGACTTTTGAAAAAGGCTTTGTTCGTAATGAAGAACTACAATGGTATCAGTCGGATAATGCTCAATGTAAAGATGGTACTTTAGTAATTACAGGGAAAAAAGAAAGAGTGCAGAATCCTAATTATGTGGCAGGTAGTTCCAGTTGGAAAACAAATCGTCAATATGCAGAGTACACTTCTACTTCAATGACTACTCACAGTAAATTCGATTTCCAATACGGACGTCTGGAAGTTAGGGCAAAGATTCCGACAGGGAAAGGTGCCTGGCCAGCTATATGGACACTTGGAAATTGGTACGATTGGCCATCATGTGGTGAAATTGATTTGCTTGAATATTATCTGATAGGTGGTGAACCTTATATTTTGGCTAATACAGCATGGGGAACAGATAAAGCATGGACAGCTCAGTGGAATTCTGTTAAAACAAAATTCTCCAATTTTACAGCAACAGATGCCGATTGGACAAAGAAATATCACATCTGGCGTATGGATTGGAATGAAGATGAAATAAATCTATATGTAGATGATGTTTTGTATAATACCACAAAACAGTCTCAAACACAAAATGGATCTGCTGCAAATTACACATGGCCATTTAAACAAAAGCAATATATATTGTTAAACCTGGCTATAGGTTCTAATGGGGGCACGCCTGCTGATGATGTTTTCCCAATGCAATACATGATTGATTATGTTAGGGTATATCAAAAGAAATTGTGAACATAGATTTTTTGAGTATTGATTAACGTTTTCTTAGGTGTTAGTTTTTATTTATTAGTGAATAACATGAAAAAGTATAATAATACAAATATGAAAATGTATAAGCTTTTATTGCTATGTCTTTTTGTTCCAACTTTAGCTTTTGGGCAAAAGTGGAAGCTGGTGTGGAGCGACGAATTTAATTATAAAGGAAAGCCCAATGAAAAGTTCTGGAGCTTTGAAAAAGGTTTTGCCCGCAATGAAGAGTTGCAGTGGTATCAGGATAAAAATGCATATTGCAAAAAAGGTGTTTTAGTTATAGAGGCACGTAGGGAAAAAGTCCTGAATCCTGAATATAAGAAGGGGGATACTAATTGGAAAACTTCAAGAGAGTATGCAGAATATACATCTTCTTCTATAAATACCCAGGATAAAAAGGAATTTTTATACGGACGTGTTGAGGTTAGAGCAAAGATATCTACAGCATGCGGTTCCTGGCCTGCAATCTGGACTTTAGGTAAAGATAAGGAATGGCCGTCAAGTGGTGAAGTTGACTTGATGGAATTTTATCGGATAAACAATGTTCCTTCAATATTGGCCAATGCTGCGTGGGGAACAAATGTAAGATGGAAAGCTAAGTGGAATGGTTCGAATAAACCTTTGAGCCATTTTACAGAAAAAGATGCTGATTGGGCAAGTAAATTTCATATCTGGCGTATGGATTGGGATAAAAATTTTATCCGGTTGTATCTTGATGATGAATTATTGAATGAGGTTGATCTTTCTAAAACGATCAATGCGGATGGTAGTAATGCGTTTCATCAACCGCAATATTTACTTTTGAATCTTGCAATAGGACGTAATGGGGGAGATCCTTCTCAAACTAAGTTTCCATTAACCTATGAGATAGATTACGTGCGGATTTATCAGCAAAAATAGGAATCGGGTTTATTAAGTTGAGTTGTTTCCAGGGTTTAGAATAACTTTCTTTCAGAGGTTGCCTGATACTTGTTGTCATTGGCAACCTCTTCTTTTAGTACGTTTACTGTATTAAATAAGTTATCTTTTTCTTTTGCTATATCCTTCTATATAAGGATTTCCGGAAATTATAACTCAGTTAACTAAAATTATACATCATTTATGTCTAAGTATTGGGGAATAGTCTAAAAACGGAACTTAAAGAGCTATTTTTAGTGCATTTACATAATTTGAGAGTCTATATTTGCGTATAATCTTTAAATTTTAATGAATGAGATATAAGAGTCTTTTTAGAATTATCACTCCTGTTTTAATGGCTTGTGTAGCCTTTTTCAGTGTTCAGGTTGGTGCAGTAAATAAATCATTTTATCCGGGTAAGTTATGGCCCGATGATAAAGGTGTTCATATTAATGCTCATGGAGGTGGAACTTTATATTTTCAGGGTAAGTATTATTGGTTTGGAGAGTTCAAAAGCGAAAAAACCAGTAATGCTTTGGTTGGAGTAACCTGCTATTCTTCTTCCGATCTTTATAACTGGAAAAACCAGGGGATTGCTTTAAGTGTTGAAGAAGATGAGAAAAGTGATATAACTAAAGGTTGTATTATTGAGCGTCCTAAAGTTATATATAATAAGAAGACGGATAAGTTTGTGATGTGGTTTCACCTGGAACTTAAAGGAAAAGGATACGCTGCTGCACGAGTTGGTGTTGCTGTGAGCAATAAGATAACAGGACCATATAAGTTCGTTCGCTCGTTTCGTTCCAATCCCGGAATCTATCCAATGAATATGACGGATGAACAAAAGAAGCTCTCTTTGAATACTGAAGATTATAAAGAGTGGTGGACTCCGCAGTGGTACAAAGCTGTAGATAATGGCTTGTTTACTAAAAGAGATTTAAAGGATGGGCAGATGTCTCGTGATATGACAATTTACGTGGACGATGACGGAAAGGCTTACCATATTTATTCGTCTGAAGAGAATCTGACTCTACAGATTGCCGAATTGACTGACGATTATTTAGGTCACTCCGGAAAATATATCCGTATTTTCCCTGGTGGACACAATGAGGCTCCGGCAATATTCAAGAAAGATGGCGTGTACTGGATGATTACTTCTGGTTGTACCGGATGGGATCCTAACGAGGCTCGTATGTTTTCTGCTACAAACATCTGGGGACCTTGGAAAAAGTATCCTAACCCTTGTGTGGGAAATGATGCTAAACTGACTTTTCATTCCCAAAGCACTTTTATTCAAAAGGTGGAAGGAAAAAAAGATGCATATATCTTTATGGCAGACAGATGGACACCTAAACATCCTATCGATGCTCGTTATATATGGTTGCCTATTCTCTTTGAAAATGGAAAACCAATTTTGAAATGGTATGACCAATGGAACCTCAGTATCTTTAAATAGAAAAGTATTAATAAATTAAAATAACACTCTTTTGAATTATTTGTGGAGTAAAGATTGTCTTTTAAAGTATATCTTTGCTCCACAATTTTATAAAAAGAACCTTAAAGAATAAGATTATGAGGAAATTAATGCTGGTTTTATTCGCATGTATCTCTGCGCTTTCGCTGGTGAAAGCTGATACAGTACTGAATAATGTATACGCACGCCACACACAATCACTAAACGGATCCTGGAATTCCATCGTGGATCCCTTCGACAATGGGTATTATGACTATAGGCTTAATGTAAGCAACAACGGCTTTTTTAAAAATCAAAAGGCCAAATCTAAATCGGACTTGGTGGAGTATAATTTTGATACTGCTCCGCTGATCAAAGTTCCGGGCGACTGGAATACACAGGATGATAAACTATTCTTTTACGAAGGTAGTGTTTGGTATAAGAAAGATTTTAATTACACTCCAAAAGTGGGTACCAAAGCATTTCTTTACTTTGGTGCTGTGAACTACTTCTGTAATGTTTATCTGAATGGCGAACAGATTGGAACTCACGAAGGCGGATTTACTCCTTTTAATTTTGATGTGACCAACAAACTAAAAGAGGGAAGTAACTTTGTGATTCTTCGTGTGAATAATGAACGTAAACCGGAAGGTGTGCCAACGGTGAATTCCGACTGGTGGAACTACGGAGGAATTACCCGTGACGTGTTGCTGGTTGAAACTCCTGATGTATTTGTAGACGATTATCTGGTTCAACTTCCCAAAGGAAGCTATGACAAGGTGGAAGGTTACGTTCAGCTAAATGAAAAGAAGGCTGGGGTAGAAGTTTCTGTAGAGATTCCTGAGCTGAAGATTCAGAAGAAGTTAGTGACCGATGCTGAGGGAAAAGCTGTATTTGCTTTAAAGGCTAAACCAAAACTATGGTCGCCTGAATCTCCAAAACTGTATGATGTGGTAATTCGTAACGGTGAAGATGTACTGAATGATAAGATTGGTTTCCGACAGATAGAGACACAAGGAAAAAGTATCTTGCTAAACGGTAAGAAGACTTTCCTTAGAGGTATATCCATTCACGAAGAGGCACCTTACCGTCAGGGACGAGTTTTCTCGAAAGAGGAATCAATGCTTCTGCTAAGCTGGGCAAAAGAACTGGGATGTAATTTTGTTCGTCTGGCTCATTACCCGCACAATGAATTTATGGTTCGTGCCGCAGAAGAGATGGGACTAATGGTTTGGAGTGAAATACCGGTTTACTGGACTATTCACTGGAGTAATCCGGATACTTACAAGAATGCTTCCACACAATTAAATGATATGTTGGAACGCGACAAGAACCGTTGCGGCATTATAATTTGGTCGGTTGCCAACGAAACTCCGCACAGTGATGCACGCGATAAGTTCCTTGCCGATCTTGCTGCTCAGGTTCGTGCAAAAGATAACACTCGCTTGTTAAGTATGGCTATGGAAGTAACCGGAACAAAAGGAAATGTGAGTCAGGTAAAAGATTACATGAGTAAGTATGTAGATATTATCAGTTTCAATAATTACCTGGGATGGTATGGCGGAACTCCGGAAGATTGCAAAACCCGTCAATGGGATATTCCGTACGACAAACCATTCTTCATCAGCGAATTCGGGGGAGGAGCATTGCAAGGCAAGCATGGCGACAAAACTGAACGTTGGACGGAAGAGTATCAGGAAGAACTTTACAAAAACACGCTCGATATGTATAACCGCGTTGACGGATTTGCCGGAACTTCTCCATGGATTTTGATGGATTTCCGCTCATCTCGTCGCCAGTTAAACGGTATTCAGGATTTCTTCAATCGCAAGGGAGTAATCTCTGAAAGAGGGATGAAAAAGAAAGCATTCTATGTGCTTCAGAACTTCTATAAGATGAAAAAAGAACAAGAACTGAAACATTAACAAATCTCTCTAGTAATATTTTTGTTTTGATGTATATCTAAGTCTGTTTTTGATGTATATCAAAGCATACTTTAGATGTACATCAAAGCACTATTATGATGTACATCAAAAGTATGTTGAGACCCGGGTCTAAAATAAAATTTCCCGGCATTGATTTTAAAAACAGCCTGCAGTAGTTTGAGTTTTACTGCAATAGGTATTTAGATATAGTTTTTTCGGATTAACATAAAAGTAATATAGTTACCCGCTATATTATTAATTTTGACCCATAGAAAACTTAAGTAAAAACACACTGCAGGTTGAAAAATAAAAAAGAGCCACGGATTACTTTGTAATTCGTGGCTCTTTTTTTACCTTTACAAGCAGTATAAAAACAACATAAAAATTTAATTATATGACTTTAGTAGAACGTTTTTTTAAATATGTCAGTTTTGACACCCAATCGGATGAGTTAACCGGGCTAACTCCAAGTACTCCGGGACAGATGATTTTCGCAGAATATCTTAAAACAGAACTGGAAGCTATGGGGCTGGAAGATATATCTCTAGACAACTATGGTTATCTTTTTGCTACGCTTCCTGCAAACATCGACAAGAAAGTTCCAACCATCGGATTTATTGCACACATGGATACAAGTCCTGATATGAGTGGTAAGCACGTTAGCCCACGTATCGTTGAAAAATATGACGGAAAAGATATTCTTCTTTGCAAGGAAGACAGAGTGATTCTTTCTCCGGAAATGTTTCCTGAACTGTTGGATCATAAAGGAGAAGACCTGATTGTAACCGACGGAAAGACTCTTCTTGGTGCAGATGATAAGGCTGGTATTGCAGAAATACTTACTGCCATTGCTTATTTGCAGGCACATCCTGAAATTAAACACGGAAAAATTCGCATTGGATTTAATCCCGATGAAGAAATTGGAGAAGGAGCGCATAAGTTTGATGTGGAGAAATTTGGTTGCGACTGGGCTTACACCATGGATGGTGGTGAGGTTGGCGAGCTTGAATTTGAAAACTTTAATGCAGCTTCGGCAAAGGTTACTTTCAAAGGCCGTAACGTTCATCCGGGATACGCCAAACATAAAATGGTTAACTCTATACGTATTGCCAATCAATTCATATCAATGTTCCCTCGTCATGAATCTCCTGAACACACAGAAGGTTACGAAGGTTTCTATCACCTGATTGGTGTAAACGGAACAGTGGAACAAACTACAGTTTCTTATATTATCCGTGATCACGATCGTTCAAAATTCGAGAATCGCAAGACCGAAGTTGAACACCTGGTTCGTAAAATCAATTCTGAGTTTGGTGAAGGAACTGCAACTCTTGAATTGAAGGATCAGTATTACAATATGCGCGAAAAGATTGAACCGGTAATGCACATTATCGATACAGCCTTTGCAGCAATGAAAGCTGTAGGAGTAGAACCAAAGGTAAGAGCTATCCGTGGAGGAACAGACGGAGCACAACTTTCTTTCAAAGGTTTGCCTTGTCCAAACATCTTTGCGGGAGGCTTGAATTTCCATGGCCGTTATGAATTTGTACCAGTACAGTCCATGGAAAAAGCAGCCAAAGTGATTATTAAAATTGCTGAGCTTGTAGCCAGTAAATAAGAAATAAAAAATTCTAATACTATGAAAACCACACCATTTACTGACAAACACATTTCTTTAGGTGCAAAGATGCACGAATTTGCCGGCTATAACATGCCGATTGAATACTCTGGAATTATAGACGAACACCTTACCGTTTGCAACGGAGTAGGGGTGTTTGATGTTTCTCACATGGGAGAATTCTGGGTAAAAGGTCCTAATGCACTTGCCTTTCTGCAAAAAGTAACTTCCAATAACGTAGCTGCACTAACTATAGGCAAAGCGCAGTACACTTGTTTTCCAAATGAAGACGGTGGTATTGTGGACGATTTGCTGGTTTATTATTATGAACCTGAAAAATATATGCTGGTGGTTAATGCCTCTAACATAGAAAAGGACTGGAACTGGTGCGTTAGTCATAATACTGTGGGTGCAGAACTGGAAAACGCTTCCGATAAAATGGCTCAGCTTGCTGTTCAGGGACCAAAAGCCATTGAAGTGTTGCAGAAACTAACGTCTGTGAATCTGTCAGAAATTCCATATTACTCCTTTACAACGGGTGAGTTTGCCGGATATGAGAATGTGATTATCTCGAATACCGGGTATACCGGTGCAGGCGGATTTGAACTTTATTTCTATCCTGACTGTGCAAATAGAATATGGAACACAATTTTTGAAGTCGGTGCTGAATATGGAATAAAGCCAATTGGTTTAGGTGCGCGTGATACACTTCGCCTGGAAATGGGATTCTGTCTTTACGGAAATGATTTGAGCGATACTACTTCACCACTGGAAGCAGGATTGGGATGGATCACTAAGTTTGTGGATGGTAAAGATTTTACGAACCGTGCATTCCTCGAAAAACAAAAAACAGAAGGCGTAACCCGTAAACTGGTTGCGTTTGAAGTGGTAGATAAAGGTATTCCCCGTCATGGATACGAATTGGTAAACGCAGAAGGAGAAAAGATTGGTGAAGTTACCTCCGGAACAATATCGCCAACTCGTAAGATTGGTATTGGAATGGGGTATGTAAAAACTGACTATTCTAAACCGGGAACTGAAATATTTATCAGCATTCGTGGAAAAGGAATCAAAGCTGTGGTTGTAAAACCTCCTTTTAGAAAATAAATTTAGTGATTTATTTTAGTTAAAAAATGAGCGATATTCTAGCTAAATGCTATAATATCGCTTTTTTTAATGTCTGAAACTTTCCTTTCTGCTCGGAAAAAAGTATATTTGTGAAAACTAATCTGAAAATACGATGTCACATTTACCGAATCTTATAGCAGACTTAGCGCTCATTCTTATATCTGCCGGAATAACCACGTTGTTATTTAAGAAATTAAAGCAACCGTTAGTCTTGGGATATATTGTTGCGGGATTCCTGGTGGGTCCTCATACATTTCTTACGCCTACAGTTGTTGATACAGCTAATATACAAACCTGGTCGGATATAGGTGTAATATTCCTTCTCTTTGCCCTAGGACTGGAATTTAGTTTCAAGAAAATACTGAAAGTAGGAGGGTCGGCCATCATTGCTGCCTGTACAATCATCTTTTGCATGATATTGGTAGGTATAACTGTTGGTCTGGGCTTTGGATGGAAACGTATGGACTGTATTTTCCTGGGTGGAATGATTGCAATGTCTTCTACTACCATTATATACAAAGCTTTTGATGATTTAGGATTAGGAAAGAAGAAATTTGCCGGACTTGTACTGAGTATATTGATTCTTGAAGATATTCTGGCCATTGTTCTTATGGTTGTACTATCAACAATGGCTGTTAGTAGCAGTTTTCAGGGAAGTGATCTTATTGCCAGCATATCTAAACTTGTTTTCTTTCTGGTTCTTTGGTTTGTTGTAGGAATCTTCCTTATTCCCGGAATCCTGAAAAAAACACGTAAGTTGATGAGTGATGAAACATTGATGATTGTTTCTTTGGGTATGTGTTTCGGAATGGTTGTACTTGCTTCTCAGGTAGGTTTCTCGCCTGCATTTGGTGCTTTTATTATGGGGTCTATATTGGCCGAAACAATTGAGGCGGAACATATAGAGCATTTAGTGAAACCTGTGAAAGATCTTTTTGGGGCAATATTCTTTGTTTCTGTAGGTATGATGGTTGATCCTTCAATGATTGTAGAATATGCTCTTCCCATTGCGGTTATCTCACTTGTTGTAATTCTGGGACAAACTATTTTTGGAACATCCGGTGTGCTTTTGTCCGGACAACCATTGAGAACTGCAATGCAATGCGGATTCAGCTTAGGTCAGATTGGTGAGTTTGCATTTATCATTGCTTCGTTGGGTGTAACCCTGAAAGTAACAAGCCATTTCTTATACCCTATTGTAGTTGCAGTTTCTGTAATCACAACTTTTGCCACTCCATATATGATTCGTCTTGCTGAACCGGCTTACGTAAAGGTTGACCGCTCAATGCCTCGTTCGTGGAAACGGTTCCTCGACCGTTATTCTTCAGGATCTCAAACAGTGAACTATGAGAGCGACTGGAAGAAACTGCTTATGGCTATGGGACGAAACATTGTTATATATTCTATTATAAGTATTGCGGTTATTATATTGTCCTTCCGTTTTGTAGCTCCTGTATTTCATAATTATCTGCCTCAATTTTGGGCGGCATTGTGTGGTACAATCTTTACTGTTCTTTGCATATCTCCATTCTTGAGAGCAATTGTGGTAAAGAAGAACCATTCCGAAGAGTTTGTTACGTTGTGGGAAGACAATCATGTAAACCGTGGGCCGTTGGTTTCTACTATTGTTTTAAGAGTGGTAATAGCAGTTGCGTTTGTTGCATTTGTTATTGCTCATTTCTTCAAAGCTTCTGTAGGATTAGCTCTTGGAGTCGCTGTAATTCTTGTCTTCTTAATGGTATATTCAAGAGTATTGAAAAAGCAGTCTATCCTTATTGAACGCAGATTTATTCAGAATTTACGATTGCGCGATATGCATGCCGAGTATATAGGAAGTAAAAAGCCGGCTTATGCAGGTAGTCTGCTTTCGCGAGACTTACACCTCACCGATTTAGAAATTCCGGGCGAGTCTGTCTGGGCCGGAAAAACATTGGCAGAACTCAATTTAGGTAAGAAGTATGGTGTGCATGTTGTTTCCATTCTCCGAGGAAAGCAACGCATTAATATTCCGGGAGCTGCTGTAAGACTTTTCCCTTTGGACAAGATTCAGGTTATAGGTACTGACGAACAGTTAAACTTATTTAGTCAGCATATGATGACGGAAGAGGTTGTTGAAGAGAATAAAGATTTAGAAAAGAGCATCATGACTTTGAAACAGTTTATGATTAATCTTAATTCTGTCTTTCTCGGCAAATCTATTCGTGAATCGGGTATTCGTGACAAATATAAGTGCCTGATTGTGGGGATGGAACGTGATGGCAATTCTCTTAGAACGCCGGATGTAAACGCTCCTTTCCAGGAAGGAGATGTGGTATGGGTTGTAGGTGAGAAAGAGGATGTGTACAAATTGGTAAATCAAAAGAGCTAAAAAATGCACCTTTGATAGAATATTTATTATTACTTTTACGACATTAACATAAAATAGATAGTAAAAATGAGTGATCCTAAAGATTGTCTGTATTGCCAAAACAATCAGACTTTGCATGATTTAATGATTGAATTTGCACAATTAAGTGTATCAAGAGCATTCCTTTTTAAGGAACAAACTTATAGAGGTCGTTGCCTGGTAGCATATAAAGATCATGTTAACGATCTTAATGAACTAAGTGATGAAGACCGTAATGCTTTTATGGCTGATGTTGCCAAAGTAACAAGTGCTATGAATAAAGCTTTCCATCCTGCAAAAATTAATTATGGTGCTTATTCGGATAAGTTGTCTCATCTACACTTCCATTTGGCTCCTAAATATGAAGGTGGTCCCGACTTTGGTGGCACATTCGTTATGAATCCGGGTAAGGTTTATCTTTCAGATGCTGAATATCAGGAACTGATTGATGCTGTAAAAGCTAATTTGTAATTAGATAGAATCTACGTTTTATATTAAAAATGGGGTTGTTCCAAACGGAACAACCCCATTTTTGGTTCTTCGTCACCTCTGGTGGAAGCAAGCTGTCTCAAGTGCTTATCCAATCAAGATTCTACATGTTTTTTGATAAGCAATTTATTGAATCTGATAAAAAATCTGCAAAACACCATAAATAAGAGGTTCAAAGCGATATCTTCCACCAAAAGTGACGAAGCCCCCCATTTTTTATAGCTTCTTTCTTTGAGTCTATTCTCTGAGAATGTCTTTTAAATCCAGTTCTCAGAGGGCTTGTTTTACTTTTATATAACTTTTTTGAAGAATATCCTACTTTTTTTGAAGTGGATGCAAATTATGTAAACTAGTTGTTTAATTACCTTGGTTACAAAAGCTCAGGTAGGTTTAGATAAAGCAAATAGTGTAATCCTAATTGTTTAATTACCTTTTTGGGAAATATATTACTTCTTTAAAGCGTCTTTCAGCTTACAGTTCTTTAATTCACGGATACCTTCTGCAACGGTTTGAGCATTTAATATAGCTCCGGCTTCTGATGTATGAGTATGATCACCATAATATAATGTTTGAATAGCATCTTTACCCATCTTGTCAAGCTTATCTGCTATAAGTTTATTCAAGTCAATATATGGAACTTTCTCCATTGCGGCAGATTCTTTAGTCCAAAGACCGTAGCCATCGCTATTACGAATAACAGCTACACTATCTTTAGAAGTAAACATGTTACGAGGTATGTGTGATAATAAGATTGGAGTTGCCTTTTTAGCTTTTACATCCTTTGCGTATTTACGCATATACCAGCCAAAAGAATGAACAGTCTCTTCTTTCCCGGTAAGCTCCATAACTACAGTGGTATCATTATCAGCATATCCTTTCAATGAAGCACGGGCACGTCCCATATTTAGTGAACCACCATCGTTATGTCCAAACTGAATAAGTACATAATCACCAGGTTTTACTGCCGAAAGCACTTTATCCCAAAGTCCTTCGGTAATGAATGTACGACTGCTGCGTCCGCCCAATGCATGGTTTTCTACCGATACTTTAGTTGTATCAATATAGTCTGCAAAGAAATGTCCCCATCCCCATTGGTGATTGCTACCATTATCTTTTCCATTCTTTACGGTTGAGTCACCTATTATAAAAACAACCGGACGACCTTTCTTTCTAGACGATCCGGCAACTCCAGCATTGGCTTTCTTAGGATCGGCACCCGATTTCAAACCTAATAAATCTTCACCTGTAATTTGAGTTTTAGTTGTTTTGGCTTTCTCCTGAGCCGAAATAGTCATTGTAAATAGCGTAAATGCTACAATAAAACATAATTTTAATGCTTTCATATTTTAAAATTTAATCGTAGATATCTTTTCAGCAAAAGTCTGTATTTAGAATAATTTGAGAAATAGAGATATGTACATTCATATTAAAAAATATACATTATTACATTAAAAGTAATATTTTTGTGAGTGATTTTAAAAGGTAAAGGATAAAAAATGGGAGAACAAAAAAATAAATCAGAATTGGGTATGGAACATATTCTTACTGGTTCCATACGTTCCAAAGAGGAACAACAGAAACTTACCCCCAGCGAGGTTCTTGATATTCTGAAAAAAGGGAATCAGGAATTTGTAGAAGATAATCTAACTGTTCGTAATAATTCCGACCGTATTCGTACAGCAGTATTAGGACAGTATCCGTTGGCAGTAGTTCTATCTTGCCTTGATTCGCGAGTTCCTGTAGAAGATATTTTCCATCGAGGTATAGGAGACATGTTTGTTTCTCGTGTAGCCGGAAATATAGTAAATGAAGATATTCTGGGAAGTCTCGAATATGCCTGCAAAGTCTCTGGATCTAAACTTATTGTTGTATTAGGTCATACACATTGCGGAGCTATTCAGTCGGCAATTGATGATGTAAAGATGGGAAATATAACATCTTTACTTTCTAAAATTAAACCTGCGGTACAAAAAGCTAATAGTTTTTATAAAGGAGACAAATCATCAAAGAATGATGAGTTTATGGATGCTGTCTGTTACTTAAATGTTCAAATATCAATTGATGAGATCAGAAGTAAGAGCCCTATTCTTAAAGAGATGGAAGATCTAAACGAAATTATGATTGTTGGTGCAATCTATGATATGAAAACAGGAAAAGTGGATTTCTTGTAATTGATATTTGTAATTGTCTCCGGTAAAGCTTTTTTGCCGGATATAAAAATAGAGCCAGACTTATTTGCAAGTCCGGCTTTTTTCTTCTTACTTTGTTTAACCACAAATAGAAAGTGGAGTATAAGCAAAAGTACAAGTTTTTCCGGACAATAATAAATCAATAAATATTTGACTGTTATGATTGAAATACCCGAATCTATTGTATTGTGCCGTCAGTTGAATAGTACCATTAAAGGAAAGGTTATTACTGATGTTGTTGCAGGTTTTTCTCCTCACAAGTTTGCTTTCTTTTTGGGCGATCCTCAAAATTACCCATCACTCTTAATTGGTGAAAAAGTAATTGATTCCAATCCTCGGGGAGGTTTGGTTGAAATTAGTACAGAAAATACCAGAATTGTATTTGGTGATGGAGCTAATCTTCATTATTTTGAGTCTGGAAGTAAAATACCCGATAAGCATCAGCTTTTGATAGAATTTGATGATAATTCTTTTCTTGCTGTAACAGTGCAGATGTATGGCGGATTATGGGCTTTCCAGGTCGGTACATTCGATAATCCATATTATCTTGTTGCGGTAGAAAAACCTTCTGTTCTATCAGATGCATTTAGCAAAGATTATTTCATGAATCTTATTTCTGATGAAAATCTTAAAAAGAAATCTGCAAAAGCTCTATTGGCTACCGAACAAAGAATTCCAGGTCTTGGTAATGGTGTATTACAGGATATTTTATATAATGCCGGCATACATCCCAAAAAGAAAGTTCAGGAACTGAATACACAAGAAATGGAGATGTTGTATAATGTAATAAAGAATACGATATCTGAAATCTGCGAATTAGGTGGGAGAGATGTTGAAACCGATTTGTTTGGTAATGCCGGAGGATATAAAACAAAGCTTTCCAAAAATACTTCAGGAAAGCCTTGCTCTAAATGTGGTAGTATTATTATAAAAGAAAACTATTTAGGCGGAAGCATTTACTATTGTAAGGAATGCCAGCCATTATAGATTACTTTCTTAGTCTTCTGAGTTAAAATCAAATTCGAAGTCAAAATCATCCATAGATTCTGGAGTGCTGAAATCTTCTAATTCCCGACGATCTTTTTTTGTTGGCCGTCCGGTACCTCGTGCCCTGTCCACAAAACCACTAATTTTACTCATTTCAAGTATTTCATACTGATCAGGAGTGGTAACATTTTCCATATATTCTGGCACAAGCTTAGCTCCAACTCGCTTTTCTATTGTTTGTAATACCTTAAATGAATAAGTAATAGGCGACTTTTTTACCTGAATAACATCACCTACTTTAATAGCGCGTGATGCTTTTACCTGTGAACCATTAATAGAAACACGACCTTTTTTACAAGCTTCTGCAGCAATAGTACGTGTTTTGAATATACGCGTTGCCCACATCCATTTGTCTATTCTCGCTTCAGTCATACTTTTTATTTTTTATTAAATTGATTCATTGTAAGAGAAATGCCTGCCAGACAGAAACTTTTCACAATTTCGCCAGCCATTTCCAGGCGTTCATCCATTGTCTTCATATCTTCTTCGGTAAAATTACCAAGTACAAAGTCAATCTGTCCACCTCGTGGAAAATCATTGCCGATACCAAAACGTAAACGTGCATAGTTCTCTGTTCCCAGTGTGGCAGCAATATGCTTTAACCCGTTATGTCCTGCATCGCTACCTTTTGCTTTTAAGCGAAGAGTACCAAATGGTAATGCTAAGTCGTCAACCACTACAAGTACGTTTTCTAAGGCAATTTTTTCTTTTTGCATGTAATAGCGTACTGCATTTCCACTCAGATTCATAAAAGTAGATGGTTTGAGCAAAATAAGCGTACGACCTTTTATCGATAGACTAGCGGTAGCCCCATAACGTCCATCGGTAAAAACAATATTGGACGCCTTAGCAAGGGCGTCCAATACATTAAATCCTATGTTGTGACGAGTATCCCGGTATTCATCACCGATATTACCCAATCCTACAATCAAGTATTTCATTCAATATTGAGAAAATTGATTATTTACTAGCTGCAGCAGCAAGACCTCTTGCTACACGAGTCAACTTAACAGCACAAACAACAGCTTCCTTAGCAGTTAATAATTCTAGGTTCTCAAATGAAAGTTGTCCAACCTGAATAGTCTTACCTAAACCTAAGCTAGATACATTGATAACTAATTTTTCAGGAATATTGTTGAATAAAGCTTTAACTTTAATTTTACGTAATTGAAGAGTTAATTTACCACCGGCTTTAACACCTTCTGCCAAACCTTCAAGAGCTACAGGAACTTCCATAACGATAGGCTTAGCTTCATCGATCTGATAGAAATCGATGTGAAGGATATTATCTTTTACTGGGTGGAATTGGATATCTTTCATGATAGCCTTAACCTTCTTACCTTCGATATCCAAGTTTACAAGATAGATATCTGGTGAATATACCAAGTTACGAAGAGCATCGTTAGTTACTGCAAAGTGTAGGTTTTCTCCTTGTCCGTAAAGAACGCAAGGTACGCTGTCAGTTTTACGAATAGCTTGAGAACCTTTCTTTCCGAAATCGTTTCTCAAAGTTGCACTAATTTCAATTGATTTCATTTTCTAATTTTTTTTTGTGTTACTCTAAATTAAGTTTTTTGTTGCTTAACTCACCATTACACGATGTGGTATATCACACGATGCTAGTAAAAAGCGGTGCAAAAGTACGCTTTCTTTTTTATATTACAAAGAAAAGGGGAGGATAAATGACTAGAACAATATATATTTCCTATTCAAAATCAATATCAATCTTTATTTCATCAGAAATTATACGATCAGTATTTATTTCTTCTTCGTCAGTTTGATTGATTATTGTTTCCTCATTATTACCTTGGTTGTCGTTTATAAAAGAGATTGCTTGCGTTAATCCTGTCATAAACTTCTCAAAATCTTCTTTATAAAGAAAAATTTTGTGTTTTTCAAAAGAAACCTGTGAATCGTCTCCTTCTCCTGAAACTACTTTTTTACTTTCTGTAATAGCAATGAACATTTCGTCTTTACGGTTCTTTTTAACATCTAAATAATAAATGCGTTTACCTGCTTTGATTGATTTAGAAAAAACGATTTCCTTCTCGCTCATATCCACTGCGCTTTTCTTTTTGAACTCTTCCATAAACTAAATTATCACTGTTTTAATTCGGCCCCAAAATTGACTATTTTTTTTTAATAGGCAAAAGAATAGTGCAGAAACTTCTTGTAAAAACACATTTTTAATTTTAAAGAGCTATTTATTCATTAAAAAATGTAATTTGTTTGTGTGAACACTCTAAAATATCTACTTTTGTACGTTGAATTAATGAATTGAAAAAAGTTATGATTAACAGAGTTCTTATTCGTCTTAAGATCGTGCAGATTGTGTACGCTTACTATCAAAATGGAAACAAAAACCTGGATACAGCCGAAAAAGAGTTGTTTTTTAGTCTTTCGAAGGCTTACGACCTCTACAACTACTTGTTGTTGTTGATGATAGAATTGACGAACTTTGCCCATAAACGTATTGATGCGGCAAAAAACAAATTAGTACCTTCTCCGGAAGATTTAGCTCCTTGCATGAAATTTGTGGGAAACAAATTTATTGCCCAGCTGGAAGTAAACAAACAACTTTCTGAGTTTGTTTCTAATCAAAAGAAAACATGGGCTAATGAAACCGATTTTATCAAAGAACTATTTGATAAAATTGCCAGTTCCGATATATATAAGGAGTATATGGAGTCTGAAGAGTCTTCTTATACTGAAGATCGTGAGTTATGGAGGAAAATCTATAAAAACTTCATTATGACTAATGAGTCTTTAGATCAGGTTTTGGAAGATCAAAGCTTATATTGGAATGATGATAAAGAAATAGTTGATACCTTTGTTATTAAAACAATCAAGAAATTTGAGGAGAAACAAGGTGCAAATCAAAAACTATTGCCAGAGTTTAAAGATGATGAAGATCAGGAGTTTGCTCGCAGATTGTTCCGCCGTTCAATTCTGAATGAAGATTATTATCGCCATTTAATAAGCGAAAATACTAAAAACTGGGATTTAGACCGTGTGGCTTTCATGGATGTGATTATTATGCAGATTGCATTGGCGGAAATACTTAGTTTCCCTAATATTCCAATTAGTGTATCTTTGAATGAATATGTAGAAATTGCGAAACTATATAGTACCGCAAAAAGTGGCAGTTTTATTAATGGTACATTGGATGGAATAGTTAATCAATTAAAAAAAGATGGAAAGCTAACAAAAAACTAATATATTTGTTTTTTCATTGATTATAAAACTATAAAGAATATTTTATGAACTTATCAGTATTATTGCAAGCACCTGCAGCTGGTGCCAGTGGTTTCTTAAGTGGTGGCGGTGGAACTATTTTAATGATGGTAGCCATGTTTGCTATTATTTATTTTTTTATGATTCGTCCTCAAAACAAAAAACAAAAAGAAATACAGAATTTCCGTAAAGGATTGGAAGTAGGTCAAAAGGTTATTACTGCCGGTGGAATACATGGAAAAATTAAAGAAGTAAATGATGATTTTATTGTTCTTGAGATTGCAGATAATGTTCGTATTAAAATAGATAAAAATTCTATTTTTGCTGCTGCATCTGATGCAAATCAAGCAAATGCGAAATAGTAAGATATAATGTTCATTGAAAGGAACATAAAGTTCTTTTATTTAAAGATATTTAGGAGGGTCAGAAGCTTTCTGCTGAGTGAAAAAAGCAGAAAAGTTCTGATCTTTCTGTTTTTTTTCTTTATATCTTCTGGTTTTTGGTTATTGCAGACTTTGAAAAACAATTTTGAGATTGAATTAGCTATTCCTGTAAAACTAAAAAATGTCCCGAATGATGCTGTTATTACCTTTGAACCTGTTTCCGAATTACATATTGTAGTTAAAGATAAAGGAACTACGTTACTGAATTATTTTTTTGGTCACGACTTTTACCCTATAAGTCTTGATTTTGCTGATTATCAGGATCTTGGTAATCATGTAATTATACCTTCATCTAGCATTGAGAAAAGAATTTTATCTCAGCTTAGTTCTTCTACTAAGCTAGTTAGCATAAAGCCTGATGTTGTTGATTACTTTTATACAATGGGTGCATCAAAGAAAGTTCCTGTAAGGTTAAGAGGTAAAATAACTACAGGACGCCAGTATTACCTTACAGATACTGTGTTTTCTCCCGATTCAGTTCTTGTATATGCTCCACAGTCTATGCTCGATTCTATTAAATATGTCAGCACTCATGCTGTATTATTGAAAGAAATTTCGGATACTGTACACAAGAGAGTGCTATTAGCCACTATTAAAGGTGTGAAATTTGTACCCAACGTGGTTAATCTTACGCTTCCTGTTGATATTCTTACTGAAAAAACGTTAGAAGTGCCATTGTCGGGAATAAACTTTCCTGCTAATAAATCATTGCGAACATTTCCTTCAAAAGTAAAAGTTACTTTTCAGGTTGGGCTGAGACGCTTTAAATCTATTCGTCCTGAAAATTTTGTTTTTGATATCTCTTATGAAGAACTAATGAAAAGTGGTTCTGAGAAATATAAATTAAAACTGAAATCGGTTCCGGCTGGAGTGAGCTATGTACGCATTATTCCCGGTCAGGTAGATTTCTTAATCGAATCAATTCCTGCTTATGGCTATTAAGATAGGATTAACCGGTGGTATTGGGAGTGGTAAATCGGTTGTTTCTCATTTATTGAAAACGATGGGGGTACCTGTTTATATCGCAGATGATGAATCAAAAAGAATCACTTCAACTGATACTTTGATAAAGCAACAACTTATTAATTTACTTGGTGAAGAGGTTTATATTAACGGCGTTTTAAACAAGAATCTACTTGCGGCTTATATCTTCTCGGATGCAGAACATGCTAAGATTGTTAATGAGATTATTCATCCAAGAGTAAAAGAAGACTTTGTAAAATGGGCAGCTAAAAATAGTAAATATCCTGTTGTTGCAATAGAATCGGCAATACTCATTGAAGCGAGGTTTACTGATGAAGTTGATATCGTTGCAATGGTTTATGCTCCAATGGATTTACGTATGCAACGGCTGGCATTGCGTGATTCTTCTTCGTCAAAAGAACAAATCTTAAAAAGAATTCAAAGTCAGATGGACGATGAGAAGAAAAAGGCATTAGCCGATTTTGTTATTGTTAATGACGAACAAATTCCTGTAATTCCTCAAGTAATAGAATTGGTAAAATCATCACTACAATAATTGTTTTTCCTAATATATGTTTAAAGGGGCACTTTTTATCAATTTAACGTTGCTTGTTTCAATGTTGAATGCTATTTTTGTTGACTCAAATATTTAAAAATAAAATAAAAAAGTATTATGTTGAAGACTATTTTGTCTATCTCGGGTAAGCCGGGTTTGTATAAGTTAATTTCTCAGGGAAAAAATATGTTGATTGTTGAATCAATTTCTGCAGATAAGAAACGTATCCCTGCTTATGGTAATGAAAAAGTTATTTCTTTGGCTGATATTGCAATGTATACAAATGATTCAGAAGTTCCTTTGAAAGAAGTGCTTACTTCTGTGCTGAAGAAAGAAAATGGTGAATTAGCATCTATTGATGCAAAGAAATCTACAAGCGATCAATTGCGTACTTATTTTGCAGAGATCCTTCCAGATTTTGACCGTGATAGAGTTTATGTAACTGATATTAAGAAACTGATTTCATGGTATAACATTTTGATAACTAACGGTATCACAGATTTTGAAGCAGAAGAAATAGCTGAAGAAGCTGCAGAATCTGAAGCTGAATAATATATCTTAGTAATCGATAGAAAAGGGTAAATCATTATATGATTTGCCCTTTTTCTATTTGTTACCATCTTAGAAATGAGAACTATAGAATCTTTTTAAATTCTCTTTTCAAACACTGTATATACATAGTTGCTGTAATACTGAGAAGGTTTTGATAAAATTCAACGCTCATAAAATTATAAATGTCAAAAAAGTCTAGCAGTCTAGCATAACGTCTTTAACCTGCTGACTGCTAGTATTATATAAGCGCTAGATATAGACGGATATATCTAGCACTAGTCTAGCAGTTGTTTCGTCCTGTCTTGTCCTGATTTTGGTTGACTGTGTTTATTAAAAATCTGATATTAGTTGAATTTGCTTGTACATCCGGGTGGAGGATATCTGTATACCCGGGTGTAGGTTGTTGTTACACCCGGGTGTAACGCACTTGTACACCCGGATCTACAGAACTGTTTTTATACAATAAATCAATAGAATAATAGGACTATTTCGTCTTTATATTCTGCCAAACTCAACAGTTTCTTTGCTAATTGTAGTTTTAATAATCTATAATCTCAGAATATTATTAGTTAAACCTTTAACTTTCTATTTGCATTATTTGTAACTTTGCAGCATTTTTAAAAAGGTAATATGGATAAAACTGAACTATTGCAAGAGTTTATGCAGACAATCTTGCAAACAAGAGCTTCTTTTAAACAAGCTATACAAAGAGGTTTAAAGAAACATGATATAGACATAACATACGAGATGCTGCAGGTTATGGCTTGCCTTTGGAAACACGAAGGGGTTAATCAACAAGAATTAGCTGATAAAACATTTAAGGATAAAGCCAGTCTCACTTACTTAATTAATAATCTCGAGAAAAGAGGACTTGTCATTAGACAGGAAGATCCCAATGATCGGCGAAATAAGCTGATTCTTGTTACAGAGCGTGGACATGTATGGCAAAAAAAAATGCAGCCGTTGCTAAAGAGTATATATGAATTTGCTGCTGAAAGAATCGAGATAGATAACATACAGGATCATGTAACATTTTTACAGAAGCTAGACAATGAGTTTAAGAACATTAAATAAATGCTTTGTTATAATCTTATTTATCTTTAATGTAACCGCTCAGGCGCAAAACGTTCATTCTCTTGGAATTGATGAACTCTTTAAGCTTGGAATTGAGAATAGCCTTAAGGTAAAGGCTGATAAAGTAAATGAGAATATAGCAGTGGATGAAGAATCTACGGCTAAAACTGGATTATTACCGGATATTACAGTAGGTATGACTGGCGGATATATTGGAGATCCAACTGTTTTTAAGCAAGGACTGACTGATGCTGTTCATCCTTATATGCCGGATTGGAACCAGAATTATAATGTGGAGGTTGTGCAACCTTTGTATCGTGGAGGTAAGATTAAACGTTCCATCGAAAAAGCTGCCTTGCAAAAAGAGTTGGCTCAGTTAACAACTTGCAGAGATATAGCCGAGATTAAGCTGATTTTGGTAGGTCGTTATCTTGATTTGTTCAGATTGTATAAACAGCAGGAAGTAATGACTCGTAATATCGAAGAGGCCAAACAGCGGTTGCATGATATACAACAAATGAAGAAGCAAGGAATGGTTACGGGAAATGATTTGATTCGAAGTGAATTGCAGCTAACGAATTATAATCTGACCTTAACTGAGGTGGAAAATAATATCCGGATTAGTTCACAGCAGTTGGATATCGCTTTAGGATTAAATGAAGATTTATTGCTACAGCCCGATAATAATCTGTTAGAGCAACCTATATCATTAACTTCGTATGAGGAATATGTGCAGCAAGCCAGTAATCAGTATCCCGAATTACGACTGGCAGAGAGCGGAATAAAACTTGCACGTAAGAATGAAGAAATACTGCGAGCAGATTACCTTCCTTCACTCTCTTTGCGGGCTGCCAATACCTTGGCTCGACCTATTACCACAACTTCACCTGCTCAGGATATGTATTTAAATAACTGGAATGTATCATTAGTGTTGTCATACAAACTTTCCGGATTGTATCAGAATAAAAAGAAGGTGAGTGCTGCTAAACATTCGGCAACTTTGCAACAAATACAGCGGGAACAGCAGGAGCAAAATATTCGCACGGGAATAAAAAGTACTTTTATAAAGCATAAAGAAGTAACTGATAGAGTAGATGCCCTGACATTATCTGTGAAGCAGGCTAATGAAAATTACAGAATTGTTTATAATAAATATAAGAACAAGTTAGCTGTACTGACAGATATACTCGATGCAAGTGGAGTGAAGCTGGAAGCTGAGATGCAGTTGACTACTGCTAAAGCCAATGCAATATATACCTATTACCAATTACTGCGTGCAAGCGGTAACTTATAAATAAAGGAAGAAGATGGACGAAAAGAAATCAGGAGAAAATACACACAAGGAAAAGAGATCTCATCAACATAAGATGATGAAACTTAAGAATCGCTTAATGCGTAATATTATTGTGAACACAATTTGCATTGCTCTTGCTGTTGTACTTATAGGTTGGGCTATCCATTATTTCAGCCGTTACTACATTTATGAGATAACAAATGATGCAGTGGTCGATCAGTATATTACGCCAGTCAGTGTCAGGGTAAGTGGATACATTAAGGAAGTCAGGTTTACAGAACACCAGCAGGTAAAGGCTGGCGATACATTATTGATTCTGGACGACAGAGAATTTCGGATTAAGATGATGGATGCGCAGGCAGGATTGATGGATGCCGAGGCTTCTTCGGATGCGTTGCAATCTACAGTGAATACTACCCGAAGTAACGTTGCCGTTTCGGAAGCTAATATTGCCGAGACCAAAGCAAGGTTATGGAAACTGGAACAAGATGAAAAACGTTATTCTGCACTTCTGAAGGAAGATGCTGTTTCTGGGCAGCAATACGAGCAAGTGAAAAGTGATTTGGATGCAATGCGGGCACGTTATCAGGCATTGATAAGCCAGAAAAATTCAGCGGAATCACAATCGGTTGAAACTGGCAAAAAAACCGGAAGTGCCTCGGCAATCATTTTAAGAAAGAAAGCAGAACTGGAAATGGCTAAATTAAACCTTTCTTATACAGTAGTGACTGCTCCTTATGATGGTTTCATGGGAAGAAGGACACTGGAGAAAGGACAACTTATTCAGGCCGGACAAACGGTTTCAAATATCATCCGTGGAAATGAGAAATGGATTACAGCAAACTATAAAGAGACTCAAATAGCAAATATTTATGTAGGGCAGGAGGTGAGAATAAAGGTAGATGCATTTAATGGAAAAGCGTTCCACGGAAAAGTTACAGCAATAAGTGAAGCTACTGGATCTAAATATTCTCTTTTACCAACCGATAATAGTGCCGGTAATTTCGTAAAGGTACAGCAGCGTATTCCTGTACGGATCGATCTTACAGATATTCTTCCTGGTGATAAAGCTTTGTTACGTGCAGGAATGATGGTGGAAACCGAAGCAAAAATCAGGAAGTAAGCGCAGAATAATATGGGTAAAAAACATAATATCCCATTGCGTAAGTGGGTTCCTTACTGGATGGGCATAGTTATTACTTTTGTAATAATGGTTCCTGTGATGTTGCTAAATGGAACATATACAGGATCGAGCGTAGATATTTCCAGTTCTCTGGGTGTGCTGACTGAAGATATATCTATGGCTTTTTTTGCTACCACAGCAGGTATGGTAGTTGCTTATCCTCTTTATTCGAAGGTTAGGCCAATTACAACAACCAAAACCATTATATTATCGAATCTTACTTTCCAAATATTACTGGCCTTTATATGTGGTCGGACAGCACACATTGAATTGCTTGTTTTCTGCAGTTTTCTGATTGGCTTTTTGCGTGCATTTGTCATAATTGAAATAGTGAAGATTCTAAAGCCGTTTTTTTCCAAACGAGATATCCGGTCGGAATTTTATGCATTCTTTTACCCACTTGTATTTTGTCTTAACCAGATATCCATGATTGTGACAGCTGCATTGGCTTATCATTATCAATGGCAATACATGTATTACTTTATTATTGGATTACTTTTGATAGCTATTATTCTGGTGCTGATATGCTTTAGATTTGGAAAAAGACAGATAAAGATTCCTCTTAAGGATATTGATTGGATTAGTGTGGTAATGATTTCTGTTTTATTACTGACAATTATTTATGTTGTAACATACGGAAAAACAAGAGATTGGTTTGATGACGCAACAATTTTGGCTGGTTCATTATTTATACCAGTTCTTATATTACTTTTCGTAAGAAGACAACGCAAACATAAAGACCCTTATCTTAACTTAGGGGGGCTTTTGGGACATAAACCTGTTATTGCTTATTTTTTTATGGCAATAACAGCTTTATTTAATGCTTCGGGTTTACTGCTTAGCCAATACTCAACATCAGTATTACACATTGATAGCGTGCAAACAAACGAGTTAACACTTTGGTTGTTTCCTGGCTATTTTATTTCGGCTGCTATTTGCTATTGGTGGTTTAATGCTCAAATCTGGCGGTTTAGAGTACTTATATTCTGGGGAATGGCCTGTTTTGTTGCATACTTTTCTTTGCTTTACTTCGGACTTACCCCAAATGGAACATATGAATTCCTTTATCTTCCCATGATATTCAGAGGAATGGGGGCAATGATCCTTTTTATTGCTTTTGGTGTATTCGCAGCAGAAGGATTGCATCCACGCTTAACGCTGGTAAACGCTTTTTTTATGATTACTGTTAGAGGTGTATTGTCTCCGGCAATTGGGAGTTCTTTCTTCAGCAATATGCTTTATCGCTTTCAGCAGAAGAACCTGATGATTCTGTCTGAAGGATTGGATATGCAGAATCCCTTGTCTGCATCCAGATATTCTCAAAGTCTGAATAGCGCATTGGCACAAGGTCATCCTTTGGCAGAAGCTCAGCAATTGGCAACTCAGGCATTGTACAATAGTACTCAGATACAGGCTTTAGTCGTTAGTATCAAACAGTTAGTTGGATATTTGCTCATTGTTGCAATTGTAATCATGGTAATTTCACGTTTTACCCCATTCCATAAGACTTTGAAAGTTGCTGTTCCGAAGACGGGCGAAGATATGGTTTAGATCCTGTCACAAACGATTCTTATATTTTTTTCTACGAATTAGAAAAAAGTATAAGAATTATTTGGTTTATATTATAAACTACTTTATATTTGCACCCAGCAATTGAGAAGTGCACAGCTCTTTTGCTTTTTTTATCCGGATATAGTTTATGTTATAAACCAATTTATGAATTAATTAAAAAGAACTATGGAAGAGAAAACGTTAACAGAGAAAGAAAGCATAGAAATAATTTCTCGAATGATTCAGGAGACAAAAGAAGGAATGCAGGAAGGTTCAGGAAATATGTTCCTTTTGTGGGGATATCTATCAACAGCAGTTTCGTTGATGATCTATTTTGGCTACAATGCAACTGGTAATACAAATATATTTTGGCTTTGGTGGTTGATACCTGCATTAGGATGGCCGGCAATGGTATATCTTCTCAAAAAAAGAAAAAGAAGAGTGGTTACTTATATAAATCGTATAGTAAGTTATATATGGATAGTTATAGGAATTTGCTCGGTACTTGTTCCTGTTGGTAGTATATTGGCTCCGATTCCTTTCCCAGCTTTATTTGTTGCAGCATTGCTTGTTAATATCGGAGTAGCAATGACCGGACTGGTTATTAAATACAGATTACTGATTATTTCTGGCTTTTCCGGTATTTTATTCAGTTTTTCACTCTTGTTTGTTCATGGCTTGTCATGCATACTTGTATTTGCTGCAATGTTTGTTGTTTTAATGATTATTCCGGGACATGCACTGAATGCTGCAAGTAGAAAATCTAAAAAATATGGCCTATGTTCAGAGAACTAGATCCGTTACTTCATTCGCAACTTCGGCTTGCTGTAATGGCTATTCTAATGAACGTCGAAGAAGCTGACTTTGTGTATCTGAAAGAAAAAACTCAGTCGACAGCCGGTAATTTAAGTGTTCAGCTTGATAAACTTTCTGAGGCTGGATATATAAAAGTAGAAAAAAGTTTTGTGGGAAAGAAAACACATACGGCTTGTCAGATCTTACCTGCTGGAAGAAAAGCATTTGAAAGCTATGTTAAGGCTCTGAAAGATTATATTGGATAATATAAATTGTTCTTCGAACTTTTCAATGAAAGTGATAGATAAATCAAATATTAAGCAAATGACATTTCTAAGAATTTAATCTTGTGTTTGATATTAAAGCATTCAAGATGAAAGCACAGACTTCACAGTCTGTGCTTTTTTAATGATATAAGAGAAAACTATGTGTTTATTAGAGTGCTTTCTTTTTTTTGAAATACTAAAATAAGAAATTACCCAAACCAATTCTCAATTAAGATTTATTGTTTGATTTATTCCAATTTCATCTATGAAATATTGATCGTGACATACAATTAATAAAGAACCATTAAACTCCTTTACAGAGGATAAAAGCATTTCCAGACTATGTATATCCAGATTATTGGTAGGTTCATCCAGAATTAGCATTTCAGGAGTATTATTGCATATATTCAGGCAACAAAGAATAAGCTTCATCTTCTCACCTCCACTGAGTTGTGAACAAGCCCTGTTCCATGTATCAGAAGAAAATTGATAGCGATGCAAGAATGTTTTCAACTCATGTTCCTGTAAATGACGTTCATTGAACTTTTGCACTTGTTCAAAAACAGATATCTGGTTATTAACCATAGAATACTCCTGATCAATATATAGATATTTAAATGAAGCAGAAAATAAACTTCCTGAAGTAGGCGACAATTCACCTGATATAATCTTTATAAGAGTAGATTTCCCTGAACCATTATTTCCATCGATTCTCACTCTATCTCCACTACGTATCTGGAAAGTCAAGGGTAATTGCCACAAGGGTGGTTCTGTTGCAAATGAAAAGTTTACTTCTTTTGCATCAAAAAGAATTTTGCCGTTGTGCAAATCTGTTTCTTTTAGATTTATTTTTAATGTTTGCTCACTCTGTGCTTGTATTCTCAGTTGCCTGAGAGTATCGGAAAGTTCATTCAGCTTCTCGGAGTGAATACTTTTAAGTTTGGCTGTGCTCTGTTCTGCTTTACTTTTAAGTGTGTTGGCAATTATACGTGGAGTGCCTCCTTTTTGACCCAACTTCTTCGATTTGATTTCGCTTTTCTGTCTCTGTTCTGCTATTTCACATGCTTTTTGCCGTGCTTTCTTTAAAGCCTTTTCGGTATTACTAAGCTGTGTTTGCAAAGTATACATTTTTTGTTCGTTCTGTAATTTATAAAAATCATAATTACCACCGTATGCTTCAATAGTGTTTCTCTTTAATACAAGAGTTTGCGTAAGCATATTCAATAGCATTGTATCATGACTGACAACAAGTATTGTAGACCTACTTGATTTTATGAAACGATAAAGATTTTTTCTACTTTCAGAGTCCAAGTGATTTGATGGTTCATCAAGAAGAATAATCTCCGGAGAATGGATCTGTATGCCGGCTAAAAGAATTTTTGTTTTTTCTCCTCCGCTTAATGAATTCATCTGTTGGGACAGATCAATATTCTGAATATTCCAGAATTCAAAGGCCGATTGTATTCTTCCTTCAATTTCCCAATCATCATTCAATGGTTCAAAATCTGAGAGTGAGTTACTTCCATTAAGAATAGCACGTAAAGCTGTTAGTTTATTTTCTATACCAAGTACCTGCGAAACGGTACAATCATCATACTGTCCCAAATATTGAGGCACGTAATAGGATGAACTGGAAATATAAATATTTCCACAAGTGGAATTTTGTTTCCCTGCTATAATTCTTAATAAGGTGGATTTGCCTGATCCGTTATCGCCAACTAATGAAACCTTGTCGCCATCGGATATAGAAATATTGATATTCTGAAATAAAGTAGTTCCATCAGAATGTATATATGATAGTGATTTAAGAATAATACTCATAAATCTATTGTTTTAAATTAAATAATGAATAAAGTAAGATATACGGTTAAAAAGCAAACACAAAAGAGCCTGCTTATAGTTTGAACAAAATGTAAGATTATTGTTCCTCAGTAAAAAAAGACTATTACATAAAATCTAAGTTTATATCATTGCAAATAAAGTAACGCAATGATGTAGTTGACACTTTATTGACCAAAAATATTCTGTAAGGATAAGAATATATGATGGTTCTGTGACCATCTCTTTTTACTTAGATATTTTCATTGAAGTAGTTATTCGTTATTTAATGCTGCAAAGATATGTATAACTTTTCAAAAAGGTAATTATTTACTTCAAAAAATCAAGGAAGTATAATATATTATGTCTCAAACAAATAAAGCCTGGCAGTATATAACTTTTTTGGTATGAATCGTTATTTTTGTAGAAAACTAAAATATCAATTATTATGGAAAGATTGTGTCAAAGCTGTGGGATGCCTATGTCATCCGATGAACTACTAGGAACTAATGCTGATGGTGGCCTCAATAATGATTACTGTACCTATTGTTTCCAGGAAGGAGAATTTACTCAGGATTGCACTATGGATGAGATGATTCTTCACTGTGTGGAATTTCTGGATGAATTTAATAAAGGTCTCGAAAAACCAATTACCAGAGAAGAAGCTATTGCCCTGATGAAAGAAGCGTTTCCTACGTTTAAAAGGTGGAAGAAATAAAAACTTCCATCTTTTAAAATAACATTACAGAAGGTAAGATAAGCTGAAATAAACAAAAGTTTATAAGAAATAGAGCATTTGCATAATAATGCTCTTCTTTTTTTTCTATAACCTGCGGAGTTTATCTGCTTGGCTGTATAATTTAGAGTATACTTTTAATATAATAAGATATAGCAATGGAAAAATATCACATGAGTAATAGACCCAATAGAGAGATAAAGAATGAAGAACAAATTATTGAGCTGTTGGAAAAGGGGAAATATGTAACCATCTCTTTGTGCAAAGATAGTCAGCCATATATAGTAACTCTGAGTTATGGATATGACAAAGGCACAAATTCTTTGTATATGCATTGTGCAAAGAATGGACTGAAGCTAGATTTTATTAGGGCTAATGCCAAGGCTTGTGGTACTATAATAGAAGATGGTGGGTATATATATAATGAGTGTGGCCATTGGTATAAGTCATTAGTGTTTTGGGGTGAGATTTCGATATTGACAGATACCAACGAGAAAAGAAAGGGGATGGAGATTATTTTGAATCATTTGGAAACAGATAATGAATTTATCAAGAAGAAACTGGATAGTGATATTAAACTATATCAGGATTTGGTTGTTCTTAAATATGTGATTAATGAAATTCATGGAAAGTCGGGACGATAAAATAGAAGCGAAATATAAGTTATAAACATTCTCCAGAATCTTCTCTACGCGCGCACGTAAATATATAATGTATCAGTGTGAGCATCCTTTGTCAGCGCTATTTGCTGAGTGATAAAAATTATGTTGTATAACACAATTGCAAATCAGCGACTTAAGTATTATCTGCAAAAAAAGATATAAAAAAGAGTTAGATATATTTGGATTGGTAGGAGTAAAGTTCTACTTTTGCACCCGCTTTGCAAGAGAGACAGAGTGTTGATTGAAATGCTGGTTCTTCGGGATGTTTGAAGAAAAAAACTTTTAAAAAAGTTGCTCTAAAATTTGGAGCGTATTACTTAAAAGTCTTATCTTTGCATCCGCTTTCGCCTTGATAGAGGCGCTTAGAGCAAACAAAAAAGAAATCGTTCTTTGAAAAGATTATAAATAAACGAAACAAGTAGTACAAGAGCATTAAGTGCGTGTATTGTTACATGTACTTGGTAAAATAAAAATGCGAACCGTCAATTAAGATAAACGGAATCCTGGACAGAATTTAAATGAAACTTTTACAATGAAGAGTTTGATCCTGGCTCAGGATGAACGCTAGCTACAGGCTTAACACATGCAAGTCGAGGGGTAGCAGGGTAGCAATACCGCTGACGACCGGCGCACGGGTGAGTAACACGTATCCAACCTTCCCATAACTCGGGGATAGCCTTTCGAAAGAAAGATTAATACCCGATAGTACTTAAGAAAGGCATCTTTTTTAAGTTAAAGATTTATTGGTTATGGATGGGGATGCGTTCCATTAGATAGTTGGTGAGGTAACGGCTCACCAAGTCTTCGATGGATAGGGGTTCTGAGAGGAAGGTCCCCCACATTGGTACTGAGACACGGACCAAACTCCTACGGGAGGCAGCAGTGAGGAATATTGGTCAATGGGCGAGAGCCTGAACCAGCCAAGTAGCGTGAAGGATGAAGGTCCTATGGATTGTAAACTTCTTTTATAGTAGAATAAAGTGATCCACGTGTGGATTTTTGTATGTATACTATGAATAAGGATCGGCTAACTCCGTGCCAGCAGCCGCGGTAATACGGAGGATCCGAGCGTTATCCGGATTTATTGGGTTTAAAGGGTGCGTAGGCGGAATAATAAGTCAGTTGTGAAAGTTTGCGGCTCAACCGTAAAATTGCAGTTGATACTGTTATTCTTGAGTGTACATAAGGTAGGCGGAATTCGTGGTGTAGCGGTGAAATGCTTAGATATCACGAAGAACTCCAATTGCGAAGGCAGCTTACCGGGGTACAACTGACGCTGAGGCACGAAAGTGTGGGTATCAAACAGGATTAGATACCCTGGTAGTCCACACAGTAAACGATGAATACTCGCTGTTTGCGATATACCGCAAGCGGCCAAGCGAAAGCATTAAGTATTCCACCTGGGGAGTACGCCGGCAACGGTGAAACTCAAAGGAATTGACGGGGGCCCGCACAAGCGGAGGAACATGTGGTTTAATTCGATGATACGCGAGGAACCTTACCCAGGCTTAAATTGCAGATGAATATAGTAGAAATATTATAGCCTTCGGGTATCTGTGAAGGTGCTGCATGGTTGTCGTCAGCTCGTGCCGTGAGGTGTCGGCTTAAGTGCCATAACGAGCGCAACCCTTATTGATAGTTACTAACAGGTTAAGCTGAGGACTCTATCGAGACTGCCGTCGTAAGATGCGAGGAAGGTGGGGATGACGTCAAATCAGCACGGCCCTTACGTCTGGGGCTACACACGTGTTACAATGGGGGGTACAGAAGGTCGCTACCTGGCAACAGGATGCTAATCCCAAAAGCCTCTCTCAGTTCGGATTGGAGTCTGCAACCCGACTCCATGAAGCTGGATTCGCTAGTAATCGCGCATCAGCCACGGCGCGGTGAATACGTTCCCGGGCCTTGTACACACCGCCCGTCAAGCCATGGGAGCCGGGGGTACCTGAAGTGCGTAACCGTAAGGAGCGCCCTAGGGTAAAACTGGTGACTGGGGCTAAGTCGTAACAAGGTAGCCGTACCGGAAGGTGCGGCTGGAACACCTCCTTTCTGGAGTGATTCCTTTTATCTGGTTCGCTTTTTATTGTACTACTGGTTTTTGTTTATTCTATATAAAAAATAAGAGATTAGAAAGAAGCCGAGCCGAAAGGTAAGAGGTTTTGAACGACAGTCCTATAGCTCAGTTGGTTAGAGCGCTACACTGATAATGTAGAGGTCGGCAGTTCAACTCTGCCTGGGACTACGCGAAAAAGAGGAGCAAAACGGATTAACCATCCGGAACAATCGCTTCTTATAATTTCACGGGGGATTAGCTCAGCTGGCTAGAGCACCTGCCTTGCACGCAGGGGGTCAACGGTTCGAATCCGTTATTCTCCACGATCAAGCAATAGCTTGAAACGATCTTTGACATGATGTACAAAAGCAATAAAGTAAGTAATTTTTAGAGATAAAAAGAGCTAAAGTATATATCGAACCATATGGTAAACGAAAACGTATATTTACGCATAGTTTACAGTGTTTGAAGAAAGTAAGCAAGGGCGCATGGCGGATGCCTTGGCTCTCGGAGGCGATGAAGGACGTGATAAGCTGCGATAAGCTTCGGGTAGGTGCAAATGACCATTGATCCGAAGATTTCCGAATGGGACAACCCAATATCCTGAAGGGATATTATCCATCTTAGATGGAGGCGAACGCAGGGAACTGAAACATCTTAGTACCTGTAGGAGAAGAAAATAATAGAATGATTCCGTAAGTAGTGGCGAGCGAACGCGGATTAGCCCAAACCAATCATGTTACGGCATGATTGGGGTTGTAGGACCACGATCTCGGACTTATATTGGAGAATGGAAGACTCTGGAAAGTGTCACCATAGAGCATGATAGTTGCGTACATGAATCCAATATATACCGTAGTGGTATCCTGAGTAGTGCGGAGCACGAGGAATTCTGCATGAATCTGCCGGGACCATCCGGTAAGGCTAAATACTCCCGAGAGACCGATAGTGAACCAGTACTGTGAAGGAAAGGTGAAAAGAACTTCGAATAGAAGAGTGAAATAGTCCCTGAAACCATGCGCTTACAAGCGGTCGGAGCAGCTTCGTGCTGTGACGGCGTGCCTTTTGCATAATGAACCTACGAGTTACTGTCACTGGCAAGGTTAAGAAATTAAGTTTTGCAGCCGAAGCGAAAGCGAGTCTGAACAGGGCGATTTAGTCAGTGGTAGTAGACGCGAAACCAAGTGATCTACCCATGGTCAGGTTGAAGGTTAGGTAACACTAACTGGAGGACCGAACCGATAAGCGTTGAAAAGCTTCCGGATGAACTGTGGGTGGGGGTGAAAGGCTAATCAAACTTGGAGATAGCTCGTACTCCCCGAAATGCATTTAGGTGCAGCCTTGATAATTACTAATGTGAGGTAGAGCGACTGATAAGATGCGAGGGCTTCACCGCCTATCAAGTCTTGATAAACTCCGAATGCGCATTAGTTTGATATCAGGAGTGAGGGCATGGGTGCTAAGGTCCGTGCCCGAGAGGAGAAGAATCCAGACCATCAGCTAAGGTCCCGAAATAATTGCTAAGTTGAACTAACGAAGTCAGATTGCTAAGACAGCTAGGATGTTGGCTTGGAAGCAGCCATTCATTTAAAGAGTGCGTAACAGCTCACTAGTCGAGGAGTTTGGCGTGGATAATAATCGGGCATTAAGCAATTTACCGAAGCTATGGAACCAGTAATGGTTGGTAGGGGAGCATTCCACTCAGCGTTGAATGTGGAGCGTGAGCTCTGCTGGAGCGTGTGGAAAAGCAAATGTAGGTATAAGTAACGATAAAGGGGGTGAGAAACCCCCTCGCCGAAAGACTAAGGTTTCCTGATCAACGCTAATCGGATCAGGGTTAGTCGGGTCCTAAGGCTCAGCCGAACGGCGAGGCCGATGGCAGAAAGGGTTAATATTCCCTTACTACCTTAAAGAGTGATGTGGAGACGGAGCAGTGATAATACCGCCGGCTGACGGAATAGCCGGTTGAAGGGTGTAGATATTAGTTTTCCAGGCAAATCCGGAAGATTAGTCGAACCTGATAGTACCGAGAGCCCTTGTGGTGATTGGATAGTGTATGTAAGCAAACTCCCAAGAAAATCCGCTAAACTTAATCTTTAAGGTACCCGTACCGTAAACGGACACACGTAGTCGGGTAGAATATACTAAGGCGCTTGAGTGAATCACGGTTAAGGAACTAGGCAAATTGACCCTGTAACTTCGGGATAAAGGGTCCCTCAGTAATGAGGGCGCAGAGAATAGGTCCAGGCAACTGTTTAACAAAAACACAGGGCTATGCAAAATTGAAAGATCAAGTATATAGCCTGACACCTGCCCGGTGCTGGAAGGTTAAGAGGAGATGTCATCGCAAGAGAAGCATTGAATTGAAGCCCCAGTAAACGGCGGCCGTAACTATAACGGTCCTAAGGTAGCGAAATTCCTTGTCGGGTAAGTTCCGACCTGCACGAATGGTGTAATGATCTGGACACTGTCTCAACCGTGAGCTCAGTGAAATTGTAGTATCGGTGAAGATGCCGATTACCCGCGATGGGACGAAAAGACCCCGTGAACCTTTACTATAGCTTAACATTGAATTTGGGTAATTGATGTGTAGGATAGGCCGGAGGCTTTGAAGCAGGTACGCTAGTATTTGTGGAGCCGCTGTTGAAATACGGCCCTTTGATTATTTGAGTTCTAACTCGCGCTTGTGAGGACACTGTTTGGTGGGTAGTTTGACTGGGGTGGTCGCCTCCAAAAGTGTAACGGAGGCTTCTAAAGGTACCCTCAGGACGATTGGTAACCGTCCGCAGAGTGTAATGGCATAAGGGTGCTTGACTGGGAGACCGACAAGTCGATCAGGTAGGAAACTAGAGCATAGTGATCCGGTGTTTCCGTATGGAAGGGACATCGCTCAAAGGATAAAAGGTACTCCGGGGATAACAGGCTGATCGCTCCCAAGAGCTCATATCGACGGAGCGGTTTGGCACCTCGATGTCGGCTCGTCACATCCTGGGGCTGGAGAAGGTCCCAAGGGTTGGGCTGTTCGCCCATTAAAGTGGCACGCGAGCTGGGTTCAGAACGTCGTGAGACAGTTCGGTCTCTATCTATCGTGGGCGTATGAAATTTGCGTGGCTCTGACACTAGTACGAGAGGACCGTGTTGGACTGACCGCTGGTTTACCGGTTGTGCCGCCAGGTGCATTGCCGGGTATCTAAGTCGGGATTGGATAAGTGCTGAAAGCATCTAAGTACGAAGCCAGCCACAAGATTAGATTTCTTAGGGTCGTTGAAGACGACAACGTTGATAGGCTGCAGGTGTAAAGACAGTAATGTCAAAGCCGAGCAGTACTAATTGCCCGTACACTTTCTTCTTTCCATATATGGTTGGCTAGATAGTTTGGCTCTTTAAAATGCTTGAGAGATAACTTTCATTTATTGCTTTTACATTGTGTTTATCTTAATATAAGATTATGAAATTAAAATATTAAGGTAGCTATAGCATCAGGGTTCCACCTCTTCCCATTCCGAACAGAGAAGTTAAGCCTGATCACGCCGATGGTACTGCGTAACAGTGGGAGAGTAGGTAGCTGCCGTTTTATCTGAGAGTCCTGTTCATTCAATAATGAACGGGACTCTTTTTTTGTATATATACTCTCATCTTATTCATTACTTTCACAAAAAAAGAGTTTCTTTGCATTTAATTAATTTCATCAGGCATTCAGGTATGAATGGCTTTTACGAAAAATTGCAATACAAACATTATGAACAAAGTACTTATTATTGATGATGAAGCCCAGATACGCAAGTTACTGGCAAGGATGATGGAACTGGAGGGATACGAAGTTTGTCAGGCTACCGATTGCAAGTCGGGGTTAAAGCAGATTGAGGTTAGCTCTCCCGAAGTGGTGCTTTGTGATGTGCGTTTGCCTGATGGTAATGGTGTGGATTTGGTTTTGAAGATAAAAAAGCAGTTTCCGCAGACGGAGGTGGTGCTGCTTACTGCCCATGGAAATATTCCGGATGGGGTGCAGGCTATAAAGAATGGAGCTTACGACTATATAACCAAAGGCGACGATAATAATAAAATTATTCCTCTGATAAGCAGAGCCATGGAGAAGGCTTTGATAAACAAACGTCTGGAAAAGCTGGAAGCACAGATGGAGAGGAGATATTCGTTTCAGAATATTCAAGGTAACAGTAAGTTGATAAAGGAAGCGGTTTCGCTGGCACAAAAGGTGGCTGTTACCGATGTACCTGTTCTGCTTACCGGTGAAACTGGAACAGGAAAGGAAGTCTTTGCTCAGGCTATTCATAGTGGTAGTGCTCGCAAGGATAAAGCCTTTGTGGCTGTAAACTGTTCTTCTTTTAGCAAGGATCTGCTGGAAAGCGAGATGTTTGGTTACAAAGCCGGAGCGTTTACCGGAGCTCAGAAAGATAAGAAAGGTTTGTTTGAAGAGGCGAATAATGGTACGATATTTCTGGATGAAATAGGTGAAATGGCTTTCGATCTTCAGGCGAAGTTATTGAGGATTCTGGAAACAGGAGAATTTATAAAAGTTGGTGAGACTAAACCAACTAAAGTGAATATCAGAATTATTGCGGCAACTAATCGTGATCTTCCAAAAGAAATTGAGGAAAATCATTTTCGGGAAGATTTGTTTTACCGTCTTTCTGTGTTTCAGATTTATCTTCCGTCATTACGCGACCGTAGAGAGGATATTGAACAGATTGCACATTCTTTGATAGATGATTTTGGTGCAAAGTTATCGAGGAAAGCTGTGAAGGTGAGCGATGATTTTATTGAAGCTTTGAAGCAGCACAGCTGGAAAGGTAATATCCGCGAATTGCGGAATGTGATTGAACGAAGTCTGATTGTCTGCAATGAAGAGGAACTTACTCTACAGGACCTACCGATAGAGATTCAGAATTCTCACTTTGAGGAGAGTGCCGGAAAGAGTTATTCGAACTTTGAACTGGCGGCTATGGAACGAAGACACATTGCACGGGTGTTGCAATATACCAAAGGAAACAAAACAGAAACAGCACGCCTGTTGAAGATTGGGCTTACTACGTTGTACCGGAAAATAGAGGAATACAAGTTATAAGGAAAGGCTTTAAGTATCCATTCTTAAAGACAAAAGACCTTTCTGGAATATATATAGATTATAAGGAATCAGGCTTTAAGCTCTGTCTAAACAATTACAAAATTACCCCGTATTAACGGAACTGCTACGTACAGAAGGCAGTTTTGTTAATGCGGGGTAATTTCGTTATGTGGTAACCCAAAACGATATGCAACCCTACCAAAATGAAAAGGTTCTTTTGGGGATGATAAAAGAACTTTATTAATTAATCGGTTGTTTTACTGAGAGATATGTATGTTATTATTCTTTTGGCATGCTATTGGTATATGCTTAAGTGATTCATAACAGAAATAATAACTCTTAAAGAAAGGAATGAGATGAACGCTTTATTTTTTATAGTAAGTTGCCTTGCAGGCTGTTTCTGCTTCTGGCTTTTTTTCGTATGTATAAACTGGTTTGAAGATATTTAAAATTAGAATAGAGTATGTATACAGCATTGTTTATTTTAGGCCTGGCCATCTTTGCTTACATGGTTTACGTTCTTATTAAACCCGAAAAGTTTTAGTGAAATGAATACACAATTAATAGGCAACGGAATACAGATTGTCTTGATGATTGCATTGAGTTATCCGTTGGGAAAACACATTGCAAAGGTTTACAAGGGAGAGAAGAGCTGGAGTGACTTTATCTCTCCGGTGGAAAATGCAATATATAGATTTTGTAATATTAACCCCAAAGAGGAAATGAGTTGGAAAAAGTTTCTGGGCACACTGCTCACGCTTAACTTATTCTGGTTTTTCTGGGGAATGATTTTACTGGTATCTCAACACTGGTTGCCATTGAATCCGGATGGTAACGCTGCTCAAAGCGCAGATCAGGCTTTCAATACTAGCATCAGCTTTCTGGTAAACTGCAACCTGCAGCATTATAGCGGTGAAAGTGGATTGACTTATTTTACTCAGTTGTTTTTTGTTATGCTTTTTCAGTTTATTACTGCGGCAACCGGTATGGCTGCTATGGCCGGAGTAATGAAGGCTATGGCTGCAAAGACTACTCAGACTATAGGTAATTTCTGGTTTTTTCTGGTAAGAAGCTGCACACGCATTCTTCTTCCGTTATCATTGATAGCTGGTATTGTGCTTATTCTGCAAGGTGTTCCTATGGGCTTTGACGGAAAAGCATCTATTCATACTCTAGAGGGAGTTAGTCAGACTGTTTCACAGGGCCCTGCTGCTGCAATTGTTGCTATAAAGCAACTTGGCACAAACGGCGGGGGATTCTTTGGAGCTAACTCTGCTCATCCTTTGGAAAATCCTTCTTTTATTACCAACTTGGTTGAAAGCATCTCGATTATGCTTATCCCTATGGCGATGATCTTTGCACTTGGTTTCTATCTGAAAAGAAAGAAGCTAGCTTACAGTATTTTTGCCGTAATGTTTTTAGGGTACATCATTAGTGTGGGAACTATTACCTGGCAGGAAACAAGTGGCAATCCGTTGATTAAAGGTATCAGCCAAAGTGGAGGAACTATGGAAGGAAAAGAGGTGAGGATAGGATCGGCTGCAACTGCTTTGTGGAGTGCAAGTACTACGGCTACTTCCAATGGTTCTGTCAATGGTATGCACGATAGTATGAAGCCGCTTTCGGGAACGGTTGAGATGTTGAATATGCAAATTAATTCGTGGTTTGGCGGTGTAGGCGTTGGTTTCTTGAATTATTATATTTTCATTATTATAGCTGTGTTTATAAGCGGACTGATGGTGGGCCGTACTCCTGAATTGCTGGGTAAGAAGGTGGAAGCAAGGGAGATGAAGATTGCTACTATTCTTGCTCTGTTTCATCCGTTTATGATTCTTTTGGGAACGGCTGTCGCTACTTACATGTACACTCATCATCAAGGAATGGTTTCGGCGGAAGGCGGGTGGCTCAATAATCCGTCATACCACGGACTGAGTGAAATGTTTTATGAATATACATCCAGTGCTGCAAATAATGGATCGGAATTTGGAGGACTTAAGGGTAATACTCCGTTCTGGAACTATTCCACAGGACTGATTCTTATTCTCAGCAGATATATACCTATAATTGGTCAGGTGGCTATTGCCGGTTTGATGGCTAAAAAGAAATTTATTCCGGAAAGTGCGGGAACATTGAAAACAGATACAGCTACGTTTGGTGTTATGACCTTTGCTGTAATCTGTATCATTGCTGCTTTGGCATTCTTCCCAACACATGCATTAAGTACTATTGCCGAACTGTTAAGTTTATAATTGTAAGAAGTAATATGGAAAAAAATAAAATAACCTCTTTATTTCCTAAAGAGCAAGTAAAAGCAAGCCTTAAACAATCGTTCGTGAAGTTAGATCCGCGGATGATGATTAAGAATCCGGTTATGTTTACTGTTGAAGTGGCTACCGCTGTGATGCTTTTTGTTACGGGCTACTCTGTTTTAAATAGTAGTCAGGGATCATTTGGGTATAATATAACTGTATTTGTTATTCTATTTATTACGTTGTTGTTTGCCAACTTTGCAGAAGCAATAGCCGAAGCAAGGGGAAAAGCACAGGCCGACAGCCTGCGAAAGACACGTGAGGAAACTCCTGCCAAACAACTTATAAACGGCAAAATAGAAATTGTAAGCAGTTCCAAATTAAGAAAGGGAGATATTTTTGAATGTGAGGCTGGAGATATTATTCCGGCTGACGGTGAGATTATTGAAGGACTTGCATCTATTGATGAGAGTGCTATTACGGGAGAAAGTGCGCCGTTGATTCGTGAAGCCGGAGGAGATAAGAGCTCTGTTACGGGAGGTACAAAAGTACTATCAGATGAAATAAAGGTGATGGTAACTACTCAACCGGGAGAGAGCTTCCTTGATAAAATGATTGCTCTGGTAGAAGGGGCATCTCGTCAGAAAACTCCGAACGAAATAGCTTTGACCATTTTATTGGCTGGCTTTACACTGGTTTTTATTATTGTGTGTATGACTTTAAAACCCTTGGCCGATTATAGTAAGGCTACTATCACTATAGCTTCCCTGATTTCTCTTTTTGTCTGTCTGATTCCAACTACAATTGGTGGTTTGCTTTCGGCAATAGGTATAGCAGGAATGGATAGAGCTTTACGGGCAAACGTAATTACCAAATCGGGTAAGGCTGTGGAAACTGCTGGCGATGTGGATACTTTACTGCTTGATAAAACCGGGACAATTACGATAGGTAACCGGAAGGCTACGAAGTTTTATCCGGTAAACGGAATGGAGGAAAGGGCTTTTATTGAATTTTGTATGCTCTCTTCCATGGCTGACGAAACACCGGAAGGCAGATCTATTGTGGAACTGGGAAGAGAATCGGGACTCAGGATGAGAAACCTGAATACAACAGGAGCCAGAATGATTAAGTTTACTGCAGAGACAAAATGTTCGGGTGTTGATTTGCAGGATGGAACGCAGATACGCAAGGGTGCTTTCGACTCTATTCGCCGGATTGCTGAATCGGCAGGAAACAAGTTCCCTAAAGAAACGGAGGAAATGACTTCGGCCATTGCTAATAATGGTGGTACGCCTCTGGTGGTTTGTGTGAACAAGGAAATTGTTGGAGTGGTTGAATTGCAGGATATTATAAAACCGGGAATTCAGGAACGCTTTGAACGTTTAAGGAAAATGGGTGTTAAGACGGTGATGGTTACCGGAGATAATCCGCTTACAGCCAAATACATTGCTGAAAAAGCCGGGGTTGACGATTTTATTGCGGAAGCCAAACCGGAGGATAAGATGGAATACATTAAGAAGGAACAGGAAGCAGGTAAACTGGTGGCAATGATGGGCGACGGAACTAATGATGCTCCTGCTCTGGCTCAGGCAAACGTGGGTGTGGCCATGAATAGCGGAACGCAAGCAGCTAAGGAAGCTGGTAATATGGTGGATCTGGATAACGACCCTACCAAACTGATAGAAGTGGTGGAGATTGGTAAGCAACTGTTGATGACTCGTGGTACACTGACTACTTTCTCCATTGCAAATGATGTGGCTAAGTATTTTGCCATTGTTCCGGCATTGTTCATGTGGTCTATACCTCAGCTTGCAGCTTTGAACGTAATGGGGTTGCACAGTCCCGAAAGTGCTATTCTTTCTGCCATTATCTTTAATGCCCTGATTATTCCGGCACTTATTCCATTGGCTTTAGCTGGAGTTCAGTATAAGCCGATAGGTGCCTCTGCACTGCTCAGACGCAATTTGCTTATCTATGGCGGAGGAGGGGTAATTGTTCCTTTTATCGGAATTAAGATTATTGATCTCATTGTTGGTTTATTTATTTAATATGTACGCAAAATGAAAACGACTCTTATAAAATCGGTAAAAATAACCCTGATGTTCTGTTTGTTGTTAGGGATATGTTATGTTGCTGTTCTTTGGGTATTTGCTCTTATTGCATCTCCTGGTAAAGGAAATGCGGAATTAGTTACGCTCAACGGTAAAGTGGTTGGCGCTGCCAATGTGGGGCAACAGTTCACAAAGGATACTTATTTCTGGGGGCGTCCTTCTGCTGTAAACTATGCTGCTGATGCTTCGGGAGGTAGTAATAAAAGTGTTACTAACAAGGAATATCTGAAGGAGGTAGATGCCAGAATTGATTCTTTCTTAATTCATCATCCTTACCTGAAGCGTAGTGAGGTTCCTGTGGAGATGGTTACAGCAAGCGGATCTGGACTGGATCCGGATATAACTCCTCAATGTGCTTATGTGCAGATAAAACGTGTGGCTAAAGCTCGCGGTATGAATGAGAATATGGTAAAAGAAATTGTGGAAAAGCAAATACAGAAACCTTTTTTAGGTATATTTGGAACTGCAAAGATTAATGTTCTGAAACTGAATGTTGCTTTGGATAAAGTGAGTAAATGATTGAAATGGCATGAGTGACGAGAATAATGTACAGCATTTCCTCGACTTAATCAAGAGGTCGCGAAGAGGTAAGTTTAAGATATACATTGGCATGATTGCCGGTGTGGGGAAGACTTACCGTATGTTGCTGGAGGCGCATGATCTTCTTAAAAGTGGGGTGGATGTGCAGATTGGTTATATAGAATCACACGGCAGAGCCGAAACGGAAGCTTTGATTGAAGGGTTGCCTGTTATTCCCCGGAAAAAGGTGTTCTATAAAGGAAAGGAGATTGAGGAGATGGACTTGCAAAGCATTCTTCTTATTCACCCGGAGATTGTGATTGTGGACGAACTGGCTCACACAAACGTGGAAGGAAGTGTGAACGAGAAAAGATGGCAGGATGTTATCTCTCTCCTTGATGCGGGTATTAACGTAATTAGTGCAGTGAATATTCAGCATATTGAAAGCTTGAATGAGGAAATTCAGGATATATCCGGTATTGAGGTAAAGGAACGTATTCCCGATAGTGTACTTGAGCAGGCGGATGAGGTGGTAAACATTGACCTTACTGCCGAAGAGCTGGTTACCCGACTGAAAGCCGGAAAGATTTATCGTCCGGATAAGATTCAGATAGCACTGAATAATTTCTTTAAAACGGAAAACATTCTGCAGTTAAGGGAACTGGCTCTGAAAGAGGTTGCCTTACGGGTAGAGAAACAGGTAGAAAATGAGTTTATTCAGGATTTCTCCCGTATTCGTCACGAACGGTTCATGGCTTGTATAAGTGCAAATGAAAAAACTCCTAGAAAGATTATAAGGAAAACGGCTCGGTTGGCTACTCACTATAATACGAAATTTGTTGCTCTTTATGTGCAGACCCCAAAGGAAGCTCCCGATCGTATTCCTTTGGCCAATCAACGTCATTTGCTCAATCACTTTAAAATGGCTACTGAATTGGGAGGTGAGGTGGTGCAAATACAATCGTCGGACATTATAGGAACTATAATCAAGGTGTGCAAAGAAAGGCAGATTACTACTGTTTGCATGGGAAGCCCCTCCTTCAATATTCCAAGAGTGTTCTTTTCTGTTACCCGTTATAAGAAATTTATTGATTCACTATCCAAGGCAAATATCGATTTAATTATTTTGTCCTAGGATTAAACTGATAATGATATGAGAATAAAGACTAAACTCACTTACGGCATCGGAATGCTCTTTGCCATGATTGTTCTCTTAGGCATTCTTTCGTTGAGCTATATAAATAAGCTGAATAACGAAACTCATAAGATATATACGAATAATAACTATTCGTTGGATTATTGCAGGAATATGTTGTCTGTTCTTGATGAACTGAATACAAGCAAGAGGGCTCTCCGGGTTTTTACATCAAACTTGCAGATGCAACAGAAAAACCTGACTGAAGTAAATGAGAAGGAAACAACGTATAAACTGACAGTACATTTTGAGAAGCATAGAATTAAGAAAGATCAGCAAAGCTTACGGGAGATGCGTTCTGATATTTATACCATTATGACCTTGAATATGGCATCCATTTATCATAAAAGTGAGGTAGCCAAACAAACTGCTATGAATGCGTTGCTATGGATTTGTCTGACGTTTGCTGTCTGCATTGTTTTTGCTCTGGCCATATTGTTTCGCTTCCCTCATTCTATATTGAAGCCCATAAAGGAATTAATAAATGGTATAACGGAAATTGCTAATCATAATTATGATAAGCGACTGAACTTTGAACCAACAAGCGAGTTTGGTGAAGTATCTACCTCTTTCAATAAAATGGCAGAAAGGCTGAACGAATACAGGGCCAGTACACTTGCTGATATTATTGCCAACAAAAAATATATTGAAGCTATTGTAAATAGTATAACTGAACCAATCATTGGGTTGGATAACGAAAAGAAGATTCTTTTCATAAACGATGAAGCACTGAATATTTTGAATCTGAAACGGGAAAATGTAATCCGAAAGTCGGCTGCAGAACTTGCTCTGAAGAATGATTTACTTCGTAGACTGGTTAGGGAACTGGTAAATCCGGAAGAGAAAAAAGAGCCTTTGAAGATATATGCTGATAATAAAGAAAGCTTTTTTCAGGCTAATTATATTCCTATTAGGACTATTGAAACCGGTGAAACAGAACCTCATAATATTGGCGATGTAATTCTTTTGAAGAATATTACAGAGTTTAAGGAGCTGGATACGGCTAAAACAACGTTTCTGTCTACCATTTCTCACGAGCTGAAAACTCCAATTTCAGCAATAATGATGAGTTTACAGCTCTTGGAAGATAAACGAATTGGCTCACTGAATGAAGAACAGGAATCTTTGTCTCACAGCATAAAGGAAAACAGTGAACGGTTACTGAGTATTACCGGTGAGTTATTAAAACTTACGCAGGTAGAAACAGGTAAACTGCAATTAATGCCTAAGATAACCAAACCTATCGAGCTAATTGAATATGCAATAAAGGCTACTCGCATGCAGGCTGAAAAGTTTGGTTGCCATATTGAAGTGGAATATCCTGAAAAGATAGCCAAACTATTTGTTGATAGCGAGAAGATTGCTTGGGTGCTCACTAATCTGCTAAGTAATGCTATCCATTATTCGAAGGAGAATTCCAGAATTATTATTGGTGCTCAGCAAACAGGTGATGTTGTTGAAATGTTTGTGCAGGACTTTGGCAAAGGCATTGATCCACGTTATCACGAAAGTATCTTTGACCGTTATTTCCGGGTTCCGGGAACTAAGGTACAAGGTAGTGGTTTAGGACTTTCTATCTCAAAAGATTTTATTGAAGCCCAGAATGGTACTCTCACAGTGGAGAGTGAAGTAGGAAAAGGAAGTAAGTTTATCATTCGCTTCAATGTGAAATAAGAAAATAGAGAAAACAATAAATCCTGCAGTAAAGCTATGCGCCAAGCACCGTTTTACTGCAGGATTTTAAACTATTATGAAAACTAATACCTGATTTTATAAATATAAACTAACCAGTTTTTATAAATATAAACTAATCTATTTTTTACCTCTGTATTTATGATTTATCTTTTATTATCTTGTATGCAACAAAGGTAAGACGAGATTTCTCCCTCGAATAGTTAAAATCCCCATTCTTTGATAGGAATTTCCCTATAATACCCCTTCACTTACTCTTTTTCTTTTTCTCGCATGGATTGAAGAAAGTCCTGAACTTGTTCGGATTTGAATAGTCATTGTTCGTTTTTGAACGATAACTATTTTATTAATGCCTTGAAATACAATAATATAACTTTTTGGCATATTCGTTGCAACTATTTAAGCGTGAGATACGTCTAAATTATGTAGCGATTATGAAACGAGAAAATAATCAATAGGTATCAGATTACAATAATTAAAAATTTCCGGTTATGAAAAAGATGGTATTTAATTTCAGTGCGTTAGTAATTAGTGTTACTACTTGTTTTTTGCTTGTATGTGGTTCGGCTGCAAATGCTCAAAAATCTCAAGTTCTTGCCAATGATAAAGGCAATTGTACAGAATCTGTAGTTTCAAAAGATGCAGATTGCTCTCTTTCTTCTCATCAGGATTCCAACCAAAACGAATCTGTAGATATGCAGACTAACAATAAAGATTTAAGTTTTGATGCAACATTTTTGAAAAATATTCCGTCTAAATATAAAACAATGATTGAAAAGGTTAACTCTTCAGAAAGTCTTTGCTTTGAAATATCTTGCTATGAGGCTATTCAAAATAAAATGGAAAAAGATGTAGAAGCCTTTTTCTTAAAGAGATAAAAAACGGATAACTTTAATAGGATAACAATAATAAAAAACTCTCATCATGAAAAAGATTGTATTTAGTATTAGTACGTTAGTAATCATTATTACTACTTGTTTATTGTTTGTATGTAGTCCCTCAGCAAATGCTCAGAAGCTTAGAAGTTTTGTATATGACAAAGGTCAGAACAAAGAAACTGTATTTCTGTATGATTCAACCACCTGTGTGCTTACTCCTCACTTAAAATATGAATTTGTAACAAGTGAAAATGGGCAGTCGAAGACTAAAAAGGCTTATAGATGGAATGCTGACGATAAAATGTGGATACCTTCATACATGTTTATTGTAACAAATGTAGGTGACAGTCAGATTCAGGAATTTGCACGTTGGAGTGCTGAGAAAAATGAGTTTTGTTTAAACAGACAGAAAGCTATATTCGACAGAATCGACGGAAGTAATATTTCAAACTACATCTCTTTTAAGTGGAATGACAGGAATAAAAAATGGGAGATTATAGACGGTGAACAATTTGAGAAAAATATTGCATTACTGGTTAACCACTCTAAAAATATAAAATAAGATATTTGTTTTCAAGATAACTGATAATTAGATTGAAAAACGGCTGCCTAAGTGATTTAGGTAGCCGTTTAATGTTATTTACATCCCGATTTTCGCTTAATTCCCATCAAAACCTTGTTGTTATACGGAATAGGGAAGAACTTGAAACCATAGATAGCTAAATCTCCCTTTAACGAACGACTTTTAGCACTAATAGATCTGAACTCGAACGCGGTATTGATTATACTAACATACCCCGATCGTTTTTCTTTGGGCAAATCACTTGTTATCTTGTTTAGCAAACCCGAAACATCTTCTTCGGATAGCTTCGATACGCTTTCCGGTGTTAATTCATCCAGAGACATAACTACTTTCTTCATTTTTCAGAATGGACTTTTTATCGTTTATCGGCAATACCGAATTGTTCCCATTTACTCTTGTCGAAATCATTTTTAATGATTTTCTTTGCAGCTTTTACTTGTGCTTTAATTTCGTCTAGTTTAGCATTTGCACGTCTGGCTTTTGTTCTGAGGTCTGCTTTTATTTTTTCATTCTCTTCATCGTAACTTAAAGCCAGGTTGTTATCAGCTTCCAGTTTACTGATAAACTCCTCATTTATACCTTTGCCTTTTAATAGTTCAAGGTTTCTCTTTAGCCCATTAACCAATAATTGAGCTTTTACAATTTGATCTGAATAAACTTTAGACATACTATTTATTGTTTTCGAATATATAGAGGATAACTTTTTTTCTGCATACTCCCTCATATAAGTATGCAGAATCTTTATTTATATCTGAATAGTTCTATTGATAAACTTTTAAATGATAACTTATGATGTATATTAATAATTACTTTTATTATAGATGATAAAGTTCTGTATATTGATTATTTCGTACTGATTTGAACTTCTGTCTGAGGTGAATTTAGGAATAAAAACGATAAATTGTAACCTTATAAGAGCCTATATTTATATTATATTAACCTTCATATATGCTGTTTGTAGGTTATATTTTTAGATTTATTTAATATTGTTAATTAAGGCCTAGCGTAGAGAATATACCTATTAATTCTTTTGATATAGATGTATTATACCTATGGTAAAAATAAGATATAAAGGATTATAGTTCTGATGGAAAATAGGAATAATATAAAGATGGTGAAGTATAAATGAAAATAAAAAAGGAAATATCCGGTATAGTGATATTTCCTTTGAATAAAGCGAGTTTATTATCTGAATGAGTTGTTTGCGAAAAGTTATTGTGCTATATATGCTTTGAATGCCTCGAGCTTATCGTTCATGATTAGTTCTTCCGGAAACTCTGTTTCTGCCAGCATAGGATAAATAAGGTCGTATTTACCAATAGCAAAAGAAATGTGTGCATCACTGCCCAGTATAACCGGTTGCTCGTATTTCTTGCACAACTTCAGAATCTCTTTGAAATTATCAGGAGCAGTTGCTTTTTCACGATATGGCTCTAATGAGCTGTTGTTTATTTCAAGCAGGGTATGATGTTCTTTTGCAGCGAGAACTATAGGTTCGTAATTAAGATCTGCTGTTCCGTCACCAGGATGCGTAATTATTTTCACATAAGGATTGCTTATGGCTCCAATCACAGCCGAGGTGTTTTGCTCTACAGTGCCGGGGGTATAGCAAAGTGAATGAATTCCGGCAATACAGATATCCAACCTTTTCAGATATGTTTCGTCCAGGTCTACATTTCCTTCGTAGTCTATAATGTTCAATTCAGAGCCAAGCATCAGCTCCACTCCATACATCTGACGGGGAATAGCCCATAAGTTACGGAAGTAAATGGGATCGCAAGTGCCCGGAATACCCGGACCATGTTCGGTAATACCAAGTAACTGAATACCTTTATCGGCGGCTGCTTGTGCCATTTCCTGTAAACTGCTGAACGCGTGCCCACTGGCTACGGTATGTGTATGTATGTCTAAAACTATATTCATGATGCTATTTCTGTAATCGGGTGCGAAATTAACTAATTCCCGACTCGCAAAAAAATAATCCTGCGATAAACTCATTTTGCTATACAATGTTTAACGCAGTATTTCTAGTGATTTGAAGTAGCAATCTATCTTCAAAAAATGATCGTAAAGAGTTCGAAGAAAAATTGGACTATTTGAAACGTTCATCGCCCCACTTTTAATCTGGAAATAAACTAGTTCAAAGAAAAATGAGACTATTTAAAACTCTTTATTTCTCTTATTAAAAATGAATTTCGGAAGCAGGAATAACTTTAATTTTATATTTAGTCTGAGTCATATCAGCCCAAAGCCAGTTATGGAAATCAATTAACGTTTTAGCAGAACAGTGAGGACGGTCGGCTGTGGTATGGCAATCGCTAACTACAGTTATGTCATAATCCTTGGAAAGGGCTGATTTAATAGTTGTGTCTACACAGTAATCGGAGGCACAGCCGGTAAAATAAAGCTTTTCAATTCCATGCTTTGTCAGGAGTTCTTGCAGATTGGTTTTGTAAAAAGAGTCGTTAGCTAGCTTTTCAACAACAAAATCTTCTGGGTGAACGGGAAGTTCGTCCACTATTTCCCACTCTTTTGTATTAGGAAAGCAATAGTTATCTACTACTCCGTTGTGTTGTATAAAGATTACTTTCTTGTTGTGCTCACGAAACTTTTCTGCAAGTGCAGCAATACGAAGAATTACATTCTCGGCATTATAACGAGGTACAGTGAATGCTACTTTCTGCATATCAACAATAATCAGTGCTTCTGTTGTTTCCATAGATAATTGTTTATTTTTTATGCAAAAGTAGATAATAACTTTTGAGAAAAAGAATATTTTCCAGGCAATAGTTATAGGGGAGTGATAGAAAAAATCCTGCGTAAACGGCATATTGCTATGTTGCGTTTACTGCAGGATTTTAATCTATACTATATCCAGTCCATGGAATAAAGATTTCCTCAATAATTATATATCAGATATAAATTCAATCTATGCATTTATCCACAGTATGGTTGTCTTCTACAAAATCATAGATAGGACTACCATATTTCAGCTTATGTTATATCCAGAGGATACCGAAGAGCTTATAAAAGAAATAGTCTCCTGAATATGATTTAATTCAGGTCGATAATCATTGCTGTTTTTGCCGGAACTTCTATTTTATCCGTCCAGTTAAGTGCATTACCTGAAATAATATCTGTACCGGAACGATGATTGCCCAAACATTCGGCAAAGCGAATAGTTTGCAGTTCTTGTTTGTCGTTGTTGTTATTAAGTATAACCATAACCTTCTTATCGCCTTTGATCCTAAAGTAGACATATACGCTATTCTGTGGAGCGAATTGAGTCATTGTTCCATACTTAACGGCTTCATTGCTCTTGCGCCAGTTCTGAATACGTTTCATATAATCGAGTGCTTCAATCTGGTCGTTTGTGAGGCCTTGTCTTGTAAAAATGCTGACTTTATCTTCTGTCCATCCACCAGGGAAGTCTTTACGCATAACGCCATCTCCACTTCCCTTTACACCTGTCATCAGAGCTTCTGTTCCGGCATACATCTGTGGAATTCCACGGGTGGTAAGCAAAAAGGCCATTGCCAGCTTATAAACTTTGAAATCTTCTTTTATCAGCGTGTAAAAACGTGAAGTGTCGTGATTATCACCAAAAATCATTATGTTCATTGGGTTAGCCATCAAGAAGTCCTGGCTGAATATATCATACAGACGATTCATTCCAGTATCTCCCCATCCGTCACCTTCGGCAAAAGCTGTAGGGATAGCATTGTGAAGAGGGAAGTCCATTATAGTAGGAAGGTTTGAATTATACTTATCCAGATTGGGAGCGTCTTTCTGCCAGTACGATGTCATTGATGGATAATTGAGCCATACTTCACCAACCATATTGAAATGTGGATATTCTGCAAGAATCTGTTTGGCCCATTCGCTTACAAATTGCTTGTCCGGATACTGGTGTGTATCGCTTCTTATACCACTTAGACCAGCATATTCAATCCACCAGATAGAATTCTGAATCAAGTAAGTAGCTAAGAATGGATTTCTTTGATTCAGATCGGGCATTGATTCGGCAAACCATCCATCCGACATGCCTTTTGCATCAATCTCAGCTTTGTGAGGATCAAAGACTGTTGTGCCCCTGAAATTGCATATCTTCATGTCCGGATAGTTGTTTATCCAATCGTTTGATGGCAGGTCTTTGTATATCCACCAATCTTTTCCGCTATGGTTTACAATGTAGTCTATAATCAGCTTAATGTTTCTTCTCTTGCATTCATCAGCCAGCTTTTTGTATAGCTCATTGCTACCGTGACGCGGATCAATTTTATAATAATCGGTAGTTGCATATCCATGATAAGACGTTGATGAAGCATTGTTTTCAACCACAGGAGTAAGCCACAGGGCAGTATATCCCATAGATGAAATGTAATCCATATTATTAATGATTCCCTGAAGATCTCCTCCGTGGCGGGCATCCGGATTTTGTCTGTCGGTTCCATCAGCATAGCCCTTTACGAAATCGTTTTTTGTGTCGCCGTTTACAAACCTATCGGGCATTATTTCGTAAATAACATCTCCACTGTTAAATCCTTCGCGATTGGCGGATGCTTGTTCACGAGCCTTTAACTCATATTGATACGTTGCAAACTTTTTATTGTTTTGTAGAAAGGTGATATTAAACTTTCCTGCTTTGGCTACAAGAGAATCAATCGATAAGTCAATAAACAGATAGTTTGGATTAGCTACTTTGTTCACTTTCGTAATCTTAACTCCGGGATAGTTTATTGAAACCTGATTCTTTGCAATGTCTTTGCCATGCACCAGTAATTGTAAATTGGGGTTTTTCATACCTACCCACCAAAAGGTAGGTTCAACTTTTTCGACCTGAGCATAGAGGCTCGTTACGAAAAATAGAGATAACAGAAATAATAGTTTTTTCATTGTAAATAAATTGAAGTTATAATTTATAGTAACTGTTTTGTAAAGTCATATTTTTAAATCAGCTTTTTAATTCCTTTATAATCGATGTAATAGATTACTCTCAAAGATAAATTGTTGAGCAGAGAATGAGAAAAAACGTTTTTCAGATTATTGAAATAGTCTGCTTTTCTCTTCTGATCCGTAAATGAGTAGTAGTTTTTCCAAACTACAGATAGCTCGCTTCCCGGTAAGAATTGCCAGGTATACGAAACATCAGAATTAAACAGGCTAACATTCGTATCATAGTTTCTTTTGGTTTCATAGTGTTGCATGTCGCCATTGTGCTTAAGGAGATAATATTCCTGATAGCGAACGTTAGACCAGTAATGCCTTAGTCTTAGGTTGAGCGAACTTTTGTTGGATAAGGAATATTTTACAGTGAAAATATTATCCATCTCGGAAATGTTTCGCCTGCCAAAGAAGATGGAGTCATTGACCATGTTTTTATCTACATAACCAATGGCATTTTGCAGGAATGACCATGTAGCTTTATAATCGAATGAAAGACGATCGTTTACTAGATAACGTGGATGAAAAGTCAGGTAAGACGAACTCTTATGATAACGTGTAGCCTGCCAGTAACCAACCAGAGCTGTGAAAGCTAATTTCTTACGCCAGTCCGATGAATATTCAATACCTCCGTAGGCTGCAGTAGGTTCCATATATTTCCATCCTTCCACACGAGGCTCAAAATGATCGAACTTCTTAACCGGAGTGGCACTGGCATAAAACTTCAGGTAACTAAGAGACTTAAAGACAAACTTCAAATTTGCCGAGAGCTCAAAACGGCCATATTGAAGAGGTTTATAAAGACTTTCGTGAGTCATATCCAGCTCCGCGGTTATTTCGTTGAAATGTTTGCTTGGTGTGAAACGATAGTATTGCAGTTTCAGAATGTTTGTAATTAGATTGTTGTTCTCTAAATAACCAAAGTCTCGTGGATTGTAAGTTTTACTTAGTATACTGTTGTCCAGCTCAAACCGGAAAGTTCCTTTTATCTTGGCAAGATTAAGATTGAAACGTTGCCCGAACTGATTGGAAACATCGCTCTCTTCTTTATCATGGATATAGCTTAGAAAAGCATCTCCTGATAATACATATTCAGGAAAGCTATATTTGAAATCGAAACCCGATACATTGGCCATATGGTGATCTTCCGGCATAGTAACATTGGTATTAACCCAACTGATATACGATTCCTTACCAATAACCTTATCGGCTACCAGTAGGTTGTAGTTGCTTACTCCTTGTGTATCGATATGTCGTATGTTACCAGTAAGGCTATCTCTGACAACTGCCGATTGTTGTTGTGTTATGGCATTCAGCATCCCGACCCCCCAGCCATTTGAAGTATAGCCCGATATTTTAGTGGCGTTGTATAGACTTGTCTCGGCCGGATTCTTTAGAATTACCTCGTTGGTGTTTAGTTGTGCCGATACTTTATTGTAATTTCTAGGTTGCCCGCCTATACGTCGTGAATAAAAGATATCTCCTTTGCTGAAGAGTTCTGTTCCTTCGGTGAAGAATTGTCGTTTCTCGTCGTATTTGGTTTCAACAGACGTCAGATTAAGAATATTATCATCAGCTCTGGTTTGTCCAAAATCGGGGATTAACATCATGTCGAGGGTAAAACTTTCATTTAGACCATATTTAAAGTCCATTCCTCCTTTGAAAGATAACTTATTCTTGTCGTAATACGTTGTCATATATGGCATCAGCGATAGTCGGGTAGGGGGATTAATGTTTTTTAGTCCATGCATTTCCCCGGCCTGGTTGAGCCATCCGTTTTTGTTCTTATCAACAAAGTTCCATGTAATGGCTTCTCCATTACGCTTTATTAAACGGAAGAAGTTTATTTCCCATAATTGAATATCTTTCTTAGGAAACCGGATAGCTGAGAATGGAATCTCCATTTCTGCAATCCAGCCTTGTTTCGTTTTTGCCACAGCACTTTTCCAAACAGCATCCCAGGTTTTGTGCATGGCATTCAAATCGTTTTTGGAATCCATCTGTACACCTGCGGCCGATACCATAAATTCTGTTGAATTAAGACCGTTATTATATGGATTTATCTCTACCGAGAAGAGGTCGGCATTAGCCTCATCGCCAGAATCCCGTTCGGCCAGTTCCGAGAAAATAGAATCGGGTTTACTGTCATAGAGTACCGCCAGTACGTAAATGGAATTATCATCATATAGCATCTTCACTTCTGTTTTTTGTGAAGGCTTGCCTCCATTAACCGGACTTTGTTGTATAAAGTCGGCAATGGGTTGAAGTTCTTCCCAGGCTTTATCGTTGCACAAAGCGTCGATCTTTGGTGCTATTGCCGTTTTGGTTATGGTGAACTGTTTACGAAGAGGCATTCCTTTTCCCCATGCAGACAATGACAACAAGCATGTTAATAGCAAGCATATAAAATGAAGATGTTTTCGCATAACAATAGTATCAGAATTGTTAATAACAGATTTACGCACCAAAGGAAATAATTATTTATTTCAGATAAAAAGTATTTATGCTGATGCCGTTTTTTTTATGCAAACGAATAATAAATCACACTTTGGCATAAAAACAGAGATACATGTAGTCGTTAATATTGTTGGAAACAACAAAAAAGGTTACTTTTGTTTAAGTCTATAAATATGAATAAATACAAGAGATATGCCATCAGTGTTTAATCTTCTCAATAGCCGTAAACGTGTCTTGTTCCATATAGCCTATTGGATAAGCGTTGTTTTATTCTTTACTTTTTCGTGGGGTACGCGTTATAATAATTACTGGGTGTGTTTTTATAACGAGTTGGCGTTTTTGCCGGTAAAACTGGGGGTCACATATTTTGGTCTGTATTATATAATACCTAAACTATTGCTTCAACAAAAGTATTATCGTTCAGCTTTTGCCTGTGTACTGATGATGGCCGTTGGTGGTATGTTACAAAGAAGCCTTTCTTATTATTCCTTTATCCCGTTACTGGGAATGTCGGACCCAAAAGCATCATTGTTCGATCCTACCGAAGTGCTTCATCATGTAATCAATATTAATACGGTGATGATTATACCTTTTGCTATCAAGCTTTACAGTTATTCGATGGAAAAGGAGAACCGCATTCTCTCATTGTCTCACGAAAAAACGCAGGCGGAGTTACAATTTCTGCGCAGCCAGATTCAGCCTCATTTCTTCTTTAATGTGTTGAATGATCTTTATGCCATGGCTTTAAAGCGTTCGGATAATACTCCGGAGATGATTATGAAACTGTCCGACCTGATGCGTTATGTTTTGCACGAGTCTACGGCAGAGAGTGTTCCGGTAGAAAAAGAGATAAACTATCTTCGTAATTACATCGATTTGGAACGGCTTAGATACGGTAACCGCTTCTCTGTAGATTTTCAGGTGAAGGGAGATGTTGCCGGTTCTAGTATTGCACCATTGTTACTCCTTCCGTTTGTGGAGAATGCCTTTAAGCACTCTTCAACCAACCAGATAAACGGAGTTGTGATTCTTATAGAACTGATTATTTGCAATGGCGAATTACAGTTCAACGTATCCAATACCTATGATCCTGAGTGTAAAAATCCGGATAATGTATCGTCGGGCATTGGTATAAAGAATGTGTGTCACCGTTTGGATATCTTATATCCCGGAAGATATACATTTGAGACGAAAACAGTAGAGCAACATTATATAAGTACCTTGAAAATAAAATTATAGCTATGAATCCGATACGTTGTTTACTGGTTGATGATGAAGAGTTGGCACTTGATGTACTTGAGATATACCTTGATCGCCTGGAAGGTTTCGAGGTAGCAGGACGTTGCACAAATGCTCTTGAGGCAAGCAGCTTCCTGAATGAAAACCCAGTTGATTTGGTGTTTCTGGATATCCAAATGCCTAAACTCAACGGCATGGAGTGGATAAAGAGTCTGCCCACTCCACCCAAAGTTATTTTTTGTACAGCCTTTAGTAACTTTGCCTTGGAGAGCTATGAGGTTAATGCCATTGATTATTTGCTAAAGCCGGTATCATTCGAACGGTTTGAGAAAGCGGTTGGTAAAGCTGCTGATATAATTCACAAGGAACAACGCCTGGCAGACTTAAAGGAAGAAGAGTTTATCTCCATTAAATCGGAACGTAGGTTTTATAAAATTCCCATCAACAGTATTTTATACATTCATAGTCTTAGTAACTATTATCAGGTAGTAACACCCGAAAAGAAGATAATTGTATATGGTAGTCTTTCTGCGCTGGAGAATAAACTATCTGCCAACCAGTTTATCCGTATTCATAGATCTTATTTGGTTGCTATAAACAAAATAGAGGCTATATCAAGCACATTTATTCTTCTTGAAGGGAAAAAAATACCAGTTGGAAGGAAATACAGGGATAGTGTTGAGGCTCTTATTGATAGAAAAAATCCTGCGTAAACGGCATATTGCTATGTTGCGCTTACTGCAGGATTTGCAAGTTTAGTAGTTATGTCTAGTGTAATGTTAGTTTAGCTGTTATGTCTGGTGTAACTATTTAATTTCTTAGTGAGAAGTAGCTAAAAGAATCAGAGAAGCAACACCCAGGATTGTACCTACTGTCTTTGCATCGCTATTACCGTGGTGGTGTCTGCGTTCATCGCATCTGTCGTAGCTGTCTCTACGATCTCTGTCTCTATAATCCCTGTCTCTGTATTCACGACCTTCGTAGCGATCGTCATTATTGTAGTAGTCTCGGTTATCATTATCGTAGTAATCACGGTTATCGCGATTGTTGTACTCGTTGTACTCTACGTAGACTTTCTTGTTATTTCCACGATCGTGATTTCTGTAATTCGCGTATGCTTCAATACTTATTTCTCTGCAATTACCATTGTTATGTTTGCCCTTATTTGAAGCCATGCTTACTGAACTCATTGTAACCATCATGATGGCAACCAATGTTAATATAATCTTTTTCATAACAACAAGTTTTTAATTGTTAATACCTTTGTTTCTTTGTTATGCATCAAAAGTAGGGTGAGAATATTCCCCTGTCCAGCAATATTCCCCATTCTTTTATAGGGATTTCCCTAAAAGAATAAAATGGCAGGAATAAGCAGCTTTATTGGCGTCTTCTTTATATAAAAATGAGTGCTTAATATGGAAAAGTCTGTTGATGGAAAGTAGATGCAGAAAAGCTGGTGAATCATTATAATCCATTGGTCAATGGATTTGTTTTATTGGTGAATAAAGTTGTGACTATTGCCCAATAAAATGAAAGAGGATAACCAATAAGAAAATGAAGTTTTTCAGAACTCGAAAATATGAGGAATATTATTACAAATAATAATTAGTGTAGTAATATTATTTAATGTATAAAATTGCGATATTTATCAAAAAAAATAATTTAATTAGTAGTTTGTTTTATATAATAATCAAACTGATTTTAATTTTAAATTACTATGAAGAAAAAAACGATTAGATCTACTTTAATAATGTTGATGTTTCTAATATCTGCATTTTCCTGTGATTCATGCGAAGATGATATTGATTGGAATAAATTACCTGCAGAAACCCATGAAGGAAATAATAATATAGGATGTTATGTAAATGGAAATGTATGGGTAGCATATAATACTCTAGCTTCTGCAATGAGTCCTGATGTATGGGCTGCAATTACAAAAAAAGACAATAACATAGAACTATTGATAGGGGCTGACCGTAAGGGTTCAAATAGAAGTTTAGCTTTTAATATTGTAAATCCTAAGGAAAATGAAAATTTAGTAATAAATGGAATCTATTTTCATCTTATTGAGGATGGAACCTGTGCCGGGATATATGAAAATAGAGGATCTATTTACATCACTAAGCTTGATACTATAAAGAACATAGTAAGCGGAAGATTTTCATTTACTTTAAAATGTAAAGATTCTACTTCTATTGTAAATGTTACCGATGGACGATTTGATATTGCACTTAGAAAAGAGTATTAACCTTAAACTATTTAATTAAAAATTACTATGAAGAAAAAAACGATTAGATATTCTTTAATAATGCTGATGTTCCTAATATCTGCATTCTCATGTGATTCATGCGAAGATGACATTGATTGGAATAAATTACCAGCAGAAACCCATGAAGGGAAGAACAATATGGGATGTTATGTAAATGGAAATTTATGGGCGGCATATAATAACAAAAGTCCTTTTTTTGTTTCAGACGTATGGGCTACAATAACAAAAGAGGACAATAATATAAAATTATTAATGGGAGCCACACGAAGAGACTCGGATACAGGCATAGGTTTTAGGATTTTGAATCCTAAGGAAAACGAAACCTTAACAATAAGTCGGATAATTTTTGGCCTCTTAGAAAACGATACTTGTTCAGATGTATATGATAATTGTGGATCCATCTTTATTACCAAACTTGATACTATAAAGAACATAGTAAGCGGACGATTTTCATTTACTTTAAAATGTAAAGATTCTACTTCTGTTGTAAATATCACTGATGGGCGATTTGATATATCACTTTTTAAAGAGTATTAGCCTTATACTATTACAAAAGAGATCTTAGCAGACAAAAAGAAAGGGATTGCTCAAAGTAGAAGCAACCCCAGTCCAATAATGTTAAGGAAAACCCTTATTTATTCTTTTTGCTCTTGTCCGGGAAAGCCGGGATAGCAGGAATATCCTTTCTTTCTGTTTTCAGCTTATCTAAAGCAACCTCAATTGCTTTGTTCAGCTGTTGGTCTTCGCCCATATATTCCTTGTAAGCATCGTTTTCCAGTTCAATGTTTGGTTCCACACCTCTACCTTCAATAATGAAGCCGCTACCATCGGCAGCAAAAGGAGCGTAAGATGGAGTTACAATAGAACCGCCATCCACAACAGGAACTGTGCCACTGTAACCAACTACACCTCCCCAGGTTCGTTTACCAATAACGGTACCAAGGTTATTGAACTTGAAACGGTAAGGGAAGAGGTCGCCATCAGATGCTGAATATTCATTGATAAGCAATACCTTTGGTCCCATAAATGTTCCAACCGGATTCACAGAACCTTCCTTCTGATTGGTATGCATTGTGAAGAAAGTAGGGGTACGCATCAGTCTTTCTATAATCATAGGAGATACATTTCCACCACCGTTGCCACGATCGTCAATGATCAGTGCTTTCTTCATCAGTTGAGGATAGTAATGCTTCACAAACTCATTCAGTCCTTCAACACCCATATCCGGAATGTGGATATAGCCAACTTCACCATTGGTAGCTTCGTTCACCTTGCGTGTGTTGTTCTCTACCCAATTATAGTAATTAAGTTTAGAAACATCATTCAGAGGAGTAACCAACACTTTGCGTGCTCCTTTTTCGGAAGCAACTGTGTTTACGGTTAGTTCTACTGTCTTTCCTGCCTGACCAATCAATAGTTCCTGAGGGTCTTGTACTTCATTGAGCAGTTTACCGTTAATTGCAATAATGTAATCGCCCTTCTTTACATCTACTCCCGGCATAGTTAGCGGATTGCGAGTAGATTTATCCCAGTTGGCACCTTCGGTAACAGAAGCTACCTGGAAGAATCCGGAGGCATTTTTCGTGAAGCTGGCTCCAAGAAGTCCCATAGGTATGCGGGTAGGAGTAGGATGCTCGCCATTCTGAGAATAAGCATGACCAATGCTCAGCTCGCCAATCATTTCACCTAAAATGTAAGTCAGGTCGGTTCGGTGGTTTACGTATGGAATAAGTACCTTGTATTTGTTGTAAACTTCGTTCCAATCTACACCATGCATATTCTTAGCATAGAAGAAATCGCGCATCTGTCTCCAGCTTTCATTGTATATTTGCATCCATTCCTGATGATAATCAACCAGTTTCTTCATGTCTCCCAGACTGATAGGTTCGCTGATGCTAACAGCAGATGTAGGAACATCGATAACCTGCATCTTCTGGTCTTTAATAGCCAAAGCTTTCTTGTATCCGCTTCCGAAAACAATATATGCACCTAGATCTGTTTCGCTCTTCTTTTCAAGGTCGTACATCACACAACTTCCTCCGCGTTGGTAGTAAGCCTTTTGTCCTATCATGTGCAGAGATCTGTAATTACCAGCCTGAGTAGGAAGTTCAACTACGCGACTTTCGATATTATCGAAGTTGTATACCAAAGATTCTTCCTTTACAGGAGCCTTCTTTTTCCCTTTGCTCTCTTTTGCAGGAGCAGTTTCTTTAGGCGCTGCAGTAGGAGTAACCATATCATTAACCGGAGCAAATGGTATTTTGGCATCCTTGGTTAAAGGAAGAATGTATACTTTGCCCATGTTGTTGTATGCATGGTTCCATTCTGTTTGACTGTAGGTTGGGTTAAATGTACGAGCCGATGTAAAGATCAGGTATTTGCCATCCGAACTGAAATTGGGAGAGTCGGAATCATACCATCCATCAGTAATGATGTGTTTTGCTCCCGTAGCCACTTCGTAAACAATGATATTACTCATTGTTTTCTCCGGACGGGTATAGGTAATGAAACGACTATCGGGCGACCAGTTGAAGTCGTTGAATATAGACACTCCCGATTCCTCAACCAGCGTTGTCTTTCCGGTAGTTAAATCGGTAATGTTGAGTGTATTCTTCTTATCGCTCCAAAGAATCTTTTTAGAATCTGGCGACCATGAATAGTCAATAATATATGTCTTGATATCTTTGGTTGCCACACTTTCTTCTCCTGTAACAGCATTACGCACATAGATGCGGAATTCTCCGTCTTTGTCCGATACGTAAGAAATGTACTTGCCGTCGGGCGACCAAAGTCCATTTTGATCATTTGCATCAGAAGAGTTCGTGAGATTGTAGGTAATACCCTCTTTCCCAGGAAGCGAGAAGATATCTCCACGACCGGTAAGAATTACGCGTTCCCCATTTGGAGAGATGGCGTAAGAAGAAATCTGGGTACTTACATCCTTCCATTCAGGACGAGAATATTCCTGATCGTTATTGATGTTGACTGTTACCTTGCTGGCTGTTTTGCTCTTTGTATCAAACAGGTAGATGTAACCGCCATATTCGTAAACAATCTGGTCTCCACCAATGCTAGGGAACTTAATATCATAGTCCTTATAGAAAGTAAGCTGTTTGGTTTGCTGGGTAGAAATCTGATAAACAAAAAGATTCATCACATCATCACGGTCGGAAGTGAAGTAAATCTCATCTCCGTTCTGGCCCCACATCGGGAAAATGTCTTGTCTGACATTGTTAGTGATCTTCTTTGATTCCTTGGTTTTGAAATCGAAGATACGGATATCATCGGCCATACCTCCCTGATAACGTTTCCAGGTACGGAATTCACGGAACACATAATTGTATGCCAGTTGTTTTCCGTCTGGTGAATAAGTTGAGAACCCACCGTTCTTCAAAGGAATCTCTGTAGGTATACCACCGTTTGCCGGAATGGTAAGCAGCTGACCGGTAAAGTCATTGAATGTATTCTGACGAGAACGGAACAGAATGCTCTTTCCGTCGCGGGTCCAGTCCAGTACAATATTATTTGGCCCCATGCGGTCGCCAAGATCATCACGACCCAGAGTAGCAGTGTATGTCAGTCGTTTCGGTTCTCCGCCTTCAGCAGGCATAATAAACACTTCCGTATTTCCGTCATACTGTCCGGTGAACGCAATCTGTTTGCCATCCGGAGAGAAGTGAGGAAACATCTCATAACCAATGTTCGAAGTAAGTTTACGCGCTGTTCCTCCCGATTTATTCACAGAGTAAAGATCGCCTGCATACGAGAAAACGATCTTATCGCCATGAATGTTGGGAAATCTCAGCAGTCGGCCTTCGTCAGCACTTACAGTCAATGCTGCGGAAAGGGCCAGAACACCAAAGAATAATCTTTTTATCATAACTCTTTATTAATAATGTTTGTTTAATAACTTAAAATACAGAAATACAAATATATACAAATTTAATGTATTAATATTCTGTAATTGTAATAAAACATTAAACTAAAAATGATTCACTTACTATATTTATAACTTTTGAAGAATAAAACATTACTTTTGCACTGTTTTTGGAATAAAATAAATCAAAATGCAATCAATTATCCGTTTGGAGGGAGGAGTGGCCCGCAATGAGATGTACCGCTTTACCCATCCTCTGACTATGAGTCTGGAAGCCGGAGAACATCTGGCAATCGTTGGTCCCAATGCGAGTGGGAAGAGTTTACTGGTAGATACAATAACAGGAAAATTTCCTCTGAAAGAAGGTAAACTGGAATATGATTTCTCTCCTTCAGTCAGTAATCTGGCTTATGAAAATATAAAATATATAGCTTTCCGTGATACGTATGGTGCGGCCGATGCAAATTACTACTATCAACAGCGATGGAATGCGCACGATCAGGATGATGCTCCGGTTGTAAAAGATAGTCTGGGCGAGATAACAGATACGCAACTGCGTGATGAACTGTTTGAGCTGTTCGCCATTGAACCGATGCTCGATAAGAAACTGATTCTACTTTCCAGCGGTGAGCTCCGGAAGTTTCAGCTGACAAAGACTTTGCTCACTAACCCAAGGGTGTTGGTAATGGATAATCCGTTTATCGGACTCGATGCAAAGACTCGCGATTTATTGCATGATGTTTTGCAGAGGCTGACTTCTAAATCTTCCCTGCAGATTATTCTGGTACTCTCCATGCTCGACGATATTCCCGATTTTATTACTCATGTATTGCCGGTTAAGGCTCGTACTTGTGGTAAGAAAGTAACCAGAGAAGAATATCTGGCAAATTATGTGCCTAATACAGCCACAGTATTGTCTGAGGAAAAGAAACAAGGCATTATTGATTTGGAATACGGCGATAATCTGTTTGATTCCGAAGAGGTGGTAAAACTAAATAAAGTTTCCATTCGTTACGGTGACCGTACCATCTTGAAAGAACTCGACTGGCAGATTCTTCGCGGACAGAAATGGGCACTTTCCGGTGAAAACGGAGCAGGGAAATCAACATTGTTAAGCTTGGTATGTGCGGACAATCCACAATCTTATGCTTGTGATATCAGTCTTTTCGGTCGGAAACGGGGATCGGGTGAAAGTATCTGGGAAATAAAGAAGCATATCGGATATGTATCTCCCGAGATGCACCGTGCTTATTTGAAGAATTTACCCACAATAGATATTGTAGCTTCTGGATTGCACGACTCAATTGGACTGTACAAGAAACCACGCCCTGATCAGATGTCAATCTGTGAATGGTGGATGGATATCTTTGGCATTCTGGATATCAAAGATCGTCCGTTCCTGCAAATATCATCCGGTGAGCAACGCTTGGTTCTTCTGGCGCGCGCCTTTGTGAAAGACCCTGAACTGCTTATACTCGATGAACCTCTCCATGGGCTGGACACAACCAACCGAAAAAGAGTAAAAGCTATTGTTGAGGCTTTCTGTGAACGAAAGGATAAAACGATTATTTACGTAACTCACTACGAAAAGGAACTTCCAAAGTCTATTTCTGACAGACTTATGCTGAAAAGAAATAAGTAATATAGAGCAGAAAGAACAAGATACGAGAAAGGGGTTGACCGACAAATCTGATATGAACCCCGAAAGTTAGACAAAAAACTTTCGGGGTTTTATTATGCAAGAAAAGAAGAAAATCAAGAAGCATACCGATGTAGATAGGCTAAGGTATATGCATTTGATAGAAGATGGGATGTCAATAACTGCTATTCATAAAAAATATGGTATTAGTCATCGTTTACTATTAACATTATGGCATAAATACCAGGGACTTGGTCCAACTTCAATAAAGAAAGGAAATAATTTCAAGGTCAATACAGACATTAAGAAACAAATCGTTCGTGATATTGAAGATAACCATATAACTTTGCACTCAGCTTCGCTAAAGTATGGTCCAAGTATAAGTATTATAGAGACCTGGCTAAAGATTGCAAGGCGAGACGGAATACAAACTTTGGATATCGTTAAAAAGCATGGTAGACCACCAGGTATGAGCAGACCAAAAAAAAATAGCAAACCGCTTACCGAGTTAGAGAAACTCCAAAAGGAGAATTTGGAACTCAAGACTGAAATAGCTTTGCTAAAAAAAGTGAGAGCCTTAGTCGAGGAAAGGAATGCCCGTCTACGCGAGATTGGGCGCAAGCCATCGAAGAACTAAGGCAGAAAGGATATCCTCTGGAGTATATGCTCATGAGGATAAAGATGGCTCGTTCCGTGTTTTACTATCATCGGAAACGCTTAAATCAAGCTGATGGATATGATATCATAAGGAATAAGATAAGGGATATATACGAGGAGAATCATGGGCGTTATGGATACAGGAGAATCTGCTATACTTTGCGCAATAGTGACATAATCATAAACCATAAGACAGTGCAGAAACTAATGCTGCAGATTGGTCTTAAGGCTAAAAGAAAGAAACGTCATTACCATTCATATAAAGGTGAGATTGGTAAAATAGCACCTAATGTTGTAGGACGAAACTTTGATGCCGAAAGACCCAACCAAAAATGGACTACTGACGTTACACAGGTATGTATACATGATGTTAAGATGTATCTATCCCCTATACTTGATATGCACAACGGAGAAATAATATCATATACAATATCCAGGAGTCCCAATTTGAATATGGCAATAAACATGCTGAAAGCTGCATTCAAAAAAAATACGAATCTGAATGGGCTTATATTGCATTCTGATCAAGGATGGCATTATCAGCATGCCAGATACCAAAAGTTGCTTAAGGACAGAGGAATCATTCAAAGTATGTCTCGTAAAGGTAACTGTCTGGACAATGCAATGATGGAAAATTTCTTTGGATTAATGAAGAATGAGCTGCTTTATATTAATAAATTCAGTTCCATCGAAGACTTTGAAGAAGAACTAAGAAAATATATTTGGTGGTATAACAATAAAAGAATTAAGCTTAGATTAAAAGGTTTGAGCCCGGTACAATACCGAACTCAAACAAATATAAATTAATTATTAAACGTCTAACTTTTCGGGGTCACTTCAATCGGAACAACCCCTTTTTTATGCTTTATTTCTTTAAATCAAACATAGAAATATAACTTTAGATGGACCTTGCAGACCCTTTCCTATGCTTTATTTCTTTAAATCTCTGTCTGCAAACTGTTTTAAATACTAAATATTCAGAGACTTAATATTGCTTTTTGTACAGCCTCTTCTTTATCTTTTATAAGATACTTATTCTTTGTAATAGCTTGTTGGCCCAGTTTAATTCAGTAGAAGCCCATGTAGATTCATCAGCGCTTCTTGTCTGATCCAGAAATGCAGAAAGATGTTCGATGTATTCTTTAAGGCTGGAAGCTGCTTTACCCTGTTTGTTTAAACGTAGTAATGCAAGAATTTCTTGTTTATCAGTATTCAAATTAGGAACATCTGTTACTGATTTTGCTTTTAAAATCAATGATAAACTTTCGTTATTCTTTTCTTCCGTATTGTACAAAGCCATGTTTGTTTTTGCAAGCAAAACATAATCATCATCCGAAGCTACTTTGTTTTTTATATTCTTGTTTACCAATAAAGCAGCATCGTCATAGCGTTTACCGTTGAGCATCAATATTGAATTGAAAGTATTCACAGTAGACATAATTTTGTTGTAACGATGATTGATTGTGCACTCTTTGTTTTCTCCCAAACGTTCTATACGTTTGTCGAATTCGGCATAAGGACCATATTTTGAAAGGGTGTAATAATCCCTATGCTCTTCGTAGTATTTCTTTATTTTAGTAAGACCGGAAGCCAATGCGGAAGGCTGCATGTTTTTCATTTTTAGAAATTCGATGGCACATTGATCGGCAACCTTTTCCTGATCGCGGCTATAAGTCATACCCAGTCGTTGACTTGTTTTATCGAAAATGGCCGACGAGATAAGAGCAACCGCAGCAGTAGCTGTTCCCGGTATATAATATTCACTTTTACTCATCAGGTATTCTTCACCGGCAGCCAGAACACCACCTACAACGCCACCCCAGAATGCAGCTCTCTTTTCGCGTGCTACTTCTTTATTTACGTTTATTATGGCATGGTCTAAAACAAAGTGTGCTACTTCCGAAGCCATAATAGCTGTCAGCTCTTCTTCAGAATCTAATGTGGAAAGCAGTCCGGTACTTAAAACCAAAGAACCGTTAGGCAGAATAAAGCTATCTGGAGCAGGAGCCTTTAAAATATAAACATTTAAGGTTCCCAATCTTTTATCATTAAAATTGTTATAAATAACGGAAGCAAAAAGTCCGTTTACATAATCTTCTGTGTACGGATCATCATAAAACAGATTTGAACTGCTCAGGTTCTTTAAATATTCGGTAGCTTCATCATTTAAATCCTGGCGAATATCGTACTGGTATCCTTTATCCCAAATTTTTTCGTAGATATCATTCTGTAGTGCCTTATATTCCCAGAACGATTTGTTGTCAGTAGGGTTGAGTTCCATCACTTTTAGCATGCTATAAGGAATTGCAAACTGTGTGTTGTCTACAACAACAGCAGCTTTAAGTGTTTCTTCTGAATTCGCTCCTCTTTCAGTTAATACTAGCTGATTAAATTTTAAAGGAGTGCCAGCTTTATACTCTTCATAGTCTTTTTTAAAAGTACCATCGATATAAAAAGGGAAGCTTTTTAATATTTTCTGTGCACCGACATTGCATAGAGATAAACTGAATAAACATAGTAGAATAATCTTTTTCATATTGTGTCTAGCTTTAAAGAGTTTAATTTGAAGTTAAATATATAGCTTTTATTCTTAATGCTTTGTTCAAAAAGATGTACTTTTAAAGTATTTTATATATTAACGCTTTATTGTGAATTTTGTATAATTCTATTTTTATATAAAACAGACACTGATTTGTTAGGTACAAAAATGAAACCAAAATAAACTCTTATAGAATCTATTCTGGTTTCATTTGTAACTATTATATTATCTTAGAATTGTTTATTCTACTGTTTATGCTGAACTTGTATTTTAAATTTATACTTTAGTTAAAAACTAAACAATGTTTTAAAGTCTGTGTATTGATTGTTTGATTATCCGCAATGGAAATAAGTATTCACAACTTCTTTCATCTTTGCAGGATTATTTTGTGCATCATCACGAAGCGTTGTGTCATTGTAAGCCTTTAGCTTGCAGATAACGCCATCAATCATACTCGGACTAAATACATTGTATTTCTCAAATATAGCCCGTTGCTGCTGCAAGCGGTCGGCAGAAGCAGAGCAACTGTCGGGAAGTTGGTCGAGAGCTTTTAGCCGTTCCTGATTCTCTTCCTTATGGATATCTACATTTACGTATGTTCTTTCGGCAATACCTAATGCATCATCTATCTCAAAGCCATGGCGACAAGCAACAGCCAGACTGGCCAATAATTGATAGATGTCTGCCGAACCATCCGGTGAGCGCATCTCTACAGTTTGTTTCTGTATTGTATCATAATCACTGGGACTTTCCAGCGGATTGGCCAAAGCGCACATATCTTTCTTAGCCGACCATCCCAAAGGTACACGTACCAGTACGGAGCGATTCCTGTCTCCCCAGCAAATATTGGTTGGAGCTTCCTGGTGTGGCACCAGTCGGAAATAAGAGGTTGGGGTAGTGTTGCCGAAAGCTGTAATGGAAGGTGCCAGGCACATCATTCCGGCTATTGCTTTCCGTGCTGTATCCGACAATGTACCATCCTTCAACATCTGATTCTTTCCATCCTTTGTAATACGCATGTGGATATGCAATCCGGAGCCTGCTTTTCCGACAGTTATTTTCGGAGCAAAAGTGATGTTATACCCATATTGACTGGCTAAATTACGTATTACCCATTTAGCAATCATTAGCTGATCGGCAGCATCTTCAGCAGGAGAGGGGAGAAATTCAATCTCATTCTGTTCGTATGTCAATCCGTCCTGAGTAAAATTACCGACTTCAGAATGCCCATACTTTATCTTTCCGTTAGCCTGAGAAATGTATTTCATGCACAGAGTGCGGAACTGGTTAAACTTATCGTAAGGACCAGATTCATGATAACCGTGCTGATCTGTGGCAGGGAAAAGTCCGTCGTCTGGAGCTATAACATAATATTCCAGTTCACCCATAGCCTCAAACTCCATTCCGGTAACCTTGTTGAAAGCACGGCAAGCCTTATGCAATGTATATTCCGGTGAGCTTTCCAGCGGATCTCCATCTTTATTAAAGAAAGAACAAAGCATGGTTAGCGTAGGAATTTCGGCGAAAGGATCAACAAACGCAGTGCGAAAACGAGGAATAGCATATAAGTCACTACTACCTGCCTCAATAAAAGTAAAGAGGCTAGATCCGTCTACCCGTTCGCCGCAGGTAAGGATAGCATTCAGATAAGCAGCATCATTGATTACAAAGTTTAAAGTTTTCAGTCGCCCATCCCCTGCAGGATACATAAAGTTAATCATCCGTATCTCTTTCTCTCTGATAAAAGAGATTATATCTGCTTTGGTAAACTCAGCAGGACTTTTTTGCAGAAATTTCACCAATGAGTTGGAAGTCATCTCTAATTCGTTGTTCATATTGTTGGCTTTTTGATTAAGGTTGTATTAATCAAAGATATAGAAAAATAATCAAAATGATATATTTGTATTGGTTTTATTTTGATTTATTTCTTTATTTATTTAGTAAAGAATGCGGTGTAAGTGTATTTGTGTGTCTAAATGAAAGTTTGGGATTCGCTCTTTTGATTTATTGGCTCTAAGGTGGCTTAATTTCCCTCGATACCCCAGCGTTTGTAGGGCTTTGCTAAGAACTGAAAATTTACAGTACCTTTTGCGCCGCTAATTTTCAGTATTAATTCTAAAAACGCCAAAGCATAATAATGTATGAAGAACTCTGTCAGCAGTTATTTTATTAAAAAGATCTGGAGATGCAATTCCGTGGCATATATCGTTTCTTAAATTCCACCCTCTATTATCTGTCAGTAATATTCTAAGATAGTTCGCGAAATCATCTGTAAGTAATTGAATGGCAATAGGGTCTCTTAACATATCATCTAAAATTCTTAATTGGAACCCATTTCCTGATTTATTAGGTTTGAGAGTTGGTATATTTTCTACTTCTAAAAGATTTCTAATTGCTTCTTCAAGTTGTGGGATAAGTAAATGAATGGCTACTAAATAATCGTTATTAAAATAAGCTTCAAGACCTCTTATTATAATTGGGATTCTATCAGTTCTAATTGATGGAGATTTAGTTATATATGACAATATATTTTCTATGGTAAAAAGACCTCTACACTTTCCTTTTTCAATGATTGCATTTATGAAAATAGCATCAAGTCTCATAGAGGTAGATATGTGCACAATTAAGTTCCCTTCGAGATCTGTTTCAATACCTCCTACGACAGCTGTCATACGCCCTCTATCATCAAATAATGATTGAGGAATCATATATATGAATGGGGCATCTTTTACAATTCGTTCCAAGCTCTTCTTTTCTCGTTCTTTTTTAGGAATAAATGAATATGTGAAGTTTCCGAACGAAGTTTCAATATTTCCATTTTGCAAAATAGAATTTATGCAAGAATCTATATCTTCATTTGATATAGTAAAATCTTGCCTAAATTCAGTCATTTCGTCTTGAATTCCTTTTCCAAACAGTGCTATTTTTATGCTTAATTTTGAAGCTCTATCTTTTAAGCCATATTTAACTAACAAGTTGTGTAATTGGCTATAATTTCCAATTAATTGTAGTTTAGCCAGCCTTGCACTGATAGCATCAAACGAAACCTCTACCTTCTCAAATAGACTTTCTATTTTCTTTGGAGAGTGTTTTCTGTAATAGTCTGCTAAAATATCCCCCAAATCCATTAAAATCCAAGGATCTCTTTTCTCTTCTTCAATCTCAGATACTGGCATATTGTATATTTGTGTGAATCGAGTTTCCAAATCTGAGATTAATACTTTTTGTTCTTTGTCTGTGTAACTATTTGGACATTCTGTGCTAATTCTATATGCAGAACCCCATATCCCTATTGAATTCCCCTTCCCATGTCTCATTATCAAATTATTTAAGGCCAATTTAGCTTCGTTTAATAAATCAGTTTGGCCTAATTTCTTTGATAATGTTATTGCACGTTCTGCTTGCTTTACTCCTAATATTGGATGAGATTGATAATCATTATCAACTATAATAATCAATGATTTTATGTATGTTCGAGCAATAGTAATATCGCATTTTTCACCTATTACGTGTGATTTAAAATCCCAGACTAAACTTGCATAACGAGATTTTAATATAATATTCTTAGCATTGTTGATACGAGTCTCCCAATAAGTTATTATTTTTGGAGTAATCAAGTCTCTGTCTGGATATTCTATGATTTTCCCTGTATTATTATCTTGAAAAACCAGATGAGGGCCGAAATAGAACTTCCCTTGATAAAGGTCATTGTCACTTGTATAGTCTTCTACTAATTCAGAGGCCATAACTTCTGCTTGATATGCCGTAGTGTTTTTTTCGGTATCATTGCAGCTACTATATTTTGATGAATAAATTAACAAATCGAATTTTTTGCCTTCGATATCAAATTCAGTTATTATCTCTTGAACGGTCATGCTAAAATGAGTTTATATTCCATAAAAATATAAACAATAATATATTTTGCCAAACTTCCTTCAATAAATATTTTGTCGTCTCCAAACTGTCAACTAACTTAGCTCATGCGAGTTTCGTTATTTTATGGCAGAAGATTCAATTTGTAAATGTACCAGAACCGATAAGCCGTTGAAACGAATTGGTAAGTATCCAATCTATCTACGTATAAGGGGTCGTTGCTGTGATACCAAGATACCTACCAATATCGACGTATTCGCAATCAATGTGACAAAAAACGAGCCAATGAATAAGGTCTTGCTAATTCTATTAAATAAAAGGTCTTAGAGTTAGACATCCATATAAACAGATGTTTGTTTGGCTGTTTTAAGATGCTTAAATGATTTGTATTTATAACTCAGAAATGTTAAGATTTCAATGATAAGTGAATTTTTCGTCCTTTATTCCGTTACTGACTTTGAGCTTGAAAGCCAATTCTTATTCCAAACAATTCTATATTTTCCAAATTGTTCAGCTGTTCCGCCTATTATATCTATATCTCTTATCCGTTTTGTAGAGTTTATACCTATTGTGCAAATAAGAGAGTTATTTAATCCTGTTTTATGAAATCTCCGAAGTCGCATATCCGAATCGTATATGCAAATGCGAATATATCTAACTGGTAGAATTTTATTTAAGCTAAATCTTCTAAAGTTCTTTTTTGAAGATTTTATGACGCTGTTAATGATTTCTTGATACTTAGAATAAATACTTGACTTTATATCGTTTATATCTTTTGCATTCAAATATACTCTGGCATCATTTATACATAAATACAAGTGTGGTTTTCTATGAATATTGGTTTCTCTAATTATAAATTTATGTTGTTTTTTACATTTCAGTAGATTCAAATTCTCTTTGAATAAAAGTTGTATTGTATATAATTTTATAATGAATTTTGGCAGATTAAATTTAGGAATAAAGAATAAAAGGTTTCCATCTATGACTCCTTTATAGGCATCTAAGGAGCCTTTATTTCTCCCTGTCTTTAGGATGTCTCCTAAATATCCTCCCCATCCAGAAAGGTTGCTGTGCTTAGACTGAAAACTAATAAAATATCTATCATAACCGGGAGCAAAATATTCTGCTATAATAGCTGTTCTCAGAGCATAATAATTAACGCCTTCTAAGTTAAATAGCTTATTATAAGCAAATATGCTTAATTGTTTCATGTTGTTTATGGTGGAACTCTCTAAGCAATCGATTACCTTCCATTGAGGAGTGTTTGCTTGAGCTTTTAACTCATGAATTAAATTCGATTTTGGAGATTTAAAACCATTATTATGGCAATAATCATGATGTGTAATCATAAAGCATTTTATTGCAAGAGCCATAGCATTGCAATAATCTACCATGTCGTCAAATAAAAGAATTACTTCTTCCCGATAAGTAGAGTATGGTTCTCCTTTTTTGCCTTTATAAGTTATGCCTGTTGAAGTATATGTAAAATCTCCATGAGCTATTCCGTTTCTAATAGTATTGTTATAACAATTCTTTAAATACTCAAACGATGTAGAATGTAACTCCTCTATGCAATTATAAACGTCTAAACCATCAAAAGATTTATTTCTTTGTTTTCTATTGTGTTTAGCAATAAAGAGAATGAAAGGATAGAAAGTACATTCTATTAATTGAAGATAATTATAATGTATATCATTTTCTATAAATCTAATTACCTCTAATTCTTTGGATATATTTATTACTTTATCATGAATTGGTAATTTGTTGATTTCATTTAATGTTTCAAATGCAATATTTAGTTTGTGTGCCTCTGTATTAAACAATTCAGACAGGGATTTAGATGTGTTATTAGATAAAGAATTCAAAAAAGAATAATATTCTTCAAATAATCTCTGATTGTAAAACTTATGAGGAATTTCCGTTAAATACTCTTTAAGAGATAAATACTTCATATTGCTTGAGTTTTGCAAAACAGGGAATCGCTCAGCAATTAGCTGAGTCCAATAATGATTACTTTCTTTTGTTACTATACAATCCTCTAAAACCATATTTACACTTTAATTTAGTCTTGATATTTGAGATAAAGTTAGTCAATATCTTTCACTAATATATAATTTATCCAAAATATATTTTGCATCTTTGTTCGATGCTAACTACTTTAGTTTATGCGTAATATGATTAGATATGAATTTTGAAACGACAAAAAGCATCCTATTAGAGAATAAGTAATATTTTGTCAGTAATGCATTGATGTAGAATGAAAATTCGCAATCTTTGTATGTTCTTTGGAATGGACATATTTGTAAGAGATATCTTTTATAGACTGATTCGAAAAATGTTAGCTCGCCTCTCCAAAAAATAAAAAGCTCCGAAACACTTTATTATCAGCGTTTTCAGAACTTTCTTTGAGGTTCCAGAGTAACATCCTGATTGATAACTCTTATTATTGCCATATATTTTTTTTCTATATTTTTTCTACTATACAGTTTTTTCTGCTGTTTTAGATGATTTTTTCTACTTAGAAAGAGAAGTATTAGATGTTGATAAGTTGTTGATTTTCAGTATAAAAAACAAAAGCTCCGATCAGTAAAGATCGAAGCTTTTCCCCATTAAGAGGTCTCTGGCGGATTCGAACCGCCGTAGACGGTTTTGCAGACCGGTGCCTAGCCACTCGGCCAAGAGACCTTATTTCGTGATTGCGAGTGCAAAGGTAATAGATATTTCTTAAAATCCAAGCATCTTGCGCTATAATTTTGCCTATCTACAGCATTTTTTCTTTTCGTTCCTCTTCAAATCTCTGCACTGTTGCTTCTTCTTTTCCATCAGATCTCTTAATTCACAGCCACTTGTGCAATTTGCACATGGGTTTTCATTGTTATTCGAATTTCTGAAAAAAAGTACAATTCTGTTTCCTACGTAGAATACGCAGAAGAAAACAATTGCCGAAACGATTAATTCTTGTAAGCTCATAATAACATATTTCCTATTTGATAAAAACTAAAGGCAATAATCCAAGCCAGCGATGTGGTGTACAACGCTGCAAATGCGGCCCATTTCCAACTGCCGGACTCTTGCTTAATAGCAGCAAGTGTGGCAATGCAGGGGAAATAGATAAGAACAAAAAGCATAAGACTGTAAGCGGCCAGTGGGGTTATAGGAATGCGTTCTGCAAGACTTTTTTTGCTTACTCCTGCATCGTTGGTGTATAGAACACCAAGTGTGCTGACTACTAATTCCTTTGCTCCAACACCCGAAACCAAACCTATTCCAAGTTTCCAGTCGAAGCCTAATGGCTTGATTGCTGGTTCTATGGCTTTCCCAATCTGGCCGATATAGGAATTTTCCTGTTGTTCTGCTACGGTCTTGTATGCATTGTGATTAGGATAGTAACCCAAATACCATATTATGATAGAAGCAATCATGATTACTCCTCCCATCTTTCTGAGGTATTGCTGTCCTTTTTCCCATGTATGACGGGTAATGGCTTTCATGGTTGGCATTCGATAGGGAGGAAGTTCCATTACAAAAGGAGTATCTTCCCCTTTAACAAGTACTTTGCTGAATAGTCGTGCCATTAATACGGCCAGAAGTATTCCAATTACGTAGATTGATAGCAGCATCAGGCTAGCCTTGCCCGGGAAGAATGTTCCAACCAGCAACAAGTATATAGGTAAGCGTGCACTACAACTCATCAATGGATTTACCAGTATGGTGATAAGTCGACTCTTTCTGTTCTCAATGGTTCTTGATGCAAGAATAGCGGGTACATTACAACCAAATCCCATTACCAAAGGAATGAATGATTTTCCGTGAAGCCCCATCTTGTGCATAATCTTATCCATAATGAAAGCTGCACGAGCCATGTATCCCGAATCCTCCATTAAAGAGATAAAGAAGTAAAGTAGCAGAATGTTGGGAAGGAAAACAATAACTCCACCAACACCACCGATTATTCCGTCTACAATCATATCTTTCAGCGGACCTGCTGTCATCGTGTTTTCTACAAAATGTCTGAGAACATCTACCAGCCATTCAAGTCCAGCCATTGGATAAGCTCCAATAGAGAATGTACCTTGAAACATGATCCACATGAATAGAAAGAATATAGGGTATCCCCATATTTTATGTGTCACGATGGTATCCAGAACCTTTGTCATCTGATCCTTTTCCAGGTGATTATCTATAAAGGTTTCTTTTAGTGCTCCTGTGATGAATCCATATTTGGCATTGGTAATAGCCGATTCGCTATCCTCATTCATTGCAACCTGAATCTTTCTGGCTGCTTTTTCTTTCGCGGCAAATATTTCGGCACTATTAGGAAGTGTGTGGATAACTTTTTCTACGCTTTTATCGTTCTCAAGCAGTTTAATGGAAAGATAACGAGTAGAGTAAAGATGCCTTATTTCTTCGTTCTTTGAGATTTCAGCTTTTACATACTCTATTCCTTTTTCTATATCCGGCCCGTGGTTGATATGAATGTGTCGGTATATCTTCTGACGAGAGTTGTCCGGTGCCACATAATCGTCCATGTGCTCTTCATGTTCGGCTTCGTTCACGTTGGTACGATGCCAATCCTGCAATTCCTTTAAAACCTCTTTATTGATTTCACCGTTCTTGCCAAAGAAGTCGGCTCCTTCGTATAGGTTGATTACTAAGTGAAACAGATGCTCTATTCCAAGGTTCTTTTTGCAGACAGTTGGAACCATTGGTACACCAAACAGTTTGCTTAATAACCTGTAATTTAGTTTATTGCCACTAGCTTCCAGCTCGTCGTACATATTAAGTGCTATCACCATACGTACATTCATATCGATAAGCTGAGTGGTGAGATATAGATTACGTTCCAGATTGGATGCATCAACAACGTTGATTATAATGTCCGGAGTTTCTTCAATGATGTGTTGGCGTACATAAATCTCTTCGGGAGTATATGCCGACAGAGAATAAGTACCGGGAAGATCTACAATTTTAAACCGATAACCCTGGAAATCGAAGAAACCTTCTTTTGCATCCACCGTTACACCGCTGTAATTGCCCACATGTTCGTGAGCTCCGGATGCCAGATTAAATAAAGAAGTCTTGCCGCAATTGGGGTTTCCTACCAATGCTACATTGATGGTTCTACGCTTTCTTAAAGCAAGATTCTTAAGCTCATTTTCAGTTAAAAGTCTTTCTTCTTTGATTGATCCGTGAAAATGAGGCGATACGCCAGTTTGTTCTTCAGCTTCTTGCTCACTGATAATTTCAATCATTTCAGCTTCACTTCTGCGAAGAGAAATTTCATATCCAAGAATTTTATATTTAATAGGATCTTTAAGAGGAGCATTCAACAGCACTTCGACCACTTTTCCTTTGATGAATCCCATCTCCACAATTCTTTTGCGGAATCCGCCATGGCCCATAACCTTTACAATTACGCCTCTTTCACCTGTGTTTAGTTCAGATAAACGCATACTTCACATTGTTTTATACAAAGATAGAGTATAATAGTTGAGTGAACAAATTATTTAGAATGTTTTTAAATAAACATAGGCATACTTATTGTTCGTTAAAACTCTTACCTTTGTGATATGTTTCATCTTCAGATAGCCCATTATATTGAAAAAGAAAAGCTTTTCGGACTTAATGATAAGATTCTGATAGCATTAAGTGGAGGTGCCGATTCGGTAGCCTTGCTTCGTGTGTTGGTTTATCTTGGCTATTCCTGCGAGGCGGCTCATTGTAATTTCCATCTCCGTGGGGAAGAGTCCGACCGGGATGAACTTTTTGTTCGTAAACTCTGCAAGGAACATAATATTCCTCTTCACGTAATCCATTTCGATACGAATGGCTATGCAGCTGAACATCAGGTTTCCATTGAAATGGCTGCTCGCGAACTTCGTTACAATTGGTTTGAAGAGTTACGCAAAGAGGTGAATGCGGATGTTGTGGCTGTGGCACATCATAGGGATGATAGCGTAGAGACTCTTTTACTTAACTTAATCCGTGGAACAGGTATAAATGGCTTGACCGGCATTCGTCCGAAGAATAAATGCATTGTTCGTCCGCTGCTGGCTGTAAGTCGGGAAGATATTCTTGTTTATCTTCAGGAAATGAAGCAAGATTATGTTACCGATAGCACCAATCTTCAGGATGAATATACTCGCAATAAGATTCGTCTGAATATTCTTCCGATGATGGAAACTATTAATCCGTCTATTAAAGCAACTCTATTTACAACAGCTTCACATCTGTCCGATGCTTCACTTATCTATAACAGAGTGATTGAGGATGGCAAGAGTAGAGTTTTGTCACAAGAAGGTATTTCCATTGAAAAACTTCTGGCAGAGCCTTCGCCTCGTTCATTACTTTTTGAGATTTTGTTTCCATTAGGTTTTAATCCCGCTCAGATAGATGATATATTTCTTAGTCTGGATAGGCAGTCGGGCCGGAAATTCCTTTCCGATTCGTGGATTATTGTCAGAGACAGAACGCATTTGCTGATGAAGAAACTAGATTCATCTTCAAATATTGAACAGCCGGAAGACGATAATCCTGTTATCAAAGAAGAACGAATTCCTTATAACCCCGATTTCGTTATTCCACGCGATAAAAGAATAGCTTGCTTTGATGCGGATAAAATATCAGATCCATTGACGCTTCGTAAATGGCAGGCAGGAGATCGCTTTGTGCCTTTTGGTATGAAGGGTAAAAAGAATGTGAGCGATTATCTCACTGACGCTAAATTTTCTATTCTTCAGAAAGAAAATGTTTATGTGTTGTGCTCCGGTGAAACAATTCTATGGCTTGTGGGTGAAAGAACCGATAACCGTTTCCGGATCGATGAAAACACAAAGAACGTTCTTATACTTCGTTTGGAAGAAAAATAAAGATCAAAAGAGACTACTTTTTTATCCATAGAAAATAATCTTATATTAAAATTCATTGATGTGTCAATTCTATTTGTACCTTTGATGTTGTTATTTATAACTTTTTAATATTAATTTTAATAGGAGAAAAATCTAATGGTAAAAGTGATTGCTAAATTCTTTGTTAAAGAGGATAAAGTTGAAGAATTTTTAAAATTGGCTAATGTCTTAGTTGAAGAATCGAGAAAAGAGGAGGGTTGTGTAAGTTATAATCTACTTCAGGATGTAAGTAACCCACAAACATTAATAATGGTTGAAGAGTGGGAGAGTGCAGGAATCTTGAAAACACATATGGCTTCAGCTCACTTTACAAGCATTATCCCTGAAATGAGTCTATTGCAGTTTCAGAAAGAAGAAATTACAGTTTGTAAAAACGTCTTTTAAAAAACAAACGAGGACTCCTTATAAGCAGGAAGTCCTCGTTTTAGTTTTCCGTATAGTATAGATTTTATTTTTTTGAGAAGAGTTCTTTCTCTCTCCATTCTTTCATCAATTCAGATATAGTGTTTTTTACACTCATAATCTTTTCTGCTCTATAAGCATTTGCTCCGGCAAAAGCATATCCATTTTTAAAGTTTCCTTTGAATGCATTGTAAAGAGCCAGCATAATGCAATATGGGCTTTTAGAAATATCACAAGTCTTAATGCAATGGAATGGACAAGATTTAGGTTGCTTAATGCCTTCCTTAACCTGATTAATAAATGAACCTCCAATTGCACGGCCAGGCATACCTACCGGACTTTTAATAATTTCAATATCCTCTTCTTTTGCATCTAAGTATTGTTGCTTAAAAGCTTCAGAAGCATCACATTCTTCAGTGGTAACGAAACGGGTTCCTAACTGTACGCCCGAAGCTCCAAGTTCCATCATACGATAAATATCTGCTCCGGTGTAAATACCTCCAGCGGCAATCACAGGAATCTTCTTATTGTACTTTTCTTCAAACACAGCAACTTCAGCTACTACCTGTGGCAGAATTTCTTCCAGAGAATAGTGCTCGTCAGCAATCTGGTTTTCCTTGTAACCAAGGTGTCCTCCGGCTTTAGGGCCTTCAACAACTACAGCATCGGGAAGATAGTCGTACTGACTGTGCCATTTTTCGCAGATGATTTTTACAGCACGTGCCGATGAAACAATAGGCACAAGTTTTGTTTTGCTACCTTTTGGAAGGAAACTTGGTAAATCAAGAGGAAGTCCGGCTCCACTGAATATGATGTCAGCTTTTTCAGCAATGGATGTTTTTACCATATCTGCAAAGTTAGTCATGGCAACCATAACATTCACTCCGATAATGCCTTTGGCTTTTTCCTGAGTTCCTTTAACCATTTCGCGTGCTTTTCTTAGCTCTTCTTTAAGACCTAAGACACATGCTTCACTAAAATTACTTGATAATTTATTGTATAGAAGTCCCAAACCAGCGCAAGAAATTACGCCGATGCCTCCTTCGTTTGCTACGGCTGAGGCTAGGCCTGACAAAGAGATTCCTACGCCCATTCCACCTTGAATAATTGGAACTTGAGCCTTTAGGTCTCCGATAGATAATGTTTTCAAAATATAATGCTTTATAGAATTATGGTGTCAAAGGTAATATTATAACTGGAAAAAAATAGTTGAAATTGAAACAATTTTTCGTGTGATCTGATTTTTTGTGATTTATTATATCTTGATATGCGGATAGTCTGTCTATTAATATACTAATATGTGTATCATATTGTTACCTACCTCCGGTGGTTAGTCTTGTAAACCGGGGAAAAAGCTTTCGTGAAGCGTAATAGATAGACAGCGTAATGAAAATAATTGAAATTGGAATTATAAAGTATATCAAAGTCATTAGTCCGTCAGATTCCGGCTTTAATGTACTAAACAGTATAATTCTTAATATTTTTATGAATGGTTCATGAATGGCATATACAATAAAACTACCAATAACCATTGACTTATTTGGAGTGATTTTTTCTTTATCAATGAAGCATGCAATAATATTTATGAAGCAGACACATCCACAGATAATACCTATCTTATGAATATATATATTAAAATCAAAATTCTTCGTTAGCAAGTCAACTATAGCAATTATTGGATATATAATTATTGAAGATGTGAAAAGTTTGTGAGATTCTTCAACGATGTTTTTTTTATTGATGCTAAAGAATGCTCCCAGGCTAAAGAAAAACAATGTTTCCGGACGAATGATAGCCGGGTGAAACCAAAATCCTAAATACCAGATAACTCCTAAAAATATAATCCCAGAAACCTTTGTCTGTTTTATAAAAGAATGAATGATAGGAGATATTAGCACGGCCAGCATTAAGTCTCTTATAAACCAGAATGGGTAATTTATGGGGCAGGGTGAAAGAATTCCAAATGCATGGGCAAAATCAGTAAATGTGAAGTTCCTTATAATTATACTTGCATCATATAATAAGTTGTTTTTTATTGGAAAGCTCTGGATAATAAAGTGATAGAGTATTATAAAGATATTCCAATACAGATAGGGTATAAAAAGTGATTTGAATCTGCTTTTTAGTTTCTCTTTATATAGTTGAGGTGTGAACTCTTTTTTATAGAAAAAGAGAAATCCGGAAATAATGAAGAATAGAGGTATACTGGTTCTTGCAATTACATGAGAAAAGAACTCACTCGAGTAGTAGAAAAGCGGGCCAATAGATTCGCATGTTTTAATCTCTCCATTTACAATTACTACTGATGAGAAAGCGTGAATAAAAACCACTCCGATAATTAAAGGAAATCTTAAATAGTCAATTGTTCGGGACTGCAATTCGTCTTTGGTCATTTGTTTCTTGTTCTGTTGTCATTTTAATTATTCAATTCCCAATGACAAATTATTATAGATTATATTGTTGGTTGATTCATTAATCCCTCTGGAAATTAAGCACATATATTCGCAAGAATTAGCCAAACGGCTGCAAAAGTACTATAAAGTAACGTGAAAGCCAATTGTATACTATAAAAAGACTGAGTATTTGCCTCTTTATAAGACCGGTTTAATAAAATTTCTAAATTCTTATTTCGAATATTCTTGCATAAATACTACTTTATTTAATACTTTTGTAATACAATAAGTAGTCTAAACAAATCTAATCATGAAAATTTTTAAAAACATTGTTCTTTTAATGATGTTGCTTTTGCCATCTATTTGTATGCAGGCAGTATCAAGTAATCAAACCAAAGTAAATCAGACAGCTGTAGTCAGGGTGGGAGATGCTCGCTTTACAGTAATAACTCCTCGTGTAATACGTATGGAATGGGATAGTACTAAGCTGTTTAATGATCAGCCTTCTTTTTTGGCTGTAAATCGGAATTTACAGGTGCCGCAGTTTACACAAAGTGTCAAAGGAGGTTGGTTAACCATTAAAACATCCGAAGCGGAGCTAAACTATAAAGTTGGCAGCGGACGCTTTACCCCCCAAAATCTTCGTGTAAAATTTCTAAAGGATAAAAAAAGTGTAACCTGGAAATTCGGTGATGTACAGAAAGGTAATCTGAAAGGAACTTACCGTACACTCGACGGATACAATGGAGGCATTCACGAGCACGACAATAAACCTATGCCTATAGAAGACGGATTGCTGTCTACTGATGGATGGACATTTATTGACGATTCAAAGAATTATTTATTTGATAATTCCGACTGGCCTTGGGTTGCTGAGCGTAAAAATAAGGCTGGACAGGATTTTTATTTCATGGCTTATGGACATAATTACAAGTCGGCTTTGAAAGATTTCACAACTTTCTCAGGCAAAGTACCATTGCCTCCTCGTTATGCTTTCGGATACTGGTGGTCACGTTACTGGAGTTATTCTGATAATGAACTACGCAACCTTATTGATAACTTTAATACATATAATATTCCATTGGATGTATTGGTTGTAGATATGGACTGGCATTATACCGAGGCTGGTAAAGGTGGCTGGACCGGATATACATGGAACCGTCGTTTGTTCCCCGATCCTGATGGATTTTTGAAATATCTGAAACAAAACAAGCTACAGATAACCCTCAATCTTCATCCTGCAGATGGTATTGCCAATTACGAAGAAAACTTTCCTGCTATGGCAAAATGGATGGGAGTGAATCCCGATTCAACAAAGCTGATTCCTTACGAAGGATCAAACAAACAGTTTATGAGTGGATGGCTTAATACAATTCTTCGTCCAATGGAAAAGAAGGGTATCGACTTTTGGTGGCTCGACTGGCAGCAAAAGCTCAATGATGGAAAATTCAAGGATTTGAGTAATACATGGTGGATTAATTATGTTGTCTTCTCTGATATGGAACGAAACCGTGAAACTCGTCCGTTACTTTACCATCGTTGGGGAGGATTAGGAAACCACCGTTACCAGATAGGTTTCTCAGGCGATTCTTATATTTCTTGGGCTTCACTTGACTTCCAGCCATATTTCAATTCAACAGCTTCCAATGTGCTTTATGGTTATTGGAGTCACGATATTGGTGGCCACATGGGTGCTAATAATATTGATCCGGAACTCTATGTGCGCTGGCTTCAGTTTGGTGCTTTGAGTCCTGTTCTTCGTACCCATTCTACAAAGAATTCTAATTTGAACAAAGAACCTTGGGCTTTTAGTCAGAAATACCTCGAAGTTATTCGCAATACGATTCTTGAACGTTATCAGATGGCTCCTTATGTTTATACAATGGCCCGTAAAACATACGATGAAGCACTCTCTCTTTGTCGTCCTATGTATTATGATTATCCCGAAAATAAAGAAGCTTATGATAATAAGAATGAATACATGTTTGGTGATAATCTGCTGGTTTGCCCAATTACTTCACCTATGAAAAATGACAAGTCGACTGTGAAGGTTTGGCTACCGGAAGGAAATGATTGGTATGAATGGCATACCGGTACTTTATTAAAAGGAGGACAATCCATTGAACGAACATTTAATCTTGATGAATATCCTGTTTATGTAAAAGCTGGTTCAATATTGCCTTTATATGATAAAGTGAAGAATCTGCAAAATAACAATGAACCTGTAACGGTGACTGTATTCCCAGGTAAACAAGGATCTTTTGAAATGTACGAAGATAATGGCAACGATAAAGATTATGCAACTCATTATGCAAAAACTCTGTTGTCAACAGAAAAGGCAGGTAATGTATTGACGGTGAAGATTGCTGCTCGTGAGGGAAGTTATCCTGATATGCCTTCAAACAGAAACTTCAAAGTTAAAGTTTTAGCTTCTGCAGTTCCAGAAAGTGTAATGGTAAATGGTGTTCAGACAGATTTTACATACGATGGCAATGACTTAAGCCTTTCTATAAATGTACCTGAAATGGATTGCAGCAAAGAGAAAGTCCTTAAAATAACTTATCCAACGGATGCTTTGGAAGTAACAGACGGTCTTTTGGCTCAGATGCGCCATGTACGTGCAGCAGTTCTTCAACTTAAACAGAAACAAGCGGGCATTGTACTCAATGAAGAATTAGGAACAATGGAATCGGCAAGTGGGTGTATTACTTATTATCCTAATCAATTTAAGCAACGAGTGGAAGCATTCCGAGCTAACTATGCTAATTTGCCTACAGTTCTTCAAGCTCAGAAACTAAATCAGGAAACTATTGACTGGTTTATTAATGCTGTGAAGTAAATGTAGAAATGAGTATATTATTCAAAGTCTATAAAATCTTAGGATATCCAATCCTTCTTGTTCTTGATAACAGAACTTCCGGTCTACATTACCCATTGAAATTATGTAAACCGAATTTTGAAATAATAGACTTAATGTAATGCCTAATTAGGGATAAGAAAATATTGTAAATTAATCTTGGCGATAAAAGCAAAATCTGTAAACCTATTAGAGACAGTTATAAAACTCCGGTCGGACTTTAAGCAAACTCCCGCCAGAGTTTATTTAAAGTCCCGCCAGCTTTTTTAAAAAGCAGGCGGGACTTTTTGATGTTTGTAAGTAGTTGATTATTAGTGTTTATAATGACTACTTGCGGATTCTAGAAGCAGTGTTCTAGAGCTTATAGTAAGATTCTGATGTCGCTATATTTCTTAATAATGAAACCAATTAGGGTGGGTTGGGTTGGTCGGGTTGGTCGTTTCTTATAACGTTCTATTTTTTTCTATTTATATATTTCCTATAATAAGGATACATATTCTATTTTTTTTCACGAAAGTGATAGAATTATATCTACCCAACCCACCCAACCCACTCAACTTATATTTCAGATGAGAATTTGCATCATGCACAAAACTATTCCTAAGATTGATAAATACAGGAACCAACCTAAGGGCAATGTAGATAAAAGATATAGTATTTTTATAAGTTATGATTAATAAAAGCATTGAATTTGCATCGTTTATCAATCACAACTTATAAAATTTACACCTCACAAGTAATAATCAACTTTCCTATTATGTGTGTTGCTCATGCAAGAATTTGAGGAAAAAGGTTCATTCTTTCAAAAAAAAATGAGACTATCCATCTTTTGTATAAATGGATAGCCTCTATTTTGTAGTAAAATGATTTATTTACTATGCTAGAATGATATAGTTGCTTTGTCTGCTTTGAGGGAAACATTGATCTCTGAATCTTTTGTTTTACCCTTCCATACCATCTTTTTACACTCAGACTTTGGTAAGCTTACATAATTATTTCCCTTACCTGTAAGATGTTCTTCGTTGATATCACATTTATCTACATTCCAGTTATTCAGGTTCTCAAGATCTATACTGAAGATATTTATCTTATTATTGGTAAGAGAAATTCGAGCATGGTAGCCCGAAATATTTAATTGGTCTATTTTACATGAATCTATAGTCATTTCATTAACTCCATAAATAGTAGCTTCTTTCAATGTAATCTTTTTCAAGATTGTTCCCATCTTTTTAGATTCATTTCTTATCGACAACGAAGAAGTTGAGTCGGTATAAAGACTGAAGCTCGAATGCATTCTCTTAAACTTGTATTTATCAAGAAGATCAGTCAATTGTTTTTCCGGATAACTTAGTTTTATAATAAGTGTATCACCCGATACTTGTTTATTTATCATAAAAGATAATTCTTTTGGATAGCAAAACAGCCCTTTTTGTTGCTCATTCTTAAATGGCTGAACCATCAACGAACTTGATATATCATTCATTTCGTTGTTATTCTCATCAACAAATCTGATAACCTTGTACAAGGAGACGTTTATTGAATCGACTTTGCCGGACAACTTATCATTTGATAAAAAGTTTTTTTCAGTTTTATCAATAGGGGCAAAAAATCGTAAATGAATAATAAATATCACCGATAATAATAACACCGATGATAAGATTGCTAATAATATAACTGTTGTGCGTCTCATTGTCTGATACTATTTTGTTTCTTACTAAATTCGTTATACATATTCTCAATTTTCTCCATAGGAATATCCAAAGTGTAGATTTGATGAAAAAACCATTCAAGGTCTTCCTCAATAAAGCGCTTCCTGCGGAGAGATAAAATCAATTTCTTTGCACCGGTGGATACAAAATATCCAATGCCTCTTTTGTTGTAAATTATGTTCTGAGACTGAAGATAATCAAATGAGCGCATTGCGGTATTTGAGTTAACTTCGACTATGGAAGCGTATTCTCTGACTGACGGAATTCTCTCTTCCTCAGGATATTGACCGAAGATAATCTCGTCACATATTCTGTCTGCTATCTGCAAATAAATAGCTTTACTTTCTTTAAAGTTCATACGCTTAGAGTCTATTAATAATTTCAGAGTCTTTAAATCGGAAATATGAGATAACCCAGTTAAAAATAGTCAGAAAAGAGAAAAACAAGATAAGATTTCGCCTTGTAATCCATTTTTCTATTATTTCCCCGCAATAATCTCCTGCACTGAACAACTGACTTTCATTGAACAGAGAATTTACCAATAAGGCATCTACTGCATAAAAAAGCAGAGTTATTACCATGCCTGTTGCAAGAGTTTTGATGAACGGGTTCTTATACCACAATGTACTTCCTAAAATAAATAAAGACTGGAAAAAGAGATATACAGAAAACAGAGCTGTTAATTCCATCCAGTTATGTGTCATTGCATCTGGACTTTGACTGCATAATCCCTGTGAAATATTTACAGCAGTTATATTGAATTCTGGATAACGCATTGAGAGTATTGCTACCCTGGTATAATCGGCTAATTTAAAAGCAAGAAAAAAAGCAATTATAAATACAATAACAGCGGGGAGGAATCTTGAGAAGAATTTTTCAAAATTTGTTGCCGGAGTCATCAGATATGCAATCCTCTTGGTCTTGTTTTTCATTTTTTCCATCATTAATGATGCGAAAAGACATCCAAATCCCCAGAAAAGAAATATGGCAGGTCTCAGATAATAAATATCTCCATATAAAGGATTATTATCATGTTTAGTTCTTGATTCGAATTCAGAAAGTCCTATAAAAGTAAATATAATCGCCATTATGGCATATAACATCACAAAACGAAGAAGCATTGTTTTCCAGTTCTCTATAAAATCTTTTTTGTAGAGAAGAGTTAAGCGCTTAATACTTATAAAATTATTCTTTATCATAACCTTGATTTTTAATTTTGAAGATAAACTTTCAATTTGTCTGTATCAGTTAGCAGAGCATTAAACAATAACTCAAGATTAATAGCCGATTCCTCGTTCTCTTTATTAGGAAGAATCATACTTTTCCCTTGAATGGAAGGAGATACAAATAGTGCTTCTTCTGCAGAATCATTACTGGAAGTTTCTACAAATAATAGCTTCTGACAAATCTCTGAAACAGATTCATTCAGCAAAACTTTATTGCTGTCCATTACAATTACGTGTTCCAGCAGATTATCAACATCTTTAACCTGATGAGTGGAAATAATAATAGTCTTTTCATCGCTCATACCAGATGCTATAAACTTTCTAAACTGACTTTTCCCTGGAATATCCAGTCCGTTTGTTGGTTCATCCATAACAAGAAGAGAAGTGTTTGTAGCTAATGCAAAGCTCATATAGACTTTCTTTTTTTGTCCCATTGATAAAGCTCCCAGATGCACATCCATATTCAAATCAAAGCAATGCAGATATTTTTCGAGGTTTTCTTCACTGAAACGAGGATAGAATGATTTATTGCATTCTACATACTTGCGAAAAGAGATAGACGGTAAATCAAATTCCTCGGGCACAATATAAATATCCCTAAGTGTTTTAGGCAATCTTTTAGATACATCTTCATTATCAAAATCAACCTTTCCACTTTTGGGCATTAAAAGCCCTGTAATAAGATATAAAAGAGTTGATTTCCCAACACCGTTCTTTCCTAACAAACCATAAACTTTACCCTTTTCAACCGATAGAGAAAAGTTATCAAATAGTTTTTTTTGCGACCTCTTGTATACAAAGGACAGATTCTCAATTTTCAGCATTTTATTTCAATTTATTATTTAATTATCATTTACTCCAAACTTGCAGTTTACTAATTAGAAACAGTTGCACTACAGTAATCATGCTGTCAGCAGCGCTACTATAATTACGATAAAGGCTACTATAATCATTGTTCTACAATTTTAAATTAAATACTCAATACAAAACTTTTATATAATAAACTCTGTAATATTCATGTTAAGTTCTTTGGCTATGATCTATATAAATTGTATACCTAAAATAAAGTAAACAGTATGATCCTTTCTAAATCTACTATTCTATTATTTATTGAATTATAATTATTCTTCGTACAATTGCATATTATATATGTGTAAACTTTAAATAACTGATTACTTTGAATATAGCCTGATGTTTTATAAATAGATATTAAAATAGTGTACTATAATAGTAGTACACTGCAAATGTAAAAGTATAATTTGAAATAACAAAACAAATTGAAGAAATATTTTATATTTTTTGAATTGGAATTATGTGCGTTGAGTCAAAATAACTGAATATATTGGGGTTTATTCCTTTTGATTTACTTTGTTTTAGTTCTTAATTTGAAAGGTTGTTATAAGCAATCAATATGATAAAAGAGACGGCTGGATTGATTGATACAAAAAAAAGAGACTAAACATTTCAATCAAAATGTCTAGTCTCTTTCCAAAGTATCTCAAGTCATTCCCCTAAAGGAACGATACTATTCCCATTCAATAGTTGCAGGTGGTTTAGAACTAATATCATAAGTAACGCGGTTCACACCTTTTACCTTGTTGATGATTTCATTAGAAATCTTACCAAGAAATTCGTAAGGCAGGTGAGCCCAGTCGGCTGTCATGGCATCGGTTGATGTTACGGCACGAAGTGCTACTGCATTTTCGTATGTTCTTTCATCACCCATAACACCTACAGACTGTACAGGAAGAAGGATAACACCTGCTTGCCATACCTGATCGTAAAGTCCCCATTCGCGTAGTCCGCTGATAAAGATATCGTCTGCTTCCTGAAGTACACGTACTTTATCTGGAGTGATATCGCCAAGAATACGAACGGCTAAACCTGGACCCGGGAAAGGATGACGGTTGATTAAGTGCTCCATCATACCCAATTTGCGACCTACACGACGAACTTCATCTTTGAAAAGAAGGCGAAGAGGTTCGCAAAGCTTCAGGTTCATCTTTTCAGGAAGACCACCTACGTTGTGATGGCTCTTGATTACTGTACCTGTGATAGAAAGAGATTCAATACAGTCAGGATAAATAGTACCCTGAGCCAACCATTTCACATCTTTCAGTTTATGAGCTTCTTCATCGAACACGTCGATAAAGCCTTTACCAATAATCTTACGTTTACGTTCTGGTTCAGTTACGCCTGCCAGTTCGCCAAAGAATTTATCTTTTGCATTTACACCAATTACATTAAGACCTAAGTGTTCGTAATCAGTCAATACATTTTCATATTCATTCTTACGAAGCATTCCGTGGTCAACGAAAATACAAGTCAGGTTCTTACCAATTGCCTTGTTAAGCAATACGGCAGCAACAGATGAGTCAACACCGCCTGAAAGACCAAGAACTACTTTGTCGTCTCCAAGTTGTTGTTTCAACTCAGCAACAGTACTTTCAATGAAAGAAGCAGGGCTCCAGTCTTGCTTGCATCCGCAAACATCTACAACGAAGTTGCGAAGAATCTGTGTTCCATCAGTTGTGTGGAATACTTCTGGGTGGAACTGTACGCCCCATATTTGTTCGCCTTCAACCTGATAAGCAGCAATAGCAACCTCGTTTGTTGAAGCGATAGTTTTAAAATTGTCAGGAATTGCAGTGATAGTGTCACCATGGCTCATCCATACCTGTGAGTTCTTTTCTACTCCTTTAAACAATACGTTGTCTTTGCAGAATGAACCAAGATTAGCACGTCCGTATTCACGAGTAGCAGCTGGTTCAACTTTACCACCGTTAGTATATGCGATAAATTGTGCACCATAACAGATTCCTAAAATAGGATATTTTCCTCGGATTTCGCTTAGATCGATTTTGAAAGCCGCATCATCGTATACAGAGAAAGGGCTTCCGGAAAGAATAACTCCCTTAACAGATTCATCGTTTTTTGGGAATTTGTTGTAAGGTAGAATCTCGCAATACGTGTCCAGCTCACGAACCCTGCGACCAATAAGTTGGGTGGTCTGTGAACCGAAATCAAGAATGATAATCTTTTCTTGCATAATATAATAATGTATAGTTTGGAATTTTATGCATGCAAAAATACACATTATTCGCCAATAAATAAAAACCATTCACCAATAATTTGAAATCTACCGCCAATAAATTAAATTCTATCACCAATAATGACTTTTCCTGGAACGAGTTTTTACCCTTTTTTATTTCCTGAAATAAGGAGTATAATAGTCTTGCCAATCTGCGGAAAAACTAGTGCTGTTTTTTGTATTTATAGGGGGTGGAACTAATTTTTCCGCAGCTTATAATCAGATAGTTAAGTCGAAAAGTAAAACGTATTGTCAGAATGTAACCTTATAAGTTGTCTCTGAAAACGGAAAAGCTGAGTTAAAATGTGTTTCATTACTGTAAATGAGTGCTTTATTTAGCCTAAAATGGATATAAAAGCAATAATTGGATAAAATTATTATATGGCATTGAGTAAACCATTTGGTTTATTCGTACTAAATTTACAGAATCAAATTATTATGGAAAGATGAAACGATTAATATTACTATTTTGCCTTTTAGCCTCTTTACAGTTAAATGCTCAGCTTATTCAGATTCCTGCTTCTTTAGATCAGGAACATCCTCGTGTGCTGACTAATGCCAAGGGGAAAGAAGAGACAAAACAGTTAATAGCCAACGAAGCATGGGCAAGAGATGTTTTTACTAAACTGAAACTTCGCATAGATACTTATGTGAATCGCCATATTACAGATCCCGAATGGATTGTTTCAAGATTGCAGATGTATTGGAAAACACATAGCACGGATGTTTTCATTAACGGTGAAGTTTATTCTCATGCCGAAGGATATGCTCCTGTACCTACAGTTCGTTATACCGGAACACGCGCTACCACCACTATTTATGGTCGACCTAAATTGGAAGATATACTTCCTTACATGGACGATCCACGGGGACTATATTTCCACAATAATTCCAAGGAAGGCCGACCACTGGAATGGGCAGAACAATCGAAGACCGGACGAAATATAGAGTCTATTAATATGGAAATTATGAACATGGCCCGCGATGCTGCTTTTGTTTACTGGATTTCCGGCGAAGAAAAATATGCAAAATTTGCTCAGGATCTTTTTGATATGTATATGACGGGTATGTATTACCGCAAAGTTCCTTATGATTTGAACCACGGGCATCAGCAAACACTTGTAGGACTCTCTTCTTTTGAAGTTATTCATGAAGATATTTTGAACGCGCTTGTTCCTGCTTACGATTTCCTATACTATTATCTGAAAGAACATAAGGCAGATAAGATGGACATATATGTCACTACTTTCAAAAAGTTTGCAGATAATATAATAGACAAAGGCGTTCCTCACAATAACTGGGATTTATTTCAGGCTGTCTATATAAATAACATTGGGTTAATACTGGAAGATGATGACCATTATACCGATAAGAAGGGGCGTGGCTATTATCTTGATTATGTGCTTAATAAATCAAGCATTCGTCAGTGGTCGCTCACTAAATTAATGAATTATGGTTTCGATCCTAATACAGGAATCTGGGGAGAATGCCCGGGTTACAGTCAGAATGTAGTGGGTGATTTCGCCAATTTTGTAGATATGTATGCCCGCACAATGAATTTTGATGCTTTGGAACAGATGCCTGTCATTAAGAAAGCCGTTGCACATATTCCACAATATCTTTTCCCGAACGGATTAACTACCGGTTTTGGAGATACACACTACGGAAAACCTCGTACTGATTTCTATGCAAGGATGATTGCCAATGCGCAGAAATTCAATAAAAAAGAGCAAGAGAGCTATTTTACGGGAATGTATAAACTATTAAATGAAGATGCCGGAAAGGCAACTAAAGATAAAAAGAATATTCCGGCTGAGATTTCTTCTTTTTTCAGTGATAAACCTTTGGTACTTGATCCTTCGGTAGCGGCAGGCAAAATTGAAGACTATACATCTCCTTTGTTTTATGCTCCCAATGTAAGTTGGCTGGTTCAGCGCAACAGCATGAATCCCCGATATGGATTAATGATTTCAGAAGCGGCATCGTTAGGTAATCACATGCACTCCAACGGTATAACGATGGAACTTTACGGTAAAGGCTATATTCTTGGACCCGATGCTGGTCTTGGATCCGGGTATTTTGCACAGGATTATGCAGAGTATTACTCACAGTTCCTTGCTCATAATACCGTTATCGTAGATGGAATTTCGCGTTATCCGGAAATGAAAAGTAATCATGGCTTCGAGGTGAAAGGTAATTATCCTCAGTCCGAACAAAGAGATGGGATATATACCGGAATAACATATTCTGATGTCTCTTTTCTGGAACCGGAAACACAAGCTGATCAGAATCGTTTGATGAGTATTATCAGAACTGACGATAAACATGGATATTATGTGGATATTTTCCGCTCGAAGAAACAAAAGGGTGGTGATAAGATGCACGATTATATATATCACAACCTTGGCCAGAAAATGTCTGTAGCAGATGCTGCCAGTGGCGATTCTCTTAAATTGAAATCAACCGATGATCTTGCTTTTGCCGGAGCACACCTATACGCTTATTCTTATTTGTATAATCAGAAATCGCAGGTTACTGATAAGGATATTAAAACTACATTTACCATGAATATGCCCGATGGCGATGATGTTTCAATGAATATGTGGGTGAAAGGAGAGAAGGAACGTGAGATTTTCAGTGTATTGGCACCATATACAGAAGGAATGAGTCGTACACCAATGCCTTATGATATAAAGAATTCACCTACACTAACTTTTGTAGCCCGTCAGAATGGTGAAGCATGGACTCGTCCGTTTGTTTCCATCTTTGAACCAAGTAGCAAGAACGAACCAGGTAATATTGCTTCAGTTTCTTATTTTGATGCAAAGACCACTGCAAACGATTTTGTAGGTATCAAAATTGAAAGTAAAAACGGTAGAACGGATTATGTTTTCTCTTCAGAATCAGCCACTAAAGCAATGTATCAGAACATGATATCGGAAGCTGCTTATGCTGTGATTGGAATGGAAAATAGTGACAATTGTATATTGTTTATGGGAAATGGCCGTCTGCTGAAAGGAGCCAATTGCTCTATAGAAACTTCTGTATTAGCAAATGCTATTCTGGAAAATAAGCAAGGAAAATGGTTCTATTCATCAAGTGTACCTTGTAAAATAGTTATATCGGGTAAAACTTATAAGTTACCTGCTTCAAATTACGTTGAAATAAAAAGATAAGCGATGAAGAAATATTAGTTAACCTGTTTTCTTGAGGTTGTGTTTTTCTTTTTTGTAAATGTATTACGGGTTATAAATATTCGAGTCTGATATTAAATAATATGTCTTTGCCAGAACCTTGTTTGTAAACTACAGTATATGTTATTTTTATGGATATAATAGCTAAAAAACGCTTTTGTTTTTTCATTATTAAACATTGTTAATCATTGAAAATAGCTATATTTGCATAATCCTTTACAAATAAATGGTTAAAAGAATACATTGAAAAACTTAATTTTGATAATGAACGGTAGAAAGAAGTTATTAATGCTTTGGCTATTACTTCTTTCTGTTTCTATATATGGGCAATCATATACTTTTCGTGGACTCACAATGTCCGAAGGATTGTCTGATTTATTGGTTAATGCATTCTATAAAGATGCGCAAGGATTTATGTGGATAGGAACAGATAACTGTCTGGAACGCTTTGATGGAGTTACTATAAAACATTATCCTTTTTCTGGTTCTGATATCAATAAAAAGCGTGTTAGTTCAATATTAGAAACAAAAGATAAAAATCTGTGGACCGGAAACGGTCTCGGACTTTGGAAACTTAATAAGAAGACCGATCAGTTGGAGCTCTTCTCATCTGGCTTAATAAATTGTGGCGTACATTCTTTGATTCAGGATTCGCATAATGTTTTATATATAGGTAGTGAAAAGGGAGTCTTTATCTACAATAATGGAAGCTTCAACCAGATTACGCCCGATAATAATATCCTTTCTTCAGGCAATCATATTCTGGGAATGGCTATTGACAAAACCGGAACCCTATGGATGGCAACTCCTTTGGGACTTTACTCATATAATACACAAAACAAAAAAATAAAGCAATTTCGCTTTAATGATTCACCTAATCTGAATAGTTTTTCTAAAATAACGATTATTGGATCTACTTTATATTTGGGAACGGCCAACGCCGGACTTGTTCGTTTTGATATTCCTACTTCACGCTTTTCACGTTCCATGGAGGTTGGAAGTAATATTATATCAGATTTATCAAGTGATGGGAAAGAGATGATATATGTGGCTACGGATGGAAATGGAGTTCATTTTTTATCTCATAGTCAGCAGAAAGTTGTACGCTCAATACAGTACAATCCTCAGGATAAAGCCGGAATTCGTTCAAACTCAGTATATTCTTTGTTGGTAGATAGAGACGGAATTGTCTGGATTGGTTTTTATCAAGCCGGATTTGATTACAGCCTATATCAAAATAATCTTTTTAAAGTTTATTCATTTCCTCCGCTTTTTAATTCATCCAACTTGCCCGTTCGTTCTTTTGTAATCCATGATAAAGAGAAGCTGATTGGAACCCGCGAAGGATTGTATTATATTTCGGAAGATAAGAAACTGGTAAAGAGCTATAATAAATCGTCACTTCGCTCCAACCTTATATTGTCTTTACGTCGCTATAATAATGAATACTATATCGGTACTTATGGTGGGGGAGTGTCTGTGCTTAATCCTCAGACTCTTTCATTACACGACTTTGATAAAGAAGATGTTTTCCAGAAAGGTCACATTTTTCATTTTGAAGAAGATAGTAACGGTAATTTATGGATTGCTTCTTCTCAGGGAGTGCATTGCTATAACAAACAAACCAAAGAGATAAAAACATATACAAGTACAAATTCTCAGTTACTCGATGGAAATGTATATTATATATTCTTTGATTCAACAAAGAAAGGGTGGATAGCAACAGACAATGGATTATGTATCTTTGATCCTGTTTCTCAAAGTATTAGGTCTAATATTTTCCCTCAAGGTTTCTTTAATAAAGAGAAAATAAGATATATATATCAGGATTCGCATAACAATATCTTCTTTTGTCCCGATAAAGGCGATGTTTTCAAATCCGATTTATCTATGCGTAATTTTCAGCGTTTGAAAATGAAACATAAGTTACTGGGCAATGCCTTTATGTCTGTTATTGAAGATAATGCCGGTAAGTATTGGCTCAGCAGAGACAACGGTATTATTAGCATGAATAGAGATGAAAGTATAGTGCAGAGCTTTAATTTTACAGATGGAATACCCGATCCTATTTTTCATGTGGCAGCCTGTTATAAAGATGCAAAAGGAAAATTGTGGTTTGGAAATTCAAAAGGATTACTTTCTGTAGATCCGGCTCTGGTTGCTACCACTAAACGAAACCCTTATTCTATTGTATTAACTGATATTTTAGTAAATGGTCAATCCCTTGATAGTGATATGCAGGAAGAGATCAGAGCTGAAAAAGATATTTCACTATCAAGAGATCAGAATAATTTGACTTTCCGGTTTTCAAGTCTCACATATAGTGACCCTTCCTCTATGATTTATGAGTATAAACTTGAAGGATATGATGAGGATTGGCAAACAATAACCGGAAAAAATGAAGTATCCTATTATGATCTTCCTGTTGGAAGCTATACATTTCACGTTCGCCTTCAAGGCGATGAAAAATCAGAAGAAACTATATCTGTTATGATCAGTCCGTTTTTACTTGTTATATTCTGGATTGCCGTTGTGGCAACAATTATTGCTTTGGCTCTTTGGGGTAGAAACTATTTGCGTAAGCGATTAATAAAAAAAGAAGAAGAAACTTTATCACCCGAATCATCCGGGTTTGAAGATACGCCGGTACAATCTACTTCATCTGAAGAGCCCGATTCTGCTGAAAAAGAATCTTCAAAACAGGAACGCATAAAGCAAGACGAAGAAAAGTATAAATTTGCAAAGTTGAGTAACGAAGAGTGTAAGCACATCTACAACAATCTCACGAAGTATATGAAAAAGGATAAGCCATATATTAATCCGAACTTAAAGATTTCCGATTTGGCTCATGCAATTAAGTGTACTTCTCATTCACTCTCTTATGTATTTAATCAATATTTGAATCAGAATTATTATGATTTTGTGAATGAATATCGCATTGCAGAATTTAAAGAGTTGGCTAATGATCCAAAGTATTCAAGATATACTCTCACTGCATTATCTGAAAAGTGTGGATTTAGTTCGCGCGCATCATTCTTCAGATCATTTAAGAAACTTACAGGAATAACTCCCAACGAGTATATCCAGCAAATGGAATCTTCTAAATAAAACAACAATCTGATAGGTTTTATTATTTAAACTAATTGAATGCACTTGCCCGTAATAAGCAAGTGCATTTTCTTTTATGCTGTTCAGCATAAAAATGTTATTATCTGATATTATATGTTCAAAGGTAAGTATAATACAATTATTTGAGACTTTCCATGTATTATGTTTAAATTGTTTATAATTAGGTATTTATATATAATTGTGTCTTATGAAATGGTATGAGATGTATTGACCTTTATTAACTCTTGCTTTCCTTTTTTTACTCTCTATATTTGCTTCCGTAAAGCATAACTTTATTAAAGCTAATATTATGGAAAGTACATTAAACAACTCTGATCGTCTCGTTGAACGTTCGTACAATGATTATCATCAAACCATACTTAATTACATTACTTATAGAATTAATCATAAGTATGATGCTGAGGATTTAGCACAAGATGTATTTATCCGTTTGATTGATTATAAGTTGATGTTAAGAGAAGAAACAGTTAAATACTTCCTTTTTACGATTGCACGTAATATTATAATCGATTACCTCCGTCGTTACTATAAAAAGCAAGAAATTACTTCGTACATATATGATCATGCGGTAACATATACTAATGATACCGAGCCTAATTTACATGCGAAAGAAATACTTTTCCTTGAGAAGAATAAACTTCAGTCATTCCCTTCCCAGCGTAAGACAATATATATAATGAATCGCTTTTATGAAAAGTCTACCGGAGAAATTGCTGCAGAACTTAACTTAAGTAAACGTACGGTTGAAAACCATTTGATGATAGGAAGAAAAGTAATGCGTAACTATATAAAACAGTGCATATAAAAATCAACCAATAAATTTATAATATATGAAAGAAGCTTATGGACAATGAATCTAAACAGAGCAAATGTGGCCGGAAAAGGCAATTAAATGGAGAAATTTCTCCGAGAGTTTTTTTAATGAGAAAATATTTCATATTTTGTTAACACTTAAATATTTATTTATGAAACAATCGGATCAGAAAAAGAAGGCAAATAAAAGTCTTCTATCTAAAATGATTTTAGCATGTATGCTGATGCTTATTGCTTCTGTAGCATCGTTTGCGCAGAGTGTAAAAGTAATAGGTACAGTAACAGATGAAAAAGGAGAACCTATTATTGGTGCCAGTATTTTTGTAAAGGGAACATCAACAGGAACTATAACTGATGTTGAGGGCAATTTTACAGTAAATGCTCCGGCAAAAGGTAAACTGGTAGTCTCATACATTGGTTATGTAAAACAAGAAGTTGCTATAACAGGTAATAAAGTAAAGATCTCTTTGAAAGAAGATGCACAGACATTAGATGAGGTTGTAGTTGTGGGTTATGGTGTACAGAAGAAAGCAACTCTTTCCGGTTCTGTAGCTCAGGTAATGGGAGATGAAGTTTTGAAAGGTAAAGCTACACAGAGTATGGCATCTGCATTGCAAGGTACTATCCCAGGCTTAACAATTACACGTACATCTTCTCGTCCGGGTAATGAAGGTACTGATATAACATTACGTGGTGGTATTTCTGTTAATGCTACTGATCCAATGATTTTGATTGATGGTGTTGAGGCTTATCAATGGGAACTTTCTCAAATCAATCCAAACGATGTAGAAAGTATTTCTGTATTGAAAGATGCTGCTGCCGCAATTTATGGTACAAAAGCTGGAGCTGGTGTAATTCTTGTAACAACTAAACGTGGTAAGGAAGGTAGAGTGAAGGTTACTTATTCTGGTAGTGTTCACACAAATGTTGTAGGTAATAAATTCCCTGTTGCTGATGGTCAAACTTGGGCAGAAATGTTATGTCATGCTACGGAAAACGATGCTTATGCTTTATTAGACAAAGATGGTAATCCACAATATAGTTGGTGGATGTGGCCTGAAGATATTTGGAGAACAATGGCTAAGGGAGAAAGATATGAAGGTGTTGTAGCAGGCTTATGGCGTGTACTTGATCCTTCTTCTGATCAGTTTGATGCTGTTTATGGCAATACCTGGGGACAATCTCATAATATTAATATCTCGGGTGGTACTGACAAACTGAAAGTTATGACTTCTTTGGGTTATGCCAAGGACCGTTCATTGGTTGATATTGTTTTTGATGGTCAGCAGAAATACAACTTCCGTACCAATGCTGATTATAAAGTAAATGATTGGGTTAAAACAGAATTCAATGTTTCTTATGATAAACGTATTACTGATGTTCCTACTCAAGGTGTAGGTAATGGTATTCAGGACTTCTACATCTTCCCTTTGTATAATAGTTATGGACAATTTTATGATACATTTGGTAACAACAACTTGTTAGCTAAGTTGGTTGAAGGTGGTCGTACAAAAAGTACAGAAGAAATTCTTCGCTTAGGTGGTAAAGTAACTTTCGATTTAGCTAAATTGACAAAGGGATTAACTGTATCGGGAAGTGCAAATGTGCGTCTTCGTAAACACTGGGAAGTAGCACGTCAGAACAAAGTGACAATGTATGACTGGTCGGGTGAAACAACTACTGCAAGTGGAAATCCTGATTATTCCTTAGGTACAGGTTCTATTAAGAGTCAGACTACAGATGCAAATTGCTGGGTAAAAAATACCTATGAAGATGTTCTTTATCAAACATATAATGCATTTGTGAATTATAACCGTGAATTTGCAGGTCATAATATCGGTTTAATGGCTGGTATTACAGGTGAGAAAACTCACTACCAGAAACTTTATGGTTATCGTCAGAATATGTCATCAAATGATTTAGATGATATCAATCTTGGTGATGCAACTACTGCTCAGGCCACTGGTGGTAGTAATGACGTGGGTATGATCTCTTACTTGGGTCGTTTGAATTACGATTATAAAGGAATCTATTTATTAGAAGGTTTGTTCCGTCGTGATGGTTCTTCTAAATTCTCTAAAGATAATCGCTGGGCTAATTTTGCAGGTATTTCTGCCGGTGTTCGTTTCTCTGAATTTAATTTCGTAAAGAATTTAGGTGTCTTTGATAATTTAAAACTCCGTGCTTCTTACGGTGAAACAGGGTCGCAAACTGGTATTGGTAATTATGACTATATTTCATCTGTTGCTACAGGTACTACAATTTTTGGATATAACGGAGCAAAATATACTACAGCGTATGTTAATGGTATGACTTCTTCAAACCGTACATGGGAACGAGTAGGAACAACAAACTTTGGTCTTGATTTTGCAGTTTTGAATAATCGTTTATCAGGAACATTTGAATATTATATCCGTGAAAACAAAGGAATGTTGATTTCTATGACATACCCTCAGACACTAGGTGCTTCTGCTCCAAAAACTAACAATGGTAACTTCCAGGCTAAAGGTTGGGAATTGTCTCTGAACTGGAATGATAAGATTGGCGATGACTTTAAATATCGTGTGGGAGTAACTTTGGCTGATGCTAAAACAGAAATTACAGAATACTCGGGTGCAGTTGCTATTGCTAATGGAATGAATAATAAAGTTGGTGCCTCTTCATTTATTGAAGGAAAACCATTGAACTCACTTTATGTTTATAAAACAGATGGCTACCTGCAAACTGCAGATGAAGTAAGTGCTTATTATACTGCAATAACTCAAAAATCCGGCGGTATTCATCCTACTCAGGGAACTTCAAACCAGTTAACTCCTGGATGCGTGAAGAAAGTAGACTTAAATGCTGATGGCAGAATAACTACAGACGACCTTTATTACTATGGTGATGCCAATCCTCATTACCAGTTTGGTATTAACCTGGGTGCAAATTATAAAAACTTTGACTTCTCAATGTTTATTCAAGGTGTTGGACAACAATATATTGCTCGTGAAGGTCAGTTAGCTTCTCCATGGTATAGTACGTATACTAATCAGAATGTTACATTCTGGGGAAATACATGGACAGCGGATCATACAGATGCCCGTTATCCGATTATGTCTCGTAACGGTAGCCGTAACAACTGGAACTATAAACAATATAATGACATAAACATCAGTAATTGTTGGTATGCACGTGCTAAGAATGTTGTTTTAGGGTATTCTTTGCCAAAGAGTCTGATTCGTCGTGCTTCTATTGAAAACCTTCGTTTCTATATTTCTGCAGACAACTTGTTCGAGTTTTCTAATGTAAAAGATGGTTTTGATCCAGAGAGTAAAGCTGCAACCGGACAAGGAAATGTGGATGTTTATGCACGTACTATCTCATTCGGTGTAGATCTGACATTTTAATGTTTAACCTCACAATTAATAACGTATGAAAACAAATAAAATAATATTATCCCTGGTGATGGGAACTTTGTTAACTACAAGTTGTGTCAATGACTTCCTTGAATTACAGCCATTGGATTCACAAACTGAAGCAATTTATTTTAAAAACCTGACTCAGTTCCAGTATGCTGCAAATAATCTGCATACCAATATATATGCATGGGGAGGAAATACAACTTATCCAATTAATTTTGACTTTGGAACAGATCTTGTTTCTGCTGCTGGAGATGATATAAGTGGAATTAACTCTGCCGGAACAACAGATACTTATTGGGAACAGACTTATAAATGGTTGCGCCCGGTAAATATATTGATTCAGAAAGGTGAAGAATATAGTAATAAGGAAGAAATAGCAGGACCCGTTGGTCAGGCATATTTTTTCAGAGCATGGCATCATTTCTTTTTGTTGAAACGCTTTGGTGGTGTACCGATTGCTAATAAAGTAACAGATACAAATGATGATATAGTATGGGGGCCTCGTGCATCTCGTTACGAAGTAACAGCTCAGATCTTGTCAGATCTTGATATAGCTATAGCTAAGTTGGCAAAAACAACGGTAGCTTCTACTAATAATGATGGTCATGTAACCATTGAAGCTGCTAAAGCACTTAAAGCACGTGTTTGTTTATATGAAGGAACTTTTGAAAAATATGTAGGAACTAAGACCGATGGCGATGGAACAACATCTGGAGCCGGTAGTGCTAAACCTGCTAGTTATCCCTCAATTACCGACATGCTGACTATGGCTAAAAGTCTTTCTAAAGAAATCATTGACTCAAAAACATTTGAACTTTGGAAAGGTGTAGAAGATGTAAGTGGTATCGCAACAGTCAAGAATCCTCAAATGTATGCTCACACTAGCTACTATTATCTTTTTAATCTGGAAGGAAGCACTTCTAACCCGGCCGGATTGAGTAAATCTTCTAACAAAGAAGCTATATTCCGGAGTGTATATGATGCTGTAAACCGCAAGAGTGGTACAAACCTTACACATAGTTGGCCTGCTGGTATGACTCGCAAACTGTCGGATATGTATCTTTGCAGCGATGGTCTTCCAGTACATTTGTCTCCTTTATTTAAAGGATATACAGATATAAATGCCGAACTTCAGAATCGTGACTATCGTTTAACTGCTTGTGTTACTCCTGCTATGGATTATGCCTGGGGCTGGGGAATGTACAAAACAGGTGCTCAGTACGGTGTTGATATTTACACTTTAGCGCAGGCTACTTATCAGAATGTTCCTAATTTACGTAATGCCGGTTCAGGTATGGGAGGACGTAAGTTCCGTAGTGAGTTGGCTTCATTAGGTGCAGCAGGTGATGAAGCAATGGATTGTATGCATATTCGTTTCCCTGAAATTCTTTTGATCTATGCAGAAGCAACTTGTGAATTGGGCAACGGAACAATTTCTGATGCTGATCTTGATTATTCATTAAACAAAGTTCGTGCCCGTGGTGGCGTTGCTCCTTTGAATGCTGCATTAATAGCTAAGGCTGCATCATTAGGTGGACAGTTAACTTTCCTTGGTGAAATTCGCCGTGAACGTGCTTTAGAACTATATGGTGAAGGACAACGTTTAGCTGATCTTTGCCGTTGGGGAATAGCAGAACAAGAACTGGCAGGTCAGCCTCGTTGCGGTGCTTATATAGAATATAATGGAACAGATTCTTATTTGAAGACTTTGATAAATCCTACAGATAAAAAACCTGTTTATGTAGCATCTTCTTATGCTGGATTAATTAATGATCATAAGATTACTTACAGCTATGCAGGTTTAACACCAACAGAACCGGGAGCAATTGTTGTTGAGTTGGCTGCAAACCGTAAGTTCGCTTTGAAGAACTATTTGCAACCTATTCCAACTGATCAGATTAAATTGAATCCTAATTTGAAGCAGAATCCTAGTTGGTAATAGTCGATATAAACTTAACAATATAAACTTTTATAAAGAAGTAACCTTTATAAATTATAATTCTAAATTGAAGGGAGATGGCTGTTAATGCTATCTCCCTTTCTTTTATACCTATCACATAAAGTACATACTATTCATTTTATGGTACAACTAGCATTCTGCAAAATTATGCTTAAAAATTTATCGAATAAATTCAAAACAGTTTCTTAAAGCTTCAGAAAAAATATGCACCCACTATAGATATCCGCTGCAGATGCATATAATAATTGATAATATAATTAATAAAGAATATTTTTTAATACATTTGTAGTAACATAAATAACACATCTTTAAGTCTAAATAATATGAGATACAATAAGATTGATAAAGCTATACTAGCTTTTGTCACTTTTTCGATGATTTCTTGTGGAACACACTCAAATTTGGAGAAAGGACACATAACAGACGCACTTGATAACTCGGCATGGAACGCTTCAAAGTGGATTTCTGTATTAAATGCTCCAGTAATAAAAGGCCATGGAACGCGTGCTGCTGATGGAGCGAATTGGTTTAAATCAACAATAAAGAATGAAAATAAAGTAACTGCTGCTATATGGATGACATCAGGCCTTGGTATATACGACCTGTATGTCAATGGTAATCTCATTGGCAAGGAGATCCTTAAACCTGGTTTTACCCATTATTCCAAGACAAAAAGATCATTTACATATGATATTACTGATGCTTTCAATAAAAAAGCAGGAGCAGAGAATAGTCTCTCTGTGCAAGTAACACCGGGATGGTGGGCCGATAAAATTATCACTCCTGATAATCACGAAGGCATGATAGGAAAAAAATGTGCATTCCGTGGAGTGCTAAAAATAATATATGCAAATGGTTCTACTAAATTATTCGGTACCGATACACAAAACTGGAAAGCAGTTATTGCTGGTAAGGTGAAACATGCAGCAATATTTGATGGCGAAATTTATGATGATCGTGAAATGGCTGGTTATGACAATTCATCAAATTTATCTACACCGGAGATAAATAACGAGTTTAACGGAGTAATATTACCATCAAATGGTGCTGAGGTATATTTTCGCAAAGATTTAGCATTGAATCCGGTACGAGCATATATATGGAAAGATGTGGAAGGCAAGAATGATAATAATTATGGTAAAGTAATTATAAATAAAGAGTTTTTTAAAGGTGAAACTATTACACTCCTTCCTAATGAAACTCTGGTAGTCGACTTTGGTCAAAACTGTGCTGCCGTTCCATCTTTTGTATTTAAAGCTAAGAAAGGTACCAAACTAAACTGTGTAACTTCCGAATTGCTGAATGATGGTAATGGGGCAAAGAGCCGTGGTATGGATGGTCCAGAAGGTAGTGTTCACCGCCTGAACCTGCGTATTCCTAATACTGGTATGAGCCTTGACTATATTTTTGCGGACAACGATAAACCTGTTCTTTTTTATCCAAGAAATACTTTCTACGGATACAGACTTGTTTCTATCACTGCTACCGATAAAGTTACTATACAGAGTATTCAATCTATACCTGTTTCATCTATTACAGAAAAGATGGAAACTGGCAAAATCTCTACAGGTGATGAACTTATAAACAAACTAATATCAAATACTATATGGGGACAGCGTTCAAATTATCTTTCAGTACCTACTGATTGTCCACAACGTAATGAGCGTTTAGGTTGGACAGCAGATACGCAAGTATTCTCGGAAACTGGTTCTTTCTTTGCAAATACTGATAAGTTCTTCCATAAATGGATGTGCGACATGCGCGATACACAATCTTCACAAGGTGGGTATCCTGGGGTAGCTCCAATAGGTCAATATGGTGCTGAGAATTCATCAATGATGCGAGTTGGATGGGCGGATGCTGGTGTAATTGTTCCATGGACTATTTGGAAACAATTTGGTGATAAGGAGATTATAAATGAATCATGGGCCTCGATGGAGAAATATATGAATCATGTAAACGACACTAAGTACGATCATAATGTGCTAAAGGCTGAGAATGGCAACTATCAATGGGCCGACTGGTTGAGTTACGAGCCTCTTGAAAGTTGTAGTGGAAAAGCATTTGGCCCTAACGGTCCTCTTACTGAAGCACTTGAATACTGGAATTATCTTTGTGGTTCTTATTGGGTAATTGATGCAGGTATGATGCGCGATATGGCAAAAGCAACAGGTCGTGATGCTACGAAGTACGAATTAATGGAACAAGAGGCAAAGAAATATATTTGTGAAAATTTTCTAACCGCTGACGGCAGGTTTAAATCAGAGGTACTAAATACAATGCAAACTCCTGCACTCTTTGCTCTAAAGAATAATTTAGTTAAAGGAGATGCAAAAGATAAAATGATTTCTCGTCTTCGTCAGAATTTCAAGGAACATAACAATTGTCTGCAAACAGGATTCCTTGGCACATCAATATTAATGGCCACGCTTACCGATAATGGAATGAGCGATATAGCATACGAACTGCTTTTCCAGCGTAAAAACCCATCATGGCTCTATTCTATTGATAACGGCGCAACTACTATATGGGAGCGTTGGAATAGTTATACGATAGAAAATGGAATGGGCCCAAAAGGTATGAATAGTTTCAACCATTACGCTTATGGTTGTGTTTGTGAATGGATATGGAAAACTGTGGCAGGCATTTCTTCTGATATATCTAATCCTGGATTTAAACACATTATAATGAAACCTATTCCCGACAAACGCCTTGGACATATAGACGCTGAGTATAAGTCGGCAGCAGGTATAATAAAGAGTTCATGGAAATATGAGGGTGATAAATGGATATGGAAATTTACTGTTCCAAATGGGGCTACAGCAAGTGTTACATTACCTGGAGAAAAAGTGGCTAAAGAGTATAAAGCTGGTACATATACTTCTGTTGTAGAGTTATATCCTTGATATTCATAATAATTACAAACCTACCGATTTAAATCTGTAAGTTTAATAATATAAATCTGAAAAAAGGGAAAAACAAGATTGAAGTCTCTGCTAATTCAGAGAAGGGCAAAATAACAGCTTCGTGTGAATGGGTCTGTTTGTGATTTAATAATATATCTATGTAAGACTTATATATTAAAGATACAAGTAATTAAATAAATTTATTAGGTATAACAGCCTTTTCGTTCGTATTATACATACAAATGAAAAGGCTGATATTATGATTAAAAAACGACTAATCAATGCATTACTGAAATAATATTAAGACGTATATACAAATTTGATAATCGGGATCATGATGAAGATGATCCGTACTATCAGGGATGTATGGCAATTAATGTAGGTGATCATAATATAGCAAAAAATATAATTTTTGATAATATTCGTGTTGAGCGCATTGAAGAGGGACAGTTCTTTCATATTCGTGTGATGAATAATGAAAAATATAACACAGATTCGGGAAGAGGCGTACAGAATATTATTTTCAGAAACATATACTATACAGGCAAAAATGATAATTCAGCTCTGATTGAAGGGGATGATTTTCAAAGAAAAATTAGTGATATTCTTTTTGAAAATATAAATGTTAATGACAAGAGAATAAAATCTCTTGATGTGCAGAATATAAAGATGGGCAATTTCACGGATAATATTAAATTAAAATGATTTTCTTATATTTGTGGCGCTAATAAATTTAATAATAATGAAAACAAAACTGCTAACCTTCTTTATTGGGGCTGTTGGCCTTCTATCAACAGCCAATGCTCAAAATGTTACTCAATTGGTTCCAGGAAAAGATTTTCCGGCCGAAATTGAAAATCCCGAATGTCTTGGTATAAACAAAGAACCGGCCCATGCTACCTTGATGCCTTATGCTTCTTTGGATGAGGCTTTGAAGGCAAAAAGACATGAATCGTCTTATTGCCATGTTTTAAATGGAATGTGGAAATTTAACTGGGTAGCATGGCCAAATCAGCGCCCTGTCGATTTCTATAAAACCGATTATGATGTTTCCGGTTGGAAAGAAATTCCGGTTCCTTCAAACTGGCAGGTACTTGGATACGGAACTCCTTATTACAGAAATATAGGTTACACCTTTAAGATAGATTTTCCTCATGTAATGAGTGAGCCATCTAAAAATTATACAGCTTATGAGGAACGTAATCCGGTAGGTAGTTACAGACGCGACTTTGATGTTCCGGCAGATTGGAATGGCCGTCGTGTTTTCATCACTTTCGATGGTGTTGATGCTGCTTTCTTTATCTGGGTAAACGGACAGAAAGTAGGTTACAGCACAAATAGTCGTAACGCAGCGGAATTTGATTTAACCAAGTATGTAAAACCAGGTAAGAATATGGTAGCTGTAGAGGTTTACCGTTATTGCTCTGGTAGTTATCTGGAAGATCAGGATATGTGGCGCTTAAGTGGTATCTTCCGCAATGTAACGCTTTGGAGTGCTCCTCAGACTCATGTTCGCGATTTCTTTGTTCAGACAGATTTGGATAAAGATTATAAGAATTCAGAATTGAACGTTTCTGCGAAAGTTAAGAACTATGGCTCTCAACCTTCTCAGGCACAGAAATTACAGGCTTCACTTTATAATGGCAGTCAACCGGTAGAAGGGGCAACTGTTGTAGCAAATATTCCAGCTTTAAAACCGGGACAGGAAACAATTGTTGCTTTGAAGTTTACAGTTAATAATCCAGAGAAGTGGAGCGCTGAAACTCCTAAACTTTATACTACAGTTCTTACTTTGCAAGACAATAAAGGTACCAATGAAATATTATCTTCTCGTACCGGATTCCGTAAGATTGAGATTAAAGGACGTCAGGTTCTTGTGAATGGAACTCCTATTAAACTGAAAGGTGTGAATCGTCATGAACATTGGTCGAATGTTGGTCATGCCATAACTGAAGAACAAATGATCAGAGACCTGGAAGTTATTAAGCAAGGTAACTGTAACCATGTGCGTACTTGTCATTATTCAGATGATCCTCGTTGGTATGAGTTATGTGATGAATGGGGTATCTGGTTAGTTGCTGAGGCAAATGTAGAATGTCACGGATATGATGGCAAGCTTGATGAAGAACCACGCATGAAAGCTGCAATTATTGATAGAAATGTGGCAAATACAGAAAACTTTAAGAACCATCCTTCAGTAATAATATGGTCATTAGGAAATGAATGCGGACGCGTTGGTTCAAATTTTGTATCAGCAATGAATGCTGTTAAAGCTATTGATCCTACTCGTTTTGTTCATTACGAACGCTTTGGTATTGGCAAAAACAATCCATCAGATTTTGACGGAAAAATGTATGGTACTCCGGATGAATTTGCAAAGATTGCTCAAAATAAGGAACTAACAAAACCTTTTTATATTTGCGAATTTGCACATGCTATGTTCAACTCTATGGGTTCATTGGAAGAATATTCAAAGATGTTTGATAATGAACCTGCAATTTTAGGTGGAGCTATCTGGGAATATCAGGATCAGGCATTGTGGAACAAACGTAATCCGGAACATCCAATCTTAGCCTATGGTGGTGGATTTGGTGAATTCCCTAACGACCACTATTTTATTCATAAAGGTGTAGTAGCCTGGGATAGAAAGACTATCAAACCTCATTATCCTGAAATGAAGAAGGCTTTCCAATGGATTGATACAGAATTGATAGAACCTTCATCAGGAACAATTAAAATAAGAAACAAATTCCAGTTTATTTCATTGGATGGATTTGAGGCTTCCTGGTCGCTGACTGAAAATGGAAAAGAAATAGATAAAGGTACATTGCAATTGCCTCGTATCCCAGCTTTCAGAGAAGGCAGAGTTTCTGTTCCTTATAAAATAGAGAATCCTAAAGCTGGAGCTGAATATTATTTGCGTATCTCTTATACTCAAAAGGATAAAACATTGTGGGCTGATAAAGGATTCGAAGTTGCTTCCGAACAATTTAAGTTACCAGTAAATACTCTTCCTGTTGAAGAAGCAAAAGTAACTTCTCCAGTAAAAGTGAGCCAGGATGCTCAGTCTATTAAGGTGGCTGGAACTGGATTTGCCGTAAACTTTGATAAGAATACAGGTTTAATGAGTCAGTTGATGAAAGACGGAGTCAATCTTTTAACTTCTGATGGCTCACCAAAACTTCACTTGTGGCGCGCAGCTCACCGTAATGATGATATGTGGGCAAACAGAGACTGGGATAAATTTGGTGTAAATAACCTGAAAAATACTTTGGTTGACCTGAAAGTAGAAACTATTGATAAAAACACAGCAAAAGTAATTTCAACTATAAAATATGATGGTAAAGAAGGATTTGGTGCATATCATACTTCTACCTATACTATTAAAGGTGACGGTTCTGTGAAGGTTGATAATAAAATTGACTTTATTGGCTTAAGAATAAATCTAGCACATATCGGCGTACGTATGCTTCTTGATAAGAAGTTGGATCATATGACATATTTTGGTCGTGGCCCAATAGAGAATTATTCAGATCGCAAGAGTGGGGCAGATGTAGGTCTTTATGAATTAGGTGTAAATGATCAATACGAATATGAAAAACCTATGGATCGCGGAAACCATGAAGATGTAAGATGGTTGAAATTTACCGGAAATAGCATGCCCGACTTTTTAATAAATTCTGATGAGAACTTAATGCAGTTCTCTGCTTTGCCTCACACAGACGAACAAATGTTCCCGGTTGAATATAAAATAGATCTTCCAACTAGTACTGCAACAGTATTCTGTCTGTCGACTAAAACATTAGGTGTAGGTTCTAACGGCTGTGGTCCAAGACCTTTGGATAAATATATGGTTTGGTCGGATAATAGTCAGTTTACATATACTATACAGTTATTGCAATCAAAGTAAGTAATTATAGAATTTAACAGAAGCTTTTATATAGAAAAAGCTATATGAAAAATAAAAGCGGCCGGAAGTATCTGATACAGATATTCTCCGGCCGCTTGCTTATATAGTGATTGTGACTATTTGTTCTGGTAAGCAGTTAGCATCCACACTAGTTTCTCCTGCTCTTTCAGGTAATCGCTCATCAGGGCTACTGTTACTTCATCTCCGGCTTCCGAAGCTGCCTTTAAAAGATTACGTTCTTCACCAATAAAGTAACTGATAGTTTCCAATATATTATTCAAGGCTTCGTTGCCGTTAGATACGTTGTCAACCTCTTTTATTTTAGCCACTTTCAGATAATCACTGAATTTATTTGCAGGTACTCCGCCAAGAGTTAAGATACGTTCGGCGACCTCATCTGCTTTTTCTGCTGTGTCATTGTACATTTCTTCAAATTTGCTGTGCAGAACAAAGAAATCGTGCCCTTTTATGTTCCAGTGAAAACCTCTTAAATTGGTATAATACACTTGAAAATCGGCAAGTAATTGTTGCAAAGATGTTACTATGTTATTTACTGCTGAAGCATCTAATTTTATATAATCTAAAGTTTTCATATTGTTTTTGTTTTAAAGATTTGTATTTTTATTTTGTTGATACAAAGATAGACCGGAAAGGATGTTTTTCCAACCGATAATTTCTATCTTTGTATAGATGAAATCTATGATTTGTAATTAATTGATAGAGTATGACTATACAGCAATTGGAATATATTCTTGCCGTGGACAGGTTCCGTCATTTTGGTAATGCGGCAGAACATTGCATGGTTACTCAGCCAACCCTGAGCGCGATGGTTCAAAAGTTGGAAGAAGAACTTGGCGCGAAGATATTCGACCGGAGTACGCAACCCATTCAGCCCACTTCTATTGGATATAAAATTATAGAACAGGCACGTGCAGTGTTGGAGCATGCTTCAAAGGTAAAGGAGATAGTGCAGGAAGAAGGTCATTCTATAAAAGGAGTTTTTCGTTTGGCCATATTGCCTACTATAGCGCCATACCTGCTTCCAAGGTTTTTCCCGAAATTGATGGAAGATTATCCCAATCTGGATATCAGGGTTACGGAGATGAAAACACAGGATGTGCTGGTTGCCCTTGCTGCGGGAAAGGTAGATGCGGCAATACTTGCTACAGTTGTGACCGACAAATCTCTGCAGGCCGATACACTCTTCTATGAACAATTTCTGGGTTATGTGGCCCGTAAGGAACCTATCTTTAAAAATGAGATGATTCGTTCTACAGATATCAGTGGAGAAAGGCTGTGGCTTTTGGATGAAGGTCATTGTTTCCGCGATCAGTTGATGCGGTTTTGCCAGCTCGAAACGGTTAAACTTCATCAGGCTGCCTATCATTTGGGAAGTATGGAGACTTTTATGAGAATAGTAGAAGGAGGGAAGGGAATTACCTTTATTCCGGAACTGGCCTCATATCAGCTTAGTCAGGAACAGAAAGTGCTTGTCAGGCCATTTGCTATACCTCGACCTACGCGCGAGATCAGTATTGTGACAAAAACAGACTTTGTGCGCTATACAATATTGAACATGATAAAGGAAAGTATTCGCTCGTCTGTACCAAAGGAAATGCTGACGCTGCAAAAGACTCAAAGAGTAGTCTGAATTTATTGACCAATGAATTTATTTTATTGGTCTATGGATTAATTTTATTCACCAATAAATTCAATCCATTGGTGAATAGATAGAACTTGTTCTTGCTATATATTATCTTTTTGGGAATAGGTTTACGTTTCCTGTGGTTATTATGACCTTTCCTAGATTGAGCTTTACAGTTTCTGTGGTTATTACTAGAACTGACTGGCTATATTTTTCTTATTCCTAAGCCGACTTAACATAAAAATTAAGGGTGCCCAAAAAGTATTTGGCACCCTCAATTTATTCGTATCCCTAATGGAGACTGAAATCAAATATCCAATTCTACAAAGGGGTATCTTGACTTTTTAGACACTCTCTTTTTTCGAGTTGTTATCTACTGATTAATTCTTCTGATTCTGATTGTTTATCACCCGATAAATCTCTTCGGCAATTCGATTGGCACCAGCTTCGTTGGGATGTATCTGGTCGGGGAAATACATTGGGAGTCCACTCATTGGAGTATGTAAATCAATGGTTTCCAATTTCATCTTTTTGGCCACACTTTTAATATATGGAATAACTTCACGAGTAATAGTACTGTCGTTTATTCCCCATTTTACACCATAAGCAGGAACTGGAAAACAAAGATAGATTTTCGGATTTGAAGGCAATTGTTTGAATGCATTGATTAGCGTTACAAGGTCCTTTTTAAAATCCGCTTTATATTTCCAGTTCTGAGGTTTAGTATCATTAGTTCCCAGTTTAATGGTTACAATATCCGGTTGAAAGCTTAATGCATCCTGAAATTTTTGTTCTTTCATATAAGGGCGATCACCTTTCATAAGTAAGGTTCTTCCTCCAATTCCGAAGTTCTGCACTTCGTAGTTGCTACCTAATAATCTTCCTAATACAGCAGGATAACCATCCTTGTTTCTGTCTTTAATGCCAGATCCGTAAGTAATACTGTTACCAATACAAGCCACTTTAATTACTTTCTGTTGAGCAAATGTAAGGTTGCAGCAAAATAGCAGCACACCTATAAGCGATAAATAAGAAATTCGTTTCATTTTTTATATAAGATTTATCATTAGAATATTATTTTCCGGCTAACTTCGTATAAGTTACATTCTTTTCATTTACGTTCCTGGCATTGCTAACCTTTTTAATGAACTTATTCACATTATTTACATGAATGTTCTTTAACTCTACATTCTCAACCGGAAGTCTCTCATCGCCTTTTATCTCGTAAATGGCATCAGCTTCTTCGCAGGTAACGTTTTTCATGTGAATATCGTGAATAGGAGTAATACGTGTTTCGTAAGTCGGGAAATCTTTCCACTGATACAATACATCAGTATCAATTTCAAAAGCTCTTTGCATTTTTCCGGCTTTAATGTTTTCCATATAAATATTTTCAACGAATCCACCCCGGCGATGATTGGTCTTAATGTAGAACAGTCGTAATACAGATTTAGGAGCAGTGCAGTTGTGCATGTAAATATTACGGATGCCACTTGATAACTCGCTGCCTAGTCCCAATAACGTGTGTCCTTGAAGAATGGAACAATTGCGGATTACTATGTTTTCGCAAGGGGTATTAAGGCGCCAACCATCCTGATTGCTTCCCGACTTAATAACAACAGCATCATCTCCCTGATCAAAGATGCAGTTTTCTACAAGAAAGTTACGAGTCATTTCAAGGTCTATACCATCGTTGTTATGACCGTGAGCTTTTAAATCCAGATTACGTGCTATACCATTATCGCACATATACATGTGTACACACCAGAAAGGGCTTTCCCTTATTTTAAATCCATCCAGCATAATATTCTTGCATCGGTTAAAATGTATTAGGTAAGGACGCATTCTGTTTTCCTCGTTTCCAAATTGTCTTTCTTCAACAAGGACGTTTGTAGACATCATTGTGTAAAGCTTTCCGGCCGCAGTCATGTAATACTTCTGGCGTGGAAACCATATTTTCCATGTATCCATCTTCGGACTAATTGTTCCTTTACCGGTGATAGCTATATTTTCACATTTAAATGCGTAAATAAGAGGAGAGTAATTATAGAATTCCATTCCTTCCAGAGAGCTTTGCACCGCCGGTAAATAGTCGGATGGATTATCAGAAAAACGCAATACTGCATTGTCATCAAGATGCAAGTCTACATTACTTTTAAAATGAATAGGCCCTGTAAGCCATGTTCCCCCAGGAATAACGACTCGTCCACCACCAGCTTTGTTGCATGCTTCAATGGCTGAGGCTATAGCTTTTGTGTTGTCGGCAATGCCTCCTTCAATGGCTCCGTAATTGGTAATTGGAAAATCTTGTTTCGGATAATTGAACACCTTAATAGGCTGCATTGGGAAGGGAGCTTTTACTTTTACTGTGCTATAATTACCATTAGGAGCGGTAAAAGATGATGTAAGCAGATAAACAACGACTCCTGCGAGACATTTTAAAAAATTGATTTTCATAATATTATTTCGTAGATTAATTCCTTTAGATTCTTTTCACTTATCAGAATTCAATGCAAAGAAAAACATTTTTCACTAACTTAATATGTTATTCCGTACATAACCTCTAGAATTTTATACAAGAAAGAGATTAAATAGCCTTACAATATAGACATTGAAATGGATTACTAATAATAATCTTCTTCAAGAGAATTAATTGCGCTTTATTTTGAGTATATATTTTCTTATATTCGTATAGTTTATATAAGAAATATAAACTGCAAAAATAATACGAAATGAAAACGTGTGATTTAAAGAGATTCTTTTTTGCTTTGATATTTAGCTTAATGCCATTTATTGCATTTGCACAAGCAATTATTAAGCAGACTGAACAAAAGCTAAAATCCCCCGATGGTGCCTATGAATTTACCTTCTATCAAAAGCAAATTACTTCCGGAACTAAGCAAATGTATTATACTCTTTCTTTTAAAGGAAAAGAAGTAATGAAAGAATCAGAGCTTGGCGTTCTGATAGAAAACCAATTGTTCGAATCAGCATTGGCTGTGCCTAATGATACTTGCCATCTTTGGTGTGAAAATCTTGCTTTGATTGGAGCTGATTGCTCGTCAGTAGATACAAGCTGGAAACCTGTTTATGGTGAGAAAAGCATAATCAGGGACAATTATAATCAGCTAACTCTCAGGTTCGAAAAATATGGAAACGGAAATTCAGCCATTCCAACCGATGGATATGATAAACGTCGCGCTTACCGCATGGGTATCATTGTTCGTGCTTATAATGAAGGCGTGGCTTTGCGCTATTTCTTTCCCGAAACAAGTAACGGGCTTTTCTTACATATCACCGGTGAGCAGACTCAGTTCTCTTTTCCAGAGAATACGCAGGCGTATTATGAGCGATGGGCGCAAGGACCTTATTCTCTTCTCCCTTTAAAGGATTGGAAAGATGAGTGTGAACGTCCGCTTACTCTGAAACTGGAAAACGGACTAACTGTGGCTCTTGCCGAAGCACAAATGGTTGATTACTCTCGTATGAAGTTTCGCTTGAATGCAATAAAAAGCAATACTTTGCAGGCTTCACTTTATGATAAAGTTGATATAATTTCTCCTTATTCAACTCCCTGGAGAGTGATTATGGCGGCTGAACGGCCGGGAGACTTAATTGAGCATAATAATATTATTTTGAACTTGAATCCGGAAAATAAACTGGAGAATACATCATGGATAAAGCCAGGAAAAGTAATTCGTGTTGGCAAACTTACTCAGGCTGATGCTAAGTTGTGCGTAGATTTTGCTGCAGAAAGAGGATTGCAATATATTCATCTTGATGCAGGATGGTATGGCCCGGAAATAAAAATGAGTTCTGATGCAGCAAAAGTTTCTGAAACCAAAGATCTAAATATACCGGAACTTACTGCCTATGCTGCTTCAAAAGGTATTGGTGTGTTTGTTTACGTAAATCAGCGGGCATTATTTCAACAACTTGATACGCTTCTTCCGCTTTATAAGGAATGGGGATTGAAAGGCCTTAAGTTTGGCTTCGTTCAGGTTGGCTCAAACCGCTGGACTACATGGATGCACGAAGCCGTGAAGAAGTGTGCGGAATATGGATTGATGGTGGATATTCACGACGAGTATCGTCCAACTGGTTTCAGTCGCACTTATCCGAATCTGATGAGTCAGGAGGGAATTCGTGGCAATGAAGAAATGCCGGATGCTACCCATAATACAATTCTTCCTTTTACTCGTTTCCTTGCCGGAGCTGGTGATTATACTGTTTGCTATTACAATTCACGTGTAAAAAATACAAATGCACATCAACTGGCTTTGTCTGTTGTTTATTATAGTCCGCTTCAGTTTCTTTACTGGTATGCTCAACCATCATCCTATACTGGTGAACCAGAGATTGAGTTTTTCGACAAGGTGAAGACTGTTTGGGATGACACAAAAGTGATTAATGGAGAGATTGGCGAATATATAACTACAGTTCGTCGTAGTGGAGATGAATGGTTTGCAGGAACCATAACAAATACAGAAGCACGTAAGGTTACTGTTCCACTTACTTTCCTGGATAAAGGGAAAAAATATGTAGCAAGCATTTATACTGATGATGATGCGGTTAAAACCAAAACACATGTGCGTGTTTCTAAATATATTGTGAATGGAGATAACATGCTTAACCTTTCAGTAAAAGCTAGTGGGGGAGTAGCCATGCATTTTGTTCCTGCTACAGCAAAAGAAATTAAGAGTCTTGCGAAATTAAAGAAGAATAATCAATTGTAGATATGGTAATTGCAATGAAAAAAAGGACTCTTTTACCAATTATGCTTATATCTATCTTAGGATGGAATACCGGAAAAGCACAATCCGTGTATCCGGGACAACATAACGGTAAAATAAAGGAAAATATAACAGCACCGCTTAAAGCTTATAGCTTTGACCTGAAACAAGTAAAATTGCTTCCAAGTCGTTTCCGTGAGAATATGATGAGAGACTCTGCCTGGATGATGTCTATTGATACAAAACAATTGTTGCATAGCTTCAGGACAAATGCAGGAGTTTACAGTGCTAATGAAGGCGGATACTTTACTATGAAAAAATTGGGAGGCTGGGAATCTCTTGATTGTGATTTACGAGGACATACCACCGGACATCTTCTTTCTGCATTGGCTCTGATGTATGCTTCTACGGGTAATGATGCTTTCAAGATAAAGGCTGATTCACTTGTTAAAGGATTGGCAGAAGTACAGCTGGCTTTTGGTAAAAGTGGATATTTAAGTGCATTTCCAGAAGGACTGATTGATCGCAATATTGCTGGCAAAGGTGTTTGGGCACCGTGGTATACTCTTCACAAAATATATGCTGGGTTAATAGATCAATATCTTTATTGCGATAATAAGCAAGCTCTTGATGTTGTGATAAAAATGGCCGATTGGGCATATAATAAATTGATTCCATTGAGTGACGAGGTTCGTCGCAAAATGATTCGAAATGAATTTGGTGGTGTAGGAGAATGTTTTTATAATCTTTATTCTATAACCGGGAATATAAAATATGAAACCTTAGCTAAGTTCTTTTACCATAATGAAATGATAGAACCATTGGCAGACGATAAAGATGAATTGGCAGGAAAACACGCTAATACCTTTATCCCTAAATTAATTGCCGAGGCTCGTAATTATGAACTGAACAATGACGGAAAAAGTAAGAAAGAAGTTTTAAACTTCTGGAATAATGTTGTGAACAGTCATTCTTTTGTTACTGGTAGTAATAGCGATAAAGAGAAGTTCTTTGATCATAATCATCTTTCGGAACATTTAACCGGTTATACGGGAGAAACCTGCAATACATACAATTTACTTAAACTTACCCGCCACATGTTTTGTTGGGATGCAAATCCACGATATGCTGATTATTATGAACGGGCTTTATATAATCATATACTTGGTCAGCAAGATCCCCAAACCGGTATGGTTGCTTATTTCCTTCCAATGTTATCCGGAGCTCATAAAGTATATAGTACTAAAGAGAACTCTTTCTGGTGTTGTGTAGGTAGTGGATTTGAAAGTCATGCTAAGTATGGTGAAGCTATCTATTATCATGATGATAATGGAGTTTATGTGAATCTTTTTATTCCTTCAGAATTGACCTGGAAAGAGAAAGGGGTAAAACTTACTCAGGAAACACTTTTTCCAGAAAAGGAAAGCACAATGTTGACTTTACATACTCAGAATAAAGTAAAAATGAATCTCTACTTACGTTATCCTTCATGGACAAAGAATGTAGTGGTAAAGGTCAATGAGAAGAAATTCAGAGTAAAGCAAGTTCCTGACTCTTATATTGTTTTGAATCGCGAATGGAAAGATGGTGACAGGATAGAAGTAATTTATCCTATGAAGTTAAGAACGGAGACTACACCTGACAACGATAAAAAAGTAGCCATATTATATGGTCCATTAGTTTTGGCTGGTGAAATGGGTACAGAAAACTTTATAAAATGTGCTCCTTATTCAAATCCTAATCTGTATAATGACTATTATACCTATAATTATAATGTTCCTTCATCGCTCAAAACAACATTGAGCATTGATAAGAATAATATAGAAAAGGATATTAAGAGAATAGATGGTCGACTTATATTTAAGGCTGCAAAAGAAAATATAATATTGGAACCTTTATATAATGTTCACAGACAAAGATATATTGTGTATTGGGATTGGATGAACCCTAACCAGTAACTATAATAGTTTTTTTATTTAAGAAGAGAGGGGTTGTTCCAAGAAAATGGAACAACCCCATTTTTGTGGTGCGCCGTTAATATCTTGGTGGTATGGGAGGTTGAGATAGGAACTAATCCCGTTTTTCTTACCCAATCCTTTTTTCTTTTACTCTCTCTGAGATCGTTTTTAAAGATTCAAATCTCAGAAGCTTGATTTTACTATTACAGCTTCTTTTTATTATAATATCAGATTTAAAACTCTTCTTTCAATTCAATGGATACTCTTTTATTCTAATTAAGTTCAAAAAAAGTAAAGGTGGACTAAGTGTGTTCTCGTATTGCTACGTATTAATATATGTTGATGAAGACTTAGAGGACTTCATAATGTTAGATTCTAAAAATAGTTTGTTTTAATAGGTTTATGGTAAGAAGATATATATCTGCTGAGGAAATTTTCTCAGTAGATATTTATTCTGGATAGATATTAATAGTGCTAGTATTTTGAAATGTATGAAGAATATTGTCTGTTTTTTCATTTTAAGTTTGTCTATTTCATCCGGCATCTCGGCACAGAATTATGTGTCGAAAGTATGGGTGGCAGATCAGGGAGACGGGACTTATATAAATCCGATTATTAATGCTGATTATTCGGATCCGGATGTTTGTGCAGTTGGAAATGATTTCTATCTCACGGCTTCTAGTTTTAATTGTATCCCAGGATTACCTATTCTTCATTCAAATGATTTAGTGAATTGGAAAATTGTGAATTATGCACTGAAGAAACAGATTCCGGCTGAAATATATGATAAACCTCAGCATGGCAAAGGTGTATGGGCTCCTTGTATACGCTATCACAAAGGTGAATTTTATATTTATTGGGGAGATCCTGATTTTGGAATTTATATGATAAAAACAAGCAATCCTAAGGGGAAATGGAGCGAGCCTGTATTAGTAAAAGCCGGAAAAGGAATGATTGACCCTTCTCCTTTGTGGGATGAAGATGGAAAAGTTTATCTTATAAATGCGTGGGCCGGAAGCAGAAGTGGCATTAATAGCGTTCTTGTGGTTTCTGAAATGAACTCTGAAGGAACAAAAGTTATTAGTGATCCTGTTATGGTCTTCGATGGAAATGATGGAGTGAATCACACAGTTGAAGGTCCTAAGTTTTATAAGCGTAATGGATATTATTATATAATGGCTCCGGCAGGAGGTGTTGAACAGGGATGGCAATTAGCTATGCGTTCGAAAAATATCTATGGCCCTTATCAATCTAAGATTGTAATGGCGCAGGGTAAAAGTGTTATCAATGGTCCTCATCAGGGAGCTTGGGTTGAGACAAATGTAGGAGAATCATGGTTTATCAATTTTCAGGATAAGGCGATGTATGGACGGGTTCTTCATCTGAATCCCATGAAATGGATAAACGACTGGCCTGTAATTGGTGTAGACAAGGATGGTGATGGGTGTGGAGAACCTGTAACTGCATATAAAAAACCAAATGTTGGAAAAGTATATCCTAAAGAAACTCCGGTTGAAAGTGATGAGTTTTCATCTGCAAGACTGGGTCTGCAATGGGAATGGCATGCAAATTACAAAGACGTTTATGGCTTCCCGTCTAATTCTGGCTTTATGCGTTTGTATGCAGGCTATTTATCAGAAAAATTCGTCAATTTCTGGGAAGTTCCTAATCTGCTAATGCAAAAGTTTCCTGCCGAGGAGTTTGTTGCAAAGACAAAGCTTGCTTTCACAGCCAAACAAGATGGAGAAAAGGCTGGATTAATTGTCATGGGATGGGACTATAGTTATATTTCAATGTGTAAAAGAGACAATTTATTTGTTCTTCAGCAGTCAATATGTAAGGATGCCGAAAAACAAACTCCGGAACAAGTTAAGGATTTGGCTAGTTTCCCTATTGATAAAATTATTCCGGTTGGTGCACCTAACTATATTAAGTATATCTATCTCAAAGTAACAGTAAATAAAGGTGGTAAATGCACTTTCGCTTATAGTCTTGATGATAGGAAATATATATCAGTTGGTGATGAATTTATAGCACGACAAGGTAAATGGATTGGCGCAAAAGTTGGATTGTTCTGTGTGAATCCCAATCAGTCTGGAAATAAAGGTTGGGCGGATGTAGATTGGTTCCGTATAGATAGATAATATAGAATATAAATATGATAAAAGAGACTACAAGATAGAAGGTATGAAGAAAATTATTTTAGGATTAGTGGTGTTGTTATTTTGTGCTTGCTCAGCCAATCATAGTGACAAATCGTTCGATGTAGATGGAGCATTAAAATATTGTTCCGCACAAACCAATCGGACTTTAAAGGAATTAGAGCCAATTGATTATACAATGATGCCACGTAATATAATGGACAGTCTTAATACATGGAGTTGCCGTAAAGCATCAAAAGAGGAATGGACTTCAGGCTTTTGGTCTGGTATTTTATGGTATGATTATGAGGCAACAAAAGATTCAAGAATTAAAACCGAAGCAGAGAAATTTACTGCATCTTTGGGTTTCCTTTCCAAAACTCCCGCTTATGATCACGATTTAGGTTTTCTTGTATTCTGCAGTTATGGCAATGCATATAGGCTGACAAAAAATCCAGTTTATAAGAAGATAATTTTAGATACTGCTGATTCACTTGCTACATTGTTTAATCCTAAAGTTGGAACCATACTTTCATGGCCACGTGAAGTAAAGGCTAGAAACTGGCCTCATAACACAATTATGGATAATATGATTAATCTTGAAATGCTTTTCTGGGCAGCAAAGAATGGTGGTGATAAAAAGTTATATGATATTGCAGTTTCTCATGCAAATAAAACAATGAAATGCCAGTTTCGCCCGGATTATTCTTCTTATCATGTAGCAGTATATGATACAGTGACAGGTAATCTTATAAAAGGTGTTACTCATCAAGGTTATGCAGATAATTCTATGTGGGCTCGTGGTCAGGCTTGGGCAATCTATGGTTTTACTGTGTGTTACCGTGAAACAAAGAATCCTGAATACTTGAGCTTTGTGCAAAAGGTTACAGATATATACTTAAAAGGACTTCCTGAAGATTATGTTCCTTACTGGGATTTTAGTGCGCCGGATATTCCAAAGGCTCCCCGAGATGCTTCTGCAGCGTGTATTGTTGCTTCTGCATTACTTGAGCTTTCAACTTATTTGGATAAGGATAAGGCTGAAGAGTATAAGGATGCTGCAGTGAAGATGTTGAAAAGTCTAAGCTCTCCTGCATATCAATGTGGAGATGCGAAACCAGCTTTCCTACTTCATTCTACAGGACATTGGCCTAATGGCTCTGAAATTGATGCTTCTATTATATATGCAGATTATTATTATATTGAAGCACTATTGCGTTTCAAAAAGCTAAATGAAAATAAAGACATATTAGGAATATTATAATGGATTATGAATAGTAAAAGCCATTAAATCTTTTTTATTTGCAGTTCTGTTTTTATGGCAATTAAATGCTCAGCTCAGTATACTGCCAAAAATATAAAATATGACTTTTCTCCTTTTTATGGAGCTCCAATAATATCTGCAATAACTTCTTCTATAGTGAATAAAAAGTAGAATAATTATCTGTAAGCGGTCGATGTTCCTGTCTCTAAATGCTTTATGATAACTGTTTTATGCTTTTTTGAATGAGATGAGATCTGATAAAAAATGCCTGGGTTTTTTAGTCCAGGCATTTTAATATAGGTTGGGTATTTCACTTTTTATTTCTGTTTCAAGATATCACGTATCTCGGTAAGTAAAGTCTCTTCCTTGCTAGGTGCCGGAGGTTCGGGAGCTGGAGTTTCTTCTTGCTTTCTTGTAAATTTCCCCATAAATTTGATAAACAAGAAAATTGCAAATGCAATAATGATGAAGTCGAATGTTGACTGCAGAAAGTTACCATAATTTAAAGTAGCTGCAGCTGTGAGTTCTTTTCCATCGGCAGAATAAGTTGCTTCTTTAATAACCCACTTTAACTCTTTAAAGTTAACGCCACCAACAAATATACCGATAGCAGGCATTACAACATCAGCAACTAAAGAGGAAATTATTTTCCCAAAAGCGCCACCAATAATCACACCGACAGCCATGTCAATAACATTGCCTCTCATAGCAAATGCCTTGAATTCTTGTAGAAAGTTACTTTTTCCCATATTTTTTTATATTTAAGATAAAATTATGTGCTAATATAAAAACAATTTCGTACTTTTGCGCTGCAATTAGGAAATAAATTTCTATTGATAGCTACACAGCCTTATTATAACTTATTCATACATGATAAATGACTGTATAAAGAACGCTATTTTATGCATTTATGTTTATTTATTTCCTGAAAGTTAAGACGGATATTTTAGAATGAATATTATAAAACCCTTAAAAGTTTAACAAAATGATTAAAGTAGGTATTAATGGATTCGGCCGTATCGGACGTTTTGTATTCCGTGCTGCTCAAACAAGAAACGACATTCAGATCGTAGGTATTAACGACCTTTGCCCTGTAGATTACTTGGCATATATGTTGAAGTATGACACTATGCACGGTCAGTTCGAAGGAACTATCGAAGCTGATGTTGAAAAAAGTCTATTGATCGTAAACGGTAATCCTATCCGTATCACAGCTGAAAGAAACCCAGCTGATTTGAAATGGGATGCAGTAGGTGCAGAATACGTAGTTGAGTCAACTGGTTTATTCTTAACTCAAGAAAAAGCTCAAGCTCATATCCAAGCTGGTGCAAAATACGTTGTAATGTCAGCTCCTTCTTCAGATAGCACTCCAATGTTTGTTTGTGGTGTTAATGAAAAATCATACGTAAAAGGTACTCAATTTGTATCTAACGCTTCTTGTACTACTAACTGTTTGGCTCCTATCGCTAAAGTATTGAACGATAAGTTCGGTATCTTAGATGGTTTGATGACTACAGTTCACTCTACAACTGCTACTCAAAAAACAGTTGACGGTCCTTCTATGAAAGACTGGAGAGGTGGTCGTGCTGCTTCTGGTAACATTATCCCTTCATCTACTGGTGCTGCTAAAGCTGTAGGTAAAGTAATTCCTGAATTGAACGGTAAATTGACTGGTATGTCAATGCGTGTTCCTACTTTGGACGTTTCTGTAGTTGACTTGACAGTTAACTTGGCAAAACCAGCTACTTATGCTGAAATTTGCGCTGCAATGAAAGAAGCTTCTGAAAACGAATTGAAAGGTGTTCTTGGTTACACTGAAGATGCAGTTGTTTCTTCTGACTTCTTGGGTGACGTTCGTACTTCTATCTTCGATGCAAAAGCAGGTATCGCTTTAACTGATACTTTCGTAAAAGTTGTATCTTGGTATGATAACGAAATCGGTTACTCAAACAAAGTTCTTGACTTGGTTGCTCACATGGCATCAGTTAACGCTTAAGATATTATTTCTTTATATTTTGAAACCGCTTCGGGTAACCGAAGCGGTTTTTTTATTCTTTAGTTTCTCCTTTAGTTATTTGTATACAAAGACAAAGATTCCTTTTTTAAGTTATAGCTTCATATATTCGGGAATTTTTATGTAAGTTTGTGGACATTATTACTTGTGAAGTTATGGCAAATTTTGACTTAATTACTATACTAGGCCCTACAGCTTCTGGAAAAACTCCTTTTGCAGCTGCTTTAGCATACGAATTGGATACTGAGATAATCAGTGCCGATTCCCGTCAGATTTATAAGCAGATGGATTTGGGGACAGGAAAAGATATTGTGGATTATACGGTAAATGGAAAGCAAATTCCGTATCATTTGATAGATATAGCCGAGCCTGGCTACAAGTATAATGTTTTTGAATATCAGAGAGATTTTCTTGTTGCATATAATGAGATTAAGGAAAAAGGCAAATTACCTATCCTATGCGGAGGAACCGGTATGTATTTGGAATCTGTTCTAAAGGGGTATAAACTTATTCCGGTGCCTGAGAATAAAGAGCTCCGGGATAAATTGGCCGATAAATCTCTGGAAGAACTAACAGAAATATTAGAAACCTATAAGGAACTTCATAATTCTACCGATGTTGATACTGTTAAGAGGGCGATCAGGGCTATTGAGATAGAAGAGTATTACTTGAATAATGATATAGCGAAAAGAGAGTTTCCTGAACTTAATAGTTTGATTATTGGTGTTGATATTGATAGAGAGCTGAGAAGACAAAAGATTTCCAGACGTCTTCGCCAACGTCTTGATGATGGTATGGTTGAAGAGGTAAAGCAATTGCTGGATAAGGGAATCCCTGCTGAAGATCTTATTTATTATGGTTTGGAATATAAATATCTCACATTGTATCTAACTTCTCAACTAACTTATGAGGAAATGGTTTCTCAGCTTGAGATAGCTATTCACCAGTTTGCCAAACGACAGATGACCTGGTTTCGCGGAATGGAACGTAGAGGTTTTACTATTCACTGGTTAGATGCAACTTTACCACAACAAGAGAAAATAGAACGAGTAAAAGACTTACTTAACAGCTGATTGATATGAACACAGATCCAAATAGATGGGGGATTATTTATAATCCCAAAGCTGGAACTCGAAAGGTTCAGAAACGATGGAAGGAGATAAAAGAGTACATTGAAAGTAAGCAGGTTGCTTTCGACTATGTTCAGTCTGAAGGATTTGGTACTGTAGAAGTACTTGCACGTGCTTACGCAAGCGAAGGATATCGTATTATTGTTGTCGTTGGGGGTGATGGAGCTCTTAATGATGCAATTAATGGTATTCTAACTTCTTCTGCCGAACAGATAAGTGACATTGCTATTGGTATTATTCCTAATGGTATTGGAAATGACTTTGCTCGTTACTGGGATCTTAATCTGGATTATAAAGAAGCTGTTGACTGGATTATTAATAATCGCAGAAAGAAAATTGATGTGGGATATTGTTCCTACTACGATGCTCATAAGCATGAACGTCGTTATTTTCTGAATGCTTTGAATATTGGTTTGGGTGCTCGTATTGTGAAGATTACCGATCAGACCAAGCGTTTTTGGGGAGTTAAATTCTTATCTTATCTTGCTTCCTTGTTCCTGTTGTTTTTTGAACATAAACTATATAGAGTTCATCTGAAGATTAACGACGAACATGTGCGTGGAAGAGTTATGACTGTATGCGTGGGTAATGCAAGCGGATACGGACAAACACCGAGTGCTGTTCCTTATAATGGTTGGCTGGATGTTTCTGTAATCTACCGTCCGGAACCACTGCAAATACTTTCTGGACTTTGGATGCTTATTCAGGGACGCATTTTAAATCATAAAATGGTTAAGTCCTATCGTACAAAAATGGTGCGTGTTTATAAAGCACGTAATGCAGCTGTTGATGTCGACGGACGAATTATTCCTAGCCATTATCCTTTGGAAGTGGGCATTCAAAGTGAAGCTATTACATTGATTATACCTAATTAAAATATGAATATTAAAGATTTAAAGAATACTGATTCCGGCAATTTCTTTTTGCTTGCTGGTCCTTGTGTTATTGAAGGAGAGGAGATGGCTCTTCGTATTGCTGAGCGAATTGTGAAAATAACCGATCAGCTTTGTATCCCTTATGTTTTTAAAGGATCTTATCGCAAAGCAAATCGTTCTCGTCTTGATTCTTTCATGGGGATTGGTGATGAAAAGGCACTTAAGATTTTAAAGAAAGTAAACGAAACATTTGGTGTGCCTACGGTTACAGATATCCATTCTGCAGAAGAGGCTGCGATGGCTGCCGAATATGCTGATGTTCTTCAGATTCCTGCTTTTCTTTGTCGTCAGACCGATTTGTTGATTGCTGCTGCAAAAACTGGAAAGATTGTGAATATAAAGAAAGGACAATTCTTGTCTCCGGGAGCTATGCAGTTTGCTGCCAATAAAGTTGTTGAGGCTGGTAATAATAATGTGATGATTACTGAACGTGGAACAACTTTTGGTTATCAGGACTTAATTGTTGATTACCGTGGTATTCCCGAAATGCAGAAGTTTGGTTTTCCGGTTATTCTCGATGTAACTCACTCATTACAACAACCAAATCAAACAAGCGGGGTAACAGGTGGTATGCCACAGCTTATCGAAACTGTTGCTAAAGCTGGTGTGGCAGTAGGTGTTGACGGTCTGTTTATTGAAACACACGAAAACCCTGCCGTGGCAAAGAGCGACGGTGCAAATATGTTGCAGTTAGACCTTCTTGAAGGACTGCTTGTAAAACTAGTACGTATAAGAGAAGCGGTTAAGTAATTAGCCTATTTTACTGATCTTTTTCAACTTTTCTTCGTCTATGATCTTAATCTTTCGTCCATCGATACTGATCAAGCGTTCATTAGAAAAGTTGGAAAGGGTACGTATAGCGTTTGAGGTGGTCATGTTTGATAAGTTGGCCAAGTCTTCACGTGATAGATAAATGCTAAGTGTAGATCCATCCTCTTCCACTCCATAACTGTCTTTTAGGAATATAAGAGATTCAGCAAGACGTCCACGGATGTGTTTTTGAGTTAGATTTACAGTTCTTTCGTCTGCAATACCCAGGTCGATGGATAATTGACGGATAAAGAACATTGCCAATTCAGTGTTCTGGCTGATAAGGTTCATAATGATTTCCATTGGAATCAGACAGATTGTAGAAGATTCAAATGCGGCAGCTGCCGTAAGATAATCCTCTTTAGCAAAATAAGCACGATAACCGAAGTATTCTACCGGTTTAATCACTCTGATAATCTGGCTTCTTCCGCCTACACCATCTTTGTAAATTTTTACTTTTCCGCTAAGAAGGCACATAAGGTGAGTAGGAGCCTCTCCTTCACAATATATTACCTCATTTTTTTTGTAGCTTTGAATAGTAAAATTACTCATTAGGTATTCCCTCTGCTCGTCGTTAAGGGGCTGCCACATATCAGCAATATGCTCTGAAATTACTATTTCTGACAATTTTTTCTTAATCATAGCCTGTGTTATAGAACCGTGTTATAAAGCACAAATATATAAAGAAAAAATTAATAAATGATTTTTTTGATGGGAAATTCATCTATTTTGGCCGAAATGAGCACACGAAATTCATGCAGAAGCTATTTACTTTTCTGCAAAAACTGGATGGAATTATTTATCTTGTACAAAACAATTCATTCTTCTGTACAGAACAATTCTTTCTTTTGTACAGAAGAATTAATTGTTTTGTACAGAGGATGAATAAGCTTTCCTTTATTATTTAGAGAATAATAGTTCGCGATATTTTGGCAATGGCCATATTTCGTCGTCTATTTCCATTTCTAAATGATCTATATGATCGCGGATCAGCTCAAGATATGGGCGAACTTTTTCTTCATACGCAAATGCTTTTTCTTCCTGACTTTCAAGATGGTTGGCAACTTTACGTGCTTCTGTCATTTCCCGTACAAGAATCTTGATCTGTGTTACGCGATGAGATATTTCTTTAATCAGTTCTTTTCTGTCATGACTCAATTCGCAGAATTCTTCTTCAGAGAACACTTCTTTCATACCTCTCAGGTTATCCAGCAATCGGTTCTGATAAGTAATAGCTGTAGGTACAATGTGGTTAATTGCAAGATCTCCCAGAACGCGGCTCTCAATTTGAACTTTCATGGTATACTTTTCAAGTTCCACTTCCAGGCGACTTGTCAGCTCTGTTTCATCAAAGATTTTTTCTCCTATTAATACTTCTCGGGCTTGTTTGTCATTATATTTTAGTAAAGCCTCTGGTACATGGCAGATGTTTGTCAATCCTCTTTTTGCTGCTTCTTCTTTCCATTGATCGGAATAACCATCTCCTTCAAAGCGGATGTCTCTAGAAGCAATAATGGTTTCCTTTAATATACGGAAGATGGCTTCATCTCTACCTACACCGTCGTTTATAAGTTTGTCTACAGAAGCTTTGAATTCATTAAGCTGGTGAGCCATTGCTGCGTTGATAGCAATCATTGCTGCTGCACAGTTGGATGATGATCCTGCAGCGCGGAACTCAAAACGATTTCCAGTGAAAGCGAACGGAGAAGTTCGGTTACGATCTGTATTATCCAAAAGAATTTCAGGAATTCGTCCTACTCCAAGTTTTAAGATAGTCTTTTCTTCCGGAGTCATTTTGGTATTTCCTGCCTGTTCTACCTGTTCAACTATTTCATCAAGCTTGTTAGAAAGATGCTTGCCCAGAAAGATTGAAAGAATTGCAGGAGGAGCTTCGTTAGCACCCAGACGATAACTGTTGCTTGCACTCATAATAGATGCACGAAGTAAATCCTGATTCTTATAAACCATCATTAGCACATTAACAATGAAGGTAATAAATAACATGTTTCCTTTTGGATTTTTACCCGGTGCAAAAAGATTAATGCCATTGTCTGTGCAAAGTGACCAGTTGTTGTGTTTACCTGAACCATTAATACCTGCAAATGGCTTTTCGTGGAATAGCACGTGGAAGTTATGTTTTTGAGCAATACGCTTCATTAAGTCCATAACCAACTGATTGTGATCATTGGCAAGATTTGCATTTTCAAAGATAGGAGCTAGTTCAAACTGATTTGGCGCTACTTCATTATGGCGAGTCTTAACAGGAATTCCTAGTTTATGGCATTCCAGTTCCAGTTCTTTCATAAAACTGGTAACGCGTGGAGGAATCGAACCAAAGTAGTGGTCTTCCAACTGTTGGTCTTTGGCTGAAGAATGTCCCATAAGTGTGCGTCCGGTAAGGCAAAGGTCGGGACGAGCATTGAATAAAGCACTGTCTACAAGAAAATATTCCTGTTCCCATCCCAGGTTGGCAAATACCTTTGTTACGTTTTTATCGAATAGCTGGCAAACTTCTGTTGCAGCTTTATCTACCGAAGCAAGAGCTTTTAATAAAGGAGTCTTGTAGTCGAGAGCCTCACCGGTATAGGAAATAAAGATAGTAGGAATACAAAGAGTTGTATCAACTATAAATGCAGGAGATGAAACATCCCATGCCGTATATCCACGAGCTTCGAATGTGTTTCTGATACCACCATTCGGGAAAGAAGAAGCATCAGGTTCTTGTTGGATAAGCAATTTGCCTGAAAAACGCTCAATTATTTCAGTGTCGTCGCCGAATTCTATAAACCCGTCGTGCTTCTCGGCTGTGCCATCTGTTAGCGGCTGAAACCAGTGTGTATAATGGGTTACATTATATGATTTAGCCCAACTTTTCATTCCATTAGCTATTAAGTCTGCCATTTCACGACTTATTGGCGTACCTTTTTCAATAGCATTCATTACTGCTTTAAAAGCTTCTTTTGGAAGATATTCCTGCATGTTTTTACGGTCGAATACATGGCAACCGTAATAACTGGATAATTTGTTTGAAGGATTTGAAATCTCAATAGGCTTTCTGTTTGAAAGCTCTTGTAGAGCAAAAAAACGCATTTTTGACATAATTAGTCTTATTCTTTAGTGGTTGTTTGTGCAAAAGTAGCACTTTTCTGTAAACTACCCCCTAAAAATATAGGGTTGTTTTGTTTTTTATTGCATTTTTGATAATTTGCTTATCCCTGATATCCCTGTTTACAAATTTAAAATATGTAAAGTCTCTTGTTTGTTGTTGAAAATCATTATATTTGTGTCTGTTCGACTGATTAAGATTACTATTTGAAGCACTATATAATACATATATTGTTGTTTGTTTGCTTTTATACCTTAGTTCCACATTTAGTAATGGCTTCTGAGGTAAGCATTGGAATGAAAAAACACCCTAAATTGGTGGATTCCATTCTGGATAATGTTTTGCTGTATTCCTCCAAATATGAAAAGATAATAGCCGGGTATGATGCCGAACTATATCTAAAAAGATCTATGCAGATTAAAAAGAAGAATTTTCTTCTTCGCTTTGCTCCATCCACTCTTAGAACCAATAGAAATGTAAAACACACCATTACTGAATCTTTGAGTGAGTTTCATTATTCTGCTCCTAATGTTTATGATATGAGAATTAAAGCGATGAACGGAAATACTTCTCGTTTATCGGGTCCTTCGGAATTAATATTACCATATTTTAAAGTGAATATATATTCTTCCACTTTATTGTATGATAAGCTTCTTTCGCCCTTGGCTTCTAATGCTCGGGACTATTATAGATATAGAATAGAATCTGCCTCTATATCCAATGGCGAGGTTAGGTATAAAATAAAAGTTATCCCAAAAATTCGTAGCTATCAGTTGGTAAGCGGATACATGATTGTCAGTAATCCTACCTGGAAAGTGCGCGAACTCTATATGCAAGGGCAAACTGAATATATGAAGTATAATGCAAAAATATCGATGGGAGAAAAAGATTCTGAAGAATATCTTCCGGTAAAGTATAATATAGATGTTTTTGTCAGAATGCTGGGTAATGATATAGATATTAATTATCTGGCAGACTTAAAATACAGTAATATACGTTTAAATGAGGAGGGGGTAAAGATTAAAAGAAAAAATAAGCATTACCATGACCTTACAGAATCTTTTTCGTTGAGTTGTTTGAAAGATTCCTGCATTACAGACAGTACAAGCTTCTCACGATTGAGGCCAATTCCTTTATCAGATAATGAAAAGCTGCTGTATCGTGATTTTGCCCTTTCACGTGATTCTTTTCATATTAACGGTAATAATAAAAAGAAGGATTATACTTTCTGGGGGCAGATAGGGGATGTTTTGACTAATAGCTATACAGTAAACATGTCGTCTATGGGGAGTATGAAATGTTCTCCAATAATCAATCCTTTTTTATTGAGTTACAGTCATAATGATGGTATTGCATATAGGCAGGACTTTAAGTATAACCGACTTTTCTCAGATGGGCGTTTGCTACGTATCGTACCTAAAATAGGTTATAATTTTAAGCGCCGGGAATTTTATTGGACCGTTAATTCAAACTATGATTATTGGCCGGAGAAAAGAGCATCCATTCAATTGAAATTTGGTAATGGTAACCGGATTTACAGCAGTAAAGTAGTGGAGAAAATTAAAGATATTCCTGATAGCTTATTTAATTTCGATGATTTACATCTCGACTATTTTAATGACTTGTTTATAGAACTAAACCACAGTGTGGAAGTTACAAATGGCTTCTTTATTAAGGCTGGTGTAACTGTGCACCAAAGAGATGCAGTTAAGCCTTCTACAATTATTATTCTTCAGCCGGGTGGGGAGAGCGATGGTTCTCTTGATATTATTTCCGAACTTAAAACCAGATATATAAGTTTTGCTCCTCGTTTGCAATTGGAATGGACTCCGGGACAATTTTATTATTTAAAAGGAAATCGTAAAATTAACCTATATTCTTATTTTCCTACTTTTTCTTTTGATTATGAACGAGGCATAAAAGGAGTACTAAATAGTACCGGAGGATATGAAAAGATAGAAGTAGATATGCAGCATCATATCCGGTTGGGTTTAATGCGTGATATATATTATAGGGTAGGGGCTGGTGCTTTTACAAATAAGCATGAACTCTATTTTGTGGATTATGCTAATTTCTCCAAACACAATCTGCCGGTTGGCTGGAATGATGATATTGGTGGAGTCTTCCAATTGCTGGATAGAAGATGGTATAACTCTTCGGATCATTATGTTCGGGCGCACTTTACTTATCAGTCTCCTTTTCTTTTGCTTCCTCATTTAAAGAAGTTAACTTGTAATGTCCTTAATGAACGTCTTTATTTTAGTGCTCTTTGCGTACCGCATCTTAATCCCTATTTGGAATTTGGATATGGAATAGGAACTCATGTTTTTGATGCAGGAATCTTTGTTAGTTACTCAAAAACGAGTTTTAAACAGATTGGATGTAAGTTTACCTTCGAATTATTTAATCGTTGATATTTAGAATATTACGATTTAACTCTGATTTTTCTTTAAAAAATGATTAAAAAAGATTTGCGTAGTTCAAAATAACTGCCTATCTTCGCATCGCATTTGAGAAAAAGCACAAGCCCGGGGAAGTTTGGGTGAGTGGCTGAAACCACCAGTTTGCTAAACTGACGTACGGGTAACCGTACCGGGGGTTCGAATCCCCCAGCTTCCGCTTATTAAGGCTTAATTAATTGGTTGTCAATTAATTAAGCCTTTGTTTTTGTCGAAACTGATCTAAAAAAGGGATCATACTGAAATAATAAATCATAATGAGGTGAACTTATTATAATATAAATGCTTCCTAATATGCTACCGTATAGTTTTGCGAATGCTACCAGATGAAAAAACTGAGTTATTGTGCCTAATCGTTATCATTCGAAAATTCTTCATAAACAACGATATGTAAATACTGGAGTTCGTTGTGACCTTTGTGTTTTGAATTAAAAAGTATAAATTTGTCAACCAAGTGTGACTTATTCACAAAAAGTACTTACTAATTTATTGCCTAAAATATAATGCTTAAAAAATATATTCAATACTTTAGATATAATCTAGTATTAAAAGAAATATTAATTTTATTATTATTAGGAGTTGTAACAATCACTCAAGCTCAAAGTTCTTATTTAAAGTTTAATCATATAACCACAGACAATGGCTTGCCACGAAATTTAGTATATGCTATTAACAAAGACAAATTTGGATTTATGTGGTTTGGAACTTGGGGAGGGCTTGTTCGGTATGATGGATATACTTGCAAAATATTCAGAGCTAATGAAGATAATCCATTTGCTTTGTCTAATAATCGTATAGATGCTATTATAACTGATGTAGACAAAAATATCTGGATTTTAACAGGCGATAATAAATATGTATTCCGATTTAATTATGATAAAGAGAATTTTACACGATTTCTTCCATCTAAAGTACCTTTTGAGATACAACAAAAGTTGCGAACCTATACTCTTACTAAACAAAGAGCAAAGAATAAACGATATAGTTGGATAGCTTCCAATGATGGGTTGATTCAATTTGATAAGTTAACCCATTCAAAAACGGTTTATCGTACAAATGCAAATTCATTATTTGCTATGAATGATAATGTGGTTTATGCAGTTTATCTTGATGATTGTGATAATTTATGGGTTGGGACACAAAATGGAGGAGTCAATGTAGCTGATCTTCATAGCAAACAATTTAACTATTATTCTGTAGGAAGTTTTGGCGCTCATAGTAATATTGTTCGTACTATTTGTCAGGATAAAGCTGGGAAAATTTGGGTTGGTACTGATGCTGATGGAGTTACAGTGATTGATCGGAATACAACTATCCCATCTTATACACATTATGGAAAAGAACAGATTATGAGTTCGTATGTTAGAACGATTTATTGTGATCGTTTGGGGTATATATGGATTGGAACTAAAGGAGGATTAAATAAATATGATCCTCGTACCAGAAATTTTAAACATTACTATAAAAATGTACTTGGAGGAAAACAAAAATCAGAAATTTTCAAGATTCTAGAAGATCATAATGGTGATTTATGGATTGGAACTTTTGGTGGCATTGCTAAATACGATCGAAAGAGTGATCGCTTTTTGTTTTACGATTCTAAATCAATTTTAAGGGATGCTCACGTACGTGATATTTTAGTTGATTATCGTAATAACCTTTGGGTAGCTACTGAAAGAGGAGGACTCACTTGCTTATTGCGCTCTCCTTCAAACGAATTTTCTGAGAAATTAATACCAAAACATTACAGGCATATCAATGGGAAAACAAATTCTTTAATTAATGATATGCTTATTTCGTTAGCTGAAGATGAAGATAAAAAACTTTGGTTTGGTACTAATAGTGGACTTTGTCGTTTTGATCCTCAGACTGAAAGTTTTACTCCTTTTTCTGTGGCTACAGGTTTTCCTGATGATTTGATTATGGGATTACTTACAGATAGAAAAGGGCATATCTGGGTAAGTCATAAACAGGGATTGACTTGTATGAATATTCGTGCATTTGCACGTAGAACCTTTAATCGATTTGATGGTTTGCAAGGAAATGAATTTACAGAAGCTTGTTATAGAAATCCAAGTACAGGCGAAATGTTTTTTGGTGGGACAAATGGGCTTAATGCATTTTTTTCGGATAGAATTATTATAAATTCTAACAGTTCCAAACCTGTACTAACAGATTTTAAAATAATGAATCAACCTGTAAAAGTAGGAACTAAAGTTAATGGACAGCTAGTACTTGAAAAATCAATGCAATATATGAAGCGAATTGTGTTGACTTATGACAATACCAACTTTAGTATTTCTTTTTCTTCTCTTAATTATAATAATCCTAATAATTGCATGTATAAATATCAACTAATAGGAGTTGACAAGCAATGGAATTATACAAATGGTTCTTTACATGAAGCTATCTATACGCACTTATCAGCAGGGCAATATACCTTTAAAGTTTATGCAGCCAATAGCGATGGAGTGTGGTCGGCTATGCCAGCTTCAGTTGAAATTGAGATATTACCTCCATGGTGGTTTTCATGGTGGGCTAAATTGTTGTATACAATGTTAATAGCTGTTGCTATATGGTTTGTTTATCGTTATGTAAGATCGCGAATAGAATTCAAAAATAAATTATTATTGGAACAGTTGAAAAATGAGAAGAATGAAGAATTGATGAATATGAAATTGCAGTTTTTTACTGAGATATCACATGAATTCAGAACTCCGCTTACTTTAATTATTGATCCACTTGAACAATTGCTTTCCGGGCATACCAGTAAAGAAAAGGCTTACTATTATTATAAGCTGATGAATACAAATGCTAAACAATTACTTGATCTGATAAACCAACTACTTGATTTCCGAAAATTGCAATCTAAAAATCTGTCAATGAAATATTTGACCGCCGATATTGTTGATTTTGTGCGAAATATAGCTTTGACATTTACTCTGAAAGCTGAAGAACATCATATTCATTTTGTGATACAGGCCGACATAACTCAGATTAATATTGATTTTGATGCTGACAAAATGAGGATAATACTGAATAATTTGCTTTCAAATGCATTTTATTTTACGCCTGATTATGGTGAAATTTTAGTAAGAATCTTAATGGATGCAACTCTTCAAAATGAAGTAGTGATTGAAATTCAGGATAACGGTGTGGGAATTCCTAAGGAATATCATGAAAAAGTGTTTGATGTTTTTTATCAAGTTTCTGAAAAACAATCTAAATTTAAAGGATCTGGATTGGGATTGGCTCTTACCAAGGAATTAGTTCTTTTACATGGAGGAAAAATAAACTTGGTTAGCGAAACAGGAAAAGGGACTTGCTTTCAAATATTAATTCCTTGCAAGCAAGAGTCTGTAATTTTAGAAAGTCAGATAGCTTTGGAAAAAGAACCTATTAATTATTTCACTGAAATCCAAGAATTGAATGAACAGGCTGATGCAGATTCTCCGACAATACTTTTTGTTGATGATAATGTTGATATAAGGAATTATTTTACAGTAAATTTTAATGGTAAATATCGTGTTATTACTGCAATAGACGGTTTAGATGGATTTAATAAAGCTATTAGAACTATTCCAGATTTAATTGTCAGTGATATTATGATGCCAGGAATTGATGGCATTGAACTTTGTAAACGATTAAAGACAAATGAATATACGAGTCATATCCCTGTAATCTTATTAACAGCCAAGCAATCTGATGAATCAAGGATTGAAGGCTACGAAACGGGAGCTGATGCATACGTAATTAAACCATTTAATACTACAGTACTAGAAGCACGTATAGCAAATTTGTTGGATCAACGTATGAAATTAAGACAGTTATTTTCAAATAATTCACCAATCGAATTTAAAAAAATAGCGATTAATGTAACAGACGAAACTTTCTTAAATAAGGTAGTTTCGTTGATAAATAAAAATATGGAAGAGACTGATTTCGATCCAGATAAATTGGCAGAACGTCTAAATATGAGCCGTTCTCAATTATATCGAAAGATAAAAGCCTTAACCAACAGATCAATACATGATTTTATTACTTCATTACGAATGAATAAAGCAAAGGAATATCTTCTCAGCGGTGATTATTCTATTTCAGAAACTGCTTACAAAGTAGGGTATACACTCCCTACTAATTTTACCCGAACATTTACGAAGCAATTTGGAGTTACTCCTTCTAAATATATTAATGAATACAGAAAATAATTTGTATTTCATTAAATATGCTGTTGCTCTAAATTGATTCTTTTTGAATCGAAATGATTGCAATCTTATATCTGTTATCATTTATTTTTGCAGTTAACTAATCTGTCTATATAGATTAGTTGGCTGTATTTTATATAATATGAATATATAATAAAATGAAACGTTATGATGTCTAGAGTTTTAAAGTTTTCACTGGTTGTTTTTGCCTTTTTTTTATTCTCGTTTTCACCAGCTAGGAAAGTAACTATTTGGATGATAGGTGATTCAACGATGGCGTTGAAAAAGAAAGAAAGGAATCCAGAATCAGGTTGGGGTGTTGAGTTTAAGCTTTTTGTTAATGAAAATGCAATTGTGAATAACCGGGCAGCAAGCGGACGAAGTTCAAAAAGTTTTGTTGCTGAAAAGCGTTGGCTGGTTGTTCTTGACAGTATTCAACCAGGTGATTATGTAATTATACAATTTGGTCATAATGACGAAAAAGAAGATTCTTTATTGCATACGGATGCTAAAACGACGTACAAACAATATTTGAAGAAGTTTATTGATGAAACTCGTTCAAAAGGAGCTAATCCGGTTATTTGTTCGTCTATTGTACGTCGTCATTTCGATGGAAATGGAAAACTCTTGGATACTCATGGTGATTACATAAGCGCTTCTCGTGAAATAGCTAATGAAACCAATACCCCATTTATAGATATGGAAGCTATTTCACGGCAATTGGTAAGCGAGTTAGGTCCTGAAAGATCTAAAACTCTTTATACCATGAGAAAAGGTGTTTTAGATTCAACTCATCTTAATCACGATGGTGCTCGTCAAATTGCGGAGTTGTTTGTAAGTAGCGTTAAGAAGTATAAATTGTCATTGGCGAATTTCTTTAAGTAACAATAAAAGGAGCATTCAGGATTGATGGTAATACAATTAATGAAGATGAAAAATGGAATAGAAAAAACTGCCACGATATCTTGGAAAGATTTAATATTATGTTTGAACATGGACATGAATTCCTTCTAGGAGCTTTTAATTTTAAACTTAATATTAAGGTAGTTATTAAAAGGAATTGTGCTAAAAGGTTCCGAAACATTGATGTCTAAACATAAAAAACTAAAATTATAGAATGGTATAATAAATGGCTCTATAGATACTTAAAAATGCTGTGATTATAGCAGAATTGATTTCTCTTGACTTGATATGATTATAATTTTAAGTGAGTCTTATTTACTTTTGTGCCATAATTCTATTATCATTTTAAATAATGAATAGGCTAGTTTTAATGTTTCCAGAATATGATTGAACTGAATGGAAATAAGGAATTAGATGGAATTATAGATCCTAAAAATTTGAATACACAAGGTTAACTCCGTATCATTGAAGCTGTTTTTTTGAGAAAGTGAAATAATTATCCAATTTAAAACTGTGATTTTTTTATTTGATTATAATGTAATATATAACTATGATGAAACTATGTAAACTACTTTTAGTACTGTTATTGAGTAACGTACAAATTGTAAATGCAGGTGCTAGAAAAGAACTCTTTGACAGAGGCTGGAGATTCGATAAAGGGAGTCACGCTGATGCTGTAACTACGACTTTTGATGATTCCTCTTGGAGATTAGTAGATTTGCCTCATGACTGGAGCATAGAACCTTTAAAGGATCAAATAGAAGATGAAACAATAGGTCCGTTTAGTAAAAAAAGTCCGGGAGGTCCTGCCACAGGACAGACTCTCGGTGGAGAAGGTTGGTATCGTAAATCATTTGTTATTGCTCCCGGAGATAAAGGTAAAAGACATGAGCTATATTTTGAAGGTGTATATAATCAGTCAGAGGTATGGATAAATGGGCGGAAAGCTAATAGCAACGTGTATGGATATTCAACTTTCCGTTTTGATATAACTCCTTATTGTAAAACAGCCGGACAAAAGAATGTGGTTGTTGTAAAGGTTATAAATGAAGGCAAGAATTCCCGATGGTATTCCGGATCAGGAATCTACCGTCATGTTTGGTTAATACAAACTTCTCCTGTTTATATTGATGACTGGGGGACTTACATTAAAACTAATAATATCACTGAAGGTAAGGCTGATATATCGCTGACTACAAAAGTAATCAATACCAGTAAGAAAAAAGCAGAACTAAGAGTACAAGTCGATTTATTATCTCCGGCTGGTATTATAGTAGCAAAAGTAGCTAATAATGTTATGCTTTCAATAAATGATTCATTAGAAGTTCCGTTCAAACTTACTGTTAATAAGCCGGCTTTATGGTCAACAGATTCTCCTAATTTATACACTAGTAGAATCAGTTTATGGAAAGGTAAGAATAAGATTGATGAACAGACAAGACCTTTGGGTATTCGTACTATCGCATTTAGTGTAGAAAAAGGCTTTGAACTGAATGGAATACCAGTAAAATTAAGAGGAGGGTGTGTACATCATGACAATGGACTACTTGGCGCAATGGCTTTTGACAGAGCCGAAGAGAGAAAAATTACTATTTTAAAGAAGAATGGATTCAATGCTGTAAGAGGATCTCACAATCCTATGTCTGAATCCTTTCTTGCAGCCTGTGATCGCTTAGGAATGCTGGTTGTTGATGAGGCTTTTGATCAGTGGAATTCGAAGAAGAATAAGGATGATTATCATCAGTATTTTAAGGACTGGAGTGCAAAAGATATTAAATCATTGATACTTAGAGACCGTAACCATCCGTCAGTGATCATGTGGAGTATTGGTAACGAAATACCAGAACGAAACAATGACAAAGGAAGAGAAACTGCAGGTTATCTCAGAAGTGAAATCCGGAAATATGATGATTCTCGCCCTGTAACTGCTGGTGTAAATAAGCAGTGGGATAAGGAACACAAAAATATGTTACCTCTTGATAATGCTTTCTATAATCTGGATGTTGCCGGATACAACTATATGTGGCGTTTTTACGAAGTAGAACACGAAAAATTCCCCAATAGAATAATGTATGGTAGTGAAAGTGTTGCTACTGAAGCATCACAAAATTGGGATAAGGTTGAAAAATTACCTTATGTGATCGGTGACTTTGTTTGGACAGCCCAGGATTATTTGGGAGAATCGGGTATCGGCAATAGTCTTGAAGTTGCACCTGAAGAAAACGTACATCAGTTTATGGGATGGCCATGGTTTAACGGATGGTGTGGTGATATTGATATTTTGGGAGTAAAAAAGCCTCAATCTTATTACCGTGATGTACTCTGGCGAATACGCAACATTAGTATGGCTACTGAAATTCCTGCTGCGGAGGGTAAAATTCGCAGAGTAAGTTTCTGGGGATGGGCAGATGAGGCTTTGTCATGGACTTATCCGGGCATGGAAAGTAAGATGATAAAAGTAAATGTTTATACTAGATACCCTCAAGTGAGGCTTTATCTTAATGATTCTTTAATTGCAGAAGGGACCACAAATGACATGTATAAAGTTAGTTTTAATATACCTTATCAAAAAGGACAACTAAAGGCTATAGGTGTTACAAACGGACATGAATTTGATTCTGTGGCATTAAGTACAGTTGGACAAGTTAGTGCTGTTCGTCTTGTTGCGGATAAAACCATGATGGCTGCTAATGGTCAGGATTTGTCATTTGTACTGGTTGAATTGGTTGATAAAGACGGGAATGTAGTTTACGACTCGAAACGCAAAATAAAAATAAGTAGTGAGGGTAATGGTGGTCGTATAATTGCTTCCGGTAATGCATCTCCTAACGATATGCAAAGTTTTAATTCATTAAATCCGAATCTATATAATGGAAGAGGTATGGTGATTCTGAGATCAAGCTATGAACCAGGTGAAATAAGTCTTAAAGTTGAATGTGAATCATTGAAACCTTGTGTCATAAAAATTAGTACCCAATAAGCCTTAGACTATCAGTAATATACTCGTCTAGCGTACTGTAGTATATTATCCTATATTCATTTTGCTCTGAAATAAATGTTTTTATATGAAAAAGATTCTTTTTGTTCTAATTAGTGGACTATTTTTCTCTCATAACTCATTTGCAGATATTGTTTTTCGACAGAAATTAAGTACTGGGATAACCATAAATTTAGTGGAACCAGAGATGGTCAATACAGCAGTTACTCTCCTGAGTAAAGATTATGAGGCTGTTTTCTCTGCTAAGCTTGAGAAAAAAGAAAATGGCCCTGTTTTTGTAGGCACCCTTGGATATAATAGTACTGCCGAAAAAATGCTTAGCCCTGGTATGTTGATTTTCTTACGAAGCCATTCTGAAGGCTTTGTACTGGAGGTGAAAAATGATAAATTGCTCATTGTCGGTAGTGACAAACGTGGAACTGCCTACGGCCTAATGGAAGTGTCCCGTTTATTAGGAGTATCTCCCTGGGAGTGGTGGGCTGATTCAAAAATATCAGCAAAAGATAAACTGATATTGAAAAATGGAATGACGATTGCGAAATATCCTTCCGTTCCATACAGAGGTATATTTATCAATGATGAAGATTGGGGATTGAATCCTTGGAGCTACAAAAACTTTGAACCATCAAACATAAAAGGTCAGATAGGTCCGAAAACTCATGCTCGCATTTTTGAACTTTTGCTACGTCTTCGTGCTAATATCTTTTGGCCAGCCATGCATTCATGTACGGTAGCTTTTTATTCTACACCCGGGAATAAAGAAATGGCAGATAAGTACGGAATAATAATTGGAACCTCTCATTGTGAACCTATGATGCGAAACACTTATGCCGAATGGAACAAAACGGGCAAAGGAGCGTATGATTATGTTCACAATCGTGAGGAAGTATTAAATTTTTGGGAGGAAAGAGTGCATCAACTGGCTGGTTCTGATAATATTTATACGATTGGAATGCGCGGTCTACATGATAGTAAAATGCAAGGTGCAAATACAGTGCAAGAGCAGAAGGATGCACTTACAAATGTATTGAAGGATCAACGGGATATGCTGGCAAGATATGTCAATAAGGATGTTGAGAAGGTACCTCAGGTATTTATTCCCTATAAAGAAGTTTTGGATGTATATAAATCGGGACTTCAAGTGCCTGATGATGTAACTTTACTTTGGTGTGATGATAACTATGGATATATTAGTCATTTTCCGACTGAGAACGAAAGTAAACGCATGGGAGGAAATGGAGTATACTACCATGTTTCATATTGGGGGCGTCCGCATGATTATTTGTGGTTAGCGACAAACCATCCGGCTCAACTCTATACTCAAATGAAGATGGCGTTTGATAAAGGAGCGAAGAAAATGTGGATTCTTAACGTAGGGGATATCAAACCTGCAGAATATCTCACTGAACTGTTTTTAGACATGGCTTGGGATATTAAGTCAATAGATAATTGTAGCAAAGGCATAGATTTACATTTGTATAATTGGCTCTGTCGTGAATTTGGAAATAAATTAGCGAATAAATTATTACCAGTTATGACGGAGTATTATCGTTTGGCATATATTCGGAAACCTGAGTTTATGGGTGGGACAAGAACAGAAGAAAAGGATCCGAGATACAAAGAGGTTGCTGATCTGCCTTGGACTAAAAATGAATTATATCAAAGGATTAGAGCTTATAGTGCAATTGCAGATAAGGTGGTCAAGTTATCCACTGAGGTGCCCTCCGATAAAAAAGATGCCTGGTTCGAATTGATCGAATATCCTGTCAGAGCCGCTGCTGAAATGAATAAAAAGCATCTTTACGGTCAACTGGCAAGACATGGATTAGCAAACTGGCAAAAAAGTGATCAGGCATATGATACTATCCTATCCCTGACAGCTAAATACAACGAGATAGCAAATAGTAAATGGAAATATATAATGGATTATAAACCTCGTAATCTGGCTGTGTTTGATCAAGTTTCACGAGGGGACTTGGGCAAATATACCGAACCGGAAAAGCCTGTTCAGACTATAGATGCAAGCTTATATAAGTTTTATGAGGGACAAAAGCCTGTTTGTCACGGATTGGGATATAACCGGAAGGCTATAGCTCTACAAAAAAATAGTTCTGTGACTTATAGAACTGTTTCTGTTAAATCTGATTCTATACTAATAGTCTTAGCATTAGCACCTAATCATCCGGTAAATGGTAAAACAATTCGTTATTCAATTAGTATAGATAATTCTCCGGCAACTATTGTTGATTATAGAACGCAGGATAGAAATGAAAAATGGAAACTAAATGTATTGAGTAATCAAGCTTTATGCACAACTATTCATTCGGTAAAACCGGGTAAACACTCTATAAAAATAACTGCACTTGATGAGGGGGTAATTGTTGATCAGATTAAGTTGATAGCAAAATAATAAAAATGAATAATATGCAAGGAAAAAAGAAGAGGTTCCATCTGTCATTATTGTTGCTCTGCCTGAGTGTACTGTGTCTGGGAAGAGAAGTGAAAGGTGAGTCTACTGAAAATTCTAAAAATAAAAGCTCTAAAGTTTGGGTATTTATACTAGCCGGTCAGTCTAATATGGCTGGCCGAGGTGTGGTGGAGGCACAGGATACAATTTCTTCACCAAGAATACTCACCATTAATGAGAAAGGTGAAATTATTCAGGCAAAAGAGCCCATCCATTTTTATGAACCTAAAATGAAAGGTCTGAGTTGTGGATTGGCATTTGGCAAAGAGATGCTTAGGTATATTCCTGACGATGTAAAGATCCTGCTGATTCCCACTGCGGTAGGTGGAAGTTCTATCAATCAGTGGATTGGTGATCAAAAACATCGAGGAATACAACTATTGTCCAATTTAAGGCAAAAAGTAGAATGGGCAAAATCACAGGGGGTAATCAAAGCCATTTTGTGGCATCAAGGGGAATCGGACGCTAAACCCGATGGTATTGCTACGCGTCAAGAGAAATTGAGATCGTTATTTTCAAAATTTAGAGAAATAGTCGGAAATCCAACTCTACCCATATTGATGGGAGAACTGGGTAGTTATTCTAAAACGCCTGAGCTATTTAGTCAGATGAATGAACAAACCAGATTATATTCTGCTTCAGATCGTTTTACCTCTCTAATATCTACATCAGATTTTCAACATAGAGGGGATTTCTTACATTTTAATTCTGCAGGTCAACGTGAAATGGGTAAACGTTTTGCAGGCGAATATATCATGAAATTTGATGCGAAACATCCTGTTGTTATTTTAACCTTTGATGATGCCTCGGTAACTCATTATACTAATGTTGCTCCTTTACTTAAAAAGTATGGTTTTACTGCTACTTTTTTTGTGTGCGATTATCCCCGTAAACCTGAGATCGCTGTTGTTAAAAATATGACCTGGAAACAAGTAAAAGCGTTAGATGATATGGGGTTTGAAATTGGTAATCATACAGGCCATCATAAGGGCGTTGGAAAATTAACAGAAAATCAGCTACGAGATGAAATTCAATATATAGAGAATAAGTGCAAAGAATATAGAATTGTAAAACCCGTTTCATTTGCTTATCCGGGTAATCGTTCTGATTCATTGCCGAGAGTTGTTTTGAAGAATATGGGATATAAATTTGCCCGTGTTGGAGGAAGCCGTTATTTGAATATTAATAATGATGATAATTTTCTTATACCAAGCTATACTATGACAGATAAACTTGATATTAAAACAATGCAGGCATTAAAAGAATTAAAACCTGGACAAATTCTTGTTTTTACTATCCATGAGGTTCCTGATCCTGATCATGAAAACTACACTACATCACCAGAACTCTTAGAAAAATATCTAAAATTTATCTATGATAACCATTTTAAAGTTATTGCAATGAGAGATTTACTAAAATATTGGTAGTTGAAGAATTACTGTCATTGTTTAACAATGCATATAAAAGATCCAATTTAAAGACAATATTCGTATATAAATGAATGTGTAATATTCTGTTATCATTACACATTTAGATTTTATTGAATAATTTTAGTTATCAAAAAAATGAAAAAATATATTTTCTTAGTTTTATTATTGGGGGGGGTGATTCGAACAAAAGCTGAAGTTACGCTTCCAAAAATATTTTCTTCAAATATGGTTTTGCAACGTAATTCTCCTGTGCCCGTTTGGGGACATGCTGAGACTGGAGAGCAAATATCAGTGTCATTTGCTGGTCAGGTACAAAATACAATTGCTGATAATAATGGAAACTGGTTTGTAACACTTGCTCCGTTAACTGTAAATTGTAAGCCTGCAGAAATGATCATAACTGGGACAAATACTATTAAATTAGGTAATATTTTGGTAGGTGATGTCTGGTTATGTTCAGGACAATCGAATATGGAATATCCTCTTGATCGGAGTTTAAAGAAATATTTAGCGCCTGAAAAAGGTACCGATTTGGCTATAGAAGAATTTTCGAAATTGAAGTCAGATCAGATTCGTTATATTTATGCAGATAAACAACGGACAAAAGAAGATATAAAATCTATTGGTTGGATAACCCAGTCCAATGATTCTGTCTTGCGAAAAGTAAGTGCAGTGGGGTATTTTTTTGCAAAGGATATAAACTTGGAGTTGAATGTGCCGATCGGTATTATTTCTACTTCATGGGGGGGAACTCGTATTGAAGAATGGACTCCTTCTGCTGCTTATCTGAATTCAGCTGTATTTAAAGATAGTATTAAAGAGAAAAAAAACTTTCAAATAGATGGAATAGTCCCAGGACAAAAATTTGAAAGTATGTTGAAACCGATTATCCCTTTTGCTATTAAAGGAATGCTTTGGTATCAAGGTGAATCCAATTGTATAATTGAAGACCAACAAACTTATCCGGAAAAAGTGAAATTGATGGTTGAGACTTACAGATCTTTATTCAAAAATGCTGCTATGCCGTTCTACTATGTGCAGATAGCTCCATATTTATATTCTCATCGTAAAAAAGATAAAAAGAAACATATTCCAGAGCAACTAGCAGTTTTTCGTGAAGCACAAGCTCAATGTCTTTCAATTCCATACTCGGGTATGGTGGTAACAACTGATTTGGTTGATAATGCCTCAAATATTCATCCACCTTATAAATGGGATGTTGCCCATCGTCTAGCCTTGTTAGCATTAAATAATACTTATGGTAGGAATGTTGTTTGTTCTGGACCAACATATAAGTCGTATATTATTAAAAGGAATAAAGTGATTATTTCTTTTAATAATATTGCCGGAGGTTTAGTTAGTCATGATGATCACTCTCTCAGTTGGTTTTTAATTGCTGGACCTGATGGGAAATTTATCCCAGCTCAAGCTGAAATAAAAGGAAATAAAGTCGTTGTGATGTCAATAAATATACAGAATCCTGTAGCTGTAAGATTTGCTTGGAATGAATCTGCAATTCCAAACTTTTACAATAAGGGAGGATTACCAGCTGTTCCATTTCGTACCGACAAGTAAAATTCTTTATATCTTAGATTTTTTATCACTTAATTTTAATATTTATAAAAATGGAAAAGACCTGGAGATGGTTTGGCAAAAACGATAAGATTACGCTGGCCATGCTTAGACAAATTGGAGTGGAAGGAATTGTAACAGCATTACACGATGTTCCGAATGGTGAGATTTGGACACTCGAAGCAATCAATGAACTTAAAGATTATATTGAAGCATCAGGCCTTCGCTGGTCGGTTGTAGAGAGTTTGCCTGTTAGCGAAAGTATCAAGTATGCCGGAGCAGATAGAGATCAGCTTATTGCTAATTACAAAGTAAGTCTGGCTAATCTTGGCAAGGCAGGTGTGAAAACTGTTTGCTACAACTTTATGCCTGTAATCGACTGGATTCGTACCGACCTTGAACATCCTTGGCCCGATGGTACCAGCTCACTTTATTTCGATAAAATCCGCTTTGCTTACTTTGACTGCCGTATTCTGAAACGTGAGGGAGCTAAAAAGGACTATACACCTGAGGAATTAGCAAAGGTTAGCGAACTGGATAAAACCATTACCGAAGCGGAGAAGGACGATTTGATTAACACCATCATTGTAAAGACTCAGGGCTTTGTAAACGGAAATATTAAAGAAGGTGATCAGAATCCGGTTGCCATCTTCAAACGGTTACTGGCTTTGTATGATGGTATTGACAGAGATATGCTTCGTACCAACATGATATATTTCCTGGAACAGATTATGCCGGTATGCGATGAATACGGAATAAATATGTGTGTACACCCTGATGATCCTCCTTTCCAGATGCTTGGCCTGCCACGTATTGTTACAGGAGAGGCAGATATTGAATGGTTCCTCAATGCGGTGAACAATCCTCATAACGGACTTACTTTCTGTGCCGGATCCTTGAGTGCCGGACTTCATAACGATGTACCTGCATTAGCAAAGAAATTTGCTTCCCGCACTCACTTTGTACATTTGCGAAGCACAGAAGCAACTCCCGAAGGAAACTTTATGGAATCGTCTCACCTTACCGGACGGGGACACGTTATCGAGTTGGTTCGAATCTTCGAAAAGGAGAATCCGGGTTTGCCTATGCGTGTAGACCATGGCCGATTGATGCTTGACGATGGTGACAAAGGCTATAATCCGGGATATTCTTTCCATGGACGTATGTTTGCACTTGCTCAGGTAGATGGAAGTATGGCAACAGTGAGAAATGAATTATCAAAATAAAAATATTTTCAGCCCTTCACAATTGGGCTGGAAACAAAACAAAATAAGAGAATGAACGAAATATTTAGCATTGCCGGAAAAGTAGCTATTGTTACTGGTGGTTCCGGTGTATTAGGTAGCAATATTGCACGAGGCTTTCTCGAAGCCGGTGCAAAAGTTCTGATTATTGGTGCTCATCAGGAGAATGTAGATAAGGTTATCGCTGAATTGTCACCATTAGGCGAGGTTTTGGGCGTGACTTGCAACGTACTTGATGTTGAAGAACTGAAGGTGGTGAAGGATAATATCCTTGATCGCTGGGGAAGAGTAGATATTCTTGTAAATGCAGCCGGTGGAAATATTCCCGGAGGAACACTAACACAAGACCAGACTGTATTTGATATGAAGATTGCCGATATGAATAAAGTGGTTGATCTCAATCTAAACGGATCTGTTTACCCTTGCCTTGTTTTTGGTGGAATAATGGCAAAACAAGGATTTGGAAATATCATCAATGTTTCATCAATGGCAACATTTGCTGCGTTGACCCGTGTACCGGGATACTCTATAGCAAAGAGCGGAATTGAGATCTTTACTAAATGGCTGGCAATGGAAATGGCTACAAAATTCAGCGAAAAGATCAGGGTAAATGCTATTGCTCCAGGCTTCTTTATCGGAAACCAGAACAGAGCAGTTCTTATCAATCCTGACGATTCACTAACCGAACGCAGCAAGAAAGTACTTGCAAAAACTCCTATGAAACGCTTTGGTGATATCAAGGAACTCAACGGTGCTGTTCAGTTCCTTTGCAGTTATGCTGCTAGCTTTATAACAGGCGTGGTTCTGCCTATTGATGGTGGATTCAGTTCATTTAGTGGAGTATAGTGATTGTTTTTTATTATAGATGAAATGATTATATATTGAATGGATTAAAAAGTAAGTTCCAAAAAAATAAATTAAAAAGAATAAATATAATGAAAAAGATAATCAAAGTTGCTGGTATTATTGGAATGATAACTTTGTCTACTTTTAATGCAATAGCTCAACAAACGAATTTCAAATGGGTTGTGGTAAAGTTCCTAAAGGTTATCTACAAATTGGTTCTGGTTTTATTTTTTCAGAGAAAACGGGCTATGGTATTGACTTGGGATCAAAAGCTAAAATAATAGATTGTGGGGGACAAGATCCTATAAAACATAGTTTTATGACATCAGATAAACCTTTCTTTTTTTCGGTAAATCTTCCAGAAGGAAATTACAAGGTTACTCTTACTATTGGTAATTCTAAAGAAGCAGGTGAATTGACTGTTAAAGCAGAATCTAGAAGGTTAGTATTGAAAAAAATGTTACAAATGCGGGCAAATTTGTTACCAAAACATTTGTTGTAAATGTACGAAAGCCTGAATTTAAAACTGGTGGTAAAGTTAGCCTTAAAGACAGGGGAACTAAATAAGTTAGATTGGGATAATAAATTGACTTTGGAATTTAATGGTAAAAGGCCTTGTATATCATCGATCGAAATAGCAAAAGCTGAAGATCAGATAACAGTTTTTTGGGCTGGAAATTCTACAGTCGTTGATCAAAGTGCAGAGCCTTGGGCTTCATGGGGACAAATGATTACTCGTTTCTTTAAGCCAGGAGTTGCGATTGCTAACCATGCTGAATCTGGTTTGACATTGGCTAGTTTTAAAGGTCAGCATCGTTTGGAAAAAATTTTAAGTATTATCAAACCTGGAGATTACTTATTCATTGAATTTGGCCACAACTACCAGAAGATGAAAGGGAAAAATGATGGCGCTTGGAAATCTTATACGGAAAATCTAAAGTATTTTATTCATGAAGTTAAAAAAAAGAAGGCGAATGCTGTTGTTGTCACCTCTACTAGTCGACGTCGGTTCGATAAGATGGGGAATACTATCAATACATTAGGTGATTTTCCGGCTGCGGCTCGAAAAGTAGCTTTAGACGAACAAGTACCAATCATTGATTTGAATAAAATAGCCCAATTCAATGAGTTTACCGTCAAAGTTGAAATCTATTTCGAAGAGAAAAATAGGGATCAGTCAATAAATTTGTGGGAATGTTAAAAGTTTCATCAGCTTCACGTAAATTTTAGCCACTCTGTAAAGAAAGAATTTCATATCATTTACTCCTCTAAAAGATGCTCTAAAAGCCTTTAGCTTTGCATTAAAAGATTCTGCTGCAGCGTTAGTACTTCGATTCTCAAAATAGTTTGATATTCTTTCCGAATGATTCTCAAACATAGATATTATTGCTGAGAAGTTAGGATACCCTTGATTTTCTACCTCCTCATACCATTTGGCAAACTTTAAACGTGCCACATTTTTATCTTTTGTTTGCGAGAAAATACTCACGACTCTTATACAATGATATTACATGTGTTTTATATCTGGAAAATAGTTAAACAAAATTATGTGTGAATTTATTGTGATTTGGTCAGATATTATCCAAAAATGGCTAAACTTTTCAGATGTAATCCTTCTTTGTTATCTAAATTTGCTCATATAACTTAAACACATACACTAATGAATGAGAAAATTGTTGCATGTAATCGTATAGTTTGGCTAGATGTTGTCCGTTGTGTAGCCATGCTAATGGTTATTGGGGTGCATTGTATTGATCCGTTTTACATTTCTCCAACTATGCGTGTCATACCTGAGTATACACATTGGGCAGCTATTTATGGTTCACTATTCCGTTCTTCTGTACCTTTATTTGTTATGATGACTGGGTTGCTATTGCTTCCTATCAAACAGAATTCTTTAAATGTATTTTATAAGAAACGTATATATCGTGTACTATTTCCTTTTATTATATGGTCTGTATTGTATAATATGTTTCCTTGGTTTACTGGTATTCTTGGTTTACCAAAATCAATTATAGGTGATTTCTTTTGCTATACACAAGGGCATGAATCGCAAAGTCTTATAGAATCGCTAAAAGATGTAGCAATGATTCCATTTAACTTCAGCCACAAAGAAAATCATATGTGGTATATTTATCTACTTATAGGATTATATTTATATATGCCTTTCTTCTCTGCATGGATAGAACAAGCGAACAAAAAGACTAAGCATACATATCTGCTTATCTGGATTATATCTCTGTTTATTCCTTATGTAAAGGTATATGTGTCTAGTCTGCTTTTTAGCCGTAATAGTTATATATTTGGCACAGATACATGGAACGAATTCAGTTTGTTCTATTATTTTGCAGGATTTAACGGGTATCTTTTGATTGGACATTGTTTAAAGCAGTCAACTAATTGGAGAGCGCTGAAAACGTTCCTTATCTGCGCAGTTATGTTTGGCATTGGGTATTATGTGACGTACACAGGATTCAGTATCACTGCCTCAAATCCTAATGCAACAGAAATGGAAATGGAGCTTTATTTCACGTTTTGTAGTCCAAATGTATTGTTAATGACTTTGTCTGTTTTTTTGTTACTGCAAAAAGTTGTTGTTACCATTCCAATAGTGGTTAAAGCATTAGCTAATATTACTAAATGTGGTTTTGGTATTTATATGGTGCACTATTTTATTGTAGGTCCATTTTTTCTTTTAATTGGATCGTCAGAAATACCTATCCCTTTACAAGTACCTTTAATGACGGTTTGTATATTTGTCTGTAGTTGGGCGTTTACTGCTTTTATATATAAGCTTATACCTAATAAAGCTAAATATTTTATGGGATAAATAAAATAAACTTTTTCTCAGGTTTAGAAATGAAAATTTTATTGTCTGTCCTAAAATAAAATCAGAGCGAAACATATTGCTTTTAAAAAGGTCGAAATGTTGAAAAAGGTACGATCAGAGTACATTGCTGAATATTAAATAATTAATTATCATGAAAAAATTATGCACGTAGTACTTCTTATTATACTAACTTTGAACTTTTTGTAAGTTATCATTTTTATTATTACATTCGTGAAAAAATATAAATTGTATCAAAAACAGCTAGCTTACTTTTTTATCATTTATACATACTTTTACACAAAATGAAATTGACCAGATTATTTCTACTACTTATAACCATCTATTTTTCTCATCCTGCATTCTCGTCTTCATACTTTTCTTTCAGGAAGTATCAAGTAGAAGATGGACTGTCACATAACACTGTGTGGTGCGCCGTTCAAGACAAATATGGATTTATTTGGTTTGGTACTAGTGACGGCTTAAACAGATATGATGGAAAAGAAAACAAAATCTATCGGAATGTCCAAGATGATAAATATTCATTAGAAAATAACTGTGTTGAGGCTTTATTGGAAGATGGTGAGAATATTTGGGTTGGAACTAATTCTGGATTATATGTTTACAACCGCGCAAAAGATAATTTTTCATATTTTAAAAAAACAACAAAATATGGTGTGTTTATCAGCAGTGAGATAAAGAGACTTGTGAAAGCTGTAGATGGTAAGATTTGGATTGCTACCTTGGGACAGGGATTTTTTATATATGATAAGCAAAAAAAAGAACTTGTACAGAATAGTATTCAGACGTCTTTTGTGTGGGATATATGTCAAGGGGATGATAAGCTTATGTATGTTTCTTCTTTACAAGATGGGTTGCTTTGTTTTAACGGAAACGGTAAATTAATGAAAGCTTATAAAAATGATGTGCCGGCATCGTCTTTTAATAGCCTCAAGATTAATTGTGTACAGAATATAGATGGAGAAATATGGGTAGGAGCTTCTAACAATCTGTTGTGTCGTGTGAATAAGCAATCTGGAATATTGGAAAGTCATGATGCTGGAACATTTAATTTTGGAATTGTACATGCTATATTGAAATATAAAGATAATGAATTGTTACTTGGAACGGATAATGGTTTATATGTATTTAATCGTGTATCCCGAAAGTTCAGAAGAGGTGATGATCCTTCCGATATACATAGTTTAAGTGACGAGGCTGTTAATTCAATGTTATGGGATGCTGAAGGGGCTTTATGGGTTTTAACTAATTTGGGAGGTGCGAATTATATGTCTAAACAAACTAAACGTTTTAATTATAATTCTCCCTCTTATTTATCAAATAATTCAGGAACAGTAAAACTTGTAGGACCTTTATGTGAGAATAAAGACGGAGGTGTGTGGGTTGGCACTCGCAATGGGTTACGGCTGTTTGATACATCGAATGAAAGGTTCATTAATGATCATATAATCTTTAATAATAAATTGGTCTATGACATTCGTTCATTGATGCAAGATGGTGATTATTTATGGGTAGGTACTTACACTGAAGGATTAAAGGTCATAAATGTACGTACAGGAAGCATGAAATGTTATTCACATTCGCGTGGAATACCTAATACCATTTGCAGTAATGATGTACTTTGCATATATAAGGATAGAAAAGGGGAAGTGTTTATAGGGACAAGTTGGGGCTTATGCCGTTATGATCCATCACACGATAATTTCATTACAGTTACTTCCATAGGTTCTATGGTATCTGTAGTTGATATTCATGAAGATATGTATAATAACCTTTGGATCGCTACCTCTAATAGTGGCGTTTTTAGATATAATATACCAAATGGACATTGGAAACATTTTCAACATGTCCGTTCTGATAATACTACTATCACAACAAATTCTGTTATAACTATTTTTGAAGATATAAAAGGAGTGATGTGGTTTGGAACAAATGGAGGTGGATTATGTTCATTTAATCAGAAAGATGATACTTTCCTGAATTTTGATCCACATAATACTCTGTTGCCAAGCAAAGTTATTTATTCTATGGAACAAGATATGCTAGGAAATTTATGGATATCATGTAATGCTGGTTTAATCAGAATTAATCCTTTAATAAAAAATAGTTTCCGTCAGTTTACAATTGATGATGGCTTACAAGGAAATCAGTTCATGGTACACTCTTCATTGAAGTCCAAGAATGGAAAACTTTATTTTGGAGGGATAAATGGCTTAAATTCTTTTATTCCTGAACAATTTACAGATAATGCATATATTCCCCCGGTATATATAACGGATATAACGTTCCCAAATCAGGTTGGTGAAGATGCTGCAAAGCAAATTTTACAGTTAGATACTCCTATTTATATGACTGACAGGATAACCATTCCTTATAAAAATAATAGCTTCTCGCTTCGATTCATGGCTTTAAGTTATGTCAATCCATCAAAGAACCATTATTCTTATAGGTTGAAAGGAGTGGATAAGGAATGGGTAGAGAATACGGTAAATAATATAGCGTCTTATACAAATCTGGCTCCAGGGGAGTATATGTTTGAAGTCAGAGGCTCTAATAATGATAATAGATGGAATGAAAAAACTACTAAATTATTGATTGTTATAACTCCTCCTTGGTGGCGAACAAACCTGGCATATTTCTTTTATCTTGTCCTATTCTTGGGAACAGCTTATTATGCGGCATGGCGGTGGAATCTATACGTCAAGCTCAAGTATAAACGTAAGATGGAAGATTATCAAGTAACAAAAGAGACAGAAGTGTATAAATCAAAGATAAATTTCTTCATAAATCTGGTTCATGAGATACGTACCCCTCTCAGCCTTATAAAATTGCCTTTAGAAAAGTTGCAAGAGAAAGAATGGGAAGGTAAAGAGTCTAAATATATTTCTGTAATGGATGAAAATGTCAATTATTTGCTGAATGTCACAAACCAACTGCTCGATTTCCAAAAAATGGAAAGTAGGGAATTACAGTTGGCGGCTAAAAGATATAATGTAAACCAGTTGGTTAGACATGTGTATAATCAATTTGCTGGTTTGGCTGAGTTGAAAGGCATAAATTTAACTTTAAGATTGCCCGATAAAGAAATAATAGCTGTTTTGGATAGTGAAAAGGTAACCAAGATGTTAGTGAACCTTATGGGCAATGCTTTGAAATATTCAAATGAATTTATAGAATTGAGCCTCTTTGAAATCGATAATTATTTTGAAATTTTAGTGAAAGACGATGGCCCTGGAATTCCGGAGGAAAAGAAAGAAAAAGTATTTGAAGCATTTTATCAATTGCCAGATGATAAAGTAGCTTCCGGAGGTACGGGAATTGGACTGGCTTTTGCTAAATCATTGGCAGAGGCTCATCATGGAACTTTACGTGTAGAAGATGGCATAAATGGTGGCTCGACATTTGTTTTGTCACTTCCGATGAAACAGGAGATGATTGAAACTGAAGAAAAACCGGTGGAAATTTCTGTAGTAATGGAAGATAAAAACTCTGAAGTATTTGATTATACTCAAAAGAATTTTACAGTATTAGTTGTAGAAGATAACCGTGAATTACTGAATCTCATATGCGAATCGTTAAGTGTTTGGTTTAAAGTGCTGAAAGCGGGTAATGGACGTGTCGCACTTGATCTGCTTTCAAAAGAGAGTGTGGATATAGTTGTGAGTGATATCATGATGCCCGAAATGAATGGGCTCGAATTATGTGCTAAAATAAAATCAGATATTGATTATTCCCACATCCCTGTTATTTTGCTGACAGCCAAGACTACGCTTGAATCAAAAGTGGAAGGTATGGAATGCGGAGCTGATGTGTATGTTGAAAAACCATTTTCTATAAAGCAGCTCCGTATGCAGATTGAAAATATCCTGAAACTTAGAGTGGCATTTCATAAATTGATGATTAGCTTTTCTGACACATCTTTCTCTACTATATCAGAATTTGCATTATCAAAGAAAGATAATGAATTTATAAAAAAAGTGCAAGAAGTTGCTATAGAGCAATTATCAGATGAAAACTTTTCTATTGACGCTTTAGCAGAACAGATGTGCATGAGCCGTTCTAATTTCTACAGAAAAATAAAAGCTTTATCAGGATTGGCACCCAATGATTATCTTAAAACTCTTCGTTTGAATCGTGCAGCCGAACTTATAAAAAATGGAGTCCGTATTTCTGAAGTTTCTGCTCAGGTTGGTTTTACATCTTCATCCTATTTTGCTAAATGTTTTAAAGCTCAATTTAATGTTTTGCCAAAAGATTATCAAGGATAAAATTGATGCTTTTTATTAGCGATAACTAAAATTTTACTTTAATACCTAATTCCAATTTATAAAATACTGTTCTGACATCCCTGTACATGAATAAAGAACAGATTTTATCCTTTATTGAATCCTGATTTTCCTTTTTCGTTAAGACTTAGTAGTTAATTTGTAGCGTTTTCAAGAGAGATGCTATAGATGATTTGATGTGTTTCATCTTACAGTTTGATAAGATGAAATATCATATTCTTTTTGCATTAAGACATAAGATTAAGAGGTATATAGGTATTGAGTTTTTGAGGTATAGTTTAGTATAAAGGTATAAGTATTGGTAAAGGATAACATTTTTTAGAAAAAACTTTAAATGAATCGATTTTATGAAAAAATTATTTTCAATTATGTCCTTATCTGTTGGACTGATATGTAATGCTCAGACTACAGATCTGTTTAAACCTTGTAAAGATGTTGCGTTGCGGTCTCCTTCCGTGCCTTTAGTGGTGTCTGATCCTCATTTTTCCATATGGTCACCTTATGACAATCTTATGGAAGGTTCTACCGAACACTGGACCAGTGCCAAGAAACCTCTGCTTGGGGCATTGCGTGTAGATGGTAAGGTCTATCGTTTTTTGGGTAAGGACAAAATTAAGTTGAATGTCATAGCTCCTATGACCGATGTGGAGCGTTGGGAAGCTTCCTATACAAATACCAAACCTTCTGAAGGCTGGAAAGAAATACAGTTTGACGATAGTAGCTGGAAAAAAGGCAAAGCTGCTTTTGGAAGCTCGGATATGGAACGTATTAGCACTGAGTGGAATGCTAAGAATAGTGATATTTATGTTCGAAGAACTGTTGAAATCAATGACCTGAATATTGCTGATAATTTCTATATGACTTATTCTCACGATGATGTCTTCGAACTCTATCTAAATGGTGAAAAGGTGGTATCTACAGGAGAAACATGGGTTAATAATGTACAGACAAAATTATCTGATGCAATTAAAAAGAAACTTCGTAAAGGAAAGAATGTAATTGCAGCGCATTGCCATAATACTACGGGTGGTGCTTATGTGGATTTCGGATTATATAAGGAAAGTAGCAATCCTGTGAAATTCTCTAATGAAGCTGTGCAGAAATCGGTAGATGTATTGGCTACTTCAAGTTATTACAGGTTTACATGCGGTCCTGTAGAACTTGATGTAGTTTTTACAGCACCACAACTTATAGATGATCTTGATCTTTTGTCAACTCCTATTAATTATATTTCTTATCATGTACGTTCGCTTGATAAAAAAGAACATGATGTGCAATTCTATATGGAAACAACTCCAGAATTAACTATCAATGAAGATTCTCAACCTACAGTTGCACGTACATTATCAAGGAATGGCATAAGCTACGTAGAGGCTGGTTCTATTGACCAACCAATATGCGATCGCAGAGGTGACCTTATATGTGGCGACTGGGGATATGCTTATATTGCCGGAGTTAATGGGGCCGGAAAAACTGTAAGCTTAGGAGATTATTATGGCATGAAGCAGTCATTCATTGCTAATGGAACTTTAAAGCCCTCACAAACAAAAATAATTACACGAAAGGCTGTTGATAATCCGTCTATGGCTTATGTACATAACTTTGGTAAGGTTTCTGATAATGCTAAAGAGGGTTTCATGATGATTGGATATGATGATGTTTATTCTATAGAATATATGTATGAACGCCGTATGGGATATTGGAAACATGATGGAAAAGTTTCAATATTCGATGCTTTCGAGAAATTGAGAGATAACTATCAATCAATAATGGAACGATGCAAGGCATTCGATGAAATGATTTACGATGATGCAGAGAAAGCAGGAGGGAAAAAATATGCTGAAATATGTTCAGCTTCTTATCGTCAGGTTATCTCGGCTCACAAATTATTTACTGATAAAGCAGGCAATCTGATGTTTTTCTCAAAAGAGAATAATAGTAACGGATGTATAAATACTGTTGACTTGACATATCCGTCAGCACCGCTTTTCCTTATTTACAATCCTGAATTGGAAAAGGCTATGATGACTAGTATTTTTGAATACAGTGCAAGCGGACGTTGGAATAAACCTTTTCCAGCTCATGACCTTGGAACATATCCTATTGCAAACGGACAAGTATATGGAGGTGATATGCCGATTGAAGAAGGAGGAAATATGATTATTCTTACTGCGGCTATCGCTAAAATAGAAGGTAATGCTGACTATGCAAAGAAATACTGGGATTTGCTGACTACATGGACAAATTATTTAGTTGAATATGGTCAAGATCCAGAAAATCAATTGTGTACTGATGACTTTGCTGGTCACTGGGCTCACAACGCCAATTTATCGGCGAAAGCCATTATGGGCGTAGCAGGATATAGCGAATTAGCTCGTATGCTTAATCTTAAAGATGTGGCTGATAAGTATCGTTCTATTGCAAAAAATATGGCAGTGAAATGGGAAAAAATGGCAAACGAAGGCAACCACTATAAATTAGCTTTTGACCGTTCAAACACATGGAGTCAGAAATATAATATGGTATGGGATAAATTATGGAATATGAGTCTTTTTCCGAATAATGCCATGACAAAAGAAATTGATTACTATCTCACAAAGCAGAATGCCTATGGCTTACCATTGGATTCACGCAGGGACTATACCAAGTCTGACTGGATTATGTGGACTGCAGCAATGTCTCCAGATAAATCGATATTCGAGAAATTTGTAGAACCTTTCTATAAATATATAAATGAAACCACTTCACGCGTTCCTATCAGTGACTGGCATGATACTAAAACCGGTAGAATGGAAGCTTTCAAGGCACGTTCTGTAATTGGCGGATATTGGATGCAGGTTTTGATGGATAAACACATTGAAAAATGATTGTAACACTAATTATATTTTGTTGATTTATTAAATCTAATGTATTATAAAAATGAAAAATAACACTAAAATCAAGCATTGGTACAGGCATTGTACTGTGCTTGCTATGATTGCTATTTGCTTCGTAAGTTGCAAAAACAGTAATGACGATTCAGGTGCTCTCCCTTTCAATCCATCGAAAGAGATAGTTATAACCGATTTTTTACCAAAATCAGGTGGTATTGGTCAACGTTTAGTAATTTACGGAGAAAATTTCGGAAATGATCCTTCTTTAATCAATTTAACTATTGGCGGTAAGAAAGCTAATGTTATAGGTTTAAATAATGGAGGTTTGTATTGTCTTGTACCTTCACAAGCATATAGTGGAAAGATAGAAATAAGTATCAATAAAGACGATAAGATATTTTCAGCCACAGCTGAAAATGTATTTAAATATGAAAGAAAAATGGTTGTAAGTACATTATGTGGTTATCGTAATGAACGAGATGATCAAGGATGGGTAGATGGGCCTTTCTCTAAAGTAAGTGGTTTCCGTGAAAACTGCTTCTTAAAATTTGATCCTAAATATCCGGAACTTTTATATGCAGCCTTTGATGGTAATGAGATTAGACTTATTAATCTGAAAGATAGCACGGTGAGTACTCCGATAACGAGGTCAATGGGACAATGGAATCGTTTCCGTAGTCTTGACTTTACTCCTGATGGTGATCATATGATTATTGCAAATGACTTTGATGGTAATGGAACAAGTAGTCTTAGTGTTTCTATTCTTACGCGTAATAAAACGACAAAATTATTTGAAAATCCTCAACAATTGGCTGCATATAAACAATGTAATGGTGCCTCTGTACATCCAGTTAATGGTGAAATGTATTTTAATAGTTATGAAAAAGGTCAATTCTTTAGGTATGATATGGAAAACTATTACAAAGGGTTAACCACTACTGTAAAAGATTATGAGGAATTGTTTAAAATACAGGACAATCAGTGGGAATTCAATATACAGATTCATCCCACAGGTGATTACGCTTATATCGTAGTTGTAAATCAACATTATATATTACGTACAGACTATAATTGGGTAAAGAAACGTTTTAATCAACCTTATCTTGTTTGCGGATTAAGTCGTAATGGGGGATATGTGGATGGTGTCGGTTCGGTAGCTCGTCTTAGAACGCCTTATCAAGGAGTATTTGTTAAAAACCCTAAATATGCAGGTCAGACTGATGAATATGATTTCTATTTTACAGATAAAGAAAATCAATGTATTCGTATTTTGACACCTGATGGAGCAGTGACAACCTTTGCTGGTCGTGGAAGTAATGGTAATTCTAATCCTTATGGATATGTTGACGGAGATTTGCGTTTGGAAGCTCGTTTTGATCAACCTACCGGGCTTGCTTATAGCGAGAAAGAAAAGGTGTTCTATATTTGTGATGTAGTTAATCGTAGAATTCGTAAAATAGGATTAGAACAATGATAAAACAGAATATGCAGAAATATATGAAAAATTTTATAATAACATGTATTATGCTGCTAGGACTTTCGTTGAATGTTCTGGCACAAGAAACAGTTGTTGTTAGTGGTGTAGTAACTGAGAAAACAGGTGAACCTATTATTGGTGTTAATATTACTGTGAGTGATAAGCCTGGTTTGGGTACTATTACTGACATAAACGGTCGTTATAAGATAAAGGTTGAACAATATTCTAAACTTGTTTATTCTTTTGTTGGATATGAAAAAGTAGTAATTCTTGTAAAGGATAATCATACGATAAATGTGAAGATGAGTGAATCTACGTCTAGCATACTTGGTGAAGTTGTAGTCACTGCTGTCGGAACTCAGAAGAAACTTACAGTTACAGGTGCTATTTCAACTGTAAATGTGGATGATTTGAATAGAAATCCGTCATCTAGTCTTTCTAATTCACTGGCTGGTAATGTGGCTGGTGTTATGGCTATGCAAACATCGGGACAACCAGGTAAAAATTTCTCCGAATTCTGGATTCGCGGTATTTCTACTTTTGGAGCCAGCAGCGGTGCTTATGTACTCGTAGATGGTTTTGAACGAGACTTGAACGATATCAACATTGAAGATATTGCATCATTCAGTGTACTGAAAGATGCGTCTGCAACAGCTATTTATGGCTCGAAAGGTGCTAATGGTGTAGTATTGATAACTACAAAACATGGTAAGGCAGGTAAAATTAATATTGATGCTAAAGTAGAAACATCTTATAATACACGTACCATTACCCCTAAGTTTGAAGATGGTATTACTTATGCCAACTATTTGAATGAAGCACGTGTCACACGTAATCAATCGCCAATGTACCAACCTGAAGAATTGGAAATATTGCGATTGGGACTTGATAAGGATTTATATCCAAATGTAAATTGGAAAGATTTATTATTGAAAGATGGTGCAATGAGTTATCGTGCTAATTTGAATATGAACGGTGGTGGTAGTACTGCACGCTATTTTGTATCTGCCAGTTATATTGAAGAAGAAGGAATGTATAATACGGATAAAACATTGAAAAAAGACTATAATACCAATGCAAATTACAAACGTTGGAATTATCGTATGAATACAGATATTGATATCACCAAAAATACATTGTTGAAGGTTGGTGTATCAGGTTCTCTTGCAATGCGTAATAGTCCGGGACTTGGGGATAGTGAGGTATGGGGAGAATTGTTTGGCTATAGTCCTATTAGCACTCCAGTTTTATATTCTGATGGAAAAGTTCCTGCATTGGGAACTGGCAATAAAACCAATCCGTGGGTTGCAGCAACACAAACTGGATATAATGAAAATTGGAGCAATAATATTCAAACTAATGTGACTTTAGAACAAAAACTTGATTTTATCACAAAGGGATTGAGGTTTGAAGGTCGTTTTGGATACGATACAAACAATAATAACTGGATAAATCGTCATAGATGGCCTGAACAATGGAAAGCAGAACGTAAAAGAAATTCCAACGGGGAAATTGTATGGACCAAAGTTTCCGATCCAAGTGATATGAAACAAGAAAGTAGTTCTGATGGTAATCGCAGAGAATTTTTTGACGCAATGTTGAATTGGAATCGTGATTTTAAACTTAATCATGTAGGATTAACAACAAAATATACACAAGATTCATATATTCAAACACAGAATTTAGGGGATGATATTAAAAATAGTATTTCCAAACGTAATCAAGGTTTTGCAGGTAGAGCTACTTACAACTGGAATTACCGTTATTTCCTTGAATTTAATTTCGGTTATACTGGATCTGAGAATTTTGCTAAAGGACATCAATTTGGTTTTTTCCCTGCTTTCTCTGCAGCATGGAATGTTGCAGAAGAAAAATTGATAAAAGATAACTTCAAATGGATTAATATGTTCAAGGTCCGTTTTTCACATGGTAAGGTAGGTAATGATAACATGGGTAATGAGCGTTTTCCTTTCTTATATAAAATCGAAGGTACAAATACTGGATACCAATGGGCTCAAAATGGTGGCGACAGATTTTACAGTGGCATGCATTATACTCAAGTCTCTTCTCCTAATGTCACTTGGGAAATTGCTACCAAAAACGACCTGGGTGTAGACCTTTCTCTTTTCAAGGACAAGCTCTCTGCAACTGTGGATTATTTCGATGAAAAACGTACTGGTATTTATATGAGTCGTAATTATTTGCCTTCTATTGTAGGTTTGGAAAGCACTCCGAAGGCAAATGTTGGATCTGTTCGTTCCAGAGGCTTTGATGGTAACTTTACTTTTAGAGAGAAAGTAGGTGCTGTTGATTTGACTGTCAGAGGAAATGTTACTTATAGTAAAAATGAGGTTATTGAAAAAGATGAAGAGAATAATGTTTATCCTTATCAAATGGAGAAGGGCTACCGTATAAATCAAGCAAAAGGTTTGATTTCACTTGGCCTGTTCAAAGATTATGATGATATACGCAATAGCCCTCGACAAGATTTCGGAATTTATCAACCTGGAGATATCAAATACAAAGATGTGAACGGTGATGGCATAATTAATGATGGAGACCAAGTTGCCATTGGTGCTACAACTAAACCTAACTTAATTTATGGATTAGGAGCTTCTGCAAGTTGGAAAGGATTAGATGTGAATGTTCATTTTCAAGGATCTGGTAAATCAACTTATTTTATCAACGGAAAATGTGTCTACGCCTTTAGCGAAGGTGAATGGGGAAATGTCATGAAAGGAATGTTAGATGATCGTTGGGTATCGGCTGATATCTCTGGAGATCCATCAACTGAAAATCCTAATGCTTCTTATCCTCGTTTAAGTTTTGGCGGTAATAGCAATAATTATCGTAATTCTACATTCTGGTTACGTGACGGTTCATATGTTCGTCTTAAAACAGTGGATATTGGTTATACAATCCCTAAAAATGTAGTTAATAAACTTCACTTTAATAATGTTCGTATATTCTTAGTTGGTACTAATCTACTTACATGGTCTAGTTTTAAATTATGGGATCCTGAATTAGCAGATCCTCGTGGTGAGTCTTATCCATTGTCAAAATCAATAACAATGGGATTGAGTGTTAATCTTTAAAATAATAGGAGATATGATAAAAAAAATATATACCATAATGCTGGCAATTGTTGGATCAAGCATGATCTATTCTTGTTCAGATTATTTGGATTCAGATAAATATTTCAAGGATCGCACTACCTTGGAGTCAGTGTTTACTAATAAAACTTATTCTGAAGAATGGTTGGCTTATGCTTATTCTTTCTTGTCTAATGAGTGTGCGGATGTTTGTAGTAAAGGATATACGCCTCACTGCTTTGCAGATGATATGTATTATGGTGACCGCGATGCCAGTTATGATACAAAGGAAGAAAACTACAGATCTTATAATGTATTTAAATTGGGTAACTATTCTGAGAATGACGGTTATAATAATGTATGGGACAGATGCTATAAAGGCATACGTCAGGCAACAACATTCATTCAAAATATTGACATGAACAAAGAGATGTCTCCTGAAGAGATTCTTGATTACAAAGGTCAGGCTCGTTTTGTGAGGGGATATTATTATTGGATTCTAATGCGTAAATATGGTCCTATTCCATTGCTTCCTGAAAACGGTTTGGATTACAATGCAAGCTATGAGGAGATAGCTACTCCACGTAGTTCGTATGAAGAATGTGCCGAATACATCAGTAATGAGATGATACAGGCAGCTAAGGAATTACAATATACGAAACGTGACGAACTTTCAGTTGCTCGCCCTACTCGTGGTGCAGCGTTGGCTACCAGAGCGAAAGCATTGCTTTATGCAGCCAGCCCACTGATGAACGGTAACAATGATGATTTTGCAAAAAAATTTGTAAATGATAAGAATCAACCTTTACTTTCTGCTAATTATGATGAGAAAAAATGGGCGAAAGCAGCTGCTGCTGCAAAAGATGTGATTGATCTTGGAGTTTATGATTTGTATGTTGCTTCCGTAAGAAAAACAGGGACGGTTACTTATCCTGTTACCATTACTCCTCCTGCTGATGGTGATTTTTCTGAAAAGGATTGGCCTTATGGTTGGAAGAATATAGATCCGTTTGAATCTTATCGTGCTTTATTTAATGGTGATGTTATAGCATCTTCTAATCCTGAACTTATTTTTACCCGTGCACAAAATGTTGGTTCTGAAGATATAAGAACAATGGTGGCTCATCAGCTTCCACGTGTGGCTTCCGGATGGAATACACATGGCATGACTCAGAAACAATGTGATGCGTATTATATGAATGATGGTACCGATTGTCCGGGTAAAGATGGTGAAATTGGACGCGGAAACGGTTCTAAACGAGTGGAAGGATATGTTACGCAAGAAGATGTGGCTGCCTGTAGATATAAACCATTGGCAAAGGATGTTTCTTTACAATATGCAAATCGTGAACCACGTTTTTATGCTTCTGTGGCTTATGATGGTTGTGTATGGCATTTGACTAATGAGACTGAGGCAGGTAATCGTGAAAAGCAAGTGTTCTATTATAGAGGAGACGGAAACGGTTATACAAATACAATGTTCTGGCTTCGTTCAGGAATTGGTATTATGAAGTTTGTCAATCCAAGAGATACTTATCTTAATGGTAATATTGGCAATATAGTACCGAAAGCAGAGCCTGCTATTCGTTATGCGGATATTTTGCTTATGTATGCGGAAGCTTTGAATGAATTGGATGGAAGTTATAGCATTCCATCTTGGGACGGATCAAAAACTTACACAATCAGTCGCGATGTAAATGAAATCAAGAAAGGTGTTCATCCGGTACGTATTCGTGCGGGGGTACCTGATTATTCGATTAGTGTGTATGGTAGCAAGGATGATTTACGCAAAGCATTGAAACGCGAACGTCAGATTGAATTGATGGGTGAAGGTCAGCGTTATTATGATTTGCGTCGTTGGAAAGATGCTCCTGTAGAAGAGACATATCCTATTTATGGTTGTAATGTCTTGATGACTAAAGATCAGAAAGAACTTTTCCATACGCCGGTTGCCGAGTGGACTTTACCTACAACGTTTGCTCCAAAGATGTGGTTCTGGCCTATAAAACATTCTGAACTGAAACGTAATAAACGTTTAACTCAAACTCCTGGATGGACATCTTTTGATTAATGATTAAAACTGATTAGAATATGAAAAAAATATATAGCTTAGTATTAATATTGACTGTGCTTTTATTCATTAGTTCTTGTAATGATGAATGGGAAAAAGAGCAATACCAGTCTTATGTATCCTTTAAAGCTCCTATTAATGAAAGAGGAGTGACAAGAATTAATGTTCGTTACAAATCGGAAGGACTCGTAACATATCAGCTTCCGTTAATTGTAAGTGGGACTAAGACAAATGATAAGAATATGACAGTTCATGTAGCTGTTGATTCTGATACATTACGCACGTTGAATTTAGAACGTTTCCAGAGTCGTACCGATTTATATTATCAAGAACTTGGAACAAGCTTTTTTACAATGCCGGAGACTGTAAATATAAAAGCCGGAGAAAATACCTCTTTGATAAATATAGACTTCTCATTAAAGAATATTGATTTGTCTGAAAAATGGGTACTTCCGTTAACTATCGTTGATGATCCTTCTTATGATTATACGGCTCATCCTCGTAAGAATTATAGAAAAGCTTTGCTTAGAGTTATGCCTTTTAATGATTATTCTGGTGTCTATGGAGGTACTGCACTAAAGAGTTATCTAAAAGGATATGAGAACGATGCTGCTATAGTAAAGAATGAAATTATCGGTTATGTTAAAGATGAGAATACCATATTCTTTTATGCTGGAACTATCGATGAAGATCGTAACGATAGACGTAATTACAAGATCTATGTAAATTTCGATAAAGAATCGAAAAAGTTAACGTTTACATCTGATAATCCTGCAATGGAATTTGTGATGAACAAAGAACCGTATTTCAAAATACAAGAGACTATGGACGCAACTCTTCCTTATTTGAAACATCGTTATGTGACTATAAATAATATTGATTATAATTTTACTGATTATACTTCGGTACCAGGGTTTAAGATCGCTTATACTGTAAGAGGCTCTTTAACTCTTGAACGCAAAATTAATACTCAGATCCCAGACGAAGATCAAGCTATTGAATGGTAATATCGTTATGTTTTTAGAAGAAAGATGTATGGTATAATCGAGGGCACTGAAAAAGTTCTCTTTTTCTTAGGGTTGCTCATCTTTTTATGAATTAACAAGAAAAGTTGCATGTCGAATGGTAGATATCATTTACATGCAACTTTTTCCATATCTGGGTATGTAATTTCCTGTTGGGATTAGAAATGCCCGATGGATTGACTGCCCGACTTGCCACACTGCGTGCAAAATATCTGACACCAAAAGCTCTGTCGCAGTTTAAAGAGGTAGAAAATAAAATCATCAGAAGGCAGCCCTAACTACGATATGCTGATTGATGGTTTCGACTACGATCCAGGCTGGGGACTAACTGTAGTTCGTAACTCTCTTAAGGGTGGAGTCTTAATCTTTATGAACGCAAATATTCCGGCCTTTTATGCACATTAAATCAATATTATGCTAGATTACAATTTTATTAATACTGATTACCAATATTTTATGATTAAAGAGGTGGCACAGGTGGCAGTAAAAAAGAGCTTTTTTGCTTCTCAGAAATAGAAATTTAAAAATTATGCAAATTGCGGAATTTAAAAAAAATAATTTTCAGAACCGGAAAAAGTATTATTTCTCTGCCACCTGTGCCACCTACTATTCTATAAAGCTCACATTATTAAGCATTTAAAAATCATCAAAATGACCGCATTCTAGAATCCAACAAGAATGTGGTATTCTAAGTTCAAACCAAATTTTCTCTACCTTATTTTCTATTTATATATGTTAATACTTTGTCGTTACAATATTAGAGAATGTCCCCATTCTAACAAAAGGGGTCCCTCTTTTTATCACTGCAAACATTCGTTCAATCAATTTAAATTTAACAGCATTCATTATGGTTCCATATTGTTTTCCTTGTTGTTTCTTTTTGTTGTAATATAAATTAAGTTCTTTATCAAATTGAATAGCAGCTTTGGCGGCTTGTGTAAGATCCGCTTTTGCCTGTTTATCTCCTATAGGGGATACTTTTGTTCGTCCATTAATGCTTGTCCCTGATGTGTGTTCAAAAGGTGCCACACAGACATAGCATGCATATTGCCTAGCTTCACTAAAAGAGATGAAATTCTCTGTATTTATGATTGTGGTTAGGGCATTCACAAATCCAATGCCTATGATTGAAGACAGCAAATCATAATTACGCTTTATCGTCTCATCTTGCATTAGTATACTTTCCATTTCTTTTTCTACCTCTTCAATCAATGATTCTAATTCCTGTTGCAAGGTTAGAATTCTTAATTTGGTTTTAGTAGCTTCTTGCTTTGGCATCTCAGATATAGTCTGTTTACACACCGCGCGTTGTTTTACATACTGCTTTCGTTCATTCAAAAGCTTTTTCAACTGTAGCAATGTATGAGATGGCATTTTGCTGAGTTTTAAAAGATCTCTATGGAGATAGCAATAACATGCAATTCTGTAAGAATCAATTTTGTCATTTTTACCTCTGGAGATTCCTATAGAACGCTTCAAATTCAGTGGGTTCTCCATAGAATAATCAATGTTGTGCTGTTCTAGAAATATCCGGCAGTCATAGCTGTATATACCAGTGTGTTCCATACATATTAAGATTTCTGAAAGTTTCATTTTACGCCCTCGAAACCAGCTCAACATCTCTTTATAACCTTCTTTTGTATTAAAGACTTTAACATGATTTTCATCTTTTAGCCTTTCTGATGAATCATAGACTGCTACATCTAACGTTTTTTTTGAAACATCAATTCCAAGATACCATTTCTTTTTCATAACTTTGCTTTTAGAGGGTTAACTATAGGTTGAAATAACTAACACCTTTAATAAGTCTCCAAACTTAGCATTCTACTTGGTGCATTTCAACTGAAAAGAGAAGAGGACTAATACCACATAAAGAGATTAGAACTCTAGTGTAGATGAAAGTTCACCTCTTCTCTTAGTTAACTTGTTCTAATTACAAATATATAATTTGTCTTCTAATAGTTTCGAATGCAAAGCTAAAGGTGTAGATGGTGTACATAAAAAGAGTTTTTTGGCTTTCTGAAATAAAATTTCAATAATTCCGCAAATTGCAGAATTATTAAAATTCTATTTTCAAAAACAAAAAAAGAACAATTTATCTACACCATCTGGAGTAGCTAACTAAAATCGAACATAAAGTTAAGCTAAATGTTTTAACTTATTATGGGAGAAAGAAAAGAATACGACTCTGATTTCAAAGTCAACGCAGTCAAATTAAGCTATGAGAGAAAGAACCTCACTGGCTTATCCAGAGATCTTGGTATAACGCCATATCTGATCTATCGTTGGAGAAAAGAATATAGCCAATATGGTGAAGGAAGTTTTCCTGGCAATGGAGTTCCTAAGTTGACTCCTGAGGAGAAAGAAATAGCCGAGCTTAGAGAAAAGCTTCGAAAAATAGAAGTTGAAAATGAAATATTAAAAAAAGCGCTTCACATTATCTCCAAGAGCGATCGATGATTTATCAGTTCATACGTTCCAATGATAAGATCTGGCCGATTGAGGTAATGTGTAATGTTCTTAAAGTGTCCCGAAGTGGTTATTACAGATGGATTAAAGGTCCTCAAAGCAGACGGGCCGTAAAACGTAAATCCATCTGTAAAGAAATTCAGATTGAATACTTTCTGGCAAAATGCCGTTATGGAAGTATACGAATAACTAAGGAGCTAAATAAAAGGAATGTAAAGATTTCCAGAACAACTGTTGCACATTATATGAAAGAGATGGGTATTCAAAGCAAATTATCAAAGAAATATAAGATTACTACAGATTCAAATCATTCCGAACCGGTGGCAAATAATATTCTTAACCGATCTTTTGAGATGGATATACCTTCAAAGGCTTGGGTCTCTGATATTACTTATATACCAGTCGTTGGAGGATTTCTATATTTAACAAGTGTGATTGATCTTTTTGACAGAAAAATAATTGGATGGAGTGTTAGCGAAAATATGGCAAGTGAATCGACTGTCATACCAGCCTTTAATATGGCTGTAAGCAATCGTAAACCTCAAATGCAAATGATATTTCATTCTGACAGAGGCTCACAATATGCCAGCAAAGCTATGGTTAGTATGTTGAGATCCTATGGTATTTGTCAAAGCATGAGCCGTAAAGGAAATTGCTGGGATAACGCTGTTGCAGAGAGTTTCTTTAAAACGTTAAAGGCAGAACTTATCTATGGGAATAAGTTATTGTCTAAAGGAAAAATGAAAACGCAATTATTTGAGTTTATCGAAATATGGTATAATAGAAAAAGAAGACATTCTGCTCTTAAGAACCTCACTATTGAGGAATATTGGAATGAATATATTCAGAAAATTAATAAATTGTCGAATGTTGCTTAACCTTCTGTCTAATTTTAGTTGGCAATTCCAATCTACACCACAGTAAAACATATCTAACTGATTATCAAACATATTTATTCCTCAGAAAAGTGCTTAGCTGGAAATTGCTGTATAAAAACGATATGGATTATTGCCATTCAGCCCTAAAAATTATTTAATAAGAAAAGGGCTATTAGTAATTTATTGGCGGGAGGTTGAGATAAACATGTACATATTTGAAACCAAACATGTACAAGTTTACTCCCAATCTTGTACATGTTTGGATTGACCAGACTAGAACAAATTATTAATTACTGCTTTGGTTTGTTTTAACCTTATTCATCTTATACATTAGTAGCTTCATGTAGTATGCGCCAACCACGGAACGTGCTTTGAAATTCATCATATTTCCGGTGTTCGTATCGTGCCAGTCGCTGATAGGAACACGTGATGTGGTTTCATTGGCATATTTATAGATTGGGGAGATGAATTTTTGAAACGTAATGTCATCCGGTGCCATGCATGCGCTCCAAAGCACCCAATCCGATTTGGTGTATTGAGCACGCGAATCAAGTAGAAGTCCATATTTATTCTGTTTAGTGAGATAAAAAGGAATTTCTACATCAAATACTTTTTGCGGGAAGATGTTCATGTGAAATACTTTATCCCACACAAGATTGTATTTCTGGCTCCATGTGCCAGGTTTGTCAAACGCCAGTTTGTAATGGTCACCGTCGCGTGCCATCTTCTCCCATTCAGTAGCCAGCTGTTTAGCTGTCTCTATGTATCTGTTTGCGGTAGCTTCCTTGCCAAGCATCCGTGCCATTTCACCATAACCTGCAATTGCAATAATAGCTTTTGCCGAAAGATTTGCATTATGTGCCAAATGACCGGCAAAATCATCAGTACACAATTGATTTTTGGGATCAAGTCCGTTTTCTATCAGATAATTGGCCCATACCGACAATGTTTCCCAATGTTTTGCTGCATAATCTGCATTTCCCTCCATTTTGGCTATGGCTGCAACGGTCAATATCATATTGCCGGCTTCTTCTATAGGCATATCTTCGCCATATAATTGTCCGTTTGCAATTGGATATGTACCAAGGTCATGAGCAGGATAGGGCTTGTTCCATCTGCCGCTTTCACTGTAATAGAAGATGGAATTAAGCATTCCTTTCATCAATTCTGTATTGTAAATCAGGAAAAGAGGTGCCGAAGGGTATGTTAAGTCAACGGTGTTTATACATCCGTTGCTATGATTTTCCTTGGAAAGAAATAATATATTGCCATCTTTGTCGGTAAGTAATTTGTGTGCCGTGATGGCATGTCGATAGGTCAAAGCAAGCAGTTCTGCATATTCTTTTCCTCCTGCAGCTTCGGCTTCAGTCATCAATTTTTCGTCGAAAGCTCTGCAGCGGTCCATCAAAGTGGCATAAGTGGACTGAGCACGTTCGAATGCATCAAAAATGCTTACTTTGCCGTTGTGCTTCCAGTATGCCATGCGTGGTTCGTAAAAATACTCTACGGCATATATGTCGTCATATCCCACCATCACATATCCTGCCTTGCCCTGGTCCTTTATCTTGCCAAGATCCTCTTTATAAGCCATTGCCGGCATATCCTCTTCACTTCTGGAGATATAGTTTTGTGAGTTAGTAGTCAGATTCCCGTTTTGTATGAACGATTGTTTCATATCATAATAGTTCCCTATGCTCATCTGCTTGTTTTGTGAGGTATTTGATGACAGATACGCATACCCCCAGTCAATGCGCACACCGTCTCCTTGGCGTTTTACGAATGGTTGGTCTATTGTGCCGGCTTGCAGGTACTCCATTCCGTTCTTACTTATTTTCTTCGAGATGGTAGGCTGCGAAGTTTCATGCACGGCAAGCTGTGGAGTAGTCTCAATATATATTTGCACGTCGTGCTCTTTCTTGTCAAGCGGGCGCACTCTGTATGAGATGTAGTTGATGGGAGTGGATACCAGATTCAAATCTTCCATCAAGAGAGGAGCGGTGAAAACCAAGTCGAGTTCCACAGTTCCGCAGGTGAAGGTGTAATAAGTTTGAGTGGGCAGTACGTCAACAGATTTCTGGATGGCTTCTTCCTTAAAATTACAGACTTGTTTCCTTTCGCTGTAGAGTCCGAAGTCTACATAAGCTCCACCGTTGGTGTTGTGGCAATGAGCCGCAATTACATTGTGACCTTTACGAAGTTTGGATTTCGCTTTGGCTGTTAGTTCAATGGTGACATCATTGTTCCAGCACAAATCTGTTGCTACTAATTTTTCTCCATTAAGATATAGTTCAAAGACGTCATCATGAGAATATCGCAGATAAACGGTTTCATTGGTAAGGTCTTGAGGCAAGTCAAAACCGCGTCTCACCCATATATCTTTTTCGTTCCATTCCGTTCCTATGCGCTTCATGTCCTTTGTACCGAATGCAGCTTTGCCTTTTTTCCAGGATGCATCATCGTATGATGGTTGTGTCCAGTCACCGCTGGTTGGTTGAGACATTGTATATGCTGCTTCCCACTTCACTTTATTGGTCATTGGAAGAATTGTCTCCAAATTAAGCTTGTCTTTCCCCATGAAACGATACACTTTTCCATCTACACGAAGAGCTCCAATTAATGGGTGTTCTGCTGCTGTCCAATGTTCAGTGTTGCCTTCATTCAATTTATTGTATGGAGACCATATGGCCAAATAAGTATCTGAAGTTATAAGCGGAACAGATGGAGCACGCAATGCTATATTCCGGCTAGTCTTGAAAATGTCTGTTGCCTGCATATTACATGCAAGACAAACAAACAATATATTAATAAATAGTTTTTTCATCTTTAATCAGGCTTATTTGTTAAGAGAGTTACAGATTCTTTGATTTGCTTCTCTTATTTTTTTCTCGTCTACCTTTATTACTTTTCTATCATAAGTCATTAAACCATTCACTTCTTCTTCCACATCAGTGGTCTGTGTGTAAACAGCTGCCGAGAATCCTTTGTGAATTAACTCTTCAAGGTTGTCTATATATTTGATGTATTCATTTGTTACCTCTTCGGGAGTGTTGAATTTCACGTATCCCCAATTCTTGTCGGGTGTCCAGAGATGATTTTTAAGAGCCATGCCTATGCCCCCAAATTCACCAAGCACTGTGGCGCGTTGCGGGTCATATAGATATAAATCTGGACCAGGATAGTTGTGAAGGTCAAGGATGTCTCCGCAAGTATAATGGTTACCACCACTGGCCGGGTTAACCAATCTTGTAGGGTCATATTCTTTTGTCCAGGTAGCAATTTCAGGTGTCTTGAACTGTCCCCAGCATTCGTTGAATGGCACCCATGTTCCGATACATGGATATGAATATAAACAATCTATGATTTCTTTCCATTCCTTGCGGTAATTAGCCTCTGATGCTGCCGAACGAATTGCATCTGCGCCTGTGTAATATTGATGCGTTTGCCATTCTGCCGGTCCTCTTCCGCCATTAGGCATATCTTGCCAAACAATTATTCCTAATCTGTCGCAATAAGTGTACCAGCGTGCAGGTTCTACTTTTACATGTTTACGTATCATATTGTATCCGAAGTCTTTCGTTTTCTTCAAGTCATATAGAAGTGCTTCGTCGGTAGGAGCCGTATATAATCCGTCTGGCCACCATCCTTGGTCGAGTGGACCGAACTGGAAGTAATCTTTATTGTTCAACTGCATACGGGTAATACCGTTTTTGTCTCTATGTGTAGAGAATTTGCGCAGTGCGGTATAGCTCTTGATTTTATCGACAACTTTATCGTTATTATACAGTACCACCTCCATGTCATAAATGAAAGGAGATTCAGGAGACCATAACTTACTGTTTGCCGGCATTCTTAATTCTATAGGCAACCCATTTACAGATGCACCTTTTGCTGCTAATGTTTTACCTTCAAAAATTCTAACTTCTGCCTTGTCAGCCAATGCTTGAACAGAGGTTGCTACTTCTACAATAAGATTGTTTCTGTCTATGTTCGGAGTAGTCTTAACATTTGTAATGTGGTGTGTTGTCACAGGCTCAAGCCACACTGTTTGCCAGATGCCAGTCACAGGAGTGTACCATATACCTCCAGGTTTTTCTACTTGTTTGCCTCGTGGTTGTTCCCCTCTGTCTGCGGGATCCCATACTTTTACTGTAACGCTGTTTTTTCCTTTTTTATTGAGTACGGAAGTGATGTCAAACGAAAAAGGTGTATATCCTCCTGTGTGTTGTCCCACTTTCACATCGTTCACCCATACATCGGCTTTCCAGTCCACTGCTCCGAAATTGAGAAGAATTTGCCTGCCATTCCATGATGAAGGGATGTCGAAAGAACGCTTATACCATAATTCCTGATGCTCATTCACGGTTTTTCCGACACCAGACAGAGAAGATTCTACTGCAAAAGGAACAAGTATTGTTCCTTCATACTTTTCGGGAAAAATTTCTCCTTTATTTGTTATGGCGTACTGCCATATGCCGTTCAGATTTTTCCACTCTCCACGTTCCATGATAGGACGGGGGTATTGAGGAAGCACATTCTCGGATGTCAATTGTTCGCCCCATGAAGTTTTGATTTTGTCGCCAACCGGTTTCCATTGAGCGAATGAACTGCTGCACAATGTCAGTGCCAGCATTACTGTTAGAAAACTTTTTCTCATGATATTATTCATTAATATTTGTCTATAAAATAGATGCTATTCCCAAAATAGGAATGTTACAAAGAAAATGAATAATGTGCAGCGTGCAGGAAATTATTTATTCAATAATCAGTAAAATCTATTCATTGATGGTTAATATCATGAGTGTTTTATATGAATTTGTTAGTCTTGAATATAGATTGTTCTTTTTGGTCAGATTAATTCCATCGAATTTGCAATTGATTATTCACTTTTAAGAGGAGTTCCTAATACAGGCATGCCTTCTTTATCCCATTTAAGTTTTTGTAACCGTGGCGAACGCGAGTCTATAGCACCAGGGGCATCATTTGTGATTTTACGTGCATGATATAAAAAATACCATTCTTTTTTGTCGGATGATTGAACAAATGAAATGCCACCTGTTCCGTAGATATTGTTTTCCGGTTTTTGTTCAAATACAGGAGTTGGGGATTTAACCCATGAATGTGGATCCAGTAAATTACTTTTAGCGTCTGCAATAAGTAACCCTTCGCAATAATATGGTGTCCAACTGCCGCTGGCAGAATAAAAGATGCACACCTTACTCTTATTCCTGGGTTGTAAAAAATGAGGAGCCTCGTTTACGTGGATCGGATAAGCTGTTTTACTTCCGTCAGGGTTTACCCATTGGCATTCCCATTCATATTCAGGCTTTGATATGAGTACGCGCTCTGAATCCAATGTCCATGGGTTTTTCATTTTGGCGATGTATATGCATGAAGTCTCGTTATCTATGCGCTGTTTTTCCCATCCGCACCAAATCATGTAACGTTGGTTATTGTGTTCGAATGTACTTGCGTGGATTGCCCAGTTGTTATTAGCATCCGTCTGTATCCGTCCTTTCATTTTGAAAGTACCCTCTAAAGGATTAGCAGCCTCATTTTCTATTACATATAGCTGGTGATTGTCCATGTTGCCATCATCCGCAGTGAAATATATATACCATTTATGGTTTATGAAATGAATTTCTGGTGCCCACAAGTGATAAGAATAAGAAGTATCATCTGGTAACCACACTTCTTTCATTTTAGCTTTTGATAAGTTTGTAATGTCGTCTGTTTCCCATAAAACTATTTTGTTTTCGCATCCTTGAGTATAATAATATTTTCCGTTATGTAATATTGCCCACGGTTCGGCTCCTGTAGGAAGTAATGATATACTGTTTGTATCTGTAATAGTCTGGGTAGCATTTGAACTGCTATTTTTTTTAATCTGGCAAGATACGCAAGTTGTAATAAATATAAAAAGATAAAAGATTTTTGTATTCATAGTGATTCATGTTTCATAAATATGTTGCAAAGAAAATACAAAAAAAGGATAAAGTATCTTTTTTCGGAGTAATTGGCTAGCATTTATTATTATTTGAATGAATATTATCCATCTTAGTCATCCATTAATGCAATTTTTGTAATTAGAAAAATTCATGGAAACAAATAAATTAATTATGAGAAACAAAATCATTTTTGCTGTAGTAATGATGCAAGTTATGTCGATAAATCTTTTTGGTAGTGAGAAACATACAGTTCGAAATATAGATTCCCCTATGTATAAAGATGCAGATGTTTGGGCAGCTTATGACGGATTTAATAATACTCTGCTTGACTGGAATAAATTCATATATAAAACAAACTCCTCTTTCAAAAATGCTACAGACCGTCATAATGGAGCTGCGGCGATTTGGTGTCAACCCATATATTGGGATATGGCAATGAATGCATATAAATTGGCCAAAAGTGAAAAAAACAGGGTAAGGATAAAATCGTCAAAACAATTATGTGAAAAAATATTTGAAGGTAATAAAAGACAATATGCCAATTTTGATTTTCATGATAATAATGAAAATACAGGGTGGTTTATATATGATGATATAATGTGGTGGACTATTTCATTGGCGAGAGGATACGAATTGTTTGGTAGCAAAGAATATTTGAAATTGTCTGAAGAGAGTTTTGGAAGAGTATGGTACGGGTCAGATAAGGTAGGTGATACAGGGTCGTATGATAAAGAAAATGGTGGCATGTACTGGCAATGGCAGCCTATCCGCAATCCAAAACCTAATAAAATGGGGGACGGTAAAATGGCATGTATTAATTTCCCCACTGTGATAGCCGCAATTACTCTTTACAATAATGTGCCAAAGAATAGAAAAGAATTTGTTGAAGCAAAACCTGTTTATCATACTAAAGAACAGTATTTAGCCAAGGGAAAAGAAATTTATGAATGGGGAGTAAAGAACCTGTTTGATAAAAACACTGGTAGAATAGCTGATAGTAAACATGGAAATGGCAATCCTGCATGGAACACTCATGTTTATAATCAGGCTACTTTTATAGGAGCTTCTGTGTTACTTTATAAAGCTACCGGAAATGAAAGCTATCTTAAAAATGCAATATTAGCAACTGATTATACGGTAAATAAAATGTCAGAGAAATATAATCTTCTACCTTTTGAAAGAGGTATAGAACAAGGTATATACACAGCAATTTTCGCACAATATATTGCTATGCTTGTATATGAATGTGGGCAGACACAATACATTCCTTTCTTGAGGCGTAATATTGAAATAGGATGGAACAACCGGGATAAGACGCGTGGTGTGTGTGGTGGGGAATATGAAAAACCTTTATCAGAAGGAAGTAATATTGATAGTTATTCTGCATCAGGTATTCCTGCTTTGATGTTGTTGTTTCCTGCAAATATATAAAATTATCCATATAATAGTAAAAAATAAAAACTTAAATAAAAATATTTTAATTTATGAAGAATAATTTGTTAACGATATTATTTGCCGCAGCAAGTATGTTGGGAATTTGTGATGCACAAATAGCGGCACACGAAAAAAGTGAATTACGTGCACCTGCTTATCCGCTTATAACTATTGATCCATATATATCTGCATGGTCTTTTGAAAATAATCTTTACGAAGGCTCTGTAAAGCATTGGACTGGTAAAGAGTTTCCGTTAATAGGAGTGGCGAAGGTTGATGGAAAAACTTATCGTTTTATGGGTACTGAGGAATTAGAGCTGAGACCTGTTGCTAAGACATCTGAACAGGGGAAGTGGATTGGTAAATATACAGTAAACAAACCTGCTACAGGATGGGAAAACATGGCGTTCAATGATAATGCATGGAAAACCGGAGATGCTGCATTTGGAACCAAAGAGAATGAAGTTACTGCCAAAACTCAATGGAGTGAAGAATTTATATGGGTACGCCGTTCTGTAGAAATTAAAGATAATCTTATAGGGAAAAATGTATATCTGGAATATTCTCATGATGATGATGCGATAATATATATCAATGGTATAAAAGTAGTAGATACTGGAAATGCTTGCAAAAAACATGTATTGCTGAAACTTTCGGAAAAGGTTGTGAAATCGTTAAAGCAAGGAAAAAACATGATTGCTGCCTATTGTCATAATCGTGCGGGAAATGCTCTTCTGGATTTTGGATTGTTGGTTGAACTTGAAAATACTCATTTCTTCACAAAAACGGCACAACAAAGATCTGCTGATGTGCAACCTATGCAGACTTACTATCAATTTACTTGCGGTCCTGTAGATTTGAAATTGACATTCACTGCACCATTGTTTATGGATAATCTGGATTTGCTTAGTCGCCCGGTTAACTATATATCTTATGAGATAGTTTCTAATGACAAAAAAAAGCATGATGTAAAATTATATTTTGAGGCGTCTCCTCAATGGGCATTGGACTTGCCTAATCAAGAATCTGTTGCGAAAAGTTTTATAAAAGGAGATCTTCTTTTCATGCAAACAGGGTCAAAGAACCAGGAAATTCTTAAAAAGAAAGGCGATGATGTCCGTATAGATTGGGGTTATTTCTATTTAGCAGCTGATAAGAAAAATAGTAAATGTGCCATAGGTAACAGTCAGGTGTTAAGAAAGGGTTTTATATCTAATGAACTTGTTGACGCACCAACTGAAGGACATAATAAATTGGCACTTGTGCATTCATTAGGAGTCGTTGATAAAGCTGATGGTCATTTGTTGATAGGATATGATGATATATATTCCATTCAATATTTTGAAGATAAATTACGCCCTTATTGGAATCGTGATAATAACAAGACCATAATTTCAGAATTACAGGATGCAAATAATGAATATAAAGCTACGATGAAGAAGTGTGCTGAGTTTGATTCTGAAATGATGAATGAAGCCACTGCTGCAGGAGGAAGAAAATATGCGGAATTATGTGCTTTGGCTTATCGTCAGGCTATTGCGGCTCATAAATTAGTTCAGGCTTCTAACGGAGACTTGTTATTTCTTTCAAAAGAAAATTTTAGTAATGGTTCGATAGGTACTGTTGACGTTACTTATCCGTCAGCCCCACTGTTCTTGTTATATAATCCTGAATTGGCGAAAGGATTGTTGAATCATATCTTCTATTACAGTGAAAGCGGAAAATGGAATAAACCGTTTGCTGCTCATGATGTGGGTACCTATCCTTTGGCTAACGGACAAACTTATGGTGGTGACATGCCAGTGGAAGAATCTGGAAACATGCTTATCTTAACAGCGGCTATAGCGGCGGTTGAAGGTAATGCAGACTATGCAAATAAACATTGGAAGACACTTACAACATGGACTGATTACTTAACAGAGCATGGACTTGATCCTGAGAACCAGCTTTGTACTGATGACTTTGCAGGACATTTCGCGCATAATGCAAATCTTTCTGTCAAGGCTATATTAGGAATTGCTTCTTATGGATATTTAGCTGACAGGCTTGGGAAAAAAGACATTTCAGAAAAATATGTTGCTAAAGCAAAAGCTATGGCTAAGGAATGGACCGAGATGGCTGCTGACGGCGATCATTACAAATTGACATTTGACAAACCTGGAACATGGAGCCAAAAATACAATCTTGTCTGGGATAAATTGTTGAATATGCAGATATTCCCTGGAGAAGTTGCAAATAAAGAAATAGCATATTATCTAACAAAACAAAATAAGTATGGATTGCCTTTGGATAATAGAGAGAACTATACAAAGACGGACTGGATAATGTGGACTGCGACTTTAGCGGCAGACAAGGATACTTTTGAAAAGTTTATTGAGCCTGTTTATATGTTTATGAATGAGACTACAGACCGTGTTCCTATGTCTGACTGGGTATTTACAGACACTCCTAATCAAAGAGGATTCCAGGCTCGCTCGGTAGTGGGAGGATACTTCATCAAAATGCTTGAAAATAAATTAATAAAGAAATAAAGAAATAAAGAAAGAAAGACATAACACCATAATACTATGAAAAAGCTAGCATTATTAGTTTTTTGTTTACTGAATTTATGTAGTGTCAATGCCAAGATAATTAATGAACCGGTGGACTATGTCAGTCCATTGGTTGGCACTCAATCAAAACAGTCCTTATCGACAGGAAATACTTATCCTGCCATTGCCCTTCCTTGGGGAATGAACTTTTGGACTCCGCAAACCGGAAAAATGGGCGACGGATGGTGCTATACTTACGATGCTGATAAAATAAGAGGATTCAAGCAAACTCATCAGCCAAGTCCATGGATCAATGATTATGGTCAATTTGCTATTATGCCTGTAACTGGTAAGGTTGTGTTTGATCAAGATGCACGTGCAAGTTGGTTTTCTCACAAAGCGGAAGTAGCCACTCCTTATTATTATAAGGTATATCTTGCAGACCATGATGTGACAACAGAAATTGCGCCTACCGAAAGAGCGGCTGCTTTCCGTTTTACTTTCCCGGAAAATGAAAACTCGTATGTTGTTGTAGATGCTTTTGATAATGGTTCTTTTATAAAAATAATACCTACAGAAAATAAAATCATTGGATATACTACAAAGAATAGTGGTGGTGTGCCAGATAACTTCAAAAACTATTTTGTATTAATATTTGATAAACCATTTACCTATACTGCATCTGTTAAAAACGGAGTTATTGACTCTGATAAACTTGATGTTAAAGATAATCATGCTGGAGGAATAATAGGTTTTAAGACTTATAAAGGAGAAAAGGTTAATGTTAAGGTAGCCTCTTCTTTCATAAGTCCTGAACAGGCTGAACTTAATTTGAAAGAATTAGGTTGCGATAATTTAGATCAAGTCTCTGCCAAAGGCCGTAGAAAATGGAATGATATATTAGGACGTATAGAAGTCAAGGATAACGATATAGATCATTTGCGCACTTTTTACTCTTGTCTTTATAGATCGGTGCTATTCCCAAGAAGCTTTTATGAATATGATAAGAATGGGACTGTAATGCATTACAGTCCTTACAATGGACAAGTATTGCCGGGATATATGTTTACGGATACCGGTTTTTGGGATACATTCCGCTGTTTGTTCCCTTTTGTGAATTTAATGTATCCTTCCATGAGTGCAAAGATGCAAGAGGGCTTGGTTAATACTTACAAAGAAAGTGGTTTCCTTCCAGAATGGGCTAGCCCTGGTCATAGAGGATGTATGGTCGGAAATAACTCGGCTTCTGTTGTAACAGATGCTTATTTAAAAGGAATTAGAGGATATGATGTTGAGACATTATGGAAAGCGGTAAAACATGGTGCTAATAATGTCCATCCGCAAATTAATTCTACAGGTCGAAGAGGATTTGAAGAATATAACAAATTAGGTTACGTACCTTATAATATTGGAATAAATGAAAGTGCGGCTCGTACTTTGGAATATGCTTTTGACGATTGGAGCATATATAAACTGGGTAAAGCACTTAATAAGCCTGAAAATGAAATTAGCATTTATGCAAAACATGCGATGAATTATAAAAATCTTTATGATAAAGAATATAAGTTAATGTGTGGAAAGAATGCTGATGGCACTTTTCAAAGACCATTTAATCCATTGAAATGGGGAGATGCTTTTACTGAAGGTAATAGTTGGCATTATACATGGTCGGTATTCCATGATCCTCAAGGATTAATTGATTTGATGGGTGGAAAAGACTCTTTTAACCAAATGATGGATTCTGTATTTTTATTGCCCCCGGTATTTGATGATAGTTATTACGGCGGTGTAATACATGAAATTCGCGAGATGCAGATTATGAATATGGGTAATTACGCTCATGGAAATCAGCCTATCCAACACATGTTATATATGTACGACTATTCAGGGCAACCATGGAAGGGGCAGCACTGGATTCGTGAGGTTATGGATAAATTATATACATCAGCTCCTGACGGTTATTGCGGGGATGAAGATAATGGACAGACTTCGGCATGGTATGTATTCTCTGCAATGGGATTTTATCCAGTATGTCCAGGTAGCAATCAATATGCTTTAGGTACTCCTTATTTCAAACAGATGAAACTGCATCTTGAAAATGGCAAGACGGTAGAAATATCAGCACCCGACAATGGAGATGATAAACGCTATATCTCTGGCATGACTATAAATGCGAAAAATTATTCAAAGAATTATATTACTCACAAAGACCTGCTTGGTGGCTCTAAAATAGTATACAAGATGAGTACGCAACCAAATAAATCTCGTGGGACTAAGAATGCTGATTTTCCTTATTCATTCTCTAACGACTTAAATAACTAAATCATGATTAATGCAAGAAAAATTTATATCGGTACAATAATGGCTGCAGGATTGTTGCTTGGTGGGAATCCGATGAGGGCTGCACAAAAGAACATTAATAAATTGATATGCGTGAATGATGCCATTCAAAAAGACAATCGTCCGGCTGCATCAGAACGCCTGTTTCGTTCGCAAGCAGTGGAAAATGAAATAGTCCGTATCCGGCAACTACTTAAAAATGTCAAACTTGCATGGATGTTTACCAATTGCTTCCCGAATACTATTGATACCACGGTGCATTATCGTACGGATGAAAATGGTAATCCGGATACTTTTGTATATACAGGTGATATTCATGCCATGTGGCTTCGGGATTCAGGCGCTCAGGTGTGGCCTTATGTGCAGTTAGCTAATTCTGACCCTGAGCTGAAGAAAATGTTGTCGGGAGTTATAAGACGCCAATTTAAATGTATCAATATTGATTCTTACGCCAATGCATTCAATGATGGTGCTATTCCTGACGGGCACTGGATGACGGATTTGACTGAAATGAAATCGGAATTACATGAACGTAAATGGGAGATAGATTCTCTTTGTTATCCTTTACGCCTGGCGTATCATTATTGGAAGACTACAGGTGACAGTAGTATATTTGATGAAGAATGGGTAATGGCTATTACTAATATTCTGAAAACTTTTAAAGAACAGCAACGCAAAGGTGCTGTCGGACCTTATAAATTCCAACGTAAAACTGAACGTGCACTCGATACTCTTAACAACGACGGGCTTGGCGCACCTATTAAACCCATAGGATTGATAGTGTCATGCTTCAGACCATCAGATGATGCCACCACTCTTCAATACTTGGTACCTTCCAATTTCTTTGCTGTATCTTCTCTTCGTAAGGCTGCTGAAATCTTAGATGCGGTAAATAAAAAGCCTGTTATAGCCAAAGAATGTAAAGAATTGGCGAAAGAAGTGGAAACAGCTTTAAAGAAATATGCAGTTTACAACCATCCTAAATATGGCAAAATATATGCTTTTGAAGTTGATGGTTTTGGCAACCATTTGCTTATGGATGATGCAAATGTTCCTAGTTTGTTAGCGATGCCTTATCTTGGAGATGTGAATGAAAGTGATCCTGTTTACAAAAATACGCGTCGTTTTGTATGGAGTGAAGATAATCCATACTTTTTTAAAGGTAAAGCAGGAGAGGGGATTGGCGGACCGCACGTAGGATATGATATGGTATGGCCTATGAGTATTATGATGAAAGCATTCACCAGCAAAGATGACAAGGAAATAAAAACTTGCATCAAAATGTTGATGGACACTGAGGCGGGAACAGGATTCATGCATGAATCTTTCCATAAGGATAATGCCGAGAACTTTACAAGAAAATGGTTTGCTTGGCAGAATACGCTATTCGGGGAATTAATCCTGAAATTGGTGAATGAAGGGAAAGTGGATCTACTGAATAGTATTAAGTAATTATTGACACATTTATAATAAATACACATCATGAGAAAAATGACTATATTGGGTCTGTCGCTGCTTTTAATTAGTGCCTGTACTTCTAAAGAAATAAAAATGACAGAATCAGGATTATTGAAAAATAATTTCCAGACTGAGGTCTATGGTAAGAAAACAGATTTGTATGTACTTCGCAACAAGAATAATATGGAGGTTTGCGTAACGAATTTTGGCGGTCGTATTGTATCTGTAATGGTACCTGATAAGAATGGAAATATGCAAGATGTGGTTTTGGGATTTGACTCTATTCAAGATTACATTGCCAAACCATCTGATTTTGGTGCAAGCATCGGGCGATATGCTAACCGCATTAATCAGGGGCGTTTCACTTTGGATGGAGTGAAGTATCAGTTGCCTCGCAATAATTACGGACATTGCCTGCACGGAGGTCCGCAAGGATTCCAGTATCGTGTGTTTGATGCAAAGCAGACTGACGAGCAGCATTTGGAACTTACCTATTTTGCAGAGGATGGAGAAGAAGGTTTTCCAGGAAATATCACTTGCAAGGTTTTTATGAACCTTACAGATGAGAACGCTATTGATATAAGTTATGAAGCGGAAACTGATAAACCTACAATTGTGAACATGACAAACCATTCTTATTTTAATCTGGACGGAGATGCGGCAAGTAACTCCGAGCATTTATTAACCTTAAATGCAGATTATTATACACCTGTTGACAGCACATTTATGACAAACGGTAAAATAGCAAGTGTACAGGATACACCTATGGATTTCCGTAAACCAACTCCTGTAGGCAAGCATATTAATGAGTTTGACTTTATACAATTAAAGAATGGAAATGGCTATGATCACAATTGGATTCTGAATACTAAAGGTGATATTAAGAGTAAATGTGCCTCACTTAAATCTACAAAAACAGGAATTGTCCTTGATGTATATACTAATGAACCTGGTATCCAAATGTATGCAGGCAATTTTCTTGATGGTACATTAAAAGGTAAAAAAGGTAGAACCTATAACCAACGTGCTTCTGTATGCTTGGAGACACAAAAATATCCCGATGCTCCAAACAAACCGGAATGGCCTTCAGCAACATTGCGTCCTGGAGAGAAATACAATAGTCGTTGCATATTCAAATTCTCTGTTGAAAAATAATGATTCAGAAATGTTTTATTCTTACGAAGACAATGGCGTAATATCTGTTGTGCCCATTGCTTTCGTTTCTTTAACTATTAAGATAAATCTATAAATAATAAGTTTAATAAAATGAAGAAACTGTATTCCCGATTAGGCATGGTTGGTGGAGTTGTCGCTATCGGACTGCTTACTGCCGCTTTCACCACTCGTTCTTCTTCACAGCAAAATATAACCGTGGTTGATCGTCCCGACATAAAAGTTACTAATGTAAACTATATAGGCTATCGCACACCGCTCAAACCGTTGAATTTTATTAAATTACCTGTGGGAAGCGTGCAGCCGGAAGGATGGGTAAGAAAATATCTGGAAAAACAGCGCGACGGACTGACCGGTCATTTGGGAGAAATAAGCGCATGGCTTGAAAAAGAGAATAATGCATGGCTTACCACAGGAGGTGATCACGGTTGGGAAGAAGTGCCATATTGGCTAAAAGGATACGGTAACCTGGCCTATATACTTAATGATAAAAAGATGATAGCCGAAGCAAAAATATGGATAGAGGGAGCTTTTGCCAGCTGTCAACCAGACGGGTATTTCGGTCCGATAAATGAACGCAACGGAAAACGCGAACTGTGGGCTCAGATGATTATGTTGTGGTGTCTTCAATCTTATTATGAATATTCGCATGACCAACGTGTCATTGAACTCATGACAAATTACTTTAAATGGCAAATGACTGTGCCCGACGATAAACTGCTGAAAGATTACTGGGAAAATAGCCGCGGAGGGGATAATATAATAAGCATTTATTGGCTTTATAACCATACGGGAGATAAATTCCTGCTTGAATTGGCGGAGAAGATTCATCGCAACACTGCCGACTGGACACAGCCTACTTCATTGCCTAACTGGCATAATGTAAACATTGCCCAATGTTTCCGTGAGCCTGCCACATATTATATGCTCACGGGAGATTCAGCCATGCTTAAGGCTTCTTATAATGTGCATCATTTAATCCGCCGCACATTTGGTCAGGTGCCTGGAGGTATGTTTGGAGCGGATGAAAATGCACGCATGGGATATATCGACCCTCGCCAAGGGGTGGAGACTTGTGGTTTAGTGGAACAGATGGCTTCGGATGAACTGATGTTGTGCATGACAGGAGATCCTCTTTGGGCGGAACATTGTGAAGAGGTTGCGTTTAATATGTATCCTGCTGCTGTAATGCCCGATTTCAAAGCTTTGCGCTATATTACAAGTCCAAATCAAACGGTGAGCGACTCAAAGAACCATCATCCGAGCATAGACAACAGAGGCCCTTTCCTTTCAATGAACCCCTTCAGTAGTCGTTGCTGTCAGCACAATCATGCTCAAGGCTGGCCTTATTTTGCAGAACATCTGATTCTTGCCACCTCGGACAACGGTATTGCCGCCGCTATATATTCGGCATGTAAGGCAACGGTTAAAGTTGGCAATGGAAAAGAGATAGTACTTCATGAGCAGACCAATTATCCTTTCGAGGAAGACATAACTTTCACTGTATCTGCAAAAGAAAATGTTGAGTTTCCTTTATATTTACGTATTCCATCATGGAGCGAAGGTGCGGAAGTACGTATAAACGGCAAGAAAGCGAATGTCAAGTTGACTAAGGGAAAATACGTTTGTATTGAACGAGAATGGAAAGACGGAGATAAAGTTTTACTAAATCTTCCAATGTCTCTGTCTATGCGTACTTGGCAGGTAAATAAGAATAGTATTAGTGTGGATTACGGACCATTAACCTTGTCATTGAAAATAGATGAACGATATGTAGAGAAAGATAGCCGTGAAACTGCCATTGGCGACTCTAAGTGGCAGAAAGGTGCTGACTCCAAGAAATGGCCTACTACCGAGATTTATGCAAACAGTTCATGGAACATTTCATTGGTTCTGGATAAGAAAGATGCATTAAGGAATTTCAAAGTCATTCATAAAGCATGGCCTGCAGATAATTTTCCATTCACCGAAGAAAACGTACCTTTAGAAGTTAAAGCTACAGGACGTCAAGTGCCAAGCTGGAAGATTGATGCTACAGGATTGTGTGGCGTATTGCCTGAAGAGAATGCCGTAAAGAAAGGAAAAGAAGATGTTACATTGATTCCTATGGGTGCGGCACGCCTCAGAATATCAGCTTTCCCTAATACAAAAGAATAATAAAATTATAACTATGAACTAATAAGAAAGCACCATGATAAAAACATTCTTATTTTGTACGGGTCTTTTATGTGCAATTTCGTTAAATTGCGCAACTTTGAATAAGGGAAAACACAGAAATCATAATTTTGATAGAGCAGCAATAACTTTGGAAAGTATGTATAATAATTATCAGATACACAATAGCTGCTTATTACGTGAAACTTATCCTGTTGATATAAATTATTCCCGTGATTATCTGGCTTCTGAAGAATCCAATAATACGCCTAATAAATATTCTTATCTCTGGCCTTATTCAGGAACCTTTACCGCTGTTAATACAATGTTTGAAGCAAGTGATTTTTCTCAGGCATACAAAAAAACTCTTGAGAAAAGAGTTTTACCCGGTCTTGAAAAATATCTGGATACTAAAAGAAATCCTACTGCTTATTCATCATATATAACTTCAGCCTCTAAGAGTGACAGGTTTTATGATGATAATATATGGATTGGCATAGATTTCTTGGATATATATTTTCTTACACACGAAAATAAATATCTGAGTAAAGCCAAAATGATTTGGAATTTCATTCAAAGCGGTACAGATGAAAAATTAGGTGGCGGAATTTATTGGTGTGAACAAAAAAAGGAATCAAAGAATACTTGTTCTAATGCACCAGGTGCTGTATATGCGCTTAAACTTTTCCAAGCTACTAATGACAGCACTTTCTTAATGCAAGGTAAAAAACTTTATGAGTGGACAAAAAAGAATCTGCAAGATACTGAGGATTATCTTTATTTTGATAATATCAATTTAGATAAGATAATAGGAAAAGCTAAATTTGCTTATAACAGTGGACAGATGATGCAAGCCGCTTCTATATTGTATAAGCTAACAAAGAATTCTGAATATTTGTTTGATGCTCAAAACATAGCGAAAGGCTGTTCTGATTTTTTCTTTACCAAGTTCGTCACGCCTTCTGGGGAAAAGATTAAGTTAGTAAAAAAAGGAGATGTTTGGTTTTCAGCTGTCATGTTGAGAGGTTTTATTGAACTTTATAATATAGATAAAAACAGAATATATTTAGATGATTTTGATAAGAGTCTTGATTATGCCTGGCAGCATGCCCGAGAAAAAAATGGACTTTTCAATTCTGATTTCTCCGGAGTAAAAAAAGATGAAAAGAAATGGTTACTGACTCAAGCTGCCATGGTGGAGATGTTTAGTAGGATAGCAATAGTATTTAAAAATGAATAATAATGAAAGTGCTCGATAAAATAGTAATCACTATAATTTCTCTTTTATTTTCTAATATGTTTTTAATTGCGGGAGAAATCTCTTTGAAAATAACAAAGAGATACCTGAATTTTCCTATCTCTCATTTACAGCCAAGAAAAAGGATGGTATTTAAAACTGTTGGTGAATCTGACTTATCAGTAGTGATAAGGTTAGCTCCAGAGGATGCGGAATATTGGGTATTCAAAGATATGTTGTCCTTGAAAGGAAAAACGGTAAAGATAAGTTATGATGGTGATGAAAGAGGATTGAATAAAATATATCAGTCAGATCAGATAGCTGGCCAAGATAGTTTATATAAAGAAAAAAACAGACCTCAGTTTCATTTCACAACACGGAGAGGATGGATTAATGATCCTAACGGTCTGATATATCATAATGGTGAATATCATTTATTCTATCAACATAATCCATTTGAAAGGGATTGGGAAAACATGCATTGGGGGCATGCTGTAAGTCGCGATTTAATACATTGGACAGAGTTGCCAGATGCATTGTATCCTGATAAGTTAGGTACTATGTTTTCCGGATCTACCGTAATTGACTATGATAATACGGCTGGCTTTAATAAAGACAAGACACCAGCGATGGTGGCAATTTATACAGCGGCAAGCTCCGAAAGGCAAGTGCAGTGTGTGGCATATAGTCTTGATAATGGAAGTACCTTTACTAAATATTCCGGAAATCCGGTTATTGACTCAAAGGAAATGTGGAATAGTGCAGATACGCGTGATCCTAAAGTTTTTTGGTATGCTCCAACAAAACATTGGGTAATGGTATTGAATGAACGTGATGGACATTCCATATATACTTCCGTCAATCTTAAGAATTGGAAATATAGAAGTCACGTCACAGGCTTTTGGGAATGTCCGGAATTATTTGAATTGCCAGTGGATGGTGATAAGAATAATACAATGTGGGTAATGTATGGTGCTTCCGGCACATATATGTTAGGCTCTTTTAATGGAGAAGAGTTTAAGCCGGTAGCCGGGAAATACTGTTATACTACCGGTAGTATATATGCGGCACAAACGTTCACAAATATTCCATTAGGTGATGGAAGGCGTATTCAATTAGGGTGGGGGAGAGTTTCGCATACAATGATGCCTTTTAACGGAATGATGTTGTTGCCTACAGAACTTACTTTAAGGACTACCAAGGATGGGGTTCGTCTTGTCAGTATTCCTGTAAAAGAGACTGAATCTTTGTTCAAATCGGTTGGTCGATGGAATTCTATAACTTCTTCAGATGCAAATCTTAGAATGAAAGAATTTCAAGATTCGGATTGCCTTCGCATAAAGACTACTATAAAATTATCTCACGCCACTGATGCTGGTTTTAATTTGTTTGGTCAGAATATTATAAGTTATGACATGAACTCAAATACTTTAAATGACAGGTTTTATTCTCCACAGAATCCTGTCAGCATGGAACTCAATGCTGATATTTATATTGATAGAACTAGTATAGAAGTGTTTATTGACGGAGGATTATACTCATATTCAATGGAACGTCGTAGTGACATGAATAATAAGGATGGTTTCCATTTTTGGGGAAATAGGATCGAAGTGAAGAATCTGGAAATATTTATGGTAAAATCTATATGGTAGAATATAATAGAAAATATTAAATAAGATCTTATCGTGAAAAAAATATTATTTTTCCTTGAAATGAGATATTTACTGATAAGACTTCATTATTGAATCTCTTCAACAAAACTAATTTCAAAAATATCAAAGAACGAAGCGGTTCTAGTGAACCAAGTTTATTTAATTTTTAATTGTCCACTCTTTAGTGGACAGTAATGTAGTTCTTTTATAAAAAAGAATAAGCAGATATTATGCTCCATCCGGGTGTATACAATTGGTACACCCGGGTGGAAGATAGTCGTAGACCCGGGTGTAAGAAATGGGTACATCCGGGTGTACAGAAGAATATGTCTATTTGAATTAATTATTTTATGTTGATCTATCTGTAAAGGCCGGAATTATCTAAAATTTGACTAGGATTATCGATAAATAGAAATGAGAAAGCTAAAAATATCCCATCTTTGTGAACAATTAATGGCATTAAAGAGAATCTAGTAACAATAAACTAATAAATATGAAAATCATGAAGATGTTTTTTAGTCAAAGATTAACATGCAATTTATTTCAAAGTCTGGCATTACTTGGAATATGTTTTTTATTTCCGCTAACAAGTCAGGCAGCTAAAGGAGGGAAGAAAATCAGTTCAGATTTGTTCGGACTCTTTTTTGAAGATATTAATTATTCTGCTGATGGTGGACTTTATGCAGAGTTAGTACAAAACCGTTCGTTTGAATATAATCCTACAGAACGCAAAGAGTGGAATCCTTTCTCTTTTTGGGAATATATCACTCCCGGATTTTCTTATGGCAAAATAAGTGTTGAAACTTCATCGCCTATTCACCCTAATAATCCTCATTACATGGTGCTTGATATTGAACATGTGGGCCATGAAGCTAATACTCCTGGCTTGTCTGGAGTGGGTATTAAAAACTCAGGCTTCAGCGGTATAGTCGTAAAAGCAGGTGATAAATACAACTTCTCAATGTTTGCACGTCAGCTTAGTAAAGAACCAATAGAACTGAATATTAGCTTGCAGACTCCTAAAGGAAAAGTACTGGCTGAAACTAAAATATCCACATCAACTGATAGTTGGAATAAATATACGGCAAGTCTGACTCCTACAGAAAGTAATGATACAGTCAGTTTAGTTGTTCTAGCTACAACAAAGGGTAAACTGGCTATGGATGTAATTTCCTTGTTTCCTGAAAAAACATTCAAGAATCGTCCCAATGGTTTGAGGGCGGACCTGGCACAACTGCTGGCCGATATGAAACCTCGTTTCATTCGTTTTCCCGGAGGTTGCCTTTCTCATGGCGACGGTCTGGAAAATATGTATCGTTGGAAAAATACCATTGGTCCGATAGAACAGCGTAAAGAACAACGTAACATCTGGGGATATCATCAAACAACAGGATTGGGTTATTTTGAATATTTCCAATTCTGCGAAGATATAGGTGCAAAACCGTTGCCTGTTTTACCAGCTGCAGTCAGTTGCCAAAACTCTGGTGGTACATGGCGTGTAGGCGGAACCGGACAAAAAGCTATTCCGATGGATGAAATGCAGGATTATATTCAGGAAGTATTAGACTTGATAGAATGGGCAAATGCTCCCGCTACTTCTACCTGGGGAGCTAAACGTGCTGCTGCAGGACATCCGGCTCCATTTAATTTGCAATATGTTGGCATTGGCAATGAAGATAAAATTACTCCCGAATTTGAGGAACGTTTTAAAATGATTTATAATGCTATTAAGGCTAAACATCCGGAAATAGAAGTCGTAGGAACTGTTGGTCCTTCTCCCGACGGTGAAGATTTCACAAAAGGATGGAAACTGGCCGATGATTTAAAAGTTCCGGTAGTTGATGAACATTATTATACTGATCCAAACTGGTTCATTTCTCATCAAAACCGTTATGATTCCTACAAGCGTAATGCTACCGAAGTTTATCTTGGAGAATATGCTTCCTGGGGAAATAAAATGCGCAATGCTATATCCGAGGCTGCTTATATGACTGCTCTTGAACGCAATGGTGATGTGGTGAGAATGGCTTCTTATGCTCCATTGTTGGCAAAGAAGGATTTTACTCAGTGGAAGACCGATATGATATTCTTTGATAATACAAGAATCAATCCAACGCCTAATTATTACGTACAAAAAATGTTTTCTGCCAATCAGGGAGATTATTATTTCGATAATGTTATTTTGAAAGATGAAAAAGATGCAAACTTAGCTGCTTCTTGCGTTCAGGATAGCAAAACCGGAGATGTTATTCTGAAAATGGTAAACTTTGGAAGCGAAAGTAAACCGATGAAAATTGATCTTAAAGGATTCAGCAATATTGCTTCAAAAGCAGAACAGGATGTTCTTAAAGGCGATGCTGAGGCTGAAAATACACTCGAAAATCCTCAGGTAGTAGCTCCGGTTAAGTCTGTTGTAAAAATAAAGAAGGCATTTGATTATTCTGCTCCGGCAATGTCATTAACAGTAATCAGAATAAAAACAAAAAAATAGAGTTTTGTTTCTTTAAAGTTAATACTCTGTGATAAAAGATGTTTTTGATCTGATGAACGATTGAAGCATGCACATTGAGTTTGAACAATATGGCATAAATGATATAGATTTCTTCTGAGAATCTAAAAAAAGAGCAGATCGTTACAAGAAAACTTGTAGCGATCTGCTGCTTTTATTGTGAATCTTTGGATAGGGTAAAGTTATAGCAATAAAGAGTTAATCTACCACATTCTGATTTTACTTGCCGAACTTAAAAATTGGTGATTCGGTACGTGCTTTATCCATCAGATTCTTCATTTCCTTTGCTACTTGAGGAAATTGTGCTGAGACGTCATTATCTTCGTGTATATCTTTACTTAAATCATAAAGTTCGAAGGTTGGTTTACCTCCGGCTATATGTTGACGAATAGCTTTCCAGTTCCCTTTACGAATAGCCTGGCGTCCTCCTTCTTCGTGAAATTCCCAATAAAGATATTTATGCTGTTTCTGACCTTTTCCCGAAAATAGGGTAGGGAGGATAGATATACCATCCGTCTTAACAGGTAACTTAGTCTTTGTTAGTTGTGAAAGAGTAGGCAATATATCCCAGAAAGCAGTGATTTGGTTAGTTTTGGTGCCAGCTTGTACTTTACCCGGTAACCATGCAATCATCGGTGTACGAATTCCTCCTTCATAAACATCGCGCTTTACACCTTTTAAAGGACCATAACTTTTGAAGAAGTCAGGATCTGCACCTCCTTCACGATGCGGACCATTATCACTACTAAAAATAACCAAAGTGTTTTTATCCAATCCTTGTCTTTTTAACTCTTCAAGTACTTGTCCAACATAAAAATCTAATTTGGAAACCATAGCCGCAAAAGATGCTTTTGGCTTTTCAGAAGGATAATATCCGTACTTTGAATTGTATGGCTTCTCTTCAAATTGATTCTCGTACATTTTATAGATGGAATCGTGAGGAAGATTTAGTTCAGCATGTGGCAAAGTATAGGTAAGCATGGCAAAGAACGGCTTGTCTTTATTATCTTTGATAAATTGTATACCATGTTCATGTATCAAATCCTGCGAATAGATTCTCCTTCCATTATTCTCGTTTTCTTTCAGATCTACTCTCTCTTTGTTATGCCATAAATGATCTGGGTAAAAACTGTGCGCCTGACGTTGACAGTTGTATCCAAAAAACTCATCGAATCCCATGGAATTCGAATCGGAGGTTGAGCCGGGATAGCCAAGTCCCCACTTCCCGAAAATGCCGGTCGTATATCCGGCTGCATGCATTAACTTCCCAATAGTATATGTATCGGCTGTCATTGGTTGCTGTCCTTCAGGATCAATTTCTTCGTTTCCACGAATTTGCGTATGGCCTGTATGTAATCCGGTCATTAGTGAAGCTCGCGAAGGTGCACTAACAGTACATCCGGCATAATTTTGGGTAAATAACATTCCATTCTTAGCCATTTGGTCAATATTGGGCGTTTTTATTTTTTCTTGCCCATAACAGCCAATGTCTCCATAACCCAAATCATCTGCTAGAATATAGATAACATTTATCGGTTTTTCTTTTTTAGCAGCTTCACATTTAAAGATAGGTAAGCCTAGTAGAACGGAACTGGTTAAGCTTAATAAAGTTTGTGCTTTCATTTATTTTATTATTAATGACTATATATTGTTTTATATATTAAAATATAAAGCGTGTATTAATAAATGTCTTAATTATTGTGGCAAAAATAATAAAAATAATCTGTTTGTATCTTGAGGCACTATACATTATTTGAATGTAATATCTGATTAATTTTAAATGTAACTTTTATAATTGCTCTAAATCTATTTTTTATAAATAAAAAGAGAGGTTAATTCAGCAATGAACTAACCTCTCTTTATATGTTTAAATTATAATTTTAAAGAGCGGTAAACTGCCTGGTAGATGCTATTGGCAATGCAGATCGCATACCACCTAAGATATGGTGATATCTTCTGCCAATGTATTCAGATACAGTTGCTGTATAAGCAACATACTTTTTATTTGAATTCCAAAGCATAAGATCATCGCCAATTGATCCATCGGCATTTACTACTTTTATTTTATAAGATATGTTGCAATATCCGGATGAATTAAAGAGCGACTTAACAATCTTAACAGGCTGCCATCCGGTAGTTTCACCAAATGAAACAGGCTTTCCAATGTTTACTAATGCACCAGTTCGAGGATCAGCATATTGATATTGCAATTTCAGAGTACTGGTTGCTCCGGTTGTTTCATAAAGAAAATTGTAGAACTTTACATAACAAGTGGAGTCTGTATTCTCTGTCAGATTAGCCTGATATGGATAGCCATTATCAAAAATAATAGGATCTTTATTGAAATCGTATACAAAAATGTTTTGTTTCCCAACATTTAGAGTAACGTCTTTGTCGTATACCAGAGTTAACGCAGCACTCATATACAATTTAATATTGATTTTACCAGGTTTAACTGTATAAAAACGCCCTACAGAACCATTAGGAATTGCATTATAAGTAGTTAAAGGCGCAGTTTTGTTAGCAATAGTATCACCATCAACTACAACCTTATAAATATTGTTGGTAGTGGTGGCAGTAACAGGTACAAAGTAGTGCAGCTGGAATTCTGCCATATCTGAAATAGATTCTGTATTGTATTCTACTTCATTCTTATCGCAAGATGCCGCAAGTACCAACATCATAACCAGACTAATGTATTTTAGAATTTTCATATCTTTTTATTTTTATATTTTACTTTTCTATAAAACAGATACATTACTTAGAAGGAAGTTCTCCCGGATAAGCAAACCAAGGAATAGAACATTGATAGTTCTCGGCAGTTCCTGAAATTGGCACTAAAGATTCTAGTGATGGCTTATTCCACATATATTCAGAGTTATACCGAGGACGAATACGATAACACGGTGCACCTTGATTTAATGTGTTGTAAGTAACTTTTCGACCTTGAACCTGAGCCGGAGACAGATAAAATCCTTTATATACTTTTGTAGCATCTGTGTCCCATTTTTGATTTACCATAGAGAGATCCCATCCATTGCCAGATGCAGGATATTCTCCTGTATACTTAATATCATAATGATATTTGCGCATATCAACCCAAGCTTCTAATGCTCCCCAAGGGTATAGCGCAACCCATTTTTGCATCATGATGTGTGAAAGAGAGAAGCTGGATAATGACAGTCCATCTACATAAGGACCTGCTGTATATTGGGCCGCTAAAGATGTGAATAAACTTTTCGTAATTTTATCTCCACCAACTGCCTGACCTTTTGTTCCAGGATAAATATATTTGGCAGTGAAATTTATATCAGCTTTTACACCTTCTTTAAATGCAGCAAAGGCTTCGTCTTTCTTATTTAGTTTCCAATAAGCTTCTGCTAAACAGAATTTTAATTCGGCGCAAGTCATAAGAATATATGGTGCGTCATCCCGATATAGCCAACGGCCTTTACCATCTTGAACTGTACCTGTATATGTTGAAGAGGCATTTCTACCATAGTAAGATGGTGCTGAACCTATCGGCCCACTATAACCTGTGAAACTACCACCATAATATTTATGAGCTTTGATACTGTCTGCATTATCCATGCTATTGTAAAGAGGGTCATCAGTTGTTGCAAGCTTAACAGCTACACGTGGATCATAATGGCCTGCTACTTTTACTAAAGTATCACAAATAATCTGTTTGTCAGCTAATTCGTATGGATAGTATTTATTTCCTTCAACACTATATTTTTCTCCGGTAGTTTCATCGTATTTAGGCACCGAACCGGTAAATACTTGTACTGCATATTCGTGTTGGAAGTAATTTCTAGTTAAATTGGTGCGATTTGTTCCCCAGAAATTATTATATTCTGAATAAGGAGCACTTGCTGAACCGCCGGCAACGGTAACTGCTGCGTCATCATCGACAGATTGGAACGATTTATTGGCGCAATCAATAAGCTCTTGAGCGTAATCAGTAGTGAAATTACTCTTGTTTGATAGAGAAGCAAGATTACGAACTATAACACCATAGGCAAATTTAATCCATTTTGCTTTGTCACCATTATATATATAATCATTTGCGCTGATTTTTGTTCCGTAACTATGATTGTCGGTTTTTTCAAGATATTCGATAGCTTTGTAAGCCCATTCCCTGATTTGAGGATAAATATCTTTTTGGTAATCATAATTATGAGATAAAAGTCCATTTACAAAAGCTTCTTTCATAGGAAGGTCACAATGTTCTTTAGTTAACTGATCCCATGAATATGCTTTTATTGCATAGCCGATGCCGGCTAATGTCCAGTCTTCAGCTTTAATAGATTGATTGATCATATTTTCAAGGTTCATTCCCTGAAGCCAATATGTAACACGCCAGATTTCTCCTCCGGCATCGCTTCCTACACTGTAATAATTAGTGGCAAACGAGGTATATGAAGATGTGCCCATCATTTGTGTAAGAGGACCTGTTGCACGAATATCCATATACATCCCTTGATATTGTTCAATAATACCTGCTAAGTAAAGATAGCCTTCCACATAATCAGGCGCATCTACATTTTTGTTAACATCAAGATAATCGTCGCAACTTACGTTCGTAAAGAGCATTGATGCTAACAGTATGATTGTTGATATCTTTTTTTTCATAATACTTTCTAATTTATTAAAGAATTATTTGAATGTTATACTTATACCAAATGAGATGCTACGAGGATTTGGTAAAGACCAAACATCATATCCCTCACCACCTGTACCACCAGCTGCTGCTGATACTGTATTTCCAACGGCATCAATACCTGAATAATTGGTCCATGTAGCTAAGTCGTTTCCTACAATATAAATATTGGCATAGTCAATATGAGTTCCCTTTAACCATTTGGCTGGTACAATATATGCTAAACGAAGTTCTTGCAAACGCAGATAATTTACACCTTTTTCCAGCCAATCTTCATCATATCCCGTATAGATCGATGAACCATAAGTGTTGTATGACACTGAAATACTGTTTTTTGTTGGATTTGCAGTATTTTCATTTCCATCTGCCAAAACACCTTTAAAGATAACTGGACCTTTTTCGCGCATCTTAACTGATTCCCAACTTGTACCAGTAGACATCATACTACGCTTTGTACCGTTTACTACAGTTGCATGGTACCTGCCTGCAAACATTCCTGATAGTCGGAAACCTTTGTATGCCAAACTTGTTGTCAAACCAAAGCGAAGTTTTGGTTCACGATCTCCTATGACGCTCCATTTACTGTCTACCTTTGGAAGTCCTGTCGTTGGGTCTATTAAGATGTCTCCGGCTTCATTTCTTGTATATGCCTGACCGGTAAGAGTAGTAATAGGATGACCAACCATAATACCATTACGTATATTTCCTGAGTTCCATGTATATGCATTATAATATTCACTAACATTTTCAGGAAGATAAACAACTTTTGATTTTGTACTTGATGCATTAATTCCAACGTTCCAGCGTAAACCATTTTGTTTACGTATAATATCAGCATCAACGTGTGCTTCCCATCCCCAAGTGTTAAATGTACCAACATTCATATTGTTTAATATGAATCCTGTTGCGTAACTTAAACGGAATCCCTGAACAATCTGGTCTGCACAATGAGTCCAGAAATAAGAGAAGTCTGTATTAATACGATCGTCTAAGAAACGTCCTTCAAATCCTCCTTCATAAGAGGTTGTCATTTCAGGTTTTAAATTTTTGTTTGGACCTGTATATCCATAATGATAACCGCCACCTGTTAGTCCGGTAGTTTCTAATTGAGGATCTATCTGAAGCGGATCGGCATCCTTACCAACTTGTGCAACAGCACCACGGAGTTTTAAGTAGTTGACAGTTTTATTATCCTTCATAAAAGGAAGTTCGGTGAAAATGAATGAACCTTCTACAGCTGGATAGAAATATGAATTGTTTGCTTTTGGTAGAGTTGACGACCAGTCATTTCTAGCTCTTAAAGTAACGAAAGCCATATTTTTATATCCAAATTCAGCCTGAGCTGAGATTGCCTGAACTCTACGCTTGGTAGTTGTTTTTTCTGCTGTTATTGTTGAAGGATCACAGTTATTAATTGACTGAAAATCGACAACAGAGAACTTTGATCCGTATGAACTTAATTGGGTTACGCCATTTTCTATCTGGTGATAACCTACCTGAACAGATACTGAATATTTGTCTTTAAATGTGTTGTTGTATCCGGCAAGAAAATTAAGAGTAGGATCAGAGAAATTTGATTTTGCAAGATTATATTTACCCACTCCAGCATTATTATTATAATAATATGGATGAACAGATGTTTCAAAATTCTGAGCGCCCACATCCCAACCTACTTGTGCACGTAAAAATGCATTTTTGATAGGAGTTAGAGTTATTGCAAAATTTGAAATAAAACGGTCTGACTCATCATAATATTTATTCTTATAACTACCGAATAGTGGATTAAGAAGGTCTGTATCAGTATAAAAAACAGGTCTGCGCATGTGAGATCCATCCTCGTCTAAATAATTTGCCATGTTGTCAATAATAGGCCAACGCATAGCTAAGTACAACGGACCATCTGTTCCACGCAGTGCTTTTGTATTAGTGGTATTGGTGTATTGCATTGACGATTCAAAGTTTAACCACTTTGTAATCTCTGCTTTGCCAGATAATGTTAAGTTCATACGAGAATAATCCGTGTTTTTAACAATACCTGTTTGGTCTAGCCATGATGCAGAAGCACGTATTGTTGTCTTGTCACTACCTCCTTCAACAGAAACATTGTGTTTCGTTGAATGACCTGTCTGTAATACTGCACCAATGTTATCATAGAACTTAGTGTTTTCAGGGTAAAGACCACCATATCTGCTTGTGTAATAGTAGTTTGTTGTTCCATAAGCGCCTTGTGAATATTTTGTTTGCATATCAGGATAACCGTATGCCTGATCCCAACGGAAACTATTGCTATATGTTACCTTTCCTTTACCGGAAGATCCTTTTTTTGTTGTAATAATAATAGCTCCGTTTGATGCATCAGAACCGTAAAGTGCTGCAGCTGCCGCACCTTTCAATACAGTCATTGATTCGATGTCTTCCGGGTTGAAGTCATTACCACGAGATGCAAAGTCTAAGTTACGGCTCGAAAGAGCATCACTCGCATCTGCCAGATTACTGGGGTTAAATGTTGAATTATTCATTGGAATACCATCAACAACGTATAGCGGTTGGTTATTACCGGAAATTGAAGTAACGCTACGAAGTACTACTGTTGTTGAAGCACCAGGGGCTCCACTAGTAGAAGTTACAGTCATACCTGATACACGACCCTGAAGAGCAGAAATGAAATTATCACGTCCAGAATCGAGAATATCAGCTGCTTTTACATTCTGAACAGATGAACCGATGGTACGAGCTACACGCTTCATACCAAACTCTGCAGTGACAACAACTTCGTTTAATTGCTTGGAATCCTCCTCCATTATAATATTGATAACAGGCTTATTTGCAACAATAGATTGCTGCTTATATCCTATGCAAGAGAATACTAATGTAGCATTTGATTTTGCTTCAATGCTATATTTACCATTAATATCAGATTGTGTTCCTTTGGTTGTTCCTTTAACAATAACGCTAGCGCCTATCAATGGCTCTCCGTTTACATCTTTAATTGTACCCGAAACCTTCATGATTGCTTGTTGCAGATCGTGAGGGCTTGCTTGTACGCTTACACTCATTGCTGTAAAAGCAATCAAGCATAATCCAGCATACATAAAAAGTTTTTTCAATAAAACCTTTTTCATTCTCTTTGATGCATTCATACTGTAATGATTTTAATTTAAAAAAGGATTGTATGTTAATAATCACTAGATACTTTATTAACTATATGTATATCTGTTACTGCATTTATACTGTTATTAACAGCAGGCAGATAAGGAACTGTAAATATTGAATTGAATATTCCCGAACGGATTCTTTGAAAAGGTTTGTTTTTATTCATAAGAGATTAGAATTAATTAGATAATTAGTGATATTCAACGTGACTATAGTGAAAGGTACAGTTGTAACTGTATAAGAAGGAGATGTTTATTTTATCATAGGCGTTTTTTTAGTAGAGATAATATTTATGTTATGATATAGCTTGTAGCTGATATTCGTGACTGCATATTCCCTCATTAAATGAACACTTTTTTGCATTCAATTTAAATCCTGGTTTTATAGTATTTTGAGAATTTCTTCTCTTATATCATTATATATATCAACAAATAAAAATCTCGACTAAAAAAATCATTAAGTCTTTGTTCTATATATGAGTGATTTATGCGAACAAAGAATAGAATGTATTTAGAATTCTTATAAAAAAGATAAAACTCTTTTTGTTAATGATCGTATCACAAATATATTAGATTAATTTTAAAAAGGAAAACAAATATTGATTATTTTTTTATATTAATGTCTATTTTTTAACTTTTTAGTATTTTATAGCTTATAGACCTTGGAATGATAATCTACCAAACCACTCATGGGAGTTTCGATTATATTGGATATTTCAATATCAAATTCTTTAGCCACCGAGTATAATATTTTAGCATAGACATAGGCTACTGATCCAACAAAAGAAATAGGATAGTCTTTGTATTTGTATTGAAAGATGTTTCTGATAAAGAAATTACGCAGGTTGGAATAAACAAGATTGTATACGTATTCATTATCCAGATGTTCGTTTAAGAAAAAAGATATAGTAGATAAAAAGCGGTTAGGAAACGGACGACTGTATACAGATTCAAGGGCGTCATCTGCTGTTATACGAAACTTGTCGTAAAAGCTTTCCATAAGCTCTTTGGGTGCAAGTTCTTTCAGGCAATCTGCAAGAAAAATTCTTCCCATCACTGCACCACTACCTTCGTCTCCAAGTATATAACCTAAGGAACGAACATTCTGAATAATTTGTTTACCATCATAAAAACATGAATTAGAACCAGTTCCTAATATACAGGCTATGCCAGCTTCGTTTTTTAATAAACCACGAGCTGCAGCAAGTAAATCACTTTCTACTTCAATGGGAGATTTGAATTGTGCTACTAAAGACGCTCTGATTATTTCTTTTCGGTCAGTGGTTGTACAACCTGCTCCATAGAAGTAAACGGTTTCATAACGCTTCCTGAAAAAGTGTTCCGGCAAACCCAGGCGGACACTGTGGCTGATTTCCCTTCTTGATTGGAAAAAAGGATTTATTCCTTCGGTAAATTCATGCCCTATTACATAATTTCCATCAATAATTGCCCACTCTGTTTTTGTAGAGCCGCTTTCTGCTATTAATATCATCTTTCTTTGGTTTTTGTGTTTTTATTAGAGACGATAAGCACATTATAAACAGGCGTCCTTAAATAAGGATTATATATAAATTTGCAAAAGAAAATATTAAGACCATTTCATTTTATTATGGAATTAATATAGAAAAAATGTAAAATGATTGCACTACAAATGTATAATTAATAATTTATAAATCAAAACACAAATTCAATTATTTTATATATGTATATTATTTATTTAGAATATTATACCGACTATAAATAACTATATTGTTAAAATTGAAAATGAAATTGTATTTATTCAATGTTTAAATTTGAATGTATGATTAAACTAATTGTACGATATCTATGATTTTTTTGAATTTATTATTCCGAATGTAACATATGTGACATCTTTTTTATAATAGTTTTTCTTCCTTTGCTATATATAAAATTTATAATGATATGGAAGAACTATTTAAAAAAGGAACTGTACTTGATTTCGAAAAGCTAATTGATTATTCAGTAGGTGGAATTATTAGCAAACAAGTGCTTAAAAATGAAGCTGGTAATATAACATTATTCTCTTTTGATAAAGGGCAAGGATTAAGTGAACATACTGCACCTTTCGATGCATTAGTTCAGATTCTTGATGGTGAAGCAACTATAACAATAGGAGGTAACCCTCTTCTTTTGAAGCAAGGTGAATCAGTTATTATGCCGGCAAACGTAACTCATGCTTTATTCGCAGATAAAGAATTCAAAATGTTACTAACTATGATAAAAGGTATCTGATTTTATTATCTTTTGAAAGAGATAACTATATCTACAAAAAAGATTTTCCAAGAATTGGAATTGTGACCTTTTTTCTCAAAATTATATTTATATTTGCTGAGTTATTAAATAATATGCAAAAAATATAAATATAATAAGAATTCTAGAATGAGCGTTAAAGGTCGTTTGATTGCAATGAACTTCCTGCAATTTTTTGTGTGGGGAGCTTGGTTAATTTCTTTGGGAGGATACATGGGTGGAAGCCTTCATTTTGAAGGTGGACAGATAGGAGCAATTTTTGCAACAATGGGAATTGCTTCTTTATTAATGCCCGGATTGGTTGGCATTATTGCCGATAAGTGGATAAATGCAGAACGTCTGTTGGGTATCTGTCATTTACTTGGATCGGCTTGTCTGTTTTATGCTTCAACAGTTACTAGTTATGACCAGATGTATTGGGCTATGCTTATTAATCTGTTGGTGTATATGCCTACTCTTTCCTTAACCAACACTGTTTCTTACAATGCGTTGGAAAATAATAAATTCGATATAGTTAAGGATTTTCCTCCTATCAGAGTTTGGGGAACCGTTGGCTTTATCTGTGCAATGTGGGCTGTTGACCTTACCGGATTTAAACATACGTGTGCACAGCTTTATGTTAGTGCGGGAGCTGCCTTGTTGTTAGGACTTTATTCTTTTACATTGCCACAATGTCCTCCTGCTAAAAGTGAGAGCAAGACGTTGCTTTCCTCTTTTGGCCTTGATGCTTTGGTACTTTTTAAACGGAAGAAAATGGCTATTTTCTTTTTGTTTTCTATGCTATTGGGTGCTGCTTTGCAGATTACAAATTCGTATGGCGATTTATTCCTGAGCAGTTTCAAGGATATTCCTGAATATGCTAATTCTTTCGGAGTAAAGCATTCTGTGATTCTTTTATCTATTTCACAAATGTCTGAAACTCTATTTATTCTTGCTATTCCATTCTTTTTGCGTCGCTTTGGTATTAAGCAGGTAATGCTGATTAGTATGACTGCATGGGTATTCCGTTTTGGACTTTTCGGACTTGGAAATCCGGGAAGTGGATTACCATTGCTTATCCTTTCAATGATAGTTTATGGTATGGCTTTCGATTTCTTTAATATATCCGGTTCTCTTTTTGTAGAGATAGAAACAACTCCACAGATCAGAGCAAGTGCGCAGGGGCTTTTCTTTATGATGACCAATGGACTAGGGGCAATCATGGGCGGTTATGCGAGTGGAGCAATAGTAGACTTGTTCTCAAAATATGCAACTGTTGCCGGACAAACTCAGGTAGTAAGCCGTGATTGGCAATCTATCTGGCTTATTTTTGCTGCTTATGCCTTAGTGATCGGAATTCTTTTTGCTATGGTATTTAAATATAAGAATGGTAGTAAGATGGTAAAGGAGTAACTTCCATAAAAACATAAATGAAAAAGCTAGTTCAAGCAATGCGTTGAACTAGCTTTTTTTATATAGTAAGATTTAATAAACCTAATAGGATAAATAAATGATGTTTTTATAAAAAGAACATCAAAATAATCTGTGCAATAATCACTCTAAGGAACATGCTTAGTGGATAGACAGTTGCATAAGATACGGATGGATTATCTCCCGGAATAGTATCATTAACATAATTCAATGCCATTGGGTTGGCCATACTTCCGCAGAGCATTCCGGATACAGAACCAAAATCTACTTTCATGACTTTTAATGCAATTAGTCCGGTGATAATAACAGGAACAAAAGTGATGGCAAATCCTAAACCAATCCAAAGAACTCCTTCAGGGCGTACTACTGTTTCAAAGAAATGCGCACCGGCATCGAGTCCCAGACAAGCCAGATACATTGCCAGTCCTAATCCTCTTAGCATCAGGTTGGCACTAAGTGTAGTGTAAGTAACCATATGCAAACGCGGACCGAAGGTTCCTATCAGAATTCCCACAACAATTGGTCCGCCGGCTAAACCTAGCTTAACAGGAGCACTGATACCAGGAAGAGTAAATGGGATACTTCCCAATGCCAATCCAAGGATGATACCTATAAATACAGCTACCAGATTAGGTTCCTTGAGGCTTTTCACAGCATTGCCTAAAACCTTCTCCACATTCTGGATGGCTGCAGCTTCTCCAACAACCGTCAGTCGGTCGCCCATTTGCAAAACCAGCTCGGAAGTGGCTAGAAGCTGAACTCCGGCACGATAAACACGGCTGATATTTATTCCATAATGATTCCTAAGACGGAGTGAACCAAGCTTTTTTCCGTTAATTTCGGGGCGGGTAACAACGATACGTTGGGAGATAAGCTGACTGTCGATAGCATTCCAGTCAATATCTTCTTTATTCCAGTCGGTACTTTCCTGCTCACCAAAAAGAACAGTTAGTGCTTCCACATCTTTTTCTGAAGTAACAACAAGCAATTTGTCTCCTTTTGCTAAAAGTTTCTCAGATGTTGGAATTGTTACTTTACCATCTCTCCAAAGACGGGAGATAACAAACTTCATGCTGCTGAGATGTGCTATATCTTTAATGCTTTTGCCATAAATGCCAGGATTGAAAACCTGAAATTCAGCAATATATGTTTTGTTTGTATTTTCTTTATCGTGATCAATTAAATCGCCTTTTCGTACAAATATTTTTCGTATCAACAAGATGGCGATAATTACTCCTACAACTCCCAACGGATAAGTAACGGCGCAACTTAATGCCGGTGCACTCGATGGAAGTCCCATTTGCTGAAGTGTTTGCTGTGCGGCACCAAGGGCAGGAGTGTTGGTTGTTGCTCCGCAAAGTATTCCAACCATATCCGGCAATGATACCCCGGTAGTATAGTGGCAAACTATTGTAAAAATAGTGCCAAGTGCAATAAGAATCAGTGAAAGTGAGTTAAGTTGTATGCCCTCCTTGCGGAATGAACCGAAAAAACCCGGACCAACTTGCAATCCCAATGAATAAACAAATATCACTAATCCAAAACTCTCTGCGTAATTAAGCATCATCGGGTCAATGGAGAGACCAAGATGTCCGGCAAGAATTCCGGTGAAAAATACAAAAGTAACGCCAAGTGAAATTCCCATTACGTGAATTTTTCCAAGGCCAAGCCCAATTGCAGAGATTAGGGACAAAATTACTACAGCTTGCAGCGCTGAATGATCCAAAAAAAGAGTGTTAAGCCATTCCATGCTTATGGTTTTATTAGGTTGTTTTTTCGGGCTGCAAAGATAGAAACTATTTTATGAAAAGTTGATTTTTTATTTATAAAATATACAATTGATAGGTGATAATCTTTTTAGTCTTGAGTATTGCTCTTTAAAAAAGAACGATACCAAGTTCTACAATTGGCTTATCTTCAAAAGTTTTGTTTTTTGAATAATACCTTGTTACGTCATAACCTCCTGAAGCAAATACTCCAAAATTCTCAGTAAGATGATATTCCAGATTAACACGTGCCTGAAGTGCATACATTCTTGCAGGAATATTTTCCTCGTACTTATTATGGAATGTTTCTATGTGCTGATAGCCTAAATCACCACTTAAGAATAAGTTTTTGGCAATATCGAATCCTAATCCGGTTCTATAGAATGCAGAAGCAGATATTTTCTTGTCAAAATCAAAATAGTGACTTCCTAAACCTAGTATTGTGTAGAATAGCTTGTTCTTAAAACGCATTGCCACGTTGGTCTTGGTGGTATTTCCACCATATACCATTAACTGATAACGAGTATCCGGATTAACATTAACCAAACCAAATTTAGCAGCAGCCGAACTTTTACTCTTGTTTACTATACCAATTTGTACACCATCTGTAGTAAAATCAGCTCTGTTATAAAGACCTATCTGAGCTCCGTGCAGACTTTGAGTAACGTTTCCTAATCCGGCAATTTGCAATCCTTTGGCGTGAACACTTATATTGGCTAAACCCGAAAGCTGAATACCCCTTGTTTCTCCTCCTGAAATATTAGTCAGAGAAGCAATCTGAATTCCATTTGTGTTATTACCCGAAATATTCATTAATCCACCAACTGCAACTCCGGAAAGATCAGAACCTATAATATTTCCAATTCCACCCATCTTTATTCCTTTAGATACACCGCCACCTTCTATGTTCAATAGTCCGGCAACGCTTACACCGGTGGTTGTTGTTCCGGTTACATTCATCATTCCTGATACAAGCAGAGCCTTAACGTTGTTTCCGGTTATATTCATTAATCCACTGACTCCTATGCCGTGCAGGTTATTTCCAGTAACATTTGCTATGCCCGATCCGATAAATCCGGCAGCTTCATCTCCGTTTATATTGGTTAATCCGCTTAATTGTATGCCCTTCATGCTTCCACCGACTATATTGGATAATCCGGATACCTGAATACCATATACACTATTTGAAGCAAAAGAACCAAATACGTTAAGACCTATTCCTCTTAATTGATGAAGGCTTGAAACAATGCCCAGATTTAAATAAGTAGTTTGAGTTGTGTCACTAGGTTGAGTTGCAATGTTTTTCCATAATGAGAGGCAAACTCCTCCGGATTTATTTTGTGCTTTGCAAGGAATACAACATAAAATTAATGAAGCTGTAAGGAATATGATATAACGTGTAGTTGTTTTCATCTTAATATAAATTGTTATATAATGTATTAAGTTAAAAATTATGTTGCAATATTACACAATTAATTTGATACAACCTTATGTCTAACTCTTTTTGTAACCAAATAGTATAGAAAAGACCTACAGCAAATTTTAAGAAGCTCTACACTAAAAAATAAAAAGGTGTACACCATTTATTCGTTTGGTGTACACCTTTTTAAAAACTATTTCTTTTGTATTAACTTAGCTTCCGTTATCCTTTAGCTTCAGTATAAAGGAATCTCTTAATACTTCTTTTAGGAGTCTTTTCAAACTCTTCCGGATAAATCTTCATTTTGCTTATTTGACTGTATGCCGGAAGCATTGAGTTTAGTTCCACTCGGTTTTCTTCCATCACTTTTTCAATATCTTCGTTAGTTAAACCATGAGCGAATGCATCGTCAAAGTCAGGATAAACGAGTCCTACCAGTTTATCATTCTGCGAAACAATGAGAGACTCAGAAACATAAGGAAGGTTATTGAGTAAATCTTCTATTTCTTCAGGATAAATATTTTGTCCGGATGCGCTAAGAAGCATATTTTTACTACGTCCTTTGATGGTAATGTTTCCTTCGGCGTCGATAACTCCCATGTCTCCGGTGTGCAACCAGCCATCTTTGTCGATAACCTGAGCAGTTGCCTCTTCGTTTTTGAAGTATCCCAGCATAACATTATCACCTTTGGTAATAATTTCGCCTGCAATATTTTCAGGATCTGGAGAATCAATCTTTACCACCATTCGTGGAGCAGCTTTACCGCAAGAACCCATCTTGAATTTCTTCCAGTCCTCGTAAGCAATAATTGGTCCGCATTCTGTCATTCCATAGCCTACAGTGTATGGGAATTCAATCATTTTAAGGAATTGCTCAATCTCTTTGTTAAAAGCTGCACCTCCGATGATAATTTCTGCAAACTGACCGCCAAATGCATTTATCATCTGCTCGCGGATTGTTGCTTTTATCTTATCATTGATAATTGGAACCTTCATTAAAATTTTCATTGTTGGAGTTTCCAGTTTTGGCAGAATGCTCTTCTTGATAATCTTTTCGATAATCAAAGGTACTGCTACAACAAGGTGAGGCTTAATTTCGGCGAAAGCCTGGAATATAATCTTTGGAGTTGGCATTCTTGTGAGGAAGTAAATATGGCACCCCACAGAGAATTCATAAAGAAATTCAAATGCCATTCCATACATATGAGCTAACGGAAGCATAGAAACAATGCTGTCACCAGGATTCAATGTCAGAACTTCGTGTGCGAAAGTCATGTTCGACCACAAGCAGCGGTAAGGCAACATCACACCTTTTGAATAACTTGTTGTTCCAGATGTATAGTTGATAAGCGCTAGTTCATCTGGTTTATCTTTAAAGTAAGAAACATGCTCCGGACGGAAATTTTTAGGGAACTTTTGTCCGAACATCTCATTCAAATGCTCGCGTGCATGGGTGAGTTTCTCAGAACGGGATACAAGTAATGAAAAGTCGTTCATCAATACAATACCTTCGAGTAAAGGCATTGCGGCTTCATTCAGGTTCTCCCACACCACATCTCCAACAAAAAGCAATTTAGCTTCTGAATGGTTCACGAGGTTGTGAACATTGTCTGCTTTAAATTCGTGAAGAATAGGAACTGCCACAGCTCCGTACGTAACCACAGCTAGAAACGAAACTGCCCAAAAAGAACTGTTTCTTCCGCAAATAGCGACTCTATCACCTTTTTTGATTCCGCTTTCTTCTAATATAATATGTAACTTTTCGATTTTTCTGGCTACATCTTTGTACTGGAGTGTAGCTCCTTTATAGTCAGTCAGGGCATCTAAGTCCCAATTTTTTTTAATGCTATTTTCTATGAACGCTATAAAACTTTGTTCCATGTTTTCTGCACAATCTATATTATTTTGTGCAAATATATATGTTTCTCATCGCTTTCCAAATTAAAAAGTGGAAAAAGTGGAATTGCTACCAATAGAAGAGCTATTTGTACCAATAGAATAATAGCAGACATTATTGAAAAAAAGAGAGATCCGTTACAATAGAATTATTATAACGGATCTCTTTTTAGTTGTATTAGCTAACTTATTCTCTTTCACTGAAATATCTAAGGAATTGAGTCCTCTCGTACATGCTTGCGCAATTCACATCTTTGGCCCTCATTAATCCTTTGAATTGAGAAATATTTTCAAAACCTTTTTCTGCCATCCAGTTTTCTATAGTTTTCAGCATTGGACGGATGCACTGGCTACCTGTTTTGTAGATAACACTGCAAAGTTCTACGGCCGATGCTCCCACAAGAATAGATTTAATTGCAGCTTCGGCACTGTGTACTCCTCCCGAAGCAGCATAATCAATATTGCTAACTGTGGCAGACGAAATTCCAATCCATCTTAAAGATGCGGTTAGATCACTTGGAGAACTCAGAACTTCTCCTGAAATATACTCTAACTTCTTTATATCAATATCAGTTTGATATAAACGATTGAATAATACTATTCCTTCAGCACCTTGAGCCCTCAACTTATTAATTAATGACACAGGGTTAGTAAGGTGTGTTCCCAGCTTTACAATAATAGGAATCCGTATCTTGCTCTTTACATTCTTTAAAATACTGATATGCTTTTTCTCAAATTCTCCACATTCATAATATGGAGAAGCCTGAATACTCAATATATTCAGTTCAAGCGCATCAGCACCAGCCTGTTCAATTTTACGAACGAATTCAATCCATTCTTTGTCCGTACAACAATTTATGCTGGCAATAATAGGTATTGAACAGTTCTTCTTACTTTCCTGAATAAGTTTCAGATAATCGGATAAATCTTTTTCATGAATATGCTCAGTCAGAAAATTGCCACCTTCCGGAATGTATGCTTGCTCATTCGTCTGTTCAGCTTTTAACATGATCTGTTCCTCGAAAAGAGATTTCAGTACTATGGCTCCGGCTCCCGCCAGTTCCAGCCTTTCATTCTTTTCTACACTACCTGTCAGTCCTGAACTGCTAACAATTAAGGGATTTTTTAAATGTAATCCCGCGAATTCTGTTCTTAGGTCTATCATAAATTTTGCACATTAGTAAATCCTTTCTCCGAAGATCTTACTTCCCACGCGGACTAAAGTGCTACCTGCGGCAATAGCCATAGGATAATCATGAGACATGCCCATTGATATTTCTTTAAAGTCCGGCTTTTGGTCAAAGTAAGATTGCTTTACCTCGGTAAAGAAACTACTTAAAGAACAAAATTCAGCCTCAATTTGTTTTGTAGAATCTGTGTATGTTGCCATACCCATCAATCCCTGGATGGAGATATGGGTAAGGTTTTTCCATTCTTCGTTGGCTAACATATCTTTGCATTCATCGAAACTGAAACCAAACTTAGTTTCTTCTTGTGCAATATGAATTTGTAATAAGCAAGGAATTATTCGTCCGCCTTTTTCTGCCTGTTTATTGATTTCGCAAAGTAATTTATAACTGTCAACTCCATGAATCATGGAAACATAAGGCACAATATACTTTATTTTATTAGTCTGCAAGTGACCAATAAAATGCCATTCGATATCTTTTGGCAGAGCTTCATATTTATCTGTCATTTCCTGCACTTTACTTTCTCCGAAAATTCGCTGCCCGGCAGCATATGCTTCCATAATTGCTTCTTTGGGATTGAATTTGGAAACAGCTACCAACCTTACTCTTTCGGGGAGTTCTGAAAGTACATCCAGTAAATTGCTTTTAATGCTCATTTTATTATTGATTTTCTCCTGCTTGTGGAAATTCCGGTTTTACATCAGGTTCTGAAGAGTATGGGTAAACATCCATAATTGCAGTTTCAGCCACAGATGCAATAACGTAATCGGCCATAGTTCCCTTCATTCCTTCATCAAGGTTTTTAACTGCTTCGCGAAGGTCGCCTGCCTGAACGAGTACGTTGGTAGAAGTTTTCTTTTCCGCACCACTTTTCTCATCAAGAGTAACGAATTGTAGCTTACATCTAAACCAACGGTCGCCTGTTTCATCATCAAAAAGTTCGCTGTAATTAGCTCTTTTAATATCAGCTACTGTAAATTCTCCCGAAATAAACGGAGAAATCTCTTCAATGATACGAGCTTCTGCTTCTGTAAAACTTAGAGCATCAACCAAATATGGCTCAGTAACCTTTTTATTCATCCCGTTTTCCATTACTTTTTCGTAACGAATCTTGCATTCAAACCAAGTGTGCATCATATAACTGTCTAATAATTAGTCGTTAAAATAATTTATAAATTATATGTTTATTGAATTGGCTATAAACTCTTATAATCAGACTATAAAAGTTGGATAAGCTTATCCATAAACTAAAAGCAAAGATACTTGTTTTTTTATTTGTTTTCTGTAAGGTCAGGAAATAAAATGCCTTTAAATTTATAAATAGAAGCAATGATTTTGTTTTTATTTTAGAGCAATTGTTGCTATAAAACTCTTTAAAATGGTGGCAGATGAGCTGAAAAGTAGCAGATGTGTAGCAGATAAAAAAACATCTGCCACCAATGAAATAGCTATTGATAAAGGATTTTAGCTATATTGGTGGCAGATGTAGCAGATGTTTTTTATTTTTCTAATTTATTTTCTCCAGTTTTATTGCAAATCCTCCTCCGGGAGCTAAATGAATGTTCAAAGTAGAGGAAGCATTAACAACCAATTCTTCTTTCTTGTAATCCCGACCGGCACGGTGAGCATTTTTCCCATCTTTGAAAATAGTGGCTTTATAGTCTCCTTTTCCTAAGAAAGAGAAATTAATTGAGAGATCTCGTGGAGTCCAATCAGTTAATCCTCCAACATAGAAATTATTTCCCGATCTTCTTTGGGTTACAATGTATTCACCTATTTTGCCATCCAAGACTTTTGTATCGTCCCATACGGTAGGTATTTTCGCAATAAAGTCTAGGCATTCTGTTTCGTGCATATAGTTTGATGGATTATCACACAACATATTGAATGGAGATTCCAGAATAACATATAAACCGAGTTGATGGCATCGGGTTCCCTGACTCATAGGTTCTGAGTTGATAGGAGCATAACTACCTTTTGCTGCATTACGCATGGCTCCCTGGGTATAATCCATTGGTCCGGCTGCCATACGAATAAAAGGTATAGTTACATCATACTTTACCATGTTTGTTGTGGCGGGCGACCATTTCAATTGTTCCAATCCATGAACTCCCTCAAAATTAAGAACATTAGGGTAGGTGCGGTTTAGTCCGGCCGGTTTATACATTCCGTGAAGGTCAAGAATAAGATGATACTTGGCACATGTAGCAGCGGCGCGATAGTTGAAATCTACAATCTCCTGATCGTCCCGGTCCATAAAATCTACTTTAAATCCTTTAACTCCAAGTTCAGAATAGTATTTGCATACGTTTTCCATATCACGGTTAAAAGCATGAAACCCTGCCCAAAGTATAATACCAACATTCTTTTTTGCTGCATAGTCAACAAGTTCCTTGATATTTATTTCCGGCACAACCTGCATCAAATCACATTTCAGATTAACAGCCCATCCTTCGTCAAGAATAACATATTCCAATCCGTTTGCAGAAGCAAAATCAATGTAATATTTATAGGTGTCGTTATTTATCCCGGCTTCGAAATCTACATTATATATATTCCAGTCGTTCCACCAGTCCCAGGCTACCTTTCCAGGTTTTACCCATGAATAGTCAGGTACTCTTGAAGGAGCAGCAAGTTTATAAGTCAAATCACTTTCGGCAAATTGTTTATCTTCCGAAGCAATAATGGCTACACGCCAAGGAAACTCGCGCGCACCATTTACCTTGGCTATAAAGTTTTCGCGTTCTTTCACCCTAAATTGCAACATATTATGTCCTCCTTGCTCTGTACTTTTAGGATAAGGTGCAAAAACTCCATTTAAATAGTTACCATCTTGAGCCTTATTAAGATAAAGACCCGGATAACTTTCCAAATCAGCTTCTGTAATACAAACTTTAATACCATTACCGGCTTCAACTACTAACGGAAGAAACATCAGTCTGTTACTGTCTAATTTTGATAAATTGTCTGTGGTATAAGTATTCTCGAATGAATTATGGAATTGTTTCTCAAAGTCTTTATAATTACTTACACCATCCAAGCGAACATAAGGAACTGTTGCAGGACAATCATTCGCGAAATTATATTTTACCTCTTCGTTCTGAACAGTGAACGGCATCTTTCTATAGCTGATAAAGCGATATGCAACACCGTCATTATATACCCTGAACTTTATTCCCCAGTCTTTTTTAAAGTGAAGAGTCAATTCATTGCAGTTATCTGTTATCTGCGCTCTTTTATAGAATGGCGAAGTGATTTTCTGATTTATTATTCTTTTGTTGCTTTTATCAAGCTTTGCATTTTTACCCCATACTTCTCCTGAATTCAGAGTCATGGATATAGGAGAGGATGCAATTACTGTTTGATTATTACTGGTTACTGTATAGGTTATTTTATCTCCGATTGATATTGTTGTTTGTATCTTTCCGTCGGGAGATGAGACAGACTGTGTTTTTTGTGCCAAACCTATTTGTGCACAAAGACTACAGAATACAATTATAAGTAATTTCTTATTCATACTTCTTTTATGTAACATATAAATTAGTGCATTAGTAATTATCTGTGCGGAATGGAACCATTGGCAGTTCTCTATTGTTATAAAGATTTCCTATCTGGAAGTTACGGAAGCAGTATCTTACAGCTACCGGCTCTATTACATTTTCACTGTATACAATAACTATTTTCTTATTTAAGTCTACAGTTGCAATAGCTGGATAGAATACTTTGTCGGCTCCTGCAACTTCAAATCCATTGATTCCTTTTTCACGGCTAAATCCGTCCTGAGTATAATTGAAACTAAGATAAGCTTTGCCATCCTTAACTTCCATTGATTTATATTCCGGACCATAACATGCAACGGTGCTATAGCCATAAGTCTTATTTAAAGCCATATAGCAAAGACGTTTTCCTACCAAGGTTTTATTTTTTGGATGTATATTGGCTGCCTCATATTCTTCAACCAAATCATTTGTGGAAATCATTCCACTGTTAGGAATTAAAGATTGAGCTTTATATTGAGCTTCCCTTAAATAAGCTCCAGATTCTCCTTCACCATATTGGAAAGGAGCAATTTCAACGAAATAGAAAGGTAGATTGCCCAGTCCCCAATCTTTGCGCCATAATTCTACCATATTTGCTAATCTTTGCGCATAGGTATCTTGGTTTCCTACATTCGATTCACCTTGATACCACAAGAATCCTTTAATAGTATAATTAGTTAATGGTTTAAGCATACCATTATACATAAGTAGTGGTCTTAAATAATCACGAACTTTGTTTATACCTTCTTTTGATAAATCAATATCCTTATATGTTTCAAGAATTTCCTTGTTAGTCCAGCTTTCTACCCTTGAACCTCCCCAGCTACAATTTATAACACCTACCGGAACATCAAGAGCACGATTCAGTGAAGTGGCAAAATGATATGCTGTTGCACTGAACAATGCTGCAGTTTCCGGATTACAAACCTGCCATTTACCTGAACAGGAATTCTGCGGTGTGAAGCTTGGAGTTTTGGGTACTGTTGCAAATCTGATTCCTTTATTTTGTCCGGCATTAGCAATTGTTTCGTTTGCGTTCATGATTGGACAGTTCCAAAAGCCGTTTAATGGCATTTCCATATTTGATTGTCCGGAGCAAAACCACACTTCGCCGATTAATATGTTTTTTAGTGTAACAATCTCACCATCTGAAATTGATATTTCTTTGCTGTCATAACTACCCTTTGGAGTTGATAACCACAATAGCCACTTTCCATCTTTATCAGATTGCGTTTGAACACTATTTTTGCTCCAGGATACTTTTACAGATATTGTTTTATTTGGAGTTGATTCTCCCCAGAGTTTTACTTTAGTGCTTTGCTGTAATACCATGTTATCGCCCAAAATATCCGGCAATTTTACTTTTGCATTAACTCCCATAGTAATGAGAGCAAACAGAACCAGAAAACTTAATTTGTTTTTCATTGTGTAATTTATAGTTTTAAGAGTTATTTATTTTGTTTTTCTATTTTTGAAGTTAAACTAGCTTTACTGTCCGTAGTTGTTGCTTGATAGTAATAAGCCAGAAATTGTAAATGAGAATACTTTTTCCGATAAAGGTAAACGTTGGTTTCATAATATAATAAGGTGTAATAGACCGTTTTTTATTCAGGAGCCGAAAATACAGAAAATAAATGAGAACACTATTGCGGATGTTAAAATTGTATTATAAAAAATCAATAAAGTATAGATTCTTATGTTTAGATAATTTAGTCTGGTAAAATGTGGATAAAGATTCTGCATTTCGGGAATATATTTTTTGATAAACCGAGTTTTTTTACGAGTTTTGTGAGCTGTTAATCACTGATAACCCAGTTCTTTTATGAAAAAGCACTTATATCTATACTTTTTTCTTCTTATTCTATTTCCTTCTTTTGCTTTAGCCCAAGGCAAATTTATGTTTAAACATCTGGAAGTAAGCAATGGGCTTTCTCATAGTCAGGTTAATTATATCTATAAAGACAGCAGAGGATTTATGTGGTTTGGAACTGTTTCCGGACTAAATCGTTATGATGGATATTCCTATAAACTATATCAACACAACCAACAGGATACAACTTCTATAATAGATAACTATATATCCAATATTCAGGAAGATGCTGATGCCAATCTATGGATTAATACAGGCTCCGGTTATGTAATTTATGACTCAAGAAAAGAACGATTCAAAAGAAATGTAGCTAATGAATTGAGGAAGTTAGGTATTCAGCGGAATGTGGAATCAATCTTTATTGATAAGCAGAAAAATTTGTTGTGTTATGTAAGAGGATTGGGAGTTTATCAATATCAGAGTGCATCAAAGAAACTGCTTTTATTTGCACAAGATGGTCGGACAGGTAACTTGAGTAGAGGTATTATAACAGATATTCGTGAAGGTAAAGCCTATTATGTAATAATGTTCCAATCGGGACTGATGGAATGTATAAATAAAAAAACGGGAAAGGTTCTTAGAAAAGAAAATTATATTCCTGCTAACTTTGGTATAAATACTAATAAGTTTTTTGTTTATGTTGATTCTGATAACGATTGTTGGGTGTATACTGATGGCAGTTATGGTGTGTGGCTTTATCATTCAAATACCAGAGGCTGGGAATATATCAGTAATATGGCAACCAAATCGGTATATACTCTGTCAAGTAATGTGGTTAGAGATATAGCACAGGATGGTAACGGAAATGTGTGGATAGGAACAGATCATGGAGGTGTAAATGTTATTGACAAGCAAAAAGGACGGGTAATTAATCTTCAGAATGAACCAACTGATGAAAGAAGTATTTCTCACAATACAATAAATTGTATCTACAGAGATAATACCAATATTATTTGGATAGGGACATATAAAAAAGGTATATCTTATTATAGCGAGAGTATCTTTAAGTTTGAAGTCGATCACATGTCTTATTATGCTAATCAGAAAAACTTTAATAATGATGCTACTATCTTGGCTGAAGATACAAAAGGAAACTTATGGATTGGTACTAACGGAGCCGGAGTTATATGCTATAACAAGTCAACAGGGAAACGGCAGCTCTATCAACATATACCCGGACAAGAGTCGTCTTTAGCCGGAAATATAATTGTGAGCCTTTGTGCATCGCGAGATGGAAAGGTTTGGATTGGAACCTTTTTGGGAGGAATGGATTGTTTTGAAGGAAACCGTTTTATTCATTATAAACACAATCCGAATAATCCTAATTCTTTAGCAAATGATAATATATGGTCTATTGTGGAGGATAATGAAGGATATATCTGGATTGGTACGCTGGGAAATGGTCTTCAGCGGCTGAATCCTAAAACCGGACAGTTTCTCACTTTTAATAATAGGAAGAAAGAACTACTTACTTCCGAATATATATCTTCTCTTTGCTTGGGACACGATGATATGCTATATATTGGAACAGCTATTGGAGTAACGACTTATAATATAAGAACAGGCGTTTTTGAACGGTTTCTAACCAATAAGCGAGGCGATCAGACTTTTTCTAATAAGAACGTGAATCAGTTGTATGTAGATAGTCGCGGACTTTTATGGATTGCTACTCGTGAAGGATTAAATATCTTTGATCGTAAAAATGATAAGATAACAGCTCTATTTAAGACTAACGGACTTCCTGATAATGTGATTACGGGAGTTATAGAAGATGCTAATAAAAATATGTGGGTTACAACATCCAATGGAGTTTCAAATATTATAGTTGCTACAAACCCTAAGACTCGTGATTACTCGTATACCTTCTATAATTATGATGAACGTGATGGTCTGCAAAGTAGTGAGTTTAATATGCGCTCCATACTCAGATCTTTCCGTGGAGAAATCCTGATGGGAGGAATCCGGGGCTATAACATTTTTAATCCTGAGATTATAAAATATAACAGAACTTTACCCAAAGTAGTTTTTACCGACCTGCAACTTTTTAATAATAGTGTTAAAGTTGATTCTGTTTATGACGGAAATCTAATTCTTAAAGAAGGCCTAAACTGGACAAAAGAAATTAAACTGAAATATCGTCAGAATGTTTTTTCTGTAGAGTTTTCATCCATGAATTATGTTTTGCCCGAAAAGACAAAATATGCCTATAAACTTGAAGGTTTTAATCAAGACTGGCTGATAGCTGACGAGAATGTTCATAAAATAACCTATACCAATCTTGCTCCCGGAACTTATACTTTAATGGTGAAAGCTGCAAATAGCGACGGATTCTGGAATGAGAGTGCAGCTTCACTTAAAATAGTAATAGAACCTCCTTTCTGGCGTTCCGGATTTGCTTATTTCTTTTATATCCTTATTATTATAGGTCTGCTGGTTCGTGCTAGAATTATGATTCTTACACGTGAACGAAATCGCTATAAATTAGAACAAATAGAACTTGAAGCTAAACGTAATCACGAGATTGACGATATGAAGTTACGCTTCTTTACGAATATAAGTCATGAATTACGTACTCCGCTTACTTTAATTATCTCTCCATTGGAAAATGTAATTAAAGTAATAAACAACGATGAGCAGAAGCAAAAGCTCGAGATGGTGCATCGTAATGCAATCCGCTTACTTCACCTTGTAAATCAGTTAATAGATTTCCGTAGATTAGATGTTCAGGGACATCAGGTAAACCTTTCGTATGGTGATATTGTAGCCTATATAAAAAGTGTATCCTCTACTTTTGCCGAACTTTCGGAAAAGAAAAATATCCGGCTAACCTTCTATTCCGCAATAAACGAATTGCGTATGGAGTTTGATGAGGATAAGATGGGAAAAATTATGATGAATTTACTTTCCAATGCATTTAAGTTTACTAACGAAGGAGGTCGTGTGGAAGTACATCTTGATTTGTTACCAGCTTCGGGAGACGGTCAGCCGGAATTATTGGAAATTCGTGTGGCAGATACAGGTATTGGTATCGGTGATGATGAAAAAGAAAAAATATTTGAGCGCTTCTATCAGGTGAAGCAAACCGATGAACACAAGTTTGGTGGTAGTGGAATAGGTCTTAATATGGTTAAGGAGTTTGTTCTATTGCATAAAGGAACTGTAGAAGTACACAACAATACCGGAAAAGGAAGCATCTTTGTTATTACCATACCTGTAAATCGAAAAATCGAGGAAGAAAAGAAAGTTACAATTACAGAAGGTAATGTTGCTGTTCTTACAGAAAAACAGGAAGACTTGACCGATATGCAGGATGTGCATGAGGAAGTTCCGGCTCGTTCGACAATACTTGTGGTTGATGATAATGATGACTTCCGTACCTTTATGAAAGATAGTCTCAAAGTAGAGTTTATTGTTCAGGAAGCTGCAAATGGAAAAGAGGCATGGGAATCAATACTGGATTCTCTACCAGACATGATTATTAGTGATGTGATGATGCCCGAAATGGATGGATGCGAGCTTTGTCGCCTGGTAAAGAGTGATCTGCGCACTTCGCATATTCCATTGATTCTTCTTACAGCTCGAACAGCCGAAGAGCATAAGCTTGAAGGATTGGAAACCGGCGCGGATGATTACATTACCAAGCCGTTTAATTTTGAAATCCTGATGCTCAGAATCCGTAAACTTATGGAAAGGAGAGAGGCTGCCCGTGAAGCTTTCCGTCAGCAAATAGAAGTTAAGCCCAGCGACATTACAATTACTTCTTTAGATGAAAAGCTAATTCAAAAAGCAATCAAGTATGTAGAAGATAATATAAGCAGTAGTGAGCTTTCGGTTGAGGAAATGAGCAAATCTTTAGGTATGAGTCGGGTGCATTTATACAAGAAACTACTTTCTATAACGGGAAAGACTCCTATTGAATTTATACGTACCATACGCTTGAAGAGGGCTGCTCAGTTACTCCGCGAGAGTCAGTTGAACATTTCAGAAGTTGCTTATCAGGTAGGATTTAATAACCCTAAGTATTTCAGCAAATACTTTAAAGAAGAATTCGGAATGTTGCCTTCAGCCTATCAGGATAAAAAAGATAAAGATGAAGCAGAGATGTAAGTAACAAACTTGTTACTTACTTTTTAGAGTAATTACAGATATTTCGGGCCATGCACCAAAGCGGAAAGGTACTCCAAGGAATCCTAACCCCACGTTTACGTACAGAGATCTGTTGCCTTGTGTATACAGGCCTCTCCATTGTGAACTAAAAAGTGAGGCTAAAGAATGATTTCCCAGTGCAAATTGCATGCCATGAGTATGTCCTGAAAGCATTAAAGCAACATCGCTTTCCGGTAATACTTTCTTTTTCCAGTGAGAGGGATTGTGGCTGAGTAATAATTTAAAAGGAATTTCTTCTGCACCGATAAGCGCTTTCTTTAAATCGCCCTTACCAGTAAAAGGAGGTGCTCCCCAGTTTTCTACGCCAACCAGTGCTATACTGTCACCTTTGTGATGAAGAATACGATGCTCATTATTCAGTAGAATCCAACCCATCTTAGCTTCTTTTTGTTTAAGGGAGATAAGATTATCAGCTTGTTCTTTCGGATTTTTCCAACGATAGTATGGCCCGTAATCGTGATTGCCAAGAATAGAAAATACTCCGTCTTTTGCTTTTAATTTGCTTAGAATATCTTCATAATTATCAAGTTCACTGGCTTTGTTGTTTATTAAATCTCCGGTAAACACAATTAAATCAGGTTGCTGTGCATTTACCAATTCTACAGCTTCCTGCAGTGCTTTTCCATTTCCTACCCAGCTTCCGATATGAATGTCCGACAGTTGCACTATTTTGTATCCATCGAATCCTTTAGGTAGTAATGATGACTGGTATGTTAGTGGCTTAACTTCGAATTTTGTTTTGCCCCAAAATGAACCATAAATAAGTATTGCTACCCAAATTACAGCCGAAGTGATTCCGGCGTATGTAAATGTAGTAAAAGAACGTTTAAAGATAAAGCCCAAAGGAAGATCAAATATTGAGATAAGCATAAATGAAAGCTTGGGCACGGTAAAAATAAAATACGACATAATAAACCAGCTTACCAGTCGGTTTCGTTCAATTATAAAGTCGTGATTTGCAAAAAGAAACAGATAGATGATACCTGCCAGTAATAACAACGAAGGCAGAAAATAAAGATACTTAATAAGAGTATTGGTTTGAAAATTAGATATATAAACCTTGTAGATAAATATATCTGGTAGGATAAGCACCAATAACAGGAATAAAAAGACTTTCTGCATCATATTCTTTGTGGCCTTTTAAAAGTCTTCCCTGCTTATAGGCAGGAAAGACTTTTTTTTGAGAGTTGTTAGTAAAGTAATGTAATTAATCTTGTTCTAGTTCTCTCAACTCAGCAAGATTCCGTTTAATATCTTTTAATTTATCGTAAAATAAATTCTTTATAACCCATATAGCAGCAATGCAACCAATAATCCATACTCCGAGAAACACTAATATGGTAATTAGATTCAGCGCTAGCAGATTAAGACAGAATGCCTGCATTAAAAAAGCTGATAAGAAAAAGAGAGCTGCCACAAAACATTCAATGATAAAATTCCGGTGATAGGCAGTAACCTTTTTAACAATGGTTACTAGTGGCATTTTTTCTATATCAATACTTTTTAGATACATATATCCTAAGCTATCCCATATCATACCAAAGCAAAGCATTCCCCATATAAAAATCCATAAACAGTATTCTTTATTGTTATGATCTGCTGTCAGTAAATAATAGCTTAAACCAATAATTGCAAGAAAACCTACTATCAGAGTCGCTTTCGAGTACATTAGCATTTTCTTCATCGAACTATGCGTTTGCTTTGTCCGTTCTTTGATTAGTTTGCTTAATGTTTGCTCATCTAATATTTCTTTCTTTTTTAGTCGGTTATCCAGTATATCCCACGACTTTTTCAATTCATCAAGTTCCATTGTTCAATATTTAGTTGTGAGGCATTTTTCTTAATTTATCTTTTATTCTGCTCAGTTTGGTTGCAACATTAGTAACCGTTAATCCGGTAATCTCAGCAATTTCTGCATAGTCCTTATTCTCCAGATACAGAAGAATAATAGATTTGTCGAGTTGTCCCAAACAATTTATGAGCCTATATAATTCCACCAGCATTTCCCGGAAACTGTCTTCCTCCTCTGTTAACCATTCCGCTTCTTGTGTCAGTGAAACTATCTCTGGTATATTTTTTTCTTTACGAATGAATGAGATACAAGTATTCAACGTAATGCGATATATCCATGTAGATATTTTGCATTCGCGCCGAAACTTCGGGAAAGCTCGCCAGATGTTCAGTACAGCTTCCTGATATAAATCATTAAGCGTTACCGACTTAGTGGTGTATAAATAGCAGACTTTGTATATGACACGCTCATATTCTTTTATGCATGCCGTAAACTCCTGCTCTAATTCCTTGTTTATTCTTGTCTCGTCCATTTGCTAAATCACTTAATTAGTCGTGAGTAACAGGGAAAAATCACAAAATTTCAGGGAACCTAATACTTTTTTTAACTAATTGTTTTTTCAAAGCAGTAGGGTGTATATAAATAAGGCCTAGACCTTTTATTCTTTTAGTCTACACTTTTTGCCATAAAGGTGTAGGTCTTTAAATGAACTGTTCTATTAATTTTATATTATTATTGGTTATATATTACTTAAAAAATTGAGTCTCAACTAATAAAGTTGATTATAAGTTTGCTGCAAGAAACTTTCTCATTACAGATTCTTCCATGTTTCTTCTGAGGGCATAATCTTTCAACTGATCTTCTCCTATTTTTCCAATAGAAAAATAGCTTGATGCAGGATGCGAGATTATTATTCCGCTTACAGAAGCATGCGGATACATTGCTCCATTTTCTGTGAGTTTAATTCCAATCTTACTCATATCAATCAAGTCATTCAGTAAAAAGTTGATAGATTGATCGGGGATGGATGGATATCCCACAGCCGGACGAATACCTTGATACTTTACTTTCAGCATATCTTTTATGGTCAGATTCTCATCTTTTGCATATCCCCAGGCTACTTTTCGTACGTACTCGTGCATCTTTTCAACAGCAGCTTCAGCAAGGCGGTCGGTCAATGTCTGAACCAATATATGTTTATATGGATCGTCTTCGTATGTTTTCTCCATTTCAGGGTCAACACTCGAAGCAAATACACCTACTGTGTCTTTTATTCCCGATGAAAGCGGACGAACAAAATCACTTAAACATAAATAGGGTTCATTGTCTTTTTTACGTACTTGCTGACGAAGCAACGGAATAACAACGTCTCCTATGATAAGATTATCTCCGTCTGAATTAGAATCAAACAACTCAAACATTACTTTAACTTCATAATCTTTATCCAATTCGTTAAGCATTCTGTTTGCTTCCTTGAAAAGTTGCATAGCTTCGGCCGCTTTTGTACGATCTTCCTCTGGAAAGCTAGTTAGCCATTGCGCACGACAGGAATCGCACCCATGAATATCAGATATTTGACCGAACTGTGCTCCCAATCTCCATGCGTGGAAAAAGTAAAGCCAGTCAATATACTCTACAAGTTCATGAATTTTATATGAAGTTACCATAGTTTATCTGAATCTAAGTTCTTGTCCGCGATATGAATTATCTAATTGTCCGTCAGAGTATACAGTATGTCCATTGACGAAAGTACGTTCTACTTTGTGATTGAACTTAAAATTTTCCAATGGACTCCAGCCACATTTGCTGAGAATCTTATCATTTGTAAGTTTCCATTCTGATTTAGGGTTTACAATTACCAGGTCGGCCTGGTAGCCTTCGCGAATATATCCACGATTATGTATCTGGAAAAGTTCTGCCGGAGCATGACACATTTTTTGCACAACCTGTTCCTTTGTGAAAATTTGAGGTTTAGCAAACTCGAGCATAGAGATCAATGAAACCTGAATCATAGGCATTCCCGAAGTTGCACGTAAGGCACCACCTTCTTTATCACTTAGTAAATGCGGTGCATGGTCTGTTGCAATTACGTCAATGCGATTTTCTGTGATGGCATTTAATAATACTGCTCTGTCAATTACTGTTTTAATTGCCGGGTTGCATTTAATACGTGTACCTAACTTCTTGTACCATGTATCGTCGAAAATAAGATGGGAAACGCAGACTTCTGCAGTAATTTTCTTCTCCTTGATCGGTACATCTTTAAACAGATCAAGTTCTTTGGCAGTAGAAATATGAAGAACATGTAGTCTGGCACCAGCCTTTTCAGCCAATTCAACAGCCAATGCTGAAGATGCATAACATGCTTCTTCGCTTCTTATCATCGGATGATAAATAATATCAGGATCATCGCCGTACTTTTCTTTAGCGAGGCGAGTATTTTGTGCTATAATTACAGGATCTTCGCAGTGAGCAGCGATCAGCAAATCGGTTCCGCCAAAAACTTTCATCAGACTTTCCTTGCGATCAACCAGCATGTTTCCTGTACTCGAGCCCATAAAAAGTTTAACCCCGCACACACGGTGAGGATCTAACTGAGAAAGCAGATCGGAATTTGTATTTGTAGCACCGAAGTAAAAAGAGTAGTTAATTAAACTCTTTTCAGCTCCCAGCTGAAACTTAGCATTCAATGCATCAAGGTCCGTTGTTTGAGGCATTGTATTCGGCATATCCATAAAAGAGGTAACACCTCCTGCAGCAGCAGCCCGGCTTTCGCTTGTAATATCTGCCTTTTGTGTCAGTCCCGGTTCGCGGAAATGCACATGGTCATCGATAACTCCGGGAATAAGATACTTACCTTTTGCATCAATTATTTCGGTATACGTGTCTTCGGTTGTTACAGCTCCATCTATAACTTTGGCTATTTTGTCATCTTCAATTATAACAGAGCCTGTAAAACTGCGCCCTTCGTTTATAATCGTGGCGTCTTTGATAAGTGTACGTTTCATTTCTTTTGAGGGTATTTACGGAAGAAACTATCAAGTTTTAATTGAAGAACTCCCATTACTGCTTCTCCGAATATTCCACTGTTCATTTTTGAAGAACCCAATTCACGGTTAATGAAAATCACAGGAACTTCCAATATATTGAAGCCAGACTTGTAAGCCATGAATTTCATCTCGATCTGGAATGCATATCCTTTGAACTTTATTTTATCTAGTTCAATTGTTTCAAGTACTTCACGACGATAGCATTTAAATCCGGCAGTGGTATCTGCAACCGGAATACCTGTGATAAAACGAACATATTTTGATGCAAAGTATGACATAAGTACCCGTCCCATTGGCCAGTTCACCACGTTTACACCACTCACATAGCGTGAACCAATGGCTACATCTCCTCCCAGAACTGTACATGCATGATAGAGACGAGGTAAATCGTTAGGACTGTGAGAAAAATCGGCATCCATTTCAAAAACAAAATCGTATTTATTTTCTATAGCCCATTTAAAACCAGTAATGTATGCTGTACCAAGTCCAAGTTTTCCCTTACGCTCAATCATAAACAAACGTTCCGGGAACTCAAGTTGTAGTCGTTTCACGATAGAAGCTGTGCCGTCCGGTGAACCATCTTCAATGATTAGTATGTGAAATATTTTATCTAATCCGAAAACTGCGCGGATTATATTTTCAATGTTTTCCTTTTCATTATAGGTTGGAATAATAACGATACTGTCGGAGGCTTGCATATTTTTGTTGTATATTTAGTAAGACAAAAGTAGTTAATTTATTGTACCTGCAAAAGAGAACCATATTTTTTTAGTAATTTTGCAGGGAAGATTAAAATCTTTTCACCACAGTTGGCTTTTATTCCTTGTTTTTTGTTTGTTATTATATCTATATAACAGTTCCGATAAGGATAAAATTGCAGGTTTATTCATATTCTGAGGTGAAAAAACAGATTGTTTTTATGAATATATCAGAATTGCAAAGCTTATATGCCAAGCATCCCGGGATTGGGGCTACGACAAAGCTGCTTGAAGAATCCTCGGTAACGAAGATTTTTCTGGGGGGGCTTTGTGCCTCTTCTGCAGCTCTTATTTTTTCCACTCTTCTTAAAAGTTGCAAAAAGTCGTTTGTTTTTATTTTAGGTGACCTCGAGGAAGCGGGATATTTTTATCATGATCTTACTCAGATAAACGGGGCAGATAAAATTTTGTTCTTTCCGTCATCTTATCGTAGAGCAATAAAGTACGGACAAAAGGATGCTGCCAATGAGATTCTACGTACAGAAGTGCTAAGCCGTTTGCAAAAAACGGAAGAGCCTTTGTGTGTAGTGACTTATCCGGATGCGCTGGCCGAAAAAGTTGTTTCGCGTGACGAACTCACTGATAAGACATTAAAATTGCAGGTTGGCGAACATGTTGATACAGGATTCATTACAGAAGTCCTTTATAATTACGGCTTTGAACGGGTGGATTATGTTTACGAACCCGGACAATATGCTGTGCGTGGAAGTATTATCGATGTGTTCTCTTTTTCATCAGAATATCCTTATCGTATAGATTTCTTTGGAGATGAAGTAGAAAGTATCAGAAGCTTTGAAGTTGATACTCAGTTATCCAAAGAAAAGAAGACTAGTATTTCGATTGTGCCCGAACTTACAAAAGGGGTAGGTGAGGAAGTTTCTTTCCTGGACTTTATTCCGGAAGAGACAATTCTTGGAACTAAAGATTTCTTGTGGTTGCGAGAACGAATTCAGGCTGTACACGATGAGGCTCTTTCTCCACAGGCTATCATTGCACAGGAACAAGATGGGCAGGAATATGTGAATCTGGAACAAAAGTTGATTGATGGTTCTGAATTTACTGTCCGTGCTTTGGATTTTCATCGCATTGAGTTTGGTAATAAACCAACCGGAATTCCTGAGGCTAAGGTGGATTTTGATTTCTCCGCACAGCCTATTTTTCATAAGAACTTTGATTTGGTTAGTGGTTCGCTGAAGAGTTATTTGGTGCAGAACTATCAGATTTATATACTGTCGGACAGTGCAAAGCAAACGGATCGTATCAAGGCTATTTTTGATGACCGAAACGATCATATTCCTTTTATAGCAGTTGATAAAACTATTCACGAGGGATTTGTTGATAATACGTTGCGCTGTTGTTTCTTTACTGATCATCAGATATTTGACCGTTTCCATAAATATAACTTAAAGAGTGACAATGCCAGAAGTGGCAAAGTAGCTCTTACATTGAAGGAGTTAAACCAGTTTCAGGTTGGCGATTATGTGGTACATACTGACCATGGTGTGGGTAAATTTGCCGGATTAATTCGGATTCCAAATGGAAATACTTCTCAGGAAGTAATTAAGTTGGTTTATCAGAACGAGGATGTGGTCTTTGTCAGCATCCACTCTTTGCATAAGGTTTCTAAATATAAAGGTAAGGAAGGGGAATCTCCTCGCTTAAACAAGCTGGGAACCGGTGCATGGGAAAAGCTAAAGGATAGAACCAAAACTAAAATAAAGGATATAGCTCGTGATCTGATTAAACTTTATTCTCAACGAAAAGATGAAAAGGGCTTTAGTTTCAGTCCCGATTCATTCCTGCAACACGAACTTGAAGCTTCATTTATTTATGAAGATACACCCGATCAGCTGAAAACTACGCAAGATGTGAAGTCGGATATGGAGCGTGAAATGCCGATGGATCGTCTGGTATGCGGGGACGTTGGTTTTGGAAAAACAGAGATTGCTGTTCGCGCTGCCTTTAAAGCTGCTACGGACAATAAGCAAGTAGCGGTTTTGGTGCCGACTACCGTTTTGGCTTTGCAACATTACAAAACATTCAGTGAACGGTTAAAGGATTTCCCTTGCAGAGTAGACTATCTGAGTCGTGCCCGGAAACCGAATGAAGTGAAAAATATACTGAACGACCTCAAAGAAGGGAAGATTGGTGTACTGATTGGCACGCACAAAATTATTGGCAAACAGATTAAGTTTAAAGATCTTGGATTGCTCATTGTTGATGAAGAACAAAAGTTTGGTGTGTCTGTGAAAGAGAAACTCAGACAATTAAAGGTAAATGTGGATACGCTGACCATGACGGCAACACCTATTCCTAGAACTTTGCAGTTCTCATTGATGGGTGCCCGTGATCTTTCGGTTATCAGTACTCCACCGCCTAACCGATACCCTATACAGACAGAAGTTCACACTTTTAATGAAGATATTATTGGTGAGGCAATTAATTTCGAAATGAGCCGAAACGGTCAGGTATTCCTCGTGAATAACCGTATTCAGAACATCTATGAATTGGAAGGACTCATTCATCGCTTGGTTCCGGATGCCCGCATTTGTGTGGGACATGGACAGATGGAACCTGAAAAGCTGGAAAAGATAATCCTAGATTTTATTAATTACGACTATGATATATTGATTGCAACTTCAATTATTGAAAGTGGTATTGATATCCCTAATGTAAACACCATTATCATTAACAATGCTCAGAACTTCGGATTGAGTGATCTTCACCAGTTGCGTGGTCGTGTGGGACGAGGAAACAAAAAGGCATTCTGTTACTTGCTGGCGCCACCGCTTAGTAGTCTGACTACAGAAGCAAAGCGCCGATTGCAAGCTATTGAAAACTTTAGTGATCTTGGCAGTGGTATTCATATTGCCATGCAGGATCTTGATATTCGTGGTGCCGGAAACATGCTGGGTGCTGAACAAAGCGGTTTCATTGCCGATTTAGGATATGAAACCTATCAAAAGATTCTGAATGAAGCTGTGCATGAACTTAAGACAGATGAGTTTGCGGAACTTTATGCTGAGGAGCTTGCTGTTGGAGAAGAAAAAATAAGTGGAGAGGGCTTTGTGCAGGAATGTATGGTAGAAAGTGATTTGGAATTACTTTTCCCGGACGAATATATTCCTAGTAGCAGTGAAAGAATGTTGCTTTACCGTGAGCTGGACAGTATGGAAACAGATCAGGAGGTACTGGATTTCCAACATCGTCTGGAAGACCGTTTTGGCAAGATACCAAAAGAAGGGCTTGAACTGATGCGTATTGTTCGTCTTCGCCGTTTTGCAAAGAAGCTGGGAGTAGAAAAAGTATTCCTGAAAGCTGGAAAAATGACGATTTTCTTTGTCAATAACCCTGATTCGCCATATTATCAATCGGAAGCTTTCGATAAGGTGATTACTTACTTGCAGAAATATTCCCGTAACTGTCAGTTGCGCGAGCAGCATAATCGCAGAAGTATGATTATAAAGAACATTGATGATGTAGAAACGGCTGCCGGCATTCTTAGCGAGATGTATGTTATGTAAAGCTTGAAAATAAAAAATAATCGGGGGAGATATTCATTATTTCCCCTGTCTCTTTTAGAAATATACACTGCGAATTACCGATTTTATTGCTGAAATTGTGAGGGATGACACTAAAAGTGAGTGATTGGTGGTGGTTGAAAATGCTACCACCACCATGTAATACTTTGAAATTGATAATGTTATAAGAAAAGGTGAGGGAGTGATGGATGAAATTTATTTTTTCGCAGAATGTTATAATAATGCGAAGTAAAAGCACTCTTCCTATACTTTTAAACGAAGCTAAAGTGGGTTGCACAGATTCTTGCGGAGCTGTAACATGCCTTCTTCTATATCTTTAAATCAAACCGTATAAGTTGAACGATTATTCACCAATCATTTTTATTCCTTCGCCAATAATTCTCAGTCCTCCGCCAATGGATTTAATTTATTGGTGAATAACTGATAGAATGCAACCATTCATTATTTTCCGTATAACTTGTCAATCAAATCTTTTCGCCCTAATTTTCTCAGTTCATTAATAATCTGATTTTTATATTCGCGCTGATACCAGAAGAAGAACTGGCGTTGGGCTAATTTTTCTTTCGGATTATGGGCTGTGAAAATTGGTTCCAAAGTGTACGGATGATATCCGGTATAATAGGTTTCGGTAGAAACGGTCATAGGAGTAGGAGTAAAGTCCTGCACCTGCTCCAAATGGAAATCCAGGTTCTTGGTAATAACCGCAAGTTCAGCCATATCCTCTTCCTTACATCCCGGGTGTGATGATATGAAATATGGAATCAGCTGCTGTTTCATGTTAAGTTCCTTGTTCAGTTTATCAAAGGTTCTCTTGAACTGCTGAAACTGTGAGAACGAAGGCTTTCGCATAAAGTTGAGCACTTTATCAGAAGTATGTTCCGGAGCCACCTTGAGGCGTCCGCTAACATGTTTGGCAATCAATTCGCGGGTATACTCAACAGTAGAACGGTTTATTTCCGGATCTTTACTATCGTATTGTAACAAGTCATAACGAACTCCGCTACCGATAAATGATTTCTTTATCCCTTTAATTGCATCTACCGAATGATAAATATCAAGCAGCGGACGATGATCTGTATTTAAATTAGGACACACTTTGGGATGAATGCATGAAGGACGCTTGCACTTTCTGCAAATCTTAAGATCCTTTCCACCCATGCGATACATATTAGCCGATGGTCCGCCAAGATCACTAAGATATCCTTTGAAGTCCGGCTGATCTACAATCTGTTTTACTTCCTTTAAAATAGAGTCTTTACTGCGTGAAACAATAAACTTTCCCTGATGAGCAGAAATGGTACAAAAAGCACATCCGCCAAAACATCCCCGATGGATATTAACGGAAAATTTAATCATATCAAAAGCCGGAATTCTTTTCCCTTTATATTTTGGATGAGGAAGGCGGGTATATGGTAAATCAAAAGATCGGTCTAGCTCTTCTTCGGTCATAGGAGGGTAGGGCGGATTAACAACTACCACTTTATCATCAACAGATTGCAGTATGCGTGATGCTTCCATCTTATTGCTTTCTTCTTCAATATGGCGAAAGTTTTCTGCTTGCTTCTTTTTATCTTTCAGACATTCTTCGTGCGAGTGGAGGAAAATATCATCCTCTTTCTTTCCTTCCGGAATTTCGTTCTTTTTTCTAACAAATGCTGTTTGAGGAATAGTTGTTATTTTATGAAGTGAAATCCCTTCTTGCATTTCACGGCATAGCTCGGCAATAGGCTTTTCACCCATTCCGTATATCAAAATATCAGCACCAGAGTCTATTAAGATACTTTTATGTAGTTTATCCTGCCAGTAGTCATAATGAGTAAGCCGGCGCATAGATGCTTCAATACCTCCCAATACAACAGGAACATCAGGATATAATTCTTTTAGAATTTGAGTATAGACAATAGTTGGATAGTCGGGGCGCATATCAGCACGACCATCAGGAGTATAAGCATCATCCGATCTTAGTCGGCGGTTGGCAGTGTAATGATTTACCATCGAGTCCATGCAACCAGGAGCGATGCCAAAGAATAGGCGAGGACGTCCCAGCTTTTTAAAATCCCGAAGATCATCACGCCAGTTGGGCTGAGGAATAATTGCTACCCTAAGTCCTTCAGCTTCAAGAATACGTCCGATAACTGCCGCTCCGAATGAAGGATGGTCAATATAAGCATCCCCGGAAAAAAGGATTACGTCTACTTCATTCCATCCACGTAGCTCCACTTCTTTCTTAGTGGTAGGCAGCCAATCTGTTAATCTGTACTCTTTCATGGCAGCAAAGATACGGATTTTACCTTAAAATAATTGTATATTCAGGTTAAATGACTGGAATATGAATGTGTAATGAAGTAGACGTAATTATTACTCTTCTACAGTTTCTTCTATAATTTCAGCAGGATATTTAGCATCCCATTCTTTATAAAGATTGATTAATTGTTGCAGTCCGAATGCTTTCATGTTATTGTGATAGATAACATCTATACACAAATCCAGTAAATCTTTGCAGTCATCTTCCTGAGAAGCTATCAATGAACGAATATTCATTTTTAATTTTTCAAGATCTTGTTCTTCTACTACACCGGTGCTGCTTATTAAGTGCTGGAAAAGCATAAATTTACGAATGGTTTGCAGGTTTTCCTCCGAAATTTCCATCGTTCTGGTACCTGACGTGTTTGCTTGTATTGTGTACATGGTATTTTAGTTTTTAGGTTTATACTACTCACAAAGATATAAATTATAATGAAATTCCACCTATCTTCCATTTAAAAACTGAAGTATTCCTGCCATGATTTCTGCCCGATGAGTATCTGTATCGATTGTTTCAAAAGGGAATCCTATGATAAACGTCCGATAATCACCTTTGTAGGCAGTACCTGCACTTCTGTTTTCATCTACATATTTAAATACCGGAAAAGCAGTTGATACAGGAACAATACAATCGGGTGATGGAACCGAGTAAATTTTTTCATTCATTTCTCTCGGTATTGTAAATGTGCGTCCTAGTCCAAAGATATTTCCGGATATTCTGTTTTGCACGCTGCTTTCGAAGCTGTATTTAAGCACGTCTTCTGTGAAACTTCTGTCTTCGTTTGAACTCATATCCCTACCAACGTAGGAACCGCTCACCATAACATTACCTCCTTTATGGCAATATTTCGTAATTAGCTCTTTCATTTTAGGAGTGAAAGTCTTATATCTCTTATTCATTAACTTAATAGTAGTAGAATCTTCTTTTTGTAATCCTAAAATATAATCAACAATCTTATAGTCGTTTAGCTTTATCTGGCCACTTTCTACCGCTTCGTTACTGCATGAAACAAATGAAAATCCAGGAGTAGCCTGTATCGCTTTTCCATGTATAAAAGCATAATCGAATGTGTTTCCTGCAATTTTTAATCCTTCAAGCTCACTGTTGCTGTAACCTAATCCTCCTTGGGTTTCTTTACCCGCATTCTTACGATCAAACCCAGTTTGATATCCACAGTATGAAATATTGTATTTGTAAGACACTCCCGGATCTTTTCTAAGGTCGAACCCTGCAGAATCGGGATTGTTTACTATAGCCGGACCGCTTATTCTATCAAATCCATTGATAATAAGAACTCTTTCTTTTTCTTTTTTTGCTTTGTAGGCGGAAAGAATTTCGGAAGGAAAACTTTCACCTCCTTTATTTACTGCGGTTACCTTAAAACTATATATCAGTTCAGGTTCTATTTTAGCAATATATGATGTTCCTTCTACAACCACTCCATTATCGAATCCAAAATTACCTATGCGGGTATAAACAATATAACTATGTGGTTTTGCTGATGATTCGAGAGGATCTTCCACGGGTTTCCATGAAAGATTTACTGTATTCTTCTTTTTCCCAAACTTTATAGCAAAATGACTTACGGGTAGAGGCTGCACTACACATTCTTCATCGTGTTGTGAAGTTACAAACCGAAGAATTGATTTATAAATTGAGCGTCCCACAGCAAATTTAAAGTTCGGATCGTGTCCGAATGTCATATCAGTAAAGTTTTGATGAGATAGAAATTCAAGTATTGCAGAAGGAACGGCCGGAAGTCTGGTTTCGCTGTAATTTTTATCCCACATTCCTCTGCGGTTCCACTGAATGTCGAACTGTGAATTTATGTCCGACTTTAGCTGAGTAATCATTATATCAGTCAGATCTCTTGATGCATAACGAGAAATACCCGAATGCAATTTGCTATCATTAAAATCTGTTGTGTATACTCCGAGAGAACCAATGGTTGTGCCATTAGAAGTATATCCGGCATCACTGTGTAATGCCATTGTCATTTCAAAAGGAATTCCAGCTCCTTTGTCTTTCGGATTATAAACCGAACCACCTGATAAGTAATTAATCATCCGTGAACGTGTGTTTATATCATCAGCATAATCATTTATTCGTTTTTCGTCTCCATAAACAGAATAAGGCATTCCTGCCCACTGTGCATTATATCTGGCTCCTTCCTGGTAGCGAGGTAATCCGCTTAATGTTCCTCCACGAGAAATATTACCCATACCGCCACCAAAGCGGACAGCATCAGCGCAAATAACCCCTTTTTCTTTACTTTCATTACTTAAAATAACCATTCCATAGTCGTTAGATCCTTTATCAAAGGAGAAAGTGCCAAGATAAACCCATGTTCCTCCGCCTATCTTCTGGTTTACAGTAAATTCAGTTGCTCCACCTTTATGGATTACAGTATATTTTGCGTTCGAAACACTTTCCGGTAAAGTCTGATATGATACATAAACTGCATACTCTCCCTCTTCAGGAATATTAGGAACCCATTCAGCAAAAGCTTTGTTCTTTTTGTTTTCTGTTTTTATATAACGGATAGTTCCATCTTTAAATGGATTTTCTCCATCCTGATAACTGTTTTTTCTTTGTGCAAATCCAGCAATATCGCTTGTGTTCCAGTATGCCTTTCTATTCTTGACTTCAATGTATAATGATTCTGATTGTTTATTATCATTGTCAACTATAACCTCATTTTTCTGAATATCTCTTTCACGAGGTGTAAAAACATTAGCCCCTGCATTTTCTAGCATGGGTATTAAATATGGAATTACTATTGACTGAGTAAACAAATCTTCGGATGTGCAAAACAGCCGAGGGCGTTGCCATAGCCATTTACCATCTCCGGAACCATTTTTACTGCTGTTTCCTTTTCCTGCTCCATTTCCATCCCCGTTAATAGTTTCATTCCCGTTTCCGTTTTTGAAATATTTTCCGTGACTTTGCCAAAGCGCAATATGTCTGTTCTGTAATCCTCGTGAAATATCAATAGGGTACGATATGTTATTTACCCAGGGAGTTCCTTTATAATCAATATCTCCCGACAAACGAGATTTGTCTTTCTTTCTTTTTCTGTAAATGTTAGGAACCAGTTCTTCAATGGGTTTACCATCACTGTAAACAGTAGTTTTAAAATAGCATACAGGGCCAGGGAGGATCTGTGAAATATGGCGATAAATACCTTCAACTATTTCAGGAAGAAATGGTTGGTAAGCAAAACTTTCCGAAGCATATATATCCAGTTTCTTGGCATCATAGTCTATCTTAAAGCTGCTTAAATTAGTTTTCCCAATTTGTGCAGTAGAACAAGTGTAATTCTCAAAAAAGTTTTTTAAACGTTCTTCTACGTTTTTGTCTATATCTTGTGCTGTGCCTTTTACCGCGAAAACGATTAAAAGGAGAAATAAAATGTACTTTTTCTTCATCTTTCGTGATTTTATACACAAAAGTACATTTTTAAATAAAGAGAATCCACGGATTGTTACAGAATTTATTGCTAATCTGTGTTAATCCGTGGATTCTTTAATTTATTAATGAAGTTATAGAGGTAAATATTCTACAAAAGCTTCGATTGCTTCATAGGATGCTAATCCTAAACTATCGTATAATGCTGCAGTTCCGCGGTTACGATCTTCAGAACGTTGCCAGAATAAACGTTCGTCATTACCAAGGAATGGCGCACCTTCCATTTGTGACTGATGTTTCAAAATAGTATTTCTCTTCAGTCTCAATTCTTCTGGAGAGATTGGGACTGCCATTTCAATGTGTTCAATTTCCCATTCTGCCCATGCACCGCGATACATCCATATACGGCATTCTTTCATCCATTTCTCACTTTTCTCCAAATCGATAGCAGCAAGAACAGCATCAGTACAAACACGGTGAGTGCCGTGTGGGTCTGCCAAGTCACCTGCTACAAAAATCTGATGAGGTTTTACTTCCTGAAGTAGAGCACGTACTATTTCAACATCTTTTTCGGAAATAGGAGATTTCTGAATTTTTCCTGTTTCATAAAAAGGAAGGTCAAGGAAATGAACATGGTCTGATTTGATACCTGCGTATGTACAAGCAGTACGTGCTTCTCCTCTACGAATTAATCCTTTAAGACGAAGCATGTCTGCATTATCAAAGTCACCTTCTTTTTTGCTATTGATAAATGTTCTTATCTCTTTGTATTTCTTATCAATAATATCACTATTGGCATCAAAGATCTGATTGAATCCGTTAATGAAATGCATGAATCTAACAACTTCTTCATCACCAACTGCAATATTTCCAGATGTTTGATAAGCAACATGTACATCGTGCTTTTGTTCAACAAGACGTCTTACGGTACCTCCCATAGAAATTACATCATCATCTGGGTGAGGAGAAAATACAACTACACGTTTAGGATATGGTTTCGCACGTTCCGGACGGTATGTATCGTCGGCATTTGGTTTTCCACCTGGCCATCCTGTAATAGTATGCTGTAAATCATTAAATATCTTTATGTTAACATTGTATGCAGAACCGAAGAGTGCTAATAACTCGCTAAGACCGTTTTCGTTATAATCCTTGTTTGTTAACTTAAGAATAGGTTTTTTAGTCAACATACAAAGCCATACAATAGCACTACGGATTAGTTTATCGTTCCATTCGCAAGACGTAACCAACCAAGGGCGCTGTATACGAGTAAGATTTGATGCAGCAGAAAGATCAATTGCTACGCGTATATTGTTATGCATTTGTAAGTATGATGCTGGAATTGTATCAGATACTTTGCCTTCTACTGTCTCTTTTATCATTTGAGCCTTGTCATCTCCCCATGCCATCAGGAATATTTTCTTAGCAGCAAGTATGGTTGAAATACCCATTGTAATAGAACTGATAGGTACATTTTCTGTTCCACCAAATAACTTGGCAGCATCGTTGCGTGATGTATTGTCTAATAAAATCAGACGTGTATTTGAATTTGCCTGTGATCCAGGTTCGTTAAAACCAATATTTCCTACGCGACCAATACCTAGTAATAAAATATCAATTCCACCAAAGCTTTCAATTCTTTGTTCGTACAAACGACAATGTTCAAAAATTGTATCTTTAGGAATTGTACCGTCAGGACTAAATATATTTTGTTTATTAATATCTACCAGATCTAAAAACATTGTTTGCAGTGTCTTTAGATTGCTGTTTACGGCATCAGGTGCTAATGGATAATATTCATAGAGAGTAAATACAATAACATTGCGAAAACTAAGAGCTTCTTCGCGATGCATACGAACCAATTCATCGAATACAGAACGTGGAGAATTTCCACCAGGAAGAGCCATAACGCAGAAACGTCCAGCCTTTTGCTTTTCCCTGATGGTAAAGGCTATTTCTGTAGCTATTTGATGAGCACCTTCATCTACTGATTCATAAATATCGGTAGGGATTTTTTCAAAACGAGTTAGAACAGAACGTTCAAATGCATTTTCAGGTTTGTAGTATTTTGTTGAAACCCGATTTAGTGTGATTTGTGAACTTAGATTAGTCTTCATAATACTTTTTATTATTACGATTAGATTTTTTTATCAGAATCACAAAGATATATATTTCTTCTTATTTAATCTATATTTTATCGGAAATAATATATAATTAATAAAAAAATTTATTATTAAAGTGGAGAGCAAGAAAAAGAAATATATTAAGTTACTATTATAAAGAGAAGAAATCTGCATCCCGCCAGGCTGAAAATTTAGTTCGAAAAGATCGGAGGGCGTCTATCTCAAGGTTGACGGTACGTATACCTTCTTCGTTTTTAGTGAAGTTAACAAGATTTTCTCCTCTCATATTGTAAAGAGCAGATCCTCCATTATACGAAATTCCCATAGCATCATTACCTATGCGATTTACACCACATACATAGCTTTGATTTTCAATGGCACGTGCACATAATAATGTGTCCCAGACACGACTACGGCTAGCAGGCCAGTTAGCTACATAAATAAGAAGATCATATTCATTGATTACATTTCTCGACCATACAGGAAAACGTAAATCATAACAGACTAACAAGCATATTTTCCATCCCTGCCAATTGAAAATACAGCGTTTATTTCCAACTGAGAAATGTTTGGATTCATTGCCCATTCTAAATAGATGACGTTTGTCATAGAAGTGCTCTTCATTATTGGGAGCCAGAAAAAAAGCTCTATTGTAATATGCTTCATTTTCTGAACAAATATAACTCCCTATAAGAGCCAAATTATATTTTTGGGCCCATTTCCTCAGAGTAGAAATGGTATTTCCATTAATCGTTTCAGCAAAAAGATGGCTTTGCATAGTAAAACCGGTCGAAAACATTTCTGGTAACACCACAATATCAGTCTTTCCGCTTAATGCCTGAAGTTTTATTTCAAGTCTGCGAAGATTCTCTTGTATGTTTTCCCACTCTATGTCTATCTGTGCCAGTGAAATACGCAAAGCCGTCTTCATTAAATTTGTATTTTATAAACCGGTAGCAAAATTTTCTGGATTTTTTCCTTTAAATAGATTATAATATAGCTTTATCTCACGCATATCTTTTTCAATATCTCCAGAAGGAATAACCACTTTTTCTGCTGTAATTGTTTTAGTAGGATAGTCAATTGCTACTAATACAATAGGAATATTTGCTTTCAGTGCAATATAATAAAAACCTTTTTTCCAATTTGGGTTTCTTGATCGAGTAGCTTCCGGAGTGATTGCTAAACTAAATTTTTGGCTGCTTTCTATTATATCTGCCACTTGTTCAACCATAGAATTTTTTCTTCCGCGATCTACAGGAATACCTCCCATACCTTTTAAAATGCTACCTAAAGGAAAGAAAAACCATTCTTTTTTCATCATAAAACCTGTTTCTCTTCCAATAGATGCATAAAATAATTTGCCGATAATAAAATCCCAGTTACTAGTGTGTGGTGCAGCACAAATAATTTGTTTATCGAAATCTTCTACATTAACCACAGATTTCCATCCCAATAACTTGTGATAGATGAAACTACAAATTGCTTTCTTCATTCTTTTGTTGTTGTCCTTGTATTTTTAGTTAAGCGCACCAATTTTATCAACTATAGCTTTAATGCTTGCGTTCAAATCTTCATGGTATTTTTTGTAGAACTGCTTAACTTGTCCAGGTTGAGTATGACTAAGACGACTAATGAATTCCTGCTGCATTTCAAGGACATCAGCCATTAATTCGTCAGCTTTTGCTTTGTCTGTTCCAGGAACGAATAAGCTGTTGATCATACACTCTGTAAATAATTCACCGGCAATATAGTTTACTTGTTTTTTTAAGTTTCTTCTGCTTGACATAATCTTTCTATTTTAAGTTATTACTAATATGTAAATTGTGGTAAAGATAAAGACTTTTTCTGAAGTTCTGAATTGTTTCTATTAAAAAATATTATAGTAGAAAAAGTATATCAATAATATGAAATTTTTAATGTTTGTACTGTAACTTTTGATAAATAGTTGTTATTAAATGTAGTAGTTTTAATCTATGCAACCTTTATTCATCTTTGCATTAGTTTAAAATTATGAGATTTGTTACATGAACTTTATATTATAATATTGATTTTTGAAAAATTTAGTTTTAAGCTGGAATAGTTTTTATAATTCAGAAAAAAAAGCGAAATTTGCGACGCTTATTAATAAAAGCCTAACACACTTTAAACAAATATAGAAAAAATGACTAAAAGCGCATTACAAATTGCCAGAGCAGCTTACCAACCAAAGTTGCCTAAAGCATTGCGTGGAGCAGTAAAAGCTAGTGAAGGTGAACCTACACAGTCTGTTGCTGACCAGCATGCAATCAAAGAATTGTTCCCAAATACTTATGGGATGCCTATCGTGAAATTTGTTGAATCAGACCAAAAAGTAGAATATCCTGCAATAAATGTAGGGGTTATTCTTTCCGGTGGTCAGGCTCCTGGTGGTCATAATGTAATTTCTGGTATTTTTGACGGAGTAAAGAAGTTAAATCCAGATAGCAAACTTTATGGCTTTATTTTAGGTCCTGGTGGACTGGTTGATCACAATTATATGGAATTAACAGCAGATATTATTGATGAATATCGTAATACAGGTGGTTTTGATATGATTGGTTCTGGCCGTACAAAACTTGAAACTGCAGAGCAATTTGAAAAAGGTTTGAAAATTATTCGTGAACTTGGTATCAAAGCTATCGTTATTATTGGTGGTGATGATTCAAATACAAATGCTTGTGTTTTGGCAGAATATTATGCTGCAAAAAAATACGGAGTGCAGGTAATCGGATGTCCAAAAACAATTGATGGTGACTTGAAAAATGAAATGATCGAAACTTCTTTTGGTTTTGATACAGCATGTAAAGTTTACTCAGAAGTTATTGGTAATATTCAAAGAGACTGTAACTCAGCACGTAAATACTGGCACTTTATTAAGCTAATGGGACGTTCTGCTTCTCATATTGCTTTGGAATGTGCTTTGCAAGTTCAACCAAATGTTTGTATCGTTTCTGAAGAAGTAGAAGCAAAGAACATGTCACTTGATGACGTTGTTACTTATGTTGCTAATTCTGTAGCAGCTCGTGCAGCTCAAGGTAAAAACTTTGGTACAGTATTAATCCCTGAAGGTCTGATTGAATTTATACCTGCAATGAAAGCTTTGATTTCTGAATTGAATGATTTCTTGGCAAGCAATGCAGAAGAGTTCTCTCATATTAAGAAGTCTCACCAACGCGATTATATCATCTCTAAATTATCTAAGGTTAATGCTGAAATATATGCAAGTCTTCCAGAAGGAGTTGCTCGTCAGCTTACATTAGATCGCGACCCTCACGGAAATGTTCAGGTTTCATTGATTGAAACTGAAAAATTACTTGCTGAGATGGTTGGTAATAAACTTGCTGAATGGAAAGAACAAGGTAAATTTGTAGGTAAGTTCGCTTCTCAAGTTCACTTCTTTGGATATGAAGGCCGTTGTGCTGCTCCTTCGAATTACGATGCTGATTATTGTTATTCTTTAGGTTATGCTGCTTCAGCATTAATTGCTAACGGTAAAACTGGCTATATGTCTTCAATTCGTAATACAACAGCTCCCGCTGATCAATGGATTGCCGGAGGTGTGCCTATTACTATGATGATGAATATGGAAAAACGTCATGGTGAAATGAAGCCTGTAATCCAGAAGGCTCTTGTGAAACTTGATGGAAAACCATTCCAGGCATTTGCTGCAAAACGTGATGAATGGGCTATTAATACAGATTATGTATATCCAGGTCCTATTCAATATTTTGGTCCAACAGAAGTTTGCGATCAACCAACTAAAACGTTGCAACTGGAGCAAAGTAAATAAATAACTGCTAATATTTTATATTAGCTTTATTAAATTCACCACAAATTACTCAGATTGTATCAACTTATATATAGAAATATTTATATTTGCTTTATCTGAGGGATTTGTGGTGAAATATTTTATATGAATTAGATATTTTCAACTGAATTAATGAACAAAGCTCCCATACTAGCAGCTAACGGCCAGCGAAAACCGCGAAAAAAAGTCTCTGTAAAAAAGAAACCAGCTTCATCGCGAAAAAGAAATGGTCGTAAAAACATTGGTGCATCGTGGTATTTACCTCGTTGGGCTGTTCGTGTGCTTGCTTTTCTACTTATTATATTTTTTTCAGCTCTTTTCTATTGGTTTTTTATCCGTCCATATTCATATAGATGGAAATCATGTTCCGGTGATAAAGAATATGGTGTATGTATGCCTTCCGGTTTTGAAGTTCATGGAATTGATATATCTCATTATCAGGGAAATATTAACTGGGAAGAACTAGTTGAGTATCAGTCACCAGACTATCCTTTACAGTTTGTGTTTGTTAAAGCTACAGAAGGAGGCGATTTAGGAGATGATGCTTTTCAGAAAAACTTTGATTCAGCTCGTAAATACGGATTTATTCGCGGAGCTTATCATTTCTTTAATCCAGGAGCACCTGCAGCAAAGCAGGCTCAGTTCTTTATAAATACCGTAAAACTTGACAGTGCAGATCTTCCACCTGTATTGGATGTAGAAAAAAAAGGAATAAGGAGCAAAGAAAGTCTTGTGAAAGCTATAAAACTTTGGCTAGACATTGTAGAAGCTCATTATGGGGTGAAACCTATTCTATATACATCTTATAAGTTCAAGACCAACTATTTGAATGATTCCATCTTTAATTCATATCCTTACTGGATAGCTCATTATTATGTAGATTCTGTAGAATATAAAGGTAAGTGGAAATTCTGGCAACACACAGATGTAGGCACTGTTCCGGGAGTGGAAGAAAGCGTAGATCTTAATATTTTTAATGGAACAATTGATGAGTTAAAAGCCATGACTATTAAAAGAAAAATTTCAACCAAGACGCAATAATACTAGATGATATTCGTTTTTATAGTAAATCTAAAACTATATAAGACTAATAAAATTGCAGTATGTTGAAAGAAATATTTAAAATAGCAGGTCAGATGATTCTATATATCCTGATATTAGTTGCGTTGGTTTTTATTTTTTATCCCGAAAATTCTAAAGATAAAAAAACAACAGTTCAAGATTCAGAGTTATCTATTTCAAAGCTTCTTCGGTAGTGTTAGCTCTTTATGAATTTAACTACAGCCCAATTATTCTTCTCTTTGTAATACATGAAATTAAGGCCCAGACTTTCAGCCTTTTCTTTAAGAATATCAATGTCTGATACGTAGAAACCGCTCATGAATATTTCAGAACCTTTGTGCATGCATGCAGTATAAAAGCTCATATCATTTAATAAAATATTCCGGTTTATATTTGCTATTACTATATCGAAAGATTCTCTTCCTTCAAGTGAGGTTGCATCACCTAATTCTACAGATATATTCTCAATGTTATTCAAAAGAATGTTTTCTTTTGAGTTCTCAACACACCAAGTGTCAATGTCAATTGCGGTAATTGGCTTTGCACCTCTCATAGCAGCAAGTATTGCCAAAATAGAAGTGCCGCATCCCATGTCAAGCAGAGATTTGTTTTGCAGTTCTGCATCCAGTAATTCCTCTAAAATAAGGCTTGTTGTTTCGTGATGTCCTGTTCCAAAAGCCATTTGAGGATTAATCAATATGTCATATTCAGCCTCAGGTACATCCTTGTGGAAGGTACTGTGAATTGCGCATCTGTTGCCAATCACAATAGGTTGGAAGAAATTTTTTTCCCATTCTTCGTTCCAGTCTTTGTCTTCCATTAATTCGGTCTTATATGAGATAGAAACATTATCCAAAGGTATATTTTCAATAACCTCTTTTAATGTACTTTCGTTGTAGATTGGTTGTTGAATATAGCCTTTAATGCCATCGGTGTTTTCAATAAAACTTTCAAAACCAATTTCTCCCAGACAAGCAGAAAGTACATCATTTACAGTTTCTGTACAAGGGGTTGTTTTAAATGTAACTTCGAAATATCTCATAATATAACTTTTATTATTACTATTTATGGCACAAAGATAAGTAAAATAGGGAAATCCCTATTACTATTTGGGGAAAATCTTCTATTATTGATAAATCCCTTATTTATCTTTGTATTGGATTTAAAAGCGAAAGTTAATTTTTAAATTAAATTATCATGAAAAAGATTATAACGTTAATGCTAATCGCGCTTGGGTTATCGCCAGTGATGATGGCTCAAAGTTATGATGATCTTTACTACAATCCTAATAAGAAGGATACTTCGCTAAGGAAGGAAGAGAAGAAGCAAGTTAGCGAGAAAAAGCGCACGTATGTTTCTACTAATATGCCGGTTGTGGTGAAAGATCGTAAAGGAAATGTTCGTGATATTGACGAATATAACCGTCAATATAGCGCAAAAGAAAATAAGTTTGAAGTTCTAGACGATACGTTATACGTTGAGGAAAAGGAATATCCTGAACGTGGAGAATGGGTAAACGGATTCCAAGGTACTGAGGATGATTATGAATATGCTCAAAGAATAATTCGTTTCCGCAATCCTCGTTATGCCGTTAGCATCAGTAGTCCTTATTACTGGGATATTGTTTATGGCTTGAACTCATGGGACTGGAATGTATATGTTGATGATTTCTATGCTTATGCATTCCCTACTTATACAAACCGTTTGTGGTGGGATTGGCGCTATAATTCCTTCGGCTGGGGCTGGGGATCTTCATGGGGTTATCCTTATGGAGGTGGTTACTATGGTGGCTACTATTCTGGCTACTGGGGTGGCTATTACGGAAACTACTGGGGCGGCTATGGATATTGGGGACATCCTTATCATGGATGGGATGGACCATGGTATGGTGGTGGTTATGGTGGATACGGATTAAACCATGCCGGATATTATAATACACGCCGTTCAGATTTTGGAGATTCTCGTATGCGTGCTGGTTCTTCCAGTTATCGTACTTCATCTTACACTCGTGCTGGTGGCTTGCAAGATCGCACTTCTACTTATTCTCGTCGTTCTGGAAGTGGAAGGGTAGTTGGCACTCGCTCTGGTTCTGGTTATGAAACAGGAGTAAGCCGTCGTTCGGGTTATATTAGATCAGAATCAAGTTATAATGACCGCACAGATGGAACTTCAAGAAGAACCATTTACGCACGTCCTAGTTCAACACGTACTTATTCTGGAAGTAGTGAAGGTATAGAAAGAAGAAGTTCTTCTGACCGTCCATCAACTACAACAAGAAGTAGCTCATATAATCGTGGAAGCAGCAATGATGTAAGAAACTATTATAACGGAGGCAGTTCATCAGGTCGCTCATACGATAATAGTTCATCAACTCGTAGCTATTCACCAAGTAACAATAGTGGCAGCTCATATCGTAGCAGTGGTGGCAGTTCAAGTGGTGGTAGTTCACGCTCTAGCGGTGGCGGCAGTTCTAGCGGTGGAAGTTCCGGTGGTGGCAGCTCTCGCGCTGGTGGTGGCGGCGGTGGCGGTAGAAGGTAAGCCCTTTATTCCATAAGAGAGATGATAATAGGTATTCATTATAAAGAATAAAGAACAATACAATGAAAACAATAAATTTATTGAAAATGATTACGTGTGCCCTTTTGCTTAGTTCAGAAGTGGGTGCTCAGACAATATACGATGCAGCAAAGTTTTCAGGAAAAGACCTTAACGGTACAGCGCGTTTTGTAGGTATGGGTGGTGCTATGGGAGCATTGGGTGGTGATATCTCTACAATAAGCACAAATCCTGCCGGTATTGGTATTTACAGAAGTAATGATTTGATGACTACTTTTGGCTTCAATTATACTTCTTCCGAAAGCAATTATAAGGGAAGTATCATGAATTCTGATAAATATCGTGGCTCATTTGATAATATTGGTTTTGTTTATTCTTCTAAAATAGGTAATCAAACAGCCTTGAGATATGTGAACTTTGGATTTAATTACCATAAAGCAAAATCGTTTAATAGAGATTTTGCAATGGGGGGAGATCTGGCTGGCATTTCCCAAACAGATCAAATGGCTCTTCTGAGTCGTGGCCTAAATCAGAGTGATATGAAGCTTGATTATTTAGGTGTTAATTCAGCAGAAGCAGGATGGCTATCAATTTTAGGATGGAACGGTTGCTTAATTCACCCGGATCCAACTACTACTACTACAAAACAGTATATTGGATTCCCGGCTAATGATCCTTCTGGCAGTTATTCTTCACGAGAAAGAGGAGGCATAGATGCTTATGATTTTAATTTATCCTTCAATATTAGCAATCGCGTTTATTTAGGATTCACTCTTGGTGCTTATGATGTGAATTATACTAAAAATACAATGTATTCAGAGTATTTCCCTTCTAGCATTAATCCTCTTGATAAAAATGGTAATGAGATTCCTTATTTTCTTGAAAACACAGATTATTCTTATTCTCTGGAGAGTTTCATGAAAACTACTGGTACAGGAGTTGATTTCAAAGCAGGTATTATAATCCGTCCCGTTGAAGAATCTCCATTAAGAATTGGAGCAGCAATACATACACCAACTTTCTATAATTTAACGATGCATAGTAGTGCCATATTAACATCTAATGCAGATGTTGATACTCAAGGACATATTATTCCGGTTAAATCTTATTCATATGATACTTATAACGAAATAGGTGGTGATGCTATTACGGATTATCAGCTTACTACTCCCTGGAAATATAATTTAAGTTTAGGTTATACTATTGGAAGTAATGTAGCTCTTGGTGCTGAATATGAATATCAGGATTATTCTTCAGCAAAACTAAGTTATGGTGATGGCACAAGAATGAGTGACGAGAATAGCATGATGAAAGATTTCCTGAAAGGTGTGAGTACACTTCGTTTAGGTGCAGAAATTAAATTGGTACCCGAATTCTCAATCCGTGCAGGATATAACCATACAGGTGGAGCTTTCACAAATGGTGCTTATAAAAGTCTGCCTTTAAACTCTGTTCGTACAGATACTGATTATTCAAATGAGAAATCTATTAATAACTATACCCTTGGTTTAGGATATAGAGCAGGTAGCTTTTATGCAGATATTGCATATCAATATAGTGCGTATAAGGAAGATTTCTATCCATTCGATAATTTAGATTTAACTAAGACTTCTGTGAATAACGATAAACAACAAGTTCTTTTAACTTTAGGATTTAGATTTTAGGTAATTAGATAACTTGTCAGGATAACAAAATGAATCCTCTTCTGATACACTTTTTATATCAGAAGAGGATTTTTTATTTTATCACTTATTAGTCAAAAAAATAAACTCGATAGATTATATAAATCTTGTACAAAAGAAAACAATCTTCTGTACAGAACAATCTATTCTTTTGTACAGAATAATGAATTCTTTTGTACAAGGAAATATAAAGATGAAAAGAGAGATTGAATAAGTTTTCCCATTAATATTCAATTTTATCCATATTCTTTGTCCACTCTTCAAAAGCTTTCAGGGCTTCTTCACGAAGCAGTGGTTCCGATTGTAGTTTCCTGTTAGCAGGTTTCAGTTCCAACTCATCATAAATGAATGAATCATCGAAGCCTATATCCTTTGCATCAGTCTTTGTATTAGCATAATACATCTTATCCAGCCGGGCCCAATAAATTGCTCCAAAGCACATGGGACAAGGTTCGCAGGAAGTATAAATTTCACAACCACTCAGATTGAATGTTCCTAATACCTTCCCAGCAGCACGAATAGCATTAATTTCTGCATGCGCAGTAGGATCGCACGAACTTGTAACCCGGTTTACACCAGTGGCAATGATTTCTTCGTCTTTCACAATAACGGCACCAAACGGTCCTCCGCCTTTTGCAACATTCTCTATTGAAAGTGCAATGGCCTTTCGCATGAATTCTTCTTTATTCATAACGTTTGTATTAGTTTATTTTTGTTTGAGGAACTCTAACAAATATGTATAGACAAACCTAAACCTTATAGAGCTAGCTAGTTAATATAGAAAGGAATTTAAACACTATTTTGTTCACTGCTTACTTCTATAAAATTTCTTTTTATTGAAATTTAATCCGGCATAAATCCGGATAGTTCCAAAGCTATTGTTCAGATAAAAGTTTTCGGTTCTGTAATCATAAGTATGCATTACCAATGATGCTCCGACAAAATATTTAGAATCATTGTATACAACTCCGGCCCGGGTTATTAAATCCAGATTCATATCTTTGAGGGTAGGTAATATTCTGTCACCAGAATCCATTTTCGACTTTTTGTAGGCTACTGCTGGTGCCACAGATATGTTTGCCAGAAAGTTTCTGGCAAATACCCAGTTGTATGTATAACCAAAGCTAAGGCTATAGTCCGAATAGCTGATCTCCTTAAATTTCAAGGCATCACTTAATTTATCCAGTATGGGAGCCGGTAACTGGGTATGATCAAATTTTATATTATGCTGAGAATACGAAAATCCTGCAATGAAGGATCCAGCGCTGCGACGCTGATTGCTTGACTGGCTGTAAGCCGCCGGATAAGAAAACTTTTTGTTGTTAAAAACCCAATAAGCGTTTAGCCCCTTTATAGCAACCGAGAAACCGTTAATATCAGTAGCAATAGCCGGATATTCATTGTCTTCAAAAATACCACTTGTACTTCTCAACTTAAAATTACTACCACTTTTTCGGTAATAAACATCGCCTCCAATCATGGGGCTATAAAGACTTAATCCAAATTCTGTTTTTTTATTTGATAGCTTTTTCTTTCCAAAAATATCACTTAGGTCCACAGACCATCCCAGGAAAATCCATCTCCACCCAAAGTATGCGCCTAGCTTATAACTCATATTGGGTGAGATTGTTAATCGCTGAGGATTCTCTTCCTTGCTTTCAAATATATAATATTCATACCAGTTGCTATTCTCCAACATAAATGCGTAATTAAATTTATTTGGTTCAACATAACTGGAATCAATTTCGTTTATTTTATGTCCAATTGTATTTACATTTTCTTTTGCTTTCTCTTTCAGTTCTTTTCCGAACTTATAAAAGTCTGTTTTTTCATCCTGAGCAAACAAAATTAATGTTGAGGATAAAAGAAAGCATAAAAAGGCAAACGCTAATTTCATCAATAATAACTTAGTAATTTTGAATTAAATTTTACCAAGGATTTTATCCATAACCCAATTTGTTGGTGTAGCACTGATACCATCACAAGCACAGATTGATTTTCCTTGTAAGTGATGAATAACAGATTCAATGAGATTATACTGAATATGTTCGGGGTTCTCTATTACAAATTCTTCTCTACCTTTTTCTGTGTGAAGAGCAATTGGATCAAATGTAAATGTAGAAAAACAAAGCATACCCTTATCGCCAATTACTTCAATTCTGTCTTCTTTTGCAGAAGAGTGAGCAACGAAACACCATGAACCTGATCCTACCAGTCCTGAATCGAACTGGAAACAAGCGCTAACAGTATCTTCTGCTTTATATAAACCGGCGCGATTGCTTTTAAATCCTTCAGCCTCAAGGATACAGCCGAATATATCCTGAAGAATATCCAGCTGGTGAGACGCAAGATCGTAGAAATAACCTCCGCCTGCAATATCCGGTTGAACTCGCCATGGGAGATTATCTTTATTATAATCAAGATCGTATGGAGGCTGTGCGAAACGTATTTGTACATTAATTACGTTTCCGATAGCTCCTTCCTGAATCAATTCTTTGACTTTTATAAAATAAGGCAGGTAACGTCTGTAGTAGGCAACAAAACATGGAACACCTGTTTCCTGAGATATTCTGTTGATACGAGTACATTCCTCGTAACTGCTAGCCATTGGTTTTTCTATATAAACCGGCTTGCCTGCTTTCATGGCCATAATGGCATAAGTAGCATGTGAAGAGGGTGGGGTAGCTATGTAAACAGCATCAACTTCCGGATCCTCAATCAGTTCCATCGCATCTGTATACCATTTCTTAATGCCTCTTTTTTCAGCGTAATTTTTAGCTTTTTCTTCGTCGCGACTCATTACTGCAACAACAGTAGAACCTTCAATTTTCTTAAAAGCAGGTCCACTCTTCTTTTCTGTTACGTTTCCACAACCAATAAATCCCCATTTAATCATATTCGTTAATCCTCTTTATTTATCTTATAACAAAATTTACAGTTAATCGAATTGCAAATATATTGTTTTTAATTACTTTTGTCATAACAAAACATAAATAAACTGATAAAAAACACTCTATAAATGGAAAATCAAACATCAAAAATAGTATTTTATAAATCGCGTAGCCTGGCAGGACGTTTCTCTGCTGCATTCGATTTTATAGAAAATAATTTTAAAGTTCTGGCTAAGTTCAGCTCTTTTATAATTTTGCCTGTTGCAGTACTTCTCTCATTGTTTTTTATTGTATACAATAATTTTGCAGCACAGATTGTTCAAGGCAATATTGGAGCTTCAGGGTTAACCAAATATATGGTTTTAGTATCTGCCTTAGTATTGGTATGTATAATCGGAGATATTCTTTTTAAAGGAACAGTTTTTGCATTGGTAAAAGAATATTCATTGCGAGAGTCTATAGCGCGCTTGTCATTCAAAGAAATGAAAAACAAGCTGGTTGCTAATATTAAACGCTTTTTAATTGTTAACTTGGTTTTGGCATTACTCCTTATTGTCTACATGGCTTTATTAGCAGGTTTGCTATTTCTTTCTCCATGGACTTTAGTATTTACTTTCCCATTCTTACTTTTCATAACTATACCTTTCACTTACGCACAAGAAATTTATATGTTTGAGGATATAAAGGTAATGGCAGCAGTGAAGAAAGGCTTTAAATTAGGTATTCCCAATTGGGCCGGAACATTTTTCCTTTTAATATTGGCGGAAATATTTGCTTTAATCATTCAATGTATAGCATTTACTCCCTGGGGAGTTGGTTCTTTTGTTCAGTCTTTATCCTTCAGCTCAATTCTTGATGGGAATGTTTCAACTCTGCCAACTTATTTCAGTATTTTAATGTTTTTGTTGAGTGTGATAGGTTACTTTGTTTCTTATCTGGCACAGTTGCTTCCAACAATATCAATGATGTTCCAGTACTTTAGTGCAACTCAGAAACAGGTAGAGAAAGATTTGGAACTAAATCAACCTTTATAATATTTCTTATATATACGCTTATATTCTTCGCTCTTGGTAAATGATTTAAGCCAAGAGTTAAGAGTATCTAGCAATACAGGAGAGTGCTTACTTACTCCCCATGAATAGAATTGGTTAAAACTAATATCAGTGTGAATATCTAGTTGTGGAAATGAATCGATAGATGCTAAAGCTATGCTTTGATCGCATACCGCATAGCTAATATTTCCATGGGCTACCAAAGCCATAAGTTGTTCTGAACCATATTTCTCCACTTCTTTAATATAAATAGCTTCACCTATTTCATTGCTTAGGTTTTTGATGCGAAGGATAGAAGGGGAACCTTTTTCTACATGCAGAATTTTATGTGCCAGGTCTAGCTGACTTTTAATAAATGCAGGATTACCTTTTCCGGCCTTTCTTTGAACTAAAACTTGTTTATTAAGAACAATAGGAGTGGTTAGCAGAATGGAATCTTTAAGTTCGGTGGTAACCGGAATATTGTAAGCAATAATATCAAATTTGCCATTCGAGAGCCCTTTTAACCGTTTATCAAAACTCATCTCAGGAGTTATATCCAGACGCAATCCTTTATCTTTAGCAAAAGCATTTATAAGTTCGTATTGAAATCCTGAGATTGTATCTCCGTCTACATAATAGCTCAAAGAGTTATATTCTGTAACTACCCGAAGAATCTTTGATTTTTTAATTTCGGCATAGTCACGTGGTTTTCCTGTTTCTGATTCTTCCCGTGTAAAGAAAATGGCGAGAATAATCAATACTATCGCTGGAATTAGATACTTAATATATTTACCTTTTAACTTCATGTTATTAATCGTAGAAGTTCCAGGAAATACCTATTTTAAATAGGCGAGGGTTGATTGGGTAATGAGGTACATAGAATGAGTTAGATCCACCGGAACTCTGATTAACATGATAGTACATTACAAAGAATCGTGTACGTTTCAGATGCAAATTAGCATATAGGTTTACGACAGGATATCCGCCAATCTTAGTATACTTGTCGGCATTTGTTGCATCTTGTAAATTGAATGTTCCAATAGCAGGAGTATAATCCGGTGCATAGTATTTGCTGAAGTAACGAACATCAGCTCCCAATTGTAAGCTCAGGACTTTCTTTGCCAGCTTTGTTTCCAGATACAAGTTGTGGTAAAGAGAAAGTTCAGGAAGTGGTAAAATGCTATTGTTCGATGACTTTTGATAAGTTACTTCATTATCTAAATGGAGAATACCAGCCTGGAAGTTTTGTTTCACACATGCACTTAATATCTGCAAATTTTCGCTTGCCTGTTCTGGTATTGCTTTACTGTTGAAGTAAGTATAATTTTTAATATTTTCTACTCCAATATTAATATTGGTTCCTAATCTTTTGAAAGATAATTCTCCTTCTACGTGCGTTTTAAATTCTTTAGAGAAATTATTATTATCCCACCAGAAATGGTTTGAGTGATAATGACGCATATAAAAAGATGGCAATGTATTGCTAATATTTCCACGGGCAACAAGTGCAACAGTATCTTTCAGTAAACGGAAATTAAGACGAACATCTCCTTTTAAACGAAACTGACCGATACTTTCCTTAAGCATTCCCACTTCTCCAATAGCTGAATAATTGATCAGTCTGCCTTCTTTTCTCGATAATTCACCTCCTACATAGACTTCATTTTCAGTAAATTTATCTGTAGTTATGGAATCGGCATTCATTAAGTTATACTGGCGAAGCTCGTGAGAAATGAATCCTGTTAATCCGGCCTGAGCATATTTATTAAATCCTTCCAGAAGTGCTATTCCAAATGTGTTTTTAATTGATGTATAACTGGTTGAATCTCTGGATGAAAGATTACTTCCGTTTAAATATGTATTTTCGTAATAATCTTTATCTTCTGAGTATGCAACAAATCTTTTGTGAGCTCTTTCATATTTCATAGTATGAATGAAGCTTGTAACGGGAACAAATTCTATAACTTTTTCTGGTTTTTGTTCCTTGGATTCACCATTCTCACCTTTTTTGCCGTTTCCCTTTTCTTCTTTTATTTTATCTAAGTCCTTTACCTCTTTAATTTTTTCTCTTTTAAATCCTAAATTATAGCGGTGAGTCAAAAATACATAAGAATCATGGTTTTTATTCCATGTATCTGTAAAGTTAACAGGTATATTAGCAGGTTCATATTGCTTTTTACCTTCACTCATGGCTAATGGATTTGTAATATAGCGATCATCGGCTATACCACCATTTTCCTTCATTTTTATGCTGAAGTTGTTATATAAAAGGTGTGCCTGATATTGATCTCCAATATAACTACCAAAAAGAGCTCCGTTAAAATGAGAGGTCGACTGGTCTGTATAGAATCCACGGCCATATTGATAGTCTATATTAAATCCAAAAGCTAAACTTTTGTTTACATTTACCGAAAAATAGCTCTTGAATCGCTCTTCTCCATCGACTTTTGATCCTGATTTAAAGTAAGTTATATTGGTGTATGGTAAACGTGAGTTCGCAAATTTAAAATTCTGTGGTTTAACAAAAAAACTAGAATAGGGATCTATAAACAAATACTGTGAATTCTCTACCGGACGATCAAAAAAGATTCTGGACATTGATGGTGAACCAAGATTGCCCAGGTAATTGTTATGTCCAGTTATACCTTCTACCAGGTTTTCATTCTGGAAGTTGTGGTAAATCGTGTCAGCAGGAATCATTTGTCTGTTTCCCAACCGTTCATCCAAACTCCACATATAGAGTTTTGGATCAATTGCCGCTGTGCTTACTTGTGAACTGTCTTTTTGTGCCTCGTTATTTTTACGAGAGCTCATGCGGGACTCATTGATCTGGGCATGAACGTATGCCTGACATAGAGTCATTAAGAGTATGTATATTAATAATATCCTTTTCATATTGGGCGCAAATATACAACAAAAAACAATTCACAAAGATTATTTATTAAGCACGTTCTTTTAAATGTTCCTTTTTTTTCTTTTATCAACAGTTTATAGCGATTATTAATTCAGATTTTGGCTTAATGGAATAGTTTTTACCATATACCTGAATGCATACATCTGTGTCTGCAAGATTATTTACACTCATCTCTTTATGGCTGACTTTAATAACTAAAAAGTAGCCGTTGAATTTAACTTTAAATTGATATGATTTCCATTTGGGTGGAATAAGCGGTTCGAAAGATGCTTTTCCCCTGTCTAACTTCATACCGGCAAATCCTTCTACTAAAGCCAGCCAACTACCAGGCATACTAGTAATATGGAGTCCCTCTTTTAAATCATTGTTGTAATCATCAAGGTCCAGACGTGTCGCTTTTAAAAATAAATCATAAGCATTATCAACGTCTCCTATACGAGCAGCCAGGATGGCGTGAACAAAATAAGATAACGACGATTCGTGAAGTGTTCGCGGTTCGTAAAAGAGGAAATTCTTCTTGATAGCTTCCTTGTCGAAATAATTGCGATAGAGGTAAATTCCAAGAAGAACATCGCTTTGCTTAATAAAACAAGAGCGCAAAATTCTGTCCCACGACCAATGCTGACTAATGGGGCGTTCGGATGGATTAATGTCTGAAACAACTTTAAGTTCTTTGTCCATATATCCATCTTGTTGCACAAATATCCCTTTATCTTTTTCTTCAGGGAAGTACATGTTTTCAATTATGTCTTGCCATCTTTCAGTTTCTTCCAGCTGAAAGTCTGTTTTACTTAAAACTCTTTGATAATCATCCGGATATTTCTCTTTTACCAAGTCCAGATAATAGAGAGTTGATTTCAGATTTTGTATGCAACTGTAGTTGGTATACCAGTTATTATCTACATTGTTTTCATATTCATTAGGACCTGTGACTCCTAATATTACGTATTTCTGTTTAGGAGTGGAGAAGCTTACCCTTTGACTCCAGAATCGGGATATACCAATAAGAACTTCAAGACCGTACTTAGCTACGTAATCTGTTTTTCCGGTATAGTTAGTGTATAAATCAATGGTGTATGCAATGATACCGTTGCGGTGAATTTCTTCAAAAGTAATTTCCCATTCGTTATGACATTCAACTCCATCCATGGTAACCATCGGATAAAGTGCTGCACCGTTTGTAAATCCTAGCTTTTCAGCATTTTCTATTGCTTTGGGTAAATGGTTGTATCTGTAAAGCAAAAGATTGATTGCCAGATTTTCAAATCCGGCTAACAAGTAATAAGGGATACAGCATAATTCTGTATTCCATTGAGTATTTCCTCCATACTTTTCTCCGGTAAATCCTTTCGAACCAATATTTAGGCTTGGGTTATCGCCTTTGTAGTTTTGGTGGATTTGGAATAGATTGAAACGAATGGCTTGTTGTACTTCATCGTCTCCTTCAATTTTTACATCAATGATATCCCATATTTTGCTCCATTCTTTCTTTTGTTCATCTAAGAGTGCTGCCCATCCTATACCTTTTGCTTTCTGAGCTTCGTTAATTGATTCCTCCACAAGTTTTTTTCTATCACAATAGAGTGAAGAAACAATTGACGTATATTTTATTAATGATAAAGTTTCACCTGGTTTTACATCAGATCCGACACTGAATCCTACCAATTTTTCCTTTTCAATTCTAATCGGTCTGTTTGTTATTTCTTTATTATTTTTGAATAGCTGATAAGTTGTGGCACAGCAAGCCTGAGAGTCTTCACGTTTAGTCTGCGTCCATAGTAAAGCATAGTCATGAGTAGTTTCTGCCAGGATGATATTCCACATTTTTTCATTGAAATTAGAACTTTCATGAATTACATCTCCATTGATGTAGGGGAGAAGTGATACCTTTCCTTCATAATTTACAGAAGTAACACTGTATTTTATCAGGCAGAGATTTAATAGAGCCATGCTATAAAAGCGCTCCACATGGATTTTTAAAGTGTATCCTTTTGGTGAAGTTACGGTAAAAGTTCTGTCCGATACACCTTCTTTCATTAAAAGCTTACGCTCAAACTCATTTATATCCCATACTTCAAGATTTAGTTCCTCGTCTATAAGTCTAAGGTTAATTCCACTCCAATAGGGAGCATTAGGCATACGCGAAAAATAACGTGGATATCCATTTTTCCACCATCCAACACGCGTACGATCCTGGAAATAAATACCTGCAATATACGATCCTTGAAGTGTGTCGCCAGTATAAGTCTCTTCGAAGTTTCCTCGCTGACCAATTCTTCCGTTTCCAATACTGAAAATACTTTCGGAAGCTCTTTGGTTTTTAATGTGAAATTCTTCTTCAATAATATTCCATCCGTCTGTTTTTAGGAATCTTTTCATGGTATTTTTAATTCTTGCTCACAATAGTGATGTGTGTTTTATCTTATTTATAGTTGCTCTTTAAAGAAAAATACTACGGAGAACTTTATATCAGGTACTACTAAGGTACATATAAAGTTCTCCGTGCATTTTATCTTGTAAGCTAATTTGCTGAAAACTTGCTGCAAGATAATAAAAATAATATTATAAAAACTGCTAAAAACTAATTTTCCGAATTAATTATTTTCATGTTGTACCAATGTCTCTTTGATAAGAAAAACACAGATAGCTCCTACAATAAGAAATATTCCTGCAAGAACCAGCATGCTTACTTGTTTGCCACCCACCAGGTGAAGTAAACCTCCTCCAATTAATGCTGCGCAAATCTGAGGTAAACAGATGGTTCCATTGAATAAACCAAGATAAGCTCCCATGTTTTTTCCTGAAACAGAGTTTGTTAATATAGTAAATGGCATTGCCAGCATTGCTGCCCATGCAAAACCTATTGCAAAGTAAGATGCAAACAAAGAATACTGATCGTGGATAAAGAAAGTAGAGATAAAGCCCAATCCTCCAAGAAACAGACTTAATGAATATGCGAATTTGCGCGATTTAAACATCGGAAGCAGAACAGCCCAACAGAGAGAACCTATGGCCTGTATCGCAAACAATACTCCAACCCAGTTTCCGGCTTCCTGATATTCGGCAGATGCTGTATTGGTAGTTCCCCAAACATTATCGGCAATAGCGCCATTAGTATAAGTCCACATGTACATGAAAGCTGCCCACGAAAAGAATTGAACTAACCCCACTGTCCAGAATACTTTTGGGGCATGTACCAATAAAGAAATGAAATCAGTCTTTTGTTTTTTCTCAGCAGCAGTGATGCCATGAAATTCTTCGAATTCTTTCGGAGGCATTTCTTTTACCTTAACGGTTGTATAGATTACACAAAGAATAAGTATGGCTGCTCCGATATAAAACGAATAAATAACAGAGTCTGGAATCATTCCTTTTTCGGCTATATTGCTGATTCCCAAGAATGTAAAGATGAAAGGGAAAAGGTAACCAACCAAGCTTCCTGCATTGCAAAGGAAACTCTGAATGGAATAAGCCAATCCCTTTTGCTTTTCGTTTACAAGATCACCCACTAACATTTTAAAAGGTTGCATTGCCATATTTATAGAAGTATCCAAAAACATGAGAGCTACAACACCAAAAATCATAGCATTTAATATTTTCGTAAAACTGCCGGCATTTGGAAGAAGGCACATTACTATTACTGCAACAAGTGAACCAACAAAAAGATAAGGAATGCGACGTCCGAACCGTGTCCATGTTTTATCACTGGCAGATCCAATTAACGGTTGTACAATAATTCCTGCCAAAGGAGGAAGTATCCAAAAGTAACTAAGGTTATGAGGATCGGCACCTAATGTGGCGAATATTCTACTAATATTTGCACTTTGAAGTGCGTATGCAATCTGTACACCAAAGAAACCGAAACTAATGTTCCATAGTGTCCAAAAACTTAGGTCTGGTTTTGTTTTCATTGTATTATTCTTCTTTATTAGATTTTATATGATTATTGTTTATTATATCTCATTATACTAATTACTCTTTTTTATCAGGTCAAGCCGGTTCAAACATGTACATGTTTACACCCAATCATGTACATGTTTGAGTCCAATCTTGTACATGATTGGTCAGCTTACTCGCCAATAGTTTGCTAAACTTATTCCGGTTATTCGTTAATTTTACTCTATAACTTTATTAAACTGATTCTAGTTGACTACTATGCTCCTAAGCTTATAATCAGTTGATCGACAAACTAACTAAATTCATTATTGCTATTGTCTATCGTATTGATTATCAGTGATGCTTGTTTTACGATGGTGTACATGGTGTAGATAAATTGCTCTTTTTTAGTACACCATGTACACCACTTTTTGCTGATTATTAAACTATTTACTTTTGCAATTAACTGATTATTAATTATATAAATTTTATTAGGTGGTAGAGGTGGCAGTAAAATAATACTTTTTTTCCTTCTGGAAATTAAATTTTGAAAATTCCGCAAATTGCAGAATTTTCAAAATTTAATTTTATAAACCGAAAAATATAACTTTTTACTGCCACCTCTGCCACCTACTTGGTTTTAATTATCTGATATTTAATATATTATAAATTCTATTTTATTTAGTAGTTCCCCTAACTACCAGATTGGTCTTAACAATTCTGTTGCCACTTCTCTTTTCCTCCGGATTTTTATTTTCAAGTCTGTCAATTAATAAATTGATTGCACTTTCGCCAACTTCTTTTCCATGTTGCTCTACTGTAGTGAGTTTAGGATCGGTTGTCTGAGCTATAATGCCATCAGAGAAACCACAGATAGAGACATCCTCTGGAATTTTAAGATTTGCCAATTTGCATGAATACAAAATTCCCGAAGCCGTTTCATCATTAATAGCAAAGAAACCATCGGGCCTGTTTGTCGATTCTAAAATAGCAGGAGTAATAGCGATGGCTTGTTCTCGTGTATCGCATATTTTAATCATGCTATCATCAACCGGAACCTTATATCTTTTCATAGCGTCCAAATATCCGTTTTTTCTATTTTTAGAAATCTCAAGATGAAGAGGAGCGCTATAGAATAAAATACGCTTGCAGCCAGTCTGAATCATATATTCAACTGCGGCAAAAGCCCCAGCATAATCGTCCACAACAACACGTTCTGTATTAATTCCGGTACAAATCCGGTCATAAAACACTATTGGAATATTATTGTCCAGCAATTCCTGATAATGTTCGTATCGGGATGTATCTTTTGCCAATGAAGTGATAACTCCGCAAACTCGTGCAGCTAAAAAGGAGTGAACAATTTTAACTTCCCGGGTATATTCTTCGTTTGATTGTGCGATAATGATATTGTAACCAGCTTTAGAAGCCACTTCTTCAATTCCATCTAGAACACATGAGAAAAAATGATGAACAAATTGCGGGATAATAACCCCAATTGTGTTTGATCGGCTTGTGCGTAAATTCATAGCCAATTCATTTGGCTTATAATTATGTTCGCGCGCGTACTTATTTATAGTGTTCCTAGTCTCTTCACTAATGTCAGGGTTGTTTTTAAGTGCTCTTGAAACTGTAGATGGAGAGACATTTAACGCCTTGGCTATATCTTTGATTGTGATTTGCGTTTTGTTATTCATAATTGATTTATAAGTTTCAATCCAAGGTTATATATTTTTATAGTGTTCTCCATACAAAAATAGAATAATTGCTCTAGATTGTTTTTTATAGTTAAATAATAGGTGTATATTTGAGATGCAAACGATTGCAGAGCAAAAGTAACGAAATCATGACATCATTCGCACTAGTAATAGTTAATAAACTCTATTTTTGTTGAGTAGTTGAAATGAATTTTAACGATTCATTCCTCTCTTTCTCAGAGAAATCAATTATTTATAATATTGTTAACTTTAATTTTTAAATGCATGAAGCAAGTTAATCTTAAACTCGTGAAAACAATCCTTCCAATATTGATGGGGTTGTTCTTGTCTGTGAGCGCATTTGCACAGCAAGTCTCCATTACGGGATTTGTAAGGGATGCAAAGGGAGAACCAATTATCGGTGCTAATGTTGCTGTTAAGGGTACAACAACTGGAACTATTACCGATTTTGATGGAGCATTCCGTCTGCAAGCACCTCAGGGTTCAATCATTACTATTTCTTTTATTGGCTATAAGACAATTGAAGCAAAAGCAGAGAAAACGATGAACGTCGTTTTGCAAGAAGATGCTGTAATGCTTGAAGGTACTGTGGTTATTGGTTATGGTACAGTAAAGAAGAATGACCTTACTGGATCAGTTTCAGCTATTGATGCTACTAAATTAACAAAAGGTATGGCTACTACAGCTTCCGACTTGTTAATTGGTAAAGCTGCTGGTGTAAGTATTATAACAGATGGTGGTGCTCCTGGAGCAGCAGCTTCTATTCGTATTCGTGGTGGATCTTCAATGTCAGCAAGTAATGATCCGCTGATTGTAATCGATGGTGTACCCGTTGATAACAATAGTATAAGTGGTATGGCAAACCCATTAACAACTATTCACCCTAATGACATTGAAAGTTTTACTATCTTAAAAGATGCTTCGTCTGCAGCTATTTATGGTTCAAGAGCATCTAATGGTGTAATCATTATCACTACCAAAAAAGGTAAAGCTGGCAAAGTTAAAGTCACTTATGATGGAAATTTCTCTGTAAGTACTAAAACTAAGACAGTCGATTTAATGAATGCTGAGACTTTTAGTAATTATATAAAAACAAGTTTTGGAGAGACAAGTGCTCAGGCTAGTGCTTTGGGAACAGCTTCTACCGACTGGCAGAAAGAAATTTTCAGAACATCTTTCAGTACAGACCATAACGTAAGTGTTTCTGGTTCTATACCTAACATGCCTTATCGTGTTTCAGCTTCTTATACCAATGAAAATGGTATATTAAAAACATCTAATCTTCAACGTGCTACAGGTGCAATTAGCTTGAGCCCAACCTTTTTTGATAATAAACTTAATGTTCAGTTGAATGTAAAAGGTATCTATAATACAAATAGATTTGCTGACCAGGGTGCAATAGGTTCTGCAACACAATTTGATCCAACTCAACCAGTTTATGCAGATACTCCTTATGGAAATGGATATTATATGTCCTTGAAAGCTTCTGATGGTAAGCCTATCGACATTGCTTTAGCTAATCCGGTTGCAATTCTTAACCAAAAGCATGATGAATCTACTGTATACAGAAGTATTGGTAATGCTCAGTTTGATTATAAAATGCATTTTTTACCTGATTTACGTGCTAACCTGAATGTTGGTTATGATGTCTCCAAGGGAGAAGGTGATGTAATTATTGAAGATAACTCTCCAATGAGTTATGTTCAGGGAAACTATAAGTCTGGTTGGGGAGATAACAGACATTATTATCAATTGAAACGCAATACTTTACTTGATTTCTATTTGAATTATAAAAAAGAACTAGGTATTCATAATCTTGATGTTATGGCTGGTTATTCCTGGCAACATTTTTATAATAAAACAACCAATGAATATCCATATTCTGCTGCAATGGCACAGGAAAAAGGAACACCAACTTATAAAGATGGAGATGACTATTCATCAGAAAGTTACTTAGTATCTTTCTTTGGACGTTTAAACTATTCGTTATTAAATCGTTATCTTTTAACGTTCACTTTAAGAAATGATGGATCATCTCGTTTTAATCCAGATAATCGCTGGGGGTTATTCCCTTCTGCAGCTTTTGCATGGAAGCTTAATGAAGAAGCATTTTTAAAAGATTCAAAAGTTCTGTCAGAACTGAAGCTTCGTTTAGGTTATGGTATCACAGGTCAACAAGATCTTGGACAAGGTGATTATCCTTATATGGCTAGATATACTTATAGCAATGCCGGAGCTAATTATTTCTTTGGTGATAAAATGGTAGCTCTTATTCGCCCTGAAGCTTATGATTCAAAGCTTAAATGGGAAGAAACGACTACATACAATGTAGGATTGGATTATGGATTCCTTCACAACAAAATTACAGGTTCTATCGATTTGTATTATAGAAAAACTAAAGATTTGTTGAATAGAATTTCTATTGCTGCAGGTACTAATTTTAGTAATGAATTACTTACTAATATGGGTGAATTGGAAAATAAAGGTATTGAGTTTACTATTAATGCTCACCCTGTTACTACAAAGGACTGGAATTGGACTGTTGGATATAATGTTTCTTATAACAAGAATAAATTTACAAAACTGACAGTAAATGATGATCCTAATTTTGTTGGTGTAATTCATGGAGGTATAGATGGTGGAACAGGTAATAACATCATGATTCACAGTGTAAATTCTCCATTCAATTCATTCTATGTTTATCAGCAGGTCTATAATCAGGATGGTTCTCCTATAGAAGGGGTTTATGTTGATAGAAATGCTGATGGAAAGATTAATGAGAAAGATTTGATTCGTTATAAAAAAGCTGCCCCCGATGTATTTATGGGATTCTCTTCTCAGTTATCATATAAGAATTGGGACTTCCAGTTTGCTTTGCGTGCTAATATTGGCAACTATGCTTATAATAATGTACAATCTAACCGTGAGTCATCAGCAACAGCATTTGACCCTTCAGGTTTCTTAAAAAATAGAAAGAATAGTGCATTAACTACTAATTTTGTTAATCCACAATACCAATCAAGCTATTATGTTCAAAATGCATCTTTCCTGAGAATGGATAATATTTCATTGGGATATACATTTAATAAAATATTTAATAGTAATCAAACAGCACGTATTTATTGTACAGTTCAAAATCCATTTGTTATTACTAAATATAAAGGACTTGATCCTGAATTCAATAATCAAGGTATTGATAATAATATTTATCCTCGCCCACGTGTATACATGCTTGGCTTGAGTCTTAACTTCTAATTTGTAATATATATGAAAACATTAAAATACAAATCTTTAGCTTCCGCATTATTTATTAGTTTAATAATGGGAACCTCATCTTGCACTAACGATTTGAATACAGTGCCTTTAGATCCGCAAGATGTGGTATCAGAGCTTGTTTTTAGTAATACGATAGATGCTTACGAACAGAGTCTTGCTAAAATTTATGCAGGACTTGCAATGAGCGGTAATTCTGGTGGAGATGGTAATTCTGACGTAGCCGGAGTTGATGGTGGTAGCCAGGCTTCTTTTTTACGTGGACTTTGGAATTTACAGGAACTTACAACAGATGAGGCTCATTGCTGCTGGAACGATGTTGGTATTCCTGATTTTAATAATAATACATGGAGTTCATCTAATGTATTTATTAAGGGATTTTATTATCGTCTTTATTATCAGGTAAATTTAGCAAATGCGTTCCTTCGTGAAACGACTGACGACAAGTTGAGTGCTCGTGGTGCTGATGAAACAGTTAAGAGTACAGTGAAAACGTATCGTGCAGAAGCTCGTTTTATGCGTGCACTTGCATATTATTATCTTCTTGACATGTTTAGAAACGTTCCTTTTGTAACAGAAGCAAGTACTGTTGGTACAACATTACCTCAACAAATTATGGCAAATGATTTGTATACCTATGTTGAAAAAGAACTCACTGAATGTGTTACTGATATGCAGGACCCTGTGGTAGGTTATGGTGCTACATATGGTCATGCAAACAAAGCTGCAGCATGGTCATTATTATCACGTTTATATTTGAATGCAAAGACTTATATTGGTACAGATAAATATACTGAATGTATTACTTATTGTAATAAAGTAATCGCAGCTGGTTATACTTTGGAACCGAAATATGTTGATATGTTTAAAGCTGATAATGATCACTCTAAAGAAATGATTCTTCCAATTCGTTATCAGGGTGTAGATACCCAGACATGGGGAGGTATGACTTTCTTGTTAAGTAGTGGCGAACCTTCAAGTATGCAAGCTGCAGTTAATGCTGTTGGTGCATGGCAGGGTAACAGAGGACGTTCTTCTTTATTGAAAACATTTCAAAAAGAGAACGGGTACAATGATGATAGCAGAAGAGCGATGCTTTACACAGACCTGACTACAAATATTGAAATAGAAAGTCCTTCTTTGTATACAAATAATGGTATTCCTGTAGTTAAATACTATAATGTTAATAAAGATGGTTCACTTCCTGCTAGTAACATTGCTTATACAGATTTCCCAATATTCCGTTTAGGTGAGATTTATTTGAATTATGCTGAAGCTGTATTAAGAGGAGGAACTGGTGGCGATAAAGCTACAGCTCTGAAATATGTAAATGATCTTCGGACTCGTTCTTATAAAACTGGCGCTACTACTGCTACTATTGGAACTAATGATCTGACCTTAGACTTTATATTAGAAGAAAGAGGACGTGAATTTTTCTTTGAGGCTCAACGTCGTACAGACTTAGTTCGTTTTGGTAAATACTCTGGATCTTCTTATATATGGCCTTGGAAAGGTGGCGTTGCAGCAGGTAAATCTATCTCTGACATATATAATATATTCCCGATTCCTGCTGATGATATGGGAGCTAATACTAATTTAGTTCAGAATCCAGGTTATTAGTGAGTGGTTTCAACATTATTTTTACTAATTGATAAAAAGAAATGAATATGAAAAAAATAACGATATTGGCTTCCTTATTCTTAGGATTGTCTCTCTTCACTGCTTGTGAAGATGATAGAGACGAAAATCCGATACTACAGGATCCAACAACCTTTGTGCTTAATACACCAGCATACTCAACAGCTGTTTATGATTTGCAAAAATCCTCAAGTATCGAGTTAACTTGCTCTCAGCCTGATTATGGATTTGCCGCAGTAACCGTATATACAGTTCAGGTTTCATTGAATAATGATTTTACAACTGAAGGTGCTTATACAACTCTTTCGACTACTTATACAACTGCTAAGATGAATGTTGATGCATCTGAAATAGCTGTTGCAGCTACCAATTTAGCATTGGCTAATGGAAAAACAGAAGCTGATTTTCCACTTACAACCGGTGTTAATATTCGCTTAAAGGCAGCATTAGTTAATGGTATGGCTGCAATTTATTCTAATTCTGTAAAATTAGATAAAGTTCGCGTTCATTTTGCTCTTCCTCCTGTTGTTATACCTGCAACAATGAATATCATTGGTGGTGGTATTGGTGGTTGGGACTGGGGTACTAATTCAATTTCAATGGTACCTATGTATGATAATAATGGTACATTCTGGAGTATGATTTATGTTACTGCTAAAGGCGAACTTAAATTCAATGTTGAAAAAGCATGGAATGGAAGTGAATTTGGTACAACTGCAACTCTGGTTGACAATGCTGGTGCAGGTCTTAGTGGCAGTGGCAATATCGTCGTAGAAAAGGCTGGATGGTATTTAGTAGTAGTAAAATCTACTGTTGTTGGCCGTGATGTTAAATACACCGTTGAATTCAATGCTCCAAAAGTTTACTTAATGGGTAATACCGTTGGCGGTTGGGATATAAAAGATGAAAATGCATTTACTGTTCCTACTGATGGATCTGGATTCTTTGTATCTCCTGCTTTAAAAGCAACCGATGAAGTTCGTATGTGTGTAAAACTTGCAGATTCTGACTGGTGGAAGGCTGAATTCATTGTAGCTGATGGGAAAATATCTTATCGCGGAACTGGTGGTGATCAAGCTCGCGTTGTTGTAGATGCCGGTAAAAAAGTTTACTTGAACTTCATGGCTGGTACAGGTAAATATGAATAGTAACATTTAATTAAGAATTAGTATGAAAAAAATATCATTATATACCTTTTTGTTGCTGTCTGCTCTTACAACTTTTACAGCTTGTACTGAAGACTTCAATGAAGCCCCTGCTGCTCCTCAAAGTTGGGAGCAGGAAGATGGTAAAACTGTTACTTTCTCAGCTACTGCTGCGTCTGCAACAACAATAGATTTGGCAACTGTAACTACCGACTCTGTTAAGGTATGCTCATTCACTGCTCCGGCAGTGAGTGAGGGACAGACTATAACAGGATTTGATATTGTTCTTAATAAGACAGTGACTTTAGCTTTGAATAAGAGTGGACAAGTGGCAAAGGTTGACCTTCAGTCTGCTGTTAACTCCTTATTTGGCAAACGTCCATTAGCAAGAACAATGAAAGGAGTTGTTAATGCTTATATGAAAACAAACGGTCAGGTGTTCCGTGCATCTTCGGATACAATTAATATTATTGTAACTCCAAAAGCACCGAAAATTGAATCTGCTTATTATCTGATTGGTGGTATGAACGATTGGGATGGAACAAAGCTTATTAAATTTACTCATAGCGATAAAGATGTTTATGAAGATTCGTATTTTACTGCAGTTGTAAAGGTTCCAAAAGATTGTTATTGGAAGATTATTCCACAATCTAATGTAGATGCAGGAAATGTTTGGGCTGATGGTGTTTTGGGTGTTGTCACAGATGGTGATACTTCAATGACCGGTTCATTAATAGCAACTAATCCAAATGCTGGTAAAATTGCAACGGAAGCAGGATACGTGAAGATTACATTGAATATGATGGAGTATACTTATAAAATAGAGTATATTGGCGATATGGTTCTTCAGCTTTATGTACCTGGTGCACATCAGGGATGGAACCCAGCTTCGGCTCCTATAATTTACTGTCAGAACTACGATATGAAGTATGACGGATATGTAAACTTCACAGAAGCTAATCAGGCATTTAAGTTTACCGCTCAACCTGCCTGGGAGGGAACAAACTATGGAGATGGAGGTAATGGTACGCTTAGCACAGCTGGTGGAGATCTTAAAATTTCTGATGCTGGATTCTACCGATTAACTGCAAATCTAGGAGCAACTCCTGCTACTTATACCGCAACAAAAACTGTATGGGGGCTTATTGGTGATGCAACAGCTGGTGGATGGAATACTTCTACTGCTATGACATTTAATGCTGCAAACAGTTCATGGTCTGTAACCACAGATTTGGCAGTAGGTTCATTTAAGTTCCGTGCAAATGATGGTTGGGATATAAATTTAGGTGGATCAGCAAGTAACCTGACTTATGGTGGTGATAATATTTCAGTTACCACAGCGGGTAATTATACTATTACATTAAATTTAGGTAATCCGAAAGCTTATACATATTCCATTGTTAAGAATTGATTATTTATATAATAATTAGATAGAAAGGCCGTCCCTTAACGGGCGGCCTTTTATCCTTTTAGAACAAAAAGCTTATGAAAAGACTATACTCTTTTTTCTTTTTCCTATTATTGATATTGCCGTTATTTGCGCAAATTGTCACTACAACTCCTGCTTTCCCTATTCAGAATGCAGCTGTAACTATTGTATTCGATGCTACACAAGGAACTCAAGGGCTAAAAGATTACACGGGTGATGTTTATGCTCATACCGGTGTTATTACTGATAAAAGTACCAGTTCCTCAGATTGGAAATATGCTCCAACGTGGGGAGATAATAGTTCAAAATATAAGCTGACTTCGTTGGGAAATAACAAATGGCAGCTGTCTATTACTCCTGATATTCGTTCATATTATGGGGTACCTGCAGGCGAAACCATTAAAAAAATGGCTTTTGTATTTCGTAGCTCTGATAATTCAAAAGAGGGAAAAGATACTGGCTCTAAAGATATTTTTGTAGATGTGCATGAGGCTGGACTTACTGTCAGGTTTGATACACCTTCTACTTCTCCGGTTGCTGTTAATAATGGAGAGTCTCTTTCAATGACGGCTTCCAGCTCTATTGCTGCTACAATTAAACTTTTTGTTGATGGAACTCAGATAGCATCACAGAGTAATACAACTTCTATTTCTGCTACACATCCTTTTACAACTGTAGGCACATCAACAGTTATTGTTTCTGCAGAATCAGGAACTGTAACTGTTTCAGATACTATCACAGTAAATGTTCTGGGAACAACAGAAACTGCAACTTTACCAGCAGGAGCAAGGCCGGGTATCAATTATAATAGCGATACTGAAGCTACGCTTGTTCTGCAAGCTCCTAATAAAAATACTGTTTATGTAATTGGTGATTTTAATGATTGGAAATTGGTGCCACAATATCAACTTAAAAAAGATGGTGAATATTTCTGGATTAAATTGACAGGGCTAACTGCCGGGCAGGAATATGCATTTCAATATGTGGTAGATGGATCTATCTATATTGCAGATCCGTATGCTGATAAACTACTTGATCCATGGAATGATTCATATATTCCTTCATCAGTATATCCGGATCTTAAGAAATATCCAACTGGTAAGGCTGAGGGAATCGTTTCTGTTTTGCAAACAGGGCAAACTGCATATAATTGGCAAGTAAGCAATTTTATCGGTCCGAATAAAGATCAACTGATTGTTTACGAAATGCTGGTTCGTGACTTTACTTCCGAACATTCTTTTAAAGCAGCTCAGGAAAAGGTATCATATATAAAATCGCTCGGTGTAAATGCAGTTGAACTTATGCCTATCAATGAATTTGATGGAAACAGTAGCTGGGGATACAATCCTTCTTTCTATTTTGCTGTTGATAAATATTATGGAACAAAGAACGATATGAAGGCTTTTGTTGACGAATGTCACAAGCAAGGATTGGCAGTAATTATTGATATGGTTTTAAATCATAGTTATGGACAATCACCTTTCTATAAGCTTTATGCAGATGCCGACGGAACTCCATCTGCTAATAATCCATGGTACAACAAAACTTCTAACATAAGTAATCCTTCATTATCCTGGGGATATGATTTTAATCATGAAAGTACTTATACTCGTGCTTTAGTTGATAGTGTTGCCGGTTATTGGATGAATGAATACAAAGTAGACGGTTTTCGTTATGATTTCACTAAAGGATTTTCCAATACAATACATGGAGCCGATGATTACTGGGCAAATAGATATGATGCAGCTCGTATTGCAAACTTAAAGCGCATGGCATCTGAAGTTTGGAAACGTAAATCGGGTGCTTATGTTATTTGTGAACACTTGGCAGAAACTTCTGAAGAATCAGAATTAGGAAGTGCAGGTATTATGCTTTGGCGTAATATGAATAATGCTTATTGTCAAACAGCTATGGGATATAGTACAGAAAGTGCTTTTACAGGTTTATATGCCGGGACATCAAGTATGCCTGCTGGAAGTCTGGTTGGATATATGGAAAGTCACGATGAAGAAAGAGCTTCATATAAAGCTTTAACCTGGGGAGATGGAACTATAAAGACGGATTTATCAGTTAGGATGAAACAGGCTGCTACCAATGCTGCCTTCTTCTTAACAGTACCCGGACCAAAGATGATTTGGCAATTTGGAGAATTGGGCTATGATATATCAATTAATAGTAACGGACGTGTTGGTGAAAAACCTGTGCTTTGGAATTATTATGATGATACAGCTCGTAAAGGTTTATATGACGTATATAGTAAACTGGCTAAGCTTAGAAAATCTTATCCTGATCTTATCTCATCTAGCTCTACTTTTAGCTGGCAGGTTGAAACAACGAACTGGACAAATGGCCGTTTTATTACCATTGAGTCGGCCGACAAACAAAAACACCTGGTTGTTGTTGGCAATTTCACTAGTACAGATAAAAATCTTACTGTAACATTCCCGCACTCCGGTTTATGGTATAATTATATAACGGATGTACCTTCTCCTGTTTCTACTAGTCAGGTTATCATGGTTCCTGCTCATGAATTCAAGATATTTACAGATTTCAGTACACTGTCTTCAGGTATAAATGATATTATTTCTTCTCCAAAGGAAATTAGTAGTGTTTATATTTACTCAGTTAATGGTATCTTGATTAATAAATTGAAGAGTGCGTCAGAGCTAGATAATATCAGTTTAGAAAAAGGATGTTATATTGTTAGGACTCAATATACTGATGGAACCTTCAGTTCTACAAAAGTAATGAAATAAAATATGCTATTTTATAAACTAATGAAACCATTCAGATAGAAAATGAGGTCTCTTATCATTGAATATTTGAAGCGTTTTCTGATAGGAACTTTAAGATAAAGACATAAAAAATGGGGTTGTTCAATAGTGAATAACCCCATTTTTTATTTATAAAAGAGAACTTCGTCTCTGTTTATTATTTGATATCTAGATCTGCAACATTTCCCGATCTTTTCAGAACTCCCCAGGTTTGTAGTTCACCTTTAATGGCTTTTTTAAAGCTCTTGAAAAGAACAATATACATTATCCATCGATAAACAAATCTCTGAGGTATTATCCAGATTAGTTTGGATACCTTTTCCTTTTCAAAGATAAAGGCAAGTACAGATATACTGATGTCGACCAGCATAAACAGCAGATAGTATATTCCAATTTTTGTGGCATTGCCGGCAAAGATACCTACGAGCATAAATATATCCGCCAACGGTGAGAAAAATGGAATTAAGAACTGGAATATAAGGATGTTTGGCATTGCCCATATTCCCAAGCCTTTGTATTTCTTATCGAACAAGGTATCTCTGTGTTTCCAGAAAGTCTGCATCACGCCAAATGTCCATCGAGTTCTTTGCTTGATAAACTGTTTGGTCTTTTCCGGAGCTTCAGTCATAGCAATCGCTTTGTTTTCATTTACAATACTGTAGCCAGCTTTGAGGATACGTATAGTCAAGTCACAATCTTCGGCCAGTGTGTCTGTTGTAAAGCCACCAGCTTCGTCAATCGCAGCTTTCTTAAATGCACCAATAGCACCCGGAACAACTGTTATTGCATTAATATTGGCATAGGCAAGTCTGTCAAAGTTCTGACTGGTAGTATATTCTATAGCCTGCCATTTAGTAAGCATATTAATCTGATTACCAACTTTTACGTTACCGGCAACAGCTCCAACATTTTCATTGTTGCTTTTATCCAGAAAATGAAGCATCATTAGCGATACGGCATTAGGATAAAGTTTGGTATCAGCGTCAATGCAAACCACGTATTCGGCATTGGTATGCTGAATACCAAAATTCAGTGCCGAAGCCTTTCCGCCGTTGGGCTTAGTGAAGATTCTCATCTTTTGATTTTCTGACAAGGCTTCACATACTCTCTTATAAGTTTCATCTTTACTTCCATCGTCAACAAAGATGATGTTAAAGTTAGGATAATCTTGTTTCAGTAAATTGTTGAGTGAAGAAACTGCGTTGACCTCTTCATTATAAGCTGGAACAATAATAGAAACCAGTGGTGCATTCTCCAATAAGTTACTATCTAATATTACTTTTTTCCTTTTCTCTCTTGATGTTAATACCATCATAAATATTAATCGGGCAATACCCAGAATAATAAATATAATGAAGAGTGAAGTTAAGAAATTACCAACCCAATAGGTAAGCTCAGCAAGAGCCAAATTGGATTGCATGATATAATATCCGCTACCTTTTGGAACAGCAGGCATTAACACATTTCTATCTTTGTTCAACAGAGAAGAAATGCTGGTAAATGTATATCCTTTTTGCTGGAAATATTTTATAATCATAGGAAGAGCTTTTATTGTCTCTTCTCTTGTTTCACCACCAGCATCATGGAGTAATATGATATTTCCGCGTTGTTCTTCAACAGCCTTGACTACTCTTTTAAAGATAGTATCCGCTTTTATTCCTACCTGCCAGTCTTCCGGGTCAATGTTTTCACCAATATCCAGATAGTTTTGTGTTCTGGCCAGTGCTACCGGAATAATTTCTTCCATAGTTACCGGTTCACTGTCGGCATTATATGGTGCACGGAAAAGAATTGTACTGTGACCGGTAATACACTCAATAAGCAATCGAGTTAGTTTAAACTCAATTAATGCCCTCTGAGGTGTAATAGCAGCAACATTTCGGTGAGTAAATGTGTGATTTCCTATTAAATGACCTTCATTATATATTCTTTTAAGAATAGGCAAATTCTTTTCGGCTTGTAATCCTACCACAAAGAATGCTGCCGGTACATGATACTGTGACAGAATATTCAGAATTTTAGGAGTATACTTTTCATCCGGACCATCATCAAATGTTAATGCGAGCATTTTTTGTGGAGCCATTCCATACTTTCTTATTTGAAAAGTACTTGGTATTTTAACATAGTTTTCCTCAGATATCAACATCTCAGTACTATCTATTTCTGTTTTTATTGTTCCAGGGTGAGGAACATTAACAACATCAAGCACTTCTCCGTCGCCAAAATAGTCGACATCCTTAACCATTTTTACATCTTCCAGATCTTTCTTGCTGATTTTTTTAGCAGCTTCTTTAGTAATATCCTTATTATAAAATTTCCATACTCTGTTGTCTTCACTACCAAGACGCCACACAGCGAAACCTGCCAATCCGTATTCTGCACCAAATCTCATTGTATTGAAATGAGTTGCAGCATCGGTAAAATAAACCTGATGAATAGTGTTTTTATCATCTTTATAAGCAAAGTTCAGGTTGTAGGTGTCGTTGTCGAATTTGATTTTAGACTTGCTTGCATAAGCCCTTGATAATGCTTGCTGATAGGTAACGTTAGGTGTAGAATTTGCTGCTGCCGGCCAATCGTAACCGAATGCTCCAAGACAAAGAACTATTTTCTCTGAAGGTACTTTCTTTGCAAGGTCGTCAACTGTAGCTTCAATCCATTTTTGTGAACTGATAGGACCCGGATCGCTGTCTGATGAGTATTCATCATAAGACATTAAGAATAAATAATCGTTGTATTTGGCAAGTTGAGTAACATCGTAATCTTCATTGAAAGGCATAATATCTTGTGTAACAAGCAGTCCTTCCTTATGAAAGGCATCAGCCATTTCCTTTACGAAATTAAGCAAATACTCGTTTTTGGATTCGTTCAGACCTTCAAAGTCAATATTGATTCCTATAAACTTATTTTTGAGACATTGGTTTAATACTTCCTGAATTATTTTCTTTTTCTTTTTTTCATTGTGAAGAATACGGCCAATAGCTTCGGGACGGAATTCGCGGTCAAAGTTGTTGCTTAATATCGGCATAATAGGAACGCCGCTCTTTTTCATCAGGTTATATCCCTGTACATCGACATTCGTTTTTAACTCGTCGGTTTTAGGATCTATAAAGAACCATTCCGGTATTATGAGGTTCAGATTACGGATATTCCTTTTTAAGGAGAAGAAAGACTGAGGATCCCATGCTACATAAAACGCAGAACGTAATCCTGCAGGAAACATGTCCCAGCTATTTATTATTTTATTCGAGTTTTTATCATTAAAGTTCGTTTCAAACTTTTTATATCTGGCCTGAGCTGCAAGTTTCTCCTTTTCGTAATTGGAATGAAACTTTTTATCAGAAATATAATCTCTGAATCCCTTGTACTCTTTTGATAGTTTTGATTCCTGCATGAAAGGTTTAGAGGCTGTTACAACACTTCGGTAATCATGTCGGAATGGGAGAGAGGGGCTTTTGTCAATAATAAGCATAATTATCAATGCAGCAATAAGTATGCACACAATAAAAGAGAAAAATCTCATTGTCCATTTAAACTTTTTCCACCTTGATGTGTTTTCAGTTTGGAATACTTGTTTTCCCATCTTTACTAGTAGTTTGTTTCTGAATTCAGTTAATTTTTAAAATGTGGGCAAATATAGATTAAAAACGGTTTCGATGGTTGTTTTATTCAAATTTATAATATTAAAAAAAGATTAATTGATTTATTCTTGATGTTTAAAGCTCTCTTTGATATTGTTTTTTGCAAAAGGTGTACACTTTGCTATAATATAGTGTAGGGTATATTAATAGAAGGTGTACACCAAATTACAATCTCAAGGCGAGAAAATACTTTATACGTGCTCAATAATCGGTTTATTTATAAAATAAAACAAATCAATTATAAAGAATAATTAAAAAATATGATCCTCCGAATATATTCCTTAACTTAGCAGCGTTTTTTAAATTTTCAATACTAATGAAGAAATATTTATCAATCATATTATCCCTGTTGTTATTGTTATTCTCTCCACATGTTGATGCCCGGAAGAGGAAACATCATCATCGTAAAGTGAAAGCACGTACACATATTAAAGTTGCACCGGCTCCTCCAAGAATTGTGGATGGAATTTGTGGAATTGATGTATCTCATTACCAGGGAACAATTGATTGGGAGAAGGTAACTCATTATGAAAATAATCCCATAAGGTTTGTTTATGTTAAGGCTACCGAAGGGGCTACTATTAAAGACGAATGCTATAGCAGAAATGTAATGCTGGCAAAAGAAAAAGGTTTATTGGTGGGTAGCTATCATTACTTTTCTACAAAATCATCGGCCGAAGAACAGTTCGAAAACTTTAAGCAAACTGTGAATAAGGATACTCAGGATCTTATTCCTGTAGTAGATATTGAAGAATGTAAATATTGGACTGCTGATACACTTCATAAGAATCTTCAGATTTTTCTAAATGAAGTGGAGGCTCTTTATGGAAAGAAACCTGTATTATACACAATGCCTTCTTTTTATAATCGCTATTTAGTAGATCGCTATAAAGATTATAAAATATTTATAGCTCAATACGGAGATGGAAATCCGGTATTACCTGATGGCAATAACTGGCATATATGGCAATATACTCGTAAGGGAAGAATTGAAGGTATTCGTGGAAATGTAGATGTTAACGCTATAAATCCGGAATGTGATCATAACGAGATTTTGTTGAATGGTCTTCCTGATGCTGATAAAAGTACGGCAAAGAAAGAACAAGCTCCGAATCCTGTTCCTATAACTGCTAGTTAATAAGTAAATCAATATAAAAAAGAAGTGGCTGTACCTTAAAAATACAGCCACTTCTTTTTTATAATTCAGTGATTTATAATTCAATAATCATAGATTGTTTTGGATTGAGTGTTATGTCTTTAGTCAAATCGATATTCTTTTCACTGATAATATCCTTGCCGGTTGTAGCATTGTTTAGTACTTCATTATAATGCTTTATTGGAAGCACTTGTTCTTTATTGGTACCATTAAGAATAACTATGGCAGCTTTTCCTTCAAAGCTACGAACGTAGACGTAAATACCATTTTGTGGAATAAAATGTTTCATTGTTCCTTCAGAAATTATAGCATTATCTTTTCGCCAATGTAGAAGTTTACTTATATAATCGAATATTTCATTTTGAATAGGAGTTCGTCCTTCTCTTGTGAAAGCATTTTGTGCATCACCTTCCCATCCTCCTGGGAAGTCTTTCCGTACATATCCGTCACTTACATTTTTTCGGCCGTTCATCATAATCTCAGTGCCATAGTAGAGTTGAGGAATACGTGGAATAGTAAGCAGCAATGTTACGGCTTGTTTTAATTCGGCTATATCGTTTCCATCTTCCAAAAAACGATTTGTATCGTGGTTGTCAAGGAAAGCCATTACAGATGATGGGTTAGGGTAGAGGTAGTCATAAACAAAATTGTTGTAAATGCGGTTTAATCCTTTCCAGTCTTCTGTGCTTTCTTCATTTTTAGCCTGATTTATTTTATCGTAAAAACTGAAATCCATTACAGTTTTTAGGTGTGAATTGCGTGGAGCTGAAAGTTTGGAATCTTTTTGCCAGTAAGCTGTATATGCAGGTTCGGTTACCCACGATTCACCAACAACGTTGAAATTAGGATATTCTTCGTTTAGCTCTTTCATCCATTCTGCCATACCGTCGAAATCAGCATAAGGATATGTATCCATACGAATTCCGTCGATACCTGCATATTCAATCCACCAGAAACTGTTCTGTATGAGATAACGAAGTACGTGTGGGTTTTTCTGGTTTAAGTCGGGCATTGAACGGACAAACCATCCATCGTTCATAGTTTTGAAATCATAATCCGATGCATACGGGTCTACGTGAGGCATTACTTTATAGCTAGTTTGAACAAAGTTCTTTTTGTAATCAGGAAAATTAAACCAGTCGTGTGAAGGCATATCTATTAACCATGGATGTTCAGAACCGCAATGATTGAAAATCATATCCATAACTATTTTAAGACCTTTGTTATGAGCATTATCAATCAGATTCTTATATTCGTCATTAGTGCCTAATCTCGGATCTACTTTATAATAATTTGTTGTTGCATAACCGTGATATGAACCTCCTGTCATACTGTTTTCCAAAACAGGGGTAAACCATAATGCAGTAACGCCCAGTTCATTAAAATAGTCAAGGTGTTTCTCTATACCTGCAAGATCTCCTCCATGACGTGCATTCGGATCTTTTCTGTCGGCAGTAGAAGGAAATAATGTTTTATCATTGTCATTTACTGCATTTCCGTTAGCAAATCTATCAGGCATAAGCATGTAGAGAACGTCTGATGAATCAAAACCAATTCTTTCAGCCCCTTTTTTAGCTCTTGTTTTTAACTCGTAATACTTAATTTCTTTTTTATTTCCCTGAGTAAAGGTAAGTTCTATGTTACCAGCCTTAACATCTTTATCAAGAGTGAGGTATACCAAAAGATAATTAGGGCTTGCTAATTTTACTATACTGCTAAGATTAACTCCGGGATAATTTACAGAAACATCGCACGAAGAGATATTCTTTCCGTATACCATCAATTGAAGTTCTGGATTCTTCATCCCTACATACCAGAAAGATGGCTCAATCTTATCTATTTTACTGGCAGCATTCATACTTACTGCTATTATAAACAAGATAAAAGATAAAAGTGTTTTTCTCATGATTAAATTAATAAATGTTACGTTTAGGCGAATGTACATAAAATATCGATGATATTCAGTTTATATTTTACTTCTCTTTATTGGAGCTTATGCAAACGTTTTCATTTGTGGTATAAAAAAACGTCTGCAATTCATGAAGAAGAGCAGACGTTCTAATATAAGTGGTTTTTATTTTACATAATAAAGCCCATAAGTATTCCTGCAGCCAATGCAGCACCAATAATACCAGCTACATTTGGTCCCATGGCATGTACAGAAAGATAATTAGTAGAATCATATTCCAAACCAATTTCTTCAGAGATGTTTGCTGCCAAAGGTGAAGCAATTCCGGCATTTCCAATAAGTGGATTAATCTTATGACCTTCTTTAAGGAATAAGTTTGTCAACTTAATGAATAGTATGCCCGAAGCAGTTGCAATAATAATAGCTAATATACCAATGACAATTGCGAACACCGTATTTACTGTAAAGAAGTTACTTGCTGTAAGTGTTACCCCAGCTGTTAATCCTAAAAGTACAGTTACAATATCAAGCAATGTTCCGCTTACAGCTTCTGCTAAACGACGGGTAACACCACTCTCTTTAAGCAGATTACCGAAGAATAGCATACCTAATAATGGCAAAGCCGAAGGTACCAATAAGCAAGTAAGTACCAACCCAACAACTGGGAATACTAACTTTTCAGTATGCGATACCTGACGAGCCGGTTTCATTTTTATAACTCTGTCATTGCTATTGGTAAGTAAGCGCATTAACGGTGGTTGTATTACAGGTATCAGAGCAATATAAGCATAAACAGATAAAGCAACGATACCAACTAATTCCGGAGATAATTTAGATGCCAGGAATAAGGCAATAGGACCGTTTGCACTACCAATAATACTTATACCAGCTGCCTGAGCAGGATCAACTCCAAGAACCATAGCAAGAATATAAGCACCGAAAATACCTAACTGAGCAGCTGCACCGATAAGCATTAATTTAGGATTAGAGATCAGAGCAGAAAAGTCGGTCATAGCTCCAATGCCTAAAAGCATTAATGGAAGATACCAGCCACTTTCCAAACCTTGATATAAAACATTGAATACTGAATCATCATAAGAACCAGAATCGGCACCTATCATGAAAAGTATATTTCCTACAAGTATTCCAAAACCGATAGGAATCAATAACATTGGCTGAAAGTCTTTCTTTATTGCCAGATATATTAAACACATCCCCACAAGCAGCATAATAAGTGCGCCTGGCGTTGCGTTTGCGAATCCTGTATAACTCCAGAAGTCAGCTAAGTTATTTGATAAATATGTTCCAAGCTCTCCCATACTATTACTCAATTATGATAAGATCTGTACCTTCAAGAACAGAGTCTCCATTGTTTACATTAATAGTAGTAACTTTTCCATCTTTGTCTGCATGGATATTATTTTCCATCTTCATCGCTTCAAGAATAAGAACAGTATCTCCTTTCTTTACTGTATCTCCAACTTTTACTTTGAGATCAAGAATAATACCTGGAAGCGGAGATTTAACAGCGCTCTTGTTTGAAGTTGCAGCCGGACGAGAAACTACAGGCTTGCCACTTTCTGTTTTAGGAGCAGCAGCCGGACGAGTTACTGGTTTAGGAGCTACAGTTTTTTCAATTTCCACTTTGTAGGGTGTACCGTTAACTTCAACAGTAGCGATATTATTTTCATCAATGTCGTTAACCGTAACTTTGTAGAGGTTTCCATTGATCTTATATTTATATTGTTTCATCTTTTATTAAATTTAAAATTAATATTGAAAATGCTTCTAACGTTTACGTGGCGTTTCTGTTAAAGTATAAATTTTAGAACTCCATGGAGAATAGTTACGTTTAACCTTATTAATGGTTAATACCATATCTTCTACATCGTGAACATTATCCTGATATTCGTGCAATGCCATTGATATTGCAGCCAGTACATCTCCGGATTCCGGACCTGTAGCCTGGTTTTTATCAGTGATTCCTTTAACCTTCATTGTATTCTTGTTCGATAATTGAATAGAAATATTAGCAATAATCCTGAATACAAAATAGAAAAAAATCAAACTAACAAAAATAACTATCATAGCAGCAACGGCCATTCCTATGCCTTTAGAATCAGTAGTGCGAAGGTTTTGTGCATTCGCTCCAATGCTTCCGGCAAGCAATGAAATGATTAATATTCCTTTATTTATTTTATTCATAACTTGTAGTTTTATAGTTACTTATAATGGAATATTTCCATGCTTTTTAGCTGGATTAGTTAACTTCTTAGTTTGCAATTGCTGTAAAGCACGAATAATACGGAAACGAGTATTTCTTGGTTCAATAACATCGTCAATGTAACCATATTTTGCCGCATTGTATGGATTAGCAAACAACTTGGTGTATTCTTCTTCTTTTTCAGCCATAAAGCGAACAGGATCTTCAGCTGTTTTTGCTTCTTTTGCATACAATACTTCTACTGCGCCGGCACCACCCATAACTGCAATCTCAGAAGTTGGCCATGCATAGTTCATATCGCCACGAAGTTGTTTACAACTCATTACAATATGTGAACCTCCGTATGACTTTCTAAGAGTAACGGTTACTTTAGGTACAGTTGCTTCACCATAAGCGTAAAGTAGTTTAGCTCCATGAAGAATAACTCCATTGTACTCTTGTCCTGTTCCTGGCAAGAATCCCGGAACATCAACTAAAGTTACTATAGGAATATTAAATGCATCACAGAAACGAACGAAACGTCCGGCTTTACGTGAAGCATTGCTATCAAGTACACCTGCAAGATATTTAGGCTGATTAGCTACAACACCAACAGATTGTCCGTTAAAGCGGGCAAAACCGATTATAATATTTTTAGCATAATCCTTTTGAATTTCAAGGAATTCTCCGTTGTCAATGATCGCACCTATAACTTCATACATATCATAAGGCTTGTTTGGACTATCAGGAACAATTTCATTTAAAGAGTCTTCCAAACGGTCAATAGGATCATCGCAAGGAACAAGAGGTGATTCTTCTAAGTTGTTTTGTGGAATAAAGCTAAGTAGCTTACGAATTATAGATAAACCTTCTTCTTCTGTTTTTGCAGTAAAATGAGTTACACCAGATTTTGAAGAGTGTACACTTGCACCTCCTAAATCTTCTTGTGAAACATCTTCACCAGTTACTGTTTTTACTACTTTAGGTCCTGTAAGGAACATATAAGAAGTACCTTCCATCATTAAAGTAAAGTCAGTCAATGCTGGAGAATATACAGCTCCACCTGCACAAGGACCAAAAATTCCAGAAATTTGAGGAATAACTCCTGATGCAAGAATATTGCGCTGGAAAATTTCAGCATATCCGCCAAGTGCGTTTATACCTTCCTGGATACGAGCACCTCCAGAGTCATTAAGTCCAATAACCGGAGCACCCATCTTCATAGCCTGATCCATAACTTTACAGATCTTTTGTGCCATAGTTTCAGACAAAGAACCTCCGAAAACTGTGAAGTCCTGTGCGAAAACATAAACTAATCTACCTTCGATTGTTCCGTATCCGGTAACAACTCCATCACCAAGATATGATTTCTTTTCCTGACCGAAGTTTGTACATCTATGTTTTACGAACATATCCATTTCTTCAAAACTTCCATCATCTAATAATTGAGCGATTCGCTCACGTGCAGTGTATTTTCCTTTCGCGTGTTGTTTTTCAATAGCTTTTTCTCCACCACCTAAGCGAGCTTGCGTACGTAGTTCTATAAGCTCTTTTACTTTTTCAAGTTGGTTACTCATGAATTTATGATATTAAAGTTAATAAATTAGTGTTCACAAAGTTCGGTAAGTACGCCGAGGGTAGATTTTGGATGAAGGAATGCAATCTGTAATCCTTCAGCTCCTAAACGAGGTGCTTTATCGATTATGCGGATTCCATTTGTTTCAGCTTCAGCCAAAGCGTTGGCAACTCCATCTTCAATTGCAAATGCAACATGGTGTACACCTGCTCCTTTATTTTCAATAAATTTAGCAATAGTACTATCTGGACTAGTTGGTTCCAGTAGTTCAATTTTTGTTTCTCCAACTTTTAAAAAAGCTGTTTTAACTTTTTGGTCTTCAACTACTTCTATGTTGTAGCATTTCAAACCTAATACATTTTCATAATAAGGTAAAGCTTCTTCTATACTCTTTACGGCAATGCCTAAATGTTCAATGTGAGAAATCTTCATAATTATTTAATTTTTCATTGGTATTTACTATTATCCCTATGGACAAAACAGTACAAAGAAAGTCAATTACTTCTTAATAAAGAAATTTTTCAGCATATTATTTTGGTTGTTTATGCTACTAAAATTCTAAAAGTAAACGAATATTAATTTGACGAGATGTAAGGTAATTAGGGACAGCATATTGATTATTCGATATATCGGTAACCCAATAGTAGGAATTTACGTTGTTGATACCTAGCAAATTGAATATGTCTATCCCAATCCACATGTTGCGGATATGGCGGCTGATACGCCCACGATAGTCTCCATCTTCGTTGTCAATAATTTGTCTGGACATGCCAATATCCACTCTTTTATATGCCGGAGTCCGAAATACAATTTCTTCTCTTCCGGAATGTGGAGGACCAAAAGGAAGACCGTCAGCCAAGGTGGCTTTTAAGTTCATTTTCCATTTTTTATTTCCGGGAAAGTAGTCGCTGAAGAAAAATGAGAGGTTATATCTCTGGTCAGTAGGACGTGGAATCCATTTTTTATTTATCTGTTCTTCAGTTTTCATTAATGAAAGACAAAGCCAGGAGTCTGTACCCTGAACAAATTCTCCGAATAGTTTCATATCAATTCCTGTAGCATATCCACTGGCCATGTTTTTACCGTAATAGCTTATGTGCACATTGTTAACATTATAAGGAATCAGATCGTCCAGTTTCTTATAATAAAGTTCGGTGGTGAATTTAAATGGTCTGCCAAGGGCTCTGAATCTATAATCTCCGGCTAATACAAAATGAATGGATCTTTGAGATTTAATATCTTTATTAAGCGTTACGGTTGCGTTTCCATTTATGGTGGTAGTATCCCGAAACTCTTTGTAGAAAGGAGCCTGATAATAAACTCCAGATGCTGCTCGGAAAGTCAGATCCTCATTAAATCTTGGAATAAGGGCTATGGAAGTACGTGGACTGAAGATAAATTCTTTGTTCCAGTTCCAATAACTGCCCCTTACTCCAAAATTGAAAGTTAGTAACCCAATATTTGAGGAGAACTTATATACATCTTGTGCATAAAATGAGAAACGGTCACTCCTTATTTTATTTTTAGAAGCCAGACTATAAATCAACTCAACGTTATTACTTGTGTGAGGAAGAGAATAACCTGCCGAGTCTCTCATTTCCCATTCACGAAGTTTATCTTTTATAAATTCCTTTTTTAATTCCAGTCCCCATTTAATTTGATTACTATGAATCTTATGACTTCCGGCGATAGAGTAATTCTGTACATCTGCATTTAAATAGTTTCGGGCATGTTCCATATATGTTCCTACACCAATAGTTTCAGTACCATTAGTCGTTTCCGTAGATGTGTTTCCATTTAAGGAACTTAACCAATATTCTCCGGTAATATCATAAGTTTCTTGTTCTTTTGTATGAAAGGCAGATCCGATAAATGAGATATCATTATAAGGATTAAGGTGATAGGTGATACTTCCGGAACCGAAATAGGTTTGAAACAAATCTCTTTCCTGTCCTCCGAAATATACTTTGAATTCCTGAATAGCCGAAATTGTTCCGAACTTTGTATTTCGGTCTTTTGGCTTGAAATTATATTTGTTTTGGGAAATGTTACCGATAAATCCAAACTCCCAACGCTTATTAGGCGTCCAGTTTAAATAAGTTTGGTAATCAAGGAAAGCAGGATCATATTCACCTTTAGTTTCCAAACTACCTAAAAGATAACGATTGGTTTTATAGCGAATGCCGTTAGTCATGGAAAAATGTTTGGTTGCAAACCCTACGTAAGCACTTGCTCCTAATAAACTGGTAGATACAGATCCCTCAAGATGTTCAGGCTTTTTATAGGTTATATCCAGAACGGAAGACATTTTATCTCCATATTTTGATTCATAACCTCCCGAAGAAAAGCCTATCTCTTGTACCATATCCGGATTTATAAAGCTAAGCCCTTCTTGTTGCCCGGAGCGAATTAATAATGGCCGATATATTTCCACTCCGTTTACATAGACAATATTCTCATCAAAGCTACCTCCCCGCACATTATATTGAGAGCTTAATTCGTTATGCGAACTTACTCCGGCCTGAGTAGCAATTAAAGATTCAATATTACCTCCCGAAGCATCCGGCATAAGCTTTCTATCTTTAGCTTTAATTCGTTCTGTCATTCCAGTTTGCCTCTTTGCTTCAGTTACTGTAACTTCTCCGAGTTCATATCCGGAATTGAGTAATATTACGTTTAGCGTGATTTCGCCTTTGGGATTCTTTAATACTCTTTTCCTTGTGTTATATCCCAACATGGAATAAACAATAACTACACTGTCTTTTGATGGAACGGTTAATGAATAATGGCCTCTTAGATCAGTTACGGTACCTGTTATCTGTCCCTGAACTCGTACATTGGCTATTTCTATTGGATTATTATCCTGATCCATTACGATTCCGGAGACTTTGGCTGTTCCCTGAGCTATAATTGCTGTAGGAAAGAATATTATTATAAGTGCCAGAAGTGCACAGTATTTCATATTGATGCGTTCTTTTTATGCACAGAATATCCTGCGCTATCATATAGAGATAATAACGTAAAAAAGAGATTATGTGTATATTCTAACAAAAAAATTATTTAAGAAAGACCATCTGAGTCTGAACCAGCGGCGTGAACTTTTTTGCTGACCGCCAAAACGAAGGACAAAATCGCGGTATCCGTGTTTCTTGAAAGGTAATCCTACATCCATATATTCCAAATGTTCATAACCCTCTTTCTGTGCAAATTTTAAGGCTTCCCAAATAGCGAGTACTCCTGGATATAGTTTTTTATATGTTTTTTTAAGACCTCCAGAAAATAGCAGATATGCATTCGTCTTAGAAAAAACAAGTACAGAACCTCCAATTATTTTATCCTTGTATTTCACTATGAATATTCTACCCATTCCGCTATGAACAGCTTTCTCATCAAAATATTCAAAGTATTCAATACAAGGGAAGTTTTTACGAATGTTATACGAATAGTTCATTTTAAGCATCTGTGAGAAAGCTCGAATTTCTTCAATGCTTTTCGCCTCTTTAACATACGCCCCATTGGCATAGCCTTTTTTGATTTGTCTTCTACGAGATACGCTAACTTTATCTAGTAAGTCGGAAGTCCTGTGCAGAGAACTTCTTACTTGCATCCAGTTAATAGGAAAGTATTGATTCTTTCGAAAAGTTTTGTAACCGAACAAAGAGTTTTCCAGATTTCGGAATATTAATATGAAAGATTCCTGGATTCCGATATCTGTTATATACTCAAGCATTTTATCAAAAATGACTTCTGAGCTTATCTCATTATCAAAATATTCTCCGGTTCCATAAATTTCGCATCTGCGAATAAAGCTTGGTGGAATTAAGCGAATACATTTTCTGAGAACAGTCAGTATCTTGGCAATAGGCTTTGTTCCATTATAAGCCACAACCAGAATAGGGGTGTAGCCTGGAGTTGCTTCATAAATCTGAAACATCTCTTTGGAATAAAATACATTATTTCCAGGTAAGTCTGGAATATCATATGCGTGATAATATGTAAGAAGCTTAAATACCATATAGTTGCAAATTTATATTTTTTTACCAACAAATCAAATTCCTAGTTGTATATTTGTCGGTTAATAACGAATATGCAGATATAATTATGGAACAATTCAGTGAATTGATTAAGAACAGACGTAGTACCAGAAAGTTTACATCTGAGGAACTGAAACAAGAAGAAGTGGTGAGCTTACTAAAAGCAGCATTAATGTCACCCTCATCCAAACGTACAAATCCCTGGCAATTTATAGCAGTTGATGATAAAGAAACGTTGGCAAAACTAGCAAAGTGCAAAGACAAAAGTGCTGACTTTATAGCAGAAGCAGCATTGGCTATTGTTGTTACTGCCGATCCGTTAGCAAGTGATGTATGGATTGAAGATGCTTCCATAGCTTCTATCATGATTCAATTGCAAGCTGAAGATTTAGGATTGGGAAGTTGCTGGGTGCAAGTTCGTGAACGATTTACTGCTACCGGAATGTCATCCGATGAATATGTGCATGGAATATTGGATATCCCGTTACAACTTCAAGTCCTTTCGGTTATTTCAATAGGACATAAAGGTATGGAACGCAAACCTTTTAATGAGGAACATTTGCAGTGGGAGAAGATACATATCAATAAGTATGAAGGAAAATAAAATCGTTTTTATAGGAGCGGGAAATCTGGCAACCAACCTTGCAGAAGCTTTCCACGACCAGCATATCAAAATAGCTCAGATTTACAGTCGTACTGAAGATTCTGCTAAAACTTTAGCAAAAGCTGTTGAGGCTGATTATACAACAGAATTGGAAAAAGTTATCAATGATGCCGATATTTATATTGTAGCATTGAAAGACGATACCTTGGTGGAACTTATGCCTCAGATTATTGCGGGAAAAGAAAATGCTTTAATGGCGCATACTTCAGGTAGCTTACCATTGAATATCTGGCCAGAATCGGTAAAACGAAAAGGTGTTTTTTATCCGCTTCAGACTTTTAGCAAGCAACGAAAGGTTGATTTCCAGAATATTCCGACTTTTATTGAAAGTAATAACTCTGCAGATAATAAGCTACTAAAAGAATTAGCAAGTAGCGTAACCAATAATGTTAGTGAACTTTCGTCGGAAAAACGCAGGCAAATTCATTTGGCTGCTGTCTTTGCCTGTAATTTTACTAATCACATGTATGCCCTTGCAGAAAAATTACTTCAACAATATGGAATGCCATTTAATTATATGCTTCCGTTAATTGAAGAGACTGAAAGGAAAGCACAAGTCCTTTCACCTAAAGAAGCACAAACTGGTCCGGCTGTGCGTTATGATGAGAAGATTATCAATAAGCATCTGGAGCTATTATCCAACGAACCTGAAATGCAGGAAATTTATAAATTGATTAGTAAGAGCATACATAAACTATGAGTACTATAAATTACGATTTAAAGAAAATAAAAGCAATGGCTTTTGATGTGGATGGAGTATTGAGTCCTGAGACTATTCCATTGCATCCAAGCGGAGAGCCAATGCGTTGCGTAAATATCAAAGATGGATATGCAATTCAGTTGGCTGTAAAGCACGGATTATTGGTGGCAATTATTACTGGCGGTAGGACAAATGCCGTACGCGTTCGTTTTGAAGGACTGGGAGTAAAGGACCTTTATCTGGGATCGAGCATAAAGATCAACGATTATAACGATTTTAAGAATAAGTATAATCTTACTGATGAAGAAATTCTTTTTATGGGAGATGATATTCCTGATTTGGAAGTACTTCAAACCTGCGGACTACCTTGTTGCCCGTCCGATGCTGCTCCTGAAGTGAAAGCTGCTTCAATGTATATTTCACATAAAAATGGCGGATATGGTTGTGGACGTGATGTTGTAGAGCAAGTGTTGAAGGCTCAGGGAAAATGGATGAATGGAGAAGCTTTTGGCTGGTAAAAGAATGGAATTAAGAATGCTGGATAATTTAAGTAAATACAAAATAATACTTGCATCAAACTCTCCCAGAAGAAAAGAGTTGATGACTGGATTAGGAATAAAATATTCTGTTAAAACATTACCCGATATAGATGAATCGTACCCCGAAACCTTGGTAGGAGGGGAGATTCCTGTTTATATAGCCAAAGGAAAGGCAGATGCTTATATGCATCTTATCAAGCCCGATCAACTAATAATCACTGCTGACACAATCGTTTGGCTGGATGGCAAAGTTCTTGGTAAACCTCAGGATATGGATGAGGCTAAAGAGATGCTGAGAAGTCTTTCTGGTAAAACACATCAGGTATATACAGGTGTTTGTATTACAACGAAAACATTTCAAAGAAGTTTCTCATCGGTTAGCGATGTTACATTTGCTACATTAACTGATGAAGAAATAGACTATTATGTAGATCTGTATCTACCAATGGATAAAGCCGGGGCTTATGGTGTTCAGGAATGGATTGGCTATATTGGGGTAGAGAACATCTCCGGATCGTACTTTAATGTTATGGGATTACCTATTCAACGACTGTATCGAGAATTGAAGACTTTATAACGAACGGAAACTTATATAAGAAAATCCGGACTATGCTTCTAAAAGCTAATAGCCCGGATTTTTTTATTCTTTGAATTACTTGTATATATTTTAGACTGGTGGTGACAAACTTTAATAAAAACTTCTTTTATATGTCTTGGTATAAAATTTGTCACCCCCACTACCAAATGGTTTCAGAAGGTACTCCCTTGTTACCCCCTCAATTTATTCTAGTTATATTTCCATTTTTTGAAGGGATATAGAATAAAAACTGAATTTTTACGATAACTGTCTGATATACTTATGTATAACAGCCTTGTTTTATATGCTTTTATTCAAAATCCTTCAATAAACTCTTTTGTAGATGTATATAAAAATTATTTATATATTCTTATCGGTAATACCTTAACAAGTCAAGCATTAGCGGAATATCATCCTCTTTAATGCCCTGCTTAATCAAGTCTTCTTTATCTTTATTAAACAGTTCGAGGAATGACTCCTGATTATCGCTCATAGCAAGACTGGTGGCATACATTTTTACGGCTTTCTCTAATTGTCCCAAACTCCAGGCCACATGACCCGCATTCAGGTAATCCAGCAATTGAGTCTCTTTTTCCAGTAACTTTTGGTAGTACTTCATGGCCTGCTCATGTTTTCCAATAACGAAAGAACACCAGGCAATTGCACGCCATATCTTAGGTAATTCGGGATCAATGTAATCAACCTTGAAGAAATAGTTCAAAGCTTCGTCATACCGTTTGAGTCCCACCAGGCAGTGACCTATCTGTGTCAGTACATTCAGATTATCCGGTTGGGCAGCTTCAACTTTCTGATAAAAAATAAGCGCTTTGTCCAATTGGTTCAGCTGACGGTAGCACATAGCCAGATGCCTGTTTGTCCAGATACTGTCGGGCTTCAGAATATCAGCTTGCAGATAAGCCTCAATTGCTTTCTCATAGCCTTTGTTCTTCTGCATGCAATAACCCATCTTCTGGTAGATTTCAGCATCGCCCTTCTTGTCTTTTACAATATCTTCATAAAGCAGCCAGGCTTCTATCAGATAATTCTTGTGGAAGAAATATCCGGCAAGAGTAAGCTGATTGCTGGTGTCGCTAACTGTATCTTTTAGCGTAACGCAGTGTTGCAAGTTCAGAGATTCCATGAATGGATCTTTAAACTCATGTCTGCGTGGATGAATTCTAAAGAAACGATACAAGTCGTGTATGTACTGATTGCTAATGGTATCTGCATGTTGCGCAAAAGCCAGAATTTTATCATAACTATTACTTTCATTGATAGCTTCATTCTGAGCCTCAAATTGCTGAGCCATCATCTCACGCTGAGCTTCCGGAACCTGCATCATGGTAAAGCAGAAAGAATACTTATCGCTGTTGCAAAAGAATCCCGACTGATATATGGTGTCCAATAATACATCTCGTTTTACCGGAGTAGTAGAGAATGTTTGAACAACAGAAGAGTGCTGCATGTCGAACGGATAAAACCAGTTAGCCATTTCTCTAAAGAAAGGGTAAGTTTTGAGCTGGGCAAAAGTACTCATATAAACATCTGCGCCTTCCATTTGAAGTTCATTCATCTCTTTGAGCTTATCGCTTAGCCCGGATTGATCCATCCAATCTTCCCAATCAGGATTCTTATCGTTCTGACCGCTTTCTTCATCCGGAGCTTCATTGTTGAACTTAATATTTTTCAGGTTAGGATTCTTCATTAATTCAGGAAGAATCTCTTCACGCATCTTTTTATCAATCTTTTCTGTTTCCCGGCAACGCAAAAGCTGAATCTGTATAACACTCAGGTTATTAGCAAAGATTGCATCTTCGTTCAGTAATTTCAGTCGGGCTGCTACTTCAGGATACAGAGACAAACGCTTATCATAACGGTAGATAATAAGTGCCAGTCCTACAATAGCCCGTTGGTTTATATCATTTGCACTATGTTGGTATGCATCAAACAACAGCATAAATTTGCGAATATCGAAGTATTGCATCAAACTCAATGTCAATGCACTGACAAACAAACAAAGATCATTGACCTGAACCAATGAAGATTGCAGAAAGTTGCGCGCCTCTTCTTCCTCCTGAGCTTCCCAATGGTCGGCTAACCAAAGGATATAGAAGAGTTCTGATACAGCTATTTCATGACGTTTACGGATAACAGCAAGTTCTGCGGCCTGCTTTTCTGTGTAATGGAGCAGCTTACCCACAGCCATGTCTTCGGTGTAACTTTCCAGTTCCAGTTGTACTGCCGGAAGAGTACGGAGCGGAATAAATTTATGATATCTTCTCCGATCATAATAATACTCAGTAGAGTTAGGAGTAAGTTTACCAATTCTGGCTTTGTCAGTTAGCTTGTATGCCGTAGCCAATAGTTTTCTGTAGAGGTTATTACGTTCAGGATCTGTAATGCCTTGTTGCATGTACTGCAACATATATCTATAAGAAGTTTGCAATTCTTCCAAAGAGTTTTTTAAAGCCCAGTCGGACACATCCTGAGTAAAAACTTCCATACGGTTTAATGCTTCAGATAATCTTTTCTGATCCAGGAAATGGATAATCCGTTCATATTCTTCGTTTATGGCTGCTTCGTTCATTGTTTTGTGCTATTAGTTTTCTTTTATAACAAACAAAGATAAAAAAATATTCATATTAGCCTATTTAATTTATCCTAATCTTTATCCTTTATGATTTTAAGGGCAATGCTCAAAGAATTCTTGTACAAAAGATTGCATTCTTTTGTACAAAACAATTAAATCTTCTGTACAGAAGAATCTATTCTTTTGTACAAGAATCAAATAAGCTTTCCTGAAAGTTTTAAAGTGGCGTGCTATGGCTGATTAACAAACGTACTATCTATCAGATTCTTTTCGTTATAATCCTCCGGAATCAGCTGTTTAATCTTAAGCCATCCAATGCTGGCTTTTATGTCTTTAATTTTAGGTAGTTCGGCTTTACGATAATCAGGTAATGGAATCTGCTTTACCACAGATCTTGCTAAATCGAAATCTTCAGAAAGAGTTTCTATCCATTCATTTTGCGGATGGCTTTTTATGAAGTTTATTCCGAGATTATACCCAAGTATTAATGCCATAATTTCGTTATTCTTATCTTTTATAGCATTCTCGGAAAATAGAGTAGTAGTTGCACTAATGCCCAGATCTTTAGTCGATTCTAATGATTTGTGTCCATCCCTTATAGCGATAGTTGCATACGGATCGGGGAAGAAAGCTGCATCAATTTGCCCGTTTTGCAACATTTCCAATCGGACCGTTATTTTGCTGATATTAGGTTTGTTTACGTTTACGGCCAGGATGTTGGCTGCTTTTAAGGCTATATCTGTAGAAAAATCTGTTATGGTATTTTCTGAAACACCAATATTCATTTTTCGTAGGTCTGTAAGTTTTTTTATGCCAGATTCTTTCCCTGCAATCAAATAGAGAATTCCATCGTTTTTCATTATAACCTTTAATCTGGAACCACTTGCATGCAGTGTTATAGCTCTTGTTAAATCGGTTATGGCCCCATCTAATTTGCCAGATTTGAAGGCATCCTCCAAATCATTTGAGGACAGATATTTTATAAAGTTTACTTTTAATCCCAGTGAATCATATATTCCTTGTTTCTGAGCTACGGTAAATGGAACATAATCCATTGACTGCATCACACCGAGAGTTATTTCCTGAAGTTCATTCTTATCTACAACCTTTTCTTTTCCCTTGCAGGAAATAAAAAATGATATGGTAAGGATAATACTAACGATAAAAATGTATTTTTTCATAAAGCGAAGATCCGATAAAAATATAATAAAAGAAGAAGAGAGCGATTCAAAAGTAATTCGAATCCAGGGATTCGCTTTAACTTTTGAAGCACTCTCTTCTTTATATCTACTCCCTAGGGAGAATTATGCTTCTTGAATAGCTGCGATTCCTGGAAGAACTTTTCCTTCGATAGCTTCTAATAATGCACCACCACCTGTTGATACATAAGAAACGCCATCAGCTAAACCAAACTTGTTTACACAAGCAACAGAGTCACCACCACCAACAAGTGAGAATGCGCCGTTCTTTGTTGCTTCAACAATAGCTAAACCTACTGCATGAGAACCAGATGCGAAGTTATCAAATTCGAATACACCTGTAGGACCATTCCAAAGAATTGTTTTAGAGTTCTTAATAACTTCAGCAAAGATAGCTTCACTCTTAGGACCAATATCCAAACCACTCCATCCATCAGGAATTTCGTCAACAGCAACAAACTGAGTATTTGCGTCATTTGAGAATTTGTCAGCAATCTTAGAGTCAACAGCAAGAACTATGTTTACGTTGTTAGCTTTAGCTTTTTCCAAAATCTCAAGAGCCAATTCTTGTTTATCGTCTTCGCAAAGAGAAGAACCGATTTTACCACCCATAGCCTTAGTGAATGTGAAAGACATTCCACCAGTGATGATAAGGTTGTCTACTTTAGTAAGTAGGTTTTCTATGATTTCAATTTTAGAAGAAACTTTAGAGCCACCCATGATAGCAGTAAAAGGACGGTGAATGTCATTCATTACTTTTTCTACAGCGATTACTTCTTTGTTCATTAAGAAACCGAACATTTTATTGTCAGCATCGAAGTATTTAGCGATAAGAGCTGTAGAAGCGTGTGCACGGTGAGCAGTACCAAATGCATCGTTTACATAGCAATCAGCATAAGAAGCAAGAGCTTTAGTAAAGTTCTTCTGGCTTTCTTTTACAGCTTTCTTAGCAGCAGCTTTTTCTTCGTCTGTTGCATCTTCAGCAAGACCTCTTGGTTTGCCTTCTTCTTCAGCATAGAAACGAAGGTTTTCAAGCAATAAAGCTTCACCTGGTTTCAAAGCAGCAGCTTTAGCAGCAGGTTCTTCGCCCATGCAATCGCTGGCAAACTGTACGTCTACGCCAAGCAATTCAGATACACGACCAATAATATGTTTTAATGAGAATTTGTCAGTTGCTCCTTTCGGACGTCCAAGGTGAGAACCAATAATAAGGCTACCGCCATCAGCGATAATCTTCTTTAATGTAGGAAGGGCAGCACGTATACGATTGTCGTCTGTGATGTTGAAATTTTCATCCAATGGAACATTAAAGTCCACTCTAACGAATGCCTTTTTACCGGCAAAGTTGAATTTGTCAATTGTTTGCATAATTCTCTTATAATTTAAAATTCTATTATTCTTAAATGCGATCGCAAAGTTATTAATTATTTCCTACTTATCAATTAAATATTATTTAATTATTTTCTGTTTTTTCCCCTTTTATCTTACTGTTTTATCACATTATATTCTCTTTTGTAATATTTACATAGCAATTTTAACCCACAACTATCACATTTTGGATTCCTTGCTATGCAAACATATCTTCCATGCAAAATAAGCCAATGATGAGCTATGGGTAATAATTCACCCGGAATGTATTTTACGAGTTCTTTTTCTGTGGCAAGCGGACTTTTGGAATTTGTAGTCAGACCAATCCGGTTAGACACTCTGAATACGTGAGTATCAACAGGCATTGCTTCTTTATTGAAGACCACAGCACGAATAACATTGGCCGTTTTTCTTCCTACACCAGGCATTTTCTCCAATAATTCCATGTCGGAAGGTACTTCGTCATGAAATTCATTATGTAGTATTTTTGCCATGCCAACCAAATGCTTTGCTTTATTGTTGGGATAAGAGACACTTCTGATGTATTCAAATATCACTTCCGGTGTACTGGCTGCCAATGCTTCGGCGGTTGGATAATCATGAAACAGTTTAGGAGTAATCATGTTCACACGTTTGTCTGTGCATTGCGCGGAAAGAATTACAGCAACCAACAATTCATAAGGAGTGTTGTAGTTCAGTTCAGTTTCCGCTACAGGCATGTTTTCTTTGAACCACTCAATTACTTTATCGTATAATTCTTTCTTTCTCATATTATCTTAATTTATTTTTTTCAAAGTGTGGTGCAACTTTTCTTTTGAAATAGATTACAGAGAAGACGGTGAGGCAAGCTCCGAAAAAGAATGCCTTATCGAATGTAGCTATTTGCCCTATATATCCTCCTGCAAGAACACCGATACCAATACCCATATCCCATGAAGTTAAATAGGTAGAAGTTGCTGTTCCTCTTTGAGAATTTGGAGCCAGATTAACAAAAAGTGTATTAAATGCCGGAAACATTGTTCCGAAACCAATTCCCAAAAGAAGAGCTATCAAAAAGAATATGATTGTGGTAGCTGTACTGCTGTACTCCATCAGCATATTACATGCCGAAAGTAAAAAATAGCAGAAACAAACCAGATACATTCCCCATGCTAAAACAGTTAGTAGTCGCCCTTTATCAACTTGTTTACCCGAAAATAAACGCGAAACGGCCATTCCCACTGCCATAAAGGTAAAGAACAATCCAGTGCCACTCGTTATTCCCATGCTTTTAGCGTAGATAGCCACATAGGTTGTAGTCATTCCGTAAGGAACAGATAGCAACATAAGATCCAGCCCGGCGGGAACTCCTTTCAGCAGAATAAATCTATCCAATGATATTGCTTCACGTTTTACACATTTCTTTGCCGGAGTTTTTATTAATAAAGCCATTAAAAGTCCGATGCTGCAAGATACAAATGCCCAGATAAAGATTACATCAAACGAGTAAACCTCATGCAGAAACAAACCAACCATTGGTCCAATGCTCATGGCTGTGTTATTCATCATTCCATAATAGCCCAGACCTTCACCTCTTCTCGAAGAAGGCATAATATCTATCACAATTGTATTACCACCCACAGTTACAGTACCAAAAGCAAAACCATGAAGAATTCTTAAGATTGTGAACAAGGTAAGTACTCCCGAAAATAAGTAACCAGCAAAGATTCCGGTGAAAATAAAATAGGCGAATAAATAAAGCGGTTTTCGGGCAAAAGCATCAAGCAAATATCCTGAAAAAGGACGAATACAGAGTGCAGCTATAGTATAACATGAAAGGATTATTCCTATAGTAGCATTGTTTGAATGAAAAACCTCTGTGAGGTAAAAAGGAAGTATCGGTAGTAATAGATAGAAGCCAAAGTACAACAGAAAATTCGCAGCCAGAATAAATATATAGCTACGGGTAACCAGCTTGTCTTTTGCCATAAGATGATTATTAGGAGATATAATAAAATAAGGATAATGAATAATTCAGTTCATTGAGCTATTCATTATCCCATATTAATTATTTATGATCAGTTAGTTTGCTGCTTCGAACTGCTTCAGGAAACGAGTATCATTTTCCGAGAACATTCGAAGGTCTTTTACCTGATATTTCAGATTGGTAATACGTTCAATACCCATTCCAAGAGCATAACCAGAGTAAACTTTACTGTCTATTCCGTTACTTTCAAGAACGTTAGGGTCAACCATACCACAACCTAAAATTTCTACCCATCCTGTGTGCTTGCAGAAAGGACAACCTTTACCGCCACAGATATTACAACTGATATCCATTTCAGCACTTGGTTCAGTGAATGGGAAATAACTTGGACGAAGACGAATCTTGGTATCTGCACCAAACATCTCTTTTGCAAAAAGCAGAAGAACTTGTTTCAGGTCTGTGAAAGATACATCCTTGTCAATATAAAGAGCTTCTACCTGGTGGAAGAAGCAGTGTGCACGGTAGCTGATTGCTTCGTTACGGTATACACGTCCCGGACAAATAATGCGGATAGGAGGTTGTGTAACTTCCATCACACGACTTTGTACAGAAGATGTATGTGTACGCAATATGATATCAGGATGTGCTTCAATGAAGAATGTATCTTGCATATCTCTTGCCGGATGATCTTCAGCGAAGTTCAAAGCAGAGAATACATGCCAGTCATCTTCAATTTCAGGTCCCTCTGCAATACTGAATCCCAGACGACCAAAAATATCGATAATTTCATTCTTAACAATAGACAGTGGGTGACGAGTTCCTAAGTCAACCGGATAAGCAGAGCGAGTTAAATCTAAATCGCATGAACTGCTGTCCTGACTTTCAAAAGCCTCTTTCAATGCATTAATCTGCTCCTGAGCTTTTGTTTTCAGCTCATTCAGTCTCATTCCCACTTCCTTTTTCTGATCAGCCGCTACATTACGGAAATCAGCCATAAGGTCATTAATTGCTCCTTTTTTGCTTAAATATTTAATACGCAGAGCTTCCAACTCTTCCGCATTAGATGCTTTTAATGTTTCAACTTCTTCTAGTAGTTGCTTAATTTTAGCTATCATATTTTCTTAATTAATTCCATTCCTTTTTTAATAGCAGTTTCATTCATCGGAATCAAATGATGATGACGTTCAGGAAGAGTCTTTTTCAGTCCTTTTAAAACATTCTCAATTGTTACGATAGGACATATTTTTAATAATCCTCCAAGAACAATCATGTTGAATGCTTTAGCATTATTCATTTCATTAGCTGCATCCATTGCATCTATGCGATAAACATTGATATCCTTACGTGTTGGTGGATTGATAATTCCATATCCATCGTAAATTAATATTCCGCCTGGTTTAACCTTGCTTTCAAATTTCTCTAAAGAAGGCTGGTTCAGGATAATTGCGGCATCGTACTTACTCAAAATAGGAGAAGATATCTTATTGTCACTAACAATAACAGTAACATTGGCAGTACCACCTCTTTGTTCCGGTCCGTATGCTGGCATCCATGATACTTCTTTATTTTCCATTAAGCCTGAATAGGCAAGGATTTTACCCATAGACAAGACTCCTTGTCCACCAAATCCAGCTATGATTATTTCTTCTTTCATTGCTCTGATTTTTTAGATTATTCTTTATCTTTTAAGTCGCCTAGTGGATAGTAAGGGAACATGTGTTCTTCCATCCATTTATTAGATGCTTCCGGACTCATCTTCCAACCAGAGTTACAAGTTGAAACAACTTCCACTAAATTAGAACCTTTACCGTTCATTGAATTTTCAAATGCTTTGCGAATAGCCTTTTTTGTTTTGCGAATCGCAGCAGTTGTTTGAACAGACTGACGGGTAACATAAGCTGTACCTTCTAAAGTTGCAGCAATTTCAGTCATTTTAAGTGGATATCCGTGTAGCTTTACGTCACGACCATAAGGGCTGGTTGCAGTTTTCATTCCAACAAGAGTTGTAGGAGCCATCTGACCACCGGTCATACCGTAAATAGCATTATTGATAAAGATAATTGTAATATTTTCACCTCGGTTTAAAGCATGAATTGTTTCAGCAGTACCGATACAAGCAAGGTCACCATCTCCCTGATAAGTAAATACCAGTTTGTCGGGCCATAAACGTTTAATAGCAGTAGCAACAGCAGGAGCACGTCCATGAGCAGCTTCCTGCCAGTCAATGTCAATGTAATTGTAGATAAAGACCGCACATCCTACAGGAGAAATTCCTACAGTTTTGTCTTCCATACCCATTTCTTCAATTACTTCGGCTACTAATTTATGCACTACACCATGACTACATCCCGGGCAATAATGCATCGGTTTGTCATTCATGAGTTTTGGTTTCTTATATACTAAGTTCTCAGGTTTGATTATATCTTCTTTAGTCATCGTCATTCCTCCTCTTATTTTTTTTCAAGCTGTTTTGAGTGATTCGCAATGCGTATTCTATGAATTTAACAAAAATGGTAAAGCAACAAACGATAAACATTACCATCTGATCCGCAACAGTGAAGTAGATTATGATTGTACTCAAAGTTCCGATCATAAAGAGTATGTTCAGAATCAATCTGATTTTATCCAAATTCAACATACGTCTTTTTATTTAATTAGTTTTTCTTTGATTGCTTCAACAACCTCATCAGGATCAGGAACGATACCTCCAAGGCGTCCAAAGTGTTCCACTTTTACACGACCGTTAACAGCAAGACGAATATCTTCTACCATCTGACCTGCATTAAGTTCAACAGAGATCATTCCTTTTACTTTTTCAGCGTATTTAGCAATTGCTTTTGTAGGGAAAGGCCATAGAGTGATAGGACGAAGAAGTCCCACTTTGATACCTTCGGCACGAGCCAGTTCCATTGACTTTTGGCAAATACGTGCACTAGATCCGAATGCTACGATCAGATATTCTGCATCTTCGCAGTTAATCTCTTCATAACGAACCTCGTTTTCTTCAATCTCTTTATATTTAGTCTGGAAACGGATGTTGTTTTGTTCCATTGCATAAGGATCAAGCTCCAGAGAAGTAATGATATTCGGTTTACGACCATTTGCTTTTCCTGTTGTAGCCCATGGACAACGAGCAATTACTTCTTCGTCGGTAAGGCGTTTTCTTTGTGCCGGAAGAACAACTTTCTCCATCATCTGACCAATTACACCATCGGCAAGGATAATAGCCGGATTTCTGTATTTGAATGCAAGTTCAAAACCTAGTCCAACGAAATCTGCCATTTCCTGCACAGAAGCAGGAGCAAGTGCTATTAATCTATAGTCACCGTGACCACCACCTTTTACAGTCTGGAAATAGTCAGCCTGACTAGGTTGGATAGTTCCAAGACCCGGACCACCACGCATTACATTAACAATTAAACAAGGGAGTTCTGCACCGGCGATATAAGAAATACCTTCCTGCTTTAAACTTACGCCAGGGCTGGAAGATGAGGTCATTACCATTTTACCGGAACCGGCACCACCGTATACCATATTTATTGCTGCAACTTCACTTTCAGCCTGTAAAACAACCATTCCGGTAGTTTCCCATGGTTTCAGATCAGCAAGCGTTTCTAATACTTCAGATTGAGGAGTGATAGGATAACCGAAATAACCATCAACTCCATAGCGAATAGCTGCATGAGAGATAGCTTCGTTACCCTTCATTAAAACAACTTCTTCTTCCATATATTCAAGTTTTTTTAAGTTCTTTACTTAATTGATTAATAATGACTTTAATTACTTAAAGCTTTACTTTGAAAACAGTAATACATCCGTCAGGGCATACTGTTGCACATGAAGAACATCCGTTACAAGTGTCTTCTAATACTTGCTGAGCGAAATTGTATCCTTTAATGTTTACTTCTTTATTTGTTAAAGACAACACATTAAGAGGGCATGCCACCACACAAAGATTACATCCTTTGCAACGTTCGGTGTCAACTACTATTGCTCCTTTTATTTTAGCCATAATTTAAGAATTTATTGATTGTACATATCCTTATTATAGAAATTCAGGATGTCCATTATCATTTTATGAGCTTGCAGTGCCGGACTCTGAGGGTTTATTTCTATAGCCGATAAGTAATTGTTAATTGCTTGTTGCCAGTTCCCTTGTTTACGATAAGCATTTCCGCGAAGATAATATGCCTCGTCACACGTTGAATTGGACTCTATAAATAGATCCAATGCGTTTATGGCGGCCTCCACGTCATCTTTGTCGAGTAGTCCTTTTATAGTGCTAAGTTCTTCCATCTTTTGAATTTCCAATGCTTTAGACACGCAAAGATAATTTTTATTTTTTGATTTACGTATTGAGAATAGCGAAAAATGAAAAAAAGAGATGCTTGAAATAATAAAAAAAGAAATTTTTTAGTTATAGGAGTAATCTCTTTATGTTGCATAAACGTAACCAGAAATTATTTTAATAAGAAGTATCACTTTCATAAATAAAATTTTCAGGCTGTATTTTTGCAAAAAGAAAGAGGTTACCATTTTATGATAACCTCTTAAATCTTATATTTGTTGTAATTAATAAATTTATTATCCGAATAATTGAAGATATAAATGATCTTCTTTGATAATTAATTATTTTTTAATTTCTTTTCCGTTGATATATAGACCTTTAAAGGCTATATCTTTTGCTCCTTTGATTGAATTTCCCTGAGCAACATTATTGAAATGACAATCTTCTACGTTTATATTATAAACATGGTCGTTATCTTCCAAACCAACTATGTAAGCCCCGAATTTACTTTTCTCACAAGTTACATTCTGAAGATATACATTGCGTACAGTCGGATCAAAGCCACGTTTGCAGTTTTCTCTGTTTTCATATTGAAGATCAATTCTAAGAACAGCTTCACCACATTGTCCTACTGTAACATCCTTAACGTATATATTTTCAATTAATCCACCACGACATGTGCTGCTCTTAATACGAATTACACGATCCAGGTTTTTACTGTCCATTTTGCAGTTCTCTACAAATAAGTTTTTATATCCACCTGAAATTTCACTTCCTACCACAACACCGCCATGTCCGTCTTTCATAGTACAGCCACGTACAATGATATTTTCACTTGGTATATTCCATTTACGACCATCACCATTTCTACCGGATTTAATAGCAATACAATCGTCGCCGGTATTGAAAATGCAATTTTCAATCAATACATTTTTGCTCGATTCCGGGTCGCAACCATCGTTGTTTGGTCCGTGGCTCAGAATGTCTACTGCCCGAACAATCATGCTTTCGCAGAATAGCGGATGAATTACCCAAAAAGGAGAGTTACGCAAGCTTACATCTTCGATTAGAATAGTATTGCATGAGTGGAAATTGATTAGCTGAGGGCGCATTCCATCTTCTGGTTTCATAATGCGTTTATAAACAGGCATAGATGTTTCGGCATACATCAACAAGCGTTCACGTCCGCCATTTCTTTGAGCTACTACGCCCTCTTCCCAGCCAAAGCGCTTGGCACCACACATTCTCCACCAATTTTCATTTGCACCCTGACCATCAATGGTTCCTTTACCGGTAATAGCAATATTGGTTTCACCGTAAGCATAAATCAATGGGTGAGCATTCCAGCAATCAACGCCTTCCCAACGAGTCAGTACGGCAGGAAAATATAATTTCTGATCAGTAGAAAACTTAAGTACGGCTCCATCCTCAAAATGCAGATTTACATTACTTTTTAATGTTATAGGACCAGTGTAAAATACTCCTTTAGGGATAACTACTGTTCCGCCGCCAGCCTGATTACAAGTTATAATAGCCTGGTTAATTGCATCATGGCAAGGTTCAGCTTCATTATTAGCTTTTGCTCCAAAATCGGTAATAACAAAAGTTCGTTTAGGAAAAGATGTTTTTTTAATTTGTTGTTCAATCTTTGCACACTCTTTCCAAGCTTCCTCTATCGGACTTGCGTTTGCCAAAAGAGTAATTAAAAGCAGGGGGATAATTCCGAATACTTTTTTCATTGGTATTATTCTTTAATTGTTGTTTATTTATCGCAAAGATAAGTAAACAACAAAGGAACTAAAGGGTAGTATTTGGCATAAAAAGTGTAATATTTGACACAAACCTACCTTTGTTTCTTCTTCCTGTGTCTTGAAAATAAGAAGCCGGCTATTAGAAGTAGAAGCGGCGGTGTAGCTATATTTATAAATTCATAAAAGCCTCTGTTTTCATTAATTGTTTGTTTTTTCAGCAACCTAAGTTTGTAATCGTGCGAACGCAGATTCAGCCATTGTTCGTTTCCGGCTAGGTAATTTACTGCATTAGTTACGAAATCAGCGTTGCCTAATTGTTCGCCGGAAACTTCATCGTATCCCAATGGCATAGGTTGTGCTTCATCACCTTGTCCTTTCCATTCGTTTTTAATTATACTTCCCGTTGCAACAACAATGATTCTTGTATACTTGCTCTGTTGTAATCTTCCTTGAGGCAATTCCTTGCAGCTATCAGGGGTCAGCTGGTTGATAAAAGCAGAAGAGAATTTTCCTTCAATGAGTCCGGCTACCGGAATATTCGGCTCATTAAAATAAGATTCGTCGGCTGGCATTTCCACATAGCGCAAACTAACTTTTTCCGGAACACGAAGTGTATGCGCATTCGGAGAAGTAGAAAGTAGTACTTGTTTCTTCAGCTGACTGTTACCTACAAAAGATATGGTACTTACAAATTCTGATTTAAGAGACGAAATATTTCGTGTGATAATGTTTTCTGCCGAAGGATTAATCAGTGGAGCAAAGTACCAGGGTAGGGTAGTAAATGCTTCTTTAGAACCATCTTTGGAAGATGCCAATCGAATGGCTGTGCATTGCATATCCTGCACTGTTACCGGGTTAATTCGTACGCCATAAGTAAAAAGCATATCATCCAGATTAACATCCTGCTTTAAAGTTGATGATTCTCCGGTACCGTCAAAATCCTGCAGAGAAATCTTTATACCGTCTACCAACCAAAGAATTCGTCCTCCATTCATCAGGTATTGATCCAATGCAAATTTCTCTTTTTCAGTAAAAGCTTTTTGTGGAGAGGCGATAATCAGAACTTTGTAGGGGAGTAGTTCTTCTGGATTTCCACTAAGTTGTCCTCTGTCTACATTGTAATATTTACTTAGTAGATTAGTTGCTTCGTATACATACGGTTCACTCCACTCTCCATGTCCTTCAATAAATGCAATACGATCGGGATTAGTAATGGTCAGCACTCTCAAACCTTCTGTAATATTGTATTCCAGCTCTCCGGCCGAAGTATTAAGTACTTCTTGCGGGGTAAGATTCAGATTCTTTTTTAGCAGACTAACCTGAATGGTATCACCATTATATATCAACTCTGCCCATGGGAAGATTACTTTCGAGGAAAGTTTGCCTTCACGATCACGCTCATTAACAGACAGTCCGCGCATCCCTTTGTTATTCATTCTAAGATAATGCTCCTGCCTGCTTTTCTCATTGGGAGCCGCCGATGGATTTATATTTTGCAGAATAATGCCGTGAGTTGAATAAACAGAAAGCTCATCTAATATGTCGGTTGCAGATGTACGCAATCTATCGAATGCAGGGTTTAAATCACCATTCAGATATAGAATTACTTTCAACGGTTTATCAAGGCTTTTAATCAGTTTGCAGCTTTGATCGGATAAAGTATAGCGTTTCTCGGAAGTCAGATCAACCCTTATAAAACAATAAGAAGAAATCAAGTTTATAGCCAGTAGTAAAACCAGTAATCCAGTTCCATTTAAAATCTTCTTTTTCATCTTTTACGTGTGTTTACTTGTATTGTCAGATAAATAAAGAAGAGCGTAATTGAGGCGAAATAGATCAGATCACGGGTGTCAATCACTCCTCTTGCCATAGATTGATAATGAGCCTGAATTCCCAGCTGAACCCAACCGTTGTGCAGACTTCCGCTTGTTGTTAGCGAAGCAATCAATTCAAATCCGTAGAAAGCAGAAAAAGAAAGTAATATCGCCAGAAGGAATGCCACCAATTGATTGTTTGTGAGAGAGGATGCGAACAATCCGAAACTAACAAACGTGGCCAGCAGACAGAGTAATCCGCAATAGCCGCCAGTTGTTTCTCCCCAATCTATTCCATTAGTACTCAGCAAATAAACGCTAATTACATAAATTATGGTGGGAACTAAAGCGATAATCATTAATAGCCAGGCCGACCAGAATTTGCTCAAAACAATGGTGCTAATCTTTATCGGTCTCGAAAAAAGAAGTTCCAATGTACCCATCCGGTTTTCTTCAGCAAACATACGCATGGTTGTAGCAGGAACCAAAAGTAAGAAAAGAATAGGCGACAGAGAAAAAAATGGTCTGAGAGTAGCATAACCTCCATCCGGCAAATTATATTCTCCGTTAAAGAACCATAGCATAAGCGATGCAGCCAGGAACCACACCAGGAGTATTACATACCCCATTGCCGAACTAAAAAATCCTGCTATCTCTTTTCTAATCAAATATTTCATTAATTGTTAGAATATTTATTATTTTTGTATGTTAGCTTATAATGATTAACGGTACAAAGATACTTATTATTGTATTGACAGTGCATAGCTATGGACCATAAAATGAAGATAAAAATAGTAGTCGTTACGTTCTTTTTGCTTCTTTTCATAGGAGCTGGAAGCTATTTTTTTACGAGTCTCAGTACTCGTGGAAAGGCGGCTGGCATTAATCTTTTTTCTTTGGTCCCTTCAGATTGCTCAGCGATATTTGAAACCAATGACCTTGCTTCCCTTTTGAAAGAGTTGAAAGGAAAAAGTTATGGAAAAGAGTTTACTACTCATGGATTATCTCTTATTGCCAAAGATTTAATAGATCATTTTGATGAACTAACAGCATCCGCTCCATCCGGATTAAGCTTACGGATAAACAAACTGCTTATCAGTTTCCATTCTCCGGGAACAGAAATGGATCAGGTGCTTTATTTCCCAACAAATCCCGGAGACGAGAAATGGATTGAAGAACAAATCCAAAAGAAACGTCCAATAGATTTCCCCTTAAAATCAGTATTATACAAAGGCAAAAAGATAAATATTTGTCCTATGGGAGGCGATTTGTTCCTTTGTTACTACAAATCATCAGGTTTTGTAGCAGTCAGTTATTCCAAAAGATTGATAGAACAAGTGATAGATGCCCATGTAAGTGGTAATTCCGTTCTAACTGATAAAGTATTTGGTTTTGCAAAAGATACTAAAACAGCTAATGGCATTGCTTCTTTATATGTGAAAGAGAAACAAACCGGCTGGAGTTATCTGAATTTAAAATTTGATGATGATGCAATTAATCTTTCAGGAATAACAACGGTTGCCGAAACCAGTTCATCGTTTGTAAATGCTATTAAGGAACAAAGTCCTATTGAGTTCTTTTCTGGAGATATATTTCCGAGTTCTACATACTATATGAACCAAATGTCAATTTCACAAATTCAATATATTGCTGTAAATTCAGCACAGACTGAATATGATCTTGCTTCTTATAGCGATGATGTTAAGGCAACAGATATTCAATTAATGTACTTTCTGAAAGGAAATGTTGCAGGAAGTTTAGCGGGATTTTCTTTTTGCTCAGATGATTCCATTCAGCGACCATTCTCATTGCTTTGCATTCCCATGCAAAATTCAATGAAAGCAGAAGCCGATTTGCGCTTGTTTATGCAAAATCGTTCAATGAAAACAGAGAGTGCTGCCGGAGGAAAAATTCAATTGTTTAATACCGGAAATAGAAGTTATCGCTTTTATTCACTACCTCCCAGTACCATTTTTTCTCAGCTTTCCGGCATTAAAGATGCAGATCTAAATACCTATGCTCTTTTCTATAAAGATAAGCTATTGTTAGCCCCCGATCCGGTTAGTGCTCTTTCCTATATTAATCAGATTGAAAAAGGTAATATAATAGAAAAGGATAGTATTTATAAAGAAAATATCTCTCATGTAGATAATCGTTTTAATTTTCTACTTATGACCGATTTAGGAAAACTAGCTCTCTATCCGGAGTATCGCTCGCGATTAATTCCTGATTTCTTCTGCCAACACATGAGCTTCTTTAGCCATTTTATACTCCTAAATCAGCTTGTGTGTCGTGATAGAAAAGTTTATCCTAATCTGATATTTATTTATAAAGGCGAAAAATAATTTCAGATATTGCTATTGGGCATATATATCTTTTTGGTAGATATGTACTTAGAAAAAATATTCTTTTAAATGATTGTTTTCTGAAAGCATCCTTGAACTTCTTGTCAAGTATCGCTTTCAGAAAATTAAAATCGATGTTATTTCTTAATCAAAGCCGTTATAGTATATTTTATCTCAGCTTTGGGGTTTTCTGTATAGACTCGTACAGTGCATGTCTTTGAGGTTGTATTTTCTGTCCAGTAAACTTCAACTTGTCCTTTTGTACTTGTTAAAGAAACAGACGTTAAATCTTCAGCAAGGGCATTCCATGCATAATTTAACTCCAGTTTAGTTGATGAATTGTAAGAACCTGTAGTAATTAACGGTTTACAATTCTCAATCATAAACCCTTCGCTTATTGGGTAATTAATATTGTTTATCGTTATTTGCTCTATTCCAAGTACACTTTTGGTGATAGGCTGTGGTCCTTCTTCATGCTTTTTACATGCCATAAGCAGACAAACAAAGACAAGTAATAGTTTAGCTTTCATTATAATTGTGTGTTTATATTTTTTGCAAAGATAATCATTGTAAAGAAATAAACAATCAGTTATTTTAATGTTTGTACATTTCGTAACCAAAATCTGCCGTTTGGTGAACTAAATTTGTTGATGTCCTTAGCTCAGACCATCTTTGCTGAAAAAATAAAATGTTATGAAGATAGAAAGAACAACCATTCCAATGCAATCATTTATTTATGGATTCTCTTTGAGTGCAGATTATTCAGAGTGCTATCAAATGTTCACCGATAAAAAATCAATAACACTCGAATCATGTTTATCATCGTTTTCGTTTAAACCAAAGTGGGTTGACTTTCTATACAAGCTTCGTAACTTATTAGTGAAGCCATTGGGCTTGAAAACTTCTACTGATGAAATAACAAATATAAATCCTCATAAAGGAGAAAAATTAAATTTTTTCGATGTGCTTGAAAGAAGTGAGACGGAAATTCTGATGTATGCAAACGATAAACATCTGGAAGGGTGGTTTTCTCTTCAATGTGAACCTGGTAGAAATAAGCATATTGTAAGGTTTGTAACAGTTGTTACTTTTCACAATTTACTGGGAAGAATCTATTTCTATACAATCAAGCCGTTCCATTATCTGATAGTCAGAGATATGTTGTCCAGAATGTGTAAACACTAAAATGTAAATATTGATACTTAAAAGCATATAAATTATGAAATCCCTATATAAAATTGTGAGTGTTGCAACTTCTTTATTATTCCTTTATTTGTTTGTACAATTACTTTTTATGCCAACCTCTTTTATTAAAGATTTAGGACTACAACCTTCCGAAGCTGGATGTGTTCTTGCCAGAAGAGCGTCAATGTTTATGTTGGGAATCTCTGTGTTGATGTTTGGTACAAGAAATCTGCCTCATTCAAAAGCGAGACAAACCATTTGTATGGCTACTGGAATTACATTGTTTGGATTATCTTGTGCAGGCAGTTATGAATATATTAAAGGAACAGTAAATTCTTCTATCTTGATAGCCATTATTTGTGAAACAATATTGTGGGTATTTTTGGGAATAATCTTAATCAAAAGTTATCTCAATCATTAATTCTATTCTCTTGTTTTCAAAATAGATGGCCAAGTTATAATAAATTGGTAAAGTTCCTTTGCATCAATAACTTTTTTAATAGCTTTGTAGATTAAAATTGAATTATGAAATATATACTGAAAATACTTATTCACTCACTTTTTTGGTTGGTTTTCGTTCTGTTCTACCTGGTACTATATGTTGTGCCAAAGGGAGATCTATCAATCGCATTACAGGAACTTACTATCCAGTTTTATATCAATTTTGTTTGGGCAGCAGTCATATTCTATTTATCCTATTATTGGCTGATACGATATTTTGAGAAAAGTCAGCTTGTCAGATACCTTATTCTTTCGGTGCTTATAAGTATTTCTGTTTCAGCTGTTTTCTTGATTATCTCAATGCTTATTACTCCAGGAATAAATTTGCAGAATTATGTTCTCCTTTTGCCATCAATGGTTGGTACTTTTATTATAGCCCAGTGTGGATGTTTGGTTAGAGGTTTTGAAAACTGGTTTGCCAATATTCAGCTGAAATCAGAAATAGAGAACCAGAATCTTAAGAACGAACTTAAGTTACTTAGACTCCAGGTTAATCCTCATTTTCTTTTCAATACATTGAATAATATTGATTCTTTAATTAGTAAATCACCTAAAACTGCTTCAAAAATGCTTATTACTCTGTCTGAAATGCTAAGATATATGGTTTATGAGACTAAAACGGAGACTGTTCCTTTGCAAAAAGAGGTGGACTATCTTACCAGTTATATACAGCTTCAACAACTGCGTTTTAAGAACGTAGATTATATACGTTACTCTTTTCCAGAGCCAGAGGTTTGTAACACTCAGGTTGCCCCAATGATTTTTATCCCTTTTGTGGAAAATGCTTTCAAACATTCGTGCTATGGAGAACCCATGCCGGTTGTTGATATAAAAATTGCTTTAAGTGATAATATTTTAAGCTTCACTTGTGTGAACTACTTCGATACTGAGAAAATTTCAAAAGAAACCAACCAATCGGGCATAGGATTGGAAAACGTGAAAAGACGTCTTGCTCTTCTATATTCCAAGAATCATGAGTTGCAGATAATAAAGGAATTAAATACCTTTAGAGTTGAATTGAGAATAAAGTTATGACAATATCATGTATCATTATAGAAGATGAGCCATTGGCAGCAGAAAAGCTGGAAAGTTTTGTCGCCCGAATACCCTTTCTTAAGCTTGAAGATAGTTTTGATAACGCCTTGGAAGGATTGCAATTCCTGAAAACACAGACTGTTGATTTGCTATTTCTTGATATTCAGATGGAAAAGATTACCGGCATTCAATTGCTTGAAAATCTTTCCTCGAAACCCTATGTTGTCATTACATCTGCTTATTCAGATTATGCCTTGAAAGGATATGAATTGAACGTCTTTGATTACCTGCTTAAACCATACTCTTTCGAGCGCTTCCAAATGGCTGTTAACAGAGTATCCGATGATCTGAAACAAAAAGCAGGTACAAAGAATGAAAACAATGGTTCCCAAATCTTTATAAAGACAGAATATCGTCGTGAAAATGTACATCTCGATGATATTCTGTATATTGAAGGAATGCAGGGATATTTAAAAATTTATCTTTCTGATAAGAGAATTCTTACCAAGCAAAGCATGAAAACTATATTAAAGACACTTCCCGAAGATCAATTCGTTCAGGTTCATAAATCCTATATTGTTGCTCTGTCTAAAATTGAATCTATTGAGCGAAATCATATAAAAATCTCCGGTAAATTAATACCTGTTGGAGATTATTATAAGATGCGGTTTTATGAAAGAATAGAAAATCATTGAATAAATAATGTCTAGCGTTTTTTGCTTTTTGTATTTGTCTCAACACTGTTGAGACAAATATAGCTTGTTGAAAAATGAAAACAAGTCTGTTTTACTATACAAGCTCATTTTCTCCCTGTTCTAAATATGATAAGATATTTTTAGGAGCACATAATTTCCATTCTCCAAAGTAGGTGGAAGATTCTTTCCGGTTAGTTAAGTATTTTACGTGCGGACCTCCCTTTTGTTTGCACTCTGAAATAAAGTCATCGCTGAGTTTAACGTTATCCTTGAAGTATTGCAATATAAAGCCCACCTTTTTATAAAGAAACGCCTTATTATATTTGCTTAAGTAGGAGAGTAATTTCTTTTCATCTAAATAAGTGATAAGAGAAAAGCAGTGAATAATTTCTTCCAAACCTCCTGCACGATCTATTCTATCCAAACAATCTATAACCGTTCGTTCTAAATCAGTTACTTTTACCATGGAATTCATCTGTGGAGTATATACACCCAATTCAAAAGAAGATTTGCAATAATTATAGTGTATATCCTCAAAATCGAATTCGTTAAAACGCTGCTCACTGGAAATAAAGAAGTCATAGAAAACCTGATGTGCAACTCCATGATATTCCAGTGCAGAGTGATAAGATATATAAGCAGATGGAGTAATATGACTTCCTATTTCAAATTTGGTAGCCATATTTGCTTTAGTAGCCAAATCCGTTACAGTATATAAATCCCTGCGTATTTGATTTACTAAGCCTTGTTTTTTGTAATTAAGCAATAACTCTTGCCCGGAACGTTCGCTTCCGGTTATAGAAACAATATCTTTCAGGTGAAAGAGTTTAAGAATATGAAGTTGTTCCGGGTATTTCTTCATTGCTTTTCTTTCTTATTTTGCATAAAGATACATAAAAAGCTGTGTTTTCTTGTAATTTATGAAAGAATATTGGCGTTTTTTTCAAAAACTTTTATAAAGACAGAAGATCATCGTGAAAATGTACATCTCGATGATATTCTGTATATTGAAGGAATGCAGGAGTATTTAAAAATTTATCTTTCTGATAAGAGAATTCTTACCAAGCAAAGCATGAAAGCTATATTGAAGACTCTTCCCAAAGATCAATTCATTCAGGTTCATAAATCCTATATTGTTGCTCTGTCTAAAATTGAATCTATTGAACGAAATCATATAAAAATCTCTGGTAAATTAATACCTGTTGGAGATTATTATAAGATGCAGTTTTATGAATGAATAGAAAACCCTTGAATAACTCTTGTTTAAAAAGAAGTTTTTATCATTGAGGTTTTGTGTTTTTTTATTTTATTTCAAAATATTTTATATAAATATTGTTTTGTAGAGAAAACATACTTAATTTTGGGGGACGTTAAATAAAATATGAATAAGTGAATCATGACGGGGAATCATTTTGCGCTTTTTTCAGCACAACTGGGAAATTAATCAATTGTAGGTTGGATGTAGAAATTATGATAGCTGACAAGTGTATATTTGTTTTGTTGCCGAAGTATTAAATAGACTTACGATATATTCAATTTTTATTGGGATATGAAAGTAATACAACTACTGAAGTAAAACGCCTGTCTTTATATCTTATTGAAAAGAGGATGTGTAAAAATGCTAATGATGAAGCTAAGGCGGATATATGCACAACTTTATTTGGGCTATATAATTTTATCCTTACCTATGAATTTCGCAGATATAGATGTTTGTGCTACTATAAAAGACACAATATATGGAACCTTTATCAATAATTGCAATTGGGCAGCTGTCGGTGGAGAAGCTTGGAAATTTGTTGAAAGAGCTTGTGTTCTCTCTGGCAAGGTTGGTTGCGGGAGATATGTTTGCTGTAACGCACTCTACGACGTTTTATACCGCCAGCCGTTGTCTATGATTCTAATACTATATAGATACAATTAGCTAGAAAAATGATACAGAATGTTTAGAAGATATAAAATAGAATTAACAGATAAAATTACATTGCACTTTCTAAGTATTGATAATTATTCCGATAAGCTGAAAAAGTATATTGAAAATAATATCCATCAAATATGGAATGGAGATAATGAAATTATTGAAAGTACTGATGATATTGCAATTACAAAAATTGAATTGTTAAATCTTATTAATAAAAAAACTGACGTACAAAAAATTGGTATAATATCTGAATTTATTTGTCATTTGTATTTAAGAGCAAATAAGTATAAGCAACATTTTTTATTTAGAAACTTGGAGGAAAAGGGAATGAAAAAAGGGTTCGATGGATTATATTTATTTGGAGATGACTTTTTTATTTATGAAAGTAAGTCTTCACTTGAAACAACATATGCAACTCATAATGATAATATTGGTGAAGCATATCATGATTTACGAAAAAAAATAGAAGGAATAAATACAACTAATGACCCATGGCGAAATGCATACAATCATGCATCGCAAAGAAGCATCGATTTTAATGATAATATTTCAAAAACATTAAAAAAACTTTCACAAGAATATGTTCTGAAGAAATTTAGTAAAGTTGAAAATTACAATTTAATTCCTAGTTCAACACTATATTTGGGTGCACGATATACCGATATTGATAAAGATGATTTAAAAAATAAAATAGAAAGTCTAGTGAGGGGTTATATGTTTAAAAAACTTAATGTTATATGTGTTAACAAAAACTCGATTCAACACTTTATTAGTTATTTAAATGAGTAAAATTACTGATGACGGAAAGCGTCAATTACTATCTCTAAAGAATAACGAATTCTTTATTAGCTGTTTTAAGAAGCTAATTTTGAACAAACAATTAAACTTAGAAGAAAATCAATATATTTTAAGTTCAGCTATTATTCTTTTTAGATACTATAATAATGATAAGCGGTTAAGAGGATACTTTAATATTGCATATTACATAGTTCTTAAATATTCTCTATTGCATGAAGATTATAAACCTTTATATGATATTTCACTGCAAATAGGTTTTTATCCTATCTCTAATTATATATTAAAAAATGAATTATTAGATGAAAATTACCTGCATGAAAGAATAATAAACAATGAAGTTAAAAAGATTTATGCGAAGGAACATTATATAGAAACTATTGAACAATACAATAGGACTCAAGAGATCTTTGACAATATTAAATCGAAAGACATAGCCTATATTGCTCCAACTTCATTTGGAAAGAGTTCTATTATAAGAGATGTTATAGTACAAAATGACTATAATAAAATTGTTATTGTTGTTCCAACCAAATCACTTATTGTTCAAACTTATAATGATATAAGGAATTTAGAACTTAATTATAAGCTAATTCTTCACGATGAAATGTATAATAATGAAAATAGATTTATTGGGATACTGACTCAGGAGAGAGCAACAAGACTTATTAATAAGTTTGACTTATCATTTGACATAATGTTCATCGATGAAGCTCATAATTTACTAAAGAATGATAGTCGTAATATATTACTATCTAGATTAGTAATGCTTAATTATAAAAAAAACAATGAACATCGACTATTGTACTTATCTCCTCTAGTTTCAGATATTTCAAATCTAAAAATTAAAAACACTTCAGAAGGTCATATATTTGAAAGCAATATAAAGCATAATTTAAAAGTATTTGATGTCTTTTACCTTGATAAAAAAGGTAAACTGTTTAGTTACAATAGATACACAGATGAGACATACCCATTAGAAAATGAATTTATTTTTGACGATTATATTATAGCAAATTCTAAAAAGAAAAACTTTATTTATGCATATAGGCCTAAAATTGTAGAGGATATTGCAGAAAAGATTAATAGCAAGGTAAGTACTTCAACGGAGAATCCTATTCTTAAAAAAATATCAGATGTAATATCTGCAGAGGTCTCAGAATATATTGATATTGTACAATATATATTAAATGGTATTGTGTACCTACATGGCAAACTTCCCAATATTTTAAAGGAATATTTAGAATACAATTACAAGGAAGTTCAGGAGCTTAAATATGTAGTTGCAAATTCAGTAATCCTTGAGGGAATTAACTTTCCAATTGATAATCTTTTCATTACAGAAACATATGGCTTGAATGTAAAAGGATTAAATAATTTAATTGGTAGAGTGAATCGGCTTAACTATGTATTTGAAGATAAACTTAATAAACTCGTATCAGAGATTCACTTTGTTGACAGCGTTGAGTATACTGATTCAAGAAGTAATATGATTAACAAAATGAGTCTTTTACGAGAACATACTTTTAAAGACGAAAATAAGAATCCTCTTCTTGAAGAATATAATATTGATGATTTGAAACTTTCTCAAAAGGATAAAGAGAAAAGAAAAGGAAAAGATGATAAGTTAATAGATTTGACAAATTTTCTTATAAATATAACTCCAGATATTTTGTCGGATAAAATTAAACAATATTTTATTGAAAATAATATTGATGACTTTTATAAAAGCTTTGAAGATATAATTCCAATAATAATAGATAATACTTCAGGGATTAGTGATGATAGTGACGTAATTAATACCATATATGAAGTTTTTATTGCAAACTTAGAAAATGAAATAGAAGACTTTGAGCTTGAGCGCTTAAAGAATTCAAAAGCAAGAGCTTATTACAAAAATTATATAAATATATTTCAACTTTTTAGTTTAAAAGAGAAAATAGCCAATACTTTGACCTATTTTCAAGAAAAAGCGAAGCATAATTCAGATTCCTATTTATTTATTGGAAGTTCATTTGGAGAGCTTGCATTGCAATCTAATAAATATAAAAACACAGAGTATCAAAATAAGGTCTATGTTAATTTAAGAGGAAAATCGAGAACACAACTGGCAAATCTCTCTCTGGTTAAGATTAAACTAGAGGAAGATTTTGTAAGTTTTAAACTCAAAAAATTAATTACGTTTTTATTCGACTTTAATTTTATAAATGAAGAAACATATTTATTAGCAGTTTATGGAAGCAATGACAAAGACTTAATAAACTTGACTAGAATCGGTTTGAACCCAAGTATTAGTAAGGTAATAATGGAAAATGACCAAATTAAAAATCTTAATCTTGATGTAAATGGCAATTTAAAAAGTAATCAAACTTTTAAAGATTTTATGAAAACGCAAACTGAATTATTCAATTTTGAAGTAAACAAATATATTCGGTAAAATAACTGCAGCTAACATCGTGTATAAAACATAGGCATTTAAGCGGCTAAAATCAATCGTTCTGCTCAGCGTTTGCATTTGTATCGGTTGGTGGAAGCAAAGCGCGTAATCCCTATCTTCTATACATGAGGTTGCTGTGTATATTGCTCGGTTGATAAGTATGCGTCTACTTAGTCCCCAACTATTGGTAGCCTTATCTGTTGGGCAACATTTAAAACATTATAACGTGAAAATTAAAAGATTAATAATTATGGGATTTTTGAGTCTGTTATTTGGATTAAAATCATATGGCCAGAGTAAACTGATTGATATTACATCAATATCTGAAGAAGGATTTTGTGATTTAGTTTTTAATATTACAGATAAACAATTGGATAAATATAACAACTGGATTCTGGTTGCAAAAGGTCAATATAAATCGACTGTTGTAGGGTTAAAGATTAAAATTAGAAATGGGCTTAGTCCTGGATTGAATAATGGTAAACTAGACCAGTCAGGTATGACTAGAAATGCTGGCGAATTTATTAATATTGGATTAGAGAGTGATAACTTTATTAAAATTGTATCAGGATTATATGGATTCAACTCTGGTGGAAAATTCTCAAAGAAGAATATACCATTTGATTGCTTCTCTCTGAATTCTGGAGTTGGTTACTTGGATAAAGGAAATTTTAAGTTCAAATTATTTTTAGATAGTCAAGACATAAATGGTCTATATTCTGAATTATTTTTAAATATTGATTTGGCTTCCGGATTGATTAGGTTAAATGAAAAAGACCCGGGGTATAGAGAAAGAGTTATTAAAATATTGACGAAATAAAAACATTGCCAATATGTGGTCATAAAATTTTAGGGCTTAAGTGGTTTGCATAGTGTCATCCATTAGCAAAGTTTCGGTTAAAGGGGGGCGAATTCGCCCCCCTTTAAATTAGGAATGTTTAAGTGTTCCTCATGCTCCAATATGTTCAAGAGTGCATTTTGAATCTCTCTTTTATCTTAATATTTAGTTATTGCTCGATGAAATTCTCTTCTACCTCTCACTCTTCTCAAACCCCGCAGCACTAATCCGTTTCTTCATCTTAGAAGAAGCCCGGAAATTCACACTCTTCACCTCAATACTCTCGGCGCGATGAGGCTCTTCGGGATTAAGATCTTCACGGAATTGTGCAGAAAGCTGGAAAGCACCATAGTCGTTTAAGGCAACGGTGTAGCCATTTTTTAAAGCTTTCTCTATTGCACTAAATGTTTTGGTTATTGCTAGCTCCATTTCTGTACGTAGTACTGGGTCATTGCCTGCAATGTATTCGGCTAATGCTTTTGTGTTTAACTTTTCCCTGCTTTTTATAATGGGATGAACACCGCCTTTTTTCTTTGCGTCTTTACTCAAATTATCGTTTATCTCCTTGAATTTATATGGTATGCCCATAGTAATTAATGTTTTATTGGTTTATGGTTTCGACGAACATGTACAAGATTGAAAACGAACATGTACACAATCGACATGCGATCGTGTACATGATCGAGTTGATGTCTCGTTTTGTTTTTACTAATTCATTTAGTCGTTTTCTCTAATATGTCTATATGCTTGAATTATAATGTAATATGTAAATATAGATATTGCTATTGGTGGCAGGAGTGGCAGGAAAAAAGAGTATTTTTCGGTTTTAAAAATATTTTTTTGAGAATTCCGCAAATTGCATAATTTTCAAAATTTAATTTCCAGAACGGCAAAAAGGTTATTTTTCCTGCCACTCCTGCCACCAAATAGTCAGTTTACTCTTTTAAGCAGATATGATAAACTGTATATCCGTTTATCCTTTTCCATTGAAAACCAAGTGATTTCAGGTTTTTACCCAGTTTGTTTATCATCTTCTTACTAATAGCAATCCCAGTTTTACTCTTAATATATTCAGCCAATTTTGCAGCAGAAAGATAAATACCTTCCTCTTCACCTTCCGGTTTGCGGTAGTATTCATAGAAAAGTTCCATATCCGCATCCGTTTCCATATAGTGCTGGTTGTGTTGCTCCACAATACTGTTCTCTTCTGAATTGAAATAGTAACGGAAGCCATTCAGAATCATGTTCCATGCCTGGGCGTAGAGTTGCTTGTAATCTATGGTGAAATCGAAATTGATAGGATCGGTTACTTCATGACATAGGTTACGTCGACTACCTGTATAATCTCTCAGAATATCCAGGTGATTGGTTGTTCCGAAGAAGGAAGCATGGCGCGTGAAATTTCTCGGTGGACGGTCCGGCGAGGTGCGTATGTTGATGTTGAACGTTGTGAACAACTCTTTTACCGTTTCCTGGTCGTAGCGCTGAATGGTATCCAGTTCGTCGATATTCAGAATGGCACTGGTGCTTAGTTTCATGCGGGTGGCATTGGCGTTGTTGGAAAATACGTTGGCATCGAAATGACTTTTGCGCCATTCGGGAGGTAGCAGACGTTCCGGCCATGTGGATTTTCCCATACCGTGCTTACCGCCAATCAATACCAGAATCTGATGGTTGATAACACGGTCGTTTATTAGTGAAGCAACCAATGCTACGAACCATTTACGGAAGCACCATTCAAAATATTCAGGATCTTTAGTTGGCACGGTGGCTGCCACATCGGCAATATAGTCGTGCCCGTCCCATTCGGTGAAAGGTACAAAGATAAAATCCTTGAAAGGGTGGTAGTAGGGGGTAATCTCGGAATCGACCATTGCCTTAACATCATTCAGCGTACAGTTTATTCCTTCTTTGTGTGCCCGGATATAAATGGTGTTGAGGTGATGGTCGCGAAGTTCGGTCCACTCATGACTGGAATGATCGGCATAACGGAATTCAATGCCTTGCAATATTACATTGCGGCGAAGCATAAAATTGCGTTTGATAAACTCTTCGAGCTTGTGTGTCTCTTTCTCCACTTTTGTCAGTCCGCAGTCAGTACCGGCAGCATCTTCGTACTCCTTGTACTTAATGCGTATGGTAAGACGAAGATCATCTGCAGTAAATTGTTCGGTGGTGCAACGCTGAAGTGCCAGTTTGGCTGTTTCGGCTTCAGGAATTCCTGCCAGGCAACAAAAGTATGCCAAAGCGTACACAAACTGCGATCTGTTCTCTTTCCGGAACGACTCCACATTGAGTGCATTTGAGTAAGCACGGTCGAAAGCTCTTCTTATTTCGGTATCCCGCTGTTCGCCAATAGGCAGATGATCATAAGAAATTGCTTCTCCCTCCATGTTTCGGAGTAGCTTCGTTGTTTTCTTCTCGAAATCCTTCTTCGTAGCTATCAGAAATGTTTCGGCTTCGGGATTGAAAAACAGCTCAGGGTCGTAAGAGGCTGAGGTTAACTGTAATAATGAATGTTCGTTTTTCTTAAAGTCGATATACAAACAGGATTCATAATATAAGCTGACAACGGAAAAAGCGTGTGCGTGAAATTTGCTAATCTCCTCATTACTATCGGGTATGGAGCCGTCCGGACTGGAAACGGGAGATAGAATTACAACTCCTGTACCTTCTGTGGTAACAAATGCTGCCAGGGTATTGGGCTCTTGCGCGGCTTTATCCCGTAAACGAATGGCTTGCTCAGGTTCCAGTTTGCCGCTGTTGAGCTGAATCACTCCGTTGTACTGCTCCATATTAGTCTTTGTACGTCCGCCGTAAAAGGAAGCGGCAAATGTGAAGGAGGGGAGTTGCTGCCATGCTTTGGCAGAATCGCTGCTTTGGCTTCGGATACTGTCAACCAGTGTTGCGTACTTCAGAGTTTTGAAAGAGTTGATAACTGTTTCTATAGCTAGGTTTTCTACAAACGTGGGACGCCCTTTGTTCCCACCAATGTATAAGGATGCATTCATAGTATTTTTATTTTAATATTTTTGTAAGAGCAAAGATTATATATATACAATAATCGTGCCAGATATATTAAAAAAGCAGTATAAAGGCGGTCGTTATGGATACTAATGTGGTAATGGTAAAACTATGGGATATAATTCCCCGCAATAAGTCAAAGTTAATCTGTGCATTGCTCTTGTTACCGCAACATAAAGCATACTTCGGTCTATCTCTGAGTGATAGTTTTTATTATCTACTTGCGGAACGATTACTTCATCAAACTCCAACCCTTTTGCCATGTGAGCTGAAGTTACGATAATTCCTTGCACAAAGGCATTACTTTGGTTTGACAGGAAAGAAATTTCGTCAGTATACGATTCGAGCTTTTTTGATATTTCTTTTGCCTGTAATTCTGTTTTGCAAATTATACCAAGTGATTTATAATCCGATTTTTTGAAGGAACTTATCAAGTTGGCAATGCCGGATATTTCATTTTCGATGTTATCGAATTTTAATATCTGAGGTTGCTCTCCATGTCTTGCAACAGGCTCCAAATCCTCATTTATTCGTATCTTTTGACCAAAATTGGTAATCTCGTAAGTTGAACGGTAGCTTTTGCATAGCTTCATTACTTCTCCTGTAATAAGTGCTTTTTGAATCATTCCAGCGGTAGAAGAACCATAAGGATTTACTGATTGGCTGGCATCTCCCAAAATGGTTTTTCGACAGGAATAAAGCTTTTGCAGAACTTTATACTGAATTGGAGAATAGTCCTGCATTTCATCTATGAGAAGGTGTTTAACGCGGTTTTTAATGCTATTGCCGTCTAAAGCGATGTGAAGATATGCCAAGGGGGCTAAATCGGAATATTCAAGAGCCCGGTTTTTTCGCATTTTAAACATTTCGGGCTTGCCAATCCATTCAAAGAAGTCTTTATATACTTGAATATCATTATTCCCCACAAACATATTCCGTATCTCTTTTTTGAGAAGATTACGTTCGGCTGTGGTAACAGAAATCCGATATTGAATTTGTGCCATTTCAAGAATATAATCGGTCATTGTTTCAAAACGCTGGCGCATTGGATAGCGGTTGAAACGTCTGAACTGTTCTTCGATAAACTCACCGGGAATTGTAATAAACCTGGTTAGCCTTACATTCACAGCTTTGAAATATGTTTTTTCTATATGAAGGATAAATCGATCAAGAGCTGATATAAATTCAAAAGTTGCTTTGTATTGTATTCGGTAGATAAATTCCGCAGCAGGTTTGCCAAGTAACTCATCTACCTGTTCAAAGAAAGTCTGGTATTTATATTTATTCTCCAATATGCCCGAAAGTATTTGTTCCATGCTGGTTTCAGGAACGGTTTCTTCTCCGAGCTCAGGTAGTACATTAGAAATGTAATCGGCAAAAACCTTATTAGGAGAAACTATAAGAATGTCTTGAGACGAAATTTCGCCTTTCATTGCATAGAGTAAATAGGCGATACGGTGGAGGGCAATAGATGTTTTTCCTGATCCGGCAACTCCTTGAATAATCAGAACCGAAGCATCTTCATTACGTATAATGTTGTTTTGTTCCCGTTGGATGGTTGCCACGATGTTCTTCATCTTATCGTCAGCATTAGAACTTAATTCCTTTTGTAAAATATCGTCATGGACAGTTAGCGAACTTTCAATCATGAACTCCATTATACCTTTGCGGATACGGTATTGCCTTTTTAGAGAAATATAGCCCTCTACTTTTCCCATAGGAGAGCTATAAGAGGCTTTTCCCAACTCGTAATCATAGAACATTCCTGATATGGGCGCTCGCCAGTCATAAATAAGGCCGACTTTACTATTGGAGTCATAGAATGATTGTACTCCAATATAAATAGGAAGCGGTTTGCTGTCTTTTTTGTTTTCAGTAAAATCTATTCGCCCGAAGTAAGGGATGTCCAATGTTTTACCTAATCGCTTGCGTTTGTCAATCACGTTCTCGCCCAATGCGATGTGATTCAGGATGCTTTCCCTCATGGAACGGATTTCGTGTGGGTCGATATCTTTGTTCGACCACAAATATTCTTTATACTCTGCCAATGTATTGATATGTTCTTTTACTGATACATCTGTATTGCTGATCGTTCTTTTCAGCAAGTCGATTAATTGCTGCAAATATGCTCGTTCCTGTTTTTCTGTTTTATTAAATACCATAACTGTTACTGCTAACTCATTAAATAAAGACACAAAAGAGTGGGCAAAATTACTGTATTCCATTGAGGAAGAAAATGGCTATATATAGCTATATGTTCAAATGAAATTGTAACTTTGTGTGCTCAAAAAAAGGAAGATGGATATTCTTAAACTCGCAGAACAAAATCAGCAATCCGCATGGAAGGTACTGGAAGATACCCAGATTATCCCGTCATGGGAAAGTATCGGGGCAACTGTTCATCTTGTCGGTTCTCTCAAATCTGGCTTAATGATGAAGAACAAGGATATAGATATGCACATCTACACCGAAAAGCTGGATATAGCTGAGAGTTTTTCTGTTATGCAAGAGTTGGCAAAACGATTGTCACTAAAAGAAATCCTATACAAAAATGGGATTGACACTGATGAAGAATGTATTGAATGGCACGCTTTGTATAATGACAAAGATATGAATGTGTGGAAACTCGATATGATTCATATCCGTAAAGATTCGAAATATGATGGTACGGTGGAAAAAGTAACCGATGCCATTATTAATAAGCTTACCCCTGAGTTTCGTCGTACTATCCTTCAAATTAAGAATGAAGTGCCGGATGGCATAATGATTCCCGGCATTGAAATATACCATGCTGTTTTTGATGGTAATGTTAAAAGCTATACAGAGTTAGAGCAATGGCGCAAGACCAACCCGCTGACAGATAGTTTGGGTTGGATGCCTTAGTAGATTATTCCGTACTCTCTTGCCATATTAATAGCTTCTATTACATTATCGACATTCAATTTTACCAATATATTTTTACGATGATTATTGACCGTATAAATACTAAGTTTTAGTTTGTCGGCAATCTCTTTGCTGAGGAAGCCCTGACGAATCAATAAGAGAATTTCTTTTTCACGATTGGTTAATTGTTTCTCTTTGTAGATTAATGACGAAGTAAGTATCTCTCCTGTTTTTCTGTTTATAACTGTACGTTTAATCTTTTCGGCAGGAATTTGGTCGGGCGATATGTCCATAACTCCCATAATAATCCATGCCTTTGCATTCTTGTCTTTTTGGATAACCTGCTGACGGCTGATGACATTTATATATTGTCCTTTAGCATTTAGTATCCTATACTGGAATGTTTGCTGATAATCGTTTCTTTCTTCTTGCGGAAGCGAATAAATAAATTGGCCATGTTCGATTTGATATTCTATTAGTTGGCCTCTGTCATCAGGGTGGATTCTTTCTTCCAGTAAATCGCCTTGTTTCCGTATAGTCTTTATCCAATCGGGGTTATAGCCAAAGATATGTGAGAAATTATCGGAAGCGAAATCATATCTTTTTTTGAATACATCGACTGTGAAGATGCAACTTTGGCTCATTTTAGCAAATTCTTGTAAGAATTCTCGCTTTTTATTCCATAAATCATAGTCAACGTCAAGACTGCCAATATGCTGTCTTGACCATAGTTCTTCTGGAGTTATTCTGTTGGAAATCATAGTGCAAAGGTAGCTATAAATAGTCATATGTTATAAAAAATGATACAGATAATAAGTAATTCAATATAAATATTTATCTTTGAGTGAGAATGTGATATATGAAATGATAATAACAACGATACTGGATATAGATGCAAAGTTGGGAAAATCTCACTGAAAGAGAAAACGATGGTCTTTATTAAAGTTGCATAGTAAAAAGGATTGGATATGAAATATGTATTACGAGACTGGGATATTTCTGATTCGGATAGTCTTGTCCGGCATGCGAATAATTACAATGTAGCCAAATGGCTGACAAATCAATTTCCGTATCCATATACAGAAAATGATGCGAAGGCTTTTATTGAAGCGGTAGCCTCCAATAATACCTCTAAAGTATTTGCTATCGAAGTAGATGGCGAGGCTGTAGGCTCTATCGGTATTTTTCCACAATCGGACATTCATAAAAAGAGTGCGGAAATTGGTTATTGGCTTTCCGAAAAGTATTGGGGGAACGGAATAATCTCTAATGCTATAGAAAATATAGTAAATTATGGATTCAATACTTTTGATATTGTCAGAATCTATGCTCGTCCGTTCTCTACAAACAAAGGTTCTCAAAGAGTACTTGAAAAGGCCGGTTTCCTATTGGAAGCGAGATTGAAAAATGCATTATATAAAAACGGCGAGTATCTGGATGAATTTATATACTCGAAACTAAAACAAATATGAAATTCAATAATGCATGAGAATAGAAAAGATTATCGATAACAAGAAACGACACCTTGACTTGTTGCTACTGGCAGACGAGCAGGAGGATATGATAGACAAGTATCTGGAAGATGGTGATATATGTGCTATACGATGATGACTTGAAGACTGTCAACCAGTGTTGCGTACTTCAGAGTTTTGAAAGAGTTGATAACTGTTTCTATAGCGAGGTTTTCTACAAACGTGGGACGCCCTTTGTTCCCACCAATGTATAAGGATGTATTCATAGTATTTTGAGATTTAATGTTTTTTGTAAGTGCAAAGATAATATATACACAATAATCGTGCCATATATTGATAAATTATTGACAATGGATAAATTCTCTGTATTGAAGGGGTAAATTTCATGTTTAAACTATCACAAAGTGGAATTGAAGAATATTCAAGGTCACAAATTGTGACTTTGAACATAGGTAGAGGTTCAAATATAAATACGCATCTTTTGTGTTCACAGAATTAGGCGTAGCAACGAGCAGATAGGACTCCTATAGAAGGATTTAGAAGAAAGTAATAACAGGAAAATGATAAGCAGAGTTCAAATCTATTTTTTCTGTCAAACTCTTGAGAAGTGTAAATAGTTTAATAGAATATAAGCAAATAGGGTGGATCAAAAATGATCCACCCTATTTGTTATAGTAAGAACGTAATTACTTTACGGGAATCTTTTCTATTCTTTTTTGATGACGACCGCCTTCAAAATTTGTAGAGAAGAACTCAGTCATAATATGATCGGCTATTGTCGTGTCGATAAAACGACCCGGCATAACCAGAATATTAGCATCGTTGTGCTGACGTGCAAGATGTGAGATCTCCGGTGTCCAGCAAAGAGCTGCACGGATACCCTGATGCTTGTTCAACGTCATGTTAATGCCATTACCACTACCGCAGATAGCAATACCCGGATAACATTCGCCATTTTCTATGGCTGATGCCATCGGATGTGCATAATCTGCATAATCGCAACTGTCTGTTGTGTACGTTCCAAAGTCTTTGTATGCCCAACCCTTGGCTTCGAGCCAGCTCTTAACGAACTGTTTCAGTTCAAAACCTGCGTGATCGGAGCAAATACCAATAGTTTTCATTTTTATCTGTTTTCAGTTTATGTTAGATTATAACATTGCCTTAACCTGATTGTACACGTTCTGAGCAGTGAAACCAAGTTTTTCGTCAAGAACCTTGTAAGGTGCAGAGAATCCGAATGATTCCAGACCAAATACCTTACCGTTAGCACCTGCAAGACCTTCAAGGTTTACTGGTAAACCTGCTGTAAGACCAAATACTTTAGCTCCGGCTGGGATAATTGATTCCTGATATTCCTTACTTTGGCTACGGAACAATCCTTCAGATGGAACAGAAACAATACGAAGTTTTACACCATCCTTGCGAAGCAATTCTGCTCCGGCAACAAGTGTAGCAACTTCAGAACCTGAAGCGATAAGAACTACATCTGGGTTTTCATCAGCTCCGGCAACAATGTAAGCACCTTTTGCTGCGTCAGCATAGTTTGTTCCTGCAGGAAGATTAGTGATATTCTGACGTGAGAAGATTAATCCTGTTGGAGTTGAAGTATTTTCCATTGCAAGTTTCCATGCTTCTGTAGTTTCTTCAGCATCAGCCGGACGAAGTACCAACATTGAGTTGTGTCCGTTGTGATTTTTAAGTTTTTCCATCAAACGGATCTGAGCTTCCTGTTCAACCGGTTCGTGAGTAGGTCCGTCTTCACCCACACGGAATGCGTCGTGAGTCCAGATAAACTTCACTGGAAGTTCCATCAAGGCAGCCATACGTACTGCTGGTTTCATGTAATCAGAGAATACAAAGAATGTACCGCAAGCTGGAATTACACCTCCGTGAAGTGCCATACCGATGCAAACACATGCCATTGTTAACTCAGCAACACCTGCCTGTAAGAATGCACCGCTGAAATCGTCTTTTGTAAAGGCGTGAGTTTTCTTTAAGAATCCGTCTGTCTTATCAGAGTTTGACAAGTCGGCAGAAGCACAGATCATGTTTTCTACCTGAGTAGCTAATGCACCAAGTACTGTAGCAGAAGCACCACGAGTAGCGTCGTTTGCTTTTTGCTTGATACCAGCCCAGTCTACTTTAGGAGCTTTGCCTGAGAAGAATTCTTCTAATTTTGCAGCAAGTTCTGGGTTAGCTTTAGCCCATTCTGCTTTAGCAGCATACTTGGCAGCAACGATTTCTTTCAGTTCGGCAGCACGTTTAGCGTAAAGTTCTGCAACTTCTGGGAATATTTTGAAAGGATCTGTAGGATCACCTCCTAAGTTTTTAATAGTTTCGTCATAAGAAGCACCACTTGCACTCAATGGCTGACCATGAGTTGAGCATTGGCGTTCGAAGCTTCCTTGTTCGGCTGTGACGGCACCTTTACCCATGATGGTTTTACCAATAATCAGGGTAGGACGTTCTTTTTCTGCTTTCGCAGCAGTAAGAGCCTTGCGGATTTCGTCTGGATTATTACCATTGATAGAGATTACGTTCCAGTTCCATGCTGCATATTTCTTTGCAGTATCTTCGCAGGTTACAGCATTTGTTCCTGTTGAAAGCTGAATATCATTAGAATCGTAAAACATAACTAAGTTGTCAAGTCCCAGGTGTCCGGCTAAACGACCTGCTCCCTGAGAAATCTCTTCCTGAATACCTCCGTCTGAGATAAATGTGTAAATGGTTTGTCCCATTACTTCGCCGAAGCGAGCTTTCAGGAATTTGGCAGCGATAGCAGCACCAACAGCGTATGAATGTCCTTGTCCGAGTGGACCTGATGTGTTTTCTACTCCACGCATTACGTCTACTTCAGGGTGTCCTGGAGTTGGGCTTCCCCATTGACGGAATTGTGATAATTCACTCAATGTGTATTTACCTGTAAGGGCTAGGATAGAATACAACATGGGTGACATGTGTCCTGGGTCTAAAAAAAAGCGGTCGCGACCTTCCCAACGAGGATTTTCAGGATCAAATTCCAAAAATTCAGAGAAAAGAACGTTCACAAAGTCTGCGCCACCCATGGCACCGCCTGGGTGTCCTGAGTTTGCTTTTTCTACCATAGAAGCTGCTAAAATTCGCACATTATCTGCTGCGAGATTCATTAGTTTACTATCATTCATAATAATTGATTCATTAATTTAGGGGCAAAGATAGCAGTTTGTGAGTAATAAACTGCTAGAATAGAGCGATTTTTTGTTGAAAATATCGAGGATGAAAGCGAGACCGGGAGAGATCTTAGAGTATAAAATACAATAAGTTATTTATCAGAAATACACTAAGATATTTCGATCTTTTCCCGGCCTCGCTTGAAGAGATTTATTAGCAGAACAATTCTTTTTCAGTGAATTGTCCAACTTTTACATATTGTTCATAAATTGCCTGATATGCTTTTGCATTTTCTGCATTTGGAGTATATTCCGAAGCAAATCCTGGTCCCATAGCCTGTTGTGCTTCTTCTACCTTACCATAGATGCCTGCAGCTGTTGCAGCAAACATAGCAGCGCCTAAAGCACAAGCTTGTTCTGTTTTGCAGACTTTAATAGGCATATTTAGTACATCAGACAAAGTTTGCATTACGAATGGTGATTTCAAAGAAATACCTCCGATACCGATTACTGCATCGATTTGTACGCCTTCGCTACGGAAACGATCGACAATTGCTTTTGAGCCGAATGCTGTAGCTTCTACCAATGCACGGAAGATGCGTGGAGCTGAACTACCAAGAGTAAGTCCGGTAATTGTTCCTTTCAACATCTGGTTAGCATCCGGAGTACGGCGGCCATTCATCCAGTCGGTAGCAATTACTGTGCTTTCGCTGATTGGAATTAGCTCGGCTTCTTTTGTTAATGCAGGGATAATCTGACTGCATGCTTCATCTACCAATTTAGCTTTTGTAGCTTCGTCAATAAGTGTGCTGTTGCCTATGATTTTTTTGATTGGGAACTCAAGAACTCTCTTGAACCAAGCATATACATCACCGAAAGCAGATTGTCCGGCTTCCAGACCAACATATCCAGGGATTACTGAACCGTCAACCTGTCCGCAGATACCTTTGATCAGCTTGTCGCCCATCTCTTCGTAAGAAGAAACCATGATGTCGCAAGTTGAAGTACCGATAATGCGTACCAGTGTGCGAGGTGTTACACCAGATCCTACAGCACCCATGTGGCAGTCGAAAGCTCCGCCTGCTACAACAACGTTTGTTGTTAAACCAAGACGCTTAGCCCATTCTTCAGTAAGGTGACCAACTACCTTATCAGCAGTTTCTGTCTTTGTGAACAGACGATCACGGTAGCCAGCCAAAAGTGGATCAAGAGCTACAAGGAAGTCTTCAGCTGGAAGTCCGCCCCATTTTTCGTGCCACATAGCTTTGTGTCCTTCAGCACAACGGCTTCTTACGATATCTTCTGCTTTATTGGCTCCTGTAAGAATAGCTGGTAACCATTCGCAGTGCTCAACGATAGAGTAAGCATTCTTGCGTACAGTTTCGTCTTCACGAAGTACGTGAAGAGCTTTTGCCCAGAACCATTCTGAAGAATAGATACCACCTTCGTAAGCTGAATAGTCAATCTTCCACTCTTTGCAAAGCTTATTGATTTCTGCTGCTTCTTTTACTGCTGTATGGTCTTTCCAAAGTACAAACATTGCATTTGGATTTTCTGCAAATTCAGGAAGTAAAGATAGGGGAGTACCTGCTGCATCTGTAAAGACAGGAGTACTTCCGGTTGTGTCAAAAGCAATACCAACAACTTGTTCTGCAGTTCCTGCAGGACATTTTGCAAGTGATTCTTTGATAGTTGCTTCCAGTACTTCAATATAATCAAGCGGATGCTGACGATACTGGTTGATTGCAGGGTTGCAATATTTTCCTTCTGTCCAGCGAGGATAGTATTTTACGGCTGTAGCCAATTCTTCCCCTGTCAATGCATCTACAATGATTGCACGGGCAGAATCACTACCGTAATCTAATCCGATAACATATTTGTTTGCCATATTACATCAAAGCTTTGTTTAGCAAATAATAAACATCATTTGTGCGTAGCTCTTTCTTGAAGTTGCTGATAGTTGTATCATTATCGATAACGATCATTTCGATACCTGCCATTTCAGCATAGTCTTCCAGATATTCCTGAGTAAGAGCGAAAGAGAAGCTTGTGTGGTGTGTTCCACCTGCAAGAATCCATGCACCTGCACCTACTTCGAAGTTTGGTTGTGGAATCCAAAGTGCAGAAGCAACTGGCAATTTAGGAAGTTCTTTTGATTTGATAACATCTACCTGGTTTACAATCATACGGAAACGGTTACCCATATCTACGATTGTTGCAGCAACTCCGGTTCCTTCGTGAGTAGTGAATACCAAACGAGCTGGATCTGCTTTGCCACCGATACCTAATGGATGAACTTCTAGTTTTGGTTTGTTTTCTGCGATAAGCGGACAAACTTCCAACATGTGTGCCTGAAGAATTGAGCTCTTGTCTCCGTCGAAGTTCAATGTGTAATCTTCAAGGAATGAAGCACCACCTTCAAGACCTTGTCCCATGAACCACATTGTGCGGTACAATGCTGCTGTTTTCCAGTCACCTTCAGCTCCGAAACCATAACCTTCAGCCATTAAACGTTGAGAAGCAAGACCTGGAAGTTGGTTCATTCCGTGCAATGCATCGAAGTTTGTAGTGAATCCTTTTGCGCCTTTTGCTGTTAAGAATTTGCGTAGTGCAAGTTCTTCACGAGCTGCTTCAATAACCTGGTTGCGGTCTTTTCCGCCTTCTTTTACATTGGCAGCCAATTCATATTCGCTTTCGTATACTTTAACCAATTCTGCAATTTCAGCATCAGTTACAGTATCCTGAACTGCTACTAAGTCGCCGATTGGATAGTAATCAACGTGATAACCTAAACGAAGTTCTGCTTCTACTTTATCACCATCTGTTACAGCAACATTGTTCATGTTGTCTCCGAAACGGATGATAAGCATATCTTGTGCATCAGCCCAAGCTGCAGCAACACGCATCCATACAGCGATTTTACCCTGAGCTTTTTCATCTTGCCAGTGACCAACAACAACCTTGCGGTTTTTGCGCATACGAGAAACAATGTGACCAAATTCGCGGTCTCCGTGAGCTGATTGATTCAAGTTCATGAAATCCATGTCCATTGTATCCCATGGAATTTCTTTGTTGAATTGTGTGTGGAAGTGAAGAAGAGGTTTTTTCAACTCTTGCAATCCGTGAATCCACATTTTAGCAGGAGAGAAAGTGTGCATCCAGGTAATGATACCGATACATTTGCTTTCATTGTTTGCTGCTCTCATTGTAGCTGTTACTTCAGCTGCTGAGTTTACAGTTCCTTTATATACAACTTTAACAGGAAGATTTCCTGATTCATTAAGTCCTTTTACAATCTCGTTAGAGTGTGCGTCAACTGCGATTACTGCATCGCCTCCGTAAAGGAGCTGTGCTCCTGTTACAAACCAAACTTCAAAATCTTGAAATGCCATAATTTTTTAATTTTAAGATTATAAATCTATTTGTATTGATATTTATTTCGATAATAATTATTTCTGACCGTAATAAGCGCCCGGACCATGTTTGCGGTTAAAGTGCTTTTCTACCAGCAACGGATTCATTGTTAATGCCGGATTTACAGAATATGCAATAGAAGCCATTTTTGCTACTTGTTCCATAACAACTGCGTTATGAACTGCATCGTCTGCATTCTTTCCCCAAGAGAAAGGACCGTGGTTCTTTACAAGTACCCCTGGTGTATGAACAGGATTGATTCCTTCGAATCTCTTGATGATAACACTTCCGGTTTCTTTTTCATAAGCTCCTTCAACTTCTTCTTTTGTCATATCAGCTGTGCAAGGAATAGCATCATGAAAATAATCGGCATGTGTGGTACCGATATTAGGTAGATCAATTCCCGCTTGTGACCATGCTGTGGCATAAGTGGAGTGTGTATGTACTACTCCGCCAATTTCGGGAAATGCTTTATAAAGTTCCACATGAGTAGGAGTGTCTGATGATGGTTTAAGTTTTCCTTCAACAACTTTACCATCAAGATCAACAACAACCATGTCTTCGGCCTTCATATCGTCATAAGATACTCCACTTGGCTTAATAACTACCAAACCGCTTGCACGATCGATAGCAGATACATTGCCCCAGGTGAAGATAACCAGTCCGTGCTTTACTAAATCCAGATTAGCCCGGAAAACTTGTTCTTTTAAAGTCTCTAACATAATTCTCTATAACTTGAATTTAGGATCTTTCTTGTAAATCTTACTATTAAACTTGTACAGGTAAGCTCCACGTTTAGATCCTGATTTATCTATTTGATCTGTTTTTTCTATATAGTCCATTTCTGCAACTCGCTTACGGAAGTTCCGCTTGTCAATAGTGTCTCCGTAGATGGCTTCAAAAAGACTTTGCAACTGTGTTAATGTAAATAACTTGGGCAGAAGATTAAAACCGATAGGTTCTGTGCTTGCATTATGCTGCATTAAGCTTCGTGCCTTTTCTACCATTAACTGATGGTCAAAAACAAGAGGAGGTACTTCGTTTACATTTACCCAGTATGCATTGTGCTTTTGAACTAATTCCTGATCGTATTCATTGACGTTGATCAGTGCATAATAAGCTGCAGACACAACTCGCTCTCCCGGATCGCGGTTTATTTCACCGAAGATTCCAACCTGGTCCATGTATACATCTTCCAGTCCTGTTAATTGATTCAATACTCTTTTTGCTGCATCATCCACACTCTCGTTTTCTTTAACGAATCCACCCATAAGAGACCATTCTCCCAAAGCTGGTTCAAAGTTACGTTTTAGTAAAAGGAGGCTTAATTCTCCCTGGTTAAATCCGAAGATAATGCAGTCTACTGCTACATAGAATTGCTTTTCCTGACTATAGTAATTAATCATTTCTGTTAAATAGTTCTTTTATTTGGCAACCGAAAATTTATAGATACAATGGCTTTTGTATGTTTTTCCCGGTTCCAGGATTACAGAAGGCCAGTCTTTTTTATTTGGGCTGTCAGGATAATGTTGTGTTTCAAGGCAAACACAAGTACGTTGCTTATAAACGATACCACGTTTTCCTTTTACTTTTCCATCAAGGAAGTTACCTGTATATACTTGTACTCCTGGTTCGTCAGTGTACATTTCCAAAGTAATGCCGCTGATTGGTGAAGTAAGTTTTGCTGCTAATTTAGTTATATCTCCTGCAGTATTTAATACCCAGTTATGATCGTAGCCATTTCCGTTCTTCAATTGTACATAATCGAATTTGTTGATGTCCTGACCGATAGCTTTTGGTTTAGTGAAATCCATTGGTGTTCCAGCAACAGGAAGTATTTCGCCTGTAGTCATGTAAGTACTGTCTACCGGAGTGAATTTATCAGCATTTACATATAACTGATTATCAGTTATTGTATTATTAGGATCTCCTGAAAGATTGAAATATGAGTGGTTAGTCATATTTATAATTGTTTTCTTATCAGTAGTTGCTTCGTAGCTGATATCGATAGCGTTGTCTTTTGTAAGAGTGAAAGTTACTTTTGCTGTCACTTTCCCTGGGAAATTAGCATCTCCGTCAGGAGAGATACGTGTAAGCTCTACACAGCTGTCGCTGATAACTTTTGCATCGTATACCTGATATTGCCATCCTTCCGGACCTCCATGCAAGCAATGACCGAAATTATTTGTAGGCAGTTGAATTGTATCTTTGTCTAAAACGAATTTTCCCTTGTTTATACGATTTGCATATCTTCCAACGGAAGCACCGAAGTCGCTAGGAATATTTATGTAATTTGAAATGCTGTCAAAGCCAAGTACCACATCCTGCATCTTACCATTCTTGTCGGGAACCATAATAGATACAATTCTTCCTCCAAAGTTTGTAATGCATACTTCCATACCAGCTTTGTTTTTAAGCGTGTATAGATCAGTCTTTTTCCCTTTAACCTCTGTTTGAAAGTTTTCTGCTTTTAATCCAGAGAGAGTAGCCTCTTGCTGAGGCTTATTGGCACAGGAAGATAGTATACCTGCGGCAATGCTGAGTGTGAGCCAAAATTTCTTCATTTCATGATCTTTTTTAAGGTGATATTTATTGAGTGTAAAAGTAACACTTATTTCTATATGATTATATAATTATTAGTATGTTATAGAGCATGAAATGATAAATTGAATATAAAATCTGATTGGTTTTGACAGGTGCAAAAAAAAGGTGTATCATTCGTTTGGAATGATACACCCTTCTATAAGGCTATGTTTATTTAAAACTTAAGCTATCTTGCGTGAACCATCGCTGATTACTACATCGTACACTTTTGGACTTCTGCCAAACTTAGCTTTGAAAGATTCTTTTGCATCAGCAATAAATGCATCATACAATTCTTCTTTTACTAAGTTGATAGTACATCCACCAAATCCACCACCCATAACGCGTGAACCTGTTACTCCGTTTTTCTTAGCGCAGTCGTTTAAGAAATCAAGCTCTTCGCAGCTAACTTCGTAAAGCTTGCTCATACCGTGGTGTGTGCCATACATCTTTTCACCAACTGTTTCGTAGTCGCCTTTTTCCAAAGCATCGCAAACGTCGAGTACGCGTTGAATTTCTTCAATTACATATTCAGAACGCATGTAATCTTCTGCAGTTACGTCGTTCTTAACAGCCTCAAGCATTTCCATTGTGCAATCGCGAAGGAATTCTACTTCAGGGTGATTTTTCTTGATAGCAGCTACAACTGTTTCACAAGATTGACGACGTTTGTTGTATGCAGATGAAGCAAGTTCATGCTTAACAACTGAGTCAAGTAAAACTACTTTGTATCCTGTTGGGTTGAAAGGATAGTATTTGTATTCCAGTGAACGGCAATCCAAACGGATTAAGCTACCTGCTTTACCAAATACAGAAGCAAACTGGTCCATAATACCACAGTTAACACCACAATAGTTATGTTCTGTAGCCTGTCCGATTTTAGCTAATTCGAATTTGTCGATACCACAGTTGAACATATCGTTCAATGCAAAAGCGTATGTGCTTTCCAATGCTGCAGATGAAGACATTCCGGCTCCAAGAGGTACATCGCCTGCAAAAGCAGTGTCGAATCCTTGAATTTTACCACCTCTTTTAATGATCTCGCGGCAAACTCCAAAAATATATCTTGCCCAACTTGCGTGTGGAGCATCTTCTTCGTTTAATCCAAATTCTACGTAATCTTTCAGGTCAATAGAGTAAGCTCTTACTTTATCAGTTCCATTGATTTTAATTTCTGCCATCATTCCCTTATCAATAGCTCCAGGGAATACGAAACCTCCATTATAATCAGTGTGCTCTCCAATAAGATTGATACGTCCCGGAGAAGCGTAAACTGAACCTATTTCTCCGTTGAAGTGCTTTTGAAAGCGACTTCTAACAACTTCAATATCCATAATTCGTGTTTTATTTTTAGATTTCTATTTTAAATATAATATAATTATTCAACAGGAATATCCTTGTTTACATTTTTGCTACCAATAATTGCGTAGTAGAAGATGTAACCAACACCAGCAAATACAATCCAGAAACTCATTAAGTAGCTGCTAGTGATGTCTGCTAATGCTCCCTGGATCAAAGGAAGGATTCCTCCACCGCAAACCATTACCATGAATAAACCAGAACCCATAGCTGTGTATTTACCAATACCTTCTACTGCAAGGTTGAAAATACCACCCCACATGATTGATGTACAGAATCCACAAAGAATGAAGAACATAACACCAACTGGTACAGTTGTCATACCAAAGCTGATATTTGATTTAAATACAGGCATAGAAACCATAGTTTCGGTAGGTGCAAACATTCCAACTAATAAGAATATTAAAGCAATTGAACTTACAAAAGTAAGCTGTGATTTACTAGAGAACTTAGCTCCGACAGCCCCACCTACGAAACGGCCAATCATCATTAAGAACCAATATGTACCGCAAATTGAACCAGCCATAGCTGCATCAATACCAATACCAGTAGCTCCTTCAGCATCTTTTGCTGTAGTTAGGAATAAGTTTACGAAGTTAGGGATACCAACTTCAACACCTACGTAAACAAAGATTGCTACAGTTCCTAATAAGAAGTGACGGAAAGATAATGCACTGTGAGTATCTTTTTCTTTCTTTTCAGTAACTGTTTCTTTGTGTGGTTCTGGAATCTCCATAATGAACAGTACAAAGAATGCTAAAGCAAATACTCCCATTGCAATGAACAATGCAGGAGCTGCATCGCTAATCTGTGCTTTTGCTACATCACCAATAAGGTAACCTACAAGGATAGGAACGATAGTAGCTGAAATAGAGTTACCGCATCCTCCGAACTGGATTAGCTGATTACCCTTTTTACCTCCACCACCTAGTGTGTTTAACATAGGGTTTACTACTGTATTTAACATACACATAGAGAAGCCGGAAATAAATGCTCCTGTAAGATAGATAGTAAAGCTGCTTGCTACACCAGACAGGAATTGAATACCTACGCCGACGAAACCTACTGCGATTGCTGCCAGAGCTGTTTTTTTATAACCGATTTTCTTAAGCATCATACCAGCTGGAATTCCCATGAAGGCATAAGCTATAAAGTTTGCAGCATTACCTAATTGGGTCATCCAGTTAGCTGCATTAAACTGATGTTTTACAATTATACCAAGTGGGTTAGTAAGACCGGTTACAAAAGAAACCATTGCAAAAAGAGCAAACATCATTGCTATAGGCAATGTGTAATTTTTCTGTTGATTAGACATGTCGTTTAAATTGTTAGTTATGAGATTAAATTAGTTTCTAAAGATTATTTTTCTACTCCAAATTTGTAAATGGTTACTTGAGTATACTCTTCTCCCGGATTCAGAGTAGCTGAAGGGAAATGAGGATTATTAGGAGTATCTGGAAAATGTTGTGCTTCAAAGCATATTGCACTTCTTGCAGGGAAAGTAGCTCCATGAGCTCCGGCGAAACCATTTAACCAGTTTCCGGAATAGAGCTGTACACCAGGTTCGGTTGTATATACTTCCATGAATCTTCCGCTGTTTGGTTCTACACATTTTACAGCGAAACTTAATTCACCAGCTTCTTTTTTGTTTAATACATAGCAATGATCATATCCTGCTCCGTTTTCAATTTGCTGATGTTTGTCATTAATACGGTCACCCACTACATGAGGAGTTCTGAAATCAAGAGGAGTACCTTCTACTTTTGCAATTTCTCCAAAAGGAATGCATACATCATCAATAGGAGTGTAATGATCTGCGTTTATTGTAAGAATGTTGTTGAGAACAGTTGGAGTAGGATTGGCTATGCCGGCGAGGTTGAAGAAACCGTGATTGGTAGGATTTACGAGGGTTGTTTTGTCTGTCTTTGCTTTATAACTTATTTTGAATTCATTTTCATCTGTTAATGAATAAGTCATAATTACATCCAGTTTCCCTGGAAATCCTTCTTCACCATCCTGGGCTGTATATTTAAATTCTACAGTTTGATCATCTTTTTGTTCAGCATCCCATACTACTGCATGAAATCCTTTTGGTCCACCATGCAGAGAGTTAGGTCCGTTATTAGTGGCAAGTGTATATTCAACGCCGCATAAAGTGAATTTTCCTTTGGCAATTCTGTTACCGTATCGTCCGATAGTAGTGCTAAGAAATGGTTCAGGACTATTTACTACATTGTCTATACTGTCGTGTCCAAGAATAACATTTGAGTAGTTTCCGTTTTTGTCCGGAGTCATAATGGATAATGTTGCAGCACCGTAATTAGTAACTGCTATTTCCATACCATTTTTGTTTTTTAGAATAAATAAATCAGTTGATTTACCGTTTATTGTTTTTTGGAAATCCTCACGCTTAAGGCCTGATAGGTTATTGTGAGTCATAGAAGTGTTTATCATATTTTTATTTTAGTTTTATATTGTCATTGCAAATAAAGTCAAATTCTTCCGTATACCCAAATATATTTCTGTAAAACTGTTGACTAAATTAAGAAAGTTTAGCCCTTTATCAGGCTTTGAAACAAATTGTACCCCATGATGAAACAAATAGATACCTGTTCCTATCAAAAAGCGCACGCTAATAAAACAAATGTGTAATATAAGGTAACATTTTATATTATATCTTTACACCATTGAAAAAACTTATTAAATTTTTGGTAAACGATGAGAAACATATTTATTTATTTTTTAGCCGGAATATTGTTTATGTCTTGTGCAAAACCGGATTTTGAAAAAACTGCTGACGGGCTTATTGTACATTTAAAGAAGGAACAAAGCTTCGGCTTGAATCAAGTAAGATTGCAGGTTATTAATGATAAAATAATTCATGTGTCTGCTACTCCTGATAATAAATTTTCGGATGAAAAGAGCTTGATTGTTGTACCTCAAACCGGTAAGCAAACTCCTTTTACAGTTGAAGAAAAGAATAATTGTGCTGTTCTTTCTACTGCTTCTTTAAAGGCTTTTGTAAATTTAAAGACTGGTGAAGTTAATTTTACCGATACAAAAGGAAACTCTGTTCTTCGTGAAAATAAAGGTGGAGGCAAATCTTTTACTCCAATTGAAGTGGAGGGTACCAAAGGTTACACTATGCGCCAGGTTTTTGAATCTCCCGATGATGAAGCTTTCTACGGACTAGGACAACATCAGTCTGATGAATTTAATTATAAAGGTAAGAATGAATCTCTTTTTCAGTATAACACGAAAGTGTCTGTGCCTTTTGTTCTCTCAAATAAGAATTATGGAATTTTGTGGGATAACTACTCCTTGAGTAAATTTGGTGATGATCGTGAATATGCTCAACTAAATCAATTTAAACTTTTCGATGGAAATGGTAAAGAAGGTGGATTGACTGCTACTTATGTTCCCGACCCAAAGAGTGGGAAAGCAACTGTGACCCGTACAGAATCTACTGTTGATTATGAAGATATTAAAACAATAAAGAATCTTCCAACTAATTTCCCGTTCGATGGTGCCAATGTTACTTACGTTGGTGAGCTTGAGGCTAATGAAAGCGGAGTTTATCGTTTTTGGTTGTACTATGCAGGTTATACTGAAGTATATATTAATAATGTAAAGGTGGTTCAGGAACGCTGGCGTACTGCATGGAATCCTAATAGTTATAAGTTTACTGTGAATCTGGAAAAAGGTAAACGAGTTCCAATACGAATTGAATGGAAACCTGATGGTGGTGTTTCTTATATGGCTTTGAAAGCATTGAGTCCTGTTCCAGACAGCCAACAGAACAAACTGGCTCTTTATAGTGAAATGGGTAATGAGATAAATTACTATTTCATTAAGGGTAAAAATATGGATGATGTGATTGGCGGATATCGTAAGCTGACCGGCAAATCTCAGATTATGCCAAAGTGGGCAATGGGATATTGGCAAAGTCGTGAACGTTATAAAACTCAGGATGAATTGCTAGGTGCATTGAAAGAATTCCGTAAACGTCAGATTCCTATTGATAATATTGTACTCGACTGGAATTACTGGCCGGAAGATGCATGGGGAAGTCACAATTTTGATTTGAAACGTTTCCCTGATGCTAAAGCTATGGTTGATTCTGTTCATCAGATGAATGCAAAGATTATGATTTCGGTTTGGCCTAAATTCTATGCAACTACAGCAAATTATAAAGAATTCGACAAGAATGGATGGATGTATCATCAAGCTGTAAAAGATAGTATCCGTGATTGGGTTGGACCAGGTTATGTTGGTTCTTTCTATGATCCTTATTCCGTTGGTGCCCGCAAGCTTTTCTGGGAACAGATGAGAGAGAAGCTTTACACAAAAGGTATTGATGCATGGTGGATGGATGCTTCCGAACCCAATGTTCGTGATTGTACAGATATGGAATACCGAAAGAAATTGTGTGGTCCTACTGCTTTGGGCCCTTCAACTAAATATTTCAATACGTATGCCTTGATGAATGCACAGGCAATCTATGAAGGACAAAGAGGAGTAGACCCTGATAAGCGTGTTTTCCTTTTAACTCGTTCGGGATTTGCCGGACTGCAACGTTATTCTACTGCTACATGGAGTGGAGATATTGCAACCCGATGGGAAGATATGAAGGCGCAAATTTCTGCGGGACTTAATTTCTCAATGGCTGGTATACCATACTGGACTATGGATATTGGAGGTTTCTGCGTAGAAAAAAGATATGAAAAGGGTCAACGTGTGTTTGATAAGACCGGAAATGAAAATGCCGACCTGAAAGAGTGGCGTGAACTTAACACCCGCTGGTATCAGTTTGGTGCATTTGCTCCTTTATTCCGTGCTCATGGTCAGTTCCCATACCGCGAAGTATACAATATTGCTCCTGATAATCATCCTGCTTATCAGTCAATAGTGTATTATACAAAGCTACGCTATAGTATGATGCCATATATTTATTCACTTGCCGGGATGACTTATTTCAAGGATTACACTATTATGCGTGCCTTGGTGATGGATTTTGAAAAGGATGTTAAGGTTAATAATATTGGTGATCAGTATATGTTTGGCCCTGCGCTGATGGTTTGTCCGGTGTATCAATATGGAGCTCGTTCAAGAGAAATCTATTTCCCCCAGACTACCGGATGGTATGACTTCTATACCGGTAAGTATATTCGTGGAGGGCAAAAGTTGAATATTGCTGCTCCTTACGAACGAATTCCTCTTTTTGTTCGCGAAGGTGCTATCATTCCTTTTGGTCCTGATATACAGTATTCAAATGAAAAGCCTGCTGATAAGATAACATTATTCGTTTATGGCGGCAAAGATGGCTCTTTTAAATTGTATGAAGATGAAGGCGATAATTATAATTATGAGAAAGGTAAATATGCTGCTATTGAATTTACCTACAATGAACTTTCAAAAACGTTGGTAATTGGCGATAGAAAAGGAGAATTTAATGGAATGCTGAAAAACCGTACGTTTGATGTGGTGTATGTTAATCAGGCTAACCCTAAAGCATTTGATTTAAAAGTAAAGGGGAAGACGGTGAAATATAACGGCACTAAGCAAGTTATTAAATTATAACCTCAGCCTTTAATAAATCCTTGTACAAAAGATTGCATTCTTTTGTACAGAACAATTCATTCTTTTGTACAGAAGAATGAATTGTTCTGTACAAGGAAATATGAATATAACCTGTTAACTTTAAAATATGAAAAGATATAATCTTTTATGCCCGGCAATAACTGCTTTTTTAATACTCTTGTCTGTTTCGTGTTATGGCGCTACATCTCGTATTATATCTAGCTTCAATAACAACTGGACCTTTCATTTAGGTGAAGTGAAAGAAGCTTTCTCTCCAAATTTCAATGATAATTCGTGGCGTGTTCTGAATCTTCCTCACGATTGGGCTATAGAAGGAAAATTTAGTAAAGATAATCCTTCGGGTTGTGGAGGAGGAGCGTTGCCCGGTGGTATTGGCTGGTATCGCAAATCCTTTATGATACAATCTGATGTTAAAGGAAAAAAGATCTTTGTTGACTTTGATGGCGTATATATGGATTCAGAAGTATGGATAAATGGTACTTCTTTGGGAAAACGCCCTTATGGTTACATATCTTTCCGCTATGATCTTACTCCTTATATTAAGTTTGGCCAGAAAAACGTGATTGCTGTGAGAGTTGATAATAGTGAGCAACCAAACTCTCGCTGGTATTCAGGATGTGGAATCTACCGGAATGTATGGCTGACTATTGCCAATTCAGTTCATGTTGATCAATGGGGGACGTATATAACTACTCCAAAAGTTTCCAGTAGGCAGGCAACGATTGCTCTTGAAACAAAAGTGAAAAATGACTCAAAGTCTGTTGTTACTGCACAACTAAGTTCGTTTGTCCTAAATAACAAGGGCGCGGAAGTTAAGAGAGCTGTCAGCACATTGAAAATAAAACCAGGAGTGGTCGAAGAAACAAAACAAGCTATTGATATATCCAATCCGGAACTTTGGACACTAGAGAATCCTTATTTATATAAGGTGGTAACTGAGGTAAGTGTTGCCGGAAAAGTTGTAGATAAATATGAGACTCCGTTTGGAATTCGCGATTTTAAATTCGATGCACAGAGAGGATTTATATTGAATGGTGTTTCAACAAAAATAAAAGGGGTGTGTATGCACCATGATTTAGGTTGTCTTGGTGCTGCTGTAAACACACGTGCCATTCAGCGACAGCTTGAGATTCTGAAAGAAATGGGTTGTAACGGAATTCGCTGTTCGCATAATCCTCCAGCTCCAGAGCTACTGGATTTATGTGACCGCATGGGATTTATAGTAATGGATGAATCTTTTGATATGTGGCGTAAGAAAAAGACAGCGCACGATTATTCGCGCTATTTTAATGAGTGGCACGAGCGTGATTTGACGGATCATGTTCTTCGTGATCGCAATCATCCTTCTATTTTTATGTGGAGCATAGGTAATGAAGTCTTGGAACAATGGACGGATGCCAACGCTGATACCCTGGATCTTCAGGCTGCAAATCTGTTACTGAACTTTAAGCGAGATTCAAAAATGCTTGCCAATAGGGGAGATTCCATGAGTGTAAATTCCTTGCTTACCTTAAAACTAGCCAATATGGTTAAGGAGTTGGATACTACACGTCCAATTACTGCCGGAAATAATGAGCCGGATCCCAATAATCATCTTTTCCGTTCTAAAGCATTGGATATTATTGGATTTAATTACCATGAATCATACTTTAAGGATGTCCCTAAGAATTTTCCGGGCAAGCCGTTTATCGTAACAGAAGCTACTTCCGGACTAATGACACGTGGTTATTATCGCATGCCAAGTGATAGTATGTATATATGGCCTTCTCGTTGGGATATTCCTTTCTTTGATGAGTCTTTATCCTGTTCTTCGTATGATAATTGTCATGTGCCTTGGGGAACTACTCATGAAGATAGCTGGAGATTGGTGAAGAATAATGATTTTATTAGCGGAATGTATGTGTGGACAGGTTTTGATTACCTTGGAGAACCAACTCCTTACAGCTGGCCTGCCCGCAGTTCTTATTTTGGAATTGTAGATCTTGCCGGATTCCCGAAGGATGTATATTATATGTATCAGTCCGAATGGACTAAAAAAGACGTTCTTCACGTTTTTCCTCATTGGAATTGGAAGGAAGGTGAAACGGTTGACCTTTGGGCATACTATAATAATGCTGATGAAGTAGAACTTTTCCTTAACGGAGTATCTCAAGGCACAAGAAAAAAAGGAAAAGATGATTTCCATGTAATGTGGCGTCTGAAGTTTGTTCCAGGAATAATTAAAGTAGTTTCCCGCAAAAATGGAATAGAAGTACTAAGTAAGAAGATAAAAACAGCAGGTGCACTTGCTCAGATTACTTTGTCGGCCGATAGAAAACAGATTACGGCAGATGGTAAAGATCTTAGCTTTGTGACTGTAGAGGTGAAAGATAAAGATGGAAACCTTTGTCCAAATGCTGATAATCTGATTAATTTTGAGCTGAAAGGAGCAGGAACTATTGTGGGGGTTGATAATGGTAGTCCGATAAGCAGTGAAAGTTTCAAGAGTAATTTCCGAAAGGCTTTCTATGGAAAATGTCTGGTAGTAATTCAGTCAACTGAAAATAAAGGTGTTATCACTCTGAAGGCAACCTCTGATAATCTGAAAAGTAACGAACTTATTATAAATACAACAAAATAACATAACGAATCTAATATGAAACAGAAACTAATTTATGCAGTAATGGCTCTTACAATAGGAGCTGCTTCAATAAAGGCTCAGCAAGTGCCTGCGTATCTGGACCAAAAGCAACCGATTGAAGTGCGGGTTAAAGATGCGCTTTCACGTATGACGCTCGAAGAGAAAGTAAAATTATGTACAGCACAATCTAAATTTAGCAGCCACGGTGTGCCTCGTCTGGGTATTCCTGAACTTTGGATGAGTGACAGTTCTTCTGGTATTCGCGAAGAAATACAATGGGACAACTGGGGGAATGCCGGTTTTACCAATGATTCTTGTACTGCTTTTCCGGCACTTACTTGTTTAGCTGCAACCTGGAATCCAGGAATGTCGTATATCTTTGGTAAAGCAATCGGAGAGGAAGCTCGTTATCGCAGAAAAGATGTATTATTAGGACCAGGTGTGAATATTTTCCGAACTCCACTCAATGGCCGAAATGTTGAGTATATGGGCGAAGATCCATATCTTGCTTCCACTATGGTGGTTCCTTATGTGAAAGGTGTGCAGTCTAACGGTGTTGCTGCTTGTGTGAAACATTATGCTTTGAATAATCAGGAAGTTTGGCGTGGAAATATTGATGTAGAGTTAAGTGATCGTGCTCTGAATGAAATCTATCTTCCAGCATTTAAAGCTGCAATTGTTGAAGGTGGAAGTTGGAGTATAATGGGGGCATATAATAAAGTACGTGGAGAGCATGCCTGCCACAACGATTTTTTGCTGAATAAAATTCTAAAAGGCGAATGGAAATTTGACGGATGTGTCATTTCCGACTGGGGTGGTGCACACGATACTAAAGAAGCTGTTCTTAATGGATTGGATATAGAAATGGGATCGTACACCAATGGTCTTAGTTCTGGAAAAAAGTTTGCTTATGATAATTACTATTTAGCAGCTGATTACCTTAAAGGATTGAAAGATGGTACTTACCCAATTAGTACTATTGATGATAAAGCAAGTCGCATTCTTCGACTGATTTTCCGTACAGCAATGAATAGTGATCGTCCCTGGGGATCTTTTACCAGTGAAGAACATTATAACGTGGCTCGTACAATCGCCGAAGAAGGCATTGTTCTCTTAAAAAATGAGGCTAATAAGAAAAAAGAAATGATTCTTCCTTTGGATGGAAGTAAATACCATTCCATTCTGGTTGTAGGAGAAAATGCTACCCGTGGTTTATGTCAAGCTGGAGGATCATCTTTTACTCTAAAAGTGAAGGATGAAATTTCTCCGTTGGCTGGATTGAAAGCTAAGTACGGTGATAAAGTAAAATATACCAAAGGATATGCAGCTGGTAAACCGACAGAAAATAATGCCGGCAAATTGACTATTTATGCTGATTCACTTCGTACGGAAGCTGTGAAACAGGCTGCAGAGGCTGATGTGGTTGTTTTTGTTGGCGGATTAAATAAAGATCATTTCCAGGATAGTGAAAGTACTGACCGCGAATCTATTGCTCTTCCTTTTGGACAAAATGAATTAATTAGCGAAATGCTGAAAGTGAATAAGAATATCATCGTAGTTCTTATAAGTGGAAATGCAGTTGAAATGCCTTGGGTAAAGAATGTACCAGGTATTGTTCAGGCATGGTATCTGGGTACTGAATCTGGTAATGCTATTGCTAATGTTCTTACCGGAGAGGTTAATCCAAGTGGAAAGCTTCCATTCTCATTCCCTGTAAAGCTGGAAGATAATGCTGCACATTCATTTGGAACTATTGCATATCCGGGAGATGGTGTGAAGGAAGAATATAAAGAGGATATTCTGGTTGGTTATCGTTGGCACGATACTAAAAAGATTCCCGCTCTTTTCCCTTTTGGACATGGATTGAGTTATACTCAGTTTAAATATGGAAAAGCGGTTGTCGATAAGAAGAATATTTCGGGAACTGAAGAGGTAACTGTAACCATTCCGGTTAAGAATGTTGGAAATGTAAAAGGTAAAGAAGTTGTTCAACTTTATATTGGTGATGAAAAGTGTAGTGTAATTCGTCCTGTAAAAGAATTGAAAGACTTTCAAAAGATAGAACTTGCTCCCGGAGAGGAAAAAATTGTTTCTTTTAAAATAGGAAAGGATGCTCTAAAATTCTTTAATGAGACATTACATGACTGGGTAGTAGAACCAGGAGCCTTTAAAGTGTATATTGGTTCTTCTTCGACAGATATTCGATCTATGGTAACTTTTGTGTTTAACTAGGTTAACTGTTAATTGTGAACATTATAAATAGGTTGTCCGTGATGGATGACCTATTTTTTTTGTTTCTAATGAAACTGTTTCTTTTGTGCCGATTCTATTTCTAATTTAGTGATCAAAACAAAGAAATAGCACATTTTTGTTTGGTATGTGCAATTTTATGCTACCTTTGCGCCCTAAATATTAAAATATAAAATCTTATGAGAAAATTATCACTGATTAGCTTTTTAATGTTAATCGTTTCAGTTCCAACTTTTGCGGGGGGACTTTTGACAAACACAAATCAGAATGTAGCCTTTCTTCGTAATATAGCCCGTGGCGCATCTACGGAAATTGATGCTGTTTATTCTAATCCGGCAGGTGTTGCTTTTTTAAATGACGGTTTTCACTTATCATTAAATGGGCAAAGTGCTTTCCAAACCAGAACTATTAATTCTACATTTGCACCTTTTGCTGGAAATGGCGGAAGCGCAACTAAAGAGTTCAAAGGAGAAGCATCCGCTCCTTTTATTCCAAGTTTTCAGGCTGCTTATAAAAAAAGAAACTGGACTTTTTCTGGTAGCTTCGCTGTAACCGGTGGTGGAGGTAAAGCTACATTCAATGAAGGATTGGCTTCTTTTGAATCTAAAGTTGCAATGATTCCAATTGTACTTTCTAAAGTTGGCTTTGCTGGAACAAATCAATATGCAGTAAGCAGCTATATGCAAGGTAAACAGTATATTTTTGGTTTACAGCTGGGAGCAACTTATAAGTTGAATGATAATCTTGCGGTTTTTGGAGGTGGACGTATGAATTATGTAAGTAACAGCTATTTTGGGTACTTAAGAAATATAAGTGCAAACCTGAATGGAGGCGATATGGTTAATTTGAATGATGAATCTATCAAAAATCAATTGCTTACAAAAAAAGGTCAATATAGTGCAGCTGCCGCGCAATATACAACGCTAGCAACTGCTGCTACTGCTGCAGGCAATACACAACTTGCTGCTCAATATACAACTGCTGCCGCTTCTGCAACTACGGCGGCTAATGCTATATCTAGTGTAGTAGCAGGATCAACTGATAAAGAACTTGATTGTGATCAAAGCGGATGGGGACTTACACCTATTATCGGTGTTGATTATAAAATCGGTAAACTGAATCTTGGTGCAAAGTATGAGTTTAAGACTAACCTGAATATTGAAAATAAAACAAAAGTAAACTCAACTGGTGTTGTTGCTTATGATCATGGTGTAAATACTCCAAATGATATTCCGGCAATGCTTACTGTTGGTGCACAATATTCAATTCTTCCTTCAGTTCGTGCTTCTTTAGGATGGAATCACTATTATGATAAGGATGCAAAGATGGCTAATGATAAGCAAAAATATTTAGGTGGAGGTACAGACGAATATTTGGCAGGTGCTGAATGGGATATTACTGACAGAGTTCTTGTGAGTGGTGGATTTCAAAGTACAAATTATGAATTGCAGGATAAGTACATGTCTGATATGAGTTTTACTACAAGTTCATATTCTATAGGTATGGGAGCTGCATTTAAACTAAATAAAAGTTTGAAGCTGAATGTTGCTTATTTCTTCACCAATTATGATAAATATACTAAAGTTTCTAAATCGACAGCTGAAGATGCTAATAGTGTTGGGTATAATGGAACAGGTCTTGCTGGAACAGATGTCTTTACTCGTACAAACAAAGTATTTGGATTAGGTGTTGATTATACATTCTAACAGAATAAGAAAACTAAAATTAAATAATAACTAGACTAACTAAACTCGCTATTTAACAACCAAACCATCTGACTGGTCTTCTTGATCAAGAAGACTAGGTAAAGGGCAATCTTCGGTTTGCCTTTTATTTTTTTACTTTTAACTGATTCTTGTTTTTTTCTTGCATTTTTATTCTTACATTTGCACCCGAAAATTAAAAATACGACGCCTTGAATAGAGGTCGTGTGCTTGAACACCACGTAAAAAACAAGAAAAATGAAAAGTAAAGTAACTGTTTCTTTTATGCTAATGGGCATACTTTTTAGTATGTGCCTTGTTCTTTCCAACATTCTGGCAGTAAAACAATTCCAAATCTTTGGTTTTCCGTCAACTGCAGGATTAATTATTTTCCCTATTTCTTATGTTATTAATGACTGTATTACAGAAGTGTGGGGATTCCGTAAAGCAAGACTTATAATTTGGATTGCCTTCGCTGTTAATTTCCTGGCAATTTTGCTATTTCAAGCTTCGGTAGCTCTGACTCCGGCTCCACATTGGACAATGCAGAACTCTTATGCTTCCGTTCTTGCACAAACTCCTCGTATTGCACTTGCAAGTTTGCTCGCTTTTCTGGTCGGATCATTTCTTAATTCCTATGTAATGAGTAAGATGAAGATCCTGCATAAGGGAAAGAAGTTTGGACAACGAGCTGTTGCTTCTACTTTAGTAGGTGAGATGGCTGATACTTTCGTATTTACTACTATCGGATTCCTTTTTGTAATTCCTTTAAGTGTGGTATTTCAGATTATAGTTGTTGAAACTATTGCTAAAACGTTATTTGAAATATTGGTTCTTCCTATTACACGCAGAGTAGTAAATTATGTGAAGCTTACTGAAGAAACGGACGTTTATGATGAAGACATTTCTTACAGCGTAATTAAAATAAAAGAAATTTAATGAGAATGAGTAATGAGTCTGCTGTGGTATTATTTAGCGGCGGACAGGATTCGACTACATGTCTCTTTTGGGCAAAAAGACATTTTAAAAAAGTATATGCTTTGAGCTTCCTTTATGGGCAGAAGCATCAGAAGGAGGTGGATATTGCACGTAATATAGCCGAAAAAGCTGATGTGGAATTTCATTTGATGGATGCTTCATTTATTAGTAAATTAGGAAGCAATTCCTTAACTGATAGCTCCATAGAAATGGATCAGGAGAAACCTGCTGACTCTTTTCCTAATACATTTGTACCGGGAAGAAATTTGTTCTTTTTGAGTATTGCAGCAGTTTTTGCCAGAGAAAAAGGAGTTCGCCATTTGGTTACAGGAGTTTCGCAAACAGACTTTAGCGGTTACCCGGATTGTCGTGATTCATTTGTAAAATCATTGAATGTCACAATTAATCTGGCTATGGATGAACAGTTTGTTATTCATACACCATTAATGTGGATTGATAAAACTGAAACATGGGCTTTGGCAGATGAACTTGGAGTGTTTGATCTTGTTCGCAATGAAACATTGACTTGTTATAACGGTATTCCTGCTGATGGGTGTGGACATTGTCCGGCTTGCAAGCTCAGAAATCATGGATTGCAGGAGTATTTGAAAAGAAAAAACTAGAACCATAATATAAAAACAGGAATAATGACAGATTTAAAAGATCAGCTATCTTTATTAGGAGGAAAAACTGAATATAAAAATGAATATGCTCCGGAAGTGCTGGAAGCTTTTGATAATAAGCATCCGGAAAATGATTACTGGGTACAGTTCAATTGTCCCGAATTTACTAGTCTTTGTCCGATTACCGGACAACCTGATTTTGCTGAAATTCGGATTTCTTATCTTCCTGATGTGAAAATGGTTGAGAGTAAAAGTCTGAAGTTATACATGTTTAGCTTTCGTAATCATGGCGCTTTTCACGAAGATTGCGTTAATATAATAATGAAAGATTTAATTCGCTTGATGGATCCTAAATATATAGAAGTAACAGGAATATTCACTCCCCGAGGTGGTATTTCCATTTATCCATATTGCAATTACGGTCGTCCAGGAACGAAATATGAAGAAATGGCGAGTTATCGCCTGATGAACAGAAAATAATCTGTTTATCTACCTAACCAGTTATACTTAAGAATAAAGGCTGTCCTTTTGGACAGCCTTTACTTTTTTATTCTGACAATTAGTTGAACACTTCAGTATATTTATAATCCTCATTTAAAATGCTGATTTATACCATTTAATGGTTTGTTGCATTTAATAGAGTTCTAATCCGAAGGCTTCTTTAAGCTTAATAAGTTCCGGATTTTTTTGAGCCATCATTTGAAAGCGTTCAACCCTGCTATATGCACGTACCACTTCTTGCTCCTCACTTACACGAACTGTCATGGTAATTTTGCTATTCCGTAATTGAGTTCTCAAATAATTCTGAATTGCAGGAATCATGCTGGTCATGTCTCTTGCCACAATTTCATTATCTACAACCATTTCAATAGATGTATCAGAGATTAATTTGGCAGGAGAATTCTTCATACGCATCATAATCCCTCTTTGCTCTATAGGTAGAGATTGGGCAAACTCAATCCAGTAGTGATTCAAATCTCTCTCTCTAAAAGCATAATCTTCTTCTTGCCTTTTAAGAGATGGACCAGATTCAGTTACTTTTGTCTGCTGCTCTTGCTCATTCTTATAAGGATTCTTGATCGATATACCTAAACTGCCGGCTTTCATTACCGGAACCTTCTTTTCTTCCTTAACTTTTATGTTTGTTACAGGACTAGTCTGAGCCGATGAAACAACAGCCGGTGCAGCATTAGTATTATTTGATACAGAAGCTGGAGCTGTTTGTTGGTTCTGAGAAACAGGTGCAGCTACTTGTTGCTGTACCGCAGCATTATTTTGCTGGTTGAATATTGGTTTTATAGCTTGTTTAGGGCTACGCCCATGACTCACATCATCTGGTTCTGCAGTAAGTTGTGCTATCTGAATTATAGTTAGTTCCACTAAAAAACGTTTGTTTTTGCTTACTCGATAATTCAGATCACATTCATTGGCAAGCTTCATTGCTTTGTAAAGAAACTGAGGTTTGCATTTGGCTGCTTGTTCTTTATATCTGTTGCGAATGCTGGCACCAACTTCCAGAAGTTGCAGTGTTGATTCATCTCTACTAACTAACAGGTCACGAAAATGTGAAGCTAATCCAGTTATAAAATGACTGCCTTCGAAGCCCTTATTCAAAATATCATTGAATATAAGAAGCGAATCGCTAACGTTATTTTCAATAAACTTATCGGTTAATTTGAAATAATACTCATAATCAAGAACGTTCAGATTCTCTATAACACTTTTATACTGTACATTCCCGGCAGTAAAACTTACTACCTGGTCGAAAATGGATAAAGCATCACGCATGCCTCCATCAGCTTTCTGAGCGATAACATTTAAAGCTTCGGGTTCAGCATTTATTCCTTCCTGTTGAGCTACGTGTGCAAGGTGGTTTACTGTGTCTTGTACACTGATTCTGTTAAAATCATAAATCTGGCAGCGGGACAGAATTGTTGGCAGCAGTTTATGCTTCTCTGTTGTTGCAAGAATAAAAATAGCATGTTTGGGCGGTTCTTCCAATGTTTTAAGAAATGCATTGAATGCTGCTGTAGAAAGCATGTGAACCTCATCAATGATATATACTTTATATTTACCAATCTGTGGCGGGATGCGAACCTGCTCTATCAAAAGCCGGATATCGTCTACACTATTGTTTGAAGCTGCATCCAGTTCATGAATATTATACGAACGTTGTTCATTGAAAGCTTTACATGATTCGCATTCATTACATGCTTCACCATCGGCTGTAGGATTCAAACAATTGATTGTTTTAGCAAATATACGGGCACAAGTAGTTTTTCCTACACCGCGTGGACCACAAAACAAATACGCATGCGCTAACTTTTGAGCAGCTATTGCATTCTTTAATGTTGTAGTTAATGACTTTTGGCCTACTACCGATTCAAAAGTGGAAGGACGATATTTTCGAGCCGATACTATATAATTTTCCATATTTTCGGGATACTTCTTTTTCTATCAGTGCAAATGTACATTAAATTATCGATTATTAAAATGTAGGTTAAGAAATATTTCTATCTTTGTATCCAGATTCAACTTGATGAAAAAATGAGTAAACTTCATACAATTTGGGAATTTATCAGAAGACATAAGTACTTGATTACAATACTTATTTTTGTGACTATTATTGGCTTTCTCGATGAGAACAGTATGGTGCGTCGTATCTCTAATATTCGTAAAATAAACAAACTTCACGAAAGCATAAGAGAATATCAGGCGGATTATAATGAGAATACAAAAAGATTGAATGAGTTGACTACTAATCCGCGTTCTATTGAAAAAGTTGCGCGTGAAAAATATCTGATGAAGAAACCTAATGAAGATATTTACATTATTCAGGATGAACAAGATACAAATATAGAAGAACCTCAAAAATGAAAAAATATCAATCATTAATCTTTATTATTGGAGCAGTACTTTTGCTTCTGGGAGCAGCATCTTATATTACTAACTGGAATCTTTCTCCATATATTTATTGTATTGGGGCTCTGGCTATTGCTGTAGTTCAGATATTTTCTTCATATAAAGGTAATAATGTTGTTTTAAAGCGACTTTATAACCAACAGATATTTGGAGCTGTTTTCCTTATAATTACTGGTGTGTTGATGTTTACACTTCCTCACGGTAACGAATGGATGCTAACTCTTACCATTGCTGCTGTGATAGAACTCTACACCGCATTCCGTATTCCTCAGGAAGAAGGAAAGAAATAGAATTTATTTAATCAAAAATGAAAAAAATCGTGTTATCAGCAATCTTTGGTAGTTTGTTGAGCGGGTCTGCGCACGCTCAACTTTCGGAATCTCTTAATGTAAAGGAGTTCAAATTAAGTAATGGTCTTTCAGTATGGCTTAATGAAGACCATTCTCAGCCTAAAATTTTTGGCGCTGTTGTAGTTAAAGCGGGCTCAAAAGATTGTCCCAATACAGGTATTGCTCATTATTTTGAGCATATGATGTTTAAAGGGACCGATAAGATTGGAACTATAAATTATAGTGAAGAGAAAATCTTATTAGATTCTATTGCTCAGAAGTATGATGAACTTGCACTGACTAAAGATGAAGCTAAACGCAAACAGATTCAAAAAGAAATAAATGAACTGAGCATTCGGTCTTCGAAATATGTTATCCCTAATGAGTTCGACCGTCTTATCTCAAAATATGGCGGAAGTCGTTTGAATGCAGGAACTTCTTACGACTGTACTATTTACCACAACGAATTTTCACCTCAGTATATAAATCAATGGGCTGAACTTAATAGCGAACGCTTGATGAATCCCGTCTTCCGTCTGTTTCAAAGTGAACTTGAAACTGTGTATGAGGAGAAGAATATGTATAACGACATGATGGGATATCAGGCTTTTGAAAAAGTTGCAGAACGTTTTTTTAGTCCTCATCCGTATGCTTATCCTATTGTAGGTAGTTCAGAAAATCTTAAAAATCCTCAGCTTTCCGAGATGAGAAAGTTTTTCGAGAAATATTATGTTTCCGGTAATATGGGGCTTATATTAAGTGGTGATTTCAAAGCAGAAGAAGTTCTTCCTGTATTGGAGAAAACATTCTCAAGAATAAGAAAAGGAGATGCGCCGAAAAGGGAGATCGTATCTTTGCCGCCTTTTTCAGGGGTGGAAGAATTCAAAATTAAAGTGCCAATTCCAATCGTGAAGGCACTGGTTCTGGGTTGGAGGGGTGTTCCTGCCAATCATGAAGATGAAGTAGCACTTCGCATTGCTATGGGGATTCTTAATAATGATAATAGTACCGGATATCTTGATAAACTGGCTGTGGATGGCAAAATTATGGAATCCAGAGCTTTGAATCTTAGCATGAATGAGGCCGGAGTAGTGGGAGTACTTACTGTTCCGAAATTACTGTTCCAGTCATATTCCGGAGCTAAGAAGCTTGTTATGCACGAAATAGACAGAGTGAAAAAAGGAGATTTCTCGGATGAAGTTTTTAATAGTCTAAAATTAGAGCAAAAAAGGAATTATATTAAAAACCTTGAAAACATAGACTCTCGTGCGCAAAAAATGTTGTCTCTGTTTTCAGAAGGAAAAAGCTGGAGCGATTATCTTAATGAAGTTAAGAAGATAGATGATCTTACAAAAGATGATATAGTAAAAATCGCAAATAAATATTTCACAGATAATTATCTTCAGGTTAAAAAGAAAACAGGTAACTATCCTAAGAATAATCTTAAAAAGCCTGGATTTGCCCCTATAATTCCTCAAAATTCGGAATCGAAATCAGATTTTGCCAAGGAAATGGAGCAGATTAAAACATTGGATGCACATCCTCGTTTTCTCGATTTCAATAATGATGCTAAAGTAATTCAGGTTGCTCCTAAGGTTGTTCTTTATGCAGCAACTAATCCACAGAATGATATATTTACTTTAAATATTGAATATGGAAAAGGAACTTTAGAGTCAAAGCTTTTGACTCCAATGGCTACTTACCTGAATCTTTTAGGAACAGATTCTTCTTCTTTTGACCAATTCAGGGCTAGATTACAAAATCTAGGTAGTACCTTATCTTTCGCTACCGAACAGAATAAATTTAGTGTTGAAATATCCGGATTTGATAAGAATTTTGAATCAACCTTAGAACTGGTTGCCGATTTCTTTAATCATGCAAAAGCGGAACCTAAAAAGATGAAACAAGTGGTTGATGAGGCTAAATTGAGAGTCAAAGCCATTAAACGTTCTCCGGATGAGTTGGCTAATGCACTGCTAGACAAAGTCCGTTATGGAGATAAATCCGAATACCTGAACCGCTTATCTGTTTCTGAAATAAAGAAACTCAAAGGGCAGGATTTGATTTCTGAATTTAATAACATTCAGAAGGTTGAATGTAATATACATTATTACGGTAATATAGAAACCGAAACTGTTGTTGACCAAATAACTAAGAATCTCGGAGTAGAAAAGGTTAATGTACCTTCGCTAACTCCGGTTTGTAGAGAAGAAAAGGAATATAAAGAGCAAACAGTTTATTTTATTGATGATCCTAAATCATCTCAAAGTATTATAGGAGGTTATATCAGGGGAGGAGTAAACAAAAACTCTTCAGAGCGCTATCAATCTGCTTTGTTTAATAGTTATTTTGGTGGAAGCATGAGTTCTGTTCTATTTCAGCAAATTCGTGAATTCCGTTCTTTAGCTTACAGAGTACGTGCAACATACAAGCTACCTCCTTATAAATACAGTGATAAGAATGGTCAGCTGGTGGCAATGCTTTCGACTCAGTGTGATAAAACGACGGATGCAATGGGAATTCTAGATTCATTGATTAAGCAGATGCCTGAAACAGCAGAACGTATTGAAATTGCCCGACAGGATGTTGTAAACAAGGCTAATAACGAATATCCTTCTTTGCGCGAACGTTCCTTAAAGATTTCATCCTTAAAAAAAGAGGGATATGCTTCCGATCCAAATAAAGACATTATTGCGAACGTTACTAATCTTGATATAAAAGATGTGGTAAACTTCTATAATCAGAATGTAAAAGACCGTACAATAACTTATGTGGTTGTAGGTAATTCTAAGAAAATTGATATGGCTAAGCTTTCATCCTTTGGAAAGATTATAAAAGTTAAGTCGAAAGATGTATTTAAATAGAAATATTTAAATAGAAGCATAAGTCATTCTTTGTTTATATTGAAAGATATATCCAGAGGTAAAAACTATCAGGCCGGAGTTTTGCTAAACTTCGGCCTGTTCTTTCAAAAGATACACCGGAAGTTTGTGTATCCTTGTACAAAAGAATGCATTCTTCTGTACAAAAGATTTAATTGTTCTGTACAGAAGATTACATTCTTTTGTACAAGATATTATTAATGTCTGGTTTTGAAAACATAAAACTACTCGGGCTATTTAAAAAACTCCGGTGACATTTTAATGAAAAGCAGGAGTTGTGTAATATACAGAAACACTACATAAATTTTAATTTTGCGAATTTGATCTAGCAATCTAGCAGTTTGAGTGTAACTACTTGGTAAATAGTGCATAAATACCGCTAGATCAAATTTATTAGTTCTAGCAGAAGTCTAGCAATCTAGCACCTTGTCTCGTCCTGATTTTAGCTCATTTTTAAGTAAACTATACCTGTAAAACGCCCTCATTTTGCATGTCTACTACTATTAAATAAGCAAAAGCGGAGATTCTTAAAAACAGAACCACTGAGGAATTGTACTTAAGTGTTTCAAACTCTTTTAAAGTATTTGTAGCTTTACCCCTAATGAAAGATGAAGGTAATCTTCAGGCTTAAGATATCTGTTTCCAAAAGCACTAATTATATAAAGATCACTAGTTCCAATTTCGTAAAAGAGCGTTATAGCTCTTGCCATTTTGGCTTTGTCTGTATCCAGATTATAAGTAAAACGTTGCCCGACAAAAATATTCGATCTTATTTTTGTTGAGAAGTTATAATACCCGTGTGGGTAGCGATCTGGCTCTTTCACCCAAAAATCTTCACTTAAAACCGTATTTATGTAAAGTCCGCAGGCAAGAGGTTCGATTGAGAGATTCTTTCCAAGATCTACTTTCCAGGGCATAAAATTTTGTTTCAGCGTAAATGTAGCCTTAGATTTAGAAGAGTAATGAGGTACGAATCCAAGCATAACATCTGTTTCCCATTGATGCTGTTTCCCATAGTCCCAGCCTATTCCGGCAGATAATAATCCCATTGAACCGGCAAACTGCAGCTTTGTGTATTTAGGTATTAGCTTTTGCCATGCAGATTGATAGCGCTCAACGTGCCGTTCATATTTGCTCTGTGCATCAGCATTAAATGGAATTAGTAAAAAGAAAGAGATTATATAATGTAATTTTTTAATATCGTACCACTTCATAAGTATATCCTTTAGGAGTTATTGTAAACAATAGGTAACTTCGATCTTTCATACAGTTACTTCCATAGTATATTATTCCATCATTAAAAATATCTTCCACTTCAATATTATGATCATGAGCATTAAGGCAGAATTGTATACCTGGGAATTGTTTGACATAATATTCAAAAAGCTGGGCAGAATTATTGTTGAATTGTACACCAAGTGGTCGTACATGCATTGCAATAACAGTTTTTTCCTGATTGGGACTTTTATTTTTAAGTTCATTATTTATAAAAGTGAAATCGGGAACCGGATGAGAATAATCATATTCGAGTGCATTGGTATTCAGACATACAAATTTTGTTTTTCCGGCCATAAAAGAGAAATTTTCTTCACCGAATATTTCTTCATATATATCCTCACCATTTCCAAGACAGTCGTGGTTACCAAGTATGGCAACATAAGGAACTTTAAGTGAATTCATGATATCACGCATCCACATGAATTCTTTTGTAGCGCCGAAGTCGCTCATATCACCGCCATGAATAACAAAATCAATATCGTTTCGCTTATTGAGATTCTTTACAAAGTCTTCGGTTTCGTCATACCAACGTTGAGAATCGCCCATCATAACAAAACGTATTGTGTCTTTTCCTTCGGTGTTTTTTTCTATGCGTTTTATGTTTGTGGCGTTAATGCCTGTTTCTCCGCTTATGCGTCCGTCGTAGGGTTGATATTCAAATAAATCACAGGAAAAAAATGTAAATACAAAGAATAATTGAGTCAGAATAATAATTTTCTTTTTTCGCATGTTTAATCTTGTTTTATTCTACAAAAGTAGATGATAAAACATACTATATAAAGGTTTATTTTGGTCTATTATTGGCCAAAAAGTTCGAATTTAAGTCACTGATGAGATAATAAAAAAGCCGTAAACCATTTTATTTTTTTATGGCTTACGACTTTTATGATAAAGGTAAAAAGTATACTTAAATTAGTCCTTTATTCGAACTTTTGATAAAGCTTATGATATTTTCTATCTCATCACTCATTGGAACCTCTTGTACAACTCTTATCAATGCATCGGCAATGCTTACTTTTGAATGGAAAATTAATCCATAAGCCTGAGCAATGTGTTGAATTATCTTTTCGGAAACATTGAAGTGTTTAAGAACTTCAACATTTACACCATAATAACTGGTAGGATTTGTTGTAGTAACTATATATGGAGGAACATCCTTCTTTAAGCGACATCCTCCTTGTACCAAACTCCATTCACCAACACGAGTATCTTGGAACATACTAACCATGGAACTGAATATTGCATGAGAACCGATAACGCAGTTTCCTGCTATAATACTTTTTATACCAATTACACAATGATCTGCTATATTACAATCGTGGCAGATATGCACACCATCCATTATAAAGTTGTTATCACCGATAACAGATTTTCCGGTACTGCTGGATGAGCGGCTTATTACAACATTTTCACGGAAAACATTATTATTTCCTATCTCAAGTATTGTATCTCCACCGTGATACGAAAAATCCTGCGGAGTAGAACCAAGGACAGCGTTATGGTAAACCTGATTGTTATTTCCTAAACGAGTTCCGCTTAAAATGCTGGCATTAGGCATAATAACGCAATTATCTCCAATCACTACATTCTTATCAATATATGCAAAAGGATGTATAATTACACCTTCTCCAATTTTAGCTTCCGGATTGACATAAGCCAACGGGCTGATTTCATTCATACGCATTTTATTTAAAGTTTATGTATTATCTTCCACCACCCAGGGCTTGATATAAATTGATAACAGCCTGAATACGTTCAAAACTATCTTTAACATCAGACAGCTGAGCACTCAGTAAAGATTGCTTGGCTGTTAAAACTTCAAGATATGTAGATGATTGATATTTCATTAATTGCATTGTTTTATCAACACTACTTTCCAATGATTGAATCTGTTGCTTGCGCTGAACACACTTTTCATTCGAAGACTGGAACTGGTAAAGAGCATTGCTAACTTCAGAGCCAGCATTCAATATACTTTTCTGGAAAGCAAGTAATGCTTCTTCTTGTTGAGCTTTAGCAATATTCAGTTTAGCAACATTAGCTCCTCTGTCAAATATTGGTTGAGTTAATGAACCAACTGCAGAAGCAATGAATTTTGCCGGATTAATAATTGCACCTCCGGCACTGTTTGTCCATCCGGCCGATCCATTTATTGTTATTTTAGGATAGAACGCCGAGCGAGCCTGATTTGTGTAATAGTAACTACCAGCCAATGCCATCTCTGCTTGTTTCACATCTGGGCGGTTGGAAAGCATTTGTACAGGAATGCCTGCAGATAAATGTTCAGGCATTTGTTGCTCCGCCAATGTTCCACGCTCAATTTGTTGAGGAGCTTGTCCAAGAAGCAGTGATAGTGTATTTTCTGTTTCACGGATTTGTTTCTTCAAATCAGGTATACTGGCATTTACTGTATAGTAATTAGCTTCACTCTGAGATACTGCAGCTTCATTAGTAAGGCCTGCTTGTTTCATTATTTTCATAGCCTTTACATTCTCTCCCCAGTTTTTTGCAGTTTCCTCTGTTATAGCCAATTGTTTGTCAAGCATTAGCAGCGTATAATAACAGTTAGCTACATTGGCAATAACCTGAGTTTGTACAGCCTGGCGATATGCTTCACTTTGCAAAAGGGTAGCCTTTGCTTCGCGTTTTGCATTAAGGATATTCCCAAAGATATCCAGTTCCCAACTAGCCGTAACCGGTAACTGATATGTCTTTGTTGCAGCCTTGCCGTCAAAGCTACTTATTGTTCCTTGAGGTGACAATGAAAGAGATGGAAGGAATGCCAGACGGGCTGCATTCAATGTTGATTGAACTTCTTCAACTTTCAGCATTGCAGTCTGCAAATCAAGATTACTTGATAAACCTTTCTCTATAAGAGCCTGAAGCTTGGGATCTTTGAATACCTCTTTCCAGGGAAGATTACCCATATTGGTTGTATCAGAAGATAAAGTATCTTTTACTGAAACTGTATCTCTATACATCCCGGCAGCATCAACTTTAGGCCTTTCGTATGTTTTGTAGATATTGCAACTGCTTAATACAGCAGTTGCACACATCATTCCTATTATTTGTTTTTTCATTCCGTTATTCTTTATCAATGTTACTATATTGTTCAAGTTCAGGAATTGCCTCACTGACATCCATTCCTGTCTTCTCTATAGGCTTGATCTTTTCCTGTAGATATTCAAATGCAACGAATAATCCCGGTACAACAAATATCTGACAGATTACACCAATCAACATACCTCCAACGGCACCACCACCAAGGGTACGGTTACCGTTTGCACCAACTCCGCTAGCAAACATCAAAGGCAACAGACCAATAATCATAGCCAGAGATGTCATAAGGATAGGACGTAGACGAGCTGTTGCACCAAGTATGGCAGAATAAGTTACACTCATCCCTGAATGTCTTCTTTGAAGAGCAAACTCTGTGATCAAAATGGCATTTTTAGCTAACAGACCGATCAACATAATCAATGCAATCTGCAGGTAAATATCGTTTTGGGTTCCCATGAACTTAGTAAATATAAATGCCCCGGCCAAACCAAATGGAATAGACAATATTACTACAAGCGGTAAAATATAACTTTCATATTGTGCACTAAGTAATAAGTAAACGAAGACAATACACAGAACAAACACAATTGCAGTAGTGCTACTTCCGGTACTTTGCTCTTCTCGAGTCATACCAGAAAATTCATATCCATATCCTGTAGGCAGCGTTTGTGCAGCAACTTCTTCAATAGCTTTAATGGCTTCACCAGAAGTAAAACCTGGTTTCGGAGATCCGTTTACAGTCATTGAAGTAAACATGTTGAATCTGTTGATCACATCCGGGCCATAAACTCTCTTTATCGTCATGAACTGATTGATAGGAGCCATCTCAGTTCCATTACGAACGAAGATGCTATTTAATGTTTCCGGACTGATACGGTATTTTGCATCGGCCTGAACGTACACTCTATACAATTTACCAAAACGGTTAAAATTAGAAACGTACATACCACCATAGTATCCCTGAAGGGTTTCAAGAATAGTATTAGGGCTAATACCTGCTTGTTTACATTTAGCCGCATCTACATCAACTTGATATTGAGGAAAGTTAGGGTTAAATGAAGTCATGGCTCTTGCAATCTCCGGTCGCTGGTTTAAAGCTGCCAGGAAGTTCTGAGAAACTTGACTAAAGTTATCCAGGCTACCACCTGTCTTGTCCTGAAGGTTCATTTCAAAACCATTAGTCATACTATAACCTGAAATCATTGGAGGAGCGAAGATAAGTATCTGGGCATCTTTGATGCTTGCAGTTTGCTGATATAGCATACCGATAATGCTGTTTACATCTTGCCCTTTTTCCTTACGTTCATCCCAGTTACGAAGTTTGCAGAAAAAACTACCATAAGAACTACCTGCACCTGATAAAAGACCATAACCGCCAATCAGCATGTTAGATTCAATTGAAGGGTTAGACTTAAGGATCTCGTTTACTTTTCTCATTGTTTCTTCGGTGCGTTCCAATGATGTGCCAGGTGCCATGTTTACTGACATCATAAAGATTCCGGTATCTTCATTTGGTACCATTCCGGATGGAGTAAATTTCATTAATACTACAAGTAAAACGAAACTTATTATAACTAATCCGAATGATATCCATTTATGCTTGATTATTCGTGATATGCTACCTTTATATTTTTCTAATAGCTTCTCGTAAGTTGTATTGAAAGCTATATGGAAACGTTCCATAAAACTAGTCTTATTATCCTCTCCCTCTTTATTGTGAGGTTTTAGGAATATAGCACATAATGCCGGGCTAAGGGTTAATGCATTTAAAGCAGAGAAACCAATTGCAACAGCCATTGTGACACCAAACTGTCGATAGAATACCCCGGAAGTACCTCCCATGAAACTTACAGGAACAAACACTGACATCATTACAAGGGTAATGGAGAGGATTGCACCGGATATCTCACTCATTGCATCAATAGAAGCTAGCTTTGACGATTTGTATCCCTGATCTAATTTGGCGTGAACCGCCTCAACTACCACTATGGCGTCGTCCACCACTATGGCTATGGCTAGTACTAATGCGCTTAATGTTAGTAAGTTAACACTGAATCCGAATAATTTAAGCATTAAGAAGGTTCCCACCAATGCTACCGGTATTGCAATTGCCGGTATAAGTGTGGAACGGAAATCCTGCAAGAATATGTATACTACTAAAACTACAAGTATAAAGGCTTCCAATAACGTTTTGAGTACCTCATAAATTGAAGCAAACAAGAAGTCATTGGTGTTCATTATAATTTGGTATTTTACTCCTGCCGGCAAAGACTTTTCGGTATCTTTTATTAATGAAGTCACATTCTTGATGATTTCAGTAGCGTTAGACCCCGGAGTTTGATATATGATACAAGAAACTGAGTTATGTCCGTTCATATAACTATTAACACTGACTGACTGAGCTCCTAGCTCAATACGTGCTACATCCTTTAGTCTTAGTATATTTCCGTCTGCAGATGCTCTGACAACTATATTCTCGAATTCCTCCGTTTTCTGTAAACGGCCTTTAGATTTCATTACATACTGGAAAGACTGATTTCCGTCTTCTCCAAATTGTCCTGGTGCAGCTTCAATATTTTGTTCAGCTAGTGCGACAGAGATATCGCTTGGCATTAACTTGTATTGAGCCATTACTTCTGGCTTAAGCCATATACGCATAGAGTATTCACGTGCTCCCATAACATTAGCATCACCTACACCAGGTACACGCATAATTTGTGGTATAATGTTTATCTTCGCATAGTTTTGCAAGAATGTTTGGTCGTACTTATCGTCTGAACTATAGACAGAAAATACCATCAACATACTAGTTTGACGTTTGCTGGTGATAACACCTACCTTGGTAACTTCTGCCGGTAGCAATCCTTGTGCTTTTGTTACACGGTTCTGCACATTTACGGCAGCCATATCAGGATCACTTCCTTGTTTAAAGTATACATTAATCGTTGCCATTCCATTATTTGAGGCAGTAGATGTCATGTATGTCATATTCTCCACACCGTTTATTGATTCTTCAAGTGGAGCAATCACACTGTTCATTACCGTCTGAGCATTTGCACCTGTATATGTTGTACTTACCTGAATGGTAGGTGGTGCAATATTAGGATATTGTTCGACTGGTAAAGATACAAGCCCGATTATACCCAAAACAACAACAAATATTGATATTACTGTTGAGAGTACCGGGCGGTTTATAAATTTATCTAATTTCATATTTCTTCTCTTTTAATAATACACCTATTACTTAGAAGCTTTTTCAGAAGATTGTTGTGCCTGAGCTTTTTTGGCTGCTGCTTGTTCCGGAGTAATTTCCTTGATTTGCATGCCATCTTTAAGAGTTCCTGCACCTTCAGTTACAATCTTGTCGCCAGCCTTTAAGCCAGATGTTACAATATAATTCTGACCGTCATCTAAAGAGAATATTTCAATAGGAGTACTTTTTACTGTTGATTTGCTATCAACTAAATACACATACTTTTTATCCTGTATTTCATAAGTGGTCTTTTGAGGAATTACAATACAGCTATTCATCTTATAAGGTATTAAAACAGAGCCTGTACCTCCACTTCTTAAAATGCGGTTCTTATTAGGGAATTTTGCACGAAGACTTACAGAACCTGTACTTTGGTCAATAACTCCACTCATGGTCTCTACTTTTCCTGTTTCGCCATATATATTTCCATCTATCATTTGTAATTCTACATTTGACATCTTTTTAAGAATATCTTTCTGTGAATTACCTTCGTTTGTAAGACTTAAAAGTTGTCTTTCTGTCATTGAAAAATAAGCATACATATCTGAAATATCAGAAACTGTAGTAAGAGGTGTAGCGATGCTGGAACTAACTAAGCTTCCAACGCGGAAAGGTATACTTCCGACAACTCCGTTTGACGGACTTGTAACTCTTGTGAATGAAAGATTCTTTTTTGCACTGATTAGTTGTGCTTTAGCTTGTGCCAACGTCGCTTTGCTAGATAATAAAGAATTTTCGGCCATCTGCAGGTCATACGAGCCAATAATATTATTTTTAGCCAACTCACGTTTGTTTTCAGCGGTTAGTTTAGCTGTAGCCACATTTGCTTGTGCCACATTAACTGTAGCTTGAGCTGCATTAACAGCTTCCTGATACTGAACTGGATCAATAATAAAAAGAACCTGTCCTTTATGTACAACAGAACCTTCGTCTACACATAATTTGGTTATTGTTCCTGAAACCTGAGGACGAATTTCAATATCCTGCTTTCCTTTTATTGTTGCAGGATATGAACTTTTTAGTTCCATATCTGAGGTTTTCAAGACTGTAACTGCATATTCTTGAACCATATCTTTTCCCCCCATATTTCCACTCTTTTTACATGAGTTAAGGGAAAGACATACTAATAATACTCCAACTATTGAGAGTGGAGTGACAAACAATCTACTAATGTTCTTAATCATAAGATAAACATAATTGGTTAATACACTTTTTACCTAAATTAATCTCTGCAAAGTTCAGAATAAATGAATAAGCTAGAAAGTTCTAAAATTCATTATAATTGGTCTATATTTCATTATGTTATTGTTGAATTAACAAATATATACTATTTTTGTGGTCTAAAAAGAATTAATAATAAATAAATCATGAATAAATCATCTTTTTTATTTAGTAAGAATTTAGTCTCAATAGAGGATGATTTTATCATGTATTCTGATATCGATAGATCTGTTATTTTAGAGTACCCTATACATGCTGAGAAATCATACATATGTTTTTGTCTTGAAGGATCTGCTGAACTAGAAATTAATCTTAAAAAACGCGTTATAACTAAAAATGAAATAGTTTTAATAGCATTAAATTCTATAGTCTTTCATCGTACATTGAGTGATGATTTTCGAATCGTATTTTTTTCTATTTCAAAAAATATTGCGGAAGATTTATTGAACTACCTGCGTAAATATCCGCCTGTCTTTCTTATGAAACCAGATTTTCCTTCTATTAAATTAAGTGATATAGAGATGGAAGAGGCAATGAGCTTTTTCCGGATTATGTGGAACGTTGTAGAAGATGTTGAAAATGATCATAGAACAGAGATGCTGAAACATCTGTTATGTGCTTTGCTTATAAAGATTCATGGACATGCCAGTAAATATATGAATAAAACTACTCCCATTTCGCGAAAAGAAGAGATGGTCAGACAGTTCTTTTTATTGGTTTCCGAGCATCTTAAAGAATCCAAAGATGTTTCTTTTTACGCCGATAAGCTTTGTGTGTCTCCCAAATACTTATCCTCTTTAATAAAACAAACGATTGGTAAACCGGCTAAAGAGTGTATAGATTATTGTGTTATTTTAGAAAGTAAACTAATGCTAAGGTCTTCGTGTACTATTCAGGAAATATCTCAGGAATTAAATTTTCCCAACCAATCTTTTTTTGGTAAATACTTTAAAAAGCATACAGGTGTATCTCCGCTTCATTACAGGAGATCAATATTAAAACAATAAATTAGTTTTTTCAAAAAACATCTCCCACTTGCTACTAATATTGCTTAACACTCTTTGTTTATAGGCTTTATAGTTGGTGGAAGATAGAAAATATGTACAATTGATCTGCTACACTTAACCTCCATCTGCTACTAATTATTCAATTGAAAGGTTGATGCTGTATTTATTAATATTATAAGATACCAAACGTATATTCATAAAAAAAGAGATACTGCTTAATTGGGTCTGAGCAGTATCTCTTTTAGTTTTATATTTAGAAGATTTCTATTTCTTCTTTTGAGAAGGAGCGTATCTTTCGTTAAGTCCTTCAATAATATCGTTAGTGATATTGTAAGCTTTATCAGCATAAAGCAAATTATCAAATCCAGTGTTACTGAAAATCATGCTGTATTTATGCTTCTTATTATATATTTTCAAGAAAGAATTAATTGAATCACGCAATTGAAGGCTGTTCTTTTGGTTCTCTGCTTGTAATTCGTTAGTAAGTCTGGTTTGCAATTCTTGCAAATCCTGTTGCTTCTTAACTAAACGAGAATTTTCCTGTTCAGCTCTTTCACGGCTTACAAAAGCATTGTTTTGTACTTTACGTTGGAATTCTTTTCCTTCTGCATCAAGTTCACGAGCTTTTTGATTAAGTGTAGCACGGATATTCTCTTCTTTTTTCATCATCATCTCGTTCAGATCATTCCAGAAGGTGTATTTAGTGAGCAGAGTGTCGATTTCAACGTAAGCAATTTTAAGGCCGCTTGGAGCAACACCCATAGCTGTTACAGATTCATCAGCATCTGTTTTTTTTTCGCTACATTGTGCAAACATAACAACCACAACCGCAGCTAGGATCCCTTTTGCAAGGTAGTTAATTCTCTTCATAATTCGTTTGATATAGTTTCTAAATAGTTATTTTCTTTATTTTATTGTTTTCATAGTTGTAATAAATAGCTTTTATGAATTTCGGCTATTTATAAAAATAATAGTTTTATGCATAATAATGCTATTCATATAGTAACAATTAACAGTACTAAAGGAATAGTGTAAAGCATTTCTATTACTTTTGTGCTGCAAATATAGACTTTTGAAAGGATTATACGTTCTCTTTTCGAATAAAAAGTATAGGTGTTCTATATGGAAAGTAATCAATTTAACCATATTTAGTAATTTAATAAAAAAATGCTAAGTATAAATAGATAAAAATATATGAGTATAATAGAATTAAAACCGGCACAGGTATTTCATTATTTCAATGAAATTTGTCAGGTGCCACGTCCTTCTAAAAAGGAAGAAAAAATCATAGAGTATTTAAAAGAGTTTGGTAAAAAGCACCAACTAGAAACAAAAGTAGATGAAGCGGGTAATATTTTAATAAAGAAACCGGCTACTAATGGCAAAGAGAATCTTCAGACTGTTGTTCTTCAGTCGCATATAGATATGGTATGTGAAAAGAATAGCAATGTGGAACATGATTTCCTTACAGATCCCATTCAAACAGAAGTTGATGGAGAGTGGTTGAAAGCAATAGGTACAACTCTTGGTGCTGATAACGGAATTGGGGTAGCAACAGAATTGGCTGTTCTTGCTGCTAATGATATAGAACACGGACCTATTGAATGCTTGTTTACAGTTGATGAAGAAACCGGACTTACCGGAGCCAATGCTTTGAAAAAAGGTTTTATGTCTGGTGAAATACTTATTAACCTGGATTCAGAAGACGAAGGAGAATTGTTTATCGGTTGTGCTGGTGGTGCAAATACTGTTGCTGAATATACTTATCAGCCAATAGCTGCACCTCAGGATTATTTCTTTTTTAAAGTTGAAGTAAAAGGGCTGACAGGCGGTCACTCTGGTGATGATATTAATAAGAATAGAGCTAATGCCAACAAACAACTGATTCGTTTCTTGTCTCTGGCAGCTGAGAAATATGATCTTTACCTTTGCGAAATAAAAGGAGGAAACCTTCACAATGCTATTCCGCGTGAAGCTTATGCAGTTTGTGCACTTCCTATGGCTCACAAAGAATCAATCCGTGTTGATCTGAATATCTTTGCTTCTGAAGTAGAAGCTGAGTTTGCAGTGACCGAACCTAATATGAAATGGGTACTTCAGTCAGAATCTCCGGTTGCAACAGCTATTGATCGTGATACTACTGCTAGTTTGATTAAATCTCTTTATGCGGTATTCCATGGTGTATTTGCTATGAGTCAGGAAATTCCTGGATTTGTTGAAACATCATCCAATCTTGCTTCAATTAAAATGCCGGGAGATAACATTATCCGTGTAGAAACCAGCCAACGTAGTTCAACTCTTTCATCTCGCAAAGATGTGTCGGCTGCTGTTAAAGCTGCATTCGAACTGGGTGGTGCAAAAGTTTCTGTGGGCGATGGTTACCCGGGATGGAAACCAAATCCGGCTTCACCAATTTTGAAGGTGGCCGAAGAAGCTTATGTTCGTTTGTTTGGTGTAGAACCAAAAGTTAAAGCCATCCATGCCGGATTGGAATGCGGATTGTTCCTTGAGAAATATCCTTCTTTAGATATGGTATCATTTGGTCCAACACTCCGCGGAGTTCACTCACCTGATGAACGCATGCATATTCCTTCAGTTGATAAATTCTGGAAACATTTGCTGGAAGTATTGGTGAATATTCCTGCTAAGAAATAATATTTACGCACTTTCTGCGTTTGGTGTATAGGGGTAGCTAAAAAGTTACCCCTATATTTATCTGTAAACTCATGAAGAAATTTCTTTCAATCATACAGTTTTGCTTCCTGCTCACAGGGATATGTACCGTTCTCTCATCGTGTAATGATGAGAATTTCTCTTCCAATCCATCTCATCTACTTGCTTTTTCTCAGGATACTCTTTCTTTTGATACTGTTTTTACTTCCATCGGTTCTGCAACTGCAAAAATTAAAGTGTATAATCCCAATAAGGAAGCATTAAAAATATCTTCTATTGTTTTGGCTAATGCGGCCAATTCCGGTTTTAAAGTTAATGTGGATGGAGAGAAAGGAACTCAATTTTCGGATATCGAGATTCAGGGAAAGGATAGCATGCATATTTTTGTGGAAGTTAAAATAAACCCTTTGGATAGAGATAATCCTGTACTGATGAAAGATTCCCTGGTCTTTATTACCAATGGAGTTAAGCAAGATATTAAATTGCTGGCTTACGGTCAGGATGTACTTATCATGCGAGGTAAGACTATTGACAAAGATACTACATTTACTTCCCGAAGGCCGATTCTAGTTTACGATAGTCTGCGGATTAATAATGGAGTAAAGTTGCAATGTGAAGCGGGAACCCGACTTTATTTCCATGATAAAGCTTCTGTATTGGTGCATGGCACTATCGATGCTCAAGGTACGCTTGGCAATCCGGTTTTGTTTCGTGGTGACAGGTTAGATAACATGTTTACAAATCTTCCTTATAACAGAATACCGGGGCAGTGGGGTGGTATCCGTCTTTATTCTTCCAGTTATCAAAACCGTTTCGATTATGCCGATATTCATAGCGGACAGTACGGAATACGTTGTGATTCATCATCTGTAGATAAGGAAAAACTGAGACTTGCCAATTCTATATTGCACAATGTGGAAGGAGATGTTATTAGTATGATTTCTTGTAAGGCAACAGTTGCAAACTGTCAGATTACCAATGCTGGAGATAATTGCGTAAATCTTTTGGGTGGAGATTATACTTTTACTCACTGTACACTGGCAAACTTTTTCTCCTGGAATATCCGTAATGGGGTAGCCCTGGCTTTTGCAAACAAACTTAATAGTGTTGCTTATCCTTTAAAAACATCTTTCTATAACTGTTTGATTACCGGTTCTTCGTCTGATGAAATTAAAGGAAGCAAATCGGATAATACAAGTATTGCTTTCGATTACTATTTTTCTAATTCGCTTATTAATTCTGTAGAGGAGAAAAGCGAACGATTGGTCAATATAACCTGGATAAAGGAGGCAAACTTTAAAAACATAGATAAAGAAAACTATAAATATGATTTCCGTCCTGATTCTTTGTGCAAAGCCAAAGATATTGGTAACCTGGAAATAGCTCGTAATTACCCGTATGATTTGAACGGGCGGAGTAGGTTGCAGGATGGAAAGCCAGATGCCGGATGCTATGAGTGGATGCCGGGAGATAAATAACTAATCAGCCAGAAATGAATCGTCGCCATTTTTCTTATACAATAAGAATTCTTGTTGCCCTTTTGCTTTATTGCGGACAAGCTTTCTCACAGAACGGCTTTCGCGTGATGTTTTATAATGTAGAAAACCTGTTCGATTGCCGGCATGATAGCTTGAAGAATGATTATGAATTTCTTCCAAATTCTATGCGGGCCTGGCATTACGGAAGATACAAACAAAAGCTTAATAATATAAGTAAGGTGGTAACTGCAGTAGGAGAGTGGAATCCTCCTGCTTTAGTCGGACTCTGTGAAGTTGAAAATGATAGTGTGCTTACAGGTCTAGTGAAATATTCTCCTTTAAAGGAGTTTGGATATCGTTACATAATCACCCATTCTCCTGATGAGCGCGGTATTGATGTCGCCTTACTTTATCAGCGGGGTAGTTTTCGTTTAATAGACCACGATTCCATCCGGATTGTTTTTCCCGATAATCCTCTGAAACATACACGAGATATTCTTCATGTAACGGGACAAATTATGAATGGCGATTCACTGGACGTTTTTGTTTGCCATTTCCCGTCCCGAACAGGCGGCGAAAAGGAGAGTGAACCCAATAGAATGTTAGCTGCGAGTTTGCTAAAACACTATACAGACAGTCTTTTTACCGTACGCGCTCACCCTAATATCATTATAATGGGAGATTTTAATGACTATCCCTATAATAAATCAATATCAGAAGTCCTGAATGCCAAGGCACCTTCTGCACCGCCTGAGGATAAAAAACTATACAATCTTATGGCAGAACGGGCAAAGGATAAAACCTTTGGAACTTATAAGTATCAGGGTGAGTGGAATATTCTCGATCAATTCATTGTTTCGGGCTTTTTGTTGAATAACAAAAGCGGACTGTGTACATCAACAAAAAATGCCGGAATCAGTAATCTGCCTTTCCTGCTCGAGAAGGATGAAAAATATTCCGGTGTTAAGCCTTTGCGTACCTATTATGGTATGAAATACCAGGGAGGATACAGCGACCATCTACCTGTTTTTCTTGATTTTGCATTGCCCGACTAATGCGAACGTTTGCATAAATGTTTCTATCCTTTTAAATCTCATAATTAAGCTTTTACGATGTTAATTGGTTACCTTTGAAAATAACCATTTAATAATCGTATAGCTATGAATAAATTACATCATCTTATCATGTTGTCTCTTGTTCTATCCCTTTTCTCTTGCACATCAAAAAAAGCAAATACTTCGGAAAATTTGCAAGCCGGTGTTTCTCATCCCGAATGGTCCCGAAACGCTGTTATCTATGAAGTGAATCTTCGCCAGTATACTAACGAAGGAACGATAAAAGCATTCCAGAATCATCTTCCTCAGTTAAAGGAACTTGGCGTGGACATCCTTTGGTTTATGCCTATTAATCCAATCTCGGAACTGAATCGTAAAGGTAAGCTGGGCAGTTATTATGCGGTGAAGAATTACAAAGAGGTGAATCCCGAGTTTGGAACAATTGCCGATTTTAAAGAGATGGTGAAAAAAGCTCATGATCTTGGCTTTAAAGTTATCCTGGACTGGGTAGCCAATCATACTGGATGCGATAATGTGTGGTTGAAACAACATCCTGACTGGTATATGAAAGATAGTTTGGGAAAGGTTGTAAGTCCGTTCAATTGGACGGATACTTATAAGCTCGATTATTCAAAGAAAGAGATGCGTGCAGCAATGATAGATGCTATGAAATTCTGGATTAAAGAATGTGATATAGACGGATATCGTTGTGATGTGGCATTTGAAGTTCCAACTGATTTTTGGAATGATGCCCGTAAAGAGTTGGATTCTATAAAGCCGGTATTTATGTTGGCTGAAGCAGAGAAACCGGAACTTAACGAAAAGGCTTTTGATATGAGCTATAACTGGCCTTTGAAAGATGTAATGAATAAAATTTCAAAAGGCCCCAAAGAAGCTGATAAAGCACAATATGTACATAAAAAAGAGAAAGCAGATTTATCGGCTAAAACCGTGAATGCTGCAGAAGAATTAGATAAATTGCTGGCTCATCAGGATAGTGTATTCCCTAAAGATGCTTATCTGATGAATCATATTACTAATCACGATTTAAATTCATGGGAAGGTACTGAGTTCGATCGTTTGGGTGGTGGAGTAAGAACCTTTGCTGTACTGACTTATACTTTGAAAGGAATGCCGCTTATTTATACCGGACAGGAAGTTGGAATGAATCGTGCATTTAAATTCTTCGAAAAAGATAAGGCTCCCGACTGGACTAAAAACGAAACGTTTGCTTTCTATAAGAAACTTAATGAGCTGAAACATTCTCAGCCGGCTTTGGCTGCAGGAATTAAAGGTGGTGAAATGGTGAGATATATAACAGAATCTCCTAATGCATACGTGTTTGCCCGTAAATTGCCATCTTCGGAAGTTCTTGTTTATCTCAATTTAAGTAAAGAATCGGTTAATCTGTCGTTTAAAAAAGAGGCTCCAAAGGGAGAATATACAAACTTCTTTACCGGAAAGAAAGAGGCTCTTCCTACAACTCTGGCTTCGTGGGAATATAAAGTGTATGTGAAATGATGTGTTTTTTGTGAATAATTAGTTGGTTTGGTTGATTTGTTTTTACTCCCGGCATATATATTTAGGTATTTGCCGGGAGTTTTGTATTGAATTCTATTATTTACTCGTGGTGGTACGGACCGTTGTTTAGTATAGTCATGGCCCGGTAAAGCTGTTCTACAAAGATAAGGCGCACCATTTGGTGAGAGAAAGTCATTTTCGACATAGAAATCTTTTCATGTGCAGCATCATATATCTTTTGAGAAAAACCGTAAGGTCCTCCAATAACAAATACCAATCGCTTGTTTACATTATGCATCTTCTTTTCCAGCCAGTTGGCAAAATCCACTGAACGGAATTCCTTCCCGAATTCATCGAGCAGAACAATAACATCTCCGGGCTGAAAAGCTTTTAAAAGAAGTTCAGCTTCTTTCTCCTTTTGCTGATCCATGGTGAGGCTCTTCGTATTCTTTAATTCAGGAATAACTTCCATATCGAACGATATAAAATGCTTTGTACGTTCAATATAGTCATTTATAGCAGTGATATAATGTTTTTCTACAGTTCTTCCTACAACGATAAGTGTTATTTTCATCAGATAATTTCCTTTTTAGCCAGATTTTGTGGGTGCAAAAATAGGCTTTTTCTTTTGAATTAGGGAAATTAAGTATTGTTTTCCGGAAATAATATCTACCTTTGTAACATATTAATGCTCATTGATATGAAAAAACTAATCCTTTTTATGTTATCGGCAGTTGTGTTCTGTACTGCTTTTGCTCAGCTACAAGACTCTGTTGGTTTGACATCTGCATTTAAAAAAGGCAGCGCGCAGGATTTACTCCCGTTTTTAGGTGATCAGGTGGTAGTAATTATCAAAGATAATCCTCAGAAATTTAAAAAAGTTGAGGCTCAAAAAGCCATGGCTGGTTTCTTTTCTGCAAATAAAGTTACCGGATTTATTGTAAATCATCAGGGAAACCGAGATGAATCGGGTTTTATTGTTGGTACATTGAGCACGGTAAACGGCTCATTCCGGGTAAATTGTTTTTTTAAGAAGAGCGATAATAACTCATCGTTAATTCATCAAATTAGAATAGTTAAAACAAATGAATGATTTAATTGACAGACTAATAGATTTAGCTTTTGCCGAAGATATAGGTGATGGCGATCATACAACTCTATCTTGTATTCCTGCTACAGCAATGGGAAAATCTAAACTTCTTATTAAAGAAGAAGGTGTACTTGCCGGAATAGAAGTAGCAAAGGAAATATTTCATCGCTTCGATCCTGAATTGAAAGTAGAAGTATTTATAAATGATGGCGCTGAAGTTAAACCTGGTGATGTAGCTATGATTGTATCCGGAAAAGTTCAGTCATTGTTGCAAACAGAACGTTTAATGTTGAATGTAATGCAACGCATGAGCGGTATTGCTACAACAACACGTAAGTATGTAAAGCGTCTCGAAGGAACAAAAACTCGCGTATTAGATACTCGTAAAACAACTCCGGGTATGCGTATGCTTGAGAAAGAGGCTGTGAAAATTGGTGGCGGTGTAAACCACCGTATCGGACTCTTTGATATGATCCTTTTAAAAGATAATCATGTGGATTTCGCCGGCGGAATTGATAAGGCTGTTAACCGTGCTAAAGAATATTGCAAGGAAAAGGGTAAAGATCTGAAGATTGAAATCGAAGTACGTAACTTTGATGAAATTAATCAGGTGCTTGCTATTGGTGGAGTAGATCGTATTATGCTTGATAACTTCAATATAGAGAATACCTGTAAAGCCGTTGAAATGATCGGTGGTAGATTTGAAATAGAATCTTCTGGTGGTATTACTTTCAATACTCTTCGCGATTATGCAGAATGTGGAGTGGACTTTATTTCTGTAGGTGCGCTTACTCATTCAGTTAAAGGCTTGGATATGAGCTTTAAAGCTTGTTAATGATAAAATAAGGAATCCTTATATTTAATGGTAAACATCCAGTTTGGTAAACTAACCAAACTGGATGTTTTTTATTTTAGACCTACACCTTTTATCGATTAAGTCTACACGTTATATATAAAAGGTCTACTGTTTATTTTAAAAAGCTGTAGACCTTTTATAAAACATATACCTAATAAATTGTTTAGCTTATTAATTGTGTTTATCTGGTTTATTTGGCCTATTCGTCTATTGAATCACATGTTTTCGTCCACCATATTAGGTTAATACAGAAACTTCTTTTACTTTTGTTTGTTATAGAAAAATAGTGTAGGAGAATTTTTTTTTATTTTCTCATGCAGCATTTATAAATTCACGGAGTTATACATATAGACAACGCAAATACGTCTATACAAAACTAGAGTAAGTTGAAAGAGGAATTAGAATTGGTTAAAGGCTGTCGGGCAGGTGATAATGCTGCCCGAAAGGAACTTTACACCCTTTATTCCAAGAAACTGCTTGCTGTTTGTTATCGCTATACAGGCGATATAGACGTTGCGCATGATATTCTCCACGATGGTTTTATTAAAATCTACAAATCGATTTCAAAATTTGATTATCGTGGGAATGGCTCTTTAGAGTTATGGATGAGCAGAGTGATGGCAAACCTTTCATTGGACTACTTGCAGCAGAAGAAAAAAATGCAGGAAGTGTTTGTTCAGGAAGAAGAATTGCCGGATGTGATTGAACTACCCGAAAAAGAATTGTATGAAGACATTTCGGATTCACAGCTAATGCTTTTTGTGACAGAGTTGCCTGCTGGCTATCGTACAGTGTTCAACTTATTCGTGTTCGAAGAAAAGTCTCACAAAGAAATTGCTGCTTTACTTCACATCAACGAACATTCATCCACTTCACAACTTCATAGAGCAAAAAGTATGTTAGCTAAGAAAATTAAAGAATTTATCCGCAATGAAGAAAGATGAAGATGAATTAACCGAACTGTTTCACTCGCGACTGAAGAAATACGAAATTCCGTTGCAAGAGGACATGTGGGAAGATCTGGAAAAAGAATTATCCAAACCTTCTCCAAGAAAGCTTTATTCTATATTGTTTATTGCTGCAGCAGCCATTTTTCTGATATTATTTGCTTGCTCGGCTGCGGTTTGGATGTTCGCTCCTCATAAAGAAGCTTCTTCCTTATTAAGCAAAGCATCTGCACCTGTTATTGAAAAGCACGACGCAATTGCAAAGGTGGACAAGGTAATAATCAACAATCCTGTTACTGAAGAAGCTGTTGAACAGACTCCTGTTCCGGAAGAAAAAGTATTTATAGAAAAGACGGTTGAAGCTATTCCGGCTGATACTGCTATTCAAAAAGAAGAGCCAAAGAAGCAATCACAGAATGTACTTATGTCTGCAGAAGTACAAGCGGCTGAAGCAATGGCTCAGGAAGATGATGATTACATAAAAGTTCATACAGAAAAAGAATGGAGTCTGGGTTTGTCTGCTTCTATAGAACCTTGCAAATCATTTACTAAAGTTGGAAGCAACTCAGAACCAATAAATATTTGTTATAAAGAACCCGTTTCATTGAGTCTGACTATCGGAAAAAGACTTTCTGATAAAATTTCAATAGAAAGCGGGATAAATTATACCTTATTACGCTCATCATTAAAGGATGAGGCCGGAGGAAATCTTACTGATCAGAAATTCCATTTCATTGGAATACCACTTAGAGTTAGTTATACGCTGATTAACAAAAAAGATTTTGATCTTTACGCATCTGCCGGTGGAATGTTGGAAGAATGTATTTCTCCTAAATCAGAATATTATTCAGGAACAAGTCAAACAGATAAAGATGATTATAATATGGACAGAATGCAATGTTCGCTTACTGCTTCTGTTGGATTCCAGTATAATACATCTGAACATCTGGCGCTCTTTGCCGAACCTGGTCTTGCATACTATTTTGACGATCATGCACTTGCATCTACAATAAGAAAGGAAAGACCTCTTAACTTTAATCTCCGTTGCGGAGTTAAATTAGTGTACTAGCAACATTAATCTCCTTAAAGAACTTTATTATGAAAAGAAATCTATGGCCATTGGTAATGGGCATTCTGTTTCTCGTAGCTTATTGTTTACTTTTTACAGGATGCAGCGGAGAGGATGTTGACTTTGATAATCCAAATCCAAAAACGTTTGTTAAGCAAATAAAGGCGGGAACGTATGATACGAAAAGTCCTTATGGATTCGTTGAGGTTCCGGTTTTTGCAAAAAAAGATATTCCCGAGCTTATTAAATATGTGAAAGATATGTCTACAATAGAATTTTTTCCTACAAATGTAATTTCTTCATACGGGCCTTATGCTAATTATCGCCTCGGGGAATGTATTATGTGGACTATCGAATCCATTAGGGTTGGAAAGTATGCATCTTTAGGGTGCAAGCTCGTTCATAAAGACGTAAATGAACATTTGCAATATGCTTACCTTTCAGATAGTGAAATTAAAGATGTTGCAGACTTATATATTAAATGGTGGAACAAGGTGATGAATCAGCCTGAATATAATTTAATAGATCCTTTTTCAGAGAATCCATTAGAAGGTACTAATTATCGTTGGAATTAAATGACAAAAAGAATATATCTCGTTATTTTGTTTTTTGTTACAGCTATTGTTGCAAGTAATGCGCAGCAGCGCAAAGAGACTAAAAAAACTGTCACTCAAAAAAGCGAAATGTCAGTAGAAAAAGAAATAATAATAAATCCGGAAGCTCTAAAATCTATCAATTTAGGTTCTCCACGTATGTCATCGTCTTCTTCTAATATGAAGTCGACGGATGTGAAGGACTTGACTAACGAAATTCTAGGTAAAAAAGAGAGTTTGGATGCCCCGCATGAAGGAAGACTCATGCTGGGATTTTCTTGTTTTGCTTCTGCTTACCAAAATCGTAAGAGTGGACAGAAACTGAAAGTAGATCCAATGGGATTTGGTGAATTTAAAATGCCTCTCAGAGGAGGAATGGTAATTAGTAAAGATGCCACAACTCCACGATATCTTGCTGGGGATAAAATTGCAACTATGTTTGGCCCCTCTTCCAGAGCTGCTTTATCCTTTAGTGCAGAAGATATTCTTGAATCCATATTCTGGAGAAAACCACCTGATTTATGGACTCATTATGCTGATAAGCCAAAGCCTAACTTTAGTATTGAAACAGACATGCCCGATGATCTTATTAAAATTCGTCAGGCTAATGTTGCAATGATGGATTCGTTGATAAACACTTCTTCGAAGAAGTATAAGATAGTTTATCTGTTCTGTGATGAGTCTGATTATTCAACGGAAAATTTTCCCGAGGTGGTTAAGTATGTGGAAAGTCATAAAGATAAATTTGATTTGTTTCCGGTTTCCGGAAAGAAGCATGAAGATCTTTCCTGCATAGCAAAATATCTACATAAAGTAGCTTACTATAGTCCGGTATATGTGTTGAACGGGAATCATAAGGAAAGTCTTATTCTTATGCTCGATCAAAATCATAAGGCTATTTCTTTACTAGCTTGTGATACTAGTGTCTCTAAGAAGTTTGATGAAATAAAGCTTTTGCCATAGAGTGGTGTTTATTTAGAGTCGTTTCTTTAATCAGAGTGATGCATGCATGGCTTCTATATATATAGTAAGCCGTGTGTGCATTTTCTTTTCTTTCCAGGATTATTCATCAAAACTTTATAATATCTTTGAAGGTAAATAAATGATTTATGAATAGAATATGTGATCTTTTTGGAATAAAATACCCTATTATACAGGGAGGAATGGTGTGGTGTAGTGGATGGCGACTAGCTTCTGCCGTAAGTAATTCCGGTGGATTAGGATTGATAGGAGCCGGGTCCATGCATCCTGAAGTTCTTCGTGAACATATAAGGAAATGTAGCGAGGCGACAGATAAACCGTTTGGAGTAAATATCCCACTGATGTATCCTCAGATAGAAGAAATTATGAAGATAGTAGTTGAAGAGAAGGTGAAGATTGTATTTACTTCAGCAGGAAACCCCAAGGCCTGGACATCTTATCTGAAACAAAATGGTATTAAGGTAGCGCATGTAGTCTCTAGTGCCAAGTTTGCAGAAAAATGTGAAGCAGCAGGTGTTGATGCAATTGTAGCCGAAGGTTTTGAAGCAGGCGGACATAATGGTAGAGAAGAAACAACTACTCTTTGTCTTATTCCATCAGTCAGGAAAGCAACCTCACTACCGTTAATTTCGGCTGGTGGTATAGCTACTGGTGCGGGCATGCTGGCAGTAATGGCATTAGGGGCCGAAGGTGTTCAGATGGGAACCCGTTTTGCTTTGACAAAAGAAAGTTCGGCGCACGATAATTTTAAAGAATTATGCTTGTCTCTCAATGAAGGAGATACCAAACTTCTATTGAAGAAACTAGCTCCGGTGCGATTAGTTAAAGGAAGGTTCTTTTCTGAAGTAGAAGAAGCCGAGGCTCGTGGTGCATCAGTTGAAGAAATGCGCGAATTGTTAGGTAAAGGTCGTGCAAAAAAAGGAATCTTTGAAGGAAATCTCGACGAAGGCGAGCTGGAAATTGGTCAGGTTGCGTCACTTATCCATGAACTGAGACCTGTTGCTGAAGTAGTAAAAGAAATTATTGACGAATTCAATGCCTGCAAACAGGTTGTATCTACCTTCTAAACTTTATAATGGATAAGTGAAAACTATGACGCAAAATGCTTCCTTGCTTCAAAGAATTTTGTGAAGTCCTGTATAAGACCGAACAAGTACTTAAACGATAGACTTCTCAACTAATTGAATTTGCCGCTATTGCCGCATAAAGTATTATTAAATTAACCAACTTTATAACGAACTAATGTTTTTGAAGTTTGCGGAAAAATAGGTCCTCTTTTTTGCTATTATAGGGGGTGAAACTAATTTTTCCGCAGCTTATAATCAGCTAGTTAAGCTAAAAAGTAAAACGTATTGTCAGAAAATGACCTTATAAGTTTACCTCAAAAATAATTTCATGTAGTTAAAATGTGTTATATTGCTTATTATTAATTCTATAGGTTGTAAAAACGTTTTTTCTGTTATATTGCCAGAAGATAACTCGATGTCTTTCTTTAATATTATTTTTCCTGATATAAAAAATTGCTTCTCAAAATTATCTCATTTTATACTATTCTTTCTTTTTATCGAGTTGAAAAGATAAATTGTAAAAATAGTTGCTTAAATGTGATAAATGTGTAATTTTGCATATCCTTGATTTGGTGGAATAATTTATTTAAACGTATGCAATATAATACTATGAAACAAAACAACTATATTCTTTCTTTTGCTAATATTTTAGCCATTATATTGTATCTGGTTCAGATTAAATATGTTCATATAAAAAAAGTATGTTTATTGTCAATTGCAATATTTTCCCTTGTTGGTTGCACTATAAAGGAGTATAATGAAGAAAACTTTGTTGCGCCTGCAATAAATATATTATCTACCAATATAACTTCAGAGAATACTTGTGAGTTAGAACTTAAAATCAATATCGGTGACGGTGCCTCTATCAAAGAGGCTCATATCAGTCTTTGGGATATGACAACAGAAAATGCAGAACCAGAAGAAATTCCAATAGAATTAACCAAAGAAAAGGAGCAGACGCATAAATTGACGATAAAAGTTTCTGAGAGAAAACATGATTACAAAGTAATGGTAATATTAAGATCTGAAAAAAATGATTATAGCAGTTTACCACAAGTCATAAGGTTTAGTGATAAACTGGCACAAGGAGTTGACTATATTGATCTCTATATAAGTGATGCTGACTTTAGCCAGTATTATGTAGATGAGGCAAACAAAGTTGGAATGAATCTAGAGAAAGGAGACCGTTTTGCATTTTTGGTCTATTATTCAAAACTACCGTCTTCAGATACCAAAACTGAAATAAAATTAAATGGTACTATACCCATCAAGACAGAAATTAGTTATTCTGGTATGATGGAAGATGATCATGTACTTGGCTTTGGGTATTTACCTGATAATATTGTTCCGGGCATATATTCAGTTCATGTCTATTTAAATGATAAAGAGTATATTCTGGATTATAAGATAAATGTACTGCCAGGAATTAGTAAAAACGTATATCTGTCCAATATGCCATATTCAATTACGAGTCTTTCTTTGCCTGCAGCAAGTTATATTAAGGCAGATGAAATTTATTATATCCAATCGGAATTTAATCCTGTTAAAATATTAATATATAATCTTGAGAATAATACTTGGAGCGAAAAAAATGTAAATCCGTTATCATCTCCATATCAGGTAAGTATTTTTGGTAAAGTAGATCATTATACTTTAATGTACATATCTGAGGATAATGCGATTCAAAAAATGGCTTTGTTTGACTTTGAAGAATCGAAGAATATATGGATAAAAGTTTCGGATTACCCAGGAAAAGCAACGAGAGGAGTTATTGCATTTAAAATAAACAATAAAATTTATATTGGCGGAGGAGCTCTTTATGGTTATAATAAGCCTGGACTTTTTCAAACGCCCGAATACCTGAAAGATTTCTGGGAATATGATATTGCGAATGATAAATGGACAAAAATAAATGATTTACCATATAATACACGTTTTGACGGGTTTATTAGCTCTTGTTGTACGAGTTCGGATAAAGGTTATATTTTTAATCGTTTCCTTGAATTATGGGAATATTCCCCTTTAGATGATAGCTGGAAAAAATTAAATTCACTTAGAGGAGGGCCAACTCAACGTTCTCATAGTAAATTATTATATAATCAAGATAAATTATATCTAGTAGGAGGAGAAGCATATTATAATTTAAGAGATGTTTGGGAGTATGACTTGAAAACACAATGTTGGCGACTGATAGATCTCTTTGATGCATATTTTAAAGATGCAGATGTACAAGCGTTTATATATAAAAATAAAATTAGAATAGGCTATTCTGCTATTCTGTATGAAAATAAACCTCTATTTGTTGAGGTTGAATTACCGTAATTCTACAAATATGAAAAAGATATTTATATACATATTTCTATGCTTACTTCTGGCTCAATGTTCCAAAGAAGAAATTGTGGTAGAACCAGAGATTGCAAAACAGGCTGAATCTGTTATGACAGGTGATTTTTCCGTAGAAATATCTTCCACTGATAAAGATATTTATTTAAAATGGTATCCTGTAAAGAATGCCAAAAGCTATGAAATAATTGTGAATGATACAATGACAGTGTATGATAAAATAGATAAAAATGAATACCTGGATTATTATGACTATCGATTAAAAAATCTAAAACCTAACACAGACTATAAGGTAACTGTTAGAGCTATCAGTGAGGATTTAAATGTAAAACTTGTATCTGGTAAAACAAGAACCATGAAAAGTTTCATTGATCAAGTTATCAATATTGAATTGGATAAGTATGATTACAGATTAGGGGAGTTCATGTTTTTTGGAAAAACGAAAGATGGAGGCTATATGGCCATTGGCTATTATGAGATTTTAGGAGACTACTACAAAGTTGCTCTAAAAATGAATTCAGCTTACAATATCGAATGGACTTGTAGTATTCCTGAGCCTGACAGCAAAGAGCAGCCCAATTTAAATATGTTTGAAATAAGTAATGGTGATTACATTCTTACAACTGAAAAGACTGTTATCAGAATAAGTAAAAACGGAACTTTACTTTGGAAAAAGAGTATAAACGATCAGGAGCTTGAGTTCTCAACAACAAGTGTACTTCTTCCAGATGAAAATATTATTCTTGGAGGATATGCTTGGAAGGAACTAGATAATGAAGGTCGTGGGTCAGATTGTTTTTATTTAGTTAAAGTCTCTCCTGATGGGAATATAATTTGGAAAAAATATGTAGACATTCCCAATAAATTAGGAGTTGCAAAATCCTTGGTGGATATTATTTATAATGAGACAACTAGAACGTTGTTGTGTTGTGGCTGGTCTACTGATAATGATTGTTCACTTATTCAATTGGATGCTGAAGGGAATCTTTTAAATAAATTAAAATATGAATATCCAAAAGACCAAGTTAATACATTTATAAAGATTCTGCCTTCTTCTGATGGTAATTATTATCTTATAGGAAATGCGTATGTTGTAAAAATAGATAATAAAGGATCTGTTATTTGGGAACAAAAAGGTCGTGATAATGGAGAGTGGCTTTACGCCTCTGCTGTTTTATGCAATATGATTAATGATAATTCATTATTAGTAGTATCTTATGTAGATCCATCATATGAAGCTAAAGTATTAGATGTCAATGGAAATATTATAAAAAAAGTTCCTTTCAATTTTCCACGGGGAATGTATACCGGACAAGATCCAATAGGACGATATGTATACGTAACAAGATCTGGATCAATAATATTTATAAATCCTGATGGATATATCTCACAATAATTGTATATTGCTTTTTTTATATCTTATTTAGATGAGATTAGTCTATTTCCTTTGAGTAAATAATAATAGATAGAGCTGATAAGCAGCTCTATCTATCGTATATTATAATTCAATAGGTTCGTACTTTAAACCAAAGGTTTCGGCTACAGCCGGATAAGTAACTTTACCTTTTACAATATTCAATCCTTTAGCCAGACTCTTGTCTTCTTTGCAAGCCTGTTCCCATCCCTTATTTGCTAAAGCTAATACGTAAGGAAAAGTTGCATTTGTAAGAGCAAGTGTTGAAGTATAAGGAACTGCACCGGGAATGTTGGCTACACAATAGTGAGCTATACCGTCTACAATATATTGAGGATCTGTATGTGTAGTTGGGTGAGAAGTTTCAAAACATCCGCCCTGGTCAATAGCAACATCTACCATTAAACTACCTTTTCTGAGATATTTCAGCATTTCACGGGTTATTAAATGAGGAGCTTTTGCTCCGGGAATCAATACTGCACCAATAACCAGATCGGTTGTTGGAAGTTCCTCTTCAATATTATGAGGAGAAGAATAAAGTGTTTTCACATTGTGAGGCATAATTTCACTTAGATAGCGCAAACGTGGAAGTGATATATCGGCAATAACTACGTCGGCTCCCATGCCGGCAGCAAGGAATGCAGCATTACTACCCACAACTCCACCTCCAAGAACCAATACCTTTGCCGGCTTTACTCCCGGAACACCGCTTATCAGTAAGCCTTTGCCACCTTGTGGTCTTTCAAGAAATCTCGCACCTTCCTGAATTGCCATTCTACCAGCAACTTCAGACATAGGGATTAGTAAAGGTAAAGATCTGTCTTCCTTTTCTACAGTTTCGTATGCAATACAGACTGCTTTGCTGTCAATCATCGCATAAGTGAGTTCTTTTTCCGATGCAAAATGAAAATATGTAAATACTACCTGATTCGGTTTGATTAATTTATATTCAGGTTCAATAGGCTCTTTTACTTTAACAATCATCTCTGCTATTTCATAAACTTTTTCTATAGTGGATAGAATGTTTGCTCCAGCTGCTATATAAGCTTCGTCATCAAAGCCGCTATTAATTCCTGCATTGTGTTGCACGTATACGGGGTGGCCTCTTTTAATTAGTTCTTTTGCGCCACCTGGTGTGAGTGAGACCCTGTTCTCATTGTTTTTGATCTCTTTTGGAATTCCGATTATCATAATGATAGATTTTTGGGTTAAACATGACGAAAGATACGTTATTTTTTGATAAAGTGTTATTGTTTTCCCTTTTTTATTCAAATTTTATTTTCGACATTTTAGTCATTATCTATCAAAAAGATTGGTTGTATTTGTTTGTACTTACAAAATGTTTAGTAACTTTGCGCCCGAAAAATAAAATGGATTAGTTTTTGCATTTAATTGTTTCTAAATGTAATTTTGATAGCGGAAATAATTAATTCTTTAGTTGATTGCTTAATAGCTAAATAAGAAGAAATGAAAAAAAGATGGATTATTATGATGACGATTCTGGTCATCTTTTGTGTTATAGGAGTTTTTACTCCTGAAACTGCTGGAATATGGGAGCCCGACGCTAAAGTAAACTACACGGACGTAACATGGATTCTTACTGCAACAATTTTTGTATTAATGATGACTCCCGGATTATCGTTTTTTTATGGCGGTATGGTTCGTCAGAAAAATGTGATTTCCACAATTCTTCAAAGTTTCATTGCTATGGGGGTAATCAGTGTTCTTTGGGTTGTATTTGGATTTAGTTTGGCTTTTGGAAACGATATAGGAGGTTTTGTAGGTAACCCTGCTACTTTTTTCATGTTTAATGGAGTGGGTGCAAAGACTAATGCACTTTTAAGCCCTACAATTCCTCTGGCATTATATGCTTTGTTTCAAATGAAATTTGCTATAATAACGCCTTCATTGATTACCGGTTCATTTGCAGAACGCGTACGTTTCTCAGCGTATATGGTATTTATGATTTTATTTTGCATTTTTGTTTATTGCCCTTTGGCTCACTGGACATGGCATCCTGATGGTTTCTTGCGTCAACTAGGTGTAGTCGATTTTGCCGGTGGTATTGTGGTTCATGCTTCTTCGGGTGTTGCTGCATTTACAGGAGCAATATTCCTGGGAAGACGCTGCGACAGGGGAGGAGACAGAACTCCTGCAAATATTGCACTGGTTATTTTGGGCGCATCAATGCTTTGGTTAGGTTGGTTTGGTTTCAATGCCGGATCTTCACTTGCTGCTAATGGAGTAGCTGTGAAAGCATTCTTAAATACAAATACCGCTTCGGCAACAGCAATGCTTGCCTGGGTGTTCTTTGATAGCCTTCGTGGACGTAAACCTTCTGCAATGGGAGCTGCTATCGGAGCTGTGGTTGGTATGGTTGCAATTACTCCTTCTGCCGGTTATGTAACAGTAGGTCAAAGTATGTTTATTGCTTTAATTACAACAATTGTTTGTAATGTGGCTGTTCACTGGAAAAATTACAATTCTGTTGATGATGCTTTGGATGTATTTCCTACTCACGGTGTAGGAGGTATAACAGGTACTATTCTTACCGGTGTTTTTGTTAACGGCTTAGTTGCAGGAAACATTCATGTTTTTCTGATACATCTTTTGGCTGTAGTTATTGTATGTGTTTACACATTTGTGGTAACTTACGCTCTTTACTGGATTACAGATAGAATGATACCAATGCGAGTATCTGTTAAAAGCGAATACATTGGACTGGACATCAGTCAGCATGATGAATCGTATGGAATTCGTTTTGGTGAAAGAGAATTGGCAGAATACTTAGACGTGGAAAAGGCTGAAGATAAATAAGTATCTTGTTATTTATTCGTGATAGATTAATAAATCGTAGTGCAAAAGACTGAAAGTCTTTGTACAAAAGAAAATCTCCTGTACAGAACTAATAATTCTGTGCAGGAGATTTTTTATGCTATATCATCTAAATATCTATTAGTTGTTTTATTATTATCTTTTTGTGCTAAAGGTTAAAGAATAGAACCTGACAATGAAATAAATTAGTTGCACAGATTTTTAAGAGCCTTATTTATTTCCGGATACTGAAATGAATATCCATAATTCAATAACTTATAAGGAAATACTTTTTGTCCTTTCGTGAGAATTGATGCACCTTCGCCATACATAATTTTAAAAATGACAGATGGTATGCGGAAGCATGCCGGCTTATGAGCTATCTTTGCTAAAGAATAGGTAAATATAAGATTGTCGCACATCTGAGGAGCGGTGCAATGAATAATACCTTTTATCTTTTTTGTTGTTATTATAGTCCAGAATATATTCATTAAATCGTCAATGTGTATCCAGGAAAAACCTTGACTGCCAGATGCTATCCTTCCTCCAATAAACAAACGAAACGGTAGATACATTTTAGGAAAAGCTCCTCCGTCTTTACTTAGAACAACACCAAGTCGAGGAACAACTAAACGTACGTCCGGAGATACCTTTTTGGCTTCAGCTTCCCAGTCTTTACAAACACCGGCTAAGAAGCCGTTATCATAATTCCCGTCTCTTTCGCTCCATATCTCTTTATCGGGATATATTCCAACTGCAGAAATAGATATAAAAGCTTCTGGCTTAGTCGCTAATTCATTGATTACCTGTACTAAATATCTGGTCGTTTTTATTCTGCTATCTCTTATTTTTTGTTTATTTTCTTTAGTCCAACGACTATTAATTGAAGCTCCAGCCAGATTAATAACCGCATCACAACCGTTTAAAAGAGATATTAACTTCGATTTATTATCAGGAAGATAATGCTCTCTTTTCACTGCATGTACTTCTACACCTTTATTCATAAGAAAATCACTAAGATGCTTTCCTATAAATCCTGTACTCCCTGTAATTGCAACCTTCATAAAATTAGTTATTTGCTTTATGAAATAATAACGTTTAAAGTATCAATTATGTTGTTTATTAGCGATTAATATTTATAATGATTGTGTGCTTTGAATAAAAATCCGTAAGTTTGCATCTCTTGAAAATAGTATTAGTTTTAATGAAAAGATATATAATTGCTCTGATGTTGTTAAGTGAATTTTCACTATCAGCACGTGAAGCAAAAAAGGCTGTATTTGTAAATCCACTTAACATTCCTATTGTTCTGAGTGGTAATTTCGGAGAGTTGAGAGCCAACCATTTTCATGGTGGATTAGATTTTAAAACAAAACAGGTTACAGGATTACCTGTTTATAGCATAGCAGATGGGTACGTATCCCAGATAAATGTTTCTTTGGGATCGGGTTACATGCTTCATGTGAGACATAAAAATGGATATACCTCTATTTATCGTCACATGCTTGGCTTTGTGCATTTACTGGCAAATTATACTGAAAAATATCAGTATGAACATGAGCTGGACGAAGTAACTATCGATCTTCCTCCTGACGAATTTCCGGTAAAGGCTGGTCAGCAGATAGGATGGAGCGGTAATGAAGGATATTCTTTTGGTCCACATTTACATATGGACCTTATTGATACAGAATCGGGTGATTTTGTCGATCCTTTGCAGTTCTATGCCGGTATGGTTAAAGATACCAAACCGCCCAGAGCTGAAAGTATTATGTTGTTTCCACAATCGGGAAAGGGAGTGGTGAATAGCCGCCAAGCTAATTTCTCATTTCCCCCTTACGGAAATAGGGTAATTGAAGCCTGGGGAGAGATTGGTGCCGGAATCAGGGCTCATGATTATATGGACAATGTATCTAATCATTACGGAGTACATTCTGTAACGCTATTTGTAGATGGAAAAGAAGTTTGCAGTAGCAATATGGATTATTTTTCGGCATACGAAAACCGCATGGTTAATTCATGGGCGTATGCAGGATATATGAAATCATTCCGTGATCCGGGTAATAAGCTACGTTTTTTACATACCGGAGATGATAGAGGTATTGTGCAGATCAATGAAGAACGCGATTATAAATTTATGTTTGTACTGAAAGATGTATTTGGAAACTCGTCCAATTATACATTTACAGTTCGGGGAAAGAAACAGGAAATTCCTGAAGCTGTAGTTAAAAGTAAGTACATACTGAAATGGGATGAACTGAATGTCTTGAATAAACCAGGTGTGCAACTGATAGTTCCTGCCGGAATGGTATATAAGGATGAACCTGTAAACTTTGAAACATTTGATGTTCCGGGAGCCATTTCCTTAGATTGCCAGTTACATAATGTACCATTACCACTTCATGCACCTTGCGAATTGGAAATTGGTATTCGTAATATGATCAAGCAAGATACGAAAAAGTACTATATTGCTCAGAAAATAGGTAATGGATACAAATATGTAGGTGGAGTGTATAACAATGGATATATTTGTGCGGATATAAAAGATCTTGGCACATATACAGTTAAAATAGACACAATTCGTCCAAGAATAGCTCCGGTAGGGAAAAACTATTGGTCTAAAGCCGGGATTGTATCTTTTTCTATTCGTGATAACGAAACAGGCATCAAGTATTATAAAGGCAGAATTGATGGTAAATTTACTCTTTTTCATCTGAAATTAATGAATTCTCGTTTGAGTTGCAGACTCGATTCCAGAAAAATTCAAAAAGGAATTCAGCACGATGTAGAAATACTTGTAATAGATAATTGTGGTAATGCTTCGGTTTATCGCGACTCATTTAAATGGTAGTAATAATTAAAATAACAATATATGAATAAACGACTTATAACCTTTGCTTTCTTACTGTTTGCATTGTTTGCTAAAACCTTAGCATGTACAAATCTTATTGTAGGAAAAAATGCTTCAACAGATGGTTCAACCATTGTTTCTTATTCAGCCGATTCTTATGGCATGTTTGGTTATCTATGTCATTATCCTTTCGGAACCTTTGCAAAGGGAACCATGCTGAATATAAACGAATGGGATACCGGTAAGTATTTAGGGCAAATAGAACAAGCCAAAAAAACATATAATGTAATTGGTAATATGAACGAGTTTCAGTTAACAATTGCAGAAACAACCTTTGGTGGTCGTGAAGAATTGGTAGATTCAACAGGGATAATTGATTATGGAAGTCTTATTTACATAACTCTTCAAAGAGCTCATACTGCCAGAGAAGCTATTCAGACAATGGATAAGCTGGTTCAGGAATATGGATATTACAGCAGTGGCGAATCGTTTACCATTGCAGATCCAAATGAAGTATGGATTATGGATATGGTTGGAAAAGGCCCCGGCATTCGTGGTGCAGTTTGGGTAGCAGTACGCATACCGGATGATTGTATTGCGGCTCATGCTAACCAATCTCGTATTCATCAGTTTAATATGGATGATAAGGAAAACTGCATGTATTCTTCTGATGTAATCTCGTTTGCCCGTGAGAAAAAGTACTTTAACGGTGTGAATAAAGACTTTAGTTTTGCAGATGCTTATGCTCCGCTTGATTTTAGTGCACGTCGTTTTTGCGAAGCCAGAGTATGGAGTTTCTACCGCATGTTTAATCCTGAAATGGAATCATATTTAGGATATATTCAGGGAACTAGCAAAGAACCGATGCCACTTTATATTAAACCAGCCAAAAAGCTGTCAGTACAAGATATTAAGAATGCCATGCGTGATCATTACGAAGGTACTCCACTCGATTTAACAAAAGATTTAGGAGCTGGCCCATATAAAAGTCCGTATCGCCTTTCTCCACTGACATATAAGGTTGGCGATCAGGAATACTTTAACGAACGACCAATCTCTACTCAACAAACAGGATTCACTTTTGTTGCTCAGATGAGAGCTGATAAGCCAGATGCAATAGGTGGTGTGTTATGGTTTGGTATGGATGATGCAAATATGACAGTTTACACTCCGGTATATTGTTGTACAGATAAAGTGCCTGAATGTTATGCTCAGGGAAAAGGCGACTATATCACCTTCTCATGGGACTCTTCATTCTGGATATTTAACTGGGTGTCAAATATGATTTATCCTCGATATAGTCTGATGATTGACGATTTACGCTCCACTCAAAAAGAATTGGAAAGCGGATTCAATATGTCACAAGATGCAATTGAAGCTACAGCAGCCAAAATGTACGAAACAGATCCTGCAAAGGCAAAAGCATTTCTTACAAATTACACAAACATGTCTGCTCAGAATACTTTTGAAACATGGAAACATCTGGGCGAATTCCTTATTGTGAAATACAATGACGGAGTTGTGAAGCGTATGAAAAATGGTAAGTTCGAACGTAACTCAATTGGGCAACCTGCACCGGTAATGCGTCCGGGATATCCGAAAGATTTTCTTGAAGAGGTTGTTAAGGCTACCGGAGATCGTTATAAAGTGACACAATAGACCTATAATGAGATAAAAAGGTTTGTTGGAAATGTGTAAAATATAAGTGAAATTTGTTATTTTTGTGCCGATCTTTGTATCAGGAATACACAAAACAATTTAAATAAACAATCGTATGGATAATCAAGAATTGATAAAATTCGTATCAGAGAAAGCAAATAAATGGCTGACTCCCGCTTATGATGCAGAAACTCAGGCAGAGGTTAAAAGAATGCTTGACAATGAAGATAAAACAGAACTGATCGAATCATTCTATAAAGACCTGGAATTTGGAACAGGCGGTTTACGTGGTATAATGGGAGTAGGTAGTAACCGTATGAACATTTATACTGTTGGAGCTGCAACTCAGGGTTTATCTAACTATCTCAATAAATCTTTCAAGGAATTAAAGCAAATATCTGTAGTTATTGGTCATGATAGCCGTAACAACAGCCGTAAATTTGCAGAAATCTCTGCGAATATCTTTTCAGCAAACGGAATAAAGGTTTATCTGTTTGAAGACCTTCGTCCAACTCCTGAAATGTCTTTCACCATCCGTCATTTAGGTTGCCAGAGTGGTATTATTCTTACAGCTTCTCACAACCCAAAAGAATACAACGGTTATAAAGCATACTGGGATGATGGCGCACAGGTACTTGCACCTCACGATTCCGGTATTATTGATGAAGTAAATAAAGTATCTTCTGCTGCCGATATTAAGTTCGAAGGCAACCCTGCGCTAATTGAAATTATTGGCGAAGATATTGATAAAGCATATTTAGATAAGGTAAAGACAGTATCAATTGATCCTGAAGTTATTGCTCGTCATAACGATTTGAAGATTGTCTATACTCCAATTCACGGAACAGGTGTACGTATTATACCACGTTCTTTGAAAATGTGGGGCTTTACTAATGTAATTCCGGTGCCAGAACAAAATGTGATTAGTGGTGATTTCCCAACAGTGAAGTCTCCTAATCCAGAAGAACCTGCAGCATTGTCAATGGCAATAGAAAAAGCTAAAGAAACAGATGCCGATTTAGTTATGGCTTCCGATCCTGACGCCGACCGTGTAGGTATTTCCTGCAAGGACGACAAAGGTGAATGGGTTTTGATTAATGGTAACCAGACTTGTCTGATGTATTTATATTACATCATCACTCAATACAAAGCTTTGAATAAAATCAAAGGAGATGAATTCGTAGTGAAGACAATTGTTACAACAGAATTGATCAAGACTATTGCAGACCGCAATAAGATTGAAATGCTTGATTGTTACACCGGTTTTAAATGGATTGCACGCGAAATTCGTTTGGCTGAAGGCAAGAAAACATACATTGGTGGTGGAGAAGAAAGCTACGGATTCCTTGCTGAAGATTTCTGCCGTGATAAAGATGCTGTTTCTGCTTGCTGTTTAATTGCTGAGGTAGCTGCCTGGGCAAAAGATAATGGCAAAACTTTGTATCAATTGCTTCAGGATATCTATGTAGAATACGGATTCTCTAAAGAAAAAGGTGTTTCTGTAGTGAAACAAGGTAAGAGTGGAGCTGAAGAAATCAAGCAAATGATGACTGATTTCCGCAACAATCCTCCTAAAGAAATGGCTGGCTCTAAGATTGTTCTTTATAAGGACTTCCAGGCTTTGCAGCAGACTGATGCTTTAACCGGAGAAAAATCAGCATTGGATATGCCTGAATCTTCTAATGTATTACAATACTTCACTGAAGATGGTAGTAAAGTTTCTATCCGTCCTTCAGGTACAGAACCTAAGATTAAGTTCTACATAGAGGTTAAAGGCGATATTAAATCACGTGCAGATTATGATAAATCAAATGCTGCCGCTGACGAAAAGATTAAAGCCGTTATGACTTCTCTTGGAATCTAATAAGAAATTATATCTCACAAAAAAAAGCTGTTTCAGTAATGAGACAGCTTTTTTTGCTATAAGTACTTTTTAAGAAGTTATTTTTTGCTACTGTAATTGCATTCACTAAAAGTTCGGTTTTCATCTCCCTGTTCCTGAGATACCAATATGGAATTCTCGAAATGAAATACTGTATTTATCATATACCATGTTTGTATATACAACTGCTCTTTGTAATACAGGTCTTCGTGCAAAACCTTATCCTTATCGAAATAGAAACCAGTCTTATAAGGTTTCCCGAAAAGAGAGATAAAGTCAGCTTTGCTCATACCGGGTTTTACCTTATCACTAATTACAAACATACTTTTCGTATAATCTTTTGAAACGAATGAACCTTTATTCTCTGTCTGTGTAGTTATACAACTGGATAGTGATAAAGAAACTAATAGAAGTAAAAAGATCTTTTTCATTTTATATCTTCGTTTTATATTAATATATAAGGTTGTAGACCAGCCATTATTCCATTGCCGAAGCATCAAAAGAAAGCGGAAGCAGACTTCCGATTCCTTCTACAATATAAATGCATTTCTTACCATAAAGTAAAATACGAATAGAATTACCAAAACGCTTTTCTGTTTCCAGAATAACCTGTCGGCAAGCACCGCATGGAGGAATAGGAGTTTCTATGAAATCACGTTCTGTACGGGCAGCAATAGCCAGAGTCTTTACTGCAGATTCCGGATATTGAGAGTTTGCATAGAACAAGGTGGTGCGTTCGGCACACAGTCCGGAAGGGTAGGCTGCGTTCTCCTGATTATTGCCGGTAACAGTAATTCCATTATCTAGTAAAGCTGCAGCACCTACTGAGAACTTTGAATAAGGAGCATAACTACGCTTCGTTGCTTCAATTGATTGATCAATAAGTTTTTTATCTTCATCGGAAAGTTCATCGTATTGGCAAACTTTTATAATAGATTTGATCGTCAGATCTTTCATAATTATACGGGTTTTATTGGTTTTAATAACAAAGTTAATAAAAGAGATTGGTAAATTCGATTATTTTTATGACTTTTGTGCTCAGTAACAGATAAAATATATAGTATGAAATTTTCCCGATTGTTTTTTGCTTCTGTATTGTTGGTTTGCGCAACTTTAGCTCAGGCTCAGTATAGAAATCCTAAATACATGGCTTATGTCAAACAATATAGTGACTTGGCTGTAGAACAGATGAGAGAGTATAAAATTCCGGCTAGCATAACTCTTTCTCAGGGACTTTTGGAATCAGGAGCAGGACAAAGCTCTTTGGCCAAGGAATCAAATAATCATTTCGGAATAAAATGTGGTGTAAGGTGGAACGGACTAAGTGTTTCTCATGATGACGATGCACCCAATGAATGTTTCCGGGCTTACACTAATCCAAATGCTTCATACGAAGATCATTCTAAATTTATTTCTTCCGGTGCCAGATATGCTTTTCTTTTCAATCTTGATATTACCGATTATAAAGGTTGGGCAAAAGGATTAAAGAAGGCCGGATATGCTACAGACCCTTCTTATGCGAATCGTCTAATCACTATTATTGAAGACTATGAACTCTATAAGTATGACAAAGAAGGACTGAGTAAGAAGAAGCACGTTCATGAAAAGAAAGAAAAAGAAACATTTACACCTCATCAGGCTTACATCGCCAATGGGTTGCTATATGTTATAGCCCGCCGTGGAGATACGTTCGAAAGTATTGCCGATGAGTTCGATACATACGCAAGAAAGCTCATCAAAGACAATGAACTTACCAAGGATTACACATTGGCAGAGGGAGATATTATCTATCTTCACCAGAAAAACAAACATGCTTCAGAAAAGTATACAGTTCATATAGTTCGTGAAGATGATTCAATGCATAGCATTTCTCAATTATATGGTATCAGACTTAAGAACCTTTATAAACTGAATAAGAAATCGGGCGAGTATGTTCCCCAAGTGGGAGATTTAATCTGGTTGAGATAATATACCCCTTGTTTTAAATATTGGTGCATAGATTAATATTGCCGTGTAACTTCAAAACAAAAGTTACACGGCAATATTTTTTTTGATTTTATACTCCACTAAATATTTCTTATTTTAAGATTTAAAATCCAAATTGTTACCTCTTCGGCGTTCCTGAAACTTATATTAGTTTGATAATTAGATATATAAAAGTTTTACTTCGTTACCTTTGTTGATATAATTTGTGTTTACTATTTTATATTTTTGCTTTGTATTCTGTTGGATTGTACAAGTTTTGCCAATTCAAAAAGCGATGATTGATAGTTGTATAAATTATTTCAAACGCTGAATATCCTTTAAGTAAGAGAATCCAAAAGAAAGTCGTAATTAAAGTAAATATCTAAATCAATTGAAAACACGTAACCTGATAATTGTTTTATTCATTTTCTGTTTTCAGAATGGCTTTTCTCAACATGAGATTATAACCAAGTTGAAAGACTTTTATGCAAAGTCCGATTTGAATTGCTATGAACAGAAAATACAACAAGACTTAAATAAATTTGATTGTTGGCTGGTGGATACATTGCCATCATTAAATACATTGCCATTTAAAGTTGAGTACAGACCCTCAAATATAGATTTGCATAAAGAGAAAAAAGTTTTTATGTTAGCTGTAACATTAGCTAATACAGAAAATTATAGTTTTGAAGATAATATCTATGATTATTTGATAATTGATAGTTTAAGAACTTTCATCGTTGCATGTGTTGATGAAAAAATGAATGTAAAAGGGTTTACTGATATTAGCGAAGTTGGAGCATATATCGATTTAAAAGATGATTTTTATGTTAATAAAAGAAAAAGGAGGAAACAGTTAAGCTTGTTAATCAAAGAAATAGTTAATGAAAATCCGGATTTAATATTGTATTGTGAGGCCTTTTATCATTCAATAATGTATATAAAAAATAATAAGATATATATAATTTCGAAAGGAAGGAAAAAAGAGTTAAACGAAGTGTTTAGAGAATGTCCCGATATAGAAATGATTAGGCGTTCGAATAAAATATTCGAGTCTTATAGAGAGCTATTTCAGGTAAATCGTAATCCGCTTTACTTTCGTTATACTGGCCATACGCCACCAAATGAAGTTCGAATATGCCCATCTTTATTGAAAAATGATAGAAAATAAAATATGAGTAATATTATCTTTAGTTATCTTACAATAATAACCGTATAAAATAATCTATGAGAAAGTTTTTATTAATAATTGTTCTTACAACCGTAACAACCATTCTTTCTGCACAAGAGCAGAAAAAGTATTATCTTGGAGGATCTTTCTCTTATGGAATATCTAATTATTCAAGTAACCGATTTAGTTTTTCGGAAGAAAAAGAATATACTGGCAGTGATTATTATAGTATATCGTTAGATTATGCTTACAAAACGTCTCCAAAAACGGATTTCTTTATAGGACTATCCGCCACAGTGCATCGACTGAATACTAAATCAAGTACACATCCTATTTCTGGAGATTCAAATTCCTCGGAATATTATGAACCGTTTGGTATTTTCTCTGTACCACTAGGTGTAAAATACCATTTTGGGAAATATTTGTATGCGAAAGGTGGAGCTAGCCTGAATTATCATCCGTATAATGGATATACTTGGGGGATTGGAGGATTAGCCGGTTTGGGAGCTGAATATACATGGAGGTCTGGACTGTCTTTATCAATATCTCCGCAGGTACAGTTTAATATGTTGGGACTTGGTTCTACTGAAAGTACGAATTCCAATGTTGATGAAAATTTAACGCAAATTGGAGTAAATATTGGAATAGGGTATAGGTTTTAATCTGTGTTCTTAAAACAAAAGTGTGCTTAAATAAAATAAATTGATTATCACTAATAATGAATATTCTACAGGGAAAAGCTATATGGATGCTGACCGTATTGTGGGTAATGATTCGCTTTATCATGCAGATTTAATTGTTACCAAATTTCTCATAGATTATAATACCGGTAAGATTGAACTTCTGAAAAAATCAAAAAAGAAAGCAATAGTTGCAGAATCGGCCTCTTCAATATTTCTAAGACCTATGAACTAAAAAGTATTGATACTACTTTCATTACTCATAGATGTTGGATAATTGTAAAGTGTAAGGCTATATATTGGGCAAGTATAACTTATCTAGTAATTAATGGGAAAATGGAGAGGTTTACTTTAATCAATATAGATAAGGACAAAACCTATAATTATAGGAGTAAACAATATTTGCTAAAAATAATAGTCGAAAACAAGAAAGATACTGATTATGAATCCTGTGCAATTAAAGGGAATATGATAGTTTCTAGTCTCAATAGAAAAGTGGAACTTACGTATATTGGAGATTGTGCTTTATAATAACATTTAAAAATAAAAATATCAATCCAATGAGAATACGATATTTAATAATTGTTTTATTCATTTATTGGAATAGGTAGTTTTTAATGATTAAACTCTTATGAAAAAAATACTTTTAATACACATACTCTTATGCTTATTTCTAACAATTAAGGCGCAGTCTAAAATTGAATTATGGGGAAAATTCCTTCAAAATGGATCGCATGCAAAAGATTGGGAATATGATAATTATGATTGTCTATTTTTGCATGACTCTGTTTTATATACAGAATTGTTGCAAGCAGGATTTATGTCCCAGATAGATATGGGAAAAAAGTATGGCATAAATAAATTAGTACCCATGCCAGCACATAAAGAAGAGGGTATTCCTATTTATCCAATATCTTTTATTCCTTACAAGGATGGTTTTTTAACATCATATTTAAGTTTAGTATATTTTTCTAATGCTAATGGTAAGAGATTATTCTTTAAAGCTAAAGAACGGGAAACGATACAACAAATATTGCTTATAAAGTCAGGTGATATAATACTTTATTGCTTGAATGTGAATAGATCAAGATTGATTCTCATGGATAAAAATGGAAATATTTTAGATCAGTTACCACTTGATCTTTCTTATATACCAGGCTTTAGATGGTGGTCTAATGGAGATAATGAACTAACGACAGAATATTTTGATGTTAAAATAGAAGATGATAAATTAGTTAAATTGAAAGAAAAGCAATACACTATTTTGGATAAATCATACGAACATGTAATAGGAAGCTATAAAAATTACTTTTTTCTTTATTCTAAAACTATTCCTAATAAATTGATTATTAGGAATAGTGAAACATTATCCCCTATAGGAAAAATAATTTTACCAGAAGAAATGGTTCGGTTGATAAAGAAAACAAGTGCTTATAAACAAGTGGGGGAATATATGCCTATAATGAGAGTTGTTTCCTTGAATAACAATCAACACTTTATTGTATTTTCATGTAACGGATTTTTGTATATATATTCGATGACTACCAACTGGTCGTAATATAAGGAACTGATTATAGGCTTAGGGACAGTAGTAGTCAACTGGAATCAGTTTAGTACAGTTTAATCCCAAAGAAAGCATAAACTAATGATTTATTCAGGTTTGCTTAATTCAAACATGTACAAGATTGAGTTTAATTATGTACATGATTGGGGATAAACATGTACATGTTTACTTCAACCTCCCGCCAATAAATTACTAATAACCCTATTCTTATTAGGTACTTTCAGGGCTGAATGGCAATAATCCATATCGTTTTATACAGCAATTTCCAGCTAAGGATTTTTCTTAGGAATAAACATAGTTGATTATCAGTTAGATATGTTTTCAGGGGGTGTAGATAAATTGTTCTTTTTTCGTTTTGAAAAATAGAATTTTTAAAATTCTGCAATTTGCGGAATTATTGAAATTTTATTTCTGGAAACCAAAAAAGCTCTTTTTCCTGCCACCTGTGCCACCTCTTTAATTATAAAGTGTTGATAATCAGTATTGATAAAATTATAATCTAGCATAATATTGTTTTAATATGCATAAAAGGCCGGAGTATTTGTGTTCATAAAGATAATACTATCTGTACTATCTTCAATTTATAAAACGGACAGAGTGTTCATTATCGAACACTCTGTTTTATAGATATAATCTCATTATTAGATAGTTAGCACTTTGGCACGTACTTTGACTATTATGTTCATATAAAATGTAAACATTCGTATTTTATGGACAGAGAAATTCCAAAAGATGTTCAGCTTAAAGAACGTAGAAAGAAAATAATCAAGTTTTCCTTAATCGGGACAGTTTCAGTAATTCTAGTTGTTGCTTTAATCTCTTTTATGCGAGCAGGAGTCGACAGAAAAGATTTGGTCTTTTCTAAAGTAGAAAAAGGAACTATAGAGGTGTCTGTTAGTGCATCGGGTAAAGTGGCTCCGGCATTCGAAGAGATTATTAATTCTCCAATCAACTCCAGAATTCTTGAAGTATACAAAAAGGGGGGCGATTCAGTAGATGTAGGTACGCCAATCCTGAAGCTCGATCTTCAAAGTGCAGAGACAGATTATAATAAACTTCTGGATGAAGAACAGATGCGTAAGTATAAGCTGGAACAACTGAAGGTTAATAATAAGACCAAGCTTAGTGATATGAACATGCAGATAAAAGTTTCTGCCATGAAACTCAGCCGCATGAAGGTGGAACTTCGTAATGAGCATTATCTGGATAGTCTGGGTGCCGGTACAACAGATAAGGTTAAGCAAGCCGAACTTAGCTATAATGTTGCTAAGTTGGAACTTGAACAACTGAAACAACAATATAACAATGAATGTCAGATTGCGGCTGCCGAATTGAAAGTTCAGCAACTCGATTTCAATATCTTCCGTAAATCACTGGCCGAAACAAAACGTGTGCTTGATGATGCACGGATTCGTTCTCCAAGAAAAGCCATTCTTACTTTTATCAATAATCAAATTGGAGCTCAGATATCTCAAGGCGGACAGGTGGCTATAATATCAGATCTTTCTCATTTCAAAGTAGAAGGTGAGATTGCCGATACTTACAGTGACCGGGTTAGCGCCGGAGGAAAAGTTATTGTAAAGATTGGAAGCGAACAACTTGAAGGAACTGTGAGCAGTGTTACTCCACTTTCCAAAAATGGTGTTATTTCTTTTACTGTACAGTTGAAGAACGATCATAGCCCACGCTTGCGTTCCGGACTAAAGACTGACGTATATATAATGAATGCTGTAAAGGAAAACGTATTGCGCATTGCCAATGGTTCTTATTACGCCGGGGCCGGTGAATACGACTTGTTTGTACAAAACGGAAACAACCTGATGAAGCGTAAAGTTCGCCTGGGGGATAGCAATTTTCAATATGTAGAGGTTATATCCGGATTACAACCGGGCGACCAGATAGTGGTTAGCGATATGACAAATTACAAGAATAGATCTAAACTGAAGATTAAATAAGAAATTAAAATACTTACAATTATGATTAAGCTTACAGAATTAAACAAGATTTATCGTACAGACGAGATTGAAACAATAGCTTTGGAGAATGTAAACCTTGAAGTTCAAAAAGGTGAGTTCTTAAGTATAATGGGACCTTCGGGCTGTGGAAAGTCTACTCTGCTAAATATTATGGGATTGCTTGATGCGCCAACATCTGGTAAGATAGAGATAAATGGTATTCAAACCATAAATATGAAAGATAAAGAACTGGCTCAGTTCCGTAATCAGAAATTAGGATTTGTGTTTCAGAGTTTTCACTTAATCAATTCATTAAACGTAATTGATAATGTTGAACTTCCATTGCTTTATCGCAAGGTATCCTCTTCCGAAAGAAGAAAAAGAGCACAGGAGGTATTGGAGAAAGTAGGCTTAAGTCACCGTATGCGCCATTTCCCAACTCAGTTATCAGGTGGTCAGTGTCAGCGTGTAGCAATAGCCCGTGCCATTATTGGTAATCCGGATATTATTCTTGCTGATGAGCCTACCGGTAATCTGGATTCAAAAATGGGGGCAGAGGTTATGGATATTCTGCACAAACTTAATAAAGAAGACGGACGCACCATTGTAATGGTTACACACGATGAACGTCAGGCAAAACAAACAGCACGTACTGTTCGCTTCTTTGACGGACGACAAATACAATAATCAGCTGGTTTTCTGAAGAGCTTAATGGATATAATTAATCAATAACAGATAATAGAATGTATAAACAATATTTAAGTCAGACATTGCACTTGCTGAAGGAAAATAAGCTGCTGAGTGCAATTTCTATTATAGGAACAGCCCTTGCCATATCGATGATAATGGTTATTGTAATTGTATATGAGGTAAAGACGGCTAATTATGAACCGGAAACTCACCGCGACAGAATGCTGACTGTAAAATGGGCGGGGGCTGCTACAAAGGGGCATCCTGACTGGAGTTCTAATTCGATGATGTCACTAAAAGTAATTAAACAATGTTTTTATCCGTTGAGTAATGTGGAAGCTGTTACCGGAGTAATGCCTTTTCAACAGAAGTTGGCGAGTATTCCCGGTGGAGCAATAAACTCTAAATGTGATGTAAGTTATACAGATGCTGCATTTTGGAAAGTTTTTGGTTTTTCTTTCTTGAAAGGGGCTCCTTATGTAAAGGAAGAATTTGAAAGTGGAATAAGAAAAGCCGTTATTTCTGAAGATGTTGCGCGCCGTTTGTATGGCACTATTGATGTTGTGGGAAAGACAATCTGCCTTAGTTACCAGAATTATTCTATTTGTGGAGTTGTGAAAAATGTCTCAACTCTGGCTGAAGCTGCTTATGCTCAGGTATGGGCTCCCTATACAACAAATAATCAATCAGAAAATCTTCAATTCTGTGAAGATCTTCTAGGTGTTTTCAGGTGTTATATTCTTGCTCATAATAATACAGATTTTGATGATATAAGAAATCAGGTTAATCGTAATGTAAGTGTTTTAAATGCCTCTCAAAAAGAACAGAATTTAGTATTGCGTGGTCAGCCCGATTCTCAGTTTGTGCAAATGACACGTAAATGGGCAAATGAAGATGCAAAGGTTAAAGATACCGTGATTCAATATTCAATTGTACTTACTCTTTTATTACTTGTTCCAGCTATTAACTTATCTGGAATGACACATTCGCGAATGAAAAAGCGTATGTCTGAAATTGGAGTCCGGAAAGCTTTCGGAGCTAGCCGAAAAGAACTTCTTGGACAGGTTTTATATGAGAATTTGGTGTATACTATCCTGGGTGGAATATTCGGTCTTATTCTATCATATCTGTCGGTAATCTTAATGAAAGCCATGTTGCTGAATAATCTCATGGCTGGTTATTTGTCAGGTGCTTCATCGCTTAATGTTTCTATGCTGCTTCAGCCATCGGTTTTTCTCTATGCATTTATATTCTGTTTATTACTAAATCTTATGAGTGCTGGTATTCCTGCCTGGAAAGCTTCAAGAATTAAAATTGTTAATGCTCTAAATGATAAATAAGATGATTAAACATGTTCTAAAACAAATATGGACTCAACGATTATCCAATTCATGGTTATGGATCGAATTATTCTTAGTCTCGGTATTTCTGTGGTTTATTGTTGATTATATTTATGTGATTGCAAATATTTATACTACTCCTACAGGATATAATATTGAGCATACATATCAGGTTTCTTTAGACCAGCTATTGCCGGGCAGTGATGATTATATTTCTCCGGAAAAGAAAAAAACGACTCTTGGCGAAGATTTGCTTACAGCTGTAAATCGTATCCGAAATTATCCGGGAATTGAAGCTGTATGTTTATCTCAATACGGAATTCCATATAGTGGGGGCAATGCATATAATAATTTTGTGCTTGATACTGTAGATGTTAATATGCAGAAGCGCTTAGTTACACCTGATTTCTTTCGTGTATTCAGGATAACAACTCCTGAAGGAAAAGTTGATCCTTTGGTGACTGCTTTAAAAAATGAAAATTCATGTGTCGTATCAACAGAGGCAGAAGAGCGATATCTAAAGAGTGGACGTCCGTTAATTGGAGCAACATTGAATGGTGCTGATTCGTCGAAAGTTAAATTGTATGGCATCTGCTCATCTATTCGTTATAGTGAGTTTTCCAGAAAGAAGGCTAATATATTTATAAAAGTCTCAGATGCAGAAATAGCAAAAGATAATACTTCCAATTTAATTGCCGGAGTAGAAATTTCATTCAGAGTTTCTACTGATGCCGATCACGATTTTGTCTCTCATTTCAAGAATGACATGGCAAAACAATTGAAAATAGATAATCTTTTCTTGCTTGATGTTAAACCAATGTCGGATGTTCGCAATACTTTCTTTCTGGCAACCGGAGATTTTAACGAATTGAATACTCGCTTAGTTGTAGTTGGTTTCCTGCTTTTAAATATCTTCCTCGGCATAATCGGAACATTTTGGTTTCGTACGGCTTATAGAAAAGCCGAAATGGGGCTGCGATTGGCTGTTGGTTCTACACGTACCAGTTTATTCAGAATACTTATTGCCGAAGGAGTGATATTGCTTACACTTGCCATTATTCCTGCAGGCGTTATATCTTTTAATATTGGTATAGCCGACTTGGTAGATGTAAACAGAATGGACTTTACGTTTGTGCGGTTCATCTGTGGAATGCTCATAACTTATTTGCTAATGGCATTCATGATGATACTTGGTATCTTGTATCCGGCTCGTCAGGCTATGAAGATACAACCGGCTGAAGTTCTTCACGAACAGTAAATTACTGGCTGAAGAATTTAAAAATGTAACGAAAGGTTTTTGCACTCTTGTACTAATGAATGTAATCTTCTGTACAATACTAAAATGAAGTTCGGTTTAATAATTTAAATATATGGTTTTAGTAGTAATATTAATCATTATTCTTTCTGCCATTTCCTGTGAGGCAAATGCGCAGAAACAGTTATCACTTGATGATGCAATATCTCTGGCAAGAGTGCAAAGTGTGGATGCTGCGGTATCACTCAATGAGCTGAAAACAGCTTATTGGGAATATCGTACGCATAAAGCCGATATGCTTCCTGAAGTTAACTTTTCCGGTACGCTTCCAGCTTACAACAAGAGCTACAGTTCTTATCAGGAAAGTGACGGGTCGTATACTTTTGTGCCCAACAATTATCTGGGACTTTCCGGTAAATTCTCCGTAGATCAGAATATATGGGTTACTGGCGGTAAACTTTCGCTTACTTCCTCTCTCGATTATCTGAAGCAATTGAGTTCCGGAGGTACACATCAATACATGAGTGTGCCTGTAGGCCTTACACTTACCCAACCTATATTTAATGTGAACAACCTTAAATGGAAGCGTAAAATAGAGCCGGTAAGATATGCCGAGGCTAAGGCTGCTTATATAGAGAGCACCGAGAAAGTAACAATGAAGACCATTACAGATTTCTTTGAACTTATTTTGGCTCAGGAAAACCTAAAAATTGCCCGCCAGAATCTTCAGAATGCCGACAAGCTTTATGAGATTGCCAAAGCAAAAAGAACAATGGGACAGATATCGGAGAATGAGCTGTTACAACTTAAGCTTGCGGCACTAAAATCTAAAGGAACTGTTACCGATATGGAAAGTAATCTGAATGCGAAAATGTTTCAACTTCGTTCGTTTCTTGGTTTGAGCGAACAGGATAATATAGAACCCGAAATTCCTTCTACCGTTCCGGTTATGCATGTCGACTATCAGGCTGTGCTTGAGAAGGCGCATGAAAATAATTCCTTTGCGAAAAACATAAGAAGACGACAATTGGAGGCTGATTATAATGTGGCATCGGCAAAAGGTGCTTTGCGGAGCATTGACCTTTACGCTTCGGTAGGATATACGGGATTGAATAATAGTTTCAAGTCTTCTTATCAGGATTTGATGGATAATCAGATTGTGTCGGTTGGTGTTAAGATTCCGATTCTCGACTGGGGGAAGCGTCGCGGCAAGGTTAAGGTGGCCGAAAGTAACAGGGAGGTTATTGAATCGAAGATTAAACAGGAGCAGATGGATTTTAATCAGGATATCTTCTTGTTGGTTGAGCATTTTAATAATCAGGCCATGCAGCTCAATATCGCTGCTGAGGCTGATGATATAGCGCAACAAAGATACAAAACGTCAATAGAAACCTTCCTTATTGGCAAAATTAATACACTCGACCTTAACGATGCGCAGACAAGTAAGGATGATGCCAAGCAAAAGCATATTTCCGAACTTTATAAGTACTGGTATTACTACTATCAGATTCGTAGTCTGACTTTATTCGATTTTCAAAAGAATAAAACTCTTGATGCTGAATTTGCCGAGATTGTGAAAAAATAATATCTATATTTGCAAAAACTCATTGAAACATGATTTTAATAATAGACGATGATCAAGCTGTTCGTTCTTCATTGACTTTCCTTCTCAAAAGGGTAGGCTATGAAGCTGAAGCTGTTTCTAATCCGAAAGCTGCCATAGAAATTGTACGTTCTGTTGCTCCGGAACTGATACTGATGGATATGAATTTTTCTCTGACAACCACCGGAGAAGAAGGATTGATTTTACTTAAACAAGTAAAGATATTCTGTCCGGATGTTCCTGTAATACTAATGACCGCCTGGGGCTCTATTGCTCTGGCTGTTCAGGGGATGCAGACTGGGGCTTTCGATTTTATAACCAAGCCATGGAACAATGAAATGTTGCTGAAGTCCATCCGCACTGCTCTCGATCTATATGCCCAAAAACAAGAAGTGCCTCAGGTAATGAACCGTACAGAGATGGATGGTAAATTCCGCTTTGATAAAATTATTGGTAAATCGCCTGCTTTGATGGGAGTACTTAATACCGTGAGCCGCATTGCCCGCACTAATGCATCTGTACTTATAACCGGTGAAAGTGGCACAGGAAAGGAACTTATTGCTGAGGCTATTCACATGAATAGTACTCGTGCGAAGGAGCCGTTTGTCAAGGTCAATCTGGGAGGAATTTCCCAAAGCTTGTTCGAAAGTGAGATGTTCGGCCACAAGAAAGGGGCATTTACTGATGCTTCATCGGACAGAACCGGACGTTTTGAAATGGCAAATAAGGGAACTATCTTTTTAGACGAAATAGGTGATTTGGATATGTCATGTCAGGTAAAGCTGCTGCGTGTATTGCAGGACCAAACGTTTGAGGTGCTCGGCGATAGCCGTCCGCGAAAAGTAGATGTGCGTGTGGTTAGTGCCACGAATTGCGATTTGCGTAGTATGGTTGGCGAACGAACTTTCCGGGAAGACCTTTTCTATCGTATAAATCTTATTACTGTACACTTGCCATCTTTGAGGGAGCGGAAGGACGATATACCTTTGCTTGCCCGTCATTTTGCCGATCAGCAAGCAAAGCAGAATTTTATGGCTCCGGTTAAATTCTCTTCGGAAGCTCTTTCTTTTTTACAATCGCTTCCATATCCAGGAAATATCCGTGAGTTGAAGAATCTGGTAGAACGCACTATTCTGGTCAGTGGAAAGGAAGTGCTCGAAGCGTCCGACTTTGAAGGGCAGTATCAGCGACGAGATGATCTAAAATCTGTAATAAAACCCGGAATGACATTGGATGAAATAGAAAGACAAACCATTCTTCAAGCTCTCGATTTGCAGAACGGTAATATTTCTCAGGTAGCTTTGTCATTAGGAATAAGCAGGGCGGCTCTATATCGCCGACTGGAAAAATATGGAATAAATTATTAGTTGGAGTATGAAAGTTAAAAGCCTCTTCTGGATATTTGCATTTTTACTGCTGGTTATTCTTTCTTTGCTGACAAGTATTGTTGTTCAGAAAGGATCGTGGATGTTCTATCTGGTAGAAGGTCTTATTGTGGTTGCTATATTTCTGCTCATTGTTTTCTATAAAAAAATAGTAAAGCCCTTAAATACTATTGGCAATGGTATGGATTTGCTTAGAGAACAGGACTTTAGTTCACGTCTTAGTCCGGTGGGGCAATACGAAGCAGATAGAGTAGTGAATATCTTTAACCGGATGATGGAGCAGCTGAAGAATGAACGTCTCCGCCTTAGGGAACAGAATAATTTTCTTGATTTGCTTATTAAAGCCTCTCCAATGGGAGTAATAATCCTCAATTTTGATGAAAAAATAACTTCTCTGAATCCGGCTGCTATAAAAGTTCTTGGTATTCATTCCGTGGAAGAGGTCGCCAATAAAAAACTTCAGGATATTAATTCATTATTGGCAGAGGAGCTGGCTACATTATCTTTTAATGATATACGTACTGTGCAGCTGAATGACTCGAATATATACAAATGTACTTACTCTTCTTTTATTGATCAGGGATTTCAGCATCCTTTTATATTGATTGAAAGTCTGACCGACGAGGTGATGAAAGCCGAGAAAAAGGCTTATGAGAAAGTTATCCGTATGATTGCTCATGAGGTGAATAACACAACCGCCGGCATTACTTCTACATTAGACACTGTAGAATCTACCTTGACCGAAGTTGAGAATACAGAAGATATTCGTGAGGTGATGCGGGTATGTATCGACCGATGCTTTAGTATGAGCCGGTTTATAACCAACTTTGCTGATGTAGTAAAGATACCCGAACCTGATTTACGCAGACAGGATTTGAATACGTTGGTTAATTCCTGCAAGATGTTCATGGAAAATATCTGTTATAATCGTGAAATATCTATTTCTCTTTGTCTTTCAGAGAACCTAAATGAGGTTATGGTGGATGCTTGTCTGTTTGAACAAGTGATGGTTAACATCATTAAAAACTCGGCTGAGAGCATTGATAGTCAGGGTGAAATAATAATATCTACAACCAATAACCCGGTATGTCTCGAAGTAGCTGATAACGGGAAAGGCATTAGCAAAGAAACTGCTGCAAAACTCTTTAGCCCCTTCTTTTCAACCAAACCGGAAGGGCAAGGAATAGGCTTGATATTTATTCGTGAGGTGCTCGTTAAACATGGTTGCACTTTCTCTCTACGAACTTATGATGACGGATTTACCCGTTTCCGTATTTTATTTGAGTAAATCCGTTATCGTAGATAAACTTTATACGTAGTAGTCGATAACTACCCGACTTTCTCTGATCTTCTTGCAATATGAACTAATCTCCACATGCTTAGGGTTAACTTTGTAAGATGCAAGAGCTTCCTTGTTTTCGAATGTAGAAATAAGTACGGCATCATAAGCCATATCACTTTCTAATACATTTATACCGACCTCTAATGACTTTATTTCAGGTATTATTCCTATTAAAGCTTCGAGGTGTTCTTTCATCCAAAGAGCATTTTCAGCTTTCGACCTACCTTCCGCGGTTTCCTTAAGTTTCCACATAACTACATGTTTCAGCATAATCTGTATTCTCCTTTCTACAATAGTTTTTTAATAGAATTATATTATTTGTTTCAGTACCTGAATAAGCAAAAAAAAGAGGCTAACACTAATAAGGTAGCCTCTTTCATTTTATTTAATTTCGATTTCTTCCTGCATATCAATCTCCTCGCCATTTGAATCATAGAATTTATATTCCAGAAAGGCAAGTTTCTGATTAGGGATAATCTTAATTCCAAATCCGTATTTTATTTGCCATTTATGTTTCAAAGAGATAAGTCCTTGATTTACATAGGCTGTGATATACGGGTGGATGTGAAGTGTGAATTTCTTTACCTTTAATTTATTTACCAGGTAATCAATTTTATTCTCTAAAGAATCTGTAAACAGAATGGAAGGCTTAATTGTTCCTTTACCAAAACAGGCTGGGCAAATTTCACTTGTATTTACATCCATGGCCGGACGAACTCGTTGACGGGTTATTTGCATCAGCCCGAACTTACTAAGTGGTAAAATGTTATGCTTGGCTCTGTCGAGCTGCATATTTGCACACATCCTTTCGTAAAGTTTCTGTCTGTTTTCTGCCTCATTCATATCTATAAAGTCGATAACAATAATTCCTCCCATATCACGGAGACGGAGTTGTCTTGCTATCTCATCGGCTGCACCCAGGTTTACTTCTAAAGCATTTCCTTCCTGGCTATTTGTGCCTTTAGCACGGTTACCACTATTAACATCAACCACATGAAGGGCTTCAGTATGTTCGATAATAAGGTATGCGCCACTTTTATAAGATATGGTTTTCCCAAATGATGATTTAATCTGTTTGGTAATGCCGAAATTGTCATAAATAGGAAGTTGTCCTTTGTACAACTTTACAATTTCAGTTCTCTCTGGAGCAATGAGGGTAACATAATCCTTTACTTCTTCGAAAACATCTTTGTCATTGATATAAATGTTTTCGTAAGAAGGGTTAAACAAATCACGCAACAATGCAACTGTTCGGCTGGTTTCCTCGTAAACGAGAGTTGGAAACTTGGTAGCCTTCTGAACTTTAGTTATGCTTTCTTCCCAATGTTTTAAAAGAACTTTAAGTTCTCCATCAAGCTCTGCCACTCTTTTACCTTCAGCTACCGTACGAACAATAACACCAAAGTTTTTTGGCTTTATGCTCTGTAAAAGCTGTTTCAGGCGGGCACGTTCTTCGCTTGATTTAATTTTTTGTGATACAGAAACCTTATCATTAAAGGGGATAAGCACTAAATATCTTCCTGCAAAGGAAATCTCGGCTGTTAATCTTGGCCCTTTAGTAGAAATTGGTTCCTTTACAATTTGAACAACAATTTCCTGTCCTACTTTTAGTGTATTAGAGATGGTTCCCTCTTTTTCTATATCAGGAAGGATAGTTGCCTTTGTAATGGGATTAAGCTTCTTTCTGTCGCTTAACGTTTGTTTAACGTACTTTTGTAGAGAATTAAATTGAGGACCTAAATCTAAATAATGAAGAAAAGCATCTTTTTCGTAACCTACATCCACGAAGCAAGCATTTAAACCGGGCATTAATTTCTTTACGCGGCCTAAATACATATTTCCCACGGAGAAAGAAAGATTTCTTCCTTCACTTTGAAGTTCCACTAAACTCTTGTTCTCAAGAAGTGCAATGGAAATCTCTTTGGGTTGTACGTCTACTACCAGTTCGCTTGTCACAATATGTTTCTTTATTAATTTAAGTGATGAACAGTAAAACAGAGTTTATTGTTCATTGAAGTTCCTCTTTACACAAAGAACAAACTTCAAGACATTTGTCTTTACAAGTTTGTTCTTTATTTTCTGTCATGCAGACTAAAAATTATTTCTTGCTTTTATGTCTGTTCTTTCTTAGTCTTTTTTTACGCTTGTGAGTTGACATTTTATGTCTTTTTTTCTTCTTTCCGCTTGGCATAGCTTCAAAATTTTATGGTTAATACTCTTGTTAATTATTTCTTTACTGCAATAGTAAATGTCTTTGCAGGTTTAAACGACGGAATGTTGTGCTCCGGAATAATGATAGTTGTATTCTTTGAAATGTTACGAGCAGTTTTTTGTGCTCTTTTCTTAACTACAAAACTACCAAAACCACGTAAATAAACGTTGTCCTCATTAGACAAGGACTCTTTTACTGTATCCATGAATGCTTCTACTGTTGTAAGCACTGTAGTTTTATCAATTCCTGTGTTTTTAGCAATCTCGTTTACAATATCTGCTTTTGTCATTTTTAAAAAATCTATGTTATTCGTACTTCTAATTTTTTGGAATGCAAATATATAGCTTTTTAGGTTCTCAAAAAAATATATGCTTAAGATTTTTATAAAAAAGTAAGTTGTTTACCGTTTATTGCTTTACTTTTGCGAAAAAGGTGTTATTTCGATTTAAAAATGGACAAATTTAGCGATAAAATTATAGATTGGTATGAAGCTAATAAGCGGATATTACCTTGGCGGGAAACATCGGATCCTTATCTGATTTGGATTTCAGAAATTATACTGCAACAGACTCGTGTTGCTCAGGGCTATGATTATTTTCTGAGGTTTGTGGAAAGATTTCCAACAGTAAAATCATTAGCTGAAGCTGATGAAGATGAAGTCTTGAAATACTGGCAAGGTTTGGGATACTATTCCCGTGCTCGCAACTTACATACAGCTGCAAAAAGTATCAGAGGAGATTTTCCTGATACTTATTCTGATATTTTGGCTCTTAAGGGTGTAGGAGAGTATACAGCTGCGGCAATCTGCTCTTTTGCTTACAATTTACCTTATGCTGTTGTGGATGGTAATGTGTACCGGGTATTGTCTCGTTATCTGGGTATTCAGACTCCTATAGATTCTACCGAAGGGAAAAAGTTGTTTGCTTCATTGGCGGGTGAGCTTCTTGACAGATCAAAACCTGGAATTTATAATCAGGCTATAATGGATTTCGGTGCATTGCAATGTACTCCGGCTTCTCCGGGATGTTTATCTTGTCCGCTAGCCGACTCTTGTTTGGCTTTAAAGGATAATCTGGTAAACATCTTGCCTGTGAAACAAAACAAAACAAAGACAAGCAACAGGTATTTTAATTATTTATATGTACGCATGGGCGCGTATACCTTTTTAAATAAGCGAAGTGAAAATGATATTTGGAAGAATTTGTTTGAATTCCCATTAGTTGAAACAAATAAGGCACTTGGCGAGGAAGAGTTGTTTGCTTTACCGGAATTTCAGCAGTTATTCGCTCCGAATGAGAAACCGGTTATTCGTTGTTTAAGCAAGAATGTAAAACATGTACTTTCTCACAGAGTAATTTATACTAATTTTTATGAAGTTATTTTACCAGATAATTCAACTTCTTTTTCTTCGTATATAAAGGTTTTAATAGCAGATATTGACAAGTATGCAGTCTCTCGTTTGATACACAGCTTCTTAGAGAAATATTTATAAATTAATTACTTAATACTTGCTTAATGTTGTATTTCTGATTATTTTTGAAGGCAAAATAATTAATATATAAATAAAACAACTAATTTTTATGTCTGTAAATAAAGTGATATTGATTGGAAATGTTGGGAAAGATCCTGATGTTAGATACCTGGATAGTGGCGTAGCAGTAGCAAACTTTACATTGGCAACTTCAGATAAAGGATATACTTTGGCCAATGGCACACAAGTTCCTGAAAGAACTGAATGGCATAATATTGTTTTATGGAGAGGATTGGCTGAAATAGCCGAAAAATATGTTCATAAAGGTGATAAATTATATATTGAAGGGAAAATAAGAACTCGTTCTTATGATGATCCAAGTGGAGCAAAAAGATATATTACTGAGATTTTTGCAGATGCTATGGAAATGCTTACTCCTAAAGGAGGTAATCAGCCTTATACACCTCAGCAGGCACAGCCTCAGAGTGCACCGGTACAATCTCAGCCTGTTTCTCAGGATAATTCAACAGATGATTTACCCTTTTAATTGAGGAATTATGAATTGTGTAATATGAATCAGATAGTGGAATACTGTCTGCTTCATATTGCATAAATTATATTCATAATTCAAACAAGATGTCTAACTAAAATTAAATTCTTTGGACCCGGATACGTTTTTATGCCAATTGGCAACTATTTTTAGCGGTGTAACCGTAAACTCTTCTTCTTTTTTTGCAGAAATAGCATTACTTTCAGCTATTCTGCTATTGTTTGTTTCGGGCTTTACTTCTGCTTCAGAGAAAGCCTTTTTTTCTCTTTCAATGTCCGATTTGAATAGCATCGGATTGCGTAATAATCTTTCTGATAGAACTCTCCATTCTCTTCTTGAGAAATCCGACCGTTTATTGGCTACTATTCATGTAGCTAAGATGTTTGTCAACGTGGCAATAATAATGCTATGTAATGCATTCTTTTTGGAAGTTTTTAGTAATGGAAGTTCAACCTGGGCGGGAGTTTTAATCTTTACTTTTGCGCTAACTATTGTCCTGTTGCTTTTTGGTGAGATTATATCTAAGATTTATTCTGCGCAACGTACGCTTTCCTTTTGTAGGTTTGCGGCACCAATTATAACAGTTCTTGAATATCTGTTCTTGCCAATTGTATTGATATTGATTCGCTCTAATACTTATACTAATAAATATCAGGCAAGAAAAAGCTATGGTTTGTCGGTTGATGAATTATCTCATGCGCTTGAACTGACAGACAAAGAAGATTTGTCTGACGAAAAGCAGATATTGGAAGGTATTATCCGTTTTGGTGGCGAAACGGCAAAAGAGATTATGACCTCACGTTTAGATGTGGTTGATTTAAGTATAAAGGCGTCTTATAAAGAGGTATTGCAGTGTATTATTGAAAATGTTTATTCACGTATTCCTGTATATTCGGGATCGAGAGATAACATTAAAGGAATTCTTTATATAAAGGATTTGCTGCCTCATTTAAATAAAGCAGATAATTTTCGTTGGCAGTCGCTTATCCGTCCGGCTTATTTTGTGCCGGAAACAAAAATGATTGATGATTTGCTGAGAGACTTTCAGGCAAACAAAATTCATATTGCTATTGTTGTGGATGAGTTTGGCGGAACCTCCGGAATTGTCACCATGGAAGATATTATAGAAGAAATAGTTGGTGAGATACGCGATGAATATGATGAAGAGGAAAATACCTTCGTTAAGTTGAATGATAATAATTATATTTTTGAAGCGAAAACCTTGCTCACCGATTTCTACAAGATAGCCAATATAAATAATGCTACATTTGAACAAATTGCCGGAGATGCTGATACTCTTGCCGGATTACTGTTGGAAATAAAAGGTGAATTTCCGGCTTTGCATGAAGTTATAAGTTATAATGGTTATGATTTTGAAGTTTTGAAGATGGACGAACGTCGTATTTTAAAGGTTAAATTTACTATCCATGAAGAGGCTGCGGACATATAAAGTTTTTATGGGTATTTATCTCTTGCTATTATTGCTTTTGGTAATGGTGGCTTGTTCGTTTCCTGCATCCGGAAAGAAGGAGAAGGCGAATTCTAAATTGAATTTTCCAAAAGTTGTGTATGCTTCCACTACGGATTCTTTGCCATTTACTTTCGAGTTGTCTAATCAGGCAAAGTTTACCTGGCAGAAGAATAAGCCGGGTGAGTACTTCTGTAATGTAATTTATCCTTCTCTGAATGCGCAGCTATACTGTACTTATCATGCCATAACCTCTGATAAATTCCGGGATTTTACAGAAGAAAGCCGGAAAATGGTTTATCAGCATTCAACAGTGGCTACCGCAATTAATGAAAAGAGATATGATAACGACTTGTCTCATGTACATGGTATATTATATGATATTCAAGGTAATGTTGCAACTCCTGTTCAGATAGCTTTGACAGATAGCAATCACTATTTTTTCAATGCTTCTCTCTACTTTAATATGACACCGGATGTTGATTCTATTGCGCCGGCATTGAACTATATTCGTAAAGACATTATTCGTATTATGGAATCGTTTAAAGTAAAATCTCACTAAGCATGGCAGTTTTTGAAACACATATTGAGGCTGATTACAGATGGGGTATCTGGAAAATGGAAGAAACGGAAGATGATTTGCTTTCGCTTTTTTCCGATCCATCTCAGATAAAAGAGAAGATGCTGCATTTATCTGCCAAAGGCAGACGATTGGAATGGCTTTCTGTTCGTGCACTCTTGAAAAGTCTTTGCGGAGATGAGAAGCAAATTGAATATTATCCTTCAGGTATGCCTTATTTGTCCGATCAATCTTTTTATATCAGTATTTCTCATACTCGTGGATATGTAGCGGTTATCCTGAGTGCTCAAAAGAAAGTTGGAATAGATATTGAGCAATATGGAGAAAGGATTCTTAAACTTGGTGCAAAGTTCCTGAGTGAACAGGAAATAAAGGCTATTATTCCTGATAAAGAAGTTTATCACCTGCTATTGTACTGGTCGGGAAAAGAAACGGTTTTCAAAGTACTTGGCGAACAAGTGGCTGACTTTAAGAAGTATTTGCTGATAGAACCTTTTGTTCCGGAAGAGAAAGGCTCGTTTAATGCAAAAGAGTTAAAGACAGATGCTCAACAAAGTTTCCTTGTCTATTACCAAACTCATCCTGAATTTGTGATTACTTGGTGCTGATCTTTCTGTTCTTTCTGCTCTTGCCTAAATTATAAAATGGTGTTTTACCGGAATTCTATAAGTTGTTGGTTATCTAATTAGTTTGATAATGGATTCGGTAAACGGTTAATGCTTTACCGAATTGAATTTTTATTTAATTTGAACACAGATTCGTTTATCGACTTTTAGTCAGGATGGAAGATTCACCACTTTGTGTAGGATGAAGATCTTCTACTCCGGAAACTTCTGTCGAGATTTCTCCTACAACCGTGTCTAAGTATTGATTGACCGCACTATATATTCTTATAAAATCGACTCCTTTTACTGTAACACTATTGCCATTCTTATCTACAGCCCAATCGAACTTCAGCTTGCAACCATCTGAAGTGTTTGATTGGTTGTCGGCATATCCATAGCTGTAAGATGCCATAATCCATTTCCCTTGCGAGGTACTATATACTCCATTGTCGGGAAGGCGGCAACCGTTGAAGGTCATTGTTTCGCCGCTAATCCATTGAGGATAATAAGCCTGTGCGTGATAGGAGTTATGCAAAACAGATCCTTCCTTATTCTGATTATCTGTCCAGCGTACATTATCTGTTGAGCCGCCAGGCTTATAATAGGTAATTTCGTAATTGTGAATGGTGGATGCATTGCTGTATTCCGAACCTTTCAATTCATACCATTCATCGTTGGGTAAACCATCCTTGTTGGTATCAGCAGAAACAAGAACAATGCCCGGTTCGGCGCTGCCATCGAATGCATTTCCCAGCACTTTTATATCATATTCTCCCGAGACATTGGCAATGGTATGATCAAAGCCCACGGTTATGTATCCACCGAATGCTCCGAGTGATACTGCATAATCTTTATTGAAATAGTCCAGACACTTAGCGCACATAGAAGAAGCATTGTCGCCACTTGTATATTCGGGAAGTACATTCACGAATTGTCCCGGTGCAGGAACGTATTCAAGTACTTTTGTAACGTACGAACTCTTACTGCCATCTGTTGGATCTGATGGCTGACTGGTGCTTTTACTACTTGTAAATACAATAGAGTTTGGGTTAATACCTTTTGCATCAATGGTAAACTTATGCACTCCATCTTTTGTGAAGCAAACAATACTACCATTGATTACATAGTTCTGAGCATCGCAGATATAAACATCTCCGTTCACAGGATTCACCTCTATGTTATATGTACGAGTAATTTGGGTTCCGTCTTTAATAAAATTATCATCAATAATTTCTCCGGTACGTGTGTCCATAACCTGGATGGATTCTATGTTTGAGTTGTAACTGTACAGATATGCCAGATGCCCGTATATAGTAAAGCTTACGACTGATAAATCGTAGGTTTTAATCAGCTTGTCTGTTTCACTGTCAATGCGATGCAGTTTACAATCATAGTCACCGATAGTATAATTGTAAGATTCGCGGGAAACCACATAAACATTTCCGGCTTCGTCGGAAAGAATAGTTCCTAAGTTATTGCGGACAGTGATTTTCTTTGTCTCGGTAAAGGTTTTTGTGTCTATTACAGAGACTGTGTTATCCAGATTAGATTCATTCAGTCCGCCCGAATTGGCTACATAAAGTTTTCCATTGGCCACACATATACCATCGGGATTGCGTCCTACTTTTACAATTCCGTCAACTTGAAGCGTTGTTGTATCAATGCGTGCTACTGTGCCGTCGAAGTTACAGATATATGCTTTGTCTTTATAAAATGCAAAGTAGCGGGGCTGACGAGCCACTCCATTTTCGTTGAATAAAGGAATTTGTTTCTGAGAAACTCCTGTTGATATATTTAATACCTCAATTTGGCTGGAAACATTAACCGCACAGTAAAGTTTGGATCCATAGCGTTGCAAATCATTTGCCGTATCACCAAGCTTTCTGCCATTTGCCATTTTGAAGTAATCATAGCTGGTTTTATCAGTTCCTTTCTTATCCGAATCCTGAAAAGAGAGCATCTCGCTTTTATTGAAATCGTAGTAAGAAAGTGTACTGTTATTCATGTTAAACAGTCCTTCACAAAGAATATACATTCCTGCTGTTTCAGTTTCAGTGGGATGATCTCCGGAGTCTTGCAGCACGATGGTATCGTCACATGCACTGACCATTAATGTGAGAACCAGGATAATATATAATATTTTGTTTTTCATATCAATAAATAATTCGGATGCTACCCCTGAACTGCCTGCCGGGCATAGGATAATTTTGTACTATCTCATATTCTTTATCGAAAAGATTAAGAACTTCTGCCTGAGCTGAAATGCTGAATCTTTTAAGCTTAAAGGTTCTCCAGACTGATGCACTGTGTTCTGTGTAACCATCTAACCGGTATTCCGGTGCGTTATATTGGTTTGAGAAACGTTCACCCGAGGTCATTACTGTATATGAAAGGTTAATCCACGGAGTTTCAAAGCCAAGTCGGGCAGAACCGGAATGGCGTGGTGTATAAGGAATCTGGTGATTATATGTTACCTTATCGGGCATATTGTACTTGTCTGTCTTATCCATTGCCCTTTGGTAGGTATAATTCCCGGTAGCTGTGAGCTTTATTTTGCTGTTAAGGCTGAATGCAGTTTCAAGATTACTCTCCATTCCTCGAATATCAACCCTTCCAATGTTTTGCATACTCCATACAAAAAGATTCTTGGACGGTACGGCTACAATCTTGTTACTTACTCTGTTATAGAAACCATCTACAGATAAAGAGATAAACGGAATTATGTGATTGATGTTCTTTATCCAGTTTACTCCTGCACTGTATTCGCTGGCTTGTTCGGGCTTGAGAGTTCGTGTACCTATTGTTCCGTAATATAAATCATTGAACGTAGGCAGACGGAAAATATCTTTATAGAGTAATCTTAATCGAAGATTCTCTTTTTTTATTGGCTGATAAGAGAGGCTGACAGAAGGTGATAATCGGTTGCGATTATCGGCAGCAGTTCCTGTTCTTACTGTTTCGCGGGTTAAAGTAGATAGAATATGTGCCGTTGCTGTAAAACGATTGTTTACATACTTGGCGGCAAAAGCATTTAGTAAAGTAAAGCGGGTAGGGTAGACAAAGTTTGCCATATCTGCCCTCATGGTATTTATGCTACCATCATTTGCCAAAGAAAAAGACAGAAGCGGGCTAGGGCGGAACATAACAGTGCCCGAAAGATAATATTCGTTTTGGTAATAGTTGTTTTCTGTAGCCGCGTTATAAGTTGCATTATCCGGATTGCTGTACTTATTATATCCCCAGTTAAACTTTCCATTCGTTAGTAGACTCCATCTGTCGGAAAACTTATTTTCATAATTAGCCTGAGCAAAGAAGTTATTGTCTTTTAAACGTTCTGTTGCCCGCGAATTATATAGTTTATTGGAAGGAAGTCCTCTGTCAGAGAAATAATAATAAGCCTTTATATTCGCTTTTTCGTGATTGCTGAAACGTGCAAACAAATTAGCCTCAGTCTTTACAGTTTCTATATCAGAGTTTAAGCGTTTCAGTCTTTCGGTTGCAGATCCGTTAAGTTGAGTGTAAGGATAGTCTCCATCTGCCCGCATATAATCTACGTTTACAGAAGAAGAAAAGATTTTGTTCCATTGATGGTCAAGATGGAAACCGGGATTAAGCAAGCCAAAGCTTCCCCCTTTAAAAGTAACACTGGCATTTGTCTTTTTTTTGTTGAATAGAGGAGCTGGACTCTTAATATTAAGAACACTTGCAGCCGAGAAAAGTCGTGCCGACTGAAATATATTATCATCTTGTCCGCTTAGTAAGCTTATTTCCTCAACATTGTCGAGAGTGAGCTTTCCTAAATCAATCTGTCCGGTTTGAGAATCGTTAATCGTAATTCCATCGTAAACCACAGCTGTGTGGTTTGCTCCCAGACTACGAACCGAGATAGTTTTTAATCCGCCAATGCCTCCATAATCCTTCACAACGACTCCACTGAAGAATTTTACGGCATCCGATACCAAAAGTGAACCGGACTGTTTCAATTGGTTGGCGTCCAACACCTGAAGAGGAGTCGTAGAACGAAACTCCTTTTCCTTTTTATTCTCTTTTATTACAACCTCTCCTAATTTGTGAACACGAACAGAATCTGCTTTCTGCGCCCTAACAAGCAGACAGGCGCAGAAAGAGATTGCTAAAGAGAGAATAATGTTTCGAGTGTTAGACATCTATAAGTAAAGTAATTAAAGTTCGATTGTAAATCCGTCCATACAGAAATATGCAGGAGTATTCATTCCCCAATTTCCATTGTCGGTAGAAGTCATGCTAAACTTAACCTGTGCAGCCTGACCAAGAGCAGAAAGATCAACCCAAGTCCACTGATCTATCAAAATCTTTTTCCCGTTGCGATAATCTGCAAGGTAAAAATCTACAGTACCAGTAGTGTTTCCTTGTGCATCCAAGCCTGTAACAGTCAGTTTTAACCAGTCGCCATCAACAAACTTCTTGGCAATATTGTCTCCATTCTTCATAGAAAGGTAAGCATAAGTGCTGTTTGTTACATACATTCCTTTTATAGTGTGACTTAAATTGCCTGCAAAACTAAATTTATCTGTTGAGTATGCACTTGGATTCACAGTCATATAAGTTGCACTTAGTTTTCCTGTACCAGTAATTGCACTGTTGTTGGTATATCCTGTAGTTGTTTTATCTGTTTTATTAGTATAAGTAAATCCGCCACCAAAAGATGAATAGCTTGTTACATAACTATCAAAAACAAAATATCCGGTTTGATCTACAAATGTATTCTTGTAGCTGTATGAACCAGCAGGTTCGTCCTTAAATACTCCTGTAAATTCAGATTCTGGTGAACTAAGTTTTCCTTGTAGATTTAAGGTAACGGTTGTACTGTCAATAACATTAGAATTATCATCGTTATTGTCACAACTGCAAAGTATTACCACAGTAAGCAGTAATAGAGAATAGATCTTTTTCATCTTGTCTATGTCTTTATAAATTAAGTAATAAAAAAATTGAATTTCTTAGTGATAAGCTCGTTCCTCGCAAGCTTTATACTTAAAAAATGTCTGGCAGGTCTTCTGACTCGTTTCCGTTTGTAAGCGCCTTCCCGAACTTTATTGTTCAGTGGTATTGAGTGCTTGCTTACAACGTTTTGTAGAAACTTACAGCAGCGGGACTGTTCAGGATTTTCACCTGATTCCCTTTTAATCACTTCTCCGATAAGGAGATATAGTGAACCAAAGCACCGCAAAGTTAGAAAGAAATTCCATATTCACAATTATTTCTTTCATTTTCCTTTATTTAATCTTTTTCTCTTATAAAAGTAAAGGCGGGCAATTAGCTGTTTATTCTCAGAGAATTATTATCTTTGTCTATATATATTAATATTAAGGTCGTGACCCTGTTTGATTGAGGTCGCGACCCTGATTATTTAGCCTCACGACCTTGTTTGATCAGGGTCGGGACCATAAAAAGAGTTTCCCGGGTTTAAATAGTTAATATGATAAGAGTAATCACTTAATCTAAAAAGAAAAAAATGGCAATTCGTTACAGCGTTCACACCTATGCTATTAAGAGTAGTAAAACAGGTGAGTTGAAGAAATCTAATTGGGTAAGCGTAAAAAGTAAGAATAATTATCGTACGGAAGATTTAGCCGAAGAACTCAGTGGTGGTTCGTCCGCAAAAAAAGGAGAACTTTTGAGTGCATTTACACGGATTTTCTCTTGCATTGAGGAAAAGCTGAAAGATGGTCATAGTGTTACTATTGATGGATATGGAACTTTTCAGCTTACTGCACAAATTAAAGCGGGAAAAGAGGATGAAGATTTTCGTGCGGAATCTGTAGAATTGAAGAATGTGGTTTTTAATGCAACCCGTCAGGCAAAAAAGAGAATCAATGCTGCAGGATTTGAACGGTATAACGATAATATACATCATAACAGATAGAAAAAAACAGACCCGGGCGAATCACTTCGACCGGGCTTGTTTTCAATAAACTTGGCAGAGTTTAATTGATTATATACTATTGTCATTAAGTATTCACTCTTTCAAAAGGATATAATAATCCTGTTGCTTTTGTTGTATTAAGTATAAAAAATGATAGCGAATAACCGGAATATTGCAAAACGGTTATAAGATTCAATGGCTCTGTCCTCGAAAGCTGTTGAAATACAAGCATGGCAGGTCTTCTGACTCGTTTCCGTTATTAAGCTCCTTCCCGAACAACTATCGTTCAGTGGTATTGAGTGTTTGCTTATAACGTTTTATAGAAACTTACAGCAGCGGGACTGTTCAGGATTTTCACCTGATTCCCTTTTAATCTCTGGTTTTAAGTAAAAACAGAGAACCGATGCACCGCAAAGTTAATAATTAATTTAGGAGAATCAATATAGAAGATATCTTTTTTATTTTCAATATTGATTTTAGCTTTTGGCTAGTGTGAATATAAATTCCAGTCCACCGCCTTGATTGTTTTTGGCCGATATATTTCCTCCGTGAATAATTACGGAGTTTTTTACGATAGCCAGTCCCAGACCTGTACCGCCAATTTTTCGTGAGCGCCCTTTATCTACACGATAAAAACGTTCAAACAATCTGTTTAAATGCTCTGGCGCAACACCTATTCCGGTATCAGAAAAACTGAAATAGTAGAATGATTCATCTTCTCTGAAGCATTTTATATTAATGGAAATATCGTTTCCTGCATATGCAATGGCGTTATCCATTAAATTCCTGAAGATAGAATATATCAGCGAAGCATTTCCACGTATTGGTAATTCCTTATTCAAAGCATTGTTTACTTTGATGTTCTTTTCTTCTAATTCTAAAGCCACATCTTTAATAATACTTTGCACAAGAGAGCTGATTTCTACTTTTTCCATATCAATCATGTTACTTGCTTCGTCCATTCGTGTAAGCACGGATATGTCTCTTAAAAGTCGGGTCAGTCTGTTACTTTGAGCATAGCAACGTTCCAGAAATGTTTTCAGTTTATCCTTTGGAAGAGATTCATTATTAACAATAGTTTCCAGATATCCCTGAATACTGCTTACAGGAGTTTTAAGCTCGTGTGCAATGTTCTGAGTCAATTGCCTTTTCATCCGAACTTGCTCTTCCTCTTGTGTAATGTCATTAATAGAAATCTCAAAGCTCTGATCCTGGAAGATGATACACTCTACAACAAATATTCGTCCGTTTTTATCTAAATTGATAGACATCCGGCGTTCTTCGTTGCCGGCAGGCCTTGTTTGTGCCTTACTTATGTATTCAGTAATTTTTTGAATCTCGGGTAAAGAAAAAACTTCCTCTGCATTTTGAAGATTTACATCCGATATAAGATTACTATATTGGGTGAAAAGGTTATTAACGAGAATCTCTTTCTTGTCAGCAGTAAAAATACCCAGTCCTTCATGTGAAATCTGTAAGTGGGTAATAAGCTTTTCCCTTTCTATATATAAGGCTTCTTTAGTATCGTGCAATCGATTATAAATTTTGATGATGTGCTGAGAAATATCACCTAATTCATTGTTTGGAAAAGCATTAGCCATATCCATATCCAAAGCCTCATTGCGGTCTGCCCGTCTGGTAAATTCTCTCAGCTGAGCAATAGAAGTCCCTATCTTTTTAGTAAATCTTGAGAAAATTATGGTCAGTATTAATGTAACTATTGCCGTAAACCAAACAAACTTGTAGTCGGCTTTTAAACTGGTAATTAAATCTATATTGTAAGGCAGCGCACTACGAACAATGTATTTATCATACAAAGAAGCAGAATAGAAAGATGGATATCCGGTTGTTTCGGATGTTCTTCTCAAATCATATCCATTGCCTTTGCTTAAAGCCAGTTTAACTTCAGGTCTGTTTGAATGATTCTCAATCTTATTATAGTCCTTTTTTAGATTATCATAGATAACTTTACCATCAAGAGTTATAATGGTAACACGGAGACCTTTAATGGTATGTCTTTTTGTGTATTTGTTTAGTGTTTTTTCAATATTTCCCGAGTCACAGATTTCCTCATATAAGCGTGCATTGTAATCTTGTAGTTTAGTATTAAGTAGTTCTACTTTAAACTCTTTTTCTCTGTTATATTGAAAACCAATAAAACATAAGGAAAACGCTGCAAATAAAAGAATAACAGAGAGTAATAATTTCTGGTTTAGGGATAATATTGGTTTTTGGGCAATTGTCATATTAATAATTATAATAGCTCGTTAACATTCAAAACAGTATCCATAACCAAGTCGGGTAACAACATGTTTCCCGTAGCTACCTATTTTTTTTCGCAAACGAGTGATATTTACGTCAATGGTGCGGTCTAATACACAAACTTCATCACTCCATATCTTGGAAAGAATGTCTTCTCTGGAGAAAACTCTTCCTCGGTTTTGCAGTAAAAGGAGTAGTATTTCAAATTCTTTTTTGGTTAGAGATATTTCTTCTCCATCAATGGTGACTTTCTTTTTTGTTATATCAATAACCAGCGTTTCGAAATAAATTTGTTCTGTAGAGCTCTTTTCGGTATTGTTTGTAGTACGGCGAATTACAGCTTTTACTCGTGATATTACTTCACGCAAAGAAAATGGCTTCGAAATATAATCGTCAGCTCCAAGGTTAAAACCTGTAACAGTATCATTCTCTGTATCTTTTGCTGTTATGAAGATTATAGGAATACTGGCTGTCTTTTTCTCTTTTTTAAGTATACTGGCCATTCTGAATCCGGAAATTTCTCCCATCATAACGTCCAATAATAATAAGTCATAATCGCTAATATTTAATTTGAGTGCTTCTTCTGCCGAATTTGCAGTATCTACTTCATACCCTTCATTCTCTAAATTAAATTTTAAAATTTCACAAAGATCTTCTTCGTCGTCAACAACTAAAATTCTATTGGTGTTCATAATTTCTTTTGTTTATGATGTTGTACAAATATATACATTCTTATTAATTAATTGCAAAGATGTAGCTTTTATATTACGTATAAATGAAATAGATGTTACAAAGTTGTTACGATGCTTTTGTGTACCAAAACTTATAGTTATATTTGTTTCATTATTATGTATATCAGATGAAAAAGATTAATATATGGAAGACTGTTGCAATTGTTTCGTTAGTAATAATTGTAACTATTAGCGGGATCTACCTATACAATGATGGACTTTTTAGACGTGATTATGACTTAGATGATGAACTAGGCGGTAATATATTCCCTTCAGCAATTCTCTCTATTGCAACAACGGATACAGTAGTTATTAAACCGGCAGGAAATCATTATTTAGGTAATCCAAAATCGGGCTTTATTATTCGTATGAAATCGGGAAGGGCTAATAGCAAAGTTAGAATTACGCTCGGCAAAACACCTTATTTTGAGAAATCAGTTTCTGAATTTGTATTGGAAGAATCCGGTACGGTATATCAGATATTTCCGGATGTAATATGGAATTATAATGCATTGAAAAATAATATTCAGGCTGCACCCGTTAGTGTTTCCGTTGAAGTGGAGGTTAATGGAACTAGTCTGGGACAGAAGGTTCGCACATTTTCGGTGAGAAGTATTAACGAATGTCTGCTTGCTTATTTGGATAGCAAACAACAGTTTCACGATACCGGGATATTCTTTGCTGCATATGTAAATGAAGAGCATCCAATGATTGATAAGCTTCTTCGTGAAGCTTTAAATACACGTATTGTTAATCGTTTTGTCGGTTATCAGTCCGATAAACCAGGTTCGGTAGACAAGCAAGTATACGTTTTATGGAATGTATTGCAGAAACGAAACTTTAAGTATAGTTCTGTATCAACATCAAGCCTTTCATCAAATGTTGCTTTTTCCCAACGTGTCAGGACTTTGGATGATGCATTGGAATCTTCCCAAATTAATTGTGTTGATGGAAGTGTTTTGTTTGCTTCTTTGTTGAGAGCAATTAATCTTGATCCAATTTTAGTAAGAATGCCCGGACATATGTTTGTGGGATATTATTTGGATAAGAATCATAAGAAAAAAGATTTTCTTGAAACTACGATGATTGGTGACGTAAATCTGGATGATTTCTTTCCCGACGAAAAGCTGGACTCAACAATTGTGGGCAAATCACAAAATGAAATGTCTCGCATAACTTTTGAGAAGTCTAAACAATATGCAAATAACTTGTTTGAAAAGAATTTGAATGGAATTAGAACTCATCAGCGTTTTTATATGTATCTCGAAATATCGAGAGAGGTAAGACGATATATTCAGCCTATAGGCAAATAGTAAACAACAATAGATAAAGAATAAGATAAATATATATGATCGAAAAAGGTAAAAAGTTTATTTCTCCCGGAGCTTGGTTCTCCTTAATTTACCCTTCATCCTGGAACGAATTTGAGGATGCAGAAGATAGTTTCCTGTTTTACAATCCCAATAAGTGGACTGGTAATTTTAGAATTTCAGCATACCGTGACGATAGAAATAATGGATACGGAAAGGAATCGGTAGATTATGAGCTGAAGCAAAATAAAAATTCTTCGCAGGTTAAACTTGGTGAGCTGGTTTGTGCTTATAGTAAAGAAATGTTTCAGGAAGAAGGAGCCTATTATGTAACTCATGTCTGGATAATAGGAATAGGTAATGTGGCATTCGAATGTACATTTACCGTTCCCCGAGGAAATGATATAACTGAAGCTGAAGAAATAATATCTTCCTTGAAAGCTTATCCGAAAGGCAAACAAATAAATGAAATTATACCAATACGAGTATTGGAAATTAATGTTGTAAATGAGGCTTTCGATTGGGCTTCAGGTACAATAAAAAAACAAATTAAGAAGGATTTTACTTCATCGGAAGAAGATATTGCTAAGATTCAGCAAATGGTTGATAGTAGCAGCTTTAAACCTCAGCAAAAAGAAGTGTGGGAATCTTTTGGAATAGCCTTTGGCACAATTATTGAAAACCAGATTGATGGTATGGAATGGGTTACGGTAATTAATGGTAATAAGGAAATTCCTGGATTGTGCTTTAATGAAAGTAAACTGATTATATATCCTTCAGAGATGATATGGAACTTAGTCCGTGCTGGTCAACCGTGTGATTTGAATGCCATTTTTCAAGATGTTAAGTTGAAGGTGGAAAATGAATTGAATTAAAATTAGAAGAAAAAGATGGCGAGTTATATGCAGGTTGATGGGTTAACCAAATCATTTGGTGACCTTGTTCTATTTAATGAGATTTCATTTGGTATTGCAGAAGGACAAAGGATTGGGCTTATAGCTAAAAATGGTAGTGGAAAGACAACCTTATTGAATATTATTGCAGGGAAAGAAGGATATGATGCCGGAAATATTGTCTTCAGACGAGATCTACGCATAGCTTATTTGGAACAAGACCCTCAGTATCCCGAGGATCTGACTGTTCTTGAGGCTTGTTTTCATTCTAATAATGAAACTGTGCAGCTGATTAAAGAGTATGAAGCTTGTATGGAAACAAAAGGTAATCCCGGATTACAGGAATTATTGATTCGAATGGATCATGAAAAAGCATGGGATTATGAACGTAAAGCAAAACAAATTCTTTCGCAGTTAAAGATCCGTAACTTCGATCAACTGGTAAAACACCTTTCTGGTGGGCAGTTGAAACGAGTGGCACTCGCAAATACATTGATTACCGAACCGGACTTATTAATTCTCGATGAGCCTACCAACCACTTGGATTTGGATATGACAGAATGGTTGGAAGAATATCTCAGACGTACAAACGTAAGTTTGCTGATGGTAACTCACGACCGATATTTCCTTGATAGAGTTTGCTCGGAGATTATTGAGATTGATAACAAGCAGGTTTATCAATATAAAGGGAATTATAGTTACTATCTGGAGAAAAGACAAGAACGGATTGATTCAACGAATGTAGAAATTGAACGTGCGAATAATCTTTATCGCACTGAACTTGACTGGATGCGTCGTATGCCACAAGCGCGTGCACATAAAGCAAAATACAGACAGGATGCGTTTTATGAAATAGAGAAAGTTGCAAAGCAGCGTTTCAATAACGATAATGTAAAGCTCGACGTAAAAGCTAGTTATATTGGTTCTAAAATATTTGAGGCCGATCATCTTTATAAAAGTTTTGGAGACCTGAAGATATTGGATGACTTCTCTTATATTTTTGCCCGATATGAAAAAATGGGTATAGTTGGTAATAACGGAACTGGAAAGTCTACCTTTATTAAAATATTAATGGGACAAGCACAACCGGATAAAGGAACTATTGATATTGGAGAGACAGTCCGCTTTGGTTACTATTCACAGGATGGTTTGCAGTTCGACGATCAGATGAAGGTGATTGATGTGGTGCAAGAAATTGCTGAGGTTATAGAATTAGGCGATGGCAAAAAGCTTACTGCATCTCAGTTTCTGCAACATTTCCTTTTCACCCCAGAGACTCAGCATAGCTATGTTTATAAATTAAGCGGAGGGGAGAGAAGAAGGCTTTATCTTTGTACGGTATTAATGCGAAATCCTAATTTCCTTGTACTCGATGAGCCCACTAATGATCTTGATATTATTACGCTTAATGTCCTGGAAGATTATTTGGTAAACTTTAAAGGATGTGTGATTGTGGTTTCACACGACCGCTACTTTATGGATAAAGTTGTTGATCACTTGCTTGTATTCAACGGTCAGGGAGATATTCGTGATTTTCCTGGTAATTATTCTGATTACCGCGATTGGAATGAGGCTAAGAAACAAAAAGAAAAAGAAGCGGAAAAGCCAAAAGAAGATAAAACTGCAAGAGTCCGTACTAACGATAAACGCAAGATGTCTTACAAAGAAAAGATGGAATATGCTCAGATTGAGAAGGAACTGGAAGATCTGGAACAGGAAAAGGCAGATTTGGAAGCCGATCTTTGCAGTGGTTCTTTGTCAGCAGCTTCGTTGACTGAGAAATCGAAAAGAATTGCGGAACTTATCGATCTTATTGATGAAAAGACAATGAGATGGCTTGAACTAAGTGAAATAGAATAATAAAAATGAATCTGACAAATTATCATAGTCATACATCTTTCTGTGATGGACGTGCTCCTATGAAAGAATTTGTAGTTGAAGCCGTGCGTCAAGGATTTACTTCGTACGGTATTTCCTCTCATGCTCCGCTTCCTTTCCCTACCCATTGGACTATGAAAAAGGAAGATGTAGCGCCTTATTTGGATGAGTTTTATGCTTTGAAGAAAGAATTTCAGGATAAAATAGAGTTATATATCGGACTGGAGATTGATTATTTAGATGAGGACAGTAACCCTTCAATAGATTATTTTCGTAACCTCCCATTGGATTATCGTATTGGCTCGGTACATCTTTTGAAAGACGATCAGGGAGAAGTTGTAGATATTGACTGCAGTAAAGAGAACTTTAAAGAAAAGCTGGAGAAGTATTTTCGTAATGATGTAAAGTCTACTTCTCTTGCTTATTTCAATAGATTAATGTCTATGGTAGAGCTTGGAGGTTTCGACATTGTGGGGCATGCTGATAAAATTGCATATAATGTTTCTTATTGTCAGCCAGGTGTTACAGAAGAAGACTGGTATAAGAATGCATTAAAAGATTTGTTTGCGTTTATTTATGAAAAGGAATATATAATGGAGATAAATACTAAGGCCTATCATAAACTTGGTGTCTTTTATCCCGATGAAACAACTTTTTCTCTTATCAAAGATATGCGTATCCCTTTAGTGGTAAATTCAGATTCTCATTATCCGGAACTGGTAAATCATGGTAGGAGAGAAGCTCTTCAGGCGTTAAAGGCTGCCGGAATAAATAGCGTGATGGAGCTTATTGCTGGCAAATGGCAGGAAAAGCCTATTTCAATTTAAATATTTAATATATTATATAGAATAGAAACAAGTACACAACTTGTTTCTATTCTGCTCTTTTACAATTGTTGGAAGCAAAAAACGCATCCAAATTCTTTTCATAATTACCAATAACAACCATATGATGATTTCCTATCGGATTGCGGAGGAAATAATCTACCGGACTATCCAATTTTATTCGGATTTGTGTACGGCAAACATTCAGATAATTAGTATTCTCAATTAAACTTCCTGAAGCAACATAATATTCGTCCAGGCATTCCCCGCCACATTTTACTATTGTAACATCTCCAGTTGGCAGAATTCCCTGAATAGATACTCCTTTGTTACTTTCAAAATGATTTCGGATGATGTATCTTTCCGTAAGTTTTGTGCTAACAGTGCAATGTGCCATTACAATCTCGTTGCTTTTTATATCAATCCTGATAGGGTTTGCCATAAATGCCGAGCGACCAGTTACAGCTTTTATAGCCATGAGAGTAAAGATAGATTGCAAGTCGCCTTCGCATCCGGCAAGTATTCCTTCATCATTAAGCAATGACATAGCCAAACACCCCGTTGTTCCTAAAAGTGTTATTATTTTGTAGCAGTTTAATGTAATGGCATTCAGCTTTTCTTTTTCACAAATCTCTTTTATCGCCTTATAAATGCGCATTGCATTTATCATATCTTCCGGGTCCGCCTCTCTGCAGGCTAAAGCTTTTCCGGCTATCTGTGCAGCTTGTTCCCCAACCTCATCTTCACCGATAAGTGCATATCTCTTTGTAACATTCTCAATAGGGATGTTAATATACTCTACTCCCCAGCGTTGTTTGGAAAGCAGATAATCTACTCCGCTTGCAATAAGCCATGAAGAAGGAGTTCCAATAACTCCAATTCTCTTACCTTTAAGGTTTTTTTGAGCTTCGAAATTATTGTAATGAACCTGAATCCTTTCAACTGTATTTCGTATGTCGCCATGAAGAATTTCAGATTTTAGTCCTTTACATTGCAGCCAATATGAAATTTCCAATGAGGCAGAAAAGGAATTCTGCACACCATCAGTAAGTAAAATCATAGGCTGAGGCAGGAATTCGAAGCATCGGATAACGAACTTTTCTATCCCTCCTGTAGCAATGAAAACAATTTTGAAATCATCTTCGGTAAGGGTATACAAGTCTTTGTAATCAATAATTTTTATGATATAAAATTTCTCAAGTTCACTGAGAAGAACTTCGTGCATCTTATAGATGGACATCTGGTTTTGCAGAGCCGAAGCGAATGTTATGAGGTGGACTGTAATCATAGAACATTCAATTTAAAGATTAAACAAATCTACATATTTAATTTGATTTAATACAGTTTTATTGCAAAAACTTGTCTTAAAGAAAACTATGCCTCATTTTTGTTTACTATTTGTTTGCTTGGTTACTCTCGAAGTCCTATCTTTGCAGCTCAATTGAAAATATATTTTAATACTATAAAGTATGCCAACTATATCCATTCGTGGAACAGAAATGCCTGCTTCACCAATTAGGAAACTTGCTCCGTTAGCTGAAGCTGCCAAACAAAGAGGAACTCATGTGTATCACCTGAATATTGGTCAGCCAGACCTTCCTACTCCTAAGGCGGCACTTGAAGCCATTCGTAATATTGATCGTAAGATTTTGGAATACAGTCCAAGTGACGGTTACAGAAGTTATCGGGAAAAGCTTACCCATTACTATGCGAAATATAATATTAATCTCACTGCAGATGATATTATCATTACTACCGGTGGATCGGAAGCTGTGCTTTTTGCATTCATGTCATGCTTGAATCCGGGTGATGAAATTATTGTTCCAGAACCGGCTTATGCCAACTATATGGCATTTGCTATTTCGGCCGGAGCTGTGATTCGCACTGTGGCAACTACTATAGAAGAAGGGTTCTCCCTTCCAAAGGTGGAGAAGTTTGAAGAACTGATTAACGAGCGTACAAAAGGTATTTTGATTTGTAATCCTAATAACCCTACCGGCTATTTATATACTCGCAAAGAGATGAATCAAATCAGAGATATGGTTAAGAAGTATGATTTGTTCTTATTCTCGGATGAAGTATATCGTGAATTCATTTATACCGGTTCGCCTTATATATCAGCATGTCACCTGGAAGGTATCGAGAACAATGTTGTTTTGATTGACTCTGTCTCTAAAAGATATTCAGAATGCGGTATCCGTATTGGTGCATTAATTACAAAGAACAAAGAAGTTCGTAACGCAGTTATGAAGTTCTGCCAGGCACGTCTTAGTCCTCCATTGATTGGACAAATTGCAGCTGAGGCTTCTTTAGATGCTCCGGAAGAATATTCAAGAGAAACGTATGACGAATATGTTGAACGCCGTAAGTGCCTGATTGATGGATTGAATAAAATACCGGGAGTTTATTCTCCGATACCAATGGGAGCTTTCTATACAGTGGCAAAGTTACCGGTTGACGATTCTGATAAATTCTGCGCATGGTGTCTTTCTGATTTTGAATACGAAGGCGAAACTGTATTTATGGCTCCGGCTTCAGGTTTCTATACTACTCCGGGTGCCGGATATAATGAAGTTCGTATTGCTTATGTGTTAAAGAAAAAGGATCTGACTAGAGCACTCTTTGTTTTAAGTAAAGCATTGGAAGCCTATCCGGGGAGAGTTGATTAAAGATCTTTATGAGGCAGTATGATTACATAACGCTTTCTAAAGCTATTGGCATAATATTGGTTGTTGTTGGTCATTTTACTTCTACAGTATATATGCCGGCATATTACAGTGAAATAAAAGATCTTATTTTTTCATTTCATATGCCTCTATTTATGATATTGTCTGGCTTTCTGTTCCAAATGTCTATGAGCAGAAAACCAGGCGATATTCCATCACTTCCGTTCATTAAGAAGAAGTTTCTACGTCTGATGGTTCCTTATTTCTTTATTTCTGCAGCGATAGCTCTGCTGAATTTTGGTTTGGGACTCTTTATGCCGGTAAAACGGGTGGTAGACTGGCGTTATCTTCTTGAGATTTTTTACACAAATGTTGGTGGATCGGCAGTATTCCTTTGGTTCATGTATACTTTGTTTGTGGTGTTCTTGATTTCGGCTCTCTGCATGAAATTAAAAGGTGGGATAACTATTTTAGGAATTCTTTCTGTAATTCTCTATTTTATTCCACTTCCACAAATATTCTATTTATCATTTGTCCATTCATTCATTATCTATTTCTGGGCAGGAATGATTCTATTCCTACTGACTGACAAGGAAAAGCTCCGCCCCTCATTAGCTCACTCCATTTTTGCCATTATAATATTGACATTGGCTTATGGAAGAAAAGATTTTGTTGAGACTGAGAATCTTAAACAGCTTTTGAATCTTATTTGTGGTCTATCCGGTAGTTATATGGTTATCTGTATTGCTCACGATATTCAAAAATCAAGCAACAACTGGTTAATGTCCTTAGGTAAATATAGCGCTTATATCTATTTACTTCATATGGCCGGAGTTTATTCAGTAAGAATGGTATATGAAAAAATGGGTTTATTTACCCCCTTTACATATTCTATAGCTTTGGCTCTGGCAGTAATAGCAGGTCTTGTACTTCCTGTAATTCTAACAAAGTATGTAATTAATAAAAATAAGTCATTAACATTTTTAATGGGAGGAAACTAAGAAATGAATCTTTCACTTTTTATAGCTCGAAGAATATATTCAGGTAAAGAGGTTCAGAAGCAAGTCTCAAAGCCGGCCGTGCGCATTGCTATGATTGGTATTGCTATTGGACTGGCTGTAATGATTATTTCTGTAGGAGTAGTTATAGGCTTTAAAAATGAAATAAAAAGTAAAGTAGTAGGTTTTGGTTCACATATTCAGGTTAGCAACTTCGACTCTTCTCTTTCTTACGAAACGCGTCCGGTTGTTACGAACGATAGCATAATAAAAGTTCTCTCTTCCATACCTGGGATAAAACATGTGCAGAGGTATTCAACAAAGCCAGGAATGATAAAGACCGATAATGCTTTTCAGGGAATTGTTTTGAAAGGAGTGGGGCAGGAGTTTGATCCTACGTTCTTTCGTAAGAATCTGGTAGAAGGAGAAGTTCCTGCTTTTTCAGATTCTACTTCATCAAATGAGGTCCTTATTTCAAAGTCTTTGGCAAATAAGCTGAACTTAAAGTTAGGCGACAAGATCTATACTTATTATATTCAAAGCGAGGTTCGCGCTCGCAGATTCACAATTAAGGGGATATATCAAACCAATTTCTCTGAATATGATAACCTGTTTCTGCTGACGGATATCAGAACTGTAAACCATTTAAATCAGTGGGAACCCGAACAAGCTACCGGAATGGAGCTTCAGATTACCGACTATAATCAACTGGATAAAGTGGCTTATAATGTGTATCAGCATGTAGATAAAGAAGTTGATAAATATGGTGGTGTTTATTATACTCAGACCATTGAACAGCTTAATCCATCTGTTTTTGCATGGCTTAGTTTGCTTGATATGAATGTATGGGTTATCCTTATTTTAATGGTTGGTGTAGCCGGATTTACAATGATTTCGGGTCTGCTGATTATCATTCTGGAGAGAACAAACATGATTGGAATTCTGAAAGCACTTGGTGCAAAGAATTTCAGTATTCGCGAGATATTCCTTTATTTCTCAGTCTTTTTAATAGGCAAAGGTATGCTTTGGGGAAATATAGTAGGATTACTATTCTGTTTTGTTCAGTCTAAATTCCATTTATTCAAGCTTAATCCGGAAACATATTATATTGACCATGTGCCAGTGGAGTTCAATGTCTGGCTGTTCCTTTTAATAAATGCAGGAACATTTGTAGCTTCAGTCTTGATGTTAGTTGGGCCTTCTTATCTGATATCAAAGATTAATCCGGCAAAATCCATCCAATTTGAATAATAGAAATACTATTATAAAATTATTGGTGAATGGTTGAGCAACCATTCACCAATAATTTAAATCCATTCACCAATAAATTAAGAGGCAAACCCCAATGCTTTTCGTTTAAAATAACGGACTATTTTTTATCTTCTCATATAGTCACCTTTTCCCCGGATTGTTCTGAATAATTTGAACTTTAATACATCAAGAGGCAGTACTATATCAAATATTGGTAAAGTAAGATAATATTTTCTTTCTTCTAAATCAGTGGCTGTTTTATTGATTATAACAATCTGCATTACAAACCGAAGTATGTAAGCCAGAATAGCTAAGCCTAATACAACCCATTGTTTTTCGATAATGCCAATTGCAATTGTTCCGATAACAGTTGCGATAAATAGCAGGCGAGAAGTTGTTTCAAAACCTAATAGGTAGCGTTGAGCACCATGATAGAAATGTGAAGTTGCCAGATAGCTTACTTTCTCTTCTTTCCAGCTTTTATATCCATATGCTGGTTCCATTCTTATAATAGCACCTGGAGAAGTTTCAATTTTTGTATTGTAAGGAGTTGCCACTTCGTTTATAAACAAGTCATCGTCTCCCCGTTGCAAGTTCAGGTGTGAAGAGAATCCTTTGTTCTTGAAGAATAACTCTTTTCGGTAAGCCATATTTCGTCCAATACCCATATATGGTTTATCTATAAGTGCAAATCCTAGAAAACGCATTGACATAAACAGGTTAGTGAATGAAACCTTTCTATAGAACCATCCCTTATTTTGCTCATATCCGCTATATCCTAAAACTATGTCTGTGCGTGGTGTGAAATTTCTGGCCATTAGTTTTAACCATTCCTTGCTAGCCGGACGGCAATCGGCATCGGTAAATACTAACCAATCATATTTACTAGCCTTAATCCCAACGGTGAGTGCCAGTTTTTTTCTGCTGATGTAACGGGCACCGTCCGGAGTAAATGTATGATATAAATTGGTATGTTGTTCCTCAAGGATTGTCAGTACATCTTCACTTTCATCAGTTGAGCCATCATTAATAACGATAACTTCAAAATTAGGATAATCTTGTTCCAGAATGGAAGGCAGATAATTCCTGAGATTCTCAGATTCATTACGTGCGCTGATAATTACAGAGATGGGAGGAAGATCTGTTTCGTATATTAAATCTCCGGCACTTTCTGCTTTGTTGTGAACATGTAATTGGTTGTATAGACTGAAATAGTAGATTATTTGTATAATTAGTAATATTCCTATAGAGGCTAATAATATAATCTCGACTATATTAAAGGTAAATAAGTCCATTGCGTATTTTCTGTTTATTTATTGCTGCAAAATTACATTAAATATTGGAATTAATAGATATAGAATTTTTCTTTTTAAACATAAAGTATATCTTTTAAAATCATTTTTTTTGCTAAAAAAAGGGATGCCTTTTGGACATCCCTTTTTCATTTATTTATCGAAGTTAAATTAGCTCATCAGAAGTATATCCTTGGGGAAGAGCTCTGCAATTATAACCAGAAGCCATAATTTCACCGTAAGCGCCGGCCGAACGAAGAGCAAAGAGATCACCTCTTTTCACTTTGTTGATATCCAGTGCCTTTCCAAATACATCAGACGATTCACAAATTGGACCTACAACATCATATTTCTCCATTGGTTCTTCTGATGTTATATTTTCAATTTTGTGGTAAGCCTGATATAAAGCCGGGCGAATAAGATCTGTCATACCACCATCTAAAATGGCGAATTGCTTATTTGCTCCTTGTTTTACATATAACACTTTGCTTATTAAACTTCCACATTGTCCAACAACTGAACGTCCTAATTCAAAATGCAATGTTTGTGAAGGGCGTAATTTCAAGTGTTTATGGAATGTTGCAAAATATGCAGCAAAATCAGGAATAGATTGTCTGTTTGGATGTTGGTAATCAATACCCAGTCCACCTCCAACATTAATATGTTCAACAATAATACGACGTTGATACATGCGTTCCTGTATTTCGTTTACACGATTACAAAGTCCCACAAAGTCCCCCATATCAAGAATCTGTGAACCAATATGGAAATGTAATCCTAACAACTTAACATTAGGAAGTGCATTAACTGCATCTAATACGTTATCAAGATCTTCCAGATTAATACCAAACTTATTCTCCTTTAGTCCGGTAGTAATATTAGCATGCGTATGTGCTCCTACATTTGGATTAACACGCAAAGCTATTGAAGCAATTTTACCTTTAGCACCAGCAAGTTCGTTGATAACTTCAAGCTCAGGAATAGATTCTACGTTAAAGCAGAATATTCCATAATCTAATCCTAGATTAATTTCCCAGTCGGCTTTACCAACTCCTGCAAAAACAATTTTAGAAGCAGGAAATCCAGCTTTAATTGCTGCACGAATCTCGCCACCGCTAACACAGTCTGCACCTAAATAGTTCTCACGTATAATTGATAGAACTTTCGGATTTGCATTTGCTTTTACGGCATAGTGTACAATATAATTGCCATACTTCTTTGCCTCGTTATTTACACAATTAAGTGTGTCCCTTAATACCTTTGTATCGTAGAAATAGAAAGGAGTTTCCATCTCACGAAATTTATCTATTGGGAAGGTCCCTTTCATACAAATTTGCTATTATTTATTATTGAAAAGTACATTACTTAATGATTGTAATGCTTCTTTTTTATCAGATTCGCGAATAAGGAATGAAATATTGTGATTACTACCTCCAAATGAAATCATTCTAACCGGTATGTTACTCATTGCATCAAGTGCAGTAGCTTCAAATCCAACATTTTCCCATTCCAGGTCACCAACAACACATACAATACACATATCTTTGTCTATTGTAACTGTACCATATTTCTTCAAATCATCAAGAATTTCCGGCAAGTGTTTTGTATTATCTATCGATACCGATACACCAACTTCCGATGTACAAACCATATCAATAGAAGTCTGGTAGCTTTCAAATATCTCGAATACCTTGCGAAGGAATCCGTGTGCAAGCAACATACGGCTTGATTTGATTTTGATTGCTGTGATATTGTCTTTAGCAGCAACAGCTTTGATTTTATTCTTTTCAGTTTCGTTTGAAATCAAAGTACCAGGAGCTGATGGTTCCATAGTATTCAACAGACGAACCGGAATATTAGCATATTTAGCAGGTTGCACACAAGTTGGGTGAAGAATCTTTGCACCGAAATAAGCAAGTTCGGCAGCTTCTTCAAAGTGCAGTTGACGAACAGGAGCAGTTTTATCAACTACGCGAGGGTCGTTATTGTGAAGACCATCAATATCAGTCCAGATTTGAATTTCAGTAGCATCAATAGCTGCACCGATTAATGAAGCGGTATAATCACTACCTCCACGTTGCAAGTTATCAATTTCACCGTATGCATTTCTGCAGATGAAACCTTGTGTGATATAAATATCTGCGTCAGGATAAAGTTCTAACTGAATCTGAAGTTTTTCTTTAATGTATAAAGGATCTGGCTCAGCGTTCTTGTCTGTACGCATATATTCCAATGCTGGAAGCAATACAGATTTTACTCCACATTCGCATAGGTAATTATTTACCATAGCAGTGGAAATTAATTCACCTTGAGCAAGAACAACTTTTTCTTCAAAAAGTGTAAACAGATCTTTGGTGTAAGAACGGATATAATCAAAATGAGATTTAATAATTTCCAATCCTTTCTGTTTATATTCAGCAGTAGAATAAAGTTCATCAACGTGTTGTTTATACTTTCTTTCCAGGTTGTTGATGATCTCATTTGCGCCATCCGGATTCTTTTTATATAAGTAATCCGAGATTTCAACTAAAGTATTTGTTGTGCCAGACATTGCTGAAAGCACTACTATTTTCTTCTCACCATCGGTTATTAATTTGGCTACCTCTTTCATCCGTTCGGCAGAACCAACGGAAGTACCTCCAAACTTTAAAACTTTCATCTTCTTTACACTATTAAATTGTTAATTTATTCTTTATCCGTCTCTTCTTCACTTATAAATTCGGCTTGTGAATAAGTCGTTTCTAATATCGGTTCATTAAATTCCTGAACGTTCTCTTTTTTATAAAAATCGTGAGTAGCATCTTGTAATTGATGATTATCACACTTCAGAACCAGTCCTGGGAAATCTTTGATTAGTTGAATATTATGCGTAGTCATAATCACAGACGACCCTTTGTGGCTGATACTATGAAGTAACTCTACGATTCTTCTTCCTGTTTCTGCATCCAGATTTCCGGTTGGCTCATCTGCGAGGATAACAGAAGGAGAGTTCAATATAGCTCTGGCAATAACAATACGCTGTTGTTCTCCGCCAGAAAGCTCGTTAGGTAACTTATCACCTTTGGATGTCATTCCTACCTGCTCTAACACTTCTTGTATGCGTTCTTTAATTTCCTGCTTGTTTTTCCAGCCGGTAGAACGCAATACGAATTCCAGATTACTATATACTGTGCGATCTGTTAGTAATTGAAAATCCTGAAAAATGATACCTAACTTCTTTCTAAGTTGAGGAATATGCTTACGCTTAATTGTTCGTAGGTTATTTCCTAAAACTTCTGCTTCTCCGGAAGCGATACCCAGTTCTCCATAAATAGTTTTTAGTAAGCTCGTTTTTCCTGTGCCCACCTTACCTATTATGTATAAAAAATCACCAGCATTCAACTGCATGTTTACATCTTTAAGTAAGCATGCATCTTGCTGGGCAATTTCTACATTCTGATAGTTAATGAGTAATTCGCTCATATCTTTTTATTCTTTATGTCTTTTCTTAAGCTCACGAGCTAAATCTTCAATGCGATAACCTTTTGAAGTAAGAAGAACAATCAGGTGATAAATCAAATCTGAAGCTTCATATATTAAGCCGTCGTTAGTGCCGTTTGTTGCTTCAATTACAGTTTCTACAGCTTCTTCACCGACTTTCTGAGCCATGCGGTTCACGCCAGAGTTGAATAAAGATGTAGTATATGATTTTTCAGGCATTTTTTCATGGCGATTATAGATAAAGTCTTGCAAATACTTAAGAAACATGATATCTTCTGTATTTTCTTCGTTCCAGCAAGTATCAGCACCTGTATGGCAAACCGGGCCTACTGGCTTTACCTTAATCAGTAAGGTGTCTTTATCACAATCTTCTTTAATGGAAACAACATTCAGAAAATTTCCACTTTCTTCTCCTTTTGTCCAAAGTCTGTTCTTTGTGCGGCTGAAGAAGGTTACTTTTCCTGTTGCAACAGTTTTTTCATAAGCTTCCTTATTCATAAAACCTAGCATCAGCACTTTAGAGGTGAAATTATCTTGTATAATTGCCGGAATTAATCCATCCATTTTATTAAAATCTAAATCCATGATGTAATATATTAAAATTCATTATTCGACTTGTTATCGTCTGACAGTTATTCCTTGTGCACAAAGATAATCTTTTAATTCGGAAATTTTAATTTCTCCGAAATGAAATACACTGGCGGCCAAAGCAGCATCAGCTTTTCCCAAGGTAAAAGTATCTTTAAAATGTTCCATTGCACCAGCTCCTCCGGAAGCGATAATCGGAATAGGCAACGATTCTGATAAAAGAGCCAGTGTTTCGTTTGCATATCCATTTTTTACTCCATCATGATTCATGCTGGTAAATAGTATTTCTCCGGCTCCACGATCAGCAGCTTCCTTAGCCCACGAAATTAGTTCTTTATCCGTTTCTATTCTTCCTCCGTTCAAGTAACATTTCCAAATATCATTTTGTTGTTTAGCGTCAATAGCAACAACGCATACCTGTGAACCGAAATTTTTAGCGATATCGTTTATTAATTGAGGGTCTCGGATTGCAGAAGAGTTAATCGATACTTTGTCGGCACCTGCATTTAGCAAACGGTCTACATCCTTTATTTCATTAATTCCTCCACCAACAGTAAATGGAATGCTAATGTTTGCGGCAACCCGTTTTACAAGATCGGTAAAAGTTTTCCGTCCTTCATGGCTAGCAGTAATGTCCAGAAAAACCAGTTCATCTGCTCCTTGTTCGCTATAAGCCCGTCCTAGTTCTACCGGATCTCCAGCTTCACGCAGATTGACGAAATTTGTACCTTTTACAGTTGTTCCGTTCTTGATATCCAGACAAGGTATAATTCTTTTCGCTAACATACTATATAAATATCTTTAAGTCCTTAAGTTGAATATTACCTTCATAAAGCGCTTTCCCAAAAATTACAGCGGGAACTTTTGCTTCTTCAAGTTTTATAATATCATCAATACAGCTAACTCCTCCGCTTGCAATTAAGTAGAGTGAAGGAAATTCTTTTAGTATTTCCTTATAGAGATCAGTAGATGGTCCTTGTAACATACCATCACAATCTATATCCGTACAAATTACTTTTTTAATACCCTTTTTAATATATTGATCAAGGAAAGGCATAAGTTCAACATCTGTACCTTCTTTCCATCCGCCTACTGCAATTTTTTTATCTTTGACGTCCGCTCCAAGTATAATTTTGTCACTTCCATATTTACTGATCCATTCAGAAAACAGTTCAGGCTCTTTTACGGCAATGCTTCCACCGGTAATCATTTGTGCTCCACTGTTGAAAGCAATATCCAGGTCTTCATCACTTTTAATTCCACCACCAAAGTCTATGATTAGAGATGTTTGGGTTGCAATTTTTTCCAGAATACGATAATTGACAATATGATGAGATTTTGCTCCGTCAAGGTCAACAACATGAAGTCGGCGAATACCGTTTGCTTCAAATTCCTTTGCAACCTCAACAGGGTTCTCATTATATACTTTTTTGCTATCGTAATCACCTTTGGAAAGGCGGACGCATTTTCCTTCAATAATATCAATAGCAGGAATGATTTCAATCATATTCTATAATTTATAATGGTAAGTTGATGAAGTTCTCTAATATGCGTTCTCCTACTTTTCCGCTTTTTTCCGGATGGAACTGAGTAGCATAAAAGTTGTCTTTTTGTAATGACGCGCTAAACGGATGTATGTAATCTGTTGTAGCTATAGTAAATTCGTTGACAGGAACATAAAAGCTATGCACAAAGTAAACAAATTCCTCTTTAGCAAATCCTTTGTAAAGATCGCCCTTTACATCGCAGATAGTATTCCATCCCATGTGCGGAACTTTATCTTCATGCTTTTCAGGATGGAAAAGTTTTACTTCAGTAGGGAAAATGTTCAGGCAATCAGCATTACCCTCTTCTGAATGGCTACACATAAGCTGCATACCCAGACAAATACCTAAAACCGGTTGCTTTAAATCAACAATCAGCTTATCCAAACCGTTGGCTTTTAAATGTTGCATAGTTGTTGCAGCTTCACCAACTCCCGGAAAAATTACTTTATCAGCTTTAGCCAGAATCTCCTTATCGGCAGTTACTACTGCATTTATGCCCAAACGACGTAAAGCATGATCTACCGAATAGATGTTTCCCGCATTATATTTTACAATAGCTATATTCATTTATCTTTAACTAAAGATTACCGTTTTATTCTTGTAAGCCAGAACTTTACGTTCAATATGTTTTTGTACTGCACGTGAAAGAACAATCTTCTCAAGATCCTTTCCTTTATTAACCAAATCTTCAACTGTATCCTTGTGAGTTATACGAACCACATCTTGTTCAAGAATAGGACCGGCGTCAAGTTCAGTAGTAACATAATGGCTGGTAGCACCAATAATTTTCACACCTCTTTCAAAAGCTGCATGATAAGGCTTAGCGCCAACGAATGCCGGAAGGAAAGAGTGGTGTATATTGATAATTCTGTTAGGATAAGAATTGATCATGTTTTCAGATATTACCTGCATATATCTCGCTAAAACAATAAAGTTCACTTTATGTTTAGCTAGAAGCTCCATTTCTTTAGCTTCCTGTTCAGCTTTTGTTTCCTTAGTAATAGGGAAAAGGTAGAACGGAATACCAAATTTATCTGCCACATGTTGCAAGTTTGGGTGATTACTTATAATAAGAGGAATTTCTACATTCCATTCACCGTTAGCATAACGTGCAAGCATGTCAAACAAGCAATGAGACATTTTAGAAACAAATATCGCCATGCGTGGTTTAACATCCGAGAAATATAGACGGAAGCTCATTTCATACTTCTGAGCGTACAAAGTATCAAAGTAATCTTCTATTTTTTCTCTTGGGATAAGAAAATCGCTTAGTTCCCACTCAATTCTCATAAAGAAAATGTTTTCAATATGATCAACGTACTGATCAAGATAAACAATATTTCCTTTATTAATCGTAATAAAATCTGTTACCGCGGATATAATCCCCGGTTTATCGGGACAGTGAAGTAACAACTTTGCGGTATTTTTGTTTGCTTGCATCTTATTTATCATTAGTTATCATTATGAGTTCGCAAAAATAGCGAATTATTGCCAAAGAATGAATTATTAAAGCAAGAAGTTTGTATTAAATGTTATTGTTTGTCACTTCGAACTGAATAAAACATGCTTTTATGGAATTAAAATGAATAAAAAATGAGTTTTTTTTCTTTTAGTACTTGCAGGAATGAAAAAAATGTCTACCTTTGCATCCGCAATCAGAAATGATAGCAATACAAAATACTGGTGCGTTAGTTCAGTTGGTTAGAATACATGCCTGTCACGCATGGGGTCACGAGTTCGAGTCTCGTACGCACCGCCAAAGTTTAATTTGTATTTGCAATCATAAATGATAGTTTTTTATTGAAATATTGGTGCGTTAGTTCAGTTGGTTAGAATACATGCCTGTCACGCATGGGGTCACGAGTTCGAGTCTCGTACGCACCGCAAGAGAAGCTCTAGAAACTTAGTTTTTGGAGCTTTTTCTTTTATGGTATTAAAGAAATCTCAATTATGAAACTCTGTTAGAATACCATTTATTAATATACTAAAACAAGGATTCTATTTTCTATCTTATCAATCATAGCTCTGTTTTATGTTCAGAATTTAGAATCACCCTTTATTAATTCCACAAACTTATCAATCTCTTTTTGGGGAGCAGTATTAAATGAAACTTTTCCTTTAACAGGTTTTCTTGCGTAATCTATTCCAATATTTATTCTTTTGGATACTTTGTCTATACTTGATTTAAGAAACAACATAACATCTTTGTTTGTTGTGTTTCTCTTGACTAATAATAAATTGAAATCAGTTATTACGATATTGAATAAATTGTCAACTTCTTTATTGCCTGTTTTAGGTTTAATGTTTCGGTTGGCACTATAGTACCATTCGTGATAAATACCCATACAGTCGTCATATTTTATATAAACATGGCATCCGTCACTGCAATAAGAGAAATATCCCTGATTTCCATTAGGGCAAGGCCATGCGTATGATACTGACTGAATTGTATTGCAAGGAACATCAGCTTTTACATTTTTCGGAATAGAAAACAGGAACAGTGCAATCAATAATAGTGAAGCAGTTTTATCCCAAATAGGAAAGTGATTGAATTTAATATTCGTTTTCATACTATTATTTTTAGGTGTTTACTTTGGAACAAATGCAAATATGTTTTGTTTAAAAAATCTTCCTTGAAAACGTAATGATTCTTTTTTATATTGTTACTATTAAAGTAAAACATATCTTTGCATGCAAAAAAATAGTCAATGAAAAACTTACAAAAGATAATCTTTCTGGGAATAGGACTTTCTCTACTATCAACTTCTGTAAATGCACAGGAGAAAGAGTTTATCCCGATGGCAAACATTCCTGCAGGAAGTTTTTATATGGGAGGAGCTGCTCTTGGAGAAAACTTCGACGAAGCGCCGATACACAAAGTTATTATTTCTAATCCCTTCCGGATTGGAAAAACAGAAATCACCAATGCACAGTATGAAGAGTTTTGTCCTGAACATAAAGCGTTACGGGGAAAAAGAGGTCTCTCTAATGGCGATGACGAAGCGGTGATCTTTGTAAGCTACAACGATGCTGTGGCTTTTTGCAAATGGCTGAGTAAGAAAGAAGGTAAAACTTACAGGTTGCCTACCGAAGCGGAGTGGGAGTATGCCTGTCGGGCAGGAAGCTATTACCCATTCAGTATGGGGGATGGACTGCCGGCTGTTTTCCAGAAAGATCAGAGAATTGTGAGAGATTATCAATCTGTTTCACTAAGGGTGGGACAAACGCCACCGAATGCATTCGGCATTTATGATATGCATGGAAACGTTGAAGAGTGGTGCATGGATTGGTATGGTCCTTATATTTCCGACAACCAGATTAATCCTGTAGGACAGAGCAGGGGAGAGTTCAGGGTAACAAGAGGTGGTAGCCATAGTACACCCGAAACTTTTTTGCGTAGTTCGAACCGCATGGCTATGTTGCCTGATGATAAGCATGCTTTAACCGGCTTTCGTATTGTACAGGCGGAATACCCTGCAAGCAAACCAATAAGTACATTTGAAACGAATTTAAATAGTGAACATGTATCTCAGGTTAAAGCTGTATGGAAGAAACAAGATAAAGTTCCTTTGTTTATGGCTCCAATTCCTTTTGTTGTAAAACCGGATTGTTCTTCTAAAACTCCTTTTTATCAGCATAATCATCAACCGGCTATAACATGGTGCGATAATGGTGACTTACTGGCTATCTGGTTCTCTGCCGATCATGAGAATGGACGTGAGATGACAGTGCTTGCTTCCCGATTGCGTGCAGGTGCTCAGAAATGGGATCCGGCATCACTTTTCTTTAAGGTGCCCGACAGGAATATGACTGGTTCGGCTTTGATGAACGATGGAAAAGGAACACTTTATCATATAAATGGTGTAGAGGCTGCGGGCGATTGGCAGAATTTAATGATGGTGCAGAGAACAAGTCACGATAATGGTAAAACATGGAGCTCTCCGCGAATAATTGAACCTGAACATGCAAAACGTCATCAGGTTATTGCCGGAACTATAAAGACGAAAGAGGGCTGGTTTATTCAGCTTTGCGATGCAGGACCGGGTGGAAAGGATAGTACGGCTGTACATATCAGTAAGGATGGCGGACAAACATGGACTGATACCGGAGGTACAATTGCCGGAATTCATGCGGGGGTAGTGCAGCTGAAGGACGGAAGACTGATGGCTTTTGGACGGAGTAATAATATTGCCGACTCATCTGGTAAAATGCGTATGCCAATGAGCATTTCAAGTGATATGGGTAAAACGTGGATTTATTCGGCTTCCGAATTTCCTCCTCTTGAAGGTCATCAGCGACTGGTTTTAAGACGACTCAATGAAGGACCTATTTTACTGATTTCGTTTACTGATCATCCTTTGCGTACAAATCCATCGGAACGTGGAATGATTTTTAAAGATAAAAATGGTAAAGAGTTCAAAGGTTATGGAATGTATGCTGCCTTGTCTTTTGATGAAGGAAAAACCTGGCCGGTGAAGAAATTACTCACTGATGGAAAATCTCGGTTCCTGAATGGTGGTGCCTGGACACAGTTCTTTGAAATGGATGCAACTCATGCTGAGCCGCGTGGTTATCTGGCAGCTACACAAACTCCGGATAATATGATTCATTTGGTGAGCAGCAGATTGCATTATCGTTTTAATCTTGCATGGTTATTAAAAAAAGCAGATTGATCTGCTACTAAAATGGGTGTAATTGTCTGATATATAATTCACGTTTTAAGCATTCTCAGCACTTCAGCAGTCTCTTTAAGAAATGTGTTGGTGTTTCACTAAATGAAATATAGGGTGCAGCATTAAATTTGTTTTTTGCAAAAGTATCTAGCAGTCTAGCAGTATGCTTCTAATTGGTTGATATTTAGCGTTATATAGCCGCTAGACTTGTCTGGTAAAGTCTAGCGGTAGTCTAGCAGTCTAGCGCTTTTGATCTATATGAATACATCTTTTTTCTTTGCTTAGTTGTATATATTGCTTAAAATTAGTGATTTAAGTTTTGGTTGTTATTAATATTAGCACTTTTGGAAAGCCGCTAGACTGCTAGATTACTGCTAGACTTCTGATAAGAAGTCTAGCGCCTGTATAGTGTTTATAATCAGTTTTTTAAACGCTATCTGCTAGACTGCGAGACTTTTTTGCGAAAAAACAAATTTATGTAGTGTTATTGTAGTTTATAAATTTGCCCTTCCAGCATTCTATAAATCTCCGGCGAGCTTTTCTAAATTTCTTTCCTGAGATTTTATTTTCCAGGCGGGATGTTTATGTAATCTTGTACAAAACAAATATTTCTTCTGTACAAAAGAATTAATTGTTTTGTACAGAAGAGTGCATTCTTTTGTACAAGGATGTACAAACTAGTCTAGTAGTTTTATAAAAAGCAGACCGGAGTTTTGTATAACTCTGGAGTGGCTTATTAGAAGTCTCAGTTTTAATGATAAAGAACCAACTCTGAATGAGGGTAAGTAATACTTCTATGTTACTTTCGGAAGTTATTTTGGTAGCAGATGATTTGATTTGGTGGATAAAGCTGTTTTGTAGCAGATAAGCACTATTTTGTAGCAGATAAAAATGTGTAAATGTTTTATCTGCCACCACCACAAAGCTTATTGGTAGGCGCTTTTAGGCATTTTAGTGGCAGATGGCAGTAACTTTTTGTTTTTACTGAATAATTTTCTCTTAGAGGATAATTGTTTGAATTTTATTTTAAAAAGTCTTCAATATCCTTTTCTAACGATTTAGGAGTGGTTGTGGGTGCATATCGTTTTATTGTATATCCGTCTTTAGCAACAAGGAATTTAGTGAAATTCCACTTTATAGCTGAAAATGCAAATCCCGATGCTTTCTTTTTAAGGAATTTATAAATAGGATGAGCATCATCTCCATTCACGTTAATTTTAGACATAAGCTGGAAAGTAACGCCAAAGTTTATCTGGCAGAAAGTTTCAATTTCGCTATCGGTACCCGGTTCTTGATGGCCAAACTGATCACAAGGGAAACCTATAACTACTAATCCTTTATCGGCATACTTTTTGTTTAGTTCTTCAAGTTCTTTATACTGAGGTGTGAATCCACACTTACTTGCTGTGTTTACAATCAATAATACTTTGCCTTTATACTTAGCAAAATCGATATCCTGGCCTTTATTACTTTTTGCTGTAAAATCAAAAATTACTTTTTCCATAACTTTATTTTTTTTAGCGTTATTACTCTGTGCAACACTAAATTGCACGAAAAAGATATAAAACAAGAGTGATAAGAGAAATGTTACTTTTTTCATAACTATTCTTTGAACTTATTATCGTTTTACGAAATTATGTTTTGTGCAACATATATACAAACAAAGGGTAAAAATAGTTTTGATTTTAATATTATTTAGTCGATCCATTAAAAAAAATCGCGTTCAGATACAATGCATATCCGAACGCGACCTCTTTTATATTAATGATAATTATTTAAACTGATATCGTCCTGGTAATTCTATTAACTTATCATGAAGTTTGCCTGAACGGCTAACTGAGTTCTTTAAAACTTTTGGTGTAAACATTAAACCTTTTGTTTTAGCCTTTGTTGAAGGTACACCTGTAATCAATTCTAATGCTTTTGCCAATAATGGTTCTTTTTCATCGCCCATTGAATAGCCATCAAAAGGATTATCTTCAACCTTATATGTAGGTGTAAAGCCATCGGGCATGCAGGGTGTATTACCGTTTTTATCAGAATATCTGTATACCATTGAGTATATACCCCAGTTATCAAGATCTTTGTCTGGATTTTCATAAATATCGTCTGGAGTAAATACAATTCCACCACAATATTTGCCGGAAGTCTGTTCTCCAATAGTTGTGACACTTATATAAGGAGATAGTCCTGTGATTGTAGCTTCCGAAGCAGATGCAGTATTACCTGAAACTAAAACATATAGTTTGCTTAGATTCATATTAGCATCTTTTGTGGATAGGGTTACTTTGTTTTTATCTTCGTCTTCGTAAGTGTAGCTGTCTTTGTAATACTCATTTAGATCCGTTCCTTTTGATTTCCAATATGCAGCATATTTATCGTTCCATGTTTGCTGCAAATATATTTGCTTACCATCAACAATAGATGAAGGAGCAAGAATGCTGCTAAGGAGTTGTGCAGATAGAGAATAACCTCCTCTATTATATCGTAAGTCCAGCACAACATATGTTACTCCTGCTGTTTTAAAGGACTTAAATACATCAATCAGTTTTTGATTTGACTTTAAAGTGTAATCAGTATAGCATAAGTAACCTATTTTATATGTGCCTTTATCTATAACTTTGTAAGTATTAACAGGCTCCTGATACATTGTGCTGGCAGTAAGTGGTATTTTTGTGCCATTGAGACTTATTGTGTTTCCGCTTAAAGTTGCCATGCCCAATGTAATAGAGGATGTGTAGAATAAATCAGTATAATTGCTGGTTGTAATATTTGTACCGTTTATTTGCAGAATAAGATCACCACGTTTTATACCGGCTTTTTCTGCAGGAGTACCCGGATAAACAAACTGAACTACTGCATAACATTGAGTACTAGTATAAGAGAAAAGATACACTCCAAGTGAATATCCAAAAGATGTTCCTTCTCCTGCAAAGTTACTGGTTAAACCGGCTGCGTCATCCGTCAAAGTAGTCCAATGATCGGCCGAGTATTTTATACTGTCTACCATTGCTATCGGATCTTTTATTTTGGTAACATCTACTTTTGGGATCTCGGAACTCCATAAATATACATCATTTAGTACATCTAGTGCGAATTGAGTGACTTTCTCTGTCTTGGTAGCTGCCTTTTCTTCGGCCTTAGTTTTATTGTCGTCATCCTTGCAGCTTGTAAAAAATGATATGCTTGCTATAGCTGCAAGCATAACGAGTAATTTCCATTGATTTAGTTTCATTGTTTTAATTTTACTATTCTATTAGTATAATAAATTGTGTACTCTTTTGAAATGCATTATATTATGCGTCAATAATAATACAAATATAATTCATAAATATTGAATTCTTATAACTATTGATGAAAAAATTGATACAAAATAGAATGATAATTGATAAACACTACTGTTTTATAGATGAATTTATTTTTTTTCATAATAAATTGGAGTGTAATAGATGTTAAATTAATATTTTTATGTATGTTTGCTACATCTAAACCATATATAATAACATTATAATGTATCCATTAAAGTTTAAACCCATCCTTAAACAAACCTTGTGGGGTGGTGATAAAATTATTCCTTTTAAGCATCTTTCAGAAGAGATGCCAAATGTTGGTGAGAGTTGGGAACTATCCGGAGTTCCGGATAATGAATCAGAGGTAGCTAATGGAGAATTCAAAGGGATGACCTTAGGCCAGTTGGTAAGGCAGTTTCGTGGAGAATTAGTGGGTGAAAGTAATTATGCTCGTTTTAATTCTACCTTTCCTTTACTAATTAAGTTTATTGATGCACAGCAGGATTTATCTATCCAGGTTCACCCTTCTGACGAGTTGGCGAAGAAACGTCACAACTCGATGGGAAAGACTGAGATGTGGTATGTAGTAGATGCTACTCCTGATGCAAAACTTCGCTCTGGATTTTCTCAGGCAATAACACCTAAAGAATATAAGGATAGGGTCTTTAATTCTACTATTACAGAAGTCTTGCAGGAATATCCTATAAAGAAAGGGGATGTTTTCTTCCTTCCAGCAGGTCGTATTCATAGTATTGGTGCCGGAGCTTTTATTGCAGAGATTCAGCAAACATCGGATATTACATATCGTATATTTGATTTTGATAGAAAAGATGCAAATGGTAATACTCGCGAGCTACATACCGAGCTGGCAAAAGATGCGATTGACTACGAAGTGCTTGATGATTACAGAACTGATTATGAAGCTGTAAAGGATGAGCCCGTGGAATTAGTTGCTTGTCCTTATTTCACAACATCTCTTTATGATATGACTGAAACTATTTCTTGTGATTACTCGGAATTAGATTCGTTTGTTGTATTGATTTGTTTGGAAGGTGACTGTAAAATTGTTGATAATGAGAATAATGAAGTAGAACTTCATGCTGGTGAAACAGTATTGTTGCCTGCTTCAACAATGGATATTACTATTATACCTGAAGGAACAGCTAAGTTGCTTGAAACTTATGTATAATATTGTATTTCTGATATAAAAAAAGAGGAATCATTCAATATGGTTCCTCTTTTTTTATGATATATTTTTTTAATATTTAGCAGCTTGAGCTATTTTCTTAGGGATATCAGTATTTTCAATCTTTCCATGAAATAACTCTGCTCCGGCTCCAATTGCAAATACCGGAATATATCCGGCTGAATGGCCGCCACTAGCCCAGCTTACCATCGCAATTTCATTTAAAATTTGCTTTGCAAGTGCTGCCATTGGTTCATCTTTAGAATAAAGACTTTCTGCCAACTTAACATCTTTGCCAAGGAACGAACGTATGTACTCTTCTTTTAGTAACTGTTCTTGCTTATCATTCAACTTAACTTTGCTCCACAAACCTAGGTTTTCGCTTAGAAGGTTTTTGATTTCGTTCCAGGTAACGTCGTTTTGTTTGTCTTTACGCAATTGCGTAATCTTTTCTGAAAGTTCTGTTTCTGACACTTTCTGATATTCAAGTGCTTTTAAATTTAATGCATATTTCCCGTTGCCTAAAGCAATTCCTCCTGTTTCATGATCGGCTGTAATTACAATGAGAGTTTCATTTGGGTGTTTCTTGTAGAATTCATACGCAATTTTAACAGCATTGTCCATATCAACAACTTCATTGAAAGCTGTTGCAGCGTCATTGCTATGGCAAGCCCAGTCTATTTTACCACCTTCAATCATTACAAAGAATCCATTCTTGTTGTCTTTTGTAAGGAAACTGATGGCGCTTTCTGTAATTTGGCTAAGAGTCAGATCTCCAGGCTTTCTGTCTATAGCATAAGGAATAGAGTGTGCATCAGTATTATCTTGTTGCATAAGAATCATTTTTGAAGCTTTGTTCTTTTTTGCCTTAAAATCTTCATATCCTTTAGCAACTGTATAATTAGCCTCTTTAAATAAGGTATATATATTAGGTGCATTTTTGTTGGCTTTGCTATTTGGTTCTAAAAATCCACTTCCAGCATAGAAATCGAATCCTGCTTTAGGTAGATCAGTTGCTATCTCATAATACATATCTCTGTCCGGTTGGTGAGCATAGAATGTTGCTGGAGTGGCATGGTCAATACTAACACTGGTGGTAATCCCTACTTTCTTGCCTGCTTTTTTAGCTTTGACAGCTATGCTGTAAAGAGGTGACTTGTGAAGACTATCCATCCCGATTGTTCCATTTTTTGTTTTTACTCCGGTTGCCAAAGCTGTTCCTGCTGCAGCGGAACATGTAACAGAGTTGTATACTGAGTAGGTTGTTGCAATAGTACTGTAAGGAAACTGTGTGAAAGTAAGAGGCTTTACTCCAATTCTTCCTTCTTTTTCTGCAAGATACATCTCAGTTCCGTTTACCTGATTAACTCCCATTCCGTCGCCAATGAAGAAAAATACATATTTGGCGGTTTTAGTTTGTGCATATCCATCTGTCTGGCCAAATAAAAATCCGGCGAACAGGATGAATGCCAAAAGATAAAATTTTGGTTTCATTCTTTTTATTAATTAATTATTGAATCTATTAGACAAAAAAATAGGGCTGAGTTTAATTCAGCCCTACAAAGTTATCTTTTTTTATGGAAGTACTTGCGAAATTTTTTCATTAAATTAAATCCCACTATAATACCATTGAAGAGGTTCAAGCCTGTTTTAAAGCGGTTGAGGAACGATGGACCGGAGGCTATATTTGATATTGGAGAGAGAATATCTGCATAAGTTGCAGCGATTTTCTCTCTTTGCATAGCTATTTTTTGTTTAGTTTCGACCCTTTTTCGGATGACATCTACCAATGTTATGCCTTTCTCTGAAGATTGTGTATGTGTTATTTTCATAAATTATTTATTAGAATCCTTAAGGAAAAGGGTTGCCAGAAATCTGACTAAAGGATTGGTTATTAAATTTTTACGGAATACTATCATACAAATTATAATTGAAATACTTAGACAAGCAATAAGGCAGAAGCTTAAAGATAGTCCAACTAAAGGTTCAAGAACATAAGCTAAGGAGAACAGAAGATAAAATAAAGTCACCATACCCAGAGTAATCAGAATAAATATCAGAATAAGTGTAGAAAGTAGAATAGTTAATTTTTCTACAAACTGTAACTTAGCGTAATCTTTTTGTAATATCGCATATTCTTTGAGCTCTGCGATAAGTTGTCTGATGCTATCTACTGTGTTTTTTTCTGTGGACATGGTGACTCTTTTTTTTAGTTTCATTCAGCTCCTTCGCCAATTTCAGTAGCAATTTCACTAACAAGATCTTCCATTTCGCTACGATTTAGTTTGATACCTTTCTTGCGAAGAATTTCAGCAATCTTGTTTCTTGTGTCTTCTCCCTTTTCTGGGGCAAATAGAATACCGAGTGCAGCACCTATAGCTGCGCCGCCTAGTAAAGCAGCAATAACATTTAGATTCTTCATAGCAATTGCTTTTAAAATGTTTTACTACAAATCTAAGTATTTTTTAGATTAGTTGTTCTACTTTTTAGAACAATTATTTCTACTAGATGGTTTAAATCTGAAAAAAATTATTTTTTATCTTTTTTCTGATTCACTTTTTGTCGGCGCCAAAAATCTCCATTGCCTTTGTTTCCTCTGTATTTCTTATTTTCTTTAGCTTTTTCTTTCATTTGTTCCTTTTTCTCTTCAATGGCAACTGTTGCTTCAGTGGAGATAAAAGGATGATTTAATACTACAGGAATTTTTATACCGATTAGCTTTTGTATATCTTTTAAATATGGTAACTCTTCTGGCTCACAAAAAGCAATAGCTATTCCTTCGTGACCGGCACGTCCTGTACGTCCTATGCGGTGAACATAAGTTTCGGGCACATTGGGCAGTTCGTAATTGATTACGTGAGATAACTGATCAACATCTATTCCTCTGGCAGCAATATCTGTTGCAATAAGAACTCTGAGGGTGTGGTCCTTAAAACTTGTTAGTGCGCGTTGGCGTGCGTTCTGAGACTTGTTTCCGTGAATAGCTGCAGCTTCAATACCTTCTTTGATAAGTAACTTGGCAATTTTGTCTGCTCCGTGCTTTGTTCTGGTGAAAATAAGAACCGATTCAATATTTGGATTCTTTAATAAATAAAGAAGTAAATCCTTCTTCTCTTTTTTACCGACAAAATAAACACTTTGCTGAATTATATCTACAGTAGATGATACTGGTGTAACTTCAACCTTTTCCGGTTGAAAAAGAATACTGCTTGCCAACTTCTCTATCTCAGGAGGCATGGTTGCTGAGAAAAACAATGTCTGACGTTTCTTGGGAAGCATAGGAAGTATACGCTTGATATCGTGAATAAATCCCATATCAAGCATGCGATCAGCTTCATCAAGGACAAAGAATTCCAGCGTTTTTAATGAAATAAAGCCTTGATTAATTAAATCTAATAGTCTTCCTGGAGTGGCAATCAAAACATCAACACCTCTTTTTAATGCATCGGTCTGAGGTTTCTGCGGAACACCACCAAAGATTACAGTATGGCGTAATCCGGTATAACGTCCGTAAGCAGTGAAACTTTCTTCTATCTGGATTGCTAGTTCGCGTGTAGGAGTAAGTACAAGGGCTTTAATTCCTCTGTTTTTCTCCGATTTATATAATTTTTGAAGAATTGGAATCGAAAATGCTGCTGTTTTACCTGTTCCGGTTTGTGCACAGCCTAATAAATCTTTGCCTTTTAATACGATTGGAATTGATTGTTCTTGAATGGGAGTTGGTGAGGTGTAACCCTCTTCTTGTAAAGCCTTTAATATTGGGCTTATAAGGTCTAGTTGTTCAAATGTCATTTAAAATAATTGAAGTAGCCTCGCGGCTGGTGTATACTAAATTGACAAAGATACTCTAAAGTGCTGTTGGATTGAGAAAATTCTTGAATGATTAAGGATATTTAACTAATATACTAATGTAATATATATATAAATCTAATATCTTTGCTCTACACCTTTCTTTAAAAAACTCTAGATATAATTTAGAAATACTCTAGTCTTTTTTTTAAAAAGGTCTAAACCTTTTTATCTATGTTCTATGAAGTAATAACTTAAATATTTAGATATATGAGTATTCAATACAGATTAACGCCCATGCGCGACAACATTAGTGAGAAACCCAAGCAAGGTTTCTATGCTCAAGTGGTTACTAAAGGCACAATCGATACTCGAGAATTGTGTAAGGCAATTTCCGAGAAGTGTTCTTTGAATGTAGCCGATATGAAAGCTGCAATTGAAGCACTTGCGCAAACCATTGAAGATAAGCTTCAGGATGGTTACAATGTTAGCATAGACGAGTTGGGGACTTTCTCTGTTTCGGCCGAATCTCGTACAGTTCAAGATGCTGAAGAGATCAGGGGGCAGTCGATTAAAGTGAAAAATATAAATTTTCGCCCATCTGTCAGACTTAAAACAACGATGAAAACATCAAAGTTTGAGAGAGTGCCTGGAAAGAAGTAACTAATTAGTGATAAAATGAAAAATAGGATTGTTTTTATTACAGGTTCAACCAGTGGAATAGGTGAAGGATGTGCACGCAAATTCGCATCTAAAGGATCTGACTTAATTTTAAATGGACGTAATGAAGATAAATTACTAAAGCTTAAAAATGAGTTGGAGTCGGAATTCGGAATTGAAGTTCTTTCACTTGTTTTTGATGTTCGGGATAGGAAAGCTGCAACTGAAGCATTAGCTTCTTTGGAAGGAAAATGGAAAAATATTGATGTGCTTATCAATAATGCTGGACTTGTTTTTGGAGTTGATAAAGAATATCAGGGTGATCTTGACGAATGGGATATTATGATTGATACTAATATTCGTGCTTTATTGTCAATGACCAGATTGATCACTCCCGGAATGGTAGAGCGGGGTAGAGGACACATTATTAATATAGGTTCTATAGCTGGTGATGCGGCATATCCTGGCGGAAGTGTTTATTGTGCCACTAAGGCTGCAGTAAAAGCGTTGTCTGATGGTTTACGTATTGACTTGGTGGATACTCCTTTAAGAGTGACAAATATTAAACCGGGTATGGTTGAAACGAATTTTTCAGTTGTTCGTTTTCGTGGAGATAAGGTAAAAGCAGATAATTTCTACAAAGGAATAAAACCGCTTACTGGAACAGATATAGCCGAAACTATTTATTTTGCTGCATCTGCCCCTGAGCATATTCAAATTGCTGAAGTTCTTATTATGCCTACTAATCAGGCTACGGGGACTATCTCTTACAAAAAGACAGAAGCGTGAAAAAGTTGCTGAACATAATATCTTTTGCACTGTTGATTACTTTAGTGTCATTTTGTACTAATGATGATTCTCTTCTGGAAAATAAATGGCAACTCCGGAAATATGTACATGCTGATGGAGCGGTGCAAAGTGAGGATAGTGTGTTCTATAATTTTATGAAGGAATCATTTTCGGCTATTTGTTTACTTTCGGATGGAAGTTATACAACCATTTTTGGAAATTACTCTTTAAATGGCGATGAGTTAATGATTAAAATATTGCCCGAGTCAACAAGTGGACCAGTTTATGAGAGATATATAAATTGGAAAGATGGTGTTAGGGTGTTTAAAATAGAGGAACTTTCTTCTTCTGTTTTGCAATTAAATTATAATGGAGAAAAATCAGTTTTCAGAAAATATTAATCTGAAATTATTAATTAAAACAGAAAATAAATTATGAAAAAATTAGCAGTATTAGGAACAAGCTTATGTATTGTTCTGGCGTTTACTTCTTGTAAATCAGGTGAAAGTGCATACAAAAAAGCGTATGAAAAAGCAAAACAACAAGAACTGGCACAACCTAAAGTGGTAGAACCTGTTGAAGTTGCTCCTGTTGCCGATGTTCCATTGGTGGAGACAAAGAAGGCTACAACAACTACAAACAGTGCACGTCAGGAAAGACTAACTGTTCAAGGTAATGGTACGCTACTTGAATATAGCGTTGTTTGTGGAAGTTTCCAGACTAAAGCTAATGCAGAAGCTTTGCAGGAAGATATGATTCGTGCTGGATATAAAGCTATTGTTGCTTTTAATCCAGATAATAATTATTATCGTGTTATTATTAGTACTTTTGCTGATTATGCTTCAGCAACAGATTCTAAAGAAGCTTTTAAAGCTAAGTATCCTAACAGAAAAGATTTCCAGGGAGCTTGGGTTTTACGTAGAGTATTTTGATAAATCTATTTTGATATTTCCATAGAATATTCTTTTTATGGTAGTAAAGGCAGGAACTGTGAAGTTTCTGCCTTTTTATTTTGTGCGCCGTGTATAGTGTGTAACTTGACGGCGTGAGTCCGTTATGGGGGCAGTAGTTATCAATCATTATTCTGAAGGGAACTATAAGCAACGAAAACCTTAGCAGTGCTGGCTACCCTTGTTTGACGGCTTATTACCGTAAATAACATCGTAAATAAGGAACCGCCGTATGCCGAACGGCGCGTATGATGGTGTGAGAGGTCGGATAATCGAGTAGGAGGGAAAAACTATTTCATTTTCCTCCTATTCGATTATCAATATTATTTTTTTTGTTGGTAGTTAAGTGATAATAATTGAGTTTTAGATTAGGCATGGGTTGTTCTTTTCTTCTTCTCGCGCGTATATATATTATGTATAGTCAAGAGTATCTTTGCTAACCCTCTTCTGAAATCACTAAAAATTATGTTCTACAACACACTTGTAGTTCAGCTAGTTAAGCATTACTTGCAAAAAAAAATATAAAAAAGAGTTAGATATATTTGGATTGGCAGGAATAATAGTCTACTTTTGCACCCGCTTTGCAAGAGAGACAGAGTGTTGATTGAAATGCTGGTTCTTCGGGATGTTTGAAGAAAAAAAACTTTTAAAAAAAGTTGCTTTAAAATTTGGAGCGTATTACTTAAAAGTCTTATCTTTGCATCCGCTTTCGCCTTGATAGAGGCGCTTAGAGCAAACAAAAAGAAATCGTTCTTTGAAGAGATTATAAATAAACGAAACAAGTAGTACAAGAGCATTAAGTGCGTGTATTGTTACATGTACTTGGTAAAAATAAAAATGCGAACCGTCAATTAAGATAAACGGAATCCTGGACAGAATTTAAATGAAACTTTTACAATGAAGAGTTTGATCCTGGCTCAGGATGAACGCTAGCTACAGGCTTAACACATGCAAGTCGAGGGGTAGCAGGGTAGCAATACCGCTGACGACCGGCGCACGGGTGAGTAACACGTATCCAACCTTCCCATAACTCAGGGATAGCCTTTCGAAAGAAAGATTAATACCTGATAGTACTTATATAGGGCATCCTACATAAGTTAAAGATTTATTGGTTATGGATGGGGATGCGTTCCATTAGATAGTTGGTGAGGTAACGGCTCACCAAGTCTTCGATGGATAGGGGTTCTGAGAGGAAGGTCCCCCACATTGGTACTGAGACACGGACCAAACTCCTACGGGAGGCAGCAGTGAGGAATATTGGTCAATGGGCGAGAGCCTGAACCAGCCAAGTAGCGTGAAGGATGAAGGTCCTATGGATTGTAAACTTCTTTTATAGTAGAATAAAGTGATCCACGTGTGGATTTTTGTATGTATACTATGAATAAGGATCGGCTAACTCCGTGCCAGCAGCCGCGGTAATACGGAGGATCCGAGCGTTATCCGGATTTATTGGGTTTAAAGGGTGCGTAGGCGGAATAATAAGTCAGTTGTGAAAGTTTGCGGCTCAACCGTAAAATTGCAGTTGATACTGTTATTCTTGAGTGTACATAAGGTAGGCGGAATTCGTGGTGTAGCGGTGAAATGCTTAGATATCACGAAGAACTCCAATTGCGAAGGCAGCTTACCGGGGTACAACTGACGCTGAGGCACGAAAGTGTGGGTATCAAACAGGATTAGATACCCTGGTAGTCCACACAGTAAACGATGAATACTCGCTGTTTGCGATATACCGCAAGCGGCCAAGCGAAAGCATTAAGTATTCCACCTGGGGAGTACGCCGGCAACGGTGAAACTCAAAGGAATTGACGGGGGCCCGCACAAGCGGAGGAACATGTGGTTTAATTCGATGATACGCGAGGAACCTTACCCAGGCTTAAATTGCAGATGAATATAGTAGAAATATTATAGCCTTCGGGTATCTGTGAAGGTGCTGCATGGTTGTCGTCAGCTCGTGCCGTGAGGTGTCGGCTTAAGTGCCATAACGAGCGCAACCCTTATTGATAGTTACTAACAGGTTAAGCTGAGGACTCTATCGAGACTGCCGTCGTAAGATGCGAGGAAGGTGGGGATGACGTCAAATCAGCACGGCCCTTACGTCTGGGGCTACACACGTGTTACAATGGGGGGTACAGAAGGTCGCTACCTGGCAACAGGATGCTAATCCCAAAAGCCTCTCTCAGTTCGGATTGGAGTCTGCAACCCGACTCCATGAAGCTGGATTCGCTAGTAATCGCGCATCAGCCACGGCGCGGTGAATACGTTCCCGGGCCTTGTACACACCGCCCGTCAAGCCATGGGAGCCGGGGGTACCTGAAGTGCGTAACCGTAAGGAGCGCCCTAGGGTAAAACTGGTGACTGGGGCTAAGTCGTAACAAGGTAGCCGTACCGGAAGGTGCGGCTGGAACACCTCCTTTCTGGAGTGATTCCTTTTATCTGGTTCGCTTTTTATTGTACTACTGGTTTTTGTTTATTCTATATATGAAATAAGAGATTAGAAAGAAGCCGAGCCGAAAGGTAAGAGGTTTTGAACGACAGTCCTATAGCTCAGTTGGTTAGAGCGCTACACTGATAATGTAGAGGTCGGCAGTTCAACTCTGCCTGGGACTACGCGAAAAAGAGGAGCAAAACGGATTAACCATCCGGAACAATCGCTTCTTATAATTTCACGGGGGATTAGCTCAGCTGGCTAGAGCACCTGCCTTGCACGCAGGGGGTCAACGGTTCGAATCCGTTATTCTCCACGATCAAGCAATAGCTTGAAACGATCTTTGACATGATGTACAAAAGCAATAAAGTAAGTAATTTTTAGAGATAAAAAGAGCTAAAGTATATATCGAACCATATGGTAAACGAAAACGTATATTTACGCATAGTTTACAGTGTTTGAAGAAAGTAAGCAAGGGCGCATGGCGGATGCCTTGGCTCTCGGAGGCGATGAAGGACGTGATAAGCTGCGATAAGCTTCGGGTAGGTGCAAATGACCATTGATCCGAAGATTTCCGAATGGGACAACCCAATATCCTGAAGGGATATTATCCATCTTAGATGGAGGCGAACGCAGGGAACTGAAACATCTTAGTACCTGTAGGAGAAGAAAATAATAGAATGATTCCGTAAGTAGTGGCGAGCGAACGCGGATTAGCCCAAACCAATCATGTTACGGCATGATTGGGGTTGTAGGACCACGATCTCGGACTTATATTGGAGAATGGAAGACTCTGGAAAGTGTCACCATAGAGCATGATAGTTGCGTACATGAATCCAATATATACCGTAGTGGTATCCTGAGTAGTGCGGAGCACGAGGAATTCTGCATGAATCTGCCGGGACCATCCGGTAAGGCTAAATACTCCCGAGAGACCGATAGTGAACCAGTACTGTGAAGGAAAGGTGAAAAGAACTTCGAATAGAAGAGTGAAATAGTCCCTGAAACCATGCGCTTACAAGCGGTCGGAGCAGCTTCGTGCTGTGACGGCGTGCCTTTTGCATAATGAACCTACGAGTTACTGTCACTGGCAAGGTTAAGAAATTAAGTTTTGCAGCCGAAGCGAAAGCGAGTCTGAACAGGGCGATTTAGTCAGTGGTAGTAGACGCGAAACCAAGTGATCTACCCATGGTCAGGTTGAAGGTTAGGTAACACTAACTGGAGGACCGAACCGATAAGCGTTGAAAAGCTTCCGGATGAACTGTGGGTGGGGGTGAAAGGCTAATCAAACTTGGAGATAGCTCGTACTCCCCGAAATGCATTTAGGTGCAGCCTTGATAATTACTAATGTGAGGTAGAGCGACTGATAAGATGCGAGGGCTTCACCGCCTATCAAGTCTTGATAAACTCCGAATGCGCATTAGTTTGATATCAGGAGTGAGGGCATGGGTGCTAAGGTCCGTGCCCGAGAGGAGAAGAATCCAGACCATCAGCTAAGGTCCCGAAATAATTGCTAAGTTGAACTAACGAAGTCAGATTGCTAAGACAGCTAGGATGTTGGCTTGGAAGCAGCCATTCATTTAAAGAGTGCGTAACAGCTCACTAGTCGAGGAGTTTGGCGTGGATAATAATCGGGCATTAAGCAATTTACCGAAGCTATGGAACCAGTAATGGTTGGTAGGGGAGCATTCCACTCAGCGTTGAATGTGGAGCGTGAGCTCTGCTGGAGCGTGTGGAAAAGCAAATGTAGGTATAAGTAACGATAAAGGGGGTGAGAAACCCCCTCGCCGAAAGACTAAGGTTTCCTGATCAACGCTAATCGGATCAGGGTTAGTCGGGTCCTAAGGCTCAGCCGAACGGCGAGGCCGATGGCAGAAAGGGTTAATATTCCCTTACTACCTTAAAGAGTGATGTGGAGACGGAGCAGTGATAATACCGCCGGCTGACGGAATAGCCGGTTGAAGGGTGTAGATATTAGTTTTCCAGGCAAATCCGGAAGATTAGTCGAACCTGATAGTACCGAGAGCCCTTGTGGTGATTGGATAGTGTATGTAAGCAAACTCCCAAGAAAATCCGCTAAACTTAATCTTTAAGGTACCCGTACCGTAAACGGACACACGTAGTCGGGTAGAATATACTAAGGCGCTTGAGTGAATCACGGTTAAGGAACTAGGCAAATTGACCCTGTAACTTCGGGATAAAGGGTCCCTCAGTAATGAGGGCGCAGAGAATAGGTCCAGGCAACTGTTTAACAAAAACACAGGGCTATGCAAAATTGAAAGATCAAGTATATAGCCTGACACCTGCCCGGTGCTGGAAGGTTAAGAGGAGATGTCATCGCAAGAGAAGCATTGAATTGAAGCCCCAGTAAACGGCGGCCGTAACTATAACGGTCCTAAGGTAGCGAAATTCCTTGTCGGGTAAGTTCCGACCTGCACGAATGGTGTAATGATCTGGACACTGTCTCAACCGTGAGCTCAGTGAAATTGTAGTATCGGTGAAGATGCCGATTACCCGCGATGGGACGAAAAGACCCCGTGAACCTTTACTATAGCTTAACATTGAATTTGGGTAATTGATGTGTAGGATAGGCCGGAGGCTTTGAAGCAGGTACGCTAGTATTTGTGGAGCCGCTGTTGAAATACGGCCCTTTGATTATTTGAGTTCTAACTCGCGCTTGTGAGGACACTGTTTGGTGGGTAGTTTGACTGGGGTGGTCGCCTCCAAAAGTGTAACGGAGGCTTCTAAAGGTACCCTCAGGACGATTGGTAACCGTCCGCAGAGTGTAATGGCATAAGGGTGCTTGACTGGGAGACCGACAAGTCGATCAGGTAGGAAACTAGAGCATAGTGATCCGGTGTTTCCGTATGGAAGGGACATCGCTCAAAGGATAAAAGGTACTCCGGGGATAACAGGCTGATCGCTCCCAAGAGCTCATATCGACGGAGCGGTTTGGCACCTCGATGTCGGCTCGTCACATCCTGGGGCTGGAGAAGGTCCCAAGGGTTGGGCTGTTCGCCCATTAAAGTGGCACGCGAGCTGGGTTCAGAACGTCGTGAGACAGTTCGGTCTCTATCTATCGTGGGCGTATGAAATTTGCGTGGCTCTGACACTAGTACGAGAGGACCGTGTTGGACTGACCGCTGGTTTACCGGTTGTGCCGCCAGGTGCATTGCCGGGTATCTAAGTCGGGATTGGATAAGTGCTGAAAGCATCTAAGTACGAAGCCAGCCACAAGATTAGATTTCTTAGGGTCGTTGAAGACGACAACGTTGATAGGCTGCAGGTGTAAAGACAGTAATGTCAAAGCCGAGCAGTACTAATTGCCCGTACACTTTCTTCTTTCCATATATGGTTGGCTAGATAGTTTGGCTCTTTAAAATGCTTGAGAGATAACTTTCATTTATTGCTTTTACATTGTGTTTATCTTAATATAAGATTATGAAATTAAAATATTAAGGTAGCTATAGCATCAGGGTTCCACCTCTTCCCATTCCGAACAGAGAAGTTAAGCCTGATCACGCCGATGGTACTGCGTAACAGTGGGAGAGTAGGTAGCTGCCGTTTTATCTGAGAGTCCTGTTCATTCAATAATGAACGGGACTCTTTTTTTTGTATATGCATTCTTCTATCCTGATAATGTATGTAAAATCTTTGCTTCTTAATTTAAGCCGGAATAACTTTGAATCGGCTTATAAATTTCTTCTCTATCCTACGTATCATCTGTTCCAATATAACTGCATACTTTTACAGCTGACTTGTTATCTATCGAAAAATGAGATCTAAAGCTTATTCATGTTTGGCTGCAGATGTTGTCTGAAGATTAAAAGAGAATAATAAACTTTGGATTTATCTTACCGCTTATGATACATCTTATCATTTTCTTCCTTTCCTGAGGATAATTTATTGATTAAGCAGGATATAAGATATAATCAATCTACCTAGCTGGGATTCTAATTCGGAATCGATAATGATAAAATAATGAGGTCGGTGAAAGAATGTGTGATATAATATAACTAAACCGTATTTTAATTAAGTTTTGGACATAATATTGTACTTTTTTGTTCTGCAGATGCTTATATAAATAATTTGTTGTATTTTTGCATCTATAAAATTATGGGAAGAATATTAGCTCTTGATTATGGAAGAAAGCGAACCGGCATCGCTGTAACTGACATTTTGCAAATTATTGCAAATGGTCTGACAACTGTACCTAGCCATACGTTGCCTGATTTTTTGGTACAATATACTACTAAAGAACCGGTTGATTTGATATTGATAGGACTTCCAAAGCAGCTTAATAATGATTTATCCGAAAGTATGAATTATATTAAACCGTTTGTTCAACGGCTAAAAAAAATTCTTCCTAATATACCTGTGGAATTTGTAGATGAACGTTTTACATCAGTTTTGGCACATCGTACAATGCTTGAAGCTGGATTAAAAAAGAAAGATAGACAAAGTAAAGAGCTTGTTGACGAGGTGAGTGCAACGATTATTTTACAGTCGTATCTTGAAAGTAGAAGATAACACTATAGAAAACAATTTGTTAATATAATACAGAATAATAATGATTTTACCTATTTACGTATATGGCCAACCAGTTTTAAGAAAAGTTGCAGAGGATATTACTCCTGATTATCCGAACTTAAAAGAACTGATAGGAAATATGTTTGATACAATGCATAGGGCTGATGGTGTAGGTCTTGCTGCTCCGCAGATTGGACTCTCTATCCGTGTTGTGGTGATCAGTCTTGATGTTCTTTCTGATGAATATCCTGAATATAAAGATTTTAATAAAGCTTATATTAATGCCCATATTCTTGAAACTGAGGGCGAAATGGTGTCTATGGAAGAAGGATGTCTCAGTTTGCCTGGAATTCATGAGACTGTGAATAGGGCAAATAAAATTCATGTGAAATATATGGATGAAAACTTTGTGGAACATGATGAATATGTAGAAGGCTATCTGGCACGCGTAATGCAACATGAATTTGAACATTTGGAAGGTGGTTTGTTTATTGATAATTTATCTCCTTTGCGTAAGCAAATGATTAAAGGCAAATTGAATGCTATGATTAATGGCAAAGCCAGATGCTCATATAAGGTTAAAACTATCAAATAGCTATTTTTACTTTAAAATAATCTTCTTAAAAAGACGTATCTTTTAATTTATAAAGATGCGTCTTTTTGTCTTTTAAATCGTTTTTTAGATTGATAAAAAGTCTATTATGACTTATGAATTATGCCTGTTATAATTATTTTCTGTTTTAATAAGTGAAAAAAGCCTTTCTAGCTTGAAAAAAAAATGCTAAACGTTGTTACTTCAATCGAAATCATTAATTTTGTTTCGCCCTTAGATGAAAAATAAATGATAAAGAAAATTTTAATATACCTGCTATTATTTCCTGCTGTAGTATCTGCCCAAATAAACACGGAGCGTGTAATGGCAATTGGCCGCAATGCATTATATTTTGAAGACTATGTTCTTTCTATTCAATACTTTAATCAAGTAGTGAGTGCAAAACCATATTTGTATGAACCATACTTTTTTCGGGCTCTTGCTAAAATAAATCTGGATGATTTTCAAGGAGCGGAAACTGATTGCTCATCTGCTATAGAAAGAAATCCATTTGTGGTTAATGCATATCAAATCAGAGGTTTATCCCGCATAAAGCAGCAAAAATATGATGGTGCCATAGAAGATTATACTAAAGCATTGAGTTATGATCCCGAGAACGTAGGTCTTTGGCATAATCTTGCTCTTTGCAAAATATCTAAAGAAGATTTTAAGGGAGCAGAAACTGATTTATCAAAGTTGATAGCTCTTTCTCCTCAGTATACTAAAGCTTATTTAATGCGTGCCGAAGTATCTTTAAAGCAAAAAGATACAATTAAAGCAATGAGTGATTATGATTTGGCTTTGTCTATTGATAAATATGATGCAGATGTTTGGTCCTCGCGTGCAGCAATAAAGCTTCAGCAAGGAAAATATAAAGATGCAGAAGCTGATTATGATCAGGCTACGTATTTGAATACTAAAAATTCTGGAAATTATATTAATAGGGCATTAGCTCGATTCCATCAGAACAAACTGCAGGGATCGATGGAAGATTATGATATTGCATTAGATATAGATCCAACCAATTTTATAGGACATTATAACCGAGGACTCCTGCGAGCTCGGGTAGGGGATGATAACAGAGCAATAGAGGATTTTGATTTTGTTATAAAGATGGAACCCGATAATATGATGGCTATTTTTAACCGAGGTATTCTTCGTGCTCAGACAGGAGATTATCGTGGGGCTATCAGAGATTATTCAGCTGTTATTAAAGAGTATCCTAATTTTTTGGCTGGATATTATAATCGGGCTGAAGCTAAAAGGAAAATAGGGGACTATAAAGGGGCGGATTTGGATGAATTCAAAGTTATGAAAGCCCAACTCGATAAAAGATATGGTCTTGATAAAGGAAAGAAAGCGGCGAAGTCTGATAAAACACGTAAGAAATCTGATAAGGATATGGAAAATTACGGAAAGATCGTTGTTGCCGATGATTCTGAAACTGAACAGAAATATAAGAGCGAGTATCGTGGTAAGGTTCAGGATAAGAATGTTGAAATAAAGCTGGAACCAATGTTTGCTTTAACTTACTATGAAAAAGTAAGTGAGATAACACGAAATTTAAAATATAACAAATTTATTGATGACTTAAGTAATTCAGGAGCTGTCCCTAAACGACTTTTGATTACCAATATGGAGACTCCTCTTACCGAGAAACAAATTAAAACTCATTTTGCTTCTATTGATGAGCGGACAACGGATATTGTGAAACATCCTAAAAATGCAGCAAAACGTTTTGCTCGTTCAATTGATTTTTATTTGGTTCAGGATTTTGCAAATGCAATCGAAGATTTAACTCAGGCAACTATTTGCGATAATTCATTCTTCCCGGCTTATTTTAACCGTTCATTGATACGTTGGAAGCAGTTAGAATTTGAAAAGTCAGAAGATCAGAATTCTGAGACAGCAGAAGTACAGACTGGGTTGAAGAAAGTTGATGTACGGACTCCGGAATATAATATAGTTAAATCAGATTTGGATAAAGTTATTCAGTTAGCACCCGATTTTGTCTATGCATATTATAATCGTGGAAATGTACTTTGTATGTTGAAAGATTATCGTTCGGCAATAGCCGATTACGATAAGGCCATATCGCTTGATCCAAATTTTGCAGAAGCATATTTTAATAGAGGGTTAACATTAATCTTCTCCGGAAATAATAAAAAAGGTATTTCAGACCTAAGTAAAGCTGGTGAATTGGGTATTGTATCTGCCTATAATGTCATTAAGCGCTTTACAGAACAAAAACACTAACATTTTTATTTGAAAATAAGTGTAATTTAAAAGAAATAGCTACTTTTGTAAGCCTAAATGAAAAATAATTAAACCATTATGATAAAGATTACATTTCCAGATGGCTCTGTTCGTGAATATAATGAAGGAGTCAATGGTCTGCAGATTGCAGAAAGTATTAGTAGCCGATTGGCACAGGATGTTGTAGCTTGTGGTGTAAACGGTGAAACATATGATTTAGCACGTCCTATAAATTCTGATGCATCGGTTGTACTATATAAGTGGGATGATGTAGAAGGAAAACATGCATTCTGGCACACTAGTGCACACTTGCTGGCTGAAGCTTTACAGGAATTATATCCAGGCATACAGTTCGGAATTGGTCCTGCAATTGAAAACGGTTTCTATTATGACGTAGATCCGGGAGAAGCAGTTATCAAAGAAGGTGATCTTGCTGCTATTGAAGCAAAGATGGCTGAACTTGCAGCGAAAAAAGAAGCTGTTGTTAGAAAAGAAATTAATAAAGCTGATGCTTTGAAAATGTTCGGTGAAAGAGGTGAAACTTACAAGTGTGAATTAATCTCAGAACTAGAAGATGGAACCATCACTACATATACTCAGGGTGCTTTTACAGATCTTTGTCGTGGTCCTCACTTAATGAATACTGAAAAGATTAAAGCTATCAAGCTAACATCTGTAGCAGGTGCTTATTGGAGAGGTAGAGAAGATCAGAAAATGCTTACTCGTATCTATGGTATAACTTTCCCTAAAAAGAAATTGCTTGATGAATATTTAGTTATACTAGAAGAAGCTAAGAAACGTGACCACCGTAAGATTGGTAAGGAAATGGAATTGTTCATGTTCTCTGAAATGGTAGGAAAAGGACTTCCAATGTGGTTACCAAAAGGAACAGCGCTTCGTCTTCGTCTCGAAGATTTCCTAAAGAAGATTCAACGCCGTTTTGGATATCAGCAGGTAATGACTCCTCATATTGGTAACAAGCAACTGTATGTTACTTCTGGCCACTATGCTAAATATGGAAAAGATTCTTTCCAACCAATTAATACACCGGAAGAGGGAGAAGAATATTTATTGAAACCAATGAACTGCCCTCACCACTGTGAGATATATAAATGGCAGCCTCGTTCATATAAAGATCTTCCATTGAGATTTGCAGAGTTTGGTACAGTATATCGTTATGAACAAAGTGGAGAGCTTCACGGATTAACACGTGTACGAAGCTTTACACAAGATGATGCTCATATTTTCTGTAGACCAGATCAGGTGAAGGATGAGTTCTTAAAAGTTATGGATATTATCTTCATTATATTTAAGTCTTTAAACTTTGAGAACTTTGAGGCACAGATTTCACTTCGTGATCCTAATAATCGTGAAAAATATATCGGAAGCGATGATAACTGGGAACGTTCAGAAAAAGCAATTATTGAAGCTTGTGAAGAGAAAGGCTTGAAAGCAAAAGTTGAACTTGGTGAAGCTGCTTTCTATGGTCCTAAGCTTGATTTTATGGTTCGTGATGCTATCGGTCGTAAATGGCAACTTGGAACTATTCAGGTTGATTATAACTTGCCAGAGAGATTTAATCTTGAATATACAGGAGCTGATAACCAGAAACATCGTCCTGTAATGATACACCGTGCACCTTTTGGTTCTATGGAACGCTTTGTTGCTGTATTGATAGAACATACTGGTGGTAAATTCCCATTATGGCTAACTCCAGATCAGGTAGCAATTCTTCCTATCAGTGAGAAATTTAATGACTATGCAGAGAAGGTAAAACAATATCTTGATATGAATGATATACGTGCTATTGTAGATGATAGAAACGAAAAAATTGGTCGTAAAATCCGCGATAATGAAATGAAACGTATTCCTTATATGTTAGTTGTTGGCGAAAAAGAAGCAGAAAATGGTGAAGTTGCAGTTCGCAAACAAGGAGAAGGCGATAAAGGAACTATGAAATTTGAAGAATTTGCAAATATTTTGACTCAAGAAGTTCAAAATATGATAAATAAGTGGTAACTTTGCACCCGCTAACTGAATATAAAAGAAAAAACGAAAAGGAACTAATAGTTATTGAATGAAGAAAGAGGTTATAAAAGAGCAACACCGAATAAATGAGCAGATTCGTGCCAAGGAAGTACGCTTAGTTGGAGATGATAATATCGAACCAAAGGTTTATCCTTTATTCCAGGCATTAAAGATGGCAGAGGATAGAGAAATGGATCTAGTAGAAATTTCTCCAAATGCAGTTCCTCCTGTTTGTAGAATTATTGATTATTCAAAGTTCCTTTATCAGTTGAAGAAGCGTCAAAAGGAGCAGAAAGCTAAGCAGGTAAAGGTTAATGTAAAAGAAATACGTTTCGGACCTCAGACTGATGATCATGACTATAACTTTAAGTTGAAACATGCAAAAGGATTCCTTGAAGATGGAGATAAAGTAAAAGCTTATGTTTTCTTTAAAGGACGTTCTATTCTTTTCAAAGAACAAGGTGAAGTTTTGTTACTTCGTTTTGCTAACGATCTTGAAGATTTCGCAAAAGTAGAACAGTTGCCTATACTTGAAGGTAAGAAGATGACGATTTTCTTATCTCCTAAGAAGAAGGAAGTAAAGAAACCTGTTGCACCAAAAGAAGTGAAAGTTGTTAAAGTTAAGGTTGAAAAACCTGAAGAAACAACTAATGAAGCGGAATAATTGTTTGAAAAAATAAGAAATGTATAACGCGCAGGTATAGTGCGTTACCATATATTAATAATTAAAAAATAATCAAGATGCCAAAGATGAAGACTAACTCCGGTTCTAAAAAAAGGTTTACCCTTACCGGAACAGGTAAAATCAAAAGAAAGCACGCTTTTCACAGTCACATTTTGACTAAAAAGAGCAAGAAGAGAAAAAGAAACTTGTGTTACTCTACAACAGTTGATGCAACTAATGTAGGCCAGGTTAAGTCTCTTTTAGCAATGAAGTAATCAAAAGCGTACAATCGAATTATTAAGTATTAACCGAATGCATTAGCTTTAAGTTCGCTACGTGAAGTTGCGACGCTAACATTCAAAAAGATTAAAACTATGCCAAGATCAGTAAATCATGTTGCTTCAAAAGCAAGAAGAAAGAAAATTTTGAACCTTACCAAAGGTTATTTTGGTGCAAGAAAAAATGTTTGGACCGTTGCTAAGAATACCTGGGAAAAAGGTTTGACTTACGCATTCCGTGACCGTAGAAACAAGAAAAGAAACTTCCGTGCTCTTTGGATCCAGCGTATTAATGCTGCAGCTCGTTTAGAAGGAATGTCTTATTCTAAGTTAATGGGCGGCTTACATAAAGCTGGTATCGAAATAAATCGTAAGGTATTAGCAGACTTAGCTGTTAATCATCCAGAGGCTTTCAAGGCTGTGGTTGCTAAAGCAAAAGCTGCTTAATAAATTTAAGAGATTTGCTAAGCGCTAATATCCAGTTATGATGGGTATTAGCGCTTTAATTTTTTATGCCTGCTAACTATTTGTTTTTTTATTAAAACAATTATTCATTTTTATTTGTTACATAGATAGAAAAAGCTTATATTTGTAATAGAAAAGAAGACAGTTTTAGCCACATTAGTTTGACTGGGAAACTCATCAAATTAATCTGAAAACCGAGACAGGCTTCGATTCTCAATGGCGGGCCACAACCTTCGGGTAGCATTTATGCCGGTGGATTACAAAGAGGGCGGGCACTCAAATCATGTCATACGGAGTTTCATCACATCACTGGTGTGGCTTTATATAAGAAAACGTCGATAATCAATTGATTATCGACGTTTTTGTTTGGAGCTGCCTTTTTAAGATTGATCCTTTTTTGTTCGCATGGAGGAACTGTATATTTTCTATTTATTCAATACATTTTCGGTTCCCCATACTTCTAATTCATGAAATACCGGAGAAAGACTTTTTCCAAGATCGGTTAATGAATATTCTACACGTGGAGGAATTTCCTTGTAGTGCTCTCGCAAAATCAATCCGTCATTTTCCAATTCTTTTAGTTGTTCCGTGAGTACTTTTCGCGAGATGTTTGGTATGCGGACAGCTATCTCGCCAAAACGTTTTGTACTTGACGAAAGAGAATATAAAATAATGGTTTTCCACTTACCACCTATCAGCTCAAGAGTAGCTGTGACAGGACAATTAATTTTTTTCTCCGATTTTGCCATAATGGTTACTATTTGGTTACTGCTATTTTATCTGTTACGTAAAAGTAACCTGTTACAAATATATACTATTATTAGTTACTTTGCGTAACAAAAGTAGATACAAAGCTAGTTAGCTGTATAAATAGCCTATTTGTTTTGTGTTTATTTAACTATAGTATAAGATGTCAGAGTTTAATAAATTATTATTTTTCCCTTTGCAAAGGATTAGTTTTATTGGGCTGGCATTTCTAACTTAATTCATATTATTAAGAACTAAAAAAGAAATTAAAAATGAAAATCGGAGTAACAGGAGCGACAGGACAATTGGGTCGCATTGTAGTAGAAAAATTAAAAGAGAAAGTATCAGCAGAAAGTATTGTAGCTTTAGCACGTACCCCGGATGAGGCTGCAGGCTTAGGAGTGGAAGCCCGCGCATTTGATTATAGTAAACCGGAGAATCTTGTAACTTCGTTACAAGGCATTGACTATTTATTGCTGATTTCGAGCAGTGAAGTAGGGCAACGTACTTTACAACATGGTAATGTTATTAATGCAGCTAAACAAGCAGGAGTTAAATGGATTGTATATACCAGCTTACTTCATGCTGATAAATCTTCTCTAAGTCTTGCCGAAGAGCATTTGGCAACGGAAGCTGCTCTAAAGACATCAGGAATTTCGCATACAGTATTGCGTAATGGATGGTATACTGAAAACTATACAGGTTCGGTAAAGGGAGCTGTTGCTGCTGGGGCATTTATAGGAAGTGCCGGTAATGGCAAGATTGCTTCTGCAGCTCGTGCAGATTATGCTGAAGCTGCTGTTGCAGTTTTGACAGGTGAAGGTAATGTAGGTAAAGTTTATGAATTGGCGGGAGATGAAGCATATACATTAACAGATTTAGCAGCTGAAATATCTCGCCAGACGGGGAAGAATATTCCATATAACAACTTATCGGAAGCTGAATATGCTAATATTCTGAAAAGCCTTGGCTTGCCGGAAGGTCTTGCACAAGCTATTGCCGGATGGGATGTTGGTGCATCTAAAGATGATCTGTTTGATGACACTAAGCAGCTTTCTGCATTAATTGGACATCCTACAACATCTTTAGCCAAAGTTATAGCTGATGCATTAGCAGACTAGTTGTTTGTCATTAGTTCAGATGGAAATGTTGAAAAGGCAACTGATGAATAAAGCCATCAGTTGCCTTTAAGTTTATATATTTAATTAATCAAGAGATTATTTGCCGTTGGTCATTTTTGTTGTTTCTGAAACTCCATCTTTGTAGGTTATTTTTATAATAATAACTTTTTCATCATTTACTTCCATCTGGCAGTTATATCCAACAGCTATTTGCTTTGAAAGAGCTTTCCCCGATAAAGAGAATGCTTCAACGGTATTAATCGGTTCTTCACTGGAGATATAAATCTGCCCGTCTGCACTCCACATTTTAGTGCGGGAAGATGACAGGGGAGAGATTCCAGTATCTTCATATTCAACAATATTTGAAAATGCACTCCATCCATAAGCTGATTTATATGCATTGAGTGAACCTTTTGGAACAATTAATTTACAGGTTGTATACACAAAACTAAACGGACTGTCAGTAATTTGTTGTGGAACCTGGCTTAATGTTCTTATTTCAGTTAAATTGGAATTATAGAATAGATTAATTCCAAAGGTTATAAGTCCGGAAGGGAATGTAATACTTGCAAGATTTGGGCAAAAGCTAAAACAGCAGGAGCCTAAGGTTTTCAATCCTGTTGGAAGGTTGACGTTCGTTAGATTCGAGAAACTAAATGCTTCATTTCCTATAAAAGATAGTGCTTCTGGTAATTTTATATTCGTTAGATTAGTACAATTATAAAAAGCATCTTCTCCTATTGTCTTTAATCCATCAGGAAAATGGATACTCGTTAAACTACTACAACTAGAGAATGTATTGTGTTTTATAGCTGTTATTCCATCGGGGATGTTTATGTTAGATAGGCTGCTGCAATTGGCAAAAGCTTCTTCTGCTATTGAATTCAGCGTTGTTGGAAAATCTATGCTTGTTAGTCTTTCACAATCTCTGAACTCTCCTTTTGTTATTTGTTTGGATGTCTGGACATTTGTTAGATTTGTGCAATATTCGAATGCGTAATCTCCGATATCTGTCAAATTCTCAGGTAAATCAAGACTTGTTATACTTCTGCAATGTCCAAAAGCACATGATCCCATGTGAGTTAAGCTCTTTGGCAATTTAACGTTTATTATTCCAGAACAATTCTCAAAAGCACCGATTCCTAAGGATGTAACATTGTCTGGCAAATCAATACTTTTTAATTTCATGCATCCTTGAAAAGCAGCTCTATCTATTGATGTTAGTTTATATGGGAAGTTAATGTTTGTTAGACTTATACACCCTTCGAATGCATATGAATCTATATGAGTAATCGATTCTGGGAGTTTGACGTTTGTTAGGTTTCTACTGTTAGCAAATGTACCTACTGGTACTGAAGTCAGTATATCCGGTAAAGTTACACTAAATATTTTATTATTATCGTTGAATAATGCTAATGGAAAAGCTTCTGTTGTTGTTTTACTAAGATCAATAGATATTAAGTTGGGCAAATTCATTTGTATAAATGAGAAATCTGTATTATTTAGAGGACCTTCTAATATTAGAGAATTAATTTGTTCTCTACTATAACCAGCAGCAGCTATTTCTGATGATAATGTTCCAGCTGTGTAGAGATTTAAATGAAGGGCTATTCCATCACCTTCAACAATAGCTGCATAATTCCAATATTGGGATGTCCTGTAATTATCACCTGCTCCCAAAGGAACATAAATAATACTGATGCTGCTTAATGTAGATGATTCTATGGTTGGAGGTATTATTGCTTTAATGCTACAGGAGGTGATACCTGAAGCCCAAAATGCATTTCTTCCGATAGAAGTAACTTTTGCTGGCAGATCAATTTTTTGTAGACTTTTACATCCAAAGAAAGCAGATCCTCCAATTTTAATTAACGAATCGGATAAATTAATATTTGTTAGTTTTGTACAGACGGAAAATGCATCATCTCCAATTGTAGTAACAGTTTCGGGTAGATCGATGCTTGCTAGGCTATAACAACTACTGAATGCGCTGTAATCTATGATTTTGAGTTGGGTTGGTAAATTGATATTTGCTAAATTATTGCAGTTGCCAAAGACTGCCTTCCCTAGTATGGTTATAGTTGAAGGCAATTCAATATTAGTTAAATTGTAACAATGTTGGAATGCACAGTCTTCAATTTCTATTGTAGAGTCTGGAAGAATAATAGAACTTAAGTGCTCTTTATTTTGAAAGGCATATTGAGGCACTTTGTTTGCCAGATTGCTGCTATAAGCCTGAATGGTGGTATATTTTAAATTGATATTTGTCAGGACCAACATGCTGTCTCTCATTATCACAAAGTCTCTTTGGTCTATTTTCCCGCTAAGAGTAAGGTCTGTAACAGATTTTAATTCTTCGGGAGTAAGCAGAGTCTTGAGAGTCCCGGCTTGCTCTACAGTTATTGTTTTGCTAACCTGTGCACAAAGAGGCGGGCTAATTATTGCAATTGTTATTAATATATATAAAAGCTTCTTTTTCATAATGTTATTAAAAAGTGAATCCTAGTTTTAATTGAATATTATTGATGTTAGCTTCATAAGTATATATGTGGCTGAAATGAACCCTGCAAAATACAGAATGATTATTGCTGAGCTGATAATCAAAACCTACTCCTCCGTTAAAACCATAATAACATTTGGGAATAGAATAATAATTATCTATCTTATTATGAGTAAAATAGCTAATACCTCTGTCTTCCTGATATAATGAATTTGAGGAATTAAAAAGAAGAGCATAGTTTACACCTGCTTCAATTGTGGGGCGTATTTTATTTATAGATGATAATGCATATTTCAGTCCGACAGATCCGTTAGTCATCAATGACTTGAATTTATATTTTTCATAAATTGCATTTTCGCCCGCATTGCTAATGTAATCAACGCATCCCTCCATTTTTGATATTGAAATGTCTATTTGTGTACTTAAAGTCTTTAAAAGACGTGGGCTTGATATGTTTATCTGACATCCGATTACTGGTTGTATAGATTTAGCCGACTTAAAATGATCTGTCAGAACATTATCCTCGAAAGTAAACTCTGTTAGTTGAATACCACCGTATATAGAGAAATCATATTCTAGAAAAGATTTTTTATAATCATTGGCAAACACAATACACTCTTCTCCTGGAGCACACATTTCCGTGTGATATTTTTTGGTAAGGTTAATCATGTCTCTTCTATCGAAATATGTTTTATTAATCTTTTTACTCACAGACTTACTGTTTCTGAATATGTAGTATAATATACCTTTATATTTATTGTCTGTGATATATTTATTGTCTACAATTTTATCCGGTTCTTTTGTAATAGCAATCATTTTGCCATTTTCATCTTCAATATAGTAACAATCATCTTTTTGTGGATAATAGAAGAGGTCTTTTATTCCCTGAACCAGATATTCTAGGAAAACCTTTTGTTGCTCATTATCTATTTTAATGGTGCGGGATACATAGTATTTGCCTTCTTTTATAAGTCGATAGGCAATAAGGTCTTCGGGGGTGTATATTTGTTCTTCTGCATTTTCAGAAAGTTTGAACTTACAGGAACTGCAATTTATTTTATCTGTCCGGAAGTCAATAAGCCCTTTAATAGTATCATTCTCGTTTGTAATAATGTATCCTTTAGTATAATTACTTTGTGCATTTACTGTTATTGCAAGAATGAACAGAAGGATAAAGGTAGATATATATTTCATTTCAAACTATTTTATTTTGTTACTGTTTATAGTAAACAGATCCTGGTTAAATAGATAAATTGTATTGTTGTATGTAATAACAACTGTTTTTCCATCGTTTGACGGGTAAATATTAGAAAGGGGAGTATTCAATTCGAATTTACTTTGCTTTCCGTCTTTAATAGATATTTTTGAGAAAGCTGAAGTCAAAATTGTAGGTAATGTCTCGCCAGTAATAAGTATGGAAGCCCTGTTTCCTACATAACCTGATGCTACATCATATTTTAATCCTGTTGAGAAATCAATATATGTTATTTTATCTGAAGAGCCTAGTATCACTCCAGAGTAGGCATCACTTGTGGTAAAGTAATAATATCTCAGGTTATAATAGCTTGTCATGCTTTTGCTATAAGCATCAATAACAAACACTTTGTTTATTTCTCCATATTTATCCGTTAAAACAAAAGTTTTTCCCTTATTACAGGTTGCTATGGTTTTTACTATCAGTTTAGCTGGGTTGCTGGGATCAACTAATGAGGCATCATTAGGAAATAGCCCGCATTTATTATTGTCTGCCGAATTGATGTAATATAGCAAATTGTTGACAAGTGTAAGTCCATACCCATTTTCTGCAAATTCAATTTCATAAACAGGACTTCCTTTTAGAGAAGAAGATAAGTCAAGTTCTTTTATATATTGCCCGTTGGTTGCATCGTATATATCGATTTTACTTTCATTCTTTCTGGTGATATACAAGCTATTGTTATATCTATTGTAAGAAACGGTTGAATATCGGTTTAGTTGCATTGAAATGTTTCCAGTAACAGACAAGTCACTTGATGAATATTGAATTAAAGTAGAACCTCCGGTAGTGTTTGTCTGTACCCAGAAATATTGATTCTCTTTTGTATACAGAACTTTTTGTGAGGTACTGTTACTTGTACTTACGCAGTTTGTGTATGCTTTAATATCAAACTGCTCGGTTACCTTCTCTTCTCCAGAGGGAGATTCGGCTGAATATGTAATTTTTGCAGGGGTAAATGCAGGTAATATTATATTCGGAAAATAAGCTGTTTTTTTGTCGTCAGAGTACTCCACAGTAAGGTTTAAGCCGGAGACTGAAGAATTTACAGATGTAATTGTGGCAACATTACTAAATGCTATAAACGGAATATTGGTACAGAAACTAGTTTTATTATCTTTTCCTATATAATCTGTTATAGCCAAAGGAGGACCTGCTTCCTGAGTTATATTAATAGTTATTGTTTTTCCATACTGAGTTGTTATTAAAACGGTTGTTTTACGTTCTTCTGAAGTATAATTTGTGTCGTATTTAATTATGATACTGGATGCCGACTTTGAACATATAATCCAATCAGATTTATATTCTATTTCATAATCTACATTAGTATGTATTGTTGCAAATACTTCTCCTCTTATTTTTGAAAGAGATAGATTTTCTGCATTTATATCGAAATACGAATCTTCAACAAGAGTTTTCATCTGAAGATTGATAACTTTATTTGAGCCACCTGAGAAAGCAATTGTCTTTTTTTGAGTGGTGAACTTGTCTTTGGAAAAGGTAATGTTTCCTGTGCCACCGGATGGAAGATTGAATATGTACTTTCCGTTTGAATCAGTGATAACTTTCTCTGTACCTGATGTTGTTTCCAGTTGAACAGTTACATCTCCCAAACCAGCATTGTAAGAATCTGTAATAGTTCCCGAAACTGTAACCGGATTGTCTGCATCAGTAATTGTGCATGAAATGAATGAAAATAAGAAAATAGTTTCAATAATAATCAGGTAGATATGTCGCATTCTTCTATATTATTAGTTTGTGGCGACAAATATATGGAAATATTATAACATAATGTAAGTTTTAGGAGCTTTTTTAGAGAAAATATTAGTTACATTATTATTGTAATTTGTATTTGTTGTGTATAATTGGAGTTTAAATTTTTTGCCCATCTTTTCATATCAATGAACATAGCAAGTTAAATTATCCTTCAAAAAGCAGGTAATAATCGTTGATATATGCAACAAAAAAGGAGGCAGAAATAAATTGCCTCCTTTTTGTAAGTATCATTTTAAATGCACATTTATCACCAGCCTTTTATTGCTCCGCCTTTGAATACTTCTTCAGCTGTTTTGGCTACCTCATCAGACTGGAAAGCCTGGACAAACTTTTTCACTTTATCGGCATTCTTGTTATCTTCTCTTGATACAATCAGATTTACATAAGGAGAATCTTTATCTTCGGCAAACAAACCATCTTTGAGTAAAAGACCGGCTTGTGCTGCAAATGTATTATTAATAATGGCAATGGTTACTTCTGCGTCTTCTAATACTCGTGGAAGCTGAGGAGCCTCTAACTCTACGATCTTTAAATTCTTTGGGTTTTCTGTAATGTCAACTACTTTGGGAATAAATCCAGCTTTGTCATTTAGCTTTAGTAAACCAACTTTCTGAAGCAGTAATAAAGCGCGTCCGCCATTAGTTATATCATTAGGGATTACAATGGTACTGCCGTTCTTTAATTCACTCAACGACTTAATTTTCTTTGAATATCCGGCAAGAGGATAAATGAATGTATGTCCTACAATGGCAAATTTATATCCGCGTTGTTTTACCTGATCGTCCAGGAATAATTTGTGCTGATAAGCATTTACATCAATATCTCCCTGCTGAAGTGCAGTATTTGGCATAATGAAATCATTGAACTGAACTAGTTCTACATCTAATCCGTACTTCTCCTTTGCTATCTTTTGAGCAGCTTGAGCTACGACATATTCCGGTCCCGATTCTACACCTACTATAATATGGTTTGGATCATCCTTCTTTTTTCCTCCGCATGAAGCGAAAAAGAAAAGACAGATTGCACTTAGTGCTATAAATGAAAAATGTTTTCTGTTCATAATCTTATTATTTTTTATCTATGATCAACTTTCTTGGAAATAAAATCGCCGGTAAACTGAATAAGGAATACAAATGCCACTAACAAACACAATACAATATTCATTATTTTAAGATCATATCCCACATATCCGTATTGATAACCTATTTGTCCCAGACCGCCGGCTCCAACAGCTCCACCCATTGCAGAGTAACCTACAAGTGTAATAAGAGTGATGGTTGCACTGTTTATCAATGAAGGCAACGCTTCTGGAAGTAATACCTTTCTTATAATCTGAAGGGGAGTGGCTCCCATGGCGCGCGAAGCTTCTATCAGTCCGCTGGGTATTTCCAGTAAACTATTCTCAACCATGCGGGCTATGAATGGTGCAGCTCCAATACTTAGCGGAACCAATGCCGCAGCTACTCCAATAGATGTTCCCACAATAATACGTGTGAACGGAATCATCCAGACAATCAAAATGATAAACGGAATAGCTCTGAATATGTTCACTAAGACCGATAATATACTGTTGACTGTTTTATTTTCCTTAATCTGTCCTTTTCTTGTGATAAAAAGTGAAACGCCGATTGGAAGCCCTAGTACGAAACCGAAAAATCCGGAGACGAAGGTCATGAAAATTGTTTCCCATGTACCTTTAATTAAAAGATCTATCATTGAATTATACATACCCTAAAACCTCCACCTTTATATTTTTCTCTTTAAAAAATTCAACCGCTTTAAGCTCATTCTCATTATTACCTATAAGTTCTATTAGTAATATTCCGAATTTTGCTCCTCCGGCATAATTCATCTGTCCACAAACAATGTTACTGTTTGTATGGTAAAGCCGGGCCACCTCGGACAATGCTGCATTAGCCATAGACTGTCCCGAAATTTCTAATGTAATAAGCAGATTCTTTCCTTGTTCTGGTTCGGGATTTAATTTTTCCAGATAATCCAGTGGAATTTGTATTCTTACGGAAGAGTTTACCAGTTGCTTTGTCAATTCATTCTTTGGAGTAGAAAATATTTCCGAGATACTACCTTGTTCTATCAGTCTTCCGTTATGAAGAACGGCAACCTCATCACAAATATCTTTCACCACCTCCATTTCGTGGGTGATAAGTAAGATGGTGATGTTCATCTGCCGATTGATTTCCTTTAGCAATGATAAAATGGAATGCGTTGTTGCAGGATCGAGTGCACTTGTAGCTTCATCGCAAAGCAGCACTCTCGGGTTGCTGGCCAATGTCCGTGCAATTGCTACCCGTTGTTTTTGTCCTCCGGATAACTTAGAAGGGTAGTCGTTTGCTTTTTTCTCCAGCCCCACTAGTTTAAGAAGTTCATTTACTCTTGCTTTTATTTCAGCTTTCGGCGTTTTATCAAGTTCAAGCGGAAAAGCAATGTTATCGAATACAGTTCGCGAAGATAACAAATTGAAATGCTGAAAAATCATTCCGATATTTCGTCTGGCTTTAGCCAATTCAGATGAAGAAAGCTCCATCAGATTTTGTCCGTCAACAAAGACTTCTCCCGACGATGGTCGTTCAAGCAGATTCACACATCTTATTAGCGTACTTTTTCCCGCACCCGATTCGCCTATAACACCCAGAACTTTTCCTTCAGGAACTGTTAGTGAAACATCAGACAAAGCAGTAGTTATCCTGTCTTTCTGTTGAAATATCTTTGTTATATGTTTTAATTCTATCATATAGTTTGTTCCAATCTCTATTGTGTTTTAAAAACTGTTGCAAAGATATGGTTAATTTCTCATTAGTAAAATACCACAAATAGGTTATATTTTATAATTATGACCCCCATCTAAGTATATGTTTGATGTACATCTAAGCATGCTTTTGATATACATCAAACGTGTGCTTAGATGTACATCAAACGAAAAATGTCTCGCCAATAATTTGTTGGATCTCCGCCAGAGATATTATTGAACATTAGATGGATTTTATATTCGCACTTTATTTATTTGTTTTGTTTGGATACATCTGTTTGAAAATAAATAGTTTATCTTATTAATAATCTGATTATTGTGGTAGGTGGGTATCATAAAATGAAATGGAAAATAATTATTCCCAGCAGAATAATAGCATGACTAAAATTAACGATTACAATTTATTGTAGACGCTACTGATGAATATAGCAAACTAATTGTAATAAAAATAGTAAGAATAACTGTAATGAAATTTGCAGATATTTATAAGATTGAATACATTTGTACACTTTACATTACAAAACACCATTACAGATATTAAATATACCAATAAAACCCGAACCAGAACCAGCGAGAAGAGTATTGCACTCTCTCGCTTTTTTTACAATATCACTTATTTTCAGGCTAAAATATGCTTAAATATTCAACAATTGTTTTACCTGTATATACGTGTAAATTATACATATAAATAGTAGTTTATTTATTGTTAATAAAATATTAAATTATTGTTTGCTCTTTATATAAAAGATATTATCTTTAACACATAAATCAGACACGACAAGTTTTGTGATTTTGATTTTTGTAAGAAATCAAAATTTTAAATAGTTATTATATGATGAACAAGACTATAGTAATTATGTCTAATGACATACTGTTTCCTCAACTATTTGAGACCTTGCTCTATCGAAAAATCAAGGGAGTTAATGTTATTGTATGCAAATCAATACAGGAAATTAAAGAAAAAGTGCCTGTACACTCTGCAAACCTGGGGCTTCTTGATTCTATTTTGAATGGAATTTCCAGTCTGGAGGTGATAAGATACCTTCGCATGGAAAGACGTATTGTTACTCCTTTGTTTTACTTCTCGGATATACAGACCGAAGCTTATACATACAAAGCGTATGAAATGGGTGCCAGTAGAATTATTCACCGCCCTTTCGATCCAAACGTTGTTACGGATGAAATTGTGGAGCTTATAAATAGTTATTAATAAAAAAAGAGCTTATGAGGAAATTATATATTGTCATGTTTTGTCTGTTTCTTGCAAATGGATTTAACTCTGCTTTTGCACAAGAAGCAGAGTCCCAAAAAGCCAAGTTCAGAAAGACGATTGAAGAAGCCCGGAAAGCATTGGGTGCTGAACCTGCTCGTGGTGACTTGATGGTAGTTATTGCCAATAATTATGCCTGGCAGGAAAAGACAGACTCTGCATTGATCTACTTAGAGAAGGCAAAACAGATAAATTACTACAATGATGATTTGTTTGATTCGTGGCTGAATGTTTTATTGTGGTCTCACAGATACGAAAGTTTACTGGAGACTTGTCGGGTAGCCGAACAATACAAATATTCGCACACTGAAAATCTGCTGCGAAAAAAAATGGTAGCATATACCGAACTGAGGGATTACGACGAAGGCATTGAACTGTTCAAGGCTCCCGGGAATAAAGAGTTTCTGAAACTGGACGATATTAGCTACATGTACAATAACCTGATAATGAAAAGAAACACCAATGTGGTGCAGGCTTTTTATTCTATAGACTGCTTTGATCATAATGCTCCTCAGCATCTGGCAAATCTGGGATATGCTTTTAAGGTAGGAAAACATTCGCTGGCTCTGCGAGCCAATTATGCAGACAGATATCATATGAACGATGTGCTTCTGGAATCAGATTTTTATCTGCAGATGAACAACAAATCGTACATGTACTTTAACTATGGATATGCTTTCGATGCATCATTGTTTCCTCGACACCGTGCCGGGTATGAATACTATATGCCTTTGGAGTATAAAATGGAAGCGTCTCTCGGAGCCAGATATATGAAATATATCAGTTCGGAGGTATTTATCGCTACCGGTCATCTGGAAAAATACATGGGAAATCATTGGGTGGCTTTCCGGCCTTTCTATGTGATGCAGGATAACGGAAACTCATTTACTTTGCTGGCAAACTACAGATTTTACGGAAAGAATCCGTTAAACTACTGGGGAGTGGAACTTACTTATGGTAACTCGCCGGATGATAGCAGAGCAACAATGGAGAATGCTGCATTCAACAATCTGGATGCTTATAAAATAAAGCTGGAAAGAAGCTTTATGCTGAATAGTATATCAGATGTACGTATCGGCATTGGATACACCAGAGAAGAGTATATTACAAGCAAATTCAGAAACAGATATTTAATAGAAGTAGGATATAGATTCAGATTGAGATGAAAATACTTGGATTTTATATTGAATATTGGGGAACCAGATTATTTTATGTAACCCTTATCTTCCTTATTTGCTATGGGAGCTATTTATATTCTGTTCCGAAGTTTTCAATAGGGGGGCATATGTTTAATAATCTGTTGTATCGCGATTATTATTCTCTCTCCAGATGGCTTTACTATCTGGAGTACTTTATATTCATTTTCCTTATTCTAACTATCCTCACTTTTATTCTTACACTGTATTATGGACACGATAAAAGAATAAAAGAGAGAACACACGACCGTTATATCAACTTCTATATTAAATATTTGCTTGCACTGTTGTATACAAAAGATAAACTTGCCGAAAAGGAGTTGAAACGAAGAAAGGTTAGATTAATGAGTTTTGTAAAGAACGACTATTCAAAAGAGCTTGTTATAAATACGCTTCAGCAAATTCATCATCAAACCATTGGACAAATACGCGAGGATACTGAGCATCTGTTGCACGAACTTAAATATGATAATTTAATACGAAACTACTTACATTCTCCTTTCTACAGGCATAAGAAGATTGCAATGAATGCTATTGCGGAGTTTAAAATAATAGGGCATGAAAAGTATATTCTCAGACTGGCTAAACGAGAAAGAAACGAACTGCTTCACACGGAGGCATTAGTAACTCTTATCCGGCTGAACACTTACGATAATTTGTTGCAGCTAATAAAAAACGATATAAATATCTCGATGTGGGAGGTGAATGTTATTATTGATAATATTCAGAAAGATAAAATTACGGATGTTCCTTATGCCGAATTACTTCATTCTGACAATAAAGGTACAATACTTTTAGGTATTATTCTGTCACGATTGAATTGGAAGAATAAATTTAAATATGATATTCAAAAGTATATAGAATATCCCGACGATAACATTATGGAAGAGGCGATTCTTGCCTTTGCCACATTTGCCGAAGATAAATCTGATTTGGTCTATCTTAAAAATGTATATAAAGATGCTACGGGAAGAGGCAAATTTTCTATAATTAAAACCATAACCCTATCTCCTGATACCGACTTTGCTATTGAGTTTCTGGAATGGGTTGCAATAAATGAACCTATTAAGTATAAAACAGAAGCTTTAAAATATCTTCTCACTATCAGTGTGGAAAAGGTGGCACGATTGAAAAATGCCTCGGATCCTTTGGTAGTAATGGCTTGTAATGAGGTTCTAGATATTAACTTATAAATGTTCAGACTGATGAATATAACTTTTTGGAATAACTTTATAAACATCTTGTTCTTCATATTTTCAGGAACTCTGTTTACGTTGTATCTTATAACGGCGTTCCTGTCTATTACGGAGGTGAGGAGGCATATTAAAAAGAGTAGAAACTTTGATTACAGAACAATGCTCTCTTTTCCTAAACTACCTTCTGTTTCTATTATTGCCCCGGCATACAATGAGGAAAAAACAATTATAGAGAATATTAATTGCTTATTATCTTTACAGTATCTGGACTATGAAATTATTATTGTAAACGATGGGAGTAAGGATAACACACTGGCTACAATAATAAACCATTTTGGGCTGATAAAAGTTGAGAAAGCTTACGAACTGAAAATTCCATGTGCAAAAATAAGAGGTGTTTATCAGTCGGAAAATCCAGCTTATCACAATTTATTGGTTGTTGATAAAGAAAATGGCGGTAAGGCTGATGCGCTGAATGCCGGAGTAAATGTTTCTTTGAAGGATTTGTTCTTGGCTATTGATGTGGATTGCATAATTGAACCAGATGCTATCTTAAAGATGGTACAGCCTTTTATTGATGATCCAAAACATAGAGTAATAGCTTCCGGAGGAGTAATCCGTGTGGCAAACTCATGTGAGGTAGACGACGGGAGAATTGTGAAAGTTAATTATCCGACGAACTTCTGGGCTAAATTTCAGGTACTTGAATATTTCAGAGCTTTTACTATTGGACGAATGGCATGGACCAAAGTAAATGGTCTGCTTATGGTGTCGGGAGCTTTTGGACTGTTTGATCGTGAAGTGGCTGTCAAAGTGGGTGGCTATGATAAAACAACCGTGGGCGAAGATTTGGAGTTGGTAGTGAGAATGCGTAAATATATGTATGAAGTAGGAGAAAAGCACCGGGTAGCTTTTATTCCTGATCCTCTATGCTGGACTGAAGTGCCGGAATCTTATAAAATTCTTTCAAGGCAACGTAACAGATGGACTCGTGGTGCCATTGATACTATAAAGAAACATAGAAACATGTTTTTTAATCCGAAATATGGAATAGTTGGCATGGTTAGTTTTCCTTACTGGGTAATATACGAATGGTTAACTCCTGTTGTAGAGTTGCTAGGCATAGTTTTCCTTATTATTCTGCTGATATTGAATTTGTATAGTTTGAAAATAATTTCGCTTGTTCTACTTTTTGTAATTACATTCTCTTTTTTATTTTCTACTACTGCTATCTTTATTGAAACATATACTTATTATAAGTACAGAGGAGTAAAATATATGTTTTTGGCTTTTCTCTTTGTAATTCTTGAAATGTTTGTATATCAACCATCGAACCTGTATTTCTCTTTATGGGGCAATTATGATTATTTTTTCAAAAAAAATAAGAAAGGATGGGGCAACATGACCAGAACAGGATTTTCAACAAAACAACAAACTAATTAAATATATAAAATAAATTGAGTATGAATACAATAACAATAGAAACAAAAAACAGTCAAAGCTGGAACGACTCGTTACTTCTTGGAATTCCACTCGTTGACAAGCAGCATAAAATTCTTATTTCTTTGTTTGATGAAATTATATCGGTTAGTAAAGAAGATGATAGCGAAGATAAGATATTGCCTTTATTAAACGAACTGCAAAGGTATACTATTTATCATTTCAATACTGAAGAAGAATTAATGCGCCAGAAGAATTTGCAAAATACTGAACTGCACCTTAAACAGCATAATTTATTCAAGAAGAAAATAGATGATTTTATAATTGCCCACAATTACAAAAATATAGTTTTATTGAATCAGATCATTCTGTTTTTACGGAAATGGCTGGTCACTCATATCAGCGATATTGACTCTAGCACTTTAAAACATCAAGCTGTAATTGATATTGAATAGCGGCAGGAAACCTTTGTTTTTTTTCAAAGATGAATAAAATATAATAAAGACTTATTGGTAAATAATTGATTTAAAATGAATTAAATACATAATTATTAAACAACTACTATCATTCTATATTTGTTGATATAGGTAGAATGGATTTTATTATGAGGCCAACTACTCTATATCAATACATATTAGGGATAGCATGTATATTGTTAAGTCTAGGTTTGCATGCTCAGGTTGTTTCTGATACAGTAAATGTTACAGCCGGCAATTTGAGTACCCAGCTGGGATCTCAAAAGGATGTAATTACAGACCTGACCCTCAAAGGAGGTATTAATGGAGTTGATATTGGTACGATACGCAGCATGGCTAAGCTGTCTGTTATTAATATGTCTGATGTTAATATTGAGATAGGCGGAAGTTACTATATCGACAGAATTGGTGTTTTTCAGGTTAACTCGGCAAACATGATACCTGATTATGCTTTTTATCAGTTGTTCAAACTAACATCTGTTGCTATCCCCAATAGTGTAATTAATATTGGGAATAATGCATTTTCCCGTTGTTCGGGTTTAACTTCTGTTAGTATACCAAACGGTGTTTTATCGATAGGAAATAATGCCTTTGCTAGTTGTACAGGCTTAACATCTGTCTTCATTCCTAATAGTGTAACTTCAATAGGTAATAATACGTTTTCTTACTGCTCGGGACTAACTTCAATAACTATTCCAGGTAGTGTAACATCTATCGGCTATAATGTTTTTTCTGATTGTAAGGGATTAACGGGTTTTATTGTTTCGGAAGATAATACTGTTTTTAGTTCGTTGGATGGCGTTTTATTCAATAAAAACAAAACTCAGCTCATAGCTTATCCTTTTGCAAAATCAAGTATATATGCAATTCCTGATAATGTGAACTCAATTGGCGATGGTGCCTTTTCTTATTGTACCGGGCTGACTTCAATATCTGTTCCCAATAGCGTGAATTCCATTGGTAACAATGCTTTTAATGGTTGCGTAGGTCTTACATCTATCAATATCCCTGATAATGTATCGTTTATTGGCAATAATGCATTTTATAACTGCAGAGGGCTTACTTCGGTAACAATTCCCAGTAGCCTAACTTCTATCAGTTATTATGCTTTTTATAATTGCACCGGACTGATTTCTATTACAATTCCAGGCAATGTGGCTTCTATTGGTAATTTTGCATTTTCTTATTGTACCGGACTATCTGCAATCGTTATTCCTAATAGTGTAACTTCCATTGGTGACAATGCTTTTTCTTTTTGCAGCAGACTAAAGTCTGTTACTATTCCTGACAATGTAACCTCTATTGGAAACTGGGCCTTTTATTCGTGTGATAGTTTGATTTCCGTAACTATTCCTAATGGAGTGACTAATATTTATGAAAGAGTATTTTCGGGCTGCAAGGGTCTGACTTCAGTTAAAATGCCTGATAGTGTAACCTTTATTGGGAATAATGCTTTTTCATATTGTACGGGGCTAACTTCTATAACCATTCCGGTTAGTGTAAATTCTATTGATGACGAAGCATTCACTTTTTGCACAGGCTTAACTGAGATACATAGTAAAGCATTGACTCCGCCCAGTGCATATTCAACAGCTTTCAATGGTGTAGATAAAATTATCTGTAAATTGTATGTTCCCATGGAAGCTTTAACAGCCTATAGGAATGCAATTGTATGGAGCGAATTTACAAATATTATAAAGGAAGAACCAACTGCGACAATTCAAATTAAAGCAGAAAATATTAAGGTTTATACAGAACGGAATGTAATAGTGGTTGCAGGAGCCGAATATGGAGATGTTATTTCTGTCTATTCAGAGGTTGGAGTTTTATTGTATAAAGTAAAGGCTACGGATGATATTATCAGATTTTATCTTCCCGCCAATCATACTTATCTGATTAAAATAGTAAATAAGTCATTCAAAGTAGCTTTGTAAAAATGTTCTTGCTTTTATATGTTAATATTATCATATCTATCAATCTTTATAAACACTGAATTGTTTAGTTAATAGGAGTTATATAATAGATTTAAAATAACAATTTAAGATCTAAACAAGATGGAGACAAACAAAATAAAGAAAGTATTGATAGCACTGGATTATGACAAATCTGCTGAAAGTGTTGCTGAAGCTGGTTATTCATTGGCTAAAGCCATGAATGCTGAAACCACATTGTTGCACGTAATATATGAACATCTCACTTACTACGTTGAATATTATTCTGCTTACGAAATCCAGCTTGATCATATTAAAGATCTGAGAATGTCTATGCACTATTTCCTCGATGAGATAAAGAAGCATCTTGGCGACGAATGGATTCACACTATGATTAAGGAGGGAGTCATTGCTCAGTCAATACTGGAAGCTGCAGAAGAAATTAACGCGGATGTTATTGTTCTGGGTGCTCATAGCCGGAACTGGTTCGAAAATATTATTATGGGAGACGATGCAAAAGCGGTGTTAAAGAAAACTAAGGTGCCTCTTTTCATTGTACCAATAAAAACTGAAAACAAATAAATGTAGTATAAAGTATCTGGCATTTCAACTATCAATCACTTAAATTTTATTGTAATGGTAAGGAAAAAAGTTTTCGTTAGTTACGATCATGAGAATGACCGTCAATACAGGCATATGTTAGAGGAATGGAATACTAATCTTGATTTTGAATTTTGCTTTAGTAACTTGTCTCCAAATGAAGTGAAAAAGGAGAATATAATTCATGCAAAAGAGGTTATAACGAGCAAAATAAAGGAAGCGGATTATACATTTGTTATAACAGGAAGAGATGCTAATAAAAAGAACAAATTTCATGAGGATATAGGTTACAGGAACTGGCAGAATTTTGAGATTGCTGTTAGTAAAGCTAACAATAAGAAGCTTGCAGGTATAAAATTGGATAAGAAGTTTGAATCTCCCGAAGAGATTGTGGGATGTGGCGTGAAAAGTGCTATGAGCTTTACTAAAGAAGCAATATTGAAAGCTCTGAAAGACGCATAAGTTTGCTGATATTACTAATAAAAAAATGGGGTTGTTCCAAATCGGAGCAACCCCATATACTAAATACACTAATTAGTTTTTTCTTAATTTACCTTAGGCGACAATATAAAACTGAATTCATAGTTCTTGAATGGTAAACGGTATTCTTCTCTAGGAAGTGCTCCCCAACTATTTACACATCCCATACCCATTTGTACTTTATCAATGCAAACATTAGTGAAGTTCACTTTCGGAACATCAGTTACATGACGTTGGTCTTTTTCTAATCCGTCATCCAGCCCTTCGATTGTGTAATGCAAAGCCGACATAGACAGTGGTGCATCTGAATGGATTGACAGTCCCTTATCACTAACATTTACTTGATTCCACCAACGAATATCGGTTTTGTTACCAGTTTCCTGAGGGCGAATATAAGCATGGAACTGCTCATCGGCTGTAAGTTTGTAAACTCCCAGGTTAGAGAAGTTATTACGGTCTGAATAGTTTTCCTGTGGTCCACGACCATAAAATTCAGAAATCTCGAACTGATAAGGCATCTGCATTTGCATTCCGAAACGGAACATATCAGAAACACCTTCTGTTTTATCAACTGTCATTTTCTGGGTAACCTTAACAGCACCTTCATTATTGATTACATAAGTAATATACAACTTAGCATTTACGGCTTTCATATCGTATTCAGCACGTACTATAGCTTGTTTGTTTCCTATCTCTTTATCAAGCTTCACAAGAGTGATTTGAGGATCTTTCCATACAATATATTTCTTCTGAAGATCTGCACCAAAATCATTATCAGTCGGAGCACGCCAGAAGTTTGGCTTCAGCTCGCTTCCATCTTGCATAAGTTCGGTTCCCTTAACTGTATATTTAGTAAGGTATCCGGTGAATTTATTGAACTCAACAGAATAATCGGCACCATCAATAATAAGGTAGTTCCAGTCGTTATCACGAATTACTGGATTTTGAGTATCCACGTTGCTTTGCTCTTGGTTCTTCAGTTCTACAGCAGGGAATTCATAAGGACGAATGCTTAGTTGATTTTTAGCTACTGAATAACCTGCCGGAAGAAGATTCTCTCCTTGTTTCAAAACAAATGATACATTAAGAAGAAGTTCTTTTTTTGGACAAAGATTTTTCAAGTCATAACCCAACTGCACCTCTTTGGTTTCCTTTGGTTTTACTGAAAGATCATTAATTACACCAGATTGTACTGCTTCGCCATTAGCAAGCAATTGCCATTCCATAAGGTAAGCAGAAAGATCATGGAAGAAGTTTTCGTTGTAAACAGATACTTTTCCGTTCTGAAGATCAACCGGTTTAACCCATATTGACTGATAGACGTGTGCTACTTCATAAGCATGTGGATGCCATACTCTATCAGGATTAATTAAACCATTATCGAAGAAATTATTGTCGGAAGCATCGTAACGGTCAAAGTCCCCCCCGTATCCGTAGATATCTTTTCCATTCTTGTCTTTCCAGTGAAAAGATTGATCTACAAAGTCCCAGATGAAACCTCCTTGGTAGTTGGGATACTTGCGAACAAGATCCCAGTATTCTTTGAAACCACCTTCAGAGTTACCCATAGCGTGAGCATACTCACATTGTATAAGAGGTTTTTTAGGGTTGTTTTCGCAATATTTCTTACAATTATCGTAAGTGTAATACATTGGGCAGAAAATATCCGTGAACTCGTTCTGACGAGCTTGCTCATATTGTACCGGACGAGATTTATCTTCAGCTTTTATCCAACGATAACATGCTTCAAAGTTTGGACCGAAACCAGCTTCGTTTCCTAAAGACCAGAATATAATTGAAGGATGATTGAACCCACGTTGAACGTTACGTTGGTTACGTTCCAGGTGTGCTTTGGCATACAACGGATTCTTTGCCAGTGTTTTTTCACCATAGCCCATTCCGTGAGATTCCACATTGGCTTCGGCAACTACATAAAGGCCATATTTATCGCACAATTCATAGAAGAAGTTATCGTCAGGGTAGTGGCATGTACGAACAGCATTGATGTTCATTTGCTTCATGATTTGAACATCCTGAATCATACGTTCGCGAGATACATAGTATCCTTTATCAGGATCCATTTCGTGACGGTTGGCACCTTTGAATAAAACCGGCTGTCCGTTAACCAGCAACTGAGCATTCTTTATTTCAATTTTACGGAATCCAACTTTAACCGGTATAACTTCCTGTACTTTATTTCCGCTCTTCACAATAGCCTGAAGAGTGTAAAGGTTTGGAGTTTCTGCTGTCCATTTCAAAGGATTGGAAACGTTAAGTGTTACGGTTTTCTTTCCGGAAGCATTTACAGTAGTTGAAGCTACTTGTTTTCCTGCTTTATCGAGTAAATTAAGTTCTACTTGTGCAGATTTGGTCAGCTGAAGTTCTACATTTAAAGTTGCATCCTTATATTGTGCATCCAAATCTGGAGTAACACGAATATCTGCCAGATGAGTAGCATTGCGGGTATACAGATAACAATCTCTGGCTACACCGCAAAGGCGTGCAAAGTCCTGATCTTCCAAGTAACTGCCATCGCACCAGCGGAATGTCTGGAAAGTAATCAGGTTTTTACCAGGTTTAAGATATTTGGAGAGATCAAATTCAGCTTCTAGTTTACTGTCTTCACTGTAACCAACATATTTGCCATTTACCCAAAGGTACATGTTAGAAGTTACAGAACCGAAGTGGGCATATATTTCTTTTCCGTTCCAAGAAGCGGGAATTGTGATTTCACGACGATATGAACCAACGTGATTGTTAGCTTCGGGAATAGCTGGAGGATTACTTTCGAACTGATTACGCCATGCATATCCGGTATTAACGTAAATAGGCTTACCAAAGCCGTTCATTTCCCAGATTCCTGGTACAGGCATCTTGTTCCAACCCTTGTCATTGAATCCAACTTTCCAGAAGTCCAAAGGACGTTCGTTTGCGTTTTTTACCCAATTAAAATTCCAGATTCCATTTAGTGTGAGGTAATTGGATGAAGCATTTCTGCAACCTTTCAATGCGACATCTGTTGATTCAAAGGCAAAGAAATTAGTGTGCATCGGGGCACGGTTCACTTGATTGACATTCGGATCTTTCCATTCATTCTTCTGAGCACATAAGGCTATTGAAAAACAAAGTAACCCACATGTAATGAGAGATTTTTTCATGTTTTTATAATATATGTTTTGGTGATTTATTCGTTAACAAAGAAAATAAAAAAAAAGCTATTCAGTATTAATAATAAGACCAAATAACTCTAATTATAGATATTACTAAAATGTATAACCAACCTTAAGGTCTATTTTGGGAGAACCACCCCAGGCGCCTCCCTGCATTCCAACATTGTATCCAAGATTTAATTCAAGAAGAATATTATTTTTATAGACTCTTTTTAATCCCCAATAAGGAGTTAGTAAAGCTATGTATTCTTTATTTTCTTCATGCGAAATAATTGCGGGAGTGATATACTGTACATCTAAGGCAAGAAAATTTGCTGAGTTTTTTCTGGTATTTTTTCCTTTGGCTTCTCTGGATGCTAAATTATAATAATAACGGAAGTCGGTTCCCACAACACCTCTTACAGAGTATTGCCAGTCGTTACTGCTATATTTACTATCGTCACCCCAATTAATTGTGGTGCTGCTATATCCTAAACTTCCTGTTAAACCTCCATGATAATTGATTGTAACCGATTTGCTTAAAGGTTTCTCATAATTGTATTGTAAACCTAAGAGATCAAGATTCAGTGATTGGGTTGTTTTTGTTTGTGCGCTAATGTTTAAGGTTGCAATACTTGAAAATAGAAATATAAATATTCGTTTCATCGTGTTCTTTTTCAATCTCAATGTTTACATTTATTTTTCAACTTAAACCGACTCAATAGATAATTTAAATTCAATACTAATGTAAACGCAAAATTGTTATTAATAGATTTTTATTTGTAAAGAAACAACAAAAGTAAAAGATTAATTATAGACGAACAAATAATTAATTAGAAAAAAACTATAGATTACTTAGTACGACTTGAAATTTTATGATAAATAAAAGTACGATGCATTGATTTTAATAATCCTTGAGGCGAACATTCCGGAACAATCATTCGTCGAATGGTTTGTAACGGCTGAACAGAATCACGTTTGGATATCAGTGTAAACGACAGTTTGAAATATTTGCTTAACTCCACAGCACCTTTATGGTCATAAACACCATTGGGATAAGCCCAGTATTCTACCGGAGCGCCAATAATCTTTTCCAGCTCTTTTTTAGGATTTATCACCTGCTTTATCCAGTCGGCATCCTTGTATTTGGTTACCATTACATGATCCCAGCTATGCAATCCTATTGTATGTCCGGCTTTCGCAAGTTGGGCTATTTGCTCCTTCGTCATATAATTCTTCTTGTTGTAAGTAACAGTCATGATAAAGAATACTCCCCTGAATCCATACTTCTCCATTACCGGAGCAGCAATATTAAAATGTGCTTCTCTGGAATCATCAAAAGTTATCATAAATGGTTTAGACGGTAGTGATTTGTTATAAACCAAATAATCATATAATTGGTTTGGTGAAACAGAATGATATCCACTATCGGCAAGAACTTTCATGTGTGCATTAAAGGTTGCCGGAGTTACAGAATAGTAACTCTTTCTACCATTTTCTATACGATGATAGCAAAGAATGGGAATCTCCGACTTAGCATAGATCCGGGTAGTTGCATTCTTATTTTGATTATCGGCAACTTCACTTTTTTTAGAAACCTGTTTTACTGTAATATGTTTATTATTATTATCTTTGCCATGAGAGTAATAATTACAGCCGGTTAGTATTAATCCGATAATAAGCTCAAAAATAATTATCTTTTTATTCATAGTATTCGTTTTTGTTTTACGAATATAGCATTATTAATAAAAGAACCATCATAAAAGATAATTGTTTTATACTTATGCAACTATAATCTATAAGCACATGGAATCAATAGAAGAAAAAGCAGCATCTATGTTACAAAGGTGCGAAACAGTAAATCTGGCATCAGTTAGTACGGAAGGATATCCCAGGCCAGTGCCAATGGCCAGAATCAGTTCGAAAGGTTTTTCAACAGTGTGGCTCACCACTGGTAAGGATTCCCTGAAAGTAAAACATTTCAAGGAAACCCTAAAGCCGGGCTGTCTTATTTTGAAAATGGAAATAGTGTAGTGCTAACAGGTGATGTGGAGGTGATAACCGATTTAGAAACGAAAAAGCAATTCTGGATAGATTGGTTTATTGAATATTTTCCAAATGGATTTGAAGATACAAACTATTGCTTACTGAAATTTAAAGCAACTTATGCTACTTTTTGGATAGACAAAGAGTTTATTCATCAGGAAGTTAAGGAGGTATAATTGCAATACAATTCTTTTAAAACCTGATAAGTGCAACAAGTATAACCGATCATGATTGAATTCAATCATGATCGTGTCCTTTATATTTCCACATTGGCATGCAGCTTCCTGCTTTCTCGAACCCGCATTTATTGTAAAATTCAATAGCACCACCATCAGCTACCAATATCTGTTGATGGAATGAAGCATATTTCTCCTGAAATTTATCCATTATCATTCGTCCTATCCCTTTACCTTGATATTCAGGCAAGACTAATAAATGAGGATAATATACCACTAAATATCCATCCGAAAGAGAATTTGCAAGTCCTACCAGCTTGTCTCCATCCCAGGCTGTTACCAAAGCATGAGAATTTTCCAGCGCTTTAATTAACTCATCCGGTTTTTCTGCCGATGACCACTCATTCTTTCTGTACAACTCCAATATCTGTTCTTTATCGATATTTCGTTTTTCTGATAGTTCTATATTCATTTCAATATTTATTAATATTCTATTTTCTGAAATAAAAGGTTTAGCGTTCCTTTAAATTGAATCGTATTTGTAAATCATTCCTATCAATAACTTGACACAAAGTTATTATATTTTCTCCGGAATGAGAAACAATATCAAAAATCATCTGTTTAATTTGTCTTTACACCTCAAAATAGTTATATTTGTTATTAGTAATAATACATAAGTCCGCAACCTTTATATGAGAAAACTCTTAATTCCCTTAAGTATTGCACTTGTTTGCATCTTTACCGGATGTACTTTAAAAACAAAATCGAACACAACAGATTATAAATCAGATAAAAACCCAACAGTAGAAATAAACGAAAAGAAGCCTGCAGGAATTGATACCATTGCCTACAATAAAAGGCTGAAAGCCTTGGCTAACGGCGACACAACCGGACGATGGCCTGTAAAGCGTCAGCCATATCCTATCAAGGGAGCTATTCTGCCGTACAAAAGAATAGTAGCTTATTATGGTAACCTCTATTCAAAAAGGATGGGTATTCTGGGAGAATATCCTCCCAAAGAAGTCTGGAGAAGATTAAATGCAGAGCTAAGGGCTTGGGAAAAGGCAGATCCGTCTACTCCTGTACAGCCAGCCATACATTACATAGCTGTTGTAGCTCAGGGAGCTCCTTTAAAAGGAGGTAAGTACCGCACGCGTATGCCCGAGGTTCAGATAGATTCTGCTCTATCTATTGCCAAAATGGGAAATGCGATTGTATTTCTTGACGTGCAAGTAGCTCTTAGTAATTTAAGAGAGGAAGTTCCTTTGCTGGAAAAATATCTGAAAATGCCGCATGTACATCTAGCTATTGACCCTGAATTCTCAATGAAAGATGGTAGTCATCCGGGAACAAGAATAGGAACATACGATGCAAGCGATATTAATTACTGTTCGGACTATCTGGCCAGATTGGTAAAAGAGAACAATCTACCTCCGAAAGTTTTTATTGTACATCGCTTTACCCAGCGAATGGTTACTAATTACAAGAAGATAGTGCTGCATCCTGAAGTGCAGATTGTAATGAACATGGATGGCTGGGGTGCTCCGGTGTTAAAATACGATTCCTATCATGATTATATCTATAGAGAACCCGTGCAATTTACCGGATTCAAGCTATTCTATAAGAACGATCTGAAACGTCCGCCTCACCGAATGCTTACACCTCCGGAACTGATGAAGTTGAAGCCACAACCTATTTACATTCAATACCAGTAACTCTTTAAACTATTTTATTCTTATTTTTGTTTTAGCAGTAAAGGTTAAACAATTATGAGAATATACATTGGAGTTGATCTGCCTGCTTATGTGAAGCAATCTCTTTTTGAGTCTCAGTTACAAATGAAGAAACTGGGACTTAAAGGTTCATGGAAGCCAATGGAATACCTACATATTACGCTTGAATTTCTTGGAGAAACGGCAGATGAATCGATTCCTGTGTTGGCGAAGATTATTGATGAGATAGCCTTGGAAAACAAAGCATTCAGACTGCACATTGAACGACTCGGTGCTTTTCCTTCTTTCCCTAGAGCTCACACATTATGGGCTGGGATAGGGGGTAGTGTGAATAAACTGTTTCAGCTATGGGGCTGCATTCACGAAGAACTGGAAAAGAATGGATTTGTTTTGCAGAAGTCACCATTCAAACCTCATATATCTCTACTCTCTCGCCCTAAAGAGTTGGTTGATCTTTCTTCTTTCTCATTGAAACGACCGGGACAGTTTACCATCTCAGAAGTGATTATATTTGAGAGCAAGCAGGTGGATGGAAAACGAATCTATCCGGCTTTACATCGTGCCAAATTAAAAATGTAACTTTCCGTTTTCAAATTGCATAATTCTATCTATCAACGCTTTTCTAATAAATATTTATACTAAAATTATTTGCCTCAACACCTCAGAATAATTACTTTTGTTCTGGAATTATAAAACAAGAGAATAATTTAGTATGAATAAAAGATTTATAACGGCCTTTGCTTTGGCTACGGCAATCTACGCCAATGCTCAGCAAGGTGACGGGGGCATTTCGAGCGACATGCTACAAAGTATCAAACAAAGTTATCAGGCTACGGCTTCCGACAAGGCTATCCGCAATGCTATTGGGAGTAACGACATTAAGAAACTAGCCTTGAATCAGGACAACCTGAGTGGTATGGATACTTACTTTTCCAACAAAGTTGAATCAAAAGGAATTGCCGATCAGAAGAAATCGGGACGTTGCTGGTTGTTTACCGGACTGAACGTGATGAGAGCTAAAATGATAGCTAAGTACAAGCTGGGATCTTTTGAGTTCTCGCAGAACTATTGCTTTTTCTGGGATCAGCTTGAGAAATCGAACCTTTTTCTGCAAGGAGTCATTGATACGTATAAGAAACCTATGGACGACAAGATGGTGGAATGGCTGTTCAAGAATCCATTGAGCGATGGCGGACAGTTTACCGGTATATCCGACATTATGGGCAAATACGGATTGGTTCCAAAAGAAGTGATGCCAGAGACAAACAGCAGCGATAACACGAACCAGATGGCTAATCTTCTTTCACTGAAACTTCGTGAGTTTGGGTTACAGCTTCGCGAACAAGCTGCCAATGGTGCAAAGAAAGAAGCTTTGGCAAAGAGTAAGACAGAGATGCTGGGTACAATTTATCGTATGTTGGTTCTTAACTTAGGTGTTCCTCCTACAGAATTTACCTGGACTCTGAAAGATGCAAAAGGAAATCCTGTAAATACAAAACAATATACTCCCTTGTCTTTTTTTAAGGAATACGTAAACAATGATCTCACTAATAACTATGTGATGTTCATGAACGATCCTACCCACGATTATTATAAAACGTACGAGATTGATTTCGACCGTCACCGTTATGATGGTAAGAACTGGACCTATGTAAATCTTCCTATTAATGAAATAAAAGAGATGGCTATCAGCTCTATTAAAGACAGCACTATGATGTACTTCTCTTGCGACGTAGGTAAGTTCCTTAACTCTGACAGAGGATTGCTTGATATCAATAATTACGATTATGCTTCTTTGATGGGCACTTCATTCGGTATGGATAAAAAACAACGTGTGCAAAGCTTCGCCAGCGGTTCTTCTCATGCAATGACTTTGATGGCAGTAAATCTTGATAAGGATGGCAAACCAGACAAATGGATGGTTGAAAATAGTTGGGGAGCAACTAACGGTTATCAGGGACATTTGATTATGACTGATGAATGGTTTAATGAATACATGTTCCGCCTTGTGGTTGAAAAGAAATATGTTCCTGCAAAAGTTATGGAGCTTTTGAAACAGAAACCAATCCGCCTACCGGCCTGGGACCCGATGTTTACTGAAGAAGAATAGTATATAATAATAACTTTATACTGAGAATAGAGCCTGCATTAATTTTGCAGGCTTTTTTTGTCTCTAGACACTAGCTTGGAAGCAGCATCATAACTGCAAGGCTGCTTTCAATGTGCGATATCCGGCAACGCTTGCCTTTATCTGATGACCATTCTTTAGAATCAGCATTTGCTGTTGTTTATTGTACGATTCAATGCGCGATATCATTTCTACATTCACAATACATGAACGATGAATACGTACGAACTTGTTTTTAGGTAAATGCTCTTCAAAGTATTTCATGGTCTGTTCCTTCATATATTTACCTTTCTCGGTAAAGATCATAACGTAATCCCCATCGGACTGAAAATAATAGATTTCACTGATCATAACTACTTGAATCTTCTGACCAGATCTGATAGCGATACGTTCCAGAATCTCATCTTCTGTATGCACATCCGCCGGGAGTGTTTCAGTTATCGGTAAGGATACATCGGGATTCAAGTGCTCCTTAGATGCTGTGAATTCCTTAGAAATTCCCTCCTTAACACTATTTTCATCATCTTCTATCTCTTTATCAGGCGTTAAATAATCGTAGATTGCTGCACTGGTATAAATTAATGCTCCAATCAATGCCCTTACCGGAACAGTTGGAAGCAAAGAACTGAATATTTTCCCGGGAACAAACAGGTAAAGAAGCAGCAATCCGCCTCCCAGCCATAAAGCCATGGTACATATTCCCAGACTGACATAATTGAAAAGTGTTTGAGGGAAAATAGTCAAAGAAAGCAATTTGCTCTGCACATAGATTTTATATACTAAGCCAAGAAATAGGATTAAGGTAGAAAAAAGAAAACCGTCGAGAAGCAACCATCCTAAAGAGATAGGAATAAGTGGCTGCATTGCCAGTGCATGAACAACAGCAAGGCTACACCACAAAAAGGTATAGCTTACCGTTTTACTAATCTTATAAGAAGAATATGTAACGTTCATTCTTTAGTCTCTTAATTCTCCGCTTGACAAAACTCCCTTACCAATAATAATTAGTCGTCTGGTATTATCATTTTCAGTTACTTCAAATCGTTTATCCTCAAAGTTAAATAAAACAGATTCCATTCTTATCTGCACATTCCAATTAGAAGGCACTAATATTTTGATACCTCCCAACACTACGTTTACTTCCAGAAAAGTATCACCTTCGGGTAAGTTTGTCTTTCTTAAATCCAACGAAATATCTCCAAGAACAGTACTAATCTCTCCACCCTTGAATTCAGGATCAAGAACAATATGTTTACCGCTGGAGAATACACTTTGTTCGTTAAAGTATCCTTTACCTCTTTCTCCTTTATGTTTTTCGAACACAGCAAATCCTTCTGAATTGCGTAAATCGGCATTATCACTGTGGCTTACACAACAATATCCATGAGATGAAGGCATCAACCTATGAATAATGAACAACACACCTGCAGCAATAAGTAACATAGGCCAGTAAAGATGAACAAAATTACCACTGTCAACAGGCAACAATCCCGGGCAGACATTGGCAATTCTTGGCACAATAAAGAATCCGCCTACAATGAGTAGTAGAACTCCTTGTCGAAAATTACTATTGCAAAAAGCAGATATTCCCAATACAATAATAAGCATTGGCCACGAGAATATAACATCTTTATAAGAAGCAGATATATAACCGAGATTAAAACCAAGGAAGGCCAATCCTGCGACAATCAACAGAAGGGAAAAGGTAATTGAATGAGTTACGTGTTTGTAACGATTCGTTTTTCTTGTTTTTTCCATAATAACATATTTTTTTAATTCGTGACAAAGTAAGGTTGTTTATCAGGTATTTGCAAGGATAAATCGATAAAATAATGATTTAACCCGATGAACGAAGGATACAGACGGTTAACTTCATACCTTTTAAAGCAAAATTTATTGGTGAATAATTTTTATTTATTGGCGAATGGATTTTATTCATTGACCAATGATTTTTAATTATTGGTTAATAGTTGAAAAAGGATTGATAAAGCGATAATTAGTCTGATGCCTGATTATATGTCCTAAAGCTTTAATCCCCGCCTCTCAACAAGATTAGTTTCTTGTAGAGATAGCGGGGATCAATTAATCACATAATAAGAATTAATCGTAAAGTGAGAAAGTAAGTTTGTAATTATGAGTTTATCGTTGTACTTCTATTAAGTCTGTGTGTGATTGCAGATTACCTTTTTTATCGTATGATTCGGTTTTTACCATTCCTATTCCTTTGGCATACCATTCTACGTTTTTAGTATTCATCTTGAATCCCATAGCAGAAGAGTTTACGTCGCTTGTAAATTTCCAGCATTTAAATGTTCCGCCTTTTACGGTAATATCTTCAATGGATTCCACTTTCCGGTTTACAACATCAGCCGACATTTTCATTTTTATTATTCCCATACTCATGGCCATTACTATGTTGGCATCGGGAAGCATGTCACCCAGATTTGGATTTGAAGGTATCTCCATGTTATTTCCGGTAATTTCTACTTCTGCAGGAATCTGACCATCTTTTTGAAATGCTGCTTTATTGATAAACTTGCTCATATCACAGTAAAGCTTATCGCCAACCTTCTGAATGGTAATTTCATCTTTGAAAACAAGTTTTCCTTTTGGATCCATAGATTCGCACAAGTAGGTTATGTCTGTTTTGTTGCCGGTAGTTTTTAAATGTGTGATGGTATACTTCACCGTATTGACCTCTTTGTCTTTCTTATCGTATGTTTTGTAAATCAATATTGTACCTTCCTTTGACGGGAAGAATATTTCCTCGCTTCGGGATATCATTCCGGCGAAGAACATCACTGTAAATAAAAAGAGTGCTTTCATAGTTTTGATGAATTTATTTGTAATAGGGTTAAGAATAATTCAGTTTTATAATTATACCTCTTGGTTACAACACACAAATACACAATTTCTATAATTGAACAAAATGATAGCCTTAAATGTTTAAGACTTTTGTAATTCTTAATAGATAAGTTTTTTAAGTTCGTTGTTTATGTATTTTTTCTTTCTAATTCTTCAATTGTTCTCTTTGCAGATGTTAAGCGTATGTTATTGTTCTTTTCTACTAATTTGCCTATTGCCCAGTTCTCTAACTTGTAATGCAGGGGGACAAGTAATGCAGCAATACTAACTAAAATAAGAAGCATTAAAATTGGAGATTCGTGGGTGGTGTGCTGTATTATGGGATGCAACACCTGATCTATAAACTCAAAGGTTATTAATAAGACAATGATGCCCAGGTATTCAATTATTTTCTGGTTTACTATAATACTTCTGCTTAATAGCAGGAACGAAATTATAACGATGATTATTGATATTGCCAAAATGGTTAGTTGTAATCGATGATTGCGCACCTCTTCCATTTTCTTTGTGGTAATCTCTATCTCTTTTTGACGAAGCTGCTCGTTGAATTCGAGTATATTCATACGACTTATCTTTTCTCTGCTGAACATGTATTCTTCTGTTTCAATCATTATGCTTTGGTATTTGAATGCACTATCTATTTGATTGGTAGACTTGAATAACCTAGTGAGTAGTTTGCTTGAATTTAAAATATGGATTTTGTATGAGTTCTTTTGACTTATTAAAAAAGCCTTACGAGCATAGTAAATTGCTGAATCAGGTTGATGGTATAGTTCAAAAAGCTTGCCTGTTTCGTAGAAACTACTGATTTTGGCTTCTATGGCTTCAGGGTAATTTTTAATATAGTTGTAGTATAGTCTGAAATATTCCAGGGCTAGTGCTGGTTGTCCTAACTTTGAATAAATAGCTCCGAAAATGTTTCCCCAAAAGATACTTGCATCTCTGCCAAAATATGTTAGATCTACCTGACGTCCTATCTGAGCATAATAAAGGGCTGAATCCAGAATATTCAATTCCTCGTAAGATTTAGCTAAACATGCTGCCATATTTGAATAGTTTCCTTGCCACCAAGAATCTTTTTTGTCTTGAAAATACAGTAGACCTATTTTTGAATATTTTATGGCATCTTTGTAGTTTCCTTCTATTAGATAGAGATCTCCCAGGCATTTGTATGCCTGAAATATTCCAAAAGTATCCTTAATAGCTTCACTCTGTTTTAGTTGCTTTAAAAAATATTTTTGAGCATCAGGGTAATTGCATGCTTTTAGCAAAGCCATACCAAGTACATAACTGCTATTCCAGTCAGCCCAGATAGGCAACTTATCTCTTTTACTGCTTACAAATCTAATATTTTCTAATGCATAATGAATGGCTGAGTCAGGGTTGCTTGAACCATATTGAAGACCTAAAGTTATATATAGTTGTAGTTTCAATGAATCATTGATGCTTTTCCTTAGTTCAGCCTTCAAACTATCAAAGTAGTCTTTTTGAGCAAATAAGCATAAAGGAAATAGAAAGAAAACTATAAAGATCTTTTTCATTGTTTTTAGGTAAATGTAAATTGTGAGTTTAGCTCGATATATTCCCTATAATTCTATTTATTCCATCTATATTGGAACAAACTAGTTAATTAAATGTTTCTGTTTTTTGCTATTCTTAAAAGAAGGGATAACCTGGATACTAAAAATAAAAAATAATTTAGTTATATCTGTATTAAATTAGTTATGATTAAAAAGAATGTAAAGAATACATTTCTCTAATAAAATCCCTTTTAATTTGGGATATTCCCTATTGGCTAATAGGAGTTATCCTAAACATTTGTTTATCTTTATAATTATAGTTGTTATTATTTTGTTCGTAAATATTTAATTCTTAAAATTGTGCTAATATTTAAATAACAAGAATTATGAATAAACACATTTGCACAATCTTATCGATGTTGATGTTGGGGCAGAGCGTCAATATTCTGGCACAAAACTATGACAGCTACAACCTGGGAAGCTATAAAACACCGGATATTAAACGAAACTCACTTGATTTTCAGTTTTATTCTAATGGAGAATTTGCTACAAACCAGTTAAACAAGGATGCATATCTGCTGAATGGAATGGTTAATACCGAGTTTAAGAAATATGTAAATAATCGCAGATTTATAGGTGAACAAGTAGTCGATTTTGGAATTCAAGGTAACAGTGCTTCTTCGGGTACCAATGACAACGATAAATCAAGATCTTTTTTGCTGAATACATCATACTCAAATTCATCCAAGTTTTATAATCCTGATAACAGCTTTTGGAAGGTAGGAGGAAATGCTTCCTTAATGTTTAGTAATTATAAGCATAACGATGCTGCGGCAAATAAAACATTACAGTTTAATATAGCTCCTCAATTAGGTATTGGTTGGGGTAGGATAGAACCTGTTCAGGATGCACGGCAGGCTGTTTATATACTGGATGAGCTGTCTAAAAAAGGAGTTATCACAACTCATCTTTCTGATGATGAAGTGAATCGGTTTGCCCAGGTAATATCGTCTGTGAAGAATAAACGTTTTCTGGATAGCCGCCTACATTTAATAGATGAAATTTCCAAAGTCGACTCTTTCCTTGTATACAATGGTTATGCACAGGAATCGGGAGCAAAGTACTTTACTACTTTGTACGATTATTGGATGTATGGCTGTTCGTTTAGCAGAGATGCCGGAAGTGAAATAAGTGCAGAGATAATACCTCAGTATAGCTACAGTAAACAATATGGTTATAATACATGGGCTGATAATAAAGGTGTTAGTGCAAAAATATCATATGAGTATGAGAAACCTGTGAACCTTTACTGGCAACGTTCGGCTTTTGCTTCGGTTATACTATCTTATAGCCGCTATAAATTAGATAACGAGTTTGATGGTACCAGTGATTTTCGTTCGGCTAATTTGGCTGGTGGATATTCTATTGGTTATTATCCAAATTCACGTACTAATCTGAATCTGGGTATTAATGAATCGGTAATATTGAATGATGAAGATAAAATACGTTACCGATCGCTAACTAACTTAGCTTTATCTGCATACTATTACATATCTCCCCAATTCCGTTTGTCGGGTAATGCGAGTTTGACTTATGACAAGACTAATTCAATGGGAACGGATTATTCAAATAAGTGGATGGGAAACTATTCATTAACGCTGACTTATTCGTTTTTTTGATTCTCTCTCTAATTTAACATAAAATTCGGCTATTTAGCTGATTCAAAATTTGTCGGTTCTAGCTTTCTTTTGAACGTTTTTACTGACAGATTGTTTTAACAGTATAGATTTAACCATAATCTATACTGTTTTTTTTATGAAACTAATCCAATTAAAATCTGTATATATGCTAAAAAGGCTTATTCTATTTTTGGTATTTAGTTTGTTTATTGCAGGAATGAGTATTCGTGCACAAGTGCTGACGGCCAAAGAGATAGTAACAAAATCAGATGAAAAGGCCCGTGGAAAGACCAGTCAGGGTGAAAGTACCATGACTATAATCAGACCTACCTGGAGCCGGTCGATTACCATGAAGAGTTGGGAAAAGGGACGTAAACTGTCGATGATTGTTATTACGGCTCCGGCAAAGGAGAAAGGACAGGTGTTCCTGAAAATAAAAACAGAAATGTGGAACTGGCTTCCTTCAATTGAAAGGATGATTAAAATTCCGCCTTCCATGATGCTGCAATCGTGGATGGGATCTGATTTTACGAATGACGATCTGATAAAGGAATCGTCTATTATTCAGGATTACACCCATAAGTTGCTGGGTAAGGAAATGGTAAGAGGGTTGTCTTGCTATAAAATAGAAATGATGCCTCTTCCTGAAGCTGCAGTAACCTGGGGAAAAGTAATTCTATGGATTACCGAAGATGGTTTTAATCAATGGAAGGCGGAATATTACGATGAGGATATGTCGCTGATAAACATTTTGAACGCTTCGGAAATAAAGAAAATGGGAGACAGAGAAATTCCTACAAGGATGGAAATTGTTCCCGTTGACAAGAAAAATAATAAAACGGTTTTGGAGATTAAGAGTCTGGTATACGATAAGCCGATAGATGACAGTTTCTTTTCGCAACAGAATATGAAGAATATGAGTCAGCGCATAAAATAAGTGGAGATGGCACAGTTTGTAAAATTGGCATGGCGGAACTTGTGGCGAAACAAGCGCAGAACAATTATAACTTCGGCTTCGGTATTTTTCGGAGTCGTTCTCTCTTCGTTTATGCGTTCCATGCAAGAGGGATCGTACGATCAATATATTAGGGCTATTGTCAATTCTTACACAAGTTACATTCAAATTCACAAGAAAGGTTATTGGGATGATAAGATTATCAATAATTCGTTCGAACTTAATAAATCGATAGAATCGGTTCTTGATAGAAACAGCAATATTACTCTTTACACACCTCGCTTCGAAACATTCTGTCTGGCTTCGTCCGAAGATTATACAAAAGGAGTGATGGTAATGGGAGTGAATCCGGAAAAGGAAGATAAGATTACTAATATTTCGGGAAAGATGAGGCTGGGCAGCTATCTTAAGAGTGGAGATGAAGGAGTGGTCTTGGGCAGTGTACTGGCCAGGTTTCTTAAACTAAGCGTAAATGATACGCTGGTTCTTATTGGGCAGGGGTATCATGGTACAAGTGCTGCGGGGAAGTTTCTGGTTCGTGGCATTATTAAACATCCTTCTCCCGAACTGGACAGAACGCTGGTTGTGATGGATATCGGTAAATGTCAAGAGCTGTTTTCTGCTCCCGGGTTGCTTACTTCAATGGCAATTATGGTGCACGATAATAAAGAAGTGGCCGAAACTAAGGATGTGCTTTTGCGTAACTTGCCCATTGACCTGGAAGTGATGGACTGGAAAGAAATGAATGAACTGCTTATGAAGCAGATTGAAAGTGATCGGGGCAGTGCAGTGATTATTGTAGATCTGCTCTACCTGATTATAGCATTTGGAATTTTTGGAACGATTGTGATGATGATGGCTGAGCGGCAAAAGGAGTTTGGTGTTGTAATGGCTGTGGGTATGCAGAAACATAAGTTAATATTGGTGGTATTGCTCGAAACTGTTTTTATTGGTATGGTAGGGGCAATAACGGGTATTATTGCAAGTATTCCTGTTCTTGGTTACTATTATTATCATCCCATCCCGTTTACCGGACAAGCTGCAGAGATGATGCTGGAAATGGGTTTTGATCCGGTGATGTTCTTTTCACTTGATCCGTTGATCTTTTTAAAACAGGCGCTGATTGTTTTTCTGTTTACACTGGCTATAGGGATTTATCCTGTATTGAATATATGGAATTTAAAGATTACAAATGCTTTGCATAATTAAAATAAGAAGTCATGCTTGGAGTCTTATCATGGAAAAATGTATGGAGAAATAAACTGCGGAGCTCTACAGTGATTGCTGCTGTAGCTTTGGGAGTTTTTGCCGGAGTGTTTATGATTGCTTTCATGAATGGGATGGTTGATGCTCGTTTGCAAGCTATTATTCATACAGAGATATCTTCTGTGCAGATGCATAATCCGGACTTCCTGGCCAATAGTGATTTCTCGAGTCGAATACCTGATGCGGACAATATTGTGCAGTGGGTAAGTAAGGTAGATCATATAAAAGGGGTGAGTAAACGTTTGGTTATTACTTCGATGATTGCTTCTGCCGAGGCAAATACGGGAGTGAAGATTCTGGGAGTGATGCCTGATATAGAGCGAACAGTAACCAACATTGGTGATAAAATGATTGAAGGTACTTTCCTGGAAAGTAATAGAAAGAATGCAATAGTTATTGGCAAGAAACTGGCAGAGAAGTTGAAGGTTGGACTGAATAAGAAAGTAGTTATCACGTTACAGGATGCGCAGATGAATATTACAGGCGGTGCTTTCAGAGTAGTAGGTATCTTTGAAACAGATAATTCGATGTTCGACGAGATGACGGTGTTTACCAGATACAATGATCTTTGTACACTCACCGGACTGAATACAACGGAAGCTCATGAGATTGCCGTTCTGGTGGATAAAGACAGTAACTCGGGTATTGTTACAGATGTTTTGAAATTCAATTATCCCAAACTGGATATTCAGGACTGGACGCAGCTGAGTCCCGAAGCCGGCTATTTGATTAGTGCAATGAATCAATACCTGTATATTTTCGTTCTGGTTATTATGCTGGCATTGTGTTTTGGTATAATTAATACAATGCTTATGGCTGTTTTGGAAAGAGTTAAGGAATTGGGAATGCTGATGGCTATTGGTATGAATAAAGTCCGGATCTTTTTGATGCTTATGCTCGAAACGTTGTATCTTTCTATCACGGGTGGATTTATTGGAATTATCTGTGGCTATCTTCTTTGCAGATATCTTGAAAAGGCTGGATTAAACCTCTATTTCTGGGAAGAAGCTTATAAAAGTATTGGTTATTCATCAATGATTTATCCGAAAATAGAATTGAATATGATTGTTTATACAGCCTTTATGGTTGTACTTACGGGGATATTTTCTACTTTATATCCTGCGTACAAGGCTTTGAAGCTGAATCCGGCGGATGCTACACGAACAAAATAATTATCTGAAAAGAATATTGTTATGAATATTATTGAGATAAAAGGAATTACCAAGATTTACGACATTAAAACAATGCCGTTTCAAGCATTGAATGGTATAGACTTGTCTTTTCAGCAAGGAGAGTTTGTTGCTATTGTAGGACCTTCGGGTTCGGGCAAAACAACCTTGCTCAATATTATTGGCGGGCTCGATAGTCCTACCGATGGAACTGTTATAATAGACGGGGTGAATATAACCGAACTAAGCAATTGGAAGAAAACTGATTTCAGAATGCATAATATCGGTTTTGTTTTTCAGTCGTACAACTTGATTCCGGTACTTACTACAAAAGAAAATATTGAGTTTATCTTGCAGCTTCAGGGAAGAGATAAAGAAGATATTGAGAAAAGAGCTTTGGAACTTATTGAAGCCGTGGGGCTCATGAATAAAACAAATAGTCGCCCGAATAAATTGTCGGGAGGCGAGCAGCAGCGTGTGGCGGTGGCAAGAGCGCTGGCATCTAAGCCAAAGTTTATACTGGCCGATGAACCAACTGCCAATCTGGATTCAAAATCGGCAGAAAATCTGCTGGATATTATGGAAAAGCTGAACAGGGAAGAGAATATCACCTTTATTTTCTCAACGCATGATGCAAGGGTAATGAAAAAGGCCCGAAGAATTATTACGATTGAAGATGGCAAGGTGATTGATGATGTGCTGAGGGAGAAGATTAAACAATAACGATGTTTATCAAAAATGAGCTTTGGAAATATGAAAACTAAAGGATTGCTTTTATTGCTGTTTTTTATTCCTGTCTTTCTTCCTGCTCAGGATTCCGTTAAAGTGAATAAAGTCACGCTTAACGGATGTGTAAAGGATATGCAATCTTTTATTTTCAAAGATTTTAATTCGGCTTGGATTAATTCGAATATGATTAATAACCGACTGAACTTTAAGTGGTTTATCTCTCCAAAGTTTACCGCTTCACTAGAGCTCGTCAATCGTTTTTTATATGGAACCATGCTGAGTCGTTTTCCCGGTTATAGCCAAACATTTGAGTATGACAACGGAGTGATTCGTTTATCGGAAAACTGGTTTAAGGGCAAGAAGTATCTGTTCAATACTTCGGTAGATCGTTTCTGGCTGCAATATTCCAACTGTAAACTACAGATTACCGGAGGGCGACAGCGTATAAACTGGGGGCAAAATCTGGTATGGAATCCCAACGATATTTTCAATAACTATTCTTATTTTGATTTTGATTACGAAGAGAAGCCTGGAAGTGATGCCGCAAGAATGCAATATTTTCTCAATTCCACTTCGGTTGTTGAGTTTGCAGCGAAACTAAACAAACAAAAAGAGACTACTTTGGCAGTTCTCTATCGCTTTAACCGATGGAATTATGATATTCAGTTTATAGCAGGAATGGTAGACGATGCCGACTTTATGGTTGGCACCGGATGGTCGGGACAAATTGCTGATGGAGGTTTCACGGGTGAAGCGAGTTATTTCAGACCATTGAGTCATTTTATGGATCATAAAGGAGTTTTCCTGGTTTCTACAGGCTACAATTATACATTCAGGAACTCCCTTTTTCTACAGACGGAAGTGCTCTATAACGGAAATAAGAATTCAAAAGATATGTTCTCAATAGATCAGCTTACCTCTACCAACCTAAGTGCAAAGAATCTCTTTTTGCCAGACTTCTCGTTGTTCTGTTCAGCTTCATACCCCTTTACCCCATTAATAAATTGCTCACTGGCTGCTATCGGAAATCCACAGGGTAAGCTGGTTTTTATAATTCCTTCTGTGAAGTTTTCGCTTAGTAATAACCTGGAATTATCTTTCATTGGTCAGTTGTTGAGGTATACAGAGCAGGACATATTCAGGCAGAATCTGAACTTTGTATATGTTCGGTTAAAGCAAAGTTTTTAGTCTTAAGGGATGCGGGAATGTTTGTGACCAGAATATTATACTCTCCAGAAATGTTATTTTTCAAAAAAAGTCTAGCAGTCTAGCACTATCCATATAACCTATTGTAAATAAGAAGAATACAGTCGATAGATATACCCGGAAAAGTCTAGCGGAAGTCTAGCAGTCTAGCACCTTCAAATTCGTCACTCCAGTTTTAATTAGAGTTGCGGGGAAGTCTCTTTTTTTCTCTCGGGTAATTTGAAATTTTATTGGAATAACCTTTCTGAATTCTTGTACAAAATAAATCTTTCTTTTGTACAGAAGAATTAATTGTTTTGTACAGAAGATTGCATTCTTTTGTACAAGGATGCAAAAAGTAATCTAATAACTTTTTTGAGATAAACCGAAGATCTGTTATACTCCGGCAATTATTTAAAGTGCTAGTAATACAAACGAGCTTTAAATTAAGCTATTTCACCTTTTTGCTTTTTCCTTCGATATAAGTAGAAAAGTTAATGCCATCACGTGACATTTCGAATTTAGTATTAATCGTTTCGTTATCCAGCAGAGTATAAACTAGTCGGAAAAATGGAATATTCTCAACTTTCTCACTTGTAAGCGTTATGGTTTTATCTGAATAAGATATCTGGTAATGAATAGTATGGTTTTCATTATCAAAGTAAATTGCTTTAGATGCATTTCCATTTGGATCCAAATCAATAATCATAAGGTCTTCGTGAATAATGGCAGGCTTATTTGCCGTAGCAGGATATTCAGAATGGCTTTTCCGAACAATTATATTTTTATCCAGATCATATGAAAAAGAAAATGTTCCGCCACCTTGTCCGGGTTGCCCACTTCCTTCGCCAATCCATTTTCCCATTATCCAGCTCCAATTGTCGTTGGAAGATTTTTGTTGTCCAAAAGAAACAGAACTTATTGCAAGAAATGCAATCAACAAAATCATTTTAATTTTCATAATCTTATCAGAGTTATTTAAAACAAAGATAAAGCATTATTTGAAAACCTAATCTTTGTTACAATAAAAAAGAAGATAATAATGATCAATTGCTAACATTCGTCCAATTTATGCTGTTAAGGCAATATTGAAAACTATAAATAATGTGAGTGTTTTTAAAAGTAAAGAGATTTTCTTATTCTATAAGCATTTTCATGTATTTTTAATTAAATATTTGATTGATTGTAATTTACATTAAAGGATAACTGATTAATGAGGATAATATGTTTCTCATTTGTTTTATATATATCAAGGAGTATTAATTAAATATTATTGATTATGAGAACGTTTTTATTTGTGTGGTTTGCGTTAACATCGTTTGTGCTTCCATCATTTGCTCAGGTAGCAGGTAATACTAATGTGCCATATGAGGTGGTAGTGCCCGATAAAGGATTTGTTCTAAAAAAGAATCAGGTTCCTCTTTCTGTTCAGAAAGCACGTAATATTGACTTTAAAGTTGATGAACCAATTACATGGACCAAATTTCCATATACCTTAAAGGATTATGGATGGGAATATGATGAATCTGGTGCTAAGGCTGATTATTATCATGTTACTATGAAAGATAGTAAAGGCAAGATGATATATGCTGTTTATTCTTCAAAGGGAGATCTTATTGCTACTAAGGAAGAGACTACTAATGCAAAGTTACCGCATTATGTATTAGAATCACTTTCAAAAAGCAAATACAAAGACTGGACAGTCGTTGGTAATAAAGAAGTAATTAAGTTCTTTAATAAAAAGAAAAGTGTAAAACAGTTTGTCCGTTTAACAATTGCAAAAGATAATGAGATAAAACATATCAATTTTAACTATGAAGGGAAAGTTGATAAATAGTAGATAAATTTGCTTATATCTACTTTAATTATAAAATGAAGAATCCCAAAGAAGAATAAAACTTCTTTGGGATTCTTTTTTATTAATATACTGATGTATATATTGCTATTACTGATTTTGTTTATGTAATTACGCTCCTGCAGTTTGAGTAGAATCAACAAAAACACGTGATCCCAGTTCTTTATCGAGATGATAAATTGCCTGACCATCGTTACCAATGAGCTTAAGTTGATTAATTATGTCGTCAGTATTGGCTTCCTCTTCAATTTGTTCGTCTACAAACCATTGAAGCATACTCATTGTTGCGCGGTCTTTTTCTGCTTCGGCTACTTCAATGCAATCGTAAATCATTTCTGTTACTAAACATTCATGTTTGTAGACATCTTCCATTAGTGTGCGTATATCTTCCCAATCAGAAGGAACGGCACCAATAGGTTGAAGCTTAACAGAACCCTGGCGCTCAATCACAAAGTTATAAAGCTTAATGGCATGGGTGTTTTCTTCCTGATATTGCACAAACATCCAGCTGGCAAAGCCTTTCAGACCTTTTTCCTGAAACCATGCAGACATGGAGAGATACAGATATGCTGACCAAAACTCAGCATTAATTTGTTTATTAAGAATACTCTCAACTTTTTCTTTTAGTTTCATAACAGTAAATTTATTAATGTTTATAATTAGATTAAAGATTCTCTTTTTAAAGACCTCTTGTAACTACCTTAAAAACTGTAGTTTTACTTATACACAAATATATACTTTTATTTTGTTCTACAATTCCTTTAGTAACATATTTATATTTTATTTATAACTGAGAAGGCGTTTTGCTATTACAATAATCTGATATCCAGTGTGAATAATGTAATTTTATGATAAATAAATTCGTTGAAATTAAATATTAAACCATTTTTTTTATATATTTGGGGAAACCTGAATATTAAAATTCGCTGGTAAGTGAAAATAAACATTCAACGTCTAAATATTGTTCTACAAATAAAAATTAGGAGGTAAATTATGGCACTAAATTTTAAAGAAGCTTTGCAAAATCGCAGAACGTATTATACAATAAGCAATAAATCGCTTATCTCAGATAAGGAGATTGAAGATATAGTTAAATTTGCAGTTACTCATGTACCTTCGGCATTCAATTCACAATCAGCCAGAGTAGTCCTTTTATTGGGCGAAAATCATAAAAAACTATGGGACATTACTAAAGAAACACTTCGCAAGATTGTTCCGGCTGAAGCGTTTAAAAACACAGAAGCTAAGATTGACGGCTCGTTTGCTGCAGGATATGGTACAGTACTCTACTTTGAAGATCAGTCTGTAGTAAAGGGTATGCAGGATGCTTTTCCTGCTTATTCAGAGAATTTCCCTATTTGGTCAAACCACACTTCGGCAATGCATCAATTTTCTATATGGACTATGCTAGAGGAGGCCGGATTCGGAGCATCTCTGCAACATTATAATCCATTGATTGACGAAGAAGTGGCTAAAACGTGGAATCTTCCATCTACATGGAAACTGGTTGCCGAAATGCCGTTTGGGGTTCCTACACAAGGTCCGGGAGAAAAAAGTTTCCAACCAATTGATGAACGGGTGAAAGTGTTCAAGTAAACTTAAATTATTCTCAGAATAGTTATTAATAGTTCCAAAGAAGTTCAATTCTTCTTTGGAACTATTTTTGTATATAGATATTGTAATATTGTCTATTTTTTTTTGCTTTTAAGATTATATTTAACTATTATTGTAGATAATTACAGGCCAAGTTGACCAGGGATATTAAACTCAAACACAAAAATGAAACGGTATAGGTTCGTCCAGCTAATGTTTGTCTTCTTGCTTTTCAGCGTAAAAGCCGAAGCAGTACACAATAGTTTTGTATTAATCATTAATTCGTATAGTGAAGGTAATAAATGGCCGGAAAGAATACAAAACGTGATAACCAATGATTTGTATGTGAAAAAGAATATTGCAATAAATCTTGAATATCTTGATAATTGCAGATTTACTTCACTGCAGGATGCTTATGAAACAATGGGAGAATTGTATAAAAATTATCCTTCAAAACCAAGAGCTGTAGTTATAATTGGAGATGCGGGGTGGATTGCCTATCGTAGTACTTTGCCCCAATCGTGGCGCGATGTTCCTATTGTTCTTACTTCTGTGAGAAATTACACTATTTCTCTTGAGGATCTCATTTCCGGTAAAGATATTAATTCTATAAAAATGATTCCTTATATGGAAGCTGCAAAAGGATTTAATGTTACGGGGGTATTCCATTCACTTCATATAAAGGAAACAATACAGTTAATGAAGACGCTGATGCCTGAAATGAAAAAGATAGCATTCATCTCAGACAAGCGGTTTGTTAGTGCTTGTGGTCTGGCTTCATTTAAATACGTAATGGCAAAATTTTATCCTGATTTAAAGGGAATCTCTTTAAGTCTGAAAGATATTGATCCCCACGATTTACTGGATTCTTTATCATATATGGATAAACAAACAGGAGTGTTGAGTTATGGATGGTATGTTGACCAATCCAGCAAACTAAAAAAAGATTATTCTATTAATGAAGTACAGAGAATAATTGGCAGCTTCACAAATACACCCGTTTTTGGCTTGGTGGATATTGGCATTGATAACGGAACTTATGCCGGTGGAGTGTTTTCTACGTGCAATGACTTTGGGGAAAAAACAGTTGAGTTACTATTGCAAATATTAGATGGAAAAGATGCAAAAAAAATCCCATTTCAATACATGAATAAAGAAAAAGCACATTTGAATTATGAATATTTACTTCAGTCGGGAATTGATAGTAAGCTGCTGCCTAAAGATGCCGTTTATTATCAAAAGCCACTTAGTGTATATCAGAAATATAAAAGTACTTTTTATATTATTTCTTTTTTATCTCTGCTTGTAATTCTTGGCTTCCTATTAAGAATAGGATATTTGATGAAAATAAAAAAGATTAGAGAAAGAGAAATCTCTTTGCTATCACAATACAAAGAATTGTATCATAATAATCAGGATCTTAAATTATTATTAGATTCAATTTTTGACAATATTCCAATTCCACTCTTTGTTAAAGAGGTTGGAAAAGATATTCGTTATAAATACTGGAACAAGAAAGCGGAAGAATTAACCGGAATTAAGAGTGAGGATGTTATAGGAAAAACAGACCTTGAAATCTTTGGTGAAGAAGTTGGAAGAAAGAATAACGAAAAAGATTTGGATCTAGTAAAAAATGGAGGCATTCTTAACTATGATGAAGAAGTGTTTTTCCGCAATACGATTCGTTCTACAAGTGTTATTAAATCAATTATTCAAAGGACAGATCATACTTCTTACATCTTAGCTACAAGATGGGATATTACAGAATTAAAGGCTATTCAACATAAATTGGAGCTAAATAATCGTCATCTTCATTTAGTAATGGAAGCCGGAGATATTCTGCCATGGACGTTAGACATTCAAAAGAATATAATTTCTGTTGATTATGATTTCTTGAATAATGTGAATAGTGATATCGAAAGAAAGAGTTCTGTTACGACTATTGATGAAACCTTTGCGAGAGTTCACCCTGACGATAAGGAACGATTGAAGGATGAGTTTGAAAAAGTGTTGAATGGTAAAACCGATAGATTTGATATTGATTTTCGGATTGATAATTTCGGTAAGGATTATAAATGGTGTGCAATGCATGGTGTTGTCAGTGAATGGAATGATAATGGCAATCCCCTAATTGTTATAGGGTCTTCTATAGATATTACAAAGAGAAAGGAAATAGAGCAGGCGCTCTTGGAGGCTAAAGATAAAGCTGAAGAATCGAATAGATTGAAGTCTGCTTTCCTGGCAAATATGAGTCACGAAATACGTACTCCTTTGAATGCAATTGTAGGATTCTCAAGAATATTGGCCATGGTAAGCCAAGATAATGAAGAGCATGCTAAGTTTGCAGATATTATTGAAAATAATAACAGAATGTTGCTGCAACTGATAAATGATATTCTCGATTTGTCCAAAATTGAAGCTGGAACTCTTGAATTTATCTACTCGGATGTGGATGTAAATGACTTGTTAAGCGAGGTAGAACAATCCTCAAAATTGAAAGTTGATCAGAATACTGTTAGAATATCATTTGAAAACAGACTTCCGGAGTGTATTATAAATACAGATAGAAATCGATTGGCTCAGGTTATTAATAATTTTATATCAAATGCTATTAAGTTTACCAAACAGGGGAGTATTAAGTTTGGCTATCAACTTAAAGAAGAGCAGTTGTACTTTTACGTAACGGATACAGGATGTGGTATTCCTGAGAATAAGTTAGGTACAATATTCGATCGCTTTATTAAGTTAGATGCTTTTGCTCAAGGAACCGGACTAGGGCTGGCGATTAGTGCTTCGATTGTTCATAAATTAGGTGGTGAAATAAATGTTCACTCTGAAGTGGGAGTAGGATCTACTTTCTGGATTACTTTACCATACAATCCCGTAATATCGGCAGAAGAAAAACGACCTGTTGAGAAAGTTATTCAACCTGAAAATAAAGGCAAAAAAGCTACATTACTTATTGCTGAAGATGATGTTAGCAATTATAAACTGGCAGAGGCCATATTAGGCAAAGAATATAATCTGATACATGCCTGGAATGGAGAAGAAGCAGTTCAATTATTTAGAGATAATTTGCCTGATTTAGTTTTAATGGATATTAAAATGCCTATATTAAATGGGTATGAGTCATTTCATAAAATTAGGCAAATTTCAGAAAATGTACCCGTTATAGCTGTTACTGCTTATGCTTCGGAAGAAGATCAGTCTATAATACGCAAGAAGGGTTTTAACGACTTCGTTGCTAAACCTATTTATGCTTCTTTGTTAAAGGATAAAATAGCTGCTTTACTAAAAGTAGACTAAGCTAATTGGGGAGATTACTTAATATTTTCATGCATTCTTAACTGTTATTTATATACCTCTCTGTTTTTATAATTTGTACGCACTTGCCACTTAATTGGTAACATAATGAAGGGCTGATAATCTTTTCTTTTTTACTCATCTTATTTTTTATAATAACTTCTATAAAGGTGCATTTATAGTTCCTTTATAGAAGTTATACTATTGTTTTTTAATCAATTCGAATATTTATTTTAAAAATATGCAATTTTATTTGTGATTTCTTTTTTTTATCAGATTAAGTTTTTATCTTTCGGGCAAAATGATAGCAAAGTATACTTTATTGATGGTAATTATGCTATTGATATCTAACATTAATTTATTTAATAGTTTGTTTTAATATCAAAAAGATATTTAATGCCAGTTTGATAAGTTCACTGGTTTATGCTTTTGACATAATAGTTGAATTAAATAAAAACCAATAAGAATAACTTTTAAATTTTGTAATTATGAAAAAGATAATGTTTAGTAGTCGTTCATTAGTAAGTAGCATAGCTATTTGTCTATTGTTTGTTTGCTCTATGGCAGCAGAAGCTCGTAACTCTAAATCTTTTGTCTATAACAAAAGTGATGAAATGGAAATTGTTTCTATGTATGACTCAATTTCTGGATTAATAACTCCTTATTTGAAATATGAATTTTCGACTAGTGAAAATGGATTGTCAAAGACTAAGTTGGCTTATCGCTGGAATGAAACTAATAGAACATGGACTCCATACTATCAGTTCACTGCAACAACTGTAGATGGAAACCAAATTCAGGAATATGCACAGTGGAATAACAGAAAAAAAGATTTTTCACTGAACAAGCAAAAAGCTATTTATTATCAAGTTGCCGGAAAAGACTTCACGGATTATTTCTCTTTTAAATGGAATGATAAAACTGAAAAATGGGAAGTAATAGACGGTGCAAAATTTGAAAATTACATCAAATTACTGGTCAGTGACAATAATTAAGTAAAGAGAACTAGACAGTTTTTGAAATATTGAGTAAGAGGTTATGTTACTTTGACATAGCCTCTTATTTTTATTTAACGAAGTAGGTTTATAAGATTCAGGAATATGTATCATTTTTTATTTTACTATTGAATTAAAATATATAATATAATATAGTATGTTAGAAATATAATTGTAATTGTATTGTATTAAAATGGGAGGATGATAGGAGGGGTTTTATTATTAAAATATTAGTTTGTTTTATGTTTACAAATGGTTGATTTATAGATAGTTAATTATACTTTTTTAAACTAAATATATAAAATAATAATCTATATTTGTTTTTAGTTCTAGGAACTACTAGAATAATATCATTATTGCAACACAAATAAACAAAGACTCGACTTGTATATATGGACCAATGCGATTTAGAAAATCAAGTGAAGGAATATCAGATTAAAAATTTGATATTCCTTTTTCTATTGTTAATTCTAACACCTGTAAATGCTCAGATAATAAACGTACGTGGAACTGTTCTTAATGAAGCAGGAGAGCCTGTTGTCCGAGTGAACGTTACAAACGTAAAAGATAATTTATCTGTGAGTACCAATGAGGATGGACAATATACCATCAAGGTAAAGAACAACGGACAACTTAAATTTACCCATATGAATTATGGTACAGAAATTGTCAATGTGAAAGGGCAGTTGAAAATCAATGTTGTCATGAAGAAAAAGGCACAAATGATTCAGGAAATTGTTGTCAGCGGGAAATTAAAAAAGAAAAAAGATCCGGTTATTGAACCTACTAATATCGAAATTCATGGTAATTGGGCTATTATAAGAACCTCTATCAGTCCTAATGTGAGGTTTGCTTCAGATAATCGTTTGGTTATGCAACCTTACGTATTCAATGAAACAAAGAATAAAAAGTATTTTCTTAAACCAATCTCTTTGGATGGGCGGGAATATAATATCACTCAGACACGTATGTATGATTTTGATATTAAACACGATCCGCTTGCTGATTTTATAGTAAAGAAAGAAGGGGAGCGAATTCCATACGTGGATTCTCTTTATATGGATAACTCTAATGATTCCTGGCGTTGTGATGCAGTTCAATCTGTAGAGGATTATAATCGTATTCTTTATAGCGATACAGCAATAATAGCCAAAGGCTTAGTGAACCCTTTGAAATTCCTGAAGTTTAAATTTGGTGGTGAACTATTGAGCGATTCTACCCTATTCCCTTTAGATGAACCTCAGCTACGAGATGACAGAGATGAAATGCGTCTTAAATTTCCTCTTGGAAAGTCAAATCTGGATCTTCAGGATTCTGCTACTGTAACAGATCTTAATTTGTTGAAAGCCAAACTTAAGGAACTTGAAAGTAATCCGGATGCGCAACTTACCTCTTTTGAAATTAATGGTTATGCCTCTCCTGAGGGGAATTATGAAAGAAATAAGAAGCTGGCTTCAGAGCGTATGAGTGTTGCCATGAAGGAGATTTTGAGTGTTCTTTCGGAAGGCACACGTTCGAATGTTACTCTTAAAAAAACATCAGATGTAGACGATTGGAAGAGTGTTGCCGATTTGATGTATAATGACTCTTTAAAAACTCAGGCCAATGAGATTAAGGATATTATTCAGAAGTATCCGAAGAGCATTGATACACAAGGAAGAAAGATTTCTAAACTTCCTTATTTCAAAACCATAGCAGAGAAATATCTACCTAAACTCCGTAAGGTTGAGTATTACTTTTCTTTTAAGGTCTATCGTTCTTTAACGGCTCAGGAAATCAGAGAGTTGTATGAAAAGAACTATAAGGATCTCACCAAGTTTGAATTCTTCAAGCTTTATAGAAGTGAAAAGGATTCATTAAAAAGTGAAATGATAATCAGACGGGCACTCGAGGTATATCCTAAATTCACAGCCGCTGCCTGTGATCTCTCGGCTCTTTGTCTGAGAAGAGGAGCTGGTGACTCAAAAATATTAGAGCACTTTGCTGGTGAGAAAGCACCTGAACAAGTTAATCTCAATCAGCTTGCTACATTGTTGTATGAAAGACAATTTTCCAAGGCTGATTCACTTGTTGATTTTATTGCCGACAATGAGAAAACGCGTCAGATAAGAGCGTATACAGATGTGCTGAATCATCGTTTTAATGATGAGAATTTTGAAATAGTCAAGTCTTCCGGCAAACTAAATGAGGTGGTGATGCTTTTGGCTATGAAAAGAAATAATACAGCTTATAAAGAGTCAAAAGCACTAACGGATGATACTGCTGAGAATCTTTATATAAAGGCTATTTGTGCAAACCGTGCATCAAAAGAAGCTACTGATATTAACTCGAATGCAATGTTGTATATGGAAGCTATGGATTTACTGAAAGCTGCCATTGAAAAAGATCCTTCCTATAATCGTATAGCAGAAAATGATGCTGACATCATTGACTTGCTGAAAGATGTTGTTTCTCAAAATAATAAGAAAAATACATCAATGAAAGACAGAGAGTGATAAATAGGAATTATAAAATTGCCATGATAAAACTAACTATTACATGATATCAATACAATACAAACACAAAAAAATACTTTCTGCAATAATACTACTATTTGTACTGACCAATATTGGTGCACAGAACAAAGGATCATATATAGATTATCAAAAGTATAGGTTACAAAAAGTTCCAAAATTTAGGAGCTTTGAAGGGAATGATTCTATCAGTCATTCTTTTTTTCAGATTTATGGGGGCTCATCATTTGCTTTGGTTCCGGGCATTACAAATGGAATTAAGTATCCTGGTGCGGAACTTGGAGTATCTTTAGGTCAATGGTTTACACCTATTCATGGGGCTCGCCTGAGTTTGTTTGGTAAATATTACAATGCATATCCTCTAGGTGAGCTTGTTAGGGTGAAAGGGGTGGGCGTAAGTCTGGATTATTTAATGAATTTATCCGCTTTGGCAAAAGATTTTAATGCAGGCAGAAAGTTTGAATTGCTGGGCATAGCAGGTGGTGAATATTTGTTCCCTCAATTCGAAAAGGGATATAGTGGATCTTATGGTTTCCGGGCCGGACTGCAGGCGCGTTATGCATTGAATTATGGAAGTGTATTCTTCATTGAACCTCGTATCGGTATTTATTCAGATAATCTTGATTTTACTGATAGCTGGCGTGATTATAACATTGCTGGTTCTTTAGTGGCTGGTATCGAATTTAGAACTACTCCCAGGAACAAACGCTACACGGATAAGTTCCATTCATCATCATTCAGGAATAATGTATTTCTGTTTTCTGGTTTAGGCATTGGTGGACTAATTGCACCAGGATGTTCTGATCTTGACAGATATGCCGGAGGTAATTTCTTTGCTGGCCTTGGAAAATGGTTTTCCCCGTATTCTGGTGCGAGGCTGACTGGTAAAGCTACTGTATTTAAATATCCGGTAACAAAAAATAAGGTAAAGGCACTTGGTTTGCAGGCAGATTATCTACTGAATCTAAATAATTTGTTTTATGGATATGATGCCAGTAGATTCTTTAATCTAACAGCTGTAACCGGATTTAATTACGATTATCTTGGATATGCAAAAGATCAAAACTTATTTGGGGTGGGTGCTGGTTTAAAAGTGTCTTTCAAACTTTCTGATGAGTTCTGTTTCTTTTTGGAACCGCGTGTAAATTACTACCCTGGACAATACTATGCAACAGGTTTAAATGGCGAATATCATAGTCGTGCTAATTTTATGATAAATGCTGGATTTGAATTAAATTCTAATCCACAGAAATTTAGTTCTACAAAGAAAAAGATGGAAAATAGCAGTTTGGCGGATAATACGTTTATAGGAATTGCTTACGGATTTAATTCACCGATGAAGCAGGCTGCATTTTATAAAAATAATGTAGATCCCAGAGCTGCTTTATATGTAGGAAAATGGTTTACCGGAATTTCAGGATTGAGATTGTCTGCCGACTTGGGAAAACTATGGAAAAGTGACAAGCAACCTGGAGCTAAGATTGCTACGATTGGTGCCGATTATCTGTTTAATATAACCTCTTTGATGAATGGATACGATCTAGACCGGAAATTTGATTTGATTGGTGCAGTTGGTGCAAATCTAGCTTTCCGTTCTTCCTCGCTTAATCATAAAACATACTTGGGAGGTGAAGTCTCTTTGCAAGGATTGTGGAATGTAACTCCATCGTTTGGTTTATTTTTAGAACCTCAATTACGTTTATATTCAGACAACTTTGCTGAAAGGAGTATTCATTTTGCAAAGATGGACGGGGTATTGATACTTATGGGAGGTGTAAATTTACGATTAAAAGATTTTAGTACGAAACAAAAGTCTTTATTCAGGAATGATAATAAAAGCAATTCATATTTTGCTTTTTCAGCAGGAACCAATTTTCTGGCTACTCATATAAAACGTGCCAATGCTTTTGGCTTTTCGGGACAGATGGCATTTGGCAAATGGATTAATCCTGTTGCAGGATGGAGACTGGGCATGAATGGAGAATACAGGCAAGAAAATGCTTTGAAGTATCTGTATGGTGGTGCTGAGGCTGATTACATGTTGAGTTTATCAACTATGGCTTTTGGTTACGATCCTGATAGGAGGTTGAACTTAAATGCATTTGCCGGACTAAATGCCGGCGTTGATTACGAACATCGGTCATTGAATTTTGTTCCTGGTATCAGTGTCGGAGGACAAGTGGTTTTCAAAGCTTCTCCTACTGTTGATCTATTTATTGAACCCAAAGCAACCTTACGTAGCAGATTTAGAAATAGTGGTGCAAAAGATGTGATGAACGTTCAGATTGGTTTGAACTATAAATTATCTTCAGAGAAAATAGCTTATGCACAAGATTTCGCTAAAGATGATCATTCCAAGTATTTTGTTTCTGCAAGTCTTGGCGTAGGTGGATATGGCGGATCGTTTAACAATGGAGATCTTAAGGCAAAATATTTATCGGGAATGTACACATTAGCTATAGGTAAGAGAATATCGCCAGTTTCTTATTTCCGGTTAGGATTGAATAGAAAAGAACTGACCAATGCAACAAGTTCTGATGTAGTTGTTACTGCTTTTAATGCCGATTATATGGCTAATTTAACAACGCTTGCTGCAGGATACGATAAGGATAGAAAGCTTGAGTTTCTGGGTGTAGTTGGTGCAAGTATTAATCTAGCTTCCAAAAAAGGATTTGATTTAACTATTCCGTTGGGTTTGAAATTGGGAGTTCAGACTAAAATCGGATTGTCCAGGAAGATTGATCTTACTTTGGAACCGGCGCTTGATATCTATAACAAGTCTATAGATAAAAGCTATAACCGACGTGGAAGGGCGACTGGAGAATTTAAGGTGGGTATTAATTACAATTTATAAAAACGAATATGTTAGCATTAATATTAAATAGAAATCTTGGTAAATTACTTTTTGTTTTATCTTTACTTTCGTGTGGAACTATTGCTATGGCACAAAGAATAGCCCTGAAAACCAATACACTATATTGGGCAACGTTATCTCCGAATGTAGAAGCTGAGTTTCGTCTTTCCAGGCATTTTACTCTGGACTTGGGCACAACAGCCAATTTCTCCACAAAAATTGATGACAATAAGTTGAAGTTCTTGCAAGTTGCGCCCGAATTGCGTTATTGGTTTAGTCGCCCTATGGCACGTCATTATGTTGGACTTACAACATTTGCAGCCAATTATAATCTTAAGATGGGCAATACTTGTTATGATGGCGATGCCGTTGCAGCAGGTTTTACTTATGGTTTTGATTGGGTTCTCAGTCGCAGATGGAACATAGAAACGTCTGTTGGAGCTGGTTTATTGAAATATCGTTGTTTTGAGTATGTCGATGGCGATGTAAAACCACTTTCTCCCAATACAGACAAAACAATATTAGCTCCTTTGAAATTAGGAGTATCTATTTCTTATTTGTTGTTCTAAAATTATTGTAGCGTTTTTCAATATTGTAAAGAGTCGTTATAGGCAAAATACTTCCCTAAGGGGTATTTGGTGGTATTTACAAATAATCCCTTTCTTGATTTCTTAGAATGTATTTCTATGATAAGTTGTATCTTATTGAAGCTTTATTAGCTAATAGCTGAAATAATGATAAAGGTAATTATGAATGCCACTAATGCAAATAAAGCGATGTATCTTGTAGAAATAATATTTTCAGGATTTTCATTGAATATACCTTTTTTAGCAAGTTCCATTCCCTTCTCACTAAGTTTGTATATTTCCCAGCCAAAATTGCTATCCACAGCATTTGAGGTCATGTAGCCATATGCAGATAAAATGTGAGTTACTTCAGAAGCAATCTTATCTTTGTTATTTGTAAACTTTAGCACAGATAAGTTGATACTTCCTCCATTTTTATAGGCCAATTTAATAATTTTAGCAGCTTCCTTTTGCGGTGAGTTCATAGTTTTGCAATTAATAAGGTTTTGTTTTGTAAATGTATGTTATTTATTTGAAAATTAAAAGAAAATTGAGAAAATATTTTGTGTTTGGAAATATTAAATAAATCTATGAATTATAATTTAAAACAATTGGCATATTACAATTCTGTTAATTTTATCTCTTTTAGGCTATCAGTTTAAAGTTTTTTTCTGTTTATCAAAAATGATTGGTTTTGATGCTCTTTAATAATGTTTGTGAATAAACTAAATAGCCCACTGTGTGCTATATTACTACAGATTTCTTCTATTTTGTCTAATAGAGTAAGTGCATAATTAAATTATATTTATGATTATACATTTTAACAAAAAAGAGTTATTTTTTTAAGGAATGAAAATAGATATTAATTTTATTTTCCTGATTTAAAGAACATTTCTTATCTTTGGGCGTGATTTTATGGTTTAGTATATATTGGAATGTAATTTTAACATAAATATGGTAAAAGATTACTTTGTGTCGTTAATGGGGATGTTGATTTTTTCTTTGATTTCTTCTGTTGTGCTTGAAATGATGGCCCTTCCACGTGTAATTTTTATAGCAAAAAAGAAAAGTCTTTATGATATTCCTGATGCACGTAAATCACATAAGCAACTTGTGCCCAGACTTGCAGGAGCGACATTTTTTCCGATATTACTATTTGTGTTCTCATTATGTACAATGATTATAATGAGACTGATGCCTGACGAATCAACTGTTTCGCTTTTTCCTGTTTTAAGGAAGATGTTTGGAGCTATTGCCGGATGCTTAATTCTTTGGGGAATAGGTTTAAAAGATGATCTTGTAGGTTCACGTTATTCTCATAAAATGGCTGTACAGCTTATGGCTGCCATACTTATGGTTTCCGGTGGACTTTATATTAATAACTTCAATGGGTTGTTTGGTCTTTGGGAAATACCTTCGTGGATAGGAATGCCTTTCACTGTATTGCTCACAGTATTTATTACGAATGCTGTTAATCTTATTGATGGAGCAGATGGTTTGGCATCTGGCATATCGGGGGTTGCATTAATTTCATTTGGACTATTATCTTTTATGAGAGAATTGTTTTTCTTTTCACTGATATGTGTTATTCTCATTGGGATTTTAATTCCGTTCTTCTATTATAATGTGTTTAATACTTCTCGTAAGGTTTTTATGGGCGATACAGGTTCGCTTACACTTGGTTATTTCCTGGCTTTTCTGGGAGTGAGATTCTCAATGAATATGCCCGGTCATTACGAGATGTTCAATTCTCCGGTTATAATTTCTCTTTCAGCATTGTTTATTCCGTTGTTCGATGCCTTAAGAGTTATGCTGGGACGAGCATTTGCCGGTAAGTCTATGTTTATGCCCGACAGAAGACATATTCATCATAAATTGCTTGATTTGGGCTTTTCACATCGAAAAGTAATGATTAGTCTGGTGGTTTGTGCAGGTCTGCTAGTTCTTGCTAATGTTATTCTTCAATCATTGATGGATATTAATCTTGTTTTTGCTTTTGATATGATTGTCTGGATTGGATCTGTACAGATAATAAATGCAATGTTGAGAAGGAAAAAATCTCAGTCAAATTAGACTATAGCTTTTCCGTTAAATGAGGTAACTGGTAAAAGTAAACAAATAAACTTGAATAAATTTACCCCAACATTCATACAAGACAAATATCTTATAAGAATGTTGGGGTACTCTTTTCTAATAAAAATAAAGACCTCTGCTGAAAGATTGTAACAATTTATATTATACTTTTGCGTCTGTATAATTTAAGCAAACAATAATAATTTATGATATTCTATTTTTCGGGAACTGGAAATTCAAAATGGATAGCCAGTAAAGTGGCTACTTATCAGAATGAAAAGCTGATTTCCATAGCAGAGGAGATGATTGATCTTACTAATTCATTTCAATATTCTTTAGAAGATTCCGAAATGGTGGGCTTTGTTTTTCCGGTCTATTCATGGGCACCACCGGCTATCGTTATGGAGTTTATTAAAAAAATAAGCTTTACTAACTATAATAACCAATATATCTTTTTTATCTGTTCTTGTGGCGATGAAGCCGGACTCACACAGAAAATAATGAATGAGATTGTCTGTAAGAAGGAGTGGAGTTGGAAAGCGGGCTTTTCGATAATTATGCCTAATAATTATGTTTCTTTACCGGGATTTGATACCGATCCGAAAGAACTGGAGCAGAAAAAACTGGAAGATTCGGCTGTGGAAATAAAACGGATAAACGAGATTCTGACCAATCGTACAGAAAACCGTTTTGAGTGCAAAAAGGGCAGTTTTGCTTTTTTAAAGAGCAGGATAATAAATCCGTTGTTTAACAAATATCAGGTTACGGCTAAGCCTTTCCATGCAACAGATGATTGTATCTCTTGTGGATTGTGTGAAAAGCATTGTCCAATGCATAATGTGAAAGTTGAAGGTAAACCTGTTTGGGGAGATAACTGCACTTCATGTCTGGCTTGTTACCATATTTGTCCCCGTCATGCTATTCATTATGGAAAAGCTACATTAAAAAAACATCAGTATTTTCATCCTTAGATCAGTAGTTCGTGGTTAAATAATAAACAGCCCCGCTTCTCATTCTATAATTTGAAGTGCACCCCAAAAAGTTTTAAATCAAACTTTTTGGGGTGCACTTCACTTTTTAGCTAATGGGGCAATCTATTTGAGCTAATTATATTCTCTGTTTGTTATTTCTTGATGAATTTAATGACCTTTATTCCTGAGTCGGTTGTTAATTGCAGAATATAAGTACCAGCGCTAAGCTCAGATACAGGAATGGTAATGTTGCCTCTAGTGTTAGGTTGTATCAACAAAACCTGATTTCCCGAAAGGTTGGTTATACGTATTGACTTAACCAGCTCGTCCGATTGCAAATAAAGCTTGTCGGTAGCAGGGTTGGGGTAGAGAAGAGGCCTTTCAAAAGCTGTCTGTTCAATTGCTGTAGCTTCATCTACAATAGTGAATGTAATCACCCCATTGCTATTAGGATTTAATTTTGCCCATGTAGATCCAGTCCAATATCTGACTTGTGTTTGATATTGACCGGGATTGAAGTTGAAATTACCAGAGAAGGTAAATGTAGCTTCTTCGTTCTTGTCCAAAATAACTTCCTGAAACCCGTAGCTGATAAGTGAACTACCGCCAGCTTTGGGAAATACAAAGGCTCCTAAATAGTTATTAAAATATCCTCCGGTATTTTTTATGTGAGCCGTTAGTTCTACATTACTATTTCTAACAATGGTAGTGTCTGCTAAAGAAATTTTAGAATCAAGTGTCATTATTGGTGATTCTGTAGGTAAAGTCAGGATTTCAACATTTAAAGGATTCCCCAAAGAAGCGTAATTAACCGTATTTGCATTATTATTTTCAGGATCGTACATGGTATACAAATAATATTGTCCGGCAGATTTTGTAATATCACCGGTTAGATAAAAACTCTTAGTTTCTCCTGTAGGTATATTAATAGGTATAGTGCAGATCTTCTGAGTAATAGTATCATTGGTTGCCGATTTTAGCATCAGTAACAATGTTGAATTGTATTCACCTCCGGTATTTGTAATGCTTACATTAAACCTTCCGGTTTTTTTCTCATAAAGATTACCGGTAGTTGTGATTGAGTTCAGAACAAGTTTTGGAAGAACATCCGGAGCAGAGATGGTAACATTCGAAGAAGTTACAGAAACATTGAAATAATTGGGTGTTCCTATTTTGCCTCTTATAGTATGCCATTCTGCTTCTTCTGAACCTTTTGATACAGGGTAAAGTTTGTAATTCCCATTCTCTATTGAAGACGGAATATTAGAAGATAAAACAAGATCAGACCATCCCCAGTTGGTATTAAGGTCTGCCACGGTATCCTTCATTATTACTCCGGCCAGTCCGTTGGTATTGTATAAAGCCAGTCCGAGATTACCACTGTATTTATTAAGTCCCATATTATACATTTCCATTGAAATATCAAAAGAATCAGAACGGTTTACAGTGGTTGCCGAGCTTTTTATCTTAGCGTATAAATATAGCTGGAAAGGATGTACAGTAGATGTTGTGGTAGGCTTTTGTACTCCAAGGGTAATGGCTTGTCCATAATTAAATCCATAGATACCCATTGAAGAAGGAGTTAACGCTGATAATTCAAAATAGCCATCATAACTCCCGCTCCATCCCCAGTTTATATGAAATAAATTGTTGCTGTCATACCCGTCGCATACAAACTCGTGGCCGACATCTTCAGTGGCTCCTCTGTATAATACAGGGCGTTGAGAATTTAATTCTGCTTTAATTAGATTTACCCATTCAGATTCTGAATAATAGTCTCTTTGATAACATTGCATATTGATATCATAACCGAAATTATTTTTTAAGGCACTGGCCATCTTATAATAACTTGAACCGCTTGATTTTCCATAATTCATAAAAGATGCTACCCCCGCATGATACATAATAGTAGCCACTGCATTTTTTTGAATCTGGTTACTTAAACTGTTATATGTGTCGGTCATATTATCCCAGTCGTAGGTTGCTTGCGAGAAATCTACACTTAGTGACGAGGAAAAGTCTTTGGGAGTATAACTGTTTGATCCTGTCCCATGTACAGGCCATCTATGATATTTCATCACCTGAGCCATTGCTGTAGCGATACATCCTGTTACCGCTCTTTCAGATGTAGAATCAGTAATTATCGGACACATATTATTATATGGTGTTCCCTGATCCCATTTTATTCCTCCCAATAACGGACTTATTGTTGATGCGTAACTTGTTGTTCCCCTAGCGTTTAAAGATTGTGATGAGATAACATTCGTTTCCGGCTGTTTCATTAATGCTTTTAATTCTTTCTGATAGAAGCTAAGCCATGCAGCACAATTGGACGGTATCGTATTAATATCAAAACTACCACTGTCTGAATATCCAAGAATCTCTTTTGCCTTATCATCACCGGAAACAATTATAAAACCACTATTATCTCCAACATTAAAAACATAATAGTAAGCATTGAGCTCAGACGAACGAGTAGCGATATTATCTGTACATGTGTATGCCAACTTTAATAATGAGCTGGTGGAATACATTCTTTTAATTGTACCTTGAGTTTTTTGTTTAAACGAATTAGCAATGGTTAGCGCCTCGTTACTTGTTCTTGGCTTTGCTAAAATAGTTGCACTAAATACCAAAAAGATGGATATTAATAATGCCGTTTTTTTCTTTAGTATTTTCATAAGTATACTATTGGATTTAGTAAAGTGATAGGAAACAGTGCTTTATGAATAACAACAAAACTATGAAAAAAGATAATGGAATCGAGTTTTTTATATAAATATATTTTATAAATTTTAATTGCAGGAATACATATTACTTTCAAGCAAAATATGTACATTTGCTAATGTAATGAAGTTAACCTGAAGCTAATGGCTTTTTAAATGAAAATGTTTTGTTTCTTATTGATAAATAAACAGTAGAGGCTTTACAAAAATTAAAGATAAAATGGTGTAAATGGGGCACTTATATTTAATAAAGCTGAACATTATATGTGTTTTAGTTAATGTGCTTGATGCTATTTGGTATTTTGTCTAACTTCGCAGTTGTTTTTATCAAAGAGATTAAATTGAAATATGTAAGAGAGCTTATGGAAAATAAGATTTTATATATCATTATTCCACTTTTTATAGCTGGATTATTGATGTTAATATCAACTAGTTTTTAATGTGTAATTTATTGAACACGTGTTTATGAATAAAGTCTTTAAGTATCTGTTCTGCTTGTTTTTTATAGGTATAGGCGCTCAGGTTAGCGCTCAGCAAGTAAAGAAATCTGCAGAAACTAATGTTGCCGCTGACGATAGAGGTTACATTGTTAAAGTTGGCGATATTGCTCCCGATTTTGAACTAACTCTTACCGATGGAAAGAAAGTGAAATTGTCTCAATTAAGAGGCAAAGTAGTAATGTTACAGTTTACTGCCAGCTGGTGTGGCGTATGCCGCAAAGAGATGCCCTTTATAGAAAGTGATATCTGGCAGAAAAATAAAGCAAATGGAAGTTTTGTTTTGATGGGTATTGATAGAGATGAACCATTGAAAACTGTTCTTGATTTTGCCGCTCAAACAAAAATAACTTATCCGCTGGGATTGGATCCCGGAGCTGACATCTTTGCAAAGTATGCAGATCGTAAAGCCGGAATTACCCGTAATGTTCTTATAGACAGAAGTGGTAAAATTGTGAAGTTAACTCGCTTATATAATGAAGAAGAATTTGCCGGTTTGGTGAAGGAAATTGAAAACCAGTTGGCGAAATAAATAGAAAGAACATTCTTTAAAACCTATACATTCATTAAGGTTTTCCTGAATATAAATATAGTAATAAGGCTATCTCAAAAGATGCAAATGCAAAATTGAGATAGCCTTATTTTTTATTTGTAACAGCTATTGAATTAATAGTCTTACCTCTGCCTCCTTTTTCTAATAGAACAAAGTTAAAACAGAGGATATCTCCAAAGAAGTTACCATCTGAAAGACATTTAATACTGAATTAATACTATAAAGAACCATCATTCTTTTTATGGAAAGATTGTGGTTACTTGCAATTCAGTAATATTTGTTTGGCAACGTCTCCGGATACGTTTCGGCCTTCGCCGTATGCAACACCTATTTTATTAAAACGTTCAGCTATCAGATTAATCGTTTCATCGCCAACACCAACTTCCGAAAGTCGTGTAGCTAATCCCAATGAACGGAAAAAAGCTTCTGTTTTACTTATAGTTTCATTTATACGCTCGCTTTCACTGCCTGATGTAATGCCAAGAACACGTTCACCGTATTGCAGAATCTTACTTTGTTTTTGATCTTTCAAAGTAATCAAAGTGCCCGGGTAAACAATGGCCAACGATGCACCGTGAGTAAGACCGTGAAGTGCGGTCAGTTCATGGCCAATCATGTGTGTAGCCCAATCTTGTGTTACCCCCATACTTATCATACTGTTTAGAGCCAGTGTAGCAGAAAGCATATAATCTGCCATAACATCATAATCATTCTGATTCTCTTTAATCTTTGGAGCTATTTCAATTACAGTCTGCAATACACCTTCAGCCCATCTATCCATTATGCGTGATTGTCCTGCTGTCGTCATGTATTGTTCGGCCACATGAACAAAAATATCAGCTAGTCCGCAAGCAATCTGATTGGCTGGCAAAGAATAAGTTACTTCCGGATCAAGAATTGAAAATTCAGGGAAAGTAGTTGAAAATGCATATTTCTCTTTTTTCTCTCTGTACGAAATTACAGAACCACAATTCATTTCAGATCCTGTAGCCGGAAGCGTCATTACCGAAGCGTAAGGAATAGCAGTTTCAATTCTTCCCTGCAGCACAATCTCCCAAGGGTCGATACCCGGATTGGCAAGGGCAGATGCAATAAGTTTTGTTCCATCGAGTACAGAACCTCCACCCACTGCCAGTAAGAAATCAATCTCATTTTCTTTGCCCAAAGCTACAGCCTTACGTACTGTTTCAACTTCGGGATTAGGTTCAATGCCCCAAAATTCAATGCAATTATGATTTTTAAGTGCAGCAATAACTTGTTCGTAAACTCCGTTGCGCTTTACGCTTCCTCCACCAAAGGTTATCATAACTTTCTTTTCTGTAGGAATAAGAGTTGAAAGCTGAGCAATTTCTCCTTTACCAAATACTAATTTGGTAGGATTCTGAAATGTGAAATTGTACATACTATTTAATTTATTTTGGTTTATTATCTTATAAAATTAGTTTTTATTGTCGGTTCCCTTTCAGGTAATTCCTAAATTATTTTAGATACAAACTTACATAATAATCTCGATTTATAAGCGTGTTAAATATAAATATGGCTTTTATTTATAGAGGAAATATATGTATTTATAAGCAAGTATAGATTACTTGCCCATAAATACATTTCTGAATAAGGATTATAATAGTTCTGCTTTGTAACCGGCCTTCTCTATCTGATGGATAATTTCGCCGGCTTCTTTATCTGTCTCCACTGTCAAGACTTTATCTTTTGAAGAAAGATCAAAAGACCATTGTTCCGGTTTTACTATTTCGTTCAGACTTTTGCCAATAGTGGCAACACATCCGCTGCACATGGCACTTGTTTTAAATTTCAATGTTTTCATTTTGTTTCTGTTATTTAATAGTGGCGGTATTTATTTATCGTTTTTCTTTTCTTTAGTATCCGGTACCAGCACTGCTGTACATTTTACTTTTTCAAAAGATTTAATGAGTTTTTCAGGAGTGTTCTTTTCGGCATCATATTTAATTATTACAATGCGGCTGGGTACATCCGTCTTTATCTCCTTAACACCTTTTTCAAACCGAAGCATATTGGTAATTTTTGCTTCGTGAATCTCACACATCATGTCCTCTACTTTGAGAGTTAAACTTTTGATCTCTTTTGCTGAAACAGCGTTTATCGCAAAAAAGATTGCAAAAACTGAAAGAATTAATTTTGTTTTCATAATCAATGGTTTTTTAGTTAAATATCTTTTGGTAAATTAAATCGAACTCCTATATAGTATTTGGCTCCATGTTGCACGGGGCCCCATATCATTGTTGAATCGAAATTGTTTCCGTATGGATTTGGAGCATCAATAATTGGGCTCTTTTGTGTAAAGCCTGTCAGATTCTCTGCTCCCAGATAGATGGAACCAAAACGGAAGAAACGAGTTATTTGAGCGCTTAGTTGTGGGAAGCCCTTATAACGGTTTCCCCATGAAAGTGAACCATCCTCATTAGTATAAGGTGTAGGCATTCGGCCTCCGCCATTCAACTGAAGAGTGGTATCGAACTGCCATATTTTCATAGGCGTTTGATAAGAGGCAGTAATCAAGCCTTTATACTTTCCTGTCAGCGGCTTTTCTCTAAGAATACCATTATAGGTGGTTTTCACATCAGTCATTCTATAAGCAGCAGTAAGCGTGAAACCTTTAAAGAAAGGGTAGGAGGCTTCTATCTGGAAGTTTTTCGCATACGATTCTCCGTTAAGGTTATAGAAGCTAACCGCATGAGGGTCACTATCCATATCCGTTACTACCTGCTTAGTAAAATCAGTATAATAATATTCTGTGTTAATGTTTAGAGTCTTTCCGGCTATTGGCAGATAGAAAGAAGCACTTGCTCCATAGTTCCATGCCTCTTCCTGATCCAGATTATCTGCAATGTTCACACTACGACTACTGGCCAGCAAGAAATTATTCTCGGCCAGCACATGAGGAGCGCGGTATCCTTTTCCTACGGATGCTCGAAGGTTTACATACTCATTCATATTATACTTTATATGAGCACGCGGAGTTACAAAGAATCCATATTGACTGCTGTAATCACCTCTCAAGCCAGCCATGAAAGTCCACTTATCCGATGGCTTATAGGCATATTGTGCATAAGCTCCGGATACCGCTTCTTTTATAAAATCATCTGTTTTACTTTGATTTATATTATGAGTGAGTCGGTAACTCTGATCGTAAGAATCATAATTAAAGCTCAATCCGGTTGATAGATTGTGCTTTGAAGTAAAATCAGTCTCAAATAACAATGAAGCATATCCGTTATTCTGATTCACATCATACAGTTTTCTGCCAAAATAAGAGTCCTGATTATGTACACTTCCCGAGAGAATTAATGCAATGCTGCTGTTTTTCTTGGGATTGAGAATAAAAGCATTCTTGGCAAATAGTTCCACTCTGTCTGTGTTTATTCCAATGCGGTACGGATTGTCCATATCGTGCATCTGTCCGCTAGCCCTTTTTTCACTAAGCCCCTTAATACCTGCATGAAGCATATAGTTACCTTTGTGATATTCCCAGCGATTCTGCAGATTATATTGCTTCATGGAAGGAGAATCACTAAACCCGTCGTGATTGTCGTCCTGCTCATCAGTTTCGTTTTCATAATGAGCAAAGACCATTGTGCTGAGGTTCTTGTTCAGCAGCACTGAGGCATCGGCATTAGCTTCAAAGCGTCCCATTGAATTTCCGTAGAGATTTGCAGAAACAATATCAGCCGTCTTTGGTTTTTTATATTCCACATTAATTTGTCCGGTAATGGCTTCGTAGCCGTTCTTTACGGAAGAAGTACCTTTAGAAACCTGAATACTTTGCATCCATGGTCCGGGAATGTATCCCAGTCCGTAAGGAGAAGCTGCCCCACGGAAGTTTGGAATATTTTCTGTCAGCATCTGTACATAAGTACCCGACAGTCCCAATAGTTTAATCTGCTTTGCCCCCGTAGCTGCATCACTGTAAGATACATCAACCGAAGGGTTTGTTTCAAAGCTTTCCCCCAGGTTACAGCATGCCGCCCTAAGTAGTTCTGTTGAGCTAATAGTTTGTGAATTTAAAACACCGGCTCTGTTTTGTATCAGTCCCATTTTTCTGCCCGTAACCTGCACCTCTTTCAGCTCAATACCCGGTTTCAGTTTAATATCTAAAGGCAGTTTTGTTTGCGAATTTATGGCAAGTGTTACCGGCTCATAACCAATAAAACTCACGGTTAGTTCTTTACTTCCCTTATGGGGCTTAATTTCAAATTTACCATCTATGTCTGTAGTTGTTCCAATGGTAGAGTTTTTCCACGTAACACTTGCTCCGATTACACGTTCTCCGTCAGTATCGAAGACAGTTCCGGTTACCAATTGTTGCGCATAACTGCCCGTGGCCATAAAGACCAATAGCAATGCAATATATTTTTTCATTATTTTCTGTGCACTTAATGATTATTAATTGTATAAGTTCTCAACTGCCACGGTAAACCATGACAGCACGAAACGTTATACTAAATCACTAAGACACAATACAGACTGAGATAATGCCGCGAAGAATCAGGGCTAGGCGGACGGCCATAGTCGTTGTTCAGCGCAATCTCCGGCAGAGGTTGTTGATAGGAGTATGGAGAAAGAACTTCTGCAACAAGATTCAGTATAGGATTAACAGTGAGAGAAGTTGCCTTCTCAAAGTTTCCAATTTTTAGAATCGTGGTTTTACAGCAGTTATTGTCATTGTGATGACTATTGCAACAAGACATTTTCATCTCTTTCTGCTGTTGGCAGAAACAGTTCATTAATGGTACGCCTGCGCCTATATAGACAAAAGCAAGTACCAGAAAATAGATGAAAGTATGTTTAATATGTCTCATTACACTACTAAATGTGATACAAATATAGTAGTGCTTACTTAGATTTGATTTTTCTCTTAACTTCTTTTATTTTTTTGCTTTTTGCGTTTTAACTCTCAGGTTGCTTTCTAATCGATTTGTTTTCAGGGCTTAAAATTGAAAAAAGAATAAGTTTATATATAAATTGGTTTTGCAGAGATATTACATTCTTATTAAGAAAAAGCAATGGGAAATGCCTGCTAAATTATTGGTGAATAAATTAAATTTATTGGCCGTAGAATTTTATTTATTCACCAATAAATAAAAAAATAACCTGTTACATTTTTAAATGCAGCAGGTTATTCTAAAACATTAAAAACAATACACTTATTTTCCCACTACTTCTTTTCTATAATGAGCCGGGAATTATAAGCTTTATTTGGACTTTACTTCATTTTCCAATGGCTTTCCATCAATAAAGTCCTGCATATTCTGAAGCGTTGTACTGGCAATATTTGCTAATGCTTCCTGAGTAAAGAATGCCTGATGCGAAGTAACAATTACGTTATTGAAGGAGAGTAAGCGTGCCAATACATCATCATCAATAATCTTGTCCGATTTATCTTCGTAGAAGTACTCACTTTCTTCCTCGTATACATCTAGACCCGCTGCACCAATCTTTTTATTTTTCAAACCTTCGATCAAAGCATTGGTATGAATAAGCTGTCCGCGTCCGGTATTTATAATCATCACACCATCTTTCATCTTACTGATTGAGTAATCGTTAATCAGGTATTTAGTCTCATCGGTAAGCGGACAGTGTAAAGAAATAATGTCCGAATTGTGATAAAGCTCATCCATCGTGGTATATACAACATCGTTTTCGCGTGCAAAATTATAATCGGGATAAAGGTCGTAAGCAAGAATATTCATGCCAAAGCCCTTTAATATATGAATCAGAATCTTGGCAATTTTTCCTGTTCCTATAATACCTGCAGTTTTTCCGTGCATATCAAAACCCATCAGGCCATTCAATGCAAAGTTGCCGTCTCGCGTGCGCAAGTATGCACGGTGAGTTTTTCTGTTCAGTGCCATCATTAGTGCCACGGCATGCTCTGCAACGGCATAAGGAGAGTAAGCCGGAACACGAACTACTGATATTTTCCCCAGAGCGGCCGAAATATCTACGTTGTTGAATCCCGCGCATCGTAAAGCGATTAACTTCACTCCATTCTCGGCCAGGGCATCAATAATTTCTGCATCGGCAATATCGTTAACAAAGATACATACAGCATCGGCATCCTTAGTAAGGATTACATTGTTTCTGTTGAGATGCCCTTTGAAGTATTTAATTTCGAAATTGTACTTCTCATTAATCTTATTAAAAGATTCTTCGTCATAAGACTTGGTATCGAAAAAAGCAATTCTGTATTTCTTCATATTCTGTCTTTTTTTTGAGATTAATAAACAAACAAGAGTTGGGAAGAAAAGTTCAGTTCTCTCAGCTCTTTTGTGCTTTTTAAATTTGCAATAAATTTAATCAAAAAACAGGAACAATTGCATTTGCCGACATCTTTTTTACATCAATACTATTTTCTTAATCACATCTTGAGCTCCGGAATTAATATGTACCATATAAACACCTTTAGCAATTGATGAGGCTGGAATTTTTATTGCTTTGCTTCCGTTTACCGCATGCTGTTTACAAATAACTTTCCCTTCAATGCTGATCAACGATACTTCTATATCTGAATAATTACCAGGAAATTCAATCTGAATAGATTTATCCGGTGAATTGTAGAAAGCCTTAACCTGATTGTTTAGTTGGTTTGTTTCAATGGCAGTGGTGCTTGAGGTTAAGGTTACATTGGCAGAATCCTCAAATTTATACCCTCTGAAAGTTACATCCAGAGTGACGGTTGTTTGGGTGTTAAGTGGAAGCTCATTGCCCGTAAGATTAATGGTTCTGCTGCTACCTATAACTTTGCCGTTTGCCATCCATTGATAACTGTCATAATTCATTCCGGCATCCAGAGTCACGGTATTCTCTTTACCAACGATTGTTTTTTCGGTGAAGCATTTACCTAAATCTGCTCCAAAATAAAAACCGGGTTGAGTTGGCTGGTTATACGCTACGTTTTGTGTGGCAACACTAATGCGATATACCGGATCTTCGAGGAAGGTGTGAAAGCGGTAATTGGTTTCTTCGGTAGATACATATAACCTTAAGGCTTTATTATCTTGCGTTCTTAACAAAACTTCTTCTCTCCAGTCACCCAATATGTCGGCTGCCAGACAAGGGGTGGCTTTTGTACTATTGTTCGATGAACATTCGCTTGCATTTAGCAAAGTAGATTTTCCACCGGTGGAATAGTTATATTTAGTAACCCCCACACCATCTTCAAGCTCACGTAATAAATCGCCATCCCACCAGGCAGCCATGTTTGATGATACACTACCTGTGGAGCTGTTAACCACTTCTCCTTTTATATTTCTTATACCTCCCGATCTTGACGACCACATTTCAACTCCTTTATGATTGGGATCAATATCTGCAGCCATACAACGTCCCACATCATCGGTACTCTTTACCTGAAAAATAATATTTCCGGTTTTAGTGTCTCTGAACGTGGAACCGTCAACTTTATTTTCGTGGCAAGACCATATCTGCAATCCTCCATCGGCAGGGTCGAATACAGTCATGTGCAAAGCATCACCATGTCCCAGTCCTGTTGTATAAAGTCCTTTGCCATTGTCGTCAATGGTGCACGCCCCATATACTATTTCATCTTTTCCGTCTCCGTCAACATCGCCTACCCGTAAGCTATGATAACCTTGTCCCGCATACCCGCTGTTGCCGTAATCCTTAGAATCGAAAGTCCATTTTTCTGTTAGTTCACTGTTTTGCCAGTCGTAGGCTACAAGAACAGTGCGAGTGTAATATCCGCGACACATAACTACACTGGGATGAATGCCGTCAAGATAAGCAATGCAGGCTAGGAAACGGTCTACCCGGTTACCGTAATCATCGCCCCACATAGATTTCATTTCTGTAGAATTGGTTGCGCCTCTTGCAGGCTTATAGTCAATCGTCTTCATTGCTGCACCGGTTTGCCCGTTAAAAACAGTCAGATATTCCGGTCCGGCAAGTATCATTCCTATTCTGGTATATCCATTTGCCGGAGTTAATGTGCGATAATCTGCATTAGCATCGCCAATAACAGTACCTGTACCATCAATAGTGCCATCGGCTGTTTTCATTACAACCTCAGCTTTTCCGTCCGAATCAAGATCATACACCATAAACTGCGTATAGTGAGCTCCGGCACGGATGTTCTTACCTAAATCAATTCTCCAGAGTTTACTTCCGTTCAGCTTGTAACAGTCAACAAATACATTTCCTGTGCACCCGGCCTGAGAATTATCTTTAGAATTAGATGGATCCCATTTAAGGATAATCTCATATTCGCCATCTCCGTCTACATCGCCAACGCTTGCATCATTCGGAGAATAATCGTAACTCACATTATCCGGAGTAGTTCCGCCTACCGGCAGATCTACAGGTATATTTATATATCCGGTGGGTGCATTCTCGGGTAAAGTATAAGTAGCACTTGAATTTGCTGTTTCAACGCCATCAATTAAAGGAGTTACGGTATAAGTACAACTACTGGTTGTGGCTATTGTATCCACATAACAAGTCTTATTTGCTATTGGTGCCTTATTGATTTTAGCTCCGTTCCGGTATATATTGAAGGTGGAACCAATGGGGTCGGAGGAAAGATAACGCCAACAAACAAATACGTTTTCACTGTTTTTACGCACTGCCACTACTCCGCGACCTAATTTTTCCCTTTTCATCTGGCTGAGATTGTAATTAGTCTGAGCTATCAATTGGAAGGGGATTCCAAATAAAGTGAATAATAATAAAAGTGTAAGGATGTTCTTTTTCATAGTAGTATATAAAGTATAGATTTTGTTTCTATTTATTATGTGTACAAAGGTTATATTTTGCATTTAAAATAAGGATATTATTTTGTTCAAATGCATGGAAAAATTGTTTGATTAGCACATAAATTCAATATAAATAGATAATAATTATTCTTTATGTTACTAAGAATAGAAAGAAGATGCGTTTGACTTAGAAGAGTTGGGGATAAAAAGATAAAGAACAATTCAGATACTATTTATTTGTTAAAATAGCATCTGGATTGTTCTTTATTTCTGAATTACTACGGGTATAAATACCTGTAATTGTATATTCTGAATTTACATAGGATGATTGAGTGATCTTCCACAAAGAAATGCAGCAAAATCCTTTTTGTAAGTGTCACTTATTGGTATGTATGTTTTGCCAAAAACGATACGGTTGCGGTCAATTACTTTAATTTTTTCTATCTGTACTATATACGAGCGATGTACCCGCATAAAGCGTCCTGATGGAAGAAGTTCTTCCATAGACTTCATACTCATCAGAGAGAGTATTGGCTTCGGCTCATCTTCTGTATAAATCTTTATGTAATCTTTTAATCCTTCTATATAAAGGATATGTGCCAGTTTAATCTGAATCAGCTTATAATCGCTTTTTACAAAGATGCTGTCTATTTCTTCTTTCTCAGGAGATGCAGTTGGTGTTGCAGGTGCAACGTTGGAAACAGGCTCTGCAACAAGAGGAGAGGGGCGACGAACAATCTCGAACCAGCGCAGTGCTTTATTGGCTGCTTGCAGAAAATCAAGATAACTAATAGGCTTTAGCAGATAGTCGAGAGCGTTTACTTTATAACTATCTAAAGCATACTGATTAAAAGCAGTGGTAAATATGATGCGAGTTTTTTCAGGAACCATTTTAGAGAAGTCGAGTCCGTTAAGTCCGGGCATCTGAATATCCAGGAACAGAAGATCAACATCATTGCTTTGAAGTTCATGCATCGCTTGTAATGCTCCTAGATACTTACCTGTAAGCTTTAAAAATGGAGTCTTGAGTACGTAGCTTTCCAAAAGATCTAAAGCTAAAGGTTCATCGTCAATAATACAACAATTCAGAATCATAGATTAGTTTATTTAGTTGTTACATTGTCACTATTCGTTATTACTAAATCAGATATATACATTTTGCCTTTTATACCTTTCTCCCATTTGTAATGTCCGGGATAAAGCAATTCGAGACGTTTCTGCAAAGATTCCAGTCCTATGCCCGAACCACTTTTATCGTGTTCGCTTTTAGGAAAGAAGCTATTTTCAATGTGGCATACTATAGAGCCGTCTAATTGTTCTTCCAGGCTTATATTTATAAATGAAGGAACGCTGTAGCTTACGCCGTGCTTAAAAGCATTCTCTATAAGAGATATAAAAAGTAAAGGAGCGACTTTGGTATCTGTGCCGTTTAGCGTATGCATTTTTACGTCAATCTTAATATTGTCCGACAAGCGGATTTTCATCAGCTCAATATAATTTTGCATAAACTCTACTTCTTTTCTCAGAGATACATAAGTCTGATTGTTATCATAGAGCACATATCTTAGCAACTTACTTAAATCTTGCACGGCTTGCTGAGCTTTTTCCGGAGAGAAAGCAATCAGGGCATAAATGTTGTTCAGCGTATTAAGCAGAAAGTGTGGGTTTAACTGGTCCTTAAGATTCTTAAGTTCAGCTTCTGTCATACTCTTTTCTGCTTCGGCTTTACTCTTTTCAGCTTCCGCCTTACTTTTTTCTGCTTCGCGCAAAGCTGTTTCCGATTCTGTCCAGCGCGAACTCATCTTTATGGATAAACTTAATACTACGGTTAGCATAAGCGAGAACATATCACGGGCAAAGAAAATCCAGTTAGACCTTGGGAAACTGCCGGGATGAAGTCCTTCCACTACTTTACTCATCGGTGGAGGAGGAACAGCATTACCAGACGGGAAATTCATTTCTTGCCAGAAATGAAGTCCTATACTCATAATAATTACCAGAAATATATTTATTATGATATAGCGCTTTGTAAGGTTCTTGAAGAAAAATTTAGGAATTAAGTAGAGATAGTTTATATAAAACACAACCAGCAATGACAAGGGTACCATTGTATGCCGAAGGTACTCTTGCCAGTTAATATTGTTGCTTCCTAACTTGTTAGTAAAAAAGAAAGGAAACCCAAATAATATACCCCATCCAATTATATGGATAACTAATTCCAGGGGACGCTGATTATTGATTTGCTGCTTCATAATAGTTGCAAATATAATAAAATGAAGCTCTTTTCTTCGCTTTTTTAGCTAAATTATTCATACCTAATTGCTTCAATCGGATCTAGATCTGCAGCTTTCTTTGCAGGGTACCATCCAAAGAATATACCTGTAATAGTACATACTCCAAAGGATAAAAAGACACTCCATGGTTGTATGAAGATAGGCCAGCTTGCAAGAAACTTCACTCCATAAGACGTTCCAACACCTATTATTACCCCGATAATACCTCCGGTAATACTGATAAGGACGGCTTCTATCAGGAACTGACTCAGAATGTCAATGCCTCTTGCACCAACACTCATTCTCAAACCAATTTCGCGGGTGCGTTCTGTTACACTGACATACATGATATTCATGATACCAATACCACCAACAACTAATGAAATGCCGGCAATACATGCCAATAAAATAGTCATAAGGTCAGTAGTGGAACTCAGCATAGTGCTGAGTTCTTTCTGACTGCGGACGTCGAAATCATCTTCGTCTGCATCTTTGAGCTTGTGGTTGTGGCGAATAATTGATGTAATTTCCTTTGTCGCGTTGTCTGTCATATCTTCGGTAAGCGCCGAGCAAAATAATCCTTGTATATGAGTAATAGCCAGTACTCTTTTTTGTATAGTAGTATACGGTGATAAAACTACAGCATCCTGGTCTTGCCCCATACTATTGTATCCTTTGCTTTTCAAAACCCCGATTACTTTAAACGGAATTTTATTGAAACGAATCACTTTACCAACTGGGTCTTCTCCGCCGGTAAAAAGATTGTCGGCAATTGTTTTACCTATCAAGCATACTTTAGCCGATGCCTGAATATCATGCAAAGTAAATGTTTCACCACTTTCTACTGTTAGCTGGCGAATTTTAAGATAATCTTCTCCTACACCCGAGATAGAGCTTGGATAGTTGTTTGCACCGTAAATAAACTGTCCGCTACTGCTTACAACCGGTGATACGCCAGCCAGGTATTTGCATTCGTTGACCAAAGATTTGTAATCTTCAAGTTTCAGCGTTTGCATGTCGCTTGCTCCTTGCCGTACGCCTCCGCGTTCCATGTTTCCCGGCATAATCATAATCATATTACTTCCCATTTCCGAAATCTGGCTTTGAATACTTTTTTTGGAGCCTTGTCCGATGGCAAGCATGGTGATAACAGATGCCACACCAATAATGATTCCCAGCATCGTTAGAAATGTTCTGAATTTATTGTTATTCAGAGCCTTTAGCGCTATTTTAAATAAATTGGTTCCGTTCATTTTTTATTCTTTTTCAATGGGCAAAGCATTTAGTGCTTCTTTGGCGGATAATACCTTTTCATTAACTTTATCCTCCACAACATGACCGTCTCTCAAAATAATATTCCGACTGCAGAATTGTGCAATTTCAGGATTGTGTGTAACGAAAATAATAGTTCTTCCAGCTTTGTGAAGTTCCTGAAAGAGCACCAATATCTCAAATGAAGTACGAGTATCCAGATTACCTGTAGCTTCATCGGCAAGGATAATTACCGGATCGTTAACCAATGCACGGGCAATGGCAACTCTTTGCATCTGTCCACCAGACATCTGATTACTCTTGTGTTGCAACCGATCACCCAATCCTACTTTAATAAGAGCCTGGATTGCTTTTTCTTTTCGTTTAGCAGCTGATATTCCTGGATTATACATCAATGGCAATTCTACATTCTCTATGGCAGTTGTTTTGGGTAACAGGTTATAGCTTTGGAATACAAAACCAATTTTACGGTTACGCAGTACAGCTCGTTCGGCTTTTTCCATATCCCGCACCTTTACCCCATCAAGCAGGTATTCACCGGAAGTTGGAGTATCAAGGCAACCCAGCAAATTCAAAAGAGTTGACTTTCCTGAACCACTGGTTCCCATGATGGTAACGAATTCACCTTCGTATATGGAGAATGATACTCCTCTTAGGGCATGTACCGTTTCCTCTCCGACAATAAATTCCCGCTTGATGTTATTTAATTCAATTATGGGTTCTTTATTCATCTTTGCTATTTGTTTTTGTTAGCTCCGGGGCGTTGCGGCATAAATGGCGAGCTTTCACTTTTTTGTTCTTCACCCTTAGCAGCCTGCGTTGTTTGTCCCGGCATTTGTCCTGCGGTGGCTCCTGTAACAATTTCTTGTCCAGACTGAATGCCTGATATAATTTCTGTTAGTGTACCATTAGTGATTCCAATTTCTACAGGAATAGCTGTGAATGTTTTACCTTCACGTTTCCACAGTACTTTGTGAATATCATCTTCCTTTATATTTCCAGCTTTTACAACTTTATCTTCTTTACCTATAACTGTAGGATCCGGAGTAAAGCGTAATGCTTTCGAGGGAACACTTAATACACCGTTTTTCTCTAACGTATAGATTGTTATGTTAGCAGTCAATCCTGGTTTTAGTTTTAAATCAGGATTAGGCGCACTGATTACAACTTCATAAGTTACTACATTGTTTGTTGTCGTAGCTTCCTGACGAACCTCAGTAACTTCTCCTTCGAATGTATCGTCCGGGTAAGCATCTACAGTAAAGCTCACGCGCTGTCCAACTTTTACATTACCTATATCAGCTTCATCAACATTAGCAATTACTCTCATCTTTTTTAGATCATTGGCAATAATGAAAAGGGTTGGAGTACTAAAGCTTGCAGCCACTGTCTGTCCGGCTTCAACGGAACGTGAAAGAATAACTCCGTCAATGGGAGAGTAGATGGTTGCATATCCTATATTTGTTTGTGCTTTCTGGTAATCATTCTTACTGATATCGTATGAATTCTTAGCTTTCTGATAATTGTAATATGCTGTTTCATAATCAGTGTCGCTTACCAGATTCTTTTCGTGTAAAGTTTTGGCACGTGTGTAATTCTTTAGTTGATATTCATATTCAGTTTTACAGGAAGCCATATTACTTCTTTTAGATGCAAGTTCTGACTGCAACGTCTTTTTGTCTAACTCAGCAAGAACCTGTCCTTTCTTTACCACTGAATTATAGTCCACAAAAAGTTTATCTACAATACCTGAAACCTGAGTTCCGACTTCTACCTGAGTAACAGGTTCTACTGTCCCGGTTGCTGTAACCGTGTTGCTGATATTTTCATTAGAGACTTTTGTTGTTTCGTAAGCTACTTTATTCTCCTTAGCTGGTCCACAGAACATCCATACGGCAATTCCAATAACAAGAATTCCTGTAAAAGATGCGATGATTATTTTCTTTTTCTTGTTCATATGCTGATTTTTTAATTATTCAATGATAATTCTTCTCCTTGATAGAAGTTTAATAGTTTGGTGTTGAGTATGGTCATATATTTGGCCTGCAAAACTTCTTGTTGAGCACTAAGTAGGTTATTCTTCTCGGTCAGTAGTTCTACAGTATTTTTCATACCTAGATTAAATTGTTCGCTAACTAATTCATAGCTGGTTTGAGTGGATTGTAACTTTTCCTTTGCAGCCTTGAATTTAGTTTGAGAAGAAACTGCATCAAGATAAATAGTCTCAATTGTTTTAAAAAGAGTCTTTTGTTCGTCGAGTTCACTTAACTCACTAGTTAGGACTTTTAATTTAGCCTTTTGAACAGCACTTTTTGTCTGGCGGTTATTAAAGATAGGAACACTGATGGAAAGTCCTATCGAATTGTTCCATCCGTTTTTAACCTGTTCACCAAATGTGAAGTCTGTTCCGGTTGTGTGACTTGTTCCTATGCCTGCACTCAAGCTAAGAGTTGGCATATATCCTGATTTAGCAATATCAACATTTAGATTAGCAGTCTTTGTGCTTAGCTTACTGCTTTCAATTTCCGGCATAATAGCTAGTGCAGTACTATAAACCTGCATTTTATTTGGTAATGGAAGTAAAGCCGAATTATTATCTAATTCGGGAAGAACAAGATCCATTTCTTCATTTCCATCTAGTTCTAATAATTGCTTTAATTGTAACTTGTAATCATTTAAAGTAGTTTCCGATAGCACTAGCTGATATTTGTCTGTGCTGTATTGAGATTCCAGTTGAGCCAGATCGGCTTTAGATATGGAACCAGCTTTTAGCATCTCTTTGGCACGATTTAATTGAGCTAACGAAACATCAACAGTGCTTTGGTTTGTTTTTACAGATTCATAAGCATACAAAATCTGGATATAATTCTGTGTAATAGCTATCTGAATGTTGTTTTCAGCTTGATCAATAGCTAATTCCTGAATACGTTCCTGAATGCCCGATTGAGTAATTGTCTTTGTGCGCTTACCTCCATCGTAAACAGTTAATGAGGAGTTAAGTCCATAATTCCCGTTGTAACTGCTTCTATTCCCAGTTCCGGTATTATTAAGCGGAGTAGTTACAAGGCTGTGACTACTTGAAAACGATAGAGAGGGAAACATTGCTGCACGGGCAGTTTTTGTATCTTCCTTGCTTTCATCAAAAGCTATCTTGCTTTTCTTAATTTGAATGTTTTGCTCCATTGCATATTTTATGCAAGTAGCCAAATCCCATTTTTTTTGTTGTTCTTGCGAAAATATTATCTGTGAAACGAACAAAAAAAGAAAAAACATTATAAATTTACATTTATTCATAATTAAACTCATTAGTGATGAGCAAATGTATGGGTGGGTTTTGAAAAATGAAATAAATATCTACAAATGAGGCGATTATCTTGATAGAAGCTTTGTTTTTATCGATTATTTACCTTTAATTATTGTGTTAAATTAGCTGTGGCATGGTTAAAAGAAATTATATAGTTCGCATTTTTTACTTTTATTTGGAGGGCTTTCGCTCTATGACTTTAGGAAAAACTTTGTGGGCGATTATAATAATCAAGCTTTTCATCTTATTTTTTATTTTAAAATTGTTTTTCTTTCCAAACTTTCTTGGGAAGCAAAAAACAGAAGAGCAGAAACAAAATTATGTAGGAAATGAATTAATAAATAGGGCACGACCTTAAAAAATAATGTAATATGATAGAAAGTATAGACGTATCTTTAATTGATTGGTCGAGAGCGCAGTTTGCTCTTACCGCTATGTATCATTGGCTTTTTGTTCCGCTTACACTTGGATTAGCGGTAATTATGGCCATTATGGAAACCTTGTATTATAAAACAGGTAAGGAGTTCTGGCAAAAGACTGCTAAGTTTTGGATGAAACTGTTTGGTATCAATTTTGCGATTGGCGTGGCAACCGGCATAATCCTTGAATTTGAATTTGGAACCAATTGGAGTAACTATTCCTGGTTTGTGGGAGACATTTTTGGTGCTCCGTTAGCTATTGAAGGTATATTAGCCTTTTTTATGGAGTCTACCTTTATTGCCGTGATGTTCTTTGGATGGAATAAGGTAAGTAAAGGCTTTCACTTAGCTTCTACATGGCTTACCGGAATTGGAGCAACTCTTTCTGCCTGGTGGATTCTGGTAGCAAATGCATGGATGCAGAATCCTGTAGGTATGACATTTAATCCGGATACGGTTCGTAATGAAATGATGGATTTTATTGCCGTAGCCTTTTCTCCGGTAGCTCTCAGTAAATTCCTTCATAGTGTACTCTCCGGCTGGATATTGGGAGCAATATTTGTAGTTGGTATTAGTGCATGGTTTCTATTAAAAAAGCGCCATCATGAATTTGCTATAGCAAGTATGAAGATTGGTGCAATTGTCGGTCTGGTTGCTTCTTTACTTGTTGCCTGGACAGGTGATAGTTCTGCTTATCTGGTTGCACAAACTCAGCCAATGAAGTTGGCGGCCATGGAAGGTTTCTATGATGGACAAAATGGAGCTCCTCTTGTTGCAGCAGGAGTGCTAAATCCTGATAAGGAAAGATATAATGATGGTATACGACCTTTCATTGTTGATATAAAAATGCCTAAGGTACTCTCTTTTCTTGCTACGAGAGATTTGAATGCTTATGTTCCAGGCATAAAGAATATAATAGAGGGAGGATATAAATTAAGTGATGGAACAACAGCTATCCCTGCTGCAGATAAGATTGCTATGGGTAAAACGGCGATTTCTGCCTTAGGTGCATATCGGGCAGCCATGAAAGCAGGAAATAAGGAAGACGCAATGTTTTGCCGTAAAGTACTAAAAGATAATATACAGTACTTCGGATATGGATATATTAAAGATGTGAATGAACTTATTCCTAATGTAACGCTTACGTTCTATGCGTTTCGTATTATGGTGATACTGGGCGGTTATTTTATACTATTCTTTGCATTGGTTCTGTTCTTTGCATATAGAAGAAATCTGGCTGAAATGAAATGGATGCATTGGATTGCTATACTTACCATTCCTTTGGGATATATTGCCGGACAAGCTGGATGGGTAGTTGCAGAAGTGGGGCGTCAGCCATGGGCTATTCAGGATATGCTTCCTACGTCTGCTTCAATATCCAAGCTGGATGTTGGTTCGGTGCAGACAACCTTCTTTATATTCCTGTTCCTGTTTACTGTGATGCTGATTGCAGAAATAGGTATTATGCTTAAGGAAATTAAAAAAGGTCCCGAAGCTTGATGAAGTTTTATTAAAACAGATAAATAATAGAAGAATATTATGAATACAACTTATATATTTTTGCAGCAATATTGGTGGTTTATCATCTCTCTTTTGGGAGCATTGCTGGTCTTTCTGCTTTTTGTTCAGGGAGGAAATTCGTTACTCTTTCAAGTTGCTAAAATGGATGAACAACGAAAGTTACTTGTAAACTCAACCGGACGTAAATGGGAGTTTACTTTTACCACACTGGTTACTTTTGGTGGAGCTTTCTTTGCTTCGTTTCCTTTATTCTATAGTACCAGTTTTGGCGGAGCTTATTGGTTATGGATGATTATTCTTTTTAGCTTTATCTTGCAGGCTGTCTCTTATGAGTTTCAGTCTAAAGCAGGAAACTTACTTGGGAAAAAGACTTATCAGATATTTCTTGTGATAAATGGAGTAGTAGGTCCTGTTCTTTTAGGTGGAGCTGTAGCTACATTCTTCACCGGATCTAACTTCTATATCAATAAAGATAATATGGCCGATCAGCTGATGCCGGTAATCTCCTCCTGGGCGAATGGGTCTCATGGACTGGATGCATTACTTAATCTGTGGAATGTATGCCTTGGGTTGGCTGTGTTTTTCCTTGCCCGTGTTTTAGGCTTACTATATTTTACCAATAATATAGATGATAAGGAATTAAATCCAAGGTTTCGTAAGGCGTTACTTCCCAATGCTCTTTTGTTTTTGGTGTTCTTCCTTGCTTTTGCTGTTTATGTTTTGCTGAAAGATGGCTTTGCTGTTAATCCGCAAACAAGAATGATTGTGATGGAACCGCATAAATACCTGACTAACTTTATTGAGATGCCGGCTGTGTTGATCTCTTTTCTTGCTGGGGTTGTTCTGGTTCTCTTTGGAATTATTAAATCCTTTTTTGACAGCAAATTTAAGAGTGGGATATGGTTTACAGGTATCGGTACTGTGTTAACAGTTTTGGCTTTGTTTCTTTGTGCCGGACTAAATAATACTGCTTATTATCCTTCGAATGCCGATTTGCAGAGTTCTCTGACTTTAGCAAATAGTTCTTCGAGTCTTTTCACATTGAAAACTATGGCTTTCGTCACAATTTTAGTGCCATTCGTCGTAGCATATATATTTTATGCATGGCGTGCTATTGATAATAAGAAGATCGATTCTCAGGAACTAAAAGAAGAAGATCACTCTTATTGATTGAGGAGCTTGTTTTTACGTAATTATTGCTGTTTATATTATATACAGAGGCTATGAATAAAGTTTGTAGCCTCTTTTTTTATGGAGTAAAAAGAGATAAAAAAGGTAACTTGAGCTATATGCAAAAAAAAAGGAGTCACGCCTGACTCCAACCTTTGTTAACCTTAAATCTAATACTATGAAAAACACATTGCAAAGGTACAGCTTTTTGCTGTATCTCCAAATGTTTTCATAAGAAATGTATGTTCTATAACATGAATTAATATTTTGTTATTCTAAATGTTTAATTATGCAAAAGAATTGAGTAAAGTGAGTACTAAGTTTTTTAGCTTATAGATTCTTGATGAAGAAGAACATCGTATGCTCTCTTTTAAAACGTGAGAGGTGTATAATTAGGTTTTGTAATTGAACCAACCAGCTCCATTCTTTTCTTCCTTAAAGCTTGTAGAGGTGTATCTTTAGGTTTTAAACTGCACCATTCAACTCTAATCTTTTCTCTTTTAAAGCGTGCAAAGGTGTATTGTTTGGTTTTACAACTGCAACCATCGGCTCTATTCTTCTAATCTATAAAACGTGTAGAAGTGAGTTATTAGGTTTACATCTGCACCATTCAACTCTAATCTTTTCTTCTTTAAAACCTATATAGGTGAATTATTAGGTTTTAAAAATATATCAATCAACTCTATTACTCTTATCTTTAATATATGTAGAGGTTTATTAGGTTTATCAACTGCGCCAACTAACTCTATTCTTCTCATCTTTAAAACATGTAGAGGTGTATCCTTAATTTTTTGTGCAGCAAAGATTAGTTATTCAACTTAAAAATGTAATACCTTTGCGGAACTTTATTTAGAATTGTATTACCCGTATTGTATGGGCTAATACTTTATTTATATGATTAATTGAAGTAATGGAAAATATAGAGTATTTTGATAAGTATGAAGAAAGGCTGACCGAGTTACTGGTGCAGCAATGTACTGCTTTGGGAATGATGGATGGACAACTTCTTGCAGCAGAGGAATTGGAAGATAAGTGGAAAGAGATGGCGCCAGAGTATATGGTGAATGCTGTTCCTCAGATACAGGAATATCCTACCGTATCTGTTGCCTGGGCTGGTTATATTGGTCTGGGTATTGCTGTTCTTTGGGATAAAGACTGGGAGAAGTACAAAGATAACTCAGCTTTATACAAAGTGTTTGTCGAGCCACGTGGTTTCGATTGTATGGACGAATATATAATGGAAGAACTACTTGGCATCGGTCTGGAATCTAATGAATATGCAGAAATTGAAGGCGTGATGCGCAGTTGTGGCAAAACAGCGGTCGGCATGATTAGAAAGGAAAATATAGAACCTCAAAGCCCGGATGCTTTTTATGTATTTGCCCGTTCGGTGAAAGTGTTATTTAAAGTAGGAGTATCCATTGCGTTGAAGCGTCTGGGATATAAGTACCAGAAAGTAACAGTAGATAAAAAGTTCGATTGCTAAATTAAGGTTCTATTATAAATATTGGCAGGCTAAATTATTGTCTGCCTTACTTATGCGCAAAAAAAAAGGAGTCACGCCTGACTCCAACCTTTGTTAACCTTAAATCTAATACTATGAAAAACACATTGCAAAGGTACAGGTTTTTGCTGTATCTCCAAATGTTTTCATTGAAATTATGTGTTTTATAACATGAATTAATATTTTGTATTCTAAATTGTTTAATTATGCAAAATGGTGAGTACAAGTAAAATTTGATTTTGAAATAGATGATTACCTGCTTTTCTCCTATTATAGATAAAGATACTACCCGTATTGTTGTGGGTACAATGCCTAGTGTAGATTCACTTCGCTTCGGTGAATATTATGGGAACTCCCGAAATCAGTTCTGGAAAATACTTTTTGCTGTTTTTGAAGACGGGCGTGTTCCGTCGGATTACGAAGATAAAGTAGCAACAGCCCATCGTCATGGTATCGGTTTATGGGATATTCTGGCTTCCTGTAATCGGGAGGGGAGTTTGGATAGTAATATTAAAGAAGAATCGCTCAACGATTTTCCGGCACTGCTTAAAGAACATCCTAATGTGAAGATGCTTATTTTTAACGGACAGAATAGTTATAAGTACTTCATGAAGGCTTACGGTCAACTGCCTGGCATTGAATACCGGGTGATGCCTTCAACCAGTCCGGCTAATGCAATGAAGAATTTTGAGGCCAAACAAAAAGAGTGGGAGGTAGCGCTACTCTCTTAATATAGATTTGAATGTATAATATTGATTAATATACTGAAGCTGTTTTTCTCACCTATAACCAAAGCATATTCTTATTTGTTTTATATATGGATCAGTAATGAATTCATGTGTGAGAGTTAATTGGGTAAACTAGACTTTAAAAATGAGCATCATGAAAAGAAAAACAGTTTTATCATTCCTATTATTTACAGTGTTCGCTTTATGCGTTGCTGTAAGTTGTACTGATGAAGACGATCCGTATTACAGTCCCAAAAGGCAGCTTTTAGGCAAATGGGAGCTTGTGGCTTTTGGCAATTCCTGGAATAATATGATTGTTGTGCAAAAACCGGGAGGATATTATGAATATCTGTCCGATAATACCATCAGGCATTTTTCTTATGAAACACAAAAGTACGATTCCGTAAAGTCCACGTATTATATTGATTCCCTGTTGCATGTAGGCTCTATTGCGTATAAATACAGTTTTCATGAAGATAAAATGGATTTGCTGATTACCAATGTTTTGGCTGAGTTTAATAACTTCAGGTACAAACGGGTAAAATAAATGTTCTGAAAGAAATGGTTTTTATAAGTTTGATTATTAACAATTAGAGAAAATAAACATTTATGATATCCAAATATTAAACTATGTTATTGAACACGTTTTTCTTTAGAAAATATTTGGAGATATAGCAAAAAGCCGTACCTTTGTAGTGTGTTTTTCATAGTATTAGATTTAAGGTTAACAAAGGTTGGAGTCAGGCGTGACTCCTTTTTTTTTTGCCCATACCTCAAGTTTTTTTTGCTTTGAAGTTCATGTTTTCTCCTTTGTAGCTAATTTGTTTCTGTTAAGGCTATAAAATAACTGTCATTGTTAGGCTGAATAAAGAACTCTGCTCTAAGGAAAAAGTTGCCTCAATCAAGAAAAACTTTGCTTTAAACCAGGACAAACTTGAATCCTGCCAAGAAATACTTTGCTTTTAATCAACAAAATCTTTAAATTAATCAAGAGAAACTTTAATCTAACCAACAAAAACTTTAATAATTGGATTATCTCTTCATTTGCTTTTCGTTATTTCTTTGTATTTTTACCGCCGTAACATTAATAACTTAAGATTATGTTTTCAGGAATCATTGAAGAATATGCAGAAGTAGTTGCTGTGGTTAAAGACCGCGAGAACCTACACATTACAATGAAGTGCTCGTTCGTTAACGAACTTAAAATAGATCAGAGCGTGTCTCACAACGGGGTTTGCCTTACTGTAGTAAGCAAAACGGATGACACATATACTGTAACTGCCATGAAGGAAACCATTGACCGTTCAAACATCGGACTGTTTAAAACGGGCGATAAGGTTAATGTGGAAAGAAGTATGATGATGAACGGACGTCTTGACGGACATATTGTTCAGGGGCACGTGGATCAAACGGCAACTTGTGTGGCTGTTGAGGAAGTTGGTGGAAGCTGGACTTATACTTTTAAGTATGCTTTCGATAAGGAAATGGCAAAGCGTGGTTATATCACGGTAGATAAAGGTTCGGTTACGGTGAATGGTGTGAGCCTCACGGTTTGTAATCCTACAGATGATACTTTCCAGGTAAACATCATTCCTTATACTTACGAATATACTAACTTCCACACTTTTGAGGTTGGCACAATCGTTAATCTGGAGTTTGATATTATTGGAAAATATATCAGTCGGATGATTCAATATAAGTAATTTTCAGAACCAATTTGTAATGAAAGACTTTCTGGAATTAGTCAAAGCGCGTCAGAGTGACAGGGCTTATGATATGACACGCGATGTTGAGCCCGAAAAGCTTGAGCGCGTACTCGAAGCTGCTCGCCTGGCTCCTTCGGCATGTAATGCACAGCCCTGGAAGTTCGTGGTAATTACTGATAAGGAACTCTCAAAAGAAGTTGGGAAAGCCACCGCCGGACTGGGGATGAATAAGTTCGCCAAAGAGGCTCCGGTGCAGATTCTTGTAGTGGAAGAGTCGGCTAATATTAGCTCTTTACTAGGTGGAAAAGTGAAGGACAAGCATTTCCCGCTTATTGATGTGGGTATAGCTGCTGCGCATATTACGCTGGCTGCCGAAAGTGAAGGGTTGGGATCGTGTATATTGGGCTGGTTCGACGAAAAGAAAATCAAATCGCTGACAGGTATTCCGGCCGGAAAGCGCTTGCTACTGGTTATTACAATCGGGTATTCTGCTAAACCCAAAAGACCCAAACTGAGGAAAGAGAAATCTAAAGTTATCTCTTTTAATAAGTACTAGGAGTCTTTTCAAATACTACTAAATAAAAGAATCGTTTGATGTACATCTAAGTCTATTTTTGATGTATATCAGACGATTCTTTAGATGTACATCAAAAGGGTGCTTTGATGTACATCAAACAAAAATTCTTTCACCGGATCTTTGCTTATTTCTCTAGTTTAAATCCAACTTTTGCTCCGTCGTATGAGTTTAGTAAAGTTGCAAGTGTTTTGATACTGGTTTTTGAGCTGGTTTTACTTAGATAAGTAACGAGCTTTACAAACTTATTTGCATCAAAAAGAAGAGAAACATTATTGCCACTAGTCTTTACAGCTGCATTAAGATTCATCAGTTGAAGATAAGTCAGAACTAATGTGCCGTTGCTCTTATTGTAAGAGTAAGTACCCGAATAGCTCTTTTTTCCAACTTTAGTAACGAACGAGCTGTCGTTGCTGAATGTAAAACTACACGCGCCACTCTTTATACCTACACTCGCAAACTTAGTATCGAGTTTCTTTTCGAGAGTAGAAGTTGCAATAGAAGCTCCTGCCTTCTTAACTATATTATCACTTTCCAGAGCGCAAGCCGATCCTTTGTATTTCCATGTGCCTGTAATATCAATAGCAGATGCCGATGAAGTTCCGGTTACCGCTTCTGCAATGCCGTTAAGTGTTTTGTTGTTTAGAATGTCACCCAATGAAAATGATGACTGAGCCTTCAATGCTCCTGGTAAAAATAACATTCCCAATAAGAATGTTATAAGAAAACTGCTACGTTTCATACTTTCAAAAATTAATATTCTTATTTTTCTTTGCAAATAAAATCTTTTTTCCGGGAAAAACATCCTTATTTACCGATTTTGAATCCTACTTTAACACCTTTGCAATCGTTAAGCATGGCAGAAACAGTCTTCATTGTTTCTTCAGCAGAAGTAGATTTGCTCATGGCTGAAACCAAATTCATCATTTTGTTTGCGTCGAAAAGAAGAGCTGTTGAACCGCTTTCGGTGGCAACGCTTCCGTTTATGCTTACTGTAAGCTGAGAGTAATTCAGTGCCAATGCGCCTGTAGCTTTGTTATAGGTATAGCTACCAGTAAATTTCTGAGTACCTACTGTATTTACAAAAGTGCCTTTCGCTGTGAAGATAAAGTTACTTCCTGCAGTAGAGAATCCGGCTTGTGAACAATATGTGTCCAGTTGCTTTTCAACTTTATCTGTTATAACCTTAGAGCCTGCTTTGGCAATGGCATTGTCGCTGTCGTAAGAACATGCTGCACCTTTGTATTTCCATACGCCTACAATGCTTGCTGGTTTGGTTACGGCCGTACCGCTAACTTTGTTAACCGCTTCGTTAACGCTTGAACTGTTTAGGATATCACCTAATGACTGTGCGCTCATTGAGCCTGAGAATAAAAGCATGCCAAATAACATGGCAGCAAAAATACTGTTACGTTTCATTTTTTTTATTATCGTTTAATACTGTTGTTTATGTTTTCTATATAATCCAGAATATCCTTACGTCCAAGCTTGTTTTCAGAAGAAGAAATAAAATAAGGTGGCAATTCTTCCCACTGATCGTTAAGTTTTCTTATGTAACGGTTGATATTATCTTTCAGCTTGCCCGAAGTCAGCTTGTCTGCCTTGGTAAAGATAATGGCAAACGGAACACCGCTCTCGCCCAGCCATTCCATAAATTCCAGGTCAATCTTCTGAGGTTCCAGTCGGCTGTCAATCAATAGAAAAAGATTCGTCATCTGTTCACGTTCCAGAATATAATCTTCAATAAGTGTGCGAATACCTTCTTGTCCGGCTTTTCCGCGGCGGGCGTACCCATATCCCGGTAAGTCTACCAGATACCAGTTATCATTTACAATAAAATGATTGATTAACATTGTTTTTCCAGGAGTAGCGGAGGTCATTGCTAACCCTTTGCGCTTGGTAAGCATATTTATTAAACTGGATTTTCCCACGTTGGAGCGCCCGATAAATGCATATTCGGGTAAATTACTATCAGGGCATTTCGAGGCCTCTGCATTACTGATTACGAACTCTGCGCTTAAGATTTCCATATTTCTTGTTTTTATTTATTTTTCTGTGAAATTAAAAGTAGTCCGGCAAAAGTCAGTGCTCCATTGAACATCAGCATTTCGTATCCGAACTTATATCCTGTATGTTCTTCTACTAAAGAACTAATTGTGTAACAAATTACGGGCGATGCAACCGCCACATAAGGCACATATTTATCACGTGGTTGCAGGCGGGTAAATAATCCGAAGGCAAACAAACCAAGCAACGGACCGTATGTGTAAGATGCTATGGTATAAATAGCATCAATTACGCTTTTATTATTAACGATCTGGAATATGATGATAACTAATACCAGTGCAACGGACATTCCAAAGTGCACGCGTCGGCGTTTTTGGGTAGCCATCTCTTCGCTCTCTTTGCCTATTCCTAAAATGTCTACGCAGAAACTGGTGGTAAGTGAGGTCAGCGCAGAATCTGAACTGCTGAAGGAAGCTGCAATAATTCCAATAGAGAAAAGAATCAGTACCGATGGACCAAGATATCCTTGCGCGGCAAACATGGGAAGAATATCATCGGCCAAAGCGGGAAGGGTAAGGTTCATACTTTGTCCCAGCACCAGTAACAAGATTCCCAGACAGAGAAACAGAAAGTTTACCGGGATAAACGAGAATCCGTAGCAATACATATTCTTCTGTGCCTCTTTCAGATTCTTACAGCTTAGGTTCTTCTGCATCATATCTTGGTCGAGCCCTGTCATTACTATAACGATAAATATTCCGCTAAAGAACTGTTTAAAGAAGTTCTGCCTTGATTGCCAGTCGTTAAACTCGAATATCCTGAAATGTTCGTTGTGTTGAATGGTAGATACCACACCACCAAAATCGAGATGCAATATTTGTGCAGTCTCAACTATAATAAGAATCAGAGCAGCCAGCAGGCAGAAAGTGAGTACGGTATCAGTCCAGATAATTGTTTTAATCCCGCTTTTCTTCGTGTAAAGCCAGATAAGAAAAACAGTTACCGCGGCAATGCTCCAGAAAGGAACGTTCCAGTGCTGAAAAACATACGTATAAAGTATCAGGCAAACCAGGTATAGTTTTGCTGCAGCGCCAACTAAACGGGAAAGCAAAAAGAATGAAGCTCCGGTTTTATAAGCTCTGTTGCCTATGCGTGTGCCTAAATAAGTGTATATGCTGGTAAGATTCAGTTTGTAGTATAGGGGGAGGAGTACATGTGCAACGATAAGATAACCAAAAAAGAAACCGAAAACCGTCTGCATGTAAGTCATATCAATACCCCGAACCATTCCGGGAACAGAAACAAAAGTAACCCCTGAAATAGAAGCTCCTATCATTCCAAATGATACTATATACCAAGGCGATTTGTTTTCTCCTTTAAAGAAAGCCGCGTTGCTTCCTCCTTTTCGTCCCGTGATGCGGGCTATAATCAAGAGAATCCCGAAATAAAGAGCTATGGTTAGTAATATATAGTAACTGTTCATAAATTACATTTTGAATGTGCAAAGGTAGGAATTAATTTTTTATCTTTGCGCTGACAATTGAGAAATGTATTTATGAATCAACAATATCCATCGGCTTTGCTTGAAAAAGCAGTAGGGGAGTTCGCTAAATTACCGGGTATAGGCAAGAAAACAGCTATGAGGCTGGTTCTTCACCTTTTACGTCAGGAGTCATCGGTAGTAGAGGCTTTTGGCAATGCCATTGTTACGCTGAAAAGAGAGGTGAAGTACTGCAAGGTATGTCACAATATTTCGGATACAGATACCTGTCAGCTTTGTTCCAATCCGCTCAGAGATGCATCCACAGTTTGTGTAGTGGAGAATATCCGCGATGTGATGGCTGTTGAGGCTACCCAGCAATTTAAAGGATTATACCATGTATTGGGTGGAGTAATATCGCCCATGGATGGCGTAGGACCGAGTGATTTACAGATAGAAAGCCTGGTAAAACGAGTTGAAGAGGAAAACGTGAAAGAGGTGATTCTTGCGCTGAGCTCTACAATGGAAGGAGATACAACAAACTTCTATATATTCCGGAAACTGGCAAAGGCGAACGTTAAACTGAGTGTCATTGCAAGAGGTATCTCCATTGGCGATGAACTGGAATACACTGACGAAGTAACGTTGGGTCGCTCTATTGTAAACCGTACAACATTTACAGGAACAGTCTAATAATAAAAAACATAAATGGATAAGAAAATTAAGGCGGTGAACCGCATCATGCAAACGCAATTTGGTATTTATATAGGTATTGCAGTTGTTTTAGTAGTTTTATATCAGTCGGATGTCTTTCTCGAAGGAATGTATGCCGATGATTTTATGATGCAATACACTCTGGAAACAGTCGGGATACTTGCCACTATTGCTCTTGTGCCTCTTTCACTGAAATTATTTAGTGTAAAACTGAAAAAGGTAATTAAAGGAGCCAACTTTGAAAATGCCTTGAAACTTTATCAGCACTGGAGCAATATTCGTCTTGTTATCCTTGCTATCCTTACTTACATGAATATTTTTATTTATTATATGACCCTGAATAGCATCGGGGGACTTTGCGCATTGATTGCTATTACCGCTTCAATATTCTGTTTGCCGGGAGAGAAAAAAATGCGTGAAGAATTGAATTTAGTTACAGAAAACGAAGAAAATAAAGAAAACGAAGAATAAATATGATTATAGCTGTAGATTTTGACGGGACTATCGTAGAACATGAATATCCTAAGATTGGTAAAGAAATTCCTTTTGCCATTGATACATTAAAGAAACTTCAGGCCGATCAGCACAGACTTATTCTGTGGAGTGTTCGCGAAGGACATTTGCTCGATGAAGCAGTTGAGTTTTGTCGTGAACGCGGATTGGAATTTTATGCTGCAAATAAAGATTTTCCGGAAGAACATGGAAAAGGCAAAGGGTATTCACGTAAACTGAAAGCTGATCTCTTTATTGATGACCGTAATTTAGGTGGTCTGCCGGATTGGGGAGTAATTTATCAGATGATTAAAGATGGCTCTTATAGAACCGGAGGGTTTGAAAACGTAGATGATAAACCTAAAAGAAAGCGTTCTAGCAATAAAAAGAAAAATATATTTATCCGTATTGGAGAAGCCTTGGAAAACCATAATGGAGACTATTAAATAAGGAGATGAAACCTTGCTGGGTGAACGATTTTCGGAATTCCTATAACAACGGAGGCTATTAAATAAGGAAATGAAACTATCGGTAGTAATAGTGAATTATAACGTAAAACACTTTCTGGAATTGTGTTTGTGCTCGTTATATCGCGCTATTGATCAGCTGCCGGTAGAGGTCTTTGTTGTAGATAATGCTTCTTCGGACGGATCGCTGGAGTATCTTATTCCTCGCTTCCCGAAGGTGAACTTTATAGCCAATAAGGAAAATGTGGGATTTGCCCGTGCAAACAATCAGGCAATTGCCATTGCAAAGGGCGAATATATCTTATTACTCAACCCGGATACGATTCTTGGAGAGAATACAATAACGGATTGTCTTCAGTATATGGAGAACAATCCGGATGTGGGTGGAGCGGGAGTGAAAATGATTACCGGAGATGGTTCTTTTCTTCCCGAAAGTAAACGAGGTTTTCCTACTCCGATGGTTTCTTTATACAAATTAACCGGAATCAGTAAACTGTTTCCAAACTCACATCGTTTTGGAAAGTATCATCTTCGCTACCTTGACGAGAATGAATTTCATTCGGTAGATGTATTGGCCGGTGCATTTATGTTTCTCCGTAAATCTGCACTCGACAAGTGTGAACTGCTGGATGAAGATTTTTTTATGTATGGAGAAGATATTGATTTGTCCTACCGCATAACTAAAGCTGGATATAAGAACTGTTATCTTCCTTTTCCTGTTATCCATTATAAAGGAGAGAGTACTAAGAAGGATTCTATTAAATATGTTCGTGTTTTTTATGAGGCTATGATGATATTCTTTCGGAAGCATTATCCTCATTATAGTATCTTTTTTGCTTGTGTGGTGAAGATTGGAATATATCTCCGCGCTTTGCTTGCGGTTCTTAATAGAATCTCTTTAAAGCTGTTTAGCTATACCGGGAAAAAAGTTCTTTCTATGGAACCATGCTTTTTGGTGTTAGGCAGCGAAGAGATGATTTCTCAAGTTCAGGAGCTTTGTCTGAGGAATGGCCTGAAAGGAAAGCATCGCTATGAAGTAGCTAATGAGGAAATGTATCCTGATGGACATTTAAAGATTCAGTGTGCAGATAATGAATTTACCCATATTATCTATGATAGAGAAGCTTATTCATTAAAAAAAATAATTCAATTAATTTCAACTACTCAGGGGGAAAGAGTAGAACTGGGTATTTACTCTGTGCAAACCGGAGTATTAGTAACCCCTCAAAACTGTTACAAATGAAGCAAACATTTCTGAACAACGAACAAATATACCTTCGCGCAGCAGAACCCGAAGATCTTGATGTAATGTATGAGATGGAAAATGATCCGGAATCATGGGATGTGAGTAGTTTTATAGTGCCATATTCACGCTATGTTCTCAAACAATACATTGAGGATTCTCAATGTGATGTTTTTGCCGACAAACAATTGCGACTGATGATAGTTAAGCGTGATAATAATCAGGTGGTAGGTACAATAGACCTGACTGATTTTGTTCCAATGCATGGACGTGCAGGAGTTGGCATTGCTGTGAAAACAGAATTTCGCCGACAAGGGTTTGCTCGCCAAGCATTAGAATTACTAATCAGGTATTCTTTTGATTTTTTACATCTAAGGCAACTATATGCGTATGTGTCTGTGGAAAATGAAGCTAGCCATAGGCTATTCAGCTCTTGTGGCTTTGTTCAGACCGGGGTTATGAAAGACTGGCTTCGGGAAAAAGATAAGTACGAAGATGTCTTCTTTATGCAGCTGATCAATTTAGTTTAGTGACGGGTTTATAGGGAAGTGTGACCAGGTTTCATATTTCCCGCCTAGCTTACCTAAAGCTTTTTTCCACATACTTTTTATTTCATCAATCATCAGGCTTGGAGCATCTCCTTTTCCTATCATCCAGGTATTTTCTTCTATTTCCTGATTTAACTGGCCGTCTTGCCAACCTGAATAACCAAGAAAGAAACGGATATTCCCTTCTATGGGATTCCCTTGAAGAATGTAACGTTTTATATCATCAAAATTTCCATTAAGATATAACCCGTTTCCAATAGCCAAAGCTCCTTCAATGTCTTTTAATGTATGTAAATAAAATAGTGTATCCGTTCCCATCGGTCCTCCGTTATAGAGAGGAATATCTTCTAAGTATTTAAACTCCTTCACAACTTCATTCAGTTTCATGGGTAGTAATTTATTCATGATAAGCCCCATGGTTCCTTCTTTTGTGTGGTCAATAAGAAGAACAACCGAACGACCAAAAACTGAATCACGCAAGAAAGGCTCGGAGATGAGAATTTTCCCCCTCGAAGGAATTGCGTTGTTCGACTCAATTTTGAAATAATCCTGGTTTTTTCCCGTCATAATAGAATTGTTATTATATTAAGAGCTAGTGCATCTGGCGTCTAATATAATAACAATTTTATCATTTCAAAGATTTTATCTGTTATTTTTTTCTTAAATAATCGGATTATTTATTTCAAATAATTGCATTCTTTCTTCCAACTGATCGTACTGGTGATCTTTTATAAAAGAAGTACAGGCTCTAAGTCCTTCCTGATTACTTCCGGTAGTATCAAGTGATATAGCGCTGACCCCGTAGTACATCAACTCTCTCATTAATTGTCCTCCTGTCATTCCCGGATAGCCGATTGTAAAATAGAAACCGTCAGCTACCGGTTCGTCAAGATCTTTGTCATATACAATATGAAAACCATGACGAAGGAAAATTTCTTTAAGCTTTCGGGCACGTTCTCCGTATACACTAACATCTTTCAGGAAGTTGTATTCCCCTTCATTGGCAGCTTTCAGCATAGCAGCCATTGCGTATTGAGCAGAGTGGCTAACTCCGGAAGAAAGCGCATAGAGAACACGGTGTATAAATGCACTACCAAATGAAACATTTCCATATCGTTTTGCAAATCCTGGATAAATTCGGTTGTACAATGAATTAGAAATACAGCTCACCCCAATGCGCTGACCGGCATAACTAAATGCTTTAGATCCAGAAATCAATAAGATGTAATTGTCGGTATAATGCGCAACTGTTGGTTGGTATGGAGCCTGGTAAGGAACACTCAGATTGGTGCGGAAATCCATAGCAAAGTAAGCCAAGTCTTCCAGAACGATAATATCATATTTGGTAGCCAACTCTCCAATAACTTTTAGTTCTTCCTCTTTAAGGCATACCCAACTTGGGTTATTAGGATTAGAATAAATTATAGCCGAAATATTCCCCTGACTAAGATAGCTTTCTAATTTTGAACGTAGTTTTTCTCCACGATAGTTGTAAACATCAAATGTTTCATATTTCTCTCCCATAACAGAAAGCTGTTGTTTCTGTACAGGAAATCCCGGATCAATAAACAGAATCGTATTTTTTTTCTCGTCACATTGGCTGCATACCATAAATGATGCATAAGTCCCCTGCATGGATCCTGTAACAGGAACACAACCTTCCGAATTGATATCTACATCAATAAAGGCCTTCACAAATTTAGAAGCCTCTTGCTTTAATTCAGGTAGTCCGTTTATGTCGGGATATAGACTAGCTATACCATTCTGCAAAGCTTCAATTTCTGCTTTTACTCCTACAGCAGAAGGAGGAAGGCCGGGAACTCCCATTTCCATTTTTATATATTCTATGCCCGAAAGCGCTTCGGCTTTTGCGGCAATAGCTTTTACTTCACGAATTGTAGCTTTTGATAAATCGGCGATATGCATTTCATTGATTGCTTCATCAACGAATTTACAATCGATAGGAGTCTTTTTCATCTGGTAATTATATTTTTTGTCCGTTATTTTAATTGAATTGCAAATATACTCAATAATTCCCTGTCGAAAGACTTTCTATCTGCAAAAAAATGATTCAGCTTAACTTATTCATAATCAGTATAAGTATAAAAAAGTTTAAAAATAAAATTCTAAAACGCTTGCAGAATTCAAAAAAACATCTACCTTTGCAACCGCAATCGAGAGAGAAAGCAACGATAAAAACTTAATGGTGCGTTAGTTCAGTTGGTTAGAATACATGCCTGTCACGCATGGGGTCACGAGTTCGAGTCTCGTACGCACCGCAACATTGAAAGTAATGTTTAAAAAGCCTGTAATAATGAATTTATTACAGGCTTTTTCTATTCTTTTTTTACCAAATGGGAAATATGGATCAATTCTAAAATATTAAGATTGTCCTATTCGGGAATTTTAAATGCATTAGCTTCTGGAATATTCTCATCTATTTTTGTTACTTTATATTCATATTGAAGCCCGGAGGTCTTACTTATTCGATGCAATAAGATATTATTCCATACAACTACAATATCTTCACTACCATATAAAGGTATTTTTTCTGTAATCTTATATTTTTTGCAGTTTTTGGCGAGATAAACAGTCGTTCCAATAAACTGTGAAGAATAAATTTCGGCTTCAATATCCGATAAACTATCATAATTTGTAATTCTATGCTGAGCAAGTATTTCTTTGGTAGTGTTTGATAGGTTTTCTTCGTCTATCTTTTCATTAGTATCTGCATTTATCAGACAGTAATAATCTGGCAAACGAAGTGAAAAATAATGTTTGGTATGACGAAGTGTTGCCTCACCTGGGTCTGCTGTCTCTGTGTATTGAGTCGCTTCTTTAAGACCATATTCATCAAAACAACTTTTGCCAGTTGCTGTTACTTTCAAAGAAGGCATTCCCGGAATATTAATTGCTGACTGGACTGTGTAATAAAACGTTCCACATTTTATGCCGTATTGTTGTGGAGCTTGTGCTGCAAGGGTTAGTCCGAACAAAATACTCACAAATAGGATTGAATATCGTTTCCTTTTATTCATTCTTTGATGTTATTATTCTATTTTTATTTGGATAACTACAACTTTATAAATTCAACGCGGCGATTTTTAGCTTTGTTTTCTGCAGTTGTATTTGATGAAAGAGGTTCTAGTTCCCCTTTGCCGTCTGTTTGAATGCGATTATCATCAATCCCAAAATCACCGGAAAGCACATGTTTTACTGATGCCGCTCTTCGTTTTGATAAATCTATATTTTTAGCATTGTCTCCATCACTGTCGGTGTGACCAACAATTTTGATATTAACAGATGGATTTTCTTTCAGTGTTTTGGCTATATCACTGAGTGTTCCGAAAGATTCCGGTTTCACAATGTCTTTATTTACATCAAAGTAAATGCCGTAACTAACCAACTTTCCTTCGGTAATGAGTTTGCTTCGGGTGTCGGGTGTTGCAGTAGTAACTTTCAGATTCGAAATATAAGGCTTGCATCCTGTATTCCAACTGCTAAAGCGAATTTTGTTAAATTTAGATCCAGCATAAATATTGGTAGGTGAATCCAAAACTTTGGTACCTTTATGGTATATCCTGGTCCGCCGGTTTTGAATCCATATAATGACATGGTTTACTTTATTTATTTCACAAGGATTTGTCGTTGATCGTGATTCCAGCCATTCTGAATTTGGGTCATCAATATATCCTTTAGTGCTCCAGCTTTCTTCATCCATAAATAATTGCAATCCTCTTTTTCCAGGATAAAGGTCGTCATTCATTTCTTTCTTTTCTTGTTCTTCATAAAAGCACAAATCAAATGCACTTTGAAAGTTTTCGTCTGGAATAACGTCAAATTCCATAATGAAGTTTTGAGGAAAGTCAATTGTTTTGGTGTAACAGTACATGCTCCCTTCCTTATTCATGTGAAACCATTTACCCAAAGCAATATTTAATGTCTTTACTTCTCCGCCTCCATTTGTTGTCCATAGAGTAGGGAAATCTCCAATGGCATCCTGAGAAAAATCTTCAAAATAGAGAATCTTGTCGCCTGGAACAAAATCGTATTTTGTGTAAGATTCCACTTTCTGTTGTGCAGACTGAGAATTGTTTTCTTCTTCTGTATCTTGGTTAATTGTTTTTGTTGCCCCTTTTTCTGAAGCTTGTTTTTGTCTTTTTCCACCGGATTTTTTCACAGTTTCTTCAGTCTTGTCTAATCCACTTTCAATGGCTTCATCAGATTTGTTTTCTATTCGTTCTTCAACCTTATCTATCGTTTTTTCTTTTACGCGTTTGCCTACTTTTTCAATCCATGACTGAGCATTTGCTTCTAAAGCTACAAATACAAATAGGCATACTATTAATATCCCTTTTTTCATAATGATTTGTTATTAAGAGTGTTTTTGCAATTAGAAAATAATAACAAAAGTATATAAGTAAAAAATGTATTGATTGGAAAAAAACGACAAATTACATATTTGTTATTTCCCGGCCTGAGAACATTTTTGTAAGTTGCAGATTCCTTTTAAAAAAGAAGCTTGGTGTTTCGCCAACAATGTTTTTAAAATCATTGATGAAATGAGCCTGATCAAAATAATTTCCATCAAAGACCAGCTCCTGATAATCAATTGCACCTTCATCTATAATTTTTGACCATAAATAATCTAGTCTTATAATTCTCATTACTGTCTTTGGACTAACGCCTGTGCGTTTAATGAAGTTTCGTTCCAGAGTTCGTTTACACGCACAACAATCCTGCATAATATCTTTCAGTAAGGTAGTTGTCCCTTTCTCTAATATTTTGTCGTAAAGCTGATCTGCAGCATCAGGTACATAAGGAGTGTTTTGAACTTTATTAATAAATCCGATGAAATAATCAATTCGTTCTCTTGTAGTTTTAAGTGCGGACAATGCATTCCATGCAGGATAAAAAATTGTATGAGGTAAAGTTATGCTATATCTGGGTCTGGGAGACAAATCGAGACCAAAAATACGAGAAAAAACAGTCGGTTTACATATAACGACAAAAGTGTCCATTAATCCATGGAAATTTAATAATAACGATTTGGGAATAATAGGAGCTGCAAAAAAAGGTTCAAGCTGGATTTTTTTTTCATTCAAAATCAGAGGAGCATCTTTGAAATGAAAAATAATAGAAACATCAGGACGAGGAATAAATTTCTCCGTCAAAAAAGGCTGGTCAAAATGGAAAGCCTCAAATTGTCTGACAAGCCAATCTTGGTCAGTTGTCGCTTTACAGTATTCTACATTAAACATAGTTTTTACTATATTGCCGGACATGTTTACAAAAATAAAAAAATATATGATTTGAAGATATTTAAAATGCAAAAATTTGCAGAAATCCATTAATTCTTTGACTAGCGATTTAATATCATTTGAACCTTATTTTTTGCTGTGAAGTGTAAAATGTTACATAAACAACAATTTATGTAGCGTGCACGAAGATTATGTAACTCTGGCTTTAAATTTGGAAACATATAATAGTAGTAAGTCCTGATATAATGAAGTATCTTTGTAGGTACTTAAAATTAATGATTATACTATGAAAATAAGAAAGATCTGGACTGTTTATTGTTTGATTAATTTGTTCTTCCTGCAGCAATTATTAGCCGCCGATAGTTTTGTAACTTATAATGGTAATGGATTTTCCTGGATACAAAACGGGAAGGCATATCCAATCTTAGTCGATCAACAGGAATATAAAGGTGTTTTGCGTGCCGTGTCTAATTTGCAATCAGATGCAAATAAAGTCACAGGAGTGATGCCTGAGATATCTAATTCCGTATCTGGAAGTAAAATGCTTATTATCGGTTCTGTTGAAAATAGTGGCTGGATAAAGAAGTTGTTAAAGTCAGGAAAAATAAGTTCTGCTGATTTACAAGGAAAGCGTGAGAAATATATTATTCAAACTGTGAAACAACCATTTGAAGGCGTAGATGAAGCTGTTGTTATTGCAGGAAGTGATAAACGTGGTACTATTTATGGTATTTATGAGCTATCTAATCAAATGGGAGTTTCGCCATGGTATTATTGGGCAGATGTTCCGGTTGAAAAGCATGATAAAATTTGCATTAAGGAGGGACGTTATACAGATGGTGAACCTGCAGTGAAATTCCGTGGAATATTCTTAAACGATGAAGCACCGTCATTAAGTGGTTGGTCGCATGATACTTTTGGCGGATTTAATAGCAAGTTTTATGAAAAGGTCTTTGAACTCCTTTTGCGTTTGAAAGGTAATTTTATGTGGCCTGCCATGTGGGGAAATGCATTTTATGATGACGATAAGCAAAATGGTCCGTTAGCAGACGAAATGGGTATTGTAATGGGAACTTCTCACCATGAACCGATGGGGTTAGCACAACAGGATTGGAAACGTAGGGGGACAGGTGCATGGAATTATAATACAAATAGTACTGTGCTGCGTGATTTCTGGAAAAAAGGTATAGAACGTTGCAAAAACTGGGAATCAGTTATCACCGTTGGTATGCGTGGTGATGGTGATGAACCGATGAGTGAAGATGCTAATATTTCATTGTTACAGAATATCGTTAAAGATCAACGTAATATAATTGAATCTGTTACTGGTAGAAAAGCATCAGAAACTCCTCAGGTTTGGGCACTTTATAAAGAAGTGCAGGATTATTACGATAAAGGAATGAGAGTTTCTGATGATGTTACTTTATTGCTCTGTGATGATAACTGGGGTAATGTGCGAAAGCTTCCAAACTTAAAAGCAAAACCTCGTAAGGGTGGTTATGGAATGTATTATCATGTTGATTATGTTGGTGCACCAAGAAATTCAAAATGGCTCAATATAACTCAGATAGAACGTACATGGGAACAGATGAATCTGACCTATGAATATGGTGTCCGGAATTTGTGGGTAGTAAATGTTGGTGATTTGAAACCTATGGAATATCCTATTACTTTCTTTTTAGATATGGCCTGGAATCCTGCACAGTTTAATGAAAACAATTTATTGTCTCATACGGAAAGATTCTGTGAAAAGCAGTTTGGCCCAAAGTACGCAAAAGAAGCAGCTCGCCTTATTGATACTTATACAAAGTATAATCGTAGGGTAACTCCGGAATCGTTGAATGATAAGACTTATAGCTTAGAAAATTATGACGAATGGAAGCGTGTGAAAGATGATTATGAAGGGTTAAGTCTGGATGCATTGAAACTATATTATTTGATGCCGGAGAATTATCGGGATGCTTTTGATCAGTTAGTGCTTTTCCCAATTCAGGCATGTGCCAATCTTTATGATATGTACTATGCTTTGGCAAAGAATCGTGATTTGGCAGCAAAGAATGATGTTGAAGCTAATAAATGGGCCTTCAAAGTACGTGATTGCTTTGATCGCGATTCCGTTTTGACTTATCATTATAATAAAGTGATGAGTAATGGCAAATGGAATCATTTTATGGATCAAACTCATATTGGTTATAAATCATGGAATGATCCTAGATACAATATTATGCCTCAGGTAACTATGGTGCCGGAGCCTCGCATTGCTATTCCTAATGTATTTATTGAGAATGATGGTTATGTATCTATGGAAGCAGAGCATTATACTCGTTTTGCTAACGAGCCAACTGCTAAATGGATTACCATTCCCAATCTGGGACGTACTTTGTCTGGAGTTACAACATCTCCATGCACCGTAAATCCTGATAAAGATATGTATTTGGAGTATGACTTTAAAACGGATAAAAGTGGTGATGCAACAGTTTATCTACGCTTTTCTGCAACTTTGAACTTTAATGATAATAAGGGCTTGAGGTATGCAGTCAGTCTGGATGGAGATCAAGAACAAATAGTAAATATTAATGGACATTACAAAGGCGAACTTGGTAAATGGCAGGCGGAACATGTTATTGTGACAAATACTCTTCACCACGTAGATAAAAAAGAAAAGCACACATTGAGAATTCGTCCGTTAGATCCGGCTTTAGTATTGCAAAAAGTTATGATCGATTTTGGAGGTCTGAAACCTTCATTTCTGGGGGCACCGGAGAGCTTAATTAAATAAAGTAACATTTTATAGAATATGAATAAAGATGTGAATGCGCATTTAGTTATTCAACAATAAAGATTAGGGGGAAGAAAAATGATTAATAGTAAATCTAGATTAATTTTATTGGCATTATTAACTTGTGGCTTTTCAGTGTGGACTGAAGCAAAAGTGAAATTACCGGCTATTTTTTCAGATGGAATGGTACTTCAACGTGAACAGCCCGTTAAGGTATGGGGAACAGCTGATGCCGGAGAGAATGTGGAAATAACATTCAAGAAAAAGAAGTATAGTACTAAAACAGATGAAAACGGTAAATGGCTGGTTGTTCTTCCCTCGATAAAAGCAGGGGGACCTTATGAAATGAATGTGAATGACCTTTGCATAAAGGATATATTAATTGGTGATGTATGGTTGTGTTCGGGGCAATCGAATATGGAATTGACAGCTGCCAGAGTTACGGATATGTTTCGCAAAGAAATCGAGAGTTATTCAAATCCAATGATTCGTTATGTAAAAACACCCTACGGCAATGATTTGCATGGGCCTAAGGATGATATTTCAAGAATGGACTGGAAAGCTCTGACAACAGAAAATGCTCCGTCTTTTTCAGCGTTGGCCTATTTCTTTGCAAAAGAGATGTATAATGAAACAAAAGTTCCTGTTGGCATTGTGAACTCCAGTTGGGGAGGAAGCTCTGTTGAAGCATGGATGAGTGAAGACGCGTTGCAGGCTTTCCCGAAAAAATTACGTGAAAGAGATATTTTCAATTCAGATGAATATAGGGCATTAGCGAATAAATGCAATGGAATGATGTCTGATCTTTGGAATACCACTTTATATAAAAATGATAAAGGTCTACATGCACCTGTTTGCTGGTACAAGTCCGAGTTGGACGATTCAGATTGGAAAACGGTCGATATTTTTTCTTCAGATTGGGCAATCAGTGGAGGTAATCTATTAAACGGTGCACATTGGTTCCGTCAGCATGTTAGTCTTACTAAAGAACAAGTAAGTAAGGATGTTGTGTTACGCCTAGGATGTATACGAGATGCCGACTCAGTATTTGTAAATGGATCATTTGTTGGTACAACAGCTTATCAATATCCACCTCGTATTTATAAAATTCCTGCTTCATTATTACAGGCCGGTGATAACACGATCACAGTTCGCTTAATTAGTTATGGCGGATTCCCGGGATTCGTTAAAGACAAACTTTATTGTATGGCTATTGATGGAGATACAATAAATCTTTCCAATCAATGGAAATATAAGTTAGGTTGTGAATTACCTTCTAAAAATGGAGATGTTTCTTTTCAGAATATCCCAACCGGAATGTATAACTCAATGATATCTCCTTTGAGAAACCTTACTTTTAAAGGAGCTTTGTGGTATCAGGGTGAAACGAATACAGGCAAGCCGGACGAATATGAAGCTTTATTGACTGCAATGATAAATGATTGGCGGACCAAATTAGGCAATAAGGATTTACCATTTTTTATCGTACAACTAGCTAATTTTATGCAAACACATCCTCAACCAGTAGAAAGTGGTTGGGCTGGTCTACGTGAGGCTCAGCGACAAGTTTCTTTAAAAGTTCCCAATACTTCCTTGGCTGTAGCTATTGATTTGGGTGAGTGGAACGATATTCATCCGTTGAATAAGAAGGAATTAGCGAGGCGCATATCTTTATTGACGAAAAAAGTGGTTTATGGTCACAAAGATGTAGTTTGTAACGGACCTATCTGCAAATCAATGACAGTAGAAAATGGAAAACTAATCCTTTCTTTCGAAGATGATACAAATAACCTGATGCCTGTTGATCATTTAAAAGGTTTTGCATTGGCTGGCGAAGATGGACGTTTTAAATGGGCTGAAGCAGTTATCGAAAATAATAAAGTTATAGTTTGGAATAATGAGATTTTGCGACCTGTTAAAGTACGCTATGCATGGGATGATAATCCTCAGGGAGTAAATCTGAAGAATAACGCAGGGCTTCCGGCTTCTCCATTCCAGATGACATTACAAAAATGATTTAAAGTTCAACAGAGTTTTAACTCAAAAGAGGTTATCTGAAATATAAAATTAGGTTTCTGAGAATTGATATTTAGAAATAGTTTTTGATAGAGATTCTAAGAAAAGGAAATTTAAAAGAGATTGTTCAATTGAGCAATCTCTTTTAAATTTATATATTGTCAAATTAGCGATATTGAAAGCTTGATAAAATCGATGATAATCTATTCTTTACAATTTCCTTCCAGGTATTCTTTCTTAAAAATATTAATGCAAAGAATAAATATAGATAATAACAGAGGACCGAATATAATTCCAAGAAAACCAAATAATTTCAGTCCCAGGATAACTCCAAAAATTGTAATCAACGGATGCGTGTTAGCTAGTTTCTTTTGCAACATAAAGCGCAATAAATTATCTATATTAGTAGTTACAATGAATGAGTAAGCAGCAAGGCCGATGCCGTTTTGCCAGTCGCCTGTTAGAAACATATATGCAACCAATGGTGCCCAGATTAATCCGATTCCTACTATAGGAATAATAGATGCGAAACAACTTAAAAAACCAAAAAGAATAGGGTTAGGTACTGCAAAAATTAGATATCCAATGAATGCTACTCCTCCCTGTGAGATGGCAACTAAAGGAATACCGATTGCATTAGATCTGATAATTATCTTTATTCTATTAAGTACGTTGGTTTTATCAGAGCTTGTAAAAGGCAATAAATCATATAAATACAGTTCCATTTTTCTTCCTTCTAATAGCATGAAAAAGAGAATTAGAAGCATAACAAACATGTTTATGGTAAAATTGCTTATATTGCCAACTATATATTGACCAGCTTTGGGTATAAAAGCTGTTATAGCTGATAAGTTATCTTCATTGAGCACATTATAGCCAGTCTTTTCAAAAATAAGACTGGCTATGTTTTTTATAGCTGAAATGTACGACTGAGGATCAATATTTAAATGCTGAAGTTTTCCAACCAATAGCCATACAACAAGAGAAATAGGGATAAGAAAGCACAGTGCAGCTTCGCAAAGCATCAATGAGGCAGCTATACAACGTTTTATGTTTTTTTTCTCTGTCAGATAAAACATTTGCTTTCTAACCAGAACATAAATAGTAGATGCACCAAGGATTCCGCTCAGAAAAGGACTTAATTTTATAAGCAAAATTGTTCCTAAAATCAGAATAATGGCTATTAGTGAATATTTGCAATATTGTTTTTTTGTATTCATTGACAACGATTTTATATTTCAGGCATTAATATAGCAAATAAAATATTATAAAAAACAATGAATAACTGAATATTGTTTTTTAATATGGATTTATCCTGATTGGATGATTGTATAATTCCTAGGATTTTAAGAGTTAACCATTGCATATTTTTATAATTGTTTCAGGTGTTATTTGTTCTTGATTAATAGATACCTAATTGCCGTTTATTGTTTAACAAAAATCAATAGTTTACTACTCTGATTTTATTTCTTTAATCTTTTTTTAGTTTTTAGATTGTTAAAATAGTAATGCAAACATAGCTCTGGTATTAAAAAAAGTAATATATTTGTTACGCATTGCTAAATGAAAATAGCTTTTTGCACATATAACACATAAAATACGATAAATCTGCTAAGAATAACATAAAGAATGAAAAGAATATTGGTTACAGGAGGAGCCGGCTTTATAGGTTCACACTTATGTACTAAATTGATAAATGATGGACATAGTGTTATTTGTTTAGATAATTTTTTTACAGGCTCCAGAAATAATGTATGGCACCTTATGGATAATTCCCGATTTGAGTTGGTTCGCCATGATGTAACTGTTCCATATAATGCAGAGGTTGACGAAATTTATAACCTTGCATGCCCTGCTTCCCCTGTTCATTATCAGCATGATCCTGTTAAAACAGTAAAAACCTCTGTAATGGGTGCTATTAATATGTTGGCTCTTGGCAGACAAGTGGGAGCAAAAGTGTTGCAGGCTTCTACCAGTGAAGTTTATGGAGATCCGATAGTTCATCCTCAACCGGAAGAATATTGGGGTAATGTAAATACAGTTGGTATTCGTTCTTGTTACGATGAAGGTAAACGCTGTGCCGAAACGCTTTTTATGGATTATCACAGACAAAAAAAACTTCGTATAAAGATTATTCGTATCTTTAATACCTATGGTCCTTTAATGAGTAAAAATGATGGTCGGGTTGTATCCAATTTTATCATTCAGGCGTTAAAGGACGAAGATATAACTCTTTATGGAGATGGTAGCCAGACTCGTAGTTTTCAGTATGTGGATGACCTGATAGAGGGGATGGTTCGTATGATGAATACAGATGATAAGTTTGTTGGTCCAATTAATATCGGTAATCCCAATGAATTTACAATTAAAGAACTTGCGGAAAAGGTAATTGAGTTAACAGGGTCTAAATCCAAATTCATTTATAAACCTTTACCTGGAGATGATCCCAAACAACGCCAGCCGAATATTGCCTTGGCAAAAGAAAAATTAAACTGGCAGCCCTCTGTTCATCTGGAAGAAGGATTGATAAAAACAATCGATTATTTTAAATCAGTACTTTAAGAATTTCCTCCAAAAAATTTAATAATGCCTATAAAAAGAATGATAATGGAGATAAAATACTCTGAATATAAGATTCTTGTTGTCGACGATGTATTGTCCAATGTGTTATTGCTCAAAGTGTTATTGACAAATGAAAAATATAATGTTGTAACTGCCATGAATGGTACTCAGGCGTTAAAGATGGTCGAATCGGAATTACCCGATTTGATTTTACTAGATGTAATGATGCCTGATATAAGCGGTTTTGAAGTTGCCAGACAACTTAAGGAAAAGCCTGCATTTGCTCAGATTCCTATTATATTTCTTACAGCTTTGAATTCCACTGCCGACATCGTAAAAGGATTCCAGATGGGAGCTAATGATTTTATTTCCAAACCATTTAATAAAGAAGAGCTGATTATTCGTGTAAAGCATCAGATATCTTTAATAGCGGCTAAACGAATCATTTTTAACCAGAATGAAGAGCTGAAGCGCACTATCAAAGGTCGTGACAAGCTTTATTCAGTTATTGCCCACGATCTTCGTTCGCCTATGGCATCTATCAAAATGGTACTTAATATGTTGATGATCAACTTACCGGGAGAGAAAATAGGAGATGAGATGCATGAGCTGCTGAATATGGCAAATCAAACAACAGAGGAACTGTTCTCATTATTGGATAATTTGTTAAAGTGGACCAAAAGTCAGATTGGCCGGTTAAATGTGGTACCACAAGATATCGATATTGTTGGAGTATCGGCCGGAGTTATTGAGATTTTCTCCATGGTAGCAGAACTCAAGCAAATAAAAATTAATTTGCAGGCGCCAGATCAACTGGAAGTCCGTGCAGATATTGACATGATAAAAACCGTTATCCGTAACCTTATCAGCAATGCCTTGAAATTTAGTAATCCGGGTAGTGAGGTGCATGTTGTAGTAGAGGAAAAGGAAGAACAAGTTGTCGTAAACGTGGTCGATCATGGTCGGGGTATAAAGAAAGAAGATCAAACTAAGCTGCTTAATGTTGATACACATTATTCAACGTTTGGAACAAAGAATGAAGAAGGTTCAGGTCTGGGTCTTTTGTTATGCCAGGATTTTGTAAGAAAGAATGGTGGAGAACTCTGGTTCAATTCAGAAGAAGGAGAAGGCTCTGTCTTCAGTTTCTACTTACCAAAGCTATCCTGAAATATTATTTCTCCTTCTTTATAGCTAATTCCATAATTACAGGATTGTGGTCACTGAAATCAAAAGAAGGAGAACTGTATTCTATTCCTGTTAGTTCGTTTGAATGAAATACGTAGTCGATGCGCAGGGCTTTATGAAGATAACGATAGGTATATCCAAATCCGGATCCTGCGCTTTGAAACCCATCCTGCAATTTCTCCTTCATCCGGTGGTATGAATAAGATGATGGGGGAGCATTAAAGTCGCCGCATGCTATTATTGAATGTTTTGTTGTGTCAATTACATGACGGAGTAAATCAACCTGATTAGATCTTTTAAGAGCATTCTCGAATAGTTTATCTGTTATTTTTTTTGCAGCCACTTTCTCTGTTTCATAAAACTCCCCAAGCGTTATTTTCTTCAATAAGCCTTTAGTCTGATTAAAATTAGTCGTTTGCAAATGGCAATTAAAAACTCGCAGAGGGGTTTGCCCAACTTTTATATCAACCCACATAGCACTGTTGTCAGAGTTACCAAAAAAGAGATCATCTCTGTTTGTTATTGGAAACTTACTGTAAATAACCAGTCCAAACCCCGGAGTGTTCTTTTTGTGCATAGCAACATACGGATATTCCTTAAATTGAGCATTTATGCTATCAGAACTATAATAAGGACTTTCTGCAAATTCCTGCAGGCACACTACATCAATTCGCTGTTCTTTCATCAGTCCGGTAACCTCCCCAACAGAGTAAACCGACGGATCTCCGTGGAAGCTTTGTACATTAAGGCTTGCAATCCTTATTGAGTTCCCTTTATCTGCATAATTAGGTAGCTTGTGTGGAATCTGATACGTTGCAGAAATATATTCATAGTTTGCTGCAATAGCAATCACCGGTATCCATATCCATTTTTTCCAGCGAATTCCCCAATAAATGGCTAAAGCAAAATTAGCCAGTAAAACGGGAATCATTCCCAATCCAATTATCGGAAACAAAAATCCGTTGCTTGGATTCTGGTATGAGTACCTCCCCAAAACAACAGTAAATATTGCTAGTGCAGTAGTTAAAAGAACCCCTAAAAAACGGAAGTATATAAGAGTGGCTTTTTTCCCCATTCGTTATAAATATTTTCTCAGAATGTCAGTTAGTTTGTCTTGAGAAACAGGTTTTGGAATAAATTCGTTGCATCCACATAAAAGAGCTGCTTTCACATCATCATCGTATACAAAAGCACTTAAAGCAATGATTGGAATCTCAGGAGCTACCTGTCTGATAACGCGAGTAGCATCCAGTCCATCCATATTTGGCATCTTTATATCCATAAGGATTAAATCGGGTTTGTACTCCTCAAACATAGTTATAGCTTCTATACCATCATGTGCATGCACCAAAGTAACCTTTTTACCTATCATCACATTTATCAATTTAAAATTGCTATCGTTGTCTTCTGCAACCAATATCAGCGTATCCTTCTTTTCAGATAGTTCAATATTCTTTGAATCATCATCATCTTCAGCTGTTATTTCATTAACAGATTCTTTTTGAGGCGCTACATAAGGAAGAGTAAAGAAAAACTCTGCCCCTTGTCCCACATCCGATTTTGCCCAGATTGTTCCTCCCAGCTTTTCTACTATCGATTTACAGATAGAAAGGCCCAGTCCGGTTCCTTGTACAGTAGTATTTAGCTTTGCAAAACGTTCAAAAACATTCTTAGCTTTCTCTTTAGGAAATCCTATGCCGGTATCTTTTACATAACACTCTATTTCCTCATTATTAATCTTATACCCAAACCGGATACTACCTTCATTTGTGAATTTAAAAGCATTGCCTATCAGGTTAGAGAAAACCTGAATCAATCTATTCTTGTCACTGTATATCCATAAATTAGCGTCTGATTCTTCAAAAAGAAGCTGAACATTTTCCGGAGTACGGAACCGGTGTGCATCAAAAACCTCCTGACACATCACACCTAGATTTATAGGCTCTTCCGTAAACTCCATTATGCCCGATTCAATTCTCGAAAGATCAAGAATCTCATTAATCAGTTGCAATAACCTGCTGTTGTTTGATTCAACTATTTTGTAATAGTCCATTCTCTCTTGCGCGTTCTGCGTATCAGCAATAACTCTCGAAAATCCAACAATAGCGTTCAATGGAGTACGTATTTCGTGACTCATATTAGCAAGAAAGGCCGATTTTAGCATATCAGATTTTTCAGCTTTTTCTTTAGCACTAATAAGTTCACTCTCCATCTTTTTCATGTTTGTGATATCAGATTCTAAAACAATAATAAGTGGAGGCCTGTTTCCATTTTCTACAAGCAACTTCAGTTTGTGAATAAAAAAATTACCTTTCTCATTATTGACAACTTCTTTGCTATATATAATTGGTTCTCTGTTTTTAATAACAGATAAATCTTCATTTCTGTATGTTATGGCTATTTCGTCAGGGTAAATATCAAAATCGGTTTTACCAATAACATTTGTATCTTTCATGCTCACATAGGTAACTTTATTCCGATAGATATATCGTAAGTCGTTTCCTGTGTCTTTTACCGAAATAGCAAGAGGAATATTCTCCAGAACGGTGTTCATAATCTGATTTACCTCTTTCGTTTGTTCGTCGTATCTTATTTGCTCAGAAATATCACGTCCAAACGTCCAGATAATCTCCTCATCTTCAGAGTCCTTAATGATATAAGAGAAAAAATCAAAAGCCATAATCTCTTTCAGATGCGGGAACGGTTTTTCTTCAACAAACCGCACAATGTCAGTTAGCTGTGAAAATTCACTACGGATATTCATCCATCTTTCCTTCAGCTCTTTTTTTATCGGCAACTTATTTACTTTGATTGCAGATAGCTCAGTATCATCAGTCAAAAGATAATGCTTTCGAAACTGTTCATTGGCAAAAACCAGTGTACCATCCGGTTTAAAAGCAAAAATATCTTCCGAAGCATAGTTTACAGCTTTGGTAATACTTCCCAGATTTTCGTCCAGCTTAATAATATCTGTGATATTCTGGCAGAAACCTTCAATCTCTTTATTCTCCTCAGAACCACTTATGTTTAAAACCTTAAGTCTTAGAAATAGAAACTCCTTTTTTACTAAAATCCGGTATTCATGAGTATCTGTACTCGTATGATGAAGAATATTATTTATCCATATAAGAAATCCTGCACGATCATCACGGTGTATCATTTCCAGATAAGTCTCCAGAGAAATATCTTTAAAATGATCGCTGTTAGCCAACCCTCCAGAATATCCTTTATATCTAAATGTCTGACTTTTATAATTGTAATTCCATTGACTAATTTTAGCAGCTTTTTCAATCTCCCGCAGTTCATTATTTGTTTTCTCCAGTTGCAATTTAGTGCGGGCCCTGTTAGTTATGTCTCTGTATTGACACAATATCAGATTTTCGTCGAAAGGCTGCATTATGCACTTAAAATAAAAAGTGCCTTCGTTAAGAGGAAGCTCGTAATTTTTTGTAGATATAACCTTACTCTCTTTAACTTTCTCAAATTCCTTCTTAATAGCAGAATATGTCTTTTCCGGCAATAAATTAAAGAAATTTTCACCGATTAAATTCTTTCTTCTCCTAAAGAATCCCCGGTTTGCATGTACCACCAAATCAACGCAGATGCCTTCGTAATCAACTAAAAACATTGTATCTGCAGTCATCTGTAGAATCTTATCTGAGTTTTGTGGATCGTGCAATATTCTTGTCATTATTCTTTTTCTTAGATTTTAGAAGTTAATAAGTAAGAAATATTCAACAAATATATAAAAAATAATTTAGAGTACCTGATTTTTTATGCGAAATTTAAACAGATCTCTTAGCCTTTTCCCAAATTCCATTTATATTCTTGTTTTTCAGATAGATAAATCCTTTAAAAACATTGACATTCATAAAGAGAAAGTAGTAAGGAATAAATAAGATTTTGTTTTTTATTTGCTTGGTAGAAAGGTAATATCCCCATAATCCTAATACATAGAATAGCACTTGTAAGAATAATAGTATAACATAGATATCAGTACTCATCTCTGAAACCAGAATTATATTAAGCGGTAGCATCAAAAAAAGTAATACAGGAGTTAACGACCATCTCAATACCCGGTGAGATATATACTGAAAACTCAATGTACCATAACGAAAAATATTAAGCAGAGAACGTAATCTCCATATTGATTGTAAACCACCTGCAGCTATTCTCACTTTTCTTTTCTCCTCCTCATTCATACTGGCAGAAGCCGATTCAATAGCATAAGCCTTGTCACAATAAGCAATCTTATATCCCTTTTGAGCAATCCGGAGAGAAAGAATAAAATCATCCAGTAAGGTATCTCTTTCCATCTCTTCGAACAGTTCCTTGCGAATGGCAAATAACTCACCGGCTGCACCTACTGCCGAATACAGTCTGGAATCCAATGCTTTAAGAGTCGATTCATATTTCCAATAGATGCCTTCACCACCACCGGCGGCCCCATCCTTTTCTTTTGCTTCAATCCTTTTCTCTCCCGCAACGCATCCCACTTTTGAATCAGAGAATTCATTGGCTATTTCCATGATAGCCTCCCGGTTAATCATCGTATTTGCATCCGTAAATATCACAATAGGAGAGGATATAAACCTCATTCCCCGGTTCAGAGCAGCAGTCTTACCCTGGCGTTCCGGTTGAAACAATACAGTAACCTTCGGATAAGCTTTCAGTAATTCATTCGTATTGTCATTGCTACCATCCGTTACCCATACAATCTTTAGCTTATTGTTGGGATAATCCAGAGCTCGGCAATTATCCATTTTATTCTTCACCACAGCTTCCTCGTTGAATGCCGTTATAAAGAGAGTTACTTCCGGTAAGTTTTCTTTTGTAGGTAAAGCCCTTGCTTTTTGTTTTGAGAATAGTTCTTTTGTTTTTACCAGTAAGTAAAGAACGATGCCATATCCCAGATAGGTATAAAATACTATTATAAAGCTTAACCAGAATGTTATTTCAAGAGATTTCATTAAGATCTATTTAATTAAGTTAGATTCTTCGTCTTTGTATATATCTTTTTTGTGAAAGTAGCTACCCGAATCCTTTAAATATTTAAGGAATCTTATTTTAAAACTATTAAAAAAAGAACCATCGGTATTTATTGTTCTGGCACTTGTTATAGCTCTTGCTTTAGAGTTTAAAATAAATTTAAGCTTTCCATATTTTTTGAGTCCAAATCCCAGTGAACCGTCTTCTCCTCTTTTTATATCAGTTCTGAATCCAACTTTTCGTCCATACTCTATATTAAAAGCAAAAACAGCTCCTCTAACGCTCATTTCAGGGCGTTTAATAGATTGTAACTTAATATGCATATCTCTCAATAAAATGTAAAATTTGAGTCCCAACCATGAATGTTTTTCATCAGGTATGTAATTGTATAATGAACATACGCCTAAAACATTGTTTTCTTGTAAGACGTTATACAATGTTTGTATATAGTAAGGTGGGTACATTGTATCTGCATCAATACAAAAATAATATTTTCCTCTTGCATTATCCAATCCACATTGGCGGGCATGGCCCGGACCTTTTTTATTTTCATTGAAGTACCTAATTCCAGTTTTTTCAAAAATCTCTGCAGTTTTATCTGTCGAATTGTTGTTAACTCCAATAATTTCAAATGAACCATTAAATATATTTTCGCTTAATGACCATATACAACTAAGGAGTCTTTCCTCTTCATTATAGGCTATAACTACAACTGAGACTATTGGATCTCTTGAATCAATTTTTTTTAGATTCTCTTTTATTTTTATTATAGCATTATTAGCAGAATTTGAATCATAAGGTTTCTCAAAAACCGATAAATATTTTGAATACCAACTCATAATTATTAAGATTTATAGTTTTGTCTGGATTTTATTGTACGAAATAATATTATCAAATAGTTGTTCCCAATTTTGTGCTATATTTTCCATTTTAAATCGTTCAACATTTATGCGAGCTTGTTTACCCATTTGTTTTCTTATATCTTCGTGTTCAATCAAATAATTGATTTTATTTGCAAGCTCTTGTATGTTTCCGTTTTCCACAAGAAGGCCATCTAATCCTTCTTTAATAATATCGCGAGGGCCACATGGACATGCAAAAGAAACAACAGTAACTCCACAAGCCATTGCTTCTGTAATTACCATTCCAAAGCCTTCAAATCGTGAACTTAAAACAAAAATAGAACTTTCACAATACTTATCAGCAATATTTGATACAGGTTTTTCCAGAATGCATGAACTTGCTAGTGATAATTTATTTATTTGGTTTTGTAGTTCGTCTCTCATACCATCGCCATAAATTTTTAGTGTCCATTCCGGGTGCTTTTGATTTACAATTTTCCAGGCATCTATTAATAAATCAAAGCCTTTTTGAGGAACATATCTACCTACAGCTATAACTTGCTTATTGTTACATTCAGATATCCGGTTTGGAAAAAATGGTATAGGGTTATAAATTACTTCTACATTGTTTAACTCTGTCCATTTATCTTTATCTTCATTGCTAAGGGTTATAAATGTATTTATTTTTTTTAATTTTCTTATTAATTGATACATCCATATTTTTGCAAGAATTCTTTTTATGGAAAATGGGTCTTTTTCATAGCTGAAATCTCTTAAGTTACTTCTGTTTGTGTGAATTTCGGCTATTTTAATACTTCTATCATTTATTGAACCTAAAAAATTTATTTCTCTTCTTAACATAGAAATAGTAATTTCAGGTTTTATTTCATACAAACATTTTTTTAATTTTTTCTTGTATTCTTGTTGTTTGTAGAAATATCCAATAGTTCTTCTAATAAAAGATTTATCCCATAGCTGATTATAATTTATATCTAAATTTATAACTTTAACTTTAGGTGATAATTCATAAAATGGTTTTTCTTCTTTTCCATCTGTTAATATAATAAAGATATCATATCCCATAACTTCTGCAAAGTAGTTTGCTTTAATGGTTAATACGCGTTCCATCCCACCAGGAATATATAAAGAAGGAAGGCAATAGGCTATTTTTCTTTTCATCATTAACGAGCTGATTTAAATGTTAAAAGATTTATTTACAACTTTCTGCATTTGGTTTTTCCATGATAAGTTTTTTATGGAATTTCTAATTTCCGATGGAGTACAGTTGCATTTTTTATAGAATGAGATAATCTCTAAAATATTAATTGCAGAGTCATTTGCCGGGGCTTTTAAAATATATGGTTTATCTTCAAAATCAGAATCAATTTCAGAATATATAAAAGGTATTCCACGTGCAGCATATTCCCGATTTTTTAAAGTTTTTATATGAGTTATATTGCTTCTATGACGTGCCAGACTAGCTATGCCAAAGTTGGCTTGTTCGAATTGATTATCTAATTCTTTGCCAAACTTAGTTCCATGGAATATTATATAATCTTCTATGTTATATTTTTGAATAATTTGTTTGAAAATGAACATTTCTGGAGAGGCAATGCCTCCAATTACATGGAAATAGACTTTTTGTTCATGCTTGTTTTTATAATACTCACCAATACCTTTCATTACACGATCAAAACCATGCCATGGATGTACCTCTGCTACTCCAATAAGATGAAAAGATGAGCCCGATTTTTTTTGTTCTGATTTTAATTTTATTTCATTAAAGTCAATTCCATTCGAAATTTTAATAGTTTTAGTATTAAAAATTGTATCATCTTCAGTGAAAGTAACAATTCTAAATAGCTGCTTTGCCAAACATTTACGGAAACATTTATCTGTCAATAATTCGAGCTGAAATTGTAAAGAAAGCCCTTTGTATTCTTGATCATAAGGGTAGGTTGGGATCTCCATCACTGTTTTTATACAATTTTTCTTTAGCTTATTCAAAAAAGCAATAGTAAATGGATTTGCGTTGTGGTCTGAACGCATATATACCAATTCTGTTTGGCTGTTTATTGCATGATTAATGATAGCTTTATAAGAAAAACGTTTCTTAATAGGAGCAAGCCATCCACATCCATAGTTATCGATTACTTGCTCATTTATCATTCTTAGGCGATAACCATCAGGCGTTACTGTATAATAGCATAAGTCTACTTCGTGTCCGGCTTCTTTAAGACCATTAACCTGATAGTGTATTTTTTTGCTAATACCACTATATTCTGAAAATCCGTGAAATATCAGGAAAAGTATTTTCATGCCTTTTTTATGTTTTAAAAACAAAGCTTTTTTGTATTGTACTAATTATGTATCAAATGTCTCTGTATTACTTTTGGTTATATCAAAAGTAATACTTTTTTCTTGATTGTGCAATAAAAGCAAAATTTGTTCTGGAAATAATAGCTACGATGGTTTAAATGAAGATAATGTAGACAGATTAAAATTTGCATACATAGGTTTATTTAAGAAGAACTTTTTTGTGGTTTAACAATTACCAAAGCCTTTATAAAAGCTGTTAATTAATATTCTGTTGGGAAACAAAGATGGTTAAAACTTAGATTGTAATGCTTAGTCAAATAAATATCAAAAAATATTTTGTTATTTATTATAACATGAATGGTAAAAAAAGATAAAACATTTGTTACCTTTGAAACGGATTTTGTAAGTTGTATTTTGTAGTATACAGGATATTTTGTCTTTAATTTCCTTGAATGATTAATTTAATACTTATTTTAGATCATCTTAATAAATAATAAACATGAATGTGTTTTTTTTACTTAAAAATAAATATGATAAATTTTTTATCATATTTATTTTATTTTTACTTCTTTTTTTATTGATTCTTTTTTCATTTTCAGGTAGCTATAACTATGGAATTACATTTAGCAATAGTTATTCTTCTCAGTTAAAAAACGCAATAAAAACTGCAATGGTAATTATTCCTCACGAAGATGATGAAATTAATGTTGTAGGTGCATTGATTAAACCGCTGACAGATAGTCATTGTAATGTAATTATTGTATTTACTAGTAGTGGTGATAAAAACCAGGCAAATATAAGAATTCCAGAGGCGATAAATTCGTGTAAATTGTTGGGCGTGAAAGAAAAAAATATAATATTTTTAGGGTTTCCAAATACTTGGAAGCATTGTAAATATAGTTATATTTATAATGCTCCTGATAACGCTTTATTTACATCTATTGGTGGATGTAATAAAACTATTGGAACTTCTGCTCATTCAGAATATTCACTAAAAAAATATGGATATTCATCTAGCTATACTCGGGCTAATGTTGTACGTAATATTAAAGATGTTATTCTTGATTATAAACCAGAACTTATTTTTTCTGTAGGGTTTGATTCTCATCCAGGTCATAGAGCCGTTTCGTTACTTACAGAAGAGGCTGTGGGGCTTATATTGAAGGATAAAAATAATTATTTTCCAGAAATTTATAAAGGATATGCTTATAATACCGCTTGGACGGCAGAATCGGATTTTTATGAATTGAATATGAAATCTACAATAAAACCAATAAAATATAAATTAAGCAGTAAATATGATATGGATGAGCCACAAGATAACTGGAAAGACAGAGTACGTTTTCCTGTACCAAAACAAGTTATGACACATTTCTTATTTACTAATTTAATCTATAAATCATTAATGTGTTACAACTCTCAAAAACCTTTAGTAATAGCTAATGCACCTAAAATTATTAATTCAGATAAGGTTTTTTGGTTTAGATCAACAAACAGTCTTACATATAAAAGTAAAATATCAGCCACAAGCGGGAATGTTTCATACTTAAATGATTTTAAGTTGTTTGATTGTTCCGATATTTCTGATAGAGTGTTAGTTAAGTATGATAATTATTTATGGACACCTGATAGCTGTGATTTGCAAAAGAAGATAACTATAAAATTTCCTCATCCAGAAGATATTTGCAAAGTATCTTTTTATGATAACTTTGATTTGAAAAATAATATACTTGCTGGCACCTTGACTTTTAGTAATGGTGAAACATGCAAAGTGGGCGCTTTGCATCCAAATGGAAGTAGAACAGATATTTCATTCCCTTTGAAAAAGAAAATCACATCATTGACTTTTAAAATAAATTCATTTCAAGGTTCAAGGCCTGGATTAACTGAAATAGAAGTTTATAATGATTTCTGCAATAGAAAAATTCCTCATCTAATTAAGTTGTACAATAAAGAAAATGATGATTTTATGTATCGATATTTTGTTCATGGTGAAAAAGTACTTACTTTAGGAGTGTATCAATATCCTTCATTGCTGGATTATAGAATAAGAATATTGAAAGGCTCTGATAAGGATGTAAGAATAGTAGGTGATAAATTATTCTTGGGAAATGGTTTCCGTTTTTGTAGATTGAGAGCAGAATTAAAGAATGATACTAATATTTACGATGAAATAGAAATTGTATATGTTAATTCTTTAGATATACTAAGTTACAGAACACTAAGCTCTATAGAACACTTTTATATTAGATGCTACAATAAATTAAGTAGACCTAAATCCTGAATTTATCTATTTTTTAAAATAGTTTATACTATTTTTGTTCAAACAAAAAAATAAAAGATGAAGATAGCTGTTGTAATACCTGGAATACTTCCTGTTCCTGCAGTTAAGGGAGGGGCTGTTGAAACATTAATTGAATATATCATTGATTTTAACGAGCGAGTTTTAAAGCATGAAATTACAATTTATGGAATAAGTGATAAGGAGCTTTGCTCTTTCGATTTTTCTCATTATAAACTTACTAACTTTAATTTATTAAACCAGCAATCTTATAGTTCAAGGGTTAAAAGAAAGTTGTATAAGATATTTAAGAAAGATTTCTATTATAATTATTTTTTAGATTACTTTGTTTTTCAGGTAAGCAAAAAAATAGGACGTAATAATTTTGATATAGTGATTGTGGAAAATCGCCCTGGATTTGTTTTACCAATTTCCTTGCGTACAAATGCAAAACTAATTCTTCATTTGCATAATGATACATTGGATAAAGATACGAAAGATGCAAAGGCTATTGTTGATGCCTGCTCCAAAATTTTAACTGTATCCGATTATGTTAAAAGAAGAGTTGGCACTATTACTTCAACTGATAAAATTAATGTAGTATACAATGGAATAGAAATAGAACGTTTCTTAAATCATGATGTTTCAGGAATATCAAGAGTTGACTGGGGATTGTCTAATGATGATTTTGTTGTTGTTTTTACTGGAAGAATTACTCAAATAAAAGGAGTTAAGGAATTATTACAGGCTTTCATGCTTTTATCTGAGTACCCAAAAATAAAACTTCTTTTAGTTGGAGGAAGTTTTAATGATATCAGTAGGGAAGATCAGTTTATGAAAGAAATGCGCCAGATGTCTTCTCAGATTAGTGGGCAAATCTTTTTTACAGGATTTCAACCATATGAAAAAATCCCTTCGATTCTAACACTTTGTGATATGGCTGTTATTCCTTCAATCTGTGAAGATGCATTGACAATGACCTCCTTGGAAGATATGGCTGTCGGGTTGCCTCTTGTGGTAACAAGATCCGGTGGAATTCCAGAAGCTGTTGACGAGAAGTGTGCTATTATTATTGAGAAAGATGCCTGTCTCGTTGAGAATCTTGCAAAATCTATTTTGGTATTATATAATGATCAAAGCATGAGGTTTAAAATGTCAAAACATGCTAAAGAGCGTTCAGCATTATTTTCTAAGGAGAGTTATTGCGAGTCTTTCTTCCAGAGAATTAGTGAGCTGTAGCAGTTAACTTTGATGCTTTCTTTTCCTGGTTAGCTGGGTTAATTTTAAAAAAAAAGGAAATCTTAACATGAACATCTTCAGGCCAGGTGCTCCTGTATATAATAATGCAAAGTATACAATTGAGAAAACAGATACTATACATACACTAAATATTAAGAGTTGAAATATCCCTTGTGATGGGTTTATAGGTATCAGCGGTATGCATAAGCTAATAGAAATAAATGATAAAATCAGAATGACGTAATATTTGAAGACTTCTTTCCAATATGTCTTTACGGATAATGACAATCCCTGAAACAGATAGTATGGTTTCCAAATGGAAATGATGATTCCTGTACTGATTATTTTCCCCAATAAGATTCCTATAATACCAAACTTTATAGCAGTTAATAATGTTATGGCTAGATTGATAATTACTTCGGTCCAGGCTGACCAAGTATCGGCAAAGCGTCCCAGAGAACGATTATATATATCTACCACGCCTCTGGTTTGCATAATAAATAAGTTGACCAATAATAGTATAAGTATATTATGATCTAATATATATTTAGACCCCAACCACCATTTTATAAAAGGTTCGGTTAAATGATATAATGAAAAAATCATAATTCCGGATATAAAGTAGCGAACTGACATTAGTTCCCAGAATACTGACATTATTTTCTTCTTATCGCCTTCCGCAATTAAGTTGCCTACTCCTGCACCTATGCCATCGAATGCTATGTCCATTAGTGTCATAAGTTTGTTGATTATTAAGGTATAATTACCGTAAAAAGCAACCATTTTTAATGACACAAATGCGAAAACCAATATTCCATCGCTTTTTCTTAAAAAGAAGTCTGCAATTTTATGAATAAAAACCTGCTTTGTTTTTAAAGTAATTTCTGGATACTTATGAAGCAAATCTTTTCCTTCTTTTACCGTAGTTTTTAGCCAAGGGTATTCTTTATTAATTTTCCTGTTAAGAATAATACAACTTATTATGCCAAAAAGTAGTTCAATAAAAACCCAAAAATATAGGTTTTTATAATAATATGAGAATAGTATTTGGATGGCTACCTTTATAAGGCCTGCTGTTTGAAAATAGGCTGTTACGAGATAGTTCTTTTGGTCAGCGCTAAGCAATATTTGTCGGTAATTAATAAAATATCCAATTAAGGATGAGCCTAAATATGAAAAAAATGCGAAATAAATGATGCCTATACTGAGCACTGAATTCTTGAAAATAAATGGAAAAGATAAGCTGATTAGAATTCCGCATATTGCTATGATAGTCCCAATTTTACGATAGAGATAGCCAAAAACTGACATTATCTCCATTATTTTTTCTTTGTTGTTTTCTTGTAATGGTTTGTATAAAAAGTAACTAATACTTAGTCCTATTCCTAATTCTGCCAGATTTAATAATTCTAATATATTTTGAATTGTACCTGTCAGACCTATGAAATCTGTTCCTAAATAATTTAAAAAGATTTTTCTGGAAAAGAAAGATAGGACTAGTCCTATAATATAAAAAAATAATCCGACTCTTACATTCAGAAGACTTTTGTATACTCTTGAATTAGACATTTTTTTGTGTTTTTAGCTGTGATTTGAACAGTAGCACAATAACTGATTTTGTTTTTATATATTTTATATTTTTATGCTTTATGCAATGCAAAAGAATTGAAAATCTTTCCTTTGCAGAAAGTAAATATGCATTCCTAATGACAATATTTAGCATTATTCTCAAATATTTATATATAAGAATCTTAATATGTTTTGGCTTTCTTTCTACATATTCTTTTAATTTTTCAATTACAGTAAAATAACCTTCAATATTCTTCCATGAAAAGCTTTTTGTCATTGTAGAATTTCCTCTGATTCTTCGTTTAAAGAAATCTTTTCCAATGCGGCCAACTCTTTCAGCCTCAATATACAAAATAGCAGAGAATAGTTCATCTTCATGAATTATTCCTGGGTAAAAATTTAAATTTATCAGTCGAAGATAGTTTAATCGAATGAAACTCATCCATGGTGCAGGGCGATATAAATTTTTAGTTATCAGTTGACTTAATAAATCAGCTCCTTTATATACTTTTTCTTCAATCTCAGGACGGTGATAATCAAATGCTAAAGAAAATTCTTTGTTTTCACAAATAATATCTGCATCAAAAAAAATAAAATCCAGATTTTCTGCTTCACATTTGTTATAGCAACATTCTAAAGCATCTAAATCAAGCAAGTCATCACTATCCATAAAGTAAATGTATTCACCTTTAGCTATGCTAATACCTAAGTTTCGGGCAACGGACTGACCTTGATTTTCTTGACTGTATATCTGTACTCTAATATCCTTTTCTGCAATACTACTTATAACTTCTAAACTTCCATCTGTAGACCCATCATTAATTACTATGATTTCAATTTCTTTTAATGTTTGGTTAACAATGCTCATAAGAGCTTCATTTACATATTGTTCCGTGTTAAACATGGGCATAATAACACTTACTTTGGGTTTCGTCATAAGTTGGCCTGTTGATAACTTTCTTAAACTATAAAACAAATATAGCATAATCCTTTAATAAAAAGGAACTATTTTTGCGCATTTTTTTAAGAAACAGAAAGAATATGAATAAACAACTTAAAACAACAGTCATGAAAGAAGATTTAGAGAAAGAAATGCAGGAAGTACAGAGTGAAATTGATTTTCATACAAAGGAACTGCATAAAAAGCTGACAAAGCAAAAAGAGTTATCAAAAAAGTTGGGGCGGAACAAGAAATCGATTGCGCTTGAGTGGACAGTTTCTCCACATCTTTTTTTTTCATACACTTGAACAATGGATTGCTGATGGTTGGCTGCTGACAAACGGTGGTATTAATCGCGTACTTACAGCGCATATCCTTTGCCAGTTTATTCGCTTCCGATCTTCTAAAGGAGGAAAAGATCAATATCTTTCGGAAAGTACAGTGTGTCAGTATATGAAAAAAGAGCATCTAAACGAGGACTACTAGTTTCTGTTTTGAACTAATAATTTATATTTCAGGAATTTATTATAGATATAAAGTTTTACATAACTGGTAATGAATTAGTTACAGGTGACTAATTTACTTCAAAAATACAGACAAATAGTTATAAATATTTTTCTTGTAAATGTAGAACTTTGTATCTGTAATTTTAATGAATAATAAATGAAGAACATTACCGTTTTTTCTGGTTTTAACAAACCACTGGGGAATAAGGATTTGAGGGAGTTTTTGCGTGATGTAAAGAATGGTCGTTTTAGGGCTGAAGTTGAAAACATTCGTTCGTTAATCAGGGAAGGAAATGAAGAAGAGGCTCAGAAGCTGAAGAAGTTGCTTACCGCTGTCACTATTTGCGCACTGTATATCGGTGGTCGAAGAGACGCAAATCTTACAAAATACTGTGGAATGGTGGTTCTTGATCTCGACAATCTTTCACCCGAAGAGGTGGTTCGCCTGCGAGCTGTGATTGAAGCGGATAAATATACGTATGCTTGCTTTGTAAGTCCGGGCGGACTAGGCTTGAAGGTGTTGGTTCCCGTTGCTCGTGAGGATGGCTCACTGCCTGTGGATATAGAAGAAATTAAGAAATTCCACCGTGAGGCGTATAATAGAGTGATGCGTTATTATAAGGCTTTAACTTCGGCTGCTATTGATGTGTCGGGTAAAGATGTGGGTAGACTTTGTTACGTAAGTTATGATCCACTTCTTTTTCTTAACGAAAAGGCCGATGTTTTTATAACCGGAGTTAAGGGTGCTAAAGAGATTCCCCTAAGCGATGATGTGAAAAGTGGGTGTGCTGACGAAGTGAGTGCAGAAGCCATTTTTAGCAAGTGTGTGCGTTATACCACGAAAAAACAGACTTACAAAGAAGGAAACCGCAATGTGTATATAAATCTGTTGGCTAATAATTGCAATAGGAGAGGGTTGGCTAAGGAGGATACGGAGCGTTTCTGCCTGGCAAAGTACGTTGATATGGAAACAGAAGAATTGCTTTCTACCATCCGCAGTGCTTATACCCACGCTTCCGAGCATGCTGTAGCAAAGAATACCAGGAACACGCAGGGCATTTTTGATGACGTGGAAAATTTTCTGACTGAGAATTACGAGCTTCACTATAACGTGGTTAGTACGAGGCTGGAAATTCGTAAAAAAGATTCGAGAAATAATTTCGAGAATCTGACAGACAGAACGGAAAACTCAGTATGGAGGGCGGTAAACAAATCGGGTATTAAGTGTAAAATAAGCGATATCCGTAGTCTCTTATTGTCCGATCTGTACCCATCTTTTAACCCTTTTATCGCTTATTTTCAGAAACTTCCCCAATGGGATGGACATGATTACATAGCTCAACTGTCTACAACGGTGAAAACGGATGATGATGTGTACTGGCTTTTTTGCTTCCGTAAATGGTTGGTGGCCATGGCAGCTTCCTTGATAGAAAAAAATACGGTAAATCACGTGGTACCGGTGTTCTGTGGAAATCAGGGTAGGGGTAAAACCCGCTGGTCGGTGAAACTTCTTCCACCTGAGTTGCAGGTTTACTATGCCACTGCATCTATTACGGAGCAAGAGAAAGATTTGCTGTTGAAGCTCTCTCACCGTGCCCTGGTCAATATTGATGAGCTCGAGGCTCTTAAGCCACGAGACATGGCAAAGCTGAAGAAAATTATCACGCAAATCAGTATAGACGAGCGCAAAGCTTACGGGCGTAACGAGGAGACCTACACTCGCCATGCGTCTCTGTTGGCTTCCAGTAATAACCAGAAAGTATTGAATGACCCCACAGGGTCGCGTCGTTTTATCACTTTTTTGGTGAATACTATTAATGATGCGTTTACTATTGATTATTTGCAGCTGTATGCTCAGATTAAGCATTTAATTGATTCCGGCTTTCGCTTTTGGTTCAACATTGAGGAGATTGAAGAGCTGGACAATCACAACGATAAGTTTCGGTCTCGTTCTCCCGAAGAGGAATTTTTATTTGTCTATTTTCGTAAACCATTGCCCGGAGAAAGCTGTCGTTCACTGTTGGCAAGTGAAATTTTGAAGCGAATTTCGGAGAAAACAGGCTTAAAAATTACTCCTTCGGGGGTAAATCTTCTTGGAAAAGTGCTGAATAAGCATAATTTTGAGTCGAAAAGAAACAGTAAAGGGGACGTTTATGCCATTTATGAGTTCGATTTGAATGAAGTTGAGCGAAATAGTAAAACAACAGCAAATGAACCTCAAGCTGTTGAAAGTGAGGATGTAATTACAGAGCCGGAGCTTCCGTTTTAACTAATTTATTGATAGGAGTGATAGGGAAAATACATATTTTGAACTTTATTATAAGGGGGGTAGGGGCACTCTATAGTATGCCCCTGCCCCCTCTATAGAGTGTTCAAAATAGCGATATTTGCTATCACTCCTATCACTAATTTCTTTTTTCTTAAGTCATATTAAAAAAAGAGACTTGAAACTTAGGTTAAAGTCTCAAGTCTCTTTCACAAAAATGACTGGATATTTTTTTAGAGTTGTTTTTTACGGTTCTCCCAGGAAGGAGACAATCAGTTGTACTTGTCGGGGTGTAAATAAACGGTCCATTTTGCTGAATCCGGTGCAGATTAGCTGCTCGCTTAATTCTTTGTTGTGCTCAATCCACTTCATCAATGTGCGTTGAGCCGAACGGTCGCACAAATGTGGATTGTATTTTCTAGATAATTCGGTTTTTGAATAGCTCTTAGGTTTAAATTTTTCTTCCATGATTAATGTTTTATTCTTTTATTATTTACCTTATAAAGGTACAAAAAATACCTTGTAAAAGCAAATTATGACAAAATAAAATAATATTATCATTAGGATGAAAAGTCATGCAGAAACATACAGGTTTATACCACTTTATACACCCTAATACCGGCTGTGCAACATTCTGCACTCGTCCACTTTTGGGTGTTGTATCTTTGTAAAGTCGAAAGGGAAGGGCCCCCCTGATAAAGTTATTAAACCATTAAAAACAAAAAACATGAGCGTAAAGTATTCAGTAGTAGAGAGAGGAAATCCAAGAAGAAGTTCAGATCCTAAAAAGTTCTATGCCCAGGCACAAGGTAGTGGTGAGATGGATTTTGACTCAATGTGCGAAGATATTTCCAACCGTTGTACGGCAACCAAAGCAGATATCTCCGCCTCAATATCGGGAGCATTGATAACCATTCAGCAAAGTCTTCGCAAAGGAGAAGTAGTTCGCTTTGGAGAGTTTGGAAGTTTCCAGGTAGGGCTTCGCAGTCGGGGAGCAGATACCCAGAAGGAATTCAACATAGGCTTTATCAAAGGAGCCAGAATAACTTTCCGTCCAGGGAAACTGCTTACCAATATGCTGAAAACCCTTGAATATAGTCAGGTAGCTAAACTCCCGGTGAAAGTAACCAATGGCGGTAACGAAGTAGGATAGTCACTAATAAGTTAAGCACAACAGCAAATGAAAGTAATTAACGAGTTATTGAAAGTATTCACCCTGGTGCTTCCCTTCCTCAGGAAGAAAGACGCTAAGGAGATGCAGGAATTCACCGAACTGGTAAAGGGCCAGTTCGACTATCTGATGGAGCAGATCAACCGGTTCGAAACCGACTATTTTGAACTCTCGGAGAAAGTGCGCCAAATGTACCAGGAGATTATCACCCTGAACGCTCAGCTTAGCGAATCACTGAAAACTCAGTGTGCTGTGCCAAGTTGCAAGGAACGGCAATAGAAAGCGGGCATACGGAAAGATGAGAAAAATTAATCTAATTGTGATTCACTGTTCCGCTACCCGTGAGGACAAAACCTTTACGGAGCGGGACGTGGACACTGCCCACAAGGCAAGAGGTTTTCGCTGTGCCGGTTATCATTTCTACGTTCGTAAAGACGGAGCCATCAAATCCATGCGTCCGCTGCAAGAACAAGGCGCGCACGTCCTGGGCTATAACGCCCATAGTATTGGCATCTGCTACGAAGGCGGACTTGATAAGAACGGTACTCCCGCAGACACCCGAACTCCCGAGCAAAAGCACTCATTGCGGGTACTGGTACTCACCCTGTTGAAAGACTTCCCCGGCTGTCGGGTAGCAGGTCACAGGGATCTTAGTCCCGACCGCAATGGCAACGGTGTTGTAGATTCTTGTGAGTGGGTGAAATTTTGTCCCGGATTTGATGTTAAAGAGCTTTTATCAAAAAGCTTTTGATTAAATTGGGGGCTGAGTAAGTAAAAAACTCCCGCTAGCTAGCTTAATGCTTGGTGGCGGGAGATTTTTTATTGAAGTGATTTTTTTAGAGCTTTTGCTATTTTATTAATAGATCTATTCTTTTTCTTTAAGAAATAATATATTAAATAAAGCTTAAAATAGCACCTCCCCAAGAATACCCTACACCAAAACCTGCTATCATAATAGTGTTACCAGATTTTATATCTTTATTATTTAATGCATGATAAATGGCTATGGGGATAGTTGATGATACTGAATTTCCAAAATTTTCCAGACACATATAGAACTTTTCTTCAGGAATAGATATTGCCTGACGAATAAATTTTAGCATGTGTTTGTTTGCCTGATGAAAGATGAATAAATCAATATCTTCTTGTATTAAGTTGTTTTTTTTCAAAACTTGTTCTGTGAGTAATGGAACTGCTTCAAGTGTAAAGTTAAAAATCTCACTGCCATTCATATATAAATAGTCTGGGGATTGAAATACTTCATTCTCGGGATCTATTTCAATACCTGATTTATCAGGATGTCTGGAACAGCCATTCTCAACAATTAAGTTCGTAGCACCTTTACCATCAGTGCCAAATACAAATTCATTTATCTTTAATATTCCATCTGTTGATATAAGAGTTGCTGCAGCTGCATCAGAGAATAGTGCTCTATTCCCTCTGTCTTTAGAATGAATGTATTTATTATAAGTCTCTGATGTAAGGAAGAGGATATTCTTTGCAATTCCAGCAGAAATAAGTCCCTTGGCAATACCTAATCCATATACAAAGCCGGAACAGCCCAGATTAAAATCAAATGCAGCAATATTTGTGGACAAGTTTAACTTGTCTTGTAAAATACATGCAGTTGTTGGCAGAAAATGATCTGGACTTTGGGTACAAAGAATAATTGCATCTATTGTAGAACGATCAATATTGTATTCTTCAAAGAGCTTATTGGCTGCTCTTTCAGCCATATCTCCTGCTGTTAGTTCTTTAGATATATATCTTTGTTTTATTCCTATTTTTACAGATATCTTTTGCTCTGACCAATCGGGGAAGTCTTTTACTATGTCCGCATTTGAAACAATAGTTTCAGGAACATAATATGATATTGCTTTTATATATGCATTCATGATTAAATTTTTGAGACGACCATATTATAGACATCATTAACAGTAATAGCACTCCTAATATCTCCGCCATTAAGTTTAACATTGTATGTATTATGAACCATTCCAATAATTGATAATGCTACCAGTGAGTCCCAATCTTCAAGATCTTTAAAGTTAGTTTCTGGAGTGAATTCAGAAGGATCTGTCATTTCAAATTGTTCTGAAAATTTGCTAATAAAGTCATTAATAGTATCCATTTTTACTGATTTTTATTTATTTTATTTTATTGTGTATCCACCATCTATAGTTAAGCTACTTCCTGTAATCCAATTACTTGCATCTGATAAAAGATAAATCGCAGCATACGCTATTTCTTCAGGGTTACCATACCTTTTGAGCGGATAGTTTTCTTTAGCGTCTTTATATAATTGTTCTTCGCTAATTGCACCGTTAGAAATAATACCTGTATCAACCATACCAGGGCATATACAGTTTACTCTAATTTTTTTTCCCGATAAATCCAGTGCCATACCTTTTGCCATTCCCTCTATAGCACTTTTAGTGGAAGAATACATTGAGTTTCCTATTGAAGACACTCTTGGCCCCATTATAGAAGATATGAAAATGATCGAACTCCCTTTTTTAATTTTCTTTTTTTCAAGAAGAGCTTGCGTTAATACCATAGGAGAAATAAAATTAGTATCCATAATTGCTTTGAGCTCATTTCTATTTATAAATGAGAACAACTTTGTTGTAACCACTCCTGCACAGTGAACAATTCCGTCTAAATCCGACTGCTTTTCTACTAAAAGTGTAATGTCATTTTCTTGTTCAAAATCTGCAATCATCATAGAATGCCCATCTCCTTCAAGAGATTGGTACGTTTCTTCAAGGCGTTGTTTATTTCTTCCTGTAATTATAATTTTTGCCCCCATGCGTGAACATTCAATTGCTATGGCTTTGCCAATGCCCGACGAAGCTCCGGTAATGAGTATTTTTTTTTCTTGCAGGGAAAATGGGTTATATTTCATTGATCGTTATTTTACTCTTTGACCTGTTTTAAGATTAAATGTAACTTTTGCCGGATTACCTGAAACTAAAGAATAAGGAGGAACTGAACGTGTTACGACACTTCCCGCAGCAATAAACGAATGTGTACCAATATGTACTCCTGCAAGAATAACAGCATTAGCACCAATCATTACGTCATCATCAATAACTACTGGATCAGAATAGCAACCTTGTAAGTCAATAGGAGTATCTAAAGCTTCATAATTATGATTTAAACCGGTAATCATACAGTGTTGTGCCGTTGAAACATAATTTCCTATAGTTATTTCTCCTAAGATGACAGTGCCAATACCAACCCTACTGTGGTCTCCAATTCTAATGGGTCCCATTCCATTATTTAATGTAGCATAATCCTCTATAATTGATTTATATCCGATTTCGAAGGAATTAAAAGGAAATAGGTCTCGTCTTACTGTAGATGATATGTAGGCTCCCTTTTTTCTTTTTATAAGAAAAGGCATCAAAAGATTTCTTACCCACCATCTTGGCCTGGACCTATAAGGATGAACCAGACAATAATGCACTTTCTCTTTTATATTAGGATGCTCTTTTAGCCATTTATATAACCGATTTATCATAATTCTGTTTTCTATTTACTATTTTGTATTGCAAATATAGAAATATTAATCTGCTCCATGCTCTGTGTGAATAAACTTTTTGCCAGCTCCTTTAATTCTGAATAAATTAAGAAACATAAGAATAAATAGCCAGGGAATTTTTATTATAGCTTTGGTCAAGCGTTTGTCTACTAGATAATCGGGAATAGCCATACAGAATGAAAGTCCTAAAAGAAATAATATTCCCCACCATTTCAGAGATAATTCCCAATCTATAATGGTTAATAAAGCAGATATTATACAGATAATTCCTAAAAGGATAACGCGTGGGAGCATCATCCATTGAAATATCTTATCAGCATAATCAATGTTTTTGCTAAAAACTGCTCCAGGAAAGTCGGCAATTGAGTTAATAAGTGCATTGTATTGAGAAGCTATCCAACGGCGACGTTGGTTGTAAAATATTTCGTCTTTAGGCGTTTTCTCATCATATACAGGTACGTTGTCCAGATAATTAATATAAATGCCTTGTTTTAAGAGTAGACCTTCCAATTCTTTATCTTCTCCGGAAGAAAATATCTTTTTTATGTTCTCTTTAAACCAGCCATATTCAAAAGCCATTCCGGAACCTATTAGTGCTGAAGATAACCCTATCTTTACATGCCCTTTTCTGAAAATGGAGTTATTAATTTCTTCGCTCACAGCATCTAAAATAGCGGTATTTGTTTTTATATTTTTAGCCATACGATGTGCCTGAATAACATTTGAACCACATTCATACGCATTACTGAATTTTTGCAGGAAATCTGGATGAACAGTGTTGTCTGCATCCATAATTACAACCATATCGTATTTACGATTGGATAATTTATCCATTGCAAAATTCAGAGCCTTTGCTTTGGAACTGTTTTCAAAATCAACAATCATTACATCGACTGGTAATTGCTGAAGATGTTGATTAGTGCTATCTTTCATTTTGTCGGAAATCACAATAATGTCATAGCACTCCTTTGGATATTCCTGTTGTAGAAAAGAATGCACAGCAGACTCTATAACCTTATCTTCTTTATAGGCAGGAAAAAGAACTGCAAAGCGATATTTTTTTTTTGCAATAGGGTAGGAGTCTGTAATTTTTGCCATACCTGCAGCAGCAAATACAAAAAGATATCCCACGGAGAGTGCCATGATAAAAAAGAAAATAGAATCTAATGTGTCTAAAAATACAAGTCCATCCATATATTAACTGTTTTTTTTATCTAACATAAAGAATGCATATATTCCTTTGAATACCGCTTTAACTAAATCGTTTCTGCCTTTTAAAAGAAATATCATACTGTTTTTTGGAGCTGCAATGAATAACTGATACAGAACGGCTATCCATCGGGTCACTCTATACCTATTACGCCATGCATATAATAGGCGGTTACGGGTGAGATAAAAAGTACGTAAATAGCTTTGTTGCCCTGTACTTTGACTCTCTTTGTGATATACTGTGCAACGAGGCTCGTACCAAAGTTTATATCCCGCTTTCTTAATTTGAGTACTCCAGTCGAGTTCTTCGTAGTAAAGAAAATAAATTTCGGGCATATATCCTACTTTCTCAATTACTTCTTTTTTTATCATCATAGCTGCTCCGTGGCAGTAAGGAGTATGGATAGGCGTGTCAAACTGTCCATTGTCTGCTTCTCCAAATCCGATAAGATCATTACGCAGAGTAATTTGGCTCAATGGTATGTAACCGGCAAACTGGATGTTTCTTGGAGGAAAAGCAAACTTAATCTTTGGAGAAACAGCTCCTATTTGAGAGCTACTTTCCAACTTTTCAATTAAATAATGAAATGTATCTTCTTCTATAAAAGTATCGTTATTCAATAAAAAAATGTATTTTCCTTTAGCTTTGCTTATACCCAAATTGTTTCCGCCAGAAAAACCTAAATTCTTTTCGCTTCTGATAGTGATAATATGTGGGTATTTCTGTTGTAAGATTTCTGCCTCATTTTTTTTTGAAGCGTTATCGACCACAATTATTTCATAAGGAAGAGATACATGTTTCTGAAGTGATTCAATAAGTTCACATGTATCTTTCAGTCCGTTGTAATTGACTGTTATTATAGATATTTCAAGTAAGTTGCCCATGTTCTTCTAATTCTTTATCATAATATTTCCCCATAAAAACAAGGGCTAAACAAATATAAAAAAGAAAACAATTAGGAAATTGTCCTAGAATATCGTTCCCATAAGCAGATGCAAACATTCCAGATACTCCGGCTAATAAACCGGATAAGATACCTCGTAGTCTTTTATTTTTAATTTTAAATAAGATAATATATCCTCCTGCAAACAGAGGGATTATTAATAGAGTTAAATAAATAATTAAGCCAATTACTCCTGCTTGAATCCAAACCTGAACATACCAGGAATCACTTGGTATTTTTGATATTTCATAAAAAGGGTTTGACTTGTTTATCGCCCCACTTCCGTAGAATCCAATGCTTGTTCCGAATGGAATATCTGCCATGTACTCTTTTAATTTCTTTTGATTTTGAATTCTTGTGTTTAAAGAAGCATCATTTTGATCGAAGGCTGTTCTCATTCTTCTAATTTGCTGGTTGCTATCTCCATAATTAGTGAAATTCAGAAATATAAATGCTGACGCTAGAAAAAATATGGTAGAAAAACAAACTTTCCAGTTCTTTGATAGAATTGTAAAAATAGTATAACCAGCAAAAGGTACAGCTATAGCTCCTCTGGTACCAGAGATCATCATTCCGTATCCTCCGGCAAATGCTACAATAAAAAAATAAATTTTTAAATATTTATTTTTAACAAAAAAAATAGCAGTAGAAAATACTACCATTGAAAATCCCATACTTGAGCCATAATTCCCCGCATCAGTGAAAAAAGAGAAAAAACGAATACCAGTATTGATTAGATGAGTCCTGGCTCCACCACACACATATAGCCAATATAATTCTGTAGAGTCAAACCCATGATTCTTCTGCCAGTATCCTTTAAAAGCTCCTATAAGAGTTAAGACAGACCATATATATAGTAACCATTTAAGATGTTTGTATTTGGTTAATAGTAAGGGCACTAAAAGAGCCATAATAAAGGGATAAAAAGCTAAACTTCGAACTTTTGTTGCCCAATCGGATAAGGGAACTGCTTTAGGGTTTAAAAGTTCTAATAGACAAAATAAAACCCAAATAAATGTTGTCATTGTAAGAGGGTTAAGAACTCTTTTCCATTCTAATTTTTGATATGTAGTTTTTAAAAGAATTGTGACAAAACAGAAAAAAATAACAGAATCCATTAATATTCCTCCCGGAAATGAAATGTAACGAGTTATGCCCATAACAAAGTAATTGACTATAAAGAGAAAAATAAAGCTCCATAATGGATTTTTAACTAATAAATAGAATCCAATAGAAAGAAAAGGTAAAGAGGCTATTATGGCTCCATAATAAAATCCTCTTTGTAAAGTCAATTTATAGAATAAAAAAAGAAAAATCAAGAATCCAGTGTATACAAAGATTTTTGGCGTTATTAACTTAACAATATTTTTCCTTTTTGTTTGCATTTTATTATTCAGATGCTGTTAATCCAAATTGAGAAAATTTATAAATAAGTTTTTTCAATTTATTATATGGAGGCAGAAGTCCAGTGAAACTTTCTACAACGTCTTTTTGTGCTTTATTTAAACAAATAGCTACAGGAGAATCAATTCCAGCAAGTTGTTTTAGCTGATTTAAAAGAAGTTGATCAGTTAATTTCCATGTTCTTCCAGCCTTTGCTATTACAAGGTTTAATGCTGTTTCCTTAAGTAATCCAATAGGTATAGAACATTCTTTTAGCGGTGGATATTCCACTATTATAATATCAGTTTTTTCTTCTGATTTAATAAGTTCGTTCACTGATTCTGAAAGCAAAAACTCCCTGGAATCTTTAGAGAAATCTTCATTCCAGGTTATAAATTTTACACTTAAACCAATAGAAACCCAATATTCTTGCAATTGTTTTCCAATATATGATTTACCATCTCCGCTTTCTGTACTTAATAAGTTAATAATTCTTTTCTTATCGTTTGAAAAGTAGAATAGAATTGCATTGGATAGAGATTTTATTGCGATTTGATTTATTGTTTTGATAAAATTTCTGGAACGAGTGATATTATTTCCAGGGAAAGCTCCTATTACTTTTGTAGAAGTTAACCTTTCTGCTCGAAAGTTGTCCCTTAGAGTTCTGTCTAGTAATTCTACAATCAGAAAGAAACCTATGATTAAGAAAATACTGCCAAAGAAAACAGCCATTACAATAGATTTTCTCTTTGTAGCTTCTGCTGAGATTGGATATATTGGAGGATTTATAACCTTTAATGTAGCAGAAGTCATTTGAAGATTTTTTTGTCTTAATCTAGCTGCATTCAAACTATTAAGCATGGACATGTAATTTTGCTCAATGAAATTAATGTTTCTTTCTTTGCGTTTAAGTAAAGACCCTACTGGCGAATAATATGCATATTGCTCATTAAGAATGCCTGCCCTTTCTTCCATTACTTTTAGTTGTGCTTTTGCTTTTTCTAGTTTTATTAATTCTTCAAGCCAGATTGATACCGAATTTTCGTTTGAAATTCCTTCTTTTGACGCCTTTTGATTGCTGTAAGCCTCTGAAAAAATAGTAAAATCGTTTTCTGCTTTTTTAAGTTTTGTTTTAAAGGTATTTAGGCTTTCGGTATTATTATTAGTTTCTTTTTTATTGTTGAGAATTTCAAGCTCAGCAATTTTTGAAGATAAATCTGATATACTTTGTAATTTGGAAATGAACAAATTATTATTTTTAAGAGTAACGATGTGATTTTGGATTCGTTTTTCCAATTCATTCACTGAAACCTTTGCACTATTATAATCAAGAAGGTAATTTTCATATTTTAAATAAGCATCACTATTTAAAATGGCAACTTGCTTAGTTTGCTCATCGTAATTTATTATTTTCTTTTGAATATTATATTCTGTAAGAGAATCTTCTGATATCTTTAATTGACGAGCTAGTTTAGCCAATTCCTCTTCGTAGAATCTAATTACATCATTTGTCTCTCCAAAACGAAGTTCCTGATATTGTTGTGTAAATTCTTCATTTAATATCTTTAACGTGTTATAGGCAATTCCAGGATCGCTGCTTGAAAAATAAATATCAATCATATCGGTGTCACCCACTCTGCTCACTTTTATTCTATTTGAAAGAGCAGCATAGCTGTAGTCAGGATGGAACCAGTTAAATAGACCAAATACAAAATTTTTAGAGTTAGGTTTTTCATAAGCCTGCAGCTGCGCTATCGTTTTTTTTTCGTTTTTTTTGTCGATTAATCTTTTTACTTCTTTTGGAGTAATGCTTAATAATGCTTTGTAAGTAGATGATTGAATATAATTATTGTCATTATTTATATCACCATGCATCATATTTTCTGCATAAAGCCTTAAAGAGACTTTTTTAAGGGTACTTTTGGCAGTAATAATATTTAAAATATTTTCCAATGTAGTATTTTGTTGTACAAGATCAAGCCTGGCTCCAGAACTGGTTTCTACTGTATATCCTGATATTACACCTGTATAGATAGTTGCGCTGGTGTTATATGTACGTCCTAAATGCTTGGTTGAATAGATAGCCAAAACTGTCAGCACGATAGGTAATATTATTAATCGCCAGCGTATGCGATAAATAAACTTGAGTATAAAGGATAAATATTCCATCTTTTTTACTTCTTACTGATAATTGGTGTATTGGTTAATATTTCCAATAATAATAAGTCTCTATTTATATTGGAACGGATTGACTCATATTCAATCAAAGCTTGAACTTGAGTTGCCTTCTGAGTATTTAAACTATTAAGATCTTCTTTCCCATTTAAGAAATCATTTTCTCCAGCCTTATATTGTGCGTTTGCAAAAGTTAAAGTTTCAGATTTGATTTTTAATATGGTTATAGAGGACAATATGGAACTATACAAAGTTATAATTTGTGGTTTTAGCTCATTAAGGCTTTGTTCTTTCTGTAAATCAATCTCTTTTATCTTTAGTTTCTGGCGATTAACACGAGGCTTTAAGTCAAATATGTCTTCTATAGAGAAGCTAATACCTCCACCAATATGATATGAAAGTTGTGCATTTTTACTATATTGAGAATAAAGAGGTGTTGCAGAGTCAGAAAAAGAAGACGTGTTACCAAGAATCCCATAATTAGTACCGCCACCAACATTAAAAAATTTGAGCCAACTTCGTTTTTCTTTTTTTAATTGACTAATTTCTGTCTGTTTATGGACGTCCAAAATCTCAAAGGAAGGCCCTTTCTTTGCATTTTCAAACAATGAGTCCAGAGAAGGAAGTTTTAGGCTTGCATAATCTTCGGGAGTCATATTCGCAATATTATCACTCTCTTGAGTTTGTGCTTGTAATGGAAGCACAAAAAGTAAACAGGAAAAAATAAGAATCAATAATAGCTTATATCTCATAATTTCTGTAATTATATATTTTTACACGTTTTCCTTTTGAACAAACGCCGTAGCTGTTTTTAAAATAATCTTCATATCCATAGCAAAAGAGTAGTTTTTAGCATATTGAATATCCAATTGTTTTCTTTCTTCTGCAGACATTTTTCCTGAGTCGCCTCGTTTCTCTACCTGCCATAACCCGGTAAGTCCTGCAGGAGCCATGAAACGGTCTATATATTCGTCGCTGGTTAACAGCTCTGCTTCATATAGTGGAAGAGGACGGTTACCTACAATGGACATGTCTCCTTTCAATATATTGATTAATTGCGGAAGCTCGTCAATGCTATATTTGCGAATAAAACGCCCAACTTTGGTTATTCGGGGATCGTTTTCGAATTTAACAAATGAATTTTTCTTTTCAGCACTTTTCTGTGCGATATACTCTTGCTCGGGGATTACATAATCATCGGATACCAGAATGATCTCATCCAAATCGTTTGATTCATTTGCCTGAATTACTTCTTCTTCATTAGCAATATCCTGTTCACCATTATATTGATTCAGGTTATTGAATTCCTTCAGACGTTTATCTGCATTAGTGTACATGGACCTAAATTTCAGAAAATCGAATATCCGATAGTTGCTTCCTACTCGTTTTGATTTATAAACTACAGGACCTTCACTTTCTAAGCGAATGGCAATAGCCGTAAGAATAAGAAGCGGTGATAGACATAGTATTGCCAGACTTGAAAATGCAATGTCGAAAAGTCGCTTCATTAGAGGCATGTGGAAATGTTTGATTGAGCTTTGATTCCGAAGTGCATTCCGGAACTGATGTTGCCTGGTATAAATGAAGCTTAGTGTATGCTCAAAATTCTCTTTACTATCATTAGGAGAAAGGGTATTACAAATACCGCTTTTAAGATACCTATAACTTTCTTCTTTGGTTAAAGAATCTGTGATAAGTACAATATAGGTATGATAAAATTTGTTATGAAGATAAGAAATGTCTGAAAGATCTTTTTTGAAACGTCCTTTTTCAAAAAGAATGACCACAGGCTTTTCATTATTATATTGAGACAACCATTGGGATGCTTCAATACAATTTGCAGTGATCACTATTTTACCTCCGGATAGTTGGCTAAAATGTGCGATAGTTTGCGTTTGTGTTCCTATAAAAACGAGTTGCTGCATCTATTCTTTAATTATTTTTTTGATACGAATTTTTAATTCCATTGGGTTAAATGGTTTCAAAATATAATCGTCCGCACCCTCTTCCAGTAATCTGATTCTTTCTGAAGTACTTTCTTCGCTGGAAAGCATAATTACCGGAATTGAGCTAAATAAAGCATTGGCCTTGATGTAATGTAAAAATTCGTCTCCACGCATTTCGGGCATTCTGATGTCTGAAATGATAAGATCAGGGATGTTTCCTTCCTGTAACCAGGCAATGGCTTTGACCGGGTGTTCAAAGTAAACAAGATCGAATTCGCCGGATAAATAGATGGAAACAACTTTTGCAATAGACTCTTTGTCGTCAATTAATAATATCTTTTTTTTCATCGTGTTTTTATTTTTGAAAGAGTTGTCTTGTTTAAAGTACAAAGTTATTTAAAATAAAGATTTTATCACTCATTTTTTCTTAATTATTTTGAGTAAATATATGTTTGATCGGCGTTAGAACTACTATACCAATCCTGACTAGTCGTGCCCCCCGATGTTGCCCATGACTTAAATTTGGGGTATGCTTTAAGTATACTATTTGTTTCCAATGGATAATTAAATGTTCCCGGGATTATTAGTCCCCAGATTAAATTATCAGTTCCCCGATAATAAACTCCATTTAACGACAGGTCATTATTGGAAGGAATATTGTTGGGCCCTCCACCGAAATATGTTGTGATAGCTTTGTCGGTAGGGTTGTAACCTACCAAGTGAACTTCTTTTCTGTTTTCGGTTTTAGCATCCGTAACAACAAAGTAATTCAGATATTTAATAGCAATATCGGATGAACTTACAGTGCCGCTTTTGAAGTATATCGTAATTTTTACCTGTTTAGGTGTTATATATTCTCCTTTCTCTGATGTGTTAAGTATATAATATCTTTCACTGGCGCTGTTGTTTAAGAAATGATGAGCTTCATCAAAAAGTGGAATAACAGCTTTGCTTTGTTCAGTTTCAACTCCAGTGGAGCTAACCGTAAATATTGTTCCATTCAATCTGTTGGTTGGTGAATCAGATTCTACAGAAACACTGGTTACATTACTTGCCGGAATTTTATCTAACTGAAAGGCAGCTCCCAGTTTTTTTGTTGCGCCTACAGCCATAACCTTTGCAGTGATAGTAAGGCTTGATACGCTTGTAGTTGATGATAATCTGTTTAAAGTGTAAGATGTTTGGCTTTCTACAACAAGGTCGTTCATATCATAATCTCCGTATGCCGGCCAAAGGTCTTCTATGGCATAAGTATATTTACTGTTTGTTGGAACTTCTATCGGAAAAGTAGGATCGGTAGGAGTGGCCCCTTTTGGGTAGCTTCCTGAACCGGTACATTCACTTGAGGGAATTAATACTGAAGGGTTTCCGTAACTTACCATTCGAGCTGGTGAATATACATATAATCCTTTTCCATTTGTTTTATAAGAAGAACACTCAAGCTCTACATTCCCATTGATTGTGACTTTCGCATTGCCATTGCAAACAGTTTTATTTATGCGGGTTAATGCATAGTCTGATGAATAATAAGTTCCATAATTATAACTTCCGGGACCATTGATTTGGCTTGACCAGGAGTTAAAGGTAGCTGTGCCTGTTACATCAAAGAGTGAATAAGCCTCCATATCTATCTCTGTACCTTTAGGGTCAAAGTTTACACATGATAAAATAGTGCTGTTGTGTAAAACAAAGGTAGCACCTGAAGTTGTAATATCTCCGCTTACGGCCATATTGCAATAGTTATCAATAACAAATCCGCTAGAAGCATCAATGGAGCCCAATGATAGTACACCATGATTTTCAATGGTTCCGGTTTGTGTAAATTGTGTAACATTGACGGTTGAGCTATTATTGTAAAATCTGCCTCCGTTCAACTTTATCTGGTTGAGATAAAAAGCTCCGGCGTTATATATATTTCCGCCGGAATTAGAGAAATTGATATTTATACTTTTCTTCTCAGGATTAAAGGATCCTCCATTCATGATGAATAAGTTTACATTGTTGTATCCGTTAATAGTTTGGCTACTATTACTGAATGTTATTTTACCTCCGTTTAAAACAACAATTTCCATTCCGCCTTGAAAAGCATCTTGATTTGTCGGAACGTTCCATTCACCTTCAACAAAAAGAGTAGTTGTCTGGCCGCCCCAGAAAACTATATTGCCGGAATAAGTACCACCTGTGATAATATACGATTTTCCCGATGTTAATGTTTGAGAAGTTGATTTCAGATCGATAACATTGGCGTTAGTTCGGTCACCACTATAAGTGGGAGCAGCAGCGCGTGGACTGAAAGCCTTGGTATTAACTGAGCCAGATGACTTCCCTGCAAAGTTTACAGATAAATCTGTAGCATCGATTGTTCTTTCTTGCACTACTTGCAGTCCGTTGGGAGCAGTCTGACGAATATAAATTGTTTGTAGTGCTTGCGGAAAATTAATCTCGGAGGTATATGCTTCACCTTGTTTTGCAACACCTTTTGCTAATAAAGTTGCATCAGCGTTGAATACTGGATTATCATCAAATACTTCAACGACATAGTAATATTGACCATTATATTCATCGTTAACGTTTACGGTTAGCTTTATAGAACTGATAGTTGACCAGTCGAAATCGTCCGGAACCCCGGTAAAAGGAGAGGGAGCCTTGTAATAAGGATCGTAATAATCTTCTTTACATCCAAATAATAAAATCGTTGGAATAAATAAGAGTAAAAATGTTGTTATTTTATTTGTGTTTATTCTCATAAGCCGGAATTCTCATTTTGTAGCAATATTATAAAGCTACCTTTGTTACAAAAATATAATTTTTGTTTGATTATACAATTATTAAATAGGATATTTTTAATTATCGTTATTTATAAAACAAGAAAGAGCGAAAAATTAATCTCGCTCTTTCTTGTTTAAAATTTAGTAAATGATTTCTTTATTTGAAGATATATTGACTATTGGGATTGGTATACCAGTCTGTATTAGTAGTTCCACCAGAAACGGCCCATGTTTTAAAGTATGGATATGCTTTAGTTATGTCTGTATTTTCTAAAGGGAAGTTGAATATTGTAGGAATCATCATTCCCCATACTAAATTATCTTTACTTAGGTATTTAATGGTTCCGTTAGAGTTATCAACTCCTGTTCCAAATAAACTTTTATTCACTTTATCGGTTGCGTTATATCCAGCCAAATGCACTTCTGTTCTGTTCGTTTTCTGTTTGTCTGTTACTATAAAGAAATTTAGTTTATTTATTGCTATATCCGATGGTGTAACAGTGTTATCATTAAATGTAATGACAATAGAAACTGATTTTGCCGGAACTTTACTTCCTCCTTCAACTGTATTTGTGATACCAGTACTACCAAGATAGCTATGTGCGTCATCAAATAATGGAATTACAGCTTGTGTTTGTCCAGACTCAACTTTAGTAGTGTTGTCAATTACAAATACAGAGCCATTAGTTGAGGTTGGAGTGTAGGTAACATTGCTAACATTTTTTGCTAAAACATTATCCAACTGGAGAGCAGCTGCCAATTGTTTTGATGCTCCAATAGCCCTTAAGTTGACATCAATAGTCAAAGTTTTAACTTTATTATACTCGTTAACTGTATAACTAGGACTAATTGTTGCAACTAAATCATTCATATCATAATCACCATAGTTTGGCCATAGGTCTTCCATTAAATATGTATAATAACTATTGGTTTTTACAGCTATTGGAAATGTCGGAGCTGAAGGTGTTCCACTTTTAGGTGTATACCCGTTACCATTACAATTGCTTGCAGGTATTGTTAAACCTGATTCTCCTACTTTTGACATTGTAGCTACTCCTTCTATGTAATAATAGTCTGATGCTTTCTTTGAACCTTCTGAATTATCATCAATTTCTACTTTTACATAATCAGTAAAATGCACCTGATTGTCTTTAGTGAAAGATACTTTATCTAATTTGACTAATGCAAATTCAGACCCTAAGCCTTTAAAAGTTCCAGCACCTTTGAAACTAGCAGAATTACTAATGTTGAAAATAGATAATCCTTTCAATTCAACATTAATTCTAGCAGCATCCATATCTTTGCTTTGAAATAAAGAATTACTAGCCAATGATAGATTTGAATCATATGAAGTGAATTTATTAGCTAAAGAGAGTTTGCAATTGTTTATTATATTTGCTTGTCCTAAAGTGCTTAGCTCATCAGCTGTTAAATTACCATTATTTTGTATAGTAGTTCCATTAGCTGAGATTTTGCCACTTACTGTCATTACATCGTTATTAACGAGAGTACCATTTGTTAGTGACATCTCAGAAGCACTCATTAAGTTGTCGTTTACTACAGCATTAGTTGAACTGTTTATTGTTAACTTAGCCATTGATATAGTACCATTATTATGTAAAGAGGCCTGGCTTGGTAGATTTAAATCCTGCATAACGAAAGTACCTTGATTTATAATCTCTCCATTTGTGTTGAAGTTAATATCAATGTTTTTACTTTCAGTGGTGTTAAACTTGCCACCGGGCATGACTACAATAGTAGCATTACCATTTCCTGTGATTTTGATACTACTTTTTGTGGAAAATTCACCACCATTAAGAACGATGATGTTGGTATTACTTTGCAATGTTATTTGTGAAGCTGTATTAGCCCATTTTCCTTCTACATAGATCGTTGTATTTCCTCCTCCCGGGAAATCAATGCTACCTTCGTAATTATTTCTTATAACAAAAACTCCACCTGTGGATGTTACAGTTGAACTACTTTTTATTTCAACAGCATTGCTTGGAACGGTAGTGTATGAAGGATAAGTATAAGAAGTTGTTCTGTATGCTATAGCACGTGTGCTAACAGCTACACTTTTTGTAGAGGCAGAACTACCGAAGTTGCATGTAGCATTTTCTGCTGAAATTGTTATTGCTTTTACTTCTTTACATCCAATTGGATTAGTTTGGCATATATACAATGTAGTTACATCTTGTGGAACAGATATTAATGATGTATATGCTTGCCCGTTTTTAGCAACTCCTTTTGCAAGTAGTTTTGCATCTGAGCTATATAATGGATTGTTGTCATACACTTCCACTACATAATAATATTTTCCATTATATTGATCATCTACATTAACAGTAAGATTAACCGATGAAATGGTTGACCAGTTAAAATCTGAGGGAATCCCAGTAATGGGCGCATCCTTTGAAGCTACATAATTCGGATCATAGAGATCTTTTTGACAGCCCGTCAGTAAAACGGCTGATGTGATGGCTGCTAATGCCATCATTTTTTTTGTCGTCGTTTTCATATTATACTTATTCCAATAATCTATTGAACACTCTTTTTATTACTCTCTAGTAAAAATGATATAATTATATTTATTCTAAATTCATGCAAATATATATATATTAAATCTATTTTTACTAAATAGTCTAAATTATTAAATATACAATTAACATTAATTAAATATTTAAAATAGCAATAGTCTTATTTTAACTAACTGTAAATGGCTGATTTGTGTTTGTGTGTTCATTAATAAATATTGCTATGAAAGTTTTTTTAGCCCAAAATATAGGTTTTGATTTTTTTAGATCAATATCTGGTTACAGATTGTAGCCTTATTCTGCTGTTTTATAAGATAAATGAAGAAATAGCATTAACATTTTTTTATTTTATTTGCTTTTCATATATTTTTCAACTAATTTTGCACCCGATACGTTACAGAGATCGGTTAAAAACTATATTGGGGGATAATTTGTTTTTAATAGGATTAACATAATTAATAGGTAACAGTTATGGATTTTAATGTACCGAGTGTAGGTAAAAAACGTGTTGTAATTGTAGGTGGTGGATTTGGTGGTCTGAAACTTGCAAATAAGTTATGTAATAGTGGATTTCAGGTTGTATTGGTCGATAGAAACAATTATCACCAGTTCCTTCCTATGATCTACGAGGTGGCTTCGGCCGGATTGGAACCAAGTTCCATTGCTTTCCCTTTCCGTAAAATTTTCCAGAAAAGAAAAGATTTTTATTTCCGTTGGGCAGATGTAACCGGTGTTGATGCCAAAGAGAATCTGATAGAGACTTCTATTGGTAAGCTGAAATATGATTATTTGGTAATAGCTTCGGGAACAGAAACTAATTACTTTGGAAATCAGAATATTGAGGATGTGGCATTACCGATGAAAACTGTGGAAGAGGCTATGAGTATGCGTAACATATTGCTGGCCAATCTGGAAAGATCTCTTACTACTGCTGATCTTAAAGAAAGACAGGCTTTGCAGAATATCGTAATTGTGGGTGGTGGTGCTACCGGTGTTGAAGTTTCTGGTGCTCTTTCGGAAATGAAACGATTTGTGATTCCTAAAGATTATCCTGAGATGGAGGTTCACAAGGTGAATATTTATCTGATTGAGGCTTCTCCTAAATTGCTTAGTGCTATGTCTCCTCAGGCTTCGGCTAATGCGGAAAAGTTCTTAAGAGGAATGGGAGTGAATGTGATGCTGAATACTTTGGTGCAGGATTATAGAGAAGGAAAAGTAATTCTTGATAATGGAATGGATATTCCTACTCGTAATTTTATCTGGGTGAGTGGTGTAACAGGTACTTCTTTTGATAATATTGGTCCGGAGCTCCTTGGAAGAGGAAGACGAATTAAGGTGGATGAGCATAATAAGGTTATTGGTCTGGATAATGTATTTGCTATTGGTGATGTAAGTATAATGACAGCTGAGAAAGATTATCCTAACGGACATCCACAATTGGCTCAGGTGGCTATACAGCAAGGTGACTTACTTGCTTCTAATTTAAAGAATATGGAAAAGGGGAAGAAGTTAAAACCTTTCCATTACCGTAATCTTGGTTCATTGGCCACTGTGGGCAGAAATAAAGCTGTGGCTGATTTTAATCAACTGAAAATGCATGGTTGGTTTGCCTGGATTATCTGGCTGGTTATTCACTTGCGTTCTATTCTGGGAATCAGAAATAAAGTGATGGTTCTGGTTAACTGGGTATGGAGTTATCTTACTTATGATAAGTCTATCCGTTTAATTATGGCTGCTAAAAGAGTGAAGAGGCCAAAAGGAGTAAATTAATTAGTATATCAGATAAATTCAGAATAATCGTTTGATTGTTTTGTGACTTAAAAGTATAAAGAGGTAGTTCATGTTCTGAAACTACCTCTTTATTTTTTATTCATGATTAAAGAAAGATATTATTCTTCGAGTAATTTTTTAGCATCAACAAACTGAGCAATACCTGCGGCTACTTTTTTTGCATCTCGCATGGCAAGTACTACGGTTTGAGGTGTATTGACTACATCTCCGCCGGCAAATACCCCTTTGCGGGTGGTCATACCATAAGGACGTTCTTTAGTAATTACATATCCTCTTTCGTCGACATTGATTCCTGATGTGGTTGATACAATACGGTTTGCCGGTTGTGAACCGATGGCCAACAGAATTTTATCCATTGGGATTATTTTCTCTCCTTCACTGGTCATAGCTTTGATTGCCTTTAAGCGACCTCGCTCACCCAAGAATTCTTGAGTGTCTGTATTCCATAAGAATTGAACTCCTTCCTCCAGTGCTTCGTTATATTCTGCTTTCAGTGCCGTCATGTTTTCCAAGTCTTTGTAATAAATAACGTAGACTTCTTTAGCTCCCATACGGAGTGCTGTTCTGGCTGCGTCCATTGCTACGTTTCCGCAACCGACTACACCTACAATATCTCCTTCCTTTACAGGTACTTCGCTCTTGTCGATACTGTCGCTATTACATAAGCTGACAATTCTAAGGAAGTATGAAGACTGGATAACTCCTTTCAGATTACAGCCAGGGATATTCATAGTCTTTGGTTTTGCAGTTCCTGTACCAATGAATATTGCATCAAAATTCTTTTGATCGAACATTTCATCGACTGTAGTGTTTTGGCCAACTATAAAGTTTGGTATATAGGTAACTCCAAGTCCTTCTATTTTGCGAATTTCTCTTCTTACAACTTCTTTAGGTAATCGATATTCCGGAATACCGTACATTAATACACCTCCCAGTTCCGGTTCGCTTTCGTAGATTACTACATTAAAACCATCACGAGCTAAATCGCCGGCTACGGTTAGTCCGGCAGGACCCGAACCGATAATGGCTACTTTACCACGGTTTTTCTGAGGAAGCTTTTCGCGGATAAGTTTCATGTCACTGTCAAAGTCGGCAATAAAACGTTCCAATTTACCTACTCGTATAGGATTCTGTTTCTTATTTAATATGCAGTGACCTTCACACTGTCTTTCGTGAGGACAAACACGTCCGCAGACTGCAGGTAAGTTACTTTTTTCATTGATAATGCTCATTGCACCGCCCATGTTTCCCATAGACAACTGGTGAATCCACCCGGGGATGTTATGCTCAATGGGGCATCCTTGTACGCAAAGAGGATTTTTGCAGTTTAAGCATCTTTTTGCCTCGTCAACAGCTTCCTTAATGCTGAAACCTTCGTTGACTTCCTCGAATTTTAAATCTTTTGACTCCATAGGCTTTTGTTATACCTTAATCTATTTCCTTAGTTTATTGTCTTAGTTTGCTTATTTGATATTGTTTTGCAAACTATACTTTGCAAAAACTGTGCAAATATATGCTATATTTGTAATATATGGATAGCAAAAGAGCTTTATTTTTCATAAAAGAGCAAAAATATCAGGATTACATTTTTAACAAGATGATGGCAGAAGAGGAGTATGGCATATTATTGCTGAGGATTGCCGGATTTCAATTTATTTATTTAAATTTGCATCATTGACAATTGAACTGAACAATATTGATTTTCTGAAAAGTTTTATGATAAACAAGATATTATATACTCTATACCACAATTGGCGTGCAATTATTACCTGGCTTTTCTGGGGGTACGTTGCACTGATACTCGCTTTGTATCTGATAGATATAAAGGTGAGCAGTGTTTGCTTTACAGTATTATTCTTCCTTTTCGGACTATGGTTGGGAAGCTGTCTTTCTTACTGGCTGAGAGATGAAGTAAAGTTCAGGGATCTGGACGAATAATAAGTTTATAGTTCTCTGGATATTTCTCCGGCAATAGATGTGGTCATGAAATAGCGGATTTCTTTGCTGCTATATCCGTGCCCAACCAGGAACATTAATTTAGTTACTGCACTTTCTACCGTGCTGTCGTATCCACTGATTACGCCTGTTTGAAGTAGCTGAAGCCCTGTTCCGTAACGTTCCATTTCCACTGCTCCGGAAGAACATTGGGTAATGTTTACAATAATAATACCACGACTTGTTGCTTCTGACAGTTCCCGGATAAGCCACTCTTTCTGAGGTGCATTACCCGATCCGAAGGTTTTCAGTACAACAGCTTTTAGTCCCGGAGCATGTAGAATAGCTGATACAATGCTTTCTTGTATTCCTGGAAATAATGTGAGAATAACGACATTTGAATCAAACAGGAAATGTGGTTTTAATGGTCTACTGTCGTCGGGCCTGAGTATTCGTGATGGCTCATATTTTATATGAATACCTACACGCGCCAGAGGCGGATAGTTGAATGAACGGAAAGCGTTGAAGTTTTCTGCATTTATTTTTGTGGTACGGTTTCCTCGCATCAGGTGGTTCTCGAAGAAGATACACACTTCGGGTACTATTGCTTTTCCGTCTATCTTTGCAGCTGCAATTTCTATGGCGGTTATCAGATTTTCTTTTCCGTCAGTGCGAAGTACTCCGATAGGGAGCTGTGATCCTGTAAGAATAACCGGTTTACTTAGATTCTCGAGCATAAAACTGAGAGCAGAGGCTGTATAAGCCATGGTATCTGTACCATGAAGAATAACAAAACCGTCGAAATTATCGTAGTTATAATTGATGATCTTTACCAGCTTAGCCCAGGCTTGCGGTTCCATGTCGGATGAATCAATTGGTGGATCGAACTGATAGGAAGATATACGGTAGTTGAATCTTTTAAGTTCGGGAACATGCTTCATCAGGTGGTTGAAGTTGAAATTCTCTAACGCACCGGTTTCCGAGTTCTGAATCATACCAATGGTTCCACCGGTGTAGATTAACAATACTGAAGGATATTTAGTGATCATAAAGTTGTGTTGTTAATTACGGCGCAAAGATAGTGATTCTTTCAACATAATTCATTAAAAAACGCAGATTACACTGTTCTTTGAATCCAACTTGTTTAGTTTGTTCTAAAAACAGGGCAATCTGCGTTAATTTTTCTCTTTTTATAGAATAACAATATGAGTTGTTAATCTTTCACCTGAGCAATAAGTTTGTCGACTGCTGCAGAAATGGTTTCTTCTTCGCCCAGCAGGGTTACAAATTTACTTCCGATGATAGCTCCCGAAGCATGTTCGCAGGCAGCCTTGAAGGTAGCCTTGTTTGAAATGCCAAATCCAATAAGGCGAGGATTGTTTAGTTTCATTGCTTCAATTCGTTTGAAGTAGTTTTTCTTTTCTGCATCGAACTCGTTCTGAGCACCGGTTGTGGCAGCTGAAGATACCATGTAGATAAACCCGTCTGTATGCTCATCAATCAGACGAATGCGTTCTTCGCTGGTTTCAGGAGTAATCAGCATAATTATTTTCAGGTTGTAGCGTTCGGCTATGATCCTATATTTTTCCTGATAGTCCTTGAAAGGCAGATCGGGGATAATCATTCCATCAACGCCACATTCCACACATTTACGACAGAAGCTTTCGAAACCGTATTGCATGATCGGGTTTAAATAGCCCATCAGGATAAGTGGAATTTTAACATGGTGACGAATATCTCTTATCTGCTCGAAAAGAAGCTTCAGAGTCATACCATTACTTAAAGCCTGAGTTGAAGCATTCTGAATAACCGGACCATCGGCCATAGGATCGCTGAAAGGAATGCCAATTTCAATCATCTGAACTCCCTTTTTTTCCAGTTCACGGATAATGGTGGCTGTGTCGTCGAGGTTTGGATAACCGGCAGTGAAATAAACAGAAAGGATACCTTTTGTACTGCTGTACAGTAACTGATTAATTCTATTCATAGTTTTTAGTTTTTTATGCTCGTTTTATTTTCTTAATTCTTTGATAAACCTGCTAAGCATCTCCACATCTTTCAATGCGGGAGATATTTCGAAACGACTGTTAAGGTCTATTCCGGCAAAACGTTCATGATTAAAAGTCTTCACGTCTTCTACACTCTGGGCTGAGATGCCTCCGCTTAATAGAAAAGGTGTCTGTCCGTGATAATGGGAGAGTACCGACCAGTCGAATTGTTTACCGGAACCGCCGTGTCCCTCACATTTCGTGTCGAAGAGAAAGTAACTGCAAAGTCCTTCGTATTTCTCAGTTGCTTTCAGATCGTCTGGAGTGGCAACGGAAAAGACTTTTATCAGATTCAATCCTTTGTTCCGCAAAGATACACAATAATCAGGTGATTCTGTTCCGTGAAGTTGTATAAAATTCAAAGAAAATTTGTGGGCCAAAGCTAATATTACCTCTTCTGTTTCATTCACGAAAACTCCCACTCTTTTTGCCTTTTCCGGAAGATAGGATGGAGGGCAGGCCACATACCGGGAAGAGCCCGGATAGAAAATGAGTCCGATCATATCGACTCCCAGACTTTCTACCTTAGTTATATTCCCGGCATCCCTCATGCCACATACTTTGATTAGCATCTCTTTCTATTAGTTAAGCTGTTTGATAAATTCTCCGAGTGCTTTTCCCGGATTGTCTGTCTTCATAAAATTTTCACCGATAAGGAATCCGCGGAAGCCGGCTTCGCGTAATCTCTTTACCGTTTCAGGAGATGAGATTCCGCTTTCGGACACCAACAAAGTATCCTTTGGCAGTGCACTGGCAAGGCGGAAAGAATTCTCTATATCGGTAACGAATGTTCCCAAGTTTCGGTTATTGACTCCAACCATATCAATGGTGCTGTTTACATATTCCAATTCCTTTTCACTATGAATTTCGAGCAATACTTCCAGTCCCAGTTCGTGTGCCTTTCCTGCCAGAAAAGCGCATTCCTCTTTTTCCAATGCGGCGGCAATAAGAAGAATAGCATCTGCTCCAACAATCTTAGCCTGATAAAGCTGATATTCATCAATGATGAAATCCTTTCTCAGGATAGGAATGTTTACTCCCGGACGAGCATCGCGCAAATCCTTCAGGCTTCCTCCGAAGAATGGAGTATCTGTCAGGATTGAGAGTGCTGATGCTCCGTTTGCCGCATAGGCAGCAGTGACTTCTTCCGGAGAGGCATCTTTATTTATCCAACCTTTTGAAGGCGATTTGCGTTTGAACTCAGCAATAATTCCACTAGAGGAATTAGCCAAAGCCTGACGCATGGAGAACATATTCCTACTCTCGGCTGCTCCATCCTGAAGTGCGGCAAGAGAAATTGCTTTCTTTTGTTCGCAGATGGTTTCCCGCTTGGCTTCAATGATTTCCATCAATATATCTTTCATTGATATTAACTGTTTAGTTCAACAAATTGTTTAAGCTTAGCCATCGCTTTTCCACTCTCGAGTGATTCGCGTGCAATGGCAATGCATTCTTCGATACTTTTCTCCGGACAAATTACCTGAATGGCAAAAGCAGCATTGACAATCACACAATTCTTTTGTGCATCAGTAGCTTTGTTATTCAGCACATTGTCGAATATTTGTGCAGCTTCTTCAGGGGTATCGCCTCCGTAGAGATCGGCCTCAGTGCAGCGTTTGAATCCTAACGATTCCGGAGTATAAATCTTTTCGCTTGTTGAGTCTACTACTTTGAAATCGCTGGTTAAAGATATCTCATCATATCCGTCTAAACTGTGTACTACGGCAAACTTACTTCCGCTTTCTTGGTAAGCATAACTGTAAAGTCTCATCAAAGGTAAGTTGTACACTCCAAGCAACTGATAAGTAGGCATAACCGGATTAACCAGCGGACCAAGCATATTAAAGAAGGTACGCACACCCAGATTTTTACGGATTGGGGCAACTGCTTTCATTGCCGGACTGAATAACGGTGCATGCAAGTAAGCTATATTGCATTTATCCATGCTTTCGCGTAGTTTGTTTACATCAGCGGTGAACTTTACTCCATGTTGCTCCATTACATTACTGGCTCCACTTACCGAAGTTGCGCCGTAGTTACCGTGTTTCACTACATTGAAACCGGCTCCGGCCAATATAAAACAAGCGGTTGTAGAGATGTTGAATGTGTTTTTACCATCGCCTCCCGTGCCTACAATATCAACAGGTTTGTATTCTGATAGATCAACTTCAACGCGCATATCAAGTATTGCTTCTTTGAAGCCCAGCATTTCGTCTACAGAGATGTTGCGCATCATAAAGACTGTGATGAGAGATGCTACTTGCGAATCGTTGTATTTTCCCAGAGATATATTCTGAAGAACTTCTTTAGCTTCTTCACGGCTAAGGTATTGATGCTCAAAGAGCTTATATAGTATATTTTTCATTTCGTTATTTATTTAAATCTTCGTTTCAAAGCTTCTGAATTTTAACGCCAATAAATAAAATCCATTCGCCAATAAATAAAAATTATAGGTGAATAACCGGCGAACTATTGCCCAATGATTTTTAAAGATATACCGGGCAATGTTTTCTGTTATTCCTTATTTAAAAAGTTACTGATAATTTGATGTCCTTTGGGAGTAAGTACCGATTCCGGATGAAACTGAATTCCTTTCACGTTGTACTTCTTATGACGGATTGCCATGATTTCTCCTTGTTTATCTTCAGCTGTTATTTCCAGTTCTTCTGGGAAATTTTCCTTGCTGATAATCCATGAGTGGTAACGTCCCACGGTAATCTCCTTTGATAATCCGCTGAAGAGTGAATCTTCCTTTAATACATTGATGGGAGTCTCTACTCCGTGGAATACCTCTTTCAAGTTTTCCAGTTTGGCACCGAAAGCTTCGCCGATAGCCTGATGTCCCAGACAAACACCCAGAATTTTCTTTGTTGGTGCATAACGCTTAATGAGTGGCAGCAGAATACCTGCTTCTTCGGGAATACCCGGTCCCGGTGAAAGGATAATTGTATCGAATCTGTCCACCTCGTCGAGCGTTATTTTATCGTTACGATGAACTTCTATGTCAGTGAATCCCAGTTCTTTTACCAGGTGAAGAAGGTTGTAGGTAAAAGAGTCGTAATTATCTAATATAAGTATCTTTTTCATTGTCTTGTGTGTGTTTAGTTTTTTAATGAACTAGCCAGATCTATTGCTTTTTTCAATGCACCTAGTTTGTTGTTTACTTCTTGCAGTTCGTACTCATCATTGCTCTTGGCAACAATTCCGGCTCCGGCCTGATACCACAATTCGTTATTCCGACTTACAAAAGAGCGGATAGTGATGGCCTGATTTAAATCGCCGTTCAGTCCGATAAATCCGATGCAACCACCGTAAGCACCACGACTTTGCTTTTCAATTTCAGAGATAAGCTGCATAGCTCTTACCTTTGGAGCACCCGAAAGAGTTCCGGCCGGGAAAGTATCGATAAATGTCTTAACAGCATCGGCGCCTTTATTGAGTTCGCCACTAACACGAGATACCAAGTGAATTACGTGACTGTAATATTGTACTTCCTTATAGAAATCTACCTTTACGTTGTGAGCATTACGGCTCAAGTCGTTACGGGCAAGATCTACCAGCATTACGTGTTCTGCATTTTCCTTCGGATCGGCCAAAAGAGCTTCTACTAATTCTTTGTCTTTTGCTACATCTCCGGTACGACGGGTTGTTCCGGCTATTGGGTCAATGCTTGCAATATTATCTGTTACCTTGCAGTGTGTTTCGGGAGAGGAACCAAAGATGCGGAAACCGCCGAAATCGAAGTAGAACAAATAAGGGGAAGGGTTGATGGAACGAAGAGCGCGGTAAACTTTAAAGTCGTCACCAGTAAATGGCTGAACAAATCTGCGGGAAAGTACAATCTGGAAAACATCTCCGCGAAGGCAGTGAGCAACTCCCTGGCGTACATACGATTTGTACTCCTCGTCGGTAATAGGACTTCTTTCCGGACCTCTGGTTGAGAAGTTATAGGAAGCAAAGTTACGGTTTTCCAGAATTGTTTCCAGTTCCTCAATATTGCTGCTTTCACCATCCTGCAAAAGTTCTACCAGGGTTAGTTCATTTTTAAAGTGATTAAAGATCAGCACATATTTATATAGTATATATAGTAAGTCGGGTGCATCGTTTTTTGCATCGTGAGACTCCGGAACCGGAATGTGTTCGAAGTAACGTACTGCATCGAAAGATGTATAACCAAACAGACCACAGTAGTTTTTATCTTCGCCCGTTACATTTAGCTTGCCAATGAAACTGTTCATTGCGTCAGATACAGTAAACTCATCCGAGATGTTTTCTTTTAGTTCTGTATTATCAGGGAAGCGAGTAGTACATACATTGCTGTTTACTCCGATGCTTGCCAACGGTTTCAGTGCAATGTAAGAGTGACTGTTTACATTTCCATGGAAGTCAGAACTCTCAAGCAAAGCCGATTCAGGATAAATGTCCCGTACTTTCAGGTAAACACTTACCGGAGTATGCAAGTCGCTCAGTACTGTTTTGCTTATAGTTTTAAAATTATATGTTTTCATTTTATCTTATTATTTAGTCGTTCATAAATCCAATATAAGTATCCATATCCTTATCTCCACGGCCAGAAACGGTTAGTACCACCACATCTTCCGGTTTAAACTTCACTTTGCTAAGAGCACCGAGAGCATGAGCAGATTCCAGTGCTGGAATAATTCCTTCAATTTGAGTAAGCTCGAATGCTGCTTTTACCGCTTCGTCATCATTGATAGCAAGAATTGTAGCGCGGTTCTCGGTAGCAAGGTTAGCATGGAAAGGTCCGATACCCGGATAATCCAATCCGGCAGAGATAGAATAAGGTTCTTCAATCTGTCCGTCTTCTGTTTGCATAACCAGCGTTTGTGCTCCGTGAATAATTCCCATCTTTCCCAATTGTATAGTAGCAGCCGACATACCGGAATCTACACCTTTACCACCAGCTTCGGCAAGGACAATCTTTACACGGTTATCGTCAACATAATGATAAATGGTTCCTGCAGCATTGCTTCCGCCACCAACACAGGCAATCAGGTAATCGGGATAATCACGTCCTTCCTGTTCCAGTAATTGTTTCTTGATTTCTTCACTGATAACGGATTGCAGACGGGCAACCATATCAGGATAAGGATGAGGTCCAACGGTAGAACCAATAACGTAATAGGTATCTGAAGGATGACAACACCAGTCGCGTATAGCTTCATTGGTAGCATCTTTTAAAGTCATATTTCCTGAAGTTACCGGACAAACTGTAGCACCCAGCATCTTCATTCTCTGAACATTTGGTTGCTGACGTTCAACATCTGTCTTGCCCATGTAAACAATACATTCCATGTTCATCAGTGCACATACGGTAGCTGTTGCCACACCATGCTGACCGGCGCCGGTCTCTGCAATAATTCGCTTCTTGCCCAAACGTTTTGCAAGCAGGATCTGACCGATAGCATTATTAATCTTGTGTGCTCCGGTATGGTTCAGGTCTTCTCTTTTCAGATAAATTTTGCAACCATACTTTGCCGAAAGGCGATTAGCCAAATAGAGTGGGGAAGGGCGTCCTACATAATCCTTGAGTAAAGCATTGAATTCTTTTTTGAAGTCTTCACTTTGTAAAATATCAAGGTAGTTGTTTTTTAATTCTTCTACACACTTGTAAAGTATTTCAGGAACATAAGCTCCACCAAAATCACCATAATAACCTTCTTCGTTGACTAAATACGTTTTCATCACTTTATATTTTTTAGTTTCTAATTTTGCATAAAAAAAAGAGGCCCGTCGCAGTGCGACAGGCCTCTGATAATATCCTTTGAATTTATTTAGTATATATACATGAGTACTGCTTCCTTACGACTTTCGAGGTTGTAAGAAGCGCCACCAACATGCATTTACTAAAATTGTTTTCATTCTCATTTTGTTTTGATGGGTGCAAATTTATAGACTTTGTTTTAATCTGCAAACATTTTGCGATATTTTTTTTGAATTTGATATATTTTCTTCTTTTTGAGTTATTCTTTAAACCTTTTTAGTTTGATTTTGAATAATCTATTAATCGGATAGAATTTAATCAGCAAACTCAAATACATGTATTTGTTATGCAATAAGTAAAACACGTTTTTTTATTGTTTTCTCAGATTTTACACCAGGCTCGTTATAATTTGTCCAATTTGTCAAGTTGAAAATATGCCTATTTTATAGTTTAAATCATTGAAATTCATAATGTTATGCTATATGTTATTTGTCCAACCACTTTTTTGATTATTTCTATATTATGGTTTATTTTTGTAATGTTCATAATTGAATCAAGTGATAAAACGGCACTCTTAAAAAAGAGAGTATAGAATAGAGGGATAAACACAATTTAGAAACAAATCTTAGCAGTTTATGAAACCAAGAAAATCACAAACACTTCCTGTAGACTTCATAGCAAGAAGTTGTACGCAGGATTTTTCGCAGCTGAGCACTTTTCTTATCAATGAAAAGATTGACGATGCAGCTGGCGAAGAAAGAGTCTTGGAATGTGCTAATTTTATATTATCCGTTCCATTGGATAGAAAAAGCTTGTTTAGGGAGTATGCTGAACACATCTTATTTTTATGGATGACTAGCAGTACAGATACTAAGTTCGATATAGGAAAAACGGTAGGGAAAGTTATTAAATCAAACCTGTCCTTGTTTACCTTATACATTGCATGTACAGCAAAGCTTGTATTAGAAAATAAAAATAAGTTGGCCGACGATAAGGATATCAGTAATAATGCGTTATCAATGTTATTGAATTACTGCATAAATAAAGATAATAATGTAGTGATTAATAATGCATTATTAAAACTAATAAAAGAAGAAAATGTATTTGCAGATAAGCTGTTGAAGAAAAAATGTTTTCTCTTTGATTCATTTTATCAGCTTTACAACAAAATGACTTATTCAAGTTCTATGACTTTTGATCAGTATTCAATTAAAAAAGGATAAATAGCTGGTATAATTCTCGATATTCTGTTGCCATATTAAGTAAGAGTATTTAAATAAGATTTCTATTATAGGTCTTTCTTCTTAATCATTGGTACAAACTGAACCCATAAAAGAGGTTTCATACTTATCTTGTCATCTAAATCTTTGGTAACAAGATAAAGTGTTTGTTCGTATGCACCAACAGGGATAACCATTCTTCCTCCGGGTGCAAGCTGATTTGTTAATGCTTCGGGAACGTAAGGTGGTGCTGCTGTTACTATTATGGCATCATAAGGTGCTGCAGCTTCGTATCCTTTATATCCGTCGCCAAGGATAAATTTGATATTCTTATATCTTTGAACAACCGGATTGTTCTTTGCTATTTCATGAAGCTCCGGAATAATTTCCATTGTATAAACTTCATTGGCAAGCTCGGCAAGTATGGTTGTTTGGTATCCCGTACCTGTACCAATCTCAAGAACTTTATTGCTTTTGTCGAGAGATAACATTTCCGTCATTATTCCAACAATATAAGGCTGAGAAATAGTCTGTCCACAATAGGAGGGTAGAGCCTGATCAGAATATGCATATTCCCGGAAATCAGCAGGAACAAAAAGATGTCTGGGTATTTTTTTTAGAGCAGTCAGAAGTGCTTTACCTTTTACTCCCCTCGACTCAATCTGGTCTTCAACCATCATGTGTCGTTCTTTCTCCAACAACTTTTCATCATCCTCGGCAGACATAGCTTTTACTCCTTTACTTTATAGTTGTAATATAATAGCGAGAATTAGGTACAATAGTTCGGTATAAAAATTAGCTCTAAACTGTCTGGACATTTCTGTTAAACATACTTGAGACTTCACTCAAAACCTCAAGTATGTTTTTTAATATGATAAGATAAAATTTGGATAAAACCAACTCGTAAAAGTACGAGATGCTAAAGTATATATACTTCATTATATATGGAACAAAAATGATGGTTTGTTTGTTTCGCAGGTTTTATCTGGTTGAATCTTGTAATCTTAATCGTATAACCCTTAGAGTTTTAGCCCTTTTATAGGATAAATGAACCTCGAAATAAATATATGTGTTAAATGATTATAATTATTAGTGGATTTATTTTGGTTTAATCGTTTAAACTTCTATATTTGGCACATTGAATTAACTAAAAGCTAGAAACCATAAGTTTATCCCTATGAAAAGTAGAGTATCAATCAAAACCATTGCTGAGCAAGTTGGAGTTTCCACTGCCTTGGTTTCGTATGTACTTAACAATAAGAACGAAAACAGGATAAACAAAGATGTTGCAGCTAAAATTAGGAAAACAGCAAAAGAGCTCAACTACCAGCCTAATCAGATAGCCAGAAGTCTGAAATCACAGAAAACATTTACCATAGGTTTGATTGTTGCCGATATTGCCAATCCTTTTTCATCTCAGATAGCTCGTATCATTGAAGATGAGGCTAAGAAAAACGGATATTCAGTAATCTTTGGCAGTTCTGATGAAAGTGAGAAGAAAACCCACGATTTAATTACATTGTTTGTTAATCGTCAGGTCGATGGATTAATCGTTGCTATGCCCGAACATAGTGAAGATCAGATTCTGTATCTGAAGCAGACCGGAATCCCGTTTGTGCTCATTGACAGATATTTCCCTACTATTCCGGCCAACTATGTGGCTATTGACAATTATAATGCTGCTGGCAAAGCTATTCGTCATTTATTGGCTAACGGACACAGAAGGGTAGGTATTATATCTTATAAAACCTCCTTGCATCATCTGAATGAACGTGTAAGAGGAGCAGTGGATCTTTTAAAAGAAGAATCCATGGTAGGCGAAGTGCGTATTGATCATGCTCAGGAAGATGTTATTAAAGCCATTGATAAGTTTCTGGCTGGTGATAATCCTGTTGATGCTATCTTTTCTACAACCAACTTACTTACGATTGACGGACTGAAATATATTAATAGTCTGGGACTTAAAATACCTGATCAGCTTGCTGTTGTAGGCTTTGATGAGACTGATGCATTCGACCTTTTTTATGCTCCTGTTACTTATGTGAAGCAACCCATGACGGCGCTGGGGCAGAAATCAGTGAAAATATTGCTCGATGCTATAGAAAGCAATGGTTCAATTGAGTCGGCCATTTTTGATACAGAACTCATCATTCGTAAATCTTCCGTTATCCCCCGATAATTTTTTTTCCTTCTTTGTTTAAACGTTTAAACAAAATGAGAATAAAAAACAAAAAAGCATATATTAAAATCACAAATTAAATTTATCATGAAAACAAAAGACCTTGAAAAACAAAAAGTAGTGTGTTATGGAGAAGTCCTTTGGGATATTTTCCCAACTAAGACTAAACCCGGTGGAGCGCCTATGAATGTAGCTTATCACCTACAGAAATTTGGTATTGAAAGCCACATGATTAGTCGTGTAGGTAATGACGAAGCCGGAAAGAAGCTATTAAATCTGCTTAATGACTGGAATATACCAACATCAAGCTGCCAGATTGATGAAGCTCACGAAACCGGGAAAGTGGAAGCTATTGCAGGAGCAAATGATGAGATGACTTACGTTATCCATGAATCTGCAGCATGGGATTACATTGCAACTGAATCAGCTTATGACGAATTGGTGGCCGATGCCGACGCTTTCGTGTTTGGTAGTTTGGTAAACCGTAACGAAACCTCACGCGATACTTTGTACCGACTTCTGGAAAAGGCTTCATATAAAGTGTTTGATATAAACCTGCGTGCACCATTCTATTCTGTTGAAACAATAGAATATTTATTAGAAAAATGCAATCTTTTGAAACTGAACAAAGCCGAGCTAGAACTTATTATCACTTGGTTTTGGGATCAGACAGGCACAGAAGAAGAATCAGTCAGATTCATCCAGAAAGAATTTAAGATTGATGAAGTGATAGTAACCAAAGGAAGTGAAGGTGCTACTTATTACACATTATCTGAATCATATTCTTATCCGGCATTCAAGGTTACAGTAAAAGATACTGTTGGAAGTGGAGATTCTTTCCTCGCTGCATTTCTTGCTAAGAAAGTTCAGAACGAAACACCAGAGATGGGTATGATTTATGCTACAGCACTAGGTGCATTTGTTGCCTCTCACGAAGGAGCTTGTCCTTCATACAATATGGCTCAGTTGATGGATTTCCAGCTACAGCGTCAATCAATTCTATAACACACCTTAATTCCTTTATATTATGCAACTACCTAATTTAAAACCAGCAAAAACATTAACCATTGCAGCTGATATGCAAATGGAAAAGAAAATCAGTTACGTGTTACCTCTTGTTCTAATTATCAGCATGTTCTTTATGTGGGGCATGGCCGGTAACCTGAACGATATTCTGATTAAACAGTTCAAGAAATCATTTGAGCTGACCGATTTGCAATCAGGTTTTGTACAATCGGCCTTTTACATGGGATATTTCCTTCTTGCTATTCCGGCATCTATCGTGATGCGCAAATACAATTACATTACAGGTATCATCATTGGTTTGATATTGTATGCAGCCGGAGCATTCCTGTTTTTCCCGGCAGCAGAAAATAGTTCTTATCCATTCTTTTTGTTTGCCTTGTTTGTGATAGCTTCCGGATTGGCATTTCTTGAAACTGCTGCCGGTCCTTATGTACTGGCATTGGGAAAACCAGAAACGGCAACTTTTCGTTTGAACCTTGCACAATCATTCAATCCTATCGGATGCGTTACTGGCGTGTTGGTTGGTCAGCATTTTATCCTTACCGGAGTTGAATATACCAAAGAAGAGCTTGCTAAAATGTCGCCCGAAGCTTTACAAGCTTACTATCTAACAGAGGCACATTCCGTGCAGACACCATATCTTATTATCGGTGCCGTTATTCTGTTGTTTGCCATAATTATCGCATTCACTAAATTCCCTACCATCAAGGATGAAGAGACAGTCAATACATCCTCTACAAGAAAAACGCTGAAACTTCTGCTTAGCAAGAAATCATTCAAGCAATCAGTTATTGCCCAGTTCTTCTATGTAGGAGCTCAGGTATGTATATGGAGCTTTTTAATTCGTTATATTCAGGATACAATTCCGGGAACACCAGAGAAAGGCGCTGCTAACTTCCTGACTATTTCCCTTGTAGTCTTTACCCTTGGTCGATTTATTGGAACAGGCTTGCTCAAGAAGATCAAAGACAATAAATTACTTTGGATATATTCTCTTATTAATGTAGTTCTTACAGCTGTTGGAATTTTGTTTCCCGGAACAATAGGTCTTTGGGCATTAGTGGGCACCAGTTTCTTCATGTCAATCATGTATCCTACTATCTTCTCATTGGGTATTAAGGATCTTGGCGAACACACAAAGCTGGGAGCATCCATACTTGTAATGGCAATTATTGGTGGAGCTGTACTTACCCTTGCAATGGGTCGTTTATCTGATTTGGCAGGAATTGCTAATTCACTGCTTATTCCACTTCTTTGTTTTGTATTTGTGGCCTATTATGGCATTAAAGGATACAAGGATAAAGCTTAATAACCAGCTGATTATATACCATTTAATATCCCCGGTTATGTATACTGCAAATCTCCAAAACAGATATTGTAGCAGATCGTCTTACGCCAGATTATTGTCTGTTGTACCGACTAATGCGAATGAACTTCTTATTAACTATAAGACTATTCTGTGCCTTTCCATTTTATTTTTACCTAAATGTTTAAACGTTTAAACATTACTCATTATGAAAAAATTGCTTCAACTATTTATAATAATAGCAATACCATTGAGTGCTAAAGCTCAGGTGGTAATTACCAATACAAGCTTTTCAATGGGAACCACAGGACGAATCGGAGTTGGAGCATCACCAACGGGCGAAGGTAATATGTGGAAACCATTAAATCTGTCGGGACAGGGTTCGCTGGCCGGACGTATGGAACAGACCGACTATTTCGATCTTTTGCCTGCGCTTCACTTCACTCCAAAGCTTATAGGGAAGGACAGTACAAACGTAACTTTTCAGGCCCGACTGGGTATGTATTCTGCTAACGGACAATTTATTGGCAACGTAAGCACTCGTTCGGCAGACGGACTAACCTTTATTCTTCCCGAGGCATTCGTTGAGGCCCGGAACATAATGGGTAGCCGTTGGTCTGCCTGGGCAGGAGCACGCTTTCGCCGCTACGACGACATACACATTTGCGACTATTTCTACTTTGACGATCATTCTGCCCAAGGATTTGGTGCAAGTTATAAAACAACAGAACTAACCATGCTGATGCCGGCTTCCACAGATTCAGCAGGTGTTTATCCCTATAACTATAAAGTGACAGTTGCCGGAGCTACCAATCCTGCAATCAGACAACGTATGGTGTGGATTGGTGAGCATACCTTCGAGATGAAGAATGGAAATAAGCTAAAGCTGTTAGGTGAATATCATTATGTGGCAGCTACTTCAGATAATGCTTCCATCAAGTATCCATCTGATAAAGGCTGGGTGCTGGGTGCTAAATTTACAACTCCCATAAAGACAGTGGTGCCCGAATCTTTTAACGATATTTCCGTTCGCTACGGTACAGGCATAGCCAATGGTGGCGATAACGGTAATACCTTTACATGGGCCACTTACGGAGCTCCCAACGATGAAGGACGGTACACCGGAGCATACTCCTTAACCATGGTAGAACATTTCTTACTTACTCCCTCAAAGAAGTTCAGTATAAACGGATACGGAGTATTTACCCAAAGTAAGGGAGGTTCGTCAAGCACAAATAAAGATACTTATTTCAACGGAACGCAGATTTATAACCGGAAGAGAGATATTGTTGCAGGCTTCAGAACTTTGTTTTATGCAACAGACTGGCTGCACCTTATTGGAGAAGTGCATTATGCCGTGCGCAAAGATGGTGATAACCCCAATGCTGCAATGTGGAAATTTTCCTTTGCACCAACTATTGCTCCGGTGGGGCAACGCAGTGCATGGTGCAGGCCACACATCCGTTTTGTCTGTTCGCTGGCTCGTTACAATGACTATGCCCGCGATCATAATTACTCACCTTTTTTGCAAGTCAACCAAAAGCGTTGGGGAACATATATAGGCGTAAAAGCAGAATGGTGGATATTCTAAACTTAAAAACAAAATAAATATGAAAGTAAAATTCGGGGCATCAATCCTGTCATGGATTCCCCCAAAATGGACAGCAGAAGGCGGATTATACGCTATACAGAAAACCGCAGAAGCAGGCTTCGATCTTCTTGAAATCTTATTGCCTCCTTCAATGGAGATAGATACTCAAACAGTGAAGAAGCAACTAAAGGATCATAATCTCGAAGCAGTATGCACACTTAATCTGCCAGCCGATTGTCACATACCGTTTTATCCAAAAGAAGCAGCTTCATTAATGAAAGCTGCATTAAATAAAACAGCCGATCTTGATATTACTTTTCTTGGAGGTGTTCTACATAGTGGGATAGGAGTCTTTAGCGGAAGCCCCCGTATTACAAAAGAAGAAGATATTGTTTGTGAAGTATGGGCCGAGGTTGCCGAATATGCCCAGAAGTTAGGCATTACTATCGGCATAGAACCTATTAACCGTTACGAAAGTTATGTGTGTACCAGTGCAGCCGAAACCTTGCATATGATTGAGTGTACCAAAGCCCCCAATCTAGCTTTGCATCTTGATACATTCCACATGAATATAGAAGAAGATGACTTCTGCAATCCTGTAATTGCTGCAGGAGATAGGTTGAAACATATTCACATGACCGAAAGCAATCGTGGTATGCTGGGTGAAGGAAATGTACACTGGGATGATTTATTCCGTGGATTGGCATCCATCGATTTTACAGGAAACCTGGTACTGGAAAACTTTACTTCGCAGGTAGAAGGTATGGCTAGCGCCGTATCTTTGTGGAGGCCATCCAGATACAGTGCTGCAGAACTGGCAACAGGTAGTTTGAAATTTATGAAAGTAAAAGCTGCAGAATTTGGATTAATATAAACTCTATCTCAGTCAGGCTCCCGTCAGGATTCCAATAAAAATCTGTCGGGAGCTTTTTTATTGAGCAATAAATTTTCTTTAATTCTTGTTGGGAAACATTCTTTGAATATAAAATATAGATTATATTTGCGCACGAAATTATTATCAAAGAACAATTCGCTAATATAATAAAGTTATGAAATTAAGAATACTCTTCTTTTCGCTTCTGCTTACGATAATAGCAAGCCAAAGCTTTGCACAGAAATTCTCCAAACTGGATGAGATACCACTCAACGAGAATACTGATTATAAAAAGGCAGAGAAAGTGGTGTTGGAGTGCGATAAGTATTTAACAAGTACACCTTTAAACAATAACGATTCTAAAAGAAATGCTGCGGAGAAATTTATCAATAAATGGATGTCGGGTACTCCGGATTATACATTTAATATAGATTATTCTCTGGCACAGATTGTAGGCAACAATTCACATCTGCTTGGTGTTTATCTGGCATATTATTCCAAGTATGCTATTGAAAATGAAGGTAAAGCAGACGATGATGAACTTATGAGACGTACGCTGACATCTTTCATTGATTATTGCAAGAAGCCTGCCAACAAGGTTGAGCAGACAGATATCCTGAAAAAGTTTATTGAGCAGCAACACGACAGCCGGTTTCAGGAATTGTAACTAGTATTTCCAAAATCTTATTTTATAGTTGAGGGTTAATCTTTTATGGGGTTAACCCTTCTTTTTAAAATGCAAGTTAGCTTTATGTTTAAAATCCGCAAACATTCCATTATGGATCGTACTAAAAAACTATTTATACAGTCAATTGTTTAATACTAGGATAAGAAAACAAACATATAAAGGTATGAAAACTCTATTATTGATATTCTTGTTTATTATACCGTTGAAGGTTTTATCTCAGCAAACAGTTATTTATGATAATGGACTGATAACCTTGAAAGATAGTACTATTATCAATAAAAAAGATAGTGCAACGGTCTCTAAGTATAACATGAATGATAATCATTCCTTTTTAGCTCAAAAGTACAAAAAGCGTGCTAAGTACTTTGGAATAGGAGCTATAACTTTTACTATAGCAAGTCTTGGTTCTTATCTTTATAGTCTTAAAGACGTTGAACTTATCGATCTTGATAATAGCAGCAAAGGTCCTCGTAAAGACTTTGTTGTTGCAAGCGTTTTATTTCTTATACCAGCAATAGCTTGTACAGTTATATCTATTGATTACAATTCTGAAGCAAAAAAGGAACTCAAATTATTGGTAAACGGTACAACAGCCTGTTTAGTCTTTACTTTTTGACAATCTTTTCCTATTATTTGCTCTCTCCGGCTTTAAAAATAGTCCAGGGTTGAGTGGGACGATCTTTCAATACCCCGGTCATCCATTCGTATTGTGGATGTTTCTCTAAAAAGACTTTTGCATTGAACGGTGTTCCACATGCACTGCCCCATCGAGCAATAAACGACATTTCTTTGGCCATTTTTGAATTAACGACTTTTCCATCGACAGCGCCACCTGGGAAAAAAGGTTCACCTATAAAAGGTGTCTGACCTTCAGATTCAAGATCAAAGTGTGGACACAAAGCTCTTTCACCAGAATTTACTTTGTTTAAGTAAGTGTCAAAGTGATCTGATTCGAACATTTTAGCACGTTCCAAATCTATTCTCCCCATATATTCCTTCATTAACTGCTTCCATCGAACACGGCGAGAAATACAATTGTTCTTAATGTTTGTTTCGCGACCAAATTTAGTTTCAAATCGCAAAATTCTTAAATCTTCCGGAACATTGGAACCTACAAAATATCCATCTTTTTTCTTTTCAAATCCAATATACTTTAAACCAAGTTCCAGCCTTGCAATTTCATTGGTTTTGGTATCTCCTATAAGCCAGGCATTTGCATAGCCTCCATTATTTCCTTTTTTCATCATTTCACACCACTCATCAATGGAAGATGCATATTGTGTGGCGTGTCTCATTCGTGAGAATTCAGGAATACCATTTTTGTCGAAAGGGAAGAAAGCTGCAATAGTTGTTTCCGAACCAACTAGTCCTGCACTGGTAACAAAAAAATCTGTTCCGCTATGAATATATCCTGCCATTGATTGCATTAATATTCTATTACCTTTCTGAGGAAGAATATCCAAAATTATATTGTGCTGAGGAATAAAATACGGACACATCGTGTTGTGTCCAAGAACAATATCTCCGTCAACAGTCATACTGCCCGTGGCAATAAACGAACTACATGATTCTTTTATAGGGGTGGGAGAATTGGGAGCTATAGAATCTTTAACTGTAGGCCACCAATATCCTATAATTTCAGCATTACCATTGAAAGTCACAATTTCATCACGGGTAGTTGTAACTCCTGCAGCTTTCATTCCTTCCACAATCCCATCTATTTCTTCTAAATTTTCAGGATCTACTTTGGGTGTAAACATTTTCCCGGCTTCCTCAACCAGCCATTGCCATTCGATAGCACTTTGATAATACCACACTTCACTTAGTACCCTGATAGATTCCTTTATATCTTTAGCCATTAGATATCCATGCTGGAAACCTCGTTCTCTGGGAGCTCCTTCGATATGAAGATACGTCCATCCATTTTTTTCGTGTCTATTTGCTTTTGATAGCCACGTTTTTTGTTCACCGGTAAGTTGTTTGCCAGTTGTCTGTCCCTGGATAAAAACCGGGAAAATAAACATTAATAATAGAAGAATAACAGCTTTCTTTTTCATGACATTAAGATTTATAATTACCTATTATATAAAACAACAAGGAAGAAGGATAGGTTTATTAATAATATATTATAAACCTTATTCATATTCAATTGTTTATTACTAGGTGTAGTTATGAAACGGAAGTAAAACTAAAAATGAAGCTATATGAAGAAATTACTTTTAACCACGATTATTATTGTATCCATGGTGCTTGGTACCAGTGAAATGCGTGCACAAACCACAGAAGCTCAGCTTAATCAGGTTGAGTTGTTAAAGCAGTATTTTGGAACCTGGAAGTCCGATTACAAAGACACTACAGAAGTATATGTAATGACCCCTTATGGAAAAGGCATGCAAGTTAGCTTTAAGGCTACCACTAAAGGCAAGATTGTCTACCAGTGCAAACAAGTATGGGGATATGATAAAGAGAGTGATAAAACATTAGGTATTCAGTTTGTAAGAGCATCTTCAGCAACATTTTTTTATGTATGCTGGTTTACATCTAAAAATGTAAATGAAACTATAGAGTATGTGGCTCGTAATGATGGAAAGCTTGAAAAGACTAACTCTCAATGGAAAGAAGACTTTAAATCGCGTGATATGCTTATACAAAGTCACATGATAAATAATAAAACAGTTTCTGTACGTACATTTATGCGTGTGAAATAGAAGCCCGGTCAGAAAAAATCCAGTGCAGCGTAATGCAACACTGGATTTTTTTTGTTCTTAAAGTTCCTCTTCCTTCATTTTAATAGGAACAACAAAAAGAGGAACCATAGTTCTTTTTAGAATAGCTTTCGCATCATTTCCCATAATAATACTATCCAGCCAGTTTCTGCCGTGAGTTCCTAAAACAATAATATCAGCATTAATTTCTTTTGCAGTTTCCAGTACGGTTTGGGCTATCTGACCTTCCTTAATTATCGTATTAATTGATTCGTCGCCAAGACGCTTTTTGGTTTCATCCAGAAATTTCTGCAAGGTAACTTTAAAGTTTTCAATATATTGAATTCTGAATTCGAAAACAGCAGGACTTCCTACATAGTAATTAGGATGTTCGTATAGTACGTGCAGTAACGTAATCTCGGCATTCATTGCCTTAGCCATGTTATAGCCAGCTTGGGCCACTACCTCGGCACTTTTGTCGTAATCAATGGCTATCAATACTTTTTTTATTTCCCTTGCTCCCATACTGTTGTTTTTTAAGTGGTTGATATCTTAAGGTTAAATACATATTCCCGACATTATAACAAATCAGTGTACGGAAAGGTTGAAACTTGATGCATTTCCTGAGAAGCCCCACATTTGAGGCTGAATTTTTAATTTGTTTGTCAGAGTTGAACACTTGATTTTTGAATATATTCTCGTAAGTAACCTTCTTTGCAGACAGTTCTGAAATATGAAATTCATATTTTGCTTGCCCCAATATTATTGTAAAAACCATAATCAGAAAGAGATAAAAAAGTGCTAGTATCATATTGCTTTAAGATTTTTTTTGTTTGTAATTCTTTGTGTGCCCAGATTTTATTTATGATGCAAAGATATGGGCATAAGTAATGCGCTCCAAAAAGAAAATGTAGGAATCGACAAAAAAATCATCTTTTGCAGAAAAAATCACAATTGTTTGAAAATGTATATTTTATAGTCTGATGTTATTTTGGTTTTCAGGCTGTTTTTTACAAAATAAACCTACACATTTCACAGCAGATGTAACAGCAGATGTCACGTACGTTTAAAATGCTGATATATATTAAGTTGCAAAATAATTAGTGAAACTAACAACAGATGTAACAGCAGCGAAGAAATATATTAAATAGTTTTATTTTTATTTCATAAAAACAAAACCTGTGTTTTAGTTTTAAAAATGGAGTGTAAATGCAGAAATTAAATTCATAAATAATAAGCTTGGTTTTTATTCACCAATGAATTTAATTTATTGAGCAATGGCTGAGAATTATTGGTGAATGGATTTTCGTTATTGAGGTTTAGTTTATATCCGCATTTCTTCACTAAAAAAAGCTCTCATAAAAAATAAAAATTCAAAATTGATCTAGCAATCTAGCGGGGTAGTCTTAAATGTTTGCATACCAGTTTTATAGAGGCGCTAGATTAAATTATTTTGATCTAGCGGTAATCTAGCAGTCTAGCAGTAGTAGTCATAATTAGGTATTATTTCCCGCTTTTATAACTGTTTTTATTCTAAAATAGAGATTTTTTGTATGTAATTGTAGATATGAAACATCAGATATTGTGAATTTGAAACATTGTTAAATCTGTTGAACTTTATCTTTGCAACATCGAATCTCTAATGATACTGTTTAATGAAGAAGTGTAATTTCCTTGCATTTGTCTTTGTTAATAATACAAATAAAACATTAAGTTGAAAAAATGAAAAAGAAACAATTAATTCTGTCGTATCTATTTACGGCGATGTTAATGTCGATGCTGATATTAACGTCATGTGACAGTGATGAGATAACATCTACTGTAAATCCATTTGATGAAACTACGGAAAGTGGAGAGGTCTTGACACGAGACAAAGTTGTTGTTATTAGCGATATTCATCTTGGTAATGACACTACTTACTCTGAATGTGTAAAGCATTTGCCTTTATTGAAGAAATTCCTTACCCAGGTGCGTGAATCAAAAACTATCAAGGAATTAGTTATTGCCGGTGATATGCTCGACGAATGGTATGTTCCTTCACGAACAGATACTTACAATGGTGGTACTCAAAAGGACTTTGTGAGAAAAATAGCTCAATCCAACAAAATTGTTGTAGACGAACTGAATAATATTATTCAGGATAAAAAAATAAAGGTTACTTACGTACCAGGTAATCATGATTTGCTTATCACTGCAGAAAATGTAAATGAAATATTTCCAGGTATTAATCAGGCTCGTGATGCAGGAAAACAAGGATTAGGTACGTATCATCCGGAAGATTTTCCTCAGGTAGCTATTGAACATAGTCACCGTTACGATTTCTTTTGTGCTCTTGATCCATATAGCAAACAAAATGCAGCACTCGGATCTATTCTTCCTCCTGGATATTTCTTTACTCGCATTGCAGTAAATTCAGTAACAAATTATCCAACTGAAGCAGAAACAGTTCTACCTAGAACTGTGACTCTAGGTAGTAATTATGCTTCTGATGATGAACAAGTAAGCAGTTTTATTTATTATAAATGCTGGCAAACAGTTCTTACAAGTCTTATACCTGTAAAAGATAATCATGATGATAAAATCATTGTAACTAATATTGAAAAATATAAGGATAAATATTCAATAAATGATTTAGTGCCTTTTAATACATCAGATGGTAAAATAGATATGAATCTCTTTAGTGGAAGTTGCAGTCAGCAAGCGTGGGAGAAACGTTTGGCATACAACAATGTTCCTAAGATGACAAATGTAAAAGATGCTATCAAAGGTAGTTTAGTAACATCATTTCTTGATGAACAAGCAAATACACAGTATTTTAAAAATAGTGATTCGAATGTTCGAATCGTTATCTTTGGCCATACACATATACCAATGGTAACATCATGTACCAACACAAAAAATGAGGCTTGTATTTATGCTAATTCTGGTACATGGACAGATGAAAAAGTAAAGGCTGGCCAGCCTGCAGTTAATCAGAATAAGAGAAATATGGATTTCGTTGTGATTGAACGACAACATAATAATAAATCAATGGTTGATGTGGAATTGTTCAACTTCCATAATGGTGTTAATAATTCAGTGCTGATAAAATCAATCAAGATGTAATTTGATAATTTACTGGTAGGTGTTTTTATATGTCTCCGAAGATGTTTTTAATAATATTCTTCGGAGACATTCTTTTTGTATTAAAAAATTTACTTATATTTGTAAAACATAGATTTTCCTTTTGGGTATAAAATTAGAGATACTATGGGCATAAATAGGAGCAATGAAACAAGAAAAATATATTCGTTTTTTTTTAATATTTGCATGTTAGGCATATTGCTTCTTAGCCAGATTTTTACAGGTTGTAAATCAAAAGCTGTAGCTATCGATTTAATTGACCCGATATTAACGGAACCAGTCTATCTTGGTGGATCTGATTCTTTAGTCAGATATGTGGAAAGACATATTGAATTTACTCCATATATGAATGAAATAGATGTTTCGGGAAAGATTATTATAAGATTTGTAGTGGATGAGGATGGAAGTATAACCAAACCGGAAATACTTCGCTCACTGGAAAAGCATTATGATGAAGCTGCAATAAAATCATTAATGTCTGCTCCTCGCTTTATTAAACCGGCATATCAGATGGGAGTTCCTGCTAAATGCTATTATATAATACCTGTTAAGATTATGTTGAAGTAATGACAATAAAAAAATAATATGAAATACACATCCTTTCTAGTGCTTATAATGAGCATTTCATTTTTTACAAGTATAAAATCCTTCTCAAATGTTCCAAATAGATCTGTTCAGGTTGATGATACTATACATCAACTACATAGAATAGCTAAAAAGCATTCTGTAACAGAAGTCTTTCCTCAATTTCGTGGAGGGACTGATGCATTACGAAAATACATAAAAGACAATCTGATATTCCCTGAGGAGTCTGCAAAAAATAATGTGCAAGGAAAAGTAGAAATAAATTGTGTTGTAACTAAAACAGGAGCAATAGAGAAATTTATTGTAATGACTTCTCTTGATAAATATTGTGATGCAGAGGCTATTCGCTTGATAAAAAAGATGCCCAAATGGATTCCCGGAAAGGTAAATGGAGTGCCTGCGGATATGCATCGTGTAATTGTTGTTGATTTTATAAAAGACACAAATAAAAGGGAAACTACAACTGCAGACATGCGCTCAATTACTACATGCGGTGGGATAGATAGTCAGAACTCAGAAACAATTTTTACAGTTGTGGAACAAATGCCCCAATTCCCCGGAGGAGAAGTGGCTATGAATGAATTTATAAAGAAGAACTTGAAATATCCGGAGTTATCAAAGAAAGACAAAACATCTGGGAAAGTTTATGTCCGGTTTGTGGTTTCTAAAGAAGGACAATTGTGTGATGCTCAAATAATACGTTCTTTAGACGCTTATTGTGATAAAGAAGCTCTTAGAGTGATTAGGAGTATGCCCGTCTGGATTCCTGGTAAGCAAAATGGGGTAAATGTTCCTGTCTATTATATTGTTCCGATTAGTTTTACTTTGCCTTTACAATGAAAATATTTAAGTGAAAATGAAAATTACTTTTAAAATATTAGTATCAGTAGTTTTATTATCAACGCTCTTTATTTACAGTTGCAGGGATAAAACTTCGAATACTGATAAGTTTAACTTATCAATTGTTTGTGATAGTAGTATTAAGTTCAAGCTTTTATCAAATGCTTTTCTTACTAATGATCATGATACTTTAAAAGTTAAGAAAGTAGATTATGATTCGGTTAAAAAAGAAACAACTTTGTTTTGGGATAGTTTGAAAACAGGAGAGTATACTTATCACATTAAATCGGTTTTTGATTTTAATCAGAAGGCAAAACTGATATTGAAAACTGATACTATCATTAATTTAAAAAGTAAAATCAGGTATCAGTTTGTCGATCTAATATCTGAAAGTGACCTTTTGGATGCTGAAACTATCGCTTTTGCGTATCGTGCAACCGGATGTTATTATTATCTTGAAAATTATATGCTGAAAAAAGAACATCATGCTTATTATCTTTCAGGATCTTATAAAGATAATGGTGTTTTAGTAATGGTAAATAAAAGAGTTTCATCTTCGATAATTAATAGTTTGAACCGTCTTCAAATAGAATCGAGGCAATGTATAAAAAAGGAAATAAAGAACAATGTTAAGCAATGGAGTACAATGACAGGTGAGTTCTTTTTATTTGCCAAAAACAAAGTGTTTTACATAAATAATGGTTTTCATTGTGATTGTTTGCCTTATTATACTTTTATAGACCAATATGTTAACAGAGAAAACTAATAGCAGATTATGTAATCAATACTTAAGATGAATAAAGCATTAATAAAATGGACTTTCACAAGTCTGGTAATTGCATTCCTTTTTTCTTCATGCAATAAAAAGGTGCAGGACAATTATCATCCCAAACATACAGCTGAATATTTATCTAAGCAACTAGAAACTGCTTACAAAGAAAATGATTCAGTTCGTCTGAATGCATTCTTTGAAGAATGGCATAAGTCAGTAAAACCAAATACCGATGAGTTTATTCATCAAAGTAAGGTTTATACGGCTATATATGACATTTACAAAGTGTTTTGTAAATTCAAGGGAAAACCGATGTACTTTGTTGTACAGAATCAGATCGATTATGTGGTGGCTGACTCTAAACCTGACACAATTATGAATTTTAGACCACCAATTGAAAAATATAAAGTGGTTTATCTCACAAAAGAATATAGAGAGGCATTGATCAATTTTTCTTTGGAAAAGATCTATCGAGAGAAAGGAGAACAGGTTGATGGTATGGATCTATATAATGAATCTAGTAATAGAGCACAAAGATTAGACCCTTATATTTATATTTCCGGACCTGGGTTTGGATTTACTTGGATTCTAGAATCATCTCCAGCCCTTTCAAAAATCACTTTTAATAAAAAAATAACGCAAGCTATTGCACTTTATTATGGTAAATTTCAAGGAGGTGAAGTTACTTTTGAGAAAGTAAAAGATAAGTGGGTGATGAAAAGTAAGAAGCAAACGTATATGTCGTAATTTGTAGTAAGCGTTGTGTTACATGAATAAAAAAGATAAGATAGCATTGTTTCTCTGTGTTCCATGTTGAGGTATACGAAAAGCAGTAATTGTTGTTTTATTGGCGGAATAGAATAGATAAAAGTTACTTGTCTCTCTTTGCAAAGAACTAAGAAAGACAAGTAGCTGTTTAATAATATGCTTTGTATATAATTGTATAATTATTTCACATTTATGCGATTATAATTTGTTACTAATGGAGATAAACCTTCACTGATAATTGTTCTAACAATCTTATTAGGAGCTTTCAAATCAAACAAAACACGAACTGAACAATTCTCTGGTGTATTGTTTACATCCTTGAACTTAATAATTTCTACAGTATTTTTTGAAGTAAACCACATAATAACACTATAAGGATCTTTCATTTTAGTTATTTTAGACCCTATAAACTTGTGAGTATCCCTATCATAAATAAAGAATGTTCTTCCCTCTGAAACAACTTTTCCTTTTGTAATATCTTTATAGTTAATTTCCAGACTGTTATCTGTTATCTTGTTATTCCAGATTTCAAAAGTATCTTTGCCAAGTTCACCTTTCCAACTACCACTGAATAGCTTCAAAAACTCACGTTGATTCATTTCTGCAAAAGAAGGATCATTTTGTTCTTCAATATCAATACGCTTAGTATTAAAGATATCTACGACTTTATTGTTTACCGTAACAATCTGTTTCAGTGAATTTGGTGAGAGATATTCAAATCTCATTCTAAAATATGCACTTGAAGGATTAGTTATATTGCTTATAGGTACAGATTCTAATACATTAGGGGAGGTGAACCACCAGGCATAAGCATCGGTATATCCTTTATTAAAGACTCTTGTCCAAATATATTTGTCACTATTCTTATCATAGACAATTACCGATTTGGATTTCCAAAATCGTTTTCCATTCGACTCGTACCATGAATTGGCTTCAAAGGCATTTCCATTATCCTTGCAATCCCATGTAAAGATAGTATCTTTGCCTGTTTCACACTTCCAGACTCCTGTAATTCGTTGTTTAAAGAGCTCTATTTGATTCAGATTCTCTGCATTTTTCTTTTCAATCGTTTTATCTATCGTCGATTCTACTGCATAGATAATTTTCCATTTATCTCCTGTCTTTTTAAAAAGCATGAACATTATGTCGGGATCAGATACCGTTGAATGTCCATCTTTGAAATTCATAATACATTGGGTTTTTGCAGTGTATTGCACAGTCCATTTGTCCATAATAGTATACTTTTCATCAAGAAAAGTATATTTCTGATCAATCATGGTCTTAAACATAGAGTTTACACCTTTCAGCATATCATCATATCCAAAGATGTTCCCATTACAGATATATCTGAAATCCGGTGAATTGTCAAACACAGCGGCAGCTATGTCAAAGTTTGCTTGTTCGCATCCTGTAATCAGAGTATTAACCACGTCCTTTACTTCAGTTTTAATTTTATCAATTTCTTTGCCGGAGACTGAACCATTGGTGCTTGCATAGCAAAATGAAGTTGATGTGATTAATGCCCAGATTAGAAATAAGTTTCGAATAATTTCTTTTGGCTTCATGACATAAAAGGTTTAAGTTATAAGTTAATTTAGAATGAGAAAAACGGACAAAATATCCCATTATATAAAACAATATATTTCAGAGGGAGTTTGTAGAAAGTATATTGAATTAATTGTTTTTATACCTGTTATATCTATATTTACATGACAGCGGTTTTCGGTAGGTAAAATACTTTTTTATGGTTTTTACAAAATAAAAATCCTGCAATAAAAGACGTATCACTACGCTATTTTTATTGCAGGATTAAAAATTAATTAAGAAGAAAACTAATTTAAACTATTCTAAAAACTATTTTAATATCCAGGGTTCTGAGTAAGGTTTGAATTAATCTGTATTTCAGATAGTGGAATAGGCCACAATTCATTAACACCAGCTTTGAAGTTTCTTTTTTGTACAAGAGCGTATCCCTTTTCATCTACCTTGAAATCGTTGTAATTTGCAGGATTTGTAGTCAGTTTCATTCCTGTAAATTGTCTGTTTAATTCTTCTGATGCAATGCCCCATCTAAGAATATCGTAATAATGCAATCCTTCAAAGGCAAATTCAACACTTCTTTCCCTTCTGACAATCTCACGCAAACGAGAAGCATCTGTTTCTGTGACTTTTGGCATATTAACTGACTGTCGGCCACGCACCTTATTTATTGTCTCATCCAACAAACTTTGTGTTATAGCATCACCAGCCTCCAATTTAGATTCGAGATATCCCAAAAGAACTTCTGGATAACGGATTAAAATGAAATTACCTCCATAATTCATGAGATTACCATCGAAACTTTCATCCATAAATTTTGCAATACAGTAGCCACTCCAAACGGAATATTTGCCATATCTGTCAGGAGAGCTGCTATTTGGATCAGAAATATATTCCCGTCCCTTAAAAGAGCTCTTGTGATTAACCATTACGGTATAGAGTAAACGTGGATCACGATTATCATAAGGATTATTTTCGTCATATAACGGAGACTTATCAATTGTTTTACCATCAGTACATTCAAATCGTTTCACCAATTCATTATATGGAGAGAACTGATGCCATCCACCATTTGTTTCTGGATATAGATATTGAGGAAGTACATGTGAAAAATTATCTTCAACATATTGAGAAGCCAAAATAATCTCCTTACTATTTTCACTCTTCTCCCAAAACAATTCTCTAAAGTTTGATTCCACAATATATTTATTAGAATCAATTATTTTCTTATAAACTGCTGCTGCTGCAGACCATTTTTTTTGACTCATCAAAGTTCTGCCTAACATGGCATAGGCTGCCCCTTTTGACATCTTTCCCAATTCAGAATCTGAAAGAGATTCTGGTAAATCCTCCGCACTTTCCTGCAATTCGGACTCTATAAAATCCCATACTTGTGAAACGGGTGTACGACTAACTTTATTAGCATCCTCCAAAGACAAAACACTAGTAACTAAAGGCACATCACCCCAAAAAGTTGCAAGATAAAAATAATGGTAAGCACGCAATGTCCTTACATCCGCTATCATGCGTTTTTTTGTAGCGTCATCTAAAGAAGATGAACCAACATGCCCCAAGAAGTTGTTACAAGCCACAATTGTTTTCCAGGTTTGACTCCAATAATCATTGGTAACCCAAAAAGAGGAAGTCAGAGTACCATCTGTTACACCATCTGGACGGCCTTCTTTTTCAGAACCAAATCCTGCCATTAAATCCAACCACAACATTGTTCGTGGTGCCCAAAATGTACTACTGACCCATCCGGAACCATGATTATAACATCCAGCCCAAGCCATCTGATAATCACTCTCTGTAATCCAAAATGTATTATCTGAAACTTTATCCAATGGCTGCTTGTCAAAGATTGAGTCCGAACATGAGGTAAAAGAACCACAAATTCCTGCCACAATCAGAAATAAACAAAGTATCTTATTTATTTTTATCCTTTTCATATCAATGTATTTTTAATTAGAATTTTAGGTTTACGCCCAAAGTATAAACGGCTGTAATGGGATAGAAGCTCTGATCCTGACTTAACTCGGGATCCCATCCCTGATAGAACTGATTGATACAGAATAAATTCTGACCACTAAAAAAGACATGTGCCTTGCTAATATGTAGCTTGTTTGTCAACTTTGTTGGCAATGTATATCCAATTTGGAGATTCTTGGCACGAAGGAATGAGCCGCTTCTTAGCCAGTAGCTAGAGGTCATAAGAGTTCCAGCACCATCATTCAATGATGTCAGCTTAATATACTTTGCATTCGGATTTGGATTCTCTTCTGTCCATCTATTCTCCATTTGCCATTGCTGAATATTTCCACTATTGTAAAATGCATAAGCCTGATAATTACCCATTTTTTTCTTATAGCCACCCAAACCCTGCAATAACAATGAGAAATCAAATCCTTTGTATTCAGCTGATAGGGTAAGACCATAACTATATTCGGGGTTCGTTGAACCAAGAACCTTGCGATCATATGTTGCATCAACTTTTCCATCAGGAACACCATCAGGACCACTGATGTCCTTATACTTTACAAATCCAGGCTCTGCTTTATAAGGTTGAGAAGGATAACTATCTATATCGGCTTTATCAACAAACAATCCGTCTGCTACATAACCATAGATGGCTCCCAATGGTTGGCCAACAAACAAGCCCTTGTCTATGTCTTGTTTCTTTCCATTAGCCAATGAAGTGACCTGGTTTTTGAAATAGGAGAAATTTGGAGCCAGATGAAATTTAAAATCGCCCAAATTGACATTATATCTTACACTGAGTTCAATACCTGTGTTTTTTACTGAAGCTGCATTGACCTCAGAAGGGCTCATTCCTAAAATAGAAGAAGCCGATATGTTATAGAGAATGTCTGAAGTTCGTTTATTAAAATAATCAAAAACCATATCAACTTTTCCTCCAAATACATTCAAATCAAATCCCAAGTCAAATACAGATGTTGATTCCCATGAGATATTTTGGTTCGCCAAGGTCTGAACAGAGGCTCCTGACTGCATATTATTGCCGAATGGATAATTAACACCTAATGAAATTGAATTCTGATAAGGATAATTACCAACATTCTGGTTGCCCAATTTACCCCATGAACCTCTAATCTTCAAATTGTCAATCCAGTCTATGTTGTCTTTAATAAAATTTTCTTCTGAAATTCTCCAACCCAAAGAAATAGAAGGAAATAGCCCCCAGCGACCATCTGTTGGAAAACGAGAAGTTCCATCATAACGAGCATTAACTTCTGCAAGGTATTTATTCATATAGGAATAGTTTATCCGAGAAAAGAAAGAACGTAATCCCCACTCACCAGCGGAACCAGATGATGTCTGACCATTGGTTGAACCAGCATTCAGCTCATACAACAAATCATTAGGGAAATTCTTTCGATATGCCTCTCCCCAATTGTTGAGATATTCTTCCTGCGAAGCACCAAGTAACATATCAATATGGTGATTTTTTATATCTTTACTATATCTGGCTAGAAATTGGAGAGTTGTCAGAGTTGTATTGCCATTGGATACATTCAAGCTATTCGGAGAATAAGTTTTATTTGCATCAAATACCATTGTCGAAATATACTTCTTATTATAGTAATTGGAATAATTATATCCTAGTTTTCCACTAAAAACCAACCCCTTTAGAGGCTCCCAAGCCAGTTCTGCACCAGCAGTTAAATTTTTGTAATTATCTTTACGGAACGACTCACTATCCAACCATCCTTCCGGACAGAATAAATCTTGATAACCATAAGTTCCATCACTCTTTCTACCAGGAATGACCGCACTTTCACGTACAGACATACCAATCATTCTACTCATATCACCATCACCTGTATAAGGTTCATTAGTTGTAGAAGTATAACCGCTGAAATTCGCTTTTAATGTCAGATTATTCAATATCTTGTTATCCACATTTAATAAGAAATTGTATTTAGAATAATCATTTTGCTCCACGATACCAGATTGATATAGATACCCCATTGAGAATAAGTACGAAAGTTTTTCACCTCCACTACTGAAAGCTACACTGTGTCCTGTTTGAAAACCACTGCCTGATGTTACTAAATCCTTCAAGTGATTTACATTGGGATAATTATCAGGATCAGTTCCTGATTTGAATTTCTCTATATCCGATTGTGAATAAGATGGAGATAGTCCCTGATTTGTAGATGCTTCATTCCTCATAGTTGCATAGTCCCAAGAATCGAGGAAATCTGGAAGTTCTGTTGCTTTCTGCCACCCCATGTAGCCATTATAGGATACTTGAGTCGTACCCTTCTTTCCTCGTTTGGTTTCAATCAAAATTACGCCATTGGCTGCTCTCGTACCATAAATTGCAGCAGAAGCGGCATCCTTCAAAATTGATATGCTTTCAATATTGTTGGGATCAACATCATTCATGGAGCCTGATAGTCCATCAATTAAAACCAAAGGATCAGAACCTGCACCTGAAAAGGTTCCGATACCACGAATTTTTACTGAGGCCTGATCTCCGCCAGGACGACCGGAAGACTGCCTGACAGTAATTCCACTTGCCAAACCAGCTAAAGCCTGAGATGTTTGAGTAATGGGGCGGTTCTCTATTTCATCAGGAGAAACACTTGATACAGAACCTGTCAAATTTACTCTCTTTTGTGTGCCATACCCTACAACAACAACCTCATTCAAGGACTTTAAATCATCTTTAAGAATAATAATCAGATCTTTTCCTGATTTGATTTCCTGAGTAAGAAATCCAATACAAGAAATCTGTAAAGATGCTCCTTGTTTCACATTAATAGAAAAGTTTCCGTTAAGATCGGTAACTGTACCATTTGTTGCGCTTTTTTCCTTGATGCTTACACTTATTACAGGATCTCCATTGGAATCTTTGATGGTACCGTTTGCTTTAAATGTTTGAGCAGAAGTAATATTAGAAACCAGAAACGCTAATACGAAAATAAAAAAAGATATAAATTGTGTAACTGAAGTCACATTTCTTGTTAAGAAAGGTTTGTTTTTTTCTCCACTTGATATGTTTTTCATATTTTTGGTTTTAATCGTTAGACAAATCTCGTGTTCCTTTGTCGAGTGCCACGAGATGGTTATTTTTTGACGATGAATAGGTAGTGCCTCTAGTACTACCTATTTTTTTATTTGAGTAGATACTTTCTGTTTTTTGATTTAAAGTTTTAAGGTTAATGTTTTATTTAAGACTTTTTTATTTTCTTTCTACACAGTTATACTGATATAACAGTGTAGAAAGAAATGATAGATTAAATTAAGTAGCATACAGATGAAACATCCTGTCCATAAGTTTCCATTTCTCGGCGGATGTAGCTCCCGGCTCTGAAACCTGAAAGATGGACATGTATTCTTCCCACTCAGCCTGGAGAGGTAAGGATGCCAGTTTCTTCATGGCCGAGTTCCATTCGAAATCGAGTGGTGTTTCCACAATCATAAACAAGCGTGTGCCTAGTATATATAATTCCATTTCAAGGATTCCTACCTCTTTGATTCCGTTATGAATCTCGGGCCATGCTTCAGTTTCGCTGTGCCTTTTCACATATTCGGCAATCAGTTCCGGATCATCTTTCAAATCAAGTGTCTGACAATATCTCTTTACCGGTCCGTTGTATTCCTGAACACGGTATCCTGTTTCTTTTGTTTCCATTTTATTGATACCTTAAGGTTAGTTATTAATCTTTAGAACTAGTGGCATGTTGTTTGACTTCAGTTCTGGAAGAGTGATGATGAGTCCTGTATTGTCACGGGTGAACGAAGCTTTTCTGCTTCCCAATAGCTGTACTTTCTTAATCTCCTTTTCATAGTTAGGAGAACCGGCAGCCAATGACTTGATAACGATTTTCCCATTCTCGGGCCACTCCATTACAATGGCATACAGTGTTCCGTTCTTCTCTGTAAAGCGGATATCTTCAGCAGTATATTTGTTCTTGCCTTCATTGAATCCTTGTGCATTCATCGGATTCTTCTTCTCTGCATCAGGACCTTCTCCAAATATCGTCCATGGGCGGGTGTCAAAGATTGACTCTTTGTTTACGTCCATCCATTTTGCAATACCTTCAAGTACGGTAACTTCTTTATCATCAATACTTCCATCACCGCGTACAGGAATATTAAGCAACAGGTTTCCGTTCTTACTCACAATATCCGCAAGCATCTGTATAACTGTCTTTGCTGATTTGTATCGGTTGTTGTCATATACAGAGCGATTGTAATGCCAGTCACCAATACATGAACAGGTTTGCCATGCCTTTTCCTGCATCTTATCAGGTGCACCTCTTTCTACGTCCCATACAAGGCATTCTTTTTGCTCGTCAGTGAGAATCTTACCGAAGATAACGGCATTCAGTTTGCCTTTGTTTCTTTTCATGTTGCTGTTATAGAAATGAGCAGCAATATTTAATCCGGCATCACTGATAGGCCATAGAGGCAGTGCTGTATCATCAAAGTAGAGCAAATCGGGATTGTACTTATTGATTACATCGACCGTACGGTCATAAAAGTTTTCACAATATTCTTTGCTGGGAACAGATGCACCATCTGCCCATTCCCATTGAGAATGGATGGCACCTGGATTCTGGTTTCTACTACTTAATTCATGATTCTGTGCATACAGTTCCTGCGGATCTAAACCATCCCACCATTGTCCTTTGCCATCTTCTTTAGTAAGTTTTCCATCATAAGGAACTCCGGCAAGTGGACCTTGCTTATCGGCTCCTTGAGCAGTTTCGTACCATGTCCATGCATGAGAGGCGTGGATACTAACTCCGAAAGGTAAACCGTTGTGCTTTGCAGCTTTAGCCCATCCAGCTAGAATGTCTTTTTGAGGACCAATCTTTGTGGAGTTCCAGTTATGGTATTTACTGTCCCAAAGGTCGAAGTTATCGTGGTGGTTACCCATGGCGAAGAAGTACTGGGCTCCGGTACGTTTATAGAGTTTTACCAGCTTTTCAGGATCCCAGTTTTCAGCTTTCCATTCATGGATAACATCTTTGAATCCGGATTTGGAAGGATGGCCATATTTTTCAAGATGTGATTTATACTGACGTGAACCTTCTTCATACATACCACGGCCATACCAGTCACCATCTTCCGGTTGGCATTGAGGTCCCCAGTGGGCCCAGATTCCAAACTTTGCATTGCGATACCATTCGGGTACTTTGTATTGTTTCAGAGATTCCCATGTAGGCTGAAACTTTCCGGTTTGCATAGGCTCTTTTGTGTTTTGTATGTGATGAAAATTCTCCTGAGCAAAGCCGGTTGTACCGAACATGGCAATAAATAAAGATATAAATAATGCGTTTTTCATAAATGTGTTTTTTTATTTTTTCAAAAGTAGTTATTCGGGAATAATTAATATTATACTATCTCGATATATTATAATACAAATTCGATATTAGTATTCTTGCCTATACTGATTATCTATTAGTTAGCAATATTGAAATTTCCTGTTAATAACATTATTTCGATAATTAATAATATAATTTCCATTTATTAATAGCTTAATAAGAAATAAAGATATATATTCGCCTAACTGAAAATGAAAAGCACATGGTAAGAGAAAAAAAGGATAGTCTGAACTTTACATTGTTGAACATTGGGCATGCCATTCACAATGCCGACTGGAACTGGGCGAATGTGAACAGTCCGTTTTCTAGATTGTATTGGGTGGATGGAGGAAATGCGAGAATTGTATTGCCTGATGGTACTTATAATCTTACACCAGGTCATTTATACCTTATTCCCTCTTTTACCTTGCATAGCTACGAGTGTGACGGATATTTTTCACTATATTACATTCATATTTATGAAGAACAAACTGAGAACCTGAGCATTATTGAGCAAATGAATCCGTCTGTTGAGGTTGAAGCTACCGAAATGGATACTTTGCTTGTAAAGCGTTTATTCGTGATTAATCCTAACAGGGAGTTGAAACTTTATGATCCGTCATCTTATGATAATTCTCAGACTTTGGTAAAGAATATCTCAGAAAATGCGCAATTACCTTATTATTTACTGATTGAAACGAAAGGTATTTTACAGCAACTCTTTTCCCGATTTCTAAAAGATGCAGAACAAAAGTTTGAAGTTACTGATAACAGAATACTGAAAGCTTTACGCTATATCCGAAAGAATATAGATAAGCCTATCAATATTAGTCAGCTTTCCGAACTTTGTTTTCTTACAGACGACCATTTTATAAGGCTTTTCAAAAATGAAATGAAATGTACACCGACTCAATATATTAATCAGAAAAAGATTGAGAAAGCTCAGGTAATGCTTATTATTGACGATATACCAATAAAAGAAATTGCATATAATTTGGCTTTCGATAATATCTCTTATTTCAATAAGCTGTTTAAAAAGCTAACAGGATTAACTCCCGGAGAGTATAAGAAACGACTTCACATGTAATAATCATAAAAAAGAAAATCTTATTTTTGCAGAATAAAGAGCATTCTTGCTCTGTAAATACTATCGGAAAAATATATTCTCAAAAATTTGATTTAAAAATGAAATCATTAAATCGGCTATCTCTGGCTGTAATTTTATTTATTACCGTTTCGGTTTTTTCTAAAGGTGCAGAAAGTTCTGTTAATGTAAAGAGAACAGCTCGCACAAATTATGTTTCACTTGATGGGCAATCTCTGACAAAGGGGAATGCTATTGGTAAGGATGGTGAAATTCATAAAGTAGATGTTCCTTTACTTCATTTAGTAAGAACTAAATCCGGATTGCATAAGGGTACGGTGTTGCTAATTCCTGGAGGGGATTATGAAACATTAAAGTTGAAAAGTGAATGTGAATCTACTACCAGATTTCTTAATGCACAAAACTTTGACGTAGCTGTTCTTGAATATCGTGTGGGTAGTGATATACAAACACGCAATATGGCCTTGACGGATGCTCTTAAAGCTTTCAGGTTACTTAAAGGTAATAAGAATCTTCAAGGTTTGAATGCAGATCGCTTGCTCGCAATGGGATTTGCTTCGGGAGGACATCTTGCTGCAAAAGTTGTTCAAAGGCTGAATAAAAAGGAACAACCCAATGAATTGATTCTTGTATCTCCTTCTTATATGAATGAAACTCTTGCCGGAACAGTTTATGCTGCAGTTTTGCCTCCTTTGGAACCTGCCGGCCGATTACTTACTATTGTTCCCGATAAAGGAGACAAAGCATGGGGTAAGAGTTGTGAGGAATATACTAAAACATGGATAGGGTATGATGGTAAGGCTTCTTGTTACTCTCAGAAAGATAATGTTTATGTTTGTGGCAAGGATACCATTGCTATGGACGGAAAGTTTAAGCTTTCGGGTATTCTTAAGAAGTTTCTGGAAGTAAAGCCGGAAGCTGAAAAGATAACACAGAATCCTGCTACTGTTCCTGTTGAAGGATATAATCATAAGCGCCATGCTGAGAAACTGGATCTTGTAGCTAAGGATAAGTATGACTTGATTATGATTGGTAATTCTATCACTAATAATTTTGAGAAACCTCAGTATCAGCCTGTATGGAATCAGTTCTTTGCTCCAAGGAAAGCGCTGAACTTAGGCTTTAGTGGTTACCGTACCGAAAATCTTATCTGGAATATTCAGAACGGAGAACTGGAAGGTCAATCGCCCAAAGTGGTTGTACTGGAAATAGGTACCAATAATATAGATGAAGTACATTACCCTACTCGTCACACAGCGGGCCAACTTGCCGGTGGCATTGAAGCTGTAGTTAAACTCTTGCGTGAAAAGTTACCTCATTCAAAGATTATTATGATGCGTTGCTTTCCGGGATGTTATGGCGGACCAAATCCAACTTCCCATCGTTTGATTCTTGAACGTGCTTCCGATTTAGTATCCAGGATTGCTGATGGAAAGCATGTTTTTTATTGTGATGTAAATCATGTGTTTCTCAATATGGATGGGTCAATAAATCATGATATGATGAGCGATTGGCTTCATCCTTCTCCTGCAGGAGCAAAAGCATGGGCACAGGCTATGGAACCTTTGTTGTCTGAACTAATGGGGGATAAGTCTTTGGATACAGAGATATCTACAAATACAGCAATAGTGCCGGCCTCTAAGTTGGAAAATGATAGTTATGACTGGTGGGTACGTCATGCTGATGTGTTAGCAATCAAGGATTCCATTTATCCGGAAGTGGTTCTTATAGGTAACTCTATTACTCATTTCTGGGGTGGATTACCGCAACTTAAATATGCTGACGGGCGTCTACGAACTCCTAACGGAGCAGAGACCTGGAATGCTTTGTTCAAGGATTACCGTGTACTGAATATGGGTTTTGGATGGGATCGTACACAAAATGTACTCTAGCGTCTCGATCATGGAGAAATAGACAGACTTCATCCTCGTACGATTATTCTTCATATTGGTACCAATAATACCAGTGAAACTAAGAATGCCCACATGAATACAGCTCCCGAAATAGTTGAAGGTATCCGTGCTATCTGTATGCGTCTTCGCTCTAAAGTGCCGGGTGCAAAAATTGTCTTGATGTCTGTCTTTCCTCGTGAACATGAGCCAACTCATCCACGCAGAGTTCTTATTAACGAGATAAACCGTAATCTTGAAACCTTTGCTAAAGAGAATAATATCACACTTCTGAATATTGGCCCTAAGATGCTGGAAGCTGATGGCACATTGCCTAAAGAAATAGCTCCCGATTTCTGTCATCCAACGGAAAAGGGATATCAGATTTGGGCGGATGCTATCCGGTCATTCATCTCAGAACCATGATTTTATAAAAAAAATAGCTGAGCTATAAAATATTATCGATTCCGATTTCATTTATTAAAATAGATTGAATATATTTACTGAATATTCAATCTATTTTTGTTATATATTGTTCTATATATTATAATATTCACGGACAGAGCTAAAAAGATTGGAATCATGAAATTTACTCCTGAAAAATACTCCATTGCAGATGAACGAATGAAACCGTTTATCGATCCTGTAGAAATATGGGATTATCTCAATAATGTCGTTCCTTCAAAACAAAAAGTACGTGAGATAATAGCCAAGTCTCTTGCTAAGCAAAGGCTGAATCTTGAAGAAGTGGCGTGTCTTGTTAAGGCCGATACTCCTGAACTTATTGAAGCAATAAAGGAAGGTGCAAAAACGCTTAAACGTACTATTTACGGGAATAGAATTGTGCTGTTTGCTCCGCTTTATATAGGCAATAAATGTACAAATGATTGTCTTTACTGTGGTTTTAGAATATCAAACAAGGATGCTGTGAGGAAAACTCTTTCTGACCAGGAGATTGTGAAAGAAATAGAGGCATTGGAAGATAAAGGACAGAAAAGGCTGATTCTTGTTTATGGTGAACATGCGGAATACAGTCCCGAATATATCGCTCATACAGTAAGGATTGCTTATGCCGTTAAAAAAGGAAATGGAGAAATAAGAAGAGTGAATATCAATGCTGCTCCACTGGATATTGAAGGCTTTAAGGTTGTAAAAGCAGCCGGAATAGGAACATATCAGATTTTTCAGGAAACTTATCATCCAGAGGCTTATAAAATTTATCATCAACGAGGTAAAAAGTCTGATTATAACTACAGACTGACTGCTTTGGACAGGGCACAGGAAGCGGGTATTGATGATGTGGGAATAGGTGCTTTGTTTGGCTTATACGATTGGCGTTTTGAAGTGCTTGCTTTGGTAAGGCATGCAAATCATTTTGAAGCTTGCTATAATGTGGGGCCACATACCATCTCTTTTCCCAGAGTGAAAGATGCATCAGGACAAAATCTGAAAACGAACTATTTTGTAAGCGATGAGGATTTTACTAAACTGATTGCTATCTTGAGATTGGCTGTACCATATACAGGAATGATCCTGACAGCAAGAGAACCTGCTGCCTTGAGAGATGAAATAATCCAGTATGGAGTTTCGCAAATAGATGGTGGGACTAATATTGAGATTGGTAGCTATGCGGAAAAAATTGCTCAGGAAAGGAATTTGAACAGGGGACAGTTTCAGATAAATGATGACAGGCCTTTGAATGATATAATTGATGAATTGCTTGATCAGGGTATGATTCCTTCTTTCTGCACAGCTTGTTACAGGCTTGGCAGGACAGGAGAACATTTCATGGAATTCTCTGTCCCTGGATTCATAAAGCGTTATTGTACTCCTAATGCCATTCTTACGTTGGCTGAATATCTTATTGATTATGCACCGCAACATACTGCAGATAAGGGGTGGGGTGTTATTTATTCTACAATTGATAATATGGAGGATGAGAATATGAAAGCTTCTATCCTTGAGAAGATAAAACAGCTAAAGTTGGGAAAGAGAGATTTGTATTACTAATTCTTACTGATAATTACAACAGATTATGGCACGTGATTTAAAACCGCACATTGGAATTTTTGGTCGGAGAAATGTGGGCAAGAGCTCATTCATCAATGCACTGACGGGACTTGATGTGGCTATTGTGTCTGAAGTTCCGGGTACTACAACCGATCCTGTAAAGAAATCAATGGAGATCCTGGGAGTTGGACCTGCCATTATTATTGATACAGCGGGTATTGATGACAGTGGGGAACTTGGCGAAAAAAGGATTGCAAAGACGCTGGATGTAATTAAGCAAATAGATTGTGCTATATTGCTCATTACGGATAATACCTTTGGCGAATTTGAAGAAACACTGATACGGAAATTTTATAAAGCCGATGTGGACTGCCTGATTGTATATAACAAAGTGGATATGGAACCCTTGCTGAATAGTACAATCAAGGAAATTCAGCAATATACCAATGCGCCTATTGTTGAGTTTAGCACAAAAACAAATTTCAATATTAACTGTGTTATTGAAACGCTTACAAGCATAATTCCGGAAACGGCTTATCAAAAGCCTTCATTATTGAAAGGATTGATTAATCGTGGTGATATTGTTTTGCTTATTACTTCAAATGATTCTGAAGCTCCTGAGGGCAGACTTATTTTACCTCAGGTAATGGCCATTCGTGATATATTGGATAATGGAGCTATTAATATTGTTGTTAACGAGACGGAACTGGAGTTGTTCTTGCATAATACAGGTATAAAACCCAAATTGATTATAACAGATAGTCAGGTGTTTAAGACTGTAAATAAGATTGTTCCTCCTGATATTCCGTTAACGGGGTTCAGCGTGGCTTATGCTCACATGCGAGGTCCTTTTGACGATTATGTGAAGGGAGTAGGTAAAATCTCGGATCTGAAAGATGGTGATCGGATTTTAATTCTTGAATCGTGCACGCATCAGGTTAGTTGTGATGATATCGGGAGGTTTAAAATCCCGAAATGGCTCAGAGAATATACGAAAAAGCAATTGAATTTTGACGTTGTTGCAGGTTTGGACGAAATAAAGAACCCTATAACAGATTATGCACTGGTTATTCAGTGTGGTAGTTGTATGATAACACGGAAACAGGTCTTTAGTCGTCTGGCTGAGGCTATTGAAGCAGGTGTTCCAGTTACAAACTATGGATTGACTATTGCCTGGATAAATGGAATCTTCGAAAGGGCAATAGCTCCTTTTATGAGTTGATGCATGTTGACGGTAAGCGAAATATTAAACAGGCAGGAGTTGTCAAGAGAAGATATTATCCGCTTACTATCTATTACAGATAAAGAAGAGCACGATGAGTTAATAAAACGAGCTTATTCAATAAAGAAGAGAATTATTGGCAGAAAAGTATACCTGAGAGGGTTGATTGAGTTTTCCAACTATTGCAGAAAGAACTGCTATTATTGTGGTATAAGAAGCGGAAATCATAAAGTTTCCAGATATTCCCTTTCTGATGAGGACATTTTAGAGATTGTTGAATTTGCACAGGAAAGTCACTTGAAAGGCGTTGTTCTTCAGTCGGGAGAACTAAGTAACGAAGAGTTTGTAAATAGAATAACGGCATTAATAGCTAAAATAAAGAAAATTACAAATCCGGATTTTCGTATTACTCTTTCTCTTGGAGAGCAGTTATTGGATACGTACAAAAGTTGGTTTGATGCAGGGGCTCAGAGATATTTGCTGAGAATTGAAACATCCAGCGAAGAACTGTATAATAAGATACATCCATCAGATGAGATGCATAGCTTTAAAACACGTCTGAAATGTTTGGATTATCTTCGGGAAACTGGCTATATGACGGGTACGGGAGTAATGATTGGTTTGCCTTTTCAAACGATTGAGAACCTTGCAGACGATTTATTGTTTATAAAAGAAAGGGATATTGATATGGTAGGAATGGGGCCATATCTTGAACATGCGGATACGCCCTTATACAATTATAAGGATTTGCTGATGCCTCTTAACGAGCGGTTCAATTTATCCATTCGTATGATTGCTGTTTTAAGGATATTGATGCCGGATATTAATATTGCATCGACTACAGCTCTTCAGTCGATTATTCCAATGGGAAGAGAAATTGGTTTGAAAGCCGGTGCAAATGTAGTAATGCCAAATCTTACGCCATTGAAATACAGGCGCAGTTATCTTCTTTACGAAAACAAGCCATGTATCAATGAAGATGCGGATGATTGCCTGAATTGTCTTGCTAAAAGGATAAAGATGATTGGTGAAGAGGTTGCATACAATGATTATGGTGATTCTAAACATTATATTAATAGAAACCTAATAGTATAATCTCTATGATAACAGAAGACGACATTTGCAATGTTCACATGATGACTGAAGAGGAGAAATATTATCTTCTTAAGAATGTTATTATTGATTATGATCGGAATGAGGATAATCTGATTCAGATTTTGCATATGGCACAGGCTATATTTGGTTATCTTCCTACTGAGGTGCAGCATTTTATAGCCAGTGAGATGGATTTGTCTGTTTCGAAAGTAAATAGCGTTCTTACATTTTATTCTTTCTTTTCCACAAAACCGAAAGGGAAATATACTATTGCTGTTTGTTTGGGAACAGCCTGCTATGTTCGTGGAGGTAAAGAGGTGCTGAATAAACTGAAAGATGAATTGGGTATTGATGTGGGCGAAACTACTCCGGACAAGAGGTATTCACTTACTGTGATGCGTTGCATAGGCTCTTGTGGACTTGCTCCGGCTATGACTATCAATGGCAAGGTGTATAAACAGGTTAACCCCAATAGAATAAAACGAATATTGGGAACTTTGAAATAGACCAAAAAATCTAATCTATAAATCTATGAAAATCAATACAATCAAAGATCTTGAATCGATAAAGAATGATTTTCTAAACAAAGAGAAAGCATTTCAGTTTACTGCTCATATTTGTTATGGTGCGGGCTGTATATCTTCTGATTGCAAGAAATTCAAGGAGGCGTTTGAGCAGTCTATCGAACATGAACACCTACAATCGAAAGTGAGGATAAAGCTGACCGGATGTATGGGAGCATGTACCTTGGGGCCGACTTTAATCATCAATCCCGGCAACACATTATATTGCAATCTTAATCCTGCAAGTGCTTCATTTATAGTGAATGAACATATTAAAGAAGGGAGAATTGCCGAAAGATTCTGCTATAAAAACCGTGAGACTGGTGAAGTAATTCCTGATTTAAATGAAATCCCCTTCTTTAAACATCAGAAAAAGATTGTACTTCAGAAATGTGGAACTATAGATTATGCATCAGTTGATGAGTATATTGCGCATGATGGATATTTTGCATTGGCTAAAGCGCTTACCATGAATCCAATAGAAGTTGTTGATGAAATTAAAAATTCAGGATTGAGAGGTCGTGGTGGCGGTGGTTTCCCAACAGGAACTAAATGGGAAATGGCAAATAAGGTAAGCAGCGACCTGAAATATCTTATTTGTAATGCAGATGAAGGTGATCCAGGTGCATTTATGGATAGAAGTTTGCTAGAAGGAGATCCTCATTCTGTGATAGAAGGGATGTTGATTGCCGGTTACGCTATTGGTGCTTCAAAAGGCGTAGTCTATATAAGAGCTGAGTATCCTATTGCAATTGAAAGATTGACTATGGCTATCAAAGCATCTCAGGAACTAGGAATTCTTGGAGATAATATTCTTGGAAGTAACTTCTGTTTTGATATTGCAATCAGAATTGGGGCTGGAGCTTTTGTTTGTGGAGAAGAGACTGCATTGATGGAATCGGTGGAAGGAAAAAGGGGAGAACCCAGACAGAAGCCTCCTTATCCGGTACAGAGTGGTTTGTTTGGAAAGCCGACTGTTATCAACAATGTAGAGACATTGGGTAATGTTGCTCAAATTATATTAAATGGTTCAAAATGGTTTTCTTCCATTGGCACAGAGAAAAGTAAAGGCACAAAAGTGTTTGCTTTGGCCGGAGCTATAGTAAACAAAGGATTAATTGAAGTTCCAATGGGCACTACGCTCGGAGAGATTCTTTTTGATGTAGGGGGAGGTATTCCAAGAGGAAAGTTATTCAAAATGGCACAAACCGGAGGTCCGTCGGGTGGCTGCCTTACTGCTGAGCATCTTAATACTCCTATTGATTACGAATCTCTGACGAAACTTGGAGCAATTATGGGCTCTGGTGGTTTGATCTGTACCGATGAAGATACATGTATGGTTGATATGGCTCGATTCTTTATGGATTTTGTTCAGGATGAATCGTGCGGAAAGTGTGTTCCGTGCCGTATAGGAACAAAGCGGATGCTGGAAATACTAGAAAGGATCACACGTGGAGAGGGAAAAGAAGGGGATGTTGAGCTTTTGATTGAACTCGGAGAATCAATCAAAGATTCAGCTATTTGCGGTTTAGGGCAGACAGCTCCCAACCCTGTTCTTAGCACAATTAAATATTTCAGGCATGAGTATGACGAGCATATAAAGATGGATTATTGTAGGGCCGGGGTTTGTGGCAGTCTTTTCCTTGCCCCTTGTCAGAATGCCTGTCCTGCAAAGGTGAATGTTCCCGGTTATGTTGCATTGATAGCTGCAGGAAGAGTGCGCGATGCTTATAATCTTATCCGTCAGGAAAATCCATTTCCATCTATTTGTGGAAGGGTCTGTACTCATCCATGCGAGAGTAAATGCCGTCGTGCTCAGATTGATGATCCTATTGCAATAGCCGACTTAAAACGTTATGCAGCCGACTTTGTATATAATTCAGGAGAACCGTTGGTAACTCTCAGTTTTCCTAAGAATGGAAGTTCGGTTGGTATTATTGGTGCAGGTCCGTCCGGATTAACCTGCGGATATTATTTGTCACGGCTTGGTTATACAGTTGATATATACGAGGAGAAAGATGTTGCAGGTGGAATTCTGGCTTACGGCATTCCTGAATACAGGTTACCAAAAGAAGAGTTGAAAAAGGAAATCGATGCAATTGTTCAGTCGGGAATTAATATTATCTACAACACAAAGGTTGGAAAGGACATCACATTCAGTGAATTGAAAGAAAAGTATAATGCAATATATATATCAACAGGAACACAGCTTTCCCGAAAGATTGGTATAGAAGGAGAGGAAAAGGGCGGAGTATATCACGGACTCGATTTCCTTAGAGATATCAGCATGAATAAAAAAGTGAAAGTTAAGGGAATTGTTGCTGTTATTGGAGGTGGTAATACCGCCATTGATGCAGCAAGATCGACTCTTCGTCTTGGAGCTAAAGAGGTGCATATACTCTATAGAAGGAAAATGGAAGAGATGCCTGCCGACAGAAGGGAAATAGAAGATGCAATAGAAGAAGGAGTAATCTTGCACGAATTAGTTGCTCCGGTTCGTTTTGTGGGCGATGGAAAGGTTACAGGTATTGAATGTGTAAAAATGATACCTGGAAAGTTTGGAAAAGATGGCAGACGGATACCGGTTGAGGTAATTAACTCTACGTTTATGATGGATATTGATATGGCTATTCCGGCTGTGAGTCAGTATTCCGATTTACCTTTTATTCCAAAGGGTGAGGTTGGAGTAACCGATTGGGGAACATTTATCGTTGATCCGGAATCGCAGATGACCACTCAACCTGGAATTTTTGCAGGAGGAGATATTGCCCGTGGCTCTGATGTGGTAATTACTGCTATTGCCGATGGTAAAAATGCAGCAAGATCTATTGATAAATATTTAGGTGGAACCGGAAAACTAAACATTGGCGAGCCGATAGAGATACCTACAAGAGGAGTGGATGAAGGAATTACAGTTGAACATGAACGGTTTGAAATGCAATCTCTTGATCCGAAAGAACGGGAAGGAAACTTTGATGAGGTGCGGTTAGGTTATCACAAACTAAACGCAATAGCAGAATCAATGAGATGTTTAAGATGCTCTGATCGTAATACTGATCGTAGTTCGGAAGATTAAAAAGCTAAAATTAAGTACTATGATAAATCTGATAATAAATGATAAAGCAGTTCAGGTAAAAGAGGGAACTACCATTTTTGAAGCTGCAAAACAGAATCATATATTAATCCCTCACTTCTGTTATATGGAGAATGTACATCAGATTGGATCGTGCCGTATTTGTGTTGTTGAAGTGGAAGGCGCTAAAAATCTGATGGCATCATGTGTAACCGAAGCTAAAGAAGGAATGGTTATCCATACCAATTCGGAAAGAGTACGCAATGTCAGAAAAGTAATCTACGAGCTGATGCTTTCAGATCATCCTAAGAATTGCCTCACTTGCTGGAGAAACCAGAATTGTGAGCTGCAGGAACTAGGTAATTTGATTCAGGTTGATGAATATAGATATGAAGGTGCCAAATCAAAAGAATTTGTAGACAGTTCCAGCCCGTCAATAGTTCGCGATAGTTCAAAGTGTGTTCTTTGTCGCCGGTGTGTAACCGTATGTAATCAGGTTCAGGGTGTTTGTCTCATGAATCCGCATCATCGAGGTTTTTCTACATTTATAGGACCATCGGAAGATGAGCTTTTGGGAGAATCAATTTGTACGAACTGTGGTCAGTGTGTTTTGGTATGTCCTGTTGGAGCCTTGAAAGAGAAAGACTCAACACAAGAGGTATGGGGAGCCTTGTATGATAAATCCAAAACTGTTATTGTGCAGACAGCTCCGGCCGTGCGTGCAGCACTTGGAGAATTGTTTGGTTATGAACCCGGTACATTGGTTACAGGCAAGATGGCTTCGGCCTTGCACAATATCGGTTTTAAGTATGTTTTTGATACCAATTTTGCTGCCGACCTAACTATTATGGAGGAAGGATCTGAATTTCTGCAAAGATTAAAAGATATGTTTTCTTCTAAGAAAAATGAGGTTGTTCTCCCAATGATTACCAGTTGTAGTCCGGGCTGGATAAAGTACGTAGAGCATCATTATCCTGATCAGTTGGCTCATCTGTCTAGCTGTAAATCTCCTCACATGATGCTGGGAGCATTAACTAAGTCTTATTTTGCAGAAAAGGTTGGTATTGATCCGAAATCTATTTTTATGGTTTCAGTTATGCCTTGCACGGCTAAAAAGTTTGAGATAATTCGTCCGGAGATGTATAACGACGGATTAGCAAATGTAGATGCAGTGATTACTACCCGCGAATTGGGAAGAATGATCAAAGACGCCGGAATTGATTTCAGGAATCTTCCGGATGGAACGTTCGACAGTCCGTTGGGATTGTCTTCCGGTGCAGCCGATATCTTTGGTACAACCGGTGGTGTAATGGAAGCAGCTTTACGTACAGTATATGAGTTAGTTACGGGCCGTGAACTTCCTACAGAAAAGCTTCACTTAAAGCCTCTTATGGGATTAAAAAGAATTAAGACAGCAGAACTGAAGATAGAAAAACCATTACCGGAGTTTAATTTCCTGGCAGGAGTAACCTTAAGGGTTGCCGTTACAAGCGGGTTGATAGGTGCAGCTGAATTAATGGAAGAAATAAAGAACGGCACGAGTCCTTACCATTTTGTGGAAGTAATGGGTTGCCCCGGTGGATGTATCAGCGGAGGCGGGCAGCCACGACCGGTTAATGATGCATACAGGATGAAGAGACTCGATGCTATTTACAGAGAGGATGAAGGGAAAACTTTACGAAAATCACATGAAAACCAGGATATAAAGACTTTATATAGTGAGTTCCTTGGTGCACCTCTCGGACATAAATCGCACGAACTGCTTCATACAGTTTATACACAACGGAAAAAAGACTAAACAATATTCTTTTGGATATACTATTCATTATTTATTCAATATTAAGCTATATACTATCCTGAAGATAATAAATGAGGATAACTTTTATACCTATAAGATCAGATAATTAATTAAATTAAATTTCTTTATTAATAAGTCAAAGTTTGAGTGTTTATTTTCTTGTTTGTTTGTTTAGTTGAGAATATATTTTTAGTATATTTGCTGCATATAATAAATTATATCCTTTTAAACAAAGAAAAACAACATGAAAAAACTCTTTTCGATTTTCCTGATTTGTTCGTGTTTAACGTGCGGTAGTACGATGAAAGCGGGCAATTACGATCTAATTCCTCTTCCAAATTCATTGGTACAGAGTGAAGGACGTTTTGTATTGAATGATAAATGTGAATTTATTGTTCAGAAGGGACTGGACAGTAAGTTTACCAAGGTGGCAGAAGATTTTGCAAAACAATTGAATCTTACTTCTGGTATCAATGTTAAGGTAAGTACTAAAGCTGCTAAGAAAGCTGCTAGTAATACTATCACTGTTGTTCTGAACAAAAAAGTTCCGGCAGAAGGTTATAAATTAGACGTAGAAAAAGACAAGGTTCTTATTGAAGCATCTGCACCCGAAGGTTTCTTTCACGCTATTCAGACAGTAAAACAATTACTTCCTGCTGCTGTTTTTGGTAAAACATTGGTAAAGGACCAGAAATGGGAACTTGCTTGTGCCAAAATCAGCGATGCTCCTCGTTTTAGTTACAGAGGTATGCATCTCGATGTATCACGTCATTTTTTCAGTGTTGATGAAGTGAAAAAGTACCTTGATGTAATGGCTTTGCATAAATTGAATAAATTTCACTTCCATCTTACAGATGACCAGGGATGGAGAATTGAAATTAAAAAATATCCGGAACTTACAACTATTGGAAGCCAGCGTGCATACACAATGGTGGGTAAAAACTGGGGAAGTTCTGATGGTAAACCTCATGGAGGATTTTACACTCAGGAACAAATTAAAGAGATTGTGAAGTATGCACAAGATCGTTTTATCACAATTATTCCTGAAATTGACCTTCCAGGACACATGGTAGCAGCTTTGGCTAGTTATCCAAGTCTTGGTTGTACTGGTGGTCCTTACAAGGTTTCTACAGAATGGGGAGTACTTGATGATGTATTATGTGTAGGAAAAGAAGAAACATTTACTTTCCTTGAAAATGTGCTGACCGAAGTTATGGAACTATTCCCTTCTAAGTATATTCATATTGGAGGTGATGAATGCCCAAAAGTTCGCTGGGAAAAATGTCCGGTTTGCCAGGCAAAGATTAAAGAACTTGGATTAAAAGCAGACGAAAAACATTCTGCTGAGGCTAAATTACAAAGTTATACAATGACTCGTATCGAGAAATTTCTGAACGATAAAGGTCGTATGATTATTGGATGGGATGAAATACTTGAAGGAGGTCTTGCTCCTAATGCAACTGTAATGTCATGGAGAGGAATGGAAGGCGGTATAGAAGCTGCTCGTCAGGGACATGATGTAATTATGACTCCAGGTTCTCACTTGTATTTTGACCATTATCAATCTCTTGATCCTAGAGAACCACTTGCTATCGGAGGATTTACTCCTGTAGAAAGAGTTTATTCATTTGAACCGGTTCCTGCAGAATTGACAAAAGAAGAAGCAAAACACATTCTTGGTCCTCAGGCTAATTTATGGACCGAATATATTGAATCAGAAGATCATCTGGAGTATATGCTGGTTCCTCGTTTAGCTGCTTTAAGCGAAGTACAATGGACAAATGCTGATAAGAAAGACTATGCAAGTTTTACTTCACGCATTAGCCATATTGCAGATATCTATGATGTAATGGGATTGAATTATGCTAAACATATTTTTGAAGCAATTCCTTCTTATGCTGTAAATACAGAAAAAGGATGCGTGGAAGTTACTTTAAAAACAATTGGCGATGCTCCAATTTACTATACTATAGACGGAACAGAACCTACTGTAAATAGTACTAAATACACAGCTCCGGTTGAAATTCCTTATTCTTGTACACTTAAAGCAATGGTGGACAGAAAGAATATGAAACTGCGTAATGTAGAAAAAACATTCTCTTTCACTAAATCAACTGCTAAGAAAGCAACGTTGAACACAACACCAAGCAAGAAGTTTGAATGTAATGGTGCTGCTACTTTGGTAGATGGTATCCGTGGTGGTAAAAACTACAATGATAGTTGGGTAGGTTTCCAGGCCGAACCAATGAATTTAGTTATCGATTTAGGAGAAAATACAAAAGTTAAGTCAGTTCGTTTAGGAACCAACTCTGCGAAAGGCGACTGGGTATTCCCTCCAAAAGATATCACTGTTTACCTTTCTGCTGATGGTCAGAATTTCAAAGAAGCTGCTAAACTAGTTCTTCCGGAAGCTCAAAAAGGAGATAAAGACGGAGTGAATGATTATACTCTTGGTTTTGCTCCAACACAAGCTAAATTTGTGAAAGTAATCGTTAATAACGTTACTTCTATGCCTCAATGGCATGGTGGAAAAGGCAAAGCTGCAAATGTGTTTGTAGACGAAGTATGCGTTGAATAATATTTCAGAGAAAAATAGAAAAGCTAAGGGCGCTCAATGGTTGTTGAGCGCCCTTCTTTTTAACTCTGGTCAGAGGATTATATAACTTAGATCAGAAGTTTATCTGTTGTTTGTATTTACTCCTTCTACTTGATTTTCTTCATTATTATTGTTTAAATCATCATTTGATATTCCTTTCTTTGCTTTCTTTGCAGCAGATGTTTTGAGAGTTCCAAATCTGTATGACAGACTTATTCTGAAATCGCGTGCATTGATATAATTTACATTTTTCATAGTAAAACTCCTGTCATTTGTTTTGCTTGTATATTCTTTTGTTTTCCAGAATGGATCATTGCAGGAGAGAGATACCGATAATTTTTTGTTCAGGAAGTCTTTGCTAACTGAAAAACTGGTAAAATAGAATGCCGATGTTTTTCCCTGCAGACTAACTCTTGGGGCAAAGTAGCCTCCATTCAGATTTAAACGGAAGTTTTTAGGAAGTGTATATTGTAGCCCAGTATAGCAATTGTAAAAGAATCCATCTGTACTTAGCACATCTGTTGACGATGTTGCATCACTTTTCATGTTTACATAAAAAACGCCTCCGTTTATTATAAGATTGAAATTCTTAAAAGCATTCCAGTTACCATACAAATTAAAACTGGTTCGTTGACTATGACCAATATTATCGTAGGTAGTTTGACTTACATTTGGCTTTTTAGGATCAATAAATGTGTAGCTTTCTATTCCATTGTTTTCGAATCGATAACTTAAACTAAGATTAATATTAAGCTTGGGGGAGAATTTACTGTAATTCAAATTCAAGTTATGGCTTTTTTCCGGGTTTAGTTTTGGATTACCATAGCTGATGTTTTCAGGATCTGTATCATTTATATACGGATTCAGGTTTCTAATGCCTGGACGACGAATACGCATGGAATATCCAAAACTGATTTGTTCTGAAGGATTTTTCATATACGAAACAGTAGCCGAAGGAACTAAATTAGAATAGTTGACTTTGAAGTTCATCTCGGGAGAGAGAATGTATTTAACTTTCTGGTTAGTACTTTCTTCGCGCACTCCGGCCTTAAATCCAAACTTTTTTATTTTGATGTCGTAACTGATATAAGCAGAATAAATTTCCTGTGTGTGCTTAAAGTCGTAAGACGGATCAATTACCAAAGTATCATTTTGCCAACGTTCTGTTTCACTGTTACTTTTACGGAGAATAAACTTTAAACCAGCTTCAAGCTTTTGCCCCTGCCAGGTTGGGCGTGTATAGTCAAGCTGCATTGTATGTTCATTTGTTGAGGCTTTATTTACGTTATTCTGAGTACGTGCCAGAAATAGGGGAACAGCACCCGATAAGTTCTTTAATAAAGTGTTGCTTTTACTATCGTTAGGGTTGTTGTCGAATTTGTAAGAAACAGTAAGAAGTTCGTCTTTGCGATGCGTAGAACGCTGATAGTCTACATTTATGTCTGTTGAACCAAACGTTCTGGTTGATTTGCTGTATCTGTCATAACTGTAATATGGATTATATTCAGCATCTTTCATCTCAACCATATAGTCTGAAATACCAGTTATTTTTCCGTTAAACCTTTCGACTGACAAGCTTACAAGATTAAGTGTGTCTATCTCGTAACTGGCCTCTACTGTACCAAACTGAAACGGCCCTTTATTCTTTGAACGCCCGTTCTGAGTCATATATTTCTCTATGTTATTTACGAGATTTGTACGTTCCAGATAAGAATCATTGTAAGGCGTGTTGATGTAATTGTAATTGTAGTTTGCAGTAATGCCAAACTTTCCCGTTTTTAGAGATAAATAGGCTCCTCCTCCAATGCGTCCTTGTGTGCTGGCATTACTCCGAATGGTAGCAGTATATCCTTGAATTCCACTTTTTACGGTAATGATATTAATAATTCCACCAACGCCTTCAGCATCATACTTGGCTCCGGGATCTGTAATTACTTCAACACTTTTAATAGAATTGGCAGGCATGCTTTTCAGAACATCGCTCGGGTTATTGCTTATCATGTTGGACGGCTTGCCATTCAGGTATATTTTAAAGTCGGACGAACCTTTCAGTTGAATATTATCTTCATTGTCCACCGTAATCATTGGTATCTTACGAAACATTTCCAAAGTGTTGCTGGTTTTAGCCTCCGGGTCGTTTTCTATACTGTATGTCAGCTTATCTATTTCAACCTTTACTAAAGGCTTTTGTGCCACAACCACAACTTCATTTAGTAGTGCTGAAGTTTCAGTCATAAATATAGAACCCAAAGAAATCTGCTTTTGATTTGCGGTAAGAGAAAACCTTTTTACTGCTGGTTTCATGCCAACAAACTGTATAGCAATTGCATAATTGCCGGGCGAAGCATTAAAAGAAGCCGTGAAATTTCCGTTATTATCACTTACCACCACCTTTAGCGGATTTTGTGGTGAGCGCGCTGCGGCTATACTAAGCGTGGCATATTGTACCCCCTGACCGGATATAGAATCAATAACAGTTCCTTTAACCGTATATCCTGTCAGTTGGTCTGTTCTTCTCTGAGGCGTTTGAGCCACGTTGCTTAGTACGGAAATTAGCAGGAAAAGAATGAAACAAAGACTCCTCATATTTCCGTTATAATTTAGTTATTGGTAATGAATATACTGACGCTTCTTAAATAACATTTCAAAAATCAATTTGTTCGTCTCATAATATCAATAAAATAGAGTTTAAAAAGTAATATCTAAATATTTATGTTTTTGGTGTGATTTTTTAAATAAATAGTATATATTTGTATGTTATTATTGAAGAATAGAAAGTGATGAAACAATTTACAGAACTGGTTGAGTATGCGTTGAAGGCCCCGTCCGGACATAATACGCAGCCTTGGAAATTTAAGTTAACAAGTAAAGGTCTTGATATTTATCCTGATTTTAGTCGTTCATTGTCTGTGGTGGATGGCAATAACAGAGAGTTGTATATTAGTTTAGGAACTGCAACAGAGAATCTTTGTATTGCCGCACGTCATTTCGGGTATCAGGATAGTGTAAGCATTCTTGCAGATGCCACTGGTGAATATTATGTTCATGTAGAATTAGAGAAAGCTGATAAAACATATTCGGATTCTCTTTTCGAGCAGATCACTAAAAGACAGACCAACAGACGAATCTATACTAACAGGTCGTTGACTAAAGATACGTTGAAAGTTTTAAGGGAAGTTCAGCTGGAGTATGGGGTACATGTTCACTTGTATGAGAAAAAAGATGCAGAATTCAATCAGCTGAAAGAGTTTGTTTACAGAGGTAATGAAATGCAGATGACAGACAGTGCCTTTAAAAAAGAACTTACTAACTGGATACGACTAAATAAAAAGCAGGTTCTTAAATATAAAGACGGACTGACGTATGCTGTTATGGGCTCGCCATCAGTCCCTTCATGGATAGGAAAACCAATCATGAATTTTGTGTTGACTCCTGAGGCACAAAACAAATCGGATAAGAAGAAAATAGAATCTTCATCTCTGCTGGCTCTTTTTACTGTTGAAAATAGTACGCCTTTAGATTGGATAACTTTAGGACGCTCGCTTGAAAGATTCCTGCTAGAATCTACATTGTTGGGAGTAACCAATGCTTATTTAAATCAGCCATGTGAGATAAATTCGCTTGCCGATGAAATGAGAACCAGGCTTGATATAAATGGAGAATATCCAATGTTGCTTGTTCGCCTTGGACATGCTGTTTCTATGCCTTACTCGCCAAGAAAAGAGGTTAACGATATGGTCTTTAATTAAAAACAGGCTTTAACTAGACGTTTATTAATTACATCTCAGGCAGTATTGAATAATTTGTATAAACAGACCCATGTTTTATATTATAAAAAAAGATAGAAAGCTTTTCCTTTCTATCTTTTTTATAATAAAACTATTTTTAAAGAATTATCCTTTTACTTCTTTTTTAGCTGCTTTTTTAACTTCACCTTTAGCATCTTTGCATGCTTTTTTGCAATCTTTCTGGCATTCTTTTGAACAAGCTTTAGCGTCTTTGTTAGCTATTTTAGCGTCTTTGCAAGCTTCTTTACATGCAGCTTTGCATTCTTTTTTTCCAGCTTTTGCCATTTTAGCAGCGTCTTTGCATTCAGCCTTAGCATCTTTACATTCTGCTTTTGCTTCTTTACAACATGCTTTAGCTTTGTCTTTTTGTACTGTAGCAGTCTTCTCAGCTTTTTCTACTTTTTTTGATACTGTTTGTGCGTTTGCAGTGAAGCTAACAGCTGCAATGAATGCAGCAAATAAAATAATTTTTTTCATATTCGTTGTTTTTATTAGTTATCAGCCTGATCTCACACTTTCTTTAGAAAATGGGTTTAATGCAGACTTCAGCGTGTGAAAGTACAAAATAAAATGAAATAATAAATAGTAATATCCAAAAAAACGCAGAGTTTTTCTGCAAATTATAATTTGTTGAATTTTATTCTTCTAATTTTAAATATTTGTTAATTGAAACAATTGTTATTTTAATAGAAGCGTAAATGCAATTCTAGTCTAAGTATGGATAAAACAACAACGGGCAGAAAAGCTTGTTCTTTTCTGCCCGTTGATTGAAACTATTTTAAATAAAGATTATTTCTTCATTTCCTTCTTCATATCTTTCTTCATTTCTTTCTTTGCATCCATAGTTCCTTTCTTTCCTTCTTTTGCTTTAGTCTTTACACTTTCTTTAGTGCATTTATAATCATTTTTGCATTTTGCTACAGCTTCCTGATATTGAGCTTTAGTAATCTTTCCCTCTTTCAATTCTTTATCATACTTGGCGAGAGCTTCTTTATACTTAGCTTCAGTATCAATTTTCTCAAATTTAGTAGTCGTTTTTGACTTCATGTCCTTAACAGTAGCTTGTGCTTTTGTTGCTTTTTCTTTCTGAACAGAAGCAGCTTTCTCTGTTTTCTCAACTTTTTTATTTACTGTTTGAGCGTTTGCTGCGCTGAAACTTGCTGCAAATATAAATGCAGCCAATAGAACTAATTTTTTCATATAATCCTCCTTAAATAGTTAATCCTATTGATAACATATTAAGGAGCAAAAATGTTTAATAGTTTAGCAAAAATTATTCAGCGCTGTGCTTATCTTTTTCAAATTGTACAAACTGAAGGTTTTTCTTTAGTTTGTTATCAGCCCTGAAACAAATTTTCTGTGCTCTTACCTTTGATGGAGTACATTCTTCGGGAGTATCAAAACCATCACTGGTAGCAGAAAGGGTGAAGATGCCCAGATTGTCGAGATAAACGCTGTCGCCATTGTGTAGATGCTCTTCCATTAAATCAACTAATCCCGACAAGGTTGACAGAATATCTCCTTTTGAAAGGGAGCAACGATGTGATAGTTCTTCGGCCAAATTGGCAATATGTACCTTTTCATTGCGGATTGGAACTGCATAGTATTTTGTTGTTTTATCTTTCAGTGCGGAACGTTTTGTTTTTACTCTATATCTAAATGCCATTATTATTAGTGAGTTTTTAATTTATACTAGGAATGTTTTTCGTTTGATATATATCAAACACAATCTTTGATGTATATCAAACGTATGCTTAGATGTACATCATAACACTGCTTTGATATACATCAAACTAAATACAATATTACGGATATTTAATGAAGTCCGCAAACATATTTGATAAAATATTTAGCAATATCGGACAAGAATAATCAGCAAACTCACTTTATCTTTGCACTATCAATTAAAACAAAGAAGTATGGAAATAAAATCGTCAACACGGGAAGAATATTTGAAAAGAGTGAATGTTGTAGTAGATTACATCAATAACCACCTCGACGAGGAACTCGATTTGCAAAAGCTGGCTGAGATGTCCAACCTGTCAACTTATCATTTTCATCGAATTATGAAAGCTTTTCTAGGCGAAACACTCGGAGCATACATAATAAGAATAAGGTTGGAAACCGCCGTCCGTCTGCTTCGGTATACCGATCTTCCCGTGGAACAAATAGCCTATAGCGTGGGTTATGAGATGCCTTCTTCTTTATCGAAATCGTTCAAACAATTTTATGATATAACTCCTTTAGAATACCGTAACAATAAAAACTTTGTAATTATGAAACCTGTACAATTAAATCCGGATTTGAAGTTGAAATCGCCTAAGGTGATAGATATTGAAACTAAAAAAGCAATTTATATCCGTTTAACTGGAGCATATTCCGAACTCGACTTTTGTGGGGCATGGGGCAAACTTTGGGTGTATGTGAAAGAGAATAAACTTTTCTCGGCAGGCATTGAGCACATCAGCATTTATCATGATGATCCTAAGGTCACCACATCTGAAAAGCTTCGCACAGACGTGTGTCTTGTACTTCCAAAACCAGCAGAACCAAAAGGTGAAATAGGAGTGAAGGAGATTGCCGGAGGTAAGTATGCTGTTTTCTTGTATCAAGGTCCTTATACAAACCTTGGGATTGTGTATGATACAATCTTTGCAAAATGGCTTCCCGATTGTGGATACGAACTTCGCAACGCTCCGTTGTATGAAAAGTATATCAATGATCCTTCACGCACGGAAGAAGCCAAACTGAAGACGGAAATTTATATTCCGCTGCAGTAAAGGTTTGCAATCAAAATAAACTGAATAACCCGGACAAAACTGTTTTATATTGTTTTGTTCGGGTTTTTAATTTTCGATAATAGCCCTTGATTTTTGTGTTTTTTTCATTGAAATGGTGAGGGATGACTGTATTTGGTGATGGATAATCAGCCTTTGGTGAGGGTTGATTTTGCATCCCTCACCCCTGAAAAGGCTTATCTATAAATGGTTTTAGTGAAAATGGTGAGGGTAGTGAGGGATGATTTTGATTTAAAAAAATATAGAGAAGAGAATTGTATTTGCTTGAAAATAAGCTCGAACTGTCTATGCTTTATCGCTCATTTTAATAAACTCCTTCGAAAAAGTGTGCTCAAAGTGCAAAAACTCCTTCGAAAAAATGTATTCTCTAACAGAAACTCCTTCGATTTTTTGTAAAAGAAGGAAGTAATTATGAAAAAAAGTTGCTCGTACTTCCATGTTTGATTTCCGTGAAGAGGAGTGGCTGACTAATTTTCCTCTGTATTCTATATGCGAGTTGACTACTTATATTGAAGACAAACAGGTATAAACAAAGACCTTTATTTCAAAAATAACATTTCATTTTGTTACATATTCCAAAAAAGCACTAACTTTGTGCCATATTCTCATATAAGGGGTGCCTCAATATAACGGGCTGAGATTATACCCATAACCTGATCCGGGTAATGCCGGCGGAGGGAACGAAAGATAGAAAAGACCCCTTTTCTGTTTTATTTAACTAAAAATAGGTATGAAAAAGAAAGTACAGATGCTTGTCGGCTTAACACTGATTGGCTCATCGTCTTTTGCGCAGGTAAAGGATAGCCTGCGTTTGGTAAGACTGCAGGAAGTGCAGGTAGTAGGAACACGCGCAACGGCTAAGACTCCGGTTGCATTCTCAAATGTTAGTAAGGATCAAATTAAAAAGCAGAACTTTGGGCAGGATATTCCCTTCTTGCTTACTATGACTCCTTCGGTGGTAGCAACATCCGATGCCGGAGCAGGAGTGGGGTACACAGGTATACGAGTTCGTGGAACAGATGCTTCACGTATCAATGTTACTGCCAATGGCGTGCCTTTGAACGATGCCGAGTCTCACACTCTTTATTGGGTAGATATGCCCGATTTTGCTTCGTCTATTGAAGATCTTCAGATTCAGCGCGGAGCCGGAACTTCGACTAATGGTGCGGGTGCGTTTGGTGCAAGTATTAATATGAAAACGGAATCTATTTCAGCACTTCCTTATGCCGAAATTAATGGTTCGTATGGATCATTTAATACGCACAAGGAAACATTTAAAGTAGGAACCGGATTGCTGAAAAGCCGATGGGCTTTCGATGCCAGATTATCTAATCTTGCTTCAGACGGATATATTGACCGGGCTTCTACAGATTTGAAATCGTTCTTTGCTCAGGCTGGATATTATGGTGATAACGACATCTTTAAATTTATAGTTTTCGGCGGAAAGGAAAAAACTTATCATGCATGGAATGGTAACGAAGATCTGGCTGGAAAAGGCCGTCGTTATAATCCTTGTGGTGAAATTCAGGATGCTGATGGAAATGTGATTGGTTTTTATAAAGACCAGACTGATAACTATATTCAGACTAATTATCAGATGCTTTACACTCATATATTCTCACCAAAATGGAATATGAACCTGACATTACATTATACTGATGGGGAAGGTTATTATCAGGAATATAAAAACAAAAGATCTTTGGAAGAATATGGACTTCAACCTTTTGTGTATTATGGAAATCTGATAGATAAAAGTGACTTGGTTCGTCAGAAAAGAATGGATAATGGTTTTGGCGGAGGAGTGTTCTCCTTTAATTATTCTTCTGGCCGTTTACAAGCCTCTTTAGGTGGAGCTGCAAACGAATACAAGGGTAATAATTACGGTAGAGTAATCTGGGTGAAGAATTATTTTAATACTGTGCTTGATCCCGATCATGAATATTATCGTAATAACTCTGATAAAACGGATGCTAATATCTATTTGAAAGCAAGTTATGAATTGCTTAAAGGATTGAGTGCTTACGGGGATTTGCAGTATCGATACATTCATTACACTATTGATGGTTTGAATGATAAGTGGGATTGGACTAAGACTCCGGGCGGAATGCAGACTTTGGCAGTAGATAACAACTATAACTTCTTTAATCCGAAGGCTGGTCTTTTCTGGCAGATCAATAAAAATAATTCTGCTTATGCTTCGTTCTCTGTGGCTCATAAAGAACCTACCCGTAATAACTTTACGGATGCTAAGTTTGGCAAGACTCCTTCTTCGGAAAGATTGTTCGATTATGAAGCCGGATATACATATAATGATTCTCGCTTCCTTGTCGGTGTGAACTTTTACTACATGAAGTATAAAGATCAGCTTATTCTTACCGGTCAGACAAATGATATTGGTGAGCCACTTGCTGATAATGTTCCTGATAGTTACCGTATAGGTATGGAATATATGCTTGGTGCAAAGATTACTTCCTGGTTGAGATGGGATGGAAACGCAACTTTAAGTCAGAATAAGATTAATGATTATACTGAATATCTTGATAATTATGATGCAGACTGGAAGCCATTGTATACTCAAACATCTAACTACGTAGGAAAAACAACTATTGCTTATTCTCCAAGTGTAATAGCAAATAGCATGTTTACATTTACTTATAAAAATTGGGATGCAGCACTTCAATCAAGTTATGTAGGTAAACAATATCTTTCTAACTCTAAGCAAGAAGATTGTGTTCTCGATGCTTATTTTGTTAATAATCTCCGTTTAGGATATACATTCAGTCTGCCTGCATTTAAATCAATTCATTTAGCTCTTTCAATCAATAATCTGTTTAATGAGAAATATGAAAGTAACGGATATGGATATAGCTCTTATGTGATTGATGCAGACGGAAGTAAAACACGTTATAACGGCGCCGGTTATTTTGCTCAGGCAGGAACAAACATTTTAGCTGGAATTACGTTGAAATTCTGATAAAGAAAATATACTATAATGGATTATCTTGAAATTATAGGCACACTGATAGGCTTGCTTTATCTCTACTTAGAGTATAAAGCAAGTATCTATTTGTGGTTTGCCGGAGTTGTTATGCCGCTTGTATACATATATGTGTTTTATGCTGCGGGACTTTATGCAGATATGGGTATTAATATCTATTATTTACTGGCCGGCTTGTACGGGCTGGTGATGTGGATGAAAAAGTCCGACCAAAAAGAAGGAGAGGAGCGACCTATTTCTTATACTCCGGTTAAATACTTCTTGCCGATAATTATTATCTTTGCCATACTTTTTGTTGGAATAGCTTTTATCCTGACTCGTTATACCGATAGTACGGTTCCTTATGCAGACTCATTTGTTACTGCTTTAAGTATTATTGGAATGTGGTTGCTGGCATATAAGTATATTGAGCAATGGCTGGTTTGGATTGTTGTAGATGTTGCTTGTTGTGCTTTGTATCTTTACAAAGGTCTGTATCCTACAACTATTCTCTACGGTTTGTACTCCGTGATAGCTGTATTTGGTTATTTCAAATGGAAAAAGATGATGTTATATAATGCTTTGAATGATGAAAAAATACCCGTTACTGACAATCGCTAAGAATCCCTCTGCCATTATTCTGGCTAATGGAGATTTTCCCGTTCATCCACTACCTTTAGCTCTTTTGACTAAAACAGACTATGTGGTTTGCTGCGACGGAGCTACCGATGAGTTTGTCAGTAAAGGAAGAATTCCCGTTGCTATAGTTGGCGACGGAGATTCTCTTTCAAAATTAAATAAAAAGCAATTTGCACATATTCTTCACTCTATTCCCGATCAGGAAACAAACGATCTGACCAAAGCATTTAATTACTGCCTGCAACAAAATAAAAAGAACTTGCTTATTCTTGGTGCAACAGGAAAAAGAGAAGACCATACATTAGGAAATATTAGTCTGCTGGCTGATTATATGGATCAGGCAGATGTAGAAATGGTAACCGATTATGGTGTATTAACTCCTATATCAGAAGATAGTGAATTTGAAAGCTATCCGGGTCAGCAAGTCTCTATTTTTAATCTTTCTGATGCCGATATGTATCAGGAAGGACTCCAGTATACTCTCCCTTCTTTAAAACAGTGGTGGCAAGGAACTCTTAACGCTTCCTTATCCGACCGCTTTATTATTCATACCACAGGTAAGGCTATTATCTTCAGAGCCTACTAATTTTAATATATTCCACTTTTGCTGATAAAAAGCATCCGTTCATTGATTGCTTTTTGATGATTTATCTTATTGTAATACATTCGTAACGAGACAGTATTATGAATAAGACTAATTCTATCAAAAAAATACCTTGAAAAGATGCGTTCAGAAGTTATACAGTTATTAAACGACATGCCTCCCATTTCTCTGGAAGAAATGGATGCTGTTCGATTAATGAATAGGATTGATACAAAGTTTATTATTCCTACAGAACGTTTTGAACCTTTTCTTAAAAAGATAAAGGATGAATATTTCGTTCAGGATATTAATGGCAAACGAGTTAATAATTACCACACAACTTATTTGGATACTCCTGCAGATGATATGTTCATTGCTCATCAAAACGGGAAGACCGACAGAGAAAAAATAAGGATAAGAGAATATGTAGATTCTGATCTGACTTTTCTGGAGGTGAAACATAAAAACAATAAAGGCCAAACACGAAAGGTTAGAACAGGCATTAAAAACAAAGACCATTTCAGAATTGAAAAGAATGCAGAGTTTCTACATTCTCATTCCAGATATGAACTGGATAACCTGTTTCCTGTACTCGAAAATAATTTCTATCGCATAACATTAGTCAATCGTTGTAAAACAGAACGTCTGACGTTAGATTGTGACATTAACTTTCTGAATTTAGAAACTCAAAAGAAAGAAATTATTTCTGATTTTGTAATTGTTGAAGTTAAGCAGGAAGGAGAGTCTTATTCTCCGGTAAGAGAAATAATGAATAGAGAAAGAATAAGACAGGTTAGCATTAGTAAATATTGCCTTGGAGCTGTTCTTACCAATCCGTCTTTGAAATATAATCGATTCAAAAGTAAATTAATACAAATAAATAAATTAACTAATAAATCTTATGGATACACTTTCTGAATGGATGAGTAATATTGACCTTCTTGGAACTCCATTACTTGATGCTAATGGCTTTGGACAGCTGATAATACGCTTCCTTATTAACTTTATTGTAGTAACTTCTATTATTCATTTTTTCTATTATCCCAAAAGCAGAAGAAGAGATTACTATTTTACGTTTTCTCTGATTAATGTCAGTGTGTTTTTACTTATATTCTTGCTTAACAGTGTTAAAATCAAAATTGGTTTTGCTTTAGGAGTATTTGCTATTTTTGGGATAATAAGGTACAGAACCGAATCGGTACCCATCAGAGAAATGACTTATCTTTTTTTAATTATTGCTGTGTCTGTTATCAATGCTGTTGCTGTTCAGATAAGCTATGCAGAATTATTTGCAACAAATATATTGTTTGTTTTGATAACCTGGGCTTTAGAAAGCAGTAGATGGCTGAAACATACATCATGCAAACTCATATTGTATGATAAAATAAGCCTTATTACTCCCGACAAATATGATGAATTAATGGAAGATTTAAAAAAACGAACCGGAATTGATATTTTGAAGGTAGAAGTAGGACATCTTGATTTTCTTCGTGATACAGCGTATCTAAAGATTTATTATGAACCATTGCACGATGAAATTAATACTATTGACACTATGACGAGACTTCCTAAAGACGACGAATAATATAAATATAGCAATATATGAAAATAGTAAAAATAGCATGTTTGTTTGCAGCTTTGCTTGGTAGTACACTTTCTTTTGCACAAAGTGATGATTTGGGTATGTATACCAGTGTGGAAGTAACAAAGAAGATTGTTCCTAAACTGGAAGTTTCATTAGAGGAAGAGTTTCGTCTTCGGGATAATCTAAATGAAATAGATCGCTTTTCTACAGCTGTACAACTCTCATATAAGTTCTGTCCCTATTTAAAAGCTGGTGGAGCATATAATTTAATTAATTACAATCATCCCACTAAGGATTGGGAAATAAGACATCGTTATTATTTCTTCGTTCAGGGAAGTTATGAATTTAATCGTTTTACCATTTCTTTGCGTGAAAGGTTTCAAAGCACGTACCGACAGGGAGTGTCTGAAACGTCAACAAGAGCAAATCCAAAACAGTATATTCGTAGTAAGGTTGCTCTTAGCTACAATATAAAAGACTCCAGCTTTGAGCCATATACGTCTTGTGAGTTTTATAATTCACTCAATAATAAAACCGGGAATGGATTGGATAAAATTGGATTTATTTTGGGTACAAAATATAAAATCAATAATAAAAATTCATTGGATTTGTATTATAAATACGTAAACTTTGACGAAGATGAGGATGAAACCAATAGTCATATTATAGGTATAGGTTACTCACATAAGTTTTAGTTAATCCAATGATTGTGATCAGGAGTAATATTAAAATTGTATATTTGTTATAATAACATGTTATAACATGATTAACACAGAAAAAAAACAGCAGATTTTAGAGAATTTTATCTATGTAGTTATTTGGTTGATTTTGCTTATAGTACCATTTATTGATGATATTTATAAACAAAATTCATCATTTAGCTGGCTTGATATATTTCATACTTGGGAGGGGATGATTCCTTTCCTTCTAATTTTTCTTGTAAATAACTACCTGCTCATGCCACTACTGTTTTTTAAAAAGAAATGGTGGCTTTATCTTGCTTCGGTAGTTGTTACTATTTGTCTGGCAACATCTTTTTCGCCTAATGGCTTTTTTAATCCTCATAAAGGTCCGGAACCGTGGACTAGAAACGAATGGAAATCGGGGCCGCCGCTTCCTCATGATAATAAATTTAAGCCAATGGACTCTATGGGTGATAAAGCTGTACAGCCAGTTCCCCAGAATATTCCAGGAGATAAAGATAAAAAGGAACCTTTTGGCCCTCATCAGAAAAGCTTTTTGCGTATGCCTTTTGTAGGGTTTTTCATGAATAATTTTATAATTGCAATTCTTATTGTTGGATTTAATATTGCTATAAAATTACTATTCCAGTCAATCAGGGATGCCCATAGATTGAAGGAGCTTGAAAAGCATAATTTGGAAACAGAACTGGCTTATCTAAAGCATCAGATAAATCCTCATTTTTTCATGAATACACTTAATAATATTCATGCATTGATAGATATTGATACGGAAAAGGCTAAGGAAACGGTGATAGGGCTCTCCAAAATGATGAGGTATGTTTTGTATGATTCCAGTCAGCCAACTATCAGCCTTGAGAAAGAAGTGTTTTTTATTCAGAATTATATTGAACTGATGAAGCTTAGATATACAGAAAAGGTAAACATTAAACTTTATCTTCCGGAAGTAATCCCGTCAGTTCAGATTCCTCCGTTGCTGTTTATTTCATTTCTTGAAAATGCATTTAAACACGGTATCAGTTATCGGAAGGATTCATATATTAACTTTAGTCTTCAGGTTAATGAAAGAGATATTGAATGCTTAGTGACAAACAGTAACTGCGATCATATCTCTCATGACAATGAACAAGGTATAGGTTTGGAAAACGTGAGAAAGCGTTTGAATTTGCTGTATCCTGATAATTATACATTGAAGATAGACTCTACTGTTGACGAATTTAGTGTATTACTAATTATACCATTATTATGATAAGATGTATTGCTGTTGATGATGAACCGCTGGCGCTTACACAAATTGCTAATTACATAAATAAGGTGCCGTTTCTTGAACTCATAAAATCTTGTAGTAGTGCTTATGAAGCAATGGAGGCAATCTCAAATGATAATATTGACTTAATGTTTGTTGATATTAATATGCCCGATTTAAACGGGCTTGATTTTGTGCGTTCTTTGGTAAACAAACCCCTGATTGTTTTTACTACTGCTTATTCTGAGTATGCTATTGAAGGCTTTAAAGTAGATGCCCTGGATTATTTATTGAAACCTTTCAGTTATAACGATTTTCTTAAATCGGTCAATAAAGTAAAGCAGCAGCACGAACTGCTTATGTTATCGCATAAACAAATGGATGATGATAAACACCTGTTTGTTAAAACAGAATATAGAATAGTAAGGTTGGATGTAGACTCTATAATCTATATTGAAAGTATGAGTGAGTATGTACGTATTCATCTTGTTCAGGAAAAGCCTATAATGTCTCTTTTAAGCATGAAAATAATGGAAGAACGATTACCTGCAGGTAAGTTTATGAGAGTGCATCGTTCATACATTATTAATTTGCAGAAAATTATAGAAATATCCAAAGGAAGGATTATAATGGAAGGGCAGGTTTACATCCCTATTGGCGAACAATATAAAGATGCTTTTAACCAATATATGGGAAAGAATTTTCTAGGAAAATAAATTTTAGCTGTGTTTTAAAAAGAAAAAGGGGATGCTTCACAGCGTCCCCTTTTACAAACTTAAAACAACCAACAAAAGAAATAGATAACTCTATTGAGAATTATCTAATGAATAACAATTCTCTATATTTAGGCAATGTCCATAATTGGTCATCGACTATTAATTCTAATTTGTCAATATGGTAACGGATTTCTTCTAGCATAGGAACGATTTTATCGTGGTATGCAATAGCTTTTTCACGTTCTTCTTCGATAATATTAGCCACCTTACGAGTTTCAATCATTTCATCAACTTTTTCTTTGATGAAGATTGTTCTCTGAGCAATATCTTCAATGATTTCTAGGTTCTTAGTAGAAAGTGTGTTAGCTTTTTCTCCAGGGAACAAGTCTTTCATTTTATATACATTGTCGATCAGTTGTGACTGATATTTTGTTGCCATTGGAATAATGTGGTTCATGGCTAAGTCACCTAACACACGAGCTTCAATTTGAATCTTCTTAGTGTAAGTTTCCCATTTAACTTCATTACGTGCTTCCAATTCAACTTTAGTCATTACACCTGTTGTTTCGAACATTTTAATGCTACTTTCATTCAGGTAATTGTCAAAGATAACTGGAACGCTTGTTTCGCAGTCCAAACCACGTTTCAAAGCTTCTTCTTTCCATTCGTCGCTGTAACCATTTCCATCGAAGTGGATTGCTTTACTTTCAATAATATATTTACGAACAACTTCAAGAATAGCAGAAATCTTAGGTTCACCTTTTTCAATAAGAGCATCAACTTCTTTCTTGAAAATAACTAATTGTTCAGCAACAGCAGCATTAAGTGCAATCATTGCAGATGCACAGTTTGCTTCAGAACCTACAGCACGGAACTCGAAACGGTTACCTGTAAAGGCGAAAGGAGAAGTACGGTTACGGTCTGTATTGTCAATCAGCAATTCAGGAATCTGTGGAATATCCAGCTTCATACCTTGTTTGCCGCTAAGGCTTACTAAATCGTCTTTAGTGCTTTCAGCTAAATGTTTCAGAACCTGTGACAATTGTTTTCCTAAGAATGAAGAAATAATTGCAGGAGGTGCTTCATTTGCTCCTAAACGGTGAGCGTTAGTCGCTGAAGAAATACTAGCTTTCAATAATCCGTTATGACGATATACTGCCATTAATACGTTTGCTACGAAAGTAACAAAACGAAGGTTTTCTTCAGATGTTTTACCTGGTCCTAATAATAAGATACCAGTATCAGTACCAAGTGACCAGTTATTGTGTTTACCAGATCCGTTAATACCTTTGAATGGTTTTTCGTGTAATAGAACACGGAATCCGTGGCGACGAGCCAATTTACGCATCAAAGCCATTACTAACAAGTTATGGTCATTTGCCAAGTTACATTCTTCGAAGATAGGAGCAAGCTCAAACTGGTTTGGTGCAACTTCGTTGTGACGAGTCTTAACAGGAATACCAAGTTTTAAACTTTCAATTTCCAAATCTGTCATGAAAGCTGCAACACGAGTAGGGATTGCACCGAAGTAGTGATCTTCCAACTGTTGGTTCTTAGAACTTTCGTGTCCCATCAAAGTACGACCAGTTAAAAGTAAGTCTGGACGAGCTGCATAAAGACCTTCGTCTACAAGAAAATATTCTTGTTCCCAGCCTAAGTTACAAATTACTTTTTTAACTTCAGGGTTGAAGTAACGAACTACATCTACAGCAGCTTTGTTTACTGCTTGCAAAGCTTTTAAAAGAGGAGCTTTGTAGTCTAATGATTCGCCAGTGTATGCGATGAAGATTGTAGGGATACACAATGTGTCGCCAACGATAAATGCAGGAGATGAAGGATCCCATGCTGAATAGCCACGAGCTTCGAATGTGTTACGGATACCACCGCTTGGGAAGCTGGAAGCATCTGGTTCTTGTTGAATAAGTAGTTTGCCGCTAAATTCTTCAATCATACCACCTTTTCCATCGTGCTCAACGAAAGCATCGTGCTTTTCAGCAGTACCTTCTGTTAATGGATGGAACCAGTGAGTATAGTGTGTAGCTCCCATTTCTATTGCCCATTTTTGCATTCCTGCAGCAACAGCATTAGCAATATCCCGGTTTAGTGGAGTACCATTATCCATTGCATCCATCAATGACTGGTATACCTTGGTTGGAAGATACTTAAACATTTTTGCTTTGTTAAACACATACTTACCAAAATATTCAGAAGGTCTCTCCTCTGGAGCTGGAACTTCTATAGCTTTCTTTTTAAAAGCTGTCTCTACTACTCTGAATCTTAGATCTGACATACTACCTAAATTTTATTTAATGATATTTGAGTTCAAAATTATTTTATCCAATTCTTTAATCTTCTCATTGCTTCTACGCAATCTTCGCGTGCACCAAAAGCTGTTAAGCGAATATAACCTTCTCCACTTGGACCAAATCCAACTCCTGGAGTTCCAACGATATTTGCTTCATATAATAACTGTTCGAAGAATTTCCATGAAGGCATTCCATTTGGTGTTTTAACCCAAAGATAAGGAGCGTTTACACCTCCAAATACTTTTAATCCTGTAGATTCAATGCCTTCTTTCATAATTTTGGCATTGGTCATATAATAGTTGATTATTTCCTTAATCTGTTCTTTACCTTCTGGAGTATATATAGCTTCAGCAGCTCTTTGAGTTATATAGGATGTTCCGTTAAACTTAGTACACTGACGTCTGTTCCATAATTTGTTCAAAGAAACCTGCTCACCATCTAATGTTATAGCGTTCAGTTCTTTTGGTACAACAGTATATCCACATCTAACACCTGTAAATCCAGCTGTTTTAGAAAAGCTTCTGAATTCTATTGCAACTTTCTTTGCACCTTTAATTTCATAAATTGAATGTGGAACATCTGGTTCCTGAATATATGCTTCGTAAGCAGCATCATACAAAATCAATGTGTCGTTTTCTAGTGCGTAGTTAACCCATTTTTTTAATTCCTCTTTAGAAAGAGTAGTTCCAGTTGGATTATTTGGATAGCATAGATATATCATATCAATTCTTCTGTCAGGAATTTGCGGAATGAAATTATTCTCGCTCAAGCAAGGAATATAAACCAAATTGCTCCATTTTCCATCAATTAAGTCTCCTGCACGGCCTGCCATAACATTTGAATCGATGTATACAGGGTAAACAGGATCGGTTACACCAACACTATTATCGTGACGAAGAATATCTCCAATGTTTCCAGTATCACTTTTAGCTCCATCATTGATGAAGACTTCGCTAGGGTCTAGACTTATACCTCTGCTTGCATAATCATTTTTAATGATTGTCTCGATTAAAAAATTATAGCCTTGCTCAGGACCGTATCCACGAAATGTGCTTTTAGAAGCCATCTCTTCAACAGCATTATGCATAGCTTTTATTACTGCAGGAGGTAATGGTTGAGTTACATCTCCGATTCCAAGACGGATTACATCTTGTTTAGGGTGAGTTACTTTAAATGTATTTACTTTCTTAGCAATATCCGAGAAAAGATAACTACCCGGTAGTTTTAAAAAATTTTCATTTACTAACGCCATATCTATTTGTTGCTTTAAGTTTTTGCGATTAAAGAGTTATTTCGCCTTCGAAAACAGTGACAGCTTCACCTGTCATAAAAACTCTGTCGGTTTGTTCGTCCCATTTTATGTTTAGGCTACCTCCATCCATAATGATCTCAACATCACGTTCAGTCTGCCCTATAATAGAACCGGCAACGGCTGTTGCACATGCACCAGTTCCACATGCCATGGTAATTCCGGAACCACGTTCCCAAACTCTCATTCTTACAGTTTTATTATCTATCTTCTGAGCAAATTCCACGTTTACTCTATTGGGGAAAAATGGGTGACGCTCCAAAATTGGTCCAATAACAGGAAGATCTATTTTTTCAATATCATCAATGTAGATAACTAAATGAGGATTTCCCATTGAAATAGCAGTTGCTTTGTATGTTTGGTTATTTACTGTAATTTCAGCTGAAACTAAATTCTCAGAATTACCATTAACTAAAACTTCTTCTAATTTAGGAGATCCCATGTCTACAGTAACTTTTGATACTTTATCTCCTGATACAGTAAGATGCAAATGCTTGATTCCTGAAAGAGTGTCGAGAGTAATGTCTTCTTTATCTGTTATTTTATTATCATATAGATATTTACCAATACAGCGAGATGCATTTCCACACATCATGGCTTCAGAACCGTCTGCATTAAAGATGCGCATGCTGAAATCTGCAATTGGAGATTTTCCGATAAGAACCAATCCGTCAGATCCAATGCCTGTATGGTACTTACTCCATTTTATTGCTAAATCTTCAGGATGTTCAATGGTGTATTTTAATGTATTGACATATATATAGTCATTACCCGCACCGTGCATCTTGGTAAATTTAATTAAGTTTGTCATTTTGCATTAAAAATTTGCTTCATTATTTCCTTTTGTCTTTTATAAATGCAAATATACGACATATTGTTTGATTATGCTATTAAAGAATGTCGAATATCTAATTAATTTTGATTAAATAACAATTGATACCAATATTGGTGAAAAAATAATGAATTTATTATTATTGTTAGTGCTATTTTATAATATTGTTAGAATTGTTATTTTGTTATGAATCCTTTTTATTTAAATATGCAGTTTTATAAGGCAATAATGGAACAAAAGGATATAAAATATAACCATCTAGATAAATCATTTTGTTATTTAATTATGTGATTTTGGTTTAATTTTGATATAACCGCATTGATAATAATGTTATTATGCTATTTGTTGTTTGTTAACTCTTTAGCTAGCTGAGGTTCGTTAGTTGTAATGAAATCAGCACCTTTTTTTATAAGATAATGCATATCTTCTTCTTTGTTCACGGTCCAGACATTGATTTTTATCCCAACTTTTTTTGCTTCAGAAAACCAGTTTTCGTTTTTTATCATTGCATTCAGGTTATAATCTAAACCTATACAGCCAATTTTTTTAAGTTCTTTTGGTGGAAGATCTGCTGTTAAGTATGAAACCTTTGCTTTAGGATCTAAGCGAATTATTTCTTTTACTGTATTCAAACTGAAAGAAATATATTCAACTTTCTTTTTCAACTTCAGTTTTTTGACCATATCCAGTACCATTGCAGTAAGTGAATCTTCTCTTTCTTTACTGCTATGCGGTTTTAATTCGACAATCAATTTTATATTTTTGCATTGTTTTCCTTTCAAAAGGTATTCTTCAAGAGTCGGTAAATATTCCCCATTTGCCAATTTTTCTTTTTTAAGCTCTGCAATCGAAGTTTTTTCAATTAAAAGATGGTGGTCGTCAGTTGTAGCATTATGGTTGATAACTGGAACTCCGTCGGAAGATAGCCAAACGTCAAATTCTGATCCATAGATATTGATTTCATTTGCTTTGGTCAATGCTGCAATTGAATTTTGTGCAGAACCTTCAGTATTCCAGAATCCCCGGTGAGCTATCACTTTTGTCTTAGCACTTACTGTTCCAAATGTAGAAAGGAGAATTCCCAATAAGATAAGTTTTTTAATTTTCATAATGTTGTTGATTAGATTTTAAGGTTGTAAAGATAAAAATATCAGTTGAAAAAAATAAAAGAAGGCACTTTTAATTATTTAAAAGTGCCTTCTTTTATTTTTAATATTACAGGATGATTAATAACTTTCGTCGTGTACGCCCTTTACTGCACGTCCACTTGGGTCATTCATATTCTTGAATGATTCATCCCATGCCAATGCTTCAGGTGTGCTACATGCAACAGATGGAACCGAAGGTACACATTTTGCTGCACTTTTGCTTGGGAAGTGTTCTTCGAAAATGCTTCTATAATAATATTCTTCCTTATTCATTGGTGGATTTATTGGAAAACGTTCTGCTGCATGAGCCATCTCTTCATCACTTACACGTTCTGAAGTTAAAGCTTTCAGTGAATCAATCCAGTTATATCCCACACCATCACTAAATTGCTCTTTTTGTCTCCATGCAACACTTGCTGGCAACATGTCGGCGAAAGCTTCACGCAAAATCTTTTTCTCAATAGTTTTTCCTGGTGCCATCTTAGCTTCAGGATTAAGTCTCATGGCAACATCCAGGAATTCTTTGTCAAGGAAAGGAACTCTTCCTTCTACACCCCATGCTGACAGAGATTTGTTTGCACGAAGACAATCGTACAAATGCAACTTGCTTATTTTTCGCACTGTTTCTTCATGGAATGCTTTTGCATTTGGTGCTTTATGAAAATAAAGGTAACCGCCAAATATTTCGTCGGCTCCTTCGCCAGAAAGAACCATCTTTATACCCATGGATTTAATAACGCGGGCAAGCAAGTACATAGGAGTAGAGGCTCTTACTGTTGTTACATCGTAAGTCTCAATGAAGTAGATTACATCTCTGATTGCATCCAGCCCTTCTTGTACGGTATAATTAATTTCATGGTGGATAGTTCCGATATGGTCTGCAACCTCCCTTGCTTTAATCAAGTCCGGAGCATCTTTCAAACCAACTGCAAATGAGTGAAGTTGTGGCCACCATGCTTCTGATTTGCCATCAGTTTCCACTCGTTTAGCTGCATATTTCTTTGCAACGGCAGAAATTACAGATGAGTCCAAACCACCGGAAAGTAGAACACCGTAAGGCACATCACTCATAAGCTGACGTTGTACTGCATCTTCAAGAGAATCATGTACATCTGAGCTATATGCATTGTTGTTTTTAACTGCATCATATTCCATCCAGTCGCGAGTGTACCAACGTTTCATTTCACCTTCCTTGCTGTAATAATAGTGTCCTGGAAGGAAAGGCTCGTAACTATCGCAGAAGCCTTCGAGAGCTTTAAGCTCACTTGCAATATAAAGTTTGCCATCTTTGTCGTGACCAATATACAATGGAATTACTCCAATAGGGTCACGTGCAATAAGATATTCGTCTTTTTCAGAGTCATATAATGCAAAAGCGAATATACCGCTTAGGTCTTCGAGGAAATTAATTCCCTTTTTGCGATAAAGAGCTAAAATTACTTCGCAGTCGGAACCTGTCTGGAATTGGTATTCTCCTTCAAACTCTTTGCGAATATCACGATGATTATATATTTCTCCATTTACCGCAAGTACAACCTTGCCATCTGAAGAATATAATGGCTGACCTCCAGATTGGGGGTCAACGATAGAAAGGCGTTCATGAGCCAGAATAGCTGAGCCATCGCAATAAATGCCACTCCAGTCGGGACCTCGATGGCGGATTTTCTGAGCCATTTTTAAGGCTTTAGCACGTAATTTCTCGCTCTGCGTTTGTATATTGAATATTCCTACAATTCCACACATAATTTATTTGTTTATTTGTTACTTAAAAAAGCATCAATCTCTGAAGCAGCTTTTCGTCCGCCTGCCATTGCTCTTACAACAAGACTAGCTCCTGTTGCAGCATCTCCGGCTGCAAATACTTTAGCTGTTGATGCAGCGGCACGTGAATCAATTGCGATATTCTTGCGGTTATCTACTGCAAGTCCCAATTGTTCAATAATGCCTTCCTGAGTAGGATGTATAAATCCCATTGCAAGGAATACAAGATCGGCTTCAACAATTTCTTTCTTACCAGAAGGAATCATAGCCATACGTCCGTTTTCTCCTTTTTCCCAAGATACTTCTTCTATCTCAACAGCTTTCAGCTGTCCGTTTTCTCCAATGAAACGGCATGAATTAATGTTCCAGCGGCGAGTACAACCTTCTTCGTGAGAGCTTGTTGTTTTCAGAACCTGAGGATACATAGGCCATGGAGTATCAGGATTATCATGAACAGGAGGTTTAGGCAGAATTTCAATCTGACTAACGCTTACTGCTCCATGACGATTTGATGTTCCGATACAGTCAGATCCTGTATCACCACCACCAATAATCAATACCTTTTTACCTTTGGCATTTATTAATTCATCTTTATCAAAATTATGTCCTGCTAAAATTCTGTTTTGCTGACTCAATAATTCTAATGCAAAGTGTACACCTTTCAGGTTGCGTCCTTCGATTGGAAGGTCTCTTGGAACTTCTGCACCGATACAAACGCATACTGCATCGTTTGAATCAACCAAATCTTTAGCTGAAATATCTTTGCCAATTTCTGTAGAAGTAACAAATTTAACGCCTTCTTGTTTAAGCAGATTAACGCGACGTTCTATAATATTTTTATTTAGCTTGAAGTTTGGAATACCATAACGAAGTAAACCACCCACATCTTCGTGTTTTTCGTAAACAGTAACTTCGTATCCTTTGCGGTTTAATTGGTTTGCAACAACCAATCCGGCAGGACCAGAACCTATTACTGCTACTTTCTTTCCATTTCTAACTGGGTGCTTTGGAATAATATAACCTTCGCGGAAAGCAGCTTCAACAATTGCAGCTTCGTTTTCGCGGATAGTTACAGGTTCGTCTGTAGAAAGTTTCAATACACAACTCTTTTCGCACAAGGCAGGACAGATGCGGCCGGTGAACTCAGGAAAGTCACAAGTGTTTTCCAAAACTTCATAAGCTTCTTTCCATTTTCCTTTGTAAAGAAGATCTTGCCATTCAGGCTGAAGGTTTCCAATTGGACATGACCAATGGCAGAATGGAGTACCGCAATCCATACAACGTGATGCTTGTAATTTGCGGTCATGGCTGTTAAGTGTCTGTTCTACTTCACCGAAGTCAGAAACACGTTCGTGAAGAGGTCTGTATCCGGCCTCTTGTCTATGTATTGTTAAGAATGCTTTTGGATTTCCCATTTCTATTTGTTGATTAAGTAAGAATGATCTGAATAGTTCTCTGATTGCTCTAGAGCTAATTTAATAAAGGTGTACATGATAATTTCATAGAGAGTACACTTTATTGAAATTAGGTGTACAGCTTTTTAATGTTTATTCCTGATCTGTTTCTTTAGGATTCTATATATAATTAATAATCTCTCTGCACGTTTGCAATCTTTTGTTGCAGTTTCTCCATTTGTTCTTCCTGAAGTACTTTTTTGTATTCAATAGGTACAATCTGAATAAACTGATCAACATACTTTTCCCAAGAGTCGAGCATTGTTTTTGCAAGCTTACTTCCGGTATAGAAGTAGTGATTGCGAATTAGTTCGTGCAATTCTTTTCGATAACTTGATTCTTCGATTAATGATAATTCAACCATTTCCATGTTACAGAAATAATCAAAGTTTCCGTCTTTATTCCATACATAAGCAACTCCACCACTCATACCGGCTGCAAAGTTACGTCCTGTACTTCCTAAAACAACTATACGTCCACCGGTCATGTATTCACAGCAGTGGTCTCCAACGCCTTCAACTACAGCTGTAGCTCCAGAGTTACGTACTGCAAAACGTTCACCAACTCGTCCGTTGATATATACTTCACCGCTTGTAGCTCCGTAAAGAAGTGTATTACCGGCAATAGTATTGTTTTCTGCAACAAACGTAGAACGCATAGGAGGAAGCAAGCTTATACGGCCACCTGAAAGACCTTTTCCTAAATAGTCATTAGCTTCACCTTCTAGTTTGAAGTTTACTCCCTTTGTAAGGAATGCACCAAAACTTTGTCCTGCAGATCCTTTGAACTTAATATTTAAAGTATCATCTGGAAGTCCGGCTCCACCATGTTTCTTAGCAATAACTCCACTAAGCATAGTACCAACACTACGATCTGTATTTTCAATAGTGTATTCCAAAGAAACTTCTTTTTCATGTTCAATTGCTTCAGATGCCTGAGCAATGATTATCATATCCTTCACTTCACCAATGGAATGAATTCTTTCACCAACGTGATGTATTGCAGCATCAGTTCCTTGTGAAGGCATATAAGTCAACTTAGAAAGATCTAATAATTCATATTTTACATTGCTGGTAATGTGTTTACGCTCAATTAAGTCTGTACGTCCAACAATATCTTCTAGTTTTGTGAATCCCATTTCTGCAAGATACTCACGAACCTCTTCTGCAAGGTAATTGAAGAAGTTAACCAAGTATTCATGACGACCATGGAATCTCTTACGAAGCTCAGGATCCTGAGTTGCAACACCCACCGGACAAGTATTCAAGTGGCATTTACGCATCATAACACAGCCTAAAACAATTAGAGCTGATGTTGCAAATCCATATTCTTCAGCACCAAGCATAGCCATAAGAACGATGTCACGTCCTGTTTTTAACTGACCATCAACCTGTAGTACAACATGTCCGCGTAATCCATTCAGAACTAAAGTCTGTTGAGTCTCAGACAATCCAATTTCCGGAGAAATACCTGCGTAGCGGATTGAACTTGCAGGGCTAGCTCCTGTACCACCTTCAGCACCAGAGATTACAATGTGATCGGCTTTTGCTTTAGCTACACCGGCAGCAATTGTTCCTACACCACTTTCTGCAACAAGTTTTACACTTATGCGAGCTTGTGGATTAATATTTTTCAGGTCGAAGATAAGCTGTGCCAAATCTTCAATAGAATAAATATCGTGGTGAGGTGGGGGAGAGATCAGTGAAATTCCCTTGATTGAGTGACGAGTCTTAGCAATAACTTCGTCTACTTTAAATCCTGGCAACTGACCACCTTCTCCTGGTTTTGCTCCCTGAGCTACCTTTATTTGTATTTCGTCTGCATTTACAAGATATTCAGCAGTTACACCGAAACGTCCAGAAGCAACCTGCTTGATGGCAGAGCGCATAGACATGCCGTTTTCTAAAGTCTTGAAACGGGCAGCGTCTTCTCCACCTTCTCCGGTGTTACTCTTTCCGCCAATCTTATTCATGGCAAGTGCCATTGTTTCGTGTGCTTCGCGGCTGATAGAACCAAATGACATAGCTCCTGTAACGAATCGCTTCATAATTTCTGAAGCTGGCTCAACCTGGTCAATAGAAATAGGATTCTTTTTAAAGCCTAAGAAGTCGCGAAGGAAAATCGGAGCTTCTTTGCCATCTACCAAGTGAGAGAATTCTTTGAACTTTTTGTAACTTCCCAATCGGGTAGCAAGTTGTAAAGTAGAAATAGTTTCAGGATTCCATGCGTGTTGTTCTCCACCCTTACGGAAGCTGTAAATTCCTTTATTCTTAAGATCTTCAAAACCTTCAGCACCAAATCCTTCAGCATGCATCTGTACAGCATCGGCTGCAATCTCATCAAGACGAATACCGCCAATAGTTGAGTTTATACCACCAAAGTATGCGTTGCTAAGTTCTTGGCTCAAACCTACAGCTTCGAATATTTTCGCACCACGGTAACTACGGATAGTGCTAATACCCATTTTTGACATAACCTTAAAGAGACCTTTGCAGATAGATTTAATATAATTCTTTTCTGCAGTTGCATAATCAAGCTGAATTTCTTGTTTTGCAATCAGGTTATCCAGAACAGCGAATGCCATATAAGGATTGATGGCGCTTGCACCAAAGCCTAACAACAAAGCTGCGTGCATTACTTCGCGTATTTCGCCACTTTCAACGATCAATGCTGTCTGTACGCGTTTCTGAACTGATATCAAATGATGATGCACGGCACTAACTGCAAGTAATGCAGGGATAGCTGCGTGAGTTGCATCTACGTCTTTATCAGAAAGTACAATATAGTTAACGCCGTCAGTAACTGACTTTTCAGCTTGTTTACAAAGGTTTGCCAATGATTCTTCCAATCCGGCTTTTCCTTTGTTTACATCAAATAATATAGGAAGTTTTACTGTGTTGAATCCTTTGTATCTGATGTTGCACAAAATATCTAATTGAGCATTGCTTAAGATTGGGTGATTTAGTTTTACCATCTTGCAATGTTCTTCATTTGGAGTAAGTATATTCATACCTACAGCACCAATGTATTCAGTCAACGACATAACTAGCTGCTCACGTAATGGGTCAATCGGCGGATTGGTTACCTGAGCGAATTGTTGACGGAAGTAGTTGTATAACAACTGAGGTTTTGTAGAAAGAACAGCCAGTGGGGTATCGTTACCCATAGAAGCCAAAGGTTCTGCTCCAGTAGATCCCATCGGAATAATAAGCTTTTCGATATCTTCCTTAGAATATCCAAATGTGTGAAGCATACGGTCGTATTTATCAACCTTATGAGATACTTTTCTTCCGGTTTGAATCTTATCCAAGTCAATACGGTTGCTTGCCAACCAAGTGCGATAAGGCTTAGCTTCTGCTAATTGTTTTTTAATTTCACCATCGTAGTAAACTTCACCTTTTTCAGTATCAATTAATAAAATCTTACCAGGTTGTAAACGACCTTTTTCTTTTATTTCGTTTGCTTCAAAGTTCATAACGCCAACTTCTGAAGCAACAACCATCATATCATTTTTTGTGATCAGATAACGTGCAGGACGAAGGCCATTTCTGTCAAGCATACCTCCGGCGTATCTTCCGTCAGAGAATAGCAATGCAGCCGGACCATCCCATGGTTCCATTAAAATTGAATGATATTCATAGAAAGCTTTCAAGTCTTCAGAAATAGGATTCTTTTCGTTGAAACTTTCCGGTACCAACATTGCCATTGCATGAGGCAAGCTTAGTCCTGACATCACTAGGAACTCAAGAACATTATCAAGCGAAGCACTATCGCTCATTCCTTTTTGAACAATAGGGCGAATGTCTTTTAAATCACCTAAAAGAGGTGAGCTAAGAACACTTTCTCTTGCTTCCATCCAACCGCGGTTACCACGAATAGTGTTAATTTCTCCATTGTGTGCTAACAAACGGAAAGGTTGAGCTAAAGACCATGTTGGGAAAGTATTTGTACTAAAGCGAGAGTGTACTAAAGCTAATCCACTGGTGAAATAGCTGTTAGTTAAATCAGGGAAATAATGTCTCAGTTGTGAAGATGACAACATTCCTTTATAAATAATGCTCTTACTTGATAAAGATACAATATAAAATTCTTTTTTAGAATCAATAGAAGATGAATTTACAAGAGTCTCAATTCTCTTCCTTATAATATATAGTTTTCGTTCTGCTGTTTCAGAGTCCGTAAATCCTGTGATAAATACTTGTTTTACATCTGGCTCAGAAGCAAGTGCATCCTTACCAAGTATACTAGGATTGGTAGGAACATCGCGAAGATGCATTAAACTAAGTCCTTCTTTTTCAATTTCTTTAGTGACGATTTCTAAAAGTAATGCTTGGTCATTTAAGTTTTTAGGAAGGAATAAAAGGCCAGTTCCATATTTGCCCTTTTCAGGTACAGGAATACCTTGTAGCAAAATGAACTCATGAGGAATCTGCAGCATAATTCCTGCTCCATCACCGGTTTTGTTATCTGCGCCTTCTGCGCCGCGGTGCTGCATGTTTTCTAATACTTTCAGAGCAGATTCTACAATTTCATGTGATTTACCACCGTGGATGTTTACTAACATACCAACTCCACATGCGTCATGCTCGTTAGCAGCGCTGTATAAACCTGCATGATCTGGTTGCTGCTGATAAGGAATTACTGTTTGTTTGTTGTTAAAAAGTTCTCGATTCTTCATTCTAATTGACTTTATTATACGATATCATTCATTTACGTTATCAAAATGATTTGCAAAACTACGAATAAATTTCATTTTGATACATTTATTTCTATTATTATTTGTTAATAATTTAGTTTTTCTTCTGTAAAAACGTTAATCTGTGATGATATCGCTATGTATGGTTACAATATTGTTGATTATTTGATGATTTTATTGCAATTTGAAAGTTTGTCAAAGTGCGCTTTAGATTTGTGTACTAATAAGCATAAAGTTATGAAAGAATGTTTTTTCAAATTAAAATGCTAAATATATAGATAATAATGACTATCTTTGCACGAAATTTAAATCTTATATAGAAAATGTGTGGTATAGTAGGTTACATAGGTAAAAAAGACGCTTATCCGATTCTAATAAAAGGATTAAAACGACTGGAATATAGAGGTTATGATAGTGCAGGAGTTGCATTGATTAGCAAAAATCAACAATTAAATGTATATAAGGCAAAAGGCAAAGTCTCTGAATTAGAGGAATTTGTTGCGCAAAAAGATATTTCTGGCAATATAGGTATTGCTCATACTCGCTGGGCTACTCATGGCGAACCTTGTCAGGCAAATGCTCACCCTCATTACTCTTCCTCTGAAAGTTTAGCACTTATCCATAATGGTATTATTGAAAATTACGCAGTATTAAAAGAAAAACTTCAAGCTAAAGGTTATATTTTTAGAAGTAGTACTGATACAGAGGTCTTGGTTCAGCTTATAGAATATATTAAGGTAACTAAAGATCTTGATTTGCTAACTGCTGTTCAGTTGGCATTAGGTGAAGTAATTGGTGCTTATGCCATTGCTGTGTTAGAGAAGAATAATCCCAATGAGATTATTGCGGCTCGTAAAAGTAGTCCTTTGGTTGTAGGTATTGGAGATGATGAGTTTTTTCTTGCATCAGATGCTACACCTATTGTAGAATATACAGACAAGGTTGTATATCTTGAAGATGAAGAAATCGCAGTAATCAAGCGCAATGAAGATCTTAAAGTAGTAGATTTGAATAATGTGGTTATGAACCCTGAGATCTCTACTGTTGCTCTGAATTTAGGCCAGCTTGAAAAAGGAGGTTATCCTCATTTTATGTTGAAGGAGATCTTTGAACAGCCAGATTGTATTCACGATTGTATGCGTGGACGTATAAATGTAGAAGGAACAAATGTTGTACTCTCTGCAGTTATTGATTATAAAGAGAAGTTACTTAAGGCAAACAGATTTATAATTGTAGCTTGTGGAACTTCATGGCATGCAGCTTTAATTGGAAAACATCTGATTGAAAGTTTCTGCCGTATTCCTGTAGAAGTAGAATATGCATCCGAGTTTCGTTATCGCGATCCTGTGATTTCAGAAGATGATGTAGTGATTGCAATTTCACAGTCTGGAGAAACAGCCGATACATTAGCTGCGGTTGAACTGGCAAGAAGTAAAGGTGCATTTATATATGGTATCTGTAATGCTATCGGGTCTTCTATTCCGAGAGCAACACACACAGGATCGTATATCCATGTTGGACCTGAAATTGGAGTAGCTTCAACAAAAGCATTTACTGGACAGGTTACAGTGCTAACTATGTTGGCTCTGACTTTGGCAAAAGAGAAAAACTCAATTAGCCAGGAAGAATTTCTGAATGTGGTTCATGAATTGAATCAGATTCCGGATAAAATGAAAAAGATATTAGAAAATAATGATAAAATAGCTCAGCTTTCTAAGATTTTCACCTATGCGCATAATTTTATATATTTAGGTCGCGGATACAGTTATCCAGTAGCTTTGGAAGGTGCTTTAAAATTAAAAGAAATTTCATATATTCATGCAGAAGGTTATCCGGCTGCTGAAATGAAACACGGACCAATTGCATTAATTGATGCAGAAATGCCGGTTGTAGTAGTTGCCACCCAGAATGGTATGTATGAGAAACTGATTAGTAATATTCAGGAAATAAAAGCACGTAAAGGAAAAGTTATTGCTATAGTAACTGAGGGTGATGAAGTGGTTAAAAATATTGCAGATTACTGCATTGAATTGCCTGGAACAATTGAATGTCTTGATCCATTGGTTGCAACAGTTCCACTTCAGTTGTTGGCTTATCACATTGCCGTATGTAAAGGTATGGATGTTGACCAGCCACGAAATCTTGCGAAATCTGTAACAGTAGAATAGAAGTATATTTTTATATGGAACCATTAAAACATGAATGTGGCGTAGCAATGATCCGCTTACTGAAGCCTTTGGAATATTATGAGCAGAAGTATGGCACATGGATGTACGGGCTGAATAAACTCTATCTTTTGATGGAGAAACAGCACAACCGTGGGCAAGAGGGAGCTGGATTGGCTTGTGTAAAATTGGAAGCAAACCCGGGAGAGGAGTATATGTTCCGTGAAAGAGCATTAGGTACCGGAGCTATTACTGAAATATTTGGTACAGTGCAATCTAATTTTAAGGATCTTACTCCTGAAAAATTACATGATGCAGACTTTGCCAAACGTTGTCTTCCTTTTGCAGGAGAACTCTACATGGGGCATCTTCGCTACAGTACCACAGGAAAGAGTGGTATTTCTTATGTTCATCCGTTCCTTCGTCGAAATAACTGGAGAGCAAAAAATTTAGCTCTGTGCGGAAACTTCAATATGACGAATGTTGATGAAATCTTTCAGCGTATAACTGAAACAGGTCAACATCCACGCCGATATTCAGATACATATATAATGCTGGAACAGGTTGGTCATCGCCTGGACCGTGAAGTAGAACGTCTTTTTCAACAAGCTGAAGTTAAAGGGTTGAAAGGTATGGATATAACTCATGCCATTGAAGATCAGGTTGACTTGGTGAATGTTTTAAAGACTTCGAGTGATGTGTGGGATGGGGGATATGTGATTTGTGGTATTACAGGTAGTGGCGAATCATTCTCTTTCAGAGATCCATGGGGTATTCGTCCTGCTTTTTACTATCATGATGATGAAATTGTAGTTTTGGCTTCAGAAAGACCAGTTATCCAAACAGCAATGAACGTTCCGGGTGAGGAGGTAAAAGAACTCAAACCTGGTGAAGCTATTCTTGTAGATAAAGCCGGAAATATTCGTATGGCTCAGATAAATGAACCAAAGAAATATAATGCTTGTTCTTTCGAAAGAATATATTTTTCACGTGGTAGTGATAAAGATATATATAATGAACGTAAAGCTTTGGGAAGTAATTTGGTAGAACCAATTCTTAAAGCCATAGATAATGATCTTGAACATACAGTTTTCTCTTTCATTCCTAATACAGCTGAGGTTGCTTTTTATGGAATGCTTGAAGGGTTTGATAATTATCTGAATCATTTGAAAATTAGCAAGATTGCTTCGGCAGGTCATCAGCTAAAATATGAGGAATTGGATAAAATCCTGTCAATGCGTATTCGCTCAGAAAAAGTAGCAATTAAAGATATTAAGTTACGTACATTTATTGCTGAAGGCAACACCCGAAATGACCTTGCTGCTCACGTTTATGATATAACTTACGGCAGTATTGTTCCGCATGTGGATAATTTAGTAGTGATAGACGATAGTATAGTTCGGGGAACAACGTTAAAGCAGAGTATTATTGGTATTCTGGACAGACTTCATCCTAAGAAAATAGTGATTGTATCATCTTCTCCTCAGGTACGTTATCCGGATTATTATGGTATTGACATGGCACGGATGAATGAATTTATTGCTTTCCGTGCAACTATAGCTTTACTTAAAGAAAGGAATCAGCAGTATATAATTAAAGAAGCCTATAAAAAATCCAAAGAGCAGCAGAACCTTCCGAAGGAGCAGATTGTTAATTATGTCAAGGAACTCTATGCTCCGTTTACCGATGAAGAAATTGCAGCAAAGATGGTTGAGCTTCTGACGCCTGAAGGTACTAAGGCTAAAGTTGAAATCGTATATCAGCATTTGGAGGGACTCCACGCTGCATGTCCGAAGAACCCTGGTGATTGGTATTTCACGGGAGATTATCCGACCCCTGGCGGTAACAAGCTCGTTAATGAAGCTTTTATTACATATATGGAAAAAGTTTACAGTGATTAAACTTTATTTAAATTGCATTGCTCAAATTAAGAGCAATGCAATTTATTCAATATACCCTATGCAACTTTAATTTAAAAGTTGTTCGGTTTTAGTAAAGAGGCAAAATAAATTAGTAGTTTTGCTAAATGTAGAAGAACATTATATTTAAGAACAAGAGATATAACAAAAGAATGCAAAAAGAAAAGAATGTTTTATTGATTCTCGATGATGGAAGCATTTTCAAAGGAAAATCCTTCGGTTACGAGAAAGCTATTGCGGGAGAGGTAGTGTTTAATACTGCCATGATGGGATATCCCGAGAGTTTGACCGATCCATCTTATTCCGGTCAGATAATGACGCTAACTTTTCCTTTAGTAGGTAACTATGGTGTTCCTCCAAGAAGTGAGAAAGATGGACTTTCTACTTTTATGGAATCGGAAAAAATCCACGCTGAAGGTATTATCGTTTGTGACTATTCATGGGAATATAGCCACTGGAATGCAGTAGAAAGCCTTGAAAGCTGGTTGAAGAATGAAAAAGTTGTGGGTATTTACGGTATTGATACTCGTGAATTAACAAAATTGCTTCGCGAAAAAGGCTCAATGAAGGGTAAAATTGTATTTCCTGAAGAAAACGGGGAATTGAAACCTGAAAATGATGTTCCTTTTGTAGATCCAAATCTTATTAATCAGGTTGCACGTGTTAGTTGCAAAGAGGTTATTACTTATGGAAATGGAAAAAAGAAAGTACTGTTAGTGGATTGTGGAGTAAAACACAATATCATTCGCTGCTTGCTTAAGAGAGATGTTACTGTAATCAGAGTTCCATGGGATTATGACTTTAATACAATTGAATATGATGGATTATTCATATCAAACGGACCAGGCGACCCTAATATGTGCGATGTTACAGTTCAGAATATTCGTAAAGCATTGAATGGAGATAAACCAATCTTCGGTATTTGTATGGGTAACCAATTGCTTTCTAAAGCAGGAGGAGCAAATATTTATAAATTGAAGTATGGTCACCGTAGTCATAACCAGCCAGTACGCATGGTAGGTACAAACAGATGTTTTATTACCAGTCAGAATCATGGATATGCAGTAGACAATGCTACATTGACAAGTGATTGGGAACCATTCTTCATTAACATGAATGATAATACCAATGAAGGTATAAAACATAAAACGAAACCATTCTTTTCAGTGCAATTCCATCCTGAAGCAGCGAGTGGTCCAACGGACACAGAATTCTTGTTCGATAAATTTGTAGAGATGCTCTAATATTAAAAAGAATAATCAATGAAAGATAAAATAGAGAAAGTATTAATACTTGGTTCCGGTGCTTTAAAAATTGGAGAGGCCGGAGAATTTGACTATTCCGGTTCGCAGGCTTTGAAAGCTTTACGTGAAGAAGGAATTCAAACGGTGTTGATTAATCCGAATATTGCTACTGTTCAAACATCTGAGGGGGTTGCCGATACTATTTATTTTTTGCCGGTCACTCCCTTTTTTGTAGAAAAGGTAATTCAGAAGGAAAAACCTCAGGGTATTTTGCTTGCTTTTGGTGGACAGACTGCATTGAATTGTGGTGTTGAATTATATAGAGCAGGTCTTCTCGAAAAATATAATGTAGAGGTATTAGGAACTCCGGTTCAGGCTATTATAGACACTGAAGACCGCGAGCTTTTCGTTAATAAACTTAATGAAATCGATGTTAAGACTATAAAGAGTGAAGCCGTAGAAAACATTGTAGACGCAAGACGTGCTGCAAAAGAACTTGGCTATCCTGTAATTATTCGTGCAGCTTATGCATTGGGTGGTCTTGGATCTGGTTTCTGCGATAACGAAGAAGAACTAAATAAATTAGCTGAAAAAGCATTCTCTTTCTCGCCTCAGGTATTGGTTGAAAAATCATTAAAAGGCTGGAAGGAAATAGAATATGAAGTTGTTCGTGACCGTTTCGATAACTGTATTACGGTTTGTAATATGGAGAACTTCGACCCGCTGGGAATCCATACAGGTGAAAGTATCGTAATTGCTCCTTCGCAAACTCTGACTAACAGCGAATATCATAAACTGCGTGAACTTGCTATACGTATTATCCGTCACATCGGAATCGTAGGTGAGTGTAACGTGCAGTATGCTTTCGATCCGGAAAGTGAAGACTACCGTGTTATCGAGGTAAATGCCCGTTTGAGCCGTTCTTCAGCATTAGCTTCTAAAGCAACCGGATATCCTTTGGCATTCGTTGCTGCTAAGCTTGGATTAGGATATGGATTGTTTGACTTAAACAACTCTGTAACAAAAACTACTTCTGCATTCTTTGAACCAGCTCTTGATTATGTAGTTTGTAAGATTCCACGTTGGGATTTAGGTAAATTCCGCGGAGTAGATCGTGAACTAGGTAGTAGCATGAAATCGGTAGGAGAGGTTATGGCTATTGGTCGTACCTTTGAAGAAGCTATTCAGAAAGGCCTTCGTATGATTGGTCAGGGAATGCACGGTTTTGTGGAAAACAAAGAACTGGTTATCGACGATATTGATAAGGCTCTTCAAGAACCAACAGATAAACGTGTGTTTGTTATCAGCGAGGCTTTTAGAGCAGGATATACTATCGATCAGATACATGATTTGACAAAGATTGATAAATGGTTCCTTCAGAAATTGATGAATATAGTAAATACTGCTAAGGAACTTGATTCAACTGATACATTAGAAGCTCTTTCGCCCGATTTACTTCGTAAAGCTAAAGTTCAGGGATTTTCTGATTTTCAGATAGCACGTGCTGTTCTGAAGAACGGAAATGATATGGAAAAGGCTATGATGAATGTACGTGCTTATCGTAAGTCATTTAACATCCTTCCGGTTGTAAAACAGATCGATACACTTGCAGCTGAATATCCAGCTCAAACTAACTATCTGTATCTAACATACAGCGGAATCACAAATGATGTTCATTATCTGGGCGACCACCGATCAATTGTAGTTCTAGGTTCAGGTGCTTACCGTATTGGTAGTTCTGTAGAGTTCGACTGGTGTGGAGTTAATGCGCTGAATACAATCCGCAAGGAAGGCTGGCGCAGTGTAATGATCAACTATAATCCTGAGACTGTATCTACAGATTATGATATGTGTGATCGTCTTTATTTTGATGAACTTACATTTGAACGTGTGTTGGATATCCTCGAACTGGAGAACCCTCACGGTGTAATTGTATCTACCGGCGGTCAGATTCCTAATAATCTGGCGATGAGATTGGATGAGCAGAATATCAATATTCTTGGAACTTCAGCTAAAAGTATTGATAATGCAGAAGACAGAAATAAATTCTCTGCAATGCTAGACCGCATTGGCGTGGATCAGCCGGCATGGAGAGAATTAACCAGCATGGAAGATATTAACGACTTTGTTGAAGAGGTTGGATTCCCTGTATTGGTTAGACCTTCATACGTGCTAAGTGGTGCCGCAATGAATGTTTGTTCAAATCAGGAAGAATTGGTTCGATTCTTACAATTGGCAGCAAATGTTTCTAAAAAGCATCCGGTTGTTGTAAGCCAGTTTATCGAGCATGCAAAAGAAGTTGAAATGGATGCTGTTGCCGATAAGGGTGAGATCATTGCTTATGCTATCAGCGAGCATATTGAGTTTGCCGGTGTGCACTCTGGTGATGCTACTATTCAGTTCCCTCCACAGAAACTGTATGTAGAAACAGTTCGTCGAATTAAACGAATCTCTAAGCAAATCGCTAAAGAGTTGAACATTTCCGGTCCATTTAATATTCAGTATCTAGCTAAGGATAATGATATTAAAGTTATCGAATGTAATCTCCGTGCTTCTCGTAGTTTCCCATTTGTGAGCAAAGTTTTAAAGATTAACTTTATTGAATTGGCTACAAAGATTATGTTGGGATTACCAGTAGAAAAGCCAGAGAAAAGCTTGTTTGATCTCGATTACGTAGGTATAAAGGCATCTCAGTTCTCATTCTCTCGTCTACAAAAAGCTGACCCTGTATTAGGGGTTGATATGGCTAGTACGGGTGAAGTGGGCTGTATCGGATCTGATACTTCTTGCGCAGTATTAAAATCAATGCTTTCTGTAGGCTACAAGATACCTAAAAAGAATATTCTTTTATCTACAGGTACAGCGAAGGATAAAACAGATATGCTATCTTCAGCAAGTCTTCTTGTTGAAAAAGGATATAACTTGTTCGCAACAGGGGGTACACATAAGTTCCTTGAAGAAAATGGTATTCCAAATACATTAGTATATTGGCCAAGCGAAGAGGGAACACCTCAGGCTCTGGATTTACTTCATAATAAGGAAATTGATATGGTGGTAAATATTCCAAAGAATCTTACTCCTGGCGAGCTTACTAATGGATATAAGATCCGTCGTGCAGCTATCGATTTAAATATTCCGCTGATAACCAATCCTAGATTAGCAAGTGAGTTTATTACTGCTTTCTGTAGTATAAATCTTGATGACTTGCAAATTAAGAGTTGGGAAGAATATAAGTAAGCTTTATTTCCATAAAACGTTTAACGTTTAATATAACAGCTGCGTTAGCAAAATTCGTTTTTGCTAACGCAGTCTCTTTTTAGCAAGATCTGAATACAAACAAATATTTTTTGCAGTTTATCTGCCTATCTTCTATGTTGTAATCCAAATAACAAGAGTATTATTAATATTAATTATACTTTTATTAGCTTTGTAATCAGGGAGTTGAAGAGGAAACAAGCTCTGCTGAGGAGCAACTTGTCAGCAATAAACTTCCTGCGTTACACTGTAACATTATTTTTTTGGAAGGGGAGGCTTGTATGGTTTCCCCTTTCATGTTACAGATATCGCTATATGGCTAAGAAAACCTTTATTGATTGATTGTTTCCTTACTTTCTATTTATTAATAACTCCTATATAAACAACCTTCTATCAGTAGTTTAAACTAATATTACTATCAGTTTTCTACATTTTCCTTTTTCAGTTTAATAGGAAGAGGCCGCAAACTGCTAAAGCAGACTAAGCTGCAAGATAGGCAAAGCGATCACTCTTATTCTGAAAGATAGTTATATAGGCATTATCATTAAACCACTCCACATTCATATTTTTGTCTCTTTTTTAAAACATAATACATTCTGTTTAATAGTTTTCTTGCGATTCGTATTATAGCTTTATTGGGCTCCATCCTTTTACAGAGTTGTGAGAAACACCTTGTCAGTGCCGGATCTATTCTTACTGCAACCCAGGCACTTTCAATCAGCCATCTTCTTAAAGTCGTTTTTTTCCTAAATGTCATCTCTCCATAATTCTCTACCTCTCCACTGGAGTGACAGGTAGGGATTAGTCCTACAAAACCAGCTAACTTGTCTGTATTTGGGAATCGTTCAATATCTTCTATCTCCGACAAAAAAGTAAGTCCTGTAACCAAACCAATTCCTGGAATGCTTCTTATTAACTCTATCTCCTTCACATATTTCTCAGAAACAGCAAGACTATGAATTTTTCTATTGATTTCCAATAAAAGAACTCTTTGTTGCTCTACTTCTCTGATAAGTAATGATAAGGCATCGTTTCCATTGGCTGTATTAAGTGATACCTCCTCTTTTAACCATTTAAGAAAACGTCTGGACCAATGACTGGTTGATTTCTCAAATTCTGGAGGGTAAGATATACCATAAAAATAAAGCAAAGCTTTTATGCGCTGTTTAAATCTAGTCATATCTTTCACCATTACGTCTCGAGTGCGTATCAATGTGCGGTTTTCCAATGTCTCAATGAATGGGACATGTATACCAATGAGCTCATTAGCTCTTAAAGAACGGGCAATTTTCATACTATCACGGGAATCGTTTTTAAGTACCTGTTCTTTCTGACTAGTTGGTATATCGGCTGGATTAACCACAATATTATTTATATTTAGTTTCTTAAGTTCAAAATGAATATTAAACCCGCAGAATCCGGCTTCATAGGCTGAATAATAAGTTCCACCAGGAAAATTAGTATTCAGATAATCCCTTAATATTGAAGGTACAGGAGGTTGGTTGAACGTTTTATGATGCAGGTATTCTGTGTAAATAGTCACATTCCAACTTTTCAAATGAACATCAATTCCAACATAAATATTTTCTCCTTCAAAATTTAGTTTGTTACTTTGTGTACGCATAAGCTTTGAGTTTTTAATTGTTTAAGTTTGGTACCTCAAATATATTAATACTCTTGGCTTATGCTTTGTTCTTCTGCATATTAATTACAAACATAGGGACTGCTACTAACTGACTTTTTAAGTTGTGCTGTAATTTGAGAGACTACAGTTAGCTCTACTTTCTTGTCTATGACATCATATTTAATTTGTTTCCCGATTTTCCTATTTTAGCTAAGTAAGCCTTCGGCCCAGAACCCATAAGTCCACGGCCGAAAACCCATGGGCCTTTATTCGAGAACCCATAAGCCCTTGGCCGCGGGCTTACTTATGTCTCTTTGCAAAATTAGTTAACCTGGCAGGGAGAAGCGCTAAACGAGTCCATCATCCAAAGTATATTCATTTTTATCGTATGCTCTATAAGTTGAAATTCCTCACTAACAATTAATGATAATATTGGCTATGATATTCTGGAACGTTTACTTTTGTGGTAGATAAAGCTGCTTTGTAGCAGATAAGCCCGATTTAGTAGCAGATGATTGGTTGAATATTTTTATCTGCTACTAGCAGAAAATCCTTGTTCAAAGGCTTTCTGCGCATTTTAGTGGAAGATGTGGAAGATGAATTTTGTTTTTTGCTTGTTATTATGAACTATGGAAGATCATTAACAATAATCCGCAATCTGCGCTGTATTTAGAAATGCAAGCTTATTATTATTGCTCAAATTATTTGCTGCATTATCGAGCAAAGCCATAATCTTGAGGTGAATTGTCATTTTTAAGATTAAATACTATATCAAATATGGTACTAATAAAATTCTCTAATTCGAAATTCTTTTTTCTTTCAACTGTATTAGTACGCCTCAAAGATCCTTGAATTGTTATTATAGAGAATGTCTTCTTCGCGCGCACGTGTATATATAATGTATGTATCAAGTAACCTTTCCCAAAGTTCCTTGCAAATCATTAAAAAATATGTTCTACAACACAGTTGTAGTTCAGCTAGTTAAGCATTACTTGCAAAAAAAAATATAAAAAAGAGTCAGATATATTTGGATTGGTAGGAGTAAAGTTCTACTTTTGCACCCGCTTTGCAAGAGAGACAGAGTGTTGATTGAAATGCTGGTTCTTCAGGATGTTTGAAGAAAAAAACTTTTAAAAAAGTTGCTTTAAAATTTGGAGCGTATTACTTAAAAGTCTTATCTTTGCATCCGCTTTCGCCTTGATAGAGGCGCTTAGAGCAAACAAAAAGAAATCGTTCTTTGAAGAGATTATAAATAAACGAAACAAGTAGTACAAGAGCATTAAGTGCGTGTATTGTTACATGTACTTGGTAAAAATAAAAATGCGAACCGTCAATTAAGATAAACGGAATCCTGGACAGAATTTAAATGAAACTTTTACAATGAAGAGTTTGATCCTGGCTCAGGATGAACGCTAGCTACAGGCTTAACACATGCAAGTCGAGGGGTAGCAGGGTAGCAATACCGCTGACGACCGGCGCACGGGTGAGTAACACGTATCCAACCTTCCCATAACTCAGGGATAGCCTTTCGAAAGAAAGATTAATACCTGATAGTACTTATATAGGGCATCCTACATAAGTTAAAGATTTATTGGTTATGGATGGGGATGCGTTCCATTAGATAGTTGGTGAGGTAACGGCTCACCAAGTCTTCGATGGATAGGGGTTCTGAGAGGAAGGTCCCCCACATTGGTACTGAGACACGGACCAAACTCCTACGGGAGGCAGCAGTGAGGAATATTGGTCAATGGGCGAGAGCCTGAACCAGCCAAGTAGCGTGAAGGATGAAGGTCCTATGGATTGTAAACTTCTTTTATAGTAGAATAAAGTGATCCACGTGTGGATTTTTGTATGTATACTATGAATAAGGATCGGCTAACTCCGTGCCAGCAGCCGCGGTAATACGGAGGATCCGAGCGTTATCCGGATTTATTGGGTTTAAAGGGTGCGTAGGCGGAATAATAAGTCAGTTGTGAAAGTTTGCGGCTCAACCGTAAAATTGCAGTTGATACTGTTATTCTTGAGTGTACATAAGGTAGGCGGAATTCGTGGTGTAGCGGTGAAATGCTTAGATATCACGAAGAACTCCAATTGCGAAGGCAGCTTACCGGGGTACAACTGACGCTGAGGCACGAAAGTGTGGGTATCAAACAGGATTAGATACCCTGGTAGTCCACACAGTAAACGATGAATACTCGCTGTTTGCGATATACCGCAAGCGGCCAAGCGAAAGCATTAAGTATTCCACCTGGGGAGTACGCCGGCAACGGTGAAACTCAAAGGAATTGACGGGGGCCCGCACAAGCGGAGGAACATGTGGTTTAATTCGATGATACGCGAGGAACCTTACCCAGGCTTAAATTGCAGATGAATATAGTAGAAATATTATAGCCTTCGGGTATCTGTGAAGGTGCTGCATGGTTGTCGTCAGCTCGTGCCGTGAGGTGTCGGCTTAAGTGCCATAACGAGCGCAACCCTTATTGATAGTTACTAACAGGTTAAGCTGAGGACTCTATCGAGACTGCCGTCGTAAGATGCGAGGAAGGTGGGGATGACGTCAAATCAGCACGGCCCTTACGTCTGGGGCTACACACGTGTTACAATGGGGGGTACAGAAGGTCGCTACCTGGCAACAGGATGCTAATCCCAAAAGCCTCTCTCAGTTCGGATTGGAGTCTGCAACCCGACTCCATGAAGCTGGATTCGCTAGTAATCGCGCATCAGCCACGGCGCGGTGAATACGTTCCCGGGCCTTGTACACACCGCCCGTCAAGCCATGGGAGCCGGGGGTACCTGAAGTGCGTAACCGTAAGGAGCGCCCTAGGGTAAAACTGGTGACTGGGGCTAAGTCGTAACAAGGTAGCCGTACCGGAAGGTGCGGCTGGAACACCTCCTTTCTGGAGTGATTCCTTTTATCTGGTTCGCTTTTTATTGTACTACTGGTTTTTGTTTATTCTATATAAAAAATAAGAGATTAGAAAGAAGCCGAGCCGAAAGGTAAGAGGTTTTGAACGACAGTCCTATAGCTCAGTTGGTTAGAGCGCTACACTGATAATGTAGAGGTCGGCAGTTCAACTCTGCCTGGGACTACGCGAAAAAGAGGAGCAAAACGGATTAACCATCCGGAACAATCGCTTCTTATAATTTCACGGGGGATTAGCTCAGCTGGCTAGAGCACCTGCCTTGCACGCAGGGGGTCAACGGTTCGAATCCGTTATTCTCCACGATCAAGCAATAGCTTGAAACGATCTTTGACATGATGTACAAAAGCAATAAAGTAAGTAATTTTTAGAGATAAAAAGAGCTAAAGTATATATCGAACCATATGGTAAACGAAAACGTATATTTACGCATAGTTTACAGTGTTTGAAGAAAGTAAGCAAGGGCGCATGGCGGATGCCTTGGCTCTCGGAGGCGATGAAGGACGTGATAAGCTGCGATAAGCTTCGGGTAGGTGCAAATGACCATTGATCCGAAGATTTCCGAATGGGACAACCCAATATCCTGAAGGGATATTATCCATCTTAGATGGAGGCGAACGCAGGGAACTGAAACATCTTAGTACCTGTAGGAGAAGAAAATAATAGAATGATTCCGTAAGTAGTGGCGAGCGAACGCGGATTAGCCCAAACCAATCATGTTACGGCATGATTGGGGTTGTAGGACCACGATCTCGGACTTATATTGGAGAATGGAAGACTCTGGAAAGTGTCACCATAGAGCATGATAGTTGCGTACATGAATCCAATATATACCGTAGTGGTATCCTGAGTAGTGCGGAGCACGAGGAATTCTGCATGAATCTGCCGGGACCATCCGGTAAGGCTAAATACTCCCGAGAGACCGATAGTGAACCAGTACTGTGAAGGAAAGGTGAAAAGAACTTCGAATAGAAGAGTGAAATAGTCCCTGAAACCATGCGCTTACAAGCGGTCGGAGCAGCTTCGTGCTGTGACGGCGTGCCTTTTGCATAATGAACCTACGAGTTACTGTCACTGGCAAGGTTAAGAAATTAAGTTTTGCAGCCGAAGCGAAAGCGAGTCTGAACAGGGCGATTTAGTCAGTGGTAGTAGACGCGAAACCAAGTGATCTACCCATGGTCAGGTTGAAGGTTAGGTAACACTAACTGGAGGACCGAACCGATAAGCGTTGAAAAGCTTCCGGATGAACTGTGGGTGGGGGTGAAAGGCTAATCAAACTTGGAGATAGCTCGTACTCCCCGAAATGCATTTAGGTGCAGCCTTGATAATTACTAATGTGAGGTAGAGCGACTGATAAGATGCGAGGGCTTCACCGCCTATCAAGTCTTGATAAACTCCGAATGCGCATTAGTTTGATATCAGGAGTGAGGGCATGGGTGCTAAGGTCCGTGCCCGAGAGGAGAAGAATCCAGACCATCAGCTAAGGTCCCGAAATAATTGCTAAGTTGAACTAACGAAGTCAGATTGCTAAGACAGCTAGGATGTTGGCTTGGAAGCAGCCATTCATTTAAAGAGTGCGTAACAGCTCACTAGTCGAGGAGTTTGGCGTGGATAATAATCGGGCATTAAGCAATTTACCGAAGCTATGGAACCAGTAATGGTTGGTAGGGGAGCATTCCACTCAGCGTTGAATGTGGAGCGTGAGCTCTGCTGGAGCGTGTGGAAAAGCAAATGTAGGTATAAGTAACGATAAAGGGGGTGAGAAACCCCCTCGCCGAAAGACTAAGGTTTCCTGATCAACGCTAATCGGATCAGGGTTAGTCGGGTCCTAAGGCTCAGCCGAACGGCGAGGCCGATGGCAGAAAGGGTTAATATTCCCTTACTACCTTAAAGAGTGATGTGGAGACGGAGCAGTGATAATACCGCCGGCTGACGGAATAGCCGGTTGAAGGGTGTAGATATTAGTTTTCCAGGCAAATCCGGAAGATTAGTCGAACCTGATAGTACCGAGAGCCCTTGTGGTGATTGGATAGTGTATGTAAGCAAACTCCCAAGAAAATCCGCTAAACTTAATCTTTAAGGTACCCGTACCGTAAACGGACACACGTAGTCGGGTAGAATATACTAAGGCGCTTGAGTGAATCACGGTTAAGGAACTAGGCAAATTGACCCTGTAACTTCGGGATAAAGGGTCCCTCAGTAATGAGGGCGCAGAGAATAGGTCCAGGCAACTGTTTAACAAAAACACAGGGCTATGCAAAATTGAAAGATCAAGTATATAGCCTGACACCTGCCCGGTGCTGGAAGGTTAAGAGGAGATGTCATCGCAAGAGAAGCATTGAATTGAAGCCCCAGTAAACGGCGGCCGTAACTATAACGGTCCTAAGGTAGCGAAATTCCTTGTCGGGTAAGTTCCGACCTGCACGAATGGTGTAATGATCTGGACACTGTCTCAACCGTGAGCTCAGTGAAATTGTAGTATCGGTGAAGATGCCGATTACCCGCGATGGGACGAAAAGACCCCGTGAACCTTTACTATAGCTTAACATTGAATTTGGGTAATTGATGTGTAGGATAGGCCGGAGGCTTTGAAGCAGGTACGCTAGTATTTGTGGAGCCGCTGTTGAAATACGGCCCTTTGATTATTTGAGTTCTAACTCGCGCTTGTGAGGACACTGTTTGGTGGGTAGTTTGACTGGGGTGGTCGCCTCCAAAAGTGTAACGGAGGCTTCTAAAGGTACCCTCAGGACGATTGGTAACCGTCCGCAGAGTGTAATGGCATAAGGGTGCTTGACTGGGAGACCGACAAGTCGATCAGGTAGGAAACTAGAGCATAGTGATCCGGTGTTTCCGTATGGAAGGGACATCGCTCAAAGGATAAAAGGTACTCCGGGGATAACAGGCTGATCGCTCCCAAGAGCTCATATCGACGGAGCGGTTTGGCACCTCGATGTCGGCTCGTCACATCCTGGGGCTGGAGAAGGTCCCAAGGGTTGGGCTGTTCGCCCATTAAAGTGGCACGCGAGCTGGGTTCAGAACGTCGTGAGACAGTTCGGTCTCTATCTATCGTGGGCGTATGAAATTTGCGTGGCTCTGACACTAGTACGAGAGGACCGTGTTGGACTGACCGCTGGTTTACCGGTTGTGCCGCCAGGTGCATTGCCGGGTATCTAAGTCGGGATTGGATAAGTGCTGAAAGCATCTAAGTACGAAGCCAGCCACAAGATTAGATTTCTTAGGGTCGTTGAAGACGACAACGTTGATAGGCTGCAGGTGTAAAGACAGTAATGTCAAAGCCGAGCAGTACTAATTGCCCGTACACTTTCTTCTTTCCATATATGGTTGGCTAGATAGTTTGGCTCTTTAAAATGCTTGAGAGATAACTTTCATTTATTGCTTTTACATTGTGTTTATCTTAATATAAGATTATGAAATTAAAAATATTAAGGTAGCTATAGCATCAGGGTTCCACCTCTTCCCATTCCGAACAGAGAAGTTAAGCCTGATCACGCCGATGGTACTGCGTAACAGTGGGAGAGTAGGTAGCTGCCGTTTTATCTGAGAGCCCTGTTCATTCAATAATGAACGGGACTCTTTTTTTGTATATGACTCTTTTGATATATATCCTCATCTTATTGTATATAATTGCTTATATAGTACCTAAACTATATCATCTCCCTTGATTATGTATTACATCTTATTCAATACTTTTATAAAAAATGATTTTATTAACATTTGAATAATTTTAGTAGCCATGCTGGTATGAATGGCTTTCCCTTGATAACACTAGTCTTTCTCATTACTTAAAATACTGTAAATCTAAAGCTAATTTATGCTTGGCTGTTGATATTCTCGGCGGTTAGCATGGAGAAGTTATCTGCAGATCAACAATCATTATGAACTTCTTATTTTTCTTACCCCTTATAAAAAAGATTATCGTTTCCTTCTTTATTACGCTGAATATTTGTCTTAGCAATCGTCATGTACTAAACTCTTGCCACTTGTTTGGGAAAATATCTTCGTCTATTTTACGTTTCATCTGCTCCAATATTACCGACTTTTCTTATTATATAACCTTATTTGATAATGTATCTCATCTCATATTATTAATTGGACTATGTGCTTGAATGGTGATTTTTTGCATTCTTAGTGAGTCTTATAACCTCTATTACTCACTATTGTCTGATTCCTTTGTTGTATTCATTTATATATTTGATATTATAACTTAATGTTGCATTATGAATAAGCCATTTAATCTTAATTTCCTGGAAATACCAGATTTTATTTCTTTTTGATGCAGTATTTTTTTATTAAGTTCATTTTAGTATAAAAAGATATATAACTTTAAATACATGCTATATGATAAAACGAACATTGATATTCAGCTTGTTTGTATGGATAGGCCTATTATCTACCTATGCTCAAACGGAAGCACAAGTTGTAAATTACCCCCAATTTGAGAAGGGGTATGTATACCTTAAAAATGGTGAGATTATTAAAGGTAAATACATTTATTCTTCTAATCTTGATAAAATAAGAGTCGTATCTGGAAATGTTTCAAGAGTAATAGATGTATCGGAAATTGAAATGATTTCTAAATCGAAAAAAGTGACGAATGAAGAAAAAATCGAAAAAGGTTCATCTGTTTTTGTTCCTTCAGCAAAGAAATTTTTTAATTTAACAGAAATGGGGTTACTTATTGGAAACTCTGATAATAAGAAAGATGCTCCTCTAGTTTTTCGTACTTCTTTTGATTATAACATTAATAAAAATGTAGCTGCTGGCTTAGGTCTTGGTGTTGATTTTCTGAATGAAACGTATATGCCTGTTACTGCTAATGTTATTTATAAATTCAGAAATGAAAAGTTTTCTCCTTATATTATGCTTCAAGGGGGATATGAAATCCCGATTGATAATTCTCAATTAGCATATAATGATATTGTTCCTAGTAGTGTAATCAGCTATAATACTTATTATTGGTCGGCAAATAAGAAACTTGATCCAAAAGGTGGCTTTTTATTTAGTCCGTCGATGGGATTACTTGTCCATCTGAATTCTCAGTTCGGATTGAATATGTCAGTCGGATATCAGTATCACAGGCAGCATTATACATCTTCTGATAATTACAAGCTTGATATAGATTACAACCGTTTGTTAGTAAAACTAGGTATCACTATTTATTAAATCTAATGATATGAAAACCAAATACTATATATTATTTTTATTGTCTATGCTCTCTTTAACAGCATGCATGGATAAATATACTGAGACTTCAACAGTAAACTCTCCCATATATATGAGTTATGAGACTTTAAGAAGTGCTGTAAAATCAACTTCACCTCAAACTTTAGCAAATCCTGGGAAAATATATTTTAAAGACAATTATTTATTTGTTGTAGAAAAGCTTAGAGGTATACATATTCTGGATCTTACTACTCCTGCAAATCCAAAGAATATAGGTTTTATAGAGGTCCCCGGATGTATTGACTTAGCAATAAAGAATAATATTTTGTTCGCTGATAGTTATGTTGATTTGGTTGCTATTGATGTTTCGGATATTAGTAAAATTAAAGAAGTAAACAGAGTAAAGAATGCTTTAGCTTATACAGTTCCTCAGATAAATGACAAATATCGGGTGAAGGAAGTGGATAAAGAGAAAGGAGTTGTTATTGGTTGGGAATTGGTAACAGAAAAGCGTGAACTTGAATATAATGAAACTCCTATTTATCCAATGTGGGATGCTTATTATACTTCAAATAGTTATGCTGAGCTGAATGCTGCTGCAGGTGGTATTTCCGGGAGTGGCTTTGGAAAAGGTGGCTCTATGGCACGTTTCGGATTGTATGATAAATATTTGTATGTCGTTGATAATAGTCAACTAACAATGTTTGATGTGGGAACTCCTGGTTCTCCGGTAAATATTGGTAAACAAACAGTGGGATGGAGTATAGAAACTATGTTTATTTATGACGATCATCTCTTTTTTGGAACTACAAATGGAATGTTAGTTTATAGTCTTAATGTTCCAACAGTTCCGGCTTATGTAAGTATGTTCTCTCATGCAACAAGCTGCGATCCTGTTGTTATTCAGAACGGATATGCATACATTACTCTTCGTGGAGGACAAACTTGCCATGGAGATATAAACCGCTTGGATGTAGTCAAACTTTCATCCGATTATAAAACCAATCAATTGGTAGGTTCATTTAATATGACTAAACCTTACGGAGTGGGTATTGAAGGAAATACTTTGTTTGTTTGTGATGGAGAAGCCGGACTTAAAATATATAATGCTGCAGATAAGACAAAGATTACTGATAATTTGATTGCAGCTTTCCCAGGAATAAAGACTTTTGATGTAATACCTGTTAACGGATACTTATTTATGATAGGAGAAGGCGGCTTTTATTTATATGATTATTCAAATATAAATGATATTAAGCAGATTAGTAAAATTCCAGTAACGCCATTCTATGCTGACTGATAATGTTCTGAATAAACAGAAATTGCATATATGATCTAAAAAGCTCTCTTTGTTTAGTAATACCTCGATTACTAAGCTAAGGGAGCTTGGTGTTTCAATATGCGTAAATGAATATATTAGCAAACTGACAAACTTTTAATTGGATACAATTTCTTCCACAAGCTTGAAAACAGCTGTTACAGATTCTGCATTTGCCGGCAATAAATTAGATTTTTGACTATAGATTCTTTTGGCTCGTTCAATAGCAAGATCCTGGCGAGACCTTTTTGTTGCAGGATCTTTAGATTGCAATATTTCAAACAAATGTTCAGTAACAATTTTGCAGCCTTTACCGGCATAATTGGCACCGAATATCTTTATATGTTTGTTGATGATCTCATTGTATTCATTTCTGTGTAGCAGCCCACCGTGATGATCTACAAAATGCAAGATTAGCCAATATTCAAAAGCCTGATTTGAATAAGCGCAGAAAAAATTATGTTCGTTTGCCATTGAGATGGCCTGACTAAACATTTTGTTTGTGAAATCGTCTTTATCAAACACACACCACACTTCATCAGGCTTATCTCCATCAGATTTTGAAGAGTAAATCTCAATGGCCTTATGGACCAAAGAGACCGTATTGTAACCAAGACCCACAGTTTCAATAGCTACATTAGGCCTTCTGAATTGGTTGAAATAAGACGTCTCAGTATTTTTACCCTCACATACTATAAGAAACTTCTTTAGTGTAGATCGGGTGGGAGCTTTTCTTATTAAATCGGGAGTTTCGCCTCTTCTACGTCTGAGCGATGTTTGCGGTTCGTGCTGATCGTTTTCAAGAGAAATGTGTTTTATTCCATCTCTAATCTCTATTTTCATTATCTTCTTCTTTTTTAGAGGTGAATGATTTATTCATATTTTTCAGATAAGGAACCGCTCCAAATCTTCCTTCCAGATATTTTTTCTGCAGATTTGCTCCCGATCTCAACATAAAATCGGCAGCAGATGTTAGAGATGCTTCTCCATATCTGTTTTTGGAAACGAAATAAATCTGGTCTTTTCTGAAAAGATCACTCGATAATAAATTAGTATTTTGCGTATTGAATATCAATTGTGCATTATGTGGATTTGTTTCTTCTGAATGAAATAACTTAAGAAGAGCAACGATAAGATCGTGATGCAAACCGGAATCAAGTTCGTCAATCATTAATATCTTACCTCTATCCAGTGTATCGAGAATAGGAGCAGTTAATGAAAGAAAATGAATAGTGCCGTTCGATTCATCTTCGAGCATGAAAGGAGTTTCATCTACCCTTAATTTATTCTCATCGTATACGGTATGAAGTGTCTGAATCTCGTCTTTGTTTATTGGATGGCGCACAAAGTCATTAATGCTGAAATCGGCATCTTTCATCAGACGAACAATCTTTTGCTTCATCGGAGTGGTGAGTTTGTCAAGCGTATAGCTTTGCACATTACTGCCATCGGCATAGAGCATATTTACATGATGAAACCATTTCAGTATTTTCTGAGAAAGCTGATCGTTAAACTGAGCCAATACGGTTAGCAGAAGGCTGTCTTCACGTATCATATCTTCTTCTACCAGACTTTTTACTCGTTTTAGCTCAGAAGAATCATATTCAATAACTTTTCCTTCACGATAGAATAGTTCTTTTTCTTTCTTTTCTTTTTTGTACAGCCATTCTGCCAAAATATTCTTTTTAGTCAGTTCGAATCCGTACCGATATTGTATGTCATCTAGAATAAATACAACCTCGAAGAAACTTGGGCTTTCTTTAGATTCAGTGCTTAGTCTGAAGTTATCTATGCTAAACCCTCTGTCTACAGCATTATTGGTAGATCTTTCAACCATTAAGCGCATAAACTGAAAAGCATTCAGTAGTTTTGTTTTTCCACTGGCATTTGGCCCATATATTACAACAGATTTAAGAAGATTAATATTATCTGTCTTGATAACATTATCTACATTATCCTTGATATGATTGGATGCTACCAAACTCAATTTAGTCTCATCTTTAAAGCATTTGAAGTTTTCAAAATGAAATTGTACTAACATAATTTAAAGTATTAGTTCTACAAATATAATAATTGTGGGGTACTACTGGTTTATAAACGGCTATTTATTTTTTATTGGTCAATGGTTTTAGTTTATTCATGAATAAATTAAAACCATTGGCGAATAGATTAAAATTATTGACCAATGGTTTTTAGCTGTTTTTCCAACACTTATTTTGCCTGTGTTAAATAAAAGAAAAGAAGATTATATATATAATAACCTTCAGATAGAAGCAGCTAATATTCAAACAATTGCTCTTTCAGGTTTGTTTTTTAATATATGAGATGGATGAATGTTTAATGAAATTATTGAACCATTTATTTAAAAAATGAGATTATGAAAGATTCGAGCAAATCAAAAGAAGAAGTAGCTGAAATCATTAAAAGAATAATGAAGAAACTAGAGAAACATGAAATCACTATTGAAGAAGCTAAAAGACTTTCAAAGAAAGCTAAAGAAGAAATTGATAAAAATGTTGATGAATTGGAGTCTTTAATTTCAAAAGCTATAGATGCTTATAAAAAAGAGTGCGATGAACGCATGAATGAGTTTGATGAGCCTTGTAAAAATGCTACAATCATTGGGCAGAAATATGTTCATCTATATAATAAAGAGCGGTTGCTTGCAAAGTATGATATGTTTTCAGGCGAAATTATTCTTTCATAATTTGAAGCTAATTCTTTGATAAGTGTTTATGAAAAAGCAAAGCCGACCCTAATAAAGAGTCGGCTTTATTATTATATTGAAATTTCTATTATCTGCTGGTGCCTATCCAGGTCAGTTTATGCCAAACACCTTCCAAGACTCCATACCTATGATCTTTTTGCCAGTATTTACAGAATGACCATTGAATAAGCATAAGCATTAAGCCTATTAAAAGAGAATATGTAGCGCCTGTATATTGGTATAAACCTAATCCAAATCCATAATAAATGCACGAGCCTAAAATAGATTGCATAACGTAATTACTCATACTCATACGCCCTAAAACTGAAAATTTATCAAGTGCATTTCTTAAATTAGTATTTTCGTACAGTAATACAAACCCTGAAACAAGGAAAGCCAGGAAGGCAAAGTTAGTCCATGATTTTGTAATTAACTCCAAAGATCTAAATACTGCTGTATTAGTAATTGATTGGCTTGTTACACTTTTACTCACGAAATATAACGGTATAAATAGTATCAATGAATATATTAATGCTTTTGTCCAGAATTTATTGTTCTCGGGAGATTTAACGAATTTCTGCGTTCTTCCCAATAACATACCAAACATAAACAATGCCGGAGTCTGAAATACGCGTCCAGCTTCCCATGTCCACAAATAAACAGCTGTTTTGCCGTTTGTTAAGTTCCCATAAATGGTATCTATAAACGATTTTTTTGGAATATATTCACCCATTTTACCAAAATATTCCCAGGATGCTGGGTTTGGAATTGCTTGTTGTGGGTGTATAATAGCAGATAATACTTTTATCCATTCATATGGCTGAAGAATAAGTATAACTGCAATAAAGAGAACTGTTTTGGTATTTAGCTTAGCTACCGGAATAAGAGTAAAACCTAAAATGGCATATATTGTAAGTATATCGCCTTGATAGAAGCTGGAATTAATCATTCCGAAACCGTATAGTAATACTAGTCGCCATGCAAAACGTGCACGAAAATCTTTTCCTTTTAATTCCTGATTATGTTGTTGGATATAAAAAGTAAGACCAAACAATAAGGCAAATATTCCGTAAGCTTTTCCCGCAAAAAGAAAGAACATTGTATCCCAAATAGTTTTATCGAGACTCACTAACCATGCCGGTAAACCTGTGGGTAAAAAGTAATAATCAAAATGCTCAAGATTGTGTAACAATAATATTGCTACAATAGCAAAACCGCGTAAAGCATCAACGCTTTGGATTCGTGGAGATTTAAGGGATGTCATAAGTGTTTGTGTGTTTTTAAATTGTAAATTAATAGTGCGCAATTTACAAAAAGATGTTGGATGAACAACTAAATTATATCTGTAAAATTTGTGCGATATTGAAAAAAGCAGCCTTTATAATATGTATAATAGCAAGATATTCTTTTGCACAAATTCTTTTAGATTTGTTTTCTTTTTATTATCAAATAACATCCAATTCCCTTGCATCATAAGCCAAATTCAAGTATTTTCGTGACTTAAATTTATGTATAAAAACGGAATTATATGAGTGGTTTTTTTGGCAGTATTTCAAAAGTTGATTGTGTAGCCGATGTATTTTATGGCACCGATTATCATTCTCATTTAGGGACTAAAAGGGCTGGTTTAGCTTTCTTGTCTAAGGAAAAAGGTATTCAAAGAGCTATCCATAGTCTTGAAGACGGATATTTCAGAAATAAGTTTGAAAATGATATTAAGAACTTTTCCGGCAACAGTGGAATTGGTGTAATTAGCGATACCGAGGCGCAACCTATTGTGGTAAATTCACATTTGGGACGTTTTGCTGTGGTTACAGTATGTAAAATAGTAAATTACGATGAACTGGAAAAATATTTTCTGGATAAACATCATACCTTTTCCGAGACTAGTCAGGGTACAGTGAATCCTACAGAACTGGTGGCAATGCTCATTGCAGAAGGGGATAATTTTCTATCGGGTATCGAGAATGTTTATAAACGAGTAAAAGGATCTTGCTCAATGTTGGTTCTAACTGAAGAAGGTATCCTGGCAGCTCGTGATAAACTGGGCCGAACACCAATTATTCTCGGGAAAAAAGAAAATGCTTATGCAGCGGCATTCGAAACTTGCTCTTTCTCTAACCTGGGATATGAAATTGATAAATTTATTGGACCCGGCGAGGTTGTTCGTATTACTGCAGATGGATATGAGCAATTACGTAAGCCAAATGAAAAAATGCAGGTTTGCGCCTTCCTTTGGGTTTATTATGGATACCCACCTTCATTCTACGAAGGAATAAATGTAGATGAATGCAGATACCGTTGTGGCGCTGCACTTGCAGAAAATGACGATGTTAAAGCTGATTTTGTTGCAGGTATTCCCGATTCTGGTATTGGCCATGCAATGGGATATAGCCACAAAACAGGAATCCCTCTCAAACGTCCGTACTCAAAATATACACCTACATGGCCTCGTAGCTTTATGCCTCAAAGCCAGAATATGCGTGAATTAGTGGCAAAGATGAAACTGATTCCCAATAAATCAATTATTTATGGAAAAAGCGGAGTGTTCCTTGACGACTCTATTGTGCGTGGTACGCAATTAAAAGATAATGTACACGATTTGCATGAAGCTGGAATTAAAGAGGTGAATATGAGAATTGCTTGTCCTCCGTTGACTTATCCATGCGAGTTCCTTAATTTTAGCCGTTCACGCTCAAGTCTCGAATTAGCTACTCATAAAGCAATAAAGAAACTAGAAGGCAAGGAGGGAGTTGCTTTTAAAGAATATTCGGATAGTAATAGTGAGAAATACAAAGCAATGGTCGATGTAATAAGAGAAGAACTTGGACTAACAACACTTACATTCCAAACACTGGACGATTTGGTGAAAGCTATAGGACTTCCAAAAGAAAGGTTATGTACGCATTGTTTTGATGGTTCCAGTTACTTTGAATAGTTATTAAAAAAGTAAGAGAAGTCTGTTTTTTGCAGACTTCTCTTATTTTTCTTCTATTATATTTGAAAAATAGTTCCAACCATCAGCATTGGAATAATCATCGTATGTGTCATTTGGAATATAAAGCCTGCACATGGATGCATCTATTCCTTTAAATGCATCAGTTCCGCTTACTTTAGGAGAAACAGAACTATTACAGTATATTTTCTGTAACCCGCTACAACCTGTAAAAGCATATTCTCCTATAAAAGAAACATTGCTTGGTATTTTAAATGAAGTCAATCCATAACATCCGGTAAATGCATAATTCCCGATTGATGTAATGCCGTTTGGTATTGATATTGACTTCAGACCAAAACATCCTGCAAAAGCAAAATCTCCAATAGCTGTAATATTTTTCGGTACGATAAATGTAGTCAGGCTGAAACATCCAGAAAAAGCTCCATTACAGATTGAATTTATATTGTTTGGTATAACCAGTTTCGTTAGTTTGAATAGCTCTGCAAACATATAGTCTGTAATCGAATTATCTTTTGTCAGAAAGTCATTGAAATATTTATCGCCACCTTCTACAATATTAGCATTAGCCAAATCAAGTTTAGTGAGCATGCCTTCAGTCTTAATGCTTTTTAGACTCCCGCCTCCGGCCATTTCACGAATAAAAGTAATATCTGTACCATTCAGATTGCCCGACAATGTGAGATCGGTAATTGAATATTTATTTTTTGACTTTATCAGGGCAGACAATGTTCCTGCTTTCTCTACATGAATAATTACTTGTGAATCATCTTGCGCACGGAATTTAAAGCTTAAAAATAAGCAGATAGTTATTAGTAATGAAATTGTAATTACTAATAATTTCCTAAAAGTTGAACTTGGTTTCATAATCAATCAACAGCTACGGATTAATATTGAAAAACGTGTGCATTTTATATAACAATTAATACTATTATTTGTTTTTAATATATATTCCATGCTTTTGATATGGCTGTGATTTATAATTAACCCCAAAAAAGATATAAACATGCAAAACTTTAAATTAATCGATGAAATAGTGCAGGAATTAAAGCAGAACTATCCTGCATTGTCCGACTATGAATTATTGTCTATTGCTATACAAAAGCAACGCAATGACATCTTGATTGCAGGCTTAAGTGTTTGTCAGGATAGTGGTTATCCATCTGGTATAGAATCAATAGCTGCCCAATTAGGGCTAAAAGCCAGATATAGAGATAATGATGATTTGAGTGAACTTAATCTGGATATTCTTGACTAAGTATATTTGCAATTTAAAAGCGATTTAGATTTCTGTCTTTATAACAATTATGCACTGAATATATGTTTTTAATAGAGTGTTAGTTTTAAATAAAAGTATCGCACTTATATAAAAGTATTAATCTTTAAAATTTAAAAACAAGATGAGAAATGATAGTTCTGTTGCAACCTTGCTCTTTATTGTAATAGCAGTAATAGGAGCACTTTTGGCATTTGCTGTAGATAGTGAATTCAAGTCCGGAATTAGTCAGACTATATTGGTTCTGTTTTTCTTTGCTGCCGTGTTTACAGCATGGTCAACAAAAGTTGCAACTCAGTGGAACAGAGCTGTTGTATTGCGTCTTGGCAGATTTCAGTCATTAAGAGGGCCTGGAATATTCTTTATTATTCCAATAATAGATTCTATACCTTACTGGATTGATATTCGTGTTATTAGTTCAGCTTTTAAAGCAGAAAAGACATTGACTAAAGATACTGTCCCCGTTGATGTAGATGCTGTGCTTTTCTGGAAAGTTGTTGATCCTAAAAAAGCAGCTCTGGATGTAGCCGAATACAATAGCGCAATAGCCTGGGCTTCACAAACTGCACTTCGGGATGTTATTGGTAAAACAATGCTTGCTGATATGTTGGAAGGACGTGATAAAATTAGTGCCATATTGCAAACTATTATTGATGAAAGAACTGAGCCGTGGGGTATTAATGTAATCTCTGTTGAAGTTAAGGATGTACTTATCCCGCAAGGATTAGAAGCTGCCATGTCTATGCAGGCACAAGCCGAACGAGAACGTCAAGCCAGAGTTATCTTAGGCGATTCTGAACGTCAGATTGCAGATAAGTTTGTTGAAGCAGCTAATACTTATGGCGATAATCCAGATGCATTCCATCTTCGTGCAATGAATATGCTTTATGAAGGGTTGAAAACAAATGCAACCATTGTTGTAGTACCTAGTACAGCTGTAGAGAGTATGGGACTTGGTGGTTTAGCCGGAACAGTAGCTTTAGCAGATGTCGTTAAAAAGGAAAAGGCTAAACCGAAATATACGCCTCGATCAGATGATTGATTTTATCTGGAATAAAATTTTTAATCAAATAAAGATAAAACGAATACGAAAAATTGTTCCGTATATAAAGTAAGATTTTTTTAGAATATATAGTTAAAAAGATTCTTTTGACAACGGATATATCTATTTATCGATATATTTGTCAGGAGAATCTTTTAATATTTGTTTAATATAAAAGTTTAGAGTATGAGAAAACGGAATTTTGGATATAATGCAATTGCTGTTGTTTGTTTGTCATTTATGATAGGTGGTTGTAGTAATATGGCCAAAACAAGCAGGTATACAGAAATCTATAAACAGAATGTTGCTTCAGCAAATGTTTCTGGATTAGGTGAATATGCTCAGGATAAGGCAGCGGAGAAAAAAATAGATATGACTCAGTTTAAAGCTACAGAACTGGATATCCCTTATGCTTTTGGTGGGCGAACAAATCCTGCTCAACGCTTAGATATTATATATCCGTCAGTAGGAGAGGCTCCATACAAAGTTATAATGGTGTTTCATGGTGGTGGATGGGCTTATGGCAATAAAGATTCCGAAACGATATCTTCTATTATGCTAGCTACTACTCAAGGTTATGCAGTTGTATCTGTAAATTATCGTCTTTCTAATCAGGCTGTTTGGCCTGCACCGCTTTTTGATGCAAAAGCAGCTGTGCGCTTTATTCGTGCAAATGCCGAGAAGTATAAATTAGATGCTACAAATATTGTTGTTTGGGGGAACTCTGCAGGCGGCCATATTGCTGAGATGTTAGGTGCTACAAATGGATTGTCTGGATATGAAGACCTGGCAATGGGTAGTGCAAAGTCTTCATCTGATGTGCAAGGAATAGTTTCCTGGTATGGGGTTGCTGATATGAGTGATTTTCCTACATTAAAGGAACCCGCAAATCAGGAAATGGGATTTAATACTCAGATTCCAGAATATAAAGACAAAGCTCAAAAAGCAAGCCCGCTCTATCTTGTAACAAAGAATTTTCCTCCAATCCTTCTTGTGCACGGAACGAATGATCAGGTTGTTCCTTATCGTCAGTCTGTTAAATTGTTAGAAGCTATAAAAAGTGTATGTAATGATGATCGCGCTTCACTAAAAACATTTGATGGAGCAGGACATGGAGATGCAGTTATTAAAACCTGGGACAATGTAATGGATAATTTGAATTTTGTTGATAAGGTATTATGGCCTTATGGAGTAAATCCTTTCAGAAATGATAATAAAATTGATATAAAGGTTTTATAATATAATAAATCCGTTCTTGGATATTACATCCTCATGTTTTCACTCAATGAAGCATGAGGATTTCTTTTTTTTATAGAACATAATGAAAGATTTTGAATTGTAACTTATTCTTTATTGTTTGTAGAGAATGACAATAATTCCTCAAATTTTTATTGTCTGCATACTATATATTTTTAGAATAAAGAATCATTTTGTTATATTTATCTATAAAAATATACAGATATATTTATTAAATATTTATCTTTACTTGTATATAATACGTATAATCTTATATGATTAAACGTTAATATTCTGTAATTTATAGTACTATGTATAACAAAGTACCTTGCGATTACATATATTTGTATCGTCAAATAAAAGTAAGACTATGAATGCAGACAATGTTAAATCGCAAATGCGCAAAGGGATGCTTGAATATTGCATCTTATTATTGGTGCATAAGGAGCCTGCCTATGCTTCTGATATTATTCAGAAACTGAAAGAGGCAAAGCTGATAGTGGTAGAGGGAACACTTTATCCGTTGCTCACTCGGCTGAAAAATGATGATTTGCTTGAATATGAATGGGTGGAGTCTACTCAAGGGCCACCACGTAAATATTATAAGCTAACTTCTAAAGGAGAAGTTTTTTTAGGTGAACTTGAAACAGCCTGGAAAGAACTGAATGAAACTGTAAATCATATTACAATAAACGAATCGATAATAGAATGAAAAAAACATTGACTGTGAATTTAGGAGGCACGGTTTTCCACATTGATGAAGACGCGTACCATTTGTTAGATAAATATCTGGCTAATCTAAAAGTGCATTTTCGTAAAGAAGTTGGAGCTGAAGAGATTGTGAAGGATATGGAGCTTAGAATCTCGGAGCTTTTTACTGAAAAAGTAAATTCAGGCGTTCAGGTAATCACTGTAGAATATGTTGAGGAAGTTATTAAACGTATGGGAAAACCTGAAGAACTTTCCGATGAAGAAGTGAAAGAAGAAAAGGTTTCAGGCGAACCTCGTCAGGAACCATATTCAAGTGGTGAATCTGATCAGACCCGCCGTCGTTTCTATCGTAATCCTGACGATAAAATATTAGGTGGTTTAGCCTCTGGGTTAGCTGCATATATGGGATGGGATCCTACTTTGGTTCGATTACTTCTAATCGTATTGGTGTTTTTCGGAGTAGGAGTTGTTATTCCTATTTATATAGTATGCTGGATTGTAGTTCCTGAGGCGCATACTGCAGCAGAAAAACTTGCCATGAGAGGGGAAAAGGTTACAGTTGAGAATATTGGCAAGACAGTAACTGATGGATTTGAAAAAGTTGCTGGAGGAGTAAATGATTATGTAAATTCAGGCAAACCACGTACGGCTTTACAAAAGTTAGGAGATGCATTTGTGCAAGTTGTAGGAGTCTTTATAAAGGTGTTACTTGTATTGCTGGCAATTGTATTCTGTCCCGTACTATTTGTTTTAATTATAGTTCTTTTTGCACTTATAATAGCTGCATTTTCAATAGTTTTAGGTGGTGGTGCTGCATTTGTAAGCTGGCTTCCTTTTATTAATGACTGGAATTTAATTTCAACCTCACCGGTTAATATTGTTTTGGCATGCATTACAGGTATAGCATTAGTCGGCATACCTTTAGCAGGATTAGTTTTTTCAATCTTCCGTAAATTACTCGATTGGAAACCTATGTCTCCAACTGTAAAAACCATATTGGTAATACTTTGGGTTATAAGTTTGATTGCATCTATTATATTATTCCCGATTATCGGTATACCATATTGGGATCATCACATTTACACAATTACGATTTAATTAGAGTAGTACGTTAAATAATAGTATATCAGGCAGCTATTTTTGATTTAGTAATCATTAATAGTTGCCTGCTTAGTTTATATAATATGTGTTATTTTTCTGATTTAATGATTCTTACTTGAATATTGTGCCCGATAACGAAAATGAAAATTGTGTTTTCTGAACTAAAAAATCGCTAAAAAAAACAGTGTGTAACATTTTGTTCTTATCTTTGTGATTATGTAAAAGAGTTCTTAAAACAGAGAATAGTAACAAAATAAATTATAAAAAATAAATAGCTTATGTCACAGATAATAGGGCATATCTCACAAGTAATTGGTCCGGTAGTGGATGTATTCTTTGAGAGTACGGGTGAAAAGGTTAAATTGCCGAGCATCCATGATGCCATGGAAATTAAGCGTAAGAATGGAAAAACGCTTATCGTTGAAGTTCAGCAGCATATTGGTGAGAATACAGTTCGTACAGTAGCTATGGATAGTACTGACGGATTGCAAAGGGGATTAGAAGTTATTGCTTTGGGAACCCCAATTACAATGCCTATCGGTGATCAGGTAAAAGGACGTTTGATGAATGTGATAGGGGAGGCGGTTGATGGTATGGAAGAATTGGATAAAGCTGGTTCGTATCCTATTCACCGCGAACCTCCTAAATTTGATGAATTAACAACATCAAGAGAAGTACTATACACAGGTATTAAGGTAATCGACCTATTGGAACCTTATTCAAAAGGTGGTAAGATTGGTTTGTTCGGTGGTGCCGGTGTAGGAAAGACTGTATTGATTATGGAGTTAATCAATAATATCGCCAAAAAAGGAAATGGTTTTTCTGTATTTGCTGGTGTTGGAGAACGTACTCGTGAAGGTAACGATTTGCTTCGTGAAATGATTGAGTCTAGTGTTATCCGATATGGCGAAAAATTTAAAGAATCAATGGCACAAGGAAACTGGGATTTATCTTTAGTTGATAAAGATGAAATGGCAAAATCTCAGGCTACATTGGTATATGGACAGATGAATGAACCTCCAGGTGCACGTTCTTCTGTAGCTCTTTCCGGACTATCTGTAGCAGAATCTTTCCGTGATTCAGGTGCTTCTGATGGAGTACAAAAAGATATCTTATTATTTATTGATAATATTTTCCGTTTTACTCAGGCTGGTTCTGAGGTGTCTGCGTTGTTAGGACGTATGCCTTCTGCTGTAGGATACCAACCAACATTGGCAACAGAAATGGGTGCTATGCAGGAACGTATTACATCAACAAAGAATGGTTCAATTACTTCTGTTCAGGCTGTTTATGTACCTGCTGATGACTTGACCGACCCTGCTCCGGCAACAACATTCTCTCACTTGGACGCAACTACTGTACTTAGCCGTAAGATTACAGAGCTGGGTATCTATCCGGCTGTAGATCCATTGGAATCTACTTCACGTATTCTGGACCCATTAGTTGTTGGTCAGGAACATTACGACACAGCTCAACGAGTAAAACAGATTCTGCAGCGTAATAAGGAACTTCAGGATATTATTGCTATCCTAGGTATGGAAGAATTGTCTGACGAAGACCGATTAACAGTAAATCGTGCCCGTCGTGTACAACGTTTCTTATCTCAACCATTTACTGTGGCTGAACAGTTTACCGGAGTACAAGGTGTTATGGTTTCTATCGAAGATACTATTAAAGGATTTAAGATGATTATGGATGGTGAAGTTGACTATCTTCCAGAACCAGCATTCCTGAATGTAGGTACAATTGAAGAAGCTATTGAGAAAGGTAAGAAACTTTTGGCTCAGGCTAAATAATTGCCATGTCAGAACTTGGCAAACTAGTATATAAGAATTTATGAAATTAGAAATATTATCGCCGGAACGGACACTTTACAAAGGTGATGTAGATGTTGTAACTTTACCAGGAACTCTTGGTAGATTTACAATTCTGCAGGACCATGCCCCGATGATTTCTTCTTTAAAAGAGGGAATAATAAGGATAAAGCCTTATGAAGGGGAAGAGGTGGAACTTTCCATAAAAGGAGGATTTGTAGAAGTCAAACGGAATGAAGTATCCGTTTGCGTAGAATAGAAATAGAACGCACAAACCTTTAAATCTTAATCTTATGAAAGTATTGCGGAAAAGATTCCTTGTAGTATTAACCGTAGTAATGGGAATTGCAACAATTATAGGTGCTGTAGTGACTTATTTTGTATTCCCAAGAGAGCTTTTTCTATGGTATTTCGGCATACCGCTGTTTTACTATTTAGTAGGATTGGGCTTTGGAGAAGTATTAAGAAGAATAAATAGAGAGTCAAATGAAAGGCTCTTAAATATCTACTTAATGGTGAAGATTGCTAAGATTATTATTACGATTTTTTTCATGGCACTTTCTATGATGTTAGTAGATAATAGGTACGATAAAGAGTTTGTGGTTACTATCGGAATATTCTATATGATTTACCTGATATTGGAATCCAAGTTCTATTTTGATTTTGAAAAGAGTTTAAAAAGAAAAAAGACGAATGAAAAGCTTAAAGTATAATATAAGGAGATATACATGGTTGTTGCTATTAATGTTTATACCCGTGTTGTCAATCTCTGCCAATGAGTCAAAAGGTGAAGGCGGAGTAGATGTGAAAGAAATTGTATTCGGTCACATCGGCGATTCTTACGAATGGCACATCACTACATGGGGAGAAACTCATATATCTATTCCGTTACCTGTTATTGTAATGGGGAATAACGGTCAATGGCACATGTTTTTTTCTTCCGAATTCCATCATTCTCCAACAGGCGAACATGAAGGCTTTTATATAGCTAAAGAAGGACAATATAAAGGTAAAATTGTTGAAAAAGATGCTACTGGTACTGAAATCAGACCTATAGACTTGTCTATTACCAAAACGGCTTTTGCTATTATTTTAAACAGTGTTCTTCTTTGTATAGTAATACTTAGTGTGGCTCGTTGGTCAAAAATGAGTTCAAATCAAGCTCCTAAAGGATTTATCGGTTTTATGGAAATGTTTATCATGGATATAAACGATAATGTGATAAAGGCTTGTATTGGAAAGGGATATGAACGTTATGCACCATATTTGCTTACAGTATTTTTCTTTATATTCTTTAATAACATAATGGGGTTGATCCCTATATTTCCAGGAGGAGCAAATGTTACCGGTAATATTGCAATAACACTTACATTAGCTTGTTGCACATTACTGGCTGTTAATATTTTTGGTACTAAAGAATATTGGAAAGAAATATTTTGGCCAGATGTTCCATTAGCATTGAAGCCGATTATGATTCCTATCGAAATAGTAGGTATCTTAACAAAACCATTTGCTTTGATGATTCGTCTCTTTGCAAATATGATGGCAGGCCACTCAGTTATTCTTAGTCTTGTATGTTTGGTATTCATTACAGCTGTGATGGGACCTGCTCTTAATGGCTCAATGACTGTTCTATCTGTCTTTTTCGGAATCTTTATGAATATCCTTGAACTTTTGGTTGCATATATCCAGGCATATGTATTTACTATGCTTTCTGCAGTATTTATTGGATTATCTCAGGTTCATGGTCATCACGCAAAATAAAAACAAATTTTAAATAAATATAAACCATTAAAAATAAAAATTATGTTAGGAACAGTATTATTACAGGCAGCAGCTGCCGGTTTGGGATTAGGTAAATTAGGTGCAGCAATTGGTGCAGGTATCGCAGCAGTAGGAGCAGGTATTGGTATTGGTAAAATTGGTAGCTCTGCTATGGAAGCTATTGCTCGCCAACCTGAATCTGCCGGTGATATTCGTATGAATATGATTATTATTGCTGCCTTGGTTGAAGGTGTTGCATTATTCGCAGTTGTTGTTTGTTTCTTAGCTCTATAATAATATGTCATTATTACAACCTGAATTTGGACTTCTATTCTGGATGCTCCTCTCTTTCGTGGTGGTATTTATCATCCTTGCTAAGTTTGGTTTTCCTATTATCACTAAGATGGTGGAAGACCGCAAGCTGTTTATTGATAAATCACTAGAGGCTGCAAAAACCGCAAATGAACAGTTGGCGGGTATTAAAGCAGATGGAGAGGCAATGCTGGCTGAAGCTCGTGAAGAACAGGTGAAAATCTTGAATGATGCAGCTGCTATCCGCGATAAAATTATCAGCGAAGCAAAAGTCACTGCTCAATTAGAAGCCAAAAAACAATTGGACGAAGTAAGACTTCAGATACAGGCAGAGAAAGAAGAAGCTATCCGTGATGTACGTCGCCAGATAGCTGTTCTATCTGTAGATATTGCTGAAAAAGTAATACGTACTAGTCTGAAGAAAGACAAAGAGCAGATGGATATGATTGATCGTTTGTTGGATGAAGTGACAGTATCAAAATCATAAGCAATGAATATAGGTATTATTCCCATGCGTTATGCTAAAGCGTTATTTGCTTTTGCACAGGACAAAGGTTTGGAAGAGAAAGTATATGCTGAGATGGGCACATTGTCTAAAAGCTTTGCAGAACACTCTTCTCTTAAAACCGTGCTTGATAATCCTGTGTTGAAAAACAAAGATAAGCATAAGCTTATATGCACAGCGGCCGGTACTCAGGTGAGCGATGTCTATGCTCGTTTCATTGAATTGGTTTTGCATCATAAAAGAGAAAAGCACCTGCAATCCATTGCTTTGATGTATCAGGATTTATACCGTAAAGCTAAACAAATCTCCATCGGATCATTGGTTACAGCATCTCCTTTGAGTGCTGAAACAGAAGATAAGATGAAGGAAATGCTGATGAAAGATAAGGAAGGAACTCTTGAATTTAAAACAGCAGTTGATCCTGAAATTCTTGGTGGATTTATCTTTGGTATTGATACCTATCGTTTGGATGCTAGCGTAGCAACACAACTTAAACGGGTGAAGACTCAGTTTATGGATAAGAATAGAAAAAGTATATAAATAAAGAATTATGTCCGAAAATATAAAAGCAAGTGAAGTTTCCGAAGTGTTGCGTATGCAACTTGAAGGAATTGATACCAGCCTTCAGTTCGATGAAGTGGGGACAGTACTTCAAGTAAGTGACGGTGTTGTCCGCATTTATGGCCTGAGGAATGCTGAAGCTAACGAGCTGCTGGAGTTCGACAATGGCATTAAAGCCGTTGTAATGAACCTCGAAGAGGATAATGTAGGAGCTGTATTACTTGGTCCTACAGATCAGATTAAAGAAGGATATATAGTAAAACGTACCGGAAGAATTGCTTCTATCAATGTTGGTGAAGGAATGCTTGGACGTGTAATCAATCCGCTGGGAGAACCACTTGATGGTAAAGGAGAAATTGCTGGTGAACGCTTTGAAATGCCATTGGAACGTAAAGCTCCGGGGGTAATTTTCCGTCAGCCTGTAAATCAGCCTTTGCAAACAGGTTTGAAAGCTGTTGATGCTATGATTCCTATCGGTCGCGGCCAACGTGAGTTAATCATTGGCGACCGTCAGACTGGTAAGACCTCTATTGCAATTGATACTATTATCAACCAAAGAAGTAATTTCGAAGCCGGAGATCCTGTATATTGTATCTATGTTGCCATAGGACAAAAGGGATCTACTGTTGCTACTATTGTAAATACACTGAAAGAAAAAGGTGCGCTTGATTATACTATTGTAGTATCTGCAACAGCATCCGATCCTGCTGCTTTACAATATTTTGCACCGTTTGCAGGTGCTGCTATCGGTGAGTATTTCCGTGATAGCGGACGTCATGCATTGGTAGTATATGATGACTTGTCTAAACAGGCAGTTGCATATCGTGAAGTATCCTTGATTCTTAAACGTCCTTCCGGACGTGAAGCATATCCTGGTGATATCTTCTATCTGCACTCTCGTTTGCTGGAACGTTCTGCTAAGATTATTAATCAGCAGGAAGTTGCTAGTCAGATGAATGACCTTCCTGAAAGTATGAAAGGTAAAGTAAAAGGTGGTGGTTCCTTAACTGCTCTTCCAATTATTGAAACTCAGGCTGGTGACGTTGCTGCATATATTCCAACCAACGTAATCTCTATTACAGATGGTCAGATATTCCTTGATACAGACTTGTTCAATCAAGGTAACCGTCCAGCTATCAACGTAGGTATTTCTGTATCTCGTGTAGGTGGTAATGCGCAGATCAAGGCAATGAAAAAAGTTGCCGGTACATTGAAAATTGACCAGGCTCAGTTCCGTGAACTGGAAGCATTTACCAAATTTGGTGGTGATATGGACCCTGTAACCGCTTTGACTATCAATAAAGGTCAGAAGAATACCCGATTACTGGTTCAGCCTCAGTATACTCCAATGCCGGTTGAGCAACAAATTGCAATCTTGTATTGTGGTACACACGGTTTGTTGAAGTCTGTTAAACTGGATAAAGTTCATGAGTTTGAGAAGAATTTCTTATTAGATCTTCAGAACAATCACCAGGAAGATGTACTTGATGTACTGAAAAAAGGTATTATCAACGATGAAGTATCTGCAATTATAGAAAAAGTTGCAGAATCTATTGCGAAGGTCTATAGTAAATAGGAGGAAATATGGCATCACTAAAAGAAGTAAAAGGAAGAATAGCGTCGGTAAACAGTACCAGAAAAATTACGTCTGCCATGAAAATGGTAGCTTCTGCTAAGTTGCACCGTGCGCAGAGTTCAATTTCGAATATGCTTCCTTACGAGACGAAGCTGCATGCCATGCTTACGGCTTTCCTCTCAAATGAAGCCGATATTCGATCACCTTATATGGAAGTGCGCCCGGTAAAACGGGTGGCAATCGTTGCGTTCTCTTCCAATTCATCACTTTGCGGGGCATACAATGCAAATGTTGCCCGTCAGTTAAATCTGATGGTTGATGGATATGCATCTCAGATTGGTAAGGAAAATGTTCTGATTTTTGCTATAGGTAAGAAAATAGCTCATGCAGCCAAAAATGAAGGCCTGAATATACAGGATGTGCTTTTGGAAATTGCTGATAAACCATCTTACCAGGGAATTGCTGAATTGGCTAATAAACTGATGAAGATGTATGCTGATAAGGAAATTGATAAAGTAGAATTGCTTTATCATCACTTTAAAAATACAGCTTCACAAATACTTACCCGTGAGGATTATCTTCCTGTAAGTTTGCCGGAACCTGAAGAAGCTCCTGTAGATCATAATTGGGCGTTGGATTATATATTTGAACCTTCAAAAGCTGATTTGCTTAAAACTTTGGTACCGCAGGTTCTTGGTTTGAGAATGTATACTGCACTACTTGATTCAAATACATCAGAGCATGCGGCGCGAACAATGGCAATGCAGATTGCTACTGATAATGCGAATGATATGATTCAGGATTTGACAGTGTTATATAACAAATCTCGTCAGCAGGCCATTACAAACGAATTGCTTGATATTATCGGTGGTTCAATGAAATAGATATTTAGATAAACTTTATAGAAAAGCCATGTCAGAAATGACATGGCTTTTTTAGTTCCATTAATAAACGTTATCTCTCTTAAAAAGTAAATATCACGAATAAGTCTAGCAGTCTGGCATTAGGTGTGTAAATTATTGTGTATGAGTGCGATATAAGTGCTAGATATACTTGGAAAAGTCTAGCGGTAATCTAGCAGTCTAGCGCTTAGTCAATACCCACAATCTCACTACGTCTTTCCAGCTGTGCAACATCGCGCCATTTATTGTCCATTTTGCCCAGTCGTTCTTTGATTCCTATAGTCCTGAATCCATTGTTATGGTGTAATTTCAAACTACCAGTATTCTCGGGAAAGATTCCTGCCTGAAGAGTCCAGATGCCATTTGCTTCTGATTCCTGTATCAGTACTTCCATTAATTTATTGCCAATACCTTTACCTCGGAAGTCAGAGTCAACGTATACACTAACCTCGGCAACTCCTGCATATACGCATCTGCTTGATACGTTTGACAATGCCGTCCAGCCTACTATCTTGCCATCAATGATTGCTACAAGGCGGCAGTCTTGTCTGTGTGCCTTGTCCCAGGAATCCCAATCGGGAGCTTCAGTTTGGAAGGTTGCATTCTTTGTAGCAATTCCCGATTCGTAGATGCGGGCTACATCTGGCCATGACTTCTCTGTCAAGGTTTCAATTTTAATTTCGTTCATAGATCTATTTATGTATTTAAGTTGTGCTTTATTTATTGCTAATCATTTTTTTCTCCTGTCTTAATGCAAACTTAACAAAAAGTATGAGAACCGGTACTTCAATAAGTGGACCAATAACCGCAGCGAAGGCTACTCCTGAATTGATACCGAATACGGCAATGGCTACTGCTATGGCAAGTTCGAAGTTATTGCCTGTAGCTGTGAAAGCTACTGAAGTTGTTTTCTCATAATCAGCTCCCGATTTCTTTGTGATCCAGAATGAGAAAAAGAACATTATCGCAAAGTAAGCCATCAGAGGCAGAGCTATGAGCAATACATCGAAAGGTAGCTTAACAATATATTCACCTTTATATGAGAACATAACGATAATAGTGAACAGTAGAGCTATTAGCGTTAGCGGACTTATCCTGGGAATAAATTTAGTATAATACCATTGTTCGCTTTTTACACGGATTAAGATAAATCTGGAGAGGAATCCGGCTATAAAAGGTATTCCAAGGTAGATGAAAACGCTATTAGCAATCTCTCCAATTGTGATATTCTCAACAGCATTAGTGGTTGGTAAACCAAACCATCCGGGAAGTACGGCAATGAAAATGTAGGCATAGAACGAGAAGAATAACACCTGGAATATACTGTTAAGTGCCACTAGTCCTGCTGCATATTCCGAACTTCCTTTTGCCAAATGGTTCCATACCAGCACCATTGCGATGCAACGTGCAAGACCAATCATTATGATACCATACATGTATTCGGGATAGTTTTGAAGAAAGATTATTCCCAGAATGAACATCAGTATGGGACCTACTATCCAGTTTAAGAAAAGAGATATGGTAAGGATTTTCCTGTTAGAGAAAACTTTGCCTAGTTCTTCGTATTTAACTTTGGCCAATGGTGGATACATCATAACAATGAGTCCGATGGCTAAAGGTATATTGGTGGTTCCCGATTCAAACTGTTGCCAGAAATCAGTGATTCCTGGATTGATATATCCTATGAATACTCCGATGAACATTGCAAGGAATATCCATAGGGTGAGATATCTGTCTAAGAATTTAAGTTTTACTTGTGATGACATTTATAATGAACTTTATATAGTTAACAATTACATTGGCAGTTGCAAGCAGCGGGCTTTTCGGCATAAACAGTAATGCTGAATATACCTTTGTCAGAGTTCTTGTATTCATCGAGTTCCGGCTGACTGAGGTAGTTGAGCAATATTTCATCAGGAACGGTGATCACTTTTTCCTTTTGGATCACAATATTGATAAGGCCGCTGTTGCTCATAATGCCGAGGTACTCATCTTTTTGAACAGCTCCGGAAACACAGCCGGCATACATTTCATTTGCTTGTTTTATATTATCGGGCAATTCTCCTTCCAGAACTACATCAGACACTGACAGGTGGGCACCAGCTTTAAGGATTCTGAAAATTTCGCTAAATGCTTTCTGCTTATCAGGAACCAGATTGAGCACGCAGTTGCTTATTACAACATCGGCAATATTTTCTTCTAGCGGAATATTTTCAATATCTCCCAAGAGGAATTCAATATTGTTATAATTGCGTCTTTCTGCATTGGTTTTTGCTTTTTCTATCATGGCGTCCGTCATATCAATGCCTATCACTTTGCCAGTTTCGCCAACCAATGCTCTTGCCACAAAGCAATCATTTCCTGCTCCCGAACCTAAATCGACTACTGTATCACCTTCTTTTATCTGAGCAAACTCAGTGGGTAAGCCGCATCCTAATCCTAAATCGGCCTCGGGGGCATATCCTTTTAATGTTTCGTAACTATCACTGAAGGTAGAAAAATCAGACGATGAGCAACAACTGGATGAGCAGCAAGATGATTTTTCGGAAGTGTTTTCCTGCAAGGCTATTTGGCTGTATTTCTCTTTTACAATCTTCTTGGCATCTATCGCTTCCTCTATACTTGGCTTCAGGTTCTGAAGATAAAAGTCATAGAACTGTTGTTTGATTTCGTCTCTTACTCTATGAAATTCACTCCAGATAAATTCATCAGTCCCTGTGGCATGTGAGGGATCGTCGAACCCGATATGAATTCTGTGCTTGACTTTTCCGATGAAGGCAGGACAGCTTTCATTGGCTCCTCCACATACTGTGATCACGTAATCCCATTCTTCATTCAGGTAGCGATCTACATTTTTAGGGTAATGGTTGCTGATGTCTATTCCAGTTTCGGCCATTACTTTTACAGCTTTTGAATTTACCCTTGGTGCCGGTTCTGTTCCGGCAGAATGTACATCAAGCGATTTGTCGAACGACTGAAGCCATCCGTGAGCCATCTGACTACGGCAACTGTTGCCGGTACAAAGAATTAATATTTTCATAAACGTTTAAAATATCAGATTAAACAAATATCCTACAATCATAATCCCTGTAGCTACAACCCCTACAAATGTAAGTATCAGCGGTAACTTCAGTACTTTTTTAAGAATAATCATCTCTGGTAGTGAAAGACCTACAACAGCCATCATAAATGCCAGTGATGTGCCCAGTGCAGCTCCTTTTTCAATGAGCACAGATACAATAGGAATGATACCTGCAGCATTAGAATAAAGAGGTACTCCGATAATAACTGACAAGGGAACACTGAACCAGGCTGATTTACCCATTAGTGAAACCATGAAGTCCTGAGGTACATATCCGTGAGCCCCGGCACCTACTGCAATTCCAACGACAACATAGATCCAGACTTTTCCAACAATCTCTTTCACAGAATTAAATCCAAAACGGATGCGGTCGGAGAAAGTCAGGCCATTCTCCTCATCTCCGGTGTTACCCATCTGAGTTTGATAAACCCAATCCTGCACCCAATGCTCTAGTTTTAGTTTGCCGATAATCCATCCGGCTGTGATAGCGATAATAAGTCCGGTGAGCACATAAATCAGAGCCGTCTTCCATCCAAACAAACCGATTAGCAGAATTACTGCAACTTCATTAATCATGGGTGCGGCAATCAAGAATGAAAACGTAACTCCTAATGGCACTCCAGATTCTACAAATCCAAGAAATAACGGAATGGCAGAACATGAACAGAAAGGAGTAACAATGCCCAGCATAGAAGCAAGTACATTGCCGGCAAAGGTAGATTTACCTTCGAGCATTTTCCGGGTGCGCTCTGCCGAAAAGTAAGTACGGATAATGCCTACGATAAAGATTATCAGTGCAAGCAGCATCAGCACCTTTGGAACTTCAAAAATAAAGAACCGTATAGCTTCCGTGAGGTGATCGCCTTTCTGCATTCCTATAACAGAATCAACAATCCAGTCACTGATTGGTTGAAGATAATGATATATTAGGTACCACATAGGTAGAATGGCAATAAAACCAATCAGATTTCTGCGATTCATTTTGATTATTTCAGTTGAAATACTACTTAAAAAGTTCTGTTTCATATTTCTGTTTTCTAGTTAAGAAAGTAAATGGTTGCATAGTAAAAACCTGCAAGAATAAATGTAACGGCAATAATGCGCCTGAACCAAAGTTCAAAGACCTTTATCCTATTATACAGTTTACCTACATTGCCCACGGCAAATGCCAACAGCCACGCAAAGATGATAACCGGAAGTCCGGTGGCAATAGCAAACAACACAGGCAGATACAGTCCGCTTGCACTGGTAATAGTTATAGGAATAAGCATGGCGAAGTAAAGTACTCCGCTATACGGGCAGAATGCCAAAGCAAAGATCATTCCCAATAGAAGTGAACTCAGGTAACTTCCTTTGTTCTTTTCTCCAATCTTTTCGGTTAACCTGGAGAATCCGGGGAAATTGATTTTGATTACGTCAAGCATAAATAGTCCGATGATAATGAGTAGCGGTCCGAGAACCTTTTCGCCCCATCCCTGAAAAATCATGGATATGTTCATCTGATTAGCTCCCAGATAAAGCACTACCGCAAGAAGCGTATAGCTTACTGCTCTTCCAAGGGTGTAGATAAGTCCGTTAAGGAATACCTTTTTACTGTTTTCTATATCCTTGCTTATAAAACCGATAGCTGTTATGTTAGTAGCAAGAGGGCAGGGGCTGATGGCGGTCATCAGTCCCAGTATGATTGCTGTAAGAAAGGAGTATTGCGAATTATCAAGAATATTTTGAAGGAACTCCATCTTAATAACTTATTTAGAACCCAGCAGAGGGTCGATGGTTGATTTTATTTTTTGCTTTAACTTGTCGGGAGTGTTGCGGGCATACATAAATCCTTCAGAAGTGAGGTCTGTTCTTTTTTTACCGCTGATAACCAAAAGACTCTGACCGGAAGCCTGACATTTCTTTGCCAAGGATTCGCTACTCTTCTCATCAAGATTGATGCTCTTGAAAGTAATCATCCCTTTCTTGAATTGTTCCGGGTACAGAATACTAAGATCTTTTTTAGATTCAGACTCTACAGCCACACAAGTCGGGCATCGGCGAGTGAAATGAAAGTAATAAACTTCGATTTTCTGTGCCGCTGTTTTTGTTGTAGTTGACTTTTTATTATTCTGTGCATTACACACAAAGCTTCCCAATATCATCAACATTGCGAAGCCCATCATTATTATACGTTTCATAGTTGCCGGACTTATTTTGTTAGCGCTTCTTTAATCTCTTCTGATGAAGGAACACGTCCTTTAATCATCACTTTACCGTCGACTACCAAAGCCGGTGTTGCCATAACCCCGTATTTCATGATTTCCATAATATCTTCAACCTTAGAGATTGAAGCATCGATACCGTTTTGTTCAACAACTTCGCGTGTTAGTTTTTCAAGTGTTTTGCATTTAGAACAACCTGAACCAAGAATTTTAATTTCCATATAAATGTTTTATTTAATAGTTAATCGTAATTCGTAAAACAACGAACAATGTGCGCAAAAAAATATTATCCGCAACAGTTTTTCTTTATATCTTTCTTATTAAAGAAGTCTCCCAAAAGCTTTTGAGCCTTAGCCCAGTTCTCTTTATCAATGCAATATCTTACTTTAGGAGCTTCAATTTCACCTTGAATAAGTCCGGCATCTTTAAGCTCTTTCAAGTGTTGAGACACGGTAGCTTTTGCAATAGGCAATTCATCGTGAATATCTCCGAAGAAACAACTTTCCTGCGATGCAAGAAAATCGAGTATCGCTATTCGTGCCGGATGTCCCATTGCCTTTGCAAAGCGGGCAATCTGTTCTTGTTCTGCTGTATATTCTTTAACTTTTTCCATATATTGTTCGCAAATATACGAACAGTTTTAAATAAAACAAATAAGTTGCCTAAAAAATATTGCTTATTTTTAAAAATGAAGAAAGAATTCTTTTTCAGTATAAACCAAACAATAAATGAAAAATGAGAGCACCTTAATTATCTTTGGGTACTCTCATTCAAATTATAAAAGTCGATCTTTGTATTCTTTAGCAGATGATATCTTTTAGTTGAAGCATAAAGAAATTTATCTACCGGTTGCCTGCAGATACTTGGTTTTCCTGACTAAATAATCAACGCTTGCTTCTGTTTTCTGATCGCGGCTTTGCTGCATAAGAGTCTCGGCATCCAGCAAATCTTTCAGGGCTACTGTTCCGGCTTTGTAGAAGTCGTTGTTTAACCTTAGGTTTTCTGTGGACGATTGAACCGATTTTTCTGCCAGATTCACTTGTTTATATGACTCTTCCAAATCGTTCCATAGTTGCTGCATCTGTATCATCAGCAGTTCGCTTGAGTTTTGCTTTGTATTCTCTGCCATCTTTTCGTTCAGCTTTTGCTTTTTAATGGCATGAGAACCGCCCCACCATCCGGAAATAGGGACGGCTACTGTTGCATACACCATACCAAAACTGCGTCCTTTATCCATTAAGTCGTGATACATATATCCCGCACCTACAGCTGCCGATGGCATATATTCACCGATTTTCATTTTTGTCTGAAGGCGATTGGCCTCTACATTCTTATCCAGTAACTTGTATTCTGTGCGGTTACGTAAGGCCTCATCGTGGTTGACTTTATATTCCAGTGGAGAAACAAGTGACTTGAACTCGGTAGTGTCCATTACAAAATCTTTCGATGCAATGCCCATATATTGGCAAAGAGCGAGTTTTGACAGTGCAAGACCATTTTCCAGTTTCAGTTTACTGCTGGCAATTTCATTCTGTTTCAATTCAACCTTCAAAACATCGTTTTTAGTGGTGGTTCCGGCATTATAAGCTGCTGTAACATCCTTATGAAGATTGTTGAGCATCTTTTCTACCATCTCAATAGTTTTCATTTTTTCCTGTAGGGACACGATTTGCCAGTAATACTGTTCGGCAGTAACCGAAACTTCATCTTCGGAAAGTTTCATCTGATATCCGCTCACCTCTGTGCCAAGCTGAGCCAGTTTGTTTCCATTCACTATTCTTCCGCCAACAAAGACCGATTGTGTGGCAGTTACCCCGCCAACAACACCGTTCTTCATCATCGACATGCTCATGCCCATAATATCTATGGCAGCCATTCCCTTATTTGCATTGAATCCGCCGCCAATTGCACTTACGGTAGGGAAGTAGTTTGTAAATGCCTCTTTCTTTGTTTCGTTGGAAGCGCTCTGTTCCAATCGGGCATTCTTGATTTTTACATTGTTCTCCAAAGCCAGTTTCTTACATTGTTCCAGCGTAAGCACCTCCTGAGCGGAGATACTTAATCCGCTTAAAAGGAAAAGACTTAAGAGTGCTATATTTCTCTTTTTCATTTGATTATATTATCTTGAAAATTAAACCTGAATAATTTTTATTTATTCACCAATGATTTTTATTTATTGACCAATAATTGTTGGTTTATTCCTCAATAAATAAAATCCATTGAGGAATAAATTTTAAGCATTACTCGGGCGAAACGATTCCTTTGTGGTTGCCTCTGAAAATAATCCAGTATGCAACAGGTAATACAGTTACAACCAATACCATTGATATCAATGTTCCGAAGCAGATAACCGTTCCCATTGGTCCCCATAGCGGACTGTTGCTTATAATCATCGGGATTACGCCCATTGATGCTGCGGCAGATGTGAGGAAGATAGGGCGCATACGTCTTTTTCCTGCCTCAAGAGCTGCATCGTATACAGGAAGATTGTGCTTGTGTCTCAGTTCTTCTGCATAATCTAGCATGATAATTCCATTTCTTACGAGGATACCCATCAAACTTACAATACCTAGGATACCTGTCATACTAACATCCTGTCCCATAATAAGTACACCTATTGCAGCTCCGAAGACCGTTAACGACATTGATACAAGGATTAGCAATGCCAGATTTATCTTTCTGAAATGGAACAATAAGATGAAGAAAATAATCACAATAGCGATAAGTAAAGCTCCTATAATTTGTGGAAGAGCTTCTCCATCCGATTCTTTCTGACCTCCCATGCTTAAAGTTACACCTTTAGGAAGAGAAACATTTTCAAGACTCTTCTCAACTTTAGCAGTCATTGCGGTTGTGTTTACACCTCTTTTTACATCCGCATTGATGGAAAGGGTTCTAACTCCATTTCTGTGGACAATCTGTCCTTCGGTCCAGTCGGGAGTTATGTTAGCTATCTGGCGAAGAGGTACGGAAACTCCCGGAACGATTGACTGCACATATTCATTGCCCAGATCTTCAAAGTTAGGATCTGTTTTTCTTTCGGCTTTGAGTTTAACCTGCATAGGATAATCTCCGTCCCACAAGGTGGTAAGTGGAATTCCCGAGCCGAAGCGCATAGCCATATTTGCTGCTACCAGAGATTTGCTAATACCAAGACGATTAGCTTCATCGTTATTAATATGTATCATAGCACCCGGAGTTTGTTCTTCAAAATTAGGACGTACCAAAGACAAACCCTCCATATTTCTTAGTGTAAGCAGAACCTTTTCTCCGGCTTTATTCAAGTCTTTCAAGCTATCTCCGCTAAGTCTCACTTCAATAGGTGATCGTGCGTCAGAATAGTCCAATTGTTTGAAACGGACATAAGTGTTAGGAAAATAATTAGAATATTTATCAGTCAGTTCGTCCAGCAATTCCACGGTAGCTTCCGGCGAAACTGTGTTTACAATATACTGAGCATAATTACTTCCAGGCATATTGGGAGCGTATGAAGTGTGAAAACGAGGAGACCCTTCACCTACAAACGAGGTAATAGAGACTATCCGCTTATCTTTCTTCATGATGCCTTCTAGTTGATTAACCACAGCGGCAGTTTGCTCTATGGCTGTTCCCTTAGGCAAATAGAATTCCACGGCAAACTGGTTACGTTCGGCTATAGGCATCAGTCGTTGAGGTAATGTGCTGAACAAAATGCATCCGGCAACTACGGTAACAACTCCTGCACTTAATGTAATCCAGGGATGCTTGAAACACTTGTTAAGCAACACTTCATACTTTTCCTGCATCAGATCTAGCAAATTCTTCTTCTTTTTCTTTTCCTGTTCTGCATGCTTTAATCCTTTAGTAATAAAGAAATATTGCATATAAGGAACCATCAGCATGGCTACCACTAAAGATATGCCTAAGATAATACTGATTGACCATGGGAATACCTTGAGGAAGTCATTATACATTCCGGTTGTAGTAATAAGGAACGGGAAGAATGTAATACTGATAGCCAGTGTGGCAGAGAAGATGGATTTGAATAGCTTCATGGCACTCATAATGGAAGCATGCCAGCGAGACATACCTTCGTCCAGATGTTCCAGATAGCTATCTATAATCACTATCGAATTATCTACAATCATCCCCAATGTAACGATCAATGCAGCAAGAGTTACTGTATTTAACTCAATACCAAATGCATAAAACAATCCCAATGATATAAATATGGATATCGGAATGGTGGATGCAGCAACGGAAGCAACGCGCATAGGGAGTAGGGCCATAATAACAATGATAACAGCTCCAATGGCAATCATCAATTCCTTAAGGAAATTAAATACTGAATCTCCAACCACTTTCGACTGGTCGGCTATCCGGTACATACTTACACTCTTAGGTAACTCCTTCTGATATGATTCTAAAACTTCGTTTACATCCTTGCCAAACTGAACAATGTTATTGCCTGTCCGCATCTCCATTGACAGCAAAATACATTTCTTTCCATTATTCTTTATATAAGAATCAGGGTCGGGATATTCGCGAACCACACGGGCTACATCCTTCAACCGGATCACGTGACCGGTAGGATCGGAATAGATAATCTGCTCAGCTACATCTCTTTCCGTTTTATAAGTCTCGGAAACATGAATAGGTGCCACGAAATTCTTATTGTCAACTGAGCCGCTCATAGTTGTAAAGCCCTGAGTGAAAAGATTGGCAGCAAGGGTAGTAGAGCTGATGCCGTAAGCAGCCAGCTTTTCCTGTTCTATGTAAATACTGATTTGTTCTTTTTGCAATCCATAACTGCGAAGATTAGATACAGCGTCAATACGGCGCAATCTGTTCTGCAATTCCTCCAGATATTTCTCCAGCTCACGGTAAGTCTTGTCCTCAGACTCTAATGTAATGAGAATTGCCGATGTATCACCAAAGTCATCATTAGCCATCAAAGCGAGAACTCCGGATGGCAACTGAGATTTGAATCCTTCCAATCCGTGTTTGAATTTAGACCAGAACTCATCTTTGTTCTTCACGTCATCATTCAACTCTACATTAACTATAACCATTCCGTCTTTAGATACGGAATAAGTCTTTTTCTTCTTTACCTCTTTATAAGTAAAGATGAATTTCTCCAAAGGCTTAGCCAATTGTTCTTCAACCTCAGCCGATGTGGCACCCGGATAAACACCGATAACCAATCCCTGACGGATAGTGAAAACAGGGAATTCCTGTTTGGGCATTACTGTAAGGGAATAAACCCCGAACATCACGAGCAACGACGCAATCAGAATCACGATCTGTCTGTGCCTCATGGCTAATTCTACTATATTTATTTTTCTTCTGCTCATTTTACTGTAATTTTCATTCCTTCACTCACTTTCTGATTTCCTTCAATGATAACCTGATCGCCGGACGATAATCCGCTGGTAACCACAACTCCTTGGTTGGTAAGTGCACCGGTTCCCACGATTTTTCTTGTGGCTTTACCATTCTTTGCCAACCATACAAACCGTTCGCCTGAATCAAGAATCTGAATGGCACTGTTTGGAACAAGAATACCACCTTGTTGCTGGTCGGGCGATGAGATATATACCTCGCATACCATTCCGGGCATCAACTCTCGGTGAGGATTATTGAGTTTCACTTTAACCTCATATGTATGTGAAAGGGGATTGGCTATTACTCCTTTTTCGTCAATCTTGCCTTCAAACGATTTATGATCCAGCGCAGCAACATCAACCTGAGCTGTTGCTCCCTTCTTAACACGTGCAATTTCGTTTTCCGGAACAGAGACCTTTACGTTTACCTTATCTATTGTAACCAGTTTAATGGATTCAAATCCCGGAACAACGTTCATTCCCGGATCAATGGATTTCTTTGCAATTACACCGCTAAAGGGAGCGTAAAGATTACAATCACTTAGATTCTTTTTTGCAATACTTTCTGCTGCCTCTGCTTGTTGCAACTGAGTCTGAATCTCTACGTACTTAATTTCCGGTAAACTACCACTTTCATGCAGCTGAGTCAAACGCTTGTATGCATCCTGAGCTTGTTTTAATGAAGAATGAGCCGCATTATAGGTATTCATTAATGTGGCTTTATTAAGAACAGCAAGCAATTGTCCTTTTGATACACTTTGCCCTTCAGTCACCAATACCTTTTCTACTGTACCCATTACTGAAAAACTAAGAGACGAACCTGTGTTTTCCTCAACTGTTCCCACATAGTTATGCTCTCCTGTAGCAGTGGTTGTGGATACTGTTTCCACCTTTACCGGAATAGCTTCGTCAGCCGTAGCTTCTTCCTTTTTACCCTTACAACTAACAACCAAAAATAGCAACGCCAATGCGTATACTTGTTCTCTTTTTTTCATACCATATAATTTATTATACTATTGATTCTAAATCCGTTGCAAAGTTGAGGAGATAAGTTAATGCTTGAAAGTTCTGCATTCCCCCTTAATTGTTCCGTTTGTCGCATTACGTACCTGAATATCATATTTTTATTTTATATTTGTGCCAAAATGAGACATATGGAACAGTTGGTAAATAAAGAAATACAACGATGGGACCTTACAACACTTGAACGGTTTCCTGAGGCAGATTATATTGAGAATGATTTTGCAATTTTTAATAATGTTAATAATGTTCCTATTTTTGATTATCCCACTCGGATTGATCTAACTGTGCTGGCTATTACTTTGAGCGGACATGCCAGAGTGGGGCTAAATCTGAAAGATTATAATCTGAAAAAAAATGATATGATTATACTTACTTATGATCAGATAGTGCAACTTTATGAGAATAGCGATGATTTTACAGGCCTGTTTTTTGCGTTATCCCGTTCTTTTACAGATGAAATCGTGGTAGCTCTTGAAAGAATCGTGCCTATATTCCTTTATATTAAAGACCATCCTTGTACAGAATTAAGTGATAATGAAGTCTCATCGGTTATGGAATACCACTCTTTTTTGTGGGAAAAGGTGAAAAACAAAAATAACACATATCGTAAGGAAATAACAAAAAATATAATTCGCGCTCTGATATTTGAGATGTATAGCATCTTTGAAGCTCATTTACCGGAAAAGAGATTTAAATCCCGAAAAGAAGAACTTTTTGAATCGTTTCTGCTGTCTGTCAGTAGAAACTTTATAAAAGAAAGAAGTGTGACTTTTTATGCAGACCAGCTTTTCCTTACTCCCAAACATCTTTCGAGGGTGATAAAAGAGGTTAGCGGACGTTCGGCAGGAGAATGGATTGACGAACAGGTTATTTTGGAAGCTAAAGCCAGATTAAAAACCTTGTCTCTTACTGTACAGGAAATATCAGATCAGCTGGGATTCCCTAACCAGTCTTTCTTTGGTAAATATTTTAAGCGACATGTAGGTATGTCGCCAAGTGATTATCGTAAGAAGTAATATAAATTGTTATTTGTATAGGATAAACAAAATACAATGCAATTTTATGGATGGCTTTGCGGCAATGTAGCTCTTTGTATTTTGGTTTCAGATTTCATGGACAATATCTCTACTTTATTGGGAGTCAATAGGGTAGGCCTGAAATAAGATTTCAAGCTAATCTTTTATAAAGCAAAATTGCTGTTTTTAAGGATTTTTTTGTTTAAAATATACATCTGGCAGGATGCTTCATGCATGCAATTTTCCTATCTTTGCGGCCAAATTGATACTCTTAACAAAAAAATATATGAATAGAATTATTTTAAATGAAACTTCTTACTTCGGAGCCGGTTGCCGAAGTGTAATTGCTGTTGAGGCTGCACGTCGTGGTTTTAAAAAAGCTTTTTTTGTAACTGACAAAGATCTTATCAAGTTTGGTGTTGCTGCCGAAATTACAAAAGTACTTGAAAGCGCTAATATTCCTTATCAACTTTACAGTGATGTAAAAGCAAATCCAACTATTGCTAATGTGCAAAATGGTGTTGCTGCTTTCAAAGAATCGGGTGCCGATTTTATTATCGCTCTTGGTGGTGGCTCTTCTATTGATACAGCTAAGGGGATTGGTATTGTAGTTAATAATCCGGAATTTGCTGACATTAAGTCTTTGGAAGGTGTTGCTGATACAAAGAACAAAGCGGTTCCTACTTTTGCATTGCCTACAACTGCAGGAACTGCTGCTGAGGTAACCATCAATTATGTTATTATTGATGAGGATGCAAAAAAGAAAATGGTGTGTGTAGATCCTAATGATATTCCTGCAGTTGCTATCGTTGACCCTGAATTGATGTATTCTATGCCTAAAGGTTTGACTGCTGCAACAGGTATGGACGCTTTAACTCACGCAATTGAAAGTTATATTACTCCAGGTGCATGGGCTATGAGCGATATGTTCGAAATCAAAGCAATTGAAATGATTGCTCAGAACCTGAAGGCTGCTGTTGATAATGGTAAGGATACTGTTGCTCGCGAAGCTATGTCTCAGGCACAATACATTGCAGGTATGGGATTCTCAAACGTAGGTTTGGGTATTGTTCACTCAATGGCTCACCCTCTAGGTGCATTCTATGATACTCCTCACGGTGTTGCTAATGCATTGTTATTGCCTTACGTTATGGAATACAACGCAGAATCTCCTGCTGCACCTAAATACAAAGATATTGCTAAGGCAATGGGTGTAAATGTAGAAGGTATGACTTGCGAAGAAGGCGTGAAAGCTGCAGTTGAAGCAGTTAAAGCTTTATCTATCAGCATCAATATTCCTCAGAAACTTAATGAAATTGGAGTGAAGGAAGAAGATATTCCTGCTCTTGCTGTTGCTGCATTCAATGATGTTTGTACAGGAGGAAATCCACGTACAACTTCAATCGAAGATATCGAAAAGATCTATCGTAAGGCTTTCTAATTGCTATAGATTCTTTCTAACAATATAACATTTTTATTATTCAGCCTTTAAATGGTATTTATATACTGTTTAAAGGCTGTTTTTTGTACCTGTCTTTTTATTAAATAATTAATTTAGTTTTGCTGCGTAATTCTATCTTTTATAATAAATGCGCTTTTATTACCTTTTGTTTTTAAATTATATTATTAATAATATCCTTAATTATATTATATTTGTACTGTTAATTAATAATAGTAAAGAGAAACAAATGAATTTAATAAAAACAGTTACTGGAGTTATGGCTTGTGGATTTCTGTTCAATTCGGGATTGAATGCACAGGAAATAATGTTGCAACCTCGTCCGCAAGACATGAAGGTGATAGGTAAGTCTTTAACTCTGCCTGAGCATGTGCAATTAATAGGAGCAGACAATGCAGACGCAGATGCGGTTAATATTCTGAAGGATTTATTTGCAGGGAGAATGGCCAAAAAAGGTTTTAAGGTTATTATCGGTGAAAAAGGTGATAAGGCAGTGAAGAAATATGCACGTTTGGTTCCTCAAAAGCCGGAAGCTTATTACTTGAGCATTGATGATAAGAAACTTGTTTTGGTTGGTTCGGATGAACGCGGCACTTTCTATGGTATGCAAACTGTATCCCAGCTTCTCAAAGAAGGAAATCTTCCCCAGATTAATATCACTGACTATCCGGATGTTCGTTACCGCGGAGTTGTTGAAGGGTTTTATGGCAAACCATGGAGTTATGAAGACCGCGTAAGTCAACTGAAGTTTTATGGAGCTAATAAATTAAATACATATATCTACGGCCCCAAGAATGATCCTTTTCATAGCTCGCCGAACTGGAGAAAGCCTTATCCGCAGGAAGAGGCTGCACGGATGGCAGAACTGGTGAAGTTGGCAAAGAGTAACAAGGTGGACTTTGTTTGGGCCATTCATCCCGGACAGGATATTCGCTGGAATGATGAAGACCGTGGATTGCTTTTACAGAAGTTTGGTCAGATGTATGATCTGGGCATACGTTCTTTTGCAGTGTTTTTTGATGATATTTCGGGCGAAGGGACAGACGCGTTGAAGCAGGCTGAATTGCTGAATTATATCGACGATCAGTTCGTTAAAGTTAAGAAGGATGTAACTCCATTGGTGATGTGTCCTACTGAATATAATAAGAGTTGGGCTAATCTGGAGAAAGGTTATCTTAGAACTTTAGGCGAGAAGCTGAATCCTTCTATTCAGATAATGTGGACCGGTGATCGTGTGGTGGCTGATATTCATCGTGATGGTATGGAGTGGATCAACTCTCAGATTAAAAGACCGGCATATATATGGTGGAATTTCCCGGTTACGGATTATGTAAGAGATCATTTACTGATGGGACCGGTTTATGGTAATGATACAGATATTGCTCAAACAATGTCGGGCTTTGTTACAAACCCAATGGAGCATGCCGAAGCCTCGAAAGTTGCTATTTATGGAGTGGCAGATTATACCTGGAACATGAAGAAATACGATCCTAACACTGCATGGCAAGGTTCGCTTAAAGCTATTATGCCAACCAATTGTGAAGCTTTGCGCGTTTTTGCATCACACAATTCAGATCTTGGAGCTAACGGTCATAAATACCGTCGGGAGGAATCTGTAATAATCAAACCCGTAACTGAAAGATTCCTGAGTGCTTTTCAATCTGAAGGCACATATCCGAAAGATGATTTCCTTACGTTGGAACGTGAATTTAAAAGCATTGTTGCGGCATCCGATGTCCTTCTGAGAAGTAAGGATAATGATCTCTTGATTAAAGATATTAACCCCTGGATAAAACAATTTGGATTGTTGGGGCAAACCGGAGCTGCTGTAATGGATATGCTTCGCGATCTGGAAGCATCTGATAAAGAGAGCTTCAAACTCGACTATTCTCGCGTAAAAGAACTCAAAGAACAGATGTTCGAGCTTGATGCCACCAATAATATTAATCCATGGCAACCGGGAGTAAAGGTTGGATCATTGGTACTGGTACCGTTTGTGAATAATCTATATGCACAGGCAACAGAACGTTATAACAAACAATTTGGCGAGAATCTTGCAGTAGTCTATGATTATTGCCCTCATACTTTGCTAAGCAATATTTCTCAGGTGAAATCTTTGCCTTTGCAATTGAAGGAAAAAACAGTGAGTCTGTCTCCTTCAAATGAAGTAATCAAAGCAGATAAAGATGCATTTATAACTATTCAATTATTGAAAGCTACGAAGCTTCGTTCGATAGAATTTAATGCTGGAAAAGCTGATCTTTTGCAATGGGGAGAGCTTCAATTTACTATTAATGGTGAAAACTGGCAAGCTCTTGCTTGTGAACAGGATGGCGAATTACTCAAGGCAACTATGGGCAAAGAGTCAGTAAAAGCTGTCCGCTTTCTTAATAAGAGCGGCGTGCCTCAGGAATTCTACTTGCGAAAATTCACGTTGGGACTATAACGGAAAGATACAGTATGATTGAATAGAAAATTTAATGATTGTACAAATATTATATATGCAAAGGCTGTCTGGTAAAACACCGGGCAGCTTTTTTTATTTCTTCCGTTAAGTTTTCTAATTATGATGTACATCAAACGTATGCTTTGATATACATCTAACACATGCTTTGATGTATATCAAAATATGCATTCAATGTACATCTAAAGAGAAAGATGACTTTGAATAAATGTTAATTAGTGGCCAGATATGCAATTTATCTCTTTTAGATTTTGCCATTATGTTTGCATTACTTCTTGATTCCCTCAATTTTGATTATTCAGATTTCGTTTTTTCTATTAAATTTATAATATGAGGGCTGTTATTATATATATTTGTAATATATAATCGATATATATTCATTTTTTCATTATTTGTCATTCCCATTCGTTCTTTATTGTTAATTTTGCATTCTAAACGAATATATATGAAGACAGATATTGAAATAGCAAGAAGCGTTGAGCTAGACAAAATAAAGAAAGTAGCATGTAATGTGGGTATTCCTGTTGACGAGGTGGAGAATTATGGCCGTTACATTGCGAAAGTTCCTGTACATTTAATAAACGAAGATAAGGTTAAGAACAGTAATTTGATTCTTGTAACCGCAATTACTCCTACAAAAGCCGGTATTGGTAAAACAACAGTTTCAATAGGTCTTGCTTTAGGATTAAATAAAATAGGCAAGAAAGCAATCGTGGCATTGCGCGAACCATCTCTTGGCCCATGTTTCGGTATGAAAGGTGGAGCAGCCGGTGGAGGATACGCGCAGGTGCTTCCAATGGAGAATATCAATCTTCATTTTACGGGAGACTTTCATGCTATCACTTCGGCGCATAATATGATTACCGCTTTACTCGATAATTATCTTTATCAGAATCAGGCTTCGGGATTTGGACTAAAAGAAATTCTTTGGAAGCGTGTTCTTGATGTAAACGATCGTACTCTTCGGGATATAGTTACAGGTATTGGAGGAAAGGCAAACGGCATAACCCGTGAAGCCGGATTTGATATTACTCCTGCTTCCGAAATTATGGCAATTCTTTGTCTGGCAAGAGATTTGAAAGATCTTCGTCGCCGTATTGAGAATATCCTTCTTGGATACACTTATGACGATAAACCTTTTACAGTGAAAGATCTTGGTGTAGCAGGCGCTATTACCGTACTTTTAAAAGATACAATTCATCCTAATCTGGTTCAGACAACAGAAAATACAGCAGCCTTTGTACATGGCGGACCTTTTGCTAATATTGCTCATGGCTGCAACTCTATTGTTGCTACAAAAATGGCGATGTCTTTTGGCGATTATGTAATTACCGAAGCCGGATTCGGTGCCGATCTTGGTGCTGAGAAGTTCTTCAATATCAAGTGTCGTAAATCCGGATTGCAACCAAAACTGACAGTAATTGTAGCCACTGCTCAGGGATTAAAAATGCATGGTGGAGTGAGCCTTGATAAAATCAAAGAACCTAATCTGAACGGACTGTGTGAGGGATTAAAGAATCTGGATAAACATATCAATAATATTCGCTCTTTTCACCAGAATGTAGTGGTTGCTTTTAATAAGTATAGCACAGACACGGAAGAAGAAATAGCAATGGTTCGTGAGTATTGCGAATGGGCAGGTGTGGGTTTTGCTGTAAACAATGCATTTACCGACGGCGGTGAAGGTGCTGTTGAACTTGCAGAACTTGTGGCTCGTACTATTCAGGAAAAACCTTCTGCACCGCTCACCTTTACTTATAAGGATGAAGATTCAGTACCCGAAAAAATTGAGAAAGTTGCTAAGAATATTTATGGTGCGAAGATGGTAACTTTCAGCAGTCAGGCAAATAAGATGCTAAAGCTAATAAAAGACATGGGCATTTCAGATTACCCTATCTGTATTGCAAAAACTCAGTATTCTTTCTCAGCAGATGATAAAGCTTATGGAGTTGCTACCGATTTTGAATTGCACATTCGTGATATTGTTATAAATAATGGTGCTGAGATGATTGTTGCTATTGCAGGAGACATAATGCGTATGCCGGGCTTACCAAAAGATCCTCAGGCAATACGGATAGATATTGTAAATGGCTTTATTGATGGATTGAGCTAATCAACATCAATTTTCGAATATAAAACAGCATAATGGGTGCAAATATTGAAGCTTGGTCTTCATATATTTGCACCCATTAATTATTTAATACATGAAAATGAAAGACAAGTTTATATGGATTCTTTCATTTTTAATTTCTTTAGGTGCTTTGGCTCAAAATAAGCCGGATACATTTAAGGATTTTAAAAAGAAAGATGTTTCAAAATTCTGTAAGTCTCTTACTCCAATGGGAAGAATCCTTGAAACGGAAGATTACTATGTGTGGTGCGTAGCTCCAATTTATGGACCGGATGGAAAGGTTCACGTGTTTTATTCCCGTTGGCCGGCGAAATATGGAATGGGAGGGTGGATTCATAAATCGGAAATAGCTCATGCCGTGGCCGATCGTCCTGAAGGACCGTATACTTATTTGGAGACAGTACTTGCACCTCGTCCCGGATATTGGGATGCCACTACTTGTCATAATCCTCATATCGAATATGTTGACGGCAAATATTGTCTTTTTTATATGGGTAATAGTAATGGAAAAACTAATACTAAGCGCATTGGACTAGCTACGGCTCCAACACTAAACGGCCCCTGGACCAGAAGTGATAAACCCTTGTTGGAAGCTGGCCCAGAAGGATCATGGGACGATCATTGTACAACAAACCCTGCATTTATCAAACATCCCAATGGTGAGTACTGGCTTTATTATAAATCGTGGAACAATGTGGATTATACTCAGGAGAAGAATGGTGTTAAAGGAAATCGTAAATATGGTTTGGCAATAGCAAAGAAACTTGAAGGCCCTTATGTTCGCTACGAAGGTAATCCGTTAATTGACTTTTCTGTATACGGTAAAAACCAACAAGTAGAGGATGCTTTTATTTGGTATCAGAAAGGTAAATTCAAAATGCTAATGCGAGATATGGGATTCTATAATCATACAGTGGGATTATATCTTGAGTCAAAAGACGGCATTCATTGGGGAAAGCCTCAGATTGGATGGTACGGAGCGGATGCTTATTTAAAAGAACCTCCGGCACCCAAACATCTTACCCGTTATGGAAGGTTTGAAAGACCACAGATATTATTCAGAAATGGTAAACCTGCCTATATGTTTAATGCTATGCAAGGAGGGAAGTATATGACTGCTTCTGGCTTTGTATTTAAGATTAAGTAGAATCTTTATATTGCTTCTTTGTACAATATTTCCATTAAAGAATGTTTCGAGAAGATTCTGTTTTATCAGTAACATCTATTGTTTAATCCCGAATAGGGAATTGCAGATTGCTTGATTATTATAGTCGCTCTTGGAAAAGTCAGAAATCAAAAATAAAGAGTTGACTATTAATCAGAGGTATAATCACTTTTAAAGGACAACTATTTTATAATGACAAGAAAGAGTCTGACTAAAAAGTAAAATTAAGTCTCTGAGAATTGAATATTTGAAAACGGTTTCATAGCTATCCCACAGAAAAGGAATAAAAAAAGGATTGTTCACTTTGAACAACCCTTTTTAATATAATTAGAAGCGTATAATCATTAATAAGCAAATAATGGATATTTAGCCATTGTTTTGTTTACTCTTTCGCGAACTGAAGTAATAACATCTTCATTTTCTACGTTAGAAAGAACTGTTTCAATCATTTCAGCAATTTCAATCATCAAGTCTTCCTTAGCACCACGAGTTGTGATAGCAGGAGTTCCTAAACGGATACCTGAAGTTTGGAAAGCAGAACGAGAATCGAATGGAACCATATTCTTGTTAACTGTGATATCTGCAGAAACTAAAGCTTTTTCTGCAACTTTACCAGTTAAATCAGGATATTTTTCACGTAAATCAACCAACATAGAGTGGTTATCTGTTCCACCTGAAATAATAGTGAAGCCTCTATCAATTAAAGCCTGTGCTAAAACAGCAGCATTCTTCTTTACTTGTTTTTGGTATTCTTTGTATTCTGGTTGCAAACATTCTCCAAAAGCAACAGCTTTAGCAGCGATTACGTGTTCTAGCGGACCACCCTGGATTCCTGGGAATACAGCAGAATCAAGTAATTGAGACATCATTTTGATTTCTCCCTTTGGAGTTTTCTTTCCCCATGGATTAGGGAAATCTTCGCCCATTAAAATAACACCACCACGAGGACCACGAAGAGTTTTGTGTGTAGTAGAAGTTACGATGTGAGCCCATTTTAATGGATTTTCTAACAAACCAGCAGCGATAAGACCAGCAGGGTGAGCCATGTCGATCATTAAGATAGCTCCGATTTTATCAGCAATCTGACGCATACGTTTGTAATCCCATTCACGAGAATATGCAGAACCACCACCAATAATCATCTTAGGTTTTTCACGAAGTGCTACTTCTTCCATCTGATCATAGTCTACGCGACCAGTTTCTTTATTTACATTATATTCGCAAGGAGTATAAATTATACCAGAAGTATTAACTAAAGAACCGTGAGAAAGGTGACCGCCGTGTGCCAGATTTAATCCCATAAACTTATCTCCAGGGTTCAATACAGCAAGGAATACGGCAGCATTAGCCTGAGCTCCTGAGTGTGGTTGAACATTTGCCCATTCAGCCCCAAAGATTTCTTTTAATCTGTCAATAGCCACTTGTTCGCTTTGGTCAACTACTTCACAACCGCCATAATAACGTTTGCCAGGATAGCCTTCTGCGTACTTATTTGTTAGGCAAGATCCCATTGCTTGCATAACCTGGTCACTAACAAAATTTTCTGATGCAATCAGCTCGATACCTTTGAGCTGTCTTTGATGCTCTTTTTCGATAATATCGAAAATTAAATCGTCTCTTTTCATTCTAAGTATGATGATAATAAGTGTTTTTACTCGAGATCCTTTATTAAGCGCACAAAATTAGCCAAAAAAAAGAGAAATTAAAAGTTTATAGCGATAAAAAAAAGAAGATTAAAAGATTACTCCTAGCGAAAAACTGAGTAAATTACTTCTTCTTTTGAAAATTATATTGGCTACTTCTTCCGTTCCATCAGAGTTTGATTCTATGTAAGTAACAGATTTAGAGATGTTTCTTAATCCTACTTCATATCTGAAATCAAAGAATATATTTGAAATATTCACTCCAACTCCAGCAACTGCATTCATGTTCACAGGATAAAGCTTCTCTTTAATCCCTTCCTGATCAAAATTGGTAAACTCCAGTTTACTTTTACTGTTCAATATATATTTGAATTTTGGTCCAAAAAAGAATGCCATGCCGTAAGGTCCCTCTTTTATGAAATTGTATCCGTAAAGCAGTGGCATTTCAATAGTGTGGATGGTAGAATTAACACTGGCGTAATCTGGTTCAATATCTGGATGTTGAGATCCTCTTTTATCAAAAGAAATCTCGGATTTACTCACATGATAAGAAAGTTCGGGTTCTATGAAATGCTTTTTCATGTTAATTCTAAGAAATATGGCTCCAAAATGCCCTACCTTATAATTATTCTGGACTTCGTTGATTGTTATGTCTTTTATTTTAAACTCATCAATATAGTACATTGATGCATTAAAGCCTCCTTTTATACCAAAGTTGACTTTATTTTCATGTGTACTTTTTACGTCTTCCTGTGCAAAGCAAGAAAAACTCCATCCTAAAACAAATAAAAATAAGGCTATTTTCTTCATGCTTATTTCTTTTTCTCAACGGACCAACCGAATTTGCCTAAATTTTCTCCCAGATCAAAATAATTGCCATGTACATAAACCAAAGGATTGCTTTTTGAAAACTCAAATTTACCAGTTTTATCATTCAAGTATTTCTCATCGGCCTTTACATTTACAACTTCGGATATAAACATATCGTGTGATCCCAGAGATATAATTTCCTTAACCCTGCATTCTATGCAAAGAGGAGATTCTTCAATGATTGGAGCGCTAACCACTGAAGCTTTTCCTGGAGTCAGTTTCATTTCCGAGAACTTATTGAAGTTTTTTCCTGAGCGTACTCCACACCAGTCGGTCGCAAAAGCCATGTTCTTTGTTGTTAGATTAATGACAAATTCCATGTTCTTCTTTAGTATGGGATAGGAGTGGCGTTCTGGACGAACAGAAATATAACACATCGGTGGATTAGTACAAATAGTACCAACCCATGCTACAGTAATAATGTTATATTCGCTTTCCTCGCTGCCACAGCTAACCAATACTGCTGGTAACGGATAAATCATTGTTCCCGGTTTCCAGTCCTGCTTCATTATAATGTTCTACGTTGCAATAATACAATATCTTCTTTCTTCAGCTCTTTTTCGCAATAATGGCATTTGAAAACTCCATTTTCTTTATTTACCATTTTAAAAAGAGTTGGCATAGGTTCATTGTTGGTTATGCACTTTGGATTTGCACACTTTACAATACCTTTCAACTCATCGGGCATATTAACTTCCTTCTTCTCAACTACTTCATAATTGCGGATTATGTTCAGTTTAACATGAGGTGCTACCACTGATATGCGGTTAACTTCTTCATCATCAAAGAACTTATCTGCTATTTTTATAATCCCTTTCTTTCCTAGCTTGTTACTATTCAGATTATAACCAATGGTGATCTTGCTGTCCATCTGTTCTAGTCCTAATAATGAAACAACAGTAAATAGTTTATTTGTTGGTATATGATCTATTACAGTGCCGTTCTTCAGAGCTGCTACCTGTAGTGCTTGTCTTATTTCGCTCATTGAATTAAATGATTGATTAATAATAAAAAATTAATAAATGATGATACAGACTCTATTCTTTAATATCATCCAAGGTAATGCCAAGAACATCGCAAATGATAGCCTGACGGGCAAATAATCCGTTGCGGGCTTGTTGGAAATAATATGCTTTTTCATTGTCATCCACATCATAAGCAATTTCGTTTACTCTAGGAAGTGGGTGAAGAATACGAAGATTAGGACGAGTCTTTTCAAGCATTTTATTTCTTAAAATATATACGTTCTTCACACGTTCATACTCCATTAAGTCTGTAAAGCGCTCACGCTGCACACGAGTCATATATAAAATGTCGGCATCTGCAATAATATCTTCAGTAAAATCTGTATGCTCTACATATTTAATGTTGTTCTCATTGCAATAAATCTTATATTCTTCAGGCATTTTCAATTCATCAGGAGCAATGAAATGGAAAGTAGGATTAAAGTGGCGCATAGCCATTAGTAATGAGTGAACGGTACGCCCGTATTTTAAGTCACCTACCAGGAATATATTCAGGTTTTCTAATGTTCCCTGAGTCTTTTGGATAGAGTAAAGATCCAACATTGTTTGGGAAGGATGTTGATTAGCTCCGTCACCTGCATTTATAATAGGTATAGGAGCAACTTCGCTCGCATATCTGGCAGCTCCTTCCAGATGATGACGCATTATTATCAGGTCGGCATAGTTGCTAACCATCATTATTGTGTCTTTTAGTGTTTCGCCTTTCGAAGAACTTGTAGTTGAAGCATCCGAAAATCCAATAACACGTCCTCCAAGTCTGTTTACAGCAGTTTCAAAACTCAATCTGGTACGTGTAGATGGCTCAAAAAAAAGGGTTGCTACAACTTTTCCATCCAGTATTTTTCGGTTTGGATTGTTCTCGAACTGCTTTGCCATCTCTAGAAGGTAGAGGATTTTCTCTTTTGAATGCTCGGCAATAGTCACTAAACTTCTATTTTCCATATTCTTATCTATTTATCATTGAATGTACAATACGGAGCGTAAAGGTAGAGAAAAAAATGATTATTGGAAAGTTCTTTTAATTAAAAGATTTATTATAATTTTGCGCTGAAACTTATATATTGAAAAAATGAATCAAGGTGAAGTAAAAAGTACTCCGAGATCTATAAAAAGGCTTGTCCGATGGCTGTGGATAGCGTTCGGAACATTTGTGGTATTATGTTCTGTTCTCTTTTGTTTTATTGCTTGGGGATGGATTGGTTACATGCCCGAAGTTGATGAATTAGAAAATCCTAATTATAAATTTGCTTCAGAAATCCTTTCGAGTGATGGAAAAACTCTTGGAACATGGTCTTTGAGTAAGGAAAATAGAGTCTATGTTGGCTATAAAGATATGTCGCACTCGCTGATAGATGCTTTAATTGCTACCGAAGATGTTCGTTTTGAAGAACATTCCGGTATTGATATTCGAGCATTGGGGCGTGCTGTAGTAAAACGTGGAATCTTTTTGCAGAAAAATGCTGGTGGAGGTAGTACCATTACTCAGCAACTTTCCAAACAACTTTACTCTCCGGGTGCCGGAAACTTTATGGAACGTTTGTTTCAAAAGCCTATTGAGTGGGTTATTGCAGTAAAGTTGGAGCGTTACTATACAAAAGAGGAACTCCTTACTATGTACTTTAATAAGTATGATTTTGGTAATAACGCTGTAGGTATTAAAACGGCTGCGAATACTTATTTCTCAAAAGATCCTGCAGATCTGACAATAGAAGAAGCTGCAACCTTGGTGGGTATGTGTAAAAACTCATCTCTATTCAATCCTGTGCGCCGCAGAGAACTTGTAGAGCAACGTAGAAATGTTGTGCTTGATCAGATGAGAAAGGCTGATTATATTACCGAGGAAGAAAGAGATTCTTTAATGCAAATCCCTTTAAGGCTTAAATTTCATCGTGTAGACCATAAAGAAGGTCTGGCAACTTACTTTCGTGAATATCTTCGAATAATAATGACGGCAAAAGAGCCTCACAGAGAAGATTATGCATCATGGCAAACTCAGAAGTTTTATGAAGACTCTTTAGCTTGGGAGAATAATCCTCTTTACGGATGGTGTTCTAAGAATAGGAAGAAAGATGGAACCAGCTATAATATCTATACGGATGGTTTAAAGATCTATACTACAATTGATTCTCATATGCAACAGTATGCTGAAGAAGCTGTAGAAGAACATGTTGGACATTATTTACAGCCACTTTTCTTTAAAGAAAAGAGAGGAAAAAGTACAGCTCCATACACAAATCAGCTGTCAAGAGAACAGGTAAAAGATATCTTGATGCGGTCTGTGCGACAGTCGGAACGATATAACACAATGAGAAATGCAGGATATTCAGAGAGTGATATTCTTAAAGCATTTAAAACTCCGGAACAGATGTCTGTGTTTACCTGGCATGGAGTGAAAGATACTGTGATGACTCCAATGGACTCGATCAAATATTATAAATTCTTCCTGAGAGCCGGATTTATGTCGATGGATCCAACTACAGGAGCGGTGAAAGCTTATGTTGGTGGACCGAATTATGCATTCTTCCAATATGACATGGCTGAAGTAGGACGTCGTCAGGTTGGATCAACAATTAAACCTTTCCTTTATGCTCTTGCCATGGAAAATGGTTTCACTCCTTGCGATGTAACCCGTAATGTACCGCAAACTCTTATTACTGCTGCTGGAGAATCATGGACTCCACGTAATACTTCCAGCAAGAGATATGGAGAGATGGTTACTCTTAAATGGGGACTTGCAAATTCAAACAACTGGATTTCTGCTTATCTAATGAGTAGATTGAACGCTTCTTCTTTAGTACGTTTAATTCATCGTTTTGGGGTGAAGAATCGTAATATAGTAGCTAGCCCTTCTCTTTGTTTAGGGCCTTGTGAAATATCTGTTGGAGAAATGGTCAGCGCTTATACTGCTTTTGTAAATAACGGACTTCGCTGTGAGCCAATGCTAGTTACTAAAATAGAAGATAATGAAGGTAATGTGATAGCAACATTCCATCCGCAAATGGAGGAAGTAATTAGCGCATCCAGTGCATCTAAAATGCTGACTATGTTGCGTGCGGTTATTAATGAAGGTACAGGTGGTAGGGTGCGACGTTATACAAATGCCGATGTAGGAGGTAAAACAGGAACTACTCAACGTAACTCAGATGGATGGTTCGTAGGGTTTACTCCAAAGCTTGTCACCGGATGTTGGGTAGGAGGTGAAGATCGTGATATCCACTTCGATACAATGTTCTATGGACAAGGAGCTGCAATGGCACTTCCTATTTGGGGTATTTTCATGAAAAAGGTGTTTGCGGATAAGTCTTTAGGATATTCAGAATCGGATGTATTCCCGTATTTAAACAATAATGTTTGCGGTAATGACTCTATTCCTGCAAACTCTCCGGGCGGTATTGATAGTATATTCTCTGAATAAGGATTAGTTCTAAATAATAGTTACAGGTTTCTGTGACAAAAATATAAAATCGAGTAGGGAGAAAACAAAATAGTTTTCTTTCTACTCGATTACTTTTTTCAGATATCTATCTGAGATCGTTTTTAATATTCAAATCTAAAAGGTCTGATTTTACTTTCTGAAATTTTCTTTTTTATAACCCAAAACGATTAAAAGAAGGTTGATTAAAGCCCGAACTCTTTCAATCCTTCAATAATAAATTCTTTCTTTATATCGTTTTCTTTCAGTACTAGATCGTCATAGGTCAGTAAATCAATATCCAGCTTTATTATCCCATCTATTTTATCAGCAGGCAAACGACCGGCTTGAGATTCAATTTTCTTAAAGATGATCTTTAGTTCTTCAATTGATAATGTAGTAGAGCATTTAGCCAGTTGGTTTGTAAAATGAGCCGGGTTCGACATTCCAATGGGAATTGTATCTTGTTCTTTCCCGAAATAGATATCCTGGAAATGAATGGATAATTCTTTTTGTGCTAGTTTGATATTAACATCTCTATTGGCGTTAGAACCAATGGATATAAGGCATATATGTTGTTTCATAACTTTCATTTTGGAGACAAAATAACGGTAAAAAGAGTGTATTACCAAATAATTTTGTACTTTTGAAACTTTGAACAGATTTAAAGGATATATCATAATGAAATATATTGGAATAATACCGGCAAGATATGCTTCTACTCGTTTCCCCGGTAAACCTTTGGCCATATTAGGCGGCAAAACAGTTATTCAAAGAGTATATGAACAAGTGCGCGACTGTCTGGATGAAGCTTATGTTGCAACTGATGATGAAAGAATAGAACAGGCTGTAAAAGCTTTTGGCGGTAAAGTTGTTATGACGTCTGATCAGCATAAAAGTGGGACAGATCGTTGCTATGAGGCTTTTACTAAAGTTGGTGCAGGATTTGATGTTGTTGTTAATATTCAGGGAGATGAACCATTTATACAACCCTCTCAATTGGAATCAATAAAAGCTTGTTTTGATGATGCTTCTACTCATATTGCCACACTGGTTAAACCATTCTCTTCCGATGATGAATTTCAGGTTTTGGAGAATGTGAATTCGCCTAAAGTTGTAGTAAACAAGAACTGGAATGCTTTATATTTCAGCCGTTCAATCATTCCATTTACAAGAAATCATGATAAGACTGATTGGCTGAAACATCATACTTATTATAAACACATTGGTTTATATGCTTATCGGGCAGATGTTCTAAAAGAAATCACCTCTTTGCCTCAGTCATCACTTGAATTGGCAGAGTCTTTGGAACAACTTCGCTGGCTGGAAAATGGTTATACCATTAAAGTAGGTATAACAGATGTTGAAACCATTGGAATAGATACACCTGAGGATTTAATGAAAGCTGAATTATTTTTAAAGAAACAAAATGCTGAATAGAAAGATTCAACCAGAGATAAAAGCTATAGAACAAATATCTATTGCTATCCCTCAGAGAAAAACAATGTCGAATGGTATACCTCTTAATGTTATTGAAGCAGGTAATCAGGATGTTGTTAGAGTAGATATACTTATTGGTGCAGGTAAATGGCATCAAACGCAGTTGTTGCAGACTCTCTTTACCAATAGAATGTTAAGAGAGGGCACTAAGCGTTTTACCTCGGCTGAAATAGCAGAAAAGTTAGATTATTATGGAGCCTGGCTTGAGCTATCTACTTCTATGGAGTATTCTTACATAACATTGTACTCTCTGAATAAATACTTTGCCAATACATTGGAAATTGTTGAGTCAATAGTAAAGGAACCGGTTTTTCCTGAGAAGGAACTGAGTACGGTTGTTGAAACCAACAAACACCAATTTCTTATTAATAGCACAAAAGTTGAATATCTGGCTCAGAAAAGCTTTGCAAGTTCGATCTTTGGTGAAGAGCACCCTTGCGGTCGCTTTGCTATTGAAGCTGATTATGAGAAAGTTACTTCAGCGTGTCTCAAGGAATTCTATGATCAGTATTACCATTCGGGGAATTGTAGCATTTATATTTCAGGAAAGGTTACAGATGAAATATTAAATCTGTTAGAGAACAGCTTTGGTAAAGAGTCATGGGGAAAGATTGAGAATAAAGTGCTTACATTGCCAGCAGATATTAAAACCACATCTTTGACACGAGTCTTTACGGAACAGGATTCTGCGATGCAAAGCTCAATAAAAATGGGAAAGGTGATGATTCAAAGAACTCATCCGGATTATTATAAAATGAGAGTTCTGATCACAATCTTTGGAGGATATTTTGGCAGTAGACTTATGTCTAATATTCGTGAAGATAAAGGTTATACGTATGGTATCTCTTCGGGAATAGCTTCATATCCGGATGCCGGGGTTTTTGTTGTTTCCACTGAAGCAGCAAATGAGTATGCTGAAGATATTATTAAAGAGGTTTATAATGAAATGAAGACCTTGCAGACTGAATTAGTTCCCGAATCTGAACTAGAAATGGTTAGGAATTATATGTTGGGGGAAATGTGTCGCAGTTATGAAGGTCCATTCTCTTTATCGGATGCCTGGATGTTTATTCAGACTTCACATTTATCCGATTTTTATTTTGGAGAATCGCTAAAAGCAGTTCAAAATGTTACAGCTGAAGAACTTAGAACTTTGGCTCAAAGATATTTTAATCAGGAAAATATGATAGAAATTGTTGCTGGCAAAAAACTTTAAAATTATAACAAAACCTAATAAATAGCATCTCTTCGTTGTATAATTATTATATTTGTCTGATGTAATTAAATAAAACACCTATCTACTATGCGTAAATATATATATATATCTTTCTTTTTTTTCTCTGTAGCTACCACTTCTCAGGCACAGGGAGTTGGTGGTTTCTTCTCTAAAATAAAGGAAGCTATAGCTCCTTCATCTGAAATAAAGATTGGCAATTTCACTTTTAAGGATGGTTCCGTTTATACAGGTGAACTTCAAAAAGGAAAGCCTAATGGAAAAGGTAAAACAGTCTTCAAGAATGGAGATGTATATGAAGGTGAATATGTAAACGGAAGACGTCAGGGATATGGTGTTTATTCTTTTGTTGATGGTGAAAAGTATGAAGGACAGTGGTTTCAGGACCAGCAGCACGGCAAAGGAACTTATTATTTTATGAATAATAACCGTTACGAAGGAATGTGGTATACTGATTATCAGCAAGGTAATGGAACAATGTACTACTATAATGGTGATGTATATACAGGAAACTGGGCTAACGATAAACGAGATGGTCAGGGAATTTATACCTGGAAAAACGGAGCTAAATACGAAGGCGACTGGAAAGCTGACAAGAAAAACGGTAAAGGTACTTTAGTCTGGGAAGATAAATCTAAATATGAAGGCGACTGGAAAGATAATGTACGTTGGGGAACCGGAACTTATTATTACCCTACTGGAGATAAATATTCGGGTGATTGGGTAAATGATATTCAGGATGGTCATGGAACCTATTTTTTTCATTCCGGTGAAAAATATGAAGGTGATTATTTAAAAGGAGAACGTACAGGGAAAGGAATATTTACCCTTGCAAATGGTGATAAGTACGAAGGAGATTTTAAAGAAGGCATGCAACACGGACAAGGCTCTTTTACTTGGAGTAATGGAGCAATATACACCGGACAGTGGCTCAATAATCAAAGAAATGGCCGTGGTACGTATGTCTGGGGAAATGGAGATAAATACGAAGGCGACTGGAAGAATAATATCTATGATGGACAAGGAGTGCTAATATTGAAAGACGGTACTAAGTACAAAGGTGGATTTGTTAGAGGAATGCAAGAAGGATCGGGTGTACAGGAAGATAAAGATGGGAACCGTTACGAAGGCTTCTTTAGACAAGGAAAAAAAGATGGCCCTTTTGTTGAATTTGATAAGAACGGAGATGTAGTTAGACGAGGATCTTATAAATTTGGTGTGATAGATAACGTAGAAAAGAAGTAAATTCTAAAAGAATAAAATAAGAAATGCCGATGTGAGGATAATCAACACATCGGCATTTTATTTTATAGATATATCTTATTTATCAGATAATATATTGTGAACTGATAGATTGGTTGTTGTATACTCTACGGATTGTGTTAGCAAACATATCAGCGATTGATAACTGTCTTACTTTTACACCTCCCTTAGTATATGGAATACTGTTTGTGAAAACCATTTCAGTAAGAGCTGAGCTTTGTACACGATCTGTAGCAGGACCAGACATTACACAGTGGCTGGCAATAGCACGAACAGAAAGAGCTCCGGCTTCTAACATAATATCGGCAGCTTTGGTAATAGTTCCGGCTGTATCTACAATGTCGTCAATCAGAATAACATTCTTACCTTTAACATCACCAATAATCTGCATAGATGCTACTTCGTTGGCTTTGATACGTGATTTGTTACACAATACTAGTGGCACACCTAAATATTTTGAGTAGGAGCTTGCTCTCTTAGAACCGCCAACATCTGGAGTTGCGATAACTAATTCGTCAAGATCTAAAGACTCAATGTAAGGTAAAAAGACTCCTGATGCATACAAGTGGTCTACTGGTACGTCAAAGAAACCTTGAATCTGATCTGCGTGCAAATCCATTGTTATCAGACGGTCGATGCCGGCTACAGTTAACATGTCGGCTACTAGTTTTGCTCCGATTGCAACACGTGGTTTATCTTTTCTATCTTGGCGGGCCCATCCAAAATAAGGAATTACAGCAACAATGCTTTTTGCTGATGCACGTTTAGCTGCATCAATCATTAGCAATAGTTCCATTAAGTTGTCTGAGTTTGGGAAGGTAGATTGTACTAGAAAGAGATGTGAACCTCTAATGGATTCTTCGTAAGAAACTGAAAATTCCCCATCTGCAAAGTGGGTAATATTCATTTTTCCGAGAGGGCAGCCGAGGCTTTCACAAATTTTCTCTGCTAGGTATCTGGAATTGGTGCCAGAAAATACCATAAAAGGTGCTTTTTCGCTCATTTTGTAATTGAATTACCTTTGTATTAATTTGCTTGCAAAGGTATGAATTATCGGCGCAAAATAAAAGACTTATTGTATAAAATGTGTTCTCTTCTGGATAAAATTCCAGATAAATCCTTAGCTTTGCCTTTAAATTTACTTTGGAATATGCTTAAAATCAGAAACTTATTGCTATTAATTATATTTTTCTTTAATACTGCAGATTGCCCGGCTCAGATTTATAAAATAGGTGATACGGCTTTGTTGTATAGCTTGATGGAGAAAGATGACTTCTTTAAACCTTACTTAAATGATGTCGATAAATATGAAATTCAGATTATCTACACGCAGATTGATCGTGATAGCCAGCAACGTCCTACCTTTACCCAATATAGTTATCAGTTGGACAGTAAACGATTCTTTAATCCGGCTAGTCTGGTAAAATGGCCTTTGATTTTATTAGGAATGGAGAAGGTCAATAATCTGAATCGGGATTATGGGACTACCATTTATAATAAAGTTGAGTTTGCTGGAAGTCCGGACAGTACAGCAAATATAAAGACCGATTATCTGGCTCCCGATAAGACTCCCCGGTTGGCTAACTATATTAAGGAAATGATTCTGGTCAGTGATAATGATGCTTATAATCGTATGTATGACTTCCTGGGACAGGAATACATCAATAAGCGTTTGTTGGAAATGGGGTATGATTCTATTCGGGTTATGCTAAGGTTCGACAATAGTAATCGTGAGCAAAACAGAACAACTCCTTCGGTTCAGTTTTATAATGATAAAGATTCGCTTATCTATAAACAACCAGCTGCTACTAATCCGGTTCAGTTGTCGAACCCTTTAGGAGTAATTATTAAAGGTGGTAGAGACTATTCTTTTTTTAATAACGTTCCTTTGCAGGATGTTAATGATATGATGCTTTATGTATTCTTCAGAGATGTTGCTCCAATTAATAAGCGCTTTAATTTAACAGATAAGGATTACGAGTTATTGTATAAATACACGGCAATGTATCCACGCGAGAGCGAGTTTCCTTTATTTAAGAAAAACAAGCGTAAATATCCGGTTCACCTCAAGAAGTATCTTTATTATGGAAAGAATTCCGTTTTGCCTGATTTGCCGGGACTGAAAATTCACAATATGGTAGGGGAGTCTCACGGTACTTTATCTGATGTTGCTTATTTTGTGAATGCAAAAACCGGAATAGAATTTATGCTTTCGGCTGTTATTAATACTTGTGATGGGAAAATTACCCCGGCAAACTATCATTATAAAGATCTCGGACAGCCTTTTTTGAGAAAACTGGGCCGCATTATTTATAAGTATGAAGAGCAAAGACGTAAGCGTTGACCTGTTTATGTGGGTATTATTGTTATAATTTTCATAAATAGGCCCTATATTATAGTGTTTTATGAAATTACATACTTCTTCTTTTTAATAAATAGCGTATTTTTGCAGCATGAATATAAAACAAGAACTAATAGAACAGGCTCTTAAGAGTTTAAAGATAGAGAATCTGAACCCGATGCAGGAAGCATCTATCAGAGCGAATAGCCAGGGGAAAGACGTTATTTTACTGTCTCCAACCGGATCTGGTAAAACATTGGCATATTTGCTTCCACTGCTACAAGAGTTAAAGCCTGAAAATAATACAATACAGAGCTTAGTGCTCGTTCCGTCACGTGAACTCGCTTTGCAGATTGAAACGGTTTTCAAATCAATGAATACTGGATTTAAAACCTGTTGTTGTTATGGCGGACACCCTATCTCGGATGAAAAGAAGAGCATCCTGGGTAATCATCCTGCTATTATTATAGGTACTCCCGGACGTATCAATGATCACTTGAATAAAGGAAACTTTAATCCGGATACAATCCATACATTGGTAATTGATGAGTTCGATAAGTCTCTGGAGTATGGTTTTCAGGATGAGATGGCCGAGATTATTGCTCAACTGCCTGGATTGAAAAAACGAATACTTCTTTCGGCTACAGATGCAGAAGAAATTCCTGATTTTACGGGACTGAATGAAACTATAAAACTAGATTTCCTTGTTCCGGAAGATGATTCTGTTCGCCTGAAGATGATGAAAGTGCTTTCTCCCGATAAGGATAAGCTGGAAACTTTGTTCCGCCTGCTTTGTACAATGGGAAGCAGTTCCACTATTGTTTTCTGCAATCATCGTGATGCTGTAGAAAGAGTCAGCGAATATCTTTATTCAAAAGGACTTTATAATGAATATTTCCACGGAGGAATGGAACAACCCGATCGTGAGCGTGCATTATATAAGTTCCGAAACGGCAGTTGCCATGTGTTTGTCTCTACAGACCTGGCTTCACGCGGATTGGATATTCCGGAAATTGAGAATATTATTCACTATCATATACCTATTAACGAGGATGCATTTATTCATCGTAATGGTAGAACTGCCCGCTGGGATGCAGAAGGAACTTCATATATAATTCTGAATGAAGATGAAACTCTTCCTGCTTATGTAACAGATGAACCCGAAGTCTTTGAATTACCGGCAAAAACAGCTCGTCCTGCACAGCCACTTTGGGTTACCTTATATATAGGTAAAGGGAAAAAAGATAAAGTAAACAAAATTGATATCGTTGGTTTCCTTTATAAGAAAGGTAAGCTGACGAAAGAAGATGTAGGTCAGATAGACGTAAAAGAGCATTTTGCCTTTGTTGCTATCCGTCGGTCTAAGCTGAATCAGACTCTTAACCTTATTCAGGGAGAGAAAATAAAGGGCATGAAAACCAAGATTGAAGAAGCAGATTAATTCATTCCTGAAACCTTTATTTTTCCTTATACAAAACAAGAGGGTGTCCAAAAAGTGATATGTACCCCAAAAGTTAGACAAAAAACTTTTGGGGTACATATTAAAAGTCTTTGGCACCCTCTATTTATTTGTATTCCTAATGAAGACTGAAATCAATTATCCGATTCTACAAGGGGTTATTTAAACTTCTTAGGCACTTTCTTGTTTTGCATAGAAGAATGCAATCTTTTGTGCAACGCTGAATTAGTTATTCCTTTTAGCTATTTCCTTTTTCTAAAGTAACGGTGCAATCCCCAGTTTGCTACGGTTACAATAATGCTGAACATTATTACGGTTCCTAAGCTGGTAACAGAGAAACTATCCATAAACCAGTCCACCATAACAAGTATACCCCCGTTAATTATCAGCAAGAATAGTAATATGGTAAGTAGGGTAGGAATAATTGAAAGAAGTTCAAGAGCCGGCTTCACAATAATGTTGAATATACCCAAAAGTATTGCCAGTAAAATACCAGTCCAGATGCTTCCAACTTCTATACCGGGCAAAAGTATAAGTACCAAATAGGTTACTATTACTGATGAAATAAAGTTCATAGTCATTTTCATAGCTTGTCTCCTTTCTAATAAAAAAAACGAATATCTATAACCAATTGTTCAACAGAATATTGATATTGCATTTTATTGCATGATATATAACAAAATGTTGTTTAACATATATCGCAACGAATAAATAGAAAGCAAAAAGGGGTGTCAAAGCTTTATTTTTATATCAAATCGTTTGTTTCCCCGAAAAAAAACTGTAATTTCGCGGTGTCTTAAAATTATAGTTATTTTATTGTATAATTAAAACAAACTTCAAATGAAAAAGCATAATTTCAATGCCGGACCTTCTATTCTTCCTCAATCAACAATCGAAAATACAGCGAAAGCTATTTTAGATTTCAACGGTTCTGGACTTTCTTTGATGGAAATTAGTCACCGTGCAAAAGATTTTCAACCAGTGGTTGATGAAGCTGTAGCACTGTTCAAAGAACTATTAAATATACCCGAAGGTTATTCGGTCCTTTTCCTTGGTGGCGGTGCGAGCCTTGAATTCTGTATGATTCCATTTAACTACCTTGAAAAGAAAGCTGCTTATCTGAACACTGGTGTTTGGGCTAAGAAATCAATGAAAGAAGCTAAAGCTTTTGGTGAAGTTGTTGAGGTTGCATCTTCAGCAGATGCAAATTATACATTTGTTCCTAAAGATTATACTATTCCTGCTGATGCGGATTATTTCCACATTACAACGAATAATACTATTTATGGTACAGAAATCCGTACTGATATTGATTCTCCTGTTCCATTGATTGCTGATGCATCTTCTGATATTTTTTCTCGTCCAATGGACGTTTCTAAATATGTAATGATCTATGGTGGAGCTCAAAAGAATCTTGCTCCTGCAGGACTTACTTTTGTTATTGTAAAGAACGACTCACTTGGAAAAGTATCTCGTTACATTCCTACAATGCTTAACTACCAGACTCATATTGATAACGGTTCAATGTTCAATACTCCTCCTGTAGTGCCTATTTATGCAGCGCTTCAAACTCTTCGTTGGATCAAGGAACAGGGTGGCGTAAAAGAAATGGAAAGAAGAGCTATTGAAAAAGCAGACTTGCTATATAATGAAATTGATCGTAACAAATTATTCGTTGGAACAGCTAATAAAGAAGACCGTTCATTAATGAATATCTGTTTCGTAATGAAAGACGAATATAAAGATCTTGAAGCTGACTTCATGAAGTTTGCTACAGAAAAAGGTATGGTAGGTATCAAAGGTCACCGTTCAGTAGGCGGTTTCCGTGCTTCTTGCTATAATGCATTGCCAAAAGAAAGCGTAGAAGCTTTGGTTGCATGCATGCAAGAATTCGAAAAACAACATTAATTAAGAAACTATTCACCACAGGTTGCGCCGGTTTCATAGATTCTATTATCTGTGAAATCTGCGCAATCTGTGGTGAAACTTTTAAATACATAACACTATGAAAGTATTAATCGCAACAGACAAACCGTTTGCTAAAGTTGCTGTAGACGGTATTCGTAAAGAGATTGAAGCTGCAGGCTATGAACTGGCCTTATTAGAAAAGTACACAGAAAAGAAACAATTACTAGATGCTGTTAAAGATGCTAACGCTATCATTATCCGTAGTGATATTATTGATGCTGAAGTTCTTGATGCTGCTAAAGATTTGAAGATTGTTGTTCGTGCAGGTGCAGGATATGACAATGTAGATCTTGATTCTGCAACAGCTCATGGCGTATGTGTAATGAATACTCCGGGACAGAATTCAAATGCTGTAGCTGAGCTTGCTCTTGGCCTTATGGTATTTGCTGTTCGTAACTTCTATAACGGAACTTCGGGCACCGAACTTATGGGAAAGAAACTTGGTATCCACGCTTATGGTAACGTAGGACGTAATGTTGCTCGTGTTGCCAGAGGATTTGGTATGGAAATTTATGCTTACGATGCTTTCTGTCCAAAAGAAGTTATCGAGAAAGATGGTGCTAAAGCTGTAGATTCTGCAGAAGAATTATATGCTACTTGTGATGTCGTATCTCTTCATATTCCTGCAACTGCAGAAACAAAGAACTCTATTAACTATGCTCTTCTTAATAAAATGCCTAAGGGTGCAATGCTTGTAAATACTGCCCGTAAGGAAGTTATCAATGAAGCAGAGCTTATCAAGTTAATGGAAGACCGTGCCGACTTTAAATATGTAACAGATATTATGCCTTCTGCTCATGCAGAACTTGCAGAAAAGTTTGCCGCACGTTATTTCTCTACTCCTAAGAAGATGGGTGCTCAGACTGCTGAAGCTAATATCAATGCCGGTATTGCTGCTGCAAACCAAATCGTAGGTTTCTTCAAGGATGGTTGCGAGAAATTCAGAGTAAACAAGTAACTTATTCTAATAGATACTACCATGCACAGTAGGATAGGCTTTTCTCTTGTTACTATTCTTGCTGGTTCTATTTACATGTGCTGGTGTTTTATTAAGAAGAAAAACCCTTATAAGTTTTAATTTATGGCAATTATAAAACCTTTTAAAGGCATTCGTCCGCCACAAAATTTAGTTGAAGAAGTAGCATCTCGTCCTTATGACGTTTTAAACTCGGAAGAGGCACGTCAGGAAGCTGCCGGCAATGAGAAATCATTGTATCACATCATAAAACCGGAGATAGATTTTCCGGTTGGAACAGACGAACACGACGAAAAAGTTTATGCTAAAGCAGCTGAGAACTTCCAGATGTTCCAGGATAAAGGATGGTTGCTTCAGGATAATAAAGAGCAATACTATGTTTACGCTCAGACAATGAACGGTAAAACTCAGTATGGTCTTGTTGTTTGTGCTTCTGTAGCCGATTATATGAACGGATCTATCAAGAAGCATGAGCTTACTCGCCGTGATAAAGAAGAAGATAGAATGAAGCATGTTCGTGTGAACAACGCGAATATCGAACCTGTATTCTTTGCTTATCCTGATAATGATGTGCTGGATGCTATCGTAAAGAAGTATACTTCAAACAAACCAGTCAATGAATTTATTGCTCCGGGAGATGGCTTTGGTCACCAGTTCTGGATAATAGATGAAGATGCTGATATAGCTATTATCACAAAGCAATTTGAAGCAATGCCTGCTTTATATATAGCCGATGGTCACCACCGTTCTGCTGCCGCTGCATTGGTTGGCGCTGAGAAAGCTAAGCAAAATCCAAATCACAAAGGTGATGAGGAATATAACTTCTTTATGGCTGTTTGCTTCCCTGCAAACCAACTGACTATTATCGATTACAACCGTGTGGTGAAAGATCTTAATGGTCTGTCTGCAGAGGCTTTCCTTGCTGCTTTGGAAAAGAACTTCATTGTGGAAGAAAAGGGAGCAGAGATTTACAAGCCAAATGCTTTGCATAATTTTGCTGTTTATCTTGAAGGAAAATGGTATAGCCTTACAGCAAAACAAGGTACATATAATGATAATGACCCTATTGGTGTGTTAGACGTTACTATCTCTTCTAACTTAATCCTTGACGAAGTTCTTGGTATTAAAGATCTTCGTTCCGACAAACGTATCGACTTTGTTGGAGGTATCCGCGGATTAGGAGAACTTAGCAAAAGAGTAGACAGTGGTGAAATGAAAGTTGCTCTTGCGCTTTATCCTGTTTCAATGAAACAACTGATGGATATTGCAGACAGTGGCAATATCATGCCTCCTAAAACAACATGGTTTGAACCTAAACTTCGTTCTGGATTAGTTATCCATAAACTGAGTTAAATTATACTTGCACCACAGATTATGTGGATCATAACGTCTCTTGTGTAGAGATAGAAATTTATGATACCAGATAATCTGTGGTGTTTTTTATTTCATTACTTTTGTGCATCATTTCTGATTTATGGCGATTGAAGATACATATAAAACAATAACTGAGCTTTCGGAAGGCATTTATACGGAGAAGCGTAGTAAATTCATTGCTATAGCCATCCCCGTACGTAGTGTTGAAGAGATAAAAGGTTATATTGAACAATATCAGAAAAAGTATTATGATGCCCGTCACGTCTGTTATGCCTACATGCTAGGTCATGAAAGGAAAGACTTCCGTGCAAACGACAATGGAGAGCCTTCGGGTACTGCCGGTAAACCTATTCTGGGGCAAATTAACTCCAACGAACTTACTGATATTCTTATTATTGTAGTTCGCTACTTCGGAGGAATAAAGCTAGGCACCAGCGGATTGATTGTTGCTTATAAAGCTGCGGCTGCAGAAGTCATTGCTAATGCCACTATTATTGAAAAGACTGTAGACGAAGATATAACTGTTTCCTTTGAATATCCGTTTATGAATGATATTATGCGGATTGTAAAAGAGGAAGAACCAGAGATTCTTAGTCAGACGTTCGATATGGATTGTGTTATGACATTACGCATAAGGAAGTCTGCCATGCCAAAGATGAGGGTTCGGCTGGAAAAGGTGGAAACTGCAAGGATTATTGAAGAAGAAGATCAGGAAGAGGTTTAAAATATAGATTTGAATCATTTAAATAAGAACCAGTATGGAAAGAATAGAACCAAACAAACTTACAGAAAACTTTTTTGAGAATATAAGTAACGAATGGATGCTTATTACTGCAGGTGATAAGGAGAAATTTAATACCATGACTGCCAGTTGGGGTGGGATAGGCTTTCTTTGGAACAAACCTGTTGCATTCATCTTTGTCCGTCCGGAGAGATACACATTTGAATTTCTTGAAAAAGGAGATTACTTCACTGTTTCTTTTTTAGGCATGGAGAATAAAGATATTCATAAAATCTGTGGTAAACATTCTGGTCGCGATATTGATAAAGTAAAAGAAACCGGATTAGTTCCTCACTTCACCGAAATGGGTAATGTATGTTTCGAACAATCACGAATCACTTTAGAATGCAAGAAGCTGTATACAGACCAAATCAAGAAAGAAGGATTTGCCGATCCTGAATATATTGACAGATGGTACAATACTCATGGCAACTTCCACCAGATGTATGTTGCTGAGATTGTAAATGCATGGGTCTAATTGCAAGTTTCAGAAAGAAACATCGACAATTTAGTATAAAAGCAGAACTGAATTCAAGCAGAAAGTTGTTTGTGAGTTCTGTTTTTGTCAAATATTAAATTGATAATGTGAAAAGGTTATGCACTCCGCAACCCTCTGCATTTATTTAATATTCAGAAATTAATAGCACGTGACTTAGGTTTTTAAGTCACGCGCTTATAACGCTGTCTCATCCTTTGAATCAATTTAGTTGATTTACTAAAAGCAGGTGCAACGACAGTGATTAAAAATTAAACAAATATTTAACGACAAACTGGCGAGGTCGGAGCTTGTTTATATTTACTGACTGGCTTAATGAACCAATGTTTCGGCGTTGATATTCGTCATTATTAAATATATTCGTGGCAGAAAATTGCAATTCGCTTTCTTTGAATAGATAGGATAATGACAGATCCGAGAAAAAACTGTTCTTAAGGCCTTTATCCGTACTGTGATAATATTCACTTAACCACTTAAACTGCCATTTATCTGACGGAATAACATTCAATGCAAACTTATGATGAAAACGGTGAACGGGAGTATATCCTTTTTTCTCTGGTTTCACAGTTTTCATTGTGGAATAAAGATAATCCGAAGACGCTTCCCAATTAATAAAATGACATGGCTGCATAAAAAGTGATGCAGATGAATTTATATTATCCGAACGGAACCTCGTAAGAATTTCACTCCATAATCGGGTGTCTTCCGATCCATTATAGCTAGTGTTTAATCGTAAGAGTGTTTTCCAGAAAGAGAAGGATTTACTGTAAGTGGCATTTACACCAAACCTTTCACTCTCCACGTTCTGTTTTACATTTACTGTTTGTTGCAAAATTCCATTAAAACGAGAAGAAGTAAGCATATTACGATGTTCTTGTGTGTAGTATCCAGATAAATCGAAGAAAAAGCCTTTAACGGGATTCTTGAAGTTGATCGATCCATTAATATTCATAGACTTATGAAGTGTAAGATCACTTCCATTGGCTGAAACATTCCGATAAGAGGTAAATACATAGCCTGGATAAATATTATAAATATCAGAATAGCTATGACGGTAATTAAAGCTTCCATTTATTTTCCAAAGTGCAGTGATTACATATTCTAAAAAGACATTAGGTTCAAACAATAAATGATTTTCATTTCCTCTGTACTTATTCACTGCATTATTATGCTGATATAGATTTGCAATTGTTGTGGCTACCTCTACTTTTCCTTTGAAGCTGTAATTCTGATAGCTAAGCGAAGGAGTTACATACAAATCAATTTCTGTAAAATGTGAACGGTTAAGAAAAGAGTCTCGGAAAGTTTCGGGAAAGTCAGTACCGGAAGTGTTAAGCTCAGAGTGCAAAGATTGATCTTTCACTTTTAGCCCGGTTCTATATTCAATATACATACCAAATAGTTTGTGCTGAAAGGAAGTATATGTATGAGATCCAAAAGAGCGTAACCGCAGGTCTTGTTGCATAAAGTCATATTCTTTTCCCCCATTGAGCCAGTCGGCATATGGGCCGGGAACCACGGTAAGGTGCTGAGGAATGTTGCTATACATATTCATACAGAAAAAGCGAAATACGTTTTTCCCAAAGTTTCGAATCAGTTGAAAATCGTTAGTCAACACTTGCCTGTCAAGATCAGTAGACTGATTCACTGCTTTGCCATTGGTTTGCATCCATCCTTCATTGTCTCCAAAACGCACCTGCAATTTAAGTGCATTTTTCAGAAAAAGCTTCTTGTTATTAATATTATATGTTAGTTCTCCTTTTATTTCATCTTTGGTGTGAATTGCATGCACACCTTCGTCAATAATCAGTGTCTGATTGGGAAGATAATAAGTGTTCTCCGAACTGCCATTCTGTATCTCGCGATCGTGCAGATAACTAGCTTGAATACGTAAATCATTATTTTTTTTAATCCTCCAAAGGTTGTTGATACTAAACAGATGAGTATCATTAAAATAGTATCTTTGCTGGTTAAGATCAGGAGAACCCACTGAAATAGGAGAAAGGATCTCATGCTCCTGAGACATTACTTTCAATTGATTAATATTTTCTATTGTGAGCACCTTTAGTTCTTGCCCTACATCAACCCCTGTATTATTGTTTTTATACATACTCAGATTCTGAACACGTGCATTGAAGAGCATTCCCAGTAAGCGATTATCCCACAATACATCACCGCTTTGGTCTTCCACTCCGGCACCAGCATCTACAGTTCCTAGAATACGTGCTTTCGCATTATCTTCAAGAACCAGATTAAGAGCTGCATTCTCACTGAAGCTATTTCCCCGAAGTGCTGCGATTGCCTGATGATTTTCCAATACCTGCACATTTTTCACTGCTTTGGCCGAAAGGTTATTGGTAGCCAAGTTATATTTGCCTTCCAGCAAATTCATTCCCTCAATATAAAACTTATTGATAGCTTTCCCCTGATATTTTATCTGTCCGTCATTTGCTACCTCTATTCCAGGTAGCTTTTTCAGTACATCTCCAATAGTTCTGTCTTGTGGCATACGAAATCCACTCACCGAATAAGTCAGAGTATCTCCCTCTTGTTTTAATCGTTTGGAAACAAACTTAACCTCTTTTATTATTATGTCTTTAGGTTGTAATCTTACTTCTCCTCCCTCATTGTAATTCTGCACAGACACCCATTTAGGAGCATACCCCATGTAGGTAAAACACAGATATTTTCCTTTTTTGCCCAATGGAGCTGTAACGGAGAAGTGCCCGTTATGGTCGGTCATTGCAAAAGACACAGTCATGCTATCCGCCTGTAACAAACTAACGGATACCATATCTAAGGGGGTATTTGTAACTTCATTAGTTACTTTCCCTTTAAATGTTTGTGCTGACAAAAAAAGGATATTATAACACTGAAAAAATATAAATAACAATTTTTTCATTCTATCTTTTTAATCGGTTCTGCTTCCATATCTATATACTTTGTAATATTTGGCTTTGCCGGTCTGCCATCTGGCCCTGTTAAACTAACACTTAATATTCCCGGTTGACTTTTCAAATATCCAATCGGATTTTCTATTGCCTCTTTACTTATTTTGTATAGCTCCTTGTTTGTGCACATTACATACTTTTCTTTTAGAATTTTAATTTGTGTTTTGTGTTTCAGCTCTTTTATTCCAACGCAATAAAAATGATAAAGGCTATCACTGTCTACTGCATCCAATATTAGACCGGGTAGCCCACATAGCTTCCATGGACCATCTGAAATAGGAATATCATTTGTATACCATGCTGTCCATTTTCTTCCCTTAAAATTAGTCACAGCCTTTTGGCACATATATCCTTGAATCTCTTTTTTTGCGGATAGAGGTTCCCAGACAGGTTTCTCTAGATTCTCTTTATATTGATAATATGCAAATATTTGATTTATATAAGTTAGTTCACCAATAGAGGGAACATTCTTATATACACGATATTTCTGATGACTACGAGGATATTCGCTAATAGCTTCCCTTACATCATAAGCATTCTTTCCAGATTTTAATATACTATCTGTTATTTGTTTTACTCTGTCTTCACGTAAACTATAAAACTCAGAACTAAATTTACCAATATTCAAAACCAGTTCGTCGAGAGTCTTTTTCTTCGGATTATCTATGTTTCTTACAAAATCTTCCAAATAAGTAATTTGAAGATAAGCACTATCTGGAATTTGTTGAGAAAAAGAAGATAATGTAATTGATAATAGAACAAATGAAATAATCAGCTTTTTCATAAATCATAGTTTATATTAGAATCCTTTTTTGTAACAAATATAGACTATATTTATAGAATAAAAAGAAAAATTGGTAACAATTTATTATTTATGAATGGTTGGCAAATTGTTGAAAATCATATAATCGCAATTATATAAAATAAATTCTGGGTAACAATTTTGCAAGAATAAGTCTTTAATCTTAAAAAGTATTCTTATACAGATTATTTTTCTTGAGTTATAATATCTTCAATATACGTCATTTTCTCAACTAACGAGAGTTTATTGAATTTTTATAGAAGAATCTCTAATTTGCAACTGCGTAGGGATTACAACCTGCTTTATTTCCCCTCCATCTTTTAGTTGACTAAGAAGCAAGTTACACGCAGCTTCCCCCATTTTATAGGTCTGGTGAGTAACTGCTGTAAGGTTTGGCTCAACATAGCAGGCGTGCATTTCGTCTGTATATCCCACTAATGCTACATCTTCCGGAATTCTAAGTCCGCGTTGCTTTATTTCTTTCATGGCAGCAAACGCAAGCGTGTCGTTCATGGCTACAATAGCATCGGGTGGATTAGGGAGGCAGAGTAGTTTCTTTGTAGCCTCCATTCCTTCATCGTAAGTCATCTTTTCGCATACCACCAGTTCTCTCTCAATAGAAATTCCTTTTTCTCTTAGCGCTTCCAGATAACCATGTTTTCGTTGTTTCACAATATCCAGATGATTGGAACCTCCAATGAATCCAATGCGTTTGGAACCGTTATTCAGTAAATGCAGGGTGACTTGCCGGGCAGATTCGCTGTTATCGGCAACAACGGACGAGAACATGTTCGTGAGGCACACTCTATCGAAAAGGATAATTGGAATGTTGGCATTTGCTAGGTCTTCAAAATGGCTGAAGTTCTTTGTTTCCTGTGACAGACAGGCTATTATTCCTTCCACACGTATGTTAATAAGATGATCCACACATTGCTTTTCACGCTCGTATTGCTCATACGAGGAAGTAATAATGGCGAAATATCCGTTCTGAGTAGCCACATCTTCTATTCCGCTGATAATGGAAGAGTAGAAGTGAGTCACAATATCGGGCACAATGATGCCGATAATTCGTGGAGTATCTTTCAATAAACTAATGGCAAATGGGTTGGGACGGTAGTTCATCTCTTTGGCTAAAGCCTTCACACGGTCAATCATCTCCTGACTAATCTCAGGACTGCCTTTCAGTGCTCTCGATACTGTTGATATAGAAACGCCCAACTCTTCTGCTAATTGCTTGAGTGATACGTGTTTCTTCTTGTTTGCTGAACTCATTACCGTGCTTATATTTGAATACCATTAATTAAATCAGGGTCCAAATTTACTAAATATTAGCTTTACGCAAAGCTTTGCGTTGCTTTTTAATAACAAAGCTTATACACATCATCAATAAACATCTATTTTTGATTCAAAATAAACTTTATAAATTAAAACCATGGATTACAAGGAAATAGGAAAGACCGGAATGAAAGTTTCCAGTCTTAGTTTTGGAGCTTCGTCTCTAGGTGGTGTGTTTCACGATATTCGCGAAGCCGAAGGTGTTAAAGCTGTATTTACAGCTGTAGAAAACGGATTGAATTTCATCGATGTATCTCCTTATTACGGTCACTATAAAGCTGAAACTGTTTTAGGAAAAGCATTAAAAGATATGAACCGTGCCGACTATTACCTTTCTACAAAGGTTGGTCGTTATGGTGAGAACGGAGTAAATACATGGGATTATTCCGGAAAGAAAGCTACTGAAAGTGTTTATGAGAGTCTGGAACGTCTTCACATTGATTATATTGATTTGATCAACGTTCACGATATTGAATTCTCTGATATGAATCAGGTGATTAACGAAACACTTCCTGCTTTAGTAGAATTACGTGAAAAAGGTGTAGTGAAGCATGTAGGTATCACTGACCTTCAGCTGGAAAATCTTAAATGGGTTATTGACCGTGTACCTGAAGGAACAGTAGAAAGTGTTCTTAACTTCTGCCACTATTGCCTTAACGATGATAAACTGGCTGATTTCCTTGATTACTTTGAATCAAAGAACATAGGCGTAATCAACGCTTCTCCACTTTCAATGGGATTACTTTCTAAACGTGGCGTACCTGCTTGGCATCCGGCTCCTGCTTCTTTAGTTGAAGCTTGTGCTAAGGCTGCTCAACACTGCGAGTCAAAAAACTATCCAATCGAAAAGCTTGCTATTCAATACTCAGTAAGCAATCCTCGTATTGCAAGTACTTTGTTCAGTTCTGCTAATCCTGATAATGTTCTTAAGAATATAGAATTCGTAAACGAACCAATCGACTGGAAACTAGTAGAAGAGGTTCAGGATATTATTGGCGATCAGAAACGTGTAAGCTGGTCTAATTCTTAGTTCTTGAGCTGATTATGGATTTTAAATTAGATTTTAAAATAATAGACGCCCATAGTCATCTGTGGCTGAAACAAGATACTTTGGTCAACGGATTGCCCATCTATACCATGGAAAACGGGCGTTCATTCTTTATGGATGAAGTCCGCCAGATGGTTCCTCCGTTTATGATAGACGGAAAGAATAGTGCCGAGGTATTCCTTTCTAATATGGATTACGCTCAGGTGTCGGCTGCTGTCGTAACGCAGGAGTATATCGATGGTATACAAAACGATTACCTTTTGGAGATAATGCAAAAGTACCCCAACAGATTCTTTGTTTGCGGTATGTGCGAATTCCGTCGCCCTGGATATTTTGCTCAGGCAAAAGAACTGATCGCTGCAGGTTTCAAGGCGATAAAGATTCCGGCACAAAGACTACTTCTGAAAGAGGGTAGAGTATACCTGAACTGTGAAGAGATGATGCAGATGTTCCATTATATGGAAGACAATGGCGTGATGTTATCAATTGATTTGGCCGACGGTGCAATACAAACCGGAGAGCTGGAAGAGGTGATAAAGGAATGCCCTAATCTGAAAATAGCTATCGGTCACTTTGCAATGGTTACCATGCCCGACTGGCTGGAGCAGGTTAAACTTGCCCGATATCCGAACGTAATGATTGAATCGGGTGGTATAACCTGGCTTTTCAATGATGAGTTCTATCCTTTCAATGGAGCAGTAAAGGCTATTAAGGAAGCAGCAGATCTTGTAGGAATGGAAAAATTAATGTGGGGATCGGATTATCCTCGCACCATTACAGCCATCACTTATAAGATGTCTTACGACTTTGTGCTGAAATCAAACGAACTCTCTGCTCACGAAAAGGCTCTATTCCTTGGAAACAATGCCGAGAAGTTCTATGGATTCAAGGAACTAGTCGACTTGCCTTACATTAAAAACATGTCTGAATAGAAAAACACAATTAAGTAAATTATGAAATTAGATAAAAAAAATAGTGCGCTGCCTTTAGCCCTAATCTTTAGTTTATTCTTTCTTTGGGCTATCAGTAGTAATCTTTTGCCAACCATGATCAGGCAGTTGATGAAGACTTGCGAATTGAGTACGTTCCAGGCTTCATTTACAGAAACAGCATACTGGCTTGCTTACTTCATCTTCCCTATACCTATTGCTATGTTTATGAAAAAGTATAGCTATAAGTCAGGTATTATTCTGGGACTTATGCTGGCTGCATTCGGAGGATTGCTTTTCTTCCCGGCTGCTATAATCAAGGAATATTGGGCATACCTTACCATTTTCTTTATTATCGCCACTGGTATGTGTTTTCTTGAAACAGCTGCCAATCCTTACGTTACAGCGTTGGGAAATCCGGCTACAGCTTCCAGACGATTGAACCTGGCTCAGTCATTCAACGGCTTGGGTGCTTTCATCTCTGCCATGTTTCTTAGTAAACTGGTGCTGAGTGGAAATCACTACACCCGCGAATCTCTTCCTACTGATTATGTAGGTGGATGGGAAGGTTATATTCAGACTGAGACTGATGCAATGAAATTGCCTTATCTTATTCTGGCTGCTGCACTGATTGTTATTGCTGTTGTTTTCGTATTCTCTCACTTACCTAAAATTAAAGAGGGAAACAGTGTGGAAGGCGAAACAAAAACCGGCAAACTGATAGATTTTGGCGTTTTAAAGCGTTCGCATCTTCGCTGGGGAGTTATTGCTCAGTTCTTTTACAACGGCGGACAGACAGCTATCAATAGTCTGTTCCTTGTGTATTGCTGTACATACGCCGGAATACCCGAAGGACAAGCAACAACATTCTTCGGATTGTACATGTTGTGTTTCCTTAGCGGTAGATGGATTGGTACATTCCTGATGGCAAGATTCCGTCCGCAAAACATGCTTACCGTATATGCGCTTGTAAATGTATGCCTGTGTGTAGTGGTTATGTGCTACGGAGGAATGATTGGTCTTTACGCAATGTTGGCCATATCTTTCTTTATGTCAATTATTTATCCAACACAATTTTCATTGGCGCTTAAAGATTTAGGCTCAAATACAAAGAGTGGTTCAGCCTTTCTGGTAATGGCCATTGTTGGTAATGCTTGTCTGCCACAGTTTACAGCATACGTTATGCAGCTTAACTCAAACATATACCATGTTGCGTATGTTATTCCGTTAGTATGCTTCCTTTTCTGTGCTTATTACGGCTGGAAAGGTTATAAAGTTATTGATTAAATAGAGTTTTTTTAAATTAAAATAGATTATGAAAGCGATTCAGATTACATCCCCCGGAGAACTAAAGGTGGTGGAAGTGAACAAACCAGTCATGAAAGATGACGAGATCTTGATTAAAATTAAGTACGTAGGTTTCTGCGGTTCCGACTTAAATACTTTTTTAGGTAAGAACCCTATGGTTAAACTTCCTATTATCCCGGGTCATGAAGTGGGTGCGGTAATAGAAAGCATAGGTAAGGATGTTCCAGCCGGATTTGAAGTTGGAATGAGTGTAACTGTAAATCCTTACACAAACTGCGGCAAGTGTGCTTCTTGCCGTAACGGAAGAGTAAACGCCTGCGAACACAACGAAACATTTGGTGTGCAGCGTAACGGAGCAATGGGAGAGTATCTTGCCCTTCCATGGTCCAAAGTAATTCCTGCTGCAGATACTACTCCAAGAGACTGCGCGCTTATTGAACCAATGAGCGTAGGTTTCCACGCAGTGTCTCGTGCTCAGGTAACTGACATCGATGTTGTGATGGTTATTGGCTGTGGAATGATTGGTATGGGTGCTATCGTGAGAGCGTCATTACGTGGAGCAACAGTTATTGCTGTTGACCTTGACGATGAAAAGCTTGCTTTGGCAAAACAAGTAGGTGCGGCTTACGGCATCAACTCAGGAACAGAAAACCTTCACGAGCGTCTTCTTGAACTTACTGGTGGTCTTGGACCGGATGTAGTGATTGAAGCTGTAGGTAGTCCTTTTACTTACAGATGTGCTGTTGATGAAGTGGCATTTACAGGCCGTGTGGTTTGTATTGGTTACGCTAAGAGTGAAGTTTCTTTTCAGACAAAATATTTTGTTCAGAAGGAGCTTGATATCCGTGGCTCACGTAACGCTATGCCAGCCGACTTCCGCGCTGTTGCAAAATACCTGCAACAAGGAACTTGTCCTAAGGACGAACTGATTTCTAAGGTTGTAACTCCTGAAAATGCACTAAGTGCAATGGAAGAATGGGCTGCAAACCCTGGAAAAGTATTCAGAATTCTTGTGGAATTTTAAATATTAAACTTCAAAAAGAGCCATCAGGAAGTTTTTCCTCGATGGCTCTTTTTTTATTACCATTTCTCGTAATGTACAATCTCTTTCAGTTGTTTTCTGGGTCTGTAATCTGGTGTTTCATCCGGATAACCTACTGTGAGTACGCACACTACATATTTATCTTCCGGAATATCAAGTACCGGCCGAAATTCTTCCTGAGTATACCAGGCAACCCAACACGTTCCCAATCCTAGTTCCACAGCCTGCAAAGCAATGTGTTCAATAGCAATTGAAGCATCTCTGATAATCTGCTTCACTTCTTCTTGCGGACTATTTTCATTGATAGATAAATGACTTTCCTTTATCCGGCATCCTAAATCGGCTATACAAACTATGTGTACCGGAGCTGTAAGCATCCATTTTTGATTATGGGAGACTCTTGCTATCTTTTCCCTGTTTTCCTTGGAACGGACTACAATGAAATGACTCGGTTGAGTGTTACTCCCCGAAGGAGCAAGGCGAGCGCTTTCAAGCAACTCATTTATTTTCTCTTCCTCAACCTCCTGATTCTTATATTTTCTGATGCTTCTTCGGGCATCAATAGCTTTTATAATCATGGAAGAACCTTTCTATTATTGATTATTACAATATATACATTTAGTATTGCAGCACTATCTTTTTAAGATACAAAGCTACTTGTACTTAATCCGGAAACTTTTCCTTCAGCAAATCTTCCAGCTTGATAAGCTCATCTCTGTACTGAGCAGCTTCAAGGAACTCGAGCTTCTTGGCAGCCTCGCGCATTTGCTTTTTAATCTTCTCAATATTCTTTTCCAGTTGAGGCCTATTCATGTACTGAACAATAGGATCGGCTGCAATATTGGTACCGGTTGGTTCCACGTATGCTTTCGGAACTTTGGTGAATTCTTTTCCTTCTCCGCCACCAAATACCGACATCTTGAGTGCTTTCTTAATCTGTTGTGGAACAATTCCATTGGCTTCGTTGTAAGCCAGCTGCTTTTCACGGCGACGGTTTGTCTCGTCGATTGTTTTCCGCATACTATCCGTAATCTTGTCGGCATACATAATTACCCGTCCGTTTACGTTACGGGCAGCACGTCCGGCTGTCTGGGTAAGAGATCGGTGGGAGCGGAGGAACCCTTCCTTATCGGCATCAAGGATAGCCACTAGCGAAACCTCAGGAAGGTCGAGTCCTTCACGCAGAAGGTTTACGCCGATAAGCACATCGTAAACACCCATACGGAGATCTTCCATAATCTTCACACGGTCCATAGTATCTACATCACTGTGAATGTAGTTACATTTCACACCATTGCCCAATAGAAAGTCCGTAAGTTCTTCTGCCATTCGTTTGGTAAGCGTTGTAACAAGAACACGTTCTTCCCGCTCAATGCGCAGCTGAATCTCTTCCATCAGGTCGTCAATCTGATTCATACTTGGACGAACATCAATAATAGGATCAAGCAGTCCGGTAGGTCTGATAACCTGTTCTACCACGATTCCCTCGCTCTTTACCAGCTCATAATCGGCCGGAGTAGCACTTACATATATTACTTGTTTAGCAAGATCCTCAAACTCTTCAAACTTCAGCGGACGGTTATCCATAGCTGCGGGGAGACGGAATCCATATTCCACAAGGTTTGTTTTGCGGGCACGGTCGCCTCCATACATGGCTCTGATCTGAGGTACGCTAACGTGACTCTCGTCTATTACGATAAGGAAGTCTCCCGGAAAGAAATCCAGCAGACAGTAAGGACGAGTACCCGGCTCTCTGCCGTCGAAGTAACGGGAGTAATTCTCAATACCCGAACAATGTCCCAGTTCACGAATCATCTCCATATCGTATGTCACACGCTCGTAAATACGCTTGGCTTCGTAAGGCTTACCTTCCTTTTCAAAGAATGCCACCTGCTTGGTAAGGTCATCCTCAATCTCATGAATAGCCTTTATCGTGCTCTCTTTGGTTGTCATAAAGAGATTGGCCGGATATATCTTATAATTCTCGAAAGAAGTAATTCTTACGCCGGACAGCGGATCAATCTCATCTATGGAGTCAATCTCATCTCCCCAGAAAGAGATTCTCAATATACATTCCGAGTATGCAAGGAAAACATCAATAGTGTCACCTTTCACCCTGAAGTTACCACGATTCAGATCCACATCGTTACGCGAATAGAGACTATCTACCAACTTGCGAAGAATAACATTCATACTGTAAGTACGCCCGCGCTCTATCTCAATTACATTTTCATAGAAATCAGCAGGATTTCCCATACCGTAAATACAGGAAACAGAAGAGACAACTACTACATCTTTACGGCCGGAAAGAAGGGCAGAAGTAGCGGCAAGTCTCAACTTGTCAATCTCATCATTGATAGCTAAATCCTTTTCAATATAAGTGTCACTGCTGGGCAGATAAGCTTCCGGCTGGTAATAATCGTAATAGGAAACATAGTACTCTACAGCATTATGAGGGAAAAAACTCTTGAATTCACCGTAGAGCTGAGCCGCCAACGTTTTGTTGTGACTCAAAATTAAAGTCGGCTTATTTATGTTCTTAATTACATTGGCAATTGTAAACGTTTTACCCGATCCCGTTACTCCAAGAAGAGTCTGAGCCGGAAGTCCACTGTTGAGGCCTTCCGTAAGCTGAGCAATAGCTTCCGGTTGGTCACCCGTAGGCTGATAGTCTGATGTTAGTTCAAAGTCCATCGTATATTCTTCAATTAAAGACCGTAAAGTTACACAATTTGGTAAAGAAACATATGCATAAGGCCGTAATTTTAAAAATCAAAACCGGATATTGAAAAAACTCTTCCAATGGTTATTATTTCCTTGTACAAAACAATTAATTCTTTTGTACAGAAGAATGATTTGTTTTGTACAAAAGAAAACAATCTTTTGTACAAGATATTTTTGATATTCCTTTTTGTATCTAAAAAACACTGTGAATCTTTGAAAAATGACTGATCGATAGAATCTCAATATTCATCGGTTTTGCTTAATAATCTGACTGTAAATAATAGTTTTTCCAATTAATTTTGTTACTTTGCGACAGATTATCACAAAAAGAGGTATAAAACTATAAAAAGCATAGCTAAGAAAGATGATTTGGAACGAGAGTATCGAATGCATGGATCGCGAAGGGCTTCGCAAAATTCAGAGCATCAGATTGAAGAAAATGGTGGAATATGTATATCACAACACACCATTCTACCGTAAAAAAATGCAGGAATTGGGTCTTACTCCGGATGATATCAACGGAATAGAAGACATTACCAAACTTCCTTTTACCACAAAAACAGATTTAAGAGACAATTATCCATTCGGACTTTGTGCCGTGCCTATGTCGCAAATCGTGAGAATTCACGGTTCATCCGGTACAACAGGTAAACCAACCGTTGTGGGATATACACGAAAGGATCTTTCTTTGTGGACCGAATGTCTTTCACGCTGCTTTACCGCTTATGGAGCCGATAACAGAGATATATTCCAGATAGCTTATGGTTACGGACTTTTCACCGGTGGGCTAGGAGCTCATTACGGTGCCGAAAACATTGGCGCTTCTGTTATTCCAATGTCTAGCGGAAACACCGATAAACAAATTCAGCTGATGCACGATTTCGGAACTACCGTGTTGTGCTGTACTCCGTCATACGCACTATTTATTGCCGATGCTATTAAGGATTCAGGCATTCCGAGAGCAGATTTCAAGCTCAAGGCTGGTGTGTTTGGTGCAGAGCCATGGACTGAAAGTATGCGTAAGGAGATTGAAGAAAAACTGGCTATCAAGGCTTATGATATCTACGGATTAAGTGAAATATCCGGTCCTGGAGTAGGTTTTGAATGCGATCATCAGAATGGAACTCACCTTAACGAAGATCATTTCTTCCCTGAAATTGTAGATCCTCACACCTTGCAACCAGTAGAACCCGGTGAGCAGGGAGAATTGGTATTTACTCACCTAACCAAAGAAGGTATGCCGCTTCTACGTTACCGCACAAAAGACCTTACAGCCCTTCACTACGAGAAATGTGATTGTGGCCGTACATTGGTTCGCATGGACAGAATTCTTGGCAGAAGTGACGATATGCTTATTATTCGTGGAGTAAATGTTTTCCCAACTCAAATAGAATCTGTAATTTTGGAGCTGCCGGAATTTGAACCGCACTATCTGCTTACTGTAGATCGTGTGAACAATACCGATAGAATGGAGCTAAAAGTAGAGGCTCGTCCTGAGTTTTACTCAGATGAGATAAATAAGATGCTTGCATTGAAGAAGAAGATTACTTCACGTTTGCAGAGCGTTCTTGGATTAGGAGTTGATGTTAAAATCGTTGAGCCACGCAGCATCGAAAGAAGTGTTGGTAAAGCAAAACGAGTAATTGATAACAGAAAACTTTAATTAATCTGAATATTGATCTGATCATAATTATTATATTATAAATCAAAACGTTATGATAGCAAAACAATTGTCGATTTTTTTGGAAAACAAATTTGGCCGACTAACAGAGGTAACTGAAATTTTAGCAAAAGAGGGTATTAACCTTTCAGCTTTATGTATTGCCGAGAATGCAGATTTCGGCATCCTTCGTGGCATTGTTTCCGATCCGGACAAAGCATATAAGGTTTTAAAGGAAAATCATTTTGCCGTTAATATAACAGACGTAGTGGGCATTAACTGTCCTAACGTTCCCGGAGCACTGGCCAAAGTACTTAATTATCTTTCTGAGGCAGGAGTGTTTATTGAATACATGTATTCCTTTGCAAACAACGACTCGGCTAATGTAATTATTCGCCCCACTGATATGGAAACTTGTATCAAGGTTTTAACAGAAAAGAAGGTGGAACTTTTAGCTGCAAGTGATTTGTACAGACTATAAAAAGAGAATTCTATATTTGTAATCATAATTTTTGTATTAAAAAACATTGAAAAATTGTGTATTATTCAAAGGGAATCAGTAACTTTGCGCATTATTTTGAATGAAATGAAAAGAAATATCATCCTTACAATACTTATAGCTGGAGCTCTATCATCTTGTGGAGAATATAACAAAATATTGAAAAGTACTGATTATGAGTACAAATACGAGGCTGCAAAGAATTACTTTGCCAATGGTAAGTACTCAAAATCTGCCACATTGCTGGAAGACATGCTTATTCAGCTAAAGGGAACTGATAAAGCTGAGGAATCTTTGTATATGCTTGCAATGAGTTATTATAATGAGCAGGATTATAGTACATCTTCTCATTATTTTACGACTTATTACAATACATATCCAAAAGGTCAGTTTACTGAATTAGCTCGTTTCCATGCCGGAAAGTCATTAGGTCTGGATACTCCGGAACCTCGTTTGGACCAGTCTGGAACATACAAAGCAATTCAGGAATTGCAGATGTTTTTGGAGTATTTCCCACAAAGCTCAAAGAAGACAGAAGCTCAGGATATGGTTTTTGCTTTGCAGGATAAGCTTGTGCAAAAAGAATATTTAGCTGCAAAGCTTTATTTTGACTTGGGTAATTATATGGGTAACAACTATCAGTCTTGTGTAATCACTGCACAAAATGCTTTAAAGGATTATCCGTATGCAAAGCTTCGTGAAGACCTTTCAATCTTAGTACTTCGATCTAAATATCAGATGGCAGTTCAAAGTATTCAAGAAAAGAAAGTAGAACGTTACCGCGATGCAGTAGATGAATATTATGCGTTCAAAAACGAATTCCCGGATAGTAAATACTCAAAAGAGGTAGAAAAGATATTTAAAGAATCAAGCAAAGAGTTTAAAGATTAATTACAAAATAGAATTATGGATTACAAAAAAACAAATGCTCCAACAAATACCATTACACGTGACATGATGGATCTGTGTTCCGATACTGGTAATGTTTATGAAACAGTTACTATTATTGGTAAGCGTGCTAATCAGATTGCTGTAGAAATTAAAGGCGATCTTTCTAAGAAATTGCAGGAGTTTGCTTCATATACAGATAATATGGAGGAAGTATTTGAAAATAGAGAACAGATTGAAATCTCTCGCTATTATGAAAAATTGCCTAAGCCTGATTTAATTGCTGCTCAGGAATACCTTGAAGGAAAGGTTTATTATAGAAATCCATCAAAGGAAAAAGATAAATTGCAATAAAAAGTCTTCAGGTAGGCCGTTTCTTTACTGAGGCGGCCTTTCTTTTTTATATGTTAAACAACCGAATTTAAAACAATTATGATACAACGCATTCAAAGTGTTTATTTATTGCTTGTAACAGCTCTGCTTACATCAAATATCTTCTTACCGATTGCTTCTTTTGTTGATAGTAAAGGAATGACTTATCCGCTTACTCCGTTGCACGTTGCTTTCCCTGAAGCAGGGCTAAACTATACTCCCTGGGGACAATTGGCATTACTTATTCTGGGTGCTTTAATTGCATTTGCTTCTATCTTCTTATATAAGAATAGAAAACTTCAGATAAGAATGAGTGTTTTTAATCTGCTTATTATGGCTGGTTTTTATAGTGTAGTTCTCGTATCTGTTATATTCTTAAAGAATAGCAGTAAGGCAGAACTGAGTCCATCATTTGGTCTTTGTTTGCCTCTAATTGCTATGATAATCAATTATCTTGCAATACGTGCTATCCGCAAAGATGATGAGATGGTAAGAGCTGCTGATAGAATCAGATAAATAGATAAGAAGATTTTGAGTAATGAAAATCAAGGGAGTATAACTGTAGATAAAATCAGATGAATATTCCTGGTTTGAATAAATTGAACTCTTTGAGTTCTGAAAATATAATCTTCCTAAATAACAGTTACAGATTTCTGTGACAAAAGATATAAGAAAAGGGTTGTTCTGTAAAGTTAGAACAACCCTTTTCTTATGCTTTATACTATAGGTTTCTCTTCGCTCTGAGGAAAGCTTCTTTGTGCAACCTCTATCATATATCTTTTTCTTTTGATTTCTATCAATCTCTGATGCTGATTTATAAATTCAATTCTCAAAGAGCTGGAATCTAATCTTTTTTACTTCCTTACTTCTTCGATAAGATTTAAAAACTCGTGCGACTTATATTGTAAGTTATATCAGGAATCTAATTTCTTTTAGTTCTTTGCCCGTTAATACTGCTTCATGCAGCGGAAGCATTCCTTGAACCTATCTTCTTATCCCTAACTCTTTAGGTTTCACTTTCTTGCTTTGCAAGTAAAACAGAGATCTTATTTCGTAAGATCAAATAAGTAAGTCAGTCTTACGGAAATGGTGTTGTGCGATGATTTGTCGAAGTTATTCACGTTCGAATTATCATTCTTAAAGAAATCCCCCAATCCCATATAATAACGTCCTTCAAGCAAGAAATGTCCTACTTTTGAATTTATGTCAAAACCTGCTCCTCCAACAAGACCATAGTCAATCTTATTATCAGCCATTTTATTATATTGATAATTAACCTTGTTTGGACGGTTGCTAGCATCCCAGTCGCTGCTGAAGTTCTCTTTCTCACTTAGCAGGAAAGCCACCTGCGGCCCCATATTGATAAAGAACTGCGTACCTTGTTCCTTGCCAAATCCCAGATGAGCAAGGAATGGCATCTCAATATAGTTCATGGTGCGGCTATAAGTGTTTGTGTTATCCTCAATCATTTCTTCCCAACCACGTTGAGAGAAGTTTAGTTCTACTTGAGTACCACAGGTAATCGCAAAGTACTTCTCTGAAAGATAACGCGCTGTAAATCCTCCTACGTAGGCCATATATCCTTTTTGTTTGATAGTTGGATTGAATGATACGTTATTGTAATTAACACCAGCGTTGAAACCTACAGATAAATTGTTTCTTTGTGCTCCCAACTGAGCTGATGCCGGAACTGATAAAGCCGCAAATAGTAGTGATATAATGTATTTATTCATGATCTTATTCGAAATCATATTTAATTAGTTCATTGTTCTTGGAAAAGTTTACGAAGAAAACCTTCTTATTGATAAATCCTCCCCAGTTATTTACACGTTGAAAATTAAAGCCAGTTTGTATAGGGTGGAAAGAGTTTTGAGAAAGATGCTTTTCGAATCCTGTGCCGTATTCAGACAGAGCATTCAGGAAGAAATATCCCAGATCAAATCCCAGCATTCCAAACTTAGGGTATGTGTTTATCATATCCTTGCTATACCATTTCCGGTATGAAGATATGAATTTAACCGTTTCGGGCAATAGGTTGTTGGTATAAAATGAAGAATAAAAATAAGTATCCAGTTCGTAAAACTTTTCCAAATGATCTTGCGTATATGTCTGCCATTCAGGGTAACCAAATAAATGGATAGATGTTGCAGGATTCTCTCTTGCCAACAACTGCAACTGTGGCAGCAATCTTATCAGGGTTACATTAGAACCCGATGTAGGAATAAATACATTCTCTTTCGTGCTACTTAATGCCGCACTTAAAACAGCTGCATCGTGCGAAGCTTTAAGCTCTTTAAAAGTAATGTTATTGCTTAAAAGCTCATGCTTGAATCCGTTAATAAATTCCTTCTTTTCGCCGCTTTTCTCCTCTGCATCCAGGAATATAATGTTAGGTGAAGTAAACTTGCGGATAAAGTGCTCGTAGACTTCAGAATATAAATAAGACTGCGGAGTGTTGATCTGGAATACTGAAGGATTATTAAACACCTCATTATCTTTAGAGCTAAAAGGAATAACAAGCTTTATATTGTTTTCTTTAGCAAAGGTTGCCAATGGCTTTATCTGATTGTTGTATAACGGTCCGAAAATAATATTCATTCCTTTTAATTCCTCTTTGGCAAGAATTGCATTGATAGAGGCAGGCGAATTGCCGGAGTCGTAAGTGTAAATGTCCAGAGATGTCCCTTTTCTCTTTAAACTGTCTGCAGCCATAAGAAAGCCTTCGTAAAACTCTACCATACGGGCTGATTCTGCTTTCTTACCAGCATCGAGCATGAATGGTAAAATCACTGCAGCCTTTATTACAGAAAGCTTTTTATCTCTGTTCTTTTTAGCGCTGAATAACTCAGTATCGCTAGGTATTACTTTTGCTTCTACTTTAGGAGTAGGATAGGGAATACAAATAAATTCGCCCTTTTTCAGCCCTTTCTTTATTTCCGGATTAGCAGCAATCAATTCCTCCTGCGTAACGCCGTATTCCTGACTGATACTAAAGATTGTTTCTTTCCTTTTTACCTTATGCATATCCTTGCATTTGGGTTCTACTGCCGGACGAATAGCAGGCTGAGATTTAGTTGCTTTTACCTTCTCGCTATCTATTGTAGAATTAGCAGGCAATATAATAACCTGACCCACTTTAAAGTTTTCGGCACTTAATCCAGGATTTACGTCACAAATATCCTCAGCAGTTACGTTGTACTTCACAGTGAGCCCGTAAAGAGTTTCTCCGCTTTGTATTGTATGAAATTGTCTGGATTGTTTCTTTGTCTTGCTTTGAGGAATACGAAGTTTTTGTCCGGCAATCAGCTTCTCGCTGCATCCGGGATTTAACTTAATAATATCCACTGTAGCAATGTTATATGTGCTGGCAATTGAATAAAGGCTTTGTCCCTTTTCAATAGTATGAAGAAAAAATGAATTACTTTCCTGTGCTATTACCGTGCTCCAGGAAAAGCCTGTAAACAGCAAAGCAATGTATAATGATTTAAGTGAATTCATGTATTTAAATATCATTTTTATTTTGTCCTTCAAAACGAAAAGCAAAGGTACAAAAATCTGTTATATTCACATTATATAATCAGTTAAGAAAATAATATTCCCTTTTTTAATTAAATATTTCAGTAGGAAACATTAATTTTGCAAATATCACGTTAGGTATATATCTGTAACGAGAAATGATATAATTGTTCCCATGAATTCAGAACATAGAAATAAGAAGGATACTTTAGTGGCTAACAAGCTTTACATGGTTTTGTTATGCTTTTCTTTATCTCTTTTCCTGCTTCCGTTAAACGGTCAGGCACAGGAGATTAAGGCAAGTCCTGTAGCCAAACAGTTGTCAGAAAATGGTACGGCTGCTGACGGTGAAACTATTGAACCAGGCGGACAATTTACCGGTTCTGCACCCATGGAAGTAGAATTTACATCCAATGTGGCAGATGCATCATCAACGTTGAGATATGAGTGGAAGTTCTCTGACAAGGCAGATTTCTCTTCCACACTTTTAAGTCGTTATGATGAAGTGGTAACATATACATTTACTACTTCCGGAACATATTATATAAAGCTTTATATCACTGATACAGCGTCGAGCGTAACGTACGAGTCTGATGCTTTTACAGTGATAATAAGTGAATCAGAGTTGAAAGTACCTAACGCATTCTCGCCTAACGGAGACGGTGTAAATGATGTGTTTAAAGTAAAACATAAGTCATTGGTAAAATTCAATGCAGTTGTGTTTAACAGATGGGGACAAGAACTGTATAAATGGAATAATCCCGAAGAAGGGTGGGATGGAACATCCCATGGTAAGGCTGTGAAAGACGGAGTTTACTTCATTGTTGTAAACGCTGTCGGATCGGATGGAATTAAGTATAATCACAAAGGAGATATAAATATTCTGCGTGGTTTCAGTAGTAGTGCTACAGGAACAACAGGAGAATAAATTAAAGATATGGCTGAAGAAAAAGATCAGGTAAGTGTGTACGGTGCGCGTGTGCACAATTTAAAGAATATAGATGTAAGTATACCTCGTAATAGTTTAACGGTTATTACAGGACTAAGCGGAAGCGGAAAGTCTTCATTAGCATTTGATACAATCTTTGCTGAAGGACAGCGTAGATACATTGAAACGTTTTCTACCTATGCCCGAAACTTTTTAGGAAATATGGAGCGTCCGGATGTAGATAAAATCACCGGACTGAGCCCTGTTATTTCCATCGAGCAAAAAACAACCAACAAGAATCCTCGTTCTACAGTGGGAACTACCACCGAAGTGTATGATTACCTGCGTTTGCTTTATGCAAGAGCCGGAGAAGCATACTCGTACCTTTCGGGAGAGAAGATGGTGAAATATACAGAAGAACAGATTCTTAATCTGATACTTCATGATTATAAAGGCAAAAAAATCTATTTGCTGGCACCGCTTGTAAAGTCCAGAAAAGGGCATTACAAGGAACTTTTCGAGCAGATCAGGAAAAAGGGTTATCTCAATGTTCGTGTTGATGGCGATATCAGAGAAATCATGCACGGCATGAAGCTCGATCGTTATAAGAATCACGATATAGAAGTGGTTATTGATAAGATGGTAGTAGGTGATAAAGACGATAAACGCCTTAAACAAAGTGTTGCCACAGCCATGCACCAAGGTGATGGATTGCTGATGATACTCGATGCGCAGACACTGAGCGTACGCCATTACAGTAAACGACTGATGTGCCCTGTTACCGGTCTGGCTTATCGCGAACCGGCTCCTCATAACTTCTCATTCAATTCCCCTCAGGGAGCTTGTCCTAAGTGTAAAGGCCTTGGAGTTATCAATCGGATTGATATTGATAAGATCATTCCGGACCGTAACCTTTCAATTCACGAAGGAGGTATCGTTCCACTCGGTAAACATCGGAATATTATGATATTCTGGCAGATTATTTCTATTCTTGAGAAGTACGAAGTAAAGCTGAAAACGCCAATCAAAGATCTTCCAGATGATGCCATCGAAGAAATATTATACGGATCAGATGAAAGAATAAGACTAGACCATAGTTTGATAGGCTCTTCCTCCGATTATTTTGTAACCTTCGAGGGAGTGATAAAGTACATTATGATGATGCAGGAAAAAGATGTGTCGGCTACTGCACAGAAGTGGGCCGAACAGTTCTCTGTAACCACAGAATGTCCTGAGTGTAAAGGTGCAAAACTCAATAAAGAAGCATTGCATTTCCGTATTCACGATAAGAATATTGATGAGTTGTCGTCTATGGACCTGTCCGAGCTTTATGAATGGCTCAGTAATGTAGATCAGTTCCTTAGCGACAAGCAACAGAAGATTGCAACAGAAATATTAAAAGAAATCCGTACCCGACTGAAATTCCTGCTCGATGTAGGTTTGGAATATCTTTCGCTTAAACGAACCTCGGCAACATTATCAGGTGGTGAGAGTCAGCGAATTCGCCTTGCTACCCAGATTGGTTCTCAGTTGGTAAATGTACTATATATCCTCGATGAACCTAGTATCGGATTGCATCAGCGAGATAATGAGAAGCTAATCAAGTCATTGATGGCTTTGCGAGATTCGGGTAACTCCGTTATTGTAGTAGAGCACGACAGAGACATGATGCTTGCTGCCGATTACGTGGTAGATATGGGTCCTAAGGCCGGAAGACTGGGAGGTGAGGTTGTCTTTGCAGGAACTCCTGCCGAGATGCTTAAAACAAACACCCTGACTTCCATGTACCTCAATGGACTGAAGAGAATAGAAATCCCTGAAAAAAGGAGAGAAGGCAACGGACTAACCCTAACTCTGAAAGGAGCCAAAGGTAATAACCTGAAAGGGGTAGATGTTAATTTCCCTCTAGGAAAGCTGATCTGTGTAACCGGAGTATCGGGTAGTGGTAAATCATCATTGATAAACAATACACTGCAGCCAATTCTTTCGCAGAAGTTCTATCATTCATTGCAAGATCCGTTGCCATACGATGCGATAGAAGGACTGGATAACATCGATAAGGTGGTAAATGTAGACCAGTCACCACTTGGAAGAACTCCCCGTTCAAATCCGGCAACTTATACCGGAGTGTTCTCGGATATTCGTTCCCTGTTTGTAGGATTGCCCGAAGCCAAGATCAGAGGTTATAAAGCCGGACGATTTTCCTTCAATGTATCCGGCGGACGGTGTGAAGCCTGCTCGGGTAACGGATATAAAACCATAGAGATGAACTTCCTGCCAGATGTATATGTGCCATGCGAAATATGTCACGGTAAACGATACAACAGAGAAACCCTCGAGGTTCGTTTCAAAGGAAAATCTATTGCCGATGTGCTCGATATGACCATTAGTCGTGCCGTAGAATTCTTCGAAAACGTTCCGCAGATTCTTAACAAGATAAAGGTGCTCGAGGAAGTAGGTCTTGGATACATACGTCTGGGACAACCATCAACCACCCTTTCCGGTGGAGAGAGTCAGCGTGTGAAGCTTGCTACTGAGCTTGCCAAGAGAGATACAGGCAAAACACTTTATATACTCGATGAACCAACTACCGGACTTCATTTCGAGGATATCCGCGTGTTGATGGGAGTACTTAATAAACTGGTAGATAAAGGAAATACAATCATTGTAATCGAGCATAATCTTGACGTTATCAAAATGGCCGATTACATTATTGATATGGGGCCTGAAGGTGGTAAGGGCGGCGGACAGCTTCTTTGCTGTGGTACCCCCGAAGAGGTAGCCAAATGTGATAAAGGCTACACACCTAAGTTTTTGAAAAATGAATTAGAGTATGAGTACGAAAATAAATAAAACCAATGCAGCACGCCTGCTCGACAAAGCAAAAATAGCATACGAACTGATACCTTACGAAGTAGACGAAAGCGATTTAAGTGCCGTACATGTGGCAGCCGAGCTAGGAGAGAACGTAGATCAGGTTTTCAAAACCTTAGTCCTGCACGGAGATAAAACCGGTCATTTTGTTTGCATTGTTCCTGGTGACAGGGAAGTAAACCTTAAACTGGCTGCAAAAGTATCCGGCAATAAGAGTTGCGACATGATTCCCATGAAGGAATTGCTTCTCACAACCGGATACATCCGTGGTGCATGTTCTCCGATAGGGATGAAAAAGCATTTTCCTACCTACATTCACAACACCTGTCTGGACTTTCCATACATATACGTTAGTGCAGGGCAGAGAGGATTGCAGTTAAAAGTCGATCCCAAGGAGCTTATTAAAGAAGTGCGTGCAGAAGCCTGCATACTTTTTACCGAAGAATAATTAATTTAATCATAAAAACAATTTTAAACAAAACCGATGAAAAAACTACTTTTACTTGCTGCCGTTCTTTGTGTGCAAGGCAATGTTATGGACATCAATGCCCAAACCAAAGGAACAAAAGTTAAACAAAAGAATAAAGCTACAGAGAAACAAGTTAAACCTGAAGTTGCTAAAACAGTAAAGCCAGTTGTTATTAAGAATCAGATGGATTCCCTTGCCTACACAATGGGTATGGCACAAACACAAGGTCTGAAGGACTATCTAACCAGTAAAATGGAAATGGATACAGCTTACTTCGACGACTTTATCCGCGGTCTTAAAGAAGTAGCCACTTCAACCGATAAGAAACAAAATGCCTATCATTTAGGAATCCTTATTGGTCAGCAACTCAACAGTCAAATGCTGAAAGGCGTTAACGAAGAAATCTTTGGCAAAGAAACAACACAGAGCATCAACAAAGACCTCTACCTTGAAGGCTTCATTGCCGGAACAATGGGTAAAGGAGGCATTGTAAGCGTAGATGCAGCTCAGAAATATGTTCAGGAAAATATGGAGAAAATCAAAAACGGAAATCTTGAACAACAATACGGTGCAAATAAAGAAGCCGGAATTAAATTCCTTGCCGAAAACAAAACCAAAGAAGGCGTAGTAACTACAGCCAGCGGTTTGCAGTATAAGATTATAACCAAAGGAACAGGTGAGATTCCTACAGCAGATAGCAAAGTGAAAGTTCACTATAAAGGAACCTTGCTTGATGGAACAGAGTTCGACAACTCATATAAACGTAACGAACCTGCTACATTTGGTGCCGGTCAGGTAATCAAAGGATGGACAGAAGCCCTTACACTTATGCCTGTTGGTTCAAAATGGGAACTTTATATCCCTTACGAGCTTGCTTACGGTTCAAGAGATGCCGGTCCTATCAAACCATTCTCAACTCTTGTTTTTGAAGTAGAATTACTTGGTATCGAGAAATAACATTATCCATATTAAATAAAAATTTATGCTAAAAGGACATCCCAAAGGATTATTTGTTCTTGCCCTTGCAAACATGGGTGAGAGATTTGGTTACTACACCATGTTGGCTATCTTCGTACTCTTTATCCAGGCAAAGTTTGGTTTTGATAAGAATGCATCCAGCGAAATATTTTCTAATTTCTTAGCCTTGGTTTACTTCCTTCCGTTATTAGGAGGTATTGTAGCCGACCGTTTCCTTGGATATGGAAAAACAGTTATAGCAGGCGTTGTTGTTATGTTTGTTGGATACCTGCTGCTGGCTATGCCTACAGGAGTCGATACAGCTGCCAAATATATGATGTACGGTGCTTTAGGACTAATTTCTATTGGTACCGGACTTTTTAAAGGCAATATACAAGCTTTGGTTGGTAATTTGTATGATGATCCTAAATATAACTCAAAGCGTGATATGGCTTTCAGTATATTTTATATGTGTATCAATATTGGTGCATTCTTTGCTCCTTCGGCTGCAGGTGCGGTATATAACTTCTTCCTGAAAAGAGCTGGACTCTTTTACGAAGCAAAGATCCCTGCATTGGCTCATCAGCTGACTAACGGAACAATTACACCCGAAGGTTTGGCTAGCTTCAAACAACTGGCAGAAGCTCAGACTCCAGGTGCAAGTGCCAATCTTCAAGCTTTCGGAGCTAATTATATTGAAAAGCTTTCCGAAGGATATAACTACGGCTTTGGTGTAGCTTGTATTTCTCTGGTAATCTCTATTCTTATATTTGCTTTGTTCCGTAAATATTATAAAGCTGCCGATGTTACTGCACGTCAACAACAAAAAGCAGATGTTGCATCAGGACAAACAAATCATGTAGAAGAACTTTCCGGTGCCGAGACTAAGCAAAGACTTATAGCCTTGTGTCTTGTGTTTGCAGTCGTTATTTTCTTCTGGATGGCATTCCATCAGAACGGATTAACACTTACCTGGTTTGCCCGCGACTATACCAATAGTGCTGTTGGCGGACTAACAAGAATAGGTTTCGGTTTACCTACCATGGTAATGATGATTGTGGCTTTCTATGGTATCCTTGGTTTTATTCAGGCAAAAAGCAATAATGCAAAAGTTATATCGGCAATAGCTTTCCTTATTGGAGCAGGCGGAGCATACGCTTACTATGTTGGTATGCCGGAAATATTAACCATTACTCCTGAAATCTTCCAGCAGTTCAACCCATTCTTCATCGTTATTCTTACTCCTGTATCAGTAGCATTCTTTTCTATGCTCAATAGTAAGGATAAAGAGCCATCGGCTCCGCGTAAGATTGGAATTGGTATGTTTATTGCAGCTTTTGCCTTTATAATGATGGCAATAGGTTCACTAGGCCTTCCTAATCCGGATGCAATAGCATCTACCGGTGGAGTAAGTGATGTTTTAGTTTCACCAAACATGCTTATTGGAACCTACTTCATGCTAACCATTGCCGAATTGTTCCTTAGTCCCATGGGACTTAGCTTTGTTTCCCGTGTAGCTCCTCCCAAATATAAAGGTTTGATGCAGGGTGGATGGCTTGCGGCCACAGCTATAGGTAACAAATGTGTAGCAATCATTGGTTATTTATGGGGAATTGAATTATGGATTATGTGGGGCGTTCTTGTAGTGCTTTGTATTATCTCAGGAACATTCATTTTCTCTATTATGAAGAAACTGGAAGCCGTTTCAAAGTAAGAAACAGATCAAGTTCAGTATAAATAACAATAGCCTTTCTTCATCCCGAAGAAAGGCTATTTTCATATAAAGATGCCTCAATCAGCATCCTGGTTATTAAGCGAATCATTCATTTAATACACAATATGTATTTTGCCATGTATCGTTTTGTTATTATATAACTCAGCCAACTGATCTATAAAATCAATTTTAGCCTGCTCCGTGAGTCTACTAAGGCCCGTAATAATAGTTTTCAGTTGTATATCATTCCCGGCAGTAACAGCTTTAACAGAATACGAGTCAAAAAAATCTGGGTCAGTATCTCTCATTACATAAATCCCTCTATAATTATTGGTCTCAATTATTGCTGTATGGACTCCATCACACTGTTCGTATGGTTTAGAACTTTTATGTTCAAATGTAATTTCTATAATCATATTATTTGAAATATATTCTTTACTATATAAAACAGATTAATGGATAAAAATACTGCTTATAGAAATATACAATTTACATAAAATGTTCATTGTTTTATATAAAACATTATCTGTGACAAAAAAACATTAAATGTTTTGCTCATGAGGTGAAATATTCTCTATTAATAACATAGGAAATAATCTTTGAGCCCCCATATATACATTGCTTTAAAATATATGTTAAAAAGAATGAACGGTATGATTGGTGTTAATTATAATTATATATATTTAGAAAATCATAATTTATTATCTATTATACTATGAAAAGATGTACACTCTGAAATTTTCACTTGTAATAATTAGTCTGTTTCTATCCTTAAGTTTGCAAGCGCAGGGAGTCTCTCCGGTCAACGTCTGTACTGATACAGCCGATACATTATCAACTCCAATACCGGCAAATGATAAGTCGCTAATTGCAGAGATAACCTTACCTGGTAACTTAAACGGAACAGATATACAATGCATTCGCGAGATGGCGGGTGGAGGTCTCTTGAAAGAAAATTCAGCTGTTGTAACTAAGGATAGCCTGATGTCCTCCCAATCAATTATTATTGATCATGATGCTTTAGCAAAAAGATACAAGCGTAAATCTACAAATTACGGAATTGCAGCAGCAGTTTTCGGAGTAGGACTCATTGGTTGTTCTAAGTATGCTTATGACCATGCTGCTATTCATGAAGCCGTTAATGCATTGGCTATTGGTACTGTTTGCTTGGGAGCAGCTATTGGATGTACTATTGCCTCAATCGTATATCATCACAAGGCGGGAAAAGAACTTAAATTATCAGTAAAAGGAACAACAGCCAGTCTGGTTTATACTTTTTGATTAGGAATTCAATATTTTCTATTATTTAATAAGAGGGCGTTCCAATCATTCGACGTCAGATTTAGATGTAAGACTTGATAACTTTGCTAAGAATACTAAATAACTGTCACAACTCACCAGGTAGTTTCTCCCAGACTTCAACCTTATATAAAACGCCTGTTGAGGATTACCTACGTATGCAAAGTATTTACCAACCCCCTTGTTACGGAAAAGGCCTATATAACCCCATAATCCACCAATTCCAAACACTCTGATATCTGTAAAATCCTTATATTTTTGTGCAGTTTCAATTACAGCGATATTTGATAGGGGAATTTGCACTCTATGTATTAAACATCGTATCACAAGTTTATCGCTCGTTAGGAGCAAACTTATTGGCATGAAATATAAACTTGCCATATAAGCTAATATGACTAGAAAAAATAATATAATATTGATAATATCATGAGAATCCTTTTGCAGGAAAATATCCTTCCCTAAAAAAATGAGGCAAGCAATGATACCAATAGATGTCAATATGGAAATAATCCATACACCTTTACTGAAGCTTATTTTTGAATTCATAGATTAATTATTTTTAAAACCTGGAAATTTCTTTCGATACATTTTATATTTAATAATAACACCTGGAAATTTTTCTTGAAAGGTTGTCTAAAGTATGATACATGCCACTGTTGCATCAATAATTAGATTCCTTTTGGTACTATATGTCTTTTTTCGCTACAAGTGTAATAAAAATAGTTCAAATTAATAACTATATTGTTATTTTTTAGCAACGGTGAGATAGCATTTTTAGCGAAATAAATAAAAGCAAAATGGGCTATCCCTTTTGGATAGCCCCTTCGTTTTATTCCCACGTTTCATCCAGCACCGAGAAACAGGGGCATTCTTTAATCCTCTCCCAAGGATCGATAATGCCGTTATAATTCTTGTCCGGACTCAAATCCCGATGGCCTACTACCTTGCTACCTGGAAACTCTTTGAGTAACTTACCAACCAGGGCGTGCAGTGCAATTTGCTGAGACAGAGTACGCGTATCTGCTGGTTTGCCGTTGGTGTCCAGTCCGCCTTCGTAGCAGATGCCCAGGGATTTGGCATTGTATCCGCGAGCGTGAGCTCCAACTTCATCGTGACTCCGCATAGGTTCTACTTTGCCGTTTTTACGAATGTAGTAGTGATAACCCCACGAACTGAATCCTCTTGCCTTGTGTGCCGCGTTAATGTCTTGTGCCGATATATCTCTATCCACTCTCGTTGCCGAGCAGTGAATTACAATTAAATTTATTTCTCTCATTTTGTTTTGTCGTGATTTTATTTAAAATGCCGTAATTCTGATTCAGGAATCCTATAAACAAGGCTTTCTAAAACCTTAAATGCCGTAATTCTATTTCTAAATCCCTATAAATAAGGGGTTAAGAGATTGAAATGCCGTAATTTGTATTTCGTTCTCGCAAATAATTTCCTAAATGCCGTAATTCTGATTCCGGAATCCTATAAACAAGGCTTTCTAAAATCTTAAATGCCGTAATCTTGATTTGGAAACCCTATAAACAACGGCATTCAGATTCCCGAATGCCGTAATTCTGTTTTCTGTGCCGTAACTATTGCCTGTCTTTGCAACCTGTAGCCAAACATTGGCCTTTTAGAGCAGTATTTAGTTGTGCATTCAAAGTAATCATCTCCTGATACATTTGCTTTACTTTCTCGGAAAGTTCGAAGTAGTCTTTCTCAAAACGGGTTACCTGCTCCATCAGGTAGTCGAACTGACTCTTTACCAGTTCGGTGAAATCCTGCACTTGCTTGGCATCCTTCTTTTTCAGAAAAGGAAGTACCATTTGCAAGATGTTTATTATGCCATTTATAATTTTCATGTTTCTGTTTTTTTTGTTGATTAATAATTTGAAGTAGGAGAGGCTCTCTCTTGCACGAGAGAAACCTCTTCGGTTTGCTTGTTTACTATGCTTATCGTACGTTACAAAAGCAGCTACAAGGTATATAACCTTTTTGCTTTACCAATTCACGAGTAGCAAGGTTCTATAGCCTCCCTGGTTTACCGATTTGCTGCTTTTTTTGTTCGTTCCACTTTTAGGAAGAGTCCCGGAATTTACCGGATGTTCTTTATCAATGCGGACTTAGAAAAGTACCTGTGCACCAACAGCTTTATTTGCTTATTACTGTTGGTAACACAGAGTATTCCTTTTTAAAGCTACTGGTCTTAACTATCCCACCTCGTTACCACCATTGGTAACCTTCACCGGAAGCTTGGCTACTTGCGTATAAGCAAGCGTTTTTTGCATATTGGTGAGCAACTTACCGGGACGGAAACTGATTCTTGTTCCGCGAATCATGGAAGATACAAACTCATCTTCTTTTACGGCACCGTTACTTCTCACTCCAATCTGGAAGCTACCGAAGTTGCCCAGACGAACAATTCTACCCTCGGCCAATGCCTTTTTCATCGATTCCAGAATTGCTTCCACTGCTGCTGCCACGTCGGCACGGGTTACGGTACATCGTCCGTTAACCTCTTCGCAAAGCGAATCAAAATCCATTTCACCATACGCCTGTGCATGTGCGTAATACTTTCCCGGTTCAGATGATTTAGCCGGATTCTTTCTCATAACTACTGAATACTTTACACTCATTTTCTTTACATTTTTAGTTGATTAATACTGTGGTAAAGAGCTCTTATCCTTTCTTGTTAACACTACAAATATAGGGTATGGCGGGGGAGGGAAAACAGTAGAATGTATTAGATGTTATTGGTGTGAATTGATTACAATTAATAGGCGTTTTATTGCCTCTAAAACTTGGTTAAACGGGCAAAAATTGGTAAATTTACGGGAAGAAAAACAAGAAAGACTATGATAAAAACAACAGAAGAATTTAAAATCCGGGCATATACCAAGGTAGAACTGGCTTGCCTTTACAATCCGTACATGACCATTCCCGGAGCCTTGCGCACACTTGCCCGTTGGATTGCCGGCAACAGTCAGTTAACAGCCGAGCTTTCCGTTTTGGAATACAATCATCGTAACAGGATTTATACGCCACGCCAGGTTAAAGCGATAGTAGATTATTTGGGTGAGCCTTAAAAGTTTATCTAACGAGGATATTACTTAGTTTTATTTTTGGTTTGCATATATATACACAATAAACAGAAAAAAAGTATTATATATTATTATAGGTGATAATTGGTAGTAATGAAGGGTTATTGTAAAAGAATAGAAGAGTGATAATACTCTTCTATTCTTTTCTGGTTAGGGATAATAGGGTATTTATAATACCTTTAATGGTGTTTTGTTTCGTTTGTTATGCAAATGTATATATTTATTTTTTTATTTGCAAAAAAATTACAAATAATTTTATAAATTATATTACAATTATTTCGCTTGCTTCATCAACCACTCCATTGGCGGCACATAATCGGCAATCTTCGTCATACTCTTGTTGTGGGAGAAGTACACATTACCTGTTTCTCCATTACGGTGCTTGGCAATGTTTAACACACCCAGTCCCTCGGTGGGGTAGCCGCTATCCTTGTCGGTAGGAATGTTGTAAAGAGCCGGACGATAGAGCATCACAACAATGTCGGCATCCTGTTCTATGGCACCACTCTCACGTAGATCGCTCAGTTGTGGCTTTCCTCCGTAACGATTTTCAGCTTCGCGATTTAGCTGACTCAGCAAAATTACCGGACAATCCATCTCTTTTGCCAGCAGCTTTGCCTTTCGGGCAGCAGTGGCAACTTCTTGCTCTCGGTTACGGTTCTCCTTAACGCTTCCTTTCATATCACTCAGCTGCAGGTAGTCAATGAAGATGATGTCGCATTTACCCCTGCTTTTTAGCATTCTCGATTGAGCGCGGATATAGTCCATGCTCATAGACGGACTGTCGTCTACAATGATAGGCAGTTCTGCCAGCGATTCCGCCGTACTGAAAGCCTCGTTCCATTCCGTCTCGTCGGTCATTCCCGTTCGCCATCGGTAAGGGTTTACATCGCTCTCCATTAGAATAAATCGGTCGCCCAGTCGTTCGCCTTGCATCTCGATGCTGAAAAATACGGCATTGATTCCAGCCTTTGCCGCTATTTGTGCCAGGAACAGAGAAAACATGGTTTTACCTGTGGCCGGACGAGCAGCAATAACCACCAAATCGCCACGTTGCCATCCGCCGGTAATCTTGTTCAGGTCGGTAAGTCCCGTATCGGTACCCGTTACCCCGTTTGCGGAATTTTCTATACGTCCCTTCGCCTGGGTAAGCGTGTCGTTCATTAGCGTCTCCATGTTGCGCAGGTTGTCCGCCTTCACCGCATCTTTCTCCACCCGCGTTGCCAACTCTTGCATTTCGCAAACCACATCTGCAATATCCATCGACATGTCCTGAGCTGTGCCCAGCAGTTGAGTGAGTCCTTTTATTATTTCGCGGCGCAGATACAGTTCTTTCACAATGAGGCAGTGTTCTTTAAGGTGAACCGTGCTAACCACCTGACTGCATAATTTGGTGATGTAATACGGACCTTCCACCTTCTCGAGCTCATTGTTTCGGCGCAGCTCATCGGCAACGGTGATGAGGTCTATATCTCTGCGCCCGTTGTACATGCGCATCAGGGCGGCGAAGATAATACGGTGATTATCATAATAAAACATATCTGCCCGAAGATGCTGAGCCACCTCGGGCATGGCTTTCTTTTCCAGTATTGCGCTACCTAAAACTACGCTTTCGGCATCAAAATCAAATGGCGATGATATATTCTTGTTCATACCAAGTTACGTTGTTAAATTTATAATCGTTCGTTAAAGAAACATTTTGCTTTCAGGTAATTCACAGCTGTTTTGTAGAACTGCTTGTTGTTTATCCTACGACAATACGGTTCAATTTTGTCTATAGCAAGTTCCTTTTCCTCTTTTGTTAGCCTTTTCCATATAAGGACAGCCAGACCGATGTCGTTAGCTTCCATTCCGGTAGCCTGGTGAAACTTGTTCCAGAACAAATAGAACTTCTGATCTTTCTTGGCAATTTTTTCTGCTTTAGATAGTTCAGGATTACCCACTTCTTCCTCTACCTTCTTTTTGGTGGTTTTACGTTTACCTGTAAGCACTTCATAGTTTATTACCTGCACAATTTTTACCCCATACTTAACCGGGATAATAGCAATAAGATTTTCCTTGACCATTTTCCTGAAGAAGCAACGTGTTTTCCCCACTGTCCAGTTAAATAATTTTGCCCACGAAGGATACGAAAGGAGCGATTCGCCACGTTTGCACATTAGTTTGTCTCCGTTTATAGCAACCTCTCTATCCGCGAAATTTACTGTAGCCAATACAGTAAGAAAAGCCTCCAGGTATGACATGTTGGTGTCTCTGTTATTGAAATTATGTGTAAGCAACTTTTTAGGGATAAGCACATACCCACTGGTAAGAGCCTCGAAAGGCAGATGATCATTTTGCATAAGTGTAATTTTGGTATTAAAATTTGTAATAGTTAAACATGGTTGTTTGTTTTTCGTGGGGCAAAAGTAAGTGCAGATTCAATAGCCTCCAAATAGCTAATGCCGTTTTGAGCAAAAAATGCACTTTTATGCAGAAAATTCACTTTTTGTCACTATTTTGCATTTATTCATTGGTGAATAATAGCTTGTATATGTCTTGATTTAGCAAAAATAAATGTGCCGATAAAAGTACCGATCGTTAATGCTTGTAAGTGGCTGTTTTGTAGAGAGGTATAAAAGCAAATATGTTTCTTTGGTGCCGATGAAAGCGCACCAAAGAAACACATTAGAATTGGATTTATATTACATATAAATCCTGTGGTGTTTTGTTTTTAAGAGAAAAGAAAAAGACGCATATAGCGTTAAAAATTGCTTTTGTCAGCAGGTTTTTTGTTACTGCAGCTATTAATCAGAAGTCATCCGGATAGCCCCAATTATTGACTATCACTGTAACCTGTTTGGGTATAAAAATATCGTTATCAGATGAGTATCCTGCTTTCTGAAGCTCAGCATGCAGTACTTTATCTTCTTCTATAGCAGTAATAAACATTTTTTTGCCATATTGGCACGTGAACAGTTGCGGAAATACATAGCAGCCATTTTGGCTATACGAACACATCCTTTGAGCTTATGCTCATAAGCACTATTTGTTATAGTCATTAAGTATTTGATTTTTTTATTATTAATAAATGATATTTGTTCAATAGTATAAATCGATTTAACTTGTACAAATGTAATTATAAATATTCATTCCTGAAACATAAATTCAATATATTTTAACATTAGATCTCGCGATATACAAAATTTTCAATTAGTTTTTGCTGTCTACAAAGTAGCTTGTTTTTAAATGCTTTTTTGTATGGACTATTTACCTTAAAATTTATTGATGAATGGATGAGAGTTTATTGGTTAATGGATTTTTTTTATTGGTGAATGGGGAAAATTGGTTGGGGTTTGGATTTGGATATATCAAAATAATTATTTACTCTTATTTATGAAATTACTATCAGTTTTATTGGCATAGGGAATAAATATTTTTATCTTTGTAATGCAGTTAATGATACCTTGTAAGGGCGATTTCTCAATTGATGTTAGTGAAGGTATTGTTTGATAACGAAATTAAATTCTTTGATTATTAAGTTCTGTACTTTTAGCTTCTCTTAATTAATTTTATATTAGAAATGAAATAATCTATTTAGATAAATGAAAAAAATGACTAAAAATGAAAAGACTAATATATGAAGAATCTCCGTATCTTTTTTGAATATATACGATAAAAAAGCTACTTTTGTGTGTTATTATATTTTTTGAATAATAAATAGAATGAAAAAGGATTTATACGGGCAATTAGTGATTGAAGGATTTGCCGAACAGGCAGATGAGGAATTAGCAAATCTGGCGGAAAACATGGTTGAACCATTTGATCCTAACGAAATTAGAATAATACCTCAGACTCTTTCTATAGATAATCTAGTTGCTCGTTTGAGAAATCAAGAAATAGATTTAAATACAGCCTTTCAAAGAAAAGCGAATCTATGGAAATCTGAAGTGCAAAGTCGATTGATAGAATCGCTAATGTTAAAACTCCCTTTGCCTGCATTCTATTTTGATGCAAGTGTAGACGATAGATGGCTTGTTGTTGATGGTTTACAAAGGTTATCTACTTTGAAAAATTTTATTATTGATGAAAGTCTTCCCTTAACGGGATTAGATATATTAAAATCATATGATAGTAAAAACTTGCATTTCTCTGAATTACCCCGTATGATGCAACGTCGGATTCTTGAGGCCAATGTTACTTGTTTTTTAATTAGCCCTGGTACTCCTCAAAAAGTAAAATACAATGTTTTTAAGCGTATTAATACAGGGGCTTTGTCATTGAATGAAATGGAAATCCGTAATGCGCTGAATCAAGGAAAAGCTTCTGATTATTTGAAAAATTTTACAGAAAGTGATCGTTTTCGTTCTCTTATTCCATTGCCAAACGAACGAATGGAAGATAGAGAATTGGTTTTGAGATGTATTGCTTTTATGCGACGTTCTTTTTTAGATTATGAAAGCCCTTTAGGGTCTTTTTTAGATAAGGCTATGGAAGATCTGCAAAACGTTAGTGAAATAGAATTTGAACATATTAATTATTTGATTTGTAGAAGCATAGAGGTAAGTACTCAAATTTGGGGGAAGCATCGATTTAGCAGATCTGTAATAAATGACTCAATTAAATATAGGCTAAACAGTGCCTTGTTCGAGGCGTGGGTAGTCATTCTTTCTAAACTATCGGATAATGAAATTGAGAATATTTTAGAAAATCAATATAGACTAGGATCTGATTATACACAATTATTCTACGATAGAACGTTTAATGAATCTGTAACTACTTCTACAGCAAGTAAAAAAGCTGTGATAAATCGTTTTAAATATATTGAATCACTAGTTAATAAATATAAATCATGATAACAGCTGTTAGTCTTGAGAATTTTAAAGCATTTACAGATATTTCTCTGGATATTTCTCCATTAACTCTTTTTACTGGAAGAAATGGCATGGGTAAATCTTCATTTATTCAAAGTTTATTGTTACTTCGCCAATCTTATTTAGAAGATAAAACTTTGTCTGAACTAACTTTAAACGGAAAACTGGTATCTATTGGATATGGAAAAGATCTATTAAATATTCATGCTTCTGGAGAAGATATTGTTAGGTTTTGTATTCAGTTTAATTCTATAGTTTGTGATCTTGCTTATGCATCTGTAGCTTCGTCAGATAAATTGAAAACTCTGAAAGAAAACTCTTTATTAGATATTAACTCGCAATCTCTGTTTACTAATAATTTTCAATATTTAAATGCAGAAAGAATTCCCCCTAGCCGCACTTATGATGCATCTCCAAATGCAGTGGAAGTTTTAAAAACTTTAGGAGAGAAAGGACAATACACGGTGCATTTTTTAGATAAATACAAGTTTGATGCAATCCCGAATTCATCACTAAGACACCCACATGCTAAGTCTATGGCATTGCTAGACAATGTGAATGCTTGGTTAAGTGAAATATCATCAGAAGTAAGAGTAAAACCTCGCTTTCATCCTGAATTACAAATATCTACATTGAGTTTTGAATTTGTAGAAGGAACGGATACAACACCTGAATTTACATCTATAAATACAGGCTTTGGGTTGACTTATGTTTTACCTGTGATTGTGGCTATTCTTAGTGCAAAATCAGGAGATTTATTAATTATAGAGAATCCAGAATCTCATCTTCACCCTCAGGGACAAGCTATTTTAGGACGCCTACTTGCTATGGGAGCAGCTGCAGGAGTACAAATCTTAGTAGAATCACATAGTGATCATTTGTTTAATGGAATGAGAGTTGCTGTTAAAGAGGATATTTTAAACGAAAATAATTTCTCTGTCTATTTTTTCTCGAAGTCAACGGATTCTCATTTAATAAATGTTGAGCAGCCTTTAGTGGATAAAAGAGGACGATTATCCTATCAACCTACTGATTTCTTTGATGAATATAACAAACAGCTAGGGCAAATTATCCAAAATAAGTAAGCTATGATATATATGCTGAATGAACTATCCCAAATTAAGGTCAATACAAGGCTTCAGGTTTATGGGGTTATGGAATATTTTGTGCTTAGTGCTAATGAAGCTGAGTCAACATTGCTACTAGATGAATTAAGAATCGATGAAATGCTGGGTAATAATTTATATGATCTACAGCTTATGAATGATTATTCTATAGGACAATGGATTGAAGACGAGAATGTTGATGGAGACTTAAAAAGTAAGTTCTTGTCAATTGTTTCCACATCTCCTTTGGTCAATAGGGAAGAAATAAGCAGATTTGAATCGGAAAATTGTTATTATGAAGGTCAATTGGGGGCAGGTATAAAAGCTGCTTTATTTTATAATACTTTTTGCATTAATTTCTTTATTGGAAATTATGCCGACAAGATATCCTTACCTATAAAACATGAATATATTTCAGATGGCGAACTTAAAAATGATGATGAAATTATTAAATGTTTTGCAACTTCATCAGATGTTCTAAAACATAAAGATTGGTTCTTGAATTTCCAAAATGAGAATTTACAAAGAAGTAAGGATTTATGGGATAAAAGAACAGAGTTCTTTCCTAATTTAATCCTTTGTGATGCCGTTAAATCTCAAATTTCAAGACTTGGAAAATCAACAAATCTAACTAATATTATCGAACGGTTAAGAGCCTTGAATGAAGTTGCTTCAAGTTGGACTACTGGGGATTTTAATTATCAACAAATAAATGATTCTTATCGTCTGACAATTCATCCAGAATCCACTCTAACACTTGATAATTACAAACAATGCAGAATATTCTCATTGCCAGATAAACGTAAAGAACTTTTTGATTTACATATTATCACGGGAAATTTACGAATTCATTTTTATCCTGATAACAATGAAAAAAAGATTTATATAGGGTATATTGGACACCATTTAAAGACTTGGTCGTTTTAACATTGTATATTAGATTTTTTATGCGCTTAAATCCTGAAAGCGCGTACTAAAACATCTAAGGAACAGATACCCGCACTGCATAAAAGCCCCCGTTAGAATCCCCCAGGTAAATCATTCCATTGGCAATACAAGGAGTTGAAAGAATGGAGCCCAACCCAAGTATTTGTTTCTCGGATGCAACATAGTCGTTGTCATATAGTTTAAAGTCGGCTCTGAATGTTCCATCTTCATTGTACACACTATGATAATTCAGTTTGCTACCATCCGTCTGAAATGCTTCCCGGATAGTGCTCGAAGCAAGATCTACCTGATATAATTTACCGTTGAAACAGCCAAATAGAACCTGATTGCGTAACAATACGGCTTCGGCATATACCCTCATATTCAACGGGAAAGTTGTTTTTATTTCTCCGGTTGCAGCCGTCATAATCCGAAAGTTGTGTGAGTCCGACGTTCCGTAGCACAGCAAACCATCAACCAACAGTGGTGCAGCAATAATCCAGCTATTGGGCTCTTCCTTACTCCAGTTGAGTTCGCCGGATTCGACGTTCAGCGAATACATAAAGTAATCTCTGCATCCAAATACAACCGACTGATTGTAAAGTGTTGCTCCCTTCTGAATTTCGCCTATTGGGAAATATTTGTTTCCCTTTGTCTTAAATTTCCAGATTAAACTACCATCCGACAGATTCAGCGCATAAAAATAGCCGTCGAAACAGCCAACAAAAACTTTATCATGAACAACTAGCGGGGTAGCATGAACAATACCTCCTGTTTGAAATTTCCAACACAAATTACCCGACTGGGGATTCAATGCATAAATACAACCGTCTCCGCTACCTACAATCACTTTATTGTGCGCAAAAACAGGTGAAGATAAATAGTAGTCCCATATATCGAGCCTTTTCTCGCCAGCAGTTTGCACTTTCCAGTTTTGGCGTGCTGTGTGTTTATTAATGGAATAAATAAAGCCGTCTGTGCTATTAAAAATGAGGTTTCCTTTGTAGACAAGCGGTTTGGACTTAACTTCTCCGCTGGTTTTAAATTTCCAGTTAAGCTTACCCTCTTGCGCATTCAGGGAATACATGCAAGAATCATTAGACCCAACAAATACGGCATTGCTATCAATAACCGGCGATGAATAAATACCGCCTTGAGTGGTGTATTTCCATTGCACGCTATATTGAGCCGTGCCTTTGAGCGAAAAGATGCTCAACAAGGCTACAATAGCATAAGTTTTAAATTTAAGATCGGTATGCATTACTTTATTATATATTATAACTATATTTCCGGTGTTGTTGCTTATATAGCAAAGGTATAATTTTTTGAAAACAATTCACAATGAAAGCTTTAATATCTTACAATCTTTTCCGGTATCATAAACGGCTTTGACAACTACCTACATTACTATTTTATGTATTTAAATATGATTTCATATTATGCCGTTAAGGCTATTCTGTGAAGGTTGGCCTTTTGAGGTATAGGGCTTTTCTAAAGGTAAATTGATTCCAATTTAAATGTTTAAAAAGTCTTTCTAAAGTCCCTTGGCGACAGACCTCTAATACGAGTAAAGAATTTTGTGAATGAAGCTTGGTCTGAGAAATGCAAATCATAAGCCAATTGCGTTATACTTACTTCTGTTGCTTTCAGCCGTTGACAAGCTTCTATCATGAGTGAATGTTCTATGAAACTCATAACAGTACGACCACTGATTTGCTTTACAATCCGCGACAAATAGGTGGTTGTGATATTTAATTGATTGGCATAGTATGCTAAATCGCGATGTTCGATAAAATTGGACGGTATTAATTGCAGAAAGGCTGCAAAGATTTCTTCGTATCGAGTTGGAATACGAAGGTGTTCCACCTGTATGCTTTGGATATTGAGCAAATCGATACTGAAAACTTCACAAAGGTTAAGCAAAACTTCTTGTTGAAAGGCTGATGGTCGGATTATATGATGTCGAATTATCTGCAGAAGATTTGCCAGCAAATCGGCTTGTTCATCCGAAAGTGTCATTAGTGGTTTACTGAATTCAGCAATAGGGAAATAAGCTGCTTTAATAAAATGGCGTATCAATGGGGTTTCATTAATAAGCTTTTCATCAATAATAAGGCAATAACCTTCGTAATCATTCGTAATATGAATCATTTCATTAGGCATTCCTGGTGCATACGTGTGGAGGTCGTTTTTTTTAAGTTCAAGCAGCTGACCGTTGTAATCGACCGTCAAACACCCACGTCTTACCAAGGCGAACGAGAAAACAGATGCTCCACTCATAGGAACTCCGGTGATAATATCATTGTGATGCACTAAAAGACATGCTATCTGATCATTCCACAGCTGATAATGTATGGAACTATCATTCATTTTTATAAGTTCACCGGCGGTATACATACTTTCTTTTTGTGTGCAAAGATAAATCAAAATATGGAATTAATAAATGAGTTGTTTCGTTTTAAACATGTTTTGTCTCGTTAGTAACTTTAGATTTTTATAATAGTGCCATATTTTTGCACCCGATTAATAAACATAAATAATGAAAAAGATAATGATGATTGATGGTGGTCCGCGTAAAACGATGAATACGGCCGCCATGGTTGAAGCATTTTCGAAAGGTGCTCAATCTATTAGTAAAGAGATTGAAGTGAAACATATCCGTTTGTATGATATTGATTACAAAGGATGTCGTTCATGTCTTGCTTGCCAGATTAAGGGTAGCAAGTTTAAAGAATATTGTGGTTATAAGGATGGCATTTCTGAAATTTTAAAAGAAACGGCTTATTCCGATGGAATCTGTTTTGCTTCGCCCATGTATTTTGGTGACATCACAGCACAAACAAGAGCTTTCATGGAGCGTCTCTATTTCCCATGGCTTAGTTATAATGATTACAACCTGAAAGCGCCGAAACGTTTTCCTACAGCTTTCATTTACACTATGAATGCTCCAAAGGACTATCTGCCACAACTAGAGCCAACTTTCGACCGAATTGAAAGTATGACAACGGCTTTCCTGCAAAAACCTGAACGAATCATAGCTTTCAATACCTGTCAGGTAAACGACTATGATCGCTATGATATGGCAGCATATTCCAAGGAAGAGAAACTGAAATGGAGAGAAGAAAATTTTGATAATGATTTAAAACAAGCCTACGATGCTGGAATGCGTATGGCAAAACAAATATTGTCTGAATGAAAAAAATAATGATATTAAATGGTTCGGCAAGAACAAACGGAAAAACTTCTGCTTTGACAAGAGCATTTAAAGAGGGTGCTGAACAAAACGGGAACGAGGTGCGTGAATTTTTTCTTACTAAGATGAACATCCGCGAATGTACCGGTTGTGATGCTTGTGTATTGGGCAAAGTGGCTACCTGCGCACAAAAAGACGATATGGAAAGCATCTATGAGGCTTACGAGTGGGCTGATGTAGTAGTATTTGCATCGCCTCTTTACTGGTGGCACATTACCGGTTTGTTGAAGATGGCTGTTGATCGTTTGTATTCTACCATAAACAGATTGGGACATGACGGATTCTGTCGAGACAGCGTACTACTCATGACTGCCAACAGCTTGGATTGGGATCAGCCATTGGCTTGGTATTCGGGTTTTATTAATGTCTTGAAATGGAACAATCTCGGCATTGTTCTTGGAACTGGAAAAACAAAAGAGGCTCAATTGTTGGGAGCATCGATAATATAATGAATATCTGATACATTAGTTATAATCTTCATTATTAGAAATATAATAGCCTCAGTTTAGTGATTTTTCTTCGCTGAATTGAGGCTATTTTTTTATCTCTTTCTACAAAGTGAAGTTATTCCGTTTGAACATAAAATGAAAAGCAGAGCAATTGCTAATGTAATAAATGCTTTTTTCATACCGTTATGGATATAATTAAAACTTGATAAAATTAGACAGTTATTATTATTTAGCATACTTTTCCCGCTTTTACACACTGATTTTGTGTATTTTATAATGCTTCATAATAAGCAGAAAAACTAGTATGAAGAAGAATCCAATTAGTGTTTCTCCGAAAAGCATCATTCTAACACTATAATAATCATGAATCCATCCATCAATAGCAATCATATACACAAGCGGTACGTTACCAATGGAGGAAAGTAATGCAAACTTGGTAGAAGCAAGACCATGTCCGATGACATGTAAAACAATGGTTGAGTAGGCTGCGAAGTTTACACCACACATAAAAGCATAGGCTAAAACCCCAATGATATTCTGGATGTGAAAATTTAGTAACCAGAAGTTCTACCAATACTTATTTAAATATCTTGTAAGCAAAAAGCCCTGCCGTTTACAAGATTTGAAGATATCTATAGCTCGCTTTTCTAGTGCTTTGTTTTCAAGAAAGTAGGCTAATTATTCAAAGATGCAACAATCTCTATCTTGGTTGGCTCTTTCCAGAGATGATTTTTAGATTTTAATAGAACAGCTATCATAATCTCTGATAAATAATTTATTGGTTTAAGTGATTGTAAACTAAATAATTAAAATTAGATCGAATAATATTGTGTAAAACACAAACGTTTGCTATATCTTTCTAATATAATTTATGATTATTAATAATTTATTCAATATTAAATTACTACTTTTGCCTTCGTAAAAGATTGTTTTAAATTATATTATGGTAGATTCCCTTATAAGTCCTGATTATATTTTTGAAACTAGTTGGGAAGTCTGTAACAAAGTTGGTGGTATATATACTGTATTGTCTACTAGAGCTAAGACTCTTCAAGATAGTCATAAAGATAAAGTGATATTTATTGGTCCTGATTTCTGGATTGGTAAAGATAACCCATTATTTATTGAATTGGATTATCTTTATAAACCATGGAAATTGTATGCTGAAACCAATGAAAACCTTTCTGTGCGCATTGGTCGTTGGAACATTATTGGCGAACCAATTGTTATTTTAGTTGATTTTACTTCATTTTTCTCAATGAAGAATGAAATATATACAGAAGCCTGGAATCATTTTCAAGTTGATTCTTTGCATGCGTATGGAGATTATGATGAAGCATCAATGTTTTCTTATGCATCAGGTAAAGTAGTTGAAAGCTTTTATAAATATAACCTGAATCGTAAAGATAGAGTAGTTTATCAGGCGCATGAGTGGATGACGGGGCTAGGTGCACTATATCTACAGACTGCTGTACCAGAAATTGCTACTATATTTACAACGCATGCAACTTCAATAGGACGTTCTATTGCTGGTAATCTGAAACCATTGTATGACTATCTATTTGCATATAATGGCGACCAGATGGCTCAGGAATTGAATATGGAATCAAAGCATTCTATAGAAAAACAAACAGCTCACCATGTTGATTGCTTTACTACTGTTAGTGATATTACTAATAAAGAGTGTAAGGAATTGCTGGATAAAGAGGCTGATGTTGTTTTAAAAAACGGGTTTGAAGATGATTTTGTGCCTAAAGGGAAGAGTTTTTTAGCCAAGCGTAAAAAGGCAAGAACAAAAATGCTCAATGTTGCAAATAAATTATTGGGCACTAATCTGGATGATGATACCTTACTTGTATGTACAAGTGGCAGGTATGAATTTAAAAACAAAGGTATTGATGTTTTTATAGAATCATTAAACCGATTGAATAATGATATTAATCTAAAGAAGAATGTTGTTGCCTTTATTAATGTACCGGCAGGTACTCCTATACCTAGAAAAGATTTAGTTGAAAGATTAAATAATGGTAATGGCATAACAGATTCTTTAGAATTTCCTTATATTACGCACTGGTTAGATTCTATGTCTGACGATAGGGTGCTTAATATGATTAAATACCTGGGAATAAGAAATAGTAAGGAAGATAAAGTTAAGATTATATTTGTACCTTGTTATCTTGATGAGAATGATGGTGTTTTCGATCTTAGCTATTATGATTTGCTTCTGGGGTATGATTTGAGTGTTTATCCTTCATATTACGAACCATGGGGATATACTCCTCTTGAGAGTATTGCTTTCCATGTTCCTACCGTTACAACGGATTTAACAGGATTTGGACTTTGGATTCAGAACATCAGAACTCAGCATGGTTTAGAGGATGGAGTTAGAGTGATTCATCGCTCAGATAATAACTACATTGAAGTAGCTGATGCTATAAAGGAATCTGTAATTTCTTTTTCAAATAAATCGGAAGAGGAAATAGAACATATTCGTCATCGTGCTGCTGTAACAGCAGAACATGCTTTATGGAAACATTTTATTAAATACTATTATAAGGCGTATGATATTGCTCTTCGTAATGCAAAGAAGCGCCAATTGAAATAGGAAATATTAATCAAATAAGTAATTTATAAAATTATGAAGGTTAAAGTTAGTAACGTGAATGTTCCTGTTTGGAATGAGATAACAGTAAAGTCACGTATTCCTGAGGAATTAAAGAAATTATCAGAAATAGCTCATAACATTTGGTGGTCCTGGGATTCCGAAGCGGTAATTTTATTCCGTGATTTGGATCCTGTACTCTGGAAAGAGGTAGGGTTAAATCCTGTTACTCTTTTGGAACGTATGAGCTTTGAAAAGCTTGAAGCACTATCAAATGATAAGGTTATCATTAAAAGGATGAATGATCTTTACGCTAGATTTAAAGAATATGTTGATGTTAAACCAGATACAAATCGTCCTTCTGTGGCATATTTCAGTATGGAATATGGTTTATCAAGCGTACTAAAAATCTATTCGGGTGGTTTAGGCGTTCTTGCCGGTGACTATTTGAAAGAAGCGTCGGATAGTAATGTTGATCTTTGTGCTATTGGATTCTTGTATAGATATGGTTATTTTAATCAGACTCTGTCAATGGATGGCCAGCAGATTGCAAATTATGAAGCACAAAACTTCGGAAGTCTTCCGCTGGAGCGTGTTATAGGACCTGATGGTCAACCTCTTGTTGTGTCTGTTCCATATCTTGACTATTTTGTTCATGCATATATCTGGAGAGTAAATGTGGGAAGAGTTTCACTTTACCTGATGGATACAGACAATGAAATGAATAGCGAGTTTGACCGTCCTATTACTCACCAGCTTTATGGTGGTGACTGGGAAAACCGCTTGAAGCAGGAAATTCTGTTAGGTATTGGTGGTATGATGACCTTGAAAGCCTTAGGTATTAAAAAAGATATTTATCACTGTAACGAAGGACATGCAGCTTTAATTAATGTTGAACGTATCTGTGATTATGTAGCTACCGGACTTTCATTCAATGAAGCAATTGAACTGGTTCGTGCTTCGTCACTTTATACAGTACACACTCCGGTTCCTGCAGGACACGATTATTTCGATGAAGGTTTGTTCGGCAAATACATGGGAGGATATCCTAAGAAAATGGGTATTACCTGGAATGATTTGATGGATATGGGACGTAATAATCCTGGTGATTCGGGCGAACGTTTTTGTATGTCTGTGTTTGCATGCAATACTTCTCAGGAAGTAAATGGTGTGAGCTGGTTGCATGGAAAGGTATCTCAGGAAATGTTTGCTTCAATCTGGAAGGGTTATTTCCCGGAAGAAAGTCACGTAGGGTATGTTACCAACGGTGTTCACTTCTCTACATGGACTGCAACTGAATGGAAGAAACTTTATGGCAAGTATTTCGATGCTAGCTTTATGTACGATCTTTCTAATCAGAAAATTTGGGAAGCTATATATAATGTGCCCGATCAGGAAATATGGGATACACGTGTGATCTTGAAAAATAAGTTGGTAGACTATATTCGCAAGCAATTCCGCGATACATGGCTGAACAACCAGGGAGATCCTTCACGTATTGTTGCCTTATTGAACAAGATAAACCCGAATGCCCTTTTAATTGGTTTCGGACGTCGTTTTGCTACTTACAAACGTGTACATTTATTGTTCACAGATTTAGATCGTCTTTCTAAGATTGTAAACAACCCTAATTACCCTGTTCAGTTTATATTTACTGGTAAAGCTCACCCACATGATGGTGCAGGACAAGGCTTAATCAGAAGGATTATAGAGATATCTCGTCGTCCTGAGTTCCTTGGAAAAATTATTTTCCTTGAAAATTATGATATGACTCTGGCTCGTAGATTGGTGTCTGGAGTTGATATCTGGCTGAATACTCCAACTCGTCCTTTGGAAGCTTCTGGTACATCGGGTGAGAAAGCTTTGATGAACGGTGTTCTTAATTTCTCTGTACTTGATGGATGGTGGCTTGAAGGCTATCGTGAAAACGCAGGATGGGCGCTGACTGAGAAAGTTACTTACCAGAATCAGGAACATCAGGATCAGTTAGATGCTGCTACTATCTATGCAATGCTTGAAAATGAAATCATTCCTTTGTACTATGACAAGAATGATGATGGCTATTCTCCAAAATGGGTTCAGTTCGTAAAGAACTCTATTGCTCAGATTGCTCCTCATTACACAATGAAGAGACAGCTTGATGATTACTATATTAAGTTCTACAATAAGCAGGCTAAACGTTTCCATGTTTTAGCTGATAATAAAAATGCAAAAGCTAAAGAATTGGCTGCATGGAAAGATGCTGTAGTAGATAAATGGGACACAATAGAAGTGAAATCTGTTTCAGTAAATGGCGAATCAGGCAAACTAATTATTGAAAGTGGACAAGATTATGACGTTGAAGTTATAATTGATGAAAAGGGATTGGATAATGCTATTGGCGTTGAACTGGTAACTATTATAGTGGATAAAGATGGCAAACAGCGTATCTATTCAACTGACGAATTTGAGTTAGTAAAGAAGGATGGTGACTTGTTTACGTTTAAAACTAAATATAGTTTGTCGAATGCAGGTAGCTTTAAGGTTGCATTCCGTATGTATCCTAAGAATATTGATCTTCCTCATCGTCAGGACTTCTGTTATGTACGTTGGTTTAATTTAGGAGTTTAACTCCCTAAGTAATAATATAAAAAGCGAGGTGCTAAGTTTTATTTTAGCATCCTCGCTTTCTTTATATAAGATTGCCACTGTTGAGTAAACTTTAACTTATAAAAAAAGTGAGCCGTTCTAGCTTAATAAGAACGGCTCACTTTTTTATAACTGAATATTACTAGCTGTTACTAATAGATAGAATTATTTGATTAATTCTGCTAATTTACTTAGCAACTCTGCACCGTGTAGTCCACGAGCAATGATTTTTCCGTCTTTATCAAGTAATATAGTATGAGGGATACTGCGTATAGCATAAACCTTAGCACCTTCGCAATCCCAGTATTTCAAATCAGACATTTGAGGCCAAGTAATATTTAATTTTGTAATGCCGTCTTTCCATGATTTTCCGTTCTTGTCAAACGAAACGCCTACAATTTCAAATCCTTTATCTTTATACTGAGAGTATGCTTTAACAAGATTAGGCATTTCCTGACGACAAGGACCACACCAGCTAGCCCAGAAATCAATTAGTACATATTTTCCTTTTCCTGCATAATCAGATAATTTAATAGATTTGCCCTCTGGAGTAAGCATTGACAAGTCTGCAAATTTTTGACCAACAGAAGTTGCTTTGGCTGTCTTTACTAAAGCCTTCAAACGAAGAATATCTTCATTGTTTTGGAATTTGGCCGGAACCTTGGCAAGAATCTTTTCCAGATTATCATACTCAATATAATAATTGTATGCTTTCAACAGATGAATACCAACCGGATTGGTTATGTTTCCATCGATTGTTTCAATAATAATATTGGTCTGACTATTTTCAAGAGTGCTTAATTCATTCTTTTTTGTTTCTCTTTCTTCATTACTCAAGTTAGGAGCCTGCATTAAATTATATACAGCTTCCATCTTATCATTCACTTCATTCATTTTTGCTTTGAAAGCATTATAAGTATCGTTGGAAGGAGTACCTACAATATTTTCTCTTTCTCCAAGCGTAAGACTGATATCACCGTTTTCCAGGAAGAAATCTGCATATAACTTTGTCTCTCCTTTTGTATAAGTTATATACCGATTTACTGTTGAATCCTGTTTTCCTTCGAAAACAAATTTACCGTCTTTAATTACAGCAGATGCAACTTTTACAAATTCACGGTTTACTCTGTTCTGAATATAAACAGAGTCGCCATCAGCAGCTCCTGTTACTGTTCCTGTTATTTTATAGGTATTCCCTCCGGTGCATGATAATGCTGAAAGGGAAGCCAAAGCAAATAAATAACTAATTCTTTTCATAAATTGATGTATTTGTTTCTATTATTGAATACAATATGCAAATATAGCAGTTTTTTTTCTCTATCCTATTTTGCCGAAACATTATTAGATGAGCATTTGTTATTACATTCTAATATTGATAACATTAAGTTGTAAACAAGCAGATGAGTCTTTAAATTTCTAAAATATATTTAGGCAGATTAAAAATATATTGTACAAAAGATTGTTTTCTTTTGTACAGAAGAATTAAATGTTCTGTACAAAAGAAAACAATCTTTTGTACAAGGAAATTTGAATGTTTCTTTATGCTTAAATAATATCCGGGCGAAAATCATAAATGTTTTTTTTAATTTTCTGCCTTTTTAGGAATTACTTTATCTCTAAATATGAACTGTAACTCGCATTATTTAGTTACATTTGCACTGCAAATAAAAGATAGAATCAGAATGACTACGACTTTAGTGGTGCTTGCCGCAAAAATGGGTAATAAATATGGTGGCCTAAAACAGTTAGAAGGAATTGGGCCTAACGGAGAGACCATTCTCGACTATTCAATGTATGATGCTATAAAAACAGGATTCAATAAAGTAGTATTCGTTATTAGCAAATATTTTGAAGAGGAATTCAAGAAAGTTGTTTCTTCAAAATACGAAGGTAAGATTGAAATTGAATATGCTTTTCAAGAAATAGAATCTGTTCCGGAGGAACTAAGAAATAGCAAAAGAAACTTGTTGTGGGGATCGGCGCATGCTTTGCTTATGGCTAAGGATGTTATTAAGGAACCTTTTGGTGTAATTAATGCTGCAAACTTTTATCAACGTGAAAGTTTTGAGATACTCTACAATGAATTACAGAATATTCGTAATACCCGTGATAAACATTTCCTTGTTACTTTTCGCTTAGCTAATGTATTAGCAGAAAGTGGGGGACTGACGCGTGGTATATGTGAAGTAAACGAAGAGGGCAATCTGATTTCTATTGTTGACCGTAAAGGAGTGGAAAGAATAGGAGGGGATCCTATGTACCTGAATGAGTTTAATAAATGGGTAGGGCTTGATGTTGCTTCTCCTATTTCTATGAATATGTGGGGATTTACTCCCGATATATTTACTTCTTTAATTCATGAGTTCGATTCTTTTATTAGTAGAAGCGGTCTGGATTTGAATTCAACCTTTACAATTCCTCAGTTTATGAATTCTATGATCCAGAAAGGACTGAAAGTTAATACAATAAGCACACCTGCAAAATGGATGGCATTAGTTTCTCCTGATGATAGAATTCAGGTAATACTACGTATTAATGATCTGATTCGTAAAGGTATTTATCCGCAAAAACTATTTGAACTAACCAACCTATAAAATAATTATAATGAAAAAAAGAATTTTAGTAACTGGTGGTACCGGTTATATCGGTTCTCATACAGTTGTAGAACTCCAAAATAGTGGTTATGAAGTAATCATTATCGATAACTTATCCAATTCAAGTGCCGATGTTGTCGACAATATTGAAAAAGTATCTGGCATTCGTCCTGTTTTTCAAGAACTAGATTGTCTTGATTTCGCTGGTCTTGATGCTTTGTTTACTAAATATAAAGGTATTGAAGCTATTATTCATTTTGCAGCAAGTAAAGCTGTTGGTGAATCTGTTCAAAAACCATTGCTTTACTACCGCAACAATCTTGTTTCATTAATTAACTTATTAGAACTGATGCCTAAGCATGGAGTTAATGGCATTGTTTTCTCTTCATCTTGTACTGTTTATGGTGAACCCGATCAGCTTCCTGTAACAGAACAAGCTTCGATTAAGCCTGCAACTTCTCCTTACGGAAATACAAAACAAATTAATGAAGAAATCGTAAAAGATACTGTAACTTCAGGTTCTCCAATCAATGCAATTCTTCTTCGTTACTTTAATCCAATCGGTGCTCATCCATCAGCTTTATTAGGCGAACTTCCTAATGGAGTTCCACAGAATCTGGTTCCATATATTACTCAAACAGCTATTGGTATCCGCGAGCAATTAAGCGTATTTGGTCATGATTATAATACTCCTGACGGAACTTGTATTCGCGACTTTATCAATGTTGTTGATTTGGCTAAAGCTCACGTTATAGCTATTGACCGTATTTTGAATGGAAAACAAAAAGCTAAGGTTGAAACTTTCAATATTGGTACAGGAACAGGACTTTCTGTATTGGATTTAATCAATGCATTTGAGAAGTCTACTGGCGTGAAGTTAAACTATAAGCTAACAGATCGTCGTGTTGGTGATATTGAAAAGGTATGGGCTAACCCTGAGTATGCAAATAACGAATTGGGTTGGAAAGCCGAAACAAGTACTGAAGATACTCTTTTATCTGCCTGGAAATGGCAATTAAAATTAAGAGAAAGAGGTATCCAATAATACATAATGATTGTTTAATTCTATTTAACAAGAAAAATTAAACAATACTATAATATTAATGTTTATACTTTGTGAGTATGCCCGAAACCGCAGCATAAGTGTGAATTTAAGCTTGTTTGGTTAACGTATGTCTCCCCGGCATAGACAGGTGTACTTGCATAGTAGTTTTGTCGTGTTTTATTTTGTGTTTGTGTTGTGGCGGTGCATGACGTGAGTCGTCGCACCGTCTTTTTTTTATTATGTTGTTTTTTTATGTGTTTTTCTTTAGGGTATTTTATTACTGAATGGTCTTATATATAGAAACCGGTGATCCATTAGTAATCAAATTAAAAAACAACATTATGAAAACACTATTTAAAAGCTTAATTTGCACGCTTATTTTGATACTTGGAGCAAGTATTCAAAGTGATGTCTTTGCTTCTGTTGCAGAAGATTATATCACAGTAAACGGAATTGTAAAAGATTCACAGACAAAAAAGAAAGTGGAGTATGCTACAATTTCTATCCCTGGAACTACAACAAGCACGATTAGTAATGTAGATGGAGAATTTTCTCTGAAAATTAAGTCATCTGTTGAAGCCCGGGAATTGGTGATCTCTCATGTTGGTTATTTAAGTTCACACATATCTATTTCAAAAAGTGAACAAGAAGCAAAAACCTATTATCTTAGTCCCAATGACTATGTTTTGAAAGAAGTTATTGTTCAACCTGCATTAGCTCGTTCAATAGTTGAAGAAGCGGTAAGTAAGATTGAAGCTAATTATAGTCCAAAATCTAATATGTTTGACTGCTTCTATCGTGAAACTGTTCAAAAAGGAAAACGCTATATCCAAATATCTGAAGCTATTCTTAATCTTTATAAAGAACCTTACACCAAGGGTATAGAAAGAGACCGTGTACGTATCTTTAAAGGTCGTAAATTGGTTAGCCCTAATCAAAAAGATACATTGGCTGTTAAATTAATGGGTGGCCCGTATATGTCTGTTCTGCTCGATGTTGCCAAAAATAAAGACATATTGCTTGATAAAGAAATGCTATCCTCTTATGAATACACGATGGAGGAACCTGTAAATCTGGATAATCGTCAGCAATATGTTATCAGTTTTCGTCCTGCTGTAGTTTTACCTTATGCGCTTTATTTCGGTAAATATTATATTGATAAACAATCCCTGGCCTTTACACGTATTGAATTTAGTTTAGATTTGCGTGATCGTGAAAAAGCTATCAGTCAGATTCTTATCAAAAAACCTGCAGGCTTACGCTTTAAACCACTGGATGTTAACTTCTTGATTACATACAAAGTGCAAAATGGAGTTAGCTATATAAATTATATACGTACAGAATCTCAGTTTAATTGTGATTGGAAACGAAGATTGTTCAAGAGTAAATATACTGTTCTTTCAGAAGTGGTGGCTACAGAACGCGATGATGCACCAACTGAATCTATTCCTTACAAAGAATCCTTTAAGTACGATCAGACTTTCTCAGATAAAGTATCTAGCTTTACAGATGAAGACTTCTGGGGCGGTTACAACATTATAGCACCTACAGAATCATTGATGGACGGTGTGAAGAAGCTGAAAAAACAATATAAATAATAATTGATAAAGAAAAAAGAATTGTATATATTTGAATTTTAATCTAAAGAAAAATGATTAATTCAAAGCGAATTAGATATGCTGAATGATTTGCTCCTTCTTAATAAGATAAAAAATGGCGATGTCCAGGCTTTTGAGAAATTATTCCGTTCTTATTATAAGCCTCTTTGCTATTATGCAGATTCTTTCTTAAATGATATGGATAGTGCTGAAGAAATTGTTCAGAACATATTCTATATGTTTTGGAAGGATAGGGCAGATTTACAAATAAAGCTTTCTGTGAAATCTTACTTATTTCAGTCAGTTCAGAATAAATCTTTTAGTTACCTTAAACATCTCCAGGTAATGGATGTGTACCGAGAAAAAGTAACTTTGGAAGAACCTGAAATAAGTAACTTTTCACCGGCTGATGATCTGGAATACAAAGAATTGGAGAGCAAATTTACATCTTTACTTCAACGATTGCCTGAGCGGCAGAGAAGAATATTCTGTATGAATCGTTTTGGCGGGAAAAAGTATAGTGAAATAGCCAGGGAACTTTCAGTTTCAGTTAAGACAGTGGAAGCAGATATTAGTAAAGTACTAGTTATTCTGCGCAAAGAATTGAAACATTATAATCAGTGAAACTATGTTCAGAAAAGAACCAAATACAGATGTTGCATGGTGTGCGCTTTATTCAAGGTTGCAAAATGAAAACCTGTTGAATGAAGAACCAGTGCAAATGAAGCAGAGAAAGAGAATAATTCCTGTTTATTGGGCTGCTGCTTGTATAATAGCCCTTCTTGGCACAACGATATTCTTCCTTTATAATTCTGATAAAAAGACTACAGATTTACTAACTCTTCAGAATACTGAGAATGAGAATATCCTGGTCAAGACATTGGAAGACGGCTCTACGGTTTATTTAACCTCAAACGCTTCTGTTAGCTATCCTAAATCCTTTTCTGGAAATAAGAGAGAGATCTCTTTAAAAGGAGAGGCTCTTTTTGATGTTGCTAAAAATCCTTCAAAACCATTTTTGATTGAAACTGATAAGGTTACAGTAAAAGTTTTGGGAACCGCATTTAAAGTAAAGTCTTCAGCCGATGGAAACTTTGAACTGGTTGTACAGAGAGGAAGAGTCAGAGTAACAGAAAAGGTTAACGGTAATTCTATTGTAGTAACCGCCGGTCAGTCTGTTTCTTTTATAGATAATCATCTATTTAAATATTCAAATAAGGATAGTGATATCTTCAATAGATACACCTCTAAAATGCGGTTTAAAGATGAAACGCTGCAAAATATAGTGCACGTTATCAATCAAAATAATGATTCCTTTGTTGTTCTTAAAGGAGATTTATTGAAGGCTTCCAGATTAAATGTGCAATTCTATAAAAATAATGTAAATGAAATGACACAGATTATTAGTCTGGCCCTTAACCTGAAGCGAGAAATTCGTCAAGATACAATTTTTATTTCTCAACCTTAAAGCAATTCAATGAAACGCTTGTGCTTCTTTTTTATATTTGCATGTGTCGTCCTTCATACTCTGTGGTCAGGGAATGGAGACGATCCTTTAAGTGGACGTATACAGATTGAAAAGAAAAAGAGCACTATTTATGAGTTGTTGAATTATATAGGAGATGTCTCCGGTTACTATTTTATTTATGATAGTAAGATTATTGATAACGAAAAAAAATCTCAGACAAAATCTGGCACATATTCAATTCGTGAAGCTATTTATCAGGTGCTTAAAAGTGAGAACTATACTTTAAGAGCTGTTGACAGATACATATTAATTAACGATAAAAACTCTCCGGCACCTCAGCCTGTACATCATGCGGCTGTATCAAAGACAAAAGATAGTATATCTTATAAAAATATATCCGGGGTTGTACTGGAAAAATTATCATCAGAACCTATCGCTTATTGCTCTGTAAGTCTGGAAGGTACAGCCATTGGCACAATAACAAATAGCAATGGAAAGTTTTTATTAAGAGTGCCCGATTCTTTAAATGTAGAAAAGTTGCATGTTTCTCATATTGGATATGAATCACAGAGAATACCATTAACTTTTTTAGAAACAGGTTCTTCTAACATATATTTATCTCAGCGCATTATTCCTCTTCAGGAGGTAATCTTTAGGTTAGTAAATCCGCGTAAAATTGTAAAAGAAGCCTTGGAAGCCCGCGATCATCTTTATTTGGATAAACCATCTTATTTTACGTCATTCTACAGAGAGGGGATTGAACGTAAGAAAGATTTGTTAAAGCTTACGGAGGCCGTTTTTAAAGTGTATAAACAAAGCTATACTCATTCAACCGCCGATCAGGTCAAGCTCTTAAAGATGCGCAAAATTACAAATAATGCAGTGAAAGACTCGCTGGTACTGAAAATGAAAGCTGGTGTTGAAGCCTCTTTGATGCTTGATTTAATGAAGAACATTCCCGATTATCTTGAAATTAATGATAAGAACATCTATGATTATACCAAGATTGATATGACGGAAATAGATTCGCGTATGGCACATGTTATTTCTTTTGAGCAAAGAAAGGGCATCACAGAACCATATTTGAGGGGGAAATTATATATTGATGCAGAGAATTCAGCCTTACTTAGTGCAGAGTTGGAAGTCCATCCTTCATATATTGAAAAAGCAGAAGAATTGTTTGTTGAAAAACGCGGTAAGAATGTAAAGATTCACCCTCAGCAAATAGTATATTCTGTATCTTATAAAGAATTAAACGGCAAATATTACATGAATCACGTAAGAGGTGATTTGTATTTTAAGATGAAAGGTAAAGGACAACTTTTCTTCAATCCGCTGCATATATTCTTTGAAATGGTAACGTGCAAGGTTGATACGAATAGTGTAATTCCATTCCCTCGCGAAGAAAGATTGCCCGTTAAGAAGATCTTTTCAGAGGAAAACTTTGGTTATGATAATAATTTCTGGGGAGATTTTAATGTTATCCTCCCCGAAGAAAATATAAACAAAAATCTGTCTCGTATAACTTCCAAGATTGAGGAATCTGAAAGCAAGGCTTTATAATTCTCCCTGCCAGATAAAATAATCCTGGAATATAAGTTCAGGATTATCAACCGGGGCTTTGAATAAACCGTATAATGAAGAACCTGAACCAGACATAGAAGCATATATTGCTCCTGCTTTATATAGTTTATCTTTGGCTTTTCCTATTTCCGGATATTGAGCAAATACACTTTTCTCGAAGTCGTTTATTAAGTTGTCTTTCCACTCTTCAACAGGAGATTGAATGATCTCTTTAATACTTTTTTCAGGAAAGGCTGGTTTAATTAGTGAAAAAGCATCGCGGGTAGAAACAAAAATCTCTGGTTTAATTATTAATATATATAATCCTTTTAATGAGATATTTATTTCGGAGAAAATATTCCCGGTTCCAGTGGCAAAAGTAGGTTTGTTTTTAATAAAGAAAGGACAGTCGGCTCCCAGTTTAGCTGCAATAACTTCCAGCTCATCATCAGATAAATTTAAAGAGAATTTGTCGTTCAGAAGCTTTAGCATAAAGGCACCGTCTGATGATCCTCCTCCCATACCAGCTCCAGATGGAATGTTCTTTTGAAGAAAAATTGAAATTGCCGGAAGGTTAAATTTTTCTTTTAGTAAATAGTAGGCTTTCACTACTAAATTATCTTCAGGATTACCAGCTATTGAAGTGCCAAATACCTGTAATTTAAACTCTTTATCGGAATCATTAAGAGGCACAACTTCTAATGCGTCTTCTATATGAACAGGATAAAAAACTGTTTCTAAATTGTGGTAACCATCAGGACGTTTTTCTGTGATGTTAAGTCCCAGGTTTATTTTGGCATTTGGAAATACAATCATTCTTTTATTTTTTATATGCAAAAGTATATGAAAATAATAAGATTCCTATACATTTTGTAGAAAATATGAGATTATGTGCAGCTCTTCGTGCTATCTCTTAACCTATCATATTAGATATAAAATACTGTATAAAAACCTTTGAATATTTCCGGCTCTTCATTAAAAACTATATCTTTGTCATCCCAAATATGTCAAAATAGATATGGAACAAAAAAGAAATACGCGAAGTACTAAATCTAAGGTACAGCCTATAGCTGATTACGGCCGTCTGCAACCGCAGGCACGTGAATTTGAAGAAGCTGTATTAGGAGCGCTAATGCTTGAAAAAGACGCTTATCCTCAGGTTAGTGAAATTCTTCGCCCCGAATCATTTTATGACCGGCATCATCAAATGATTTATGCTGCTATTACAGATTTAGCCGTCCGTCAGGAACCTATCGATATCTTAACTGTTACCGAACAACTTAAAAAGAGGGGAGAACTTGAAGATGTTGGTGGTCCATTTTATATAACAAAATTAAGTAGTCAGGTAGCTTCTTCTGCTCACATTGAGTATCATGCGCGAATTATTGCTCAGAAGTATCTAGCTCGTGAATTGATATCTTTTACAAGTGAAATTCAAACAAAATCATTTGACGAAACACTTGATGTTGAAGATTTGATGCAAGAAGCTGAAGGTAGACTGTTTGAAATCTCTCAACGAAACCTAAAAAAGGATTATACACAGATTAATCCAGTTATTTCTGAAGCTTATGAATTATTGCAGAAAGCTGCTGCAAGAACCGATGGTTTAAGTGGTTTGGAAAGTGGTTTCCGTGGATTGGATAAAATGACTTCAGGTTGGCAAAACTCCGACTTGGTAATTATAGCAGCTCGTCCGGCGATGGGTAAAACTGCGTTTGTATTGTCAATGGCTAGAAATATAGCTGTTAATTTTAAGAATCCGGTAGCAGTGTTCTCTCTTGAAATGAGTAACGTTCAGTTAGTAAATCGTCTTATAGTGAATGTTTGTGAGATCCCCGGTGAAAAAATTAAAAGTGGTCAACTTGCTCCATATGAGTGGCAGCAGTTAGACTATAAACTGAAAGATTTGATTGATGCACCATTATACGTGGATGATACTCCTTCGCTTTCAGTCTTTGAATTAAGAACAAAAGCCCGTAGGTTGGTACGTGAACATGGAGTTAAGATTCTAATCATTGACTACCTTCAGTTGATGAATGCCAGCGGAATGTCTTTCGGTAGCCGTCAGGAAGAGGTAAGTACCATTTCCCGATCCTTGAAAGGATTGGCTAAGGAACTAAATATTCCTATTATAGCCCTGTCACAGTTGAATCGTGGTGTTGAGAATCGTGAAGGAATTGATGGTAAGCGTCCACAGTTGGCCGACCTTCGTGAATCTGGTGCCATTGAGCAGGATGCCGATATGGTGTGTTTTATTCACCGTCCGGAATATTATAAAATCTATACAGACGAAAAAGGAAACGATTTGCGTGGTATGGCCGAGATTATTATTGCAAAACATCGTAATGGTGCTACCGGCGACGTACTTCTTCGATTTAAAGGTGAGTTTGCCAAATTCCAGAATCCGGATGATGACACAATTATTCCTTTACCGGGTGAGAGCGGAGTACTTGGATCAAAGATGAATAAACAACCTCAAGGTTCGGTACCTCCACCTCCTGAAGAATATCCTTCTCAGGTGTCAAATCCATTTGGGAATTATGGAAATGACGGTCCGTTGCCGTTCTAACTCTTTTTTCTGATATATAACCATACAAAATAAAAAAACTTATTACCTTTGCGAGTCAATTCTGCAAATAATAAAAAATTAACGATATGAATATCTCTTATAATTGGCTGAAAGAGTATGTCAATTTTGATTTAACGCCCGATGAAGTTGCTGCAGCGCTTACTTCAATAGGTCTGGAAACTGGTGGGGTAGAAGAAGTACAAACCATTAAAGGTGGTTTGGAAGGTTTGGTAATTGGTGAAGTACTTACATGCGAAGAACACCCTAATTCCGACCATTTACATATTACCACAGTTAATTTAGGAAGTGGAGAACCAACTCAGATTGTTTGTGGAGCGCCCAACGTTGCAGCTGGCCAGAAAGTGGTTGTTGCTACATTAGGAGCAAAGCTTTACGACGGTGATGAGTGTTTTACTATAAAGAAATCAAAAATCCGTGGTGTTGAATCTACTGGCATGATTTGTGCAGAAGATGAGATAGGGATTGGTACTGATCATGCAGGAATTATTGTTCTTCCGGCAGATGCAGTTCCTGGTACATTAGCAAAGGATTATTATAACGTTAAGAGTGATTATGTACTTGAAGTAGATATTACTCCAAACCGTGCAGATGCTTGTTCTCATTTCGGAGTAGCACGCGATATATATGCTTACTTAATCCAGAATGGATACAAGGCTGAACTTAAGAAACCATCTGTAGATGCATTTAAAGTAGACAATCACGATCTTGATATTGATGTAGTTGTTGAAAACAATGAAGCATGTCCTCGTTATGCCGGAGTTTCTATTAAAGGCATTACTGTAAAGGAAAGTCCTGAATGGATGCAGAATATATTAAGAACTATAGGCGTTCGTCCAATCAATAATATTGTAGACATAACAAATTATATTGTTCACGAATTAGGTCAGCCACTTCACTGCTTTGATGCCGATGTTGTAGGCAAAAAAGTTATTGTTAAAACATTGCCCGAAGGAACTCCTTTCACAACACTTGATGGTGTGGAAAGAAAACTTAGTGATCGCGATCTTATGATCTGCAATGAAAACGGTCCGATGTGTATTGCCGGTGTATTTGGTGGACTGGATTCAGGTGTAACCGAGAATACTGTAAATGTATTCCTTGAAAGTGCATACTTCCATCCTACATGGATACGTAAATCAGCTCGCCGTCATGGTTTGAATACTGATGCTTCTTTCCGTTTTGAGAGAGGTATTGACCCATTGTATACTGATTATGTGTTGAAACATGCAGCTCTGTTAGTTCAGGAATTGGCAGGTGGTACTGTTTCTTCTGAAATAAAGGATGTATATCCTGTTCCTTTCAGCAAATTTAATGTAGATATTACATATAAAAAGATTAATACCCTGATTGGTAAAGATATTCCGGTTGAGACTGTGAAAAGTATCGTTGGAAGTCTGGAAATGGAAATCACAAACGAAACAGCTGAAGGCTTGTCTCTTGCTGTTCCTCCATATCGCGTAGATGTAACTCGCGACGTAGATATTATTGAAGATATTCTTCGCATTTACGGATATAATAACGTAGAAATACCTTCTACACTGAAATCAAGTTTAACTACTAAAGGCGAAGCTGATAAATCATATAAGCTTCAGAGCCTTATTTCAGAACAATTGGTTGGTTGCGGATTCAATGAAATATTAAACAACTCATTAACTAAAGCTGCTTATTACGAAGAATTGGAATCATTCCCTGCTAAAAATCTGGTAATGTTGATGAATCCATTGAGTAACGATCTTAACTGTATGCGTCAGACATTATTGTTTGGTGGTTTGGAAAGTATTACTCATAATGCAAATCGTAAAAATGCCGATCTTAAATTCTTCGAATTTGGTAACTGCTACTATTTCAATGAAGAAAAGAAGAATCCGGAGAAGGTTCTTGCAGCATATAATGAAGATTATCATTTAGGTTTATGGGTAAGCGGTAAGAACGTTGCAAACTCATGGGCTCATGCTGACGAACAAAGCTCTGTTTATGAGCTTAAAGCCTATGTAGAAAATGTATTCCTACGTTTAGGCATAGATATGCGTAATCTGGTTGTCGGTAATCTTACAGACGATCTTTTCTCTGCAGCATTGTCTGTCAATACCAAAGGAGGCAAACGTTTGGCTGTGTTTGGTGTGATTACAAAGAAACAGTTAAAGGCATTCGATATTGATAATGAAGTTTATTATGCAGACTTGAATTGGAATGAGCTTATGAAAGCTATTAAGTCTGTTAAGGTATCCTACAAGGAAATTTGTAAATTCCCGGCAGTGAAGAGAGACCTTGCATTACTTCTTGATAAGCAGGTTCAGTTTGCTGAGATAGAAAAGATTGCTTTTGAATCTGAACGTAAATTGCTTAAGGAAGTTTCTTTGTTTGATGTTTACGAAGGAAAGAACCTTGAAGCAGGCAAGAAATCATATGCAGTAAGCTTTATGCTTCAGGATGAGAATCAGACATTGAATGATAAGCAGATTGATAAGATTATGAGCAAACTTATTGCTAATCTTGAAAGCAAGCTGGGAGCAAAACTCAGATAATTATATAAACTAAAATAATATAAAATAAAGATGGGAAGAGCGTTCGAATACAGAAAAGCCACCAAAATGAAGAGATGGGGTAATATGGCTCGTACATTTACGAGAATTGGCAAACAAATCGCTATTGCAGTAAAGGCAGGCGGTCCAGATGCTGAGAATAACCCACATTTACGTTCTTGTGTAGCTAACGCGAAGGCAGCCAACATGCCAAAAGAAAATGTTGAAAGAGCAATAAAGAGAGCTATCTCTAAAGATACCGAAGATTACAAGGAAATGGTATATGAGGGATACGGTCCACATGGTATTGCTATTTTAGTAGAAACTGCTACAGATAACACAACACGTACAGTGGCTAATGTTCGTAGTGTCTTTAATAAGAATGGCGGTTCTTTAGGTACATCAGGAAGTTTGGATTTTATGTTTACACGTAAGTCTATGTTTACTGTAGCTCCAAAAGAAGGCGTTTCATTGGAAGATCTTGAACTGGAATTGATTGACTATGGTGTAGACGAGCTTGATGCTGATGAAGAAGGTATCACTTTATACGGAGAATTCCAATCATTCAATGCTATTCAGAAATATCTTGAAGAGAATGGTTTTGAAATTATCAGTTCAGAGTTTACTCGCATCCCTACAGATTTGAAAGACGTTACTCCAGAACAAAGAGCTTCTATCGATAAACTGGTTGATAAAATGGAAGACGATGAAGATGTTCAGAGCGTCTATACAAATATGAAACCAGAAGAAGAGGCTGAGTAAATGAAGTTTGTATATAAAACATCTGGAACTTGTAGTACTTATGTATCAGTAGATGTTGAAGAAGGCATCATTAAGGATGTTACTTTCCAGGGTGGATGTAACGGAAACCTAAAAGGTATCTGCCAATTGGTAAAAGGTCAGCCTGTGAAAGAGGTTATCTCTAAATTAGAAGGTATATCCTGTGGAGGTAGACCTACTTCTTGTCCAGATCAACTTTGCAAAGCTTTACGTCAGGTTCCGTCTGTCTGAGGTATTTATTTAATTAATGAAAATAAGAGTGCGGCACTATTCCGAATTTGATCACTGAAAATTTCGGATTATAACCAGATTAACTCCTTTCAATAATAAGAATAGCCATTCTCGACCTTTTAGTAGGTCGAGAATGGCTATTCTGTTATATTACAGAATGGCTTTAGATATGCCCTTCATTATAATTGTACTTTGATAAATAGCTCTAGCACTAAGTTTTGCTTGACGGTGTTACCATCCTTTTATTATAATTGTACTTTGATATATAGCACTAATAGGGTTTCATAATAATATTGCCTAACTTAAAAACAGACAATACTATTTATACATATTCGCATCAATCGAAACCCGGAAAAGCTCTTTTTTTGTACTTTCCGAGAAATAAATATATTCTATTGTAGTTTTAAAGTCTTTGTATTCCTTTAAATCCAAGGAATTTCGTACAGCATCTATCATAGAATCTTTCATATATTGCTTTTTCTTTTGAATAGAATCGGGTGAATCTATTCTCCCGGATAAAGTATAATAGTTGCTGTTAGTATTTGTTTTTGGATTATAAATCATACTGTCAATTCTAATGCCTTCACCAATTGTTACAGGACATTTAGCAGTATATTCTTTGGCGAGTTTTTCAAAGGTCTTTTCTCTTGGCTCCTGACAGGAATTAAAAATAAGCAGCAGCAGGCCAGTTGTAATTAATGCTAGTTTTTTCATCTTTAGTTGAATTTTGATCTACTAAGATAAGCCATAATTATGAACAGAACAAGAACAATAGATATTTTTAATCATTATCTTTGTCATAACATAAAATAATACATGCTTATGATTAACTTTCTAAAAGATCTGAAACGTAAAGACCATAAACGCTATTTAGGTGGTCTTGACATTTTAAAATATATTGGTCCCGGATTATTGGTAACAGTCGGATTTATTGATCCAGGGAACTGGGCTTCTAACTTTGCTGCCGGATCAGAATTTGGATATTCATTGTTGTGGGTGGTAACTCTTTCAACAATTATGCTTATTGTTCTTCAACATAATGTGGCTCACCTTGGAATTGTTACCGGCCTTTGCCTTTCGGAAGCAGCAACTTTGTATACACCCAAATGGATTTCGCGTCCCATTCTGGGAACTGCCGTTATGGCTTCTGTGTCTACTTCCTTGGCGGAAATTCTGGGTGGAGCAATTGCTTTGCAGATGCTGCTTGGCATTCCAATAATATGGGGCTCAATTCTGGTTACTGCGTTTGTGTTTATAATGCTGCTCACTAATTCATATAAGAAGATTGAACGTTCCATTATTGCTTTTGTTTCGGTTATCGGACTTTCTTTTATATACGAACTTCTACTTGTAGAGATTGACTGGCCAATGGCTGCGCAAGGATGGGTGGTGCCAAGCTTTCCTCAGGGTAGTGTTCTTATTGTAATGAGTGTGTTGGGGGCTGTAGTAATGCCTCATAACCTTTATCTGCATTCGGAAGTAATTCAGAGTCATGAGTACAATAAACAAGATGATGCCTCTATCAGGAAAGTTTTGAAGTACGAGCTTTACGATACACTTTTCTCTATGATTGCAGGATGGGCCATAAACAGTGCTATGATACTTCTTGCTGCTGCAACATTCTTTAAAACTAGAACTGAAGTAACAGAACTTCAGCAGGCGAAATCGTTATTAGAACCGCTCTTAGGAAACAATGCAGCTATTATTTTTGCGTTGGCACTGCTTATGGCAGGTGTTTCCTCAACGATTACAAGCGGAATGGCTGCCGGTTCTATTTTTGCAGGTATTTTCGGAGAATCTTATCACATTAAGGATAGTCACTCTCGTTTGGGAGTTATTATTTCACTGGGTGTGGCATTGTTATTGATTTGCTTTATTTCGAACCCATTCAAAGGATTGATTATTTCGCAGATGGTATTGAGTCTTCAACTCCCTTTTACGGTCTTTTTGCAGGTGAGTCTTACTTCATCAAAAAAGGTGATGGGTAAATATGCTAACGGAAGATGGAACACGTTTGTGCTTTATTTTATAGCAGCAACGGTGTCTGCTTTGAATGTATGGCTCCTGGTTTCTACAATAATTGGTTATTAGTTTATATTCTCTTGTACAAAAGAATGCATTCTTCTGTACAGAACAATTAATTCTTTTGTACAGAAGAAAACAATCTTTTGTACAAGAGAATCTAATAATATATAGTAATTTTTTAAAAATATGATGGAAGATAGAGTAAATAGAGCAGTAGAACTCTTTAAAAGTGGATATAATTGTTCTCAATCTGTAGTAGCAGCTTTTGCCGATTTATATGGGTTTACCGAAGAACAAGCTCTGAAAATGGCTTCTTCTTTTGGTGGAGGAATAGGTCGAATGAGAGAAACCTGCGGAGCTGCCTGTGGAATATTTCTGCTAGCCGGACTTCAAACCGGAACCACTGATCCGAAGGATAAAGAAGGAAAAGCGGCTAATTATAAATTGGTGCAGGATTTGGCGGCTATATTCAAGAATCGTATGGGTTCTATAAACTGTGGCGAGTTATTGGGGCTGAAGAAATGTGATCCAATTGAGTCGACTCCGGAGGAACGAACTGCACAATATTATGCTAAACGCCCATGCGTAAAAATAGTTGAGGAAGCAGCAAGAATATGGGCAGAATATCTTGAAACTCAAAAAGGGTAAGCTATTTGGCTAAAAATGTTACATTTTTATTAAAAATATTCTGTTTAAAGTGCTATATAACATAAAAATGTATATATTTGTGCACTAAATAAATCACACTAAAGGATGATTTGTTTGAGTAAATATATGTTTAACTAAAAGTATTTTCAAAATGTTGAAAGAAAAAGCAGGAATTATTGCAGGACAAATTTGGAATGCATTGAACAGCACTGAAGGTTTAACAGTAAAACAAATTAAGAAGGCAACTAAGCTAGTAGACAAAGATCTTTATTTAGGTTTCGGATGGTTACTAAGAGAAGATAAAGTTTCTATTAAAGAAATTGAAAACGATCTTTTTGTTGCTTTGAAGTAAGAAAGTTAATAGCTGAATTATAAAAAATGCGCTGGCACGTTCTAATATGTTGCCAGCGCATTTTTTTATTTTCCCTCATTTGTATATCTTTGCACATTATATTAATGATAAAACAAACTGATGAAGAATATACGTAACTTTTGCATCATTGCACATATTGACCATGGTAAATCCACTTTGGCTGACAGACTGCTTGAATATACAAAGACCATTCAGGTTACAGGCGGCCAGATGCTTGATGATATGGATCTTGAAAGGGAGAGAGGAATTACCATTAAAAGTCACGCTATACAGATGGAATATTTGTATAAAGGCGAAAAATATATTCTTAACCTGATTGATACTCCGGGACACGTGGACTTTTCTTACGAAGTTTCCCGCTCTATTGCGGCTTGTGAAGGAGCTTTGCTTATTGTAGACGCTTCTCAGGGAGTTCAGGCGCAGACTATTTCCAATCTTTATATGGCTATTGATCATAATCTGGAAATTATTCCGGTGATCAATAAATGTGATATGGCTAGTGCCATGCCCGAGGAAGTAGAAGATGAAATCGTTGAATTGCTTGGTGTGGACAGATCTTCCATAATTCGCGCATCAGGAAAGACTGGTATGGGTGTGGAAGAAATTCTTGAAGCTATTATAGAACGTGTTCCTTGTCCGGTTGGTGATGAAGAGGCACCGTTGCAAGCACTTATTTTCGACTCGGTATTTAATTCTTTCCGAGGTATCATCGCTTACTTCAAGATTACCAATGGAGTAATTCGTACTGGTGACAAGGTGAAATTCTTTAATACAGGAAAGGAATATGCAGCAGATGAAATTGGTGTGTTGAAGATGGATATGATTCCTAGAAAAGAACTTCGTACAGGAGACGTGGGGTATATTATTTCCGGTATCAAAACTTCAAAAGAGGTGAAGGTAGGAGATACTATCACTCACATTGCCCGTCCTTGTTCTAAGGCTATCTCTGGATTCGAAGAGGTTAAACCAATGGTATTTGCGGGAGTTTATCCTATCGAAGCTGAAGACTTTGAAGATCTTCGCGCTTCTTTGGAGAAATTACAGCTGAATGATGCATCGCTTACATTCCAGCCAGAGAGTTCTTTGGCGTTAGGCTTCGGATTCCGTTGCGGATTCCTGGGATTGCTTCACATGGAGATTGTTCAGGAACGCCTGGATCGTGAGTTTGATATGAATGTAATCACTACAGTGCCTAACGTATCTTACCAGATTTACGATAAACAAGGTGTTATGACTGAGGTTCATAACCCTGGTGGAATGCCCGATCCTACACTAATTGAACATATTGACGAACCATATATCAAAGCTTCGGTTATTACTAAGACCGATTATATTGGCCCTATCATGACTCTTTGTCTGGGTAAACGTGGAGAGCTGACTAAACAGGAGTATATATCCGGTAATCGTATGGAAATTCATTATGATATGCCACTGGGTGAGATTGTGATCGACTTCTACGATAAGCTGAAAAGTATATCAAAAGGTTATGCATCATTCGATTATCATCAATCGGGTTTCCGTCCTTCTAAATTGATAAAGCTTGATATCCTGCTGAACGGTGAACCTGTGGATGCTCTTTCTACTCTTACACATGTGGACAATGCCTACGATTTGGGTAAACGAATGTGTGAGAAACTAAAAGAACTGATACCAAGACAGCAATTTGATATAGCAATTCAGGCAGCAATCGGCGCTAAGATTATCTCTCGTGAAACGATAAAGGCGGTTCGAAAAGATGTAACTGCCAAATGTTACGGTGGTGATATCAGTCGAAAGCGTAAATTGCTTGAAAAGCAGAAGAAGGGAAAGAAGAGAATGAAGCAGATTGGAAATGTGGAAGTTCCTCAGAAAGCTTTCCTTGCAGTATTGAAATTAGATTAAATTTGGAGCTTTTGTTTCACCTCTTAAAAGATGAAACAAAAGCTCTAATAACTTTATAAAAATTGTAATCTCATGATTAAACCGCTTGCATACTCTTTTAATAGCTTTATAAAGCATCATGTAAACGGTGGAATAGTGCTAATGGTTGTAGCTGTACTGGCTATGATTGTAGCTAACTCGCCTTGGAGTGATGCTTATCTTTCTATTCTGGATTATCCCGTATCTTTGCAGATTGGTAGTTTTAATCTCTTCAGTCACAACGGAGAGCCAATGTCGATATCTACATTTATCAATGATGCGTTAATGGCAATCTTTTTCTTTTCTGTGGGACTGGAAATTAAGCGCGAAACATTGGTTGGTGAACTCTCAAACTTGCGTCAGGCATTATTGCCTATTATTGCTGCATGCGGAGGTATGATTATTCCTGTAATTACCTATTTCTGTATTGCTCCTCAAACGCTCGAAAGTAATGGTATAGCCATACCAATGGCAACTGATATTGCTTTCTCTTTGGGGGTATTAGGATTGCTGGGTAAACGCGTTCCTTTAAGTCTGAAGATATTTCTTACCACCTTTGCAGTAGCCGATGATATTGGTGGTATTATCGTTATTGCACTATTTTATGCTACACATCTTCAATTTGGATATTTACTTATAGCAGCTGCAATCCTTGCATTTATGCTTTGGGCGAACATTAAACTTGAAGTTGTAAATAAAGGATTCTATATTTTTCTAGGTATTGTAGTTTGGTACTTATTCCTTCAATCGGGTATTCATAGCACGATAGCAGGGGTATTAGTTGCATTCACGATTCCTTCCAGACCACACATTAAAATTGGAAAGTATATTGAACGAATTCGCGAGAATATCCAGTCGTTCCCAGTATCCAATAATGATTCAATAATCTTGGAACAAGATCAGTTGGAAAGACTTAAAAGTATAGAGTCTTCTTCCGATCACGTAATATCACCTCTACAATCAATGGAAGATTCTCTGCAGGGAGTAGTTAACTACTTTATTATGCCTGTTTTTGCTTTTGCCAATGCCGGAGTTGTACTTGCCGGTGCAGAAGGAGAGGTTCTTGGAAGTGTAACCTTCGCTGTTGCTTCAGGGCTTGTTTTGGGTAAATTCATAGGAATATTCTCATTTACATGGTTGACCATTAAACTGAAAATATCTAAGATGCCGGAAGGTATGAATTGGAAGAATCTGGCTGGTGTATCTATGTTGGGAGGAGTTGGTTTTACTGTTGCACTGTTTATTGCCACTCTTTCTTTTGGGAATGCAGAGTCGGTATTATTGAATCAGGCAAAGCTGGGTATTATTGGAGGAACCGTAATTGCTGGATTGTTAGGTTATTTATTTCTGCATAAGGTTCTCCCTAAAAAAGAGTATTCAGATAATAATGAATAAAAGGGGGGCTTCGTCACTTTTGATGGAAGCAAACTGTCTCAAATGCTTATCCAATCAAGATTCTACATGTTTTTTGATAAGCCATTTATTGAATCTGATAAAAAATCTGCAAAATACCATAAATAAGAGGTTCAAAGTAATATCTTCCACCAAAATGTGACGAAGAACCATAAAAGGTATTTATAAGCTTCGCATTCAATAAAAAAAGGTCATTAAGTTTTTCGTGCTTAATGACCTTTTTTCTATTATTGAGATTTTAATTATTCCGATTGATACATATCAAAGATTTTATTCTTCATCATCGTTCATATCCACATATAGATGTTATGTGTTTAAAAACCAGTTGTGTCTGGGTTGATTATTCATCATCATCCATATCTACAAGAGGAAGAATTTTTTGTGATTCTTCTGCTGGTAAAGCTTCAACCTGCTTTAAGCGTCTTTCAATGGCGCGGGTACGTTTACCCATTACTTCTTCAAGCTGATCTCCTGCAGTCTGTATATTCTTCTGAACCTTCTCAAGTAAGCCACCAAACTTGCTGAACTCTGTTTTTACAGCACCAAGAACACTCCACACTTCGCCTGTTCTCTTTTGGATTGCTAGCGTGCGGAATCCCATCTGTAAACTGTTAAGTATCGCCCCAAGCGTTGTTGGTCCGGTAACTACAATCTTGAAATCCTTTTGCAAAGTCTCTACTAATGATGTTCTGCGGATAACTTCTGCATAGATGCTTTCAAAAGGAAGAAACATAATGGCAAAGTCGGTTGTAAACGGAGGATCAATATACTTGTCATGAATATCTTTTGCCATCTTCTTAATGGTAATTTCAAGTTGTTTGGATGATGAATCAATTAGAGCAGTATCACCTGCTTCAAAAGCATCATAGTATTGCTCGTATACATCTTTAGGAAACTTAGCATCGATAGGCAGATAGACAGTTGAATTTGCATCATCCTTTCCAGGAAGTTTAATTGCATACTCCACAAATTCAGTACCGCTCTTCTTGGTCTTAACATTAGCATCGTATTGCTCCGGACTCATCATCTGTTCTAATAAAGCCCCTAATTGTACTTCGCCAAATGTACCGCGCATCTTAACGTTAGTCAGTACCTTCTTTAATCCGCCTACATCCTGAGCCAGAGATTTCATTTCGCCCAGACCTTTCTGAACGTTCTCAAGCTGGTTGCGAACAATCTCGAATGACTGACCAATACGTTCGTTTAATGTCTTTTGAAGTTTTTCTTCTACAACCAAGCGCATCTCATCGAGTCTTTTTTCGGTAGATTGTATAAGCGCTTCCTGAGTTTTGCCCATAGCTTCAAACTTCTCTTTTTGGAGTTCGTTACCGGTCAACATATTCTTATGGAGCGCATCCTGCATTTGTTGAATAGAAGTATTTAGGGTAGTTGTTATTTCTGTACGGAATTCGCGTATAGATTTGCCTAGCTCGTCACGGTTTTCATGAGATTGTTCTCTTAAAACCGTCTCCAGACGAGTATTTTGTTCTCTGATAATATTTTCCAAACGATTGTTTTGTTCTTTGATAAAAGCCTCTATCCGGTCGTTATCTTCTTTGCTTTTACCTTTGCTCAACAGTATTACAAGAATGAGGAGCAATAAAACAGTACAAACAATTAATAAAGTCAATTCCATATATCTAATATTAAGTTATCTTGCAAAGATACACTTTTTAAAGATTTCACCTTTTAAGAACAGTTTAAAAGATGTACCTTTGCACCCGATTTCCAAATTAGGACTTTCCCTATTTAATAATGGGGATTATCCTTGTTAAAAAGAATTTTCTTTATTCACTTTTGTTACACTATATTGAAATTTAATGATAACAATGAAATATTAACTAGCCACAAAATTTAATGATGTATGAAAAAAGAAACTTATTTTAAGCTTTTACTTCTGATGGTAGTAACATTTGGCTTTACAGCTTGTACCATAAATGATGATGAGGTGGGATATAACACCACAGAAGATTTATGTTCAAAAACCTGGGTAGAGACATATGCAACTACTGATCATTACTATTGTACCCATAAAATAATTTTTGATTATGATGGGGATGCCCAAGAAGTTTATATCTATAATAATATGGATATAAATGGAAATCCATTGAGTACGGTTGCTAAAACTCAATCTTTTAATTTAAGCTGGAGCTGGTATAATGAAAACCATGAATGTCTGGTATTGAATTATGGAAAGAATGTTGTTGTGTACTTCGATAACGTTTGGGTAAGAAACGATTATTTATCGGGTAAACTTGATGGAAGTTATGTAACTTTTATGAACAGTAATATTTAATTAAGCATGTATAAACTCTTAGTACTCGATCTTGACGGAACTCTGACTAATTCACAAAAGAAAATAACACGAAAGACAAAAGAGGCTTTATTAAAGGCTCAGGAGAATGGAGTGAAAATTGTACTTGCTTCAGGCAGACCAACTTATGGAATTGTTCCATTAGCAGACGAGTTGAATCTGGATGCTCGGGGAGGTTATATTCTTTCTTATAATGGGGGAGAAATTATCGACTGGAAAACAAAAGATCTTCTTCATGCAAGATTGCTTGATCCTCAGGTTATTCCTTATTTGTACGATTGTGCTAAAAGAAATGATCTGGCAATAATTACTTATCAGGATGAGTATATTATAACTGAGAAGCCTGATGATATATATGTGCATAAAGAAGCTTTCCTTAATAAGATGAAGATTAAGAAGGTAGATGATTTTCTGTCGTTTGTTGATTTTCCGGTAGCAAAATGTTTAATAACCGGAGATCCCGAGCAATTAGTCATATTGGAAAAGGAAATGAATGAACATCTAAAGAGCTCTATGGGTGTTTATCGTTCTGAACCTTTCTTTCTTGAATTAGTTCCAAACGGAATAGATAAAGCGCAGTCGCTAAGTATCTTGTTGGAAAAATTAGGTATGACTCCAGATGAAATGATTGCTTGCGGCGATGGCTTTAATGATTTGTCGATGATCCGGTTTGCCGGACTAGGAGTGGCTATGGCAAATGCTCAGTTGGCAGTGAAAGAACAAGCTGATTTCATTACTCTTTCTAATGAAGAAGATGGAGTAGCCCATGTAATAGAACGATTCCTATTGTGATAATAATAAGAGGACTTTCTTTTAACAGAAAGTCCTCTTTTCTTAACTGGTTAGGTCTTTGTAAAGTTTTGTTAGACGTAAATATGAGTTTGAAGAATCTAAATATAAATAAAAAGCATTGTTTAATTTAATAAACAATGCTTTAAATAAAAAGTTCAATCTAAAAACTAAATATTTATTCTTTAGAGTTTTCTTCTTTTTGAACAGGAGCTTGTTTGATGAATAGCTTCTTGAACGAACTAGGGTAAGGAGTTTCAAACTCAAGTAAATCGCCAGTCACCGGATGATAAAAGCTGAGCTTAAAAGCGTGAAGAGCTAATCTTCCAAGAGGATTATTGCCATCTCCATATTTTATATCACCTAATACCGGATGATGCAAATCCTGCATATGAACACGAATCTGATTTTTTCTTCCGGTTTCTAATTCAAGCTCTATAAGAGAATAGCCATTAGCACGTTTTATTGTTTTATAATGTGTAATAGCCTTGTCGCCTCCGTTGTTACTCATGCTTGAATAAGTGACAAAAACCTTGTTATCTTTTAGCCATGAAGTGATTGTTCCGAAGTCTTTTTCCATTTCTCCTGAAACTGCAGCTACATAACGTCTGTCTTTTACAATTTCATCCCAATAGTCCTGTAAAGTGAATTTTGTTTTTTCATCTTTGGCAAAGACCATCAGCCCGGAAGTATCCTTGTCTAGTCGGTGAACAATGTAAACGCGATGTTGTTTTCCTGAACGTTGCACATATTCGTTCAGAATAGAATGAGCTGTACGCTCTTTCTGCTTATCTGTGCCCATTGAGAGCAATCCTTCTCTTTTATCAATCACAAGGAGGAAAGCATCTTCGTATACCAGTTTAAGTAAACTGCTGGTAAATTCCTTTCTACCCTTGTCCTTGCTGATTTTTACCTTCATTCCGGGACGAAGTTCGCAGTTGTACTGAGTGGTAATCTTATTTTCTACCATCACTTGGCGTTTTGATAGTAAAGACTTTGCTGTAGTGCGACTTATACCGCTCAATTTATTCATTAAGAACGTCATTAGCTCGCAAGGCTCAGTTACATCAAAAGTAGTAATGTTTGCCTTGGCGCGTTCTGCTGGCGTGCCTTTTTTCTTTTTTCTCATTTCGGGATTTTATTTATCTCTTTTCAAGCAAAACAACATTCTCAACATGATGTGTATGTGGGAACATATCAACCGGCTGAACAGCTGTTAGTTTGTATTTTGTATCTAATAATGAAAGATCTCTTGCCTGTGTAGCCGGATTGCAACTTACGTAAACAATACGTTTAGGTTCGGCAAAAAGAATAACATCAATAACATCCTGATGCATACCTGCGCGTGGAGGGTCAGTTATAATCACATCCGGACGTCCATATTGATTAATAAAGTCCTGCGTAAGCATATCCTTCATATCTCCGGCAAAGAATAATGTATTCTCTATTCCGTTAATGTTGGAGTTAACTTTGGCATCTTCAATAGCTTCGGGAACGTATTCAATACCAATAACCTGCTTAGCTTGTTTTGAAACGAAGTTTGCAATTGTTCCGGTTCCGGTATATAAGTCGTATACAAGCTCGTTGCCGGTGAGACCAGCAAAGTTACGTGCTATCTTATATAAATTGTATGCTTGCTCAGAATTTGTCTGGTAGAAAGATTTTGGTCCAATTTTGAACTTAAGGCCTTCCATTTCTTCAAAGATATGATCGTTACCTTTAAATACAAGAACTTCCTGATCGGTAATAGTATCATTGCATTTATTGTTTATAACATATAGCAGCGATGATATTTCAGGGGATTTATCAGCAATGAATGCTAATAAGTCCTTAAATAAGTCCATTTCGTGATCTTCAACAATCTTGCAAACAAGAATAACCATTAATTCTCCAGTGGACGAAGTTCGTATTATTAAGTTACGCAACATTCCATTCTGGCTTCTTAGATTAAAGAAAGTGTAATTATGCTCATACGCATAATCTCTCACTGCATTTCTTATCTTATTAGATATGTCATCCTGTAACCAGCATTTTTCAATGGCAAGAACCTTATCAAAGGCACCCGGAATATGAAATCCTACTGCATCCATGTGCTCGTATGTAACTTCTTTCTCAACCTCTTCTCTTGTAAGCCATCGTTTATTTGAAAAAGTATATTCCAGTTTATTACGATAAAACGTTGTCTTTTCAGAGCCAAGAATAGGAGACACCTGAGGCATCTCGATTTTTCCGATGCGGGTAAGATTGTCTACAACTTGTTTCTCTTTATATTTAATTTGCTCTTCGTATGGCAAACATTGCCATTTGCAGCCACCGCATATACCATAATGCTCACAAAATGGAGTTGCTCTTACAGGCGAATATTCATGGAAATGTACAGCTTCTGCTTCAGCATAATGATGTTTTCTCTTTCTGATTTTCAGATCTACTACATCACCTGGTACCACATATGGTACAAATACTACCCAGTCGTTTACTTTTGCAATGGCTTTGCCCTCAGCAGCCACATCTGTTATTGTTACCTTTTCTAAGATAGGAAGATCTTTAGTTTTACGCGACACTTTTGTATGAGTTTAAAATAATGGCACAAAAATACACTTTTTGACTGATTAATTAGTCATACATTTCATTAAAAGGTGTAATAGCAAACAAAAATCGCTGTCACTTTGTATATTTTTCATAAAAAGTTTTCATTTCTCTAAAATATAATTAGTTTTGTAGTCAGAAAAAAACACACACTTGTACTTTAATTTAATACTTTTATGGATAAGAAAAGAGTTTATACCTTTGGTAACGGTCAAGCAGAAGGTAAGGCCGAGATGAAAAACTTATTGGGTGGCAAAGGCGCCAACCTGGCAGAGATGAACCTTATTGGCGTACCCGTACCTCCAGGTTTTACTATTACTACAGACGTTTGTTCAGAATACTACGAACTAGGACGCGATAAAGTTGTTGACTTATTAAAGGAAGACGTTGAAAAATCAGTAGCTAAAGTTGAAGCATTAATGAAATCAAAGTTTGGAGATGTTGAAAATCCATTGTTGGTTTCTGTACGTTCGGGCGCTCGTGCTTCAATGCCGGGTATGATGGATACTATTCTAAATTTAGGTTTGAATGATGAAGTAGTTGAAGGGCTTACCCGTAAGACAGGCAACGCTCGTTTTGCATGGGATTCATACCGTCGTTTCGTACAAATGTATGGAGACGTGGTTCTTGGTATGAAACCTACTAATAAAGAAGATATTGATCCTTTCGAAGCAATTATTGAGGAAGTTAAAGAATCAAAAGGAGTAAAGCTTGATAATGAACTTGAAGTGGAAGACTTGAAAGTTCTGGTTAAGAAATTTAAAGAAGCCGTTAAGAAACAAACTGGTCACAATTTCCCAACTTGTGCATACGAACAATTGTGGGGAGCAATTTGTGCAGTATTCGATTCATGGATGAATGAACGTGCTATCTTATATAGAAAGATGGAAGGCATTCCTGCAGAATGGGGAACAGCTGTAAGTGTACAGGCTATGGTGTTCGGTAATATGGGTGAAACTTCTGCAACGGGTGTTTGCTTCTCAAGAGATGCTGGTACAGGTGAAGATCTTTTCAATGGTGAATATTTGATTAATGCTCAGGGCGAAGATGTAGTAGCTGGTATACGTACACCACAACAAATTACCAAGATTGGTTCTCAACGTTGGGCCGAACTGGCAGGAATCCCCGAAGATGTACGTGCTGCAAAATATCCTTCTATGGAAGAGGCTATGCCAGAAATTTATAAAGAACTTGATGAAATCCAGACTAGACTGGAAAACCATTATCGCGATATGCAGGATATGGAATTTACTGTTCAGGAAGGTAAACTTTGGTTCCTTCAGACTAGAAATGGTAAACGTACCGGTGCTGCTATGGTTAAGATTGCAATGGATTTGCTCCGTCAAGGTGTGATTGATGAAAAAACTGCATTGAAACGTGTAGAACCAAATAAACTTGATGAATTACTTCACCCTGTATTTGATAAAGCTGCGCTTAAGAATGTCAAAGTTATTGCCAAAGGTTTGCCAGCTTCCCCTGGTGCTGCTACAGGTCAAATTGTATTCTTTGCAGATGATGCAGCAAGATGGCATACCGATGGTCATAAGGTTGTGATGGTTCGTATAGAAACATCACCAGAAGATCTTGCTGGTATGGCTGTTGCTCAAGGTATTCTTACAGCTCGTGGAGGTATGACATCTCATGCAGCAGTTGTTGCTCGTGGTATGGGTAAATGTTGTGTGTCGGGTGCAGGTGCATTGAGTATCGATTATAAATCCAGAACTCTTGAAGTAGGAGGTGTTACTTTAAAAGAAGGCGATTATATCTCAATAAATGGTTCAACAGGAGAAGTTTATGAAGGCAAGGTTGCAACTCAGGCTGCTGAACTTTCCGGAGACTTCGCCGATTTGATGGCTTTGGCCGACAAATATACCAGAATGAAAGTCAGAACAAATGCTGATACTCCTCACGATGCTGAAGTTGCACGTAAGTTTGGAGCAATTGGTATTGGACTTTGCCGTACAGAGCACATGTTCTTCGAAGGCGAGAAGATTAAAGCTATGCGTGAAATGATTCTTGCAGAGAATGAAGAAGGCAGAAAAATTGCTTTAGCTAAAATTCTTCCTTACCAGAAGGCTGATTTTAAAGGTATCTTTAAAGCAATGGAAGGCTGTCCTGTCACAGTTCGTTTGCTAGATCCTCCTTTGCATGAATTTGTTCCTCATGATGATAAAGGTCAGCAGGAAATGGCAGATGCTATGGGTGTTTCATTTAAACATATTCAACAACGTGTGGAAGCTCTTCACGAACAGAACCCGATGTTGGGACACCGTGGCTGCCGTTTAGGAAATACATATCCTGAAATTACGCGTATGCAAACCCGCGCTATTCTTGGTGCTGCACTCGAATTAAAGAAAGAAGGAGTTGAAACATTCCCGGAAATCATGGTTCCGCTTACAGGTTTATTGCCTGAATTCAAAGAACAGGAAAATGTTATTCGTGAAGAAGCTGCAGCCTTGTTTGCAGAAATGGGAGATAGCATTGATTATAAAGTTGGTACAATGATTGAAATACCTCGTGCGGCATTAACAGCAGAGCGTATTGCTCAAGGTGCGGAGTTCTTCTCATTCGGAACAAACGACCTTACTCAAATGACCTTTGGATATTCTCGTGATGATGTTGCTTCATTCTTACCTATATATCTAGAAAAGAAGATTCTGCAAGTCGATCCATTCCAGGTTCTTGATCAGAATGGAGTAGGTCAGTTAGTGAGAATGGCTACAGAAAAAGGTCGCTCTGTTCGTCCTGACTTGAAATGTGGTATCTGTGGAGAGCATGGAGGAGAACCTTCTTCAGTTAAGTTCTGTCACAGAGTTGGTTTGAATTATGTTAGCTGTTCACCATTCCGCGTGCCAATTGCTAGATTGGCAGCGGCTCAGGCAGCTATAGAAGAATAAAATAGTTGGTTTATGGAAGTTAGTTAGTTGTTTTAGCATTTTAATTTTGCAGTACTTTAAAGAGGATTTCCCTAATCGGGGAGTCCTCTCTTTGTTAAAATAGGTTTCGAAAAGTTGTTATAGTATGTTTTATAACATAAAATGTTAATTGATTTGTATGTTATAAAACATATTTGTATGTTTGCATCATCAATAGGAAAAAGAAGACTTTAAGCAGAGAATACACGAAAAACAGGGTATTCTCTGCTTTTTTTTAAAGAAAGATTGTTTAATAATTAATTTTTAAAGGTATGAAAAGATTAGTAGTTTTATTAGTTGCCGTTTTAGGTTTTGGAGCAACAACATTTGCAGGAAATAACAATAGTGAAGCTTTCTCAAATAGTTTTATTTATAAAATGAATGAGGCAAAAACATTTGATAAAATAGCTTCTTTCTTGCAAGTAGGTTTTGAACAAAAAGATGCATTGGAATATGTATTTGGTGAAGCAACAAAAGTTATGGATAAGGCTGCAAAAAATGGTGCCTCTGTAGATGAAGCAACAGAAAAAGCTGTATATTTTAACTTGGGTAATGCAAAACAGATTTTATCAAGAGATCAGTATATTAAATTCGTAGGACTTATTAATCTTACAATGATTAATAACAAGATGAATTAATAGCTTATCAAGGTATGTTATTAAATATATATGCAATAGTACAGAGAAGGAGTCTATAAAATAGTATCTCCTTCTTTTTTTTGCTTATAAGTTCACCTTTACTGCCCACTCTGAATTACACACCGATAATCTGTGGTTGAATCTCAATTCTCATAATGTCTATAGTTTGCTATTCTTGTTTCTATTTACTTGCAATCCTAATACTACTATCCTTCAATCCGGCTGATTTTGCTTTTACCATTATTTTCCCGAATTTTCAGCTAAATATCTTGCTATGACTAATGCAAGTTCGTTGAATCCTTCTTGCTCTTTTAAACTTAAGAAAAACTTGTTTTCTTGATTTTTGTTGTCTGCTATCATGATTTTACCAAGACTTTCAATGCTAAATTTTATCAGGTTGTTTGAACGAGATGCTAATAGTTTGTCTTAGTCAGATATCTGAATATTGATAAATATCGGGTCTCTTCCCATTTGCTTCAATAATATTGCGATTTGCCTAGAGTAATATTTTGAATTTAGATATAAAATGTAATATGAATGAAATAATCTAAATGAAATATTAATTTGAATAAAAATGTCTTTATGATATATAAATACTTATAATGCATATCATAAAGATCTTGTATGTTGTATTATAATATTAAAAATGATATATTATTCTTTCAAAAGGAAACCAATTGTTTATAATTAATAGATATATAAAACAAGAAAAATAATATGTTATAAAACATTTCTTTTAAAATATTTGCATGTTATAAAACATATTCGTATGTTTGCATCATCAAAAGATAAAAACCTTAAAAGACAGAGAATACCATGAATACATAAGTTCGGGTATTCTCTGTCTTTTTTAGGTATATGTTTAATTAAAATTTTAAATTATGAAACGTTTATCAGTTTTTATGTTAGCTGTGTTAGGTTTTGGAACAGCAACGTTTGCAGGTAGTCCAGTTGGTTCAAGTAAGTGTGTTTACACGTTAAATGACGAAAGTACGCTTAATGGAATCGCAAATTTCCTTAAGACAGATGCAGAGCAAAAAGAAACTCTGAAGTATGTATTTAGTGAAGGAGAAAGAAGAATGGAGCGTGCTACTGCAAAAGGAGCAACAGAAGAGGAAGCTTCTACAAAAGCAATATTCTTTAATTTGGGAAATGCAAGAGCTATTTTATCAGAAGCTCAGTACAAAAAATTCGTAAGCATCGTTAATCTGACTATTTACAATGAAAAAGAAAGAGAGTTATTTGCAGAAAAATAAGATATACAGCTGTTGTGTATCACACTGTGAAATTGGAAAGAAGGAGATTATTTAAATAATTCCCCTTCTTTTTTTGTTTTAGGCAGATTGGTTTTAATCTGCAATTTCTTTTAATTTTCTGAAATGTTTTATTATTGCTAAATAATTCTCGTCATTACAGAAATCAAATTTGCCCCAGATGTCTCCAAGTAAGGCGGCACCACCAAATCCAAAATCCTTTATTTGTAGAATATTATCGGCAGTAATGCCTCCTAATGCTACTACATTATTATCTATAATGCCATCTTTGGCTGCTTTTCTTAATTCTTCGGGAGTGTATTGAGAATTATATCCCTCTTTTGAGATACTATCGAAAACCGGACTCATAAACACATAATCATAAAACTCTTTCTTTTGTTTTACTTCCTCTATAGAGTGACATGAACAACTTACATGTCCTTCGTAATTTTCCGGCTCCTTTGAATTTCTTGAATTGAGATGAATACCCATCAGCCCAAATTCTTCTTTCATATAGAAATGTTCGTGAGTAACAATCTTCTTGTGATATTTTTCAGGGATAAGCTTTAGCAAGCGTTCTGAATACATTGCACAAGTTTCGGGTTTTCTTAAATGGAGTATATCCAATCCTTCTTCAAATAGAGCAGTGATAATTTTATCTTCTTCAATAAAAAAATACGGAGTAGTAACGGCTATTAGTTTCATAATTTAAAAAATGTGCGCAAAGGTACTCATTTAAGGACTAAATTAAAAGGATATTTGTTGATTCCTTAATTTGTATATATAATGCTTGTGTTTAAAACAAGCAAACAAAATTTGTTAGTGTTAATTTTTGAACTGGCATGAAAAAATGAACATCTTGTTTGTTTTATAATAGTGGTTACTAAGTTGAAGAGAATAGCTTTAAAACGTTCTTTGTAAATCCTAATACTTAATGATATGAAAAAGTACTTGAGTTCTTTTGTTATTCTTATTGCAATGGTCTTTTTCTCAATATCATGCAGAACTCTATGCAGAGATGAAGTTACTGATAAAGAAAGAGAAAAGATAAAAGGTGAAATAGAAACTATTGTAACGGATTTCTTCAATCCAAATACTCTGAATTATAATACTCATACAGGAATGAGGGCCAATAAAGAAGGCTACGTAATGGGCGGCGACGGAAAAATACAATACACAAGTTATTCCAGTTACAACGAACATATGAAGTCTAGCTTTGCCGGTATTCAAAGGTTTACTGAAGCAAGGGTTGTGGCAATGTATGTTTATGTGTTGTCAAAAACAGCAGCCACATGTACAACAGAATTTAAGAGTAAATTTTTAATGGTAAGTGGCGATACTATTTTGAATAATGGCTGTTGGACATTTGTCTTTAAAAAGTTTGATAATGGTTGGAAGGTTATACAAGAAAATGGCACTCATGTAAGATAATAAAAAGATACCCGTTATCCAATTCTAAACATGCTTACTCGTCTAATTATTAGATTTATTCCCTTTAATTAGATAGATAGATTATTATAAATAAAAATACACTGATTTTTTGTTTACGTATTTTTTATTTATACATTTGGTTCTGATTTGATTGATTTAATATTTATCAAATATCAGCATTAGAGAATGCTATGTATTTTAAAAGAACCAAAAAAAATAATCTTGTAAATTCTATAATTATGAGGATAGTAAATCGGGCAATAAACAGATCTTTCATTCTTTTTTCTTTCTTACTATTTTTGAATATTTCTAACTGTTATAGTGCTAATCCTGCAATAAAAGAGTGGAAGAAAAAAGAGCTAACGGAAGACTTTAAAAATCGTTTGTGTGCCTTGTCTGATGTTTATGGCTATGTACGTTATTTCTATCCTAATGATAACTTGAAGGATCTCGACTGGTTTAACTTTCTCATTTATTCCATAAAAGAAATAGAGGGCTGCAAGACGGAAAAAGATTTTAATCAGAAACTATATCAACTGTTTTCTCCTTTATGTCCTGATCTTAGCATAAATAATAACTTCTCAAAGCCGATGCGTTATTCTTCCGGTTCTTTTTATATACAGGAACGTAGTATGCTCGAGAATAGAGAATTTAGTAGCGAAATAAAAGAAATAATCGCGTATTCAGCGGAATATCCCAAACCGGATTCATTATATACATTCAATATTAATCCCCGATTATCGGTTTCTTTTCCTATTGCATTATCAGAATTGCCTAAGAAAAATGAACAGCTTACCATACTAATAGATTCTTGTAAAAATAGATGGGATGAGAAATCTATGTATTATTTACTGGCATCAGAACCTTTTGCACGAATAGCAAATGAAATTATGCGTTGCAATATCGTTCAGCATTTTTATCCGTATTATTTTGAAGATAAACTTGATGTTACGTGGAGGAAGTCATATAAAGACTATTTTAATAAAATAGCCAATAGTAATAATTCTACTAGTTATTACTATTTAGTATGCAACATGATGAACTTAGTAAAAGACAGCCATGTTAATTTGAATTTTAACGTGCTAGGAGCATTCTCAACAAAAAGATTTTCTGGAATTGAAACTGTGATTCTGGATAATAAATTGCTTATAAAGGATGTGCTTGCACCCTACGACTCTGCTATTCACAGAGGAGATAGGATTATTAAGATTAATAATATGGAAGCCGAATCTTTTATAAAAGGGAAATTGAATAACTTATCCTACTCAACTTTGGAAAGTGGATTAGCAAAGCTAACTTCTTCCAATGAGATTTTTAGTAGTTATGCAAGAGACTCTGTTCTAAATCTGACTATAAAGAACTCTGAAGGGAAAGAATCAGATGTGGCTGTAAAAATAAACTTGTTTAGACCTGCTTATGTTGCCGATAGAGAATTTATTAAATGTTTTGATGGGAATGAATATTATATAAATCTGAAAGATCCTCAATTAATTAGTTACGACCAGTTCAAAGCCTATATTCCAGAAATAAATAAAGGCAAAGGGGTTATTTTTGACATGCGAGGTTATCCTACTACAGATGTATTTAGTATTTTAGCTAATATTACAGATTCAATTCTTTCTTTAGGGAATCTTTATGAGGTACATTACTATTTTCCCAATCACATTAATCCTGTTCCTAAACCCACGGAAAAATGGTTTATAGCTCCTTCAACGTCAGCAATGAATAAAGACTATTCAAATAAGTTTCAATATCCATTGCCAGTCAACGATAAAATAACTGTGCCTTGTGTATTCTTAGTTAATTCAGTTTCAATGAGTTTTATGGAAACGGTGATAGATATAATCAAGAATTATAAATTAGGGATCCTTATAGGGGAAAATACTGCAGGTTGCAATGGAGATACGCCTCGTTTTAAATTACCCTTTGCATCATTTTCAATGACATTTGCTAAATTCTTAAACAGAGACGGATCTCAACATCACGGGATAGGCATTAAACCAGATATTTACGTAGAAAATAAAGATATAAATACAGATGCTCAATTAGAGGCTGCGAAAAAATATTTAGATGTTCTGGCATCTCATACCTCCAAATAATAGCTGTAGTTGATATCAAATTAGTAGCCTTATAGCAAGATAATGTTACTTTCCATGGTGCGTAAATCAATGGTCCACAGCTTGCCGTCGAGTAGTTCGCCATATCCGCAGATCAGCTTTATGACCTCCGATGCTTCTACGCTTCCTGTTACGGCCGGAGTTACGCCCATAACGCCTTTGGAAAGGGGAGGCATGGCCAGCATCTCTTCTTCATCGGGGAAAAGATCACGGTATGTCTTTCCGCTTTTGTGATTGAAAACCGACACTTGCCCCTGCAGACCGAATATTGCTCCGTACACATACGGTTTGCCAAGCTTTACACAAGTGTCGTTGATTAAATATCGGGTAGGGAAGTTGTCGCAGCCGTCAACTACCAAGTCGTATTTGCTGATAATCTCTTCTGCATTTTCTTTTGTCAGCTTATACGGATAGAGTTGGATGTCTACTTCACTGTTTAAAACGCTCAGTCTTTTATGGGCGCACTCAGTTTTTACTTCATCCAGTTCGCTTTCTGTATAGAGTACTTGCCGTTGCAGATTGGTAAGGCTCACAATATCATTATCCATTATCCCCAATGTACCTATTCCGGCTGCTGTAAGATAAAGAGCAATGGGAGAGCCCAAGCCGCCTACACCCACTAATAATACTGAAGCTTTTCTAAGCTTTTCCTGACCTTCTTCGCCCATTTCGGGAAGCATTGTTTGTCTGTCGTATCTCATAATTAAATTGTCTTTTCATTATTAAAGGACCTTTACCGGCTTTCCAGAAATAGTTAGGAAAGCCGGATTTAGTCCCCAAAGTTACATATACAGAATCATAATTATCTATCAAAAGCCTGATCCCAGTCCTTCCAAACTGGTTCCCGACCTATCTGTTTCAAGTCCTTTTCAACCTGTACGGCTGTGCGACTGTCATTAATGGCAAACTGCTCCAGTGCTTGCGGATAGGTGTAGTAACCTCCCGGTTCAGTTTTACTTTCGGCACTCATTGTTGTTACGCCAAGGGTTGCCATGTTATTACGCATTTCCGCGCCTTCGCGGGTTGAGTAGGAGATGTCCACATCATGATCGAAGATTCGAAAAGCAAAAGTGAGCTGAGCCAATTCCCGATCGCACATAACTACATTGGGCTGAAAATGGCCCTCCGAAGGACGCATACGCGGGAAGTTTACGCTGTACTTTGTCTTCCAGTAATTCTTTTGCAGATACCTTAAGTGGTGAGCCATCATGGTAACATCCGTGCGCCAGTCCTCAAGACCAATCAATACGCCCATACCAATTTTATGAACTCCGGCTTGCCCCATGCGATCGAACCCGTTTACCCTCCAGTCGAACTTCGATTTCATTCCTTTCGGATGGTAAATGTTGTAGTTTGCCTTGTTATAAGTCTCTTGGAAACAGATAACACCGTTGAGGCCCGAATGCGTGAGGCGTTCGTACTCTTCGGCTTTAAGTGGCATTACCTCTATCTGAAGATTGGAGAAATAAGGTTTGGCAAGCTGAAGAGCTCTTTCTATATAAGGTACTCCTGCGGCTGCCGGATTCTCTCCCGTAACAAGCAGTAGATTCTCAAACGGAGCGAGCTTTTTGATAGCTTTATATTCGTTCACAATTTCCTCTTCCGTAAGAATGACACGGGCAATGGGGTTATTGTGCTGGAATCCGCAGTAGATGCAATGGTTGGTGCATGAATTGGTTATGTAGAGCGGCACAAACATGGATATGGTTTTGCCAAAACGCTGTAAGGTATATTGGCGACTCAGCTGAGCCATCACCTCCAGGTATGGTTCGGCAGACGGGGAAATCAACGCCATGAAATCGTTCACATCTAGGTGTTCTTTGCCAAGCGCACGTTCCACATCGGCGGGCGTCTTTGAATAAATGGCTCTTGTAGAGTCTTCCCATGAAATTTTAGCTAATTCATCTGAAAACATTTCCTTTTATATTTTTTGTAGCCTGTACAAAAGAATGCAATCTTTTGTACAGAAGAATTAATTGTTTTGTACAGAAGAAAACAATCTTTTGTACAAGATATTTTTAACCATTCCCGAATGGATTATTTTGCACAAGCATTCAGGTCGTGAGACAGGCGCATGGCACAGAAGTTAGGGCCACACATGGTACAGTATTCACCATCTTCGTGAGCTCCTTGCTTGAAATATTCCAATGCACGCTCGGGATCAAGTGAAAGATTGAACTGATCTTTCCAGCGGAAGTCGTAACGAGCCTTGCTCAGCGCATTATCGCGCACTTCTGCTCCGGGGTGACCTTTGGCCAAATCGGCGGCATGTGCTGCAATCTTGTAGGTAATCACACCTACGCGTACGTCCTCTTTGTCGGGTAATCCAAGATGTTCTTTTGGTGTAACGTAGCAAAGCATTGCCGTACCCAGCCAGGCAATCTGTGCTCCGCCAATGGCACTGGTTATATGGTCATAACCGGGAGCGATGTCGGTTGTCAATGGGCCGAGTGTGTAGAATGGTGCATCATGACAAGCAGAAACCTGTCGTTCCATATTCTCTTTGATTTTGTGCATAGGCACATGTCCCGGCCCCTCAATAAAGGCTTGTACGTTGTACTTCCACGCGCTTTGCACCAACTCTCCCAGCGTATCCAGCTCGGCAAACTGAGCCTCATCGTTGGCATCGTGAATGCTTCCCGGACGGAGTCCGTCCCCCAGAGAAACTGCCACGTCATACTGTGCAAGAATCTCGCAGATATCATCAAAATGATCATAAAGAAAGCTCTCCTGATTGTGAACCAGGCACCATTTTGACATGATGGAACCACCACGAGACACGATTCCCGTAAGGCGCTTCTGTGACAGATGTACGTTGTGAAGCCTGATTCCTGCATGGATAGTAAAGTAATCCACCCCTTGCTCGCATTGCTCTATCAGCGTATCCTTGTAGATTTCCCAGGTAAGGTCTTCCACCTTGCCGTCTACCTTTTCTAATGCCTGATAAATTGGCACCGTACCAACAGGAACCGGACAGTTGCGGATAATCCATTCGCGGGTTTCGTGAATGTTTGCTCCGGTAGAAAGATCCATCAACGTATCTCCACCCCAGCGACAAGACCATACAGCCTTTTCCACTTCCTCTTCAATGCCCGAAGATGTGGCAGAGTTTCCTATGTTTGTGTTTATTTTCACAAGGAAATTCTTCCCGATAATCATAGGCTCCGCCTCTGGATGGTTAATGTTTGCCGGAATCACAGCACGTCCCTCGGCAACCTCACGGCAAACAAACTCAGGCGTGATGTGCGATTCTATACCCAACTCAGCATTATTCTGGTTTTCGCGGATTGCTACGTACTCCATTTCCGGAGTAATGATGCCTTGTTTGGCATAATACATCTGAGAAATCTGCTTTCCGACCTTTGCCCTGTAAGGCAAAGCAATATGTTCAAACCGCAAACTGTCGAGGCTCTTATCGGCACGGCGCATGCGTCCGTATTCAGAGCTGATGTCCGAGAGTTGTTCCACGTCACCTCGCTCTTTAACCCACGATTCGCGAAGTCTGGGTAACCCTTTCTGTAAATCTATATGCACGGAAGGATCTGTAAACGGGCCACTGGTATCGTAAATCACTACGTCGTTATTCTTATGGAAAACCCTTTCACCGTTTACTATTTTCACAGTATCGGTAAGTTTCACTTTGCGCATGGCAACCTTGATAGGATGAATTACACCATCCACGTATATTTTTTCGGAATTAGGGAAAGGAGTTCTTGTTATTTCACTTTTCATAATTGGGAATCTTGCGTTATTATACATTTAAAAAGCTAGTTAGCGGACTGCTTGCCTGTGCTATAATGCCTGTCGCAGCCAGTTGCGCTTCGTAAGCAATTCGTCCGGCTTCCACTGCCAGCTTGAATGCCTTAGCCATCTCCACCGGATTTCCGGCAACGGCTACTGCAGTATTCACAAGCACTGCCGAAGCCCCCATTTCCATTGCCTCAGCAGCATGACTTGGCGCGCCAATACCTGCATCTACAACTACAGGAATTCCGGCTTGTTCTATAATAATGCGGATAAAGTCCTTGGTCTGCAACCCTTTATTGGTACCTATAGGAGCACCCAACGGCATAACCGTTGCAGCGCCAGCCTCTTCAAGTTGTTTGCATAGCACTGGGTCTGCCTGGCAATAAGGTAACACCACAAAGCCAAGCTTCACAAGCTCTTTGGTAGCCTTGAGTGTTTCCACAGAATCGGGCAATAAATAGCGTGGATCAGGATGAATTTCCAGCTTCAGCCAGTTTGTACCGAATGCCTCCCGTGCCATCTGAGCTGCGAATACAGCTTCCTCTGCATTTCTCACGCCCGATGTATTTGGCAATAGCTGAATATTAGGGTGCTTTATGTGGCTCAGCATGTCATCTTCCTGATTATCCAGGTCAATACGCTTCATGGCTACAGTTACCATTTCACTTTCAGAAGCCAGGATAGCCTCTTCCATTACCTGGTTAGAATTGAACTTTCCTGTTCCCAAAAACAGGCGGGAACTGAATTCTCTTCCTGCAATTATTAATTTTTCCATTTTTATTCTTGTTTATTCGTTGTTGTCTGATAGAAAGTGGTGTTGTAATCTACGGTGAATGCTTCCCTTCCCGTGGCCTTTGGGTCGGAAATGTTCGATTTAAGAAGTAGATGCAAGCTCTCTATCAGTCTCTAATAAGTGTTATTGTAGTCTATTTTTTGAAGAATCTGCCTGGTTTCACTCGCCGGATCTGTTGCCCTCAGGATAGTACCCGATAGTGCGATACCCGATACGCCGGTCTGCATCACATCTTCTATGTCATCAGCCGTAATACCGCCGATAGCTACTACAGGTATTGATATTCCCTTTGCTGCCATCTGGCTAAGTATGCCTTTGTATCCCTGCAATCCAAGTACCGGACTAAGGTTCTTCTTGGTAGTTGTGTACCTGAAAGGTCCCATCCCAATGTAATCGGCTCCCGAATTCACGTGCATGCATACATCATCAAACGTATTGGCTGTTCCACCAATAATGAAGTCCTTGCCCAGAATCTTTCTGGCATTGGCAATGGGCATATCGTTCTTTCCCAGATGCACTCCATCGGCTCCCAGTTTTTTCACCAACTCCACATGGTCGTCAATAATGAAAGTAGCCCCGTATTCCTTGCATAACTTCATTACGCGGACAGCCTCAGCCTCAACAACCTTGATAGGTGCATCTTTCATGCGTAGCTGAATCCATCGGCAACCGCCTTCAAGGGCCAGTCTTGCAGAGTCGAAATAAGAATAGTGGTCGGTGAAATGAGTGATGAATTGAAATTTTATTGCATTCATCCTCCACAAGCAGCTTTGATTATCACAATCTGATCATTCTCGTTCAGGATGAACTGATCCCATTCCGTGCGTGGAACCATCTTGTTGTTCACGGCAATTGCCACACCCGCCTTGGGAAGATCCATTGATAAAGCCATTTGCTTGATTGAAGACTGCGATTGAAGCTCTGTCTCCTTGTTGTTTACTTGAACTTTCATACTTACGTTTTTTAAGGATATGTAAATGCGTAAATACAAAAGCGTGCGGTGAGGAAAGAAATAATAAATAAGCTTTGCAACAATTCCTACGGCAGTACTAACTGCATCAGGTTCAACGGGTATAATCTCAGCCCTCCGTGGGGCACCCCTTTGTCTTTACTGCTGCAAAGTAACTAAAAAAAGAATGAATAATCCTAGAGTTTTCTGTTATTTTTATTTTAAGAATTGCTTGGAATAGTGATAATCTAAAAATAAATCGACTAATTTTGCGGTAAATTAATAGCTATTTCTATTGGCTGTTTCTTATTTATAATCAATCAAATGGTGTAGTTTTATGGTAATCAGAAATATTAAGGAAGAGGATAATAAAGCTTTGGCAAATATTATTCGCAGAACATTGGAAGAGTTTTGTGCCAATCATCCGGGTACAGTCTATTATGACGATGAGATAAACTATTTAAGTGAAATCTTTAAAGCCGACAAAAGTACATACTTTGTGGTTTGGGACGAGGAAAACAATAAAGTGCTTGGTGGCGGAGGTATATACCCCACAAAGGGTTTACCACAAGATACAGCAGAGTTGGTAAAGCTATATCTGCTTCCCGAAACAAGAGGAAAGGGAATAGGTAAACAGCTAATAGACAAATGCCTGGATTATGCCAAAGGAGCCGGTTACTCTAAAGTCTATCTGGAAAGCATGGACGAGCTAAGCGGAGCGGTTGGTTTGTACGAAAGAATGGGATTTTCGTATCTCGATGCTCCAATGGGAAACAGCGGGCATTGCTACTGTGGAATATGGATGATGAAGGAAATCTGAAGAATAACTTCGTCAAAATCGTAATGAGTTATATCATGGAATATGGAATGATGAAGGAAATCTGAATCTTAAAAGTATGTTGAAACAATATAAGAGAGTATTAACCATTGCTGGAAGTGATCCAAGTGGAGGCGCAGGTATTCAGGCAGATATAAAAACAATATCGGCATGTGGATGCTATGCCATGTCGGCCATTACGGCTATCGTTGACGAGAATACTTTAGAGGTGAAAGGAGTACATCCCGTACCTGCATCTTTCGTGAGAGGACAAATAGAATCTGTTCTTAGTGACATTGGTGCCGATGCCGTGAAGATAGGAATGCTTCACTCTTCAGAACTGATATTGGCGGTAAAGGAGGCGTTAGCTCCCTATAATATTCGTAACATTGTGCTCGATCCGGTGATGGTTGCAACGGCCGGAAATGATTTACTAAAGCAGGAAGCTGTCCGCACTCTACAGAATGAATTAATGCCGCTAACAAGAATCATCACCCCGAATATACCAGAAGCTGAGGTTTTATCCGGACAGAAAATAGGAAGCAAGGAAGATATGCTAGCAGTGATAAAGAGTCTTTCGTGCAACAATAAGGTTTCGGTGCTACTAAAAGCGGGACATCTATCCGATAATGAGCTTACTGATATCTTTTACAATGCTGAAACGAGCGAGGTTCTTGAACTAAAAGCTTCGAGAATAGTATCGCAGAATACACATGGAACAGGGTGTACATTATCCTCGGCTGTGGCTTCTTTTCTGGCTCATGGCTTCTCCTTGGATGATTCCGTGAGAAAGGCAAAGGAATATATGACTCAGGCTATTTTACATGGAGCCGATTATGAGATAGGAAAGGGGCATGGTCCGGTTCATCATTTCTTCTCTTTCTGGAAATAAATACCAGATTTCTTTCTTTTGATTATTAATCTGTTGCTGACAAATGCAGAATAAATAAATGCGGCAAACTATATGAGGATCATACATTGTTTGCCGCACATGGTTTAGTTGTAGTTTAGTCTGGAAAAATATTAATGAGTAGCTAGTAAGATAAGACCAGCAGCTCCTAAGATTGCTCCGGCTACCTTAGCACCATCATTGTGGTGATGACGTCTGTGTTCGTATCTATCTCTTCTGCATTGATCTTCTCTGTATCTCATTTCGCGTTCTCTTTCTTCACGCAAATCTCTGTAATCATCATACCTTCTGTTATCTCTATATGCATAACGGTCACAGTCTCTGTTATCTTCGTCGTAATCGTGGCGGTCACAATCTCTTCCGTTTTCGTAGTTTATAATAACTTCAGTTCTTGAACCTTTGTGGCGGTGTCCATATCCGTGTCCTGCCATAGCAACAGAGCTCATTGATACCATTATAATGGCAACTAATGATAAAAAAATCTTCTTCATAAATACTCGTTTTAGTGAATTAATAATCTAGTTTTTTGTTATGCAACAAATATATTGCGAGGAGAATATTCTGTGCAGAGATAATCCCCAATATTTTATAGGAATTTCCCTAATATGAAAAGAATCGATAATTGGAATATTTTTATTGTAAATCTGATTCATATCTTTATTCTTTGTTTTATCTTCGTATTCAATTAAATTATAAATCTACTTATATGAGAAAAGGAATTATTTCGTTTTTATTTATATTCTGTTCTTTAGGCATTTTTGCTCAGGATATAATAGGTGACTGGAATGGAGCACTTAACGTTCAGGGGACGAAGTTGCACCTGGTGTTCCATTTTAAAAACGATAACGGTGCGTACAAAGGAACTTTAGATAGTCCAGATCAATCAGCAAAGGGAATTCCCTTATCGAGTGTTTCCTTCAAAGACTCTCTGGTTAATGCCCAGATAACCTCCATGATGATTGATTATTCCGGCAAATGGGATGGGAAAGCTATAAAAGGTACTTTTAAACAAGCTGGGATGACTTTCCCGCTCGATCTTGAAGCCGGAGAAATTGTGGTAAACCGTCCGCAGGAACCGAAAGCTCCTTTTCCTTACCAGGCTGAAGAGGTGACTTTCAAAAATGAAAAAGCTGGTATTACCTTTGCAGGAACGCTTACTTATCCAAAAGAAAAGGGTATATATCCGGCAGTGGTATTAATTACAGGCAGTGGTCCACAGAATCGTGATGAAGAGCTCTTCGGGCATAAATCATTTCTTGTTATTGCCGACTATCTTACCCGCCATGGTATAGCCGTTTTACGCTTCGACGACAGAGGTACAGGAAAATCCGGAGGTGCTTTTAAGGGAGCTACAACAACAGATTTTGCTACTGATGTACAGGCTGCCGTTAATTACCTTCAGGGCAGAACAGAAATCAACAAAAAGAAGATTGGATTGGTTGGGCATAGCGAGGGAGGAATAATAGCTCCGATAGTTGCTTCTATCGATAAGAATATCTCTTTCATTGTATTACTTGCCGGACCGGGTGTTTCGGGAGATAAGATCATTATACAGCAAACTAAAGACTTGGCCGGCGATTCTATGCCCGAAGCTGAAAAGGAGAAATTGGTTAAAGTTCCGGCTGATTGCTTTAAGATTCTGTCTCAATATTCCGGAGAATCTGCTCGTGCAGAGTTAGAGAAGTACTTTAAGGACAATAAAGACAGTGTGTTTGCTTACCAGAAAGTTCCGGTAGATCATCAGCAGGATTATGTAAATGGAATGATAAAACAATTTATGGATCCGTGGTCTCGCTGTTTCCTTAGCTTAGATCCCGTAACGTATCTCACTAAAGTACATTGTCCGGTTCTTGCTCTGAATGGCACAAAAGACAGACAGGTTAATGCAGATATCAATCTCACTGAAATAAAGAAAGCGTTGAAAATAGCCGGAAACAAGAATTTCCAGACAATGAGTATTATAGGGCTGAATCACATGTTTCAGGAGTGTAAAACAGGAATGACTACTGAGTATGCTAGTATTGAGCAAACTTTCTCTCCACAAGCTCTTGAACTTATCGGAAAGTTTATTTCAGATGTAACTAAATAGGCTTTTAGCTAGTTAGCTCACTTATATAAAATGCAAAGAGGCTCTGTAACAGGAGCCTTTTTGCATTTTATGCTTTTATGGATTGCATTATTAAGCTCATAGATAAAACTAACCTACCTTTCTGTTTGTTAAAGTGAAAAGATTCTGATATTAATACATTATTATTCCATGTAAATGATATCTTTGTTAGCATAACCCTTAATAAATCAGGAAACTATGAAAACAAAACTTCTATTCTGTATATTATTTGTTACCACTTTATTTTCCTGCACAAGCAAGGATAAAACTGTTTCCGAAGCCGAGAAAGGCATAATAAAGAAAGAAGTAAAGAAGATAGTGAATATGTTCATTGTAGGCTGCGAGCAAACCGATTTTAGTCTGGTAATGAAAACAATGAACTATTCACCTGAATTCAGGTACATTTATAATGGCAATGTTTTAACCTACGAAGATTGTATCTCTATATTTAAACCTCTCTTTAAAACTCAGGAAGGGCAGAAATTTAATATACTGGACGAGAAATATGAGATTCTTGATAATTCAACTGTGCTGTATACGGCAAAGATAAATAGCCGTACAGATTATAAAGACGGACATTATATTATAGTAGATCAGGGAGTTATATTTTTCGTCTTTAAACGAATTGATGTAAGATGGCAGATTCTATACGGAGTAGAATCAACGGTAGAGAAGACTGTGAATGATAACAAAAAAAGAGATCTTAATCAGATAAAACTGTTTAAACAGTTTGCCGGAACGTGGAAAGGTAAGCTAAGTAAAGACAGTACTTTTGTATGGACCGGAAAATACTCCAATAGTAAAATTGAAGGTAACTTCAAGGTTTTGGTGAAGAAGAAAACAGTAGTGGAAGCCAAAGTTCTTAATGTATATGATAAAAGCACCGATACATTTATTGAAACCGAGATTTATAAAGGATCGCACCCAATGGTTTTTGTATCGCGGTTTACTTCAGGCAAAGTATGTGAGGCAGTTCCTTTCAAAGATTCCTCTGATCCTGAACAAGCAAAGCTGAAAACCCGATTCGAGTTTAAAAGACCCGACATGTTTGTTCAGATAACCACCCTGAATAATACGCCTATTGATACTCTTATCTGCTATCAGGTAAAGAAATAGATACAAAAAAATCTGCGGTAACGATGTAGAACGAATCGTTAACCGCAGATTTACATTAAAATATGAGATGTAGAATATCAAGTCTTTTTGTTTAGGTTTTCCACTATATATGCATACCCAACTTTTATTTTTGATCCTCTAATGACCGGAATTCATTAGAACGAGAGCTGCTGTTCCAAGAACTGCACCTGCTACTACAGCGTTTTTGTTGTGACCATGGTGTCTGCATTCATAGCATCTGTCATAACATCTGTGCTTTCTGCATTTAACTCTATGGTCTCTTTCCTGGCAAAACCTTTCATTCCTGTAACCGTCATATCTTCTGTTGTCGTGACGGACATAATGATCTCTGCCTCTGTAGTCTCTGCCTCTATTGTTTTCGTGTATTACGATAACTTCTGTGCGATTACCCTTGTTGTGATGTCCCCCTTTATTGGAAGCCATGCAAGCCGAACTCACTGATACCATTATAATGGCAACTAATGATAAAATTATCTTCTTCATAACGCTTAATTTTTTTAGTTTAATATCTGGTCTGTTTTGTTATGTCACAAAAGTAAGATGAGAAAATTCTATCGGCTAAAGATATTCCCCAATCTTTGATAGGAATTTCCCTAAAAAGAGAATAACTATTTTTTTAGGGTAACTATTTTAAGATTAAACGATTATATTTTCAAAAATATTTTGTAATTTTATATTTCAGAAAAAAACGTAATATTATGAAGACAAGAACCTTATTCCTTTTTTTGTTAGTATGGCATTCTCTCAGCGTCTGTGCACAGGAAATAGCAGGAGACTGGAACGGCAAACTCGAAGTTCGGGGAACCAAACTGACTTTAGTTTTTCATTTTAATTGTAATAATGGTTTGTATACGGGAACTATGGATAGTCCGGATCAGTCGGCAAAAGGAATTCCAATAACAAATGTTACGTTTAAAGATTCATTGCTAAACGTTACCTTAACTCCGCTACAAGCTGAATATTCGGGTAAATGGGATGGTAAGTCCTTAAAAGGAACTTTTAAACAGATGGGCATGTCATTCCCTTTAGATCTTGAAAAGGGAGCGCTAAAAAGAAATCGTCCACAGGAACCAAAGGCACCGTTTCCTTATAAAGTAGAGGATGTAACGTTCTTAAATGCAAAAGATGGCATTTCGCTGGCAGGAACGTTGACCTTTCCAAAGGGAAAAGGGAATAGTAAGTATCCGGCTGTAGTGATGATTACCGGCAGTGGAGCCGAGAATCGTGATGAAGAGATATTTGATCATAAACCTTTCTGGATTATAGCCGATTACCTTACCCGTAAAGGTATAGCTGTATTAAGGTTTGATGACCGTGGGTTTGGAAAGTCTGCTGGTGTGTATAAAGGTGCTACATCTGCCGATTTTGCTAAAGATGTTGAGGCTGCAGTTGCTTATCTCAGAACACGAAAAGAAATCAATAAAAAGAAAATCGGATTGATGGGGCATAGCGAAGGAGGTATTATTGCTCCAATGGTTGCTTCCACCGATAAGAAGATTGCCTTTATTGTTTTATTGGCCGGACCGGGTTTATCTGGTGAAAAGATTCTGATTCAACAAGGCGGAGATTTACTTGGAGAATCTTATTCAGAAGAAGCTAAGCAAGCATTGGCAAAGATCCATCAAGGAAGTGCCGATATATTGCGTCAATATCCCGGAGAAAGTGCCCGTTCTCAGTTACAGAAGTTCTATAAAGAAAAGGAGCAAGATATTTGTTCTATTCTTAAATTTGACACAAAGCAGGGAGATATCTTCATCAATAGTATGATTACTCGTTTTATGGATCCCTGGTTCCGTTCTTTCTTGCTTACCAATCCGGCCGATTATTTAGTGAAGGTGAAATGTTCGGTATTAGCTTTGAATGGAACGAAAGACAGACAAGTTCGCGCAGAAGAGAATCTGGATGGAATAATGAGAGCTTTGTATAAAGGTGGAAACAGAAATGTTGAAACTACCAGCATATATCCGTTGAATCATCTTTTTCAGGAATGCAAAACGGGAATGCCTGCCGAGTATGGAGTGATAGAAGAGACTTTCTCTCCCAAAGCACTTGATAAAATTTGGGAATGGTATTCAAGAAAAATAAAATGATTGAGATGAACTATGTCAGGAGAAAGAATAACTAATAGGAATAACTGTTGTCAGAATAAGGAATACGTAACGGATCAAAATAACTATTGTTCCAAGTAAAACCTATAAAAAGGGCTTAGATGAAACTTTCGTCTAAGCCCTTATAACTTCTATACATAACCGTTATACTGATAGAACTTTGCGTTCGTTTTCGTAGAGCTCTACGTATTCATTGAAATTAGAGATCCTTTATGAGAAACTATACATAGCCGTTATACTGATAGAACTTTATGCGTTCATTTTCGTAGAATCCTACGTATTCTTTAAAATTAGAGATAAGTTTTTCGGTAATCTGCCATTCGCTTGAGCAGATTACACTATTGTTGTTTTCTATTTCAATACACTCAAATTCATCAATTATTCCGTAAGAACTGTTGTAGAATATATATTTCTCTTTATCGCTAAGTTTATCAAAAGCCAGTTCAATCACCCCTTCAATATAATTCTTTAGAAAAGTAGTGTCGTCTACAATAGTGGATCTATAATAAACAACTAACGTTTCAAATGAATCAAGATTGCCATAGTTGTTATCAATAAATTCGTCGATAATTTTATCAATAACAATAGAATCTTGTGCAATTTTAAAGACCTTTTTCTCGAGGTCTTCTATTGAGGAAATTGATTTATTCATATCACACATTTTTAGCATGTTAGATAATGACAAAGTAAGAATATTATTGCGATATTTGTCTATTAATTAACAATTAAAATAATGTGCTATGTCTGTAGTAATGAATTTCGCCATTTTTCCCATGGATAAGGGAGAACATGTGAGCCTTTACGTAAAGAAGGTAATTGAAATGATTGATGCTTTGCCTTATAAAAGTCAGCTGACTTCAATGGGCACTATTGTAGAATGTGATACGATGGATGAATGTTTGTCGGTAATCTCGAAAGCTAATGCTATATTAGAGGAAAGTACTAAACGTATTTATTGTACCGCTACGTTTGATAATAAACCAGGCCAAAAAGAACAAATGGAGCATAAGGTTAATGCCATCAGACAAATATGATAAATCACCCTTTGATGAGGCTGAATTGCTTGATAATATAATTAATGTTAATTTACTATAATTAATTGATATAAAAGAATCTTAAAATTGTTATAAATTGAACTGATAGATAGAGTATTGAGATTAATCCTTAAATCCAATCTGTTATGAGAAAACATATCATCTATGTGTTCATGGCTATAAGTCTTTTAACACTACCATCCTGTAATGCTTATCGGTTGATAGTTCATAGCGATAACAATTTTACTTTGCATGCCCTTCTTTTGGGTGTTGCAATATTAGCTATTGCCGTTTTGTTTGTGGTATATAACAATAAAAAAAGACGGGAAGATGTGGCAGAACATATATTGAACAGGCAAGGTTTGTCTGCAAGAGATTTCGTTGAAAGTGGAACTTACATAGGCGGTCATCCTTCTGTAACAGAGATAATACATTCGCTTGTATTTAGAAGAACACCGAAAGACTTTGTTTTTTATGTGAGACCGGCTAATGTATACATACCCGCTGAAAAGTTTTCTATTCCTGTAGCGTCTGTTGTAAGCATTGAATTAGAAGATACTTCAACTGTTGAAGAGAAAGTTACGGCTCATAGAATATTGCTTTTAGGTCCGTTTGCACTGGCTTTCAAAAAGCAAATTAAAAGAGATTCTTGCTTTGTATCGGTTGAATGGAATGAAGGGAAACAGATATACAGTACTTATTTCTATTTTGATGGTTATAATGCAATGCTCAATGCCAACGAATTCAGATACAAACTGATTGCTGAAATGAATAAATCATAAAGTTACGCAGAGGTTTCTTTTTCTGCCGAGATGTTTTTTATTCTTCTGGAATAATGTTTTTGTAATCCTGTACAAAACAATGCATTCTTCTGTACAAAAGATTTAATTGTTCTGTACAGAAGAATGTATTCTTTTGTACAAGAATTCACAAACAAGTTTGGTTCTTTTTAATTAATTACGCCGGAGTATAACAGAACTCCGGCGTAATTGTTGTGAATGATAGTTTTTAGGAAACTATTTCCATTACGGGTTGTTTAGTTAATGGATGAGTAGCAATTTAGAAATAGGTCTATTCATCAAACGTACAACGATTGTTTGCAAGTTCCTACGTTTCTTAATTATTAATAGTGCCAACCGGAGGGAACAGGAAAGCAATGACAAAAACTAGATAATATGAAAAAACTATTATTACTTTTGGTCATCATATTAGGATGTAATATGCTAACAATGGCTCAGGATTCTAAAGTTTCCTGGAATGCTAAAGCTGGTTTGAATCTTAGCAACTGGACCGGTGCCGATGTTCAGGGAAATAATGCAAAACTAGGCTTTAAAGTAGGTGTAGGTATGGAATATGCATTTAATAATATATGGTCGTTACAGCCTTCGCTATTCTTGTCGACAAAAGGAACAAAATATTCAGAATCCGGATTAAAAGTGACCGTTAATCAAATGTATCTTGATTTACCTGTTAATATACAGGCAAGAGTACATATTGAAGGTGAAACCAATCTTATTTTTTCAGCAGGTCCATATATTGCTTATGGAATAGGTGGTAAAATCTCTTCAAATCTTAGTAGTAATGATACCAATACATTCGGTAAAGATGGTCTCGATGAATTTGATGCCGGAGTGGGATTTGGCGTAGGATTGGAATTCAGTAAAATTCTTGTTGGTCTTGATGGACAGGTGGGCTCAATAAATCTAAAAGATGTTGAGGGCGCAGCCAAAAATATAAACTTTAGCGTAACACTTGGCTATAAATTCTAGTTAATTTGTAAACGGTAATATAGAGACAATTGAACAAAAAATAAGTGGCAGCAAATAAGTTTGTTTATTTGCTGTCACTTATTTTGTTTATTGAATGAATAATGTTAGTTTTTGCATGACTTTATATTTAGAAAGCTTTAATACAAAAAGAAAAATTTTATATAGAATAAATAAAGAACTTATTTTTTTTGATAACTCTACATAAAATAGGGCAGGATTGAGTAATTTCTACCCATCCTGCCCAAGAAGATAATACTAAAGATGTTTTGTAAGAGGAACATACTAATACTTAATACGGCAAAGCTTCATCTTCCATATAAGTAGAACTTTCTACCGGGAGGATAAACCCTCTTACCGGGAAACGGTTCTTCTTCTCTATATTACAATCTTTGGTTGCCTAAAGCATTACTTATTTTAATATAAGTGTATGCAGGGGAGTTATTTTATATTTCACAGCTAATCCACGCTGTAAGAGGAACATACTAATACTTAATACGGCAAAGCTTCACCATCCATATAAGTAGAACTTTCTACCGGGAGAATAAATCCTCTTACTGGGAAGCGGTTCTTCTTCTCTATATTACAATCTCTGATTGCCTGAAGCATCTTATTGGCACTCTCTTCGGATGTAAAGGCAAAGAAGAACATTGCATTGAATTTCCCATTGGAACTACCATACCAATTATCGAGCATGTTGGGTCTATGGCCCTCTTTAAAGCCGGTGGTCTCTGTTCTGCTAAAAACTTTCACGCCTGCGCGAGTCAGCATCTCGGCTACACTCTCGGCACATTCTACCAGACTGGTTACAACTAATAGTTTCATAATATCTTTATTTATATTTGTTACGCATTATTTGAAATATAGTAATGGAACTACCACCAGGGTAAGTTTCATAATATCTTTATTTATATTTGTTACGCATTAATTTGAAATATAGCAATGGAACTACCACCAGGGTAAGTAACGTAGCTGTAACGGTTCCTCCCATCAGAGAGATTGCCAATCCCTGGAACAACGGATCGAAAAGGATTACAATAGCTCCTAATACCACTGTTCCCGCTGTGAGTAGGATAGGGATGCTTCTTACTGCTCCCGATTCCAGTATAGCCTGCTTCAAAGGTATTCCTTCTTTCAGACGGATATCTATGAAGTCTATCAAGAGGATGGAATTACGTACCATCACACCTGCCAGGGCTATGAATCCAATCATGGAAGTGGCGCTAAAGAAGGCTCCCATCATCCAGTGACCAAGTATAATGCCTATGAGCGATAATGGTATTACCGATAGCATGATCAATGGTACTGTAAAGTTCTGGAACAATCCGATAATCAGCATATAGATAATGATGATGGCTATCAGGAAAGCAATACCCAGATCACGGAATACTTCGTAGGTTATTTGCCATTCACCATCCCATTTCAAGGTAAATTGGTCTTCAAACTTTGGCTGACTGGTGTAGTTTTCCTGCAATTCGTATCCCTTAGGAAGCTTGATTTCCTTCAGGTGATCGGACATATCGTTCATTGCATACACCGGACTTTCAAGTTTCCCGGCCATATCACCAACTACGTATACCACTCTCTTCTGATTCTTCCGGTAAATACTCTTATCCTTTACTTTTTCAGTAATCTGAACCAGGTCTCCCACAGAAACACTCTCACCGCGTTGGTTCACTACAGTCAGGTTCTTCAGGTTATTGATATCGTTCTTATCTGCATCGGCCAACTGAAGTTTCACCGGTACTGATACAGAGGAGGACTCCTGATGAACCACACCTGCCATTTCACCTCCAATAGCCGATTGTATCGCTCCAACTACTTGTGCCGGAGCTACTCCGCGTAACATTGCTTTCTCTTTATCCACATCAAAAACAAGTTCCTTCTGATCGGCTTCTACCATCCAGTCAACATCCACAACTCCCGAAGTTTTGTTCAACCGGTCTTTTACCTGATTGGCTACATTAATCTGATCCTGATAATTGGGACCATAGATTTCTGCCACCAAAGTGGAGAGTACCGGCGGGCCGGGAGGGACCTCTACCACTTTGGCATTGGCATTATACTTCTTGGCAATTTGTTGAATACCCGGGCGAACAGCCTTTGCTATATCATGACTTTGTAACTTACGGTCTCCTTTATCTTTTAGATTCACCTGAATATCTGCCACGTTTTCACCTCTACGCAAATCGTAATGACGAGCCAAACCATTGAAGTTGATAGGACCGGAAGTACCCACATACGTCTGATAGTTCACTACATCCTTGTTGGTTGCTACGTAAGCAGCAATTTCTTTAGCCACAGCATCAGTACGTTCAAGTGTAGTTCCTTCGGGCATATCAATTACCACCTGAAACTCGTTCTTGTTATCGAATGGAAGCATCTTTACCGGTACCGATTTAGTATAGAACAGAGAAACAGATATCAATAGCAGAGCTACTGTTGCAAGCATAAACGTCCATCTCATCTTGCGTGATTCCAGCATAGGAGAGACGATCTTCTTATACATTCTGTATACCTTGCTATCTTCCAGATTTGTTTCACCCTCTTCAGTAACTTCACTGTTATCTTTATCCTCTTTAGAGCGAAGGAAGATGTATCCCAGATAGGGAGTCAGTGTCAAGGCTACCAGTAACGAGAAAATCATAGCGATAGATGCTCCAATAGGCATCGGACTCATATAAGGTCCCATCATACCAGATACGAAAGCCATTGGCAGTACCGCAGCTATTACCGTAAAGGTAGCCAGGATGGTTGGATTACCTACCTCATTGATAGCATAGATAGCTGCCTGAATGAATGGTAAATTCTTCATCCTGAAATGACGGTGCATATTCTCTGCTATGATAATGGAGTCGTCTACCACAATACCTGTAACGAACACCAGTGCAAACAGCGTTATTCGGTTAAGCGTATAGTCCAGAAAGTAGTAGGAGAAGAGCGTTAGGGCAAAGGTAACCGGTACCGATAGGAATATAACCAGTCCGCCTCTCCAGCCCATAGCCAGCATTACAAACAGAGTTACCGCGATGATAGCTACAAATAAGTGAAGCAAAAGTTCTGAAACCTTATCCGAAGCAGTCTGACCGTAATCTCTCGTAGTAGTAACGTTTACATCAGAAGGAATTAACTCCTTCTTCAAATGATCCACTTTATCTAGAATCTGTCCGGCAAGCTTCTTGGCATCCACACCGCTTTTCTTTGCTATGGCAATAGTCACAGCCGGATAGTTACCCTTTTCTCCGTAAGATACATATTGACTGGGAGTGCCCGGACCTTCTTCCACCTGAGCTACCTGACGTAGATAAACAGGCATACCCTCGTTTACACCAACCACCAGATTAGCCACATCATCAGCCGTTTTCAGGAAACTACCCGACTGTACAGAGAATGCAGAGTCACCACTCAGGATATTACCGGAAGACAACTGCATATTGCTTCCCTGAATGTATTTAGATATACCGGCCATATCCAGATGATTTCCCGTCATCTTATCTTTATCCAGTACTACCTTTATTTCCTTGCTACGTCCGCCCAGAATATTCACTGCGGCTACGTCGGGTACCTTCTTCAGTTCGGTAGTCATTACCTCGGCCAACTGGCGAAGAGAGTAATCACCATATTTATTGCTCCACAAAGTAAGCGCCAACACAGGCACATCATCAATGGCACGAGTCTTAATCAACGGCATGGAAACACCCTGCGGCATTTCGTCCATGTGCTTCATAATCTCAGTGTATAGCTTTACCAGGGAACGTTCCATATCCTGTCCCACGAAGAACTGTACGGAAACCATTGTCATTCCGTTCATGGATGTAGAGTATACATACTCAACGCCCTTTACGTTAGATACCACTTTCTCCAGAGGGATAGACACCCTGCTTTCCACTTCCGTAGGGTTAGCTCCCGGATAAGCCACCATGATATCGGCCATTGGTGCTTCAATCTGCGGATCCTCTTCCCTTGGGATAAGGGTTATACTGAATGCTCCCAAGAGCAAGAAAGCAATCATCAATAGTACGGATAGCTTAGAGCGAATAAACACATTCGCCAATCTTCCTGCAAAACCTTCTTTCATATCTTTAGTTCTTTATCGGTCGTTATTTCATTTTGATTCAATCACCTTACTGCCGTTGTATACACGTCCTTCTGTGCTTACCACAAAACGTTCGTCGGGAGCCAGGCCCGACAGTACCTCTACACGGTTGCCCATTTGCTTGCCTAATCTTACCCAGCGAAGCAAAGCCTTGTTCTCCTTGCTCACCACATACACTCCGGTAAGCTGTTCATTATTAACAATAGCTTTCACCGGAATTGTCATTCTTGCAGGTTGAGAGCTCTTTACCTGTTCGCCCGGAATTAAAACATTTACATACATACCTGCCTTGATTCCTAACGACTTACTGTCACTTATTGCAACCTTTACTCCATATTGTCCACCGGTAAACTGAGAGGAGGGACTAATCTCCGAAATGGTTCCCGGGAACGTAATACCCAATGATTTTACCGTAAGATTCACCGTTGCTCCCTGCTTAATTCTGGCTATGTCCGATTCCGGTACAGAGACTACAGCCTGGAAGTTTCCACTTTGCTCCAAAGCCAGTAACGGCATACCCGGATTAGCCATACTACCCTCATCCATAAATTTCTTGGTGATTACTCCCGAGAAAGGAGCAGTGATGCGTGTATAAGCAAGCATAGCATTTACCTGATTCCTCATCTGTAGGGCAGTTTCCAGTTTAGAGCTGATAGACTGGTGCTGCAGAGTAACATTCTCCAGTTCCTTTGCCGAAGCACTCTGGTTCTGATAAAGCTGTTTGAAACGTTCCAAGTCCTTTGCCGAAACCGCTGCTGCCGCCTTAGCTTCCGAGATAGCTGCATCTGCCTGAGCCCTTTGAGCCATGATGTCCGCGTTAGAGATGCTTACTAACAACTGTCCCTTAGCAACCTTGTCGCCTGCTTTTACATAAATGCGACTGATGCTTCCCATTACCCGGGTGCTGATTACAGCTGTTTGTCCCGCTTCAATCTGTCCGCTTGCCAATACACCCGATTCCTCGGTAGACGATGGTAAAGCAGTAACTACAGCCACAGCCTCTTCCTTCACTTTAGCTTCCTTATCCGAAGAAGAACAAGCCTGAAACATACCTCCGGCCATTACCAGAGAGAAAAACATTACGGATACATATCTTACTGATTTCATAGAATTTATCTTTTATATGTTGATTATTTATTGTTTGATTCGTTGGCTGTGATGAACTCCATATAAGCAGCCGTGAGATTTTGTTTGTAAACAGTACGCGCATAGTTGAGTTGCTGCCCCGATAATTGTGTCTGAGCTATCAACACATCCGCTGTCTTTTCCAATCCCTGATCGAAACGATCCTTCGTAATGCGGAGAGCTTCCGTAGCCTGTTCCACCATATCGTTCTGTTTGCGAAGTTCAAAAGCAATGTCGTCCAGATCTCTGCTGGTCTTGTTGTATTCCAGTTGCGCCTTCATTTTCTCGTTGCTCAGCTGTTCCTGCAGCTTCATGCCTATCAGCTTGCTTGAACGAGCGTTGTACTTGCTCTGGTTACCATTGAACAATGTCCACGATAGACGTACACCAACCAGATAACTGTCAGAACCAAAAGAAGCAAACTTCTTATCGTTCCACTGATACGTACCGAAAGCATTCAGCCGGGGTATCATAGAGAATCCTGAAGATTTCCTCATCATCTCCGTAGCCGTCATAGCCTTTTCCATTGCCTGAAAGTCAGAACGAAGATCAGATACCGAACCACTGGAACCTATCATTGCTGAGGCTGGTTCCTCCACCTGATAAACTACGCCAGTAGGTTGTCCCATCAGTAAGCTCAGGTAATCAGAAGCATTGGCTATGGCACTCTTTGCTTTCTCCAGATTCGTTTCCACACCGCTTACGTGCACTTTAGCATTCAGTACGTCCGATTTACGAATCAATCCCTGAGCAAAGAAGCGCTCTACAGAAGCGTAAACCTCCTTCGAAGTACCCAAAGCTTCCTCCAGCACCCCCTTTTCGCGGTAAGCCAGCTGCAGTTGCAGATAAGCCTTCTTCACCTCAAAAGATATATATTCCTTCATGCGAATGGTACCATAGCGGGCAGCATCCTTCTGAGCCGCTGCCGCCTTTCGCATATAAATCTGATCCAGATTAAATAAAGGCATTTGTACCTCGATGTTTGCATTGAAATCAGTCAATGCATCGGGGCTATTAAGTAAGGCAGGATTAAAGTCTTCCGCTTTTACAGACTGTTGCTGCAGTTTAAATCCAAACACATTAAGCGGATCATTAGTAGCCATTACCGAGTAGGAAACATTTACCTGAGGCATAAAGATTGCATCGCTTTTCCGGTAATCGGACGTGGCAATCTTTTCATCCAGTGAAGTGGTAAGTAGTTGCTTGTTTCCCTTGAAAGCACTCTCCATAGCCTCATTCAGACTAAGAAAACGTGTGCCGTTTTGTGCTTTTACAGGTACCAGAGCCGCTAAACAAACTATGGCGGCCATTAGTAATCTGATAGTTCTCTTCTTTTCTTTCATTGTCCCTCATTTTTAATTATGGAACAAATGTAGAGCATCCCAAAAACCTGGTCAGCTACTTTTGTTACATAAGGATGTTTTTATGAGAAAAACAATGAAAAAAGAGAAATGGTTCTTTTATTTTTCCGGAGTAAACCCTTCCAAAGATTTTAGTAGAGTCAGCTTGTTACGTCCAAGGCTCACAGCGCCATACTCTTCCAGCTGCTTCAGTAAGCGAGAGATCACCACCCGTGCCGTGCCCAGTTCATTAGCCAGCTGCTCATGCGTAATATTGATTGTCCGGTCGTGATAGAGTTCCGCTTTCTTTTCCAGCAGAGCCAGCAAACGCTCATCCATCTTCTTGAAAGCAATCTCGTTTATAATATCCAGAGACTCCTCAAAACGCTTGTGATAGAGTCTGAAAATATAATCCAGAAACTGCGGAAACTCCTTTATCAGCATAGCCAGCTTATCGTTAGGGATAAAGAAAACCTCCGTATCCTCTTCCGCTACCGCCTTTACTTTGCTTGTGTCGTTGTGCAGTCCGCCAAGAATAGACATCACACAGCTCTCACCGCTTTTAATGTAGTAAAGCAAAATCTCCCTTCCGTCATCATTGGTGCGCATCACCTTCACGCTGCCTGTAGCCACAATAGGAACACCTTTAATATATGCTCCTTCGCGAAGAATGTTTTCACCCTCCTTGAAAGTCTTAACCACGCTATATTCCACCAACTTCTTACGAATAGCCATTGAAGTCTTGAATTCCGTAATTTCATCAAAAAGATCCATGCTCTTGTTGTTTTATCGTTATTGCAAACTAACCTGTATATAAGAAGAGAAGTTAGCCTTTAGCAAATCAGCTTTGTTCTATCGTTATTGCAAACTTAACCTATTTTTTTGAATTTGTAGTCATCTCGGTTGCAGAATGATATTTAGAAAAACTATCTACAGAACCAGAAATTGATTTGTTCTTGAAAGAGGATAGGATTACCGGTTTTATAACTCAAGATTATCACTTCTTTTATTTGTGTTCTTTTGTATATATTTGCGAATATATAAATATAATGGCTTTTGTTTAAAAAGAAGAATTTTAGTAGATGAAAAATATTTTATAAATAGACAATCAACCAACAATGAATATTGCTATTTCATTAATGGTTGATTGTAGTGCAGATTTTCACAATTACTTGTAAGCCTTAAAAGCTTATTTCCACCTTTATTTGATTACTCCCACGTTTCATCGGCTGTGTTAAAACAGGGGCATTCCTTCACACGCTCAAATGGATCAATAATGCCGTTATAGTTCTTATCCGGACTCAAATCCCGATGGCCTACTACCTTGCAGCCGGGAAACTCTTTTAACAGCTTGCTTACCAGAGAATGCAGTGCGATTTGCTGAGACAGCGTGCGAGTGTCTGCTGGTTTGCCGTTGGTATCCAGTCCGCCTTCGTAACAGATGCCCAGGGACTTTGCATTGTATCCGCGAGCATGAGCTCCAACTTCATCGTGACTCCGCATTGGTTCTACTTTGCCGTTTTTACGGATGTAGTAGTGGTAGCCCCACGAACTGAATCCTCTTACCTTGTGTGCTGAATTAATGTCTTGTGCAGTTATATCTTTATCCACTCTCGTTGCCGAGCAGTGAATTACAATTAAATTTATTTCTCTCATTTTATTTTGCTGTTATTTTATTTAAAATGCCGTAATCTTCGTTTTAATTCCCCATTAATAGGGCTTTCTGAATCTCTAATTGCCGTAATTTGTATTCCGTTTCCGTTATTAAAATACTAATGCCGTAATTCCATTCCGTGAACCCTATAAACAAAGGCATTCTGAATCCCTAAATGCCGTTATTTATATTTCGTTCCCGTAATTTATTTACGACTGCCGTAATCTTGATTCTGGAATCCCTATTAACGGGGCTTTCTGAATCTCTAATTGCCGTAATTTGTATTCCGTTTCCGTTATTAAAATACTAGTGCCGTAATTCCATTCCGGGAACCCTATAAACAAAGGCATTCTGAATCCCTAAATGCCGTAATTTGTATTTTGTTCCCGTAATTTATTTACGATTGCCGTAATCTTGATTCTGGAATCCCTATTAACAGGGTTTTCTAAATCTATAAATGCCGTATAATTCTGTTTTTAGTGCCGTAACTATTGCCTGTCCTTGCAGCTGGTTACCAAACACTGGCCTTTTAGAGCAGTATTTAATTGGGCGTTCAGCGTAATCATCTCCTGATACATTTGCCTCACTTTCTCGGAAAGCTCGAAGTAATCCTTCTCAAAGCGGGTTACCTGCTCCATCAGGTAGTCGAACTGACTCTTTATCAGTTCGGTGAAATCCTGCACTTGCTTGGCATCCTTCTTTTTTAGAAAAGGAAGTACCACCTGCAGTATATTTATAATGCCATCTATAATTTTCATTTTTCTGTTTTTACTGATTAATAACTGATTTTAAATAGGAGAGGGTTGCTTTCTCTTGCGAGAGATCCCTCTCCGGTTTGCTTGTTTGTTTGCCTGTTTGCTGTGCTTATAGTGCGTTAAAAAAGCAGCTACAAGGTATACAGCCTTTTTGCTTTACCTATCACTGTGCTTCACTGCTTTACAATGGTTGGTAGCAAGGTTCTATAGCCTCCCTGGTTTACCGATTTTCTCTGCTTTTGTTCGCTAGAATGGTTGTTGCTGGGTTGTATAACCCGTTCACTGCACTTGCCGTAAGTCCCGCTTTTAAGAAGAGTCCCGGATTTTACCGGATGTTTTTTATCAATGCGGACTTAGGGAAATACCTGTGTGCACCAACAGCCTTATTTGCTTATTGCTGTTGGTAACACAGAGTACTCTTTTCCAAAGCTATAGGTCTATGCTATCCAACCTCGTTACCACCATTGGTAACCTTTACCGGAAGCTTGGCCACCTGCGTATATGCAAGTGTTTTTTGCATATTGGTGAGCAACTTACCGGGACGGAAACTGATTCTGGTTCCGCGAATCATGGAAGATACGAACTCATTTTCGGTAGTGGCACCGTTGCTTCTCACTCCAATCTGGAAACTACCGAAGTTGCCCAGGCGAACAATTCTACCCTCGGCTAACGCCTTTTTCATCGATTCCAGAATCGCTTCCACTGCTGCAGCAACGTCGGCACGGGTTACGGTACATCGTCCGTTTACCTCTTCGCAAAGCGAATCAAAATCCATTTCACCATACGCCTGTGCATGTGCGTAATACTTTCCCGGTTCAGATGATTTAGACGGGTTCTTTCTCATAACTACTGAATACTTTACACTCATTTTCTTTACATTTTTAGTTGATTGATACTGTGGTAAAGAGCTCTTATCCTTTCTTGTTAACACTACAAAGATAGGGTATAGCGAGGGAGGGGAAACAGTAGAGCGTATTAGGTATAATTAGTTTGAATTAATTACAATTATCAGACGTTTTATTGCCTTGAAAGCTTGGATAACCAGGCAAAAATTGGTAAATTTACGGGAAGAAAAACAAGAAAGACTATGATAAAAACAACAGAAGAATTTAAAATCAGGGCATATACCAAAGTAGAACTGGCCTGCCTTTACAATCCGTACATGACTATTCCCGGAGCCTTGCGCATACTAGCCCGCTGGATAGCCGGCAACAGTCAGCTAACAGCCGAGCTTTCCGCTCTGGAATACAATCATCGGAACAGGATTTATACACCACGCCAGGTTAAAGTAATTGTTGAGCATTTAGGTGAGCCATAAATATTCTCTTAATGTACTATTGGTACAATTGTAAATATATCGTAATAGATAGATAAAAAGCAGTTGATTGAATTTAAATAATAGTGCTTTGTATATTTCTTTTTTTGCATAACTAATGTGTTACTAATTTTATATCAGATAAATAGGAAATATATCTGTTAATAAGATTGCATTGTAATATTGTTGTTATGAAAAAAAGTATTAGTGTTTTTTATTTGGTTTTGATACCACTTTTCTGTGTTTGTTGTAAGGATAGTAAGAACGATGATGAAACGTCTGATAAACTAAAAACTGAGATTTCATATTCCGTAAATGGTTCTGATACAACGCTCATTTCTCTCAATGATACGATAACGGCTAAAATTGGAGATACGTTGGCTATATCTATCAAAACAAATGGTTCTAATTTGGGCTTGTATGGAAGTGGTAATATTGATATAAAAGACTCCGGGAATAATAAATATCTATGTATTTTGAAAGGAGCCGGTACGGCAACTATTGGTGGTCTTACATATGATAAAGAGTCGTCCGATAATATTTTGATTAATTTCTTTGTCAAGGTTCCTTCTATAAAATACAAATATGTGGTTATCAAGGATCCTACTTTTATTATTAATGTTGGAGATGAGAGCCTGAAGAGTAAAATTGAAACAGAACTTAAGAATGTTTGTCCCTTGAATATTTTTAATTATTACAAGTTAGAATGTAATAGTTTACAAGGTGGAAATTTAGTATTTATTACCGCTGCAAAAGATACAATTAATGGAACATTCTCATCCTCGGATATATTAAAAATGAATGATGTGGCAATGTCTTACAACGGTTCCGTTTATGATTTTACTATAGAAAAGGATACTGACTCAAAATTAGCATACGGATATTTGTTAAAGATGGATCTAACGGAAAAGTTTCGCGCTATGTACTCCTCTGAAACTATAAACGAAGTGTCTGTTTCTGCTCTGACACTTAAAAACTAAAAGTGATAGAGAGTACTAACCCTACTAACTCCCTTTTATAGAAAGCACAAAAAAAGAGAGAGAAGAACCCCCATGACTCTTCTCTCTCGTGAAATGTAATTCAAAAATCTTTAAACATTTAAAACATAAAAAGAAAAAAAGATCTTATAGAGTATTGTTACTCTTATTAGATATAATAGATGTAATCTTTTGGTTACTGTTTACCACAGCAGTAACTGTCATGCTCGAAGTGTTTGTTTTAGCAGCATCTTCGCGATCGTAAGTTACATCAATAGGGAATGTTACGTGGAAATTGCCACTCTCATCCTTAGTTACTTTAAAGCTTGCATCGTTAATTGCAATGTGCACCTGTTTAATATCCTTAGCATACATCTTCTTAATGTTTGACTGAATATCACTCTTGCTGGCATTGGAAATACCATAATATTTAGGAGTAACAGATTCAAAGAAATCAAGAACAGAACTTTCGTCCTTATTTTCTACGGCAGCGTAGTAATTAGAGAAGAAGCTCTTCATGCCCGAGATCTCTTCAGCTGTAGGAACCGAAGCGGCAATCTTTTCGTTAGCCGACTGAGCTTCGCCAACGTGTGCTCCTTCCGGGTGAGCAGCCAGATATTCGGCAAATGCTTCGGGAGTGTTCTTTTTGGTAGCTTTCACCCAATCCAGAGAGTCGATACTGGTTTTAGCCTGATCTACATACATACCCTGAGGGAACTTCTTCAAGTATTGCTCGTAGCTGTAAACATCGCTAGACGACTGAACTCTACCCCAGAAATCGGTTTCATCTTTCTGAAGCTTCATAAGCATTTCCTGAGCATCCATAGAGTGAGCACCATCAGGATAATCTTCCAGGAACTGATTGAAGCAAGATACGGTATTTGAATCCTTGGCAATTTCCCATGCCTGGTTTTCTTCTTCAGCTGTAAACGATTTGCGTATACTCATTGCTGCAACAACGGCAATAGCGATAACTACCAGAACCGAAATAACTGTGATACGAGTCTTACGGCGTGCTTTTGCCCGCTTAATCTCGTTGCTTAGGTTGAGCAGAGCCTGACTGTTTGGAGCAAACTTCAAGGCAGCATCAATTTCGGCCAATGCTTTTGCATATTCCTTAGCCTGGAACAACTCTTCCGCCACTTTTTGCGAATGATCGCAGATGCCCGATACAATTGCAGCTTCCAGCTTTAAACATTCTGTATTGTTTGGAGCAGCAGAGAGTGCAATGTTAATCTTGTCGTAAGCAGAAACATACTTCTTTTTCTCGTATAGCTCTTTTGCTTCAAGAAATACCGGACCAATTTTCTCCAACACCTCTTCGCTGGCTTTTATGGCCGGTTTTTGAGGAGCAGGGCTTGCTTCAACGTTCTTAACTTGCTCTTTAACTTCTTGCAATGGGAAAGCACATTTTGGGCATGTCTCGGTTCCTTTAGGAACTACTGCGCCACACTCCGGACAAGGGATGATGTTGCCGGCTATTGCCAATCCGCAATGAGGACAATTAGGGGCTTTGTCAGATACCGACTCGCCGCATTCTGGACATTTAATTAAAGCCATATTTTTATCGCGTTTTAAATTATAATATTTGCCTGTTTTTTTCCGGGTGCAAATTTATTGATATAATTCCAAATACAAATTATTTATATACAAATTATGATTATTTTCAATAGATAAATAGAAAAACAGGTGCTTATGCTGAATTAAGCAAACAAAGATTGCAAGCTGTGGAGAACTAAACGGGCAGATAAAGTGTTTTAATATAGTCCTATGCAATAAACACTTTTAAATAATTTGACTATGAAAAGAATTCTACTCGCATTACTTTTCACCCTTGCCGCATTGTTTGTTTACGGACAAATTAACGACAGTGGAATATTAAGTTTACTAAAAGCCCGGCAGCAGTTAAAAGGGCTCGATAAACAAGAACTTCAGCTGAAACAAGATCTTAAACTTCTGGAAAAAAGCGTATCTACTCAAAGTCTCACTCTGAGAGATGCAACTACTAAGCAAAAGCTCGATAGCACCGTTTTTTTTATGGCTAGCAGCGATCTCCTGGGATGGGATAAATCGTCAAAAGACCAATACATTTATGATGCTAGCGGCAGATGGATAACAGGTATTTATTACGATTGGAATAATGCCACCAAAGCGTGGGTAAATGCTACGAAAGACGATTATACCTACAATGCCAATGGTAAATGGAGTGTAGCTACCAGCTATAAATGGAATTCCACAACCAGTGTGTGGGATTATGATGCAAAACAGGAATTTACTTACAATGCCGGTGGATACGCCACTCAAATACTTTATTATGACTGGAGCACCACTACTCTTGACTGGGTTAAAGACACAAAATACGACTTTACTTATAATGCCGACAATACTGCCAAACAATTCATTGTTTCCAGTTGGAATGCAACTACCAGTGCATGGGATAATACTATGAAATACGATTATACTTACACCAACAGCAAACTAACCCAAGTGCTTGTTTCTAGTTGGGATACCGATACTAGTGACTGGGCCACTGCTATGAAGTATGATTATGAATACGATGCCGGTGGCAAAATTACAAGAACTACATATTCCATTTGGGCTGGTACAAGCTGGATGTATATGATGAAGTACGAATATACTTATGATGCCAATAACCGTATTGCAACCGAAACACGTTCCGATTGGAATTTCTTAACTCAGTGGGGATATGCTGCAATGTATGAATTTAAGTACGATGCCAATGGTAATAACACAGAATACTATACTTATAAATGGGAAAATGCCCAGTGGGCGAAGCAGACAAAAGAACTCACCACTTTTGATTTGAATTATACCTACGCCGATTTAATATTACCTTCCGGATATTCCGTATTTTTTAGTCCATATACTTTGGCAACAGTATCGGGAGGTGTGAATAAGCCTCTTCAGGATATAGAATATGCCTGGAACACCGGAACCACCAACTGGGACAACAAATCCAAAACCATTTACTACTATTCAGCAGGGCCCGGTACGGGAGTCGTTGAACAGAAAGCCGATGATGCATCAGCAATAATAATCTACCCAAATCCTGTTGCCAATGCATTCAACCTGAACACCACTGAAACCAACGTGCAGATATCTATTTTCGATTTAAGCGGCAGTCTGCTTCTTTCAAAACAGATATCCGGCAGCGATCCTGTCGATGTAAGCTTCTTGTCGGGAGGTGTTTATATGGCTAAGATTGTAACAGATAAAGCCACTGTAACCCGTAAGTTCGTAAAAAGATAATATGCATTTAACTAACGTTTTCTTTGTTTTTTAGACTATGGAGCGGGAAGGAAAGAACGGCGGTTCTTTTCCTTCCCTGTTTGCTTCGGGAGGCGTGTTTAGCCTCTTAAAGAGTATTTTGTAACACAATAGTAATATAAATGTATTCAAAGTGTAATTGATACGAAACAACTATGAAATCTGTGTGAACTAAATTTGCAATATGAAAAAAATAACAAAACAATTGAAGATGAAAAAGATTTTTTTAGCAATAGCATTAATCAGTGTAATGGCTCAGGGAGCATTTGCACAACGAGTAAAGGGCAGTGATACAGTGTTACCGGTAGCTCAGAAATGGGCAGAGAACTATAACGCTAGCAAAGGCGCAAAAGTAACAGTAACCGGTGGTGGTAGTGGTGTAGGTATTTCGGCATTGCTTGCAGGAAGTACAGATCTTGCTTCTGCTTCACGTAAGGTAAAGTTCGACGAGAAACTTAAATTCAAACAAGCAGGTAAAGTTCTTGTAGAGAAAGTTATTGCTTATGATGCCCTGGCTGTAGTTGTAAATCCAAGTAATAAAGTAAGTCAGCTTACCCGCCAACAGTTAGAAGGTATCTTTACCGGTAAAATTACTAACTGGAAACAAGTAGGAGGTGCCAATATGCCTATTATTGCATACTCAAGAGAAACCAGTTCCGGTACTTACGAGTTCTTCAAGGAACACATCTTAGCAAACAAAAACTACAAGAAAGATATCCTTTCAATGCCTGCAACCGGAGCAATTATTCAGTCGGTAAGTCAGACAAAAGGTGCCATTGGTTATGTGGGCCTGGCTTATGTTTCCAAAAACGTAAAAGCTATAAAGGTTTCTTATGACGGAAAGAAGTTTGTTGCACCAACTGTAGCAAATGCAAAGAATAAATCATACCCGGTAGTTCGTCCGCTATTCATGTACTACATCAAGAAAGACGAAGCCAAAGTTACTCCATTCCTTAACTTCGCACTTTCTGCTAAAGGTCAGAAGATGGTCGATGAAGTTGGGTACGTTGCAGCGAAGTAATATTCTCAAATATTATATAGTTTGATAGTAATAGAAAAGCAGGGAAAGATCCCTGCTTTTCTTCGTTAGATACTGTTTGATCTAACGGCCTTTTTACTGGTTAGGAATTACAATGTCAGATGTCTAAATGCACGCCTAAATCCTTTATTGGCAGCCTCTTTAACCGTTGGTTTGAAAGACTATTCTGGCATATTTATTTGGGTTGAATAATATTGTTGGTCGAAAGGTAGATGTTATATTTTTCCCTATCTGATTGATATTGCATTTATTTTGAAGTTGTATAACTTTTGATTTACTATTATTAAGCTCACTGCCTGTTTACTTAGTAAACAAATTCCCAATCTCCGGCAGAGATTGTTTCTCAGGCTCTTGCAGTTGCCCTGCATTCTTCTTGTTACCGTTGCGCACAAGCTGCTCCATTACCGGAACATAATCCTCAATCTTCGTCATACTCTTGTTATGCGAGAAGTAGACATTGCCCGTCTGTCCGTTACGATGCTTGGCGGCAATCAGTATGCCCAGGCCATCCGTAGGATATCCGGTTTCCTTGTCGGTTGCCATGCCACCCATGGCAGGGCGGTAGAGTAGCAATACCAAATCGGCGTCCTGCTCAATGGCACCACTCTCGCGAAGATCGGCCAACTGCGGACGCTTGCCCGGCCTCGATTCCGCATCACGGTTCAGCTGACTGAGCAGAATCACGGGGCAGTCGAGTTCCTTGGCAATCATCTTCGCCTTCCGGGTAGCAACGGCCACATCCTGCTCGCGGTTGCGAAACCCTTTGTCGCCCGTTCTCATATCACTAAGCTGCAGGTAGTCGATAAACACAATGTCGCACTTGCCCTTGCTCTTCAGCAAACGAGCCTCCGCCCGGATATAATCCATACTCATAGACGGATTATCGTCAATCCGCATTGGCAAGCGAGCCAGTTCCCTGGCTGTATCTTGCGCCGCTATCCACTCCTCCGTGCCGGTTTGCCCCGTGCGCCAGTCCTGCGGATTGATGTCGCTTTCCAGTAAGATAAGACGGTCGCCCAACTTTTCGCCCTGCATCTCGATGCTGCAAAACAGCGCATTGAATCCCGCCTGAGCCGCCACCTTGGCCAAGAACAGCGCCATCATGGTTTTACCCACTGATGGGCGAGCCGCAATGATGTTGAGGTCGCCATTCTGCCAACCCGCCGTAAGCTCGTCCAGCGCCTTTATACCCGTAGGAATTCCCGTAACCCCGTCTTGCGACTTGTCCCTGCGGATGGCAGCCAGATTAACGGTGTCCTTCATCAGCACATCCATTTCGCGGAGAGATCTTGTCCAGCTGGAATCCTTCCCAATCTCGTCCAGCATCTCCTGCGTGTTGCAAACCACATCCTCGGTGTAGAAAGTCAAGTCCACAGCCTTGCTCAGCGAATCGCTCAGTCCCTTTATCAGTTCCCTGCGAATAAAGTAATCCTTCAGCGTCTGCGAGTGCGTTTCCAGGTGAGCCGAGCTAGCCACCCTGCTACTCAGCTGCACAATGGCAAACGGTCCGCCCACCTCCTCCAGTTTGCCGCGCCGCTTCAGTTCCTCGGTCACGGTGATAATATCAATGCTGCGCCCCTCGTTAAACATGCCCTCTATAGCGCTGTAAATCTGTTGATGCTTGTCATCGTAAAACATTTCCGGGCGAAGGTACTGACTGGCAATAGGCATCGCCTTGGTTTCCAGCAGTAAAGCACCCAGAATGGCTTCCTCGTAATCCAGCGCAAAAGGCATGTTTATATTTTTGTTCATAGTAATATTTTAGCTATATAAATATTAATAAAATTACTCGTTAAGAAAAGATTTGTCTTTTAAGTACCTGAAAGCCCGCTTAATGTATTTTGTGTTTTCAAGACTGTGGTAGTAATAGTTAATCTGCTCCAGAGCAATTCTACGTTCCCTTAAAGTGAGCTTCGACCACTCCCTGCGGGCAGGGACAATCTCCCTTTTAGGTGTTTGAGTAACCTCGTGGTATGTGTTCCAGAACTCGTCGAAACTCTCGTCTGTTTTGGTTTTGCGCTTTTCCCAGTCGTCAGTCGGTTTATTGGTCCACATATCATAATCAATCACTCTTATGCGAATAATTCCACTTATTTCGGTGGGGGTGACTTGTATCAAATTATACCTCTCCATCTTGGTGAAAAAACATCGTGCCTTATGTCTTTTCCAATGGAATATTTCGCCCCATTTTTTGAACGACATCAGCGATTCACCCCTACTGCAATTAATCTTACAACCGCGAATTGTCAAAGAGTTATCCATGTAATTAACTTTGGTAAGTACCATTAAAAAGGCTTCCAGGTAACTAAGCTCGGTCTCTTTCTGGTTTAGCGATTCTGTAAGTAAGGCTTTAGGGATTAAAATATATCCCTTAATCAATGCATCAAATGGTAGGGCTTCGTTTTTGCTCATCATTAAATTGGTTATTAAGTTGGTAAATAATATCACTTGTTTTTAACGATGGCAAAAGTACTTTATCGGCATATACACTCCAAAAAAACGTGTGAAATGGTGTGTAAATGTGTTTAAATAGCGGGAATTGTGTTATGTGATGTTTTTAGGTGTGAAAGCCCAATAAAGCAAAGAATATAATTGAATTTATGCAATTAAAAAACGGGACAAAAATGGGCCAAGTTTTTTTCTTTGTAACTATTTGGTTATGAATAAATTGCGGTGTAAGTAAAATTTATCAGGGACATGGAAGTGTTACAGAATAAATAATATTAAATATTAGTTTATAATAAATTATAAACCGGTTAATTATTCTTTTTTCGAATAAAATAACCGGTTTAGCATGATTGATAAAAGATAACAATAAGATTGATTTTAAAGATCTCGCGAGTATTTTCGTTTAAAAGCCTCCGGGGTTCCCAGAGCATTTCTTATTATATTGGTTTGCGCAGGAGTAAGTTCAATGTTTTTTTTATCATAATCTGCTTCCAGCAATTCTTTATATAAACTTTTTGACTCTTTGATTCTCTTTCTTAGTTTTCGGGATGCAACATCTGGTCTGGATCCCGGGAAATAAGAGACTGCAAGTTCTGACAATTTAATAAAACCGGAGCGATTTTTCAGAAAATCTTCTTCTGTGTTATTCATTCTTTTTTAATTTAAATTTGTTGATTGACAATTATTTATTTTGTTCTTTTTAAGTTAAATTTTAAACGGGGCGCAAATATAAATAAATAAACTAAATATAAAAAATTTGTATAAACATTGAAACTATAAATATGTTGAATATATACTATAAATATACGAATATTTTCTTCACTTTATAAGGCGTATTTTTGTTGCTATTTTGAGACTGTTTTAATTTTCAGGAAGTTACGCCGAAGAAAATTTTCTTCATGGAATTATTTTATTCGCCAATAATTTTTTTTCATTGGCGAAAGATTTTTTTTTATTGGGGTTTGGTTGGGGAGGAGGTGGAGGATGGAATTTAAGGTTGAATTGAATAAAACTGTCTATCAAAATTATTTATATATTTTGGATTTATTACTTGCGTTAGTTTGCTGGATTAGTTAAATTTGTATCTTACAAATATAAAAAATGTGACATCATAAATTCTACCAAAGAAATATCACTATTAATGATTTTAGCCTTTGGGGAATCATAAAGAATAAAGCAATGAAGAATATTAAGACCTGGAAGAACGTAAAGACCTGGAAAAATGAAGAGGGAAATTTTTGTTTTAGCTATGATATGCGTCAGCCGTTGTAGAAGCCGTGGATAATTACCCTTGTCGGAGTATTCTTTGGGAGCGTAATACTTGCTGAATATCTTTCCTTTAGTACTACCTACAGTTTGTTTCCCTTGATGTTTTTATTTATGTTTACTTTTGTATATTGGGCTTCTTATCCGTGTAAGGACAATGAATTGGTAGAAGGGGTGATGATGAATAAGAATGTGGACTTGCGCCTGCATAATGAATTAAGAATGTTTGATAAGAATGTTTATGAAGTAAGACGAAAACTTCACCGTGATTCAAAGGGTACGTACGGTATTGTGACTGGTACTTACATGTTGGTGTTATTATCAAATGACGAAGTTCTGGAATATGAACTGAAATATCATAAACCGACAGAAACAAAAAGAGCATATCATGAGTTTGTAAAAAGACCTGTGAAATGCATTAATCCTGAACATAGAAAGTTTATTGAAACAAGAAGTCTTGCCAAATGGTGGGCAAAGGTTGAAGTGTCTGAGAAAGCAAAGCTTTCATTGATTATATCTGTATTTGTTGGCGTTGGCTTAGTCTTTACTTCTCTATACATTTGGCTATTAGAGAAATTTGGGTGGAAAGCTATGTTATTCTTTATTGGATATGTAGTTATATTTATATGTTTGCAATCGTTAATTGGCAAGAGTCAAAATAAGATATTGAAAGTATTCAACTTTGTTGTTTCGTTGCCAATGGTAATTACCAGAATATGGTTTTACTGGATGTTCCCTACAATGATAATTTTGACGAGTTATTTCTATCTAGGACTATATGCATTCGGAATACCTATGTTGGTGATAATTGGCTTGAATTTCTTGTTTAATCTGAATATTTCATGGGTAACTATGCTCTTTATTACGCTTGCTGTTGGTTCTATTGCCTGTGTTCATGGGACGAGAATTATTCATTGGGTGATAAAAGAATACTCACCATTGAAGGATTGGGAAAATCATAAGTATGAGGCTGTGAAGTTAGAATTAGCTCTCTATGTTATAAATAAAAGCAATGTGAATTTTCTTATCTATCTGGCTTACTTTTTATACTTATCTGTATCTGGATTTATGCAGATAGAATATAATGAATCGTTTATAACGACTAGTGTTGATGGTGCAATATTAAAAGCTTTTCTTGTATTTATAGCTTTTACAAATATGGTCAGTAAGTCAAAAGAAGTTGAGGTTGAAGCAAAACCGTTATTAGATAAGATGATAAGGCTAATGATTACTCATGATGAATAAAATAGATTTAACCGGCATGGCTGTATAGCGGATTTTGAGGGTTTTGATTATAAAAGAAGTTGTTTTTGTGAAAAATCCACAAATAATTAATGTTTTTACGAATATAATTTGTTTATTGTTTATATATTTGTGAGAAACTAACAAAAACGATTATGATTATCAGGTTCTCGGTTTGTAATTACAAGGTGTTTAAGGATGAAACTATTTTTAGTTTTGTTGCCACCAATTACGATAAGAAGACGCGCGAAGATGAAAATGTGGCTCATATTGAAAGTCCGTCATTGCGCTTATTAAAGAATGCTGTAGTATATGGAGCAAATGCCAGCGGAAAGACAAAGCTGATTGATGCATTTGCCTTTATGCGCTATTTTGTGGTAAACTCATCGAAAGATGCTGCTTCTTCGGAGGAGATAGATACTGATCCATTTAGACTGAATACTGAAAGTGAACTTGCTCCCAGTAGCTTTGAACTAATGTTTTTAATTGGTGAAAAGCTTTATCGCTATGGCTTTGAGGTTACCAGGAAAAAAGTGGTTACTGAATGGTTGTACGTGCAAGAGAAGAAAAGGGAATCTGAACTTTTCTATAGGGACGAGGATGGCGTAGTCTCTTTTGATAAAAAGAAATTTGCAGCATGGGAGTTGATTGTGAAAGCAAATCTGGTAAGGGATAATGCGTTGTTTATTACTACTCTTGCTCAGTTTAATGATGAGCTGGGTATTGAGGTGGTGACTTACTTTAAGGAGAACTTGAAAATTATTTCAGGGCTTAATGAGGCTGGCTACAAAGGTATGATATTATCAAAGCTGGTTGATTCTGACTATAAAAAGAAGGTGATGGAATTCCTGAACTTTGCAGATCTGGGAATAATGGATATTAGCAAAAAAGAAATAGAAGCTAGTTTTGACGATTCTGATAAAGTGCCTCAGGATATTAAGAAGATGATTCTTGACGATATTCAGTCTCAGACTTTATTAACTAAACATCAGGCTTATGATGCAGAACATTCTCCGGTGGATTCCAGAGAATTTTTAATGAGAAAGGATGAATCTCATGGAACTCAGAAGTTCTTTTACCTGACAGGCCCCATCTTGGAATCATTAATGAACGGATATACGCTTGTTGTTGATGAACTTGATTCGCGCTTGCATCCAAACTTGGTAACTCGGCTAATCTCTTTATTTAATTCGAAAGAAACAAATCCGAATAATGCTCAATTGATATTTAATACGCATAATTCGAACTTATTGGATAGCAAACTATTACGTAGAGATCAAATTTGGTTTGTAGATAAAAATATGTATGGCGAGAGCAAGCTTTATTCGCTGTCTGACATTAAAGGAATCAGGAAGGATGAACAGTTTGAGCAAAATTATATTAATGGTATTTACGGTGGTGTGCCTTATCTGGATGATTTTATAAATGTGAGGATCGACAAAACACTGAATCATGAGAATGAAAAATAAAACTGCTGAGCAGGAGAAGGAGAGAATGGCTCATAAAGAAAGAATGAGAAAGGCTCCTTCTTTGAATCGTAGCATGCCATCTATTCCCAAAAAGAAAAAGATATTGATTGTTTGTGAAGGTGAAAACACAGAACCGTCTTACTTCAGGCAATTCAGACTTGCTACTGCAACGGTGTATCCTGTGGGAGAGGGGTATAACACTGAAAGCTTGGTGGAACGTGCTATATTGTTAAGCAGGAAAGATAAGTATGATGAGGTGTGGTGTGTTTTTGATAAGGATGATTTCCCCAATAAAAGCTTTAATGCAGCAATAGAGAATGCTCGAAGGAGTAATATGAAGGTTGCTTATTCCAATCAGGCTTTTGAGTATTGGTTGCTTTTACACTTTGAAGATCACCAAGGAGGGCCGCTGCATAGGAATGATTATGGAGATAAGATAAATAAGTATATTACTCCGCTAGGAGCGTATTATGATTCTGATAATTCTAAATTGATTGATAAAAACTTTTTTGCACTTTTATGTGGAATAGATAAAAGATATGCTGAGAGGAGGGTTGATTTAGCAATAAAAAGAGCTCGTAAAATATATGAGAGATATACTGATGACTATCCTGTGGTAGAGAAATCCTTATCGGTTAATCCGGCAAAAGAAGAGTCGTCTACAAGAGTGTTTCTTCTGGTAGAGGAAATTCTTAAGTATATCTAAACTTCTTTTTCGCTTATAAAATCTTTATGAAGAATAATAGATAAGCTGAATTTTAAATTAAAAAGCGAATCCCTCTCCGCTAATGTTAGTGAAGAGGGATACCGCGTTGTTTAATATATATTATACCAATGTAGCGGAGCTAAGTCTATGTATAGAGATAGATTGAAAAGCCTGTAGTTGTAGATTTCAAGCAGCTGTAGCTGTACTTCTACTGATTCTTTTTTTGTGAATGGATTTGTAGCATCAGAATAGAAAAAACCGATGTTTTTACCTTTTTCGGGGCTGAATTTTTCGAATAGATCCTTCTGTTTATCCTCTGTTAGTCCTAATAAATGTGCTTTCTTTAATTGCATTGTGTAAACGCTCTGCGTTCCTTCTGTTTCTCCCAGGAGTTGGTATTCTCTGTTGAATAGTTCTGCTTTATTGTTTTCAATGTCAAAAACCATACCATAAGGTTTGTTGACTCTGAAATCTTTTGGATTTTCGTTTATTTGTTTTATAGTTATTAAGTCAGTAATTTTGTGTAGTTCTTCAACGGAATCAGCTTTATATGAATTATTACCGTAGTAAGCCAGGACGGTTAGTTTTGTTCTGTCATCCTGAAATAAATCTCCAATAGGGACGTTCAAAGCATTGGCTATTGATTCTAATCTGTCAAGACTTGGGTTGCCCAATATACTTTGTGCCAAGGCTGATGCACTGATACCCATTTTCTTAGCAAGCTCTGCTTGTGTAATGTAATTCTTCTTACATAATTCTTTTATTCTAAGCATAATATTAAATTTTTGTTCGTGCAAATGTATATATAATATTTAGATAAATATTAATAAATGAATTAAAAATAAATATATATCTAACTAATTATACTATATTAACTAACTTATTTAGTCTCTTATTTTAAGTGTATCTTATAAATAAATGTAGAATAATAAGAGATATAAAAGAGCTGTTTAAAGCTGTTTGACTCTTATTCACGATACTATAACTTAGTTTGGTAATATACTGTGAGTTTGTCTGCTTTTTTATTAAAATAAAAGTTGCTGAAAAGGCTTAAATACAAAATAAATATGCTATATTTGTAATAAATACGCATGATAAAAAATAAAATTTTATTCTCTATGGTCGCAATTTGAGATCTTAGAGAATGTAAGTGTAAACTAGATATGTTCTTTGTAATGAGCAAAATACAATTGTGCAACAAGCTGTTGCACAATTAGAAACTTCAAAAGTGTATTGATAATGAATAGAGATAAAATCCATAGTAAAATACGAACGAAATAACCAGATTATGAAAAAGACTGATATCTATGAAATTGCCATTAAGATTTTAGGAATTTACTTTCTGGTTACTATTGTCCAGCTTATGGTAGGAAGCTTTGCCTATCTTTCTGCAATGATTTTTAATGAGAACCTATCCTCGGATAATATGTTGTATGCAGGAGTTTCTTTCTTTGTATTTATCATTATGATTCTACTCGATCTCTGTTTTATTCTCAAAACGGATATGATTGTAAGACTGATATGTAAACAGTCCGACTTTGAACAAGACGTTCCATTTACGGTAAGCAGGAAGTCGGTTTATGAAATAGCTCTGGTGCTGATGGGACTGATTATCATTGTTTGGGCCTTCCCGGATTTTATCTATAAAATATGGAACTATGTTCAAAGTTTACAGATGAGCACAGAAAATAAAGGTACTCTGATATCCTCAGGAATAAGAATTGTTGTTGGACTGATTGCCGTAGGTTATTCAACTGCCATCGCAAATTTTCTTGTTAAGAAGAAAGCTAACGTTTAAAAGACAAGGTTACCCCCTAAGTCACCCCTGTAGTTACCCCCGTAGTTGAAGGCGGTTGAGAGTACTTGTGATTGAAAGAGTCTGAGAAGAGATTGTAGTAGCAAATATTTTGCTCATAAATAAAAATGGTTTGTTATGCTAAAGCGTAAGTCATTATTAAAATATCTATCAGTTATCTATATAATCCTTCAATTGATTGGATGTAGAGATCTTGGTGAAGGATATAAAATTTGTTATCTAACATGAGATAGAGGTGCTTTCTTTATCTCTACTAGATTTCATGAATGGAAAGAAATGTTATTATTGTTTTGTCAATAAAAATAATGTCATTATCTTTACAAAATGGATCTCTATGTAAATGCCATTATCTAATGAAATTACAATATTACTAGCATTATAACCAGTAACCAGAACCATTAGACAAGGCCTCTAAAACGAATAAAAAATGCAATCACAAGAATTGAGAGAAGGAGATAATCTGCAACCAAAGGAAGAAAAGGTTAATACCAGAAATCCATTTGGCTTTTTTAGTGAGTGGGATTATAATATAACAAAGGATCAAGAGGCTCCTTTACTTTATTCAAGGTTGACAATATATGTTTTTACGGTTCTTTGCTCTGTCTTTTTTGGTGGAGTGCTGATGTTTCTCAATCTCAGAAAGCTGAAGAACAAGCATGGACAAGTTGTTGTTGCTATTTACACTATTCTTTATGGAGCAATAACATACCCTATTTTAATGCAGATTGATATGAGATTATCTTTGCTGAATCTTGCCAATATTCTGGGTTCGATACCTTTTAACAGTATCTTCTGGGGGAAATATGTGGGTAAAGCTACGAAGTATAGAACTGAATCTGTTCTGATTCCATCAATAATAGGTTCTGTTGTTTTGGCTCTGACTATCATACTAATATTTAACATGTAAATTATGTACGAAGAAGATTACTTTATGAAATTAATTCAGGAGTTTTTTCAGGCATTGGATAAAGCCATTCATGGAAAGAAGAGCCTGGATAATCCATCTGACCAGGAGAACTGTGTCAGCGATTTGTATGGTTCTTATTTTCAGGCGGATTCTGCTTTCTTCTATGGATATGATGTGATGACGATATTGGGCTTTCTGCGGGAAAGATGTGAAGAGCAAGACTTGCCTATGATGGTAGAAATGATTTCGGAACTGTTCTATCAGGATGCTTTGCTGAAAACGGATGATGCGCTGAAAGATAATCTGCTTGAGAAAGCGTTGTTCTTTTTAAGTTATCTCGACGAGCAGAGTGATACTTACTCCTTAGAGAGGAAGGATAAAATTGCTCTTATCAAGAGGATGCTTGGGAAAGAATAATTCACTTTGTTCCTTATAGGGAAGTATCATCAAATCAATGGCTTATTGGCTCTTGGAGAAGAATAATAGTACCGGTTCTTTTTGATGTATCTGTAAGGATGTCTCTTTTTTACTATTTTGGTAGCAGGCTCTTCTGTATCTTTGCACTGAAATGTATTTCTGCAAAACATGGAAAAATTCAATGTTATAAATCCTTCTCTTCTCCTGGCACCCTTTGTGAAGTACTATTGGGTGTTGGAAACGGAGGGCGATTCGGTGGTAACGGAGCGTACTATCTCTACCGGGTGCATGAGTATTGTGTTTCACAGGGGGAGTAGGCTGTTTTCATCGTTCGGGAATGACTTGCAACCTCAGTCGTTTATCAGCGGACAGACTAAATTTTATACCGATGTTACTTCTACCGGAAAGATAAATATGATAGTGGTTGTTTTCCAACCTTATGCTGTAAAAGCCTTTTTCCCAATGTCTATGTACGAGTTTCATGAAAAGAATATAGCTTTAGACGATATTGAAGACCCGGCGCTGAATGATTTAAAAAAGCGTGTGCTGGACACGGTGGATGATAATCAATGCATCAGCATGATTGAGAGCTATCTTCTGAATCGTCTCCATTCTTTTGATGAATACAACATGAAGCGGATTGATGCTGTTATAAAAGGTATCAACGAGCAACCTATGATAACCGTTACAGATCTGTCGCAGATTGCTTGTTTGAGCGACAAACAATTAAACAGGGTCTTTGCTGAATATGTTGGTTCGATGCCGAAAGAGTTTATTCGCATTGTTCGTCTGCAACGGGCGTTGTACCTGCTTCAAAACTCTGCTACTGAGAATTTTACTCAATTGGCGTATGAATGTGGATTCTATGATCAGGCTCATCTTATTAAGGAGTTTAAAGCTTTCTCGGGATATACGCCAAAGGAATATCTGCTTGTTTGTGATCCTTATTCAGATTATTTCTCTGATCCTTTATAATGTCTTTTATTTACAATTTTACGATGATCATCCGCTCTATTTTTGCAGAGTCAATTAATAACAAACAAAATTAGAGATTATGAAAAAGTTACTTGTATTTTTCGAGATTCCTGCAGCAGACTTTGGCAGAGCCGTGAATTTTTATGAAACGATCCTTGATGTGAAGACTTCTGTTTACGATTGTGAGAATGAGAAAATGGCTTGTTTCCCCGAGGAAGAGGGGGTATGCCCCGGTGCTATTTCTTATGCACCTGGTTTCCTTCCTTCTGCAAATGGTGTACTGGTAAGCCTTAATTGTGATGATATGGAGGCTACTCACGCTCTAATTGTGGGCAACGGAGGAAAGATTGTTATTCCTAAAATTAAAATAGAGGCGGAGGGAAGGGGTTTCTTCTCAACTTTTATAGATAGTGAAGGAAATACCATTGGCTTGTATTCGGATAAGTAGGGGATTGTAATTTAAAATTAGGCTGTGTTGGCGAAGTTATTCATTAGTTTGCCAACACAGCTTTTTATGCTCTTAATCAAATTATGATGTATATTCTTTGTACTGCATTTATCTGAGATGGAATTTATATCGGTAAATGTTTTGTTAGTAAATATTTTGTCATTATATTTACATAATTGAATTTGCTTTGATGATTTAATATTAGACCATTTAAATTTCTAACTATGAAAAAAACACTCTGTTTTATATTCTTATCTATGTTTCTATTAACTGGATGTGGTGCTAAAGAAAGTGAAACAATGACCGAAGTTACCGCTCTAAGTAAGCTTGATGAAGCAGAATCGGACAATTCCATTAATACTGTTGACCGGAAATTGATTAAGAATGGGCTGCTCAGATTCCAGACTGATGATATAGAAAAGACCGATGTGTTTATTAAAAGTGCAGTTAAGAAGTTTGATGCATATATTTCGGATGATAATAATTATAGTAACGAGAAAGATAAAGGGAGTACTATAACAATTCGTGTACCGGTAGCTAAATACGATAGCTTGATGACTTATATCATTGATAATGCAGATATCAAGAGTCTGGATAATAAATCGACGAACATTGAAGATGTTACTGAAAGCTATATCGATACTCAGATTCGCCTGAAAATTAAAAAGGCTTCTGAAGCCAAGCTGATTGTATTGCTAAATAAAGCCAAGGACTTGAAGGATCTTCTTGCTGTGCAAAAGCAACTGACCGACTTGCAAGCTGAAATTGAGTCTATTGAAGGGCGTATGAAATATCTGAATGATAGGGTTAATTATAGCACGCTTGAAGTTTCTTTCTATAAAAACGCGGTTAAATCGAATACTTTCTTCGGGGACTTTTGGGATGCGCTAAAGAATGGTTGGCAGGTATTTCTTCAGGTTATTACATTCATTGCTAATCTGTGGGTAATTATTCTTGTATCGGTATTCCTTGTTATGGGCTTTAAATCTTATAGAAAGCGTAAAAAGAATGCTAAGAATAAGAAGAGTGCTGAGAAATCGAAGAACGCTAAAAACGCTAAGAGCGCTAAGGGTGCTGAGAACATAGAGAACATAGAGAACACAGAGAACGCTGAGTAAGCAGAGAAGTACATCGGGCAAGCCTGGTGAATACGAAATAGATAAGAGGGCCCAATGAATAGAGTTGGATACAGTATCTTCGGCCAACCTGGAAATAAGGAAATCTATTAAAGAGAGGTGAACACAGTGTCTCCAGCAAGCCTGATGAACGCGAAATAGATAAGAAGGTCCATTGAATAGAGCTGGATACATTATCTCCGATCAGCCTTGTGAACTCGAAATAGATAAGGGGACCCATTATGAAGGATAAGCATAGTGTTCCCGGCAAGCCTGATGAAAGCCAAATGGCTTCTGACTAGTGTTTGTGGTGTTTCTTTCTCAATTGGATTTGCCCTAAAACAAACTAAATTCTTTATATTTGTAGTCTATAAATAAAAGCCATATTTTTATGTGGCACGCATATAAACCGAGATTATTATGTAAGTTTGTAGTCTAAATTTTATTAATGAATTTAATATAAGAACTGAAAACGTAAATTTGTGATTATTTTACTGTATATCAGCTAAATAAAAGCTCAATTAATAGTCCTTACGTTTTTATTGATAACTCTCTGCGGTGAGGACAGCAGAGAAAAACAGAATGTTTTATTATGTTTAGTGTATTATTGGGGACGATAGTTATTATTGTTATAATAAGTTTTTCAAAACATATCTATAAGAAACAGCACGATTTCTTTATCAGAAACTATTATGTTTTTCCAAAGAGCCTTCGGGAAAAAATGAAAAACACGGATCTGTTTAAGGATTTAATATGGTTCATTAATCTGGTACTGTTTGTCTTTATCATATTTCTGCTAGGCGCAATTGTGGCATTCAAGTTGTTAGGAAGTAGCGGTGCTAATCATGCCTTGCTAAAAACGATCTATTTTTGGTTTGGAGCAGGAGCTGTGTATAGCAAATTGTCTGTTATGCTATTTTCTACGTCTGCGTTGTTTATAGTAAGTTATAGTTTGTCTAAATTCCTGGGAGAGCATCGTAAAAAGAATTCCATCGAGGGTATGAAGGCTATTCTTGAGCTTAGAAATATGCTGGATGAAGATAAGTACTTTGAGATTTATCGCGATTTGCACTTCGGAGAATTTGATTTTGTAGAGACTCCTTCTACTAAAGAGGAAGAAACAAAACAGCTGGAACTTTGCCATTATTTAGGTGTTATGGAGTCGGCAAGTACTATGGTTAGAAAGGAAATTGTAGATATGGACCAGTTCTACAAGCATTTTGGATGCAGAGTAGCGTCTATCGTGAAATGTGAAGCACTAAAGGTTTATCTGCATGATAATAAGGAGTCGTGGACTGACCTGCTCTGGGTTATTCGTGAAATGAAGAAGATTGAGAAGGATAAATTTGAGAATACAAATACGAATAAGGATAAAACATCGCATCATGACAGTGAGATGTTTACCAAAGGAAGAAATTGGATGAAAAAAGGTGGTAAATATTTATTTGATGATAAATAGTACTTCCTAAAGTACAGGAAATGGCAAGATGGACGATCCTATCTTGCCATTTTTTATTTAAAACAGGATTAGTTTTATAATTGTATAGAAAATAAAAAATATCATAATAGAAGGTGTTAAGTTAAAATAATATATTTATATTCGTACTTCAAATTTATTATATCCTTATTAATTAATCTCTATGGAACAAAAGACAATCAACTTACCTGAAATGATGAATGCCGGGGCTGAATCTCTGAATATCGTTATTACAAAGAATGAAGTATTGGAGTTGGACATCACTAATGCTTTAAATACGCTTTCTCAGCTGTTGGATGATAAGAAAACTGCACTTTATTTTAAGGAAAAAGTTGATATTTCTTTTGAAGGATTCAATGATAATGAAAATAAATTATGGGAAGTACCCGAAGTTAGAAATTATATTTGCAAACTTGATGAGCAATTCCCTTTCTGGTTTTATTTTTTATCTACGAGTGGAGAGAGCTTGTTCCTCCTTTTTAAAAGTCAGCTGATTCCTTTTCTCTCACCTGAAGCCGATAAGGAATTCAATCATCCGAAGCTAAGAGATTGCTTTATTATAAGATGGTTGCCTTCAATGAATCAGGTTTGTGACTATACCGGCATTTCTTTGCATGAAAATGATGAGATGACGCAAAGGCTGTTTAATTACTTAAAGAACAGAAAGGTATAATTACTGTAGTTTTTTCTCTTGAAGCTAGCTGCTAGGTAATATATTTCTCAAAACGATTATGATTGCTATAATCTCTTCTCTTAAAGGGGTATAAAAACTGAAGAAGGGTTTATGCAATAACGTATAATAACAGTAATATCTTCTCTTTATGGCTATAATAGCATGCTTTTCTTTTGCTTTGAGAAGGTGAAATTGTAGCTACAATTTTCTCTTAATCTGACTTTTTGTTTTTATTAAAGAGCATGTATGCCGGGCATCCTGTTTCTTTCTGTTTGCAGTTATTGCAGGCCAGTGTGCCGCGTACATAGCCATTGCCACTCGTGGTTAATAATATCAGCAGCAGTATGGCAATGAGCAAAAGCAGATCAAAGTTTATAATTAGCAGAATAATCCCGACAAATAATGGTATAAGTGATACCATAATGTCGGGTATCATATCTTTCCATGTCATTTCTTTAGCACAAAACCTTTTTGTATCGCCCTTTTTAAAGAGGTAGGAGCTTAGTTTCCCTTTCCCGAAAGCGCATCTTTTGCCCCAATAATAGCAGTTTATACAACCACTCTTCATTAGTCTGTACTCTAAGATGATGAGGTAAAACAAGTAAATCAAGGAATAGAGCAATCCTAATCTGAGAATGATAAAGAAACCAAGTGCATCTATTCCCAGTGATACTATATTTGAGAGTAACACGATTCGAATGGGGTAGTTCTCATATTCTTTTGATGGTTCCATATTTATAAGTTAATGTTGTTTGTGAAGCCTGATTGTTATTACTTTTTGTGTTATCCAATATTGAAAAAGAGTAAGGAATATGCCACCCATTACAGCAAATATAGTTAGCTGTAATTTCGAAAGTGATATATTGAGCATTCCTTTTAAATTCGATATTGTATATTCGTCGGTTAATCCCAGATATATGGCTACTATTGAAATAACGCTCATCCATACAGCTGTAAAGATAGCAACCTCTTTTATACTTTTCTTGTAAATGTAAGGAGAGGTTCTTTGTAAGAGAATTCTTTGTCTCCAATAATATCCTGCCAGAATGCCTGGAATAAGATTGAATATTGGCACTCCCATAAAAAAGCCAAATGTGTATATGCTATAAAGTGAATATATTGTTATTAGTATCCATTTGGGAAGCAGGTATAGTTGGTATTTTCTTTCCTTTTGAATTAGATAATTAAGTAGAAAGCCTGCTATAAGGCCTGTTAATGCAGCTATCGCTATCTTTCTATTGTTGGTTGTAAAAAGTAGGGACGACCACCAAAAAAGCAGAAACAGTGCTATTGGAAGTGTAAACAATATGATCAGATTAAATAATAATTTGACAATTTTCGCCATTTTATCATTGTTTAATATTCGGTGTTATTGCTTTGCGGGAACGTCTGTATTAGTTATAACAGGTAATTGTTCATCTGGACTTATGAGGCTACCGGGCAATCCTCCGGCTAATTCATTCGAAAGATTCCATTCGTCAATAAATGAGTTGGTTGCAGGATCTCCCATGTTCATTATACTACCAGAATTGATAGCAAAACCTCCAACAGTGCCCCAACTAGTTACGTTGGTAGTGATTTTGCCACTAGTATCTTGAAACTCTTTTAACTCACTGCAGGAGGAGAAACATATCAGGGAGATGATTAATGATAATAACTTCGTTCTTTTCATAGCGTGTAGATGTTTTTCTGCTTAGATCTGATTGGCTCTTTTGTTTTATTTCATGTTTTCCTTATACAGGTAAAGCCTGAAATAAAATGACTTTCAAAGATAAATATTCATTGGATATAAACAATTAAAAGAATAATTTTTTATTGAAAATAAATATCTAACTATAACATTAGTAATCTGTTATGTAATGAATGGAGCCTAATTCTCATACTTGTATAATATACTTATATATAATACTCAGACAAGTTTATTTTGTAATGTAATAGAGCGTAACTCTAGTGCTTTGTTAGTTTATCAGGCTCTTTAAGCTGGTCTTTTATTTCGCGCGTATCACGCATAATTAGTTCTTTGTTAGTTTATCTGTGCCATAGAAATCATACTTCATCACTTCGCGATCTTGTGTAATTAGCCGTTACAGGTTTCTATGACAAGAATATTAATAAAGCTTTTAGTCCTTTATGCATAATTCTGTGTAACACTTTTAGAGCTAGACAGAAAGTATAAAAAATGGGTTGTCCTAACTTCCTGAACAACCCATTTTCTGATTAAAGTAATACCTTTTCCGAGCAACTTCAATTCTCTGAAAGTATTACCTTGGTGATCCTTTTGTTTTGTGCCTAAAACAGATAGCTTAGTTTATATTGTTAGCTACGTCTAGTTCTTGATTATATTCTTTGTGATACTTCTATTGTTGCTGAAATTGTTTTAATTGATGTAATTTCATGATCAAAGTGTGATTAATTTATAAAATAGAAATTCTATCACTTTAAATTCACTTTACTTTGTCTATTGTAAATAAACAATAATATTTTCAATTTATATCAATATTTTTAGTTAAAAGTTAGACTCTTGGTATAAATATCAGGAATTAGTGAAAGATAAATTCTAAGACTTGTTTCTAAGTGCTTTTAGCATTCTATAAATAGTTTAAGAAGGGAATGCTTTCTTTTTATAAATGCCTAGGATTCTTATATATAAGAAATATGATATAACCTTTGGAACTGTTTGTAATCTTTCAGTTTCTTTATATTCTTATATATACGAAACATGATATAACTTCCTTTTTGATACGATTATGGATATAATTGTTATAATTATTCCAAATAATAGATAAAAATCTTATTTTTGATGAATTTACTTGCATTTTATTTTGTTTTTAGTAGATAATGCATATATTTGCGAACGTAGTACTTTAAAAGTGTATCGAAACGACACTTCTTATTTTTTGAATTGCGTGCTTTATTGACCGGAGAGTACGCAATTTTTTTATGCTCGGCTTTAAATAAATATCTATACAGTAAACACATTTTTTATTATTATGCAGGAAATTAAATTCTACAGCGGGGAAAATATTCCATTGGAATTGCACAAAGTGCGCATTGTTCAAAAACTCAATCTAGTTCCGGTGGAACGCCGTATGGAAGCTCTTTATGAAGGTGGATTCAACACTTTTAAACTTAGCACAAGAGATGTTTTTCTCGATATGTTGACCGACTCGGGAACGAATGCAATGAGTGATAATCAGGTATCGGCAATGCTACGTGCTGATGATGCTTATGCCGGTTCTCAAAGTTTTGAACGATTGCAAAAAGCGGTCGAGGATGTTCTGGATAAAAAGTATCTCTTACCAGTTCACCAGGGACGTGCTGCCGAAAATATTTTGTCAGAGGCTTATGTAAAGAAGGGAAGCATAATTCCAATGAATTATCACTTCACAACAGCAATGGCTCACATAACTCTTAGAGGAGGACAAATAGCTGAATTGCTTTATGACGAAGCTTACGTAATAAATTCTGATCATCCATTCAAGGGGAATATGAATCTTGAAAAGCTAGAGGAAGTTATACAGTCCTATGGTCCTGAGAATGTTCCTTTTATCCGCATGGAGGCTTCAACAAACTTGATTGGTGGACAGCCTTTCTCTATGCAGAATTTTCGTGATGTACGTGCTATAGCTGATAAATATGGTCTGCTACTTGTCCTTGATGCTAGTTTGATGGGCGAAAATGCTTACTTGATAATTCAGCGTGAAGAAGAATTTAAAAACGCTGATATGGCAACTGTTATTAAACTAATGACCGGCTTGTCTGATATCTGTTATTTCTCTGCACGTAAGCTCAGTTGTTCTCGAGGTGGAGGTATCTGTACCAATAATACAGATGTTTATAAGAAACTTCAGGTTTTTGTACCTCTGTATGAAGGCTTCCTGACTTACGGTGGTATGTCTATCCGTGAAGTTGAAGCAATGGCAGTAGGTCTGTACGAGGTTTGGGATGAAACGATTGTAAGTCAGAGCCCGATATTTATTAAGTATCTTGTAGATTCACTGGATGCAAAGGGAGTGCCGATGGTTAAACCTGCCGGAGTTCTTGGAGCCCATGTAGATGCCATGCAAATATGCTCTCATATACCACAAAATCAATATCCTGCGGGAGCATTGGCAGCAGCCTTCTTCTTAATATCAGGAGTCAGAGGTATGGAGCGTGGTACGTTATCCAATCAACGTGATGAAAATGGTGTTGAGCCTTTAGCTAACATGGAATTGCTTCGCCTGGCTGTACCTCGTCGTGTGTTTACATTATCACAATTAAAATATGTGGAAGACCGTATGGCATGGCTCTATCAGAATCGTCATTTGATTGGTGGACTTAGATTTATTGAGGAACCACCAGTGCTACGTTTCTTCATGGGTAAACTAGAACCAACGTCTGATTGGCCACAGAAACTGATGGCTAAGTTTAAAGAAGAATTTGGTGATAGTTTATAGTTAATGAATTGATAAATAGATATTTGATGTATAAATTACGTATTTGTTAGCTATATATAAGCAATAGTGTAGGCACTGGATAAGGTATCTGTAATGCTATAACTATATTTATTAACTATATATAAGTAATGTATAGTCTCATTATTAGAATAAGCTTAAATGGGGTTTTCTAAGAAAATAGAACAACTCCGTTTAAGCTTATTAGAACTTAATTTGAGAATTGGTTTGAGGATTCGAATCAATTTGCATTCTTTAGAAAATCAAAGTATAGTCTTTTTCCTCTGAGATTTAATTATCAGAGGCCTAATCTACTTTTTGGGTTCTTCGTCACTTTTGATGGAAGATATTATATTGAACCTCTTACTCGTTGTGTTTAGCTGACTTTTTATCAGATTCAATAAATGGCTTATCAAAAAGCATGTAGGATATTGGTTGGAGAGGCATTTGAAACAGTTTTATTTCACCAAAAGTGACGAAGAACCACTGTTTCTCAGGATTATTTCTTTCTCTGTACTTCTATCGTATAATTTTATTAAAATTAGTTGAACTTACAGTTAAAATAGAACATTATTTTAATTAAAATGCAATCAATTTTATTAAAATAAAATTCTATCTTCGTAATCTAATTGACAGTTGTTCTTCAAAATCAGAATGTTCTGCCATTTTTTTGTGATTTGTAATTTATTGATGCATAAAGTAATTAAAAAAAAATTATGAAAAAGTGCCTTGCTAATCCTATCTTTTCTGCTATTATTTTACTGGGTTCAACGGTTGTTCTTACTCCAGGTTGTTCGGATGAAGAATCCTTGACTGTAGTCAATTCTCAAACGGGAACGGGAGTTCAAACACGTTCTGTATCCAGTAGCTCGTCCGATTCACTTTTTGTGGCTAATGAGGTTATTGTGAAATTTAAAAGTAATTCATCATCTGCAGCAAGAGATAGCGCTTTAAGTAATGTAAGCGGAGTTGTGGCCGAGAAGATTCTGACTCGTGCCATGAAACGTAATGGTGACAAAGACGGCGTTTCTTTGATTAAAACTTCAAAGAATGTGCAAGAAGCTGTTGGACTCCTGAAGAAGCTAGGAGCGGTTGAATATGCAGAACCTAATTACATCTATACAATTGACGAGGCAGCTAATGATACTTACTTTACCGATGGCACTCTTTGGGGCATGTACGGGCCGTCTACATCACCAGCGAATGAGTTTGGTTGTGATGCTGCAAGTGCATGGGCAGCAGGTCACACAGGCTCCAGTGATATATACGTAGGCATTATCGATGAAGGATACATGTATACACACGAAGATTTGGCAGCAAATGCAGGAACAAATCCGGGAGAAATTGCTGGTAACAGAATAGATGATGATGGAAATGGTTATGTAGACGATGTGTATGGCTGGAATTTTGCAGGAAATAACAATAAAGTCTTTGATGCTGCATTAGATGATCACGGTACTCATGTGGCAGGAATAATCGGTGCTTCAGGCAATAATGGAGTAGGTGTGGCCGGTGTATGCTGGAATGTAAAATTGCTGAGCGGTAAGTTCATGGGCAGAAAAGGAGGTACTACTGCCGATGCTATCAAAGCAATCGATTACTTTACTGAGCTGAAAAAAGCAGGTGTGAATATTGTAGCAACTAATAACTCATGGAGCGGAAGCGGATATTCTCAGGCTTTGTATGATGCGATAGAGAGAGCTAACGCAGCCGGAATTATATTTGTTGCAGCAGCAGGTAATGATGGTTTCAATGATGATGGATTACTGGCTAGTTACCCCGCAGCATATAGTAACAGCAATATAATTTCTGTAGCATCCATAACAAATACCGGAGCTTTATCCAGTTTCTCAAATTACGGACCAAAGTCGGTAGATCTTGCTGCACCGGGATCTGACATCATGTCTTGCATACCTTTCAAATCAAAGGGTAATGTTTATTCAAGTTATGCTCTTGAAAGTGGTACTTCCATGGCTGCACCTCACGTAACCGGTGCTGTTGTGTTATATCTAACTTCTCATCCGGGAGCTACTGTATCAGAAACTATCAATGCTATTCTGAGCAGTGCAGTACCTACTGCATCTCTTTCAGGTAAATGTGTAACGGGAGGACGACTGAATTTGAGTGGATTCTAGTTTATTCAGTTTTATATATAGTAAAAGGCTGTCTGGTTCGATCAGACAGCCTTTTGCTTTTTCGGATTATTGCTTTCCGGAAAACCTTTTAGATAAAAAATAAAGGTTTGAGTTCTTTTCTTTGATATGGACCCCGAAAGTTTTTTGTCTAACTTTCGTGGTTCATATCAGATAAACTAATCCCGAATTGTCTATATTCGTTTTTGAAAAAAAGCCTTTATAGACATGAGTAAAAGACTGAATTTTACCGGATATCAATAATTTTAGATATACCTTTAACACAAAGAAATGCTTTAATCTTAAGGTTACTATTTACTTTTACTTTTATTTCAAATATACCTTCAGGTCTCTAATGTCTTTACATCATCAATGTGAACCTTGATGATAGAGGAAATCTCTCTTAAGGTAAATGCTTACTCTTGCATCTTTGCCGAAAAAGAGTTGTTTTCAATTTCCTCTAAAGGTCAATGTTCTAATTACTTAAAACTTGTTTTATTCTCCTTCAAGAGGCCAGTTAGGAGAAGCTACATGCGATTTCTTAATTTCTTTCTCAAGATCTTTTAATACCTCTGGATACTTCTCGGCAAGATTCGTTTTCTCGTAAGGATCTTTTGTGATGTTATACAGCTCAAGCTTAGTACCTTTTTTTACAGATACAATCTTCCAGTCACCTTTACGTACAGCAACTTGATTTCCAGGAAATTCCCAATAGAATACCCGGCTGTCTGTATCTTGTTTCTTGCCATCAAGTAAGGCTTTGATGCTTATTCCGTCGATATGCTGAGGAAGCTTTGCATGTGCGTAATCGGCAAGGGTAGGCATTACATCCGGGAAATAGATAAGATTCTTCATTGTTTGTCCACCTTTTATGTGCTTTGGACAATTAACGATGAACGGCACTTTAATACCTCCTTCGTACAAGATACCTTTTCGCCCACGGAATCCGGCATTACAATTCAACTCTTCAAGAGGAGCCATCACTGCACCTCCGTTATCTGATGCAAAAATGATAATCGTGTTGTCACGCAAGCCTGTTTTGTCAAGATGATCAATTAAACGACCTATTGCTTCGTCGGTGTGAGTAATCAGACTAGCATATAATTTTCCGGTATCCGATAGAGATGAGTTTGTATAAGGCTCCAGACTATTGATGAAATAGGGTTCATGAGGAACGTCGAAAGCCAGATACAGGAAGAATGGATTATTCTTATTACGATCTATAAAATCGATAGATTCATTTACGGACAGATCGCTGTCGTGTATACCACGTTTGTTATTCTCGTTCTCTGGAATAACTTTCAAGTCGCGGTTGTAGAAACGCAGAGCAGGATAATAATAAGGCGTATTAGAGTTCTCTGTACTGATTAACCAGCCATAGAATTCATCGAAACCACGATCCAGCGGTCCGGCTCCGGGATTAAACCCATCCTGATGCCATTTGTTTACCAAACAAGTTCTGTAACCTGCAGAACCTAATACAGTGGCAATAGTAGTGTCGTTAGGAAGCAGATGCATTCTGCGGATAGGATTAGTGCCTTTCAATCCGGGAAGACCTCCAGCCTTGCAGAAGTTATCTCTGATGGTGGTATGCCCTGTATGCTTACCTGTAAGAAGCGAACATCTGGAAGGCGAACTGATAGCCGACCCTGCATAGCAGTTTGTGAATCGGATACCATCACTGGCCAGTTTGTCAATGTTTGGTGTCTTTACCACCTTGTTTCCGTAGCAAGCCAGGTCGCCATAACCCATATCATCTGCCAGAATAAAAATGATATTAGGACGTTTACTCTCTTGCTGTGCATGTGCAGCAGTGAAAAATGACAGGCCTCCCAAAAGGGCCGGAACTGTTTTTATTAATGGTTTCATTTTATGTAATTATGTTATTGGTCACTCAAAAGTAAAACGAATAATTCTGAATACAATAGTATTGAGAGGATATTCCATGTAATTGTACTTATTTACATATCTAATTATTCAGCAATAAGCAGAATTCATTCGTCAATAATTGAAATCTATTCAGCATGAAATAAAAATCAGTGGAGAATAATTTTGTATTATCAACATTTTAATATTTAATCTGTTATAATAGTAGGCCAATGAAGTGAATTTTTCATAATTTGATAACCTATAAATTCTGATAATATGATAATGCTACTTTTAGATAATTTCTGGCTGATTCTTTTCATAGCATTAGGATTGCCATTACTCACTTACCGGAGTAAGTTCAGGAAAATTGTGTACGGGACCGACAGTTGGGTTATAAATATCAAACCGCTACTTACTGACGAGCTACGAGGGCTTATAGGAAGCCATAGTGTTGATCATCCTAAATATAAGAAGTTTAGAAATTACTATAGAACTTACCTGGTTCTCTTTTTAATAACGCTTGTTTTCTATTTTGATTTTAGTGGTTTTACACATACAAAAGAAACAGAAGTTGAGAAATCTAAAATTGGAGTTGGGAGCAGGGTTCCTTCGTTCTCTTTGAAGGATCAGGATGGTAATACTTTGGCTATCGATTCTGTGATAGGAAAACATAATTTGGTTCTCTTCTTCTATAATTCAGACGGCGGACCTAGCTCTTTACGTGAGGCTTGGGCATTCCAGGAAAACCTCGATGCATTCAAAGTGGCCGATGCAATGGTTATTGGCATTGGCAGAGAGTCGGTTGATAGCCATAAGGAGTTTGCTACAGAAAATGCCCTTCTATATACGCTACTAAGTGATGAAGGAAATAAAGTGCGTAAGATGTTCAGGGTACCGTCCAATTTATTAGGATATTTGCCCGGTAGGGTTACTTATATTGTAGATAAAACAGGCAAGGTGGTGTATGTGCATAGCTCACAAATAAGAACTTACAAGCACGCCACAAATGCTCTGAAGTTTCTGAAAGAGATGAAATAGCAGGTCTTAAAGGCTGCTAGAGTATGGATAATATTACGGCACAAGTGGTTATATGAATGAAATAGCAGATGTTGAAATCTGTAAGGATACGCCAACTGTATTGCATTTATAAACGACTTCGATGGAATGGCAGATATTGAAGTCTGCAAAAGTGGTTGATAAATGGATCTTTGGCTCTTTTTGTAGTAGAATTATAGTTCAATCTTGTCTTGTAAATATTCAAATATATTTTATGCTTGTCTGAAGTAGTGTAACTCTGATAAAAAAAGCTATTTTTGTATGAAAATACTTTAATCAGGAAGATGATAAAACTACTCCATACAGCCGATTGGCACATCGGTCAAACTTTTTTTGATTATAACCGTAAAGCGGAGCATTTGCACTTTCTGGAGTGGTTGAGAGACCAGATCCGGGAATATGGTGTGGATGTATTGCTCATTGCAGGAGATGTGTTCGACACTCCGAATCCTTCTGCCGATTCACAGAAGATGTTCTATAAGTTCTTAAGGGAGATAACTACGGACAATCCTGTTTTGCAGGTAGTGGTGATTGCCGGTAATCATGATTCGGCAGCACGACTAGAAGCTCCTAATCCTCTTCTCGAGGAGATGAATATTACCATTAAAGGCATTGTAAAGCGTACGTCTGATGGCTTGATAGACTATCAGCGATTGATTGTTCCACTCACCAAGGACGGTGAAGTGGTGGCATGGTGTATGGCTGTTCCTTATCTCCGCCAGGGAGATTATCCCGAGGCAGAGAGTTATCCGCTGGGAGTGAAGGCGATGTACGAGGCATTGTTGCAAGAAGTGCAGAAAGTACGGCAACCCAACCAGGCCATAGTGGCAATGGGACATTTACATGCAGCCGGAGGTATCGTTTCTGAAAACGACCGCTCTGAACGTACCATAGTTGGTGGTGAAGAGTGTGTTTCGCCCGATGCTTTCTCAGATGAAATAGTTTATACTGCTTTGGGTCATTTACATCGCGGTCAGCAAGTGTGCGGGCGTGAGGAGGTGCGTTATGCCGGAGCTCCTCTGCCTATGTCGTTTGCTGAGAAGAACTACAAGCAAAGTGTGGCGTTGGTAGAGATCGATGGAGCAGCAGTTACAAAGATTGAAAAACTGCTTTATGATGCCCCTGTTAAGGTACTTAGCATTCCCAACGAAGCAAAGCCTCTGGAGGAAGTATTGGAGGAAATAGACAAGCTACCAGAAGGAGAAATCACAGAAACGTCTCCATATCTGGAGGTGAAAGTACTGATTACAGAACCTGAACCATCACTTCGGAATAGAATAGAAGAAGCCTTGAAAACCAAATCGGTACGATTAGCAAGACTGGGCGCTGTACAGGTTGGCAGAGATGCAGAATCGAAGACTTTTACCTACGAGGAACTGCAGGCAATCACTCCAATGGAGATTGCAAGGATGGAGTTTGAGAAACAATTTGGGGGCGAAGAGATGCCCGAAACAATGAAGAACCTGCTGCAAAGCGTTATCCAGGAAATAGAGCATGAAGATATTAGCAATTAGAGGAAGGAATCTGGCTTCTCTGGAAGGAGACTTTGAATTGGACTTTACGGCAGAACCGTTGAAGTCGGCAGGTATTTTTGCCATTACCGGAAGCACCGGAGCGGGTAAATCAACCTTGCTGGATGCTTTGTGTCTGGCTCTTTTCGATACTACACCACGGTTAAGCAGTGTAACCAGCAACGCCAATATTCAGGATAATAAGAACGATTCCATTACCCTGAAAGATAGTCGGAATATTCTTCGCAGAGGGGCTGTGGATGGAATGGCAGAAGTCGATTTTGTGGCACTCAGCGGAGAATATTATCGTTCTACATGGACAGTGGGAAGGGCTGGTAGCAAGTTTTTAGGGCGACTGAGGAATGTTTCCATCAAGCTTGTTAATCTCACAACTACTGTGGAGGAACAGGGCACAAAGACGGAGCTATTGAAACAGATTGTAGATCTCATTGGCCTTACGTTCGATCAGTTTACCCGCGCCGTATTACTGGCTCAGGGAGATTTTGCCACGTTTCTGAAAGCGAAATCAACAGAAAAGGCTGAACTGCTCGAGAAACTGACGGGTACCAATGTTTATTCGCGTATCTCGCAGTCTATCTATCGGAAAACGCAGGAAGCGGATGCTGAACTCAATGCGCTGAAAGATAAAATTAAAGGAATTGAATTGCTCACGGAAGAGCAGATAGAGGCTTTGGAACTGGAACGGAAACAGATTGCCGAAAGTTCCGGAGTGATAAAGAAGAGTGCTGAAATCCTGAACCAAAAGATTGGCTGGATTAAGCAGGAGCAGGAGCTTACTAAGGAAGTATCGCAGGCGCAGACTCTCCTTGGAGAGGCCAAAACGGCTATTGAAACAGCGAAACCTAGATACGAATATGTGGCAAGGGTAGATGAAGTGCAGGAAATTCGCGATGTGTATAACGAATTGCAGACCTCTCAGAAGCAATGTGTTGCATATCGGAACAGTCTGCAGACAAAGCTTCAGGACGAGAAGAAGAATGCTGAATTACTTGCTATTGCCAGAGAGAACCTGAAAGTTTGTGAAGCCCGTCAGCAAAAGGTAAATGAGGACTTTGAGAAGGCTGAACCGGAGATTCTTCGTGCCCGTGAATTGGATGCTAAGTTGGAGGTGGTTACACGCAATGGCGTTCAGGCAAAGAAGGAATTTGATGCTGCAAAGGCTCTGAAAGAGCGAACAGAAGGCAATATCGCTGCCACTCAAAAGCTGCTGGATAATGAGCTAAAACGAACAAAGGAACTTGATAGTTGGTTTGAAGCGCAAAGTCTCTATAAGGAATTAATTCCTCGTACGGAGCTGATTGTAAGCTTGTTGAATACGGTTCAAACGTCAATGAAGCAGTCGGCCAATAGTGAAAAAACGCTCAAAAGCCGTAAAGAAGTGCTCGAGGGCGATAAAAAGAAGCTGGAGGTCCTTCAAAAGGAGGCCGAAAGACTGGATAAGCTGTTGCCGGCAGAGATTCTTGCATTACGCGAAAAACTGTCGGACGGAGTGGCTTGTCCGGTGTGTGGTAGTCTGCATCATCCGCTGCGTGTAGAAGGTGTCAGCGATGAAACTAATCTGGAAGAGGAAGAGTTGAACCGTGCCAAAGAGAGTGTAAAGAAGCAATTGGAAGAGTTGAACGCTGGTATCGAAGATTCAAATAAGGAGATTACCCGCCTCGCAACGATGGTTGAGAGCTACACTCAGCAATACAAGGATGCCTTTGCAGATGCCGATTCTTATCTTGTCGCTCTGCCTGCATGGAAAGCTGAATTTGAACAAGGAGTACTTCAAGTAAGACTTCAGAAGTTAGCTGCTGAATGGACTGGTAATCAGGTAGAACTGAATCATATAAAAGAGAAAAGTATAAACCTGCAGACAGCTCTTACAGGAGAAAAAAAGAATCTGGAAGAGGCAATTAAGGGAGAGGAAGAAAAGACTAGGAAGCTGGCTGATTATCGCACTGAATATAACGATCTGGCGGCTGAAAGGAAAAAACTGCTGGACGGTAAAAAGGCTGATGAGGTGGCCGGTGCTTTCCAAAAAGAGAAAAAGGGCGTTGAAGAAGAATTCAGGAAATTGAGTGAAGAACTGAATAAACTGAATGCAAACAGCGAGAGTCTGAAAGGTGGAATCAAGGAGGTTACAGTCATGCTTGAACGCCTGGATGAGCGCAATAAAATATTGCAAAACAGCGTAGGAGAGTGGATTGCACGAAAGAACGGGGCAATTACATTGGAACTGTTAGCCGAACTCCTGCAAAAAGATAATGCATGGCTAACGAATGAGAAGAGGGCTCTCGACCAACTGAAAAAGAATGAAATTACCATCAGTGCTACGTTAGATGAACGTAAGAAGAAGCTGGAACAACATCAGTCGGCCGAAGTCCGTCCGCAGGGTGAAGAAGAATCAATGGATAACCTGCAGACTCAATTACAGGATGCAAACACCCAACTGGACACTATGCTGAAGCGGGATGCTGCGATTGATGCAACCTTTGCCAGCCATAAACAAGGCAAGGAAAAGGTGAAGAAGATTGAGAAAGAACTTCCTGTAAAAGAGGCTTTGGCTGAGAACTGGAAGAAACTTAATCAGCTCTTTGGATCGGCTTCCGGCTCTAAATTTAAGGAGATTGCTCAGGGCTACACGCTCGATGTGTTGCTTACTTACGCCAATAAGCATCTGCAGGAACTTTCCAAGCGTTACGAACTGAAACGAATCCCTGAAACATTAGGACTGGAAGTTATCGACCTGGATATGCTTGGCGAGATAAGAAGTGTACACACACTGTCGGGTGGAGAATCGTTTTTGGTCTCTCTGGCATTGGCTTTGGGGTTATCGTCTCTGTCATCGAACCGCATGAAGGTAGAATCTCTCTTTATCGATGAAGGTTTTGGCTCTCTGGATGCAGAAACACTGGGTGTTGCAATGGATGCGCTTGAGCGACTTCAAACGCAAGGCCGTAAAATTGGTGTAATCTCTCATGTAAGCGAGATGAACGAACATATTGCCACGCAGGTTAGGGTAGAGAAAACGGTGAATGGCAGAAGTAAAATAGAAGTTGTAGGGTAATACCTCACTATAATAACACAAACATTTAATAGTATGAATTATTTATTTAGATCCTTATTATTTACGTTAATTTTTAGCATGGCTGCTTGTTCTAGCGCGCAGACGCAGCCGGCAGGAGGAACATTCAAGGCAGGCAAGAATACATTCCTGCTGAATGACAAGCCTTTTGTTATCAAAGCAGCAGAGATACACTATCCGCGTATTCCCGATGCTTATTGGGAACAACGCATTGAGATGTGTAAATCGCTTGGAATGAACACCCTTTGCTTGTATGTGTTCTGGAATCTGCACGAACAGAATCCCGATGAGTTTGATTTTACAGGCAACAAAGATATTGCCCGTTTCTGTCGCTTGGCTCAGAAATATGGCATGTACGTTATTGTTCGTCCCGGTCCGTATGTATGTGCTGAGTGGGAAATGGGCGGACTGCCCTGGTGGTTGCTCAAGAAGGACGTAAAGCTTCGTACACTCGATACTTATTACATGGAGCGTGTACGCAAGTTTATGAAGGAAATTGGCAAACAACTGTCTGATCTGCAGATTACTCGTGGTGGTAACATCATCATGGTTCAGGTAGAAAACGAGTACGGCTCTTATGGCACAGACAAACCTTATGTAAGTGCAATCAGAGATATCGTTCGTGAATCGGGCTTTACCGAAGTCCCTTTGTTCCAGTGCGACTGGAGTTCTAACTTTACCAATAATGCATTGGACGATTTGTTGTGGACTGTAAACTTCGGTACCGGTGCCAACATTGAGAGTCAATTCAAAAAGCTGAAAAGTCTTCGTCCGGAATCACCGCTGATGTGTAGTGAGTTCTGGTCGGGTTGGTTCGACCACTGGGGACGCAAGCACGAAACCCGCGATGGTGCTACTATGGTAGCAGGTTTAAAGGATATGCTTGACCAAAACATCTCTTTCAGTCTGTACATGACTCACGGAGGAACAACCTTCGGTCATTGGGGAGGTGCCAACAATCCGGCATATTCTGCCATGTGTAGCTCTTATGATTACGATGCTCCGATCAGCGAAGCCGGATGGACAACACCTAAGTTCTGGCAGTTACGCGAGCTTCTTTCCAAATATGTTGCTCCGGGAGAAAAGCTTGCTGATGTACCTGCGGCCTATCCGGTTATCGAAATTCCGGCAATCAAGTTTGAAGCTGCTGCTCCTTTGTTTGCAAACCTTCCCGCTCCTAAAAAGAGTGTGGATATCAAGCCAATGGAACAGTTTAATCAGGGATGGGGAACAATTCTGTACCGCACTACTTTGCCTCAGGTAAAAGCAGGAACAACATTGCTGATTACTGAAATGCACGACTGGGCTCAGATCTTTGTGAATGGCAAACTGATTGGTCGTCTAGATCGCCGTCACGGAGAGAACAGCGTAACGCTTCCTGCCTTGAAAGCGGGTGCCAGACTGGATATTTTAGTTGAAGCCATGGGACGTGTAAACTTCGACAAGTCTATCCACGATCGTAAAGGTATTACCGAAAAGGTAGAATTGCTTTCAAATGGCAATGCCGTTAACTTGAAAAACTGGACAGTCTACAACTTCCCGGTTGATTATAAATTCGTTCAGAACAAGAAGTACACTGCAAAAGGCAAACAGACTATGCCTGCCTATTACCGTACAACATTCAATCTGAAGGAAACAGGAGATACGTTCCTTGATATGCAGACTTGGGGTAAAGGTATGGTTTGGGTAAATGGACATGCCATGGGAAGAATCTGGGAGATCGGTCCACAGCAAACGCTTTACATGCCCGGCTGCTGGTTGAAAAAGGGTGAGAACGAGATTATTGTTCTCGACCTGAAAGGTCCTCAGCAAGCCATACTAAAAGGTTTGAAAAAGCCAATCCTGGATATGCTTCGTGAAAAAGCTCCTGAAACACACCGTAAGAATGGGCAGAAATTGGATCTTCAGAACGAAACAGCAGTAGCGCAAGGTACGTTTGCATTTCGTAACGGCTGGCAGGAAGTGAAGTTCGACAAGCAAGTACAAGGACGCTACTTCTGTTTGGAAGGACTATCTTCTTTCGATGGCAGCAATATAGCTTCTGTTGCAGAACTTCACGTATTAGGAGCCGATGGTCAGCCACTTTCCCGTGAAAACTGGAAAATCCTTTATGCCGACAGCGAAGAGACCAGAAGTGGTAACCGCACAGCCGATAAGATTTTCGACCTTCAGGAATCTACATTCTGGAGCGCAGTAGACAATGCAGCTTATCCTCATCAGGTTGTAATAGACCTTGGAAAGGATGCCGTAGTTACAGGCTTCAGATACCTGCCACGAGCTGAGAAAGGTTGTCCGGGAATGATTAAGGATTATAAAGTTTACGTCAAAACCGGAGCTTTTAAATACTAAGAGAATATTAAGAATAATGAAGCCTTCTTACAAGTCGCATCTTTTATGGATGAGGATTTGTAAGAAGGCGTTGTTGTGTTATGCATACCTGTGCCACATATTCCATTATCAGAGAGGCGAGTGTAATGTGTTCTTCTTATTGTTGAGTTATATTTAAAATATTCCTTTATTACCTCTAATTTAGGAATAGATGTATCTTTTAAATATCGTTCTCTGTATCTGTCGAAAAAATGTGGTGAATAGTTTGTAATACATAAGCTGGTTTTATAAAAAAAAGGATTTTAGATAAAAGTAACTACCAAAGATTGGTCAGATGATATACTATCTATTGTGTAGCTACTATTTTATATTGCTTTGTCTTTTTTCTATTCAAATATTTACTTTTTATGTTATAAGTTCTGTTCCTTTATTGAAGCAAGTTTGATATAATACTCTATTTTTGTACCTATGTTATATCTATGAAACTATAAATTACCTATGAAAAACATTAAATCAATCATTGTACTGTTTCTTTTATTCTTTGGTGCCAGTTCTTGTGGATCAAAGGAAGATAATGAGGAAGTCGTTGTTACTCCCGAAACCGGTACTTTTGCCAAAGGAGCCGATGTGAGCTGGATTACCGAATTGGAAGCTTCGGGGAAGAAATTTTATAATGCTTCGGGCACTGCTATGGAAGGTATGGCCTTGCTTAAGAGTCTTGGTATGAATGCTGTGAGATTACGCGTGTGGGTAAATCCATCGGACGGTTGGTGTAATAAGGCAGATTTACTGGTTAAGGCTAAGAGAGCGAAGAGCCTGAATATGCGTATAATGATTGATTTTCATTACAGCGATTCCTGGGCAGATCCGGGAAAACAAACCAAGCCGGCTGCCTGGACAAGTTATAACCTTAGTGAACTGAAAACTGCTGTGGCCGATCATACAAAAGATGTACTAAATGAACTTAAGTCCAACAGCATTACTCCTGAATGGGTGCAAGTGGGTAATGAAACCGGAAATGGCATGTTGTGGGAAGATGGTAAAGCTTCTGTAAACATGAAGAATTATGCAGAGTTGTCAAATGCCGGATATGATGCAGTGAAATCTGTATTCCCGAATGCCAAGGTTATTATTCATCTTCAGAATGGAAATGATAATTCATTATTTCGTTGGCTGTTTGATGGATTGAAAAGCAACGGAGGAAAATGGGATGTGATTGGAATGTCTCTTTATCCTTCGGCAACAAACTGGTCTACGATGGATGCTCAGTGTCTTACTAACATGAATGATATGGTTACCAGATATGGCTCGGAGGTTATGGTTTGCGAGGTTGGTATGAGCTGGGATTCTTCTACTGCTTGTAATTCTTTTCTTAAGGATATAATAGCTAAAACGAAATCGGTAAGCAATAATAAAGGAATAGGTGTTTTCTATTGGGAACCTGAAGCTTATGGAGGTTGGAAAAGTTATAGTCTGGGGGCTTTCGATAATAGTGGAAAACCTACTGTTGCATTGAATGCTTTCAATGATTAAAACGGTTCTTTAATCCTAAATTCAAGTGTTAAATGCAACTGATGGAATTTTAGATTAAATATTTTTTCAGAGAAGGGGAAGATGTTTGTCAGTTTAATCATTTGCTCTGCTGAATAGGATGCAAGTTCATCGTTTTGGCAGATACCTCAATAGTTGTTAAACCAGAAAAGGTTTTTTCAATAATCTATATCTTTCAATAAGCCATCTTTTTCAATATTGATCACTTTCAATTAGTTTATCTCTATTATTGGTTTAAAACCGTTTTCTCTGTTGACGCTATATAAGGCAAATAAAAAACAGAATCCAGGTAAACTTAACATTGTACCTGGATTCTGTTTTTTGTTTCTATCTATTGTCGATCTCTTTTTTCTTTCGACTTAGGAACAGCCTTTGGTTGTGGTTCAGGAGGAATGGAATCATTAGGCAGAACAGTACTTTTTTTCTTTTTACGGTTCCATGGCAATAAATCGTTCCATGTATCAAAATCTTTTTTAAACATGATACCAAGTCCCTGGGTATTTAATGTGGTGCGTGTATAATAACGGTCGTTCGACTGGTTGTAAGCTTTCATACGAATCTCGTTAGTAAGCAGATATTCCAGATCGAAGTTTCCCACAAAATTGGTTGTAACGGTAGGATTATCACGATATCCGAAGTTACCGTTAATCAACAAACGGTTATTCAGAAGTTGTCCTGAAAGCATACCTTCAAATTCCATATCAGTCCACCCATTGGTTCCTGTGCTACCATTAACACCAATGTTCCAGTTGCTACTATTGATAACCTGAGACAACATATTATTAAGCTGTCCGGAAAGGGTAGAAGATAATACCGAAGTCATTGCATTTGAATTCTGAGAAACAGTTGCATAATCCGGGGTATAGAATTTACCAATACCCAATAAGTAGAGTGTTTGCATGTTTATCTGATCTTCAGTACTGATAACGTTCTGCACAATACGTTGCTTTTCTTCACTCTCATTTGGCAATTCAATGCCAAGCTTTACTGTAGGATGCAGCATATTACCACTGATATCCATTAAACAGTTCACCTTAACGTTTGATTTTTTAAGATCTTCGGGAACTTCTGAGCCTAGATCACTTAAAGATACTGAGTTTACTGTGTATTTGGCTTTTATATCAAGATTTGCATTTAATGGATCTCCATTAAAGGTGACTGTACTGCCCGAATTGATACTGAAATCTTTACGAATAACTTCCTGCAGACTGAATTTGTATGTTCCGTGATCTATCGTGTAGTTACCAAACATTTTTATATCCCCTTTGTTGTAGTACTCCATTCGCATATTTCCCGATCCTTTACCGATGATATAGTCGTTAGCAATAGGATCAACAACAATCTTCATAGTTGCATCTGGTGTAGCATCAATTGACATATTCAAGTGAACATCAGATGAAGAGGTTGTTGCCTCTTTCACCATGTTTTGAAGGAAATAATCAGCAACTACTGTGGAATCTTCTTCAATTTTACGTTTTGGAGTCTTATCTACAAACGTAACAAACTGATTATTAACCGCCGAAGTTGTGGTAGTCAACATATAAACGAAGTTTGTATTTCTGTTTGTCTTCATAGCAACATCAATGTTAATTCCGTTACTATCTCCAACTAAAGAAGCATTACCAGTGCCGTATACAGTACCATAAAACTGTAAATCGGGTGTCTCCTTGGTGTTGTATACCAACATGTTATTTGCATCTACCTGCAGGCGGTAATTCATATTTTTGAAATGCTCGTGGTGTACAGATACAGTGGCAGTTCCGTTATGCCCTTCCAAATCGTGAATCTTGATATTCTTGCCGGAAAACTCGGTAGGAGTAATCTTAACTGAATCTTTAAATGCATAGTTAGTATTCAGAATATTAACCTTGAAAGAAGCATCGGCAAAGACATTACCTTCCAGATTCAGAGCACTAAACAGCCCGAATAATCTCACATTTCCCGAAGCACGGCCTTTGATATTAGAGGCAATGCTTTTCAGGTATTCTTGCAGGAATGCCACATTGGTGTTGTGAGCATCGAAATGCAGATCGAGCCCTTTCTTTTGAGGTGAAATATATCCTTTCACATTAGTCTCGGACAGGTTTGGCTCTTGAATTTTTGCTTCAACAAGAACTCCGTTATCGGTTTTATTATCCCATTCTCCGTGGATATTCATATCACCAATGACTCCCTTATTAAAAGAGAAGTCCTTTACGAAAAGATCTGTATTCAGCTCCGGGTTCTTCATTACTCCACTGGCGTACGCCATACCAGTAGCTTTACCGTTGAGGTCGACCGATTTTAAATTTACAAGCTGAAAAATATAGCCAATACCAATATCTTTCAGTTCTACTTTAACTGTGTCGTTAGCATTCTTGGTAGCTTTACCATTGATACGCAGGTACTGATCTTTATGCTTGAACAGGAAATTATCTACATATACTCGTCCCGAATCAACTTCTACATGTGAAGGATAAATGTTCCAGACAGTATCGTTCAGGATAACTTCTGTTGGCTGTATATCAATCTTAGCTTGTAGAATTGGCTTTTCTCCGGCAGTTTTAAAGAAGTTGGTAACAGCTGAGAAATTACCGCTATAGGTTTGAGCAGCATTATTTCCCCAGTTAATGGCTGTGTGAACTTTATCGTTCTGAGCCAAAGCTACCAATGCAAAGTTAACAGTAGAGTTCTTCATCCTTTTGCTAGCTCTAACCTGACACTTAAACTGATCTTCTGCGTTTTCACAAAGGATAATTCCGGATTCAATGTAGTTGTTCTTATATTGTATTCCCGGGAAATATCCATCTATCTTCAATTTTCTGTCATTGTCATTAAAATAACCTTTAATAGAACTGTGTTTGTATACATTTAAAGGAATATCAAAAACAGTTTGCAGAATATCTGTATTGTAAATCTGAACATCAAAATTAAAATCGTTATGAGGTTCTTTGTATTTCTTGTTTACGGTAAGCAGGGATGGGATGTATCTTTCTACAGTCTTCATTATGCTCACAGGAATAGTTTGGTATGAATAGTTACCTTCAACCTTTGCTTTTATAAATTCTGAATTCAGTTCCAGACTTTTCTTTCCGTCAATTCTTTTGGCAGCAATATTTAGGTTGCTCATAAAGTAATTTTTTTCAGGGCTGACAAAGGCAAAACTATCCACGTTGATTTCTCCTATCATATCATCGATGGAATGTCCGGTAAAGTTTGCATCAACACTCAAAGAGAATTTAGCATCCTTATATTTGTTTGTCAGGTGAAGATTGTTTGGACGTATATTCTGGATGTCTGCGTGAAGATTAAACGTAGGAACTTTTTGAGATAGGTTAAATCGACCATTCATGAAGACGTTTCCATTTTCATCGTTCATAGCAGCTTTCCCGTCGAATCCTCCGTTTTTGTACAATCCATCGAGCTCAATATTCTTATAATCATAACCGTTATATTCCAATAAAGCAATTAATCCTTTCAATGAAACAGTTGGCTTTAAACCTTTGATATAGTTTCCTTTAACATCTACGTTTAAAGAGGTCTTTCCAAACTTATCTTCATTGTTTAGAAGCCTGCCAAGATTAAATTCATTAGTTTTTATAGCTCCCGAGTAATTATAACTTCCTTTAGATTTATCCGAACTGAATTTTATGTCGGTCTTAACAGCTCCTAGTCCTGTGTTAAAAGTACCGTAGGTAACCAGGTCGTTAAAATACCCGGATACTTCACCTCTGAACGACATGTTACCAAGTCGTTTTAATACATCAGGAGTTCCCGAAAAGTTCTTAACCAGGTTACGTACCAGAAAGTCCATTCCGGCACGATTAATAACTAGTTTTTTAATATCTCCCAGAAAGTATGTATCGCTTGGATGTGTAAGATCCTGAAATGTAGCTCCGGCCAAAATCTGCAGGTCATCATTTGCTTTGATTTTTAAATCAGACACAGCAAACTGATTCACTGTCCCGTCAATTTTCATTTCAAGGTTTATTTCATCCCTGAAGTTTTTGAGCGCCGGAACAAATGGAGAAATATCATGAAGTGTAATTGTAGAAGGAAGAATTCTTGTAGATATAGAAACTTCATCTGTAAAGTTCTTAAATGCTTTAGGATCTTCAAATGAAATATTGATAGGAGCCAGCTTTATATTTGACTGAGATAATGCTATAGCAAAGTTTTCTATTTTTGCAGCTTTGGTGTTTCCTGCTATCTTAAGTGATAGTTTCTTTAATTCAAATCCCGATTGTTCATTCAAACTCAATCGTTTTATGGAAGCATTAACAGAGTCTTTGCTCAGAGCTTTAAGAGATATATTGGCTAATATATTGGTCAATTTGATATGTTTCGCATTAAACTTTCCCGGATTCTGTGGTTCGGATAATATATCGTAATTGAATGTACCACGACGTATCAGTATTGAATTAATGCGTAGATCAAGCTTACTCTCTTTTTTCGTTGTGTCTTTACTTGCAAATGCATCAAAAACAAATTTGCAGTTAATATTGTCTTTAGGAGTCTTTTTATTGAGATGAATGTTGAATCCGAAAAGCTGTACACTCCGAATGGTGATCTTTCCTTTAAATAACGGCATGATTTCGAACTTTGCAGAAAGACGTGCTACTTTTAGCATCTCTTTTTTGGATTGATCTTTCAGCAATACATCATCTATGATAATTCTGTTCATTAGTCCGATATCTATTCGTCCTATTGACAGCTCTGTATGGAGAATATTTTCTAATTCTTCTGTGGCTATAATTGCCATTTTGTGTTGAATATAAGGAATATTCAACAATATAATAATCCCCAGGTAGATTCCAATTACTACCGTTAGGAATATCATTACTATTTTTCTAATTGTTCTGATATCGCAAATCTTTATTTAATGAGCAAAAATAAGGATTATTGTTCATTCTAAAACTATCTATTCAGATTATTTCTGAAATTTAGTTTCTTTTTGGACAACTTGCATGTGAAATAGAACAATAAGATTTTTTTTGCTCTGCTTATCTTTGCGGTACAAATTATTAATTTATGAAAACGAAACCTGCAATACTTATTTATGGTCCTGATTGTGACTCAACGCAACTGTTGAAAAAGTCTTTAGAACAAGAAACTGTAGAAGTAAAACTTTGTTCTGATATAGAACATGCATATAGTTATTATCGCGATGAGAACCCCATTATTTGTATTTTACATGAGTTTTCTTCCCAGAAAAGCTGTTTTCCTTTGGCGAAAAGAATGTTGGATTTATCCAGAAAAACTTATCTTATTTTTATTTTCAAACAAGACAAAATGATTAATTTCAGACTTGGATATCAGCTCGGTGCCGATGATTGTTTAATGATTCCGTATGATATTGACGAGCTGAAACTTAGACTTAAGGCTATGGTTAGAAGGCAGATTGAGAAAAGCCATAAACCCGTGATGCAGTTTACTTTAGGAAAGTATATCTTTGATGCTCAGAAAGGTGTGTTATGCTTTAATGATTCCAGAATTCATCTAACTTCTCGTGAAGCCGATTTGTTGCTCCTTTTATGTAGAAGAATGAATAAAACAGTATCAAAGGATGATGCTTTGAAAACTGTATGGAGTGATGGAGATATGATTACTCCGCATTCCCGCATTCTTTCGATTTATATTTTTAAACTAAGACAAATATTTAAAAATGATCCTTCTGTTCAGATTGTTACACTGCATAGAGAAGGGTATAAATTAATGGTAAACCAACCAATAATAATTCCTGATGTAATATCATACCAGTATTTTAGGGTATGATAATTATTAATAATTTCTTATGACTAAATAACTTAATGAATGAATATTCTTATCTTTTTTTATTATTTTTGCCTGTTATAATCACTATGCGTATATGATTTAGAGAAATCATGCATTTCTGATTAATTATAGAACAGATAATAAACTAAGGTAAACATGTCATTTAAAAGGATAAAAAATAATTGGCACCTCATAGCAGGTGAACCACTTACAGAATTGGATAAAAAGGTTCTATATCATCAAAGTAGAGGTAACCTGGTGCCAAAACGCAAATTAATTAAAACTCCCGAACAGATTGAAGGAATACGTAAAAGTGGTATAATCAATACAGGTGTTCTTGATTTAGTAGCAGAAAAGATTCATGTGGGAATGTCAACAGCTGAAATTGACAAGCTGGTGTATGATTATACTATCGCACATGGAGCAATACCTGCCGATTTAAATTATGAAGGATATCCAAAAAGCGTATGTACATCAATCAACGATGTTGTGTGTCATGGAATTCCTAGTGAAGAGGAAATTCTTAAGGATGGAGATATTGTTAATGTAGATGTTTCTACCATTTATAATGGTTATTTCTCGGATGCATCCAGAATGTTTATGATTGGTGAAGTGAAGCCGGAAGTAAAGAAACTGGTACAAGTTACCAAAGAATGCTTGGAAATAGGAGTTGAAAAAGCAAAACCCTGGGGTTTTTTAGGTGATATAGGTGCTGCAATACAACGACATGCTGAAAAGAATGGTTATTCAGTTGTCAGAGATTTCTGTGGACACGGTATAGGGCTGAAATTTCATGAAGAACCGGATGTGGAGCATTATGGCAAAAAAGGAAAAGGTATGCTTTTAGTACCAGGGATGGTCTTTACGATTGAGCCCATGGTTAACATGGGAACTTATGACATCTTTATTGATGAAGCAGATGAGTGGACTGTTTGTACGGAAGACGGACTTCCTTCTGCGCAATGGGAACATACTTTGGTTATTACAGATACTGGGGCTGAAATCCTGACTTATTAGTTCTTTTGCATAAACTTGCCTGAATAAGAAACTATAGAATCAGTCCATAAACTTGTGGGGTTAATTGTTCCACTAAGGAATGCCTACTTTGAGAATATGAAAGAGCATTGGATAAAGATTCATTGGTCAATAAATAAAAATTATTCCTGAATGGCTGAAAATCTCCCGCCTGAAGTTAAACAAACTCCGGCCGGACATTGTACAAACTCCGACCGGACTTCAACAGAACTCCGACCGGAGTTTGCTAAGCTCTGATTTCTGCAGTTATACAGAAGAATAAAAAGCTACCCTCACTCCCTCACCTTTTTAAAGCAACAATTTGGTTATCTGATACATAAACAGGTGATGGTAGCGTTTTCATCCCTAACTGCACCCTCACTTTTTGGGGCTACCCTCGCTATTTCGAGTTGTTTTTTTGTTCTAACGATGGTACTCACCCCGGATGTATAAATAAAGGATATAAGCTACTCTTACTATATCTTTCATTAATCAGAGTAATGTGAAAATATCGTTTATGTAAAATAGACAGTTTTTATTTGCCTAAATTAGGAATTCTGAAGGGTATTGAATTTTTTTATAAATGGTGTGTTGAATATAGCAATTAAAACTGTACTTTTGCAGTGCAAAAAGATTATGAAAATATGAGTACAATTATATTAGGAATAGAATCATCTTGTGATGATACTTCTGCTGCAGTTATCAAAGATGGAGTACTGTTGTCGAATGTTGTAGCCAGTCAGGCTGTACATGAATCGTATGGCGGGGTAGTACCCGAATTGGCATCAAGAGCACATCAACAAAATATTGTCCCTGTAGTTAATGAAGCTTTGAAAAGAGCAAATATAACCAAAGAAGAACTGAGTGCTGTTGCCTTTACGCGTGGTCCAGGTTTGATGGGCTCATTGTTGGTTGGAGTTTCTTTTGCAAAAGGATTTGCCCGTTCTTTAAACATTCCAATGGTGGATGTTAATCACTTGAATGGTCATGTTTTAGCTCATTTTATTAAAGAAAAAGATGAAGCTACGGAGCATCCTAATTTTCCATTCCTTTGCTTACTTGTGTCCGGAGGTAATTCTCAGATTATCCTGGTAAAAGCATACAATGATATGACGGTTCTTGGTCAGACAATTGACGATGCTGCGGGTGAAGCTATTGATAAATGTTCTAAAGTGATGGGGCTTGGTTATCCGGGTGGACCAATTATTGACAGACTGGCACGTCAGGGAAATCCAAAGGCTTTTGCGTTTAATAAGCCTCAGATTCCAGGATATGACTATAGCTTTAGTGGATTAAAGACTTCTTTCTTGTACTCCTTACGTGACTATCTGAAAGAAGATCCGGATTTTATAGAGCATCATAAAAATGATTTGGCAGCTTCTCTGGAAGCAACTGTTGTTGATATTCTGATGAGTAAGCTTCGCAAGGTTGCAAAAGATTATAAAATTAAAGAAGTGGCAATAGCTGGTGGAGTATCTGCGAATAACGGACTCCGTAATGCTTTCCGTGAACATGCCGAAAAATATGGCTGGAAGATTTATATTCCTAAATTTAGCTACACTACTGATAATGCGGCAATGATTGCTATTACAGGGTATTATAAATATTTAGATAAAGACTTTTGCCCGATGGAACTACCAGCCTTTTCAAGAGTTACAATGTAAAATACGAAAACTATGTTTGTAGAAATTATTACAGTAGGTGACGAGTTGCTTATTGGACAGGTTGTTGATACGAACTCTGCCTGGATGGGAAAAGCGCTCAATAATGTTGGATTTGAAGTAATTCGTGTCACTTCAGTAAGAGACAGAGAGGATGAAATTACGGGTGCTGTAGATTCTGCGATGAAAAGGGCTGATGTTGTTTTAATGACAGGTGGATTGGGCCCAACTAAAGATGATATAACAAAGCATACTTTATGTAAATACTTTGGTACGGAACTTGTATTTAGTGAAGAAGTTTTTGAAAATATAAAAAGAATTCTGGCAAACAGAATAACTCTGAACCCTTTGAATCAGGCTCAGGCATTGGTTCCTAAGGATTGTACGGTTATAAACAACAAAGTAGGAACGGCTTCTGTTAGCTGGTTTGAAAAGAACGGAAAGATCCTAGTTTCTATGCCTGGTGTACCTCAGGAAATGAAATTTAATATGACTGAGGAGATAATTCCAAGACTTTGTGCTCGCTTTGAAATGAAGGCTATCGTTCATAAAACCTATTCTGTGAAAAACTATCCTGAATCGGCACTGGCTATTGCTTTGACTGATTGGGAGAATAATTTGCCGGAGTGTATTAAGCTTGCTTATTTGCCAAAATCGGGTATTGTTCGTTTACGCCTGACCGGAAGAGGGGATAATGAAGAAGAAATAAGAGCTGTAGTACTTGCAGAGGGGGTAAAGCTCTATGATATTCTGGGAGAGAGTATACTTGATGAAAATGACTCTCCGTTAGAAGAGATTATTGGAGAGATGCTTAAGGATAAGAATCTGACTTTCGCTACAGCAGAAAGTTGTACCGGAGGGAATATTGCTGCTAAAATTACATCAGTTCCCGGATGTTCTGCTTACTTTAAAGGAAGTATTGTAGCGTATGCTAATGAGGTTAAGCATGAACTGCTTAAGGTTTCCAATGAAACTTTAGAAAAGTTTGGAGCTGTTAGTGAAGAAGTTGTAAAAGAAATGGTAATTGGTGCGATGAATGCGCTAAAAACAGACTGCGCAGTTGCTGTTTCTGGAATTGCAGGGCCTGATGGAGGAACAGAAGAAAAACCGGTTGGAACTGTCTGGATTGCTGCTAGCCATGGTGAAACAATTCTGACTTCGAAGCAAGTTGTTGATTTTGGGAGAGATCTGAATGTGGAACGTGCAACAAACAATGCTCTTTTATTACTCCAAAAACTTCTAAAATGAAGAATATTTGCAGTTTAATTGTGAATTAAATCGTAAAATACTTGTTTTATATTGATAAATTCACTTACTTTGTGCCCTGTTTGGAAAGTACTAGTAAGAAAACTATAAAAATAAGATAGAAATGTCGAAGATTTGTCAAATTACCGGAAAGAAAGCCATGATTGGCAACAATGTTTCACACTCAAAAAGAAGAACTAAAAGAACATTTGATGTGAACTTGTTTACTAAGAAGTTCTACTATGTAGAACAAGATTGCTGGATTAGCTTAAGCATTAGTGCTGCTGGTTTACGCACTATTAATAAGAAAGGTTTAGATGCAGCGTTGAATGATGCAGTTTCTAAAGGGTTTTGTGATTGGAAAAGCATTAAAATAATTGCTTAATTTTAGGAGAAATTGACTTATGGCAAAGAAAGCAAAAGGTAATAGAGTACAGGTTATTCTTGAGTGTACAGAACACAAGGATAGTGGTATGCCGGGTACTTCACGTTATATTACTACAAAGAATAGAAAAAATACTACAGAAAGAATTGAATTGAAGAAATACAATCCAATCTTAAAGAAAGTAACAGTTCACAAAGAAATTAAATAAGAGATAAACCATGGCAAAGAAAACAGTAGCAAGTTTGCACGAAGGAACCAAAGAAGGTCGTTCTTATACTAAGGTTATCAAAATGGTAAAATCTCCTAAAACTGGAGCTTACGCTTTTGATGAACAAATGGTACCTAATGAAAAAGTTCAGGACTTTTTCAAAAAATAATAGTCTTTGTCTTTGTGGCACAGACAAAAACTTCCTCTCATTCGCAAAAATGAGGGGAAGTTTTTTTTTGCTGCCATGTGTATTTATTATATCTTTGTAGCATAATATATTACTAATTATAATCAACATGGGATTTTTAAGTTTTTTCTCCAAAGAAAAGAAAGAGACTCTAGATAAGGGATTGTCTAAAACCAAAGAAAATGTCTTTAGTAAGATTGCTAGAGCTGTAGCTGGAAAATCAAAAGTAGATGATGAAGTTCTGGATAATTTGGAAGAAGTTTTAATAACCTCGGATGTTGGGGTAGAAACTACCTTGAATATTATCAAAAGAATTGAAGCGAGAGCTGCCTCAGACAAATATGTAAATGCACAGGAATTAAATAAGATCCTTAAGGAAGAGATTGCCGCATTATTGATGGAAAATAATTCGGAAGATCTTGAGGATTTTACCACACCAACAGATAAAAAGCCATACGTTATCATGGTAGTTGGTGTTAATGGAGTTGGTAAGACAACTACGATTGGTAAAATGGCTTATCAATTTAAAAAAGCTGGCAAGTCTGTTTATCTTGGAGCTGCAGATACTTTCCGTGCAGCAGCAGTAGAACAGTTAGTTATTTGGGGAGATAGAGTTGGAGTTCCGGTGATTAAACAAAAAATGGGAGCAGATCCTGCTTCTGTTGCTTATGATACTTTAAACTCTGCTGTTGCAAACAATGCTGATGTGGTTATTATTGATACTGCAGGACGTTTACACAATAAAGTAAACTTAATGAATGAGCTAACCAAGATAAAGAACGTAATGAAGAAAGTCGTTCCTGATGCTCCTCATGAAGTATTATTAGTGTTAGATGGTTCTACCGGACAAAATGCTTTTGAACAAGCTAAGCAGTTTACTTTGGCAACAGAAGTAACATCACTGGCAATTACTAAGCTTGATGGCACTGCTAAAGGTGGTGTTGTAATTGGTATTTCAGATCAGTTTAAGATTCCGGTTAAGTACATTGGATTAGGAGAAGGAATGGAGGATTTGCAGGTTTTCCGCAAAAAAGAATTTGTTGATTCATTATTTGGAGATAATTAATGAGAAAAAATACGATTGATTTAGTTACACTTGGATGTTCTAAAAATTTAGTAGATTCTGAACAGCTGATTCGTCAGCTGGAAAAGAATGGTTATAGTGTAACGCATGATTCAGAATCGCCGGAAGGAGAGATTGCTGTAATCAATACATGCGGGTTTATTGGCGATGCCAAGGAAGAATCCATAAACATGATATTGGAATTCGCTCAGGCGAAAGAAGAAGGACGACTGAAGAAGCTATATGTTATGGGATGTCTTTCTGAACGATATTTAAAAGAATTAGCAGTTGAAATTCCTGCTGTAGATAAGTTTTATGGCAAGTTCGACTGGAAGAACCTGCTTCAGGATCTTGGAAAAGTATATGATGAGCGCATTCATATTGAACGTTCGCTTACTACTCCTCAACATTATGCCTATTTAAAGATATCCGAAGGCTGTGATAGAAAATGTTCTTATTGTGCAATTCCTATTATTACAGGATGCCATGTTTCAAGAACTATGGAGGATATACTTGATGAGGTTAGATACCTTGTTGAGAATGGAGTTAAAGAATTCCAGGTGATTGCTCAGGAGCTTACATATTACGGTGTTGATATTTACAAGAAACAAATGCTTCCCGAATTAATCGAGAAGATTTCTGATATTCCGGGTGTAGAATGGATTCGTCTTCATTATGCTTATCCGGCTCATTTCCCTACAGATTTATTCCGTGTAATGCGTGAGCGCGATAATGTATGTAAGTATATGGATATTGCCTTGCAGCACATTAGCGATAATGTGTTATCTATGATGAAAAGGCACGTTACTAAAGCTGAGACCTATACTTTGATGGAGCAATTCCGTAAAGAAGTACCAGGAATACATCTGCGCACAACATTAATGGTTGGACATCCGGGAGAAACTGAAGCAGATTTTGAAGAACTGAAAGAGTTTGTTAAGCATGTAAGATTCGATAGAATGGGGGCTTTTACATATTCTGAAGAGGAGGGTACTTATTCTGCTAAGAGTTATGAAGATTCTATTCCTCAGGAAGTTAAGCAGCAAAGACTCGATGAATTGATGGAAATTCAACAAGGAATTTCTGCCGAACTGAGTGCTTCTAAGATCGGAAAAAGCTTTAAAGTAATTATTGATAGAAAGGAAGGAGATTATTATATCGGACGTACAGAATTTGATTCTCCGGAAGTAGATCCTGAAGTTTTGATATTGGCAGGCGATGAAAAGCTTGAAATCGGAGATTTTTATCAAGTTAAGATAAATGATGCCGATGATTTTGATCTTTATGCAGAAGTAATTAAATAATTGTATTTTTATTGGATTTTAATTGCTTAATTAATAGATATTTACTAATATAGCAGTCGCTTTAAAAAAACTGAAAAATATTGAACAACAAAGAATTTATCACAGAATTATCCGGTAGATTGGGGTATTCGGCAAAAGAGATATCAGATATGGTTTCTTCTGCCGTTTCTGTTGTGTCAGAACAATTGCAGGAAGGAAATACTGTTGTTGTTCAAGGATTTGGAACGTTCGACGTAAAAAAGAAATTAGAACGAATATCAGTAAATCCTGCTACTAAACAACGCATGCTTGTACCACCAAAGCTCGTGATAAACTTTAAACCGAGCAATGTAATTAAAGATAAGTTTAAATAAGTCTTGAGATTATGGGTGAAAGAATAAACATACAGAATTTGATAGATTTATTTGCCGAAAAGAAAGGGTTAAGCAAGAAGGATGCGGAGAACTTTCTAAAGGAATTTTTTGCTCTTATTGAAAAAGCACTTGAAACTGATAAGTATGTAAAGATTAAAGGTTTTGGTACTTTTAAACTGATAGATGTTGATAGTCGCGAAAGTGTGAATGTGAACACCGGAGAGAGATTTCAAATACAAGGACATACAAAGATTTCGTTTACTCCCGAAGCTAGCCTTCGCGACCAGATAAATAAGCCTTTTTCTCATTTTGAAACGGTTATTTTAAATGAAGGGGTCGATTTTGAAGGCATGAGTGTTACCGATGAAATCTCTGATAATGAAGATGAAACCGGTGTTTCTTTTGAGGAAGAGAATGAGATTTCCTCTAATGTTGGAGAAAGTGAAGATCTTACTTCTTCTATGCAATCAGAAGAATCGGAAAAAGTTCAGCCAACAACTAATGATGTAATCGAGGAAAACACTTTATCTTCAGAGAATATCTCATCTGTAAATGCTGATAATCAACAAGAAATAGTTAAAACAGAAGATGAAATTCCAGTCTCTTCTTCTGAATTAGATAATGATATAGCTACACTTCCTGAGAGCGTTGAAACGATTGCTACTGAAGTACAACATGAAGAACCTATTGATTCAAAGGATATTTCTGGTTTGAGCAAAGAAGCGCATGATGAAGAATCTTCTATTCAAGCAACAGAAGCAGACTCAGATGCAATAGAAGAAAATATAGAGGATGAACCTGTAATAGCTGCAGTATTAGAGAAAATTGTTCCTTTAAAAGGAAAGCACGAGGACGTTTCCATAAAGGCTGAAAATGCTGAAATTGTAGAGAAATCTCAGGCTCCTGCTACATTGGCGGAGTTTATTTCTCAGGCTCTGGAGATAAAATCTAAGGAAAAGAAGGCAACCGTATCTCATAATACTGAAGCAACTAAAGAGGATTTGATAGTAAAATCAAAAGAATCGTTGGCTGTTACACCAAAAGAAGAACTGACTCCAAAAGAGATATTTGTTTCAAAAGAGGAACCTGCTCAAAAAGAAGTGATTGCACCGAGAGAAGTGCCTATTTCAACAGAAACGTTTGTTCCTAAAGAGGTGTCTACTCCAAAAGAAACGCATGCAGAAAAAGCTGAGGAAGAAAGTGCTCCTAAACAAAGTGGCGCATTGATCGAAGAATTGATTCTAAAAGCTAAAGCTGAGAAAGTGCAACAAGAAGCTATAGCTAGTAGTCAGAATTCTAAAATGACCATTTACTACTTTGTTGCTATGATTGCTTTTCTTTCGGTTTTTGCGGTAGCCGTATTTACTTATATATACAATCCTGATTTTGTAATGAGTATGGTTCCAGCTTCTACTGAAAAAACTGCTATAGATTCAACTAAAGTGGATTCTGTTCCGGTGAAAAAGGAGGTTGCTATGCCAATGCCTGATACTATTCCATCTGCAGACAAAAAGGATTTGAGCCGATTAACTGGTACGGAGACAAAGAATGCGGAAGCTGAAGCTAAAAGAGCTGTTGCCGAAGCAGAAAAAGTTCTGGCAGAATCTAAAAAGAAAGATAAAGAACCTGTTGTAGTAAAAGAATCTGCTAAAGCAAATGAAAAAGCTGAAGTTACAGATTCGAAAGAAAAGAAAGTACTCGAGAAACTTAATCCGAATGATTACACAATTGCTGGAACTAAGAGTACATATACCGTGAAAAAGGGAGAATCGTTAGTGAGAATATCACAACAATTCTATAATTCAAAAGATTTATGGACACTAATTTTGAAGCATAATCAGAAAGTGATAAAGGATGAGGATAATGTTCCTGCCGGAACTGTTCTGAAAATTCCGAACTTACGCTTAAAGAAATAATTTCTACAGATTAAGTTATTGCATGCTTGTACAAAAGAATGCAATGTTCTGTACAAAACAATTAATTCCCTTGTACAAAAGATTTAATTCTTTTGTACAAGGGAATCTCTTTTAAACCTTATGTTTTATCACTTTGCTGCCCAATCATCCAAAATCTAAACACTATGCATCTTTTTTTAATAAAATTTAGTTGCTGTACTAAATTATAAAGAGTATTTTTGGAACTCGAAAAGAAAAGTCCTTTTCTAAAAGTCTTTTTCTTTATTTATAAAAGTAAAAACAATAAGTATTATAAAAATTATGGCCGAATCAATTGATATTCGTGAGTTGAATGCACGGATTGAAAAACAAAGCGCATTTGTGACCAACCTCATGATGGGGATGGATCAGGTAATTGTGGGACAAAAACATTTAGTAGAGTCTTTGTTGATTGGATTATTGTCTGACGGACACGTTCTTCTTGAAGGTGTACCGGGACTTGCAAAAACATTGGCAATTAAAACACTGGCTTCTTTGATTGATGCAAAATATAGCCGTGTTCAATTTACGCCCGACTTGTTGCCGGCCGACGTAGTTGGTACCATGATTTATAGTCAGAAAGATGAAAGTTTCGTTGTAAAGAAAGGACCTATCTTTGCTAATTTCATATTAGCTGATGAAATAAACCGTGCTCCGGCAAAAGTTCAGAGTGCGCTACTTGAAGCAATGCAGGAAAGACAGGTTACTCTAGGCAAAACTACTTTTAAACTTCCGGAACCATTCCTGGTACTTGCTACTCAGAACCCGATTGAACAGGAAGGTACTTATATGCTTCCTGAAGCACAAGTAGACCGTTTTATGCTGAAGGTGGTTATTGATTATCCAAAACAAGAAGAAGAAAAACTAATTATTCGCCAGAATATCAGCGGAGCTAAATTTGATGTTAAGCCAATACTTAGCGCTGACGAAATTATAGAGGCAAGAAATGTTGTTCGCGACGTTTATCTGGACGAAAAAATTGAAAGATATATTGTTGATATAGTGTTTGCTACACGTTATCCAGAAAAGTACGGTTTGAACGAACTTAAAGAAATGATCAGCTTCGGTGGATCTCCACGTGCTTCAATAAATCTGGCACTTGCGGCTCGTACTTATGCTTTCATTAAGAGACGCGGATACGTAATTCCTGAAGACGTTCGCGCTATTGCTCACGATGTACTTCGTCACCGTATCGGACTGACTTATGAAGCAGAAGCAAGCAATATTACATCAGACGAGATAGTAAGCAAGATTCTTAATAAGGTAGAGGTGCCTTAGTCGTATGGAAGCTAATGAACTTATAAAAAAAGTTCGTCATATTGAAATAAAAACTCGGGGATTGTCGAATAATATCTTTGCCGGGCAGTATCATTCTGCTTTTAAAGGGCGAGGAATGGCATTCTCTGAGGTTCGTGAATACCAGTATGGCGATGATATCCGTGATATTGACTGGAACGTAACAGCACGTTTCCACAAACCTTATGTAAAAGTGTTTGAGGAAGAACGTGAACTTACTGTTATGCTCCTGATTGATGTGTCGGGTAGTCTTGAATTTGGAACTGTAAAGCAGATGAAGAAAGATATGGTAACTGAAATAGCTGCCACCCTTGCTTTTTCTGCTATTCAGAATAATGATAAAATTGGTGTAATCTTTTTCTCGGACAAGATAGAAAAGTTTATTCCCCCAAAGAAGGGTAGGAAACATATTCTGTTTATCATTCGGGAGCTGATAGATTTTCAGGCCACCAGTCGTAGAACAAACATTAAAATGGGGCTGGAATATCTTACAAATGCTATAAAGAAAAGATGTACTGCATTTGTTATATCCGATTTTATCGATAACTCTGATTTTAAAAATGCTCTAACGATTGCTAATCGTAAACACGATTTGGTTGCTATTCAGGTTTTTGACAGGCGAGTGGCAGAACTTCCATCGGTTGGTCTGATGAAAGTGAAGGATGCCGAAACCGGTCATGAACAATGGATTGACACATCATCTGTTGCATTACGTAAAGCACATAGGGAGTGGTGGATGAAGAAACAGAATATTCTTAGTGAAACATTTACAAAGAGTAATGTAGACTCGGTTTCTGTTCGTACAGACGAGGATTATGTGAAAGCATTGTTGAACTTGTTTGCTAAAAGAAATTAATACGAAATGAGCAATTACACATTATTGAAAAGCAGAAAATTCTTAATTGCGCTGGGCTGTTCAATGTTGTTCTCTTTTGCACCGCAGAAGATTGCAGCTCAATCTGTTACTGTCGATGCAACAATTGACTCATTGCAGATAATGATTGGGGAACAAGCCACAATTCAGCTGCAGGTAAGTCTTGATGCTAAACAGAAAGCTGTTTTCCCCCATTTCACCGATAGTCTGATAAAAGGAATAGAAGTACTTGAAGTTGCAAAGCCCGATACTCAGTTTCTGAACAATAATCAGCGTTTACTGATTACTCAGAAATACATTATAACTTCTTTCGACTCTGCGCTTTATTATATTCCGCCTTTCAGCATTATGGTAGGAAAGCAAGTCTATAAATCAAAATCTCTTGCATTAAAAGTATACTCTCCAAAAGTTGATTTGGCTCATCCCGATCAGTTCTTTCCTCAGAAAGGTGTGATGAATCCGCCGTTTATGTGGAGCGATTGGGCCGGAGTGATATTCCTTTCAATACTGGCAATCCCATTAATGTTCCTGATTATATACTTTATTGTCCGCTACAGAGATAATAAACCTATTATCAAACATATAAAGATTGAACCAAAACTTCCTCCTCACCAGCTGGCTATGAAGGAAATAGAGCGTATAAAGACAGAAAAAGTTTGGCAGAAAGGTCGCTCGAAAGAGTATTATACCGAATTGACCGATACTTTACGTACATACATCCAGGATCGTTTCGGTTTCAATGCGATGGAAATGACTTCTTCCGAGATTATTGATAAGTTGATGGAAGTTGAAGCTAAAGATATCAGGGATTTGAAAGATCTGTTTCTAACGGCAGACCTTGTTAAGTTTGCTAAGCATGACCCAATGATGAATGAAAATGATTCTAACTTGTTGAATGCTATATCTTTTATTAATGATACAAAGGATGAAGAATCTCTTGACAAGAAGCCTGTTCCAACTGAAATTACTGTTGAAGAAAAACGTTCACGCAGAGCAAAGACTCTATTGATCTTTGGAATTGTCATATTGAGCGCTTCTGTACTGGCCATTTTGGCATACATTGTTATGAGGCTGACCGATATGTTCTTATAAATGTGATATAAAACAATAGAAAAATGATATTTGCTAATATACATTATTTATTTCTGCTGATACTTCTTATACCATATATCATGTGGTATATACTGAAGCAACGGAAAAATGAAGCATCTCTTCAGGTTTCCGATACAAGGGTATATGCACATGCGCCAAAAAGTTATAAGATTTATCTGCTTCACGCGCCATTCATTCTTAGGGTTATTGCTTTTGTAATGTTGGTACTGATTCTTGCACGTCCGCAAACCACAAATAGCTGGAAGAATACAGAGACTGAAGGTATTGATATCATGCTCGATATTGATATTTCATCTACCATGCTGGCAGAAGATCTTAAGCCAAACCGTTTGGAAGCGGCTAAAGAAGTTGCAACAGAATTTATCAACGGTCGCCCTAATGATAATATCGGTCTGACACTTTTCGCAGCCGAAAGCTTTACTCAGTGTCCGTTGACAGTAGATCATGCCGTTTTACTTAATCTTTTCCAGAATATTAAATGTGGATTGATTGAAGATGGTACTGCTATTGGTATGGGTATTGCGAATGCTGTTACTCGTTTGAAGGACAGTAAAGCAAAGTCCAAAGTAATTATTTTGTTGACAGATGGCTCGAACAATAAAGGTGAAATATCTCCATTGACAGCTGCCGAAATAGCTAAGAGCTTTGGTATCAGGGTTTATACTGTTGGCGTAGGAACAAATGGAATGGCTCCATATCCGTATCCAACGGCTGCCGGTGTACAGTACATTAATGTACCTGTTGAATTTGATGAATCAACATTGTCTCAGATTGCATCAACTACCGACGGTAAATATTTTCGTGCAACAAGTACTTCTAAGTTGAAAGAAGTTTATCAGGAAATTGATAAGCTGGAGAAAACCAAGTTAAACGTTAAGGCATTTAGTAAGAGACAGGAAAATTATCAGCCATTTGCATTGATATTACTCTTGTGTATTCTTAGTGAAATACTTTTGCGTAACTCTGTATTAAAGAAAATTCCATAATAAAAACAAGATAAACTATGTTTCGATTTGCAGACCCGACATATTTATATCTACTTATAATATTGCCGTTTATTGTGGCTTTTTACTTGTATTCCAACTTTAAGAGGAGGAAAGCAATTAAAAAGTTTGGTGATCCGGAATTGATGGCTCAGCTAATGCCTGATGTCTCAAAATATCGTCCTGACGTAAAATTCTGGTTAGTATTAAGTGCTTTGGCACTGACTATTGTTCTTATAGCTCGTCCTCAGTTTGGCACAAAACTAAATAAAGTAAAAAGGAGTGGAGTTGAAGTGATTATTGCATTAGATATTTCTAATTCAATGCTTGCCGAAGATATTACTCCAAGCCGTTTAGAGAAATCCAAAATGTTGGTGTCTAAGTTGGTTGATGGATTCGACCAGGACAAAGTGGGTATGATTGTATTTGCAGGAGATGCCTATACACAATTACCTATTACCAGCGATTACATTTCAGCTAAAATGTTTTTGGAGACAATTACTCCCGATTTAATATCCAGACAAGGAACAGCAATTGGTACTGCCGTAGATTTGGCTACACATAGCTTTACTCCTCAGGAAGGAGTGGGCAGAGCTATTGTACTTATTACCGATGGTGAAAATCACGAAGATGGTGCTTTAGAAGCTGTAAAAGCTGCACAAAAGGCAGGGATTATTGTGCATGTGCTTGGAGTCGGTTCTCCTGATGGATCGCCAATTCCTATTCCCGGAACAAATAATTTCCGTAAAGACAGACAAGGAAATGTTATTGTAACTCGTTTGAATGAATCTATGTGTAAGGAGCTGGCTATTGCTGGCAAAGGAATTTATGCACGTGTTGATAATTCAAATACTGCTCAGAAGGCATTAATCAGTGAAATTGATAAAATGGCAAAATCGGATATTGAAAGTAATGCATATTCTGATTTTGACGAACAATTTCAGGGAGTTGCATGGATCATTTTACTTCTGTTGATAGCTGATTTATTGTTGCTGGAACGTAAGAATCCATTATTCAAGAATATTAAACTGTTTAAGATATAGTAGAGAGATGTCACAGATTAAATATATTATTTTTATAGCTTTCCTTCTTTTGGCCAATTGTGCATCTTTTGCCCAAAAGACCGAGAGGGATTATATCCGGAAAGGAAACCGATTGTTTAATGATAGTCTGTTTCTGCAGGCTGAGGTTAATTATCGGAAAGCTTTAGAGCTTAATCCTAATTCTACAGAAGCTTTATATAACCTGGGAAATACACTCTCTCAGCAAGGTAAATTGAAAAATGCAATGGAACAATATACCGCAGCTTCTAAATCTGAAAAAAACAAGACTAAGCTTGCTAAAATCTATCATAATGCTGGCGTGTTATATCAATCTGCTAAGCATTATAAAGAAGCTGTGCAGGCTTATAAGCAATCTTTGAGAAACAATCCTAAGGATGACGAAACCAGATATAACTTGGCTTTGGCTATGAAAGTGCTGAAAGATCAGCAGAATCAGGATAAGAATAAAGACAAAAATAAAGATAAGAATAAGGATAAAGACAAGCAAAAGAAGCAAGACAACAAGAATAAACAAGATCAGAAGAATAAAGACGATAAACAAAAACAGCAGCCTAAACCTCAGCAGAATAAGAATCAGATGTCAAAAGAGAATGCTGAACAACTGTTGAACGCTGCAATGCAAGATGAGAAACAACTTCAGGAAAAAGCTAAGAAACAATTAAGAAATCAAGGCAGAAACCTGGATAAAGATTGGTAGTATAATAAATAAAGGATAATAATAAAAGATAAGCAATGAGGAAACTGATTTTCTTATTCGTTATTTTACTGGTTCCCGGAATTAATAGTTTTGCCGATAACGTAAGGTTGGTGGCAGAAGCTCCGGAGGCAGTAGCTGTTGGTGATCAATTTAGAATTACTTACACGGTAAATACACAAGATGTAAAGAGCTTTAGAGCTTCTGCAATGAAAGGATTCGATGTGTTAGCCGGTCCGTATGAGTCGAGAATGACTAGCTCGCAATATGTGAACGGAAAAGGATCCACTGTAAGCTCCATTACCTATACTTTTACGGTAATGGCTAGTACAAAAGGAACCTTTGCTATAACTCCGGCAAGTATTGTTGCTGCTGGCAGGCCTATAACTTCAAATGCTTTAAGAATCAGGGTGCTCCCAGCAGACCAAAGTAATGCTAACGCTGGTTCTTCTTCTGGCAGAGCTTCTCGTTCCTCTTCAGGAGCTAAGATTTCTGCAAACGATTTGATTATTGTTGGTTCTGTAAATAAAACGAATGTTTACGAACAGGAAGCGCTTGTGCTTACTTATAAAGTCTATACTCTGGTCGATTTAAGAGGTTTTGATAATGTTAAATTGCCCGACTTTAAAGGTTTCCAATCACAGGAAGTTGAACTACCTCAAACAAAACAGTTTACTATGGAACGCTATAAGGGAAGAAATTATAACTCTGTAGTGTACAGACAGTTTGTTCTTTTCCCACAGCAAACCGGTAAATTGACCATTAATCCTGCAAGATTTGATGCGTCAATTGCAAAAGTTATGCGAACAGATGATCCACTTGATGCTTTCTTTAATGGAGGATCAAATGTTATGGAAGTGAAGAAAACAGTTGTGACTCCTCAGATTACTGTAGATGTGAAAGCTTTACCTGGTGGTAAACCGGCTAATTTCTGTGGTGGAGTAGGAGGATTTACCCTTTCATCTTCAATCAACTCAAAAAGTGTGAAAACTAACGATGCTGTAACTATCAAATTAACAATCTCGGGTGTAGGTAATCTTAAATTAATTGAGACTCCTAAAATTGAATTCCCTAAAGATTTTGAGGTTTATGATCCGAAAGTTACTAATAAGTTTACTCTTACCAAAAGTGGATTGTCTGGAAGTAAAGTGATTGAATATCTTGTAATTCCTCGCTATGCAGGAAATTATAAGATTCCAGCTGCAAATCTTACTTATTTTGATACGAATTCAAATTCTTATAAAACTCTCAGATCTCAGGAATATGACCTGAATGTAGTGAAAGGTGCTGGTAATGCAGATCAGGTAATCGCTAACTTTACTAATAAAGAGGATCTTAAGGTGTTAGGTTCTGATATTAGATATATAAAGACTAATGATGTTACACTTTCTGATAAGGATGATTTCTTGTTTGGTTCATTGTTATATTATTTACTTTATATTATTCCTGCATCCTTATTTATTGCCTTTGTAATCATTTACAGAAAACAAGCTGTTGAGAATGCAAATGTTGCTAAGGTACGTACTAAAAAAGCAAATAAGGTTGCTACAAAACGTATGAAGAATGCGGGTAAGCTTTTGAGTGAGAACAAAAAAGAACAGTTCTACGACGAAGTACTAAAAGCATTGTGGGGATATATTAGTGATAAACTCAATATTCCGGTTTCTAAGCTGACAAAAGATAATGTTGATACTGAATTGACAAACTATGGAGTGAGCGCAGAACTGACTAAGGAGTTCTTGTCAGTCCTTGATCAATGTGAGTTTGCTCGTTATGCTCCGGGCGATCCTAATGAAGCTATGGATAAAGTTTATTCTTCTGCCATTGAGGTAGTGAGTAAAATGGAAAACATAATCAAACACTAACTTATTAAGAAATAGTGATATGAAGAAAATTATATTTTTAGTATTAAGCATTCTGTGTTCTTTTAATCTTTCTGCCCAGGATTCTTTGTCTACAGATTCTGTACAACCATCCAGAACTGCCCGAAGAGAGTTTTCTGCAGCTAAGATTGAAAATGCTACAAAAGCACAGGGTGACAGTGCATATATTCGTAACGACTTTGCTTCAGCTATACAGATATACGAATCATTACTTGAAACTAAAGGAGTAGCAGCAGAAGTTTATTATAACTTAGGCAATAGCTATTATAAAATAGGTAATATGGCTAGAGCTATTTTAAATTATGAACGGGCTTTATTGCTTAATCCGGGAGACAGTGATATACGTTCGAATCTCGAAATAGCTCGTAGCAAAACAGTTGATAAGGTGGATGCCGCTCCAGAACTGTTTTTTGTAACATGGACAAATTCGCTTATTAATTGTATGGGAGCCGATGCATGGGCTAAATGCGGAGTTTCCTCTTTTATTCTTTTAATTGTAGCGCTCTATTTCTTTATTTTCTCAAAGAAGATTATTCTAAAAAAGATTGGTTTTATAGCTTCAATATCTCTTTTGGTGATTCTTGTTCTTTCAAATGTGTTTGCTGCTCATCAGAAAGATCGTCTTATAAATCGTTCAGATGCGATTATCATGACACCTAGTGTAACAGTAAAGAGTACCCCAAATGAGAGTGGTACAGACTTATTTATTATCCACGAAGGACGTAAAGTGAGCATTAAAGATAATTCCATGAAGGAATGGAAAGAAATTAAATTAGAAGATGGCAATGTGGGTTGGATCAAAGCTGCTGATCTTGAAGTAATCTAAAATTTTAATGATAATCTAAATAAAATGACTGACATACAGCAATTAATACAATATGATAAAAGTGCTTTTTTAGCTTTAAACGGTAGTGATTCTACCTTTTGGGATGGATTTATGTGGGTATATACAAGTACAACTGTATGGATTCCACTAGCGCTTGTATTGCTGTATGTCATCATTCGAAATAACAAATTAAAAGAAGCTTTATTAATAATTCTTTTAATTGCTATAACGATTACAATATGTGATCGGGTTTCATCTGGTGTCTTTAAACCTATATTTAAGCGTTTTCGACCGGCTCAGGATCCTGAATTTATGTATTTAGTAGATATTATACATGGTTATAGGGGAGGACGATACGGCTTTATCTCCAGCCATGCTGCAAACACTTTTGGTCTTGTAACTTTCACCTCATTTTTATTCAGAAGAAAAGAATATACTTTCGCTTTCCTTTTTTGGGCCATAATCACATGTTATTCTCGGATATATCTCGGAGTACATTATTTAGGCGATATCATTTGTGGGGCTATTCTAGGCTTTATTTCAGGTTTATTAGTCTATTATATATATAAATATATTCGCTCAAAGTTTTTTTATGATAAAAGGCTTAAATACTCAGGAAAATATACTCCAAGTGGCTATTTAATCTCTGACATAAATATCTTATTAATAGCTTTATTTTCTACAATATTTGTTGTAATGATAGCTGGCATGATTATTTATAACTATTATTATTTGTAAATTCTCAGAACTTAATACTCTTCTGATTTGTTTTTTATATAAAATTATGGGTTAAAGATTTGATTTCTATATTTTTTTTGTTAAGTTTATAGCGATAAATAATTGATATAGTATTAACCCAAATTTCTATATTATGAACAGAACAATAACTTTCAATGAACTTAGGAAAATAAAAGATTCATTGCCCAGCGGAAGCATGCACAGAATTGCTGATGAACTCAATTTAGATGTAGACACAGTCCGTAATTTCTTCGGTGGCAGTAACTTCAAGGAAGGCAAAAGTGTTGGACTACATACTGAGCCAGGTCCTGATGGTGGTTTGGTTATGCTTGATGATACAACTGTTCTTGATTTCGCTTTAAAAATATTAGATGAACATAATATTAACCATCGGGAAGAAGTAAGTGAGGAACTAATGCAAGTTTAGTCAATAAAAATAAAAGTCCTGATTGATCCTTCTTCAATTAGGATTTTTTTCTATATATTAAGTTGTTATTATTTACAATTAAATGAAACTTATATGGAGGAAAAATTAGTTACACTAGCCATACTAACGTATGCAAAGGCTCAAATTTTAAAGAGCGTATTAGAAAAAGAAGGAATAAAATCTTACATACAAAATGTGGATCTTATAAAACCGGTCGTGTCTTCTGGAGTTCGTTTAAGGATAAAAGAAAGCGATCTACCTCATGCTTTGAAAATAACAGAAAGTAACCTTTGGCTTTCTGAGGAGATAATAGGAGAGAAGCCGATAGAGAAGGAGAAAAGTAATAAAGTTTTAATTCCTGTGGATTTCTCTGATTATTCTATGCGTGCATGTGAATTTGGTTTTGGATTTGCAAAGACATTTGATACAGAAGTTGTCTTGCTTCATGTTTATTTTACTCCTAGATACATGCCGTCAATTCCATATAATGATGTTTTTAGTTATCAAGGACCTGATGAAGAGTCAATAAAAAATATCATCAAAAAGGTCAATGAAGACTTAAATAATTTGTCTGACAAGATTAAAAGCAAAATTGATTCTGGTGAATTTCCTAATGTTAAATTTAGTTGTGTACTAAAGGAAGGAATACCTGAAGAAGAAATCTTAAGATATGCTAAAAATACTTCTCCTGATATAATTGTCATGGGAACTCGTGGCAAAAATAAGAAAGATGCAGATATTATTGGAAGTGTTACAGCTGAAGTAATTGATAGAAGCAGAGCTATTGTTTTTGTTGTTCCCGAAAATACGCCATTTAAAATATTTAATGATGTTACAAAGCTTGCATTTATAACAAATTTCGATCAAAAAGATTTAATTGCTTTTGATGCGTTAATTAAGAAAATGAGTGCATTTAAGTTTTCAGTTACACTTATCCACTTAGCAGCATTAAAAGATACCTGGAACGAAATAAAGTTGGCTGGCATTAAAGAATATTTTCATAAGCAATATCCTGATTTGCAGATTTATTATGATATTGTAATGGACGATAATTTAGGTCAAAATTTGGATTCATTTATTCAAGCGAATAATATTGATGTTATTACCATTACGTCGTATAAAAGAAACATGTTTGCTCGCTTATTTAATCCTAGTATTGCAATGAAAATGATATTCCATACAGATACTCCATTGTTGGTTATAAGTGATAAAATTTAGCGGATTCTAATAAGTTTAATAATTAATATTAAGACAAACAGAAAAAAACATTCCCTTTATAAGGTTGATTTTAATAATAATTAACCAAATAGGGAATGTTTTACTTTCGAAATACGTTTTAAGTTATAGTAATTCACTAATATATTGTGATTTAACACCGTTCTTGTTAGTACTGTTTTAACGTGAAATCTAATCTATTTTAGAATTATATTAAACTTATCTCATAATAAATGCACTTCATTAGTATTGTAGAATAACTACTTTCGACACTCGGATTATAATCGGGAGCTGTATGAGTTAAAGACATTCCCTTTATAAAATACGGTTTAAAAATATCTTCTTTACTCACTTTATCAAGACTTGAAGCAGATGCAATATCAACATATCCCAGAACGTCGGGCATTTCGCCCGATATATATACCTCTGCATTCCAATGTGTTACAATAAACTCGTCAATAAAGTATAAAGTATTTGACTTTTTTTCAAACAAAGGAACAATTATTTCTGTAACTGTCGCACCCGCACCAATCATGCTATGATTAACGAACATTTTTGTATTTATCCGTAATCTACTTTTATCACATCTGATTAAACGTGCAGCTAGTTCTTTTATATCATCATTTGTTAATTGCTTTTGCATAACTATTTTTTAAATTTTTTGCTAATTCGTTTTTCTATTCTCTGGGAGATTAAGCGAGAAGCAACAGCGCAGAGAAGATATACAATAATATCTTTTATGCTTGTTACAAAATCAGCTTTTAATACGTCCTGCAAAGCGGTAATTATAGAAACATTGCACAATATTTCTACAAATAAAAATGTTGGTTTAAACATTATACTTTTACCCCTATTTTAGCATAAAGCCCCGCCCATTGTTGATATTTAGAAGCTGAAAGCTCCAATTTTAACCAACCAAGTAAAGACTTATTAGTTCCATTACCCCACATAGGAGCGCCAAAAGTGCCGTACGCTCTTTGTCCGAAATCATTATATACCGCAGCCGCTAATTTAATGTTTCCAACTAGATCAGCGAAAACGCTGTCTATTGTTGTTTCATCCGTGCCGCAATTCTCCATACTGCTATATAGTTGCTCGGCTAATTGTCGCGAAAGATTCCTATCTACTTTTGCGAGTGCCGTTTCATCTATTGTAACAGTTGTTCCAACATCATTTGAGACTTTAGGGATCAACCATTTAAGCCCAACAAAGAAAAGTACAGCAGAAACCAACGTAATTAATAGTTTCTGAAAATCTATATCGGTTTTTATCTTTTTATCTTCCATAAATAAAGTATTTTTAAAGGGATGGAAAACCACCCCTTTATTATTTATTTTATTGTTACCAAGTCCCAAGCTGCTTGCAATTCGGCTTCACTAGGTTTATAATTGCTTTCGACTACAGACATAGCAGAAACAATTTTTTTGTAGTTAGTAAAGTTGAAATTATTTTTTGCATCAGCAGGCAAAGCGGATAATTTACAAACAGTTGCTATATAAGCGGATGTATTATTTTCCGTAGGTGGAGCCCATTTATTAATAATTTCCCGAATTGTATCTTTACCCGCTACATGATACGTTTGCAGATTCACAAAAGCAGCTCTATAACCATATACACGAGATTTAAACACACAGAAGCCTTTATTTTCGCCCGTTTGTCCTTGCCAATGATTACCCGAATTATAACGGATATTCAAAGGGTTATTGTTCCTCATTCCTAATGTACCCGAACCCATACCCGAACTATTTAAAAAAAAAAGACTTCATTTTCGCCCAATATTTATAAAGGACTAAAACAATTACACCCGCAATTATATACCACTTGTATTTTGATAATACTTCCATTTTTTGTTTTTTTTACTGATTAATAAAATGTTTCTTTTTTGCCGTTGTACACATCACTCAAAGACTTCCATTGTTTATCAAATTCTTCTGTAACCAAATCAGCCGCAGTAGATGCAACACCGTTAGTCAATGCCTTAGTAATGTTTTTATTGATTTGGTTTTTGTTCTTAATATACCAACAGATGGTATAAATAATTGCGGCTAAACCAAGATAACCAATAATTTTTAACGGACTAAATAAATTACTTTTCACTCTTAGACGGTGAAATTTCTTTGTTCAATTCTTCGGTGAACTTATCAAAACCCGCTAAAGCCGCTTTAGCAATTTTAATAATGTAGTCGAATTTTTGAACGAATTCAACAAGATTTTTTATTTTATTCATACCCTAATTTTATTTAGATATATGTTTTCCAAAGTAACCACCTCGACCGCCATTCGTTGCGATAAGATTAAATTCTTTAATAAATAGTCTCTTTTCTGCTGGGCAGAACATAGCAGAGGTATTTGTTTGCTGCAAAGTTGTTTTGTTGGTAATTGTTACAAAGTAGTTTAACCACTCTTTCCCATTCTTAGACTCAACACGCTTAGTATTTTTGTACGGGCGTGCATACATTGTAATCAATTGACCTTTTTGAACTTTCCAAGCAGACACAAAAATAATTCCGTCTTTTGTTGTGAACTTGCAACCACTTTTCTTTTTTGGTTGTTGTTGTTGTTGGTAGTTGTGACCGCCCCCGTAATTGTTTCCATAGCTTGGACGATGGTAACCGTTTCCAAATGATTGTGAAGATTGAAAGCCGTTATTATTACGGCTATATCCTTGCTGATTGTAGCGATAATTATTATTATATGCCATTTTTAGAATCTCCTTCTTTTTTTACCACCTCTATTGAGGTAAATTATTAAACCAATTACAGCCGCAGCAATCGCAGAACCCCACACAATAGGCTTTTTAATCCATTGTGTTAATTTTGAAGCTGTATCAATATTTGTTACTGCTTTACTATCGTCAATTGTTGCACCCGTTGCAGTTGCTAAAGCTTTTGTTAATACTTGTGTTGTTGCTTGTGCTTTTACGGGGTCGGGCTCGTATTTTGCTACAGTTGTTTCAACTTTCTGAACATCAACTTTACCCGCATCCACTACAGCCGCTTGCATTTCAACCACTTTTGCGTCAGGAATTGCCATATCAACAGCAGAACCGAGACTACTAATAATTGGAATACCCGAAGCAGCCGCAACTTTGCCCACTCCATTAGCTACTTTGCCGACTGTCTTTACAACTCCTTTTGCCGCTTTCGCTAAACCTTTGCCTATACTCTTAAATATTGACATAAATTTTATTTTTTAGTTTTACTTTTTTTTACTCGTTTTTTGTTCTCATGGTCGGGTATTAGTTCATCTATAACCGTACCAACAGTATTAACAATCGGGTTAGGTAGCTTTTCAGCTACTTTCCCCCCGATATTAAGTACATTTAAAACAGCACGCCATATCTTTTTCATTACTTATGTGCTGTATCGTCTGTCATATCCAACATAAAGAACTCATACGAACCGCCAGCACTTGAACGCTTAACGTTGATTGTATCGACTTTTTCAACGTCAACATCTAGGATTTGATTAAATCCAGTAATAATTGCAATACCAGGTACAGCGTTATCAATTTGATCGACACAAACAATATCGTTCTTCATACGTTGAAGCATACACAATTCAGGAAATGTAAACACAGGACTGTAGCCCGCATCTTTATAATAAAGTTGCAATTCTGATAGTGAAGAATCATACGGAAGAACTAAATCTTCATTATCTCCAACAGTAAATGATTTTTGCATTTCACCCGCAGCCATATAAAACTTGCGATACTTCATTGCAAAATTGTTGTCTACTGTATGACTTTCCAAGCCGTACACATCCATTGAAGCCGTATAACTTCCCGATGTTGGGGTAGGCTTCAATAAATCGTAAATGTCTAACTCTAAATATCTGTCATTCGACAAGCCAACGCAAGATGTTGGGTGAAGCATAACACAATACATTCCCACAAGGTCAACAGATTGAGGCACTGAAGCAGTACCAGGAGAGGTACCCACTTTTCTAACATAATGACCCTCATTTCTTGTAGAAATTTCTGCAAGTTTCAAAACTGAAATGTTAGGTATAATTTCCTCTGTTTTACCAGTGGTAGTATTAATTATTCGAGCGCGGATATTTGCGTTATCCATGCGATAATTTGTCACTGATAAAAGTAGATATTGGATAGGTTTAAATACTTTAATACCTTCCTGCTTTAGTGAATCACTGAAAGAGATAATTTTCATTTTTCTAAATTTTGAGATTAATAATTTATTATTTCGGCTCAAAATTGAAACAAAAAAAAAGAGCGCATAAATAAAAATGCACTCTTATACTTTTTTATATAGTATAATTATTTGTATTTATTAATATCTATATATTATTAATCATTTGTTGTATAATATCAACTGTAACCCCCTCATAAACAGCAACATTGAAAATCGATAATTTGCGCTTATTGAGCTTTAAAGCGGTTAATATTTCTTTCTTGATATTATTTGCTGTAGTCGAACAGCATTTATATATTTTACACAAATCTTTATTAGTTAGGTACATAGTAATGAAATATTTTTTAAGGTGTTTTAATAAAGTAATTAATCAAAGGCGAGGCGGTATAAATTGACCGTTTTTAAACTGTATAAGAAACTGTTTTGTCTGTTTGCTGTACACATTTACAGCAGTCCAAGACATACCAAAAATCCTATTAACATAAAGTACAATAGAATAGAGATTATTACAATTCCTATATTTTACCGGTTCTCTTTCCGGAAAAAAGAAAATTACGTTATATGTTTCTTTTTGCATATTAATTTTTTAAGGTGTTAGCCTGAATACTGATAATTATTAAATTCTCATTTTGTAGTAAATCAAAAAGATATTGATTTTCTTCATACATGCAATTCATTAAATAATTTGGTGCATGCATAAGCTGTCCGTTTTTGTCTTTACCAAAATACTCCAATAATGCGAAATCGTTCTCTATGACAAAAGTAGTTGTTTGTCTCAATGCTCTTAATACATCTTTATACTTGACTTTATAGTCGATATTTGCAGTAAATAAAGGTATTGAAATGCTATAAAACAATGCACTTACGTTTCTACTAGAATGATAGGGTAGAACCTCAAAAACTTCTTTATTTTTTGATACGTACTTAGTTAGATATGCTCCTAAATCCTTTGTATTTCGCACGTGCTTAACGTCTACACCATTGTATTTAATCTCGGATTTATTTTCACGCTTAAATATTCCCATATTTTCCAATATTTTAGCCATCATATGATTAACGGTTTTAATATTCAGAAAATTATTAGTAAGCATATGGAAGTGAATAGTACCGTTTTGCTGAAACTCACATATTCTTATAAAGGTTTTTAAGCCCAATTTTGAAAGTCGTGTCCTCCAAGTATTAAACGCTTTTACAGCTTCCTGCTGTGTTGTAGAGCGAGGAAACGAGATGCTATAAAATGCTGAAAACTTTTGCGACTGTTTAAGAGCAAAAAAAGCTGTTACTTTACCTCTTACCTTTTGTTTATTTAGTTTGTATTCTGATGATTTAGCACGCTTTTTAATAATTTCTGTTTCTGTTTGCTCTATTTCATCATTATTGCAATAATTTCTTTTATACGTGTCCTTAATATCTTTCTTTTCTGCATTATATTGCTTTGATTCGATTAATTGACCGTTAATATTTTTATATAGGGATGAACCTTGTAAAAATTCCGAATTGTCACTATTATAATAAACAACCCTATTATTTTCAATTTTTACTCTTTTTGTGTTCATAAATATTATTTAGTTTGAAATATTCTACAATAAATAAATCCATAGGAGAGGGGGCAGCCTATCGGCAACCCCTATCAGTACAAACAATCGTATTACCCGACATAAAAACTACTTCATTATCCGAGAAGCAGATATATTTGTTTACTGTTCTATCGAATACATGTTTAATATATGGATTGCAATTAAAATAGAAAACAGAGCCTTTTTTCAAGTCTCTTAATACTTTGCTATTGTAAGGTGTTGAAACACAGCTTCTTATAAATGCGAAAAAAAAGAACAAAAATAAAATAATCGTAATTGTTGCTATAAAATTCATATTGTATAATTTTTTAATTAATGACTTCTACAAAATAAGGAGACAACGCAAATGGGGTTACTGGAGTATCGAAAACAGTCACACGCAAAGAGATTAATTTCTTTGTATAACTTTTCATCCCAACATGAGCGCAAACGGAAATTAAAGAGGTTACTAATAAATGAACTCTATTTTCATAGTCTGTAACATTGCTATATTGTGATAATTGCAAAATCATGTTTTGGGCTTCACCGAAACACTTATTTACATTTATATCTTTAATATTACACTTAGAATATTTTAGAGTAACTTTATTAATATTTTCTAAGCAGAATGCAAACGCATATCGGAGAACTCGAACACGTCTTTCAAACATCTTTGTTGCATCAGCTTTGCGAGCAAAATAATACTTATAATTGCGGGTTGTTACGTAATACGGAAATTTCCGTTTATCGTGAGATTGCTTTAATTGTAACTGCATACACTTATATTTTTTGTTGCAACAAATATAAGTGTTCAATAATTAATATTATGTTTAATACGATTTATTTGTTTTATAAATTAAAGCCTCTACTTCATTCAAATTGAAGATTATTCGAAAAATAATTAGTAATAAAAATATAGATCAATAAGAACATAATTATATGAAATAAAAAAATCACTTAAGAAAAATATTCTTAAGTGATTTTTTATTGGGAAATAAGTTTTTTACTTACCTTGAGCTTCAACTTCTTTAGCTAGAGCTTCAAATTCTGGACCACCAATTCCTAACTTGTAGTAAATAGTATAAAGTCCACTTAACCATAAGTCTTTGCTATCAGGTTTAAGTTCTCTAGTTTTTTCATAGTATGGCTTAGCATCTTCATAGAATTTCTTGATCTTAGCTTGTTCTGATTTATACTTAGGATCATTAAATTCAATTTTAAGATTTGATTCATAATCAATTGCTTGAGATAAATATGCTAGCCCCATGTTAGAGTATGCTTCTGTGTACTTAGGATCAACTTCAATTGTCTTTTTATAGTATTCAATTGCTTTTTCATAGTTCTTCATGCTTTGGCTAATATAACCTTTTACATAAAGGAAAAATGGATTTTTAGGGTCTTTAGCAATCATCTGATCAGCGAAGGTGTTAGCATCATCAAACTTATTTGTATTACTATAGAAATCTATAAGATGTCCAAAGAAATAATTGTTATCAGTGTAAGATTGAATACCTTCTTTCAAAGCATTAACCCAATTTGCAGTGTCTTTTAAAGCTTTGTAACCTTCTGCAACTAATTGCATAGCACTACTACCATTTTCTTTGTCTTTTTTAGCTAGAAGACCATATTTAATAGCATTTGGATAATCATTCATTCTTGTAGCAGACAGAGAAGCATAGAATGCAATGGTTGATAGTAGTGTATCTTTAGCAGCAATTTGTTCTTCTTGTAAAATTGGAGCGTTTGCAAGATCTACATACATACCAAAGAAGTTAAGAGCTTCCTTGTTTTTACCCATGTTATAGTATTGGCTACCTCCGTTAATTAAGTTCACTCTCTCTGTCTTAATAGTTGAAGCATTACCTTTTCTGAATTTAAACTTAACTTTTCCTTTTTCGTTTGGAACTTGTTCTAATTCATCACATTTAAGAAAATAACCAAACATCTTATATAGGCTATTGTATGCCTTTAAAGTGTCATATGGCTGTCTTAAATATGCATTCTTCATCTCGTTAGCATTAATGCTTTTTTGAATAAGACCAGCTACATTCCATGTATTTGCCTGATTTTTTGTTTCTGCATTTTCTAAAGCTTCACCGATTAGTTTTTCAGCTTCAGTAAAATTAGGTTTTACTGCGTCTGCTAAGCTTTTTGCTTCTTTCACATTCTTCTCTTGGGCGAAAGAGAATCCAGCAGCTAACAGCAGGACAATTGATAATAATACTCTTTTCATACTTTTTGTGGATTAAATATTAAACTTTTATTCTTCATCATTAGTTTGTTCTTCTGAACTAATATTTTCTGAATTAATAATAGTTTCATCTTCTTCAGATGGATCTGCTTCTTCAGGACTTTCAGACACAACTTTACAAACTGAACCTATTTCATCATTACGTTTCTCCAGATTAATTAGTCTTACACCTTGTGTAGCACGTCCCATAATTCGAACATCTGCAACTTTTAGACGAATAGTGATACCAGATTTATTAATAATCATCAAGTCGTTTTCATCTGTTACAGATTTTATAGCAACTAATTTTCCCGTTTTATCTGTTATGTTCAAAGTCTTAACACCCTTACCGCCTCTATTAGTGATACGGTAGTCGTCTATATCAGAACGTTTTCCATAACCTTGTTCAGAAACAACCATTACAGATTCTGTTTCTTTATCCTTGATACAGATCATTCCGATTACTTCGTCATTATCAGTGTCAAGTGTCATACCACGAACTCCGGTTGCAGTTCTACCCATTTCACGAACAGCTACTTCATTGAAACGAATAGCGCGTCCATTACGGTTAGCAATAATTATTTCATTATCGCCTTTTGTCATACGAACCTCAATTACTTGATCATCTTCACGAAGATTTATTGCAATTACACCATTTTGACGTGGACGAGAATATTGTTCCAGGCTTGTTTTCTTAATAACACCTTGTTTTGTACAGAACAAAAGATAATGACTATTGATAAAGTCTTGATCTGTAAGACTTGGTACGCGAACAAATGCATTTACTTTATCGTCAGAATCGATATTCAACAGGTTTTGAATTGCTCTACCTTTTGAATTCTTTGTTCCTTCAGGAATTTCATAAACCTTTAACCAGTAACATTTTCCTTTCTGAGTAAAGAACATCATTGTATTATGCATTGTTGCAGGATAGATGTTCTCAACGAAATCTGCATCACGGGTTTCAGTTCCTTTAGATCCCACTCCTCCTCTATTCTGAGAATGGAATTCTGCCAATGGCGTACGTTTGATGTATCCTAAGTGTGAAATAGTGATAACCATCTGATCATCAGCATAGAAGTCTTCTGGGTTGAATTCTTCTGACGAATAAACTATCTCAGAGCGACGTTCATCACCAAATTTAGCTTTAACTTCAAGAAGTTCATCCTTGATAACTTTACGACAAACTTCGTCATTAGCAAGGATTTCTTCGAAATAAGCAATTTGCTTCATCAGTTCTTCATATTCTGCATGAAGCTGATCTTGCATTAGTCCTGTTAACTGGCGCAGACGCATTTCTACGATTGCGCGCGACTGTATTTCTGTAAGGTTAAAACGCTCAATAAGTCCTGCTATAGCTTCATTAGGGTTTTTAGCAGCACGGATAATCTTGATTACTTCGTCAATATTATCGGATGCAATTATTAAACCTTCTAAAATATGAGCACGTTCTTTAGCTTTTCTTAGTTCATATTGTGTACGACGAACTACTACATCATGTCTATGCTCAACAAAATTAGATACTAAGTCTTTTAAATTGAGCGTTTTAGGACGTCCGTTAACCAAAGCAATGTTGTTAACACTAAAGGATGACTGTAAAGATGTCATCTTGAATAGTTTGTTCAGAACAACACTTGAGTTAGCATCTCTCTTAATATCAATAACGATACGCATACCTTCGCGGTCGGATTCGTCATTTATATTAGAAATACCTTCAATTCTCTTTTCAGAAACCAAGTCGGCTATTGACTTAATAAGGTCAGCCTTGTTAACGTTATATGGAATTTCTGAAACAATAATTTTATCGTGAGTAGTTTCTGCTTCAATGTTTGCTTTAGCACGCATTACAACTCTACCTCTACCTGTGAGGAAAGCTTCGCGAACTCCGCTCATACCATAAATATAACCACCGGTAGGGAAATCGGGAGCTTTAACAAACTGCATCAGCTCTTCGATTGTAATTTCTTTGTTATCCAGGTATGCATCACATGCATCAATAACTTCAGAAAGATTATGAGGTGGCATATTAGTTGCCATACCTACAGCAATACCTGAAGCACCGTTTACTAAAAGGTTTGGTATGCGGGTTGGTAATACTTTTGGCTCTTGTAATGTATCGTCAAAGTTGTTTTGAAAATCTACCGTTTCTTTTTCGATATCTCTCATCATTTCCTCGCCAACTTTATTCAGACGAGCTTCTGTATAACGCATAGCAGCAGGGCTATCACCATCCACAGAACCAAAGTTTCCTTGTCCATCGATCAATGTGTAGCGCATTGCCCATTCCTGAGCCAGTCTTACCATTGCACCATAAACCGAGGAGTCACCATGTGGGTGATATTTACCCAAAACTTCACCGACAATTCTGGCTGATTTCTTATAAGGTTTATCAGAAGTATTACCTAATTCGTTCATTCCAAAGAGGATTCTTCGGTGAACGGGTTTAAAACCATCTCTAACATCTGGAAGAGCACGAGATACAATTACCGACATTGAATAATCAATATAGGATGATTTCATCTCATCTTCGATGTTGATTTTTATAATTCTGTCTTGTTCAAGCATTTAAAAATATTATTAATTATACATTTATGGCTTACAAAAAACCACGCTAAAGTAATGCTTTTCCCCGAGATATAAAAGCTTTCAGGTAAAAACTTTCTATGTTAATTTAACGTTCATATAGTATAGCAATATTAATGAAGAAGGGTTTTATTACTTTTGATATTCTCTTTTTTTAAAGGATTACATTAATTCTTAAATTGGTGTACAGCTTATTTAATTTATGACTAGACTTTATTTTATAAAGGTGTAGGTCTTTTGAAGAAATAGATACCAATTATTGTTTTACTTGTTACCAATAAGTTGTTTAAGGTTGCAACTAAAATGATTTTTTTTCGTTATTAAAGATATAATGGCATAACTTTTGTTATTACAATATTAAGAGAACAAAAAGATATGTTTAATTTGTAAATGCGTATCTTTGCATTGTATAATATTAGAGTAAGGAGAAATAAATATATGGATAATCAATTCTCACAGAAAGTATCAGAAGTCATTATTTATAGTAAGGAAGAAGCTAACAGACTGAATAGTGGCTTTATTGGTCCCGAACATTTGTTTTTGGGACTGCTTCGTAATGGTGAAGGGAAAGCTATTGACATATTATCAAAATTCAATATAAACTTTTCGGAGATTAAGGCTAAAATTGAAACTAAGCTTCGCGAGATGGCTGAGCCTAAGGGGGTTATGATTGATGATATAGTCTTAACTGCTGAAGCTTCTAAGATTTTGAAATTGTGTATTTTAGAAGCCAGACTTCTAAAAAGCCCGGTAGCAGATACAGAGCATATGCTTTTAGCTATTTTGAAGGAAAATAATAATATAGTAGCCGAAGTTCTTGGTGAAAATAATGTTCAGTATAAGAATGTATATGAACAACTTTCACTTCAGCCCGATATTAATTCCGGACTAGGTTTTAGCGAGGATGATGAGGATGAGGAAGATGATATGCAACAAGGTTCGGAAGATAATTCTTCTAAGAAACAGCAAACTCAGGCTCCTCCACGTAAAACAGCAAACGATACTCCTGTTCTAGATAATTTTGGGACAGATATGACACGTGCTGCCGAGGAAGGAAAGCTAGATCCTATTGTTGGACGTGAAAAGGAAATAGAACGTGTAGCGCAGATTCTTAGTCGCAGGAAGAAAAATAACCCTATACTTATAGGTGAGCCAGGCGTAGGAAAATCCGCTATTGTAGAAGGTTTGGCATTAAGAATTACACAAAAAAAGGTTTCTCGTATATTGTTTGATAAACGTGTTATTTCGCTCGACATGACTTCTGTTGTGGCCGGAACCAAATACCGTGGACAGTTCGAGGAACGTATTCGCTCCATTCTCAACGAGTTACAGAAGAATCCTAATATAATCCTTTTCATCGACGAGATTCATACCATTGTTGGTGCGGGCTCTGCTACAGGATCGATGGATGCGGCAAATATGCTTAAGCCTGCTTTGGCTCGCGGCGAGATACAATGTATCGGAGCTACAACAACCGATGAATACAGAAAAAATATCGAGAAAGATGGTGCGTTAGAGCGTCGTTTTCAGAAAGTTATGGTAGAACCTACCACTTCTGCTGAAACCCTTCAGATTCTTCAAAACATTAAAGAAAAATACGAAGATCACCATAATGTAACATATACGGATGAAGCTTTGATGGCATGTGTAAAACTGACAGAACGCTATGTTACTGATAGGAATTTCCCCGATAAAGCTATTGATGCACTCGATGAAGCGGGTTCTCGTGTACACCTTGCTAACATTAATGTTCCAAAGGAGATTGAAGATCAGGAAAAGCTGATTGATGAGACTAAAAGTAAAAAGAATGAAGCTGTTAAGCTACAGAATTACGAATTAGCTGCTAGTTTCAGAGATAAAGAAAAAGAATATACCAATCAGTTAGAAGATTTAAAGCGCGATTGGGAAGCTAATATTAAGCAGAATAGGCAAACCGTTGATGAAGAGGAAATTGCAGAAGTTGTTTCAATGATTTCAGGCATACCTGTTCAACGTATGGCCCAGGCTGAAGGCATGAAATTAGCGAAGATGAAGGACGATCTTCTTACTAAGGTGGTTGCTCAGGATTCTGCCGTAGATAAACTTGTTAAGGCTATTCGCAGAAGCCGTGTGGGACTTAAAGATCCTAATAAACCAATTGGTACATTTATGTTTTTAGGCCCTACCGGTGTTGGTAAAACTCTATTGGCTAAAGAATTAGCAAAATATATGTTCGGTTCTTCAGATGCCCTGATAAGAATTGATATGAGTGAATATATGGAAAAATTCACGGTTTCTCGTCTTGTTGGAGCTCCTCCGGGATACGTTGGATATGAAGAAGGTGGTCAGTTAACAGAGAAAGTTAGAAGAAAACCTTATTCTATTGTACTTTTGGATGAAATAGAAAAAGCGCATCCAGATGTATTTAATTTGTTACTGCAAATTATGGATGAAGGCCGACTTACTGACAGTTATGGCAAAACAGTCGATTTTAAAAATACTGTGTTGATTATGACATCAAATATTGGCACACGTCAGTTAAAAGAGTTTGGTCATGGTGTTGGGTTTGCTACTCAAAGCCGAATGGATGATAAAGAATTTGCTCGCGATGTAATAAAAAAGGCATTGAATAAATCCTTTGCTCCGGAATTTATTAACCGTGTTGATGAGATTATTACTTTCGATCAGCTCTCTTTAGATGCTATTAAGAATATTGTGGATATAGAATTGTCCGGACTTTATAATCGTATAGAAAATATTGGTTATAAGTTAGTTATCACTGATAGTGCTAAAACATTCCTGGCAACAAAAGGTTACGATGTTCAATTTGGAGCTCGTCCTTTGAAGCGTGCAATACAAAACTATCTGGAAGATGGGCTATCCGAAATTATTATCACTTCAGGTATAAAGGAAGGAGATTCAATTTCTGTTGATTTCACCGAAGGAAATGCTGATTTAAGCATGACAGTAATTAAGTCAATTGAGAAATAAAGAATATTCAAAGAATAAAAACAGTCAAAATGTCAGATTATACTTAATTTGGCATTTTTTTTGTCTTATTAATGACAAAGAAATAAATTTTTAAATAACAACTTAAAATATATTTGAGATTATGCAAAAAGGAAACATTGGGGTAACTACCGAGAATATTTTCCCCGTAATTAAGAAGTTCTTATATAGTGATCACGAGATATTTCTTCGTGAAATCGTTTCTAATGCTGTAGATGCCACACAAAAACTTAAAACCTTTGCTTCTGTTGGAGAATTTAAAGGCGAACTGAGAGATCTTACAGTTAAAGTATCATTAGGAGAAGATACAATTACTATTTCCGACCGTGGTATCGGACTTACAGCCGAAGAAATAGATAAATATATTAATCAGATAGCTTTTTCTGGTGCTAATGATTTCTTGGAAAAATATAAGAATGATGCAAATGCCATTATCGGACACTTTGGTCTTGGTTTTTATTCTTCTTTTATGGTTTCAAAGAAAGTGGAAATTATCACAAAATCATTCAGAGAAGGCGCAAAAGCTGTAAAATGGAGTTGCGACGGAAGCCCTGAGTTTACTTTAGAAGAAGTAGAAAAAGAAGATCGCGGAACAGATATCGTTCTTTATATTGACGATGATTGCAAAGAATTCCTCGAAGAAGCTCGTGTATCTTCTCTGTTGAAGAAATATTGTAGTTTCTTGCCTATTCCTGTTGCTTTCGGAAAGAAAAAAGAATGGAAAGACGGCAAACAGGTTGAAACAGATGAAGATAATGTTATTAATGACTCAAATCCTTTATGGACACTTAAACCTGCTGATTTAAAAGAAGAGGATTACAAAAAGTTCTATAGAGATCTTTATCCAATGTCTGATGAACCTCTGTTCTGGATTCATTTGAACGTGGATTACCCGTTCCATCTCACTGGTGTGCTTTATTTCCCTAAAATTAAGAGCAATTTAGATCTGAATAAAAATAAAATTCAGCTGTATTGCAATCAGGTTTATGTAACCGATTCTGTAGAAGGAATTGTACCTGACTTTCTGACATTGCTTCATGGCGTAATCGATTCTCCTGATATTCCGTTGAATGTATCCCGTTCTTACTTACAGAGCGATTCAAATGTAAAAAAGATCTCTTCTCACATTACTAAGAAAGTGTCTGATCGTCTGCAATCTATCTTCAAAAATGACCGTAAAGAGTTCGAAGAAAAATGGGATGATTTGAAGCTCTTTATCAATTATGGAATGCTTACTCAGGAAGATTTCTATGATAAAGCTGCCAAATTTGCATTGTTGAAGGATACTGATTCTAAATTCTATACGTTCGAAGAGTATAAAACGCTGATTAAAGATAATCAGACTGACAAAGATGGCAATCTTGTTTATTTGTATGCAAACAATAAAGATGAGCAATTCAGTTATATTGAAGCTGCAACAAACAAAGGATACAATGTATTGCTGTTGGATGGACAATTAGATACTGCCGTAATTAATATGTTTGAGCAGAAGTTCGAGAAAAGCCGCTTTACTCGTGTAGATAGTGATATAGTTGATCACCTGATTGTTAAAGAAGATAATAAAGAAGCAGCATTAGAAGAAGGCAAGCACGAAATTCTTTCAACTTTATTCAAGAGTCAGCTTCCATCAATGGAAAAGGTAGAATTTAATATTGAATCTCAATCTTTGGGTGAAAATGGCTCTCCTATTATGGTTACTCAAAGCGAATATATGCGTCGTATGAAAGAGATGGCAAATTTGCAACCAGGTATGAGTTTCTACGGTGAAATGCCTGATATGTTTAATTTGGTTGTAAATGCTGATCATAAACTTGTAAAACAGGTTATGGATGAAGAAGATAAAGAATGTTCTTCTGCAATTCAACCTGTTCAGAGTGAAATAGATGCATTAAACGCTCGTCAAGCTGAGTTAAAGAAACTGCACGAAGGCAAAAAAGATGAAGAAATATCTGTAGCAGAAAAAGATGAATTAGCTGATCTTGATAAGAAAACAGCCGATTTGAAAGCTAAAAAGGATTCATTATTAAGTGATTATGCAGGAAAAAATAAGATTATTCGCCAATTAATCGACTTAGCTCTTCTTCAGAATAATATGCTAAAGGGTGAAGCCTTGAATAATTTTGTAAAAAGAAGTATTGAATTGATTTAATTTAATATAACCTCTTTAAGGATTATATATTTAAAGAGCATTACAGCCTTTTTTGCTGTAATGCTCTTTTTGCTTATAAAAAGAGCGGTAAGCAAACAAATAATATGCAAACAATTCTTTATATTTGAATTTTTATTACTTGATACAGGATACTTCATTCAATAAATATGAGAAAGATTCTAATAATCTTAATATTAGCAGTTTTAATTGTTCCAAATTCAAACGCGCAGAAAGTTGGATTGGTGCTTAGTGGCGGCGGAGCAAAGGGATTGACGCATATAGGTATTATCCGGGCGCTTGAAGAAAACAATATCCCGATAGATTATATAACGGGTACCTCTATGGGGGCTATAATCGGAGCGCTTTATTCCATGGGGTATTCTCCGGATGATATGGAGCGATTAATCTCTTCGGAAGATTTTAAAAGATGGTACACGGGGGCTGTTGAAGAGGATTATGTGTATTATTTTAAAAAGAATGCACCAACTCCTGAATTTTTTAATATTAAAATGTCTTTGAAAGACTCTTTGAGTGCTGTTAAACCTCAATTCTTGCCATCAAGCATGGTGAATCCTATTCAAATGAACCTTGTTTTTGTAGATTTGTTTGCTCGTGCAACGGCTCTTTGTGGAGGAAACTTTGATAATCTTTTTATTCCTTTCCGCTGTGTGGCCTCCGATGTGTATAATAAAAAGCAATTAGTAATGAAAAAAGGAGATTTAGGTGATGCCGTTCGTGCATCAATGAGTTTTCCTTTTGTTTTTAAACCTATTCAAATAGATGGTGTATTAGCTTATGATGGAGGAATTTATAATAATTTTCCTACTGATGTGATGCGTGATGATTTTCATCCGGATATTATAATAGGCAGTGTTGTTGCTTCCAATCCTACTAAACCCGATGAAAACGATCTTATGAGTCAGATTGATAATATGGTTATGCAAAAGACTGATTATTCTCTTCCTGATTCGGTTGGTATAGTTATGAAATTTAAGTATGACAATGTGGGACTGCTGGATTTTGATAGAATTAAGGAAATTCAGGATATTGGTTATAATCGGACGATAAGTATGATGGATTCTATCAAAAGTCGTATCCATAGACGAGTGAATGCGGATAATATTCGTTTGCGCAGATTGGTATTCAAGAGTAATCTTCCGGAATTGATCTTTAAGAATATTGAAATTCAAGGAGCTAATGCTTTGCAAAAGAGCTATATAAAGAAAGAATTTCATTATTCCGACAATAAAGTATTTACTTATGAAGATTTAAAGCGAGGATATTTCCGTTTATTGTCGGACAATACTATTTCTGAAATTATTCCTCATGCTATTTTCAATCCCCTTGATGATACTTATAATTTGAATCTGAAGGTGAAAATGGAAGATAACTTTTCTATCCGGATGGGAGGAAATATTTCTTCTACAAATTCCAATCAGGTCTATTTTGGGCTTTCGTATAAAGACTTAAACTATTATTCTAAAGAATTTATTTTAGATGGCCAATTGGGTAAAGTTTATAATAACTTTCAATTTACGGCAAAAGTAGATTTCCCAACTCAAATCCCTACTTCGTATAGACTGATAGCTTCAATATCTACTTTCGATTATTACAAAAACGATAAACTGTTTTCGGGTAATGATAATCCTGCATTTAATAAAAAAGATGAGCGGTTTGTGAAAATAAAAGCAGCTGTGCCGTTCTTGTCGAAAAAGAAAGCAGAATTTGGTCTTGGCTACGCACATATAAACGATCAGTACTTTCAAACGAATATTATTGATTTTGGGTCTTCAAAACACGATAGAAGCAATTATAAGCTTGTAGGAGGCTCGATTGGATTCGGAGGTAGTACATTGAATGCAAAACAGTTTGCAACAGAAGGAAGCAAGGATTTGCTTCTTGCTCAGGTATTTTCCGGTAATGAAACATATACTCCCGGAACCACAACTTCTGAAACTACTGATTATAAAAACGATAATTCCTGGATGCAAATTTCATATAAAAATGAAACTTATTATAAAATAAATCCAAAATTTACATTAGGATCGTATATTGAAGCTCTATATTCATCGAAAAACTTCTCTGAAAACTATACGGCAACGATTTTGGAAGCCGGAGAATTTGCACCTACACCGCACAGTCAGATTTCTTATAATGAAGCTTTCCGTGCTAATCAATATTTGGCTTTGGGAGTAAAACCAATATATAATATCAGTTCGATGTTTCATTTGAGAGGGGAAGTTTATGGTTTTTTACCTATAAAACCTATTGAAAGAAGCTCAATAAATAAAGCTTTATATGGGAAATCGTTTTCAAACTTTCAATATCTTGGAGAAATTTCTTTGGTTTGCCGATTGCCCTTTGGAGCTATTAGTGCGTATGTAAATCATTATAGCTCACCGTCTAAGAACTGGAATGTGGGTGTAAGTTTGGGGTGGTTATTGTTTAATTCCCGATTCATCGAATAATTTTTATAAAAAAAAGTGTAGAAATTCCTTGTGTTTTCGGGAAAAAGCGGTATCTTTGCACCCGTTAAACAAATGGCCCCGTGGCTCAACTGAATAGAGCATCTGACTACGGATCAGAAGGTTACAGGTTTGAATCCTGTCGGGGTCACAAAGTTTAAGTTTAATAATATTATTGCTGGCCCCGTGGCTCAACTGAATAGAGCATCTGACTACGGATCAGAAGGTTACAGGTTTGAATCCTGTCGGGGTCACAAGTTTTAAGTTCAATAATATTTCGCTGGCCCCGTGGCTCAACTGAATAGAGCATCTGACTACGGATCAGAAGGTTACAGGTTTGAATCCTGTCGGGGTCACTAAAAAAGAATCTCCTGCAAACTAATTATTTGCAGGAGATTCTTTTTTTTATTCGATGAAATGGACAATAATTTCATTTTTTTAAATTATCCCTCACTCCCTCACTTTTGAATTTTAATGTCCTCATAATAAAAGTGATAGATAAATGAAGGTAGAAATCATCCCTCACTTATCTATCACTTTATCCCTCACTTTTATGTAGATCGGTCACTATTTGGACATATCTTTTAGCATTTTATATTTAACTCGTTCAGTACCGCGCGAATTTTTTCAAATGTAGTAATTCGGGTAGGAACAAGAGGCAAGCGAAGTTTATTTTCAATCATACCCATTGCATTTAGCATGGATTTAACTCCTGCAGGATTACCATCCACAAACAATAAATCGAATAGTTCGGTGAATTTATGGTGAATAGAAAGAGCATTTGCATAATCTCCTGCCAAAGCCAAACGAGTCATTCTGCTGAATTCTCGTGGGAAAGCATTACCAATTACTGAAATAACACCTACAGCTCCGAGAGTAATTAATGGGAATGTGATTCCGTCATCGCCAGAAAGCACGTTGAAATCGGCTGGCTTATTTTTGATAATATCATCCATTTGAGTGATATTTCCAGAAGCTTCCTTAACGCCGACAATGTTTTTAAAGTCGCGTGCTAAACGAAGGGTTGTTTCGGCTGTCATGTTAACCCCTGTACGTCCAGGAACATTATATAAAATAATTGGAAGATCGGTTGAATTTGCAATTGCTTTATAATGCTGATAAATACCTTCCTGAGATGGTTTGTTATAGTAAGGAACAACAGATAGAATTGCATCTATACCTGTAAAATCGTCATTTTTAAGAGTTTCGATAACTGCTCTGGTATTATTACCTCCACATCCCAATACAATTGGAATCTGGCCATTAACTCGTTCTACAATTAGTTTCTGGATTTTTATCTTTTCTTCAGAAGACAGGGTTGGTGTCTCGGCAGTAGTTGCCAGAATAACAAGAAAGTCTGTTCCGTTCTGAAGTTGATAGTCAACTAATCTAATGATTGCTTCGTAATCAACGCTTTCGTCTTCTTTGAATGGGGTAATGAATGCTACGCCCATACCTCTTAATTTTGACTGTATCATAAGTGTAATTGTAATCTAAAGGTATTTATGCTGCAAAAGTACTAATATTTTCTATTTTTACTATACGTAGGTGATGAAAATAATTTATTTCGTGTTAAATGGTTACAATATTAGCTTTAAAAACTCCTCTTCGCTAATAATGCGTATTCCTAGTTTAGTGGCTTTTTCCAATTTACTAGGCCCCATATTATCGCCGGCAAGAATAAAACTTGTTTTAGATGATATAGAACCAACGTTCTTACCTCCATTTTGTTCAATCATGCTTTTGTATTCGTCTCGTGAATGATGAACAAATACGCCGCTTATCACGATAGAGAGTCCGTTTAGTTTGTCACTAACCTGTTCATGCTCCTCTGAACGTGTAAATTGTAATCCCACCTCTTTTAGTCTGTTTACCAGAAGAATATTTTTTTCGTCGGCAAAGTAATTCACGATGCTTTGGCCTATTTTTTCTCCAATTTCATCAACCTGAACAAGTGTTTCTAGCGTGGCTTGCTCCAGTTCTTCTATTGAAGCGAATGCTTTAGCTATTTTTTTTGCAACGGTTGCTCCGACAAAGCGGATTCCCAAAGCAAAAATAACCCGTTCGAACGGAACTTCTTTGGAAGCTTGCAAACTAGCAATAATATTATCTGCAGATTTTTCGCCCATTCTATCCAGGCCTTTTATTTGATCTGCAGTAATATCGTATAAGTCTGCCGGATTGCTTATTAGTCCTTGATTATAGAATAAATCTACAGTTTCGGGGCCTAATCCGTCAATGTTCATGGCCTTGCGACTGATAAAATGCTCTATTTTTCCTTTTATTTGTGGCGGACAAGCATTTTCGTTGGGACAATAGTGAGCAGCTTCACCCTCGTAACGCACTAATTTTGAACCACATTCCGGACAGTTTGAGATAAATTCTACTTTATCGCCAATCATAAAACGAGATTTAATGTCGACCCCGGTTATTTTAGGGATAATTTCTCCGCCTTTTTCCACGTAAACCATATCGCCAATGTGAAGATCGAGGCCTTCAATAATATCGGCATTATGTAGTGAGGCACGTTTTACAACGGTTCCTGAAAGTTGAACTGGGTCCAAATTTGCAACTGGGGTAACAGCTCCGGTTCGACCTACTTGATATGTAACTTGGTTAAGGCGGGTTAATGCCTGTTCTGCCTGGAATTTATAAGCAATAGCCCATCGAGGAGATTTTGCTGTGTAACCTAATGCATTTTGATGACGTAAAGAGTTTACTTTCAATACAATACCATCGCAAGCAACTGGCAGATTTTTTCGTTCAACATCCCAATAATTTATGAAATCGAACACTTCCTGAAGCGTTTTACATTTCCGTACTGCATCCGAAATCTTAAATCCCCATTTTTGTGCAACCTGAAGGTTCTCAAAATGCCCATCGCAGGGTAACTTATCGCCCAATAAATAATAAAGATATGCATCCAATTTCCGGGAAGCTACTACTGAAGAATTTTGTAGTTTCAGTGTTCCCGATGCTGCATTTCTAGGGTTGGCGAAGAGCGGTTCTTCACGGGCTTCTTTTTCCTGATTAAGTTCTTCGAAAACAGACCACGGCATCAGAATCTCTCCGCGTATTTCGAATTCCTGCGGATAGTCGTTTCCATGAAGCACTAAAGGAATAGTTTTGATAGTCTTAACATTATCTGTTACATCATCACCCTTTTCACCGTCACCTCTGGTTACAGCTCTTACGAGTTTTCCGTCAATGTAAGTTAGTGAAATGGAAGTTCCGTCATACTTAATCTCGCAACATATTTCAAAATCCTCATTTAAAGATTTTCTAACACGTTCATAAAAGTCGGTGACCTCAGATTCAGAGTAGGTATTTCCTAAAGAAAGCATTGGATATTTGTGTGCAACCTGCGTAAAGTTCTTATTAATATCACTTCCCACGCGCATTGTTGGCGAATTTTCATCATAATATTCAGGGTACTGATCTTCCAGTTCCTGAAGCTCCTTCAACATTTTATCAAATTCTAAATCGGATACTTCCGGAGAGTTAGATACATAATAATTGTGGTTATGGCGGTGTAATTCAGCACGTAATTGCTCTATTCTTTCCTTTGCGGTCATAATTTCAGATTGTTTTAGACAAAAATACGTATTTTCTTCATGAATATCTGCCATGAGCAAGCATATTTATTTGTATTTTTGCAAAAAAATTAGAGCTATGCGCATTGATATAATTACAGTTTTACCCGAAATGATTGAAGGTTTCTTCAATTGTTCTATTCTTAAAAGAGCTCAGAATAAAGGACTTGCTGAGATTCATATTCATAATCTTCGTGATTATACAACGGACAAGCATCGCAAAGTAGACGATTACCCATTTGGCGGTTGTGCCGGCATGGTAATGAAAATAGAACCAATTGAACGATGTATAAATTCCTTAAAGGCTGAAAGAGAGTATGATGAGGTGATTTTTACTACTCCTGACGGAGAGCAATTCAATCAAAAAATGGCAAATTCTCTTTCATTATATAATAACCTGATAATTCTTTGCGGACACTTCAAAGGCATTGATTATAGAATCCGGGAACACCTGATTACAAAGGAAATTAGCATAGGAGATTATGTTTTGACTGGTGGCGAATTGGCGGCGGCTATAATGGCAGATGCTATCATTCGTATTATTCCGGGAGTTATTTCTGATGAGCAATCTGCTCTTTCAGATTCTTTTCAAGATAATCTTCTGGCAGCTCCGGTTTATACAAGACCGGCTGATTATAATGGGTGGAAAGTTCCTGATATTTTACTTTCTGGTCATGAGGCTAAGATTGCAGAATGGGAACTTAATCAATCACTCGAAAGAACAAAACGACTGAGACCTGATTTGCTAAAGTAGATAGCAAATCAAAATATTTCATTGATCAAGCAAAAAGATATAGAAGACTAAGGTCTTTTTTAAGATTTGATTTAGAAATATGAATAGGGTTAAAACTAAAAAGGTGTACACTATAATATAATTTGGTGTACACCTTTTTAGTTTTAGACCTACATCTTTTGAAGAATGTAAGCTGAATAAAAATCTTAGATTTCGCTTTAAATTTGTTTAATAATCAGATTAAACTTCCAAAGCTCCGATGATATCCTTTACAGAAGAGTATCCGTGTCTGTCTAAGTAATTATTTATACCATCTATAACTTTAACAGTTACAGCAGGATCAATAAAATTAGCTGTTCCAATTTGTACAGCAGTGGCACCGGCAAGCATAAATTCTACAGCATCTTTCCAGTCCATAATACCACCAAGACCGATTATTGGAATTTTCACAGCTTTGGCTACTTGCCATACCATGCGAAGAGCAATAGGTTTTACTGCAGGTCCGCTCAATCCACCTGTAACAGTTGACAATAGTGGACAACGTTTTTCTGCATCAATAGCCATACCTAATATTGTATTAATTAAAGAAATACTATCGGCACCAGAAGCTTCTGCTGCACGTGCAATTTCAGTAATGTCTGTAACATTTGGCGACAATTTTACGATGAGTGTTTTCTTGTAAACAGAACGAACAGCACTAATTACATCGCAAGCTCCGGCTGCAGAAACTCCGAAAGCCATTCCACCTTGTTTTACATTTGGGCAAGATATATTTAGTTCTATAGCAGGAATATTTACAAGTTCGTTGATGATTTCTGCTGTTTTTACGTAATCTTCTATTGCAGATCCGGAAACATTTACTATAATGTTTGTATCTGTGTCTTTTATCTTGGGATAAATGTGTTCTACGAAGTAATTAACACCCTTATTTTGCAGTCCCACAGCGTTTAACATGCCAGAAGGAGTCTCTGCCATACGAGGATAAGGGTTCCCTTCACGTCTGTGAAGAGTAGTACCTTTTACAATTATACCACCTATTCGTGCAATATCTATAAAATCTTCAAACTCTTCTCCGTATCCAAATGTACCCGATGCTGTCATCACCGGATTCTTCATTTTTAGTTCACCAATGTTTACACTTAAATCTGCCATAGCAACTTCTTTATATTTAAAACAGGTCCTTCTGTGCATACACAGATATGTCCTTCATCTACAGTATTTTCTACGCAGCATAAGCAAGCGCCTACACCACAAGCCATTTTATTCTCAAGAGAGACTTCACATTCTATATTATTAGCTTTGGCATATTTAGCTACAGAAACCATCATTGGTTTTGGCCCACAAGTATAAATCATGTCGAATTGCTTGTCGCTAAGTATAGAGTGTTGAGTTACATAGCCTTTTTCACCAGCACTTCCGTCTTCTGTAGTGGTATATACTTCTCCGAACTTTTTAAAGTCCTCTAACTGAAGCAAATCGCCTTCAGAACGTGCACCTAACAGGAAGGTTGGTTTGCAGTTATTAGCCAATAAAACTTCGCCTAAATAGAGCAGTGGGGCTGTTCCAACACCTCCTCCTATAAGAAGAAGTTTATCCGAAGGTTTTTCTGGGATAGTAAAGCCATTGCCTAGAGGTAAAACTACATTTACTACATCTCCAGCAGAAACTTTAGCTAAGGTACGTGTTCCATCACCAACTATCTGTACAAGAAACCATACCTCATTGTTGGTTTTGTCTACATAGTTAATTGAAATAGGTCGGCGAAGAAAAGTAGTAGGCGAACCATCTACTCTTATTTCGGCAAATTGTCCAGGAAGTATTTCTGGCAAAATTTCCTGAGAGGTCATTTTGATTAACACATAGTTAGCGTGCAACTGTATGTTAGCTGTGACCGTTAAATCTAAAATCTTTTTTTTCATGAATAGGATAATTCTCGTTCAAGCGACAAAGATACGCCATTTTGTCCAAATTATCCTTTACCTGTCTTCATTAAATTATTAGAAGGGCATTTTTTCACCTTTAAAGATCTCAAATGTATTATCATCAAAGAAAATTCTTATTTCAGTGATTTTTCTTGGTGGCTTTTCTATATACCTAATCTCTTCTTTTACAGGCTCTTTATATGTTGATTCTGCTGTTTTTAATGGCATTTCCTTGCGATATTCTAAATCAACCTGAGGAATGGGCTTGATTTCTTCATTCTCGTCAAATAAAGAGCGTTGTAAATCATCAGATGTTTTCTCTTGGTTTACCATATTCCCATTTCCATAAAGAAGCCAATCTAAATTCACGTATTTAAATCGTTGATGAATTTTCATAACTACATCTAAACTCGGATTATTTCTACCTCGTAAAATATGAGTTAATGTAGATCGCTGAATTTCTATACTTTCAGCAAATGAAGAAGGGGTCATATGCTCTCTTTTCATTATAGCTTCAATTCTATCTTTCATCTTTGAGCTTTTATTAATTATAAATGTGAATATCTAATTGTAAACTTTGATTCGACAAATGTAAACATAATAATTCACATAAGCAAATTACAATTGTTTATTTTATAAGGTTACAAAGATATATTATGTGATTACATTTGTTTATATACATATGTAATCCTTATAAATTATATAAAATGTACACAGAAGTAAAACTTAGTGTTTTAGATATAAAATTCTAATTATTAATGAGTTATTTAAGGCTTAAAAAATGATATTTATACGTAATACAAATGTGTATCAATATTTTTTCTATATATTCTATTTTTAGTTCATGTAATTTAGTTATTAGACTGATATATTGATATTTAAGGCATAAAATTAGGGCTATAAACACAATTTATAACGGTTTTGTTGCTAATAATTTATATTCGTAAAAGATTGCTTTACAAATGTTTAATAAGCACTATTTGTAATATACATCCTTAAATATACAGATTTGTAAACTTGAAACATTTGTGTAAACCCTGCGCTTTCTTATAATATTTCACTCTTGTAAATTGAATTTGTATAGGTATAAATTTCCTCAATACTTAGATTGTGGTAAATAAACAATTGTACCTATTAAATGAAGAATGTTTGATGAATTTCCGATCTTATGGTCATTATAACTGAAATAATAGATTCTCAGATGATTAAATTTTATATAAATCATTGTAAAACAGTGATTTAATCCTATTATTTCAGTTCATAATTTTGCTGATTTTAGATATTAAGTTGAATTATTATCATTTTGTTGGAGTTGAACTCTTTTTTGCTGCCTAAAAGAAAAGTTATTTTGTAGTTTTACTCAAGATTAATTTTTAGGCATAAAAAAAGCCTTCAAAATATTGAAGGCTATAGATAGAATTACAAAAAATATAAGTTGTAGATTAATGCAGAATTTTATACACTAATTCTCGAAGTAGCTCTCCGTCATTCATATTAGTATTACCCACTCCTTTTGATTTAGCGTCATAATTTCTTATCTCTCCTATAATCTGCATTACCTTAACGCCATTATATTTGTGCATAGCTTTTATATAATCCTTTGCTTGCCATGGAGTTTTTAATCCTAATTGTTGAGCTATTCCTTGTTCCGATTTTTCAGGAGCATAATAGGCTAACATTAAATTAGAGTAGAAATTGAAAAGAAGAGATAGTGTAGCTTGTATAGGATTTGTTTTCGGATTTTCCGCAAAATATTTTATTATCTGATTTGCTTTGAAAATATCCTTTTCTATTAATGCATTCTTTAATTCGAAGTTATTATAGTCTTTACTTATCCCTATATTTTTTTCAATTAGCTCAGGTGTAATACGCTTTTGTCCTAGTGGCAGGGTTATTATTAACTTCTCAAGTTCACCTGTTAGGCGGCTCAAATCAGACCCTACAAAATCAGCAATCATCTCGGATGACTTTTGCTCAATATCTACCCCTTTGCGTTTTAAATACGAAGTTATAAACCCCGGAAGCATAGTATCCTTTAGCTTTTTAGATTCAAAGAGGACACCTGCTTTTTCTATTTCGGCTGCAAGTTTTTTTCGTCTGTCAAGTACACCATGTTTATGACAAATAACAAGGATTGTAGAGCTTAATGGTTTTTGAAGGTAGTATGAAAGTTCCTCAATGTTTCTTACACTCTGTGCCTCCTTAACTACAACAACTTGATATTCAGACATCATTGGATATCTTTTTGCTGCATTTATTATAGTAGCTATATCAGTATCAGCACCATACACTACGGTTAAATTAAACTCTTTTTCTGTATCAGTAAGAACATTTTGAGTAAGATAGTCGGATATCAGATCAATATAATAAGACTCTTCTCCCATTAAATAATATATGGGTTTGTATTGTTTTGCCTTAATATCGCTAATAATATCTTCGTATGTATATTCCTTTTTTGCCATTTATATGCTTTAATTACCTTATTTATCGAATTTTAGATGCTTAACAGTCTTTTTCTCATCTATAATCATTTTAAGCGATGCGATCCCAATTTCTACATGTTCGTGAACGAAGTTCTGGGTTACCATAGTATCGCTTTTATCAGTTTTAATTCCTTCGGGAGTCATTGGTTGATCGGAAACCAGCAGTAGTGCGCCTGTCGGGATATGATTGGCAAATCCTGTAGTGAAAAGAGTTGCAGTTTCCATATCTACAGCCATAGCGCGAGTCTTAAGAAGATATTCTTTGAATTCCTCGTCATGCTCCCAAATTCTTCTATTGGTTGTATATACAGTTCCTGTCCAATAATCTCGTGCATAATCACGGATTGCTGAAGAAACAGCACGTTGCAGCATAAATGCCGGTAAAGCAGGAACTTCTGGAGGAAAATAATCATTAGATGTACCTTCTCCTCTAATAGCAGCTATAGGAAGTATTAGGTCGCCTAACTGATTTTTCTTACCTATACCGCCACATTTACCCAGGAAAAGACATGCTTTAGGATGTATAGCACCGAGCAAATCCATAATAATGGCAGCGTTTGGACTTCCCATTCCAAAGTTAATAATCGTAATTCCATCTGCGGTTGCAGAAGTCATATTTGCATCTCTTCCAAGAACTGGAACGTTACATTGTTCTGCAAATATCTCTACATATTTATTGAAATTTGTCAATAGAATGTATTCTCCAAAGTCTTCCAACGAACGTTTTGTGTAACGGGGAAGCCAATTTGCAACAATTTCTTGCTTCGTTTTCATATTTATCTGCTAATTTTGTGTTTCTGACTTAAGAATAAATTTTTAATTTACAAATTTAATAAATGTTATTGTTAAACCTACCAAAGTATGAGACTAAAATAGCCATACGAGATGGAAAAAAAGTAATTTTTGATGTAATTAGGCGACGATATGTTGCACTTACCCCTGAAGAATGGGTACGTCAGCACTTTGTTCACTTTCTTATTGATCAAAAAGGCTACCCTGTTTCATTAATGGCTAATGAGGTATTATTGAATCTGAACGGAACAAAAAAGCGCTGTGACACCGTGCTTTATAAACGTGATCTTATGGCACGTATGATTATTGAATATAAAGCTCCGCAAATAGAAATTACGCAGGCTGTATTTAATCAAATAACAAATTATAATTTTGTGCTGAAAGTAGATTATTTAATTGTTAGTAACGGGATTAATCATTACTGCTGTAAAATGGATTATGCAAATCATACATACACATTTTTAGAGGATATACCAGATTACAATCTTCTTTAAACAATATTGCTAGTCTAAAAATTAGATAATCCTTCTTATTCTGTATTTCAACTTCAAACTTATGTGAAATATTGATTTATAAGCGTACATAATAAAAACAAGTCCTTTATTTATTGAGGAAATATAAGAATTCCCCTTATAATTAGCTTACTCAATTAATTTGGCTAAGATAAGGGGAATTCTTTTTAAAAAAGAGGTTTCAATCTATATGATTTTCAATTAAGAAACTGCTCTTTTATTATTTAGAGGAATGTTATAATTCAACTCCAGCTAATTCTGGGTCAATCATTACTCTACCACAGTATTCACAAACAATGATTTTTTTGCGCATACGGATATCCATTTGTCTCTGAGGTGGAATCTTGTTAAAACAACCACCACAAGCATCACGCTGTACATATACAATACCTAAACCGTTGCGTGAGTTCTTACGAATACGTTTAAACGCCTGAAGTAAACGAGGTTCGATAGTAGTTTCAAGAACTTTAGCTTTCTCTCTCAGTTTTTCTTCTTCTTGTTTTGTTTCAGAGATAATCTCATCCAACTCATTTTTCTTAACTGATAAGTCTTTTTCTCTTTCTTCCAAAATTACGATGCTGTTTGCTACTTCATCGCTTTTTTCTTTTTCGTCGGCAGTGAATTCTTTTATTCTCTTTTCGCAAAGCTCGATTTCCAAAGTCTGGAACTCTATTTCTTTAGATAAGAAGTCAAACTCACGGTTATTGCGTACGTTTTCTTGCTGAGCTTTGTATTTCTCTACAGAAGCCTTAGCTGCTTCGATCTCAATTTTCTTTGCAGCAATAGAAGATTTAAGTTCGCTAATTTCAAGTTTAATCTTTTCAATACGAGTATTCAAACCGGCAACTTCATCTTCAAGATCTTGTACTTCAAGAGGAAGTTCACCTCTTAGAGTTTTGATCTTATCAATTTCTGAAAGCATTGTCTGTAACTGATACAATGCCTTTAGTTTCTGTTCTACCGTTAATTCTTTCGGTTCATTTTTTGCTTCTTTAGCCATATTTTTATAAATATTTTATGGGATTGGTATTTATTTTACTAATTTGAATCTCAATATTGGGAAATATATCCTTTAATAAGGTATAAAAAATCTCTTTTGTATACTGTTCACTTTCATAATGACCAATTTCGGCCATAAGAATATCGTTATCATGACCAAAATAGTCGTGATAACGAATTTCTCCTGTAATAAATGCATCAGCTTTCTGGTTTATGGCATCTAAAAGAAGGAAAGCCCCTGCTCCTCCACATAATGCTATTTTGCTGATGAGTCGGCCTGTAAGCTTGTTATGCTTAAGACATCCAACTTCAAATGTTTTTTTTATGCGTTTCAGGAAATCCTGTTCCGTTTCCGGAAATTCTAATTCTCCTATCACTCCAGATCCTGTTTGAGACCATGAGTTTTTTAACGAATAAAGATCAAATGCAGGTTCCTCATAAGGATGAGCAGCAATTAACGCTCTTATTACTGCATTTTTTTTAAAAGAAGGAAGAATCGTTTCTATACGAATCTCTTTTTCTTTATGTAATTCTCCTACTTTACCGCAAAAAGGATGCGTACCTTCCTGAGCCCGGAAAGTCCCCTCTCCCTCTAAATTGTAACTGCATGAATCATAGTTGCCTATGTTGCCACAACCAGCATCAAATAGAGCGCGGCGCACTTTTTCTGCTTGCTCAGCTGGTACAAAAGTTACCAATTTAAGTAAAGATTCCTCTTTACAAGAAAGGATTTTCACATTCTTCAGCCCTATTTTTTCTGCTATTTTAAAATTAACTCCTCCGGAAGCATTATCCAGATTGGTATGCGCAGAATAAACTACTATATCATTTTTAATAGCTTTCAGGATACAACGCTCTACATAATCTTTACCTGTGATAGATTTATATCCCTTAAATATGAGCGGATGATGTGATATAACAAGATTGTACCCCAACGCAATAGCTTCATCAATAACAGATTCAGTAACGTCAAGACACAACAAAGCCCCTGTTGCTTCCGCTTCTGTCAGCCCGATTTGTAAGCCGGCATTATCAAAACCGTCTTGCAATGGCAGAGGCGCGAACCTTTCAAGGGCGCTTACTATTTCCTTTATTTTCATTAAGTGTGAGAAAATCTGGCTACAAAGATATGCTAAAATTGCGATTATACAACCATCTTTCTTGTTTTTTTATAAATTCTTATTCTCTTTTTTGCGTTAGTTAATCAGTTAAGTGTGGCTGTTGAAGAAAATTGCGAGCTTATTTAGATAGAGATGCAGAATTGCAGGAAAGTTATTTTCACCTTAAAGACATAAAGTCTATTTTCTTAATGAGGTGTCTACCGAATTATCCAGCCTAATTCGGACTTGTGTAGCATAAAGTACATTCTCTTGATAAAGTTGAGCAAACATCTTGCACTGAATGATGTGTATTAAGGTGCTTCGTCACTTTTTTGGTGGAAGATATTATATTGAATCTTTATTTATGGCTTTATTCAGGCTTTTTATCAGAGTCAATAAATGGTTTATCAAAAGTATGTAGAATCTTGATTGAATAAGCAATTGAGATTGTTTGTTTCCAATAAATGTGACGAAGAATGTTTACTAATTTTACGGTGTGTGACAAACTTTGTAGAAAAGATCTTTTATATGTCTTGGTTTAAAATTTGTCACCCCCTCTACCAAAGGATTTCAGAGCGATATCCTCTGTTACCCCCTCAAAAACTTCTTGAATGATTTATATTTTTCTAGACTAATTTTGTTATTTCCTTATTCTAAATGTATAGCATTGATTTACAATGTTATATAGTAATGAATTGTAGAATTGGAAATAATATATTAGCCAAATAGTAATAGTTATAAGTTCAAATATTTTATTTACTGATAATTATAAATGTATAAGGAGAAGATGAATTAATGCTTTAAAAGAGATGTTCAATCTTATACTGATAACAATTATTTCTTTGAATATCTTATAGAATAAGATTTTAAAAATAGAAAAGCGACTTACTACTGCTTAAAAAACAGTGTAAGTCGCTCCTACTTATTTATTATTAACCGTTTTAGATAATAGCTTTAACTGTTTCAAGCATACCTTTTTCCTGAATAGAATTCAAGTAAGCGATTACTTTTTCAGTTAATCCTGAAACTTTGTTCAAGTCTTCACCCCAGATCATTTCAGAAGCTAAAACACCTTCTGCAACTGTCTTAGTGCAACCTGTTGCCCAAAGATTAGCAAGAAGATCGATGATAGCTTGGTCATCGTTAGGAACGATAGTGTCTTCACCACGTTTACCACCTTTGTAGTAAGTAATGATTCCGGCTAAACCAAGAACAATACCTGCAGGAAGTTCACCCTTACGTTCTAAGTAAGTCTTCAAACCTGGAAGGTCGCGAGTTTTGAATTTAGGGAATGAGTTAAGCATGATTGAAGTTACGAAGTGCTTAACGAATGGGTTGCAGAAGCGTTCCATAACGTCTTTACCGAATTTTTCAAGTTCAGCTTTTGGTAAGTTCAATGTTTCAAGTAATTCTTCGAACATTACTTTGTGAACGAATTTACCGATAACAGCATCTTCGCAGCATTCTCTTACTGTATTCAAACCAGAAAGATAACCTACTGGAGAAAGTACTGTGTGAGGGCCATTCAATAAAGTAACTTTCCTTTCGTGATAAGGAGCTTCAGAAGGAACGAACAATACGTTCAAACCAGCTTTGTCAGCAGGGAATTCTTTAGCGATAGATTGAGGAGCTTCGATAACCCACAAGTGGAAGATTTCAGCCTGAACAACCATTTTGTCTTCAATCTGGATTTTATCAAGAATTTCGTTGATAGTAGCACGAGGATATCCAGGAACAATACGGTCTACCAATGTACAATAGACACCGCAAGCAGTTTCGAACCAAGTTTTGAATTCTTCACCAAGGTTCCAAAGTTCAATATATTGTTCAATACATTTCTTTAATTCTTTACCATTCAAGAAGATCAATTCGCATGGGAAGATAATCAAACCTTTGTCTGCAGCTCCGTTGAATGTTTTGAAACGGTGATATAATAACTGAGTTAATTTTCCTGGATAAGAAGACGCAGGAGCATCAGTTAATTTGCATGAAGGATCGAATGCGATACCAGCTTCAGTTGTGTTAGAAATAACGAAACGCATTTCAGGGTTTTCAGCTAACTTCATGAATTCGTCGTTCTGAGTATATGGATTCAAAGCGCGGCTAATTACGTCGATCATTTCAATGCTGTTCACCTCTTTACCTTTGTCTAATCCCTGAAGATTAAGGTGATAAAGGCAATCTTGTTCATTTAGCATATCAATCATACCTTTTTCAATAGGTTGAACAACAACAACGCTGCTATTGAAATCAGCTTTCTGATTCATGTTATAAACGATCCAGTCTACAAATGCACGTAAAAAGTTTCCTTCTCCAAACTGAATAATACGTTCAGGATATTTGTTTGCCTGAACATTTTGTCTGTTTAATGGTTTCATTTCTTTTATTTTATAAAGTTCTTAATACTATGATTTCAATGACTTATTATCAAGGAAACTGTACCCACTATTTTCGAATTTTGTTGTTGTTTGGTTACAAAATCTCATTCGTGTTCGATAACAGTTTAAATATCATAAATAATAAGCGCAAATATACGAATAATTTTGTTATTCCAAATTAAATTTCTACTTTCGTGTGCGATAACGGTTAATAAATCTAAAATAGAAAATAACGATATAAGGCTAATAATTAGCGTTATATCTATCTTTAATATAGTAGTAACAATTTTAAATACTTAAAACGTTATATTAAAATGAAGAATTTTATGGATGAAAATTTCTTGTTGCAAACTAAAACTGCACAAGAATTGTATCACGAACATGCGGCTAAAATGCCTATTATTGACTACCACTGTCATTTAGTTCCTAAAATGGTTGCTGACGACCACAAGTTTCGTTCATTAACTGAAATATGGTTAGGTGGAGACCACTACAAATGGCGTGCAATGCGTACAAATGGCGTAGACGAACGTTTTTGTACAGGTGCTGATACTTCTGACTGGGAAAAGTTTGAAAAATGGGCTGAAACAGTTCCTTATACAATGAGAAATCCTCTTTACCACTGGACTCATCTGGAACTTAAGACTGCGTTTGGCATCAATAAGATTCTTAATAAAGATACTGCACGCGAAATATTCGACGAATGTAATGAGAAATTAGCTATGCCTGAATATTCAGCACGTGGAATGATGACTCGTTATAATGTAGAAGCTGTTTGTACTACTGATGATCCAATTGATTCTTTGGAGTATCACATTGCTACAAGAAATAGTGGCTTTGCAACTAAGATGTTGCCAACATGGCGTCCTGATAAAGCTATGGCTGTAGAAGTTCCTGCTGATTTCCGCGCTTACATTGAAAAATTAGCTGAAGTTAGTGGTGTTACTATCAATACTTTCGAAGATGTTGTTGCTGCATTGAAAGTTCGTCATGACTTCTTCGCAAGCCTTGGCTGTAAACTGTCTGACCACGGTATTGAAGAGTTCTATGCAGAAGATTATACTGATGCTGAGATCAAAGCTATCTTCAATAAAGTATACGGTGGTGCTGAACTTACAAAAGAAGAAATCCTGAAATTCAAATCTGCAATGCTAGTTGTATTTGCTGAAATGGATCACGAAAAAGGATGGACTCAACAATTCCACTACGGAGCTATCCGTAACAATAATACTCGTATGTTCGAGAAGTTAGGTCCTGATACAGGTTTCGATTCTATCGGCGAATTCAACACTGCTAAAGCAATGTCTAAGTTCCTGAATCGTCTTGATTATAATGACAAGCTTACTAAAACAATCCTTTACAACTTGAATCCATGTGCAAACGAAGTAATTGCAACTATGCTTGGTAACTTCCAGGATGGTAAGATTGCTGGTAAGATTCAGTTTGGTTCTGGATGGTGGTTCCTTGATCAGAAAGATGGTATGGAAAAACAAATGAATGCTCTTTCTGTTCTTGGTTTATTAAGCCGTTTCGTTGGTATGTTGACAGACTCTCGTAGCTTTATGTCATACCCTCGTCACGAATACTTCCGTCGTACATTGTGTAACCTTGTAGGTCGTGATGTAGAAAATGGCGAACTTCCTGCTTCTGAAATGAAATTTATCGGTCAGATGATTGAAGATATCAGCTATAACAACGCTAAGAACTTCTTCCAATTTTAAGAAATAAAACCATTAATACAGTCCTTTTGGACAACCAAATGAAAAGGGATGCTCTATCGGGCATCCCTTTCTTTATATATTCTTTCGATAATATCGACTACTTTTAAGCCATCCATGGCATTTGTGGTAATTGATGCATTACCATTGAGTTTGTCTATCACGTTTTGTATTACGTAATGGTGGTTTTGTGCCGAGCCTTTATACGGGCCATAATCATTTGGCGGATTAGATGGAGCCAAAGTGGGCATCGTATAATCTTTGATGTGGCAGTATTCAACCTCATTCATATACTGTCCGGCTACTTTTATAGAACCATTTTCGGCAATGATAGTCATGCTGCTTTCCAGATTCTTGTCCCATACAGCGGTGGAGTAATTCAGGCTCCCCGACCCTCCTTTTACGAAATCAAAAAGAACATTTCCGCTGTCTTCAAAGTCTGTCAGCAATTTGTGGTTAAAATCATAGAATGAGCCTTTTATGTTGGTTACGTCACCGAATAACCAATACATAATATCCACAAAATGAGAGAATTGAGTAAATAAAGTTCCACCATCCATTTCAGTGGTTCCGTGCCAGTTTTCCGACTTATAATATCGTTCGTCACGGTTCCAGAGGCAGTTTAGCTGAACGGAATACAGGCTTCCTAATATCCCACTCTCAACAATTTCTTTCAGCCATACAGAAGGTGGCGAGTAGCGGTTTTGCATTACACAAAACACATCACACCCTCTCTCCTTGCTCTTTGCTAATATCTGTTCTGCATCCAGTCTTGAGAGCGCCATCGGCTTTTCAATAACAACATGTTTGCCTGAATCAAGCGCTTTTAAGGCTAGTTCAGCATGAAGTCCGTTGGGAACGCAGATGTTTACCACATCAATATCCTTCTCATTTGCAAGTAGTTCGCTCAGAGAATTATAAAAAATCTCCGAAAGAGCTGAAATACCCAGCTCTTTCGGAGAAATAATATCGCATACTGCTACTAATTCCGCTTGTTCATTCCGGCGGATCATTTCGGCATGTCGTTTGCCGATGTGCCCCATTCCGATAACAGCAAAGCGGACCTTCTTCATTTTTTTATTAATAAGAACGCGCAAATACAACTCTGCAAGCAGATGGTTTACCAGTAACCATGCACTTTCCAGGAGTTTTATCGCCGTTTAATGGAATACAGCGGATAGTTGCCTTTGTATCTTCTTTAATTTTCTCTTCTGTTTCAGTAGTTCCGTCCCAGTGAGCAAGAATAAATCCGCCTTCTTCGATCTTTTCCTTGAATTCTTCGTAAGAATCAACAGTGATAGTATGGGCTTCACGATAATCGTATGCTTTCTTAAAGATATTAGCCTGAATATCATCAAGCAGATTCTTTACGTAAGTTTCAATGTTATCGCATGTTACAGTTTCCTTTTCCAGAGTATCACGACGCATAACCTCTACTGTGTTGTTTTCAAGGTCACGTGCACCCATTACTAAACGAACAGGAACGCCTCTTAATTCGTAATCAGCGAATTTGAATCCAGGACGCTTGTTGTCTGAATTATCATATTTGAATGAAATTCCTAATGCTTTCAGTTTAGCAGTGATGCCGGCAACTTTTTCATTGATGGCGTTTAGTTGTTCTTCGTTCTTATAAATTGGAACGATAACTACTTGGAATGGAGCCAATTTAGGAGGAAGTACCAAACCATTGTCATCAGAGTGAGTCATAATAAGAGCACCCATCAAACGAGTGGAAACACCCCATGAAGTAGCCCATACATATTCCATTTCGTTGTTCTTGTTAACGAACTGAACATCGAATGCCTTAGCAAAGTTTTGACCAAGGAAGTGAGAAGTACCCGATTGAAGAGCCTTTCCATCCTGCATCATTGCTTCAATAGTATATGTATCAAGCGCACCGGCAAAACGTTCGTTTGCAGATTTAACTCCCTTAACTACAGGAACAGCCATGAAGTTTTCTGCAAAATCACCATATACGTTCAACATCTTTAGTGCTTCTTCTTCAGCTTCTTCGCGTGTAGCGTGAGCTGTGTGTCCTTCCTGCCACAAGAACTCTGCAGTACGAAGGAATAAACGGGTACGCATTTCCCAACGGAAAACGTTTGCCCATTGGTTACACAAGATTGGAAGGTCGCGGTATGACTGAATCCAATTTTTATATGTGTTCCAGATAATAGTTTCTGAAGTAGGACGAATAATGAGTTCCTCTTCAAGTTTAGCTGCCGGGTCAACAACTACACCCGAACCATCTTCTGCATTTTTCAGACGGTAGTGAGTTACCACAGCACATTCCTTAGCAAAACCTTCAACGTGCTCTGCTTCGCGGCTTAAAAATGATTTAGGAATCAGCAAAGGGAAATAAGCATTAACGTGTCCTGTTTCCTTAAACATGTCATCCAGCTGACGTTGAATCTTTTCCCAGATAGCGTATCCATAAGGCTTAATTACCATACATCCACGTACTGCAGATGCTTCTGCCAAATCAGCTTTTACTACCAATTCATTGTACCATTGCGAATAATTCTCGCTGCGTTTGGTAAGTCCTTTTAGTTCCTTTGCCATTATAATATATTTTTAAATTTTATTTTTCTCTATTTTGAGACGCAAAAGTAATCATTTTAGATGAAGAAGTTAAATTTTCATCTAATTAATTGCTTTGATTTAGCGGCACTTCCGGTGAGGAAAAAGTAATTAGCCGCGGGATGTTGCTGAAACTCCGGTTATGTTTTTATATTCTCCTGTACAAAACAATTAATTCTTTTGTACAGAAGATTGCATTGTTTTGTACAAAAGAAATCATTCTTCTGTACAAAGATACAATAAAGTCCCGCCTGCTTTTTAAAAACATCCGGTTACTCTTTGCAAATAGCTCGCCTGGTTTTAATTTTTCCTGGAATGAGCTTGCAGTTTCCTGGGGTATACCTATAGCTAGTTTACGCTAAAATCAGATAAATTTCTCGAATCCTTCTGTAAATTTGGTCGGTTCGAACTCCAGGATCTCGTATTTTGCAACTTCGTAAGCGTGGAACGGATCTTCCTTAATTAATTCCTCTACCTCTTCTTTTCGGGAAGCTTTGCATAAAATAACTCCACCTATTCTGGGATTTCTTCTGCCGGAAGCTATAAATGTGCCATTTGCGTAGTTTTTGTCGAGATAAACTCTGTGAGCAGCTAAGTGGCGATCAACTTCTTCGAGCGGTTTTTGGTAAGTTAATAGTAAGATAAACATAGAACCTCCTTTTTAAAGTGTATATTAAGAGAAAAAGCCTGCGGATTGACCGGCAGGCTTTGTTAATCTATGAGCGAAAAACGGGGCTCGAACCCGCGACCCCAACCTTGGGAAGGTTGTGCTCTACCAACTGAGCTACTTTCGCGATTATAACTTTATTCAAAACAATAAAGACCTTAGCCTGAAAAGGAAAGGTCTAGATTAGTATTTTGGAGCGAAAGACGGGACTCGAACCCGCGACCCTAACCTTGGCAAGGTTATGCTCTACCAACTGAGCTACTTTCGCAAATATTTTAATGTCCGCTTTATGTGAAGAGAAGGAGACTCGAACTCCCACGACATAACTGTCACTACCCCCTCAAAGTAGCGCGTCTACCAATTCCGCCACCTCTCCAACATAATAAAATCTGATGCGTCTCGCAGTGCCCAGAACAAGACTCGAACTTGCACGTCATTGCTAACACTAGTACCTGAAACTAGCGCGTCTACCATTCCGCCACCTGGGCATTATAACGACCATTAGCCGCCCGACGCACTCAAATTTTAGAGCGAAAGACGGGACTCGAACCCGCGACCCTAACCTTGGCAAGGTTATGCTCTACCAACTGAGCTACTTTCGCGATTGCGGTTGCAAAAGTAGCTCTTTTTTCTAAATCACCAAATATTTTGCTCACTTTTTTAACGGAAAAATATGCATTTGTATTTGGCTATTTAGCACATCCTGTCGCGATAATCCTCGTAACAGAAAGACTTATAAAGATTTAACTCGTTTTTTGAAGTCCAGAGCGCAATGTCTGGATGTTGAATTCCATTGAACATATTTGTTTTCACCATAGTGTAATGAATCATATCTTCAAAGATGATCTTCTCTCCAATCTGTAGTTCGTGATCAAAGCTCCAGTCGCCCATGTAATCTCCGCTCAGACAACTATTACCTCCCAAACGATAAACAAACTTGCCCGGGACGGCTTCTGATATTGCTCCGCGAACTGCTGGCTGATAAGGCATTTCAAGACAATCGGGCATGTGGCAGGTGAAGCTTACATTAAGAATGGCTGTTTTAATGCCTTTGTTTTCTACAATATCAACCACAGAAGAGACCAATACGCCCGTTTGCCAGGTAAAAGCTGACCCCGGTTCAAGGATTACATGCAAATGAGGATAGCGAGCCTTAAAGTCTTTCAATAACTTAATCAAATGCTCTGTGTCGTAATCTTTGCGGGTCATAAGGTGTCCACCGCCAAAATTAATCCATTTAATTTGTGGAAACCATTTGCTGAAGCGGGCTTCAATGTGCACTAATGTTTTTTCTAAATCAAAAGAATCGGATTCGCAATGAGTATGGCAGTGAAAACCCTCAATTCCCTCGGGTAATGCTTCGGGAAGTAAATCGGATGTTATACCAAATCTAGTGCCTGGTGCACATGGATTATATAATTCTGTCTCTACTTCAGAGTATTCAGGATTGATACGGATGCCGCAAGAAATATTTTCTCCGTCTTTCTCAACCATAGGATAAAACCTGTCAAACTGACTGAATGAGTTGAAAGTAATATGACTGCTGCATTTCATTATAGTAGGAAAATCCTCTTCTGTATATGCAGGAGAATATGTATGAGCTCTGCTCCCCATCTCTTCGAATGCCAGTCGGGCTTCGTAGAGAGAGCTTGCAGTAGAGCAGTTTATGTATTCGCGGAATATTGGAAAAGACTTCCACATAGCAAAAGATTTAAAAGCGAGAATTATCTCCACTCCTGCTCTTTCGCCAACGCTTTTTATTGTACTAAGGTTCTTTCTCAGCAAATCCTCTTCCATCACATAACATGGTGATGGCACTTTATTAAAGTCTATCATCTATAATATGGTTCTAATAATTATCAATTTTTATTCATTCACAGCTTTAGGAAATCACTTTGAATCGGGCAAATTTCAATAGCAATTGTTTTTCTCCGGCATTTCGGAATTTCACTGTAGCTTTTAAGTTTTCTCCGCTTCCTTCTACTTTCAGCACTTCTCCTATACCAAAACGTTCATGTTCAATATGTTGTCCGGATTGCAAATCGGTTATTGGCCCGCTAGATGCTGGTTTGGGTTGAGCATTTTCCATTTTAGTAAGATTCCGTGGAATGGTAACCTTGGTAAATGTAGTTTTTGGTGCTTCGCGCTCAGTATTAAACAATGAACGTGCCGGCCTATCGTTTTGTTCCCTTCTGAATCTCGACGGAGATTCATCTATATGCCTGCTCGAAACAGAGTCGTTTGGCAGTTTCAGGAATGATGGATCAATATCTCTCAAAAAGCGGCTTGGGTTGGCAAATTCCATTTTGCCATAGCGGAAACGACTTTTGGCAAAAGATAGAAAGCAATGATCTTCTGCGCGGGTTATGGCAACGTAGAAAAGTCTTCTCTCCTCTTCCATAGCTCTTGGAGAATCTCCGGCCATACTACTTGGAAAGAGGTTTTCTTCTAGTCCAACAACAAATACGTTGCGGAATTCCAGCCCTTTTGCAGAGTGAATAGTCATAAGCGTAATCTTTGCTTCGTCGCCGGATTTATCTGTATCCTGATCGGATAACAGAGATACTTCTGACAGAAAATCAGAAAGGGCGATGTTTACATTGCCTTCTTCCTCGCGCATTGCACAGAAATCATGGATACCGTTGACCAATTCTTCTATATTTTCTTGCCGGCTAAGGTTTTCCGGTGTTCTATCCTGATAAATTTCATTCACTATTCCCGCTTCCTTTACAATGGATGTTGCCATTTCATAGGCATTCTTTTCGGAAACAGCACGCGAAAAATTCTCAATTAGTTCTCGGAATCCTTGTAATTTAGTATGTGTGCCCTTATTTATATTTAGTGCAAACTGTAACGGATTGCATATTACCTCCCACAGACTAACAGAAAAATTATTTGCAGCTTCAATAATCTTGCCTACGGTAGTGTCTCCAATTCCTCGGGCCGGGTAATTAATAATTCGCTTGAAAGCTTCTTCGTCATTAGGATTAGTCACTAAACGGAAATAGGCAATCACATCCTTTATCTCTTTTCGTTGATAGAAAGATAATCCGCCATAAATTTTATATGGAAGATTTCGTTTGCGCAGAGCTTCTTCAAAGATTCTTGATTGTGCATTGGTGCGGTATAGAATGGCAAAATCGTCATAACTGTAACTTTGAGACATTCGCAATTCCATAATTTTGTTGGAAACAATATCTCCTTCCTCAGTATCTGAATATGCTTGGTAAACTCCGATAGGTTCTCCCTGAGATTTCTCCGAAAATACCTCTTTCCTGATCTGTTCGCGGTTTTTCTCTATTAAACTATTAGCCGCACGTACAATAGTTTGGGTTGAACGATAGTTTTGCTCTAGTTTAAATACTTGAGTATTCTGATATAATTTTGTGAACTTCAGTATGTTATCAATATTTGCTCCACGAAAAGAATAAATACTTTGTGCATCATCTCCTACCACACAAACTTTTTGATGCAATTTTGATAGCTGCAAAACAATGCTGTGCTGGGCAAAGTTAGTATCCTGATACTCGTCAACCAGAATATATTTAAATTGATTCTGATATTTACTCAATATCTCAGGATGATCTCTGAACAACAAAAATGTATAGAATAGTAAATCATCAAAATCCATCGCTCCGGCCTGGCGGCATCTGTCCCAGTATCTACGATAGATATCTCTGATAGCAGGCATCTTACAAGCATTATCATGTTCTGTCAGTTCACGATTAACTGCGTAAGCATCAGGAGAAACCAAATGATTCTTGGCATTGGATATCTGTCCTTGTACTGAGCCCGGTTTATAAGTCTTTTCGTCCAGCTGCATCTCTTTGATGATTGAACGGATAAGACTTTTCGAATCGCTGGTATCGTAAATAGTAAAATTGGATGTGAATCCAATAAACTCTGCCTCTACCCTAAGAATGCGTGAAAAAACAGAGTGGAAAGTCCCCATCCAAAGATAGCGGGCGCTTTGTTCTCCTACTTGTTTGGCAATACGCGCTTTCATTTCTCTTGCTGCCTTGTTGGTAAATGTTAAGGCAAGAATAGACCAAGGCTCGTATCCCTTTTCAAGCAAATAGGCTATTTTATACGTCAGCACACGTGTTTTACCAGATCCTGCACCGGCTATGACTAGCGATGGCCCTTCATTATAAAGTACTGCGGCACGCTGACTCTCATTTAGTTCATCTATATAATTTGTCATTTCTTGATTTCTCGTTCAAAACTTAGCGTGCAAAGATAAATAAAGTTTGAATGATATAGAACAAAATAGCATAAGCATGTGTTATTTAAACATGAAGTTTATTTTTTAAGCTCCGTACATTTCGCCCTATAATAAATTCCAACTATATGATAGTCAAAAATATGCATTTTTTGTTGGAAATATAATTTATTTTTTTATTTTTGTAACTGGTAAAATACCAAGAGAATGAAAACATTATTATTATCATTAATACTTACTACTATGACATACGAAATGCCGAAGCTTCCATATGCTAATGATGGATTGGAGCCAGTTATCAGTAAACAAACAATTGAGTTTCACTATGGTAAACATCTTCAGACTTATGTAACTAATCTTAATAATTTAGTTCCTGGAACTGAATTTGAAGGAAAAAGTGTAGAAGAAATTGTTGCTACAGCTCCAGACGGTCCTATCTTTAATAATGCCGGACAGGTTCTTAATCATACTTATTACTTCTTGCAATTTACAGGAAAACCTCAAAAAAGTGAGCCATGCGGCAAACTTGCAGAAGCAATAAATAAAGAATGGGGATCTTTTGAGAACTTTAAGAAAGAATTTACTGCAGCAGCTGTAGGACTTTTTGGTTCAGGTTGGGCCTGGTTATCAGTTGATAAAGATGGTAAATTGCACATTACCAAAGAAGCAAATGGTAGTAATCCACTTAGACATGGATTAAAGCCAATTCTTACGTTTGATGTATGGGAACACTCTTATTATTTGGATTTCCAGAACAGACGTGCGGATCATATTGCTGCTCTTTGGAATATTATAGATTGGGATACAGTAGGTAAAAGGATAGAATAGATTCGTTTTGAGGTTTTCAGGAGGCTGCAGATAAAACATCTGCAGCCTTTTTTGTTTTTAATAGGTATGGTTTTATAATCTTGTATTTATTTCTGTGTAATTGGCATTAAGGTATTATTTGAATTTCTTATTTATTAAATATACCGGTCAAATAGACAAAAAGAGAGCAAACAAAGAATAAATCTTCATCCTTTTTTGTACATTTGCAGACATTTTACTACTATTTTTGGTAAAATATACGTCTTGAATGATATAAAATGAAAATAAAATTTATAAGTTTAGCCAGTGGTAGCAGTGGTAATTGCTATTATTTAGGTACAGATAAACACGGCATTTTAATTGACGCAGGTATTGGAATTCGCACTATAAAAAAGGAGCTCAAGGAAATAAATGTTTCATTGAGTAATGTTTGTGCTGTTTTCATTACGCATGATCATGCCGACCATATTAAGGCTGTTGGGCATTTAGGCGAAAAATATAATATACCGGTCTATTCTACTAGAGAAATTCATGAAGGTATAAATAAGAGCTATTGCATGACAGAAAAGCTCTCTACTTCTGTGCATTATATCAACAAAGATGAGCCTATGAAAATAGATGAGTTTAAGATTTCAGCATTCGAAGTTCCTCATGATGGTACTGATAATGTAGGCTATTGTATAGAAATTGGAGATAAGATATTCTCGTTTCTAACTGACCTTGGTCATATTACTGAAACGGCAGCTCATTATATCTGTAAGGCTAATTATCTGATATTGGAAGCTAACTATGATTTAGAAATGCTTCGTATGGGACCTTATCCAAAATATCTGAAAGAACGTATCTCTGGTCCTAATGGTCACATGAGTAATACTGATACAGCCGATTTTCTTGCAGAGAATATCAATGAACATTTAAAATACATTTGGCTTTGTCACCTGAGTAAAGATAATAATCATCCCGAATTAGCATATAAAACGGTTGAATGGAAATTAAAAAGCAAAGGAGTTATTGTTGGAAAAGATGTGCAACTCATTGCTTTAAAGCGAAGTAGCCCATCTGACTTCTATGAATTTGAGTAAGACGTAAAACTTTATGCGAGAAAAAAGCCCGATTTATTTGGGAAAATGAAAAAAAACGTCTACCTTTGCAACCGCAAAAAAGAAATAAAATAAGCACTCTTAGCTCAGCTGGTAGAGCAATTGACTCTTAATCAATGGGTCCAGGGTTCGAGTCCCTGAGGGTGTACTTTTTTCTTCTTATTATGCATTTGCACTCTTAGCTCAGCTGGTAGAGCAATTGACTCTTAATCAATGGGTCCAGGGTTCGAGTCCCTGAGGGTGTACGAAGGAAGGTTTTAGGACTTTCCTTTTTTTATTTATTATACTCACCATATTGCAAGGATTATATAAAGGATCATGGATCATACCAAAATGCTGAGGGATTGAAGGTTTAAGCATAAATTTTGGATAATCTGAATAAGAAGAATGGAATATCCCTTACTCCTCTTAGTTGCGCTCTAAATTGTTTGATTTTAGCATTAAAAGATTCGCTGGCCGCATTGGTTGCACGATTCCCAAAGAAAGCAACAATTCTTAGATAATGCGTTTGTATCGTTCTTGCCACTGTACCAAAAGACAGGAATCCTGAGTTATCTACTTCATCATACCAATGTGCTAACTTTGTTAAAGCCACGTCTGCATGCTTTGACTGATGATAAATAAGCCCTAACCGCATACTTAAATAATATACTTTCTTTATGTCAGGGTATTCCCTAAATAAAATAGTTGCGCGTTTACTTTGGGAGCTGCTCCAAGCTGTTTCTTTTTTGAATAGAAGGTAACGGCTTCTGGCAAGAAGTTGTTTATTTGTGTCTCCGTTTTCAAAAGCAGAAGGTTTATATGGATTATATCGAAATCCTGAGATGTTGAAGTTTTAATTGATCAATCCTAAAATCCTGTTGATAGTTATTTTATGCAAATATCATATCGAGCCTATAAATAGAGAATGGTATAATCTTTACCCCCTCTAAACTACGATCTAAAAGCTTTGACTTTGCATTGAATGATTCAGCAGAAGCATTTGTAGCTCTATTCTCAAAATAGTTAGTTCCAGTATTATAATTGCTTTGTTTAACTTGAATAACAGAACCAAATAACTTTAGATTCGACTGCTTTACTTTATAAGAATCAATCCTAAAATTTGATTTTTGCAAAAAATAGTCAGCTTGAAAATACAGAGATCAATCAGATCAATTCTAAAGAATTTTTTATGGATTGTCTTTAATTGAACTTGATAGCTGTCTTAATTACACAAATTCTTTCGTATACAGGTAGTAGATAAGCATAATTAGTAGCAGATGAATGGATAATATTTTTTATCTGCTACTGCCCCAAAAGCCTTTTAATAAACGGTTTCAGGATTTTTAGTAGCAGGTGGAGGATGTTTTTGAAAAAATATTTGTTTGATGGTAGCTCAATAAATATTTAAAGCATGAATAAACAGTTTTAGCCAAATACGATTAATCAAATAAAAAGTCTTATAACTATTCGCAAAGGGTGTCCCCTCCCTTTTTCTTACGCATTCATCAAACAGAATTCTATAAAAAAACAGATCGTTACAAGAAAACTTGCAACGATCTGCTATTATATATATTTTTTCATCTAAACCTGTAACGGTTTAGAACTAGTAAATTACCAGAAGTAAATGTAGAACAATACACAAATTGCAACTACGCCGAGTGATGTAAGAACATCTGCTTTGCTCCAGCTTGAACGTGTTTCAGCAATTTGTTCAGGACTCTGAGTTAAGAAAGTAATTCCTTTAAGTTGTTCTTCAGTAGCACTAGGTGTAAAGTAGCTAATTACATACATAAGAACCATAGTGAATAAGAACAAGAAAATACTAAAGTGTAACCAGTTAATCGCAAGAATCTGTCCGAAGATGCTGTCTGCTGGTATGCTGCTAGAGAATACCATAAGAGTTAAACGAGATAATCCGATTAAGAAACCAATAAGTAATCCATATTCTCCAGCCTTAGGAGTAACTCTCTTAGTGAATACACCCAAGGTAAATACAGCTGCAATTGCCGGAGCAATAAGCGATTGTACATTTTGAAGATATTCATAAAGAACATTTCCTAAACCTCTCATGATTGGAATCCAAACTAATCCTAAAAGTACTACAGTAATAGTTGCAATACGACCTACCCAAACAAGGCGTTTTTCACTTGCATTAGGATGTTTAATCTTATAGAAGTCAATTGTAAATAGAGTTGCTGATGAATTAAAGTGAGCAGCTAATGATGTTACTAACGCTGCGATAAATCCTACAGTAACAAGCCCTTTAGCACCCATTGGTAATAAGTTAACTACCATGCTACCAAATGCTTTATCATTAGAATCAAAATTAAATCCATCTATACCTTTAGCTTTCAATGCAGCTGCGATCATACCTGGAATAAGGAACATGAAAACAGGAAGCACTTTTAAATATCCTGCAAATATTGTACCTCTACGTGCGTTTTTCAAGTCTTTTGCAGCAAGAACACGTTGTACGATATGTTGGTCAGTACACCAGTACCAGAATCCAATGATAGCTGCACCAACGATTACTCCAACGCCAGGGAACTGGCTATAGAAAGGATCTGCTGGATCTGAGTGAATTAAGTGTCTTTTTTCTCCCATGAAAGTCCAGATAGCATTCCATCCGTCAACAATTCCACCATCACCTAGTTTATACAAACCTAAGAACAAGATAGAGAAAGCACCAATAATCAGGATAGGTGTTTGGATTACAGATATCATCATAATACCTTTCATACCTCCAAGAACACTGAAAATACCGGTAAGAAGAACTAATCCGATTGCGCCATACCAGAAGTCAATTCCCATAATTGTTTCAAGGAAAATACCTCCAGTGAAAGCTGTTACAGATACTTTTGTAAGTACGTAACTGATTAATGTAATGATAGAAAGTGTAGAACTTGTGTTTTGATTAAAACGTCTTGATAAGAATTCCGGCATTGTAAATACCTTACTGTGAGCATAAAATGGAACAAATACCCATCCTAAGATAAGAATCATCCAGCCTTGCATTTCCCAGTGCGCCATTGCCATACCATTTTGTGCACCTGCACCTGCTAAACCAACTAAGTGCTCAGATCCGATGTTTGCTGCAAATATTGCTGCACCAACCGTTAGCCAAGTTTCACTACGTCCTGAAAGAAAAAAGTCACTTGTGTTGCCTGTTTTATTTTTCATAACCCAAATACAAATACCAATAAGGGCCACGATAAATAAGGCAATAATAGTCCAATCTAAAAATGCCATAATGTTATTACGTGTTTAAAGTAAATATTATATTATATAAAATTTGTTCTATTTAAATTCTTCAAATGATTTTCTTAATATTAATAATACATAAACGACGAGTTAAAAGTAAAACTTGTTATTATCGATAAAGACATACTGATTTTAACGCTTCAAAATATCGGTTAATCATTAATATTAGTTCATGAGACAAAAATAATAATTAGTGTAAACAGTACACTTATTTTTCGCATGTTATATAACATACTTCATCTATTATCTATAAAAAAGTGAGAATAACATTGAATATTTCGTAGATAATATTGTTTTTTTTCTTGTTTTATAGAGAAATAGTAACGATTTTTGGGCCTGTTTTAAAATAAATTGAAAAATACAAAATGAAATGAAAACAAAAGATTCTATTTTTAGCGCACCAAACGGGAAATCATATTTAATACCTTTTATTCTTGTCACTAGTTTGTTTTTATTATGGGGATTTGCTCATGGGCTATTAGACGTACTAAATAAACATTTTCAAGGAACTTTTAATATGACAAAAGCTGAATCAGGACTGGTTCAGTTTTCAACTTATATAGCTTATTTTGTTATGGCACTTCCAGCCGGTTTATTTATGAAAAAGTTTGGTTATAAATGGGGAATCATTCTTGGTTTATTTCTATTTGCCTTAGGTGCCTTTGCATTTATTCCTGCAGCTTTTGTTGATTCTGCTGTTCCATTTTTGATAGCTCTTTTTGTAATAGCTTGTGGGCTTTGTTTTTTGGAAACTGCAGCCAACCCCTACTCTACAGTGCTTGGTCCACAGGAATCGAGTGCTCAAAGACTTAATCTATCTCAATCTTTTAATGGTTTAGGTTGGGTATTAGGACCACTTGTTGGAGGAGCATTAATTTTTGGAGCTGATGAAAAAGATAAGTTTGCTCCTACTTTACCTTATATATTAGTTGGATCTATAGTGGTAGTAGTTGCTATATTATTTTTGATTGTTAAGCTACCAAATATTCAAGAGAAAAGTGAAGAAGAAGTAAAGAACGAAACTGAGACAACTTCGGTAGAATCGCGTTCTATATGGAGTCATCGTCATTTTGTTTTAGCAGTTATTGCACAATTTTTGTACTGTGCTGCACAAACTGGTATTTTTGCTTTCTTCATTAATTATGTAATGGAACTTGATTCAAATCTAACTAAGCAAACAGCATCGCAAATGTTATCACTTGGAGGAATGGCATCCTTAATGATTGGACGTTTATCGGGTAGTTTTATTATGAAATGGGCTGCACCAAATAAGTTGTTAGCTTTATATGCTTTGGTAAATACTGTATGTATGATTTTGGTTATGATGTCATTAGGACAGTTGTCACTTATAGCACTTTATTGCTCTTTCTTTTTTATGTCAATCATGTTTCCTACAATATTTGCACTAGGATTAAGAGGAATGGGTACTTTAACCAAAAAAGCATCCTCCTTTATAGTGATGGGTGTTGCTGGTGGTGCATTTAGCCCTATTTTAATGGGGTATATTGGTGAAGCAAATATGGCTATTGGATTTGTTGTTCCTTTAATTAGTTTTATTTATATACTTTTTTATGGTTTAAAAGGTTATAAATTATAAAATAAGATAAGATATATCGATAGGCAGAGCTTACAAAAAATAAAGTGCCCCAAAAAGTTTTAAATCTAACTTTTTGGGGCATTGTTATGTTAAGACAGATTATTGAAAAGAAGCTGAATATAGTTTCTTAAGTAAAAGAGTCCGAATAGTAATAGCATTTAATCGAAGAATGAACTTAATTGGTTTAAAGTTGTTTTTAATAAAAATTGCATAAGATAATTAAATGGAGCAACTATGATATATAATTTTTTATTCTCATCGGAACCTCGAGATACGAAAAGCTCGGTTTTATTGTTGGTTGCCAGAATTATTTTTGGTTCATTGCTCTTATATCATGGAATTCAAAAATTGGGTTCATTCTCTGAACTTTCATCTTCATTCCCTGACCCATTAGGTATAGGAAACCAGTTATCTCTTAGTTTAGTTATTTTTGGAGAGTTAGTTTGTTCTTTGGGATTTATTTTTGGACTATTATACAGGTTAACAATGATTCCTATGATTTTTACTATGGGAATAGCTTTTTTTGTATTTCACAGACAAGATCCTTTTGTTATTAAAGAACTTTCATTTAATTATTTAGTTGTGTATTTAATAATGTATATTACTGGCCCTGGTAAATATACTATTGATCGTTTTCTATTTTTAAAGAAAAAAAGTAAGTAAAATTCTGCTTTTACTAATCAATTTTAAATTAAAAAATATATATATTTGCGTTTTCTTATTATAGTATTAACTAAAAAAATAGAACGATGAGAAGAAGTAAAATGACTTTGGCTTTAGCTATAATTCTTAGCGGTAGCTTTATGTTTAGTTCATGTGTTGGATCTTTTACTCTATTTAACAAATTGGTTTCATGGAATCAGAATGTAAGCGATAAGTTCGTTAACGAAGTAGTATTTCTTGCATTAAATATTGTACCGGTATATGGAGTTTGCTATTTAGCAGATGCTTTGGTAATAAATTCTATAGAATTTTGGTCTGGTTCAAACCCAATGGCAAAAGTTGGTGATATAAAGAAAGTAAAAGGTGAAAATGGCAACTACACTGTTGAAACATTAAAGAATGGTTATTCTATCACAAAAGATGGAAAGAGCATGGATTTATTGTTTAACGAAGAATCTCAGACTTGGAATGTGGTGTCTGAAGGTGTTAGCACTGAATTGATGAAAATGAAAAAAGATGGAACAGTTCAGCTATATTTGCCAAATGGTGGTTCAATGAATGTAACTCTAGATGCTCAAGGATTAACTGCTGCTCGTCAGGCTACAATGAGTAATGCATATTTTGCAGCAAGATAAATATATTTATAGATATGAGATATTAAAAGATGGAGTTGGCTTAAAGTCAGCTCCATCTTTCTGTTTAATAACATTTTAGATCTTTTTATTTATTCGCTGAATATTCATAAATTCGCATTCTAGCGATTCAATAAAGCATAATTATACTTTCATGAAAAAGGTAAAACAACTTATTCTTTTAATTCTAGTTTCTTTTGTTTCAGCATGTAGTCAGACACCTCAAGATAAGGCTGAGGATGCAGCCGTAAGATTCTCAAAGGCTATGTATGGTTTGAATTTTGACGAAGCTAAAGAGTTTTGTACTCCAGATGCAGAAAAAATCCTTGTTTTTATAGCCTCTAATACAAATGATGAAGACCTGAATACATTGAAAAAAGCAGGAGATGTGAAGGTTTCGGTTATTGAAAGTACTGTTTATACAGGAGATTCAACGGCTACTGTTAATCTCAAAATCTCAAACTACGTTGAGTTAAACATGATGGGTAGTAAGCCTACTATTGAAAAAGAAAAAGTAGAAAAGGTAGATTTAGTGAAAATTAATGATAAATGGCTGGTAGATTTACACAACTAATGATGGGGTGCGATGTAAAACAGATAATGTCGGTTTTCTTATTGCTGATGTTGCCAAATTTAATCTCAAAATGAAATCTCCTTTTGAGATTAAATTTAAAAAAGCCGATAGTTCGGCATTTTTTTTGCGCAGGACTTCCCTCTACATATTTAAAAAAATCGTTGTAAAATAACCTTTGAAATAAAAGATCAATTTATCCCTTTCTCTGTATTTACTGATTCTGTTTATTTCAATATTGCTGAGAAGGTCTATTAGAATGGATAACCTACAGCAAAATGGAAGGCAAAATCACGGCTAAAATCCGGACTAAATATTGGATATCTTTCCTTTCCGGAAGAATATGCCGGATTGACAGCCTTCATACCTCCATCGAAACGAAGTACAAAATAATCGAAGTCCAAACGTAATCCCAAGCCATAAGCAAATGCTATTTCTTTATAGAATTTATTGATTTTGAAAGCACCTCCCGGCTGATTCTCATAATCACGGATTGTCCAGATATTCCCAGCATCAATGAATGCAGCTCCTTGAACTTTCCAGAACAACTTACTACGATACTCCATGCTTAAATCTAATTTCAAATCTCCCGACTGGGTTAGATAATTAATGTTATTATCCGCTCCTTTATAGCTTCCGGGGCCAAGAGTTCTTACAGACCACCCACGTACACTATTGGCTCCACCTGAGAAGTATCTTTTTTCGAGAGGGAGCACTGTGGTATTTCCATAAGGATAAGCAACTCCAAATGCTGCATGGAAGGCAAACGAATTTCTTTTGTCTATTTCTACGTTTTTGGCGAAATCAAAATCACCTTTTACATATTGAGCATAGGCAATATTCAGAACGGAGTAATCTCCATTCTCTGTTTTTTGCTGATTAACAAGCTTTGATATGCCATATAACAGATTGCCTGCAGATTCCAGATTTATTCGTACTGAATATGAATTAGAAGCTGTTGTGTTATTCTGCATTGTTCCCCCAATACTATTGTAATAATAGCTGTATCCGCTACGTACAATTAAGTGATTATCATAATTATATTGGAAAATTGAATTGGCTTTATCCAGATAATCTTCTCTAAACTTAGGTGAAATCCATGGAAGGTAAATATAACTAATATCCAGCAAATCAATACGATGCTGAACCTTTTGTCTGCGTTGTGCCCATTTATAACTCCATGAAGCCGAAGCAATGGTACGTGAAAACTCCGGTCGTAACTGGTAACTATATTGCATACCAAATTCTGTTGTGGCACGAATGCTCCGGGTAAAGTTCTCCGAAAGAAATGGAAACAAGAAACTTGGGAAATTAATGCTGCTTTCTGCACCGTATTCGGTATAGTTATCATTATTACCGTAAGCTCCCTGGAGTCCTGAAATTGCTTCGTAAGCACCACGAACCTTAAACATAAACGACTCCGATCCTTTAAACAAGTTTCTGTGGTTGAAGGAAATAGAAGCAGCAGCTCCTAAATCTCCTGCGGAATTAGTTCCTTCCAATTCAAATGCTACAGACTTATGCTTACTTTTAGTCAGCAGTACGTAACAATCAAGTTTTGAACTATCTGCTATTTGAGTTTCGAAAAAACGAATATTGGAATACTTTATGGCAGATAATCTGCCTAAAGATGAATAAGTATTCTGAACAGCACGTTCACTAAACAACCTGTTAGGACGTATATACGTATTTTCTGTAAGAACTTTAGGACGTAAGTACAATTTATCTTTATAATAAATTGGATAGCCTTTATAATGAATTGAGTCGTTTATCTCAATACTGCTTAAAGCTGATGATTGAAGCACATCATAATCCGTAATAAAGTTAACTTTATTTATCCGGTATTGACTATGATTTCTGAGCTCATCAGCAGCACTTGCTTTATAAAGAAGCAAATGCATGGTTAAGTTTACCTGATATGTATTACGAACAGTGTCGGCTGTAAAAGTAATGTAGTCTTTGTTGAACTTATAATACCCTTGGTTAATCAGGTTATTAACGATTCGCTGACGTTCGGCATCCAGTACATTGATATCAAACAACATCCCCTTACTTAATTTGGTCTCGGCAGAGTCTTTTTTCAGAATAGCTTCGATGCCTTTGTCTCTTATATCATATTTTAAGCTTTTTACGATATAAGGTTTTCCGGGAACAATTGTGTAAGTCAGATTTAGTTTCTTTTTCGAAATTTTCTTGCTCGACTTTACTGTAGCACTCATATAACCTTGATTATTAAGTGCTTTTTTAATTTCTTGCTGAGATCTTATATCCAATCCTTCATCATACAAAACGGGCCCATCTCCTAACCTGCGCCACATTCTGTTTATCCATTTGGAAGAATCTCTTCCAGATAAGTTATAGGTATAAAGAGGTACTTTGATTAAACTAAACCATTTGGAATTAGGATTCTGGCGAACATAGCTTTTAAATGGTGCAGGTTTCACTTCACTTTGTTCAGAAATAATATTTACTTCGTTTAGCAAATAAGATCCGTCGGGTACGAACTTAGTAAGTGAACATGAACCTAAAGCTAATAATGCAAGAGAAAATATATAAATTTGGGAGTTTCTTTTCATATAAAGTTGTCTAACTACAATTATTGGACTTACAAATATAGCTTTATTAAAAATATCTTTTTAGCTTTGCTTCAAAATATTTATAAATTAACTACATTATTAATGATTAGCAAGAATAAAATTAAATACATTCATTCATTAGAACTTAAGAAAAATCGTAAGGAAGATAATGTCTTTGTTGCTGAAGGACATAAGCTGGTGGGCGATTTATTAGGTAATTTTTCATGCAAATATTTAGCTGCTACGCAAGAATGGTGGGATGAAAATCCATCTGCAAAAGCCGATGAGATAGCAATTGTAACTAATGAGGAGTTATCAAAAGCGAGCTTTCTTAAAACTCCACAAAGCGTATTGGCCATTTTTGAACAAGATAATTCTCCTGTGGATTTATCGATAATTCGTAATTCCCTTTGTCTGGCACTTGATGATATTCAGGATCCTGGAAATCTTGGTACAATAATCAGACTGGCCGATTGGTTTGGTATTGAACACATCTTCTGTTCTCCTAATACTGTAGATGTTTATAACCCAAAAGCAATTCAGGCAACTATGGGAGGTATTGCCCGCGTTAAGTTACACTATGGATCATTACTTGAATTAATTACTCAGTTAGATAATTATCCTGTTTATGGAACATTTCTTAATGGGGATAATATTTATTCAAAGGAACTGTCTCCTGTTGGGTTGATTGTTATGGGAAATGAAGGGAATGGAATAAGTCCGGAAGTTGAGCAGTTAATAAATCAAAGACTTTATATACCAAACTACCCTCAAAACAGGGCTACTTCGGAATCTTTAAATGTTGCTATTGCCACTTCAATAGTATGTGCAGAATTCAGACGCCGGATACTTTAAAGTATTCTAGAATAAATATTTGTTGCTTGTACAAAAGAATGTAATCTTCTGTACAAAACAATTCATTCTTTTGTACAGAAGAATGAATTGTTTTGTACAAGGATATATAATTATTTCAAGGATTATTGAGCAATCTTTATCGATAGTTTTCCGTCGAAACCAATAATCAGATTCACTAAATTGCAGACAGAACTTTCAGGTATACATACAGTTGCCTGATAACGAAATCCAATCTTTCCTACTCCATAGAATTCCATGTCAGAAAGAATTGCATTTTTTAAAAATTCATTCGGGATAACACCAATAAATGTATCTTTAGTTATATCGTGTCCGTAGATCATTTTTCGTCCTTCGTATACACAAATGTGCATAACATTGTCATAGTATACATTGTCTACGCTAATACCTTCGTCTGAATACGATGTCTTTATAACCTTTTTCTTAGACGGGTTAACATACACATAGGCTCTGTAACGTTTTCCATTGTACATTACTACAGAATCTCGTTTTGTAACCTCTGAATATGTTGGTATAACCTCTGTTGTTCTATGACCCATCATCAACAAAGAATCACTATCGTCTTCAGATTTATGTAGTTTCACAATATTATCTGACAAAGAGTGAAACCAGAATACATGATCTGCTTGCTTGTCAATCTTATAACGGGAAACTTCTTTTCCATAGGTATAAAACGTATCTTTCTTGATTTTAAAGTAGACAGGAGCGTTTTCAGCATCAGGATAATAAATTGTATCACCCTGAATCTTGAAAAGGATCTCATCGCTTTCATCATCCAGCCAAATACCCTGAAGCATTTTTTTTGCCTTTAAGTCTTCAGTGGCATTATCTGAATTCCCTTTCTTATTCCCGCTACATGAAGCAAGAGACAAAAGAAAGAGTAAAAGCATGACACAGTTTTTCATAAAAGTTAATTTATCAAATTATTTACCGATACAATAGTATGTAACATCCATTGCTTTCAGTTCATCTATATCGTATATATTTCTTCCGTCAATAACGACAGGAGTTCGCATAGTTTTCTTTATTACTCCCCAGGCTGGTAAACGGAACTGTTTCCATTCTGTAACCATTAACAATGCGTCTGCGTCGAGTAAAGCATCATACATATCTTGTGCATAATAAACACAATCTCCTATCCTTCTTTTCGCTTCATTCATTGCCGCTGGATCGTATACACGAACAGTACATCCGGCTTTAAGCAAAAGATCTATTAAGATCAGTGCTGGAGCCTCACGCATATCGTCTGTTTCGGGTTTGAAAGCTAATCCCCACAAAGCTATAGTTTTTCCTTCTAAATTCCCATTAAAATGCTTATTTAATTTATTAAAAAGAATACTTTTTTGAGCTTGATTAACTTCTTCTACAGCTTTTAGTACACGCATAGGATATCCGTTTTTTTCTGCAGTTTTGATTAAGGCTTTTACATCTTTAGGAAAGCATGAACCGCCGTAACCACATCCTGCATATAGAAATTTACGTCCGATGCGAGTATCCGAACCTATACCGCTACGTACCATGTTTACATCTGCTCCTACTAATTCGCAAAGATTTGCAATATCGTTCATAAAGCTAATTCGTGTAGCCAGCATTGAGTTTGCAGCATACTTTGTCATTTCAGCAGACGGGATATCCATAAATATTACCCGGAAATTATTCAATAAAAATGGTTTGTATAACTTTGTCATAACTTCCTTGGCGCGCTCTGATTCCACACCAACAACCACTCTGTCGGGGCTCATAAAGTCATTAATAGCATTCCCTTCTTTTAGGAATTCAGGATTAGAAGCTACATCGAATTCTATATTCACACCTCTTTTATCCAATTCTTCCTGAATAGCAGCTCTTACTTTTTTAGCAGTCCCTACGGGAACTGTACTTTTAGTAACCACTAAAACATATTTGTTCATGTGTTTTCCGATGGTTCTGGCAACTTCAAGAACATATTTAAGGTCGGCACTTCCGTCTTCATCTGGTGGAGTTCCTACAGCGCTGAACACTACTTCAACATCGTCGAGGCAACTTTCCAGAGATGTAGTAAAGTTTAAGCGATTTTCTTTTATATTACGAGTAACCATTTCTTCTAATCCAGGTTCGTAAATTGGTATTATACCATTTTTTAAACCTTCAATTTTCTTTTGGTTAACGTCTACACAAGTAACATCAACTCCTGTTTCTGCAAAACATGTTCCGGAAACCAAACCAACATAACCGGTTCCTACAATCGCTATTTTCATATTTGTGTTATTATTTGTAAGCTATGGCTTCTTTAAAATTAACAGCTTCTTTATCTTTAGCCGACATTATTATTTGTTCTTCGGCAATAGGCCAATTGATATTAATATCTTTATCATTATATACAATTGATGCTTCAGATTGAGGCGCATATCCATTGTCTACTTTATATGTAAAAATGGCCTCTTCACTCAATACCAGAAAACCGTGAGCAAAGCCTCTTGGTATAAAGAACTGGCGCTTATTATCCTCACTAAGTTCTACACTTATATATTTCCCAAATGTTGGAGAAGACTGACGCAAATCTACTGCTACATCAAGTACTTTACCTTTAATAACTCTTACTAGTTTTGCCTGACTAAATTCCCCTTTTTGATAATGAAGACCTCTAAGTACTCCAAAGGTAGATTTTGATTCATTGTCCTGAATAAAGTTTATCTGTCCAATATTCTTTTCAAACTCATCCTTTTTAAAGGCTTCCATAAAATACCCTCTATCATCATTGAATACTTTGGGCTCTATCACCCAAACTCCATCAATTTCTGTTTGTATATAATTCATATTATTATTTAAAAAATTTCCTTATTTTCAGCTGCATACCAAGATTATCTCCATAAATGTTTCCTGTGTCAAAAGCACCTGATATTGTAAAGTTCCACCCTTTTAATTTTTCCGGGCAATAAGTACATTCTGCAAATGTAGAAAAATTCTCCAATATTTCGGGTATTGGTTTAAAAGGAGTTCCCCAGGTTCTATTAAAAGATAGCTTTGCTCTGTAAGATAAATCATTAAGAATATCTCCACTCCATCCAAGATGAACAGCCTTTACTCTATTATATTTAAAGGTCATATTGCCATCTTTATTGTAAATAGGTGACGCAATCAGAGGATTTGCCATGGTCATTCCCCAATGTACCCATCCTGGATAAACATCATGATTGTAATAATCATCGGCTCCTCCTGTTTTTTTTACGACTGATTCGTCCAATCCATGCAAAGGCCCACTTTGATTAGTCGTTTGATAATACTCTAAAACTAACCCATTTACAGCTTGTTTGTTTTTAGATTTATATTCAATACCCCATAATCCGTCAAAGCCATTCTTTTTCCCCATTCCGGAGAAGTCATCGTAGTAATTTTCTAAATAAGCACTTAATTGATAATCAGATTGTTTGAAGGTAAGTTTTAAGTGTTCGCTGCCCATCAGATTACCTTCGTAATACTTAGTTTCAGACTGTTTTATCGGAAAGAATATTTTAATGTAATCTTTAATTTTGTTTCCTAAGTCTTGTTCATGAATATATGGGTGGTTTACTGTATTTCCGCCAAACTGAGCATCAAGGCTCATCCCTAAATCAACTTGCCAAGGTGAAGTTGTTTTTCCTAACCTAAAAAAGAAACTTTTATGATGGTATAGAATATCCCTTGTATACCAGTAGTTTGTACCGACCTGTTCCTTCTGGTAATTATTATCTGTCCATTTTCCATAGGATATTTCAGCTTTTACTTGCGCCCATGGAGCTATTCTTACATAATCTAGAATACCAACTTTTATTTGAGGAATAGGTCGGGCATTCCCACTCCAGGTTAATCCTCCACTACTCAACTGCTGGTTTAATAATTCAGAATTAAGCTCCTTACTTCCAATAGATAACCCTATCCATTTGTAATTTATATCTGCATAAGCCTGTTGGATAACGAAGGTAGATGTAAAGCCTGTTGTTAAAGCGATATCTAATCCGGCTTTAATTTTCAAGTTTTTGCAAGTGTCAGAATAGAATGTTCCACCACGCAGGTATGCATTATTATCAATAGATGATAGTCCGTGTTGATTGCTTACTTGCCATAATGGTGTATTATCGCCAGAATGAATGGTTGTTCCAAATTCAGCAAATGATTTATATTTTGATTGACCAATAACTATTCCTGGTAAAAAACAGAATAATAGAAAGCCTTTGGATATTAATTTAATAAGCGTTTTTTTCACCACGAAATATATTAATTATAGTTATATAAATTATTTTTATATCGAGGAAAAAAGACCAGTTTTCCAGATACCAAACATCTCTTATTACTCGTTCTTCCATTTGTGAAACATCTTTCGTTTCACCTCTAAATCCTGTTACTTGAGCCCATCCGGTAATTCCAGGTTTAACTAAATGGCGTAACATATATTTGTCTATTAATTCATTGTATTGTTTTGTATGTTTCAGCATGTGTGGACGAGGACCAACTATTGACATCTCTCCTTTTAAGACATTAATTAACTGTGGAAGTTCATCAATACTACTTTTACGTAAAAATTCTCCAAAACGTGTTGTCCTTGGATCATTTTCTATGGCTTGTTTTAGATCCGCATCCTCATTGATTCTCATTGTACGAAATTTGTAACAATAAAACTCATGTCCTCGTTTACCTGTGCGACGCTGCTTAAAAAAGACTGGACCTCGAGAGGAAATTTTTATGCCTGTTGCCACAATTATATAGATTATTGGGAACATTGTAGAAATAAATAATAATGAGGATATTACATCAAAAGTCCGTTTTGAAAATCTGTTCAAAGGATTTTGTAGCGGCTCGTTCCTCAATGATAAAACCGGCATATTCCCTAATACATTTAATTCCATTTGCTTTTTTACATATCTCCTGAATTCAGGAACAATATGAAAACGGATCATATTATTCTCGCAGAAATTTAGCGCTCGAACAATTATTTTTTCAGCCGATTCAGGAAGAGTACAATAAACTTCATCTACTTCATTATCTCTAATAAAGGCTTCAATATCATCAGTACTTCCTAGTAATTTAGATTCAGATGGAATGTTTACCGGATTATCTTCAAAAAAGCCTAAGACTCGGAAACCATAACCTGGGTCATCCATCATTTCTTGATACAAAGCATTCCCATTTTGTCCAGCTCCAATAATAATAACCAGTTTAAAATTGAATCCTTTTTTCCGATAAAGCTTAATACAAAATCGTAAGCTTAATCTCCATGCTGCAAGAGAGATAAATAATAAAGAATACAGCGAAATAGTAAAAAGCCTGGAAACTTCCTGAATTTTGAAGATCATTAAAGCAGTAGTGAAAAGTACAAAATGAAGTAGTATTACATAAAAAAGATTTTGTACAATCTTATCAGCATAAATAACCCTGGAATGAATTGCTATTTTAAATATCAACAAACCAGGTATATAACATATATTCAAAGCAATAAGCAATGAGTGAAATTCAGAAATCACATCTTCTCTTAAATAAGATTTAAAAAGAAGAAACACTAACAAAAAAGTTGCATTGAGAACTAAATAATCTCCCAATACTATTAGTGATTTCAATAGATGTGAAAATCTAGTTTGCTGCTTCATAGATATTAATCTGTTTGAGAAGCAAATTTAAACTATTTTGATGGATTTTGAAAGGAGATAAATGAATATATAGATATAATTTTATAAAAAATAATCGATCTATTTCTTTATTGCTGATTGATATATAAAATATACTTGCTTTGCTATATGATTCCAATTATATTTTTCCATATTGTATTGTATTGATATAGCTTGATTATTAATTTTTTGTAATAATTTACTTGTTAAATCTTCCCAATTGCCACAAATAAAGTAATTGCTTTTATCTAGTTCTATTTCTAGATTCGCAGGAATATCACTGACTAAAACATCTAAATTATAACTCATAGCCTCGAGTAATGAAATAGGTAGCCCTTCATGAAAAGATGGAAGGACAAATAATCGAGCATTAGTAAATAGCTGATTTAGTTTTTCTCCTTTTATAAATCCAGTAAGAATTATATTGTTTGCATATGCAAGATGTTTAAGCTTTGATGAATATTCGTCATTATGATCTGCAGCTCCTGCAATTACCAATTTATAATCCACTAATTTAGTCTTGAGAAAAGCATTAATTAGTCCATCAAAACCTTTTTCTTCAACAAACCGTCCTAAAGTAAATATGTATTTACCAGATTCAAGACCAAGTTTTTCCAAATAATCTATTTTCTTAGATTTAATAGGAATGTTAACTCCATTATAGATAAGATTTGCTTTGCTATATTTGTATTTAGCTTTAATAATATTATTGATTACATCAGATATAACAATAACTTGATTAGCATATTTAATTCCTACTCTTTCACCAAAATTTATAAATACTTTAGCTAATTTTCCCCATTTTTTACGTTCGTAATCAGGACCATGATGAGTCATAATAACGGTTAATCCAAGCAATTTAGCAAATGGAACTAGTAAAGAAGGTCCAACAGCATGAATATGAAGGATATCAGCATGCTCTTTTTTTGCATAGCAGACGGATAAGAATGTATGTATTATAGCTTCTATGCTTTTTTTTCTTGGGGCATAAATATCATGTAGTTTTACTCCTTCGAATTCAGAAATATGATTCGATGGTGCAATGTATGATGAACGTCTTACAACAGTAACATCACAACCTAACTTTACTATTCGTGGATATAGTTCTTGGCAATGTGTTTCTACACCACCTTGAATATCAGGTATACCACGTGTGCCAATAACTACTATTTTCATTCGAATCTATTTTCATTTAAGTCTCCTTGTAATGGCGATTGACCAACATTGTACCATTTTTTATCAAGACATACTTGTTTTCCTAAAATACTCCGGCATTTGTTTTTAATTACCCATTGAAGTGGATACTTAATATATTTTTTCATAACAGGGGAAGCCGTTCCTACCATCCAACAGTTCTTAGGACATTCAATAACTTTTCGACGGACTTCCTGAGCCTGGGCACTTTGCCATATCTCATCAAAAGAGCTTACTTTTCGTATATTTCCCATACTTTGTTTCCAGTATTTTTCTTCCAATCCATTACATGGATAAATTTCGCCGTATGGATCAACAAAGAAGTTTACTATTCCTGCTTCACACGGGAGCATTCTTCGGTTACCTTCTATATAATTTATTAATCCCATGTTAAAAAATGCCCTAAACCATGATTTGGGATGATTCTCATTTAGTTGCATTTCGATAAGTTTTTCAAAATTGTTGCATACTTCGTTTTTATTTGAAATTATATTATCATTTTTATGAAAGTAATACGAGTTATGAAATGTAGCAGTTGCAAATTCCATACCTAACGATTTTGATAGCCGATATAGTGAAAGCATATCTTCTGAGTTATTGTTGGATACAGTACATCCAAATCCTATATCTTTAATTCCCATCTCGTTAAGTATAAGTAAAGTTCTTAGTCCTTTATCAAAACTGCCAATACGACCACGTAATTCATCGTTCTTACATGATAGTCCCTCAAGACTAATTCTAATTCCAATTTTAGGAAAACGTTTTGCTAGTTTAATAACTCGATCTTCGAACCATCCGGAAGTTGAAATGACAACTCTGGGTGATTTACGAAATGCAACTTCTACTATATCTTCCAAGTCTTCTCTGATAAATGGTTCTCCTCCCGTAATATTTATAAACTTTACTTTTGGGAGCATTTCAATTTCTTCAGGAGTAATTTCTTTGCTTTTTTCAGTCGGATTATTCCATATATCACACATTTTACATTGCATAGGACAACGATAAGTTGTAATAATGCACATTTCTGTGGGAGAAGGGATTTTATTATTTGTCATTTTAAGTTTGCTTTTATAGTTCTTTGATATATAGATCAGTAATAGCATCCCAACTATATTTTTCTTTAATAAATGATCGTCCTTGTTGTGCGTGTTTTTTATTATTTTCAAGATTGAGAATCTCATTTTCAATCTTGAAATATAAATCAAAATTAGAATTATATGGAATTATACCATTAGAATTAGAATCAAGAATATCCATTCGTCTTAAGAATTCTGAATCTATAAGTATAGGTGTTCCTGCTGACAATGATTCTAGTATAACTAAGCTAAACGCTTCTGATTTTGAATTAAAGATCATTTCTAATGAACGTTTATTTATAAAGATATATTGTTTAAGTTTATTTCAGAACCTATAATTACTCAATTTTTAATTGTTAATTTAAGAATATATATTTACTAACTCTTTTTTGAGCTGTTCTTCATCAAAATAAAGTTTGTATAGTTTTAGCTGTTCTTCTTTCATTTTATCAATATCTATTATTCCATTAAATATAATAGATATGGCTTTGTATAATTCTTCAACATTATTTTTTTTATATAATACTCCAGTTTTCATATTTATTATATTTTCTTTAAAAAAAGAGACGTCGCTAGCAATTAGACATGTTTGAAAGTAATATGCCAGCGATAAAACTCCTGACTGGGTGGCTGAAATATAAGGATAGATAACACATTTTGCATTTTTGTACAAACTTTTCAGTTCATCATCCAGAATATATCTATTTATGAATATTAAATTTTGCTCTTTGTATTTATCACGTTTAAAATAAATATCACCTTTACCAGCAATAACCAATGTTTGATTTTTATACAAATCAGTATTGATAAATGCATTATATAAACACTCAATGCCTTTGTATAAATCTATATTTCCAAAAAATAGGATATAATTCTTTATACCCAAAAGTTCTGGACAAACTTTATTTCCCTCTTTTATGTGGGTATTTATTAATGTGGGAAAGTTATGAAACATAACTTTTTTTCTATTTGCAAAATTTTGATTCAATATTTTAAATTGGAATGTACTGCTAGTAACTAAAGTATGAGATCTTTTTATATTTCGTTTTGTGGCAAAATTCATGTATATACCAAATAGTTTATTTTTTAAATTATGTGTATAACATTCATGAGGGAATAAATCATGCACAGTGTAAATTAATTTATATGATTTAACTAATTTAGGTAGCTGCCATGTTAAAATATAATCAATAGTTAATAGATGGATGTTTTTTATGCTATTTTTTTTGCAAATTAGTTCAATTATATTAAATAAATCTATAGGAATAATTTTAAATATGATACGTTTTAATTTTCTTTGAGGGATATTTATCTTATAAATAGTAATATTGGAAGATAAGTAATATTTATATTCGTCATTTTTATCACAGAGATAGAGTACGTAAATTTTATAATTAGATTTACTCATTGTATTTATAATAGATGTAGCAAAATGTATCATACCTGGTGATGATTCGGTGCATATATAAAGTATTTTATTCATCGATTGTTATTGTTTAAAAGTAAAGTTGTATATATCTATTAGTTTACTATAATAATTTTTCGGCGAAAATCTTTTGATTGAATTATTTTGAATTATGTCATTGTCAAATGGATATTCCTTAAAGAGAAATATTATTTTTTCTTTTAAATCTTCAGGATTATTTGGATTAAATAATAATCCATTTTTATTATTAACCAATTCGGGTAACCCTCCTATATTTGCACTAAGTACGGGAGTACCCATACATAGCGATTCGATTACGCATAATGGATTATTTTCATACCAGATAGATGGAGTAACAGAAAAACGAACGCTTCGCAATAGTATGTTTACTTCTTCTGAATTAATTTTTCCGAGGAAAACAATGTTTTCGTTTGCGTATTTTCTTTCTAATGATTCTTTTAGTGGGCCATCTCCAGCAACATATAATTTATATGGCAATGTTGAAGCTATTTCTAATAGTTGATTTACACCTTTCTCCTTAGAGATTCTACCTATATAGCAATATGCTTGCTCACGACTACTAGTTTTATGATAATATGTAAAGTTTTTATTAATTTCAATAAAATTACATAATACATACAGTTTCTTTTTATTATAACCGCCTAATCTCATCTTATCTGATATAAATTTGCTCGGACAAATAAAGGCATCTACATAAGCTTCTATCCATTCTTTTCTCCAACGTTTAGCTTCTATGTAAGCAATAGTACTAGCACTCCAACTTTTTTTCATGCATTTATTTGTCAGTACTGATAATGGGCTATGAAAACATAATTCGCAAATTTTATTATTACGTAGAAATGTATATGATGGACAAAGAAGTTTATAATCATGAAGTGTCCAAACTACTTTAATCCCTCTATCATGTGCTAGCTTAGCAACTAGCGGGGAAATATATGAATGAATATTATTTAAATGTACTATATCAGGCTTAAAATTTTTAAGTAAATTAATAAATGATTTTTTAACACCATTAAATCCCAATGTACGAGATGCAGCAAGTATTTTGTTTTTTAAACTTCCGGTAAAAGAAACTTCTGAAGGATAATATACTTCCCATTCAGAATTAATATTATCTGCATATTGCATAGCGAAAATAGCAACCTTATGATTTTGTTGTTCTAATAGATGTTTTAAGTTTATAGTATAAATACAATCACCACCTCTCTCGTAAAAGAATTTATTTACAATTATAATTTTTTTTTTCATTATTAGTTCTGTTTCTTAATAAATTGATTATAAACAGAGATAAATTGTTTGGCAACAGCATCATTTGTTAATGATTTTCCATAATTAAGTGCATTATGAACATATTCATCATTGTTTTGAATTAGTGAAAATATATCATCTTCATCCCATTCATCTTTTGCAATTCCCAGCTTCCTTAGCTTTATCCATTCGTGACTGTATGGCACAGTATTAGTTAATACAGGTGTTCCTACTGATAGGGATTCACCAATAGAAATCATGTTTAAATCCATCTCTGAGTTGCACAACATGCCACATGATTCAGAAATAAATTTTCCTAGAACATTGTGGGAAAGCATTCCCATTAATAGAACGTTGTTTTGAATATCTAATTTTAGAATTTGTTCTTGAAGTTGTTTTTTACACGGGCCATCACCTGCAATAATAAGCTTGTAATCATATAATTTATACTTATTAAGAAATTTATTAAATTTATCGATAATGGTATCAATTCTTTTTCTTTGTATTAAACATGCAGCAACAATAAATTGTTTTTTCTTATTTGATATAGGAATAAAATTCTGCATATTAACGCCGTGATCAATATGATTTTTAGCTAATTTTAATCCGAATTGTTTTAAAAAATTTAGAGCTATCAATGAACGTGGCACAATAAGTGTATTACTCATAAAAATACGTGCCACAATGTTATACCATATTTTAGAAGGTATTTGATGAAATTTATTATTGTGTTGTCCTAATTCATGCCAAATAATAGTTTTTTGTGGCGCAATAAATGAGGCAAAAAGTGAATTGAATGAAAATATTTCACTCGAAATTATTAGATCGTAATATTTTCTATTTTTACTTAAGTAACTTAGTAATTTTATATGCAGAGGTAATACACTTGGTAAAAATATTTTTGGAAAATTACTTTTTAAAAATATAATCTTGAATGGATAGATATCAATAAATTCAGGCCTAAAATTATTTGATGCAATAAGAGTTACTTCATGTCCTTGTTGAACAAAAGAATTGGCAAAATTATAAATCATCGTATCATTTATCGATTTTCTACGTTCAATAATACTTTTTTTTGGTGTATAAAGAATTGAATTAAGTATTAATATTTTCATTTCCTTTAATTTTAATTTATACAACTATTGCGGCATTTAATTTATAATCTTAATCTACCAAGTAGTTATTAAAGTTTATTTTTCAATTTTAATTTGCCTATTAATGTAATACAGATACCAAATAGTTTTAATTTCAATCCTTGGTCTATAAGATAATATAAAGGTAATATTAAGAATATTAAATAAATAATTTGTAATAATACTGGCTTGATATAATAATAGATTGTACAATTAATTGCTAGAATTAAAAGTAAATATATAGATTTCTTTGAAATAGTTATTTTGAAATACCTTTTAGTATCTATAAAACGGTAAATTAGTAAAAATGTATATGAAATAATAGATGACACAACTATTCCCATTATTCCCCATAGCTGAATTGAAAGATAGTTTAATAATAAATTTAAAATCGCAGTAAACATAATTGATGGTAAAATACGATTTGTTTGTTTAGAGCATTGATATCCTATATCAAAAAAAGAAGAAAGTGCATAAGAAATTACTGAAATGAACATTGGGAATAGATAAATTATCCCTTCTCCATACTTTATATCTATAATCCATTTAAAACAAAATTTTAAAATAAAGGCAAAATAAGTTCCTGTTGTTACTAATAATAAAAGATAAAAATTAAAGACTTTTGAGTAAAACTCATTTTTATCATGTGAATTATATTGCTTAATAGCTGTTTCTTGCCATGCTTGATAGATGATAACTGTTAATGTCTCTAATATAGTTGAAAATTTCATGGCTACAGCATATATCCCATTTGCATCAAAGCCAAGAAAATTTGCAATGAAAAAGCGATTAGAGCTTCCAATCAACCACCAACAAATTATATTAGGTAAAAGAGGTAGTGTGTAATTTATCAGTTGCTTATTTAATTCTTTATCTTGAAATCTATATCTAAAATATTTCTTCCAAGTACAAAGTTTAAGTTCAATAACGAATAGTGAAATGATTCTTGCACTAATATTTGCAACAAAAATTCCAGTAATTCCCATTGATAATTCAACTACAAATAAAATGCTAAATAAACCAATGAATAAAGATGTTATAATACCTGCTATAACAAAATATTTGTTTTCACCTAAACCACGTACTATTTGTATTTGAACTTCATAATATGACATTACTATTAAGGTCCCTAGAATTAAGCAAAAATGTGGTATGGATATATAAAATGATAAAAATAGGCAAAGAACTAATGTTATAAGGATTGATTTGAAAATCATAGAATAAGCAAAAGATATAACTTTTGTCCTAAACTCATTTTTTTCATTGTCAATTAAAAATCTAAAGACACCATCACGTAATTGGACAGTCACAAAAGGTATTGCTAAGAAAATAATATTTAATATTAAATCATAATATCCAAAATCTTTTCTATCAATAAAGTAAGTATATAGAGGGACTAATAAGAAAGTTATCATTTTTGATCCTAAGTTACCAATCCCGTAAATTAATATATCGGTAATAAATTTTTTATTTCTAGAGCTTTTCATATAATGACTAATTATTCTTTCTGCATAGAATGCATTTCAGATAATGTAAGGCCTAATATTACTAACATAAAAAAACCTCGATTGTGAGTAAAAGTTGAGTCAGCAATACATTCTATTCCAAAAAAAGCAATAATTAAAGTTGCAATTAAAAAGAGTTTGTCCATTCCATATTTATTCTTATACACAAACATTGTTTTCAGAATTTTTATCCAAAAAAAAATGAAAAGAAAAAGTCCAATTATTCCGAATTGCGCTAGTGAGGGATAGTATGTATCAGCTATAAAATCTGGATAGTCTTTTGATAATCCCCAAAGTTTATCAATATGATATTCCGCATAAGTTTTTGAATAATATTGAGCAGAAGTATATGTTGCAAAACTACCTAATCCGCTACCAAATGGAAAATAATCAATCAATATTAAAAATGAGACTCCATATAAAGCAGGACGAGCCCACTTTTCACCAGTGCTATTCATTGTCCCAACAATAAAATATAAATCAATTTTATCCCATGCTACAATCAATACAATAGAAAGAAGAAAAATTGCTAATAGTACAGAATGGTAAGTCATTTTAAATCTATATCCTGATTTTAGCATAATAGAAAACATTAACGCAAACATAAAAAAACCATAGAACTTTGAACGAGTTGATAGAATTCCAACCGACAAAATTAAAATGAAAGCCATGAGGTCTTTCCATGTGTATGAACTACAGTACAGATATAGAAAGGCGGTTGCAACAGCAGCTGTAGCGTAGCGCGAAGGATGTCCAAAAATAGTATCTATATGCCCTAATAAAGCTATAATTAATAAAATAAAAGCGAATGAAAGACACATAACAGTAATAAATAACTTATATTTTTTTGATATAACAGGCATTAATAAATAAGTACAGTAAAAGCCTAAAAATGGTTTTATTTGAATTGTGGTATCCATTAATATAGCTTTAGGTACATTTGATTTAATCATAAATGAATAAATAATATAAAAAAGAAAAATTCCCCCTAGTATATATAATGGTTTTGCTTGGCTCCATCTTCGTCTTTCCCAAAGAATCAAACCGGTGAATAGAACCAAAAATGCAGCCATGAGTTCATCTGTATATTTGAAATCTATAAAGTCATAAAGCATGACTCCGAATATGTATCCAAATATAAGAAAGACAAAGAATAGATTGTTTTTGGAAATCTTGATTGAAACCATTTATTTTGAAAAATTAAAATTCATAACAATGCATACATTAGGTAATAGGCCTGATTTTATTATATTATTTATATTCTTCAATTTGCTTTTTGGTGTAAATTCTTCACGTATAACAAAGAATGTATAATCTACCAGATGGGCTATATCATATGCTGACGATGAAACAGACAATGAAGCACTATCGATGATTACATAGTCGTAATTAGTCTTCAGATAGTTTATTAGCAATCCCATTTTGGAACTGTACACTAGATTTCCACAATCTTCTTGAGACTGTTCTGATTGAATGATAGTTAAATTGGGTATTTCATTTACTAATATTCTCTCTAAATCTATATTACCACTAATATACTTATTAAGAGTAATTTCATTTTTTATATCTTTATAGGAATCTGTTTGCTTTGTAAAATCCATATTTACTAGCACAACTTTTTTATCTGTCATAGATAAACTTTTAGCTAAATTTGAAGCAAAATATGTTTTTCCTTCTCCTTCTATATTTGAAGTAACAATAAAAACCTTGCTATGTTTATCTTTAGAATATACAAAGTTTCTTAGTATTCTGAACGATTCATAATCAGTGAATTTTCCCCAAATTGGATATGACAAATTATCGTCAAAGTCCTCCTTTGACGCTGTCTTTTTTATAAAAAATAGTCGAATTGAGATAATAATTATAGAAAGTATAATTGAGACCAAAAAAGCAACTGCAAATACTATTATTTTTTTAGGGAAGACTGGCTTAAAAGAACAATATGCATGATCAACAATACGTGATGCCATTTCATCGGGAGCATTTGAAATCTCTTTTTCTTGAATTTTTTGGAGAAGGAAAAGATAAAGTGTTTCTTTTACCTTCTGCGCTCTTTTCATTTCAATGAATTCTTTTTCTTGCGCAGGTAATTCATTTAGTTTTGAATTAAGCGACAAATTCTTTTTATTTAATTCTGAAATTGTAATTTCAAGACCTTTTATTGCTGAATTTATTGTTTCAATAAGGACTTTTCGTTGTTCTTTCAATTGATCATTAATTAGAACTATTGCAGGATTAGAAGGTTCAGTGCTTTTTAATAACCTAAATCGTTCGAACATTAATTTATTATAGGCAGAAGTCAGAGCTTCATCTCCGTAGCTTATATTTGGAACAATTGCATATTGGTTATTAGGATTCTTTATATAGTTAAGTACATAGTTTATTGATTTTAACTGAGTTTGCAGATCCAGGATTTTTTTATCCGATTCCTCAGACCCCATATATACAACACTTCCATAAGCCTCTAGGTCTGGAATTTTATTTTGTTTTTTATATATTTCTATTTTCTTTTCAAGACTGTCAAGTTCCGATGTAACTAAGGCTAACTTTTCTTTGACAAATGAAGCATTTACTGCTGATTTTATAACTTTTACTGATTTTGAGTAATCATTATATATCTCCATCGTAGTATTTAGAATATCAGTGCCTCTTTCCTTATTTTCATCTTTCAAACTTAATTCTATAATATCAGATCCAGCATCAGCAGGAGCTATTACAAGTTTTTCTAGATACAATTCATAAATATAATTTAATGGATATACATTTATTTCAATATCTTTATCATCGTCTAACTGAAAGTTGCTGGTCTTGGATACTTTTATGTTTCCTATTCCAGATTGTATTATATATGGTAAAGAAACATCATTTAATTTTTTTTCCTCAAATAAAGCTGACTTCAACTTGATATCTGCTTTTTGATTACTTATTGAAAGTTTTATAGAAATTGGTTTTGATAATGTATCTAAGAAATTTGTTGGGAATTCTAATGCTATAGGTGATTTCTTGTATGAAGAGATCATTTTAAGTCCTTCTTTCTTTTTGATATCAACCTGTAAACCAAGTTTGGAAATCATTTCTCCAGTGATTACCTTGGACTGAATAAGAAGTACTTCATCATTCGCATTTACACCAGCTCCTGAAGCACTAAACATAGAACCAAGAGCTGTTGCCTTTAACATTTTTAGTTCTGAAGTCATCCCTGAATTTTCAGAAATCAACTGTAAATTTGATTTTATTTTGTATTGTGAAGGTGTTACAAGTATAAAAATTATGGAGATTATTATGCAAATGAATCCAATAGAGAAGAAATATTTCCAATATGCATAAAATCTGGAAAATAGTTTTGCAATATCAATATTTTCATCTTTCTGTATAGGATTATTATTGTATTTCATAGTTGTTTTTTTATTTCAAAAATAAAGCAATACATAAGGATGCTATTACAGAAATGGCAGCTGTAACAGTAGATGCTACTGAAAGATTAAATTGTTTAGCTGAATCCATTCTTGAACTATTCTGTTTTGCTTGATTAGGTTGTACATAAATTACATCATTCTGTTTCAGATAAAAATAGGGTGATTTAAATATATCTGTTGAAGTAAGGTTGAATCTATGAAACTCTTTTTTACCATTATTTTCACGGACTAGAAGCACATTTTCTCTATTTCCATAGATACTCAGGTCACCACTTAGACTGATTGCATCCATAATAGTCATTCGTTCATTTGATGTACCTTTAGTTCCTGGATTATTTACTTCGCCAAGGACAGATACTTTAAAGTTAAGTAACTGCACATTGACGATGGGATCTTTAGCATATTTAGATATTTTATCTTTTAATAAATCGCTAATTTCCCGGCGAGATAACCCCGCAACTTTTATTCTGCCTAATGTTGGGAAATCTATGTCCCCATTTACATCAACTAAATATGATTGCAATACAGGGGTTGTTGATAGTTCTGTTTCACCAGGATTTATTGTAGATGATACAGGTAAATTAAACATAGCAACAGCAACAGGATCTTTACCTGTTACTATAATAGAAAGAAGATCAGAAGGAAGTATTTTAACTTCATAGCTGGTGCTATTCATATCAACAGAATAGTCTTTACTTTCAATCTGCTGTAAATCTTGAAAATATGATATTTTTTGAGGTGTACTGCAAGAATACATTGAGAGTATTGCACCCAATATGATAAGTCCCTTATTTTTCATTCGGCAAATTAATCTATATATGTTTAAAACAAAAGTACTAAATATTTCTTCATTAGCATAGATTAAAAACGTCATTACACTTTCTTTATTGTGTTTTTATTGATAATAAAATCCCGATTTTATAGGCAAAATCAATAAAAAAACGTACATTTGCATCATGATTGAATTGCTAAAACATATAGAAACGTTACTATTAGAGAACGATTGTGTTATTATTCCGTCGTTTGGCGGATTCGTATCTCACTATACTCCAGCAAGATGGATAGAAGAAGAAGGAATATTCCTTCCTCCTACTCGTTCTATAGGTTTTAATCCTCAGCTTAAAATGAATGATGGATTATTGGTTCAATCGTATATGACATCTTATTGTACAGACTTCTCCGATGCTTCTAAACTTATAAATAAAGCTGTTGATGAGCTTATTAATACTTTACATATTGAAGGAAAAGTTGAAATGCATGGAATTGGAGATATGTTTTTTACAATTCATGGTAGGCTTCAATTCCAACCTTATGAAGATGGATTGCTTACACCTTATTTATATGGATTAAGTTCTTTCGAATTAAATAAGATTGATGAAGTTGTAGAAGCAATAGATGAAAAGATGGAACCGGAAACTTCTAATCCAAAAGTTTACGAAATTAGAGTTAATCGTTCATTTATTCGTACAGCTGTTGCTGTTGCTGCAGCAATTATAATATTCTTTTTAATGTCTACTCCGGTTGAAAATACTTATGTAGAAAAAGGTAATTATGCTCAATTAATTCCATCTGAGTTGTTAGAACCATTTGATAACAGCATGAAAGAAAATATTCCTGCAAAAAAACAAGTGAACAATCAGAAAGTACAGGAAGAGATAAAGCCAAAAGCAATAAAGGAAGTTGTTATTCCTAAAAGTAACATAGAGAATAAAAGTAATACTGCTAAACCTTTAACAGAATCTATAAATAAGAATTCTTGCCACATAATTATTGCAAGCGTAAATAATCGTGCTGATGCTCAGGAGATTGTAGATAGATTAATTTCAAAAGGTTATTCTAAAGCGAGCATTATTGAAGGTAACAAATGGATTAGAGTAAGCATTATGTCATTATCAAGTAATGATGAAGCTAACAACAAACTACTTCAGTTAAAGAAAAATAAGAACTTTAAGGATGCTTGGTTGCTGACTGATAAGTAAAAGATTCCCCATTATATGAAAAGAATATTGTGTCCAAAGTGTGAGAATTATCTTACATTTGACGAAACAAAATATACCGAAGGACAATCTTTGGTATTTGTTTGTGAACATTGTGGTAAGCAGTTTAGTATCCGTATTGGTAAAACTAAACTTAAATCAAAGAACAGAAATGAGGAAGCTTTAGATCAAGAAAGCGACAAAAGTACTTTTGGAAGTATTGTTGTTATTGAAAATGTTTTTGGCTTTAAACAAATACTCCCACTTTCTCTCGGAGATAATGTTATTGGACGTAGATGCGTTGGAACTAAAATCAACACTCCTATCGAAACCGGCGACATGAGTATGGATCGTCAACATTGTGTAATAAATGTCAGACGAAACAAAAAAGGTGAATTGATTTATACTTTGAGAGATTTCCCAAGTGTGACTGGCACTTTTCATATGAATGAAATTTTAGGAGATAAAGATCGGGTCGTTTTAAAAGATGGTGCGATTATCACAATTGGCGCAACCACATTTATACTCCGTTGCACTGAAGACTAAATTTGCTTTGCCAAATTTAGTCTATCTAGAATGCCGAGAATTATAAATTCCGACCAAATACCAATAAAAAAATAAATATCGCAAGGAAATTGCCTTAGAGATGGGGTTAGATCTATTAAACTTACTGTAATTTAGTTAGTTATATATAAATTTTAGTTTTAGGAATTATTCCTCATCTGGGAAATTTTGACAATAATAAGGTGATAATATCACTTTTCTGAGTTTTTCTCTATTTTTTTTCTTCCATGGATGTGAGAATCTCAAAGATTAAAATGAAAATTTAATTCTCTTCAATTTTCCATCCCTATTACTATTACCAATCCAACCGAAATAAAACCTATTGAAGAATTCGTTTAGTCAAGCGAGGTAAAAGCAAAATTCTTTTTATTTCTTCTCGAAATAAATGAATTGCTTATTTTATGCTTTGGCTAAATTCATAATAGAGTGATTGACAAATGTTTCTCTAACTGAGTGTATAACTCTATCGTTGTTTTGTAAATTCGCAATTGAGTTCAATTGGTGAATAAAAAAATAGTAAACTCAGAAAAACATTCTTTTGTAATTTTGCTGACTGCAACAAATCAATTTTATAAAAATTAGTTAGTCAGTTTTCTTTTATTGGAGACTTGATTGTTTTATCTATGAGTTCACCGGAAATTTTAAATTTATCTACTCATAAAATATTTTTATCCTAGAGCAAATTCTATCAATTCGTCTGCTTTGAACAATTGTGTTTTATGCGCAAGTTTTTCTTTTTAGTCGAAGGTTTTAGGCGTTTTTAAGCTTTATAGGCTCTTTGTCACTTTTGTTAGAAGCTAATTGTATCAAGTGCTTATCCAATCGAGGTTCTATATGTTTTTTGAAAATCCATTTATTGAATCTGATAAAAAGTCTGCAAAACATGATAAAGAAGAGATTCAATTAAACATCTTCCACCAAAAGTGACGAATAACCCATTTGTATTTAACATAAATTCTTAAAATGGTAAAGAACTAGAGTCGCAACTTGAGTGGTAATAAAAATGCAAAAAGGAACAACTAATTGATATTCAATTGATTGTTCCTTTTTCTGTAGCGGATCCGGGAATCGAACCCGAGTCTCAACCGTGAGAGAGTTGCGTGCTAGGCCACTACACTAAACCGCCTTGTCTATTATTTGATACAACAAAAGTAACACTTTCTTTCTAATTCGCAAAAACTTAATGAACCTTTTTTTTCTCTTTTATCATTTTATTCATTAACCCATAGCGTTTGTCCACGACCTTATCTGTGGGGAAAAATGTAAAATTTATCTGCCAGCCATTTTCTTTGAAAGCAAATTTCCTTCCGCTAACTCCATTTCTTATACTGTCAATTTTTTGTAATATAAAGTTCTCTATTCCATTCGGATTTTCTATAGATGATTGAATCACATCTGCTGTTACAAAGAATCCAGGAGTAGAAATTTGGCTAACCAGTTTTAAAATATCTTCATCCATTTTTTTTACTTTCCTTAAAGACGCGGATTAATCGGCCAAATTTATCAAAGGAACGTCTGGATGCAATAGAGATAGTAATCATGATGGAGAGCATTGATGCTGTAAAGGTGATAACGACTATCATCATCTGATATTTTATTGCAACATTAGGACTACTTCCTCCAAGTATCTGTCCTATCATAGTTCCTGGAAGAGCAACTAGTCCCATTACTGCCATATTTGCGATGCAAGGACTAAATGCTTTTATTAAAGCTTGCCTGATAAATGGCGCCTGAGCTTCTTGGCGGGTTGCTCCGTTTCCTAATAAATAGTAATATTCTTGTTGTTCCCTCTGAAGTCCGCTATAAAATGTATTCAATCCTATTACATTAACAGACAACATATTACCCATTAATATTCCAAATATTGGAATGAAATATTGTGCATTAAAAATATTATTTAGTTGAAGAACCAGACCTAAAAAATAGGTACCTATGAGGACTACAGAAATAAAAAAACCAATGGAAATTGGTATCAAAAGAATTTTTCGTTGTAGTCGGGTTCTGACTAACGCTGTTTCGGATGCCACGATTATCATTATGAAAACCCAAAGGAAATTTACCAGCGGATGATTTAAGATAAAAAGATACTTTAAATAGACTCCTATAAGGAAGAGTTGGACTAACATTCTCAGTACGGCTATCAATGTGGACTTTACCAATCCAGTCTTGAATTTCCACAGGTAAAACATTGGAATGCCCATCATTAGCAAACCAATTAGTAAGTTTTCATAACTAATATCTATTGTTCCCATGTGGCTATAAGTATATTACATTATCACAGCCTAATTTAAATGCACGGTCGTGAGAAACAGCGAGAATAGTCATTCCTTTTTGAGATAGCGTGTTGAAAAAGTTCAGTACTCGTTCTACAGATCCAGCATCAAGAGCCGAAGTTGGTTCGTCTATTATCAGTAAAGATTTCTCTAAAAGTGCAGCAACAGCTATCATTATTCTTTGTCGTTGCCCGCCTGAAATTTCGCTGACGCGTTTTGTAAAGAGTTCTTCTTCCAGATTCAGTTCTTTAAATACCTCTAAAAGCTTTTTCTTAGAAAAATGAATTCCTTTATTTGCCTTTAGCTCAAAAGGTAGCATTATCATTTCACTTACCCATTCGCATGGCAGAGCAAGTTCCTGAGGTATCCATGCAATTTTTCTTCTAATCTGGTCGATATTCTCTTCGCAAAGTAAAAGATCATCTATTGTTATGCTACCGCTAGTTAACGGAATAAAGCCCAGGATTGCATTAAGAAGTGAAGTCTTTCCACTTCCGGATTCGCCGGAAATGCAGACCATCTCACCTCTTTTTATATGTACACAAAGTCCCGTAAAGAGTTCTTGCTCTCCATACGCAATACAGGCATCTTCTATTTTGAGCATTTTTTAGTTATTTTCTGCGAATAGGCTTGCGTCCTCTAGGCTTTGAAACTTTTGCTTCTTCCTTTGTTTCCACTTTCTGGAACGATACAGCACGGAAGCTTTCCAGCATTCGTACTTCCGGAAGATAATTAATCTTGCTGAATGAAACATCTTTTGAGTGAACATCTTCTGGATTGTCTACTGTAGAACTCTTTACTGAAGTGGAAAATGTTCCTAATGAATCAATTTTCACAGTATAACCTTCCTGCAGATTCTTTAATAAATGTTTGCTAAGTCCGGCAACAACGGCAACTACATCTGCTTTTGAAAGTGTGCTTTCTTCGCACATATCTTCAATAATGCGGTTTAGTGTTACAGTTCCTTTAGTTACTGCTTTTGCGTAATAACGAGGTTTTTCTTCGGGCTTCATGTTATTGTTAACCTTAGTAGCCTTAAAATCTATAGCCATATCGTTGTTATTTAAATTATTATGCCGTAAAGATAAAAATTATACTCGTTAAAACAAATATTTATTGTACAAAAGATTGTTTTCTTTTGTACAAAAGAATATATTGTTCTGTACAAAGGAATTAATTCTTTTGTACAGGGAAATAATAACGTTCGGTTATGTTTTGACAAATGGTTCCAATCATTTATATTTGTACCCTTAATACTTATAAAAAGAAACCAGGATGATATTAAATGAACGTGATGCCAGACATGAGCATATGCTTAATGTGGCTAAACAGATGATGACTGCTGCGCGCACTGCTCCTAAAGGAAAAGGTGTTGATGTGATTGAAACGGCTGTTGTTACTGAAAATGATATAAAATTACTTTCCGATGAGATGATCAGACTGAACGGGGAAAATGGAATGATGTTCTTTCTTCGTGATGCAGAAAATATTCTTTCGGCTGATGCAATCGTTTTAATTGGTACACATGAGAAATTGCAAGGGTTAAATTGTGGTCATTGCGGATTTCCCACCTGTGCTTCAAAGCCGAGTGAAACTCCATGCGCCTTGAATACAATTGATGTGGGTATCGCTATTGGTTCGGCATGTGCTACGGCATCGGACTTACGTGTAGACTCGCGTGTTATGTTTTCTGCTGGACTTGCTGCTCAGTCACTCGATTGGCTTCCAGGTTGTAAAACCGTGATGGCTATTCCAATTAGCTGTTCAAGTAAAAATCCGTTCTTTGATCGTAAACCTAAAGAAAAGAAATAAACCAAGATGGGTATATTAGTTGGTCTTCCAAAAAATGGAGACGAAGAGAAAGATTATCAGATAAATTGGGGAGATCCCTTTGGTATTCAAGTTGAGCAGCGTGAACCTTTTCTTCCCGCCGAATGGTATAAACAAAGCGGGGTACAGCTTACATGGCCACATGCAGGTACCGACTGGGCTCATATGCTTACCGAAGTGCAGGAATGTTTTGTTGCCATAGCCCGCGAGATTGCAAAAAAAGAATTGCTGCTAATCGTGGCTCCTGACGTAAATGCGGTTAAAGCACAGATTTCCAATAGGGTAAACATGGAAAATGTTCGTTTCTTTGAATGCGAAACTAATGATACTTGGGCTCGTGATCATGGTGCTATTACGATGATAGACGGCTCTGCTCCTCGCCTGCTCGACTTTTGTTTTAATGGTTGGGGACAAAAATTTGGTGCCGGACTTGATAATCAAATTACGCACAAGGCTTACAATGCAAAATGTTTCAATGGTGAATACGAAAATCGCTTGAATTTTGTGCTCGAAGGTGGCTCTATAGAAAGTGATGGATTAGGAACTTTGCTTACTACATCTACTTGTCTGCTTGCTCCTAACCGGAATGATACAATGAATAAGGTGGAAATTGAGGAATATTTGCGTTCAGTATTTCATCTGCAACAGGTATTGTGGCTGGACTATGGTTACCTGGCTGGTGATGATACTGATAGTCATGTAGATACCTTGGCTCGTCTTTGCCCCAATAATACGATTGTGTATGTAAAGTGTACAGATACAAAAGATGAGCATTACGAGGAGTTGACGAAAATGGAGGATCAACTTCGTACGTTCCGTACTTTGGCAGGAGAACCTTATCGTTTACTTGCTTTGCCAATGGCTGACTGTATAATAGAAGATACTGAACGTTTGCCGGCTACGTATGCAAACTTTTTAATTCTCAATGAATCAATCCTTTATCCTACTTATAATCAACCTAAGAATGATGCTGAAGCGGCTGAAATACTTGCAGAAGCTTTCCCGGATAAAGAGATTATCGGAATTGATTGTCGTGCATTAATTAAGCAGCATGGCTCTCTTCATTGTGTAACTATGCAATATCCTGAGGGTGTTATTAAATAGAATGCGGGAAAAAACAAATTTAAAACGAAGAACAATGGATAACAGAACTATAAAGATAGGTTTAGTGCAGCAGTCAAATACGGCTGATTTAAAAGAGAATCTGAAAAAACTGGCGGATAACATTGAAGCTTGTGTATCTCAAGGTGCTCAACTAGTTGTACTTCAGGAGTTACACAACTCTCTTTACTTTTGTCAGGTAGAAGATACAAATAACTTCGACCTTGCCGAACCTATACCTGGTCCGTCTACCGGATTTTATGGAGAATTGGCTGCCGCACATGGAATTGTGCTGGTTACCTCTTTATTCGAGAAACGCGCTTCGGGACTATATCATAACACAGCCGTTGTATTTGATACCGATGGATCTATTGCCGGAAAGTATCGGAAAATGCACATCCCGGATGATCCTGCATATTATGAAAAGTTTTATTTTACCCCTGGCGATATAGGATTTCAACCCATTCAAACATCTCTTGGAAAACTTGGAGTATTGGTTTGCTGGGATCAGTGGTATCCTGAAGCTGCCCGCTTAATGGCGCTTAGTGGAGCCGAAATATTAATCTATCCTACAGCAATTGGATGGGAAAGTTCGGATGCTGAAGATGAAAAGAGCCGTCAGCTAAATGCCTGGATTATCTCTCAAAGAGCACATGCGGTAGCCAACGGACTTCCAGTTGTTTCCGTAAACCGTGTTGGACATGAGGAAGATCCTTCTGGCAACACCAATGGTATTCAGTTCTGGGGAAATAGCTTTGTTGCCGGTCCGCAGGGAGAATTTCTAGCTCAAGCAGGAAATAGCGAAGCAACGAATATGGTTGTTGAGGTTAGCTTAACCCGTTCCGAAAATGTACGTCGCTGGTGGCCATTCCTTCGCGATCGCAGAATTGACGAATATGGAGAAATAACTAAACGCTTTATTGATTAGAGTTGTATTTAAAAGATAAAGCTTTAATCAATTAACGCATAGCTGAATAATGTCTTTCAGTTATAAAATAATAGCCTGCTCAGAAATAAATCTGTGTAGGCTATTTTTTTCTATCTAATTCGCATTAGTCACAAATAAAAAAAAGGAAGTAACGGGAAAATTTCAGCATTCCCATTACTTCCTTTATTTTATAGTGTATTTTAAATTACTTTTCTTCTTTGATATCTATTACAAGATTCAATTCATCTAATTGTGATTGTTCCAAATATCCTGGTGCATCAGTCATAACATCACGGCCAGAATTGTTTTTCGGGAATGCAATACAGTCGCGGATAGAATCAAGTCCGGCAAATAGAGATACCCAACGATCAAGACCATAGGCCAATCCACCGTGAGGAGGAGCACCAAACTTGAAGGCATTCATTAAGAAACCAAATTGTTCCTGAGCTCTTTCTTCTGTAAAACCAAGAAGTTCGAACATTTTTTTCTGTAAAGCACTATCGTGAATACGGATAGAACCACCTCCTACTTCAACGCCATTAATTACCATATCGTAAGCATTAGCGCGAACTTCACCAGGATTAGTGTCAAGCAATGGAACGTCTTCTAGTTTTGGAGAGGTAAATGGGTGGTGCATTGCCATGTAACGACCACTTTCTTCATCCCATTCAAACAGAGGGAAATCGATAACCCAAAGGCAAGCAAAAGTATCTTTATCTCTTAAACCTAATTGATTACCCATTTCAAGACGAAGTTCGCAAAGTTGTTTGCGGGTTTTATTAGCATCATCACCTGAAAGGATCAGGATTAAATCGCCTGGTTTTGCACCAAAGGCAGCTTTAAGTTCCTGAAGAGTTTCCTGAGTATAGAATTTATCAACGCTTGATTTTACGTTTCCGTCAGCTTCTACGCGAGCATAAACCATACCTTTTGCTCCAATCTGAGGACGCTTAACAAATTCTGTCAGGGCATCTAATTGTTTACGAGTATATGATGCAGCTCCTTCTGCGCAAATACCACCAATATATGCTGCGCTATCGAATACAGGGAATCCTTTACCTTTTAGAATGTCCATCAATTCAACGAATTCCATTCCAAAGCGAATATCTGGTTTATCACTTCCGTAAAGCTTCATAGCATTATGCCATGTCATGCGTGGAAATGATTCAGTAATCTCAATGCCGCGAATTGTTTTGAATAAATGTCTTGCCATTCCTTCAAAGGTGCTGATTACATCTTCTTGCTCAACAAAACTCATCTCGCAGTCTATCTGAGTAAACTCAGGTTGACGGTCGGCACGAAGGTCTTCATCACGGAAGCATTTAGCAATCTGGAAATAACGATCAAAACCTGATACCATCAACAACTGTTTGAAAAGTTGTGGTGACTGAGGTAATGCATAAAATTGTCCCGGATTCATGCGTGAAGGAACCACGAAGTCGCGTGCACCTTCAGGTGTAGATCCGATAAGAATTGGAGTTTCTACTTCTAAGAATCCAAGTTTATCAAGATAGCTACGTACCTCGATAGTCATTTTATGGCGAAGCTCAAGATTTGATCTAACAGCGTTGCGGCGAAGATCAAGGTAACGATACTTCATACGAATATCATCGCCACCATCTGAATTATCTTCTATAGTGAAAGGAGGTGTTGCTGCGGTGTTAAGAACATCAAGTTCTGAAACAATAATCTCAATATCTCCTGTAGAAAGGTTTGCATTCTTATTTGAACGTTCATTAACTTCACCTTTAACTTGTATTACAAATTCACGTCCAAGTTTGTTTGCTGCATCACATAACTCAGCGTTAACAGCATCGTTAAAAACAAGCTGGGTAATACCATAGCGGTCACGGAGGTCAATAAATGTCATCCCCCCCATTTTTCTGGAGCGTTGCACCCATCCTGAAAGTGTTACTACTTTATTTACGTCGGAGATCCGAAGCTCTCCACAAGTATGCGTTCTATACATATTCTTTTATTCTTAGATTTTCTGTTTTGTATATTGGATGCAAAATTATATAAAAATCTTAATTTATCGATGTTTAGGGGGAATTATATTCAATAAAAAAAGAGAGCTAATTACAAATAAATTGTAACTAGCTCTCTTGATTGTCGGGGTAGCGGGATTCGAACCCACGACCCCCTGCTCCCAAAGCAGGTGCGCTAACCGGACTGCGCTACACCCCGATAACTTTCGATAAGTATTTCTTTTCAAAAGCGATGCAAAGATAGATGTTCTGTATGAATTATCCAAGCTTTTAAGGCTTTTATTTTTAAGCAAAAACTCTATTGATCTTCTTCTTTACTGATTATCTAGTAGTTAACCTTTAAAATAAATTTCAATATTCTTTGTTTTGATTCTGTAATTAAGTGGTGAATCTATTTTTTGTTCGAATTTAAGTGACGGCAGGCTGATCAACAAATTTAAAAGTTCAATTTATGCTCTGTTTAAAATGATCCTGAATATTGAAAACACAATCTTTTTTTTCAGAATTATTCAAGTTTGATTTTTTATTATCGAAGAATGGATGTTGTTCATTGTAGTTTTGTATAATAATTATCAACCTATAATTTTTTATTTTTCATTGAATAGAATCTTGAGCAATAATATCAAAAAAAAGAGTCTGAATAATTATTCAGACTCTTTGTCGGGGTAGCGGGATTCGAACCCACGACCCCCTGCTCCCAAAGCAGGTGCGCTAACCGGACTGCGCTACACCCCGATGACTTTCGATAAGTATTTCTTTTCAAAAGCGATGCAAAGATAGATGTTCTGTATGAATTATCCAAGCTTTTAAGGCTTTTATTTTTAAGCAAAAGCTCTATTAATCTTCTTCTTTACTGATTATCTAGTAGTTAACCTTTAAAATAAATTTCAATATTCTTTGTTTTGATTCTGCAGTTAATAGGTAAATCTATATTTATGCAAATTATTAGTGAAATGTGGGTGGTTTCAATAATTTAAAAAAGTTTGGATTAAGCTCTACTCAAAATAGCTTAGCGTTTTAAAGGTATAATCTTTCTTTCTAAATTATTCAAGTTTAATTTTTTATTATTGGTGAATGGATATTATTTATTGAGGTTAGCTTTAATAATTATTGGCCAATAATTTTTTATAGCCTCTATAATAGAGTTTTGAGTAATAGATATAAAAAAAAAGAGCCCGAAAATAATTCAGACTCTTTGTCGGGGTAGCGGGATTCGAACCCACGACCCCCTGCTCCCAAAGCAGGTGCGCTAACCGGACTGCGCTACACCCCGATGACTTCTGTAAGTATTTCCTTTCAAAAGCGATGCAAAGATAGGCTCTTTATATCAAATATGCAAGTTTATTCTGCATATTTTTTTGTTATTTTAATTAATCACTTATATCTAGTTGATTATAAGAAAGCTATAAACACAAAAAAGTCTTCTTCAATTAATATGAAGAAGACTTTTTATTATGGAATTTGAGTATATTATTTAATAATATCTAATGCTTTAAAGCATTTCTCTAATTTGTTAACAGCGATGTCAATCTGTTCTTTTGTATGGGTTGCCATAAGAGAGAAACGAATTAAAGTATCTTCAGGAGCACATGCAGGTGGAATTACAGGATTAACAAATACACCTTCATCAAACAACATTTTGGTAACCATAAATGTTTTCTCCATATCACGTACATATAAAGGTATAATTGGAGTTGAAGTATTTCCTATTTCGAATCCTAAATCACGGAAACATTTAAGAGAATAATTTGTGATATCCCATAAATGATCAATACGTTCTGGTTCTGATTTCATAATCTGCAAAGCAGCACGTGCAGCTGCAGTGGCAGCAGGTGTGTTACTTGCACTAAACATATAAGAACGTGAATTGTGTCTCAGATAATTGATTATAGATTCATCAGCAGCAATAAAACCACCAATTGCAGCAAGAGACTTACTGAAAGTTCCCATTATTAAATCAACATCTTTAGTCAAACCAAAGTGATCACAAGTACCACGTCCATGATTTCCGAGTACTCCAAGACCATGCGCTTCATCAACCATGATGTTTGCATCATATTGTTTTGCTAAACGTACAATCTCAGGCAAGTTTGCAACATCGCCTTCCATACTGAAAACACCATCAACAACAATCAACTTAATTTTATCTGGCTTACATTTTTGAAGTTCTTTCTCCAAAGAAGCCATGTCGTTGTGTTTAAACTTTAATGTCTGAGAGAAAGATAAACGTCTTCCATCAACAATTGAAGCGTGATCTCGTTCATCACAGATAATATAGTCTTCACGACCTGTAACACATGATACTACCCCTAAGTTTACCTGGAATCCGGTAGAATAGATAATTGCATCTTCTTTTCCTACGAATTCGGCTAGTTCTTTTTCTAGTTCCAGGTGAATGTCGAGTGTTCCGTTTAGAAAACGTGAACCTGCACATCCTGTACCATATTTACGAGTAGCTTCAACTGCTGCTTCAATTACTTTTGGGTGGTTAGTAAGTCCTAAATATGAGTTAGAACCAAACATTAGCACTTTCTTGCCACTCATTATCACTTCAGTGTTCTGTTCACTTTCAATGCAACGGAAATAAGGATATACACCTTTAGCTTTAACTTGCTGTGGTATATCATATTTCTCTAATTTATCTTGTAATAATCCCATAATAATGCTTCGTAGGTCTCTCCTACCTTAATATTATATTATCAGTTATTTAATTTTGCTTGTTTTTCGTCCATTTTTGCAAAGACGGTCGCAAAGATAGCAATTTATGTGATTTATTAGTCTGTTTTATATAAAAAAAGTAACTTTGATTATAAAAGAATGCGTAAAAAGCTACTGTATTAAGATTAATATATTACTTTTGTCGTTTGGATATTTTATCATATAACGCATGGAGGAGAAGAAAAAAATACTATTTATCGTTAATCCGATCTCAGGCACTCAGAGTAAAAAATTAATTTTGAATCAGTTAAATGAAAGAATAGATCAAAATAAATATGAGATTGAAATAAGATATACTGAAAGAGCCGGCCATGCTGAAGAGATTGCTGCTAAGGCTGCTGCAGATGGTGTTTATTGCGTAACAGCCATTGGCGGCGATGGAACAATTAATGAAATCGCGCGTTCTCTTATTCATACCAACACTGTATTAGGAATTATTCCTTGTGGATCGGGAAATGGATTGGCTCGCCACCTGCGAATACCTATGGATAGTCGTAAGGCTATTGATATAATTAATAAAGGGAATATATCAGCAATTGATTATGGTAAAATAAACAATAAACCCTTCTTTTGTACTTGTGGTGTTGGTTTCGATGCTTTTGTAAGTCTCAAGTTTTCTGCTGCCGGAAGACGAGGCATTCTTACGTATTTGGAAAAGACACTGTTGGAATGTTTAAATTACAAACCGGAAACTTATGAAGTTGAAAGTGAGGAGACTAAAACTAAGCATAAAGCTTTCTTGATTGCATGTGGTAATGCTTCTCAATATGGTAATAATGCATATATTGCTCCCAAAGCTTCACTTCAGGATGGATTGATGAATGTTACTATATTAGAGCCTTTTACAGTAATAGATATACCATCGCTTGCCTTTCAGTTGTTCAATAAGACATTAGATCAAAATAGTAGAATCAGGACATTTAAAAGCAAAAAAATACATATTCACAGAACTCGTCCGGGAGTAGTTCATTATGATGGTGATCCTGTTATGATGAATGAAGAAATAGATGTAGAGATTATCGCTAAAGGTTTATTAGTAATAACTCCTGAAAAAAGTGATAGAGAGCAGAATGTATTAAAAAAAGCCTCTGACTATTTTGTAGGATTGAAACCAAAGGGAGAAAATCTTGTGGAAGATTTAACGCAAAGAAATAAACAAATTATAGATAGGAATATTGAATTCTTTAAAAGACTAACAAAGAAACAGTAATTCGTGTGGTAAATTAATTTACTACATATTCAAATAATATTCTTTGGTTAGTTCAATATATTCGGGCGTATATTGATGCCTTGCTAATTCAATTATTAAATCATTTGGTTTAGCAAAAATTGCATCTTTTTTGTTTGAAAAGGATATTAATACTCTTTTAGGCAAACTATCTTGTTTGGGCAATATATTTGTCTGTCTAATAGGGTATAAATCAAAATTAGCTGCAATTTCTACAATTTTGTCGATAACATCTGCCGGAATAATTAATGAAAATTTTCCTCTGGGAGATAACAGTTTTGCAGCACCTTCAATAAGTTCATAATATGAAAGCTCATTTGTATGCCGGGCTGTACTTCGCTTTTTGTCTAGTGGCAACAAAGAATTAGAGAAGTATGGAGGATTGGAAACAATAACATCAAATTTAGTATTGCTTTCAAAAGTCTTAAAATCTCCTTGTATAATGGAAATACGCTCACTCCAAGGTGACATATTTTTATTGTTAGCAGCCTGAATTACGGCATTATTATCAATTTCTACAGCAAAAATTTCAGCATTACAACGTTGTGCAATCATTAAGGCCACTAATCCGGTTCCTGTACCAATATCTAAAACAGAATTTGCATTAGATACATCTGTCCAGGCTCCTAAAAGAACTCCGTCTGTCCCAACTTTCATGGCGCATTTATCGTGCCATACTGTGAATTGTTTAAATCTAAAAAATGGATTAGGCATTGCAGATTATTGAATTTTCGCCAAAAATAAATATTTTAAATAGTTTTTATGCATTTCTGAAATAATATTTAGCATTTACACTGTTCTTTTCTTTCATTGGAGTTTTATTTTTAATAAAGAATAGATTACCTTTGCATTTGGTTTTAACTGTCGAAAGATATAACCTCGAATAACAAATAAAATGATAAGAAAAGGATATTTAAGTGAAATGGAAGACTCAAATGATAATGGTTTCTCATTTATAGCAGATTTTGAAGGTAATGAGGAACAGATGTTTGATATTAAAGTGGATGACAGCCTTCCTGTCTTACCTCTGCGGAATATGGTTTTATTCCCAGGCGTTGTATTACCAATATCTGTAGGAAGAAAATCATCACTGAAACTTGTAAATGATGCATATAAAAACAATGCATATATTGCAGTTGTTTGTCAGAAAGCAGCTGAAACTGAAAACCCTGATTTTGAAGACTTACATACAATTGGAACTATTGCAAAAATAGTTCGTGTTCTTGAAATGCCCGATCAGTCCACAACTGTAATTCTTCAGGGAATGAAGCGTTTTGAACTAGAAAGTCTATCAGAAACTTTCCCCTATTTGTTAGGCAAAGTTAAGTTACTGGAAGAAGCATTACCTGCAAAAGAAAATAAAGAATTTGATGCATTGGTTGATGCTTGCAAAGATTTGACTATTAGATATATAAAAGTTTCAGGGACTTTACATCAGGATTCAGCTTTTGCTATAAAAAATATCAGTAACAAAATGTTCCTGATTAACTTTATATGCACAAATATGCCTTTAAAGAAAGATGAAAAGGTGGAATTACTGCAGATTAATTCTTTGCAGGAAAGAGCATATCATCTTTTGGAAATTCTAAATAGAGAAGTACAGCTAGCTGAAATAAAGGCGTCTATTCAAATGCGTGCTAGAGAAGATATTGATCAGCAACAAAGAGAATATTTTCTACAGCAGCAGATAAAAACAATTCAAGATGAACTTGGTGGCGGACAAGACCAAGAGGTTGAAGAATTACGTCTGAAAGCTACTAAAATGCAGTGGAATAAAGAAGTCAATGAAATTTTCAGTAAAGAATTGGCTAAACTGGAACGTACTCATTCACAATCACCAGATTATAGTGTTCAGCTAAACTACTTGCAAACAATGCTAAGTTTGCCTTGGAATGTCTATTCTACAGATAATTTCAATTTAAAGAATGCTGAAAAAACGCTGAATAAAGATCATTACGGACTCGAAAAGGTAAAAGAAAGAATTCTTGAGCATTTGGCTGTATTAAAATTAAAAGGTGATTTAAAATCTCCTATTATATGTCTTTATGGCCCTCCGGGAGTAGGTAAAACTTCTTTGGGTAAATCAATCGCTGCTGCATTGAAAAGAAAATATATAAGAATGTCTTTAGGTGGAATTCATGATGAAGCAGAAATCAGAGGTCACAGAAAGACATATATTGGTGCAATGCCCGGACGTATAATCAAAGGCTTAATTAAAGCAGGTTCATCTAATCCGGTTTTCATTCTGGATGAAATAGACAAAGTTGGAGCTGACCGCCAGGGAGATCCATCATCTGCATTGCTTGAGGTACTCGATCCTGAGCAGAATGGAGCATTCCACGATAATTATCTGGATGTTGATTATGACCTGTCAAAGGTTATGTTTATTGCGACAGCAAATAATCTTAATACAATACCTCAACCATTATTGGATCGTATGGAATTGATTGAGGTAAGTGGATATATAACAGAAGAAAAAATAGAAATAGCTCGCCGACATCTTGTACCTAAAGAAATGGATGCTACCGGTATTTCAAAGAATGATATCAAAATTCCGAAAGATACATTAGAAACAATTATAGAATCATATACTCGTGAAAGTGGTGTTCGTGAGCTTGAAAAGAAGATTGGTAAGATTCTGAGAAAGTTAGCTCGCCAATATGCAACTGATGGCTTTTTCAACAAAAAGGATATAAAATCCGAAGATTTATATGATTTGCTTGGAGCTGAAGAATATTCGAAGGACAAATATCAGGGAAATGAATATGCAGGAGTTGTAACCGGACTTGCCTGGACTGCAGTTGGTGGCGAAATTCTATTTGTTGAAACAAGTTTAAGTAAAGGTAAAGGTGGAAAACTTACTTTAACTGGAAACTTGGGCGATGTAATGAAAGAATCTGCTATGCTCGCATTAGAGTATATTAAAGCCCACTCTTCTATTCTGGCTATTGATGATGAAATATTCGAAAACTGGAATATTCACATCCATGTTCCGGAAGGTGCAATTCCAAAAGATGGTCCATCTGCTGGTATAACAATGGCAACTTCATTAGCTTCTGGTTTGACCCAGAGAAAAGTGAAAAGGAATCTGGCTATGACAGGTGAGATTACCTTGCGTGGAAAGGTACTTCCTGTTGGTGGCATAAAAGAAAAAATTTTAGCTGCTAAGCGTGCCGGAATAAAAGAGATTATTTTAAGTACTGAGAACAAAAAGAACATAGATGAAATTCAGGAAGTTTATCTTAAAGGATTAACGTTCCACTATGTAAGTGATATTAAAGAAGTATTTGCACTAGCACTAACTAATGAAAAAGTTGCTGATGCGATTGATTTCTCCATGAAACCAAAAAAGTAAATGACATTTGACCTACAATACACGGATTCAAAATCAAATGCCCGTGCCGGATTAATAACTACTGATCACGGGCAGATTGAGACTCCGATTTTTATGCCTGTTGGAACAATAGGTTCTGTAAAAGCAGTGCATCAAACAGAATTAATCCAGGATATTAAAGCGCAGATAATTCTTGGTAATACTTATCATCTGTATTTGCGTCCGGGACTTGATGTTCTGGAAAAGGCAGGCGGGTTACACAAATTTAATAGTTTTGATCGCCCTATGCTGACAGATAGTGGCGGATTTCAGGTTTTCTCGTTATCTGGCATTAGAAAGTTAAGAGAAGAAGGTGCTGAGTTCCGTTCACATATTGATGGTAGCAAGCATATATTTACCCCCGAAAAGGTTATGGATATAGAACGTATAATTGGGGCGGATATAATGATGGCTTTTGATGAGTGTCCTCCCGGTGATTCTGATTATGCCTATGCTAAAAAATCTCTTGGCTTGACACATCGCTGGTTAGATCGTTGTTTGAAACGATTCAATGAAACCGAACCTAAATACGGATACAATCAATCTTTATTTCCTATCGTTCAGGGATGTGTTTATCCTGATCTACGTAAACAGTCTGCAGAGTTTATTGCCTCAAAAGAATGTGATGGAAATGCTATTGGTGGTCTTGCAGTTGGGGAACCTGTAGAGAAAATGTACGAGATGATTGAATTGGTAAATGAAATTTTGCCAAAAGAAAAGCCTCGATATCTCATGGGTGTAGGAACTCCTGTGAATATTCTGGAAGGAATAGAAAGAGGAGTTGATATGTTCGACTGCGTTATGCCTACCCGTAATGGCCGTAATGGTATGTTATTTACTAAAAACGGTATTATGAATATGCGTAATAAAAAATGGGAAACAGACTTCTCTCCTATTGAAGCAGATGGAGCTTCATACGTAGATACGCTTTATTCAAGAGCATATTTACGTCATCTATTCCATGCACAAGAGTTGTTAGCTATGCAGATTGCATCGATTCATAATCTGGCATTTTATTTATGGTTGGTTGGTGAAGCTCGTAAACATATTATTGCGGGTGATTTTTCTACATGGAAGCCTATGATGGTTAATCAGATTTCGACAAGATTATAACAAATAAAAGGATGAGCAGAAGAATTCTTAAACGGCTGGATTGGTATATAATCAAGAAATTTTTGGGAACATATGTATTCTCAATTGCTTTGATTATTTCTATAGCCGTAGTATTTGACATCAATGAAAAGATGGATAAGTTCATGGAAAATGAGGCACCACTTAAAGCGATCATTTTCCAATATTATATAAATTTTATTCCATATTTTGCCAACTTATTCAGTTCTCTTTTTGTTTTTGTTTCTGTTATATTTTTCACTTCAAAACTAGCTGAGAATTCAGAGATTATTGCAATGTTTGCTGGGGGAATTAGTTTTAAACGACTGATGCGCCCATATATGATTTCTGCCGCTATTATTTCTATTTTCACTTATGGCTTGGGCTCTTATGTAATTCCTAAAGGTAATGTTACTAAGCTAAATTTTGAAGATAAGTACGTTAAAAAGAAAAAGCAAGATTTTGTTCGAAATGTCCAACTGGAAGTAGATACTGGTGTTATAGCCTATATTGAAAGGTATCAGGATTACGATAAAACAGGATATCATTTTTCCTTAGATAAATTCAAGGATAAGAAATTAGTTTCACACCTTACTGCACAATCAATTTCATACGATTCAACCTCTTTGTATAAATGGACTCTTCATGATTATATGGTGCGAGAGTTAAATGGACTAAAAGAGAAGCTTTATCGTGGCGACAAAAAAGATACGACCATAGTAATGGAACCATCTGATTTCCTTATTATGAAGAATCAGCAAGAAACAATGACTAGTCCGGCTTTACGCGAATACATTATTAAACAAAAGCAACGTGGATTTGCAAATATAAAAGAGTTTGAGATTGAGTATGAGAGGCGTATTGCTATGTCATTTGCCTCGTTCATTTTAACAACTATTGGATTAGCTCTTTCTTCCCGCAAAATTAAAGGGGGAATGGGATTGCATTTAGGACTCGGTATCGGTTTAAGTTTTACTTATATCATGTTTCAAACAGTATCTTCTACATTTGCAATTAATGGAAATGTTCCGCCGATGATAGCAGTATGGATTCCCAACATGGTATTTACTATTATAGCAATAGCCCTTTATCATAATGCTCCCAAATAAATGGGGTAAAAGGATTTAAGATTTGAATAAAAATGAAAGTTCCGCAACATTGTTATAAGACAATAGTTGCGGAACTTTGTTTTTGTTGTATTCTTTTCCTCTAATTAATTGTTCTCTCTTAATTTATAAAAGAAGAGAGTTCAGGTGCAGAGATGTTTTTGGCTATAATTACACCATTTTCATCTAATAAATAGCTACTAAAACCTCTATCTAAGCTATATTCTTTAAAGATTTCAGAGGTTTCACCTTTTGTATCTACGAAACAAACAAGTGATGCTATTTGATCTTTCCGTACTGTTTCCTTAAAAACCGACTGATATTCATCAAACGAGATGGAAACAAATTTAACTTTTTTGAAAGAATCCCTGATTGCATTGTTTAAACTAACATTTTGCATTCTGGATTGTGCATCATAACTAGCCCAAAAGTTAATTAGCACATACTGACCTTTTAGGTCTTTCAAATTAAGTTGATGATTTTTGAGAGTAGTTCTGAAACTAAAATCGGGAGCTACGTCTCCAATGTTCAAACCGCCAGTGGGTTTGTCTTTTCCAACAAAAGAAGTCAAGGAAGTGATTAATAATACAACAAAAAGCCACTTTACATACTTCATGTAATTAGGTTTTAGTTAATACTATCCAGGACTGCCCTAAACAGCAGCTTCTACCCGGAACATTATCTGGTTTTGTGTACTTTCAGAAGCGAATTATCTGAAAATCAAAACATTATTTTTTAGAAGCCTAAGGCAAATATAAGCATATATTATTTATAATTCCAAATATTGTATCTATTAAGCGGCTACTTTTCATATTTTTTATGATAAAACATACAAAAATTGACTACTTTTGCAGCCAAATTAACGAGAAAAATATGAATGAATCAGCAACAGAATTGATATTAATACGTATTACCGGCGAAGACCGTCCTGGCCTTACAGCTTCTGTTACAGAAATATTAGCTAAATACGACGTAACCATTCTAGATATTGGTCAAGCCGATATCCACAATACACTATCTTTAGGAATTCTTTTTAAAACAGAGGAACATCATTCCGGCTTTATTATGAAAGAGCTTTTATTTAAAGCTTCTTCTTTAGGCATAACTATTCGTTTCTATCCTATTTCAGTTGAGGAATATGAGAATTGGGTAGGTATGCAAGGGAAAAACAGATATATATTGACTCTTTTAGGAAGGAAACTTTCGGCGACTCAAATATCTGCAGTTACAAGAATTGTCTCTGATCAAGGTATGAATATTGATGCCATTAAGAGATTAACAGGCCGTATTCCTCTCGACGAACAAAAAGCAAATATACGTTCATGTATTGAGTTGTCTGTTCGTGGAAATCCAAAAAATCACGAAGAAATGCAAGCTAAACTCTTGAAATTATCTGGTGAACTGGATATGGACTATTCGTTTCAGTTAGATAATATGTATCGTAGGATGCGCCGCTTAATATGTTTTGATATGGACTCTACACTTATAGAAACAGAAGTAATAGACGAACTTGCAATGAAAGCCGGCGTTGGCGATGAAGTTAAAGCTATTACAGAAAGTGCAATGCGTGGCGAGATTGACTTTACGGAAAGTTTCCGCAGAAGAGTTGCATTACTGGAAGGTCTGGATGAATCGGTAATGAAAGATATTGCAGAAACGTTACCAATTACTGAAGGTGTTGATCGCCTTATGTTTGTTTTAAAACGCTACGGATATAAAATAGCAATCCTTTCAGGAGGATTTACCTATTTTGGAAATTATCTGAAACAAAAATATGGTATTGATTATGTTTATGCTAACGAATTAGAGATAATCGATGGAAAACTTACCGGAAAATATTTAGGAGATGTTGTTGATGGTAAACGAAAAGCAGAATTGTTAAGATTGATAGCTCAGGTAGAAAATGTAGATATAGCACAAACTATAGCTGTTGGCGATGGTGCAAATGACCTTCCAATGCTTGGCATTGCGGGATTAGGAATTGCTTATCATGCAAAACCAAAAGTAAAACAGAATGCTAAGCAGTCAATTAACACGATTGGACTGGATGGAGTTTTGTATTTTTTAGGTTTTAAAGATTCCTATCTGGATGAACAAGGAAAATTGTAATGCATATGATTGTAGTTACTAACAATTCTTAGTACAGAATACAAATCGTGCATTCTTTTTTCTATCTTTGTATATAAATAATTTGATGAATGAAATTTTCGGAACTTAATTTAAATGACACAGTGCTTCAGGCGCTTGATGCCATGAACTTTGATGAATGTACGCCTGTGCAAGAGAACGCTATCCCCGTTATTCTTGAAGGTAAAGACCTGATTGCTGTTGCGCAGACTGGTACAGGTAAAACTGCTGCATTTTTACTTCCTATATTAGATAAACTTTCACGTGAGAAACATCCCGATGATTCTATAAATTGTATCATTATGTCTCCAACACGAGAGTTAGCTCAGCAAATAGATCAGCAAATGGAAGGCTTTTCTTATTTTATGCCTGTTTCCAGTGTTGCTGTATATGGAGGAAGTGATGGAATTCAGTTTGAACAGCAAAAAAAAGGATTGGCATTAGGTGCAGATGTTGTGATTGCTACTCCCGGACGTCTTCTGAGTCATTTAAGTTTGGGATATGTAGATTTGTCACGTGTTTCTTATTTTGTTCTCGATGAAGCAGACCGTATGCTCGACATGGGATTTTACGACGATATTATGCAAGTGGTAAAGTTAATGCCAAAAGAGCGACAAACAATTATGTTTTCTGCTACTATGCCAGCTAATATTCAAAAACTGGCAAACAATATCTTAAGAGATCCTGTTGAAATTAAACTTGCTGTTTCAAAACCAGCTGAGAAAATTATTCAGGCGGCTTATGTATGCTACGAAAATCAGAAATTAGATATTATACAAAGTCTGTTTATAGATGAAGTGCCCGAAAAAGCTATTATTTTCGCATCCTCAAAGCTTAAAGTTAAAGAAGTTACAAAATCTTTGAAAAGATTAAAGCTGAATGTCGGTGAAATGCATTCTGATTTAGACCAATCTCAACGCGAATTTATTATGCGTGAGTTTAAAAATGGTCGAATAAATATATTAGTAGCTACTGATATTGTATCCCGGGGAATTGATATTGACGATATAAGATTGGTCATAAACTATGATGTGCCCAACGATTCAGAAGATTATGTACATCGTATTGGTCGTACTGCACGTGCTAATAATGATGGAGTTGCTATTACTTTTGTCAATGAGAAGGAACAAACTGCATTTAAATCAATTGAAGATTTCTTAGAAAAGACAATTTATAAGATTCCAGTTCCTGAAGACTTAGGCGAGGCTCCTGAATATAGCCCACGTTCACATAATAGAAAAAGTAATTTCAAAGGCAAGAAGAAGTTTTCAGGAAAGAGAAAAGAGAAATAATCAACTTTATTTCAGTATAAAACAATATTAAGTGACAATATATAAAAGTATTGTCACTTTCTTTTTTTTTAAGAATATCTATATTTTTTCGATATAGGTTTCACTCACAATTGTGAGATTAAATAAATCTACAGAGTTAATTAAGTATATATAAACCTGGTCTCCTACCTTAATATCCGTAGAATATTCAGATATAAAATCCAGGAGCTTCTCTCCTATTGAGTCTTTAAGCTCCTTTCTAATCTCGCTGAGATTTATTTCTTTTTTTGATAAAAATAATACTCCCGATAACCAAATTACGGATTCAATTTCTTCTTCCAAAGTAAAGAAACGGACCAAACATTGTTGGTCTATTTCTACAACTTGCTTCTTATACAAATTATCAGGAGAAAGAATTAGATAATGAGAAGCTATTCGTTTCATTATCTAATTCTCGGTTGCTGAGTAGGTTGATTATTTATATTACGATCGTTACTTGCATTCTTCTTGCTTTTACGACGAGGTCCTGATGTTCTGAAATCTGTTTTGTTAACAGTATCAATAACCATCGGTTGCGCATTCTGTATTACTTCATGCTTCGTAGCTGTATCCTTCTTTAATGAATCAACTTTATTAACAGGAGACATCTTAGTCATCGGTTTGGTATCTTTTTTTACATGGTACCTTGTTAATGCTATCTTATCTACTATTAAAGCATCTTTAGAGAAATGGCTAAGCTGATCGTAATAAACAAATCCTTTGATCTCCTTTATTTTGCAAGCTGAATCATTTTGAATTCGTATGTCATACATACCAGAATATCTGATATTTCTTGTTTCAGAAATAATAGAATCTGTGTTATATTTAATATTCAATGACATAACAGCATCCTGAGGATGTTGTTTTGCTGAAACAAATGAACACCTGATGCTCCACAATATAATATCTTTCTCTTTGTAATTACTATCAGGATAGATGGTAAAGAAGAATTTATTTGTAGCTTTAGACTGAGTTAACTTATAAAGTTTTTGTTTGTGCCATACGTTTACAGTATCTCCGGTCTGCGACTGTTGTTGTTCATTTTCACCGCTTGAAGCAATTAAATTAGTGATATCCTCTTTTTGAGAAGTCAGTCTTTTAGTAACTTCATCGTAAATTTTCACAAAGTCCTCTGTATTTCGAGAATACCATTCAAGCGAATGATCAAAAGCTTCTTCTGTTATGCCATATTTTTCAAAAACATAATTCATATACAGAGCTTGCTTATAATGTTCTTCAGGTGGCAAATTCAGAGCCATTGCTTTGGCCAAATGATAATCTACCAAAACATCTTCCATTTCACCTTTAGAGAGCACATCAGCAGGCATTTTCTTTTTACAAGAGGATAATCCAATGCAAGAAAGAAGAACAAACCCTAAAAAAAAATTATTTAGTTTGTGGTTCATCATTATTAATTACTTCTTTTTTAGTAGAATGACCTTCATTCAGATATTTACTATAAAAGAGAAGAAGAGCTACTATACCGCAACTAATTGAAGCATCGGCAAAATTAAATATAGGACTGAAAAATATGAAATGTTCACCGCCAACAAACGGAATCCAGCTAGGCCATGTTGTATCAATTATTGGGAAATAAAACATGTCTACTACCTTACCGTGTAGCAGGGAAGAATAACCTCCACCGTCAGGCATAAATGTAGCCAATGAAGCATTAATATAATTTTCAGGAACACTTGCACTAAAAATTACTCCGTAAAATATGCTGTCAATGATATTACCTAAAGCTCCGGCAAGTATCATAGAAAGACATACTATATAGCCGGTTTTATAATTCTTCTTAACAACCTTAACTATATAATAACCAATTAATGATACAGCAATGATTCTGAATGATGTAAGAAATAGCTTTCCGAACAATTCCATTCCGAAAGCCATTCCATTATTTTCAGTAAAATAAATGTAAAACCAATCCCCGCAAACACGAATATTTTCATGTAAATACATTCCTGTTTTTACGAGGATCTTTATTATTTGGTCAATTACAAGTACAGAAATTATAATCAGAACAGATATCTGTCCTTTCGTAATTTTTATTTTCATTTATTTTTTTCCGTCATTTTTAGCTTCAATGCTCAATGTTGCATGAGGCACAGCGCGCAATCGTTCTGCAGGAATTAATTTTCCTGTTTCACGACAGATACCATATGTTTTATTTTCAATACGCACCAATGCAGCCTGAAGACTTTGAATAAATTTTTGCTGTCTTAAAGCCAAACGGCCTACTTCTTCTTTAGACAAAGTATTTGCTCCTTCTTCCAGAACTTTGTATGTTGGTGATGTATCAATTATATCATTACCATCCTGATTCATTATGCTTAATTTAAGCTGATCGTAATCAAGTTGTGCTTTTTCAAGTTTTTCCTTGATTATAAGGCGGAATTCATCCAATTCCGCATCAGAGTATCTCGTCTTTTCTGCCATAGTTATATTGCTTTAAAGTTTTATTTATTCTTTTACTACATTTACAAATAGAGAGAAATCGTCAAAATTCAATTCTGTCGCGTCTGTTACATTATCAGCTAAAATGAGAGAATTAGACAATACTTGGTTACAAATATAAGAATTATATTCATTTACCGCATCATCTGTCTGTTCATTTTTAGATAATGTAATTTTTATTTTATCAGTAATTTCAAACCCGCTAGATTTACGAATATTCTGAATACGATTTACTAATTCACGAGCAATACCCTCTTTACGTAGATCTTCGGTTATTGTAACTTCAAGTGCTACAGTTAGTTTTCCTTCATTAGCAACCAACCATCCTGGGATGTCTTCACTGAAGATTTCTACATCTGTTGCGTCAAGAATAGCTTCATTACCGTCAATTATCAAAGTATATTTACCATTTTTTTCCAGTTCAGCAATTGCATCCTGAGACATTTCTGCAACCAGAGCAGCAACGGCTTTCATTTGTTTACCGAATTTTGGTCCAAGTTTCTTGAAGTCGCATTTCACTTTCTTCACCAATACACCAGCAGTTTCGTCTACAAACTTGATTTCTTTGACGTTCACTTCATTCATAATGAGTGATTTCACGGCTTCAATATGAGCTTTTTGTTCTTCGTCCACTACCGGAATCATAATACATTGAAGCGGTTGGCGGACTTTGATACTTACCTTACGACGTAAAGCCAGTACCATTGAAGTTACATCCTGAGCCATCTGCATTCTTGCTTCCAAATCCTTATCAATAAGATTTGCATTAAATTCAGGGAACTTAGCAAGGTGAACGGAAACAACATTATCACGACCAGTAGCATTGATCAAGTCAGTGTATAATCTGTCAGCGTAGAATGGAGCGATTGGCGCCATTAATTTAGCTACTGCTTCAAGACAAGTATAAAGTGTTTGATATGCAGAAAGTTTATCCTGAGTATATTCACCTCCCCAGAAACGTTTACGGTTAAGACGAACGTACCAGTTAGATAAGTTATCGTTTACAAAGTCAGAAATCAGACGTCCTGCCTTTGTTGGTTCGTATTCATTGTAGCAAGTATCAACTTCCTTGATCAGAGAGTTAAGTACAGACAATATCCAACGGTCAATTTCCGGACGTTCATTTACCGGAATATCAGCTTCCTGATATGCAAAGTTATCTACATTTGCATATAATGAGAAGAATGAATAAGTGTTGTATAATGTACCGAAGAACTTACGGCGCACTTCTTCAATTCCTTCCACGTCAAATTTCAGGTTATCCCATGGAGATGAGTTTGTAATCATGTACCAACGCAAAGGATCTGAACCATATTTCTCTATTGTAGAGAATGGATCTACAGCATTACCTAAACGTTTAGACATCTTATTACCATTCTTGTCAAGTACCAATCCGTTTGATATTACGGCTTTATAAGCTACATTATCAAATATCATAGAAGCAATTGCATGAAGAGTAAAGAACCATCCACGAGTCTGGTCCACACCTTCTGCAATGAAATCAGCAGGGTATACTTCACGATTATCCAAAATTTCCTTATTCTCAAAAGGATAGTGAATCTGTGCATAAGGCATAGCACCAGAATCGAACCAAACGTCGATAAGGTCACTTTCACGTTTCATTGGTTTACCATCTTCGGATACAAGGATGATATCATCCACATACGGACGGTGTAAATCAATCTTTTCGTAATTTTCCTTTGTATAAACGCCTGCTTCGAATCCCTTATAAGGATTTTCTTTCATAAAGCCAGCTTTGATAGATTTCTCTATCTCGTTATATAATTGCTCTACAGATTCAATACAGATCTCTGCCGAATTATCTTCTGAACGCCAGATTGGAAGCGGAGTTCCCCAGTAACGAGAACGGCTAAGGTTCCAGTCATTAAGGTTTTCCAGCCACTTGCCAAAACGTCCTGTACCTGTTGATTCCGGTTTCCAGTTAATAGTTTTATTAAGCTCCATCATGCGTTCTTTGCATGCTGTAGACTTGATAAACCAGCTGTCGAGCGGATAATAAAGTACAGGCTTGTCTGTACGCCAGCAGTGAGGATAATTGTGAACATGCTTTTCAATCTTGAATGCAAGATTGGCAGCCTTCATCATCATACAGAGACTTACATCAAGAGTTTCATCTTTTTCTGTAAGATTAGGATCATAGTCATTCTTAACAAAACGGCCTGCATATTCGCTATATAGTTCAACGTTAACTTTCTCTTTTACAAAAGTTTCGTCAAGCTCATCTAAAGTATAGAATTTACCGGTAAGATCCACCATTGGGCGAAGCTCACCTTTCTTATTAATCAGTTGCAATGGAGGAATACCTGCTGCTTTCGCAACGCGAGCATCGTCGGCACCAAATGTCGGAGCAATGTGAACGATACCTGTACCGTCTTCTGTAGTAACATAATCACCAGGGATTACACGGAAAGCACCTTCACCCGGATTTACCCAAGGCATAAGCTGTTCGTACTCCATGCCAACAAGATCAGCACCTTTGTATTCAGCAATAACCTTAAATGGAATCAGTTTATCTCCTGCTTTGTAATCTTCAAGATTCAGTTCGGCAGCTTTAGAATTAAAGTGCGCACTAACTAAGTCTTTAGCTAAAACTACAGTAATTGGTTCGCCAGTATAAGAATTATATGACTGAACAGCCACATAAGAGATATTTGGTCCTACGCAAAGTGCAGTATTTGAAGGCAAAGTCCATGGAGTTGTAGTCCATGCCATAAAATAAGGAGTTCCCCATGCAGCCATTTCTGCTTTAGGGTTCTTCATCTTAAACTGAGCAACTACTGTTGTATCTTTTACATCGCGATAACAACCTGGTTGGTTCAATTCGTGAGAACTTAAACCAGTACCTGCAGCCGGTGAATATGGCTGAATAGTATATCCTTTATATAATAAGTCTTTTTTATATAACTGTTTTAAAAGCCACCAAAGAGTTTCGATGTAACGGTTATCATAAGTGATGTATGGGTCTTTCATATCCACCCAATATCCCATTTTATGAGTCAAGTCTTCCCATTCTTTGGTAAACTTCATCACATCCTTACGACATGCTGCGTTATATTCGGCAACAGAAATAGATTTTCCAATATCCTCTTTTGTAATGCCTAAAGCCTTTTCAACACCAAGTTCTACAGGAAGTCCGTGAGTATCCCATCCGGCTTTACGCTTAACCTGAAAACCTTTCATTGTTTTATAGCGACAGAAAATATCCTTAATGGAGCGAGCCATTACGTGGTGAATACCCGGCATACCATTAGCCGATGGAGGTCCTTCGAAAAACACAAACGAAGGACAGCCTTCACGTTCTGTCATACTTTTGGCGAAAACACCGTTTTCATCCCATTTCTTTAGTACATCTTTGTTTACCTGCGAGAGGTCAAACTGAGAATATTCAGTAAATCTCTTACTCATATTTTATGTTATTTCTATTCGTCCTAAAAATTAAGGTGCAAATTTACAAAAAAAAGGCTATATAGAAACTTTTGCGTTAAATTTTTATAGGAACAAAATATGCCGGATTATTAAAGAATTTCGAGGTATATATAAAAAGAGATTAGACTGATATTTATATCCTTGTACAAAAGATTGCATTCTTTTGTACAAAACATTTCTTTCTTTTGTACAGAAGAATTAATTGTTTTGTACAAGATTATACAAACATAATTCCATAAAAATAATAAGTAACTCGTGAAAAAAGAAGAAACCTCGACACATCTTTACAGAAAAGTCTGCAGTAGATTTCTGACTATAATAAAGCCATATAAATTGTATTTTCTCGTAAAATGAAGCAATTAAGCGTTCTGAACATTCCTCTGTCTAGACTAAATAGAGACAAGGTGCTAGACTGCTAGATTACCGCTAGACTTCTTTTTGGAAGTCTAGCGGCTCTTACTTTCTAAATATCAATTAGTTAAATGCCTACTGCTAGATTGCTAGACTATTTTTGAAAAAAATCTTTTGGGAGTTATAAGTAATATATTCAAAAGCATTTTGCTTAATGAGCAGAAACTAAGCAGTACAAATAAAAAGGGGAAGACTTTCACAAGCCTTCCCCTCACCTAATCATTCATGTCATTATCATTATAGCAATTTATTGTTTTAATTAATGATTACTCAAATAATCTGAAACGCCTTCATCTGTGGCTTTTAGTGCATCTTTTCCTTTGCTCCAGTTTGCTGGACAAACCTCGCCAAATTCTTCAAAATGTTGCAGAGCATCTACTACTCTTAATGCTTCGTCAACACTTCTTCCCAATGGAAGATCATTGATTACACAATGTCTTACCACTCCATTCTTATCAATGAGGAACAATCCTCTATATGCTACCGGTACACCAGTACATACCCAATCACCATTTTCGTCGGGTGAATATCCTCCGGCCAGCACTCCAAATTTTTCTGATATCGATTTTGAAAAGTCAGAAACAATAGGATATTTCACACCCTGAATTCCACCATTTCTCTTAGGAGTATTTAACCATGCAAGATGTGAGTATTCAGAGTCTACAGAACAACCTACTACCGCTACATCTCTCTTCTCGAATTCCTCCAGCTTCTCCTGGAATGCATGTAATTCCGTAGGACAAACAAATGTAAAGTCCATTGGGTAGAAGAAGAATACTACGTATTTATTTCCTTCATATTGTGCCAATGAAAAATCATTTACTATCTTATTTCCGTCTACAACTGCTGAAGCAGTAAACTTAGGTGCCTTTTTTCCAATTAGTGATCTCATAATTTTTATTTTTATATTTAATGTTTTATCTTTCTGTGAGCAAAGCTATTCTATAAATTATTTACATCCAAATAAATCCAATTGATACTTTCTATGGGATTATAGACAAAACCTATCGTACTGATCAATGCTCAATTATATTATTCATTACCAAAATATTATATTAAAACACTTGTCTGTTTAGTATTGTTTTGTAGCTTTGTTTATTAGTTACTTAAACCATATAAAAGCATTGTACTATGAAGTTTTTTATTGACACAGCAAATTTGGATCAAATCAGAGAAGCCAATGATCTTGGAGTACTCGATGGAGTGACGACAAACCCTTCATTGATGGCAAAAGAAGGTATTAAAGGAGTAGAGAATCAGAAAAAACACTATATTGAGATTTGCAATATAGTTGATGGCGATGTTAGCGCAGAAGTTAATGCTACGGATTACGAAGGTATGATTAGGGAAGGTGAAGAATTAGCAGCTCTTCATCCGCGTATTGTAGTGAAAGTTCCATGTATTGCAGATGGAATAAAAGCTATTAAACACTTTACAGGTAAGGGGATCCGCACAAATTGTACGCTTGTATTCTCTCCCGGACAAGCTCTGTTGGCAGCAAAGGCCGGAGCAACATACGTATCTCCTTTCGTTGGCCGATTGGACGACATCTGTAGCGATGGGATTGATGTTGTACGCAAAATTGTTGAGATGTATTCACTCTACGGATTCAAAACTCAAGTTTTGGCTGCCTCGATAAGACACACACAACACATTATTCAATGTATTGAAGTTGGAGCAGACGTTGCAACATGCCCACTTAGTGCAATAAAAGGCTTGTTAAAGCATCCGTTGACAGATAGTGGATTAGCACAATTCCTTTCTGATTACAAAAAAGTGAATGGATAAACTATCCATATCAGGTATATAATAATTAAAGGATGATTGATCTTAAAAAATCAGTTCATCCTTTTTTATTAGTTTACAATAAACTTATATCCAATTCCTCGAATATTTATTATACGAATTCTTTCGTCTTTGGATAGTTTGTGGCGCAGTTTGGTAATGAAAACTTGTAAGCTACGAGAATTAAAGAAACTATCATCGCCCCAAAGTTCAATAAGCAAGTTCTGTGTGCTTACTACTTCATCTTTATTATCACAAAAACGTTTTAATATTTCTGATTCCCGATGAGATAATTCAATAGAAGATCCTGAGAATGAAAGTTGTTGAGTGACAGAATTGAATGAATAATTACCAATGGAAAATATTGTATTTTTCTTCTCTTCAACGAAAGCCCTGCGTACTAAAGCCTTTATCCGGACAATGAGTTCCTGCATTCCAAAAGGCTTTTTCAGATAATCATTGGCACCTAATTCAAACCCTTCCACAACATCATTAATGGCTGAACGAGCTGTGAGAAATAGTACTGGAGTAGTCTTGTCTGTTTGGCGAATGCGACGAACCATTTCAAAACCATCCATCTTTGGCATCATAACATCTGCCACTAATACATCTGGATGAATCTGCATAAAAAGGCGCAATCCCTCCTCTCCGTCCTTAGCTGTTGTAATAAGAAATTCCTTTTCCTCGAGCGTGTCTTTAATAATCATTGAAAGTGTTTGCTCATCTTCAACCAGTAAGACCTTTATTTTCTCAGTTGTTTTCATGTTGCGGCAGTTTAAATATAAAAGTAGATCCTTTTCCCAAAGCACTCTTTACTTCAATGCTTCCTCCCATTTTTTCAGTAAGCGTTCTTACATAGAAAAGGCCAAGACCAAAGCCTTTCACATTATGAAGATTGCCGGTCGGCACTCTGTAGAATTTATCAAATATATGTGTCTGTTTTTCCGGAGCAATACCAATTCCTTTGTCGGTTACTTTCACAGAAAGCTCATTTCCTTCATCTTCAATGCTGATTGATACATCAGCTTTATCTGGAGAATATTTCACGGCATTATCCAGCAGATTGCTTAAAATATTATAAGTATGTACACGGTCGGCCTTGATAGTGAGCTCTTCCGGTTCTACCAACAAAGTAAAACTAACTGGTTTATCTGCTTTTATTTTGTGCTGTTCTATCAGATTGTCGGCAAGCTCTTTCATCTGTATAGTTTCCGGATTCAGGCGGAATGTTTTCCGCTGCTCCATGCTCATGGAAAGAATCTGTTCAACCAGTCCGCTGAGTCTTTGTAGCTGTTCCATGCATATTCGGAGATACTTTTCGCGTTTATTCTTATTGTCTATTATATTGAAATTAAGCAATGCATCTGTAGCCGCATAAGTTATGGCTATGGGAGTTTTCAGCTCATGGGTAATATTATTGGTGAAATCTGATTTCATTTCGTCCACTGTTCTTTGCATTAGTATAGTCTTTATTAAATACCAAAACGAAACAGACAGAATAACAAGGATAATAAATGAAGTAATAAGTATACCAGTCATCTGCTTAAGAATCATGACATCCGCAGGTTCGGTGTAAACTTGATAAGCATGTGCTCCCATAACATCATACTTTAGTTCGTACATCTTTAGTTTTTTTATATCCATATAGGCCGGCAAAGATGAAGCTTGTACTTTATGAGTTTTTGTATTTACAATCTGAGTATAGTGACGGATATTAAGATTATATTTCTTTAGTTCAACATTCATTATACTATCAAAATCTTGAAGATTTATTCCTTCAACATTAATATCAATAGCCGAATGTAAACCTTGCTGCATTTGTCTTAACATGGCTTCCATGGAATTCTGGTCTTTTCCAATATTAATGCTGTCATTTACCAGATTATTTCCTTGAAGAATTCTTTCGTTTTCATATATAGCGTTGTCTCTCCTCATTGTTTTTTTTATAACAATATGGCTAGTTTTATTAACATTCCCTTTTTTAAATGATGTGGAATAAGATACTTCACCGTGTACATCGGCTTTTACACCCGTTACTCGTTGTTTATTCTCTTTTACACTCAACCTATCGGCACGCATGAATAGCTCAATGTGATCAGCATTCTTTATCGCATTCTCAATATTCGTATCAGTTTGCTTGCTTGTTGTATGATAAAAGCTTACCAACCAGTATGCCTGATATATGAAAACTCCTGTAAGTGACAGGATAATTAACAACGCTATTATTTTAAAAGGTAATTTCATGTTCACAAAAATAGATATTACTTATATACAATCTTCATTTTGATAAGACTAAATAACACTATATAATCAGTTGATAACATATTTATCTCCATTTTTTGCTGACTTTTGCTGCGTAAACAAAATAAACACAATATGAAAAGATTATTTGTGATAACGTTTTTATTTTATTTGTGTCTGGGAGTAAAAGCGCAGGTAAGTGATACAACGTCCGTTGCTATTGACAGTGTTTTGCATAAATTACCCGAGGTTATGGTTAAAGGAGAACGTCCAATGGTTAAGGCTTCCGAAGGCAAACTAATTTATGATTTACCCCGTATAGTAAGTAACTTGCCGGTTGAGAACGCTTATGATGCTATTAAAGAACTTCCCGGAGTGATGGATCAGCAAGGAGCATTAACCTTGGCTGGATCGGCTGTCAATATAATAATTAATGGAAAAGTAAGTACGATGAGTACTGAACAACTTATAGATTTATTAAGAAGTATTCCTGTGTCGAGAATTGAAAAAGCTGAGGTTATGTATGCTGCTCCGGCAAGGTATAATGTGCGTGGTGCTGTGATTAATCTGATTTTGAAATCGGGTATGGGACAGGAACCTTCGCTTGTGGGAGAACTTTATTCTGCATGGACTCAGAGGCATTATGAGAATTTTGAAGAAAGAGGTAGTGCACTTTTCTCTTCTGAAAAGCTTTCGGCTGATATTCTTTACAATTATAAAAAAGAACGTGAATACTCTGGTAACGACAGATTTAATAAGCATCTGTTCAATGGTACTGAATATAATCTGAGACAGATTACCAATGGAAATTCAAGTAGTGAGGATAATAATGTGAGATTAGGTATGGATTATTCATTTACTAAGGATAATATTTTAAGCTTTGTCTATTCCGGGCAGTTTTCAAACGGATCTTATCATAATGCTACTACAGGCTCAGAGGTAAGTAAAGCTAATAAATACGATGACAGTCAGCTTCATAATCTGAAATTAGATTACCAGTCATCATTTGGAATGAAGATGGGCTCAGAGTTTACTTACTATAAAAATCCATGTTCACAGTTATTTTCTGGTGTAATGAATAACACAAACACTCATTTTCTATCGGAAGATCAGCAAAGAATCAATAAATGGATGTTATATATTAATCAAAGTCATAAATTACCTGCTGGTTGGGGAATAAATTATGGTTTGCAATACACCACATCTACCGATAATAGCTACCAGTATTACTTTGATGACATAACAGGAGACTATATACCTACAAATTCCATGGACAGCAGACATAAAGAGCATACGTTCAATGGTTTTGCCGGATTCAATAAGAATTTTGGAGAAAAACTTTCTATTGATGCATCACTTGCTGCTGAACATTATAAAACTGCAGTCTGGAATGAATGGACACTTTATCCAACTCTCAATGCTACTTATACTCTTAAACCAGGGCAGATTTTACAATTATCTTTTTCCGGCAACAAGCAATATCCCTCTTACTGGAGCACCAATAATACAACCAGCTATGTAAGTAGCTATGTAGAAATACAGGGAAACCCTTATTTAAGACCTTCCCGTGAATACGAGACAAACCTTACATACATTCTGAAAAGCAAGTATATATTTTCTGCATTCTTCAATCATGTACCCGATTACTTCATACAACTCCCCTATCAGTCACCCGACAGATTGACGCTGGTTTATAAATATCATAACTTTAATTATCAGCAGCAAGCCGGATTGCAGACTGTTATTCCGTTTAGCGTGAAGGAGTTTCTTAATTCACGACTTACGGTTGTAGGTTATTACAAACGTGAAAAGGATAATGATTTCTATAATATTCCTTTTGACCGCAGCAAATATTCATTTATGGTAAACATGAATAATACTTTTACAGTTTCTTCAAAACCAGATATCAAATTCATGCTTACCGGATTTTATCAGAACGGAACTATTCAGGGAATATACGATCTAAGTCGTTCTTACAATGTTAATACGGCTCTGAGATGGACATTCGCAAATAAACACGCACAAATAACCTTGAAAGGAGACGATTTATTCAATACCAATCTTATCAAAACTAATATAGATTATGCCGATCAGTTCAGCACAATGAAGACTCTTATGAATAATCGTTCTTTTACCCTTTCATTCAGTTACAAGTTTGGCAATTACAAGGAAAAATCACGCAAAGCTGTTGATACTTCCCGGTTCAGTAAATAGAGACTCTTACGTTTAACTTCATTTATATCACTTTTTTAATCTGAGCTCGTAAAGGTCATTCCTTCTATCCTTCAGGTTTCTTACACTACCGTAGGTATGGAGCTCGTTAAGCAAGTTCAAATCCACATCAGACACCAGGATCATTTCGGTGTTTGGTGTGGCTTCGGCACATTTTCCATCAGTAGGGAATGCAAAATCGCAAGGAGTGAATACTCCAGATTGTGCGTATTGTATATCCATATTGTGCACGCGCGGCAAATTCCCCACACTTCCTGCTATAACCACAAAGCATTCATTCTCAATGGCACGGGCCTGAGCACAGATTCTTACGCGTGAATAACCGTTTTGTGTATCGGTAAGAAAAGGGACAAAGAGTACCTGCATTCCCTGATCGGCCATGATTCGGGTCAGTTCCGGATATTCCACGTCATAGCAAATCAGTATTCCTATCTTTGCACAATCGGTATCAAAAGTTTTAATAACCTTTCCGCCCGAGAGCCCCCAGCTTTTAGTTTCATCTGGAGTTACATGAATTTTCTCGTAAGTCTCATAAGTACCGTCTCTGCGGCAAAGGAATCCCACATTATAGAGGTCATTTCCACGAAGTTGCGGCATACTTCCGGTAATAATATTTATGTTGTAGCTGATGGCCAGGTTTATAAAGCGCTTCCTCATCTCATTAGTATATTTGGCAAGCTCGCGAATGGCCTGAGATTCACCCAGATGATTGAATTTTGCCATCAATGGCGCGTTGAAATATTCTGGAAAAAGGATAAAATCACTTTTATAATCGGAAACTGCATCCACAAAGAATTCTACTTGTTCGAATACATCGTCAATCGTCTTGTAAGAGCGCATCTGCCATTGCACCAGTCCCAGTCTGATAGTGGTTTTCTGAGGAACAAACTCTTGTGTTGGTGGCTGATAATAAATATTATCCCATTGCAAAAGGCAGGCATAGTGACAAGATTCTTCGTCATTAGGTAGATAGTTCGTCATCACCTTACGTACGTGAAAATCGTTTGATAGCTGAAAGGTAAGCACCGGATCGAATATCTCTTTCTTGCTGACTTTATGTATATATTCCTTAGGACGCAAATCTTGAGCATATTTGTGATAATTCGGAATTCTACCACCGAACATAATAGCCTTCAGGTTCAGCGTTTCACAAAGCTCTTTGCGGTAATCATACATTCTTCTGGCCAGTCTGAGGCCACGGAATTCTGGATGAATAAAGACCTCTATTCCATAAAGAATATTTCCTTCAGGATTATGTGTGTTAAACGTTTCCTGCCCTGTTACAGAAGCATAAGTATGATCGTTCTTCACCATATCGTAATCAACGATAATGGAAAGCGCACATCCCACTATTTTGTTGTCTGCAACCACCACTATTTGTCCTTCCGGAAAGATAGTAATTAGCTTTTCTATTTGTTCACGCGACCAAAAGACGTCGCTTCCATCTGAATATGTTCTGGTAAATGATTGTGAGAGTTGGGCATAATCGTCCAGCTGCAGAGAACGTATTTTTACTTTGCTTATTTTATGCATAGGTTCCATAGCTGATACATTTTATTTGATATATAAATAACAAAAGTATAGTAAATAATCCGAATTACATTCGCTTATGGTTAGATTTCTGCTTTTATTGATTTGGTTCTATTGGAACAAAGAACTAGTTTTAAAGATTCTCTTTTCGTAATTAGTTTACTAAAAGGTAATTTTACATCAAATTGCATAGGATAAAAGTCACATAGCTAGGAAAGAATCAACTATATTTGTTTCTTGAAAATTATTATATTCCTTTGTTAAAATAGAGAATTAATACACCATGAAACACATATTTCGCCCATTCTTGCTATTTATTTGTTGTGAAGCAACTTTTTCTCCTGTCTTTGCCGAAGACTTTCCTTTAATAAGGCAAGGCAAAACAAATACTGTTTATTTAAATAAAAATGAGAAACCGGTAGTACAAACTGCAATGGATATGTTTTTATCGGATATGCAGGAAGTATCGGACAATAAACCCGCAACTGAAAATTCACTTGATAATGCTGCTATAATTGTTGCAACAATCGGAAAATCGAAAGAGACAGATGAGTGGCTGAAGAAACAAAACATTTCTACAGCAGAGATAAAGAACAAATGGGAAGCGTTTAAAATTGAAGTTATTCAAAAGAATAATCGTTCTTACCTTATAGTATTGGGCAGTGATGATCGAGGAACTGCTTACGGAATATTGGAACTCTCACGCATTATAGGAGTTTCTCCATGGTGCTGGTGGGCTGATTCTGCACCTATTAAGAAAAAAAGCCTTAGTATTCCCGAAGGTTATGTAAATGTACAGCAACCATCCGTACAGTTCAGAGGAATTTTCCTGAATGATGAAGACTGGGGATTAATGCCATGGAGTAGCAAGAACTTTGAAGCAACTCCTGTAAAAGGCGAGATTGGTCCAAAAACCTACGCTAAAATATTTGAATTATTGTTGCGTCTTCGTGCAAATACCATTTGGCCTGCTATGCACGAATGTACAGTTCCGTTTTATTTTGTAGATGGTACAAAAGAAATGGCCGATAAATATGGAATTGTCATGGCAACTTCTCATTGTGAACCGTTAATGAGAAATAGTGCCGGAGAATGGGATTCTAAAAAATACGGTGAGTATAACTACCTAACTAATAAAGATTCTATTATATCTTACTGGACAGAACGGCTGAAAAAGGTTGGGCAGTCAGAAAATATCTATACGATTGGAATGAGAGGTGTACACGACGGTCAGATGCAGGGAGTAAAAACGGTAGATGAGTATACACAGGCTCTAAAGCTGGTAATTAAAGACCAACGAGACTTACTTTCTCGCTACGTTAATGCCGATGTAACTAAAGTGCCTCAGGTATTTGTGCCATATAAAGAGGTATTGAGCGTATACGATAACGGATTACAAGTGCCGGATGATGTAACATTGATATGGTGCGACGATAACTATGGTTACATAACCCGACTTAGCAATGAGCAGGAAAGGAAGAGAAAAGGCGGATCAGGTGTTTATTATCATATCTCTTATTGGGGACGTCCGCACGATTATTTGTGGCTTTGCACTACTTCACCGGCTCAGATTTATACAGAAATGAAACGTGCCTGGGATTATGGCGCACAAAAACTATGGATTCTAAATGTAGGCGATATTAAACCGGGTGAATATGATACTGAATTCTTTATGGATTTGGCATGGAATATTAATAATGTTCATCTAAACACTATTTCCCGGCATTTAGAGAACTGGCTTACAAGAGAATTCGGTTCTGAAGCTGGAAGTGAACTTGCTCCATTGATGGATAAATATTATCAGCTAGCAGATATTCGTAAACCGGAACACATGGGCTGGAGCAGAGTGGAAGAGCCTTCCGTTCCAGGAAATAAAACTCCGGTAATTGATACGGAATTTAATCCGTTTGCTTTCGGTGATGAGTTGCAGAAGCGTGCAGATGAATACACTGTTCTGGCAAATAGAGTGAAAGAAATTGGTGAGAAAATACCGGTTGAACAACGCGAAGCATATTTCGAACTTGTTCAATATCCCGTTTGTAGTGCTGCTGCAATGAATCATAAACTTTTGTATGCACAAAAAGCTCGCCTTTTTGCTCGTTACAATCTGCTTGCAGCTAATGAATATGCAAATCTGAGCACCAAAGCTTTCAATGAGATTGCTCAAATGGCTCAGACTTACAATACAGATATTCAGGATGCTAAATGGAACAAGATGATAGATATGAAGCCTCGTAATCTGCCGGTTTTCCAACCTTCTGTATTACCTGATAAAATACTTTCCCAGCCATCTGCTCCGGCTTTGGTTTGGATAGAGGGCGACAGTATCCCATTGAAAATAGAATGTCCGGTTAATCTTATTACTTTGGTACGTGGTGCGAATAATCAAACGTTTATATCGTTATTCAACAGAAGTGATAAACCAACTAAATGGAAGGTGGAAAAGGCTCCGAAATGGTTAAAGATTAAGGAGGTAGATACGACGCTAAGGTTTGAGAAAAAATTAGTAGTCAGTGCCGACTGGAAACAAATTACTGATGATTTCCTAGGTATTTGCTTGTTGACTATAGATGATAAAATGTACCAGTTAAACGTATGCACGCAGAATATAAATCCCGGCATAATGACAGAAGCAAACGGAATGATTGCCTGTAATGCGGCAAATTATAAATCGGCATCAAAGGGAACTCAGGTTATTCAGGGATTGGGTCACAGCGCTAAAGCTGTTTCTCTTCCACAGAACGGTGAAATCACTTATGATATTTATACAACTTCTATCGGAGAAGTGGAATTGAAAGTGGCATTAATACCGGGACATCCAGTAAATGGTGGTGATATTCGTTATGCTGTTTCCATAGATGATGAAAAGCCGCAGGTTGTTTCTTACAAAACCGGATTCCGCACAGAACCATGGAAAATTAATGTGCTGAGAAATCAATCGCTGAACACTACTCTTCATAAAATAAATACTCAGGGAAAGCACACCGTTCGTATCAGTGCACTCGACCCGGAAGTTATTGTTGATCAGCTTATGCTTGATTTCCAGAAAGGAAGAAAATTCTATCAGATTCCTGTAGAAGCAACAATGAATAAATAGAAAAGAATAAACAACATAAATAATAATATAATCGTTGCCCAATACCAGTATTGTTTTGTCCAGGTAATATTACAACCAAGGCAAACCAAAAACAGAACTATAGCTGCAATTGGTAATATGTTTATTTCAAAAACGATCATTACTAGTGGTAATTCTCTACCGTGGTCAGGATAAAATGGTCCGATAAAATAGAAATACAGGACAAATAGTAGAATAGAAAAAAGTATTCCTTCTATAAATAATAATAACGGATTGCGACTAAATATTGAATTGTCAAATCGATCTTTTCTCAAAAGAGGAAAGATCGCAAATACTATTATGGGTATTACGTTTATAAAGACGATAATTATAAAAATACTCTTCTCTATCATATTATCAGATTCCCAACGGAATATTGAGCAAATACCAAACGACGAAAAAGGCTGTCCAGGATACTAAGATAGCAAGTGAATAGCGCCAGGTATATTTCAGCAAGGAACTGTAATTAGCTTGCTTATCATATTGCTGCATATATGCCAGAATTAAAGGCATATAGAACAAGAACGGTGTAATTGCATTAGTGGCACTGTCTCCAATACGGAAAGCACACTGGGTTAAGTCGGGGTTGATTCCCATTGCGGCGAACATCGGAACAAATATGAAGGCCATAAAGGTCCACTTTGCCGTTGCAGAAACCATAATGAGGTTAATCGTCGTTGTAAACAAGATAAATAACAGCAAAGTAACAAAGCTGCTTGTATGAATGGAAGTCAGAAGGTTTGCTCCCATTATAGCCAGACATTTGTCCAGACGGGAGTATTCAAAACAAGCAAACATCTGTGCCGCGAAAAATGCAATAACAAAATACACCCCCAGCAACTGCATAGGGTGCGATAGTCCGGTTATTACGTCAGAATCTCTGCGGTAGCGTCCGGATGCAAATCCATAGATAGTTCCCATCAAGCCAATGCCAAAGGAAATAAGGAATAATACTCCAAAAATAAATGGAGAGCGAGTTAAACTACCGGTTATTCCTCTCAAAATTCCCCACGGAGAAAAGGTTGCCAAAACAATGATCAGCGTATAAATAAATCCGGCTCCAAGCGCTATTATTAAGGCACGTTGCTCTTTTTTTGTGAGCGATTTATAATTATCATAAGGAGCATGCCCTGTGTATTCGCCTAACGTTGGTAAAAGACTCTTTTTGGTAATAAAGTAAATTACAGCTGTAACAACAAACGTGGAGGCAAACATGAAATAGTAGTTCGACAGTGCACCTATGTTTCCTTGATAAGTAGTCATGTTTGCAGCTGCTTCCTGGGTTATTCGTGCCAGAATAGGATCGAGTGTACTAACAAACAAATTTGCACTAAATCCGCAGGCTACGGATACGTAGGCAGTTACTATTCCTGCTACGGGATGTAGTTTAACCGACTGGAACAAAGTTGCAGCAATTGGTATAAGAATAATATATCCTGCATCGCCCACAATATTGGAAATAACTCCAAGCAGAATTACGACTAGGATTACCCCCTCTTGACTGGGGTGTTTTCTCAAACTTCTTCTTATACAAGCTCCAATAAAGCCGGAATGCTCTGCCACACCTACACCAAACATGGCCACCATTACCATACCCAAAGGAGCAAATCCGGTAAAGTTTGTCACTACATGGCGCAGTAACCAGCGTATTCCTTCGGGACCTAAAAGACTTTGTGCGCGGATAACTTCACCCGTCTGAGGATTAATCACGCGAAGTCCGTAGATATCAAATATCCACGAAAGCATGACAACTGCTACGGTGAGCAGTAAAAACATGGTAGCCGGGTGAGGCATTCGCAATTTATTCTTCATCTGCTTCAAGATTATCAAGATCTATGATACGAAGTTCAAGTGCACGAACCACCAGACGAGTGGCATTCACTCCTACCCGTTCACCAGGACCAAACAAACGTGCAACCAAATCGTTTTGTCGTTTTTCCAAAGATTTTACGCCAAAAGGCATACCTTTCAAGTTGGCAATCATATCTTTGGTATATCCTAAGGCAAGGTGGCGAAGGAAACGCTCATCATATTCGTCAATATCATAGTCTATTACTGCTTCCTGACGTAAAGCATCGTTGGTTACCGACTTCTTGAAACGATCTACAATCTTTTCCAGGATAGGATAATTGAATACCAGTTTCTTGCCATCCATTACAGCCTGAACATCTGTCTTGGTAAGCAGTTCGCCTGTCTTCAGAATTATTCCGTCTGCTCCCGCATTAAGTACATCCACCCACAGTTTTTCGTTGAGCACTTCGCCTGTAAATATCAAGACCCTTACATCTTTGTACTTTTTACGTAGGTTTTTGCAGATATCTACACCAATGGTTGTTGAACCTCCTAACCCAAGATCGAGCAAAACCATGTCGGGCACCTGAACTTCTATCAGCGGCCAGAATTCTTTTTCGGTCATCGCTGTACCAATTACTTCGGCGTTGGGTATTTCGTGACGAAATATCTCTTCAGTTCCTTTAAGCTCCAGCTTTACATCTTCTACAATGATAACTTTAAATTTCTTATCTTCCATTGTTTATTTATACTATATTTAATACGTTTATTCTTTATATCTTTTTAAAATAGCCTACACTTTATATTTAAAAGGTGTACACCTTAAGTTATTTCGCTCTACACTATTTATTAAAAAGCCCTACTGCTTTTCTTTATTTATTCCTTTTGTTTTACCTAAGCTTACTTTACGTTTTGGTATAGTAAAGTAGACGGTAAACCCTCCCTCCGGTGATGGCTCCGCATTTATTCTACAACCACGTAAACCTGCAAACTCGTCATGGTCGCGGATAATCTGTTTGCATATCAAATATTCGGTTCCTTTTAGCGTACCATCCTCAGAAGCTGTCATGCGGGCCAAATCGGGATAAAAAAGCTGATTAAGCTCTTCTATAGTTTTCTCACGTCTTCTGTCAGTGAACAAGAAACGAACATACTCACCATCTGCCTTGGCTTCAAGGATTACTTCTCCATCTTCAGGAACAGTAAGACACTCTTCAATTAAGTTCTCTAACAAGAATTTTAATTGAATTACATCTCCGATAACCTTTTCACTACAACTTTCTGCGTGGAAAGTTACGGAACTTTGCAGTCGTTTACTAATTTTCCGGAAATACTTCTGTGCATGTGCTACCAATTCATCGACCTCTACATTTCCACGTCGGAATGTTACTTCCTCCAACTGCTTTGCAGCACAGGAACTTAGAATATTAAATATACCTTTATAATAATCAATCAATTCACTGATGGTTTGAATATTTTCTTTTTCCTCCTCAGGAGTAAATGATTTCTTAGCGAGTTTATCTATTATATTCTTTATCTTGCTTGGGTAATAAATAGTTTCGTGTTTTATTGTAGAGAGGCAGTTATCGAGCACCATATTCTGTACATGTAATAAGCTATCTTCCCACGAAGCTCTGTAAGTATCTTCTTCCGCCGATTCAATGTCTCTGTATTTTGTAGCAAGTTTCACAACAGCATTAAACACTACAATTGCCACATAATTGGTTATCAATTCAATAAGCAAACGGTTACTTTCACGCTCTTCATCGTTTTGTCTGGAAAAGGCAAGAACGCCAACACAACGAGACGTCTCTCCTACTTCAACCATCAACGGAAGTGCCTGCACAGAAATATCATACAGATTATTATCATAAAACGGTATTGATTGTAATTTACCGGCAGCATATTGTTGCGAATCGAAGCAACGTTGCATTACTTCGGTCAGTGTTTCATGCTCTCCCTGAATTTCAACCGAAGTATCATTCCACTCCATTTGATGCGGATAATAAGCAAATTCGAGTTTATGACTATCTTCATTATAAACTCCGATGCTCAGCATGTCAATCGTTAGCAATTCATTTATTCCGTCAAAGCAATTATCTACAATACTACGGGGAATATCATTGGATGTTAAGGTTGAATTCAGTACTTGTTTATTAATCTCGAGCACTTGTTCAAGGTTCCATCTGTTTATTAATCGTTTACGGATATAGAACAGATAATATCCTATAAAAAAGACAATAAGAATCAATATAAACAAAATAACTGCCACCACTTTGTTGTTGGTAGAATGCTCCAGATTACGGCAATATTCCTCGAGCGAATAATCCTCACTTACCAATTTATAAAGTCGTGAATAAGCAGTATTGTTATATTGATAATTATCCCATTGCTTAAGTGCCAGAAAAGCTACAGCAGCTTCGTTCCTAATATCCAGAATAACATAATAATCGGTATCGACCAGTCCGTTCCACCAATTAATTTCGTTAGAAATGTCATTCCCCGTTAAGGTCATAACATTGCGTTTGTTTCGATAATTTTTTAAATAATGCTTGTTCAATCGGTCAATAGCAGAATCAGCATACTGCAATGCAAGCGGATAGTTCTCTATTACATTGCAATAATAAACGGTGTCTGCGAAAAGAGATGCTTCATTCAGTAATTTATCATAGGTTTTATCAGATGTTACTGAAGTAGAATCTGCCGGATGATATTCTTTAGTTACAGGTCTTTCCAGTTTGCTGCAAGAGAAAAGTCCGGTAGTTATAAATAAGCATAGTAATATACCCAGTGTTTTGCGAATGCCTGTAGGCAGGCGGAAATAAAATTTACTTCCCTTGCCCGGAGTACTCTCAATACTAAACATGCAAACCTTGAAAAGATCGTTTGTTTTACGGTATTTTTCAATAATACCTTTGCAATTCATCAATCCAAATCCGTGACCTTTATTCTTCAGTAGTTCTTCCTTATCGGTAGATTCCATTCCTATCTGACTGGAGTCGTAGACTTTTTCACCCAATATTCGCGCAACATCTTCCTGAGATATTCCCCGGCCGGTATCTGAAACAGAGATTTCCACGTAATCATCTTCAGTTTTAGCACTAACCTGAATAGTTCCACCTTCAGGAGTATATTTCCGTGCGTTTTCAGTAAGAGTGTTAATCATGAACATTGTCAGAGCCTTGTCTGCTTTAACAATAGCCTTTGTAGGTTCTACTTTGAAAGCTTGATGCTTCATTTCAAAGGTTTTTCTACCTTTAGCCAGAACTTCAAAAAGTTCATTCAATTCAAAGTTCTCAATATTCAGATTTAATGAACCTTGCTTCATCTTGATCCAAAGCGCCAGAATATCATTATACTCATTAATCTTGGAAACTAACTCGTCTATATATTGATATTTCTCGAGCTTAATAGCTTCGTCCTGTAGATAACCTTTGGCTGTAAGCTTATGTACTTCGTTAATAATGCGGTCCATAAACGGAGTAATGCCATAAACAATAGCCATACAAGACTTTTTAATCAAGTTTTGTCGTTTATTATCGGCAATGTGCTGCTCATACACATAGCGTTGTTTCTCAAGTTTAATTCTTTCATCACCCAGCGAAATAAAAGTAAGTCCGTTGCCCAGAGTCCAGGCAATATAAGGTGTAATAACATTCATCAGAGCTTTTTCGTCTTTGGTAATTTTATGACGGGTGTAAAGCTCAATAACTCCAATCGGAGTCTCTTCTTTCGGCAAAAAGAGATTGAATGAAGATTTAATCAAATCGTTTTCAACCAGCTCGTCCTCAATAATATCTTCATCAATAGACGGATATATAAATTCTTCAGACTCCGGATCGAAAATGCCAATGCGTAATGAATAAGCATGAAAAAGCTTTTTTAAATCGGCTTGAATGGCTGTACCAACAGCCGAAACTATTTCGTCTGTACTTCCTATATCTATAGGAATAGAAGCAGTTATGCGCTGGCATACCTCGAGTGTGTTTCTTAATCTCTCAGAATGCTTTCTATTACGTGTTTTTGAACGTGAATTCAGTACCCAAAAAAGGAAAATCAATAAAACGAAACCACTAAAGACAAATAGAGAAAGGATATTCAATTGTCTGTCTTCTTTTTCCAGTTCTTGAGAACGGCTTTCCAGCTCTTTATCCTGACGAGTATAATCTAGAATATCAAGATAAATATTTCGGTTATAATTTGAAGGAACTTTCATTCCCAAGCCGGAATAAGTAACGCTTAACTGTTCACGGATACGAGCAATCCATTCGGGCACAGTCTTAACGTTATTCTTCGAAATCCAGCTAAGTTCTGTATAAATAGTATCTTGTTCAGAGAAAGGTTTTAGCTGATCTACAGTGCTTTTCCCGTTTTTATAGTAAAGCTTATGGTGTTTATTTACGCAATCCAGCGCTTTTCTTAGAGTATCCAGCGCCACACTATAACGACCATGCATATTATAATAACGTCCGATGGTTACGTATGCTCCGGCAATCTGGTAAATGTCCTTATACTTCTTAAACTTTTCGAGAGCAACTCGTGCCAGGTTCAATGGTAAAATGGAATCGTTTTCTGTAACTTCACTTTTCGTAAAGTGATAATACGAATTTAAGGTCTGGATAGCTTTGGGGCGCTCATGATAAATCTGATTAAAAATATTCTTATTTTCAAATAAAGACGAGATTCCCTGCAGACTGTTCGCTTCAAAATAGACATATTGATTGCGACTCATATTCCAGCACTTGAAGAGTTCATCAAATTCTGTAATATTATTCTGCTCAGCATCTTTCTTTTCAAACAGTTCTGCAGAACCTTTTATATAATCATAGTAGAGAATTTGTGCCGTATCAGAGGCCAGGTCTGAGTCTTGAACCTGATTAATGGATTGAATGGCTTCGCTTTGCTGTTGCAAATAAAAATAGTAGATTGACGATACAATGAAAAATTCAGAACGGGCATAATTCAGACGTCTCTTATCGTGCACATCGACAAATACAGACTGATCCTCATCAATACGTTTCATTCTTCGAACCGCACTGTTCCTACAGTCGTAATACTCCTTATTCATGGATGTCCGTTGGTATATTTTCATTAGTCCGATATCGGCAATAACCAGTTCCAGCTCATTCTGAGTTATTTTATATACTTTTTTATAGTATTTCTCTGCCGCATCAAAATTCATCCGCATGAAAGCACAAAATCCCAGATTATTATAAGCTTCAGCTTTACCTTGATCGTATTCATCGGCATAATTAATTGCCAAAAGTGCTTCTTTATATGATGAATCAAGTTGCTTATAACGTAAATCGTAGGAACGTTGGTTTAGAGAATCCAGTAGACGGACTTCCTGTGCAGAAGGTGTTCCCGTGCAAGAATAGAATACTGAAAGCGCCAGTATTACTGTAAGAAAGTAAAGTATATTGCGGAGTTTATTCATTCATATCCCATATTTATTACAAATATAAATAGATTTAAAGTAATATTTATCCGATATCTCATTTAATGCTAGTTAAATCTTATGAAACAAATCTCATTCTTATGACTTTTACATCTTTAAAAAGTATATACATACCAATATTTAGGTATATGATAAGATATAAAAATACCACTTGAAAGGGATTGTGCACCATTAACAATCCATCTATCTTTGCAAAAGAATTTTCTTGTATTAGTCATTATTTTATCGTAGCCATAATTTTAAGAATAGTGGGTTCTCTCTCGCCGAAGTGATTCGTTGAGAGAGTTTTTTTATTTCTTTCAAGATTATATTTGTACAATAATTAATTCGTTATAGATTTCTTACCAACACAAAGAAATGTAACTTAATTACAGCATAAAAAACATCTATTAATAGTATCGCTAAGTTTTTTTTAGTAATTTCGCGGCCGATTTGATAACCCCGCATTTAGAGTCTATTTTATACTGATTATGCTCTAAAACTAATATTTCGTGAGCATTCATTCCTGGAAAGATATGAAATTTCACGATTCATATCTATTACTAAAAAAGCACCTTAAATTTTATTGTCACGAAATTATAAAACAAATTAAGGAAATGGATATTTTTTGGAATACAATTGCTCAGTATAATGCAGGAACCTGGATATATCAAATATTTATATCAGTTATTGCAATTATACTAACTTACTTCTTATTTAAACATCCTACTCAAATTGTAAAATCGGCAATGAAACTATTCCTGGCGTTTCTGAACGCATGGATTGCAGTTGTCTACTATTCTATTTATTGTGAACCAAGAAGTTATAATAACATGTTTGTTGTATATTGGACAATCATGGCACTGTTCTGGTTGTATGATTTGTTTTTTGGCCATACATCTTTTGAAAGATCATATAAATACGATAAGCTAGCCATAATGCTTTGTATATTGCCGTTTATTTATCCGATAATTTCTTTGATACGCGGCCTTCACTTTCCAATGATGACTTCGCCTGTTATGCCTTGTTCGGTTGCTATTTTCACAATCGGATTATTACTTGCTCATTCTAAAAAAATAAATATCTTTTTAGTTATGTTTTTAACTCACTGGGCTTTAATTGGTTTTACAAAGGTATATTTCTTTCAGATACCTGAAGATTTTCTTTTGGCCAGCTCAGCTGTTCCGGCTTTATATCTTTTCTATAAAGAATATATCAATTCAAATCTGCATATATCAAGAAAACCAAAGGCTAAAATTCTGAATTTACTATTGATATTGCTATGCTGCATTATCGGGTTATCATTCACGATTACCTTGATACATGAATTGTGCGAAATGCCGCGCATTTGATAGATTGAACATTTATTCGTCTTTTATAGTTGATAACATATAAATTAAAGTGCTTAATAATGTGAGGCACTAATTTACTAAATAAACAATAATTTTACCTCATGGACATTCATGCAGAACTTAAAGAGTTATCGAAGTTTTTATCCGACTACTCTACCAGTCTAATGGCTGTAGGCGTACACACATCGCGTATTGTACGTAACACCTCCCGGATAGCCGAGTCTTTTGGCTATTTCGTTGACATGACGATCTTTCAGAAAACCATTATTATGACTTTGAGAGACAAAGACAATTCACATTCTTACAGCACTGTGAATAAAATCAAGCCTATGGCCTTGAACTTTGAATTAAATGCCCGGCTCAGTACATTAAGTTGGGAAGCTTATGATGAGCATTTGTCTATGGATGAATTAAAAGCAAAATATCAGGAAATTATCAGTAACCCTAGAATGAGCAAATGGATGGTTCTTTTCTTGGTTGCATGCGCAAATGCATCTTTCTGCCGTCTCTTTACAGGTGATATACAAGCAATGGGTATAGTTTTCGTTGCAACATTGGCAGGTTTTTTTGTTCGTCAGAAATTAACAGAAATGCATCTCAATCATTTGTTTGTATTCATTGTTTCTGCTTTTACTGCTTCCATGATAGGTTGCACAGCTGTACTATATAATATAGGAAATACCCCTGATATTGCTCTTGGAACAAGTATTCTTTATCTTGTACCTGGTGTTCCTCTCATTAATGGTGTTATTGATGTTATTGAAGGCCATGTTTTAGCTGGTGTTTCACGATTAATCAACGCAGCATTGCTTATTATTTGCCTTTCTATAGGTTTGTCGTTAACTTTATTATTGTTAGGAGTAAATGCATTATGATAAATTATGATTTTATTGAAGCCATTATATTTGATGGCTTTTTTGCAGCAATCGCATCTATTGGATTTGCAGTAATCTCTAATCCTCCACGCAAAGCTATTCTTGTATCTGCATTTTTAGCAGCTGTTGGACATGGACTTCGTTATTGTTTGTTGCACAGCACTTCATTGGATATTGCTTCGGCATCGTTTATTGCAGCATTTTCTATTGGTATGCTAAGCATTTTCTTTGCAAAGAGAATACATTGTCCGGCAGAGGTCTTTTCTTTCCCTTCTCTTTTACCTATGATCCCGGGAATGTTTGCATATAAAACGATTCTTGCTCTAGTGAAATTTATTCAATGCAAGGATGATTCGGCATCAGTGGATATAATAGTAGCAATATTCAGAAATGGTTTAACTGCTACTTTTGTTATGTTTGCTTTGGTGGTTGGAGTTGCAGTACCTATGTTTATCTTCCACAAACAATCATTTGCAGTAACACGTATTTTGAAGCTAGTTAAGAAAGATAGATAAAAAAGCAAGCCATCGGGATTCATTAAATGAATATTCCCGATGGCCAAGCCCCCCTTTAAACAATTTAAACAAAATAAAGATGCCCTTCTAACCAACCTTTATAAGGGCATTCTTTTATAAATCAAACAGATTGTAAATCAATCTGTTTTTTTATTTGCGAGCTTCTTCAATATATCCGAAAGCTTCTTTACATTTAGCAGTAACCCATGCCCAATCATTAGCAGCAACTACATCTTTTGGGAAAAGGTTTGAACCCATACCTACACAAGTTACGCCAGCTTTAATCCATGCAGTAAGGTTATCTTTTGTTGGTTCAACACCACCAGTAACCATTAACATAGACCAAGGCATTGGAGCTTTTACATTCTTAACGAATGAAGGGCCACCAACGTTACCAGCAGGGAATACTTTGCAAAGATCGCATCCCACTTCCTGTGCAAAACCAATTTCTGATACAGAACCACAACCTGGAGTGTAAGGAATTAAACGACGATTACAAACTTTAGCAATCTCTGGATTTAATAATGGACCAACAATAAAGTTAGCACCTAATTGAATATACATTGCTGCAGTAGCAGGATCAACGATAGAACCAATTCCCAGAATCATATCAGGACATTCTTTTGCAGCCCATTTTACTAATTCAGCAAATACTTCCTGTGCAAAATCGCCACGGTTAGTGAATTCGAACGCACGAACACCACCTTCATAACATGCTTTTACAACATTCTTTGCTAATTCAACATCTTTGTTATAGAAAACGGGAACCATCCCTGTGCTTGCCATAGCATTAAGCACTTGTATTTTTGAAAATCTTGCCATTTTACTTTTATATTATAATGTTATTAACGAGAAACACGGCCAGAACCGTCACCTTTCATTAAGTTTTCTACTTCAGAAACAGTTACAAGGTTAAAGTCACCATAAATTGTATGTTTTAGGCAAGATGCAGCAACTGCGAATTCCAAAGCTTTCTGATCATCGTTTGGATAAGAAATCAAACCATAAACAAGGCCACCCATGAATGAATCACCACCACCTACACGGTCAACGATGTGAGTTATGTCATATCTCTTAGATTGTTTCAATGATCCATCAGAGTATAGAACACCACCCCAAGTATTGTGGTTAGCGTTGATAGAACCACGAAGAGTAATGATTACTTTCTTAGCACGTGGAAATTTAGCCATCATCTGAGTACATACTGATTCAAATTCAGCAGCATTAACTTCACCGTGAGTCGCAGCAACATCAAATCCTTCTGGTTTAACACCAAATACTTTTTCGCAATCTTCTTCGTTACCAAGAATTACATCACAACCTTCAACTAATGCAGGCATAACTTCTGCAGCTGTTTTACCATACTTCCAAAGATTTTTGCGGTAGTTAAGGTCAGTAGAAACAGTTACACCCATTTCATTAGCAACTTTAATAGCTTCAAGACAAGCATCAGCAGCACCTTGTGATAAAGCTGGAGTAATACCAGTCCAGTGGAACCATTGAGCATCTTTGAATACTTCTTTCCAGTTAATCATACCTGGTTGAATAGTTGATATTGAAGAGTTTGCACGGTCATAAACTACTTTTGAAGCACGAGCAACAGCACCTGTTTCAAGGAAATAAATACCTACACGATCACCACCGAAGATAATTTCTTTAGTTCCAACGTTGTGAGAACGTAAGTCCATAATGCAAGATTCTGCGATGTCATTTTTAGGTAGACGAGTCACAAATTCAGTTTCCAAGCCATAGTTTGCTAAAGAGACTGCAACATTAGCTTCACCACCACCAAATGTAGCATTAAATTCCTTTGCTTGTGAAAATCTTAAATAACCAGGAGTTGCCAAACGCAACATAATTTCCCCAAAAGTAACAACTTTCTTTCCCATAATTCTATTTTCTATTTAAAATAAATGATTAGTATTTCTATGTTTCAATTTATAATAATCAACATTAATTAAACCAATTGGCTATAAATGAGTATATTAATAATAAACAATCACCAGAAATAGTCAATTCGTGTACGTGCACAAAGATACGAATATTTTTGTAATTACAAAAATTGTTATATATTTGCGATGAAAAAAAATAAATTATTATTGTGCTCGAACACGAATAATCAATTGTTAAGAACAAAAACAAGCTATGGATGAACTGCCGGAAAGAATACGAATAAAAGACATAGCACGCTTAGCCGATGTGTCAGTTGGAACTGTTGATCGAGTAATTCATGGGAGAAGCGGTGTATCCGAAAAAAGTAAAAAGCGGGTTGAAGAGATTTTAGAGCAATTAAACTATCAACCTAACATGTATGCTAGTGCTCTGGCCTCAAATAAAAAATACCTGTTTGTTAGTTTGCTTCCTCAGCATATTGAAGGGGAATATTGGACTGCAGTAGAAAAAGGAATAACTGATGCGGTAGCTGCTTTTTCGGATTTTAATATTTCTATAAAGATGTGTTATTATGATGCGTATGACTATACATCATTCACATCTGCAGGAAATGCTATAATGGCTGAGCATCCTGATGGCGTAATAGTCTCTCCTACTATACCTCAGATAACTCGTAATTTTACAGATCGGTTAAATGAGTATTCTATACCTTATATATTTATAGACTCAAATATTCCTGACCTGCATCCATTGGCTTTTTATGGACAAAACTCAGAAAGAAGTGGATATTTCGCAGCAAAGATGTTAATGCTAATGTCTGATAAAGCTGATGAAATAGTTATTTTCCGTCAAATTAAAGAAGGTATTATAGGATCAAATCAACAGGAATACAGAGATAAAGGCTTTAGAATTTATATGAAAGAGCATTTTCCTTCCTGTCGTATTACTGAGCTTAACCTTCATCCAAAGTATCCTATTGAAGATGAACAATTGCTAGATGCTTATTTTGCTGAACATCCAAATGTTACATGTGGAATAACATTTAATTCGAAAGTTCACATTATAGGCGAATATATTGAGAAAAGAGGAATCAAGAATTTTAATTTGGTTGGTTATGACTTACTAACGAGAAACGTAACTTGCCTTAAAAATGGCTCAGTTTCTATGCTAATTGCTCAGCAACCTGAAATTCAGGGATATAATAGTGTGAAAGCATTATGTGATCAATTAATATTTAAAAAAGAGATTAATAGCATAAACTATATGCCTATAGATTTACTTACAGTAGAAACTGTGGACTTTTATCTTAATTTTCAAAAATAAACTTATCATAATAGAAAATATATGGAAACGAAGTATTTAAAAATCAATCCTGCAGATAATGTAGCTGTAGCTATCTTAAATTTGTCTGCTGGCGAAACCATTTCCGTAAATGGATTGGATATTAAACTAAATGAAGATGTTCCAGCTGGTCACAAATTTGCTTTGAAAGACTTCGCTGTTGACGATCATATAGTCAAATATGGTTATGCTATTGGTCATGCTATAACTCCTATCAAACTAGGTGACTGGGTAAATGAAAAGAAGATCAAGACAAACTTGTCTGGCTTACTTGATTATACATACAACCCTGCTCACGAAACTCTTGATATTGCTAGTAAAAACCTAGCCTTTAAAGGTTACAAACGCAAAAATGGTGATGTTGGTGTAAGAAATGAAATCTGGATTATTCCAACAGTTGGTTGTGTAAATGGTATCGTTAACCAATTGGCAGATCAACTACGTCGTGAAACAGAAGGACAAGGAGTTGATGCAATTGTTGCATTCCCGCATAACTACGGTTGCTCTCAATTAGGCGATGATCACGAAAATACCCGTAAGATATTACGCGACATGGTTCTCCACCCAAATGCCGGTGCAGTATTTGTTGTAGGTTTGGGATGCGAAAACAATCAGCTTACTGCTTTCCGCGAATTCCTTGGCGAATACGATGCAAACCGTGTAGCATTCATGGAAACTCAGAAAGTAGGTGATGAATTTGAAGAAGGTATGGCTATTCTTCGTGATCTTTATTCAAAAGCAAGCAAAGATGTACGTATTGATGTTCCTCTTTCTGAATTACGTGTAGGATTAAAATGCGGTGGATCAGACGGATTCTCAGGAATTACAGCTAATCCATTACTTGGTATGTTCTCCGACTTCTTGATTGCTCAAGGTGGTACATCGGTTCTTACCGAAGTTCCTGAAATGTTTGGCGCTGAAACTATCTTGATGAACCGTTGCGAAAACAAAGAATTATTTGAGCAGACAGTTCATTTGATTAACGATTTCAAAGATTACTTTATCCGTAATGAACAACCTATTTATGAAAACCCATCTCCGGGAAATAAAGCTGGTGGTATTTCAACACTGGAAGAAAAGTCATTAGGCTGCACTCAAAAATGCGGAAAAAGTGTAGTTAAAGGAGTAATGAAATACGGCGAAAGAATTCAAACTAAAGGTTTGAACTTATTGAGTGCACCAGGTAATGATCTTGTTGCAGCAACAACTCTTGCGGCATCGGGTTGCCATATGGTTCTTTTCACAACTGGACGAGGAACTCCATTTGGAACATTTGTACCAACCATGAAGATTTCAACAAATTCAAATTTGGCGAATAATAAACCAGGATGGATTGATTTTAATGCAGGAGTTATTCTGGAAAATGAACCAATGGAAAAAACTTGTGAAAGATTTACTGATTATATTATCAAAGTTGCAAGTGGTGAGCCTGTAAATAATGAAAAGAAAAACTATCGTGAAATTGCAATATTCAAAACTGGTGTAACTTTATAAGATATCAATTAAGTTTTTTAAGTTCGGAGATGCAGTATAAATAGGTATTGCATCTCCGACTTTCTTTTTATCTGTATTTGCTAATAAAGCCTAATTTCAAATTAGAAATATTGAATATTATTGTTTACAGTAAATATATAATTATGATAACCCTAAATTTACATTTTACTAACATGTAGTAAGTTTCAGTAATATATCTTAAGAATTAAATTTAAATGTTAACCTTAATAATTGTCTATATTTAGCAGATTTCGCTTTCCTTAAATCATACTAATAATCATTCCTGATTTATATATCAAAACATTTTCATCTATATATTATTTAATTTTGTGTAGTTTTTAAATATTAAGTTTAATTAAATCTTCAAATTATTATGAGAAGAGCACTACACTCCTCTTATTTTATTAAATATCTTTCTATACATGTCATTGTTAGTTATGATTATATAACAAAATCAGGATTTCATCTATAGCATAATTTCATTATTTACTTGATCAGACACAACTGGTATGCCTTAAATCCATGTGTCTGCATGATAGATTTTGCACACACACTTTATATAACACACACATGACTAAACTTTTCGTAAATGCTTTTTTGCTCAAAAAACTGATATTGATATTTATTTTTTCTTGTTCAATTTTGCCAGGTTTTACTAAATCGCGTACTAGCAATGAAGCTTTAAGTATTGCTAGTTATTATTCTCAAAAATCACAAGTCCTAACTAAGACGATTGGTTTGCCTAATTCCACATTAACATTAGTTCATACTTGTAAAGATAGCATTATTACCCGTTCTTCAACAGAAAAAGCATACTACTACGTATTTAATATTGGCGATAATAATGGTTTTATAATCGTTTCTGGAGATGATAGAGCTAAAGACATTCTTGGATATTCTCATAATGGTAAATTTAATTTAGATTCTTTGCCTACAAACTTCTCTACATGGCTAAATTTCTATCAAAAGGAAATAAAGGCATTAATAAATCAACCTGAAGAATTAAGTTATACTTCAAGCGTTTCACTCAGTACAACTGATAATGCAACTACTAATAAAACAACATATGCAACATCTGTTGCTCCGCTTCTCGGGGGAATAAAATGGGATCAAGGAACTCCATACAATGAACTCTGCCCTACTATAAGTACAAAATCTACCGAAAGGACTGTTACTGGCTGCGTAGCTACTGCTATGGCTCAGGTAATGAGATACCATCAATGGCCCATTGCAGGAAAAGGATCAAATACATATACTCCCGATGGATATTTTCAAGCTCTCACTGTTGACTTTTCAAAAACAACATACGACTGGAAAAATATGGCTGAAACATATAACAGCTTAAGTACTGAGACTGAAAAAATGGCTGTAGCTACGTTAATGTATCACTGTGGAGTAGCTGTGAACATGGATTATGGTTTTTCCAGCTCTGCTAGTCCGACAAATATGGCCAAGGCTTTAATAAAATATTTCAGTTACGATCCTAATATTCAAAGTTATCACAGAGATTATTATACCAGATCAGAGTGGAAAAATATGCTTAAGACAGAGTTAAATGCTAAACGTCCTGTTCTTTATGCTGGTAATTCTACTGATATAGGGCACCAATTTGTTTGTGACGGATATGACAGCAATGATCTCTTTCATTTTAACTGGGGATGGAGTGGTGAATCTGATGGTTATTTTGAATTATCAGCATTAAATCCATCTGTTCTTGGTATTGGTGGCGGAACCAGTGGAGGGTTTAACTCTGATCAGCTTTTTGTAATCGGAGTACAAAAACCTAATCAAACATCGGTTGCAGCGCCTTATCAATTACATTTATATTCACCGCTAAAAATCTCTGCAAACTCAATAATCCGTACTAATGCTTTTTCTATTAATGCAGAAATATACAATATGGGAATAACTAATTTCAGTGGTTCTATTGGGCTGGCATTATACAATGAAAATGGTTTTGTAAAACTGATTAAAAGTTATTCTGTATCGTCTCTTGATACATATAGTGGATGGTCTAATTTAGCATACTCTTCGAGCATACCAACTGATGTAATAAATGGTAACTACAAGCTTTATAGCGTATTTCTTCCTTCCGGAAAATCAGAATGGCAAATAATGAGAGGAAAAGTAGGAACAGCTAATTACTTAAATGTTGCAGTAACTTCTTCAAATATAACATTTAGTGTTCCAAACGTGCTCCCAAACTTAATTCTGAATTCCTTATCTACTATTGGCAATCTTTATCAAAACAGCACAGGTAGATTTAATCTAAACCTTACAAACACAGGAGGTGAATATAATTCCAACTTAGTTATTTTATTAAAGTCAGCCGTTAACGACTCTATCTCTCAAGTGGTTTGTATGGATCCTGTAAATATTAGTACTGCCGAGACAAAAAGTCTCGATTTTTTTGGAAATATTACATTGCCAGCAGGAAAATACTATTTATATGTAATGTATGATCCACAAAATGACAGATCAAATACAAATACATTTAATAATATAGGCGCTCCTTTAACAGTAGAGATATTATCTACTTCGATAGAGACGCCAGCTCTTACACTGACTTCAAAGATTTCATTTCCTGATCCATCACAAGTAAATGGGAATGATGCAAGTCTAACAGCTCGTATTAAAAATACCGGTGGATATTTTGAGGATTATATAGTAGCATTCGTATATCCGGTTAACAGCTATATTGCACTTTCATTTTTTGGATTTCAGAAAATCATTTTAGATAAAGATGAAGAAAAAACAATAACCCTTAGCGGGAATATTGGTCTTGAGCCAGGATCATATTTAACAACACTAGCTTATAGTACAACATTAGGAAATAGTTATTCATTTATGGATCCTAATGATTATAGTAAAATTGTTTTTACCATCACCGATAATGCAACTAAAGCCACAAATATAGAACAAACGAAAGAAGCAAAGCCACATCTTTATCCCATTCCAGCAACAGATATTCTTTATTTAAAATCGGATGATGTTGTAAAAGCAATCAATATAACGGATCTTTCCGGAAAGTTGGTTTTAAAAATTAATCCTTTAAGAAATGGAGAAATTCCTATAGCTATAAATACACTCAAGGCAGGTGCATACATTCTTCAATCAATAACCGAAACAGAAGAAAAAGTTTGTAAATTCATAAAAAAATGATTTTTACAATATTTGTTGAACAAAAAGAGCATATGTATTTATTTGTCTATGCTCTTTTTTCTTATATTTACCACAGTGTTATTGCTGAATTACAAACTTATATAATAAAGTAAAGTTGATTGTAATCTATTTCTAATACAAAATTTCAAAATCTGAATCTCAAGAAAGTTTAAGCATATCTATTTTTATATAATTGCTGTGGATGATTTAACACAAACAACAAATGAAAAAGGCACTACTAATTATAGGATTCCTATTATTCTTTGCAACAAATGTTCTGGCAACATCGCGGACTGGCAGTGAAGCATTAATCATAGCTAACTCTTTCTATCAGAAAGCGAAGGTTTCAACTAAAAAGATGTCTGCAGATTTATCGACTTTGAAATTAGCCTATACTTGTACCAATGGCATATCTACCAGATCAACTTCTGATAAAGCATATTATTATGTATTCAACAGAGGTGAGAATAATGGTTTTATTATTGTTTCCGGTGATGATAGAGCAAAAGACATTTTAGGATATTCCGATAACGGAATGTTTGATATAAACTCTTTACCACCTAATTTTTCGGCTTGGCTTAACTTTTACAAAGATGAATTGAAGTATTTGATGGATCAACCAGAATCTACAAATAATTCTTTGGTTCAGTTGAGCGAGTCAGTTAGCACAAATGTTCTCCAGTCTTCTTATTCAACTTCTGTAGCTCCGTTATTAGGTGGTATTAAATGGGATCAAGGATCACCATACAATAATCTTTGTCCTATAATTAATGATTCAACATCCGAAAGAGCAGCTACTGGATGTGTTGCCACAGCAATGGCTCAGGTTATGAAATATTATAGCTGGCCTGTTATTGGAACCGGGTCAAACACTTATACTCCTAATGGGTTTACTACATCTTTAAGCGTTGATTTTTCTAAAACTACATACGACTGGGCAAATATGACTGATACATACAATAGTTCAAGCACTGCTATTCAAAAGGGTGCTGTGGCTACACTAATGTATCATGCCGGAGTTTCAGTAAACATGATGTATGGTGAGTATAGTTCTGCATCCTCTGTAAATATGGCTAAAGCTCTAATTGGATATTTTGGTTATGATTCAAATATCCAAAGTTATTATAGAGATTATTATTCTAAATCAGAATGGGAAGGGCTGATTAAGGTAGAATTAAATGCTGGTCGTCCGGTTTTTTATGCCGGATATTCAAAAGATACAGGACATCAGTTTGTGTGTGACGGATACGATAGTAATGGATTATTCCATTTTAATTGGGGATGGAGTGGAAACTCAGATGGTTATTTTGAATTGTCTGTTCTAAACCCATCTTCCTTAGGAATTGGTGGAGGAACCAGTGGCGGATTTAATTATGATCAGCTTATTGTTATTGGAGTGCAAAAGCCAAATGCATCATCTACAGTACATCCTTACCAGTTATACTTATATTCACCGTTTAATAGTGTTCCAGCTTCTATAGACCGTACAAGCACCTTTACATTACCAATGAGAATAACCAATTTAGGCATAAATACATTTAATGGTAAGGTTGGATTAGCTTTATATAATGATAACGGATTTGTAAAGTTACTTAGCAGTCGCTCTTCATCGCTCGACACCTATTCCGGATATTATAATCCTTCTTATGCAACTAACATTATCGTACCTTCTGATGTTGTTGACGGAAATTACATGCTTTACAGTGTATTTCAGCCAACCGGTGATTCTGACTGGCAGATTATGAGAGGAAAAGTAGGAACCCCTAATTATATAAATGTAAATGTAGCGTCAACCAATATTTTATTTTCAGTTCCAAATGTTCGACCTAAATTAGCCTTAAATTCATTAACGATCAATGGAAACTTATATCAAAACAAAACAGGTAAATTCAATGTAAGTATAACAAATAATGGAGGAGAATATAATTCATCATTAATTCTTTATTTAAAATCGGCAGAGAATAATGCAACTGAACAATATGTTTCTAATGATCCAATAAATATTGCATCAGGCAGCACTAAGAGTTTTGATATTACTGGAAATATTAAATTAGTTTCAGGAAAATACTATTTATATGTGATGTATGATTATTATAATAATCGCGCATCACAAAGTTATGTAACTCTTGGCGATTCAATAACTGTTACGGTATTACCGGAACCTGGAAACCCAATTCTTACACTAACATCTAAAGTATCTTTCCCGGACTCTAACAAAGTTAATAAAAACAATGCAGTGCTTACGACCAGAATAAAGAATACCGGAGGATACTTTAACAACCATGTAATAGCATTTGTATATCCTTCAACAGCTGGGAACTCGCTTACTTATTACGGATATCAGACTTTAGTTTTAGATACAGATGAAGAAAAGGAAGTAACATTCAGTGGCAATATAGATTTAGATCCTGGTTCATATTTAACAGCTGTAACATATTGGGATACAACAATAAATGATTGGAATCTTATTACTCCCAAAGATAATTCTGTCTTAGCGTTTACTCTCGTGGATAGTAGTACTGATATTGAACGAAATACGTCTTCTAAATTGATTATTTATCCTAATCCCGTAGTAGATAACTTATTTCTGCAATCTGAAAAGATTATAAAAATAATCAGGATTATGAATATTTCAGGAAAACAAATATTATTTTTGAGACCAGAGAAGAGTGGGTTGATTTCAGTTTCTGTAAACGGACTAAGTTCTGGAACTTATGTTCTTCAATGTGAATCTGAAACAGGTATTGAGGTTTGCAAATTTATTAAAAGGTAGAATATAGCTATATTCTATTTGTACAGCTTTAATTTTATAAGAAATGAACAAACAAACACTGAAAACACACATCTTCTTTTCTCTCCTGCTAATATCAAATATTAGTATCTATGCAAAATCAAGATCTAGTGCTGAAGCACTTTCTATTGCGAATTCATTTTATCAAAATTCTATCGCAACAAAAAGTATAAGTACAAAATCCTCCACTAATAATGTAGGTTTAACTTTAGCTTATTGCTGTACTGACGGCATTGCGACTCGTTCTTCTAACGAAAATGCATATTATTATATATTCAATAGAGGAGATAATAACGGTTTTATTATAATTTCGGGAGATGATCGGGCGAAATCAGTTTTAGGATATTCAGACAGTGGAAGTTTCTCTGCAAATGTAATGCCCGAGAATTTCAAGAACTGGATGAGTTTATACCAGAAAGAACTCAAGGCACTAGTTGCAACAGATGATGCAACTTCAACAGTGCAATCATCGTCCGTATTATCAGCTACAACAAAGGCAACTTCCTTTTCAACTTCAATTAGTCCGTTGCTTGGAACTATAGCATGGAATCAGCTTTCTCCATACAATATTCTTTGTCCCAAAATAGGAACATCACTAGCCCCTACAGGTTGTGTTGCTACAGCAATGGCTCAAATTATGAAGTATTATCAGTGGCCAGTACAAGGAGCCGGATCAAAAAAATACAAGCCAGATAGTATGAGCGACTCTCTTTCTGTAGACTTTTCGAAAGCAACATATAATTGGTCCAACATGAAAAACACATATAGTGGTAATAGTACTGCTATTCAAGATACAGCTGTAGCTACTCTTATGTATCACTGCGGAGTATCAGTAAGTATGGACTATACAGCTTATTCATCAGCCGCTTATAGTAATTATATTCCAGCAGCATTAAGCAAATATTTTGGTTATGATTCGAATATACAGATATTTTCTCGTGATTTTTATACTGAAGCTGAGTGGCTTCAGATGATAAAGGCCGAATTAAATGCCGGTCGTCCTATATTATATGGTGGTTCATCCACAAGCGAAGGTGGACACCAATTTATCTGTGACGGTTATGACACGAATAGTCTTTTTCACTTTAACTGGGGTTGGGGTGGCTACTATAACGGATATTTTGAACTATCATCATTAAATTACGAGACTCCTGGAATTGGAGGATCTGTTACGGACGGATTTACTGTATGGCAAGATATGGTAACTGGAATTCAAAAGCCAACTACTACATCAAGCAAATCATATGAAATCTATTTAATAAAAAAAATAAAGGTTGGGGCCGAAAGCATAACAAGGAGTCAGGCATTCAGTCTTAATTTTGGATATGCCAATTATGGGGGTAATCTATTTAGCGGAAACATAGCATTTGGACTTTATCAGGGTTCAACTTTAGTCTCTGTAATTAAACAATACAGCGTTACTACAGACACATTTGAGGGAAATGATAATCTAACAGTATCAAGATTAGAAATTCCTACTACAGTAGCTAATGGTACTTATCAGTTATATTGTATTTACAAAGCTTCCGATCAGAGTAACTGGTCTATATTAAGAGGAAGGGTTGGTACACCTAATTCTTTAGATGTTACTGTTACCTCAACTAATGTTACTTTTGCTACCCCGGATGTTTATCCTAAACTTTTTCTGACTGGAGCTTTGAGTACTATCGGAAATCTTTATTATGGAAAAGCAGGAACATTTAGTGCTACTATTCAAAACACTGGTGGAGAATTTAATTCTTATCTATCTTTCTATCTAACTTCTACAGCAGCAAATAGTACAAGTAAACAAATTAATTATGATCCGATAAACATTCCTTCAGGAGCTACTAAAACAATAGAGATTTCAGAAGACATTACTCTTACTCCGGGTACTTATGTTCTTACTCTCAATTATGATGCAAATAATAACCAGGATAGTCCATCAATGGTTCTTCTAACTCCGAACGAAAATAATTCAAGAAGTGTTCTAATTGAAAATTATGCAACCGGTATTGAAGAAGCATCAATTAATAAATTGAGTGTTTATTCTAATTTGGAGAATGATCTAATTTATATTCAGTCGCCTTCTATAGTTAAATCTATTATAATTTTTGATATATCGGGTAAATCGGCTTTATTGAAGAAACCTATGACTACAGGTAATATTCCAATTTCGGTAAGCGATCTAGTCAAAGGCGTTTATTTAATAAAAATAGAGACGGAAGAAGGAAGTTATACTCAGAAATTCTTTAAGAAATAAGTCATTAACCATAAAATAGAAAGAATAATGAAAATAGGTCGTTGCTTGACATTTATTGGTTCACTAATCTTGTTTTCATGCCATTGTAGCAAGAATACAACAACATCTGCAGCGGAATCTATTCCCGCAATGGACAAGATCAATCAGGTTGCTCGTGGAGCTAAGGCTATAGTTTATAAAACAAACAGAGATTATTCAAATCTTGTTCCGGTTACAATGAATATCGAGAAAACAAAAATAGTCTCCTATCCTGCCCCAACAGATATTTTCTATAAAGGGAAACTGGCTAAGCCAACTCCATTAAAGAATGGTTATTTATTAGACAATCGTGGGATTAATGAAAATACTGTTTTTCTTAATTATACTTACGAAGAATACAGCCGTTTAACTGAGGCTCCATCATTACAAGAAATGCTTTTACGAGTTGTTGAAAAGAATCCAATGGTAGAAGTCATTGATTGTGGTCTTCGTTATCAATATAAAGATGAAGTAAAGGAGCTAAATGCACTTATTGATGCAAACTTTCCAGGATGTAAAAAGGTTATAATAAAACCACATTCAATCTATCTGGAATAATATAGAATCTATAAAGGCAGCCAAGGACATGGGTAAATTATCACTTATGTCCTTTTTTATTTTAAAAAATTAAGAACTACTAAATATAAAGAATGTCAGAAACTTATATTCAATATATATTGTTTAAATAATAAATACATAAATAGATTAGTGAAACTATAAAAGAAATATCAGTAGCATGCAAGATCGCAAAGTCTTAGCCGTCCAGTTAAATGGTTAGTTATTGTTATCTGAAGAATAGAACATATATAATACGTATTTAACTCAGAGCTAATTCATTCTCTTTATTATCAACGGACTTTTCACCCGTAAATAATTCTTCTTCCAGAATAGTTTGTAGGGAAAAGAAAGTCAGGTTGTACTTATTTTAATTGTTTGTATCGAAATAGTTATAACTTTATTTCCATGAACATTCAATTAAAAAGGATAATACAGCTAGTTCCTCTTTTGTTTATATTTGTTTCAAATATAATTGCAACACCGAGAAATAGCCGTGAGGCATTAAGAATTGCCATGTCTTTTTATCAAAAGAATCCGGTTTCTACAAAAAGTATACTTTCTGGAACTTCTACTTTACAGCTGGCTTATACATGTTCAGATGTTACAACCCGCTCATCAGATAGCAATGGATATTATTATGTATTCAATATCGGGAATAATAATGGTTTTGTTATTATTTCGGGAGATGACAAGGCAAAAGATATTCTGGGATATTCAGATATTGGCAGTTTCAATATTGACTCTTTGCCACCTAATTTCTCTGAATGGCTGAGATTCTATAAAAATGAGCTACAATATCTCATGAAACAGCCCGAACAGAATAACACATCACTCCTGAAATCTTATTATACATCTGATAATACGCTAGCAACTTATGCCGCTTTTGTGACTCCTCTTTTAGGAGAAAATAGATGGGACCAAGGCTATCCTTACAATAGTCGTTGTCCCATTATGGCAGATTCAATAAGAGCTGTAACTGGATGTGTGGCTACTGCAATGTCACAGGTAATGAAATATCATAGATGGCCATTAAAAGGAACAGGATCTAACAGATACATTCCTTCTGGGTTTACAGATTCACTTAGTGTCGATTTCTCTCAGGCAACGTATGATTGGGAGAACATGACTGATATCTATAATAAGTTAAGTACGAAAGTTCAGATAGATGCAGTTGCTAAACTTATGTATCACGCCGGAGTTTCGGTTAATATGAACTACGGTCTCTTTTCAAGTTCTGCATACCCAACAGACATGGCAAAAGCTTTAATTAAAAATTTTGGCTATGATTCAAGGATACAAATGTATAGCAGAGATTATTATTCACAGCCAGAATGGATAGGTTTATTAAAAAGTGAGTTAAATGAAGGTAGACCGGTTTTATACTTTGGCAGGTCTGATGGTTACGGACATGAATTTGTATGTGACGGATACGATAAAAATGGGCTATTCCATTTTAATTGGGGATGGAGTGGTGATTCTAATGGTTATTTTGAATTATCAGTTCTTAATCCTAATTCATTAGGTTTAAGTGGAGGAACCAGCGGCGGATTTAATTATAATCAGAAAATTGTTATTGGCATCAAAAAGGCAAGCAGTTCGTCTGCAATTGCCCCCTATCAGCTGCATTTATATTCACCATTAGTAACATTGTCAAATTCAGTTAGTCGTACTGGTTCTTTTATTGTTACGACAGATTTTTATAACATGGGAATAAATACATTCAACGGATCTGTTGGAATAGCACTATACAATGACAAAGGAATGGTTTATTTACTGCAAAGCCAAACTGTATCATTCCTTGAAACAAATTACGGATATGCGGATTTTTCTTTTAACACTCAAATTCCGGTTTCTATTTCAAATGGCAATTATAAAATGTATTATGTATTTGAACCTGCAGGAGATTCTAACTGGCAAATAATGAGAGGGAAAGTTGGCACACCTAATTATCTGAATATAACCGTAACAAATTCCAATATAAGCGTAGCAACTCCGGATTTACAACCGAAACTAATACTCAATTCATTTAATGTAACCGGAAATCTTTATCAGAACAAAACAGGACGGTTTAATCTGAGTATTACAAATAATGGAGAAGAATATAATTCGAACATAATTATCCGATTACAACAGACCTCTAATGACACTGTCATTCAAAAGGTGTGTTCCGAACCGGTTAATATACCGGCAGGAAAGAGTAAAAATATAGAATTAGTAGGAGACGTATTATTGAACCCCGGTACTTATTATTTATCCGCAATGTATGATCTTTCTAATGACCGATTGAATAGTGAAAACTACAACCTTCTGGGAAATAGTATGGTAGTAAGTCTTTTACCTGAACCTACAGAATTGCCTGTTATTGCACTTTCCTCTAAAATTAATTTTCAGGACTCAACAAAGGTTAGTAAGGATAATGTTATTCTTAAAGCTTCAATAAAAAATATAGGTGGCTTCCTGAATAGCTATATTGCTGCTGTAGTGTTCCCTAAATTAGGTGGTATTTCTCTTAGCAATTATGGTTTTCAATCTATAATTCTCGATAAAAATGAGGAAAAGGAAGTAACCTTCCAAGGATCTCTCGATTTAGATCCTGGAGAATACTTAACTGTTCCTTATTTCTGGGATTCTGAAAATTATGAATGGAAGGAAATTACACCACGAGATTTTGGATGGCTCACATTTATACTGGTTGACAATATTGTTGGAGTTGAGCAGATTAAGACCGACAAGATTAATCTGTATCCGAACCCGGCCACTGACATGCTGTTTCTTCAGTCGGGCAATGTTGTAGAAAGTATTCAGGTTATAGATATATCAGGGAAACAACTATTATTGCTTAAACCGATGATTCGCGGAGAAATAGAAATTCCAGTAGAAAGATTCAGTTCCGGAATGTATACCCTTCGAATTGAAACAGAGAAAGGGATTACCATTAGTAAATTTATAAAAAGGTAGAGAGAGAGAAGATATCTTATTTGTTTATAAGGAATAAGTAAGAAGATATATAATGCAAGCATAAGATTGGCAAAAGCTCACCTTATGCTTGCCATTTTATTTATTTCCTCTTGTAAGAAGATGCTCTAATTCAAAACGAAGTAAAGATTTTGTTTCTTCTATATCAATCTTTTGATTGAGTTCTTTTTCAATAGAAGTCACACCTTTATCAATAAAACCACAAGGATTGATATAATGGAAGTAATTCAGATCTGTGTTTACATTGAAAGCCAATCCGTGCATTGTTACAAAATGACTGCTGCGAACTCCTATCGCACATATTTTACGGGTACGAGGTGAATCTATATCCAACCACACTCCGGTAGCACCAGCCAATCTGCCGGCAGTTATTCCGTAATGAGAGCAGACATTTATGACAGCTTGTTCCAATACATGAACGTATTCCTTTAATCCCAGACTGTAGTCTTCCAGATTAAGTATAGGATAGCAAACAATCTGTCCCGGACCATGATAAGTAATATCTCCACCACGATCAATATGATAGAGAGTAGCTCCTATTCTTTTGAGCTGTTCTTCTCCTATTAGCATATTTTGATCTTTACCACTCCGGCCAAGCGTGTAGACATGTGGGTGTTCGCAAGTGATTAAATAATTAAGATGTTCGTTACCTTCCAGTTTTTCACGGACTATTTCATTAAAAAGATCCGTCTGCCTTTGCCATGCTTCGGCATACGATATTAATAGCCAATCGGTATATTCTAGTTTTTTCATACTCCTGTAAGCTTAAAATCCAAAATCCAGAACATAGGTTGGGTTACTATATAGTTCTATTATTTTAGCATCTTTCTCTTTATCGAGTTGTTGGGACGCCAGATGACGCAAACTATTGTCAATTGGTTTACCGTTCATAGCCAGGCTGTTGTATTCCCAGAAATGAACATTTGTGGTATCTCCTTCCACAGCCCAGCCTACAGCCGGAATACTATCCAATTTACAGTTAATGAGAACCGATTCCGCATAAGGATAACCTTTGCCTTTATTTATAGGAGAACGAGCAATGAGAGCATCTTTTCCTTTACCTATAAAGGTACAGTTTACAAATACATTGCCATGGTTTTTATTTGTATTACGAATCCACATAAAAGCTCCATAGCTGGATAGAGTACAGTCTTTAAAAAATGCAGGCCCGCGACCAAGTACTGTGTCTCCTCCACCATCAATAGTGCAATTCTCAAGGTATGTACTTCCATTTATCTGCAAAGCATCTCCGGAACCGATTATATGCACATTCTTAAGCATATTTCCCTCTCCCATCATTAACAAACCTTCGGCTTGCCCTTGAAGATCGGTCTGAACTGTAAGGTTTACCAGACTGATACAGAAACCATTGTCTGACATAAATGCTGCCCTGCGGGAAGGAAATGTACCCTGAAGTTCATTGGTTTTAATATCAGCTGGATGCGGATTAAAGACTTCATTGTTAGCATAATGTATATGAACTCCGTCACGGCTTTCGCCTTCAATCGTTACATATCGTTTGTTGCGGAAATAGACGATCTCCTCATAATCTCCATTCTTAACGAAAACTTTCCAACCTCCGTTTTCCTCTTTTGAAGGAGTAATTGTTGCAGGAGTAAAGTCGGGAATATAATCCAGAGCTCCTTGAACGGTATTGAAATCACCGGAGCCATCAGCACTTACCACAAACTTATGTACACCGGCTTTCGGACCAGATTCTTTAGTAGAGAATCTCCATGCACTTTTTTTTGAGAAACCATTAAACTTACGGGCATTGACTACACCTTTATCAATGGTTACGTAATACTTCTTTCCATATTCCAAGAGATTATTATGCAAATAAATAGTTGCTGTGTTTCCATGAACTATAACCGGATAAAAATGAAAGGCATCCGTAAAATGTCCGATGATATTCAGCTGATAGTTGGAAGAATCTCGCTTGTTTACCCCCGAAGGAGTACCTGGAACTGTATTTGCATTTGTATAATTGGTTGCTTTGTATTCATAAGGCACCGAAGTATAAACACCTGTATTGCCTTGACTGGTTGTTGGTCCGGCTGGGATGCTTAAATCCAGACAATCCACCTGCCGGTTGGTACTTTCCTCGAAAACACGTATGAAACCTTTATTGCCGATAGTTGGTGCACTATCAAATTTCAAAACAAGATGAGTATCGGGATTTACATTTACCGCATTCTGTTGTGGAAAGCAGGAGCTTTGGGCATGAATAGCCGCCGACATAAATAATAGTCCGGAGATAAGATAATAAGTGCTTTTCATATTTGTGTTTTTGTTTGTAACATCACAAAGTTAAAAAGCATTTGTCAGAATTCATAATAATAACCGGTCAAAAACATTTAATCTGGATATTTGTTTTTATTTAAAGACTATATTTTTCAATCATTCATATAACAAAAGCTGCTGAAAATGATGCCGCCAGATGTTTTTAAACGGTAGCATCCATTAATATGGCATGTAATCCGTTTTGTTTATACTATTACTTCTGCAATATTGCAAAAGCAATATGCACATACATCCTATCCAAAAAAATATTATTAGTTTTTTATATGATTTATGCCATAGGGTTTTATTGTTTCTGAGGTATAAATCATCTAAACTTAAAACTACTTTATATGAAATCATTACGTCTTATTATATCCTTGCTTTTCATGGCCTTGGTTTATTCCTGTCAGAACGATGATTTAGATTTGAATACAACTTCAGATAATTCGCTCGGGGTAACAACCAAAGGTTTGAATAATGGGGTTAAGATTGCTATTTTGTCAGACACCCATGTAATGGATCAGTCACTCCTGATAAAAGATGGAACAGCTTTTCAGGCTTACCTGGCTAAAGATCCGAAACTATTGGAATTCAGTTCCGAAATACTGCAGGCAGCTATTAAAAAGATTATTTCACAAAAACCTGATTTAGTATTAATTTGCGGTGATTTGACTAAAGATGGCGAAAGGATAAGTCATGAAGAGGTAGCCAGAATTCTAAGGCAATTAACTTTAAATGGAATTAAAGTTGTAATAACTCCGGGAAACCACGATGTGAATAATCCGGAAGCCGCACGGTATAATAAAGATAGATTATTCAGCGTACCAACTATTCAGGCTGATAAGATTCAATCTATTTACGCTCATTTTGGCTATAAAGATGCTATTGCCAGAGATCCTAACTCATTAAGTTACGTTAATGAACCTATTGAAGGGTTACGGATAATAGCAATTGATGCAAATAAGTATTACGAAAACACTACCACAACCATTGGTAGCGGTGTTATTAAGTCAGCAACAATGACCTGGATAAAGGAACAGCTGACCGATGCCAAAGACAAAGGAAAGTCTGTTATTGGAATGATGCATCATGGTTTAGTAGAACATTATCAAGGTCAGCAACTTATTGATCCTGGTTATGTAATTGATAACTGGACAACTGATGTTAATGAACTAATGAATGCCGGACTGAAGATTATCTTTACCGGGCACTATCATGCCAATGATATCACAATGAAGAGCAATGGCACGAATTTTATCTTTGATGTAGAGACCGGTTCAACTGTTTCTTATCCGTTTACTTACCGGATGCTTACCATTGCAGGTAATAATTATAGCTTTGCTCCGCAAACTATTACCGACTATATGGAGCCAGGATTCACCGATTATGCAAATGAATTCTTTTCAACTTATATACAGGCATATTTCCGTAATCTGTTAATCCTTAAAGGAGTTCCGGGTACTCCGCCTTATGATTTTGCTTCTGCCTTTTCACCTTATTTCAGAGATGCAGCAAAAGCTCACTTTGCAGGCGATGAAGTTATGCCTGCAGACTTCATGAATCAGTATCTTGAGGTAAGCGCAGTAAGTCCTGAATTAGCAAATGTTCTGTATTCTCTTTGGACAGATCTGGGTATTGCTGATAATACTGTCAGCATTAACATGGCAACCGGAGGAACTACTCCATAATGCAGAATTGTATTGGTCACTAAATAAACAAAAGCCGATTTTATATAAAACCGGCTTTATTTATTTAAGTATATCTATTAACTTACTAGGATCAGAATCTCATTACAAATTTCCCATAAAATATAGTATAGAGCATAACCGAAACGGAACTAAATGCCATGGCTGCGCTTGCAATCATCGGATTGAGAAGCGGACCATTAAATGGGAAGAGTAATCCTGCAGCAATAGGTATGCCTATCAGGTTATAGATAAATGCCCAGAAAAGGTTTTGATGAATAAGCTTCACTGTTTGTCTGGATAGCTTAAATGCTTTCGATAATAGCTGCAGATCAGAGGTCATTAACGTAATCATAGCCACATCCATAGCAATATCTGTACCCTTTCCCATCGCAATACTTACATCTGCACGCGCCAATGCCTGAGAATCATTGATTCCGTCGCCAACCATTGCTACTACACTACCCTCGTTCTGAAGTTCTTTCACAAAGTCTTCTTTATCACTTGGCAATGCCTCGGCCTTGTAATGTCCGATGCCTAGTTCCGATGCTACAGAAGAGGCAGTAGCTTCTCCATCGCCGGTAAGCATGCAGACTCTTATTCCCAAATTACGCAACATCTTAACCGCTTCCTTCGATGAAGGTTTTACTTTATCACTGATTGCAATAACCGATAAAAGGCTCTTATTTTGCCCAAAGAAAACAATACTTTTCCCTTCACTCTGAGATTTTTCTATCATACCTTTCAAATAGACAGATACTACAGCTCCAAAGTCATTCAATAATCTCTGGTTTCCGGCCCAGTATGTTTCGCCCTGATAAACCACTTTTATTCCTTTACCGGTAATGCTTTCGAAAGACGATAAAGCTGTAGGTGTAATGCCTTGAGACTGAAGTTCGTTCACAATAGCATCTGCCAATGGATGTTCCGACTTTAACTCGGCAGCCAAAAGAATTTCTTTAGCCTGAGGTTCTTCTCCATTTTCCCAGAACCACTGAGACACTGTAGGATGTCCTTCGGTTAATGTTCCGGTTTTATCCAATACTACCGTGTTTACCTTTCTCATCTGCTCTAATGCCAGAGCATCTTTAATTAGAATATGGTTAGAGGCTCCCTTACCTATGCCCACCATTAGTGCAGTTGGAGTAGCAAGTCCAAGCGCGCATGGGCACGCAATTACAAGTACCGATACAGCGGATAACAATGCGTAAGAGAACATATTTATTCCTCCGAAAAGCATCCATACAATGAATGTTATAACAGACAAACCAAGCACTACAGGTACAAATATTCCGGTAATGCGATCGACAATCTTTTGCACCGGAGCCTTGCTTCCCTGGGCTTCCTGTACCATTCTAATTATATTAGCCAGCAATGTTTCTTTTCCTACTTTAGAGGTTTTCATAACAAAAGCACCCTTCTGGTTAATTGTTCCTGCCAGAACCATATCGCCAACATTCTTCTCTGCGGCAACAGGTTCTCCGGTAATCATGCTTTCGTCCACAAAAGAACTACCCTCACTCACAGTTCCATCAACAGGAATTTTCTCTCCCGGGTGAACACTTACCAGATCATTTACTTGCAATTGAGAAATAAGCAGTGTTTCTTCTTTTCCATCCCTTATTACCGAAGCAGTCTTCGGCTGTAATCCCATCAGCTTCCTGATAGCCGATGAGGTGTTTCCCTTTGCTCTTTCTTCCAGAAGCTTACCCAGAAGCACAAATGCAATGATAACTGTTGCAGCTTCGTAATAAACATGAGCTTCAAGCCCTCTCGAAGTCCAGAACTCCGGATAAAAAGTATTGAATACACTGAACGAGAAAGCAATGGAAGTACTCAGTGCTACCAGCGTATCCATATTGCTTCGACCAATCTTCAGCTGTTTCCAGGCATTTATATAAAAGGAGTTACCAAACAATAGAAGAACCGGCAGGGCCAGAATCAGCATTATTTGGTGCGCATACGGCATTTCCATAAAGACCATTGAGATTAACATCATTGGAATTGCAAATATCCATGCCCCAATTGTCTTTATCTTTAATTTATTGTATCTTTTTCTTTGCTCCTCTTCCTGCAATTCCAGTGCATTATCTTCCTCAATAATCAGATCATACCCCGCCTCCTGTATAGCTTTCTGTAAAGACTCGGGTGATAAGACTAGGCGGTCGAACTCTATGGAAAGGGTATTTGCTGCCAGATTAACTGCTCCTTTCTCAACTCCGGGAAGGCCATTTACAGTTTTTTCAACGTTGCTGGCACAACCAGCACAATGCATATTTAGTACAGGATATGTTTTATTTTCTATCTTCTTCATAAGTAAATTGTCATTATTCAACTTTGTTCGATAAGCATTATTTGGCTATTCAGTATATAGAAACACGGAATAACCCGATCTGCCTACTCGATTAACTACAAATATAACGTAACTTTAATAAATTTATCAGGTTATCTGCTAATTTCAATGTACAGCATTCAAATAAAAGGTGTACACCTTTTTATAATTTACTCTACACCATACACTAAAAAGATGTACTGCATAATTAGGACTCTTAAGGACGTAATCCCTAAGATAACCTGAAGAAACCGGATACTAAATAAGAAGAGTTGAATAAAGGTTTAGATAAAACCTTGAAGAGAAAGCACCTGGTGGGTCGGCTTTCAAGTTTGTTTCATGAATTGCTGTAGGCAAATCATTGAAACACAAAAGAGAGTGATGGGATAGTATAGCATAAGCAGGCATGTGAAACACCAAACAAGGCGCATCTTTCTGCAAATCTACTTTATAAATTACAGTTTTGCAGCATTTTCCTTTGTTCTGAGATGTACATTTACCGGGCTGTTTGTGCTCATTATTCATGCAGCAAGCCTTGTGCCCTGCTTTACCTTTAAGTTCATTGCAATGACATTTGCACAAAGATTCGGATGTTGTCGCCATGTTATGGCCACATCTGCAAAATGACATGCTAGCCCCTGCTCCTACATAAATAATTGTAAGAGAGAGAATACAAGCTATTATGAACTTCAATCCTTTCATTCTGGCTGCAAATATATAAATATTATAGAGATTTTGGCAATTAAATTTCCTTATTTATTAGCTCTATTCCTTAATAAGTTTTATATTTGTCGGTGACAAAAGGATAGTTTTACAACCCAATAAACTATAATAGTAAGATGAAAATAAACTTAAAGATAATTCTTTCTGCACTTTTATTGACAGGAATATTATTTCCTTCCTGTGGAGGAAAGAAGCAAAAAGAATCTGATAAACTCACAACCGACAGTGTTTTGTTAAAAGAAACTTCTCATCTATTCGATGATCCTAAAAAACCCGGTTGTTCACTTGATATTAGTTTTGCTTATATTAAAAACGCATCAAACAAAACTTTGCAGGATAGTATTAATAACAAGCTTCTTTCTGTTTGTTTTGGGAACGAATACGTTGGGCAGGATCCAAAGGTTGCCGTTGCAGCATATAAAATTGCTTATATAAAAGGATATAAGAATGATGTGCAACAGTTTTATCTGGAAGACCAAAAGAAGAACTCTGAGGAAGATCTTAATGCCGGATGGTATAATTACAGCAAAGACCTGAAGAGTAAGTTTACATTTAACGAAGATGGGGTATTGGTTTGTCAGATTGACACTTACGATTATACCGGAGGTGCTCACGGAAGCTATGCATCTACCTTTATCAACTTTGACCTGCTAACCGGCAAACAAATTCGTCTTGCCGATCTTTTCAAAGATGGATACGAAAAAGAATTAACCAGATTGCTGCTTACCAAACTCGAAAAACAGAATAAAGTAACCTCGGAAGCAGAGCTGGAAGAGATTGGTTATTTCATCACTGAACCGCTTTCACCAACAGAAAATTTCTATCTGAATGATGATGGATTCACCTTCTATTACAATGTTTACGAGATTGCTCCTTATGTAATGGGGCCAACAAAAATAGAGATTTCGTTTTCGGACGTAGAATCTCTGATGAAGGATGAAAACCCTGCAAACGGACTATATTAGCATTATAAATTACGAATAATAAATACGAACTAAAGACAATGGAGATTATTCTTAAATATTTCCCCAACCTAACCGAAGAGCAGCATCGTCAGTTTGCAGCTCTTTATGATTTATACATAGACTGGAATGCAAAAATAAATGTGATTTCCAGAAAAGATATAGAAAACCTGTACGAGCATCACGTGCTCCACTCTCTTGCTATTGCAAAGGTTATCGATTTCAAGCCCGGAACTTCAGTAATGGATCTCGGTACCGGAGGAGGTTTCCCTGGTATTCCGCTGGCTATTCTTTTTCCGGATACTAAGTTTCACCTTGTGGACAGTATCGGAAAGAAAGTGAGAGTGGCAACAGAGGTGGCAAATGCCATAGGACTGACGAATGTAACCTTCCGTCATGCCCGTGCACAGGAAGAAAAACAATTGTTCGACTTTGTAGTTAGCCGGGCCGTAATGCCTCTTTCCGATTTAATTGATATTATTAAGAAGAATATTTCAAAGAAACAAATCAATGCGTTGCCTAACGGCCTTATTTGTTTAAAAGGTGGCGAGCTTCAACACGAAACATTGCCGTTTAAAAATAAAACAGTTATTAATAGCATCAGCGACTACTTCGAGGAAGAATTTTTCGAAACAAAGAAGGTTGTGTATGTTCCATTAGTTTAAGAATATATTTTTATGAAGATAAAGAAATTTGAATTCAATATGTTTCCCGTGAACTGTTACGTTCTGAGTGATGATAACAACGAAGCAGTTGTGATTGACCCGGGATGCTTCTACGAGGAAGAAAAGATGGCTTTGAAAAAATATATAGATAGCAATGGACTCACAATAAAGCATCTTCTGAATACTCATTTGCATTTGGATCACATATTCGGCAATCCTTTTATGCTAAAGGAATACGGTATAAAAGCGGAAGCAAACAAAGCAGATGAGTTCTGGCTTGAACAAGCACCTAAACAGTCGCGCATGTTTGGCTTTGAGCTTAAGGAAGAACCAGTGCCACTTGGCAAATATATATGTGATGGAGACATTATTTCATTTGGTAGTTTAACTCTGGAAGCCATTCATGTTCCGGGCCATTCACCCGGTAGTCTGGTTTATTACTGCAAGCAGGAAAACTGTATGTTCTCCGGTGATGTTTTATTCCAGGGAAGCATAGGACGTGCAGATCTTGCACGAGGCAACTTCGACGAATTGCTGGAAAACATTTGCAGTCGTCTCTTTGTTTTGCCAAATGATACAGTTGTTTATCCCGGTCACGGAGCTCCAACAACAATAGGAATTGAGAAAACCGAGAATCCTTTTTTCAGATAGGTAAAGAACCAAAATATAACTATACTTTAAGAAAAATATAACACTATGAAAACAGATCTATTATCTAACCGACATATCGGCATTGAAGAGAAAGATATGGAACACATGCTCAATACCATTGGTGTAAAAAGCCTGGATGAACTGATTAACCAAACAATTCCTTCAAATATTCGCTTGAAGAAGCAAGTAAGTCTTCCTGCTCCTATGACGGAACGTCTTTTTACAGAACACATCTGCAGACTGGGAGCAAAGAATAAGATTTTAACTACTTATATCGGTATGGGGTGGTATGACACTATTACTCCTGCCGTTATTCAACGCAATGTACTTGAGAATCCTGTTTGGTACACTTCCTATACGCCTTATCAGTCCGAAGTTTCGCAAGGACGTCTGGAAGCTTTAATGAATTTCCAGACTGTTATATCCGATTTAACTGCTATGCCTTTGGCAAACTGTTCATTGCTTGACGAGGCAACTGCTGCTGCAGAAGCTGCAAACATGATGTACGGACTGCGTTCTCGCGAGCAGCAAAAGAATGGCGCTAATATTCTTTTTGTTGATGAAAAGGTTTTTCCGCAAACACTTGCTGTAATTAATACCCGTGCAGTTCCTCAGGGAATAGTTGTGCTCACCGGAGATTACAAGCAATTTGAATTTACACCCGATGTATTTGGCTGTATTATTCAATATCCTAATTCAGACGGTAATGTGGAAGACTATCGCGGATTCACCGAAAAAGCTCATGCAGCGGGATGTAAAGTTTCCGTAGCTGCCGACATACTAAGTCTGGCACTGCTTGTTCCTCCCGGAGAATGGGGAGCAGATATCGTTTTCGGCTCTACCCAACGATTAGGTATCCCAATGTATTATGGTGGTCCATCGGCTGCTTACTTTGCCACTCGCGACGATTTTAAAAGAAGTATGCCGGGACGAATCATTGGCTGGTCGAAAGATAAATATGGCAAGCTTTGCTATCGCATGGCATTGCAAACACGTGAACAGCACATTAAGCGAGAGAAAGCTACATCCAACATTTGTACTTCTCAGGCATTGCTTGCAACCATGGCCGGATTCTACGCTGTTTACCACGGTGCTGAGGGCTTAAAGAATATTGCTAACCGCATACATCAGACAACTACCTATATAAACAAAATATTAAAGAAGTTAGGATATAAGCAGCAAAACGAACAATACTTCGATACAATCCGCTTATCACTTACAGATCAGGTTTCAGCCGGTCAGATGCGCACAATCGCTCAAAGCAAAAAAGTTAACCTGCGTTATTTTGATAATGGAGATGTGGGAATCAGTGTTGACGAAACAACAGATATTCACGATGTAAATGTTTTGCTTACTATTTTCTCTATTGCGGCAGAAAAAGAATTTGCGGAAGTTACAGCTATTCCTGAAAATGGTTCACTAAAAGAATCGTTTAAACGTAAAAGTACATTCCTTACTCATCCTGTATTCAATCAGTATCACACTGAGACGGAGATGATGAGATACATCAAGCGTCTGGACAGAAAGGATATCTCATTGGCTCATTCCATGATATCTCTTGGTTCATGCACCATGAAGCTGAATGCTGCTGCCGAGTTGTTTCCATTGTCAAACCCTGCATTCTCCGGCATACACCCTTTTGCTCCGGAAGAGCAGGTAGAAGGTTACAGTGAACTTATCTATAACTTAGGCGAATATCTGAAACAAATTACCGGCTTTGCAGGTGTAAGTTTCCAGCCCAATTCGGGTGCTGCAGGAGAATATGCAGGCCTCCGTGTTATTCGTACCTATCTTATCAGCAGAGGTAAAGGCAATCGTAGTAAAGTTTTAATTCCGGCATCAGCTCACGGAACCAATCCGGCTTCGGCAGTTCAGGCGGGGTTCACTCCTATCATCTGTGCTTGCGATGAATTTGGTAACGTTGATATGGATGATCTTCGCGCTAAAGCAGAAGAGAATAAAGACGATCTTGCTGCTTTGATGATTACCTATCCTTCTACTCACGGTATTTTTGAAACTGAGATTAAAGAAATCTGTGCCATTATTCACTCCTACGGTGCACAAGTCTACATGGATGGAGCAAACATGAACGCTCAGGTAGGATATACCAACCCGGGAACAATTGGTGCAGATGTCTGTCATCTTAACCTACATAAAACATTTGCCATTCCTCATGGTGGTGGTGGTCCTGGTGTAGGCCCTATTTGCGTGGCCAAACATCTTGTTCCATTCTTACCTGAACATCCATTCTTTGGATCTTCTCAAAATACAGTTTCCTCTGCTCCGTATGGAAGTGCCGGTGTTTTACCAATCACTTACGGGTATATCCGAATGATGGGAATTGAAGGCTTAAAGCAAGCAACGGCCATTGCTATTCTAAATGCAAACTATTTGGCTGCTCGTCTGAAAGATACTTATGGTATTGTTTATAGAGGTGCCAATGGCTTCGTAGGTCATGAAATGATTCTTGAATGCCGTAACATTTCTAACGAGACAGGCATTACAGAAAATGATATTGCCAAACGATTGATGGATTACGGATACCATGCTCCTACTCTATCTTTCCCTGTTCATGGCACATTAATGGTTGAGCCAACAGAAAGCGAAAGCCTTGCAGAATTGGATAATTTTGTAGATGTAATGCTTTCAATTTACAACGAAATTCAGGAAGTGAAGGATGGCACTGCCGACAAAGCTGATAATGTTCTTGTAAATGCTCCTCACCCCGAATATGAAGTGGTGGCTGATAATTGGTCGCACGCATATTCACGTGAAAAGGCTGCTTATCCTATTCAATCTGTACGTGATAATAAGTTCTGGTTAAACGTAGCCCGTGTGGACAATACTTTGGGAGATCGTAAATTACTCACAACTCGATATGAAACTTTCGATTAGATAACTTAATCAAAAAATAGAAAGAGGATAGCAGATTATGGTTTGCTATCCTCTCTTTTTCACTATTTTTCTTTATGCTAATTTACATGAAAATCTCTATATATAAGCGCATTAAATAAAAATATGGCTTTTATTTATAGAGGAAATATATTTAAAAATGTCTGATATAAATTATATAGTCAGAATTGTTTCACCATTTTTTAAATATTCGGTTAAAGGTTCCCCCATGTATCGAACATCGATTCCTAGTTTTATTAATGTACTTGTAACTCCAAACTTATCACAACAGTCTTTACAAGCTTCAACATGCAGTCCCTGACCTAACATCTCAAGAACTTCTGTTTGTATCTGAGTATCATTTCCTACTAATTTCACAGAGGCTCCCCATATAATAACATTAACTTCCTGCCACCATTCTCTTTTCTTTGAGTTTATAGCATACATTGACAACATATTAAACACGGTATCTTTATTATCAGTTGTCCAAAGAATATTAATTTTATTCATAACATTATAATTTAGCAGTCATAAAATAAGTAAAGCTATTCATAAAAATAATACCACCAATAAGTATCTCCGTAGTTTCTACGCATTACATTTGCTTCGGTTGCAGGATTATTTTGTGCTTTCTTTAGTTTAATAAACTCTTTGAACTCTTCTAAAGTTACCTTATTTACATATACCACGGGAGCTTTATTTAAATAATTGCATAGCACAGCAGCTTCTGCATAATGCTTTGGCATGGTTTTCTTATAATAATTCCAGTAACGTTTTAGTCCCCAGCTAATTTTCTCAACATTCTTGTCGAGCAGAGCAGCCATTAAGTAATATTCGTATGCCACTTTATTATTCTGATTATCGCGATAGAAATTGCAGATAAACTTATCATAATTTCCTTTAGTAGGAAACGGATAATAGTTGTCAGATAAGCGTTGCTTAATGCCACCAAATACCTGATCCTTATTCATAAGAATAGTAGAATCTGCTATTATTTCATAAAGTTCTTTTGCAAAATCACGATGAAATAATGTTTTATCCAGTATTTGTGCAGTTTGCTTAGTTGCATTTAAGTGTCCGTTTGCAGTAGCTATAAGTACATAATCCTTTAGCATTCTGAATGAATTTCTATTTTTAAGATAATCATTGTTTGCCCACTCCGTTGCAAGATGTTTGGCTCCCAAATAGAAATAAATCATGGCACCACCCGGATATGATGGTTTATCTTTATTATAATCAAAGAACAGACCATCAGATTTATAATTCTGTGTGTATTCAAACATTTTATCTCCTGCATGCCCCGAAAGAACTAAAGCTGTATTACGAAGCACGGTCATTTCTCTTGTAGGATGTGGAGCATCCTTTCCTGCCCGTAAAGCTTTGTTATAGTTTCTATTTTGTATGCTACGATCTATCACCATCTCATATCTGAAGTCATCATTACTATTGGCCAGCGTAGCAGTAAGTGCAGATAAGATGAGTAAACCAATAATATTTGTGTATGTCCATCGGGCATAGGAAGTAATTCTATTTCCCATTGGAGGAAACATTTGCCTGATTGCAATTAACACGAAAAAAAGTAAAAGCAACAGATGTGGCAGCAGTTTCTCTGTTTTATAATCTACCGGGGTTATTGGATGAATGCCAAACAAAACCTGATTGATAGTGAAATGAGGATACAATAAATATTTTGCAAGGACGAACAAAAGTCCCATTAACCCCAAAGACAATATACTAATAGAGAAAATATTGCTATTTCTTTTTGATAATGTTCCGCATAAGAGGATTAGCCCGAAAAAGAAAATTGCAGCACTACCCGAAAGACAAAAAAATAACAATGGAATTAACCAACACAGAGTTATAAGACTTTTTCGGGTATCTTGTATCTTTATAAAAGAATAATAGCTTAGCAGCAGAAAAAACAGACTAAGCACATAAGTAAAAATAAACTCCAAATGAGTCATCAGATAAAGCGAACGTCCTGCATCAGTGATAATAACCAAAAGAAGGAACGACGGAATATAGGAGATTATAAAATACTTCCTGTTAAAGTAAAACGATCTGTGAATGAGCCACTGAATTAGTTGCAAAAATGCAATAATAATAAGTGCTCCTATCCAAGGATAAAACAGGAACTGAGTGAAAAAAGAAGCTACATAAAGAAGTATACCTCCCGGTTTACTTACTTTTTCCAGAAAGAAAGGAATGTCATAAGTAAAAAGAGATAAGTCTTCTGTGATGTATAATAAATATCGGAAACTTACAGCCAGATAAACAAAGCTAAATAAAATAAAAAGAAACCCACTCACACAAGAGATTGTACGAGTGGTTTTTTTTTCTAAATGAGAGTTATAACTATACATAACCTATTCTGTTTTACGCAAAACTACTGCAGAGCGGGCTGGAATATATAGTTTTAACCACTCTTTATTTTCACCTTTATATAGCGGATCGAAATTTGTTAAATGCTTGATAGTATCGTCAGCTAATCCATTTCCGCCAAATTCCTTAGTATCGGTATTCAGTACAACACTATACGAGCCCGGAGCAACAAGGAAGCCATAATCGGTAAATGATTTAGCCGGATTAAAGTTAAAGACGAAAACTAAATCCTCACGTTTATATGCCAATATCTGATCACCATCATTATGCCATATTTCCTCTATAGGAATATTCTGGAAATCTTTAACACCTTCAACCAATTCAATCATTTGTTGATCAAAATCGGCCAAATAATGATAAACCAACGTTTTACGATCTACAAGATCCCATTGACGACGTGCATATTTACATGACCAACCATTACCTTCACGTGGAAAATCAATCCATTCAGGGTGACCAAACTCATTTCCCATGAAGTTGAGATATCCTCCATTGATTGTAGTAGCAGTAACCAAACGAATCATTTTATGAAGAGCCATTCCACGATGCACAGTGTAGTTTTCGCTACCTTTCTGCATATGCCAATACATATCAGCATCAATTAAGCGGAATATAAGAGTTTTATCACCCACTAACGCCTGATCATGACTTTCTGCATAGGAAATAGTTTTTTCGTCTTTACGACGATTGGTTACTTCCCAGAATATAGATGAAGGTTTCCAGTCCTCGTCAATTTTTTCCTTTATTGTCTTTATCCAGTAATCTGGAATATTCATTGCCATTCGGTAATCAAACCCATAGCCGCCATCTTCGGTTTTAGCAGCTAATCCAGGCATACCAGATACTTCTTCGGCAATTGTTATAGCCTCAGGATTTACTTCGTGTATAAGCTTGTTTGCCAATGTAAGATAACATATAGCATTGTCATCCTGATGACCATTGAAATAATCACCATAGCCTACAAATGCTTCTCCTAAACCATGGCTGTAATAAAGCATTGAAGTTACGCCATCGAAACGGAATCCATCAAACTTGTACTCATCCATCCAAAATTTACAGTTAGATAGTAAGAAATGAATAACCTCGTTCTTGCCGTAATCAAAGCAAAGTGAATCCCATGCCGGATGTTCTCTTTTTTCTCCTTGATAGAAATATTGATAAGGATCGCCGGAAAAATTTCCTAATCCTTCTATTTCATTCTTGGCTGCATGAGAATGAACAATATCCATAATCACAGCAATACCTAATCCGTGAGCTGTGTCAATCAGTAGTTTCAGTTCTTCAGGAGTGCCGAAACGCGAAGATGCTGCAAAGAAATTAGATACGTGATAGCCAAAACTTCCATAATAAGGATGTTCCTGAATAGCCATAATCTGAATACAGTTATATCCAGCCTTTGCTATTCGTGGAAGTGTTTTTTCACGGAATTCATTGTAAGTTCCTACCTTTTCCTCTTGCTGAGCCATACCGATATGGCACTCATAGATTAAAAGTGGATCTTTTTTAGGAATAAACGGTGTTTTACTAAACTGAAAAGCTTCTTCGGGAAACCACACCTGAGCAGAAAATATTTTGGTAATATCATCCTGCACTACACGTGTTGCCCATGCGGGAATACGTTCACCTTGTCCTCCCTCCCAGTAGATTTTCAGTTTATATAACTCACCATGTTTCAACGCATCGGTAGGTAGATTCAATTCCCAATTACCATTACCAATGCGTTGTAATTTATAAGATTCTTTTTCCTGCCAGTCACTGAATGTACCAATCATATAAATACAAGTGGCATTAGGAGCACTTTCACGGAATATCCATCCATCGTTGGTTCGGTGTAATCCAAAATACAGATATCCGGAAGCAAAGTCTGAAAGCGTTATTTTACCTTTTTCGGTTAATTCAGACTCTTTATAGAGCGCATGTTCATAGCGTCCTGTTATTGCTTCCTTATAGGGTTCAAGCCATGAGTCTCTCTTAATTAAATTCAGTGTCTTATTCATAGGTTTGTGTTGGTAAGTATAACTTAAGCTAATACTTTAACGATAACTTTCTTAACTCCGGTTTCAGTAATACCAGGAGCGTGACCGTCTTCAGGGAAGAATATAGCAAACATTCCAGGTTTTACAGCTATATAACTCTCTGCCAATCCTTCAAAGAAAGTAATATCTTTTTCTGCATTATAAGCAGCATCAGCAGGTTTACAGTCTGCACCAGCAGTGTATCCCATAACTTCTACACCCGACAATGGAATCTGAATATCAATAAACTTATTGTGTGTTTCCAATTTGGCTTGTTCCTTTGTTTTTGGGCTAGTTTGCGCTACATTAACAACTAAATCGGCACCTTTAAGTTCAGTTTTGCCTACTTCCATTTCCGAAAGATTATTTGATTTTAGAAATTCAACAGCCTGAGCAAAAAGAGGATTCAAAGAAACATATTTGTCCAAATTTTCAATTTTATCTACTACCATAACTTTTTAATTTATTAGATCAATAATTACTTATATTTTCTGGATTTTATTCAATTTCATCTATTACGTAATTGGTGAAGTCACAAAAACGCTTCAATTGTGTAAATACATCAGATACATTATCCAGCATATACTCATCCAGGAAGAACTCATCGGGAATCTTATATGCACAAGAGTAATCCTTGCATTTCAAATAATCAATGTATTTAAAATCTTTAGGAAATCCTTTAGGTGCTGTTTTCAGAAAGCTCTCTCCGATAACAGGAAAGTACTTTTTAAAAGCAGGATCTTCTACTATAGACATATACTCGTCTATGTTTTCATAAACAGACTGCCTGAGAGCTTTCAAAATATTTGGAGGAGGACACCAGCTTCCACCCGCCATCAAACAGTTTCCAAGTTCCAGATGGACATAATATCCACAATGTTCAGATTTCTTTCCCCTGGAATTTATATATCCTCCAAAATGTGTTTTATAAGGAGTTTTATCCGGTGAAAAACGTGTATCTCGATAGATGCGAAAAGTGCAATCTTTCGCTTGAACGCCTTTTATACTTTCATCAAACAGAGATATCCGCTGAATAATAGCAGTCAGTAAGTTTTCGAATTCAGTCTGAGCTTTCAGATAATCGTCCTTATGATTATTAAACCATTCGCGATTATTATTTATAGATAGTTCTTTTAAGAACTGAAATATAACAGGTATATTCATTGTTGCATTTATCTTTTTACCACTACAAACGTACTAAAATAATATTGTATTACCGTATATTTTAATGCAAAAATAAGATTAACACTACTCTTTCCCCATTCTTACAACCTCAAGTAGCTGATTATGAAGTTTCCCATTTGAAGCAAGAACCTGATGTCCGGAATAGAAAGTATCCCCTCCATCAAAATCTGTAACCTTACCTCCGGCTTGCATTAAGATCAATGTTCCTGCAGCTATATCCCATGGTCCAAGAAACGCTTCTATACGTGCTTCAAACCGTCCGACAGCTATATAACAAATTTCGGCTGCTGCAGCTCCCTGTAAGCGTAAACCTCCTGCTTTACCATATAGTTCCTGAACAATATGAAGAGCCATTGGTTTGTACTCTTTAGAATTATAAGGGAATCCCAAAGCAATAAACGCAGTATCCATTACATCTACTTCTGAAACATGAATTTCATAGCCGTTTAAATACGCTTTGCTACCTTTCCATGCCCAGAAACATTCATCTCTGCATACTTCATACACAACTCCGATCAATAGTTCTGTTTTACTTCTCAATGCTATACTAACACAATAAGGAGCATTATTATGAATATAGTTTGTAGTTCCGTCAAGAGGATCAACCAGCCAGAAATACTCTTCTTCTCCATGAGAACCAGATCCTTCTTCTGCAATAAATCCTGCTTCTGGAATCAGTTCCGACAAGCGGGCTACAACTCTGCGTTCCGACTCTTTATCTACGTATGATACATAATCGTGCGAATTCTTTTCTTCTACCCTATCTCTGTTAAAGTTGATACGTTCTTTTCGAAGAAAGGCGCCGGTTTCAATAGCCAGCTGACGTACTTTCTCTGTTATTTTTTCTAAATCTAGCATACCTATTTGTTTTTAATGAATCAAATGTACAGATTATTAATGTAAATGGAGCTATAATGCTATGCAGAATTTCAGTTATTTGATGTTAATCACTTGAATATGCTGTAAAAGAATATGTTACATTACAAAAAAAGTATTAGTCAATGTCTGAACATTATTCGCTATTAAATTCAAGTAAAATCAGCTACGGATTCTTTAATAATTTAATAAATAACAATCTGTATAAAACAAACACTCCCCGTATGTTGATTTAAACATACGGGGAGTGTTCATTATTAATTTGTAGACTTGTTTACCAAGTATAGTTTATACCAAAACTAAGTAATTCCTTAAACTGGAAGTAAGATTTACCCGGGCGACGAGTAACACCATCATCAAATCGTCCGTGGAAGAACAGTTTGGTTGACAAATAACGGTTCAACACAAAGTTAAAGGTATTTTCCCATTCCGCTTCTACTTTTTTGTAGCTGGTAAAATAATACAAACGAGACTCCCAGGTTACCGATGGGAACATAGTCCATTTCATATTAGTCAGCAACTTAGAACCGACATCATGCAGGAACGTTTCTCCTTCTTTCAATCCATAACTTGTTTCATTAACCTTGTCGTTTCCTACATATTTCATATTATATGCAGCAGGAGACATAACTACAGATAAAGTTAGCTTCTTTTTATTTACCTTATAATCCATACCAATACTTAAGTTGAAGTTGGCCGGAGCAAGGAAAGACGATTTAAGATTTCTGCTATTAGTAGAATAATTCTTAAAGAATTGAGTAGTGAACTCACCAGATATTGTATAATACCAGTTAGAAGCTGCTTTTAAACCTAGTTTACTAGATAAGCGAAGCAGGTCGGTGTTTATTCTATATGGACGTATAGTATCTGAAGACACAGTATTGAATCCTATTTTAGCTTCAAAAGTATTATCAAATTGAATTTTTTGCTGATCATTATAATTAGCAAATAATTGAAGATTCATCAATACAGAGTTTGTACTTTCGCCACCATTATACCAGTTATCCGAAATATAGTTCTGAGTAAACTGCATAGATCCATTACCATAATTAACCCAGAAGTTAGGTTTCTGAATTGTTACTTGAACCTTCTCTACATGGTTACTCATAGGCTCTGGTTTAAAGAGCTTTATAACAGAAGTTTTAGGTCTTAATTCTTCTGTTTCTTCAACCCTATATATTGATTGCTTGGTTATATTATCTTCAAAATTAACAACCAGATCAGGATATCTAAGATATGTATATAGTAAAGCTTTATTTACAATATGGTTTATCCTTTCTGTCTGATTGAACGCATTTTTATCAATAGGAAACAACTCATCAAGAGGATACTCTTGCTTTTTTATTCCCAGTGGTTTCCACTTAGGATTATAAGCATCTGCTATTGGAGAATAATAATATGCAAGAGGCACAAACAGTCTGTAAAATCTTGGCTCAAGTTCAAGATTTCTGGCAGGAACAGAATCATTATTCAATGAGTCCAACACTCCCAGATGACGATTATACAATGTAGTAAGTGCGTCACTGTACTTTTTCAGGAATACCGTATCCTGCTCAATTTTCTCCAAGGAAGAACGCTGACTTTTCTTATTATTAGCAAACGAAGTAAGCGTAAAAAACAATAATAAAATTAAAGTAAATTCTTTTTTCATACCGTATTTAAAAACTAATAAATCACAAAGCTACAACTAAATATTTAAATTGCATAAAGAATCCCCAAATATTGTTTTTTATAATAATTTTAAGTAGAAAATTTAACTACGTCCTCTTTTTTTAGTATTTTTGCGGTTTAAAAGGTCTAAAAAAACCGCTTAATTTAATTATAATAAAATAGTATTGTCGTGGGAGAAACAAAGTACATCTTCGTCACAGGAGGGGTTGCCTCTTCATTAGGTAAAGGAATTATTGCATCATCAATTGGTAAGCTACTTCAAGCAAGAGGCTATAAGGTAACTATACAGAAGTTCGATCCTTATATCAATATTGACTCAGGAACGCTTAACCCTTACGAACATGGGGAATGTTACGTCACAGTTGATGGTCATGAATGTGACCTTGACTTGGGACATTACGAAAGAATGTTGGATATTCAGACTACTAAGGCCAATAATATCACAACAGGACGTATTTATAAAAGTGTAATTGACAAAGAACGTCGTGGAGACTTCTTAGGTAAAACTATTCAGGTTATACCTCATATTACAGACGAAATTAAACGAAACGTTAAATTCCTTGGTAGTAAATACAAATACGACTTTGTAATTACAGAAATTGGTGGTACTGTTGGTGACATCGAATCTCTTCCATTTATTGAAAGCATGCGTCAGCTTCGTTGGGAACTTGGTAATAATGCGCTTTGCGTACACTTAACTTATGTACCTTATCTTGCTGCTGCTAAAGAGTTGAAGACTAAACCAACTCAACACTCTGTTAAGCAATTACAGGAATTAGGAGTACAACCAGATATCCTGGTACTTCGAAGTGAACATAATTTAAGTGACAACTTAAGAAAGAAAGTTGCATTATTCTGTAATGTGGAAGATAGAGCCGTAGTTCAGTCAACAGACGTACCAAGTATCTACGAAGTTCCATTAAAAATGCAGGAACAAGGACTTGATGAAACAATCCTTAGTAAAATGGGATTACCAGTTGGCAACAAACCAAACCTGGATTCATGGAAAGCATTTATTGAAAGAAGAAACAATGCAACCAAAGAAGTTAAAATTGCCCTTGTTGGTAAATACGTAGAATTACAGGATGCATACAAATCAATTCTAGAGTCTCTTTCACAAGCAGCTACTTACAATGATCGTAAGGTTAAGATTGAATATGTACAGAGCGAAAAACTTACAGAAGCTAATGTAGCAGAGAAGTTAAGCGCTGTAGATGGTGTTGTTATCTGTCCGGGATTTGGTCCTAGAGGTATCGAAGGTAAGTTCGTAGCAGCAAAATATACTCGCGAAAATGATATTCCAACATTTGGTATCTGTCTTGGTATGCAATCAATCTGTATTGAATTTGCAAGAAACGTGTTAGGCTATGCAGATGCAAACTCTGTAGAGATGGACGAAAGCACTAAGTTCCCTGTAATAGACATTATGGAAGAACAAAAAGCAATAACCAACATGGGTGGAACTATGCGTCTGGGTGCTTTTGAATGTGTTATAGATAAGAAATCAAAAACTTACGAAGCTTATAAGAAAGAGCATATTCAGGAACGCCACCGTCACCGTTATGAATTCAACAACTTATATAAAGCTGAATACGAAAAGGCTGGTATGAAATGTGTGGGAGTTAATCCGGAGTCGGACTTGGTAGAAATTGTAGAAATACCAAATCTACGTTGGTATATAGGTACACAATTCCACCCTGAATACAGCAGTACAGTGCTTAATCCTCACCCGCTGTTTGTATCCTTTATTAAGGCCGCTATTAATAAATAAGACTTTAAAAATATAAATGTATAACTTGTAATTATGGACAAAAACACCTTAGTGGGATTCGTACTGATTGGAGCTGTTTTAATAGGATTTACCTTTTTACAACGCCCTAGCGAGAAACAACTTATTGCCCAGAAACACTTTCAGGATTCCATTCAAGCTCTGGCTCAGAAAGATACTGCCAACAAAGCTAAAGCTGCTGCTTTTACAGATTCTATTGCAGCTCAGGCTGTTGATACAGCGGCTACTTTCTATAATGCTGCAAAAGGAACAGAAAGCTTTACTAATATTGAAAATGATTTAGTAAAACTAACATTCTCTAACAAAGGCGGACGAGTTTACTCTGCCATGTTGAAGAAATACAACGGACAGGACAAAAAGCCTTTAGTTTTATTCGACAAAGAAGATGTTAGTATGAATTTCTTCTTCTATAACAAGAAAGAAAAAATTGAAACTAAGGATTATTATTTCCAGGCTGTAAACAAGAGCGACTCTTCGGTCACAATGCGTCTGGCTGCCAGCAATGATAGCTACATCGATTTCACTTACACCATGCATAAAGGAAACTACATGGTAGATTTCAGTATTAAAGCTAACGGTATGCTTGACAAGTTGTCTCCAAGCGTTAATTACGTAGATATTGAATGGAATCAGAAACTTCGTCAGGCAGAACGTGGATACAAAAACGAAGGTCGTTATGCTTACCTGATGTATAAGTATGATGGTGCAGACACTGATCACCTTTCTGAAGCTAAAAATGCTGATGCCTCTATTACAGGAAGATTAAAATGGATTGGTTACAAAACTCAATATTTCTCTTCTGTATTTATTGCCGATCAGGATTTCGAAAAGAATGTTTTGAAATCTAGTTTAGAAACTGAAGGTAGCGGTTATCTGAAGAATTACTCATCAACAATGACTACTTACTTCGATGCTAAAGGTTCTAAGGCTACCAACATGCATTTCTACTTCGGTCCTAACCATTACAAAACACTGAGAGCTTTTGATGCAGGTAAAGACGATAGTAACAAGCTTGAACTTGACAAACTGGTTCCACTAGGATGGTCAGTTCTTCGCTGGATCAATAAAGTATTTACCATTAATGTATTCGACTGGCTTACAGGTCTTGGATTGAGCATGGGATGGGTACTATTCTTTATGACAGTAATTGTAAAAGCGGTTATTTTCTACTTTACATTCAAATCATACATGTCATCTGCCAGAATGAGAGTTCTGAAACCACAGATCGATATTATTAATCAAAAGTATCCTAAGAAAGAAGATGCATTAAAGAAACAGCAGGAAACGATGTCTCTTTACAGCAAATATGGTGTTAGTCCAATGAGTGGATGTTTACCAATGGTGCTTCAGATGCCTATCGTTATCGCACTGTTCATGTTCGTACCTAGTGCTATTGAATTGCGTCAACAGAGCTTCCTTTGGGCAGACGACCTTTCAACATTCGATGCATTTATTCAATGGAATCAGCATATTCCGTTTGTAGGAAATCACATCAGTTTATTCTGCTTGTTAATGTCATTGGCAAATATTCTGAACACAAAGTATACAATGAATCAGCAAGATACCGGTCAGCAACAAATGCCAGGTATGAAAGCTATGATGTATGTAATGCCAATCATGTTCATCTTTATTTTGAACGATTATGCATCAGGATTGAACTACTACTATTTACTTTCTACCCTGATTAGTATTATCACTATGGTTGTACTTAAAAAGGTTGTTAGCGACGATAAGATACTAGCAAAACTAGAAGCTTATAAGAGCAGCGATAAGCCTAAGAAGAAAACAGGCTTAATGTCTAAAATGGCTGATATGCAAGAGCAACAGGAACGTATGGCAAAGGAACGTGATCGTTTAAAAGCTGAACGTTTGAAACGCGGAAAATAATTCGTAATAGAATATAGATTTAGAGGGATTGTTCAACTAGAACAATCCCTTTTTTTATTACCCACGATGTCTAGTCCTAAAATAGCGTTACACAACATAAAACGTAATAAACAAAGAGATTAATTTATATTCTTGCCACAGAAACCTGTAACGGTTCTTTTGGAGTGGTTACCATTATCATCAGACTTTATGTGTCACTGAAATCATTCAGTTTTTTAGTTTTTCATTTCTCCCATTATCATCACACCTTCGGTTATTGTAACTTCAGAATGGCTCAGTTGATTTTATTTCATTCCCTTCCATTATCATCATACTCCATTTCATATTAGCAAAGTTCTTTATTACCTTTCACTCAAATACATTTTTCTGTTATATTTATTCCGCGAAAGAATAAATAATCACCCCAGAATGATTAATTTCGCACTACGAATAAATAATTCATTTAATTATATGAAAAAATCAAAATTAGTAACGATGTCAGCAGCACTAATGCTTGCCGGAACACTTTCGGCAGAAGCTGCAGGAGACAAGAGCGAGCCACTAATCGGAAAGTCCGATATAGTAATCAAAGGCGGACGAATGACTCCTGAAGCTCTTTGGGCTATGGGAAGAATTGGCGGGTTTAATGTTTCACCGGACGGAAAGAAAATCGTCTATACGGTTGCTTACTACAGTGTACCACAAAACAAAAGCAACAGAGAAGTCTTTGTGATGAACGCAGACGGTACGGACAACAAACAAATTACTCACACTTCATTTGGTGAGAACGAAGCTATCTGGATTAAAGGCGGTAGCAAAATTGCCTTTATAAGTACAGAAAGCGGAAGCAGTCAGCTTTGGGAAATGAATCCGGACGGTACAGATCGCAAACAACTTTCAAACTTCGACAAAGACATTGAAGGTTTCTCTTTTTCTCCAGACGGAAAAAAAGTACTTTTCATTTCACAAGTAAAGTATGGCACAACTACAGCCGACAGATACCCAGATCTTCCAAAAGCTAGCGGACTTGTTGTTGAGGACCTTATGTACAAACACTGGGACGAATGGGTTACTACTGTTCCCCACCCTTTTGTAGCCGATTTTGATGGCTCTGCACTTACAAACATTACAGACATCATGGCCGGCCAGCCATACGAATCGCCAATGAAGCCTTTTGGTGGCATTGAGCAACTGGCATGGGATGCTAAAGGCGAGAACATTGCATATACTTCACGCAAGAAGACAGGTAAGGAATATGCCGTTTCTACCAATTCGGATATCTATGTTTATAATCTGGCTTCCAAGCAAACTAAGAACATAACCGAAGGTATGATGGGTTATGACACCAATCCTCAATATTCTCCAGACGGAAAGTACATTGCATGGCAAAGCATGGAACACGATGGTTATGAAAGTGATCAGAATCGTTTATTCGTAATGAATCTGGCTACCGGAGTTAAAACTTTCGTAAGCAAAGCATTTGATTCTAGTGTGGAAGGATTTATCTGGAACAGCGATAGCAAGAGCCTTTTCTTCACCGGTGTATGGCATGCAACCTCGCAGATCTACAAGGTAGATGTTGAAGGCAAAAAGCAACAAAAGCTTACCGAAGGTGTTCACGACTATGCTGCAATTAAACTTAACGGCAAGCAACTGATTGCAACCCGTCATTCCATGAGCATGGGCGATGAAATCTATGCCGTTTCCATGAAAGGTGAAGCTAAACAGCTTACTTTCGAGAACAAGCATATCTACGATCAGGTAGAGATGTCAAAGGTGGAAGAACGCTGGATTAAGACTACCGATGGCAAAGATATGCTAACCTGGATTATCTATCCTCCTAAGTTCGATCCTAACAAGAAATACCCTACCCTGCTTTATTGCGAAGGTGGTCCACAATCGCCTGTAAGCCAGTTCTGGTCATACCGTTGGAATTTCCAGATGATGGCAACAAACGACTATATTGTTGTAGCTCCTAACCGTCGCGGTCTACCTGGCTTTGGTAAGGAATGGAACGAGGAGATAAGCGGAGACTACGGTGGTCAGTGCATGAAAGATTATCTTTCTGCTATCGACGAGATGGCAAAAGAACCTTATGTAAATGCCGATAAATTAGGATGTATAGGTGCTAGCTTCGGGGGCTTCTCTGTTTACTGGTTGGCCGGACATCACAACAAACGTTTCAAAGCATTTATTGCTCACGATGGTATCTTTAACATGGAACAGCAATATCTGGAAACAGAAGAAATGTGGTTTGCCAACTGGGACATGGGTGGTGCATACTGGGATAAGAACAATGCCACTGCACAACGCACTTTTGCCAATTCACCTCATAAGTTTGTAGATAAATGGGATACTCCTATCCTCTGCATCCACGGAGAAAAGGACTACAGAATCCTTGCTTCCCAAGGTATGTCTGCTTTCAATGCAGCCAAACTAAGAGGCGTTCCTGCGCAGCTGCTTATTTATCCTGACGAAAACCACTGGGTACTTAAACCACAGAATGGTATTCTATGGCAAAGAACTTTTGCTGCATGGCTGGATAAATGGTTGAAATAATATATTTCACTAAATTATAATAGTAAAGGCTGAGCTCACACAATGGGTTCAGCCTTTGTTTTTATATTCATCGCAGTAATCAAAATACGGATAATCATCTTATTTAAACAGAACCATTATTTGCTTGCTTTGTTATTTTACACACACTTGAGTTTAATAAAAAATAGTTAATCATGAAAATTAATATTAAGATCTTAGGTCTAATGAATTAAATTTATGTATACTTTCACTTATATTCAATTAAACATCTAAATCTTATGAAACAGACGTTCAATTACTCCAGATTCATTTTGTTTTTATGCACATTGAGTCTATTAACCTCGTTTACCAATGTAAGTGGAAGAAGTCCTAAAAAGTCATATTCAGTTAAACAAGATATGGTTAAAAACACTACTGGCAAAAAATTCATCTACTTAACCTTTGATGATGGTCCGCTAAATGGTAGTGAATACATAGATAGTGTTGTATTGGCCGAAAAGATTAAAATAAGCGTCTTTCTTATTGGCGAACACGTATTGAAAAGCAGAATAATGGATAACTATTTTAAATACTACGAAGAGAATCCTTATATAGATGAATACAATCACAGTTTTTCTCACGCAAATAATCACTACGAATTGTTTTACAGCAATCCCGATCAGGTGGTAGCTGATATTCAGAAAAACAATCAACTACTTAAATTGCCGAATAAGATTGTTCGTCTTCCGGGAAGAAATATGTGGCGCATTGATAACCGCAAGAAGGATGACGTTGAAAGCGGATCGGAAGCTGCAGACAAGCTGGCACAAGTAGGATATAAGGTTGTAGGCTGGGATCTTGAATGGGAACATAATGCAGCTACCGGCAATCCAGTACAAACGGTTGACGAAATGTATAATGAGATATGCCGGAGAGCAGAAGATAACTCAACCTTTACTCCCAATAATGTAGTGTTGCTGCTTCATGATGAAATGTTCCAGAAGAAATGGGAAGAAAGCGAACTAAAGCAACTTATCGACAAATTACGTAAAAACAGAGATTTCGAATTTGAGCAAATGCGTTTCTATCCACGCTAAATCCAATTTTTATAAGATATAAATGATAAGCTCTTCAGTTAAAGGAAAAATTCTGGTTCTTCATCACTTTTGTTGGAAGATATTATATTGAACCTCTTATTAATGGCGTTTTACAAACTTTTTATCAGATTCAATAAATGGCTTATCAAAAAACATGTAGAATTTTGATTGAATAAGCATTTGAAACAGTTTGCTTCCACCAAAAGTGATGAAGAACCAAAATTCTTTGCTAAAGAGTTTATTTTAGCTTAAAAGCTTTATTAAGCGCAGAGAATCATCCGGTTAAAGATAAAACCTTTACTCATCCTACTTTGTTATTTATCAAGAGACTAACTCTTATAAAAACAACTATTCATGAAAACAAATACTACAATCTGCGCTCTAATATTTGTATTAACCACTTCATGCGCAACATTATCTAGAGACACCTATTATGATGAGACACCTGTCAGCTTCCAGATTTTCTATGATCAGTTGGGCTCTTATGGTCAATGGGTTGATTATCCAGGTTATGGTTACATCTGGATTCCCTATGTACGCGAAACCTTCGCACCCTATTCCACCAACGGCTATTGGGTGCTAACGCAATATGGCTGGTCGTGGATATCCGATTATAATTGGGGATGGGCAGTATTCCACTATGGCCGTTGGGGATTTAATAATGCATTAGGATGGTTCTGGGTACCGGGTTATGAATGGGGCCCATCATGGGTTTACTGGCTTCATGGCAATGGCTACTATGGCTGGTCGCCAATTGGTCCGGGAATGGGTATAAACTTCATTTTCGATGGACAATATGACCGATACCACGACCATTGGTGCTTTGTAAGGGAAAGAGACTTTGGAAGGCGAAACATATATCGTTATTATGTAGATGAATCGGGTCACGAAAAAATTATGAGAACCTCTACAGTAATAGATAGAACTTATAATGACAGAAGAAGAAATGCAACCTACAACTATGGACCCGACAGAGAGTCTGTTCAAAGGGCATCGGGCACAACCGTTAACCGGTATTCTGTCCGTGAAAGCAATAGACCCGGACAGGAAATCAGGAATAATGAATTACGTATTTACCGACCTCAGATTGACAGAGACAGAAATACCAGAGAAACAGCTCCATCTCGTGTTATCAAAAGAGATGATGTAATACGAACTCCGGGAAGAGATATCCCAAATCAAAATTTGAGAATAAACCCGATAAATGGCCCTATTAAGCAACCCGAGAAGAAGGATATTCCCCAGAAAATAGATGGTCCAACTGTCCCTCGTCGTGATGTAGATCAGCCTGCCCGGGTTCCCCGAACTACCCCTACAGATGTGAACAGACCTGTGAGACAACAAGATGTCACAACGCCTCAAAGAAGAACTGAACCGGCACAAGATCGTACGGTAACTCCAAGGCGAAATGATGCTCCTGCAAGGCAGTCGAGAGAAACAGAAAGGCAGGAAACTAAAAGACAGGAAACCTCAAAGCCGGAAAGAAATACTGGAACCGAACGGAGAAGATAAATTTCTTCTACTGAGCGGAGAACCTGAAGCAAGTATAGAAGTTGCAGAGTTGATAAGTTTAAAATCTGTCACAGAATGAGAATCACCAGTTCTTAATTGACAAGAGGAAGATATTATAATACCGAGCGAGAAGATGCAGTCTGAGTTTTAAATATCGCCAGAAACAACTTTAGTGATAATGCTCTTAGCTTTAAGCAATATAGCGTTTGAGCTTTAAATATCACAAGGAATAACAAGATTGTTAAACCTTGTGGGGTATCTGGTTTAAAAGTCTGAGTTTTCTATATCACCAGCAACAACTCCTTGAATATGTAAATAATATATCGTTAATTTTACTAGGATATTCCTTTTTAGGGTTCTTAGTCACTTTAGTGGAATATATTATATTGAAGAAATCTTTTCACCAAAAATCCACTTAAAAAGGTTGATTTTCGATAATCAACTTATATAAGTGGATTTTTATTTTTATCTGAGTATTCGAAACTAAAATAAAGTTTCAAGAGCTATGCAATTCACTTAGCTAACATATAACGATAAAAACTCATGCACAATTGTTGTGTTTCCTCGTCAGACATATCAGTAAACGCACAAACCTCGCTCATTGCCGGTATCCATCTATTCTGAACGCTATTTTTAAATTCAGCGAAATTCAAATCAAACTCATCTTCATTATTCAAAAAAGGTATCATACGACATTCATAAATCAAGTTTAAGCCATCTCCTTCTTTTGATAAAAAATAGAGCCAATATGGGAACTCATCATCAAGTTTTTGAATGAATTTTCTCACCTCAGGTATTTCCCAAAGATTCTTATCTTCAGGATTTATACCTGTAAAAACGATGTTTACTTTTTCTCTAAAATATATAGCAAAGTCCTCATTATCAAGAAGTGCAGAAAGAATAGCCATTTGGGCCGATATATCCTGATTCACTATATCTTCAATTGTAATAGTAATATCAAGAGATTCAATTCCGGCCTCCATTAGTTGGGATAATCTTTTTGTTTCTTTTTTCATAAATTTAGTTTTAAGAGTAATATTAAAATTGAGGCGCGAAGATAGGTTAATTATTTTAACTCCAAACTATCTCTATGAAATTATTTTTTTCATTCACCAATAAAAAAAATCCATTCACCGGTGAATGAATAACTATTCACCAATGAATTTTAATCATTCACCAATAAATTTTGCTTCAAAAGTGGATGTTTTTTTATACTTACTTCAAGAATCTAAATCTGTAAAATAGGCTTTATATAAAGTTAATTGAATCTCTCAAAAGCGATACGCTTATCGCTGAAATGTTACACGTATATCCTTCTAATCAAAAAGATATCCCATAAGATACAATCCACTCATAAAACTTCTCTATACCCTCTTGGATGGTCGTTTGAGGTTTATATCCAAAATCTTTTTCAAGCAGCGATACGTCTGCATAAGTGCGATAAACATCACCAGGTTGCATGCCTTCATATTCCTTCACAGCCTCTTTACCTGTAACGGCTTCAATGGTATGAATGAAATCCATAAGCTTCACAGGGCTGGAATCGCCTATATTGTAGATTTTATACGGTGTCTGTCCATCAGATGGTTTATCAATAATCTTTTCCAGTCCATGAATTACATCGTCGATGTAAGTAAAATCGCGCTCCATATCTCCATGATTAAATACTTTAATCGGTGTTCCGTTCATGGTAGATTTCATGAAAAGAAACGGAGCCATGTCTGGTCTTCCCCAAGGACCATAAACGGTAAAGAAGCGTACACCAGTAGTGGGCAGTTGATACAAGTGACTATAAGCATGAGCCATCAGTTCGTCTGCTTTCTTTGTTGCAGCATACAAGCTTTCGGGCCTGTCTACCTGATCGTCTTCCGAATATGGAACCTTTTCATTCAGTCCGTATATGCTGCTGGAACTGGCATAAACAAAGTGTTCTACCTGGTTCTGTCTGCAAGCTTCGAGTACATTGGCAAAGCCTACAATATTCGATTCAATATACGTAAATGGATGATCAATGGAATAACGTACACCGGCCTGAGCTGCCAGATTACAAACCACATCGAACTTCTCGGTCTCGAACAGTTTATTTAGCTCATCTCTTTCTGTGAGATCTAACTTAATGAAGCGATAATGAGAATATGTAGCACTCTGAACCTGTTTTTTGTCAGCTATCTCTGCCTGGTTTATACCGGTTTCTTTCAAACGGCTATACTTCAATCTAACGTCGTAGTAACTATTTATATTATCTATACCAACAACCTTATCTCCGCGTTCCAATAATCTCTTTACTATATGATAGCCTATAAATCCGGCTGCACCTGTTACTAATATCTTCTTCATAAACCTGTTTTATAGAATTATGATGAAACAATCACCTTTAACTATTTTCTGTTTACCTTCTACCATTTTCTTTAGCGAAGGGGTTCTGTTTACATCTTTTATACGGACAAACAATATAGCTTTGCCACATTGTTTTTTGTTCAAATCAGTCTCTTTAAGCTCCTTTAAATCCCGTTTCAGATAAGCATCTATATTTTCCATTCTACCGGAATTATAGAAGTAGAATGAATCAATTCCTTTCTGGAGGGCTATCTCCTCTCCTGTTTTACACATTTCTCCGTAGCCAATATATTCGTTGTAGGAAGGAATAAAGAACGATCCGGCGAAAATGGTAATAAGTAATCCTGCAGCAAGTGTATAGATTGACTTATTCAAATTCCTTTGCTTGTACAAATAATAAAGAGCCAAAACGGCTATAACCATTAAAAATGCGCTTAAAACGTAAATAAGCGGAGAATTTAAAAGGGCTATTGGTTTTATTCTACTCAATATAATTATTGCAGGAAATGCAGCTCCAATAATAACCAACGGAAGAGCCAGTAGAGCATATATAAACTTGCTTTGATTTACTTTTTGCAATAGCAGCACTGCCAGATAGGCAAAGAAAGGAAACGCCGGAAGCATGTAAACTTCCACCTTTGAACTAACCAGAGAAAGCCCCACGAATGTAAGGGTAATGATGGTTAGAAAGAATTTCTCCAGATCTGTCTTGATCAGTCGGGCTTTTAATCCGGCAAATAGAACTCCGATATAAAGCAATGACCAGGGAGCCAGACTATACCATATAGCTTCAAAATAGAAATAAAATGGTTTTTTATGGTGAAATGAATCTACCGCTCTGTTTACCGTTTGGTTAAACAACAGATTGTGCAGATAAGTATATCCGCCTTCCATAAAGACTCCCGTAAACCAGATAGCTGAACCTGCCAGCAGAATGCTCCACGCCTTAATGCCCCAGTACCGTCCAAAGGTTTTCAGTTCGCCTTTTACGATAAGAAAAGCGATAACGGATAATATGGGAATCAGTAATCCGAAAGGACCTTTGGTGAAAAGTGCCATAAAAGTATAAAACGGAAACAGATAACTACTCCATTTTGTGCCTTTCCCGGCATACATCTGGTAAAAGGTGTACAGAGCCAGCACAATAAACATGCACATCAGCATATCCATTCGTAATACAATACCTGCTCCTATGAAATATCCACTTGTTATCAGCATTAATTGTGCAGAGAGACGACTCTTTTGATCAGCTTCCGTTGCAATCCATTTATCCATTACATAGAGCACTACCAGAGCAGGAATTATAGAAAACAGGCCCAGAAAGAGCATGCTATGGATATCGAACAAGAGTTTACCCAATATTACAATCCACAGATAGAGTGGTGGTTTATCGGCATACGCTATTCCATGGTTAGTAAAAGTAAAGAAGTTGCCATTGCGTATAGCTTCGTCTGCAATACTAAGGTATTTCAGTTCATTATCCGGTGTGAAATCACGAAAGAATAACAGGGGCAGAAACGCCAGCAATAACAGTAAATATTTATTCGCTTTCATTTAATCGGTATTTGTAGTCTTTTCGTGCTATTACTATATTACGGAAGTAAGCAACAAAGCCTACTGCCTGACCTAATATCAAGACCGGATCTAAACGGAACATTCCATAAGCTATGATTGCAAACGAGCCTATCAAGCTGATAACCCAGAAGCCAATTGGTAGAATAGATTCATTTCTTCTGGCCGAATAAACCATCTGATATACAAACCGAAGGGTGAATATTATTTGTCCCATGGAGCCAAATATAAGCAGCCACAAAGGTACTTTATCGTTTTTCAGGAAGGAGGCTATAAACTCATCGGCATTGTTGCATACAAAGATTACAGCTACAACGGGAGTTAGCAACATAATGGTTCGCAGCACAGCATGAACCCGCTTCCAGTCTCCCTTTTCGTGCAGGTTCCATATATAAATGTAGTAGGAAATAAACTGCCCCAGCAAGATGGAGAAATCATTTCTCATCCAACCATAGATAACCAGCAGATAAGATCCAAGAATACTCAGAATCCAGAAAATAGAAGGAGACAATACTCTCTTGGCCCTTTCAGATAATATCCATTGAAATAAGATACGTGCCGAAAAGAATGCCTGGGCTAAAAAACCTATAGCATACATTATCATTGTTTACTGCAGATTATTTTCGCCAATATTGTAATTGATATATCTCTTTTTCATCCATCGGTATGCAAAGCAGTCAATGAATGGAGAAATAAGTCTGTTCCATAAATTATATTTGGAAACACCGGCCACACGAGGGAAATGGCGAACAGGAATCTGCTTTACCTTTCCATTCTGCAACTGAATCAAAGCAGGAAGAAAACGGTGCATCCCTGTAAAGAATGGTACTCTCCTTGCATAATCCGTATGCAATACTTTAAGCGGGCATCCGGTATCGGAAACTCCGTCATGAGTCATCATATTACGGAAACCATTGGCTATTTTAGACTGAATCTTTTTGGAAAAGGTATCCTTCCGATTGGCTCTTATTCCCATCACCATCTCATAATCTTTGATGTGCTCAAGCAACAAATTGAAATCATCTGGAGTAGTTTGCAAATCGGCATCCATATATCCCAGGTATTCAGAACAAACGGTATCAATTCCAGCTTTAATAGCAGCACTCAATCCCGAATTTTGAACTAAATCCATATAATAGAAATGTTCATTTCTGTTACATATTTCAGTAAGAAGCTTTTTGCTGTTATCTTTTGATCCGTCGTTTACAAAAAGTACACATGCCGGACAAATAGATTGTGGTAAGAACTTGCCTAGTTTTTCTTCTAGAGCGTATATATTGTCTTCCTCGTTATACACGGGGACAATTATGGTAAACTTATAGTTTGCAGATTTATTCATTTGCCAAACTGTTTTTATAATTAAAATCAATGTCTGTTTTTTCGGAGAACCAAAGATAGCAGATTTTGCAAATATCGTTTCCAATTTTGTAGAAAATCTGAAGAAAACTTATAGTGTTAATATAATTAACATAAAATGAGTCATCTAATGCCGATTTTTTTTCTTGAAAATAGCTCTGTATTCAGAATTTCTACAAAATAGTATTATAAATTTGTACTTAATATTATAAAATATCAAATTTATGAAGAATCCAGTATTACTATTAATTTGTATTTTATTCATAACATATATGGGGGCTTCTGCCCAGAACAAGGATTTGGGCTATTATATTCGGAATGCTAAAGCAAGCAGTCCATTACTCTATGAGCTGGGCAACAAGAAGAAAAGTACAGAATTAGATAGTTTAAAAACAAGAGCTACTTATAGCCCAATTGTGTCGGCCACTTCAAATGCTATGTTTGCTCCGACCTATAAAGGATATGGATTTGATGCAGCTATATCTAACGGACAGACTGTAGAAGGCTTGATAACAGTCAGTAAACAGATAATAAGCAAACAAAATCTGAAAGCTAAATTAGAAAGCTACAAATTAGATAAAAAAAGCATTGAAAATCAAGCCCGAATGTCATCTGAGGTAATTGAAAAGACTATTACCGATCAATACATAAACACCTATTTAAATCAGGAACTGCTGCATTTATCTGATGAGATTATCAGTTTCCTGCAAAAAGAGGATAAGGTTCTTAGGAAACTAGCAACAAATTCCACGATTAAGCAGACTGATTATCTTAATTTCAAGGTCACATTGCAACAAAACCTTTTCAATAATGAGCAACAACGTTCGCTGTGGATGAATAATCTGGGTACGCTGAATTACCTGAGTGGAATTAACAATAATGTGATGGATTCAATAGCTATACCTGATATCAATTTATCATCAATAAAGTCATTTGAAGAAAGTTTATATGGTAAAAATGATGCCATAGACAGCTTGAAGAGCAAGAATAATGAACAGCTTATCAAGCTGAACTATAAACCCCAGATATCGATATTTGCCAATGGCGGATACTCATCTTCGTTTATGACTAGCCCATACAAAAATTTTGGTGTAAGCATGGGTGTAAGTATCAATCTTCCGCTTTATGATGGAAAACAAAAAAAAATATCGTTAATGCAGAATGATTTGAATGATGAAAATCGTAAAAGATATCGTGATGCCAGTAAACAGCATTATTCTCTCCAGATACAGGAACTTATGCGACAAATAAAACGCTGCGATAAGCTTATTTCCATGGCTCCCGAACAGTTTAAATATACCAAGGCCTTGGTGGATGCCAATGCGCGTTTACTTGGCACAGGAGAAGTGAGTATGACAGATTTTCTTTTATCTATCACTAATTTTATGAATATTAAAGCAATAGACATCCAGAATCAGGCCAATAGATTACTGTTAATAAATCAATTGAACTATTTAATCTTACCTTGATATGAACATAAAAATAATCACATTAATATCAGTTGCCGGAATCTTAGCTTACAGTTGCGGTGGCAAGGGTACAGCTTCATCTTCAGAGAGTCAGGAACCAACCACACCTGTTACTGTCACTACCCCTGAAATAGAAACCATGCAAGACGAAATAACCCTGAACGCCACTTCGGTTTATATATTAAAAACAGATATTACAGCCTCCATTAATGGGTACATTATAAAGTCGGGCATTCAGCTTGGAGACAAAGTAACAAAAGGTAAAGTGTTAATTCAGTTGCAAACAAAGGAAGCAAGAAGCTTGGGCAATGAGATGAATAAACTTGATCCTTCTTTTCATTTTACTGGTACAAACAATATTGTTTGCCCAACCAATGGATATGTGATTATGTCTAATCATCAGCTAGGAGATTATGTACAGGAAGGTGATGTCCTGGCCACAATTAGCGCTAACAATAGCTTTGGCTTTGTTTTAAACTTACCTTATGAGCTTAATGGCATTTTAAATGATAATAAAGAGATTAGTATTATATTACCGGATGGAAAAAAGCTAACCGGGGTTCTAGATAAAGTAATGCCGGAGCTGGACAGTCTTTCACAAACTCAGCGTGTATTTTTTAAAATAAAACAGCCAGAAAATCTTCCTGAAAATCTTGTAGCACAAGCTGTTTTAGTTAAAAGCAAGATAGAAAAGGCTATAACCCTACCCAAACAAGCTATTTTATCAGATGAAAACCAATCGGTATTCTGGGTAATGAAAATGATAAATAGCAATACAGCAATACGAGTAGATATTAAAAAAGGTATTGAAAAGAATGACCGTGTTCAGATTATAAAACCTCTGTTTACTGAAAGAGACAGGATTATAACTACCGGTAATTATGGTTTAGCGGATACAGCAAAAGTCTCCGTTCAAAAGGCAAACACTAAGGTACAATGAAAAAGGACTTCTTTGATACTTATAAAACACCGTTGCTTGTAATTGCGGTACTTATTCTCTTTGGAGGAGTATTTTCTTTAATAGAGATAAAGACTTCTCTATTTCCGCAGGTTACCTTCCCAAAGATAAAAGTAATAGCAGAAGCCGGACAACAACCAGTTGATTTAATGACGGTAAGCGTTACCCGTCCCTTGGAAAATGCAATAAAGCAAGTGCCCGATTTGAAGTCAGTACGCAGTACCACAAGCCGGGGAAGTTGTGAAATATCTGCTTTTATAGATTGGAGTGCAAACGTAAATCTAGCCCAACAGCAAGTAGAGTCTAAAATTAATGAGATAAGAAATCAACTTCCATCAAACACTCAGATTACTGTGGAAAAAATGGATCCATCCATTTTAGCTGTGATGGGATATTCACTCAACAGTAATAAGAGAAGTGCCATTGAGCTAAAACAAATGGCTCTTTACACTATCAAACCTTTTCTTTCGCAGGTTGAAGGTGTCAGTGATATACGTATCATAGGTGGAGAAACAAAAGAGTATTGGGTTTATCTTGATAAAGAAAAAATGTCTCAGCTTGGACTAACTCCTTCTACTATTAATGAAAGTATAAATAAAGCCAACTTCTTACTGGCTAACGGCTACCTTTCCGACTATAGACTTATGTATCTGAATGTAACAGATGCACGTATCACAAATTTGCAGCAACTGGAAAACTGTGTGATTAAAAATGATGGGAAACGGATTATAAAGCTGAGTGATATAGCTAAAGTTGAGATTCATAAGGCAAAGGAATACATAAAGACAAATGCTAACGGCAAAGAGAGTATACTGATAGCTGTTATTCAGCAGCCTAGCGCAAATGTATCGGATATTTCTTCCAATATGGAGAAACAGCTAGTGAAATTAAAAGATATTATTCCTTCGGATGTGCAAATAAAGCCTTATTACGTACAGGCTGACTTTGTCAATGACAGCATAACAAGTGTAACTGATTGTTTGTGGATTGGACTTGTTTTGGCCATTATTGTAGTAGTTAGTTTCTTAAAATCATGGAGAGCATGTCTTGCTATTTTAATTACTATTCCTCTAACTCTGGGATTAACCCTAATTGTTTTATATGCCACGGGACAGACTTTTAACATAATGACACTAGGAGCTATTGCTGCATCCGTAGGCTTGATTATAGATGACGCTATTGTAGTGGTTGAGCAGATTTACCGAACTCATGAAGAGTATCCTGACGAGTCTGTAAAAATGGTTATTCACAAAGCTATAAAATATCTGTTTAAAGCAATGGTGGGTTCTTCTTTGAGCACGATTGTTATATTCGTACCCTTTATGCTAATGACGGGAGTAGCCGGTGCATACTTTAAAGTAATGACCAACACAATGATTATCACATTGATTTGTTCTTTTATGGCAACATGGATTTTGCTTCCCGTTATCTATCTATTTCTGGGAAGTAAAGGAAAAATCAAAGAAATAAAACCACAAGAAGTTAAAGAAAGGAAATGGGTGAATTTCTTCATTTCAAGACCTTATTATAGCATAGGATTTATATTTTTGATTATTGCTATGGCAGCCTTTGCTATTCCTAATCTTGAAACAGGCTTTCTGCCAGAAATGGACGAAGGAAGTATTGTAATGGATTATGCGTCACCTCCCGGAACAACATTGGAAGAAACGGATAAGATGCTGATTAAGGTAGAACAAATTCTGATAAAGATACCTGAAGTAGAAACTTATAGCAGACGTACTGGTACTCAGATGGGTTTTTTTATTACCGAACCCAATATCGGGGATTATCTAATTCAGCTAAAGAAGAACCGAAACCGAACTACAAATGAAGTAATTGATGATATCCGGTCAAAAGTTGAATCAACTCAGCCGGCATTGAGAATAGACTTTGGACAGGTAATTGGAGATATGCTGGGAGATTTAATGAGTTCTGTTCAGCCTATTGAAGTGAAGATTTTTGGTCCAGATCAGAATATTATTCATAATTATGCAAAGTCTGTAGCAAAAATTGTAGAGAAAACACCGGGTACCGCAGATGTATTCAATGGAATTGTGATTGCAGGTCCTTCTATTTCAATCATACCCGATTTCGACAAGCTGGCTCAGTATAATATTACTCCAACCGACTTTCAATTTCAGTTGCAGACGATGATGGAAGGAAATGAATCAGGAACTGTCTTTGATAAACAGCAGCTTACCCCTATCCGGCTGATTTATAACTCTAATAAGGGCATCTCTGCTCAGGAGATAGAAAACAGCCAGATATTTCTTCCTAACGGGCAACAAAAGCTTTTAAAGGAATTTGCCAGAGTAGAATTTAAATCGGGTTCAAGTGAAATAGAAAGAGAGAATTTGCAAACAATGGGTGTTGTAACAGCTCGTCTGGATAAAGGAGATTTGGGTGGTACTGTGCAAAAAATACAGCATGAAGTAAAAAACAAGATATCTCTGCCTAAAGGATATACGATTACTTATGGAGGCGCTTATGCTCAGCAACAGCAATCATTCAAAGAGTTATTGCTTATTCTTCTGCTATCGTGCATGCTTGTATTCGCAGTAATCTTATTTATGTTCAAAGACATAAAAGTTGCGTTTGTTATTTTAGTGGTTTCTGTTTTGGGTATATGCGGTAGCTATATATTACTCTATATAACAGGAACGGCACTCAATGTAGGTAGTTATACTGGGATTATTATGATGGTGGGAATCATTGGAGAGAATGCAATATTCACTTACTTGCAATACCATGAAAGTTTATTGGTTATGAGCCGCAAGCATGCAATGATATATGCTATCAGCACACGGTTGCGTCCCAAACTAATGACTGCAATCGGGGCTATTATTGCACTTATGCCTTTAGCTATGGGGATAGGTACCGGAGCACAGCTTCATCAGCCGCTTGCCATTGCGGTCATTGGCGGGTTTATAGTGGCTCTGCCTTTACTTCTTATAGTATTACCTACATTCATTTATAGGATAAAACCATCACATTCTTAAATTATTCACTTTTTTCGTATATATTTGTTCCTATGAAGCTATTGATTATTGAAGACGAACGCGAACTGTCACGCGGGATAGCAACCTATCTTTCCGCAGAGAACTATCTGTGCGAACAGGCTTTTACGTATAATGAAGCCATGGAGAAGATAGGCCTTTACTCTTACGATTGCATTTTGCTGGACTTAATGTTACCCGGAGGAAACGGACTGGATATTCTTACCGAAATAAAGCGGCATAATAATCCTGCAGGAGTTATTATCATCTCTGCAAAAGATTCACTCGATGACAAAATACGCGGACTGAAGATTGGGGCCGATGACTATCTTCCCAAGCCTTTTCATCTTCCCGAGCTGAGTGTACGCATCTATGCAATCATCCGTCGTAGATTATTTTCAAGCAGTAACTTACTCACTATCAATAATCTTACAATCGATATTCTGAACAAGGAAGTTAAGGTGAACGAACAGATTATTACTCTGACAAAAACCGAATATGAGCTTCTTTTATTTCTCATAGGAAACAAGAACAGAGTTGTTTCAAAAAATGCATTGGCAGAACATCTTAGTGGCGACATGGCAGACATGCTCGATAGTCAGGATTTTATCTATGCGCATATCAAGAACCTGAAAGCCAAACTGGCAGAAGCTGGTTGCCAGGATTGTATTAAAAATGTTTATGGAACCGGATATAAATGGATTGAATGAAAAGTCTACTTCAAAAGAGTCTTACCAGATTTACTATTTGCACGGCGATTATCTTTATACTCACCACTCCTCTTTTTTACCTGCTTACCAAATATTATTATGCAGAAGATTTAAGAGAAGTTATTGACGCGGCTAAATTGGGAACTCCTATACCTCACACAGATTTTGAACGAGATTTGTTCGAAGGTATATTGCTGCAATTCGGAATAATAATGGGAGTTTTACTGGTTTCCTTAAGTGTGATGCTGAAAGTAATCTCAAAGCAGATATGGGCTCCTTTTGACGATACGCTGAAACGCATTGAACACTTTTCGCTTGAACAGGAATCACTTCCTCTATTTTTAAGAAGTAACATTAAAGAATTTAACCGGCTTAATTCTGTACTTTCCAAACTGATTGAGAAAAACCTGCGCAGCTACAAAATGCAAAAAGAGTTTACTGAAAATGCATCGCATGAGCTACAAACTCCTTTGGCTATTTTCCAAACTAAGCTTGATTTATTGCTACAGCAACCCGACTTGTCCGAGCAACAAGCCGACATTGTACAAAGTCTGTATGAAGTATCCGGACGATTGGCACGCCTGAATAAAGACCTCCTTTTACTTGCCAAGATAGATAACAGACAATACACACAGATGGAGATTGTAGATGTAGTTCAGCTCACAGAGAACATGTTACCTCTTTTAAATGGATTTACTCAGGGTACATCAATCAACGAAGATATTCAGGTGGAATCTCTCACTGTAGAAGCAAATAAAACTCTGCTGGAAAGCCTCATCAATAATCTGGTGGTTAATGCTGTAAGACACAATATTGCCAACGGAGAAATCTTTATTACCATAAAACCAGATAAACTAATTATAGCCAATACCTCTGCAGAAGGCATGCTCAACAAGGATTTAGTATTCGAACGCTTCAACCGATCTTCCGAGAAAATAAAAGGAAATGGTCTGGGACTAGCCATTGTAAAGGCTATCTGTAATTTTCACGGATGGAATATTGAATATAAATACAATGAAAACAGACATGAGTTTATTGTCAGTTTCATTAACTAGACTAAAAACAGAATAATGTACTCCTTTTTTATTAATATATTTTATATTATTTATTTTATCCATAAGCCATAAATTCAAATTTTATACAGATTTCACCTGTTAACTTCGTAACATTCAACAGATATGCTTATGAAGTTATTTTTTATCTGTTTGCTGTTACTTCTATCTTATGAAGAGTTAGCGCAGGCAAACACACCCGAAAAGATTGGTGAAACTACTACGCAAAAAGGAATGTTGTCTCTTGAAGATATTAATACTGTAAGAGATAATGTTCAGAAATCATCTGCAAACTATAATCAGATTCTAAATATACAAAACGACAGTACAAACCTATCTGCACAAAGAGAAAGCTTTAAAATAAAGCTCGATAGAGTTACCTCGTCACGCACATTCCAGTTGGTTTATATTGGTGCTCCGCTTATAGCCGGAGGATTAATCGTAAAGTATGGAGACGACCATTTCCGCAGTCTCAGAAATGAATACATACCTACTTTCAGACAGCATTATGATGATTACCTTCAGTTTGCACCTGCAATGGCAATGATAGGCATGAAGATAGGTGGCGTAAAAGGTCGAAGCTCGTGGTCTAGAATGTTAGCCTCGGATGCATTTTCGGTAGCTATTATGGCTGCTGCGGTCAATACCTTGAAGACTACTACTAATGTAATGCGCCCGGATGGATCAAACAATCATTCGTTTCCGTCGGGACACACAGCTACGGCATTTATGGCTGCTACCATGATGCACAAGGAATACGGACTAACCCGTAGCCCGTGGTACAGCATAGGAGCATATTCTTTGGCCACAATTACCGGAGTTACCCGTCAGCTGAACAACAAGCATTGGTTAAGCGACATTATTGTCGGTGCCGGAATTGGCATCCTATCTACAGAATTTGGATATTTCTTGGCCGATGTGCTATTCAAGGATAAAGGTATTACCCACTCCTATCTTGAAGAGGAACAATTCGACCGTTCTCATAACCCATCTTTCTTTGGACTCTATTTGGGTGTGAACCTTTTACCCGGTGAGTTTAGTATGCATAATGGAAGCAGCTTATCACTCTCAGCAGGTAGTAATGCCGGACTGGAAGGTGCATGGTTTATGAATCCGTATCTAGGCTTTGGTGGACGATTTTCTGTTGCCAGCATGGGTGTATTGGTAGATGACGTAGCACAAAACGATAACCTGGATATTTTTACCGGTTCTGTAGGTCCGTATTTCTCTTACCCCATCTCATCCAGATGGTCGGCAGGAAGTAAATTACTAGCTGGATATAGTCATTTCTCTAAATATACCCTTTCTTCATCTACAGCTGAAATTGGTAAAAAAGGAGGTCTAACACTTGGATCGGGACTTTCCATGAATTATCTGGTGAAACAAAACTTTGGTATAAGATTTTTTGTTGATTACAACCTTCTACCCTCTCCTGTACCTGGAAACTGTACTATCAAGCATTTACTTACAGCAGGAGGATCGGTGAATGTTCAATTCTAGATATAAAATCTCGTTGGTAATCAATGAGTAAACTTCCTAACCAGACCAGAGAGAAGGCTTCGGCCTTCTCTCTATTTTTATTATAACGAAGGAGATGCAGTTCTTTTTGCAAAACTTATTATCGTTCAAATTTTTATCTTTTTAAAAAGATAAAACAAATACATCAGAAGATACTTGTGATGAACGTGCAACTCCACCCTTTTAAGCTGTTTACTTCGTTTTTAATCTGTGTAATAGATAATTGTGCAGAAAAAGTAACTCCACTCTTCTTTAAAATGTACTATAACAAAATATAGAAATGACGTGCTCACCAATTATCCGTGGCTGTGTACTTAAATATAATAGAAAGGTTGTATCCACCAGGTTTTACCGCACGTTTTTTCAACTTTAAGATGCACTTCAATAGTATATAATGGAAGTAGCTAACATAGCTTTAAGACAAAAATATATTGTTATAAGCAGTAGAAATATCCAGCACAAGGAATAAAGTAAGAAGGCTAAAAATACCATATTTGTGGTATTTTATATTCTCTATATAACTTATACATTTGTAGCATCGATAAGTATGTACGTTTTTAAACAAAAGTAAGATTTATCTTGTTTCTTATAAAATAGGCAAATTTATTAATCGGTTAAAGACATATGCTAAAAAGGCTGACTCACATAATAGCTGTTTTACTTTTAATGATAAGTACCATAGGTGTACCTATCTCCAGCCATTATTGTGGAGCAAAGCTTGTGTCTGTTTCCATTGCGAATGAAGCAAAATCCTGCTGCAAGGGAATGCGGAAATGTAGTGGTTGCTGCAAAAATGAATCGCATTTTTATAAAATTCAGAATGAATATACTCGTGGAGAGATTGCACAAATTAATCCAGATTTTCACCTTAGTTTTCTTTCGGACTTGTTTTACCTGTATCCTAATATTACAGGATTCGAGGGAAATATAGATCCAATAACGGTTCAATATAAGCCCTATATTTCATTTTATCACGAACCCGTTATTATTAGTTCAGGAGGAGATCGTGCGCCTCCATTTTTAGCTTAGACTAGTTATTACTATACCATACAAAGCATTTATTATCAATTACTTTACTAAACAAAGAGTTGTATAATAAAAAATGCAATTTGTTTTGGTATTACGAAATTTACTATTAGTTTAGTACTATATACTGACTAAACTGATAATTGGTGAATTATATAAATAACAAGAAATATGCTAAATAAAATAATCAACTATTTTCTTAAAAACAGGCTTGTTACATCAATTCTATTAATTGTTATCATAGTCTGGGGACTAGCTACTGCTCCGTTTAACTGGCACGGAGGTTTACTTCCGCGTAATCCAGTTGCAGTAGATGCCATTCCCGATGTAGGCGATAATCAACAGATTGTTGCAACAGAATGGATGGGAAGGTCACCAAAGGATATTCAGGATCAGATAACTTATCCTTTAACAACATCACTTTTAGGTATTCCGGGCGTTAAAACCATACGTAGTACTTCTATGTTTGGAATGTCATTTATCTACATCATATTTAATGATAATGTAGAGTTCTACTGGAGTCGTTCACGTATTCTTGAGAAATTAAATTCATTGCCTGCAGGTACGTTGCCCGAAGGTGTTCAGCCCACTCTGGGGCCTGATGCTACAGCGTTGGGACAAATATTCTGGTACACGCTCGAAGGCCGTGATCCTAAAACAGGAAAACCTACCGGAGGATGGGATCCTCAGGAGTTACGTACCATTCAGGATTATTATGTAAAGTACTCTCTGTCAAGTGCCGAAGGTGTATCTGAAGTTGCCTCTGTGGGAGGTTATGTGAAAGAGTTTCAGGTAGATTTGAATCCTGAGGCTATGCGTTCGTTTGGCGTCTCTGTTATGGACGTTATGGATGCAGTTAAGAAGAGTAATCTCGATATTGGAGCCGAAACTATTGAAATAAACAAGGTTGAATACCTTATCAGGGGATTAGGATATATCAAGAATCTATCAGATCTTGAGAATGCTGCTATTACTTCGCGCAATGGTGTTCCGGTCAGAATAAAAGATGTGGCAACCGTTAATTACGGTCCGGCTACACGTCGCGGAGGATTGGATAAAGAAGGCATGGAAGCAGTTGGCGCTGTTGTAGTGGCAAGATATGGCTCTAATCCAATGGATGTTATCAATAATGTAAAAGCTAAGATTAAAGAGACAGAGGCTGGTATGCCTCAGAAAGTACTGCCCGATGGAAGAGTTTCGAAAGTTACGGTTGTTCCGTTCTATGACCGCACCCAACTTATAAAAGAGACTATTGGAACATTGGAAAGTGCTTTAGATCATGAAATTCTAATCTGTATCATCGTTGTTATTGTACTGGTTATAAATCTACGTGCATCCATCGTTATTGCCGGTATGCTGCCTTTAGCCGTATTAAGTACTTTCATTATCATGAGCAATCTGGGTATCGAAGCCAACATTGTTGCTCTGTCGGGTATTGCTATAGCTATTGGAGTAATGGTAGATGTGGGGGTAGTATTCATGGAGAATGTAGTGCGACACCTCGATTTCCCGGAGAATAGAGGGAAAGCACACGGAGAGTATCTTGTATCACTGATTTATACCTCCGTAACAGAAGTATCCGGAGCTATCAGTACAGCAATGCTTACTACCATCATCAGCTTTATTCCGGTGTTTGCCATGCAGGCTCAGGAGGGAAAAATGTTTCATCCGCTGGCTTATACCAAAACGTTTGCATTGGTTTCAGCCTTTATCCTGGGACTCGTTCTGTTGCCTACCCTTGCCTACTGGATATTCTCATTGCGCATACCCAAACACGGCTATCGCAAAGTAGCAAATATACTACTCATTGTAGCAGGCATATTGTTGTTTGCCTTTAGTGGCTCAATTCCGGCATTGGCACTGACTGCCATCGGAGTAAATAATCTGCTCGCATACAAATGGAAGCAGGAAAAGAAGCACTATCCTAACTATATAAATATAGGCATTACATTACTAACTACAGTCTATTACTTATCGTCGGAATGGCTTCCTTTGGGACCACAGAATGGTATTCTGCTCAATATGTTGTTTGTGGCAGGCATAATAGCCGTAATCCTTACTATGCTTTGGTCACTTGTTATTTATTACGAAAAGATTCTTCGCTGGTGTCTTGCCAACAGGTGGAAATTTATGGCTATACCTATCTTCACCCTACTGTTTGGCTCTGTAATATGGATGGGATTCGATAAAACATTTGGTTTTGTGGCCAAAGGATTCGAAACAGTAGGTTGGAATTCCTTCAGAAAAACTACTTTCTGGAATAGTGCCAGCAATGAATTTCCCGGTATAGGAAAAGAGTTTATGCCTAGTCTGGATGAAGGTTCTTATCTGTTGATGCCTACCAGCATGCCACACTCGGGTGTGGAACAGAATCTTCAGAATATTGAAAAGCTGGACAGACGATTAAAAGGGATTCCTGAAGTTGAACTGGCTGTAGGCAAATGGGGACGTGCAAATTCGGCACTCGATCCCGCTCCCATTCAAATGTACGAGAATACAATTAATTATCGTCCGGAGTATATGCTGAATGAAGATGGCCAGCGAGAGCGATTTAAAGTAGACAGGAAAGGAAGGTTTGTGCTCTTAGGTGGCAAAACATACGATCCTGAAAAGGAATTCAGAGTTATCCCAAGAGATAGTCTGATACCTTACAGATATGGAGAATATTACCGTCAATGGCGTCCTGAGATAAAAAATAAAAATGATATCTGGAATGAAATAGTGAAGGTTACCAATCTTCCCGGACTAACCTCTGCGCCCAAGCTGCAGCCTATTGCCACACGTATGGTGATGCTTTCCACCGGGATGAGAGCCCCTATGGGACTAAAAATCTATGGTCCGGATCTGGAATCCATTGAGAAAGCCGGAAAGGCGATGGAACAAGCTTTGAAAAAGGTTCCTTCCGTGCTGCCTGCATCCGTTTTTTATGATCGTGCTGTGGGTGCTCCTTATCTGGAGATAAAGCTGAACCGGGAAAATATGGCTCGGTATGGCGTTAAAGTTTCCGATTTACAAGAGGTTATTGGTGCTGCCGTAGGTGGAATGAAGCTTTCTACCTCTGTAGAAGGTCGGGAACGTTTCCCTATCCGCTTACGTTATGCCCGGGAATTGCGGGATAATCCAGAATCACTTGGACAGATTTTGATTCCAGTTTCTAACGGCACACAAATACCTCTAAACGAACTGGCAGATATCAGTTATGCAAAAGGTGCTCAGATGATACAGAGTGAAAACACCTTCCTTGTAGGATATGTTATCTTTGATAAGCAGCCAGATAAAGCAGAAGTAGATGTAGTAAACGAAGCCAGTAAAATACTTGATAACAATATTAAAGAGAGAAAAATAGAACTCCCCAAAGGAGTAACATACAAATTTGCCGGAAACTATGAACAGCAGGTACGGGCTACAAACAGATTACTGATTGTAATACCTATCAGTTTAATACTAATCTTGCTGATTCTCTATTTCCGTTTCAAGTCAGTAACAGCATCGTTCATTCACTTCTCGGGTGTGTTTGTAGCCTTTGCCGGAGGTTTTATCCTCATCTGGCTATACGGACAGGAATGGTTTCTAAACTTCAGTATTGCAGGGATGAATATGCGAGATATGTTTCAGATGCATACCATCAACCTGAGTGTAGCTGTGTGGGTAGGATTCATTGCCCTCTTCGGTATTGCTACCAACGACGGAGTTTTAATGGGGACTTATATTCACCAGATGTTCCTTGACGAAAAGCCTTCTGATAAAGACGAGATTCGTGAAGCAGTAGTAAAAGCCGGACTAAAAAGGGTACGTGCAGCTTCAATGACAACTGCTGCAACCTTAATAGCATTGCTGCCTGTGCTTACTTCTACCGGAAAGGGTTCAGACATTATGGTACCTATGGCCATCCCTACTTTCGGAGGAATGCTGATTCAAACCATGACAATGTTTGTAGTTCCCGTACTTCAGTGCTGGTGGAGAGAGAATGCAGTGAAACACAACCGATTACCCGAACAAATTGAAACTAACTATTCAAACCAATCAAATGAAAAGGAAAATGATATATAGATATGTTTGTTTGTTGGTAGTAGTACTGCTCACAACAAACTATAGCCAGATTAAGGCACAGGATAGTATTGCCATCTACGTGCAACAGGCTCTTAAAAACAATCCGAAGATTCGTGCCGACTTTGCAGCTTACGAAGCTTCCATGCAACGTGTAGTCCCTGCTGGATCGTTACCCGACCCAGAACTAGGATTCAGTTTTTACCTGAAGTCTATGGAGCAGGTAAATGGCAAAGAGATAGGAACACTGAGCCTGATGCAAATGTTTCCCTGGTTCGGAACACTGAAAGCTGCCAAATCAGAAATGTCGTGGATGGCAAAAGCATCTTACGAGAAGTTCAGAGAGAGCAGCTATGAAGTAATTTATAACGTTCAGTCTCAATGGTATAAGCTAAACAGCATTCAGGCACAGCTTGCAAACATCAGAGAGAACATTAAACTACTGAAATCATTGGAGGAAATTGCTCTTTACAGATACAAGTCCCCGAGTGGAAAAGGCAGAGCTTCCGGCTCATCTTCATACACTTCCGGCTCTTCAACTGCAGCTCAGGCATCATCGGGAACGCCGATCTCTACAGGTGGAGGAATGGCAGGAATGGGCGGAGCTTCATCTGTTAGTGCACCATCCTCTTCTGCAATGATAGCAAATCAGTCGGGCTCTATGGCGGGCAGCATGTCTTCCTCATCCATGAGTGGTGGAAGCGGTGGCATGTCCGATGTACTGCGTATACAGATTGAAAGAGCCGAACTGGAAAACTCGCTCGAAACAACACAATCGCAGTTTACAGCAGCTGTAGCAGCGTTCAATGCTTTGCTGGGACGTCCGTCTGCTTCAACTGTCAGTGTGCCCGATACCTTGCTGCAAAAACCATTTATAGCTAATGATGCTACAGCATGGGCAGCCGTTGTTACACAGAACCCTATGCTTGCAATGTGGAAGGCAGAAAGTGCTTCTTACGAGGCTAAAGGAGAAATGGCAAAAAAGATGGGCTACCCCATGATAGGTATTGGACTGGAGTACATGATTAACGTAAAGAAGCCCGAGGATATGAACACCATGAACAATATGAATGGTATGGACATGATAATGCCCATGGTTAAGTTTACGTTGCCAATTTACAGAAAGAAATATAAGGCCCAGGTTAAGGACAGCAAACTAATGAAACAGTCTGCAGAACTTCAATATCAAAATACACAGAATGAGCTCGAGGCAAGCTTCGTTGCTATTAACCTGCGCATTGCCGATGCTTCAAGAAAAATAGCCCTTTATGAGAAGCAACGTCAGCTTACAGAAACCACATTCCAACTGATGCTCCGTGAATTTACGGCATCAAGTGTAAGCCTCACAGACGTGTTGCAAGTGCAGCGTGAATTGCTTAATTACAGCTTAAAGCAGGTAGATTCCGTTGTGGAATACAACACTGCGGTTGCCGAATTTGAGAAGATTATAGCTAAGGACGATTTGATTACAACTAATAAATAAAGAAAAAGATGAAAAAGCAATATAAAGAATGGATCAATGAAGCTTTAAAAAGAAGCTACTTGAAATACCTGCTAATTTTATTTGCAGGACTAGCATTAGGATGGCTGTTTTTCCATTCATCCGGCAGTAAGGATAAGGCGGAGAGCATTGCAAAGAAAGAGGTACATGAGCACAAACATACTATCTGGACCTGCTCCATGCATCCACAGATTAAAATGGATAAACCCGGTCAGTGCCCAATTTGCGGTATGGATTTAATTCCCTTGAAAGATAGCGGCACTTCCGGAGACAGCAGTGCTACCATTGATCCTAATGCCGTACAATTATCCGAAGAGGCTTTGGCGCTGGCTAATGTGCAGACTTCGATTGTTGGCAATGATAACAGGGCGAAAGATTTACGCCTTTATGGAAAAATCCAACCGGATGAGCGACTGATGCAATCGCAAACAGCTACGGTAAGTGGTCGTGTGGAGCGTCTTTGGGTAAGTTTCACAGGAGAATCTGTCAGAAAAGGACAAACACTTGCTTCTGTCTACTCTCCGGAAATATATACCGCACAGCAAGAATTACTGGAGACAGCACGGATGGGCAACTCTCAGCAGAAGGCCTATTTGCTGGATGCTGCAAGAGAGAAACTACGTTTGTGGAATCTTACCGATCAACAGATTGCTGCGATAGAGAAATCGGGAAAGACCTCTCCTTTCGTAGAGATAAAAGCAACCACAAGTGGCAAGGTTATTGCAAAACAAGTAAATAAGGGCGATTACATCAATCAAGGTTCCGTACTTTTCCAGATAGCCGATTTATCTCGTGTATGGGCTGTTTTTCAAGCCTATGAAGGAGATCTGCCATTCCTTAAACCAGGAAACAATATCGATTTCACGCTTCAGGCTATTCCGGGGAAAGTCTTTTCCGGAAAGGTATCTTTCATTGATCCGGTAATTAATCCCTCTACCCGCACAGCAGGCATAAGAGTAGAGATAAACAACAGCGACGGCAAACTAAAGCCCGAAATGTTTGTAACCGGCAATGTAAAGGCTTCATTGGCTAAGAGCAAAGATCAGCTGGTTATTCCGCAATCGGCAGTACTGTGGACCGGTAAGCGTTCTGTTGTTTACGTTAAAACACCCGACACCTCCGTACCCACCTTCACTCTAAGGGAAATAGAGTTAGGTCCGTCGCTTTCGGGTGCCTATGTAGTGCTTAGCGGACTAGCATCGGGCGAAGAAATAGTAACCAACGGAGCTTTTGCCATCGATGCCAGTGCACAGCTTGATGGCAAGCAAAGCATGATGAATCAAGATAAACCAGAAAATAAAAGAACTAACAGCATGCCAGGAATGGACATGTAGCAAGAATCAGTAAGTTATTTACCAATTAAATGATAAAGAATATGAAAACAAGAATGATTAAATTGAGTTTAGCTACTCTTATGTTAGCTATTGTAACAGCTTTACCTGTTAAAGCTTCAGTTCAAAGTCCCAATAAAGCAAAGACTACAGTAACAGCTCCGGCTGCCAAAACAAAACACGTACAGATTCCTGTAAAAGGGAGCTGCGAACTGTGTAAAGCACGTATTGAAAAAGCTGCCAAGAGTGTAAAAGGAGTAAAAATGGCAATGTGGGAACAGAAAAGTCAGACATTACATCTGCAGTATGATCCAGCAGTAGCCACTCCTAAAAAAGTAATGCAGGCCGTTGCCAAGGCTGGTCACGATGCCGGAACTGTTAAAGCAACCACAAAGGATTACAAAGCTCTGCCAAGCTGTTGCCAGTATAAAAGATAAACTTTATTGATAGTATAATAACAAGAGCCTCTCTTTATTGCTAAGGGAGGCTTTTATTATTTCTTCCCGTCTATTTTAATTTATCAATCTATCAGAAAATTTATATTTCCATCCGTTTTACGATAACAAATCTTATACTTTCTTGAACAACTATTCTTGTTGTGAGATGTTTAAATTGATGGTAACCGAGTTTAAACTTTACTGTAAAATCAAGAATAATATAGTAAAAAGGAAGTATATGTCGGTACACAGAAAACATACCAATCCATTCACTTTTTTGGTTCTTGTTCTACCTTGTGGAATATGTGGCGGTTTTGTCACTGTTACATTACCCTACTTGTTAGTACAAAACGGATTTTCAGTTGCTTCTGTAGCTATAATTAGCTCATTAGGTATATCTTCCAATGTGTTGCGCTTCCTTTGGGGACCAATGACCGACTTAACTTTTAACTTACACAAATGGTATATTTTTGGGGTTATTTTAAGCTCTATTACTTTATCCCTATTTTGTTTCATCCCTCTTACTCCTTACTTCAAGGCAACCATAACAACCCTGGTTTTTGTCTCCTTGGTAGCTTCTACCTTTGTGGTATCTCCCGTAGGAGGTTTTATGGCTAAAACGGTAAAGAAAGAGAGGAAAGGCATGGCATCCGGTTGCTTCCAGGCTGCTAATTTAGGAGGGACAGGCCTTGGTGGAGGTGCCGGCTTATGGCTTTCAACACATTATTCGCATCAAGCTGCTATTCTGGTACTCTCTTTTGTTATACTTTGTTGTTCGTTAGCTCTTTATTGGGTTCCACAGGTTAAAGCCGTTTCAGATAAAAAGATTCTGGAAAGAACAAAACTTATAGGCACTGCTATTAAAGAACTGGTTCATTCTCCTTTAGCACTGTTTTCATCCATATTAGTATTTACACCAATTGGAGTTGGGGCTGCCCAATTTATTTGGTCGTCCGTAGCAAAAGACTGGCTGGTTAGCCCTGATACAGTGGCGCTTGTTACAGGAGCTATAAGCGGATTTATAAGTGCATTGGGCGGACTCACCGGAGGTTTCGTTTCTGATAAGTTTGGCCGGTGGATTGCTTATTTCGGTTCGGGGGCAGCATTGGCTGCAATAACGTTTTTAATGGGAATTTCGCATTATGTGACGTCAACATATACTATCGGGGTTTTAGCCTACGCCTTTATGTGTGGTGTAAACTTCGCAGCCTACTCAACCATTGTTTTACATGTCATCGGACATGGCCTTGCTTCTACCAAGTTTGCATTACTTTCCTCCATTGGCAACGTACCGCTTGTGTATATGATTGCTATTGATGGATGGATTCATGATTATTACAGTGTAAAGATGATGCTTTTCGGAGAAACACTAATTGGATTCTTCTTCATACTAGTTTTTCTGCTTATTATGAAGCATTATAAAATACACAAAATCAGTGTATAAAAGCGGGAAAAGTATGCTAAATAATAATAACTGTCTAATTTTATCAAGTTTTAATTATATCCATAACGGTATGAAAAAAGCATTTATTACATCAGCAATTGCTCTGCTTTTCATTTTATGTTCAAGCAAAGCAGCCAAAAAAAACTCAATCAGGTAGAGTTGCTTAAAAAGTTCATTGGTACCTGGAAAGGCGAACTAGGAAAAGACTCAATAGGCTATAGGCTGGTCGGAGATTTCTCCTTTCGGAGAAATTTCCATAGTTGGCAACTTTAAAATTGAAGTTAAAAATAAGATAGTCTATCAGATGAAGAGTATATTTGGATATGATAAAAAATCAGATAAAATATACGCAGTGGATCTAGAGAAGAAATCTGATACAATGACTTTTTATCAATGCGAATTTATCTCGAAAAACGTATTGAAAACAGTCGTAATAAAGGATATTGCGCACCCTGACATTGTGAGCAGCAAGGTTTATTACGAAGAGTTTAAAACTCCCGATGTAATTATTGGAAGTTTTACTGAAAACAACCAAAAGACATTATTCACATTTAATCGTATAAAAAAGTAATAAAGGTTGTCGCCAGCACAAAAGAACTTTTTTTCAAAAAGCTAAAACAACACCTCAAAATCAAGAAGTATTAGGTTACTACTGAGAGTATTTAATAATAAATTATACGACGCCATTTATTACTATTACTTGATTTTTATCATTCAAAAAGACATGTAAATAAATAGAAGCATTTACGAAGTCTTGTAGATCTTAAGTATATCAATGACCGACAAAACTAGATATCAGAATGACAAAAAACGTTTTAGAATGAATGAGCCAAGTTTATTTAATTTTTAGTAACATTCCATTTTTAATGGAATACTAATGAGATATTATAACACAAACAATAAAACTAACACAACATAAATTTTACACTAATGAATTACTAAGAGTATTACTATGAAGAATATAGAATTCTTATTTAAGAGATTGTATCATGAAGATTTATAAGACAATGCTATCTTTCTTTCCATCAGAAGAGTTTCCACGGTAAGATGTTATCAAAGGATGTGAAATAGATTTATAGAGATGCACATACAAAAAAAGAGTTCTGTTCATATTTCAATGAACAGGACTCTAGATAAAACGGCAGCTACCTACTCTCCCACTGTTACGCAGTACCATCGGCGTGATCAGGCTTAACTTCTCTGTTCGGAATGGGAAGAGGTGGAACCCTGATGCTATAGCTACCTTAATATTTTAATTTCTTAATTTTATATTAAGATAAACACAATGTAAAAGCAATAAAACAAGCTCTTTTAATTTGATTTTAAGAGCCAAACTATCTAGCCAACCATATATGGAAAGAAGAAAGTGTACGGGCAATTAGTACTGCTCGGCTTTGACATTACTGTCTTTACACCTGCAGCCTATCAACGTTGTCGTCTTCAACGACCCTAAGAAATCTAATCTTGTGGCTGGCTTCGTACTTAGATGCTTTCAGCACTTATCCAATCCCGACTTAGATACCCGGCAATGCACCTGGCGGCACAACCGGTAAACCAGCGGTCAGTCCAACACGGTCCTCTCGTACTAGTGTCAGAGCCACGCAAATTTCATACGCCCACGATAGATAGAGACCGAACTGTCTCACGACGTTCTGAACCCAGCTCGCGTGCCACTTTAATGGGCGAACAGCCCAACCCTTGGGACCTTCTCCAGCCCCAGGATGTGACGAGCCGACATCGAGGTGCCAAACCGCTCCGTCGATATGAGCTCTTGGGAGCGATCAGCCTGTTATCCCCGGAGTACCTTTTATCCTTTGAGCGATGTCCCTTCCATACGGAAACACCGGATCACTATGCTCTAGTTTCCTACCTGATCGACTTGTCGGTCTCCCAGTCAAGCACCCTTATGCCATTACACTCTGCGGACGGTTACCAATCGTCCTGAGGGTACCTTTAGAAGCCTCCGTTACACTTTTGGAGGCGACCACCCCAGTCAAACTACCCACCAAACAGTGTCCTCACAAGCGCGAGTTAGAACTCAAATAATCAAAGGGCCGTATTTCAACAGCGGCTCCACAAATACTAGCGTACCTGCTTCAAAGCCTCCGGCCTATCCTACACATCAATTACCCAAATTCAATGTTAAGCTATAGTAAAGGTTCACGGGGTCTTTTCGTCCCATCGCGGGTAATCGGCATCTTCACCGATACTACAATTTCACTGAGCTCACGGTTGAGACAGTGTCCAGATCATTACACCATTCGTGCAGGTCGGAACTTACCCGACAAGGAATTTCGCTACCTTAGGACCGTTATAGTTACGGCCGCCGTTTACTGGGGCTTCAATTCAATGCTTCTCTTGCGATGACATCTCCTCTTAACCTTCCAGCACCGGGCAGGTGTCAGGCTATATACTTGATCTTTCAATTTTGCATAGCCCTGTGTTTTTGTTAAACAGTTGCCTGGACCTATTCTCTGCGCCCTCATTACTGAGGGACCCTTTATCCCGAAGTTACAGGGTCAATTTGCCTAGTTCCTTAACCGTGATTCACTCAAGCGCCTTAGTATATTCTACCCGACTACGTGTGTCCGTTTACGGTACGGGTACCTTAAAGATTAAGTTTAGCGGATTTTCTTGGGAGTTTGCTTACATACACTATCCAATCACCACAAGGGCTCTCGGTACTATCAGGTTCGACTAATCTTCCGGATTTGCCTGGAAAACTAATATCTACACCCTTCAACCGGCTATTCCGTCAGCCGGCGGTATTATCACTGCTCCGTCTCCACATCACTCTTTAAGGTAGTAAGGGAATATTAACCCTTTCTGCCATCGGCCTCGCCGTTCGGCTGAGCCTTAGGACCCGACTAACCCTGATCCGATTAGCGTTGATCAGGAAACCTTAGTCTTTCGGCGAGGGGGTTTCTCACCCCCTTTATCGTTACTTATACCTACATTTGCTTTTCCACACGCTCCAGCAGAGCTCACGCTCCACATTCAACGCTGAGTGGAATGCTCCCCTACCAACCATTACTGGTTCCATAGCTTCGGTAAATTGCTTAATGCCCGATTATTATCCACGCCAAACTCCTCGACTAGTGAGCTGTTACGCACTCTTTAAATGAATGGCTGCTTCCAAGCCAACATCCTAGCTGTCTTAGCAATCTGACTTCGTTAGTTCAACTTAGCAATTATTTCGGGACCTTAGCTGATGGTCTGGATTCTTCTCCTCTCGGGCACGGACCTTAGCACCCATGCCCTCACTCCTGATATCAAACTAATGCGCATTCGGAGTTTATCAAGACTTGATAGGCGGTGAAGCCCTCGCATCTTATCAGTCGCTCTACCTCACATTAGTAATTATCAAGGCTGCACCTAAATGCATTTCGGGGAGTACGAGCTATCTCCAAGTTTGATTAGCCTTTCACCCCCACCCACAGTTCATCCGGAAGCTTTTCAACGCTTATCGGTTCGGTCCTCCAGTTAGTGTTACCTAACCTTCAACCTGACCATGGGTAGATCACTTGGTTTCGCGTCTACTACCACTGACTAAATCGCCCTGTTCAGACTCGCTTTCGCTTCGGCTGCAAAACTTAATTTCTTAACCTTGCCAGTGACAGTAACTCGTAGGTTCATTATGCAAAAGGCACGCCGTCACAGCACGAAGCTGCTCCGACCGCTTGTAAGCGCATGGTTTCAGGGACTATTTCACTCTTCTATTCGAAGTTCTTTTCACCTTTCCTTCACAGTACTGGTTCACTATCGGTCTCTCGGGAGTATTTAGCCTTACCGGATGGTCCCGGCAGATTCATGCAGAATTCCTCGTGCTCCGCACTACTCAGGATACCACTACGGTATATATTGGATTCATGTACGCAACTATCATGCTCTATGGTGACACTTTCCAGAGTCTTCCATTCTCCAATATAAGTCCGAGATCGTGGTCCTACAACCCCAATCATGCCGTAACATGATTGGTTTGGGCTAATCCGCGTTCGCTCGCCACTACTTACGGAATCATTCTATTATTTTCTTCTCCTACAGGTACTAAGATGTTTCAGTTCCCTGCGTTCGCCTCCATCTAAGATGGATAATATCCCTTCAGGATATTGGGTTGTCCCATTCGGAAATCTTCGGATCAATGGTCATTTGCACCTACCCGAAGCTTATCGCAGCTTATCACGTCCTTCATCGCCTCCGAGAGCCAAGGCATCCGCCATGCGCCCTTGCTTACTTTCTTCAAACACTGTAAACTATGCGTAAATATACGTTTTCGTTTACCATATGGTTCGATATATACTTTAGCTCTTTTTATCTCTAAAAATTACTTACTTTATTGCTTTTGTACATCATGTCAAAGATCGTTTCAAGCTATTGCTTGATCGTGGAGAATAACGGATTCGAACCGTTGACCCCCTGCGTGCAAGGCAGGTGCTCTAGCCAGCTGAGCTAATCCCCCGTGAAATTATAAGAAGCGATTGTTCCGGATGGTTAATCCGTTTTGCTCCTCTTTTTCGCGTAGTCCCAGGCAGAGTTGAACTGCCGACCTCTACATTATCAGTGTAGCGCTCTAACCAACTGAGCTATAGGACTGTCGTTCAAAACCTCTTACCTTTCGGCTCGGCTTCTTTCTAATCTCTTATTTTTTATATAGAATAAACAAAAACCAGTAGTACAATAAAAAGCGAACCAGATAAAAGGAATCACTCCAGAAAGGAGGTGTTCCAGCCGCACCTTCCGGTACGGCTACCTTGTTACGACTTAGCCCCAGTCACCAGTTTTACCCTAGGGCGCTCCTTACGGTTACGCACTTCAGGTACCCCCGGCTCCCATGGCTTGACGGGCGGTGTGTACAAGGCCCGGGAACGTATTCACCGCGCCGTGGCTGATGCGCGATTACTAGCGAATCCAGCTTCATGGAGTCGGGTTGCAGACTCCAATCCGAACTGAGAGAGGCTTTTGGGATTAGCATCCTGTTGCCAGGTAGCGACCTTCTGTACCCCCCATTGTAACACGTGTGTAGCCCCAGACGTAAGGGCCGTGCTGATTTGACGTCATCCCCACCTTCCTCGCATCTTACGACGGCAGTCTCGATAGAGTCCTCAGCTTAACCTGTTAGTAACTATCAATAAGGGTTGCGCTCGTTATGGCACTTAAGCCGACACCTCACGGCACGAGCTGACGACAACCATGCAGCACCTTCACAGATACCCGAAGGCTATAATATTTCTACTATATTCATCTGCAATTTAAGCCTGGGTAAGGTTCCTCGCGTATCATCGAATTAAACCACATGTTCCTCCGCTTGTGCGGGCCCCCGTCAATTCCTTTGAGTTTCACCGTTGCCGGCGTACTCCCCAGGTGGAATACTTAATGCTTTCGCTTGGCCGCTTGCGGTATATCGCAAACAGCGAGTATTCATCGTTTACTGTGTGGACTACCAGGGTATCTAATCCTGTTTGATACCCACACTTTCGTGCCTCAGCGTCAGTTGTACCCCGGTAAGCTGCCTTCGCAATTGGAGTTCTTCGTGATATCTAAGCATTTCACCGCTACACCACGAATTCCGCCTACCTTATGTACACTCAAGAATAACAGTATCAACTGCAATTTTACGGTTGAGCCGCAAACTTTCACAACTGACTTATTATTCCGCCTACGCACCCTTTAAACCCAATAAATCCGGATAACGCTCGGATCCTCCGTATTACCGCGGCTGCTGGCACGGAGTTAGCCGATCCTTATTCATAGTATACATACAAAAATCCACACGTGGATCACTTTATTCTACTATAAAAGAAGTTTACAATCCATAGGACCTTCATCCTTCACGCTACTTGGCTGGTTCAGGCTCTCGCCCATTGACCAATATTCCTCACTGCTGCCTCCCGTAGGAGTTTGGTCCGTGTCTCAGTACCAATGTGGGGGACCTTCCTCTCAGAACCCCTATCCATCGAAGACTTGGTGAGCCGTTACCTCACCAACTATCTAATGGAACGCATCCCCATCCATAACCAATAAATCTTTAACTTAAAAAAGATGCCTTTCTTAAGTACTATCGGGTATTAATCTTTCTTTCGAAAGGCTATCCCCGAGTTATGGGAAGGTTGGATACGTGTTACTCACCCGTGCGCCGGTCGTCAGCGGTATTGCTACCCTGCTACCCCTCGACTTGCATGTGTTAAGCCTGTAGCTAGCGTTCATCCTGAGCCAGGATCAAACTCTTCATTGTAAAAGTTTCATTTAAATTCTGTCCAGGATTCCGTTTATCTTAATTGACGGTTCGCATTTTTATTTTACCAAGTACATGTAACAATACACGCACTTAATGCTCTTGTACTACTTGTTTCGTTTATTTATAATCTTTTCAAAGAACGATTTCTTTTTGTTACGCTGTTTTCGTAAGCGGATGCAAAGGTAGAACTTTTAATTTTAACCTCCAAATGTTTTTGAGAATATTTTTTAAATTCTTTTTCTCTAAAAACTCGATGAATGCACCGGTTATCTTACATTATGTCAACTGCGTAAGCTTTGTCTCTTTTGCAAAGCGGGTGCAAAAGTAGAACTTTACTACTACCAATCCAAATATATCTGACTCTTTTTTATATTTTTTTTTGCAATTAGCAGGTAACTGGCTGAATTACAATTGTGTTACAGAGCATATTTTTTTCTACTTTATAGGAAATTTTGGGAAAGGTTACTGCTCTATATACATTATTAATTTACGTGCGCGCGTAAGGAGGTGCCGGAAAGTTTTATAATTCACTTTACGCAAGAAAAGCTTCAAAGTTACTTTTCGTTAGTTTCTCACGAAAAAAAATAAAATGTACGCTTTGATCTGCTACATCTGCTACTAAACTGGTATTAGTTATTGTATATCAGATATTTAAATTAGTTGGAGATAAAAACTACCTACAAATCATCTCCCACCAAATGGTTTTATCTACCACCAAATTAACGACACTACTTATTATAAAAACAGGCCAGACATTTTTAATGATCCCACGGGAGATTTTATTTCTCACGAAGAGTATTTATTAATTCTTGTACAAAACATTGTTTTCTTCTGTACAAAAGAATATATTGTTCTGTACAAAAGATTGCATTCTTTTGTACAAGAATACATAAAGATGTATAGGATGATTTTAAAAAGCCGGCGAGTGTTTGAAAAAAAGCAGTTAATCTTTTAAAAAAGCGGTGAGTGTTTGCAGAAAGACCAAGTTGGATAAAAAGAAACAAAAACGGCAATGGAAATAATATAATGAAGCAGAATTTGGATATTGCACCTATATAGAAGAGATTTATTAAAAAAAACAGGTTATTAAAGAATGGATGCAGAATAGAAAAGGCATATCAAGCCAAAATCACCAAACTTACAACCTTTGCAAATACACTAAAAGCGCATAAGTGGGGAGCGTTAGTATAGTATGATTATCATATATCAACAAGAAAACTGGAAGAAATTAATAACAAAATCAAAACAATGAAAAGACAAGCAATAAGATTATAGAGATCAAAGGTTCTTTGAGCTTAAAATTTTGGTAATGAATTAGAAAAACTACATATTTGTCGGATGAAAAAAAAGAAAGATGAAAGTGATGTTTTAAAAGCCAAGCTATTGTATCATTATAGAAGAGATTAAACTCAGACTACAATACGATAAATAGATTTATTCAGAAATTCTATTGTAACCATATAGGATGGGGTAAACCGGCATTAGCAGATGAATACTTTTAGTGGAAGATAAAATGTATCACATTTTTATCTCCCACCAGAATAAATACTTGAAAATCAATATTATGAATGCTATTTAGTAGCTGGTAGCAGATGATGCTGCATTTTTTATTACTTTTCAGGAAAAAAGCAAGATTTTAGTATAGTATAACCCGATTTTTACCTATAGTGATAATTTGATGCAGAGTATAGAATGTATAACCTACTTTATCCTTGTATACTTTTCAATAGTATAATTACTTTTATCTATTTGGCCGTTTTTATCAACAGGCCAAGTTTGAATAAGAGTATCTCCTCTTATACCTAATAACATTTTTATAGTTTTACCTACATATTGTTTATTGACATGATATAGAATAGTTTCTTCATATTGATCGCCATTCAATTTATAAGTGCCAGCAGCATAGTTATCTTTGTAGACACTATCTTCCTTGAATCTACCTACAGAAATAAAGTTTTTACCTGACCAAACTTTCACATCAGTTCCTGTAACATAACCTACAATTTCAAATGCTACTGTATCTGAAGCAATTCTTTTAAAATATTGCAGTTGCCATGCCCCTACTTCAGGATGCTTAACCTCTTTACTGCCACAACTACTAATGATTAATAAAATCATTAAGTAAAAAATATGATTAATTTTCATAACTATATGTTTAAGAAGTAAATAGATAACAATTCATTATTTTATCCTTACATATTTTTCAATATAATAATTAGCTCTGATAATTTTGCCATTTTGATCAACGGGCCATGTTTGGGTAAGAGTATCATGTTTGATTTCTAATATCATATTAAAGATTTGATGTTCAGCCAGTTTATTAAAATGATATAATACAGTTTCCTGATATTTATTATCTACTAATTTATAAGTACCTCCTCCATAAGTATCTTCAGTGACCGTATCAGGGAGAACTTTTCTACTACCTGCAAAAAAGAAGTTCTTTTCTGACCAAATTTTAATCTGGGCACCCTGAATATTGCCTGGGAATTCTGTTATAACAGAATCGGCTGCCATATGTTTAGCATAAACCAATTGCCAGGCTCCTATAGGCAAATTTCTTTTAAATGGTTTACAACTACCTATCATCAATAAAATCATTAAATAAAAAATAACTTTTATTGCTTTCATAATTTAATATTTTGTAGGTTAATAGATTATTATACATAAGAACGATCGTAGAATTACATTTAAAAACAAACTAATTCTATCTTTTATGTTTTCTTATTTAATGCTAGTATAATCAGCTATTTATTTTTAAACAAATGCTTCTTATCCATTGTTTATAACAATAAATAAGCTAATATGGTTCATAAGAAATAACTCTTGAAATAACAAAAGCCGATTTAGTAATTGAGTAGTAACAAAGACGATTATTTAATTTACGAAAAAAAATAAATGAATAATTTAGAGTATTGTGTGGCTATTCAAGAAAAAAATAACACCACGATAAACATTTTTTTAGTCCGCATAAGCATCCAATTTATTAAATATACGGATTTTACAAAAAATAGTTTTTTATTCCCGAAATATATAAATATATTTGCCTTAAATAAAGTTAATTACTAATTAGCTAAAAACTAAACACCATGAAAGATATAGATGAATACAGACCTGGCAATCTTGTTATATTTGAAAACGAATCTACAAAAGCTAAAATTGTAAGAGTAACACAAATAGAATATATTAATAATACAATTTATTCTTTGCAAATAAACAACTGTAATTGGATTTCCAGAAAGGAAATAAAACCTGTTCAATTATTTGTTGATTCATTAGTTGATTTAAAATTCTATATAAATAGTGATTACAAAAAGGATAACTTAGGCAATATTGTTAAAGTCGATTACATAGAAGATATATATCATTACTCTAAAGGAAGTTTAGAGCTCAAAATACATAAATCAGATGATACTATCTGGTATAAAAAAAAGCAAATTCACTATATCCATCAACTACAAAATTTATGTGCTGATATAACAGGGGAACCTTTTACTATATCTGAACTTTACGAAAGTCACTTTACAAAATCCTTTTTTGAATACTCCAGTTTTTAATTTTCTAAAAAATTAATTATGTTGCACCCTATGTAAACTCATTTAATTTACATTTAAAGGGATGTTGGAGCAGTTCGTAAAGCATTTATTTTAAGCAAAATATATAAATATTAGATACTTAAATGCTCTATTTAGCATTTAAGTATTGCCAACAAGTATTATAATAACTTTATTCCATGACAATATAAATTCAGTTATTCCTTTTATTTCAGAACAAATACAACAGTTGTATCTGCAATATTAATGGGATTTTCACAAATATTATAAGTTTAAATCCCCTTGTCAGTTAACAACTAGTTCCTAATGAAACATTTTTAAGAAACCGGAAAAAATAAATGAACGTTAATCTATTAGAATCAACTATTTTTATTAACTTTATTTTTCGCAGCTAAATGAGACACACTATGAAAACAGCGATCGTTATTGGTGGAACTGGATTGGTGGGAGCTCAACTGGTTGATTTACTATTAAACGACCAGGATTTTGAAAAGATCAAGGTGTTTGGACGTAGATCTTTAAACATCTCTAATTCAAAACTCGAAGAGCATTTAATAAACTTCTCGAAACCGGAAGACTGGAGTGATCTGGTTAAAGGGGATGTGCTGTTTTCATGCATTGGAACTACAGTGTCAAAAGCAGAAAGTAAAGAAAAACAATATGAAGTAGATTTTACGTATCAATATAATTTCGCAGAGATCGCTTCAATGAACAGAGTTAGCGAATATGTTCTGATTTCATCTATCGGAGCCAATAGTAAATCTATCTTTTTCTATCTTCGAATGAAAGGAGAATTAGAAGAGGCTATAAAAAAACTTTCTTTCAAGAAAATCATCATTGTAAGACCAGCTCAACTTTATGGAAACAGGCATGAAAAACGTGTGGGTGAAACAATGGGACTTGCAATAAGCAAGGCATTATGCAAAATAGGTTTATTCCATGAACATCGGCCTATTCATGCCAGAAGAGTTGCAGAAGCTATGATCGAATCTACTAGATATTACAATTCTACAGCAACCATATCTTCATCGGAATTATTTGGTTTGTCTAAATTTTATAATAGGAATAAAGATTTATATTTTACAAAAAACAGTTCCAGTAAATTGTTTTCCTATTAACATCTAAGCTTTAAACATTTACTTTTAGGCACAGTCTTACAGAAATTACAGCATCGCAACAATTGAAAACAAAAAATATTTAGATATACTATTACAAACAACTAAGGCTGTTCCAAAAGATACTTATACTTTATAATATAAAGATTTTTCAGAACAGCCTTAATTTCTTATAGATTTCAACTAATCATTTTGATGTTGAGGTCGAAGCAAATCATTTACAGTTTTCACTGGATTAAAAGTAGAAAGAGGCACTTCTACAAAAACAGTACTCCAATCACTCATTGCTCCATTCCATAATCCTGGCAATTCTAAAGCTTTCAGATCTTTTCCATTTTTTGATTTGTTTGAAATAAAACCAGTTGCAGGATCTACAAATTTAGTAAGATCGAATTTATGTCCTTTATAATCACGAACTGAACAAACTAAATCTACAGGGTTGAAATGAGTTCCTTTCTCAAACATATCTTTTGATTTAGAATCACTCATATCAATCTGAGAACTTTCCAATATTTGCAAAGAAACAGTTCCATCAGAGTTATATGCAAGGAAAGGACCGCCTCCTGGTTCTCCTACGTTTTTAACCATACCACAAACTCTCATCGGACGATTTAGCTTGTTTTTCAGATAAATTACAAGATCGGCATCTTCCAAAACTTTTGTCTCCGGATTTTTGCAGAACAATTTTTTCTGAACAAACTGTATTATTTCTCTAATTTGTTCAGCTGTATATTTGCCACTATCTAAAAGTTCTAGATACTTAAATGCTTGAGATTGCAACGCAACCAAAACGCCCGCAATAAGTTTTTTATAAAGTATCGTATCTTCTTTTAGTTTATCCGGAACAACATTATCTATATTCTTTATAAACACAATGTCAGCATCTAAATCGTTCAAATTTTCAATCAGTGCACCATGACCACCCGGACGAAACAGCAGACTTCCATCTTCATTACGGAAAGGCTTATTATCCTTGTCTGCAGCAACAGTATCAGTACTTGGTTTCTGTTCTGAAAACGAAACACAGTATTCCACATTGAAATCCTTTGAATATTTCTCTTTTTTCTCCTCAACTAATGCTTCAAAAAGCTTACGATGCTCTGTTGAAACAGTAAAGTGTACATTTACCTTGCCTGATTTGCCAGAAGCATACATTGCACCTTCTGCTAAATGCTCTTCCATAGGTGTTCTTGCACCATCTGTATATTTATGAAATTTCAATAAGCCTTTTGGAAGAGAACCGTAGTTTAATCCGGCTTCGTTAAGAAGATTTGCTACAACAGCTTTATAATTACCGGAATTAATTAACGATGAGATATCTTGCTTTTCATTTTTCAGGCAGACAGCATTCAAATCTTCATAAAAAGCAAAATAAGGAATATGAGCAAAAAAATCCTTCTCAAATGTTGTAACTGGCTCATTATAATTAGCTTCCAAAAACTCAAAAAGATTCTTAAACATTCTGCTTGCAGCTCCTGATGCAGGAACAAATTTCACAATGGTTTTATCTCCTGTTATGTACTTTTCCCATGCTGAAAGATATTCCTTTTGAGTTTCCGCATCTAATTCCAGAATTCCTTTTCCTATAGATGCTGCTGAATCTAGCTTCAAGTAAGGAAATCCTTTTGCGAAGCATAAAAGTTGACTTTCTATCTGAATTTCAGAAATACCCTTTTTAGCGAGTAGCTCTTTGTCTTGATTTGTAATCATAAGTATCAAAGTATTAATTTCACTCCCAAAAGTACAAAAAGTTATTTATCATAACCCATAAAAGAAAGAAAAAAACTACTTTTACGACAGAAATTGAAAAGTTATGGAAGATACCTCATTTTTCACAGATAAAGAGATAGCAGATCTACGCTCTTTATATAGAAAATTACTGTATACGGCAGGAGACAGCATAAGCCGGGAAGATATACAGAAATTAAAGAAGCACCTTTTCGAAGCTATTCAAGCCAATTGCATGCTACGAAACAGTTTTGACATGAACCCTATAATAAGGGATATGCAGACAGCAATAATTGTTTCGGAAGAGATTGGAATGAAAGGATCATGCCTTGTAGGGATTATGCTCCATGAAATGGTAAAAAATAATTTTTGCACTATTGAATCTATACGTGAAATGTATGGAGAAGATGTGACAGTTATTATAAAAGGTTTAGTTAAAACCAGCGAGCTTTATGCTAAAAGTCCAGCTATTGAATCAGAAAACTTTCGAAATCTTCTGATTTCATTTGCTGAAGACATGCGGGTTATACTAATTATGATAGCCGACAGGGTGAATATTATGCGTCAGATAAAAAATTCTCCTAATGCTGAAGACCGCCTTAAAGTAGCTAATGAAGCTGCATATCTATATGCTCCACTTGCTCATAAATTAGGACTTTACAAGTTAAAATCAGAATTAGAAGATCTTTCACTCAAATATATCCGTAAAGAGACTTATTATCAAATTAAAGACAAGCTTAATGAAACCAAAGCTTCTCGTGATAAATATATCCAGACGTTTATTGAGCCTATTAAAAAGAAACTTGAAGATGCCGGACTAACCTTTGATATTAAGGGACGAACAAAATCTATTCACTCCATCTGGAATAAGATGATGAAACAAAAAACTCCTTTTGAAGGAATTTATGATTTGTTTGCTATCCGTATTATTATAGAGTCGGATTTTGATCGTGAAAAAGTAGATTGCTGGCAAGCGTATTCCATCATTACGGATATGTATCAACCTAATCCAAAACGTTTGCGCGACTGGTTATCTATACCTAAAAGTAACGGTTATGAATCACTTCATATAACAGTTATGGGCCCGGAAGGCAAATGGGTTGAAGTGCAGATAAGAACTCGCCGCATGGACGATATAGCCGAACGAGGACTAGCTGCCCACTGGAAATATAAAGGTGTTAAAGGGGAAAGTGGACTTGACGAATGGCTTTCATCTGTACGTGAGGCTTTAGAAAATGCCGATGACGACTCTATGAAAGTGATGGATCGGTTTAAACTTGACCTTTACGAAGACGAAGTTTTTGTCTTCACCCCTAAAGGCGATTTATTTAAACTTCCTAAAGGAGCAACTGTACTTGATTTTGCATTTCACATCCATAGTAAACTAGGATGTAAATGTATTGGTGCCAGAGTTAATGGGAAAAATGTTCAATTGAGACAAACTCTCAGCAGTGGAGATCAAGTTGAAATAACAACATCTAATACACAATTTCCAAAGCAAGACTGGCTGAATATTGTAACAACCTCAAAGGCACGTAACAAAATTCGTCAGGAATTGAAGGAGATAGCAGGCAAACAAACTGAATTTGCAAAAGAGACTCTTCAAAGAAAGTTCAAGAATCGTAAGCTTGAATATGATGAAGCTGTAATGATGCGCTTAATAAAAAAGTCTGGATTCAAAACCGTTACAGACTTTTATCTTAAGATAGCCGACGAAACTCTAGACATCAACGACGTTCTCGAAAGATATAACGAAATGTTGAAGAAGGAAACAGAAAGTCATGAAGATGTTCCTTACAGAAGTGCAGAAACATATAATCTTCAAACTGTTGTTGATGAGAAAGCTGCAAAAGATGATGTATTAGTTATTGATCAAAATCTGAAGGGACTGGATTTTAAACTTGCTAAATGTTGTAATCCAATCTATGGTGATGATGTATTTGGATTTGTTACTGTATCCGGAGGTATTAAAATACACCGTGCAGATTGTCCGAATGCTCCTCAGATGATGGAACGTTTCGGTTATCGTATAGTTAAAGCTCGCTGGGCCGGAAAAGCAGTAGGTAAACAATATCCTATTACTCTTAGAGTTATTGGACACGATGATATTGGAATCGTAACTAATATTTCTTCTATAATTTCAAAAGAGAAGGATATTAATCTGAGATCCATAAATGTTAGTTCACACGATGGACTTTTCTCGGGAACACTTTCCGTTACTATTGACGATACTTCCCGTCTGGATGCCCTAATTAAAAAACTTCAGGGTATTAAGGGTGTTAAGCAAATAAGTCGTAATTAGTGTTATGGAGAATTTCAGCATAAAGAAAAGATTAAAAAGTTTCACCTATGCCTGGAAAGGCATAGTTAGCTTTCTTTTTAAAGAACATAATGCATGGATACATTCTTCTATAACCTTTGCTGTAATAATTTGCGGCATTATTTTTCAAATCAACACTTTTGAATGGATAAGTATTGTACTTTGTATAGGTATTGTCTTTGCAGCAGAAGCATTTAATACTTCCATTGAGCGATTGGTAAATTTAGTCTCTCCACAAAAAAACAAGATAGCAGGCGATGTAAAAGATATTGCTGCGGGTGCAGTTTTAATATGTGCTATTGCTGCTGCCATAGTTGGACTTATTATTTTTATGCCCCATTTTATTACTTGTTTTTAGTAATATTTAGAGTTCCAGATATTCTTGCTGTTATTCTAAAAAACTCTGATCGTTTAGCAGTGCTAAATACTAACAAATACAACAATCAACCTAAACTAACAACTTATTATGAAAAAAGGATTCTCGAAATTTTTAATTTTCTTTTTAGCATTATTTTCAACCACAAGCATTCCTGTTAATGCAAAGAAAGGTGGAGAGATTGCTGATCCTAACCTTCGGCTACATTATAATAGTCCAGCTAAACTATGGGAAGAGACACTGCCACTTGGCAACGGGCGATTAGGCATGATGCCGGACGGAGGTATAGAAAAGGAACTTATTGTTCTCAATGATATTACGATGTGGTCGGGTTCTGAGGCTAATTATAACAATCCGGAAGCCGCAACCTATTTACCTCAAATCAGAGCACTATTGTTACAAGGGAAAAATGAAGAAGCTCAAGACGTTATGTATAAGCACTTTGTTCCTGTAAAACCTGAAAAAGGAGGCACCTATGGTAGTTATCAAATCCTGGGAAACCTTGTAATTGATTATACTTATAAAAAAGAAGCAAAAAAGAACTCGCCAGATTACAATAGGCCAGATTCTTACGAACGGGAACTAGATTTGAATAACGCTGTTTCCAAAACACATTTTTATAAAGATGGAATTGAATATATTCGTGAATATTTTGTGTCCAGAACTAAAGATGTAATGGTTATCAGAATCAGTGCCCCCAATGTAATTGGTGCCGTTTCGTTCAAAGCTATGCTGAACCGCCCGGAAAGAGCAAAAATAAGTGCAGAAAAGAATCAATTAGTAATGGAAGGAGTCTTAGATAGTGGCGTAGATGGAAAAGATGGTGTATCTTTTACAGCTAAACTCCGGGCAAAAACACACGGAGGTTCTGTTTCTGTAAAAGATGACGGACTGGAAATTAAGAATGCCAACAGCGTTGAATTATACATCTCTGCAGGTACTGATTTTAAAATTGGAGGACAACAATATAAAACATCAGTAGATTCATTAATGAATAAAGCTTTTGCTATTTCATACAATAAAATTAAAAACGATCATATAGCTGATTATGCATCATATTTCAATCGTGTAAAAGTAAACATTGGTAATGTTAACTCTATGACGGCAAATTACCAACATAAATTACAATTAACAACCGACGAACGTATTCGTTTATTCCAATTAGATGATGATCCTGCACTGGCAGCACTCTACATGCAATACGGACGTTACCTGTTTATCAGCAGTACGCGCCCCGGTACTCTCCCACCCAACTTGCAGGGATTATGGGCAAATACTATCAGTACTCCGTGGAATGGTGATTATCATCTGAACATCAATATACAGATGAATTATTGGTTAATGGAACCGGGAAATTTATCTGATTTATACCAACCTCTTCTGAGCCTTACAAACAATCTGACAGATTCTGGAGAGAAATCAGCAAAAGCTTTCTATGGAGATAAAGCAAACGGATGGGTTGCACATATGATGACTAACGTGTGGAACTATACTGCCCCTGGCGAACATCCATCCTGGGGAGCAACCAACACTGGCGGTGCATGGCTTTGTGCTCATTTATGGGAGCATTATGAGTTTTTGGGAGATAACAAAACGGAAGATGGCCAATCTTATTTGAAACAGATATATCCAATATTAAAAGGTGCATCAGAATTTTTTCTCTCTACCATGATTGAAGAACCAACTCATGGTTGGCTAGTTACCGCTCCCAGCTCATCACCGGAAAACAGTTTTTATACAAAGGAAGGCTCAGAACCGGTAAGCATTTGTATGGGACCTACAATGGACAACGAACTTGTTAGGGAACTTTTCTCAAATGTAATAAAAGCATCTCAAATTCTAGGATGCGATGAAGAATATCGTAAGCAACTTAGTGATGCTTCACTTAAACTACCTCCTTTCCAGATAAGTAAAGATGGTTATCTGATGGAATGGCTTGAAGATTATAAAGAAACAGATATTCACCACCGTCATGTATCACACCTTTATGGTTTACATCCAGGGAATCAAATTACACTTAGCAAGACTCACGAACTGGCTGAAGCATGTAAAGTTACACTTAACCGAAGAGGTGACGAAGCAACAGGATGGTCGCGTGCATGGAAAATGAATTTCTGGTCGAGACTGGGTGACGGTAATCGTGCTTACAAATTATTTAAAAGCCTGCTTACTCCAAGTTATCAGCCTGAAACACCAAGCAAAAGAGGCGGAGGAACATTCCCTAACTTATTCTGTGCACATCCTCCTTTCCAGATTGACGGGAACTTTGGCGGTGCAGCCGGAATAATGGAAATGTTACTTCAAAGTCACGAAGGGTTTATCAATCTTTTACCAGCTATCCCAACCAGTTGGGATGAAGGAACTTTCAACGGTTTAAAAGCGCGTGGAGGAGCTACTGTTGATGTTTCCTGGAAAAATGGAAAACCCATATTTGCTACTATTAAATCGGCCTACGGAGGAATTTATAAGCTAAAAGTTCCGGAAAATGTAACAACTGTACAAGTTAAAGGAAAAGGGATTAATAAAAAATTCAGCAAAGAAAAATTTATAGAAATTCCGATCTATAAGGGAGCTAGTGTAGAAGTTAGTTTTAAGTAATAAAATCAATTTTAAATATATACAGGGAATGTTCTGATTATGAATATTCCCTTTTATTATTCTTATTTTTGAGATGTAATCCCCAAAAGTAAAAATAGTCTATTTTGTAAAATAGTATTAATTTTTTCTACAATGAATAGTTATTTAGAATTTAAATTGTTTAAATACGCTTTTAGTATTGAATGCTTAAGAATTTATTCCTATTTTTGTACCAGAATCACTTAAAATTATATTAATGGAATATTTTCAGTTTATTTTAGACTTTGTTCTTCATATAGATGACCAATTACCAATACTAATAGAGCAATACGGCACTTGGATTTATGCAATTCTTTTTTTCCTTATTTTTCTCGAAACGGGATTTGTTGTAACTCCTTTTTTACCTGGAGACTCTTTATTATTTGTTGCAGGAACATTAGCTACAGTTTCGACCAACCACTTGAACATACATTTACTGGTTCTTATGCTAATTATTGCAGCAGTATTGGGAGATGCATCCAACTACGTTATAGGCCGATATTTTGGGGCCAGGCTTTTCAGTAATCCAAATTCTAAGATTTTTAAACAAAAATATTTAGAACAGACTCATGCTTTTTATGAAAAACATGGTGGTAAAACAATTATTTTAGCTAGATTTGTTCCAATAGTACGCACATTTGCTCCATTTGTTGCAGGCATGGGACACATGAGTTATCGTCATTTTGCTCATTATAACATTATTGGAGGGGTTGTTTGGGTAACATTAATAACCTATATTGGCTATTTTCTAGGAAGCCTGGAAATCGTTCAAAAGAACTTAGAGATTATGATTATTTCGATTGTAATAATTTCTATACTTCCTGCTATTATTGAGATTTGGAAAAACAAACGCAAAAATAAAACGGCTTAACAAACACAATAAACCGTGCAGATGTAATACGCATCCTTAATAGCATAATATGAAGTCCGGGAAGGATAATTCTTTTTCTTTTTTGAATCTGTTTTAATAATTAAGATAAATCTACTGTTATTAAATACTATGAATAGAAGAGAACCTTCATTTATTAACAATCTCTTATTTAGAGATTATCGTTTCATATTTCTAGTATGGATAATTACATCTATAGTATGCGGAGTTTTAAAATATGCCAGAGGATCTTATAATAACTTCAGTATATTTAAGAATCTGTTCTGGCATGCTATTCATCAATTGCCTCTTTATGAACATTACCCCAAAGAATACTCTGATGTTACTCATTATGGAGTATTTTTCAGCTCTGTAATTTTCCCTTTTGCTCTCGTACCAGATATAATAGGTGTTATTTTATGGGTAACACTTAGTACCTGGTTTTTATTTTATGCAATAAAAAGGTTACCACTTAGCAGAAATGAGCACTTATTCGTATACCTATTCTGTGTTATGGAGTTATTTAACTCTTTGGCTTCGCAGCAGTTCAATGTTGGAATAGCTGCTATTCTTATTTTCTCTTTTTTTCTGATAGAGCACAAAACGGATTTCTGGGCAGCATTTTTTATTATGCTGGGAACTTTTACCAAATTATATGGAATTATGGGACTAGCTTTTATTCCTTTCTCAAGAAATAAAAAAAGGTTTCTGTCTTCTTGCCTGTTTTGGAGTGTAATTATGTTCTTTTTCCCAATGCTATACACTTCACCAGATTATGTACTGACGCAATATCATTCATGGATAATTGATCTTATTGAAAAGAATAGCCTGAACCAGTTCGCTTATTATCAAAATATATCATTGCTGGGTATGGTCAGAAAAATAAGCGGTTGTAGTACTTACTCAGACCTTTGGTTGATTATTCCCGGTATTATACTATTCTGCCTGCCATTCTTACGGGTAAAGCAATACCGTTCTCAGAGTTTTAAGCTAATGATATTAGCTTCAACATTATTATTTGTTGTATTGTTTAGTACTGCAAGTGAATCTGGCACGTACATTATTGCTATGATAGGAATAGCTCTTTGGTACGTAAAAACACCTTCGCAAACAACCTCATTTAATCTAACTCTTTTAATCTTTGCTTTTTTCCTGACAGGACTTTCAAGCAGCGACCTGTTTCCTGTTGAAGTAAGAAAAACATTCATCTTTCCGTTCGCTCTAAAGTCTTTACCATGTTTCATTATCTGGATTAAGATTACCTACGAGCTGTGCTTTCTTAATTTCTGCCTGAAAGAAGGAATTCCAAGAGCCGAAGAAGATCGTATGTTGGTTCCAAATGATAATAATGAGATAGATATTGTATTGCCTTGTTATAACCCACCAACAGATTGGCAAGAAACAATGCATGAAAACATTAAGCAAGTATTTAAATATTTCCCGGATAAGGTTTTTCATATCATTGTAGTCAATGACGGCTCATCTATAAATATGGACGAAGCAGAAATAGAAAAGTTCAAAACTATCATGCCTAAAGCTCAGTTAATCAGTTATCCGGAACATAGAGGAAAAGGTTATGCCGTTAGAAAGGGAGCTGAATACGCCTGTTCTTCTCTGATGATATATATAGACTGGGATTTTCCGTATGACAAAGAAAGTATGAGGGCTGTTTTCGAAAAGCTTGAAGAGGGATATGATATTGCTGTAGCTACAAGAACCAACAGTTATTTTCCGAATACTGATCTAAATACGATACGTACCTACATTTCTGTCTTAACAAGAATATTAAACTGGATCGTTTTGGGAATAAGATATAGCGATGTACGCAGAGGATTCAAAGGAATGAATCGTAAAGGCAAAGATCTTCTGCTAAAAACTCAGATTAATCATTTTCTCTTTGATACAGAGTTTGTCTATTTAGCATCAAGGAAAAGATATATGCACATCTGCAGTACCAAAGCGAAATTAAGAGAAAATGCAGGTTTTACCTTTATGGATATAACTGCTTTTGGTCGAGAAATAACTAATTTTATTCGAATCGCAGTGAAATAATTTAAGTATTCTCCTCCACACTCTTATTATCAAAATTCCAACTTATCGGCAATAAAATGCCGATAATATCTATTATCTTTGTTCATAGAATGACAATAGAAGAGCGAAAAATAATCCATATTGACATGGATGCCTTTTATGCCTCAGTTGAGCAAAGGGATCATCCTGAATGGAGGGGCAAACCTCTTGCTGTGGGCCATGAAGAAGAACGAGGTGTTGTAGCTACAGCTAGTTATGAAGCTCGTCGATATGGTATTCATTCTGCAATGTCATCCGTAAAGGCTAAAAAGCTTTGCTCCGAACTAATATTTGCTCCATTACGCATGGCTGTTTACAAGTCTGTTTCTGCACAAATACATCAGATTTTTCACGAATATACAGACATCATAGAACCAATCTCGCTAGATGAAGCATTTCTGGACGTGACTGAAAACAAAAAAGGTATTGATTTGGCCGTCGATATTGCCAAAGAAATTAAGCAACGTATAAAAGAAGAAACCGGGCTCACAGCATCAGCGGGAGTTTCTTACAATAAATTTCTGGCAAAAGTAGCATCAGAACATCGTAAACCAGATGGTCTGTGCACTATTCATCCTCAAAAAGCACAAGAATTTATAGACAAATTACCGATAGAATCCTTCTGGGGGGTTGGTAAAGTTACTGCAAAGAAAATGCACGCATTAGGCATTCATACTGGTTCACTGCTTCGAATGAGTACTCCGGATTTTCTGACCTTGCAATTTGGAAAAGCAGGAATGCTTTATTATAACTTTGCACATGGCTTAGACCCTCGTCCCGTGGAACCGGAAAGGGAACGCAAATCGGTGGGATGTGAAACAACTTTCGAACACGATTTAGAAATAAATAGTTCTATTATAATAGAGTTATATCACGTTGCTCAAGAGCTTATACAAAGATTAGAAAAATCCGGTTTTAAAGGCTACACTCTTACATTGAAAATAAAATTTAATGATTTTACTCAGAAAACACGTAGCATTAGCGAAGACCATCCACTCACAACATTAAAAGAAATTCTGCCTTTAGCCAAAGAACTACTAAAAAGTGTAGATCTAACCAATCACCCTATCCGCTTGTTGGGATTGAGTGTATCTAATCCTTGGGAAGAAATAAACTCTCGAGGATACAAGCAATTATCGTTTAAGTTCAAATAGAATATTTAGATTTAAATAAACAAACAAAAGATTATCCCATTATCAATTTAATATCTATATTTATAGCCATATATCAACAAAAAGTCTAAATATTAATATTTTAGATCATGGCTATTCCAACATCAAGAACTAAAGAACGTGGCCGGATAATAATAAACAAAGACCTTTGCAATGGCTGCGGACTATGTGTTTCTGTTTGCAAAGATTTTAGTCTGACAATTGAAAACGGAAAAGTAAAGCAGTCAGATAATCCATTGTTCGGTTGCTTAGCTTGTGGACATTGCATGATGATCTGTCCCCAAAAAGCAATCACCATTGAAGGTAGATGTACTTCAACCGATGATTTAATAGAAATGCCTTCCAAAGAAGAAGCTGCATCGTATAAAGCAATGCTGAATTTATTGTACCGTCGCCGGAGTATCCGTGAGTTTAAAGATGTACCCGTTGAAAGCGAACTAATAGATAAAATATTAGAAGCTGCTCAAACAGCGCCAATGGGCTTACCACCTTCGGACGTACATGTGTTAGTATTCGATAGCAAAGAAAAAGTTTCAGCATTTGCAAAAGACTTCTGTCGCTATCTGGAAAACATGAAATGGTTTGTTTCCAAATGGTTTCTCACGCTAATGAGGCCGATCTGGGGAAAAGCAAATACAGAGCTATTTAAGGGATTTGTTCGTCCTTGTGTTTACGCTTATACCGATTATATGATGAAAGGCGAAAACATTGTAAATTATGATGCACCGGTTGCACTATATTTTTACGCAACTCCCTATAGTGATCCAGCTGATCCGCTTATAGCTGCAACATACGCCATGCTTGCTGCCGAGTCATTAGGCTTGGGTACCTGCTTTAACGGTGCAGTACACCCATTTATCCAAAATGGAAAAGCTGCTAAACTTTTTAGAGAGAAATATGGAATTAAGCACAAAAGTCGTGAAGGCATATTCCTTCTTATTGGTTACCCAAAAGTAAAATACACAGCAAGCATAAAACGAACCTTTGCTTCAATCGATAGAATTTAGCTTATTTTAGTCAGGATATTTATTGACCAATAGTTTAAATTCTTTGGTCAATAAATTAAAATCATTGGCCAATAAAAGTGCAATCTTTCACCAATAATTTTGAATTATATTCTGAATGCCAGATTAGGCATTAAAAATAAAAATCCCCTGCAATGCTATAATGAATAAACATTGCAGGGGCAGTTTTTTTCAACGATTTAGATAACTTCTTTACAAGCAAAGGCTTGTATACAATATTTTATATTAGAATTTATAGCCAGCAGTTATTCCAAAGTTAATATTCTTTGGAGCGCCATCACCATCTCCTAGTTTTGTTAACCCAAGCTGACTTTCAAGTCCAATAATAACTTTATTAAATTCTAATGACACTCCAAAACCTAATCCGGCATCAAACCTTTTGAGGCCATCACTGCCGAATGTATCTGTATCACCCGAATCACTTTGACCATTGCCACTAACCTTAACTGTCATTTTTCCACCTACACCGTATGCAAAATATGGGCCGGCAGCAATAACAAAATTTGCATTGTTAGAAATTGGCATTCTTGCCTGCAGATTAACCGGTAATTCAAGATACATTTGATTGACAGTTAGCTTACCAGAATAGGAACCTTCTAGCTCTGGTATTTGAATTTCTCCTGATGCTTTTATCCCTTTTGATGATAACAATAAAGATGGCTGTAAAGACCATGTATTATCTAACGCATATTCCATGCCAACGCCAAGTTTAAAACCAATTTTGGCATCAAGTCCATCTGTACCGTCACCTGTCCAGTTACTAATATTCAGACCTGCCTTTGCGTTCCATGAAACTGGAGTTGCATTTGTTTGAGAACTTTGTGCATTTACCAGGGAATTACATCCTAATAAAATAGCCGCTAATAAAAACAGTTTTTTCATATAAAATAGTTTATGCCTTTAGTCCCCAATCAGGCGTTTCTTATTTTAAGCGTGGGGATAAAATTATTTATCACAATCAATTGCTATATAAACAATCATATTCAGCAATATGAATTAAATAACCTTTAACGCTATATAAAAAAAGACGTTACAAATATATTCATCTTTTTCATACAAAACAATAATTATTACAACTTATTTTCTGTCTTTATTATACAGCAACTTCTAAAATATTAATGTCTAGATATTTATACTTTTATATTTAAACAGATTTATCATAAAATAGTCCGGATATTTCCTTCAAAATAAGTCAATATTATGTATTGCAATTCAAACCATTTCTATTATGACTTGTTTTTAATTAGAGAGAAGGAATAGACCGTCTTTAATTCAGGAGTTATGAAAGCAAGTGTTATTTCTAAAATCATATTAGTTGTAATATTTCTGTTATCATACTTTAAAGTAGAAGCGCAGAATATTGTATCTGATACTATAAAAGTTTCTGCCGGAAATTTAAATTCACTTCTTGGAGATAAAAAAGGTCTCATTACAAACTTAACTCTCAAAGGAAAAATAAACGGAACTGATATTACAACGATTCGAAGTATGGCAAAATTAACTGTACTCGATATGTCAAAAGCAAGTATAGTAAAAGGAGGAGTTTTTATAAGTTCCTTATATGATGATAAAATAGATTTATCAAATGACGAAGTTCCTGAAGAAGCCTTTTATGCCAAAGATAATCTAAAAACAATAATCCTTCCTGAAAACATAACAGCAATCGGCCTAAAAGCATTTTCAGATTGCACAGGTCTCACTGCTATAATAATACCCGAAGGTGTAACTTCTATTGGCACAAATGCATTTTATGGTTGCTCAAAACTAACAATCCTTTCTCTTCCGGCCAGTATTACTCTTATTGATTATGGTGCCTTTCAGGAATGTTCTGGATTAAAAGAAATACATTGTAAAGCTACTGTTCCACCCAAGATCACTCCATTTACATTCTATGGAGTACCTAAAAGTACCTGCAAATTATATGTTCCAACTGGAATTTCAGCACAAGCCAAAACTGTTGCAGGTTGGAATGAATTTAAAACCATTCTTGAAGAATAATTGAATTGATAAAATCTATTCAATTAACAACTACTGATTATCTATCTCATATTATATGTATGAATACTTGCTCCTTGAGCTGATGGCAAATAATTAATTCCATACCAACACATTTGCAGCAGCACAAAAGACACAAGAAGTATAACAAGCGCTTTTCGATATTCATTCCTTTTATGAAGACGGAAATGAATGTAGCATAAATAACTTAACCATGTAGCTGCAGCCCACGTTTCTTTCGGATCCCAACTCCAATAGTGCCCCCATGCTTCTTTTGCCCACAAGGCTCCGGATAGTAAACCAAGAGTTAAGAATGATAATCCAACATTAGCCAGATTATCACATAAATCCATCTCCATAGGCGATATTTTTTGTTTCTTCTTCCAAAGAAGGTAAATAGCCATTACTGCGGCAGCACCCAGCATTGCATAAGCAAACATATATACGATAACATGTGGTGCAAACCAAGGGCTTTGTAATGCAGGCATCAGTGTTTTATTGTGTATTTCGGGCTTTAGTATATTGACGCAAATAAAGACTAATGACAGAATAGTACTAAAACTAAGAATCCATTTATATTTCCATCGGCTATATGTAATAATACCCACCAGTGGAAGGAAGAATGAATACCACAAACGAGTTTCTCCCATCGTTCGCATAGGAGGACGTTCAAGGGAAATCCACATTCCTATGAGAAAAATAAAGAAGACTGCTAATCCCACTATTGTAAATCCGTGAACGAATACAGGCTTTTTCTCTCTCCAGGCAGCATACGCACCAAAACTCCAGAAACAAAGAGATACTATGGCAAACAACGAAAAATACTCCCAACTCATACTTTATCCTCCTTATTCTTTTTAGCCATAGTAAACATACATATTGCTCCAACTACCATCATTAATATACCTGTATACACTACTGGTAACCATGGATCTTTTACTAACTGAAATACGCTAACCTCACTCCATCTGCCTTTTGATTCATCATAACTTAATTGATAGATTTTCCATCCATCAATTTCAAAAGGCTTATTCACCTCAATTGTTGCATCTTTAACTTTCTTAGATTCTAAATACACCGTTACATCTGAATAAAAACGTTGTGGTTCCAGTTCAGGCATTATCAAACTCATTTTATCATCCAACTTTATTGCGTTGTAAGGAAACATAAAGTTTCCACAACTCACCCACCCTTCACGAGATATGCCTGTTTTATGATTTGTTGCTTTCGCATAAAGAGCATTTGTTGCTCCAAAAGAATGAAACTCAACAAACCGAAGTGTATCTCCGGATGGCACACTTGCAGCATATGGAAGATACTTTTTTATTGAAATAGTCCAATCAAGCAGTCGACCGGTTCCAAGATCAGATTCTACTAAAAACGTTGCAGACTTTCCTTGAGGAAGAGATGCGCCTGTTTTGTTGTCGATCAGCATTAATTTTGGTGGATACTCCTTAATTGAAAATTTATGCAATTCAATAGCTAAAGGCAATTCAACAACTTCTTTTCGTTCATTTAAAGCACGCCATTCCGGCCTTCCGGCCATTGTAGTCATTTCGAGTTTTTGAATATCTGCACTTCCTAAAATAGAACCAACCAGCGCCAGCAATAACCCTATATGATTCAACATAAAAGATGTATCACGCCACTTAAAATGGTTCAATCTTCTAATTATCGTCATTGATAAAATAGTAATCATCCAAAGAAATAATAGTGCGAAAGACCATGCAGAAAGCATCTGAGAGAATCCTATAAAGCTACCTTCCATCGTAATATAACCGGGAGCCTGCCTGATTAGCCCCATCAAAACAATCATAAATACCATAGATGACATGGAAGATATGGCAGCCTGATAACTACTAAGCCAATTTACTATATAAGATGATTTCTTGTATTTAAAATATAATGTCGTAAGCAATAAAAAATATCCAATTCCTGAAATTAGATTAACAGGATATGCAAGAGCATCAAGGTTTATTTTTCCAATTGATATCTGAAGCATTGTGCCTGTAATAAATAATCCGATACAGATAGAATACCCTTCTTTAAATCCCCAAGGTTGTTTCCACATATAATAATATTTGTTCAATTTTTACACAAAGATAACCACTATCAACATTTAATGATGATAGTGGTTACTTTAATTTCATTCAACTTTAATCTTTATATTAAATCTTTGCAAAACGTCCGTTAGCTTTTGCTTTCTCAATCCAGCGTGGAACAATCGTTTTAAGGAATTCATTTTTTGCTTTTTGTTCTTTTGGTATATCCAAACCAATATATTTCTGAGCTTTTGCTTTTGTAGAAATATCAGGCATTGGTACATCTGCAGTGTAACCATTCTTTGCCAAAACTTTAGCAATAGCCAAGCGAGCTTGCAATGCTCTGTCTATACCATGACTCAACATACGCTGAACTTCCTGAGGAGCATGAAATGCAGCCCCATGCGATGCAACAGAAAAGTCCCATCTCCATTGAGCCTGTCGAATTAAGTTCAAAGCCTCTTTCATTTGCACTTCTGTAGCTCCTTTATCCCATGCAAATTTAGCTTCTATGTGCGCTTTGGCTAGTTCTTTCTCCAAACGAGTGCGTATTTCATTGCATTTTCTTTGTCTTTCATACACATTATTGCGAAGAGTTTCTTCTGTTTCGCGGTGACAAACCTGACAAGTTCTGTCTATAGATGCTAAAGGACTTTGAATATGATGATCACTATATTTTATTCCTCCTTCATTTTCATACGGCATATGACAGTCGGCACAAGAAACCCCTCTCTGTCCATGAATACCTAATTGGAATATTTCAAAATCAGGATGCTGAGCTTTTAGTATAGGAGCTCTGCTTAAAGCATGTTTATAATCAGAGTGGTTAACTTTATCGTAATATTCTTCAATTTTTTCTACAGTCATCCCTTTATCCCAAGGAAATGTAAGATAATTGCCATCTTTCTTGAAATAATACTCAACGTGACATTGAGCACAAACCAATGATCTCATTTCTTGAGGAGTTGCTTTATCAATATCCCTCCCCTGACGAGCGAAAGCTTCACGCAAAGCAGGACGGCTAATTTGCAAATTCATTGTTTTTGATTCATGGCAATCTGAACAACCTATTGGATTAACTATTTCACTGCCAAAAGCAGACCATTTGTTATTATAGAACGCATTTACTCCTATTGATTCCATCATACGAGGAACATCCGGACTTTTACATGTCCAGCAAGTTGAAGGCTGAGGACCATCTTTATCCGTTTTTGGTGCTCCGGTTCTGAGAGTTTCTCTGATATCTTCAATCGCATGCATATGTCCTCTCGGACTTTTATATTCTTTTGAAAAAGCATATCCAGCCCAAAGAATCACCATTTCTGGGCGTTGTTCTAACACATCCACAGCTTGGTTACCATTAAACTCACTCTTAAAACTCGTATCTGCCGTCTCTGACCACGTTTGATACTCCCGAGGATAATTATCCCTGAAGATTTCATTCCTGGCCTCGATGCCTTTAATATCTACTTTCCTGTTATTATAGATACTAACCACCTCTGCTCTGTGTTCCATTAAGGATGCAACTATCAATCCTAACACAAAAACAATAATCATTGTCCCTCCAAACAACAACCATCCTTGCCATGCTTTCAGTTTCTTTTCCATATCCTATATCTTTATATTTTTCTGACTATTTCATTATTTTCTTCAACCATTCGGGTACAGGCGATTTCGGATAAGGAACCAGCGCATACGGTGTTGAAGAGAGACTGTTTGTTCCTCCATGAGTAACTTGCCGATGACAATCCCAACAAGCTTTACCTTCTCCAACCTGGGTCATCATGTAATCCACTCTACCGGTTTTTACAAATTCAGTATTTAATTGAGTGTGGCAACGGATACAGTTATTCATAATAACTTCTGCACTTGACGGAATTGCCTGAATAGTCTGCCTCTCACTGTTAGTTAAAAACTTATATGTGTGTCTGAGGCCATCATTTGCCTTGAAGAAATATTTTTTTGCTATATTTTCGTGAGGAACGTGACAATCATTGCAGGTAGTCCCCCTATTGTGAGAACTATGTTGCCAGGTAGCATAATATGGCCCCATTACATGACAATTGACACAAGCTGCCGGACTATCTCCCAGGTAATCTTGCACTCTTAGCAAGTAAAGAAACAGACATCCACTACCTGCAATCACTCCTAGCAGAATGATTAATATTAGCTTGTGAGAGTATCTGATTCTTATATCCATAATGATTAATACTAAAAAAAGATTCAATATATATTAAATCAGAAAATAATCAAAGAATAAAGGAACAGTTGAGTTCGTGATAAACTCCGTACATAAAATTAACAGCTAAATATACATATTATACATGAAAAATAAAAATATTTAAGAGAAAAAGAAAATAACTTTCAATATATATAAACAAGCTAATAATATACTATTATATACAACGCTTAAACACAATATATCTGATAATAAGCATTTTATATTAAAAGTATATAACTAATCAACAAATCAACATGTTTGAAAACATATAATAAATAGAAAATTTTGGTATACTCAATTCAATCAAAGTACAATAAATCAGCATATTAACAAAATCAATGCAATACGTGTGTTCGAACACACGTATTGCATATTCAAATCTTTAATCATAAATTTGCATCGACAACATCAATAAAAAGCATGCCCATTAACAACAATGACAAAAGATACAGAAAATATAAGAATTAAAGATATAGCCAAAATGGCTGGTGTCTCTGCCGGAACTGTCGACAGGGTACTTCACAACCGTGGACGTGTTTCTGAAGAGAATCTTAAGAAAGTGAATGCTGTACTAAAGATGGTTAATTATCAACCAAACTTGATAGCAAGGTCTTTGGCTTCAAAAAAACAATATAAAATAATAGCCATCATACCTTCTTTTGAGGAAGGAGAATATTGGGAAAGCATTTCGAAAGGTATTGACAGGGCTAGTTATGAATTTGAAGATCATGGAGTGCATATTCATAAAGTTTTCTTTGATCAATACGACAACAATTCTTTGAATAAAACTGTAGATGAACTTTTTAAAGGAAATTTTGATGCAATACTTTTAGCCTCTCTTTTTGAGAATTCTGTAATTAATATTTCTCAGAAACTAGACAAACTAAATATTCCTTATAATTATATTGACTCAAATATTTCAGGTCAAAACCAGCTTGCATATTTTGGTACCAATTCCTTTGATAGTGGAGTTATCGGTGCAAAGATATTGTTTAATACAATTGGCAAAAATGCGAATATACTGGTAACAAGGATGATTCATAGTGGAGATCAGAATTCCAATCAGTGTATTAACAGAGAAGCCGGATTTAATAGCTATCTAAATATTGTGGGCTACACAGGAAAAGTTCATTATGTGGATTTAAAGATTGGAAGTTCTGTATTCAATTTCAGTGCACTTGATGCATTCTTTGAAAAGAAAAAAAATATCAAAGGAATTATTGTTTTCAATTCTACATGCCACAAGCTTGCTAATTACATAAAAATCAGAGATGTTCGCGATCTTAGAATTGTAGGATATGATGTAATTGAAGAAAATGCTAATGCACTAAGAGAAGGCTATATAACTGCACTGATAGCTCAAAGGCCACAGCTTCAGGGGTATAATGGAATTAAATCTTTATGCGAATATTTAATACTCAAAAAAAGGCCGCTAAAAGAAAATTTTATGCCTATTGATATCCTGATGAAGGAAAACGTGGATTATTATAACGAACAATAGCAATTTATATACAACTTTTAAAAATAAAAAGATGGAAAATTTATTTAACATTTCTGGTAAAGTAATCATCATCACAGGTGGATATGGTGTTTTAGGTAGAGGTATATCTATGTATCTGGCTCAGCAAGGAGCTAAAATTGTGATTATTGGCAGAAGCCAGGAAGAAGGCGATGCACTGGTTAGCGAAATAAAGAAGCAAGGCGGACAGGCAATGTTTGCGCAGGCTGATGTTACAGATAAAGCAATGTTAGAAGATTGCAAAAAACAGGTTCTAAAAAATTACGGTAAAATTGATATTTTAATAAATGCAGCCGGGGGGAATATGCCGGGCGCCACAATTGCTCCTAGCCAAACTATTTTCGATCTGAATATCGATGCAATGAAAACAGTAGTAGACCTTAATCTGTTTGGAACAGTATTGCCTACTATGGTATTTGCAGACGAGATGGCAAAGCAAAAAGAAGGAGTAATCCTGAACTTCTCTTCAGAATCTTCACTGCGTCCGCTTACCAGAGTTGCCGGATATGGTGTAGCAAAAGCTGCAGTAAACAACTTCACTCAATATATGGCTGGAGAACTTGCTATTAAATTTGGAAACGGAATCCGCATGAATGCTGTGGCTCCAGGATTTTTCCTAACCAATCAAAACAGAGCTTTGATGCTTAATCCTGATGGATCTCTTTCTGATCGTGCTAAAAGCGTAATGGCACATACTCCTTTTAACCGCTTTGGCGAACCGGAAGATTTATTTGGAACTGTACACTATCTTATCAGCGATGCATCTAAATTCGTAACCGGAACAGTAGCTGTTGTTGATGGTGGATTTAATGCTTTTACCATCTAATATAATTTAAACTTTAAAATACTGAAATTATGTATTTATGCGAACAAACATGGCGTTGGTACGGTCCTAACGATCCAGTTTCCCTTTGGGATATCAAACAGGCCGGAGCTACCGGAATAGTGAATGCTTTACACCATATACCTAACGGAGAAGTATGGACTGTGGAGGAAATTATGAAACGCAAGGAACTTATTGAATCTGTAGGCCTTACATGGTCTGTTGTTGAGAGTGTTCCTGTGCACGAACACATAAAAACTCAGACTGGAGATTTCCAGAAATACATCGATAATTATAAAGAGTCTCTTCGCAATTTAGGCAAGTGTGGCATTAATATTGTGACTTATAATTTCATGCCGGTACTCGACTGGACTCGTACCGATTTGGCTTACACCATGCCTGATGGTTCAAAAGCACTTCGTTTTGAAAGAGCTGCTTTTGTTGCTTTCGACTTGTTCCTATTGAAACGCCCTGGTGCTGAAAATGATTATTCAGCAGAAGAAAAAGCTAAAGCTAAAGCACGTTTCGAAGAGATGACCGATGAAGACAAGCATACATTGGAACGCAATATTATAGCTGGTTTACCAGGTTCTGAAGAGAGCTTTACACTTGCACAATTCCAGGAAGCACTCGACCGCTACAATGACATCAATGCAGAGAAACTTCGTGAGAACTTAATCTATTTCTTAAGAGAAATTACTCCTGTTGCTGACGAAGCTGGTGTGTATCTGGTTATTCACCCGGACGATCCTCCTCAATCTATTCTTGGTTTACCTCGTATCCTTAGCACAGGCGATGATTTCCAGAAGCTGATTGATGCTGTTCCAAACAAATCAAACGGTCTATGTTTATGTACCGGTTCTTTTGGTGTAGCTGCTCATAATGATTTAGTAGGAATTATGAAACGTTTCGGAGATCGCGTAAACTTTGTGCATTTCCGTAGCACCCAGCGCGATGAAGAAGGAAACTTCTATGAAGCAAATCACTTGGAGGGTAATGTAGACATGTATCACGTTATGAAGGCATTACTTGAACTTGAACAAGAACGTAAGGTTTCTATCGCAATGAGACCGGATCATGGACATCAGATGATTGATGACTTGAAAAAGAAAACTAATCCGGGATATTCTTGTATCGGTCGCCTTAGAGGATTGGCAGAATTACGCGGACTAGAAATGGGTATTGCTAAATCTCTATTCGAATAGATAAGAATCAAACCCAATTTAAGCATTGCAAACACATATCGCATTTTATAAATATAAAACCTAACCAGTTAAATTTTCAATTTGTAATGTGATGGCCGACCGGAATGTTTCTGCATTACCGGTCGGTTTTTTATGTATAATCTCCACTACAATAAATTAAAATCTAAAATATATCTAGCAGTCTAGCACTATCCACTTAATACATTGTAAATGAATTAAATACAGGCGATAGACTTTTGCTAGAAAGTCTAGCAGAAGTCTAGCAGTCTAGCACCTGTCTAGTCTTGGTTTTGGTTATATCCCCAGTATACCTCACTTTTTATTGACCAATAAATAAAAATCATTGGCAAATAAATTCAAATTATTAACCAATAAAATAAAACCATTGGTGAATAATCTGAGAGATTATATAAGACACTAGTAGAATAGTATAAAATAAACTAAATGGTTAATTACTATCCATAAATAACTTACATTAAGTATCTGTAGTAGCTCTTTTTTAACTAGTTTTGCAACATGAAATTGTATCTGAGAAGACAAGCAATCATTGCATGGCTGTTACTTTTCACAATTGCTCCGATGGGAATTGTGAAGAGTTTCCATACTCATGAAAAGGGAGAAATCAGTGCTGCCCATCATTGCAGCGACTCCTCATGTGATTGTGCTATCTGCCAATTTCATATTCTTCCCTTTATTGAAACATCTGTTTTTCATCTTACAATTCATCAGATTGTTCGTCCGTGCGAAACTGTAGCCAGAATCTTTAAGGTTAGAAAAGTAGCTCTCTACTCCTACTCTTTACGGGCTCCGCCATACTTATTTTAAAATAGGAACAAATTATGCGCACCCATTCAAGGTGTGCTTCTCTCATTTTGTACATTTTAAAATAAGAAATTATAATGAAAAGATATCTATTATTAATTTCCTGTTTTATCTGTACCCTACTTCCATGTATGGGTATGGAGCCAACAGGAACGCCTACTGATGCGAGCACCTTTGGGCACATCACTGATATTAAAACAAGCGAGCACATACCATATATAAATATATCAATAAAAGGTACTACGATAGGAACAACATCCGATGTTTCGGGTCATTTCCTCTTGGAGAATTTGCCCGAAGGCAATTGGATACTCGAGTTTAAGTCGGTTGGGTACAAGACTGTAACAAAAGAAGTGTCTGTTATTAAGAAAAAAACTATTGAGATGGACGTTGCAATGACTCCGGATTTAATTTCGCTTGACGAAGTAGTGATAAGCAGTAACAGAAACGAAACAACAAAGCGTCTGGCTCCTTCACTAGTCAATATACTGGATACAAAATTGTTTGAAGACACTCATTCCTCATGCCTGGCTCAGGGATTAAGTTTTCAATCGGGTGTACGCGTAGAGAACAATTGTCATACCTGTGGTTCCGAGCAGGTTAGAATCAATGGTATGGAAGGTTCTTATACACAAATATTAATCGACTCGCGGCCTATTTACAGTTCATTGGCCGGGGTATACGGACTGGAACAGATTCCTCAGAATATGATAGAACGTGTTGAAGTATCTAAAGGAGGCGGTTCTGCACTTTTTGGCTCATCAGCTATAGCAGGGACAATAAATATTATCACTAAAGAACCCACCCGAAATTCAGCAGAATTCTCTCATGACTTTACATCTATAGGTGGAACAAATGCATTCGATAATAACACAAGTCTGAATGCATCATTGGTTACCGATGATCATAAAGCAGGCTTATATATCTTTGGACAAAGCAGGTATCGCGACGGATATGATCATGATGGCGATGGTTTTACGGATCTTACCGAGATGAGTAATAAAACGATCGGCATGCGTACATATCTTAAAACAAGCAACTATTCAAAACTATCATTGGAATATCATAACATTATTGATCATCGACGAGGGGGAGATAATCTTGATCTTCAGCCTCACGAAGCTGAAGTTGCAGAAATGGCTAATCACTCAATAAATGGTGGCGGCATTAATTATGATTTGTTTTCACCCAACTACAAACATAAGCTGAATATTTACACTTCCATGCAAAGCATTATCAGAACAAGTTATTCGGGTACCGGCAAGGATTTACGGGGATATGGCAATACGAATGATCTTACTTACATGGCTGGTGGACAATATACCTATAACTGGGAAAAATGTCTGTTTATGCCCGCACAATTCACCGGAGGAACAGAATACACATACGACAACTTGCATGACGAGATTCTTGGATATAATCGTAATATAAAACAAACGGTACATACTGAAAGTATATTTTTGCAGAACGAATGGAAAAATAATATGTGGAGTTTCTTAATTGGCGGACGGTTAGATAAGCACAACATGATAGATAATGCCATATTCAGTCCCCGCATTACTTTGAGATACAATCCGGTAAAAGAGATAAATTTCCGTTTAAGTTATTCAACCGGATTCCGAGCTCCACAAGTTTACGATGAAGATCTTCATGTTTCAGCCGTTGGCGGTGAGATCTCTGTTATAAGCTCAGATCCTGATTTAAAACCGGAAAAGTCACAAAGCTTAAGCGCTTCAATGGATTTGTATCACACATTCGGAGAAACTCCTGTAAACTTCAGAATTGAAGGATTCTATACAAATCTTAAAAACGTTTTCGTTCTCAATGATATAGGAACAAATGAGGAAGGAACAATCTTGAAAGAAAGAACTAATGGAAAGGGAGCAAAAGTAATGGGATTTACTGCAGAAGGTGAACTTGCTTTTTCGTCCTTACTTCAAGTAGAAGCAGGAGCTACTTTTCAGAGAAGCAGGTACAAAGAAGTAGAAAACTGGAGTGCAACAGAGGATTTAGGTTCAAAGAAAATGCTCCGCACACCCGATACTTATGGTTACTTCACAGCAAAATTTACTCCTATAAAAAGATTTGAAATGGCACTTTCTGGTACTTATACAGGAAGTATGCTGGTACCTCATGCTGCCGGATATATTGAAAAAGATATAAATGTTTCTACGCCCGATTTCTTTGATATGAACATCAAGCTTAGTTATACATTCCCGGTTTATCAGCAGATAGCGCTTCAGGTTAATGCAGGTGTACAAAATATATTCGATGCATATCAGTCCGACCAGGATAAAGGGAAAAATCGCGATTCTGACTTTGTGTACGGCCCCATCTTACCAAGGAGCTATTTTGTTGGCGCAAAATTAAGCTTCTGATTTTTTTGTAAAGAATCAAACTTAACAAACAGATAAGCTCAGATAAAATTACTAAGGGATTACTCTAAAGATTAAGTCAAATAAAGAACTTATATCTAACAAAATAGAGTAATCCCTAAAGCAAAAAACATAAAATTTGAAAAAATAATAGTGAAAATAGTTATTCATAAGTACGATCTGCTTATCTTAGTTCCCAAATTAAAATTGACCTATGAAATTTTTTCCAAATTTAAAAAAATCGAAAGAAGAACAAACAGAACTTGTTCAGTCTAGAATTGAATACTATTTTACGCTTATTCGTGTGTATTATCAGTCAACAATGGCTATCAATCTGGGAATTACCAATATCAATGCATTACCAGATATGGCTATGTTTAAACGAACATTAAAGATTCAGACACAAAACGGACGTCTGGGAGTTGCCGAAAGATCACAATCCCGTAAAATGTTAATGCAGGGATATGGTTTAAGTGAGCAATTCTTTAAAGAGATCGATGCATCTTTGAAAGCTAACTGTAAAAAACAAAATGATGCACAATCATTTCTTTTCACTTTTCAAGGCTTTTCAAATGACTTGTTAGTGGTAATCAGTGATCAGATGAAATTTAAGATTGCAATGCCTAATTTCCTTAGAAAAGCACTTTATACAGTAACTCAACAAACCATTCACAAGATTCTTACTAAAGATGACTGGAAAAAGGATGAAGTTTACAATGCATGTAGAAGCGTTAGAAAGTACAGAGATAAACTTGGATATTCAGAATCATGGATGGCAGAATATGTATTCCCTGTTCTTCTGATATCAAAAAGCGGAAAGAAAAAGAATCCTGATTTCTCAAAAAGATAAAGCAGATTAGAAGGTAATACTAATAAAAACAAGGCCGTCTTAAAAATAGAATGTCATCAGTTTGATAGCATTTTATTCTTAAGTCGGCCTCGTTTATTTCGTAACCTGATTTAGTCAAATCTATTTAATAAATCCCAATAAAGCCAGCCGTAATTTCTGCTTGCTTCTAAAGCTTCTTCAGTAAGTGACCATTTAAAGTTTATCGGGTCCATTATGGTTTCAAAGCCAGCCTCTTTTAATTTACTATCTATAATTTTAATAGAAGATCCTATCAAACCGTAGCAGCCAAAGGCAGCTGCCTTTTTATTCTTAAATTTTAGGCCTTTCATTTCATCAAGGAATCCTGATACCGATGGAAGAATACCGTTATTAAGACAAGGAGAACCTATCAATATTCCCTTAGAACGGAATACTTCCGTAACCAAATCACATCTGTTATTTACTGAAGCATTAAATAGTTTAACATTCACATGCGTATCAGCAGAATAGATTCCCTCTGCAATCTTTTCTGCCACAGATCTGGTGGCATTATACATCGTATCATAGATAATCGTTATCTGGTTTTCATTATAATTATTTGCCCACATTAAATATTTTGTAACTATCTGCAATGGGTTATCTCTCCAAATAATACCATGACTTGGACATATCATTTCAAGAGGAATATTTTTTCTTATATAATCATTAATCTTAGATGTAATTACTTTACTATATGGTGTAAGTGTATTGGCAAAGAATTTAATGGTCTCGAAATTCAATTCACATTGATCTACCAAATCATTAAACAAAACTTCCGAACTAAAATGTTGTCCAAACAAACCACTGCTAAAAAGTATATGATCTTTAGTTAGATAGCAAAACATGGTATCAGGGTAAGAAGAAACAGGAAAATCAACAAAAAGCAATTCCTTTCCATTACCAATAGGTAAACTGTCACCTGTTTTGACAGTTACGAAATTCCAATCCTGAAAATAATGACCTACAAGTGCATCTTTTCCATTCTGAGTGCAATAAATAGGAGTATTAGGTATTAGCTTCATTAATTCAGGTAGTGCGCCACTATGATCACCTTCCGCTTGAGTACAAACAATATAATCTATAGACGTCAAATCTATTTCTTTTGCCAGATTCTTAATAAATTCACTGCTATAAGACATTATTACCGTATCTATTAAAACAGTTTTTTCTTCCTTTATTAAAAAAGAGTTATATCTGGTTCCTCTGTACGTAGAGTACTCGTAACCTGGATACTTACGCATTTCCCAATCATTTTTGCCAACCCAGTAGACATTGTTTTTGATTGTTTTCTTCATAATAATAATTTAAAAGTTATAAGATTGAATTAGATGTTTCGATGAAAGTTTACCAATAAATTCAGGTTAAGTATTTATTCTCCAGGCGATGTAATAAGTCATGATAATATTTGTGAGCATCCTGACCAAATAATTTTCCTTCCATAAAAACAAAGTCCTTGTATAGAAAGGTTTGTTTAACAGAAGGTATCAACTTATCGCCCATTGGAAAAAGAATATTATTTTCCTTTTGAATATGATTTTCCATTAATGTTACGTAATTCTCTACAGATTCTATAAACTTGTTCCCAGCTGACTCATCACCACTTTTCATCAATTCAATTGCTGAAGCCATATCTTTAATATAGCCCCTACCAACTTCATGTTCAAATCGCATAACTGCCACCGGACTATTTTCATTAGACATTCCCTCTTCTACAAGAGCTGGGAAATAAATAGTCTCTTCTTTTCCATGATGAAATTTATCGGCAAATAATCGAAGGAAGTCTATAACGTTATCTAAATCATCTAATTCAGGCTTATGAGTATTCTTTGCTGTATCAGATATTTTTGTTAAAATTCTGAGAACAAGTTGAATAGCCTGATGATCCTGTTTTAAATCCTCTGTAGGTTTCATTTTTTTTGCTTTTTATTTAAAATTGTTAAAAAACAAAAGATTTAAGTTTATCAAAAATACAAGTTTAGTTAATACATAAAGAGAGCACTATAACTTATTGATAAACAAAAAAATATCAATTTTAGTTATAATTTAAAAGTATTTATCTAAATAATAATTTTAGTTATTACTATTTATAACAATTACCGAGAACAAATGTATGTTAAATATTTTAATACTTATAAGCAGAATATCTTAATTTAGTATTTATTAACTAATAAGTGAATAAACATTCAATTTTAATCATTTTTTACCTATTCTACAATAAAGTAATAAATACAATGGCTTCGATATTTCTGGCCAGGACGAAGCACTGTAGTTGGGAATTGAGGTTTATTGGGACTATCTGCAAAATAGAGCGTTTCCAGGCAGATTGAATTTCTACTTTGATAAGCTATACCGCCCTTTCCAACAAGTTTTCCTTTTAACCCATTGGCAGTATACACATGTAATCCTGGCTCGTCTGTATAGACTTCGAGCCCTCTCCCACTTTGAGGATCTTTTAATTTTGCAGCAAGGCGAGTATCTTTACCCTGAGTATTAAGAACAAAGGTATGATCGTATCCGCTGGTTACTTGAAGTTGAGAGTTGTTTGCATTAATGCGCTCACCTATAAAATGTGGAGAAGTAAAGTCGAATGGAGTACCAGCAACGGGAGCAATTTCTCCTGTAACACATTTCAGTGAATCATATGGAGTATAGCCATCTGCATTTACATAAAGTAGTTGTTTTTCTACAGTAGTATTCAGATTACCGGAAATATTAAAAAAAGAATGATGGGTAAGATTCACGACTGTAGGGCTACCAGTGACTGTTGCAGTATAATCAATATCAAGTTCGTTATTATTAGTCAGGGTATAAATAACTGTAACATTAAGATTTCCGGGGAAACCATTTTCACCGTTTACTGACAGATATTTAAGACGAAGCACATTTCCTGCAACTTGTTCTGCCTGCCAGATTTTTGCAGCAAAGCCAGGATCACCACCATGAGCAGAATGAATGCCGGTATTTGGTTTTAATTTATATTCAATTGAATCAATTTTGAAAGCAGAATTAAGAATGCGGCCTGCATAACGACCAATAGTTGCTCCAAAATTTTGTTTCTGAGAAATATAGTCTTTGATATTTGAGAAACCACATACCACGTCTTCCATTTTCCCGCTCCTATCTGGAGCCATGATTGAAACAACTCTTGCACCATAATTAGTGATACACACTTCCATACCATGAGTGTTTTTTAAAACATATAGTTTCGTAATCTGCCCGTTTACGTTTGCATCGAAATCTTTGTATCTAAGTCCCGAAAGTGACAATTCCTGAGGACATTTACAAGCTGTAAGAAGTGTAAAAGCTGCAAGCAACGAAAGTATTATTTTTTTGTATACCACTGCTATATAGTTTTTAAGTTTGTTAATTCATGTACAAACATAGTAATTATTGATGAATAACTATTAAATTTGCATGTCATAAAAATGAAATTCAAGGATGAAAAAGACATTATTTTTACTGATGCTCCTATTTGTAGGGGTTACGTATGCTTCTGCTCAAAAGCAGGCAGAGATTACGTTCGACAAAACAACTCATGATTTCGGTACATTCTCTGAAGACAGTCCGAAAGTAAGATGCGAATTCTCCTTCACAAACACAGGAGATGCACCTTTAGTTATTAACCAGGCTGTAGCTTCATGCGGATGTACAATCCCTGATTACACCAAGGAACCAATTATGCCGGGCAAAAAAGGTACTATTCTGGTAACTTATAACGGCGCAGGTAAATACCCTGGCGAATTCAGGAAAAGTATTACTGTTAGAAGTAACGCCAAAGTTGAGTTAGTAAGACTATACATCAAAGGCGAAATGACTCCTAAAACAACAAAAACCGCGAAGAATTAACTCCGCGGTTTTTTTATTTATCTTTTTATAGTTCTATTCCTAACTTATATTTCTTATACGTATTCTTTATAATTACCTCTTTTTATTTTTCACAAAGTGTTTTGTTGTAAATAGCAAGAAGTATAATAAAGCAATTACAGCAAAGATTATTCCTACCTGAAATACAATCATACAAGAGTCTGATTCTACCAGATTACATCCAAAAGCAACTCCAATACCTACACCAACTTCCCAAGCCAGCAGATAATTTGTATTTGCAGTTCCACGCTGACAATGCTCGGACAAATTTACGAACAATACCAGAAAGTCTGAAGCAGCCAAACCAAATCCTAGCCCAATCAATACACCGGAAGTAATAAGAGATATCTCATTATAATGAGTAATCAGCAATAACAATGATAGAATTATCAGAATGAGTCCACTTACTATCCGTGCACGGAAATCAGCCTCAACGAAGACAATCCGGTTGGCTATCATCGCAAGAATAAAGCCAAAACCAATTGCACCGAAGAAACGAATAGTAACGTACTGCAAATTAATAGAAGCTGCATACACATTAATTGTAGATATCAGCATTCCGAAGATTATAGAAATCAGTACCAGATTGCCAGATGTTACCCATCCGCGGGAAAGAAGAAAACGATCTATAGAAAAAGCTTTAGCTCCTATCGGGGCACGGAAAGGAACTTTGATTATTGCCATACAGAGAAATCCGGCAAACCCAGCAGCTATAGATGCATAAAGAACTGTTTGCAGATCAGAAAAACTAAAAAGCAACAATCCAATCATAGGGCCAAAAGCCATTCCCAGGCGTCCGGCCCAATTGAAATGAATGTTTCCTTCACTTCTACGGGTTGTTGAAGTGATATCAATAGCAACAGTACTGCTTGTTGCAGTTGTTATACCAAATAAAGCTCCCTGTATAATTCTAAGTACAGCCATCCAAAAGAGACAGCCTATCAATGAATAGCCTCCAACAATGGCAATTACAGTCAGAAAAGAAAACATACAAACATCTTTTCGCTTATATGTATCTATTATATAACTATAAAAGGGACCGACAAGAAACATTGCTCCGGCAAAAAGAGCCAGCACAATTCCGGCCTCGCCCAAGGTTGTAGAAGGAAACTTTGCCACCATATACATGGGAAGTATAGGCAGAAACATGTAGAGGGATACGAAAAGCAGGAAATTACTTATGTAAGCCCACACAAAATTTGATGTCCACAACTTTGCAGTAGAAACTGTATACATACGAAAAGGAATATTAGTATTGTTCTTTTTCGTTAGGGAAATCAGTGCTCTTTACGTCTGCCACGTATTGTCCGATAGCATCGGTCATTATTGTATGAAGATCGGCATAGCGACGAAGGAACTTAGGACTGAATCCTTTGCTCATTCCCAGCATATCCTGAATTACAAGTACCTGACCATCAACTTTACCACCGGCACCGATACCTATTACAGGAATAGTCAGTTCTTTAGCTACTCGTTCAGCCAGTGTAGCAGGAATCTTTTCAAGTACCAAAGCGAAGCATCCGGCTTCTTCAAGCAAGTGAGCATCACGAACCAGTTTTTCGGCCTCAAAATCATCCTTGGCGCGAACTGTATATGTACCGTATTTATTAATGGATTGAGGCATCAATCCCAGGTGTCCCATAATAGGAATACCGGCAGAAAGGATTTTATGTACAGAGTCAAGAATCTCTTCACCACCTTCAAGCTTTAAAGCATCGGCATGAGATTCCTTCATTATACGAATTGCCGAAGCAAGTCCTTCAAAAGAATTACCTTGATAAGAGCCAAAAGGCATATCGACAACAACCATAGCACGTTTTACTCCACGAACAACTGATTTACCATGGTAAATCATCTGATCTAATGTAATAGGTAAAGTGGTTACATTACCGGCCATAGTATTTGAAGCGGAGTCTCCAACCAAAATTACATCCATTCCTGCACCATCAACAATCTGAGCCATAGTGTAGTCATAGGCAGTAAGCATTGAAATTTTCTCTCCTTTTTGTTTCATTTCAATCAGACGGTGAGTTGTCACCTTTCTGGTATCTTCATTAATATATCCAGCCATAATTATAAATTTTTAAAAAATTGCTGCAAATGTACAGCTAAAAGTTAAGAGAGAAAAGAAATCTATTAAAATAAACCATTTATCACATTAAAAGTTCATTTTATAAAAAAGGAAGTAAGAATCAAAGCAGTTAAAAGTTGATTTTTTATTTAATCGAGCATTTAATAATGTTACGTGCTACAATAATAAAAAACAAAGGGAGAGATTTTTAATTACCGGTGAAGTATTTTTCGTTTGATGTATATCTAAAGATATATTTGATGTACATCAAAAGGTGTGTTTGATATACATCAAACTTATGCTTAGATATACATCAAACGCACCTTTATATGGGGGTCTAAAAAAGAATATGATTCTTTTGAATAAATTATCCTCTTACGGACATTAATTTATCGAAGGTGAAACCTTTAAAATCATCAATTACATAATCGGCTTTATCCTGAATTGCCTCACGAGGATTTGTAGTTGCAAGTCCGATAACTGTTGATCCGGCAGCATTTCCTGCCTTAAGGCCATGGAAAGAATCTTCAAACACAAAACTATTTTCGGGAGTAGATCCAAGAATCTCGGCACCTAAAAGGAAACATTCCGGATTGGGTTTGGATTGTTTAAAGAGATCTGCAGTGACTATTGAATCGAAGATGTCCAAAACTTCTGGATGAGCACGATACACATTCTCCATCTTCTTGATATCCGAACTGGTTACAACTGCCATCTTTACATCATTTTTCTTCAGATCTTCAATAAAATCGAGTACTCCGGGAATATAATCGTATACCATATTTTCTTCAAAAAGCAACAAGTCTTTGCTGATCTGCTCCTTTTCTTTCTCCATACCTTCGAAATACTTATCGTAAATCTGAACCAATGTTTGTCCTTTAATGATTCGATCGAAGTTAGGAAGATCCGGACGATATTTACGTCCCTGCTCACCCCAGAATATACTATACTGAGTTTCTGTGTCCATTACTACACCATCAAAATCGAAAAGAGCTGCGATCGTTTTACTTTCTTTCATTATCTATATATAATTTTTGCGTTGCAAAGGTCCGAATAATAGTTGAATGCGGCAAATAATTCGTACCTTTGCGGCACTTAAAAAAATGTAAAGTCGTTTATGTCTGTTAAGAACAACCCTCACATTCTCGGAACCGAGAGCATTGGTAAATTATTGCTTCAGTATTCAATCCCCGCTATTATAGGGATGACGGTAACTTCATTGTATAACATTATAGATAGTATATTCATTGGGCACGGCGTGGGTGCAATTGCTATCTCAGGTCTTGCTATATCCTTCCCGCTGATGAACCTTGTTATTGCGTTCTGTACGCTGGTGGGAACCGGAGGAGCAACCATCTCTTCCATCCGTCTTGGGCAGAAAGATCTTGCCGGAGCCACAGAGGTGCTGGGAACTGTACTTATGCTTTGCATTATTAACTCCGTTCTTTTCGGCGGACTGTTCCTTTTGTTTCTGGACCCAATCCTTATTTTCTTTGGAGCAAGTGCAACAACACTGCCTTATGCGCGTGACTTTATGCAGGTAATCCTTTGGGGTACGCCAATATCATACACAATGATAAGTCTTAATAACGTAATGCGTGCCACCGGTTATCCAAAGAAAGCTATGCTTTCGTCCATGATTACCGTTGTTGCGAATGTAATCCTGGCTCCAATCTTTATTTTCCATTTCCATTGGGGAATTCGTGGTGCTGCTTTGGCAACTGTCATATCACAATTCATCGGAATGGTATGGGTGCTTCATCATTTTATGAACAAAGAAAACTATGTTCACTTCCAGAAAGGCTTTCATATAGTAAGAATCCGGATTGTAAAAAATATCTTTTCCATTGGTATGGCTCCGTTCCTGATGAATGTTTGCGCATGCGGAATAGTTATTGTGATAAATAATATCCTGCAAAAAAGCGGCGGCGACATGGCAATTGGTGCGTATGGTATTATAAACCGCGTGCTTATGCTTTTCGTGATGATTATTATGGGACTCACCATGGGTATGCAACCAATAGTTGGATATAATTATGGAGCCAATCTGCAAAACAGAGTAACACGTACATTAAAGTTGGGCATTATTTCGGGAGTATCCATCAATATGGTAGGTTTCATCGCCTGTGTATTCTTCCCCAATACCATATCTTCCATGTTTACAAGCGAGCAGACACTGATACATATTGCTGCAACCGGTCTGCGTATCTCTGTCCTGGCATTCCCCATCGTAGGAAGTCAGATTGTAATCTCCAACTTTTTCCAGAGTATAGGACAGGCAAAAATAAGCATATTCATGTCGCTTTCAAGACAACTTCTTTACTTGCTTCCCTGCCTTCTGTTTTTCCCTCAGCTTTTTGGAACCACCGGAGTGTGGTGGAGTATGGTAACATCAGATTTTCTGGCATTTGTTACAGCCATATTTATATTGGTTTATCATTTCAGGAGAGTAGCAAAAAATCAGCAGCCCGTAGTCTAGTATATTAAGGGAAAAGATAAAAATAGTTGGGTTAAAGTACAACCAAGCGTAATATTTGTATATTTGTAGTAAAGTTTTTTATTCAGAGAACTATTATTATAAAGAAACAAATGATTAGCATACTATTAAAAAATCCACTATTCAAAGGAACTACTCCTGAGGAACTTACAAATAATTTCGAGGGAATAAATTATAATATAAAGAATTTTAGAAAGGGAGATATTCTTGCCTTTCAGGGAGATTCATGTAATCGGCTAATCATTCTTTTAAAGGGAAGTGTTAGGGGCGAAATGATTGATTACTCGGGTAAACTAATAAAAATTGAAGATATAGCTTCACCCCGTGCACTAGCTCCTTTATTTCTTTTCGGAACAGAAAACAAATATCCGGTAGAGGTAACTGCCAACGAAGAAGTCGATGCTCTGTTTATTCCCAAGGAAAGTGTACTATTGCTTTTTCAACGTAACCAACTGTTCCTGGAAAACTATCTGAATACATCGGCAAACTATGCCAAAACTCTCTCGGATAAGTTATTCTTTCTTTCATTTAAAAGTATCAAGCAAAAACTTGCGTCTTATATTCTCCGGCTGTCTGCTTCGGCCAGCAATAAAATTGTAATGGACCGCTCGCAACAGGAAATGGCTGATTACTTTGGCGTATCTCGTCCGTCACTGGCCAGGGAACTTTCGCACATGCAGGACGAAGGACTTATATCTGTTGACAGGAAACATATTACAATTCTTAATCCGGAAAAACTTAAAAAACTTATTCAATAAAATATCTGTTATACAAGAAACCATTCATCTTAATCTCTATAAAGTATGAAAACAGATTTTATTAAAATTACTAAGGGTATAACTCAAATCATTGAGGTTTGGGAACCCAAATTAACTTCCTTGGATAAGGAAGTTATCACTGAGAGACGAAACAAGCAGAACCGAAATGTTATGCAAATTCTTGGGCATCTGGTAGATTCTGCTTCAAATAACCATCAGCGAATGGTACGTCTTCAATATAATAAAGAACTTATCTTTCCTGATTACAGGCAAGATAATGATCTTTGGATTACTATTCAAAATTATCAAGAATCCAATTGGAATAACCTCATTCAGCTTTGGAAATTCTATAATCTGCACATTATTCAAATTATTAACCAGGTTGATTTCTTAGCTTTAAAAAACTCCTGGACAGACTTCGAGGGAAATAAAGTTTCATTGCAAGAGATGATTACCGCTTATCTCGACCATCTTAATTTACATATCAACGAAATTAAAGAATTAATTGGATCTGATAAACCCGATTAACCGTTTATCTTTGAAATAAAAAAAATAAATTTTCATTGTTGTAACATTGGTTACAGAATTCTCTCTATACTACCTCATATCTTTGTCACATCAAAAATTAGTAATTAACTTCTAAAAGTAATAAGATTATGAGTATGTTCTGTTTTCAATGTCAGGAAGCTTCAAAAGGTACCGGGTGTACTTTGAGTGGTGTTTGTGGAAAAACTCCCGAAGTAGCTAATACGCAAGACCTTCTTTTGTTTGTAGTACGTGGTGTTGCGGTTTACAATCAGGAATTGCGCAAGGCTGGCACTCCTTCTTCTGAGGCTGATAAGTTTGTATTCGACGGATTGTTTATGACCATTACCAATGCAAATTTCGACAAACAGGCTATTATAGAAAAAATAAAGAGCGGACTTGCTTTAAAGAAAGAGCTGGCTAAGCAGGTTTCTCTTCCAAATCCTCCGGATGAATGTACATGGGATGGTAACGAAAGTGAATTCGAAGAAAAGTCTAAGACTGTAGGTGTACTTCGTAATCAGGATGAAGATATCCGTTCATTGAAAGAGCTTGTACATTATGGTATTAAAGGTATGGCTGCTTACGTGGAACATGCATGGAATCTGGACAATGAAAATGCAGACCTCTTTGCGTTCATGCAACACGCCCTTGCAGAAATCACAAGAAACGATATCAGTGCAAACGAGTTAATCGCATTAACTCTTGAAACAGGTAAATATGGTGTTAGTGCTATGGCAATGCTTGACGCTGCCAACACCGGTCACTACGGAAATCCTGAGTTATCTGAAGTAAACATCGGCGTAGGCAAAAATCCTGGTATCCTTATCAGCGGACACGACCTTAAAGATCTTGAAGAACTTCTTCAACAAACTGAAGGAACAGGTGTTGATGTCTACACACACAGCGAAATGCTTCCTGCACACTACTATCCTGAATTGAAGAAATACAAGCACCTTGTAGGTAACTATGGTAATGCATGGTGGAAACAAAAAGAAGAATTCGAAACATTCAACGGTCCGGTTCTCTTTACAACCAACTGTATTGTACCTCCTACTAAGAATGCTACATACAAAGACCGTATTTACACAACAGGAGCTAGCGGCCTTGAAGGAGCTACTCACATTCCAGCACGTGTAAATGGTCAGCCAAAAGATTTCTCAGCTATTATTGCACACGCTAAAACTTGTCAGCCACCTACAGAAATTGAGAGTGGAAAGATTGTGGGTGGATTTGCACACGCTCAGGTTCTTGCTTTGGCAGATAAAGTTGTGGATGCCGTTAAGAGTGGAGCTATCAGCAAATTCTTTGTAATGGCAGGTTGCGACGGAAGAATGAAGAGCCGTAGCTACTATACCGAGTTTGCAGAGAAATTGCCTAAAGATACAGTGATCCTTACTGCCGGTTGTGCTAAGTATCGTTATAACAAACTTCCTCTGGGCGATATCAACGGAATTCCTCGCGTACTCGATGCCGGACAATGTAACGACAGTTACTCACTGGCTGTAATCGCAATGAAGTTGAAAGAAGTATTTGAACTTGAAGATATAAACGATCTTCCTATCATCTACAACATCGCATGGTACGAACAGAAGGCAGTTATCGTATTGCTTGCACTGCTTCATTTAGGAGTGAAAAAGATTCACCTTGGTCCTACTCTTCCTGCATTCCTTTCTCCAAACGTAACAAATGTGTTGGTAGAAAACTTTGGAATTGGTGGAATCAGTACTGCCGACGAAGATATAGCAGCATTCCTTGCATAAAAGTTCTTTTTTATTATATAAAACAATTTTATCCCCTAACCAGTTTTTGTATATCCCGATGCTTTTTTAAGTATCGGGATATTTGTTCTAATACTTTATATATTTACTTTTGTCAAACTAAAAACAAAAAAAGATGTTTGCAGAAATAAGAAGAAAAGAGAGAGAAATGGATTCTCAACAAGCTAAAGAAATCCTTGAAAGTGGATCATACGGTATTTTATCTATGTGCGGGCAAAACAATTACGGTTATGGCGTACCACTTAACTATGTTGTTGAAGAAAACCACATTTATTTCCATTGTGCCACAGAAGGAGAAAAGCTTCGTAGCCTAAAAGAAAATAATAAAGTAAGCTTTTGTGTAGTTCAGAATGCCGAAGTTATTGCTGAGAAATTCACTACAAATTACAAAAGTAGCATGGCATTTGGTAAAGCAAGCTTTGTAAGCTCAGAAGAAGAAATTCGTTACGCGATGATGTTATTATTGAAAAAATACTCTCCAGAGCACATGGAAACCGGGGAAAAATATATCAATCAGGCAATTACACGAATTCAGGTGATAAAGATAGATATAAAACACATATCCGGTAAGTTTCATTGAGTTTCTTATTCTCGTTAATTTACCCTAAAACTTATTAGTTTTTTTCCTTATAAAGGCTCTGCTGCTTACATTTGCACAAAAACAAATCATTTGTGCAACTAGATTTATGAAACAACAAGACTGCTTTATAAAATATATAGAACAAAGCATCATCAACAATTGGGATTTAAACGCCCTGACAGACTACAACGGAGAGACATTTCAATATAAAGACGTAGCAAGAAAAATAGCAAAAATTCATCTTCTATTTGAAGAAGCCGGTATAAAAAAGGGAGATAAAGTTGCCGTATGCGGTAGAAACAGTTCCTTTTGGGCAGTGGCCGTACTGGCAACAATTACTTATGGAGGCGTTGCCGTTCCAGTTCTTCACGAATTCAAGGCAGATAATATACACAATATAGTTAACCATTCCGAAGCTCGCTTTATGTTTGTGGGAGATCAGGTATGGGAAAATCTGAATGAAGAGCTTATGCCTAATCTGGAAGGTATTATAGTGCTCAATACATTTGAACTTGTTGTTTCACGCTCTGAGAAATTAAGCTATGCGCACGAGCATCTTAATGCCCTTTACGGCAAAAAATATCCGCGCAATTTCCGTCCACACGATATATCTTATAGAAAAGACAGTCCCGAAGAGCTTGCTGTAATCAATTATACTTCGGGAACAACAGGTTTCTCAAAGGGAGTAATGCTGCCATACCGCAGTCTTACTTCAAACGTGGAGTATTGCTGGGAAAAGCACCCTATTGGTCCGGGAGATAATTTGGTCGGAATTCTGCCAATGGGACATATTTTTGGAATGGTATACGATTTCCTTTATGGTATTTGTGCCGGAGCACACGTATATTACCTTACCCGTATGCCTTCACCTAAGATTATTGCACAATCATTCTCGGAAATTAAACCAAAACTGATTTCTTGTGTGCCACTTATTGTAGAAAAGATTATAAAGAAAAATATTCTTCCAAGATTTGATAATAGAGTAAACAAAATACTACTTCAGGTACCTATCGTAAATGAGAAGCTAAAAGCATCCATCAGACAGGAAGCTATGGATGCCTTTGGCGGTAACTTTGACGAAATAATCATTGGAGGTGCACCTCTGAACGGAGGAATTGAATCTTTACTGAGAACAATTAATTTCCCATATACCATTGCATACGGTATGACGGAATGCGCTCCGATCATTGCATCCAGTCATTGGTCGGACTTAAAGCAAAAGTGCTGCGGAAAAGCTGCTTCGCGTATGGAAGTTGCCGTTGTATCTGAAAATCCGGAAAGCACTCCCGGCGAACTTATCTGCAAAGGTGAGAATATGATGCTGGGATATTATAAAAATGAAGAGGCCACAAAAGGTGTTATCGACGAGAATGGATGGTTACACACAGGTGATATGGCTGTGATGGACAAAGAAGGTAACATTAGCATTAAGGGACGCTGCAAGAATCTACTTATGAATGCTTCCGGACAAAATATCTATCCTGAAGAAATTGAATCTGTACTTAATAATATGCCGTATGTTTCAGAATCAATTATTGTGATGCAAAATGAAAAGCTTGTGGCATTAATATATCCTGATTACGATGATGCTTTTGCAAACGGACTAAGCAACGAGGATATTGAAAAAGCGATGGAAACCAATCGTGCTTCATTGAATCAGCAGTTACCGGGTTATTCTCAGATTGGCAAGGTAAAACTGCATCCCGAAGAATTTGAAAAAACAGCAAAGAAGAGCATCAAACGATTTATGTATCAGGATATTCAGGGATAAGCAAGATTAAAATCTCTAAAAAACATTTTAGAGGTTAAAAGATATATTCTTAATCTTTCGAAGGATTTTAACCAGATAAAATAAAGGTCTGGTTAAAGTCCTTCTTTCTTTTTCAGTGAGTTCATCTTCATTGATCGGATTTTACTATTCAAATCATACGAATACTACCATAATATCTACAAGTACTCTCAATATTACTCAATTCTAATGTTACACTAAATTAGAGCATTTAGACTTTTCATAGCACTAGATGTCAAGCATTTATATTTTTTAGTATTCTTATTTGGTCGTATTTGTTCTAATTTATTCGTATTTATTTTATTTTAGTCGTATTTTTGTTCTTAAATGCTGCACTATTTTTTAATATTTGCATAAACAAAAACATTTACAATGAGTGTTTCACCAGAACTACTAGTATATAAAGCCTCTGCCGGATCGGGGAAAACGTTTACCCTGGCGGTGGAATACATTAAATTGCTGATACAAAATCCAAGGGCTTATCAGCAGATTCTTGCAGTTACCTTTACCAATAAGGCTACTTCTGAAATGAAAGAACGTATCCTGAGCCAGCTTTACGGAATATGGACTGCCGATAAAGATTCTGCCGCTTACCTTGATAAGGTTTGCACAGAACTGAATCTACCCGAGGCTGAAGTGAGAAAAGCAGCAGGTACGGCACTGAACTACATGATTCACGACTATAGTCGGTTCAGGGTTGAGACTATCGACTCGTTTTTCCAGTCGGTTATGCGTAATCTGGCACGGGAGCTGGAACTTAGTCCGAATCTGAATATTGAACTAAACAATACAGAAGTGCTTAGCGACGCTGTCGATTCAATGATTGAAAAGCTTAAACCCACTTCGGAAGTACTGGCGTGGCTGCTCGATTATATTGACGAGCGTATAAAAGACGATAAGCGTTGGAATGTTTCTGGTGAAGTAAAGAACTTCGGACGAAATATTTTCGATGAAGGATATATTGAAAAAGGAAGTGGTCTGCGGGCCAAACTAAAAGATCCTAATTATATAGGGAATTACAAAAAAGAGCTTCAGGCTATACAAGAAGAAGCTTTGGATCAGATGAAAGGATTTGCCGATCAGTTTAACGGATTACTAGAAGAGCATGGGCTTACTCCTCTCGACTTAAAGAACGGTGCGAGAGGAATTGGCAGCTATTTCAATAAGATTAATAATGGCGTTTTGAGCAATGATGTGCGTAACATTACTGTAGAGAAGTGTTTGGAGAGCGAGGATAACTGGGCTACCAAAACTTCACCCCAAAAAAATCTTATTATTGAACTGGCTCACGAAGAGCTTATTCCTTTATTACAGGCAGCAGAAGAGTATCGCGTAAAGAATAGTACCATTGTGAATTCTTGCCGACTCTCCTTGCAACACGTAAATAAAGTGCGACTTCTGGCAAATATTGACGAGGAAGTGCGTTCTCTAAATAAGGAAAATAACCGTTTCCTACTGTCGGATACCAATGCATTGCTTCATCGGTTGGTGCAGGATGGCGATTCATCTTTTGTATTTGAGAAGATTGGGACAAGCATTCGAAACGTGATGATTGACGAATTCCAGGATACTTCGCGTATGCAGTGGGATAATTTCAAATTATTGTTGCTCGAAGGACTTTCTCAAGGATCAGACAGCCTCATCGTGGGAGATGTAAAGCAATCAATTTACCGCTGGCGTAACGGCGACTGGGGTATTCTGAACGGATTGCGTGATAAGATGGATAGTTTCCCGGTTCGTGTGAAGACACTGACAACCAATCGCCGTAGTGAAGCGAACATAATCCGGTTCAACAATAGTCTGTTTACCGCAGCATGTAACTATCTGTGCGATGTTTATTATGAACAGCAGAACGAAGAATGCTTCAGCTTGAAGGATGCATATTGCGATGTTAAGCAGGAATCTCCCAAGAAAGAAGATAAGGGTTACGTAAAAATCTCCTTCCTCGCCGGCGATGATAAAGATACTCCGCCGGAGGAGAGAAAAGATTACGTGCAATACACCATGGAGTCTCTTGCCGAAGAGGTGAACGACCTCATAGAGCAAGGTGTGAAACTAAATGATATTACCATTCTTGTGCGGAAGAACAAGACTATCCCTCAGATAGCAAGCTTCTTTGAGGAGAATCTCCCCTATCGCATTGTGTCCGATGAGGCTTTCCGACTGGATGCTTCTCTGGCTATATGCATGATTCTCGACGCACTGCGCTATCTTTCCAATCCGGATAATACCATAGCGAAAGCGCAACTGGCGGCTTCTTATCAGAATGAAGTTTTAAAACAAGGAGTGGATCTGAATACGTTGCTGCTTAGCGAGATAGACAGTTACCTGCCTTCGGAATTCGTATCCGGAAGAGAAGCGTTGCCTTTGATGCCTCTTTACGAACTGATAGAAGAGCTGTTCCGCATTTTCGAGATGGAAAAGATAGAGAATCAGGATGCTTACCTGTTCTCGTTCTACGATGCGGTAGTGGAATACTTGCAAAACAACTCGTCCGACCCAGATTCTTTCATTACTTTCTGGGAAGAACGTCTGTGCAGCAAGACTATTCCGTCGGGCGAAATAGAAGGGATACGAATCATGTCTATCCATAAATCCAAAGGATTGGAGTTTCATACCGTGTTGCTTCCGTTCTGCGACTGGAAACTGGAGAACGAAACAAATAATCAGTTGGTGTGGTGCTCACCCACCGTACCGCCATTCAATGAGCTCGATCTGGTCCCGGTAAACTATTCTTCGGCTATGGCGGAATCTATTTATAAAGAAGATTACCTGAACGAACGCCTTCAGCTTTGGGTAGATAACCTGAACCTGCTTTATGTTGCCTTTACCCGTGCGGAAACAAATCTGATTGTATGGGGAAAGAAAGATCTGAAGAATACTGTGTCCGAATTGCTGGGCAGAGCCTTACGGTCGGTCGCTGTAGCAGAATCCATTGAGTGGGACGAGGACTCGCCTTACGAATCCGGTACACTTTGTCCGTCGGAAGTCAAGGAGCAGAAAGCTACCACCAACAAGCTTACTACTCCCCCCAGCAGTGTTCCGGTACAGATCGAGTCGCACTTGCACAATATTGAGTTCCGTCAATCGAACCGTTCGGCAGACTTCATCAAAGGAGACGATACGGGCGAGGGCGACAGCAAATATATCAACCAGGGACAACTGCTCCACACACTGTTCTCGGCTATTGAAACAAAGGAAGATGTGCAGTCCGCCATTGAGCGATTGCTCTTTGAAGGAGTAATACCCGACAGCAAAACGGAGAAAGAGATTCGCAAAACAGCAGAGAAGGCTCTCTCTCACCCAATGGTTCAGGAATGGTACTCGGGCACTTACCGGTTGTTCAACGAATGTGCCATCATCTACAAGGAAAAAGGTACGCTAGAAGTGCGCCGCCCCGACCGTGTTATGATGAATGATGACGAGGTTGTGGTGGTAGATTTCAAATTTGGTAAGAAGAACAAGAAATACAACGAGCAAGTTAAGGGATATATCTCCTTACTCGCCGAGATGGGTTATAAGAACATTATCGGATACCTATGGTATGTTTATGATGAGGAACTGGAAAAGGTTGGGTAAATCTTAATGAAATTGTGATAAAAGCGGAGTAAAAATCCGCACTATTCACGAACAGTTTTCTGGGGTTCGAATCCCCCAGCTTCCGCACAAGAGCATTATAAGCATTATTGAAGCGGGAGTTAAGGCAAAGTCCGGTGAAAGCTAAGCAAAGATTACACTGGACATTCATAATTATCAGTAGAGCAAAACAAAATAAGGTGTACTCCTTATAATAAAATAGTCTACACTTTATATAGAAATAGTGTAGGTCAAACAAAGAAGCAAATAATGGAAACATTCTTAAGTATCGTTGCAAAAGACTTATATAAAAGGCATGGAGCTGATCTCTCCCGCGTAGCTGTTATTTTCCCTAACAAACGCGCCGGATTATTTTTCAATGAACACCTCGCCGAAGAGGCAAACCGTCCTATCTGGTCGCCGGCTTATCTCAGCATCAGCGAACTGTTTCAGCAGTTATCGGCGCAAAGAAGCGAGAATCCTTTGAAGCTTGGCGACTCTATTAAGCTTGTTTGCGAACTTTATAAAATATTCCGCGAGGAGACTAAAAGTGAGGAAACGCTGGACGATTTCTATTTCTGGGGAGAACTGCTTATTAGTGATTTTGACGATGCCGATAAGAATCTTGTGGATGCCGATAAGTTATTCAGCAATCTGCAGGACTTAAAGAATATAATGGACGATTTCGATTTTCTTAATGAGGATCAGGAAGCAGCCATCCGTCAGTTTTTTCAGAACTTCTCCATCGAGAAGCGTACTGCCTTGAAAGAGAAATTTATCTCTCTGTGGGACGTGCTCGGAAATATCTACCATCGATATAAAGAAGAACTGGCTACTCAGAACATAGCCTACGAAGGAATGCTCTACCGTTCGGTTATTGAGCAGCTTGATGCGTCGCAAATGAAATATGATACTTATGTGTTTGTGGGATTCAACGTGCTGAATAAGGTAGAAACAAAGTTCTTCCAGTTACTTCGCGACGCTAGGAAAGCTCTTTTCTATTGGGATTACGATGAATTCTACACCAATGAGAAAAATCATGAAGCGGGAGAATTCATTCGCCGTAACCTGAAAGAGTTTCCTTCTGCCCTTAGCGGAGTTACCTTTAACAAGATGATTCAGCCAAAGAAGGTGCGCTTTGTTGCATCCTCTACCGAAAACGCTCAGGCGCGCTTCCTGCCGGAATGGATTCGCGGTAATGTTACCGGAAAAGAATCGGAAAGTGCTGTGGTTCTTTGCAACGAAGCACTGCTACTCCCCGTGCTGCATTCCATACCTGATAGCGTACAGCATGTGAACATAACCATGGGATTTCCTTTGGCTCAGACTCCCGTGCACAGTTTTATCACCGCTCTGCTGGAACTGCAGACCGAAGGTTTCCGAACCAACACCGGAAGATATGCCTACGCTGCCGTTCAGGCCGTACTGAAACACCCATACACTCGCCAGCTGTCGTCCAAAGCCAATGATCTGGAAAAGGATCTTACTGAAAAGAATCGTTTTTATCCTCTTCCTTCCGAGTTAAAGCAGGACGATTTTCTGGGAATGCTTTTCACTCCACAACTAAGCAATATGGATTTGTGCCGTTATCTTTCCGATGCGCTCAAAGAAGTTGCTATCATATACGACAAGGAAAAAAAGAGCGATGATGTATTTAATCAGCTTTATCGTGAATCTCTCTTCAAAGCATATACGCTAATCAACCGCCTTGGCAGTATGATTGATAAAGGCGACCTGATAGTTCAGACAGGAACCTTCAAACGTTTACTGAACAAGGTTTTGTCTGCCTCAAACATCCCCTTCCACGGAGAACCGGCCATCGGTATGCAGGTAATGGGTGTGCTCGAAACCCGTAACCTCGACTTTAAAAATCTGGTGATGATGTCGCTAAACGAAGGTCAGCTGCCTAAAGGTAGCGGCGATTCATCATTCATTCCATATAATCTGCGCAAAGCATTCGGAATGACCACCATTGAGCACAAGAATGCGGTATACGCTTATTATTTCTATCGACTGATGCAACGTGCCGAAAACATAACTTTGATGTACAATACCGCATCAGACGGACTAAACCGTGGCGAATGGTCGCGCTTCATGCTGCAATTCCTTATTGAATGGCCGCACGAAATTGCCCGCGAATATCTGGAAGCGGGACAATCTCCGCAAACAGCGAAAGAAATTATCATTGAAAAAACGCCGGAAGTAATGAAGCGTTTGCAGAACTTTTATGATGTGCGATGCAATAAGAGAGCACAATTTTCTCCTTCTGCGCTAAACACTTATATGGACTGCCAGCTAAAATTCTACTATACTTACGTTGCCAAACTGAAACCGAAACCAGAAGTAAGTTCGGAAATAGATTCAGCCATGTTCGGAACCATCTTCCATCGTTCGGCAGAACTTATATATGGTGATTTCAAAGCACACGGTAATGTGGTAAACAAAGAACAGATAGAACAACTACTACACAACGATGTGAAGCTTCAGGGATATGTAGACAGGGCATTCAAAGAGGAATTCTTCCAGGTGCCGCTTGACGAGAAGCCGGAATACAACGGCGTGCAGCTGGTTAACTCTAAAGTTATAGCTTCATATATTCGTCAGCTGCTACGCAATGACAAAGAGTACACTCCATTTACCCTGGTAGATATGGAGAAAAAGGTGAGTGAAGATATCACAATTCCAACAGCCAAGGGAGAGATCCTTTCAAGAATAGGAGGAACCATTGACCGTATGGACAGCAAAGACGGCACTCTAAGAATTGTAGATTACAAAACCGGTGGTTTTCCAAAAGCCGCTGCAGATATTGCTGCATTATTCACTCCGGCAGAGAATCGTCCCAACTATATTTTCCAGACATTTCTCTACGCTGCCATAATGACTCGCCAGCAGAAACAGAAAGTAGCTCCTTCTCTACTCTATATTCATCAGGCAGCATCGGCAGATTACAAACCATACATAGAAATTGGTCTGCGGAACAATAAAACTTTTGTGGAAGATTTTACTCCATACGAAGAAGAGTTCAGAGAATTGCTAACCCAATTGCTATCGGATATATTCAATTCCGAACAGCCATTCAACCAGACTAAGTTCGTAAATAAATGCGAGTTTTGCGACTTTAAAGCACTGTGTAAGAAGTAAATAAAGTTTTAATAAATATTTTGTTTTTTAAGAATTAATCCTATTTTTGCAATAATTAAAAAGCTGTAAACTAATGTTAAGTTAATTAAATATAACTTCAATAGACATCAGGCTTAAATGTGTAATTCTTAACTAAACAAATTTATTTTTATGAAAACCTTAAAAATTTTCGTGCTAATGCTGGCAGCTGCAGGATTCTCGCTTTCCTCATGCCAAAAAAATGATTCAGAGATTATGATTGAAAGTGGAAGCAAGTCACTTGGCGTTCAGCTTCAGGCAGTAAACAACACTTATTCATTCGGCATTGGTACCAAAGCTTTGACAACAGGTACACTGAAATGGGACACTTGCCAGATGTATGTTTCCAGAGTTCATCTTACAGCTACAAAAGAGCAAGGTGATACATTGGCTACAGAATTCAGCATGGATCTGAAATTTAAAAACTCAAAATTAGCTGATTTGTTTAGTGCAAATTCATTGCTTGGTGATGTAACTCTTCCAGCTGGATTATACGACAAAATATCTATTCAGATTCAATCGGACAAAAAAGATGCCGGTACTGCTCCTGTATTCTATCTTGCAGGTATTTATACTAATGCTTTAGGAACTACTCCTATTGCTTTTATTGTAAACAAAGACCTGAAGTTTAAAGCTTCTGCAAAAGACAGCGTTCAGTTAAACACTGCAGCAGATTACACTGCATTATTCCAGTTAGACCTGTCTAATGCAATAAGCAATGGCAGAATCACAGAAGCCGACCTTGATAAAGCTTCACTTACTAATGGTAAGATAATTATTAGCGAGAATTCAAATAAAGAAATTTATGAGAAATTCTTTAAAAGAGTTTTGAATCTTGATGCATTCCAACACAAAGCATTTAAGAAAGCAAATAAAAAAGATAATGATGAAAACGATGAGGACTAATAGCTAACCAAGCAAAAATTAATATTAGCAGGTTATTCCTAAATTATTATTGGAATAATCTGCTTTTTGTTTTATATGCTTCTACTAGATATGACCGAATTAAAGAAAATCTAAGAAATTAGACTATTTGAAGATAGAAAAAGAACTCAAAAAATGATTTTTTTTCTTAGGTATAAAACAGAGAAACAATAAGCAGCTAACTAATTTATTGACAGCTATTTTAGGCTTCATTTAGCCTTAATTATTGCTGGAATATCGATCAAACCTAAAAAAAATAATGCACCTTAAACGAAAAAAAGTATCCAAAACCTTTTGATATTTCACAAAAAGCCTTACCTTTGCAGTGCAATTAAGGATGGTTCCGTAGCTCAGCTGGATAGAGCAACGCCCTTCTAAGGCGTGGGTCAAGCGTTCGAATCGCTTCGGAATCACAAAGCAAAATCGCAAATAGCTTATTATTAGTTATTTGCGATTTTTATTTTTGCCCAATCTTCCTCATCCTTGGACGAGACAAAGCGCTAGACTGCTAGACTATTGCTAGACTTTACCGGGTATATCTAGCACCTATACAATACTAACAGTCAGCAGGTTAAATACTCCCCGCTAGACTGCTAGATTATTTTGAGATTTTTAATTTTTATGAGAGATGTGCTATTCGTCTCATTCATCAAACGGGCAAGTCTCTAACAAATAAATGGCATCCAAACTCCATGTGGCTACATCATTAGTACTCACAAATGGAATCTCATCAATTGGAGCAGGCACTTCCGGTGGCAAGATACTAGAAGTTTTGAGAGGTGGTAATGTTTTGTTTTTACCCCAACGCAATAAATCATTCCAGGCCTCTTTACCCATTTCTGGCTTCTGCATATTATAAGCAGCATAACCTAACAATCGGGAAATACGGAAACGATTATTACTGATCTCTGCTGCTTTTTTCTTATAATTTGCAGCATGATCCAGCCATACCTTATTCCATTCCGGCACATTTACCATTCTTTGTAATTCATTCATAATCTCAAAGCCACCCATTATAGTCATCAGATGATTTGTATTTTGCATTGCCGAGTCACCTTCATAGGTTATCATTCCTGTAGCAGGATCAAACCCTAAAGCTTTCGGTCCGGTAAACAATCCATGCTTTAAAGATGCAATACTTTTCATTCCAGTAAGAATCTTATCCCGGTAAGTAGTATTGCGCGTACGCTCCCACTCTGTCATCCAATTGCCTGCATACGCCAACCAATCAGGACCAATCCGCAAACGAGCCGGAGCAGTACAAGGATAAAGACTACGAGGTTCTGCCAAACGCATCGGATCTAATGTATATAGTTTCTGCTCAGCATCTTTAACCTCTTTCATCAAATCACCGCAACGTTCGTCGGTTGTCAGATAATAATAAAAGCGATTCCAAGCAGCCTGACTAATACGTGCTTCTTTCGCACCGCATCCCCAGTGGCTTACATTATGACGACTTCCTAATCCCGCGTTTTCTCCTATATGATAAACATCAACTTCAGCAGTATGCCGTGTCATTGCTTTAGCCATCTTCCAGATATCAGCACGTCCGGTACGCAGGAAATTATACCATAACCACATATTTGAGCCTAATTCAGTATTATCCCAGGCAAATCCCCCAACGTCGTACCGCCATTCATGCCGAGCAGGATCGTAAGCATGCATTACATCTCCGTAATTCCAGAAGCCATACCATTTATTTTGTTCTATAGCTTTCTGGTAAAAGTCTATATATCCATTCAATCTATCTTCAATTTTAGCACGGAAAGGAGTACTATTATCAGGCAAACTCCATACTCCAAAAGCTTCTTGTCGTTGCAAGTACTCAGGAGAACACATTAAAGGCGAATCGGCCGATAGAGCTTTTGCTATTTTTGCAATACCTGCTTTACCGGGATATGCAGATTGAGGAACAATTGTCAGTGTATGTGTACGTGCTATACCATAAGGCGTACTTAATCCTTCCTGCACATCTTCGTAACTAGCATTCAAATCATGAGCAACTTTATCATAATGGCGCAAGTCCATAGCTTCTGCGTCAGGACTCCATAGCCACATTGTGATTGCTGCTGTATCTTTTCGTGCATTATCAACTTCGAGAGAAGATGGATAAGACTGCCAAAAATCGTGTAGACAAACTCCTAGCCCACCACTGACATCACCTGCAAATACATATCCATTGGAACGGGTTCCAGAGAAAGTACCTATCCAGGGATTATCATCTGTAGCACGTTTACGGATACTGAAAGCATCAGCATTTAATTGAGACAAGCGAAAGCCGTCCCATGATGCCCACTTATCAAGCAAATCGCGGTTCTCGGCATCAAACTTTTCATATTCAGGAATACGTTTGCCTTCCATCTGTTGTTGCTGAAGAGTATTATCTCCATTTAAAGTCAGAACACGTCTTCCAACTAAAGGTTGTACCGGTTCACTCCATATTCCGCCCTCAGCTCCCGAAAATGCAATATGACGATTATACACGGCTTCACGCATAGGTACTTCAAAGCGTATACCAAGAGAGTGAATATAATCTTTATTCTGATCGCCATCATAAACAAAAGTATGTACCATCTTTATCTGATCACTGCCTTTATATAGATAAAAACGGATAGTAAAAGGCAATAATTCACGACCATTTGTTTTATGCACTCCTTCTATTTTCACAACTATGCGTACAGCACCATTCTGTTCAATTTCAACCTTCTTTATTTCACTCTGATAGTTGGTAAAATGAATCTGATCTGTATTTTCGGCCAAAGGTTTATCCTGTGTCTGGCAAATCGAATAAGCTCTACCTCCTACCTTAACATCGCCATACCAAAGACCGTCTAATAAATATTCACCAGTCTTAGGAAATACAGCCTTAATTATACCTGTATTTACCTCAAAAGTATTGTTTTTACTAACAACAGGCATTAACTCTGCCTTTTTCTTTGATGCTTCATTAATCTGCAGTTTTAACTGATTAGTTGAAGCAGGTATCACAGCCGATACCCCACCCCACTTTACTGAACCATCAGGCCAATAAGCCAATGGCCACATATCTGCCGAAAGTTGTTTTCCATCAGCTGAAAAAAGAGCAATAGTTTTATTCTGAGTGAGATTACCTTGAGTAAATGGAACTCCAAAGCTTACCGGTGTATTAATTGATGGTACATCGCCTATCCACTTCAGACTGACAGGTTCCTTTTCGACATTACTGCAAGTATACTGGAAATTTGTAATACGAGTACGGGATAAAGTTGTACGGAAACCAAACCAGCCGGAGGTAAGTTGATTAGCATCACGGAAGTCAACCAAACGTTTGCCATTCATATAATAGCTCACCTTATTGCCTTTGCTCATAATTTTAATATGATACCATTTATTAGGTTTAAGCAAATGTTCGCTATCAGTATATTCACGTAAAATAGCCGGTTGAAAAGCTTTATCTTTTATACTGCGTTCATCTCCGTTATATCGGCGGAAACGTGTTGTTGAACTACTATTTCCCCCATATCCCAAATAGTAGAGCTGCAAAGAATAGCAATTCATAAAGATACCATTACGCCAGCTCTTTCTTTTCAGGATATCATTTGGGTATTTAGGATCGGATGCCATCCAGAAACAATTCAGGTCGCTCAACCGATCTCCTTTTTTACCTTCATCCATTACACAAGCGTCATATTCTATTGTAGTTTCACCATTCATCTTTTCCTTGCGCCACAGAGTAAGTCCTTTCGGTGAAAGAATTTCCACAGTATCGCCCAGAAAAGTTATTTTGTAATCTGGCGACTCAGATTCCACACTCCAGAATTTATTAAATTGTCGGGCATTTAAAGCCGACAACTGTTTAGTTTGAGCTGATGAAATAAAAGGAACCAAACAAAAACCGAGAATCCAAAATAATCTATTTTTCATTCTAAAGTAACTATTAAACTATTCACCTAAATAATATGAAGGTACAGGTGCTTGCGGATAACCCATAGAACGATGTGCAACATAACTACGGTAAACGCCATCCTGCATCAAAGTGATTCTACGATCTTTTGCCGGTATATTAGTTGTATATATACGAAGTTCACCCGGTAATGAGGTAACGACCTCTTCACGCCAGTCGCCATATAAATCTCCAATCAGTTGAATATCGCCTTCTATACCTTCAGTAAGAGTTTTGCCTTTCCATTCTGTAACACTTAAAGATTTGCCATTAGAAGAAGAACTTGCTCCCCAGCGGTTATCGTCACCTTTAAATGTTTCTCTGGCAAGGTCTGCATTCCACCATATCCAGTTGCGACATGAAGGAACATCTTCATTTTTACCCAAAGATTTACCATCAGCAGATAATAAGTATTTGTCACTGCTTCCTCCTTTTTTATCTTCAGAGGCAAAGCATTCCAAACCTTTATGAGCAGGATCAATATCAGCAACCATTCCATCGCCAACATGAAATGTTTTATGTCCGATGTTCCATACCTGTTTTCCGGTTTTAGCATCTACTACACAAACACCTCTGCCATTGTCTTGCCAAGGTTCCAAAGCAAGAAAGACTTCCATTCCCGGTCGATTTGGATCAATATCAGTTAAATAACATTTATCAGGATGTCCCAAACCAGCCGACCACAATAAAGTTCCATTATCATCAAGCATGCAGGAACCTAATAATATTTCATCACGTCCATCTCCATCAACATCACCGCAAACCATATTATGAGATCCCATGCTACGCACTACCGGATTTTCTTCATCCCCATTCCAGCGCCATGCACGTTCAAGTTTATTGCCATTAAGTTGCCATGCATCCACCACCATTAGTTTATACGTGCCACGACAAGCCAGGATATAAGGTGTTTTACCATCCAGAAAAGCCATACCTATCTGGTTGCGATTCTGGCGAACTAAGTTACCATAGCTAAAATTTCTTTCCGGCCAATCTACTCTTGTTATCTCTTTTCCGGTCATACCATCAAGAATGCTCAAATATTCCTCTCCTGAATCAATACGTCCCTTTTCGTTTCGCTTAGCATTATCCGGTGCTGTTTTTAGAGCAATCTCAGCTTTTCCATCGCCATTAAAATCGTAAGCTACAAATGGTGAATACCAAATACCAGGTTCTATGCCTTGCCCTAAATCTTTTGACCACAAGAAAGTTCCATCATTGAGGTAAGCTTCAATCTGAAATGTTTTTCCATCCAGATTTCCAGGCATTCCCGGATCAACGTTCATATCTGGTGTACGGATTATGTAATCGTAAGTTCCATCTCCATTCAGATCAGCAACTGCAATTTTCCCTACTTTCACAGAACGGTTAAGCTTGATTGAATGATAATTCTTCAAAGAAGCAAAATTCACATCCAGTTTATCTGATAATGATTTTTCTTTTCCATTTCTATCCAGAACACTAATCCAATATTGAGCTTTTCCCGCTGAAAAAGTTTTGTCTGTAAAATCACAAGTAGCAGTTAATGGCTTCTTTGTTAATCGCTGTATTTTTCCATTTAAATTACGATAAAGATGAAAAGACACATCATTTCCATCTTGTTCTAAAAGTCGCCAACTAAGATAAACACCTTTACCATCAGTAGCCGGAACTGCAGTCAGCCCACGATTGAGGCTTTCCTTGATTTTATTAGTTGCAAAACCATTCACTGCTGGTTTTGGTTCATGACTGGGTTGCAATATCTCATAATAATAATTGCGTTCACGGGGATCTTGTGCATGCAAATTTCCAGCAACACATAATAAGACTCCGCAAAAAAGTAGATGTGCAGATTTCATAATTTCTATATTCATTAACAAAGTAAGTTATCTTTCAACAAAAGTAAATCACTACCCTGCATTATACAATAGAATATAGTACACAGAGATTAAATATTATACTAAAAAAAAGATTCATTCGCATTTGAGTAGGTGTTTTGTTATTGAACAGCAAGTACTTAATAAAATAGCACAGTCTTTATTAGTATTTGAAGCAATGCCATAATTGCAGTTATGAATTTCCCGAAACGACTAGAGGCAGACTGAATCAAATCAATTATTAAACATTAATGAGTAAAATATGCTATATGGTTAAATAGCTATATTTTTCAAAATGAATATTCTTTAATATAAATGTATTGTATTCCATTTTTAAAACAAATAACATATAATACTTTTGCAATCATTGAAACAAACAAATAGTAAGTCTCTATTTAAAGGGCGTTATCTTATATTATTAAACAGACATTAGTGTATAAAATAGAATTCAAATATTAAAATAAACTTTAGGTGTTTTAGGGTATAGATTATTTAGGGAAACGGATTAATAGATTAAATTTATAGAAAGGAGTGGTCGTGAGATTACTCCTTTTTCATTAATTGATTTTATATTTTATTTTTGATTTTAAAATTCCGCCAAATAAGTATTTCAAAAAAAAGAGCCAAACTTTTACAAGTTTGGCTCTTTTATATCTTATAGCAGACCTAATAAAGTTTATTTGCTATCTTAATTAGTAGGTATTACACGCTTTATTGTTCCGTCTTCATTAAACATGAGCCTATCAATACAAACTTCACGATGGTATCCAGGTCCATTTTCTTTATTCAGATAATTCTTGTTGATACGATGATAAACAATATACCATTCGTCACTTCCAGGAATATTTAAAATTGAATTATGTGCCGGACCGTAAATCTCGTTCTTTGCATCTTGTATTAAAACGATAGGATCTTTAGCCACCTCTATCGGACCAATAGGTGAAGTACTAGTTCCATACGCTACGTGATAATTTGGTGAACCTGTATCATCAACCGACCAAAGGAAATAATAGAGTCCATTTCTATAAAATACGTAAGAAGCTTCACGAAAAGCATAATTCTCCAAAGTTCCACCTTGAGGAGTTAATACTTTTGTAGTACCTTCTTTGAGTGATGTCATATCATCGTTAAGCTCAGCCACTGCCATATAACCATTACCCCAATATAGATAACTCTTACCCGATTTTGGATCAGTGAATACATCCACATCAATTTGCTGACCTTTTCCCACAGGTGATGTTGTAACGATAGGATATCCTAAGTCAGTAAAAGGTCCTGTAGGAGAATCTGACGTAGCAACACCTATTTGCTTTCTATTTGCTTCTTTGCAATTAGCACTAAAGTAAAAGAAGTATTTATATTTTCCATTAATGAGTTTCTCTTCAATACAAGGTGCCCAAGCATTACCGTCAGCCCACTTTACCTGATCTGTTTTTACATCAATAATTGTTCCTTCATCTTTCCAGTCTTTCAAATTTATTGATGAGAAAACATTAAATGAATGTCCACCCCATCCTGATACTCCATCTGTTGTTGGATAAATATAATATTTACCTGTCTTGTGTGAATAAAGAACTTCAGGATCGGCATGGAATCCCGGAATTATAGGATTAGATTGTTTGCTTTCTGTTATGCCCCATTTTGCAATCAAAGCATCTTTTTCCTTTTTAGTTATAGGAATAATAGTTCCGTGACGAGGATGAAAATTCATAGAGATATTATTATCAATAACTTTAAAGTGATCTAAATCGGTACTTTCGGTAAACTGATATTTTCCTTTCATGTACACATCATACATGAGAATATATTTATCAGAATTGATTAGCTTAAATATTCCAGAACCTTCTACAGATTCTTTAGTCTGTTGTTTATAATCACTTGATTCTGTCCATTTTCCAGAGGTAAGAGAAGAAGTTGTTGCTTTCTTTATACCATTGCCATGTCCTTCTGTTTTATAAAATAAATGATATAATCCATCTTTATAGATAATATCACCATCAATGCACGACAGTTTGTTTTGAGGAATAAACAAAGGTTTCGGAGTTCCTTCAATATCAGTAAAATCTTTATTGGCATATGCATAATAAATAACATCCGGATTTTCGCCATACTTCATTGACCAGTACACCATATACTTACCAGCCTTTTTATCATAGATAGTTTGTGGTGCCCAAACCCGAAGCAGATCTTCCTGTCCTTTATACTTTTTCTGAATATTAACTACATTAGATTTCCAATTAATGAGATCGGTAGATTTAAGCAATATCATTGCTCTGTTAGAGCTCCAGCCGTTAGCTGCCACCATATCTGTAAGTACCATATAAAAAGTCTTTCCATCTTCCCCACGCAAGATATGCGGATCTCGCACCCCTCCGGTAGAACTGATAGTTTTTGAACTGATCACTGGCTTATTGTTGTTCAAAGCTTTGTAGTTATATCCATCGTCACTAATGGCATAACGAACAGATTCTTCATCTCCATTATTGCCAGTGAAATAGACAAAAAGGTAAGCACTGCAATTATTAGCTTTTTTGCTGGTAGTAATTGCAGCTTTTCCAGAGAAAGTTAAAAAGAAGAATAATAAAAGTAGAGTTGCATTTTTCATTTCATATTTCATTTTTAAATAAATACAGTTTAAGAAGTCCCAGATACATAAATATCTTTGAAAATCTTGTTGTTAATAGAAACCGAGTTTACTTCGGAATTATTTCATAATTATTATTTTATGCCGTAGATGTACAGCATGTGAGAATGAATAGAACAATAAATTTGTTTCTCCATAATCGATTTTTACAGGACACAAATATAATAAAAATCAAGCTAGCTCAGATTAACTATGCCAGCTTGATTTTATACTCAACGCTCTTTTTTATTTATTTAAAAGTATAAATGCTTATTTTATTCCAGATATTATTAATTGGTGCAGATTGTTTATTGCCACTGAAGTTCATTATTGTAAAGCGATTTGCAGGAATATTATATTTTTCACTCAACACTTTAATAACAGCTTCAGCACGTTTTTTACTTACCTGCAAATTAATATCAGCTGTACTTGCTTTTACATCTGTATAACTTGCTATTGTAACCTGCTTTTCACGATATTTCATCATATATTGTGCTACTGTATAAAGATTAAACTCCTGATCTGTTTCAATTGTAGATTTTCCAGTCCGGAAAACAATCACAGAAATCAGCACCGTATCTTTCAAGGCAGATTCATTATCAACAAAGGTATTCTTTTCAGTTTCTGTAATTTGCTTATTTTCATAACGCACCTTGTACCCTTCCAATTGTTCTCTAAGTTCCTTATTCTGATTATTCAATATTTGAATTTCTCCTCGCAACTCATTATTCCGTTCATTCAAAGACTGAATTAAAATGGGATCAACAGGATCAACAAGAGCAAAGCCCCTATTTTTGAAACGATAAGTAAAGCCTGCCAAGAGATTAAGAGTTACATCATTATAAGTCTTCCATTTCTCCTGACCATTAAAATCATCGCGCAGCAGATTACCATTTGCTTCTATATTAAAACTCCAGGCATCACTAAGACGAATATCTGCTTGTAATCCTAACCGTATAGAGCCGCTATTCGATGATTTCAAAGTATGTTGCTGAGGTTCGAACTGTGTTGATACATATACATTCTGATTTTTAAAAGTATGCACAAAGCCAGCTCCTAGGATACCTATAAGATTGAATCCTCTATTTTCTCTGTATGATCTGAATATATTACTCATATTAAACAATACATCTAAGTTTGCATTAATATAAGTAACATTATAAAGAGCTCCAACAATATTATTCTTCGAAGTCCATCCTCCAATCTGAAAACGAGTACCGACTTCGGGAGAAAAGAATTTTCCTATATTTAAAGCTGCAGTTGGACTCAACTTACCGGAGAAAGAAGAGTAAGCCTGGCACTCACTAAACGTATATTGTCCTCCCATCTGCAACTGTAGAAACCAATTATCCCAATATCCATACTGCTTTAAAGTTTTTTCCCGTTCCTGAGCAAAACTCATTGCAGTAAAAATGGCTACTGCCAACAGAAAAAATACTTTTTTCATAGTTCTTTATTTAATCATTAATAAAACTATATATAAAACACACAAGTATTGATTATTGTTAAACGCTAACTACTCTTTTTTGAGATTCTAACGAATAAAGAGATAAAAAGAATAAAACAAGAAAGAATTATATTTTGATGTACATCAAAGAGGTATTTAGATATACATCAAAAGAGTGCTTTGATATACATCAAAACAATGATTAGATGTACATCAAAAACAAATTAAGATACATCTAAAGACAGAACTTCTCTTGTAAAATAACAAATCATCTTCATATAAATTACTAAACAAACAAGTCCAATAATATTTTTAAGAATGAGTAATTTATAAAACTCATATTTAAAACAAAATAACTAGAAAAATACTTATATATAATTGTTATTTATTTGAGAAATTATTACTTATTTTGTCATGCATTTTTAGCGTTTAAATTTTGATAATAGTAACTAAGCCTTAAAATGCAGGATTCTAGAAGATTACAAAAACTACACATAGATTAAAAACGAACTATCATGAAAAAATTTATTTTATTCTTCTGTTTGACAATTGTTTTATCATCATGCAAAATTCTGAACTTCGGGCATAATATAATGCTTATAGAACAAGGGATGACAAAGAATGAGGTTCTAAAGATTTTAGGAGAGCCTAGCGACAGACAATTTCAAGAAACTGAAGAATCATGGAGATATATTGATCCGCTTGCGGGTTCAACAACTTCAACTCAATATTATATTGTTTGGTTTGAGAATAACATCGTTACAAGCTTAACTACATACAACGAACCTTTGCCAAATACTCAGAATAATAATTCACATTACGACAGACGTAATCATATAGACAGAAGATAAATAGCTCTTTTTACATTTCTTTTTAAAGCCAGATAATAAGATTTATACAAATTAAAAAACATAATATATAAATAGAACGCTCTTTTATATTATTATTTTTGAAACGTATATTTTGTTTTCAATATGACTAAAAACAAGAAGATTATGAAAAAGTTATTTTTAACACTGACAGTATTTGTTGCATCATTTAGTATGCATGCACAATCTTACAATGATTTTATGGTATTTGTTGGCAATGTATTGTTGAATAATAAAAATTATACCAACGACGAGGTTTGCAGTTTGTATAATCAACACTATGGTATCTCTCAACAAAAACTTAATGAGTTATACAATGGATTCAACAGAAATTGGGGAGATGTTGTTATGGGTTTAGAATTAAGCCAGTTTTTAAATAAACCAATTAACACAATCTTCAATGATTATAGAGATAGTGGTGCAACAAAAGGTTGGGGCAATTTAGCAAAAGAATATGGTATAAAACCTGGTTCTGATGAATTCCATCGCTTTAAACAAAGAATGAAAGAAGAAACCATTTATTGGAAAAACACTCATAAAGAATATAAAGCTAAGAAAGATCTAAATGTTGTAGGTAAGAATAGGAAAAATTACCCGAATGAATTAGTAGAAGAACCTCTTTTCTATCATAAGCAAAAAGCCAGAGATAATAAAAAGTACAAGGATAATAAGAATAACAAAGAGAAAGAATATAAATCTAAAGAGAACAATGACCGAGACGAGTATGATAAATTTCAAAAAAGAAACGAGAAAGGAAATCGAGGACAGATGAAAGGTCATAAAGGAGAAGAAAATAAATATAAGCACAACAAAGGTAATCGAGAAAGAGATAACGATGAATAATAACTTTAACAAGTTACTTTTATGATAAGAGAGAGAAAACTTTTTAGAATAACACATTGTTATTCAATATGTACAATCTCATACTATCATGAAAACTAATTGTATATTCAAAATATCAATTGTTATAATAACACTTCTGTTATGTGGCTGTACAAATCATATAACAGAGGTAAAAGGTCGGATGGTCAACAACTATCATTTATTCATGGATCAACATGTTGCTGCAATGAATTCATCATTGCAACAGATAAATCCATCAAAAATCACTAAAAAGAAACTTTTCAAGGCAATTCCTTCTGCCATCTTTCAATTTGAGCTATCTTCTATCGGGAATCAGAAGATTTCTTTTAAGCAATATAATGAAGTTAGAAATAACACCCTGCAAATAATTAAAGATAGCTTAAACCTATACATTATTTACAAAGATAAAGAGACTGTAAAATCATTAGTAGACAGCATTCTAAAATCTTATTCAGAACAATTCCCCGTTAAAAACGCATATTCATATTATAAAGAACAAAGAGAATTTGCCGGAACATTCATACAATTTGTGGAAGCTAAAAACGAAGGTTATTGTAATGAAGAGAATATGCTCCCTGGCGATTGCAACTGGGGATATATTTTTCTTTCAGCAAATGGCAAAAGCCTGCTTCAATTTCAATGTGTGGGCTCAGACAGTGTTCGGTATGATATTGGCGATTATAGAATAATTTCTGATACACTTGTATGTACATTCAAAAACAGTTATTCTTATCCGGAAAAATATGACAGTAACACAGGTGTTAGCATTTCAGATCCTAATGATGGAAGAATAAATTCAGAGAAAGACTTCATTATAAAATTACTGCCATGCGAATGTTTGCAATACCCTTTCATTATTAAATATTTAAATGAAGAAGATAAAGAAAGCATTCAGCTACAAACTTATGTAGTAAAAATAGCAACTCTAAAAGAACAAGATGACTTTATTAAATCAATAAGAAATATAAAGCCTATTGCAAACATGGTAAGATAAAAACATAAGAGGCAGTCAAAGTTGACTGCCTCTTATGTTTTTATTAGAGAATATTACTACTAAAACATTTGTAATTGATAAATAAAGCCTAAAGAAATCCGGTTTGTATCATCATCAAATCCTGTCGTCATTAACGATTTGGCTCTATTTGTATATTCGTATGCACGTCCCACATAAGTCAGGAAGAAATGCAAATTAGATTCCATGGGGTAATATTCTAATCCAGCAAAATACCCATAAGCTGTTCTATATTTACCTTTCGGAAATCCCATCAAGTTATTTTTTAGTGAAGCTGTTTCGTACATTCCTTCAAGGAAAACATTCCATTTGGGAGCAAACCGATAATTCAGCTTTGTAACTAATGATAAATATTGTGCATTAACAGCATTTCCATATCTACTCGAATTTGTAATTTTACTCATAATTCCATTACGGTCAAGCTCTTCATTGGAATACATAAAATCAAAAAACATGTTGAATTTGCCTTGCGTTAGTTCATTTCCCAATGCATAGTAATACATATTCTTGCCTTTTGCTTCATTCATCAAAGATGCTGACCATCTGGTTTTGAATGCATTATCAAAGAAACTACCGTTCCAATTCAACGTGTATACAAGCGGTGCCTGACTTTGTACTATACCTGTGTTACCAACATTATATGTATTCTCAAAGTTTTCATTCATACTATTCAAAACCTGCAACTGTAACTGATGATCACTATTGAAGTTATATGCAAAGTTTACTCCGGTAAGGAAATTACTCATATTCTCAATCATATCACTGTATTCGTATATTTCGATCGGATTAAGGTCAAATTCAATACCTCCGTAAGCTGCACACTGTTTCCCTATAAACATAGAAAACTTATCTGTTACTTTCACACCAATTCCCGCAACATCTATAGATCTGGGTAAGTTATCAAGATTATCACCACCTGCATTTGAACGGTTCAAACGTTGTCGCCATCGATAAGAAAGCCAATCGTTAATTTTACCTTTTGCCTCAATACGGAGTTGTCTCATATTGAAATTACTCATCTCATGAACATCTCGGACGAACTTGGTATCAAAGCTTCCATTCATATTAAGAAATAAGTTAAACCTGTCTGTCTTCTTCTTAATGTTAGTAACCTCCTCAAACAAACTTTTAGAGGAGCGCATATCACCATCTTGTTGCGCACGGACTCCAGCCATGCATAACAGGACTCCCAAGAATAGTATATACTTTTTCATATCAATATTCATTAAAATAAGTTTGGATCTGCTTCCAATCATTAGTCCTTGTTAATGCCAACATTAGCAGAACTCTTGCTTTTTGAGGATTTAATTCCTGAGAGGCAACAAACCCATATTCAGCATCATTCACTTCTGCATCCAATGTGCTTGGTCCTGTAGGAACTCTTGAAGAACGAACAACCTGAATACCTGCTTTTCTGGCTCTGATTAGTTCAGGGAAAATATTCTTATGAATGTTACCATTTCCCACACCTGCATGAATAATGCCTTTATATCCAGATGCAATTAATGCATTAACAGCTTCAGGTTCAACATTTGAATAACTGTAGATAATACCTACTTTTGGCAGCTTATTAAGATTATCAACAGAAAAATCGGAATTTGTAGTATGCTTTTTTACAGAAACACGATTAAAGAATACTTTACTATTAAAAACATAACCTAATGGGCCACAATTTGGAGATTGGAAAGTCTCTACACTTATAGTGTTTGTTTTTAAAACATCTCCAGCTCCAAGAATCAGTCCATTCATAACAACCATTACCCCTTTACCTTTTGATTCTTTTGCAGAAGCGGTAATTACAGCATTATATAAATTCAACGGACCATCTGCACTGATAGCAGTAGAAGGTCGCATTGCACCAACCAGCACAACCGGTTTATCAGAATGTACAACAAGATTCAAGAAATAAGCGGTTTCTTCCATGGTATCAGTTCCGTGAGTAATTACAATACCATCAACTTTGCTATCGGCAAGTAATATATTAATCCGCTTCGCAAGAGTAAGCCACACATCATCAGACATATCTTGTGAACCAATTCTGACAATTTGCTCACCTGTTACATTTGCCACATTATTAATATCAGGAACAGCATCAAGTAGCGCACCAATAGCTACCTGCCCCGCCGTATAATTTGTTTTGGTACCCGAAGTACCAGTTCCCGCAATTGTACCTCCAGTTGCTAAAATGTGAATGTTAGGCTTTTGAGCCATTACACTTATTGCTGATAGCAACACACAAAGAACAAAAAATTGAAATCTTTTAACTGCTTTCATAACAATAAAACATTTAGTTATTAAAAAAATAAATCTTAGGAAAAGAATTGAATCATCAACAATCCCATACCTACGGCTACTGCTGTAGAAATAAGGCCTGGCATCATAAATGAATGATTCAGTACATATTTACCGATACGGGTAGTTCCTGTCCGGTCAAAATTAATAGCTGCCACAACTGTTGGATAATTTGGAATAAAAAAGTAACCGTTTACTGCCGGAAACAATGCTATAAGCATGTACGGTGAAATTGCCAATGCAATGCCAAGTGGCATAAGCGCTCTGACTGTTGCAGCCTGACTATATAAAAGAATAGACATTACAAAAAGTGCAAATCCGAAAAGCCATGGAGTTGCAGTTACAATATCCTTTATAGAGGCAGTCAATTCAGGAAGGTTGCCCTCCAAAAAAGTATCTCCCATCCAAGCAATACCAAATATAGCAATTACTGCTTGCATTCCAGCAGGGAATACAGATCCTTGAGTAGCTTTTATTCCGTCCGTTTTGGTAAATAAGAGAATCAAAGCTGCAGCTGACAACATTAGTATTTCAATGATAGACGACATACTTAGCTTCACCATTTCACCATCAACATTAAACGAAGGCCTTAAGCCATCAAATGAACCAAACAGCACAATAAAAAGTGTTGCAAGTATAAAAATAGAAACAGAGATTATTGCATTTCGGTTATTCTCAACCTCTTTCGTATGTATCTTTTTAGTTTCAAATTCACCTTCTGCTATTCTTTTCTGAAATTCAGGATCATCTTCAAGCTCTTTACCTACATACAACGAATAAAATGCACCAACAAGCACTCCTACCAAAGTAGCAGGAATAGTTATTTTCAGGATATCAAATAACGAGATGTTATATCCCGACAATAATCCGAGAAGCGCAACTGTAGCTGCTGAAATAGGACTTGCTGTAATGGCTTGTTGAGATGCTATAACTGCAATACTCAACGGGCGCTCCGGCCTTATTTTTGTTTCAGTGGCAACTTCAGCAATAACAGGCAAAACAGAATATGCAACGTGTCCTGTTCCTGCTACAATTGTAAAAAGATAAGTCACTATCGGGCTCAGCCAAACAACCTTGGATGGATTTTTACGTAACACATGTTCAGCAGCTTTCACCATGTAGTCAAGTCCACCGGCAGCCTGCATACAAGAAGCAGCAGAGATTACTGCAGCTATCATTAACATTACATCAATCGGAGGTGCTGTTGGTTGCAAGCCAAATACAAAAGTAAGAATAGCTAACCCCACTCCTCCCATAACTCCAAGTCCAATGCCTCCTAGTCGTGCACCGACAAGAATAGCAACTAACACAAAAATCAATTGTAGAACCATATTTACATTGAATAATAAAGTAGAATATTTAAATAAAAGCAGACTGATATAAGTTTATCAAATTACAATATAAATATAACAAATAAATTTATAAATAGGTTTGGTTTTAGAAACTATAAATCACATTATTTGCAAAAACTATTGTATTCATATTTATGTTATTAATTAACAATAGAATAATAAATTAATAACACTACATCATGAAAACTTGCTTATTAATGTTTTTGTTAGTCTTTTCTATGAGAATATTCTCCCAGGATATATATAACAAGGAGAATGAGATAAACACTTTTAATAAGTATTCTAACGTAGAAATGGGTAATTCACTAAATATTTCTTTACCTGAAACAAATGAAAACCATTTGTATAAATGTGGAGTTTACTTAGAAAAATCTGCTAATTATAGATATTTTGCTCTTGGGTCTTTAGCTGCAAGTATTATTCTATCTTCTGCAGGTTCAAGTTCTAATGATTCTCCAGGATCAAACAATAACAAAGATTTGTATTATGTAATTAGTGGCATATTTCTCACATCATCTATAGTGTGTACAATTATATCTATCAATTACAAGCTAAAAGCCGGAAAACAACTCAAGATATCTGCAAATGGTACTTCAGCCTGTATTTCCTATACATATTAATTAAAGCTATAAAGATTATGAAACACATTTTAATAGCAATATTACTCTTGATTTCTACGAATACATTCTCTCAACAGATAATTACCCCCAATAATGAGGAAAAGAATAATTCAGTAGTAGAAGTCAAGGACAGTATAAAGACAACAATGGATGTAAATACGAAAAGTATTTTAATCAAATCCAGTGATTATATGCGAAAATCAGCATATTATGAATACGGAGCTTTAGGTTCGTTTGCTGCCAGCATGGGATTTATGTTAATAGCTTTCAGTAATTTCGACTTTTGGAATGAAAATGACAGTAATATTAATGCTAGTGCCATTAGTGCGGTTGCGGCAACTTTATTTTTCACTTCTGCGATTGTTTGTACTATAGCGTCAGTAAGATTCGATAAAAAAGCCGGTAAAGAACTCAAATTACTTATGCGTGGTGGAACAGGAACTATTTCTTTAACTTTTTAATTGCTAAACAAATAAAGATTTCAACAGAAATTATTATATTCGCAATATAAAAAAGGATCTGTATGAAGAATTATTTTTTAATATTTTTTCTTTTATTACTTCCGCTAAAAGTACTTGCACAAACAAGCCCGGATTCTGTTGTGATCAATTTTTACAAATGGTACTTTAGCGTTATTGAGAGTGGGCAAATTGAAGAATATCAACCCATATTTGCAGCAGATTCACTAGGGATGACTACCCTTAATATGGATAAATATATTAAGAACCTCCGGCAGTACAACTTTTCAGATAGTCTTATAATCCATGAAGTAGCTTCATATCAAACTTGTATTAAGGAAATCAATAAAATAAAATTTGATGAATTAAACGATAAATTCCCCAATCTGGAAGATTATAGAAATATTGGTTGTGACTTTTTCAATATATATCGATGGATTATGGATGTAGAGCCAATGAATGGTATAGATATTATTGAAACCTTTAAAATCAATGACAAGAAAGTTATAATTAAAGGAAAATTCTTTAGAGGCAATGTGGAATCAAAAGATAAAGCTTACTGGAATAAGTTTCTATTTGTTTCATTAAAAAAAGAAAACAATATCTGGAAAATAGATCAGATAGAGACCAAGAAAACAAAGGAAAAATAGAGGGAAACTAATTATTACACTATTAGGATTCCTATAAATAAAAAAATCAAAGGGTAAGTTTTATCTATTTAAAGAGCTTAACCTGAACATTCTCTTCTGGCTCCGCATGAATGTATACCTCACTTCTTTTAATAAGGTTACCAATTTCAATTTCTATATTATCACAAATTTCATGTACTTGCTTTAAAGATAAATCTGGTTGAAGATGAACATTGACTTTAATAAAGGTGTTTGCTCCAGCAGAACGAATTTTAAGATCATGATAAGATATTACTTCAGGTGTAGCTGATAATAAAACTTCCACCATGTGAACTTTGTCTTGAGGAGCCGTATCAAGTAAGACGTCAATAGATTTTTTACCTAATTTTAAAGAAACCGAGACAACAAGTATTGCAACTAATAGTGCAGCTATTGAATCAGCAAAGAAAAAACCAAAGTTAGCGCATATAAGTCCAAGTAACACTACAGAAGAACTCCATACATCAGTAGAAAAATGCAAGGCATCTGCTTCCAGAGCCTGACTGTTATGTTTCTTAGCAACCTTTGATAGAGCTCTTGAACGAGTTACATCAATTATTATCGCTGTAATAACTACTATATAACTCCAGATATTTACTTTTATTTCTGTTTCTCCGGTAACCAATCGATTTACTGCTTCATAGATAATCCAGACACAAGTGATGAGAAGTAATAACGTTTCAATCAAGGCTGAGAAATTCTCTACCTTACCATGCCCATAGTTATGCTCTTTATCAGCAGGTTTATCTGAAATACTGACCGAAAAAAAGGTAATAACAGCTGCTATAAGATCTAGAGTTGAATGCAAGGCTTCCGAAAGTATACCTAAACTACCTGTAAGAATACCGATAATCATCTTAAATCCAGTCAAAAATATCGCTGCTAATACGGAAAGCAAAGCAACTCTCTTTTTCTCATTTTTAATCATTACAAGCTACATATTAATTTATTAGGGATACTTTTCAATAGAACAAAGCTATAAAAATAAGTTGAAAACGACAGATTATTTCAAAAAAAAGAACTGCAGATTAAGTTATATAGATTTAGTCTAATTATTTCTAATTTAGATGGTATAAAAACAAGCATGAGAACTCTAATTATCAACACTTTAAAATATAACATGTTAACGTTTTTAATAAGATTACTTAATTTGATGTGATTTTTATCGTTACAATTCATTTTATACAAAACAAATTTAGTACTTTTGCCGCATCTTTTTTAGAGAATAAAAGACAAAAGTAAGACTTTTACTTTTGCCTATAAACAGTTACAATTGAATCATACTTAGATGGCAAACTTTGATTTCAGAAATTTGGCTTCTCGCGGTAAATCCGCCTTTGTTTTCTTCAAATCCAAATGTAAATTTTTAGGAACTAAATACAAATCTTTCTATCAGAACTCTCCCTGGTATAAGAAAATTGTAATCGTTTTCTGTTCCTTAATTCTTTTGTTTTCTCTTTATTTATTCATGGTAGATATAAACTTCCTTTGGTTGTTTGGAAAATCGCCTAGTATGTCGAGCATAAATAATCCGAACCAAAGTGTAGCCTCGGAAATTTATAGCGCAGACGGCAAGCTTATCAGTAAATATTTTAGGGAAAATAGAACTCCTGTTGAATATGAAGAAATCTCACCAATATTAATTAAGACACTTATCAGCACTGAAGATGAACGTTTTTACGAACACTTTGGAGTTGACTTAAAAGGAGTTTTTGCAGCTGTTAAGGATATGGCTCATGGTAATGCACGCGGTGCCAGCACTATTACTCAGCAGCTCGTGAAAAATTTATTTAAAGTGCGTTCCCAATATTCAAGAGGACTTATAGGAAATATTCCTGGTTTTAAACTGCTTATTATGAAATCGAAAGAATGGATTACAGCAGTTAAAATTGAAATATTTTATTCCAAAAAAGAAATCCTTACCATGTACCTCAACACAGTTGATTTTGGTAGCAATGCTTATGGAATAAAGACAGCCTGCAAAACCTATTTTAATACTACTCCTAGAAATCTAACAATAGAACAAGCTGCAACATTGGTAGGTTTACTTAAGGCTACAACAACTTATAACCCTCGCTTAAATCCAAAAAACAGTCTTAAACGACGTAATGTAGTATTAGAAAACTTATTAACTCACCATCTGATCAGTAAAACTGAATTCGATTCTCTGAAACGAATTCCAATCAAACTGAATTATAGCATTGAGCAGAATTATGGCGGACAAGCTCTTTATTTCAGGGACGCTGTTGCCGAATCTCTTAAAGACTGGTGCAAAGAAAATGATATTGACTTATATTCTGACGGACTAAAGATATATACAACTTTAGATACCAGAATGCAAAAATACGCTGAAGAAGCTGTAGACAAACAAATGCGTATAGTACAGCGTAACTTTGACAGTCATTGGGGAACTGAGAACCCATGGCAAGATCAGAATCATAAAGAAATTGTTGGTTTTATTGAGAATTTAGCCAAAAGAACCGACACTTATAAGATTCTGGAGCAAAAATATCCGAATCAGCCAGATTCTATTAATTATTATCTAAACAAGCCTCACAAAGTTAAGGTCTTCGATTATAAGACTGGAACTAAAGTGATGGAAATTAGTACAATGGATTCTATCCGTTATATGGAAAGATTTATGCATACCGGCTTTGTGGCTATGGAGCCTCAAAATGGATTCGTAAGAGCTTGGGTAGGCGACATTGATTTCAATTCTTGGAAATATGACAAAGTTCTTTCAAAGCGTCAACCGGGATCTACTTTCAAGCTATTTGATTATGCTACAGCTTTCAATAAAGGAATGTCTCCTTGCGACGAAAGGGTTGATCAATATCTTGAATGGGAAGTTATGGAAAAAGGAGAACTTAAAAAATGGACTCCACGTAATGCTAACGGAAACTATTCAGGCCAGACATTGACATTAAAAGCTGCTTTTGCAAGATCTATTAATAGTATTGCGGTACAAATTGCAAAAGAAGTAGGTATTGCTGAAATTATCAAGACAGCACATGCAATGGGTATTAAAACTCCACTGCACAATATACCGGCAACAAGTCTGGGAGCTTCAGACGTTTCTTTATTAGAACTAGTTAACGCTTACTGTACAGTTGTGAATGATGGTATGACCCACGATCCTGTATTGGTAACACGTATTGAAGATCGTAGTGGAAAAGTGCTATATAATTATTCACCCGAACAGAAACAAGCTATTCCTTATGAAACAGCATTCTTGATGCAGCAAATGCTTCAAGGAGGACTTACTGAACCAATGGGAACAACTCAGAATCTATGGTCTTTTGATGTATTCAAATACAACACCGATTTTGGAGGTAAAACCGGAACATCATCTAATCACTCTGATGCATGGTTCGTTGGTGTGACTCCGAATTTAGTAGGTGGTGCGTGGGTTGGTGGTGAACATCGAAGTATCCACTTTAGAACCGGCAAACTAGGAGAAGGAAGCAAGACTGCCCTACCAATATTTGGTTATTTCATGGAGAAAGTGCTTGCAGATGCTCAATTATCTAAATACAGAGCTAAGTTCCCTAAACCGAAACAACCAATAACCAAAAACTATCAATGCCAATCATCGTATCCTTCTGCAAAGAATGATTCTATTGACGGATTAGCGTCAGATAGTACTGCTATCAATTCAGATCAAGAAGGACTGGAAGAGGAAAATGTAGAAGAGCAACTTTAAAAATATAAAGCTTCGAAAAATATAAAGGCTCAGATGAATTTGTTCATCTGAGCCTTTTTATTATAGTTCTCAAATATTATCGGCAAAGGTACTGATCTACTTACTTTTATTATGATGCGCCATCTGGATAATAAGATTTGTATAAAAGACCATCTTTCTTAAATTTGATTTATTATTGAATGAAATAAGAAACTATTGGTGTATGATTTCAATTTATTCGTCAATAAATAAAATCCATTGACGAATGGCTACTCAAACTCCCGCCTGCAATTTTCAAAAGCAGGCGGGAGTTTGTTCAACATCCGGTTACGTTTCTGAAAAAGCAGGCGGGATGTTTTAGCATTGTACTTTTACGCTATCTTACAGAAAAAATAAAATCATCCCTCACTCCCTCACTTTTCCTTTTAACATACTTAAGAATAGCATATTACTTAGTGATGGTAGCATTTTGAACCCTCACCAAACCATCACTTTTGGAGTCAACCTAATTTAGGACGAGACATTTTCGAGCTATATTTATCCAAATAGAATAAAACTCAGTCTAATATTGTTGCTCAAGACAATTTAAGCCTGAAATATGCAGATTGTGCTCAAAAGGTGAGGGTTATGTCTTTTGGTGATAGTTTGGTGAGGGTTCAAATCGCTACCATCACCTTATAATTAATTGTTATTTAGCTTATTAATCAAAATAGTGAGGGAGTGAGGGATGAAATTAATTTTTAATTGAATAGTACCGAATAATGGTGCCTAATATTAATAATGATTGTCAGTGGCCTGTTTTTTCCGTCAATACATATTTGTTCAAGAAACTTTTCTCACTAAAGTTATATATAGCAAAAGCTATATCCTGCCCAATCATTCATTCCAGGCTATTTTATTATGTCTTTTTTACTCTTTGAATAACGATTTACTTGTCTCCTTAACTTCCTAAAAAGAACTATAGAAAATAAAAAGAACATATTTCTTTATATTAATGCAGTATAATATTTTGTACTTCGTTTATCTAATAAATAATTTTACTATTTTCATGATATGAAAAAGAAAAACACAACATGGCTGAATTTAGCAAATAAAGTTCTATCAGGAATGATGGTATTACTGGGATTTAACGGTTGTTCCGGAGAAGCCCCGTGCATGTATGGTTCGCCTTACGCTTTGCATACTATTAAAGGAAAAGTAGAAAACAATTCCGGAACTGCAATAAAAGGAATTCAAGTTATTTGCAACGCAAAGAATAGCTGGATTAAACCGGATACTTTGCTATCCAATCAAAATGGAGAATTTATTTTCAAGAGCGAGCATACTTTTACCGAAGCTACTTATAAGCTTATCTGCAAAGACATTGATGGAGATACAAATGGTTCATATAAAAATGACTCTATTGAAGTAGAATTTAAAAAAAGTGACTTAAGCAATGGAAAAGATTGGTTTGAAGGAGAAGCTACAAAAAATGTGACGATAAAATTATCCGAAAATGATAAGTGAGATAACTTTAAAAAAGCTCTTGGCATTAGAAATAGCTCGCAAAATAAGGCATAACAAAATCAAATTACATCCCCTTCGCCAACTATTTTGGGAATGTACTTTACGATGCAATCTTTATTGCCGGCACTGTGGAAGTGATTGCAAAAAAACAGCATATCAAAAAGATATGCCATTGGCAGATTTCCTTGCGGTTATTGATTCTATATCTCCGCATGTTAATCCATCAGAGGTATGTATTATCATAACCGGAGGTGAGCCATTAATGAGAGAAGACATTGAAGAATGTGGACTTGCACTCTACCATAAAGGTTTCCCTTGGGGAATCGTAACAAACGGACTTTATCTTAGTCACAAACGTCTTGACTCATTACTGGCTTCCGGAATGCATTCTATTACAATAAGTCTGGATGGACTTGAAAAAGAGCATAATTGGATGCGAGGACATCCCGAAAGTTTTACCCGAGCAACAGAAGCTATTAAAATGGTTGCTTCTGAAAAAGACTTAAATTGGGATGTTGTTACGTGCATAAACCGTAAAAACTATAAAGATTTAGAAGAATTAAAAAACTATTTGATATCCATCGGAGTAAGAAATTGGCGAATATTCACAGTCTTTCCGGTAGGACGAGCAGCAGAAGATCCGGAACTTCTACTCACTAATCAAGAATATACAGGCTTGATGGAATTTATAAAGCTGAGTCGCAAAGAAGGAAAAATAAAGATAAACTATGCATGCGAAGGCTTTCTCGGAAAATACGAAGGAGAAGTAAGAGATAATTTCTATTCGTGCGGAGCAGGTGTTAGTGTAGCTTCAATTCTGATTGATGGCTCAATCTCTGCCTGTCCAAGTATCCGAAGCAATTTTTATCAAGGGAATATATATCGTGATAATTTTATGGAAATATGGAATAATCGATTTGAAAACTTCCGTAACCGTGAATGGATGAAAAAAGATAAATGTGCCAAGTGCAATTACTTCCGCTATTGTGAAGGAAACGGAATGCATCTTCGCAATAATGAAGGAAAACTCCTTATATGTCATTATAACAAACTTCGAGATTAACAATATTACAGACTTATTCTAAACTAGAAATCCCGCTCTCGCATTTTTATAATGTCAGAGCGGGATTCTTTTATTATAAATTCAGCACAGTTAAGCATAGTATTCTTTTATATGTAACACTACTTAAGTATAAATATAGCAGACAAATATATACAGTTTCCAACAATAAACAAACGTTTAAAAGATATCATTTTTCACAATTTTTCAATTATAAATTCAGTTATAAAGATGGTGCATTTCTAATAGAATTCAACCTATAATCAATGATTACAATACTATTAAGACTGATATTCCCGGGCTATTCACCTTCTTTTTATTGGTTATTTTCTTTCATATAACAAACAAACATATTATATTTGCAAAATTAATAACATTATTTACATAAAATAGGTATTACAATACAACTTTACTAATAACAATAGACATGAAAAAAGCCTTAATTTCAGGTATAACCGGTCAGGACGGTTCATTCTTAGCTGAATTTTTATTAAAAAAAGGATATGAAGTTCACGGCATTCTTCGCCGTTCTTCTTCTTTCAATACAGGACGCATCGAACATCTATATTTTGATGAATGGGTACGCGATATGAAACAACAACGAACCATAAATCTTCATTATGGAGATATGACCGATTCCAGTTCTCTTATACGTATTATCCAACAAGTACAACCAGACGAGATATATAATCTGGCAGCTCAAAGTCATGTAAAGGTAAGCTTTGATGTTCCTGAATATACAGCCGAAGCTGATGCTGTGGGTACCCTCCGCATGCTGGAAGCTGTTCGTATTCTAGGCTTAGAAAATAAAACCAAAATATATCAGGCTTCTACTTCCGAACTTTTTGGTTTGGTGCAGGAAGTTCCACAAAAAGAAACTACACCTTTTTATCCACGCAGTCCATACGGAGTTGCTAAACAATACGGTTTTTGGATTACAAAGAATTATCGCGAATCTTACGGAATGTTTGCTGTAAACGGAATCTTATTTAATCACGAAAGTGAAAGACGTGGAGAAACGTTTGTTACCAGAAAGATTTCTTTAGCTGTTGCCCGTATTAAACAAGGTGTACAAGATAAGCTTTACATGGGTAACCTTGATTCACAACGTGACTGGGGATATGCAAGAGATTATGTAGAGTGTATGTGGTTAATTTTACAACATGACACTCCAGAAGATTTTGTAATTGCTACCGGAGAAATGCATACCGTTCGAGAATTCTGTACGTTTGCTTTCAAAGAAGCAGATATTGAACTTCGTTGGGAAGGTGAAGGAGTTGATGAAAAAGGTATTGACGTAGCCACTGGTCGTGTATTAGTAGAAGTGGATCCTAAATATTTCCGTCCGGCTGAGGTTGAACAATTATTAGGAGACCCTACAAAAGCAAAAACATTACTTGGCTGGAATCCTACACAAACATCATTCCCTGAGTTGGTAAAGATCATGGTACAACATGATATGGAAAAAGTCAGAAAGTTGATCGCAAATAAATAATGATGAAAAAAGATGCAAAGATTTTTGTAGCCGGACACCGTGGACTTGTAGGTTCGGCTATTTTAAATAATCTGAAGAAAAAAGGATATACTAATTTTGTTCTTCGAACTCATAAAGAATTAGATTTATGTAATCAGGCCGCTGTTACAGAATTCTTTGATCAAGAGAAGCCTGAATATGTATTTCTGGCTGCCGCACATGTAGGCGGGATTGTAGCGAATAGCCTTTACAGAGCTGATTTTATTTATCGCAATCTGGAAATTCAGAATAATGTAATATACAATTCATTCCGTACAGGAGTAAAGAAGTTGCTGTTTCTTGGCAGTACTTGCATTTATCCGGGAAATGCTCCTCAACCAATGAAAGAAGATTGCCTGCTTTCTTCTGAATTGGAATATACCAATGAGCCTTATGCATTGGCAAAAATTGCCGGACTGAAAATGTGCGAAAGCTTTAACCTGCAATATGGAACAAACTATATAGCAGTAATGCCAACTAACCTTTATGGTCCGAATGATAATTTCAATTTGGAACGCAGTCATGTATTGCCGGCTTTAATCAGAAAGGCACACTTAGGCAAACAGCTAATGGCCGGTAACTGGGATGAAATCCGCAAGGATTTTAAGACTGCCCCTGTGGAGGGTGTAGATGGAAATACCAGTCAGGAAGCTATTCTTGAAAAACTAAATAAATACGGTATTACCCAATCTACAAACGGAAAAGTAAATGTTGAGATATGGGGTACAGGTGCTCCCCTACGCGAATTCCTTTGGAGCGAAGATATGGCCGATGCTTGTGTCTTTATTATGGAAAATGTAGATTTTGCAGATCTGAAAGGAAATAGCAAGGAAGTACGTAATTGCCATATTAACATAGGTACAGGAAAAGAGCTTTCTATCAAAGAACTTGCTTACCTGGTTGCAAAGAAAGTTGGCTTCGAGGGAAACATTGTTTTCAATTCCGATAAACCGGACGGAACAATGCGCAAGCTTACTGACCCTTCTAAACTTCACAGCCTAGGCTGGAAACACAAAGTTGAACTAGAAGATGGCATTGCTATGATATACAATTGGTATATTAATAAATAAAAAAATAGACATATGATAAAGTTCAGAGTAATTTGAACAAAAAATTAAGTTGATTAATAGAGTAGATTAAGATAATAGGGCATGTGATATGTCCTATTATTGTTTTAAAGAACAGAGTCAACAACCACTAAGCAATTTGTTTTTAAGGATAGCTTCCAGCACTTTTTCTTTATAAGTCCTTGATATTGGAATTTTATATTTATCTATGCCAAGCATATTCCCTTCAATATTCAATACCTTTTCTACGTTTATAATGAAAGATTTATGCGTTTGAATAAAAAGCTGTTCAGGAAGATTCTCCAATATAAGCCTAAGAGTTGAATGAGTTATAACCTTTCCCGAAATTGTTTGAATAGCCACATAATTCTCTATCCCCTCAACATATAATATATCCTTGAAAAAAATCTTTTCCAGTTTCTGATTCGCTTTTACAAAGAAATAATCAGGAGATTTTGATGCCGTTTGATTTACAATCACGTCATACGCCTTATTCACAGCTTTCAGAAATCGTTCAAAAGAAATTGGTTTAAGCAAATAATCTACAACTTCCAGATCATATCCCTTTATTGCATACTGTTCGTAAGCACTGGTAATAATAACCTTGGGAGGGTTAACCAAAGAGTTTAGCAAATCAATACCCGACATATATGGCATTTCAATATCCAGAAACAACAAATCTACTTGCTGAGTTTTCAAGGCGTTGCTTAACTGTATAGCATCTTCGCAAACGCCTACTAGTTCAAGAAAATCAAGTCTTTCAACATAGCTTTGAATTCCATTTCTTGCTATCGGTTCATCATCGGTTATAATACATTTAATTTTCATTCTGGCTATTATTCAAATTAAAACTCAATCATCAAATTTGCCTTATAAGAGTCAGCAGTCTTAGAAATCAAAAGTTTATGCTTACCCGGATATAACAGTTCAAGCCTTCTTCTTAGATTTTCCAGCCCAATTCCACCTATTTTCGAAGCGGGAAAAGGAGTTTGAGGTATTGCATTCACAACTTCAAACAACAGTCTATTCCCATCAAGTTTACCATCTATCTTTATCCAGTACTCCCCTCCTACATATTTCAATGCATTCTCAACCAATGGAAACAAAAGCAAAGAATGGATCTTTTGATTTTTTAGCTTTGGATCAAAAGATATATCCAGTTTAAGACTCTCTTTCATCCGTATCTTTTGCAAATCTATATAAGTAAGCAAAAAATTAATTTCTTGCTCAATAGTCACTGCCTGATTAACATCATAGAGCTGATAGCGGAGCAAATCCGACAATTGTTCAATCGTTTTTCTTGGAATTTCATTCTTCTCGTCTATCTGGAAATAAATGGTATTTAATGCATTGAATAAAAAATGAGGATGGAACTGAGCTTTTAAAAATTTCAGTTCTGTTTCAATCTGCATATTTTTTATTTTCTGAGTCTGTAGTTTCTGGTCAATATATGCATTAAGAATCTGATTTCCTCTAAAAAGAGAATAGATGATAATAAGCACCAAAAGAAAAATTATATTGGCAATAGTAATATCATCTATCCCCAGAGGATCATTTATCAGATAATGTATTAGCACCAGACAAGGATTGAATACAACAATTCCTGCAGCCAAAACCATAAGATATTCCGAAAGAAACATCTTAAATGTCAGCCTTCCGGTGTGTTTACTATTTCTTTCTAACAAATAACTGATAATAAACTGGCACAGATACGCAATTATTATTGCAAAACCAAATTCAATGAGGTTCCATTCCAAAGGTCGTTCCCAAAATTTGTAACCGGTAGGAGTATCACTTACCAGCCGAATACCTGCCATTACAACGGCTGCAAAAATCAATGGAACAATCCAGAACCAGATATTATATTTCTTCGTTTTCATTGTTTAAGGTGCTTATACTACAAATTTATTCTTTTTGTATCAAAAGATTCTCCTTTTTTCTTATATTCTTTTGAAATATACCCTTTTTTGAATCGATAAGTTAAAGAGATTCCAATTACACATCGGTCATTTCTTTCATTGGTACTAGCCCATGTTCCATTAAAAATGCCACTTCCTTTTTCTCTGTATAAATTAAAAATATCATTTGAATATATTCCTAAAGTAGCGTTTCCCTTCAGGAACTTCTTCTGAATTCCGGCAGATAGCCTCCACATAGGAGAAACTGATATTTGTCCATAAGCCATTTTACCATTATAAAATCCGGTAATTTCCGCCGCCCAATCTTTAGGTAAGCTTATTCTATTATTCAGACTAAACATGATGGTTGTTTTTCTGTTCTTATTGCTATAAGCATCTAAATCCCAGTTATAATTATTACGCACTAAACCTGCATTAATGCTTGAGTGCAGAAAATTCACAAATGAAAGATCTCCTACACCCACCCTTAAACCGTACGAGTTATACGATGACATATTAGTTGGCATAACATATACTCTATTTTCGCTGTCTTTAATGATGTATGATTTCACTATGGCCTTTTGAGTTGTACCATAAAACAAACCAATACGATAATTATTCCTAATGATATACGATACATCAAAATTATCAGAAAACTGTGGCTGTAATCCTGTATTTCCCTGCTCGTATGTATAAGCATCGAATATATAAATAAACGGATTCAAATCTTTGTAATTAGGTCTGCCTATCCTTCTTCCATAAGTAAAGTTAAAAGTATTTATATTGTTAAGAGAATAGCTCAACATAACTGTAGGAAATATATTTGTGTACGACTTGGTAAACAAAGAATCATTATGTTGCTGGTTTCCTGGTTGATGACCTTTCACATTTGTATTTTCCAATCTAATGCCACCTTCAAAATGAAACTTATTTAAGGAATACTTTGTGCTGACATAAGCAGCATTTATATTTTCTCGATAAAGGAACTGATAACTTAATCCATAATCCGGAAGCCAGTTCACTCCTACCTTGTTTTGATATGCAGATGCATTATCAATGTTCACAAATTCAGATTTCACTCCTGCCTCGAAGGAGAGTTTCTCAGATACCGGATAAGTAAAATCAGCTCTACCAGAATACATATTAATTATTCCGTTCTTCAATCCTTTTGAATACTCGTCTGTTGTTACCCCATTCAATCCCATAAAATTATCATTATGTATCTGATCCTCATCAAGAGAATAGTGCAGATAATCAAAAGATACACTAAGCTCTTTACCTTTATTATTAAATTTATGAAGCATGTTCAAGCTTGAACTGAAATTATTCCTATGCTCATTATTATTGGTAAATGAATTAAGAGTTGAATCATTCTTCGCAACAGAGGTATAAAAAGCTGAATTAATTGTCCCCTTCTCCGAACGTTTGGCAGAGTATCCGTTGGCCGAAAGCTCAAAAGTAGTCATGTCCGACAGAAAATACTGAATCCCTGCATTAAAATATTGATTATCATCTGCTCTTTTGCGAAACGAATTCTGATCGAATGTAGTATATGATGGAGAAAAAGAGCTATTCATTTTTCTAAGAACTTTTAAATCAATAAAGTCATGCCCTGTATAATAGCCATACATTCCAAAAACATTTATTTTTCCATTACGATGATTAAATGAAACACTATTATTAAACCGCCCGTAACCACCTTGTTCGAAGCTTGAATTAAGAGTCATATTAAAGCCCATCATCTTTGATTTTTTAGTCCTGATATTAATAATGCCCGAATTTCCGCTTGCATCATATTTTGCTGATGGATTTGTGATTAATTCTACTTTATCAAGAGCTGAAGCCGGAGTAGATTTCAGATAATTAACCAACTCAGTTCCTCCCAGATAATAGGTCTTTCCATCAATTAAAACCTTTGTTCCAGATTTACCATTCATCGAGATAGAGCCATCATTGCCAATAATTACGCCCGGAAGACTTTGCATAACAGAAAACGCACTATTTCCCGAACTTAACGCATAAGATTCAATATTAACAACTGTTTTATCGGCCATAATCTCTATTGATGGCCTTTTACCTGTTACTACAATTGCATTCAGCTTCTGAGCTTCCACTTCCATATATACGGGCGAAAGTACAACCGATTTTCCGTCTTCTACAACAGTATCTCTGAATTCCTTTTTATATCCAAGCATGGAAACTTGAACAAAATAACGTCCCGGAGTTATTTGTCTGAAAACAAAGTTTCCATTATTATCACTGGCAGTTCCCTTTACAAAAGAGGAATCTTTCTGAGCTAACAAAATAACCTGAGCACCTTCCAGCGGTGATTTGTTTTCTACTAGGACTTTACCACTTAACACAGCGCTTGTCTCTGAAGAAAAAAGATTAAAACATAGAAAAGAATTCAATAAAAGAAAAAGGCAACTTAGCTTACACATAATCATTTCTTTTTTTAGTTCTATGCAAAGCTAATCTCAAAAAATGGGGGAATCAAATTCTTTTGACCACCTGCATATTATCGTTGACCAAATGCATATTGCACTTTTATCAGCCATTCACAAAATAACTTTCGGAAGTATTTCGGGACTTTTAGATGCAATTCCTGCTTATTTTTATGTGTCTGCGAGGTTTTTAGAATCATTCACCAGACATTTTATTTTCCTTGTACAGAAGAATTAATTCTATTGTACAAAAGATTTAATTCTTCTGTACAAAACAATGCATTCTTTTGTACAAGAATTAATTAATGTATAACCAAAGGCTTATAAATACAAAATGAAAGAATTTGTTTTGTACGCCTAACTACAAAAAACTGTAATTTCATCTTTCCATAAGAACGAAAATACATTCATAACGTACAATATTATGGCTATAAAACAAAATAGATTCTTAACTTTGCATTAATTTTTAATTTATTTAAAAATACAATAAGTTTACCGATATCAATATAATATGAAAAAGCATTTTATAACATGGGGGCTTCTAATGGCCTTGTTCGCTACTAGTTCTTTTGCACAGAAATCAAAAGAGTTGTCTTCTAAAACATTTCTTCCACCATTAATGGGCTGGAGTTCGTGGAATACCTATCGCGTCAATATCAACGAAGATTTAATTAAAAAGCAGGCTGATGCTTTGGTACAACAAGGTTTAAAAGATGTTGGCTATCTGTATATTAATGTAGACGACGGCTTTTTTGGCTGGCGAGACAAAACGGGTAAAATGCATGCCCATTCGCAACGTTTTCCTAACGGGATGAAACCTGTTTCCGACTATATTCATTCACTGGGATTAAAAGCCGGAATTTATTCGGATGCCGGACATAATACTTGTGGATCTATTTATGATAAAGATGTGAATGGTGTAGGTTCCGGACTATATGGCCATGAACAAAAAGACATGGATTTATACTTAAAAGAGTGGAACTTCGACTTTATAAAAATCGATTATTGCGGTGCGTTAGAATTAGGATTGGACGAAGAAAAACGGTATTCAACAATATGTGAGGCCATTAAAAATACAGGCCGAACAGATGTTTCCATTAATATTTGCCGTTGGGCATATCCAGGAACCTGGACAAAACGTTTGGCTCGTTCCTGGCGCATAAGTCATGATATTAATCCAAGCTGGGGTTCTGTGAAATATATTATTCAAAAGAATCTATACTTATCAGCATACGCTGGCAGTGGTCATTATAACGATATGGACATGCTGGAAATTGGTCGCGGAATGAAGCCTGAGGAAGAAGAAGTGCACTTTGGTATGTGGTGTATCATGAGTTCTCCTTTACTGATAGGTTGCGATATGAACACGATTCCTGCAGTTTCATTGAGTTTACTTAAGAATAAAGAGCTGATTGCGCTCAATCAAGACACCCTAGGTTTGCAGGCTTACGTTGTACAACACACTGATGATAGTTATGTGCTGGTAAAAGATATAGAGCAAAAACGTGGAACAGTGCGTGCCGTTGCCTTGTATAATCCTTCAGACAGTGCGCGTAACTTTGTTGTTCCATTCGAGACTCTAGAATTAGGAGGTAAAGTAAAGGTTCGGGATTTAATTAAATACAAGAATCTAGGTAAAATGCAAAACGAAATACGGCAAACAGTTCAGCCTCATAGTGTAAAGATATGGAGACTGGAAGCTGAGAAACGCCTGGAACCAACCTCTTATGAAGCTGAATGGGCATACCTGCCATGTTATGATGATTTGGCTAAAAGCCCAAAACAAATATTCTATGCCATATCTCCTGTATGTTCCGGTAAAATGAAAATCTCCCGCCTTGGCAGACGTGAAGAAAACTATGCCGAATGGGGAAATGTTTATAGCGAAAAGGGTGGAGAATATGATATGACTATCTTCTATAGTTGCGCAGATAACAGAAAACTGGAACTTTCAGTAAATGGAAAGATAACTGAAATAGGAAATTTGAATGCTGGCAGTGCTGATAAAACAAACTCCGTAACTGTTCCGGTCAATCTGGTAACCGGCAATAATATTATTCGTATGGGAAATAATTTTGGCTGGGCGCCGGACATTGACCGCTTTACTTTGCAAAAGAAGTAAGGACTAAATGATAAACAAAATACAATTTTAGCAATTACTTGCTGTATTTTATTGAAACAATAAAGCACAGATTCATTGTTTCTGGAATCTCTGTAAGATACAAATAAAAATGGGGTGCACTTTAAAAGTGATCACCCCATTTTTTATGTCTTTATTTCCAATCCTCTTCTGAATGAATTTTCAAATATTCAGTTTTCAGAAATTCTATTTACCTTTTGAATAAGCCTCTTTTCTTTTATAAAAGTAGTTCAAATTAAGAGCGGCTAACTTGCAATCCTTTATTTGAAAGAGTCATTTCCACAAATCTGGCATTCGGATTCGGCTGATGTTCATTGAGAATATCTCGGATCTTCAATGCTGCTTTCGGATCTTTGGCAATAATATAAAGATAGCCACCACCTCCTGCTCCGGGAAGTTTATATCCTAAAGTATAATCCTTTATTAAATTGATAATAGCTTCTACAGCCGGAGGATTAGTTCCAGAATCCAATGCTTTATTCTGATTCCATGTCTTGCCAACTAACGCAGCCATTTCTTCGAAATTACCTCTCTGAATAGCTTCATAAGTATCGAGTGCATGCGCTTTCATTTCACTAAGCAATGTAAGATGCTCGGTAGAATTAAGGAACATACCGCAAACAATCTCAGAAAGAATACCCTTTGCCGTACGGGTAATGCCTGTATAATAAAGCAAGTGACAGGGTTTATATTCCGGATTATTAAATATATAATCGGGCAACCAACGAACTAAAGGAGATTGATCGAATCCTTTATTAGTCTGCAGCAGTTTCACACCATGAAGCACACCACCGTATTGATCCTGCCAGCCACCACCGGTAGTTAGTAGTTGTTCCAAAACCAGTGTACGCTTACAAATTTCATTCTTATCCCAGGCCAGTCCGCAGAAATCAGAAACAGCACCAAGCACTGTAGAAGCAAGAATGGAACTTGTTCCTAAACCAGATCCGGCAGGAATGGCAGCAAGCAAAGTAACTTCAATACCCGATCCGAATTCCTTTAACTGATCTTCTAATGTTTTATAAGTTTTAGAAGCAAACATACGGCTAAAACCTGCTAAAGTGAGGGCTGCCTTTGGAATAGAGAAAGGTGAACCAACCTTAGCAAAGTCATTCAATTCTTCATAGGTAGTTACAACTTCCATTGCTCCCAAATCAATTGAACGAAGTATCACTTTATATTCCTTACTTGGCTTTACATAAACCTGTAAAGGAGGTTGTCCATTGAGTTCTATGGCAATATTTACTACATTTCCCCCCGAATAAAGGCAATAAGGAGGTGTATCAGTCCAACCTCCTGCCAGATCAATACGAACCGGACTGCGGCTCCATACAATCTGATCGGGATATACATTCATTATTGGCTGCTGTTTTTTCTCAGACAACGAGCCTATAAGTCCTTCACGAAGCAGAGCAAATGCTCTCTGTTCTTCAGCTTTATATTCTTTATTCTGTAGTTGTAACGCACGAGCACGAAACATTTGGTTATGGATTCGTGTCATCAAAGGAGCATCTTCTCCTAGAAGTTCGGGGAAAGCAATCTGTTGTTTTGCAAATTCGGATGCTGCATCTGCCAGATTTAGCTGGTAAAATACACTTTTATCGTAATTAGCAGCTAATGCCGACCAGTTTTTCTTTCTAAAAGCCTCGCGTTGCGCATAAAGTCTCTTTAAATTAGCCTTTGCAGAAAGTTCATCAGCAGAAAGTCTAATAGCTTGTTCCCATATTTGCTTTCCTTCTGCAAACTCAGGTTCAAATATCATCCAACGGAATACCTTTCCAAGTTCTTCAGTGTTATGGCAAACAGGGAATAACTTAGCAGCCTGAAGATCATCAATCCGTCCAAAAGTTGCTTCGTCAAGTTGCACTCCTCTGGCAGATAACCATTCAATAAATGGAATTCCCATAAATAAGGTTTCCTTATTAGCGAGCGCACCTTTGAATGCATCATTAAGTCCATAAGTACGGGCAGCATAATCATATTCGCCCATCGGAATAACGTCAACACAAACACCGACAGGAAGTTTCATTTCCCAATCATTTTCCGGAACTCCGGTAATAATATGCTGATGAGTCAAAGTCCATTGTTTACCAATATGGCTATTTTCTACCCACAATTCAGAATTATCTGCAGTGAGTTGAATTCCTATCCCGGCATTTTGAACAAACATGGCAGGATGAGGTTTTACCTTTCGTTGCATAATCTCTCGCTGATCGCGAACCAAGTTCTGGACAGCCAATGTAGAAGATATAAGTTCCTTACTGGTTCCGTAGTGGTAAAACTCTCCACCAGGAAGAGGAAGAATAGCCACTGAAAGAGAATTTAAATCTTCATCTTTTATACGGGGATTATCGCCCAAAGCCAAGCCAAAATCGGTGTAGAGGTCGTAATATTTTAGTTCGTTACCATCTGTTGTATGAGAACGTTTCATAAGAAGTTCAACAGCACGGTCACTTAATATCCAAATACCAATATCCATGAGGAACATGTGCGTTTTAGCCAACGAGCCAAGTTCTTCAAGTGATGGTTTCTGAAGCATAAAATCAAGCTGATCTGGTTTCTTTCTGTCAGAAACAAACACACCATGGTGAGTTGCTAAAGATGGGTCAACCCATAAACCATAACAAACAACATCCGCTTCGGGAATTGGTTGCAATGTTTTTTCAGACCGGATATAAACATCTCCACTCGCAATTAGTGTATGCAAAGAATCTGGCGCCTTCTTCATTATTTGTTCATAAAGAGGCAATTGAAGTGAAAGCAGATTTTGTTTTAGCTTTTGTCCCCTCTCCCATCTGAAAACAGGAATTGGAGTTAATATTTTACCAGAAGGAGCATAACCAGGTAACCGGCGACTTTGCCCTCCTGCATGAAGTAATATACGTTTTTCCTGAGATATCCATTGAGTGAAATTAGCTTCGGGAGCATTCTTCTTTTGACATTCTGCCAATAACCAGGTAGTTCCTCCGCCAGAACCTAATTTAGCTCCAATTGGATCTGATGTACAGAACCAATCTTTATAATCCGCTCCTTCTATTTCGTGAAAACAATCTACTAAATTAGGAGGGAGTGAAAGAAGTTTTTGCATTTTATACTAAATTTAATCTTTATCTAAAAGTCAACAGACTTTATTCCCAATACCAGCTAACTTGATTCCAACCTGCTGCATTATACCAGGAAAGTGTTTTGAAAAAACTATTATATGTGGTTTGGCTTGCATTAGGTATGTATGCTCCTAAACCACTAAAATGATTAGAATCTATCTTCAAATTAATAAAATAATCTGTTGCCTTTTTATAGACCACAGTTGCATTCAATTGTGTTTGGAAAGCACTCCATTCATCAGTGGTTGCAATACTTTGAATTATATGTCCAAAGTCGTATGCAAAATGATTATTAGCGTTTTCACGATCATATAACTGAATACCACTAGATACGAATGTACTTACTTTAGAAGCATGAGCTCCAATGATTTTCTTTGTTGCTGCAGCCAGATTATCCATTTCACTGCATTTAGTCATTGCAATTGTTGCTGATTTATATTCTCCGCTCATTGCATTGTAATAATCATAAAAGCTAGATGCTATTTTTTGATAATTTTTATTAGTACTAAACATTGGTTCTATAATCTGATCATAAGGAAAACCATCGGTAATAACTTCAGCAGGAGAAGCTATCAGATAATCTGTATGATCCTTCAATTCATAAGCTACTTCTACACCGCTCATCAAACAGGCATCAAACATGATAAAATCAAGATGGGGAGCTCCAGAAAGAGCAGTTGCTAAATCAGGAATATCCATATAATGAGTTACATCTCCCTGAGTTGATGTTGACTGATCCTGTCCAAACCAACGAGTAGAAATTGTCTTAGTAGTGGGCGAAGGAACCCAACTATACCCATGCGACCAAAGAACCAGTCCATAACTATCGGCAGGATAAGATGTATAAACATCAGATAAAATGCCTTTCATTACAGAAACATCTACTGAATTCTGCTCAGAATAATATTTAACCGTTTCTTTGGTTACAGTACCATTACTATTCTTTTTGAGTTTATATAAAACAGGGGATTTACTAGTATCATCAAGATAAATCAACAGATTTCCTGTTACTTTTGCTGTTTTATATCCGGACATCATACTGTCAATATTAGCTTCAACATTTGATGTAAGGCTATTATCTGCAATCATATAGACCAACACAGTACGATTATTTGCCGCACTAGGAGTTGGAGTATCGTGATGACAGGCACTAAATACAATTATGCCTAATAATAGTAGAAACAGCTTTTTCATGATAATACATATAATGAAGAATTAATTATTCCTCTGGTTTTTTAAATTGAAAGTCTTTCTTTTCTATTTTCTTGAAAGAAACTGTTTTATTTTTCTTGTATTTACCAGAAATCTTTTCAAATTCACTGGCTATTTTTTTCTGACTATCCGAAAAATAGATCATACAAGTGCGATTCGCTTCTCCTTTATTTTCAAGATAACTTTTAAGTTGATAGCTATATGATTCTCTTTTAGGAAGAAAACCTTCTGAAGTAAGACTAGCACTATCCAACACCTGAATTTCAGTATAGTAAACTATTGAATCTGTGAATGAAGCAGAAATACCAAATGCATAAACTGGCTGAGTTTTCTTTAATAAAGAGAACGATGAGAGCACACATAGCATCACAATCGCAGGTAATACGTTTTTTATAAATTTCATGAATATGTTTTTTTATAATAGTTCGACACAAAGATAACGAAAAGCACAAAACACCAAAGTAAAAATATGATAAAAATAAAGCCGGACAACCTTTTGGTTAACCGGCTCTATATACTTTTTCTCAGAAATTGATTTTTCTACTTATCCTAAATAGGATTTGAGCAATTTACTACGCGAATTCTGTCTTAATCGTCTAATAGCTTTTTCTTTAATCTGACGAACGCGCTCACGTGTGAGGCCAAATTTATCGCCGATTTCTTCTAACGTCATTTCCTGCGTTTCAATACCGAAGAACATTTGGATAATCTCCTTTTCTCTATCGGTTAACGTAGAAAGTGCTCTATCAATTTCTTTCGCAAGTGATTCATTAACCAGAGAGCGATCCGCCATAGGTGAATCGTCATTGACCAACACATCCAAAAGACTGTTATCTTCTCCTTCAACAAAAGGTGCATCTACAGAAATATGTCTTCCTGACACTTTCAATGTATCTGAGATTTTGTCTACCGGAATATCAAGTTCATCTGCCAGTTCTTCAGGTGAAGGCTTACGCTCATTTTCTTGCTCAAACTTAGAGAAGGCTTTACTAATTTTATTTAGAGAGCCAACCTGGTTAAGCGGAAGACGAACAATACGAGATTGTTCAGCTAAAGCCTGAAGAATAGATTGACGAATCCACCATACAGCATAACTGATAAACTTAAATCCACGCGTTTCGTCAAACTTTTCAGCTGCTTTAATCAGTCCTAAATTGCCTTCATTTATTAAGTCAGGCAAACTCAAACCTTGGTTTTGGTACTGTTTAGCTACGGATACAACGAAACGGAGATTTGCTCGTGTCAGTTTTTCTAATGCTACACGGTCTCCCTTACGAATGCGTTGGGCTAGTTCTACTTCTTCTTCTACAGTAATCAAGTCCTCACGACCGATTTCCTGAAGATACTTGTCAAGAGAAGCGCTCTCCCTGTTAGTGATACTTTTGGTAATCTTTAATTGTCTCATGCTTATAAAACAAGTTTGGAGGGACAAAGTTACAACAAAATATTCATATTTAACGAAATATATAAAGCTATTTTATTTTTTTATAGTATAAAAACGAAGATTACACAGATTTGTTCAGAATTTAATAAAATCATTTCAAATCTGTGTAAATAGCCTATATATTTAAGTTTATACTATTTCGTTGATAAATCAACAGCATAATTAGCACGCTTTCCAGAAGGAAACATTCCAGTCATAAAGAGTACTTGTTCTGGCGACTGAGTAGCTGCTTTAAATAAATCTTCAAATTCAGCTGTAGTATTAACTGGCTGACCATTAACCTTCAATATAATGAATCCTTTAGTTATCCCTGCATCTTTCATTTTACCACTTTGTACGCCTGTAACCTCCAGTCCATTGCTAAGTTTCAGTTGCGCTTTCAAGTCACCAGGTAATTCTCTGAACGCTGCACCTAAAATATCCATATCTGCATTTTTCACCACTTTGGTATTTCCTTGTGAATTCTTCAAAGTTACATCAAATGTTTTTTCCTTTTTATCACGAACAACTTTCACCTTTATATTAGTTCCGGGAGTAAAGCGTGTGATTGTTTCCTGCAACTCAGCCATAGATTTAATATCTTTTCCATTAATAGCCACAATAACATCTTTTGCTTTCAAACCAGCATCAGCAGCAGAACCTCCATCTGTAACTTCATCAATATATACCCCATTAATTACTCCCAAATCTTTTTCTTTTGCGAGTTCTGCACTATTATCACCACCTCTAACTCCTAATAAAGCTCGTTGAACTGTACCATATTCTTTAAGGTCGGCAACTACTTTTTTCATTATTGTAGTTGGAATAGCAAATCCATAACCAGCATAAGATCCTGTTGGAGAATAAATAGCCGAATTAATTCCCACTAATTCTCCACGTGTATTTACCAAAGCGCCACCACTATTACCTTGATTAATCGCAGCATCTGTCTGAATGAAGGATTCAATGCCTCCACCTCCCATGCCAAGGTTACGTGCTTTTGCACTAACAATACCAGCTGTTACAGTAGAAGATAAATTCAAAGGATTACCTACAGCAAGCACCCATTCACCAACCTTTAAGTCATCAGAATTTCCAACTGGAAGAGTTGGGAAGTCCTTTCCTTCTATTTTAATCAAAGCTAAGTCTGTTGCAGCATCAGCACCAATCAGGCGAGCCTTAAATTCTCGCTTATCATTAAGAGTTACTGTAATTACATCACTATTATCTATTACGTGATTATTAGTAACGATATATCCATCGTTTGAGATGATTACACCAGAACCAATGCCAACTTTGGGAGGTTGTTGTACTTGTCTTTGTTGACGTCCTCCATTACCATTTCCGAAGAAATCTCCAAAGAAATCACTAAAAGGATCTTGCACATCTACAGTTGTAGTTTTCGCATTGATTGTTGATTTTATGTGAACAACAGCATGAACCGAATTCTCTGCTGCAAAAGTAAAATCTACTGGTGCAGCATCAGAAGCATTGAAGCTGGCACGATGAACATTAGGGTTCTGCGGAAACATTTCCTCAAATGCCATGTTTGCTTTTTTAGGAGCAACAAGAGAATAAGTTGTTACTGCTGCAACTCCAGAACTGAGAGCGATCACAAGTCCTAAACCTAAGATGTTTTTCGTTTTCTGTTTCATATTATTCTAACTATTAAATTTGTTAATATCTCGTTTGTGTTTAACTTTATCGACGTTAAATTAACAACAAAAATCAGTCAATTATTCAACATGTCATTCATTTTTGCTATCTTTTAACAGAGAAATAAAGCACTTAACAGCACTTAACGACAGAGACTGACAAATTTACATTCGTTAGATAAGGAAGGTGACAAAAAGAGGATGACAAAAGTTATTCCATATATTCAATTTCTAAATTCCATTTCCATTTATCAAAATAAAGATTACCTTTTCTCCACTCAGCCTCCCCACGTTGAAAATCAACAGTTTCGCTTCGATGGTATTTTTTGGCAGGAAAAAGTGAATTGGAATAGTCATCATTTACAATCATCCGATATGAATCTATACCGGTCATAAAGAAATATTTTTCATCCTGATTCTTAGAAGGAAATAATCCAAAAGATTGATCAACAGGGACCCACCCCACTCCTTCAAAATAAACCTGAGCCCAATCATGCATATTTTTACCTCCCGGATGCATCATAAATCCACTTTGAAACTTAGCAGGAATACCACAATAGCGGGCCAGGGTAATAAAGAGTAAGCTCACTTGGCCACAATCACCGTGTTTATTATCGAGCACATATTCCGGAATATTATCAAGAGTAGAATATTCCCGTGCCGATGCCCATGGAATTTGATTAATCCACTCATATATCTTCTTGACTTTCAGAAGTGGATTCTGTTCATTGCCTACAATTTGTGTAGCAAGCTCTTTTATACGTGGGGTAAAAAGAATATGTTTCTCTCTTTCACTGGTATATTTCTTATATAAGGAAGTATTCTTTCTATAAGGCAATATATCTTCCGGTTTTAACTGATGCCATTCCGCAGATGAAGTATACTCATATTCCACAGAAAAAGTTGTAGGTTTATCTTTTTCTTGTTTTTTCTCCATGTATATTGTAGAATGCTTGTATTTAACAGGAGCTATTACATATTTATCTTCACTTGTATTGAATAGCTTCAGATCGGTTTGGCGAGGCTGATCTGTACGAGGATAAGGTAACCAGCATCGAATAATTTCTCCTTCGGGTACTGCATTAGGCTGAACAGTCAATGAATACTTTACATGCATTTTTACTGAAAGGACAATATTTTGCTTCTTTGCCTTAACCGCACTTACAACTAAAGGTACATGAGTTAAATTCACTCTATCTTTACCATCTTCTGCTACGCCATCTTTTGCAATTTTTATAGCAATAGCTTCCTTATTGATACGAAAAAGATTTGGTGCTGCATTATAGAAATACATCTTTTTCCCATCAATAGTCATACATTCAAGTGATTTCTCATTTTCCCATTGAAGCATTTGTTCATCACTGACATTGGGGATATATTTACGAATATAATCAATGACCTGATCTCTGTTTTTAGAAAAATCGATTCGGGTACGATTCATCTTTTCTTGTTCAAAACCAGCCATTGATTCAGAATAAGAGACACAACCTGTAAACATAAAGATTCCACACAAGCCCAGCCAACATGCTTTCTTCATACATCTATAGTTTTTTTATTCCAATCCCCGGAAGATCATTTAAGGTTATCTTACCTTTTACAACTTCCATCCCTTTAAAGAGATCATTAGAAATAAGAAGATTGCCATCCAAATCTGCAAAATCAACAGCCGGTGAGAATTGCGCAGCTGCCGAAACAGCACAAGATGTTTCAGTCATGCACCCTACCATAATTTTCATACCTAAAGCTTTTCCTAACGTAACCATCTTCCAGGCTTCGCGCATTCCAGTACATTTCATTAATTTTATATTGATACCGGTAAAAACACCTTTTAATTTTGCAACATCACTCAATCGCTGAAGAGATTCATCTGCAAAGATAGGAAGTGGACTTTGTTGAGTAACCCAGGCAATATCATCAAGCTGAGCTTTTGGCATAGGCTGCTCAATCATTACAATACCTTGCTCTTTCAGCCATTGAATCATATCTAAAGCATGATATTTATCTTTCCAACCCTGATTTGCATCGACAGCAATAGGCAACTGACTTACAGCACGAATGGCATTTATTATCTCTTTATCATTTTCGCGTCCAAGCTTTACTTTAAGGATATTAAATTTATCTGCAACTTCCAGCGTTTTTTCTTTAACAACTTCTGCGGTATCAATACCTATAGTATAGGTTGTAGAAGGCGCTTTCTCTTTATCAAGTCCCCATATCTTATACCATGGTGCATTTAGTAATTTTCCTACCAAGTCGTGAAGCGCAATATCAACAGATGCCTTCGCTGCCGTATTTCCCGGCATTACACCATCTACATAAGCCAATATATCTTCCAATTGGAAAGGATCATTAAACTGTTCGAAATTTACTTTTTTAAGGAAAGCCATAACAGACTCTACAGACTCTCCCAAATAAGGAGGCATAGATGCTTCACCGTAACCTATTACTCCATCATATTCAATCTCTACTTGTACATCCGGCGTTGTAGTCCGGGAATAAGTTGCAACAGTAAAAACATGTTTCAACTTTAAATCATATGGGCGAAAAGTTAGTTTCATCTTACCTGAATGAGAATGTTTATTAATTGAAAAAATAGAGTTAATTGATTCGCCGGCTAGTGTACCTTGCATAGCTACCCCGGAGCCGATAGCAGCTAATGCAGCTGTCTTTATAAATTGTCTTCTGTCCTGACTCATAAGTCTTGGTTATTATTGAGGTTGATAAAATGGATTAGATTTAAGAGTACTGATATCCGCTGTTCCAATATGACCAAGAATTCGACCCGCACTTAATAGTCTGTTAAGATTATATTGATCAAAGTCTTTATCATCCGGATTGAAGCTGCTTATATGTACATATCCTTGCGAGTGAATAAATTTCTGATTACCTATATATATAGCCACATGTATTACTCGTTCTTTTTGTTCCGCGGTTGCTTTTCGTCCAAAAAACAATAAATCTCCAGGCTTTAGGTTTTCAAATCCATTACTAATGTCTATTCTTTCTCCTACATAAGCCATTTGAGATGCATCACGAGGCAGAATAACCCCATTAAGAAACATAACCATTTTTACAAAACCACTGCAATCCATTGCTTTGGCAGACATTCCACCCCACATATAAGGAATTCCCATAAATGTCATTCCGGTATTTATTATACTATCAGCAGTTATCTTATCTCTATTTAACCATTCGCTTTCTGGCATTCCTGCAGATTTTGGTAAATAGGCCATTCTTCCATCAGGATATGAGACTTTATAAAAGCCTCTATCCTCACCTTCACATTTTAACATGTTGCCACTAACAACATCAGATACTGTTTGAGAGTTCAAATCAGGTTTTTCAAAAGTAAACCCATAATGAGACGTTACAACAATCTTATTAGATGCATTCCATGAATTATACTCTGTTTTATTCATAGGAATAATACTAGATGAGTTCACCCAGGAAATATAATTATCAGGAGTCTGTACTCTGTACCATTCATCTTCTTGCAGTATCTTCACGGGAGTACCCAATAATGCTTGAGTCATCATTTCACTAGCAAAACTTACTTTTTTTCGAAGATTAGCAACAGATACATTTACTACCCCATATATCTTATCACCTAAAATACTATCGGGCAACAATCTGAAGTTATCTACAATCTTATACTTCTTTTCGAGTAATAGAGAAATAAGCTCTACTTTTGCTTCTGGTATCGAAGTTGAACCATATAACGTAAGTGTCTTTCTTTTCTTTTTTACTTCAAGATCAAAAACAACATTCCGCTTATCAGGAGCATACTTTTGTTCAACGGTTTCTATCACCTTTTTTATACGTTTGGGAAGGTCTTTAGCAAAAGTGTAATTGCACATTACAACTCCAGCAAATAAAATGAGAAACAGAACTATACGTTTTTTCATTTTAAGAAGCATTAAAAGATTATCTTAATACACAAAGGTATTATTATTTTTATTAACAGATACATTTTATTAGTTTTTTTAAGATTTAAATTATTGATGTATCATTTTAATTTAGACCCCCATCTAAACCTTTTTTAGATGGGGGTCTAAAATGTTTTAGATCCGGGTCTAAGCTCTATTGAGACCCGGGTCTTAATAAAAATATTAAATGATTAATTATAATATTCAATTTGCAATTATCTATCTAAAGCAAATTACACAAATTATTCCTCAATAAATAAAATCCATTAGTGAATGGCTGAAATTTATTCTTGAATGGTTTTAATACTCACGCCGAACTTTTTTGAAAAAGTCCATCACTCCCTCACTTCTTTGCATGTAACTACCTGATTAATTGACTCGTAAAAAGTAATTCCTATAATTTCATCCCTCACTTTACCATCACTTAACCATCACTTTTCAGAGCATCCCTCACTTTTTCGAATCATTTTTTGCTGTTTCGTACATTTCGAAAACTAAGAAAATAAGAGCAAGGTATGCAATTCCAGCAAAATTTCTCATTTAAAAATGACAAATAGAGATCGAAAAGGTGAGGGTAACACCATTTGGTGAGGGTTCTTGTGATAGTTCAGAATGCCACCCTCACCTCCTATAACACTGATTTACAAAGAATTGAATAATATTAGTGAGGGAGTGAGAGATGAATTAAAAAGAAATAAATATGAAGCAAAATATAAAACGATTAGAGCTGACTTCTCAAATATTTTCGTTATTTTTGCAAAAGAAAAGCAGCCGACCGGTTTGTCGCACGTACATTATTTGTACGGGAGGAAAGTCCGGGCAACATAGAGCATCCTACTTCCTAACAGAAAGCTGTCCGCGAGGGTAGAGTAACGTAGAAGAAAATAACCGCCTCTTTTCGGAGAGGTAAGGGTGAGAAGGCAGGGTAAGAGCCTACCGGTCCTTGTGGCAACACGGGAGCCGTACGTCTTAGGAGTTGTAAGGTCATGTAAACCGACGCTATTGAGGGCTGCTCGCCCCAGCCGGAGGGTAGACCGCTAGAACTTAATGGTGACATTAAGTCCAGATAAATGACAGACGCTTTATTTGTTTACATTTAAAGAACAGAACTCGGCTTATAGGTCGGCTGCTTTTTTCTTTTTATAAACTTTGATAACTACAGATTAAAGCTATGAATAAGAAAATAAAAGCATTCTTCAATTTTATTACTTATGACATCTGGCGGGTTTCAGAAGCAGAAGTAACTCATACAAAATTCTCTCTCTATAATATTGTAAAAACGATAATTCTTGCAGTACGGCGTTTTACTACAGACCGTTTAACCGACAAAGCTTCTGCACTAACATACAGCACACTTCTTTCAATAGTTCCTCTTTTAGCTATTTTATTTGCCATAGCCCGTGGATTTGGATTTGACAATATGATGGAGGAACAGATAAGAAGCAGTTTAAGTAGTCAGGAAACAGCAACCGGAACTATATTGGGTTTTGTTGATTCTTACTTAAAACAAACAAAAAGTGGAATATTTGTAGGGGTAGGTTTAGTCCTCTTACTTTGGACTGTTGTTAATTTAACAGCCAATATAGAACTTACATTTAATAATATCTGGCAAGTAAAAAAACAACGAACATTATATAGAAAAATTACGGATTACTTTTCAATGTTTCTGCTTTTGCCTATATTAATAGTTGTATCGGGAGGTCTCTCTATTTTTACAAGTACAATGCTAAAAAGCATGGAAAGTTTTGTTATGCTTGCTCCTATTTTAAAATTTATGGTGAGAACTATTCCATTTGCACTAACCTGGCTTATGTTTACGGCTCTTTTTATTTTTATACCGAACACCAAAGTTAAGTTCAAACATGCTCTAATCTCGGGTATTATTGCAGGAACTGCTTATCAAGCTTTTCAGTTTCTATATATTAACGGACAGATTTCTGTAACAAAATACAATGCAATTTATGGTAGCTTTGCAGCAATACCGCTTTTTCTATTATGGCTTCAAATTTCATGGACAATTATACTTTTCGGAGCAGAACTTACATACGCGGGTCAAAACATCAAAAACTTCAACTTTGAAAAAGACACTAAAAATATAAGCAGAAGGTATAGAGATTTTATATCAATACTTATTATGTCATTAATCTGTAAACGATTTGAAAAAGGAGAAAAACCATACAGTGCAGAAGAAATATCTTTGGAATATAAAATACCAATTAGACTAACTCATCAAATTCTGAGTCTTCTACAAGAAATAAATCTAATACATGAAGTTGCTGAAGATACAAAAAGCGAGAATATATTATATCAGCCATCAATTGATATAAATAAAATTAACATCGAATTACTTCTCAATCGTATAGATACTAATGGTTCGGAAGATTTTAAGATTGATAAAGATAATGAGTTTGGGAGTCATTGGCAAACATTAATAGAATCGCGCAATTTTGCCAAAATGGAAAACTGCGCGATTCTATTAAAAGACCTTTAAAGTCTATTTTTAATATATTTTTGAACGAGGAGTTCGTTCCGAGAATGTCAAATTTAAGAAGAATGAAAACATTTGATTCTTTTGAACATTCGAACCAGCTCCTGCTTGAGTCTCATATTTAACTCCAAAAGAAACCAAATTACCAGTCATTACGGGAATACCTAAACCAGCACTAACGTGATAGTTCATAGGCTTCTTACTTTTAAGAACAACATAGGAATTTGAAACGCCTGCTCCTAGCATAAAATGCCATGGGTTAGTAAAAGACTCCCCAGAAAGTAGATCTGCTCCAATATTCACAGCATGTTGATCACAATACGAGACAGAAGAATTATCAGATACCATAGCAGACCACTGAGTCAATTTATAATCAGCTGATAATGTCAAACGTTTATTATTCAAAGCAACACCACCTCCAAAGTATTGTGGCAAGAATTGAGATTTTGGATGTAATTTCTCAGTCAAGGTCTCACTACTCGATGAATTAATTACAGTTCGATCGTTATTCAGACTTAGTTGTTGTTTATAACCATACACACCACCAAAGTTCATATTCCACTTTTTATTCAGAGCAATATTATATTGCAAACCGAAATCTGCATAAAATGCTTTTTTATAAGAAATATCTTTAATTGATGTATTTCCTTGTACCTCAGACTGAGTAGTACTACCCATTATATAAGAAAGATTTAATCCCAAAGAAAAATTCTTTGAGAATTTAAATGCATTAGATAGGTACACTTTAGACAAACCACCACTTCCTTCAAACAAAGAAGAGATAGTTCCTTCTGTTCCTTCAACCGGTTGATCTACAGTAATAGCATATCCCATACTACTCAATGGAGCTAAACCAGCAGCAGCATACCACGAAGGCATAACTCTAAAACCAATACCTAGATTACGAATGTTACCCGTAACAGAAGATGAGCTTCTTCCTCTAGTTGTATATTTTTCAAACGAAACATTAGCCCCAGCTTCGTAAACGAACTTTGCACTATCCATTGCAGTTAAAGCAGACGGATTTAAACCATTTAGAAAATTATCAGAACGAAGAGCTATCCCAACTCCACCCATACCAACATACTTGCCAGCTTCTCCAACAGTAATATCACCTATACCAAACATTGAAGAAGGAGAATTCGTACTATTTTGTGCAGAGACATTGAGAAAAAGAGATATAAATAAAGATAATAAAAGTATTCTAGAAGTATTCATTTTTATTAATTCAATATTAATTCGTTTTATAAACCTTATAAAGAACAGACAACTTCACATTACTTTGAGGATGCTTCATATCACCAAAAATAACACTTTGGTAAGATGTATTTATCTTACTTTCAGGTAAAACAAGTTGCAGATTCTTTATATTATAACCAACCTTTCCTAAATTACTCTGCAAAAAGCTTGTAACATCAAAAGAATAATATGTATTTTCATGAAGCGACTCGTCAGTAACAAGACTACCTGTTTGAACTGAAGATCCCAATAAATCTGTTATCTGATCTTCTGTTACATTGTTTTCATTAGATTGATAAAGAGCTAAAGAAGACGGCAAAGGATTATTAAGCCCATAAGACCCTTTTACAGGGTATAAATAAAGCTTAGCTGATTCAATACTAACCATTTTTCCAGCCTCTAATAAATTATTTAAATAAGGAAACTCAATTTTTGTATATAAGCCTGTTAAACCCTGAACATAAGATATATTAGACATCTTATCAGAAACTATTTCGGTCAGTTTATGACTAAAATTCTGCAATGGAGTATCTGTACGATCATGTTTTACTTTATTAAAATTAGGAGTAGTTGGAACAAATTTCACAGTTCCCTCAACTGATTCTTGACCAATTTCATGGTAATATAAAGTAATATACATACTGGAATCACTTATTCCAAATCCCATGATAGACTTATTACTTGCCTCGTCTGGAACAAAAGCAATACCTTTAAAATAATGTCTAAAATCATCTGAATTTTTAAAGTCATCAGATTTTGATAGTATTTTATTAAACCACGTTTTTCCTAAATCATCAGAAAGTCTATATTCTAAAGTTTTTTTCCCTTTAGGAGTTGGTTGTATTTTTATAGTAGAGAATGGTTCCGAATTATAAGAAAAAGAAGAATTACTATATAGATACTTTGTATATGTATCTAAGACCAGGTTCTCTGTTAACTCATGCAAATGAACTTTTACTGGTGAAAGTGTATCACCTAAATAGTCTCCATTACATTTCATAGAAATAGTAAGAGAATCAAATCTATACGTATATTTTTCATTTGGAGTAAAAGTCGCCGGAGAATATTCAACATAAGTAGAAGCTGATATCTTCCCCCAAGTGTTATCACTGTAATAGCCTAGTTGGGCTACACTTTTGTTTGATGTATAAATCGAATCCAAGAAAACAGTGCTTAATCTTACTGTACAAGTATCAGACATAACATTTTTCAAATCACTCTCAACCCATTCTTCCCCTAAAGTTGAAGTCTCATTTCGACAAGATATACAAAACAGTAATGAAACAAACGAAATCAAAAAAAGTATCTTTTTCATATTCACTTCTAAAAGTATTTTAGTGCAAAAAAAATAGCAAAACCTATATAAATAAAATACAATCGACAAAACAGGTAATTCCACCCATAAAAGTATAAATTTCACCCATTTATAAAAACGGTCGCAATTTACGTCTTTTATCGATAATATTATTCGATTTGACGATAAAATTTCCCATTTCGTCGATTAATTTTGTTTAAAAGCATCGATGAAACTACTTTTGGCCGCAGAAATAAATATAGAATTAACAACATTATGAATGTATTATTGTATTTAAAAAAGATGAAAAAACTATTATTAATAGGTTGTTTCGCCACTTTGATTTTCTCTTCTTGCACTAGTGAGAGCACATATACTCAAGGTGTATGGGAACAACGTTCTGATTTTGATGGTGTGGCAAGAAATGATGCCGCTTCATTTATGATTGATGGAGACGGATATGTTTGTTGCGGATACGATGGTGACGAACGTTTGAACGACCTTTGGAGATACAATGTATCATCAAACAGCTGGACTCAAAGAGCTAGCTTACCTGAAAGTGCTGCTAGAAACGCTGCTGTAGGTTTTTCTGTAAATGGTAAAGGTTATGTTACTACCGGATACAATGGGAATACATATCTAAAAGATACATGGGAATATGATCCAACATCAAATAAATGGACCCAAAAAGCTGATTTCGCAGGTTCTGGAAGATATTATGCATTATCATTCTCAATTGGAAATTATGGTTATGTAGGTACTGGATATGATAAAAACTATTTGAAAGATTTTTATCGTTACGATCCTGTAAATGACAAATGGGAAATTATGGATGGCACTAACGGAATGAATAGCTTTAGTGGACAGAAGCGCCGTGGAGGTAGTGCATTCGTAATTAACAATATTGCTTATGTTGTAGGTGGTCAATCTAACGGTTCTTATTGTGATGACTTCTGGAAATTTGATCCATCAAAAGGAACTTGGACTGCTTTAAGAGACATTGCTGATAACAATGATAAAGAAGATTATGATGATAATTATGCAGGTATTGCTCGTGAAAGAGCTGTAACATTTGTTATCGACGGCAAAGCCTTTTTAACAACTGGTACATCTGGTACACTTAAAACAGATTATTGGATCTATGATCCTTCAACAGATCTTTGGTCTGGAGATAGCGACGATGATTACACTCCATTTGAAGGTTCTGCACGTGCAGGTGCTGTTGGCTTCTCTACTGGAACAAAAGGATTTGTTGTAACAGGAGGTAGTAGCAGTCTATATTTTGACGATATGTGGGAATTATTACCATATGAAAAAGAAGAAGACTAAGAGTATAATTCTTTATACAATTATAAGTATACTCGCCATTATTACTGTTTTTTCTGTAGTTAAATCAAAAGATTCGTCTAAGAATCGAAAAGAAATATTATTAGAAGTAGTAAGCGTAAAAGGCGGATATGGTTATCAAATAAAAGAGGGAAATCGAATATTGATCGATCAACCATTTATTCCGGCAATTTCTGAAGAGAAAGCTTTTAAAAGCCGGGAAGACGCACAAAAAGTTGGAGAATTAGTTCTAAAACGCGTCAAAAATCATACGGATTTTTCCGTTTCAGTTAAGGAGTTGCGAGAACTCAATATAGAATAGTTTAGTTTAGTTAAGTCTAGTTTAGTTTTTGTATATTCCCCGTCTGACAGAGGTCAGGTACGGGGAATATTCTTTTTTATACGGTTATAGACTATCTGTGAACAGTTCTGAATCACTTAACCGAGATACAATATAACCTGCAGGATAGTTATCATTCCCTTTTATCACCTCTTTTAAAATATCAGTTTTATTCTTGCCTAACACATAAAAGAATACTTTCTTTGCATGAAGAATTGGCAAACCAGTCAAAGCAATGCGTTTCAACCTTGTTTCAGGATGAACACTTACAGCATAAATATCGGGCGAATTTAATAAGTTATTCTGGCCAGGAAATAAAGAAGAGGTATGTCCATCAGCACCTATTCCTAAGAGAATGCAATCAAAAACAGGACACAATTTCTCCTTTATTAATAAATTTTCTACTAAAAATGAATATCGCTTCACTTCTATTTCAGGAGTATCTTCTCCATGAATACGATGAACTTGCATAATAGGGATTGTTATATTATCGAGTAAAACACGTTTAGTCATTCCATAATTACTATCAGAATTCTCAGGTGGTACACATCGTTCATCTACCCAATAAAGGTGTAGTCGACTCCAAGGTATAGTGTTTTTATAATCTTCAACCCAAAGTCTAAATAATCCGACAGGAGTAGTTCCACCTGATATTGCCAAATGAAAGTTTTTTGTATCAGAAGTATTTATCTGAGACAAAAGAGCTCTTGTTAAGGCATGAGCTGCTTCCAAAGAAGAAGGGAAACTATTTACTTTTATCATTTGATCTTATTAAAGTTCACAATACAAATCAGTATTTGTTAAGTTTTTACAAGGATTAATCCACTGCACTCCATGTTCCTGCATCATAGCTTCAGATTCTTTAGGTCCCCAAGTTCCAGCTGGGTAACCATAGACTGGTATTTCCGGATGCTTTTTCCAAAAATTTAGTACTGGAGTAAAGAACTTCCAGCTAGCTTCTACAGCATCACTTCGAGTAAATAATGTTGGATCTCCTATCATACAATCTTCAATAAGACGAACATAAGCATCTTCCGAAGGAAGAGAACCTAAACTTTTATAACTAAAATCCATAGCAACTTGCTTTACTTCAAATCCTGCTCCAGGTACTTTCATTGCAAACTTCAGTACTATCCCTTCATCTGGCAAAATACGAATAATTAACTGATTCGCTGTAGGACATTGTTTATCCGAACAATTAAATAACAAAAAAGGAGTAGGCTTAAAGTGGACAATGATTTCACTAACCTTAGTCGGCATTTGCTTTCCTGTACGAATATAAAATGGTACACCGTTCCATCGCCAATTACTAATACCTAGTTTCATGGCTACATAAGTTTCAGTTCTGGATAATGGATCTACATCTTTTTCTTCACGATATCCTGTTTTCTTTTCTGAAGCTACGTATTGTCCACGAACAATATGTTCATGCATATCTTTATCAGTTAATGGTGTTAGAGATTGATACACTTTAGCCACCTCATCACGAAAACTATCTGCATTAAAAGCCATTGGAGGTTCCATGGCAGCAATTGCTACTAGTTGAATAAGATGATTTTGAACCATATCCCGTAAAGTACCCGTCTCATCAAAATACCCCCCTCTTTGTTCAACGCCCATATTTTCTACAGCGGTAATTTCAATATGATCAATATAGTTTCTGTTCCACACCGGTTCGAAAATGCTATTGGCAAAACGAAGAGCCATAATATTTTGTACAGTCTCTTTTCCTAAATAATGATCTATTCGAAAAATCTGATCTTCTCGAAATGCATCCTTATAATAAACGTTATTTAGTTCAAGAGCCGAATCAAGATCATACCCAAAAGGCTTTTCCACAACAATTCGCTTTTTTCCTCTTACACCTTTATCCAAATTCAATCCTACATTTTTTAAGTACTGAGGAATTACTCCATATAATGAAGGCGGAGTTGCAAGATAATACAGATATTGCTCTCCACTTTCAATCTTAGCATCAAGTTCCAAAAGCTTGGGTTGTAAATGCAAATAGTCGTTCGGATTAGCCGGATCCATTGAAAAATAATGCAACATGTTAACAAAGGAACTGATCAAAGCTTCATTGATATCATCAGTTTTTAAAAAACGATGCAATTGCAAATTAATACGTTCGCGATATTCATCATCTGTATATTGAGTACGCGCAACACCTAAAACAGCAAAATTTTCGGGTAACTTTTTGAGTTTATACAACAAATAAAGAGCAGGCATCAGTTTACGACGAGTCAAGTCGCCTGATGCTCCAAAAATAACCATTATCATGCTCTTAGGTTTATCCATAGCTCAACAATTATTATATAATATAATTTCCAGACTTAGTACTGTTAGCTTTTCCAATCCAATTCTCATGCATAAAAACACCTCTTGGCAAATCTATTCTTTCAAAGGTATGTGCTCCAAAATAATCTCGTTGTGCCTGTACTAAATTTGCAGGCAAATTATCGGTTGTCAAAGAATAAAAGTAATTAAGAGCAGATGAAAATGCAGGCACTGGCAATTCTTCTTTAGCAGCAACTGAAACTAATCGTTTCCAGAAAGGTAACGCCAATACAATTTCGTCCCTGAAATATGGAGCCAGAAGCAAATTAGACAGATGTCTATCTTCTTCAAAAGCTTTGGCTATTTCATTTAAAAATGCAGAACGAATAATACATCCTCCTCTCCAAAGCCGTGCTATAGAGGCCAAATTCAATCTCCACCCATATTTATCAGATGCATATTTCAGCACATTAAATCCTTGAGCATAAGAGACTAATTTGGATGCATAAAGAGAACTATATATTTCTTTAATCAGTTCCTCAGCCAAATATGTTTTTTGAGAAGCTTCCCTGTGATATATACTTGAAGCCTCCATACGAAGTTCTTTTCTGGCCGAAAGATTTCTCTCAAAAACAGCAGTCGCAATAAGGTTCAGTGGCATTTCTAATTCCATGGCATTAATAACCGACCATTTTCCTGTTCCCTTCTGTCCCGCAGTATCCAGTATTTTATCTATCAGATAATCTCCACCAGCATCTTTATATTTTAATATTTTTGAAGTAATTTCTATTAAGAAGCTTTTGAGTTTTCCTTCATTCCAGGTTTCAAAATAAGTAGCCATTTCTTCATTTGAAGCCTCTAATAAGTGCTTCATTATAAAGTAAGCTTCAGAAATTAACTGCATATCGCCATATTCAATACCATTATGAATCATTTTCACAAAGTGTCCAGAGCCGCCCGGCCCAATCCATTCGCAGCAAGGAGAACCATCTTCGGCTTTTGCTGCAATACTCTGAAGAATAGGTCTTACCTCAAACCAGGCACCGGCTGACCCTCCAGGCATAATTGATGCACCATGTAAAGCCCCTTCTTCACCACCAGAAACACCGGCACCTATGAAATAAATGTCTTTTGCTTCTGATTCTCTGACTCTTCTTGCAGTGTCTTCATAATTAGAATTGCCTCCATCAATCAATATATCTCCCGGAGAAAGAAACGGATAGAGCTGCTCCATTAATTCATCTACGGGATTACCGGCACGCACCATCAACATAATTTTGCGAGGCTGGGATATAGAATTCACAAAATCTTCTATATTATTAAAGCCCATAATCTTTTTCCCACGAGCACGCCCAGATACAAAGCGATCAACAACACCTTCTTCCACACCTGCCACTGTGCGATTATATACAGAAACCCGCCATCCTTTACTTTCTATGTTCAATGCAAGATTTTCTCCCATCACTGCAAGACCAATTAACCCAATATCAGATTTACTTGTCATATAGCCTTTCATTGTTAAATAACCGTTTGATAATTAACAAAAAATAAAGACGAGATGTTCAATAAAAGAAGAAATTATAAAAAACGAGAAGAATTTAAAAAACGTAAAGGAAGGTTTTATATATATTGTACAAAAGAATTAATTCTTCTGTACAGAAGAAAGAAATCCCTTGTACAAAAGATTTCATTCTTTTGTACAAGGGATTTTTAATATATTAGGTTTAAATTAATATACTTCTACTCTGGAAGCAATATCTTTCGCTTTATCTCTAAGTTTATCTAAGTCAGATCCTAACGGAGCATAGCACAACACGACTCCCATACGGCGATTAACCTTTGTAAATGGCTTACCAAATATACGAAGATAAGTATCTTCTTCTTTCACGACATCTTCCAAACCTTTATAACGAGGAGCATCTTTGCTTGCAATAGGAGAAAGAATAACAGCACTCACTCCCACTCTTTCTTGCTTAATTCCAGGAATTGGAAGACCAAGTACAGCACGAAGGTGAAGTTCGAATTCATTCAGATTTTGTGTACCGGCCAATGTTACCATACCAGTATCATGGGGACGAGGAGATAGTTCAGAAAAATAAACTCCGTTCTCATGACTTAGGAAAAATTCCACGCCCCAAAGTCCTGCACCAGTCAATGCTTTGGTAACTTTCTCGGCCATATCTTCAGCCTCTTTCAAATGAGCTGGATCAATATGAGCAGGCTGGAAACTTTCACGATAATCGCCACCTTTTTGTACATGACCTATTGGTGGACAGAATAGAGTTGGTCCATTTTTCTGAGTAACAGTCAACAAAGTAATTTCGCTATCGAATTTAATAAATTCCTCAATTATTAATTCTTTTATATCACCGCGGCTTCCACTACAACCATACTCCCAGGCATGATCAAGTTCTTCTGCCGAACGAACCAAAGACTGTCCTTTACCAGAAGATGACATTAAAGGTTTTACCACACATGGGAATCCAATTTTATCAGCAGCTTCTTTAAGTTCTTCCAAAGTAGTTGCATAGAAATACTTTGCTGTTTTCAAACCAAGCTCTTTTGCTGCTAAATCACGGATTGCCTTACGGTTCATAGTAAAGTTTACAGCGCGAGCACTAGGAACAACTTGTATTCCTTGTTTCTCGAATTCATAAAGACGTTCAGTTCGAATAGCTTCAATTTCCGGAACAATAATATCTGGTTGATGCTTCTTTATAACACGCTCCAATGCATCTCCATCAAGCATATCAAATACTTCATACTCGTCGGCTACTTGCATAGCTGGTGCCCCAGCATACGAATCGCAAGCCACTATATATTGTCCTTTACGCTGAGCTGAAATTACAAACTCTTTTCCTAACTCTCCGGAACCGAGTAATACAATCTTCTTTGTCATAATCTTAAGTGATGTCTTTTAATCGTTATGCAAAGGTAAGACTATTTTAGAAAAAATCCTCGAATATTAACTACTATAAAAAAGGCGAAGCAATATTTAATTGCCTCGCCTTACAGGTTATAGTAGAAGAAATATTATTTTTTCCAGAATTTTTCAATTTCTTCCAAAGTCTTTCCCTTTGTTTCAGGTAAAAACTTCCAAACAAAGAATGCAGCCAATAATCCCATTATACCATAAATCCAGTAAGCGAATCCTTGGTGGAACATTTCTGTCAAACCTTTATTATCGTTCAACATTGGAAATGTCCATGAGATAATAAGGTTTGCCAACCATTGTGCTGCTACAGCGATAGACATTGCACCACGAATAGAGTTCGGGAATATTTCAGATAATAATACCCACGTTACAGGCCCCCAACTCATTGCAAAAGATGCAGTATAAAGAAGCATTAAAATCAGTGAAAGCAAACCAACTGTCTGGAAATAGAAAGTCATTCCAAGAAGAATCATGCTTATAGCCATGCCCAATGCACCAATAATCATTAATGGTTTACGACCAAACTTGTCAACCTTAACAATTGCTACACAAGTAAAGGTCAAGTTCACAACACCAACAACAATTGTTTGCAATAAAGAAGAGCTAGTATCAAATCCCATGTTACGGAAAATGTTACCAGCATAATAAAGAACCACGTTGATACCCACAAACTGTTGGAAAACAGAAAGCAATATACCAATAACAATCACAGCCCAACCATAAGATAACCATGGAGAACTCTTTTCATGAAGAGTTTCTTTAATTTCAGCAATTTCAGCTATTGCTTTTTCTTCACCTACAATATTAGACAAAACAGCTAGAGCTTTCTCATCCTTACCTTTCATTATAAGGAAACGTGGAGTTTCCGGAACGAAGAATAACAAGATAAAGAAAATACCAGCAGGAATTACTCCAGAGAAGAACATCCAGCGCCAGCCTGTTTCAGTTAACCATTGAGCATCGCCAGACTTAGCAATGAAGTAATTAACAAAATAAATAACCAACATACCAAAGATAATAGCGAACTGGTTGAAAGAAACCAATTTTCCACGACTTTCAGCCGGAGCAATTTCTGCAATGTACATTGGAGAAAGAGCAGAAGCCAGACCTACACCCAGACCTCCGATAATACGATAAATCACAAATGAATAAGCATCCTGGATAAAGAAAAAATTAAATCCATCTGGGTTCCATGCACCAATTGCAGAAACACAGAAAGCTAATGCACAGATGAATAGACCTTTTTTACGACCCAATGAATTAGATACAAATCCAGAAATAGAACCTCCGATAATACAACCAACTAATGCACTGGAGATAACAAATCCTTTAATAGAATCGGCTGTATCCTGAAGAAGAGCAGCATCTGTTGGTACAGCTTCCGATACATAATTAATAATCCAGATTATTGCTGCAACAAAAAGAACAGCAACAGTAATACCACCTTTAGTTTTGCCGACTAGTTTTAATATTTGTGAGGAAAGAATAGCAAGTACCAATAAAACAACAGTACTTACCAATAATTTATACTGAGTAATCATGCTCACTGCGTATACATGATCGGTTGTAATCTTGCTGATGAAGAAATCAACTAATGATTTTTCGGCTCCATTAACTACAGCAGTATCATAACCGAACAACAAACCGCCAAGTGTTGCTACCAAGGTTAGCAGCGCAAGATATATCCCTGTTTGCTTTGTTTTTGATGACATATGTTTTTTATTATAATAGAATTAGAAATAAATTAACCTAAAACGAGAGAACCGATATGCCAGAAAAAAGGTATTCTCCAGCATATCGGGATATTGATTTTGTTTGCTTTACAGGAAATACTAGCAATACATATTTACGATTGCTTCATACAATTCTTGTTTTCCACTAACCTGTGTAGGTTCGCCTTTAGCAACAGCGTAAGCATGAAGATCTTCCAAAGAAAGATTACCAGCTTCGAATTCTTTACCTTTACCACCATCAAAAGAAGCGTAACGCTCTTTAACCATGTTGCAGATAGGAGATTCATTCAATAGAGCAGAAGCATTTTCAAGTGCACGAGCAAAAGCATCCATACCGCTGATGTGAGCAATAAAGATATCTTCCAAGTCTGTAGAGTTACGACGAGTTTTAGCATCGAAGTTTGTTCCACCATTACCAAGACCACCGTTACGGATAATCTGCATCATGGCCTGAATCAATTCAAAGTTATCAATTGGGAATTGGTCAGTATCCCAACCATTCTGAGCATCACCGCGGTTAGCATCAATTGAACCTAACATACCAGCATCTACAGCGCAAGCCAATTCGTGTTCAAAAGTATGACCAGCCAATGTTGCGTGGTTAACTTCAATATTTACTTTGAAATCATTTTCCAATCCGTGAGCTTTCAAGAATCCGATAACAGTTTCTGTGTCAACATCATATTGATGTTTCATTGGTTCCATTGGTTTTGGTTCGATAAGGAATGTTCCTTTGAAACCTTTAGCACGAGCATAGTCACGAGCTTTAGTCAACATCATTGCCAAATGTTCTTTTTCACGTTTCTGATCAGTATTCAACAAAGACATGTAACCTTCACGTCCACCCCAGAATACATAATTTGTACCACCTAATTCGATAGTTGCATCAATAGCATTTTTAATCTGAACAGCAGCACGAGCCACAACATCAAAGTTAGGATTTGTAGCAGCACCATTCATATAACGTGCATGAGAGAATACATTTGCAGTACCCCACAACAATTTGATACCAGTTTCTGCTTGTCTTTGCTTAGCATAAGCAACAATAGCTTTCATGTTTGCTTCATATTCAGCAATATCATCACTAGGATCAACTAAGTCAGCATCATGGAAACAGTAATATTCAATACCACATTTCTGCATAAATTCAAAACCAGCATCTAGTTTGTTTTTTGCAGCTTCAACAGCAGAAGAAGCACCATTCCAAGGGAATTGTTTTGTTCCACCACCAAACTGGTCGCCACCTTCTGCACAAAGTGTGTGCCACCAAGCCATAGCAAACTTTAACCAGTCTTTCATTTTCTTTCCGTTAACTACTTTTTCAGCATCATAATAACGGAATGCCATTGGGTTTTTACTTTCTTTACCTTCAAATTTAATCTTTCCTATACCAGGAAAATACTCTTTAGTTGCCATAATACTTTTGATTTAAAATTTTTGTTGTTTTTATATTATTATTTAGACATAGACTTTTCAAGTCTGTATTTCCATTGATTGTATGCATCTGCATATTCCTGACTTTTAGCAATATTAGGTTCTATTACATCCAGTTTATCAAGAGTTGCAAAAGCTTCATTATTATCTTTATAGATACCTGCCCCAATACCTGCGCCCTTAGCCGCACCTACCGAACCATCCGTATCATATAATTCAATTGTAGCACCAGTTACTCCGGCAAGTGTATCACGGAAGATAGAACTTAAGAACATATTGGCATGACCTGCATGGATCTTCTTAACAGGAATACCCATCTTTTCCATAATCTCAATACCATATTTAAATGAAAAAACAATTCCTTCCTGAGCAGCACGAGCTATATGGTGTTTACCATGTGTGTTAAAGTTTAACCCACGGATTGAACAACCTATTTCCTTATTACCCAGCATACGTTCTGCACCGTTTCCAAAAGGAAGAATACTTATACCTCCACTACCAATTGGAGCTTTAGATGCTAGAACATTCATTTCATTATACGAAATACCTTCGGGAGCTATATTCTTTTTCACCCATGAATTCAGAATTCCGGTTCCATTAATACAAAGTAATACTCCCAAACGAGTTTGTTCTTCTGTGTGATTTACATGAGCAAATGTATTTACACGTGATTGTGGGTCAAAATTAACCTCTCCATTAACACCATAAACAACACCTGAAGTTCCAGCTGTTGAGGCAATCTCGCCCGGATTAAATACATTCAGAGAAAGCGCATTATTAGGTTGGTCGCCAGCACGATAAGTAATCGGAGTTCCTTCTTTTAATCCAAGTTCTTTTGCAGCAGCAGCATTCACTTCGCCTTGATTTGAGAAAGTAGGTTTGATATCTGCAATTAAAGAAGAATCGAAGCCATAATAATCCATTAGGAAGCCAGCAATACTATTTTGCTTGAAATCCCAGAACATACCTTCGGAAAGGCCCGAAACCGTAGTACAAATTTCTCCACTCAGCTTCATAGCAATATAATCACCCGGAAGCATTATCTTGTAAATCTGCTCATATATTTTAGGTTCGTTAGCTTTGATCCAAGCCAATTTCGAAGCTGTAAAATTACCCGGTGAATTAAGCAAATGAGAAAGACATTTCTCCTCTCCTAATATTTCAAAAGCTTTTTGTCCATAAGGAACTGCACGAGAATCACACCAAATAATAGCCGGGCGCAATACATTCTGATTTTTATCTACACAAACCAAGCCGTGCATTTGATATGAAATACCGATAGCTTTAATTTCAGCAGCACTGATTCCCGATTCATCCATAATAGTTTTGGTAGCTAATTTCAGATTTTCCCACCAAGCCTGAGGATCTTGTTCTGCCCAACCAGCTTTAACAGCTATAATATTCATCTCTGTTTTTGGGTAAAATGCAGTAGAAACACATTTTCCAGTTTCTGCATTTACTAAACTAGCCTTTACAGACGAGCTTCCAATGTCATATCCTAATAAAAACATAATTATAAAGTATTAATATATTAAGGTAATTACTTACTAAAAGACTTTGTTGTAGCATGAAGTTTATTATAAATCTTCCGATCAAACTTATAATAACGTGCAGCCCTATGGGGAACCCCAGTCTGACGCTCCTGAAGTGGAACAACATACTCCATCATTGCTATTTTCTTATGGAAATTCCGAACATCAAATGTCTTATCATATACTAGTTCATATAAGACACGTAGTTCGGATGCAGTAAATTTACGAGGTAACAAATCAAACAATATAGAAGGATTAGCTTCTACGTATTGGCGAATAAATGTAATAGCTTCCGAAATTATCTGATTGTGGTCAAAGGCCAGAATTTTAAGATCCTTTATTTCCATCCACTCTGCCTGGTATTTATCTGAAAGATTTTCGAGTTTCTTATCAATCTTAACCATAGAAAGATAAGCAATTGTAACAATGCGTTCAATCTTGCTTTTTAATTGATGAAAGCGTTCCAGCCATCTTACATCTTTAGGATTATGTGTTCTGTTTTTTGAGCCAAAAGCTCTAAATTGAAGTAAATTAACATTTTTAAGTCCAGTCAATTCACAAAGAACCCGCTGAGCAGCTTCATCCAAATCTTCGTCTTCATAAATCAAACTACCGGGAAGTTTCATATCTGTATATCCATTCACAGACTCCTGCCCTACCTGTTTTACTAACAAGACTTTTAGTTGTTCTCCGTCAAACCCTATCAATACACAGTCTACTGAGACATGTGGATTTACTAACTTATCTATATCAATATCGCGTTCCATAATATTTATTTAAGCGTTGCAAATATAAGGCTATTTTTTATTCCTCCAAACTAATTTATAAAATTTTCATCACCTCATAACCATTTATTTATCAGCATTGTAAATATCATAATAAATACAATATGAATTTTATCTTTATTGTAATAATTACAATATGTATTCCATCTATAGTAATTGTATATTGTACGATTTACTATCTATTCCCATAAATAAAGACTTCCAACTATCTGCCAAATCCATTCAAAAGGAATACTTATTGTATTATAACATCACACCGATAATTTCAGATTCATTAATATGATACATTATATATAAAGAGAAGAATTTTATTTAGCCATTATTCCATGATTTGTGAATAAAATATAAAAACACCTTTATTCGAAAAATAAAACACATTCATAGCTCGTAATCAAAAATAAATGCGTTACTTTGCACCCATAAACAATAAAGAGTTTACATCGTTCTCAATCTTCTATTAAATTTACCTGATTTAATCAGGCATATTCTAATGACGAAACAGATCTTTTAAAACTTACATCGTTTCAATTTTTAATTTATTTATTTTAATTTTTATTCGTATGAATATTTACATTGGTAACCTTAGCTATAAGGTTAAAGAATCAGATCTTAATCAAGTCCTAGAAGAGTATGGAACAGTAAATTCAGTTAAGCTAATCATCGACCGCGACACTCGCAGATCTAAAGGTTTTGCTTTCGCTGAAATGGAAAATCAGGCTGAAGCTGAAAACGTTATTAAGGAATTAAACGGCGCTGAATATGAAGGTCGTCAAATGGTTGTTAAAGAAGCTCTTCCAAGAGCATAATAGCAACATTAATATACTAAAGGTAGATATTGCATAATGCATTATCTACCTTTTTTAATTTAACAAAGGAATCGTTACTCAATCTCTCAAATTTATATTTTTTATAATTAAACAATTTCTACTTGAGTTTATTATTGTTAAAATAATATAAAACCAAACTTGTTTGAAAAAAAAACTACATTTATAGTTTGATATTAAAAATAAATTCTTTCCTTTGTACCCACAAACAAGAGATAGTTTGCATTGTTCTCATTCTTCTATTATTAATTATCACGTTTATTTACGGGTATTTTTAAATGACGAAACGGATCTTTCAAAACTTACATTGTTTCAATTTTTAATTTATTTATTTTAATTTTTATTCGTATGAATATTTACATTGGTAACCTAAACTACAAGGTTAAAGAATCAGATCTTAGTCAAGTATTAGAAGAGTATGGAACAGTAAATTCAGTTAAATTGATCATCGATCGCGAAACTCGCAGATCTAAAGGTTTTGCTTTCGCAGAAATGCCTGATCAAGCTGAAGCTGAAAACGTTATTAAAGAATTAAACGGTGCTGAATTCGAAGGCCGTCAGATGGTTGTTAAAGAAGCTCTTCCAAAAGCATAATTTCAACTAAAAAATATACTAAAGGTAGATAAAGCATAGACTTTATCTACCTTTAGTATATTTATATCGTCATGTAAAAGCCTCTCTTCTATAAATTAAGAACAAAATAAAAAACTTTTTTTCAAAAAGATCTCCACATCTGCTACTAGATCGGATTAAATCGCTGAAATTAAAACAATTGCATTGTAGCAGATAAAAATAATCAACGGTTTATCTACCACCATTTCTCAACCATCTGCTACTAGATCTGAGCTATACTCTTCATCTTTACTCACTTTAATAAAATAAAGACAAATCTATTGTCATATAGAGACAAACAATATTTCAAGAAATACCATTCGGGGTAAAGTAACTTATTCACTCACAATCAGAATGAAAATAAGAGAATAGTTTCATTTATAACCAAAATTATCATTACCTTTGCGGCCGTTATTCATAAACATAAAACAAAAATAGTATGAAAGCATTTGTATTTCCAGGTCAGGGTGCACAATTTGTGGGCATGGGAAAAGACCTATATGAAAGCTCGGCATTAGCTAAAGAACTTTTTGAAAAAGCAAATGATATCCTGGGATATCGCATTACGGATATTATGTTTGAAGGAACTGATGAAGATCTTCGTCAGACAAAAGTTACTCAACCGGCAGTTTTCCTTCATTCTGTCATCTCTGCATTATGCAAAAACGATGATACAAAACCTGAAATGACAGCTGGTCATTCACTTGGAGAATTTTCTGCATTAGTTGTAGCTGGCGCTCTTTCTTTCGAAGATGGCGTTAAATTAGTTTATGCACGTGCTATGGCTATGCAAAAAGCTTGCGAAGCAGCTCCATCAACAATGGCTGCTATCATTGCATTGGCAGATGAAAAGGTTGAAGAAATTTGTGCTTCAATAGAAGGCGAAGTGTGTGTTGCAGCAAACTATAATTGTCCTGGACAGATTGTAATTTCAGGTTCAATTGCTGGTATTGAAAAAGCTTGCGAATTAATGAAAGCAGCCGGAGCTAAACGTGCTCTTCCATTAAAGGTTGGTGGTGCATTCCACTCTCCTCTGATGAATCCTGCTAAAGTTGAACTTGCAGCTGCAATCAACAGTACAGATTTCCACACTCCTATTTGTCCGGTTTACCAAAATGTAAACGCTCTTCCACAGACAGATCCTGCACAGATTAAAGAAAATCTGATTGCACAACTTACTGCTCCGGTACGTTGGACACAAACTGTGAAGAACATGGTAGCAGACGGTGCAACCGATTTCACAGAATGCGGCCCAGGAGCTGTTCTTCAAGGATTAATCAAAAAGATTGAACCAACTGTTAATGCTCACGGGGTAGCATAACATTTTTAAATTATAAGAAAGAGGCCGGACTTGAAAAAATCCGGCCTCTTTTCGTATATAGCAATCAAATTATTTAGTAATTTCGTAGCAACTTATTTAGCAAGACAAAGAGATGGCAGAATATAATAATTTCCAGACTAATAAGCCGCACAGGATAGGTTATGCCCTCAGTGGTGGATTTATAAAAGGGTTTGCTCATTTGGGAGTTATGCAAGCTTTGCTGGAACACGATATAAAGCCTGATATTATTTCAGGTGTTAGTGCAGGATCACTGGCCGGAGTCTTCTACGCTGATGGATACGAACCTTACCAAGCCGTTGAAAAATTTAATGGTTACAAATTTATGGATTTAACCAGCTGGGCCTTAACCATCAACGGATTCTTCAAATTAGATGATTTCAAAGATTTTCTAAATACAAATCTAAAACATAAAAGGCTGGAAGATATGGAAATACCTCTTGTCATTACAGCTACAGATTTGGACCATGGCAAAAGTGTGCAATTCCGCAAAGGTAACATTGCCGAATTGGTTGCTGCATCTTGTTGCATGCCTGTTATGTTTGCACCCGTCAATATCGATGGAATTAATTATGTAGACGGAGGAGTTTTGAAAAATCTGCCGGTTTCTACTATTCGAAAAGAGTGTGAAAAGGTAATTGCAATCAATGTGAGCCCTCTGATTGCGGGGAAATATAAAATGAACATTGTAAATATAGCCCTACGGTCGTATCACTTCATGTTTAGAGCAAATACTTTTCCTGATAGAGAAAACAGCGATTTATTGATTGAACCTTACGGTCTGAAAGGATATAGCAACCGTGAATTAGAAAAAGCGGATGAGATATTCAAACAAGGATATGCTGTAGGAAACGAAGTCCTGAATAAGTTCATTCAAGAAAAAGGAACAATATGGAAAACGAAAGAAATAAAATAATAATATATCAGATATTCTCTCGCTTATTCGGCAACAATAACGATCATTGCATTAAAAACGGATCCATTGAAGAAAATGGATGTGGAAAATTCTCTGATTTTACAGATAAAGCATTAAGCGAAATAAAGAAGTTGGGAATAACTCATATCTGGTATACAGGAATCATTGAACATGCTACTAAAACCGATTATAGCAAATTCAATATTCACCCCGACCATCCGGCGGTTGTAAAGGGTAAAGCAGGTTCTCCTTATGCTATTAAGGATTATTATGATGTAGATCCGGATTTGGCAGATGATGTGCCTAACCGCATGAAAGAATTTGAAGCATTGGTTAAACACACTCATCAGGCTAATCTGAAGTTTATTATTGATTTTGTTCCTAATCATGTAGCCAGACAATATCACTCTGATGCAATGCCAAAGCATGTACAGAATTTAGGAGAAAAAGATAACACGGAGAATGCATTTAGTCCATATAATAATTTTTACTATATCCCTCAAACTGTATTCAGCGGTCAGTTCGACCTGAAAAATGGTGCTCCGAAAGCCTATTATGAATTTCCGGCTAAAGCCACCGGAAATGATAAGTTTGATGCATACCCGGGCATTAACGACTGGTACGAGACAGTGAAATTAAATTATGGCATAGACTATGCCAACGGAGGAACCAAACATTTTTATCCCGTGCCCGATACCTGGATAAAAATGCTGGATATTCTTTTATTCTGGGCATCCAAAGGAATTGATGGATTTCGCTGCGACATGGCAGAGATGGTACCGGTAGAATTCTGGAAATGGGCTATTGCACAAGTCAGATACAAATATCCATCAATAATCTTTATTGCGGAAGTATATAATCCATGGGAGTATCATAACTACCTTTTTAATGGAGGATTTAACTATTTATATGACAAAGTAGGTCTTTACGAAACACTTCGTGATGTAACTTGTGGTTACAAATCGGCATCTGATATTACCCATTGTTGGCAAACCCTTGGAGGTATTGAGAAGCAGATGCTCAATTTCATGGAAAACCATGACGAACAACGACTGGCCTCAAGTTTCCTGGCAGGAGATGGCTTTAAAGGAATTCCGGCCATGATTGTTGCTGCATGTATGAATACCAATCCTGTGATGATCTACTTCGGACAAGAATTGGGTGAACACGGAATGGACGAGGAAGGCTTTAGCGGAAAAGATGGAAGAACCACTATCTTTGATTATTGGAGCATTGAGACTATAAGAAAATGGAGAAACAATGATAAGTTTGACGGCGAGCTTCTCACAAACAAACAAAAACAATTGCAATCTTTTTATAGCAAGTTATTAAATCTATGTAACCAGGAAAAAGCTATTTATCAGGGACAATTCTTTGATCTTATGTATGTAAACTTTGGAAAACCAGACTTCAACGTACATAAACAATATGTTTTTTTCAGGAAACAGGATAATGAACTTTTATTGATTATAGCCAATTTCGATAAGCAATCAGCAAAAGTTTCTATTAATATTCCAAGTCACGCATTCGACTTCCTTCAGATTCCTCAAAAAAACATATACATAGCCAATGAATTACTTTCAGGAAAAGAAGAAAAACTAAGTCTTCTCCCCTACCAGCCTACAGAAACTATTGTAGATGGGATGAGCGGAAAGATTTTAAAATTCATTCTATAAGCAATCCTGTCTCAAATCAGAATAAAACAAAGAAATGCTGCCTTTAATTAATTTCCCAACGGAGAAAATAATTTAAAGGCAGCATTTTTATGTTAAGATCACCTAATGCAAGTTAGTTAGATGATAAAATCAGTTTATCGTTTTGTTAATCCAATCTTGAGATTTAGTTTAAAGTAAACAAGGCCATTTTCTTTTTCCATAAAACCATATTTATCCTTTTCAGTGGACCCTTTTTCCAATCGGGAATTAAGATACAGAAAATCTTCAAAGACCTTTTTATCCGACTTTTGATAACAAAGTACTTCTCCACTCCCGGTAACAAGTAAAATTCCGGATACTGCAGAATCTTCTCCGGTATAAATCTTAGCCGGACGCATACCTAAAGCCAAAGCCAGAAGAAATTGCTTCATTTTATATTCATAGAAGCCATTTTTTACAATTAAATCCTCTTTTATTTTCAAAGGATTGATCTCCTTGATGCAATCAACAAGTTCAGAAACTTTTGTAATACCCTCGATTTGCATAATGCGAAGCATTTCGGCAATCATTCTCGGAAAATGAAGATCAATCATCAGAAGATTACAGCGAAACACCTTATCGGCCACATCTGCATATTTTAAAACGCCACCCAAACGCTCAATAAGCAACATTCTATCCGCTACAACATCTGGAGTTTCCAATGCATTCACGTTATTAATCATCGGGTTAGCAAACTTAATTCCTGTTTGCTCAAATTTCAAATTGGCCGTCCGTCCTCCATCTAATATTGGATTCATAGCGCTCATTCGTGAACGAACATTGAAACCAACCAACGGAGAATCAACATGATAGAAGGCTAGATAAAAATCCGTACGGTCGTCTGTGCGAGCTTCCAAATCAAAAATGGAAACTTCATCTAGAAACTCCTCAACCCCATCGGGTGATGTAACAAGATCTTCAGAAGAAGCTTTCATTCCGGCTAATATAGCATTAGCAACATCTCCAAACGTTTCACGAGGAATTACCTTATCTATTTTTTCTCCAACGATATGAATTTCTTCATTTTCTATAAAGTATTTCCGGGTACCATCATGTTCCTCACGTTGAATTAATGCAATAGGAAGACACGCGTCCTCTCTCTTTTTCACTTGCGGTGAACCGGCATAAACCTGTCCATCACTAAGGAGGCGAAAAAAGGTATAGAGTTCGCTCCACTCTCTTTTGGTTGCTTCAAATGACATTCTAAATTTTGTTTTTATGATGTAAATACTGACTAATAAAAGCGGTTACTTTGGGTACAAAGATAGGTATAATCTGCTAATTTCCCTATTCTCTATTTTAACTACCGGTTATACATTATTAAATCCTTGTACAAAAGAATGCAATCTTCTGTACAAAACAATTAATTCTTTTGTACAGAAGAATTAATTGTTTTGTACAGCATAATATTAAAATCCGGGATAGTCTAAAAATTTCACTTAATTAAACATTTAGAATACCGAAATATTAAATCATGTTATTAAGCATACTTTTACAGCAGAATTATTTGGAGATTACCTGAAAAGCGGTACCTTTGCAATGTGTTTTTCATAGTATTAGATTTAAGGTTAACAAAGGTTGGAGTCAGGCGTGACTCCTTTTTTTTTGCATATACTTCAATTGCTCCCGAATGCTTTCAATATAAAGAACAATAATATCATAAAAAAGCCTCCCTTATCAAATAGACTTTTGATAAAGGAGGTATAACAATTATAATCTTAACTCCGGTTACTTTTTAAATTTCACCTGAATCGGTCCTGAATATGGATTAAATTCAAACATCACTTTATCAGGAAATATCCGGGCTGAAAGCTTTTTCTTACCTTGCTTCACCTCAACATTCTTTAGTCCCTCTCTTTTTACAACCAAAGTCAGCGGTTCTGTAAATAAGTTCTTGTCTATTTGCAGTTCAGGAGTAATTTTCAACTGTTTCTTCCCCTCCGATACCTTTATATTAATATTGTCTCTCTCTTTAATGTATGAAGCAACTTCAAGGAAAGTACCTACCCAGATTCTATCTTCCATTGATTTCACCTTTCTGAGATGATTCCACAAAACTGTTGAATCATTAAATGCATCATAACCATAAGTAATGCCATGCGTCATACCAACACCCCAATCGCCGGTATTCAACAATTCATTTACCCATTGATCCAGCTTTTCGGGAGTGGAATGTCCGCCAACAGCAATCTGTTTGGTACGGGTATCAACCCTGTTTTTAGAGGCTATCTTTAATACTTCCTCATTTTTCGCATTAAAGGGATAACAAAAAGTACGAGGCATAACACCTACATTTGCAAGAATAATACTATCGTTCTTCTCAATTTCGGTAGCAACTTCCTCTAAAGTTATTCTATTCAGATTTTTGTGAGACCATCCGTGATTAGATATCTCATGCCCTCTTTTATTCATATCCTTTAATTCTTCCCAGGAAACACGAGGTTTATTTGCATCGCTATTTGTCTCAACACTTAATCCATTTACCCAAAAAGTTCCTCTAAAGCCCAGATTTTCCAAACCAGGAGCAGCAAGTGTATAATGCTCCTTTAGTCCATCATCAAAAGTGTAACTTATGGCACAAGCTTTATCATTCTTGTATTTAGCCACATACACTTCATTGTATGCAGCATGCAAGTTATTAAAAACAGTAAGCCATGAAATAAATAATATTAGTTTTTTCATAATTAGTAAATTTTAGTCTATCGTGTAAACATCTTCAATCATAACATAGTCATCGGTACTTCCATAATCAGCTTTTCTTTTATCACTCCATGCCGGATGCTCTCCCAACACCTCAATACTGAGGGTATAATTACCAGACTTCAATATCGGACTTAAAAATTTCTGCGATGAATATTCGTACTTGCTATAAAAATCAATAATGGAATTTATAATTTCTTTGTTTTTATCGTTCTTAATTGAAATTCTTGCGTAACCACTTGTTTTGCCAGATAGTGCCTTTATACCAATCTGTTTTCCTTTAAAAGAATAACTAATTATTGCACCTTTTTCTTTTGATTTTTGACAACCATTGATCGCTTTCCAGATGCCTTGCTCAAAAATACATTTTTCTTTTATCGACTTTCTTTTAATATCAATCGCAGACCAACCGGGCATAGACTTATCAATTTGCCAGCTTTCACGAAATGCAGGTATAGAAATTTCATCGCCGCATATAGATATGGGTTGCCAAACATAAGTCGCTGCAGAACCTTGTTTTGGGAACGACCAGCGATCGCCCATATATAAGTGCAAAGTATCGTTTCCATTAACTATAGGTAATACAAAGGTAGACTGAGAATTCCACGTTAATGAACCTTTTGGTGCAAAGAATCCCCTTTTTATCCATGGACCTTTAATTGATTGAGCCGTTAAATAGTAATTATCATTCCGTTCCCAGCTGGTTTTATCTGAAAAAAGCCAGAAATAAGTCCCATTCTTTTTAAACATAGCCGGAGCTTCTCCTCCATGAATAGCTTCAGATACAACAATCTGATTTACAGATTTATAATCAGAAGCCAATTCATAAATAAATCCTTCATGAGTAAGCAAGTACCCTTTTCCATTATTATCCTGAAAAGTTCCCAAATCCCATTTCTTCAGATATTTGCCATTATGTAATAATTCTCCTTTAAATTCATAGTTGCCATTGATTGTTTTACAGGTGGCATATCCCACATGAGGATCACTGTATTTTAAATTATCCGTATGCATGAACATTACGTATTCTCCCGTAGCAGGACATTTCATGACTTTAACACGCTCTCCTATCCTATCAGGTCCTAGCAAACCATCAGCTTGCAATGGCAAAATTATTTTTTCGAATTTCCAATCCGTTAAATTGGAAGAAGAATAACAACTAAAACCAATGAATGCATTACTGGTATCAGTATGATATTCTCCAAATAAATAATATTTATTTCCTTCCTTCACAATACAGGCTCCATGAGCATTTACTTCTTTGTTATTTTGATCAAACAAAGGTATGCCGCTATAAATAGCTTTATATCTATTTTCGCCATGAAGAGTTATAAACGGCATAAAAGAGATGCATAAACACAAAGTGATAAGTAGTTTTATTTTCATCGGTTAACAGTTATTTTACTTTTAAATATTATGTCTGACTATGTAATAGTCGTTTTTTCAGCTACAAAGAAAAATATTTATTACGGATATTCCCTATTAATTCTGTTCAAAACGCATGTAATCTTGTACATTTGGCTAGCCTTCTATTAACATTTTAAAATAGATATATTAAATCATGTTATAAAACATACTTTTATAACCTAAACTTTTGGAGATTTCACAAAAACCCGTACATTTGCAATGTGTTTTTCATAGTATTAGATTTAAGGTTAACAAAGGTTGGAGTCAGGCGTGACTCCTTTTTTTTTGCATATACCCCAAAAGCTTCCAAAACAACAGCCTATACTCTTTAAAATCAAAATTCACTGAAAATGGTGTTAGATAAAAAATATCAGTAGCAAATAACAATGCTCATCAAAATATCTGCCACTATTTGAAAAGTCCTGCTTATAATAGTTTCAAGAATTTTAGTGGCAGATGTAGCATATAAAAATGTTTTTTCTAATATTTTTTGTAGTAGCTGCACATAACAAAAAAAATAAAATTTCTACGGCACTATATTTAATCAGAAATAATTATCTTTACAGTTTTAACCTTAGGGCGAGGTTAAAGATTATGTGAATTATAAGATGAATACTATACATGAAAGAGATATCAGGATGAAAAGGATTATTAGCGCCTTAAAAAATAATAGACTTTGGCAAAGGTTAATAATAGCAATATTCTGGGCAGTCCAGCCTTTAGGTATTATAAGCTCTATATGTCTATTGATTAACAAAAAATCAGTAATGCTCTTTGCTATAGAATTTCAAACCTATATTAGTGCATTGTTTCTATTTACTGTAATATTCGCAATTTTATATTGTGGTATATCCAGTAGCAATGACATTATTTTGTCTATCACTTTAATCTTTATCGGGATAATTAATTTCCTGACAATTTTCATATCACGTAAATTATGGAAGCAATTATTTTAATGAATAAGCTGTTTCTGCTTATTCATTGAAAAGATTAAATATCTAAAATAGCTAGAAACAATAAAATATTGTAATATTAAAGTACAAAAAGAATATGAAAAACAATCTATTAGAACCGACAAAAACATTTCTATGTTTTTTAATAGGATTTGTATGTTTCTTCATAAATATTATTTCAGATAGATTTATTGGCGGATTTATAAGAATATTAGCTCTTTCTCTATCACAATGTGGAATTAATGAGTATATAGCTTTTATTACTATAGAATATATTACTGCCAATTTGATTGTACTTTTAGTCTACAAATTATTAAAACAGCAAAAGATTAACACTTTATTTAAAATTTCTTGGTTGATTGGCTTCATTATAATTACAATTTTGACATATTATTATGAAAAAATAGCTACCAATCTGATCAATCATTCTTTCCTTAGCCCTATATCAAAATTATATAGTGAAACTTTAGCAAAAGGATGGCCTAATTCATTTTTTACGCTATTGTTATTTTACATCTTATGCCAAATAATCACCGTCATAATATATAAATTATCAGCTATTTATATTCAGAATAATTTTATTAAAAAAATGGACTAATAATGAAAGGACTAACAGCAAAGAAATCCAAAGTCAAATTTCCCATAATAATAGGGTATACATTCATCTCCCTATCTATCATACTACTATTAATAATAAGTTACGCCATAATTAACACATATATCAGTCTTAATTACGAGTCCGACGGAGGTCAGTTAGAAAGTTGGATAGAATGCAATATTGCGACATTAAAGGTATTTTGGGGATATACATTTCTATCAATAATCATTGCATTCCTTTTCATAATAACAAATAATGAAAAAAAATAGTATAAAACCAGCAAAAAAAGTTTCTTTCAAACTAAAGTATATAGAACGTTCAAAGAAAATTAAAAATCTATCTATTAGTATCATTTCAATAGTTATGGGTTTTTTAGGTATTTTCTGTTATTTTTCAAAAGATAAAGTGGATTCTAAGCTAGATCTGATGGAAATAAACAGCAGGCTTTATAATTATTCATTTGAAGAGTTTGGAGGAATTAAGAGTCATAGATATGATTATACTATTTACTTAAGTTGATATAGTACTAGATTTCAAATAAGTACCGAACTTGTTGGTGAATTTAAAAGAACATATTTTGAACAAAATGTAGAACCTGGAGATTCATTACGTATTTTAATCTCAAAGAATGACTATAAAAAAATAGGGATTAAACCATTTACATCTGTATTTGGGATAGAAAACTATAATGGGGTTTATATGGAAGCCGATAATTCTATTAGAGCATACAACAGTCCTTTCACATTGTTGTATGGTGGATTAGTATTTGTTATAGGTGGTATTTTCTTAATCCTAAAAGATAAAATAAAACCAAAAGACTAAAGATCTTTTGACTTTATAGAACATTTATTCGAATAACATAGCCACAATGGGAATATTGCATAATCAAGATAAGTAGTATCTTTGCAAAAACAAGATTAGAAATGGAAGAACCAATATTAAACGAGCATAACAAGACCGAATTTCCGCCAATGCATTCTGCAGAGCATCTACTTAATCAGACAATGATTAGAATGTTTGGCTGCGAAAGGTCAAGAACCAACCATATAGAAAAGAAAAAAAGTAAGTGCGATTATTTTTTAGATGAAGCTCCTACTGCAGAACAAATTGCTGAAATAGAAAACAGAGTAAATGAAATCATAAGCCAAAACTTATCTATCACAAGCGCTTTTGTTTCTCGTCAGGAAGTTCCGGAATGTGTAGACCTGAGCAAATTACCCGAAGATGCAAGCGAAACTTTAAGATTAGTATATGTTGGCGATTATGATATTTGTGCCTGTATTGGCCTTCACGTAGAAAATACATCTGAAATTGGAACGTTTAAAATAATCAGCACAGATTATTCAGAAGGTAAATTTAGAATCCGATTTAAGCTTGACAGAAAATAATATCATTACCTTTTAAAGAACAGGGATGAGAAACAATACAATCAGTATTTGTAAAGGTATTGGTATAATATTAATGGTAATAGGGCATTCAGCTTGTCCTGCTTTTATGGGCCGCTTTATTTATAGCTTTCATATGCCTTTATTCTTTATTGCTTCTGGTTATTTCTTTTCTACAAAATATACAGATGATAAATTCCTATTTATTAAAAAGAGGTTTAAAGGATTGTATTTACCATTTGTAAAATGGAGCCTGATATTTCTTTTCTTGCATAACCTATTTTTCAAAGCCAATATTTTAAATGCTCGTTTTGGTCGTTCAGAATTATTTAGTTTTGAGGATATTATAAGGAAGGCGTTCAACATAACAACCAGTATGGGCGACTATGAACAAACATTTTTAGGCACATTTTGGTTCTTACGTGCATTGTTTATATCAAGCATCTTATTTTGCCTTCTTTTTTATCTTATTAAAAAGCTGTTTAATTTGAGACATACGAATACAGCTCTAATAATTTGCTTAATTGCGTTTATATCCGGATTTATAATGTCTTTATGGAGAATAAAACTTCCATATATACCTCTAGGCGGAATCAGAGAAATTTATGGTATATTCTATTTTGGCGTAGGTTTTATATTTCGTAATTCCCGAATCAATGAAAGTCTGAAATATGATAACGCAATATTAATATCGTCATTTATTCTAGTTTGTATAATCTCATATATAAATCCTACTTCTCTGGCGTCTAATCCCAAATTAAAGTTATACTTAGGAACATTTATACCTGCAATTCTTGGATGGATTATGACATACAAATTTTCGTCATGGTTTGATTGCAGAAAGAGTAACAACATTGCGTATTTAACTATAAAGAAATCTCTTTTATATCTAGGAAACAACACAATGCCCATTATAGTACTCAGTATTCTGAGTTATAAAATCGTCAGTTATATAAAAATAGCATATTATGGTCTCGACCCATTATTAATTGGATGCCATCCAGTTATATCCTGGCGAAATAACATTTTCTGGATTTTTTATTCTATTATCGGCTTAACTGTTCCTTTACTCCTAAATTACTTATTCTCGCGAACCAGATTCTTGAGATTCCTATCTTTTAAATAAGAGGTAAAATTGACATTAAAAACGATTTTATAAAAGAAAATTTGTCAGCATAAAGAGACAAATATACAGTAAACCATCCTGGCATAAACATTGTTCTTTATTTAGTGAAATTGAGTTCAAAAAAACCCAGTTCATTATATATTTAATGTTTAACTTTTAAAAGATAGGAGATTAAAATTATGATGCCTGTTAGAAGATCTCAAAATTGGTTACCTGACGTATTTAATGATTTATTCGACAACAACTGGATGGTCAAATCAAGCGCTACAGCTCCCGCTATCAATGTAATTGAGACTGAGAGCGAATACAAAGTAGAAGTTGCAGCTCCAGGAATGACAAAAGAAGATTTCAATATCAGAATAGATGAAGATAATCAGTTGGTTGTTTCCATGGAGAAGAAGCAAGAAAACAAAGAAGAAAACAAGGAGGGCCGCTACCTGAGACGAGAATTCTCTTACACTAAATTCCAACAAACAATGTATCTTCCTGACAATGTTGTAAAAGATAAAATCGGAGCAGCAATGGATAATGGGGTACTAACGATTAATATACCGAAAAGGACTCCAGAGGAAGAAAAGAAAGCTCAAAGAGTTATTGAGATAAAATAGACTTGAACAAATAGCTATAATTTGTAAATGAGAAGAGGTTACTACGATACAAAACAGTAGTAGCCTCTTTTTGTATTTAAATACACTTTAGTTAAACTCAGAATTGCATATAATTGATATTTTTTGTTTCTTTGAAGTTCAATAAAAAAACAATTTATTAAATATGAAACACGAAGAAGACGAAAAATTAACGGGATTGCCCGAAAATGCATTCAGAGAACTTAAATCGGGTGAAGTTTACAACCCATTAATGTCTCCTGATAAACAGTATAAGGAAGTTACTCCATGGTCAGTGATGTGGGGTATTGCCATGGCAATTCTCTTTTCTGCTGCAGCTGCCTATCTTGGACTTAAAGTTGGACAGGTATTTGAAGCAGCTATTCCAATTGCTATTATTGCTGTTGGAGTTTCAAGCGCTGCAAAAAGAAAAAATGCTTTAGGTGAAAATGTGATTATTCAATCTATCGGAGCCAGCTCAGGAGTAATTGTAGCCGGTGCAATTTTTACTCTGCCTGCATTATATATACTTCAGGCAAAATATCCTGAAATGTCTGTTAGTTTCCTTCAAGTTTTTGTCAGTTCTCTCTTAGGAGGAGTACTCGGAATCTTATTCTTAATTCCATTCCGAAAATATTTCGTACAAGAGATGCATGGAAAATATCCTTTTCCAGAAGCAACTGCTACAACTCAGGTTCTTGTTTCCGGAGAGAAAAGTGGTAACCAGGCTAAACCTCTTTTAATAGCTAGTTTGGTAGGTGGATTATACGACTTTATTGTTGCTACTTTCGGATGGTGGAACGAAAACTTCACGACTCGTGTTACCGGTTTTGGTGAAATGATTGCCGATAAGGCCAAATTGGTATTTAAGGTTAATACCGGTGCTGCCGTTCTTGGTTTAGGTTATATAATCGGACTAAAGTATGCAGCAATCATTTGTTTTGGTTCGCTTGCTGTTTGGTGGGTAATTATTCCTGGTATTTCTTTAATATGGGGGGATAGTGTTCTTAATATGTGGAATCCTGATATCACTACAGCTGTAGGAATGATGAGTCCGGAACAAATCTTTAAATACTATGCAAAAAGCATTGGTATTGGTGGTATCGCTATGGCAGGAATTATCGGAATCATCAGATCATGGGGAATTATTAAAAGTGCTGTAGGACTTGCTGCTAAAGAAATGGGTGGAAACAGTGACGTAGAAGCAAACATTCCCCGTACACAACGCGATTTGTCAATGAAGGTTATCGCTATTGGCTCTATTCTCACAATAGCTTTAGTCTTTTTATTTTTCTTCTTTGACGTAATGCAAGGAAATATTTATCAATGTATAGTCGCCATTCTTCTTGTAGCAGGAATTACTTTCCTTTTCACTACTGTAGCAGCTAATGCTATTGCTATTGTGGGAACAAACCCTGTTTCGGGAATGACATTGATGACCCTGATCTTAGCCTCTGTAGTAATGGTTGCTGTTGGTTTAAAAGGTCCTTCAGGTATGGTTGCAGCGTTGGTTATGGGTGGTGTAGTTTGTACTGCATTATCTATGGCCGGTGGTTTTATTACCGACTTAAAGATTGGTTACTGGCTTGGAACAACTCCTGCAAAACAAGAAACATGGAAGTTTTTAGGAACAATCGTATCTGCTGCAACTGTAGGTGGTGTAATGATTATATTGAATAAAACTTATGGATTCTCAAGCGGTCAGCTTGCAGCTCCACAAGCTAACGCAATGGCTGCAGTGATTGAACCATTAATGAATGGCGTTGGTGCTCCATGGATACTTTACGGAATTGGAGCAGTTCTTGCCATAGTACTTACACTTTGCGGAATACCAGCACTTGCATTTGCATTAGGAATGTTTATTCCATTAGAATTGAATATTCCACTTTTAGTAGGTGGAGCTATCAATTGGTATGTTACAACTCGTTCTAATGATGATGCTATAAATTCAGAACGTAGAGAAAAGGGAACACTTCTTGCTTCCGGATTCATAGCCGGTGGTGCTTTAATGGGAGTTATCAGCGCGGGTATCCGTTTCTGCGGAGTAAACCTTGTAAATGAAGAATGGCTGGCAAATTCATGGTCGGAAGTTGTTTCTATCATCGCTTATTTTGTATTGATCGTTTATTTTGTAAAAGCTACAATGCACAAATCTTCAAAGTTAAAATAAACATGAAAAAACTACTATTGACAGTGATGCTGACTGTAACAACAGCTCTCTTTGCTCAAAAACCAATAGAGTTGCCACTATGGCCAAATGGTGCACCCAATTCTAATGAGCTAAAAGGAACTGAACAGGAAAATGAGAAAAACCGCATAAGCAATGTAGTCTCTCCTACTATTACTATTTATAAAGCAAAGGATGGTAATGGCAAAGCCATCATTATGTGTCCCGGAGGTGGTTACGCTCGCTTAGCCATGGATCATGAAGGACATGATATGGCTCCGTGGTTTAATGCTCAGGGAATAACATATATAGTTTTAAAGTATCGCATGCCTAATGGTCACAATGAAGTGCCAATTTCGGATGCTAAACAAGCTATTACTATTGTTCGCCAGCATGCTGCAGAATGGGGCATAGACACCCACAAAGTAGGAATTATGGGAGCTTCTGCCGGTGGTCATTTGGCTTCTACTTTAGCAACACACTTCACTGCTGAAACTCGTCCGGATTTTCAAATATTGCTTTATCCGGTTATTACAATGGATAAAACATACACTCATGGAGGATCGCGTGAAAATCTGATAGGAAAGAATCCAGGCAAAGAGCTGGAAACATTATATTCAAATGAATTGCAAGTAACTCCGGAAACTCCAAAAGCTTTTATAGCTCTTTCGAATGATGATGGCGCGGTTCCTCCACAAAATGGAGTAAACTACTATCTTGCACTTTTAAAGAACAAAGTTTCTGCATCAATGCATATTTATCCTATTGGAGGTCATGGATGGGGATTCCGTGATAACTTCAAATACAAACGTCAGTGGACTGAAGAATTGGAAAAATGGCTTCGTGAGTTATAAAACAAATAACGAACGTTTGATTTAATATCACAATCGGTATTTTTGCATAATAATCACCAAAAGGATTTATTCTTTTTGGTGATTATTTTTTTCGAACTCTTTGTCATTCAAAACAAAAGCATTAACTTTGCGCCCGCTAGTACGAGATACTAGCATTAATTCAAATCATTAATTAAAAAACATTATTTAAAATGGCAACAAAGATCAGATTGCAAAGACGCGGTCGCAAGAGCTACGCGTTCTATCAGATTGTTATTGCGGACAGCAGAGCACCACGTGATGGTAAGTTTATTGAAAAAATCGGTTCTTACAACCCTAACACCGATCCTGCAACAATAGATTTGGATTTCGACCGTGCATTATATTGGGTTCTTACAGGAGCTCAACCTACTGACACAGTTCGTAATATTCTTTCTCGTGAAGGAATTTACATGAAAAAGCACCTACTTGGTGGTGTTGCTAAGGGCGCATTTGGTGAAGCTGAAGCTGATGCTAAATTCGAAGCTTGGAAAGGCAACAAAGAAAACGGTCTTGCTGCATTGAAAGCAAAGAACGATGAAGCTGCTAAAGCTGACGCTAAAGCACGCTTAGATGCTGAAAAGAAAATCAATGAAGCAAAAGCTCAAGTATTAGCAGAAAAGAAAGCTGCAGAACTTGCTGCTGAAGCTGCCGCTGCTGCACCAGCTGCTGAAGAAGCTGCTCCTGCTGTAGAAGAAGCTCCTGCTGCTGAGTAATCAGCCGACTTTATTTATTCGATAAAGCATTAAAGATCCCCCAGAAATTAATATTTCTGAGGGATTTTCTTTTTTATTTTAGTTCATTCCTTATTACTAAACAAGCTTCTCATTCAATAATTCTCATTGAAAAGATGCGGCACATTAAAATTATTATTTCCACTATCTAACTTCAGAACAAATAGACACCATAAATGCTTCTAAAAAGCAACTATTTGCGGCAATAAGAACCAAATGAAGCCTTTTTAAACCAAAATGAACGTATTTTCGTCCATATATTTCTATCATAAATATAACTTTGCATAAATTGATATTTATAAATTATGTGCTATGAATAAATTGTTTAAAATTGTATTACCATTAATTGCATTATCACTTGTCTCATTTACTAATAAACCAAATGAGCAGGAGGAAGTTATTAGAATAATCCATAAAGTAAACCGTTACTGGCAAAGCCAAAATCCGGAACATGGTCGAGCTTTTTGGGATAATGCAGTTTATCATACCGGAAATATGGAAGCTTACTTTCTTACCGGAACTGCTGAATACAAAAATTATTCAGAAGCCTGGGCTCAAAAGAATGAATGGAAAGGTGCTAAGTCTGAAAAAAAAGCAGAATGGAAATTAACTTATGGAGAAAGTGAAAACTATGTATTATTTGGCGATTATCAGGTTTGCTTTCAAACATACTGTGACCTTTATACAGCAGATCCCGATCCTAAAAAAATAGCCAGAGCAAGACAAGTCATGGAATATGAAATGAGCACTGCCAGAAAAGATTATTGGTGGTGGGCAGATGGTCTTTATATGGTAATGCCGGTTATGACAAAATTATATAGAATAACCAATAACAAACAATATCTTGATAAGCTATATGAATATACTCTTTATAGCGATTCATTAATGTATGATGAAAAAGAAGGACTTTACTATCGCGACGCTCGTTATGTATATCCTAAACATAAAAGTGGTAATGATAAAAAAGATTTCTGGGCACGTGGAGATGGCTGGGTTATAGCCGGACTAGCCAAAGTGCTGAAAGATTTACCAAAAGACTATAATCATCGCGATTTTTTCATTAGCAAATTCAAAAAAATGGCTTCTGCTTTAGCTGCATGTCAACAATCTGAAGGTTACTGGACACGTAGTTTATATGATGCCAGTTTTGCTCCGGGACCAGAAACCAGCGGAACTGCATTAATGACTTACGGATTACTATGGGGTATTAATAATGGATATTTAGATAATGACACGTATGGTCCTATTTGCAAAAAGGCCTGGAACTATTTATCGAAAGTAGCTATGCAATCAAATGGAAAGATAGGATATGTTCAACCTATTGGTGACAGGGCTATTCCGGGACAAATAGTTGATAAAAACTCTACCTCCAACTTCGGAGTCGGAGCATTCTTATTGGCTTCTTGTGAAATGGCAAGATATCTAGGCGTAAATCACGATCGTGAATATTGGGCTAATACCTTATATAAAATAGCATCGCCTGTATTAAAGGCTATGAGTAATGGAAAGTTGAGTGAAGAAATGCAGGTTGAAGTCAGCCCAACCTGGGATGGCAGAGATAAGCGAGTTACTTATATGGAGTGTTTCGGACGACTAATGGCCGGAGTTGCTCCATGGCTATCATTGCCAGATGATAATACAACAGAAGGACAGCAACGTAAGCAATTACGCGAATGGGCTTTGGCTAGTTACAAAAATGCTGTTAATCCTCAAAGTGCTGACTACTTGTTATGGAGAAAAGAAGGACAGCCTTTAGTTGATGCTGCCTATGTGGCTCAAAGTTTTCTACGTGCTTACGATCAATTATGGCTACCATTGGATGAAACAACCAAGCAACGCTATATTGCAGAATTCCAACAATTGCGCCGTGTAGATCCACCATATACAAACTGGCTATTATTCTCTTCCACTATTGAATGCTTTTTAGCCAAAGCAAATGCTCAGCCAGATTATTACCGTATCCATTCTGCTCTTAGAAAAATAGAAGAATGGTATGTAGGCGATAGCTGGTATAGTGACGGAACAAGCTTTGCTTTCGATTATTACAATAGTTATGTTATTCAACCGATGTATGTAGACTGCTTAAAGGTGATGCTCGATTTAAAAAAGAACAATATTGCAACGACTCAGCAATACGAAGTAGCACTTAAAAGAATGCAGAAATACAGTCAGATACTTGAAAGATTAATTTCTCCGGAAGGTACCTACCCTGTTTTTGGACGCTCAATACCTTATCGTATGGGAGTATTCCAACCATTAGCACAATTGGCATGGAAAGAACAATTGCCGGCAGAACTAAGCAACGGACAAGTTCGTGCTGCTCTCACAGCAGTTATGCATAACATGTTCGATTCCGGAAAGAATTTCAATGAAAAAGGATATCTCCGAATTGGCTTCACTCAAAGTCAACCTAATATTGCCGACTGGTATACAAACAATGGAAGTATGTATATTACTTCAGTTGCTTTTTTGCCTTTAGGTTTACCAGCATCTCACCCTTTCTGGACAGATGCTCCTATGGACTGGACTTCTAAGCGTGCATGGAGCGGAAATGATTTTCCAAAAGATCATGCAATAAATTACTAAAGACTTCGAAACACTATCACTAATCCTAAATAGGTTAATCTAAATAATATCAGGGAACTGCGTTGAAATAATTCAAACACAGTTCCTTTATCTGTTTTTAGCCTATATATCATTATATATTGGCAAGCTATTATTCACCAACAATCAAAAATCATTGACCAATGGATATGATTTATAGGCCAATAAATATTAAATATTGGTGAATAGTTAATATCAAGCTAGTTTAGGAATAAGAATAATATTGTAAATCAGTTGCTCAGAAACTGTAAACTTAATCCAGGAAAGGACATTTCCAAACAATCTACATGTGCAAACTCCCGCCTGCTATTTTTGAAAGCCGGCGGGAGTTTGTTCAACATCCGGTTACGTTTTTAAAAAGACAGGCGGGATGTTTTGACGTTGTATTTCTACGCCATCCAATTGAAAAACTAAAATCATCCCTCACTCCATCACTTTTTCTTGTAATGCATTTAAATATAGCGTATTAACAAGTGAGGGTAGCATTTTAAACTATCACCAAACCCTAACTTTTTGGGCCATTCCTCACCTTTTTGAGTAATTTTTATCCAAATGCAATCAAACTCAAACTGATATTGTGCTAAAAAAATAAAGCCTGAATTCTGCAGATTGTGCTCAAAAAGGTGAGGGTTATGTCTTTTGGTGATGGTTTGGTGAGGGTAGAAATCAATCCATCACCACATAATTAATTGTTATTTAGCTTATTGTGTAAAAATAGTAAGGGAGTGAGGGATGAAATTGTTTTTTTATTTAATGGTGCAAAAAAAATGCCACCCCTATTTCTAAGGATGGCATTCTGATACGAATTATAGTAAATTCTTATAATGCTTTCAAAGAGTTTTCTACATATTCAAACTTACCAGTACCTGTTACTTTATATACTATAGTATAATTGGGTGCCGAAATTGTTGTTCCAGTATAAACTCCGAAATTAATAGTATAAGTTACATTTACACCAGCAACAGTAGTAGCTGTTGGATAAGTTGCTTCCAACGCAGGGATAAATGCTGCAGGTAAGCGTTTAAACATTTCTGTTTTCAGCTGATCATCTGTCAAACTAGAATATGCAGTTGCATTCTGAGCTTTCCATGCAGATGGACGGAAATCAAAGTTATTGTTATATGCTGAGCTACCATAATAATATTCATTATTACCATAACTTGTTGTATAACCTGTACCTTTAACTGTTACGCCTGCAGGTTGATCTATCTTAGTCCAAACATAATCAGTTATTTTTTGGTAGAATGCAGTTACATCAGCAAGACCTTTAGCTGGTTTTAAATTTAATACCACACTTGGATCATATACCCATTTTCCGTTAGTATAAACAAACTGATCTGTAAATTGCTCTACATTGTCATTCTTAACCCAGCTTCCAGCAGTGAAAACATATTCATCGGTACGTAATCCTGTAGCTGATCCTGTGTAATACTTATAAACCACTGCCATTGTATTTCCTTCCTGAGCAAATGGATATTTCAATTTCAGGAATTGAGGAATATAATTATCAGCAGGCATTGTTGAGCTAAAGTTATCATATTTGCTACCCATTGTTGCAAAGTCAGCCTTTGTAAGGAAGTAACCATTGCCTGTATAAGTAACCCATTTAGTTCCATTGAAAGTATACAATGCACCATTAGTAGTATAAGAACCTCCAGCTAATGCAACAGAAACATTATCAACCTGAACAGTTGTAGTTGCTCCTGTTGAACTATCACCATTATAACGGAAAGCTATGTTTACTTTCTTTCCTACATATTTAGAAAGAAGTAATTCTCCAACCTTACCTAAAGTTCCATAGGTACCTGTTGGAACAGGAATAGTAAAACTAGATGTTACATCATCCCATGTTGCAGCTGCGATATCACTAGCAGTAGTACCAGCAAGATTTGAAGAAATAAGAACTTTAAGCGTTCCACCTTCAGCTTTATAATTACCCAAACAAGCATCAAAAGAGAAAACCTGACCAGTTGTAACTGTTAATGAAGGAGAAATCATATACATTTCAAGAGCACCAGCAGCATGGTTATATGCAGTTGCCTGAATATATTTGTTACTGCTAAAAGTCTTTTCACTCCAGCTATATGTTCCAACTGTTGTTACATTTGCCCAACCTGCTATTGAAGCAACATTACCTACAGTACCAGCTTCAAAATCTTCACTTAAAGCACTTTGAATAGTAGGTTCACTAGCTGATTCATTATAGTTTACAGCAACAATATCACCACTAACAGCACTAGGATAAGTAGATGCCAAAATAGCAGGAAGATTTGTTGATGCAGGCTTTGCAGGAGTAAAGAAGTTCACAGATGAATTTGCTCCCCAAATAGTTTTATAATTTGCTGCAGAAACTGAATAGTTTGGAGCAACACTCAATTTTGCTACATAATCAGGAAGATTAACGCTTTTCTTATAAGTAACCTTTACTGCAGCACCTTCAGTTGCAGAATACCACTTAGCTGCAAGAAACGCAGGAACATAATCAGCTGCCGGAATAGCAGCAGATAAACATTGATTGGTTTTTATTGCAGCTAAAGCAGAAGATACATTATTTGTTGTGGCAAGAGTTTTATTAGCAGATAACGTAGAAATAGTAGCGTAATCATCACCTGTCAATGTATAATCTAATGTCAATTTATTAGTAGGCGTAACCAGATCATCCAGTCCATCAAAATATTTATCATTATAATCACAACTTGATAATAACGACAATGCACCTACAAAACTTAATATTATATACTTTTTCATAATTAATTATCTCTATAAAGGATTAAAAGTTAAGTTTAAGTCTTATCGAGTATGTACGTCCAAATCCATAAAATACACGATATGCAGATTTATAATTGTGATCACCACCATCAAATGCATCAGCAATGTACTCCTGGTTGAATAAATTCTCAACATTACCATATAAAACAGCTTTTACACTTCCAATTGGGAATGAATAGCTAGCATTCAAGTCAACTAGATTAGCTGCAGGGATACGCCATGGGCTACCAAATGTTTTTTCACCATTCATTATAATATCATTTGATGCCAATGCAAAATCTGCATAATTACGTGCAAATAAGCTATAATCTACTCCTACACGGAAATTATTGCTAAGTCTGAATTTAGCACCTAAAGCAGCTGTTGTCTGAGCAGATCCACCAACCTTAACTCCTTTTTGATAAACTGTCATTTTTGCGTGATCAGCAGCCTGAATACCTGATGCAATCTTTGGAGTAATACCATCTGCTTCATATTCACCAGTCAATGGCTGACCAGCTGAGTTATAGAAATAACCGGTAGCATTGCTGTTCCATCTCCAGTTTCCTATTGAAAACATACCAGTAATATCTAACCAATAGTATGGATGAGCTGCAAGATCCACTTCAATACCTTGGTGAAGAGCATCTACTCCAGACATATTGATTTGAGCACGGTCGCCGTCCTTCAAAGTAAGAGTTCTGGTTGTAGTTTTATCCATCCATGAAGTACTATATGCATTAATATTTGCAGAGAAATATTTAGAACGATAACCGTATCCTAATTCAACAGAAAATATTTTTTCATTAATAGCATCCGGATTAGTAGCATTACTTACAGTTGATGAAAGGAATGCACCACCAGAGAAGAAAGGTGCACGAGATATATAGCCAATATTAGCAAATACATTATGATTTTCTGTCAAGTTATAGTTAGCACCACCTTTAACTGTAAAACCAATAAAATTTAATGTTTCTGATTTTGCATGTTTATCATCATAATAGAAATGGTCTTTTCTCCAATAACCAGTGTTTGAAACTGATCCTGCAATAAATGAGCTTAATTTATCTTTATTGTACTCAATTTGTCCAAAAACACCTTCCTGCATTACATAACCATTATAGTCACGATAAACAACATCACCAACCCTCAATGGCTTGTTTATAAAATCAGAGCCAGCTGCTGCACTATTATTTTCAGCTTTTACATCCTTACGGTAGCGGTCAATATAAAAATCACCACCATAAAGATCAATAAGTTCGTTAGTATGTTGTCCTACATAATATCTCAAGTCAAGCCCAACATAATAATTAATCTCTTTAGTTAAAGAAGATGTAAATGTAGAAAGTAATCCGTACCAGTTATGATTATTGATTGATTTAGACATTGCCATTTGAGAGCCATTTTGACTAGCTTCATTTATAGCATAAATCTGATCATAAGCAAATGTACCATCAGAATTACGATAAGTTGTATTTAAAACGCCGTCAGATGATCCATACCATGTATTAGACAAGGCACTTGTATAACCTTGACCGCTATAACCGCTACCTCTACCAATAGAAGTATAAAGAGTAGTACTTAAGCTAGTCTTTTCATTAACCTGCCATAAATGATTTAAAGAAATCTGAGGTTTGTGATATTCATTATGAGCAGAAGTTTTGCGTTCGCCATTTTTTCCATATCCAAAAGTTGCATTATACTTATAAGGACTGTCACCTTTCATATAATTTTTAACCTGCTGCCATCCTTCAATTGTCAAACCATCATAGTTACTTCTTTGGTTATGCCATTGAGGTGCCCCAAAAGCAGTTAAAGAAATCTGATGATTATCATTTATTCTCTTAGCTATATTAACGAAATAGTTGTAGGCTTCAAATTCTGTACCTTGTATATAACCATCTCCCCAGCTTTTGCCTCCAAGAAGAGTCATAGCCCATCCATCTTTGGTTAGACCAGAAGAAACATTGAATAAAAGTTTGTTATAACCATCATTACCCATTGCATAAGAAACAGATCCACCTTTCTTTGCATCAATAGTACGAGTTACAATGTTAATAGATCCACCCACAGAAGGAGCAGAAACTTTAGAAGCACCAAGACCTCTTTGTGTCTGCATAGATCTTGTAACATCAGAAAGACCAGCCCAGTTACTCCAGTAAAGGCCACCCCATTCCATATCGTTCATTGGAATACCATTTACCATAACAGCAACGTTGGCAGACTGGAAACCACGCATATTAATTTTTGAATCACCATATCCACCACCATTTTTAGTAGCATAAACGCCAGGAGTAGATTTCAATATTTCAGGAAATTCCTGTGTTCCTAACTTTTCTTCGATAAATACCGGATCAATTGTTGATACCGCTACTGGAGTTTTACGCTGAATAGCGATGGAAGAAGTAATTGTAACATCGGATAAAGCTACAGCATCCGGTTCCATTTTAATTGTACCTAAATCAGCTGTACCTTTTTTTGAAACTTTCATTTTTTGGTCTTTGTAACCAATGTACTTAAAGATTAAAGTACCAGTCCCTGATTTTACCGACAAAGTAAAAGAACCATCCAGATCTGTAACAGCACCTTGGGAAGTACCTTCAACCGTTACAGATGCGCCAATTAATCCTTCATTAGTCTCCGCATCCACCAACTTACCCTTAACAACAGTTTGAGCGACTGCAGCTACAGTGCAAAAAGTTGTAAGCAAAGTTACCAATAGAAAATGAACAAAATGTTTTCTCATAATTCTGCTTGTTAATTATATGATTAAAATGAAAATATTTAACGCTATAAATTTCAAGGAACAAATATAATTAATAAAAATTACATTAATATTACATTCTGTACCATTTTTTTATATTTAGAAAGCAATATTAAATTTATAAGCAAAAGAAAAGCTTCGAAACTAATTTCGAAGCTTTTCGTCCTGATTTATAAAATAATATTAATCTGCCATTAATTTACGATATCTTACACGCTTTGGTTCCTCATTTCCCAAACGCTTCATCTTATTCTCTTCGTATTCTGAATATGAACCTTCAAAGAAAAAGACTTCTGAATTTCCTTCAAAAGCAAGAATGTGTGTACAAATTCGATCAAGGAACCAACGGTCGTGTGAAATAACAACAGCACAACCTGCAAAATCATCCAAACCTTCTTCCAAGGCACGAAGTGTATTTACGTCAATATCATTGGTTGGTTCATCAAGTAACAATACATTTCCTTCTTCTTTCAAAGCCATGGCAAGGTGAAGTCGGTTACGTTCACCACCGGAAAGCATTCCACACAATTTTTCCTGATCACCGCCTGAAAAGTTAAAACGAGAAAGATATGCTCGTGAATTAATATCTCTTCCGCCAATGCGCATTAATTCATTTCCTCCGGAAATCACTTGATAAACACTCTTCTCAGAATCAATATCTTTGTGCTGTTGGTCTACATAAGCTAACTTAACAGTTTCACCTACTTCAAATGTACCTTTATCAACATGCTCCAATCCCATAATCAAACGGAAAAGAGTTGTTTTACCGGCACCGTTAGGACCAATCACCCCTACTATACCATTAGGTGGAAGATTAAACTCAAGGTTATCAAACAACAGCTTATCTCCATAAGCTTTTGTAACACCTTTCACTTCAATTACTTTATTACCTAAACGTGGACCATTAGGAATAAAGATCTCAAGTCTTTCTTCTTTTTCCTTTTGATCTTCATTCAATAATTTATCGTATGAATTCAAACGAGCTTTACCTTTAGCCTGACGAGCCTTTGGTGCCATACGCACCCAATCCAATTCTCGTTCCAAAGTTTTTCTACGTTTACTTGCTGTTTTTTCTTCCATCTCCATACGTTTGGTTTTCTGTTCCAACCAGGAAGAGTAGTTACCTTTCCATGGAATACCTTCGCCACGATCAAGTTCCAGAATCCATCCGGCAACATGGTCAAGGAAGTAACGGTCGTGAGTAACCGCAATAACAGTACCTGCATATTGTTGAAGATGTTGTTCCAACCAGTCAATAGATTCAGCGTCCAGGTGGTTAGTAGGTTCATCAAGCAACAAGATATCTGGTTGTTGAAGCAACAATCTACATAAAGCAACTCGTCTGCGTTCACCTCCTGAAAGATTCTTAACCGGCTGATCTTCCGGTGGACAACGAAGAGCATCCATTGCTCTCTCTAGTTTACTGTCCAAATTCCACGCATCTGTTGCATCAATTATATCCTGGAGTTCTGCCTGGCGAGCAAAAAGAGCATCCATTTTATCCTGGTCCTCATAATATTCAGGCTCTCCGAATTTCAGATTGATAGCTTCGTATTCAGCTAAAGTGTCGACAATGCTTTGCACACCTTCCATCACGACTTCCTTTACTGTTTTAGTATCATCCAAATGAGGTTCCTGTGCCAGGTATCCTACTGAATATCCCGGAGAAAAGACTACCTCTCCCTGATAAGACTTTTCAAGTCCGGCAATAATCTTGAGTAAAGTAGATTTTCCAGATCCGTTAAGACCAATAATACCAATCTTTGCTCCATAAAAGAAAGAAAGATAGATGTTTTTCAATACTTGTTTGTTTGGTTGGAAAGCTTTGCTAACCCCTACCATTGAGAAAATTATCTTTTTATCGTCAGCCATATATATAATGTATAGAGTTGAATTTCGAAGACAAAGATAAGAAAAAGCTTGGAATTGTTTGGTATTTTAGAAAATAGTTGTACCTTTGCACTCGCAATTGAGAAACAAACGATCTGATTCGCTAGCTCAGCTGGTAGAGCACAACACTTTTAATGTTGGGGTCTTGGGTTCGAGCCCCAAGCGGATCACTTAAGCGACAAAACAATTCAAGAAAATCCCTGATAATTATTAATTATCGGGGATTTGTTTTTTCTAATAATCAGAAAAAACGGATCATTTCTAAACTCCGGTTGATACTTATTTTATGCATAAACAATAGTTCAATCATTTTATCGGTAGATAAACATCGAGACACATAATTTCCGAGATTGGAAAAGAATAAATTGCTGTCAGTCTGATTAAACTTAAACCTCAATAACTTTCTCGTATAGTTTGAACCAATCCAGGCCATAATTACCAAGCCCCAAATCTACGGTATCAATATATTCAAAACCGCATTTCTCATACAAAAAAATAGCTGGAATATTCTTTTCGTAAACATCCAAACGAATAGATTTAATGTCTGATTTTTGAGCCAGTTCAAATGAAAAATCCATCAAAGAACGACCAACTCCATTTTTCATGAATGAAGGGTGCACTACAAAAGTACGTATCACAAAAACAGAACTGTAATCTGTATTTAATTTCCATTTAGCACCATGATAAGCTTCTTCAGGCTGATGATCGAGAATTACAGAACCTACAATTTTCCCATTATATCTTGCAACAAAAAGATTACTATTCTGAATACCAGTAACCGCATTTTCACGAATCGGATATATACCTTTTATCCATCCGGGATAATTAGTGGTAGAGGATAAATAATCATTCAGATCATCGTATAGTCTTTCCAATTCGTCAATATCGGCAGAAATACCGGATTCTATAACAAAATTCATAATTATAACTATTTAAGTTACAAAGGTATAAATTTCATCTAAATAAAAGATACTTCCTTTTATTATAGTAGTTAAGAAATCAGTTCTTTAATTTGCAGCTTATCTTTAGTTACTAATTGCATAATTGAACATCGAAATCCTAGCTTACAATGCATTCAAAATAGATTTTGCCCTATCCACAGTTTCTTCAGCCGATTGCTGAGATAACTTTTCAAGCTGAAACGAACTCAGAGTAGACTCTAGTTCTATTAACTTTTTCCTATCATTATTCTTCTTATACAATTTACGCAGAATACGTATCTTTTCAAAATCTTGTATACCTTCCACTAGTTTTTCAAAACGAACAGAGGTCAGAGGTCCAGGATAAACCTGATAAGTATCGCCGGCAGGCCAGGCAGTAAAACGACTGTCGTGCAAAGGATCTTGCGGCCAACTATTATATGCCCAGCGTAAATAACCATCCATATTTCTGGCAGCTGTGTACCAACCAATCCAAACATGCTCAGCCGGTGGAGAAAAGGTGAAACCATTAGGATATTTCTCTGTACAGCAAGTATACCAAGTGCTGATCTTCCCTTGCTGCTGCCGTACCTTTAAGGTTGAATCAGGATATTGCCAATAAGAAGCAATACAATAATCATAAATATCTTTTTCAATTTCAGGATGATAATTTCCGGCCAAAGCTATTTTCCAATCTTTATCTATCGTTTTCAAAAGACTAATTACTGACTGCATTGCTTCCATAGGACGTTCGTCCATAGCTATGGCAGTAATGGAGAACCAACCTTTCATTTTTAGATGTTTTGTAAAATCAGTGAGCATAGCCGTCCAGAATTCATTGTATTCTTTAGTTCCAATATTACCCGTAAATTGGGCGTTTTTGCCTAAATTTTCATCATAATACTGGAAAACAACCTTCCAAGGCACCATGCTGTAACAATTGATTCGTTGTTTAATACCACAGTTCATTACAAAGGAAATATACTTATCAAATAAACTATAATCATATTGCCACGAACCATCTTTCTTCTTTGTCCATTTTATCAAACTTGGAAAATCATCATAAGTCTGATGTCCCCATGGTTCATCAACGATACTGGCTGTTATATTTTTCTGACCAGCATTAGCCAGCATAGTATAATACTTCTTCATCAATGCAAAATGCTCGTCGCTCCAAAGTTTTACTTTATGTACTCTTGCTATAGCTGCAGGATGTTGCCAAAGGTCGAGATTAAATGCCCATTGTGAAGGTGCAGACAATGTCTTATTTACCACCTTTACTCTAAGTTCCAGATTATATATTTTATGGGCTTTCACAGTTATTATACCTTTATATTCACCTGCAGTAGTATTGGCTGGTACAGTAATGCTTACCCAAATTGGCTGAACATTATTCTTTTTCAAGACAACAGATGATATAAGCATATTAATAGGATCAGCAACAAGTGATGAATCGAAATCCTGTTTATTTCGCAGTCCACAACCATCTTTAAACTCATCGGTCATTACATAACCCAAAAAGCCGGTACTGATATTGTTTTTTGAGATTACCCGACCATCTTTTGTTTTTAAATCATCGACTTTTAGGCAAAGCTTTGCAACATCTCTTTTACTCCATACCAGAATTTGCGCGTGTATCTTCTCGCCTTTCCATGCAACAAGCGTATTGTTTTTCCGTAATGGAGCAACAGGCACAATATCCTGAGCATAACGAGTGTTAGTATTGCCAAAACTCACTTGAACATTTTGTTGCATAGAACTCCACCGAGCAGCTTTAACTGTAGAATCAATCAACGGTTTCTTTTGTAGCTCAAGGCTCACATCTTGTGCATTTGAGAATGAACAAATGAATAGTCCACACAATAAAAATAATTTCTTCATGCTGGTATTATGCTTTAGGTTTTTAGATTAATATTAAAGATGATTTTCATTGCAATGTTTATTCCAATATTGATTTCATCATTAAGATTAGCGCAAAGAAATAGATAAATTAATTATTATCCAACTATATTTTAATTTAATTTATTATCTATGAAACATTTCCAAATATTTATTATTTTAATTCATTTATGGGATTAAATAGTAATAAAAAAGATATCATTGCTATACTTCATCGTCCATATTTCCCAATTCAGAGTTATTACATAATCTACGTTTAAGCATTATTCCAAGCTTATAAATTCAAAAAGAATTGAATATGAATAAAAGTTCAAAAAACTAAAGAGGCGATTCCAATATGAAACCGCCCCTTGCAAAATAAGCTGTAAACCTAACCTATTGAACTTATTTATACTTTATAGCATCCCAAGCCGGAGGATTAACTCCCATAAGATGTTTTACGAAGAAATCATATCTTTTGTGATCACCATAATCACCACCTAATGTGTGATTGCTACCAGGAATTACAACCAGTTCAAATTCTTTATTTGCTTTCTCAAGTGCATTTACCACTTGCATAGTCGAAGCCGGATCTACATTATCATCCATTTCGCCAACAACAAGCATAAGAGGAGTTTTTAGCAAATGTGCATTTTCCACATTAGAACATTCTGCATATTCCTTTCCAATAGGATAACCCATCCATTGTTCATTCCACCAAATTTTATCCATCCGGTTATCATGGCATCCGCAGCCTGCATAAGCAGCTTTATAATGTTCCGGATAGAAAAGCGTAGCCATCATAGCTTCCTGTCCACCGGCCGAACCACCAAAAACTCCAAGTCTATCAATATCCATATATGGATACTTCTTTGCAGCTGCTTTCGTCCAGGCAATACGATCAGGGAATCCGGCATCTTTCAGATTCTTATAGATTATTTCTTCAAATGCTTTCGAACGGAAAGAAGTCCCCATACCATCCATTTGTATCACAATAAAACCTAGTTCAGCAATCGTTGAATGAAATCTCAGGAGCGGAATAAATGATTTAGGAGTATATTGGCTGCCCGGTCCGGCATAAATATATTCCAAAACAGGATATTTCTTATTCGGATCAAAGTTCGTTGGTCGGATGATTACGCCCCAGATGTCAGTTTTTCCATCACGTCCTTTGGCACAGAATGGTTCAGGAGCAATCCATCCGGCTTTTAGTAATTCAGAGATGTCTGCCTTTTCGAGCGGCATAATTTCTTTTCCATCGGTCGTATTTCGGAGTAATGCAATTGGTGCTTTGTTTACCATGGAATAAACATCGACCATGTATTTCATATCCTTTGAGAACCAAGCCTGATGCATTCCTTCTTCAGGAGTAAGACAGGTTAATCCGGACCCATCAAAATTGATACGGTAATAACGAATCAAATATGGATCTTCATTAGCTACCATTCCGTTGGCTGAGAAATAAATAACCCGGTTAGCCTCATCTACCTGAACAACATCGCGCACGTACCACTCTCCTTTTGTTATTTGATTCTTCACCTCTCCTGTTTTACGATCATACAGATAAAGATGGTTCCAGTTATCACGCTCGCTCATCCAGATTATTTCGTTACTATTAGCCAAGTCTCTGCGGAAATAACGATTATAGTTCACAAAAGTCTTACTGGTTTCATTAATTATAGTTCTAACCTTTCCTGTTTCGGCCGATAGTTCCAATACACGAAATGCCTGATGCCCTCTTTGGTTGTACTCAAACAAAACAGACTTGCTATCAGAACTCCACTCCGGTCCTCTAAGCTCAAACTGACTATTGAATAGTTCCGTTGAAGGTATCTGAGATTCCCCAGTAGTTACATCAAAGATACACGGACATTTAACAGGAAGAGCGTCACCTGGTTTGGCATATTCTCGTTTATGAAGCCTGGGCTGTATCTGACCTGCCGGCGATGATTCCACAAAATAGATATATCTCTTTTCGGCCGGACGGAATTTCATCACAGCTACTTTCTTTGAATCAGGCGACCAATGGATGTAAGCCGAGTAATATTCGCCCGGTGATCCATCGAAACTCAACGCTTTTTCTTTCCCAAACAGGTTATCTTTTATATATACATTCTGATTCTTAATAAAGGCAGTCAGCTTTCCATTCGGGGAAACCACAGGATCTCCAACGAGTTCATCGTCCCATTCGTTCCAATACTTGTATTCCGGCTTAACCACTCTCCCTTCATTTACAAGGTTACTCTTTTTACTCAAATACATCCATTTATAATTATTACATATAAAACGGAGCGTATCAAGCGAAGGGTTAACTTGTAGTTCCTGAAGAGGAAGTTTTGTGGCATCAATAGTCTGACCTGCAGATGAGGCTAGTAACTTAGCCAACTTCTGATGGTCGAACAGTTCTTTTCGTGTTTTCTTTACTGCGTCTGTTACTACGTACACTTTCCCCTGAGGAGTGTTACGCACATACCAAAACTGATTTGTATTTCCAATCCATTGAGGATTTACGTCCGAGTAAAATACCTTGTCCTTGAAGTTGCTACTCAGAGAAAAAGCACGTTGATAATCGTTCAGCGTGCCTTGTGCATAAAGCGCATTACCCAAAAGTAATGCGCCAATTGCTAATAAATAAATTCTTTTCATCATGCTATTCTACTTCCCATTCAAAAATACCGGCAGAATTCTTTTCCGGAAGATTAATTTCGAGTTTTAGTTCTTTAGTCGTTACCGGTTTAAATATAACTTCATTACTAATTCCTTTTTCAATGCCATAAGCTGAAGAGTTTTCTACAGGACTCCATTCACCAGCAGAATTCTTATAATACAGTTTCCATGATTTTGGAACTCGGCATCCTCCCCATGGAGCATCATCATACCAGAAAACAGAAGATCTGGATACAGTTTTTTCTCCGCCGAAATCGTAAGCAATCCATTCAGTAGATCCTTCTTTCGGCCACCAATGATAATAAGGTACTGATTTATCATTTCCATCTTTAGGAAGTAGCCTGTCGTTGATTGCTGATATTGATTTTACATTGTGTGATGCAGAAACTTTGCTTTCTGAAGCAATGGTTGGAGGCATGGCAGGACGAGTTGCGTTCAGGTCGGTTGGCAGCCAAACAGCCATATCCCCACTTCCACGATGTGCCCATGCATAATAAGGAATCAGGTTAAGTTTTACGTCTTTAGCAATAAGTTTTCCTTTATCATCATAATTTAAAGCCTGAGCATCTGTCTGAATCATGTCAATGCCATAAAGTAGATCAGATTTCTTTTCAACTGTGAATACAGGCTTCTTATTCATTATAACACTTTGAATACTAAAATCATTATCAGGCCATTCAGCACAATAAACCAGCGGGCCACGTTCTACTGAAATCTTTCCTCTGTCGGCTTCCACCTGCTGATTAGCTTTTACAGTACGTACCTCCATATCGAAATGAACCTCTACTACATCTCCCTTTTTCCATGTACGAGGAATAGTGAAGTATCCTTTTTCTATATTGCTATCAACAACCTTGCCATTTACTTTTACTGTATAGCCAAGTGTCTTTTTATCTGTATAACTATAAAGATTTCCAGGAACAACAGAGCCTTGAACCCATCCCGGAACACGAATCTTCATTGCAAAATTTTGTTTTCCTTTCGGAGAAACTTCCAGTTTGATATCACCATTCCATGGATAACTAGTGCTTTGTTTCAAGGTTACATTTTTACCGTTCACCTTCAAATCAGAACTATTTGCCATGAAAAGGTTTACATAAACATCGTTGTTATGAACCGCATAGATATATCCGGGTATAGAAGGAATGAAACGGCAAATATTTGACGGACAGCAAGCGCAACCAAACCAAGGCTGACGTTGGTGCTGACCAATAGATTCCAATGGGTTTGGATAGAAGAAGCCACCGCCATCTAAAGATACGCCGGAGATTAAACCATTATAAAGAGTACGTTCCAGAACATCGTAATATTTAGCTTCACCATGCAACAGGAACAAACGATAGTTTAGATAAACATTACCAATAGCTGCACAGGTTTCACAATAGGCTGACATATTAGGCAACTCATAATTTTCGCCGAAAGCTTCACCATTGCTGGTTGCTCCAATTCCACCTGTTATATATAGTTTCTTGTTTACAATATTATCCCATATTTTATCGATGGCATCAATGTAACCTTTATCTCCTGTAAGAGCAGCAACATCTGCCATACCAGAGTACATGTAAGCCGCACGAACAGCATGGCCTACAGCCTCATCCTGTTGCAGTACTGGTTTATATGCCTGATTGTACACTTCTTTATTTTCTGTATATCCGCGTTTATCCAGTAAGAACTTAGCCAGATTTATATATTTCTTTTGTCCGGTTAGCACATAAAGTTTAGCAAGCGCCATTTCTGCAATCTGATGTCCCGGTACAACAGTGACCTGTCCTGGTTTATCTCCAATGGATCTTTCCGCACAATCAGCGTATTTTATGGCAATATCAAGGAAGTTTCTTTTTCCTGTAGCCTGATAGTGAGCAATGGCACCCTCAATCATGTGTCCAAGATTGTATAACTCATGACTAAGTACTTCTTCCTTTTCCCAACGTTTGCTACCAGCCCATTCGTGAGGATGCTTAGGGTTCATGGTGCGTGAGGTGTAAAGATAACCATCCGGTTCCTGTGCTGCTGCAACAATAACCAGTACACTATCAATATATTTAGCCAGCTTTTTATTCGGGAAAGTCTGCATGGAGTAACTTGCTCCTTCTATCGTTTTATAAACGTCGGTATCATCGAAAGAGAAACCTTCCACCTTATAAGATTCACTCGGATGAGCAGCCTTTACAAAGTTTTCATACCGACCGGTTTCTTCGCATTTTTTGAATGCCAAAGGAATAGTCACTTCACGGCTCGCCTTAAGACGCTGTCCCCAAAAGGAATCTGTTACCTTAACCGATGTAAAAGGTACTGGAGTAATTGGATATCCGCCACTTTGTTTAACCTGCGCCTGCATTGCTATGCTCAGACTTAATAGTGCTACGGCTAATTGTTTTTTCATGGTTCTTTAGTATTTGTTTATTATCAATCGTTATCTAATGTGTTTTATCTTGTTAGTTAAGTCATTTACTGGCGTTATTTTTTCATAAAGGTGTACACCTAACAGTTATTTAGAGTAGAGTATAATTTTAATAAGTGTACACCTTTTTCCAAAAACAACTTTAATAGAGAATTTAACTGAAAAGTTCTTTTTACTTAATCCCGGTTATGGGGTAAACTAACCTCTACTTTTAACAAGGCATAAAAGTAATTAAATATTTTCGCTTATCAGAATAATATTATTCTAATTATAGCTCATTTTAATCCACTTTACGCTTATCCGAAGTAAATTCGGTTGTAATATCTGTTTCATTCAAAGTATAGTTATATACTTTCAGTGAGTGAAGCCATCCGGCAAACGGCCATTCATGTTCAGCTGTTCGTCCAAGAGTAACATACGGACTTCGTGGCAATCGCAACACAATATCTTTCTGTTTTACCAGCTTGCCATCAATGAAAATTTTCTCCATATAACCATCGTAAGTAATGGCAATATGTTTCCATTCTCCGGAGCCTTTCAATTCTGGAATACCTGAATCTTCGAACCAACCATTGTGACAGATTACTCCGTTACGAGGTTCTGTTCCCCATCCGAAAGCAATTTTTTCCAATTCGCCTTGCGCAGGAATCAGATCGATAATACATTCGTTGACTTCAACTTCCGGATTCAGTACCCATGCTGTAATGGAATATGGTGTATTGTCCGAGAATGTTTCTGGTAACTGAAAGTTTGACTGGAATTCTTGTGCAGCATTAAAAGCAAACGCAAGACGGTTATTTTTCCGTTCCACGGAAATTGGAGAAGCTAGAGATCTGAATCCTCCCTTGATTCCTTGTCCATTTTCTATCTGTCTAAGTGAAACTCCAGGCATATAATTATCTGCATTGATATCGACAAGCATTTCTTTATTCATTGAAACTGTTTTAACCGGAGCCTCATCCTGCAATGATGCATCGAACATAATTTCCGGTACAGCCAACTGCCAGTTATAAATCCTGAGATCGGAGATAATAACTCCGTATTCTCCTCCTTCAATTTCTAGCTTCTGGCATTTCTTACTCATCTTCGTTACTTTGCCCGAAGAAACGAGTACACTATCCATATAAACAGATTCCTTTTTCCCATCTGAAGTAAGAGATACATAATGCCATGCTGAGGCTTTTGTCTCTTTATTCTTGATGGATGCCAGACTCTTTGATTGATTAGAATCCCAGCTTACAATCTGTTTCAGCACTTCTTTCATCGTTCCAAAAACACGATAAGAAACGGTGTATGGTTGTGATGTATAGAAGCTTTGAGGCATGGAAAACGTAGACTCTAGCCGTGCATTGGCAGGAATATGAATAGCTCCCCTGCCCTCTTTTTCCATCATTGAAATATTACCGTTAGCTATAAAGCTTCCAGCCAACATTCCACTATTATTTCCCCAGCAGCTGAATTCTTTATTCGTTTTATCACAAACCTTCTTTACGAAAGATGATGGTGTAACCTGTACCAACTTCTGAGGAGGATCCATCTTGCTTCCCTCAAATATCTTAATATTCCAGATGGCTCCTATCATTCCTGTCTTTTCGCTTCCGGTAACAGTTAATCTGATATAACGGGCACGAGCCTCACCGAAATCAGTCATTGGGCTACCTGCAAGTTTATTGTTGCGCTTATCAGAGAATATACTCCATTGCTTTCCATCAACAGAAGTTTCAATCATGTATTGATAATAGGAAGTAGGATACTCAAACTGCGTCCATATTCTACAGATATCATATTCTCTTTCCAAGTCAATCTCAATCCATTCCCTTCCGCTGGTACGTGGACGCCATAGAGTTGCATTATTATCATCCACAGCATATTCTGGTTTGAACGATTCTCCATAATAAGAAGATACTTTAACCTTTTTGCCTAGAGCTACATTTGGAAAAGGATTGGTAGAAGGTTGCAGGTAACCAATACCGCTGTGCCCGGCTGCTACATTTTCTATCTGCCCGTCCTTCGTAAAGATTAGTTTATCGACAGCAATCTGCCTGTGCATTCCTCTTGTTGAACAAGGAATATTGTGGCGATGATAGACTATATAATAATTATCTCCTTCCTGAAGAATGCTGTGATGTCCCGGTCCATGAATGGTACTGTCTGCATTTGTTGCCAGAATTGGATTATTCTTAGCATAGACAAAAGGCCCCATCGGTCCAGTTTTACTTGTTGCATACTGCACTCTGTAAGTATGATCTTCGCAATGTCCGGATGAATAAGTAAAATAATAGATTCCATCCTTTTTAATCATAAACGGAGCTTCAAAAAAGTCCGTAGCCTGAGTATTAGGAATTATCCTTTTGTCGGAGAAACCTTTCAAATCGGGAGTCAGTTTGCCCACTCCACATCCAAAATCTTTGTAGATACCCCATGTACCCCAATAAAGATAAGTAGAACCATCATCATCAACAAAAGATTGTCCGTCGAGAGTGATTACGTTTTTTACAAACCTGTCGGGCACAAGAACGGTAGTATCATTGCCAAGATAGTTCTTCCATGGACCGCGCGGCGTTTCAGACACACCGGTATAAACCTTGCAAGGCTCGCAGTAATACATATAATACTTACCATCCTTTCCTTTCATTACATCCGGAGCCCAAATATGATAGGTCGTTGGCCAATTCATAGGCATAATGGTCCAGTTTACAAAATCTTTGGATACCCACACCTGAGAAGGGCCAAGACCGCCGCCATTTCCATCTGTTGTGGCATAAATATAATAAGTATCACCAAACTTTCTGACGGTTGGGTCTGCAAAGTATCCCGGTATAATAGGGTTCCCGGCTTGTGGAGAATTCCAGGCTGTTTGCTGACCTTTCGTCTTGGCCTGCACATTTAGGCAAACCAAAAGAATCAGTAAAAGAAGATGCTTTATTCTCATTATCGGTGTATTTTATTATTAATCGGAATATTAATCTCGTAGAAGTACTGCTTGATCAGATTATACATTTCTGGATCATAATCCTTCAATTTTATGCGGCGGTTAACATTCCCATGAACTCCGTCGGCTTCTTCGCTCCAACGATTACAATTGAAAAAGCTCTGAACGCACTCAGCCCAATATTCTGCCACATTTGAAATGGCATAAGTATTCTTCCAAAGTCCTGTCTCTTTTGCATGATTGTAAGCCTGATTCAGCTTATTTAGGAATTCCGGATCAGTACCTCGGAGCCCTACCATATCAATAAGATGAGCAAATTCGTGAATAAGAATGTTTTCACCGGTATATTTATCGCGTGGGAGACAGAGAAGGTTCTCTTCTCCACAACTTGACGAAAATTCGTCTTCAGGTGCTCCACCAAATCCACGGGCACGCCAGTTCCAATACTTGATGCTATCCTCACAATTACATATATGTTTAAATTCAGGGATATCGCATGTTTCTTCAGTAGCACCGATAACCATCACATGGCAACCTTTTTTAATCATATATTCACGCGCTTTGGTACATTTGGCAAGCATTAAAGAAACAATTTCACTAGCCTTGGCAAGAGCCTCATCACTTACTTTCTCTGAAGAAATAACGGGAAAACCATTTGCATTCAAGTATTTCTTATAAAACTGATCGAATTTACCTGCAGATGGAACGGTTGGTTTCATCCGGCAAGCATAGTCGCGCTCCAAAGTCAACGCGAAACCACCTCCGGAAGCCAAATGTAGATTCAGTACATCTCCTTTTTTAATCATCAAAGTATCTACCTGATAATCGGAAGCATCCTTGTTTGCATTCACACCATCTTTATAAAGAGTGGCACGATAAGCTTCTCCCTCTCCCAGAAAGGAGAAATCTACAGTAACATTACGCTCATCCCAATTAGTCATACCACCTATGTACCAGTTTATATCCTTTTTGCGGGCGGTAACAATGTATTTACCCATCTCACCACTCAGCACCCGGGTTTCATCCACTTCCGTAGGCAACGAAGAAATAAAATCGGTACATGGTTCATCTGCCAGATAACTACTTGGAGAGTCAGCCAGCATTGTAAAAGGAGAATCGTAAACAAGATACATGGCCAACTGATGACAGCGTGTTCCCATTGACATCGGATGATAATATACAGGTTGGAAATCATTTTTAGTCGCATTACGCATTGCTCCCGGCGTAAAGTCTACGTATCCTGCCATCATACGAATATACGGGAAGGTCACATCATAAAGCGGCATATCCTTTTCACGAGTGCTCCACTTGGCTTCTTCCATTCCAAAAACAGCTTCAAAGTTAATCACATTAGGATAAGTCCGGTTCATACCGGTGGGCTTATAAATTCCATGATAGTCGAGAATAAGATGATACTTAGCTGCTGTTTCGGCAATCCGATAAATCATTTGAACGGCAGTCTGATCGTCACGATCAAGGAAGTCAACCTTGAAACCTTTAACACCCATTTCCGAATATTTCTTGCAAGCAGCTTCCAACTGATTATCGAGTACATTGAATACTGTCCAAAGTACAATATTCACATTCTTCTTTTTACCATATTTAATAAGCTCGGGCAGGTCAATATCCTTCACTACAGTAAGCATATCTCCACTCTTCGGAGCATACCACCCTTCATCAAGAACAATGTATTCCAATCCATGATTAGAGGCAAAATCAATGTAATATTTATATGTTTCGGTATTAATTCCAGCCTTAAAAGGTACATTTTTCAATCCCCAGTCGTTCCACCAATCCCAAGCTACTTTACCGCTCTTTATCCATGAAGTATCTCCAATACGATTAGGTGAAGCCAGTGCATAAACCAGATTATTGACAGGCATATCAGCATCATTTGTTGTAATAGCAAATACTCGCCACGGATACATTCGCTGACCTTTAGAACGTGCAATATAATCATGAGTTTCAGTTACATATTCCTGTCTGCGCCAAGGATAAAAGTCTGTTTTGGCAGGATAAGGAGCAAACACACCTTTCAGATTTGTCTTTAAAGTATCCGACTTTACAAACATTCCTGGATAATTCTCCAAATCCGATTCAAGTAATGTAACTTTCAGGCCGTTACCTTCATCAACTGTTACAGGAAGAAAAGCCAGTTTCTGCTGAGCTTTAGATAAAGGTGCAACATCATAGGTGTTTTGGTAAGCCATAGCCATTGGTTTCCTGTCATTTGTCGAATAAGGAAGATAGGCTGTATAATCTTTCGGGAAATGATAATCAGCTCCTTCATTCTTTATAATAACTTCTTCTTTGGAGTTTGTATAAAAACGATAAGCTACCCCTTCGTTATAGGCTCGAAAAATAACTCCTCCATTCTGAAGTTTCAGATTTAGTTCATTGCATGCAGAAATGAATTGACTGCAACGATAAAAAGGAGCATCTATCTGTTCTGCAATCTTTTTATATTCCTTGCTTTTAAGGCGGGGAGCTAATCCTACAGAAGCATATTTAGTATTTGAAAATTCCAGAAAAGCCGTTGATTTGGCCAACACTACAGCACGATCACGAATAATACTAAAACTAAGCGTATCACCGAGTTGTATACTTACCTGAATATGTTTATCCGGCGATAAAAGTGATATACTTTTTGCAGCATGTGCAACAGCAGGCGAAATAAATAAGCAGGCAGTTAATGTTCCTGCTTTTATTCCACTTTTTATAAAAGAGATAATATTGTTCATTGTATTTTTATTTGGTAAGGCCACTCAGCATCAGGTTGAGGAGCTGTTTTTTCGTGTTCATTTTCACTCATATTAGGAATGGCGTCGGGATTCATCCAATGTTCTGTTGGAGCTCCCATCACAACCAACCAAAGGTAGGCTAAAGATTCTCCTTTTGGAGCTTTAAATGAAATCTTCTCTTTTATCTGATTGCCGGCAGCACCATAAATTGTTGTTCCATCCTTTTTCACACCAACAAAACCATAACGCCAGCCAGCCTTATCTATATTAACCTTATTGAAACCTTCTGTCCCGGCAATTCCCTTAAAAGAAACAGTCACTTTCTTTCCTGGTAAAGGAATATTCAGACGGATGGCATTAAATCCATAGTTCTGAGGACAGCGTCCTTTGTTTATCTGCATCCAACCGTTATCTAACGTATCGAGTTTGCAGGTAAAACGATTAGCATAAGGTTTGGCAACCTCACGTACCCGATCCATATCATAAGTTATCAGATGTCTGTATACATCGAACATTTCATCATTGAATTGCAGTTGACTAAGTCCGGTCATTCGCTGATAGGTCATCACTGGATCCTCTCCTTTTTTACCCTGACGAAACATCTCTGCAATAAACGGTAATCCGCGCTTCTCACCCCAATATTCAAGAACATACGGAGAATGGTATATATTGCCGAGACTTAAAAAAGCCAGATGCGTTTGATCCATAAAGGCTTTCCAATGATACTCCTCGTCGGTCATCCATAAAGGATTCACTTGCCAAAGCATCCATTGCGAAGTCATTTCAAAGAAGCCGCTTCCTCCCCACGCCTCGCCTTGACCGTCAGAAGTAATCTGAGACTGAAAACTATGACCTAGTTCATGAGCAATACAATTCAATTTTTTATCCTGAATGCGATTGGGAGTTACCCATAATGCACCAATCTGCTGATCATAATCACCTCCATAGGCTGTACCTTCAAGCGAATAATTAACCATGATCATCATTTTATATTGTTCGGCTTTTGAACCCGATTTTACAAATTTCAGCGTATCACTAAAGAATTTATAGAAACTCTCTGTACGCTGCAGCAGGTTATTTACATCCCATGTCATTGGCTTTCCTTCCAATTGAGGAACCTCAGCAGGATTGGCACCAAAAGGTTTCTCCCAAAAGATAACGAGATTGTTCGTAGAAGCCATACGTGCATAAGCATATTTGCTATCCGGATTATTAAAATCATTATTCACCAGATCTTTGGGAATATAAACGTTCTTCTGTGCGTGCAGCTGGAAACTTAAACACAACAACATTGAAAATAGAAGATTTTGTTTCATAAATAATAAATTAAGGTATCAGATTAGTAACACTTACAATAAAAGTCTCAAAACTCTAAAAAATGATATCTCAATTTATATCTATGAGTTGAATAAGTTTCTTGTGAAAGAATATTATACACAGCTTGGTTTTCATAATTCGATTAGTTTATGGTTTACGTTTTTTGGTTTATTTCTGATTACAAATTAAATTGATATTCCTTTAGAGAAATAGAAATATAATCTATTAGAATAGAATAATAATCCAAAATGATTTTTCGGTAATAAAATACAAAAAAGCCCTATATAAGAGCATTTCATTATTCCATTTAGACTATTTTTTCATTTTTGTGGATCATATTATCGTCCAAAACAAAATAATTGTAGTAATATTGCACGACTCTTAAATTCACATTTTTTGGCTATATCCATGAAGAAACGACATATATTAATTTTCGCAATATCTATTTTACTAATCCCGTTCCAACTTAAAGCTAATACTTTTAGTTTTCGTCATTATAAAGTCGAAGATGGATTAACTTTCAATACAGTGAGAAGTATTATTCAGGACCGAAGAGGCTTTATGTGGATTGGTACAGAAGATGGCCTTAACCGCTTCGATGGATACACATTTAAAGAATTCCGGAGTAAAGCAAACAGCAAAAATTCAATTGGCAGTAACTACGTTGGTACATTGCTTGAAGATAGTAATGGAGATATATGGATAGGAACTGATAATGGAGTTTATATCTATCATCCCACAACCGAAAAGTTTATCCGGTTAGAAATCAAAACCAACAATGGCGTTATCTGTTCGTCTACTATCAATAACATTGTGGAAGACAAGCTAAAAAATATATGGCTATCAACTTATGGTCAGGGAATTTTCTGTTATAATCTGAATTCCGGGAAATTAGAACAATATAATGTTGTAAATGAAGGTTCAGCAAAAAGCAACTACAATTTCATCAACTATATTTATGTTGATCACAACAATCTTGTATGGGCTGCCCCCAAAACACCCAGCAGTCCTCTAATCTTCTTTAACCGTCCAAAAAAACAATTTCAAATTGTTCCTTTAAAGTTGAACAGTTCGAAAAAGAATACATTTTCTGTCTATAAGATTTTCGAAGACTCACAACATAACTTTTGGTTAGGAACATGGGATAAAGGATTATGTAAGCTTGACATAAAAGGCAAGAAAATAACTAGCTATTTATCTCCGCAATCTCTCGGAGGAATTATACATATTCACGAAATAAATGAATATAAGCCCAACTTATTGCTTATAGGCTCTGATGATGGATTAAGCCTTTTCAACACAAAAACTCTGCAACATCAGTTGCTTACCTCAAGTGAAACAGATCCTTCCTCTATTTCAGATAACTTTGTTTATCCCATCTTCAAAGACCGTGAAGGAGGTATCTGGATAGGAACGTATTTTGGTGGAGTAAATTATGTTTCTCCAAACAACGGACTATTTGAACGTTATACTCACTCCAAATATGTAAATTCAGTAAATGGTAATGTAATCAGCCGATTTACGGAAGATAGAAATGGTAATATATGGATTGCTTCTGATGATGGCGGACTGAATGTTTTCAATACTCAAACAGGATATTTCTCTGCTTATATGCCTCAAAAGGGTAAAAACAGTATTTCTTACCACAATGTTCATGCTCTATGCTGGGATGATAATAAACTATGGATCGGAACTTATTCCGGAGGACTTAATGTGTTCGATACCAAAACCGGTATTTTTAAATATTATAATTCAGAAGAAGCTAATCCCAAAACACTCGATGGCGGAAGTATTTATGCAATATATAAAGACAGAGAAAAAAGAATGTGGGTGGCCAGCATGTCTGGAGCAAATCTTTATAACCGTAAAACTGACAACTTTACCCGCGTAAAACATTTTAATGCCACTACCATTGACATAACACAAGATAATAAAGGTCTGTTATGGTTTGCCACCCAGGGGAAAGGTTTGTTCAGACTAAATCCCAAGACTAATCAATGGCGTAATTACAGTACCCTAACAGAACAGGGAATATCAGTAGCATGTAGTCAAATGAACTGCTTACGCGTTGATCATAAAGGACAGCTATGGCTTGGTACCTCCTGCGGTCTATGCAAATATGATTATGCTAAAGATATTTTCACCATAATACCTCTCAATATTCCAAGCAATACTATTTGCTGTATAATTGAAGACAATAACAATCTTTGGCTAACTACATCCAAAGGACTAGTCCGGTATAATACAATTAGCGGGAAATATCAGGTTTTTACTCAAAGCGATGGATTATTAAGTGATCTTTTCATGTTTAATTCAGGCTTTAAAAGTTCAAAAGGTAAAATTTATATTGGAACAGCCAATGGGTTTAATGCTTTTTGCCCAAAGAAAATAGTAGCTAATAAATGCCTGCCTCCCGTTGCTATCACCAACTTGGAAATATATAACAAAGAAGTTGAAATACAAAAAGACGGACCATTGACTAAATCAATCAGTTCAATGGATCAGATTGATTTATCCTACAAAGATAATGTATTCAGTCTTAGTTATGTGGCATTAAGTTACAGCACTCCTGAGAAGAATATGTACGCCTATAAGTTAGAAGGATTCGACAAAGAATGGAACTATGTAAACAGACAACACAAAGCAACTTACACAAACTTACCTGCGGGCGAATACATTTTCCGTGTAAGAGCTTCCAATAACGATGGACTTTGGAATAATGAAGGAACGTCTGTAAAAATTGTAATCCACCCCCCATTCTGGCTTACTACCGGCTTCAAAATTCTATATATTATTCTTATAGCCGGAGGTATCGTCTTTTTATTAAGAAGCATTAATCAGCGTAGCGAGAGGAAACACAAAGAGAAGATTAAAGAATTAAATCAGGAAAAAGAAAAGGAACTATATGATGCCAAAATTAGTTTCTTTACAATGATAGCACACGAAATACGTACCCCGGTTTCGCTTATTATCGGACCTCTTGAGAAAATAATGAATGCTGGTTTTAATATTCCCGAAAAGATTTCTAACGATCTGAATATCATAGAGCGTAACAGCCAGCGATTGCTGTTACTGGTAAATCAGTTGCTCGACTTCCGTAAAGCTGAGCAAGGATCTCTTACCATCTCTTTTACCAAACAGAATGTTCACGATCTGTTGCTTTACACATTCGATAGATTTAAACCAATGCTGGAACAAAAAGGTGTTGAGTTTATCTTTAATTGTCCTGATAAAAAGCTGGAAGCTGATATCGATCAGGAGGCACTGACTAAGATTGTTAGCAATCTGCTTACTAACGCAATGAAATTCACAGAAAGCAGAATTGAATTGTCATGCGTCTCATATCCGGAAGCCAATACATTCAGAATAAAGGTTACCGACAACGGACCAGGTATTTCCGATCAGGAGAAAGAGAAAATATTTCTTCCTTTCTATCAGATCTCATCCAATACAAAGCCAGGTACAGGAATTGGTCTTTCATTGGTAAAGACACTTGTCGATGCCCATAACGGAACTATTTCTGTTGAAGATGCCGAAGATAAAGGAGTTTCGTTTGTTGTTAATTTACCAATTAAGAACGCACTGTCCAGTGAAAATAACAACAGTTCAGCGAAACCTGTTTCCATGCCCGATTTAAAAAGCACCATTAACAGTTCTGAGCAAAACATTGAAATAGCTCCAGCTACCAATAAAGAGAAACCATTACTGCTTATTGTAGAAGACAATGCCGATATGCGCAACTTCCTGCAAGATAGTTTCTCTACCGAATATCAGATTATAACAGCAGAAGATGGTATAGATGGCTTGGAAAAACTTAAGACCTGTGAAGCAAGCCTTATTATCAGTGACTTAATGATGCCACGTATGGATGGTCTGGAATTCTGTTCTGCTCTACGAAACAATATTCTACTAAGTCATATCCCTGTGGTATTGCTTACAGCAAAAACAGATCTTAGTTCTAAGATTGAAGGTATGAATTGTGGTGCTGATGCATACATAGAAAAACCTTTCTCTATTCATTTCCTGAAAGCTCAGATTAAAAACCTGATTGAATCCAGAAAGAAACTGCGCCAGAAATTCTCAGAACTACCATTTGTACCACTCAAAAGTATTGCCGGGAATAATGCTGACGAGGAATTTCTAACCCGGATGAATACTATTATTGAAAAGAATATATCAAATGTAGATTTCTCGATTGATTCACTTGCCGAGCAGTTATGTATTAGTCGTTCAGGACTTTTCGCCAAAATAAAGACGTTGGCAGAAATCACTCCTAACGAGCTTATTCAGGTTGTGCGACTAAAAAAAGCAGCAGAATTACTTACTGAAAACAAATACCGGATTAATGAAATTGCTTATATGGTTGGATTCAATAATCCATCCTATTTCTCCAAATGTTTCCAGAAACAATTCGGCATTCGTCCGGGAGATTTCATCAATAAGAAAGAGAGCTGACCAATCTCTTTTCTTATTGATAAATTTATAGTCGGGAAAGTTTGAAATTTAAATTGTTATTGTTTACAAGATAATAATAAACCAAAGCCCAGTCCTGATCATTGGCAAAAGGATCATAGAAATGCGCTTTTTTACCGTTAACTTTATTGGGATAGATAAAAGCGCATGAAGCCTTTCCATCTTCAAAAAACAAGCACAGATTATTGTGGACAATATTCTCGGCACGCTTCTGATAAGACTGGTCCCCGGTACATTCGCTATAAAGGCTGTATGCCAAAGCCGACAAAGTGCTCCAATAATGAGGAAATACATCTCCCCAGAATTCACGTTTGCCAAACCAGTAACCATCCCAGTGCCGTATAGCAATATCATTTAAATGATAGCTTGGTTGCAATCCGGCAAAAGCCTCCAGTAAAGGTAACTGTTCTTTGGCTCCATCCAGATATTTCTGTTCTTTAGTCACTTCATACATCCGAAGAAGATGAATTATAGCCGGTGCAACAATACTCTGCTCATAATTAACTTCACTACGCGGATAAAAGCAACCATTCATCAGATAATTATCTGCCGTCAGCCTGTAATCGTTCATTAAACTATCCGCTTCCGAAGTAAATTGATTATTCTTTAGCATTGAATATGCTTTTACCGGAATATCAATTGCATAAAAGCCATGACCAAAGTTACGATACATAGCCCGCATCGTTTTATATGAATCCATAAGATATTGCTTTTCTCCGGTTATGTTAAACATTTCCAGATAAAAATTAGCTGCCCATGGATAGTTATATGCACGATTACGCCCTGAATGATCAATACGCGACCAGGTATTCCCATCCTTATCCTGCAGTTTCCTTACAAAACTTGCATATTTCAGTAGTGATTCCTTTATTTGAGGATCTTTAGTCTGCTGATATTGTAAAGCCAGAAATACTCCCATACCCAAGCGTTCGCGCCCTTCATCACGGTCACTACTACTAACAGAAGGAGTATTATTCAGAAATATCTCATTCTTTTCATTGTCATACACCATATAGGCACCATACCTGGCATCATTCTTATCATTCATCTGCTGATGCTTAATAATAAAATCAGCTCGTTTTTTTAGAAGATCTTCTTCACCGGATATAACAAAACAAGAAATCTGTGTTCGTTTACCTTTATTATAGTTCAGTTCAAAAGTCATCTCCCCTTCCTTTATTGAAGGTATTTGAGCAATAATCTTATTACCATTTCGCTGAATGCCCATTTTGTCTCCATTAATGGTAACAAAGGGATGCTGCAAAGCTACCTCACTTTCGAACTCAACAGAAAGAATTTCATATTTCTGATAAACGTATTGTTTGCTCTTTCCTAATACCGCTCCACGTTTCAGAGCTTGTACATAGAAATCAGCCTCTCCTTGATGTGAAAAAATTCTCCAGGAAAGTACGTAACTCTTTTTAGGTTTTAAAGTTATTGATTCCGGATTAAGAACAATTACCCCTCTGGTATTCGACATCCCTTTCTCGCGCTGCCGTTCTTTTATTTCATATCCAATTACAGAACCGCTGGTCAATACCAATCCCAGATGAGGCGCACGTCCGCTCATGTGCATAGCATTTACATAAGCAGCACTTCCACCCGTCCATATATGAGCATTTGTGCGAGCATCAAAACAAGTATTTGCATCAGGATAATTATCATTAAAAGGAGTATTGATACCAATTTCGGTCAATGTAACTTTCTTCTTTCCTGTATTAGTAAAAGTGTATTTTTCTAATAAATCACCGTTAACCGGTTTACGTTCAACACTGATTCTTATATTTCCGGCCATATAAATAACAACCGTAACATTACCTTCTTTCTTAATCTCAATTGGCTTTTTCCAGGAAAACAGAGAACTGTTATCAGGTGTTTTTATAGAAAAGCTACCCAATCCCCAGCCGTACTGTTTGCCAATCCAGGCATATTGAGAACCATCCGTTGAAAGAATCCAGTTCATATTACGCACATCATTAGCTATAGATAGCCTTTTTACAGCCCCCGTTTCATCATCAACTACAGATTCTATATTCTGTGCCGACGAGTATAAAGAGACTGTAGCGATTAATGCAAAAGCAAGCAATTTAAGGTTCATAGTTGTTTTATTTATTAAAAGCTAATGCGTAAACGTTTGGTTTCTAAACTTGTCATCATTTCTTTTTTTGAACAAAAATAAAAAAAGAAAGTTTATAAAAACCACCTAAACTCTAAGTTTGCAATATATTTATCTATGAATAAAGATTTTTTATATCTTCCGAATCAATATATATCTTGCAAATACCCTAATTTTGGGCAAAATTAAAAAAATGAAAGAAAGAAAAGATAATAATTCAAGTTTGTTTGCCTTACTGAAACCCTATGCAAAGATGAACGGCATGATGCTGGCGTTTGCATTGTTAAGTAATGTAATCAATCTGATCCTCCCTAAAATCATATCTAAAACAATTGACGGACTATCAAAAGGAGAAATTGATTTCAAGCTGATAGCTATTCTGTTTCTGGGAGCTTCATTCTTAATAAGTGTATTTACATTATTACAAAATGTGGTACAGACATACACTGCAGAAAAGGTAGCCCAAGATACCCGCAGTAAATTATCGGACAAGATTTTGCGACAAAGCTTTGCATACATACAGCAAGCAAACCCGTCAAAACTACTAACGAATCTAACTTCAGACATAGATTCCGTGAAGCAGTTTGTTTCACAGGCAGTAGTTTCCATTATCTCATCCATATTTGTAATTATCGGAGTTATTATATTGCTGTTCAGCATTAACTGGCAGCTAACTACAGCAATTCTTATAATTATTCCGGCAATTTCGGGTGCATTTTACTTCACCATGCGAAAGGCTAAACCTAAGTTTAAAAAGAGCCGCGAAGCTATTGACAATCTGAATCTGGTTATCAATGAAAGTATTCTTGGGTCAATGCTTATACGTATAATGAATGCCCAGCAAAAGGAATACAACAAGTTTATCAATTCCAATATTGAAGCCCGGAATATAGGACTTTCTATTGTAGCTCTCTTCTCCACCCTGATTCCAATAATATCATTCATTGCAGATGCATCCATACTTATAACAGTATTGCTGGGAGGACATTTTGTAATAAGCGATAGTATGACTCTGGGAGATTTTGCTGCATTCAACAGCTACCTGTCTATTCTGTTTTTCCCGATTATGGTGATAGGATTTATGAGTAATATTATTTCTCAGGCCAGTGTTTCATATAAGAGAGTTAAGGATGTTCTCGAAGCTCCTGAAACAGTAGAAGAAGGTAAAATCACAGGTGAAATAACCGGAAATATTGAAGTAGACAATGTTTCTGTTATCTATAACGGTAAACCAGCTTTGAAAGATATTTCATTTTCTGTCGAAGCCGGTAGTCGCATAGCTGTTATCGGACCTACGGCTGCAGGTAAAAGTCAGCTGTTATATGCATTAACCGGACTGATTACACCTAATTTCGGAACAATCAGGTTTGACGGTAATGAAGTTAATCAATACAATGCGGAAACGTTTCACAGTCAGGTAGGATTTGTTTTTCAGGATAGTATCATTTTTAATGTGAGTATTCGTGAAAATATAGCTTTCAGCAATCAGGTTACAGAAGAATCTCTTGAAAAGGCCATTGATACTGCCGAACTGAGAGACTTTGTAAATAATCTCCCAAATAGACTTGATACAATGGCCAGCGAACGGGGAACCAGTCTTTCCGGTGGACAAAAGCAGCGAATTATGCTTGCTCGTGCATTGGCTCTTAACCCCAAAGTGCTTCTTCTCGATGATTTTACTGCGAGAGTAGACAACAAAACCGAGAAGAAAATATTAAAGAACATCGAAGAAAATTATCCGGGAATTACCCTTATATCTATCTCGCAGAAAGTTTCGTCCATTAAAGATTTCGACCAGATTGTGCTTATCATGGAAGGTGAAATGATTGCAAAAGGCACTCACCAGGAACTAATAAATAATTGCACAGAGTATATTCAGATATATAACTCTCAGAAAAGTACCCATTTTTATGAACTATAAATTATCACAAACAGAAGAACAGAAAAGTATAACCAAACTAAACTACAAGAAGTTTTGGGAATTACTGAAAGATGAGAAAAGAAGTCTCATTATCTGTACCATTAATATTCTTATAAATGCCGTACTTAATATGGTAGCACCTTTTCTAATTGGTATTGCAGTCAATCAATACATGCAAACCAAGCAGTACGGTGGTGTGCTGACTATTGCCTGTTACCTGCTTGTAATCTATCTGGGAGTATTGGCAACCGGAGCTATTCAGGGGAAAGTGATGGGTGGCGTGGGACAAAGAATGCTTTTTAAAATCCGTAATCTTCTTTTCTGGAAATTGCAGGAATTGCCTGTAGATTTCTTCTATCAGAATAAATCGGGCGATCTGATTTCGAGAATAAACAATGATACAGATAAACTGAATCTATTTTTCTCACAATCACTTATTCAGTTTATGAATAGTGTATTCTTTATTGCAGGAGCAGCTACCGCTTTACTGTGCATTAACTTCAAATTGGGAGTAACCGCTCTTGCGCCTGCCATCGTCCTTTGGGGATTCACCAAAGCTTCTTCCAAATGGGTGAAAAAGAAGAATGAAAAAAGCATGAAAACAATGGGTGACCTCAGTGCCGAAGTTCAGGAGAACCTGACAAACTTTAAAGTTATCATAGCATTCAACAGACGCGATTATTTCAAACAGAAATTCGATGAAAGTAATGAAAAAAATTATCAAGCTTCAGTAAAAGCTGGTCTGGCCAATAATGTTTTCCTTCCAATATACAGTTTTTGTTCAAACGTGGGGCAGTTTATTGTACTGGCATTTGGTATTTACCTTATCATGCAAGGAAGCTTTACCGTTGGGTTCTTAATCAGTTTTCTAACTTATATCAATTACTTTTATGATCCATTGAGACGTATAGCAACTTTATGGACAAGTTTCCAGATAGCTCTTGCAGCCTGGGATCGTATTTCCCATATACTCTCCATGGAAAGTAATCTTCCGGTTATGGAGTGTAAAAAAACTGAAGATCCGTCCAATTTGCTATCATTCAAAGACGTTACATTCAGATATCCCAACGGCAATGAAGTACTTAAGCATATCAGTTTCAATCTGGAAGCAGGTAAAACATACGCATTTGTAGGACCTACCGGTGGAGGAAAAACAACCACAGCTTCGCTTATAGCCCGACTTTACGACCCATCAAAAGGAACTATTTTCTTTGAAGGAAAAGATATACGTTGCTATAAATCGGAAGAAAGAGCCCGAAATATTGGATTCATCTTGCAAGATCCATTCCTCTTTTCAGGAACAGTACTAGATAACATAATCTATGGAAATGACGAATTTAGCCAATTATCAGAAAAAGAATCTATTCAGAAAATAGAAGAAGCCGGTCTGCACGAATTGATAGATAAGTTTGATAACGGACTACAAACAACTATTAATCTGAACAGCGAGGATATAAGTCTGGGACAAAAGCAACTCATAGCCTTTATGAGAGCTGTGCTTCGCAAACCCAAACTGCTTATTTTAGATGAAGCCACTGCAAACATTGATACTGTAAGCGAACAATTACTTGAAGATATTCTACAACGATTACCAAGTAGCACTACAAAAGTGATCATCGCTCACCGCCTGAATACAATCGCAAACGCAGACGAAATTTACTTTGTGAACTCAGGAACTGTAGTCAAAGCCGGTTCACCTCAGGATGCTGTTAATCTGTTGCTTCATGGGAAGAGAGAGAGTTAGAAAGAAACTATATGGAACCAAGAATAGAACTATTAGCAAAGAAGAAGTTGGTTGGTAAAAGGCTAAATATGACTTTATCAAACGACCGTACATTTGAATTGTGGCACAGTTTTATGCCTCACAGAAAAGAGATAAAAAACAGCATTAGTACTGATTTATACTGTTTACAGGTATACGACAAGAACCTTAATTTTAAAGATTTCAATCCACAGACTGAGTTCGAAAAATGGGCAGCCATAGAAGTCACCAACTTTACTGATATTCCGGATAATATGGAAACTTATACCCTAAAAGGCGGTCTTTATGCCGTTTTTAATCATAAAGGTACTCCAAACTCTTTTCCAAAAACATTCCAATTCATATTCAATGAATGGCTTCCAAAATCAGAATATAAACTTGATAACAGAGAACATTTTGATTTAATGGGTGAGAAATACAAAAACGATGATCTTGAATCGGAAGAAGAAATTTGGGTACCTATCAGATTAATCCATTAATCCACATCAATAATAACTCTCCTATAAGACACAAGATTAAAAGCACCATCATCATGCACTTCGCAAACGAAATGGATTGATTTGCCCGCAGCATCCTGAGGAACAGCAATATTGATGGAAGAGGATTTATTGTTGCTGATTGTTATCTCAGACTTATAACTGCCTGCTTCTGGCTGCTGCCACCAAAAGAATGAAAGATTATCACCCTCGGAGTCTGTAGACTTTGAAGCATCAAGGTGAATGGTCTTGCCCGCTTTCGTCTTTATATGAATTGGTGTAATCCCTTTCTTACCATTGATAACAACTTGCGGGTTGGTATTTCCTTTGCCTTCGTGCGCCCACTGCATACGAGCTGCGAAATCGTTCAGCTCATCAGGATAGAAACGACGCTTATAGTTCTCGGTGATTGTCTTTTGTGGCTCTTGCCAACTGTTCCATGCATAAGTGATGGAGTCGGGACTAATACCGTAAGCATGACAACCACCCCACCCTGCCTGAGTTGGATCTTCAGGGTCGGAAAGCCCGTTAGGCATTACATAGAGAAATGATGGTGTATCGCCTTCCACGCCCCATTTATAGTTAGGATAAATGCTACCCATAGCGCCATGCCCTTGAATGTTCTGTTTATGCTTATCCCAATACTTCTTCCCGAGGTCGCACTGCAATTGCCATGTTCCTTCATCCCAAATAAACTTTAAATCATTCTTGAATTCACGGCGCATCCACATGTGTGAACTGTAGGCTTGGTTCATGCGCATATCATATTTCATGTCCTGATCAGTAATTGTGTAAATGCGGAATTTATGGAGGAATGCTTTAAGTTGTTCCGGTGTGCGTGTCTGCTGCACTCGCCATATTGCTTGTGCAAGAGTGTTACCACCTCCCCAAGTAGCAATCCATATTGGCCGGTCATCATCTTCATCAGCCAGTTTTATAAGAAAGTCGCTTCCCCGAGAATCATTGTCCTTGCCAATTACCTTGATGCCTGCACGATGACTTCCTGACATAACGCGACTGCGAATATACTCAGCACTTGGCCAATAGCCTAACTGCTGCTTGCCATTCTCCTTGTTAAGAGAAAGGAATGATGTTTGCGATGAACGAGCCTTCAAATTCTGAACATCCTTTGCATAAGCATCAACCACCTGTGTGAGATACTTCGCCCACTCTTCCGGATAAGGGTCACAATTCCAGCCAATGGTTGTCATGATAGCTTCAATCTCAAAGCGATCAGCATAAGCCAGAAGTCTTACTGCCGACTCCATATCATCAGGCTCAACATTACAATCTCCTATGTCAGTAAGAACCACAAGGCGTGGTTTTAAATTTCCATTCAATTGTTTGGCTTGCTGCGCCATAAGCGACAGGAACAAAAAGGAAAGCATTGATAATACTATTCGTTTTTTCATAATACAGATTTAATTTTCTACATTGCAGTAGGGTTAATGCGACAAAGATATAACGTTAATTTTGGAATGCCAAGAAACACTACAAAAGTGATCATAACTCACCGACTGAATACAATTGCAAACGCTGATGAGATTTATTTTGTAAACTCAGGAACTGTAGTTAAAGTCAGTTCACAGCAGGATGCTGTTAATCTGTTTTTTCATGGAAAACGAGAGAACTAAACATATTATTCAGAGTTGCTATTGTTTGACTTTATAAATGGCCAATCCCTCTGCTGTCAACAAATACTTTTGCCTAGGGTGTCTTGGATTGTTGGGATATAGCATCACAACAAATCCTTCATTTATGGCAGGCGATAAGTAATTATCCTTAAAATTTTCACGGTCTTTTAAGTTCATAACTACCAGCATTTCTTTGATGGATAATTGCTGCTCACCTAAGGTCTTAATCAGACTTAGAATTGCAGGCGAACTTGTCGGGAGCTTGTCGGGTACTTGTCGGGTACTTGTCGGGTATTGTTCTGAAATCCATTCATTGGGAGCATCAATTACCATATAGCGATTCTTTAGCTCATTCTGTTCACCCATCATTAAGTTTCGGAAAAAACTGATCAAGAAACTCATATCCGGCTCAATGCCCTTCCGTACATTTCGGTAATTGGCACGAACCAGCGCATTTCGGAAATACCAAGAATTGTCGGCAAACAAATCATTGTTCACATCGAATCCAATGCTGCGTAGATACTTGATTGTAAAAACGGCGGTGGTGCGAGTGTTACCTTCACCAAAGGGATGGATTTGCCAGATGCCAGAGACGAACTTAGCAATGTGGTTGACTACTTCGTCCATGGAAAGCCCTTTATACAAAAAGTTCTTTTCCTGTTCCAAATCATATTCCAAGGCCTCTTTCAAGTCTTCTGCATTAGCATATAGCACCGTATCGCTACGAAGTACCCATTCCTTTTTCGTAATATCGTAATCACGAATCTTGCCAGCAAATTTAAAGATACCTTCAAACAATCTACGATGGATGGAAATGAAACCGGCAACAGAGAAAGCAAACGACTGTTCATTCAATATTCTTGCAATGCTGGCAGATACCTTGTCCGCCTCTTCCATTTCTTCATCTTCCGGTGTACGTGCAGTCTTAGATTGGTAATATCCATTAATCAGTTTTTTAACTTCATCAATACTAATATCGCCCTCAATATGTTTGCGTGCAGTATCCTTTAGATAGTCTGACGTTTGCAAACCATCTACAGCTTGTAGACCAATGGCTGTTTTCCAGGCAGAAGCCTTTTCTTGCTTATCGGGCTCAATACCACGAATATATGATTCAAAGTCGATATCCATTTCGTTATTAAATAAACATTACTCAATATATGGTGCAAATTAATCAAAAAACAACTAACTAAAAGAATTTTTTAGCCAAAATCAAAATTTTAAATGCTAAATAACTTATAACAAGTGATTCTAAGTAATTTTTGGATTTAGATTTATCGATGCGCTACGAACGATACTAATTCGTAGATAATTACATTTACTCTTTTTTATTACAAATAAAAATACAAACTCATTTTTTTCTAATTCATTGACCGAAATTCATTAGGAGTCATACCTGTTTTTTTTTTAAATAATCTAGAAAAATGAGTAGGATTCTTAAAGCCTAGTTCGTATGCAACCTGACTAATTGATTTATCGAAGTCAAAGATTCGCTCTTTAGCCAATCGGATAACTTTATCTTGAATGTGCTCATGTGCCGTTTTACCAGTCTCTTTTTTAATCAGGTCACCAAAATAATTAGGCGACAGATGTAATGCATCGGCACAGTATGCCACAGAAGGCATGCCATCAGTAAGAAGTTTATCTGATGAAAAATATTCAATTAGCAATTCTTCAAATTTTTCAAGAATACCTTTATTATGAATCTCTCTTGTGATGAACTGTCTTTCGTAAAATCTCTGGCAGTAATTCAGCAACAACTCTAATACACTAACGATAAGAGGTTTGCTGTGTTTATCAATACCTCGTTTAAGTTCTGCATCAATTTTATTGTAACAGTCAAGAATATCCTGTTGTTCGGACTTGGAAAGATGAAGAGCCTCATTTACACTATAATTAAAGAAGGTGTATTCATGAAACTTTTTACCAAGTGCTGTACCATGCAAAAGATCCGGATGAAATGCTAAAGCTATACCTTTAGGCTGATGAAACTCTTCCTTGTCTTCAAGTCGAACTACCTGGCCGGGAGAAAAAAACAGAAGAGTACCTTCGTCATAATCATATCTTTTTCGACCATATGAAAGCTCTCCGCAATATTTATCTTTGAATACGACTGCATAAATCCCCATATTCATCTGCTTATACCTGCTAGGTTGTGCCTTAGCTAAGTTTATAACACTTACCAAAGGATGTAAAGTATCCTGGCCTCCATATTCATTGTATTTCTGTACACTATTGAAATCTACAATTATGCTCATAGCTGATATTTTTTTTCAAAATTACAACTATTTACCGGAATTTAAGCTAGCTAAAGTGTATATCAGTAAAACTGGTTAGAGAATCAGTATTTGAGATAAGAGTTATTATAACTAAAAACCACAACTTTGCACCCATTAATATATTTATATTCTATCTGCAAAGTACAGTCTTTTTGCATAGATAAAAATATATACATTCAAAAATAGAAATATGAAAACTGTAAAATTGAATAATGGTATAGAAATGCCGGTTTTAGGTCTGGGAACTTTTCTTATGACTGAGCCTTCCGAATGTGAGCAAAATGTTCTGAATGCAATTAACATTGGTTATCGATTGATTGATACAGCACAGGGTTACGGTAATGAAGCACCAATAGGAAATGCACTTTCGAGATGCGGCATTCCACGCGAAGAGCTTTTTATCACCACCAAAGTATGGTTTAGAAATTACGAACACACCCGTGACTCAGTTGAAGAATCACTCCGAAAACTTCAGACTGAATATCTTGATTTGGTTTTACTTCATTGGCCGTTCGGGAACATTTATGCAGCCTGGAGGACTCTAGAAGAGATGTATACTGAAGGAAAAATCCGTAGTATTGGAGTATCAAACTTTAATGCTGCTCGCCTGATAGATCTCATTGCCTACAATAAAGTTACTCCTGCAGTGAATCAGATTGAAACAAATCTTATTTCTCAGCAAGATGAAAACCGCCAATGGATGGATAAATACGCAATACAGCATCAAGGATATGCACCGTTCGGACAAGGAAGAATCAATAATTTGTATAACGACCCGACATTGAACCAAATTGCCCAAAAATATAACAAGACAGTGCATCAGGTTGTGCTTCGGTTTCAACTTCAAAGCGGGGTGGTGGTGATTCCCAAATCAACCAACGCTATTCGTATGAAAGAAAATTTTAATGTTTTCGATTTTGAGCTAACAGCCGATGAAATGGAGTTGCTGCACGGTTTCGACAAGGCAACGCCACTGATTGGTAATCCCGAAGACCCTGAAAAGGTAATAGCATCGCTTAATTGGTAAAAAGACCTGTTTAGGTGGTATGTTTATTACTACAATGTTTATTAGGAAAGAATTGCGATATGGCATAATAATAGACAATTATTAATAAAAAAAGTATAAACAGACGTTGTTTTATAAAAAAAACGACAACGACGCTATTAACAGTTTCAATAGGCAAAGTCGCAGCAAAAGAATTATTAGATGCCAGATTGGATGGAGTATCGGCAGAAACATCAAAATTAAAAACTATGAAAATAGTAGTATTGACCGGCAGCCCACGCCGTAACGGAAATACAAATTATCTTGCAGAACAATTTATTTTCGGAGCAAAAGAAAGCGGACATGAGATATTTAGGTTCGATTGTGCTCAACACAAAATAGCAGGATGTTTAGCTTGTAATCACTGTGGAATGAATGGGGATTGTATTTTAAAGGATGATTTTGAATTGGTTCGTCAACATCTGATCAACGCTGATATGGTAGTATTCGTGACACCAATGTACTATTTTGGCTTTTCGTCTCAGCTAAAGAATATAATTGATCGTTTTTATGCTATCAATGAGAGTCTCAAAGGTGTACCAAAAAAAACTGCTTTTATGATGGTATATGCAGACACAGCCGAGAATGAAGCACAGCCTATGCTTCTACATTATCAGACACTAATCACTTACCTCGGATGGAAAGATTGTGGAACGGTGATAGCTCCGGGTTTCTGGACAGCCGGTTCAATCCGCAACACTCATTATGGCGAGGAAGCCTATCAGCTCGGAAAAAATGTATAAATATTAAATAGAACAGCATCTGAAGAATCCAGTAACTCTTTTAAGTAAATGAATATAATAGAAAATAATGGAAATATCTTTTAAAAACAAAATAGCACTTGTAACAGGTGCAGCCTCGGGAATTGGATTTGCAACAGCAAAAGCTTTTGCTGAAGCTGGAGCTTATGTTACATTAGCTGATAAAAACAAAGAAGAGGTTGAAAAAGCTGCAAAACAGTTGGAACTAAGTGGATTAAAAGTCATTGCAATTGATTGTGATGTAACTAAAGAAACCGAAGTTAAAAACATGGTTGAGAAAACAGTTTCAACCTTTGGAAAATTAGACATAGCATATAATAATGCAGGGATGCACGTTCCGGTAGCTGAAACTGCCGATGCTCTCTCAGAGGATTTTGATAGGGCTATTGCAGTGAATTTGAAAGGAATCTGGAATTGCATGAAATACGAGCTACTGCACATGCGAACCCGAAATGAAGGGGCCATTGTGAACTGTTCTTCCCAGAGTGGAATAGTCGGGACTGCTAATTTAGGCGCTTATACGGCGGCTAAACACGGAGTGGTAGGACTTACAAAAGCAAGTGCTCTTGAATATGCCAATCGTGGTATCAGAATTAATTGTATCTGTCCCGGAACCAGCGACACTCCAATGGTTGCTAATGCAGTTGCAGATAGACCAGAACATATGGAAGCTATTATTAGTGCAATACCGATGGAGAGAATGGGTAAAGCAGAAGAAATTGCAGGTACAGTACTTTGGTTATGTAGTCCTTTAGCCGGTTTTATGATAGGTCAGGCGGTTACTCCTGATGGAGGATATACAGTCTTATAGTTACATTCTTAATAAAAAAAAATGAAGATAAAAACAAGAAAACTTAGAAATTTAGAAGTCTCAGCTGTAGGTTTTGGAGCGATGGGATTAAGCCATGGTTATGGCGCAATACCAACACCTGCTGAAGCTGTAAAACTGATACAGGCAGCTTTTGAATTGGGTTATACCTTCTTTGATACTGCTGAAAGTTATGGCATTGGCAAAAATGAGTTACTGATTGGAGAAGCCTTAAAACCAATTCGTAAGGAAGTTGTTATTGCAACAAAATTTGGAGGCCCAGAAGTTATCGAAGGTAAAATATACCCTAAAAGATATACGCCAAAACAAATAAGAGAACACCTTGAAGCATCTTTAAAAAGATTGCAAACTGATTATGTAGATTTGTATTACCAACACCGAGTGAGCGATGATGACGTGGAAGAAGTTGCTGATACTGTGGGGCAATTGATAAAAGAAGGAAAAATCTTGACCTGGGGACAATCACAATCAACTCCTGATCAAATTCGCAGGGCGCATTCTATAACTCCTCTCACTGCAATTCAAAGTGAATTTTCTATGATGGAGCGACAGTTTGAATCGGAAGTCATTCCTTTATGCGAAGAATTAAATATTGGTTTTGTCCCATTTAGCCCCTTAGCTAGTGGCTTTTTAAGTGGAAAAATATCCAGAGGGCAAAGTTATCCAGGTGACGATGTTCGCGCTTCAATAACCCGATTCAAAGATGAAAATATTGGAGCAAACCAGCCTTTACTGGATTTATTAAATGACTATGCCATGAGAAAGAATGTCACAATGGCACAAGTTTCTTTAGCCTGGATGATGCATAAAAAGAATTTTATTGTTCCTATACCAGGTACAAAAAGTCTGGATAGGCTAAAAGAAAATCTTGGTGCTGTAAATGTTGAGCTTACTACAGAGGAATACGAGACTATTGAATCAGAATTAGCAAAGATTCAAATACACGGAAATCGTACTGATAAAGATATAATTCTACATCGAATGGGATAAACATTGCAAAATTGAACCAGCTAACAGAAATTGAACATAAAGTTAAGCGAAATGTTTTACTTACTATAGAATAGCGAAAAGAATACAAAGCTGCTTTTGATAAAAAGATTAAATAAAGAGGATTTTATTCCTGCCGAAGTAAAACATTGGCATGGTGCTACAAAAGACAGCTGGTTCTCCCATATAGCGATTTCAGTGTCTGCTAAAGGAGCAACAAATGAATGGCTGAATCCGGTTAAAGATGAAGAATATAACAACATTACAAATGTATAGGTATCAACCAGATAAATGCAACAAAATAAATGAAACATGAAAAAGTTTATATTTATTACGACGATGCTTTTTATAACTATTAACTATCCAATGAAAGCACAAAAAACTAATAATGAACTTCAGGCTCAGGATAAAAGTCTGGTAAAAATTGCAGCTTTAACAGCAAGCGGAAATCTAAATTTGTTAAAAGTCGCTTTGATTGGCGGGTTAGATAGTGGCTTAACCATTAATCAAATTAATGATGAGTTAGCACAATTATACGTCTATTGTGGTTTCCCTAGAAGCCTGAATGCTATCAGTACTTTTATGAAAGTTGTTGATGAGCGTAAAGTCAACGGTATAATTGATAGCCAAGGCAAAAGTCCAACACCAGTAGTAAATGAAGATAACTACGAAAAGGGCAGAAAAACTTTGGAAAATATTACCGGAAAGAAACAGTCTAAGCCAGCCCCGGGTTTTGGGGAATTCAACCCAACCATTGACCGATTTTTAAAGGAACATCTTTTTGCTGATATTTTTGACAGCGACCTTTTAACATACAAGCAAAGGGAAATGGCAACTATTGCAGCCCTTTCGGTTATGCAGGGTGTTGAACCACAGTTGCAGGCTCACATTGGCATTGGTACTAATGTTGGAATTTCGACTGCGGAAATGAATGAACTATTAATAATTGTAAGTGATTTAGAAAATGGTACAACAAGTCAGCTAACCAGCAATGCCAGAATTGAATTTCTTAAATTTCAGCTTTCAAATTCAAAAGCTGTTGATCGTGAAGTTTCAGAAAAGAGCCTGATACGCATTTCGGAAATTGAAATTTACCCTGAATATTTTGAGGAATACATCAAAATATTGAAAGAAGAATCGAGTGCATCTGTGTTGAAAGAACCAGGGGTTATCCTGATATTTCCGTTGGTGCAAAAGCAGAATCCAACGCAGATACGGATTCTTGAATTTTACAAAGATAAGGATGCGTATAAAGCACATATTAAATCGGAACATTTTCAACATTATAAAACCAGCACCTTAATCATGGTTAAAGATTTGAAACTTATTGATATGTATGTGATTGATGCACAAACGATGCCTTCAATCTTTGAAAAATTAACAAAAAGTATCAATGATTAGCAAATGAACTGTACAATCAAATATTAAGGAGTGACAAAAAGAGCATCCTCAACTTTTGGTAATAAGCTGCGATCGCGCCAAATGTTTTGCATAATTGCAGAAAATCATAAACGCCTACCAAAGAACGGAAATAGATATCGGCAATTTTCTCTTCAAGCATAACTAGCCGAAAACAGTGATTAACTTGTATTCTTCAAAGACTGCCAAATAGCACTACAAAAGTGACCATAGCTCACTGTTTGAATACAATCGCAAACGCTGACGAAATTTATTTTGTAAATTCGAGGACAGTAGTAAAAGTTGGTTCACCGCAGGATGCTGTTAATCTGTTGCTTCATGGGAAGAAAAAGTTAAAATGTTTTAGATAAAACAACCTTAAGTTTACACAAAATCCAGATAATAATTCCGAAAGAATATATAGTAAAGAGATTGTCGTTACACTGTCACGAACATTTAATATCTATATAAACAGTAAACAATACATATTATTTTATTCCAAAACATAAGCTAACTCTCTCATAAAAATCAAAAATCACAAAATTGATCTAGCAATCTAGCGCCATCCATATAACTCACTATAAATAAATGAAATAGCACCGCTAGATCAATTAAATTTGATCTAGCGGTGATCTAGCGATCTAGCGCTTTGGTTCGTTTATTTAATCTCTACTACCTGGTACACCATTCCGCGGTGTGCAAGGCGATTGACGAATTTATTCTTCAGTGTTCGTCCAAAAACTTTAGCGGCGGTGTTAGTATATTTAAATCCGGAGTCTCGTTGCTGCATGCGTTTCAGCATTTCTCCGCAAGTCAATTCCTCGGCTGGTTCATCGCCTACCGGAGAACGGAAATAGATGTCGGCAACTTCCTCTTCGGGCATCACTTGCTGAAAGCGACGGTTACTTTTGGTGATGTACGCCTCTTCTTCGTGAGTAAACCAGTAGCGTTCATCGTTGCGAAGAGCCTCAACGGCTTGAGCATAGAGTTGTTTGTAGTCAATGGGCGATTTATAATCAATCACTCCCAATATAGCTATGCAAATGTAACGACGGCTTCCGGTTGGGTCGTTCAGCAAGTCAAAACTGTTGCTTGTGGCTATAAATGTGGCATACCTGCGCATCTGTTGGGTTACACTGGCGTGAGGCAAACGGGCCTGAACAACTGCTTTTTGCAGAATATGCTTCACAAATCCCTGATAAGAGGGACTGATGGAATCGTACTCGTCCATATTAATCAGCGCGAAGCGGGTTAATGCCAGCTGAACATCTCCACGCTTACTGAAGTCTATGCCATCAGTGTAATACTCCCGCAGCTCGGGTGGCAAAATATTCATGCAATAAGTTGATTTTCCGGAACCCTGATCGCCCACTAGCAAAGGTAATGTGCTGTTTGCATGGTTGCGGTCAAGTTGTTGCCAATGAGCCACCATTGAGAGAAACCAAATGTAGAATAGGTCTCTCCATTGTGGATTGTCGCACGGCACTCTATCCGCCAGTTCACGAATGCGATCTTTCCCGTCCCATTTTCCCACATTGAGAAGATAATCTTCAATAGGATCATAAGAGGGCACACGGTTTGATTCAACATAACGCTTTATATCGACATCCCATGACGGAAGTCCTTCTGCCAATGCATCGAGACAAATCGTGTTGAGCGCCTGTTTATTGACAGGACGGAAATCAAAGTAGAAAGATTTCAATTCTCTGTATTCCACCATGCCTTTCACCGTATTTCGTCTGAGCTGATATCGCCGTTTCATAAACTCTTCCATCTGTGCCACCAATGTCATGGAGGAAGAGATGCAAGGCTTACCGCCAAACTTATTTGAGATGGTATAAATGCTGCGGAAGTTTGTCCGCACCTCCAGTTCGTACTTATTTAGGTTATAATACATCAACGTCCACTTTATCGCATCTTCTTCCGGAATACCCGAACGATAACAGTTTTCCGCCAGTTTAATAAGAAACGGAAGCACCTCACCACTCTCCCATTCTACCTTGCCAACGGTGTTCAATGCATCCCACATGGAGGTACTAAACAGTGTAGAGATAATGTGACTCCGTTCGTATCCTGGCAACAGGCGTTGCAAAGGGTCACTCATCTGCTGCCGTTCTTCGTCGAACGTTGGTTCGGCAGGCATACTTACCGGCTGCTCTATACGGATAGGCACGGCATCCGGATTATGATACAACGAAGGATCAAAGCTCATGCGACATCCATGTTCCAGTACCGGTTCTTTTAGTTCTATTTCGCGTTTTAGTTGAGGCTGATACCATTTTACCACCTCGCGATAAGCCTGTGCATGAAACATCTCGGCCAATTTGCGGTTCTGGGGTAATGTACTGTCTGGCAATGTAAAAGGAACTACGATCTTTACACTCTTATCGCTGGAGCCAATAAAAGCGAGTAAGGTTTGCGGCAATTGAGATGCTCTTTCGCGAATTTGCGCCGCCTCATTCGTGTTTGCCAAGTTATTTACTTCTATAGTTACGCAACCATTATAGGAAGACAAAATCTGCTGACTGCCATCCTTACGGAAGACTCCTCCAAAGACCAGTCGGGGAAGTTTCTTCACCTCCGGAAAATTTTGGCCAGCCATTGCGTACTGAAGTACATGTCTCAGGTTAGATACAGGTCTGCTGCTCACTTCGGTTCTCATTGCTTCTACAGCAGTTTCAAATTCAAGGATACGTTGTGTTTGTGTTTTACCGTCATTACGGTATTGCGTTATTTTCATAAAGTTAGTTAGGGTTATTAATTACTTCTTTGCCGTTTCTCTGTAAGTTCGCTGATACTTTATCTCGGGCAATATGCTGCGCATTTCTTTGTCTGCTTTGAAGCAAACACGCTGCGCCGTTACTTTTGATGGTGTACACTCATCGGGTGTTTCAAAACCTTCGCTACCTGCTGATATGGAAAACAGACCGATGTTTTTCAGATGAACCGTATTTCCTTTCATCAGGTATGTTTGCATCACATCTCCCAATGCAATAACTGCTGCATGCACATCCGATTCATGGAGCGAACAACGCCCGCTGATATCCTTTGCCAACTCATCTATACTTATTTGCCCGGAACTAACCGGAACGCCATGATAGCGCACTTTCTCTTCTTCCTTACTCTTATCTACTTTTTGACGAACAACATATAAAGACATACTTATTTGTTTAATTAATTTATAATCAGGTTATTTTCTGCACACCCGGGTGTACCCGCCTCCTACACCCGGGTGTAAAAACAGACTCCACCCGGGTGTACAGGCGATATACACCTGGATGGAGACTCATTTTTCAGTTCTACAAATATAACAAATAATTATGTTAAATCCAAATATTCAGAAGGGTATTTACGAGTTAAGAAGGACTCATTTTGTAATAAAAGAGGATTACAAGAGCAACCATAAGAGCAGGCGCTAGATCGCTAGATCACTGCTAGATCAAATTTAATTGATCTAGCACCTCTATGCTGTTTATTTATAACAAGTTAAGTGGTAAGTGCTAGATCGCTAGATCAATTTTGCATTTTTATTTTTTATGAGAGAGAGAGTTTTTATAAATGCATTGGCTATTTATTAGATATTGGGGAATTTATTCTCCCATATCGTTCAAATGTAACTCTAATGCTTTAACAGAGATGTAAATCTCATATATAGATATAGTAAGTGAGATAATCAGCAGTAACAGTGCCAGACCGAAAATGTAGACTGACACAAGTTGTAATTCGATATATACAAAAAACATACTAATAACGCAAAGCAGCAAGCTACTGATGCCCGTAAACTGCATGGCACGCGTCAGGTAAAGTCTCTTCTTTAGGTTAGCAATCTGTGCTGCCTTTACCGAGGAGGGATTTGCTACATATTGCTCTTTTAAAGTACGTACCAGTTGGGCATAAGATAAAAATCGGTTAGTATATGCCAGCATTATCAACGATATAGCTGAGAACAGTAAAGCCGGAGTAGTTAAATCTATTTCCATAATTATTCTGTTATTAAGTTACGCGAGTTCGATATAACAACACTATCTTAATTCATCTTTTATGATGATAGTTTGATACTTCAAAGTTACTGTTTTTTTAATACGACCTTTACCGTTGGGAAGAGTTTATTTTCTTAAGCACATTCCGAATACAGTTTTTTACTCCGGTAGAGAAATATTCCGTTTCGGCATTTTCCAGATAGAGCCTAATTTCACTGAGCAGTTCTGGCTCTTTAAGGGCTATTTTGTATGCCAGCTTTATACAAAGGGCCTGAATAGCTATTGCTTCATCCGGCGAAAGCATCTTCTCCAGACAAAAATTATAAAGTTCTACGGGAAATTGAGTAGGTACGGGAAGATTATACAGAATTGAAAGCAACAATCGTTTGGTACCGCTATGTTTCATGGAGAGAGTAAGGCAAACTATCTCATCGTATTTAGGGATAAACCATTCCGGAGTTAATTCGCTAAGCTTTTCGCAAGCCCATGCCGCCCGCCAGGATAGCTTTGTTTCTTTGTTTGTAACCAGGCTGTAAAGTGGCCCAAAATCTTCCGGATAAAATAGAACGGATTCAACTATGGCATCTACAAAATTTCGTGATAGCGTAGAAGATAGTTTTGCTTCAAAATCGGTTATTCTTTCCATTTCCATTATGTTAATCTGTCCTATCAGTTTTTTATCAAGAACTTAAATATTTATCTTTTTGCCTCTTAAATTCATCTTCTGTCAAAATCCCTTTTTGTTTCAGTTCAAATAACATTTCAAGTTTATCAGCAATATATTCATCTTTTTTCAAATCATCTTTATCATCTCCCATAAACCAGGAAGCAATAAACCCTGTAAATGTACCAAATAATCCAACGCCAGAAACCATTAAACATGCAGCAATCATTCGGCCCTCCATTGTAACTGGATATTTATCTCCGTATCCAACTGTCGTTACTGTAGTAAAAGCCCACCAAATAGCATCATCTGCAGTTTTTATATTAGCAGAAGAGCCTCCCTCTACTTGCAAAATAGAAATGGAACCAAAAATTACAGTTAAAGCTGCAATAAAAGCCACTGAAGCAAAAGTTCCTTGTATTCTCGATTTAAATAAATGTGCAGTAATATAGCGAATGGATCGAAAAGCTCTTAAGACTCTTAAAACTCTTATTAATCGAATTAATCTCCCGTAACGGAAAATTCTAAAGGTAGGAATACTAGAAATGAGGTCAATCCATCCGAATTTCATAAAGCTCAGTTTAGACGGAGCCTTATAAAAACGATATAAAAAATCAAAGATAAAAATAACACAGATACCATTATCAATATCTTCTAAAAGCAGAGACATTTCTTTTGGCAATTTAAAGAAAGAATCAACAAGCAAAGCTATCAATACGTAAATTGACAATACAAGTATTATTAAATCAAGAAAACTGACTGAAGGATATTTTTTACTGGCCTCCATAATTTATTCAATTTTAAAAAGAATATAATACAATTTATAGCATCACTCCATTCAGAGTTGTTATTTACGAAGCAATATTTTCTCACTAATTAATACTGCACTACGAACGTATTCGGCACAATGTGTTCTGAAAATATTTAATTCACGAACTTTGGCATATCCTTCAGGAGTACTCATATCAATTCCATCCAGCAAATCCTTGCAGCAAATAGAACCGTGTTTTTTCCTAAACTCTGAAATAAAATGGGTGGTCAAGTCATAAGTATATGATTTTTGCTCAGTGCTATCATTTTCATCCATGCCATACTTCAGACCAATAGCCATCAATGCTCCGGTTACAGCTCCACACATCTCCTGGCGAAAAGCAACTCCCGATCCAAAAGGGGTTGCAATTCTAAAACAATCACTTTTGCTAATATTCAGCTCTGAGGAGAAGACTGATAAAACAGACTGCGCACAATTGAACTTTTTATTAAAGGTTTCTACAGCTTCTACTGATCTTTGTTTTTCCATTATAATATTTTGCGTAAAAGTAATAAACTTTTGTATTCATAATTAAAACAGACGTGTAAATAATAAAAAATAAAAGTCAGGAAGAAAATTAAATTCTTCCTGACTTCATAAACTGGCACATCTATATCTTTTATATTTTAAGCTATTTGGTAATTTTACAATCTAACCAACTTCATTAAATAAACATCATTTTCGCGAATATCGAGTTCCTTGGAAAATGCAGCCCCCTTACTCACCGTTACTTTCTCGGAAGAAATAGGCGAACCGTCATTAAGTTTCTTTATCTGTTCAACCTGCTGTTTTGTAAGCTGAGCCGGTTTGCCCATATCCAGATAAGTGGTATAACTATCATTTGACCGGTAACCCACTTTGTATATTTCAAGTGTATAATCACCATCGGGAACATTGGAAACATTTATCTTCACTTTTCCTTTCGCCTTAGCAGGTAAGTCACGAACATAATATACCTGATTATTTACAGAATCGCCCGGATGCGTATTGGTGAAATCCCATAAAAGCACCTGAATGTTTCCTTTTGAGTCTTTGCATGCCCAGGAAGATGAATCGTTATTAGTTAGTTCAGTGTCTCCTAATTGATTAATGAATTTGAAAGAATAGAAAGCAGGCTTATTGATACCTTGAGTATTTAAAAGTCCGAATCCGCCATGGAAAGGCGTGAAACGTGGACCGGCTTCTTCGAAAATATCTGTAAATACCCAGTAAGACATTGAATTGGCTGCTGCTCCTACCTTCTTAAGTTTATCGAGTACATAAGAAGCCTCGTGATAACTGTCGTGTATAGGATCGGAAGGTGTGTAAGATGCACTCCATTCGGTATAATGTAACTCCAAACCGGGCATAACAGAAGCTGATATTTGTTTGCGTGAATTCAATATATCACCGGTAACTGCCATTGGATCCTGACTTAGTACAGTGCCCGAATTGCCAAATTCGTCAAGATACCCTTGTTTTACTCCATAAGTATGAGTACTGATAAAATCCAGCGGAAGCGAATTCTTACTGCAGAAATCAATCATTTCAGGCACCCATGCAGCACCTGCTGTAGCCGGACCTCCTACTCTATATTCCTTATTTACAGATTTAATAGCTTTTACAGCATATCTGTACAATTTAAAATATTCTTCTTGTGTTCCTGCCCAGAATCCATCGAGGTTTGGTTCATTCCACACTTCGAAATACCATGTTTTAACTTCGTCGGCACCATAACGCTCAGTAAAATGAAGCGTAAGATTACGAATTAAATCTTCCCACTTATTATAATCCTTTGGAGGGGTTACATTCCCTCTCCACCAGAAAATAGTTTTAGAACCACTAGCCAGAGCAGAAGGCATAAAGCCAAGTTCCACGAAAGGTTTTATTTTTATACTCAGCAAATAATCGTATAATGCATCAATATACTGAAAGTTATATTCAGGGTTTCCTTTTTTATCTTCGCGATAAACGCCCATATCGTCGGATAGCAAACCATGCATACGGATATATTTAAAATCGCATTCCTTTTTTACATAAGCCAGCTGTTGCTGCCAGTCGGCACGCAATCCTTCATTGGCACGGCCTGCTCCAATACATTCTAATGGAGTTTTGCATAGTGCGCCTTTTTCTTTTGAAAAATCGACTACAATTTCTCTCGCATTTAATTTGGCTATCTGTTTCTTTTTTGCAGGAGATGCAGAATAGGAGTTTTGTAAAACAGATAAAAAGGGAATCAGTAATAAATACTTTAATAGATTTGGTTTTAAAGAATAGAATTTAGACATAAGATTTTTGGGTTTAACATTTTTCATAGCACAAACATACATCAAATATCATAAACAAAGGTAACAAAATGTTTCAGATATGTAGTTATAATGTATTTGTACTAATGTATTAGTCAAAAACAAGCGCAGGCAATTTTATCTAACCAATAACACTAATTTAACCTCTATAAAACAAAAAAAACGATATCATTGCCCGCGCATAAACTTAAAAAGACTCTAAATTCAAAGTTTATTCATTCACTGTTTTTATTTTTCCATCCTGCGTATATTCTAATTCGCAAACTTTGAGGCTGCGAAGCCATGTTTTACCATTTGAAGGAACACAATCATGGTGGAATAAATACCATTTACCTTTGTATTCGGCTATTGCATGGTGAGTGGTCCACCCTACAACCGGTTGCAATATAACACCCTGATAAACAAATGGTCCATAAGGATTATCACCAATTGCATAACACAACAAATGTGTATCGCCTGTAGAATAAGAGAAATAATATTTTCCGTTGTATTTATGCACCCATGAAGCTTCAAAAAATCTTCTGCTATTATCGCCTGCAGTCAGTGACTTACCGGTTTCATCCAGAATAACAACAGGTTTTGGCTCTTCTGCAAACTCAAGCATATCTTTACTTAATTTCACAACACGTGAAGGAATAGCAGATTCGTTATCAGCAGGAAATGTTGCACATTCCAATGCTTTGTTATCACGATAACGCTGAAGCTGACCACCCCATAAACCACCAAAATACATATAATAATTTCCGTCGCCATCATCTAATATGGCAGGATCAATGCTGTAACTTCCTTTTATTGGATCTGATTGAGGTACAAACGGACCTTCAGGACGATCGCTCACAGCAACACCAATGTGAAAAACATCATTTTTATCTTTTAACGGAAAGTACATGTAATATTTTCCATCTTTGTAAGCTACATCGCAGTCCCAAAGCTGACGCCCGGCCCATGGAATATCTTCTACTTTCAGTACTACTCCATGATCTTTAATTTCTCCGTTCATCACATCATCTATAGAAAATACATGATAATCGCGCATATCAAAATGATCGCCATTATCATTCTCCGGAATCCCTGATTCCCAGTCATGAGATGGGTATATATACAATCTACCGTTAAACATATGTACGGCAGGATCTGCCATGTAATCATTCTCAACTAAATATCTTACATTTTTCATAGTTGTTTATTTTGAGCTATTTAAAATCTTATTAATAAATGGTTTAGGGTTATAATTACGATCGAAATACAAAGGATAATCGGTTCTTCCTCTTACAGGGAAACCATTTTTCCATGAATCGCCATCAGTTATGCCCCATACGGTAACACGTGATATAACATCGGAATACTTAATAAACATATTAAAGAATTTCTCCATACGATTGTTCCATTCCAATGAAACAGAATCGGGAAGTCCGTTTGGATAAGGATTCATTTCTTTCTTATAAGTAACCATATCCGCAACATTGGCACTCATATTTACAGTAGGCAGCGCACTCATATCCCACTCGGTAATCATAACCTTTGCACCTGTGCTGCTAAAGCTTTTAATGCTTTCTTCGAACTCATCAAAAGCAGGATAGTCCATACCCATATGTCCTTGCATGCCAATTGCATCAACGCGGAGTCCTTTTTTCTTCAGACTGTTTACCAGTTCCACAACTTTATCACGCTTTCCTTTTGCATTCATTCCGAAATCATTGTAATACAATTCTACATTGGGATCGGCTTCGTGTGCATACTGAAAAGCCAGAGGAATATACTCTTCACCTAAAATTTCATAGAATTTGGTTTTGCGCCATGATCCATCTGATTCAATGGCTTCATTCACTACATCCCAACCTTTAATCTTGCCCTTATAACGACTTACGATTGTGTAAATATGATTTTTCATACGTTCTTTCAATACTTCCGGAGAAACATTGTTTCCATCTTTATCAACACAGAACCAGGGAGATAACTGTGAATGCCAAATAAGACAGTGACCAATGATTGCCATTTTATTTTCTTCTCCAAACTTTACCAATGCATCTGCTGCAGTAAAGTTATAGGTATCTTCTGTTGGATGAATGACTTCGGATTTCATGCAATTCTCGGCAACGATAGAATTGAAATGTTTTTTAATAAGCTTCGTAGCATTGGGGTCCATGCCGGCAACTTGCCTTACGCTTACAGCTGCTCCTACAAGGAAATGTTTGCCAACTACATCTTTTAAGCCAGGACCTGAATTTGAATCAGCCGGCTGATTAATTGCCTTACAGCTCATAGAAAGAACCGCAGTTAATAATAAGGGGGTTAAATATTTTAATTTCATAATAACAAAATTACAGATTATAAGATTAATTTTCTGATTTACTTCTATACACAAGCAATTCGGCTTGCATTTTTTGATTATACTTCTTAGTGATTGGGTAGAAATAAAGTGCTAATACACCTATAAAGAATGTTGCTGCCGGGATAAGACTTGATGAAAGAAGTATACCGTTTATTGCTGTATCACTTTGATTAACACCTGCTCCAGATACATAACCAAATCCTGAAAGTAAGAAACCTAAAATAGCTCCACCAATACCAAGTCCGGCTTTTAAAGCGAAAACAACACCTGCAAAAACCAGTCCGGTAGCCCGGCGGTGATTTACATATTCAGAATAATCGGCCACATCGGCTATCATTGCCCACAATAAAGGTACGGTTGGTGCATACGCCAAACTCTTTAAGAAGTTAAGTAAGAACATAAATTCTACATCTTTCTTTCCCGGGAAATAGAACATAGCTGTAAACAATGTTGTTAAAGTAAGACAAACAATAAAGACTTGTTTCTTTCCATAGCGGTTAGCCAAAAAGCCTGACAAGAAAATAACACCAAAGAACTGCACTAATGCTCCAAGCATGTTAAATACACCAAAACCTACTTCATAAGCTTTATCTGGACCGCTGACTATAAGTCCGAATGCATTAAGAACTGTGTGGAGAACACCATCGGAAGAAGTTGTTGCAACTAGTCCTAGTTTACCAAGAAAAGCATAAAGAGCATTTGCATCAACATAATTTTCAAAATAGTAATTCATCGCACTTCCCCACATGGCCAAAGTTATGAAAATAAACAGAGTGAGAATAAACATTGCACGCCATGGAAGACTGGCTACAACATCTTTAAGATCTTGCCTTATATTTGTTTTCTGACTAGGTGGAGGGGTAATACGTTCACGAGCTGAAAGGAAGGCTATTATTAAAAAGATAAAGCCAATAACAGCAAAAATACTGACGGTACAGAACCAACCATGACCTATATCTCCTCCCGCAGAGAATTTACGTACAAGTGGAAGTGTTAATCCCTGAACAACGAACTGTGCAATGGTTGCTGCTACAAAACGAATTGATGTAATGCTGGTACGTTCTTTAATATCACTACTCATTACTCCTCCCAAAGAAGAATAAGGAGTATTATTAAAGGAATATATGGACATCAGCAGTGTATAAGAAATTGTTGCGTAAAGAGCCACTAAACCTTTATCTTGTATACCCGGATTGGTAAAAGCAAGTATATAAAATACCATAAAAGGTAAAGCTGTCCATAATATCCATGGACGGAATTTACCAAAACGAGAGTTTGTTCTGTCAGATAAGATTCCGACTGTTGGATCAACAAATGCATCGGCAATTCGAGCAACCAGCATTACTGTTCCTGCAACAGCACCTTCAAGACCAAAAACATCCGTATAAAATTTGGTCTGATAAATCATCATCATTTGGAACACCAGATTGGCAGAACAATCTCCCAAACTGTAGCCGACTTTTTCGAGCATCGACACTTTTTGACTTTGTGTATTCATAAAAGCTATTCTATTTAAATTTCTAAATTAAGGCTAAATCATTTTTTTCCTTTGCACAAATATACCTCACAATACGACTTTGAATAACAAGATTATAACACACACACTTTGCTACACATTACATTCTTTACTTTAATATTACAAATACTTTTCCCTACGTTACATTTCACGTTTTTCTCTCATAAAACATAAAAAAAGAGCTATTTAAAAGGAATTTTTCATAATAAAAAAAGGAATCAGTTTATAAAACCAATTCCTTTCCATGTTACTATAATTATGAGGTATCTCTGATAAAAACTAACAAAGAACTTCGCTTTGATAATCACTAGGAGAAATACCAACTTCTCTCTTAAAATATTTTCCAAAGAAACTCTGGTTTGAAAAGTTAAGTATATAGGCTATCTCTTTTACACTGTTTCCTGAGCTCTGAAGAAGATGTTTTGCATCGTGAATAACTGCATCTGTTATCCATTTATTTGCTGGCAATCCGGTTGCATTCTTTATCAGAAATGAGAGATGCTTTGGAGATACACAAAGTTTATCTGCATAAAACTTCAATTGTCTTTCTTCACGGGAATGCTGTTTTACCAAAACAAAAAAGTCTTTGCATATTTTATTCTTTCTACTAAGACCGTCGGCTTTACAAAGTTTTTTTGCAATAGGATTGTTCTGGGCATAAGCGTTCAATACTTCAATATAGAACACAGCAACCAGATTCAGCAGTTTCTCTTTTCTGAAAAGATCATCACTATTAGACAATCCATCTTTTATAAGTGAAAATATCTGGTCGATTCTATTTAATGTGTTTTCTATTGGATCTGATTCGCTGTTTATCATCAGTTTATCCTTGCTTACTGAGACCGGTATCTGAAGTAATTCAAAGAAGAGTGAAGAAAAGGTCATCATATAACCATCTATTTCCTGATCTTTCAAATTCAGATTCAACGTTTTGCCGGGAGGGATACATGCAATTGCTCCTCTTGATAATGAATGAGGGCGACCATCGATCTTTATAGTAAAATCGCCTTTATAAACAACAATAATGGCAAATGTATCAGACATCTTATAGCTTTTGTCCAGAGATACATTTTCCTGTAAATGATAAAGAGCAAACTCATTTATATGCTTCCCGATAATAGGTAACTGAGACGAAAAGTCATCTATTACCAATGACTCACTTGTTGATTTACTTATCATATTACGTTTCATGCTTACATTTAAAAAAATTAAAAGCCACTGCTTCTCTATGATTATTCATACAGAGTGCAGCGGCCTGAATATATTATTTAATAAATATGTTTTCCTACTGCAACCTTCAGTTTTAGAATACAAACAAGCTGGTCTAACTTTGCTTTAAGCAATTGCAGACGGCTTTCTGATACAGCTGTTTCTGAATCGAGCAAATCAAGATTGGTTATTACTCCGGTTTTATAACTTACCTTTGCCAGGTCAAAAGCCTGCATGGCATGAGTCAACTGAATATCAAACTGCTCTACTTTCTTCTTTGACGCAATAATCTGTGACTGAGCCTCAACCACTTCATTTGTTATTTTCCTTTTAGCAATATCTGTTTCATACTCAGAACTGATTAGGTTTGACTTGGAAAGCTGAAGGTTGTTCTTTGTTCTTTTGGCATCGAAAAGAGGAACTTTCACTCCTACTCCCACTACATAGTTTCCCTTCAGTTTATTTAGATCAGGAGTATATCCATTCTTAAATCCGGCTGAACCAAAAGCATTTACAACTGGGTTATTGGCTGACTTTATTACACTATAATTCAAGTGCTCAAGTTCCGTTTTTTCTTTTGCCAGTTTCACTTCTTCTCTGTGCTCAATGGCATAATTCACAGATGACTCTTCTGCAGAAAGAGTTTCTGTGGAAAGTGAAGTGGTTACTCTATGAAGAGTTTCTTCGGGAAGTCCCAATAGAGTATTCAGAACAGCTTGCTGAGTGCGGAATGAAGCTTCAAGATCATACTTCTGACTTTCAATAGTTGAAATCTTTACCTGTGTGGTAAGTATTTCATATTTTGTAGCAGAACCGGTTTCACTTTTCTTCTGAACAGTTTTTAAATGATTCTGCAAATTAAGTAGTTCTTCATTCTTTATATCAATTGCATTCTGAATATAAACCAATGTGTAATAGTTATTGGTTACGAGCATTGAGAGATTCTGCTTAATCTGATCAATAGAGATTTTATTGATCTCTCTTTTCTTATTCTCAACATCGACCGATTTGGATGTTTTTCCAAAATCGTAAATGGTTTGATTTACATTTATTCCTGCATTATAATTATCATAAGGATTCAACTGAAACGTTCCGAATTCAGGAAAAGTAACTTTAGTTACCGGACCAACACGTGAATATGTAGCGTTTAAATCGACAGTTGGCAAATAAGCTGATTTTGCCAACTCAATTTTGGCCTTAGCACCATTGAGCACTTCTTCGGCCTCTTTCACTGAAGGATGGCTCTCGATTACTCTTGCCATAACATCCTGAAATGACAACGAATCCGGTTGCTGCTGAGCTGAAGCAGAAAAAGTACATCCTGCAGCAAGACCCAGTACAAATGTTATTTTATATATTTGATTAATCATAATCTGATTTTATTATACGTTGTTATTCTTTCTGCGTAACAAAAATACAGGAGCACTACCCAGAATGGTAATAACGGCTACCAGTAAAAAGTCGTCGTCAACTCCCTGAATATATGCCTGCTTAGCTATGTTTGACACCAGCAATGTCTGTCCTTGCTGAGCCGCCACTGCAGGAGAACTTCCCACCGTTCGTTGTGCATAGTTCTGAAGTCCGTTCTTAACCTGCACATAGGCCGGAGAATTAGGCTGGATAGCTTCACTATAGAGTTCATTGTGATAAGTAACTCTGGTAGTTAGCACAGTGGTAAGTATTGCCACTCCAAGACTACCTCCGATCTGGCGGATTGTATTTGTTACCCCGGATGCCTGAGCCATTTTCTCACGCGGAATCTGCGACAAGGAAAGCGTACTTAGCGGAGTGAATATAATACCCAACGCAAATCCGCGTATGTACAATCCCATCATAATATATGGACGTTCGGTCAGGAAGGAGAATGAAGAGTTCAGATAAAAACTGAACGCGAGCAAACCAACTCCTGTTATAATCATCCATTTCGAATTCATCTTATTTCCCAGAAAACCGGATATTGGCGACATTGTTCCCTGTATTATACCAACCGGAAGGAAAACAGCCCCAGCCTGCAAGGCTGTATATCCCAGTGAATTCTGAAGATAAAGTGGTAACAGGAATGTACTTCCAAACATACCGATACTAAACATCAGCATGATAAGCGAACAGATTCCGAAATTACGATCGGACAGCAAGCGTAAATCAAGTAATGGTTCCTTAACTGTAAATTCAGCAGTTATGAATACAACCATCATTATAAGTGAGATTGCCAGACATACCAATATATACGGAGCACCCCACCCATCTGAATTAGTAGCTGCATTTCCCTGAGAAAGAGCATAAAGAAGCAAAGGCAGAAATATCACTGCTGAAATAAATCCAACAAGATCGAACTTACGTACCTTTTTACTCTTATATTCGCTTTGTATAATCAGTGTTGCGGCCATTCCTATAATACCGATAGGTACATTTACATCAAAAATCAATTGCCAGCTGAAGTTATCTACAAGGTATCCTCCGATTAGCGGACCAAATGATACTGATGCAGCTGCCGCAATAGCCCAGAATCCCAGCGCAAGTCCTCTTTGTTTGGGTGGAAATTCCCTGGATATGATTGCCATACCCAAAGGTTGAATTGCTCCGGCACCAAATCCCTGGATTACACGGGAAATGATAAGCATATCTTCATTTCCGGACATTCCGCATAACAAAGATCCTAAGGTAAATAGTACCAGACCTAAAAAATACATGCGTTTGTATCCAAACTTATCTGCCATCCATCCTGAAGTTGGCAGCATTACTGCCATAGCAAGCATGTAGGCGGTAGATACCCACTCTATCTTATCAATTCCCACACCAAAAGAGGTCATAATTTTGGGCAAAGCAACATTTACGATGGTAGAGTCGAGTACAGCCATGAATGTACCAATCATAATATTGCCAAGCAACCACCATTTATATTCATCATGTTGTGGATGAAAAGCAGAGTTCCGATTTCTTACTTTCCTGCGAAATCGGTGTGCAAGTGTAATATCTCTCATTTATTAACCTTTGACAATCTTTACAACAACCGACATTCCTGCCAAAAGTTTGTATTTACTTAATGGGGTATTGTCTTCTGTACCATCAATGGAAATTTTTAAAGGAACTCTCTGAGTTACCTTAGTAAAGTTACCTGATGCATTATTGGGTGGAATAAGTGAGAACTGAGATGCTGTATTTGAACTTAGCTGAATAATTCTTCCGGTAAATTTCACATCAGGATAAGCATCAATTTCTAATTTAGCTTTCTGATCAATGTGCAATCCAGCCATTTTTGTCTCTTCAAGATAAACTGTTACCCAAAGTTTCTTAGTATTTGTAACAGTAAGAATATTCTGTCCTGGTTGAGAAACATCACCATCCAGTAACCATTTTTTAGCTACAACACCATCAATTGGAGCGAATAAATGAGTGTTATTCAGTTGTGTTGAAATAACCCCAATCTGTGCTCTTGTTGTTTCGATAGCAGCCTTTGAAGATCCGATTTGTGCTCTCGAAACAGATAACTGGGTTTTTGCAGCTTCAAGTTGTGCTTTAGCTGTTTCCCACGCTTTCTTTGAATGATCAAACTGTTCTTTTGTAATTACATCGCCCTTATACTGCTCTTTTGCACGAGCATAATCTTCCTGCGCCTTTGATAAACCAACTTGAAACACCTTGATGTTTTCCTGGTCGTAATCCAACTTTGCTTCAGACTGTAATTGTGCAGCCTCCGATTGAGCCAGATTAGCTATAGCCTGCATCTTCTGAGCATGAAGTTCTGTGCTGTCAAGTTCTGCAAGTAAATCACCTTTCTTCACAGTATCACCTTCTTCGAAATAAATGTGATTGATACGTCCCAGAATTTTAGAGCTGATAGCATAGTTATCCGAATCAATATGTGCATCATCTGTAGATACATATTTTGTATACTCACTATACCAATACCATCCACCAAATAAAACAATTGCAATCACTACAATTAAAGGAATATACACTTTAATTCCCTTCTCCTTTTTACCTTTCTTCATACCTTAAAATACTACTTATACCTTTATTTTTTTAATGACTTTATATACATCTCTACAAATAGATTGATCATCCGAAGCAGTCTGTCATATTCATGAGCTTCCAGATAGAAAATATCTTTATTTCTGAGTGCCGACATGGATAATCCTTTCATACCATCAAGAAGCAACTCTGCATATTCGTTTATATTGCAGGCTTCAAATTGTCCTTTTGTTATGCCTACATTCAAAATACTGACTACCATTTCCTCTTCCTGTATTCTGAATTCAGTCCATAGATCATGCATCATTGAATGTAATTCGTGAGCATAGTCATGGCGCAGTCTGGTTAAATTAAGTAGCTTTCCCCAATATGAAACTCTGATATTCACATACTCCCTGATCATATCAGAAGCCTCAGTGAGCGTGGACATTTTTTCGCGTACCAAATCAACAAAGAAATCATGTTCTTTCTTAGCAACGGCAAGATATATATGTTCTTTGTCTGGAAAATAATAGTACAAAGATCCTTTACACATATTCAGGTCTGAAGCTATTTCGTTCATCGTTGTTTTTTCAAAACCATATTGTCCAAAGCGTTTTTGAGCAACTTTTATAATTTGTTCCGTCTTACTCTGACTATCTCCACAACGTTTATTAACTACCATTATTCTTTATGTGTTTTTTTATATTTATTCTATTTGACTTTTTTGTTTGATTGGTCAAATTTAGATAGTTTTTAATTTAGATGAGATGTTTTTTCCAAAAAAAACTTATCGAAACACTCATTAACAATTTATCAAAAACGGTTAAATAGCCTGTTTTATGGAGAAGTATTAAGTATTTAGAATAAAAAAGCTCCGATTTGCATTGTTAAACAAATTAACAATGCGAATCGGAGTAAATATCAAATACGAACTATAACAACTAATGGTCAATTAAAAAATTAAATCGCAATTTCGTTCAATATCATCAATTGTTGCACCAAGTTTCTTATAAAATTCAATAGCAGGTTTATTCCAACCAGAAACCTGCCAACGTAATTTGTGGCAATCTTCTTTTCTGGCAAAATCAATCACAGAATTAATCAGAGAGCTACCTATGCCCTTTCCACGAAATGTATCTTTTACATATAGATCATCCATATAGAGTGATTTTCCAAACCAGGTATAATATGCGAAGAAATAGACCGCGTATCCAACTATTTCTTTTGATTCAGTTTCAGCTACTAAACAATTTATAAATTCCTTTTCTTTCTGCATAAGTTCAAGCGTATTTACTAATTTATCTGAGCAATTCTCAAATGCAGCAAAGTCTCTGATCATAGAAAAAATTACAGGGTAGTCGTGTTCTTCCGCTTTTCTAATTTTAATTTCCATTAGCTGCAAATATCTTTTTTAATTAAGCTATATACTTCAATATCTGTAAATTGATTATCAATCAGCAACTCGCCATCACGTTCTATACCTTCAAACTTAAACTCTAACCTTTTCGGAATATTTTTACTTGGAGTATTTCCTACTGCACACTTTATCTGAACACGATTTATATTAAGTTCATCAAAAGCAAAATGAAGTAAAGCTTTTACAGATTCAGTAATTATACCTTTTTTCTGGTAGTTTTCGGAGAGCCAATAACCTATCTCTGTTTTCCTATTTAGTTTATCTGTATCCTTAAAGCCTATTAATCCGGCAAAAGAATTATTGTAATGTATAACAAACAAGAACTCTCGCTCGTCAACAGGAACATTTATTGCAGATAAAATAAAAGACTGACTATCTTTAAGTTCTTTAGTAAAATCAACAAACGGAAGCCACTTTCTTAAATAGTCTCTTTGATTGTTTATTGTATTAAAGATATCAGCAGCATCTTTCAGCTCTATTTGCTTAAGAATAATATTCTCTCCTATTGCTATTTTTTTTATCTTTTCCATAGATTAACAAAACCTTCATTTAACAAAAATACTTTTTCTATTCTCATTTACATCCTTCTCTTTAATTAAAATAAGCAACTCTTCCAAAGCAGCCAACAAAGCTATGCATAATAAAGCAGGAAGGAAAGAATTCTTTCCCGTCAACATAACAATCGGAACTGCAACAAAAACCAGGAATCCGGTTATCTTATTGGCGATAGTATGCAGAAATACAATTTTCCCAAATTTTATTTTCGAAACTATCATTGAAAGTAACTTAATAGCCAATATAGCAAGAAACAATACTATATTTTCTGTGAAAACCCACTGGTACTTAAGAAACAGAACAAGTAGCAATACCATGTGAAAGAAAATATCGGCTACTGAATCAATCCGCGCACCTAAGGTTGTAACCATCTTAAACTTTCTGGCAATATAACCATCGGCAACATCTGTTAATCCTGCTATAAAAAATAGAATTAAAAACAAGGTTACCGAATTCATTAAAAACAGCAATATTACTGAAAGTATGATTCGGGAGAATGATATGATATTGGGAATATTCATATTATTACAACACTTTCTTCATACAAATACTGTTTGTATTGCCTATATACTGACCAAAATTATCAGTTATTTCATACCCTTTCTTTTTATAAAGATTAATTGCTTCAAGTTGTTTACTGCCTGTTTCGAGTATAGAATAGAAGAAGCCTTTCTCCTTTGCCCAGCATTCCAGTTCTTTTAATATTAAAGAAGCAATACCTTTTCCTCTGCAATTATTCCGGACAAAAACTCTTTTCATTTCAACATTCAAATCATCTGCTCTTTTAAAGCAACCACAACCAACAGGTGTATTCTCTTCATAAGCTACAATAACAGTCTCCAGAAATTCTATTTTATTGTACACATTATACTGCTTTTGCAAATTACCATATCTTTCATCAAGTTCTGCATCCAGCGACTTTATAAGATTCCGAAAATCTGCATTTGTACTGTCACATCTTTGTATTTCCAGACTTCGCATAATATCTGTATTTATAATTTAGTTTCTCAGATTCCCGACTCTTTAATCCATTCCATGACATTTGCAGGTGGTCGTTCATTCATTAGTTCTTTCTTCATAAAATCCATATAAGGTGCAATATGCTTAAAGAACTTGTGATAACCTTTACATAAATAATTTAACCCCGGTTCGCCAGTTTCGGTAAAAGTAAAACGATTTTTGGGACACTCCCCATTGCAGGCAAACAAGAACTCGCACTCTTTACACTGCGTAGGTAATGTTTTTGATTTAGCTTCACCAAACTTTGTCTGCTTATCGCTATACATCATTTCAACCAGCGTATTTGAATACAAGTTACCTAACTTATATTCCGGAAATACAAAATGGTCGCAGGAATAAACATCTCCATTATATTCCATAACGCCGGCATGGCCACAGTTCTTCGCCATAGAACAAACACCGGGTTGTTCACCAATCCAATTGGCTAGAGTTGAATCGAAAAGCTGAATATAATAATTGCCTACGTCTTCACGTACCCACTCATCAAATATTGCACAAAGGAAATTCCCCCATTGTTCTGGCGAAACACTAAAATCAGTCAGTTCAGCTTTTTCATTTTGGATAGGTGAAGATAAAGATAGTCCGTCGGCACGTTGTGAAATTCGTTCAACTATAGGAGTGAACTGAATATAATGACAATCAATCTCTTTAAAGAAGTGATAAAATTCCAATGGATAATCGGCATTGAAATCATTTACAACAGCCATTGCATTATACTCCACGCCATGCTTCTTCAATAGTTCAATGCCTTTCATCACCTTTGCAAATGACGGTTGACCTTGTTTGTTTTTGCGATACTCATCATGAAACTCCTGAGGTCCGTCAATTGATACTCCAACAAGAAAATTGTTTTCTTTGAAAAACCTGCACCATTCATCAGTAAGCAATGTTCCATTCGTCTGAATACTGTTATCAATAGTTCTTCCTCTGGCATATTTTTTCTGCAATTCAACCGCTTTCTTATAAAAGCTTATCGGCCTCATCAAAGGTTCTCCTCCATGCCAAGTAAACAAGACCTGTGGCATTGTCTGAGAAGTAATATATTCATCAATAAACTTCTCTAAAAGATCTTCGCTCATTACATGATTCTTGGCCTCTTTATAAAGTTTCGATTTTTCAAGATAATAACAGTAATCACAGGAGAGGTTGCAAACAGATCCTACGGATTTCACCATCACATAGAGTGGCCTCGCAAAAGGAGTTATATTTAAATTGCTCATAAAAATAGTTTCAGCTGGATAATAAGACTACAATATTACAAAATATAAGTAGAATATAGGGTTTAGAAACAAAACTTTTATTTAAGATAAATGTTTGTTATTTATAAAATAACCTATATAAAATGATATATGGAACATCTCAATTATGGAGCTATTGGCAACTGCAGAACAGCAGCATTAATTTCCGATAAGGGAAGTATTGACTGGTTTTGTATTCCCGAATTTGATTCGCCTTCTATATTTGCTAAGATACTTGACAAAGATAAAGGAGGCTGTCTGAGTTTTATTGTTGATGATAAATACAGAACAAATCAGAAATATATTGAACATACAAATATTCTGTCTACGACATTCGAATCAGAAGAAGGAGGATTTGAGGTTATTGATTTTATGCCGCGCTATAATATCAGTGAATTAAAAGGATATTATATGCCTCCGGAGATTCATCGACTAATAAGGCATAAATATGGGAAGCCACGTTTTAAAGTGAATTATGACCTACGAATGGATTATGCTCAGGCAGAAGTGTATCACATAACAGGGCCCAAATATCTGAAAACATATTCTAAACTCAACAACCGTGATACGATCTATTTTTATTCCAGTTTAGATTTCAATAAAATAATCAATAAGGCAGAATTCGAAATTACGCATGATGAGTATATTGTAATTTCATATAACCAGAAACTGATTAAGATTAATCTTGATAGAGTGGAAATAGAGTACGAACGGACAAAAGTATATTGGCTAAACTGGACTAACCGCTCTAAAAAATATATGAAATATAATAAAGAGATAGAACGTAGCATTCTTGTTCTGAAACTTATGACCTATAATCGGTCGGGAGCTGTTCTTGCAGCTCTGACAACCAGTATACCCGAATCTATAGGAGATGTACGAAACTGGGATTATCGTTTCTGCTGGCTTCGCGATGCTTCCATGTCTATTGAAACACTTATAAAAACGGGACATCAGGGCACGGCTCAACGTTTTATATCGTTTATTTTAAACATTGTAAGATCTAAACAAGAAACATTGCAGATAATGTACAGCATTCGTGGAGACCGCGAATTAAAAGAAGAAGAATTGACACACTTGAGTGGATTTAAGAATTCGCGTCCGGTAAGAATTGGGAATGCTGCTTATACACAAAAGCAGAATGATTCATTTGGATATCTGATGGATGTTCTTTACAAATACTATCGTTATTCTTTAGGTACTCTGGATGAAGTAGAGAGCATGTTTGCGGTAGTAAAGAATGTAGTAAAAACAGTCACTGAAGACTGGAGAAAGCCGGATAAAGGTATCTGGGAAATACGTGGAGAAGAAAAGCATTTCGTTTTTTCTAAAATAATGTGTTGGGTAGCTATAGATAGAGCTGCAAAGATTGCCAGTTTTCTGCATAACGACAGTTATTCAAAAAGATGGCGAGAGGCTGCAGATATCATAAAGGAAGATGTTCTTGAAAATGGATGGAATGAAGAAATTCAGAGCTTTTCTCAATCATACGGCAGCACTGATCTGGATGCTTCTTTGCTATTAATGGAGGCATACGGATTTATAAGTGAAGATGACCCTAAATACATAAAGACAGTTGATGCTATTTATCAAAGTTTAAATTACAAAGGATTGATGTATCGCTATAATAATAAAGATGACTTTGGTAAACCTTCTTCCGCTTTTACCATTTGTACTTTCTGGATGATTCGCGCTTTGTTTGTGACAGGAAAAGAAGAAGAGGCCTTGAATATGTTTAATGAGCTAATAAGCTATGCTAATCATTTGGGACTATTTAGCGAAGACCTGGATTTCGAGAGCAAGGACCAGCTGGGCAATTTCCCGCAAGCTTATTCACATCTTGCATTGATTGATACAGCGCTTCTTTTTTCCAAAGAAATAGAAGGACCAAAATTCGTAAAGCCATAGCTTACTTTTCAGTCAACCGTTTTAAAAAGGGAAGTACTTCCGATTGTGACAACAAGCTGTAACGAGCAATTTCGGAAATATTTCCTATTTTTATAGTGTACGCATCAGCGGGAAGTTCACGAAAAGTATCTTCATCTGTCACATCGTCTCCCATGGCAAGAATAAAGCCAAAGTGGTCGTTCTGCAATATTCTGCGAGCCTCCGAACCTTTTGTGTATAGAGGTGATTTGATTTCAACAATTTTGTCTCCCTGCATAATCTGAAGATTTTGTCTTGCACAAGGAGTTATCAATGCATTAATCAATTGCTGTTCACGCAAGGAAGCCAGCCATGTATCTACATTCCGGTAATGCCACACTAAGGCTGTTTCTTTTTGTTCCAATCTGGAATGTGGCGTTTTATCAATGAATGATTGTAGAATAGAAATAATTTCCTCATCCCAGTGATTGGTCTGAACATTTTCATTCCAGATCCCCTTTTCTTTGTAGAACGCCCCATGCTCGGCAGCCAGATCGACCGGTAAATGACTAAACCAACGATCTAAAGTGTGATGATCTCTTCCGCTGCTGATAACTACTTTATTCTTTTTATCTTCGCAAAGGTTTGAAAGAACTTCCATTAATTCAGGCGTAGGTACAGCGTCTTCAGGATTATTGCAGAATTTACAAAGCGTTCCGTCATAATCCAGAATCAAGAGTCTGCTTGATGCCTCTTTATACTTTCCCTGAATCTGCTTAAAAATGCTATCCTCTATTCTTTTTCTATTCAAAGCTTCGTTCTGCAATTTGATTCTTTTAATTTCGTAAACAAAATCGTTTGCCCATTTGTCTACTGTTTGCTTTGATATATCTTCCTGCATCATCCGTAGTTTCCGCAGTTGTTCGTCGACAGGCATTTCCAAAGCCTTTAAGATAGCCCTTTCTATCTCACCCACATCATTGGGGTTCACAATAATTGCTTCTCTTAATTCAATCGAAGCACCGGCCATTTCACTCAGAATCAATACTCCCGGAGTATCTCTTTTGGCAGCAAGATATTCTTTTGTTACAAGATTCATGCCATCTCTGAGCGGAGTAACCAAAGCTATGTCTGCAATATTATACATGGCAACCAGTTCTTCGAAATTAAAGCTATGATAGAAATAATAAACCGGTGTCCAGTTTATCGTAGAATATTTTCCATTAATGGCTCCAATAGATTCATCTATCTTTGTTTTTAGGCCAGCATACCTATCCACCTTATCTCTGGACGGAACAATAATCATGGCCATTGATATCCTTTCTTTATATTCGGGATGTCTTTCCAGAAAAAGAGCAAACCCTCTCAAACGATGGAGTATTCCTTTGCTGTAATCGAGCCTGTCTACAGAAAGAATTAGCTTGTGAGTTCCGTAGTTTTTCTTTAGTTCAAAAGCTTTTTGCTGCACAGAAGGGTTGAGTATGGCATCATGATAGAGGGAATAATTAATACCCATAGGAAAGGCATCTGCATAAGCAATTCGAGTATCAAGCAACACATGATCGAGCTTAAATCGCAAATCCAGAACACGCTCGGCTGCACTTACAAAATGCCTCATATAATCGTGAGTATGAAAACCTATCAAATCGGCTCCCAACAATCCATTCAGAATATCAGCTCTTTCCGGAAGTACGCGAAACAGTTCATAAGACGGGAACGGTATATGGTGAAAGTAACCAATGCTAACCTCATTCGTGGAATTTCTAAGTAGCTGAGGAAGAAGCATCAGGTGGTAGTCCTGCACCCAGATAATATCTCCCGGTTCAAGTAGTGGTGCTGCACTTTGGCAAAAAAGTTCATTAACCTGTTTATAAGATTCCCAGTACTTGTTTTCATACTCAATATAAGAAAAAAAGTAATGGCACAGAGGCCAAAGGGTACTGTTACTGTATCCTTCATAAAAGTTTTGTATCTGTTCCTGAGAAAGGAATACCGGATGAAAATTATATGGTTGAAGATAACTTATTATCTTTTCCTTTTCCTCATCTGATTCTGTATAAATTCCCGGCCACCCTATCCAATGTTTTTCCACATCCATAGTTAGCGATCCCAGCCCTGTGGCCAGTCCGCCTTCACTATGACAGAATTCAAAATCGCCCGATTCTGTTCTGGTTGCTCTCAGTGGAAGTCTGTTGGATATAATATAAAGCCTCATAAACAAAAAATGTATAGGATTGGGTATGACTCTTTATCTCAAAGAACACATTAACAGATTTCTTTGTTTATAAATTTAAGAAAAGTAAAGCTCTTATGTGAGTTACAAGAACTTAAGGATACATTTTCTACGATTGGTGAATGAAATATATTTTGATGTACATCAAACGAATATTATGACGTACATCTAAAGGATGCTTTGATGTACATCTAAAATAGCATTTGATGTATATCAAAAAAGAAACTAATAAGCTCTAATTAAAAAGAACTATTTATTAGCATAGATAGAACTACTTTCATTATACATTTGGTAAGTAGTCTGACACAGAGAGTTTCCCATATAAAGCAGGAATAGAACAGCAATAACAGCCATTAAAATCCCGACTGTTACAAAATGACAACTCTGTACTGGCATAACCTTTTTCATTTTACATTCAATTTATGGGGTTTATTTCTTTGCATAAAGGTATACAGATTGTATTTCAACTCCTTTACAATGAAATGAAGACTGATAAACAATTATGTTTCAACGGAGTTTCTTCACCCACTGAGGAATGATGCACACACCAAGCACCAGATAAAGATAATAAGTAATGATCCGCCAAATAAACGCCACTATTACAGCAACTCCCGAAACCCTGAAGAACTCGGAATAATATTCTTTAAACATGTATTCGCCTAATCCACTTCCTCCTGGAGTGGGACTAACCGCCATAAGAATCCACAGAAGCAATTGGCGGGCAAAAGCAATGAGATGATTTCCCAACGGGGTAAAAGCCATAAGCAGTGCATTAACAACCAAGTAGCGACAAGTCCACGATAGAGCTGTAACACTAAATGACTTAAGCCAAAAAGAGAACGTTTTTCTACTAAACTGATATGAACAGTTTTCCAGACTATAAGAAAACCGGAGTATCGCATTTCTTTTGGATCGCAAAAGTGACAGACTAAAAATTTTAAACAGAATTTTTTTTACCCAATAAGGACGTTTAAAAAGAGCCATAAAGAGAAGAAATGTCCAAAATGCAATAAGTCCATTGGTTAAAAAGAACAATGTCTGTACACTTGTTGTAAGTGTAGTGGAGTCGCCAAACAATTCCTTTAGTGGAATAAGAAAGAAAAAGAAGGTACAGGCAAGTACCAAAAACAATTCATCGAGAAAGAGACAAGAGATCATAATAGCTGCACTTCTTCCAGCACTGAGTCCTTCTTTATTTAGGAACACTACCACCAGACTACTTCCTCCTATCGACAACGGAGTTACTGCAGATGTAAACTCACAAAGTATATTCACATCAAAAGCTTGCTTCCAGGTAAGTTCTTTCTCTGACATGAAACGGTATCGCCACATCAATCCCAAATCACGACCCAGCATTAAAATAAAAGCCAGTGATATGAAAAAGATCATTCGTCCGCTGAAGGTTATAGACGAAAAGGCAGAAATATCCATTTCATCGTAAAACAACCAACCAACTACTGATAATCCGATAATAACCGGAATCAGGATATAACTTGTTTTAAAAAGCTTCAGATTGCTTCCCATAGAAAGGTATTCTGAATTCCCGATGTTCTTCTTATTAAACTCACATATCTGTCATACACTTCATCTACAACTTCTTCCCACGAGCGGGCAATCGTTTGAGAAGCTTTATCGCCCACCATTCGCATTAAAAGAGGTGATTGAACTAATTCACGAATTTTTTGCGCATAATCAGCAGTTGTATTATAGGATAAAAAGCCATTAACAGAATCTGTGATTATCTCGGCCGAAGTAGAATCTTTTATCAAAAGAGAAGGTGTATGTAATGCAGCGGCTTCACGAACCACCAATGGAGCATTATCATATAGTGAAGGAAACAAAAACAAATCGGCCGCCGCATAATAATTCCTCAATATCTCCCTATCGATAATCGTTCCCAGGAAAAAGACTTTCGAGGATAGATTTAATTTTTCAGCTAATTGTTTCAGCTCTTCTGCCGCATAACCAGAGCCAATGAAGAACATCTTAAAGGAAATATCCCTTAATTGTGCCAATGATTCCAGAAGAAATACCAGATTCTTTTCATAAATGTGCTGTCCTACGAAAAGAAACATAAACTCCCAACTATTCACTCCAAGTTCTTCCCGCGCATGTTCCCTCAAAACATAGGCAGAATTATTACCTGAATAGTCATTCCCGTTATCTACAATCTCTACCTTACCTTTGTATCCGTATTCACGGAGCGTTTCTTCCACCGAAGCCTGAGGAATCCAAACCTCATCAGCCGATTCATAAAAACGAATAATGTCTTTTATTAGATAATCTACAATCCGCTTATTAGGAATAGCGCGTTCAAAGTCGGCTTTATATTTAGAATGGAAAGTAGCTACAATGGGAATGTTCTGCGCCTTAGCTATCCGCATTGCCAACGATCCTGAAGAGAACGGGCAATGTGCATGAACTAATTCAAATGATAAATTACTTATTTTTTCATGAAAAGGCCAATCAATCCGTGGAAACCCCAGTCGATAGGGTTTTCGCATAGGGATAGGGAGAGAAGAATAACGATATATAGGGTATTCTTCATTATCTTTTACATTAGGTAATTTAGGAGTTACTACGCAAACATCCTTCGTTTTTTTATTAAGCCAATATGCATAATTCTGTATAGTCAGGGAAACTCCATCCATTATAGGAGGAAAACAATCATTAAAAAGACCTATCATTGCCAATCGGTATTATTTTTGTTAATCGATTCGCAAAGTAAGTCTTGTGGTATTACAAACCTTTATAGATAGAGTTACAAATCTATGTACACTATAATTTTACTCCAGAGAACATACTGAATAATATAACCGATAATACAACTATAGTAATCACAACATACAATCGGTCTCCCTCTATTGCAAAGGAAAAGAGAGAACAAACTACGCGCAATATTGGTGTCATAATCAAAACTACCGCTCCTAACTGCATTATACCACGTGCATCCAGTGAAAAAACTTTATCCATAATTCCGGCAAAGCTAGTATATGCCGAAGGTTCACCATGGAAGCTGCTATAAACCGGCCTCATCTCCATTCCATGGACCGATAGATAAATTATTCCTCCTATCAGAGCTATGATACTTGCTGTAACTACTCCGAAGCGAAGCAATGTTCCAATAATTTTCTGAAGATCACGATCTCCTAATATTTTGCCTGATATATCTTTTTTAAACATCTTAGAACTTATTATTAAAACCGTTATACATCATATTAAGAGCAACAATTGATATTGCAACACTAAATATAATTCTCAAAACCTTAACATTCATTCTTGGAAGAAGCTTCGCACCGGTAGTTGCTCCGCCCAATACTCCAATAATAACAGGAAAGGCAATACCGGGATCGATATAACCTCTTTGTAAATAAACAACCGCACTCGCTGCTGCAGTTACTCCAATCATAAAGTTACTGGTTGTGGTACTTACCTTAAAAGGAACCCGCATAGCAGCATCCATAGCCAAAACTTTTAAAGCTCCCGAACCAATACCCAACAAACCAGATAGCACTCCGGCAAGAGACATCATGGAAAAGCCTCCGAAAACATTGGTCAACTGATAATGAACCTGCCCATCAGCAGTAGGATAAGAACCATTCAGTTTTAATTTTCTGGCAGCAACACTTCCTATAACATCATTATGATCATGCTTCTTTCTTATTGTCATTACAGCCGAGAATATCAGTACCGTACCAAAGATTACAGCAATTACATTTGTAGGCATATAAATTGCGATAGTAGCCCCAATAACAGCACCAATAGTTGTTGCTATTTCGAGAAACATACCCAAACGCATATTGGTTATCCCTTCTTTTACGTAAGCACTCGCCGATCCTGAAGAAGTAGCAATAGAAGCAACCAAAGCAGAACCTATGGCATAACGAATATCTATATTAAAGCCTAATGTTAGTAGCGGAATAATAACCACTCCCCCGCCCAATCCGGTAAGCGAACCAGCCAATCCGGCCAGATATGCTCCCAGAAGAAGAATTAATGTAAATGCAAGAATTGACATATAAAATAATTATTTATCTTTAAATAATGCAAAGGTAGCTCTTTTCAGAAAGAGGTTCTGTTAATATCCATTATAATTTTCTAATTTTGCAACTAAAATAAAAAAGACAAACTTAATGCAAGGAATAAAACACCTCACGGAAGGTCCTATCTTTAAACAGCTATTCAATCTGGCCATGCCAATAATGGCAACCTCTTTCATACAAATGGCTTATAGTCTTATCAATGCGGCATGGGTAGGAAGAATAGGAAGCGAAGCTGTTGCGGCAATTGGAACTGTAGGTATCCTTGCCTGGATGGCTACATCTATTTCATTATTGAATAAAGTTGGTTCCGAAGTTAGCGTAGGACAAGCTATTGGTGCTAAAGATGAAATTAAAGCCAGAACCTTTGCATCTCATAATCTTACTATAGCACTTATTATATCCATATTATTGGGTATATTTCTGTTCGTATTTGCCCACCCCATCATTGGTGTTTATGAATTAAATAGTAGTATATCAGCAAAGGCTGTTATTTATCTAAGAATTATAGCTTCTGCCATACCGTTTATGTTTTTATCAACGGCTTTTACCGGTATTTACAATGCGGCAGGAAGAAGCAAAGTTCCTTTTTATATAAGTGGCACCGGATTAATAATCAATATAGTTCTTGACCCCATATTTATTTTTGTATGTGAATGGGGAACCACCGGGGCAGCAATTGCCACATGGATTTCGCAGGCTGCTGTTTTGGGATTGTTTCTTTATAAATTAAAAGGGAAAAAAGATATATTAGGCGGCTTCAGGATTATTACGAAACTACAGAAAAGTTATACTTTACGTATTATTAAGCTAGGACTTCCTGCTGCAACACTTAACACTTTGTTTGCCTTTGTAAACATGTACATCTGTAGGTTAGCTTCCGAACAAGGCGGGCACATTGGTTTAATGACAATGACCCTTGGAGGGCAAATCGAAGCTATAACCTGGAATACATCGCAAGGATTTTCGAGTGCACTCAGCGCGTTTATCTCTCAAAATTATGCAGCAGGAAAACAAGGCCGGGTATTACAGGCATATAAAGCAACTTTATGGATAACATCTGTTCTCGGCTCTTTCTGCACATTCCTATTTATATTCTACGGACAGGAAGTTTTTTCATTATTTGTTCCCGAAGAAAAGGCAATTCTGGCAGGAGGAGTTTTCTTATTCATAGACGGTTTTTCTCAATTGTTTATGATGCTTGAAATTACAACTCAGGGATTATTTTATGGAACAGGCAGAACATTACCTCCGGCTATAATAAGTATTACTTTTAATTGTTTACGTATTCCATTAGCTATTATACTTACAAATTTAGGAATGGGAGTTGAAGGCATTTGGTGGGCAATTAGCAGTACAAGCATTGCAAAAGGTCTTTTTGCCTATCTGTGGTTTGCAATAATTAAGAAAAGAGTCTTAAATATTCCTTCAATCGCAATTTAATAAATGGTTTTACAAAACCCTAAAAAGCTTGAATTTAAGTAGCTTACATTTAATTATAAATAAATGTTTATTGCAAGAAAAGCCTCTAATAGGCTTTTTCTTACAATAAATTGAACAATTCTTTCAAAAGAATTTATATCTTTGTAACAACTTTATTAAGACTAAACATTTAATTAGAAAACTATTAATTTTTGAACTTATGAAAAAGATTAAGTTATTATCAGTTTTATTAAGCTTCTCTTTGGTATTTGGAGGATGCGGAATGTCTAATACAGCAAAAGGTGGTTTAATTGGTGCTGGCTCAGGTGCAGCTCTAGGTGCTATTATTGGCCAGATTGCAGGACATAGTGGTAAAAGTACAGCTATTGGTGCAGCAATAGGAACAGCAGTTGGTGCTGGTGCTGGTGTTATCATCGGTAAGAAGATGGATAAAGCCGCTGCAGAAGCTGCTGCTATTGAACAGGCAAAAGTAGAAAAAATAACAGATGCTAATGGTCTTACTGCCGTAAAGGTTACTTTTGACGGAGGTATCTTATTCGCAACTAATTCAAGTGTGTTAAATGCTACATCTAAAACAGCTTTAACAAAACTAGCAAACGTTCTTTCTGAAGATAGAACAATGGACATCGCAGTATATGGACATACAGATAATACTGGTTCATTAGCAGTAAACCAAAAATTATCTGCTGAACGTGCAGGTTCTGTTGCTACATATCTAAGAAATAATGGAGTTGCTACAACTCAGTTTAAATATGTACTTGGAAAAGACTATCAAGAACCAATTGCAAGCAATGAAACTGTTGAAGGTAGAGCACAAAACCGTCGTGTAGAGGTTTATATGTATGCAAGTGAACAAATGATTAAAGACGCAAGTAAATAATTTATTTCAAAATTATTAGTAAATCGTGTAAGCCTGTTTTATAGCTTACACGATTTCTTTTTATAATGATAGTAAAAATCAACGTCCATTCAATATGGTAAAAAAGAAAGTCCTCCATATCCTTAGGAATCTTATTATTGCATTCTTTGGATCAACAATTTTAGTTACGTTAATCTACCGTTTTGTTCCGGTATATGTTACTCCTTTAATGATAATCAGGTGCATGGAACAGATGAAAGATGGTGAAGAAATTAAACTAAAACATACATGGGTCCCCTTTGAAAAGATTTCAAAGAATCTGCCAATGGCAGTTATCGCATCCGAAGATAACAAATTTGCCACTCACAACGGATTTGATTTTGAAGCAATTCAACTCGCCATAGAAGAGAGTCAGGAAGGAAAAAGAAACAGAGGAGCAAGTACTATCAGCCAGCAAACAGCCAAAAATGTTTTTCTATGGCCAGAATCATCATGGTTAAGAAAAGGTTTTGAGGTTTATTTCACAGTTCTTATTGAGACGCTATGGTCTAAAGAGCGTATCATGGAGGTATACTTAAACTCCATAGAGATGGGAAAAGGTATTTATGGAGCAGAAGCAACTGCCAGATACAAATTCCATACCACAGCAAAGAAACTTAGCAGAGGACAATGTGCTTTAATAGCAGCAACCTTACCAAACCCTATAAAATTCGATTCTGCTAATCCATCCAAATATATTCTCAGACGTCAGGCGAAAATACTAAGGGTTATGCAATTAATACCTAAATTTCCTCCTGCTAAAAAAGGAAAATAGAGTCTCTATTTATTATAACCTATGAAAAAACTGCAGATATTATGTGTATTTTTGATTACTGCTTTGTTTGTCAAAGCACAGAGAAATGAAGTTTTCTCGCCTAACATTCAGAGCTTACAGATAAAGGTTAACGATAACTGGCTAGCACCTCCAATCGTTAATCTGAATTCTGATGATGTATTAGAAGTCTCTTTTGATGAGCTATCACACGAATATCACCGTTTTCAATATGTTATTTCACATCACAATGCAGACTGGACTCCTTCCGGACTGAGCGAAATTGAATTTCTGGAAGGTTTCAATAATAGTCCTATTGAAGACTATCAGAATTCATTGAACACTACTATGCTGTACACTCATTATCGAGTATCTTTCCCTAACGAGCAAGTCAAACTAAAAGCTTCAGGAAACTATATTATTACTATATTTGACGATAATGACAATTCAAAACCTGTATGCAAAGCTTGTTTTTCTGTAATAGAAAAGAAAGTAACAATTTCGGCAACAGTAAGCAGCAATACAGATATAGATAATAACAAATCACATCAACAGGTTTCTTTCAATGTCAATTATAACGGATATAATATCCGTAATCCTCAAAGTGAGGTAAAAATTAAAGTTATGCAAAATCTGCGTGAGGATAATTGTGTGACTAATCTAATACCTTCATATATCAGTTCAAATGAACTAAAATATGAGCATAATAAGAATCTGATATTCGATGCTGGGAACGAATACAGACGATTCGAAATGGTTAGCGTAAAATATGCAGCACAAGGTATTCAAAGAATTAAGTTTTTTGATCCGTATTATCATGTAACTTTAATCCCGGATGAGCTAAGAACAAAGAACTACAGTTACGATCAAGACCAGAACGGGCGTTATCTGGTACGATATGATTGGGCTACTAATAATAATATCGAAGCGGACTATTTACTGGTTCACTTTTCTCTTCCATGGAAAGACGAATTACCGGAGGGGAATTTCTATTTGCAGGGAGCATTTACTCACGACAACTTAACTGATAATTATTGTTTGAAGTATAACCCTGAAACGAAAGCCTTTGAGACTATTCAACTACTAAAGCAGGGAGCATATAACTATCAGTACCTTTTTGTGCCTACTAATAGCAATAAAACTACAACTTCTCTCACCGAAGGAAATTACTATGAAACAGAAAATGAATATCTGATATTAGTATATCATCGTCCTTTCGGGGAAAGATATGATCGCTTGATTGGAGTGCAACAGGTTTATTTCAAATAAATCGATATCCGTAAATTCTATCTAACGAAAAGACAAACAGGAAAGCTCATTATTTTTATACTATATCGTCAATAAAGAAATATAGAATAAGTGAGTTATTATATTCCTTGTTCTTATTAAAAAAGTAAAGTTATTCTTTGTTGAAGGTTTCCTAAAAATTGGATATATTATTTAAATATTCAAATAGTTGAGCATTGTATTATATTGGATTCTTTCAATCTAATAAAATTAAGCAGAAAAAGAGGCAGCAGCCACTTCAATTTTCAAAGTGACTGCTGCCTTACTATTTTATCACAAAAGCTTATTACTAATTTTATGCAAACAATTCTATTCTTTCTATATAAGCAAGAATATCACCCTTGTTTACATGAGCACCTTGTTTTACACAGACTTCAACGATGCGACCTGAGAAATTGGCCGGGATCTTATCATAAGTTCCCCATAAAGTACCAATATAACAAAATGTTTCTTCTGGATAGAATTTCTGACCAATAGCCGGAGGAGTAGATCCTGATTCGAAACTTGCATCCCAAAATATCTGTCCTTTTTCAAGAGCTGTAATTGGTTCAGCTTTAGCACGTTTTAATTTCTTTATATCCTCTTCAGTAAAACCATTCTTCTGCATTTCTGCATCTTTCGCTCTTTGTAGTTCATCTTCGAAACGTTTCTTTGCTATACCTGAACGATAATCGCGATATTGACGATCATGCATAGCCAGTTCGAACAATTCCTCATTATCCGGACCATATTCCCATCCATTGTCATCCATTTCTTTCTTATACGTATCCAAAGCATCAGGGAAATTATCTTGAGGATTCTCGTCAGAAAATTCATATCCTTTTGATTTAGCCAACTCAATAATTTCCGGAGCAAGTTCACCTGGTAATTTACCGCTCTTACCCAAAATCATATCCCAGGTATGAGTATCAATCATAGTCCAGCGTTCTTCCCCTTTAACCATCTGCATAACATTCATCAATGCAACATTCTTCACATACTGACTAAATGGAGTAACCAAAGGAGGATAACCTAATTTTGGCCATACGTAAGCTACTTCATCAAAAAGCATCACCAATAGATCATCAATATTAAGTTCATTTTGGTTCTTGCTTTTCAAATACATATTAATTCCGGATTGAACACCCTTTAAATCGGCCATCATTGATCCCATCATACCTCCTGGTAGTCCACTGCCAATAAGCAATGAAGAAGTATGTTTATTTGTAGGATCGATAAAATATCCAAGGAAGTCATCAATAAACTCTTGTGTTAAACTACGAGCCTTCATGTAAGCCTTCATATTGATTTCAGGAACCTGGAAACCGGCATCTTTCAACATAGCCTGAACAGATAATACGTCTGGATGAACTTTTCCCCAAGACAATGGCTCCATGGCAACATCAATAATATCAGCACCGTTTTCGCAAACTTCAAGAATAGAAGCCATAGAAAAGCCAGGACCAGAATGTCCGTGGTACTGAACAATAACCTCTGGATGTTTGTCCTTTATTGCTTTTACTAATTTTCCAAGCATTACAGGACGACCAATACCTGCCATATCCTTTAAACAAATCTCAGGTGCTCCTGCTGCAATTAGCTGTTCTGCAATATTTGCATAATACTCTACCGTATGTACCGGAGAGAAAGTAATACAAAGTGAAGCCTGAGGAATCATGCCTGCTTCCAAAGCATAAGTAATAGACGGAATGAGATTTCTCACATCATTTAAACCACAAAAAATACGGGTAATATCAACGCCCTGTGCCTTCTTTACTTTATACATTAGTTTACGAACATCAGCAGGGACCGGATACATACGTAGCCCATTCAATCCACGGTCGAGCATATGGGTTTGAATACCAACTTCATTTAATGGTTTCGTGAAAGTTCTCACTGCATTATTTGGGTTCTCACCGTACAATAAGTTTACTTGTTCAAAAGCTCCTCCGTTGGTCTCCACGCGAGCAAAACATCCCATTTCAATAATTAGTGGTGCAATTCTTGCCAATTGATCAGCCCTTGGTTGATACTTTCCGGAAGATTGCCACATATCCCGGTAAAGCAGGCTAAATTTAATTTCTTTTTTCATTGTAAAGCGCTATATAAGATTATAAAAGTTTATTAAAATGCTATTGCAAAGATAACAAATGAATTGACATTATGTCAAGGAAATAAATAAAATCGCCATTTTTAAAATATGTTTAATATCATATTTATATTTCAAATTAGAAAAAGAAAGGGAGTAATGCCATTTTTATTAGAATTACCCCCTTAAATTACCAAAAATATATCATATTTTATAAGCATCATACAAAATCCTTTAATTGTTGTTGCAACCGTTGTCGCGTAAAAAAGATGCGGCTCTTCACTGTTCCGAGAGGTAAATTTAGTTTATCAGCAATTTCACGATATTTAAAACCAGAAACATGCATAGAAAAAGGTATCTTATATTCTTTTGGCAATGAATTAACTACTCTATGAATTTCTTTAATGTCATAAGCTCCTTCAGTGCTATCGAAGCCTGAATCTTGTGATTGATTAAGATGGTACATATTCTCTGTCTGATCAACGAATGTTTGATCTCTCATCACCTTCCGATAATTATTAATGAATATATTACGCATTATAGTATACATCCACCCCTTAAAGTTGGTATCGGGTGTAAATTTGTCTTCGTTGTCGAGTGCTTTCAAGGATGTTTCCTGCAATAAATCATTTGCTTCTTCCCTGTTTGCTGTTAATTTATACGCAAAGCGAAGTAGTTCGTCCTGTACTCCCAGCAGATCACTTTTAAAATTTAAACTTTTCATAACTTTGCTTATTTGTGTTAATACTGTTTTTACTTGTTACAATATTATATAAAATAAGTGTGTTTGATAGCCCAAATTCTATCAGCAATTGGGGGGTATATTATTAATAACAATTTTCGCACCGTTAAATAACAGTTTTCAGGTCATTCTCCCTTTAACTTCGGTAAACAGATATTATATTTTACTGCAAGAATTCTTGTGAGAAAAACACTAAAACCACTGATACATTGTATCAACATACTGTCCAGATTCATAAAAGAACATCCCCAGAACACCAATCCTCCCACAATACAGGCCATAGCATAGATTTCTTTTCTAAAAATAAGTGGAATCTCGTTAATAAAGATATCACGAATCACCCCACCTGCAGCACCTGTAATACTTCCCATTACAATAGCAACCCAAAAAGGAAAACCTAAAGCTATAGTTTTTTCTACTCCTACAACGGTAAAAAGAGCAAGACCAATGGAGTCGAAAAGAAAAAATGTGTTATGTAAATGAACTAATTGTTTGCCAAAAACTACCACCCAGAATAAGGCCAGGGCAGAACAAATAAGATAAACCGGATTTGTCATCCAAAAAGGTGTTACATCAAGAAGAACATCACGGATGGTTCCACCACCAATAGCAGTAACCAATCCAACAACATAAGCACCAAACCAGTCGAATTGTTTGGCAGAAGCTAAACGTATGCCACTAATGGCAAAAGCAAAAGTTCCGAAGAATTCTATAATCTGAACAAATGTAGGCATAATCCCATTTTTTTTGCAAAGAAACAAATAAAGAATTAAATTATGAATCAAATAAGAAAAAAGTAAGTTGATTTATATCTTGAATTATGAAAGAAAGTGTACTTTTGCTGCCTAAAAGAACAACATATATTATAGACATGAAAATTACTATTGTTGCAGGGGCACGCCCCAACTTTATGAAGATTGCTCCAATCATGCATGCTATTGATAATGCCAGAGAGCAAGGGAAAGAAATCTCATATAGAGTAATATATACTGGATCAGCCAATGATACAAGTTTGGATCCTTCTCTTTTTGCTGATTTGAATATAAAAAAGCCGACTGCATATCTGGAAATAGGTTTTGAGAACCTTACTGAACGGGCAGGAGGAATTATGCTGGCTTTTGAAAAAGAACTAAAAGAAAATCCAACCAATATAGTATTAGTCGTTGACGATTTAACTTCAACTATGGCGTGCGCTATTGTTGCTAAAAAGCAAAATATAAAAGTTGCTCACCTGGTTGCAGGAACACGCTCTTTTGATATGAGTATGCCTAAAGAAGTGAACCGAATGATTACCGATGGACTTTCTGATTATCTGTTTACAGCAGGAATGGGTGCAAACCGTAACCTGAATCAAACAGGAGCAGAAAATGAACAGGTTTTTCTTGTAGGAAATATCCTGATGGACTCTCTAAGATATAATCGCCACAGATTTATAAAGCCTGCTACATTTGGTGTTTTAGGATTAAAAGAGCAGAGCTATATTCTTTTAACAATCAATCGCCATGCATTGATTGAAAATAAAGAGAATTTCAAAGAGCTAATTGAGCGTTTAATATCTGAAGCCAAAGGTACTCCTATTGTTGCTCCGTTACATACATACGTACGTGATGTGATAAGCGAGCTTAATATAAAAGCTCCTAATTTACACATTCTTCCTCCTCAAAGCTATCTTTCATTTGGTTATCTGACCAGCAAAGCCAAAGCAATAGTTACAGACTCCGGTAATGTAGCTGAAGAAGCAACATTCCTTGGAATTCCATGTATTACATTAAATAACTATGTTGAGCATCCTGAAACCTGCTCTATCGGTACTAACGAATTAGTTGGTGAAAACCCGGAACAGCTTGGTGCTGCAATTGAAAAAATAATGAAAGGCGAATGGAAACAAGGAAGTCTTCCTGAAAGATGGGATGGAAGAACAGCCGACAGAATTGTTCAGACTTTGCTTCAACTGGTATAAATTAAACGAGAATACATAAAAATACGCTGCTATTTGAAGAATTCTTGTTACCTATAATATTAAAAGAGCCATTTTTTTATCTGATAAACAGATAGAAAATGGCTCTTTTATTGTGGATAGAAATTAATCAAGTTATTATTCAGAACTTTCAATCTTTAAATTCAAGCTATTAATATTTCGTCTGTAACGTTAGATCTGCACAATGTTCCTGCAATGCTAATGAACCTCCACTTTTGGAATTCTTATAAATAAAGAGTTTATGATTGCTAGAAAGAGCATTTAACTGCGCGGAAAAAAACATCACTTTTTTGTATTTATAGGGGGTGGAAATAATTTTTCCGCAGCTTATAATCAACCTGTTAGGCAAAAAAGTAAAACGTATTGTCAGAAAACAACCTTATATTTTTCTATTTATAAGTAGTCATTCGAGTTAAAAAGTGTTTCATCCCTCATTTTCAATAAAATATAAAGTCTAAAAACGTTCCTATTTAGAATTATAGCAAAAAAGCACGGTGGAATTAATAAGACCAACGTGCTTTTGTTATCTAAAGAAAGAAATGTCTCTAGCTATTCCTCATCACAATGTCCAAGGACAGGTTGCAATATTTCTGGTAAAACAAGACCCTTACATTTTATCTGCGACAAAACCTTCTTTCCCTCTTTATTCAGATTAAAGTACATTTGTCGCTTATCATTTTCTCCCAGACTACGTTCAATAAACATCTTCTGTTCAACAGATCTTATCACTTTAGAACAGTGAGATGATGTCATCCCGGTCTTTTCAGCAATTTCGGATGCCGACAAACGACCTTCCGAAAGGCAACACAGAGCCATTGCTTCATTTAAACCAACGCCATATTTATCATTCAGCTGCATTTCAAGATCATTCATGGCAATATTAATGTCTCTAAGCTGACAGATTACTTTTATCATTTCTTTCAATTATTATCAAATAAACAAGTTGATATTGGATTTGTCTGCTCGTTCCATATATGTAGCCACTCCTCCAATTGTAACATTATCGAGCAGTTCTTCTTCTTTCACTCCCATTACATCCATTGACATCTGACAAGCAATAAATTCTACTCCACTATCAATAGCTTGCTGACGTAATGATTCCAAAGAATCGATGCCTTTCTTTTTCATGATAAACCGCATCATTTTGCTGCCAATTCCCATCATGTGCATCTTAGAAAGTTTCAGTGCCATAGTATCCGAAGGAAGCATCATAGAGAACATTTTTCCAAAGATGTCTTTCTGAACTTTTGGTTTATTTGTTCTCTTAATCGCATTCAATCCCCAGAACGTAAAGAAGATAGTTACCTTCTCTCCTGTAGCAGCTGCTCCATTTGCGAGTACAAAAGTAGCCAAAGCTTTGTCTAAATCATCACTAAACATGATAAAAGTTTTCCCCTTATTGTTATTTTCGACTGATACTTCGCTAATTTCATTAGAAACTTTCTTCTTTTCCACTTTTTCAATAACTGAAACATACTTACCTGAATCGGCTGATTGTGAGATCATTTTATGTCCTGTCATATTACACCATGCCTGAGAATCACGACGAAAAGCCGGATCAGTTGAGATTACTTCGAGACGTTCGCCAATATTAATACCTTCTATACTCTTTTTTAATTTCATTATAGGACCAGGGCATTGCAATCCACAAGCATCTATCTTGATTGTCTCTATTTCCATTTTATTAGCATTGCTATCTCCTAAGCCTAAAGAGCAGGCAATCATGTCTTTATCATTAAGAGCTACTGGAGTTGTTGCTGCCAGATATAGTTTATATCCTCCCGACAAATTAAATACATTCTTAAATCCATGCTGCATCAGCACTCTTGAAGCAAGATAACCTCTCAGTCCTACTGCACAATAGATATAAATGTTTTTATCCTGAGGAATTTCGCTCAAATGATCTCTAATTCCATCTATTGGAATATTTACTGCACCCGGAATTGCTCCCAATGAGAATTCATCAGGAGTACGCACGTCCAGAATTATACCATCCTGAGCTTGCTGCAGTTGTCTCCAGGTAATAATATTCACTCTTTTCAGCAGAATATTTTCTGCCACATATCCTGCAATGGCAATAGGATCTTTTGCTGACGAGAAAGGAGGAGCATACGCATGTTCCAGTTGAATCAAATCATAAATCGTACCTTGTTGTTTAATCAGCAGTGCTATCTGGTCGAGTCGTTTATCAACGCCATCGTATCCCACAATCTGGGCACCAAAAAGTTTTCCGTTCTCCGGACTAAAGGTAATTTTAATACTCATTTGCAGAGCATTAGGATAGTAACCGGCATGAGAACCCGAATGAGTTACTGAAGATATATAAGGGATTTCTTCTTTCTTTAATTGCTTTGCAGCCATTCCTGTAGAAGCAACAGTAAGATCGAAGACTTTTGCTATTGCAGTTCCTATAGCTCCTTCATATTTTATTTTGTTACCAAGTAACATATTGTCCGCACATATACGTGCTTGTCTGTTGGCCGGACCAGCCAGATAATTGAGCCATGGTTTTCCGGTTATAGGATGCTTATACTCAATAGCATCACCAACAGCATAAATATTTTCGTCGGAAGTCTGCAGGTAATCATTTACCGCAATGCCTCCCCTCTCTCCTATTTTCAGACCGGCTTGTTTAGCCAATGTAGTTTCGGGACGTACACCAATGGAAAGAATTACCAGGTCGGCCATTATACATTTGCCGTTTTTAAATACCACCTCGATGGAATTTCCTTTTTTTGTAAAAGCACTAACTGCATGTTCCAGATACAGATTTACCCCTTTATCCTGCAAGTGTTGGTGTACAAGCGAGGCCATAGAATAATCAATTGGTGGCATTACCTGATTGAGCATTTCAATGATAGAAACTTCTGCTCCGGCATGCTGCAGATTCTCGGCCATCTCTAAACCAATGAACCCAGCTCCAACTACAACAGCCTTTTTCACCGAATGAGTATCCATATAGTTTTTTATGACATCTGTATCATTTACATTACGTAAAGTAAAAATGCCATCTAAATCAATTCCAGGAAAAGAAGGACGAACAGGTGCAGCTCCCGGAGATAACAAAAGCTTATCGTATTTCTCTTTATATTCTTCTCCGCTTTGAGAACGGACAATAACTTCTTTGCTATTGCGATCGATACTGATTACTTCCGAATGAACTCTTACATCTATATTGAAACGTAAGCCAAACGATTCCGGAGTTTGCAAAAACAACTTTTCACGTTCGCTTATAACTCCACCTATATAATAAGGTAGACCGCAATTAGCATAAGAGATATAATCTCCCTTTTCGAACAAGATAATCTCAACATCCTCATTTATACGTCTGATTCTGGCAGCTGTTGTTGCACCTCCAGCTACTCCTCCAATAATAATGTACTTTTCTTTACTCATTTCCTATTATGTTTTTTAGATAACCATTCATAAAATTCCAATAATAATATTTTCCAATGGAATTATTTTGCAAAGGTATTACTATTTTCTAATAAAACAAGTTTCCAATAGAAAATGTTTTTTAAATAAAAAGAGGCTGTTACTATATTTTGATATGAACCCCGAAAGTTAGACAAAAAACTTTCGGGGTTTTATTATGCAAGAAAAGAAGAAAATCAAGAAGCATACCGATGTAGATAGGCTAAGGTATATGCATTTGATAGAAGATGGGATGTCAATAACTGCTATTCATAAAAAATATGGTATTAGTCATCGTTTACTATTAACATTATGGCATAAATACCAGGGACTTGGTCCAACTTCAATAAAGAAAGGAAATAATTTCAAGGTCAATACAGACATTAAGAAACAAATCGTTCGTGATATTGAAGATAACCATATAACTTTGCACTCAGCTTCGCTAAAGTATGGTCCAAGTATAAGTATTATAGAGACCTGGCTAAAGATTGCAAGGCGAGACGGAATACAAACTTTGGATATCGTTAAAAAGCATGGTAGACCACCAGGTATGAGCAGACCAAAAAAAAATAGCAAACCGCTTACCGAGTTAGAGAAACTCCAAAAGGAGAATTTGGAACTCAAGACTGAAATAGCTTTGCTAAAAAAAGTGAGAGCCTTAGTCGAGGAAAGGAATGCCCGTCTACGCGAGATTGGGCGCAAGCCATCGAAGAACTAAGGCAGAAAGGATATCCTCTGGAGTATATGCTCATGAGGATAAAGATGGCTCGTTCCGTGTTTTACTATCATCGGAAACGCTTAAATCAAGCTGATGGATATGATATCATAAGGAATAAGATAAGGGATATATACGAGGAGAATCATGGGCGTTATGGATACAGGAGAATCTGCTATACTTTGCGCAATAGTGACATAATCATAAACCATAAGACAGTGCAGAAACTAATGCTGCAGATTGGTCTTAAGGCTAAAAGAAAGAAACGTCATTACCATTCATATAAAGGTGAGATTGGTAAAATAGCACCTAATGTTGTAGGACGAAACTTTGATGCCGAAAGACCCAACCAAAAATGGACTACTGACGTTACACAGGTATGTATACATGATGTTAAGATGTATCTATCCCCTATACTTGATATGCACAACGGAGAAATAATATCATATACAATATCCAGGAGTCCCAATTTGAATATGGCAATAAACATGCTGAAAGCTGCATTCAAAAAAAATACGAATCTGAATGGGCTTATATTGCATTCTGATCAAGGATGGCATTATCAGCATGCCAGATACCAAAAGTTGCTTAAGGACAGAGGAATCATTCAAAGTATGTCTCGTAAAGGTAACTGTCTGGACAATGCAATGATGGAAAATTTCTTTGGATTAATGAAGAATGAGCTGCTTTATATTAATAAATTCAGTTCCATCGAAGACTTTGAAGAAGAACTAAGAAAATATATTTGGTGGTATAACAATAAAAGAATTAAGCTTAGATTAAAAGGTTTGAGCCCGGTACAATACCGAACTCAAACAAATATAAATTAATTATTAAACGTCTAACTTTTCGGGGTCACTTCATTTAAAAGTAACAGCCTCTTCTTTATATAATTATAACGAATAATCAGTTATTATTTTGCTACATTATTAACCGGTTTACCAGCTGAGTATGCTTTAATATTTTCTACAACGATACTCATCAGTCTTACACGAGAAGCTTTAGTAGCCCATGCTATATGAGGAGTAATGAAACAGTTCTTTGCAGTAAGTAATGGATTATCTGCACATGGAGGTTCAGATGAAAGAACATCTAATCCGGCAGCATAAATTACTCCCTTATTCAAAGCATCAGCCAAGTCTTGTTCATTGATAAGAGAACCACGACCGGTATTAATCAAAATAGCAGTTGGTTTCATACTTGCCAAACGTTTTGCATCAACAAGTTCACGGGTTTCTTCGGTTAGCGGACAATGAAGACTAATGATATCACATTCTGTGAAAATTTCGTCTTTTGTCATCATCTTAATTTCCGGTGGCAATTGAAGCTGTGATTTAGAAGTATAAGCACAAACACTCATTCCAAAACCAAATGCAACGCGAGCCGTAGCCATACCAGTACGTCCAAGTCCCACGATACCAAGTTTTAGTCCGCTCAGTTCTGTAAGTGGAGTATCCCAGAAGCAGAAATCCTCACTGTTGGTCCATCGGCCATTTTTTACTTCGTTAGAATGATGTGCCACATTCTGAGTTATATTCAAAATATGCGCAAATGCCATCTGAGCAACCGAAATAGTACTGTAAGCAGGAGTATTGGTAACAACGATTCCACGTTCTTTTGCTGCTTCAACATCTACTACATTATATCCGGTTGCAGTTACGCCAATATATTTCAACTCTGGAAGAGCAGCAATAACCTCAGCATTAATCTCAACTTTATTAGTTAATATAACGTCTGCATCTTTGGAACGAGCAACAACATCTGCTGCAGAAGTGCGATCATAAATAGTACAATCACCCAAAGCTTTAAGTTCATCCCACGATAAATCGCCCGGATTCATTCCATAACCGTCTAATACTACAATTTTCATATTCAAATTAAATTTAGAATTTATTCTTTATAACGATCTCCCCAGAGTTGAACCATGTGTTCTTTGAGTTTAGCCTCCGCCGGATTTGGCTGCGGATGCCAGATTGATTGGTTTTTCAATTCCTCGGGAAGAAATTGTTGTTTTACAAAATGTCCTTCGTAATTATGTGCATATTTATAGTCATTGCCATACCCCAACTGCTTCATCAACTTTGTAGGAGCATTGCGCAGGTGTAACGGCACAGGCAGATTTCCTGTATTCCGAACTAATTCCAGTGCATCATTAATGGCATTATAAGCTGAATTACTTTTGGGACTTGTTGCCAGATAAATAGTTGTTTCAGCCAAAGGGATGCGTCCTTCGGGCCATCCTATTTTCATCAGCGTATCAAAGCAGGCATTGGCAAGTAGCAATGCATTTGGATTTGCCAGACCGATATCTTCTGAAGCAGAAATAACCAATCGGCGGGCTATAAAGGCAGGATCTTCTCCCCCTTCCACCATGCGGGCCAGCCAATAAATAGCTCCGTCGGGATCGCTTCCACGAATACTTTTTATAAAAGCGGAAATAATATCATAATGCATTTCTCCGTCTTTATCGTATGCCAGTGGATTTTGTTGAAGCCTGTCAACCACCTTTTCATCGGTAATCTCTATTGGATCTTCAGTATCCGATTCAATAACCAGCTCTAATATATTAAGCAGTTTGCGTGCATCTCCACCCGAATAGCGAAGCATGGCATCTGTTTCCTTGACTACTATATTTTTACTCTTCAGTATATGATCCTCATTTATAGCACGATCTATAAGCTGAAGTAAATCTTCTTTTTCTAATGATTTAAGCACATAAAGCTGACAACGGGAAAGTAACGGACGAATAACTTCGAAAGATGGATTTTCTGTTGTTGCACCAATAAGTGTCACTGTTCCCTGCTCTACTGCTCCTAATAAGGAATCTTGCTGTGATTTACTGAAACGGTGAATTTCGTCTATAAACAGAATAGGACTGGCTTGTGAAAAGAAACGGCTGCTTTTTGCTTTTTCAATCACATCTCGCACATCTTTTACGCCCGAGCTGACTGCACTTAATGTATAAAAAGGCGTTTCAAGTTTATTGGCTATAATCTGCGCAAGGGTAGTTTTACCCACTCCGGGAGGTCCCCAAAGAATAAATGACGAAATGCGTCCTGCGTCTATCATCTTACGCAAGATTGCCCCTTCTCCCACTAAATGTTTCTGGCCAATATAGTCATCAAGCGACTTTGGCCGAAGTCTTTCTGCTAATGGTTGTGCCATTTCGTTATTGTTATATGAGAAGCAAATGTACATATTAATATTTAAAATGGATAATTCTCGGCCAAAGATTTTAAAACCGACGGCGGGGAAAGAAAATTCTCCTGTACAAAAGAATGATTTCTTCTGTACAGGAGAATTAATTGTTTTGTACAGAAGAATGCAATCTTTTGTACAAGAGATTTTAATATTATATAGACTGATTCAGAATACTTCCTTAGAAGTTAAGCATTACTGCAAGACGAATACCATCTTTATTGATTCCAGGATGATCCAGATAATTTAAACGACGGGTATATTCAATATGAAGTAATTTAAAGATATTGTAAATACCCACACTGAATTCCATATATGGTTGCTTACCCATTGCGTAACTGGTTGGCACTCCATCGCGAGTTGGGAACAAGAACAAACCGCTACTTAAATCGGGATTATTCTTATCGCTCAAACCTCCGTACAGTGCTTTGAATTTAAAGACCTCTCTCCACTTAAGAGTCTTAATCAAAGGAATACGATTAAATAATCTTCCGTTCAAATCATAAGTCAGATCTAATGAAGCAAACTTATCATTCAGGAATTCCATGTTGTTGATCAAGTTAAACGTCTCCCTTTGTGTAATGTAAGAAAGGTTGGCTGCCGGCATAATCAATAATGGGAAAGGAACCTTATCCCATTGCTTACCAGCTTTAACATAAGCATCCAGTCTACCCCACGATTTAAGCCAGAATCTCTTATAAATACCTGCTTCAGTCAAATTGAATTTATAATCACCACCAAGCACATCTTTAATACCCATAGTGTGAGAAAGAGTAAAGATTGGCGCATCAAAATTGATTGGCAACCTGCGTTCTTTGGTATTAATAAATGTTTCTCCGGGTGCAAATCTAAGTTGCAAAGAAGCTTCGGTTGTTGTTATATCGTGCACACTTGTTTTAGCCTCATCATTCTTTATATAGAAAAGATTACCTGTTGGCTCGTCATTACGATTCTTTACTGTCATTGCAACTGAGAAGCCGGACATTGTTTCACGTTCGTATTTTAACTGAGCATCTCGCACATATGACATTTGGTCTACGGTTGTGGTTTTCAGTCCCACAAACATATTATCTTTATCTGTCTTCAAGAACTTATCCATAGGAGACATTACATCATACATATAAGAGAAGGATATGGAATGTTTAGGGAATTCTCTTGCAAGGAATTCTTTCTTATCAAATGTATATTCCACCATTCCTTTATATTTAGAACGGTTATCCTTGAATCCGTAAGCATAATATCCGCTTAAGAAAAGTTGAGGGAACAGTTTGGCTGTTGTTTGTCCGCTAATTCTAAGACGGAGACCTTCAATACTGTTGCTACCTATAATAGTATTCATTGGTCCGAAATCGAATTTACTTGGATGACCCTTGCTACCGGTTTCAACATAATTTTCAATCAATGCCTTTAAACCAATAATCATATATTTAAACCCTGGCATTTCTTCGAGATGCTGAAGAAACAAATCCATACCGTTTTCTTTATCTGTAAGCGGAACCGGACGCATTTTATTCCAGAAGTCATCGTCCTTCATCATAGCATCCACTTCTTTTACGGTATTTCCCCTCACTTTAAACAGTTTTGGCTGAATTTCATTAAATGCATAATTGCTATATCTGGTGAGACGCCGGACCTGTAATTTCGACAGATTTTTCACGAATGAGAGTTCAACGATCATATCATCATCTTTGAGTGCCCATCTACCATTAGGAAGTTGCTCGTATGACTGAATAATATTGAGGTTATCTACAAAGTTCACACCCGTCTTCTTTGGAAGATTCATGATGCACTTCTTTACGGCATAAGTAGAATCTTTCAAAATATAAAGGTGACCGGTAAAACCAAAGTCCTGTGAATTATTAGGCACAAATGTAAGATGGATACATGAGTCTTTTTCTACTTTCAGCGTATCCATAATATAAAACTTATAGAAAGATATCGCAGAACTTGAAGAAATAGGACTAATAAAACGGCTCGACAACAGACGGATATCGTCATCGTAAATGTTCACATCCGTAAATACGTCTTTAAGGATAGTTCCCATCATATCGCCAGTTGAGAAAAGTTCGTCAACTCCCGATGTATTTATACCTTTTATAATCGTTTTTTCATCCTTCGGATTTTTCCGGAAAATAGTTTGAGAAGCTGTTTCCTGAACAGAGAAAGGAATAATCAGCTTATTTGTTTCCAGACAAGGCTCTACCTGATTAACCAAGAATGGCATCTTTTTATAGATACCTTTACCAAAATCATCTGGATTTACATCATTGATTGAAGTAGTAAGCTTCTGATATTTATCGAACTGATAAAAATCATTTTCTTCCAAACGCTGACTGGACTTATGTTCAATCACCTTCTTCATCAACTCTACTGCCGGATTATTCTTACGGGAATATTTCTCTTTCCTAGGTTTTACAACAATCTCAGTAAGCTGTATATCGGTAGATTGCAACTTAACACTAAGTTTGGTTGTTACTCCAGGAACAATTTTAACCGTTTTCTTTTTATAGCCTACAGCTGTAAAAGTTACTTCATTCCAACCTTTACGTGTGGTAATACGATAGGCTCCATTAATATCGGAGATACTTCCAACACCTTTGCCTTCATAAGACACTGAAGCGTAAGGTATTGGTTCATTTGTAACAGAATCACGCACAACACCTGTCAAATGAGATGGTGCTACCTCAGAAACCGAACCTACAACTACAGCTGAGTGAGCTGAAGCTGTATACGAAATAGCAATAACAAACAATGCGAGAACGAACTTGATATATAGTTGTTTCATACAATATCAATAAAATGAGCTACAAAGGTAAGCTTTTCATTTAATTTACTAAATCAAATTAAGCTAAATCAGTAATATTTATATTACATTTGCGACAAATAGAACAATAAAAATGCTATCGATTCTTATTCCGACTTATAATTATGAATGTTTAGGTCTTGTAGAAGAGCTTCACCGCCAGGCGCAAACATTATCCTTCCCTGTTGAAATCCTTATTGCAGACGATGCATCAAAGGAAGAGATGAAACGTAACAACCGAAAAATAAACAGGTTAAACAATTGCATGTTTATTGAACTTAAAGAGAATATCGGACGAGCCAGGATTAGAAATTTCTTATCGGAGAAAGCTCAATATGATCTTTTATTATTCATAGATAGCGACGCCGGTCTCGTCAGCAATGACTTTCTACAAAAATATGTTTCGGCAATTCATGGCAATGACGTTATCTGCGGAGGTCTACTATATGACCGACCTATACCTTCTAAACAATTTAGCCTTCGCTACTATTATGGGATATCAGCAGAAGAACATTCTGCTAAGGAACGTAATATAAACCCTTATGCTAAATTCTCATCATTCAACTTTCTGATAAGAAAAAGAATCTTCCAGAAAATTCTTTTTGACGAATCGTTTTCGGGATACGGACATGAGGATACTGCCTTTGGTATAGAGTTGGAAAAACGTAAAATAAAAATTAATCATATTGACAATCCGCTTTTTCACTTAGGACTGGAAAAGAATGATGCTTTTCTTCATAAAACGGAGATAGGGATTGATAATCTTTATCGGTATTCAGATAAACTGAACGGATATGTACGCTTATTGAGCACGTTTAATAAAGTAAAAAAATACAAATCACAAGTTCTCTTATCCTTTATCTTCAAAAAAACAAGAGAACTCATGAAGAAAGAGTTGCTAAGCAACCATCCCAGCATGAAGATTTTCGCTTTTTACAAGCTAGGATATATGTGTTACATCAGCAATAAACAATTCAAATAGCGCCTCTTGCCATCGCTTCAAGACGAAGCATTGCCTGCAATCTCAATGAAGGGATATAGGATCTTACCGGGAAAAGAGTTTTTATTGTATACTTTAACAAAGGAGAATAAGTTAAAGTAAGCTTTGCATAGGCTTTACGAAAGCAAAACTTTGAGAGAAGAAAAGGTTGAATGCTACTATGTTCGGTTGCAGAACGTGCTCCAACCGAGACATAACGTTTATTACCTGTGCCTAAATAATGCTCATTCATCTTGTAAAATAAGCCATAAAAGGGGTAATATCCACCAGATAAATATTTTGTTCTCGACTTAAGCATAAAATATTCGCACATATCCTCTTTACAATGATTTTCAGCATAAGCCACTAATGTACCATTTATTTTATCTATTACTCCCCAAAATTCACGACCTTCTTTAAACTTCTCTAAATCAGCAATAAACGAAGAACGTGAAGCTACAACATCTGTAGTGTTGGAATATCGGTCAAAAGAATCTTTGTAAACATCATATCCTTGTTCACGCATAAAATCTATAGTAATTGGTCTTATTTCAAAGAACTTAAAAGCATGACGAACTTTATTTCGCGTTCTTGCTTTTAACTCCTCCATTCCGTAGAATTTGTCTTTAATAATAAACCAGAAAGATGTAGGCTCTGAAGAATCAAAATCATATGCATTTCTGATAAACCAAACTTTATTTTTGTTTATTAATTCCAGACGCATCTCCTCTGTTAATTGTTTTTCTTTATGTGGTGCTTTACTATAAATAATCCCTTTTTTATAATACATGTAATCTTCGTTTTTCATTTTCAATTAGTTAGGATAAATTTGGTTGTTACTTTTATAGCAGAATATTATTAAGTAATATCCTGTGACAAAAAAGGCAGCAAAGATAATTTATTTTAAATAAAATGATTTACTATTCGTTATAATATTTATCTTTGTCAACAAACAAAATAAAAACTACAATATGAATAAAAAAATAATTGGAAGCGTTTTTTTAGCAGCGATGACTATCATATCATGCAAAGAGGCTAAGAAAGCAGACGTTCAGGTAATACCTTTGAAGGATTCTGCTACAGTAATTTCCGACAGTCTTCGCTTTTGTGAAGCAACTTGTTGGAATGGAGAATCTTTATATATAAGCAATTTTGGCGGCGATACTATAAATCCGCTTAATACTGCCGGCAAAGGATATATTATGGAATTCAACTCAGGTAAACCATCAGTGTTAATCCCTGCAGATGGAAGATTAAATGCGCCCAAAGGAATGTGTGTGGTAGACAATTATCTATTCGTTGCTGATGTTAACTCTATAGTAGTTTTTAATTTGAGTGACGTGAGCAAAAGTCAGAAAATAAAGCTCCCAACTAAAGATTCTTATGTAAATGATCTTGCCGTAAATGGAAAGAACCTTTATGCAACTGTCACAAATACGGGTAACATTTACAAACTGGATGTTTCTTCTCCTGAAAATGTCAAAGAGCAAACACCTAAGCTATTTGCCAATATTCCGGGAGCCAATGGTATTGTTGCGACTGACAGTATAATATATGTAGCTTCATATCCTGTTGATGGAAATACATCTGCTCCAAACGTTATTTATTCTATCAGAAATTTAGAGAGCCCTATTACTGAAGTATTTTTGAACCGTATGAGTCAATATGATGGTTTAGCACTATCAGAAGATGGCAAATACTTATACTTCTCAACGTGGGTAAATGGAAATGTAGGAAAGATTGATATTAAAGATAAGAAAGTGGAGAACCTTATTCTTCCTATACAATTAACCGGACCGGCAGATTTCTCAATACATAATGGAAAGCTTTATATTCCAGATTTGCCGAACAGTAAAGTGTTAGTATACTAATCATAGTCTATTAAAATAAAGCGGGAAACCAGAAAGAATAATTCTTTTTAGTTTCCCGCTTTATTTTTGGTCATATTCTTTATTGGGAACAAATTATCGTAAAATATAGTAACTGTAAATAATAATCTGCTTATGAAAATAATCATTCAATGAAACAGATTCAACAAATAAAATTATAATAACAGAATAATTATCCGATAGGATAGAGATCTATATATAAATCAAAAAGCGGAACTTTTCACAAAGTTCCGCTTTTCAGTTTTCAATAGGTATTAGTTTTTTTTAAGGTAAAAAGATTGTTTTCAGGATAACGGTTGCAAATATGCAAGATATTTTAATACTACACAAACAAATTTATATGTCATAAAACATGTTTTTGCATTTTAACTTTTCAATTACCCAACTAATACCAAATTTCTTTCTACTTATTATTGTTCTGAGGATAACTTTCATCAGTCTTACCCTGATGTTTTAGAACTTTCGCATCAATATAAAATACGATTTCCTCAGCCAGATTATTTATGTGATCTCCAGAGCGTTCTAGTTTACGGAACACACTTATCAAATTAAGGCATAAAGAGAGACTCTCCGGATTCTTACCAATATAATCAACTAGTTTTTTAGTAACCTCTCCATTAATCTCATCAATCAGATTATCCTTAGCAAAAACAGATGTTGCTAAATCAAGACTTTCTTCATTTAATGCTTGCTTTGCTGTTTCAAGCATAGAAAGCACTTGAGTAAACATCTCTTCCAAACGAAGGTTCTTTAAAAGATCCGGATCTAAAGCCGGTTCTTCACATTTAACTACGAAGCGAGCAAGACCTTCAGCAAAATCGCCCAAACGTTCCAGGTCTGTGTTAATCTTCAACATAGCAAGAACAAAACGAAGATCTACAGCTACCGGATTGTATAAGGCAATAATATCCTCTACATCACTATCTATTTTAAGCTCAAAAGCGTTTACACGTTTTTCTCTAACGATAACCTGCTGCGCCATTTCCTTATTAAGAGTAAGCACAGCTTCCGATGCTCTATCCAACTGATTATAAACCAATGTCCACATTTCGTCCACTTCCTTTTTCAGTTGAACTAGCTCTGATTCTATAAACTTTACCATATCGCTATTCTTTTATAAGATTACAAATATAAAAATAAAAAACACTATCCAAAACGTCCCGTAATATAATTCTGAGTGGATATCTGAGAAGGATTGGTAAATATCTTTTTAGTATTATCAAATTCAATCATTTCACCCAAATAGAAATAAGCAGTTTTATCGCTTACACGAGCAGCTTGTTGCATGTTGTGAGTTACAATAACAATTGTATAGTCTTTCTTTAATTCATGAATAAGTTCCTCAACTTTGGCTGTGGAAATAGGATCGAGAGCAGAAGCTGGTTCATCCATTAAAAGAACGGAAGGAGAAACAGCCATTGCACGAGCAATACAAAGTCTTTGTTGCTGACCTCCCGAGAGAGCAAATGCAGATTCTTTCAGTTTATCTTTTACTTCATCCCAAAGCGCAGCACCTTTCAATGTTTCTTCTACACGATGACGAATGAATTCATTATCTTTTATACCGTTTACACGGAGTCCGTAAGCTACATTTTCAAAAATACTTTTTGGAAAAGGGTTAGGACGTTGGAATACCATTCCAACTCGTTTTCTTAATTCGTCAACAGGTACTCCCTTTGCATAAATATCTTCATTATCAATTAATATCTGACCTTCCATGCGAGTATCAGGAATCAAATCATTCATTCGATTAAAAAGGCGAAGAAATGTAGACTTACCACAACCTGATGGTCCGATGAAGGCTACCACAGATTTTTCCTGTATCTGCATGTTAATCCCCTTCAAGGCTTGAAAATTGCCATAGTAGAAGTTTACGTCCTTTACATCAATTTTATTCATTCTATTTCGTTTTAGTTCATTTTTACTTTTTTGGAAAAATACTTTCTCAAGGCATTGGCAAGCAAGTTTACTACCAGGATTATTACGATTAACACCAGTGCTGTACCGTAAGCTATTGGAAGTTGAGCTTCCATATCTGTTCCACTTGTAGATATTACATAAAGATGATAAGGCAAAGCCATACACTGATCGAATATACTAGTTGGAATCTTTGGAAGGAAATATGCCGCACAAGTGAAAAGAATTGGAGCTGTTTCACCTGAAACACGTCCTAATGCCAGGATTAAACCTGTGATGATATTAGGTGTGGCAATAGGTAGGATAACCCGGCGGATGGTCTGCAATTTTGTTGCTCCCAGCGCACGACTTCCTTCGCGGAAGGTATTTGGTATTGCTTTTAATGCTTCTTCGGTAGTTCTGATTACCAAAGGAACACAAAGTAAACCTAAAGTAAGTGAACCTGCCAGAATACTATCTCCAAAGCCAAGGTAATTTACAAAAAGCGTCATACCAAAGAGTCCGAATACAATAGAAGGGATACCGCTAAGGTTATTTGTCATTACTCTGATAAACTTAACCACTTTTCCATTCGGAGCATATTCGTTCATATATATACCACTCATCACTCCAACCGGGAAAGCAAAGATAGCACTACCAAACATTAGATAAAACGTACCAACGATGGCTGGCCATATACCTCCGGCAGTCATACCATCGGTCGGTTCGGTTGTAATGAAATTCCAGTTGATAACACCTATACCTTTATACACTATGAAACCAAGGATTGAGAACAGTATGATTACAATACTGAAACTAAATAATGAGAAAATGCCGAAAGCTATTTTCTGAGAGCGACGTTTGCGCTTATCGTATGATTGTGGGAATTTATTCTTTTCCATTATTTCTGTTTGCTACTAATATATTCTACACTGAAGTTTATTATAAGTGTGATAAAGAACAACACAACGCCTAATAAGAACAGAGCCTGATAATGAGCACCACCTGCCGGCGCTTCACCAAGTTCGGCTGCAATGGTTGCAGGTATAGTTCGGAGTGGTTCAAGTATTGTGTGAGGAATAACTGCTGCATTACCTGTTACCATTAAAACTGCCATCGTCTCTCCTATTGCACGACCAATACCAAGTACAACACCCGATGTTATTCCTGATATTGAATATGGAATAACAACCTTATAAATAGTCTGCCATTTAGATGCTCCGAGCGCCAGACTAGCTTCACGCATTGAACGAGGACAGTTTCTCATGGCATCTTCACTTACTGTGATAATCGTTGGCAAAGCCATTATTGCAAGAACAATACTACCGGCAAGTCCGGATTCACCTACTGGAAGATGAAATACTTTCTGAATAAGTGGAACGATAACAATAAGTCCGAAGAAACCGTAAACAACCGATGGAATTCCACTTAGTAATTCTATTATGGGCTTAAGAATATCTCTCACTTTATGATTGGAAACTTCGCTCATATAGATTGCAACGGATAGTCCGAAAGGAAGAGCAAACAATATAGCAAAGAAGCTTACCCAAAGTGTACCGGTTATCAAAGGAAGTATACCAAAAAGAGGTGCCGGAGTAGCAGTTGGAAACCATTCTGTGCCCGACAGAACATCTTTCATTGAGATTGTTTTATCCTTAATTAAATGCCCCTGAAAGGTTTTATCAAGATAAGTATTCGGTATAAATCCAATCATACCCGGATTCTTATTAATTAGTTCAGCAATCTTAGCACCTGCGTATGCATATTCCGGTCCTAATTCTTCTTCCGAGTAATAATCAGTAAGATTCTCTAACCGGAAAACTGTTATCGGAGTATTTGCTCCTCCAAGCTGTGACCAGTTGGTTATTTCTCCATCAAACACTTTTTTGATTTCAGCGGGAGTTATGTCTGTTACCTTGTTTTGTTTGTTAAGTGTAAGCACATAACCATCTTCTATCGCCTTACTACCAAAGAGTCCGAACGCTTCGCTGAAAAGAAAAACAATAATGAGCAGAATTGTGATGCTTGTCACAAATCCGCTGCAAGTAAGTATACCTTCAATAATTCGTTCAAAAAATTTTTTCATATCGTATATTTTTCTGGTGCAAAGAAACGAAACAGATATTAAGAACTTGTGACTATGATTTGAAGGAACTATTTCAATCGTGTTACATTTAGGTTACAAAATTCAAAACAACAATTAAGTAAGAATGTTTAGAATACTAAGATAGTTATTCATTTATTAATCAAAGAAAACAGTACAGCTTAAATAAAGACAGTCTAGATATAAACATAATAAGGTGTACACCTAAAACAAATAAAGTGTAAACCTTTAAATAAACATATCTTCAATAAATCCGTTTATATTAAGATTAGATTACATTGTTACATGCAAACAATACTGTTGTAACCTATTTGTAATATCAATTTTATTATTTTGCAATAGAATTTAAAAATCAATGAAAAATGAAAAAAGAATTTATCCTTTTATTCGCCTTGTTATTGTTAAGTGTTACATCCTTGCACGCACAGAAAATAAAAGGTAGCGACACTGTACTTCCAGTATCACAATTGGAAGCAGAAAGTTATATGAACAAAAAACCTGGAAGCAAAATAACTGTAACCGGTGGTGGAAGTGGCGTTGGATTCTCTTCATTGATTGATGGTACTTGTGATATTGCAATGGCATCGCGTCCAATTAAATTTGGAGAAAAGATAAAACTCAAAGCAAAGAAGCAAAACATTACAGAAGTAACGGTTGCCTATGATGCATTAGCAGTAATTATAAATCCATCTAACCCTGTAAGCAAACTTACACGCGAACAACTGGAAGGTATCTTTACCGGCAAAATTACTAATTGGAAACAAGTTGGCGGAAAAGATCTTAAGATTGTAGTATACTCTCGAGAAACTTCCTCAGGAACTTATGAATTTTTCAAAGAACATGTGCTCAAAAACAAGAATTACATGAAGAGTGTCCTTTCTATGCCTGCAACAGGAGCAATAATACAATCGGTAAGTCAAACAAAAGGTGCAATTGGTTATGTAGGACTTGCGTATGTAAGTAAAAAAGTAAAAGCCGTAGCTGTGTCATACGACGGAAAGAATTATGTAGCTCCAAATATGGCAAATGCTTCAAAAAAGACTTATCCTGTTATAAGACCGCTATTCTATTATTATAATAACAAAGATAAAAACAAGGTTTCTCCATTTATCCAGTACGTTTTATCTCCGGAAGGCCAAAATCTCATAAAAAAGAGTGGATATATTCCAGTCAGATTAATGTAAAATAAAAAAGAATGACTATTTTTGCAACCTTAACTGTGTAACAACGTATCACTATGACAGATATTAGAACGGAAGAAGGAGGCGAAAAGAAAAGTTTGAACTTTATAGAAGTCGCCGTAGAAAACGATTTAAAGGAAGGTAAAAACGGAGGAAGAATACAAACACGTTTCCCGCCAGAACCTAATGGCTACCTACACATTGGTCATGCAAAAGCAATTTGCATGGACTTTGGTATTGCCCAAAAGTATAATGGCGTTTGTAATCTTCGTTTCGATGATACCAATCCCGTAAAAGAAGATGTGGAATATGTAGATGCCATCAAAGAAGATATTGAATGGTTAGGCTACAAGTGGGGAAATATATATTATGCCTCTGATTACTTCCAGCAGTTATGGGATTTTGCCGTAAAGCTTATCAAAGAAGGAAAAGCTTATATTGACGAACAATCAGCTGAAGATATAGCAAAACAAAAAGGAACTCCTACTCAGGCAGGAACAAGCAGTCCGTATCGCGACCGTCCTATTGAGGAAAGCCTGGAACTTTTCCAGAAAATGAATACTGGAGAAGCGCCCGAAGGTGCCATGGTTCTTCGTGCAAAGATTGATATGGCTAATTCGAACATGCATTTCCGTGACCCGATAATGTATCGTATAATCAATCATCCTCATCATCGTACAGGAACAACATGGAAAGCATATCCAATGTACGACTTTGCTCACGGACAATCTGATTACTTTGAAGGAGTAACTCATTCACTCTGTACACTGGAGTTTGAAGTTCATCGTCCTTTATACAACTATTACATCGATTTATTGAAGAAAGACGATAACTACAGTCCTCGTCAGATGGAGTTCAACCGTTTGAATCTTACATATACCGTAATGAGTAAACGTAAACTTCTAACCTTGGTGAAAGAAGGCTTGGTTACAGGATGGGACGATCCACGAATGCCAACTATCTGCGGTTATCGCCGTCGTGGTTATTCTCCTGAGTCTATTCATAAATTCATTGATAAGATTGGATATACAAAATATGATGGAATAATTGATGTTTCACTTCTTGAATCAGCAGTTAGGGAAGACCTTAATGCGCGTTCTACACGTGTGTCCGCTGTAATCAATCCTGTGAAGTGTATTATCACCAACTATCCAGAAGGATTGGTGGAAGAAATGGAAGCAATCAATAATCCGGAAGATCCAAATTCAGCTTCTCACACTATAGAATTCAGCCGCGAACTCTATATTGAGCGCGAAGATTTCATGGAAGATGCACCTAAGAAGTATTTCCGTATGACCCCTGGTCAGGAAGTTCGTCTGAAGAACGCATATATCGTAAAATGTACAGACTGCAAGAAAAATGCAGAAGGCGAAATTGAAGAAGTATATTGCGAATATGACTTGAACACTAAGAGTGGTATGCCAGATAGTAACCGTAAAGTAAAAGGTACTCTTCACTGGGTAAGTGCTGCTCACAGTATTCCTGCAGAAGTTCGTCTTTACGATCGCTTATTTAAAGTAGAGAATCCTGCATTAGAAGAGAAAGATGGCGACTTCCGTGACCTTCTTAATCCAGATTCACTTAAAGTTTTAACTAACTGCCGCGTAGAAAAATTCCTGGCAGAAATGAAACCTTTAGACTATTTGCAATTCCAACGCATTGGCTATTTCAATGTAGATAAAGATTCTACTCCGGACAAATTGATATTTAACCGCACTGTAAGTTTAAAAGACACTTGGAGTAAAATTAATAAATAAAAAAAGGACAGTAAGTTCCCTCAAAATAAAAGAAGGAACTTACTGTTTTTACCCCAACACATATAATTTATGAGAACTTTTTTCTCCAATTTTGAAGAAAACGAAGAGTTTAAGCAAGCATTTGCCCAATATAAAGAAATGAAAGCAGGTAATAAAACCTGCTATTTTGATGCAGACCAATTAGCCGATTTCGCCGAGTACTATGGAACTATCGAGCAGTATGACAAAGCTTTCGAGGTTATAGACTATGCTCTTTCCATCCATCCTGCAAACACAGAAGTACTTGTTATTAAAGCACATATACTTATCGAACAGGAAAGAATAGAAGAAGCTAAAGAGATAGCATATTCCATTCCAGAAAATTATGTTCGGGATGTAAAAATGCTCAAGGCAGAACTTTTAATACTGGAAGATAACATAGATGAAGCCAAGATCCTTATTCAGGAAGTGGTTAGTCAAGAAGAAAATAACGACATAGACAACTGGCTCGACATAGCATATATGTATACCGATTCTGATTATCATGAAGAGGCCCTGCCCTGGTATGAGAAAATATTCAATTCAGACCCGGAAAACTATAGTTTTAGATTCAACTTAGCCGATTGTTATGCTCAATGCAATCAAGCAGAAAAAGGAGTAGCTTTATTTAATCAATTGATCGACAAAGACCCCTACTCAGTTTTGAGCTGGTTTGAGTTGGGTAGATTCTACTATTCTATTGAAGAATATAACAAATCATTGGAAGCGTATGAGTTTGCTCTTACTGTTGATGCAAATCATCCGGGTTCGATATTAATGACAGCTCATGGTTATTATAAATTGGAAAACTACGAAAAATCACGTGAGTATTATGAAAGATACGATCTATTAGAGCCTTCAATGGGAATGACCATCTTTTTCATTGGCTTATGTAGTTACAATCTAAAGGAATATGAAAAAGCTATTATTACTTTTAATAAAGCATTAGAGATAGAGAATGGATTTACACCACCTAAATCAGATATATACTCTAATATTTCACTGTGCTATAATGGACTTAAGCAACTTGATAAAGCTATTGAATACTCAGATTTAGCAATAGAAAATGATCCATCAGGCATTGATCCATACCTTACTAAAGGACGAATTTATTTAATTAATGAAGAATACGATAAAGCTAAGAAATGTTTTGATGAAGCAATCAAGCTTGATCCTCATGATCCCACAACTTTTTCGGAAATAGGAATTATCTACTTTGAGACTAAGATGTATGATTTAGCTTTGAAATGCTTCCAAAAAGTTGAGCTCATTTATCCGGAATTCGAAAACAACTATTTATTATTGACTTATACTTATGGGGCTTTGAATAACATAGAGGAATTTAATAAATATATAATCAAAGCAGTAGAACAAAATCCAAATAGTATTCTTGATAACCCTCCATGCAAATTGTCTGCAGATGAACAGAATTTGAAACAATTAATCATTGAAATAAAAAAATCAAATGAAAGAAATCAGCAGAATGAATCTAATTCGGATTTCAATTAAAGAAAAGTTATTTGCATAAAAAGAAGCTATTATCGAAATAGAATTTCAAAATTGGAAATCTCATAGATTGATACTTCTTAAAAGAGAATTCCCCTTATATTAGTCTTGCTCATTAATAGAATAAGCTAATATAAGGGGAATTTTTATAGTTAAAATTTGAATTACAATGAGACTTTGTTACTTTTCTATTTAAAAGCAAGCTCTTTTCCTTAAAAGTAAGTTTACTTTAGTAATTCAATTACAGCATTATAATTAGGTTCTGTAGCTATTTCAGTTACAATTTCTGTGTAAATAACCTTACCATCGGGATTGATAACAACAACAGCTCTTGCCAACAGCCCTCTTAACGGACCATCTTCAATTAGCAAACCATATTCTGTAGCAAATTCAGGCGAACGAAAATCTGATAATGCAATTACATTATCAATTCCTTCCGTTGTACAAAAGCGTCCCTGAGCAAACGGCAAATCTTTAGAGATGGCTAACACAACTGTATTTGGCAATTGAGCAGCAATTTTATTGAAATGTCTTACCGATGCAGCACAAACGCTTGTATCCAAGCTAGGAAATATATTTAAAACAACATTTTTCCCTTTAGCGTAATCAAGATAATAATCACTTAAATCATTTTTTACCAAGTGAAAATTAGGAGCATAATCATTAATTTGAATTAACTCCCCAAACAATCTGATAGGTTGCCCTTTAAATGTTACATTTGCCATATTTACATCTCCTTTTTTATTTCATAATAAAACAAACCAAATATAAATGAGTTCAATATTAATCAAAATAAAATTATTTCAATCAAAAAAAGAGTAGAATTATTTATCGAGAAAGAAATTATCTAAACCATTGATACATTTTCATTAAAATAACATCTAAAAACTAAAGCCTTATGTATACGTTTGGAAAACGTAAAATGAAGTGTATAAACAAAAGAAGCTTCACTGAATAAGCAAAGCTTCTTATATAATTAAACCGTTTATTTAACAATGAGCCGCAACCCGGACTTGAACCGAGGACCTTTTCATTACGAGTGAAACGCTCTACCAACTGAGCTATGGCGGCATTTTTCGGCTTATGACGTGCAAACTTACACCATTATTCCAATATAAAAAAGAGTTTTTTAGTATTTTTTTCTAAAAATCAAAGTCGAGCATCAACATCTTCCAAAGGATAAATACCTTTTACATCGTATATAACGCCGCTTGTTTTAACTAACGATCGAATATTCAGGGAGATAAATTCCTTGTGGGCCACAGCAGCTATAACGGCATCATATTTTTCTGAGGGAAGATCAGACTTTATCTCTATTCCGTATTCACTTTTAACATCGGCAGGAGAAGCTATAGGATCATAGACTGAAACGTTAATATCATAATTCTGAAGTTCATGAATTACATCAATAACTTTTGTATTACGAACATCGGGACAGTTTTCCTTAAAGGTAATTCCTAAAATAAGCACATTGCTGTTTTTAATAAGTATTTCTTTCTTTATCATACAACGAACTACTTCCTGAGCAACATACTCTCCCATCCCGTCATTCATTCGTCTTCCCGAAAGAATTATTTCCGGACGAAAGCCATATTCTTTTGCTCGTTGTGCCAGATAATAGGGATCAACACCAATACAATGCCCGCCTACCAATCCCGGATAAAACGGCAGGAAATTCCATTTAGTTGCCGCCGCCTGAAGCACACTGCGGGTATCTATGCCCATCCTGTTAAATATCTTTGCCAGCTCATTAATGAAGGCGATATTAATATCGCGTTGGGTATTTTCTATAACCTTTGCAGCTTCGGCTACCCTGATTGATGGAGCCAGATAAGTTCCGGCAGTAATTACTGAGCGATAAAGCTCATCAACCCGTTGGGCACTCTCGGGAGTTGAGCCGGATGTAATCTTCAGTATGGTTTCTACGGTGTGTAGCTTGTCTCCCGGATTGATTCGCTCGGGAGAATATCCGGCAAAGAAATCTTTGTTTAAGGTAAGCCCCGAAAACTTTTCTACAATGGGAATGCAAACATCTTCGGTAATTCCAGGCGATACAGTAGACTCGTAGATTACAATGTCGTTTTTTGATATAAACTTACCCACTGTTTGGCTTGCAGAAAGCAACGGATCGAGGTTTGGACGATTGGTTTTATCAACCGGTGTAGGAACAGTTACTATATAGTAGGTACAATCGGCAAGAAATTCAGCATCGGCAGTACAAAACAATCCGGTTTCAGAGAGAGGATTACTTGTTAATACTGATTGCAAGAGCTCGTCTGTTACTTCGAGCGTAGAATCTTTTCCATTATTAAGTTCTTTAATGCGATCGATATTTATATCGAATCCGACAACCGGGTATTTTGTTGCAAAAAGACGGGCCAAAGGCAAGCCAACATACCCAAGTCCGATAATTGCTATTCGTGCTTTTTCCATAAAACAAATGTAAGCATTAAAATGATAAAAACATTGAATAGATAACGTAAAAGAAAAAAACTTAGTATGTTTGCAGTCGCTAAAAGAATAAAAAAAGAACATGGCAAAAAGAAAGAAAAAGAACAGACAAAACAACAGACTGAGATTTATATTTTTAGCTATTGCTATATCTTTAGTCTCTATATTTGTTTACGAACACTTCCGTAGTCCAATATTACATGCAGCAAATAATGTAAAATACGAGACGGAAGAAATTATGCTGCCCGAGAAGCAAGAAACTTTCGGTGACCTTGAAATTCCGGAATCTACAACTAAGCGACCCGAACAAATCATCACTCACGCAGGATATACCGTGTCATACAATCCGGAATGGCACATTCCCAACTGGGTTTCTTATGAATTAACCCGCGATGAAACAGAAGGAAAGCTGGATCGGTCGGATGATTTCGAAGTAGATCCTAAGGTAAAAGGAGTTTGTCCGTCGAACGAAGATTATAAACGTTCGGGATACGACCGTGGACACATGGCTCCGGCGGCAGATATGAAGTGGAACTCAACAGTAATGAAGGAATGTTTTTATTATAGCAACATGTGTCCGCAAAAACACTCCCTGAATGCCGGACGCTGGAAAACTCTGGAAGAAAAAGTACGCGACTGGGCGCAAGAAGACAGTGCCATTGTAATTGTTTGCGGACCTATTGTAGACAAGGGATACAACACAATAGGCAATGCACGAGTTGCCGTTCCACAAAGATTCTTCAAGGTTATTCTTGCTCCTTTTCTCAAGAAACCAAGAGCTATTGGCTTTATTATGAAAAATGAAAAGGAAGAATTGCCGCTTAGCAGTTATGCGGTTTCTGTTGACCGGGTAGAAAAAATCACTGGTCTGGATTTCTTTTCTGCACTTCCAGATGATGTTGAGAATAGTATAGAAAGTTCTAACTCTACATACGGCTGGAGCTTATAAATTTATTCAAGTAATATTTCCCAAAAGGTCTACACTAAAAACAAATAAAGTGTAGACTTTCTTTTTAAAAGGTGTACACCTTTCTAATAAAAAGCTTACTACATTACATAAACTAAAATAATTAGATATGCTTAGGTATAACGTAAAAGATTAATAACTATCTTTGCGCCGAAATTAAACAATTAAGCATTCACACCCGACTATGGACTTTAAAAAACAGAATAAATGGGTCATCGCTGCAATCAGCATTGGCGCCATCGCTTTACTTGCTGCAATATTCGTTTACTTGACTTTTTTTGCGGCAGAATTCCAACCAGATAAAAAAGCATACGTGTATATTGACCGTGACGACACCGCCGATTCAATCATGGTTAAAGTAGAGCAGGCAGGTATGCCACGCAGCATGAAAACATTCCGATGGTTGATGAACAACCTTGATGATGCCAAAAGTATTCATACCGGACGATATGCAATTAAACCGGGAGACGGTAATTATCCGGTATTTCGCCGTTTTACCAGAGGTCAGCAAGCTCCTTTGGAGTTTGCAATCAATGATGTTCGTACAAGCGGACAGCTGGCAAAAAAAATTGGAAACCAGCTGATGATAGACTCAGCAGAAGTAGCTACCCGATTGAACGACTCAACTTTTTGTTCTAAATTAGGCTTCAAAAAAGAAACAATTGTTTGTCTTTTCATTCCAAATACTTACGAGCTTTACTGGAACATTTCTACTGCCGATCTTTTCAAAAGAATGAAGAAAGAGTATAATCTGTTCTGGACAAGCGACCGCCTTGCTAAAGCGAAATCAATTGGATATACTCCGGCAGAAGTTACTACCATTGCTTCTATCGTAGAAGAAGAAACTAACAACAATGAAGAAAAACCAATGGTTGCCGGTCTTTACATCAACCGCCTTCATAAAGGGATGAAACTTCAGGCAGATCCAACGGTTAAGTTTGCCGTACAGGATTTTACTATTAAAAGAGTAACGGGTACGCACCTTCGCTCAACATCTCCATACAATACTTATAAGTTCGAAGGACTACCTCCGGGACCAATCCGTATTCCTTCTATTAAAGGTATTGATGCGGTACTAAATTATACAAGACATAACTTTGTATATATGTGCGCAAAGGAAGATTTTTCCGGCACTCACAACTTTGCAGCAACCTGGGAAGAGCATCAGGCTAACGCCAAGAAATATCAGCAAGAGCTGAATAAACGGAAGATTTTCTAAACATTTACTATTAATTTAGCGCTTTATTGCCTATCTTTGTGTTTAGTTATTAACTAACGCTAAAAACACATTTAAGATACAAAGATATGAGCAAACAACTCTTATTGGGCGATGAAGCCATTGCGCAAGCAGCTATTGACGCCGGACTTTCCGGCGTTTATGCCTATCCGGGCACCCCTTCTACTGAAATAACAGAATACATTCAGCAATCGCCGCTGGCGAAAGAAAGAAATATCCATAGTCGTTGGAGTACAAACGAAAAAACGGCTATGGAAACCGCTTTGGGAATGTCCTTTTCCGGCAAACGAGCTTTGGTATGCATGAAGCACGTTGGTATGAACGTAGCAGCAGATTGCTTTATCAATTCTGCCATGACCGGAGTTAACGGAGGATTACTGGTTGTTGCTGCCGACGATCCCAGCATGCACTCTTCACAAAATGAGCAAGACAGCCGTTTCTATGGTGACTTTTCATTAATCCCTATGTTCGAACCTTCTAATCAGCAGGAAACTTATGACATGGTTTACAGCGGATTTGAGTTTTCAGAAAAGATAGGCGAACCAATTCTACTGAGAATGGTTACCCGATTGGCTCACTCTCGCTCGGGCGTTGAAACTAAAGTTTTAAAACAACAAAATGAAATGTCTTTCGGCAATGATCCGAAACAATTCATTCTCCTTCCAGGAATCGCTCGCCGTCGTTACAAAGAATTAATTGCCAAACAAGAAGACTTTGTTAAAGCATCCGAAGAATCTCCTTATAATAAGTATATTGACGGTCCTAATAAAAAGTTAGGCATCGTGGCATGTGGTATCGGATTCAATTACCTGATGGAAAACTATCCTGATGGATGCGAATATCCGGTATTGAAAATTGGTCAATACCCACTTCCCAAAAAGCAATTAACCCAACTGATTTCCGAATGTGATGAAATTCTGGTATTGGAAGACGGACAGCCATTTGTTGAAAGACTCATCGGCGGTTACCTTGGAAATGCTGTTAAAGTTAAAGGACGCTTAGACGGAACACTTTCACGCGATGGAGAATTGAATCCTGATAGCGTAGCCAAAGCTGTAGGCAAAGAAAACAAATCTACATTCGTTACTCCAAACGTAGTTGAAATGCGTCCGCCAGCTCTTTGCGAAGGTTGCGGTCACCGCGATATGTATACCATTTTAACAGCAGTTTTAAAAGCAGATTACCCCGCACATAAGGTGTTCAGTGATATTGGCTGCTATACTTTAGGCGCCGGTGCTCCATTCAACGCCATTCATTCTTGCGTAGATATGGGAGCTTCTATCACCATGGCTAAAGGTGCTGCAGATGCAGGTTTATTCCCTTCGGTAGCTGTTATTGGCGACTCTACATTTACTCACTCGGGAATGACAGGTTTACTTGACTGCATAAACGAAAATGCCAGTGTAACCATCATAATCTCCGATAATGAAACAACAGCCATGACTGGTGGACAAGATTCGGCCGGTACCGGAAAGATCGAAGCTATCTGTCTCGGACTTGGAGTTGATCCTGCACATCTTCGTGTAGTTGTTCCTTTAAAGAAGAATTATGAGGAAATGGAACAAATTATCCGCGAAGAAATTGAATATCGTGGTGTATCGGTTATTATTCCTCGCAGAGAGTGTGTACAAACATTAGCAAGAAAGAAAAGAAGTAGCAAAAAATGAAAAAAGATATAATATTATCAGGTGTAGGCGGTCAGGGAATTCTTTCCATCGCTACCGTAATTGGTGAGGCAGCCTTAAAAGAAGGACTTTACATGAAACAGGCAGAAGTTCACGGAATGAGCCAAAGAGGAGGCGATGTGCAATCTAATCTTCGTATAAAAGATAAGCCAATTGCTTCTGATTTAATACCAACAGGCAAGTGCGACTTGATTATATCACTCGAGCCAATGGAAAGCTTGCGTTATCTGCCCTACCTCAGCAATGATGGCTGGTTGGTAACCAATGAAGTTCCGTTTATCAATATTCCAAATTATCCGGCAGAAGCTGATATTATGAGTGAGATTAATAAACTACCTCACAAGATCATTCTGGACGTAGATAAGGTTGCTAAGGAACTAGGTTCTCCCCGCGTATCAAACATTGTATTGCTTGGCGCTACAATTCCTTTCCTGGGAATTGAATATAGTAAGATTCAAGAAAGTATCCGCGATATCTTTGAAAGAAAAGGAGAAGCTATCGTAGAAATGAATCTTAAAGCTTTAGCTGCCGGAAAAGAGATTGCTGAAAAAATGATGTAAAACCACAAAAAGACAGAACGCCTTACTAATTTATTCAAACCATGAATCAATATTGGGAAGAAGATATAGAAACGATGAGTAGAGAGAAGTTGAACGAACTTCAGCTTCAAAGACTAAAAAAAACAATTAATATCGCTTCTAACGCACCTTACTATAAAAACGTTTTCACTCAACACGGCATAAACGCAGATTCTATACAGACACTGGAAGATATCAAAAAGATTCCTTTCACAACAAAAGCAGATATGCGCAAAAACTATCCTTTCGGGTTAGTAGCCGGAGATATGAGCGACGCAGTAAGAATCCATTCTTCCAGCGGTACAACCGGTAATCCTACCGTGATTGTACACTCACAACACGATCTTGATTCATGGGCAAACCTGGTTGCTCGCTGTTTATACATGGTTGGCCTGAGAAAGACTGATGTTTTTCAGAATAGCTCTGGCTATGGTATGTTTACAGGGGGACTAGGTTTTCAGTATGGCGCAGAAAGACTTGGTGCGCTTACTGTTCCTGCAGCAGCGGGAAACAGTAAGCGACAAATCAAATTTATAAAAGATTTTGGAACAACAGCCCTTCACGCTATCCCAAGTTATGCCATCCGCCTGGCTGAAGTATTCCAGGAAGAAGGCATTGATCCTAAAAGCACAAAACTTAAAACGCTGGTAATTGGTGCCGAACCGCATACGAATGAGCAGCGAAGAAAGATAGAAAAACTTCTGGGTGTTAAAGCATACAACTGTTTTGGCATGACAGAGATGAATGGCCCCGGTGTGGCTTTCGAATGCAAGGAACAAAACGGAATGCACTTCTGGGAAGATTGTTATTTAGTTGAAATAATAGATCCGGAAACTGGTGAGCATGTTCCGGATGGAGAAATAGGCGAACTCGTTCTTACTACTCTTGATCGTGAACAAATGCCTCTTATCCGCTACCGCACTCGCGACTTAACACGTATATTACCGGGTAAATGTCCATGTGGTCGCACTCATATCCGAATTGACAGAATAAAAGGCAGAAGCGATGATATGTTCATTATCAAAGGAGTGAATATATTCCCAATGCAGATTGAAAAAATTCTGGTTCAGTTCCCTCAATTAGGCAGTAATTATCTGATTACATTAGAAACTAAGAACAATCAGGACGAGATGATTGTTGAAGTAGAACTAAGTGATCTTTCAACCGACAACTATGTTGAGCTACAAGGCCTGGCAAAAGAAATAACACGTCAATTAAAAGATGAAATATTACTTACTCCGAAACTGAAATTAGTAAATAAAGGATCACTACCTCAAAGTGAAGGCAAAGCAGTGCGGGTAAAAGATCTGAGAAATAACCGATAATTATTAGGTCATGAAACTGCTAAAAGAAAAGATACTTCAAGATGGAAAATGCTTCGAAGGCGGAATCTTGAAAGTTGATAGTTTTATTAATCACCAAATGGACCCAAGGCTGATGAAAGCTATTGGGATTGAATTTGTACGCCGCTTTGCCAATACTAAGGTAAATAAGATTATAACTATTGAGGCCAGCGGTATTGCTCCAGCTATTATGACAGGGTTCTTTATGGATTTACCGGTTATATTTGCCAAGAAAAAACGGCCTAACACGATGAAGAACTATTTATCTACAACTGTACATTCTTTCACAAAAGATCGTGATTACGAAATAGCAATAAGTACAGAATTTATAGGTCCGGACGACAATATACTCTTCATTGATGACTTTTTAGCTTATGGAAATGCAGCATCCGGCATTCTTGATTTAGTAGAACAAGCAGGAGCCAATATGGTTGGTATGGGGTTTATCATCGAAAAAGAATTTCAAAATGGACGTTTATTGCTCGAATCAAAAGGAATAAAAGTAGAATCACTCGCCATTATTGAAAGCTTATCAAATAGACATATTAAAATTAAAGAATAGCTGAATTGAGTTTAATTTTCACTATATAGATTCCTCCAGGAATGGAAATTAATCAGACTTTTTATACCAATCTTTCCATTCCTGCAACCAATCAAGCACAGGATTCAAATATTCTTCCTGAGATTGATTAGAAACAGTCTGGTCTAACTCATCTTGATGATTCTCCCAATTCCTTAAATCATTGTGCCAATCATCCCATTCTTCTATATTAAAATCATCCATATATTACTTTTTAAAACTAAATCACGACTAACTATTTTGAGAACAGAGCACAAACGTTTCGGTTGAGTATTTCAATGCTAAAGTTAAAGCTTTTATTCACAGTTTAGAGTAGTTTGAGATACATCATCTTTATTTATAGGCTAGAAATGACATTTACATAAAAAAGTCCTAACTGGATTTTAAAATTAATCTAGTATTTGTTTCTTCTCATTTAAATAAATATCAATTTGATCTAAGCTATCATTTATTTTTATTGCATAAACGTAATCAAATAGACAACTCGGTAAAAAAGTATTGAGAATATCTATTGTTTCCATACAATTTATCTAAAAAAACAAAGATAGACTTTTTATCAACTTATTTCTTTTATTATTCAGATAATGCTCTAAAAAGTATCGAAAAAGTGAGGGTAGGCACTTTTTGTGAGGGTAAAGTGAGGGTTCTAAATACTACCCTCACCTAATATGTAACTGATTTATTGTGTATTGAATAGACTTTGTGAGGGAGTGAGGGAATGTGCCATGAAAATATGGTTCTTAGTTACTTTAGGTGTAAGATATTATATTAAGCCTTTTATTTCTGATTTTTGCAGACTTTTTATCAGATTCTATAAAATTTATGGACTGATCCCACTTAGCCCTCCTAATAACTGAGGAATAAAAAAAGGCCTTGAATTTTCATTCAAGGCCTTTTGCATTTTGGGGTGGAAGATGGGGTTCGAACCCACGACCTTCGGAACCACAATCCGACGCTCTAACCAGCTGAGCTACGTCCACCATGTTGTTTATTTCCTAATGCGTTGCAAAGGTACGCTTTTTATTTAAATCTGCAAGCGTTTGCAGGAAAAAAATATCAAAAAATGTATTCTTTAATTTCTTTATTGTACGTGGTAAAAAGGTTCCTGGAGTCTTTTACAAAGATATTCAGACGGTTAGCCACATTTACAGGTAGCATATCTCGTGGACTTGCAGCTGGAATTATTTTATAATTTTTTTCGCCGCTAAACTTAGGCCGATAAGTCCACACTAAACTATAACCACAATTTTCTACTTTAACCGTATTTTTTTTATTCAATTCCATTTTAAACATTACTCCCCCATCGGTTTTTAATGCCGACATATCCGAAATATAATTTCCTAATGAATAAACCAGAATATGCTGTTGCTTCTTAACTGGATCATAACGTATCTCCATAGGTTGCACCACGTGCGGATGAGAACCGATTACATGATCTACTCCGTGAGCAAAAAGCCAATTGGCCAATTCTATCTGGTTCTGATCTGGAGTGGACTGATATTCCGTCCCCCAATGCATACAAGCTATGATAACATCGGGATTCTTTGCTCGTGCTTTTACAATATCACGTAAAATAAGCTTTTTACCTATATAATTAACGACATTAGGCTTTTTAGTCTTCAGACCATTTGTAGCATAAGTGTAGTTTAATAAGGCAATAGAGAAGCCGTTCTTTTCAATAAATAAGGGATATCTGTTTTCCCGATCATCTATATCAAAATATGTTCCAAGATGAGGAACTTTAAGTGAATCGAGTATATGAATAGTTCGTTCGAGACCTTTTCTGCCTTTGTCGAGGCAGTGATTATTTGCTGTAGTCATCACATCGAAACCAGCATTCTGAATGGCATGCATATATTCATCGGGAGCACTGAATCCGGGATATCCACCATAAGGTTCTCCGCCCAACGTTACTTCCAGATTACCAATAGCTATATCAGCCTTGCTTACTTCCTCTTTTATCTGACTAAAACAATCGTCGTAATTGTACCCACCATCAGTTACTGCTGCATCTATCTGTCGTTGATGCTGCATGAAATCTCCTGCAAATAAAAGAGTGATCCTTTTAGTGGCAGCCATCTCATCCCTATCATGAGCCTCCTTCTTCTGAGAAGGGGAAGTACATGAGAAAGATAAAACAGCAGTCACCAAAAGGATCAAATGTTTCATTACAGAAAGTTTACTTATATATTTCTTTCTTTCCTGCCAAAAGAGTATTTTTCATCAGAGAAACAATAGTCATAGGTCCTACTCCACCCGGAACAGGAGTTATGAATGAGCATTTAGGAGCCACTTCTTCAAAAAGGACATCTCCTGTAAGCTTGAATCCCGATTTTGTTTTATCAGAAGGAACACGAGTAGTACCTACGTCGATAACTACCGCACCATCTTTTACCATTGAACCTTTTAGGAAGTTTGGCTGACCAAGTGCTGCAATAATAATATCCGCTTCCTGACATTCCTTAACCAAGTCTTTAGAACGGCTGTGGCAAACAGTTACTGTAGCATCGCCAGGATAAGCTTTCTGCATCATCAAAGAAGCCATTGGCTTACCTACAATATTACTACGTCCCAATACTACGCATTTCTTTCCGCTAGTCTCAATATTGTAACGTTTCAGCAACTCAAGAATTCCGTTAGGAGTAGCCGATACATAGCAAGGCAGACCGATAGACATGCGTCCTACGTTAATTGGATGGAATCCATCCACATCCTTGCGGTAATCAATAGTTTCAATTACTTTTTGTTCAGAGATGTGTTTCGGCAAAGGTAACTGAACAATAAATCCGTCTACATCAGCATCTTCATTCAGTTCTTTTACTTTGTTCAATAATTCTTCTTCTGTAACATCAGATTCGAAACGAATCAAAGAAGACTTAAAGCCACAAACTTCACAGGCTTTTACTTTTGCAGCAACATAAGTTTCACTCCCTCCGTCATGTCCTACAAGGATAGCTGCCAGATGAGGTCTTTTGCCACCTTTTGCAACTAGTTCGGCAACTTCAGCAGCTATTTCCAGCTTTACTTGTTCCGATATTGCTTTACCATCAATTAATTGCATAGTACTGTATCTTTTTTATTCTTATTTTTTCATTTTAGGCATCATCTTACCCATCTTGCTACTGGTAACCATCTTCATCATCTTACGAGTCTGGTCAAATTGCTTCATCAGGCGGTTTACTTCCTGGATATTAGTACCACTACCTTTAGCAATACGTGTACGGCGTGATCCGTTAATGATTTCCGGATTACTTCTTTCTTTCGGTGTCATTGAATAGATAATAGCTTCAATACTCTTGAATGCGTTATCATCAATATCAACATCCTTGATAGCTTTACCTACACCAGGAATCATAGATGCTAGATCTTTCAGGTTACCCATCTTCTTGATCTGAGCTATCTGAGAAAGGAAGTCGTTAAAATCGAACTGATTCTTTGAAATTTTCTTCTGAAGACGTTTTGCTTCTTCTTCGTCATATTGTTCCTGAGCACGTTCCACCAACGAAACGATATCACCCATTCCCAGAATACGGTCGGCCATACGTGAAGGGTGGAACTGATCAATAGCTTCCATCTTCTCACCTGTACCTACAAACTTGATTGGTTTGTTAACCACAGAGCGGATAGAAAGGGCAGCACCACCACGAGTATCACCATCCAACTTAGTAAGAACAACACCATTAAAGTCGAGACGGTCATTAAATTCCTTAGCTGTATTTACAGCATCCTGACCAGTCATTGAGTCAACAACAAACAAGATTTCATCTGGGTTGATAGCATTTTTGATAGCAGCAATTTCGTTCATCATCTGCTCGTCAATAGCCAAACGTCCGGCTGTATCGACAATTACCAGATCATAACCTTTTGCTTTAGCTTCTTTGATTGCATTCTGAGCAATCTGAACAGGATTTTTGCTATCTATTTCACTATATACAGGAACCTCTATTTGTTGTCCCAGTACATGCAACTGCTCGATAGCCGCAGGACGATAAACGTCACAGGCAACCAAAAGAGGTTTCTTGTTACGTTTAGTCTTCAACATTTTTGCAAGTTTTCCAGAGAATGTAGTTTTACCGGAACCTTGTAAACCAGACATCAGGATAACAGCGGGAGCTCCTTTCAGGTTAACATCCACAGTCTCGCCACCCATTAATTCGGTAAGCTCGTCGTGAACAATCTTAACCATCAACTGGCTTGGTTTAACGGCAGTAAGCACATTCTGTCCCAAAGCTTTTTCCTTGACTGTATCTGTAAAAGTCTTAGCAACTTTATAGTTTACGTCGGCATCCAAGAGGGCTTTACGCACATCTTTCAGTGTTTCCGCTACATTGATTTCGGTGATCTTTCCTTCACCCTTTAAAATCTTAAAAGACCTATCCAGTCTCTCGCTTAAATTATCGAACATATCTTATTATTGTTATTATTACTAATTTAGGTCCGCAAAAATACGAAATAATTGGATATTTCAGAGCTTTTTACTCTGCCAATTTGCTTTTTTCAGATAAATAAAGCTTCCCGTCAATAACAACAGATAATAAAGTGCCTCAATAAAAAAGCAAATAGCTACCGGAGCTTTCAGATAAACTCCTACCAAAAAGATATATCCTGTATAGAAAACAAGGGTAATAGTTTCCAGCATTAAAGCAGAACTCGTATTCCCCGTTCCCGATATACCATTAAAATAAACATTTGATACAGAAGCTATAAGCATTGCAAAGGAGATAACATAAACAGAATTCACAGATTCTGCAATCAGAGCTGATTCGTTGGTATAGACTGATAAAACAGCCTCAGGAAAAAGAACAACTAATGCTACAACTGTAAAAACAATAAGAAAAGAGAATCGGGCTATTTTATTCATTATCTGTATAACCTGATTAACACCTCCTGCCCCAATGGCATTGCTGACTAATGTATTGGATGTTGTAGAGAGCGCATTTACCGGAATAAGCATTACCACATAAATGCTTCTTACAATATTGGCAACTGCCAGTTGTCTTTGCCCCAGTCGTTCAACCGCCACAAAAAACACAAACCAGGTAGCCATCGAAAGAAAATACTGCATCATGGTAAAGCTGGATATTCTTAACACACGAACCAGTAACTGAGTTTCAAAAGACCTGAACTGGTTAAGTCCATACTTCTTAAAATCAACCGTTATTTTTGTGTAGACTAAGAAAAACAGAACAGAAGAAGCCTCAGCTATGACGGATGCTATAGCAGCTCCTTTGATACCCATTTTTGGGAAACCAAAATGTCCAAAAATTAAAGTATAGGCAAGAATAACATTAACCAAAGCCATTACGGCTGCACCGATGGTAAGTACTCTGGTGCGGGTTATACCAATATACAGCGCACGAAACATTACATTTACAAATGCAAAAAAGAAACCTATGATACGCCAATTCAGGAATATCATAGTTGAATCGAATATCTTGTCGGAAGAAACAAGAAATCGCATAATCCCGGGAGCCATAAGTTTGGACAGGCAGAAAAGAATAAAGGCCATCCCCAACAGGAAAAAAGTTCCCTGAATCATTACAGGCCCCACATCTTTATAATTCCCTTCACCATTTCTCCTTGCAATAATAATCTGAGAACCCGTACTAAAACCGAAAGCAATTGTAAATACGCAGATATAAAACAGGCTCCCCATTGCCGATGCACCAAGCTCCACTTCCCCCACTCTACCAAGGAAAGCAGTATCGGTTACACCAATAATGGTCTGTGCCAGCAGACTTAAAAAAATAGGCGAGCTAACATTCCATATCTGTTTGTTAGTATACATCTGTTATAATTAAGTTTAGTTTTTATCAATAAAAAAAGAGTGAGGAATTACCAGTTGCATTCCCCACTCTCCATTTGTATTTTATATTCCAAATTTATGAGTTCATACTCATCAGGAATTCATCGTTATCTCTAGTCTTTTCTAAGCGATCTTTCACAAAGTCCATAGCTTCAATAGGATTCATATCCGACAGATATTTACGTAATATCCACATACGGTCGAGTGTTTGCTTATCGAGTAACAAGTCGTCACGACGAGTGCTGGATGCCACAATATTAACAGCTGGGAAGATACGTTTGTTGGATAGATTACGATCTAATTGCAATTCCATGTTACCTGTACCCTTGAATTCTTCAAAGATAACTTCGTCCATCTTAGAACCGGTATCAATCAAGGCAGTTGCAAGAATAGTAAGTGAACCACCGTTTTCAATGTTACGTGCCGCACCAAAGAAACGTTTTGGTTTGTGAAGCGCATTAGCATCCACACCACCCGACAACACTTTACCAGATGCTGGAGAAACAGTATTATAAGCACGAGCCAGACGAGTAATAGAGTCGAGCAGAATCACTACATCGTGACCGCATTCTACCATACGTTTTGCTTTTTCGAGTACAATGCTTGCAACCTTTACGTGGCGCTCCGCTGGTTCATCGAAAGTAGAAGCAATAACTTCTGCATTTACGCTGCGTGCCATGTCTGTTACTTCTTCGGGACGTTCGTCAATAAGCAGAACAATCATGTAAACTTCAGGATGATTGGCTGCTATTGAATTTGCAATATCTTTTAAAAGGATAGTCTTACCGGTCTTTGGCTGAGCAACGATCAAACCACGTTGTCCTTTACCAATTGGCGAGAATAAATCTACTACACGAGCAGAAAGACTGTCGCTGTATCCACCTTTGCATAGTTTAAACTTCTGATCAGGGAAAAGCGGAGTAAGATGTTCAAAAGGAACACGATCACGAACAAATGCCGGATCACGACCATTAATCTTTTCAACCTTTACAAGCGGAAAATATTTTTCGCCTTCCTTTGGAGGACGGATAGCACCATCAACCACATCACCGGTTTTCAGTCCGAATAACTTAATCTGTGACTGAGAAACATAAATATCATCTGGTGAAGAAAGGTAGTTATAATCTGAAGAGCGAAGGAATCCGTAACCATCCTGCATAATTTCCAATACACCTGTACCGGTTAAAATCCCATCAAATTCATAAGGTTTTTCACGTTCAATCACTTTTCGTTCAGGAGCTTTAGGAGCTTCAACTTCTCCTTCAGCAGGACGATTCGGGCGATTTACTTTAGGAACGTTTGCCTGTTGTGGCTTATTTGGAGTTCTTTGTTCATTTTCACGAAGACGAACGCGTGGTTTCTGCTGCTGAGGAGCAGGAGGAACAACTTTAGTAGACTCAAACTTTCCTAAAAGTTCAGAAGGAAGTTCTATCTTTTCAGAAGGCATATCCTCAATTGGAATAAAATCGTCATCATTTTCAAATGGAAGTTCCACTTCTGGTAAGATAACTTCTTCATGAGCACGTGGCGCTTCTTCTTTTCTTTCAACCTTTTCTACCGGAGCCTCTTCTTTCTTTTGAGAAGCAGGGATAGGTTTCTTTATTATCTTTTTAGGAGCCGGAGCAGCTTCTTCGCTTTTTGGTGTAACAACAGCTGGTTGTTCTTTTGGAGCTTCAGCTTTTTGAGCCACTGTTGGAGCAGGAGTAACCGCAGGAGCAGCAGTCGGAGCCTGAATGGTATCAGCAATTGCAGCTGCAGCTTCAATATTCTTAGCAACAGGTTGTTTTACCTTAGGAGCCTTTTTCTTAGCAGGTCTTTCTGCCGGTTCTTTTTTCTCCGGAGCTGGCTGAGCTGACACTGCAGGAGCTTCATTCTTTACTGGAGCAGTTTTAGGTGCAGATGCTGCAACCGGAGCAGATTCAACTCTTTCTGCTTTGTCTTTGTTTGCAGTGTACACTTTATCAGGTGAGTCCTTTTTAACGATACGCGAGCGTTTCTTTTTATCATCTCGGCGATCTTCCTTCTCTTTGTCTGCAGCAACTTTCTTTGTTGCACTTGCTATAGCTTGTTCATCAAGTATTTTGTACACAAGTTCCTCTTTCTTAAAAGATTCCGGTTTTTTGATTCCTAATTCTTGTGCAATGGTTTGTAGTTCCGACAGGTTTTTGTCGTTCAATTGGATAATGTTATACATACGTATAAAATAAGTTATTTAATCTATTATTAGCCCGACACACAAATAAATGCACACGATAAACGAGCTTATTCATCTTAAAGTTGGGACGTAAATAAAATGAGTATTTGGGATATTATTGATTTTGGAGTACATTCTAGCTCACCGTAGGAGTGTCATTGAATGTTTCAACAGACGCAAAGATACTACATTTATTTTAAATAAGCATCAACATGACTATATTTTTTGCATAAAAAAAACATCTCGTTGTCTTTATAAAGATAACGAGATGTATAACGCGGTATAATAACTTATTATATAAGATTCTTTTTTACTTCACTTATCTCAATCAGATTGTTTACAATGGCATAGATCGTTAGTCCGGCCGGACTATGTATCTGTAATTTTTTAGCGATATTTCTTCGATGCGTTATAACCGTATGTACAGAAATAAATAAATTATCTGCAATCTCCTTGTTGGTCATACCCTTCACTACGCATACTACTATTTCTTTTTCACGACCACTCAGCATTTCATCATCTTCTTCACTTTTCTTTTTAGGTAAATTCTGCAAAGAATTGATTTTACCGTATAAAGTTTCCTGATCATCGTAAATAGATATTGTATCGTCATATTTGCTCAATGTTATCTTATCAACAAAGGAACTGACTAGTGCAACAACCTTAGATGTAGCTGAAGTCTCTGCTTTAAACTTTGCAACATCAAAGTAACCTCCAAATGCCGGATTGACAATTACTATATTAATATTATCCATCCTGACACACTCCTTAAGAGATTCTATTGAGTGAACCTCTATCGGCTGAATCCTTAAATCGGGAAGACGCTTCAATGTAGCTGCAATCCCATTCCGGATAATTACAGAATTTTCTGCTACGACTATCTTTAATGTTATGTTACTCATCACTATTCGACAACTTCTTAACAAGTTTCAGAACTTCGGGAACAAACAAGTAATCTTCCACTCTACTGTGAGATTCAAGATCCTGTTCACATGAAAAAATATCAAATAGAGCAGCATTAAGTAAATTATTATTCGACTTTGCCGGATAATACTTAATGATAATATTCTTCAGCTCTGTCAATTTCGTTTCTATCTGAGTATGTTTCTTTGCATAAACACTAATAGAATAGTTAGTAGGCAATTCTCCTCTCAACAATGCTTCAACATACTTAAACACCACCTTGTCTTCATAATCCATATGCTTACGCACCTCATTCACATAATCATCATAAAACTTCATAATCAAAGAAGTAACATGATCTTCAGAGTATCCTATTGCTTCCATCAACTTCAAACGGATAGACGGGAAATTAAAATCAAGAAAATAAGAATGAGCCTGCTTCAGATAATTCATGATAGAGGCAACGGATAACTCTTTAAACGTTTCATCCATCCGCAGATAACCTTCATCTATAAAATTGACAACAGCTAAAAAGGTGCAATAATCTACCTGGTTAAGCAAACAAAACTCTTTCACTGTTTTATCACCAAAGCCTAATGACAGGCCAAACCTGCTCATTACCTGCAACAGTGTATAATTCTCACAGATGAGATCGCTCATCTTATCCGTTTCTTTATATTTTAATTGCTTATCCATATTTATCCTATTTTAATATGTCGCAAATTTACGACTTTATCTATAATGTAATCAATCACTAAATATAGGTATTTTAATGACAACTGCTCATTTTGCTGCCACTTTTATTTTTTATCATATTCTTAAGTTCACAACCGGAGCAGCCTGAACAACTACCACATTTTGATTGATTTCCTGTTTCACGTTTTCTAAAGATAGAGAAAACCACATAGCCCAATGCTACGAAAACAATTGTTAAAGCTATAATATTTTGTACCATAATTTATAGATTAAATAATTAGACTTCCAATCTGATAAGTAAGGAAAGCTACAATCCAGGCTATTCCCGTTGTATATACAATAGTAAATACCGCCCATTTCCAGTCTGATTCCTTTTTTATTGCTGCTACAACTGCCATACAAGGAAAATAGATAAGTACAAAGAGCATAAATCCAAAGGCTACCAAGGGAGTGAACACTTTCTGGCCTATCAATGCACCACTTGTGTATTCCTGCTGCTGAAGCTTTTCAATCAGACTACCCGAATTTTCATCAGCTGCCAAATCAGCATGATAAAGAATGCCCATAGAACCAACCACAATTTCTTTAGCTGCAAGTCCGGTAATAATACTAACACCTATTTTCCAGTCAAACCCAAGAGGCTTGATTACCGGTTCTATAAAATGACCTAAGCGACCAATATAAGATAGTTCCTGATGCTCTGATACTTTCAGCAATTCCAATTCTGCCGTTTTTGATTGTTTTACCGAATCGGGCAAAACTGTATTTGCTTCTACAGATTCTATCTTCGCATCATAGTCACTTGAATATTTCACTTCGCGGGGATAATAACTCAAAGCCCAGATAAATATAGAAGCAAGCAGAATCACCGTTCCCATTTTACGCAGATACTGAGATCCTTTATGCCACATGTGAATAGTTGTATTTTTAAGAGTCGGAATTCTGTAAGGAGGCAATTCCATTACAAACGGTACATCTTGTTTGGAGAATATGGTGTTCTTAAATACTAAAGCAACCAATATGGCAATTATAATCCCGATAATATAAACCGAGAACAACACCAATCCCTGATTCTTTGGAAAGAAGGCAGATATCAACAAGATATATACCGGCAACCGGGCACTACACGACATAAAAGGAGTGATAAGCATTGTAAGCATTCTATCCTTGCGGTTCTCCAGTGTACGTGTTGCCATAATAGCAGGCACGTTACACCCAAAACCCATTAATAATGGAATAAAAGATTTTCCATGCAAGCCTATTTTATGCATTAGTTTATCCATAATAAAAGAAACTCTTGCCATATAACCGGCATCTTCCATTAATGAAATAAAGAAGAATAGAATAAGAATATTAGGAAGGAATACAATTACACCACCCACACCAGCTATAACTCCGTCTACAAATAAGTCTCTCAGAGCACCTTCGGGCATTACGCTACTTACAAACTCACCGATATACCCTACTCCGGCATCTATCCAATCCATAGGATAACTACCTAAAGTAAAGGTTGTTTGAAACATAAGCCACATAAAGAAAAAGAAGATAGGGAAACCCAGAATTTTATGCGTAAGCAAATTATCTATCTCCCGACTTTTTTTACGCTTATCAACTTTGCCTTCTACCATTGTTTCGCCTAAAGCTCCGGCAACAAAGCCGTATTTTGCATCAGTGATTATAGTTTCTGAATTCTCTCCATACTCCTTTTCCAGCTTCTGAATTTCGGTGTTAACTTTCTCAGATATCACATTGAAATTATTGCTCTTGCTCAAAGCCGACAAAGTTGTTTTATCATTTTCTAATAGTTTGATGGCTATATATCTGGTAGAAAACAGATTCGCAACAGTTTTATCCTGCTGAATAAGTGACTGAATTTTAGAGATGGAACCTTCAATAGTATTTCCATAATTGATATTCACATTCCTTACCGTTGAATCTTTATCTTCATAAACCTCTATTATTTTAGTAATCAGTTCGGTTATACCTTTACCTTTAACAGCAACAGTTGGAACAATGGGGATGCCCATCATCTTACCCAATGTCTGATAATCCAGTTTTACCCCTTTTGCTTCAAGCTCGTCATACATATTCAAAGCAATCACTACTTTAATATTCATGTCGATAAGCTGAGTAGTAAGAAACAGATTACGCTCCAGATTTGAGGCATCAATCACATTAACCACTACATCTGGTTTGTTTTCAATAATATGAGAACGGACATACAATTCCTCCGGAGTATATTCAGTAATAGAATAAGTTCCGGGCAGGTCGACAATCTTTAGTTCGTAACCATCTTGCTTTACATAAGCTTCTTTAGAATCGACCGTAACGCCTCCATAGTTCCCTACCCTTTCGTGCGAACCGGAAGCATAGTTGAACAAGGTTGTTTTACCACAATTAGGATTACCAACCAAAGCTATATTTATTAAACGACCCTTCTCCTTTTCTACTGTTTTCTGTATATCATCTAGAAAGGTACCTTCAAAAGCCGGTTGCTCCACCTGTAACGCATTATTTACCGAAGTAACTTCAATCAACGCAGCTTCACTACGCCTCAACGAAACGTTATAGCCCATTATTTCATACTCTACAGGATCCTGCAAAGGAGCATTCTTAATAACCTTTACTGTTTTACCTTTCACAAACCCCATTTCAGTGATTCTTTTTCGGAAGGCTCCGCGACCTTTTACATTAACTATCACCCCCGTTTCGCCGTTCTGCAACACTGATAACTGCATACTTTTATCTTTTTCCATATCAATTACTATTTAAAAACTAATACCAAACCGCATATTACAAGTAAAGCAGTTATCTAATGTCTCACCTGTACCTGCTGGGTTAATTACATATTGAATGTCCGGCTGAATGAATATATTCTTTGTTAATTTATAGTGATAAGTAAGTTCTATAGTTGTTTCGCTACTTAATCCATCAGTAAAGTGTTGATGAGCAAAGGCTAATCCCAGGACATCTGAACCATTTTCAGAGAACAATCCTGTATAATTGGTTCCCAACCCTATATAATAATTATTGGTACTTACGTCCGATGGACTGTATCCCAATTGTGTAAACAATCCAAGGCTTTTATTATTCTCTTTCCACACTTCCTGATCACCATAAGCATAAAAGCCTACCAAGTTATAATCAGGAGAATTAATTACCCCATCCTTTTTAAATCTATGTTTATGTGAATAAGCACCCAGTTTATAAGTACCCGGAAGTGAATTTAAAGTAGTATTATACTGAAGTTCTGCGATTGCTAAAACGCCATCACCCGAAGATAAACGCCATTTAACGTTATAGGGATTAAATGCAAAATCGGTAGGATTACCATCATATACTGCACCCAATATAGATATTTTTTCAGAGGGGCTCCATTTAGCAGTTACCCCCAAAGTAGTAAGCGGAAAGATTGGTGCTGAAAAATTAGTTGAAATAACCGGTAAAATGCCAAATGAACTATTCATAAAGAGAGATCCGTACTGAGAATTGGCAAACTCTACATTTAAATCCTGCAAACCAACAGTCAGTTCAACTTTATTCAATGCTTGTTTGTACCATAGTTCCTGAAGATAAGAATGATTTCCGGCCTCTATATTCGATATAACCTGCATATCACCGAGCATATCGGCAGAAGGAGTTGCTCCATGAGTATTTGCAGCATTTACATAAAACTGTCCTCCATTCCATAATCCGGCCTTTTCTGTATCAAACCCTAAACGAAGATTAGCCATTCCCAGGTAAGACGATCCGGTTTTTATTCCTCCCGAAAGATTATTTATAAGATCGCCCACATAGGATGCTTCGAAACTAAACGCTTCTTCATTTTCTTTTGCAGCCTCCTGAGCAAAAAGAGAAGTAGTGCAAGATGAAAGGATTGCTAATAACAGAACTAACAACGATTTATTTCTTTTCATTTTTACAGTGTTTAAATTAACACTGCAAAATTAAGGCTACTCCAAGCCTTACGAAATACCTAGAAATCATTATAAATAAGCTATTAATAACTACAAGTAAGTACTAAAAAGCTATTTTATTAAGAAAACCTCTAAATAATGATTGATAAAAATAAGTTATTTAGCAAAGAAGAAAGATGCTCCAGGTGTTGTTTATCTACCTCATCGAAAGTATTTAGTTCAGCACTATCTATATCTAGCACTCCCCATATAATTCCATCTTTAGCCAGCGGAATCACAATCTCGGAACGAGAAAGAGAGCTGCAGGCTATGTGACCTGGGAATGCATCAACGTCGGGCACTAACTGCGTACGCGCTTCTTTCCAGGCTGTTCCGCATACACCTTTACCGTATCTGATACGTGTGCAGGCTATCGGTCCCTGGAATGGGCCTAATACTAAATCGTCGCCTTTTACAAAATACACGCCAACCCAAAGAAAGTCAAAAGCATGCTTCAATGCGGCAACTGTATTCGACAGGTTAGCAATAAGATCTTCTTCATCTTCAATCAACGCCTTTATCTGAGATATCAGCGATTTATATTTTTCGTCTTTAGTTCCTTCTACTATTTTAAGTGATTCGGCCATTTTAATCTTCTTTATTAAATAATAATTCCCTATCTCGTTTAGCTGCAGCTTTTGCCCATTTAGCAGGAATAAATTTCCATTGATTCATTGGTTTTGGAGATACAACTCCTTTCGACTCAATATACTTCATGAGATAGAAACGTAAATCGTTAGGGTATGTAACAAGTATACGGCTTTTCAAAGAATCTAGTGGGATACCGGCTCCTTTAGTCAGCAACTCACCTCCTCCATTAGCACGGTATGAGTTTATGGCTACTTTATATTTTTTATTTAAATCAAAAGGTTTACCATTGCTCATTCGCAGAATATGTACTTTTTCTCCAGTAGGTTTTGTGACGTCAACAGTATAAACAACACCTGCAGCCGTATCAAAATTATAGCTGTAATTAACCAAGTCATACTTTCCGCCATCGTCCTGTTTAAGCAACAGTAAATGATCATCAGCATTTTTCATCTGATTAGTCCACATTGCATACGATTGTTCTATATAATTCTTGACTTCTTTGCCCGTAAGCTCCATGGTATAAATCATATTTTCATAAGCATACAGCTTAAAAAGATCACGCATATACACTTCCCCTTTGTAGATATAAGTAGCTCCGGTTAATGGCGCAGTAAAGGAAATATCTGCCTGAGTTACTCCCAACTGAACAGAATGTATTATACCTAAAAATTCCGACGATTTAAAAAGAGCATCACGACTGCTTATTGTTTTATCGAATTTACCAATAGGTCGGCTAACAAAGCTTTTCACTGCTTCGAGCTGAGAAGAGAAGTGACTAATAAATGCTTCATCGGCTGTATAATTAGACATTTTTTTCAATTTGCCCGAACAGCTTTTACTTATCACTTTACCATCTTCAATTTTCACCTTCAACATAACATCAGAAACACGTTCTGCATCGTTTGCCGGATCTAAAACCAATACCGAATCTCCTGCAATATTAGCCACTTTATGATTATAGTAAGTATGATCATGCCCGGCAAATACCACATCAAATCCCGGAACATTCTTGGCTACTTCAAGTGATGCATTCTCATTATACAGTCCATTAAGTTTATAAGGCTCTATGCCCGAGTGAAAGAGTCCAACGACAATATCCGGATTTTCTTTTTCACGGATTATTTTCATCCATTTTTTAGCAGATACTTCCATATCTTCAAACCACAGACCACTCCACATTCTTTCATTTACCCATGCAGGAATCGAAGGAGTTATTAATCCAAGGACAGCTATTTTCACTCCATCAACAACGAATATTTTATATGGCTGCAGATAGTTGCTGCCATCTTTACGCAATGTATTTGCCGAGAGAACCGGAGCATTGCATTGCTTAATCCAACGATCATAAATTGAATGACCGGTTTCCACATCATGATTTCCAAATGCCAAAGCATCGTATTTCATGTAATTCTGCACTTCGGAAACTATATGAGGCGAAATAGTATCTATGTAATTGTAATAATATACACTGGGCTGACCTTGAAGAACATCGCCTCCATCAAACAATAGCACACGACCGGGAAACTTTTGTCGCTGTTCGTTAACAAAAGCACTTACACGAGCAAGGCTACCGCACCGCACTTTGTCATTAGTAAAGTCATAAGGAGTTAAATGTCCATGAACGTCTGATGTGTGAATTAGCTTTATAACTACGTCACGAGACTGTGCAAAGATTATTCCGATAAAAAATATAGTTAGTAAAAAACAGACAATTAGTCTTTTCATTATTAGCTTTTTAAATTCAATGCAAATTTAATAAATATAAATACAATTTTTGTATAATTATTCTAAAAAAGCATTAACCAATAAAAGAAATTTATTGCCCAATAAACAAGCAACCATTGGTTAATAAATGATAATTATTGGCCAATAAATTCGGTTCGTTCACATGTAAGCAACTATTATTTTCGAATATCTGTTATAACCTGATTTTTATGATTAAAAAAGAGCAAATTGTACAGTTTATAATTTATTATAAATAATATATTTAATCTCTTATTTATTCGTGGCCCTTTCGGTGGCCCTTTACAATTTTTAATGGTTAATTACCCGCCTAACAGTAAGCAGTTTAAGCCCATTTTAAGGGTGGCCCTTTTGCTGGCCCGTTTATTTATGTTAAAGGGTAACTATTTTTCCACTAAAAATTGGTATCTTTGTTATTTAGAAACTATAGCAAAACGCGATAAAATGGAGTTATTTCACAAAATGATTTCTTCGGCACTTAACATTGCCGTGAAACAAATCAGTAGCACGTTGTCACTTCTAAACGATGGAGCTACAATACCTTTCATCAGTCGGTATCGTAAGGAAGCCACTGGTGGTTTGGACGAGGTTCAGATAGGAAATATCAAAGAACAATACGATAAACTTTGCGATCTTAACAAACGCAAGGAAACCATACTAAGCACAATCGAAGAGCAAGGCAAACTAACACCTGAGCTTAAAAGCAGAATTGAAGCCTGCTGGGACAGTACAGAACTGGAAGATATTTACTTGCCTTACAAACCTAAACGGAAAACCCGTGCAGAAGTGGCCCGCCAAAAGGGACTTGAGCCGTTGGCTACACTGTTGATGCTGCAACGGGAAAGCAATCTCTCTGCAAGAGCAGAAGCTTTTGTAAAGGGAGATGTGAAGGATGCGGATGATGCTTTGAAAGGCGCACGTGACATTATTGCCGAGCAGGTTAATGAAGACGAACGTGCACGTAATCAGGTTCGTAATCTTTTTGGCAGACAGGCTATTATTTCGGCTAAGGTTGTTAAGGGCAAGGAAGAGGAAGCAGCAAAATACCAGGACTATTTCGATTTTTCGGAACCTCTTAAAAAATGCACTTCCCATCGTCTTTTGGCTATTCGTCGGGGCGAAGCAGAAGGGTTACTGAAAGTGAGTATTTCCCCCGACGATGAGGAATGCACCGAGCGTTTGGAGCGCTTGTACGTACGCAGTAACAACGAGTGCGGAACACAGGTGGCAGAGGCTGTAAAGGATGGATACAAACGATTATTGAAGCCATCTATAGAGACTGAATTCTCTGCATCTTCAAAAGAAGCCGCCGACCAGGAAGCTATCCGTGTTTTTGCCGAGAATCTGCGCCAATTACTCCTTGCTGCACCGTTGGGACAAAAAAGGGTACTGGGATTGGATCCGGGATACAGAACCGGTTGTAAGCTAGTTTGTCTGGATGCGCAAGGTAACTTAGTCCATAACGAAGCCATCTACCCTCACCCACCTCAGAATGAAAAACTGATGGCTGCAAAGAAGGTTACAAAGCTCGTTGAAGCTTATGATATACAGGCTATTGCTATTGGCAACGGAACGGCAAGCCGTGAAACGGAAGCATTTATCACTTCCTTGCGTTTCGACCGTGAAGTGCAGGTATTTGTGGTAAGCGAAAACGGTGCGTCTATCTATTCGGCATCTAAAACTGCCCGCGATGAGTTTCCAGAGTACGACGTAACGGTTCGTGGGGCTGTTTCTATCGGCCGACGGTTAATGGATCCTCTTGCTGAATTGGTAAAGATAGACCCAAAATCGATTGGTGTAGGGCAATATCAGCACGATGTAGATCAGGGAAAATTAAAAAAATCGCTGGATCAGACTGTAGAAAACTGTGTAAACTCGGTAGGTGTAAACCTGAACACAGCCAGCACTCACCTGCTGACTTACATATCCGGCCTTGGACCTCAACTGGCTCAGAATATAGTTAATTTCCGGACCGAGAACGGAGCTTTCAGCTCTCGCAAACAGCTATTAAAAGTCCCTCGCATGGGAGCCAAAGCTTTTGAACAATGTGCCGGATTCCTGCGCATACCTAAAGCTGACAATCCTCTGGATAACTCGGCCGTTCACCCGGAAAGTTATCACATAGTGGAACAGATGGCAAAGGACTTGCAATGTACCGTAGAGGAGCTTATCAAGAACAAAGAACTTAGGGCTAAAATAAAGCTGGACAAATATGTAACACCAACCGTAGGTATGCCTACACTGAACGATATAATGCAGGAACTTGAGAAGCCGGGAAGAGACCCACGCTCAACCATTCAGGTATTTGAGTTCGACAAAAACGTGAAGAGCATAGCCGATTTGCAGGAAGGTATGATTCTTCCGGGAATCGTTACCAACATCACAAACTTTGGTTGTTTTGTGGATGTGGGTATCAAAGAAAACGGACTGGTACACATATCACAGCTGGCCGACAAGTTTATTAGCGACCCTACCGAAATAGTATCTATCCATCAGCACGTAATGGTACGTGTAGACAGCGTGGATATGGGCAGAAAACGGGTACAGCTTAGCATGAAAGGAATTGATCAAAAACTTAATTAATAAGAAACATGAAAAAGAAACAATTAGGAATATTTTTTCTACTATGCCTCATTGTATGTGGCCTGTCGGCACAAACAGTAAGCAAAACGCTTTTCGTTCCTAAAGGTGGAACACTGAAAGAACAAATAACTGAAGCAGAAGCTAAAAGTATAACTCATCTTACAATAACCGGAAAGATTAATGCCATAGACTTTAAGCTGATGCGTGACAGTATGACTAAGCTGGAAGTACTCGATATATCTAACGCATCTGTAACCGTATACATGGGAAAAGAGGGTACTTATCCATTAAAAAGATATACTTATTTGCCTTACTTCATTCCGGCTTATGCTTTTTGTAATGCAGAAGATGGTATACTTCGCGGCAAGAGTACATTAAAAAGAGTTGTCCTCCCTTCTTCCATTCTGAATATTGACAAGTTTGCTTTTAAGAACTGTAATAACCTGACAATTCTGCAGGTGAACAAAAAGACTCCTCCAAATCTTCAGGAAGAAGCGCTTAACGATAGCCTTACTGCCGTATTCATTCCTCTTGGATGCAAAGACGATTATAAAAGAAAAAAGGGATGGGATGGATTTGCTATTCTGGAAGGAACTCCCGAATCTCTTACTATCAACATAACTAAACCAGGCGAACTAGGAAACGAAATAATGAAAGCCGGTCATCAGCCTAGCGAGGTGAACTACCTCACCATCAAAGGTAATATTAACGAAGACGACTTTAAGATGATACGTGATTTTATGCCCGATCTTGTTTCAATTGACTTATCGGAAACTACAGCAACAGATATCCCTGACTTTACCTTTACTCAAAAGAAGTATCTGATGACTATTCATCTACCGAGTAAGCTTGTTAGCATTGGCGAACGTGCCTTTAGCGGATGTATTCATTTGGCTGGAGACTTGGTACTTCCTCCAACCGTAAAGAAAATAAAAGATGGTGCATTTCTTGATTGCGACAAACTATCAAGAGTGATTGTGCAAGGTAATATTTCTGTTTTGGGAAAAGAAATTTTCAGAGATACCAATAAGCAAAAACTTGTATTTACTAAATAACAAACTGAATTCAGTTTTTCTGAATCAATAAATAATCTATTTAATAAAGGAACGGATATGAAGACTTTCTTCGCATCCGTTCCTTTATTATTTATCCACTATTTCAGAAAACACCAAAATAACATTATATATATCGGCATATAGATATTTCAACTTACAAATTATAAAAATATTATTTACATCTTTTTATTTCAGGATAATAAGGCTATATTTGCGATCTGTAAAAATAAAATCTGCCTATATGTATCTATCTAAAAATCTCTTCAGAAATAAACTATTACTTTATTCCATCTCCGCATTAATTTCCTTTTCTCTTCACAGTTGTGCATACGATAGTATTGATGACAATTATATCGATATTAAGAAACCGGACGGGAATGTAAATATCAGCATTGACCTGGCCGGAGTAAATCAAAGTCAAACTATTTATCTGTACCAGAATGCCTATTTTTATTACACTGTTAATACTGGAGGTAAAAAGATAATAGCACAAAAATTTTATCTAGATGGAAAAGAATTAAGCACCAATCCTCAGGAAGGTGGAACATACCTAAGTACAGGAATAACTGATAGCCAGATTCATGACCTGAAGTTAATTATGGGATTACCAACAGGAACAGGGAGTCTGGCCGAATACGCAGGTTATGAAATGTATGTGGGCGAATTAAACTTTAAGGTTAAGTTCGTTTCAAGTCCGGATGTAAATCTGAATATCAGAGAATCTATAGACGAGAACAATTATTATAAAGTGGAATGGGACAAGCCTAAAGATTATGATGTGGAATGCTACAAAGTGTACAAAGGTGATTATATGTCGGACAACCTTGTAGCAACCATCAACAATCCGGATCAAAGTTATTATGTAGACAAAGATTATGTGTATGGTTACAAGTTCTACACCATTAGTGCCATACTAAAAAATGGTCAGCAGGTATCGCTTACAGACAGATTCACAGCACGCCACTTTAACATTACAGGAAACAGTTTCAAGACCGAACGCATTTCTACTAGCGAAATGAAGATAAAATGGACAAACCCTAATCCATACCCATGCAAATATGTTTTAAAATATGGGTACAACAATGAGAGCAAGGTTATTGAGGGAGCCAATGAGGTCACTATTCCTGTTGATAAATTCCCAAGCTGGAGCGTATCTTACTCGCTTTATATTTTACCGGCAAACGCAGACGTTACCAATTATCAAACCTATCCGTACACTTACGGATACTTCTCCGACAATCAGTTTAATTATGGAATTACTTATGGAGCAGATCTGGCAAACAATCTATTACTTGGCCTCGGCTTTGATAATCTGGTTAAATACAGCACTTCCGATTTTAGCATACAAAGTTCTGTAAAACACAACCTCACCTTGCATTCCGGTTGTAAAGTAAAGGCTTCAAACAAAGGACAAGTAGCTATTAGTGATTATAATAATTATGTTCACATTTACAGCGACAACACACTCAGTAAAGAGATATTTTTCACCAATACTCAGGGGAATTACTTCTATCTTAATAATACAAATCAGCTGTTTATTGAACAATATACCGGATTCGATCTCTATAATATTACTTCAGGAAATAAAATATGTTCTAAACGATGGACACCCGAAAATCCAATTAACGATATTAGTGTAAAGACTAGAATCTCGGCCAATGGAAAATATATTTATGCACTTTGCAAAGAGTATCCTTCGGAAAAGCAACGGGCAGAACTATATGAACTGCAAAACGACAACACACTGCGCCTTATCCAGACTCAAAGCAATGTAAATATTAAAAGCATTGAATTTAATCCGATTAAAGATTCTGAAGCTATAATACAATATAATGATAACAAATTTGCCATAGTAGATTTATCTACCGGAAGTACTATAACAATAGACGGAACTTTCCAGAACATTGACCCTTTTACAGGAAATCTGCTGTACAAAGGTCCTGAGTATGCAAATAGTCAATATAACGTATATGTATTAGCAAGCGACTACAAAACCTTGTTTATGAAAATTCCTTTGGCAAATATCAATCCTTATGCCGATGCAGGGCTTTATAACAATAATCTGATTTTTAATGGATATTATCTGAATCTCGCTAAACTGACAAAATAATGAAAAAGAATATAATCACGGCACTGCTTTTACTATTTGCTATGGGGGCAAACGCTCAATATAATATAAGTTACTCTGTTGGATATGGATCTTACAAGATGAACGACATGAAACAATTGCTTGATTATGCATTTCAGTCAATGCGTTCGTCATTGCCCAAAGGGTTAGCTATTGTAGATAACTTTCCTCCGTACATAACACATACAATTGATGCTTCCATAAAAAGAAATCGCAATGAATTTGGCTTGAGAGCTTCTTTTCTGACTACAGGGGGCAAGATTGCCTACTCTGATTATTCAGGAAAGTATATTGAAAAGCTTACATTCACGGGGTACAGAATAGGAACTCTGTATCGTGTATACACGGACGAAAGTAAATTAGGCAAGTGTACATTGTCATTCTTTGGAGAAGTTTCGCCTGCCATCATGTTTACCCATCTGGGATACAAAGCAACGTTGGATATCTACGAACAAAACATTCATCAGGAAGGCAATGATAATATTAGTACCAATACAACAGGCTTTAGCATTCAGCCGATGTTTGGTGGAAGACTTGATGTTACCCGCAATATCTCCTTCAGTGCGAGTTTGGGCTATGATTTTGAATTGGGGTCAAAGCTATCAACCACAGACAACAGATATCGTGCAGACTGGTCGGGCTTTCGCTTGAACGGAGGTGTTATTTATTCGTTTTAAACTAAAAGATTTAGAGCTAGTACAATACAAAGGAGTATCTGATTACTCAAAGAACTGATTCAATAAAAGGATAGTCCTTTCAGATATATTTAAATTAGAAAAGCACAAAGGAATTATCTGATTATTCTAAGAGTTGATGCAATAAAGAGATAGCCTTTTTCAGGTATTTTTAAAACAGAAAAACGCTATAAGGTCAGTATCTGTCATAAAAAGTGGACTATTCAAAAAGTAGAGTTAAGTTTCAACGATTTGAATATTAAAAACTACATCAAAAGAAGTCCGAAGAAAAAAGGCATAAAAAATGGGGTTGTTCAATGTCAGAACAGCCCCATTTTTATATCTAATATCTTTTAGTCTTTATCTCCGTACATCTTCTTACGAAGCTCCTTGATATGATCAGAAGTGATGTATTCATCATAATCCATCATCTTATCAATGATTCCGTTTGGAGTAAGCTCAATAACACGATTAGCAACAGTTTCAATAAACTCGTGGTCATGAGAAGAGAACAACACATTACCTTTATAAGTCTTCAGGTTATTATTAAATGCCTGAATAGATTCCAGGTCAAGGTGGTTGGTTGGAGTATCAAGAATCAAGCAGTTTGCATTTCTAAGCTGCATACGAGCAATCATACAACGCATTTTCTCACCTCCGGAAAGTACACTAACTTTCTTCAGCACTTCTTCGCCCGAGAAAAGCATACGTCCAAGGAAACCTTTCATATAAACTTCATTACCTTCACCATACTGACCTAACCAGTCTACCAGATTAAGGTCTGTATTAAAGAAATCGGTATTATCAACAGGAAGATAAGCAGTTGTAATAGTTACGCCCCAGTCATAATGTCCGGCATCAGCTTTCATGTTTCCATTGATAATCTCAAAGAAAGCAGTCATGGCACGTGGATTACGTGATATAAATACAATCTTGTCTTCTTTCTCTACATTAAAATTAATATCGTTGAACAACACTACTCCTTCTTCTGTCTTTTTACTTAATCCAGATACTTCAAGAATACGGTTACCCGATTCACGTTCAGGAGTAAAGATGATTCCCGGATATTTACGTGAAGACGGTTTAATTTCTTCCACATTAAGTTTCTCCAACATCTTCTTACGACTGGTAGTCTGCTTACTTTTTGCCACATTGGCACTAAATCGGCGAATGAATTCTTCCAGTTCTTTCTTCTTCTCATCGGCCTTAGCCTTTTGATTTTGTTGCTGACGAAGAGCCAACTGGCTTGATTCGTACCAGAAACTATAGTTACCGGCAAAGAGATTAATCTTTCCGTAGTCAATATCAACAGTGTGAGTACATACTGAGTCAAGGAAGTGACGGTCGTGACTTACTACCAAAACTGTGTGCTCAAAGTTGGCTAGATATTCTTCCAACCAGGTTACTGTTTCCATGTCAAGGTCATTGGTAGGCTCATCAAGCAGCAAGTTATCAGGATTACCATAAAGAGCCTGTGCCAACATGACACGCACCTTTTCCTTACCACTAAGCTCACCCATCAAGGTGTAATGTTTATCTTCCTTCACGCCAAGTCCGCTTAACAGCATCGCTGCATCACTCTCAGCATTCCAGCCATCAAGTTCAGCAAATCTCTCTTCAAGCTCAGAAACTTTCAAGCCATCTTCGTCGGTAAAATCTTCTTTCGCATAAAGGACTTCGCGTTGCTTCATAACATCCCAAAGAACAGTATGTCCCATCATCACGGTGTCCATAACTGTAAATGCATCCCACTTAAAGTGGTCCTGACTTAACACTGAAAGTCGTTCACCTGGTCCTAACGCAATAGAGCCGGTAGTAGGATCTAAATCACCATAAATTGTGCGAAGGAAAGTAGATTTACCTGCACCGTTAGCACCAATAATCCCGTAGCAATTACCATTCGTAAACTTGAGATTTACATCATTGAACAAAATTCTCTTACCAAACTGAACTGAAACGTTCGAAACTGTAATCATTATATTTAATCTTTATACCTTGTATTTAAAATCGGCCACAAAGGTAGTCTTTTTTTATGAATAAAATCGCCATTCTGGCAGATAGTTCAAGCATCGTTATTTATTATTCACTAAAAAACAGTACTTTTGCATGTTCTTTCGCTTAAAATATGATTTTGGCAAAGAATTTGTAGCATGGATTATAAACCAAACCTACCCAATTGTATGGTGCAATCATTTTGGAAGAAGAATAAAAAGAAAACATATATGGATCCAAAGAAAAAAGAAACAGTTAAAGAAGAAGAATTAGTAGATAACACTCAGCAAGTTGATCAGGAAACAGAAGCATCTGCAGCTGATCAAGAAGCTCCTGCTCAGGAAGAAGAAGTTCTTACTCCTGAACAAGAATTAGCAAAGAAGCTGGAAGAAGCTAATGCTAAAATAGAAGATCAGAACGATAAATATCTGCGTCTGTCGGCTGAGTTTGACAATTACCGTAAACGCACAATGAAAGAAAAGGCCGAACTGATTAAGAATGGCGGTGAAAAGTGTATCAGCAGTATTCTTCCTGTTATTGATGACTTTGAGAGAGCTCTTAAAACAACAGAGACAGCTACTGATGTTGCTGCTATCCGCGAAGGTCTTGAGTTGGTTTACACTAAATTTATGAGCGTAATGGGACAAAATGGCGTTGAAGCAATTGATGCCACAAGCGAATTCAACACAGACTTCCACGAAGCAATCACAACATTTGCAGCTCCAAGTGAAGATCTTAAAGGCAAAATCATAGATTGCGTACAAACTGGCTATACACTTAATGGAAAAGTAATTCGTCATGCCAAAGTTGTAGTTGGCGAATAATTAATAAAGGATAACGAACAATGGCAAAAAGAGATTACTATGAGGTGCTGGGCGTTGAAAAAGCTGCAACAGCCGATCAGATAAAGAAAGCTTACCGTAAGAAAGCAATTCAATTTCACCCTGATAAAAATCCGGGAGATAAAACTGCAGAAGAGAACTTTAAAGAAGCTGCCGAAGCTTATGATGTTTTAAGCAATCCCGATAAGCGTGCTCGTTACGACCAGTTCGGACATGCTGGCATGAGCGGTGCAGCCGGTAACGGTGGTCCGTTTGGCGGAGGCTTTGGCGGAGGTGCCGGAATGTCAATGGATGACATTTTCTCTATGTTTGGTGATATCTTCGGTGGACACGGTGGCGGAGGCTTTGGTGGATTCGGAGGCTTTGGCGGCGGAGGTGGCCAACAGCAAAGACGTTTCCGTGGATCGGATCTTCGTGTAAAGGTTAAACTAAATCTGAAAGAGATATCTACCGGTGTAGAAAAGAAATTCAAACTAAAAAAATATGTTTTTTGTTCGCACTGTCACGGTACAGGAGCTGAAGGAAGCAGTGGTTCTGAAACTTGTTCTACCTGTAAAGGTAGCGGTTCGGTAATTCGTAACCAACAGACCATTCTGGGAACCATGCAGACTCGTGTAACTTGTCCTACTTGTGGTGGTGAAGGTAAAATCATCAAAGATAAGTGTAAAGAATGTGCCGGAGAAGGAATCGTGTATGGTGAAGAAGTTGTAAGCGTAAATATCCCTGCTGGTGTAGCTGAAGGAATGCAACTATCCATGAGCGGAAAAGGAAATGCAGGAAAGCACAATGGAGTTCCGGGCGATTTACTTATCCAGGTGGAAGAAGAAGCGCATCCAGACTTAGTTCGTGACGAAAACGATTTGATCTATAACTTATTGCTTAGCTTCCCAACCGCAGCTTTGGGTGGTGCTGTAGAAATACCAACTATCGACAATAAAGTAAAGGTTAAGATTGAAGCGGGAACACAACCGGGCAAAGTTCTTCGTCTGCGTGGCAAAGGTTTACCAAGCGTGAATGGTTACGGAACAGGAGATTTACTTGTAAACGTAAGTATCTACGTTCCTGAAACATTAACCAGAGATGAAAAAGAGACTTTGGAAAAGCTGGAATCATCAGACAGTTTCAAGCCAAACAGTTCGGTTAAAGAAAAGATTTTCAGGAAATTCAAAAGTTTCTTCGATTAATTAATATAGTTTTTACTTATATAAAATGGGGTTGTTCTATTATTGAACAACCCCATTTTTATAATTTATTCTTTAGATCTTTATACTCAAGATAGTCTTCAAATATTCAAGTTTAAAAGACTTCATTTAAAAGAATAGAACATCCTCTCAAATCCTCACTCACTCTACATCAAATTACTAGCCAACTCACTCAGCATACTACGCTCTCCTTTTACCAGATTAACATGAGCAAAGATATTCTGGCCCTTCATGCGGTCAATCATGTAGACTAAACCATTGGATTCGCTATCCAGATAGGGTTGGTCAATCTGTTGAATATCTCCGGTGAAGACCATCTTTGTTCCTTCTCCGGCACGGGTGATAATTGTTTTAATCTCGTGAGGAGTCAGGTTCTGGGCCTCATCGATAATGCAATAAGTTTCCGACAAGCTTCGTCCACGAATAAAGGCCAGTGCCTCGATAACCAGCTGACCACTTTTCTGCATATCATCCAGACGTCTCAGCTCTGTTGATGTTGGAGAAAACTGGTGTTTGATAACGTTCAGGTTATCGAAAAGGGGTTGCATGTAAGGTGCAACTTTGGCAGCCGCATCTCCGGGAAGGAAGCCAAGGTCTTTATTGGAAAGAGCCACAATAGGACGAGCCAACAGTATCTGCTTATAATCCGTCATATTACTTAATGCAGATGCAAGGGCAAGCAAGGTTTTACCGGTTCCGGCTTTTCCTGTTAGAGCAACCAGCTTGATATCGGGATCGTTCAAAATCTCGAAAGCAAAGCTCTGTTCGGCGTTACGTGGTTCGATACCGTAATTCTTGGCTTTTGTTACTCTATGTACTGTATGCGTAAATGGATTATACCGGGCAAGTACACTGTTGCGTTCGCTCTTCATCACAAAGCATTCGTTTGGTTGCAGAACATTTCTGAACTCAATATCACTAATATCTACCCCTTCCTTAGAAGAATAAACTTTATCAATGAGTTCTGAAGATACTCCGTCGTAAACTTCATTGGCCTTCTCAAAGATATCCACATTAGTAACCTTGTCGGTAATGTAGTCTTCGGACAGCACTCCTATGGAACGGGCCTTCATGCGTAAATTCACATCCTTAGTAACCAGAACAGTCTTAGTTTTTGGATATTTCTTTGCAAGGACATCTGCCGTGGAGAGAATTTCATGATCGGCCTGACGCTCAGGAAAAGATTTCCGTACTGTTTCGGACTCCATTCCGCCGGTGAGTATAAAGAGCTTTCCCATACCTTCACCCAGCGATGCTCCCTTAGTGAAAAGGTTATCGTCAGTAATCAAATCAAGTTCACGAACAAATTCTCTTGCATTATAATTTATTTCCCCACTTCCCTTTTTAAATTTATCTAATTCTTCTAAGACAATAATAGGAAGGTAGATGTCATTTTCCTGAAAATTCTTCAAACAATCATGGTCGTGAAGAATAACATTAGTATCTAACACGAAATTTTTCTTAGTTCCCATAATTTTTAGATTTAAAATGTTGATATTTGCACCTAATATAGTAATTAAAAGATTACGATATATCACTAAAAGACTAAAATTTTTGAATAAATGAATTATAAAGAGACTCTAAACTATTTATACGAAAGCGCTCCTTTATTTCAGCAGATTGGGAAATCGGCATATAAAGAGGGACTTAGTAACACTTATGAGCTGGATAAACATTTCAAACATCCACACAAAAACTTCAAGACTATCCATGTGGCAGGGACAAATGGCAAGGGATCCTGCTCTCACACGCTTGCGGCTATTCTGCAATCTGCCGGATATAAAGTAGGACTCTACACCTCTCCTCACCTTATTGATTTCAGAGAAAGAATCCGTGTAAACGGAAAACCTATAACTGAAGAATATGTGATTAACTTTGTTGAGAAGGAACGTAAGTTCTTCGAACCGCTTCAACCGTCGTTCTTTGAACTTACAACTGCGATGGCCTTTAAATACTTTGCAGATCAGAAAGTAGATGTAGCTGTTATAGAAGTTGGTTTGGGCGGACGACTGGATTGCACCAATATCATTCATCCGGATTTATGTATTATAACTAATATCAGTTTCGATCATACTCAGTTCCTCGGAAAGACAAAAGCGCTTATTGCTGGCGAGAAGGCTGGCATTATAAAGAAGAAAATACCTGTAATAATTGGCGAAACAAACGAAGAAACAAAACCTGTGTTTATACAGAAAGCTGACGAAGAGAAAGCTCCTATATTCTTTGCAGAAGAGGAACAGTTGCTGTGGAGATGGGAAATGAACAAAAGAGGACGCTGGAACTACTTCACGGCCGATTATCCTCATCTGAAAGGTGAACTTGGCGGATTCTGCCAGATTAAAAACACCAATACCATTCTTTTAGCTTTAAGATTATTGAAAAAAGCCGGCTATAACATTCCTGATACAGCTGTAGAAAAAGGTTTTGAGAAGGTTTGCGAACTTACCGGATTAATGGGGCGCTGGCAAAAACTGGGAATTAATCCGTCGATAGTTTGTGACACCGGACATAATGTTGGCGGTATTACTTATATTTCCGAACAACTAAGCAAGCAAAAATACAAGAAACTGCACGTTGTAATAGGAATGGTAAACGATAAAGATATCAGTGGTGTATTGGCTTTATTACCCAAAGACGCTGAATATTACTTTACTAAAGCAAGCGTAAAGCGTGCGCTGCACGAAGCCGATCTGAAGTTTCTGGCAAGTAAAGCCGGATTATATGGAAAGACTTACGCTGATGTATCCAAAGCATTTGAAGCTGCAAAGGCTAATGCCTCTAATAAAGATTTTATATTTGTAGGAGGAAGTAGTTTCGTTGTAGCCGATCTCCTCTCCTATCTGGAAAAGAATAAAAAGCAGGAAGAAGGCACTGTTTAAGAGAAAAGCAAGATTATATTATATAAAGAAGAGAGACAGCTTAAATGCTATCTCTCTTCTTTATTTTTGTCAACGGAAAGTTTACTTGAAGAAACTTACTTCACAGCAATACATTCAATCTCCACCATTGCATTTTTAGGCAAAGCCTTTACTGCTACAGCAGAACGAGCCGGGAATGCACCATCAAAATAGGTTGCATAAACAGCATTCATCTCTGCAAACAGAGACATATCCGAAAGAAAAACGGTAGTCTTTACAATATTGGCAGTAGTAAGTCCGGCTTCTGCCAGAATATGTTTAATGTTCTCAAAAGATTGCTTAGTCTGTTCAGCCACTCCGCCTGGAGCAAATTCACCGGTAGCCGCATCCACTGGTAACTGTCCTGAAACAAACACCATGCCTCCGGCTTCTATAGCCTGACTGTAAGGTCCGATAGCACCAGGTGCCTTTTCACTAGAAATTACTTTTTTCATTATTTCAGCTATTTATTAGTTAATACAATTTTGTTTGCAAGTTAAACATAATTGCAAATAACTGCAACTTTTTTCTAATTCTCGTTTCATATTTTTAGCGAGCTGCGCAACTCATAAAAACAGCCTGCGCAGCTCATTTAATCGAGCTGCGCAAGTCGCTAAAACGAGCTGCACAGGTCGCAGAGACAGTCTCTTCAGATTTTTAAAGAACTTCACCAGAAAGAGAAAGGAATTCTTCCGGAAAATAAAATCCCTTATACAACTATAAAGCAAATGGAGATAAGAACAATATGAGCCCGAAACGTTCTTTAAACCCTCTTAGCCTCTTCCATGTGCAACTAAAAATAAGAATTATATGAGCACAATTTCTATAATAAAAATATTTTTTAGAAAAAAGATTCATGCTTTAAGCAGTATATTATATATTCGTGCATTTATAAGTAAACACGTGTCAGATTTAATGAGTGAAACCGAATTGACAGAACGTTGCCGGGTTGGAGATAATACAGCTCGCAAGGAGCTTTATGAGCAATATGCAGGACAAATGTTCGGCATATGCTATAGGTATGCCGGTGATCGGGAGATTGCTCAGGACCTCCTTCACGACGGTTTTTTGAAAGCTTATTGCTCTTTTGATAAGTTTACCTATCGCGGAGAAGGCTCTCTGAAAGCATGGCTCAGCAGAGTAATGGTAAACATATCGCTCGACTATCTGCGGAAAAATGATCCGGCCCGACAAATGTTGCCGCTCGATCAGATTCCAGAGAGCATTGAAGAGCCTCGTGAGGAAGATATAACTCAGGTTCCACACAAGGTTCTGATGAAATTTATAGCAGAATTACCGTCCGGATATCGAACCGTATTCAATTTATATGTCATGGAACAACTTTCGCATAAAGAAATTGCTGAGAAATTAGGAATCAATGAAAAGTCCTCGTCCTCACAATTATTTCGGGCAAAAAAAGTTTTGGCAAAAGAGATAAATAACTATTTAAAGGAAAATAATCAATGAAACAGGAAGACAAAGAAAAATGGATCACTGCCTTTCGGGAAAGTTTAGAAGATTATTCCGAACCACCGTTATTCAATGACTGGGAAAGGCTGGAAAAGGAACTCTCTGTTGCTCCTGTTGCCAAACCTAAGCGTTCATTTATAATGTACTATTCGGCTGCGGCTGCTATTATATTACTGTTAATAGCTTCGGCAACTGCAATCTATTTGTTTGATAATTCATCGGATAAGTACTTTGAAACTTCTCAGCTTCCTGCCGAAATTGAGACGATAACTGATAAGAAGCCGCTGAAAGATGTTATTGAACCATTGATTAACGACGTTAACAAGAACGATAGATCAGCATTAAACAAATCGGCCAGTAAAAACAGTGTGCTTTCTGGTAATAAGCTTGCTTTAGCGAATAGTGCTTCGGCTAACCAACCGTCTGCCCTTTCGGGAAATAAAAAGAATTTAGTTAATAACGAAGCTGGTAAAGATGCTGAAAACAGCAATGAAGATGTGACTTTAAGCAAGAATAATGCATCGGACTTAGAGCGTTCTAATGAAAGGAAAGCTATTGAAGAGCAGAAGTTGAATGATAATAGTGGTGAGAAAAAGAACGTCCCTCAACAAGGAGAAAATAACAAATCAAAGAAACAGGCCCTTAAAACATCTCCCAGAAAAGCAGAACATGTAACCGAACTTTGGGAGCTTCCAAGAAAGAAAAAACATAATAATCTTTCAATCGGAGTTTCTGCAGGGAACACTCTTTCATATAATTCCGAAAGTGGTTACATGGATTATGCAATGAGTCCTAGTTTCGACTATCTAAACTGTATAAACGTTGAGGAAACAACTGTTTCTAATTTATTAAAATCGTCACCGGTTAAATGGAATCATAAACAACCTGTTTCGTTTGGACTTTCTGTCCGTAAATATCTAACGCAAAGACTTGCTATAGAAAGCGGATTGATTTATACCCGATTGGAATCAGAATCAGCTGGCAGCAAAAGCCACAGTCAGAAACTAGATTATATTGGTATTCCTGTAAAGCTGAACTATATGTTAGTAGATAAGCGTTATTTCACGCTTTATCTGTCTGGCGGAGGAATGGTCGAAAAATGTATATCAGGTAAATTAAATACAAAGGAACTTTCAGGAAAGGATATATCAGAAGATGTAAGTGTAAAACCATTACAGTGGTCGCTTAACGGAGCTTTGGGAGCACAATATAACATTACTCCTAAAATGGGAATATTTGCAGAGCCCGGAGTTGTTTACTTTTTCAATGATGGTTCTAAAGTAGAGACAATTCGCAAGGAAACGCCTTTCAACTTTAACCTGCAACTGGGATTAAGAATTAGTTATTAGTAAATCTGAATTCTGATTTAAGGAATAGTAAGCCTTTCGCTTCAATTTACGAATTAGTTATTAGTGAATCTGAAATTAAAAACGAGTCATAAATTAATAGACACACTTAGCTATTTTACAAAGTAGTTAACTCAAAGAAAAAAGGATTACCGTGAGGCAATCCTTTTTTATGTTATATAAAAGCTGTCTACTTACAGTTTTTTTCAATCATTGGAATCACAGCTTCGTCGCCCAATTCCTTGGCTTTATTGAAGTTTTCACAAGCTTCGTTTTTCTTTCCTTGCTGCATCTGGCAGAAGCCAATCAAACGATAGCAAGCTGCGAATTTAGGATCAATTACCAAAGCATCTTTCAGATTCTTTATAGCCTCATCATAACGGGCAATACGAAGATTTACTGCGCCATATTCTGCCAGATAATCTTTATTGGAAGGATCGAGTGTTACCGCCTTTTGAATATCTTCCAATGCACGTTTAAAGTTCTTTGCCTTATAATTTGCCTGTTCGCGAAGATAGAAGAATGTAGAACTTACATTACCACCCATGGCTTGTTCAAAGTAGTCGTAATCAATAACTGCTTCCTTATACATCTCTTTCTGAGTCTTAACCAAAGCACGTTCGGAAAGATAATTAGCAGATTCTCTTGGATATGGAGCAGCATATTTATTTACTGCACTATCAAGTAAAGCAAGAATTTCTCCTAAATCACCATTCATCATTTGCTTTGTCTTTGCAGCACTATAGTAAGTTTCTGCAGAAGCCTGCGGAGAGTGGTTTATCTTATCGTAACATTCAAAAGCTTTATCATATTTAGTTGATGCAAAATAGATATCGCCTTGGTGCTGGATATAAATAGGAAGCGGATTAATATCGATAGCTTTCTGAATTTCCCCGAGTGATTTTTCAAAAGTCCAGTCTTTATAAGCGCCATCCTTGCCACGAAGAGCAACATAATATATCAGTCGTGAGCTATTAAAAAAGGCATTATCTTTTTTATCAGCAGTTTTCAATGCTTTTTCAAGATCAGCCTCACCCAAAGCCAAATGCTCGGCATCAGTATAGCTGGTTACATAGAAGTTAGCCCTGCGAATATACCCTTCTGAACTATTAGGGAACTGTTCTACAAAAGTGTCCAGTAAAGAGAGGTATTTTTCCTTACTAATAGAAGAAGCCATATAAAGAGCAACTAAAGCCTGTTCCTCTGTATTAGGAAGAGCTTTTTTAATACCAATACTATTCAGTTCGGAATTATTAAAATCGAGAGCATTAATAGTCAATGCGTTGACATAAGGAGCACTAATGGCATAACAATGAGTTGTGTCATTCGATGCAGCTTTCTGTACTAACCCAAAAACCTCACCTTCTGCATTCATAACCGGACAGCTTACCATTTTGTCTTTCACAGAAATAATAAGCTTAAAGTACTTATGAGGACCGGAAAGATTAGAAACTTCTTCTACTTTTCCAAAGGTACATGAACGATCTTTCTTTGTAGAATAAGGAAGCATTAACGCTTCGGCATCTTTTGCAGGAATAGCAGTCGCCAAAGTCAGCGCGGCAGTGCTCTTCTTGCCCAAATCTACACCAAACTTAATAACATCGTACATAGAATTCATACCCAGAATAACTTTAACCGGCATCTGCTTACCTTCCGAGTTAATAACATCTGCACGTGCTGCACCTTTAAACAAAGAATAGTCGGACAGCGCCACTCCATCTTCCGATACAAAGAAACCGTTACCGGTATTGAGTAATTTGCCGTTAGTGTCATAAGTCACCACAGAAAAGACAGCCTTTTTGGCTTTATCAACCCATTTGGGTGCCTCCTTCTGCGCCATTGTCCACTGCGAAAGCAGACAAAGGACTATAAATAGTATTTTCTTTTTCATGATTATAGGTTATATTAATATTATTCTTTTTCAAAGCCGCGTTGTTTCACTGCTTCGTAAATCAATACTCCGGCAGCAACAGAAACATTCAATGACTCAATCTTTCCAAACAAAGGAATCTTAATCCACTCATCACACAATGCCAGGTGATCATAAGACACACCAGTATCTTCAGCTCCCATAATAATACAGAGAGGATCTTTATAATTAGCCTTTGTGTAATCGTAATCACCCTTTTCAGTCGCAGCTACTATCTTGAATCCGCTATCTTTTAAATATTTAATAGCAGTAGTCAGACTCTGTTCCTTGCATACAGGTAGTGTATGAAGTGCTCCGGCTGAAGTTTTCATTGCATCCGCATTTACGCTCACACTATTTCTGGAAGGAATAATAATTGCATCCACACCGGCGCAATCGCAAGTACGGGCAATAGCTCCGAAGTTACGTACATCTGTTACACCATCAAGCATAACAAAGAAAGGAACCTTTCCTTCTTCGAAAAGAGTAGGAACAACATCCTCTACCTTATAGTAAGTCACAGCAGAAACAAAAGCAAGAACTCCCTGATGGTTCTTAGTAGTTATTCTGTTGATGCGTTCTACCGGTACACGCTGAACAAATATATTTGTGCCCTTTACTGCAGCGAAAAGTTCTTTTGAAAGATCACTTTGAATATCTTTCTTTACCAGGATTTTATCAATTTCCTTACCCGCCTCAATGGCTTCAATCACGGCGCGTACGCCAAATATCATTTCATTTTTTTCCATGCTGTTTTAATAATTCTTTTGCGTTATTCATCGCAGCTTCCGTCAAAGTAGCCCCACTCAACATGTGAGCTATCTCTTCAATCCTCTCCTCTTCTTGCAATCGGCGGATATTACTACTGGTCGATGTTTCGTTATCTTGTTTATATACTTTATAGTGTACTTTTCCTTTGGCTGCAATCTGAGGCAAGTGGGTAATGCTGATAACCTGCATACATTGTCCCATTTCCTTCATAATCTCTGCCATTTTATCGGCTATTTCACCGGAAACGCCGGTATCTATTTCATCAAAAATAATAGTTGGCAGCTGAGTTGCTCCTGCAATCATTGCTTTTATGGAAAGCATAACACGAGCAATTTCACCACCCGATGCTACCGATGATATGCTTTGCAACGTAGCATTCTTATTAGCTGAGAAAAGGAAGCTTACATTGTCTCCACCGGTTGCGTCAAAGTTTGTCTTCGGTGTAATCTGTACCTGAAAGCGTACATTCGGCATTCCCAGAGGAATAAGTCGGTTCTGCATCTCATGCTCTACTTTCTTGGCAGCTTTGGTACGTTTGTCGGTAAGCGATGACATTGCTTTTTTAACCTTATCAAGCAATACATCTTTTTGTTTCTGAAGCTCTTCAATCTGTTCTTCAAAAGAACTAATGGCATTGAGACGCGCACGGAAATCTTCCTGCACCCGTATCAATTCCTCGAGCGTACTTACATGATGTTTTTTCTCCAGTGAATAGATTAAGTTAAGCCGCTCATTCACAAATTCCAGTCGGATCGGATCAACGGTTATGTTATCTTCCTCTCTTGTCAAATCCCGGGCAACTTCTTTCAGTTCGATAGACAAGCCCTCAATTCTGTCATATAACTCACCGGCTGTATTATAACGTTCCTTCAGCGAACGCAAAATACCGGAAACTCTTTTCATGTTGCTAAGCAATCCACCTTCATCTTCATAAAGAAGTTGGTCGGCACTGAACAGTGCTTCCTTTATCTCTTCGGCATGACTAAGAAGTTCTTCTTCCTTTTCCAGTTCAACATCTTCTCCTTCCACGAGTTTCGCTTCATCAAACTGATCGAGCTGAAAACGAACATAGTCTTCATCTGCCTTGCTTTGTTCTTCGAGTTCTATAAGTTTATCCAGCTCTTCAACAACCTTTCGGTAATTGTAATATGCTTCTTTATAATTGGTAAGTTCTTTCTCGTCATTAGCCAAAGCATCCAGAACATTCAATTGGAAATCTTCTTTGCTCAACAGTAAGTTCTGATGCTGAGAATGCACATCAATCAACTGCTCGCCTAACTCCTTTATCAAGGCAAGCGATGCCGGAGAATCATTTATAAATGCACGCGATTTACCGGAAGACTGCAGTTCTCTTCTCAGAATACATTCGTTGGGGTCGTATTCCAACTCGTTTTCATCAAAGAAAGCCTTCATCTGATAGGATGATATATTAAAATGAGCTTCGATTACACATTTCGAAGCACCATTCTTTATAGCTTTTACATCTGCTCTTTGCCCCAATAGCAAACCTATAGCACCTAGAATAATAGATTTTCCCGCTCCCGTTTCACCGGTGATAACAGAAAAACCTTTATCGAAAGTGATATCAAGAGTGTCAATCAGCGCATAGTTTTGAATTGATATAGATTGCAACATAATTTTATTTCGAAGACTTTATTTTATCCCATTCGGTACTAAGAGCGGGATTTATATCAACTAACATTGTATATACTTGTTCTTTCTCGGCCTGTGAACCTTTTGAGTAAACATTGACCAATTCATCTTTCTTTATTTCAGTAAACAACTGTGGAAGAACAGACATAGGCTTATTTTCCTTTGCTTTTTTAAGTTCTTCTATTGCCACAGTAATTTTAGCCCTTCCTCTATCTGCATTCTGAGCCATTTCATCTAACCCCATGCGATGATAATCATAAATCATTTGTCGGTAAGGTTTCATTTGTTCATCCAGATAATCGGTTATAATTCCATGTCGGTTACGACTATCATCAAACGCTTTCCAGCCAGCTTCAGACATCGTCTGAGCAGCCGTTACAATACTTTCGGCTGTGCGTAAAATATCTGTTCCTCCCAATGGAGCCATGGAATCCATATCCATACCAATTATCAGATAAGCATAGTATGCAATAACTGCAGTAAGGTTACTGTCTATCTGATTTTCACGAAGCTCCAAAGGATCAAATTCCAGGTAAGTGAAATTAAAATTCACATCCTTGAAATTAAAAAGCGTAGTGTTATAGCTTGAATTGTAAACCGGACGATTAGCCTGAACCAGAAGCTCACATTTAAAAGTTCCATCGTCTGTATGTTCTTTCACCGTGATATTCATGCTACAGGATATCTTCTCTGCAACAGTATATTGGGCGGAAGTCCATTTGCGATCATTGATAAATTCCGTTAAAGCAGTCTCTAATGTTTTAAAGACCTGAGTATTTGTTCCCTGAATCTTTGAATAATTGATATTCACCTTGCAATTCAGTTCCTGCGCTTTTCCTGCTAACGAAAATGCCAGCAACAGAAAAGTAAAACAAGTAAAACGGAATATATTATGAATGATCCTTTTATTCATTGTCCTTCCTGGTTATTTAATCAGTTGCACCAATCGGTCAATGATATCTGTCGCGACTTCACGTTTATTCTTCAACGGATAATCTGTTTTCCCTTTTTTATCTATAATTGAGATTTTATTTGTATCGTGACGGAAACCGGCACCTTCGTCATTCAATGAATTAAGAACAATGAAATCAAAATTCTTTCGTTCCAATTTGCTTTGAGCATTCTGCAGTTCATCATTTGTTTCCAAAGCAAAACCAGCTAACAACTGATCATCTCGCTTCATTTTTCCTAGCGAAGCAGCAATATCGTGAGTTGGCTTTAAAACAACGGTAAGCTCATCACCTTTACGTTTTATTTTCTTATCAGCTACTAGCTCAGGAGTAAAATCTGCCACTGCCGCACATAAAATTCCGGCATCAGAAGATGGGTAATTGGCAACAGATGCCTCATACATTTCCTTAGCCGACTCAACATCTATACGGTGAATATTAGGATGAACTGTTTTAATCTGAACCGGTCCTGCAATCAAAGTAACTTCAGCACCTCTGGCAGCACATTCTTCAGCTAATGCAAAGCCCATCTTTCCTGAAGAATAATTACCTATAAATCTTACAGGATCAATCTTTTCATAAGTTGGACCCGCAGTTATCAGTATTTTTTTTTTTGAAAGATCTTGTTGATTGGCAAAGAACTCCTCAATTACACGAATAATAGCATCAGGTTCTTCCATCCTACCTTTACCAACCAAATGACTGGCAAGCTCACCTTCTCCCGGTTCAATAATATGATTCCCGTATGAGCGAAGTGTCTCTATATTTTTTTGAGTAGAAGGATGAGCAAACATATCCAAGTCCATTGCAGGAGCAACAAAGACCGGAGCCTTTGCAGAAAGATAGGTTGTAATAAGCATATTATCTGCTATTCCATTTGCCATCTTCCCTATTGTAGAAGCGGTAGCCGGAGCTATTAACATAGCATCAGCCCAAAGTCCTAAGTCTACATGACTATTCCATGTACCATCTCTTCCAGAAAAGAACTCGCTGATTACAGGTTTACTTGTTAGTGCAGACAAAGTAATGGGAGTGATAAATTCTTTTCCTGCAGGGGTAATCACCACCTGAACTTCAGCACCCTTCTTTATAAGACCACGAATAATATAAGCAGCTTTATAGGCTGCAATACTTCCGGTAATTCCTAATACTATTTTTTTCCCTTTCAACATATACCTATCCTAAGTAAACTACTTACCGTTAAATTCACGTAACTTGATTTTAGTAAGAACAGCTTTTGTGTTCAAAGTAAAATCACTGTTTAGCATCCATGAATAGTATCCCGGATCTTTTTTAAAGACATCAGATACAGATATACCTTTATACTTTCCAAAATTGAATACCTCTACATCATTGTCATCAAGAACCACTCTTCCGGCAAAATCTACGTTCTTACTATAAGAAGAAAAATCCGCAAGAAAAGCCATGTCATTCTGTAATTCTGGGTAGCGATCAAGCTGCGCTTTAAGCACTTCGTATGTTGCACGAGTATCTGCCTCAGCTGTATGAGCATCATCAAGATTCTTTTCACAATAAAATTTATAAGCAGCAGAAAGAGTTCTTTGTTCCATTTTATGGAAAATAACCTGAACATCAATAAATTTACGTTTGCTCATATCAATATCCACTCCGGCACGAAGAAATTCTTCAGCAAGCACTGGAATATCAAAACGATTGGAATTAAATCCGGCAAGATCAGCACCTTCAATATCTCGGGCTATGTTCTTAGCTACTTCTTTAAAAGTAGGACAATTAGCTACATCTTCATCATAAATGCCATGTATATTTGAAGATTCTTCAGGAATATGCATTTCCGGATTTACACGAAGAGTTTTAGACTCCTCATTCCCGTTAGGATGTACTTTTAAATAACAAATTTCGACAATTCTATCAGAGTTTATATTTGTACCTGTTGTTTCCAAATCAAAGAAAACAACAGGGTTTTTTAAGTTCAAGTTCATTTTATATTATTAGTCATTTAACATCATAGGCATCAACAGCATCAACAAGTCATCATCTTCTTCTTGTTCCAACGGAACAATAACGCCTGCACGAGAAGGATCAGCTAGTTCAATTATTACATCTGTAGATGAAATATTATTTAAAATATCAATCAGGAAAGTTGATTTAAAACCAATACTCATTGGAGCGCCCTGGTATTGACAAACTAAAGACTCCTCAGCTGAAGTTGAGAAGTCAATATCCTGTGCTGAAATAACAACCAGATTTTCCTGCATACGAAGTTTTATTAAACTGCTTGCCTGTGAAGAGAAAATTGAGACACGTTTTAGTGCACTGATCAACTGTAAGCGATCTATAGTTACTTTATGAGGATTATTCTGAGGAATTACTGAATTATAATTAGGAAAACGTCCTTCAATTAAACGACAAACCATACGGTAGTTTTCAAGAGTGAAGACTGCATTTCTGTCATCAAATTCTATTGTTACAGCACCCGATTCTTTTGGCAAAAGATTCTTCAATAAACTGGATGGTTTTTTCGGTAAAATGAAAGCAGCTCTTTCGCTACCTTTTGCAGCAAAAGTTTTGCTACGGGCAAGTTTATGTCCATCGGAAGCAACAAACGTAATATCTTCTGTGGTGATATCAAAGTAAATACCATTCATTACCGGACGAAGTTCATCATCGGCAGTAGCAAAGAGCGCACGATTGATACCTCTTAACACTAAATCTGCATTTATTTCAAGGTGAACAGCATTATCTCCAAGTAATGGAGATTGAGGGTATTCATCTGCATTCTGACCGACCAAACTATATTTACCATTTTGGTATTGAACAGAAATCTCATAAGTTTCAACATTAACTTCAAAGCTCAGAGGTTGTTCCGGAATTTCCTTTAATGCATCTAAAATTGTTTTTGCACCAACAGCAAACGAACCGTTTGCATCACTTTCATTCACATCTAATGAAGTTACCATTGTCGTTTCACTGTCTGACACAGTTACAGATAGCTTTCCATCTTCCAGTTCAAAAAGAAAACAATCTAAAATAGGTAATGCATTTTTAGAGTTAATTACACGGCTAATAGCTTGTAGATGACTAGACAGAGCCGTACTCGAAACGACGAATTTCATACTTATATCAGTTTAAATTATTATACTTATAATGAAAGACAAAGATAAATAAAAAGATTCTCTAACCAAATAAAAGAATAAAGAAAAAAAGTAAAACATTAGCTTTGTAAAACTTAAAATGTTATTTTCGCAGCCCGAATTATAAAACAAGATTATGGAAATTAGTGGAAAAATAATTGCTATTCTACCTCTGCAAAGCGGTACTGGTAGAAATGGATCTGAATGGAAAAAACAAGATTATGTTGTTGAAACACACGATCAATACCCAAAGAAAATGTGTTTCAACTTATGGGGAGACAAAATTGATCAGTTTGCTATTCAAATGGGAGAAGAAGTTACCGTTGCTTTTGATATAGATTGCCGTGAATGGAATGGTAAATGGTTTAATGATATCCGCGCATGGAAAATAGATCGTAATTCAGGTGCCAGTATGGATGCTCAACCTTTCCAGCAAGCAGCACCGGTAGAATTTACATCAACAGACGCTAAAGACGATCTTCCATTTTAATGAGAGATTTCATAAAAGAGATTACATACATAATCAGAGCCGATTTCCTTAAAGTTTAAGGAAATCGGCTCTGATTGCAATCTTAATTGCCGTTATTGAAATTAATTCAAAAAAAGACAAAGAAGATTATTCTATTTGGAATAAAAGATATACCTTTGCACGTTTTTTAATTGAGACGTTTTATTATTAGGTTCGCAAGTATTGCAGAATAAATGAAAAAGATAATTTTAGGTGCTATCACACTGTTTTTACTTACTTCTTGTAACGGTAAGAAACCAAAGATAGATCCTTTTGAATCACTTACAAATTTAGTTGATTCTGCTTCAGCAGAAACAGACTCAACAGCTATCGATTCAGTAGAAGAAACTCCCAAGGCCACAAAAGCTGACGAAACCTTCGACGACTTTATTTACAGCTTTGCATCCAATAAAAAGATGCAACAACAAAGAATTCATTTCCCGCTTACTTTTATCAATGGAAATTCAACAAGTAAAATAGAAAAACGTTTCTGGAAAACAGATCACCTATTTACAAGACAAGATTATTACACTATGCTTTTTGACAATGAAGGTGACATGGATTTAATGACTACCACCTCTCTGAAGTCGGCGCAGTTTGAGTGGTACTACATGAAAACAAAAAAAATAAAAAAGTACAATTTTAACCGCGAAAAAGGAGCATGGATACTAAACTCTATAGTTATAAGCGACATTAAGAACGATGAAAATGAAAACTTTATAGAGTTCTTTCATAAATTTGCTACTGATAGTATTTTTCAACGTTCACGCACTCGCGAGCCTCTTACTTTCGTAACAACAGACCCTGATGATGATTTCTCCATTCTGGAAACTACTATGGAAGTTAATCAATGGTTTGCTTTTGCTCCCAGACTCCCGAAAGAAAAATTTTCAAATATAAACTACGGGCAAAGTAATTCAGAATCTTCAAATACAAAAATTCTTTCATTGAAAGGACTTGGTAATGGTTTTTCGAACACTTTGTATTTCAAACGGCAAGGTAAATTCTGGGAATTCTACAAGTTCGAAGATTTAAGTAACTAATTGAAGCTACCTTCAACAATATCTATTTGACAAATAGTTCTGGCAAATCTTTATCACTATTTTAAAGATTTCAGGAATGTCACATAGTGTGTAATCGAAATTTTGTATATTTGCCAGCAAATAGATAACAAGATGATTACAGTAAAAAAACAATATTCGTTACTTTCTCACAACACTTTCAGACTTGATATAAAAGCAGATACATTCGTTGAATATTCATGTACTGATGATTTAAAGCAAATCATAAACAACAAAGAACTTATAAACGGCCCTTGCCTTCACATAGGGAGTGGTAGTAATTTGTTATTCACTTCTGATTACAAAGGTACAATTCTTCATTCTCAAATACAGGATATTATAATAATAGAAAACACCGACGATTATATCTTAGTAAAAGTTGGAGCCGGTATGGAATGGGATAACTTTGTTGACTACTGCGTTTCTCAGGGATGGGCCGGAGCAGAAAATCTATCACTTATACCTGGAGAAGTCGGTGCCAGTGCTGTACAGAATATCGGAGCATACGGAGTCGAAGCTAAAGATCTTATTTATCAGGTAGAAGCTGTAGAAATTGCAACAGGAAATGATCGCATATTCACAAATGAAGAATGTAACTACTCATATCGTCAGAGTATTTTTAAGTCTGATTTAAAAAATAAATATATTGTCACTTATGTTACTTACAAGCTAAGTAAACACCCTGTATACAATCTTGAATATGGTAACATAAAAGCTGAATTAGAAAAATACTCCGAAGTATCTTTGGCTGCAATCCGTCAGGCTATTATTGATATTCGAAACAGTAAATTGCCAGATCCTAAAGTAGAAGGAAATGCAGGCAGTTTTTTTATGAACCCAATAATCCCTCGGTCACAATTTCTGGAGTTACAGGCTCAATATCCTGAAATACCTCATTATGAAGTAAACCAGGATCTTGTAAAGGTACCTGCTGCTTGGATGATTGACAAATGCGGATGGAAAGGAAAAACATTAGGTCATGCCGGAGTTCACAGTCAACAAGCATTAGTGCTTGTTAATAGAGGAAATGCCACAGGAGAGGAAATTATAAACCTTTCACGTGAAATTCAAAAATCAGTAAAAGATTTATTTAATATAGAAATTCATCCGGAAGTGAATTTTATCTCATAATATAATGGAAATTACAATTTTAGGAAGCGGCACATCTACAGGAATACCAGAAGTTGGTTGCACCTGCCCCGTATGTACTTCTTCTGATCCACATGATAATAGACTCAGAGCTTCTGCCTTAGTTAAAACAAAAGGAACAAACATTCTGATAGATTGTGGTCCTGATTTTCGGGAACAGATGCTAGTACATTCTAAGTATGGACGCTTAGATGGTGTACTTATCACCCATGAGCATTACGATCACGTAGGTGGTATAGATGACTTGCGCCCTTTTTGCCGCTTTGGAGAGGTTCCTCTCTATACAGAGGAAAATACCGCTCAACGATTGAGAACACGTATGCCTTATTGTTTTTCAGAACATAAATATCCTGGAATTCCTCAGATTTCAATAACTAATGTTAGTACTGAATCTCCTTTTCATATTGGAGATGTTGAGATATTACCTTTAAGAATCTACCACGGAAAGAGTCCAATTTTAGGATATAAAATTGAAAATATGGCATACATCACTGATATGCTAACTATGCCTCAGGAAGAATACAGCAAGCTAAAAGGTCTTGATTGTCTCATTATGAATGCCTTAAGAATAGAGCCTCACATTACACATCAAACTTTAGATCAGGCTATTGAGAATGCTAAACGTATCGGGGCAAAGCAAACCTGGTTTATCCACATGAGCCACCACTTGGGATTGCATGCTGAGGTCGAAAAGAAACTTCCACCTAATATGCATCTTGCATATGATAGACTTGTGATTAAACCTTAGCATTCTTTTTGCGTCTAAAAGAATAGAAGTTCCGGCCGAACTTATATTTAGTTTAATTTAAATAGACGTGATATGAAAACAAAGTTATTTATGACACTAGCTATAGTGTTAATGAGTGTCTGTTCTTCACTTAAAGCCCAAGAAGTAAAAAAAGAATGTGTATTTCCTAACGAAAAGATGATTAAAGAGTTAAACCTGACAGACAAACAGGTTGCCAAGCTCAAAGAGGGAGATGCAGATCTCAAATCTCAAATGAAAGCTCTTCGAGATAAAGAAAAGCAATCCAAAATTGAGTTAAAAGATTCAATGAAAAAATTAAAGGATGCTCGTAAAGATATGATAAGAAACAGCATGACTAAAGATCAGTACATTTCTTATCTTGAAATACAGATTGACAGATTTCAGAAGATGAATATGAAGAAGAATCAAAAGCAATTTGGATTTAAAGGACCAAGAGGATCAAAACACAGATTTATGCGCAGAAACCAAGCTCCACAAGGTGCTCCTAATTTTGAAAACGCACCAGAGTCTGATAAAAAATAAAGTATTTATTTCTCAGAAAAAGGGATTGTTCTATTTTGAGCATTCCCTTTTCTTTTTCAAGTCTCTCTGAAACAGTTTTAATATATTCAATTATATGAGACCTGAATTTACTTTTCTACGGTTTTATTTCTGGTATATAAAACTTTTTTTTACCCCTATTATTAGATAACGTAATAAGATAAAAAGATTAATGCTAAGCGGCATAAAATTTCAACTATTACTTTAAAAAAATATCCATCAGAAATTAAACCTTATTTGTTCATTTCAGTCAAATTTAAAAATTCGACCGGAATTATAAAACTTATGTAATTGTTTTATTTATAAAATGCATGTAATATGAAAACAAAAATTTTTATGACATTAGTCTTGGTCTTAATGGGTATGTGCTCTTTGCAAGCTCAACCAGGACAAGGAAGAAGAGGTCCTGAATTTCCAAGCGAAAAACTGATTAAAGAGTTGAAACTTACTGACGATCAAGTAGCGAACATTAAAAAAGACAATGAAGAACTTAGGGCTCAAATGAGAGCTTCCAGAGAGAATAAAGAGTTCTCTAGAGAAGACATGAAAGCAATGATGGATAAAATGAGAGCAGCTCGCGATGAAATAATGAAGAAGAATCTTACTGCCGATCAATACAAAGCTTATGTTGAGTTCGAAAAAAATAATGCAAAAAACAGAGGACCAAGACCTGAAGACAGAGGACCACAAGGAAATGCACCTACTGAATAACAAAAAATAGAAGAATTATACAAAAAGACTTCTGCTCTTTGCGTAATGCAATCAAGCAGAAGTCTTTTATATTATTGTAGTTTATTATAATAAAAAACTCATTAGATATTTCTTGCTCTAAGCTTTTCTATCATATCTGTTGTCATACTTTCCAAATTAAACAGAGGCTTCCAATCCCATTCCTGACGGGCACAAGTATCATCCAAACTATCCGGCCAACTATCAGCGATAGCTTGCTTCAATGGATCAACATCATAAACCATTTCAAAAGTTGGGATATTTTTCTTAATTTCAGCATATATATTTTCTGGTGCAAAACTCATTGAAGCAATATTGAAGGCATTTCTGTGAACCAATCTTGAAGGATCAGCTTCCAATAGCGAAATTGCAGCATTCAATGCATCAGGCATATACATCATATCCATAAAAGTACCTTCCTTTATTGGACAAACAAATTTCTCACCTCTTACCGCAGAATAATAGATGTCAACTGCATAATCAGTTGTTCCACCTCCGGGAGGAGTTACATTCGATATTATTCCAGGGAAACGAACAGCACGGGTATCAACCCCATACTTATTAAAATAATAATCACTAAGTAGTTCAGTGGTCACTTTTGTTACGCCGTACATAGTACATGGACGTTGAATAGTATCCTGAGGAGTTTTAATGTGTGGAGTTGATGGACCAAAAGAACCAATTGAACTAGGGGTAAAAACAGAACAGTTGTTTTGGCGAGCAACTTCGAGTATATTCAGCAATCCATTAATACCAACATTCCATGCCAGCATTGGTTTACTTTCTGCTACAACAGAAAGAAGTGCTGCAAGATTGTAAATAGTGTCAATCTTATATTTTTTTACAATCTCCAAAATCATATTCGGATTCGTAACATCAGCCACCTCTGATGGTCCCGAATCACGCAATTCTCCTTGAGGTGTTGCAGTTGGAATATATCCGGCAACCACATGGTCGTTGCCATAACGCGTTCGCAATTCCATAGTTAATTCCGAACCAATCTGCCCGGTAGCTCCAACTACCAAAATATTTTTCATTGTGTTAATTATTTAAATTTGTTAGAATTAGGCTGCAAAGTAAGCACATTTTTTTTTAATAAATACTTATAAGACGTTGTTTATTCAAAAAATAATAATGACTTTTGTAAAGCAAACAAGTATAGATATAAGATACATTTAATACTGATATATAAAACTAACTAATAATAAACGAATTATGTACAGCAAAATGAAAGAATACCTCAGCAACACAATTGCTGAAATTAAAGAAGCAGGGCTTTACAAAGAAGAGCGATTAATTGAGAGTGCACAACAAGCTGCAATTACTGTAAAAGGAAAGGAAGTGCTGAATTTTTGTGCCAACAATTACCTTGGATTATCAAACAATCCTAGATTAATAGCTGCGGGAAAAGAAATGATGGACAGACGTGGCTATGGAATGTCTTCAGTACGCTTTATCTGTGGAACGCAAGATGTTCACAAAGAACTGGAGGCTGCAATCTCCGATTATTTCAAAACAGAAGACACAATTCTCTATGCTGCATGTTTTGACGCTAACGGTGGAATATTTGAACCTCTTTTTGGACAAGAAGATGCTATTATTTCGGACTCATTAAACCACGCTTCAATAATTGACGGGGTAAGACTTTGCAAAGCAAAACGTTATCGCTACGACAATGCAGATATGGAAGATCTTGAAAGATGTTTAATTGAAGCTCAGGAACAACGTTTCCGTATTATTGTTACCGATGGTGTATTCTCAATGGATGGTAATGTAGCACCAATGGATAAGATATGTGATTTAGCCGATAAATATGATGCTCTTGTTATGGTTGACGAATGCCACTCTGCTGGTGTTGTTGGTAAGACCGGACACGGAGTGAATGAACAATTTAATACTTACGGTAGAATTGACATCATGACCGGAACTCTAGGAAAGGCATTTGGTGGTGCAATTGGAGGGTTTACTACCGGTCGTAAAGAAATCATCGAACTGCTTCGTCAACGTTCTCGCCCATATTTATTTTCTAACTCAATACCTCCTGCAGTAATCGGTGCCAGTCTTGAAGTATTTAAAATGCTGAAAGAAAGTGATGAGTTGCATGATAAATTAGCAGACAATATAACTTACTTCCGTACAAAAATGATCGAAGCCGGATTTGATATTAAGCCTACACAAAGTGCAATTTGCGCAGTGATGCTTTACGACGCAAAACTGTCACAGCAATACGCTGCCAAATTACTGGAAGAAGGTATTTATGTAACAGGTTTCTATTATCCTGTAGTACCAAAAGATCAGGCACGTATACGCGTTCAAATCTCAGCCGGACACGAAAAAGCTCATCTAGACAGATGTATCAATGCATTTGTTAAAGTAGGAGAAGAATTAGGTGTATTGAAATAATTCAAATGAAGATTTTATATTATATCTACCAAATTTGTATTGCACTTCCTTTATTACTAGTATTAACTATACTTACCGCATTAGTAACAACTGTGGGATGTATGTTAGGAAGTGCACATTTTTGGGGATATCATCCAGGTAAAATATGGTCTCGACTTATATGCTTCATTTTATTGATACGCGTAAGAGTCAAAGGACGGGAAAATCTTAAAGGAAAAACATCTTATGTATTTGTAGCAAACCATCAAGGATCATTTGATATTTTCCTTATTTATGGCTATCTGGGACGCAACTTTAAGTGGATGATGAAAAAAGGAATACGAAAAATTCCTTTTGTTGGAAGAGCTTGCGAGGAAGCCGGTCATATATTCGTTGACCGAAGTGGTCCGAAGAAAGTTTTGGAAACAATTAGAAAGGCTAAAGAAAGTCTTACAGAAGGTACGTCGGTAGTTGTATTTCCTGAAGGCGCAAGAAGCTTCACCGGACATATGGGTTATTTTAAGAAAGGAGCCTTTCAGCTAGCAGACGATTTACAACTAGCAGTAGTACCATTAACTATAGAAGGCTCATTCGATATTTTACCTCGTACCGGAAAGTGGATTCATCGTCACAATATGACGCTAACTATCCACGAGCCAATCCTACCAAAAGGAAAAGGATTAAAAAGTATTCAGGAAACGTTAGATGAATCTTATAAGATTGTAGAAAGTGCACTTCCAGAAGAACTTAAAGGAATGGTTTACAATCCAGATCAAAATTAATGAGCAATACTTACAGCAGGCTGTTTTTGAGAAATCATTGCAGCTTGCTGTTCTTTTTGTTGCATCATCTGATTTTCCTGTATTGACTGCATATTATCATGTGCCTTACTTACATACTCTTTTATCAATGGATTATTTTTAAAAGAATCAGGAGCATTCTTTACTATATCTTCCATAGCAGGAGTCATCAATGGATAAGGAAAATTGCTGCACATCATCAAAAAGACTCCAGGGCCCAAAACATTTTCATAATTTTCAGCAATAAATGATTTTACATAGCCATTCATTTCATTCGATAGCTGATCACTTTCTTTTGTAAGAATCACATTAATCTCTGCAGGATCAACTCCGTCAAGAATCATTTTTGCTTCCTTGTGTCCCAACTCTTCGCTACGGGCATCCATAGATGCTTTCTTTTCTACAAATGCATATAATTTATCATTTAAAGGAGTACCTTTCACCGTCAACTTTGTATTGGAAATATTAATATCTATACTTCCACCTTCTAATACCATTGGCATGATATTTTCATCATCCATAAAAAGAGATACCATCTGAACAGAGTCAACACTTCCTTTCATTGTAAACTCTCCATGAACAACCTCAGCAGAGTCAACATTAACCCATTTCCCTTCTTTAGCTACTTTAAGAAACAACATCTTCCCATCTAAACTGGATACAGAAGATACACCTTTAATTTTATAGCTTTTGCTGCAAGAAGTCAACGCGAACAAAATGAGGATTAATGAAGAGTAAAATTTGATCATATTTTGTCTGAATGAATAATTCGTTATTAATAATTCAAGGCAAATGTAACACCAATAATTTAGTCAGAGAAACATTTTATTAATATTTAAAACTTTTACGGACAAATTTCCTGAAATCAAACTAAATATTAACTGAAAAATGGATTCGTTTACTCCATTTAGACGAAGTTTTCGAACAGAATTAATAAGCAAAACTCTATTTCATAATATTATATAATTGAAATCATTTTGTTTCATTATTATGAAATTAAATCTGTAGATCAATTAAGCAAGCAATATATAACCGTAATCCGAAAAAGCATAAAGAATTATAAAAAATTCATTGTACCAATGATGTTATGAAAATGTTTAAAGAATGAATAAACATTTAATTATATCTTTGTATTTCAAAATAAATACTAAATATAAATTGCATGAATAAACTAAAAAGTTCATTGTTCGTACTATTAGTACTTACATTTGTATCTGCAAAAGCCGACGAAGGCATGTGGTTACTTCAGTTAATGAAGGAACAGCATTCTATTGAAATGATGAAAAAACAAGGCTTATTGCTTGAGGCCGACGACGTGTACAATCCAAATGGCATTTCACTTAAAGATGCTGTAGGTATTTTTGGTGGTGGATGTACCGGAGAGATTATTTCCTCTGAAGGATTAATTCTTACCAATCACCATTGTGGTTATGGCGCTATTCAACAACACAGTTCTGTTGAACATGACTATCTGACTAACGGTTTCTGGGCTAAAAATCGTAAAGAAGAGATTCCTACTCCGGGACTAGCTTTCACATTCATAGAAAGAATCGAAGATATTACTGATATTGTTAATGCTCAGGTAAAGGAAGGAAAAGTTACGGAAATTTATTCCTATACAACTCCTTATCTGACAAAATTAGCAGATGAACTTTTAGCAAAGAGCGATTTGAAAGGCAAACCAGGTATCAGTGCTCAGGCTCTTCCGTTTTATGCAGGAAATAAGTTCTACCTATTATATAAGAAAAGATACAGCGATGTACGTATGGTTGCCGCACCTCCTTCATCCATTGGTAAATTTGGTGGAGAGACAGATAACTGGATGTGGCCACGCCATACCGGAGACTTCTCTATGTTCCGTATTTATGCAGATGCCAACGGTGAACCAGCTGAATACAACGAAAAGAATGTTCCTTTAAAATGCAAGAAACATTTAAGTATTTCTTTAAAAGGAATAGAAGAGGGAGATTATGCCATGATTATGGGTTTCCCGGGAAGTACATCACGTTACCTTACTGCATCTGAGGTAAAAGAACGTATGGAAGCTATGAATGCACCAAGAATCCGTGTTCGCGAAGCTCGCCAGAATGTTTTAAGAGCAGAAATGGCTAAAAGCGACAAAGTTCGTATCCAGTACGCAAGCAAATTTGCCAGTTCAAGTAATTACTGGAAAAACTCTATCGGAATGAATAAAGCTATTGTTGATAATAAAGTTATTGAAACAAAATTAGATCAGGAAAAAAGATTCCAGAATTTTGCAAAATCAAAAGGCAATCAGGATTACATGAATGTAGTTAAAGAGATTGATGATGCGGTTGCTAAAACATCTGCTATCAATTATCAATGGACTTGCTTCAGAGAAGTATTCATTGGAGGAATCGAATTCGGAACTCCATATTTATTGTGCGACAAACTTAAAGATGCATTAAAAGATAAGGATAAAGCTAAAGCTGATTCTGTTATTACAGATATGAAGAAAGTATTTGCTGAAATCCACAACAAAGATTACGACCATGAAGTAGACAGAAAAGTAGCAAAAGCTCTTCTTCCATTATATGCTGAAATGGTTCCTGCCGAACAACGTCCATCAATCTATTCTGTAATTGAGAAAGAGTTCAAAGGTGACTATAATAAATTTGTTGATGCTTGTTACGACAATTCTATTTTTGCCAACCAGACAAACTTCGACAATTTTGTGAAGAATCCTTCTATCAAAGCTCTGGATAAGGACTTAATGACAAAGTTCGTGCGTTCTAAATATGAAATGAATAAAAAAATAAATGACGAACGCAATACTGTAACTGAACCACTTGTATTACTTCACAAGACTTATGTACGTGGATTAGGCGAAATGAAAGAACCTACCCCATCCTACCCTGATGCAAACTTTACCATTCGTCTCACTTATGGAAATGTAAAATCATACAATCCAAAAGATGGAGTACACTATAACTACTTCACAACCATGAAAGGTATCATGGAGAAAGAAGATCCAAACAATCCGGAGTTTGTAGTTCCTGCAAAACTTAAAGAATTGTATAACAATAAAGACTTCGGACGTTATGCTTTGAAGAATGGTGAAATGCCAGTTTGCTTCCTTTCTACAAACGATATCACAGGAGGTAATTCCGGAAGTCCGGTTATCAACGGTAAAGGTCAGTTAATTGGTGCAGCATTTGATGGCAACTGGGAATCATTAAGCGGAGATATCAACTTCGACAACGATCTTCAAAGATGTATCTGCGTAGACATACGTTATGTTCTGTTTATTGTAGACAAACTAGGTAACAGCAAACATTTGATTGACGAAATGACTATTGTAGAATAAAATAGATATATGAAGAAAATTTTATTAGCAGTTACAGCATTTATGTACTTCATGGGCAGTTATGCTCATGAAGGCATGTGGATGCTTCCCGATTTGAAAGAACAAAATGCAGTAGCTATGTATGAGCTGGGACTACAGGTTCCTATCGATTCTATTTATAGCCCCAACGGTATTAGTATAAAAGACGCGGTTGTTCACTTTGGTGGAGGATGTACTGGTGAGGTCATTTCATCCGAAGGTCTTATCTTAACAAACCATCACTGTGGATACAGTTACATACAGCAACACAGCTCTGTGAAACATGATTATCTCACTGATGGATTCTGGGCTATGAGCCGCGAACAGGAACTTCCCTGCAAAGATTTGACAGTAACATTCATTGATCAGATTCTGGATGTAACTACTTACGTACAAGATCGTTTAAAGAAAGATGAAGACCCTGAAGGTCTGAACTATCTTTCACCTAAATACCTGAAAACCGTAGCCGATAAGTTCGCTAAAGAAAACAAAGTTGAGCTTACTCCTGCTACCGTTCTAGAACTAAAAGCATTTTACGGAGGAAACAAGTATTACCTCTTTATAAAGACTGTTTATAAAGACATCCGTATGGTTGGTGCTCCTCCTTCATCCATTGGTAAATTTGGTGCCGATACTGATAACTGGATGTGGCCTCGTCAAACCGGAGATTTCTCTATGTTCCGTATTTATGCCGACAAGAATGGAAAATCTGCCGAATACTCTAAAGATAACGTTCCATTAAAGGTTAAGAAGTACTTTAAGCTTAACATCAGCGGTGTGAAAGAAAAAGACTATGTTATGACTATGGGATTTCCGGGAAGTAACTGGCGCTACATGATTTCCGACGAAGTGGAAGAACGCATGCAGACAACTAACTTTGCACGAGATACTATACGTGGCGTTCGCCAGACAGTAATGATGGAAGAAATGCAAAAAGATCCGGCCGTACGTATACAGTATGCCAGCAAATATGCTTCTTCTGCCAACTACTGGAAAAATGCAATCGGCATGAACGAAGGACTTGTTCGATTAAAGGTACTCGATACAAAGAAAGCACAGCAAGAAAAACTTCTTGCATTCGGCAAGGCTCACAATGATGATTCTTACCAGAAAGCCTTCGATCTGATTCGTAAAATTGTTGCTCAACGTAGAGATGCTATGTATCATCAACAAATTCTTACCGAAGCATTGTCACGAGGTACCGAATTTGCAAAAGTGCCTTCTACTTCAGCACTTCTTAATGCACTGAAGAGTAAGGATAAAGAAAAGATCAATACTGAAAAAGAAGCTTTGATAAAAGCTGCTGATAAATATTTCGATAAGGATTATAATCCGGCAGTAGACAGAAAAGTATCAAAAGAGATGCTCAAGGTATACGCTGCCTTAATTCCAGAAGGAAAAAGAATCTCTATTTTCAGCATTATAAAAGATCGCTTTAAAGGAAACTCTTCTGCATTCGTGGATGCTTGTTTTGACAATTCTATCTTTGGTTCAAAAGAAAACTTCAATAAGTTTATCGAAAAGCCAAGTATCTACAAAATAGAGAAAGACTGGATGGTACTTTATGGCATTTCGGTAGTTAATGGTTTGGAACAAACTGCATCGGAAATGAAGGAAATAAACAAAGCTTATGATGCAGCTCACAAAACATGGGTAAAGGGAATGATGGATATGAAGAAATCTGAAGGACAAGCCGTTTATCCGGATGCAAATTCAACTTTGCGCCTCACCTACGGACAAGTGTTGCCTTATGAACCTGCAGATGGTGCTGTATACAATTACTATACAACATTGAAAGGTGTAATGCAGAAAGAAGATCCAAATAACTTCGAGTTTGTTGTTCCGGCTAAGCTGAAAGAGTTATATAACAACAAGGACTTCGGACGCTATGCCATGAAGAATGGTGAAATGCCAGTCTGCTTTATTGTAAATACAGACAATACCGGAGGAAATTCCGGCAGTCCGGTGTTTAATGGTAAAGGAGAACTCATTGGTACAGCATTCGACCGCAACTATGAAGGACTAACAGGCGACATTGCTTTCCGCCCTTCTTCACAGCGAGCAGCAGTTGTGGATATCCGCTATACTCTATTCATCATCGATAAGTTTGCCGGAGCTTCACACTTAATTAAGGAAATGACGATTAAGGAATAGTTTTTGCTTTATAAGCTCAGCATTGAGCTATCTGGCAAAAATACCAACAATATAAAAGGGGAAGAGTTAATCTTCTCCTTTTTTTGTTACTTCTAAATCAAATGTTCTTATTAAACTTTTTGTTCCTTCAAATTCTTCCATAAGCAGAATCTAGCTCATACTATTAACCGAAAGCTTTTAAAACATTGCCCGCCGGAATACAACAAAACTCTGGTTTGCTTTCTCAAAAGTTATTCCGGATATTTGTGTATTCTTGTACAAAAGAATGTATTCTTCTGTACAGAACAATTAATTCTTTTGTACAGAAGAAAACAATGTTTTGTACAAGAATACATCAACTTCTCGCCTGATATATAAAAAGTCACTCGGGAGATTGAGCAACCTCACGCCGCATCTTTCCGAAGAGCCGAAGTGACATTTGATAACCTGCAAAAACACTACATAAATTTTAATTTTTAGAAATTGATCTAGCGATCTAGCAGTAGACCTTAAGTTATTGTATATAAGTGTTGTATAGGTGCTAGATCAAATTAATTTGATCTAGCGTTGATCTAGCAATCTGGCGCTAGACTGCTAGACTACCGCTAGACTATTTCCGGGAAGTCTAGCGGTAGTAACATACTCATATTTATCCAATTAAAGGCAAAGTGCTAGACTGCTAGATACTTTTAGAAAAAACAACCATTATACGCACGTATCGTATCGAAAGGAACAATTTCTTCGCGCGAATTACTTGAGGAAATTACTTCGGCAACAACTTTTACTGTTGCCGATCTTGGGGGCGCAATTAGTACATTGGCTGAGAAAATGGCTACTCATCTGAAGAATGGATATAATGTAGAACTTGAAAATATTGGCTATTTTTCGGCCAAACTAAAAGCTCGTCCGGTAATGGAGAAGAATGAAATACGCTCGGCTTCAGTTGCATTTGACAATGTAAATTTTCGCGCTTCTGCCTGGCTTAAGAAAAATACGCGCGGAGATTTGGAACGTTCCAGCAGAGGGTTCCAAACATCGGCAAAACTTAGCAAAGAAGAACGAAGAAGTATGCTGGAAAAATACCTGAACGAGAACACTTATATTACCCGGACAGACTACACAATACTTACAGGGCTATTAAAGAATAATGCAATGAAGGATTTAAAAGAGTTTGTAAACCAGGGAATCCTTGTTTCAAGTGGCCACAGAAATCAGATGATTTTTCTACGGGCTCCAAAGAAATAAGTCGGGTGAAGAATGGTGAAACACTTTTTTAAAAGTTTTTTCCATTCTTATAAATATACAGATACAGAACGAACAAAAAAATAGAGAATCAAATATTAGTTTTTGATTCCCTATTTTTTTGTCTTACTTTTTATAGATCAACTAATTAAAAAGTAGAGGTAGTCTGAACAGTATATAACCATACCACGCTTTAGACACTCAGCGTTAATCATTTTATTTGTCGTCCGAAATCCATTGGTCGTCACAAGTAACGATAAAGGTAGATGATGTTAGCGAAGTGTAGTGTCCTTTAACATTGGTATTATAGTTGGTTTGCAAAGGTACATTGGTTACACTGAATGAAGGCTCGGAAGTACCGTTCATACTCATTGTAAAGGTTAAATCGGTTACATTTCCAGCTACACTAGACAATACGAAGATATCGGTATCATTTAGTTTTGCAGGAGCATCTTTTGTTCCTGTTACACCCAATACAAGAGAAATGGTCTCGGTGCGAGCAACTGTACCCGATGCTGCTTTAGTAGCTACATTGAATACGTTCGGCTGATTAAATGCTACTGCAAGTGATGAATTAGGCAGGATTGTTCCGGTCTCCAATAAAGAAAGTTTAGACACAGCACGCTTCAGTTGTGTAGAAAGTGTCGCATTTTTCCCTGCTTCAATTTTGTATGTACCGTGCCATGCCTCAGCTGGCTTCTTTCCCTCTTGCAAGGTTACAGCTTTCAGATCGTTTACGTTGTAGACTTCCGCATCATTTTTGTCTGCCCACAGCAGGCAATAATATTCCTTGGTGCGATCAAGAACCATCTGGAATTCACCTGTGTAATTAACGGCTCTGTTAGTTCCATCGTTAAAAACATTGGCAGCAGTTGCATAAGTATCGTCTGTGAAGACCTCAATCACGTAGCGTTGAGTGGCAATACGGGTTTGTATGCCCTCATCAGCGGTAACTTTCAGAACAACAGTTCCGGTAGGGTCGGCATCATTGCCTCCAATTTCGTTCTTGCTGCATGATGCAAATACTCCCATGAGCATCGCACATACTATATAAAGGTATCGTTTCATTGTTTTATAATTTTAGATGTTTATTTTGCGGTTGTACCCGCTATTCTAAATAGTTAAATTGGTAAATATTAAAAAGCTGACATGGCACGAACATTATAAGAATAACTCTTAACACCATTTAAGAACACGCCATTAGATAAGCTTACAATATAAATATATGGATTAGTTGAAGTATAATCAAGTGACTGTGTAGACGAAAAATAGTAACTATTGTTGAGCATTGCTGCACCGCTAATATTGCCCAATGCTGCATTTACCTTGTCTTTTATAGCTCCATTGGTTCCATACAAATCTTTCAATTCATTGCATGCCGGTACATACCAATGGATTCCTGTTATCGCCGGATCATTCTTAGCTACACACCATGCCACGCAAGGGAATTTTGTTAAATAGTCGCTATAAGATGTAAAGGTTGCTGTATTGGCCGCACCATCAGTTTTGCTTTCCGTTCCTGGAATCGTAATATTATCCTTGTTCCAAACCAAATTACTTTCATCCAGTGAAATTATTTTGCCTTTGGTAGGATCTGTTGGGTCTACCCAGAAAACGATACCTATTACTGTCTTGTTTGTTTTAAGATCTGTAGAATATGTTTTGTCGCTGTAGAAAAAATTACCCACCTGAGGAGTTACCGGAAATGTAACTTCTTTGTTGGTTGTTTCCCACTGGGTGTCACAAGTTACAGAAAGCGTGGAATTATATAGATTAGAATAAGCACCATAAATATTCGTACGATAGTTGCATTCAAAAGGTATAGCAGTAACAGCCTTGCTATTCGTTGAACCACCCGAAGTCATCGTGGCAGTAATATCCATTACAGTTTTAGTTGTACCTGTAGCTGCAATTATGTAGCTAGTACCAAGAGTACCGACCTCTTTACTACTATAAGTAAACGAGTGGCTCACCTCACCGGCAATTTTAGTTACGCTCATATCATCTACATTGAGTGAATAACTTTCGGGGTACTTCACCACAAGCGTATTTACATCAGAAGTCAATGCTTCGTTCTGCTTGAAATTAACCTGTGCAACGGCGTGTGTAAGCTTTACAGCTGTATAAACATCTTCATTGTCCGTGCCCACGGTAAACTTACTTGCTCCGGCAAAAGCAACTTTAGTAGCTTGTTTACCATCAGCAACACGTGCTGTTTTAAGATCGGAAGCATTGTATTCGTTGGCGGCAGGATGAGTGCCGTCAGTAGATGGTGTGCCATAGTCTGCCCAGAAAAGCACTGTGTATTTCTGTCCATCTTTGAGAATCACATTATCGAACACCCCTGTTGCCTGTTCCTTGTGTACTTCAGGCGTACCTGTTGCTGTAGCTCCTTCGTAAACCTCCATTACATAACGAGTAAGATCGGTGACATCCGCACGAGTCTGTACTCCGTTATCCACGTTTACCGTGAAACTCTTTTTTGTTGTCGAGTTATTATCTGCACTCCCAACCTCTTCCTTGTTACAACTTGCCAGGATAACTGCGATACCTGTCAGTGCCAGTAAAAATTTTCTTTTCATTGTTCTGAGATTTATTTGGTGATATTTTATATGATTCATTTTATTCATTATATTTTTAGATTTAATTACTGGCAAACATAGCCAGTGACTTTAAACATCTAATTATTTGATTTAAAAGCAGATATTGCACGTACATTATCTCTAGCAGTCTTTCCCATATTGAGCTCATAGTTACTTTGAATATTAAAAAATGACACACTATTATAACCCAATTGCGTGGACGTCCATAAGAAAATGCCAAGTATGCTTCCACCAACTGTGATCAACGCCTGCTCTACAGTGTTTTTTACTGTACCATTGGTACCATACAAAGCTACCAATTCATCTGTAGCCGGAAGATACCAATTAATTCCCCCTATTTTCGGGTTATTCTTGGCTACACACCATGCTACGGCAGGGTATTTTTCTGCTAAATAACCGCTATATGAAGTAATGGCTGCCGTATTAGCTTCACCATCAGTGCTGCTATCAGCTCCTGGAATCAAAACCTCCTCCGGGCTCCAAGCCAAATATATTCCACTATCCAGCGACACAATTTTGCCGCTCTTGCCATCAGCATTGACAACAAAAACAATACCGATAATCGGATTATCAGCGGTAGCTTTATTGGTACTGGACCATGTGCCGTTCTTGTAATAGAAATCACCAACTTTGGCGATAGGCACAACCGTTGTGAAATGCCCCTTGATGTTTGTGTTGTAATTCGCTTGTACGGGAGCGGTAACAGTAAATTCCGTTTCAGCGGAAATCTCGGTTGCATCCTTATACTGGAGTGTAAAATCTACATTGGCCGCAGCGTTTGATGCTAGTACATAAATAGGTTGATCTGTGTTAAGGGTTACGGGAGCTGTTTTCGTACCTGCAAAATCGGCAGTCGTTGTGACCGTTGCAGTAAGACCGGCAGCTGTTCCGGAGGTTGTACCGTTCGTCACATTGAATGCAGGTTGCTGATTGTACTTCACCGTTACCGCACCTTTTGGCAGAGCGCCGATTTCATTCAGGTTCACTTTGGCCACAGCACGCTTAAGTGATATATCATAATTTGCCTGATTCCCCCCAATGGTGAGCTTACCATAAAAAGCCTCTGCAGGCAATTGTCCGGTTTTCAGCGTTACAGCTTTCAGGCTGGTTACATTATAAATAGCCGAAGCATTATTATCTGCCCACAGCAAGGCGTAGTAAGTTTTTGAACGATCCAAGGTCAGCGTAAAATTGCCATCAGTAGTACTTTGCTGTGTGCCTACCATTGTGTTATAAGCCGCATCTGAATATAGTTCAATTACATATCGGTTACAGATAGCAGTACCACGTGTCTGGACGCTTTTCATATCTGGTTCATCAGCCATTGACACTTCGGGTACAGCCGAGATAGTAACTTTACAGTCATCAACAATCTGTTCACTGCTGTTTTCTTCTTTAGTGCAGCTTGCAAATATAGTTGCCACTGCAAACATTATATATAGAATCTTCCTCATCACTATATCTTATTAAAATTCCACATTGTAATCACCACTCCACTGTGTGTCAATAGTTACACCATTACCCAAACCAGCCGTAAAAAAATCTCCACTTACTGTTGTAAGTTGCCCAGCGCGGTAGGCAATCTTCACACCCCGCACACCACTAATGGTATTACCCGCAGCATCCTTAAACAGAATTGTGACCACAACGGACGACTCCGTACCATTCACCAGTACATAATCCTTGGCGAAAGTCGCATCAATTTGGGTAATATCCGTCAGTGTGGAGTAATAGAAATAACCCTCTTTAGCATCGGCGAGTTTCGATTCGGTAATGTTGTATGCACTCGGCAAGAAGCCTTCGTAACCGATAAACACCCGCAGGTCTGCCAATGCCGGAAGTCCTTTCTGTAAACGTTGAGCTTCATACTTCGCCACATCGGTAGCCACCAGACGATATTTCGCCAATGGTCGATTCATTTCCACGCTTAGCGGTTTATTGTTTTCCTCTGCAACAGTCAGTGAAATACGTTTAGAAAAACCATCTCGAGTATCTGTATTTGCTTTATATTTATCTTTAGATAGAATCGTAATTACATCCGGACCGGTAGTAATATAGTGATTGTCGGTTGTTTCGTCGAAAGTATAGTCACACCACAGATTAATATCGTACTCGCCTTTGAAAAGTGATAAGTCCATTGAGTAGACTCCGTCAGTACCTGTCGGATTTAGCATAGCCTGCTTCATGGCGAACAGTTGTTTGCTGTCTTTTTTAAAGATAAACGCCGTACCTCTCAAAGCAGTGGTTGAACTTGCTTTGGTTGCAAAATCTGGCAAGTGAGGCGAAGGAATCGTGAGTAACAGTTGTACAGTTGCAGACTCGATTCCACTCGATTTAGCTTCAAGGTCAACATAAACTAACTGAGTACCATTCTTTACCACATTGCGCAACGTTCCGGTGAGCATATTCGCATAGTTTATCTCTTGATCCTTTATGTATTTTGAGAATGAGCCCAAATCAATATCGGGCAGTGCTGTACGAGATGAAGGTACGGTAAAGTCCTCTCCTACATTTAAAACCGCAAATACAGTATAACTTCCTTCGGGCAAGACTATACGTGCCCGTGCCAGTTCCTCCATTGAAGAATAGTAGTCCTGTTTGTAAAGCTTGTCGGTTTCGTTGAACCAATAGAGATGCACATCATTTAGTGGTTCATTTTGGGTGTGATCCTTATTAAGGCTCACAGTTACTACTGCCTCATCAGTAGGTTTGTCAGTCGGGATTTCATGTAGTTCCTTGTCACAGCCTGTCAACACAGTAGCAAGCATCGCAATAAAGTAGATTATCTTGTTTTTCATTGAATTTAAAGTTTGTAGATTAGTTTCAAGCTGCTATTCCACACATAAGTTATTTTGTGTTCTTCGCGAGGAAGAGCATCAATGGCTCCAGTCAGATAGTTGATACCTGTTGATAAACGAAGACCTATCTTCGGAGTAATCGCATAACCTAAACCAAGATCGAGTCCTCCACCAAAATGAATTGTAGAGGCTGTACGAACTTTGGCGCCCAATTGCTTTACTACCGCATTACTATACACTCCATAAATTGCTGGAGAAACGACTGCCGACCAATTTGAATTCTTATTCATTAGACTTAACAAGTCTATATTAAGATGTGCACCCAGCCCCATAAGATTTGTTGTAGAAGTCAGCTCGCTATACTTATAACTCATTACACCGGTAAGCGGAGCAAAGTAGCGATTGCCGTCCTTTCCCAGCCAAAGGTTCTGACAGCAGTCATACGTTCCAAGCTTCATGCAGGTGTAATCAAGCGACACTTCCGCCGAAAGTAGTTTGTTAATTTTATATCCACCCAGTACACCCAAGTTAAAGCCTGGATGGGTATCGTCCATTGCAAACGAAGCGAATGTAGTACGTCCAAATGACAAACCGCCACCAAAGCCCACATACCAAGAGGAAGGCTGTTCCTGCAAAGTTACAACCATGGCGTTTTTCTCTGCAATGCCCTCACGAGGCGGTTGTAACTCTTGTTCTGGCTGTTCGATGATTTGCTGTTCTGCAACCATCGGACTGGTGTTGACAACATTGGCTTCATTGTCATTTCCGGGAAAGATAAATGCCTTGCTTTTGGCGTAGAAACAAAGCAAGGTCTCCTTTTCCACTGCGCCGCCTATTGTCTGCTGTGCCTGTACAAGACCGGTAACTGTAGCAAGCAAAACAAACAAGGTAAGCATCTTCTTTTCCATTTTTTATTTATTTTATTTTGTGATTATGTTATTTTTGAGCTGTATCAGATTCTGTCAGTAAAATTAATTAATGAAAAAAAAGCAGATGGCTCATTATTACACGATTCAATGTTTCAAATCAACAATTTCGCCTATTTTTTACAGACCAGTATGTCTCATTTTTACAATTTTGTTTCAAAAAAACAATTTTATTCTATTGAAACTTGATTTTTTGGATCTGTTTGCATAAATCCTTCGTTTGGGGTTTACATTTTTTAAATCAAAAGCAATACACTTGTTTACATGTAAGCATTATCTCTTCCATTGCAATTAAAATACACTAAAACAGCTTACTGCAAATAAATTCTACCAACAACTGATGCAAAATCATCTGCTTCTATTTTTATATCCTAAAAAAATATTGTAGCAATATTGTCGTTATAACTTTTTAAGAAAGCCTACTTAAACTTAAAAGAATATATGAAACCATTCTTATTATAGAAAAGGGTTATTCCTTAGTCCAAATTACATAAAAAATATATGGGAATTATACTATAGCCTATTTTGAGATTATGATTTGTAAATTAAGAAGAGAAATAGTGGACAAAAGGCAGAAGAAGCTGTACAGAAAATCCAAAAAGTTAGACAAAAAGATTATAAAAAGAACATTCGTAGATTTAATTCAAAACTATGCATTGATGATAGTAGAAAGTTTGACTAAAAAAAATAGGTTATGATTAAAGTCGTTGTCGATATTATTAATAAAAACGACTAAAATCTATATAAAACAGTAACAGATACCAAATTTTAGTGGAAGATAAAATGTATGCAAAGTTTATCTTACACCAATATATTCGACTAGAAGTCAAACCATTAACATAGATTCAGTAATAGGTAGGAGATGAATTTTATTTTTTAATCTTCAGTTCTCATTTTCATGAAATATTCTGTAGGCGTCATACCTGTTATTTGGCGAAAGTTGCGCAAGGCAGTGGCGCGTGAGCGGAAACCAGCATCGTAAAAAGCCTGCTGAAAATTACCGGAACAGTTGGATGTTACACAATATACAAAATCGTCGAAGCGCAATTTATTAATATATGTAGTGTAATTCCCATATTCACTTTTCTGGATAGCCAGTGAAAGAGAGGTTCGGTTAGTATTCATTATAGATGAAAGTTTGTTTAAAGTAAGTTCAGGATCTCGCCATGCCGCATTCTTCTTCATATATTCATCCAGCCTGCTAAAAAGTTCGGAATTGCTATTTTCCAGTTCATCATAAAGAGTATCAACTTCGCTCAAATTATATGGTGCTTCATCGAAAACTTTACTTGGCATTTCAGGAAAAGGACTTTCAGACATCGGATTTCGGATAAAGCGGGTTGATAATTCTCTATAAGCTATTAGCAAACTGCATCCTACGCTGATATAATAATATAATGTACTGGAAATTAAACTCCTATCCCATAATATCCATAAAAAGGCAATCGTGTTTATTGAAAAAATAATCATGTATATCCACTTCCACCTGTTATCTACATTACAATATTTTTTAGTGTAGGGCACAAAAAAGATGAAGAATACAGGACACAGTATCAATAAGCATAATATAAACCGAAACCACACATCAAAGTCCGTTATATAGGGAAGCATTTCTTGCAATGAGCTAAAATCAGTATATTTAACTCCACACCACAATGTAATTAGCCATATTCCGTAGAGTGCTCCAACTGGAGTATATAGCAGAACAATATGCTTAAAATTAAGCCAGCCGGGTGAAACAACCTCAATGGGATATATTATATAAGATGTGATCATGAATAAAGCCAGTAAAAGCACAGGAACTGATACCACGAGCATTGGAACCTGACCATGAGTCGCAGCCCAATAACGGGGAACGTAATTCAATACGGAATAAAATATGATAACTGATAAAAAGATTCGTGAACGCTCACCCTCATCACGACGTGCAAAAAGATAAATAGATGTCAAGAAGCAAACAATTATCGCAGCAAAAATTGTATCTGAATAAAAATCCCACATAATTAGTTAAAGTCCCTGATTTTACGATTTTATTTTGTGTTCACTATATTAAACTTGAACAAAGGTAAAAAAATAAAAATAAGATATATAAATTTTGATTAAATTTATTAAACTATTTGATAGTAAGAATTTTATTTTTGATACACAATTGTGAAGTTAAACATAATCTTCAACCAAATACATATCGCTGACATATTCATTTATACCTTCCTGAAGATATTCCAAGGCTTCATCTGGAGTATCTCCATAAGCACAACATTGCATATTATACGACAAATAAGCGTAATAACCACCATCAGTGGTACGCTCTAGAACATAATCTTCTTTTCTAAGTTTCATAGCTAAAAATAATTAGATAGTGCCGGAATGGCAAAAATTGTATGTTTATCTTTTTTCTCTTCAAGTTCCTCAAGTAGTACTCTTTCACAACTATTCACCCAATAAATAAAAGAACGGTTGGGAGCATAATTCTTTGAGAATTCAATAAGTTCGTCCAGATCGAAAGAGTCGGAAGTAATACCTGCACCAGCACGTACGGCATCATAAGCATTGCAATCCTGCTCTATATGTACAGGAACCATCATTACCGGTTTGCCTATGTACATTGCTTCACAAATTGATTCGAACCCTGCAGTACTTGCATATGCCTTGCAACCACTCATATATTTCAGAAAGTCGACATCGTTTAATGTATGAAAAGAAAGAGTATCTGTTACTTTCATCTCATCCGGTGCATCGGGCTTATCCCAGAAAAAATGTAGTTGTAATTCGGGGTGATTGGAATTAAACTCGGTAATATAATCCGCATAACCGGAATTTACCATATATCCGTGAATATAATTCCCTTGCTCGGGCTGAAGAGAGAAAACTTCACTGCGCAACAATGGAGGTACAACTGTTACATTTTCTCTTTTATCATCGCACATTCTGTAAAATGAGAGAGCCAATCTCTTTGAGCTTCCTATGCTTGTAAGGCGGGTAAAGAAGCGTAGCAGGAAAAGACTCAAGGTGTTTTTCCGGGGGAATTCGAAATCACGGTGCAGAAAAAGATACTGGTGACCAATACACACATAAGGAATCCGGGGACGTAGAAAAGTGTAGGTAAGTCCCGTAAGTAGTTCGTAGAAGTTTATAACCACGTCGGCACCGGATTCTTCTATGCGCTGTTTTATATAAATCATACTTTTAATATATACAGGAGTCTGAAGCAAGTTATAGACTACACTTCTTCCAATATCTGCTCTTTTATTTTGTGCAGAAGGTAGGAAATTAGGACTCAAGAATCGCTTAACCGGCGCTTTTATACTTCTGTTAAAGAATCCCGGAAGTGAGCGTGAAGTGCTTTTTCCAACTAAGACTTCCACCACTTCATGCCCGTTTTTAAGCAACATTTCTTCTAATGTAATTGCCTGGGTAAAGTGACCTCTCCCCTCTCCTTGAACAATAAATAAGAATTTCATGAGGCTATGTATATTTCTTCTGTTATATCATTCAAATTTTCTTGTATCAACGCTCCTTCATAGTAGCGTACACTCCAGTTTCCTTTTTCATCCTCAACCAAAGCAGACAATGTTTCCACCCAGTCTCCGGAATTAAGGTAGTGTATCTCTTCATAATAGGTATTTTCCGGGTGATGAATGTGCCCGCAAATAATTCCATTGCATCGTTTTATACGGGCAAGATCAACCAGTTCTTTTTCAAAATCGGAGATATAAGATACTGCAGATTTTACTCTTTGCTTAATTGTTTGTGAAAGTGAGTAATATGGTTTCCCTTGCTTTACTCTACGGGCATTATAGATTTTATTCAACCAAAGAAGCATTGAATAACCAATATCTCCCAGTTTAGCCAGCCATTTCATCTGAGTGGTTACTGAGTCGAAAACATCGCCATGAGTAACATAATAGCGCTTGCCGTGACTTTCGTAAATATAATCTTTTACTATACTTATATTATAGAGTGTCAGTGGGGCGAGATTATCAAGAAAATCATCGTGATTTCCTCTTACATAAATAACTTCCGTACCAAAGTTCTCCATCATTTTCATGATTACTTTAAAGAAGTCGGTATGCTTAGGTTTCCATTTATTCAGCCCGCCTTTTTGTAAATGCCAACCGTCAATAATGTCTCCGTTAAGAATCAGTTTATCACAATTAATTGATTTCAGGAATTTAGTTACTTCCTCTGTTTTAGAGTGAGGAGTTCCCAAGTGGATGTCCGATAGGACTACTGTGGGGTAATAGTTTCGTAATTGCATAAGTTTTTATTTTTTGCTCTACAAATATCATCTTATCACATTACAAAAGAGTGAACACAATATTACTATCCTGTTAAGTTTAAGCAGTTAAATGTTCCAAAAGAAATGAACGCAGGCAACTGATTATTCAATTACCTGCGTTCAAATATAATTCTGGTATTTTCAGATTCAACTATTCCGATTCATTTGTACTCCTGCGTCTTCATAATAATGGTGCACTCTCCAGTTTCCGTGCTCATCTTCAACCAAGGCAGACAAAGATTCTACCCAATCACCAGAGTTCAGATAATGAATATCTTCGTAATATCTGTTTTCTGGATGATGGATGTGCCCACAAATAACGCCATTACATTGATTAACCCTAGCCAGAGATACTAGCTTATTTTCAAAATCAGACATAAAAGAAACAGCTTTCTTAAATTTCTGTTTTATAACTTTCGAAAAAGAATGATAAGGTTTGCCATGTTTAACTCTGCGGGCATTGTATTTTTCGTTTAGCCAAAGAAGTGCCGAATAACCCAGATCACCAAGCTTTGCCAACCATTTCATACGGGAAGTTACAGAGTCGAATACGTCTCCGTGAGTAATATAGTAACGTTTGCCATGACTTTCGTAAACGTAATCCTTTACTATCTTTATATTATCGAGTGTCTTCGAAACAAAATTATCCAGAAAATCATCATGGTTTCCCCGGATATATATTACTTCAGTACTAAAGCTATCCATCATTTTCATGACGTCTTTAAAGAACTGAATATGTTTTAGTTTCAAGTTACTGAGTCCCTCTTTACTAAAATGCCATCCATCAATAATATCTCCGTTAAGAATCAGTTTATCGCATTTAATGGATTTCAGGAATTTACTTACCTCCTCTTTCTTAGAATGAGGCGTTCCTAAATGAATATCAGAGAGAACCACAGTGGGGTAATAAGTACGTAATTGCATAAGCTTTAGTTTAGCACTGCAAAGGTAACGCAATTACGTATAATATTGAATATCAGATTACTATTGTTATAGAACTTTCTATTTTTTTAATTACATCCAGCGCTTCTTCTTAAAGACCCAAAGGAATCCGGCACATACAACAACCGAGAATCCTACTACAAAAGCAAAACCCCAGTTAGAGTTCTCAATTCCACTTTTAATATTCATACCAAACATACTTGATATAAGCGTTGGAAACATTAATATAATAGAGATAGATGTCAATATGCGCATAATGCTATTCACATTATTGCTGATAATTGAAGAGTAAGCATCCATCATTCCGCTAAGTATATTACTGTATATATTCGCCGATTCGTGAGCCTGTTTCAATTCAATCTCAACATCTTCAATAAGTTCCACATCGAGTTCATCGACAGGTAGTTTAAATTTCAGTTTGGCTAGTAATATTTCATTTCCTTTAAGTGAAGTAATAAAATAGGTAAGACAGTTTTCAAGATGGAAAAGCGCCAGCAATTCCTTATTTTCAATAGAGCGTTCCAGCTCTCTTTTTACAACATCAATACGCTGATTTATAATCTTTAGTGATTTCAGATACCACACTGATGAAGAAAGAAATAGTTTAAAAATAAGATCTACCGAATCTGTAAAACCAAGGTTCTTACGTTCATAATACGTCAAGAAATCCTTAAGCATTACAGTTTGGTAATGGCATATGGAAATACAGATATTATCTTTAAATATTATACCTAATGGAACAGTAATGAAAGGCATTTTAGAATCATCCTGACGATGAGGTATTCGTAAGATAATAAACGTCCATTCATCTTCAGTTTCTACACGCGGACGTTCGTCAATATCGGCAATATCCGATAGGAAATACTCCGGAACGTTAAGTGTTTTTTGTAAGTAATTATAGTCCTCAGTATCGGGACAATCAATTTTAATCCAACAATTTGGTTCCCATTTTGAAATAACCTCTAATCCAAAGACTCCCCTTAGAAAAGTTTTCATGTTTTACCCTCCATTCATTTTGAACAAAGGGATTCAGTCACGAAATGCCTCTGTTCAGATTTTAATCCTTACTATGATAATCGTCCATTTTGAATTTAAAATGATTACAGAAACAAAAATAGATAAAAATAAAGAATATCGGGCTTTAAAAAAGAAAAAATAAAAATTTTAATTCTTTGAATATTCTATTATTTAGCCTTGTTTTTTAAATTAAAAGAATTACTTTTGCGCTGCAAACCAAAATCATTAAAAAATGGACGAAGGCCCTGCGGATATATTTAGTTTATTATTAACCTGATGTAGTTTGGTTAGCATCCGCTTGTGCATGCTTCTTAATCTATATCATAAAAAGAAAAGAAGCATATGAACTCTTTAATGACGTTCTATCTGAGCCGTGTAATCGGGAGAAAGATCTTTGATACAAACGGCCAGTTTATTGGTATCGTAAAAGACCTGCTGGTTAATGCAGACAATACGAATCAGACAGAAAGACCCCTTGTTACAGGTATTAAAATAAAAAGTTCTGATAAAACCGAATTTTACTCTTTTGAACATTTTAAAGTTCAGAAAATCAATGGTAAAATTAAAGTCAGTTGTTCTCAACTCATTCAATTATCACAGGAAAATATTGATAACGACCTCTATTTGGCCAGCGTAGTTCTGGACAAGCAGATTGTTGACTTGAACGGAAGAAAGCTGGTTCGTGTAAATGATATACGTCTTGTTTCTGTAGCCAATGGCACTTTTGCCGTTGCGGTTGATATTGGCATCGAAGGTCTGTTAAGAAGAATCGGGATTGCCAAACCACTTAAAATTGTCCTTTCCTACTTTAAAGTGAGCATCCCTGCTAAATTTATTTTATGGGAAGATGTCGAAGCTATCGACTTTTCAAATCTGAATATCAAGCTATCGAAGATTCACTCAAAACTACAAACGCTTCACCCATCGGACTTAGCCGATATTATTGAAGACTTGGGCAAGAAAGCCAGCGCCGATGTATTCTTATCATTGGACGAAGAAAGAGCTGCCGACGTACTTGAAGAGATGGAAGCTGATGCTCAGGTGCATATCATTGAAAGTCTTTCTATTGAAAAGGCAGCCGACGTGCTCGACAAGATGCCGGCCGATGAAGTTGCCGATATCCTTAATGCTCTTGAGGAAGAGAAAGCCGAACTTCTTCTTAACGAGATGGAGAAGAAAGCTTCTGAAGAGGTGCGTGAATTGCTCGACTATCCGGAAGATTCTGTGGGTAGTCTTATGGCAACTGATATTGTATCTTTCAACAAGGAAAAGACGGTTAATGATGTTCTCAATGAGTTGAGAGAGAAAAAGCCTGAAGCTGCCACACTATATAACTTATTTGTTACTGACGAAAAAGAAAAATTGATTGCAACCGTGTCGTTAAGAGACATCGTTGTCTCCTCGCCCGAGGCTACAATCAATGAAATAATGAAGCCTTCTCCTGTTTGTCTGCGAGATGATCAGGATGTTGACGAGATTGCGGAAATTGTATCAAAGTACAATATGCTAGCAATACCTGTTGTTGATAATGCCAATGTACTACAAGGTATGGTTGTTATTGACGACGTAATTGAAGACTTAATTAACAAACGCAGAACTAACAAATAAGAAAAACAGCTATTTCTCATGTTTAAAAATAAAAAGAATATGTTTAGCCAGATTGCAATGTTTCTGGCTATCCTCGGACCAGGTATTATTACAGGAAGTGTAGATAACGATGCTGGTGGTATCACTACTTACTCAGTAGCCGGTGCTGTTTACGGATATAATCTTCTCTGGACTCTTATACCTTCATTCATTGTATTGATTGTTATTCAGGAAATGAATGCCCGCATGGGTATTGTTACCGGTAAGGGATTGGCCGACCTAATCCGCGAAAACGCCGGTGTAAAGGTTACTTTCTTTATCTTCATTGGTCTTCTTGTAGCTGATATCGGTAATACAACAACTGAGTTTGCCGGTGTAGCAGGAAGTATGGAAGTATTTGGTGTAAGCAAATATATATCTGTGCCCATTGTGGGTATAATGGTCTGGGTACTTGTAGTAAAAGGCACGTATCAGATTGCAGAAAGGATATTCCTTATATTCAGTCTTTCGCTATTGATGTACGTAGTTGCAGCCATCATGGGTAAACCACACTGGGGAGAAATAGGACATGCTATGATCCACCCTGAGATGAAAATGAATACAGAAAGTCTTGCTATGGTAATCGGTATTATCGGTACCACAATCGCTCCGTGGATGCAGTTCTACATGCAATCGTCTGTCATTGAAAAAGGACTGACCATGAAGAATTACAAATATTCTCTCATCGATATTGTTGTAGGATGTATTGCTACAGTAGTTGTTGCATTCTTTATCATTGTAGCGTGTGCCTCAAGCCTTCATACAAACGGAGTACAGATTAACGAAGCCAAAGACGCGGCACTAGCATTGAAACCTCTTGCCGGAGAATTATCATCTCAGTTATTTGCATTTGGTTTATTTGTAGCATCTATCTTCTCGGCTACCATTCTTCCACTGGCAACCGCATTCTATGTGTGCGAGGCTTTCGGTTTTGAAGCTGGTATAGATAAGAAATGGGATGAAGCCAAAGAGTTTTATATACTTTATACTGGAATTTTGATTTTCTCAGTTCTTATCATCCTGATTCCTAATGCACCGCTTATAGCTATTTCATTATGGTCACAGGTTATTAACGGTATGCTTCTTCCAGTAGTACTTATCTGTATGATTCTGCTGGTAAACAACAAGAAGATAATGGGGAAATACGTAAACAAGCCTCTTAATAATATTATCGGATGGGGTACAATAACCATTCTGATTGTTCTGTCTGTAGTGCTTCTTGTGTTACCGTTATTCAGCAAATAAAAAAGATTTTTCATATAATTGAGAATAGATGCCATTAGGCTTATAAAATACTAATAGGGAGAACAAATGGATTATTCCAGATGTTTTCCCTTAAATAATTTATAAGTTCTAAGCTCTTATTTAAAAATAAACAGTTATTTTTATTTCAAATATAAAGTAACTATGGAAAAATTCAATGATGTAATAAAAAGCAATAATCCGGTATTAGTTGATTTCTTTGCAGAATGGTGCGGACCATGCAAAACAATGAAGCCGATTCTTGAGAACTTGAAAAGAGAAATTGGTGATTCTGCCAGAATCATTAAAATAGATGTGGATCAAAATGAAGATCTTGCTGTAAAATACCGCATTCAGTCAATTCCTACCTTAATGTTATTCAAAAATGGCGAACCATTGTGGAGGCAATCGGGAGTTATGCAGGCTGAAGATCTAAAAGAAATAATAGAAAAATACAAATAAGATTACATGAAAAAATTACTAATAATTGCGGCTATAGCTGTTATTGCTATAGTTACTTATTCGTTTGCCGTTCCTCAAGATGAGAAGAAAGACAAGCCGGAAAAAGGGGTAGTTATTCAGATGAACAATGACTTATATCTGAAAAACGTAGCCGATTACAATAATTCTAAAGAATGGAAATTCAAAGGAGATAAACCGGTAGTTATTGATTTCTATGCAGACTGGTGTGGTCCTTGCAGAATGGTAGCTCCGCTGATGAGAGAATTAGCAAAAGAATACGAAGACCAGATTGTAATTTACAAGGTAAACGTTGATAATGAAAGTGAATTAGCTGCAGCTCTTGGTATCAAAAATCTGCCTACCATATTGTTTATTCCAAAGAAAGGTGATCCTCAATTAATGGTTGGATCGGCAGACAAGTCTACTTTTAAAAGAGCTATTGATCAGGTTCTTCTTGGAAAACCGGCTAAATAAATAGTACCGGAAATTTATTAAAGAGGTTATTTATTCAATAAATGACGAAAAGCATCGAGAGGGTAATGAAAAAGCATTCGGGGACCGGAGAATTTCATCACTCTCTTTATTTTTTCCCGCATCACTGGCTTATAACAATGGGTTGTACATTTACCACAAGCACCCTTTTTATCTCCATACTTACATTTATCTAACCGTAACAAAGCATAGTCAAGCAACTCTCTGCATTCATCGCAAAGTTCTTCCTGATCATGTTTTGACCTGCAATAAATTCGGATCATCTTTTCAACAATCCTCTTTTCATAAACAATTTTACCCATTAAACCTCTATCTGATTAAGAATTTATAAAATGCAAAAATAAAGTATCCTGTTAAGAATTACAAGGAAATAGATCTTTAGTGCAATGATTGAGATAAACTAAACTTAAATATCAGGATACAACAAACAAAGAGTGTACAGATTATCATAAAAAAGTGTACATCTAAAAATAAAAAGGTCTACTCCTTTTATAAATAAGAAGTAGACCTTAAAACAAATCTAATATAATGCAATCTATTAGCTCTGGTTATTATTTGAAGTATCTGTTATATAAACCTTCAAAGCCTTTACCATGACGAGCTTCGTCTTTACACATTTCATGAACAGTATCGTGAATAGCATCTAAGTTTAGTTGTTTTGCACGTGTAGCAATACGCTTTTTATCTTCGCAAGCGCCTTGTTCTGCATCTTTACGTTTCTGTAAGTTTGTTTTAGTATCCCAAACAACATCACCTAACAATTCAGCAAATTTTGAAGCATGTTCAGCTTCTTCCCATGCATATCTTTTGAAAGCTTCGGCAATTTCAGGATATCCTTCACGATCAGCCTGACGACTCATAGCCAAGTACATACCAACTTCTGTACATTCTCCCATGAAATGATTATTAAGGTCTTTAATCATTTCTTCGTCGCAACCTTTTGCAACACCAACAACGTGCTCGTCAGCAAAAGTTAAAGCACCTACAGTTTCTTCTACTTCTACAAACTTGCTGGCAGGAGCCTTGCATAATGGGCATTTTTCTGGAGCTGAATCACCTTCATGAACGTAACCGCAAACTGTACATCTAAATTTTTTCATTTTCGTTGTGTTTTAATGAGTTAATCAATATTTTTATCGTTTAGGCAATTCTTACAAAGGCCTTTAAAATAGTAATGAATTTCTGTTATAACATGTCCGTCGGAGTTCAAACCACTAACCTCTTGCTCCAATGAAGATATAGGTAAATCATAAATCTTCATACATTTTTTACACAGAAAGTGGGAATGAGGTGAAGTATCACCATCGAAACAAACATTGTTTTCATCAATAGTGAGCATCAATGCAGCTCCTTGTTCTGCCAAAAGTTTCAGCGTATTATACACTGTTGTTTTTGACAAAGTTGGTATTGATTTACTTAGAGCTGAATAAACAACATCAGCACTTGGGTGCGTACGATGTTTCAACAAATAATCCATTATGGCAATTCTTTGCACTGATGGCTTAATGTTATATGTAATTAATTTATCGTATGCATTCATTTCTTTTTAGTTTTATTTCCAAAATTGTAATCATTACAATCTTATAGCAATTGCAAAGGTAGAAACATTTCTGAATCTACCAAAGAATTTTGAATTATTTTTTTATTTAGCCTTGCTTTTGATAAATAGAAGGTGCCACGCCAAACTGGGATTTAAAGCATTTACTAAAGTAGAAAGGATCGTTAACGCCCACTTTATAAGACACTTCCGCAACAGTAAGGTTTGTAGAAATAAGTAATTCCGCAGCTTTCTTCATACGAATAATCCGAAGGTATTCATTTGGAGAATATCCTGTAATACCCTTTACCTTTTTATAGAATACCGTTCTACCTAATTTCATTTTTGCAGCAAAATCATCTACTGAGAACTCTGCATTTGCAATTTCTCTTTCAAGAATTTCATGTAGTTTGTCAATAAATTCTTTATCTCTATCTGTAGAACAGATGGCTGGACGCTTTACTCCTGGTTCACTTGAAAACTTATCTCTAAGTTTTTCACGTTGCTCAATCAACTTAGCGATACGAGTTAATAGCAATTTTACGCTGAAAGGTTTAGATATGTATGCGTCAGCACCACTTTCAATTCCTTCTAAATGATTTTCGGGAGTACCTAATGCTGTTAACAGAATAATAGGAATGTGACTGGTCTGGAGATCTTCTTTCAGTTTCTTTGTTACTTCATAACCATTCATTCTCGGCATTAACACGTCACACACAATTAAATCTGCATCATAATCCTGCAATTTTTCAATTCCGGCAAGACCATCTTCGGCAGCTTCAACTTCAAAATAAACACCGATTTCTTCTTTTAGGAACTGACGTACATCGTTGTCATCCTCGATAATAAGTATTTTGTAATTATTTAAAGGAGTTACAGTCGCCATTTCCTGAGATTCCTGAGCCGTGAGCTTCACATTATTCATGATATGCTCTTCTTTCAATAGCACATTATTAGGAATCAGGAAGTCTGTTTCATTATAAACCTTTTCATCCAAAGGCAGAGTTACATTAAATACAGACCCGCCACCTACATTTTCTTCATACCAGATTGTGCCTTTATGCACTCCTACCAGTTCATGAACTAGATGAAGACCTATACCTATACTATTACCGGAGAAATTACTTTGCATAAAACGGTTGAACAGTTCCGAACGTTTTTCCTTAGGAATACCTACACCGGTATCTTTAACCTGTATAAGAAGATTATTCTTCTCATTATCTACAGTAACAATAAGACTCACTTTCCCCTTGGAAGGTGTATATTTAAAGGCATTTGAAAGCAGATTATAGACTATCTTATCAAGTTTTTCCTTATCAATAAACATCTTGCAGGAATCTACTGATGAATTAAACTGAAAATCCATATTCTTTGATTCCGAGGTGTCATTAAAACTCAAGAATATTTCATATATAAATGCTATAACATCTGTATTATCCAATGAGAGTGCCAGTTTATTATTCTGCATCTTTCTGAATTCGAGTAACTGATCAATTAATCGAACCATACGGTTTGTACTTTTCTCCATTGTTTGCAATGGATGTTCTAATTCACCAGGAACATGCTCCATACGCTGAATTCTTTCCAAAGCTCCTTTTATAAGAGTTAGCGGTGTACGGAATTCATGAGAGATATTGGTAAAGAATACCAGTTTATAATCTGTAAGTTGCTTTTCGACCTGAATCTTATTATGAAGTCGTGTAAAGTCACGTGCTATTTTATAAGCAAAATATAAAGCTGCTCCAAAAACAATAATATAAATGAGGAAAGCCCATGTAGTGCGCCAGAAAGGAGGAGCAATTTCAATCTCGAGCGTTGTTATCCGGGAATCCCACACACCCGAACCGTTACACACTTTTACCTTTAATAAGTATTCACCCGGAGGCAGATTTTTGTATGCAGCAAAGTTCAAAGATGTAGGAACACTCCAATCTTTATCATAATTTTCAAGCTTATATGAATATCTTGTAAGCTCTGATTCATAGAAATTAAATGAAGAGAAATCGAGCACAAAAGAGTTTTGAGAATAGTTCAGCTTTATCTTATCTGAGTAAGATATGGATTGTTTCAATGGAGAATCCTGATCTTCCGGACTAACATTGATACCATTAATCTTAAGACTGGTAAATACAACCGGAGAAGAAGTGAAAGGTCTTTTTATCTTCCTGGAATCAAATACTAATAAGCCATAATTTGTTCCAAAAATAAGTTTTCCATCAGCACATGTACTGGTACTGTTTTCACCATAAACATTACCTAACGCATAACTTGAGAAGAAATAATTCTCAAAAATCTTTGTTTTCGGATAAAACTTAGACATTCCATATTCTGTAGCAATCCATAAATTACCGCTTTTATCTTCGTTTATTGATTGAACAACATCATTCACCAATCCATTCTGGGTTGTATAATGATCAAAAACAATCGACTGATAATCCTTGCTTAGCTGACAAGTACTAAATCCGGCACCCGAAGTTCCAATCCATATACGTCCATTCTTATCTTCCATAATGGAACGAATTTCATTACTCTTCAGTTTGCCATTATTATAGTTGAAAGTATAATAAGCTCTTGGATTCTTTATTAGTAAATCGGGATTAAAAACATAAACGCCGGCACTGGTTCCCATCCAAATCATTCCATTTCGGTCCTGCAAAAGAACTCTAACTTGCTTCTGACCATAGAACTGATTTAAGAAATGCTTAAAAATATACTTGCCATTCTGTGGTACAGCCAAATCAAGTCCACCACCAAATGTAGCAATCCACATTCTGCTTTTGCTGTCTTTTAATATAGCAAAGATATTATTCTCGGAAATTGAATTAGGATTGTTTGAATCATGCTTATACCAAACATTACCAATACCTAACCCGTCTCCCCGGCTTCCAATCCATATTTTACCTGAAGCATCTTCTTTTACCGCATAGATATTTGTGTGAAAGTTATGCATAACCGACTTCATGTTTAAATGAGAATCGTAAACATAAACAGATCCTTTTCTAGTACCTATCCATATATCTCCGTTATTCATCTTCGATATCATTCGAATGGTATTTGAGCGATCGGATAAAGATTTATCTTCCGGATAAATACGGTTAGTGCTTTCATTCAGAACTGTTATTTTAGAAAGTCCCGCAAATTCAGAACTCACCCAAATTTCACCGGATTTATCTTCCATAACGTACTGAAGAAAATCAGAACTTATATGACTAAAGCCATTAATATTAGAAGTAAAATGATCTAATTCATCCTTTGCTATATTATAAGCAAATAAGCCATTACCATAAGTTGATATCCATATTATATTTCTGGAATCCTGTACAAAATGGTATCGTTCATTATCTATATAGTTTATTTTATTTTGTGGAATAAGCTGGAAGCTTTTTACTCTTTTTGTGCGAACATTAACATACCACACTTTACCTGTATGGTTATATACCCAACAGTTACCTTTATTATCGATCAGAGTAGAACCCGAAAGAATTGTTTCATTAAATAAACTATTATTCTTATATAATTTTTTGGTATCAAAATTAAATACATAGATACCATTGCTGGTAAAGATTATCCATTCGTTATTTAATTCGAGACAGCCGGTAGGAGTTGCAATTCCTTCAACAAGAGAAGATGAGGCAATAGATTGTAGCTTATTACTAACCGGATTATACCAAAGAATTTCATTTCTGTCGGTTATAAAATAAGTTTGTCCTTTGTAAGTTGACAACTTGAAATACGATCTACTGCGATCTACTACAGTACTACTTCCTCCGGTTACTTTTGTAAGCCCACGTTGCGTTCCAATCCATATATTTCCTCTTGAATCTTCAGAAACAAATACGACCAAATCACTTGTCAGGTTTCCATTCTTTTTCTTATAAGTAACAGACGTGAAAGCGCCATTTTCATATTTCACCTGCCGACAACCGTTTCCGGAATGCCATAACCATACATCTCCGTTTTTAGCAATATACTTTTTAGAATAGCTTTGTTTTAATTCTCCCTTTCCGGTGAAATCTACAAAACAATCGTGCTTTAAATCATAGCAACTATAAAGCTCTGCTGAAGTATTAATCCATAAGAAACCATTTTTATCTTCTTCCAGATCATAAATCCGGTGGTCTACCAAAGAGAGGCTATTTCCAAACTGTGGTTTAAAGGTAAGAAATGAGTTTCCATCATAACGGCATAAGCCATTAAGAGTACCCATCCAAATAAAGCCTTTACTATCCTGAAAAATATATCGAACAGAATTGTTAGCTAAGCCATTACTTGTAGTAATCTGTTTGGAGCGTATTTCTATTGACGCAAAAGAACGCAGTATAAAGAATAAAAAAAGAAGTAAAAAAAGGAATTGCTTTTTCATGTTAAAAACATTAAGATTATATTGCTAAGCAAAAGTATAAAAAATAATCATTAGCTTTTGCCTAACAATATAAATCTTTTCAGAAAGTAAAAGTCTAAATCGTATTATTAACAAACTTCATCTAAAGTACAATATCAATCCATGTGAAAGACTTCCTTCAGAGGTATTGAAACCGGAGAATTATCCGGATTTGTATCCATTATATCGGCCATGTAATCCCACCATTTCTGAACAATCGGGTTATCTCCTTGATCTTGTGAACTACCACCTTCTGTTTTTTGACATGCAAAAAGAATATTTGTATCCTTATCCCAATAAATAGAATAATCTGAAACGCCACCTTCCTGAAGCATTTTTTTCAATTCAGGCCAGATTGCCGCATGTCTTTTTTCATACTCTTCTTCGAAGCCAGGCTTCAGATACATTTTAAAAGCTTCTCTTTTCATTGTGTTTTTCTTTTTAATTTGTTTTTATCTTAGGTTAATATAGACAGGTTTATCTCTGTCACACTTTATTTCTCCATTTTCATATTCTAGTTTTCCTACCTGAACGGAACTGCGTCTGGTTTCGTAATTATCTAATTTACCAGATGGTGTAGCAACTCTTCCCGGATGTGTGAAATAGAAAATATACGCATTACCATTATTCACAACCACATCTGCATGCAAACCATTTGTTCCATCATCAACTCCTTTTCCGGGTTCTTTAAGAATATTATGTTCCTGACGTCTCCAATCCTCCATATCATTTGATGAATAAACAGCCTGACCATTCCAGTTATCTACAATCATAAAATACTTTCCTTTCCATGCAAAAACCTTAGGTCCCTCACCTGCCCGGTCGCCAACTACTTTTCCTTTATCTTCCCATTTATTAAGGTCTTTACTTTGTGCGTAATAAATCGATTTATGATCTTTTTCATTGTTGTAATACATACGCCACATTCCATCAGGAGCTTTAACAATACAAGCATCAATTACTTTATCCGAAGCTAAAGATATTTTAGATACAAACTTCCAGTCTATCAGGTTTGAACTGGTTAGATGAACAATCTCTCTTGGATGACTCCAGTCTGTAAAGATACCGGGAACAACAGTAAGGAACATGTGATAAATCCCATTGTTCTCAACAATATCCGGAGCCCAGTAAGTTACATCTTTTGAGCCATAATTAATATTGGCTGTTCCACGATACTTCCATGAAGTACCATCTGTTGATTCTGCAATACCGATCGGAGTTCCATGTACCCAGTCAACACCCTTGCTATTAGTCATATTTGCCCGTCTATTTGTATAGAACATAAACCATTTTTGTTCTTGCTTATTACATACAACAATAGGATCTGCAGCTCCATCGTAAACCGGATCTTTGAATAACGGCTTATCAGCTGCTTTATAATCTTTAGACAATGCTGATTTATTAATATATTGATTCAACGGGCAGTTTGGTAAATCAAGTAACCCTTCAACAACTGACTTTGCATTTAAAATAGCTCCATCAAAAGTAGTATGAACATTATCTTTATAATAAGCTTTTGTTTTTTCTATTCCAAGAGACTCGAACTTACGGGCACTACGATCATTCACGTCAATATAATATGCGCCTTCTTGTTCTGCAACCTCTTTTGACCATTTACCATAAGTTTCGTCGCAACGATCCATCTTTTCTCCTGTCCATCTATTACCAGGAGTATGAGAAAGTACAATAGGTATAGCACCATGTGCTTTTGCCTGGCGAATATACAAACGCAGATAATGTCCAAAAGTAAACACCTCTTCAGGGCCTCCGGTACGTTCCATTATTACAGTTTCTGAATCTTCACCACTACCTTTCAAAGAAGCACGGGCACGACCGGTATTCAACGGGCCACCATCATTATGTCCAAATTGAATTATAAGATAATCTCCTTTTTTAATACCTGAAAGAACCTTTTCCCATAAACCAGCCGTTAGAAAAGTACGACTGCTCATTCCACCAAGGGCATGATTCTCAACTGCAATTTTGTTTGTATCAAAGAAATTATCCAGAAAAGCAGCCCATCCCCACATGTCGCCATCACCTTTTCCCTGGCCATTTTTCGCTGTTGAATCACCAATTACAAATATAACAGGAGCATTTTCAGTTTTTCTGCTACTGCCAGCAATAATTGTTTCAGGACGTCCAACATTTGCATCTGCACTAAAAATTGGAGAAGTTGTATTCTGTGGAGTAGTATAATATTGTACCGCACTATCATTCATTCTTGGATACTGACTATTCAATAGCTTAATCATCTCTGCACCTGCCCATATAACTGGTCCGTAACCATGAGCTGCGAATGTATTTACCGGACGATAACAGTAATACGCCGGATCAAATCCCATACCAGTACCTACACAAGTACCTTCAACTTCGCCTTGTGCATTAATCTTTGTAGAAATAGCATGCCATCCAAGTTGAGCAACCGGGCCATAAGCCACAGCATCTACCCATCCCCTGTTTATTGCATGTGCAATACAATAAACGTATATTGCAGTAGCAGAAGTTTCCAGATAAGAATCATTTCTATCCAGAAGCTGGTGCCAGAAACCTTCACCCGATTGACATGCAGCCAAACCTGCTATATGAGCTTGCAATTGTTCCATTATCGCATCATACTGAGGATGAGACTGAGGCAATACATCAAGAGTCTCTACTAATGTAAGTAAAGCCCATCCGTTAGCTCTTGCCCAATGAAAAGAAGGATGCTGCTTCATACCCTCTACCCAGCCATGACGATAAAGCCCTTTCTCTTTGACAAACATTCGTGATGAAAATTGCAGAATCTGCTTTACTGCTTCATTATAATATTTCTCTTCTCCTGTAAGTTTACCCATTTGAGCAATAGCAGGCACAGACATAAACATATCGTCCAGCCAAAGCGTATTCTTCTGAGGACGATTACGTGCAAAGGTTCCATCTGAAAGACGATATTCATGATACATTATGTAATTCATGTAATTGTTGATCAATGGATTAAGCTGTAATGAAGCATTCAGTCTGCTGGCTTTAATCATAGCCGCACACATAGCTCCTGCATCATCAAGAGCATGAGGAGCAAGGATTTGTCTCATCTGAGGATCTGTTGATCCTGTATTTTCCAATACTTTTTTAAAAGATGGAGCTACTTCAGATAAAAAGCGAAATCGATTATAAACATAGTCGGAAAAGCGACTATCACCTGTTGCCAAACCAGCATCAAGCATTGCAGCATAAGTTACTCCCCATTCATAGCTGGCAAGTCTGAAAGCTCCTTTATCTAATTGAGCATTCTCATCAATTTTACTATAATCGGTTATAGTTTTTTGCGTGTTTTTATCAATAATCCGCGCTGGAGTTTCAGTTTCCAGATAAGTAAGAACACGGGACAGATCTTTTTTTATTGCCCCTGTTGAAAGTTCGCCGTATGGAACTTTGTAAGCAGGTTGCAATAAATGAAGAGGTGAATTGGAATCGTTTATTTTTTCTTTTTTCTGAGCATACAATGAAAATCCCGAAGTTATTTGCATTGCAGCAATCAGTAGTATTACTTTTTTCATATACATGTATAAACTTTTATTTGGATAAAATTAATACTATTTATTCAAATTAAAATCATATCCTCTAAATACACCTTTCAAATCAGGACCAAAATAGAATCCAGGTTGAGTTGGCTGATTATATGCCACATTCTGAGTTGCAATGCTAATGCGATAAACCGGATCTTCAAGGAATGTGTGAAAACGATACTCTGTAGGAATGGTTGAAACATATAACCTCAAAGCACTATTGTCTGAAGTTCTGAGCAAAACTTCTTCTCTCCAGTCGCCAACAATATCTCCCTGCAAACAAGGGGTTGATTTTGTTCCATTATTCCAGGAACAACCATCGGCAACAAAAAGAGGTCGGCATTCACCTTCATTCCAGTAATATTTACTAATGGTTATCTTATCAAGAAGTTCACGCAATAAATCACCATCCCACCACACTGCAGAATTTACAGGAAGTGTTTTTTTATCAGGATTAACTACCCCACCTTTTATATTGCGTATTCCACCACTTTCCAATGACCACATTTCAACTCCCGGATTCCAGGGATCTATGTCAGCAGCCATTGCACGCCCTACATCAACAGAACTCTTTACCTGAAAAATAACTTTTCCGGTGCGCGCATCTCTGAAAGAAGATCCATCGCGTTTGTTCTCATGACAATCCCATACCTGAAGCTCCTTACTTGAAGGATCAAAAGCTGTCATATGCATAGCATCACCATGTCCCATTCTAGTAGTGTACAGTCCTTTACCATTATTGTCTATGGCACAAGCTCCATAGATAATTTCATCACAGCCGTCACCATCTACATCCCCCACACGAAGATTATGATTTCCTTGTCCGGCATAACCTTCATTTCCCGGAATATTTGAATCAAAGGTCCAACGATTCTTCAACTCTTTCCCATTCCAGTCAAAAGCTGCAAGCACAGTACGTGTGTAATATCCACGACACATTACAACACTTGGGTGAACTCCATCCAGATAAGCGACACAAGCCAGGTAACGATCTGATCTGTTAGCATGATCATCTCCCCATCCCATTAGATCTCCACGTCGCGGAACATAATCAATTGTAGACATGGCAGCTCCTGTCTGTCCATTAAAAACAGTCAGATACTCAGATCCGGTAAGGATGCGACCACTTTCCGCACGATAATCAGCATTTGCATTTCCTATTATTTGGCCTTTGCCATCGACAGTTCCATCAGAGGTTTTCATCACAACCTCAGCTTTATTATCTCCATCCAGATCAAAGACCATAAACTGGGTATAATGAGCTCCGGCACGAATATTCTTTCCCAAATCAATTCTCCAAAGTTTTTCTCCGTTAAGGCGATAACAATCAAAATATACATTGCCGGTATATCCATTGTGTGCATTATCATGAGCATTGGAAGGATCCCATTTCAATATAATCTCATATTGCCCATCTCCGTCAACATCTCCAATACTGGCATCATTCGGAGAATAAGTATACTTTTGACCATCTGGTGTAACACCGTCAGCAGGCTTATCAAGAGGTATATTTAAATAACCAACAGGAGCATTGGCTGGAAGTGTATATGTGCCTGATAACTCTTCACTCTCTTTTCCCTTTATTACTGATTTTACAGTATAAACCTTCTTTTCAGAATTAGGATCAGAGTCTCTGAAAAATGTACCTTTTACAATAGGTTCCTTAGTTAATTTAATTCCATCGCGATAAACATTAAAACCTACATTCATCGGATCAGAAGAAAGATATCTCCATGAAACAAAAATATCCTTTGAATTTTCACGAACAGCTACTATTCCTCGTCCAAGCTTTTCACGCTTCATTGTAGAAAAGTTATAGTTAGGCTGAGCTGCCATCCATAATGAGGATAATAAAAGCAGTGTTGTTAGAACTTTTTTCATTATTTATTCTATTAAATTTTAGGTAACAATTTATATTTTTTTCCTGTTTTAGTATTTAACTGTAAAAGTTATCATTGGATTCAAAAATAGTTCATATTACTATATCAGGAAATGTATTTACGTACAAATACATGTAAAAACAAGCAAAACTAAGTTATTAAAAAATAAGTGAACCCAAAAGTTATATTAAACTTTTAGATTCACTTTATTATTTTACATGAATGTACATTTTGCATGGACTTTTTACAGGATAGACAGTTCTAACCTATTTCATGTGATTACATAATCCTTTTAATTTCAAATCCTTAATTCCTTCAGCCACAAATTTTGCTATTTGCATAGCTCCTGCCTCTAAAGAATGAGTATCATCCTTAGATCCATCGGGTTTTGAGGAATCAACTCCGGGTTCAAGCCACATATAGAGAGACTTTGATTTTTCATCCCCCAACTTTAATACCAGATCTCTTGTCTTTTGGTTAACATCAATCAGAGGCACATTATATTCTTTTGCAACTTCACGCGTAATACCCGGATATTGCTTGAGGCGATCGTCTACTAAAACTCCATCTTTAAATGTCCGCATAACTACAGGAGTGAGAAGGATTGGATTTGCTTTCTTCTGACGAACATCTGTAATAAACTTAATGAGGTTATTTTTGAAGTCTTCGGGCGAAGCATGGCGTTCAGGTTTATTGGAAGTATCATTATGTCCGAATTGAATAATTACCCAGTCGCCTTTTCTTATATTCGAAACTATTTCAGTCCATCGTCCTTCATCCTGGAAAGACTTTGTACTTCTTCCAGCTTTTGCCTTATTAACCACTTCGACTTTATCATTAAAATACAGAGATAAGAATTGCCCCCAACCTCTCTGCAAAGTTTTTGTTGTATCATATGACTGCGCTGTTGAATCGCCGGCAATATAAATACGCACTTTATTTGGTACACTTTGAAAACTAAGTAATACAGGGATTAAAATCAGTAATAAAATTCTTTTCATAATATTGCGATATACATTATTTATATATACTCTGTGCAAAAGTAGTCCTTTCCAGATTCTGGTTAACAATATAAAATCTCGATTAATAAAGCGGTAAAATAACAATCACCACTTTCTTTACATAACATAGGCAAAGTTAAGGCTTTTAAAAATTACCAAAAATGTAAATTAGTACAAACAGATGGAATAAATGGCTATTTTCAATAGAAAAAGCACAGGAAAACAGACAAATATTACGAGAGATAAATTCATTAAATACAGAAATAATAAAAGGTATTATTCTTTGCGAATAAGCATTAATAAATAAAACATATAAACGAAATAGTAAATCTTATATAAAAATAGATTTTAAAAAGCTGATTGAATAATAACCATGTGCACTCATTTTTTATTCATAAATGAATTCTTTTAGATATATTCGTATAATATTCCATTTAAAGACTTAATAATTAAGTCTATTTTTGCTTACATAATCTTACAAACAAACTTTTTCAATATTATTATAACATAAAAATTTATATATATGAAGAAAATATTGGTTTCAATATTACTACTTGGATTAGCATCGGTTCACACACCGGCTCAAACGGTTCCTGATCAGAAAGAAACTCTGAAGACAACAATGCTGGTGAACGATTATTTCATGAAGAAGTATGCAGATTGCACCACCCCTACTTATGTTGGGAAATTAAGATCCAGCAACCTTTGGACTCGTGCTGTATATTATGAAGGACTAATGGAACTGCATAAAATATACCCACGCGAGGATTATTATGATTATGCATACACATGGGCATCTTTCCACAAATGGACTCCAAGATATGGAAATACAACCAGAAACGCTGATGACCAGTGCTGCGGACAAACTTATATTGATTTATATAATATCTGCCCTTCTCCTGAGAAAATTAAAAATATAAAGATAACAATGGACATGCTGGTTAATACTCCACAGAATGATGACTGGTCGTGGATTGATGCCATTCAGATGGGCATGCCTATTTTAGCTAAGCTTGGCAATACGTATAAAGAACAGAAATATTTCAATAAAATGTGGGATATGTATTCGTATAGCCGCAACAAACATGGAGTAAACGGATTATATAATGCTAAAGAAGGCTTATGGTGGAGAGATAAAGACTTTGTTCCTCCTTACAAAGAGCCAAACGGAGCTAATTGTTACTGGTCGAGAGGTAATGGATGGGTATATGCTGCGTTAGTACGTGTTATGAATGAAATTCCGGCTAACGAAACTCACCGACAGGATTATATGAACGACTTTTTAGCAATGAGTAAAGCTTTAAAGAAATGTCAGCGCGAAGATGGATTCTGGAATGCCAGTCTGCTCGATCCATCAAACTTTGGAGGAAAAGAAACTTCTGGAACATCGCTCTTTGTTTATGGAATGGCGTGGGGTATTAATAATGGTTATCTGAATAGAGCCGAATATCTTCCTATCGTAGTAAAAGCCTGGAATGCAATGGTTCAAGATGCTGTTCATCCTAATGGCTTCCTTGGTTATGTTCAGGGAACAGGTAAAGAGCCTAAAGACGGACAACCTGTAACTTACGATCATGCTCCCGATTTTGAAGATTACGGTATAGGTTGCTTTATTTTAGCAGGAACTGAAGTTTATAAACTTAAATAATTAGATTCATTAGTGTAAAGTTGAAATAATCAGTGATTGATTATTAGATTATTTAGATTAGATGACAGAGAGGAACAATCGTGAGATTTTTCCTCTTTTTTATTGATGAATAAAACAAATCCATTCACCAATAAACAATATTTATTGTCCTATAAATAAAAATCAATGGTGAATAAATAACCTATTCAAGGAAAGGTTAAAACTCCCGCCGTTTTTTTTAAAAAGCTGGCGGGAGTTTGTTCAACATCCGGTTACGTTTCTGAAAAAGCAGGTGGGATGTTTTTACATTGTGCTTTTGTACAATCTTACAGAAAAACAAAAATCGTCCCTCACTCCCTCACTTTTTCTTGTAATGTATTTAAATATAGTATATTAAAAAGTGAGGGTAGCTTTTTGAACCCTCACCAAGCCCTCACTTTTTGGGGCATCCCTCACCTTTTCGAGTTGTTTTTATCCAAATAGAATCAAACTCAACCTGATATTGTTGCTCAAGATAAATTAAGTCTGAAATCTGCTGAATGTGCTTAAAAAGGTGAGGGTTGATGTCTTTTGGTGAGGGTTTGGTGAGGGTAGAAATCAATCCATCACCTTCTAATTGATTGTTATTTAGATTATTGTGTAAAAAAGTGAGGGAGTGAGGGTTGAAAATATTTTTTGTATATTACAGTAGGAAAATGATCTATATTAAATCATCCTTTTTTAATTGTGTAATGCATCTCTATTTAAATACTAAAACACCAGCAGTAGGAATTGTTGTTTCACCAATCAAGACTTTACTTCCTTTTGGTAATTGAAATTCATAAGGCTTATCGGAATAGTTAAGTACTATACCCAAACCGTTTCTATACTCCATGGTCACTCCATAAGGAAGGTTCATTACCGGAATATTCAGCGTTGCATAAAGCTTTGTAAGCACATCTTTCTCTAGTGAACCGTCTTTTGAATCAACACCAACGTAAGTTACAGTTCCTTTACCCAGATGACGCATGGTTACAGCAGGTTTGCCCTCATAGAATTCGCCGGTATAATTAGCCCATACTTCTGTACCTTTATCAGGAATCAACATTTCTCCCCAAGTGTTCCAAGGATAGCTTTTTCCGTCCATCGCAACAGTTCCCGGATCTTGTGGTAAAAGTAGGTCGTAAAAATCCATTTTATTGCCGGCCAAATTATCAATTTTAGAACGGAATGGTGCTTCAAACAATCTTCCACTACGATCTTTATGTCCGGTACGGCAAGTAAGTATCAGGTTACCACCATTCTTTACGTATTCAGTCCACCGGGCAATCAAAGCATCATCAACCAACTGATATGCAGGAGCTATCATCACCGGATATGCGCTGAAATCCTTGTCTTCAGTAATAAAATCAACAGGTGCACCAAAGGCTTTCAGCTGGCGATAGTATTTCTCTACATGTGCCATGGTATTCCAGGTCTGGTTTTGTTTCTGGCGTTCTATGCTCCATGAGTTATCATAATTGTAAAGAATAGCAGTCTTACGTGCGGTATACTCTTTTGGCTTATTTTCTCGCGGAGAATACTCTTTACGCAATTGCTTTACTTCCTGCATAAACTGCTGGTACTCTTTTCCACCAGGAGTTACAGTTACTCCGTCTGTTCCAACTATTCCGTAGTGATATTGTTCTGTTCCATACAAAGGTTGGCGATAACGGTAAGTGCAAACAAAATCACTGCCGCCCGCAAATACGCTCCATAACCAAAGTCGGACTGCTCCCGGAAGTGGCTGAGGATTAATTCCTCCCCAGTTTACCTGGCCAGGCTGAAGTTCCATCACACCGTATGTTCCGTTTACCGGACGGAAAAAATCATTTGCATAAGCTATACGTAGCGGATTTCCCACACGGTATCCTCTTCTGCCTATGCCTTCATTGTCTCCATAAACCATGTAGCGGGTGTAAGATACAAAATCGAGATCCTTACTCCCCCCAATGTGTCCCTCTTCGTAATTAGGGATATAATTGGTAGTTACCCACTGATTCTTTGCGTATTTCTTAATCAGCAAGCATTGTTCGTTCAGGAATGAATTTGTCTGTTCTGCAGCAAAGCGGCGATAGTCGAGTATCTGGTGATGATTCATAAACATCTGACGCATTTTGGGAAGCGTAATTTCATCAAATGAACTATATTGTTCACTCCAGAACGCCGTTCCCCAGGCATCATTCAATGCTTTGATATCATTATTATACTTTTTACGCAGGAAATCTCGGCATCTCAGTTCTGCCTTTGGATTAAAATCAAACTGAACAGCAGGTTCATTATCCAACTGCCAACCTACAATACGCGAATCGTTACCATAATGTTGAGCCAGTTTCTCTATCATTTTGAAAGAGAGTTCTCTATAAAGTGGAGATGCGAAAGATGCATGTTGACGGGAACCATGATCAAGAACCGTACCATCTTCCTGTTTAAGAAGGATTTCCGGATATTTTCTACTGAGCCATACCGGAGGAGTTGCTGTAGAAGTACACATTACAACTTTAAGCTTATACTTGGCAGCCAAAGCTACAGCTCTGTCGAGCCAGGCAAAATCGTATTTTCCTTCTTCGGGTTCCAGTTGCGCCCAGGCAAATTCGGCAAAGTGAGTAAACTCAAAGCCCAGATCGTGCATTTGCTTAAAATCTCTCTCCCACTGACTTTCGTTCCAGTGCTCGGGATAATAATAAACTCCTGTCTGAGTGAGATCTTTATCAGAGAACCAGGACTTTTTATTCTGCGAAAACGAGAAAAGAATGCTCGCAAACAAACAGAATGAAAGTAAACAAAATCTTTTCATAGTATTATTATTTAAATCAATTTTCTTTAAGAAGCTTTTTTAATACCGATTTCTTAACCGGAAATGCAGTTCCGTGACGAGTTCCTTTAGGGAAGGTAACTTCATCCGACACATCTTCCCAATGAATACGGTCTTTTGTACGTACTGCGCCATATTTATGATTGCGATATTTATCAAAGTAAACATATAGATAATCGCCTACCAATAGTGGAGAAGGCCCTTCAGCCCAATAATCACCGGTAATAGGTGACGATACCTCAACAGGAAATCCATCCTGAATATTTTTAGTTTTAGTTATACGAAGATTCTTTTCAGGAGGATTGGAATTTTCGTTCTTCACAACCATTATCAGCTCTTTATTCTTATCCTTTACAATAGCAGCGTCAATCACACTAAAATCAGGATCAAAGAACATCTTTGTTTCCGAAAATGCTTCAAAGTTTTTAGTTGTAACATAGTAAATGCGGTGATTCAATCCTTTTTCACTTGCACTGGTCTGCACTTCTTTATGCCTGCCAGGAATGGTAGTAGCCCAGAATATATAATAAGTTTTTGAAGGCTCATCATAAAATAGTTCCGGAGCCCAGCAATTGTGAGCAGTAGGTTCGTGCATCATTACAGGAATAGCTTTTTGTTCCGACCAGTGTATCAAATCCTTTGAAGAAGCATAACCAATAATACGATCTGTCCAACTGGAAGTCCACACCATGTGGAAGGTTCCATCTGGTGCCTGACAAATGCTTGGATCTCTCATTAATTTATCTTTGCCAACTGTAGCCGATAAAAATGACTTCCCATCTTTCAGAGCGTTCCATGTTAATCCATCATAACTATAAGCTAGATGAAGCCCATCTTCACTATTACCTGTGAAGTATGAAAATAAATAAGTTTTCCCCCTCGCATGAAGAAATGTTACGGCAAATAAAAACAGAAAAGAAAAAGCGAATAATTTTTTCATAAAACAATAAAATTAGACGTAAGAATTAATAAGTGTACAAATATACACTTATTAAAATGAAAGGAAAAAGGAGATATACAAGAATCTCATAGAAAGTAGGGTAAAACAGATGTAATATTGTACAAATAGCTTTAAATTAAAGCATGATTATACGAAATTCTATGTTTATGTACTACTTTCTATTTATACAACTTTAGAATGCCTGTATCTTAGCAACATGTAAACTATATAATTAAATTATGAAAAAAATAATTTCATCTATCATCTTATCTTTAATATTCACACACGTTCTTTTTGCTCAGAACAGCATTGATCTTTCAGGAAAATGGAATTTCCAAATAGATAGGAACGATGCAGGTGTTGTTGAACAGTGGTTCAAAAAACGACTGAATGAAGAAATTAACTTACCAGGTTCAATGCCTGAAAAATTAAAGGGAGATGATGTAACTGTACGAACCAAATGGACAGGCAGTCTTTACGACAGTTCTTACTACTATAATCCATACATGGAAAAATACAGAGTAGATGGAAAGGTTAAACTTCCTTTTTTCCTTACTCCTGACAAACATTATATAGGTGTGGCATGGTATCAGAAAGAAGTTACTATTCCCTCTTCCTGGAAAGGGAAACGAGTAGTTCTTTTTCTTGAACGTCCTCACATAGAAACAACCGTTTGGGTTAATGATAAGCAAGTGGGTATGCAAAACAGTCTTTGTGTGCCTCACGAATACGATCTTACCAGCTATATCCGCCCGGGAAAATGTAAAATATCTATTCGGGTAGACAATCGTTTGAAAGAAATTAATGTTGGACCGGATTCACACAGCGTAACCGACCAAACTCAAGGTAACTGGAATGGTATTGTTGGACAAATGAATCTCACAGCCGGCTCAACCATTCATTTTGATGATATTCAAGTATATCCTGATGTAGCAAATAAAAAAGCATTGGTTAAGATTCAGATAAAATCAGATAAGCTAAAGAATGTATCGGCTAAAGTAACGCTATCTGCCCAAAGCTTTAATACAGAAAAGAACCATACTCTCCTCCCCATATCAAAAGATATTGTGATTAAAAACAATACTCTTTCTATAGAAATGGAACTTCCAATGGGTGACAACATGCTTACCTGGGATGAATTTGATCCGGCTTTATACAAACTGAAAGCAAAAATTGAATGCGGCAAAAACAGCGATGAAAAAGAAGTTCAGTTTGGTATGCGCGATTTTACTATCAAAGGAAAATACTTCTATGTAAACGGCAACAAAACAATGCTTCGCGGAACTGTTGAAAACTGTGATTTCCCTTTAACCGGATATGCTCCAATGCAAGTTGAAGACTGGGAAAGAGTATTCCGTATTTGCAAGAATTATGGATTAAATCACATGCGTTTTCACTCTTTTTGTCCTCCAAAGGCTGCATTTGAAGCTGCCGACTTAGTTGGATTCTACATTCAACCAGAAGGACCAAGCTGGCCTAACCATGGTCCGAAACTTGGAATGGGACAACCTATTGATAATTATTTGATGGATGAAACAATCCGCATGGCTAAGGAATATGGCAATTATGCATCTTTCTGTATGCTTGCATGTGGTAATGAACCTGCCGGACGCTGGGTTGCATGGGTTAGCAAATTTGTTGATTACTGGAAAGAAAACGATCCACGAAGAGTATATACGGGAGCTTCTGTTGGTGGTAGCTGGCAATGGCAACCAAAGAATCAATATCATGTAAAAGCTGGAGCACGTGGTCTGGATTGGGCTAGCTCAATGCCAGAATCGATGTCCGACTATCGTGCAAAAATTGACACTGTTTCTCAACCTTATGTATCCCATGAAACCGGACAATGGTGTGCTTTCCCCGATTTTAATGAAATAAAGAAATACACCGGAGTAAATAAAGCTAAGAACTTTGAAATATTCAAAGATTTGCTGGAAGATGGTAAAATGGGAGATCTGGGACATGAATTTATGATGGCATCGGGAAAACTACAGGCTTTATGCTACAAAAACGAAATAGAAAAGACTCTTCGCACTCCCAACTATGCCGGATTCCAATTATTAGCTTTGAACGATTATTCGGGTCAAGGTACAGCATTAGTTGGTTTACTGAATGTATTCTTTGAAGAAAAGGGCTATATCAATGCTCCTGAATTTCGTCGTTTCTGTAGCCCAACTGTACCTCTTGCAAGAATTGAAAAGTTTGTATACAAGAATAACGAAACCTTCCAGGCAAATATAGAAGTAGCTCACTTTGGAAAGGCAGCAATAAAGAATGCAAATACTACTTATAAGATAACAGACGAATGGGGCAAAGTCTTGGCAAAAGGTACTCTCAGCACCAAAGATATTCCAGTAGGCAACTGCTTCAGTCTTGGTTCTGTGAAGTTTCCTCTGGGATCTGTTGAGAAAGCGCAGAAACTGAATCTGGAAGTAGCAATTGAAGGAACCGAAGCAGTGAACGACTGGAATTTCTGGGTATATCCTGAAACTGTAACTCTTGATAAAGGATCGGTTTATGTAACCGACTCGGTTGATGCAAAAGCTACTGAGATATTGAAAAACGGTGGAAATGTATTGCTTACAGCTGCCAGAAAAATATCATATGGCAAAGATGTACAGCAATATTTCACTCCTGTATTCTGGAACACATCATGGTTTAAAATGCGTCCTCCTCATACAACAGGTATATTCGTGAACAATTATCATCCTCTTTTCAAAAACTTCCCTACAGATTATCACAGTAATCTGCAATGGTGGGAACTTCTTAACAGAGCACAGGTTATGCAGTTCACTGATTTCCCTGCAGATTTCCAACCATTGGTACAAAGCATAGACACTTGGTTTATAAGCCGCAAAATTGGTATGCTTTTCGAAGCCAAAGTTTTGAACGGAAAGCTTATGATGACAAGCATGGATATTACTTCCAATCTGGACAAAAGAATTGTTGCCCGTCAGATGAACAAAGCTATTCTGGATTATATGAATTCCGACAACTTCCGTCCACAAACAGAAGTTTCACTTGAAACCATTAAAGATCTGTACACAAAAACAGCAAAGAAGGTAGATACATATACCAAGGATTCACCGGATGAACTAAAACCGAAAAAAGGAGATAAAGGATTATAATTATAATAGATTAAAAAAAATAACATGAAACTTAAGTTACTAGCTGCCACTCTGCTAATAAGCACTTTTTGTGCTGCCCAAAAGGTAGAATATAAGTTTGACTTTACACAGGGAAAAGCCTCAAAGGGGTATACAACGATTACTTCTCAGGATAGATTTTCTGCTGAAAAAGGTTATGGATATGATTTGCAGTCCTCTTCTGCAGGAGAAAACAAACCGTTTTATTTTTCAGTTCAGGTTCCTGATGGAAACTATAAAGTGACCGTTAAAATAGGTTCTGCAAATAAAGCTGGAGTAACAACTGTAAGAGGTGAATCACGCCGTCTTTTTATTGAGAATCTTCCCACAAAAAAAGGCGAAATCATTGAGGAAACCTTTGTTATCAATAAGCGCAATACTAAAATCAGCGAAAACGAGTTTGTAAAGATTAAAGCGCGGGAGAAGAAGAAACTTAACTGGGATGATAAACTAACTTTGGAATTTAATGGTGACGCGCCCCTTCTAGGGACACTCACTATTGAAAAAGTAAATAACGTTCCAACTATATTCCTTTGTGGGAACTCTACAGTAGTAGATCAGGACAATGAACCTTGGGCTAGCTGGGGACAAATGATTCCACGGTTCTTTGACAAACATGTATGCTTTGCAAATTATGCAGAATCAGGCGAATCTGCCAACACATTTATCTCTGCTGGAAGATTAGCCAAAGCACTTACACAAATGAAAGCAGGTGACTATATATTTATGGAATTTGGTCACAACGATCAGAAGCAGAAAGGTCCGGGTAAAGGTCCATACCTTTCATTCACATCAAGTCTTCGCACATTTATACAGGAAGCAAAAGCAAGAGGAGCACATCCAGTTCTGGTTACTCCTACCCAACGAAGAAGCTTTAATGAAGAAGGTAAAATCATGGATACTCACGGAGAATATCCAAATGCAATGAAGAAATTAGCTATTGAAGAAAATATACCATTAATTGATCTCAACGCCACAACACGAACACTTTATGAAACATGGGGAATAGAACCATCTAAAAATGCATTTGTACATTATCCGGCAAACACTTACCCAGGACAAACACAACCTTTAGCAGACAACACACACTTTAATCCTTACGGGGCATACGAAATATCCAAATGCATTATTGAAGGAATGAAAGCAAACAAACTGGATATAGTAAAGTATCTAAGAAAAGATTACAAGCCATTCAATCCAAAACAACCAGATAGTCTTGCTTCTTTTCACTGGAACCAAAGTCCTTTTACTGAAGTTGAGAAACCAGACGGAAACTAAAATATAACAACGAAATAAAATATGAAAAAAAGCTTACTTATATATCTGTTCACAATTTTAACAATCGAATGTGTAGCCCAAAATAAAACAATTTCTTCAATTAACTGGACTGGGGAAAAAGTAAAACATAATCTTTCCTGGGCTTCTGATGTAGGAGCAAAAACATTCCCGGCAGGTAAAACTTTTAATGTAAAAGATTACCAGGCTACAAACGATGGAAAGACTATGTGCACCAAGCAAATACAAAATGCCATTGATGCCTGCAGTCTGGCTGGTGGAGGAACTGTAACCTTTGAACCGGGGAATTATCTGACGGGGGCACTATTTATAAAAAAAGGAGTTAATTTCTGCATCGGAAAAGGGGTTACTTTACTCGCTAGTACTAACATTAATGATTATCCGGAATTCAAGACACGCGTTGCCGGCATAGAAATGGTATGGCCATCGGCTGTTATTAATGTAACCGACCAAAAAAACGCTGCTATCTCCGGGGAAGGCACGCTGGATTGTCAAGGAAAAGTTTTCTGGGATAAATATTGGGAGATGCGCAAGGAATACGAAAAAGAAGGACTACGTTGGATTGTAGATTACGACTGCAAACGGGTAAGAGGTATCTTGATTTCAAATAGTTCGGATATCACTCTGAAGGATATTCATATAATGAGAACCGGATTCTGGGCTGTTCAGGTATTGTATTCTTCATATTGCACCATCAATGGTGTAAATGTAAACAATAACATTGGTGGTCACGGACCAAGTACCGATGGCCTTGATATTGATTCTTCGAAAAGGATTCTGATTGAGAATTGCGATATTGACTGTAATGATGATAATATTTGTCTCAAATCAGGAAGAGATGCTGATGGACTACGCGTAAATCGTCCTACTGAATATATAGTAGTTCGTAACTGTACTACCCGAAAAGGGGCCGGATTAATAACCTGTGGTAGCGAAACGTCAGGTTCTATAAGAAATATTCTTGCCTATAACATGAAAGCATGTGGAACTTCATCAGCCCTTCGTATTAAATCGGCAATGAACAGAGGAGGTACTGTAGAGAATATTTATATGACAGATGTTAAAGCAGATAGTGTAGGCAGTGTCTTAGCAGTCGATTTAAACTGGAATCCGAGCTACAGCTATTCTACCTTGCCTGAGAAATATGTAGGAAAAGAGATTCCTGAGCATTGGAAAACAATGCTTACTCAAGTAATTCCTGCTGAAAAAGGTTATCCACATTTTAAAAATGTCTATTTTTGGAATGTAAAAGCTAAGAACTCTAAACAATTTATCACAGCAATTGGCTGGAATAAAAAGTTAAGGCTAGAAAACTTTTACCTTAACAACATCAAAGCTGATGTTGGCAATGCTGGAAAAATAACTTTTACTAATAATTTCAATCTGCGAAATATACGTTTAAAAGTTGCAGATAAAAGTAAAATAGAACTTAAAGAGAATATAAATCTTAAGAGTAATATTCAATATGAGTAAACTAAAAAAAGTATTTTTTGTATTGCTTACTCTCTTTGCCGGCATTCACGCTTATGCCGGTGGAGAGAGTAAGTTTTCTTATGTACTGAGCGGTACACAAACAGCACCTCGGATACTGGCATGTAAAACTCCTGAATTTTCTTTTCATTTTCCACAAATGGCAGGAAACTTCAAACTTGGACTCATTGCTGGTCAGAAAAGTCTTTGGGGTAGCGAACTAAAAAGTGTGAAGTTCAAAAAAGAAGAAAACAAACTGATTTACACTTTGGAAGATAATCTGTTGAAAGATGGAAAAGTAATTGTCCGTGTTGCCAAACTAACAGATAGCGACGGATTCGTTATGGAAGTTGAAGGACTAAACTTACCAGATGGTATCGATTTATTCTGGAGTTTTGGAGGTTGTTATGCAAAGGTGCTTCAAAATAAAGCAGACAGTGATCTTAAACCTGAATATTGTAAAGACAATGTATTCAGCATAGAAGGTAGCGCATTCACTGTTTATTATGACGAAAGTCTTAATCTGAAAGTTGTTCAGGCCGTTGTTCCTGAGAACTCTGATATCAAACTATCTGATGCGCATAAGCAGACTTCCCCACTTATATTTCATGAATCTGGTAAGAAAACAGATGCTCCTGCCCTAACTGGTACCAGCAAACTGATAAACGGTAAACTCTATTTCTGTTTTTATCTTCAGAATGCAAAGGCCGATTACAACAGCTTTATGATACCCGAACTATTTAAAAAAGAATTTAAGCTATGAAACAGATTAAAATACATTTCCTGTTCGCACTCTTTATGATAACAGGATCCTTACAGCTTCAAGCTAAGATTTACAATGTAAAAGATTTCGGAGCTAAAGGAGATGGAAAAACAATTGATTCTCCTTCTATCAACCAAGCTATAGAGAATGCTTCTAATGAAGGAGGAGGAACTGTTTATATACCTTCTGGCGAATATGCCTGCTATTCTATTCGTCTGAAAAGTCATATCACTATTTTTTTGGAATCAGGAGCTCGTATTGTAGCTGCCTTCCCAACAAAGGATCAGGGATATGATGTTGCTGAGCCAAATGAATTCAACAAATATCAGGATTTCGGCCACAGCCATTGGAAAAATTCTCTTATGTGGGGCATCGGACTTGAAGATATTACCATTTGCGGTTCGGGACTTATTTACGGTAAAGGACTGTCACGTGAAGAAAGCCGCTTGCCGGGAGCCGGGAATAAAGCCATCAGCCTGAAAAACTGTAAGAATGTAATTATCAAAGATATTTCCATGTTGCATTGCGGACACTTCGCCTTGCTTGCTACCGGTGTGGATAATCTTAGTGTACTAAACCTGAAAGTAGATACCAACCGCGACGGATTCGATATAGACTGCTGCAAAAACGTACGTATCACAGATTGCACGGTAAATTCCCCATGGGATGATGCAATTGTACTGAAAGCTTCTTATGCTTTAGGATACTTCAGAGACACTGAAAACGTAACCATTACCGGTTGTCTGGTTTCCGGCTTTGATCAGGGAACAGCTATGAACGCTACCTACGAAAGATATGAGCCACAAGCTCCCGATCATGCTTATGTTTGTGGCAGAATAAAGCTTGGAACAGAGTCAAGTGGCGGATTTAAAAACATAGCAATAGCCAACTGCGTATTCGACCGTTGCAGAGGTTTGGCTATAGAAACAGTTGATGGTGGCCATTTGGAAGATATTGTTGTTAGTAATATCACTATGCGAGATATTGTTAATTCTCCAATATTTCTTCGTCTTGGCGGACGAATGAGAAGTCCGGAAGGAACGCCAAAAGGAAGTATGAAAAGAGTACGAATCAGCAATGTAAATGTATATAATGCAGATTCTCAGTATTCATCCATCATTAGTGGAATTCCCGGAAGCATTATAGAAGACGTTACACTAAGTGACATACATATCTATCATAAGGGTGGATATACAGCAGAAGATGGAAAGATTGTTCCTCCCGAACAGATAAAGGTTTATCCGGATCCGTTAATGTTTGGAACAATACCAGCCAAGGGATTCTACATCCGTCATGCAAAGAATGTAACATTCAACAATATTGATTTCCACTACGAAAAGCCAGACGGAAGACCATTGTTTGTTACCGATGATGCAGAGATGATAGAATACAATAGAATTACTGTTGATGGGGTAAAATACTAATCACAAGTCCACTTTTCCTTAAAATAGGATTGAATAATCCGGTTAAATAAATTAAGTTGTTTATTTAACCGGATTATCTTTTTATTCACTACTTTTGTACTATCAATTCAGATTAATAAAGGAAAAAATGAACTACGGATTTGTAAAAGTGGCCGCAGCAGTGCCACCGGTAAAAGTAGCCGATTGCCAGTATAATGCTGAACAAATTGAGAAAATGATAAATGAAGCCGATGAAAAAGGCGTTCAGATTATTGCTTTCCCGGAACTATGTATCACCGGATATACGTGTGCCGACCTGTTTGCCCAGCAACTTCTGCTGGAAAAAGCAGAAATGGGATTGGTACAAGTAATGAATAATACTCGCCAACTTGATATTATTTGTATAGTAGGAATGCCGGTAATAACCAATACAATCCTTATAAATGCTGCTGTTGTATTTCAAGGAGGAAAAATTCTTGGTGTGGTTCCAAAAACTTATTTACCCAACTATAAAGAATTCTACGAGCAACGCTGGTTCACTTCGGCCAGAGATGTGATTGACAAAACAGTGCGCCTCTGTGGTCAGTTGGTACCAGTTAGTTCAAACTTACTTTTCGATACTCCAGATTGTTGTTTTGGTGTAGAGATATGTGAAGACCTGTGGTCTGTAATACCTCCCAGTTCTAAATTGGCATTAAAGGGTGCAGAGATTCTTATTAATCTTTCTGCCGACAATGAAGGTATTGCCAAACATAATTATGTTCGGTCACTTATCAGTCAGCAGTCTGCGCGCTGCATTGCCGCATATATATTCTCTTCCTGCGGATTCGGAGAATCAACTACTGATGTAGTATTTGCCGGCAACGGATTAATATATGAAAATGGGGCTCTGCTTGCAGAATCTAAACGATTCAGTCTGGAAGAACAAATGGTTATTTCAGAAATAGATGTGGAACGTTTACGCACAGAAAGACGTATTAACACAACTTTCTCAGCAAATAGTGGCGATTATAAGGATGCAGAAGCTATTCACGTTACAACTGAACTAACAAACAGCCGACCTTTAAGTCTTAGCCGTAAAATAGATCCTCTTCCATTTGTACCTACTGGCAGAACTCTGAATGAAAGATGCGAAGAGATCTTTGAGATACAGGTTTCCGGTCTGGCTAAACGCATTGTTCACACACATTCAAAAACGGCAGTTTTAGGTATTTCCGGAGGATTGGATTCTACGTTAGCCTTACTTGTATGCGTAAAAACTTTCGATAAACTAGGACTTTCACGTAAAGGTATCCTAGGAATTACCATGCCTGGATTCGGAACAACCGACCGTACTTATAACAATGCTATCAACCTGATGAAAGAATTAGGAGTTAGTATTCGTGAAATAGATATAAAGGCTGCGTGTATTCAACATTTCAAAGACATTGATCATGATATAAACGTGCACGATGTTACTTATGAAAACTCTCAGGCCAGAGAACGTACACAAATCCTTATGGATGTAGCAAACCAAACAGGCGGTATGGTTATTGGAACCGGTGACCTTTCGGAACTTGCTTTGGGATGGGCTACCTATAACGGAGATCACATGTCAATGTATGGTGTTAATGTCAGCATACCCAAAACGCTGGTTAAACATTTGGTTGACTGGGTAAGCCAGAATGAGGTAGAAGAAGATGCTGCTATGATTCTGACAGATATTGTAGCTACTCCTATTAGCCCGGAACTTATACCTGCTGATGAAGATGGAAATATTCTCCAAAAAACAGAAGATTTAGTAGGTCCATACGAGCTTCACGACTTCTTCCTTTATTACACAATGCGTTTTGGTTTCCGCCCGGCTAAAATATACTATCTGGCAAACATTGCTTTTGCAGGATCGTATGATAAAGAAACCATCAAGAAATGGCTACACACTTTCTTCCGCCGTTTCTTTAACCAGCAATTCAAACGTTCGTGCTTACCTGATGGTCCTAAAGTAGGAAGTATATCTATCAGTCCACGTGGCGACTGGCGTATGCCAAGTGATGCAAGTTCGGCTTTATGGCTTAAAGAAATCGAAGAATTGTAATCTGACATTACCTTTGTAATAATTATCCCAGTCTCTCAACTGGATTAAATATTAGTTCGGGAATTGTGAGTTTTATATTCACAATTCCCGAACTTTTTATATTTTCCTGTTTTTTGCAATCGTTCTATCTTCTATTTTTCAGGTATAAAAAAATATTCTTGTATTTATCATTTATAATAGTTAATATTGCGAATAATTGACCTAAGAATAACAAATCAAATGCATATATACAATTCAGAAAGTGATATCTGGAAATCTTTTTTATCTGGAAACGAGAAAGCATTTTCTACTCTGTACTATATGTATGCGGATGTTCTATTTTCATACGGTTATAAAATAGTAAATGACAGGGAAATTGTAAAAGATGCTATTCAGGAACTATTTATAAAGCTATACAATAACAAAGAGAATCTTAGTGAAACGGAGCATGTTAAGTTCTATCTCTTCAAGGCTTTAAGAAACAGGCTAATTTCAAAATTAGAATCTCGAACACTTATTTCTTTAGATGCCGATAACGATGATTTACTTTTCGAAATAGAAATAGCCTCAACAGAAGAAGATGATGATCCTGAAGAGATCTTTTCGGAAGATCAGAAAAAAGAGCTTTCCCGCGCCATGAAGACTTTGACCTCACGACAACGGGAAGCTATTTATCTTAGATATATCCGGGAAATATCTATTGAAGACATCGCTGCTATGTTAAATATGAATTATCAGTCAGCACGTAATCTTATTCATCGCTCTATCCAGAAATTAAGAAAAGAACTTCTAACTGCAATCTTTATACTACTACATAGTTATTTAAATAGCTGATTCAAGGGCCAATCTTACCTAAACGTTTTTGCCATCGTATTCATTGGTGAATGGATTTTATTTATTGAGCAATAGTTCTCTGTCCATTGAGGAATAAATAAAATCCATTGGCGAATAAAATTGCTATGTAATCAGACATTATATTATTTTACAACAAAAGTCTTTTTCTCTAACCCAACACCTTTGATTGTCAATAACTTCCAATGGCTAGGCAATGAACCTTTCTTCTGAACAATACCAGCAGGCGTAATCTCCAGTCCGCCAAATCCCATCATAACAGTTTGCAGAATTCCTCCTGCTCCAGTAATGAAATAAGGATTAGTTCCTCCTTTTGTTTCAGCAATTACACGGAAAGGAGGATTCAGATTTGGAACATAAGCATCCTTAAAGAAGTGATAAGCCTTCTCTTTATTACCCAATCTTGCATAAAGAAGAGAGAAAATAGCCTGCGTCATTGCCGGAGTATCTTTTTCCGGTACACGCACTTCATAATACTCCAAATCCTTTTTAATTTGTGAAGGTGACTGAATAATTCCCAACGGATAAGCAAGTAAGTTCGCGTCTGCCTGTTTTATACCTTCTCCATTATAAGTTTTATGCTCTTTTGTTACTCCATTTTCAAACGTATGAATCATCAGATTTTTTGCGACTTCCAGCCACTGACTCTTGACTTTTTCCTTGAGAATACCAGCTGCATTGGCAGCTACTTCAAGATTTATCTGTGCCACTCCATTGGTAAATGCATCATTATCCACATTTTCGGCCCATTCATCTGCTGCTACAACATTACGTATTTCATATTTACCCTGGTCGTTCTTCTCTACACGATCCAGCCAAAAATCGGCTGTAGCTCTGATAATTGGGAATCCCTTTTCTTTTAGCCATTCTTTATCTTTTGTTACCAGATAGTAATTCCATGCAGCCAATGCCACACATCCGGAAATATGATGTTCAAATGTTCCGGAAAGAGCCCAAACCGGAGTCTCTTCAAAGCCGGAATCTGAACTTTCCCAAGGATACATAGCTCCACGGAATCCGTGCTCGAATGCATTCTTCTTAGCAGCCTCCAGTCTATCAAAACGATAATCAACAAAAGAACGGGCCATTTCCGGATGAAGTAATAACAAAGCAGGAAACATCCATGTATCTGCATCCCAGAAAATATGTCCGTTATATCCTAAACCAGACAACCCCATCGGAGAAATAGAAAGAGCCGATCCCTCTCTAACAAAAGAATAGAGATGATACATCATATTGTGAATATCCTGTTGAGCTACCGGATCTCCTTCAATTACAATATCACTTTCCCAAAGTTTATTCCATGCTTCCCGATGCTTATCCAACAATCTATCATTACCCTCCAAACGAGCAAAGATTGTTAGTCGTTCAACTTCGTTCAATGGATCCGGATGATAAGCCGAAGTAATAGTTGAGCCCACTAGTGAAAAATGATATTTTACACCAGCCTTAAGCTCTTTGGTAAACTTCATGGAATGATTGTTACAATTAGGTGTAGAATGAATTATTTGTGGTCCTTCTCCCCTTTTCTCTGGGAAAATAAAGGACGATGAAGCACATATATTTAACTTTCCGGTAGGACTATAAGCTGAAGATGTAAGCAAGGCTATACTTACATGTTTGCGATTAATCTGATTATAGAAATTTTTCGAATCCCGAAAAGCCTCTGGTGTTTCAAGTATATTAGCAGCAGTAATAGTAATATCTTTCAATGGAGTAATCGTAACATCCAGCATAGCCGAAAAAGGAAGTTGCCTTATAGCCAGATATGAATATTCAACTTTTGCTTCATCTTTGAACATAAAAGAAGAAGTCTGAATACCCTGCTTCATGTCCAGTACTTGTTTAAACTGAGTTATATTATTGCCATTTACGCTATTTCCATTTATAGACAATTGCATATTGAGCATATTGAATCCATTCAGAAAGTTACTGACTCTTCCACGCCCATAGATATCATAACTACCTGCTAGTATAACACTTGAAACCTTTAAAGGCTGTGGAGAAGATACTAATCCAAGCATACCATTGGCCACAGTGACTCCGTAATAATTATCCGGCTGTATGTTATCTGCTTCAACTATCCATGGATTTTGAGCATGCAGTTGTAATACACATAACAATACAGCACTTATTAAAACACTAATTCTATTCATATTCAGTTTAATATATCTGATAAATTCCATAAGAAAGGGGTTCTGCAGAGATTGTCAGTCGTTTGTTTTTATAATCAATCATTTTGTGTTTTGAACTATTCAAAACTGGAAAAACTTTCTGTACAGCTCTGTCATAATCCAAAGATACAGATACATCCTTTCCCGACGGATTAATTACAATTATAAAAGCTTCCTTACCTAATCTGCGTTCATAAATTAACGGATATTGATTCTCTTTAGACTGCAAAAATTTTATTTCGCCACGATTCCCTAGTGCTGCATATTTACCACGCAATGTAATTAGCTCTTTGGTAAATAAAAGAAGTGATGAAGGATCTTTTTTTTCCTGTTCAACAGTAGGTCTACTTGCAGAAGGGTCTATAGGTAGATAAAGCGAACTATTACTTCCCGATGAAAATCCGGCATTATCTGAACTATCCCATTGCATAGGAGTACGAGAACCAGCACGATTTCCTTTCGTCAGCTGACTTCCTTCCTTATTTGGTAATCCATCAATAAAACGCATTCCAATTTCGTCACCATAATAAACCAGAGGAATATCCGGTAAAGTCATCAGAAAAGTCATCACCGTTTTTAACTGAGGAACAGTATTCCTTTCACCGCAACAAGGACGTTGAAAATCATGATTGGCAGTAGGTACACAAATATATCCATTATTACCTGCAGCACTAAGCTGAGTAGTCAGATTCTTAATAAAGAAATCAGGAGAACCATTTCCTTTAATATCAAAATAGCAAGTATCTCGCCTGTAGGTTCCTGTTTTATTAAAAAACATCGTATCGTATCCGCTGTTTCTCAGATGAATTATGAAATCCATCATAAATCCAACCTTTATGGCCTGTTGCGGCTTACCCCACTCTGCAAGAAGTATTCCTTCGGGAAATTTATCCTGGAAATGGGTTCTTATCTCAGCCCACAGATTTGTTGTTTCTTTTAAATCAGGATCCTTTTTAACCAATGAACCAGCCATATCAACTCTGAATCCATCACAGCCCATTTCCATCCAGTAATCCATAATATTCATCAGTTCCTTTCGGGTACTTTGAGGTCCTTCTGCCGTAACAGGCTCTTCCCAGGGACATTTTGGATCTGGTTGTCCGTATCCGTAATTCAAAGCTGGTTGACAATCAAAGAAGTTCTTCATATAAGTTCCGTTTCTTTCAAACTTGCCAGATACAAACTTTTCAGGTTTAATAGTAGAATCATTTGTCCATATATAACGATCAGAATAAGCATTCTTTTCATTCTTCTGAGAAGCCTTAAACCAGGATGATTCAATAGAAGTATGTCCAGCCACTAAATCAAGGCAAACCTTCATATTACGTTTATGAGCTTCATCAAACAGACGTTTCAAATCATTGTTTGTTCCATATCGATGAGCAACTTTGTAGAAATCAATCACATCATATCCTGCATCCTGAAAAGCCGATTCAAAGCATGGATTAAGCCAGATAACATTACAACCAAGCCACTTTACATAATCAAGCTTTTCAATAATTCCTTGAATATCCCCTATTCCGTCTCCATTGGTATCTTTAAAGCTCTGAGGATAAATCTGATAAAATACGACCGTTTTCATCCATTGCGGCAGAGGTTTAAAATCTGCAGCTCTGACGACAGTAGTGAAACAGCTCAATAAAAGAAAGATACTTATTATAGATTTTGTTATTCTTATCATTAGTACACAATTTATAAATAGTTAAGTAAAAAAGACCTCATCCTTTTTTACCGAATGAGGCCTTTTTATATGAATGGTTAGGTTATTAGAGAGCTTCGCTATACCCAGGATTCTGAGTCAGTTCCGGATTAGCTTCAAGAGCCGACAATGGAATTGGCAACAAAATTTTATAAGTAGGTGTTTCAAGTTTCTGATAGCGACTATTGCAATATTTGCCAAAACGAACAAGGTCATTACGACGTGAAGGACCATCCCAGTAAAACTCATAAGCTCTTTCATTCATAAGCTTATCAAGAGAAAGTTCCGAAGCTGAGTAAGTCTTCACATTTCGTTTACTTCTTACAGCATTGATATCATTTACAGCCGTAGCATCACCCTTACGGAATTTAGCTTCTGCTCTCATCAGATAAACATCTGCAAGACGATAATATTGAAAATCATTCTCACTACTACTGGCATAGGTTGAAGTTGGGTCGGGTGCATATTTAACAACTCTTGCTCCCTGAGCCTCTGATGAATTCTGAACACTAAATTCTGGTGTAAAAATCAAAGGCAAACCAGTACGGGTTTTCAAAGCAGTACCATCAGGTCCATATTGCTGTCCCACAAGAATTCCTAAATTAAATCCTACTTGACTCTTCAATCTTGAATCCTGATAACGAGGATCTGTTACATCCCAAATACTCAGGAAATCGGGAGTTGTACAACAACCATTCCACATATTCTTAAAGCTACCAAATGTCTGATTATAATGCAAAGTGATATTCAGCCATGGAATACCGCCAAGTCCCACAGAACTATTAAAAGGAATTGGTAGTATTGATTCTGTCTGATCTGAATAAGTTTCGTTCTTTGCAAGATAAAGTTTCCAGAAATCATCAGCCAAAGTATACTTGCCGGAGCCAATAATATCATCACACAAAGAAATTACTTCATCCCATTTTGCAGTACCATCACTGAACGTTGGTGCAGTACCGGTATATACCTGATAATTGAGGTAAACCTTAGCAAGCAACATCTGGGCAGCAGCCTTGGTTACTCGTCCGTAAGGCACATCTCCTTTCTGTTTCAAAACCGGAATAACTTCATTCAATTCAGCAATCAATCTTTCCAACGCTTTCGGACGATCTAATATCTGTGGAGATTTTGAGTAATCCAGTTCCTCATATTCTCTGAATGGGAAATGACCAAAACAATCCATCAGATGATACATGCAAAGAGCTCTTACAAATTTAGCCTCAGCCATATATCCTGTAACTTCATCAGTCTGTTCCAGTTTTGATAAATATTGCATAGCTATATTACACTTGGTAATTCCCAGCATAAAGCTATTCCATGTATTTTTTATATAACCATTTTTACTGTCATAATCATGTGTAAAAAGGGTACGGTAATCAGCATTATTCCAGTCAGTACCGCGAGTAGGGAAAACCATCTCATCAGTTACACTTTCCATAACCAGCCACACTCCTGAGCGACTTTGTAAATCTCGCAGGTACGCGTAAGCCGGTGCAATAAGCATCTGTGCATTTTCGCTGTCAGATACAATGGTAGAGCCATCCTGTTCATTCAAAATTTCCTCTTTCAAGTCTGTACAAGAGGTTGCCATCAACATCAAAGCCGAGGCGAATATTATACTAATTCGTTTCATAATTATTCAATTGATAAAGGTTAGAAATCCATTGTAACACCCAGAGTAAAGCTTCTTGCCATTGGATAAGTAGTCCATCCAATACCTAAAGAAGGAACGCCATTAGAGGCATGAGCAGCATTTACTTCAGGATCATATCCTGAATAACCGGTAAGTACAAACAGATTATTAGCTGTAGCATATACTCTTAAATTAGAAATCCATTTACTATTTTTCATATTGAATGTATATCCTAAATTAGCACTTGCCAATCGCAGATAAGAACCATCCTCTATGTATCGGCTGGAGTAGTCTAATACATTATCTAAAGATTCAGGCAAAGTGGTTGCATGAACTGTTGTATTGAAACCTTTAGAAAAGAGACTTAACTGATCAATCACATTAGCCAGGTTATTATAAATATCATTACCAACAACACCATTAAAGAATAGACTCAGGTCAAAACGCTTCCAGGAAAAACTGGTATTGAAATTGAAAGTAAAATCAGGTTGTGCATTTCCAATGCATTTTTCTACTTTATTACCATTTTCATCCAATTCATATAAACTTTTTCCGTTTTCATCAAATCCAAGGAAATTATATCCCCAGAAAGTTCCGATAGGATAACCGCTTTTAATAATCTGAGAAGAAAATCCAGTGATACCAGGTCCACTTGGACTACCTGTAGTGATATAAGACATAGGAAGATCTTTCACTTTGTTTTTAATGGTTGAGAAGTTACCACCCAAGGTCCAGTTAAAATCTTTATTAGCAAGAAGAACTCCATTAAGTCCTATTTCAAGACCTTTATTTTCAATCTTCATATTCGGTACATTCGACCATACTTTTGTTGTTGGAGCTGGTGAAACAGAATATACTTCAAGTAGTACATCTTTAGTTGTTTTAGAAAACACATCGATAGTTCCACTCAAGCGACCTTTCAATACAGAGAAATCAACTCCAAGGTCAACTTGTTCAGTCTTCTCCCATTTAAGATTTGGATTAGGTGTACGAGTCAATGTGATACCTGGAACAACTGTTGATCCACCATTCAGGATAGCGCCACTGGTACTACCCAAAAGCATTTGAGATATCTTATTCGGAATTTCCTGATTACCGGTAATACCCCAGCTTAATCTTAGTTTCAGATTCTCGAAAACATTCAGTTTCTTAATAAAATTCTCTTCACTCATTCTCCATGCAAGTGCAGCAGATGGGAAATAACCATATTTATTATTTTCTCCAAACTTAGTAGAACCATCGGCACGGAAGTTTACTGTTAGCAAATACTTGTCAAGTAATCCATAATTCACACGTCCAAAGAAAGACTGAAGTTCATTAACTGTAATTCCTGAAGTACTGGTTACCTGTTTATTCTTACCATAAGAAAGATCGTACAGATAATCTATATTATCGACAGTAAATCCGGTTTCAGACATACCATAATAATAGTTGCGGAATTTTTGATAAGAATGTCCTCCTAATAAATTGAATGAGTGCTTCTTTGCCAGATTAAAATTATAGGTCAGATAATTTTCAATCAGGAAGTTTCCAGCTTCAACATTATTTATATCGGCAGTACCGTTATCAGTCAGATAAATCAACGACTTATCCTGAGTTACTTTACGGGTAGCCTTTGTCTGATCTAATGCAACATTCATCTTGTATTTAAGATCTTTCAAAATAGTCAAAGTTCCGGTTACATTAGCCAGAATACGATCTGTCTGCGTTTTATCATTAGTAAGATTAAGCATAGCCACCGGGTTACGTACATCTTTACTCTTCTGATAATAAGTACCATCGCTATTATATACAGGGAAAGTAGGGTTTAACTTTAATGCAGAGAGTAAAAGGTCGCCTTCGTAACCACCAGTTTCACCAATAGGAGCACGTTGATCAATATTTCTACTAGCCATCAGACTCGCTTCAATCAGCAAACGGTCATTAAATGTTTTCTGACTTGCAGAAAAACGGCCAGTGTACTTTTCCATTCCGGTTCTCTTGATAATACCTTCCTGATCCTGATAACCTAATGAGGCGCGATAGTTACCATTTTTACCTCCACCACTTACGGAGAGATTGTGGTTAGAAGAAACTGCTGTACGAAAAATCTCATCCTGCCAGTTAGTGCTTGCTCCGCCATCTTCTATTGAAGTCAACCCCTTTTCCGCTGCAAATGAACGAAATTGTGCTGCAGAAAGAACCGGATATTGTTCAGGCAAGCTAGATACACTTACGTATCCCGAGTAAGAAACTTTAGCAGCACCTTCTTTTCCTTTTTTAGTTGTTACAATGATAACACCATTGGCACCGCGAGCACCATAGATAGCAGTAGCTGAAGCATCTTTCAGTACATCAATAGATTCAATATCATCCGGGTTCAGGAAGTTTAAAGGGTTTTTCTTACTAGTATCACCAACACCGGAAATACTAGCTCCACTTGGTTGCTGATCATCAGATACATTCAAAGGAACACCATCCACTACATAAAGAGGATCTTGTCCTGAACGGATTGAGTTCGATCCACGAACACGAACAGTTGCACCACCACCAGGCTCACCACCATTGTTGGTAATATTAACACCAGCAACTCTACCTTGAATCAATTGAGAAGGTGCAGTAACCAATCCCACATTGAAATCTTTCGATTTTAGGGTAGACACAGATCCGGTAAGATCATTCTTCTTCACCGTACCGTAACCCACCACTACTACTTCATTCAGGTTTTCAGCCTCACTCACCATCTTCACATTGAGCATCTTCTGAGCCTGAACTTCCATTTTTGTAAATCCTATATAACTAAAAACCAATCTAGTATTCTGTCCCGGTACGCTCAAAGAGTATTTACCATCAATATCAGTAATAGTACCCTGTGATGTACCCTTAACAAGAATACTTACACCAATCAATGGCTCTCCTGTTTCATCGGTTATTTTACCATTTACAGTAAAAGCCCCGCTTTGTTTTTGGCTGTTTTTATTATTCTTATTGAAAACAACAATCTGATGATCGGAAATTTCATAATCAACAGTAGTACCTTTCAATAAACGATCAAGTACAGTACGGATAGGTTCATCTTTAGCTTCAACAGAAACTTTCTGATTCAGATTAACAGTTTCGCTGTTATAAATAAAAACGAACTTACTTTTCTTCTCAATTTCAAGAAAAGCTTCTTTAATAGTCTTGTTCTTTATTGAAATAGTTATGTTGTCACCAAGCGTGACATTAACAGACTCCCTTGCCTGAACTTCGGCAGTATTTACTACAAGGGAACAGGCAATTAAGCTTATTAAAAGTAGATTATTAAAAATAATATGCTTATAATTGCATAAATAATTAAGATGTTTCATTCTTAAAAGATTTTGGTTAGTTCAATAATTCCATTATTACAATCAAAGTCCGGGCTGAGAGATACTGCGAATATCTCTCAGCTTTTTTGTGTTTTTACTTTTTTCTCATATTAGTTTTATTTAGGGTTAACATTCATTTTTATTGTTTTCTTCAGTGTGTCTATCGTAATTTGGTTAGGTGCAATTTTTTCCAGCATTTTAAGAAGGTCATCCAATGGAACGCTTATATCTAATTTTCCAGAAACTTTTATCTTACTCATATCCTGTGCATTATAGAATAGGTTCGTATCATAATGCTTACACAATTTCTCAAGAACAACAGATAGAGGTTCTTTATCCAGAACTAATAAATCTTCTTTCCAGCAAATATCATTGTACGGATCAATATTATTCAGCGTATTTTTCTGTTCTGATTTATCAAATGTATATTTCTGATTAGGTAGCATAGTAACGGTTTCACCCGAGGACGCTGAAACTTTCACTCGTCCGCGAACCAATACAACCGATTGAATATTTCTTTCAGGAAAAGCGGAAACATTGAACGATGTACCCAACACACTGACATCCATATCCTGAGTTTTCACATTAAACTGTTTTTGCGGATTCTTCGTAACATCAAGAAAAGCTTCTCCTTCCAGATAAACTTCTCTCGTTTTTTCATTATAAGTAATTGGAAATACCATTTTTGTGTGTTCTCTCACAGTTATAGTAGTCTTATCCGCTAATATTATTCTGGCTTTATTTCCCTGTGGAACAGCTATCTGCAAGAACGGATTTTCCTTAGAATCAGGAACTGATATATTAAACGAATTTCCATCTCTATTTACTATTTTTAATTGTCCTTTCTCACTATTGCAATAAACTTCGGCTTGCCTGTCCAGTTCAATCACCTGTTTGCCTATATAAAGACAAGATGTATGTAATGTATCAATATTAATATTTGCTGTAATTTCCTTGTACATATCCGCTTTCCCAACTGTAAGGCGGTATATTCCCCAACCACCAACAACCAGAATAAGAATAGAGGCAGCAATACTTAGAGTGCGAACAATGAAACGCTGCTTTTTACCTATCGTCTTTCCTGAAATATTTCTCCAAATATGATCTTTCTCCTCAGCCGACAATACACTATCATTCTTTTTAATAAGCTGAATGATATCATCCGAAGAAGTTTGTTCAAAACTTCTTTTTGTTGTACTCCTATTATTTTCTTCTTTTTTATGCATTTTATCCACCTTTAGCATGGTTGTTTACTAGTATTACACCCCATTTTTTCGCTTGTACTCAATTTTAATAGAAAAAAATGCAAAAAAAATATTCAGAGCAGACATTAGCAGGCAAATAATGTTAAAAACAGATCAAAATACACACTAACATTTTTTCAATAATGCTTTTTGTTTTTAAGTTTCAGGAGTATTCCCAATAAACAAATACAAGCAATTCATTGTTAAATATTTATTGAGTAAAGTGAATAAATGTTTAATATTCAATAATCGATTTTATTTGCAAGAATATTTATCAATAAAGCTTATTGATGTTTCAAAAATAAAGTATAATTTTGTAATCTCTTAAAATAAAAAAAATATTAATAATATTTAGAGTGCTATTTACGCTATTATTCTAATTATCAGATTTTATAAAAACAGAATATTATTTCTCCATGAATCGCTTTGTTAACGAATCGGGAACATTTATGTAAGTAAATAAGTTCAAGATATGAAATTCATAACAAAACTCTTATTTATACTGAACATCGCCATTTGGATTGGAGCAGGTGCGGCTTGTTGGGTGCTTACAGGAAGTACTCTTGGAAGTGTTATATTGATAGGATTTGTTACTTTTCTTATTGCCTGGGCTATTAGTGACGAAGCCATCATTGTTTCGTGCGATGATTTCATGAATCCCGAATGGCGTATTTTCACCAGAAGAATTTTCTGGGCTACCAGTGCTTCACTTATATGTATGGGAATCTTTATATTTGTATGCGTTGCTATGGATATATTTAATATGAGAGAATTTCTGAATATGAAATCATCTTAGAAACAAACCACTTTTCCACCAAGAATTACAGAATCTATCAAATCAGAGGTATAGGCATACGGTAAATAGTAGATTGATGGAATTTCTTTCGTGATAAGTACATTTGCCCTTTTCCCCACACAAATAGAACCATGCGTATCACTAATGCCCATTGCATAAGCACTATTAATCGTGGCGGCATTGATTGCCTCTTCAGGAGTTAGTTTCATTTTAATTGTTGCCAATGAAAGAATAAACTTCATGTTACCCGATGGCGATGAACCCGGATTATAATCGGAAGCAAGTGCAACAGGTAATCCACTATCTATCATCTTCCGGGCAGGTGCATAGTTCATTCCCAGGAAGAAGGCCGCACCGGGCAGTAAAGTTGGCATAGTGCTGCTACCTTTCAGGACTTCAATCTCAGCATCACCTGTAAACTCCAGATGATCAACCGACAATGCATTATGCTTTACTCCTATTTGTATACCACCAGAAAGAGCCAATTCATTGGCATGTATCTTTGAACGCATACCATATCTGGCACCAGCTTCCATAATTTGTTCTGTCTCTTCACAAGTAAAGAAGCCTCTATCGCAAAAAGAGTCGACAAAATCTGCCAAACCTTCATTTGCTACAGCAGGTATCATTTCGTTCACAATTAAATCTACGTAATCAGATTGCCTACCTTTATAGGCTGCAGGTACGGCATGAGCACCCAAAAAAGTAGCACGAATAGTAAGAGGTGTAGTTTCACGAAGTCGTTTGATAACACGCAGCATCTTAAGCTCATCTTCGGTATTTAGTCCGTATCCGCTCTTTATCTCGGCAGCACCGGTTCCCATACGAATCATCTCATTAACCCGGACAAGAGCCTCAGCATAAAGTTGATCTTCGGTTGCTTCGTGCAACTGTTTGGCAGAATTAAGAATACCGCCTCCACGTTGAGCAATATCTTCGTACGATAGCCCGTTTATCTTGTCAATAAACTCCTGCTCCCTGCTGCCTGCATAAACTATATGTGTATGAGAATCACAAAATGCAGGCAATACAATCTTCCCGGTTGCATCTAAAAACTTATCGGCTACGAGATTTGGTGGAAGTGACGACATTTCTCCAAAAGCAGAAATGCACTCATCTTCCATCAACAAATAAGCATCTTTGATACTGGGCAGAAAAGCCATATCTTTACCGCAAACCATTGAACGTGGAGTGTCTTCCACCTGATAGAGTTCCCGTATGTTTGTTATTAATAGTTTCATGCTTTAAAAAGCTTTTCTTGCTTTAGAAAATCCACACTAACCTGAATATGCGTATACATAACGCAATCGTTCTCAACAAATGGTACTACCTTACGGTATTCGGTACATATATCTTCCAAAACAGATGAAGTTTTAAGCGGACGACGAAAATCAAGCGCCTGCACTGCATTGTACATTTCAATAGCCAAAACACGTTCTGTATTCTCCATCACTTTATAACATTTAGTAGCCGCATTAGCTCCCATACTCACATGATCTTCCTGACCATTGGACGACTCAATGGAATCGACTGATGCAGGAGTACATAACTGCTTGCTTTGACTTACAATAGAAGCGGCAGCATACTGAGGAATCATAAATCCACTATTCAATCCGGGATTACCAGCCAGAGAAACCGGAAGTTCACGTTTGCCGGCAATAAGCCTGTAGATTCGTTGGGAAGAAATACTGCCAAGTTCAGCTACACCAATAGCCAAATAATCGAGAGCAACAGCCAGAGGTTCACCGTGGAAGTTACCTGCCGAGATAATCAAATCTTCATCCGGAACAATGGTCGGGTTATCGGTGGCAGAGTTAATCTCTGTAGTAAACACGCTTTCCACAAAAGCAATGGTATCCTTAGATGCACCATGAACCTGCGGTACGCACCTGAAGGAATATGGATCCTGAACATGCACCTTCTTACGTGAAATAATCTCGCTTCCTGCAAGCAGTTCCCGAATACGACGAGCCGTTTCTACCTGTCCTTTGTGCGGACGAATGGCATGAACCGCAGGATGGAAAGGTTCAATGCGACCATCAAATGCGTCAATTGATATGGCAGCCGTAACATCTGATACAGCCGATAATCTCTTTGCATTCATAATACACCAACAGCCGTAAGCTCCCATAAATTGTGTTCCATTCAGCAGAGCCAATCCCTCTTTAGATTGCAGCGTGATAGCTTCCCATCCAAACTTCTGGTTTACCACGTTGGCGGCCACGTCTTTGCCTTTATAATTCACCTCTCCCAAATTTAGAATAGGCAAACATAAATGAGCAAGCGGCACCAAATCTCCCGATGCTCCTAATGAGCCTTGCTGATAAACAACTGGATATACGCCGTTATTATAAAAGTCGACTAACCGTTGCACTGTTTCCAGCTGTACACCCGAATAGCCATAAGAGAGCGATTGAATTTTAAGGATTAGCATCAGCTTCACAATCTCATTTGGTACACGATCGCCAACACCACAGGCATGAGACATCACCAGATTACGCTGAAGAATGGAAAGTTGTTCATTACTCACACTGATATCGCAAAAGCATCCAAAACCAGTAGATACACCATAGATTGGTTCGTCCTGAGTCTTTATTTTATCATCCAGATACCTGCGACATTTTAGAATCAAAGCTTTCGATTCGTCGGACAATTCCAATTTATATCCATTCTCTATGATTTGCTGCAGTCTGTCAATTGACAGATGCGCTGTGCTTATTTTATGTATTTTTGCCATAGTTAGTTATGTTTTAATGCTGCTTTGATAAGATTCTCATCAGCTATATTAGGTAAAGTAACCACCAGTTGCGGAGTACGTTCCATTTCTCTGCGAATTGCATCCATTGCTCCCTGATTACGGGCCCAGCTACGTCGGGCCAATCCATTATTTACATCCCACAAAAGCATGGATTTCAAACGACGGTCTGCATCAGCTGATCCATCGATCATCATTCCGAACCCGCCATTGATAACCTCTCCCCAGCCTACACCGCCACCGTTGTGGATAGAAACCCAGGTTGCACTGCGGAAAGAATCACCAATTACATTCTGCACTGCCATATCTGCAGTAAATGAAGAACCATCGTAAATATTGGAAGTTTCACGGAAAGGCGAATCAGTACCCGACACATCGTGATGGTCACGTCCCAATACTACCGGAGCAGAAATCTCACCATGCCTGATTGCTTCATTAAATGCCTTGGCCACTTCAATACGCCCCATGGAATCAAGATAAAGAATGCGTGCCTGAGAGCCAACTACCAGATTATTTTTTCCGGCTTCTTTTATCCAATGCAGATTATCTTCCAGTTGAGACCTGATATCAGCAGGTGCACTCTGGAGAATCTTCTCGAGTACTTCGGCAGCAATCCTGTCAGTTACATCAAGGTCTTTCGGATTACCCGATGTACACACCCAACGGAAAGGTCCGAAACCATAATCAAAAAAAAGCGGACCCATAATATCCTGTACATACGAAGGATAACGAAAAGTACCATCAGCCTTCATCACATCAGCTCCCGCGCGGGATGCTTCCAGCAGAAAGGCATTTCCATAATCAAAGAAATACATGCCGACAGCAGTAAGTTTATTGATAGCTGCAGCATGACGTCGCAATGTACAGCGAACCTTCGCCTGAAACTTATCAGGTTCTTCGGCCATCATGCGGTTAGCCTCAACAAAATCAATATCTACCGGATAATAACCACCAGCCCAGGGGTTATGCAAGGAAGTCTGATCGGAACCAAGATCTACATACATCTCTTCCGTAGCCAACCGCTCCCATAAATCGACCACATTTCCCAGATAAGCAATAGATACCACTTCGTTTGTAGCAACCGCCTTGCGGATACGGGGCATCAATATATCTAAATCAGTAAACACCTCGTCTACCCAACCTTGTGAGTAACGAACAGCCACTGCTTTGGGATTAATTTCGGCAATTACAGAAACCACCCCGGCAATATTTCCGGCCTTCGGTTGTGCACCCGACATTCCCCCTAAACCCGAGGTAACAAACAACACACCTTTTCTGGAAGGATGTTTGGCGCGTTGCATTCGTTTGGCATTCAACACAGTGATGGTTGTACCGTGCACGATACCTTGCGGACCAATGTACATATACGATCCGGCAGTCATCTGTCCATATTGAGATACACCCAAAGCATTGAACTTCTCCCAATGATCTTTTGATGAGTAATTAGGTATCACCATACCATTGGTTACCACCACTCGTGGGGCATCCTTGTGAGAAGGAAATAATCCCATTGGATGACCGGAATACATCACCAAAGTCTGCTCATCTGTCATGGTAGCCAGATACTTCATGGTAAGTAGATACTGCGCCCAGTTCTGAAAAACCGCACCATTGCCGCCATAAGTTATAAGTTCGCGTGGATGCTGAGCTACAGCATCATCCAGGTTATTGCTCAACATCAGCATAATAGCTGCTGCCTGTTTCGATTTATATGGATAATCTTCTATCGGGCGAGCATATATTTTATAATCGGGATGAAAACGATACATATATATACGACCATACTTTGCCAGTTCGTCGGCAAATTCAGGAGCAAGTATCGCATGAAATTTAGCAGGAAAATAGCGAAGCGCATTCTTCAAGGCAAGCTCCTTTTCACAGTCAGTGAGAATGTCCTTTCGTTTGGGAGCATGGTTAACAGCCGGTTCGTAAGGTTTGGCTTCGGGTAGCGTATCAGGGATACCAGCCAGAATCAATCGGCGAAATTCCTCTTTACTGATTTCTTCCATAACTGGTTATATTTTACTATTAACAATCTCAAGAATTGCTTCTTCTCTCTCCTGCGCCAGTTTTGCCATAGCAGCAGACTCCAGCAGAATAGGCTCAACCAAATCTCTGTTTTTAATTCCGGCAGCATTAATACGTACATTTAGCCAGGCACCAAGCACAGCAGAGCGAGCAGCCAACGCACCTACTCCGGCATCGGATACTGAATTTGGATTGCCCTCTTTAGCCATCTGTTCCACAATATCAAACACAGCCAAAGAAGCTTTCATTACTCTGAAAGGTATCTGAGTAGCATAAAAAGTTGCTTCCTGAATAGCTTTGCTCCGAGCAGACTTCTCTTCTTCAGTATTCTTTGGCAAGCCAAAAGCAGCCATTACTTTATTAAAGGAACGGGTATCTTCATCTACCAGAAAAAGAAGTTCATTAAGCAAAGACTGACCGCGTTCGGCATAATTGGAAAACTCTTCCCAACGGCTATCCCACCCAGCTTTGTGCGAAGAGAGATTGGCAACCATCGTACCCAAAGCAGCTCCCAACGCTCCCATGTAAGCAGATATAGAACCACCGCCGGGAGCAGCCGATTCACTAGCTGTTTCGAAAGCAAAATCAGAAACGGACATATCTACCTGCTTATCTTCGGAATCATCTTCCATCATGTATTCTATCACCTTATCCTTTGCGTCAAAAGGTTTCAGATCATCAAGCCCCATAGACTTTATGGCAATCTTCATAATCTCTTTTTCTGATACACCCACAGAACGTTGTTGCTTGCACAGGAAATATTTACCCGCATCGATAAGAGTAGATCTTGGTACCAAACCAACAATCTCGGTACCGGTTACCCGTACTCCACGAGCTGCAGCTTTTGCCACGACCTCTTCAAAAGCAGTATGTAAAGGAGTTACAGATATATTGGTTATATTCATAGACACCTGAGCAATGCCATATTCTTCAATAAACCAGCCAATAGCAGCCGTACTTTTGAGCGTACCCGGAATAAATATTTCTTCTCCATGTTCATCTTTCACAATTTTTCCCGCAGGAGAATCTCCTTCACGCTTCACACGTCCACGTTCGCGAACATCGAAAGCAATAGCATTGGCACGACGAGTAGAAGTTGTATTGAGATTAAAATTCACAGCAATCAGAAAATCTCTGGCTCCCACAGCTGTACATCCCGCCTGGGCCGCACGCTTAGTCCATACCTCACCACCAAAATCGGGCATTTTATCAGGAATACCAAAACGTGGTATCAAACCTTCGTACTCGCCTTCGCGGCAAGCAGCAAGTTTTTTACGTTCAGGACGAATCGCAGCATATTCATAACAATAGGTAGGTATGCCACCCTCGAGTGCAATTCGTTTTGCAAGCTGTCGGGCATATTCAGCAGTTTCTTCCATAGTAATACCAGAGACAGGAACAAGTGGAAGTACATCGGTAGCTCCCATACGAGGATGTTCTCCATGATGTTTTCTCATATCTATCACCTCTGCGGCTTTCACTACACAACGAAAAGCCGCTTCCACCACAGCATCAATTTCTCCCACAAAAGTAACAACGGTACGATTGGTAGCTTTACCAGGGTCAACATCAAGAAGTTTGATGCCCTCTACACCCTCTATAACATCAGTAATTTGTTTAATGACAGCCATATCACGTCCCTCACTGAAATTGGGCACGCATTCTACGATTCGTTTTTCCATCTATGTACAAAGAATAAGGTTTATATCTTTTTTTGATCTGTAAGATCCATGCCTCTAAAATAGTGTTTCGCTTTGACTTAAGCAATATTTTTCGCATAAATATTTAGAGAACAGTTTATTTCATAAATAGAAATATGACAGAAAAACACATCACAGCCCATTAATACACCTTTCAATATAGGATAAGCAATACAAATAAGAGATTTTATGCAATCAAAATGATAAAATAATATTGTTTTGGTATTACGTATAAAACAAAGTAAGAATGCAATTGTTGTGGAATAAATATCAGTACGAGAAAATAGAAGAACAATAGTTATTGCAAAAATGCTAGTTTAATTCAGCACTTTTTACACAAAAACGCTAGTTTAATTCAGCATTTTCTACACAATCATAATAAGCTACAGAAAAAAAATATATTTTCATCCATCACCATTTAGATTTAAATATTTAATATTCAACCAATTAACAAATAGCAACCCTCACTCATCCCTCACCCCAGCAAATATAATCGTCTAATATACAAGCTATTAATCAGTGAGGGATAAAACCAAAAAAGTCATCATCCCTCACTTTTCCAGGGCATCCCTCACCTTTTCGCTTAAAACTCGCATTTTTTATATATTTTAGTTCAAGGTTAAAAAAATCAGCCTGAAAAGAACTAAAATTCAATTTAAGGGTGAGGGATGAGAGCAAAAAGTGAGGGATGATAACAAAAAAACTTTTATCCATAACAACATATACGCCTGATATACAAACAAATACAAAAGCAAGGGTGAGGGTTGAGTGAGGGATTGTTCTCTATTTTTTGCACATAAACAACTGTTTATAAGCTTCTTACTAAAAAAAATGGTGAGGGATGAAAATAAAAAGTTTTTTTTGAAGTTAAAAGAGTAATAAAACTCCCGCCGGCTTTTTAAAAAACGTAACCGGATATTAATCAAACTCCCGCCAGGTTTTTAAAAAAGCTGGCGGGAGTTTTTAGATTATTCACCAATGGATTTTATTTATTGGGGTTTGGATTTGACCTTTCCTGGAATCGGGTTTACAGTTTCTGTAGTTATTACTAAACTGATTTACAACACTTGTCTTATTCCTAAGCAAACATAACAGTAAACATTTTATTCTATTATTATCTGATTATCAAAGAGAGTCTTGAAAACATCTAGCGATTGTTCATTGATATCTTCGCAACAATCTAACATAATGGCATAGAAAATTCGTCCTTCAAATCGGCCTTTACTATCTGTTGCCCTAAAATATGAAACCTTACCTTTATTACCAGCTGGAATAGTCGCTGGATTTTCCAAAAGCAGTCCAGGATACATTGGACTATTCCTTTCAACACCAATCATATATATACAACCTCCACCCATATCTTTATATATTTCTTTATCTTTTATTTCGTAAGCAACCATCTTTTCATATTTATCAGAAAATGTTATCTTACTTTTATTTGAGTAATTAGAGGTCAGAGTGTTTATGTAATCATCTAATTTGTCAGTTAAGTTCGCCGCTTTCATGATTATAGCGATAGTATAACTAATTTCTTTCCCTTTTTTACTCTTAATTGCAGGTGGATTTAGAATAAATGCGCTTTGATTATTCTTATAATCATATATTGATAGCCTCCATGTAGAATCAACCAAGACTTTAATACCTAACGGCCGGGAAGTAAATGCTAATTTTTCTCCATCTGACGATGACCATATATCTTCTTTTTTATAAGAGATATTTTTATCTACATCAATGATTCTTTTATGTATCTCCGGTCCAAGCTGTGATTCGAAATGTCCAGTAGTACCCAGAATGCTTCTCGCTTTATCCATAGCGTAAATGCAATGTGATGGCATATTTGTAGCAGCTGTTGCCCAGGCATATTCTTCCCAAAAGTCAGCAGGTTGTTTCGCAGGCAATAATTTTTGTGCTTTTAAAAAATTATCAATGCCTAATGTAGGAACACTGGAAAGCACATAATGAAACCCTAGAAACCAGTAAGTTCTATAATCATTAGGATTAATCGCAATGGCCGAGTTGTAATTATTTACAGCTAACTGGTAATAATCAGATTCGTCAAGATTATACAGGTAATGTGCAATGTCACCCAGCAACATGAAAAGTTCTTCGTTTTTTGTTGAAACAGATGAAAACATGACATAGCTTTCACGAAGGTTCTTTATTAATTCGTTTTTGGATTTGTCATAGTTCCACTCGTTTGTCCAATGATTATAGTATTGCTGATTGTCTTTAATATAGTTGAAAGCATTTACTAATCTCCCATCATTACTAATTTTAGAGATCTCAATATAGTTCACATTAGAAAATGCGTTCATTGCTATTAGCATTCCAATTAAAAGAAATATTGCCTTTCTCATATTCATTTATTATTTATCTTTCTTATATACTTGCTGCACTATCACCGCATTATTAAACTCTATTCTTTAGATGATTTGCCGCTTTTAATATTGCTATATGAAACAACCGGTTCCCCAATAAGTCCAATTTTTACTGAGGTTAACTCTTCGTTACTCATGCGGGTTATTCTTCTCCAGTTAACAAAGCTCTCTATAAGAACCAGACAAACCAGAATGACTAATATACCGGATATAGCAGAAAGTGCATACAAACCTTTTGGCAGATAATTATCGAAAATATTCATCAGTGCCGACGATAAAGTAGTGACTGTAACAAAGCACAAAGGAATGGCAGTTACCCAAACATATTTATTTTGCTGAGAACGAAGTAAGTATGTTGTTCCAATGGCAAATGCAATGATTGCCAACATCTGATTGGCCGTTCCAAAAAGAGGCCAGATTGTTGAAATATCACCGGTGTATAATAAATATCCCCAGAAGAAAGTTATAAGTCCGGAAAAGAAAATAGCATTAAACCATGCACGTCCCTTTGATATATCTCTTGAATTCTGACGGAATAAATCCTGAAGCAGATATCGGCCGATTCTTGTACCGGAATCAATAGTAGTGAGGATAAACAATGCTTCGAACATTATACAGAAATGATACCAGTACCCCATCATTGATCTTAACCATGGAATACTTTCAAATACATAAGTCATACCCACAGCCAAAGATACCGAACCTCCTGGTCTGCCTGCCAAATCCTCTCCTACTAAAGACGAAAGCTCAGGCAAATCAACAGGAACCATATGCAGTTTAGAAAACACTTCGGGCAGGGAATTAATAGCAAAATAATCAGAAGTAGGCAAAACTGTTGCAGCCAGTAAAGCCATGATGGCAACAAAGGCTTCTAATAGCATTGCACCAAAACCGATTGGTAATATATCTTTTTCGTTTTTAATCAGTTTTGGTGTTGTTCCGGAACTTATCAGTGAATGGAAACCTGACAAAGCACCACATGCAATTGTTATAAAAAGAAAAGGAAATACTTTACCGGGAACAATAGGACCACCTCCATTTACAAATTGTGTAATAGCCGGCATTTTAATATCGGGCTGAATAATAATGATACCAATAGCCAATGCCCCGATAACACCAAGTTTCATGTAAGTACTAAGATAGTCTCTTGGCAAAAGCAATAACCAAACAGGCAATGCAGCTGCAAAGAATCCATAAATTGCAAGAATTAAAGACATCTGCTTTTGGTCAAAATCCAAATAAGCACCTAAAGCCGAATTTTGAATAACCGGACCAAGAACTACTCCCAGCAGAACTAAAAGTACTCCTAATATGGTTCCTTCCCATATTTTATCGGGACGGATATATTTCAAATAGATACCAATAAAAAGTGCAACAGGAATTGTAAAACCAACCGTAAATGTTCCCCAGGGTGAATTTTTCAGAGCATTAACAACGGGAATACCTAGACCGGCCATTGATACAATTAAAATAGCGATTACAGCAATGGAAGTAATAAAACCTAATCTGTCGCCAACCAAGTCTCTCGCAATTTCAGCAATTGACTTTCCTCTATAACGAACAGAAGCTGTAAGAATTACCATATCGTGAACAGCTCCTGCAAATAAAGAACCGATCAATATCCATAGAACACCGGGAAGAAAACCATACTGGGCTGCGAGTACCGGACCAATTAATGGACCTGCTCCGGCTATTGCCGCAAAATGGTGCCCCATTAATACAACTTTGTTTGTTGGCACATAATCGTGCCCATCATTGAGAGTTTCCGAAGGAACAACGTTGTTTTTATTCAGCATTAAAACTTTATACGCCATGAATCTGCCGTAGACACCATAGCCTATAACAAGGAATAATGCGGCAATAATTACAATTACAATAGAGTTCATAATAATTAGATAAAGGTTTAAATTATAATTGATTATAATATTAATAATCTGTAAGGTATAACACTTTGACTTTGGACACCAAAAATAATTCTTCTTTTTCAGAATGCAAAGAAAATTATACTATTAAACCGATACTTGTAAATTCAATACTTCATTAAATAATTTATCAAGCGCTTGTAAAACAATAAATTATATTTGGATTTTATCATAAAAAATGGTTAAGTCGCAGATTTCCAGTATTCCTACAGCATTCAAGGCCGTAAATAATAAGACAAAATCAAGCATACTTAACCAATATATGGATATCTGAAAGGATATTCTTTCTGAAGTGAAATGACAAATTTTACAAAGAAATCATTGAGTTTGCTACTATTGCAACATAGTTATATACTATTTTTGTATCGAACTATTGTTTATAAATCTCCTTGAAAAATATACTTTTTCAGGTTAGGAAAATAATTTCCCATTTCTTTGTCACCAAAAACAAAGCTATTATTACCAACATCTGTAACAGCTATGTAATCCAGGGGATACTTGTTAGCTATGTCTTTCAGCTGCAACTTATAAATATATTTTCCGTCAGTAACTTCACAGATTCCCAATGTTATATAGTTACAATCAGAATACTTCACCACGCTTTTATTATGATCCTTCTTAATTTTATAATGCACTTCCAATTGAGGATTTTTCTCTAATCTCACAGAAGAAATAACATTAAATGTCTCTTTATCATAATAAAATTCAAGGTCCTGCCCTTTCTTCTTATTCCAGTCCTTACATATCACTCCGTTTTTTGTCGGTAAAAAAGTTGGCTTATTATTTAAAGCTGCAACTTTATTTCCCTCAGAAATTACATTTTCATTCTTATTATTGCAATTAGTCAGAACTAATCCTAGTAATAAAACAATAAGATTTAATCTGTTTTTCATAATAGTATTTTTTATTTATATGCAAATGTAATATATATTCTATTTCAAACAAATAAAAAATAATTATTTTACTAATAACATTATATAAAAAAAAGAATGCGGTAATAAATAAAACATTTACTACCGCATTCCAATAAATTATGATACAAATTTATTGTATCTTTTTATATAATCAAGATTATTATTTCAAACTTCAGATATACTAATATAATCAGAGCATTCCTTTTGGTTGAAGGCTGTTCATAATTATATATATCCCTCTTCACTGCCATTTTCAGCGCACGAGCCAAAGCTTTAAAGATTCATTGAATTTTATGATGTTCGTTCTGCCCTCCATTGATTCAATGACAGCAACACTCCTTTCCTTCTGCTTTCTCAAAAGCTTCTTTCCCCTCGGATAAAGAGAAATATATTAAACCTGCAGTACCAATAACATCGGCGTAGGCAAAGCCAGTTAATTCATAGATTAAACTTGATAAAAGCAAAACAACCGACATATATACACACACCTTTGTACAATTACTATCAGCAATAATTGGATCTGAGCCTAATTTTTTCCCGATCGTCTTTTTGGCATACATTAGCCATATCATTGTCAATATAGATATAGAAGACACTATCACTCCCCAAAGTGTAGTCTCTGGTTTATGTCCATTTATCAGGTTCATAATAATACCAGCCAATAGACCGACTGATAAGATATAAAAAGCAAATCCTGTAATTTTCAATGCTGTTTTTTCAAAAGCACTTTTATTGCTTTCAGGGTTTTGTTTTATGCGCAATATCATAACAGCTATACCAATGCCTGACATTACTTCTATAAAACTATCCACACCAAAACCAAATAATGCTAATGTTTCGTCTTCGTATCCAAAAAACATGGAAACCAGACCTTCAATTACGTTATAGAATATTGTAAATAAACTTAGTAACCAAGCTTTTTGATAGAGTTTTTGTTCTGAGTTTGTCATTATACTTCCATTTATAGTTTATAATTATTTTGTTATGTATACAAATTAATCATTTGTACTCAACAAAGATAAGTTATATAAACGTGCAACAGTGTTGCATTATTAATGGCAATGCGGACAAACTCCTTTAATTACAAAATTAGCCGTTTCAAAGATAAAATTATCGGGAAGCTGAAAAGAAGGGATAGGTATATCTTTCAGGCAAAAAGTCCGTCCACATTTGGTGCATAAGAAATGAATATGCAAATCTTTCAGTTCGCAAGTACAATCTTTTTCGCATAAAGCATACTTTACAGCACCTGTGCCATCATCTATTTTGTGTATTAAGCTATTTTCAACAAAAGTATTTAGTGTGCGAAACAGCGTTGTTCTTTCTACTTTATCAAACTTTTGCTCAAGATCATATAAACTAACAGCATCTGATTGTAATAGCAACTCTTTAAGAACCAAAATACGCATAGCAGTTGGCTTAATATTCTTATCTGCTAATATTTTTTCTGCTTCATTGTTCATTTTATATTTTCAATTAAAAGATCTATTCACAACCATTTTTATTATTTCAGATTCTGATATACTAATCTTAAATACTACTCAACAAATATAGAAAAACATAATAAAACAAAGGACGGCTGCCTGCTAAAAAAATAGATTGTTTCAACAACATAGAATAAATATTAACAAAAAACTTCTGGTGGATCCTTTATTTACTTCTGCCAAAATTTAAATACTCAAAGCCTTATTTTCTTCTTTAATTCTTACTGACAACAAAATTGCATTAAATAGGGTAAAAATGACTGCAGTAAAATACAAATCAAAAATTAAAGGTATAACAGCTATTTCAATAATCACAATCATATAATTAGGATGTTTAAAATACCTGTATAACCCTTTTTTTATTAAGGGATAATTGGCGATGCGATATATTTTTGTGTTCCAGAATTTACCTAACGATAAAATGACCCAAGTTTTAAATGCAAGAAGTAAAAAAAATAAAACGAGTAAAAAAGAACTGTAAGACACAGTACGTTTCATTGAATATTCAATTATTAACGAAATGATAAATAAAACATGAAGCGCTACTATAAACGGATAATGTTTTTGCCCATATTCAACTGCACCATTTTGTAATAACCATTTCTCATTTCTTTTGGATAGAATTAATTCTCCAATTCGTAACAGAATTATTAATGATGTAAAAAGGATGAAAGCCATATTATTTTTTATTCATTTGAAGCAAAACCATCTCACACGAAAAGCCAGGTCCCATTGAGGACATCAATCCGTAACCATTCTCAAAGCCTTGAGTAAGAAACCTGTCCAATACATATAGAACTGTGGGACTTGACATATTGCCATTCTCTGTCATCACCTCTCTTGTATTTTTAAGAAAATCGCCCTCTACCGATAACGCTTCTTCATATGCGGCTATGATTTTTTTACCACCTGGATGAAATATAAAATTCTTTATATCTGAAATTTTTAAATGATTTTTATCTAAGAATGAAATAACGTCGTTATTTACGTTTTTTGCAATAATAGATGGAATGTCTGATGAAAACAAGACTTTAAATCCTTCATCAACAAAATTCCATCCCATTACATCAAGTGAATCAAAATACAACTTGCTTTGAGTGGCCAGAAATGTTATTTCATTTTTGGAATTGTTTACATAATTATCTCCAACAATCAAACAGGCAGCTATACCGTCAGAAAATAAACTTGTACCTATAAAGTTACTCATACTAAAATCATTGCGTAAAAAAGTCAACGAACACAACTCCACAGCTACTAGTAAAACTACTGCTTCCGGATTTGCTTTAGCCAAAATACACGCCTTTGAGTAACCGGCAACTCCTCCTCCACAACCTAAACCAAAAATAGCCATACGATTGATATTTTTGTTCAATCTCATTTTATTAATGATAAGCGCATCTAAGCTTGGTGTAGAAAGTCCTGTTGTTGAAATAAAAATTATATCAGTTATATCATCCTTATTAATTTGTGCTGTAGAAATGCACTTTTCTATTGCTCTGACTGAATATTCAAGAGATATCCTTATATATTCTGCATTTTGATCCTGAAAAGTATGTAGGTTTGAATAGTAATCCAGCGATTTGCAGAAATTCCTTGTTACTATTTCTGTATTATCAAATACACTCAACATACTTTCAATTTGGGGAAAAGAAGATGCAAAAAAATTTTTGGCATATTCTTTCACTTCCTTCTGATCTACTTTGAAAGGAAAATCAATTTTTGATATTGCTGCTAATGAAGGCATAGTATCATAATTAAGAATGATATATTATTTTATCTTTTAAAAACTTGCACAGACAAAAAGTTCCTGAAATACAATATAATTAACATCCTTATTTTAAATATGTTCAGTGTATTATTCAGTATAGTTTTGGAATAAAATATTTTATGTAACTAATTTACAGAAGTCAATAACTATTCAAGGAATAAAGTCTACCTCATAGAAACAAGGCTTATGAGGTAAAATCTTTATCCAAAAATCTACTAGAGTATTCCCTTTGTTGAAGGTAGCTCATAATTATATATATCTCTCTTCACTGCCATTTTCAGCGCACGAGCCAAAGCTTTAAAGATTCCTTCAATTTTATGATGCTCGTTCTGTCCTTCGGCTTTAATGTTCAGGTTCATTTTTGCGGCATCGCTCAATGATTTAAAGAAGTGCAGGAACATCTCGGTAGGCATCTCTCCTATCTTTTCGCGATTAAATTCGGCATCCCATACCAACCAGGGGCGACCTCCAAAGTCGAGTGCCACCTGACACAGACAATCGTCCATAGGAAGACAGTAACCATATCTTTCAATACCACGTTTGTTTCCCAATGCCTGATAAATGCAATCGCCCAAAGCAATGGCTGTATCTTCAATTGTATGATGTTCATCCACTTCAAGATCGCCTTTTACTTTGATAGTTAAATCCATGCCAGAATGCTTTCCTATCTGCTCGAGCATGTGATCAAAAAATCCTAAGCCGGTAGAAATATCGCACGCGCCTGTTCCGTCGAGGTTCAGCTTTACAAAGATATCAGTTTCTTTGGTAGTGCGTTGTACCTGTGCTGTACGTTCGCCTGCAAAAAGGAACTCGATTACGCGGTCCCAGTCGGCTGTTGCCAATGCGCATACATCTTCCAATCCTTTACGTTTCAGTTCATCTGTTGAATCCTGCATAAAGATAGCCTTGCATCCCAGATTCTTTGCCAACAGTACATCGGTAATGCGATCGCCAATCACAAAACTTCCTGCAATATCATAAGTTCCTTCTTCCAGGTACTTACCCATCATTCCAATTCCGGGTTTGCGGTTTGGACTGTTTTCTTCGGGCAAACTTGGATCTATCAGAATATCATCGAAAGTGATTCCTTCATTCTCAAAGGCTTTCAGCATCTTATTATGAGCAAGCCAGAATGTCTCTTCAGGAAAAGAATCAGTACCTAATCCGTCCTGGTTAGTCACCATTACAAATTCAAAATCAAGCTTGCTGCGTATAAAGCCAAGATTCTTAAATACCTTCGGATAAAACTCCAATTTCTCGAGAGAATCAAGTTGAAAATCAATAGGTGGTTCAATAACCAATGTACCATCTCTATCTATAAATAATACTTTCTTCATGCTAACTCCTATTTATATTGCTTCAATGCTTCCAGCAACTGATTGTTTTCCTCGCGGGTTCCTACCGTTACACGCAAACAATCTTTGCAAAGCGTTATTGAAGTACGGTTACGAACGATAATACCTTTTGCAACAAGATAATTATAAATAGCTTTGGCATCTGATACTTTGGCCAGGAAGAAATTTGCATCCGAAGGATATATCTTTTCCGTACAAGCCAATGCAACAAATTCTTTTTCAAGGTAAGCTCGCTCTTCAATCAATGTTTTTACCCAAGCCTCTACCTGAGAATAATCTTTCAACATACTCATAGCTTGTTGCTGAGTAAGCAAATTTACATTATACGGGTATTTTATCTTGTTCAGAATATCAATAATCTCTTTCGAAGCAAATGCCATACCTAAACGAATAGCTGCGCAACCGTATGCTTTGGAGAATGTTTGAAGAATAATCAGGTTAGGATATTTATCCAGCTGTGAAAGATATGATGGTCTGTCAGAGAAATCATTATAGGCTTCATCAAGAATAACCAAACCTTCAAAATCTTTGATAACCTTTTCTATTTCACTTTGCAACAAGTCATTACCTGTTGGATTATTAGGTGAGCAGAGAAATATAAGTTTGGTTCTTTCATCTGTAGCTGCAAGCAACATATCTGCCGAGAACTGATAGTTTTCATCCAGTAATACATTGCGGTAATCTACATTGTTCACATCTGCACAAACCTTATACATTCCGTATGTAGGATCAATAGCAACTACATTGTCTTTTTCAGGTTCACAAAAAGCTCTGTAAACAAGATCTATTGCCTCATCACTACCATTTCCAAGAAATATATTTCCAGATTTTACTCCTTTAATGGGAGCTAGCAATTCTTTCAAATCTCTTTGCAATGGATCCGGATAACGGTTAAACGGATTGTTATATGGATTTTCATTTGCATCCAGAAATACGGAAGCTTCTACTCCTTTATATTCATCCCGAGCTGAAGAATAGGGTTTCAAATCCCATATATTCAGACGGGTTAATTCTTTTAATGCTTTCATTGTTTCTTTATTTTAAACTGTTAAGCCTTACTGTCACCGCATTCTTGTGAGCATCGAGTTGCTCATTGGCTGCCATTACTTCAATAGCCGGACCAATAGTTTGAATACCCTGACTAGTAATTTCCTGGAAAGTAATTTTTCGGATAAAGCTATCAAGGCTTACTCCACTGTATGCTTTTGCATATCCGTTGGTTGGAAGGGTGTGGTTAGTTCCCGATGCATAATCGCCTGCACTTTCAGGAGTTAGTGATCCAAGGAATACAGAACCGGCATTTGTAATCTGTTCGGCAACTTCCATGTAGTTAACCGTTTCAATAATCAGGTGCTCAGGTGCATATTCATTGGTCATCGATATGGCTTCATCCATATCCTTAACCAAAATCAGCTTGCTGTTATCCAATGATTTTGCAGCAATTTCTTTTCTTGGCAACTGCGCTAGTTGAGATTCGACTTCGGCACAAACTTTCTCAATAAGTTCTTCGGAGGTAGTAATTAACACAGCCTGACTGTCTATTCCGTGCTCAGCCTGAGATAATAAATCCGCTGCCACAAAAGCAGGATTGGCTGATTGATCAGCCAGGACTTCTACTTCTGAAGGACCTGCAGGCATATCAATAGCAACATCACGCAAAGAAACTAGTTGCTTGGCTGCTGTAACATATTGATTACCCGGGCCGAATATTTTATATACTTTTGGCACAGATTCCGTTCCATACGCCATAGATCCTATCGCCTGTACTCCACCAGCCTTAAATATCTTATTTACTCCGGCCAGATTAGCGGCAAACAAAATAGCAGGATGCACTTTACCTTCACGGTTTGGAGGGGTGCAAAGTACTATTTCCTTGCATCCGGCAATGCGTGCTGGAGTTGCAAGCATTAGCACTGTTGAGAACAAAGGAGCTGTTCCGCCCGGAACATACAATCCCACTTTCTCAATTCCTACCGCTTTCTGCCAGCAAACAACACCCGGACGTGTTTCAACTTTCTTCCCGGTAAAACGTTGTGCCGAGTGAAAGGTTTCTATGTTTTCTTTTGCAAGTATGATAGCTGCTTTAAGATCGTCACTGATCAGACTTTCGGCTTCTTTGATCTCATCAGCACTCACAGTCAGACTAGCAAGCTGTACCTTGTCAAAAGTGGCTTCGCATTCGAGCACTGCTTTATCACCTTCAGCCTTTACACGATTAAGAATCCCTTTCACCGTATCGTTTAAGCTTTCAGTATTAAGTGCAGGGCGTTTCAGAATTTCTTTCCAGTCCTCTTTTCCCGGATATATAATTACTTTCATAGACTTATTAAATAATCATCTTTTCAATAGGTAATACAAGAATACCTTCAGCTCCAAGAGCCTTCAGCTTACCAATAATTTCCCAGAAGCGTTTTTCTTCGAGAACAGTGTGAACTGAACACCAGTCTTCCTGAGCAAGCGGCATAACAGTTGGACTCTTCATTCCCGGAAGAACTTCTATAATATCTTTCAACTTATCTTTTGGTGCGTTCATCAACACATATTTCTTATCTTCAGCAATTTTAACAGCATCCATGCGGAACAAAAGTTCATCAAGAACTTCTTTGTTTTCTGCCGACATTTCCTTATTACCAATCAGTAAAGCTTCCGATTTCATCACCACTTCTACTTCTTTCAGACGATTACTGATTAAAGTAGAACCAGAGCTTACTATATCAAAAATAGCATCTGCCAATCCTATACCCGGAGCAATTTCAACAGATCCATTTATTACATGGATTTCCGTTTTAATGCCATTAGCTTTCATGAAATTCTTCAAAATAACCGGATAAGAAGTAGCTATCTTCTTTCCTTCAAACCATGACAATCCCGGATATTCAATATCTTTAGGCATAGCCAAGGAAAGACGACATTTGCTAAAGCCTAATCTCTTAACGATTTCTGCATCCTCATCCTTCTCTACGAATTCATTCTCGCCAACAATACCTAAGTCGGCTACTCCGGTAGCAACAGCCTGAGGAATATCATCATCACGAAGGTACAATACCTCAACAGGGAAATTAGTAGACTGAACAAGAAGTGATCTCTTGTGAGAACTTAATTTAATGTCTGATTCTTCGAAAAGAGCCATTGTTTCTTCGAACAAACGACCCTTGGATTGTACGGCAATTCTTAGCATAAGTTTATTTTGTTTAAAATGATTTATTTAGGAATAAAAAAAGGCTCACCAAAACGGTAAGCCTTTCTAATTTCATATATACATAATCTATACGCCCACCGACTATTCGTTAGGAAAATGATGATGATGACGTATAACTGTATTGATCATATTGTTTTTTTTTATGCGACAAATGTAAAGCTATCTATTTAGATTTCCAAATAATTATCACAAAAAGATGTTTAAGACTAACAATTTAATGGATTTACATCCTCATCCTCTACTTCACAGCCAAGAAATTGCATCTCTTCACGCAGTTTTTCCTTAGAAAAAGTAAAGTAGGTGCAAACTGACTTAGTGCAAAGTTCGCCTACTTCATTGTATAAACGTCCCTCTACAATAACAATATTGCGCTTAACTTCCTGAATACTTGCCCGTAAGGTTAAACAAGAGTCGTTTGTACTAACCGACTTCATGTACCGTGTCTGCATATTAGTAGTAACGCCGGTAGTTTGAAGTTTACGAAGCACCGCCCATGCACAGATTTCGTCCATTAAAACCGCCTGGATACCACCATGAAGAGTATTTGTCCATCCTTGAAACTGAGGTTGTGGTTTCCAGAAGCTGACAACTTCATCGCCATCTTCATAGAAATCCATCTTCACACCACTTTCATTGCTCTTACAACACCCAAAGCAATTATATCCTTCTTTCTTATTCCAAGGGTTAATTATCTTTTTCATCTTAAATAGAATACATTTTATTTTTTGTAATTGTCGATACCTTTTTGCAGGAATTCTACATACTTGTCAATATCTTCATCGTAAGCATACGATTTATTGAGCGGTTTACCTTCATTATCCAGTAATACATAGAAAGGTTGTGCATTAGAACCAAACTTTGTTCTTTGCAGATAACTCCATTTGTCACCAATCGATCTCAACGTTCTTTCTGTTCCATTCTCTGTTACAGTAATTGGCGAAGGAAGAGGTTTCTTATCATCTACATACAAAGAGATCAATACATAGTCATTCTCAATAATACTGCTCACTTTAGGATCTATCCATACAGCTAGTTCCATCTTACGACAGTTTACACATCCATATCCGGTAAAGTCGATCATAACAGGTTTACCTTGCTGTCTTGCATATTCCATACCTGTATCATAATCATCAAACTTGGCATGTACTTCTTTTGTATACAGATTAAAATCCTGAGTTTTCATTGGAGGAGCAAAAGCACTGACTGCTTTTAATGGTGCACCCCACAATCCAGGAATCATATATACAGCAAAAGCCAAAGAAACCAAAGCTATAAAAAACGCAGGTACAGAAGTTTTTGTATCTTCATCATCATGCGGAAAGCGAATCTTACCCAATAGGTATAATCCCAGCAAAGCAAAGATTACAATCCACAAAGCAAGGAATGTTTCGCGATCAAGCAATCTCCAGCCATAAGCAAGGTCAGCAACAGAGAAGAATTTCAATGCAAAGGCTAGTTCTAGGAATCCAAGAACAACTTTTACCTGATTCATCCATCCACCCGAACGAGGCATTGACTTCAACCATGATGGGAACAATGCAAAGAGAGTGAAAGGTAATGCCAATGCTATAGCAAAACCAAGCATTCCAATTGCAGGGGCAACAATACTACCGGATGTAGAAACTTGCACCAGTAAGAATCCAATGATAGGACCTGTACAAGAGAACGAAACAAGTGTCAGCGTAAATGCCATTAGGAAGATACTAAGCAGTCCACTTGTACTCTCGGCTTTACTATCCACTTTCGTACTCCACGATGAAGGAAGTGTAATCTCGAACGCTCCAAAGAACGAAGCAGCAAAGATAACCAGCATCAGGAAGAACAGGATATTAAAAATGGCATTTGTAGACAAGGCATTCAATGCACTTGCTCCAAAAATCAGCGTAACAGCAAGTCCCAAAATCAGATAGATTACCACGATTGAGACTCCATACAAAATGGCATCCTTTATTCCTTTTTTCTTGTCTTTAGCACGTTTTAGGAAAAAACTTACCGTCATAGGAATAATTGGCCACACACACGGCGTGAACAGAGCAAGCAAGCCACCCAGAAATCCGGTCACAAAAATATAAATCCAGGAGAGGTTCTTGTGATCTGTAGATCCTCCAAAACTTTGCAGTTCACTAATTACCGGTTTCCAGTAATCAGATTTAGCAACTGTATCAGTAGACGCAACAGAATCTGTCTTTGCAAGAGCCAAAGTATCTGCAGTCAAGGCTGCAACAGGTTCTTCTTTTACATCCTTTGAAGATGTTTCTGCATCTTTTGCAGCTTCAGCCACTGCTTTTGCACTACCCTTACCCTGAAAATTAAAAGGAACTTCAGTAGGAGGCAAGCAACTTTCATCATCGCATGCACCATACTCCAGATAGCCCTTAATTTTATAACTACTGCCTGTTATTTTTATTTTTTGTGAGAAAGTAGCACTATGTTCAAAATAGCGCAATTTCATCTCAAAAACTTTATCAAACTTCTCTATTTCTTTGCTAAGTGGAGTGAGTTTTCCTATCAGCTTTGCTCCTTCTATTTTCTCTATATTAAACGTAGCCGATATAGGTCCGCCAGAAGGAAGATTTACTGAGTAAACATGCCATCCTTTATCAATAGATGCTGTAAACCGAATTTCAGCTTCAGTATCGCTGATCGTTTTTAGCTCTGTTTTAAAGCTAACAGGATCTTGAATCTGAGCAGAAATATTGCTCGCAAATAATAAAAGCGAGCAGAATATAAATAATATTTTCTTCATTCTAATAATTTAAGTTCATGACTAAAATTCATAGTCTACACATGCACGGCTTTCTTTAACATCAGCCAATATCTTTCCAGCTGCAACGTGTAAAGGATGTTTTGCATAGAAATTCACATCTTCCAATGAATCAAATTCGCTATTCAACGCAATATCATAAATTTCAGCTGGATTCATATTAAATTTTACTTCAATTTTACGGATTACATTAATATCTTTAGGCAATGCTTCTATTGCGTTTTTAAATGCATTCATCACTTCTAGTTTTGCACTCTCTGATTCCATTTTTTTTAATTGGAATAATACAATGTGTCGTACCATACTTTGTTTTATTAATTAATTTATTCTATTTTTGTATATAAATTCAATTATAATGAATTCATAGCAAAAGTAAGTTATTTGTTTTAAAAATCAATATTAAACCATGTTAATAATAGGTATAGCTGGTGGAACAGGTTCCGGCAAAACAACCGTTGTTCGTAAGATTTTTGATAGTCTTCCAAAAGATGAAGTAGTCTTACTACCTCAGGACTCTTACTACAAAGACAGTAGCAACGTCCCTGTAGAAAAAAGACAATTTATCAACTTCGACCATCCGGATTCTTTTGAATGGGATTTGCTATCAAAGCATATTCAGTTACTTAAAAAAGGAGAAAGTATAGAACAGCCAACTTACTCTTATCTAACTTGCACCCGTCAGCCGGAAACAATTCACATTGAGCCTCGGGATGTTATTATTGTAGAAGGGATTCTGGCATTAAGCGACAAGAAGTTACGAGATTTAATGGACCTGAAAGTGTTTGTTGATGCTGACCCCGATGAGCGACTGATACGTGTAATAAACCGCGATATTGTAGAACGTGGACGTACGGCTGAAATGGTAATGGAAAGATATACTCGTGTATTAAAACCTATGCATCAGCAATTTATTGAACCAACAAAAAGATATGCCGACTTAATTATTCCTCAAGGTGGAAACAATCAGGTTGCTATTGATATATTGACCATGTTTATCGAAAAAAATCTCGATCTGGAAAAATAGAAAACAAAAAACATGCGTAAAATACTACTTTTCTTCCTGATAACCATATCGTTACTTGCCTGTAAGAATACACAAACAGGCCAGAAAGAGAAGAGCGTTTACGATCTTCCTCAAATTAAAGATAGTGGTGAACTTGTAGTTCTAACTCTTTACAGTTCTACCTCTTACTTTATTTACCGAGGACAGGAGATGGGATATCAATACGAACTAAGTGAACAGTTTGCACGCTCGCTTGGACTAAAGTTACGAGTTGAGGTAGCAAAAAACATTCCCGAGCTGGTACATAAATTGAAAAAGGGCGAAGGAGATATGATTGCCTACAATTTACCAGTAACAAAAAAAATGAAAGACAGTCTGACTTATTGCGGACTAGAAGTTATCACTCACCAGGTAGTTGTTCAACAAAATAAATCTAAATCTGAACTTCTGACAGATGTTACTCAACTGGTAGGAAAAGACGTTTATGTAAAGCCTGGAAAATATTACGATCGTTTAGTTAACCTGGACAAGGAATTAGGTGGTGGAATCAAAATTCATAAGGTAGAAAGTGACAGCATTTCTGTAGAAGATTTGATAACTCAGGTTGCTGAAGGTAAGATTCAATATACAGTGTGTGATGATGATCTTGCCAAATTAAATGCAACTTACTATCCCAATATCAATATTAAACTATCTGTTAGTTTTGACCAACGGGCATCATGGGCTGTTAGACAAGAATGTACACAACTTGCTAAAGCTGCTAACGAATGGTATAAAAACAATATTACCTCTCCAGATTATACTGCCAGTACAAAACGATATTTCGAATTACTAAAAACAACAGTCCACTCTCCTATTTTATCCATCAAACACGGTAAAATATCTCTTTATGACAAATTTTTCAAGAAATACTCGAAAGAGATAAACTGGGATTGGCAGCTCCTTGCTTCACTTGCTTATAATGAATCGAACTTTGACCCCAAAGCTGTGTCCTGGGCCGGAGCAAGAGGATTAATGCAACTGATGCCTACTACTGCGAGAGCCATGGGATTGTCATCAGGAGAAGAAGAAAATCCAGAATTAAGCATAAAGGCTGCGGTTAAATATATAGCCTCTATCAACAAAAGCTTTAGCATGATACCTGATAAAAAAGAAAGGCGAAATTTTATTTTAGCTGCTTATAATGCAGGATTAGGACATATTTATGATGCCATGGCGCTGGCTGACAAATATGGAAAAAACAAGTTGGTATGGTATAACAATGTGGAGCACTTTATTCTTTTAAAAAGTAACGAAGAATATTTCACTGATCCTGTATGTAAGAATGGCTATTTTCGTGGAAGAGAAACATTCAATTTTGTTCGTGACATAAACTCCCGCTATCAGGTATATAAGAAAAAAATAAAACATTGATCTCATAAAAAAAGGATAATCTATCTCAGATTATCCTTTTTCGCTTGTTTAAATTTGTTAGATCTGTTAGAATTGTTTATGTAAAAGAGTTAAGTTTCATTTTTATAAGCAGTCAGATATAAATTTCTGCATTTCCGGGAATTGACTTTCAATGCTTTGAAGCAATTTAAACTGTGCTTTTGAGCGTACTAAATTATGTTCCGGATATTGAATTTTATAATAAGTATCGCCATTAATATAATCTGCAAGAAAACGGACTAATTGCATATAAGGAAATAAAGCTGCTGCGTATGGAAGATTCTCTATTTCAACAGGAAGAAGGAATGAACGAGCTGATTCTAAATATCCTTTTGTGAATGCCTTAAAAATTTCCATATTAAAGTTTACATTCTCAAGTTTCTTATCGTCTTCGTCACCAGTGTTTGCAGCAGAACGAAGAAAATCTCCATAATCAGAAAAGATAAAGCTTGGCATAACCGTATCCAAATCAATCACACAAAGTACTTTTCCATCCTGATCAAACATCATGTTGTTTACTTTGGTATCGCAATGGCAAACCCTTTTAGGCAGTTTACCTTCTCTATACCAACGCTCAGCTTTACACATCTCATTGGCACGTTTTTCTATTTCGTCAATCAAGTATTGAACATCCGACAAACGACCAGCTGCATTCTTTTCAATAGCCTCATGAAGTTGCTTCAAACGGAATTCCATATTATGAAAATCTGGGATAGTTTCACCAAGTTTATCTGGAATATCGGCAAGCATTGACTGGAAATTTCCAAAAGCAATGCCCGCTGTATACGAATTTGCAGCATCAACAGTTTCACGAGTTATAGCATTGGCAATAAAAATTGCTACCCTCCAATAACTATTACCATCAAAGTAATAAAGCTTATCATCTTTGGCAGGAACTAATGTAATAACCTTACGATATAAATCTGTTTCATTTGCCTGTTCCAGTTTTTTTCGGATATATGATGTTACTATAAATATATTCCTCTGTAACATTTCAACATCCTGAAATATTGCATGATTAATTCTTTGAAGAACATAATCTGGATGCTTTTCGTCGGTTGTTTCTATTTTATATGAATCATTTATCAGGCCGTTTCCTAGTGGAAGTATCTGATGTATTTCTCCATCAATTTTAAAGTGAGTAGCTATTTCAAGCAGGTTATTCATTGTATTATTAAATATATTATATAAACTTAGCACAAATATATATATTATTTTATTAATATAAGTATCTTAAGCAATATTTCTAATTATATTTAATAAATAAAGAGGGATATAATCCTATTTATAAAAATAAAATAGAATTATATCCCTCTAAATAATATTATAAAGATAAGATTTACTTGAAAATCAACATTTTATATAATAAAGGCAATCTTTACAACCGAATATATAAATAACTATCTAAAACTGATCAATACCTTCGAGTTTAAGCAATATAGTTTTTATATCTAATCCACCAGCATACCCTCCCAAAGTACCATTGGCCGCAATCACTCTATGGCATGGAATAATTATTGCAATTGGATTTCTTCCATTTGCAGTCCCCACAGCCCGGCAAGCCTTGGGATTTTCTACTCGTTCCGCAAGCTGTTTATAGCTGATTGTTTGTCCATAAGGAATTGTTTGCAAAGCTTTCCATACAGAGCACTGAAAAGTTGTACCTTCAGGAGCTAAAGGCAAAGTAAAATCTTTCAGGTTCCCAGAGAAATATTCATCAAGCTGGCGAATACATTCTTTCATTACTTCTGGAATATTCTCAGAAGAAGTTTTGGCAGATTCTTTAAATAATAACTGAGTAATGTGGCTTTCTGTAGATTTAATCTCAAGAACACCTACCGGAGACGAATAATAAAAAATACTCATAATACTTTGCTTTATAAATTAAAACAAATTCAGTTTATTCTTTTGTGCATCTTCAATAGAAACTGTATCAACCTTCTTATCTACATTTTTCAGACGAAGAGATTCATATTCTTTATTGAGTTCTGCTGCAAATTTTTCTTTTGCTTCAGGATTAAGCAAACGTGAAGCTACTGTTGCATTTTGAGCGGCATCTTTCATATGAGCCACAATGCCACTGTAAACAGGAGCTATTTTTAATGCTGTATGTAATTTAGACGTCGTTGCTCCACCAATCATCAAAGGTATATTCAAGCCAGCTTTCTGTAGTTCAGAAGCCACATGAACCATTTCTTCCAATGAAGGAGTTATCAATCCACTCAATCCAATAAAATCTGGTTTTTCCTCTATTGCACGCTGTACTATCGTTTCAGTAGGAACCATTACCCCAAGGTCTATAACCTCAAAATTATTGCATGCCATTACCACAGATACGATATTTTTTCCAATGTCATGAACATCACCTTTTACTGTAGCAATAAGCATCTTGCCAGCAGAAGTGGATCCTTCTGTCTTTTCAGCTTCAATCAATGGTTGAAGGATAGCAACAGCCTTTTTCATGGTACGCGCAGTTTTCACAACCTGAGGCAAAAACATTTTACCAGCACCAAATAGTTCACCTACTATATTCATACCCTCCATTAACGGCCCCTCAATAATATCAACAGCCTTATTGTAAAGTGGAATAATCTCAGCGAGATCTTCTTCCAGATAATCGCCTATTCCTTTTACTAAAGCATATTTTAATCTTTCGGTTACATTCTCATCTCGCCATGCATCACGCTTAACAGCTGTTTGAGTATCTTCCTTTGAAGCTTTTAAACTTTCAGCCGTTTCAATTAGAATCTCTGCTGCATCTGGTCGTCGATTAAGAACCACATCTTCAATCTTCACAAGTAAGTCTGGTTCTATATCAGTATACATAACTGCTGTTGCAGGGTTAACAATACCCATATCCATACCTTGCTGAATAGCATGATAAAGAAATACAGCATGCATAGCTTCACGTATATAGTTATTTCCTCTGAAAGAGAAAGAAAGATTACTTACCCCCCCACTTATATGAGCCCCCGGAAGATTCTTCTTTATCCATGCTGTAGCATTAATAAAATCTACAGCATAATTATTATGTTCTTCCATACCGGTAGCAATAGCCAAAACATTGGGATCGAAAATTATATCATAAGGATTAAACTTAACTTTGTCCACCAATAGTCTATATGCGCGTTCGCAAACTTCAATTTTACGGGCACATGTATCAGCCTGTCCTTTTTCATCAAAAGCCATTACTACAACAGCCGCACCATATTTCTTTACAGTTCGTGCATGTTCAAGAAAGACTTCTTCGCCTTCTTTCAGTGAAATAGAGTTAACAATAGATTTTCCTTGCAAACATTTAAGTCCGGCAATAATAACTTCCCATTTTGAAGAATCTATCATTACAGGTACACGAGATATCTCAGGTTCAGAAGCTATCAGGTTAAGGAATGTAGTCATTTCCTCTTTTGCCTCCAGTAACCCTTCATCCATGTTTACGTCAATAATTAAAGCACCATCTTCCACTTGCCCGCGAGCAATAGTAAGAGCTTCATCATATTTCTTTTCCTGAATGAGTCGAAGGAATTTACGTGAACCAGCTACATTACACCTTTCACCTACATTCACAAAATTAATTTCCGGTTTCACTTCCAGCAATTCCAATCCTGAAAGCCACATACAATCTGGATTTGATTGTGGTTTATGAGGAGTTTGACCTTGAACTAAAGCAACGTATTCAGCAATATATTCATTGGTTGTTCCGCAACATCCACCAATAATATTGATTAATTTCTCATCAATATATTCTTTAACCTGAGCAGCCATTTCAGCCGGAGTCTGATCATATTTACCCAAACTATTAGGAAGACCGGCATTAGGATATGCACTTATATAATAAGGAGCACGAGCTGCTAAGCCTTCAAGAAAAGGTTTTAGCTGTTTTGCTCCAAAAGAACAATTCAACCCGACAGAGAAAATTGGTGCATGTTGAATAGAAGCCAGGAAAGCATCCAGAGTTTGTCCGGAAAGAGTTCGTCCACTAATATCTGCCACTGTAACAGAAAGCATGATTGGTAGTTGTACTCCTTTAACTTCCATAGCAGTTTCGGCTGCAAAAATTGCAGCTTTAGCATTCAGTGTATCAAAGATTGTCTCGATAAGAATAGCATCTACACCTCCATCTATCAGAGCTTCCATCTGTTCCTGATATGCAGCAGCCAATTCATCATACGACAAGGCACGAAAAGCCGGATTATTTACATCCGGAGACATCGAGCAAGTCTTATTAGTAGGACCAACAGATCCTGCTACAAATCTGGGCTTATCGGGATTCATCCGGGTATATTCATCTGCTATTTCACGGGCTATTTTTACAGCAGCAAGATTTATTTCACGCACATAATCCTGTACATGATAATCGGCCATAGAAACAGTTGTAGAACTGAATGTATTTGTTTCAATGATATCAGCACCAGCTTCCAGGTACTTACTATGTATATCACGGATAACATCCGGACGAGTAAGGCATAACAAATCATTATTCCCCTTCATCTGACCAAGGATATTCGCAAAGCGTTCATTACGAAAATCCTCTTCTCTCAAATTATACTGCTGAATCATTGTACCCATAGCTCCATCCAATATAAGGATGCGCTCGGAAACTAACTGTTGAATGGTTGGTTTCATTATATATAATTTATTTTTAAGCTGTTCAGGTTTTATTTAAACAGCATTAGAATGCAACTTGTTTATAAACACGTAATTTTTCAATCGGAAACACCACACTACTACAAAAGCAAAGCCCATACGGGTTAGTACTATCCACCAAAAACCGATGCCTAATGCTACAAATAAAAGTGTATCCTCCAACAAAGAATGAGATATGGCTAAGTGATGATTAAGCACATTTACGTCATTTCTGGAAAGCATACCATTATCTATTTGCTCTATCATTATTGCGCCACCATAAGCCAAACCTACTACATTGCCCACAATCCATAAAAAAGAAGCCTTCTCCGGCATTCCGAAGAATTTCATAAACGGACGTAATGGACGAGATATGGTGTCAAATAAGTTATACTCCTCTAATAACTTTTGCAATATCATTAATACAGAGACAATAAGCAAAATAGTGATAATCAACGTAACAGATGTATTAAACCATGCACTGAATACTTCACCTACAGAAGAAAACACTTCTGGTTGAGTAACAACCTCAAAACGTACAGTTGAAGCAGGCATTATCTTATTCAAAACAAAAGCCACCACAATAGACATCAAAATGCGAAGAGTTGTCATCCACCAAAAAGACGAACCGGTTTTCTTCTGAACAGCACTTTCCACTAGCAGATTATGTGAGAGAAGACACATAAGCGTAAGAATTGTAGCTTCTCTCAATGTAATAGTCAGAGATGTCATTACAGCTATGGAAGCATACAACGGCAAGAAAATACTAGTCAGGAAAACAATAGCAGTTTCACCCGGTAGCCCTATCAGATTGAATAATGGGTTAAGGAACTCCGCAAAATAGCTTAAAGCTCCGGAATATTCCAAAAAGCGGACAAAAAGCGAAACTGGGAGTATTATCTTCAATAACCACAGACTTATTTTACCTGCTTTTGGCAATGCATCTTTAACGCATTTCAGCAAACGTTTAGGGAAGTCTCTCATTCTTACTTTTTAAACATTCTGTCCATATCGCGCTTATCATCTTTTTCTCTTAGTGACTGACGCTTATCATATTGTTTCTTTCCTTTTGCCAAAGCTATCACAACTTTAGCCAATCCTTTTTCATTTATAAACATCCGAAGAGGAACAATCGTAAAACCAGTTTCTTTCGTTGCTCTATCCAGTTTTTTTAATTCTTTGCTATTTAGTAATAGCTTACGATCACGTCGGGCGACATGATTATTATAGGAACCATAAAAATATTCAGCTATATGCATATTCTTTACCCAAAGTTCCTGACGAGCAAAAAAACAAAAAGTATCTACCAAACTGGCTTTACCCAGACGGATAGATTTAATTTCGGTACCAGTAAGTACTATACCGGCAGTAAATGTATCCACTATCTCATAATCGAAAGTGGCACGCTTATTTTTTATATTTACGGGAGCTTGTTTCATATAATTAGTTTAGTACAACAGTCAGTTTATTAAAAATGAGTTCTATAATAATAGGGCAAAAAATTATCACTAAAGAAGAAAAAATAGAAAACCATGTACTTTTGTTTTCACTCATCTTTAGCAGAACTCTTGCACCTTCCCAAATTATATAGATGATATAAAACTGAAAAATCAATTTTAGAATTAAAAAAGCAGGAACAATCTCTACTATAATTTTCAAGATAAAAGGAACGACCATTGCATATCCTACAATTTGTTCTGCTCTTGCTAAATCACAATCTACACGAAACATACTACGCGCCATTTTGCTAACAGTCTTAGCTGCAAGAAAATATCCAGCAAAAAAAGCAACAAAAACTCCACAACATCTGGTCATGGCTAATTGAAAAAGTTGATTTCTGGTAAGGTCTTCACTTCCTATGTTATACAAAAACACACTAGCAAAAACAGCCATACCACATAAACCAATCATAGGATAAACAAAGGTAGCCAAGCCCTTTCGTTTATCCTCTTCTAAACTAATTTCCTCCCATGCCTTGGCAGGAGAGGAAATCAATAACATAACTTTTTTAAACAAATTATTGTAATTCAATTCTATATTATAAATTATTATATATCATATTCTGTAGAATACACTTTATTAAATGTAGTACCTTCGTCCTTAACGATATTCACATTTATAGTAATCTTACTTTTGGTTGTTGGCAAACTATTCAGAATACTGTTTATATTAAATGACATAAAGTATAAAAATGGATAAGTACCTCCAACATTCGATGAAAGGTATCCAGTGAGCTTAGTATCTGAATTATCATTATGACTTAGATACAAATTTAACACATCCGGTTTAGTAGGATCACTTACTGCCTGGAATGATTGATCTGTATAATTAAACATGGTAAAATAATGAGTTTTACTATAGAAATAGTAACTTGGAGCAATCATTAAATATCCCTTATTTATATATAACTGGCTAGTTTGTGTCATTAAATCGAGTTGCAATATAGGATCTGTGGAAATAGAATCATTAGCAGAGCCTTTTGTAACAGAAGCCACATTACGGTCAACAGATGCAACATAAGCAAGCACCACATTATATGTTCTATCGCTAGCATCCTTTGAGGCTTGTGATGTCAATTCATTCGGATCAACCAAGGTATACGCAATATACGCCTTATCTATTGACTCAATTTTAAGTCCGTTTGAAGCTAGTGTTGAAAGGGATGCCGAAGTAGGAATAAGCGTTTCTCCGCTATCAACTTTGAGCCAATATGATCCCATGTAATTTACTACACGTGCAAAGCCATAATAAGTTTTTGAAGAAGAATCATCACTACCACTGTCAATACATGATGACAAGAAAGGTATCATCAATAATGTAAAGCTTAAAACAAATAATTTTAATTTTTTCATTTCTCGTGTTTTTTAATTTGAATATAAAACATATTAAGATTTATAAGAAAACGCAGACTTTTACCCAAATACTGCATAGTACTATTTTATATTCGCAAATTCTTCTAAATGCTCATCAATATACTCTGCTATAATTGAAGTTATTTCTTCCTCATTTTCAAGGAATTCCTCTTCAAGATCATCAAACTCTTCATATTGTTCATACATAGCCATAAAATCGTCTTCACTTCTCTCCTTTTCAAGATCTTCTTTATGAGCATCGTATATTTTCTTTGCTTTATAAATCAACTTAGAAAAATCTTCAGCACCAAACAATCTCATAGATTTGGCAAAAGGATTATCAAATATATATCCTCCATATCCATTTTGAATAAGTTGCACAAATCCTCCTTCCATCACTTCTTCTCTAAAAAAATGATAAGCCAATACCGAGTGCTGAGCCCCATTGAGCAGTCCCATTTTCTCAGCATTTAGATTTCCACCTAGAATTTCTAAATACTTATTGGTAAATACATTGATAAATTCATCCATTCCAAGTGATGCAGCTTCTTTTAGAGCAGAATCTGAAATTTCAATTGTTGTAGGCATATATTTAAGTTTATAAGAGCTGTCAAAGATACATATTATTAAGAAAATAATCCAAGAAAATAGATTAAAATATATTTTTCATCGACATCTGGCTTCCATGATTACAATCTCAGAATTTATAAAAATTGTGCTATAAAATACAGCCTGATTTCATTATTGAGCTCACTATAGATACAAATGTAACCTCCACATTACAAAAGCTTAAAGAATCTAATTTATTTATTCTAAATTCACAAAAAAGTAATTATTCAGACCTTGCTAAAAAGAATAAAAAAACTAACTTTGCGGTCGATTTGAAAAAAATCGAGGTTACGAGTTTTTTATTTAATACGTAAAAAAGAGCTAATATGACTTATTCACACGAAGTAGAACACATGTGTGTTGTACAGAAAGGTCCTAATCACGGACCAGCTCCCATACCAGAAGAAGGCAAATGGGTAAAATCAAAAGAAATTGTAGACATCTCAGGTTTAACACATGGTATTGGTTGGTGCGCTCCACAACAAGGTGCTTGTAAATTAACCCTTAACGTGAAACAAGGTGTTATTCAAGAAGCTTTAATTGAAACAATCGGTTGTTCTGGTATGACTCACTCTGCAGCTATGGCAGCAGAAATTCTTCCTGGAAAAACAATCCTTGAAGCTTTGAACACTGACCTTGTATGTGATGCTATCAACACAGCAATGCGTGAACTTTTCCTTCAAATTGTTTATGGACGTACTCAATCAGCTTTCTCAGAAGGTGGTTTGATTATCGGTGCAGGTCTTGAAGATTTAGGTAAAGGTCTTCGTAGTCAGGTAGGTACTCTTTACGGAACTTTAGCAAAAGGTCCTCGTTACCTCGAAATGGCAGAAGGTTACATCAAGACAATCGCTCTTGACAAGAACGATGAGATTTGCGGATACGAATTCGTTCACATGGGTAAATTCATGGACGAAATCAAAAAGGGTACTGATGCTAACGAAGCTTTGAAGAAAGTAACCAGCACTTACGGACGCTTCACTGAAGAACAGGGAGCTGTTAAACACATTGATCCACGTCACGAATAATATAAGGAGGAAAGAAACTATGATTAGAGAAGTAAAATTTGAAAGTCAAGACCGTCGTATCAAAGGCATCATTGAAGCTTTGAACGCTAACGGCATCAAAGACATTGAAGAAGCTAACGCAATTTGCGATGCTGCGGGAATTGATCCTTATATGACTTGTGAAGAAACTCAACCTATCTGTTTTGAAAATGCAAAATGGGCTTACGTTGTAGGTGCTGCTATTGCTATCAAAAAAGGTTGTAAAAATGCTGCTGATGCTGCCGAAGCTATCGGTATCGGTTTGCAAGCATTCTGTATCCCAGGTTCTGTAGCTGACGACCGTTTGGTTGGTATCGGTCACGGTAACCTTGCTGCTATGTTGCTTCGTGAAGAAACTAAATGTTTCGCATTCCTTGCTGGTCACGAATCATTCGCAGCTGCTGAAGGTGCAATCAAAATTGCTGCTAAAGCAGACAAAGTACGTAAAGAGCCATTACGTTGTATCTTGAACGGTCTTGGAAAAGACGCTGCTCAGATTATTTCACGTATCAATGGATTTACATATGTTCAAACTCAGTTTGACTACTATACAAGTGAATTGAAGGTAGTTCGCGAAATCGCTTACTCTGACGGTCCTCGTGCTAAAGTAAAATGCTACGGTGCTGATGATGTTCGCGAAGGTGTAGCTATTATGTGGAAAGAAGGCGTAGATGTATCAATCACTGGTAACTCTACTAACCCAACTCGTTTCCAACACCCAGTTGCAGGTACATACAAGAAAGAACGTATATTAGCTGGTAAACCATATTTCTCAGTAGCTTCTGGTGGTGGTACAGGTCGTACACTTCACCCAGACAACATGGCTGCAGGTCCTGCTTCTTATGGTATGACAGATACTATGGGTCGTATGCACTCTGACGCTCAGTTCGCTGGTTCTTCATCAGTTCCTGCTCACGTAGAAATGATGGGATTCTTAGGAATTGGTAACAACCCAATGGTAGGTGTTACTGTTGCTGTAGCTGTTGATATCGCTACTGCTTCTGCTAAGTAATTTAAGCTAATCAACTATATTAAAATCCCCGTAGTCTGATGGCTACGGGGATTTCTGCTTTTATGCAGACTCTCAATAACCAATTACATATAACAATGAAAAAAATTATTATATTCTTTGCACTGGCTGTAATAAGCCTCACCTCTTATGCTCAAAAGTTTGAAATTGCCGGAACAACAAGCTTCTGGCGCAATACAGACAAAAACACTACATCATTTGAAATAGCTCCGGAACTTACATATGAGCTAACAGAAAAATGGGGAATTGGAGCATCAGTAAGTTATGGTCAGGAAAGAGAAAATGATGGAGTTATATCAACAGATAAAGTATTTACAATAGCTCCTTATGCACGTTATACTTATTTCGACAAGGAAATCATTAGTCTGTTTATTGATGGCGGAGTAGGTTTAGCTAAAGTAAAATCAGAAATAGGCAATGAATCAGAAACAAGAACCGGATTTGAAGCTGGTTTAAAACCAGGGATAGCTATAAAAGTAGCTGAAAGATTCAAATTTATATCAAAAATTGGCTTTTTGGGCTATAAGAAGAATTATCCTCAATCAGGAAAAGCTTTTGGTTTTAACTTAAGTGGCGAAAACATTGCAGTTGGTTTTGCATATATGTTTTAAGTTATAAAACTATTTATACAATCATAGTTTTAAATAGCATATTAATCCCCGCAATCATATTTGATTACGGGGATTTCTTTTTTACATAAGACTAAAGTCTATTACCGAGAGGACGTTCAAAAGATTACAGCAATGCTATAGGATGGAAAAACTTCATTAATATCGTTGAAAAATAACATGCTTTTTCTTTATAATTATTGGTGAATAAATAAAATTCATTCTCCAATAAATTAAATCCATTGGCGAATTATTGAGAAAGATCCCGCCAGGTTTTTGAAAAAGATGGCGGGACTTTGATCAACATCCGGTTACGTTTTTAAAAAGACAGGCGGGATGTTTTTACATTGTACTTTTACGCTGATCTTACAGAAAAACGAAAGTCATCCATCACTCCCTCACTTTTTCTTGTAAGGTATTAAAAAGTAGCATATTATTTGGTGAGGGTAGCGTTTTGAACCATCACCGAACCATCATTTTTGGGGTCATCCCTCACCTTTTCGAGCTATTTTTATTCAAAAACGATCAAAACTCAACCTATATTATTGCTCAAAACGTATTAAGTCTGAAATTTGCAGATTGTGCTCAAAAAGGTGAGGGTTCATGCCTTTTGGTGATGGTTTGGTGAGGGTAGAAATCAATCCATCATCGCGTAATTAGTTGTTTTATAGTCTATTGGATAAAAAAGTGAGGGAGTGAGGGATGAAACTATTTTTTCAATATTATAGAAAAAGATGCCCCCCTATTCAACGATTTAGTGATAGGAGTGATAGGGAAAATACATATTTTAAACTTTATTAGAGGGGGTAGTGGCACTCTATAGGATGCCCCTGCCCCCCTATAGAGTGTTCAAAATAGTGATAATTGCTATCACTCCTATCACTAATTCTTTGAATATAAAAAAACAGACTTGAGATTTTGAGTAAAGTCTCAAGTCTGTTTAGCAGAAATGACCAGACACTTTTTTGAAAGTATTTTTAGGATTGAGCATTTTCTTTCAATACCCGGCATTCTGAATCAAAAGTGGATTCATTCCTATTATTTTTTCAGGAATAGGAAACACTGTAGTATATCCGTTTTGCTCGTTAGTTAGTTGAGGACGACTACTATATGCACGGGTAAACTGTCCAAAACGTATTAAGTCTTGTCGTCTCCACCCTTCCCAAGCTAGTTCAAGTTGTCTTTCGGCTAACAGATTTTCTAATGTTGCTTCCCTGGCAGATGCACCAACGCGGTAACGAACTTCATTCAATTCTGCATCACCATTTTCACCGTTACGAAGTTTAGCTTCGCTCTTCATTAGTAACACATCGGCATAGCGAAACAGCACAATATCATTCTCCATTAACTTACCGTCTTTCGTAGCTGTAACATCAACTTCATACTTCTTCATACGTGCGCCTGCAGTCTTTTCATAAGGAGTATTTGAAACATCCAGAAGCACTTTCCAGGGGAAATACTCTAAAACTATACCATTATCCAATGTTACAACATTCCCTTTCAAATCATACACAATTCCGGCAAAATAACATTTATCAAAACGGGGGTCTACATCATTTGTACCATAACCAAAGGTATTAAGCACTTCTATCGTTGCACTAGAACCATTCTCACCTCCCAGCCCGTAAGCTTTTGCATGATTGTAATGACGTGAACGAAAAAGATATTGCATCTGATTGGTATACATTGTTTTGTTCATTGGGATAGTGAATATATTCTCCTCTGATGATTCATTAAAAACAGCAAAGTTACTTTCGTATTGTGGTTCGAGCTGATACCCCGCTACAGTAATCTTGTTACAATAGGCTATTGTAGTTTGCCAGGCATTTAAGCGATTGCCATCTACTTCAAAATAAATCGATTTTCCATCTGGATGTATACCATCAGTCCAGTTATTATCCGTATAAATTTCAGCATTCAAAGCAAGTTTAGCCAGTAAGAAATAAATTACCGGACGAGTAAGACGTCCATAATAATCTCCGGGCTGATTACTTCGTTCTTCAGCCAACAGAGGTACAACCGCTTGCAGTTCCTTCACCACAAATTCGAATAATTCTTTCCGTTCCTTTTGAACGACTTCTTTCATAGGAGTTGAAGAAGACAGTACCAATGGAACTCTTCCAAACAAATCCATCAGATAATAATAATACATAGCACGCATTGCGCGTACTTCAGTTCTATAGACCGGCAGTTCTACATTCGAATGTGTTTCAGCAAAAGAATCTATTTTCTCCAAAGACTTATTACAAAGATTCACCACTTTATAGAGATACTCCCACGTTGCCTGAATTGCGTCATTATCCGTTCCCCATTTATGCAAGAACAAGCCTTGCCAAAAACCTCCATCATACCAGTCACCACCACGGGTGGGCATAATAGCCTCATCTGTAGTAAATGTATTCAGGTCATAAACGCCTCGTCCTGTACCTTGCAACCCCTGACTGTCATTATATCCGCCTACATACGTATACAATGAAGCCACACTATTGAGATAAACATCTGCCAATGTTTTATAAGCTTCTTCTTCAGACAGTCTGTCACGCGGATCTTCTTTCAGAAACTCACTACACGAAGCAGGTAGCATTAACAAGATAACGCATAGGAATCTATAAATATATTGTCGTTTCATTGAAATATCCTCCATTAAAAATTAAGATTCAACCCAATAGTATAAGTCCGTGCCAACGGATATCCACGTTTGTCGTCCAAACCAAGTGTAGCATTCACTGTAGAACTGTTAATAATAGGCGATAGTCCTGAATATCCACTAATAGTTGCCAGATTATTGACTGTAAATGCCAAACGGAGTGACTGAATATACTTCTTCACTTTCTGAACAGGTACATTCCATGCAACCGTTACGTAATCGAAATTTATATAATCGCCCCGTTCCAACCAATAATCAGTTGCTGTCTGATCTTTGATGTTACGTTGCGGAGCTTCTTTCATTACATTATAATCCGGAAATATATTCATATTCATATAAGTCAATGAAGTTCCGTTGTAAATCTTGTGCCCAAAAGCTCCGTTAATCTGCATTGAGATATCCCAGCGCTTGTAACGGAAACTAATGTTAGATCCTAATAGCGCTTTTGGCACAGCCTGCCCTGCCACAAACCGATCTTCTCCGTCTTCCAGACTAACTCCTCCTCCATTTAAGTCTGCAATCTGGTACACAGATTCACCACTGCTATTTGTAATCAGTCCTGTTGCATGGGGCAGATAAAACACACCCAAAGGTTGCCCCACAACCTGATAAACTATGTGATTATACCCTCCATGAAATCCGGCTCCATTTAAACTTGCCAGACTCTTATACTTCGGACCGGAAATAATTTCTCCATTATAATAACCATTTAAAGTCAGTAGTTTGTTTTGCTGGAAAGTTATATTGGCATTGATATTGAGTTCCATATCTTTAGCTTTTAAAGGCGTAACTCCAATTGCTATTTCTGTACCACTGTTTCGCATAGAACCAATATTTGCCCATAATGTATTGTAAGTAAAAGGAGGTACACTTACATTATAGAGATAAAGCATATCCTTTGTCTTCGATGTATAATAATTAGCCGATAGCAACAAACGATTATCTAACAAAGCTACATCAATGCCTGCATTGAAAGTAAGTTTCACCTCCCATTTCAGATTCGGGTTTGTATTTCGTATATCTCCCAATGACACTACAGAAGAAGCTCCTATAGGTATAACTCCATTAGGCTTTACCAAATTCATTGTTGTGTACGAATCTATCCCACTCTGATTTCCCGCCAAACCATATCCGGCACGGAACTTCAGATTATTGATCCAGGAAAAACGCTTCATAAACTTCTCTTCACTCACTACCCAGGCGGCTGACAAAGAGGGAAAGAATCCCCATTTATGATTATCCCCGAATTTGGAAGAGGCATCCGTACGAGTATTAACCGTAAAAATATAACGGTCGGCAAATGTATAATTAAAACGCCCTAAAAATGAGACCAAACGAGGCTCTTCATAGTAGGAATTGGTTCCTTCCCACAAACGGATTGCTCCAGCCTGCAGGTTATCATACCCGAAATTATCCGTACTAAAATTCGTAACGGTGGTATAGAACCCAGTGTACGTCTCTTTCTGTAACTCCGCTAATGCCAAAGCATCAAAAAAATGTTTCTTCCAGTTCTTTTTGTATGTCAGCATCATATTACCCAGTAACGATTCCTTTTTTCGTGTACCTTTATAAGCTTGACCGTGTGCCCAGACTGATGTGGGGAGATATTGTGAATTTTCCACAATATTATTAGTATATGCACCAAACACGGCTAGCTTCCAGTTATCAGACAAACGGAATGTTAACCGGGCATGACCACTGATGTGAGAAATAGCTTCATTATCTTTCACCTCCATCCATGCTAACGGATTAGTAATCTGACTGGCATTCGTAATCATATCCCAGGAATCTGTCTCGGGATTCTTATGATTGGGAAAAGTTGGATTAAAAGTCGCTGCTGAATAGAATGTCTTTTGATAATCGAACAGATTTCTATTCTTCTGAACAGAGCCAAACATACCCAATTCGCATTTTACAAAACCATCAAAAACCTCCTGAGCCATATTCATATTAGAAGTCAGAATCTTTAAGTCTTCATTTAGAATCACACCCTGACGATTCATAAATCCCACAGAAACGCGATAGCTAGAAGCCTCAGTTCCTCCATAGAAAGCAACATTCTGGTTTTGCTGCAATCCGGTCTGCTCTATTTCTTTTTCAAAGTTTGTATTGTATCCTTTATCAAGAATAGAAATATTCCGATCTGCAGCTAGTTTACGGAAATCATCGGCAGAAAGCATTTTCAAGTTCTTATAAACAGAAGCAATACCAAAACTACTATTATAGCTCACCCTAGTTTTACCACTAATACCTTTCTTTGTTGTCACTTCTATAACTCCCGAAGCACCACGCGAACCATACTGTGCAGTTTCTGAAGCATCCTTTAATATGGTGAAGCTTTCTATATCAGTGGGGTAAATAGAAGCAAGCATACTTAAGTCACCAAAAACGCCGTCTATAATAATCAGCGGATCATTACCACTACTTAACGAAGTTGTGCCACGCAACCGCACTGCATCCAAAGCTGCCGGACTATTAGTACTACGCTGAATAGTTAATCCAGGCACTCTTCCACGTATGGCATCCAGAGGGGTGGTTATTTGTTCCCTGTTCATCTGTATCTCCGTAATTTTTTCTACAGAACCAGAAACGTTTCTTAGTTTTCCCGTAGCATAGCCAACAGTAATCAAAGAATCGGGCAAAGGAATGTTAAGCTTCTGCGCCATCAATACAACAGGAGAAATAATCAGGAAGCACAAGCTGAGAATATAGACTTTTTTGTAGTGTGTCATAAGTCTCGATTTTAAGGAGTACAATATGTACATATAACAAAAAAGTGGAAATTAGGTTGAGGATAAATAAAGTCTAATAGTCTGGCGCCAATATTTAAAACATTGATTTATAAAAAAACAAGCGCTCGACTTTTTTTGTAGAAAGTCAAGCGCTTGTTTATAAGTTAAACACTAAATCTTTTATTTTTTTATCGGTTAAACAACTAAGCTCCTTGATAAATAAATAAAATCATTGGCGAATAATTTCGAAATACTATTTCTTAGCAACGCGATCTTTAGTATTCACTTTGCTTTTAGAATCACTCATCTTCTTTTTCTGATTCAAAGAATATCCGGAGCCATCACACTTATTAGCTTTCTTTGCAGGATCAGACTCATTAAAGCTAGCTTTCTTACAAGTTTTTTGCTCGCAATTATCGCAAACACCATTCTGGTTGTTATCAGTAAAACATCCTCTTTTTCTTACCGTAACATTTGATTTAGCCTGAGCGGTCTGAGCATTCTGAGCAAATGTATCTGCCAAACTAACAACTGCGAATAGCATACAAAAAAATAAAACTCTTTTCATAAAATATAAATTATAGAATGTATTTTAAAACAATTATCATAACCTTATATAACTAAAGAACCTTGTATTACTGTTCTTTAGAACAATATCCAGTCACAATAACTCGAATCATTTAATATCAGACTGCAAATATAGTGAACAAACAACTAACCATTATATAAAGGATAGAACTTGTTTAAAACTATTTTGCATATAAAAGCGTTATTTATTAAATCGTTGATAATAGTATTAAAGTGCTATTAATTTAATACAAAGTGATATGAAACATTACATTTCTGGAATTAAGTGCATTTTATTTGTCTTCACAATAATATTCCCAGCGGGTTGCTCCAAAAGCGAAATGAAATCAAGCAAAGAACGTGTCTTGACAAAAACTGACGACACAACATTATCCTATACTTTATCAACTCCTGATAATAAGGGGAATATTTCAGTCGAGGAAGCCCTATACAATAGAAGATCACGCAGGGATTTTCAGGATAAAGAAATCTCCGAGAAGCAATTATCACAAATTTTATGGGCATGTTATGGTATTACATCTCCCAGAACTGACAACTCTGCAATGAGAGGCGGCTTGCGAACAGCACCTTCGGCAGGAGCATTGTATCCACTCGAAATTTATGTATTAATAGGTAAAGTGAAAAACATAAAGCCGGGCGTTTACAAATACATTTCAAAAGATCACAAGATTGTAATGACCATCAATAGAGATTTAAGAAAAGAACTGTGTGCGGCTGCACTGAATCAGGAAATGATAAGTAAAGCTCCAGCTGTTTTATTTTATAGTGCTATATATAATAGGTGTACTGAAAGATATGGAAATCGTGGTCGTGAAAGATATGTTTGCATGGATCTGGGGCATTCCGCCCAAAATGTATATCTTCAGGTAGAAGCGCTTCATTTGGGAACCTGCGCTATAGGTGCATTCAATGATGATTCGGTTAAAAAAATAATGCAGCTAAGTTCCGATGAAGAACCTTTATATATAATGCCTATCGGGTATTATTTAAATAAGCCATAAATCTAATAATCAGTAGCCTAATATTAAAAAAAGAAATAAAAACTTATTTTTTATCTGCATCCTTTTTTTAAAACTAGAAGAAACTTAATAAAATATTTAATTAGAGACTACAAATTAGAAGGTGGCGACATATAAACACATCAAACAACAGTTCAACAAGCTTATTATCAACATTTTAATATACTTATAAGTATTTTTTTGATCTAAAACTATGTATATAAAAATCAAACAAAATGGAATTATAATTTGTTAATTAGTAGTTTATAATACTAATATTATAAAAAAAAATATCCGATAATACTAGATATTCACCAATACAGCAACAAAAGTAATAAAATGAAAGAATAAGTGTTAAAAACTAAAATAATTATCAACTGGTACCCTAAATAATATTTTTAAGAACGCCTATCTAGTTGACTTAATGAAAAAAATTCCAAATTATGTTTTTTATATTTAATCTTATTTTTATATTTGTGAAATAATTAACTATAATATACATATTTACATTGCTAACTAAAACAAATCTAAATTCACTTAATGACTCTAAATAATCATATGTTTAATTTTAAAGAAAAAAATGGAATGAAAAAAAGTAAGCTTCTAAGTTTCCTTCAATTAAAGAAAGGAATTGCACTTGCACTCGTCCTCTCGTTCGTTTCTTTAGCAGCTATGGCACAGAACATTACTGTAAAAGGTAAAGTTACTGATTCTAAAGGTGAAGCTGTAATTAACGCGAGTATTATGGTACAAGGTACAACAAATGGAACAGTTACTGACCTTGATGGTAATTACTCCTTAACAAAAGTTGCTTCAAACGCACAATTGTCTTTTTCCTACATCGGTATGAAAAAACAAATTGTTAAAGTTGAAGGCAGAACTGTTATAAATGTTGTATTGGTTGACGATGCCGAAGTATTAAAAGAAGTAGTTGTAACTGCTCTTGGTATTAAACGTCAGGCCCGTTCACTGGGATATTCTACAACTAAGGTTGGTGGTGAAGAATTTACTCTTGCCCGTGATCCTAACGTTGGTAATGCACTTACCGGTAAAGTAGCAGGTGTGAGTGTTGCCGGCAATTCAACTGGTTCAGGTGGTTCTTCACGTGTAGTTATCCGTGGTAATGCCTCTTTAACCGGTAACAACATGCCGTTATACGTAGTAGACGGTGTTCCTTTTGACAACTCTAACCAAGGTTCTGCCGGTACTTGGGGTGGACTTGATATGGGTGATGGTTTAAATAACATCAACGCCGATGATATTGAAAGCATTCAAGTTCTGAAAGGTGCTGCTGCATCAGCTCTTTACGGTTATCGTGGTGGTAATGGTGCAATCTTAATTACAACTAAGTCGGGTAAAAAAGATAAAACAATGAATGTAGAGGTAAATAATAACTTAACATTCAATGCTATTTATGATCAACGCGATTTCCAGAAAGCATTCGGACAAGGTTCTGACGGTCAGCGTCCGAAAGACAAGCAAGCTGCTATCGATTCAGATACAAGTAACTGGGGTGAAGCTCTAGACGGTGGCAATGCTGTCAACTTTTTAGGTCAGAACTACAAATACTCTTACCTTGATAACTTCAAGAAATTCTATAATACAGGAGTAAGCAACTCGTCTTCTGTAGCGATCTCCGGGTCTGATGAAAAAGTCACCTATCGTTTTGGTTTGACTAATAATTATGAAAAGAGTATTCTTCCAAACGCCAACAATAGTCAGTTTGGTATGAATATGAATACGACTTATGATATTCGTAAGAATCTACACTTTATTATGAATGCCAACTACGTATTCGAAAAATCCAAAGGCCGTTCTAATCTATCAGACTCCAACGGTAATACCAATGCAGCTATCCTTTATCACGCTAACTCTTTCGATATACGTTGGATGGAACGTGGTAGCGAGACAGCTCAATGGGGTACAACAGCCGATGGCAAAGAATTGCTTTCTGGCAACAGTGTTTACTTCAATAACCCTTATTGGTTACAGTATCGTAAAACCAATGACGCTCGTAAAAACCGTCTCACCGGTTCCATGACTTTAAAATGGGACATTACAGACTGGTTGTATATTCAGGGAGCAGCTCAACGCGACGGGTATAACCTTGAATTCAAACAAATTCAACCGATAGGTGCAGCAGCCGATCCTAATGGTTACATGACCGAATACCAAAAGACCTATTATGAAATGAACTATAACTTCCTTCTTGGATTTAATAAGGATTTCAACGATTGGTCTGTTGGTACTACCATTGGTGGTAATAAACAAATTAATACCAATAAAACTTATTATCCGACTAACGGCGGACGTCCGTTTATTGTAAATGGATTGTGGTCTGTTAACAACCTCGACCCTACAAGTACACGTGCTCAAATAGATTATTCAAACTATAAAGTTAATTCGCTCTATTTCACTGCAGATTTAGGATGGAAGAAGCAATTATTCCTGAATGTTACCGGACGTAATGACTGGTTCTCTACCTTATCACCCGATAACAACAGCTATTTTTATCCTTCTGTTACAGGATCATGGATATTCACAGATACCTTTAAAACTCCGGGATGGTTCAACTTTGGTAAGATTCGTGCTTCATGGGCTATGGCATCCAATGGTACCAGCGCATATCAGAACATGATGACATACCAAGTTCGCAACTATAAAATAAACGGACAACAAGCAGTTACAGTAAATAATGATACTTATCCTAATCCAAATTTGAAACCAGTAGAGATTACTGAAAAAGAAATAGGTTTGAATCTTTCATTCTTCCAGAGCCGTTTGAATTTCGATATGGCTTACTATGTGAAAGATACAAAAGATGACATTGCTAGGGTTTCAATATCCAGTGCCAGTGGATTCTCTTCAAGAATTATGAATGTTGGTAAAATCCAGAACAAAGGTTTTGAATTCATGGTAGATGGTACTCCAGTGAAGAGTAAAGACTTCATGTGGAATTCGACATTCAACTTTGCTATCAATAATTCAAAAGTGAAGTATTTAGGTGAAGGCGTAAATCGTCTGGCAATAGATGGTGCAACATCAAGAGTTGGTCAGGTTGGTGTTTATAACGTTCTAGGGTCTGCTTATGGCGAAATCATTGGTTACAAATACAAACGTGATGCTAGCGGCAACTTGTTACTAAAGGACGGTATGCCACAAAACAATGGCGAACAGGTAAGTCTTGGTAATGGTGTGTACAAATATACTGGTGGATGGCATAATACATTGAAATACAAAAACATCACTCTGGCATTCCTGATAGATTACAAATTTGGTGCTAAATTGTTCTCCGGAACTAACTACATGGCGTACAGCAATGGTTTACACAAAAACACGCTTTTAGGCCGTACCGCTGACGCACCTAACCAAACATACGTATTCCAAGGTATCGATGAAGCAACTGGTAAAGCCAATGCTATCGCTGTAAGAGCTAGCAATTACTGGGGTAAAATTACAGATAATAATATTGCAGAGGAATTTACTTATAATGCAAGCTTCATTAAATTGCGTGAACTATCTCTCGGATATGAATTCCCAGCAAGTACACTGTCTAAACTGAAAGTAGTAAAAGGTTTGAATATATCCTTAGTTGCACGTAACATCTGGACAATTATGAAGCATACCGACAATATTGATCCTGAATCTGCTTATAACAACAGCAACGGTCAAGGCTTAGAATTAAATGGCTATCCTTATACACGCAATGTAGGCTTCAATGTGAATCTAAAATTCTAATCAGTTAAGAACTTAATAATATGAAGAAATATATAAAAAACGCATGTGCCGCACTGTTCTGTTTAACAGTAGTAACTAGTTGTGGCGACTTTGGCGATACAAATATCGATCCGGAACATTTGAATGAAGGCAATGTTCCTTACACAATGGTCTTTACTAACGCTCAACATCAGGCTTTGGGCTCTGATTGGGATATTTGGCGTACAGGAATGATCTATCTTTCACAGTGGAATCAGCATGTCGCAGCTGGCGGATGGTGGTGGAGCTATGGTATCAACTCTTTCTCTGATGGTTATGCTTCTTCTTACTGGGGATCTGTACTAAGTGGTGGCAGTCGTGGAGCTATCCGTGATATCCAGACTGTAATTACAAAATGGAAAGATGATCCTGCTATGCAACAAAACTATCAGATTGCCCGTATAGTACGTGCATATATCTTCCAGAAAGTTACCGATCTTCACGGAGATATCCCTTACAGTCAAGCTGGACAGCCTGGTGAATATCCTTATCCTAAGTACGATAAGCAGCAAGATATCTACACAGATCTTTTAAAAGAACTTGATGAAGCACAAGCTAATCTGGGATCTGGAACAGCTTCTATGGCAAACCAGGATCTGTATTATAATGGTGATGTATCTAAATGGAAAAAGTTTGCCAACTCACTAATGCTACGTGTAGCCATGCGATTAAGCAAAGTGAGTCCTGATAAAGCCAAAGAATATGCAGCAAAAGCATACAGCAATGGTGTAATTACACAAACTGCAGACAACTGTCGTTTGGATCACTCTGGTGGAGTAACTACCAATGACTCCAGCGAGCCATATGCAAAAGTTATCATTCACGAAGATCCGGGAGTGGCTTACATTAACAAGACTTTCTTTGATATTCTGAAAAACTCAAGTGATCCACGTATTCCTTTGATCATGGCTGTATATCCTACTGCTTATGATACCAAAGATGTAGATCCTGCTATTGCCGAAAATTCAGCACCAGAAAAACAGAAAGGTTTGATTGGTTTCTTCAGTATGGGACCATCTTCAAGCTATTCCATAAAAAAATACTATCCTGCTGAATATACTGTTGAAGTATTGTCTGATACAAAAAGTGCCAACTATTATAAGAAGACACACTCACAGCCTAACCGTTCTACTTATGCAGACCCAACCGGTCCTACATTTGTATGCACAGCTGCACAAACTAACTTGTTGCTGGCTGAAGCTGCCTATCGCGGCTGGATAAGCGGTAACGCTGAAACATTCTATAATGCTGGCGTTCGTTGTGCAATGGAACAATTCTCACAGTATCCTAGCAGCAATGCCAAAGGTCTGTACAATACTTATCTTACATCTTCAGCAATCAACAGTTATCTGGCTGCTAATCCATATACTGCTTCCAAAGCTTTGGAACAAATCAATACACAGTACTGGATTACCTGTTTCTGCGATGAGTATGAAACTTATGCTAACTGGCGTCGTTCAGGATATCCTAACTTACAAGAAAGATGTTCTGCTCACGACAACTGGAGCACTATAGGTAACTATGGTCCAGCTATTGTTCGCCGTATGCCTTATCCTGCATCAGAACTTCAGGTAAATCCTGATAATTACAAGGCAGCTTTAAGCGGACTAGGCTTGCAAAGTGAAAATGATTTCAACAATACCCGTGTTTGGTGGGATGTTGCAAAATAAATTTCTGGGTAGTGACTAAGAAATCTTAATCACTACTAGTAAGTATTATTTGTAATATGAACTAAAATCTTTAAAATAAATTAAGAGGCTGTTTCAAAAGAGATCTTTTGGTAGCAGCCTCTTATGTTTTTTGTACATTTACAAACAAAAAGGACTTACTGAATCTATTCAAAAATAAGCAAGAGACTATTAATGTCTTTATCAATGAGCATAAGCTTTATTTTAAAAGAGGCTTCTGACGCTCTTGCCATAATTGATTATTGTCTAAGCCTATAATAATTTAGAAATGAAAAAAAAAATAGCATTTATTAAACAATCTGGCTCTATTATCATAGGATTGCTGCTAACAGCTCTCCCTATTGAAATGCAAGCTCAGCAAGGTTTCGTTCATCAACGTTCCACAGAATATCAGTGGCCTGAAGAAAAAGGAGTTTTAGAAAAATTAGACCAATGGCAGGACCTGAAGTTCGGTGTTCTTTTTCATTGGGGATTATACTCTATTCCTGGTATTGTAGAATCCTGGTCTATCTGCTCGGAAGATGTTGACTGGATTCCAAGAGACAGTACCATTGCTTACGAAGATTACAAAAAGAGTTATTATAAGCTGATAGAGAAATTTAATCCTACCGATTTTAACCCTGATCAATGGGCAGATGTAACTAAGGCTGCCGGCATGAAATATATGCTTTTCACAACTAAGCATCACGATGGCTTTAATCTGTTTAATACAAAGCAAACAGATTTTTCGATCATGAACAGTGCTTTCAAAAACAATCCAAAAGCTGATGTTGCCAAGTATGTATTCGAGGCTTTCCGTCAGAAAGACTTTATGGTGGGTGCTTATTTCTCAAAGCCCGACTGGCATTGCGAATATTATTGGTGGCCAAGATACGCTACTCCTACCAGAAACGTTAATTACAATATAAACTTACATCCTAATCGCTGGGAATCTTTCCAGAAATTCACCTACAACCAGATTGAAGAGTTAATGAGCAATTATGGCAAATTAAATATTCTTTGGTTAGATGGCGGTTGGGTAGCTGCTCCAAGACAGGATATTAAAATGGACTCTATAGCCAAAATGGCTCGTACACATCAATCTGATATACTGATTGTAGACAGAACTATTCATGGCAAGTATGAAAACTACCAAACACCGGAACGTTCCATTCCGGAAAAGCAGCTTAACTATCCATGGGAAAGTTGTATTCCATTAAGCCCGGATTGGGGATGGACACCAAATGCTAAATTCAAATCGGCAAATACTGTTATTGCAGATCTGATTGAAGTGGTGGCTAAAGGCGGTAATCTTTTATTAGGCGTTGGTCCTACCCCAAAAGGTGTTATCCAACCAGAAGTGGTAGCTATTCTGAAAGAAATTGGTCAATGGCTGAAAGTTAATGGAGAGGGTATCTACGGCACACGCATCACTCCAAACTACAATAGCAACAATATTTGGTTCACAGCAAGCAAGGATGGCAATAAGCTTTATGCACTTTATGTTCCTAATGAAAAAGAAGGTTTACCTAAAAGCATTGAATGGGAAAACAACATTCCGGTAAAAAGCAGTGCAATGGTATTACTAAAAACCGGTAAAAAAGTAAAATGGGCGCAAAAGGGAAATAAAGTTATAGTAAACCTTCCAGGCACATTAAAAACAAATAAGGAACCTTTAGTTTTCTCTTTTAAATTACTAAAATAAGATGAAAAAACATTTCATAGCAGTATGCTGCTCACTGTTTTTGGCTTCTCAGCTTTATGCACAGCCATTATACAAAAATCCGAAAGCGCCTGTAAAGGACAGAATCAGCAATTTAATTTCATTAATGACGCTGAATGAAAAGATTGGTCAGCTTTGTTGTCCGCTTGGATGGGAAATGTACACCAAAACAGACAAAGGTGTTATTCCTTCAGATCTTTTCAAGACTCAGATGCAAAACAGGCCTATCGGTTCTTATTGGGCAACGCTTAGAGCTGACCCTTGGACCAGAAAAACGTTGATTACCGGACTTTCGCCCAAACAGGCTGCCGAAGCTATCAATGCTTTGCAAAAATACGCAGTGAAAGAAACCAGACTAGGTATTCCCATTCTTTTCGCAGAAGAATGTGCCCACGGACATATGGGAATTGGTACAACCGTATTTTCTACTTCTCTTGGCCAGGCTAGTACATGGAATCCTGAGTTAATAGAAGAGATGGGAAAGATTATTGCTATTGAATGCAGATTGCAAGGAGGAAACATTGGTTATGGACCAATCCTTGATTTAGCACGCGAACCTCGCTGGTCGAGAATGGAAGAGACTTTCGGAGAAGATCCTGTTCTTATCGGAATATTGGGCAGTGCTTTTGTTAAAGGATTGCAGGCAAAGGATCAAAATGGGAAAGCTCAGTTTTACTCTACTCTGAAACATTTTGCCGGTTACGGTATTCCACAGGGTGGCCATAATGGCGGACGCGCTCAGATTGGTCAACGAGAGCTATTCTCTGAACACCTTGCTCCTTTCAAAATGGCAGTGAAAGCTGGTGCCGAAACTGTGATGACATCTTATAACTCTATTGATGGCGTACCTAGTACATCTAATAGTTATCTGCTGAAGGATATCCTTAGAAACGAATGGGGATTTAAAGGATTTGTATATTCCGACTTAGGAAGTATTGAAGGTGTTGCAGGACATCGTGTTGCTGCCAATGTAAAAGAAGCAGCTGCGAAATCTCTTCAGGCTGGAACGGATATGGATTTAGGCGGTAATGCTTACGGAAAGAATCTGGAAAAAGCTCTTCAGGAGAATCTGATTTCAATGGCTGATATAGATAGCGCGGTGAGTCACGTTCTGAGATTGAAATTTGAAGCCGGATTGTTTGAGAATCCATATATGAATCCAAAAGATGCAGCCAAAATTGTTCGTTGCGACAAGCATCAATTGGTAGCTAAAGAAGTGGCAAAAGAAGGTATTGTGCTATTAAAAAACAATCAAATTCTGCCATTGGATAAATCAATCAAAAGCATAGCAGTAGTTGGTCCGAATGCTGATAACATCTATAATCAACTAGGCGATTATACAGCTCCACAGGAAAGAAGCAATATCAAAACAGTTTTGGATGGAATAAAGAAAATTGTTTCTCCAAACACGCAAGTAAACTATGCAAAAGGTTGTTCCATTCGCGATATTACAGAAAGCGACATTGCATCGGCTGTAGAAGCTGCAAAGAAATCTGAAGTAGTTGTTCTGGTACTTGGAGGCTCTAGTGCCCGCGATTTCTCTACTGAATATAAAGAAACCGGAGCTGCTACTGTTTCTGACAAAAAGAAAGAAGTGCTGTCGGACATGGAATGCGGCGAAGGATACGACCGTTCTTCACTGGATTTGCTAGGAGATCAGGAAAAGCTGCTTCAGGCAATGATAGAAACCGGAAAACCTCTTGTTGTGGTTTACATTGAAGGACGTCCTCTGAATATGAATACTGCTTCGGAAAAAGCAGGTGCTTTGCTCACTGCATGGTACCCTGGTCAGGAAGGTGGAACAGCAATTGCAGAAGTTCTATTCGGCGATTATAATCCTGCCGGACGACTTCCGGTATCTATCCCAAGATCTGTAGGCCAGTTACCAGTATACTATTCACTTGGCGAACAGAATTCATACGTTGAAGGTCCAAGTACCCCACTCTATAGTTTTGGATATGGATTGAGTTACACAACTTTCGAATACTCTAATCTGAAAATTGAGCAATCGGGCAAAGACACATTCAACGTTTCCTGTGAAGTAAAAAACAGCGGTAACCGTGAAGGTGATGAAGTGGTTCAGCTTTATCTCAGAGATAATGTAGCTTCTGTTTCTACTCCCGAAATCCAGTTAAAGAAGTTCAGCCGAATTCATCTGGCTAAAGGTGAAACTAAAAAAGTAGAATTTACTCTTAATCGTGAGGATCTGTCTCTTTATAATCAACGAATGGAGTTTGTAGTCGAACCGGGAACTTTCACAGTAATGGTTGGTGCGGCAAGCAACAAAATCCTTTTGAAAGATAAATTTGAGTTAAAGTAATAACTTGCCATAGGGCTTGATAAAAGCTAATCATAGAATCTCCTGCAACCGCTAAGATTGCAGGAGATTTTTATTACCCAATGGTTTTTATTTATTGGCCAATCATTTGTATTCATTGCCCAATAAACTTTCATCCATTCATCAATCATTTTCTGATGAATGATGAATAAATAATGCAATAAAACCGGTTGTTTTTATTCTACAGAAATAAACGTTTCAATTTAAGGAAAGAGAAGTACAACAGCTTTTTAATTCGCAAAGTAGGGAGATAGCAAATCTTCGAAAGTATAAAACCCCTCTTTCTTGTCGGCTAAGTTATCGGCAACAAATAGCACACCATTTCCAAACGCTTCTCTGGATATAGCTTCATGTATTAATCTTACCGTTTGATATGGAAAACCAAAAATAATTTCATGCTTACTTACTATTCCTCCTGCCCTTATGGAGCTGATTTCAGTTTCTTCCAAATCTAATTCTTTAGCCAACTTGATTGCAGTGCCCGACACACCTGGCTTTCCCTTAAAATGTTCCTCAATAATTTCAATATCTACCCATGGCGCTATTTTTTTTAGAAGTTTTGCCGCAAACATTAAATAATTAACTCCCAATGAAATGTTGGGGCTCCAGAAAACAATAGTCTTTGAAGAAAGTTCTGACAATAATAGCTTTTCGGCCTCATCATAATGAGAAATAGCCGAAATAATAATGATTTTCCGTGAAGCTGCAGCCTTTCCATAACTATAAATTCCATTACTGGAAGAAAAATCAATAATTATATCTACAGGATGTTTGCTCAGTAATTCTTCTATTTCAATGCTGGATGTTGAAAATATTAATCCTGGCTCTTTCGAATCAATTCCAAGGAACTCGGGCACATGTCTATGTTCCAAAATAGTACTTTGCCTTAACACCCACTCCAAAGAATATTCATTGCTTTGAAGTATAACATTGGCAACAGCTTTCCCAGCTTTTCCAAATCCGATTAGTCCAACTTTCATTTTCATTTTTAAATCCAGAAATTAAAGATTGCATAAATATAACTTTTATTTGTTGATTTTGAATCGGCTTATTAATAAATAAAGAATGTTTTATAACAAGTTTTTATTAAACAGGAAGCATTTAAAATTTTCAGGAATGATTCCAATTAAGATTCTTTTGCATTTATTTTTATATACAAATTATAATCTATAGATTTGCACTAACAAAAAATAATAGAATAAATACCATTTAGATTAGCCATATTTAAGAGCTCACCTACTATAATATTAAACATTCGTATAGTTATTAATAAAATATAGACAAACTATAATTATTTGCTTTTTTTATTTGAATGTTAAACTAAAATTATGGTAGATTATGAAACAGCATTTTACTCTAAAATCTTTATTGGCAATTTTATGCTTATCCTTCGGTTTTAACTTGCAAGGACAAAACGTACTACCTATAAGCATTAACGTAGAAACTGCCGGAACGTTAAGTTCTATAATTCCTACTTCGAAGAAATTCTTAATAACAGACCTTACATTATCGGGGAACATTAATGGTAGTGATATAAGATTCATCCGTGAAATGGCAGGGCGCGATTATCTGGATAATAGTACTGATGGAAAACTTAACAAACTTAATTTGAGTGATGCAAAAATAGTAAGCGGGGGCGATTATTACTATTTCGATGATCACTCTAATGATCACAACAATTGCTACACCGCAAATAATGTGATATCGAACTGTATGTTTTATAACCTGAACAAGCTGACCTCTATCACTCTTCCAAACAGTGTTACTTCTGTTGGCGATCTTGTTTTTCATAATTGCACAGGCTTAACCTCTTTCACAATACCCGAGAGTGTTACTAAAATTGGTTATCAGGCATTTCACTATTGCACCGGATTAACTTCAATATCTATTCCTAAAAGTATTTCTTCTATTGGCAATGAAGTTTTTAAAGGCTGCTCCGGTTTAACTGAAATTACTGTTTCAACTGAAAACACTGGTTATAATACTGTTGAAGGTGTTTTATTCAATAAAGACAATACCACACTGATAGCCTTTCCAAATGCAAAAACCAATACCATCTATACTATTCCAAACAGTGTTACAACAATAGGTAACAGCGCATTCAGCGACTGTATAAAACTAACATCTGTTTCTATTCCGAGCAGCGTAACTAAAATTGGCGATTCTGCTTTTTCAAATTGCACTGGTTTAACTTCTGTTACTATCCCAAACAGTGTAACTAATATAGGTACTTACATATTTAATTATTGTTCGGGCTTAACTTCCGCTATTTTAGGTGACAATATTGCATCTGTCAGCGCTGATGCTTTTCGTGGTTGTACAAAATTAGCGTCAGTTTATATTCCCGCCAGTGTTACTTCTATAAGTAATGAAGCCTTTTCTGGTTGCAAGGGATTGAAAGAGATCTATAGTAAAAGAGCTAATCCTCCAACCATCGGAACTGATGCTTTCAATGGAATTGATAAAACAACCTGTAAACTTTATATTCCCAAGAATGCTTATTCTGTTTATTGGCTTGCAACAGAATGGGGAGATTTTACAAATATAATCGAAGGTCCTGTTTATCTAATCAAGACATCTGCCAACGAAGGTGGTAAAGTAACTAAAAACAGCATGTTTGTAAAAGAAGGAGGATCGGCGATCTTTACTATCAATCCCGACAAAGGATATAAAATTAAAACTGCCTCACTGAACGGAAATGATATTCTTTCAAAAGTTGTGAATAATACCTACGAAGAAACTCCTGTTAATGCCGACATCACGTTTGATGTTACCTTTGCTATTATTCCATATTATCAAACGAGTGCAGCATATAACGAAGGTGGTAAAGTAATCATCAACGACTCTATTATTGCCAACGGTAAGAACATTTCTATAATAGAAAACGATTCTGTTAGATTCAACGTTGTTCCGAATGATAATTTCGCCATTGAAAAAGTAACTCTGAATGATAAAGATATCACCGCAAGCCTTAAAAATAACAGCTACAAGATTGATTCTATATCTGCTGCTCAGGCAATGCAGGTAAGTTTTATAAGAACTCACTATACACTGGCAGTCAAATCAGAAGGCGAAGGTAAAGTGTTCTTCAACGAGAAAGCTATTACCGATACAATTAAGGTAGAGGTAAATAAACCTTTGACTCTTAACTTTACACCTACTGAAGGATACAAAATTGCCTCAGTATCTTTAAACGGTAAAGACATTATTTCAGACATTACAAATAATGCATATACCATAAATGCAGTGAGTGAAGATCTTAATATTGTAGTTAGTTTTAAAGATATAAATACTGCCATCAATGGAACTGAGGCTAATGGTCTCAAAGTATATGCCGAACAAAATTCTATTGTAATTGAAGGAGCAAACTTAGGAGATGACATTTCAGTTTATACAACCTTAGGCACTTTATTAAAAGCTGTCAAAGCTACTGAAGATAGAATTAGAATAGATGTTCCAGGTAATCAGATTTATATTATCAGAGTTGCCGGTAAATCGTATAAGGTATCTTTATAATTTGCAGTTAAAATAAGAAAAGCTACTATTTAAGTTTTTCACATTTTCAGATAATAATGGAAGAGGACGATCAGCTTATGATACGTCCTCTTCCATTATTATTTAGTTGCATCAAATTTTCGTACTAATAGTATCTAATATAAACAATTTCTTTTAGCTAGAAGGGAAGCTGACACATAGACCAATAACTGAGAATTTTGTCTTATACTAGAAAAAGCTAAAATTAGTGGTAGATCAACTCAATTTGTAGCAGATAAACGGATTTTATATATAACTATTTTTTATCTGCTACTAGTTCAAAGTACTATAAACAATGAGGTTTATGCAAATCTGGTGGCAGATGTAGCAGATGATTGTTTGAAAAATTATTTTAGTTAGCTTTTAACACAAACTTAAAACACAGGAAAAAACATGAAATAACTCCATATTTTGATTCTATTCTCATCTTTAGTCTATATTTCTCCAATCAAAAATTAGAATAAGATTTATATTATTTATTAACTCAAGATCAATCTTTATATACAAAATATATGATTTTTACTTTTATGATAATATATATTCATTATATTTGCAAAAATAATAATTACAAATATATTTAAATATAAAATTTCATAAATTTAATCTATTGTCATTATTCAGAAAATATTAATAATCAATAGACTATGAATATAAATCAAATATATAAGAAACGAATTATACAACTTTAATACAAAAAAGTGCGACATCATTCAAGATGCTAGTTCCTTGCACTATTATATTTTTTAATCATCTCAGCAGGAACCTGAGATATAAAAATAAGAATCATGAAAAAAATCCTTTTAGTACTAGTTTCATTTTTTTATTTTATGAGCTTTACTTATGCTCAAGGCGACCTTCAGGAAGTTGTTTATCTAAAAAACGGCAGCATTATCAGAGGTACTATCATTGAACAACAACCTAACAAGCTTATAAAAATACAAACTAACGATGGAAATGTTTTTGTATACAACATTGATGAAGTTGATAAAATTACAAAAGAGCCATATTACAACACAACCCACAAAAAAAATAATTCGAATTTTCAATATAAAGAAACGAATGGATACAAAGGCTTTTTAGAGTTAGGCTACACTTCCGGATCAGGTTATTATGGACAAGATGAACTGGAAATTAATGGTACATACGGTTATCAATTCAATCCTTACTTATTTTTAGGAGCAGGAACTGGTGTCCATTATTATTTTGACTCAGATAAAGTAGCCATTCCTATATATGCTGATTTCAGAGCTAATATATTAAAAAACACCATCGCTCCATTTGTCGGTATAAAGGTTGGATATTCTCCATTTGATTTCCAAGGATTTTATCTTAATCCAAATGCCGGCGTTAGATTTGCTTTAGATAGCAAAACTTTAAATGCCTTAAATATTTCAATGGGGTATTCAATGCAAAAGGTTGATATTGGTTGGGGATTTAAACAAACAGTCGAAGGATTCAATATTAAAGTAGGAATTGAGTTTTAATTGACTCATAGGCTTAGCCTCATTTTATATTAATTTTACCAGAGAAGATAGACGTTTTACACTCTGCCGATTTGAGAATCAGTTCATTATATCGGCAGAGTTTTTTATTTTAAAAAAAACATTCATTTGCTTTACAAAAAAAGGAATGGCCTTTATAAACTTTTCGTTCATAAAAGCCATTCATATTAAGAAGTAAGTTTATCAATTATTCACTTGTTCTTTTTATTGTTTTATCGGGAAACACGACCAGAGCCATCACCTCCCATAAGATTTTCAACCTCGGCAACCGTTACCAGATTAAAGTCTCCGTAGATAGTATTCTTAAGACAAGAGGCCGCCATTGCAAAATCAAGTGCTTTCTGATCATCACTCGGATAAGCAACTAATCCGTATATCATACCACCACAGAAAGCATCTCCTACTCCAACACGGTCTACATTATGAGTAATATCGTATATTTTAGAACACTTCAAAGTATTATCTGAATAAACAACTCCGGCAATAGTATTGTGATTGGCATTAATTGAATTACGAAGCTCAAGGAACATCTTTTTGCAACGAGGAACCTTAGCCACAACTTGTTCGCCAACAGCTCTGAAACCGTCTTCATTCAGTTTTTCATTTACAGAAACAGCTTTGAAACCAACTTTAGGAATTCCCAGCACTTTTTCGTATTCTGGCTCACTACCAAAAATAACATCGCTATATTGTACCATAGGAAGCATTACATCATCGGGAGTCTTACCATAATTCCACAAATTTTTGCGATAATTCAAGTCACATGAAATAGTCAACCCCATACTATCAGCTACTTTTATACCTTCCATGCAGGCATCTGCAGCACCTTGTGATACAGCAGCAGCCACACCCGACCAATGAAACCATTGAGCATCTTTAAGAACTTCTTTCCAATCAATCATTCCTGGTTGAAGCGTACAGAAAGATGAACCGGCACGGTCATATACAACTTTTGACTGACGGGCTACAGCTCCATTTTCGAGGAAATATATTCCTACCCGGTCTCCTCCTCTTGCTATACAATCTGTAGAAACATTATGTGAGCGTAACTCCTTTATGCAAGCATCGGCAATATCATTTTGAGGTAGACGGGTTACAAATTTACTATTCAAACCAAATTGAGCTAAAGAAACAGCTACATTTGCTTCACTACCACCATATGTTGCAACAAACTCTTTCGTCTGAGAGAATTTTAAATAATCAGGAGGAGTTAAACGTAGTAAAACCTCTCCAAATGTGACGATTTTATTGATCATAAATTTATATTTTATTTATCAAAAATACAGTTTTAGATTATTTTAGATGACCAAAAGTAGTTAAAGCTACCGAACAAGGCAATAATATGGCAGTTTATTTTTAAAAAATAGAACTTTTTACAGCAAAGGTTATACACAAATATTTAAAAGATAACAATATATAAGATCCTTTTTTGCAACCCAGGAAAGAAAACAGAGGTATATTTTCATTTTTATGTTTAATAGCATATTCACATTTTTTATTAGACACATTTATATACCATTAATCACTTATAATACAATTAGTTAGCCATAATCTACCCAATAAGTGTGTTCGGACACACTATTGTGCATTTAAAACATTCATTCTATATTTGTAGCAGTAAAAAAATAATAATACTTTCTATTTTTACTCATTCATGAAAAACGAAGCCGAAAATATAAGAATCAAGGATATAGCCCAGATAGCAGGTGTTTCTGTGGGTACAGTAGATAGAGTTCTTCACAACCGCGGACGGGTGTCTGAGGAAAATCTAAAGAAAGTGAATGCTGTGCTTAAAATGGTTGATTATCAGCCTAATCTTATAGCCAGATCTCTTGCTAATAAAAAGCAATATCACATTATTGCGATTATTCCGGCTTTTGAAACGGGTGAATATTGGGAAAGCATATCTAAAGGGATTGACAAAGCTAGAGATGAATTTGAAGATTATGGTGTACATATTCAGAAGCTTTATTTTGATCAATATGATAATAACTCATTCGAAAAAACAATAAATAATCTTTTCGAAAGCAATTTTGATGCTGTAGTAATTGCATCTCTCTTTACAGAATCAGTGATTCGCCTTTCGCAAAAGCTCAATGATATGCAGATTCCATACAATTATATAGACTCAAATATTCCAAACCAAAATCAACTTGCATATTTTGGTACTGATTCATTCGCCAGCGGTACTATTGGTGCAAAGATTATGCTTAGTATCATTGGTAAGAAAGCGGATATTCTTGTAACACGAATGATTCATACTGGCGATCAGAACTCTAATCAATGTACTTCGCGCGAAGAAGGATTCTGCAATTATCTGAAACAAATTGGTTATATGGGTAAAGTACATTACGTGAATTTGAAAATTGGAAGTTCTGTAAATAACTTCAAAGCGTTGGACGAAATATTTGGAAGAAAGAACAAAATCAAAGGAGCAATTGTTTTTAATTCTACCTGTCACAAACTTGTTAATTACATAAAAATCAGAAATATTCGCGACCTTACAGTTATAGGATATGATGTAATTGAGCAAAATGCCAATGCATTAAAAGAGGGGTTCATAAGTACTTTGATTGCTCAACGACCACAGTTGCAGGGGTATAAAAGTGTTAAATCGTTATGTGAGTTTCTAATTCTTAAAAAAATTCCTCAAAAAGAAAATTACATTTCCATTGACATTCTGATGAAGGAGAACGTGGAGTATTATAATGAACAATAATTTAATGCTTTTACCATCTAATATAATTTTTAAATTCTAAAATACTGAAATTATGTATTTATGCGAACAAACATGGCGTTGGTACGGTCCTAACGATCCAGTTTCCCTTTGGGATATCAAACAGGCCGGAGCTACCGGAATAGTTAATGCTTTACATCATATTCCTAACGGAGAAGTATGGACTGTAGAGGAGATTATGAAACGCAAGGAACTTATTGAATCTGTAGACCTTACATGGTCTGTTGTTGAGAGTGTTCCTGTGCACGAACACATAAAAACTCAGACTGGAGATTTCCAGAAATACATTGATAACTATAAAGAGTCTCTTCGCAATTTAGGCAAGTGTGGCATTAATATTGTGACTTATAATTTCATGCCGGTACTCGACTGGACTCGTACCGATTTGGCTTACACCATGCCTGATGGTTCAAAAGCACTTCGTTTTGAAAGAGCTGCTTTTGTTGCTTTCGACTTGTTCCTATTGAAACGCCCTGGTGCTGAAAATGAATATTCAGCAGAAGAAAAAGCAAAAGCTAAAGCACGTTTCGAAGAGATGACCGATGAAGACAAGCATACATTGGAACGCAATATTATAGCTGGTTTACCAGGTTCTGAAGAGAGCTTTACTCTTGCGCAATTCCAGGAAGCACTCGACCGTTATAAAGACATCGATGCAGAGAAACTTCGTGAAAACTTAATCTATTTCTTAAGAGAAATTACTCCTGTTGCCGATGAAGCCGGAGTAACATTGGCAATTCATCCCGATGATCCTCCCCAATCCATACTTGGCTTGCCACGTATCTTGAGTACAGCGGATGATTTTCAAAAACTCATCGATGTTGTTCCAAATCAATCAAATGGCCTATGTTTATGTACTGGATCATTTGGTGTGTCCGAGCACAACGATTTAGTTGGCATTATGAAGCGTTTCAGTGACCGTGTAAACTTTGTACATTTCCGTAGTACGCAACGTGATGACGAAGGAAACTTCTATGAAGCAAATCACTTGGAAGGAAATGTTGATATGTATCATTTAATGAAAGCATTACTTGAAATTGAACAAGAACGAAAAGTTTCTATTCCAATGAGACCGGATCATGGACATCAGATGATTGATGACCTGAAAAAGAAAACAAATCCAGGGTATTCATGCATTGGACGTCTAAGAGGATTAGCTGAATTACGTGGTTTGGAAATGGGGATTGCCAAATCACTTTACGAATAACAGGTTACTAACAAATACATAAAAATCAAGATCAATGAACAAACAAAGAATAACCCTGATTGTATCTGCATTGCTGGCAACTTCCTTTTTGATGGCGCAAACGCAGAAAACAGATACAGTTTCAACAACCATTAAAGTTGGCAAAGAAGAGAATAATCGTAACGTGATGCTTAATGCATCAAGCGATGAAGGTCCCCGGCAGATATCAATTGGTTTACCTGTTGTAAATGCTGGTGATGTGATTATTCTCGTAAATGATCTGCCTGTAGTATATCACTACTGGCCACACTTTCCTAGCTCCCATTGGCGAGCTGATTCAAGCCTTGACCATATTGGACTATTGAAACTTAGCGAAGTACAAACTACAACCGGACGTGTGGGATATGCTACAAATTCATATACCAGACTAGGCGGAGACAAGTTTGAAGGTCGCCTCAACTACCGTTTGAATCAATACGGAATGCAACAGTTCGATTTTAATATGTCAGGGGCATTAGGTCACAATTGGTTCTTCGCAGGTGATGTATACCAAAACTTTGATCCGGGTGCAGTTCAGCTTAAATACACTAATTATGTTGACCGCACTCAAATTTACAAAGGTGCACTTACTAAGAAGTTTAACAACCTCAAAGGAGAATTTTCATTGCTATATAAACATTCTGATTCCAGATCATTAACATCCGGAGCAACCAATATAGCTCCTTTCATTTACAATGGAGATGGTAGCATCACAGCACTATCTGGATTTAAGTTGGGTACCGACAGCTATTCTCCTATAGATGGAAAAATGCAATATATGGACATAAAAACAGGTCAAATAAAGGAGACATACCTGCAAGATGCTGCTCAAAATATATCTAATGAGTATGCAATATTAGGTAAGTATAAGTTTGACAATGGTATGAATTTTAAACTGAGTGCCAAGTATAGTTACAGTAATGCAGCGATTGTTTATGAACCAGGCGCAAGCATTACTAAAGCAGATGCCACAAGTGGATATACTTATACAGATACAGGAGCATCTTATATTGGTTATGTTCAGAACAGAAATTCAATGCTTGATTTTGGCAAGGTAAAAGATTTTATGATGATGGCGGAATTAACTCAGAAAAAGGGAAATCATAATTTGCGCCTTGGTATGAATGAATGGAACAACAATACGGATTATAAAGGAAACAGTACCGCATATCAGCATGAGGTAGCTTCTAATCCTCGTAAACTAGCTAATAAGAATGGGGATACATATTATAACTTAAATGCTGCCGGAGAGTACTTTAAAGGTAGTGAAAACCGTATTGCTGCTTACTTAACAGATGACTGGAACATTACCAAAAAGCTGAATGCTTATATCGGTGCACGTGTGGAGTATTTCAATTTGAGCGGTGATAATTTGCCTTTCAAACGTTATGCTGGTTTCCATATTGGTTCTATTAACCCGGTTACTAATGAAAAAGCTGTGCTTACTGGTTTTAGCCACGACTGGGTACTTCCTGCTATTACTTTAAATCTGACTTATAAGATGACTCATAAATATGGTATCCTGGCAGAGGCTTCATATAGCCAGCAGGGAGCTAAATTATCTGACTATGCAGGAGTAGTTACTCCTTATACGGATGCAGTATCTGTACCTTACGGGCGTGCTGGAGTTTATTACAATGATGCAAAGATCAGCTTTGTATCTGCAATTACATATATTAAAAAGACAAACTTCCAAAGTCGCTACAATCTGGTTGATCCAAGTAATGCAAGTATCACCAATCTGTATCACCTGAAATATGACGTAGCAACTCTCGGTTGGACAACAGATGCTGTTTTGAAACCATTCACCGGTGCAGAACTTCACCTATTAGCCACTTTCCAGAATCCAACTTACAAGAATTTTGATTTCACAGCTTACGGAAAAGAATATGATTATAATAATATGCAGGTAACTGGAATTTCTAAAGTTTTACTGGAAATTGACCCGAGTTATCGTCCAACGAAAAACATGCGGTTATGGACTTCTTTTCGCTACTTCAGCAAGCAATATGCAAATGTGGGCAACTCATTATTCTTTAACTCTCATTGGGAGACATTCGGAGGTATAGATTACACAGTTAATAAGAATCTTACACTGAGCGGAACTGTTATAAACTTCCTGAATCAGAAAGGTGCATCAGGTAGTATCTCGGGAACTGAGTTAATAACAAAGGCTGATTTGTTGGATAATCCTGACAAATTTAAAAATATTGTGATGAATGGTAGTTACCTGCGTCCGCTAACATTTGAATTAAAAGCTGTAATTAGGTTTTAATAGTATACAAATCATTTAATAATAAATATATATGAATAAAAAAAGAATAAAAGTAGTCTTGATGCTACTTGCTACGGGAACATTAGCGTTTGCTGTAAAGCCACAAGCACAACAGCCTGTTTTAGGGTATCGTTCTGTTAAGATTCTGACTATTGACGGATTACAATTCAAAGATTTGAATGGTAACGGTAAGCTGGATAAGTACGAAGATTGGAGACTGCCTAATAATGTAAGGGCTAAAGATTTACTTTCAAAAATGACAGTAGAAGAGAAAGCAGGCTTTATGCTGATCAGTACCACTCGTTTGGAAAATGACTGGTCTTTTGAAAAGCCAAAAACAAATCTGCCAATAACCAGCAACTTTAACGAAGAAGATTTGGTGCAGGATATTAATATGTTTACTCACAAGCCACTACCAGTACCTTCATTGTCTGCAGCCGGAACAACAAAAGGGGTAACTAAAAATCATCAGCGTCATTTTATTCTGAGAGCAAACGCCGCAACTAATATTTTAGCTGAATGGTCCAACAAGCTTCAGGCTTTATGCGAAAGCGACCGTTTGGGTATTCCTGCAATAGTAGCTTCCAATCCACGTAATCACATCACAAAAGATGCTTCAATTGGCCTGAGTGTGGGTAAAACCACATTCTCTACCTGGCCTGGTGAATTGGGTCTGGCTGCAATGAGAGATCCTAAGCTGGTTCGTGAATTTGCAGATATCGCTCGTCAGGAATGGGCCGCTATCGGTTTGAGAAAAGGATACATGTACATGGCCGACCTGGCAACCGAGCCACGTTGGCAGAGAGTTGAAGGTACATTTGGTGAGGATGCTAATCTGGCAGCTGAAACCATGCGCGAAGTAGTTCTTGGTTTTCAAGGCAACAAACTTTCTCCTAATTCTGTGGCACTTACTGTAAAGCACTTCCCTGGAGGTGGCGCAACAGAGAACGGACAGGATCCTCATTTTTCATGGGGCAAAAGAGAAGTCTTTCCTGGAGGTATGTTCAAAAATAATCTAATATCTTTCAAGGCCGCTATTGATGCAGGTGTATCGGCTATTATGCCTTATTATTCACTTCCTGTAGGAACAAAGTACGAAGGTGTTGCTTATGCTTACAATAAAGGTGTTCTTCAGGATCTGTTAAGAAAAGAACTTGGGTTTAAAGGTATTATCAACTCTGATACTGGTCCAATTGATATGATGCCTTGGGGCGTTGAATATTTGACTATCACTGAACGTTATCAAAAATCACAGGAAGCCGGCGTTAATATCTATTCAGGTAGCGCCGATCCTACTGAATTACTGAAGGCTATCAAGGTAGGAGCAGTAAAAATGAAAACAATAGATGACTCTGTTTACCGTCTTTTAATGGAAAAATTTGAGCTTGGTTTATTTGAAAATCCATATGTAGATGTAGAAAAAGCTGTGGAAATTGTTGGTAACAAGAAGTTCCAGGAAAGAGCAGATCTTGCAATGAGAAAGTCAATTGTTCTTTTAAGAAACGAATCAAACGTCTTACCATTAAAACCTAAGACTAAGGTTTACTTTGAATCTTATTATATTTCTCAAGGTTCTCCTAACGGAACTCACGTAACCATTCCTGAACAGAATAATTGGGATCTGCAATTCGTTAAATCTCCGGAAGAAGCTGACGTAATCCTTATGTGGGTGACTCCGGGAGCTAAATCATTGTTTGACTCAGACGGTTCTCCCCTTTACTTATCACTCTCAAAAAATGGAATAAACACTTGCTACATAAACTGCGTAACATCAAAGAAACCTACTGTATTGGTAGTTAACTATACTAATCCTTGGGTGATCGATGAGATTTACAATGACGAGACTAAGACCATTAAAGGTGTACTTTCAACCTTTGGAACTACTACAGATGCTCTGCTGGACGTTGTAACTGGAAAATTCAACCCTACAGGAAAGATGCCTTTCACTACCCCTATCAGTGAAGAAGCAGCACAAAACCAAAAATCAGATGTACCGGGATACGACGAAGGACCTGATTATCCGTTGTTCAAGTTCAACGAAGGTCTGAGCTATTAAAAATATACTATGACTAAATAAACAAACTATTTTTAAATTTTACAAAAACGAAGAACAGTCTAAGCTGTTTTATCTTCAAATTATTCTTTAGTGAGAACCGATCGATAACGTTCAATACGTTTTTGATCGGTTTTGCTTTATTGTTAATATATCCATTTATAACAGCTGAGTATTTACTATTACTCTCCCAATATTAAAATATATAAAAAAGAATATAAACCTTTGCTATTAATTAAAATCATATTATATTTGCCGCAATTAACAACGCTGTTAAACAAATGTGTTATTATGAAAGAGAAAGAAGACATTAATACAGAACAGGCAATAATGGAAGCTGCAGAGAAGGAGTTTTTAGACAAAGGCTATACCCTGACCAAGACAACAGAAATTGCCAGAATAGCTGGTGTAAACCATGCTATGCTTCATTACTATTTCCGAACAAAAGACAATCTTTTCGAAAAAGTATTTCAGAAAAAAGTAGCTCTTTTGGCTAATTCGTTTATGCCAAAGGTTGAAGAAAAATTGCCATTTATAGAAAAAGTAGAGTATATAGTTAAAGCTCACTTTGATTTCCTTGCATCAAACCCAAAGCTACCTTTTTTTGTTTTAAATGAGTTCCTTACTAATAAAGAAAGATTGGATAGATTTCAAATTATTGCCGAACCTGCAATAAGAAACCTTCTTGAAATACTAAATGCCGAAATGGAAGAAGCAATAAAGAAAAAAGAAATTTGTGCTGTAGATCCGGTTCATCTTTTATTGGATATTGTTTCATTGAATGTTTTTGCTTTTTTGGCTCACCCTATTATAGAACGTGTTGCCGGTTCTTTCGGAAAAGAATATCATTCTTTACTGGCCGAAAAAAAGATTGAAAACGTGGAAATAATTTTGAGAAGGTTACGTCCATAATTTTTTTGCAGTTAAATTAACAGAGTTGTTAAACATATTAGTTTATCAAAATTAAAGAATATATTTATGAAAAAAGTGGCATTCATTATTACCCTTGCTTTCATTTGCTTACATGCCCCGATTTACGGACAATTATCAATTGATGATTGTTATAAGAAAGCACAGGCTAACTACCCACAGGTAAAACAGTATGGGTTGATTGAACAGTCTAAAGAGTTCAATTTATCTAATGCAAACAAAGGATACCTGCCTCAAGTATCTTTTTCTGCAAAAGCTACCTACCAGTCGGCTGTGACGAAACTTCCAATTACATTACCAAATGTACAGATTGAAGGACTAAACAAAGATCAATACCAATCGGTTGTTGAGGTTAATCAAAGTGTATGGGATGGTGGAGTTATCCGCAATCAGAAGAAAATAACCGAAGCAAGCTCTGCTGTGGATAAGCAAAAACTTGATGTAGATATGTATGCTATCAATGACCGAGTAAACCAACTTTTCTTTGGAATCCTGTTACTTGATGAGCAAATAAAGCAAAATTTGCTATTACAGGATGAGCTTAAACGCAATTACAATCAGATATCTGTCTATATAACAAATGGAATTGCAAATCAGGCGGATTTGGATGCGGTTAAAGTGAATCAGCTAAGCACAGCACAGCGCAAAGTAGAATTGGATGCTACCCGAAAAGCATATAGAGAAATGCTATCGGCTCTGATTGGAGAAGAAATAAAAGAAGGTACTTCATTGGTTAAACCTTCATTCGCAGAAGAATCTTCTCTGTCATCAACAATAAACCGACCGGAGCTTCGGCTATTCGAGGCACAAAGCAATCTATTTGAAACACAGAAGAACTTGGTTGATGCTAAAAATCTACCTAAACTGGGAGTATTTGTGCAGGGTGGTTATGGTAATCCTGGATTGAATATGCTGAAGAATGAATTTACTCCTTATTATATTGCCGGAGCTCGCCTCTCATGGAACTTTGGAAGTCTTTACACCAAAAAGAATGATAAGAAATTACTGGATAATAGTTTGCAGAACGTTGCCGTACAGAAAGAGACTTTCTTGTTCAACACGAATCTGAAAATGACTCAGCAAAGTAATGAGATTGATAAGATAAAGCAACTGATGCGGGATGATGACGAAATTATCCGTCTGCGTACAAATATAAAAAAGGCATCGGAGGTAAAGGTTGAACACGGAACATTAAGCGTTACTGACTTGCTTCGGGATATAAATTCTGAAGATCAGGCTAAGCAAAGTAAAGTGCTTCACGAAATTCAGCTACTAATATCAATCTACAATTATAAAAACAGTACAAACAATTAATACTCTTACAATATGAAACTCATAAAAGGTATATTATACGGCACACTTGCCACAACATTATTATCGGCTTGTGGAAACGAAAAAGGTAAATATGATGCTACAGGAACATTTGAAGCTACCGAAGTGATTGTTTCTTCTGAAGCATCCGGCAAACTTTTGGATTTTAATGTTACTGAAGGCGATCAGCTTCAACAAGGAAAGGAAGTGGGATATGTTGATACGGTACAACTTTACCTGAAAAAGCTTCAGTTGCAGGCAAATACTACTACAGTAAGAAGTCGCAGACAGGATATCGGCAAACAGATAGCTGCAATTAAACAACAAATTGTAACTCAGGAACGTGAAAAAAGACGTTGGGAGAATCTGGTAAAGAGCAATGCCGGTAACCAGAAGCAGTTGGATGATATTAACTCACAGATTGCTTACTTGCAGAAACAGCTTATAGCACAGACTTCTACTTTGGAAAATAACAATGCGGGAGTAAACGGAGAAAGTTCATCACTCGATATACAGATTGCCCAACTGAATGATCAACTAAGTAAATGCCATATCATCAGTCCGATAAACGGTACTGTATTAAGCAAATATGCTGAAAAAGGTGAACTTGCCACTCCTGGAAAAGCTCTTTTCAAAGTTGCTGACATAGAAAATATGTTTTTACGTGCCTACATAACTTCCGACCAACTATCTCAGATAAAGATTGGCCAGAAGGTGAAAGTGTTTGCCGATTACGGAGGCGAGAATGTGAAAGAATTCCCCGGAACGGTAACCTGGATTTCAAACAAATCGGAATTTACACCAAAAGGAATCCTGACCAAGAATGAGCGCGCCAATCTTGTTTATGCAGTAAAAGTTGCAGTAAAGAACAGTGGAGAGATAAAAATCGGAATGTACGGGGAAGTTAGCTTTACAAAGTAATGGCAGCAATTGAAGTAGAGGGAATCTCTAAAAAATATGGTGAAGTAGAAGCGCTGAAGAATGTTTCATTCTCAGTTAATCCGGGAGAAATGTTCGGGCTGATTGGTCCCGACGGCTCCGGAAAGACTACTATGTTCCGTATTCTCACCACATTAATCAAGCCCAACAGCGGGAATGCCACTGTCGACGGACTTGATATTGTGAAGGATTACAAGGAAATACGTAACCGAGTGGGTTATATGCCGGGACGCTTCTCTCTTTATCAGGATATGACGGTTGAAGAAAATCTGAAATTCTTCGCAACGGTGTTCAACACTACGATTGAGGAGAACTACTATCTGATTAAAGATATCTATCAACAGATAGAGCCTTTCAAGAAACGTCGTGCAGGAAAACTGTCGGGAGGTATGAAGCAGAAGCTGGCATTAAGTTGTGCACTGATACATAAGCCAACTGTTCTTTTTCTTGACGAGCCAACCACCGGTGTGGATCCGGTTTCAAGAAAAGAATTCTGGGAAATGCTGAAAAAGCTAAAAGCCCAGGGCATAACAATTCTGGTATCAACACCTTATATGGACGAAGCTGTGCTTTGCGACAGAATTGCTTTGATACAGGATGGAAGCTTTCTGGGCATTGAAACGCCTCAGGAAATTATAACTGATTTCAAGGAAGTACTCTGGTCGGCCAAAAGTCATAATATGTCGGCTTTGCTCAATGAACTTAGGAGTTGTGAGGGAGTAAAAAGCTGCTTTGCTTTCGGAACGGTACATCATCTTACTGTTGATCCGTCATTAACAATCGTTGAACTGGAAAAACTGATGCAGGATAAAGGGCACTGGGATATAGAAATCAATGAGATAACGCCAACAATCGAGGATTGTTACATGCAACTGTCTTCCAGGCCTAAGGAAGTCTAAATAGAATACAAGTATGAATAAAGACAATATAGTGATTGAAACCAAGGAGCTGACTAAGCGTTTCGGCAATTTTACGGCTGTAGACAACATCAGCTTCAATGTTTATGAAGGTGAGATCTTTGGTTTTCTCGGAGCAAATGGAGCCGGAAAAACCACAGCTATGAGAATGCTTTGCGCCTTGAGCAAGCCGACATCAGGAAAAGGCAAGGTTGCAGGCTTTGATATTGGCAAAGAATCTGAATTGGTAAAACGTAACATTGGTTACATGAGCCAGAAGTTTTCTCTTTACGAAGACCTTAAAGTGTGGGAAAACATTCGTCTGTTTGCAGGAATATATGGAATGAAAGATAAAGAAATTGCCATAAAGACAGAAGAACTGCTTGCCCGATTAGGTTTTGAATCTGAAAGAAATACATTGGTTGCCAGTCTGCCGCTGGGATGGAAACAAAAACTTGCTTTCTCCGTGGCAATCTTTCACGAACCTAAAATAGTTTTTCTCGATGAACCAACGGGTGGAGTCGATCCTGCCACCCGCCGACAATTCTGGGAACTGATATATCAGGCTGCCGACAGAGGAATTACAGTCTTCGTAACTACCCACTACATGGATGAAGCTGAATATTGCAACCGGGTATCTATTATGGTGGACGGAGTAATTGAAGCGCTCGACAGTCCAGCCAATCTGAAAAAACAGTTTAATGTTCAGGAAATGGAAGAGGTATTCTATAAACTGGCACGTAAAGCAACAAGAGGAGAATAAAGCTATGAAGCAGTTTTTAGCATTTGTAAGAAAAGAATTTTACCATATATCCCGCGATAAGCGTACCATCCTTATTCTGTTGGGAATGCCTATCGTGCAGATTATCATATTCGGATTTGCCATCACAACGGAGGTAAAGAACGTACGCGTTGCTGTTTTCGATCCATCAAAAGACGAGGTTACTCAGAAGATTATTGATAAGATTGATGCCAATGAATACATGAATGTGATTGCCCGAATAGATAATCCGCAAGATATTCAGACTACATTCAAAGAAGGAAAGGCTGATATAATTCTGGTCTTCGGAGATCACTTCGGAGAGAACTTCCGTCACACCGGAGATTCTTCCATGCAACTCATTACCGATGGAACCGACCCCAATACGGCATCCACGCTCACGGGATATGTATCCAATGTTATTTCATCGGCTCAGCAGGAATTGAGCGGACAATATAAAGCACCATTAACAATTACCCCAAAAGTAAAGTTACTCTATAACCCGGGTATGAAGGGAGCTTATAATTTTGTTCCTGGAGTTATGGGATTGATATTGATGCTTATCTGTGCCATGATGACATCTATCTCCATTGTACGAGAGAAAGAGAGCGGTACAATGGAAGTTCTTCTGGTTTCGCCGGTTAAGCCTATCTATATCATTCTGGCAAAAGCAATTCCATATATGGTTCTTTCCGGTATAAACATCATCACAATTTTACTATTATCTGTATTTGTGCTCGATGTTCCTATTGCCGGAAGCCTGATCTTATTGTTTGGCGTATCGTTATTGTTCATTATTGTATCACTGGCGCTCGGCCTGCTTATATCTACTATTGCAGAGACACAGGTAGCAGCTATGCTTGTTTCGGGTATGGTTTTGCTGATGCCGGTAATGCTTCTATCCGGAATGATCTATCCTACCGAGAATATGCCGGTAATGCTTCAAGTGATATCGAATATAATTCCGGCAAAATGGTATATCATTGCTGTGAAAAAGATTATGATTGAAGGGCTCGATCTCTTTTTTGTTCTGAAAGAAATTGGAATTCTATCATTCATGGCCTTTGTATTACTGATTGTAAGTCTTAAGAAGTTTAACGACAGATTAGAATAGATTATGCTAAAATATTTAATAGAAAAAGAATTCAAGCAGATAAGACGGAATAGCTTTCTGCCACGATTGATAATAGGTTATCCTATTATTATGATGCTGATAATGCCATGGGCAGCTAATCTTGAGATAAAGAATATAAATCTTAGCATTGTAGATAATAATAACACTCAATGTTCCAAACAATTAATAAACAAAGCTGTATCATCTGGATATTTCCGACTGACCGATATTTCGCCCTCCTATAACGAGGCTCTTAAAAGCGTTGAGAAAGGAGAATCGGATATTATTATGGAAATTCCTGCCGATTTTGAACACAATCTCGTGAAAGAAGGAAATGCAGAATTACTGATCTCGGCAAATACGGTAAACGGCACCAAAGGAGGACTGGGAAGTAGTTATCTGGCAAATATAGTCAACGACTTTACATCGGACATAAAAGATCGCATTGTACAACCCACAAAGGGAACAACTGTAATTCCCGCCATAAAGATGGTGACTCAAAGCAGGTTTAATCCTCATTTGGATTACAAGGTTTTTATGGTTCCTGCCTTAATGGTTATGGTGCTTACCATTCTCTGTGGATTCCTGCCAGCTTTAAATATCGTTGGCGAAAAGGAGAAAGGAACTATTGAACAGATAAATGTTACTCCGGTAAGCAAGTTTATGTTTATTCTGGCAAAGGTAATCCCCTACTGGATTATAGGATTTATTGCTCTGACATCATGTTTCGGAGTAGCAGTTGTAGTTTATGGAATAACTCCAATCGGGCAACTAAGTACTTTATATACTTTGGCATTACTTTATCTGTTTGCAATTTCAGGCTTTGGTCTGGTTATATCCAACTATTCCGATACCATGCAGCAAGCCATGTTTGTAATGTTCTTCTTTATGCTGGTGCTTATTCTGCTAAGCGGATTGTTTACCCCAATTAATAGTATGCCTCAATGGGCACAAGTAGTAACAATGTTTAATCCGCTGAAGTACTTTGTTCAGATTATGCGTGCCGTATATCTGAAAGGAAGTGGTTTTGCAGAACTTGGAGTACAGATTACAGCGTTAACTCTATTTGCTGTATTCTTCAACTCATGGGCTATTCTTAGTTACAGGAAAAAGTCATAACGACTGCACCTGTAACTATGTTAATGAATACAATTAGTTTTATTTATTTGTAAAATACAGAAGTAATAATAAAAAGAAGCTTAAAATATCAGAAAATCTCATTTTATAAGCTATACGGCATTCATAGTGTAAGATAAAGTCTTTGCTTTTCAATTATTCTGTTTGGTCGATTTATTTTGCCGGAATGAGATAAAAGAGTGATGTTTGCGCGCAATCAAAATTAGTTCTGTTATTGATTAATTCTAAAAACAACAACAATGAGTTTAAATTGCATGACAATTCCAACAATGAATATTTCGGGTTCTACATCAAAGATATCAACCATTGGAACTCTGAATAACGATTTTGCTCTTTATCTTATTCAAGGAGATTTTCCTAAAGAAAGGTATCCAAAATCAAAAGATGCTTATGAAGTAATCATTGTTAATTCCGGAAACCTGGATATAGAAATAGATAATCAGATTCATTCATTATCAAAATACTCTTTGGCTTATTTACCTCCCAATACCTCTTTCAAAATAAAGTCGGGCGATACCAGATTCCGGGGATATATAATGATGTTCTCCAATGCTTTTATTGAATCATTGCAGGTTCCTTTGGCTATAAACAAGGAAAAGGCATTCGTAAGGAAAAGTCTGTCGGATGATGCTCATCATAGCATGAACCAGACTTTTATGCTTATTAAAGACGAGATATCAAACCAGGAGCATATATTTAGAAAAGAAAAATTATCTAATCTGGTTTCAATTTTGTTTATAGACCTGCTCAATGTATTCGTAAAGAGTTCAAATATGTTTCCGGGATTATCTTTTTCGGGAGAAAGTAAAAGAAGAACAAAACTGTCGAAAGATTTTTTCAGCCTGCTGAAAGAATATTCGAGAGAACAGAGACAAGTGGGATTTTATGCAGACAAGCTATGCATTACTCCCAAATATCTGACATTTCTCTTAAAACAGTCTACCGGAAAATCGGCTAATGAATGGATTACCAACGTTGTTATTTCTGATGCAAAACATTTACTCAAGAATTCGGAAAACAGCATAAAAGAGGTATCATATACGCTAAACTTTGCCAACCAGAGCTTTTTCGGGAAATATTTCAAAAAGATGGTCGGCATTTCGCCTAAAGATTTTCAGAACAGTTGCGCTTATTAGTCAAACGATTTATTTTGAACAGAATATAGCCAAAGGGCCGTAACTTAAATTTATTGCCCAATAACCAACAATTTATTGGGCAATAATCAGAAACCATTCACCAATAGATTAAATCTATTGGTGAATGGTTTTTATTTTATAGACTAATACTATTTCAACGCACAATATTGCATACAGGAACAGTAACTTTGACCTCCAAATCAAGCATAGCATTAATAAGGTAGAGTTCTTTAAAAGAGAATAAATCATCGACCGATATATCTATCGGAATTACTTTACCTTCGGCAATAAGTCGCTGGCGGCAAGTACCGTTCAGTAAATAAGTCTTCGGGGTATAGTATCCGGTTCCATCGCTCAACACCACATTGCTGTAACTGGTATCTGTAATTTTTCCATTCTGAGTAATAAGAATATCATCACATTCACCTTTTTCATGAAGAAGCCTCAGCAATGAACTTCGGTCAGCATACTTTCGTGAGTAATCAATATCCCTGCCATCAACCAGCTTTAAAGATGCAACTTTACGGCATGTATAATGCTGAAATTCCACTTCATCAATAGATTTTCCATATAGAATACGGCATTTCACCACACCGTGCCTCATTTGTTCGGGAATAATAATATCCTTGAAAAACGTATCCGGTACGGAGGTCCCGAATACTTCGTTCATGGTTTGTTTCATCCGCTGAAGATTGTATTCGGGATGAATAAACTCTCCGTTCACCACCTTTACAGTTTCTAAAAATTGCACTTGTTCACTCATAATGGCAAATATATTTTATCCAGTACTTCCTTATATTCTTCTTCCGGATTACTGTTCACGGTAATTCCTCCCCCACTCCGAAAATAATAGTTCCCGTTTTCTTTTTCAATATAACGAATCATCACGGCACTATCCAGTGTTTCGCCATCGTAATACCCAAAGACTCCGGTGTAGTAGCCCCGATTTATCTTTTCTGCCTTACGAATAGTATTCACCGTAGATCGTTTCGGTGCGCCGGATATTGAGCCGGCAGGAAGCATGTCAAAGATTATACTTCCCAACCGTTCGTGATAATTGCCGGAAAGCATGCCACAAATCTCTGAGCTTGTTTGCAGCAACTTCTTCTCATTCGTTTCCAACACATCAACGTATCTGAACTTTCGTACCTGTACATGGTCTGCCACAATACTCAGGTCATTACGAATCAAATCAACAATCGTGTTATGTTCGCAGGTTTCCTTGTAATCCTTCATCAACCGTTCTTCTGCATCGGGAAGAGAAGCATCTATTGTTCCTTTCATTGGATAAGACAAAATCTCACCCGAAGATGAAATCTTCACAAACGTCTCAGGAGAGAAACAAACAAATTTATCGGGAACAAGAATTTTATAAAGGGCATGGCTCCGCAAATAAATATCTTCCAGAGTCAGGTTGCACTCAATAGCAGTCTTTTCTGTTAGGTTCAACAGAAAGGAATTACCTTTTTTCAGTGCAGTATGAACTATCTGAAACTTAGAAAAATAGTTTTCATAGCTTTCAGGCTTCTTTATCAGCAAGGGAATAACAGAGCTATCCGGCTCAGCTTCAGAGTAATTAGAATGTCCTTCCAAAGAAAAAAGCACACTATTTTGCTCCATCGGGCTCTCGAAAAAGAAACCTTTAGTCATTTCAAAATCTACGCCAAAGAGAAAAGGAACCCGCTTTCTTCCGGCTTCATTCATCTTCCGGCAAACCAAATTTGCTTCATACTCAATCATAGGGCGCAAAATTATAAAAACAAAAATAAAAGATATCTATTTATCTTTCAGAATCTGATTATATTTGTAGTGTACTACAATTATTCTAAAGAAAAAGAGATGAAAGCAAACACATCAACAATTTATATGCAAGACTGGCTTGCACTGCATCCTTATAATCGCATGGCAGAAACTGATCAATATTATATTGATATTGCTAATGATATTCTGAAAATTATTAATCAGTCGGCCACCAGTTTTAGCCTGAACAGTGACATAAAACAGACATTAAGTTGCAATCTTGCTGCCTACTTTGAAGATGTAATTTCACAAGAAGGGCTATGGAGAGCATTTATTACAAAGCATAAAGAGATATATGGCAAGTATCTTCCATTTTACCCACTTTCGTCTGATTATTACGAAGACGAGATTAATTTGGAAGATGTAGCTTTTTTGCTATGGCTTAATATTCAGCTATACGTAGGTAATGACAAGGAAGAGTTTATAAATCCGGAAGAGCCATCTTTAATAAAACTGGCAAAAGAAATATTTAATTTGCTTGATGGTGAATTCGAAACCGCACCGGAAAATACTTTTATGACCGATTTCTTTTCGTTCGAAAACAAGGACTATCATAAATTTCCGGCTTTTGCGAATGATGCTGAATGGCTGTTTTTCCAGTCTTATCTGCTTGCTCCTTGCAATGAAGAACCAATTAATGTCATTATTGGACAAGTACACAAACATTATCCTAAAGCATCTGATAAAGACAGAAACGCAATAGTGCACGATGCTGTAAACCGACTAATGTTCTCAGACCCTTGCGGTCCACTTGCATTGCAAATTAACGAATGGTTTTCGGCTATTGCCGGTCCCAGCCATCCTTATAAAGAATATTTCGATCATTTTGAATTTATCGATCGGGAAGAGTTTTATATCATCGAGAAAAGCAACTCGCACATCAAAATTCGTTCCGTGGCCAATGGTCGTGAGATTGATGTAACAAAAGAAGCCATAGCCGACTCATCGGTTCTTATTCCGTGGAAAACAATTATTACCGTGAGCTGTGCGTACTACAATAATGAATGGTGGTTCTTCGGGAAGTTCTCTATTCGTAAGTTGAATGACGACGAAGATATACGCCCCGCAGCATCTAATGTAAAAGAGATAAAAGCAGCAGATCCCGTTTATACCATCTTTACCGAGGCTAGTCAAGGCGAACCGCTAATGTACTTTTCATCTTACGATGCAGTGAAAGAGTTCTTCATCAACGGATTGAAATGGGAAGACAACGATGATAACATGATGCCCGATCTAAAAGCATTCCAGAACTTTATACTCTATGCCAATCCTAAAGGAATGCTTATAGCTCCGGATATTGCTGAGTATGTAAAAGACGAACGCAACCCGATGTATAATGAAGAAAAAGCTGCCGAAGGAGCACTCGACTTATTTACTGTACAAGGACAATGCCCTGTTGATCTGCTGAAATATCTGGAGAACAGTGGCCGTTTACCCGATGCTCAGATAAAGAGCGAACTGGGCCAGGAACATGGAAGAAAACTGCTTCATGAGAATTGGGACTTTATAGCTCGCCTTTTCCTGGAATCATATTACAGAGAAGAATAAAAGAGCAGAATTAATATTAGTAAAATCAAGGTGCAATATTTTTTTAATCTATCTTTGTCAGCAAAATAATATTAGAAACAATATATATGAGAAAAAGTATTTTTACCAGAATAGCAGCTATTACAATGCTTTGTCTGGCTATGGTTTCCACAGTTTCAGCACAAACTGAATGGACTAAAAAAAGTGCTAAGAAATGGGTAAATGCAAGAGAATGGGCTAACGGTCTGGACATTGTTCCCGACAAAACTACAGATTATGTAAAATTTGCCACTCAGTATCATAAAGATAAAGCTATGTGGGAAAAGATTTTCAAATTCCTCAAAGAAAAAGATTTGGCTAACATGCCTGTAGGAAGATATGAAATTGACGGCAACCGTTGTTTTGTTAATGTATCCGATTCAAAATCTAAATCACCAGACAAAGTTCTTATCGAAGCACACAAAAAATACATTGATTTGCAGTACATGGTTAACAATGCTGAACTGATGGGATTAATCTCTTTAAAGGATGCAAAAGAAGAAGTACCTTACAATGAGAAAAAAGATAATGTTCACTACACCGGAGATAAGATTAAATATTATAAACTGACAGGCAAAAAGTTCTTCCTTCTTTTCCCGGGTGAACTGCACAAAGCTTCTATCTGGACTTCCGGAAAAGAAACTACCGGTAGAAAAATCGTTGTGAAGATTGCCTATATTGCCGACTGAGAATTTCTCAAACAATAGAATAAAATGAAAACAACACCTGAAAAACCAGCTCCTGCCGTTCCAAGAAAGAATGGCAAGAAAGTAGCGCCAACAGGAAAAAGAATTGGTAAATCTAGACCTGCAAAGGCTAATAACCAACAAAATCGAAGAGTAAAATAACTCTTCTTGTAAAAAATAAAATGAAAGCCCTCTATACTTCAAAGTATAGAGGGCTTTTTGGTATAATACTTATTATAATTTTAACAGCTTCTTTTATTAATTCTGGGCACAAAAAGTTCTACAAGCAATTACCTTATAATTTAATCTTAAACTAATTTGGTAAAAATGAACAATCTAACATCTTTTGTGTTATATTTGGTATTAAATTATTAAAAACAGAAGTTATGAAAAAGTTATTTCTATCATTAGCAATGATGTTAGTCTTCTGTGTAGTAAGTTATGCACAGCAATCATGGAGTAACGATCCTGCACATTCTCGTTTAGGCTTCACGGTTAAGCATATGACAATATCTGAAGTCAGCGGCCGCTTTACTGATTTCAGCGTTAAAGTAAAATCTGAAAAAACCGATTTGAGTGATTTGAAAATTGATGTAACAGCTCAAATAGGAAGTATCAATACCGACATTGAAGCAAGAGATAAACACCTAAAAAGTGCCGACTTCTTTGATGCAGAAAAGTATCCCACACTTACTTTTGTTAGTACATCACATAAAAAGATCACGAATAATAAATTCAAATTAATGGGAAACCTAACCATGCACGGTATTACTAAATTCATAACTCTGGATGTAGTTTATTATGGTGAAGTAACTAACCCCATGAACCAAAAGAAAGTTTATGGCTTCAAAGTTACTGGAGCTGTAGAACGTTCAAATTACAACTTAGGTTCTAAGTTTGGTAATGCAATGATTAGTGATAATGTAAAAATCGTGGCCGATCTGGAATTTAGTAAAGACTAAAGAAAAAATAAATTTGCAAAGGTATGAGGGTATCCCCAAAAGGGTACCCTTTTTATATGCGCGGAATACTTCTTCTTTTTTCTGTATTTATAGGGGGTGAAATAAAAAAACCCGCAGCTTATAATCAACCAATTAGCTTAAAAAGTAAAACGGATTGTCAGAAAACTTCCTTTATAGTTTCTCTGAAAAATAGGAAGGACGAGTTAAAAAGTGTTTCATGGTTGATTTTAAGCACTATATAGAGGGGTAAAAAAGAACTAAATTTGGAGCATTTTTATATAATATTACAAATAGAATAAATAAAAAGCTCTCAAAAAGTGAAAAAAGCTATTTATACAGTTAATCTATTAAAAGTATCCACTTCATATACAACCATTTAAAATAATAAATTAATTATGTAAAATATCAGAACCAATATTAAGAATAGATTACATATAAAAAGCCTGGCAATAGTATAACAAATTTCTATATTTTAGCAGCTTTTCATACTCAGAAAAAGGGCAATTCTACTTTTGAAGTGACCCCGAAAGTTTTTTATCTAATTTTCGGGATTCATATCATTTTTGGACAACCCCATCTCTTTTATTCTTTAATCAGAAACACAATAAGTATTTTCAAAAGATAAGTTTTATTCAATAAAGCCTTTTTCTCTTTTGCTATCAGCATCCTGAAAATAAGCCATGCCTGTGAGCATCTTATTGAAACCACTCCTTTTATAAAACTCTTCTTTGCCTGGAGAGGCATATAAAATAAGATTATAGCCCGAGAGTTGTTCCTTTAAATTTTCAATAAGTATTTTGCCCAATCCTTTACCTTGATAGGACGGATGAATAGCTACATCATATACCGCAGCCTGTAAAACACCATCACTGATAGCTCGTGCGAATCCAACCAATGTTTCTTTGTGGAATATAAAAACTGTATAGGCACTATTTCGAAAAGCTTTTTCCTGTACTTCAGGGGCATGATATCTCATACCTACGGCTTTTAATATTTCTACTACTTCAGAGAAATCAATGCCATCACAATTATTTATTACTCTTATTTCCATAACTAAGCAAAGATTGTTATTTAAAGGCTTTATTTCAGATATCTGATAGAATAAGGGCTAAACCTCTTTTTGATAAAACATTAAATCCAGGTATTGGTCAAATTTACGGGCTACGTTCTTTAAATTCCCACTGCAAGTATAACCACACTTCTCAAACAAATGGCGGCTAACCATGTTATCTCCGGAAATCAATGCAACAATATTAGTAAACCCTCCTTCGCGTACATAGTCTTCAAGTCTCAGTAAAGCTTCTGTTCCATATCCTCTGCCTTCGAATCCGGGTTTAAGGTAAATTGTAATTTCAACTGATACACTAAATGCTGCACGTGGCTTGAACTTATTAAAATAACAGAAGCCACATTTCTCCCCCTCGGGAGTTAAAAGCATAAAGGAACGGTAAAGAGGATCTTTTACAGGAACAAAACTCCTTATATCCTCCATTGGAACAGGATCTATAGAATAAACAACAGTAGTATTAAGCGTGTAGTAATCATACATTTCCTTTACGAAAGTAAGATCTTCCTCTTCTATTTCTACAAATTTCAATTGATTCATAATTCGATAACTGGTATTTGAAGTCCAAAGATAGATGTTTTTTTGCTAATCATTCTTTCCGTTTTGATTAATAAAAACTATTTAAATAGTTATTTAAAAACAAAAAATTGACAAACATATTAATATTTTAAAATTCTATTGGTATATAATGTCAAAAAGAAATACATTTGAACTATCAAATTAAATGATTAAAACAAAACACTATATAAACAAATGAAGAACTATAAATCACTGTATAAGGGAATTACCGGAATATTTATTGCTATGATATTTACTGCATGTTCAACTTATACTATTCCAGTGGATAGTTTTAAGACACAAATGGAAACGTCATCAAAGATCCGCAAAGCGACTAATAGACCTGGAGTAATTTTCGCAAGAGCCGATAAGATAGAGACTAATGGAATAGAATACATTGAGTGCCTCAATAAAAAACTACAACCAGTAAAAGTGAAGGTAAACCCTAATATTTTAATGCAGGTAACAGATTCAAATAATAAGAAAACTGTTTTCTATTTCGATACCATTTTAAAGGAAGATTCAGTCATAACAGGTTTTACATCTTATATATTTATGACAAAGAAATCAATACCATTGAGCAATATTCGTAAAATAATAATTGATGCATCACGTAAAGGTAACTTTTCTTACAAATAAAACATATAACGGCCATTAAACAATTAAAAAAATGAAAAGATCTATCAACCTGATTATCTTATTTATTTTCCCCATTATCACATTTGCCCAAACATATTCAGGAAATGTTCTTAATGAGAAAAAAGAGCCTTTGGAATACGTAAATATTGGTGTGATAGGGAAAGATATAGGTACGGTTTCAGATGTAAATGGGCACTACAATATTAATGTTGGTTCCGAATTTGATAACGATTCTATCCGTTTTTCCTATACAGGTTATACTCCTGTTTCTATTAAGATGGCCGATTTCAAAAAGCAATCTCATCTTATCAGTCTTAAGCCACAAGTTTTTAATCTGAGTGAAGTAGTAATAAAACCAATTCGTGTAAAAGAAAAAAAGTTAGGTAATAACTTCAAAGTGTTTTTTCAAGCCGGTTTCATGGATAATAAAAAAGGATATGAAATGGGAGTTCTATTAAAGATTAAGAAACGGGCTATCTTACATAACGTTTCTATAAAAGTAACCAAATGCACTTACGACAGTCTTTGTTTTCGTCTGAATATTTATAAAGAGGCAGGCAAAAATAATTTTGTTAATGTGCTGCGCGATCCAATATATATTTACAGTAAAGCTCCTAAAGGTTCATTTACTTTGAGTTCAAAATTAACTGATAATAAACTGGATAATATTGTTGTTGAAGGAAATACGCTTGTTACAATGGAGTTTATTAAGGATTTAGGTAAAGGACAATTATACTTGGCATCGGGGATGATAGGAGCCACATCCTATTACAGAAAAACAAGTCAGGGAAAATGGAAAAAAGCACCAGTAAAACTTGCCTTAAATGTTGATGCAGAAGTAGAGAAATAATAGAGTTAATCCACTCTATTATTTCTCAAGCATTATTTTACTTCACAATAATCTCATCAACAAACATAAAACCTCCTTTACTGTTAGGACGGGCAATGTATTGAATGTAGCGTGCTGTTTGTTCACCTTGCCAGCCAAATTCGCGGAAAGCTAACCGTTCATAATCCTCCGGAAGTTCATTCTCTATTTTGCGAAGAGAAGTAAAATTCACGCCATCTTCAGAGATTTTGATTTCCACGTCATGAGGCATCCACACACCAGGCCCGATTAGTTGCATAAAGTCGGCACCTATTGAATGAACAAGCATAGATGCACCAAGATCAATTGTTACATCCAGATCCGTACCAATAATACCTTGCCAACGGTGGTCGCCATACGACCATCCGCCCCTGAATCCATCTACCAAAGCAGAATCACCTCCTGCCGTATAATTATAGTAATACTTCTTTTTTGAGTTATAGATTATTTTTTTTCCAACAGCAAGATGGTTCTCTTTGTGCAGACTTACAGGTCTCTCTCCTATTTCATTCTTCAGCTGAAAAGGATGATATCCACGACTTTCGAGGAAATTGACAGCTTTCAGTGCACGTGCATGAAAATCCGGGTATGACTTAAGTTCTGGAGCTGTCCATGCAACTTCGGCCAAAGCCAGTAATCTTGGATAAATCATATATTCTGCATGTTCGGGCGTTGGAATATATTCAGTCCACAAATTGGCCTGCACACCGAGAATCAGTTTTTTCTGATCAACAGTCAGTGAATCGGGAACCGGATTATAGGAATAGACTTTCTGCAAAGGCAGATATCCTCCAATCGCTTCGGGTTGAGTAGAAGGGTCATCTTGAAAAGCATCAAAATAACAATGAGAACCCGGAGTCATTATAGCCTGATGGCCAGCCTTTGCTGCAGCTATTCCGCCTTCTTCACCTCGCCATGACATTACAGTAGCATCGGGTGCCAAACCACCCTGAAGTATTTCATCCCAGCCCAATAGTTTCCTTCCGTTAGCATTAAGGAACTTTTCTATTCGGTGAATCATATAACTCTGTAGCTCATCCACATTCTTCAAATTCTCATTGGTCATACGAGCCTGACACTTAGCGCAGGTTTTCCATCCCTTCTTGCTTGCTTCGTCTCCTCCTATATGAATATATTTAGAAGGGAAAAGAGTCATTACTTCGGTTAATACGTTTTCAAGAAATGTAAAAGTACTATCGTTTCCAATACAGAAGTCAGAATCCACATAAGGTTTTCCAGAACAAGATAATTCCGGGTAAACAGCCAGAACTTCTTCAGAATGTCCCGGCATCTCTATTTCCGGAATAACTGTAATGAAGCGCGACTGAGCATAAGCCACCACCTCTTTGATATCTTCCTGAGTATAATATCCGCCTTGTGCTTTCGGATTATTTTTAGTACAATATTTCCGCCCGTTTCTATGCCATTCTTTCCAGGTTTTATAAGGTCTCCATGCTGCACTATCAGTAAGCAAAGGATATTTCTTAATTTCAATACGCCAGCCTGCACCGTCAGTCAGATGCCAATGAAAGCGGTTAAGCTTGTAATAAGCCATCATATCAAGCTGTTTCTTGATGAAATTCTTAGTAAAGAAATGACGGGATACATCCAGATGAAGTCCTCGGTAAGAGAATCTGGGAGTATCCTTAATAAGTACAGCAGGAAGCTTTTGTGTTTTCAAACCTTCGTTCTGATTCACTAACTGTAAAAGCGATTGAACTCCATAAAATAATCCGGCTCCGTCTGTAGCAGAAATAGTGATTTGCTTAGGAGTTATAGATAGCTGATAGCTTTCAGATGAAGGATAATCGGTTGTTTTTTCAACCAAAAGAAGATTCACTGAATTCTTCTTGCCTGTTTTTCCTATTTTAGAAAGTTTCAGGGGAGATTCTTTTAAGAAGTTGAGCATATTATTACGCTCATCGCCTTTAAGATTTGTATAGAGCACCGTTTTTTTATTCAGTGTAAAGGTTCCTTTCTGCAACTCTTCAACCAACGGTTTTGGTGTAATATTAAGCTGAGCAGCCAGTTTGCCACCATTGCATAAAAAAACTATCAATAGAATAAGGATGTTTGTTCTGTTTCGTTTCATTGGTTTACTTTTCGTTATTAGTTATCAATCATCTATGAATAAGTAATGTATCTATCAGTTGTTATCACAAATATTATCTTAAGATCCAAATTTACTGTTTACTCTCCAATATTACAAACATTAGCGGGTAATCGGCACATATTGAGGATTTAAAGCTTTCTCTTTTTCAAGAATAGCCTTAAGTGTTTCAACCTCCTTTGCATGTTTAGAAGCAAGATTCTCTTTCTCTCCCCTATCCTTCTTCAGGTTATAAAGCTGAGGTTCTTTACTATTTCCCAGTTCCGTATTAGTTAACTTATTGTATGCAGGGCCATTACCCGGAGCTATATATTTCCATTTACTAGTAGAAACAGACAGCGTGCCGGCTTGTTCCACAATGTACTCACGTCCCTTCTTTGTCTCTCCTAAGAAAGCCGACAGATAATTCTGACTATCGGGAGCATCTCCTTTCTTTACTTCTTTACCCATTAAGGCTGATAAAGAGGCAAATAAATCGATCTGAGAAACCAAAGCACTGGAAACACCCGATTTAACTTTGGCTGGCCAACTAATTAAAAATGGAATTCGTGTTCCTGCTTCAAAAATGCTGTACTTACCTCCACGGAAAGGTCCCCATGGACGATGCTTTCCTAATAATTCCACTGCCCTATCCTGATATCCGTCATCAACAACCGGACCATTATCGCTGGTTAAAACAATAAGCGTGTTTTCAGTCAAGCCCAGTTTATCGAGAGTTTTTATTATTTCGCCCACACTCCAATCGAACTCTAATAATGCATCGCCACGGGCACCCATTCCACTTTTTCCAACAAACCGAGGATGTGGAACGCGGGGAACGTGAGCATCATTCGTTGCAAAATAAAGAAAAAACGGATGATCTTTGTTTTCTCTGATAAAATTGACTGCTTTATTTGTAATACTATCGGCTATATTCTCATCTTTCCAAAGAGCTTGTTTTCCTCCTTTCATGTATCCAATTCGAGAAATACCATTCACAATGGCCTGATCGTGACCATGATTTACACTTGGCTTCAAAGTCGTAAGCATTTCAGGATGATCTTTTCCCAGAGGTTCACCAAGGAAAGGTTTCTCATAACTTACCTGTATAGGATCATTGGAATCAAGATTTACAACCCGTTGATTCTCTACAAAAACACATGGTACACGGTCGCCTGTTGCAGCCATAATATACGAATAATCAAAACCAATATCTGATAATCCCGGAGTAATATATCCATTCCAATCTTGTGTTCCGGCTTTATCTCCTAGTCCTAAATGCCACTTACCTACTGCACCTGTTGTATATCCACATGTTTTAAACATATCTGCAATCGTTGTCTGTTCTGGACGGATAATCATTCCAGCATCACCTGTAGCAATTCCTGTATCATTGCGTCTCCATGCATAGTGACCGGTAAGTAAGGAATAACGAGATGGTGTACTTGTTGCAGCAACAGCATGTGCATCTGTAAAACGGATTCCATGAGAAGCCAGTTTATCTACATTCGGAGTATGAATTGTTTTTTCGCCATAACAACTTAAGTCACCATAACCAATATCATCGGCCAGGATAAAAATTACATTAGGAGACTTCGTTTGCTGGGCATAAATTGAAATTACAGGTGTAACAAGTGTAGTGCTTAGACCTAGCAAACTAAATAAATTTTTATTCATATTATTGATCTTAATTTGTTCAAGGTTCAGAGATTTGAATTCTGCTATAAAGGTGTAGAACTTCTTCTCTTGAATATTAAATTCATTTTATTTATATTATAAATTGGCAATTTCTTTTTCGTCAATATCTTTAATATTCATAAACTTAGATTTCAAGCTTTCATTACGAAGAAGGAATTATAATAAATCTTACTTAAAGAATTAAATTATAGTATCTAAACAAAACTAATAGCATCCAAAGTTATAAACTATCTATAAATACACAATGAATTAATTATATTTTCTTTTAATCAACCTTTTATAAATTAAAAATAATAATAAATATAAAAATCATTCTTTTCAAAAAAATCAAGAAGAATATTCCCATTATTTTCCGTAAATTTGCACCCGAATTAAGACAAAACAGCAGAAGGCTAAAGAATTATGAGAGATTATGTTATTGCAGACAATCAGGATATTACCAAAGCAGGGATACTTTTCTTGCTAGGGGGACTGAAAGATGTAGGCAATATCACGGAGGCTAATAACCGTGCTGAGCTCATCAAAGAGTTACGTACTACTCCCGAAGCAATCGTTATTCTGGACTATACACTGTTTGACTTTGCCGGAGCAGATGAATTACTGATTCTGAATGAACGATTCCCTAAAATTAGCTGGATACTCTTTTCCGATGAACTTAGTGAAGAATTTGTTAAGCGTGTACTGTATAGTAGCCAGTCGTTCAGCTTTGTGATGAAAGATAATTCAAAGGAAGAAATTACATCTGCCTTACAGTGCGCCATGCGTAAAGAAAGGTTTATCTGTAATCATGTAAGTAACATGCTGATTGGCAAACAAACCCAGGCTCCCATTGAAAACATACTTACCAATACAGAAAAGATTATTTTAAAAGAGATTGCATTAGGTAAAACTACAAAAGAAATTGCTGCCGAACGAAATCTGAGTTTTCACACAATTAACTCACACAGAAAAAATATCTTCCGGAAACTGGAAGTAAACAACGTTCACGAAGCAACAAAATACGCCATGAGAGCAGGGATTGTTGACATGGCGGAATATTATATATAACATTTATTTTTTATGGAAATAGCAACATTACTCTCAGGAGGTGTAGACAGCTCAGTTGTTGTACATCTTCTAAAAGAACAAGGATATGATCCGGCTTTGTTTTATATCAAGATCGGGATGAACGATGATGAGGATCTTTCATGTACAGCAGAAGAAGATATTGAAATGGCAACTTATATTGCGAAAAAATACGGTTGTCGTTTTGAAATTATTGATTTACAGAAGGAATATTGGGAAAATGTGGTGTCTTATACCATTGATAAAGTACGTAAAGGATTTACTCCCAATCCGGATGTAATGTGCAATAAACTAATTAAGTTTGGTTGCTTTGAACAGAAATGCGGAAAAGATTTTGATAAGACAGCTACAGGACATTATGCTTCTACAACAGAAATAGATGGAAAGGTTTATCTCTCCACAGCTATCGACCCGGTGAAAGATCAGACCGACTTCTTGGCTCAGATTGATTACTTGCAGGTATCAAAGCTAATGTTCCCTCTTGGCAGAATGATGAAGAGCGAAGTTAGGGATGCCGCTCTCCGCGCAGCACTTCCTACAGCAAAGAGAAAAGATAGTCAGGGCATTTGCTTCCTGGGGAAAATTAACTATAACGACTTCATCCGTCGCTACTTAGGCGAGAAGAAAGGAAAAATCGTGGAACTGGAAACAGGAAAGATTCTAGGTACTCACAATGGATACTGGTTCCACACTATCGGTCAGCGAAAAGGACTTGGCTTAGGTGGTGGTCCTTGGTTTGTTATTAAAAAAGATCTGGAACAAAACATAATCTATGTTTCTCGTGGTTACGAAGTTGAAACACAATATGGACAGGAATTCAGTATGCACGATTTCCATTTCATCACAGATAATCCTTGGGAATCGGTAAAGGATTCTATTGATGTCACTTTCAAGATTCGTCATACTCCGGAATTTATTCCTGGAAAGCTTACACACGATGGAAACATTTACAGAATAGAATCTTCCAAAAAGTTACAAGGTATAGCACCCGGACAATTTGGTGTGGTATATGATAAAGATGCAAACATTTGCGTAGGAAGTGGAGAAATTCTTTGCAAGGATAGATAAATGTATAGCCGGAACCTTTTAATTTTCACAAAATTAAAATGCTCCGGCTAACCACCACTTAAAAACAACAACAATAAAGAACGAGAGTAGATTATGAAACCACCGCTGTGGGCTTCATAAATATAATTCCATCATAATATTGCAACGTTTATATGAAGCACCACGTTTAGGAACTGATTTAAATCCAAGTTTCTTATAAAGCGCTATGGATGCTTCCATTCTTGTATTCCCTTCCAGAAATATCTTTTTATAACCGTTACTTCGGGCATAAGCCAAAGCTGCTTCTCCTAACAGGCTCCCAGCTCCCTTTCCTTGATAGCCAGGAGTTACAGCCATCTTTGCCAATTCATATATTCCTTTTTCCGGATGAGACATAAGTGCACAACATCCAACAGGCTTTCCATATTTATTGACTACAAAGAAAATTTGTCCGCCTTTATTCAGAATGTAACCTTCTGGGTCGTTAAATACAACTCGGTCAGAACTCTCCAGATGGAAGAAAGTCTGTATCCATTCTGAATTAAGCCGAACAAAATCTGATTGATAGGACGGCTGATATAATTCAATTCTCAGCTCACCCATAATTATAATTTAGCCAATGCTTGCTCCAAATCAGCTTTGATATCGTCAATATTTTCAATACCTGCAGAAAGGCGAAGCAATCCGGGAACTGCACCCGAAGCAATCTTTGCTTCTTCCGAAAGCTGTTCGTGTGTAGTCGCAGCCGGATGAATAATCAAGGTTTTAGCATCACCAACATTAGCCAAATGGCTTATAAGCTGCAGATTATTAATCAAATTGTCGGCATCTTTGCTTCCACCTTTAAGTTTAAAGGAAAGAACGCCACCAAAACCTCTTTTCAGATATTTCACAGCCAAGTCATGATATGGACTGCTTTTCAATCCCGGATAATTTACATATTCTACTTCCGGACGAGATTCCAACCACTGAGCCAAAGCCAAAGCGTTAGATACATGACGTTCTACTCGAAGAGACAAGGATTCAAGTCCTTGCAGTAATAAGAAAGAGTTGAATGGAGAGATTGTATTACCCCAGTCGCGTAATCCTTCTGTACGTGCACGAATAGTAAATGCTATATTTCCGAATGGGCCATTTGCTCCAAACACATCCCAGAATACTAACCCGTGATAACTTTCGCTAGGTTCTGTAAAAGCTGGGAATTTACCATTACCCCAGTTAAACTTGCCACTATCTACAATTACACCACCTAAAGCAGTTCCGTGTCCGCCAATCCATTTTGTAGCACTTTCGACAACAACACTTGCACCATGTTCCAACGGACGGAAGATTGCTCCACCAGCACCGAAGGTATTATCAACGATCAATGGAATACCATGTTTATCGGCAACAGCAGCAATAGCTTCGAAATCAGGAATATTCAAATCCGGATTACCGATAGTTTCCAGATACAGCGCTTTAGTCTTATCATCAATCAGTTTCTCAAACTCTTCAGGAGAATCATTCGGAGTAAAATGAACAGTTACTCCCAATCTTTTAAACTGATTCTTAAACTGATTATACGTTCCACCATACAAGTGAGAAGTAGAAACAAAGTTATCACCAGCTTCAACAATGTTATTCAAAGCAATGAATTGAGCCGATTGTCCGGAAGAGGTAGCCAAGGCGGAAAGTCCGCCCTCAAGGGCTGCCACTCTTTTTTCAAACACATCGGTAGTAGGATTCATTAATCGTGTATATATATTGCCAAACTTACGTAGTCCAAACAAATCAGCACCATCCTGTGCATCTTCAAAAACATAAGAACTTGTCAGGTAAATAGGTACTGCACGTGAATGTGTTGTTTTATCAACTTCCTGTCCTGCATGTACCTGCAATGTTTCAAACTTTAGTTTATTTGTATCAAGAGCCATATTCGTAATATTTTAAATTTCTTATTCTATTAATTAAATCAAAGTAACATCTGCTTTTCTGCTATAAAGGATATTCATCGAAAGCGTAAAGCAAAGTAGAAAGATAACGTTCACCAGTATCAGGAAGTAATGCCACAATTTTCTTTCCTGCATTTTCCGGACGCTTAGCTAGCTGTGTTGCGGCAAACACTGCTGCTCCAGAAGAGATTCCTACTAAAAGTCCTTCTTGTGAAGCAAGTTCACGACCTGTACGGATTGCATCATCATTACTTACTGGAAGAATCTCATCAATTACTTCTGAGTTATAATTCTTTGGAACAAATCCAGCACCAATACCCTGAATCTTGTGTGATCCTGATTTTCCTCCGGATAATACAGGAGAATCCACTGGTTCAACAGCTATAATCTGTACATTAGGATTATATTTTTTCAGTGTTGCTCCAACTCCCGATACAGTTCCTCCTGTACCCACACCTGCTACAAAGATATCAACCTTACCATCTGTGTCTCTCCAGACTTCTTCTGCGGTAGTTTTACTATGAATTTCCGGATTAGCAGAATTTTCAAATTGCTGAAGTAAAACAGCATCCTGAGTCTCTTCCTTAATTGCAAAAGCTTTTGCAATTGCACCTTTCATACCTTCGGCACCAGGAGTAAGAACTAGATTCGCTCCAAGAGCTTTAAGAAGATTTCTACGTTCAACGCTCATGGTATCGGGCATTGTCAAAATTAACTTATATTTTTTTACTGCAGCAACAAATGCGAGTCCTACTCCCATATTTCCGCTTGTTGGTTCTACTATCACACTTCCCGGTTTAAGAAGTCCTTTTTCCTCAGCATCCTGAATCATTGCAAATGCTGCACGATCTTTTACGCTACCAGCAGGATTAAAGTATTCCAGTTTTGCAATCACTGTTGCTTTGAGATCCTTAACTGCATTAAAATGAGAAAGTTCTAATAAAGGAGTATTTCCTATTAGGTCTGTTAATTGTTTTGCGATCTTTGCCATAATGCTATAGTTTTTAATTGTTTTCTTATATTGCAAAGATAGGGTGTGATTAAGGGGTACACAATCACGTAATTTAGTCATTTTCGTACCACAATTGTGGTATAAATCAATAGGAATTACTAGTTTTGTAATCTTAAACGAAGAAAATCACAGAAAATGAAGAAATATACATATTTGTTTTTGCTGCTCCTTGGAGCAACATTTGCCACATTATTATCTTCCTGCCAAGGAGAAGATCGCCGGTTGGAATACAAGGATACTAAAGGTGTTAACGACTGGATTTATGGTGAGATGAAAGACGTTTATTTATGGTATGATGAGATTCCGGCAGAAAGCAAACTAAACTTTTATGCAAATCCGGATGCCTTCTTCTATACTTTACTATCAAGTAAAGAAAAGAAAAACGGGAACTATTATTCATGGATAGAGCAAAAAGAGGTTACCACTAAAAGTATTGATGACAGCTCTTCTTACGGATTTGAGTTTATGAGTTATACTGACGAAAAAAATAGCTCTGTATACGTTCGCGTGCTTTATGTTTTGCCAGGAAGTCCAGCCAGCGATGCCGGATTGAAACGTGGTGACTGGATTATAGCCTTTGATGGTAATAAAATAACAAGTACCAATTATACCCAATTGCTTACCGGCAGTGGAGTTAAGCTAACTTTAGCTACTTATACAGGAAATTCAACTAATCCATTCACAGAAAAAGGCACACTAACTTTAGGTGCTGCTAAAGCTGTGAATAACGATCCTATTTTGGTAAACAAGGTATTTACAAGCGCATCGGGAAGTAAAATCGGATATCTAATGTACACTCACTTTGCCACAGGTCCAAATGATAATGCCAACGATTACACTTATCAGAATGAATTGCGCCAAATCTTTGCATCATACAAGAGTCAGAATGTAACAGAATTCGTTCTCGATCTTCGTTACAATCCAGGAGGATATATCAGCAACAGTCAGTTGCTTAGCACAATGCTTGCTCCGAGTTCAGCGTTGGGCAAAACATTCTGCGTAATAAAGTACAATGATAAAATGAGTCCGTCACAAAACATCTATAGCTTCGACAGTGATTCTATTAAAGGAGGAGCCAATTTGAATCTGTCTCGTCTGTATGTTTTGGTAAGCAAGTACACAGCCTCATCTTCAGAGCTACTGATCAATGGACTAAAACCATTTATGAATGTAACATTAATTGGTACAACAACCGAAGGAAAAAATCTGGGATCTATATCTATTCAGCACGAAGAATCTAACTGGATGATTCAACCTATTATAGGAAAGCTGTACAATTCAAAAGATGAATCTGATTACAGTAGTGGTTTTACTCCCGATTACGAGCTGGATGAATTTTCAGATTACAGCACATATAAAGAACTGGGAGATGAAAATGAAACGATGTTGAGCAAGGCACTTACATTAATAAATGGTGCGAGCCTCACGAAGAGCACCCGCACCAAATCTATATCTACTGTGTTGAACATCAAACAAAGTTCATTGGATAGAAAAAAGACAAACGGAGCATGGCTAGCTCCTATAAAGAGATAACAAGCGGTTATCTCTCAAAGAACTTTTTAAAGAACAACAACTGATAGTCAATGGAATTAGTCCAATATTGACCGCTATGACCTCCGGGACGGGTAATGAAATCATGATTGATTTTCCGTCCCAGTAACCGTTCATGAAGATCTTTATTCACATTAAGAAAGAAATCGCCTTCTCCACAATCAATAATAATAGCAAGGTCGCCGTTTTCAATTTTATCAATCTGGTTGATTACAGTATGCTCATCCCATGATTTCTTATTGTAAGCGAACTCACCCAGTTGTTTACTCATTTCCCAGTTAGTTGGAAAAGGACGAATATCTACCCCACCACTGGTACTTCCTGCTCCACCAAAAATATCTTTGTGACGGAAAGCAAGCCACAACGCTCCATGACCACCCATACTTAAACCAGTAATGGCACGCCCTTTCTTGTCGGCAACAGTTTTATAATGACTATCAACATACTTCACTAATTCATCCGATACAAATGTTTCGTAACGGTAGGAAGAATCCTTTGGGCTATCCCAATACCAGCTATTTTTCCCATCAGGACATACAATGATCATCTTATTCTGATCGGCAATTTCAGGTAAATTTGGTTTCAACTGTATCCAGCTTTTGGCATTACCACTATAGCCATGCAGAAGATAAAGTACCGGATAGGTTGTATTCTTTGATGCTTTAGTAACTTCAGGAGCGATTATAACCACCTGTACGTCTTTATTCATAGACGGGCTTTTCACTAATAATGTATCTACCTTTGCAGCATGCAAACTTACTGCAAGAAAAAACAAAAAAACAGATAAAGAAATAATACGGTTTTTCATGTTCAATAATTATTAATACTTATATTGTTCTTAATTTTAAGATTCTACAAAATTAAGTAAAAAGAAAAAGGATTATAACATTTTTATTCCGATTTTTGTTATTAGTAAAAAATACGACAATTTATGAAAAAGATAATATCCCTGATTATTTTTGTATTGATCGCTCTGACTACCGTGGCACAGCAAAAACATTCCATAAAAGGAATCGTGATCGACAAAGGAAAACGAGAACCAATATCATTTGCAAGCATAGGCATCTATGGAACCGGACAAGGAGCAGTGACAGATTCTGTTGGTAAATTCAACATCCAGAATGTAGCACCGGGAATATATAAGTTGCAGATTTCTGCAGTGGGATACAATACAGTGCTCACGCCCGAATATATTATCTCCACAAAAGATCTCTTTATAACGGTAGAACTTGAAGAAAGTGTTACTCAACTGGGAGAAGTAAGCGTTACAGCTTCCATGTTCAGAAGAAACCCCGAAAGCCCTGTTGGCCTTCGCCTGATAGGATTGCAGGAAATAGAGAAAAGTCCGGGAGCAAACCGCGACATTTCACGCATTGTGCAGAACTACGCAGGTGTGGGATACTCACCGGTGGGATACCGTAACGACCTGATTGTTCGCGGAGGCGGACCTTCAGAAAATCGTTTCTTTATGGACGGAGTAGAGATTCCCAACATTAATCACTTCAGTACGCAGGGAGCATCCGGTGGACCTGTAGGAATTATTAATGCCGACCTTATCCGTGAAGTCAGTTTCTACACCGGAGCTTTCCCAGCAAGCAAAGGAAATGCACTGAGCTCCGTGCTCGATTTCAGGCTTCGTGACGGAAATATGGAAAAGAACTCCATGAAAGCTACTCTCGGAGCATCAGAATTTTCTTTAACTTCTAATGGTAAACTAAGTAAAAAGACAACTTATCTGGCTTCTGTCCGCCAGTCATACCTGCAATTCCTTTTCAAAGCTCTTGGATTGCCATTCCTACCTACCTATACCGATGCGCAGTTTAAAACAAAAACACGGCTATCACAGCATAATGAAATTACATTCCTTGGACTTACAGGTATTGACAATATGAAACTCAATACAAATCTTACGGGCGAAAAGGCAGAATACATACTCAGTTATCTGCCCACAGTAAAGCAGGAAACATTCACTCTTGGTTCGGTCTATAAACACTATGCAGGTGCACATATTCAGACTGTGGTTTTGAGTCACAGTTATCTGAATAATCACCTCACCAAATATCTCAGAAATGATGAAAGCAGCCCTGATAATATGACTTTGAAATATGGTTCGCTTGAACAGGAAACTAAACTGCGTGTAGAAAATACTTCTACCTTCGGAACAGTTAAAGTGAGTTTCGGTGCAAATCTGGATCGTACACAATATAGCAATAACACATTTCAAAAGGCATATACAGATCAATCGAAGACATATAAATACCACACTTTTCTGGATATGTTACGCTGGGGATTCTTTGGAACCATGAATTATGAATCGCCGGACGAACGGATGACCGTCTCACTCGGAGTAAGGGGCGATGCCTGCAATTATACCTCACAGATGAATAAGCTCAATAATCAGCTTTCGCCAAGATTGTCTCTCTCCTACCAGATTATAGGCGATGTTTATTTCAGTGGCAATGTAGGTAGGTATTATCAGTTGCCGGCTTATACCGCTCTCGGCTATAAAGACAATAATGGAATTTATCTCAATAAAAATCTTGGCTATATAACCGTAGACCAGTACAGTGCCGGACTAACTTACAAGCATAGCGAGAACCTTCAGATTACTGCCGAAGGATTCTACAAAAAGTACGATAATATTCCTTTTTCTGTAAATGACAATATCCCGTTGGCAGATAAAGGAGCCGATTATGGTGTAGTGGGAAATGAAGAACTCACCCCCACTGCTCAGGGACGTTCGTATGGTATTGAGCTGATGGCTAAATGGATTATCGTGAAAAAGCTAAACCTATCCTCCGCCCTCACCCTCTTTAAAAGTGAATATCGAAAAAACGAGATAAGCCCATACATCGCCTCTTCGTGGGAAAATAAATACATCTTCAATCTGGGGGGTACATATAATTTCTCCAACAACTGGAGCTTCGGAGCAAAAATAAGCAGTATAGGCGGAGCACCTTATACTCCTTATGATGTAGAAAAATCATCACTGGTTACGGCATGGGATGCGCAAGGCAGGGCATATTACGACTATTCCAAATACAACACCGAACGCTTATCTGCCTATACCCGCATTGACCTGAGAGTTGATAAGACTTTCTATATAAAAAAATACATGCTTGGATTCTACATTGATTTGCAGAACATAACAGGTAGTCAGATTAAGCAAGCCGATGCCTTAATGAGTACCGGAGTAATTGAAAATCCTTCAGCTCCTGCAAATCAGCAACGGTATAAAATGAAATATATCAGTCAGAATAATGGTACGATGATTCCTACTTTGGGCATAACCTTCGAGTTTTAGCAAATAGACCTTTCATAAAAACAATGTTCACCGAAAACCGGACCTTTTAGAATTCCAACTTAAAAGTCTTTCGTTTCGGTGAACATACATTGCTAACTTCAGTTTTAAAACAAAATTATCTACATTACTTCAATTTTCAACATAAATCTCTTATTTCAAAATTACCGTCACCTCTTTAGCACCATGAGCACCCTTAACCAGAGCCTGCTCAATATCTGCAGTTTTAGAAGGACCGGATATAAAAACTCCAAATCCGTAATCGTTAAACTGCTGTCTTTTATATGCCTCATGCATAGTATCTACCAAACTCTCTTTATCGAGAAGGATTACCAAACTATCCGCAATAAAATAGAGAGCTCTCTCTTTCACATGCTGAGGAATCCACACAGTTCCGTTTTCTGCAACACCAAACGCCCCTTCAACTATTCCCAGATTAACACCGTTCAGTTCCCGAGGATTATTGACAGAATCCGGATCCATAGTCGAATTAATACCGGGAACATTAGATGCAATTGTTTTAGCATCCGGATACAGTTCGGCAATTAACTGATTTACATCCTCATCCTCCTTCAATAAAACGGCATTGCCACCCACAGCTTTACTGACCTCAATAAACTGCTCTATTTTATAAGGAAACTGTATGGCATCCAGTTCAATTACAGGCATATCATATTTTTCCAGATTATGCAGCCTGATATTTTTTAAAATCTGTTCTTTGCTATTCATCGCTTAACGTGTTTCTTCCACCAGGAGGTAAATGATTCCGGAGCAAACTCCGGCAATTCTCTTCCAATACCCCATTCATTGAATTTATTATACTTCAGCGAACGTGGTATTTTATTAACTATCGGTGCCATTTTCAACGCACTCTGAAAAAGTCCCGGATGATTAAACATAAAACTCATTCCGCCAGACAATACCTTTTTAGCTGGATTTGCTTTGCCTATAGCATCCAGTCCCTGCCTCCATTTATATATCTGATTACCCAGATCTATTTTTACCGGGCATACATTGTTACACGAGAAGCAGAGAGTACAAGCCGGAAGGTTGGTATAATATACCTGCGGTGCTTTCAGCATTCCCAGATTAATACCAATAGGACCGGGAATGAAATAGGAATAAGAATAACCGCCACTTCTCCGATAAACAGGACAAGTATTCATACAAGCTCCGCAACGGATACATTTCAATGTTTGCAAGTGATCCTTATTTCCTAAAATATCGCTTCTGCCGTTATCAACTAAAATAATATGCAATTCACCACCCTTACGGGGTTTGCAATAATGAGAAGTATAAGAAGTTATTGGTTGTCCGGTTGCCGATCTTGCCAACAGACGAGTAAAAACGCCTAATGACTCACGATTAGGAATCACCTTTTCAATCCCCATTGATACAATATGAATATCTGCCTGAGATGTTCCCATATCAGCATTCCCTTCATTTGTACAAACCACAATATCACCCGTCTCGGCTACACCGAAATTGGCACCGGTCATGGCCACTTTGGTAGAAAGAAACTCTTTCCGGAGATTCTCACGCATGCAACCGGTAAGATAAGTGGGATCAGAATTTCCTTTTTCAGTATTCAGCTTTTCTTCAAAAAGCTCCCCTATAATCTGCCTTTTCAGGTGAATGGCTGGCATTACAATGTGACTGGGCGGCTGCTTCAATAACTGAAGAATCCGTTCGCCCAAATCGCTTTCAATTACATCAATGCCATTTTCAATCAGGAAACCATCTAAATGACATTCCTCCGTCAGCATCGACTTACTTTTAACAACCTTCTCCGCATTGTTTTTACGAAGAATTTCCAGAACAATATCGTTGTGCTCCGTATCATCTTTAGCCCAGTGTACGGTTGCACCATTCTTTTCAGCAGCCTCAGCAAATTGCAGAAGATAATGATCCAGATGAGTAATGGAGTGCATCTTTATCTTACTTGCCAGTTCGCGCAACTCCTCCCATTCAGGAATACCCTTCGCCAGATTATCTCTTTTTACACGAGTACCCCAAAGAGTTTCATTATGCCATTGCGCCCCCTCTTTATTACTAAGGAAAGCCTCTGCAGCTGTAACATGATTTTTATTCATAATCCACTAGCTAATATTTCGACAGCATGAATGAACTTAACAGGTAATTTATCCCTTTGGGCTATCCCTTGCATGTGCATCAGGCACGAACTGTCGGCACCGGTAATATACTCGGCACCAGTATTCATGTGATTCTGTAGCTTATCTCTTCCCATTGCACAGGACACCGCCTCTTCCTCGACAGCAAACATACCCCCGAATCCGCAGCATTCATCCACTCTTTCCGGTTCTTCAATTTCAATTCCTTTCTTTAAAGAAAGGAGATCCTTTATCTTAGAATACATAGGAATATTCAGTTCGCTTGCCGAAGATAGATTCAATTCCCGTACTCCGTGACAGCTATTGTGCACACTCACCTTATAAGGAAATTCACCCGGAAGGTTATCCGGCTTAACAATGTCATGCAAAAACTCGCACACATCGTAAATCTTACCTTCAGTCTGGCAAGCATGTCCATGAGCTGCCAGAATCTGCGGATGATTTTCTTTCACAAAAGCCACACAACTAGCCGAAGGTCCCACCACATAATCATAGTCTTTGAATATATCTCCAAACTTTTTTATCGCAGTCAGACCTTTATCTTCAAAACCTGCATTGGCCATAGGCTGGCCGCAGCAGGTCTGGTTCATAGGATAGTCAATATTTAATCCAAAGTATTTCAGTAATTTATAAGTAGCGATACCCACTTCCGGATAAACCGCATTTACATAACAAGGAATAAACAATCCTATTTTAAGTGATTTATCCATTAATCTTGTGTTTCAATATAAACAACATGAGTTTGCAAATACTCTTCCAGGCCGTGTTTACCATCAGCACCACCAATACCCGATTTACGCCATCCGGCATGGAATCCCTGCATAGCCTCAAAGTTCTCTCTGTTCACATACGTTTCACCGAACTTCAGACTACGAACCAACTTCAATGCAGTATTCAGGTTCTTTGTATATACAGATGAGGTAAGTCCGTATTCGCAATCGTTAGCCCATTCAATAGCCTTATCTAAATCAGTAAATTCGATGATTGGCAGAACCGGACCAAAAGTTTCTTCGTGTGCAATATCCATATCATGGGTTACATCAGTAAGAACAGTAGGTTCAAAGAAATAACCTTTCTGATCTATCTTCTTACCGCCGCATGCAATCTTTGCTCCTTGCTTAACGGCTTTATCCACTTTATCATGAACAGATTTCAGCGAATTAGCATCAATCAGCGGCCCCATATCCAGTTCTTTAATTTTGCTAGGATCACCAAAAGTAACCTTCTTCATTCCTTCAATCACCTTTTTCTGGAATTCATCCTTTACATCTTTATGCACATAAACACGTTCGCAACAGTTGCAAACCTGTCCCGTATTAATAACCCGGGATGCGATAATGCATTTTACAGCCAAATCAATGTCTGCATCATTCATTACAATAGCAGGAGCTTTTCCTCCTAATTCCAAAGATACCTTAGTGATATTAGTACAAGCAGCAGCCATAGTCTGACGGCCGGCATCCACACTTCCAGTAAGACTAACCATTCCCACTTTCGGATTAGCAGCCAGTTCATGACCCACTACCGAACCTTTACCAAATACTATATTGAACACGCCAGCAGGCAAACCTGATTCCTCAACAACCTGAGCAAACACATAAGCATTTTCGGGAGTCAGCTGGCTTGGTTTAATTACAATTGTATTACCAGTAACCAATGCAGGAGCAGCTTTTCTGGCAATTAAGAAAAACGGAAAATTCCAGGGAAGAATTCCTGTAGTAACACCAATAGGTTTCTTAAACAGGAATATATTTTCTTTTGGTCTGTCACTTTGAATAATTTCGCCTTCATAACGGCGGGCCCATTCGGCCATGTAATCCAAATAATCAGCGGTAAATAAAACCTCAACATTAGCCAATGCCTGCGTTTTGCCACCTTCTCTCACAATAATATCAGTCAACTCAGCTTCTCTTTTTCTGATACCATTTGCTATAATTCTAAGATATTTAGCTCTTACCGCTGCCGGAATCTTTTCCCATGCTGGTTGAGCTTTTTCTGCAGCATCAATTGCAACTTTTACATCATCGGCAGTACCGTCCGGCATCAGTGAAATAACTTCTTCAGTCGAAGGGTTTAGTACATTAATCCATTTGTCAGAAACGTTTTCTACAAATTTCCCATTGATAAACATTTTTAGATTTTTCATAGGCTGTATTTTAAAGATTAACAAAGAGTCATAAAGATATATTTTTAGAATGACAATATCACTTCTTTTTTTGATTTTATGACTTGCGTTTTTGACTTATAATATTTATAGTCAATTTTTTATATAATATTAGTTAGCCTATCTGCCCAAACTTATATCAATAGGATTTACATTACTATTTTTCTTCTTTCTTTTCTGTTATAATGAAGTATCCTCCGGTTCTACGAGATCCGCGATACTCAATCAAGTTTTTATCTTTTAATGAAGTGATATAACGATATATAGATGTATGACCTCTATTAATTGTTTTGTAAAAGATTACACAAATATTATTCCAGCAAAATAAATGCTCGCTTAAGAGAGAGAGAATATACCTCGTCGCATCTTTATAAAAGGTTGTAATTACTGATTAATGATCAGTAATTATACTACATAAAATTATTTTTTCGCGAAAAAGTCAGGCATTCTAGCGGTAAGGTATCAAAGTAATGATTGCAAATATTAGACAGATACTAGACATAGTCTGATAATTCGATTGGTAATCCAGTACTCTTAGTACTCTTACGGGATGTGAAAAAGTTTACTAAACAAATTGAGGAATTAATTTTAATAATTATTGTTAATGTAAAAAATACACTCTATATTTGAACTTTTTAATATCAAAAATAAAAAAAATAAATCTAAGAACAAACTTGTTAACTAAGCTTGTATATATTGGGCATCATCGAAATAAATAAAAATGAAATCAAGAACTATAAACAAATCAGATTCTGATTCTCTTATATTAAGAGATGAAACACATTTTTACGATCAAAAATCAATTGAAATATCAGGTGCTAAAGTTCAAAAAATTGCAGTTGCTTTTGCTAACTCTGATGGTGGTGAATTTATTATTGGTATCAAAGATTCAAAAGAAGAAAAAGATTTTGAGAAAAGATGGGCTGGTGCAGAAAAAATTGAAGACTTCAACTCTCATCTTCAAGCACTATCTGAAATTTGTCCAACTATTGATTTTAGCTGTACTTTCTTTTCCTCTCAAGCATATAAAGGAATCGCACTGTTAATAAAGATTGAGAAAAGTGGTGTTGTACACAAGACTGCATCAAATGATATTTATGTTAGAAATGGTGCTCAATCGATTAAGTTAACTAACGCAGATAAAGTACTAGAATTACAATTAGCTAAAGGTGCATCATCATTTGAGGATTTTGTTGTTTCAGCTTCACCAGCAGAAATAGTTTACGAAAATGATAATATAAAAAAATTTTTATCTCAAATTTCACCAAAAACAGAACCTTTAGATTATTGTATAAGTGAAAATTTACTAGACTTAAAGACTTATGATCCTAAAGTCTCAGGTATATTGTTATTCTCAGATAATCCATCTGCAAATATGCCACGAAAATGTGCTGTAAAAATTGTCCGTTATGAGACGAAAGAAGATGAACCAGAAAGAGAAAATCTTAAAGAAACATTCACTTTAGAAGGTCCAACTTATCAATTAATCCATAAAACAGTAGAAAAAGTTTCCGAAATAATGTCTGAGATTAGTGTTTGGACAACTCGTGGCTTAAGAAAAATGGAATATCCTAGTGAGGCAATCTGGGAAATATTAACAAATGCAATTATTCATCGAGACTATTCTATTTCAGATGATGTTCAAATACATATTTTTGACAATCGGATTGAAGTAATTAGTCCAGGAAAGTTGCCAGGATATGTTACAGTTGACAACATTTTAGATGCTAGATTTGCTAGAAACACAAAAATTGTAAGAACTCTTAGCAAATATAAAAATGCTCCCAATAAGGATATTGGTGAAGGTTTAAATACTGCATTCGAAAAAATGAAAGAGTGGAAACTTCAATCTCCAACTATTAAAGAGAGAGGTAATTATGTAGTTGTAACAATTCCACATATTCCATTAGCTCGTCCAGCAGAAATGATTTTAAACTTTTTATCACATAACGATACAATAAATAATAGACAAGCAAGAGATATAACAGGGATAAAATCTGAAAATTCAATGAAAACAGAATTCTATAAACTTCGAGAAGAGGGATACTTAGAAAGAGTTCCTGGACTTGAAGGTCCAGCATCTGCATGGAGATTAACAGAAAAGGCTAATAAAGAAATAAAATAAAGTTACCTATACTTATGATCATTTGACAAATAATCTATTTTAGTATTTTCGCTTCATATTTCACAATTGCGCATTTTCCAATAACATAAAAAAAACAAAAAAAATCAATAATATACCAATTATAATAATAGAATGGACAAACTACTAAAACTTAATATTAAAATTCCTAAAGATATTATTGGTTCAAATAAATACTCTTTACAATTAGAGATTACAAACATGACTGATAATAAAATCATCATTGATTCCATTGAACCGGATATTTTACCAGGGGAATTGATATCTAAAAATAAATCAGATTCATTGTCAGAACTTGATGGACTAGAATATGAAAAGAAAAGTTTAGTTGAGGAATTGGAAATGCAATTAGCTAAAGCATATGAACGACAAAAAATAAAAGATCTAAATATTTTTGAATTTTTCATTTATATATATACTTCGATGCCAGAAATGATTGCAACTTTAATAACTAAAACAAATCCAACTTTATCATTTCCGTTATGGGCTAAAAAGGCATTTTCAATCAAAGAATGGGATGATGTAGCTGCCTTAGACGAAACAATAATGTGCTATGAAAAAGATGATTCACTATTACGGAAAGCATTCAACATTAACAAAAACAAATTAAAAAAAGTATTGGATAAAATTTCTGATGCAAAAAAATCAAATTCTGTCAGTTTGGATGATTCATATCCTTTGAATTCTAAAGAAACAATTACTATTCCTTTTTATTGTCGCGCTCCTAATTTATATAGACAAAAAGAGCTTGAATTATTATTTTCTTTGAAATTCAAATTTGAAGGATCAAATTCAATATTTAATCAAAATATTAGTGATAAAATTAGTTTTAGGGCTTCTAATTTTGCAGTTCCACTAGGAGCGATAATAGGTGGATTCTTTGGCTTTTTGGTAAAACTTATTTTTATAACTAAAGGAACATGGTTTGATAATTCATTTTGGACAACATTATTGGGAAGTATTGTTTTGGCAATTGTATTTAGTTTATTTATGAATAATTCTTCAGGTTCAAAAAAAATTATCTCTGTCGAGGGTTTTGTTGGGGGGATAATCTTAGGCGTTATACCTGGATTATTTACAGAGAATATTATTGAATATTTTGAGAAATTTATTCCCTAATAACTGAAAAAGATATTTTAATTAGTTGATTATTTAAAATAAGAAGGACAAAAAAGAATCTATATATTACTGACAATTGCCTTTATATTACGTGCTTTTAGTGCTAAAAGCAAGTAAGTAAGCAACAATACATAAAAATAATTACAAATTACGCAACCATTCGGCAAACCCCATATCTCCTTTTAAAATTCTTTGATTTATTCAGAAGATTCTCAAGAATGTTAAAAAAATAGAGACTACTCAAACTCATATCAATAAGGATTTTATTATTATTTTTCTTTCTTATCTGTTAAAATGTAGTATCCTCCGGTTTTAGGTGCACCTCTAAATTCAATTAATTCCTTTTTCTTAAGTGAAGTTATATAACGTTCTACTGATGCAAGACTTTTATCAATATGCGTTGATATCTCATTTGCTTTCAAACCTGGGTTAATTTTTAAGAGAGAAATAATTGAGACTTCGTTCTCATTTAGAGGTTTATTTACTCCCTCATTTACTCCCTCATTTACTCCCTCATTTACTCCCTCATTTACTATCTCATTTACTATCTCTTCTTTTTCATATTTAAGTGTAATCTTAAAAACATCTCCTTCTTCAATAACTGGCAGTGCACCATTCACATAAATAGGACAGTACTTATACATCTTGCGAACTCCAGAACCAAGTTCTTCTACCCATCCGATCTGCTTAAACACATTTGCAATTGTAGGATTTTTAGGATGCGGTTTTAAGTTTTCCAGATTAATGCGTCCCATCATATATGGGCGATTCCAGTTCTCCATCACCACTTCCGTTTTATAAATAGTCATTGTTGCGGGATAAGCATTTGAGAACTCTCTATGCACCAAAAGATTTGCCACCGCTTCACGAAATATCAATTCACGAATACTCATTCTTTGATTTCCTTCCAGATAAAACCTATCGGGCAAATGTTTACGAATAAAAGCTAACAGACGAGAATAAGCCCTCATTAGGTTGCAACGAATATCATCTCTATCATCATATCTCTCCACATCTTCCTTTCGGCAAAGTGCATCTGTTTTATAATGAGGAAGTACCGCAGCCAAAGTGTTTTCCTTTCCGAACATTAATGCTGCAGCAAGAGTATATCCTTCCTGCCTTGTATGAGTATCCTTTAACTTCATCCGTGCAGAAACCAGAATTTCTTCATTATTCATGTTAATCCAAGGATGGTCAGCTCTAGTGAGCCGCACTAAATTGCGTACAGTATCAAAGAGTTCTGTTTCAAAATCATCCATTGTAAGATAAGGAAATACTTTATTCTCTGTATACCCATCTTGTTTGCGCAGAAACAGATTTGTTATTAAGTGCTGATTTGTCAATTTAAAATCGCCATCCTCTTTCCGGTCATAATAAGTGCCTTTGTATGTGTGAGGTTGTGAGCTCTCTGGTACAAAGATGCTGATTATCTTTTTTCCACCGACCTCTACCACATCCGTAGAAAGATAAAAAGTTGGAGAAATAATCTGAGGATTATTCATATCACGTGCCAACGTATCAAGCTGAGCCTGAAGTGCATCTTCATTTACTCCGATAATTTTTCCATTATCGGCTACTCCCAGCAAGATTGTTCCTCCTTTACGGTTGAGGAATGCACAAATAGTTTCGAACACAGAACGAGTTAGCGAACCGTTGGATTCTTTAAATTCTATTTCTATACCTTCGCCTTGCTTTATTAATTGCTTTATTTTGTTTATTTCTGTGTTCATCGATTTAAGAGTTATTTGTTATATATACAAGAGCATTCAATATCATGCATACAGTTACAAAGATAAAAATATTTCTCAAAAAACAGACAATAATGTAGATCATTTTTCAAAGAATTGTAATAATATTAGCTCATATAAATTTGTTTATTAGTTACACATTTTGCTAAGTATAATATTTCTTATTTAAAAACACAAAATCATCTCCCTATCTCCCACCAAACCTACTAAAACCATTTCCCACAAACCCTTTCAGCTAGTAGCAGATAAAAAATCATCTGCCACTAAATCAAATCATCTGCTACTAAATCAAATCATCTGCTACTAAAACAGATTCTGATAACAACTACTCTTTTTATTATTATCAATTCTGAGACAAATAAACTTGTTTTTTGAATATCAGTAATCCGGGTATGCTTATCCGTAATTTGTGTACAAAGAAGCCTGTTGGGTCTTTGTACCTTTGCAGCATTAAAAAAGACTGATATTAAATTGAGTAATAAAATGGAATTAATTAAAAATACGTCTTTCGAAGGTGAACGTCCACTGTTTGCAAACAATGGCCTACGTCTGGAAGAAGTAACTGTTTTCCCTGGTGAATCGGCGCTGAAAGAGTGCAAGAATATCGAAGCTTTTAATTGTGAATTTCAGGGTAAATATCCTTTTTGGCACAACGATGGTTTTGTTATAGAAAACTGTTTGTTCAAAGAAGGTGCACGTGCCGCACTTTGGTACTCACGGAATCTTCGCATGAAAGATACGCTGGTGGAAGCTCCCAAGATGTTTCGCGAAATGAATGGTATGGTGCTTGAGAATGTACAACTGCCTTATGCTTTGGAAACCTTTTGGTATTGCAGTAATGCGGAGTTACGCAATGTACAGGTAGACAAGGGTGACTACCTTTTTACACATGGCTCTTATATAAAGATTGATGGTTTTACACTGAATGGCAACTATTCTTTCCAGTATTGCAAGAACGTAGAAATCAGGAATGCCGAGATCTACTCCAAGGATGCTTTCTGGAACACTGAAAATGTAACGGTTTATGATTCTACTTTGGAAGGCGAATACCTTGGCTGGCATTCAAAGAACTTACGTCTGGTGAATTGCAAGATTTCCGGTACGCAACCGCTTTGCTATGCCACTGATCTGATAATGGAAAACTGCACGATGGATGAAAGTGCCGACCTTGCATTTGAAGATTCTAGTTTAAACGCTACGATCAACAGTCCGGTTCATAGCGTAAAGAATCCTTGTAGTGGTAACATTACGGCCGAAAGCTATGGCGAAATCATTCTTGATAAAAACATTAAAGCTCCCGGCAACTGCGAACTGAAGCTTTGGGACAATCACACTTGTTTTGATTAATCCCGTGATGAAATATAATTTTGATGAAATAACTCCTCGCCGTGGCACCAACTCCTACAAATGGGATAGTACCGCGAATGCGGATGTTCTTCCAATGTGGGTGGCTGATATGGATTTCCGTACGGCGCCACACATCATCGAGGCATTGAAGCAGCGCGTGGAGCATGGCATTTTTGGCTATGTAAAGGTGCCCGATACTTATTATGAAAAGACGATAGATTGGTTTAGCCACAGGCACAACTGGCAGATTTCTAAAGAGTGGATTATCTACACTACCGGAGTGGTTCCGGCAATATCCGCCATTATCAAAGCTGTAACATCTCCGGGCGACAAAGTTCTGGTGCAGACACCTGTGTACAACTGCTTCTTTTCCTCTATTCGTAATAATGGTTGCGAGTTAGTAACCAATGATTTAGTTTATGCCAACCGCACTTATACCATAGACTTCGATGATTTAGAGCGCAAAGCTGCTGATAGTGCAGTAAAAGTAATGCTTCTTTGCAATCCTCACAATCCTGCCGGACGTGTATGGACGCGTGAAGAATTGATGCGTATTGGCGAAATCTGTCTACGGCACAATGTATTTGTCATTGCCGACGAAATACATTGCGAATTCGTTCACCCGGGACACACCTATACTCCTTTTGCTTCTCTTAACAAAGAGTTATTGCTGCATTCCGCAACCTGTGTTTCACCCAGCAAAGCCTTTAATCTGGCTGGACTTCAGATTGCAAATATCATTATTGCTGATGAAGAAATACGTAGCAAAGTAGATAAAGCCATCAACATAAATGAAGTTTGCGATGTGAATTCTTTTGGAGTAGAAGCGCTTATAGCTGCTTACAGTAAAGGAGAAGAATGGCTAAATCAGCTGAATGTCTATCTCTATGAGAATTATCTCTATATGAAGGAATTCTGTGAAAGCAATCTCCCACAATTCCCCATAACCATACTCGAAGGCACTTACTTGGTTTGGATGGATTGCTCAGCACTTCACAAGAATTCAGAAGAGATTGAGCAGTTTCTTTTAGAGAAAGCTAAACTGTGGCTGAATGAAGGCACGATGTATGGTGCAAACGGTGAAACCTTTATGCGATGGAATATCGCTTGTCCCCGTTCTGTATTGGTAGAAGGATTAAGTCGTTTTAGAAAATTTGCCGAAACATTTTCTGAATAACAGGAACTGTCTCTCATTATAACTGAGACTTTTGATAAAGCAGACCGGAGTTTTGCATAACTCCGGTCTGCTTTTTATAAAACCACTAGACAGGTTTGTACATCCTTGTACAAAAGAATGCATTCTTCTGTACAGAACAATTAATTTTTTTGTACAGAAGAATGTTTTGTTTTGTACAAGATAATATAAACATCCCGCCTGAAAAATAAAATCTCCCGAAAGAGATTTAAAATGGCTCGCCGGAGGTTTATAGAATGCTGGAATGGTTGGTATATGGACAATAATATCACTACATAAATTTATATTTCCGCAAAAGTATCTAGCAGTCTAGCAGAGTATGGTTAAAATACTGATTCTAAAAACTATATAGGTGCTAGATATCTTTCACGAAGTCTAGCACCTAAGCATAAGTCTAGCGCTTTTCTATTAAAGATAAACCCTATTTAGTAATTATTTTTGCATTATAAATTATTCGAACGCAAGGAATTAATAACCAGGTTTCTTATACAATTTTTCAATAATAGGACGAATTTCAGGTTCATAAACTTTGTTCATCCATTCGGCTGAATCTATTTCTTCAATAGCGACAGAGATCGTTGACTCCGGTTTATTAAGAATGTTTATAAATGAATTCGTAACAGCAGTTACTAATTCTTTCTTTTGTTCTTCTGAAGTACCCGGATACATTTTTATTACTACGTGTGGCATAATCTTATTATTTTAATTAACATTTAACATGTAAGCTATTCATTAGAGCGCAGTCATACTGTTTATAACAAAAAAAAGAAAAATATCTTTAAGGACAATGCCTTAAAGATATAGAATCTATTGTATGTTTAAGTTTTGTAATTTTTCAGTTCCTTATTCGATAGAATCACCAACCTTATAATTACCAAACCATTTTACGATAGCAGGATCGTGGAAATCAAAGAAATTGGTTGTATTGGTATCCAACCCTTTTATGGCTTCCATATCCTCGGCGCTTAAATTAAAGTCAAAGATATTGAAATTTTCTTCCATTCGTTCTTTGCGTACAGACTTAGGAATTGCTACGACTCCTCGTTGAATAAGCCAGCGAAGTATAATCTGTGCCACGGATTTACTATATTTATTCCCAATAGAAAGTAATATCTCGTTGGAAAAAATATTGTTCTTTCCTTCTGCAAAAGGTCCCCAAGATTCAATCTGCACATTGTTTTCTATTAAAAACTTTTGGGTTTCCTGCTGCTGGTAGAATGGATGAGTTTCAATTTGGTTTACTGCTGGTATAATTTCATTATGTACGATCAAGTCCATCAAACGATCTGAATAAAAATTAGCTACACCAATAGCTCGAATCTTACCTTCTTTGTACAGTTCTTCCATTGCACGCCAAGAACCATAAACATCACCAAATTGCTGATGCATGAGGTATAAGTCAAGGTAATCTAGCTGAAGCTTTTTCATTGAGTTTTCAAAGGCTTTTTTAGTACCTTCATAACCATTTGACTGTATCCATAACTTAGTCGTGATGAATAATTCTTCTCTTGGAACACCACTACGCTTAATAGCATTACCGACAGCTTCTTCATTCAGGTAAGTTGAGGCTGTATCAATCAAACGGTAACCCGTATTGATAGCATCAAGGACACATCTTTCACATTCTGCCTGATCGGGTATTTGAAATACACCAAATCCTAAAAGAGGCATTTCTACACCATTGTTTAATTTTACTGTTTCCATTTCAATATATTTTAAGTTGTTATATAATTCATCGTTAACTGGTTGTTGCCACTCACATATCTAATTAGATAAATTCCCTTGAATAAATACTTCATGCCAAATAAAATGGTTTAAAGTCTCAAAAAAATTAGTCATTATATATTATAATATATACTTCTCTACATGTTCTTTCTTCCTTTTTTCGAATTCAATTCGTGTAGGATTGTAACAAGTAAATGGCTTCATTGTTTTTTGTTTGAATTATTTTCGATGCAAAATTACTCTGAATAAAAACAATGAAATAACCCCTATTACGGAAGAAATAACCTCAATTACTGAAAATGATATTTAAGGGTATCAAAATCTGGAATTATTGTTTATTTTTGTATCAAAACAATCAAATAACTATTTGATATGAATGAAATTAGCAGAATAAATACAGTCACAGAGTATAACAATCTCTTAGGACAGGAGACCTTACATCCATTGATAAATATTATCGATTTTACCAAGATCGCTCCATTTAATAAGTTCAAAGGACAAATGGGATTTTATTCGGTTTTTCTAAAGGATGCAAAATGTGGAAATGTAAATTATGGTCATAGTAGTTACGATTATGAAGAGGGGACTTTGATTTTTATAGGTCCAGGTCAGGTTTATAGTATAGAAGTTGATCGTGAAAAACAAAAGAGTGCTGGAAAAGCATTAATATTTCATCCGGATTTAATACATGGTACATCTTTAGGAAGAAATATTAAAGATTATACATTTTTTTCGTATGAAGTAAATGAAGCTCTTCATTTGTCAAGTAGAGAAAGAGCTATTGTTGATGATTGTTTTGAAAAGATCGTTTATGAGTTGGAACACGCAATTGACAAGCATAGTAAAACTCTGATTGTATCATATGTGGAGCTCTTTCTTAATTATTGTCAACGCTTTTATGACCGTCAGTTCATTACACGAAGCAATGTAAATAAAAATATTTTAGTTAGATTTGAAAAAGTGCTGGATGATTATTTTTCTTCTGAAATAGCTATTGAATCAGGCCTTCTGACAGTAAGTTATTGTGCTGATAAATTATTTATATCTCCCAATTATCTGGGAGACCTTTTAAAAAAAGAAACAGGTAAATCAGCACAAGAACATATTCAATTAAAATTGATTGATGTTGCAAAAGAAAAAATTTACGAACAGGGTAAATCAATCAGTGAAATTGCTTATGAATTAGGGTTTAAATATCCACAGCATTTTATTAGAATGTTTAAAAAAGCAACTGGATATACGCCTAATGAATATCGTTCTTTAAACTAAATAAAATAATTTAGGAGTATAAAAGGGTGGTCTACTTTTGACACACATCCTCATGCTTAATGACTTCAAGTTAGTGGCAGATGATTTCTATCTGCTACTAAACTAAAATCATCTGCTACTAAAACACATTCTGATAATCAACAACTTAGAAAATTACTAGTGGGAGATAAATGGTGATTATTTTCATCTTCCACTAGATAAAATATTAATTATCAAATCATTAATCTAAATTAGTAGCAGATAAGCTGATATTTTTTTCGAAAAAACTATTGAAGTATATATAACCTGTCCGAGAGCAGAGACACTCTGCCCATTCCGGAAAGTTACAATCTGTACCACTATCTTTCAAGAGACTTTAAGTATTCGTCTATCGTACGACCATCCCACTTAATGCCTGTTTTCACCACTTTGGCAGGTACGCCGACAATGAGTTGATTCGTATCTTCAAAACTTTTAGTTACAATACTGCCCCAACCAATGACATTATCATTACCTATCTTTACATTTTTACCGATTTTCACGTCTTTACCTACCCATACCCGGTCTCCTATTTCGATAAATTGAGCAAAGTTCTTCGGCTCTCCCTCAAGATCCGTGATAACGTGTGCATCCGTACACCAAATGTTTACTCCCCAGCTTATCATAGTATCTCTGCCAATCTTAATATGGGAATTGTTGTCTTGCAGGAAAATCATTCCACCACAAATAATCACATGCTCTCCAATATCCATTCTGCAATTATTGACGTTGCGTGGTGTTCCCATCCAACCATCGAATGGAGTACCTATAACCAGGTGCATACCGAACATACCCCAACCTGGATTGTAGCCCACGCTTAATCCTTCTCCTATGTTCATTCTGTTGTTATTGCCGTATATCATGATATTGAATCCGGTATGCAACAATATTCTTTCTGCATCTTCCTCCGAAGTAAAGTGGATGTCAACTACATTGTTGTCGCCATCAATAACAATATTAGCATTATCTATAATCTCACACCATTTTTGTGAACCAGAAGTAAGACACTTTTCTTCTTTTCCATTCGAGAAATAAAGGGTAATTTCGTTTCCTGTTCCGTTTACTTTTTCCATTTATTGTTTTAACTAATTCTATTTAAATATAATATCGCTGATGTTACCCCCTCTGCTGACACCATGCGTCATAAAGAGGGGATAACTATCTTTATTTTAGATTGTTTTTGAAAAAGGTAGCCAACTTTTCGAATGGGATAAGATCAACACGATCGTATAAATCCACATGATTAGCTCCCTGTATGATGTATAATTCTTTAGGTTCAGCCGCCATTTTGTAAGCATCTTCTGAGAAATAACGAGAGTGAGCTTCAGAACCTGCAATGATTAAAACAGGTCGTGGCGAAATCTCCTTGATGTAGGTAAGCAACGGGAAATTCATAAATGCCATCGGACTGGTTGCCGTAAAAGCTGAATTGGAGTTAACCGAATTTTTGTGGTAACCACGAGATGTGCGGTAGTAGTCGAAAAACTCTTTGGTAACAGGATCGGCATCAGCAGATAAGCTTTCGGGTAAAACACGGGCATTTTGCACGACCTTGTCATTAACCACTGACATAGCGTGTCCGGCTTGTGCAGGTTTACCGTTTTCAGCATCTTTCCAGCGTTGTTGGCTCAGATGCTCTAGAATCTCACCTCTTGTTTTCTTGTCCATACTATCCCCGAAGCCGTTTGCCATTACGCGAGACATATCATACATTGCCGCCGTAGCTACTGCTTTAATACGTTTATCCACGGCTGCAGCACTCAGCCCCATGCCGCCGAAACCACAAATACCAATGATTCCGATTTTATTCCTATCCACAATGGACTGAAGCCCAAGAAAATCCACCGCTGCCATAAAATCTTCCGTGTTGATCTCGGGAGAAGACACATTACGAGGCTCGCCACCGCTTTCGCCCGTGTAAGATGGGTCAAAAGCGAGAGTAACGAAACCACGTTCTGCCATTGTCTGAGCGTATAAACCCGAAGCCTGTTCTTTTACTGCTCCAAAAGGTCCGCTCACTGCAATCGCCGATAGTTTTTTATTATCTCGGTTTTTCGGGATATACAGATCGCCTGCCAACGTAATGCCGTAACGATTCTTAAAAGTTACCTTTTTATGATCTACCTTATCACTTTTCAGGAAAGTCTTGTCCCATTTTTGTGTCAACTTCAAACTTCCTTCTATTTTTGGTGAATTCATTTTTGTTGCTTTCTTCTGGCCGTAAAGCGAAGTGGCGCATAATGTTACCACTCCTAATGCTAATATAATTATCTTTTTCATCTTCTTATGTGTCATTTTTTAATCGCTAATATTGTTAATTGATTTAGTCTTATATTGACTTTATTTATAAGACCGCTTGAAAATAGCCGTACAATCCTCGTGTGTCATTTCGCAGGGATTAGCCAGAAAAAGTCCGCCCATCGTATCGCGTGCATTGCGGGCAAGCGTGTCACACTCGGCGATGCAGAAACCATAGTCGCTCATCTTCAGGTTATCCACGCCGCAGGATTTCTGTAACTCGACAAGAGCTATCAGAAAATCTTCAGGCTTGTTGGCATCCTTCATACTCATTGCACGAGCCATCTTGATGAATTCATATTCATAGTTTATCCTCCTTATTAATTTTGATTCATTTTCATGGAGGCAAAGGTAAAGCAAAAGCCCCACAGCATAATTACTGTGAGGCTCAAACATAATTTCTCTAAAGCTCAAATAATATAGAGATAGGCTTAGCCTAAAATAGCAGTAGGCGGTATGCCATAGTATTTTTTAAACGCAGTTGAAAAGTGAGATGGGTTCTTAAAACCAACCTCTGCATAAACTTCAACAACTTTCTTTCCATCATCTTTAATCTTAACATAAGCAACTTCGAGACGTTTACGAATCAACCATTTTTCTGGAGTGAGATCACTTATTTTCTTAAAGTCGCGTTTAAAAGTAGCAAGACTACGTCCAGTATAATGTGCCATTTCGTCCATCGTAAATTCATGCATATAATTCTGACTCATAAAATCCAGAATATCAATCTTCCATGGCTCGTTGAAATCAAAAAGTGTTGGAGCAAACCGTTTGTCTATATGTAACAACGAAAGTAGTCCCTCTTGTAGTTTCAGACTCATAAAATCATCTTTTGGTTTTACGTCTTGATTGAAATAAGGAGTCATTGAAGCAAAAAGACTCATGATTTCTGTTGTATTGGGCAATTTGATAACTCCGGAATCGAGCTTTGGAGTTGTGGCTGGCACCTTATGTTGCTCGAGTTTAGTGTACATCTCACGCAGAAAATTACGGGTAAAGTTCAAAAAGATACCGCAATAACGTTCACCATTGTATGTTTTCTTATACATAGTGACATTATGATCACGAGGGATAAACACACATTCGCCCTTTCCAACATGTATCTGCTCTTTACCATTGTCGAGAATCATCTCACCTGAATAGACATAATTCATTGCATATTCACGAGAGCGGTGTATACAGCCACTTTCATCATCATAGAAAAAGCTATAAAACACATCGTTATAATTAAAAACAACTTTCATAGGACCCAGCTCCTCTGCATATTCTCTTTTCATATCTACCTAATAGTTTACTTTAAAATCCTAAATACAAATATAGGAAAAATAAACTAATCCATTACTCAAAAGCTCATGATTCAAGTATATTACTTTTTATAAGTTTGGTTCTTATAGCAAACGAAAGATGTAATACTATGCACAACAGCCATTATTGTATGCTTAATCCAAACTCTTCAGCTCTTTTCAATGCATCTGTGTTCTGAATATCATTTTTTGCATTTATACCGGGAACAGTAATGATGCCGGAATCACTCCAATTCATATGATTGGCTATCTGTTTGTAAGTTGCTTTTATTGCATCAAAACCATCTTCATTTGGAGCACCGGAACAAACTAACAGTGCACTGCTTTGTATTTTTAGTTCCCGTTTGCCAATAAGAAAAGCAAAGAATTTATCGATGGCAGCTTTTAATTGCATAGGGAATGTAAACCAATACAAAGGTGTGGCAAAAACAATCATATCAGCTTCCTCCACCATTGGAGCAAGTTCGTTGAAATCATCGTTGAGTGAGCACGCTACACCTTTACTGTAACAGCTCATACAGTCAACGCAACCTTTAATTTTTTTATTTGCAGTAGCAAATTTAACAACAGTATGACCTGCTTTTTGTGCCCCAGCAATAAATGCATCGGCCAGTTGATCACTATTGCCTCCTTTGCGAGGACTACCAGTAAGTACCAATATTTTTTTAGACATGTTCTTATTTATTTATAGTTTAATTAATCTTCATTTGTATTTGCAACATTCATGTCGCCCAGCCACTTACCTCCAAAGCCGATATTAGTAAGATCACTTTCGTAAATCAATACTGTAAATGGGGCTACAGGCATATTCATAATGCGGGCTGCTTCATTTGTTAATGTGATGGTTAACTCTTTCTTCTGTTCGTTACTTAGCTTTGGGGCTTGAATAGTTATTACAGGCATATTAAAATCTCCTATTTATTAAATTTGAATTAAGTTCTTTTCTCTAATGTTTTTTACGGATACAAAAGTACTGCTGAAGAATCATTGATATTTATATCAATTACTGATTGTTTTACCATAATTACTTATTATGCACGGACTTATATTAAATACTATATTTTTGTAGTCAGAATTAAGCCAAAACAATATGGAAGAAATAATAAAACTAAAAAGTATTTCTCAGTATAATGAGATGATGGGTCAGGAAACCTTACATCCTTTAGTAAGTGTTATCGATTATTCAAAAGTAAAGCCGATAAAGCACATCCGTAAATCCATGGAATTTTATAGTGTGGTTCTAAAAGATACCAAATGTGGCGACATAAGATATGGACGTAATTATTATGATTACAGAGAAGGGACGTTAGTGTTTACCGCACCAGGCCAGATTATGGATATTGATAATAAAGGAGAATATATTCAGCCAATGGGATGGGAATTGATATTCCACCCCGATTTGATTCGTGGCACTTCACTTGGACATAAAATGAAAAGCTATACGTTTTTCTCTTATGAAGTGTTTGAAGCTCTACATCTTTCGGCCAGTGAACAACAAACTATCATTGATTGCTTTAACAAAATCAATATAGAATTAGAGCATGCTATTGATAAGCATAGCAAAACGTTAATCGTAACCAACATTGAATTACTGCTCAATTATTGCACGCGTTTTTATGACCGACAGTTTATTACCCGTGAGAGTGTGAACAAAGATATTCTGATAAAGTTTGAAAATCTTCTTGACAGTTATTTTGAATCAGATAGACCTCAGACAATTGGATTTCCTTCTGTGAAATACTGTGCAGAAGAATTACATTTATCGCCCAATTATCTTGGAGATTTAATAAAAAAAGAGACAGGAAAGTCCGCCCAGGAGCATATACAGCTAAAGTTGATTGATATGGCTAAGGAAAAGCTTTTTGACTGGACCAAATCAATCAGTGATATTGCTTATGAGCTAGGATTCAAGTATCAACAACACTTCAGCCGTATGTTTAAGAAGGAAACTGGTTATACACCTAATGAATACAGAATTCTGAACTAAAAACAAAAGATTCTACTCAACTATTTTCTAGCATAATTATTGAACATATTTGGTTGTTTTTGCAATAGGTGTAATAGTTTCCATTATTACACCTATTTTTTTCTAAAGCTCATTGGTCAGGAAAAGCGACTCGTCAAAAGATAAGACTATACGTTCCGACGAGAGATAACTAGAACCGAATGCAGCGCTCAACAATTAATGCTGCACCCTATATTCATTTGGTGAAACACCAACACGTTTTTTAAACAGTCGGCTAAAGTGCTGAGGGTATTTGAATCCCAACTCATAAGCAATCTCGCTAACCGATTTGCTTGTGTCATACACCATGTCTTTAGCGGTATCGATTAACTTTAGCTGTATATGTTCCAAAGCTGATTTACCGGTTTCTTTCTTTATCAAATCGCCCAGATAGTTTGCTGATAGATTTAGTTTATCGGCACAATATCCCACGGTAGGCAGACCAATGTTCTGTGGTTTGTCTGACGAAAAATAATCTCCAAGCAGATTCTCAAACCGGACAATTACATCTTTATTTATATGTTCACGGGTGATAAACTGGCGATCATAAAAGCGTATGCAATAATTAAGTAGCAGTTCTATATTCGATGTTATTAAAGTCTTGCTGTGTTTATCAATAGAATGATTCAATTCAAGTTCTATTTTATGCAGGCAATCAATGACAACAACTCTCTCCTGCTCTGACAAGTGAAGAGCTTCATTGGCTTCATAAGAAAAGAATGTGTAGTCTTTCATATTTCGTCCAAGAGAAGTTCCACGAATCAGGTCAGGATGAAACAACAATGCCCAGCCTTTGGGTTGAAAATACTCGCCGTTGTCCTCAACACCAAGAACTTGCCCAGGTGCAATGCACACCAGCGTTCCTTCCTGATAGTCATAATAATTACGTCCATAGATCAGATCTCCGCATTTTACATCTTTTAGAAATATGGCATAAAAGCCAAAACTATGACGCATGTGTGGCATCTTATTTGACTTTGACATATCAACGACACTAACTAATGGGTGCAATGTTTCCAGTCCTAGTCTGGCATTGTAGTCACATATATTATCTATTTTTATAATCTCATTCATAAGCATTTATATATTAGTTGCAAGACAAAAGTAGAACTTTTTTTGTTATTTAATTCATAAGAGTGTTGGTATCTGTAATAATGGTATGCATATCAGTAAAATGTATAACATCCACCTCGGAAATCCGGCATAATTTTGCATCGTGATTATTTCGAAGCAGAAATAAGACTATTTTCTCAAATTTAAAACATTAATATATGAAACAGCGTAAATTAGGTACTCAAGGATTAGAAGTCTCTGCACTAGGATTAGGATGCATGGGGTTAAGTTTTGGATATGGTCCTGCTTTAGACAAGCAAGAGGCTATCAAATTAATTAGAAGAGCTTACGAATTAGGCATAACATTTTTTGATACAGCCGAAATATATGGCCCTTTTACCAATGAAGAAGTTGTTGGCGAAGCGATTGCTCCATTTAGAAACGAAATTGTAGTTGCTACCAAATTTGGTTTTAACTTTAAGAATGGTCAGTCGGTTGGGCTAAACAGTAAACCAGAATACATCCGTCAGGCTGTAGAAGGTTCTTTAAAAAGATTAAATGTAGAAGCCATAGATTTACTATACCAACATCGAATTGACCCGAATGTTCCTATTGAGGATGTTGCCGGTACAGTTAAAGATTTAATTCAGGAAGGTAAAGTAAAATACTTTGGTATGTCTGAAGCTGGAGTTACCAATATTCGTAAAGCTCATGCTATTCAGCCGGTATCAGCCTTACAAAGCGAATACTCTATGTGGTGGCGGGAGCCTGAAACAAAAACTTTTGCAACTCTTGAGGAACTAGGAATTGGCTTTGTTCCTTTCAGCCCTCTTGGCAAAGGCTTTTTAACAGGGAAAATTGATGTAAATACAGAATTAGATGCCAACGACTTTCGCAATGGTATACCTCGATTCGATGTTGAAAACAGAAAAGCGAATCAAGCTTTGGTTGAGTTGATTACCCAAATTGCTCAGAAAAAAGAGGCAACACCTGCACAAGTTGCCTTAGCATGGATTCATGCTCAAAAAGAATGGATTGTGCCAATTCCTGGAACAACAAAAATACACAGACTTGAAGAAAATGTAGGAGCTGCAAATCTTGAATTAAATAAGGATGATTTAACTCAGATTGAAACTGCATTAGCAAAAATAGATATTCTTGGACATCGATATCCTGAAAGCAGCCAAAAGATGGTTGATAATGATTAAGATGAAGAACGTAGTAACAATATTAATGATTGCTGTAATTTTATTCTTCAGCCAAAACAATCAATTAAATGCACAAAATATGAAAGAAGAAATTCCTGAAATAAGTAATTTTCATGTAGGAGACAAACTGCCCGAAATGTATGCAAAATACTTTATCGGACAAGCTTATCTGGCTCCATTGACAAAAAATAAAGATCTGAATTGCCCGATAGCTAATGTAACCTTTGAACCGGGGTGCCGCAATAACTGGCACAGCCATACTGGCGGTCAGATTCTTGTTGTGATAGGTGGCAAAGGGTATTACCAGGCTAAAGGCGAACCGGCACGTTTGCTCTTACCGGGTGATGTGGTTGAGATTCCGGCTAATGTGATTCACTGGCATGGAGCAGCTCCTGATAGTTGGTTCTCGCATCTGGCAATTGAAGCAAATCCTCAGTATAACCAAAATACCTGGTTAGAAGCTGTGGATGACGAGCAATATAAAAAAGCAACTGCCGATTCAAGCAGTAAGGAGATCAACCTGACTAATGCAGCTATTAAAAATCATGAAGAATTATGGCCCGGTTATGAATCAAAAGCAGCTAAAACCGACCCGGAGTTGATTGAGATATTCGATAACTGGGCTTTCGACGAGGTTATTAGTTATGGTAACATCGACACCAAAACCCGGATAATGATGATTATGGGTTCCACCATTGCTCAGGGTGCACTTACAGAATATAAAATGTTTGTAAATGGAGCTCTCAATGTGGGTGTTACACCGGTTGAAATTAAGGAAATTCTGTATCAATCGGTTGCTTATGTTGGAGTGGCCAAGGTGATAGACTTTATTAATGCTGCAAACGAGATATTTACGGAACATGGCATAGCCTTACCTGTAAAAGGACAATCAACGACCGATCGTGAAACTCGTTTGGAGAAAGGATTGGCTCTTCAGAAAGATATTTTTGGAGATGTCATTGATAAAATGTACGAGCAGTCGCCAAAGAATCAGCTGCATATACAAAAGTACTTGTCGGCAAACTGTTTCGGTGATTACCAAACTCGCACTGGTTTAGATACAAAGACAAGAGAGCTTTTAACTTTCTCCATGCTCATCAGTATGGGTGGCACTGAATCACAGGTAAAAGGACATATTCTTGGTAATGTAAAAGTGGGCAATGACAAAGAAACTTTGTTGAGTGTAACCACACAACTTTTACCATATATTGGATATCCTCGCACACTGAATGCATTGAAATGCTTAAACGAAGTTATACCTGAATAAACAAAACAAAGAAGTATGAAAACAAAAGAAGTAAAAGCCTACGGAACGGAGGCTTTGAATGTACCTTTACATTCAATGAATATTAAGCGAAGAGAATTGCAACCTCACGATGTGGAAATGGAAATTTTATATTGTGGTATCTGCCATTCTGATTTACATCAGATAAAGAATGACTTTGGCCATACAATGTTTCCTATTGTTCCGGGTCATGAAATTGTAGGAAAAGTAACTGGTGTGGGCGAACATGTAAATAAATTCAAGATCGGTGATCTTGCTGCTGTAGGTTGTATTGTAGACTCCTGCGGTAAGTGTGAATACTGTGAAGATGATTTGGAACAATTCTGTGATGAAGGAGTAACTTTTTCATTTAACAGCCCAGATAAGTATTTGGGTGGAGCAACTTTAGGCGGTTTTTCAGAAACTTATGTTTGTAATGAGAGATATGTACTTAGCGTACCAGAAACCCTTGATTTGGCATCGGCAGCTCCACTGCTTTGTGCCGGTATCACAGTATATTCTCCTTTAAAGCATTGGCAAGCCGGACCGGGTAAGAAAGTTGGTATTTTAGGTATTGGTGGCTTGGGACACCTGGCTATTAAAATTGCTAAAGCTATGGGTGCTCATGTAGTTGTGTTTACTACATCGCCATCAAAAGTAGAAGATGCCAAACGTTTGGGAGCTGATGAAGCTGTTCTATCAACAGATGCTGAACAAATGAGCAAATATGCCAGAAGTATGCATCTCATTTTAGATACGGTTTCGGCAAAACATGATGTAAACACATACCTGAACTTATTACGTCCGGATGGTTCTGTGGTTTTGGTAGGTTTACCACCCGAAGCTCTTGAAATCGGCGCCTTTAATGTGGTTGGAGGAAGAAAGAGTTTCTCCGGTTCAAATATCGGAGGTATTGCCGAGACTCAGGAAATGCTGAATTTCTGTGCCGAGCACAACATCACAGCCGAAATTGAATTAATTAATATTCAACAGATCAATGAAGCTTTTGACCGATTAGCAAAAGGAGATGTAAAATATCGTTTTGTTATTGATATGGCTTCTTTGAAAAAATAAAAGCACGGAGAAGCTGCTTTTATGAGGCAGCTTCTTTTTATAAAGTTTTTCATTCATGAAACGTATTATGTATATTTCATTTACAACATTATTCTTTTTATCGCTGTTATCTTATGTAGTTCTGGGCAGAACTAGTTTTGGTAAACTTCCCAAGGGGGAAAGATTGGAAAGAATCAAACAATCTCCTAATTACAGAAATGATGAGTTCCAGAATCAGTCTGTTACGCCAACATTTACAGGTCAGGATAATCAGTTAACAGCTATTTATAAATTTCTTTTCGGAAAGAAAGAGCGGGTTACTCCCATCGATTCAATTCCGGTTATTAAAACAGATCTTGCCAGTATAAATCCTCAGAAAGATGTATTGGTGTGGCTGGGACATTCATCTTATTTTATTCAGATTGATGGAAAAAGAATCCTGGTCGATCCGGTTCTGGATGATCATGCATCTCCTTTTTCATGGATGATTAAAGCTTTCAAAGGTTCTGATGCTTATAAGGCAGAAAATATTCCGGATATAGATTATCTTTTTATTACACACGACCATTGGGATCATTTGGATTATGAAACAGTAATGAAGATAAAACCGCGGGTAAAAAAAGTAATTTGCGGACTGGGAGTTGGATCTTATTTTGAATATTGGGGATTTAATCCTACTTCGATAAATGAATTGGATTGGTATGAGCACACAGATTTAGATAAAAACTGGATAGCAACCGCCACTCCTGCGCGCCATTTCTCAGGACGCGGTTTAAAGAGAAATAGAACTCTTTGGGCTTCTTTTGTTCTTCAAACTCCATCCATGAAAATATTTATCGGAGGTGATGGCGGATATGATAAGCATTTTAAAGAGATAGGAAATAAGTTTGGTCCTATAGATTTAGCAATACTGGAACAAGGACAATATGACCAGCGATGGAAATACATTCATTTGCTACCCGAACAGGTTTTTCAGGCTGCTCTTGATTTGAAAGCAAAGAACTTATTACCTGTTCATAATTCAAAGTTTGCTTTGGCAGCACATCATTGGGATGAACCATTGAATAAGTTGGCTAAAAATAGCGAACATTATAATATACGAGCATTAACTCCGATGATTGGCGAACCGGTAAACTTAAAAGATACTACTCAGCAGTTTTCTAAATGGTGGAAAAAACTCAAATAAAATAACGTTCTGAGACAGACGTAAAAAGGTAAAAGGATTAAATAAGGAGAATTAAAATTGAAACAAGTATCACTATCTATAAAGTTTTTTTCAAATAGAGATTTATTCAAACTTTTTCTGCCACTTATCATTGAACAGTTTTTAGAATACCTGGTAGGGTTGGCAGACTCAATTATGGTAGCATTTGTAGGCGAATCAGCCGTTTCGGGAGTATCTTTGGTGGATTTTGTAATGGCATTACTCATTAGTCTATTTGCAGCATTATCAACCGGTGGCGCAGTTATTGCCGGACAATATCTCGGAAAGCAAGAAACAGAAAAATCAAAAGAAGCAGCCAATCAGCTCGTATGGTTTGCAGGTATAGCATCGATTATAATCATGCTCTTTATATACTTTGTAAAACCGTTTATATTAAATGGCTTGTTCGGAAACATTTCAGATGATGTTCGCAGGGATGCAAATACCTATCTGATGATTACTGCTTTATCAATTCCATTTCTTGCTCTTTACAATGCAGGAGCTGCAATTTTCAGGACAATGGGCAATTCCAAGTTGCCAATGAAGGTGATGCTGATAATGAATATTGTACATGCAGCAGGAAATGCAGTACTTATATACGGTCTACATTATGGAGTTGAAGGGGTTGCAATACCGACACTTATATCACGTATTGCTGCAGCAGTTATCATCATTGCAATGTTATTAAATAAAAAGCAGTCATTGCACTTAAAGTGCAGCTTAAGGCACAAGTTCAACTGGCCAGTACTAAAAAAGATACTGGGCATTGGTGTTCCGTACGGACTGGAAAACGGTTTGTTTTACTTTGGAAGAATTGTGGTACTTAGCTTGGTTGCTACTTTTGGAACAGCAGCAATTGCTGCAAATGCTGTGTCGGGTACTATTGTTATGTTTCAGGTTTTACCGGGTATAGCAATCGGTCTGGGTCTAACTGTTGTTATCTCACGGTGCGTGGGTGCAGGAGATTATGCGCAAGCTAAATATTACACAAAAAAGATTATGCGAATTGTGTATGTAACTCAGGTTATTAGTTGTGTAGTAGTACTTGCTTTACTCCCACTCATATTGCAAGTTTATGGATTATCTGATACGGCAACATTTATGACGAAAAAAATTGTTTGGTATCATGGTATATTTATGATATTTATCTGGCCGTTGGCTTACACATTACCTATAACATTCCGTGCATCAGGAGATGCCAAATTTCCAATGGCTGTTGGTAGCTTATCTATGTTGTTTTGTCGTATAGCATTAGCTTATTTGTTTGGTATTTATTTCCATATGGGAATGTTTGGTACATGGGTGGCTATGTTTATTGACTGGATAGCCAAAGCAGCTATTTTTATATACAGATATATAAGCGGAAAATGGATGCAGTTTAGAACAATATAAGGATGTCAAAGAAAATAATTCAAAAAATAGAATAAAGAGGAAATAACAATGAATAAATCAATAAAGTTAACAATAGACGGAAAAGAATATACTGCTACATTAAATGAAAACCGCACTGTAGAGGACTTATTAAATATGCTACCTCTGGAGTTAACGTTACTGAGATATGCGGGCACGAGTATTTTAGTTCTCTTCCCAAAAAGCCTTCAATCAAAGGAGTTCCTATGACCTCAGATGCACATGCAGGCGGCATTTACTACTATGACGGTTGGAGTGCCTTTACTGTTCTTTTTGGTGATGCACACATTGCTCCTTTTAAAGTTGTGCATATTGGAGATGTGAATGAAGATGTTATCTCTCCATTATCCATGGCAGATGCTACTGTAAAAGCTAAAATAGAAATCAATATATGATTAAAGAATAGATGGTTCAATAACGAATAAAGAAAAAACAATTAAACGAATCTGTTCAGCTATTTGTTATGATATAGAGTTTATATTTTCTAAATGTTTTAATATAGAAATTTGCTATAACTTATATAGTTAGAAAAACATGGATAAGAATCGCTTAGAAGCTTTCTCTGATGGAGTAATGTCTATTATTATCACCATTATGGTATTGGAGTTTAAAATGCCCAAAGATATCAGTTGGGAATCATTATGGGAAATTTGGCCCGTCTTTGTAAGCTATGCACTTAGTTTCTTTTTTGTAGGTCTTTATTGGAGTAGCCATCATCATCTATTCCATTTGGCAAGTAAAGTAAACAATAAAATACTTTGGGCTAATTTACTTGGTCTATTTTGTTTGTCATTTACACCATTCGCTACAGCATGGATGGGAGAAAACGCCTTCAAAAGCGCAACTGTTACATTTTATGCCATAGTACTGACACTTAGCGTTATCTCTTATTTAATTTTAGTGCATCAATTGCGCTCTTTGCATGGATATGATTCTAAATTTTCAAAGGCTTTTAGAGGTTATTTCAAGATTTATTTAACCATTGCTCTCAATATGTCAGCAGCTTTGATTGCATTTATTGGCTTACCTAAAATTGCTTTTATTTTATTGTTTTTGATTTCTTTAATGTGGTTTATCCCCAATCATAGGTTTGAAAGCCATCACACAGCAAATTCATAAAGTGCACATTCTGTATACCAGATAACAGCCATTCAAACTTGTATCTGTAATAATGGTATGCATACCAGTAATTTGTATAACAACCATATAAGAAATTCATGATAAATTTGCATCATGAATAAAAATCAGGAAAAGAGTAAATTATAGAACCAATAAAAAGGATTTATGAAAGCAAAAAATAAAAATATTTTAATCGCATATTATTCACGATCAGGCAATAATTATGTTGGAGGATCAATTACCAATCTGCCCGTGGGCAATACTGAAGTGATAGCCAGGATGATTAAGGAAATGGTTGGTGGTGATCTTTTTAAGATAGAAACTGTGGATTCTTATCCTGAAGATTATACTCAGACTACAGAGGTTGCACAAAGTGAACTAAATATGGGTGCCAGACCAGAATTATCAACTCACGTTGAAAATATAGATAAATATGATATTATATTTATTGGATATCCTAACTGGTGGGGAACAATGCCAATGCCCGTTTTCACTTTCTTTGAAGAATATAACTTATCAGGAAAAGTTATTATTCCATTTTGCACTCACGAAGGTAGTGGATTATCAAGAAGCGTAAAAGACATTGAAAAGCTTAATCCGAATTCAGAAGTATTTCCGGCATTAGCCATTCGGGGAGGAAGTGTGAAAACTCCATCTTCAAGAAAGAGTGTAGAAACATGGTTGAAAGATAACAATATTTTATAAACTAAATTATAAAGATAATTATGCAAAAAGTAATATTAAATAATGGCGTTGAAATGCCAATCCTTGGATTTGGCGTTTATCAGGTTACTGATGCCGAAGAGTGTGAAAGAAGTGTTTATGATGCCATAGCTGCCGGTTATAGGTCAATTGACACTGCCGCTGCTTATGGAAACGAGGAAGCTGTGGGTAAAGCTATCAAAAGAAGTGGTGTGACAAGAGAAGAGTTGTTTATCACTACAAAGCTCTGGATTCAGGATGCCGGTTACGAAGGCACAAAGAAGGCTTTTGAGAAGTCCTTAAATAATCTGCAGCTGGATTATCTGGATCTTTACCTGATTCACCAACCAATTGGAGATGTTTATGGTTCGTGGCGAGCTATGGAAGAACTTTATCGTGAAGGCAAAATCAAAGCAATAGGTGTCAGCAACTTTCAGCCGGACCGCTTAATAGATTTGATTCTTCATAACGAGGTGGTTCCTGCAGTAAATCAGATTGAAGCTCATCCGTTCTGTCAGCAAATTGAGACTGCTAAATTCTTAAAGGAGAACAATGTTCAGATTGAATCATGGGGACCATTTGCTGAAGGCAGAAATAATATCTTCAAAAATGAATTATTGATCTCAATAGCACAGAAATATAAAAAGAGTGTTGCACAGATTATTCTTCGTTGGTTAACTCAAAGAGGTATTGTGGTTATTCCAAAATCAACTCACAAGGAAAGAATCATTGAGAATTTCAATATTTTCGATTTTGAGCTAGCAGAGGAAGATATGGATGCAATTATATCACTTGATATGAATCGTAGTAGTTTCCTTGATCATCGTGATCCGGAAATAGTTAAATGGTTAAGTACTGCAAGATTTTAAACTAAATAATAACAATTAAAAAACAATTAAAATGAAAGATTTCACATACTACAATCCTACCCGAATAGAATTCGGAATGGGCAAAGAGAAAAACATAGGAACATATATCGCTGAATATGGTGTATCAAAAGTATTAATCGTTTATGGTTCTGAACGAATAAAGAAGAGTGGTTTGTTTGATACAATTGCAAAATCACTAACCGATAATGGAATAAGCTTTGAGCAATTAGGTGGCGTACAGAGTAACCCGCTGTTGAGCAAAGTATATGAAGGTATTCAACTAGCCAAAGCTAAAGGATTGGAAGCTGTACTAGCAGTTGGTGGTGGTTCTGTTCTGGATTCATCAAAAGCCATTGCTGCGGGAGCTGCATATGAAGGCGATGTTTGGGATTTCTTTACTTATAAAGCTGTACCTAACAAAGCATTAAAGATTTTCGATATTATGACGCTTGCTGCTACTGGTAGCGAAATGAATAACTACGCTGTTGTTACAAATGATGAAACAAAACAAAAACTTAGTCTTGCGGGGGCTGCTACATTCCCTACTGTTTCGGTAATAAACCCTGAACTGCAGACTTCTGTTACAAAAGAATATTTGGTTTATTCGGCAGCAGATATTTTTGCTCATAGTTTAGACATGTATTTATCAGCAACTTATTTACCTGAATTTATTGCAGGACACGTTGAAAATATCCTCAAAACAGTAATGCGCACCACTGAAATTCTGTTGGCTGAAGGAAATAATCTTGAAGCAAGAGGTGAATTTGCATGGGCTGCTACACAGGCTTTGAATTTCACAACTTTTTGTGGAGTAGAAAATAATCGTTTTGATACACATTTTATAGAACATACATTATCTGCTGAATATAATATTGCTCACGGTGCCGGTTTGTCTATTATTGTTCCTGCATGGATGAAATGGCAAAAGAGCAATCTTCCTGAACGCTTCGAACAGTTTGCTAAAAACATTTTCAATATTGAAGGAGCAGATGCAGGAATTGAGGCTTTAAAACAATGGTATTCAAAAATCGGAACTCCTGTAACACTTAAAGAAGGTAATATTCCGGAAGAAGACATACCTGTATTGGTTGAAAAATTGTCTGTTGTTGCCAGCATGTGGGGAGCAGAAAGTCTCTATACCAAAGAGATGATTACAACTGTGCTTGAAAATGCAAAGTAGTTGAAATAACAATATACTATAATATGAAAACAAGATATTTTTTAATTGCTATTGTTGCAATGTTACTTTCGGGTATTGGCATGCAGGCACAGTCTGCATCAGCAAGCAAGAAAATTCTGGTGGTTTACTTTTCTCATAGTGGAAACACTAAAGTGATAGCCAATCAAATAAAGGATCTTACAGATGGTGACATTTTCGAGATTCTGCCAACGAAAGCTTATCCAAGTGATTATCAGGCATGTGTAGATCAGGCAAAGAAGGAGATTAACGCTAATTATAAGCCTGCTTTGAAAACAAAGTTAAAGAGTATCAGCTCGTATGATATAATATTTGTGGGCTCTCCTTGCTGGTGGGCAACAATGGCACCACCGGTTGCAACATTCTTGTCGAGCTACGACTTCACAGGGAAAACTATTGTTCCGTTTATGACACACGAAGGAAGCCGAATGGGTCGTTATGCCTCAGACATCAAAAAACTTTGTCCGAAAGCTAAAATCCTGGAAGGGTTACCAATCAGAGGAAGTAATGTAAAAGAAGCTAAAGGCGATGTCAATAAGTGGCTGCGTGAAATAAAAGTGATAAAGTAATAACAGTTTTATGAAATACAAAGAACTTGCAGAAACAGGAGAAAAAATGCCGGTTCAGTTGCTAATAGCCTGGATGAGAGCACAAAGTGATAATATGATTTCTATTCCAGAAACAAAAAGAAGAAATAATGAAAAAAAGAGTTTTAATACTATCGGCCAGTCCAAGAAAAGGTGGTAATTCAGATACATTATGCAATCAGTTAATGGAAGGTGCACAACAAGCTGGACATCAGGTTGAAAAAATATTTCTGAAAGAGAAGAAAATAAACTATTGCACTGGTTGTGGAGCATGCTATAACCGTGGCAATGGATGTTCTCAAAAAGACGATATGGAAAATATGCTGAATAAGATGATTGATGCTGATGTTATTGTTATGGCAACACCGGTATATTTCTATACAATGAACGGACAAATGAAAACGTTTATTGACCGTACTTGTTCACGATATACTGAAATTAACAACAAAGAGTTTTATTTTATTGTGACTGCAGCAGATGATGATAAGGCATTAATGACAAGAACCATAGAAGAATTTCGCGGATTCTTGTATTGTCTGGAAGGAGCTACTGAGAAAGGTATTATCTACGGTACTGGAGCATGGCAGATAGGTGATATAAAAAATAAGCCTGTTATGGAAGAAGCATATAAAATTGGAGTAAACATTTAATTGCTAGAATCATTTTTTTTTGAGGGGGGCTAATATAGCTCCCCTTTTGCATATTTATAATTCATTAGATTATTAAAAAAAAACAATGTTTGTTGTCTCTTTGTTTTAGTTGTGTGTATGTAGGGTTAGCTCCAATAATTTACAAGAATACCGGTGATTAAACTTATTATTAATTCAACTCATAAACTACCAGACTATGAAAAAGAATCGTGCCAATTCAGTCTTTATGCTCCTATCCTTATTGGGAGCTACAATAATTTTGTCTTTTGGATGCACTAAAGAAGAGCCATTTGCAATTTTAGATGATTCATCTGATGAAAGCGTTCAAACACGCGCTGTAACAAATTCCAGCGAACCACAATTTGTAGCAAACGAATTACTTGTTAAATTTAAAATAGGCACATCTTCTTCTGCTAAAGATAGTGCATTAAAACATGTAAGTGGAACTGTTGCCGAAAAGATTCTTACTCACGCAATGAAACATGCAGGGAATAAAGATGGGGTGTTCCTGATAAAAACTCCCAAAGGTGTAGCAAATGCTGTTGGGTTATTAAAAAAGTTGGGAAGTGTAGAATATGCAGAACCTAATTATATATATACCACAGATGTAATTGCAAATGACACATATTATGCAAATAGTAGTTTATGGGGTATGTATAGCGCATCTACTTCACCAACAAACCAATATGGTTGCGGAGCTGCTGCAGCCTGGTCGGCTGGCCATACTGGTTCCGCTAATATCTATGTGGGAATTATAGATGAAGGATATATGCTTACTCATGAAGATCTTGCAGCTAATGTAGGTCTGAATCCCGGAGAAATTGCAAATAATGGAATAGATGATGATTTGAATGGTTATATTGATGATGTATACGGCTGGGATTTTACTAAAAACAGCGGAACTATTTTTGATCCAAAAGGTGATGCTCATGGTACTCATGTGGCAGGGACAATAGGAGCTGTAGGTAACAATGGCAAAGGAGTAGCAGGTGTTTGCTGGAACATCAGACTACTAAGCGGTAAATTCCTGGGTAAAAGAGGAGGAACTACTGCGAATTCAGTTAAGGCTGTTGACTATTTCACAGACTTGAAAAATGCAGGAGTTAACATTGTAGCTACTAACAATTCATGGGGAGGCGGTGGTTATTCACAATCTTTGTATGATGCAATTGAAAGAGCTAACAACGCCGGAATTTTATTTATTGCAGCAGCCGGAAATGAAGGAAGGAATCTTGATGTAACCCCCTCCTATCCTGCATCATATACAAATAGTAATATTATTTCTGTAGCTTCTATTACAAGCACCGGAGGTTTATCTTCCTTCTCCAATTACGGTAAAACATCTGTGGATATTGGTGCACCGGGATCTAATATAATTTCTTGCATACCTAAAAGCACGAAGGGCGTTATCACTTCAAGTTATGCATCTTATAGTGGTACATCAATGGCTTCTCCACATGTTGCCGGTGCAGTGGCTCTATATTTGTCAACTCATCCGGGAGCCGGAGTTTCGGCTATTATAAATGCTATTAAAAGTAGTGCAACACCTACAGCATCACTTTCAGGGAAATGCGTAACAGGAGGACGTTTAAATGTCAGTGGGTTTTAGACAAGGTATCTATAAGTAATATGCCGAAGATAAATTAAGATAAGCGCTTATATAATATAAAAGTTAAATGATAAAGCCATAAATGATCAAAATTCGACCATTTATGGCTTTTTATTTTCTTTTCAACATAAATTTTAGTTGTATCTTTGGGCAAAAGAATAGAACTAACTTTTAAACTTATGAAAAACAAATTACTACTTTTTGCTACAGCAGCTTTGCTGAGTGTATCTTCACCTCAATTATCAGCACAAACAAAATCATTTAAAGAAGGAGAATTTAAACAATGGGCTCAAACTCCACCTATGGGATGGAATAGCTGGGATTGCTACGGCCCTACTGTGACAGAGAGTGAAGTTAAAGCCAATGCAGATTATATGGCAACCAATCTTAAGGCTTACGGCTGGGAATATATTGTTGTTGATATCCGTTGGTTTATAGAAAACGATAAGGCAGGCGGATATAATGAAAAGGATCCTATTTATGTAATAGACCAGTATGGTCGATATATGCCGGCTCTGAATCGTTTCCCTTCTGCAAAAGATGGCAAAGGTTTCAAAGCACTTGCTGATTATGTTCATTCCAAAGGATTGAAATTTGGTATTCACATTATGCGCGGTATTCCCAAAGTGGCTGTTGAGAAAAAGCTACCTATCAAAGGAACTAAGGGTATTACTGCCGATCAGATTTATTCTACAGAACTGCAATGCCAATGGTTGCACGATAACTACACTATTGTAGCCAACAAGCCGGGTGCTCAGGAATATTACAATTCTATTTTCGAGCTTTATGCTTCATGGGGGGTAGACTTTATTAAGATTGACGATTTGTCTCGTCCTTACCACCAGGGAGAGATTGATCTTATCCGTAACGCAATTGATCATTGCGGACGAAAGATTGTGCTAAGTACTTCTCCGGGAGAAACTCCAATAGAGAATGCCGATCACGTTCGTACTCATGCAAATATGTGGCGTATGGTAGATGATGTTTGGGATACTTGGGGACATGTGACTCATCTTTTTGATATTTGCCAAAAATGGTATCCATATATTGCTCCCGGAACATGGCCTGATTGCGACATGATTCCTTTGGGACGCATTTCTGTTCGCGGTGAAAGAGGAAACGATCGTATGACTCGTTTAACCAAAGATGAGCAATATACACTGATGACTCTGTTCACCATCTTCCGTTCTCCACTAATCTTTGGTGGCGATCTTCCTAGCAATGATGCATTTACCTTATCTCTGCTAACCAATAAAGCTGTATTGAAAATGCATCGTGAAAGTAAAGATGTTCGCCAGCTTTATCAAAAAGATAAGAAAGTAGCCATCACTTCTAAGGATTCAAAAACCGGTGAAACATACTTGGCTCTGTTTAACTTATCAGATGACAAAGCAGCTCAAAAGGTAAGTGTAAGCTTAGCAGACTTGGGCATTAAAGGCAAATGCACTGTAACTGATATGTGGAGTGGCAAGAAAGTTGGAACTTTCTCAAAAGAATTCTCCCAGTCATTTAATAGTCATGCCTGCGGTTTGTATAAACTGAGAACAATAAAGTAGCTGCATTAACCAGGAATGAGTTAAATTTCTGATATTTAATTCATTCCTGATGAACAATATGCAAATGTACTAGTTACATTTATATATTAATCAACAATAAACCAGCATTATTATGAATCAGATACCAAGAGGTAGAATTACTAATCCTTGCATTACACAGCTCATGGAGGATGAGATTTTTGTTTTTGGTTCTAACCTGGAAGGTATGCACTATGGCGGAGCAGCCAGAACAGCATGCCGTTGGGGAGCAATAATGGGACAAGGAGTTGGAATGCAGGGACAGACCTATGCTATTCCTACAATGTCGGGATCTGTTGCATCCATTGTTCCGTTTGTTGATGAGTTTATACGCTTTGCAAAAGCAAATCCCGATATGCGTTTTTTGGTTACCGAAATTGGTTGTGGCATAGCCGGTTACACTCCAACTGATATAGCTCCGTTGTTTCGTGATGCTGTTTCTGCGGAAAACATCTGTTTACCTGAAAGATTTTGGGATATACTATTAAAACAGACTTAAAAAATGAAATAAAGCCTTCCTAAAAAGATTTTAGGAAGACTTTATTTTTACTCCTCATAAAATGCTAAAGTAGAACTAGCAAAGCACTTCGTTTTGATAGTTACTTGGAGAAAGACCGACTTCTCTTTTAAAATATTTTCCGAAAAAACTTTGATTCGGAAAATTTAGTAAATAAGATATTTCTTTCACGCTATTTCCTGAATCAAGAAGAAGACGTTTCGCTTCATGAATAACTGCATCTGTTATCCATCTGTTAGCAGATAATCCTGTAACTTCTTTTATCAATAAGGAAAGATGTTTGGGAGATATACATAGCTTGTCTGCATAAAATTTCAATTGTCTCTCTCCCCTTGAATGTTGATTCAGTAATATCAAAAAGTCCTTGCAGATTTTACTCTTTCTGCTTATGCCATCCGGTTTATAAAGTTTCCGTGCAATAGAACTACTTTTTGCATAAGCATTTAGCATTTCAATATAAAAAACAGAAACTAAATTTAGGAGTTTTTCCTTTCTAAACAGATCTTCATTATCATTATCAGATAATTCATCTTTTATAAGCATAATTATTCTTCTTAAAGTTGTTTCGGTTGAATCCGATTCACTCTCTTTAAACAATAATTTATCTTTAGTCAGTCCAATAGGAATTTGAAGCAACTTTGAAAAAGCGGAAGAAAATGCCATAATGTATCCATCAGTCTGCGACTCATTCAAATTAAGACTTAATACTTCACCAGGAGGAACACATGCTATTGTTCCTCCCGACAATGAATAATTACTTTCGCCTGATTTTATGTTCAAAGTGCCCTTATTTACTATTAGAATAACAAAAGTGTCAGTAATCTGATAACAACTATCAAAGGATACGTTTTCATCCAAACTGTAAAGAGCAAATTCATTTAAATGTACCCCGATAACCGGAAAATGAGAAGATAGTTCTTCAATAACCAGCAGCTCGCTATTTGGTTTATTGATCATGTTATTATTCATAATATAATGCATTTTCAATATTTGAATTTACATGTAATATTTACCTAACTAATTTATGGACAGATCCTCTTCTTCCATTAAAGTTTCCTTGATATGTTCAATGGCACGATTTTTTCTGTAATGGCGAAAACGAGCCGTTAACTTATCAAAGATGTAATACACAACCGGCACAACTACTAATGTCAATATCATTGAACTAGACAATCCACCAATAATTACCCATGCCATACCATTTTTAAATTCAGCACCATTACCAGATGCCAAGGCAATAGGTAGCATACCAAATATCATGGCAAAGGTTGTCATCAGGATTGGACGTAAACGTTCTTTCCCAGCCTCTATCAATGCGTTAAATGTATCCATACCTTTATCACGACGCATATGATTGGTAAAATCAACCAGTAAAATAGCATTCTTAGCTACTAAACCAATTAATACAATCAATCCGATGATACTGAATATATTCAAATCGTTCATTGTTAATGCCAGAGCCAGAAAAGCTCCGATAAGTGACAATGGGATAGAAAACATAACAATAATAGGATCAAGTAGGGAGTCATAAAGCACAACCATAATCAGATAAATCAAGACGAGTGCTGCAATAAACGCAAAGCCCAAACTTCCAAAAGCGTTAGATTGCTGTTCAAGCATTCCTCCTTCTTTTACAGTAATGCCTTCAGGTATTTTCCCCTTTATTTTTGCTGATATTTCTGCTCCAACAGTTCCGGAAGAACGGCCTGCCACATTTGATTTCACGATAATTGAAGATATTCTGTCCGTACGCTCCAAAGCAGATGGACCTAAGCCAAACGATATATCAGCAAATTGATTAAGTTCAATAAGTTTTCCATCTTTATTCATAAATGTCAACTTAGATACATCGTCCGCTTTTGTTTTATCAAATTTATCAATTCCTACACGGATTTTATATTCAAAATCACCTTCTGTATATTTCAGATCATCGTTTCCATTCAGTGCAACACGAAGAGTAGAACCTACATCTGATGAAGACAATCCTAGCGTTGCCATCTTTTCACGATCTAGTTTTACTTTTACTTCCTGGCGAGGATCATCAATAGATAGTTTTGCATCATTCGTTCCAGGAGTATGACGAACTGCATTCAATATCAATGCTGCGGTTTGCTGCACTTTCTCAAAATCTGTTCCTTGAACAATAAATTGAATTGGTTCCGTAGTATCTCCGGAAACACCTTTAACACTTACACGTGCACGAACTCCCGGCACCTGCATTATTTCACTTTTCAATTTCTGGGCAAAGTCATCAATACTTATATTTCTTTTCTTTTTATCTATTAGTTTAACATCTATAGTACTAACATTATTTTTAGTATTGCTGCCAGATAAGCCAACGTTAGTATATATACGCTCCACTTCCGGCAAACGGCTTATTAATTTTTCAGCCTGCATAGTGGCCTGATTGTTTTGGAAAACTGTTACCTGCGGATCCATATCCAAAGTTACAGTTAATTCTCCCTGGTCGGTATTAGGCACAAATGAAAAACCTATAAATCCGGCAGGAATTAATGAGAAAGAAGCTACTAATAAAACAAATGTAACAATAAATACCGTCACTTTATGCTTTAATCCTTTAACCAATACCTGGGAGTATATCTTAATTATTGATTCAAAAGTATGCTCTGCCAAACGAGAAAAACGACCAGACAAAGTAGGTTTTGTATCATCCGATAACTTTCCGAAACGAGACATCAATAACGGCGTTACAGTAAATGAAACAAATAAGCTAGAAAGAGTAGCTATGATAATAGGAAAAGCAAATTCTCTTAATATATTCCCGATTAATCCTCCACTAATAGCCAACGGTAAGAAAACAACCACAATAACTATGGTTATAGCCATACAGGTAAACATAATCTGTTTACAACCTTCAAGTGCAGCCTGCCATTTGGATTTTCCGGCTTCCATATAACGGAACATATTCTCAATGACAACAATAGAGTCGTCCACCAGAATACCGACTACCAGCGACAAAGCCATTAATGACATCAAATTTAAAGAAAATCCCATAATATACATCACAATAAACGATGGAATAATTGAGAGTGGTACTGCGATCATCACAATTAATGCACTACGCAGATTATGCAGAAATATGAAACAAACAATTGCAACAATTACGATTGCCAGAAATAAGTCGAAAACTACAGCGCTGGCAGAAGCTCTTGTATAAACAGAATCATCGGAAGCTATCTCAAACTTCACCTGACTGCTTTTATATTCCTTTTCAATAGATATCAATTCAGCTTTAACCAAATCGGCTACTTTTACTGCATTTGCATCCGATTGTTTTTTTATGGCTATACCAATGGCATCACGACCATTAATTCTGTTAATCAGTTTTTGTGTGGCAATACCATCTTCGACTTCTGCCACATCCATTATTTTCACTTTCTCACCAGTAGCAGTTGTTTTTATTACCGTATTTCGAAGTTCATTCAGGTTTGAATATTTGGCAGCCAAACGAACCGAATAAGTTAAGTTGGTATTCTCTACATTTCCGGCAGGTATTTCCATATTTGCCGTTTGAATAGCTTGAAAGACCTGCAACGGAGAAATATTATAAGCTCTCAGCTTATTGGCATCCATATTTACTTTAATCTCGCGTTCATTTCCTCCTGTTATTTTCACAGAACCAACTCCGTGAAGCTTTGCTAATCGGGGTTGTATACGATCTTCTACCAATTTATAGAATTTAGTTGAAGACAATGATGCCGAGGCTGCAATATTCATAATAGGTGCTTCATCAAGAGAAAGCTTATCGATAGATGGATCTAATATTCCTGTTGGCAAGTCTGACTTAATTACATTAATTTTTCGCTGTGCATCCTGAACAGCTTGGTTAGGATCAGCACCATCATTCAATTCAATGGCTATAATAGATACCCCTTCCATTGATGTTGAACTTATCTTTTTCAGATTTTCCAATGTGGAAAGGGCATCTTCCATTTTCTTGGTAACAGAAGTTTCTACTTCCGAAGCACCAGCTCCGGGATAAACTGTTTGAATAGTGAGCATCGGTAACTGAAACTTTGGCAACAAATTCAGATTAAGCATATTGTAACTAATCAGTCCACCAAGAGCCAATACCGTAAAAATCACAACAATTAACAGCGGTTTCTTTAGAGATGTTTCTACTATTGAAGACATAATTTCTTTTTTTTTAAATTAAGAATAGATTAAAGAACTCACACTAATTATTAATGATCAAAACATGTGCTCCGTCCATCAGGTTAATTTGTCCGTTTACCACAACTTTATCTCCCTCTTTCAACCCCTGCAATACTTCTATATTGGCTTCGTAATCTTTACCTATATTGATTTTAACCATTTTTGCTATACCATTTTCTACAAGATATACAGATGGATCTTTTACACTACTAATAATTGCATTTCGTGGAATAAACAAGGCTGGTTGTCTCTCTCCCATTTCAATTGATGCATTTACATAAGTTCCAGCCTTAAGCGGGTGCTGTTTGCTATTAGAAAGCGAAACCTCGACTATATAAGAATGTGTATCATCACCCTTCGGACTAATATGAGCAACTTTTCCTTTGAACACCACTCCCGGATAGATCTGTGTATTTAAGGATACCGACTGACCATTTTTCAGGTTATACACACTAAATTCGGGTACAGATAAAACAACTTTTAAATTAGAGATATCAGCTATTCCGGCTATTGGAGTTGCTGCATTTACATATTTTCCCAAATCAATTTCACGTGAAGTGATGTATCCGCTAAAAGGTGCTCTGATATATGTATCTTCCAGTTGTTTTTGTGCCTGTTTTAGTTGAACTTTTGCATTTTCAAAACCAACCTTTATATCTCTTAACTGAGTTTCAGACACAGCATCCCCGGTTCTTAGAGTTTTATATCGTTGTAAATCCTCCTTATACTTATTATAATTGATTTTTGCATTTTCTACGGCAAGTTGGTTGTATGTATTGTCCACACTGGCAAGAACTTTACCTTTGGAAACATAGTCGCCTAATCTAAAATATATATTAGTGATCTCACCACTAGCCTTTGATGCAACCATTACTTCCTGATTAGCTTCAACGGTTCCTGTTAGATTAATATTTGATTGTGGTATTTCTTTCTGAACACTTGCAACACTTACAGAAATACTTTTAGTTTCTATCTTTACCTCCTTTTTACTATCTATTGCACGCTTATTTAAAGTTAATTTTAAAACTATTAATCCAGCAAGAGCAATGAGTACAATTGACGTTATGATTTTCTTTTTCATGATGATTTCTTATTTTTCAGATTTCTATTATTTATTAATCCAACTTCTTATTTCTCCGTTTAAAGACATAATTTCAAGTTCTGCTTCCTTGAACTTATAGAGAGCATCCAGATATCCTGACTGAGCATTGCTAAGTGATACTTCATCTTGCAGTAAATCGCTCATAGTAGCCATACCTTCCTTGTATTTAAGAGATGTTTCATTATATACTTGTTGCGCCAGGTCAATGTTATTCTGCTGACGCTCTACGGTGATTTTATTATTATAGTAATTATTCATTGCGTTTTTATAATCTGCAGAGAAATGCTTTTTGGTATTATCCAGATTTAAAGTGGTCTTTATATAATCAGCTTTTGCCTGACGGTATTTTGAACGTTTCTGAAAACCATCAAAAACAGGAATAGTCAGCTTTAATCCGATGTATGATGAATTGTACCATTTATTTGCAGTGCTGCTATTAAAATAATCCTTAAATTGATCCCTCATACCCTGATAACCAAATTGTCCGAATAATGCCACACTGGGAAGATAGCCTGCATTGGCAAGCTTTTGATTAAGTAAAGCAACATCCTTTTGAGCCTCAAGCATTTGCACATCAATATGATCTGAAAAGTCAATATTTTCCGTTGGTAATGTTGCAACCAAAACCATATTGGCACTATCAGTCAGTGCAACATCTTTATTGAGTGGCATTTCCAATGTATACTTCAACAAATTAAGTTGCTGTTCATATAATGCTTTTGTATTATCAAGTTGTGTTTGTAGATTCTGTACAGAAACCATTATACGATTATAATCTACTTTCTTTGCAACTCCATTGTCAAGCTGTCTTTTAACAATATCTGCCATACGTTGCGTACGTGCAATATTATCTTCTACGAGTTTTCTTTGTTTAGAAGTAGTTTGTATCAGAAAATAAAGTTTACCAACTTCCTTTACAATTTCTTCTTTCGCCTTTTGTACACCTAGTTTTGAAACATATTCCGCCTTTTTAGACAACTTGAGTGCAGTTAGTGCTGTTTGATTGTATAATACCTGATTTGCTGAGATATTTGCAGCAGCAGTATATTGCACTCCCATCTTAAAAGGAATTGTAGTGCCTGGCTGACCAATAAAGTCGCCCGGTATAACTGTCACGGCAAGTTTTGTGTTATCCTGAAATGTTCCACCAACTTCAACTTGTGGAAGTAAAGAAGAGCGGGCTTCCTCTATTTTCTGAAGACTTTTTTCTCTGTCCTGAATTGCCTGAGAAACATTAATATTCTTTTCCGCAGCAATCCGTACACACTCTTTAAGTGAAATAGCAGTAGACGGATTTTCCTGGGCAGAAAGGTTTGCAACGCTAAGCAATATAAATATTGCTGAAAGAAATTTCATTTTCATTCTCATAAATATTTTTATTATATATATTTCTTTTAATTGGATGCAAAAGTGATGCAGATATAGAATAGTTTTATTGGTCTATTTCAGCTATTATTTGTCCAAAACATGCATATTAATAGCTCAAGAGTTTTTATACAGTCCATTTCCTACAAATATTTGTCCATTTCATGCATAAGTTTATTTAAAAGCTATACATTTGTGTGATATAATATTTTCTATATGAATACACTAAATGTAAGTTTCGAAAATATACTAGATGCAAAGGATACGTCGGCCGAAGCTTTTGGTGATGATGTAATTGTTTATCATATTAAGAGCACAGAGGAAAAACAACCTTTAGATAATATTCCTTCAATGAGAATAGATGCGGTATCCTTCATTATTTGTCAATATGGAGACATATCGTTTACTGTCGATTATAAGAATTATCGCCTTACAAAAGGAATGACACTATCACTAAGTAAACTTCATATTTTAGATGATATTCATATTGGTAAGAACTTTGAAGGGTATGCCCTTATTATCTCCGATAAGTTTGTACTGTCTATTGTTGAAGATATGCAAATCATTAAGAAACTTACAACATCAAGTCGTACAAGCCCTTTACTGATGCTGGAAAATGATAAGATGCAACTCATTGTAGATATTATAGAACGGATAATAAGAGGTATAAAAGCAACAGATCATATTCTTCAGAAAGAACTGATCAGGAATGAAGTTAGCAACTGTATTCTGGAAATGGCTAATATCAGTTATAAAACAATATATGAAAACAATGATGATACATACAAGGAGAATTCACAGGATAACATTATCCAGAATTTTGTAATGTTGATAATGATACATTGTAAAGAACAACACGAAGTTTCTTTTTATGCAAAAGAATTATGTATTACTCCCGGACATCTTTCTAGAGTTTTAAATGCTTTCAGCGGTAAATCTGCAATGAAGTGGATTAGTGATGCCTTAATCTCAGAAGCAAAGATATTACTCCGTAAGTCGGATATTAATATTCAGCAGATATCTGAAGAACTTCATTTCGGAGAGCAGTCATCCTTCAGCAAATTCTTTAAAAAGCACACTGGAATTACTCCTGTGGAGTACAGGAATACTATTCTTAGAGGAAATTTTTAAAAAGGTTAATCTAAACAAGAAATATCCCCACCTGATTTTTCTGAAAAGTCAAACGGGGATACAAAAGTCAGATACTTATAAGTGGAATGGATCTTCTACCACAATATTCCGCCTTAAAGCTTCCTTGCTGTCTATATCTGTAACCTGTAATTCTGTAGAGCCTTTCTTTTTATAATATAATTCACCCTTTTCATCCGTTTCAAATTCCAATTCTTCCCATATTTTACCCAGATAGTGCTTGTTGCAATCTTTATCTATAAAGAATTCAACCTCATCTTCTGATTCATCGGTTAACTTCTCTACGAATATATCTTTGGGGTCTAGTTTCACAAAGACATTTTGATCGATAGTTTCGTCGTAGCATTCCCAAAATCTATATTTTCCCATAGTAGTATTTATTTAGAGGTTAATAAATCAGGAACAATTTGTTGCGACCCAACTTTAGGTCTTTCAATTAATGAAACACCTAAAAATAGCTTATTGTTTTGACATAAACAAGGATTTTAGCCTTAATTTTAAGTAGTAAACATTATTATCATCAACATTGGCTAATAAGACTTCAACTGGCATGCACAGACTTAGCATGAACAAATCATTTTTTGCATTGTTGATAAATTATATCAATCAGATATTTACTCTTAATCTGATTTCTTAACCTGAAAATTAATCATATATGGGAAAAACAAAAAACTTAACTCAGATTTACGGATACATGATTTGCCTTGTATCCATAATTGTATTTCTTACCAGCGTAACGTCTATTATTAATGCAGTAATTGATAAAACAGATCCTCTTCATTCAACTTATGACTCCCAACAACTAGCTACATTCGAAGTTTATAAGCTTGAACAGATGAAGTCTTTCAATACGAAAGATCCTGAAATAAAGAAAGAATTACCTAGTGATACTCAACTTCGGAATATCTATAATGATATAAGGCAGGAAAAAATAAACCGGGTAGTTTTTCAATCAAACAAATCGATCATTGTCAATAGTAGTTTAATTTTGCTATGCATTATTTTTTTCTGGACTCACTGGCGTGTTGCACACAAAAACTTTTTTAAAATTGAAGAAGAATCTTGATTGCTAAAATCTTTTCAAACTTTTCATCCTTTTGCTTGCATATCCGATGTTTTTTGTCGAATATTGCCTTATGACAATTGTCGGACAAAGGCATAATTGATTTACTCAACCATTAAAAAAACAATTAATCAAGAGAGAAGGAGGAAAGAATGGAACCTAAAATGGCCAAGAAAGGCCCATTTGCAGTAGAGTTGGAAGCTGGAAAGGAATATCACTGGTGTACTTGCGGTCAAAGTAAGAATCAGCCATTTTGTGACGGTTCTCACGCTTGTACGGAGTTTACTCCAATGGCTTTCACCCCTGAAGAATCGGGAAAGGCTTTTTTGTGTGGATGTAAAAGAAGTAAAAATCCACCCTATTGTGATGGAGCACATACAAAGCTCTAATCAATTCTAAAAACAATTTTATATTTATCACTATTTATGACCTTTGATTTGAAAATCAAAGGTCATAATTCTTTATATATAAATTATAAATTAACAGGCTCAGGTTATGATTATCTATGTCTATCGCGAGCCGACAAAAAAGAACTAAAAACAAGGAAAAATGAATCAGGAAGAACTTAAAAACATAGCAGAATCTTTCGAAAACACAGACCAGATGCCGGTATTGTTCGTGGGGCATGGCAATCCAATGAATGCCATTGAGGAAAATGAATTTGTTTCTGGCTGGCGAAATATTGGTAAATCAATCCCAACACCAAACGCAATATTATGTATCTCTGCACATTGGGTAACACGCGGTACGCACGTTACAGCTATGGAGAAACCTGTAACAATTCACGACTTTGGCGGATTTCCGCAAGAACTTTTTGAAGTTCAGTACCCTGCGCCGGGAAGTCCGAAACTTGCAAAAGAGATAAAAAATTTAGTAAGTAAAACAGTTGTGGGACTGGATGAGAAATGGGGACTCGATCATGGTTGCTGGAGTGTATTAAAACATATATATCCCAATGCTAATATACCTATTGTTCAGCTAAGTCTGGATTATTATCAGGATGCTCAATACCACTATGAACTGGCGAAGGAACTGTCATCGCTTCGCAAAAAAGGAGTTTTGATTGTGGGTAGCGGAAATCTTGTTCACAACCTCAGAATGGTTGCCTGGGATAAGTTTAATGAACCGGAATATGCTTATGACTGGGCCAGTGAAGCTCTTGATAAAATGAAGATACAAATTCTTGCAAACGATCATCAATCGCTTGTTAATTACAAAATGCAAGGCGAGGCTTTTAAACTGGCAATCCCAACATCTGAACATTATTTACCCCTGATTTACATCCTGGCATTAAAAGAAGAAAATGAAAAAATAAGTTTTTTCAATGATAAAACGGTGGCAGGTTCGCTTGCTATGACTTCTTTGTTAATTGAAAAAGCATAAGAAACAGCAATACAAAGAACATTTAGCTAATCTATCAGATTAGCTAAGCTAAAATAAAGAAATATGTTTTTAATAAGAGGTAGACTTTATTTTATTAAGGTCTACACCTTATTTTATTTTAAAGTACATCTTTTTATTATAAAGAGTAGGTCTTTAAATCATTTATTCATCAATCATTTGCTAAACTCTGGTTATATTATAGAAAAGTATATAACAAAAGTTCCTAATTGTTGCAAGAAACGAAATAAACATATAAATTCGCATATAATCATTAAACAAGCACGATGGAATTTGCAATTATATTGCTTCTCTTGGTTCTCAACGGAATCTTCTCTATGTACGAAATCGCATTAATTTCATCTAGTAAAGCGAGACTGGAGACATTGGTCAGTAAAGGAAATCAATCTGCCAAAAATGTACTTAAGCAGTTGGAAGAACCAGATAAATTTCTTTCTACCATTCAAATTGGAATTACTCTTATAGGAATTGTATCCGGAGCTTTCGGTGGAGTTGCCGTTGCTCATAATGTGGAACCGCTTTTTAAAATGATTCCAGCCACCGAGCCCTATGCAGCAGACATGGCTCTTATTGTAACTGTTGCTTTTATTACTTACTTATCTCTTATTATAGGCGAGTTGGTTCCTAAATCTATCGGTCTTTCCAACCCCGAAAAAATTGCAATTACCCTTTCTCCTTTTATGTCGGTAATAACAAAAATTACTTATCCTTTTGTATACCTGCTCAGTGTATCGACCAAACTATTAAATAAGATTCTTGGAATCAAGGGGCATGAACGTACCATTACACAAGAAGAACTAAAAGTTATTCTTCATCAGAGCTCAGAACAGGGAGTTATTGATAAAGATGAAACAAACATGTTGAGGGACGTGTTCCGTTTTGCCGACAAGCGGGCTAATGAATTGATGACTCACCGCACTGATGTGGTTTTTCTTCACACAGATTACACTCAGAAAGAGGTTTTAGACATCATTGACAAGAAACACTTCAGCAAATATTTGCTGACCGATAGTTCTCAGGATGAGGTTATAGGTGTGGTTTCGGTAAAGAATATCATAACAATGATTGGCTATGACGGAACATTCGATCTGAAAAGCATTGCCCAGCCCCCACTCTTCATACCGGAAAGTCTATATGCAAAGAAGGTTCTGGAACTGTTCAAGAAGAATAAAAACAAGTTTGGTGTTGTAGTCAACGAGTATGGAGGAATAGAAGGTATTATCACTCTACACGATCTCACAGAAAGTATATTTGGTGATATTCTTGAGGAGAATGAAATAGCCGAAGATCCTATTGTAAAGCGAAAAGATGGCTCTTACCTGGTAGATGCCTCCATGAATCTTGGAGATTTTATGGAAGAAATGGGCATTTTGTTCTACGATGATCTGGAAGGCGAAGATTTTACTACACTCGGTGGATTAGCCATGTTTTATATCGGACGAATTCCCAAAGCCGGGGATATATTTACATATCAGAATCTACAATTCGAAGTAATGGATATGGATAATGGAAGGGTTGACAAACTCCTGGTAATTATTAAATAAAAGAACTATTTTCCACTCACATAAATCAATTATTATCATGAAAAAATTACTATTTTTATTAGCATTGGCAGCTATGGTGTCGTGCCAGCAGAAAACAAAAGATGCAACTGCAGAAGGAGCAGCTAAGGACAGTACCGAAGCGAATCTGGATCCGGCACTGGGTGCACTGCAAACAAAAACCTTTGAAGGGGTTCTTCCTGCTCAGGGAAAAGGATTGCGCTACACTCTTACTGTGAAAATTCAGGAAAAGAGCGACAATGGTACATACGAACTTCTGAAAACTTATATTGAAGGAAACGAAGGTAAAGACCTTACATACGTTCAGAATGGTACAGTAAAAACTATCCATGGAACAGAAGCTGATAAAAACGCCATAGTTTGGGAACTTACTCCGGAAAAGAATAGCGACATCAGTTATTATCAAGTTGAAAATGACAAAGTTATTATGCTCTCTCAAAAGATGAACAAAACTCCGGATTGGAAAAAATATGTTCTTTCTTTGAAAAAATAATATTCAATCAATATGCAACTTCTACAAATAGAAGTTGCATATTCTTTCAAATGCTTTATTGAATTCCTTATCTACTGCATCAGCAATAGAGGTAAGTGCCGGGAATGGATCTTCATGCTTATAAGGATAGCTAAAATCCAGAATATCCACTTCAATAGGTATATCTCTTTTTATTCCCTGTAATGTGTTAATCACCTCATAAGGCGGAACCACAGTATCTTTTTCCAGAGTAACTGCCAATACACGATTGTGCATTCCGCGGAATCTATTTTCCCTGAAGCTGGTGAATGTTTTATAATTCAGCATACTGCGGAAATAAACACCTTCGGGATGAGAATCGCTTAAGTATGTTCGCAACATCTTATCACGCTTCATATGACTTTCCAGATGCTCTACCACAAAAGAGTAAAGGCTTACATTTGCTTCGCTATCTAATATAAACTTAGAAACAGGAGAAAGTCTGTTAAACACGGCTCCCCCACAGAACAAGCACAATTTAGACTTTGAGAAATAGCCTTCATAATCAGTCATCATCAATATTTGTGCCAAAAAGCCACCAATGGAATATGCAAAAAAATCAATTGAAGCATCAGCCTCAATATCCGGATGCTGATTTGCTTTAATATCTTTCATCAATGATATTACATCATAATAGGTCTGCAAACCAGACCATATAAAGCGTTGCGGCTTATTATGAAGACGAGTGCTTATAGCAACATTCGATAATGTAGAACAAATAACTTCGGGATGTCTACTCTTTCTCTGCTGACTAATTGCATACATCTGATGAGCGTTACTCCAGCTAAGAGGTGCACGGTTCATGTGGAAAGCGATAGGGAATAACAAAACAGCCTTTCCGGTTTTATCAACTAAGGTCTTAGCCCAGGTAGAATATTTTGCCCAATGTTTCTCATTGAAACCATGAAACATAAGGATAACTTCTTTCACCTTCTGGTTTCCGGCAGGGCGAAACATATGGTAACGGAAATGAATGTTTTCAGGAATCTCTGCATCACTCATGTTAAGCATATCCTGAATAATATCCGGTTCATAATCGGGATCCTCCGAAGAACAATACTCGTATGTATCATGATTATAAGCTCCACCAGGTAGAATATCTCTGGATTTAGAATCAAAATCGAAGTTTCGGACAATTACATTATCATCTATTATAATTTCGTCGTCCTCATAATTTAGCAATTCTTTAAGCTTTGCGTGTAAGTCAACGTATTTCATTAATAACCTCCATTTATGTTGTTAAACGCAAATATAAAGCTAAACAGACATAAACGTTACAACTATTAAGCAAAATTATATATAAAATTACCTTTCAGAATCTGTAATTACGTTTTTCTAATAATCTATAGAAGCACAAACGTCTTAAATAAAATTACTACTTTAAACCAAAAGTATATTTTAAGCCTAAACGAATTTCGAACGTACTGGAAGTAACATCTTCATGGTAAACATAGTGTGATTTTCTGAAATATAGGAAAGAACCAAAAGTTGCTTTCCAACAAGAAGACAGATTAAGATTCATAACGGGATTAAGAATCAAAAAAGCTGTATTTCCTTTATCTCCCTGAGTATTTAGATATAAATATGGATCTTTTGTACTTTTAATCTCAGCATCGCTATACCCTTTCCAGGTAAACAAATTATAATAAAAAAGATTTAGATCAAGACTTCCATATTTACGAGATTCTATAGAGGTATAATTTTTTATACTAAATCCACTTCCCAGGTTATAATTACGGCCTAATCTATAATAGTCAGTTAAAGTACCTCCAAGCAAAACTGCATTTAAATATGTTCTGTGCCAAATGGTTACTTTCTTTGTTGCAGGAAACAAATATGCCATTCCTAATCCAAATGTAGCTCCTTCTGCCAGTTTAAAAGGAATACTTTTTGAATCTTTAAGAACGATTTCTGAATTATAATAATCAAAGTGTTGAAAAAGTCCAATTAATGCTTTATGTCCGGGCAAGGGTTCATAACATTTAGCTGCAAGTTTAGCCACCAAACTAACATTGCTAACAATAGGTTGAGTACCTCCCAAGTTAAAAAGTACATTAAATTTAAAGAAATCATAAGGTTTAGTAGTTTCATTGCTCAAGATGTCTCCGTAATTCATCTGATATTCCAGATATGCATTATTGTTTTGTCTAAAAAAACGGTTATCATCAGCCATATAACGGTCTCCTAAACTTACAGATATATTCACAGGTATTTTTTCATAATCAATATATTTATAATATTTATGTCTCACTTTCCAGGCCTTACCAGTAATAATACGATTAAGTCCTCTTACCGGAGAAACTATAGTACCTACAAATTCACGCCATAAACGAGCAGCCCCTGTTTTTGAATCGTCAAGCACTAAAGTTGAAAGTCGATAAGATACTTCTCCAAGAGCCGCACCTCCAAAGCTTGTACTAAGTAAGTCGTTAATGGATGGCGGAGTTGTTTCAGCACATAATTCCCACGAAAAGCTTCCCATAAAGGAATAAGGAAGAGACTCCCAATAATTAAGACCGTTACTTCGGGCTGCACTAAAAAACAAACTACCATGAATAGGATGAAGCAACTGATTGGAAGCAAAAAGATCGTTATCCCATACAAAACCTCTTTTAATATTTGTTCGAATAGTGTTAAGGCTAATCTTTGCATAATCAGCTTTTCTCTCAAAACGATTGTCGGCCCAGATCGCTGTATTTATAATTATATTCTCAAAAGCAGCCCGCCATGGATGTTTTCTCATTCGAACAGAATCATTGTAAACAAACAAAGAATCTGCCTGCTGAGCGCAAATGTCACCCATCGTCAATAAAGAAAGAATTATATATGCAAGTAATCTTTTCATCTTTGTATCCATTTAAAATAGTACTATACCAAACTCTAAAATTGATTTATTTTCAAAGGTTTCCTTAGAATCGTAATGTCTTGTATGGGAATACCCTCCTGATGCAAAAATTCCAAATCGGTGAAATGGGTGAAACTCCAGATTACATCTTGCCTGCAACGAATATAAACGATTAGGAAAATCTGTTTTATCGCCATCATTAAGGTTCTCAATATGATTATAACCAATATCAGCACTGATATAAAATACTTTTAAAATATTTACTCCTAACCCCAATCTATAAATGATAGCACCAGAAGTTCTATTATCAAATGTTTTATAATTAGTTCCTATGCCTATAATTGTATAAGAATAACCATTTCTGAAACGAACTGCCAAATTATTCTGAACTATATTACTTTCATATGCCATTAATTGAATTCGTGTTCTGGGACTTATATTCACCAATCCCAGCTTTACAGCCGAGGTGTCTTCGCTATAATTTATAATCCCCATCTGTAGTCCACGCACCTCTCCTGTACTAAAATTTAATAATCCAAGCTGAAATCCTTTCACTCCTGCGGCATAATTGCCCGCTCCTATCTGAACTCCATGAATTCTATCAGCACAAACATTTGTTAAAGCTGATATCTGAAAAAGATTGGAAGAAGATGAAGCTATATTTACTCCTAGAGAAGCTTGCAAACCACTGAAATTAGATCCGGCCATATTTGCAGCTCCAGCCAATTGAACTCCTCTTGAGTTCCCAATTGAGAAGTTTGTAATTCCGGCAATCATAATCCCTTTTGTGTGCATTACATTGGTGTTCTGAATAGTTGCAATCTGAATTCCATGCATATGGCCCTTAACCATATTAAACAATCCAGAAATTTGGAATCCTTTCATATTTCCATTTACATACTCTCCTACTCCGGAGAATGTAAATCCATTTATATTTTCCTGATTCTTATGAGCCAAAATATTTAAACCTATTCCATTTAATCGATAAGTCTTAGAATATAATCCTAAACTAAAATTTGTTGTACAAAGCGAGTCGTAGGAAGCCAATGCTACAGGATTCCATATAGAAAAGTTAATGGGATGTATTTTGTTTTGTGCATTAAGCAAAATAATTGATAGCATCATTAATATAGCCACTATTAATCTTTTCATTATACTTGTTTATAAAGTTTATTTTTAAGGTCTCATAACAATGTTAATAACAATATATATAGAAAAAGAGTTTTAACTTTATGCAATCTTTTTTAGTTTTAGAAATAACACCTCAAATCAAAACAATTTTCAACAAGTTAATCAGCATTATAAATTATATAAATAACTCCCGATTCAATATTTGTTATATTCAAACCTGAGTTTTTATCACATTTTACTATTCAAGCGATTACATAGAAAAAATTAAAGCGTCATAATAATTATTGCATATCAGGCAATATCATTCAAATACTTTATAAAATGAATTCTAATGGATTATAAATACTTATTTTTTATTTTTTACTTACTTTTTCTTTGTCCAATAACCTATGCACAACCATTTCGTTTTATAGTGGCTAAAGATGGCAGCGGAACTCATACTTCAATTCAAAAAGCGATAAACGATTGTCCAGATAATGAGCGTATCCTCATTTTTGTTAAGAATGGAACTTACGAAGAAAAGGTATCTATTGGAACACGAACATCAAAATCACTGAAGCTAATTAGTCTGATAGGCGAAAGCGTGAATGATGTAATAATAACATCTCCAGATGCAATTGGGAATGGGGCAACTAATGTTTATGGTGCAACAACTTTTGCTATTTATGCTAATGACTTTTATGCGGAAAACATCACTTTTCAGAATACAGCCGGAAACAAAGGACAAGCTTTAGCGTTAGATACAGAGGAAGACCGACAGACTTTTAAGAACTGCCGTTTATTAGGATTTCAGGATACATATCGTTCAAGAAAAGGGCGTAGGTTCTACTTCAAAGATTGTTTTATTCAAGGAGCAACAGATTTTATTTATGGCGGCGGAACAGTCTTTTTCGATGATTGTACAATTAATTGTGTTAAAGGCGGAAGTTACATTTCTGCTCCTGAAGATATTTCATATTACGAAAAAACAACTTCAGGAAAGACTCTTCGATATGGATTTATTTTCAGGAATTGTGATATAACTGCAAAAGCAGATGTGGCTGATAATTCTTACTATTTAGGTAGACCCTGGAATCTGGATTGTGGTTCTATTTATTTGAATTGCCGGATGGGAAAACATATTAGGCCTGAAGGTTGGTCTGCCTGGAAAAGTACGAATCATTTATCGGCTTGCTTTGCGGAATATAATAGTATGGATATGAATAGAACTCCAGTAGATATAACTAAAAGAGCAAACTGGAGCTTTCAGTTAACGAAAGACGAAGTTGACACCTATTTAGGAATGAAACAAGTTTATTCAAAAATAAGTTCAATTCCTTATAATCCGCAAGCTATGTGTACTGCTCCTTCTGCACCTGCCAAGCTTAGTAGAGATGGAAATACAATATCATGGAAAATTGTTGATGGAGCTATTGGATATTTAATCTTAAGAAACGGACTATTCTTAGCCACAACAACTAATACTTCTTATACTGACGATACTGCTCAGATAAACAAAAAGTATACATATTCGGTTAAATCAGTAAGCATTAACGGGAATCTGAGTGCATCGGCATCCATTATAAGCTCAATCAAACGTATTAAAAAATAACATATATAAAACAAATATCATGAATTTATTGCAGTCATTCTTTTGTGCTGGCCTTTTGCTGGCTACAACAATTGCTCCGAACCAACTCTCGGCTCAAACTCTGGCTTTTCCAACTGCCGAAGGATTTGGTAAATTTGCAACCGGCGGACGTGGTGGCGAGGTTGTTGAAGTAACTAATCTTAATGATAGTGGAGAAGGTTCTTTCAGATGGGCTTTGTCACAGTATCCCAATACTCCTGTTACTATTGTGTTTCGCATTTCGGGTGTGATACAATTAAAATCTGATGTCCGCTGTAAACGAAATGGACTGACAATAGCCGGACAAACAGCTCCGGGAGACGGTATTTGTTTTCGTGGTGGCAAACTTAATTTTGGAGGATCTAAGAATTTAATAATCCGTCATATTCGTTCTCGCATTGGCGGCATGACAGATTCTAAAGTCTTTATTCCGGGTGGGTCAATAGGTATTGAAAACTCTTCTGATTTCATTATTGACCATTGCACATTTGGTTGGTCAGCAGAAGAAAACATGACTATTTACGATAATCAAAGAACAACTGTTCAGTGGTGTTTAATTCATGAAGGCCTTTATACTTCAGGTCATGGTAAAGGAGAGCGTAGCTACGGCAGTCAATGGGGAGGCCAGTTCTCTACTTTCCATCATAATCTGTTAGCTAATAACAAGAATCGTAGTCCCCGATTCAATGGCGCCAGAGGACATAATGATATAAATATCCTGACCGATTACGTAAACAATGTAAACTATAACTGGGGAAGAATAAACTCTTGCTATGGTGGTGATATAAATAATAATTCATACAACCACATTAATATGGTAGGTAATTACTATAAACCCGGTCCTGCAAGACCTTCTGGCGAAAAATCTTATTTTGTTCAGGCATCGTATGGTAAGACTGATAAAGTATCTAACTGGTACTTATCCGGAAATATAATGGAAGGAGATGCTGCTATGACAGCCAACAATAACTCAGGAATAGATCTTAGTGTGAATCCTGCTGCCAGCAGAGATACAATGATTGTTAATACTCCTTTTCATATTGACCCTGTTTATGCAGTAAAAACAGAAACAGCCAAGAATGCATATAAAAGTGTGCTGGCTGGCGCAGGAGCATTTCCTCGTGACGCTGTTGATTTGCGAATTATTAATGAAGTGCGTAATGGAACAGTATCGGGTAAGGGAACTGTAAAAAGATACATTTCTTCTATATCCGGAAAGGACACAACCTGGGTATATAACCAATACTATGGATTAAAATTGGGTATTATTGATGAGCCATCTGCCGTAGGAGGTTATCCTTCATACGTTACCAAAAATAAAATCTCAGACAAAGATCACGATGGTATGGATGATGCCTGGGAAAGAGCCAACGGATTTGATCCAACTAATAGAGAAGACAGGAATGTTAAAATGAAAAGTGGATATACAGCATTAGAGGTTTACCTGAACAGCTTGGTCGGAGAAGTGATACCTATAAAGAACATCGCACAAAAAAAGAAATGATTAATCTGATAATGAAAGCTTTTTCTAAAGCTTATCATTAAAATCCGTTCGATAATTTATAAAATTATAGATAAGATAAAAAGTTGTGCAATAGTGAGATATATAAATTCTGATAAAAAACGAACTACTAATTTGTATTCTCGCTTATGCACAACTTTAATATTAAATCTTTTTTCAGAGCTTCTTCAAAAGCGATAATCATCTTTCTGGTAATCGTCAACGTAATATGCTAGAAAGTATACTTCAATCCTAAACGGGTTTCGATTGTGTGAAAAAGAAAATCGGGTTTACTTGAATAGTGTGTATTTCTTAAGTAATAATATAAACCTGCACTAATTTTTATTCTGTACCCCAAATCAATATCCATCATAGGATTAATTACAGCAAGTTGCACATTACCTTTATCACCCTGAGCATTCAGATACAGTTTTTCCTCGTTAGTTAGTTCATCAAGGTTTATGCCATCATAACCTTTCCACGTAAAGATGCGGTAATACTGCAGATTTAATTCAAAATTACCGTATTTTTTAAACTCAATAGAGGTATTACTTTTAATACTAAATCCGCTTCCCATATTATAATTGCGGTCTATAGAATTATAGTAATCGGTCAGACTTCCTCCCAGAAGAATTGCATTAATAAATGAACTTTGGCGAATATTTGCTTTTCTTGCCGGAAACTGATAGATCATTCCAACGCCAAATGCCGCCGCTTCAGATATTTTATAAGGAATATTTTTAGATCCTGTAATTACACGCTCAGAGTCGTAATAATCAAAATGCTGAAAAAGTCCTACTAATATTTTATGTCCTGGTACCGGTTCCAAATGCTTTCCATATAATTTAGCAATAAGATTAACAGATCCAATCAGCGGTTGATTACCTACCAAGTTAATGGTTGATCTAAAATTAAAATAGTCAAACGGCTGTTTAGTTGTTTCTTGTAACGGGTCTCCATACAGAACCTTAAATTCTATATAAGGGCTGTTGCTACCTTTAAAGAAATGTTCATTATCCGCCAGATAACGTTCACCTAATGTTGCAGAGAACTTAACCGGTAGCGTCTCATAATCATGATATTTATAATATTTATGTCGCACTCTCCAGGCATCTCCGGTTACCAAACGGTTTAATCCTCTGGAGGGCGAGATTAGTGTACCAAGTAACTCGCGGAAGAATCTACTTGAACCAGATTTAGAATCGTCCAGTACCAAAGAAGAAAGCCGATAAGTTACTTCACCCAAAGCAACTCCACCGATAGAAGTAGCCAGAAAGTCATTAATGGCAGGGGGTTCTACCTCAGCACACATTTCCCACATTAAGCTTCCGGCAAAACTATAAGGAACCGATTTCCAGAAGCCCAATCCGTTACTGCGTGCTGTATTAAAATATAAATTACCATGATAAGGATGAGCAAACAAATTGGTAGAGAACTTATCATTATCCCAGACAAGACCATTTGTTATATTCTTGCTTATGGAATGAAGGGTAACCTTTGCATAATCTTCATTCATAGCAAAACGATCGAATGCCCACACACCAATATTCAGTCCGGCAGTCTGAAAAGCGGCACGCCACGGACGTTTTATCATCCGGGCAGAGTCATTGAAAGCAAATAAAGAATCAGCTTGCTGAGCACATAACTGGCTCATCGTTAATAAAAAGAAGATGATATGTATAAATATTCTTTTCATAACATTGAGTTGAGTAAAACAATATACCAAAACCTGTTTCCGCTTACGCTCAAAATTCCAAGAATTTATCACCAATCACAGATAATAAATAGTTTGATAGTTAAGATGGTATAATTATAACACTTTTTTCAATATAAACAAAATATGAAAAGAAATTATTTATGTTTAGTTCTGTTTTTCGTTACGTTCCTCGTCACTGGCAGTCAGTTCTTCTAAAGTAAGGTTCAATGCTTCTATGTATTGAGTCTTCCTATATTTACAATCTGCCATCTGGCAATGCTCACAATGTTTCTCCAAACAAGGGTCAGAATGGATAGTAACCAACAAACGGTCAGAATATTTAGAAGATAAAAGGCCTCTTAACTCCTCGCAAGCATCATGTCCTTCCGATATATTATAAAACCAGGGCAAAGTTAAATCACAATCCACAAACAGATAGCTACCATATTTAATTACTTTCATGTTATGAACATCTATCCATTCCGGCTTTCTTACAGCTGAAATTACTTCTAGCATTTTATGAAGAACTTCTCCGTCGGCTTTATCCATTAAATTGGCTATTGTTTTACGAAGGATAAGAATACCTGTTACAACAATGATTGAACCAAAAATCAAAGCTAATGCACTATCAATCCACTTTAAGCCGGTAAAATAAAGAAGGACAAGACCGATTACAAGACCAATAGTGGAATATGTATCCGACTGCAAATGTTTTCCACCAGCCACTAATGCTATTGAATCATACTTTTTACCCATACGTATACTGTACCATCCCATTACATAATTCATTAAGCCAGCAACAGCAACCACAGCAATACCAATATCCAGCTTACCAATAGTAGCGGGTTCGAAAAGTCGTAGCACTCCTTCATATATAATCATACCACCTGCTATCATAATTAATAGCCCTTCGATGGATGCTGATATTAATTCAATCTTGCCATGTCCGAAAGGATGCCCTTTATCCTTTGGTCTCGCTGCATATCTCAAACTAATGAAACTTATTAGTCCGGCAATTACATTCACTATACTTTCCATTGCATCGGTTAAGATTCCAACAGAATTAGTAAGGAAAAAAGCTATAAACTTTCCAATTAGAATGAGTAGGGACATAGAAACAATCCATCCCTGAACTTTTTGTTTGATTAAATCTTCAGTCATCGAATAATTACATTTATAATGTTGTAATAATGAGGGAACAAAGATACATTTATTTTAAACTTTTACAGATTTTATTCCTCTGAAAGCATCAACCAGAGGTCAATTTAGAATCATTAAAGATATCCTCCACAATTATATCCTATTTTTTAAAATTATTATCGTAATATTTTTATTTAGACCCGGGTCTAAATATGTTTTACACCCGGATCTAAACAAGCTATACACCCGGGTGTACTGCATCTGTACACCCGGATGTACAAAACATTATTAGCCCAACATTTAAAAACGACAAACTAAAGTCTACTAAAACTGCCTTTATGAAAATATTACATTTCATGAACAACCTGAAAATGTATGTAATTATATAGCTAAACATTCAATAATTATTAAATACAAATAAAAATAAACCGGCTTAAATATCAATACATTTAAAATATAAATATATTGATATTTTTATTCAATACAGCAAACAAACTATAAATAATTATTCATATTTTTGCAGTAACCATTAAAATTTAAATTCCACTATGATTATTAAAGATAATACAAGCATACGCATTCTTATAAACATATTTGCTATTCTAATTATTACAAGTATATATTCATGCAAAAAAACAAGTTCTGTCAGTTTTAATAATAATCAATTAGTAGATTCTTTTATACAACAGGCTCAGGATTCATTATACAATAACATAACATTATCGAAAGATTTACTGAAGAAAGCAATGAAAATAGCGCCCGATAGTGTAATGTATTATAAAGCATACAGCACTTATGCTTTAACTTATTCGGCTATAAATCAGTACGATTCTTCACTTCTTTTGTCTCATCAAGTAATTAACTTCTGCAAGCGTCAGGAATTATCACCTCGTATATATGAGTTATTGGCCTCATCAAATAACAATATTGGAGTTTACTACGGACAAATGAGTAAGCAAGACTCTGCACTTTCTTATTTTAAAGAAGCATTAAAACAGTACGAATTGGCAAATAACATAAACCGCGTTCCTGATATGTACATCAATATGGCTGATATGTACTCAAGAAAAGGCGATTTTGCCATGAGTGCATATTATTACAGAAAGGCTCTATCAAAAAGTGATTCTTTAAAAATAACCGATAAAATGGGATTCCCAATATATTTTGGTTTAGGGCAAATTTACATGGAAGTGCACGATTTCGAACTATCGGACACTTATTTCCGCCTTGCAGAAAAATTCTACAGCAACAGAACATTGGCCGAGAAATTTACGTTTTGCAATAATCGGGGGAATTTTTATTATTATAAAGAAGAATACAACAAGGCACTACCCTGGTTTCAAAAAGCGAAAAAATTAGTATCGAAAGGCGATTATCAATTTTACGTCAGTTTATGCGAGCTGAATCTTGGAGATATTTATCTAAATCTTAATAAACTAGATTCTGTTCCATATTGTCTGGACAAGAGTTATTCATACTTTTCTACAATAAAAAACAAAACAGCCTTATATTACATCTCAACCATAAGGGCAGGACTTGCTTTAAAACAAAAGAACACTCAACTTGCCCGAAAATTATTAGAAGAGACCAAAGATTCATTGGGCGTAGAAGCCAATATAATATCTATAAGAAACAAGTATCTGCAAAAATATTATGCTCAAACAGGAAATTTTAAACAAGCATACTACTACCAGGCAAAAAATATAGCTATAGATGATTCTATTCGTAATGATAAAGCAGAAAAAAGAATTTCCGAAATTGATCTGCGATATAAACAAGACACAACATTAGTAAACAACAAACTTATTATTCAAAAACAAGCCTCTCAGATGAAAAGCCTAAGGCTAGTTTCTTTCATCTGGATATTAATATGCCTGATAGTTCTTACAACATCCGTCTTTATTTTCTTTTATCTGAAAAGGAAGAAAGATCTGCAACAGATAAAGTACATTGATAAGCTAATCAAGCTTAGGATGGAAAATATACGCAACCGGGTATCTCCTCATTTTATATTTAATATAATCAATAATGAGATCTGTTCATCAAGCGAAAACGAACGTAAGAATTTATATAATCTGGCAACGTTGATGCGAAAGAATCTGGAAATATCAGAAAACACAAAAGTGTCGCTGGCAGAAGAACTAGATTTTGTAAAACTGTACATCGAATTAGAAAAAAGGAATTTGGGAGAAAATTTTCGTGTTGAGTGGAATATTGATAACGAAATAGATTTAAAAGAAGCGTTTATTCTTCCAATGTCTGTACAGATTCCTGTTGAAAATGCAATAAAACATGCTTTGCGTCCTAAAAAAGGAGACAGAATACTTAGTATTAATTTGGAAAAGGAAAAAGATGGCGCTAATGTATTTATCAGAGACAATGGAGCCGGATATTTCCCTCAACAAGAGAGCCAGACAAAAGGTACAGGAACGGGACTGAAAATTTTATTTCAGACGATCCAGCTTTTGAATTCAAAAAATATAAATAAGATATCTCTTAACATTCAGAATATTCGCAATAACAACGAAGACATCTGTGGTGCAGAGGTTCATATTTTTATTCCTGATAACTACAAATTTGAATAATAATGAATAAACAATATAATGTTGTAATAATAGATGATGAAGAGATTGGAATATCCAATTTAAGTCAATCATTATCAAACTTAAGTGAAATATTAATAGCTGGAACTACACAGTCAGCACAAACAGGAAAAGACCTTATTTTAGAAAAAAAACCTGATCTTCTTTTTTTGGATGTTGAAATGCCGGAAACAAGTGGTTTGGAATTGCTTCATGAAATAAAAAATCTGATAAACTGGCAAATGCAAGTAGTCTTTTACACTGCTTACGAAAAGTATATGCTTGAAGCACTAAGAGAATCTGCATTCGATTACTTATTAAAGCCATACGAGCAGAATGAGTTCCAAACGGTAATGAATCGCTTCTTTGATTCGGCTGACAAGGAAGATAAATTATCGTCTTTTATTGATTCGTTATCTCAACTGATACCAGAAAACCGTACATTCTTAATTGCTACTATTACCGGATATATAACTCTTCGTCAGGAACAAATCGGGTATTTTGAGTACGCCAAAGAAAATAAGCATTGGTATATAACCTTGCAAAACGGCAAACATATTCAGCTAAAGAGAAATACTAAAGCAGAAGATATAATAAAACTATCAAAATCATTTGCTCAGATAAATCAGCAACAAATTATAAACATCGACTATCTGGCCATGATAGAAGGAAAGAGATGTGTTTTATATCCTCCTTATGAAGAAAAAACAGATCTAATAATATCAAGGTCATTCTTAAAATCAGTACAAGATAAGTTTAACTTAATCTAAAACACGTATTTCAATCAGTTCTGCAATAAATTATTAATCGTATAGACAATCTTTATACTCATCATGTCTGATTAAAAAAGCTTTCACATACGGACATGTGGGGACAACTTTAAAATGATTTTCCATTGCATAGTCCATTGCAAACTTAACTAATGCAGCAGCAATTCCTTTACCACCAATTTCTTTGGGAACCCAAGTGTGAATTAAGTCCAATTCCTTGTCTAAAGGAGTATATTCAACATAGGCCAGATAACCATCAACCTCCGTTTCAAATCGGAAATCGTTTTCATTGTGTTTAATTGTATAGTCCATAATTATTGCTTTTTCTTTTTATATAAACAGAATAACATCAGTTTAAGTTCGCTATTTCTTCAGCAATCCGGGTTGCCTGCTTAATACGATCGGCCATACCGATACCATCCTTGATACCTCCTGCAAGGAACAGACCTGAATATTGTTTTTCCAAACCAGCAATACTTGCCAATCTTTCTTCTGTATCAGCTTCGTATTGAGGAATAGCCCGTTCGTGTCTGAAGATTTTTATTTTATCGGGAGTATAATTAGCCGGGAATCCTAACATTTTAGACAGTGATTCTTTAACCAGATTCTCTAATTGTTCATCTGTATAGGAAAGATATTCGGGATGTTTGCTTCCTCCAATAAAGAAGGAAAGATTACCTCCACCTTCCGGACAACGATCAGAGAAACATGAAGAAGGAAACAAAATTCCAAGCATCTGCTGCTTTTCACGAGAAGGGACCAATCCACCAAAGGCATTTGGTACATGCCCGTCCGCTTTAACCACTCCTACACCAACCTGAATAACCGGAGCATAATGAAGAGAACTAATTGGTTTCATATCCTTATCTTCAATAAAAGGTAATATAGAAGGTAAATCGTAAGCCGCAGCAGTAGAAACTACATAGCGAGAGTGGATTCTTTCTTCACTGGCAGACAAAACAGTTTCCCATCCATCAGCAACCGGCTGAACGGAAATTCCTTCCTGAGACAAACGGATATTCTCTTCCTTAATTTCTTTTGCAAGAGCAGTAGCCAATGATTCAAATCCTCCCGGTACAGAAAAGACCTCTTTGGTTGGTAATTTATCACGGTCCGATTTAGGTTCGCCGGCTTTTTTAATTGCACCACGGATAAAGCTACCGTAGTTTTGTTCCAGATTATAAAGTTTAGGCAGCGCAAAACGGGTTACAAGTTTACTTGGATCCCCTGCATAAATCCCCGAGATAAATGGATCGACAGCATAGTCAAGGAACGACTGTCCCAATCTTCGGCGAGTAAGTTCACCAATACTTTCGAATGGATTGTCACCCTTCTTGCGGAAAGGTTCAAAAAGAATCCGGATTTTATCATTCCAGGTAAACAGAGGAGTAGAAACAGCCGTAGTCAAACTTGAAGGAAGCGGATGAAAAGCTCCATTCTTCCAGATAAGTCGCACTTTCGCTTCTTTACGAGCATTCTCAATAGAGCAACTACCTTGCAACATCTGGAATAGTTCTACAACTTCAGGATTAGAAACAACACCCGTATTTGGACCCGATTCAAAAACAAATCCATCCTCACGGATAGATCTCATCTGTCCCCCCACTCTGTCGCTCTTCTCCAGAAGAAGTACCTTCATTCCTTTTCTAGTCAATAAAAAAGCAGTGACAAGTCCTGTAACTCCGGCACCAATAACTACAACATCAACATCTTTGTTCTTATCCATTAAGTAACCTATATTTTAAACCGGTTTCGAATACATTTTTGTGTTATCTTTCATCAGCGGGTCAAACGCTGCAGCAACATTCCGCACAAATATAGCTCCTTCCTGCGTTATTTTTATTTCTTCAGGAGAATAAGTTATAATTCCATCTTTTTCGAAATCAGCCAATTTATTCTCATCATACGAAATTGCGTTTTTAATATCACTTTCGCCTACACCAATATGAGCAGAAAGCTCTTTCCAGCTAAGTCTGTCGTTACACATCAGTGTTGTGATTGCTTCTTTTGCAATCTGTTCTTCCCTGTTAAGGGTATATCCTTTAATAATGGCAAACTCGCCCTCGTTCATTTTCTGAATATATTCAGGAATGCTTTTTGTATTCTGACTATAAGCCATAGAAAGCTGACTGATACCGGTTACTCCGAAGGCATATACCTGACCGGTAGTTTTCCTTGTACAATATCCCTGAAAGTTACGATGCAATTGTCCAGACTGAACAGCTATATTCAAATCATCATCCGGCAAAACAAAATGGTCGAGACCGATTGGTTGATAACCTTTCGCTGACAGAATTCGTTTGGCAGCATTATACATCGCACTCTTTTCCTGAGGTGAAGGCAAACCATTCTTCTCTAATATCATCATAGCTTTATTCACCCAAGGCACATGCGCATAAGAGAATGTAACCAATCTGTCCGGCTTTAGCGCAGCAGCCTTTTGAAGGGTTTCTTCAAAGCTTTGAACAGTTTGATAAGGCAATCCGTAAATAAAGTCCATGTTTATGGAAACATTAAATGCTCTCAACAATCCAAAAATGGTTTCCATTTGCAGTAACGACGGTCTTCTGTTTACACCTTTCAGAACCTTCGAATTAAAATCCTGAACACCAATGCTGCATCGGTTAAATCCGGCGTTGATTAATTGCATCCAGCCATTCTCATCCAAGTAACCCGGATGGCATTCAATAGCAATCTCAGGCGAATCTGTACATTCAAACTGAGAGAGAAGCAATTCATTAATCTCTTGTATATAGTGAAGTGGAATGCTACTTGGACTTCCACCACCGTAGTGTATCTGAGATATTTTTCGATTCTTGTTTATCAACGGAATCACTTTCCTAATCTCTTTCTTTACCGCATCCACATACGCTTCAATGATTTCGGGTTTTGCCATGGGATAAGAGTTGCATCCACAGTAATGACAAAGATGACGGCAGAAAGGGATATGAATATAGAAAGAAATATTCTGAGGAGTGGTTTCATTAGAAGCTATCACCGCTTTTTCATAATCCTCATTGGTAAATTTATCATGGAAATAATTTGCCGGCGGATAACTTGTATACCGGGGCGTAGGTACATTATATTTTGCTATTAAATCTTCATTCATGACGAACAGGCTTTTTAAAGAAAACAAGTATATAAACTAGCGATATTACGGCAAGTCCAGTTTCTACCAGAAATAGTCCGCTGTAACCCAAAAGATCAGCAACCTTGCCACTGCATACAGCAATAAGCATACTGCTTAAGTGTGCTATCACCGTTTGCAAAGTGAAATCCGTTCCTTCCCTACCGTCTCTCAGAAAATCCATAGCAACAGTATTAACCAGCACTGCAGATAATCCGTAACTTGCCCACAAGCAGAATATTGCTACATACAGAGCAATAGTTCCCGGAGTGGTGAGAGACATAAAATAGAAAAAGATTGTGGTAGCCAATACTGCACAGGCAAAAATGATACGAGAGTAAAATCTTCCGATTGAACGGATAACATATCCACCTATATACGAGAAAAGGCAGCCACATAATGATCCAAAGATACCAAACATAAATCCAATTTCGCCGGTTTTATATCCTAAATCTACCATAAAAGGCTTAACCATTGCTAAAATTCCAATAATACCCGAATAACAAAGAACCAGGAAAATTAATTGTTTAGCCACTCCTTTCTGATGAAAGAACAGATAAAGATCTTTCATTGAGATTGGCGTTTTGCCTTGTTTGGGAGTAAATTTTTTGTCTTTGTATATAAAAAGAGGTATTAATGCCAGCACAACAAACAAAGAAACACTAATCAGTAAAGCATTCCATCCTATCAGTTTATAATGCAATAGCAATAAGCCACCGCCAACCAGTGAACCGGTAAAACTACCCATACTTTGCATACTGTTTCCCAAACTTTTCTCTCTGTGGTTAAATGAAAGAGCGGTAAGTGCATCGGTAGCAATATCTTGTGTGGCTGATGCTATAAACGATAGTATAATAAGTATAAAGATGGTAGTAAAGTTTGTTTCCAGATCTAAAAAGGCAACCATAAAGATTAATACGGCGTAAACCATTTCGGATGAAAAGATCCATCTTTTATATGAACCTAGATCGGAAGTGCGCTTATCGACAAAAGGTGCCCAGAATACTTTCAGAATCCATGGAAGTTTAATTAGTTGAAGCAAACCAATAGTACTTAACGAAAAATTTCCCTGTCGCATAAGTACAGGGAGTAAAGTACTAAACAAGCTCATCGGCACGGACTGAGCTATGTATAATGAGAAGAATGTAAGTAACTTATTTGTTCGTTTTGAGTTCATTCTGTCTTTAATTAAAAGAGTAAGAAACTGTAGCACCAAAAGTCATTGGTTTACCTTTTTGTCCGAAAGAGCTTCCAAGTGATTCCAAGTAGAATGCAGTATACTCCTTAGATGTGGCATTCTTAATCCAGAGATCGACCGTCAGACTTTTCATACGAGCAGACACCTTACCATTGACAAGTCCGTAATAATGCTGATTGACTGAATTTTTATCGTTCCAGTAAAGTTTACCGGTACCAACATATTGTGCTGAAAATATAAGTCGGTTAATAAATCCTGAACGGAGATTCCAGGTATAGTCACCTCCAAACATCACAGTTTGTCGGGGAATATAAGGAATATAATTACCGGAATAATCAAAGCCGGCATTATAACTATTAGCTTCACCAACATATTCGCGGAACTTAGCTTCCGTAAAACCATAACTCATTTGCAAGTTTAAAGCTTTTGTAACTTCTCCCTGCATTGACAATTCCACACCTTTGCTATAAGACTTACCTGCATTCTTCAGTAAAGAACCTTTGCCGCTGAGCAAGGGCTGTGAAATCTGCTGATTTCTCCAATCTATATAGAACAAAGAAAAATCACCTTTCAACTTGTTTCCAAAGAAAGAGAACTTATTTCCCACTTCGTAATTCCAGCTATATTCGGGTTTGAAAGTCTGGTCTACATCTGTATCAAAGCTAGTATTGAATCCTCCGGTTTTGTAGCCTCTGGTTACAGTTGCATAAGTCATATTAAGAGGATTAAACTGATACTGCAATGAGAACTTCGGAGTAAGCTGGGTAAAGCTAAGGTCTGTATTAAGTAATTGCACTTGTTGCCTTACGCCCGAAACAATCTTTCCGTAATCATAATCCTGATTCGCATTTTCATAATCAAATCTTAGTCCAACAGTTGCAGAAAGTTTCTCAAAAAACAAATCCTTCAATGTTGACTGATGATAAAATGCAAAGCCATTGGTTGGCGCATCATAATCTTTGACTACAGGCAGATTCTTTACAGTACTTTTGGAAGCCTGATAAAATGCAAAGAAACCATTAAGCCAGGTATAGCGTTGGTCTTTAGACGATCTCATTTCCAATTCTTCGGAAAGCATGTGTTGGCGCATTGATTGAGTTACAAAATATTTGCTTGCAGGAGTAAAGTCCTGATCGATTGCTTGTCTATCGTCTGAATACTGATAACCGGTTACCGATTTCAGCAGGAACTTATCAAAAGAGTAATTCAGTGTTAAACCACTTGTCAGTACACCCCTACGATAAGAACTATATTCATTATAGTTCACATTTCCAATCTTTCCGGTTGTAACATCCATCGGAGCATAAGGATAACCACCCTGATCTGAATATTCATAATTTACAAGCAATCCGGCATTAAAGCGATTACTTTTTTCCCAGTACAATTTCATTTTTCCGGAAGCAGCATTCAAATTGTCTGCCCTCTTCCCGGTATATTGATTAGTAAAGAATCCATCAGCATGTTTGTAGTTTCCGGAGAAAGAATAGCCAAAGTCATCATTTAGCTTTCCGTAATACGATCCAGAAACTTGTTCCTGACCATAATTGGCAGCAGTAGCACTTACTGTCCCACCCTCGTATGATAAAGGATTTTTTGTATAAACGTTGATTATACCTCCCATCGTATTACGTCCGTAAAGAGTTCCCTGCGGTCCGCGAAGCACTTCAATACGCTCTACTTCGTTAATATCAAGATCAAATACAGATTTCTCAAAGAAAGGAACGCCATCCACATATAATCCCACGGAAGGAGCATTAATTTTAGAGCCAATACCACGGATATAAACCGGTGAAGTCAGCTTTGAGCCATAATCCGGAATAAAAAGATTTGGAATATACGAACTAATATCTTTAATGCTCACAATATTCTTATTCTTAATTTCAGTCAAAGGGACGAAAGAGACAGAAGCCGGAACTTCATGAATATTTTTTTTCTCTTTGTAAGAAGTAACCACTACTTCATTTAATACCACATGAGGCTTAGTTAGTGTATCATTCTCAATTGGATTTGATTTTGCATTCTGGCAAAGAAAAAGAAGTGAGAATAAAAGCGCTGATTTATACATATTTGACTCTACAATTAATTTTCTGCAAAAGTACAACTTTAAAAGAGTAAAATCAATCCTCATTAATTAGGATTCATGCTGTTAAAGAATCTTTCACCCATAAACATTATTGATAAAAAACAAAAAGTTACTGCCATCTGCCACTAAATTAAGCAAATAGTGCCTGTTTATAGTCCTTTGAGGTGGTGGCAGATAAAAAATCAAGACCATTTCATCTGCTACTAATAACTGTCATCTGCTACTAAAAAAAGAAATACCAACTATAAATCATCGTAAGGATGCAAAGTTAAATATTTATATTGAATATAACACGATTCAATATAAAACAAAAACTAATTGTATATCAAACATGTAAATAGAAACTAATACAAAGATAATAGACTGCCAATAGTTACTTTTTATATATAAAATAAGTAAGCCTGCATCCGAGAACCGATAAGCACTCGGCTGCGGGCTTATCGGTTCTCGAATGCAGGCCCATGGGTCTTTGGTTGCGGGCTAATGAAACAATATAAACTTTTATACTAATGGATACAAACAACTGCTTTTTTATAATGGCAAATAACTGGATAGTATCGGCTACTATACAATAGGAGTGCCAAAATCCATTCTTCAGAATAGTATAAAAAGTTCAACTTAAAGAATTATACTATTTTGAGTTTATATTCAAATCCTACAAACTTAAATTACAAATTTATTCTGATTCCTCCATTGAAAACATCTCCGTTTGTTGGAGCGAAAATATCTTTAAACTGAGGATTAAGAATACTTCCGGTATACATTGTGTCCCAACGTGACTGACGGGTATCCATAAAGTTTTCATAATTTACAAAAAACGTAAATATCTTATTAAGTTGATATTGAGCAGAAGCGCCCATAACCCAATAATCACGAACTTTGTCGCCGTTGTTCAGGATTTGTTTACCGAAATAAAACAGTTCATAGGATATGCGGAGTTTGTCGGCAAGCTCATACATGGCATTTGCATTAATGCGATGCTTAGATGTAAGCGGATTTGCTGTATTTGTGTGGTCGAACTTTCTCACAGCATCGGTATAGGTATAACCTATAAAGCAGGAAAAATCATCATAACTCAATTTTGCATTTGTTTCAAAACCTCTTGTATTCATATTACCATTTGCATTGACAAAAGAATATTTATCGGTATCGGAAGAATAAGAAAGAATAAGAGGTTTCCGAATTACAGTATAAAAAAACATTTGGTTTATGCTGAAGAATAAATCTTCACCAAATGTAGTTCTATAATTGAGGTCTGCATTTACACCATACGACTTTTCGGAAGTTACATTATTGAAATTTAATGGTGCTATCTGTTGGAAAGCTCTTTCTTCTGCTTCTTCAGAAAAAATAGTTGGCATCTTATATCCTAGTCCACCACCAATTCTAGATGTAAGCTCTGAATTGATTTTATACAAGAACGATAGTCGTGGCAATACAAATACTTTTTTCTGATTGGTTAAGTCTAGTCTTAATCCACTTTCCATGATTAAAGAAGAAGAAATATTGTATGTGTTTTGTCCGAAAAGTCCAAATACAGAATTCGTGTAATTCAATTTCTCTACAGAATTGCCTGGTTGTTTAAATGCATCGCTAACATAATTGACTCCGATATTCCATTCTGTATTTTCATGAGGAATGAGAAGATTGGCCTCCGAAAAGGTTGATAGCTGTTCTCCATCAAAGTTATAACCATTTCGTTCAATAAGTCTTTTGAAGTATCCAACGGTACTTTTGGCTGTAAAAACAGATTTGTTATCAAACGTTTTCTGATACTTTAATTTTGTAGAGTATCTGTTGCTGTTATCCTTTTCGTAATATTGATGTTCTGAGTTGGCCAATCCTTTCAATACTTGCATATCTCCACCTTTTCTTGTCTCAATTCCGGCATTGATGCCTGCACTGAATATTGTATTCTTGTCCGGATAATAATAAAATGTAGGATTGATTGCATATCGCTTATATTGAGGGACATCAGAAAGCCCATCTTTATTGGGATCATAAGCTTTTTGTAAATTGCCCGAGGTGTAAATGCTCAATCCTGTTTTTCCGTATTTCTGAGAGTAAAAAGCACTAGCATCCAACGCAGATGTTACATCGGCGTTGAACAATAATGATAGCTCTCTTTTCTCTGTCGGCACTTTAGTGATGAGATTTACTAATCCGGCAATGGCACCACCTCCATACAATGTAGAAGATGATCCTTTTATGACCTCTACACCTTTCAGATTGAGTGGAGGAATCTGAAGAATACTTAGTCCTCCGGCAAATTCAGAATACAAAGGGAAGCCGTCTTCCAGCAGCTGAGTATATTTTCCGTCGAGGCCCTGGATGCGAATACTTGCACTTCCGGAAACCTGTGAAGTCTGCTGGGTTTGTATGCCGGTACTTTCTGTCAGCAACATTTTAATACTGGCCGGCTGCATAACAACTTTTTCTTCTAGTTCGCCTGCTGCAATAGTTTCTACGCGAGTTGGGATATTGGCTATATTTCTGCTGCTTCGGGTTGAAGTTACAACAACCTCTTCTAATTCATTTTTCGATTCTTCCAGAAACACATTGTATATAGTATCTTTGGGTATAGGAAAGTTTATCTGTATTTTTTTCTCTTTATATCCTATAATAGAGAAGGTGATGCTACGATTTCCTTTGGGAATATTGTTAATAACAACCTGACCATCTATATCTGTATTGCCACCTTGTTTGGTAGATGGAATAAAGGTGGATACTCCGATAAGTGATTCTTTACTTACCTTATCTTTTACTATGGCTTTAAATGTACTTTGGGAATAAAGGGACTGACTGATAAAGGTTATCAGACATAAAAAAGTTATATAATATTTCATTACTATTATAATTGTTATATAATTCTATTGATATTGATTTCAGCATGTAATAATTAGAAATATTTACACAAATACATCTAATTATACCTTTGGCTAAATAATCAATACAGAATATAACAAATTAACAGATACGGGAGCAATATTATTTTTCCTTTTCTGGCAAGAGCATAACAAACCGAACAACTCATGATGAGCCATTTCCAAAGAATAATAATTGGGACAAAAACAAGAAGGAACTATGTCTATATGGAAATGATAGATGGGAGCATTAAAAACCAAGTTATCATTGGACGGAACAAGATAAGTGTCGTAATCATCAAAGAAAGTATTTCTTACCCCACAGGCATTAACCTCAAGGGCTGACTGAAGAAATATCAGCAACCAGAAAATATATAATATTCTGCATTTTCTTTTCATTAATACAAAGATAAGCAATTTTTCAAATGAGCTTATAAAGAACAACTTAATTTCAGTATATCATATTTCTTAGAAAGAAGACATAAACTCTTTATCAAGAAGCAGAAGTAAGATATGTATAAAATAAAAAAGTCAGCCAAAATTACTTCGGCTGACTTTCTCAGAATTTATAATAGAGAGATTATTTAATTTCTACAGTTCCCAAATCTTTATCAAAACCACCTAACAAATCTACAGAAATAGTTTTATTAAGTGTTGCACTTTGGAATTCTACTGTATAAGTTCCAGATTTCAAGCCATGAAGCATAAAGAAATTGTTTCTTGCAGTATCCGAAACTGTTGTAATGGTATCAGTTCCTACTATTGTAAACACTTTAAATGGAACATTATCTGGCAATATAAGACCAGAAATTGATGCAGTATTTTCTACAACGTAACCTCTGATAACCGGCTTCAGTGAATAGTTTCCATTGCCTTTACGAACTATTGATCTTTCTGCATCAAAATCAATCATTACAGCATATCCGCTAGTGGTAACCACGCTTTCTTGTATATTCACTTTTAAACCAGAAGTCTGAGCACTGGGAGCTTTAATATTCACTTCGGTACCATCGCTCAAAACAACAGAGTTATTATCTCCCAACACCAATCTCACTTGAGAAACATGTTCTCCCTCATTCAATACAATATTAGACAATAGCGTATCAGTACCATTCGTTAAATCCATAAGATTATAAACCCTGGGAGTAATTGGTAAGTTTACTTCTACACTATCATTTATAGTGTACTTTATTTGTTGCACATCTATCTTTACAGCCTTATAGCCTTGTAAAGAAGGTGCATCGGTTAAATAGAAACTTACCTTTGAAGTTCCAGTTGCAGAATCTTCGCTATCACTACATGAATTTAAAGAGCCTACTGCCATTGCTCCAAGCAAAAGCAGAAATAATAATTTTACCTTTTTCATAACAAACATGATTAATTTAGTTTAGTATTTAGTTGTTTTTTATCTTATAACGATCAGATTGAATCTGTTCCCAACTCATATTGTAAGGAGCCAAAATTAAATCTAAAGCCAAATTCAGATTATTCACAGGAAAGGCTCCTGTAAAAGTGAGTCCTTTGCACAAATTTTTATTTTCTATTGATACTTTATATTCTTTTTCGAGAGCCTCGACTACCTCAATAAGAGGTACACTATTAAAGACATATTTATGACTCACCCAACCAGGTTCATCTTCCAGCATTAATTTATCCGATCCAAAGCTTCTTCCCTTTGTCAGGATTTTCTTTTCTTTCTTATCCAGGCTCTCTACCAAAACTTTACCTTCATAGCAGAATACATCAAACTTATCTGTTTCAGAAACCATAAAACGAGTTCCTAATACCTATATCAGGTGGGTTGGAGTTTCAACAGTAAACTTCTGTCCTTTAGTTACTATATAATAAGCTTCACCTTTCATACTGATATTCCTGTTAAAGTAGAAAAGGAATTTGTTATATTCAACCGAACTATTTTCGTTAAGTTTCACTTCAGATTTATCAGGCAACACAAAAGCCAACTGTTCATTGCTTCCCGTTACATATTTCATATCCAAACTCTTTATCCATAAACCACATCCAAATAAAATAGCAATCAATGCAGCAACAGAAAGATATCGTCTCCAATGAATAATTTTCTTTCTCTGATTTCTCGAAGATTATGCTCTTGCTGAACAACCTTTCTTCCATTTCATCCAGAACATGTTCTCCCGGTTTTTCATCCAACAGCGGAATATGAGAGAAAGCTTCTTTCAGATGTATTTCTTCTTCAAAAGATAAAGCATACCCTTCATCAGATGAGATTTTTTCTAATATATTTATAAGTTCCACTTCTTTCATAGCCCTAAAATTCTCCGTAAAATAAGTAACAGAAATAATATAAAAGAGGCATCCTTCTTCATTTGTCGGATGGCTTCCGAGAGAAGATTGGCAACAGATTGTTTATTTATACCGAGTGTTAAAGCAATTTCTTCATTGGAAAGTCCTTTGAAATACTTCAGATAAACCACTTCACGCTGCCTGCTTGTTAACTTATTCAGCAAATTCTGTATTTTCTTATACTGCTTTTCTTCTTCATCAGCACTTTCATCATCAATATATAATGTAAACGAGTAATCACTCTCTTCCAAAGACATCGGCTGCTCTTTTTTGAATTCATTTATTAATCTGTTTCTAAGCGACATACAGAGATAAGCTCTCATAGAAACAGGTTCACTCAAAGAATTACGTTTTTCATAAATCGTAATAAAGAGTTCTTGTATAATATCTTTTACCAAATCTTCATTATGAGCAAACTTCATTCCATAAGCATAAAGGAACTCAGCATGCTGTCGGAACAGATTTTTCCATTCCTGTTCATCATTATTTCTTAATTTATCCCAAGATATCTGCATAAAATGCTAATACTATAATTAATTTATTAATGTAATAAAGAACTCGTAAAGGTTTTACTGTTGCTACGTAAATCTTTAGGAGTCTGATTATATCGTTGCTTACAAAATTTAGTAAAATGTGCCTGAGACGAAAACTGATATCTATCTGCTAACTCCTGAAAAGGAATAGAGGTAGAGATTATATCTTGTAATACAAACTGAGATTTACGTTCAAGCATCCACTGATAAGCCGATTCTCCAAAATTCTTTTTAAATTCCCTACAAAAAACACTTAAACTACATTTAGCCAAATCAGCAAATTCCTGCAAGTTCTTCACTGATTTATAGTTTGCATATACAAATTCTTTAAAATCCATATTCTTTCCCAAAATAGGAGAGAAAAATGCAGCTAATTCATTCATTGAATAAGAATTCTTTAGAACTAAAATTAATCCGTTTTGTTTCCATTCATTCAACTCTGAAAAATTAAAACCAGATAAAGAATACGATTGATGAAAAAAATCAAGAAAACATTTTAAACTATACTTTATAGGTAGCGTTAAACATTTCTTTTCATTTTCAACATTATTCTCTGATGACAGAGTTAACCATTGATTAATTTGGCTAATAGAATTCTTTGTCATCTCACATTTTACAGCAATAGAAGTTTCTATTGCTAATAAATTGAATTTAGTTCCCGGAGGTAAAAATAACATGCCATCCGAAAGAAGCATCTTATGATTACATTCAACACATGAAACTAAAACTTTTCCTGATAAAACAAATAAAATAGTACTACTATCACCTGTTTTTATCTCTTTATGATTATTCTTACGCACATCAATTTGTGAAAAACAAGCAGAATTTAAAGCTGAATCCATATTACTTATTTTTAATATTAATCTTTTCCTTTTTACCTCTATGACAATACGAACCATCATTTATACTGGTTCTGAGGAGAAAAAATTATATTTTTAATAAATAATTTGTAAACAGCTTTATTCTAGCGCTTTACAACACTCATAAATAATTGATTTTCTGATTAATAATTAAAATGCATAAACTAAATTAATTGCAGCTTTTGTAAAGCCAAAATAGTTATAATCTAAACTCTTATTGTTATTCCATGAATTATTCCACGTAATTTTATCATAAATAAGGTGTACATAACCAACTCCAGCAGCGGCTTCAATATGCAAATGTTTATTTAATGCCCATTGATATCCACAAGTAATTCCCATTCCATATAAATATCCAGCATACCATTCACTATTTGAAAGTCCTTTTCGCTGAAATGGGAAAATCATATTTTCAGCCCCAAAGTGAGAATAATAAAGATGATATCCTAGATAACCGCCATTAAAACTTCGTGAAAACCAATAACGAATCTCTGGTTGTATCAGATAAGATACCGATTTCCCATCGTGTTCTGAATCTCCAGGTTTTATCCCCAATGATAATTCTATAGAAACATTTTTATTAATCTTCTTTTCAATAGCAAGGTTTGGACTTGCTAGTCCCCACAAAATTAAATTAGTTTTCAATGCATAATTATTAGCGTTTATTGGTAAAGAAAGCATCGGCATAAGATTTCTTTTAGATGAATCTGGTAAAGTATCTAATATTAGACGCTGCTTAGCCAATAATGAATCTGATAAAGATTTGTTTTTAGAAGGATCATTTATATTAGAATTCTTATGAACGGTCTGAAGCACCATCTTCTTCTCTTTTTTCTCTTTCTTCTTTAATTCAATTATAATACTTCTGGCAGAATTCATTAATATATTAACAGTCTGAGGATAATAAGTTTTTTCTTTAACTGCAACGATGTGATTACCTTTAGATAAAGAAAAACTAAAATTCCCATCGATATCAGTATGTGTAAAAGCCTTTCCATCAATAGAAACTGTAAAATTATAGAGTGGAGACTTCGATTCTTTATCTTTTATACGTCCATTTAAATTATATTTCTGGAGAGGTCTCACATACAAATAATCAGAAGCAGCTTTCTTTATTTCCAAATCATAATTAACAAGTAATTGGTTAAGCAATTCTATTGCGTTCTTATCAGCTGACACATCACTTATATATAAACGGTTAGTTAGCTCCGGATTAAAATTAATATGTACTTTCTTTCTTTTGCTTATCATTTGAAGAACTTCCGTCAACGTTTTTTTATTCTTTGCAACACGGCTTTGACTCTGAGCTGCAGATTGAAAAGATAGACCAAACATTAATAAACATAATAGAAGATACTGAACGCTTATTCGTGCCATTTTTAGTTCGTTTAGTTATATATAGACCTTCTTAATTCCTGATATATAAATCAGTAGGTAAGATAAAAAATAGTTTCTAAGCACAAAATAAGCATTTAAAATCCATATTTAAAAAAAGATATTCATCTTTTATTTTTAGAAAAAGGCGGTAAAATAATAATGTATAAAATTTAGGCAAAATTATATAAACATAAATACAGCATTAGAAAATACCTTTGCAGCAGGTTTTAATAAAGGAATAATTCTCTATATTTAAATTATCATTGAATTATGAAAAAGAAAGTTTTAATTTTATTATTTGCAATAGCTCCAATAGGACTGTTTGCACAAAACACTGCTCAAGGACAGGAAAAAGCTTTAAAGCAGTATGGATTTTGGGATAACTGGTTTATTCAAGGACAATTTGGTGTACAACGTACATACAGTGAAAGTCACAGGTATGCTTCTTTCGGCGATAAAATTAGCCCAACAGCAGCATTAGGTGTTGGAAAATTCTTCTCTCCTGAAGTAGGTGCTCGCTTACAATTAGGAGGATGGACTTCTGCTAATAACAAACTTGACTATTCGTATAACGTAAAGTACTTTAATGTTAACACCGATGCTTTGTTTAACCTAACAAACATCTTCCTTCCTTACAAAGAAGACAGAGTGTTTAATCTGATTGGTATTCTTGGTATAGGTTATGTACATGGTTTTAGGAATTCTGATGAAAATGTACATGCAACAAATAGTGTTGCTCCACGTATTGGTTTACAGGCTGACTTCCGCTTAAGCAAAGCATGGAGCATAAACCTTGAAGCAAACGGAAACTTATTACGTGACGACTTTAACGGACAAGAAAAGTTCGGATGTTCATATGACGGAACTTTGAATGTTTTAGCTGGAGTTACATATCGTTTCGGAAGAAGAGGTTTTGCTACAGTAGATGTTGCTGATCCGGCATTAATACAATCTTTAAATGACCAGATCAATTCACAAAGAGCTCAGATTGAAGAATATAAGGCTTGTTGTGAAAAGAAATCAGAAGAGCCAAAGACGATTATTAAAGAGGTTCCAACAACAAAAGGTGCTTCATTAAATTCTGTGGTAACTTTCCGCATAGGTAAAGCTACAATTGATCCTAACCAAGAGATTTACGTATATAATGCAGCACAATATCTGAAACAAAATCCTGATGCTAAAGTTACTATTGCAAGTTATGCTGATAAAAAGACCGGTACAGCAGCATTTAACCAGAAACTGAGTGAAAAACGTTCTGAAGCAGTAGCAAAAATGCTAAAAGAAAAATATGGTATTGCTGAAAACAGATTCGCTGTAGAAAACAATGGTGACAAGCAACAACCTTATCCAGACAATAATGACTGGAACAGAATAAGTATCATTACTTCTAAATAAGATTTTTATTTGTTATAAAACTAGACTTTAACTACATACAGTTAAGATGAAACATACAGATTCTACGAGATTTCAATAAATAAATTCAATTCTATTGAAAATAGTTTCTCTTAACTCTAAAAGGGGCTGCATCAAAAAAGATACAGTCCCTTTCTACTTATTAATCTTACTGTTTGCGTATAAAATTCCTTCTTTGTAAATTGCAGCTGTTTTTAACTTAAATCAAATAAAAACGGCAATGATCCGACTCATTTTACTTACTGATTTTACAGAATCTTATGCACACAAGTTATTAAAGGGCATAATGGATTATTCAAAAAAGCATGAGCCATGGGTATTATGCCGTATGCCGCCGGCTTTCAGGCAACAATATGGGATAGAAGGTATTCTGAACTGGGCTAAAAGATGGAAAGCTGATGCTATTATTGCTCAGTTTGATAATGTAGACAATGTTGATTTATTCAGAGAAAACGGCATCGTGGCACTTGCTCAGGATTATAAATCCAGATTTTCAACCATCCCCAATATAACAAGCGACTATAAACTGACAGGTAAAATGGTTGCTGACTTCTTTCTTCAAAGAGGGTTTAAAAATTTCGCCTTCTTTGGTTATAAAAATGCCTGTTGGTCTCAGGAAAGATGTGAAGGATTTAAGAATGAAATAACAAAATTCGGATTCGAGAAAAATTTCTATGCATTCCACAACCAGAAGTTGGAAGAATTGTGGTATTACAAGCAACATCCAGTTTCCAAATGGTTAAAATCACTACCCAAACCTATAGCTCTGATGGCATGTGATGATACGCAAGGACAAATAATTACTGAGATTTGCAAAATATGCAATTTAAGGATCCCCGAAGATATTGCTGTTATGGGAGTTGATAATGATGAAATGACGTGCGATCTTTCTGACCCGTCACTTTCAAGTGTGCTGCTGGATGTTGAAAAAGGTGGTTATGATTCGGCCGAACTGATCGACAGAATGGTGAAATCTCAGAATTTTGATGATTATCGTGATATCTTTATCAGTACATTATATATTGTGCAACGACAATCAACAAACGTATATCCTATTCAGGATAAAGAGATTGCAAAAGCATTAAAATTCATTGATGAATGTACACTGGAAAAAATAAATGTAGACGATGTTGTTAAACAAGTTCCACTTTCAAGACGACTATTGGAAATTAGATTCAAGCAATTTACTAAAATGTCTATATACCAGTACATAATGAAAAAAAGAATGGATCGTTTTGCACAACTGCTCATTGAATCTAAAACGCCAGTAAATGAAATTGCAGCTCAATTAGGAATTACAGACATGAAAAACCTATCGAGACAATTCAAAACAATTGAGGGCTGTTCTCCTCTGCAATACAGAAAAAAACATGCCCTCCAAAAATGATTAGCTAATATTTGTGACTGCCAACTTCGACAGAGATTTTCTTTTCCTTATTAGTGCCATATTTCACAACTAGTTCAAACGGCTCATTAGTATCTATTGTGATATACGGTACTTCGTTCATTGATTTTCGTGAATCCGCAATAAGAGAAATCATTCCTTTTGGGCCGAAAGGAAAACGTTCGATGCCGTTTTTCTCAGTCAGATTCATATCCCAGGTTATTGTTTTCGTAGAATAATCTGAACGAATACCTATGATAAATTCAATAAATTCGGCAATTGGAGGAAGACCAGTCCAGCCCACAAAGTCTCTTCTGGCCATGAATCCCGGTTCGCAACTTTCAGGAGCATAATATTCAAAGAAAGTTCCTGTCTTTTTATAAACCTCAAGCACCTGATTATAATGATTCACAGCTATTTCGTGAGCCAAAGTTCTGTATCCTTTTTCGACCAGACCATTGATAACCATATAGTTTGTTCCAGGCCAGATTCCACCCTGCCAGTAACGTCCGTCTTCTTTATATTTAGGATGATCGGCCGACAATGAAGGTACACGGTATTTTCGATTGAAAGTTTTGGGGTTATTCAATTCAGAAACCAGCCTGTCTAGTTTACCTTTATCGAGAACATCTGAATAGAGAGCCCAATATGCCCCAATTCCTTTGGTAGAGCACAATGAACCATCGGCATATTGGTCATAAAGGAATCCTGTTTTTTCATCCCACAGATTCTTACGGATATACTCTTTCAGCATCTTCACTTCGTCCTCAAAATCTTCAATCTCTTGCCATCTTTCCAGATAGAATCCCATCTGCAAAAGAGTATTTGCAATAAAAAGCTGCTGAAGATTCGTGTCCAGCCAAACCATATGGCCGTTACTATAAATGGGATTATATTTTGATTGCACCCGAGGCATATTGTCCATGCCTGTACCCCAACCGCTCGACCAATAAGTCCCGTTTTGCCATGTACGGTTCAGCCTCAGCCATTTATAATAAGCACAAAGTACAGGAAATACTTTATTCAGACGATCTGTATCACCAAATTCCTTGTAATAAGCCATCTCTACCCAGGGAATAAGGTTCGGGCCGGTACTTGTGGGATCGTAGCGTTCAAAACAATCAGAGCCATCTGCCCTTATCTCACGACAAATAAATCCATCAGGGTGTTGCTTTGCATAGAAATTATCAAGAGTATGTTGGAATGGAAAGAAACGTGCGCCATAACGGGCAAAGAGCATCATAAAAGAAGTATCCCACATAAAGATGTTTCCGTTATACGCAGTATCAAGGTAGCTTGCAACAAACCCCGATCCAGGAATAGGATCTTTGATGTTGCCAATAGCAATCTGCCATGCATGCCAATACATCTCGATTTCTTTCTCATGACCTGTCCAAACCGGGCTTGGCAAGACAGACTTAGCTTCCTCAAAAGAACCGTGCTTTATTATATTAGGTTTCATTATTCGAAACTCATTCTCTGCAACTAAAGCATCTTTTACGTAAGTATCCTTATACGGCAACTTGTATTTGCCTGATATTGAATCATTCTGGGCTATTACATTTGAAGAAAAGCCCCATATTAACGAACATAGGGCAATTCTTATAGTCAGTTTCACGTTATTCATAATTCATTATTTAACCTAAATCCAGAAACAAAGTGTTAAGGTAATCTTTTTAAGTCAGATATTATTAATAAACAGCTAAAAATTGAATCAGACAATTAAAGCCGACGCCCCCAATAAGCTTATGTCCTCTTTTTGGGAAACCAGAATTTTTATATTCTCTACGGTTTTCTTATACGGGAAGTCGGACATTGCATTGAACATACTTTCTGAGAAAAGCGGATATGCAGACGCAATTCCCCCTCCTAAAACAATTGCTTCAGGATCATAAGTATATAAAACCGCTTTCATAAGATTGCCCAAATGAGCGCCTATCTCCTTCCATACAGTTTTTGCCTGAGCATCTCCAGTTATAGCTTTTTCGTAAGCATCCTTTCCTGTTGTATTATGATACTTTACAAAAAAACCGCTGCTACAATAGTGTTCGTAATCGTAATCAAGATATGATAATGAGCCTATTTCACCCGCTCCGGTATTGACACCATTATACAGTTTGCCATCAATAATAACTCCAGCCCCTACTCCTGTACCTAATGTTATTCCTATTACATCGGAATACGGAACACACTCTCCAAAAAGTTTTTCGCCCAAGGCAAAGCAATTGGAATCATTGTTAACAAAAACAGGTATTTCAAATTTCTGTTCGAGAATATCTTTCAGATGCACCTCTTGCCAGGAAGGGATATTGGCTACATTATACACTATTCCACGTTCTGTATCGACAACTGAAGGTACTCCTATACCTATTCCTTCAGGATTAGAAGGCATTGCATCTCCAATAAGCTTAATCAAAAAAGAAAGAACCTCTTCTTCACTAGCTTTCGACGGGCAAGGAGCGCTAAATTTATGCACTACCTTACCATTTTCAATTACCCCGACACGTATGTTTGTACCTCCTAAATCTATTGCTATTTTCATAATATTATTTTTGTATCTTTATAGTTAACGACTTTTTCTGTCAAAAAGCTGACAGATTTACAACTTTAAAAGTTTCTTTATTTTATCAAATAGTGCTGTATTTTCATATATTCCAGTAAAATTGTATGCACCAGGTCCAAAAGCATAAACCGGAACCATCACTCCACTATGCCCATCTGTAGAAAATTTACCTACAATCTCTCCTTTATTCAAATCGCCACCAACTAATGTTAAACCACCAGTTTCATGATCGGCAGTAACAACAACAAGTGTTTCGCCATCTTTAGCTGCCCATTCGAATACTTTTCCTACAGTTTTATCAAAGTCGACAACTTCTTGCATCAACATATCGAGTTGATTAGAATGTCCGTAATCGTCTAGTTGTGAACCTTCAATCATCAGGAAGAAACCATTCTTGTTCTGTGAAAGTAAATCTATTGCTTTCATGGAAGCTTTCTCCAGAATATTGCCTCTTACTTTTGGTTCAGGAAGGTCGAGCGTATCAACCACAGCCAGTACTTTTCCAAACTTTATCTTGGCAAGATCATCCCATTTTCTAGGAGTTTTATAACCCTTCTTCTCCATTTCCCTGAAAAGATTCCTTCCATCAGGTCTGTTTTCAAAATAACGTGATCCGCCTCCGAAGATAAAATCAACACCACAGGTTGTATAGTCGGCAGTGATTTCATAATCCTTATCACGATCTGCATTATTACAACAAAAATCTGCAGGAGTCGCATCATTCAAACGGCAAGTCACGACTACACCGGTGGAAAGTCTCTTTGCTTTGGCAAAGTCGGTCAGTGAAGGAAGTGGTTTTCCATTCACATCTGTTCCCACCATGTGGTAGTTTGTTTTATGACCAGTAGCAAATGCTGTTCCTCCGGCACCGGAATCAGTTATCAGTTTATTGGCACAATATGTCTTTGATAACCCAACAACCTGTGCATTTTCAATATTCAGCTTCCCTTTATTGACAGTCCATGCTGAATACATGTGCATAAGACTCATGCCATCGCCCACCATAAAGATTACATTCTTTATCTTTTTACCTTTCGGAGCATGAAGTTTAACTACATTATAAGTGTTATCAATCGTTACTGTTTGTTCCTTATCTTTACGGCTTTGTGCTTGCAAAGTAGTAGACTGTGACATTAGCAGTACAACAGCTAGCGCTACATTCATAAAAATCTTTTTCATATTCTCTAAACTTTATATCTTACTATTTCATTTCTACACGAATCATTACCGGAGCATGGTCTGACAAATAAGTAGTGTTATTCGTTTCAGCAAGTACACCATATTTTAAAACCTTTAATCCACCACGAACGAAAATATAATCTATCAGTTCCCGTTCATTCAAAGGAAGCTTTCCAAAATCGTGATAACTCCATGCAGGCCCATAGACTACAGAAGACACCGTCCGTGTATCTGTTAAGTGCAATGCATTATTGGAATCAGTAAGTGATTTGATAACACTTGATGAAGGAGCTGAATTAAAATCACCTGTAACAATAACCGGAAGCTTCTGCCCTATTTTACTTATATTGTTCAATAGAAGTTTCACACTTTCTCTGCGTGCAACTTTTCCAATATGATCCAAATGAGTATTAAGTACAAAAAGACTTCTATTAGTCCTTTTATCTTTCAGAATAGCCCAGGTTGCAATTCTTTCACAAGCTCCGTCCCACCCCAATGAACCAGGGACATCGGGTGTTTGACTTAACCAGAAATAGCCGGACTTTACCAAAGTAAAACGAGACTTTTTAAACCAAAGTGCGCTATATTCACCTTGCTCTTTTCCATCCTTACGCCCAACTCCGATAACTTCATATTCGGGGAGAATACTCTTCATATCTAATAACTGATTATGAAGAACTTCCTGAGTTCCCAAGATATCAATATCATAAAAACGGATAGCATTTGCTACGTTCTCTTTACGGTACTTCCAGTTATTGAGACTATCTTCGGGGTTATCATATCTCACATTAAACGTCATTACATTTATACCACTATCCTTTGAAGTTTTTTCGGGAAGTGTCCATGAAACAAGTAGTGGCAACAATAAAATTAAAAAATACTTTTTCATATCTATATCATGATAAATTCTTATTTAACGAACAGATTTTCAGCAGGTATTGAAGTGAATTCTTTTGAATTAGGAACTTTCCATGCCCATTCAAGACTCTCACCTTCATAATCTTCAAAATATAATAGCTTATATATGTGATAGCCTTTTTTGAGAGCAATTTTACCAGTAGCCGAAATTGCAGCATGTGAACCATCATTATTAACAACTTCCTTGTCATTAATATAAAGTTTGCTTCCATCGTCGGATTTTGTAAGAAACTCATAAATACCATCTTCGGGTACATATACAAGCCCTTCAAATGTATAAGCAAAATGATCGGGTTGCAAAGCTTTCAATATTGAAGGTTCTTTTAAAACTCCACTCTCTTTAACCTGAGATAAAAGTATATCTGATACTTTGCAGAAAAACCCTTCATAGTATTTATAAGATGTTCCGTGAACTGAAGGAGATATATTCATAGCCTCATCAAAAACAGCTTTTCTTGCATGTACAATCATAGTTGGACTAGGCTCCATATCTTCTTTATAAGCTTTTGCTCTGATCTCTGCCGATTCACTAATCTTAATCGGGCCACAATAAACAGGAGAATCATCATCTGGCTCACTTCCATCAAGCGTATATCTTATTTCAGTATATGGCGTTGCAGAACCCATCCTCACATCTACCTGACCGATAAATAAATCAAGATCAGTTTCTATGTATGGAACAGAAACAAACGATTTTTCTGTATACGAATAGGGAGAAGAATGATCTGAAGTTCCTCTTTTATAATTCGGATTTGCCGATAAAGTGAAGTTTAAAACTCCACCTTCCATCAGTTGCTGGTAAGTTATATAATTATTATCTATACTTTTCCCGTTAAGTTCTACCTTCTCAATATAAATATTCTTATCAGGATTATTGGCTGTAATGGTCAGTTTCTTTTCGTTAGCTAATGCAATGACCGCTTTTCCGAACAAAGGAGAAGTGAGGTTAAATTCATTTGAACCTGGACAAACAGGATAAAGACCGAGACTACTGAAGATATACCATGCAGACATTTGCCCGCAATCTTCATTTCCACAAATACCATCGGGGGTGGGATGATACATTTCCTTTAATAATCGCCGTACCATTTCCTGTGTTTTCCATGGGCGTCCCACATAATTGTACAGATAAGCCATGTGATGACTAGGCTCATTTCCATGCGCATATTGTCCTATTAATCCGGACACATCAACTAAATCACCCACCAATGGCGATTTGGTAGTAAACAAAGAATCCAAAGCATTTATAAAATGATCTTTCCCACCGAAAAGGCTGACTAAACCATTAATATCATGAGGCACAAAGAAACGATATTGCCAAGCATTGGCTTCAGTATAGTTCCGGCCAATTTCATAAGGATTAAAAGAAGCATCCCAATTGCCATCCAGTCTCTTTCCTCTGAAAAAGCCCGTACTTCCATCAAATACATTCAGGTAGTTTTGAGAACGCTTTATGTAAGTCTTATAAATATCGTCTTTTCCCATTGCCTTAGCCATTTGCGCAATAGCCCAGTCATCATAAGAAAATTCCAAAAGGCATGAAATAGATTCCTTTTTAATATTTGAAGGGATAAATCCATATTTAATATAGTAATCGGCTCCCTTTTTATTTTTTTCTGATGATTCAATCATCGCTTTTAATGCCTTCTCAGCATCAAAAGAACGTATGCCTTTTAAATAAGCATCAGCAATAACAGATGTGGAATGATAACCGATCATAGTACCAGTCTCTCCGGCAGATAACGGCCAGATAGGTAGTTCACCTGATTTATCATAATCATTTAGCAATGAATTTATTATATTTCCGGTTAGAGTTGTATCAATAACAGTCATTAAAGGATTCCATGCACGAAATGTATCCCAGATTGAAAAGGTTGAATATTGCTTTTCACCTTTCTTCAAATGACAGGTTGTCATATCATGCCCACGGTATTGGCCATTAACATCACTAACAATATTAGGAACTACCATACTATGATATAGTGCAGTGTAGAAGTTCTTAATATCCTCTTGCTGTCCGCCTTCAACCTGAATAACGGATAACATCTTGTCCCAGTTATTTAATGACGATTTACTGATCGAATTAAAATCAAATTCTTTTACATCATGCAAAAGATTCTCCTTAGCATTCTCCAAGCTTACAATTGACAAACCTACTTTCACCACTATAGGTTTCTGGCTTTTAGAATCAAATCCGGCTATGGCCTGAATATTTTTTCCTTTCAGTACAGAATCGGCTGATTCCTTTTTCCCTTCATTAAGGAATGTGAGTGTTTTTATTGGTTGAGAAAACTGTGCTACAAAATAGATGTATTGGTTATCAACCCATCCACGAGTGCAACGCATACCGGATATTTCGTTCGCGCCGGTTTGCTTAAAACTACTTTCATAAATAAATTCATTATCAAGCGAATGAGCAAGGTCAATAGCAATGGACTTATGACTTCCTTTTGCAAAAGTATAACGATGTACACCAACATAAGTCGTTGAAGTAAGCTCAGCCTTAATATTTCCATCTTTCAGAATTACGGAATAAAAGCCCGGATATGCTTTCTCATCACTATGAGAAAAAGAAGAAGGATTTAGTATATCATTTAAAGAAACATTTTCCGAACTTTTAGCAAAAGGACGAAATAATATATCGCCCAGATCTATACATCCGGTTCCGCTTAAATGAGTATGCGAGAATCCATTTATAGTCGAGTCATTATAATAATAGCCAGAACATGCATCCCAGTTACCAAAGCGGGTATCAGGACTAAGCTGAACTGCTCCGAAAGGCTGAGTTGCTCCCGGATAAGTATGTCCATGTCCTCCAGTACCAATAAAAGGGTCAACATATCTCGCCAACTCTATTTTCTGTTGATTACATCCAGAAAATAAGAACAATAATGCTAATAATTTAAATACGGACTTCATTAATTTCTTTTTTTACTGCGAAAATAAGAAAAGGGATGAAGATCTTCTCCATCCCCTTTCATTGATTCATATTGTTTGATAAAATAATTTATTTTGAAGGATATCCATTATTTTGTTTCAAAGCACCCTTCGCTTTTATTACTTCATTAACTGCATAAGGCAACACACAACTTTTTGTTGCATCATAAGTCTTTGCTGCCATAATCTGGATCACACCCTTATATGTTTTTCCATTGATTGCCATATCTTTGCCATTTGTCAAATCCAATGCCGAAGCAGGATCTGAACGGTTTAAGTATTTCAAACCATGTTTTGCAGATTCCAAACGAGTCTTTGCATCAGTATATCCAGCTGCAGCCCATCTTTTAAGGTCCATAACACGATCTGTATACTCACCAGCCAATTCACAACGACGTTCATGCATTAAGTCGTATATTGTTGGATTAGTATATGGCTCACCCATACCAGCACGCTTCGCTATCCTATTCAATACAGGAGCAGCCGGTCCGCTTTTTCCTTGCTCAATCAAAGCTTCGGCCTTAAATAACAACATTTCGGCAAAACGCATAATTGGAACATTGAGATCAGTTGTGGGTCGGTCGCCATTAGCTGAAACATAAGTAGATACTCCTGCACCTTTTGAATCTATAGATCCGTATTTATAAGGTTCCATATACTTGTTAAACATGAAACCACATTCAAGGTCGGTTGAGGAATAAAATTTGCGTTTCTCTCCGAAGAAAGTAAATTCGTCACCATACTGCAATATTGTAACAGGTCTGCGCAAATCTTTAGAATCATATTCGGCCCATAATTCCAATGTTGGTTTGAAGTTTCCCCAGCCGTTGTAACGTCCCCATCCCTTATTATCAAGGCAGATTCCAGGGAAAATACTTCCTGCAATAGTAGCACCTGTAGAGTTTACTGACCATATAGATTCTTTTCCCCATTCATTAGCAATAGTGAAAACATCTGCAAAATTATCCAATAAACCACGTCCGCCTTCATTTTCTAGTTTGTCAACAAGCTCTGGGATTAATGCCCATTTAGATTTATCGTACTGTGCCCAGTATGCATAGGTTTTAACCTTTAAAGCAATTGCAGCATCTTTGGTAGCACGACCAAAATCATTTTCTGTGTATTCATTAAACCAAGGTAATTTTTCAATGGCTTTATCAAGATCTTTAATAATCAGATCATAATTTTCCATAACAGTAGCCCTCTGTGGAGGAATAGTGCTATCATCATATGGGTTATAATCTTCGTATCTCACAAACGGAACTCCATTATCAACTCTTCCATAACGGTAAGCAACCATGAAGTGAGAAAATGCACGAAGAAAATATGCTTCACCTATATGACGGCTGATAGCTACCGAAGGACTTTGCAATTTTAATCCGTTGTAAATAATGTTATTAGAACGAGCCATCATTTGGTACATATAATTATATATATCTTTTATGCTACTTTCTGTTGTTCCGTCCATATTCAGATTTGCCAGATTCATCTGAGCATTACCTCTTGCTCTCGAAAAGAATACATCATCAGATGCTCCTTGTTCCCAGAATAAGTTTCTTCCCCAGGTTTCTTCAAGTTCCATATTTGAATACACTGCAACCAATGCATCACTAAAATCTTTTTCAGTTTTCCAGAAACTTGCTTCTGTAGCAGTTCCTTCCGATTTTACATCCAGCCAATCACTACACGAAGCAAAGGTGAATGACGTAAGCAATATTATTGATATAGTTTTAAATTTCATCGTTTAAACTTTTAACTGGGTTATTAAAATTTCAATTTCAGTCCTACAGAGAATGTTCTGGCAATTGGATATTGTCCACCATCAAGACCAACTCCGCCAACTTCAGGGTCAATTCCTGAATAAGATGTAATTGTTGCCAGATTATCAACACTGAATGTTAAATCCAATGTGCTGTTTCTTGAAGATAAATAGTTCCATTTTCTAATCAAGTCAGTCAAAGAGTATCCTATCGTTATATTCTTTACTCTTAAGTAGCTACCATCTTCCAAATAATAATCAGATAACGTTGTGAAGTTACCATTCGGATCAGAAGCAGAAATACGAGGAACATCATTATTTGGGCCGTTTAATGCTTTAAGAATTTCACGAGAACGGTTGAAGTTACTTACTGATTCATTCAAAGTCAGGAATTTATAAGCGTTGAAAATCTTAGTATTGGCAACTCCTTGAAGCATCATACTAAAGCTTAACTTCTTCCAGTTAAATCCGGCAGAAAATGCATACGTAAATTTAGGCATTGCATTACCCATAAATTCTTTATCACCACTATCTATTGAACCATTTTCATTCTTATCAATAAATTTCAAATCGCCTACCTGAGCTTTAGGCTGTATTAATGTTCCATTAGTATTTTTATAGTTGTCAATTTCGGCCTGAGTTTTGAAAACACCTGCATTCTTTACCAAATAGAATGAATACAAAGGCTGTCCTTCTTCTGTACGATAAGGATTAAGTTCCTTGAATGTTCCACCGTCTGTCCATACAGGCTTGTTACCATTAGCATCAGCAGCACCGATGTTGTAAACAACATTTTTAAGAGTAGCAAAGTTACCGCTTAACCAATAGTCAACATCACCAACCTTATCTTTCCATGTTGCTGCAAATTCAAAACCACTGTTGTGTATTTCTCCATCATTAACATACATTGCTCCCAAACCAATACTAGATGTCCAGCCAGCATCTTGTTGTCTGATCAAGCCCATTGTTTTCTTTTCAAAGTAGTCTGCCACAATATTTAATCTGTTATTAAACATTGCAAGATCAAGACCTAAGTCCAACTGTTCTGAAGTTTCCCATGTTAGTTTTGCATTATATCCATTCGCTTTGTACTTACCAGTAACAACCGGTGCATTCTTACCAGCTTGCTGACCAACATCACCACTACCAAATACATAATTTGAATAAGTAGGATATCCATATCCATAAGCAATTGAACCTACATTACCAATACGTCCCCAGCTTGCACGTAACTTTAACAAGTTAAGAATATCTGTTTTCGGCATAAATGGTTCTGATGATATTTTCCATGCAGCTGTTGCCGATGGGAAATCACCATATTTTTGTCCTTGAGGTAAACGGCCGGCATAGTCACGTCTCATAGATCCTGTTACAAAATAACGATCGGCCCAACTATAAGATGCTCTACCAACTAAAGATAAGTTTCTGTCGAATGCATAAGAATCACTAGGATTAAGATAAACCGATGCGTTTCCAAAATAAGTCAAAGCTTCATCTTCACTCTCGAAATTATTTGCAGAAGCTGAAAAGAAACGATACTTATATTCAGAAGTCGTTGTAGAAGCCATCAAACCAATATTATGACGGTTAATTACACGATCGTAAGTAAGTGTATTCTCAAAATTCCAGTCATAAGAATTAGAACTTCCATAATAGAGTGTATTTTTATTCAACGGTTTACCCGGCTCCAATCTTCGAGGAGAAAAATCTTTTTCAAAATAGTTTGTAGATTTATAAGTAAAACGAGAAGTAAAGTTCAATCCTCTAACAGGCTCCATTATATCTAAAAAAGTTGATGAAGTTACTTTAGATAAATTGTAATCAATGAAATTAGCTTTCAAAGTTCTTACAGGATTAATAACATCACCATGGATATCAGAGAAATTACTTCCATATTTAGCTATATAAGCAGCATCCTGAGGAGCAGTTCCTCCAAAGCCACCGTCGGCTGTATATACTTCAGCATTACGAGGCATTTCAAGAGCACTAATAATTACTCCTGATTCAGCACTTGAAGTATTAACATCTCTTGGTTTAGTTTTTTGCCAGCTTAAATCTTCACGTAAACGAATATATTTATTCAGTTTAAACATTGAATTGAAACGAGCTGTAATTTCTTTATTATATGTATTAATCAATGTACCTTGCTTATCATTGTATTCCAAGGACAAACGATTAGAAAAATCTTCTGTACCACCTGATACTGCGAAATTATGACGTTGATAGGATCCTGTTCTGAATATTGCATCAATCCAGTCGGTACGTGTAGTTCCAATATAAGGATTTTTTGTTGCATTCCATCCATCAGGCAAATATTGTTCACCTCCCAATGCTGCAGCTCTTACTTTTCTTTCTTCTTCAATAGTCAAAGACTGAGGAAGATTCTGAGAAGTTGAAAGTCCGCTTACAACACTGTATTCAAAAGAAGGCTTACCAGATGTTGCTTGTTTTGTAGTTACCAATATTACACCAGCCGATCCTGCATAAGCACCATAAATTGCAGCCGATGCAGCATCTTTTAATACAGTAATTGAAGTAACATCACTAAAATTGAAAGGAGCTCCGGGTACACCATCTACAACATATAAAGGAGATTCTCCACTTCGTGATCCCATACCACGAATTGTAATAGTTGGTGTTGATCCTGTATGTCCTCCATTAGAAACAACAGATACACCTGGTATTTGCCCTTGCAACATTTCAGCTGCATTCGAAACAGGGCGTTCCTGCAACTTACTTACATTTGAAACTGTAGATACAGCAGCAGAGAGATCTCCCTTCTTCATCTTACCATATCCAATCACTACAATTTCATTTAATGTCTTTGAATCTTCTTTTAGCGTAATATCTATTTTGTTTTTACTGCCTACAGTAACTTCCTGTCCATTGAAACCAACATAACTAAATACTAAAACAGCATTCTTATCTATATTTAAAGAAAAGTTGCCATCCATATCGGATACAGTATTGTAGTTTGTTCCTTTAATTTTAATGTTAACTCCTGGAATACCTAAACCTTTATCGTCTTTTACAGTACCGACAACTTTACGCTGTTGCTGAGTTGTGGCAGTTAGATTCTGAACGTCATCACTCTTTGACGGAATAAGAGCTGATGATAAAATTTTTTCCGAGGTAAACGAATTGCCCTGAACTTCTGCTTTTAAAGGCAATACACCAATTGCCAAAGCACCCCAAATCAGGTACCATCGCTGCGCTTTTCTCATTGTTTTTTTTGTTTTAATACACATACAAATAGTTTTTTGGGTTTCAAATATTAAATTTTAAACTCTGGCAAAAGTCATAATTCCATCTTTTGCCTTAGTGTCAATAAGGTTAAATTTATGTTTCAAAATATTTTTTATCTAAAATTAAAGACAAAAAAATATCTCTACAAGAGCAAATACACAAGTAGTTTATAACTCCTAGAATAGGACATTATAGGAATTTTAATAAAAAGAAGATACAGGTTATTTATTTCATAGGCTTAAGAGTTGTTAACAATTAGGTTATTAATGCTTTTGATGTAAAATTAGCATTAATGCCTCAAATCAATCTGGCAAATTGCGAATAAAAATCTTCATTTAGCGAAAATCAAATTACTATTTAGATAAAGAATAGGTTCTGCATATTTCACTACCATCCATTAAACGAATATAAGTAAGAAATCCCTTCTCTCCTTCTTTCAGGCAAAAGACACGTGCACCATTCTGAAAATCAGTATATGTAGTTCTTCCTCCCGAGAATCTTCCATAACCAAGTACAATTCCATAAAGTGATGCCATATAATCGTTATCATGATCGTGCCCAACAAATACTCCCATTACATCTCCACTTTCCAGCATGGCAGCAAACATTCCTGAATTAACAGATGCCGGACATTCATCTTCCAGGCGAATTCCAGCATGGATGTTTTTTTCATTTTTATATGCTTCTCTATATTCAGGAAGAGGAATATGGAAAAAGGCCAAAGCCGGAAGCGGTTTTCCTGCGTTCTGTTTAGTATAAGAAGAACTGGTATTGCGATACCATTGTATCTGATCGAAAGAAAACCATCCATATCCTTTCACTGAGTCTAATTTTGAATAGTCATTTGAATCCATACAATATATAAGAGATGCTGCTTTACCATTTTTTGCCGATTGTATTTCTAAAGAGACATCAGACAATCCTTTATCGCTTTTCTTATTTAAATTATTTGGAGCAGCAGTAACAATATCTGCAATCTCAGTACGAGTAAGATCTTGTTCCGGATCGTGATTTCCCATTGTTATAATAAAAGGAATTCCTTTTTTAATTAATGGTTTCAGCACCATATCCCATCCTTTACGGGCAGGCTTACCAGTAACTACATCTCCTGAAAAAACTATTAAATCGGGCTGTTCTTTTTCAAGAACTTTATCAATCAATTTAATAGCATCAAGAGATTCTTTTTTTTCGGGTACTACATGTGTATCAGTAAATTGAACAATCTTAAATGTTCCATCCTGACGGTAACGAAGCTGCTGAGCATCCAGTCTGGTGCAAACAGCAAATAGAATTAAAATTAAAAATAGGTTCTTTTTCATCTTATTGGCAATAAATATGTTTTTCAATATTGTAAAAGTAATATCTTTGAAGAGAACTTTAACAGCAAATTGCAAATTATAATCTTCATTTCACGAATTTATAATTTATCGGTATAAAATAAATAAGAGGTTTATCAATAAAAACAATAGTACTTATAAGCAATTAAATATTTTTATCATATTATTTTCCATAGGAAATTTGTTTTATAAGAAAATACATATATCTTTGCATCGTTCTTTCTAAAGGAACAAATTTCCAAAGGACTATTTTTTAGTACTAAGGATACTTATTTAATTCAAGCAACAGATAGTTATAAGTTTATATAGGAGAAGAGAAACAATGAAAACCTGAAGAACAATGAAAAAGCTGACATTAATATTGCTAATGACGGGGCTGATTTTTACCTCGTGCAACGGACAACAAAGTAATAAACAAAGTGATAACAAATTAAAAACTGAAAATAAGATGAAAACAATTCATTTAACAAAAGCAGAGTTTCTAAAGAAAGTAGCCAATTACGAAACTAATCCTAACGAGTGGAAATATTTAGGTGACAAACCTGCCATTGTTGATTTTTATGCTTCATGGTGCGGTCCATGTAAAACTATTGCTCCTATCCTGGAAGAACTGGCTGCCGAATATGGTGATAAAATCTATATCTACAAAGTAGACACTGAGGAAGAAGAAGAATTGGCTGCAGCATTTGGTATTCGCAGTATTCCTTCATTATTGTTCATTCCTATGAATGGTAAGCCACAAATGGCGCAGGGAGCAATGCCTAAATCGGCATTCAAAGACGCCATTAACGAAGTATTGCTTAAAAACTAACAGTTATGGCACTTACAATTGACAAAAATCGATGTCCTCAAAACCATAGGTGTCCGCTTCTTAGAGTATGTCCTGTAGGTGCTATTTCTCAGGACGGGCACAATCTTCCGGTTATTGACTCTGAAAAGTGTATTGAATGCGGAAAATGTACCAGACACTGTGGAATGCAGGCTGTTTATAAAAAATAAATCTGTAATATTTCATAGAAGAATAGCTCAGGAAATGATGAATTCCTGAGCTATTTCTTTTTCTTCCACCCGGATGTACAAAGCCTCTACACCCGGGTCTACCAGGTCGGTACACCCGGGTGGAGAATTATTGTACACCCGGGTGGAGAGAAGAACCAGATTCCTAACTTATTTTTTCTCTTAGCTCATGTTTTATATATCTCCTTATGGTTCTGAACTTTGGATGTATAGCAAATTTAGGACGAAGTGAGCTTTCTTTCAGCATAAATGCCAAAAGACAGAATATTCCTAATATTACAAGCCAACCATACAGCTCCTTCATTGAAACGATTAACGCCTGCTGCTGTAATGCTCCATAAAGTTCAGCTTGAGGCATTTGGTTAGCCAAAACATTTACATGATCTAAATTTGCACTCAGAAGCATTACATTCTTTGCCATTACATATTTCAAGGCGCGGCCTAGTATTGCTGCACCGAAAAATTCGCCAAAGCAAGCATCAACAAAAGCCTGTATAGTCAGCGCCTGCCAAAAGAATTGAAAAGGAACGCGTGTTAATGCTGTAAGAAAACAAATTGCAAGCACTACATAAGCAAAGCTCCTTAAAAAGATAGGTAACATCAGTGCTTCTTTAGGTAAATTATAATCGATTATAAAATAGAAAATCATTAAATAACCTACAATCGCAACAAAGGCAATAACAGTAACGCTCTTAAAGCTCCATTTCTTTAAAGCAAATGTTCTATACATAAAAATACTTGCAGTAACTATACCTAAAATGGATATCCAATTAAGTGAAACGAGATTCAAAGCATCGTATCCTAATATTTGTTCCATGTAGAGGTGCTCAAGAACGTGTGTAGGCGAAAGTAAGATGAACACTAGCAAATAAACAAAAGCCGTGACATACACCATTTTGAATGTCCAGGTTTTCATCGAAATAAAAGGATGACGAATGGTGGATGATCGCCATAAGTTGGTAACAAGCAGCACTACGATTGCCATAGTTGCCATTCGTATATATTCAGAATTATACCAGTCATAATGTTCTCCATACACGCAAACAAAAATAATACATAGAATAGTTAATGCCCAAATAAAAGCACCTAACCAATCAATGCCATAGAGTGGCAATTTTTTCATTGCGCGAAAAGTCCGGAATATAATTACTGTAGTTAGCATCATCAAACCAAGTAGTCCGATAACCACCCAATGCATATATTCCCATTTTGAAAGGTATGCGGTATAAATGGCAGTCAGCCCTGTAAAGTTAAGCATACCTTGAACCATCAGATTGATATAGCAGAAGAAAATGGATAAATCTCTTTTAGGAGTAATCCATAGCTGAATGGTGGAGTTACACTCAAAGGTTCCCCACATTCTGAAGACTCCCGCTACAAAACTGGTGGCCACAAGAACAGGCACACTGATAGAATGCATGCAAATCAAATTACAGACAATAATACCCGCACAGCAAATAAGCAAAGTTGGTTTTGATGCAAAACGAAATTTTAACCGGAACATTACGCAGAAAACCAATGCCAACCCCACTAGTGAGGCGGCACCTGCCATCGTTATATCTTCCCGCCTTAAAGAGGTAGAGCCAACCATTTCACTGACTACCGCCAGATAAACTCCCCCCGAAAGCTGAAAAAGAATCGCGAAAACTATTAATATCCACGGCCGTAACTTTTCCGGAACAAAGCTACGGATAGACGGGATAGAAAAAGGACCTGTTTCGTGCATAGATTAATAGTTTACTTCACATTCTACATTCATCCCTGCACGCAGACGCTTCAAAATATCAAGTCTGTTGTTTTTAGAAAATTTGATGCGAACAGGTATACGTTGCTCTACTTTCACGAAATTACCAGATGAATTATCTTGTTGAAAGAGAGAGAAACTTGCTCCAGTGGCTTGCGAAATAGATTCTACTGTACCCTTAAATACAACATCAGGAATAGCATCAACCTCAACATTTACAACCTGTCCTATCTGGATATTTGCTGTCTGAGTTTCTTTGTAATTAGCAACCACCCATTTATCATTTTCATCTACCAAATCAACCAGCGCTTGTCCTGGTTGAATCAACATCCCCTCCTGTATATTCTTTCTTCCGGTAGTTCCGTCACATGGTGCAGTGATTACTGTATATGAAAGATTCAACTTGGCTAACCCCAAAGCAGCCTCAGCAAGTTTAATTCCGGCAATGTTCTGGCCTAAACGATGTGTTTGTTCCGTTTTTACAAGAGCTGTAGATTGCTTTTCGCGGTTAAGCAGCTCATATCTAACCTTCGAAGCATCGTATTCTGTTTTTACATTATCATATTGTTGTTTAGTAACCGCTCCCTGTGCCAGCAGATTCTTATAACGATTATACTCACGTCCGGCATTATCCATACGAATCTTAGCCTCCTGAATTCCTGCATCAGATACCGAAATATTGTTTTGTGTCGTATTTATAGACGAAGCAGCAACAGTTTTACCGGATATAGCATTCTGATAATCAGCCTCAGCCTGAGCAACTCTGAAACGAAATTCTGTATCTTCAATCAACAACAAGGTATCGCCTTTATGTACATACTGATTTTCTTCAAAACAAATCTTTTTTATAAATCCCTGAACACGTGAGTTTACCGGTACAATAAGTTGTTTTACCTGAGCATTGTCGGTATATTCCACATTTCCCAAATGAACAAACCTGGAGCATACCCAGATTATTCCACATAAAATTACCAATGCAATAACAATATTATTTATTAGCTTTTTTCTTTTCTTATTCATTACTCTATGATGTTTATTGTTTGATTTATAAATTTCCTGAAGCCTTTTTCAGTTTATAATAATTATAAAGAATGTTTATCCGGGCATTAGCCACCTGCAATTCGGCACTTAACTTTGAATTACTTGCGTCCAGCATGTCAGTTATCAGCGCCAAGTCGTTCAGATAGCGGTTATTAACCACATCGTAATTCTGAGTAGCCAGCTCCAGACTCTTTTCTTGTGTATTGAGTTCTGTAAAAGATTCCAGATAATAAGTGTAAGCTGCCTGAATTTCATTCTCTGTCATATCTTTAGTCAAAGCTAATTGTTCCTGTGCACGACGAGTTGTCAGTTTAGCTTGTTTTTGCTGTTTGTTTGTTTTGTAAAGAGAAGCAATGTTATATTTCACTCCCACACCAACATACCAGTAGTTAAAGTTTTTGTTGATTGCAGGTATATCAATAGTAACAGGCCCATCAAGATGATTAGCTGCAACCAGAGCAATATGAGGTAATTTCTCTGATTTAATAATTGTTTCCTGCTGCTTGCTTACGTCAATTCCAAGCTCAATTTTCCGTAACGATGGTAATGAAGAAGATGCCATCCGTTGCCAATCTTCCTCACCGGATACGGTAAGTTCCTTTTGCAATATCGTTGTGTCAGGCACGATAGTCACACTTTTAGGCAATCCCAATACAGTAATCAATTGATGATTAATGATTGATCTGTTATTCATTACTTTAGTAAGTTGCAATTCAAGGTTCTTCAGCTGCAGCTCATAACGGGTAATATCATTTCTAAGAGCAGTACCCTCTTTTTGCTTTGCCTGAATATCTTTCAGAAGCTTTTGGGTTTGCTCAATATTCTTTGTATATACCTTCGCATAATTAGCAAGTTTATACAACTCCATATAATAGCCAATAAGAAGGAAGCGAACATCCTGCTGATTGTTTACTTTATCCAACTCAGCAATTTTCTGCTGAAGTTCGGCTATAGCTATTCCTCCCTTAATTGCCCCACCGGCATAAACAACCTGCGATGCATCTATTGAAAAGTTGTTTCCGTAATGAGGTATAGCAGCTTTAAATCCATTTGAAAAATTCCGGTCAGTAATATATCCGTTACCCAGATAACTAAATGAAAGTCCCGCATCAATACTTGGCAACAAACTATTCTTTGCCACTTTTACTCCCTCTTTTGCCTGTTCGATACCTGTATTGAAAGTACGAATACTCTTACTATTCTCGTCGGCCAGACGAAACATTTCATCAATGCCCAAGGTATAGCAAGAGCTATCCTGAGCATACAATTGCTGGACACATAACGACACAATAAGTACCGTTATGAGTTCTATTTTTCTACTCATAAATAAAAATGATTTATAAAAAATAATTAGATTTTATATATAAAAGTTCTTCCGGAACTGATTAGTGTGTTGCGGCAACACCCCATGAATGAAATTTGTGCAGCTTATTCCTGTATCTTAATGAGAAGGTATTGTATAGACTAATTTTCATATTATAAAAAGAATCGTCCCTTAGACGAGGCTTAAAACCGCTGCAAAGGTAAGTTTATAAATAATAAGTTGTAACCCTCGCAGGCGAATATTATAATATAAATTAACATATAAAAAACATAAGAACATCAGATATAAAATATTCTTATATACATTTGCAAACAAAGAAAAACGAATAAGCTAATAATTAATATTTGTTTTATGAAGATTAGAAAAGCCGCATCAACCGATATTGACAAGCAACTGGAAGTTTTTGATTTTGCCAGATCTATTATGCGGAATACTGGCAATATGAACCAGTGGACTGATGGTTATCCTTCTCGTGAAGTAGTTGAGAATGATATTGCAGCCGGTAACAGTTACGTATGTATAGACGATTCCGGAGAGATTGTTGCTACTTTCTGTTTTTGGAAAGGGAATGATCCTACTTACGCTTATATAGAGAATGGCCAATGGCTAAATGACGATCCTTACGGAGTGGTTCATCGCTTGGCAACAAGTGGTAAAGTAAAAGGAATCGGCACCTATTGTCTAGAGTGGTGTTTTCAACAATGCCATAATATCCGTGTAGATACACATCACGATAATTGGGTAATGCAATCGGTTCTTAAAAAGAACGGATATACCGAGTGTGGCGTTATCTATTTAGCAAACGGCTCACCAAGAGTGGCTTTTCAAAAGTATGGGCAAGAATAATATAATACCTGCCCGTACTTGAAACGCTTTCAGAATAAAAGAGACCAATCTTGGAAGATCGTTAGATAAGTTGCATCTCTTTATTCTTAAGCAATAACAACTTCAGAGTTAAACATAAAATATCGAGCATTCCATATTTATCTCTTTACTCTTCGGCAATAACAACTCCCCATGGTTCGATAGTAACCCGACTATCTTTTTTCAACGATTGGTTGTCAAGTAAAGAACGACTATCTGCAAAAGGATATTCAATACTCTTTTCCTCTGCAGAATAATTGAAGAGATAATGAATGTTCTTCTTGCTACCATTAATGCCCGAACGCATAATAATAGGATAATGATATTTCCCATTAAAAGGTAACTGACCAATACGGTCGGCTGCACGAGCTACAATCTTCTGCAATAAGTCCTGTGATGGAACTGTTGCCAGATAAATAAGATGTCCTTTACCATAAGAGTTTTCAGTAATGCAAGGCCATTTCCCGAAGAAAGGATGATCAATATATGCCAAAGGTTTGGCCGTAGTGGGCTGAAGAAATTCAAACCAGGTATTTACTGTATTATCATTAGCTCCAAGTTCGTTTGCTTTCAGGTTTAATTTATTAATCGTAGAGAATTCCTGATAAGTAAATCCGCAAACATCTTTCAAAGGTCCGGGAGCCAATGTGGAACGCACTGCCGAATGTTCATTACAATAACCACTCTTATAAAGCATAACTACTTCGCCACCTCTTTTCACAAAATCAGAAATCTTATTAAGTAAACTATCAGCAGCAACATACAATGGAGGTATCACCAACATATCATAGCCACTAAAGTCTGTTATTTTGTCGCAAGGGATAATATCGCACTCTATGTTTTGGCGGTACAAAGATTCATAAACCATATAATCCTTGTAATTATCCCCGTTAGTATAAGGCATAAACTGTAAGCCTTGCCCGGAATCGTGACTGTATAATATAGCAACTTTATTTTTCTTCTTTAAATTAACCAACTTAGCCCCTATTTTATCAAGTTCTTTTGCACCTTTTTGAAACTCACGGTACACGCGATTAGGTTGCATATCATGCCCAAGAATACCACGCCAATAGGTTTCCTGTCCGTAATGCAGCGTACTCCAATGCCAATATTCCACCATATTGGCTCCACCGGCAAGGAAGCTATACATATTTTGTCTCAGCTGACCATCATAAGGAGGATACTGGTCTTTGCTATCCCACCCTGTGCCCTGCGCATTTGTTTCAGTTACAAGGAAATTCCCATTCTTAGAAACTTTACGCATATAATCGCTGGCATAACCAATCCATTGTCCATCCTGAGCATCCTGCATGGTATAATAAACATTGATAGCAGGATATTCCATCTGCCTGAATGCTTCCACCTGATCGATATTTCTGAAATACGGCATAAAACAATGGGTAACAAACTGATCATCTTGCTTATACTGTTTCACAATATCTATTTGCCAATTCAGGAAATCGGCAGTTGACTTACGGTTCCAGCGTTCCCAAGCCACTTTGTAAGAAGGGTTCGTAACTCCATCACGCTGATAAAATTCTTCCCAGGTATTGATATTCATCCCCCAATAGTTCAATCCCCATGCACGGTTCAGTGAATCTAAATCATTATTGAACTGCTTTTTTATGTAATTGCGGAAACCAACAAAATAATCACGATTATTAATGCCGCGTGGTTCTACTTCATTATCTACCTGATAACCAATAATAGCCGGATGTTTGGCAAAATGTTCCATCATCTTGCGAATGATACGCTCGCAATAAAACAAGTAAGTGGGATTAGTAATATCCATATTCTGACGGATACCATAATAACTCTGAGCTCCATTTGCCTTTTGAGATAACACTTCAGGATAACGTTCTGCCATCCAAGCAGGAATAGAATAAGTGGGGGTTCCCAGAATTACTTTGATTCCGGCTTTATTCAAACGATCAAGAATACGATCCATCCATTCAAACTTGAATTCACCTTCACGAGGTTCAAATAAAGACCATGTGGATTCTCCAACACGAACAACCGAAAGATTAGCTTCTTTCATTAGACGAATATCCTCATCCAGTCTGTCTGTTGGCGTATATTCACTATAATACGCAGCACCATACAAAGGAGTAGTAAACTTGAAACTTTGTGCATTCAGAAACTGGAAGAATGTTCCACACAAAATAAGGAACAATGCAATATTCTTTTTCATATAGCAGATTTTGATTAACGTGTTATTATAAATACAGCAAATATTCTGAAATGCCCTTGCTTATGCTGGATTATTCCATTTATTGCTGAAATTATTTATTATGAAGCAAACTTACATAAAAATCTCGATTCATAAGCGTGCATAATAAAAATATGTCCTTTATTTAAAGAGGATATATTTTTAAAATTTCTTTTTGATAGATGAGGACGGGCTATCTAAATAACAAAGGAGTCGCCAGTAAACCCGACAACTCCTTTGTTATTACAAATTCCGTAATAGATTAATTGCTCTTCTATTACATCTGAATTATTACTTATTTGATGATTCCGGTGCTTAATAAAAAAAGACGAAAGATGCATATTTACTGTAGATTTCTGTATTTTACAATCTCATTAATTTACTACAGCAGGAATACATGGTATGGTAAACCAAAAAGTAGATCCTACACCTTCTTCAGAGTCAACACCAATCTTTCCGCCCAACTTATATACAATCGATGCACTGATTGACAATCCGAGTCCCGCCCCTTGAGTAAAAGAATCTAATTTAATAAAACGATCAAAAATGGAGCTTTGTTTATCCTTAGGAATACCACAACCAGTATCCTGCACATAAAAATACAACAGATTTTCCTTCATTTGATAACCTAATACAATTTCCCCTTGGCTAGTAAATTTAATTGCATTATTCATTAAATTATAAAGAACCTGTGCCACTCGATTTCTATCTGTATGAACCACACATTCCGGAAACTTCTCTTTAAATGATATTTTAATATTACTTTTATCAACTTTCAGTCTCATTGATTGTTCAATTTCACTAAGCAAAATATTAATATCAGTATCAGTATATACAAAATTCAATGTTCCCGCTTCTATTTTCGACAGATCAAGAACATCATTTATTAATTGCAGCAATAGTTGATTATTACTTTCAATAATTTCGGAAAATTGCGCTTTGCTCTCATCATCCAAATCAGGATTTGAAACCAGAATTCTTGAAAATCCCACAATTGAATTTAGTGGAGTACGTATTTCGTGACTCATATTCGAAACAAAGGCTGATTTCATCCGATCAGATTCTTCAGCTTTCACTTTCGCTTCAATCAAAGCCTGTTCTTCCAGTTTCCTTCTTGAAATATTTGTTGTAACCCCGGTTATAATTACAGGATTTCCATCATAATCGCATTCACTCACTATAGCCTGCAATGAGAACCAATTATATCCTTTTCCAGCTCCATAAATATCGCATCTCACGTCGGCCTCCATCTTATCAACCCTACCATTTATAAAATCATCTACCAATGATTTAACCCATCCTTCATCATCAGGATGCACCATAGCTAATATTTCATCAAGCTTTTTAACTAGGAACTCATTTTTGGGGTTATTATTTTTAATATTCAAGGATTTATTATCATAAATAAGAGTTTTATCCTGCACGTTTAATGTCCAAGGAATAATTTCTCCGGCATTAAAAGACAATCCAAGCTGACGATTCCTAAGCTCCAGCTGATTCTGAACTAAAATAAGTTCTGTGATATCAAATCTTATAACCAATATATAGGCTGAATTATCTTTTCTCCTAACTATTGTTTTCATCACATTAGTGGTACAGACCTTATTATTTACGCTTGGGAATTTACCTTCATAACAAAGAGTACCTCCATTTTTTATAAGGTAATCATTATCTTCCTGAAACTTTTTACCCAATTTTTCACCGAATACTTCAATATCTGTTTTACCTATAGCATCTCCCGATTTAATTCCGGTAACCTCTTCTGCTTTTTTATTCCAATAAGAATAACGAATCTCCTCTCCTATCTCTTTTACATAAACCGGAACAGAAATATTGTCAAGAATAGAGTCAAGTAACAATCTTAATTCATCTTTGGCAGCATTTGCTTTATGCTCTTCCGTTTTATCAGTGAGAAAAATATCAAAAGTACATTCCTCAATATTGGGATATAGTAAAGCTGTATAATACCTGTCTGTTGGTTTATCATAATATGCAGTCATATAAGGTTTATTCTGTTCAAACGCTTTTTGGAAACGGCTCTGACTCTTAGCCGGTAATTGAAAACCTAATTCACTGCTCGTTTTTCCTGCAACAAGGCTTTGCTTTATTCCAAATTCTTTTTCTAATGATTGATTTACTTCTATTATAACAACATTTTTCACATTTCGATCTTCATCGTATAGTAATTCCAACTTAACATAAGGAATAGGCAAATTAGTATATCGTTCCTTGAATTTTGTTAGAAGAGCAATCTCTTTATCCTTCAGTTTTTTTGTTTTTTTATAAGTTCTCATTTTTGATATGATTATAAATAGCAAAAAGAAAAAGCATATAGCTATAATAACAATCAAATGAATGTGTTTTTGAATAAAACCAATTGGTTTATTATAATAAACGGCATCTTTGGGAAGCAGTTTATTATTTATACCAAAGCTCATTAAATAATCATAATTCAGATGTGAACATGCCTCATTAGCATATTGAAAAGGAATATCTTTCGCATCCTTTCCGACAAGAATTTGACGTAAGACATCTGCCACTTTTGTGCAATAATTATCAATTGTAGAGTAATAACCACCAGCAAATATTACATGATCCGTTTTAGAGTCGAACAAACTAAACACCGGAGTATTGGCAAAACTACTAATAACCCTCTTCACCATTTTAGAAGATAAATACCCTTTTGATGTATTGGTATCAGCATCTTTATTCCATCCATAAAACAGTATTCCCGTATGTTTATCCAACTTTGTTAGTGAATCCAGCAAATCTTTTGTTCCAAGTTTCTTTTGACATAAACATACTTTTGTAAGCTCAGGAAAGTCTTTTTTCATTGCAATGTTAAAACTGCCTATACTATAGGTATTGCCATATTGTGAATGAGTTATAAATGCAACTCTTTTCATCTCAGGCATCAACTTTTTCATTAATTGAATAGTCTCTTTTATATATACCAAGTTATATACTCCCGTTACATTAAATTCTTTAATAGCCTCCTTATTAGGTATCATTATATCAGGAGTTATTCTCTTTTTGGAAATAAAGTTTTGCAATGAAAGAGTATGGTGACTAATCAAAGTCAGTACAACAGGAATTTTTTTCCATGATTGTGGCACAGTACTTCGATAAAGTATCCATCCTTTGTTTCCTATAATAACTATAACTTTAGGCTTCTGGGGATAATTGCAGTACAAACTATCCATTTTGTCCTTTGCATTCTTCACTGAAGAAAATTCAAAATTACTAATTGATTCGATATTTATAGTAGTATTCTTTTGTTCATATACTAACCTCGCAACTACGTCTTGAACATTTTCTGCCCATTCACTTTTTTCGGTATATGAATTAAGAACTAATATAATATTATCAGTTGAAGCAGCCTCCGCTTTTACACAAAGGATCAGGAAAATAAAAAAAAGTTTAAGTAGGCGGCAAATGTTCATACTAATTATTTTTTACGTCTTAGGTCCTAAATCATTAAATCTTTCAGATGCAGAACATTATAAAAAAATCACAATCCACTGATTCTTTAATTAAAAGTACAAAACTAAGTTTACAAATTAAAACTTTTTTCATTAGCCAAAAGATCACACCCATTAGAATCACATATAACTAACTATATTTCAACATATTAAATAGATAACATTATTTTACCAATAAACTATTTTTAATAATTATTTAGAATTTATTCAATAAATAAACATTAATATGGTAAATAACTTTATTGTTTTAAAAGCTAGTTGAACTATATCTTATTAATAATAAAAAACAATCAGACGTTTCACTTTTTATCAACAATTAATTATTAAATCAGAAACGTTTCAATTAGCATAGAATAACACTAACAGATATGCAATCAAGCTAATTTCCAGCAGAATAAGCCCAGATTAAAAGAATAAAAGCTACACAAATATTTATTCAAAGCATTATTCCTTTATTAAGAATACTGATAAAAGAATAATCTGTATATCCTCAAAGGTGGAGTAAAACTAAATAAGGAGTTGCTGGCCTTTACCAACAACTCCTTATTTATAGTATATTAGAACAATAACTTTGTCCTTTTTCTTAATATTATTACTTATTTGATGATTCCGGTGCCTTATCAATAAGTTCCATAAACTGATCTAGCTTAGGAGTAATGATAATCTGTGTTCTACGGTTACGTTGCTTTCCTAAAGCAGAGTTATTATCTGCAATCGGATTGAATTCACCACGACCAGCTGCAGTCAGACGTTTTGGATCAACGCCGTAACTGTTTTGCAAAACCTGAACAACCGATGAAGCACGCAAAGCACTCAAATCCCAGTTGTTACGGATATTAGCACGAGTAATAGGATCTGTATCAGTGTTACCTTCAATAAGAACGTCATAATCTTTATAATCCATTATGATCTTAGCAATCTTGCTTAAAGTTTCACCGGCTCTTTCATTCACCTCATAGCTACCAGATTTATAAAGCATATTGTCTGCCAATGAGATATATACTACACCTTTCAATACCTGAATATCTACTTCTTTAAGTTCTTCGCGACTCAATGAACGTGTCAGATTATTGCTCAATACCAAATTAAGTGAATCGGACTTAGTTTTCGTTTCAACCAATTGCTTGATAAAACGGTTGGAAGCATTGATTTCGTCCACCAACTTGGAAATGTTTATATTTCCCTGAGAGTTTTGCTGCAAACTCTTGTCGAGCGACCCTTGCAAAGCAGCATAAGAGGAACGAATTTCTTCATTATTTCTTCTGGCCTCAGCCAAACGATCTTCCAGACTTTTAGCATTTGTACGACTCTCTACCAACTGTTCCTTAGTATCCTGGTAAGATTTTCTTAGATCACTGTTTTCAGTCTGTAGCTTATTGTAATCGGACTGCAAACCGGCAAACTGCTTTTTGCTTACACAACTTGTAAACAATATACATACTGTCAGGATTGACAACGAAAAAACAGAATGTTTCATTATTGTTGATTTTAAATTTGTTTTAATTATACGCATAATTGCAATATTTTAAGTTTAGGAATCGAAAGATACATAAAATATATACAAAAACAGAACTTATTATTAATAAGTAACAAACTATTAGATTATTTAAAATCAATTTAGCCTATATAAAATAGAGATTACATTTGCGATTGAATCTATGATTTTGCCAATCCTCCCAAACTTGAACATTATATTTCTGCACTTATATTCCTTTTCTTTAAAGACTGAGCTGTTCCATTTCTTAATTGATTAGTTAAAACTAAAGAAATACAAACATACACTGGCTATTCATAAGGGGATAATGGTGCTAATGGCATAGTTGCCCGCGCACTAAAAGATATTTATTTAGTTTTGAAAACGTCTATACGGTTCAAAGCCAATCCTGTATCCAACAAATAGATTCTTATTTTATTTTCACCACTTTTATCAATGCTTACTGGTATTGTTTCTTCTGAATATCCACGCATAATATTCTTTATCCATTTTCCTTCTTCCTTGGATTGATTAACATCTACGAATAGTGGTTTTCGATTATTTACAGACACAGCCATAGCAAGACTTCGTCCATCATGAATATTTTGTGTAGGCAAACATTTAAAAGATATTTCATACTTACCAATTGTTAATGGTAATACGTATTCTACAAATGGAGCTTTTTCATAATTCTCCTTTTTGAAAGAGATTCCATTAAATGGATAGCGAGATATACTTCCTTCTCCTAGTCCAAGCCCTTCAATTATAGCAATTCTTTCATTTTTTAGCTCACACTTTGTTTTAAACTGATTTGCGTTAAGAGAAAATATTCCTGTTGAATAATCAACGTTAATAGTATCAGATATGATATAACTTCGAGTGTATTTCCCAACTGGTTTTTCTGAATCCGTCAAGACTTCCGGAACTGCTACTCGTGGCATATCATAAACTGAAAGATTACGGGGAGCATAATTCATCATTCCATTCCATTTACCGTTTTCAATATTAGTATTGTAATATTGTGTTAATTTCTTAATCTTTACGAAGGCGTTCTTTGATTTTATTGAATATTCACGAGCAAGATTATTATTAGTTGATACAACATTAAAGCTCATTTGTGCATAAAACATTTTTTGATTCATCAATGCAGCTCCTTTAACAGGATATTCAATTAATTCAAAATAAGCATTTAAAAGACGTTTTGGTAAACGAATCTTTACTTTATCTACCTTTTCTACCAGTTTTGCATAGTTCGTAAGTCGTTTTTGCCTAGTTAAACTGTCATAGCGTAGTATTCCAAGATGTTCAGGCTTACCTGATTGTGCCAACCTATAATACTCTCTTTTTATATCTGCAATTTCTTGAGCAAAATCTTTTCCAAAGTTTTGTTCAGCCCAGTAAGCAGCATATTGTATAGCATTTTCAGGAGTCCATTTTTTTGTATCCCAGGCCAAATCTAAAAAGAATTGTATTTCCATCTCTGCAGGTTTAATATCGCCTACATTCACAATCCAAAATCTGTTTGCTCCAAATTGATAGGCTTTAGTCATCTCGTACGAAATAAGCGAAGGTGAATTTGTGCTTAACCAAGTATAATCGTGTGGCTTACCCAGATATTCCAAATGGTAATAAATGCCACTTCCACCACGTCTTTTTTGTTCGGCAGGTGTAGATAGTTGACGAATATAACCATAATTATCATCAGCCCATACCAATGTAACATCATCTGGAATATTTAATCCACTCCGATACAAGCCAAGCACTTCTTTATAAGGACAGAAAATCTGAGGTACTTTCGTAGTATCTCCGAAATAATTTTTAAAAATATTCCGTTGATCCTGAATAATCGTGTCCAGCAAAGCTAGTTTACCTTCTTTTGTAACAGGACCAACAATACTGCCGTCACGTACACCGCGCATACCAATGGTAAATACTGATTCATAGTTTTTAGTAGCTTTCACACGATCTTCCCAATAACGATAAACCTGCGATTTATTGGTGTCGTAACGATATTCTCCAGGTTTAACTCCGTATTCTTTCTCGAAATTCTTTTGCCATTCAAATGTATTACTTCGCAACATCTGATCGCAATGGGTTGATCCCATCACAATCGCATATTTATCTGCAACAACCGGATTATCTGGATAATAGAAAAAAGCATTGGTACTATCATGCATAGCAGGCCAAATTGTATTAGCACGTAAGCGAAGCATTAATTCGAATACTCGAGCATAGGTTTTGGGACCAATATCTTTAATTTCCGTATCTATATTTTTAGCAGCCCATGGATTTAATGCCCAGTCTTCATCATTAATAAATATTCCTCTATATTTCACAGATGGTTCTTCCGTAGTTTTTACACCCGGCAAAACATAAAGCTCTTTTCTATGGGTTGGTACAACATCTGCCCACCAAACCCAAGGGGAAACTCCAAACATACGTGATAATTCAAATAATCCATAAGCTGTTCCACGTCGGTTACTACCAGCAATAACAAGAGCTTGTTTAACACCTTTCATTGGTGCTTCTATGGTAGTTATGATGAACGATTCCCATTTATTTTGAATCTGGGTAACATCTAACTTCTTTGATCTGATCAATTGATCTATAAAAGCAGAATGTCCAATTGTTCCAGCAATAACCAAATGTTCTCCTCCCTTTCGGGGGTCGGAAATAACTTTTGGTTTTATGCTAGTTACTAATTCTATGTCTGAAGCTAGAGCTTTTGCTACAATACCTACAACTTCTGCGTCGGAAGTATCAGTAAGTATAGCTGCAGCAGAATTATTCCTAACAAGTGGAAATGCCGATTCGTGAGGCTCAAAGGCTATCTTTATCCCTCTTGCATGGACAGAAAATATAAATAACGAAAACAATAGTATAATCTTTAGTTTTTTCATAATCCTTTGTTTCTAATGATTTTTTAATTACTGATCGTAACTATTATAAAAAGGTTGAAATGGTTTGGCAACCTTAGATGAAGTTCCAAACAGTTTCTGCAGAACAGTCGGCCATTCTCCTATAATTGGTACAATTGAAAAGCTGCCGGTAATTTCCTTAACATTTTCAACCTTCACTTTTTGTTCAGGCAAAGATCCTTTATTAAACCGTCCGGAAACCAATGCATTGTGACTTATTACGATTCCTTGCGGAGAATTCTCTACAGCAATATCAGATTTATTAGAAATAATAGCAATACCCTTCCCATGCGCATCAGATAAAACAGCCAAATCTACGTCTTCCCTATTTCCCTGAAAGTTGAGATCGGCACTGTTCAAATGGTAAAATCCGAATTCGTCGAGTACATTCTTTCCCGGGTATGCAACATAAGGGCCTTTACCAACCCATCGAAATTCGGTAAATGAAGCAGGGACCAGAAACGAAAGGCCAGCTTCGAGGGCTACTCCTGTAGCTTTCTCCGGTGCAAAATGATATTTAACATCAATACGGCCACTATCTGCAACCTGATATTCAACAGTACCAGTAATAAATTGTCCCTTAACATTCTGACGTTCATAAGTGTAATTCACTACAATACGATTATTACTAATATGCTCAACCTTCACCTGCGGATGAGTCAGCAAATGAGGAGTCCAGACAGGACTATTCTCTTCTTTGGGTTTTTCAGCCAGTAAAGGATCATCTACTTTTACTTTTTTAGACTCATTTCCTTTATTAGTTGATGATTTCTCTGTTGTAGCCAACTCGGACATCGTTGTCTTCCGTCCCATACGGGCATAAGGTCCGTCCATAATAAAATCTAAAGAAGAATCTTTTAATCTGATCATTCCAGTTTGAACATTTAATTCCAAACCAAAATTCCCCCAAATGATGGTATTTCCTTTAAGAAAAGGTTTATTTATTTTTAAACCCAGTTTTTGTCGGAAATCAGCTAACTGATTATTAACTTCCAAAGGATAAACTTTTTCATAGAACTGATAATTTTGTTTATCCTTAAACATAACTTTCAAATAATAATAATCTGCCGTTGTTTTTTCCGGCAGTTGAAGATCAAGACCTAATGCCAGTGTATCATGCGGAGCACAAATCAGCGGAGTTCTGCCGGATTGTAATGCTAAGGTATCAGCATAAAGTGTCCAAGCACATTCAATATCTGAGAGGTTGGTAAAATCAAAACGATTTATAAGATTTAGCCGAACATTTTGCTTACCACAAGAAACATGCAATGTATCGTCAAGAAGCTTTATCGGAGTATACACCTTGCGCATTTGCCAATAATCCACCTGTGGAATTCGGTTGGCATACACCAGCCCATCAGCTCCTTGGTTACCGTTATTGTCATACACAGTTACAGAGTCTGTCCAAACTGAAGTTGTAAAAGCTCCCGGAGTTGTTTTCACGGGTGATTTACGCAGAATACCTTGGTCAAAAAAGTGCCACACTGCCCCTCCTGCCAATTTAGGGCTTGCATACATAATCTCCCATAATGCTTCCATACGATCAAAATCCAATCCCAGAGCATGAGCATATTCGGTAACAATCATTGGTCGGTTAAACTTGTAGGAATACTCCTTAAGAATTGATGGCACAGGGTAATGAGGTGACAAAATATCAACAGATTCAGGAATATTTTCGTAGATTTTACGGAAATAAGAACCTATCTGAGGGAAACAATGCGGACGGGTAGGATCAAGCTGTTTCACATATTCGCCTGTTTCAACACAAATATCAGTCAGCGGATTTTCATTTCCTACACTCCATACAATGATAGACGGATGATTTTTATCACGTTCTAAAGTAGCTTTTGCCCTGCTTTTAAGTATAGGAAGATAAGATTTGTCGGTCAAATGTTCATCCCCAAATCCAAATGGAACTTCTTCCATAACATAAAAGCCAAGCGAATCACACAGTTCAATAAATCGAGGATGTGCCTGATAATGAGAAGTACGGATAAAATTCACATTGGCTTCACGAATCAGTTTTAAATCCTGAAGCATTTCAGCTTCGGTAACAGCGCGACCGTTTATCGGAGAAAGATCATGATGGTTCACACCCCGCAACTTTATTGGTGCTCCATTTAGTTTCAAAATCCCGTTATCCCACGAAACTTCCCTTATACCTATTTTTTCAACATGCTGCTGAAGCTCTTTATTATTGTTTTTCAAGCTAATGGATAAAGTGTATAGATTGGGGGTTTCGGCAGTCCATAATCTGGGAGATTCTATTTTCAACTTTTCACTAAATGATACCGAATCAGAAGAACTCGTCAGTTTATCTCGAATAAGTAAAAACTCTTTCACCAGTACACCTTCTGGATTAAATAGTTTTGCTGAAACTGTTGTTTTTCGGGAGATGGTTTTTTTTGAAACATTCTCAACAAGAGTGGAGATTGATAATGTAGCATCTGTTTTATCAACTTTAGTTCGAACAACTACATCTTTAATATGCGTGGTTGGCAGACTGAATAAAGTTACATCTCGAAAGATACCGGAAAGCGACCAACAATCATTCGTATCAAACTCCCATCCTTTAGAACGGGTGGTCACACGAACAGCCAGAACATTACTTTTTCCAAGGTTCACCAAGGAGCTTATATCAAATGTCTGTCGGTTAAATGAACTATTAAAACAACCTGCATATTTTCCGTTAACCCAAAATTGGTAGCCATATTGCACCCCGTCAAAAGCAATATATACTGGTTGCTTCTTCCAATCGACAGGAACTGTAAAAACAGTGCGATACAAACCTGTACCTTCTTGCAATTCTTTTCCATATTTTGGTTCGGCAAAGCCTTGTAACTCCCAATGACCCGGAGTTTTTATATCCGCCCATCGAGAAGCATCTATTTGAGGTTCAAAAAATGTCTCGTCAGATCCAATATTTACTGAAGGAATATATTTAAATTTCCATATACCGTTAAGCGGAATTTGTTTGCCAAAGCCTTTTGAGGGCAATAACACCTGAGATATGGCACTGTTTATTGTCAAAAATGCCAGGAATAAACAGATAATTATAGTTTTCCTTTTAATGTTCATATATTTATTTTTTATTAGATAAAGATTCTATTTTTTGTCCATTAATAAACAGGTTTTTAAACACAGATTCTTTTACATTTACTGTTCTTAAAGGTGCTTTTACATCGGTTATATTCACATTTTCTATTTCAAGATTCTTTATTGGAGAAGTTGGATAACCCTCAATTACCAGTCCTTCTTTTCCACCACCTTTAATAGTTACATTTTTAATCTCAACATTATCTATAGTAGGTACATAATCTCCTCTATCTTCGTACAGCATAGTAATGCAAATGGACTGATTAGAAATCTTTTCTGCTTCAATATTCCGAATATAAATATTACTGTTATATCCACCTCTTGCCGAGCTTGTTTTTATACGAACTCCCCACATAGTATTAATTATCTTACAGTTTTCAAAAAACACATTCTTTACTCCACCTGATATTTCACTACCTACTCCAATACCGGCATGCCCATTTATCATAGTACAATTCTGAACCAAAACATTTTCGCAAGGAATATTTATTTTCCGGCCATCGCGGTTACGGCCTGATTTAAGAGCAATACAATCGTCTCCTGTTTTAAAGAAACAATCTTTAATCCACACATTTTTGCAAGATTCAGGATCGCATCCATCAGAATTAGGCCCTTCACTCTCAACACAAACTCTACTTATGATAACATTGTTGCACAAAACCGGATTAAGAACCCACATTGGAGAATTTAAAATCTTCACATCTTCAATAAGTACATTATCACACAAATAAGGTTGTATAAACTGAGGTCGCAAATAATAACCTTTTCCAAACTTTCTTTGATTTACAGGTACATTCTTATCTGCCATTTCAAACAAAGCAGAACGTTTATCACTATCCGTTTGATTAGGCGTACCTACTTTCCACCCATGATCTTTTCTTCCTTTCCATGGCCACCAGTTATTATTAGCAGATTGTCCATCAAGTACACCTTCCCCAGTAATAGCTATATTATGTTCTTTATATGAATAAATCAGAGGAGAATAATTCATCAGTTCTATACCTTCCCAACGAGTGTATACCAGAGGTAAGTAATCGTCCGGATTTGTAGAAAACAATAACGTTGATCCTTTTTCTAAATGAAGATTCACATTACTTCTCAGGTAAATTGGTCCGGTAAAATAAGCTCCAGATGGAACAACAACCCTTCCACCACCGGCCTTACAACACATTAATATTGCTTTTTCAATAGCTTTACTACAATTGGTAACGCCATCTCCAACAGCACCATAATTGGTAATAACAAAATCTTTATCTGCAAATCTCGGAGGAGCAATATTGCTAATCAGATTCTTCATGTCATCCCATTTGGTTTGCTCCTGAGACAAGACTTTTTGAATACCAATAAATATAAATAGCACTGCTAAGACAACTCGAAATAATTTCACAAAACTACGATCTCTCATAATAAACGAATTAATAAATTTAGAAAATTAAGGTTTCTGATAAAAACAATCAATATTTTTATTGGCACAAAACTATTAAATCACTTGTACCCGAACCTAATCTAAACTTATAAATTGCAATCTATTCTAGTCAAACTATCCATTTTTAAGAGAATCCAAATATTTGCTAGGTGTTTTCCCATAGAATTTCACAAATGCTCTGGTAAAATTAGTGGGAAGACTAAAGCCTACTTTATAAGCGACTTCCGACACTGTATATTCGCCACTCAAAAGATATTCTAAAGCCTGATTCATGCGGATGGTATTTACAAAATCATATAGTGACTGATTAGTTAAGGTTTTAATCTTTCGATAGAACTGAGAACGGCTCATTTTTAATTTAGCAGCAAGAGAATCTATACTAAAATTCTCATCGTGCAGGTTGTCTTTTATCAAAAGTATTACTTTCTTTAAGAAAGTTTCATCACTAATGTTTATTGCATTTTTATTTAATTCAACACCAGATTCTTTCGAAAAAGATTCACACATATATAAACGTTGATCTTGCAAGTTCCCAATATGATTTCGTAAAGTAAATGTATTAAATTGTTTAGTAACAGATGTATCAGTTTCTGATAAGGAACGAAGTTTTGACTGATAAGCTTCTTCCTTCTTACGAATCTCAATTCGCGATACGATATATTTATAAATAAGGCCAATAGCTAAACATGCAAAAACTACGTATATTGTTTTAGCCCACCATGTAGCCCACCAAGGTGGAAGTATAACTATTCGGAGTGTTGCAGGGGTATCACACCAAAGACCATCGCTGTTAGCAGCATAAACTTTAAATTGATAAGTTCCTGCCGGTAAATATGAATATGAAGCAGATCTTGTAGAAGCATCTGTAAATATCCACTGCTTATTTATACCTTCCAGCTTATACTTATATTTATTCCCTTGAGGATTAGCAAAATGTAATGCAGAAAATTCCAGACTGAAAGCCTTTTCCCACCATGTCAAAGTAATCTCGTCAGTACAAAGCAGCGATTTTTGCAATACAACCCTATTATTAACCTTCGTCCCTGGTTGCATAATTTGATCCATTACAGTTAAATTAGTAAGTACAACACGTGGTTTATATCTATTTATTTTTATACTATCCGGATAAAAAGAGTTTAAACCATTAGTTCCTCCAAAATACATTTCACCTATATATCTATCATAAAAAGAGGCATTCTGATTAAATTCGGTTCCTTGTAAGCCATCATACATATTGAAGTTCTGAAGCGAAAATGTTTCAATATTAATGCGTGAAATTCCTTTCTTATGACTAATCCATACATACTTCTTTCCGTCATACTTTATAGCCATAATAAGATCATCAGGAAGTCCAGACTTAATTGAAAAGTGCTTAAACTTATTCGTTACAGGATTTAAGAGACTTATACCTGCATTAGTACCAATCCATATCATGCCATTTTTATCTTCAGATAAAGATGAAATACGGTTATTTATGATTGTATTTTCATTTCCTTCTCTATGAAGATATCTAACTGATTTAGACAAGTCAAACGTTTTTTTATTAGAAGAATAGTATAATTTAGTTAACCCACCATCTTCTGTGGCAACCCAAAGATTATGATTATGGTCTTCAATAATATCTTTTACTTTAAGTCCGCCTGTAAGAGATGGTTTAAAACAAATAAAACGATCATTTGAGCGGTCATACTTTGCAAGTCCTTTAAACGTACCTATCCATAAATTACCTCCATGATCTTCAATTATTGAAAAGACATTCGGATCGGCTATACTACCTGCCACTCCTGGATAATAATGTCTGAATCTGTTAGTCCGCAGGTCAAAACGATCCATTCCTCCTTTTGTACCTATCCACATATAACCCAATCGATCACAATAAATCGAACGAATTCTACTATCTATTAATTTCCCTTTGTTTAGATAAGAATATCTATTTCCACTTTTAGCAGGTTCAATTACAGTTATGCCTTTATCTTCCGAGCCAACCCACAATCTACCCTTGACGTCCTTACTTATAGCTCTTACAATATTATCTATTAATCCGCTTCCAATAGCATCAGCATAGTAGTAAGAAAAGGGTTTTATTTCAATATTAGCATAATTAACTCCTCCACTTTGAGTTCCAATCCATAGATTTTCACAATCATCTAAATACATATAATTTATTTGATCGTCAGATAATGAAAACGGGCTATTATGATTAGATAGATACAGCGTTTGTTTACCAGATGACTGATTTATCTGCATTAATCCTTGTGAAGTCGAAGCCCATTTAAACAACTTGTTATGAGCCGTTTTAAAAGATTTTATCTTCCACTTATTCAATAATTTAACAACGTATACAGGAGCCTTCTTAAACAGAACCCGTGTAAAATTCTCATATTCGTAATTGTATTTATATATATAATTTTTATCTCCGGTTTCTACCCAAATATTATGTAGTGGATCAGTTACTATTACTTTTATTATATTATCTGACAGAGCCGTAGTATCATTTTCGTTAGCCCTGAATACTTTAATCGAATATCCGTCATAGCGAACAAGTCCTCCCCAGGTGCCAAACCACATAAATCCATATTTATCTTTAACTATGGAATAAACAGAATTCTGAGGCAATCCATTATCAGTGGTTAAATGATTAAACTTCAGGTTTATATCCTGAGCATTTAATCGAGATACAGAGATTTGTACTAGTGAAATAAATACTATTAGTATCCAAAATTTTTTATTTGAAATAATCATCTAATTATATGTTGATAGCAACAAAACGAAGTTATACTTAAAAAACAAAAATAGCACAAACAAGCTATTAATCCAATCTAAATTAGAACGGCTGTTAGATTATATACAAGATTTAACACATTCACAACTTTCAATATATAAACAAATATTAAATAAAATGCTTTATGTTGTTATCTTTGTAACTTTCAATATTCAAATACAATATTAATTCAATACCCCAAAATGATTACATACATTATTATAGGCATTACAGCCGTTATCTCTTACCTGTGTTTCAGTAATCAGGAATTATTCTATAAATTGGCTTTTAATCCTTACCGTACAATAAAGAATAATGAGTGGCATCGCTTAATTACACACGGATTTGTACATGCCGACACAACTCACCTGCTAGTAAATATGTTCACTTTTTGGTCGTTCGGGACCTATATTGAGCAAGGTTTTGAAGTTCTGGGCTTTGGGACAAGTGGTTTTCTTGGACTTTATTTCGGAGGAATGATTGTTGCATCACTCTACGATCTTATTAAACACAAAAACGATCCGTATTACAACTCCGTAGGTGCATCGGGAGCCATATCTGCAGTATTGTTTACCTCCATATTTTTCAATCCATTCGGGACAATACTTTTATTTGCCATTATTCCTATACCAGGTATTTTGTTTGGTCCGCTATACCTTGTGTACTGCCAGTACATGAATAAAAAAGGAGGAGGAAACATCAATCACAATGCCCACTTCTATGGCGCAGTTTACGGAATAATTTATCCATTGCTTCTGGAGCCGAAACTGTTATATGCTTTTCTCTCTAATTTCTGATAAAACTGATTTTTCTGTTTGCTTTGTCGAGTTCGAATCTTCACAATTTATAAGATAACAACTACCTACAAAATTTGGAGGGAAGCCTGCTTTATACTAATTTTGTAAAGCTGGCCAGAATGATATTCAGGATCAGAAACAGCAATTTAAATAAGGGATTCCGGCACTCGCATAACTGAAAGAATACTACCAATGAAAAGATTTCTATATAAATACGAAGTAGGAAAGTTTGATGGACTAAAAGGTATCTTCCGTTCCCTGCGTTATAGAAATTATCGCCTCTTTTTCAGCGGTCAGAGTCTTTCGCTAATCGGAACATGGGTACAAAGAATCGCTATTCCCTGGCTGGTTTACCGGCTAACAGATTCTGCCTTCTTATTGGGATTTGTGGGTTTTGCCGGACAAATACCAACATTTATTCTGGCTCCTTTTGCCGGAGTGCTGACCGACAGACTGAATCGTTATCACATAATGATCGTATCTCAGATTCTTTCCATGATTCAGGCGTTGGCATTGGCTCTGCTTTTCTTCACAAATACAATAGAAGTGTGGAATGTACTTTTGCTGAGCGTAATCCAGGGATGCATCAATGCTTTTGATACCCCGGCGCGCCAATCATTTGTGATAGAGATGGTAGAAGATAAAAATGACATAGGAAATGCCGTTGCTTTAAATTCTTCTATGTTTAACGGCGCAAGATTAGTTGGTCCTTCCATTGCGGGTGTTCTGATTGCTTCCCTGGGAGAAGGAGCCTGCTTCCTTATCAATGGTATAAGCTATATCTTCGTTGTGATATCTCTTCTTTTAATGAAAGTAAAACCACAGGAGAAGAAGAAGACAAAAGACACGAATATTATCAAGGAATTCAAGGAAGGATTCACTTATACGTTTGGCTTTCCTCCTATCCGATCTATTATTATTTTACTGACTTTAATCAGCCTGATGGGAATGCCATTTTCCGTACTTATGCCAATTTTCGCCAAAGATATATTTCATGGCGGTTCTCATATATTTGGTTTTTTAATGGGAGCTTCGGGCGTGGGAGCGCTAATAGGTGCGGCCTATCTTGCATCCAGAAAAAGTGTTGTAGGACTGGAAAAGATTATACCTCTGGCAGCTGTTGTCTTTGGTCTCGGACTTGTCAGTTTCTCATTATCAAGTTCATTTCCTCTCTCCATAATATTAATGATCATTACAGGAGTTGGCATGATGATGCAAACGGCCTGCAGCAATACCATTCTGCAAACTATATCCGATAACGACAAACGGGGAAGAGTGATGAGCTTTTACACCATGGCATTTATGGGAACAGCTCCAATAGGGAGTTTCCTTGCGGGAAGTATGGCCAGTATGATTGGTGCACCGGCCACACTATTAATCGGTGGTATTGCATGCGTAATCGGAGCACTTGTTTTTGCCCAAAAGCTTCCTTTGTTTATTAAGCTAGTCCGACCAATTTATATTCAGCTTGGCATAATTGACAATGCTGTAAACAAATAAAGAAACCGACAAATCAATAACTTTTTTCGTTAGCCAGATTCCACAAATTCAGATAAGATGCTTTGGTAATCTCCACAACTTTCTCCCAATTGATGCGTGATGCATGATCGCTTGGCTGATGATAATCAGGGTGAGCATTAGTGTGATACCAGATAATAGGAACACCTGCTTTGGCAAAAGATCCGTTATCGCTACCTCCTACCGGTTTATCCCATGGATGATAAATTGGTTCCAGTTTCAGCTTGTACTTTTTGATATCATTCTTCAGCCATTCACCAAAAGCCGCGTTTGCTTCCGTATAAAAATAGTCCACCAATTGAGGTTTTGCCTCATTTGAGTTACGACCAATCATATCATAATTGAGATAACCTTTAACAGAGTTAATAAACGAACAGTTTTGCACAAAATAGCTAGAACCAAGCAAACCTTTTTCTTCACCATCCCAGAATGCAAAAATTATTGTTCGTTCCGGTTGCTGACCACTAGCCAGAAATGCTTTTGCCAATTGCAATACAGCCGATACGCCCGAAGCATTATCATCCGCACCGTTGTAAATGCAATCGCCTGCTAAAGTAGGATCTATTCCTAAATGATCATAATGAGCACCCACTATTACATACTCATCAGTCCGTTTGCCTTCAATCTTTGCAAGGATATTGTTCAGTTGTAAATGCTTGTATACTCCTTTCTTTAGTTGAGCAATGGAATCGGGATGCACCTGCCATTTTCCTTTCTGCGCTACCTGATTGTGGCAAGCTTCAAAAGGCTGGTAATATGAGTCGCCCAATGGCGAGATATTCATCATTCTTAGCATAGAGACTATATATTCTCCGGCAACTCTGCCGCCACGACTTCCGGCTTCGCGTCCTTCCAGTTCATCGGATGCAAGAAAGTTGATACTTGCTTTTGCCGATTGTTCGGAAATACTCTGCAATCCTTTTTCTATTGGCTTCTGTGCCGATACGGAAAGATTTGCTGCAATAAGAAGAGCAGCAATTATTATTTTTTTCATTCACTTATTGTTTATTGATCCATGCAAAGATAAGAATTTTATAGATGAACTTTCGTTGTTTTAGTTTTGTTTTAAATAAGATACGTCTTCAAATTTCATATGCCAGAAAAAACCAATCGATACAATATTATGGAAGAAAAGAAAAAACTTACAACCGAAGCTGGTGCGCCTATTGGTGATAATCAGAACATTCAGACAGCAGGTCCGCACGGACCAGCGTTAATGCAGAATGCATGGTATATGGAAAAGCTTGCACATTTCAATCGTGAACGTATTCCGGAAAGAGTTGTCCACGCTAAAGGATCGGGTGCTTTTGGAACGCTGACTATTACAAACGATATTACTAAATACACTAAAGCAGCCATATTCTCGAAGGTTGGTAAAGAAACCGACTTATTCCTTCGCTTCTCTACAGTAGCAGGTGAACGCGGAGCTGCCGACACGGAAAGAGATGTACGTGGATTTGCCATTAAATTCTATACCGAAGAAGGTAATTGGGATTTGGTAGGAAATAATACTCCCGTCTTTTTCATTCGTGATCCGTTGAAGTTTCCCGATTTTATCCATACACAAAAAAGAGATCCGAGAACCAATCTACGAAGCAACACAGCTGCATGGGATTTCTGGAGTCTTTCTCCCGAATCGCTTCATCAGGTTATGATCTTAATGAGCGACCGTGGTATTCCAAAGAATCTTCGCCAGATGCATGGTTTTGGCAGTCACACGTTCAGTTTTTACAATGCAAAGAATGAACGTTTCTGGGTGAAATTCCATTTTAAATGTATGCAAGGCATTGCAAATTTCACCAATGAAGAAGCTGCAAAAATTGTTGCTCACGACCGTGAATATTCACAGCGCGACCTGTTTAATCATATTGAAGCCGGTAATTTCCCTAAATGGAGAATGTGTGTGCAGATTATGACTGAAGCCGAAGCAAAAACCTATCGCTTCAATCCATTCGATCTGACAAAGGTATGGAGTCAGAAAGATCATCCACTCATTGAGGTTGGCATTATGGCATTAAACAAAAATCCAGATAATTACTTTGCCACAGTAGAACAAGCAGCTTTCAATCCGGCCAATGTTGTTCCCGGTATCGGATATTCGCCCGACAAAATGTTGCAAGGTCGATTGTTTGCTTATGCCGATGCCCAACGTTACCGACTGGGAGTTAATTCCGGAAGTTTGCCGGTTAATGCTCCGCGCTGTCCGTTCCACAACTATCATCACGATGGCACTATGCGTTTTGATGATAACCATGGTGGAGAAGTTAATTACGAGCCCAGTAGTTTTGGTGGACCAAAAGAAGATAAAACTTACATCGAACCCGGTTTACTTCTGGAAGGAGAAGCATACAACTACAATCATCGTGAAGATAAGGATTACTATACTCAGCCGGGAGATTTATATCGTTTGGTTCCGGCCGACGAGAAAGAACGTATTCATAAAAATGTTGCCGCGGCAATGGAAGGTGTTCCCGATAATATTAAGATTCGTGCCATTGCCCGCTTTTATCAGGCCGATGAGAACTGCGGAAAAGGTATCGCTTCTCAGCTGGGAATTGAGTTAAAGGAAGTTCTTGCTGAAGTGGAAAGACAGAAGATGGAATAGTCCATATTTATAATATGGCGACAATAAACAATTCCAGCTATAAACTTAATAGAAACTAGAGGCTGTCCGATTGGTCAGCCTCTTCTTAATAAGATTATCACGCATCTGATAAAGTTTAAGCTTAATAGCATTTATAATATCTAATATCAAATCGTCCATCTGTAACCTTCACAACAGAAGTAGAATCCTTACATTTTAAGGTAAAAGAGAATCGTCCGCTTATTATATTCTTTATTGTATCTAGTTTGGTGATAAAGACAGATCCACAGTTTTCATAGTCTCCTCTACAAGTTCCATTCTCTATTAAATTAAAACCAATGCTTTGTATTGGTAAGTTTTCGTTTTCTTTAGGGTTCATAATAAAAAAATGAAAGCCTGTTTCTAAATCCCTTCGTCTAGCCTCTACTGTCAATTGTGTATTGTTATCTTTTTTTTCAATCATAGCCCATATATCTGATTGGAATGAAGGAGCTAAATTCTTATACGCTAACCATAAATCTCCATTTACATAACACCCAACAATATTTCTCCCCACATGCGTTTCAGGAGGTAACTTATTCGGGTCGATATCATCATCACATGAATCACATGAAAATGCTGATATTAGAAACATCAGCATTATTAAAGCTGATTTACACGTTTTTTTTATCACTTTCTTTTTATTCATGCCTCCATTGTATTAAAGTCTTTTATTCAGATTTTCTATTCATCAAATCATTACTAATCCAAGTAATCCATGGATCTATTTCAGAACCAACTGTTTTTGGATTCGGCATTGTTATTCTTACATCAGGTGCTATACCAGTTTCATCTATTCCTCTGTCGGGTAACCGTTTTGAGCGGGATATAGGATAATAAAGCGTCATTTTTGAATTTGGCAGATTAACAGGTACTATGTTTGAAAAATCAAGTACACCCATTGTGTTATCTTTGCCGTAAACCGTAACTTTATTACTGCAAGCTTTTGCATTAAGAACAAATTGCTCGCCGGAACTTGCCACATTGCCATCTATAACAATGGCAACCTTATGTGGAAAATCAAAGATCTCATCGCAAATAATTTCTTGTGTAGACTGATTATTATCAACAAATTCCCCAACATGCAATTCCAACCTCTCGCATATACGATTATAATATTTGCGAACATTTTCATTATCTATTTTTGAAACAAAGTTCTTAAAAGAATTAATATTATTTGGGGTTGACAGCCATTCAACACCATCAATCACACCTTTGTGTGTATATATCAAAGCTAATAATGAGTCGAAAACAGAATCCTGACCGCCGCCGTTACTACGAACATCAATAATAAGGTTTTCACAACCCGATTTTCTATATTGCTCTACCATGTCTATAATAACCGATTTCTGTTCAGCATCGAAATCTGATACACGAATCATAAATGTATGTGCATCGACTTTCTTTGCAATCATATCAGATATATACTTATAACTTTTACCTTTGTTTACTCCAGATGTTGGATAGCGAAGATGTGCATCATTGAACCATGAAATATAACGACCTACGCAATTATCTTCATCTTTGCCCTTAGAAATAGCTTCACGGAGTGATGTTTTAAGCTTCTCATATTCAGCTCGATTCTTATCTGTAACCTTTGAAGAATACCCAGCATAATCATTCTCGACTACCTGAACCGCAAAATCAAAATCTCCACCTCTTGATGCTTGCGCATTAACTTCACAAAAACAACAAGTAATAAATGCAACAAATAAAGAAAAGAATTTAAGTTTCATAGTTTTGTCCGATTTAAAATCTAAGACTTGCCACATTTCAAAAAATTTAAATACAGCATTCTTTGATTATTCTTTTAATAATAAGCTTATAAAATATATAAATTTCACCTTTAGTAGTACTATTTTCTGACGACAAAAGAGTACAAATGTATACTTTAATTTAAACCAAACAAATAATAAACAAGAAAAGTTATCACATAAATATCACTTATCCTATCCTATTTTTCTCAAAACTAAGATTTTCCTTTCAGCCTTTTTTTATCTTTAGCCTCAATTTTCTTTATACTATCTGCTGTGGGCAAATCTTCAGGCATAGTTCCTCCAAGCTCTTCAATAGTTTTACGAACCTTTGCACCTACTTCATAATGAGTTTTATTTGCAATTTCTTTCCCTTTTATTTTATCACGTATCAATTTTTCTTCAGCCTGAGTTGCCCGGAATAGATTCGCTGCAAGTTCTGTACTTCCCATATGATCAAGTATTTTCTGACTTTTCTTTAATCCTTTCCGTTCATGAATATCTTTAGCTCCTAAACCTCCATACAATCCCATATACCCATGATTCTGAAATATTGCATAATCTTTGGATTCAATTACGCCAGCGTTCTTAGCTGCATCAGCCAATTGACTGTTATGACGAGCCATCTCATTACGCAAAAAAAGACGTCTTTCCTCTTCTGTAGTAAGTAAGTTATACTCATCCATTTGTTTTATTTCAGCAATACGTGTCTGAACCGCAAAATAAGTTTGTCCCATAGCAACAATTTCCTTACCTGGGTCTGCATTCTGCACGATGAGATAACAAGCATAACGAGAGAGTTTTACTGATTCTAATTTTCGTTTTGCCCCAGAACCGATAGTAACCATTTCGAGGATATCCTCGAAATGGTTCTCAATATCTTGCTTACTATTTTTACAAGATTCTTTGGCTTTTTCTATAACAGGAATAAAATGTCTGTATTCTGAATATTCTAAAACTTTAGCCATATCTCTGGCACTCCAATATTCAACACCGTTTTCATCAATTTTCTTTATTTTTTCAAAAATAGTTTCATGAGATTTATCTAAATCATTTTTCATAATATAATCTTTAAATTTTAAACCATAAGTAAATATACTATTCCTATAAGAAAATAACAATCCTAGTTATTCACACAAAATTACTTCTTTACCCTCTCCTATCTTTCTCAAACTTCACAAATTTCAAATTCTTTTTTAGCTTTTTATCTGCCAAAAAGCAAATGCGCTTTGCTTTCACTTTACTGGGAGTACAATCTTCGGGCTTATCAAAGCCTTCACTACTAGCGGAAAGACTGAAGATGCCTATACCTTCCAGACAAACTTTATTGCCTTGGTGAAGTTCTTGTTCGATAGTGTACATAAGTTCAACAATGGTAGCATGGACATCTCCCGGCCTGAGTGTACACCGACCGGCTATATTTTCTGCCAGCTCATTTGTTCCGATAGTTCCCGACGAAAGAGGAACTGCATAGTATTTTACTTGTTCTTCACCCTGACTCTTGTCTGTTTTTTTGCGCACGCAGTATTTGTATGCCATAATATTAGTTTGTTTTATCGTTTATTCATGAGACATTTTAGTTTAGACCCGGGTCTAAACATTATTGAGACGGGGGTCTAAAATCTTTTAGACCCGGGTGTAAATTCACTTATGACCCGGGTCATAATTAAAAGCTATAAAGATAGATAAATAATTACAACTATACAAGTAGAAAACTTTTATACCGGAAAACTTGGGATATAGCCTTAAACTCCTTATTTTTGTATACAATCAACTTATCGGTCTAACTATAACTAAACCAATGATGAAAGAAATAAAAATTGAAATATGTGCCAATTCTGTGGCTAGTTGCGTGGAAGCACAAAAGGGAGGTGCGAAGCGTGTGGAACTGTGTGCCGGCATTCCCGAAGGTGGTACTACTCCGTCTCAGGGAACTATTGCTGTAACCCGCGAACTGCTCGAAATTCCTATCCACGTAATTATTCGTCCGCGGGCAGGAGATTTCCTTTATTCTCGAGAAGAGATTCGTGTTATGGAACGTGATATTGCTGTGGCAAAAGATTGTGGTGCCGATGGTGTGGTTATTGGTTGCCTTACAGCGGAAGGTGAAATTGATTATAGAGTTACAGAACGGTTGGTAAAGTTTGCCAATGGCATGTCGGTTACTTTCCACAGGGCTTTTGATATGTGCATTGAACCAATGAAGGCTTTGGAAGAGATTATCAATCTGGGATGCAACCGTATTCTTACTTCGGGACAAATGCCAACTGCCGAAGCTGGTATTCCTCTTCTGAAGGAACTTGTAGAAAAGGCTGCCGAACGAATCATCATTCTGCCGGGCTGCGGAATCAATGAAAAGAATATTCTAAAAATTGCTCAGGAAACAGGTGCCAATGAGTTTCATCTCTCTGCACGTGAAAACGTTGCCAGCGGCATGACTTATCGCAATCCGAAGGTTTCAATGGGTGGAACGGTGCAGGTAGACGAATATGCCGAACCTCGCACTTCTGCCGAACGTGTACGCCAGACGCTGAAAAGTCTGAATATCCAGTAATAGTTCTCAGAGGGGATTATTAATTAATACAATAAATCTTTTTCAGGAAAAACAATTTAATAATTAAACATTATGGATTTTCTAGAACTTGCCAAAGAAAGATATTCGGTTAGAATTTATAGTGACGAACCGGTTGAAGAAGAGAAAATCAACAAAATTCTAGAAGCTGGAAGAATAGCTCCTACTGCCCATAACAACCAGCCTCAACGGATTTATGTTATCCAAAGTAAAGAAGCTCGTGAGAAGGTGAAAAAGTGTACCAGATACAGTTTCAACGCTCCAATTATTTTGCTGCTATGCTATGACGAAGACGAAAGTTGGTTTGGACAGAATGATAGATTTGGCTCCATAGACCCCACTATTGTAGGAACACACATGATGCTGGAAGCTACCGAACTAGGACTGGGAACTGTTTGGGTAGGATCCTTCAATGCAGAAATTACTAAGAGTGAGTTTGCTTTACCAAGCAATATTATTCCGGTTGCTTTTCTTCCTCTGGGTTATCCTTTTCATACATCAGAGCCAAGTGTTATGCATGCCAGTCGGAAGAATCTTTTAGAAACAGTCAGATATCTATAATTGCTGTTTTATTTCGATAAAACATAATAGGAAACGCCCAACTCTACATTTGTAAATGTAAAGTTGGGCGTTCTCAATTGTGTCTTAATTTATAGTTTTCTTAAACAAACTCTATTAATGGGTACAGGAAGTGGGTGTGCAGGCAGTGCCTTCTTTTGTATTGCCGGCCTGTATCTGACTGATAACTTTTACCAATTGCTCTCCCAAAGCAATGCGGTAGCCTTGCGAAGCAAATACTACACGATTAAAGGTGTCGCCAACAATAATCAGAGGTAATTCGCCACGACGAATAACTTCAGTTCCCTCTTTTACCTGACGCAAAACGGAACCATCTTTATCAATTCCGAAAGTGACATTCTTTGGAAGATCGCCATAAGCTTTTGGATTGAAGGCTTTCAATTCATCTTCGTCAGAGAAAAGAATAATAATTTGCTTTCCCCATTCTTCCAATTGCTTCTTAACTGCAGCAATATCTCTCAACGCATGGTTAGTAGGCTCGTGATTATTCTTAACCAAAGCCACGATATAGTAACCTCTGCCATTAGCATTCAGTATACTTTGCTCCTTTCCGGTTTTTGCATCAATAAATGTTGCTTCAGAATTAAAGCTGCCTAAAACCTGAACTTGATTGTTGCTTTCGCGCATCTTCAGTTCAACATTGGTTGTTTTTCCGGCTTCTACATTGAAGAATGTAAGATTGCTCAGCACGCTTCCATCTGCCATACGGCTACCTGTTACCATCAGATATTGACCAACGTCCAGTTTCAGTGGTTTGCCGAAAATTGTGCTCCATGAGCTTTCATTTTCTTCATCAAATTCCAGCAGATGTGTTCTGCCACCTTCAATTTTAGAAATAGAGAAATGCTTGTAATAAAGCGGATCTTTCAAAGAACTTATTGGAGTATAAGATGCATTAACGAATCCAGAAGGAGCATTTCCTGTTTCTGCTTTTTCAAAATTAACATCATTCCATGTATTATTGAAGAAATATTGCAGTTTACCGGTCATCAGCTCAATGCGTGAAGGAACACCCAGACTGCGAAGAACGGCAACGAAGAAAACTTTTCTTGAACGGCTGTCGGTTACACGAGATTTCCACACACCAAGAGGCGACATAAACAGGCGGTTAGAGTTTAATTCTTCTTTAATTGTAATGTTGCTACGACACCAATCAACCAATACTTTCGGATCTTTTCTTATTGCATCAGCAAGAGTAGCCGGAATCTCTTTCTGGAACTCTTTTTTATAGGTAGTAAGGAACTCGTTGGCAACACGAGGATTCAGTACATTTTGGTTATAAATATCTCCTTCTCCTGCTACAGTATAAAGTAAATGATCGGTAAGTACTTCGGTAGGCGTATCACGTAAATCCTTTGCAGAAATAACTTCCAGTAATTTAAGAGCCTTTTCACGGTTTTCTATTGTAGTAGAAAGCAGGAATTTTTCTATTTCGCGCCAGTTACCACGAGATGCAACAAATAGTTTCTTGGTACGTTCCGCATCAATATTCAGTTTTGAAGCTACCTCTTTTATTCTTGATTCATCAATAAATGTACCAATGTAACTGTTACGTATGGAATCTTCTTTAGCCAGACGAATATTGTTTGCTGCACGTTGTTCCTTACTTACGTTTACCTCAACCGGTAACTCAACCGGCGGAACAATATCCATAGCCATTTCTTTGACTGCAGCCAGATCTTCATCACTTAAATTTCCTGCTTTTTTATCTAATGTAAGTGTCAACGTGTGATCTTTACCTACAGAAACTTTGCGAAAATCAAAGACTCCATCTTTAGAAGCCCACACAATAATATCACCTTTTCCGGATGAAAGGAACGATTTTCCTTCTTTATCACTCTGCTTTTTGGCTACAGAATAAAACTCACCGTAATTGTACAGCTTATATTCAACGGCTGCATCTTCAATCGGTTTCTTGTTTTCATCAAGCACAGTAACATCAATACGATCTACCGGTGCATAATTATCAATCACATTAATTTCGGTAAAGTTCGGAGTTACAGTCATAATCTCCTCTTTGCCGGTATAAAGTCCGAATACATTAGTGTGCATCAGCATTCCACGTTTTGCAGGAGCTGTAAACCAGGCAACATTAAGAACAGGTTCCGGTTCGCAGGCACCAAGGAAATACCATTTTCCATTTGCCCATGCTTCTACCCATGCATGATTATCGTCAGTATGTGCCCAACGTGGAGTATAAACCTGACGGGCTGGAATACCAACAGAACGAAGAGCTGCAACCAGGAATGTAGATTCTTCGCCGCAACGTCCATAAGCTGTGCGAACAGAAGCCAGCGGAGAACTGGTTCGGCCATCGGAAGGAGTATAAACAACCTTTTCGTGGCACCAATGGTTTACTTCAAGAATAGCTTCGTAAAGAGAAAGATTCTTTACCCTGTCTTTCAGCTCACCATAAAATACTTCGCGTGAATTGTCAAGCGTTTCATTATTTACTCGTTGAGGAAGTACAAAATGACGGAACAACTCTTCACTGATTTCTTTACCCCAGGGCATTTCCTGCTTTGCCTTGAATGACAAACGCACATCTCTCAAAAAGAATGTGTCGGGATAATCAGTAATATCAGCCAAAGACATATAGGCATAAAGAAACTTCATAGCCTCTTTTTCCTGCAAAGAGAGTTTGTTATTGAATACATTAAACAATCCGCCATTTGGCATCGCTGCTTTCTTTTCGGCAAAAGTTTTATCTACTGTTGCCCGGTACTTTTCATTGCTGATAAAGTGTGTATTTGAGCACGACATGCCCAAAAACGTAATTACTAAACCGGCAAATAGTGTATTGATTCTACTCATAAAATGTAACGGTTAAATTTTGAGAGCAAAGATAGCATTTTATTTAAAGCGCCATTATTTTTCAAACTTCTTATTTAAGCACAACTTATAAATAATTACGATTAAAAACAAAAAGGTGAGGGATGACACCTTTTTGTGAGGGTTCAGTGAGGGATAAAAACCAATCCATCACTCTTCAGAAAGCTATAAACCAACAAGTTATTAAAACAAGTGAGGGAGTGAGGGATGAAAACAATTTTTCTTTTTATTCTGAGAAACAGAAGATTTAATTTATCTGATAAGATAATATTCATATATTTGCATAAACAAAAAATCTTTTTTTGAAAACAACAAGTTATAATTCTTCGGATATTGCTTAATAGCAGCCTGTAACTTCTTCTTCAGGCTGCACTTCTCATCGTTCGGGATCCCCTCGGACCTAGTTTTTATGTAACTACGAAACGAGAAGAATACCCTTTATTTCCTAAATAACAATTTTACCGCTAGTGTGTTTTCCATGATAAATACATTTGATTACATTACGGAAATAATTGTTTAAGTATTAAGCAACAAATAAATTACAACCCAAATTTAAATAACTAAATAATGGAAGAAGATTTTAAATTAGTAGCAGACTTCGACATGAAGTTAATCTTTGATTTTTTTTCAAAAATGAAAAGACAAGGTCCTGGTGGCGATGAAGAGACAAAAAAGGCTTTAAGCTTCATTAATGACCTCTCCAAAGATTCAAAGATTGTAGATATTGGCTGCGGAACAGGCACACAGACTTTAGTACTTGCGCAAAATACCGAAAGTAAAATCAGAGCTTTAGACATTAGTCCGGAAATGATAGAAGGAGTAAAAGCCAAAATCAGTCAATATCATCTTGAAGACAGAGTAGAAACACTCATTGCATCCATGGATAATCTGCCGTTTAAAGAGAAAGAGCTTGATTTGCTATGGGCAGAAAGCTCTATCTTTATTATCGGGTTCAAGAATGGACTTATCCAATGGAGAAAGTATCTGAAGGATAACGGAATGATTGCGGTAAGCGAAGCTTCATGGTTTACGAACGAACGTCCGTCTGAAATAGAAAATTTCTGGCACGCCAATTATCCTGAAATTGATACCATCTCTGCCAACATTAAGATTATGCAAGATGCCGGATACACTCCGATGGCTCATTTCATTTTACCGGAGCGTTGCTGGATTGAAAACTTCTACGATCTTATGGCGAAACGCATAGAAGAATATGCTCTTTTATATAAAGGAAATAAAGCCGTAGAAGATTTTCTGGAAAGGCAAATAGAAGAAATCGAAATATATAACAAGTACAAAGAATTCTATGGTTACGTGTTCTATATAGGAAAGAAAAAGTAAAGCTGAAAAACAATTCAATAAGCTGCGGAAAAACAGATGCTATTTTCTGCTATTATAGGGGGTAGATATAATTTTTCCGCAGCTAATAATCAACCATTTAACTCAAAAAGTAAAACGTATTGTCAGAAAACGTCCTTATATCTTTTCCAAAAATGGCGAGATGCGAGTTAAAAAGTGTTTCATAATTAATTATCAAAGACTTACTTAGACAAAAGTGCATATTTAAGTTATTCTAATATTGTTATTTAGACAAAGAGAAGCTTATCATAATATACTATAATCTATTCATTTCACTTGAACCAGCTCCCGTACCTTTGTATTTGTACGCTCTCTTGTAAGATGCAAAGTCTTTGCAGATAAGTTTAAATACCATGAAATCGTTTTTTATCAGACAAATTTCATAACTTTGCATCTATAGGAAAACCGTTTTCTTCTTCAATGAAAAACATTATAGCTAGTATCAGACAAGTATACCCCGTTTCCGATGAAGCGCTCCAAGCGTTGCTGACGGAGATGGAAGAGAGAATATATCCAAAAAACACCTGTATTGTACAATCGGGCATAACGGATCATTTGGTTTATTTTATTGAAGAAGGAGTAACTCGCTCGATATTTCATCATGATGGAGTGGACACCACCACCTGGTTCAGTAAGGAGGGAGATATTACTTTTGGCATGGATTCGCTGTATTATAACCAGCGTTCGATAGAAAGCGTTGAAACACTGACAGACTGCCGGGTGTACGTCATCCACATTGACAAACTGAATATGCTATATGAGAAGTATATCGACATAGCCAACTGGGGAAGAATCCTGCATCAGAATGTGAATAAAGAACTGAGCCATCTCTTTGTAGAAAGGTTACAACTCACTCCCAAAGAACGATATGATAGCTTTTTGTTGCGTTACCCCGGTCTCATTAATCGGGTAAAGCTGAAATACGTAGCCGCCTTTCTGGGGATTTCAATCTATACATTCAGTCGTATCCGTGCTCAAAAATAGTTTTTATATTCCTTTTTTTGCTTAAAAGCAAAAAAAGTTCTTCCCGTAAACAATACTTTTGCGGCTAAGATAATATTAACTCTAATCAAAAACAGATGTCAAGAATTTCTTCAGCTGCATTTGCAGACACCAAGCCACATTATAATCTATTAGACGGATTGCGCGGAGTGGCGGCCCTTTTAGTTATTTGGTACCATGTAAATGAAGGTTTTGGTTTTGCCGAAACTGTCAATGGTACGGGTAATGGCCTCGTAAAGAATCTCAATCACGGATACCTGGCTGTTGATTTCTTCTTTATTCTTTCGGGGTTCGTTATCGGCTATGCTTACGATGACCGTTGGAACAAGGGCTTTACTATGAAAGAATTCTTCAAGCGCCGTTTGATTCGTCTTCACCCTATGGTAGTAATGGGTGCCATTTTAGGTGTTATAACATTCTGCCTCCAAGGCAGCGTGCAGTGGAACGGTACACAGATTGCAACTTCCCTTACTATGCTCGCTTTACTTTGTACCATGTTCTTCATCCCTGCAGTTCCGGGTGGAAATTACGAAGTGCGCGGTAACGGTGAAATGTTTCCGCTAAACGGACCATACTGGTCGCTGTTTTTCGAATATATAGGTAATATTCTTTATGCCTTGTTTATCCGTCGTTTGTCCACAAAGGCATTGGGTGCATTAGTTATAGTGTTGGGTATTGCATTGACTTGGTTTGCCACCTGCAATATTTCTACTTATGGAAGCATCGGCGTGGGCTGGACATTAGATAGTGTGAATTTCCTGGGCGGTTCATTGCGTATGCTTTTCCCTTTTACTATGGGTATGTTCTTATCGCGGATTTTCCAACCGATGAAAGTGAGAGGTGCTTTCTGGATTTGCTCGGCTGTATTGGTGGCTTTGTTCTCAGTACCTTTTATCGGAGCTTCTGAACCAGTCTGCATGAATGGTGTTTACGAATCGTTCTGTATCATCATCGTTTTTCCTATCTTGGTTTGGTTAGGTGCATCGGGTGCTACTACCGATAAGATATCGACAAATATATGCAAGTTTCTGGGTGACATCTCTTTTCCGCTATACGTAGTACATTATCCATTCATGTACTTGTTCTATGCATGGCTCATCAAAAACAAACTTTATACGTTTGGCGAAACTTGGGCTATTTCTTTGGGTGTAATGGCATGGAATGTATTGCTGGCTTATGCTTGCTTGAAATTGTACGACGAGCCGATACGCAAGTATTTGGCAAAGCGTTTCTTAAATAACAAAAAATAACGGTAACCATTCAGTAACCCCCATATATTCGGCTCATCTGCTAATGTATGGGGATTGATATATATATAAGGCATTTACATACTCAGAAATACTTATTTACAAGTATACTAAAGGCTATATCCCAATCTTATATAAAGAATAACGATACACCCAGTACACTTATTATTGCTCCAATGATTTCTCTTATTGTAACTTTCTGCTTAAAAATAAGGTGTGAAGGCCATAATATAAAGATTGGCGTAAGTGCCATTAGTGTAGATGCAATACCAGCTTCAGTATATTGAACGGCCATTAAAGAAACGGAAACTCCGATAAATGGCCCGAAGATGGTAGCCCATAAAGCAGCATTCATACCTTTTCCATTGTGAAATGCAATAGGCATTGTGTATAGTTCCTTTCTAAGCCACATTATAACAAAGTATCCCAGCATACCAGTTATGGCACGTATATAAGTGGAAGCAAACGGAAGCATAGTCATAAACTGATTTATATCTGTTGTAGGTACCGACATTTTGTAATGGTTCATCCCCACCTTGCTTAGTACAAGTCCTACTCCCTGCCCTACTCCAGCACCTATCCCAAGTAAAATTCCTTTCAGCGGTAACTTTAATCCTATTTTGTGAGAAGTTCCTTTACTGAGAACAGACATTCCTATACCACAAAGAGTAACCATCATCCCTATCCATGCATTCAAAGAGAGTTTCTCACCCAGTATTATCCAGCCAGATATTGCAGCTGCCGGAGGAGCGAGTGTCATAAACAACTGTCCAAAACGGGAACCAATAAGAACGTAAGAGTTGAACAAGCAATAATCTCCTAGTACATACCCCACAAATCCGGAAAGCGATAACCAAAACCATGTTTCTGAATTGGCATACAAAGGATAAGGCACGCCGGTAAACCACCACAGAGTGATAGCCAGGAAAAACAAAGAAAGAAACATTCGGATTAAATTCAGCTGTAAAGAACCAATCCGCTTACAAGCTACTTCCGCAAAAAGAGCTGTAGCAGTCCAGGATATAGCTACACCCAAAGAGAGTACTTCGCCAAAATATTGCATCTTTTTCTATTTTGGGTGCAAAGGTACAACTATTTATATTAAATGAAAGTATTTACCAATACAACCCTTCCCTACTTTTTCAGAATCTTATAATGTTCATTTAATGACTTTATACAATTACATAATTTTCCGTAGTGAGCAAAAGAAACAGACTGTTACAGTCATGTCTTTTATAAAAGAGTAATATATGTAAAATTATAAATGCAAACTTCATTTCGAAGTTAGCTCCTTAAAACAACCGGAAAATAATTTCCATCAAGCCTCAGACTGTATATCAATAGAAGCCAAGATATATTTCATAATCATCTTTATAACAATGATTTAAATATTATCATGTAACATACAATAAGTATTATGTAACATAAAAAAGTAAATATGTAACGCATATAAAAACACGTGTATCATTTATTTAAACACTCTTAATTAATGTTTAATACATTTACGCTTTGAAAATTTAGACTTATAGCAAGCTACAATTAAAAGCTATAAAATCAGCACAGACATCTAAGTACTATGAAAAATAAGGAATCTCTAAAATTAGGGTCAACCATGTTGTCATCAGCATGGCTGTTTTGTATTTCTACAGCCTCGTACAATCTACTCAATAAAGCAAAAGATCCGTCGGTTATATGCAACCCAGTGTTGCTCTTTAATAACTTCAGCTACAAAAGTGAAGATAACTTTTATGTTTCGACTCCTTTTTCTGGTGAATATTATTTCAAAATTCAAAATCTTTCTATCGAATGTTCCGGTTTTATGATGCTACCAAAGAATTCGCAGGAACTACTTCTGGAATGTAACCACTAAAAAATAAATACCTATAGTAATAAACCTTAATGATTAATGGAATGAAATGTGAATACGATGACAGTTAAAATTGATTGCTTTCAAGAATGAAAGTTTATTTGGAAAAAGAGAAAAGTATTAATATCTTAATCTAAAAGAGATGGAAAATGTAAAAAAACAGTTACAAAAGATTCCTTACTTGATTTTATGTCTGCTGCTAACTTGCGTTACAGCTTATGCACAAGACAGAATAAAAGTAACGGGATCGGTAATCGATAGTAAAGGTGAAACTATTATCGGTGCCAATGTAACACTGAAAGGCAATAGTTCAATAGGTACAATTACAGATATTGACGGAAACTTTGTATTGTCTGTGCCAAGAAATTCAGTGTTAGTTATTTCATACATCGGTATGAAGAAAAAAGAAATCAAAGTTGTTGATAATAAAAAGTTAAGAATTGCATTAGAAGATGCTTCTGAGCAATTAGAAGAGGTTGTAGTCGTTGGTTATGGACAGCAAAAGAAAGCCAGTGTAGTTGGTGCAATTACACAAACTACTGGTAAAGTGCTGGAACGTGCCGGTGGTGTTGCAGATATTGGCGCAGCCTTAACTGGTAACCTGCCTGGTGTAGTTACTACAGCCAGTACTGGTATGCCGGGCGAAGAAGATCCGAGAATTGTTATTCGTGGCGTAAGTTCATGGAACAATAGTGATCCATTAATTTTAGTAGATGGAATAGAACGCCCTATGAATAGTGTGGACATCAGTTCCGTACAATCAGTTTCTGTTTTAAAGGATGCATCTGCCACTGCCGTATATGGTGTAAAAGGTGCAAATGGTGTTATCTTGATCACTACAAAGCGCGGAAATGAAGGTAAAGCCAAAATAGAAGTTGGCCTTAATGCTACAGCAAAAGTAGTATCTAAGTTACCGCGGTCTATGGCTTCCGCAAATGCTTTATATGTACGTAATCAAGCAATAGAGAACGAACTAGGTTTAAATCCAGATTCATGGAGTGATATTACACCAGCCGATATTATGGAAAAATACCGTAATCCAGCTAGTTTGGAAGAAGCAGAACGCTATCCAAATGTAGATTGGCAGAAAGAGTTGTTTAAAGATTATGCGATGGCTTATAATGCAAATGTTAACATCTCGGGTGGAACAAAATTCGTAAAATACTTTGCAGCTGTAGATTTTCAACATGAAGGTGACTTATTCCGTGAATGGGATAATAATCGTGGATATCAGTCAGGATATGGATATAACCGTATCAATGTGCGAAGTAATTTAGATTTTCAGTTGACAAAAACTACTGTTTTGAAAGCTAATATTGCAGGGTCACATGGTCTTAAACGTTCTCCCTGGAATGTTAGTAATGACTCATTTGGAGCTTCACAGTTATGGCAAGCTGCATACAGTGCACCCTCTGATGCATTTCTTCCCCGATATTCGGATGGAACATGGGGATATTATCCTGCTAACACACAAGGTGCACCTAACTCTATTGTAAATTTAGCAATCAGTGGTGCAGAAAAAAATACAACGACTCGTATTAATACAGACTTTACCCTGGAACAAGATCTAAGTTTCTTTTTGAAAGGATTGAAAGCAAATGCTTTGATATCATTAGATAATGTATTTTTAGAAACAGATCGTGGTATAAATGACCTTTATCACAATACACAATTTAAATGGATAGATCCTGCTACGGGAGAAATAAAGTACCAACAATCTGGTAATAGTAACAATAACTTCGACTTTCAAGAAGGAATTCAATGGACTACATCAGGTGGTTCAATAGATAATAATTACACTCAGCGTAACTTGTTCTATCAGGGACAATTGAACTGGGCTGGACAGTTTGGTAAACATGGAGTTTCTGCAATGGGTGTATTTAACCGTACAGAACGTGCAAGCGGTAGTGAATTTACCCACTATCGTGAAGACTGGGCTTTCCGTACTACATATAATTATGCCGACAAGTATTTCGCTGAATATAACGGTGCTTATAATGGTTCTGAAAAATTTAGTGCAAAGAATCGTTTCGCTTTCTTTAATTCGGGTGCCTTAGGATGGATGATCAGTGAAGAAAAATTCTTCACTCCGGTTAAGAAATACGTAGACATGCTAAAACTAAGATATTCTTATGGAGAAATTGGTGATGACAATGTTGGATCTCGTTGGCTATATGCCACTCAATGGGCTTACGGAACAGGTGCAAACGGAAGTATTGCTATGATGGGGCCTAAAGGAGAAAACAGTCCTTATACATGGTATCGTGAATCATCAGTTGGTAATGAAAATGTGCATTGGGAAAAAGCGGTAAAGCAGAACTTAGGTATTGACTATTCATTATTCGGTGGTCTAATAGCTGGTAGTGCAGAGTTTTTCCATGAAAACCGTTCCGATATTCTCGTATCAGGTAATAATCGTTCTGTCCCTTCTTATTTTGGTACCACAGCTCCCACTGCCAATCTTGGTAAGGTTCGCACAAAAGGATATGAGTTGGAGTTACGCCTGAATAAAATGTTTAAGAATGGTCTGCGCCTATGGGGTAATTTCAATATGACGCATGCCGAAAACCTTGTATTAAAATATGATGATGCACAATTCTTGCCCAATTATCAAAAAACAGCAGGATACTCAATCGGACAGGATCATTCTTATCTGGATAATGGATATGCAAATACATGGGATGAAGTTATCGGTATGACTGATCACAATACAAATGATAACCAGAAATTACCTGGTCAATATGTCATTGTCGACTTTAATGGCGACGGAGTGATTGATACTAATGATAACGCACCTTATGGATATACCGGAACTCCTCAAAATACATACAATGCTACTGTTGGTTTTGAATGGAAAGGATTCAGTGCTTTTCTTCAGTTCTATGGAGTAACTAATGTTGATCGTTATGTATCCTTTACTTCACTGAACGGTAACTTGAATACTGTTTTTGATGAAGGGTCTTACTGGACAGTAGGAAATACAAATGCCGATGCACCCATGCCACGTTGGAATTCTACGCCAAATTATTATGAGGGAGCTCGCTTCCACTATGACGGTTCGTTTATTCGTTTAAAGAATGCTGAAATTGCCTATACATTTACTGACGGTTGGATAAAGAAAATAGGTCTCTCTAACCTGAAAATTTATTTGAATGGTAATAATTTGTGGGTATGGACACGTATGCCAGACGACCGTGAATCAAACTTTGCCGGTACAGGCTTGGCTTCTCAAGGAGCTTATCCTACGTTGAAACGTTTCAATTTGGGAATAAAATTCAATCTTTAAAAGAAATAACATGAAAAAGTATATATATAAATATTTTTTAAGCGGCTTGATGGTTATGTGCCTGCTAAGTACAACTTCATGTACTGACTATCTGGATAAAGCACCCGACTCTGATATTTCCGCAACGGATGCTTTTAAAGATTTCACTAACTTCCAAGGTTACACGGAAGAGCTATATTATTGCATCCCTGATTTTGCAAAAGGTTATTGGAGTGATTCCTTTAACTGGGGAGAAGATGAAATTATGAATGTAGGTATTGACTATCACATGTGCTATAAGATAGACCAAGGTGATTTCTGGGGATGGCAATCCGAACATGATGGCTGGCAAAGCGGCTGGATGGATCGTAAGAGTAATTCTACTACTTCTAATGACCGTTTCGGAAAGTCATTATGGCCACTTGCATGGTATGGAATTCGTAAAGCCAATATGGGTCTTGCCAACTTAAATTTGATGACTGATGCTACTGACGAAGAACGTAACCTAATTGAAGGACAGCTGTACTTCTTTCGTGGATGGTTCCATTTTGAGTTGATGCAATACTTCGGAGGTTTGCCTTATATTGACACTGTACTTCCTTCTGGAGAACCATTGACTCTTCCTCGACTTAGCTATCAGGAATGTGCAGAAAAAGCAGCTGCAGATTTTCGCAAGGCTGCCGACTTACTGCCTATCAACTGGGATAATACAAATGCAGGAAAGAACACTTTGGGTAAGAACCAATTACGTATAAATAAGATTATGGCATTAGGCTACTTAGGTAAAGATCTGTTGTGGGCAGGTAGTCCATTAATGAACTATGAATCTCAAAAATCTAAATCATACAACAAAGATTTATGCAAGAGATCAGCAGAAGCGTTTGGTGAATTGCTCACATTGGTTGAAAGTGGTCAAACACAATATTCGTTGGTAGATTTTAAAAATTACTCTGACTTGTTTTATACAATTGGAAAAGATGGATTAATGCCAGGCTCAACAGAAGCAATTTTCCGTGGACCTTCTTATGGATGGAATGATACAAACTGGGGATTAAGTAAGCAGTTTGGTACCGGAATTCTTAATGACGCTGGAGTTATATCACTTCCTACAGCCAATTATGTTAACTATTATGGTATGGCAAATGGATTGCCTTTAACTGACGCAGAATCGGGTTTTGATACAACCTACCCTTGGAAAGGACGCGATCCACGTTTTTACCATGATATTGTATACGATGGTGTGAAAGTAGTAGAAGGTAATTTGAGTTCAGAGAACGAACCACTTCGCTATGCTAGCTTATATACTTCCGGTCAGTTGCGTGATGCTACTAAAGGAAGCCGTACTGGATATTTGCTTTACAAGTTTATTCCTATTAAATGTAATAAGTTCGATGACGGTTATGGATGGAGCAATCACTTTCATATTCATCTGAGCTGGATGCGCTTAGCAGATATCTATTTAATGTATGCCGAATCAGCAGCAAATGCTTCTGAATCTGCTACGGGCAAATCATCAAACTGTTCATTGACATCAGTCGACGCTGTTAATAAAATTCGCAAACGTGCGGGAGTAAAAGAGATTAATGCTAAATATACTAGCTCATTAGATGGTTTTATGAGTGAGCTTCGCCGTGAACGCGCCGTAGAATTGGCTTATGAAGGACACCGTTTTAATGATTTGCGTCGTTGGTTATTACTAACAGAATCTCCTTATACAATTAAAACGTCACAGGAATTTATTCGTTCAGGAGTTTTTGATAAGACAGATCCTACAAAAAATGCAGTAAGTGGCTTTACAGAAAAAGTGATTTTAACTCGCAACTTTACAGAAAAGCATTACTGGCTACCTTTAAAGAAATCTGATACAAGTCTTTATCCTGAATTTCATCAGAATCCTGGTTGGTAATAGGTATTAACATTAAGTTTAATAAAACAGAAAAAGAATGAAAAATATACATGCAAGAATCGTTATGGGGACTATGATGACTTTTACGTCATTGGGGCTGATAGCGCAAGAGAATGCAGAAATGGTGACACCTGCAGACTCTTTAGCCAAGCAAGAAGTCAATGTGGCTTTCCGTACGGTGAATCAGAAGGACCTGATGGGTGGTGTTTCTGTAGTGGATATGGTGCAATTAACTGATAAAAACTACTCAACGTATAGTTTAGATAATATGCAATCACTCGTGGGTGGATATAATGGACAGCTATGGAATATGGGTGACGCATTAGTCTTAGTTGACGGTGTACCCCGTGATGCAAATAATGTATTGCCCACTGAAATAGATAAAATAACATTTCTGAAAGGTGCATCTGCTGTTGTATTGTACGGTAGCCGTGCATCTAAAGGCGTTATTTTAATTACAACAAAACGTGGACGCGAAGATGGACTCCAAATAAAGGCTCGTGGTAATGCTTCAATGTTTGTACCCAAAGCATATCCTGAGTATTTAGGCGCTGCAGAATATATGACTATGTATAATGAAGCGCGTGCCAATGACGGCTTATCTCCTACTTATTCAGAAGATTTGATTTATAATACTTCTACAGGAAATAATCCTTATCGTTATCCGAATGTAAATTTCTTCTCATCAGATTATATAAAGAAAGCATATAATCGTTACGATGCATCTGCTGAATTTTCTGGTGGTGGAAAATATGCGCATTTCTATACCAATATTGGTATCTATAATGTTGGCGACCTGATTAATTTTGGAGAAGGTAAAGACAATCATACCAATCGTATGAATATACGTGGTAATGTAGATTTGCGTCTGAATGATTGGGTTACAGGTTGGGTAAACGCCAACGCAACATTTTATGACATACGTAGTGATAATGCTTCGTTTTGGTCGAATTCTGCCACACTACGTCCCAATCGTGTAAGTCCTTTGATTCCAATTTCCTATGTTGAAGAAAATGATATTCCTTCCTGGACATTAATCAATAATAGTAATTATCTGGTAAATGGTCAATACTTGTTAGGCGGAACTCAGTTGGATCCAACCAATCCATTTGCGGCTATGTATGCTGCCGGTTACAACAAGTATACTTCTCGTCAGTTTCAATTTGATACCGGTATTAATTTGAATCTTGAAAAGATGTTGAAGGGACTTTCTTTCCGTACACAGTTTGCAGTTGATTATGCTACAAGTTACAATACTTCTATCAATAATAATTATGCAACTTATGAAGCACTATGGAACAATTACTCAGGCAAGGATTTAATTACATCGCTAAATAAGTACAACAAAGATAGTAGTACGGGTACGCAAAATGTATCAGGTAGTGCAGAAAAGCAAACTATAATGTTCTCTGGACAGTTTAATTATAATCGTACTTTCAACGAGGTACATAATGTCTCTGCAATGTTGTTGGCACATGGTTATCAACAAACAATTTCCGGAGAGTATCATCGTCTCAGTAATGCGAATTTAGGTTTGCAACTCGGATATGATTATAAAAATAAGTATTATGTCGATTTTAGTGCGGCCGCAGTTCATTCAGCAAAATTTGCTCCGGGAAATCGCCAGGCTATCTCACCTACCTTAACAGCTGCATGGCGTTTAAGCAAAGAAGATTTCCTTGCAGATTCACCGATTGTTGACGATTTGAAGCTTAATGCCTCTGTTTCCATGTTGAATCAAGACTTAGACATAAAGACTACAATTGACGATAAGAATGTAGAATATTATCTATACGACAATGTCTTTACTTCATCGGGAACTTGGTGGGGATGGTCTGAATCCTATGGTAACAGCATGCAGTCTGCTGACTCTCGTCGTAGTGGTAATGACAAATTGTTTTATGTAAAGCGCAAAGAAGTTACTCTTGGTTTAGATGCTTCTTTATGGAAAGGCTTATTAAAATTGAATGCCAATTTTTTTACTACTTCAACTGAAGGTTTATTGACTACTCCATCTACTATTTTCCCGAGTTATTTCCAGACTTACTGGCCGGTTTCATCTTTTTTGCCATATATGAACTTTAACAACAACAGACGTACAGGTTTTGACTTTGCACTTAATCTGAATAAGAAAGTTGGCGATGTAGATATGACATTGGGAGTAAACGGAATGTATTACACTTCTAAGGCTACAAAAGTTAATGAAAATGTAGAATATGATTATTTAAAAGCACAAGGAAAACCTATTGACGCTCTTTGGGGGTTACAGAGTAACGGTTTCTACAAGGATGAAACTGATATAACAAACTCTCCTTCATCTAGTTTTGGTCAAGTTAAACCAGGTGATATTAAATACATTGACCAGAACAATGATGGTACAATAGACAGCAAAGATCAGGTTGTATTGGGTAAATGGGGAGCACCTTTTATTTTCGGTGTGAACTATACAGCTAAATGGAAAGCCTTCACTTTATTTGCTGCCGTTACAGGTAATATAGGAGGAAAAGGAATAAAGAACAATTCATATATGTGGGTGTATGGTGACCGCAAGTATTCAGATGTTGTGCGCAATCGCTGGACTCCTGAAACAGCTAACACAGCAACTTATCCTCGTTTAACAACGCAAAGCGGCGACAATAACTTCCGCGCTTCCGATTTCTGGATTTATAGTACTAGTCGTGTAGATTTGGGTAAGGTACAAATTACTTATGATTTTCCGAAAAATATATTTAGAAACGGTATCGTCAAAAGCTTATCAGTGTACTTAAGTGGTTCTAGCTTGCTGACTATAGCCAAAGAACGTAAATATATGGAGATGAATGTAGGTAGTACACCTCAGAATCGTAGTTATAATCTTGGTGTGAAAGCTGAGTTTTAAATGAGATAGATTACCAAATAAATTATTTGTCATGAAAAATATAATAAAAATATTAGTCCTTTCTTCTTTATTGACAGGATGCGATGATCTGTTCGAGCCAGCCATTGAGAATAATCTGGGATTTGAATATATGTACGAAAATGCGGGATATGCCGAAGGTGTTTTATCTAATGCATATACGCGCATTCCATCTGCTTCTTATTCATTCAATGATGTTGCAACTGATGATGCAGTTAGTAATGATGCTGCAAATAGTTATCGAAAAATGGTTGCAGGTGCCTGGCAGTCAGACAATGACCCAACTGAACGTTGGCGCAATTGTCGTGCTGCAATTCAGTATCTCAATCTTTTTCTAGCCAATGCTGATAAAGTACATTGGGCAAACGATGAGTTGGCTGCTAAAATGTATAATGATCGTTTAAAGGGTGAAGCTTATGGACTACGTTCCATGTATATGTATTATTTGCTTCAGGCGCATGGCGGATGGACAGCAGATGGGAAATTACTAGGTGTGCCCATTGTTACTGAACCAGAAGAAGCTTCAACAGATTTCAACTATGCACGTGCTACTTTTGACGAATGTATGAAGGCTCTTTATGCTGATGCAACAAAGGCTTTGGAACTTTTACCTACTGATTATGGAGATTTAACTAGTAATTCTGATATACCTTCAAAATATTCGAATGAAGGTGTAAACCTTACTCAGTATAATCGTGTGTATGGTATAAAATTCCGTGGACGCATTTCCGGACGTATCGTAGAAGCGATCCGTTCTCAAGCTGCTTTGCTGGCTGCAAGTCCTGCATTTTCTAAAGGCACTACTACAACTTGGCAGAATGCGGCTGATTATGCAGCCAATGTATTGGATAGAATCAATGGTGTAGCCGGTATTGATGCCGATGGTGGTACTTGGTATAGCAACAAAGAAATTGAATCTTTAGGTAGTGGTGAATGTCCTCCTGAAATATTGTGGCGAGGAACTAAGTCGTCAAGCAATTCATTGGAAAAGGATAATTATCCTCCTTCTATTTATGGTAAAGGACGAATTAATCCTACACAAAACCTAGTTGATGCTTTCCCTATGTTGGATGGCTCTCCTATATCTGCTAGCGGAAGTGGTTACGATACAAGTAATCCTTATGCAAATCGCGATCCTCGTTTGGCTGCTTATATTCTATACAATGGAACGAAAGCCGGTGTAAATAATAAAGTTATTACAACTGCTGCAGATGGTACAACAAACGATGCTTTGGACAAAGAAGAAGGTTATTCAACACGTACAGGTTATTATATGCGTAAATTATTGCGTCAGGATATTAATCTGGATCCAACTGTAAATAGTACTCAAGAACACTATCAGGCACGTATTCGTTATACCGAAATTTTTCTAAACTATGCAGAGGCTGCTAACGAAGCTTTCGGTCCTACAGGAAAAGGTTCTCATGCTTACTCAGCTTATGACGTAATTAAAGTAATCCGCAGCCGAGCTGGTATTACTGGTGGTGACCTATATTTGGAGTCTATCAAGGATGACAAAGACAAAATGCGTGAACTTATTCGTAACGAACGTCGTTTGGAACTTTGTTTTGAAGGTTTCCGTTTCTGGGATTTACGTCGTTGGAAAGCAAACTGGAATACAACTGCTATGGGGGTTAGTATTACAGGAGATGCTACTAAAACCTATTCTCCGATAGAAGTTGATAAACGTACGTATAAAGATTATATGTATTATGGGCCTATTCCTTATAGTGAAATATTAAAATTTAATGCTCTGGAACAAAACCAGGGATGGTAATCATTACAATGTAAAATATTAATTTGATTAAATATGAAAAAAATTATAGCCGCTATTATGATGTTAGGCGCACTGGTTACATCTTGCGAGAATGCTGATTGGGATTTTCCCGATTACGGTAAGACAAGTGTTTATTTTGCCAAACAAACGCCAATACGCACCATTACATTGGGTACAGATACGTATGATACAACCTTGGACAATGAGCATAAATGTAAAATTATGGCTACTATGGGAGGAGTATATAATAATGAAACCAATCGCATAATAAATTTCGAGGTTGATGAATCTTTGTGTAATGGGTTGACTTATGAAAATGGAAGTGACATTATACCTATGCCTTCTTCTTACTATAAACTTGCATCCAACCAAATTATTATACCTGTCGGTAAAGTATTGGGAGGAGTCGAAGTACAGTTTACAGATGCATTCTTCAATGATCCGAAATCTATTTCTACTACTTATGTTATTCCATTAAGAATGACTAGTGTAGAAAATGCTGATACTATCTTGCAGAGTAAAAACTACATTCTTTATGCTGTTAAATACATCAATAAATGGGATGGTAATTGGCTGAGCCGAGGTACAGATGTAATTGATGATAATGGATCTGTTACTACAGTAACACGCCAAGCTAAGTATATAGAGAATGATGAAGTACGTAGCCTTACAACAACTGCCTATAAGCAAGTTGTATATCCGGTATCAACAGTTGTAAATGTATATAAAGAAGATGGTACATTGGGTACTAAAACATTATCATGTAATCTTATATTAACATTCGACGACAATGATAAATGTACAATTACCAGTGGAACTGAAGGTTATTCTGCTACCGGTACTGGTACATGGACAAAAGAAGGTGCAAAAAAGGCTTGGGGAGATAAAGATCGTGATGAACTGAAGTTAAACTATGTATTGACTTATAACTACCAGCAAAAAGCAGGTGGCCCGATGTTGTATAAAAAGTACACATGTGATGATACATTGGTTGCGCGTGACCGTGGAAGTAAATTGGAAACTTTTAAAACGAAAAACAAATAATCGATTGATTCCTAAAAATAATACAAATGAAACAGTATATAAATAAACTTCTGATAACAGCATTAGGATCGGTCATAATAGCCGGGTGCGCTGATACTGGTATTGATGATTTTTCTGTAGAAAAACCAAATACTATAGCAGGTATGGAGTATCTTAATGATTATTCTCCGCTAAAATCGTATATAGATCGTACCACCCACCCCAACTTTAAGTTGGGATCGGGTGTTTCGGAAAGCGATTTTAATCAGGGAGGTTTGGTCTATAGATTGGCAAGTGCGAATTTCGATGAGATAACTCCGGGTAATGGCATGAAATACAGTTCTTGTGTTGCTAAAGATGGTACTATGAGTTTCTCTGAAGTAACCAAATTTATAGAAATGGCCAAGTCGGTAGGTTTGTCAATCTACGGCCATACATTGGCCTGGCATTCTCAACAGCAGAATGAGTACTTGAAGAGCTTGATAGCTGATAAAGAAATAAAAGTGGATCCCAATAACGCAGAACATGCATTGCATATAAAAACTACGGAAGCTAAAGCAAATGTTTGGGATTGGCAAATCTATTATACTTTGCCTGCAGCTCTCACTGTAGGCCAGGAATATACACTCAGTATGCGTACCAAAGCAACTACAGCAACTGATATTGCTTTTTGGCCAAACAATGCAGATGGATCGCAAGTACAATATTTATCTAATTTGTCTGTAGGAAAAGAATGGAATACTTCTTCTCTTAAATTTACGGCTACTATTCCAATTCAGAAATTGGTATTCTCTTTCGGTAAATTTAGCGGTGACTTGTACATTGACGATGTTAAATTGATTGCTACTGGTTCTAATACCAATTTGATTGCCAATTCATCTTTTGACAATACCGATTTGAGCAAATGGAGTAAACCAAGTTGGCATAGTTATACTTACGCTATTGAAGCTTTGGCAGCAGGACCTACTACCTGGTTTACAAACCTTGTTAGTAATAGTAACTGTGAATCAGATGATGTTTCTTCGTTCTATGCTACAGAAGCAACAGTAGGACCTAAAGCTGCAACTTTTGGAGCTGCTGGTACAGGTGCAGATGGAGTAGGCCGTTCTATTATTGTAAAATCGGCCAGCAACCCAACTAATAACTGGGACACTCAATTCTTTGTAAAAGTGCCTTATAAATTCAAAGAAGGCGACACTTATCGTTTTACAATGAAAGTAAAAGCTGATAATGCAGGAACTATTGAGTCTCAAGCACACAATAACCCTGGTGGATATTTGTATTGGTCTATGATTGGTAACCCTAGTGTAACTACCTCTTGGCAGGAATATACCAAAACTGGTGTTATTTCAGCTTCGCAAGCAGGTATGAATACTATAGCGTTCAGCCTTTCTCCAAACAAAACAGCAACAACATTCTATTTTGATGATATCTATTTCGAGAAACAAGAATCAGGCAATACTATTCCATTAACTCCAAAAGAAAAGGCTGACACACTGACCTGGGCTATGGACAAATGGGTAAAAGGTATGATGCAAGCTTGCGGTGGATACGTTAAGTCATGGGATGTAGTAAACGAAGCACTTTCAGGTGGAGGTGACGACGGAGAAGGCTTCTATGTATTGCAGTCTGCATCAAACGGCGACCCTCTTAAAAACTTCTACTGGCAAGATTATTTAGGAAACGAAGAATATGTACGTAAAGTCGTTGGTATGGCTCGTAAATACTATGCCGAATTCAAAGGAAATCCTTCGGATCTAAAACTGTTCATCAATGATTATAATCTGGAATCAGATTGGGACGATAACAAAAAACTGAAAAGTTTGATTCACTGGATACAACGTTGGGAAAAAGATGGTGTTACCAAAATCGATGGTATTGGAACACAAATGCACGTTTCTTATTTTGCAAATGCAACTTCACAAAAAAGCAAAGAAGATCATATTGTGAAGATGTTTGAATTGTTGGCAGCATCAGGTAAATTAGTGAAGATTTCCGAATTGGATATGGGATATATTGACGAAGATGGTAAAACAGTAAAGACTGTTAATGTGACTCAAGAGCAACATAAAGCAATGGCTCAATTCTATAAATTCATTGTGAAAAAATACTTCGAAATTATTCCGGTTGCTCAGCAATATGGTATTACGACCTGGTCTATTACAGATAGTCCTGACAGTGATTCTTCATTCTGGCGTGCTGGCGAACCTATCGGTTTGTGGGATTTGAACTACTACCGTAAACATGCTTATGCTGGATATGCTGACGGATTGGCTGGTAAATAATAAATTAGATTTTATTGCTGTCCATTAAACTTAATTGTTATGAATAAAAAATCAGGGCTGAACTCTCTAAAGTTTAGCCCTTTTTTTGATATCAAAAAAAATTACCATAAACTTTTAAGGAGGTCATCCGACAAATGCATAATTAATTAATGAAAAAGCAATTTACTTATAAACGTTATCCAATAATTAAAATTAAACCTCGGATAGAGACTTGAAGGAAAAATATATAAAAAAGGGATTGTTCCATCTTTATAGAACAATCCCATGAGTTATTTAACCTGCTATTTTTTATGTTGCATTAACAGCGGTTTCAGACGAGCAGTCCAAAGATCATAACCAGTTTGATTCATATGAAGGTTATCCTTCTTAAAAATGTCTTTACGGAGCACCCCTTTCTCATCATACATACAAGAAGCTACATCAACATAGAATATATTTTTTACTGTATCAACATACTCTTCAAGCAATGTATTGATTACTTTTTGTTTTGGTATTAACTTCTCACGTGCATAAGAAGGTTTTATAGAAAGTACATAAAGCGGAATACCTGGATAATCACGCTTTATTCTTGCTATGAAAATACGAAAAAAATCAAATGTCTGACCTATTGTAATATCTTCAGGACTATTAATCATATCGTTCTCCACATAAAGAACAATACATCTGGGATTATAACCGCGCGCAATTACATTATAGTTGTAAAGCATATCACGTAGAGCTGCACCACCATATGAACGACGTATAATCTTCATCGGAGCCATATCATTATAAATATTATCCCATAAATTAATAGATGAACTTCCCAAAAACAATACATCGCACGACTTATCTTTCAATTGCTTATTTTCTTCTGTGTATTTATCAATGTCTGCCTGATAACGAGTAACCCAGCTAAAAGCATCAGCATGTTTTACCTGAAGAAACTCACACAAGCGTACGGAATCTTGCGTGGACTGTGCCTGCACGATGAATGGCAAAGACAACAGCATAAATAATAAAATCAAAATACTTTTTCTCATTCTCTATATTTTCTTATTTAAATCCCAACTTATTTAATCCTTTACACACATCCGGGTGACTCATAAAAAGCTTCCATAAAAATCCTGAACGATAATTCTCTATCATTACTGCTATTGGTCCCTGATCAATAGCCAAATAGCGCTTGGGATACCATCCATCCGTTTCACTGAAAGCATCATAAAAACCATATTTGCCGAAAACCTGATCACGCATCATATATAAGTGACGCATTACATCCATCGATTCTTTAGGAGTGTACACTATAGATGAAAGAGCTGCGGTAGGAGAAATAACTCCCAAATCGCTGTTTTCATTAGGAGCATGACCGGAATAACCTGTAATACTATAACTTGCTGTCAATCCCCAACAATTATTGTCATAACCTTTATAACCTTTCGGGTTACGAATGCAATAAGCCCGGTTAATCAATGTGTAATTTTTCATTTCTTGAAAATAATCTGCATATTTATCTTTCAAACCATTTGGATTAAGTCCTAGAAATGAATAGTGAGCCCAGAACAGAGGTCCGGCCTTTGTTCCTTGATAGCGCAAGTTTAGTGAAAAGCCTTCTACCTTATGCGGGGAAACGATGGCTCCATTTTCTGCCCAACCTTGGTGATATACTTCCGGAAAAACTCCATGAGTTGGTGAAGCTGCCGCCAATATATATAAAATAAGACATTCATTAAATCCATGAATTGGGAAGTTCATTTCCCAGGCATACTTAGGGCTCCAATGCCAGTATATTACATTTTGTTCATTACAATACCAGTCCCATTCTACTTCTTTCCAAATTTTATCTATACGCGAGGCCAAAGCTTTTTCTTTTTCAGTACCATCAGCATAATGTTGATGAACAGCCAGTAATCCTTGCATTAAAAAGGCTGTTTCTACCAAATCACCCCCATCATCTTTCTGCCCGAAAGGCTTTACTTTTCCGGTTTCGCCATTTAACCAATGAGGATAAGCACCATGGAAACGGTCTGCTCGTTCAAGAAAAGATATAATTTTCTCAAAGCGGGCAAATCCTTGTTTATCCGTAACATAACCTCTTTTTATACCAGCCAATATGGCCATCACTCCGAAGCCACTTCCACCAATAGTTACAATATTTTTATCGTTTTCCGGATAAATGTCATCTTCATGAAAGCGCTCGCGCGCCAAACCACTTATAGGTTCAGCACCTTCCCAAAAATAATTGAAAGTACAATACTGAACAGTGTCCAACAACTGACTGTCCGTAAGCCTTTTTTCTATTACATCTGATTTATTTGCACAATTCCCCAAAAGGAAACTGCTACAAAATAGTATAAAGAATATAAGTCTTATCGGTTTCATATTCTATTCTTACTTAATTATTATATTTACAAGAACCGGATTATGATCCGATAAATATCCTTGTTCGGGAGTATCTTTAATAACACAATATTTGTTTATCTGAACAGAGGCACTGACAAAGATGTAATCAATTAAAACTCTTTCACTATTTTTTAAACGTCCGAAATCATGGAAACTCCATGATGGTCCATATACTACTGGAGATGCTGCACGGGTGTCTTTCATCCCATTGTGAGTTATAATCTGTATGGGTTCTGAATCTGATGTACCGTTAAAGTCTCCCGTAATAACGACCGGAAGTCCTGGAGCTAATTCTTTTGCTTTGGTAAGCAATAATTTTGCACCTTCCCTACGGGCTATCTCTCCCATATTGTCCAAATGCGTATTAAAACAAACGAAATTCTGGCCTGTTTTTTTTTCTTTTAATATAGCCCATGTAACAATACGTTCATATGCTGCATCCCAGCCTTTTATTCCTATTTTTTCCGGAGTTTCACTAAGTCCAAAGTTTCCCTCTTTAATCAGTTTAAAACGATCTGCTTTAAAAAACAGAGAACAATATTCTCCCGCTTCTTTGCCATCAGTACGCCCAACACCTATAGCTGTATACTGAGGTAACCGTTCTTTCAGATCTACCAATTGGTTATACAAAACCTCCTGCATTCCTAAAATATCAGGGGCATAATAACGAATCATATTAGCAGCATTATCCTTACGGTATTGCCAGCTATTTAAACTGTCTGAAGGTACATTTAGACGAATATTGAATGTCATAACATCCGCATTGAGAACCTTTTGTTGCGTACCACACGAGGTGGTAAGCACACAAAAGGCAGCCAAGATAAAATTTAAAATATATATTTTCATCTAATTACATTTTCAAAGTGAAACTTGCGTTTTTAACATCACGACTGTTCCCCCCGATCATAAGATTAAAATCACCTGGTTCGCAAACGTAGTTAAGGTCGTAATCATAGAATTTTAATAGTTCAGGAGTTATTTTGAACGTCACTTCTTTTGATTCGCCCGCTTTCAGGAATATTTTCTGGAATCCTTTTAGTTCTTTAACCGGACGGGTAACACTTCCCACCAGATCACGGATATAAAGCTGAACTACTTCTGATCCATCTCTTGTACCAGTATTTGTAACCGTAACCGTTGCAGTAAGTTCCTCATTCATACCGAGATCTTTGCTACTCATGGCTATATTGCTGTAATTGAAAGTCGTGTAACTCAATCCATATCCAAAAGGATAAAGAGGATCATTACTTACATCAAGATAATTACTACGGAACTTTTCAAACCAACGACCTTCTCCTAAAGGACGGCCTGTATTCTTGTGATTATAATATAAAGGAATCTGACCTACATTTTGAGGGAAAGTCATTGTTAGTTTTCCACTTGGATTAGCATCTCCAAACAAAACATCTCCAATCGCATAAGCAGATTCGCTACCGCCAAACCAAACATTCAGGATAGCAGGTACATTCTTTTGTTCCCAGGTAAGCACAACAGGACGTCCGCTAAACAGAACCAAAACAATTGGTTTCCCTGTTTTCAACAATTCCGTTAATAAAGTACGCTGCACATCAGGCAATTCCAAATTAGTGCGGCAACTGCTTTCACCACTCATTTCAGATGATTCACCTAAGGCTGCAACAATAACGTCAGCATTAGCCGATACTTTCAGAGCTTCCTCCAACATGTCCTTATCAGTTCGGTTGTCACGATGCAAACCGCGACCAAACATTGTTGCACGTTTCTCATAAGCAGTATCACTAACCAGATTACTGCCTTTTGCATAAACAACCTTTGCTTGGTCACCCAATGTTTCTCTAAGTCCTTTAACAAGTGAAGGGGTCCTATCAAGCACTGCAGCTACGCTCCATGTTCCTACCATATTTTCACCAGCTTCGGCTAATGGGCCAACAACAGCTATGTTTCCTTGTTTCTTCAGAGGAAGTAGATTATTTTCGTTTTTCAATAAGACAAAGCTTTCTGAAGCAATCTTTCGGGCTTCAGCGCGATGTTCCTTTGTATAAATATCTTTTAACGGCCGTTTCAGATCACAGTATTTATATGGATTATCAAATAAACCAAGTTTATATTTTGCTTCCAGAATACGACGACAGGCTTTATCCAGAGTGTTTATTGTAATAATTCCCTCATCTATAGATTTCCTTAAAGTTTCTGTAAAACCAGCACTAACCATGTCCATGTCAACACCTGCATTAATTGCACGTGCCGATACTGTTTTCAAATCACCTATACCGTGATATACCATTTCTGCAATTCCTGTAAAATCAGTAACAACAAAACCATTAAAGCCCCATTGATTACGGAGCAAATCTGTCAATAACCATTTATTTGCAGTAGCCGGAACACCATCTATTTCATTAAAAGAAGCCATAATGCTTCCTGCTCCTGCTTCAACCGCTGCTTTGTAAGGAGGCATATATTCATTCATCATACGAATACGACTCATATCAACAGTATTATAATCACGTCCAGCTTCGCTTGCTCCATAAAGTGCAAAATGCTTTATACAAGCCATAATTTCATTATTGGATTTCAGCCCTTTGCCCTGATATCCACTAACCATAGCTTTCGCAATTTCAGATCCCAAAAACGGATCTTCTCCACAGCCTTCAGAAGCGCGTCCCCAACGAGGATCTCTGCAAATATCCAGCATAGGTCCAAACGTCCAGCTAATTCCGTCAGCACTAGCTTCGATAGCAGCAATACGGGCAGCCTTTTCTATTGCTTCCATATTCCAGGTACATGACAAACCTAAAGGTATAGGAAATATTGTTTCGTATCCGTGAATAACATCCATCCCAAATATTAAAGGAATTTTTAATCGACTCTCTTCCACAGCCAGTTTCTGAACCTCTTTAATTTTACCAACTCCTTTCAGATTAAATAATCCTCCAACTTTTCCCTGACGAATTTTTTCAGCCACATCGCTGCTTTTTGTCTGTCCTGTAGTTATATCCCCAGTCACAGGTAAATTGAGCTGTCCTATTTTCTCTTCGATAGTCATTTTCTTCATCAAAGCATCTATAAAACGGTCCATATCTCCGGGAGATCGTTGTGCAAACGTACATGTAGAAATCAATAGAATGAGGGAAATAATATATTTTTTATAATACCAATTATTCATAAGTTACTAATTTTACCAATTGAATTGAAATAAAAAGTCTAAGAAGGTTATGTCTAAACACCCCCTTCTTAGACACTTGTTCATATTTTAACAATACCTATTATTTGTAATCAGGATTCTGAACCAAGATTCCATTCGATTTATCAATTTCATCTTGTGGAAGTGGCAGATAACGGTGTTTATCCTGATATTTCACCTTACCAACATTATGTAGAACATCTTTTGCAATACCCCAGCGAACCAAATCATAAAAACGATCGAATTCAAGTGCCAATTCAATACGGCGCTCATGGCGGATAGCATCTCTTAAAAGAGCCTGATCTGTTGTTGTAACTTTTGGCAGAATTGTATTATCATTACCACGGGCACGAGCTCTGATCATTTCTAAATCATCTGACGCTTCTTTTGCATTGCCTATTTCATTTGCAGCCTCAGCAACCATCAAGACAACATCAGCATATCTGATCAGGCGGATATTTACCCAAAATCCACTATTAGTAAATTCCTTGCGCTTAGATGGGTTTGTATAGGCCTTTTTATTATAGTATGCTCCCATTCCTGATGAAACAGGAGATTCTCCATAAGGTTTATTAGTATTTTCCGGAGTAATAGGTTCATCTGCACTTTTTCTGAAATAAAGCAAAGTTGCATCTTTTCGAGGATCTCCCGGTTCATAAGCTTCACCTAGTTCTTTTGTTGCCATGTGCCATCCCCAGCCTAAATTCCACAGCCCGGAACCACGTACACCCTGTACCTGGCAGAACTGGCTTCCAATTGAAGTACTAGCAGGTAATGCAGCTGTAGAAGCACATTGTAATTCAAAAACAGATTCACTGCAGTTTTCACCTTCATCAGTAAATATTTTGTCATATGGGGTATTCAAGTTATACAAACCCGAGTTCATTACATCTTTAGCCGCAGCATACATGTTACTCCAGCTATTTCTCATCATGTAAGTACGTGCATGAAGTGCGCGCGCTGCTCCCCAGGTCAAGCGACCAATATATTCTGAGCTCCATTGCTTTGGAAGTAGCTTTTCAGCTTCGTCCAAATCTTTATCTATCTGTTCATAAATCTTTTCAGCAGTTGTTTTAGGAACATTTGCTTCAGCTGCATCCCGAATTTTGGCTGTAACTAGAGGAACTTCTCCAAAAGCTCTTACCAGATTGAAATAGCAATAAGCGCGGAAAAAGAGTGCTTCACCTTTGTTTCTTTGAGATGCATCATCCTTCGAATTTAAATTATCTACAGAATAAATTACCGAGTTAGACTGATATATGATCGTGTAATTTTGTGACCAATAAGCTTTTACGGTTCCGTTATTCGTTGTGTATTCAAAATCATCCCAAAAAGCAGCCTGATCTGCACCATCACCTACAGAGCTCCCTTTTTCTGAATCTTCTGAACGAACGTAGTGTATCATGAACGCAGGGATACCAGCAGTAATATTATAACTTCGCATTAACGTATAGATACTAAAGACCTGCCCATCAATGGCAGAACCACCTTCGGGAGTGTCATCCTCTGTGAACTGCCCAAGAGGACTGCGGTCAAGAAAATCGCTACAACCTGTAAAGCTAAAAGCAGAAGTAGCCAACATCAACAATAATATATATTTATTAAGTTTCATAGTTTGCAATTTTAATAGTAATTAGAAAGTTAAGTTGAGACCAAATGTATAAACCGCCGGCATAGGATATGATCCGTCGTCAACACCAAAAGCTGTTGCAGAACCACCAAGTTCAGGTGTATATCCGGTATTATGCTTCCAAGTCTTCAGATTCTGAATATTTGTATAAATTTTTAATGCTTTTATACGTAGTTTATCCAGAAATTCTTTATCAAAATTATAAGCTAACTGAATATTACGGATACGGAAGAAACTGCCATCTTCAATGTAATAATCTGAATTCTGATTATTGATTGTGTGTTTTATATTCAACAAAGGTTGCGAATTTGAAGTCCCTTCACCATGCCAACGATTTATTCGTTGTGCCATGAAATTAAACTGTGACCAGTTATAATTATCCCATGTGCGGAAAATTTCATTTCCCTGTTGTCCCATCATATCAATACTTAATTCAAAGTTCTTATAAGACACTCCTAAATTAATACCATAAGTAAAGTCTGGAGTTGGATTACCTATAATAGTACGGTCAGCCGGAGTTATAAAATTATCTCCGTTTATATCGACAAATTTCAGATCACCAGGAGTAACTGTTGCAAGTTTATTAACTGGAGAATTCGAAATATCAGCAGCAGACTGATAAACTCCTTCTACTTTATAACCATAAAAATAACCGATAGGGTAACCCGATTGTGTATAACTCATGCTTTTTGCCCCATCAATAATAGAATATCCATTTTGAACCAAACTTAAAACCTTATTCTTTATCGTGGTTAAATTACCTCCAATGCTATATCCCCAATCACCTCTGCGGTCATTCCATGATGCAGCCAATTCAAAACCTTTATTTTCAATTTCACCTAAGTTGCCAATTCCAGGTACAGTACCAGATAGTCCAGGAACAGTAGCAAGCAAATCCTTTGTATTCTTTTTATAATACACCCCTTCAAAATGAAGACGATTTTTCAACATATTTGCTTCCAAACCAGCTTCCCAAGCTTTTACTTTTTCCCAATGCAAATTTACATTTGGCAAATATTCTAATTGATAACCCGGGATAATATTATTTCCAAATACAGCAGAAGATGAATTAACCAATAATGGTTCAGCCGGATAAGCTGATTTCATTGCCTGATTACCAAGAGTACCCCAAGAACCTTTCAACTTCAGCATATCAAAGAAGTTTTGATTAGCCATAAATTTTTCTTCAGACATCAACCAGCCTCCACCTACTGAGTAGAAATTTTGCCACTGATTACCTGTGTAAGAGAAAGCTGAGGAGCCGTCACGACGGAAAGAAGCATTTAACAAATACTTTCCATCATAATTATAAAGTACGCGTGCTAATGCAGAAACAGTTGTACGTTCCCATTGTGTACTACCATTGGTTGAAGCTCCGGCATCGCCAATACTTACGTACCATTTATCCGGATCATCTGCAATCACTAATCCAACACCCTGATCACGTCCGGCAGTAAGCAGACTATAAGAATTATAATAAGTTGTAAAACCTGCTGTTGCAGTAATATTATGTTTGTTAAATGAATTCACATAAGTCAATAAATAATCACTCTGCACTTTTGTTTCATCGCTTTTGTTTTGTTCAATTGCAGTTTTCTTTGTGCCTAATATGTTAATATCTCCTTCAGCATCTGGGTCGTACACTTTTATAATAGGTGTGTATTTACGATAATTGTTTGAAGCATAATCCATTGAGAAAGTAGTACGGAAAGTAAAATTATTTAAAAATTTCCACTCACCATAAATATTACCTGCAGTACGATAATTGGTTGCACGTGCAGTATTAGCGCGTTCTTCAACATCTACCATTGGATTGGTTATCTGTGCTTTCTGAAAATCCGGAAGTGCAGCAAATAATTTATATTCATCATTATAAACCGGAGCTACCGGAGTAGAACGAATTGCATTCAGTACTTCTTTTGCATCAGTAGGTAATATACGTGCACCATTGAATTGGAAACCAAATTTCAGATTTTTATTTACGCTATACTCATTACTTGCATTCAAAGTTATCTTACTATACTTTTCATGTTTTATATTACCCTGCTCACCAGAATATCCTATACCTAAATAAAATCTATTTTTTTCTGAAGCGCCAGTAATACTGATATTATTATTGGTCACAAAACCTGTCTGAAAAATTTCATCCTGCCAGTCTGTATCAGCAGTCCAGTTTGTAAAGTCAAATTTACTAGCTCCCTGGTTCACCAATTGTTCATTATAAAGTTCTTTAAATTCGGCAGCATTTGCCATATGAATTTTGTCTACTACTTTTTTCCAACCAAAAGAAGTGTTTATATTCACTAGAGTCTGACCTTCCTTTGCTTTTTTTGTAGTTACAATTATTACACCATTAGCACCACGTACACCAAAAATTGCTAAAGAGGAAGGATCTTTCAAAATTTCCATTGATTCAATGTCTGCCGGATTCAGGAAACTAATATTGTCATTAAACAATCCATCCACAATATACAGCGGAGTGAAACCATTAATAGAATTTGTTCCACGAACACGGATTTCCGGATCAGCACCAGCACGTCCGCTGTTAACCACTTGTACACCGGCAACTTTACCTTGTAATGATGCCAAAGGGTTAGTTGCTGGTTTATTAGCAATCTCATCTCCTTTAATATTTGTAATTGAACCTGTCAGATCTCGTTTCTTTGCTGTACCATAACCTATCACTACGGTTTCTGATAACATTGTAGCATCTTCCTTCATTACCACATTGATAGTACTTCGTCCTTCAACTTTAATTACCAAAGTTTTCATTCCGATATAAGTAAACTGTAAAGTGGCATTGGGAGCTGCTGAAATAGAATAATTTCCATCAATATCTGTTGTTGATCCTCCTGAAGAACCAACAACCCGGATTGCAACTCCAATTAAAGGCTCGTTTTGTTCGTTAGTAACTTTACCCGCCAAAGTTTTATTCTGAGCAAACACTGAAGATATAGAAATACCCATGATACCTATCAAAACCAGTATGGTTCTTAGCCAGGACATGTTCTCCATAGAAATTGTTTTTAAAGATTGTTTTTTCATCGCATTAATTTTTAACCATATTTCCAACTATAATTGTCTGCGTTCAGCAACGCTTTAATAACTCATCACTGATTAAATGGGCCCCTATTACAATCAAGTATCAAGTTAACAAAGTTTAGGTCTGAGATTGCTGACAATCAAATTCTGTTGCAAACATATAAATGGGAAATTGCAGGAACAAAAAAAAACCCTCACAATAGATACATGAAGGCGCTTTTTAACAAATAAAAGACCTCACATCTACCTCTCAAAACAAATTTAGTCATTGATATACAACGCATTATAATAACGTTTTAATCTATATCAATGAAACAATCATTCAGGTTTTGAGTAGGCTTTAGATCAAGTTTTTTTCTGAGTCGGTAGCGGTTGTTTTCTACTGCGCGAACTGATATGTTCATTAAAGAAGCAATATCTTTAGATTCCAGACCTAGTTTTAAACAGGCACACAATCTAAGATCATTATTGGTAAGTTGCGGATACATCGTTTTAAGTTTCTTAAAAAAGTTCTTATGTTTTTGCTCAAATCTAATTAGAAACATATTCCAATCGTCTTCTGTATCCATATTATTGGCTAAAAGTATATTCATTTTCTGGATAAAAGGTAGTAATAACGATTTCTGAGCATTCTTGGTATAGAAGTCATCTACAATCTTTTTTAAATTCAGTATCAGCTCATTCTTTTTGATAATAAAAGAAGTCTGAGTAAACAATTCGGCATCTTTCTCTTCTATCTTATTCAACAAATTCTCATTCATTTTTCTTAGATACTTGGCTTCTCGTGCACGGACTTTCTGTAAATGCAAATTACGATATCTTCGTAATACAAGCAGCCATACTAAATATAGTATCAAACCTGTAATTACTAAATAGAGCAAATAAGCCCATATTGTTTGATGCCACGGAGGCAATATTTCAAACTTATAGATAGTTTCCTCCGATTTATGTCCCAAACCATCAACAGTTCGCAGTTTAAAGGTATAGTTTCCTTTTGGTAAACGAGCATAAAAAACCTTCCCGGTTGTAGACGGTGCGCTCCATTCATTGTTCACACCTTCAAGAACATACTGTACTGAGAGATTGGAAGTAAACGAATGACTCTCTGTAAAAGTAAAAGTTACATTATTATAATTATATGAAATTTCAGAATCTTTTCCAGGATCAAGATAACGTTCTTTTCCTTCTGATATATTAATGCGTACAGATTCTATTAAAGGAGCATTTAATCGTACTTGACTGAAATTCTTTTTATGCAGATTGTGAAGTATAAATCCTGCATCCAGACATACAAGTGATATTGAGTCATTCAAGACAGAAATATTTTCATCTGCATTAACTAAGGACAGATTGTCATTATCCACATTATAAGCCTCCAGAATTCGTGCTATATATCCGTCATAAACAAATCTGTAAATTGAAGAACCAGTTATTGCCCAGCTTTGGTCATTATTGATATGCACCATTCTCTTTAAATCACTGATAGATGAAAAACACTTGTTCAGTCTATTCTCAGGAACTATCTGATCTCTGTTTTCATCATAAGTCCAGCACTTATTATTACCCAGAAATACTATTCGCCCTCCAATTTTAAAGAGTGATAATTTTTCGGGAAGTGCTTTATTTTTCTCTATGCCATAATAAAAGTGATAATGGAATGATTTATAATCATCGGATAGTTTGCACTTATATATACCTTGCCCAACTGTTTCCAACCAGATATTATTCAAGTGATCCACTTCTGCATTAATAATCGATTTAGAGATGTCTCCGATTTTCCATACCTGATGAGTATCCATGTCGACAACTGTCGGTCTGTTATAAGTAACAACAAATAAAAGGTTCCTGTCTTTCACTGGAAGCTTCATAATACGAAATATTCCGGTGTTTAATTGATAAGGAGTAGACGTCTTCAAATCTTTCCCTATTTCAATTATATTCATATTGTGTCCACAAAACAAGCGACCATCTACTATAGAGAATGTCCAGACTTGCCCTTGAGTACCTTTCATAAACTTCAATGAAGAAAAACATGCAGGACTATATAAATCTTTTCTCGGAATATAATATACTCCCTGATTAGTACCTATCAGCAGATAATTATTCCAATAAGTAGCACAATATACAGCTCCTATATCCTGAGAAAAAAAGTTATAATAGCTAAGTCCATTATTATAGCGTATGTACGCTAATCCTCTATCCATTCCTACCCATATGTTATTCAGATTATCCTTGCAAAGAGCTAAAACGGTGTTGTTCTGCAAGGAATTTTGTGAAGAGTAATGAGCTATCACATTTCCATTTTCATCAGTTTCATACACTCCATCGAGTAATGTTCCCCAATAATATGTACCTCTTTTAGGCACATCTACCCCACAGTTCAGCTCCTTATCCCGAAGTAACTGACTAAAGGAGCTATTCCAATGAATAAATTCCTTTCCGTTATACAAATAGATTTCTCCAGAAGAAGTTCCAATCAGACATTGGTTCTTTCTATACGGCAAAATAACTCTTGCTAATTTCCCATTAAAGACATTACTACCTTCAACTTTTTGCAAACGATCATTTTTAAGCCGGTAAAGCGAACCGTTTATTTCTTGTACCCAATATTCATTTCTTACTTTATAAAGAAAAAGCAATCCGTTCTCCAAACCTACTTTTTTGACAGACGTTCCATTATATATATATATATGTCCAAAAGACTGATAATAGATTTTTTTATTTTTACTATCAACACAAACTTTCCAGATTGTTTCATTATGCAAAGTACCTTTGGGTAGTAAATTCCTGAAAGTTGTATATTTAAGATTACCAGAAATATCTCTGTCCCAACGTCCTATATCTTCAAATCCTCCGGTATATATGAGGTTATGAGAACCAATACCAATTCCTTTAATATAAGAACCATTGACTGCGCAATTTAACTTCCAGGCCATTCCGTCGAATTCCAGCAGACCTTTATCATTACCAAAGTACATTATTCCTCGTTCATCCTGGCAGGCATTCCAGTTTTTATTTGCAGCCTTATATTTATCCCGGTAAATATTAATGATATATGGTTTCTCGGTAGCTTGTATTTCTAAAAATGAGAGTATAAAAAGAAGATAAAAGAAATTTTTTTTGTTCATAATATAATAGTTAAGGTGCCACAAAGATATAATTAATAGATAATTATTTTAAGTGTGATAACTAAAAATTATTATTTCAAGGGAAAAGAAGAATATGTATGTACAATGAAAATACAAATGTGAGATATTTGCAGTATCGAAAATATGGATTGTATAAATGATCATTGAGAAGTAAATCGTTACCTTTTAAACAGCCATTTAAAATAGAGAATGATGGACTCTTTCCGCAAATGCTGTCAAAGTTTGGATAAATAGATTTGTGCAATCTCAGCGAGCAGAGAAAGATGGTACACTCAAGGTACATCTCTCCTATAATAAGCTGTAGTGTTTATTAAAAGGTATGAGCCCAGCACAATACCGAGCTCACACAAATATAAATTAATTATTAAACGTCTAACTTTTCGGAGTAACTTCAAACAAGCTCTCCCTTTATATTCTCTGAAAAGCAGCTTAGCTTTTATTATAATTTTATTTCCACTTTAGTACCAGTATAATTAACCTTTTTCCCTGTCGAGTTTGAATGAATTCCCGAACCTCTATTTTCACTTATCAGGACAACATTAAAGATACGTTTTGCTAAACTGCCTGTATAATTTCCCTTTCTATCTGAAATTGTTAATGATTGACTCTTTTCATCCCACTTAAACGAGATAACAGTATATTTACCTTTCTCATAGTTATAATTATCTCCTTCATCTTCGTATAAATCAAATTTAGCATCGGCTCCTTTATACACACGAATTTCTAATGTATCGGCCGATTTTTCACCTGTATATTGGACAACCTTACCCATTGGAATAATAGAACCAGCCTTAACGAAAAGAGGAATTTTATCTAATGGGACATCAGTTTTTATACTTTGACCTCCATAAAAATGTTTACCCGTCCAAAAATCGAACCAACCTGCCGATTTGGGTAAATAAACATTCCATTCAGACACATTAGCTTCAGTAACCGGAGCCACTAATACAGATTTTCCAAACATATACTGATATTGATGGTTTACAGCGGTGGTATCTGTATTAAAATCCATCACCAACGGACGCATCATTGTAGATCCATTTTTAGTAACCTGCCATGCTTCGGAATAAATGTATGGAAGTAAACGATAACGAAGATTCAACATCTTACGCATATTGTCCTCAACTTTTTGACCATATTTCCAAGGTTCGGTTTCGGTTTGATAACCGTGAATACGGAATATTGGATTGAACGTTCCCCACTGGTACCAGCGTGTAAGCAGTTCGTGATATTTCTCATCGGTGTATTGAGAATTGCCGGGACGGAAAAAGCCACCAATATCTGTTGTCCAATATGGAAACCCTGTAATTGTGTAATTTAATCCGGCTACAATTTGATTCTTGAATGTATCCCATGTTCCGCCAATATCACCCGACCAATTGATAATTCCATAACGTTGCTGACCCGAGAAAGCCGAACGAGTAAGAATACAAACCCGCTTATCAGAAGTCGTTTCGCGTTGCCCTTCATACACAGCCCTACTCACCATTAATGGATAGGTTAACCTGTAAAAGTCACCTGCACCAATATGTGTTTTTGTTCCTTTCAAAGCATCATTTTCAGGTTCAACAGCATCCATCCACCAGGAATCTACACCATTATCAAGCATATTTACCTTCAATGTATTCCAATATTCTTTTCTGGTTTCGGAATTGAAATAATCCAGCCATTTGGTATCTGGAATAAAACGGTTTTTAGCCACATATTCTTTACCAATTGTTGAGTTCTTATCTGGGTTCGACCATATTGAAATGTTGAAATGTGCATTCAAATTGTGCAGTTCTTTTATAAACGCTGAAGGGTTTGAGTAGTTTTTCTCATCAAACTGAGGAACACCCCAACCTCTATCACCCCAATATTGCCAATCTTGTACAATCACATCCAACGGAAGGTTCCTTTTTCGGAACTCTTTTACAGTTTCAACCAAATGATTTCCAGATGTATAACGTTCGCGACACTGCCAAAAGCCATAAGCCCATTGTGGTAACATGGGTACATTGCCCGATAAATTACGGTAAGATGCGATCACATTATCTGCTGAGGGTCCATAAAAAACTACATAATCGATCGCTTTAGCAGCTGGCGACCGAAATGTTGTGATGTTATTACTCAGCTTCCAGGACAATTTGGGAGTATTATTTGATTTACAAAGCACTTGCACCTGGTGTTCTCCGGCATTTAATTTCACCAATGTTCCTACAGTAGGCGGAAGCCACATATTACTTTGATCAATACAAGGTTTTCCATCAATAGCCACAAAGTGTCTGTTGCCCATATCGCCCAGATCCAGAAAGATAGAATACTCGCCATCTTTCGTAACATTAAACTTACCTTGATAAAGCGATTGGTTTTGTGATACTTTCTGAGTTCCTGAGGTAGTAGTAACTTCGGCCATTTGACTATTGTCTGAAGTTGATTGCTCTTGTTTCTCGAGTGCAATGAAATTATCTGCCGGATTAAAATCCGTTAACCCATACTGATGCCATAACAAACCGTATCCTTTACTGGAATAAATAAATGGAATTGCAATCTGCGTGTTTACCTGCATTAAACGGCGAGTTACGCTTTTTAAGTTATATTGCCCGTCCTGAAATTGACCCAAACCAAATATATATTCATCGGATGGTGATTCAACACTCTGTTCTGCCTCATAACAAGTTTCGCCTTGAATAGAGCTGGGAGTTAATTTCCGGGAGCCTGTTTCTTCGCTCAAAAATACTTTGCCGACATTATTAGCATACGATAATTTGCCTGTATGCTTATCCAATAACACTTGAATATTTTTTGTTTTTATCTCAAGCTTGGTCGGCAAATCTAAAACCTGAAATCCGGGAGTTGCAACATCCGAAGTAAAAACTAACTCTGGCAAGTTTCCTTCACTTTCTTTATAGAATTTGATCCTTACGGCATTCTCGGTTAAGGGAGATATACTGAGTGTTCCATCTGATAAAGTAATATTTACCTTGTTGGACAAGCGTTTAAAGCCTTTCACAACTTGTGCCTGACAAAATAGTGGAAAAAGACTAATCAATAAAAATAATTTTGGTTTCATTTATTACTTATTTAATACAATCAATTTTATATTATAAAACGAACTTAACGTAAATTTTACTCAAACAGATTAGAAAATAATAAAATCAAGAAACATCTCCCTTATCTGCTACTAAATGCATAAAAAGCCTTTGTTTAAAGGCTTTCAGTTAGTGGGAGATAAAAAAAATAAGACTATTCATCTGCTACCAGCGTACTTTACTTTAATAAGCCCAGCAGACATTTTAAAACTTCCCTAATGAGATTTATTTTTTCTGGAATAGCATTTATTACATCTTGTACAAAAGATTGCATTCTTCTGTACAAAAGAATTAAATACCTTGTACAAAAGAATACAATCTTTTGTACAAGGATTTATATATTAGACTAATCATTCTAAAAAAATCAGATCAGACATTGATCATTATCCGCACAGATATTTTCAAAAGTCCCCTTCTGAGTTGTGACAGATTAAATATTAAAGAGATATAAAGAGTTTACCCTTTCTATTTTTCAACTAAGGTAAAACAGTAACAATTTTCTTCCCTTTATAAACAATTACTTTATCATATTCATTGGAGGTACTCTTACCAGAAGCAACTAGTCTGATTTTGAATTTGTGTTCTGCAAGCATTCCAGGAAAAGAGCCTTTACGATTACTAATAGTCAATGCCTTCCTTGCATCGTTCCAAGTAAAGGTAATGGTTGAATATGCTCCCTTTTCGTAGTTGTAATTATCGTTTTCGTCCTCGTAAAGGGTGAATTCTCCATTAGCACCTACGTAAACACGAATTTCAAGGTCATCCCATTTCTTCTCAGTGGCATACTGCACTTGTGGTCCGAAAGGAATAATACTTCCCGACTTTATGTATAAAGGAATCTCGTCTATCGTTGTTGCTTTTACTATTTCCTGACTGCCATTGATTTTCTCATTAGTCCAGAAGTCATACCAAGCAGTTCCTTCGGGCAAATAAACTTTCGTTGATTTAGCCTGAGCGAAATTCACAACTGTACTTTTCTTTTCGCCGGTAGCATTATTTTTATTCCAACCAGTTTCTGCATCCGATTTTACGATAGTTTCAGGGGTATATTGTGCATTAACAACAGGAGCAACCAGTATTGATTTACCAAACATATACTCATTGTTCATGTCTTTAACCTTCTTATCATTGAAATCCATCACCAAAGCTCGCATAATTGTAGATTGGTTATTTGTAACCGACCAAGAAGTAGAGTAAATGTATGGCAACAGAGAATAGCGCAAATTAATTGTCTTTGCTATCGCATCAAAGATAGTCTCTCCTTTTTTACCAAAGTTATATATTTCTCTGGGAATATCGGTACCGTGCGAACGCATCATTGGGGTAAATGCCCCGAATTGAAGCCAGCGTACATACAATTCCTGAAACGACGGATTCTTAGTTCCTTCACTCCACCCATTTTTATAAGCACCAGCAAAAAAACCGCCAATATCAGTATTCCAGTAAGGAATAGCACTCATTGAAAAGTTGAGACCTGCAGGTATCTGGTTGCGTAACGATTGCCAGGAAGAGTTTACATCTCCAGACCATGTATTCGCTCCATAACGTTGTTGTCCGGCAAATGCCGAGCGAGTAAGGATAAATATACGTTTGTCTGAACTTGCCGAACGCTGATGTTCTGCAACTCCCCCTACTGTCATCAATGGGAATGCATTGCGTACCTTACGGAATGAACCCAGGTAAGTTTTAAGATCAAAATCGGAAGGCTTAAAATCCAGGTGATCTGGTTCTGATGAATCCATCCACCAACCATCAATACCCAATGAGAAAAGTCCTTTCTGTAGATGTTTCCAATATATATCACGAGCTTCAGGATTATAAGGATCGTAAGGTTGCACACCAGATGGATATTCGCGGTTAGGCGGCCAACTTTCCAATCCTGATTGTGGCCATGTACCGAAGTTCAGAAGCATACCCTTCGGTTCCATTTCGCGGAATTGTTTTGTTTGCGGTCCAAAAGAAGACCAGATAGAAATAATTAAGTGGGCATTTTGATTGTGAATATCTTCCACCATTTTTTTTGGATTAGGAAATTCAGTATTAAGAAACTCCATTGCATTCCAAAGGTAATTGTTGCCCCAGTATTGCCAATCCTGAATAATTCCATCGAGTGGCACACCTAGTTCACGGTATTTATTAACTACACCCACCAGTTCGTTCTGGCTTTTGTAGCGTTCTTTACTTTGCCAATAACCAAAAGTCCACAAAGGAAACATAGGAGCTTGTCCGGTGAGGTCGCGCATACAAGCAATAGATCCGTCAATATTTCCACCGAACATAAGATAGTAGTCAATGCAATCGCCAACTTCAGATTTAAATGATGTACTTTCGGGATTATCTTCAAAAACAGTGGGGGAATAATTATCCCAAAATAGTCCATACCCTTTAGTAGAAACGAGTAAAGGAACATAATCGTCAGTGTTTCCCTGCACCATGTTGAGTTTTGTGTTACGCAAAGACAACTTGCCACGCTGTTGTTGGCCTAAACCATAAATAGCTTCGTCTTTATCAAGTGTAAACTGCTGATTTATTGTGTATGTTTTTGAACCTGCATCATTAAAATCAGTAAAGGTTGCACCAGATTCTTTTTCGCTTAAAAGTTGTTCTCCGGAAAGAGTATAATAGGATATTTTTCCAGACTTCATGTTAACTTCGACCTTCAGCTTATTGCTTTTCAACGAAACAACATCTCCTTGTTGTTTTACAGCAAGCTTAACAGTTTGAGGGGTTTTTACAACAGATAAACTTTTCTTTTCAAAAGTTTTGCCTACAGGATATTTCAATACCCTTACAGTGGAAGGCCCATAAAATTGAATTTCAACATCCGTTGAATTAATTTGAGTTTTGATACCCAAATTGCTTTTTGTGTACGATTGTGCCTGACTACCGATGGCAAAAAGCATCAGTAACGAGAATGCTAAATTGAGTTTTTTCATATATTATTTTTAAGCTTGTATTATTTCACAGGATTCATACAAAATAAACCATCGGTACAGGATCAAGGCCTAAATATATTTGAGCAATAGTGCTATCTGTCAAGCTGCTCCCTCAAAAGAGAGTAGCTTGACTAAAATAAAAACATTTATTTCATTTCAAATATAGATCTTATCTTCTAATATTTAAATCTATTATACATTAAAAGTTTATTTAGCAGGCATAAATTTATAGAGAACTACTCCATGTGCAGGAACTTTAAGTCTTAGTTCACCAGTTTTTGTTTCAATGTTACTGATATCTTTTTGTCGCCAAAGATCGCGCACTTTATATCGTCCATTAAGACCAAGCTTTTCAAAATCTTTGTAGGAAACATCTACTACATCAAGACCAAAGTTGCAGAAACCAACCGCATGACTACCATCTTCGAGCTCCTTTACATAAATACGCAAATCGCCAATCGTCTGCTTACAAGTTGCCTGCTTGCCAAGCGGATCTTGATTGACCTCGATAACTTCATCGTTGGTTAGTAAATTCAATGAAAAATCATCTAGCTTCTCCATGTCACAACCAATAAGTAGCGGTGCGGAGAAAAGACTCCAGAGACTAACATGAAGATATTGTTCATCCGGTTTAAGCTTGCTTAAATGTGGATTACCCCAACCTACAGTACCAATAACTAGCATATCCGGATCGTTCCAATTACCCGGTTTAGCCCATGCTGCAGCTTCGTCCTGTGCCAGAGTTATATTTTTTACACTCACCCACGTATCTGTAATATCATTCGTTGTTCGCCAACAATTGCCTCCAACAGAATCACCCCATTTCCATACATCCGACATCCCGTACTGACATACGCTAAAAACAATGTCGCGAGTCTGTTGGCGAAGATAATCGCCCATTACCTTAAATGGTTTCATGGCAGTATTCAATTCGTTACCACCATTATACGACAAAGAAGAGACTTTGTATGGGTCGTTCTCAGGCAAACCATCAATAACATTACCATAACTGCACCAATCGTATTTCAAGTAGTCGAAGTCCCATTTAGCATAACTTTCAGCATCTTGTTTTTCGTAATCATAACTACCGGCACTACCTCCACATGTCCAAGGCCCCGGGCTCGAGTAAAGTCCTATTTTTAATCCTTGGCCATGCACATAATCGGCAAGGGCTTTCATATCTCCAAATCGGGAATTAGGAATTATATTGCCAGCCTCATCACGCAACTTGCCACGCAATGTAGAATCTTTTGAGTCGCGATGATTTTCCCAAAAATCGTCTATATTTATATATGTCCATCCGTGGTTTATAAGCCCACTTTTTACCATTGCATTAGCAGCACGTTTTACCTTATCAGCCGAAACTTCGTTGGCAAAACAGTTCCAACTATTCCAACCCATTGGTGGAGTGAGTGCAATACGGTCGCCACAAACAATACGTAGTTTTTTTTCTGCCTTGCCTTTAGCATTTTTAGCACCCAAAGTAACCTCAAATGTCCCATCCTTGGAAAGCGAACCAGTAATAAGACCTGTTTTAGAATCAATCTTTAACCCCTTAGGTAAACCCGAAGCCGAAAAAGTCATGGGACGGTCGCCCGTTGCTGCCACAAGATATTGGAAAGGAGAACCCGGACGTACTCCAAACACTTTTGAACTATTAATTCTTGGTTTGGCAGAAGGTAGAAGAGTTAGGATATATGGCTCACTTGATATCGGATTATATGTATTTAAGGTAGTTACGTCTGTAGTCTCAAATTTAGCATCAGCCCAATCGGCATGATCGTAGTAATTACCGTTTCCTCCATCAGTCACTGCTAATTCAAGCTTCTGTATTCCTGAGAGTTTTACAGAACAAGGTCTGGCAGAATCTCCTAAATGTATCACACCACTCGACCATAGTTTTTTACCATCGCCAATAATAATAAACTCGACGGCTGGCTGACGGCCTTCTACCTCATCATCAATACCAACCTGAGCTGTAAACTCACTCGCTTTCCCATCAAGTAGAACCAAGAGCGAACTTTCAGCATGAGTACCAAAACCGCGTTCGAAAGTTTTTCCTCCAATTGTAATTGCCTTACCATCAACAGATTTATTCTTATTCGGTGTACCGAAACCCTGGGTAGCAGCACTGAGATCTAATTGATCAAGCCATACCGTTTGAGCAGATAAATGTTCGGTCCCTATCATACTGAATAAAATAAAAAGCCCTGCAGTGACTGCCAATCTAATGTTATTTGCTATTTTCATTAATGCCGTTTTATTTGGATATTATTATTTTTATTAGATTCAGCAAAAACCTTATATCTTTGAGCGATAAAGGTCTTAGCCGATAAATCCACACTCCTTTAATTTTGGTGGTGAATCATCATTCTTCTTAATTAATTTATTTGATCGTTATTTTTAATGATTTTAGAGCTTTTGCATCTGAACTATTTCCGTATAAAACCTCGTAATCACCAGGAATAACCATCATTTTTCTTTGAGCCCAATCAAAGAATTCGAATGCAGAAGGTGGTAAATCAATAGTTGCCTGTCCGGATTTGCCAGCAGCTAACTCTACACGTTGAAATCCACGCAAAGTTTTAATTGGTCCTTCAATATCATTACATTTGTGAATGTAAACCTGTACAATTTCCGTTCCACTCCTTTTCCCTGCATTGGTTACTGGAACTGTTAGTTTTACAGTTTCGTTGGATTTAATTTCTGATTTATCAACAGAGGCTTTCCCTATTTTGAAATTAGTATAACTTAATCCAAAGCCAAATGGGAATAACGGATCGGACATATAACGATAGGTCCTTCCTTTCATTGAATAATTTTCAAAATCAGATAATTGATTTATGCTTTTATAGAAAGTGATCGGCAGTTTTCCTGATGGATTATAATCGCCAAAAAGCACATCTGCTACAGCCTGACCTCCCGATTCGCCACCATACCAAGCCTGAAGAATGGCATCGCAACTTTCAGTTTCAGGAACCAAAGCAATAGCCGAGCCCGAACAATTGACAAAAATCACCTTTTTTCCTGCTTGCTTTAATGCCTTTAAACAGTTACGTTGTACCACAGGAAGCTCAATATCGGTACGATCACCACCCTTGAAACCAGGATATGAAACAGGCATTTCTTCTCCTTCCAATTGTGTAGAAAGTCCTCCAACAAATATCACAACATCAGTTCCTTGAAGCTTTTTAATCAAGTCTGTATAATCAACATTTACTTCCTTACCTAGATTGAATTCTATATTTGCTTCCCAATTATTTAGTTGTGCATAGCGAATCTCAATTTCATATTTCTTACCGCTTTCAACTTTATACGGAATTCTTGAAGGTAGCGTTCTCCAGTTGTTATATTTAGCAAGAGATTCTCCATTCACAAACAATTCAAAATATCCTGTAGCTCCACATTTGAATACAATCTCTTCACTTTTAGATGGTGTAAATTCTGTTTCATATTTACCAGAAAATCCTTCCAGACGAACTCCGGTTGCAAATTCATGTTGACCAGCTGTAGTCAATTTTATAGGATTTACAATTTGCTGGGTTGCAACAACATCACCTGTGAAGTCTTTATTATTCCAATAACTAACCTTAAAACCTTTCTTTCCATCAATTGAGCATTGAGAGAAATAACTTTCGGTCACTTTATCCTCTACCAAATCGCATCCTTTCTCATAAAGAACCTTATCTGCTGAAAGTTTAGAAGTAATTCCATCTAAAATTGTAATCGTTCTTACGGGAGTTCCATTATAATTTCCCCAAAGCATTGGTTTATCATTAGCATTTGGACCAACTACTGCTATTTTTTTTGATTTAGTAAGTGGGAGAACATTGTTTTTATTCTGAAGAAGTGTCATTGATTCAAGAGCCATATCTAACGCTAGTTTTCTGTGCTCATCGTTATTTACAATCGACATAGGAATTTTTGACCATGAAACCAGGTTATCATCATCTATTTCACCCAAGTCAAAACGTCCAATCAATACCTTCAACAGGTGTTTATTTATTTCTTCTTCTGAAATCAGCCCTTTAGCAACTGCTTCTGGCAATTGCTTATAAAGGTGATCAGACCATTGGCATTCTACATCTGTTCCAGCTAACACACCTTTTGAAGCAGCATGAACAGCATCTGATGACACTTTGTGGCTTGTATAAAAATCTGATATAGCACCACAATCAGAAACAACCATATACTTATACCCCCAATCATCTCTTAAGATTCGTTGTAACAATTGAGTGCTTCCACAACAAGGTTCATCATCCAATCGCTGGTAAGCGCACATTACCTGACGAACATCAGCTTTCTGAACCAATGATTTAAAAGCAGGAAGGTATGTTTCCCATAATTCCCGAGGATTAACATCGTTAATATTTAAAGAGTGACGACTCCATTCGGGGCCTGAGTGAACAGCAAAATGCTTGGCACAAGCTAAAAGTTTTCTACATTTAGCATCTGAAGGGCCTTGAAGTCCTTTTACAACGGAAATTCCCATACGTGAAGTTAAGTAAGGATCTTCGCCATACGTTTCCTGCCCGCGTCCCCAACGTGGATCACGGAATATATTAACGTTTGGTGTCCAAACCGAAAGACTTAGAAAACGTGCATTTTCCTGACCGTTCTTTCTGGCTTCATTATATTTTGCTCGTGTTTCATCCGAAACTGCATTGAAAATACGATATAGCAAATCATCATCAAAAGAAGCAGCCATTCCAATAGGTTCTGGAAAAACTGTAACGTTACCATTGTTGGCAAGACCATGCAAGGCTTCACTCCACCAATTAAATTTTTTGATTCCCATACGTGGAATAGCATCTGATATATCACACATTAACGTTGCTTTTTCGCTTAAGGTTAAGCGAGATATCAAATCTTTTGCACGTTCTTCAGAACTTAAATTAGGATTTTTATAAGGCAACAACTGAGCCCAGGAATTTACTGAAATTAAAAGGGTTATTCCTATAAACAATCCCTTTTTGATAATTAACCGTGTTGATTTTTTCATAATATATATATACACATTTACTAATTAATTGGTTTCAGAGAAGCAACAAAACTATCCCCTAGCAATAATTTTACTTTTGATTGGGATATATTATAAATTGCTTTTTGATTATTAGTTAGAAGTAAATGTAAGTTTATCCTTTAGATTGATACATAACAAATCTGATAATTCAAATTAGTATGTAAAACATTAACCTCAATTCTTATTACAACACCTTATACATTCTGATTATTACATACGGTTCATCTCCCGGTTTTAAATCAGGCATGGTTAAAGTTCCCAGAAAAATAGCATGGTTAAGGTAATTGTAAGGACTGTTGTTTGGCACTTCAATATCCAAAACCGATTTACAATAAAATGAATTTATGCTATTGTCTGTATGAATCAATGCCTGATTTATAATCTGGAATATATATCCATCATTCGTTTTCAAGAGATAACGCGCATACAATTCTGTATCACCATTCGGACGAACCAATTGCCAATCATCACCTCCAGGCAAAATTTCGCCTTTTATTTTTGGTCCACAAAAGGTACCTCCAATAATTGGAATAATTCTTCTTGTACCACGTTTGCTCTCGCCAACATTAATCATGCTCCCTATTTTCACTTTTGCTTCCCAAATAAATTCAGTTTTGAAGTCTTTGTATAAAGAATCATTCTTCTCTGAATTTATGTTTTGGGATTTTACATTTCCGGAAACAAAAAAGACAAAAAACAGCAAACAAATTAAATTTCTTTTCATTTTTCTTTCTATTTTGCCCAGATGCTTCCTTCCAGGCTTCTTCTCCAATTAAAATAAGTGTCTAAAACCTTAAGCGATTCCAAACTTGGAACTTCACCAATATATGCTTTTTGACTAAAATGCATTACCGAGGGTTTATTTTGATTAAATTCAGGCCATTGCAAACTTCCAATTGGATTTGGATTACCATATTTTGCAAAGTTAGTCCAGTAAGTTCCCATAGCTTCTGATATTTCCAGATCCGATTTTGTAGTTTGCGGATTGGAAGCATCTAAGTTTAAGAAAACATAGGCAACATCCTGCCCGTGGGGTGATCCATAACCATACCGTGGTGAATCTTTAGGATAATCGGGATGCTGATCAAAATAGTAATAATAAACATTAGATTTACCCTTTTCACTTTGAAGTCTGGCCCAGCTCCATGTATGCCAGCCAAATGCAGCATCTCGAGCTAAATCACGTGCTGTTTTTGGCACAGAATTTTCTCCGACCGGATAAGCTTTTATTAGTTCGTCGGCAAATTTCCCGTAGCGTTTCTTCACTCCTTCAATATACTCTTCCGGAGTTCTTCCTGGTGAGAAGCTTGCACCCTCATCTGAATTATAACCAATGAGCACAGACACATCATTGAATTTTCCTGCTTCATATAATTTATACTGATCATCGGGAATTACAGAACCATCTACAATGGGCCAACCACCAGGTAATCCAAAACCTGAAGGAAGTTGGTCAGCCGGCATCTTCCGAAGGTCGGCAATAGTTGAAGCGCCTGCTTTCTGGACAAAAATAAGTCCATCAGCTTCTGCTTGCTGAAGAGTTTTCATATTTTCGCCTGGGAATGTTGTCGGGCGTGTTGGACCAAAAGAACCACCACTTTGTGAAATTGCTCCCTGAAACAATCCTTTAGCCAATGGAGAAGCGCATAACATACTAACAGAAATAGCTCCTGCCGATTCTCCAAAAATAGTAATTTTATTAGGGTCGCCACCAAATGCAGCTATATTTTCCTTTATCCATTTGAGAGCAGCAATCTGATCGAGTAAACCATAGTTTCCAGAAGTATGCGTTGGACTTTCACTGCTTAATTCCGGATGTGCCAAGAATCCAAGTTGCCCTACACGATAGGCAATACTTACCAAAAGTACACCTTTATGAGCTAGCTTTTTCCCATCGTAAACAGGTTCAGAAGTTGAGCCGAAGCTAAATCCGCCACCATAGATCCATACAAGCACCGGAATACGATCATCTGCTGATTTTGCGGGAGTCCACACATTCAGGTACAAACAATCTTCACTTTTACCCGATGGAGGATTTCCATATTGCATAGGAGCTGGAGCAAACTGTATGGTTTGTTTTACTCCTTCCCACTTAGCAGCCTGTTGCGGTGCTCGCCACCGTAAATCTCCCACGGGTGGAGCTGCAAACGGGACACCTTTGTAAACAGTCAATCCATCTTCATTAATTCCCTGAATTAATCCTTCTCTTACTTTTATCGGTGCTGGTTGCTTAGCAAAGAGAACTCCTGAGAAAGAAAAGAGTAATACTAAAACGATTAAAGTTGTTTTTTTCATATAAATACTTTTTAATAAAGTTGTAACAAGACTATAGAGGTTAATAATCAAAGTTATTTTAAACAAAAACATAAATCAGACTTAAGAATTGCACCGATAAATCATTTTACTAAAGTGCTTCTATTTTAATAAACTATCTATCACTAGGCAACAGTTATTATTTACCCTTGTAAATATCATTTTTCATTTCATAATCATCTAAATCTGTAAGCTACAATGCTTATTTTAGAAATCTCCACCAATCAATATTGAATAGATTGCCATTACCACCCTTAAAGACAAAGAATACATCATGGATTCCTTTGATTTTATTCACTTTGCATGAAATAGTCTTCCAGTTTAGCACACCTTCTGTATTCTTCACTTCCAAAATGCCTAACAAGCGGCCATCTATGCTGCCAACATGAATTTCAATTTTCCCTCCCAACGAATTAGTAGCAACACTTGCTTCAAATATCTTAGCTCCTGTGCCAAAATCAACACTGCGCACTTTTATATAGTCGCCATTATTGATATCAGTAACATAAACGCCATTTTTTGCATCTTTTGAAGTCTCAACTCCTTCTTCCCATGCAATAGTTTCGGCTTCAATTCTCTTAAATGGGTTTAAATTGGATACACTTTTAATAACACCTTCTTTTGTAGGAATTATCAATGGAATTGTACCATCTGTTTTGAAGTTAAACGGTTCAATGCAAACAGAACGTTTAAAACCACCTCCCCCTTTTAACGCTCCATTATGATAAAAAAGATATGATTTCCCTTTTAAATTAATATATCCAGGGTGGTTGGTAAAGGCTCCGCCTTCTTTAATTACATGCATAATTGTATCACCATAAATCCAAGGTCCGGTAGGACTAGTACTTGTAGAGTAAGCTAAATGTTCTGGTACTCCTCCTGCCGGATAAAGAAGATAATATTTATTTTTACGTTTGAAAAGCCAAGGCACCTCCTCATAAGTAGTAGCTCTTTTCTCTGTAGCATTCTTCGTTTCTTTAATTTTTGAAGCAAACCAATCCTTTTTGTCTGAAGGAATGAGGTTAATACCAGCATTCAGATCATACGAAATCATATTACTGTTGAGTTTTGCGTACCACAAATCCTTATCACCCCAAGTCAGATATGATTGTTTATCATTATCAACAATTACAGTAGGATTAATATTACCCTGACCACAATTTTCTGTAATCAACGGTTTTCCCAATAAATCAGCAAAAGGTCCGATAGCCTTATCTCCCACTGCTACACCGATAACCTTTTTGTTGGTACTCTTATCTATAGCACTAACATACCAGTAATATTTATTATCAACACCTTTTATGCTATGTGAAGTTAATCCATCAATATATTTAGCCCACGAAAATGTTTTATGTGCATTAATAATTCTAAGTTTAAATCCTTCTTCAGTGAGAGGAACCTTTACTACTCCAACTTTCTGATCATACGATATCATATCTTTATTTAGTTTGACATAATAAAGATGTGGATTCCCCCAATACAGATAAGCCTGCCCATCATCATCTATAAACACAGTAGGATCAATATATCCATAACCTACAAGCAAAGGCGATCCGAGAGTATCACGAAATGGCCCGGTAGGACTATCGGAAACAGCAACACCAATAGCATTTCCTCCATTTTTCTGATTAACAGGAACATAAAAATAGTATTTACCATTTCTATAGATACATTGGCCAGCCCATGCATCCCCTCTTGACCAACTAAAACCATTATAAGAAAATACAGCCCCATGATCTGTCCAATTCACCATGTCTTTGGAAGAATAACATCTCCAATCATTCATTGTAAAAAAAATGTTTATAGTTTTATCCTCATCATGCGTAGTATAAAGATATACGGTGCCATCATGAACCATAGGAGCCGGATCAGCTACAAAATTTGTTTGAATAACAGGGTTCTGAGACATGCTGGAAGTTGGTATTATTATTGCTAACAGAGTTAAAACAATTACAAGCGCATTTTCATATTTTAAAGTCTTCATCTTATCGTGATTTACAATTACTTCTTTAAGATTAAAAAGATACAGGCAACTAATTTAAGAGATACTAAAATATTATTTTAAAAATTTCTTTCCAGTAATTTTTTGTCTAAAACAAATCTTTAAAATGTTGAGCAATAATAAAGATTGGAGTGAAAACTCACTCCAATCTTCGATCACACTAATCTAACCAACAATCACTAATCAAATTTTTACATCAAAAAACTTTATTATGTACTCTCAAATATTCAAAAAGCTTACTATTAATAGAAGAAATAAGGTCACCAAATTTAAAACGGCTTTTCCTTTCTTCTATGCAAAAGTATGTTCAGACAGATCTTTTCACTTTGGAATTAAGATATTTAGTTTTCAATTCCAGATATATTGTGATATTATTCCTTATTACAATATATCTTTTATCAAAATTGCATATACAAAAAATCTAATACTATATTTGAGTGGGTGATTTTCCAAAATGTTTTTTAAATACTGTACTAAAATATCCAAGAGAAGAAAAACCACAATATTCACTCACCTCTGTAACAGTATACTTATGACTTTGTAGTAATTCCAATGCATAATCAAGTCGGACCATTTTAATAAAATCTGTTGGTGATTGATTTGTCAAAGACTTCACCTTCTTATAAAGCAATGATGAACTTATGTTCATTGAAAAAGCAAAATCTTCTTTTCCAAATTCAGTATTTGCAATGTTAGCCCGAACAATTTCCAGCATTTTCTTTACAAACTTGTCATTAAATTCGTTGACCAAAATTTGTTCTTCACCATTATCTGATCCTTTTATTAACTTTAAAGCCTTTTCCTTAACGATTTCCCGATTCCTTATTATCGATTTTATTCTTTGTGAAAGAAGAATCATATCAAAAGGCTTAGTCAAATAATCATCCGCCCCTAATCCTAATCCATGAATTTGATCAGCTTCACCTGATAGTGCAGTAAGTAATATTATTGGAATATGAGAAGTTTCATAAGTTGATTTCATCAACCGACATAATTCAAATCCATCCATATTAGGCATCATTACATCTGAAACGACCAAATCAGGCATCTGTTTTTGAATTATATCCCAAGCTACGACACCATCTTCTGCTAATAATATTTCAAAGTCAGCTTTAAGAGGATATTGCATAAAATTTCTAAGATCATCATTGTCTTCAACAATTAGAATATGCATTTTTAATTTCGATGGTTCTTCTGATTCTAAGAGTAATTGCGAATCAGCGTCATTTAAATCAAAAGATACAGGTTCTTCTATTTTAGTATTTGTTTTATCACTCTCATCAATAAATTCTTTAAAAGGTATAACCATTCTAAAAGTTGAACCAATATTCTCTTCACTTATGCAGCTAATTGTGCCATCATGCATTTCTACATATTTTTTTACTAACAGAAGACCAATACCAGAACCTACAATCTTTGAATTTATAGCATTTTCCCCGCGATAAAATTCTCGGAAGAGCTGATTTTGAGCTTTCTTGCTAATACCAATACCACTATCTTTTACTTCCATGCTCCATTTGTCGGGTTCACATTCCACAGATATCAGTACTTCACTATCCGGATGTGAATATTTAATAGCATTAGAAATAAGATTATCAATAACTTTCTCTATCATCAATTCATCTACAGCTGTTTGATAACATTCCTGTTGCGAAATAAACTGTAATCTTACATTTTGTTTTTTTGCAAATGATTCAAACATCAACCGACGGTGCTCAATCATCTCGACAATATTTACCTGAGCAAGAACCAGCTTTTCTTTTCTGATATCAACTTTCTGAAAATCCATTAATTGAGTTACAACAGCAGAAAGTCGTCTTGCTTGTTCTGTTGCCAACGAAAGATAATATTTACCAGTATCAGACATGTTATGTTCATTCGCTAATTCCTCCATAGGAGCCTTTATTAGTGTAAGAGATGTTCTGATATCATGAGTGGTATTAGTAAAAAAGCGAATTTTCTCTTCGTTATGTTGTTGTTTGAATCGCTCAATATAATATTTTAATGATATATAAATAACGCCAACTATTAGTACTAACAGAAAAAGTTGGAACCACCAGGTCTTCCAAAAAGGTGGAACAACAGTTATACTTAATGATCGCTCAACAATTACATGTGAAAGAGAACAATCATATAATCTTATTTTCAAGACATAAGTACCATTTGGTATATTCGAATAATGTATAAAGTGATTTTCGGAAGGCTGGCTCCAGGCATTATCAAAACCCTCTAACATCCAGGAAAATTTAGCGCCGGAAACACTTCCTATAGATAAAAGTTCTAATTGCAAGGTATTTTGATCGTAGTTCAATGATACTTTTTCCAAGCTATCTAATGGAGTATTCAGACTGTTACGGATAGATCGGCCTGCTATGGTTAAATTCTGAAAAAAGATATTTCCATTTGATTGACTCTTCGATAATGATTGGGGAGAAAAACAAACAGCACCATTGCTCGTTCCCCAAATTAATTGTCCATTATTTAGCCTACAACGCGAGCTCCTGTTAAACGACACCCGAGATAAGGGATACACAGTATTATAAGTAAGCACCTCCATATTCTTTGGATTCAACCTGCATAAGCCACATTCTGTACCCAACCACAAATATCCACCAGCATACATTATGCTATTTACAAAATTAGACGGTAATCCAGATACCGTTGTTATCTTTTGAGTTTTATGCGTTCTATAATTATATCTGATCAAACCTTCTCCACTTGTGCAAATCCATATTTCATCTTTTATAACTACCATGTCGTGAACTAAGTATCCTTCTTGCAAAGCATTTATTGCTCCTGTTTTTTTATCCAGAATACATAATCCATATGTGCAAGCTAAAAGAATTTTGTTTGGTGTTAATTCCGCAAAAGTATTAATAGGCTGCGTTGGGTAATTTCGAAACTTATTTTCTTTTGAAAGATAACAAATCAGTTTTCCCGGCACCCCTCCTATCCAAAGATCTCCATTACTATCTTTAAAAATATCCAGGACAAAGTTATTCTCTAAAGAAAATCCTTTACTTCCATTCGAATAATGGGCTAATTCACGACCAGTACGTTCGTCAAGGACATAGATACCAGAAGAATAAGTTCCCGCCCATATTCGTCCTTTATCATCTTCGCATAATGATATAAAGACAGGAGCCTGATTATGTTCATTTTGATAAAATGTTTTCCAATTTCCCGTTCCGGCTTCTTTACAGCTAATACCATTATCTGTAGCCATCCATATATTCCCTCTCTTGTCCTGAATAATCTTGTTAACATTATTATTGACTAAAGAATTAGCATTATTCACAGTATGAGTAAATTGATTTACCTGAGCAGATGTTTTATCAAAGAAAGAGACTCCGCCGCCATAAGTACAAATCCAAATACGCTTATTTTGGTCATTAAAGATGTCATAAACGCCATTTCCAGGAAGTGATGACGGATCATTAACATCCTCTTTATATACATTTAGTACCTTTGTTCCTTGCTTATTCACCTCCCAAATACCTTGTCCATCAATACCCGCTAGAATTGTAGAATCAGAATTTGCTTCAATTGCCAGGATAGGTTGTTTAGGAAAGCCATTTATTTTCACCGGACACAAAGCATGCCTACTTAAATCATAATAGAACAAGCCATTCCAGGATGTTCCAATCCAAAGCCTCTTCATTTTATTGTCATAAAAAAATCTGGAAACACGCAAATCGGCTTTTGGAGTATTTTTATAAAGCCTTGTTCCTTTCATTGTTTGTTTATTAAATAGCCATATTCCAGTTGGCTTGGCAAGGAAAAATCGATCAGAGTCATACCAGGCTAAACAATAGACTTCTTCAGAATCTTGAATATGTGTAAGAGCCCCATTATAATATCTTAATAAACCTGATGAAGAAGCAGCCCAGTAACAGTTAGCATTATCTACAAGTACACCACCAGTCACTAAATGTTTGTTATTCATAGACTTGCCCATATTAATTAATAATTCAAATTGGTCTTTAATAGCATTGTAACGGAATAACTGACCATTATTCGAAAAAGCGAATAAGCCTGAATTTGCATATACAAGTTTCACAGATATAATATCTGTATTTTCAAATGGAAGTTGATAAATGCGATAATCATCTCCGGCAAGTCTTAAAATCCCCAATTTAGTGGAAGCCCAAATAAAGCCCTTTTTATCTTTGCAAATAGACGTTGCCATTCGCATTGAAATTCCATACAAAGAGTTTATATCGTAAAACTTCACATTTGAGGAATGCAATGAGAATAGAGATAGCAAGAAAGTTAAAAGGAGTAGTTTAGTTCTCATTTTGAATTTAAGTTTTTCATATATATATATCACCCTTCAATTATTGAGTCTGTATTTGGTTAACAAAAATAATGCTGAAGCAAAAAATACATTAAAGTACTATTTCGCATATGCATCATACAAATATACTCACAATTTGTATCTAATAACAGAATAAAAAAACACATCCTTTTGCATACATTACAATCCCCCACATTAATGTTACATAATCTTTTGATCATGTAACATCACATTTTATATTTGACAATACTTGCCCTATTTTAGCTATAAATAACTAATTTTGCAGTATAACATTAATCATATATTTATGAGAGCCACACAAATTTCAATTTTTCTATTATTCTGTTTTTCCATCTGTGGGTTTGCTCAATCCGGGAAATTATTTACTGTTGACAAGGAATTATCCAGCAGCATGGTAAATAAGGTTACTCAAGACTCGAAAGGAAATATCTGGATTGCTACAGAAGACGGTCTTAATTATTATGATGGAGCTAAATTCCTAACTTTTAAACATAAAAAAGAAGACAAATCAAGCATCAAAAGCAATTATGTACTATCTGTTTTTAATGATAGCCAAAACAATCTTTTTATTGGATATGTAAATGGTTTGCAACAATATGATTATGCTTCGGGAAAGTTCACAGATATACCCTTACTATCAGCCCAAAATAACAAACCTTTAGATGCACATATCCATATTATTTATGAAAGAAAAAATGGAGACATATTAATTGGAACAGCAGGTCATGGCATGTTTTTACTAAAAAGAAACAGTAAACAAGCCAAGCAGGTTGTACTTCGTTCAATACCCAGTTTTTTTATTACCACTATTCAGGAAGATAATAAAGGCAATCTTTGGATTGGAACTGAAGGTAAAGGAGTATTCTGCATAACTTCAGGCAAGAAACAAGAAACCAGACAATATCTAAATGGACCAGAAATGGTTAATCTTGACATCTCATGTATGTGTTTTGGTCCCGATAATAAAATATATGTTGGCAGTTTAAATAAAGGATTGTTTTCATATAACGCATTGACCAATTCTTTCGATGTTGTTTCTTACCCAACCAAGCTTCCTATAAAAACTCTTTATGTAAATAAGCAACGTCAAATCATGGTTGGAACAGATGGAAAAGGCTTAAAAATCTATGACCCGATTTACAAGACATTTGTAGAAAACAAATATAACATACCGACATTCGACTTTACAAAATCTAAAATTCACTCTATTATTGAAGATAAAGCAGGAGATCTCTGGTTAGGCATTTTTCAAAAAGGTGTAATGCTATTGCCAGCCAATCGGAGTAATTTTAAATATATTGGTCATAAATCTATTTTAAAAAACAATATTGGCTCTAATTGTATTATGTCGGTATGCAAAGACCATAAAGGAGTTTTATGGATTGGCACAGATAACGATGGTATATACAGTGTGGCTCCAAATGGAGAAGTTAAATCACATTTTAGTCAGGAAAAAGGTTCAAATATTCCTTCTACAATCATAAGTCTTTTTGAAGATTCAGATCAAAATCTATGGGTAGGTTCCTTTTTCCAAGGTTTAGCTAAATTAAACAAAGAAACCGGTCATTGCGAATATATACAAAAAATGAATACCGATTGTGTATTTAGTATTGTAGAAGACAAAAATAAAAATTTGTGGATTGGCACAATGGGTTCCGGAGTATATTCCATGAATATAAAAAATAATCAGATAGTGCACTATCCTTCTGTACAAGGATATAATAAAAAGCGAAATACGTTACATAATCGCTGGGTTACAGCTATGCTACTGACTCACAATAACAAATTATATATCGGAACGTTTGATGGAATGGGATGCATGGATTTAAAAACTAAGAATTTTATATCAACATATAATACAAATAAACTTTTGAGCGGATATATTATCTACACAATATTTGAAGATACAAAAGGATATATCTGGATTGGAACCTCAGAAGGTATATTATGCCTCAATCCTCATAATCAGCAGATAACATCATTTGATATGAAAAACGGATTGCCGAGTAATGTTATTTGTGGCATTTGCGGAGACAAACAAGGGAATCTTTGGATTAGTACAAGTTATGGTATATCTAAATATAATCCAACAAAAAGAACATTCACTAATTACTACGCAGACGATGGACTACAAGGTAATGAATTCAGCAAGAATGCTTTATTCAGAGATAAAAGCGGTGAAATTATTTTTGGAGGTGTTAATGGAGTTACATCATTTTTCCCCGAAAAAATAACTAATCCAGCCAAGAAACTTGATATACGTATAACTGGATTCTATATTCATGATCTGGCTATCAATAAAGGAGATAAATCTGGTTCACGCAGCGTTATTGATACAGCTGTTTCTGAAGCTAAAGACTTCCATCTTGCAGCAAGCGATAACTCTTTCCGCGTCGAATTTTCAGCAATGGAGTTTTGTAATCCGGAACGAATTACTTTTATGTATGCCTTAAACAATGATAATTGGAATACACTTCAGCCAGGAGAAAATCATATTTCATTCAACAATTTAGCTCCCGGAAAATATCATTTTAAAGTAAAAGCTAAGTATTACGAAACTTACTCTGACATAAAAGAAATTACAATTATAATATCACCACCATGGTATGCATCACTTGGTGCGAAAATTATCTATTTTATTATAATTATCACAGCTTTATATTTTACGCGACAACAAATCTTGCAAAGACGTAAAATTAAACTTAAATTTCAGCAACAAGCTCATGCTGAAGAAATTAATGAGGCCAAGCTTCAGTTCTTTATTAATATATCTCATGAGATACGAACGCCGATGACTCTAATTATTAGTCCATTGCAGAAACTTATGACAATAGATAAAGATCAAGAGCGGCAGAAGTTGTATCATACCATTTTTAGAAATTCCAAACGAATTCTTGCCTTAATGAATCAATTAATGGATATCCGAAAAATAGACAAGAAACAGATGGTTCTAAAATTTCGTGAAACTGAAATCGTAAATTTCACACATGATCTTGTTAAGATCTTTGAGAGTCAGTCTATCAATAAACAAATAAAACTGAATTTTCAGTCAGATGTTCCAGAATTAAAGGCATGGATAGATCCTAATAACTATGATAAGATTATCCTGAATCTACTTTCTAATGCATTCAAATTTACACCTAAAAATGGAGAGATAAGCACAAGCATCCATATAGGAGAGAATAATGACGAAAATAATAAGCCAACCCATTATTACGAAATCATTATATCTGATAATGGAATTGGGATAAAAAAAGAGGAAATAGAGCGTATTTTTGAACGTTTTTACCAAATAAATAATAGTCAGAACAATTCAAATATTGGTACTGGTATAGGACTCCATCTTACACGATCCCTAGTGCAACTGCATCATGGAAAAATTTGGGCTGAAAATAATGAAGATGGAAAAGGCTGCCGATTTATAATACGTCTGCCACTAGGCAATGATTTCTTAATTCCCGAAGAAATAGCTAATGATGCTGAAATTACAGATAAAATTAATCAAGATAGCGCTGTAATGGTAACGGAAACAATTGATAGCATCGATAATACACAAGTTAAAATAAAAACTAAGTATAAAATATTAATAGTAGAGGACGACGAAGAGATTCGCAAATATCTAAAAGACGAATTAGGAAACGAATTCCATATCATAGAAAGTTGTAATGGAAAAGAAGCTCTTCCAATAATATTAAAGAAAGCGCCGGATTTAATTATTAGTGATGTGATGATGCCAGAAATGGATGGGATGGAACTTTGCCAAAAGATTAAACAGAATATTAATATCAATCATATACCTGTTATTTTACTAACAGCAAAGACCAGAGAAGAAGATAATATAGAAGGATTGGAAGTTGGTGCTGATAGCTACATTACAAAGCCTTTTAGCATTGATATCGTAAGGAAAACAATCCAGAATCTAATAAAAAACAGAGAATGTTTGAAGAACAACCTGACAGGCAAACAAATTCAGGAAGATAAGATTGATAAAATTAGTCTGAAAACACCCGACGAAAAGTTATTGGAAAGAATAATGTGTGTGATAAATAAAAATATAAGCAATATAGACTTTAGTGTAGAAATATTAGCTTCTGAAGTTGGAATAAGCAGAGTTCATCTGCATCGCAAAATGAAAGAACTTACAAATCAAACTACTCGTGATTTTATTCGCAATACAAGATTGCAACAAGCTGCATCATTATTAAAAGATAAAAATCAGAATATAAGTGAAGTTGCATTTGCTACGGGATTTGTTAATGCAACCTATTTTTCTACAGCATTTAAGGAGTTGTATGGAATGAGTCCGAAAGAATATATGGAACAGAACAAAGAATAATTGATTTTAATATTACCCTCTCTTTTTAGAATCTATTTATCTAATTTATTCAGCACACTCAAGTGTAATAATTACCTTGAGTGCGCTACGAATAAATTAAACTAAAAACAACCTTTTTCTACTCTGGAAAGGCATCATTTGCCGAAGTAGCGTACAAACCTATCAAACTTCCGGTAAATCCACCGGCTATGTTAGTCGAAAGAATGTCTCCTGATACCATTCCTCCTAAATTCTTAAATTCACCATTGTTTTCGGAATAGCTAAAACTATACTCATTTCCTTTAGCTGTTACTTGCAATTGAACAGGCTTTGAGGCATCAATTTTTGCACTTGCCAGAATTACAGAGTTTCCTTTCTCTGTTCTTTGCAACAAAATATATGTATCCTTTTTAATCTTTGTAATACCAAAAACATAATTAAACCTCTCAGATTGGTAGCACACCAATCCAGCCAAATCATTTTCTACTTTAGGTTGATAGTTCAAAACTGTTGTAGCAGTGAAGTTTTTATGTTGTTGTCTATAGAAAAGAGAAGACACTGGTTTTACTTCCTTAATATTCACGTTGAAAGGCATAATCTGTACCCCACCCTTCGGATTGATATGAATAAAATCTTCACGAGGACCTCTCATTCCAATCCATGAATAAGCCAAATTAGGAGAAGTGAAATTTTCTGTATAAGTAAAATTACCATTTGGCAAAAAGCCCTCTTTTCCTTGACGATTTACAACGCCTTTTGGTAATTTCAATCTAGGTTCCATTGGAATAAGACCATTTTCAAAAATAGGGAACTCACCACTCCAATCTACTGGAAGAATAAAAGTTTCACGACCACTATTTACATAATTCTTTTCATTAGGACGAATAGCCAGAAAAACTCCATAATATTTTCCGCCCGGACCTTCAACAAGATCGGCATGCCCGGTCCAATCTATTTTATTTCTTCTTTCAGGACGTAAATATCTCTGTGAAAGAATAGGATTGTTTCCAGATGGAATAAAAGGTCCCTTTGGGCTATTGCTCACAAAAATAACCTCACTATGCCAATCGCCTGTACCACCTTCAGCACACATCAAATAGTAGCGACCGTTCTTTTTGTATAAATGAGGACCTTCAATCCAGATTGGTTTCTTTTTAAGATCTACTCCCCCATCAACAATAATTTTATCAGTTCCAGGAATAATCTGATCTGTATTTAAATCATATTCCCAGATTTTAATCACCCTATGTCCATTGTAAAGTTCCTTTCCTTTATCAGGAGCATCATTATGTACAATATAAGCTTTCCCGTTATCATCGAAGAAGATAGAAGGGTCAATACCATTAAAATTTAATTTAATTGGATCGCTCCAACCCTTTAAAGGGTCTTTTGTTTTAACTACCATATTACCAATTCCAGAAGCAATTTGAGTGGTAATCATATAAAAAGTATCGTTATATGGATTATATTTAATGTCCGGAGCATATATTCCGGCACTTACACCAGCTGTTTCCACTTTTAATTGAGATGTTCTGTCGAGTACATGCCCTATTTGTTTCCAATTAACCAAATCATTGGAATGAAAGATAGGAACCCCTGGAAACATAGAGAAAGAAGAATTAACCAAATAATAATCATTCCCTTTACGAGTTATACTTGGGTCAGGATAGCAACCTTGCAAAATCGGATTATAAAACTCGTCATCACCCAATGGATTTTCTCTATATACATCATCATCTCCCTGATATACAAACTGTGTAAACGTCGGATTATTTTTCGACTTAACCTGTGAGCTCTTCTTCTTTACACCTGATTGCGCTGAACCAGTTTGGCATAAAGAGAAAATAGCCATAAACGCAAATAAAAAACTAAATTTAATTTTAGATGTTTTCATTATAAAAAAGTATTAATTAGATATATCAAAATCATTTGAATTCCGGTATTAAGATGCAAAAACCAGTTGTTTTAAACATCAAAACAAAGTATTGCAAAAATATAAAGATGGCTAAAGTCTAAACAATAAAAATGTATCCTATGCTTTTGAATACGTAACAACGAGTATAGATATAATGCAAAAATGTTTCATTTTTAGATTTATCTATTTTATTAGCAGAATTATGAGGCTTATTTTGATGCTTCATACATATTTGAAATTCTAATAAAACAAAAGTCCTTTATTAGTGGATTATTTATTTTAGTCTATAGAAATTAGTAAGCACTCGGCCGAGGACTTATGGGTTTTCGAATAAAGACCCATGGGTTCTCGACTGAAGGCTTATGAGTTCTGGGCTGCGGGCTTACTTATAGTTCATAACAAAATCCCTAAAGAGCCACCTATATACCTGATAATTTGAGCAATTAAATATTCTAATAGAGCTTAGATTTATAATTATTGGGAATTCAAATACAATGTTTCGGAGTGTAGAATTAGTAGCACTTAAAACAAATTAGTAGCAGATAAATGTATTTTTGTAGCAGATGTTTTTATAAAATTGCATAAAAAAACCCTGCACTATTTCTAAAAAGAGTGCAGGGCATAGAGAGAGATATTATTCAAAAAAACTAATTCATATCATTACCTTTCAGGTTTGGATTGTTGTTCAGCTCAGACTGAGGGAAAGGAAAATACATAGCCTTTTCTTTCCAACCTAAAGCTTTCAATGGCTCAAGCCATTTGGCATCAGCCATACCCCAGCGGAGTAAATCGAAATAGCGCAAATACTCACCACAGAATTCAACATAACGTTCATGTTCAATTATATTCTTTATGCTATTCATGGCAACGCCATTGATAACTTTACCACTTGTTAATAATGCATCAACATTAGGAATTGTACCAGGAGAGTGTTGATACCATAAATGTGGTTGTTCAGATGGAACTACTTTATTAGCTCTATCTCTAACTTGCTGAATATAATATTTAGGGCCAGTAGGATCTGTAATAGCCTTACTATCATTACCTGTCTCACTTAAACATTCTGCATACATTAATAATACATCTGAATAACGCATCAAACGAGTATTGATATCATCATCAATATCAGCAATTTGGTAATCAGGACATTCCTTTCTAGTACCATAAAGATCATTATCTGAAGACAAATGTGCCATCATATAATTCCAGTCAGCAACATTACCTGATAATTCAGTATATTTTGCTCCTCCAGGACACCATAGAGTCATGTATCTTCTTGGGTCTCCATCTTCAAATTCATCATAAGTCTTTTTGTTTGGAGCTATATTCCACCAAGAGCTACCAGTTCCGTCAGGAACTCCAATCTCTTGCCATTTCCAGGAATCAGAATTATCTCCACCCAACCAGCTTGTACCATTGAACATCTGGACTTCAAAAACAGATTCATCATTATTCTCGTTATCTCCGCCCAGGCCATTAGCTCTAAAATTATCCATAAGCTTATATTCTTTACTATCTATAACAGCTTTCAACAAAGGAGCAGCTTTATCAAATTCAGCAGTTTTTCCTTTCTCGAGAATAGGACGATACATATATGCTTTTGCTAAATATGCTTGCGCAGTACCTTTGGTAGCGCGCCCTTTGTTAGCTACATTAGCATAAAGCTCACTACGCAACGGTAAAAGTTCAGAAGCTTTTTTGAAGTCATTGATAATCAAGGCATATATTTCACCGGGCTTTGAGTTAGTAGGATAATAATCTGATTGATTTTGTGCCGGATGATCAACTAATGGAATTGTTTCCCCAAAGAGAGCACAAAGGTGCATATAATGTAAACCTCTCAAGAAATAAGCCTCACCTAATAATCTGTTTTTAACAGTTTCGGATATCTCACCACTAAAATTACTTATTTTTTCGATGGCTGTATTAGATGCATAAACGCCTTCAAAATACCCTTTCCATCCTGAGGTAATATTTCCTTGATTTGGAGGAGTGCTATATGTATCAGGATAAAGTTCTTCTCCTACACATTTAAAAGTATGGTCGAAATCATCTCCAGGAAGTATCATATAATAATATGCCCCACGACCATAGCCACCTTCAACACCATTAAAACTGATTAAGCACTGATAAGCCGGTATTACAGCAAGTTCTAATTGTGCTGCAGTTTTGTAATATGTATCAACAGATAACTGCGAAGGATTATTCAAGTCCATATCGGGCACACAGCTACTTAGAATTGCTGCAGAACTGCACAATAAGCAGAATTTTGATATTTTTTTCATTGTATTTTTAATTTAAAGATTCAACCTTTAGAACGACAATTGAGCACCCACGAAAAATTCTCTTGAGTTAGGGAATGTAGGATCCCATGAACTAGATCCATCAACACCTCTTGTTAAGTTTGTGCCACTTGTATCCTGATCACCAACTTCTGGGTCAAAGCCTGAATATTTAGTTAAGGTTATCAAGTTTTTGCCACCAATATACACTCTCAGGTTATTAATATTCAATTTCTTAGTTACACTTTGAGGAAGTGTATAGCCAAGAGTCAAGGCTTTCAGTCTTAAATAAGATCCATCTTCTACATAACGTTTTGAATTACGCATATTCTGATTTGGATCGCCTATAACCGCTCTTGGCATATCTGTATTTGTATTCTTTGGATAAATGGTAGTTACTCCTGAAATTGGGTTAACAAATTCCAGATCTTCAGCACGGTAACGATTCAGCGTACTTGAGAAACAGTTGTAATAGTGATACATGCCTTCGCCAAAATAGCGGGTTTTATTATAAATATCATTACCCTCAGATCCTTGCCAAATCATTGCCATATCGAATGTTCCGAAACCAGCTCTATAACTGACATCTGCACTTAATCCATAACTGAATTTAGGTATTGGATTTCCGATGTAATCTTGATCGGCTACTCCATTTCCATCTTTGTCTACAAAGCGAACATCACCTAATGCTGCTTTTGGCGCAAATTTCTTATCTGCATCTAATTCTGCCTGAGTACGATATAGTCCATTTGTTACATATCCCCAGAATTCTCCGATAGATCTGCCAACTGCAGTTTTAGAGATTCCATTGTTTGCCATGATCTGATTATTAGAACCAATACTAAGTACCTTATTCTTTACTGTAGAAATATTACCTGTTACTGAATAATCAAATTTACCAATTGACTTTTTGTATGAGACAGCAAGTTCAAGTCCCTTATTTTCAATACTTCCGGCATTAAGTGTAGGTTTATTATCACTATAACCAGCAGCATATGAAATAGGCACAGCCACTAACATATCTGATGTCTTCTTGTAATAATAGTCAAATATAAATGACAACTGATTATCAAACAAAGAAAGATCGAAACCAAAGTCTGTAGAATATTGACTTTCCCACTTAACATTTGGATTTGAAGGAGTAGTAGCAAGTCCACCTGCGTTCTTTGCATTATTAAGATAATACCAGATATTACTAAATGCTATAGTACTTTGATACTGATAAGAATCGATGTTAGAGTTACCCAACATACCCCAGCTGGCACGCAATTTAAAATCATTAACAAATGGAAGTTTTTCCATAAATTTTTCCTGACTTACTCTCCATGCAGCAGATAAAGATGGGAAATTACCATAACGATTGTTTTTACTAAACTTGGAAGAACCATCACGTCTAAAGTTAAATGTCAGCAAATATTTGCTGTCGTAACTATAGTTAATTCGTCCCAACATAGAGAACATAGACTCATGTCCCACTGAAGAATCAACAGATTTTGAACTGTCATCCTGAGTCGCACCTAGAATAAGAATATCCTCACTTGGCATAGCACGCGCTCCTGCACTTACACTCAAACTCTTTGTTTCATCAGAGGAAACTCCAAACAAAGCATTTAAGCTGTGTTTACCAATGCTCTTTTCATAAGAAAGAGTATTCTCATACAATAGTCTATTAGTTTTATAGCTTGCCATGGAATAAGAATCAGGTGTATGGTTTTGATATGGAATTGAATACTCTGCCTCATAATCCTGAACCATATATCGATACATGTCAACTCCCATGTTGAATTTATATTTTAAACCGGGAAGTATTTCATAAGTCATCCATGCATTACCATTTACGGAAGTAGTTTCACCTTTGTGCCAGTTTAAATTAGCCTGTGCCAAAGAATTTGCTACGTCTGTACCATTTCCAGCACCAGCAAATCCTGTTGAACTATTAGCATCATACAAAGGCAAAGTTGGAGCCCATTTTAATGCAATTAGCAGGTTTTTATCACTCCAATCGTGATTGCTACGTTTTATTGATACAGTTTCACCAAATTTGAATTTACCTTTCGTAAAATCAGAGATAAACTGCATACCATAATTTTTAGTATCCTCTTTAATAAAAATAGGTTTATCAGTTGAATAAAGACTGTTTACTCTAAAATTTGCATTTTCAGAACCTCCACTTATAGAGAGATTATGTTTCTGATAAAAACCTGTACGTTTCAATGCATTAAACATATTATATCCTTCACCTATAGCAGATGGATTTTTATATGCATCCAAATAATCAGTAGCGTTTCTTTTTCCTGCATTCCATAATTCCTCATTTACCAGTTCTGCCAATTCCTGTCCATTAAGCATATCGATATTGTTTGACAGGTTTTTCACACCAGCAAATCCGTCATAATCTACCTTTACTTCGCCTGCTGTTCCTCGTTTTGTTGTAATAACAATAACTCCATTAGCACCACGGGCTCCATAGATAGCACAAGATGCTGCATCTTTTAAAACCTGAATACTTGCAATGTTAGCTTCATCTGGCACAGCACCACCAATCATACCATCCACCACATAAAGAGGATCTGTATTATTAATAGAACCAACACCACGAATCTTTATTCTTCCATTGGTAATTTGAACACCAGGAACCGAACTCTGCAATCCAGCTTGCAATCCACCAGGAACTTTATTTAGTTCTTTGGTAGGGAGAACAGCTATAGCCGATGATAAATCCGCTTTTTTCTGAGTACCATAACCAACAACAACAACTTCTTCTAAAGTTTTGTTATCTTCTTTTAAAACAACATTCAATGTTCTTTTTTCTCCAACCGCTATAACCTGGCCTAAATATCCAACGAAAGAGAATTGTAATTTAGCATTCGGAGAAACTGAGATCTGAAAATTACCATTAACATCTGATACTGTACCATTAACCGTACCAACCTGAGATATATTTACACCAAGTAAAGCTTCACCGGAAGCATCCTTTACTGTACCTTTTACAATAAAGTTTTGAGAAAAGACCCAAAGAGGGACCATCAATAGAACAATGATGATTCCTAAGGTTTTTTTAAATTTAAAGTTTTTCATAGTTTCTTAATAAATTATACTAGACTAAATAACTCAATTATTCATAAATCTTTAGCAATAAGAAAAAACTCGTCAACTATCATCTAATAAATGTTTCATAAAAATTGATTTACAGGTTTACTAATAAGAGTAGAAGTGAAGTTTTTTACTTCAATATTTCTACATAAGAAAGCTCCTTTTTCATTAGAAAAAGAATATAAGTCATAGAGAATCCTTTTTTATATGACTTCAGACAATTGTTTTATACAGATTTTCTAAAATTCAAGGGAAGAGATTACTTTTGCAGCAGATAATATCAACTGCAGTTTTCTTTGTGTTCATAAACAATAGATTTTAGGCCAAACTTTCGATTAACAAATGAATATCAAAAGTAGAGGGAAATCAAAGTTTTGAATTTTAAATTCAGATATTCTTTTTCCAGTTTTAAACACAAATTCAGATTTAACAATTGTATTAACTGGGAGGCAATGCAATGGTTATTGCAAAAAAAAGAACACACTACAAGAGCACTTTTTGCGATAAATTTCTAGTTATATCCACCTATTTAATATAAAATGCTATTAAAACGACTGTTTATTTTATAATATAGTATATCGTCTAAATTTTCTTTTGGTGACATATTTTTGTACCCTCGTTACTTCTCAGCTTAATCTATTTCCTTATAAATAGCATTTTAAAAAAAATGAAAGCCAATTGATAAAGATGTAAGATGGCCAATGGCATATGTAACATTAATATAATAATGATTAATAATCACAAAGTATCTTTGCCACAGATTTAAAAGTCTATCTTAAATTTTTTCTCAATTAATAATAGTAACAATATGAAAAACAAATGTTTTTATTTAAAGTCACTAATCCTGCTGACTTTTTTCTGTTCTATACCTCTATGGGCAGCAGCGCAAGGACATTTAGTGAAGGGTGTAGTTAAAGATGTCACGGGTGAACCTATTATTGGCGCCAGTGTAATAGAAGTTGGTACTACCAATGGTACAATTACTGACATTAATGGCAATTTCTCTATTAAAGTTTCTCCAAAAGGTAAAATTTCTGTTTCATTTGTCGGTTATAAGCCACAGACAGTAGAAGTAGCTGGCAAAACGAATATTGAAATTTCAATGAGTGAGAATACTGCTGTGTTAAATGAAGTTGTAGTGATTGGTTATGGTACTGCAAAAAAGAGTGATTTAACAGGTGCCGTAATGAGCGCAAACATTAAAGATTTTGAAAAAACGCCAAACACCAACATTATACAATCATTACAGGGTACTGTTCCTGGATTAAATGTTGGTCAGGTTACTAGCGCTGGTGGAACACCTAATATCTCTATTCGAGGAACCAACACAATTTCGGGTAATACCAGTGTTTTGATTGTTTTAGATGGAATTATTTACAATGGTTCTCTTTCTTCAATCAACCCAGCTGATATTGAATCTGTAGACGTATTGAAAGATGCCAGTGCCACAGCTGTTTATGGTGCTCAGGCTGCCAATGGTGTATTGCTTATCACTTCTAAAAGAGGTAAAGCAGGAAAAGCTAAAATCAACTTTTCTTCTTCTTACAGTATGCAAAATCCTACACGTGACTTGCATCCTATGAACCGTGAGCAAATGTTGAACTGGGATACAGAAGTATTGTGGCATCAGGCATATACTGAAGAATCTGGTTACACACAAAAGAAATCAGACTTCAATTTAGCTAAATGGATGCCAGATCCATCTTATCAATTGGACAGTGAAGGTAATATTACTTCAAATGACTACAACTGGTGGGATGAATTTACCCGTACAGGTACCATTTCTGAAAATAAATTCAGTGTATCTGGCGGTAATGAAGGTATTTCCTATTTATTTTCTTTAGGTAATACTACGCAGCATAATATGTTGTTAAATGATGATTTTAAACGAAACAGCATTCGTGTAAACTTAGATGCGCAGCCACGTAAATGGTGGAAACTTGGTGTTCAGGCGTTTGGTTCATTCGTAAATCAAGATGGACAAGAAACCTATTTACCATTCCTAGTTCAAATGTCCCCGTTGGCAACCCCATATGATGAAGATGGTAATATGATCTCTTATCCAATGCGTACAGCAGTAGAAAATCCATTTCATGGTTCAATGGTAGAAGACTACGAACGTCATAATTACTTCTTTGGGAATTTATATTCAGAATTCCAATTACCACTTAAAGGTTTGACTTACCGTATTAACTTTGGTAACAACTATACAATTAACGAGCATAACTATGCTAGTAAATATGCATATAGTGAAAATGGAGAAGCATACAAAAATCATTCTATTTATAACGATTATACATTCGATAACATTTTTAATTATACCAACGATTTTGGTAAACACAGTATTAATAGTACTTTCGTTTACGGTGCTATTCGACGTAAATACTCATACACAAATGCAGATGCAAACACATTTGCTCGCATGACTCTAGGTTATAATAGTTTGGAACAGGGAACTAACCAATTCACTTACTCAGATGCATGGAAAGAAACCTTGTTATATCAGATGTTCCGAATCAACTACAAATTCAACAACCGTTACTTGATTACTGCAACAGCAAGACGCGATGGTTATTCCGGATTTGCAGCCAACAATAAGAGTGCGATTTTCCCTTCTGTAGCTTTAGGTTGGGTTATTTCTGACGAACCATTCTTCAAAATTCCATGGTTCGACTATTTGAAGTTGCGTGCCGGATACGGTATCAGTGGTAACCAGACCTCAAGATATGCTTCTTTAGCAAAAGTTACATCAGAAACAGGTTACATCTTTGGTGATGGAACTACAGGCGTTATCCGTCAGGAATTAACTTCTATGCAAAACAAAGACTTGAAATGGGAAAAAACAGCAGGTTTGAATTTAGGTTTCGACTTCGCTGTATTGAAAAACCGTATTACTGGATCTTTGGAAGTGTACAAGACAACAACTAATGATTTGTTATACAATGTAGCTATTCCTACTATCACAGGTTTCTCCTCTATCAGCTCTAACGTTGGTAAAATTAAAAACCAAGGTATTGAATTCACCGCAACTTCACATAACATTTCGACTAAGGACTTTGAATGGAGCACAACTTTCAACATATCTTCAAATTCAAACAAGATTGAATCTCTTACAGGACAAGATAAAAATGGCGATGGAAAAGAAGACGATTTAGTTGCTAGTGGTTTGTTTATTGGTAAATCAATTTCATCTCTTTATGATTACAAAGTTGATGGAATCTATCAAATAGGTGACGAAATACCTGAAGGATTCTATCCTGGTAATTATAGAATAGTTGATACTAGTAAAGATGGAAAGATTACGTCTGATGACCGTGTAATTGTGGGTAAATCAGATCCTGCATACCGCTTGGGCCTTATGAATAAGTTTAGATATAAAAGTTTCTCTTTGAGTTTCTTTATCAACTCAGTACAAGGTGGTAAAAATGGTTATATGGGTAGAAACTCATACTCAGTAAATCAGGATGACAATGCAATCCGTTATAACCGTTTTACAGAACAAGCAGATAAATTCTGGTCACCAAACAATCCTAATGGAATCTACTCAAGATCATATACAGGAGGAAAAATTACTCCTAATTTATATCAGAAGAGGGATTTTGTTCGTTTGCAGGACATAACTTTGAGCTACGACCTGCCTAAGTCAATAATTTCACGTATTGGCATAGATGGAATCAATATCTATTTTAACTGCAAGAACCTATTAACCTTTACTGGTTGGAATGGATGGGATCCTGAAGCCAGCAATACTTATACAGACGATACTGGTACGCATTATACAGGTAGTACCTATGATAACAGACCTGTTATGAGAAGTTTCACTGGTGGTATTAATATTTCATTTTAATTATTAAAGACATGAAAAAGTATTTATATATGGCATTATTTGCCACACTGTTATGCGCTTGCAATGAGAATAAATTTTTGGAAGAAAAGCCCTTAGATTTCATGAGTGGTGAAAACTCATATTCTACAACTGCAGATTTCGATGCATCAGTTACTGAACTATATTATCTATCACGTTTAGAATTCTTCTGTAATAGTGATCGTAGTATCGATTATCTTTATGGCACTGATATGATGATGGGAGGTGGAAGCCTTCAATCCAATCTTGCTACTGATTTGGATCCTACCGGCTCAATTGCAAAAGAGCACTGGAATAAGCTTTACCTACTGGTTGCACAGTCAAACGTTATTATCAGCCGATTGCCAAATTCAGAACTTACTAATGATCAAAAAGTAAAATATGAAGCAAAAGCTAAATTCTTCAGAGGTTTTGCTTATCGCACTTTAGCCTATCTGTACGGTGGTGTACCTCTTCAGTTAGAAGAAGTAACTTCTCCAAAAACGGATTATGTGAGATCCACAAAAGAACAAACCTTGCAACAAGCTATTGATGATGTGAAGTTTGCTGCTGAGAATCTGGATGATATCAAAAATGTAAAAGATGGAGAAATAAGCGCTCCTGCAGCTAACTTCCTATTGTCTGAATTATATCTTGCTATGAACAAGAATCAGGAAGCTGTAGATGCAGCAACTAAGGTGATAGATAATCCAGCTTTAGCTTTGATGAAAAATCGCTTTGGTTCACGTGCTAGTGAACCGGGTGATGTATATTGGGATTTGTTCCGTAGAAACAATCAAAATCGTGCTTCTGGTAACACTGAAGGTATTTGGGTAATTCAATTGGAAGAAGATGTTCTTGGTGGTGGATCAAATACTTCATATTATTTCTGGACAGCTGGTAACTATTTATTAGAAAGACATTGTGCTCCGCAAGTTCAGCTTTTCAGATTCAATATGCCTGACGGGAAACAACTTATTCCGTTTAGCTGGCCTATTGGAGATTACACAGGAGGCCGTGGCATTGGTAATATTTATGCAGCACCCCATTTTTATACAGAAGTTTGGCAAAGCGATTTCAATAATGATATCAGAAATTCTAATTACAATTTTGTAAGAAAAATTAAGTTCAACAACTCTGATTTTATAAAGAAATATAAAGATGTATTCGGAGATAGCCTTGATTTGATGAATCCAAAACTTCCTGCAGGGGTAACAATGGTTACTGGTTTGGGTAGTCAGGCAACTCTTCCAGGACGTTACCTTTGTGGTTATCAAACAAAGTGCACTACTCCATACAACCATCCGGCTGCTATTGTCGCTGATGCTAATACACATGCATTAAAGGGAACCGCCGGTGGAACGTTTGTTGATCAGTATATGTTCCGTTTAGCTGAAGCCTATTTATTAAGAGCTGAAGCTTACCTGAAGCTAAACAATAAAGACAAAGCTGCAGCTGACATCAACACCGTACGAAGCCGTGCACATGCCTCAGCAGTTAATGCCGCTGATGTTAATATCGACTATATTCTTGACGAACGCTTACGCGAGTTGGGTATTGAAGAAAAAAGAAGATTGACTTTATCCCGTACTGGCGAATTCTATAATAGAGTGAAAAAATATAATCCTTTCTATAATGCTTCATACACAGCAGACAAAAAGGATTTTCAGGAAAAATACACCTTATATCCTATTCCACAGTCAGTTATTGAAGCTAATAAGGATGCTGTTTTGGAACAAAATCCATTGTATAAATAACAGACCCGATTATCTCTGCTCTCCTATAGAGAAGATATAAGATAATCTTGATTAATAAAAGCATAAGGAGGTATCTGATATGATACAGCCTTATGCTTTTTATTTTTCCATGCAGCAATTTTATAAACGTTCTGAATAACGACTATAAAAAGGCATATCAATTTCTGGCTTTTCAATAAATTTTAATAGCAGAGAATAGATTGGCTATGCAGTAAACGTTTGCTTTTGCTCACAAAATTTCATTAATGGGTTTTATGTAAAAAACAAAGTCAATCAATAGGGTTAAACTATTGCAAGTTTAATCCTATTCATTGACTTTAAAAATTAGGTTACAGTACACCTATAACTTTAGATATATATCTTCAATACAAAATCAATATTCAATTCGCTGTTCGGTCCAAGTTGGCCCTTTAATGTAGAACATTCCATTTTTATAATATACGGGCTCTATTCCCATTTGAGGTAACTTCTCCCAATCCCTAAGATCTTTACAATAAGGATAAGGCCGTTTTTCATCCATCAGGTAATGACAGGACAACCACAGTTTTCCATCCGGTCCTTCAAATAAGCTGTTATGTCCTGTTTCACAATATGGATCTTCTGTATCCTGAAATTTAAGATGAGCATATCCCCCATCAATAGCTAATTCCGGACGATATCCTTTTTTTCGGGTACCAAAAATAGGCTCAGAGGAAGCCAACGTCCAAGGTCCAAGCGGAGATTTAGACTTCAATAATCCAACTTCATATCCGCGAGTCCAAGTAGAGAAAAACATAAAATAAGTTCCATCTCTTTTGATTACAAACGGGCCTTCAATACCTCCAATCATCCATTCAGGATAACCAGGCTGTTTTTTATCCAGAAACTTTTGAATATTCCCGATAATTCTGCCTCTATCCAAATCAATCTTTGCCTGAAAAAGTCCGTTTCCACTGCAATAGAGATATGTTTGTCCATCTTCATCTTCAAACAATGTTGCATCATTATTGTATTGAGAAGTAAGAGGTCCGTTAACTAATTTATATGGTTCGGTCACCTGATCTGATACAAATAACCAAATACTATGCGTATTCATACCTTTTGGATCCTCTTCGGTTACTTTTCCACTATTAACAGTCAACCAATATTTGTTCTTCATGAAATGTATTTCGGGAGCCCAAAACCTGCCATTATAAGGACAATCAGCAGATAGTTTGCTGGCATCTATAATCCATGAATGCTGCCGCCAATGGATTAAATCATCTGATACCAATAGACGAACACCCGGATTCGGCCCTGTCCATACAGGATTGGAAGTACCCGTGCAGTACCACTGTTTACCAACCTTGATAATACAATGGTCACGCATAGAGATAGCAGTATCTCTTGTTATGGGATTAGTGTAATGAAACACATGCGAAGATATATCAGCCGTCGTTGAGTTGCTATTATTTACCTGTGCTAAACAGATAAACGAAAACAAAAAATGCCATAAAAAGAGAACTACTTTTTTCTTCATTGTTTAGTACTGCTAAAAATTAATATACTTTTTTATAAGGACTCTCATTCATTTTCAGATATGTTTGTTCATATCCTCCCATATCAACAGTTATTTTGTAAATAACAACTCCCGGATCTAACGGACGGATTGTTAATACATGCATTCCATCTACTTTTTTAGGCAATGGAAGTGTCACAACAGTCTCTATCATACGTGCTGCAGCTACCGGATACATTTTTGAATAATTATTCTTCCAGGTAAGCTGATTATTTATATTCCAGACTTTTTCATTTTCGCCATCAAATGATGCAGCCACACTTTGTCCTCCGTTTTTAAACGGTAAAGTACTATCAAAAAACACCCTAAGTCTAACACTGTCAGGCTTAGAATCTAAAATCATTTTATAGCTTAAAAAAGCTCCATCAGTTTTCATCGTGTAAGGCATTAGAGCAATACCGGAAAGTGTTCTTCCAAGATCGGGGATCACAGTCCATTTAGTTTTTTCATTATCCTTTTTTTCAAAATAATGTTCACCCTCAATTACAACGACTTTATTCTTTTCAAGGAATACATATCCTCCTTCTTTTGCTTCTTCCGGCTTAATGCGAATAACCTTTGGCATTATATTTCCACCTCTAGGTTCATCCCATGATTTATACCCAATATGGGTCTGATCCATAATATGATTCCAACGTCCACCAGCAACATTCAAATTATAATCTTTTGAGAGATTAGCATCACGTTTAAAACAAACTTCAGCCCGATCTGCCCAATAATTAGCCTTAATATCTTTTTCTGCTGCCAATTTCTCATTCATTGCTACAGCATAATACATATCATAAAGATTTGCCATTGCACGTACTGGATGAAGTATAAGTTCCATATATGTATCCTTATATTCATTTGGGAGTATATAATACTGCCTTAAAGCTCTTGCTTCAAGTGCCATATAAGCGTCTTTTACCTGAAGAAATTCTCCATTTTCAAGGTTATAGGTTTTATGATTCATCATTTCTGCAGTAACACGGCTATTGTATTTACAATACGTGCTCAAGATTTCTGCAGCTTCAGAGGATTCTTCAGGGCCAAACTTATCTTCACAAAACTTTCGCGCATATTCCTCAAGATTATTTTCATTGAAAGATGTAGGGTTCCAAGCCATACTCAGGAAGAAATCCATTGGATATTCATTCGGTTTTAAGTCACCCACATTCAAAATCCAAACCTTATCAACACCATAGCTATAAGTTAGTTGAAGTTGCTCCCACATATGTGGAATTTGTGTCATGTTTAGCCACTGATAAGCTCTTGGCGCACCATGTAAATCAACATGATAATACATACCATAGCCACCAGGGTGTTTCTTTTGATTAAGTTCCGGCAATCGGCGTACATCTCCCCAATTGTCATCGCACAACAAAACTATAACATCATCGGGAACTTTCATTCCCTGATCATAATATTCAAGAACTTCACTATAGAGTGCCCAAATCTGTGGAGTCTTGGACGCAGACTTTTTAGTTACTTTTTCAATAATTGTTCGTTGATCTTTCATTATTCGTTCTAGCAACTTAAAGTTATCTTCAGCACTGCCTGTATCATTCATTGGCAAATCACCATCACCACGCATAGCCATAGTAACTACCTGCTCATAATTTTTATTTCGTTCAAGCCCATCTTCCCAGAACTTTTTCAGACCAGCTTCATTCGTTTTGTAGTTCCATTCGCCATTGCCATATTCTTTATGATGATTCCCCCACTCTTTCTGTGCACGCATCATTGGTTCATGATGAGAAGTTCCCATAACAATGCCATATTCATCAGCAAGTCGCGGATTATCAGGATCATCTTCATTAAAAGCATTTCCCCACATAGCCGGCCATAAAAAATTAGCTCTCAACCTAAGAAGTAACTCAAACATATGGGTATATAATTTGCTATTAACACCTCCGAATTTCTCCTTTGCCCAGCCTGAAAAACAAGGTGCTTCATCATTTATAAAAATACCCCGGTAACGCACTTTGGGTTCAGCTGAAATATACCTGCCAGATAAGACATAGGCTGCCGGACGTTTTTTTACAGGAACATCAGCCCACCAATACCAAGGAGATACACCTAATTGCCTTGATAATTCATAGATACCATAAATCGTACCTCTTTTATCGCTACCAGCAATCACTAAACACGGCTTCGAGTTTATCTTTGAATTAGGGATTGTGGTAATAACAAAGCTTTCCCATTTTCCCTTCAGGTCTTTTACATTAAGTTTTTTAAACGAAACAAGTTCATCAATCAATTTACTCTTACCTAGAGTTCCAATAACTATGTCATATCCAGTTGAAGTTTCGGATGTGAGTAATTTAGGTTTAACACCTGTTACACGGTCAATATCTGTTTGCAAGTCACCAATAGCACGAATCACTCCCTTGTAATCGTCTATATCATAGCGAAGAGAGGCGGCAACATGTTCACTAGTAACAATCGGAAAATCTCTACTAGTTTCAGATTTATCTAAAATTATATTCGACGTCAAGGCTCCTGTTTGCTGTGCTATGATGGGCAGGCAATACATAAGAGCCATACATCCAGAAATAATTAAACGCGAACAAAAACTTGCTTTATTAAATGCTATTTTCATATTAAATAACTATTAAACGTTTCATTCGTTTGCTATTCAAATTTAATCCAATCCACTTCAACCACGTTATTCTTGTCTGAAGATAAAAATAAATTATGGCTGCCTTGTTTTAAACCAGAAATCAAAACTTTAGTTTCCTTCCATTCTCTACTTTCTGGTAAATTAATCTTAGCCAATATTGGACCATTAGCACTATTCAATTTCAATTGCAGTATCCCTCCTTTCTGAGAAATAGCTTTAATTATAACTGATTTGTATTTCTTCTTTCCAAAATCAACCTTATTATATTGTACCCATGCTTTTTTCTCATTGAAAACCGTTTTCCAACCGGCAAATGTATTCAGAGTATCAATAAATGAAACGGAAACTCCTTTATCACTTATTCGGCTATAACGATCTATTTGTATTTGCTTCGAAGCATCAGTCAAGCCAACTCCACGAAAGGTAGGTGTTACTTTTCGGATTGTACCATCTGCATTAAAAAACAAGCTATCAATACGTACCGATCTGTTCTTATCAAATTTTGGTGAAAGGTCATTACTGTGGTAAAAGAGATACCACTGTTTCTTAAAATTGATAATAGAATGATGATTAGTCCAGCATCCAACAGGAGATTCGTCCATTATAACACCAGCCATTTTAAAAGGTCCCATCGGACTTGGCCCCATAGCATACTCAAGACGTTCAATTTTATTTTCAACATGAGGGAAAGTCAAATAATACACCCCTTTACGTTCAAATAAAAAAGGACCTTCTTTTAATCCTTTTTCCGGCAAATTAGCAATAATCTGAGGTTCTGAAGCTAGTTCCACCATATTGCTTTTCAATTTTGCTACCATAAAATTGCCAGCCGACCAATATAAATAAGCTTGTCCGTCTTTATCAATAAATACGTTGGGATCAATACCACTAACCTTGTCAATTTGTTTAGGCTGTGGAATAAATGGGCCAAAGGGATTATTAGCAACAGCTACTCCTACAGAAAAGCCTTTTGTGCCTTTTGGGGGAGCGGGAAAATAAAAGTAATATTTCACATTTTTATTGATACAGTCCGGAGCCCACATACTAAATGCCGTTGAGTCTGCCCATTGTACTTTAGTCTGGTTCAGAATAACTCCATGATCTGTCCAATCAGTAAGATTAGAAGATGAAAACACATGATAATCTTCCATACAAAACCAGTCAGGACGGCCTTGTCCTTCTTTTCCTAGAATATCATGCGATGGATATAGATAGACTTTATCGCCGAAAACTCTAGCAGTTGGATCGGCAGAGAACTGGTTTCTTATAATTGGATTCTGTGCAGCGACATTTGAAAACCCGAACAATATAATTACCAACTGAATCAATATCGCTAATTTATTATTTTTCATAAATATTTTTTTTATTAAAAAGGTTATCGGTTAAGGATTACAATTACATGTATAGCTTATTAAGACTGAGAAAATCTATAAACATTATAAAATGCACAACACATTTATTCAGTTTAAAAATCATAGACCACACACAAATCGTCTCTTTATTATATGACAAGAACATTATAAGACTTACTTATCCTATAATGTTCTGCCACATTTTAAGTATATTATTTTATTTCAGAAATAGTATCTGAAATATGGAAATAGTCAAAATCTACATATCCACCTATGTTTTTAGTGGCATAATTGAACAAACCAAAGCGATATCCAATAAATTGAGGAATGGTATATGCCATTTTTAATGGTTCACCAATAAAGTTCCACGCCTTGCCATCATAACTATAGAAGAATTTAGCAATATCTGTACGGTCTTTGAAGTTGCATTCTGCTTTGAAATAAACAATATTGCGAGAAAGCGGAACACTTTGTATTTCAACAGGCTTTCCTGTTCCGGCACTAATCATGACTATAGATTTGGCTCCTTTACAAACTCTAACCCCTAGTTGACCGAAATTCTTCTGTAACAAGCATAATCCGGAAAAATCTCCATCCTTCATGTGTGATGCATCGATTGCTGTTGAACCGGTACATACTGGTCCAATGGTACGTTGAGTCAAGGTATTTCTAGCCAACAGCAGAGTTGAATCTATTCTGCCTGTAGTCAGGCGCAAATAACCTTTTCTTTTTGTAACCGACCATAATTTATTATCCGGATTATGATTCCATTGCCAAACCAATGGTAAAGCAGCAGCTCCAGGTTTACGTGTAAATTCGTCAGAAGCAACAATACCGGGAATCAAACCTTTGCTGGCAGGCAAATCGAGTGTTTCAGGAACTTTACCATTCACACCAATTACAGGCCATCCATTTTCCCATTTTACCGGAACCAAATAAGGAATACGTCCTACCGCTCCAAAATCACGGAATAAATAAGTAAACCATTTACCATCAGGAGTATCGATAAGTCCTCCCTGGGCTACACCCTTATCCTGAAATCCCACTCTTCCTTCATACGGGCCGGTAATTTTATCTGCTCTATGGATGTTTACAGTACGCATACCACCTGCTGGCCAGGTAATATTGAAAAGATAATATTTTCCATTTACTTTAAAAAGCTGAGAACCTTCTGCTCCAAGTCCCCCGTTACCAGACGGAGCACTGGCATTTTCTATAAGCACGCGATCTGTTTCGGGCTTAATTCCTGAAAGGTCTTTTTTAAGTTCAACTATATTGAGTTTTCCATTTCCATAAATCAAATAAATGCGTCCATCTTCCTCGAAAAACAATGAATGATCATGCAATGACGGAGCAAAAGAATGCTTTACCCAAGGACCTTTCTCCAGATTCTTTGTCGTATAAATATATGTTTTCCCGGTTGTTTGAGCAAATGTAGTAACATAGTAAGTTCCTTTGTTATAACGGATACTACTGGCCCATGAACCTCTGCCGTAAGTACTTTGACCATTATTAAGGTTTAGTGCATCAACATCATCTAAAGTATTATAGGCATAATTCACTAATTTCCAGTTTACTAAATCTTTAGACTTCATAATTGGAACACCCGGGCTCATGTGCATGGTAGTGCTACTCATATAATAAGTATCCCCAACCCGAAGCATAGACATATCAGGAACATCTGAAAAGATAATCGGGTTCTGAGCTTTCTTCACCTGTGCTGACAGATTCATAAAATGGCCGGAAAGCAGAATTGCCACAACGCATAAAATATTTCTTTTTCTCATAGTATTAAGTAATTTTACTCTAACAAATATATAACTTATTTTCTAACTGGATTAACACCTTTTGTTGTCTGTACCACTTTTTTAATTGTACCATCGGGATTATAATACATATAATCAACACAGATTGAACGGCGATAGCTCCCTCCTGTAGGGAGTGCTCCGTTATGATAGAAAAAATAGGTTTTTCCTTTATAATCTATTACTCCAGGATGTGTAGTAAAACTATTAGGAACATTCTCTTCAATGATTCCTCTATATATCCATGGTCCTTCCGGACTTTTTGCCGTGCAGTATTCTATCATTTCGGGTTTTGTACCAGCGCTGGCATAAACAAGGTAATACAATCCTTTACGTTTATAAACCCAAGGACCTTCTATATAGTTTTTTGGGGTAAAGCTTGTTATTGGTCCATCCATTTCAATCATATTTTTCTTTAGTTTCACAGACTTGCAGCTTCCATTTCCCCAGAAAAGATATGCCTGACCATCATCATCAATAAAGACCGTAGGATCTATATCATCCCAACCATGCTTCATGTCTGTTGTCATTTCATTGACAATAATCGCTTTTCCTATTGCATCTTTAAAAGGACCCGTAGGTTTATCGGAAACAGCAACTCCAATAGCATATCCTCCTTTGCTATTTTCATCACTTTTATGTCCAACAGATACATACCAATAGAATTTACCATTTCGTGGAATACATTGGGCAGCATAAGCATCGCCGGATGACCATGAAAAAGTCTTTGGTGAAAGGCAAACCCCATGATCTTTCCATGTAACCATATCCGTTGAAGAAAAAATATGCCAATCGGGCATTTTGTAATTTGTAGCATTTACTGAAGCTGTATCATGCCCGGCATATAAATACACTGTATTTTTATAAACCATAGGAGCCGGATCAGCGGTAAATATATTTTTAATTATCGGATTTTGTGCATGAGTACATGTTATAGCCGAAAGCATAATAAAAGCGAAAGTTGATATTCTTTTATTCATATTACATCTTGTATTAAATTACCGAGTTAATTGAAATTTCTATTTCTTTGTTTTTATTCTGATTACCATTAATGAAACAGAAGTTACTACAAAGATGGAATATTTTTAGCTTTTTCATTTCTATTTATTGATAATCCGTATCTAATTTTAGATAATTCTTAGCCTTTTCAGGCAGAGCGACACAAAGTTTTTAATATTATTCGGCTTATTTTCCTGTACATCCGGATGTACGCATCTTGTACACCCGGGTCTAAACAAATCTTCCACCCGGGTGTACCAATTGATTACACCCGGGTGGAAGACAAAATATTCACTTTAGAACTTTAGATTGTAAACCATAAAGTGATTTAAAATGCATTACTTTTGAGAAATAATTCAGGTAGATGGACGAGGCAAAGTGCTAGACTGCTAGACTAGCGCTAGACTTCCAAAAAGAAGTCTAGCGGTATTATTTTGTTTATTTGAAGACAGTTACATGGGAAGTGCTAGACTGCTAGATACTTTTCGATTTTTCATTTTTTATGTAGAGATTATATAGCAAATAAGTACGGCCTCTTACCTGAAGTTTATTTCCCATTACTTTTTCATTCTTACCTTTATCTGTGTAAAAGAGTGTGCCGGGAAAGAATAAGTAATTTTGTTTTTCTCTGCTTTAATCTCTTTTGTAACAGGCACATATTGACTTTGTTTGTCGTAAGTAAAAGTTTCATCAAGTATATTTCCAGCTACTAAAGAAGCCTCAGCTTTTCCAGTAAATTCTCCTGAATTGGATACTATATTCGTTGTAATAGCTTTGTCTTTATGTCTGTTGATTACATTAATGCAAGTTGTATTAGTCTCTTTTGAATAGACCGTTGTAACATCAAGATAAGGTATATCTTTATATAACGGAGTATTGAATGTTTCACATTTTACATAAGTATCGACAGAACTACCAAGACAGTTATTAGAGAATGATTTAAAGATATAAAACAAAGGCGTTTTATAAGTACCTTTTTCTTTATCAGTGTTCAGCAAAGAGGTAAGCATTGTAAAATTAGCCATCTTTACAACATCAGCGTGACGGATAAATGAATTGAAGCTTTGAGCAATTGGTAAAACAGATAAAGTATTCTTTGACATAATTCCCCACTCATCTACTGAAATGTAAATAGGGTTCTTAAGTCCTTTCATTACTCTTACGTTTTCTATTTCATTAGCTGTTACTTTAATCTTTTCTTCAAAATCCATCGCACTCTGACCCATGTAATTGTAATAGTCGTCCGACTTTTCCCAATACCTGTGAATTGAGATATAGTTAATCAGATCACCAAAGCTAGACAGCACTTTTCTATTCCAATCAATCCAGGGTGAATTCTCATAGCACGAAGATCCTGAAGCTACCAACTGGATATCCTTATCTACACTCTTCAGAGCCTTTGCCGCTTCTCTTCCTATTCTTGAATATTCTTCAATTGATTTATGTCCCAATTCCCATGGATAACCATCTACTTCATTACCCAAATCCCAGATTTTAACGTTATAAGGTTCTGGATGCCCATTTTTTGCTCTTAAATCAGAATAGTATGTTCCTTTTTTATAATTGCAATACTCTACCCAATAGCAGGCATCCAATATAGAGCCCAATCCTAAGTTTACACAAACCACATTTTCGCTACCTATTGCTTTATTTAGAGCAAACCATTCATCGGTACCCACATGATTATTATCTACACCACCCCAAGCCAGGTTTATACGTTTAGGTCGATTTTCTTTAGGTCCTATTCCATCTTTCCAGTCATAACCCATTAAAAAGTTTCCACCAGGCCATCTCATATTGGTAATCTTCAATTCCTTCATTGCATCAATATAATCTTTTCTAAAGCCATTCTCATCAGCCAAAGACGATTTAGGATCATAAAGTGTTCCGTAAAGTGTATTAAAATCAACAGAGTCGGGCAACCCCATTCGGTCTCCTTTAAAATGAATAGGTTCCATGAATACACCGTAAATCTTAGGATCAATTTCGGCTATTTTTCTGTCAACATCAATTTTAATTTCAGCTGTTTGACCAAACAGACTAATTGGTAAAGCCAATAACAAATTAGTAAAAATCTTCTTCATAGTATTTATTTTGTTAACGATAAATTATTCCTATATATTTTTATTTCCGGTCTGTATTTACTTTTATTTGCCAGTTACAGGTTTACCATAAATCTCGATTTCATTAATTGAAACGGGCTTATTTTCTGAATTGATAAAAGATATTCGGAGAAAACGTCCTGAAACATTACTGTCAGTGAAATGCTTACGATTCCTATCATTTACTTTACCAGCATTACTAACGGCTATACTTTCCCACTTTTGATTATCTTTTGATAATTCAATATTATACGAACCTATCAAATTTGAAGGAAACAGTATACGCACTTCAGAAATAGTATAGATATTCTCCAAATCGACCTGCCACCACTTAAATGCATCATTTGTTGCAGACTGCCATAAAGATAAATCATCCTTATCGTTTGCACGATTGGCTGTTTTACCTTCCATTTCACTACTTGCACGAGTTGGTTTCTGATAGGCTATATTTACAATAGTATTATTATCAACTATTTTTTGAGAAATACAATAGCGAACATAAGGACGATCAACTATTTCAGGAGAAATACCCTTCACATATAAAGGTGTACCTTTGGTCTCAATTGTAATCAAGTCACTTTGCAATCCAGCTGATGAAGCTTCTATAACTGTCTTTCCTGCATAATATGAGCGAAATTCAATAGCTGCTTTTCCATCACGAATATAAATATCGGAAGTATTGCTAAAGGTAATCGAAGTTCCTGTAGGAAATTCACCGGGACCTGAGACAACTTTCAGAGTAACGTCAGGGGAGTTGCTAAGTTGCTTTCCATCTTTATCTAAAACGGAAACTATCAATTGTACGTCATCTATACCATTAGTTCCCAATATAACTGTCTTGTCAGCTTTCAGTTTCAGCTTTGCTGGTATACCTTCAGCAGCAGGTTCCGGAGGATCAATACCTTCATTTTCTTTGCGGTACCAATACCACATATTCTTAGGTAAACGGAAATAATCAATCATTCCCATAAGACCAAAATCTCCGGCACGTGTTCCATAATCAAAAGCACACCAAATTGCTTGTCCGCTCCGCCAGGAAAATTGTTCTTGCTGCAGATCTCCCCATCCCGGAATATATTTGCCCGGACGTTTTGCAATCGTAGACCCATATTCAGTAACGACACTAGGAATGCCGGGCTGGAGGTATAATCTTGCTCCATCTCCATTATAGCCTGCAATATCTCCTAACTTGTCTATCTCACCTCTCTGACAGCCACCTATACCAACCGGACGAGTTGGATCCAATTTATGCGTAAGAGTAGTCAGCTCTTTTAAAAACTCCCGGACTTTGACAATGGTATTTCCACCCGTAAAAAAAGGTTCGTTACACATGCTCCAGACAATGATTGAAGGATGGTTCCGATGAATTCGGATCATTTCACGTAAGTTAGTCTTTACACTTTCCTCAAAATAAGGTTGATCTTCTTTATTCATAGGATAAGCGCCCGCTCCTTCATACCAGTTATTGGTCTCCCGTTGTGTACCACCGGAACCCCAAAAATCATTTTCCTCCCAAAGCATTATACCCAAAGTATCACAAGCATCAGAGTATGAAGGATCATGGGGATAGTGAGAACCACGGATAAAATCCATACCACAATCTTTTATCATACGAATGTCACGCGCAAGAGCTGAATTTGTTACTGCACTGGCCCAACCAGCATGATCTTGATGTGCATTGGCTCCTTTAAAATAATAATGCTCTCCGTTAAGGAAGAAGCCACGGTCGGCAGTCCATTCCATCCATCGGAATCCAAAGGGAGTTTCATAGGTATCAAGAACCTTTTTCCCATCAAGAACCGTACTGACGGCCTTGTACATAAATGGACTTTTGGGAGACCATAGTTTCGGTTGTTTAATAGATTTAGTTATTTGTTCCAGTATGACTGTAGAATCTGCTGGTATTATTCTTTTCGAATTGATAGTAGTAATCACCTTACCTGCAGGATCAACAATATCAGTTTTCAATGTATAATTCTTAGTTACATATCCGCTATTCTTTATTTCTGTTTTGATATTAACAATACCAGATTCTTTAGAAAGCTTTGGTGTAGTAACAAACGTTCCATACCAGGTTACATGAACAGGATCAGTCACGACCAAATAAACATCACGATAAATTCCACCAGTAAAATTGTGATCACCATTACGAGGAGCCAAGCGCGGACTCCATTCATTATTTAGCCGCACGGCTAAAACATTCTGCCCTTTTTTCAATGCATCAGTGATATCATAAGAGAAACCAGTATATCCACCTTGATGTATGCCAACAGACTTTCCATTTACAAATATTTCGGCAACACGGAATGCTCCTTCGAATTCAACAAATACTCGCTTGGATTTCCATTCAACAGGAACATCTATCTTTTTCCGGTACCAACCATAGCCGGTGTACCAGTGTTCAGACTGGAAATATGGTATACTAAAATTATGAGGTAAATTAACATTGCTCCAATTATTATCGTTAAAGGAAATATCTTTAGCATCTTTATAATCGCCTAACTGAAACTTCCACTCTCTATTTATAGATATTTTTTCTCGAACCATAGTATGAGCCATTACACTCAGACTAAATTCTCCCCAAAAAACAAAAAGCAATATTAATATTTTCTTCATCTGTGTTTGCATAAACTATAAAGCTTATAAAAAGGAATTATGGGTTACTGGTATTTACTTATTGTAGAATCCTTATATATTTAAAGTAGTCAACATCAACAAAACCTCCTATTGATTTTGTTGCATAATTGAAAATTGCAAACTTCGTACCCATGAAAAGCTTTTTATAATCGAATATCATTTTAAACTCTGTACCTATTGGAATCCAGTTTATATTATCCAGGCTATAACTAAATGTTGCTATATCTTTATTCAGATTAAAATCACAATCTATACGCAGATATATAATATTCTTAGACAATTCAACGCGGGCTTTTTCTTCCACCTGAACTCCATTTATTGCCTTACTAGCTCCATCCAAATCAACTACATTAGTTGACATAGTGAGATATTTCTTATTTCCATCCATTACGACCGATAAAAGAGCTGAATTTCCATTAAATGCACTGAATCCAGCAACATCGCCATCTTTCATTTTTGAAACATCCAATGTTACTACTCCACTACATTTAGGTCCTTCCATTCGCTGAGTTATAGTATTAGGAGCAGCATATAAGTTATTAACTACCCTACTGGTTTTTAGCCTTAAAAAGCCCGGACGCTCAGTTAATGACCAGAAATCATTAATAGGGTTATGATTCCACTGCCAGTTTATTTTCAGTTTAGAATTATTAAAATCATCACTTTCAACAATCTTTTTCCCTGTATCAAAGGTCTTTAAAGGAACTTGGCCGGTTAACGGCACATGACCTGTTTCATCTCCCAACATAGGCCATCCGTCCACCCATCGGCAAGGCATTAAAAGAGGTACGCGCCCAATACCTCCACGATCCTGAAACACCAGTCCATACCAATTGCCTTTCTCATCATCAATGATACAGCCTTGCCCTGCATAAGGAAAACCATTAAAATTATCTTCCAGAATTACTTTCTTCTCATAAGGTCCGGTAATCTTATCAGCGCGGTAACAAACTTGTCTGCGTTTCCCATTTTTAGGCCAGGAAATCATCAGCAGATAATACTTTCCGTTATGCTTGATAACCTGACTCCCTTCCAGCAATCCGGTTTCTTCCTCATCACGTTCAAAAATCTTCATATTAGCTCCATCTGGCTTCACATCTGACAAATCGCTTTTAAGTTCTTTAAGAGAACCTGTTCCTGAAAATACATATATCTTATCATCGTCATCAAAGAATAAAGATGCATCGTGAAAATGCTGTGTTCTCGAAACTAAAGTCCATTTACCAGCCGGATTAGTAGTTGAATAGATATAAGCTCTGAACGGTTCGTCATTTGGCGAGAATAACACATAAAATTTCCCTTTATGGTAACGAATTGATGATGCCCACTGCCCACGTCCGTATACAGTTCCATCCACTAAATCATATTTAGAATTATCTGTTAGCTTATCAAAGACATAATTTACAATCTCCCAATGTACTAAATCCTTTGATTTCATTATAGGAGCACCAGGCATTAGATGCATTGTGGTGCTTATTAAATAATAATCACTACCGGATCTGGTTACAGATAAGTCTGGCACATCGGCGTTAATTATTGGGTTAGTATAGGTCGTGCTATAAGATTTTTTAGTTTGTCCTACCATTGATTGGGTTGCACCAAAGGCAGCCAGTGCAACGGAAAGTAAAAAAGTGTATCTATTCATTCTATTATTTTTCATTATACTTAATTCATTCATTTACTACTTTCCAAATCAACACTGTGCCATCTTTCCGATCAGGAAGCGTTCCTGGAAAATCTGCTGAATACGGTTCTCCTGTTCCCGGGGTCAATCCTACAAACCGATTGGTTTTAAGAGACAATAACATGCACTGATTACGTAACATATCCTGCCATTGAAATAAACTGCCTTCTGTTTCAGTCTTTAACATTCTGACATCACTCGCAATACCAATACCTACAACAGTAAGAAAGCCTGTCCCATTAAGCGCTTCAAGGACTACCCTACCTTTTCCCCGATCATAAACTCTGAATTTACATCCTAAGCCATTGTATTCGCCAGATCCTGTACCAGCAGAATGTAACATACCATGCGGATTTGCCCAAGCCTGAGCATTTGTTGCCATATTAGTTAATGTGATCACCTTTCCTATTGGAATATTCTTAGATCTGTCAGCTAGCGGTTCATCCAATTTAAAATTATCAAAATCAGCATATCCACCATTTTTTCCCTCAGTATTATATGCAAAAAGAGCATATCTACTTCCTTGGAATGTTTTAAGTTGATAAGGTAAACGTATAGAGTCACCAATATTTAAGAAAGAATTGCCATCAATACTGTAACTCAATTGTGCAATATCTTCATCGTAATTACCAGCAATTCTCAAACTTATTTTAGATGATGATAGCTTTTGCTCTATTGTTTTGTTTGTATATTGGTCATAGAATCGAAGAGTCAATTTTTGTTTATCACGTATAACACCAACACAGGCATACGGCATATTAAGAATTGCCAGACCTGCAAAGTCTCCTTGCTGCAGAGCACTTGCATCAAGCAGGGTTGTAGCTGATGATTCCGGTCCAATAACACGTTGTGTAAGTGTATTCTTAGCCCATAAGAAATCTTTAGAAGGAAGTGTATGCAAACGTAATGAACCATGCTTCTTATTGAGTTCCCATTTTCCATCAACAGGATTATGGTTCCACTGCCAGGCATTCTGAAGTTTGGTGCCAGAGAAGTTATCACTACGTTTATAAGGGGCAATTGGAGTTGTAGAAACATCAACATTTGGTTTAATCCATGTACGTGGTGAACGGCCTAGATTTCCTTCAAGTCCAAAGTATGGCCACCCATCTTTCCATGTCACCGGCGAAAGACATGTAGTACGACCAATTGAACGAAAATCCATCATCGAAAATCCCCACCAATCACCATTTGGCAAATCTACAATACCACCCTGATGTAAAGGAACTGCTCCAAAATCATTTTCAGCAGGTTTAAACATCTTGAATTTAAATCCGGGAGCAGGAACAGGCATACCTAAGCCCACATTTTGTAACCACCACGCCCTCTGAGTCCCCATAGTTTCCTTTGTACTAATAGTAACTGTTTCATAAGGACCATAAGGTTTATCGGCACGAGCACATTGCATACGTCCCATAGGTGAATAATTTGCGCTGATAATGAAATACTTTCCATTGATTTTATAAATGTGATGTCCTTCTCCCATAGCATTACCTTTTGGAATAATCACACGTTCGCTTCCTTCAACAATACCACTCAAATCAGGTTTAAGTTCAACTAAATGCACTTCATTATATTTGTAAACAGCATATATTTTACCATCATCATCAAAAAGAACTGACGAATCGTAAATTTCAGCATTTATTGGATTGTGTTTCCAGGGTCCTTTGGGATCTTTAGCTGTAAACACTTGCATTCCGTGATTATTGATATTAGTAAATATATAGAAAGTTCCTTTGTTATATCGGATACACGGCGCCCATATTCCTTGTCCATAAGCTTCTTTACCATTTTCCAGGTTGAACTCTTCTCCAAAGGTAAATCGGTCAAATACATATCCAAGAAACTCCCAATTCACCAAATCTTTAGAATGCATTACAGGCAAGCCTGGAACACAATGCATCGTTGTCCCTGTGAGATAAAAATCATTTCCCACACGGATTATATCCGGATCAGAAAATTCATCATAGAACAATGGATTAGTGAAAGTTCCATTTCCATTATCAGGAGTCCAGGTTTGTCCAAAAGATGAAAATGTAGCAAACATTGATAACACCGTAAATAAAAAAAGCTTAATGCTCTTCATAACTAATAGATTATTTTAGTTCTTGTTCAAACTACTTTTTACAAATGATTGTATATGTTTTACCTGCTTCTGTAGGCAGATCATATAACCAGGTTGATTTTATGTTCACAGCATTCATATTTGCAGAAGACGAGATCAAAGGATTCTTTACTTTAACAGTTTCAAAGAAAGGATTTGAATTTTCTCCTGAAGCTACTTTTAATGTTTTACCACCTACCAAGGTAACTTCATTAGGGACACGAATACGGCAGTTTCCACCTAAATGAGATTTTATGATAATCGTCTGTACCTGATTATTTTCCCAAGTGATACTCACATCAAAACCACCATAAGTTCTCAAGCCGCTGATACTTCCCTTTTTCCAATCATCAGGCAATGCCGGTAAAATATCAATGGCTCCATCGTGACTTTGCAAAAGCATCTCTGTAATACCCGAAGTACAGCCAAAATTTCCGTCTATCTGAAATGGCGGATGTGCATCGAAGAAGTTGGGATAAGTCCCACCACTCTTTTCTTTTACCGGATCAACAAGCGTTAATTGGTCAGTAATCAGTTTTCGTGCATGATTACCATCAAGCAAACGTGCCCAGAAATTCACTTTCCAGCCCATCGACCATCCGGTTGACACATCACCACGATGAATAAGTGTTGTACGTGCGGCATCAAATAAATCGGGAGTTGTATATGGTGAAATCTGATTACTCGGGTATAAACCATATAAGTGTGACACATGCCTATGTTGATCATTAGGATCATCCCAGTCTCCTATCCATTCCTGTAGCTGACCGAAACGGCCAATCTGCATAGGAGGAAGATTATTTAGTATTTTTTGAAAATCAGCCATTAATGCTCCATCTTTTTTCAGCAACTTTGCAGCCTTAATGGTTTTGGTAAACAAATCAAATAGAATCTGATTATCCATAGTTGTTCCGAAAGTAAGCGCACTACCAGAATGTCCTGAAGGAGTATTCTCTGGTGAAACAGAAGGACTTACTACCAACCATTTATGAGTAGGTTCTTCAATAAGAAAATCTTTGTAAAATTCACAAGCTGATCTTAATACTGGATAAACTGATTCCAAATATTTTAAATCGCCACTATACAGATATTTCTCCCATAAATGTTGCGACAGCCATGCACCCCCCATCGGCCATAATCCGGCATTGGCAAAATCAACCACTCCTGAAATACGCCAGATATCAGTATTATGATGAGCCACCCAACCATTGCAACCATACATTGTTTTGGCTGTTTGTTTTCCCGTTTCTGATAGTTCTTTTATCAATTGAATCAATGGTTCATGCATTTCAGACATGTTACATTTTTCGGCAGGCCAATAATTCATTTCTGTATTGATATTGATGGTATACTTACTATCCCATGCCGGACGAGTGCTACCATTCCATATTCCCTGAAGATTGGCCGGTTGCCCTCCCGGTTGAGAAGATGAAATCAACAAATAACGGCCAAATTGATAATACATAGAGATCAATTCAGGATCAAATGATTTTGAGAAATTCTTAATTCTCTCATCAGTTGGCAGTTTTGCTGCCGATGAAGTACCTAAATCAAAACTTACGCGATTAAAATATTTCTGAAATGCAGCTATATGACTCTTAAGCATTGTTGAATAAGGCTTATTCTGAGCAGCTGTAAGATAGTTGGTACATTTCTTGACTTCATCTGTCGATAAAGTTTTAGAATCAGTAAAATTAGTAGCAATAGAAATCAATATTACAACTTCATTAGCTTTACTTACATTGATCTTATTTGACTCAACTGCTGTAGTTCCACCTGAATTTAAGATTTTTGCACGAGCATCAAACTTCACTTGTCCCGTAACTCCTTCGTGAGTACCAGATAAGCCTGTCATTTCAAGAGTCTTATTATCCAGCACCTTTACCGATTTCTGCAGAGGTCCATCAAAACTTGCTGCAAAAGATAATTTACCAGGTTTACTGGCTGTAAGTCTTACAACAATAACCTGATCTGGTTTTGATGCGAAAATTTCTCTTTTATAAGTTACTCCATCCACCTTGTAGGAAGTAGTAAAAACAGCTCTTTCCAGATCGAGTTCCCTGTAATAATCGGTATAATTATCATTGCCATTAAATGCAAGATTCAAATTACCAACCACCTGAAACATTGAACCATGTAGTTGTTTTGCAGTAAGTCCCTTGTTTGCCAGAAAATCGGCTCGTTTGTAGTCCTCTTTAAAAATATAGTATCGCACTGAGTCAAGCACGGATAAACCGTCAGGATTGTCGTTACATGATGGACCACCTGACCAAAAAGTGCTTTCATTTAACTGTAGTTTTTCATTAATAGGATCTCCGAAAACCATTGCTGCCAGACGACCGTTACCAATCGGAAGCGCTTCATTCCACACCTTAGCAGGTTTATCATACCACATTTTAAGTTTTCTGCCTTTTTGTGCCCATGCATTAGGAATAGCAAGAATGCAGAATAATAAAATCAGTACTGAAATTTTAGTGTTGTTCATTTTATATATTTAAAGATTTTACATAATTAAAAGGATTAACTGATAAATATTTCTCAGCAAAGATCTATTCTAACAGTTAATCCTAATTCTATTTATTTCTGACTATACGAACATAATAAACTGCACCGGCAATATTACCAGGCAAAGATTGGAATTTAACCTTAACATAATCTTTGCCCTTCAGCATTGATTCAGAAATAGAATATTCTACATTCCGGAATTCCTTTCTATTCCATTTGCCACTTATATTCTCCGTTACCAGTTTCTCATTATCAATGTAAATATCAAATTTTCTATTACCCGTTTCAGCTCCCCAGTAACGTACCATCAAGCTCAGACCTGTTTCCTTATTTGTAGCAAGTTTATAGCTAAAATAGCCTTCATTGCGAGCATCGCGCCAAAATTCATCCAAGTTATTTCCACTATTTGTATTTTGCTTTTCAGCAGCATGATCAACTTCCGGTTGCTGTTCCCCCGGAGCAACAAAGTCAATTGTACGTTTCTGCAAATCGGCTTTTTGTTGTTCCAATACTGAAAGTGAGTCAATATAAGAACGGTACTGACTGTTTGATAAAGTCATCCAATACATTTCATATCTTGCATCATGAATTTTATAAAATGGTTCCAGTTCTACCTTTATCGGATTAACCATTTTAACCTGAGAGAAAGTAAAATCAAACGGCTTTCCTGCTACAGGAATTACCTTATTTACCAAGGAATCAATATTATCATCCACAATAATCGGAGCTTCATTTAAAGGCAATTTCTTTCCACTTGCAATATGCCCCCATCTTGAATTGTCAGCAACCAGACCTTTCAAATCCTCTGTGCCCGTTTTGGCACTCAGCAAGATAGGACCGTGCATAAAAGCTATATAATTAGGAACATTTGGCAGACGTTCAATATGAGTATTCATCGGGAATTTAATTTCAACTATATCCCCTTTTTTCCATATCCTGTCAATGCTTACATAAGATGACGGATGCGCAACAAAGTCAACCATCTTTCCATTAACCGTAATTTTCAGTTGTCCATTTTTTACCCAATAAGGGTAACGAACCATCAACTTGAAACGAGCATTGCCGCTTATAATGGCAAGTTTTGTCTGCTCCTCGTTAGGGAATCCTGTTTCCTGTCTTACTTTTATATTTTTGTCTTTCCAGTTTAGTTCTGAAGCAATAAACAGATTTAAAAACAACGAATCTTTAGAGTGAGTATAGATAAACTGACCATATTTGCCATGGTTCTCCATACCGCTTCCTACACAGCACCACATTCCCTCATTCGGAGTAGAATATACCCTGTAATGACGTGGGCGAGCTGATGTGAAATATACATATCCTCCATGCTCGGGGTGCTGAGACGAGAGTATGTGGTTAAATAGCGTTCTTTCGTAAAAATCGGCATATTTAGCCAACGGATTAATCCGGAAAAGATCTTCAGTAAGTTTCAGCATATTGTATGAATTACAACTTTCCGGACCTTCTACATCATTTACATAATCGGAACAGGCAGCTGCGCTCGGGAAAATTTCCCTCCTGCTATTTCCACCAAATGCAAGAGAACGATTGGCTGTTACCGTTTCCCAGAAAAAACTTCCAGCCTTTCCATAGTTATTATCGTGAGATAGTTCTGCTATTCTTTCAAAGCCTACAACTTTAGGCACTTGTGTATTTGCATGTTTATTATCAAGATTATCTGTATTTGCTGCCATTGCATCAAGCAACATTTTATGAGAGAAACGCTTTGCAGCAATCAGATATTTCTGATCACCGGTCATCTGATACGCATCGGCAAAAACTTCATTCATACCACCATGTTCATTACCAAGCATCTCTTCCATTTTTATGTCTGAAAGACCAGAAGTGGTGTTAATAGCCCAGTCGCAGAACTTAATAAAAATCCTTCTTGCTTCTTTATTTCCGGCATACAACCATGCATCTCTAAGTCCGGCATACATTTTATGTACGTTGTACCAGGGCACCCAGTATTTCCAGATAATACTAACATCGCCAGCCCTAATCTTACTCCATACACCTTTACCATCAGGAACACCACCTACATATCCCTCGCCCCATCCCGGGTGCATTTTTGTATTAGCATCCTGACAAGCTTTCAGTTCTGCAATCATGTATTCTAAACGTTTTTTACACTCTGTATTACCGGTAGCAGCATAATTAATTGCCATTGCCGAGAGGTAATGTCCTCCCACATGTCCATCCAGTCCAATCCAATTTTCATAACTCTCACCTTTGGGCGTTAATCCGGCTTCCTTAAGATACGGAGCCAGTAAACGATCAACATCATATTTCAAAAGTGTCTGAATATTCAGATCTCTAGCATGCTTAAAAGGACCGTTAAGTAATGCCACATCACTTAACGGAAAAGTATTCAGATATAATTTATCCTGAGCTATAATACTATTACAAAATAATAAACTACAAATAAATACACCAAGCTTAACCATTTTCGGCTTTAAAAGAAGAGCAGATTTCATTTCTTACAATTTTTTCTATAGATTTTTACTGCTAACATAATTATTTAAACAATAACTGAGCAAAATTATAGAGATTATTTCTCCACACCGGCCATGTATGTCCTCCAGGGTATTCGCTATAAGAATATTTAATCTTCAAATCTTTAAATTTCGAAAGCATAATCTGGCAATTTCTATGTGCTATATCTTCTTTGCCTCCTTGAGCAATCCAAAATTGTTTTAGATTTTTGTTTATCAGATCAGAATTATTCTTCATAAACTCATATTGAGCTTCAGCAACACCGTCTAAGTTAGGCAACCAGCCAGAACTAAAAACTCCGAGATAAGAGAATAATTGAGTATTTTTTATTCCTGCATAAAGAGTTTGGATTCCACCCATTGAAAGACCAGCAAGTGCACGATTTTTTGAATCAGTTTTAACGCGATATTCTTTTTCAACAACAGGAATTATACATTCCTTTAATTCAGATTCAAATGCTTTCAATGATGATTCACTAAATCCACCATTACCAATGTTGCCATCAACCATTACAATAAGCATTGGCTTTGCTTTTTTCTCAGCAATCAAATTATCCAGAATTAAATCAGTCTTTCCTTGTGTTGACCATCCACGTTCGTCTTCTCCACCACCATGCATCAAATACAACACCGGATATTTTTGATTTACATTAGCATCGTATCCTGCTGGAGTATAAATATAAAAGCGACGCCAAGTCTTAGTAACAGATGAATAATAACGCTTCATTCTTACATCACCGTGTGCAACATTTTTAACAGCATAATATCCGTCCCCTTTAAAAGGTACTTCTATGCCGCTGGCCATTCTACTCATACCATAAAAAGACTCACTGGCAGGATCGGCAACAGCTAAACCATCAATCAACAAAGAATAATAATGAAAGCCTTCTGTCAGCGAATCAGTAGTTACCTCCCATATACCTTCATTATTTTTTATCATATCGTACTTCTTTCCCAAATCAAGTTGTACTTTTTGTGCTTCAGGAGCTTTTACATGAAACACAGCACGACTATCAGGTAAAATCATAGGATATTTTGAAGCCCTTACATTCGATGAAGCAGGAGTTCCTATGTTAGAATTATCTTTATTTGCAATTCCATCAGTTTGACCTTTCACAGTTGAACTTAAAATAAGAGTTGCAAAAAATATAAAAGTAAGTTTTTTCATTTCATTTAGTTCTTATATTCAATAAACTATCATCTAACTATTAAAATCATTTTATTTAAAAATCATACTAGCAAACTGATTCAATGATCTTCTCCAAGTAAGCCATTCATGTGAAGTTCCGGGAGATTCATAATATACATGTTTAATTCCGGCCTTTTCAAGTTCTTTATGGAAATTATTTACTGTACGATACATTTGTTCCGGTTCTGCAGTTCCGATACTTAAATAAACAAGTTTCACTTTCTGATTAAATTCGTTTACATCTGCCCAAACACCATTATATAACTTTGAGAAATCCTGTACCTGCTGAAGCATGCCACCTCCACTGAATCCACCAATATAAGCAAACTTATCAAGATTAGACAGTGTAATCTGGAATGTTTGGAAACCACCCATAGAAAGTCCGGCCATAGCTCTATGATCACGATCGGGTATAGTGCGGAATTCCTTGTCAATAGTTGGAATAATTTCTTTAATAAATACCTGTTCCAAAGCTTTATTCTGCATTAGTCCTCTGATTCCTTGAGTATTTTCATTTTTAGGAGCATCTGGATCAACAGCATAACCTTTATCCATCACAACCAACATTGGTTTAGCTTTGCCCTCAGCAATAAGATTATCAAGAATATAATCAACCTTTCCCTGGTTTGACCATCCGGTTTCATCCTCTCCTGCTCCATGTTGCAGGTAAAGAACCGGATATCTTACAGACGAATTTACATCATATCCTGCAGGAGTATAAACAAAAGCTCTTCTCATTGATTTTGTTACATCAGAATAATATCTTACTTGACGTATCTGACCGTGAGGTACATTTTTAGCCAGATAATAGTCTACCCCCTTTTCAGGAATCTCGATACCACTTGCCATACGTCCCATACCGTAAAAAGTCTGACAGGCCGGATCGGCAACTGCAACACCATCAATAATTATAGAATAATAGTGGAAACCTTCAACCAGAGGTTTAGTTGTAACAATCCATGAACCATCCTCCTCTTTTTCCATATCATATTTCTTGCCCAGATCAATTTGCACTTTATTTGCCTGAGGAGCCTTTATCCGAAAGAAAGCCCTGTTATCAGGTAAAACTTCGGGATATTGCATTCCCGGAATATTTGTTGAAGCAGGTATAGCCGAAGCAGTAGTATTATCAGCTAGAGGAGCATTACTATAATGAGCTATTATTGAAGCATCAACAGGTTTGAATAATGTCTGTGAAAACATATACAGATTCTGCTTCCAAACTTTGAAGTCATGATGTCCACCCGGAATAACCTGATAAATATGAGGAATCTGATTAGCATTCAAATAATCATGTGTACATTGACTGTAAGTAATCAAATTATCTTTGTCGCCGCAGGATATCCATAGTAATTTAAGCATTTTCTTTGTTTTAACAGGATCGGGAACAAGTTCCTGAGGTGTTTTTGTGTTTGGAGCTGATGAGAATCCTCCTATCCATGCAAATTTATCAAGATTGCCAAGCCCGAAATTCAATGATTGTCCTCCCCCCATTGAAAGACCTGCAATTGCACGGTGTTCGCGATCTTTAAGAACCGGATATTTTTTTTCAATTGAAGGAATCAAATCATTTATCAGATCTTTTTCAAATGTAGCAAACGCCTGCACCTTCACTCCATCGTAAATATTGCCAACAGCGCGATCATCCTTCATTGCCCTTCCGTTAGGAAGAACCACAATCATCGGAGCCACCTTTTTAGCAGCATACAAATTATCAAGAATCACTTGTGGCTTTCCTTGAATCAGCCATTCTTTCTCGTCTCCACCTATCCCATGTAATAAATAGAGTACCGGATATTTCTTACTTTTAGAATACCCCGGAGGAGTATAAACCAATGCTTTCCGGTTACCCCCAACGGTTGCAGAAAAGTATTCAAGAGTCTCTACTTTACCATGTTTAATTCCATCTCCAGAAACATCAAAATCTTCAGGCGCAGGATTAAACGTCTGACTGTTAATGCTTAAATTAGCAATAAATGCTAATGATAAAAGCATAAAAAACTTTTTCATAATATCTATATTAAAGTTGACTATCGGTTAACAATTAAGGTATTCAGCATGTAATTTAAGAGTAAACCCCGACTTCATTAACATGCAAAACACCACATTCATGTATATCTGACAGAACAGTTACGGGAATATCCAGGTTCTGAATAACTACTCTTCTGAATTGATTTTAATTCCTAATAAAGAAAGCATTTTCACAGCATATCTTTTACCTAGTTTTCTATAACCTTCGGCAGTAAAATGTAGTCCATCTCCTATAGCTGTGCAATCTTTGGAAGAAATAACATGTGAATTAGGAATTGTCTGAGGAAGTTTATTTATAATAGCATTCATGCTTGCACATTTGCCACCTTGTTCAGCTGCTACAAGTTCTCCGGCAAGTAAAGGCACCGATTTTGAATTCAAATTCAAGTCCTTAAGTAGATTGTTATAAACACCTTGCACCTTTGATGGCCAAGTCTCATCACCCGTGTTAGATTCTCCCTGATGTACCAATATTCCCTTTATTACACCCGACTCTTGAGCGATTTTAGCCATTTCAACCAGTCGTGCATAAGGATTTCCATCATACTGATTTAGCATACCAATCATCCATGATGGAGCCGTCGCTACATAAGATTGATAATTATCTTTATCGAAAAGTTCTATTTTACAGCCACCAACAGCTACATTTATTACACCAACTCTTACATTCTTTGGTAAATTAGCAATCATTGTTCTACCAAAATAATCAGCAGGCGTTAAACCGGTATTACATCTGCATAATGGCGGAACGGCAGGATACCAGTTAGCCTTGTCTCTACCCATCTCAGGGCAATCAACAGTTGACAAAACCTGAAAACGGTTATCAGTCATAATCGTATCCTGAGGTTCAATTTTGGCATTTCCCTCCATATTAGATTGTCCCAAACAAATAAAGATGTAAAAATTCTTATCCTGAGAATAAGAGTTCAAGTTCAATGCAAGTAATGCTACAAATGCCAATAAAGTAATCTTTGTTTTTCTTTTCATATTCTATTTAAGTTATCAATTGTATTTTTCCTGATATTAAATTTATATAAAGCAAAAATAGCCTTACCATATTGTTCTCTATTTCAAATTAAGATATTTGGTTTTCAATTTTAGATAAAAGTAAAACTGGATTTACTTAAAAGCAGATATATAAACCAGATAAGAAAAACGTATTAGCTAAATACTTGATGAAACCTTATTAGGTTTATGTTTATAAAAAATCGTGTATAAAATCAATTATATGCAGAATTATGTCTGTTTTGTGTCTCCATTTGTCTAAAATGTAACCTCGTGTTTCTGCCATTTAATTTACTTTTGCAATCGAGGTCAAATTAGTATAAAGAAACAAGCAATAAAATTACAACCTAAAAATTCAATTAAATAAATTATAACCTTAAAAACTAACACAAACATGAAACAAAAAAAATTACTATTAAAATTTCTCTTATATCGACAACATCATTTGCGTAAAACCAAACAAATAACAGTTATCGTAGTCGATTAACAAAAGTAACCGTTGATCGGTGTTTACGTTAATTTTTCAGGAACTTTTCTTGGCGTAGTAACCAATATAGATGGAAATTATTCTATTAATAGGACTATCTGCTGAAGTTTAATATAGAACCTTCTCTCTCCTATTGACTATATTAGGTTTAGTTTTAGAAAGTATACTGATAATACGAGGCACAATGAAATTAAGTTTTTTTATTGACCGTTTTTATAAATATAGAAGTTAGCCGAATAAATATTAAAAACTAAAGAAAATGAAAACACGTTTAATAGCTCAAATATTTTTTTTAATGTCATTTCTCCCTATGGTAGCACAATCTAAAGATCCATTCTGGCTCGGTGCTGATATCAGTGGTACTACCATGTTGGAGAAGAATGGAGGCAAGGTATATAATGTACAAGGCAAGGAACGTGAGAATACTGCTCTCATGAAAGAACTTGGGTTGAATGCTATCCGACTGCGGATCTGGGTTAATCCGCCAAGCGGATGGTGCAACAAAGAAGATGCACTCGTGATAGCTAAAAGAGCAAAAGCCTTAGGAATACCTGTTATGGTGAGTTTCCACTATAGCGACACATGGTCTGACCCCTCTCATCAGACACCTCCTGTAGAGTGGAAAAACTACAGTTACAAAGAACTGAAGCAGGCTGTTGCCAGACATACGAAAGAAACGCTTCAGCTGTTCAAGGATAATGGCATTGACGTGAAATGGGTAGGAGTCGGTAATGAGACCACTGAAGGAATGCTCTGGCCTGAGGGACAGGCAAAAGAAAACATGAAGCAATATGCAGGTCTCACAGAGGCTGGTTATCAAGCATCCAAGAATATTTATCCCGAAGCAAAGGTAATCGTACATCTTGACTGTGGCTGTGATACCAAGCGATACAACTTCATTTTCGATGGTCTAAAAAAGTACAAAGCTCATTGGGATTTGATAGGAATGAGTGTATATCCTTACTGGGATCAGAAAGCCAAGATGGAAACCACAGATGACGGCACTCTTAACGATGCCATAGCCAATATGAATGCATTGTGCAACAAATATGGATGCGACTGTATTGTTGTAGAGACAGGATATGAAGTGAATCGCCCCAATGATGGACATTTGTTTATGAGAAAACTCATCAGGGCTACACGAAATCTTACTAACGGCCATTGCAAAGGAGTGTTTTATTGGGCACCAGAGCTTGAGGGAGAATATCCTTTAGGTGCTTTCAAAAATGGCAGACCGACAGCAATCATGGATGCCTTTACCGAAGAAAGCAATCGTAGCGAAAGTTCTATTATTAATAGCTCAACTGCTGCTTCTACTACAGATACGAAGTATGGTAAAGTTTGCGGTTATATATATAAAGGAGTTTACACCTATAAAGGAATTCCCTATGCAAAAGCAAAACGTTTCGAGATGCCTCAGGAGCCAGATGCATGGAAAGACATCCGTTCATGTCGCACATATGGTCCTTCGGCTCCTCAACCTAAAACGGATAGGTGGAAAAATGACGCCAGTGCCTTTTTCTATCTATGGCATGAAGGCGACCAAAGCGAAGACTGTCTTCGTCTGAATATCTGGACAAAAGATATTCACAACGAAAAGAAAAGTCCTGTAATAGTTTGGCTTCACGGAGGTGGGTTCGTGGAAGGATGCGGACAAGATCACCCTGGTTATCACGGTCATAATCTGGCCGATAAAGGAAATGTTGTTGTAGTAACAATCAATCACCGTTTAAATACCTTAGGCTATACCGATCTGTCTGATTACGGCGATAAATACCAATATTCTGGCAATGCAGGGAATATCGACATCGTGCAGGCTTTAAAATGGATTCATGATAATATCCAAAATTTTGGAGGTGACCCTGATTGTGTAACCATTTTCGGACAGAGTGGTGGAGGCGCCAAGACATCCAGTATGCTTTGCATGCCAATGGCACAGGGACTTTTCCATCGTGCTATGGTGATGAGTGGTTCTGGCTTCATGCGGGGCATGAAACAAAGTCTAGCCAAGAAGATAGGACAACGTACGGTTCAAATTTTAGGATTAAACAAAGACAATATAGACAAAATTCAGACTTTAGATTATGAAACTGTATTAAAAGCGAATTCTCAGGCAATGAAAGAAATTGCTGCAGAAAATCCTAACAACAGTTCTTTTGGCCGTTCCTTAACATGGGAACCAGTAATCGATGGTGATGCTTTGCCTGCAGGTCTTTTCATGGATGGTTCTGAAAAAATAAGTAAGGATATTCCACTAATCATAGGTTCTACCCTAAATGAGTTTTCTGCATGGCACAAACATGGTAAAGATATTAAGACATGGGATGATGCCAAAGCTGACTTAGAAAAGACTATGGGTAAAAAGGCAAGCAACTTCGTAGATGCTTTCCGCTATTCTTATCCAGACGATGATATAGATGCACTTTACCGACTTGACACGATGGTACGTCCCGCTGCCATAGAACAGATTCAAACTCGCGTAGCTGATGGTGGTGCTCCGGTATGGAATTATTTGTTTACCTATCAGTTGCCAAGCGAGGATGGCGGTTTCCATGCAGGACATAATGCCGATATCGCCTTCTATTTTGATAATGTAATCCGTTCTGCGAATATGACGGGAGCAACTCCCGAAGGTATAGAATTGGGCGAAATCATGAGTACAACTCTTATCAACTTTGCCCGAACAGGGAAACCTTCATTATTGGAACTCCCTGAATGGAAACCTGTTACATCTTCTGAAATGAATACCATGATTTGGAATTGTCCAAGTTGCAGACTGGCTACAAACCATGATGCCGAGTTGATTAAAATACTTCAAAATAAGTAACATCTGAATACATAAATAAAATGAATAATAATCTGATAAGAAAAGTAATGTTATGCTGGGTGTTGAGCTTATTAGCTACAGTTGGCATACATGCAACAGAACGTGAAGTAAAATGGGATGAGAAAAGCCTTATCCTCAATGGAAAAAGAGTATGTCCTGTGATGGGTGAAATCCACTATTCGCGGGTACCAGCAGATGAATGGACTGAGGCTGTACACAAAATGAAGCAAGGTGGTGTAACCGTTATTGCTTGCTACGTATTCTGGAACCACATCGAAGAAATAGAAAACCAATTCGACTGGAGTGGTCAACGTAATTTACGATCATTCCTAAAAATTTGCAAGAATGAAAACCTACCGGTTATCCTGCGTGTAGGACCGTTCTGCCATGGTGAAGTCCGACTAGGTGGCATTCCTGACTGGGTCTTTACAAAAGGTTGTAAGACGCGTAGTGAAGATCCTGTTTTTCTAGAGTATGTAACTCGTTTGTATAGGCAAATCTATACACAAGTTCAAGGCTTGCAATGGAAAGACGGAGGACCGGTTATGGCGATGCAGTTTGATAATGAATATCGTGGACGAAGTGAATATTTGATGCACCTCAAGAAGATTGCCAATGAGATCGGCTTCGACTTGCCTTTCTATACCCGAACCGGTTGGCCACAGTTAGCCACACCTATACCATTCGGAGAGATGATTCCTCTTTATGGTGATTATGCTGATGGATTTTGGGATCGTAGCATAAAAGAAGCAGCTGGCGAATATTGGCGAGCATTCAATTTCCGTTCGTTCCGAATTTCAACTGCGATAGCTTCAGAACAGTTGAAGTATACAGGCGATAACATGAACAAAGGTGAGGAAGGATATCCATACTTTACCTGTGAGTTGGGAGGTGGCATGATGACCAGCTATCACCGCCGAGTATATTTGTATCCTGAGGATGCTTACTCGCTTGCCATCGTGAAGTTGGGTAGCGGTAGCAATCTGCTGGGCTACTATATGTATCATGGAGGAACTAATCCAGACGGAAAACTCAACTATCTGAACGAGATGCAGCGCACCATTGAAACCAACTGGAACGATCTGCCTGTGAAAAGCTACGATTTTCAAGCTCCTCTTAACGAAGTGGGATATCGCAATCCGCATTACTATTTGCTTCGCAAGATACACCTTTTCGTTCAAGACTTTGGAGATATGCTAGCGTCAATGGAAACAACATTTCCACAAGCCGACAAGCCGATAAGTAAAGGTGTTGACAGCTATCTGAGATGGTCTTACCGTAGTCAGGGCAATCAAGGATTCGTATTTATCAATAATTATGAGCGTTTTCAGAATCTTACAGCAAAGAAAAATATACAGTTCAACGTATGCGGAGTAAAATTTCCGCAGAATCCAACTGTGATACCTGCAGGCACAATGTGTATATTTCCTGTAAATATTGCAGGCATCAAGTATGCTACAGCCCAGCTCATTGCCCAACGCGATGATAAAATCTATTTAGAACAGATTGCTGGCGTGCCTACAGAAATATCCGTTTCAGGTAAAGTGCTGAAGAATGTTAAGGCACTCGGTTTGGCAAAGCCAATATATAAGAATATCTACTTACTCAGTAGTTCTGATGCCAGTACGCTCTTCTTGAATGAAAATGAGAAGCCTCATGAAACAAAGATGCAGGCAGTTACATTTAATAAGATACAAGAAGCTGGAACTCTCAGGAAAATTACGATAGGTTTTGGTGGAGTAGCAGAAGAACCAGTAGATTCTGACTTCAAGGATGCTGCTGTATACACCTTCACAGTTCCAAATCATGAGGATATTCTCGATATAGAATATCAGGGCGACTGTGCTCGATTATATGCTGACGGAAAACTCATTGATGACAACTTTTATAATGGTCGTCATTTCCAATATGCCCTCTGGCGTTTGCCAAAAAATTGTGAGCAATTGGAACTCCGCATTTTGCCGTTGCAAAAGGATGCTCTCATCTATTTTCCTCGCGAAGCAGATACCACTCCTGGCGAGAAGATAATCAATATAAATGTGTTCAAAAGATAAATGAATTAACATGAAAAAACTACTGCTTTCGTCTCTACTTTGTATGGCAACTTTATATTCCCATGCAACATCTGCTGATTCGCTAATAAGTCGACAAAAGATCGTCGACAATGGAGGTACAGGGCTGTTTAAGGCTTATGAAGTCATAGAGAAAAGTTTACCCGGCTTCACAGTTTTCCGCCCCGAGAATCTCAGTTGGGCAGCAGCACGCGAAAATGCTTTGCCCATACTCATCTTTTGCAATGGCGGTTGCATGGATGCCCCCATTCATTATGAGCGCATGCTTACCGATATTGCATCACATGGTTACGTAGTCATTGCAGTGGGTGAAATGCAAATGGTGCTTTTTGATCGTAAAGAACACTCCACACCTTCATCCGTGGTTACTACAGCACTCGACTGGATATGCAGTCAGGCACGCGATAAGAAGAGCGATTATTACAGTTTTGTTGACACCACAAAGATCGCCGCTGCCGGGCATTCCTGCGGAGGTGCTCAGGTGTTGTGCAATGCTGCCGACACCCGCCTGAAATCATACATAATCTTGAATGCAGGAATGGGAAACATGACGATGGCAGGAGCCGATAGCAAATCGCTCCATTCGCTTCATGCACCCATTATATATATGACAGGCGGTACAGGCGACGTTGCTTACCAGAATGCTTGTCTTGACTATGAACGTATAGACAAAGTGCCTGTCATTCATGCCGATATGCCAACAGCTGGCCATGGAGCTACCTATAAAGAAAAGCTTGGTGGAAGTTTCGGCAGATTGATGTTAGACTGGCTCGACTGGCAACTCAAGGAGGAAAAAGACAAAAGCGATATTTTCCTTGCCGGCAATATTGAAAATTATCCTGGATGGAATCTTCAGCATAAGAATTTCAAAGCTCATGTTGGCAAAACGATACATGCCACCATGCCATGTAATATGCTTGAAGGAGTAACAGAAAGAGAATATACCATTTATTTACCGGGAGGATACGAAGAGAACACTGATAGACAATATCCCGTGCTCTATCTGTTGCATGGTGGAGGTGGATCGTGTGATGATTGGGAGACTTATGGATCTATTCGTCAGACTGTCGACAGTCTTATAGATGCAGGCTCTATCCGTGACCTTATTCTTGTATGTCCGGAGGCCAACAAAAACAATATGATGTACTTCAACGCACCAAAGTGGAAATATGAGGATTTCTTTTTCCAGGAGTTTATCCCATATATTGAAAAGAACTATCGCGTCAGAACTGATAAAGGTGGCCGTGCCATTGCCGGATTCTCCATGGGTGGTGGAGCCGCAATTGTTTATGGCGTTCATCATCCGGAATTCTTCTCTACGGTGTATGATATCAGTGGATACCTTCGTCGCCAAGAGCTTGACTTTCTGAAAAAAGACCCATCTGCTGAGTGGCGCCAAGAGATAATAGAAAATAATAATCCTATAAAATGCATCCAACAAGGATCGAAGGCTGACGTGAAAAATTGGTGTCAGGTAAGATGGATGGTTTCGGTTGGTGATCAAGACTTTACCCTCGAAGGAAATATGGACCTGGTGAAGGCTTTCCGGGAGAAAGGCATTCCATACCAGATGTATGTTTCTGCCGGAAGTCATGATTGGAAGTTTGTATCTCCAAATTTGAAAGAGGCCATCAAGCAGGCAGACTCTAATTTTGATGACTTATGGATCAGCAATGGTAACCGACATCTCTATGGCTTACTTAGCCGGCCTACTAATACTTTTGGGAAAATGCCATTAGTTATTGTTTCGCACGGATTCAACGGAACTCATGCCTTCGGCAAGAATTACATTAAAGCATTTAACGCTTTGGGATACCAGACCTACAACTTTGATTTTGGATGTGGCTCAGTTTACAGTCGCAGTGACAACAATACAGTGAACATGTCAATACGTGACGAGGCGAACGATCTGAAGACCATCATAAACTACTTCAAAAGTCGCAGTGATGTAGACGCTTCGAATATCATTCTTCTTGGTGAAAGTCAAGGCGGCTTAGTATCGGCACTCACGGCTTCCGATTGTGCCAAAGATATAAGCCGGCTCATCCTTGTATATCCAGCATTGTGCATCCCTGACAATTGGAAAGAGCGATACCCTAAAGCCGAGGACATTCCTGATACCACACAGGTATGGAATGTGCCTATAGGTAAACGTTTCTTCAGTGAACTGTATGACATCAATGTATATAAAACGATTGGTAAATACAGTGGTCCTGTACTGATAATCCACGGTGACAAGGATCCCGTAGTTCCTCTTTCCTATTCACAGAGAGCTGAGAAAACTTATAAGAACGCGAGGTTGAAAGTTATTCCGGGAGCCGGTCATGGATTCAAACCCGAAGAGCTGAAAACATCAATTATGATGATGGAAGATTTTCTGAAATAAAAAGTTTCAGAGAAGTATCTACCTCCGAATGCAGACATCAAAGCTAATCGCTATCCATAAAGCGGGGTGTTGAGCAGGAAACGCGGAGATATGGGGGCTATTCCAAATTGAAGTGACCCCGAAAAGTTAGACGTTTAATAATTAATTTATATTTGTTTGAGTTCGGTATTGTACCGGGCTCAAACCTTTTAATCTAAGCTTAATTCTTTTATTGTTATACCACCAAATATATTTTCTTAGTTCTTCTTCAAAGTCTTCGATGGAACTGAATTTATTAATATAAAGCAGCTCATTCTTCATTAATCCAAAGAAATTTTCCATCATTGCATTGTCCAGACAGTTACCTTTACGAGACATACTTTGAATGATTCCTCTGTCCTTAAGCAACTTTTGGTATCTGGCATGCTGATAATGCCATCCTTGATCAGAATGCAATATAAGCCCATTCAGATTCGTATTTTTTTTGAATGCAGCTTTCAGCATGTTTATTGCCATATTCAAATTGGGACTCCTGGATATTGTATATGATATTATTTCTCCGTTGTGCATATCAAGTATAGGGGATAGATACATCTTAACATCATGTATACATACCTGTGTAACGTCAGTAGTCCATTTTTGGTTGGGTCTTTCGGCATCAAAGTTTCGTCCTACAACATTAGGTGCTATTTTACCAATCTCACCTTTATATGAATGGTAATGACGTTTCTTTCTTTTAGCCTTAAGACCAATCTGCAGCATTAGTTTCTGCACTGTCTTATGGTTTATGATTATGTCACTATTGCGCAAAGTATAGCAGATTCTCCTGTATCCATAACGCCCATGATTCTCCTCGTATATATCCCTTATCTTATTCCTTATGATATCATATCCATCAGCTTGATTTAAGCGTTTCCGATGATAGTAAAACACGGAACGAGCCATCTTTATCCTCATGAGCATATACTCCAGAGGATATCCTTTCTGCCTTAGTTCTTCGATGGCTTGCGCCCAATCTCGCGTAGACGGGCATTCCTTTCCTCGACTAAGGCTCTCACTTTTTTTAGCAAAGCTATTTCAGTCTTGAGTTCCAAATTCTCCTTTTGGAGTTTCTCTAACTCGGTAAGCGGTTTGCTATTTTTTTTTGGTCTGCTCATACCTGGTGGTCTACCATGCTTTTTAACGATATCCAAAGTTTGTATTCCGTCTCGCCTTGCAATCTTTAGCCAGGTCTCTATAATACTTATACTTGGACCATACTTTAGCGAAGCTGAGTGCAAAGTTATATGGTTATCTTCAATATCACGAACGATTTGTTTCTTAATGTCTGTATTGACCTTGAAATTATTTCCTTTCTTTATTGAAGTTGGACCAAGTCCCTGGTATTTATGCCATAATGTTAATAGTAAACGATGACTAATACCATATTTTTTATGAATAGCAGTTATTGACATCCCATCTTCTATCAAATGCATATACCTTAGCCTATCTACATCGGTATGCTTCTTGATTTTCTTCTTTTCTTGCATAATAAAACCCCGAAAGTTTTTTGTCTAACTTTCGGGGTTCATATCAAATAAGGATAGCCCTTTTTTTATTATTCTTTGTCTAAAAACAGAATGTAGCTTTCGGGAAAATTATGTTCTTGATTGCTTCTTTGATGCGCTTTATTCCAACCCATACAAATCAGCAACATCACTATCAAGGATCACTAACCTTTCTTGAATTGTGACGAACAGAACGGACAAAAAAAAACCTACAAGTTATTAACCTGTAGGTTTTTGTACTGTAGTTGTCTGGTTTAATCCAAACTTCTAAGCGGAGAGATAGGGATTCGAACCCCAGGAACCTCGCAGTTCAACGGTTTTCAAGACCGCCGCAATCGACCACTCTGCCATCTCTCCAAAAAGTATTTTCTTTATTGCTCTTTCTCTCAAAAGCGTTGCAAAGGTACAACATTTTTTGAAACCTCCAAACTTTTGGCGCATTTTATTCAGCAATATATTCCTGAGGTTTTAAATTTAATGGGTGTGAAAACACAAAACGTGCACCATTTTTATAAGACGAATCTACCCAAATATCACCTCCCAATACATTCATAATTGTTTTGCAAATAGCTAAGCCTAAGCCTGATCCTTGAACAAAATCATTTAATTTTTTAAAACGATCAAATATCATTTCTTCTTCTCCTTCCCCTATTCCTTCCCCAGTATCAGTTACAGAAAAAAATATCATTTTTTTCATTTCATCGATCTTATAGTTTAAAATAATAGAACCCTCTTTAGTAAACTTACAAGAGTTTGAAAGGATATTTAATAAAACCTGCTGTAAGCGTTGTATGTCTGTAACCATATAAAAATTTGGATTAAAAGATTCGAATGCAAATTCCACCGGATATTTACACGTTGCTTCTACCGAAGCCAAAACCTCCTTACACAAAGATTCTACATTACATTCTTCATAATAAAAATCAAGCTTACCAGATTCTAAACGAGATATATCAAGAATATCATTAATCAGACGAAGAAGAAGATCAGAGTTCGTTTGAATAACTTTATTATACTCAACGATATCTTCCTGAGCACACCCTCCTGTAGCCAACACATTAGAGAAACCAACTATAGCATTAAGAGGAGTCCGGATTTCATGAGTCATATTTGCCAGGAAGGCAGATTTTAAACGTTCAGACTCTTCAGCTTTTTCTTTAGCAACTCGTAAATCTGCTTCAGATACTTCAAGTTCATCTTTCAACTTCTTGGTACGAATCAAAAAATAAAGAGAAATAATTATACCTATTAAAAGCGTAAAAAAGACGAAAACACATCCCCAAACCAGATACTTATTCTGTTCATAGAAAGAAGCCTGTTCATTTATCAAAACATAACCATCCGGCAGTTTATTCACACTAATTCTCAGACTATCCAGTTTTATCGCATCAAATGTATATTGATTAGAAATGAGCTCTATTTTGGCTTTAACCATAGTTCTGTCATCCAGTATATTATAAGCCTGTATAGCCATATCTTTACCAATAGTACGATACTGAGGAACACAGCCACCTACAGCCCAGTGCCCCAGTCCTATTGATGTTATTGTAAAAGCTGGCATTTTTGGTTTTGCAGCCATCATCATATAGGTGGCATTATTCATAAAATAGCCATTGTTCTTATCTACTCTCCAAGTACCTAATAACATAACAGTATTATCGGGCAACTTATTAATACTATCAACAATTGTATAAATTGAGTTTTTCCTTCCATCTAATAAGATAAGATCTAATCCGGGAAACTTTGTAATTTCCTTTTTCACATACGCCTGCAAAGAAACCCCGCCGTAAGTATTATCTGTAACTAATGCTACATGTTTTGTTTTTGGATACAAATCCTGAATCAACTTTATATTCTTATCTACATCATACTGATAAATATAACCAGCCATTTTATGTATCCGATAAGAATTCTTTAGCGCATCAATACTTTCCGGATTCCATTTTTCCAATGACACACTATCATCAGGAAGGATAATAGCATTCCGACTCACCATACCAACAATAGCAGGTATATTATGTGCTTTTTTTGTTGTTTCATCATCCTGAGAAAGAAATGCAGACCAAGCTTCCTGACCAAGGAGAATAATTATTCCCGGATGGCGATTGCTTAAAAAATATTTATTCAGAATTTTCTTCATCTGCCCTTTCCACAAAGAGGCTTCAGTAAAGCTTCCACAATTCATATTTTCTATTATAACGGGAGATTTACCACCTAAAAGACGATATTCATCTAAAAAAGCAGAAATATTTTTAGATGTTTGAGATGTTTCAGGATTGTATGAACTGATTATAAGAATAGAATTTTGAGGAGCGTTTTCTCCATAGGCATTTAAGCAACCAAAGATACCTGGCAGCAAAAAAGCAACTAGAAGACATATAAGATTTAGTTTATAAGAGAGAGAAATTTTCATAATTAGTTTTTAAGCATTGTCCAGAGAATGTAAATTCCTGTTTCAGAACGCAAATATAAAATTTAAATTTAAATTGAAAGAATTGTTAGCCTGATAAATGATTCATTTTTATGAAACACATTCCCATTACATATCAAATAAGCTTAAAAGATTTAATTAAAAGAGAAGCCTGTAGAATATATTTAAGGACTTAGTAGTTGAAGAATCCTGGAATACTCCCCTATTCTATTTTGCTGTATTTTACCATCTCCAGTATACTACTTAAACAATTATATACTTATTGATTTAAATAAATGGATCAAAAGATTATTTGTAATAGTTACATACATGTTAAAACATAATTCTATCGCACATTAATTTAGATAGGAGCACATCAACTTTATATAAACAATTCATTGAACTATTCAACATCTAAAATAGTCCCAATTTATATACATACACACTTCAAAAAAAGCATCTATCAGTTAATTTAAAAATTAACTAAAGCACTAATACTTTAAATTCAAAATAAATATACTATTTTTGGATGGATAATTAAACAAAAGAATACTATGAAGAAAACAATCTTAATTTTGATGTTTGCTATAATGTACAACATCTCATTCGGACAAAATAAAGTAGATGCTGAAAAGCTAGTTAACGAAGGGATTGCCTATCACGACAAAGGAGATTATGATGGTGCTATTTTTAGATACGACAAAGCTCTGATACTTGATAAAGACAATTTTCTTGCATTGACAGAAAAGGCATTTAGTTTATTAATGTCTAAAAAGAACGAAGAGTCTATTAAATGCTGTGAAAAAGCAATTGAAACTCATCCAGAAGAAGAAGGACTAAAAATGGTTTATGTAACATACGGAAATGCTTTAGATGGCTTAAATAAAACGGATAGATCAATCGAAGTATATGATGAAGGAATAAAACAATTTCCAGACTTCTATCTACTCCATTTTAATAAAGGAATAACGTTGTGGAGTGTGAAAAAATATGATGATGCATTATTATGTTTCCAAATGTCAGCTAAGCTTAATCCAAAACACGCTAGTTCTCATAATGCAATCGCAAGGATTTCAAAGATTAACGACACAAGAATCCCTGCACTATTGGCTTATTGCAGATTTTTCTCTCTCGATTCTGAAAGTGACAGGGCAAAACAAAATCTTGAAATTGTAAGATCTATAATGAAAGCAAATGTTGAAAAAACCGGAACTAAATCTATTAACATTAGTATTAATAGTAATATGCTTGGTGACGTATCGGCTAACGGAAAACAAAAAGAGAACAATTTTTCGGTTACAGATATGATATTATCTATGGAAACTGCAATGGATTTTGATGAAAAGAATAATAACAAGACAGAAGTAGAACAATTTATCAGAAAGTTTAATACAGTTTGTTCGTCCTTAAAAGAATCAAAGAAAGAAAATCATGGATTTTTTTGGGATTACTATGTTCCATTTTTTATTGAAATGAAAGACAAAAAGTTAGTTGAGGCTTTTTCGTATGTAGCTTTTGCATCTTCAACAGACCCGGATGTTTCTAAGTGGTTAGAATCAAACAAAGAAGAAGTTGAAAGATTTTTTGAATGGTCAAAATCATTTAAATTTGCTACTAACTAAAGAGATTATCCATAACATTGAGTAAATGAAAACAAAAATGAGCGTCTAACCGAAATTAGGCGCTCATTTCTTTATCCATGCTCAAGAGCTAACCAACAAGCCCGAGCTTTTTCTATAAAAGACTCTTCTTGCCAACCAATGTATCGTGGTTGTTTTTAGCATCTTTCCAGTCAACCTTCTTAGTTGGATCAATACCATTGATATACTTTTCAATGTTAGTATAACCATCGCCACTCAAGTCGCCGTTTGCATCGGAAGCATCGTGAGGATTCAGTCCGTACTTAATTTCCCATGCATCAGGCATACCATCACCATCACTATCTTTGTAAGGTTTACCTTTGTATTGAGGATAACCGCCTACCTGACTTATATCGGTAATAATGCCTTGCTTGTAAGAATCCGGTTTTTGTCGGCGATATTTAAACTGATAATATGTTTTAGAATCGGCTTTCTTATCATAGTATACTTCACCTGTACGTACCTGGTTAATGATATGTTCGTCAACTATATCTCTTTTTGGGAAATTAGCTCCGGCATTATCAAGAACATAATCGTAAGCTTCCTTTGCCGACATGATAGGGAATTGAGGCATAGTGAAAGGTTCATCAACCCTCATTTGTGGGAAATATTTCTTTTCCGCATCTTCCTTGCTTATTTCAACGCCTTTCAAGTCTCTTAATTGTACTCCGCCATTCCAGTTATCTTTGGTAATCTGATCATATCCTTCCATAATATTACCAACTACATAAAGTCTTCCAAATCTGGCATGCTCAAGCTTACTGCGTCCGGATGACTGTGGCTCGATGATACGATGGCCAACAAGGGCATCTTTGGGAGTGGCCGGTCCTGGTTTATAATAGTTATTAATGATATTATAAAGCGCAGTATAATCGCCTCCGTCAACAGTACGGTGCACCCAGTTATAAATAATATTATTTGCAAAGTTGAATATACCATTCCAACCAATTGATGGGTTACGACCTGTATTGTTTGCCCACAAGTTTCTCATGAAAGAACAGTTTTCACCACCAATCGTACTACCAAAGGCATGGTTATAAGTATCGAGTCCCTGAGCCGAGATTGTATTCTGAATAGTTACATTTACGGTAGGAAGTTTATCTGCCTCACGACCATTCTTCGGATCAAACATGTGGCGGTAGAATGAAATATTTTCATCAAGTCCCCATGAACAAGAACAGTGGTCAATCATAATGTTTCCGATTGGGTTTCCACCAAAACCATCATCACGTCGGCCAACATCCGTTGATCCACGACGGAAACGCATATGACGAACTACAACATCGTGAGTATTTGCCCAAACAGTTTCGCCGGCAATACAAACTCCATCACCCGGAGCTGTCTGACCAGCAATAGTAATATACGGAGCACGGATAATAACCGGAGTTTTAAGCTGAATAATACCAGCAACATTGAATACCACAATGCGTGCGCCACCAGTTTCGCAAGCTTCACGGAATGTACCCGGACCACTATCGGCCAGACTAGTAACAGTTATTACTTTACCGCCACGTCCACCAAAAGAGAATTCACCACCTCCCATTGCACCCGGGAATGCAGGAATCTTAGCCTGTGGCAGATCTGTAGGACGAGCAGCCCAGTCCACATAAGGTTTTCCGTGCATAGCCTCTTCGTTAATAACAGGCAAAGCTTTTTGCCAGGCAGCTTCCGAATGTTCTTCGGCTTCTTTCATCATAGTATCCACTCTTTTTTGAATACTATCGGGAATCGTAGGATACTGCGCCCTTACTTGTTGTGCTTCCAGCAATGCTAATACAAGCGCAACTTTTAATACATGTTTCTTCATTATACTTACTAATTATTAAAGTTCATTTTAACATGTACTAAAGACGCCTTTTCTTTTAGTATGTAATCAATATATTTAAGAAAAATAATATCTAGTTAGCTGAGCTTCACATTATAAAATATTATTAATACAAATTTTAAAAATGAGTATCTATCAGATAAATTAAAAATTAACTAAATAATTTATACTGTAAATTAAAAATAAATATACTATTTTTGGATGGATTATTGAAAAAACAATACTTTTTCAGAAGTTCTAAGTAAGACACATTTGCAAACGAACGAGTTCGAAAAGTATAAAAAAGTTCAAGGGGCTAACCTTATAAAGAAAAATATAAAAACACATTCATTATGAAAAAAACAGTTATTACTCTTCTTTTAATTACAATTTTCTCTGGTGTAAATGCTCAAACGTCATTAACCGGAACTGAAATAAAACAAAAATGTGATTCAATCTTAGAAGAAGGAAATACTTTATACAAGTATGAAAAAGCAGCCTGGATAACAAGCGACATGGCTATGGATAAGAAAGAAATCAAAAAAGATTTTGGTGGACTTTTAATCTATCAAAGAAATGACTCCATATCGGCTGTTGTATTAGCAAAAGAAGGTACAAAATGCATTTATGAAGTGATATTTAAAAATAGCTTCAACAATCCTTGCAAAGAGAGTCTGATTGTAAGAGATTTAACTGAAGTTGAAAAGAGCTTGCAACAAATTAAAAAGAAAATGTTTAAAGAAGTCACAAGCGATGAAAAATATCAAGTAAACTGTCCGCAAGGATATAATATCAATATGGAGTTAATTCCTTACGAACTTGGATATAAACTTTATTTCATTTTGGGGACTAGTAAACCGAAACTAATACCCTTTGGTAATGATTATATTTTCTTTGGTGATAAGGAAGGAAATGTTACTTCATGGAGAAAAATTCATTCCAGATTAATTTTCTCTCCAACCGAATATGAAGGTAATAAAGTCATAGGTTTATCACATAGTCATCTTAAAACCGAACCATTTATTAGCGCAACTGATATTTGCACGTTTAAACTTTATGGAAGTTTATATGAGCTGAATGAATTTGAGGTTCTTTCTACTGGTTTAAGAAAGTACTTTAAATATAAATTAATCGAGAATGAGATAGAAACTCGAGATATGTAATTGTAACAAAACTCATATCCACAGTCGTTAAGGACCAGTAACCCAAAAAAAAAAGCAGTAAAATAAAAACATGACTACCAGAGAAGAAACATTTTATAAAAAATGGGGAGAACGGAGAAAGAAAAAGTGGCTATACATATTTCTACACGGAACGGTTTATTGGGGACTTGTTATGGCTATTTTATTGTTCTTGTGGGATAGTAACTTTAAGATCGAAAACATGCACATATCCAATTTAATAGTCAAAATTATTATTTTTGGTATTGGTGGAATTCCAATTGGTATATTAAACTTTAATCAACTCGATAAGAAGTATCTGAATAGAGACATTGCTTACATTTTAGATGGAATTAAAACATTAAAGGCAGGTAAGGTTTGGAAACATGATAATCTAATTATTAACAACATAAATAATGAAACTTTAGTTGTAAGAAACAAGCTGTTTTGGTTCGACAAATCAGATGATATAAACGAGAAATCAAAAGAGTGTTTTGATGCTGTATTAAATGATTTTCAACAAATTAATAATGAGCCTAAATTCCAGGAATTCTCAAAGAATTATAACGTGAGAATCCAGGTATTTGAAGTATTAGACAACGAAAATCCATTAATTGACAAAGCAATTTAAAGACACTATACATAGAAAACGAAAAAGAATGAAAACAAGAAATAAGCATCCAACAGATTTAGCAAACCTTTAATTATACAATAAACCGCATATTAGTTTTCACCTCGTTAACATTCTCTATGCTCGTCAGCATTTCGAGTAGTTTAAAAGCAACGTCAAGACTTGTTGCCGGTCCGGTTGAAGTAATAATGTTATTGTCAACCACTAACTGCTCATCTTGTACCTTTACGCAAAAATCTGCTAATTGCTTTCGCCTTACACCATTATTTAAATCCCATGTAGTAGCATTTCGCTGATTTAGTACGCCCGATTTAGCAATTGGTAGGGCTGCCACACAAATTGAAGCGATTAATTTACCTCTCCTATTAAATTCTCTTATCAAATTAAGGAAACGTTCATCATAAGCATCTTCATAGAAACCAGCCTCCCCAGCTCCTCCCGGAATTGCTAAAGCATCATAATCTTCAATGTAAATCTCGCTAAAAGCAAGCTCCGGCTTTACAATAAAATTCCAATAACACTTCACTTCTGATCGTAAACCAGTAGTAATTAAATCCACTGGTTCAAGACCGGCATCTCTACTCCAACCAAAAACATCAGTAAATACACTCGCTTCATAAGCTTCAAAACCTTGAGCCAGGAATAAAAGTACCTTTTTTGCCATGCTTTCTATTTTATCAAATCATTGAGAATCTGTTATTGCAAAGATATTTTGTTTTTTGATAAAAATATCATTTCAAAGGATAAATTATTGACAATTCACAGTCAGTTATTTACCGCTCTTTGTGAATCTAAAAAACCACTTAAGCCTCTTCGCCACATGCAGAAAAAGATATATAAAGAATACGATGGCAACTTTATCATGTATTTCAAGAAAAGTCTTCCGAACTATCGGAGCGTTGCCTGATAAATCGATAAACCATGATAAATATCCAGTTAAAGCAACAATTAAGAAAATTACAGATAGCGTAATCACTTGTTTGTTCTTTGCGAGAAGTCTCTTTACAACTACGGTTTTATACCATTTCCAATGCTGATTTACATGACACACAACCAGAAAAGAGATCAGAATAATTGAAATCTTATGAATCATTGCCCAGCCGGAGTAACTTATGCCATAAACCATTTTATTCATGTCAATCATTCCATGGTGTCCTACATGATAACTGAATTGTATCAGGAATCCTGAAAACGCCACTACGAAACCAATAAAAAGCAAACTAAGATTGATTATAAAACGGATATCAGATCTTCTTTTACCGGTGTTTTCGTTATATTCTGCAGTCTGAATTTTAGATATTGCATTATGCTCACACGCTTTCATACACTTTAAGCAACCCGTACAATTATTGCTTCTTACAATAACGGCATGCTTATGCCAAGGAAGATTTATCCGTCCAATTACTTTTTTATCACATGCTTCCACACATTTCCAACATGCCTTGCACTTTCGGGTATTGAGCTGAATATATTTGGTTGTAGCTCGCCCACCACCATTGATGTCTGTTCTCATATTCTTTTTTCAACAAAAGTACACTGATGAGAATCTTCGGGACGATAACAAAAGATAATAAATGGGATCTATTTTCTATTTCTTATCCTACTTAATGAAACCGGAGTTATCCCGAGAAAAGAAGCAATGTAGTGCTGCGGAATTCGCTTGATTATATTTGGCTGATTTTTTACTAAATCCTCATAACGTTCCTGAGGAGTATCTTTTATTCTGGAAAGAAACAGCCGTGCATAGTTACTGAATCGTTGAAAAATAAAACTTTGGAATTTATCTTTCAGTTCAGGATAGGTTAACAATAGCATCTCAAAGTCCTGTTTCTTAACCGAAAGGATTGTTGAAGGTTCAATGCTTTCAATGGAAAATAAGCTCGGAGTACTATTCATTACACTATCAATAGAAGCCACCGGTTGCCCTTCAAAAAAGAATTGAAAAGTAATATCTTTCCCGTCTTTATTAAAGCATTCACGCAAACAACCCTTTTTAATAAAATGTATATAACTGGCTATTTCGCCTTCGTTTAGCAAAACTGTTCTGGCTACCACCTGCCTTTCAATAAAGATATTTTCAAATCGGTCCCAATTCTCTTTATCTCCTCTTATCTTCTTAATTAGTTCATCAATCATACATGAGATTGTTTATTGCACCACTTTCCTTATCTTAAATATATGATATACAGTTTATCTATGTGCCTTATCGTGCGCAATATTCACGAAATTTCTGAACATACGCAAGGAATTTGAAGGAGATTTATTAGACAGACCAGCAATAAGTCCGTAAGTAGAATCTAGCTCACATTATTTACTGAAAGCTTTTAAGAGAGAACCCGCCGGAATACAACAAAACTCCGGTTTACTTTTTCAAAAGTTACTCGGGATATTTATGAATTCTTGTACAAAAGAATGCATTCTTCTGTACAGAACAATTAATTCTTTTGTACAGAAGATATCATTGTTTTGTACAAAAGTGCAGAAACATCCCGCCTGAGATATAAAAAGTTATTCGGGAGTATGAAGAAGCTCCCGTCGCATCTTTCCGGAGAGCCAGAGTAACTTTTTATAGCATTCAACATCACTACATAAATTTTAATTTTTCGAAAAAAGTCTTGCAGTCTAGCACTTGGTGCATAAGTTACTGTTTGTAAGCGTGATACAGGTGCTAGATATACTTGGATAAGTCTAGCAGAAGTCTAGCAGTCTAGCGCTAGATTGCTAGACTACCGCTAGAGTATTTTCGTGAAGTCTAGCGAGTATAATACACTAATATTTAATCACTTAAAAGCAAAGTGCTAGACTGCTAGATACTTTTTGAAAAAAAAATATTTAGAGAATATACTTTGCTTATTTACCTCATAAAAATAGAGATGTGTTTATTTCAGTTTAGCTCTTATACGGCTTAAACTTACGGGAGTAATTCCCAAATAAGAAGCAAGACACTCCAAAGGCATTCTTTGCAACAAGTCCGGGTTATTCTCTAATAGTATTTTATATCGCTCGAATGCTGTTGTAAACAATAAGGGAATAAGTCTTTCTTCTGTTTGCAAAAATTCTAGTTCCGCAAATTTTCGCCCCCAATTAGCAATATGTATATCTTCCTTAAACAATTCATATAAGTCACTACGTTTCAACACATACAAGGTTGAGTCTTCCATAAGCTCCATCGTTTCATATCCTTGTTGATTGCTCACATAGCTTTTTAAGGAAACAATAGTAGCCCCCTCTTTTCCAATCCAAAAGGTTATTTCTTTCCCATCAACAGGAATATATGCTCTGGCAATTCCTTTTTCAAGAAAGTAAACATTTGTTTCCACTTTACCAGCCTCTAATATGAGAAAACCTTTAGGGTATGTAACCTTTGACAAATGCTTTATCAACTTATCCATGGAGAATTGAGGCATTTGATATATGCTATTTATTATTTCAATTATATCCATAAATATAACTCCTAATTTATGAATGCAAAGGTATTAAATCTTAGATTAAGAGTACTGTAAACATCTTATAATCTTGCAACTATCATTTCTTATCAAATGTAAAGAGAGATAAGAAGACATTTGACTACTTTTGCCAACAATTTGAAAAGACAGAAGTATATGAGTTGGATTATTTTGATTGCCGCCGGACTATTTGAGGTCTGCTTTACATTTTGTTTAGGGAAAACAAAAGAAACCGCAGGAACTGAATTTTATCTGTGGGGAATGGGATTCATTGTATCAGTAGTTTTAAGTATGTATTTATTAGCTAAAGCTGCACAAACATTACCATTAGGTACAGCATATCCTGTATGGACCGGGATAGGTGCTGTTGGTACTGTGCTCGTTGGGATTCTGTTTTTCAACGAACCTTCAACTATTGCACGTTTGTTCTTTATTACAACTTTAATAATTTCAATCATCGGTTTGAAAGTAGTATAAATCAATAAAAAAGGAAAAGAATATGTTTAGAGAAATGCGCCGAAAAAAGCAACTATTATCCGCAGAAGAAAGTCTCTCAATTCTTAATAGAATGACATCTGGTGTGCTTGCAATAACAGGAGATAATGATTATCCTTATGCAGTACCGCTCAGTTACGTTTACTATGACAATAAATTATATTTTCATGGTGCAACATCGGGTCATAAAATAGATGCAATCAACAAAAACAGCAAAGCATCTTTTTGCGTGATAGAGCAGGATAACATTATTCCTGAAGAATATACAACTTATTTCAGAAGTGTTATTGTATTTGGCAAGATTCGCATTTTAGAAGATAATGATGAAAAGCGAAAGGCTATTGAGATATTGGCCGAGAAATATTCACCAACTCTGGAAGAAGGACGCTTAAAGGAAATTGAAAAAGGATTCAATCATATGCATATGATTGAATTATCTATCGAACACATGACTGGGAAAGAGGCTATTGAATTAGTTAGGGCAAAGAAATTATAGCACACATTTGCCACTTATTAGCATTAAAAAACTAATTTCGAAAGAAATCAGGTGGTAGATAGTAACTGTTAGTAGCAGATGAAATGTACAACACTTTTATCTTCCACCAAAATAAGCACCTGGTTTAATGACATTTAAGCACAAATTGGTAGCAGGTGGTAGATAAATGCAATATTTTGAATAAAATATTTGTGGTATAATAATCTGCAAGAACATTTAATATCCCTGATCTGAACAATGGTGGAAATACAAAAGTCCCAAGATATTGCTATTTCGGGACTTTTCTTTCTATGATAAAATACAATACACCATAAGCGTTTGCGAATTTAAGTTCTGAATTCAATTATATCAAATCGGGCAACTTATTCACATCCATTATTTTGTCGATATTTTGCCGGACTTTTTCCTCATCCCAATCCCACCATTTGAGCCTCAACAACTTATCTATCTGTTCATCGGTAAAGCGTTTACGAATCAACTTCGCCGGAGTTCCTCCAACAATGGAGTAAGGAGGAACATCTTTGGTAACCACTGCACGTGATGCGATAATTGCTCCATCTCCAATAGTAACACCAGCCATGATAACGGCTTCGAAACCAATCCACACATCATTACCAATTACGATATCGCCTTTATTGTCCCAGGCATTGGTTACCGGTGTTTGCAAATCCCATTCATCAGCCAATACGGGAAAAGGATAAGTAGACAGTGAACCAAGCGTATGGTTGGCACCATTAAATAAAAATTTGGCACCACAGGCAATGGAACAATATTTTCCAATAATTAGCCTGTCGTTATTAACATACGGATAATGATACAAAACACATTTATGTTCAAAGTCCAATGGATTGTCAAAATCATGATAGAAAGAATAATCGCCCACCTCTATAAATGGACTTTTTACGCAACTTTTCAGATAGACCATAGTCTTATCGTCTTTGCGTGGATATAATAATTTATTGTTTGGCATAGATCTTTTATTTAAAAATTCAAACTGTAATATTACCCTACTATCGTACTATTATACAGCATAGCGTTAATACGAATAACCGTTCGATAGCAAGGCTTTGAAACAATATTCTAGAATTGAATAGAACTACAAGGAACTATTTTCATCAAACAAATATCATCTCCCATTTTTATACTTTTGAGCAGTTCCACATCAACTTCACACCCAAATGCTTTTTCGAAAAGCACTTTGCTATACCCCGTTGTACATTGACACCAGGTATTAGTTTCAAGTTTATCTACTTCGGCAAGCATGGGGCAAGGGCAAAATGGGAATTGAAGATAAAGTTCTCCATCTTGATAGGATAATCCTGCAGCTTTTGCTTTATCTTGTTTAGCAAATTCTTCCAGATTGGAGGACGAAGCCATAAGCTCTTTCAGCAGAGCGAGTTTCTCGTCCATTCCGTACCCACATTGACATTTCATCCTGATTCTTTTTAGAGTCGTTTTATCAAAGCTATTCTCTAATCTTTTCATGGTATTTTTTACCCATGTCGCATTATCTTCCTGATTCCCAAATACTATTCTTTGAGCAACATTCTCATTACTTTCAGTTTTAACAGCATTATATATTACTTGTTCCTGGATTTTTCTTATATCGAACATTTTCTCTAATTTTAAAGGATTAATAAAAAATTAATTTTAACTATTGACAGAAAAAAGTAGCTACTATTTAGCAAGGCTAAAAACATGACTCCGGCTAACAAATAGCCGGTTATTTGATTTTTATTATTAAAATTCATAATTGATATTTTGTGTAATTTATGTAATAGGAATTAGTCACTGATACAATATATCAATGAGTTTTATTCCGTTTATTAAGACAATAAGAAACCTGTTCAGAAAAGTATCCTAAACTACCAAAACATTAACCTGTGGTTTGCTGAGGTTAACTATGCTGCAATTACCAATTTAAGTACTGCTTTCATTTGTTTGGTTCTAAATTACACAATAAGTTAAGATATGATTGCCGCTTTAGCAGCTTAATAAAGCAATTTTTATCATAATTGCTTTATTATACAGTTCGCAAAAGTAATAAAAAATCAAATTATATTAATCAAAAACAAGATATTTTTATCTGACTTTTTTTATTTATATACTATTTAGAAAATACATATATAAATTTACATCAAACACATTTAAATTTAAAAAAAATTACTACATTTGAACGAATTAAACAAAAAAAGACACCAACATTGTAAGAATTATAAAAATGAAGAACGGAGTTGCCTACCCCGAAGACTATAAAATATTTGTTCCTGAAAAGAACACCATTGAATTAATTTACGAATATTAAAGCGAATACAAAAACATTCAAATAAAAAATAAAATGAATCGAAAAATCAACTCAATTCTCTGCAGCTTGGTTATCCTATTTTCTACTTTCGGTTGGATATCATGTGATAAGAGCTCCAATATTGAGCCGTTATCCCTGCACCAGATTGAAAATAATGCAACCAAACTTTACTATGGCTCCAAAGGAGGCGCTACCATTATCGGAGGAGATGGAATTTATTCTTTTTCTTGCGAATCATCCTTGTTAAAAGTTGAAATGACTCAAAGTAATTATATTTCATTTGAACCACTAGGTGTGGGTAATGCTACCATTACAATTAAAGATTCATCCGGAGATTCGTACATTCTAAATGTAACGGTAACTTATAAATCAGAAAATATTATTATATCAAAATTAGATGCAACTGTCGTTGGCAATAATATGACGGCAGGTAACCAAAAAGAACTGAAAGAAAAAGTACTTGCAACCATTCCTGTAAAAGTAGGCGGTGGGTACAAGTTTGTATATACCGAAGGTAAAAAACCGGATGAGACAAAAGGAATTGTTTTTATTTATCCAGACAAGTATGGCTATAATGGTATTGAGGGTACATTTAAGAGAGTAATGGTTAATCATGCTGATGGAAGCTATCCTTACATTACCTTTACGCTGCATTACAATGATGTGAATCGTACATTTATTTTTATGGAGTACCAAGAACCTATTGTGAAATCATCGCAATACCGTACTTATCAGTTTGCTGAAGATCTTAAAGAGCAGTACAAAACTGCTTACCCAAATATTGAGCAGGTATATACTTCGCAGGTGATAGGTAGCTTAACAGTTGAGTAATAATAGAATTCCCTAATTACATTTTAGTATATAAAAGAAAGGGTGCAAATCAGCAGATTTGCACCCTTTCTTAGTTGGAGGAGAGAGCATTCCTTTAAAGAAAAACGGCTCATCCAATATTTATTGGGGCTAAGCATAAAGTTTAGCCAATCTAAGAGCCTGTTCAAATTCTATTCAATAGCATTCTGATGTTTGCCAGTTTAACCATTTCCTCTGCTGAATCGAATGTAAGTTTTTCGATAAGAATTTATATATCTACTATTATTTCAAAAATCATCTATTCAATAGTATCAGTAATACTTCCATAACGGTGATATTCAAATGCAACGCTCTGTTCTTTCAGATAATGAAGTAGCTCTACTCTTCCTTCTACCAGTGGTTTAGCCGTAGCAATATATTTACCAAGACGAGCAGCCTGTTTGTAAAGTTCGTACGGAAGCTGACTACTACAGGTGCGAATCCGTTCGTATTGCTCGATGTCATTCAGAAACTCATCGTCCGACTGAATCTTAATGATGCACTCTTTTTTGATTCCTTTCTGAAGAATTTCCAGTTTCGGGTCTTCCTTGGCGATACTCAATGTAAGAGGTGTTCTGGATATATTGGCAGCAGCAAGGGTCATAAGCACATCGCACAATTCATCTTCGGGATAAATCCGTAAAGCCATGTTTCTTAGCGGCAGATACCTGAAAATATTTTGTTCGCCGATCAGCTTATTACAGTCGCGTTCCTGAGAAAATACACTTTCCATATTCGCTTTGTAACTTTCAACAGCTTTGTTGAAACGGGCTGTATCATCAGAATGAAGAATTGCAGCCAAAACGTGAGAAGTTTTAGAAGTTGCTTCTTCCAACGGTTTCTCTGTAATATTGATGAAGCACGAAACATAGTTGGGTCCTCCGGCTTTGATACCGCCTCCGAAGGCCGATCGTTTCATTCCCCCGAAAGGTTGTCGATTAACAATAGCACCGGTAATGCCTCGGTTGATATATAGATTTCCGGCTTCAATGCTATTCTTCCAAAGGAGCTGTTCACTTTCGTCCAGACTTTGCAATCCGGAAGTCAATCCATATTCCGAATTATTGATCAACTGAATGCCATGCTGTAAATCATCAATGCAAACCACAGCCAGCAGCGGGGCAAATAGCTCAGTTTTGAATGTATAACTTTCCGGTTTCACGCCCCATTTCACGCAAGGTTTCAGAATAAACTTCTTTTCATCTGCAAATTCAGGTTTTACCAGCCACCATTCGCCTTCTTCCAAATGGTCGATGGCATACAGCAGTTTCTCATTCTCATTGGTTATCATCGGACCAACCACATTGCCTCCGTTCCATATACTTCCTGTATGCAGACTGGTTACAGCATCTATAAGCTTTGCTTTAAACTGCGGATCGTGATACACCTCTTTTTCAAGGAGCAGCAACGAACAAGCCGAACATTTTTGTCCGGCATTGCTGAATGCCGAAGTGATAATGTTCTGAATAGCATGGTCGCGATCTCCGCTGGCAGTAAGAATGATTGCATTTTTACCTCCAGTCTCTGCCGACAATGGACATGACGGATTGTTTTCCAATATACGAAAAGCTGTATCAGTGCCTCCTGTAAGAATAATATGCTTGATGGAAGGATGTGTGGTGAGATAATTCACCGGGTCGTATCCATCCGCACAAAATAACTGAAGTGCATCTTTCGGCACTCCGGCTTCCCAGAATAGTTTAGCAAATTGCCATGCAACAGGATAGGCAACCGTGGCCGGCTTCAGAATCACAGTATTGCCTCCCGCAAGTGATGCCGCCACACCTCCAACCGGAATTGCCAGAGGGAAGTTCCATGGCGGAATTACCATAATAATACCTTTGGGTGTGCAGCTTATTGTTTCCAGATTAGTGAATTGCTGCATGGAAACAGGATAAAAGCGGCAAAAGTCGATTGCTTCGGACACTTCCACATCTCCCTCCGTAAAGGATTTTCCGGTAATTGCGGACATGCAGCCTATCAAATCACCACGGTGGTTACTCAGATTGGTTGCCACTTCATGCAAAATACGGTTACGCTCTTCCGGCAACGTCTGTCGCCAACCCGAAGCATCTTTTTCGGCAACAGCAAGAATCTCCTTTATCTGATCAAGATTGGCAAGAGAAGCTTCACAAACACAGACTTCACTATTCTGACTTCGGTCGAGGTATGAGCGTTTCTTTTCTGATATCACCTCTTTATCGCCAATCTGCAACGGAATATGATAAGGTTTATCATCGACCGTTCTTTTCCATTTCCGGCGGATTTCATCTGCCCACAAGCGATTCGGTTTCAAATCGAAATTAGTATCAGGCTCGTTTCGGAAAGTTATAAGGTCAGTCTGCGGAATAGCCGGAAGGTTTCTGTTTTGTGTACGTCGTGGTGTAGTACTAACACTCTCTTTCTGTTTATAAGCCTCAACGAATTGCTCTTGCAAGAACGTCCAATGCTCGCTGTCTACTTTAAGATTAAACGAATAACTTAAGAAATTGTCCTTCCCGGTATTTTCGTCCAGCCGGCGAACCAGGTACGACACAGCATTCAGGAAATGCTCGTTCTTCACCACCGGTGTATAAAGGATAATCTGTTTGCCGAGAGTGCGCATTACGCGAGGAAGATGGTTCACCATCCCTTCCAGCATTTCGAAAGTTACAAACTCATCCATCTTATTTTTTTGACTGAGCAGATAAGCGTAGCCAAGGGTGAAAAAGTTGTGGGAAGCCACACCAATGTGCACCACCTCGGCATTTTCGGGTTCCAAAGCACGATCGAGCAAACGCAAATAATTGGCATCAACCTCTGTTTTAGTTGAATAAGTAGGAACTTCCCATCCTTTCAGAGATGAGATAATGGTTTCCATCTGAAGGTTTGCCCCTTTTACCAGACGCATTTTGATGGGAGCCCCACCTTCGGCAACCCGCTTTTTCGCAAATCCCAGTAGTCTGGACTGGAATTGCCATGCATCAGGCAAATAAGCCTGCACAACGATACCCGCCTGATAGTTTCTGAACTGCGGTAAATCCAGAACTGTTGTAAACACATCAAGTGTCAGTTCGGTGTCTTTGTACTCTTCCATGTCGAGATTAACAAATTTGGAAGAGTTTATACCTTTTTCGTCAACGAACGGGAAATCAATAGCTCTCTGATAAATATTAGAGAGTCGTTCACATAACTCAGTTTTATTCAGCTCATAATTGAGCGGATTTATCTGCGCATAGATACCTGAAATTTTAATGGAAATGTAGTTAATCTGAGGATCTTTCAATGCGTCCAGGTAATGTTGGTAACGGTGATTAGCTTCTCCGTCTCCCAAAACCACTTCACCGAGCAGGTTAACATTCTGCCCTATTTTTTGTTCTCTACGCTGTTGCAGATGCCGTTTCAGCAGCGAGGGTGCTTCATTGATAATTACTTTGGAAGTGTCGGACCGTAAGCGTTGCTTAAAAATAGGAACGGCTATAAAATCGAACAAGTAGCCAAACGCCGTAAATAGTTTAATAAGAATCTTATCGGCAAAACCAAAGAACTGTGGCACACCGTAGCGATCTATCAGCACTTTCATGCGATGCGCCAGCTTCTTGTTATTGCGTATTTGCGACGATTCATCGAGCAACTTTGATAACAGAATCTTATCTCCTGGCTTTTGCACCAGAATGGCATATTTCTGCTGTTCTTTACGTTCTTCGTTAGTGATCTCTTTTTCTGATTGTGCAAGAAACTGCTTTGCCCATTCAATAACTTCAGAAATGTCCACTTTTTCCATAAAATTTAAGATTAAGAAGTTAAATGCAATGTAGACAAAAATATTGAATTTTCAATATTCTTCATAAAGAAGTTTGTAAAAACAAAAAAAGTCCTACAAATTATTGATTTGTAGGACTTTGACCTTAACTTTACTGATTTTATTCGGTAATTTCAGCGGATAGATAGGTAATTGAAGCTTTCCATCTATATATATAAAAGTTAATACTTTATATTTCCAAACTTATTATCGGTCACTAATTAAGCATAAGTTTTAGAGCCATATTTGTCCACCTTTGACCTATGCTCTTCTGCATATATCTTAGGTTCAAAGACAAAGTGTTTATTGTATTCACAAAACATTTAACTCTCAATGTTTTAACTTAGTGCAAAGCACAAGCATATCCATATATAGATACTTGTACCTTACAGTAACATCACAATCCGTAAAAACTATACAACAATCATGGATTTGTTTTGTTATAATCGCATTTAATATCAGAACTTTGCAGCATAATTTAAAAATCAAACAAATGATAAAAAGTAGCATTAGTAACAGGGGCTTCTTCCGGGATGGGGGAATCGACTGCAATTTTATTGAGCAAACAGGGTTACAAAGTGTATGGAGCAGCCCGCAGAACGGATAAAATGAAAGTATTGGAAGCAAACGGAGTTTCCGTTATTTCATTGGACATTACTAAAGATGAATCAATCGTTAAATGCATTGATACTATCCTAAAGAAGGAAGGACGGATTGACATTCTGATCAACAATGCCGGATATGGTTCTTATGGAGCCGTAGAAGATGTACCGTTAGAAGAAGCACGCCGGCAATTCGAAGTAAATCTTTTTGGTTTGGCTCGACTTACACAACTCGTACTTCCAGGCATGAGAGAAAATAAGTACGGAAGAATTGTTAATATTTCCTCTATAGGTGGCAAAATTTACACACCGTTTGGAGCATGGTATCACGCAACCAAACATGCCCTTGAAGGCTGGTCTGATTGTTTGCGGATTGAGACAAAACCGTTCGGTATTGACGTGGTGATTGTAGAACCTGGAGGAATCAAAACACCTTGGGGAGCTATCGCAGCAGAGCATTTGAAAGAAACTTCCAGCAAAGGAGCTTACGCTGAAAAGGCTAGCAAAACAGCTAATAACATGGTTCAAATGTATACTTCAGGTAAAAACCTTTCCGAGCCGGAATTGTTGGCCAAAGAAATTGTAAAGGCAGCCACAGTGAAACATCCCAAAACGCGTTATGCAAAAGGCTATTTTGCCAAACCTGTTCTTTTAATGCGCAAATGGCTTAGTGATAGATTGTTCGATAAAATAATTCAATCAATGGCATGATTATGGACTTTTTCACTTATACTACCGCTTGGATTAAGGGCGAAATACTGGAAGCCACATTAATCACCATATTTGGTTTGATTACCATTGCGGGTGGCTTTCTTTTCTGGAAATTAGGTTCTGCACCGGCTGCTAAAGCACTGCTACTACCTTTAGTAATTACCGGAGTTATTTATTCTGCAATAGGTATTTCAATGTATGTGTCAAACCAAAAGCGTTTGGGCAATTACGAACAAAATTACAAACAGGATAGCTTGGCATTTATAAAAGTCGAAAAACAACGAGTCAAAAGTTTTCAGTATATGTATATTATATCTAAAGTGGTGGCTACCGTATTCTTTGCAGCAACACTTTTACTCTTTTGGTTCACTAAACGCCCTAGCTTACATGCTTTGGGAATTGGATTTACATTGTTTGCCTTTTCAGGATTGATTATCGATTATTTTTCGCAGGAAAGGGCTAATATATATTATAAAGTAATATTGGAGGCTTTGAAATGACCTAACAATCACATTTTTTTAAAAAAGAGAATTCGTATACAACAAGCCTGAATTTGTATTAGTATCACCAGCAAATATCTTCTCACCTTTGCATTGTAATTCTTAAACAAATAAAATTCAAAAAAATGAAGAAGGTAAAACAATTAGCATCAACTATTTTGATACTGATATTGTCAGTATTTAGCTCTAATACTGCCAATGCTCAAGAAGGTAATAAGAAAGTAGTAATCGTTACTGGTTCTGCATCTGGTATTGGCAAAGCGACTTGCGAGTTGCTTGTTTCGAAAGGATACATAGTCTATGGCGGCGACATTCAAGTTGAAAAAAATAAGTATCTGGATTCGATAGGCGGGCATTCGCTTACTTTAGATGTAACAAAAGAGGATGAAATAAAAACAGGGATCGATAGGGTCATCAAGGAGCAAGGCCGGATAGACGTGTTGTATAATAATGCTGGTTTTGGAATAATGGGAGCAGCTGAAGAAACAAGCATGGAAGATGCGCATAAACAGATAGAAGTAAATGTGTTCGGTTACGCAAGGATGATTCAGGCAGTATTGCCCTACATGAGACAACAAAAGTCAGGACGGATTATCAACACTACTTCAATGGGAGGGAGAATTTATTTCCCGTTGGCTTCCTGGTACATTGCATCAAAGCATGCCTTGGAAGGATGGCTTGATTGTTTGAGATTGGAGGTTAAAGAGTTTGGAATTGACGTGGTTATTATTGAACCCGGGCTTATCAATACTGATTTTTATAATGTATCAGGAGCATATGGCAAAAAATATTCTCAGAATACAGCGTACAACCATATTTTTGAGCCGATAATGAAAGCAAAACCACTAAAGATGTCAGAGCCGATTGTAATAGCCAATGTTGTAGAAAAGGCAATTATGGCAAAACACCCTAAAACAAGGTATGTGAAGGGGAAAAATGCAAAAATGTTGATCTGGATGAGAAAGACCTTCGGAGATAAAGTTTATGACCGGTTGGTAATGAGCCAAGTTAAATAATCCTCAATAAAAGCGCAAGAATATGGTGGAAATTAATAAATTAAAACCGGTACTAGTTACCGGAGCAACAGGTTATGTTGCCGGATGGATAATTAAACAATTGTTGGAAGAAGGTATTATTGTTCATGCCGCTGTACGTAACCCGGATGATAAAAACAAACGGGCTCATCTGGACAAAATAGCAGAACAGACTAACGGCACAATCCGTTATTTCAAATCCGACCTATTGACAGAAGGTTCTTATTTGGAAGCAATGAAAGATTGCGAACTAATATTTCATACGGCTTCGCCGTTTACGGTTAATGTGAAAGATCCACAGAAGGAACTTATCGATCCTGCCGTAAAAGGTACAGAAAATGTACTACTTGCGGCTAATAAAACACCTACTGTGAAGCGTATCGTGTTAACCAGTAGTTGTGCCGCAATATATACTGATGCAAATGAATGCCAGATAGCACCTAATGGAATTCTGACGGAGAACGTATGGAATACCACTGCCTCTTTAACCTATCAGCCGTATGCCTATTCTAAAGTTCTGGCAGAAAAGAAGGCTTGGGCAATAGCGGAAAAGCAATTTCAATGGGATTTGATAACAATAAATCCGGCACTTGTATTGGGACCAATGCTTAATCCCAAAAACACGACTTCGGAAAGCCTGAATATATTAAAACCATTCGGAGATGGATCGATGAAGGCAGGAGTGCCTAAGTTAGGAACAGGAGTTGTCGATGTACGGGATGTTGCAAAAGCGCATATTTTAGCGGGGTTCACACCTTCTGCCAAGGGACGGTATATTACCATGGGGCATAATACCGATTTCTTGGAAATGAGCCTGGCATTACAGCCCAAATATGGGAGTGCATATCCAATCCCCAAAAAAGCCTTACCTAAATGGTTATTAATAATTGTAGGACCAATGGCAAATAAACTGTTTACCAGACAGGTAATCCGCAACAATGTAAATGTCAAATTCAAAGCTGATAATTCCAAAATAAAAAGAGAACTAAAAATTGATTTTCTACCTCTAAAAACTACCATGGAAGATAGCTTTCAGGTACTTGTAGACGAAAGAATAATAAAATCCAAAACATAAAAAGAAGAAATGTGTTAAACACCTTGTCATCATTGAGCTTCAAATATTTGTTTTAGTAAAGCAGAGTATGTAATATTTGAAGTATATTTATCAACTTTAACAAACAATTGAATTCAATTAGTTATGAGCAATGTAATACATCTGGAAACAATTTCCGACATGCGTAAGATGCTTCCGCAAGCCAGTTTGAAGCATCCCTTGGTAGCAGTGATAGATTTTTCTAAATATCAGGAACAATTTAACTCGGGGATGAAAATTACCTTAGGTTTCTATTCCGTGATGTTCAAGAATTTCTGTACAAACAAAATAAAATACGGCCAACAATCGTATGATTTTAATGACGGAAGTTTAATTTGTATATCACCTCGACAAATAATTTCGCTTGATGAACCGACAGAGCAAAGGACTGATATTTCTGGCTGGGGCTTGTTCTTTCATCCTGACCTTATCCGAGGTACTTCTTTAGGAACTAAAATGAAGAATTATACTTTCTTTTCTTACGAAACTTCCGAAGCATTACACCTATCGGAAAAAGAGAAACAAGTCCTTTACGACTGTATCCTGAAAATCCAGAACGAATTGGATGAAAATATCGATACTCACAGCCAAAACCTTATTGTATCAAACATTGAGCTACTTTTAAATTATTGTTCTCGTTATTACGGACGACAATTTATCACCCGCAAAAACACGAATAAAGATACAGTTATGCAGATCGAAACGTTATTACACAATTATTTCAATTCTAGCCTTTTACAAGAAAATGGGTTGCCGTCAGTAAAATTTTTGGCTGATAGTGTGCATCTTTCACCCAACTATTTAAGTGATTTATTGAAAAAAGAAACAGGAATGAATGCACAAGACCATATTCATTTCTTTTTGATCGAGGAAGCTAAAAATATATTACTCAATACAAATATTTCTGTAAGCGAAATAGCATATTCTTTAGGTTTTGAATACCCTCAATATTTTAGCAAACTATTTAAACAAAAAACTGGAAAAACGCCTATTGAATTTAGAAATTTGAACTAAGGTTATAATATGTCCTTAATATATTTACAATTCCCATTATTTAACAAATAAATAGTATTCTAGTTCTTCTGTAATCGTCAAATAAGTGGTAAATTAATATAGAGTCTACAGATACAAAATTAAAAACTCTCAAAAAAAACAGTATATTAAACAAATTTTTAACTTGTATATTGTTTGGGCTGAGCCGTTGCAGATGTCGTTTCAGCAACGAGGGTGCTTCGTTGATAATTACTTTGGAAGTGTCGGACCGTAAACGTTGCTTAAAAATGGGAACAGCTATAAAATCGAACAAGTAGCCAAACGCTGCAAACAGTTTGATCAATATTTTTGTCGGTATAGCCAAAAAACTCAGGCACACCGTAGCGATCTATCAGCACTTTCATGCGATGCGCCAGCCTCTTGTTATTGCGTATTTGCGACGATTCGTCGAGCAACTTTGATAACAGAACCTTGTCTCCCGGCTTTTGTACCAAAATGGCATATTTCTGTTGTTCTTTACGCTCTTCGTCAGTGATCTTTTTTTCTGATTGTGCAAGAAACTGCTTTGCCCATTCAATAACTTCAGAAACATCCACTTTTTCCATAAAATTTAAGATTAAGAAGTTAAATGCAATATAGGGAAAAAGATTGAAAATGAGATTAATAGAAGCAGAAAAATTATATATAGCAATTAAATATCTGATTGAACAACTCGTTTTTGAAATGCTTCCATCACTCCCTCACCAAACACTTCCAACACACTATAAATCAGTCATATAATTAGTGAGGGTAGCATTTTGAACCCTCACTTTACCCTCACCAAAAGTGCCTACCCTCACCTTTTCGAGGGCTTTTTGGCCATTATTGGGGATGATAAATTCAGCTGAGTGACATGTCAGGGTTACTGTCTGCTGTTTCTTTACGAACCAGAAAACTGCACAAAAGCTGCAACAATTTTACATAAAACAGCTCGAAAGTGTGAGGGTAGCCCCCAAAAGTGAGAGTTGAGTGAGGGATAAAAATGCTACCCTCACTAGCTTATATATCAGAAAATCAGATTGTTGATTTTAAAAAGTGAGGGAGTGAGGGTAGCTTTTTGTTTTTCTGTAGAATTGCTAAAAATAGAGATCGGTAAACTCCGGTCGGAGTTCAGTTGAAGTCCGGCGGGAGTTTGTTCAATGTCCGGTCGGAGTTTGTTCAACCTCCGGCGGGAGATTTTCAGCCATTCAGGAATAATTTTCATCCATTGCCCGATGGATTGTAATCCAATGCTCTTGCATTTTTTTTAAAACAGGCATTCCTTTGTTAAACAATTATTCAAGGAAAGTGGTGTGAGGAAGATTTTTGCTTAAAAGATAAATCCCACAAGTTTTCGGTATGAGCCCAGATCTAGATCAATAACTAAGAGGTAGCTACACAAGAGTATGCAATAGCATTTATTATATTTTCAATGATCTTTGCTTCCTCATTATAACCGTCGGTTGATAGTCTCAGTATAGGAAGCCCAATAACTTCCATGATATGATCTTTCTTTTTATCTCTTTCTCGCTGTAATTCATTGTTATGGTAAGAAACTCCATCTACTTCAATCGCTAATATTGGAGCTTTGTCAATCCTATTGTATAAAAGAAAATCGAGTCTGGAATTATTTTTTACAAACTTAATTTCTTCTTCCGAGAACAACCTATAATCTCTAACAAGATCTCTAAGTTTATATTCTCTAGCTATATCAATAAACAAGAATCGAGAGTCGTTTGATAATATCTTTTCACGAAGCAGCTTATAAACAAGAATCTCAGCAGGAGAACCTTCTATATCTTTGTTGGATAAAAGAAACGATGTGAATACTTTATTGTACTCTTTATAAAGAAGATCAAAAACGGAACAGATATTACCTTTAACAATAGTTTTGTTTGGGTCGGTGGTATAACATATATAGCGTATCATATCACCGATATTTGTTCCATGAGGAAGCTCCATTGATGCAGGTTTTACCACAACAAATTCTTTAACGGCTCTAGACACTGCAACATTTATAAGATTAGGATTATCTATGAATGTTCCGATCTTATTTTTAACCGTATTAAATATAATCACATCTTTCTCACGTCCCTGGAATTTATGTATAGTGTCGGCTTCAGCTCCATTCGGTAGCTGTTTTTGCAGCATATCTGCATGTCTCCTATACGGCACTATAACACCAACTTTCGTATAATCAGCAGAATAGTTCTCACGGATATAGAGATCCGTTTCATCGATCTGTCTTTGATTATAATCTTCCTTTCCTCCTGATATACTTGTCTCAATGATTCTGAATGGATGATTATCTCCGTTAGTCATAATAACCAGATTGTTATTATAAAACTTCTTATTACAGAATCCAATAATCGTAGGATGACATCTGTAATGTTCTTTTAGCAAAATCGATTTTATATTATTCCCATACAAGCTTTTCAGTGAATTCAAGATATTCTGTTTGACATAATCATAGGCAGGAGAAATATTGAACTTAACTTGAATTTGTTCCACGACTTCTTGACTTTGTTTATCTACGATATGAGTCAGCTGCATACTATCTCCAACAACTACCACATTTCTACAACAAGAAAAACATACGGCGGACTTTATGATATCCACCTGTGAAGATTCATCTATGATCAGATAATCAAAAAGATAATCTTTATGGATACTTGAGCGTAGGGAAAGTGTAGAACTTAGTATTACAGGATAATGTTTTGTAAAATCAGTAAACCGTTTACGGTAATCTTCAAGATTAAATGCTGCCTCTCCTAGACAATCATATTTTTCGTAAAGCACGCCATTAAATATCTTTTTAGATGTTTCTATGAATTTCTTTAAGTCAGATTCTTCATGATTAAACTCTAACCACTTTTCAATATCAGATATCTCCGCTTTTATTTTGTCTATGTATAATTCATAGAATTTGTGATTTACATAAACGTTCAATTCTTCATTATATTTTCTAATATAACTTAGACCCCAAAAACCATATTGCAGAAAAAATCGTAACATATTCATTATGGACAATTTTCCCTTAATATCAATATCGGATATCAAGTTTTTAAATTTCAGAGCCTTATCTAAGTTTAAGCTACGATAAAATTTGCTATCAAGTTCAGATTTGATATTATGATTAAGTGGCTGTTCAGATTTGATATGGCTAAATTCTATTTCAGCATCAGATAACTCTGTTATTAGCATAGCTAACTTGTTTTTGTACTGAAAACACTTCGTTAGCATAGCATCTAAATTCCGAACCTCACTCCTCGCTTCTATCAACTCCTCCTTTGAAATCTTAAATTTTTCATCAACAATTTGCTCTTTTATATTATCAAAAAAAGAAGCTTTATTTTCATTATTTCCAAGTGATGCTACAAGCATTCCATAACCATACTTTATTAATTTGTCACGTACATTGAATACTGCAGAGTTATTATTTGAAACAATTGCCACAGTTTTATTCTTTACTACAAGATTGGCTATTACATTTAATATCGTTTGGGTTTTTCCTGTTCCCGGAGGACCTTCTACAATAGTTATGCTATTTCTTAGTGCGGCTTCTACTGCTTTTTTTTGACTTTCGTTGCATCCAAAAGGATAAATTAGTGTCTCATTCGAAATACCTTTCAAGGGATTAACCCCATCAAGATAACTGGATAATACTGATCTGGATTCTGATAGATCTATATTGTTAAGAGCCTTAAGTAATATTTCGGAGCTTATTTGATTAGCTTTCTTACCTTCCGGCTCATCTGATTGAATATCAAACGATATTCCACCCGACTTTTCCAGTATTTCTTTGAAGTAATCGATTATTGATTTTGCATGGCATATGTTTTTTTTAATATCACATATTTCAATATCAGAACTATTCTCAATAGGACCGAAACACATATTTTCATCACGAAAAATCAAATAACGACCATAATCATCAACCGTACTAAATCTATTATTTAGATTACCTTTTTCATATATGCGTACATCTTGACGCGTAGATAAATGCGGGTAATATCGCACTTTATCTACCCCGTAATTATAAGTTTTCCCATTCTTAAATGTTATACGATATCCATTACCCATAGGATCAATAGCAGTAACATCGCTCTTGTATTCAAACTTCTGGGAGGTTTTATTTTTTAAATATACTATAAACTTATATTTCATCAAATTCTCTGATTAATAAGCAACACATATGTCTGCAAAATTACTAATTTAATCCTTAAAATATATGATTAGGTATAACCAAAAATAGCAATGCTATCTTTTTGAGGAAGCACTACAGATTGAATAAATAACTTTACTAATCCGATCAGTATCAGATGTAACCTTTCAATAATTTGGAAGTTCGTCAGTTTTGGTAGTTGTTAACTGAATGGAAAAATCAATTTTGGGCAAATCGTTACTATTTTTGTCTGTAATAGAATCAGTAACCATTCAGACAAAAGATTGTGTCTTTTGAGCAAAAACAAATAAAAAAAAATCCTACAAGCCATTGGTTTGTAGGATTTCAACCGTTAAATTTATCAATCAGGATTGATATTTCAGCGGAGAGATAGGGATTCGAACCCCAGGAACCTCGCAGTTCAACGGTTTTCAAGACCGCCGCAATCGACCACTCTGCCATCTCTCCAATAACTATTTTGACTAGTGCTTTTCTTTAAAAGCGGTGCAAAGGTAATTGAATTATTATTAAATGCAATACTTTTCCTTAAAATTTTATCATAAAAAGGCAAAAAATGTATTCAAAGCTCACAAACGTGTTATATAACATATTTTTCATTCTCTTTATAGTTGATATTACAATAAAGGTTGTAACTTTGTACGCTCTAAAAAGACAAATCAACCAAAAAAACAACTTTTTCTATGGAATTGAATAAAACCTTTAAAAACGGTGTTTGGAGCAAAGAAATCAATGTAAGAGATTTCGTTCTTACTAATATCACTCCTTATGATGGAGATGCTTCCTTCCTCGCAGGTGCTACAGAACGTACTAAAAAAATCTGGAATTTATGTCTTGCTGCTATTGCAGAAGAAAGAGCAAACAACGGAGTTCGCTCTATTGATAATAAAACTGTATCAACAATTTCTTCACATAAAGCTGGTTATATTGATAAGGAAAACGAACTTATCGTTGGCTTGCAAACCGATGAACTTCTAAAAAGAGCTATCAAACCTTTCGGAGGTATTAACGTTGTTGCTAAATCATGCAAAGAAAATGGTCTTGAAGTAGACGAAAAAGTAAAAGATATCTTTACTCATTACCGTAAAACTCACAACGAAGGTGTTTTTGATGTATATACTGACGAAATTCGCTCGTTCCGTTCTCTTGGTTTCTTAACTGGTTTACCTGATAATTATGCTCGTGGTCGTGTAATTGGTGATTACCGCCGATTGGCTCTTTATGGTCTTGACAGATTGATCGAAGCTAAAAATGAAGATCTTCACAATCTTACCGGTCCGATGACTGAAGCGCGCATCAGAACACGTGAAGAGGTTAAGGAACAGATCAAGGCTTTGAACGAAATGAAAGTGATGGGCGAATATTACGGATTAGATCTTTCTCGTCCTGCATATACTGCTCAGGAAGCTGTTCAATGGGTATACATGGCTTATCTTGCTGCTGTTAAAGAACAAGATGGTGCTGCTATGTCTCTTGGAAATGTTTCTTCTTTCCTTGATATCTACATTGATTACGAATTAAACCAAGGAACAATTGACGAATCTTTTGCTCAGGAATTGATTGACCAGTTCGTTATTAAGTTACGTATGGTTCGTCACTTGAGAATGGGTTCTTACAATGATATCTTTGCCGGAGACCCAACATGGGTAACTGAATCTCTTGGTGGTCGTTTTAACGATGGCCGTCATAAAGTAACAAAGACTTCTTTCCGTTTCTTGCAAACTCTATATAACTTAGGTGCTTCTCCAGAACCAAACTTAACTGTTCTTTGGTCGCCTGAACTTCCTGAAGGATTCAAAGATTTCTGTGCTAAGGTTTCTATTGATACTTCTTCTATCCAATATGAAAACGATGACTTAATGCGTTCTATCCGTCACAGTGACGATTACGGAATTGCTTGTTGCGTTTCTTTCCAGGATATAGGTAGACAGATTCAGTTCTTCGGTGCACGTACCAACCTGGCTAAAGCATTATTGCTTGCTATCAACGGCGGACGATGCGAAAACACCGGTACTTTAATGGTTAAGGGTATTCCAGCTTTGAAGAGTGATGTGCTCGACTTTGATGAAGTAATGGCTAACTATAAGATTGTTTTGAAAGAAGTTGCTCGTGTTTATAATGACGCGATGAACATTATTCACTACATGCACGATAAGTATTACTACGAAAAAGCTCAGATGGCGTTTATCGATACTAATCCTCGTATCAATCTTGCTTACGGTGCTGCCGGATTATCTATTGCTGCCGATTCTCTTTCTGCAATTAAATTTGCAAAGGTTACTGCTCGTCGTAATGAGCTTGGCCTGACTGAAGGATTTGATATTGACGGAGAATTCCCATGTTACGGTAATGATGACGATAAAGTAGATAATTTAGCTGTAGACCTGACTCACTATTTCAGTGAAGAACTTAGCAAGCTTCCTATCTACAAGAATGCACGCCCTACCCTTTCTATCCTTACAATTACTTCAAACGTAATGTATGGTAAGAAAACCGGTGCTACTCCTGACGGACGTAAAAAAGGTGTAGCTTTCGCTCCGGGTGCTAACCCAATGCACGGACGTGATCAGAAGGGTGCTATTGCTTCTCTTACTTCTGTAGCAAAAATCAATTATGATGATGCTCAGGACGGCGTAAGTAATACATTCTCAATCGTTCCTAAATCTCTTGGTGTAACAGCTGAAGATCGTGTTGAAAATCTTGTTTCAATGATGGATGGTTACTTTAGCAAAGGTGCTCACCACTTGAATGTAAATGTATTGAACCGCGAAATGCTGGAAGATGCAATGGAGCATCCTGAAAACTATCCACAGCTTACAATTCGTGTATCTGGTTATGCTGTAAACTTTGTCAGCCTAAGCCGCGAACACCAGTTGGAAGTTATTTCAAGAAGTTTCCACTCAAGAATGTGATAATAAAAAGATGATCAACGTTCATTCATATGAATCAATGGGAACCTTCGATGGTCCCGGCCTGAGACTGGTAGTATTCCTGCAAGGATGCAACTTTCGCTGTAAGTACTGTGCCAACCCTGATACTATTACTCTGAAAGGCGGCAAGCCAACAGAGATTGAAGAGATTGTGCGCATGGCTCTCAGTCAGAAAGCTTTCTTCGGAAAGAAAGGAGGCATTACCTTTAGCGGAGGCGAACCTACTCTTCAGGCTAAGGAACTGATTCCTTTGTTCCGCAGATTGCGCGAGGAAGGAATTCACATCTGCCTGGATTCTAACGGAGGAAATATGAATGACGATGTGAAAGAACTTCTTTCACTAACGAATCTGGTTCTTTTGGATATAAAAGAATTCAATCCCGATCATCACAAGATACTTACAGAACGCAGCAATGCCCAGACTTTGGGCACTGCTGCTTATCTGGAAGAAATTAAGAAACCCATGTGGCTTCGCTATGTATTGGTTCCAGGATACAGCGATTTCGAGGAAGATATCATTGCCATGTGTGAGCATTTCAAATCTTATTCAATGATTCAGCGCATTGAAATACTTCCTTACCACACATTGGGAAAGCATAAATATGAAGCTTTAAAGAAGCCTTACCTACTGGAAGAGGTAAAAGAAAACACTCCGGCCCAACTGGAGCATGCACGGGAAGTATTCTCCCGTTATTTCCCCGAAGTCTATGTAAATTGAATATTTCTTGCCGGAACAAAGATATAGTTGTATTTTTGTTGCAGAATTATTCAAGATAACTTAGATGATATATCCCCATAACTTTGAACAGAAGATAGGATTCGACACCATCCGCGAATTACTGAAAGGAAAATGTCTTAGCACACTTGGCAAAGAGCGTGTAGATAACATGTGCTTTTCCGATAAGTTTGCCGAGATTGAAGAACAATTATGCCAGACAACGGAGTTTGTCCGCATCATTCAGGAAGAGGACGGATTCCCCGATCAATACTTCTTTGATGTGCGTCCTTCGCTAAAGAAGATTCGCATTGAAGGCACTTATCTGGACGAACAGGAGGTGTTCGATCTTCGCCGTTCACTGGAAACCATTAATGATATTGTTAAATTTCTGAATCGTGATGATGACGAGGAAAAGGGATTCCCCTACCCTCATTTGAGAACTCTTGCCGGAGACATCATTGTGTTTCCTCAACTTATTGGCAAGATTGATCAGATTCTGAACAAATATGGGAAGATTAAAGACAATGCTTCGGCCGAACTGGCGCGTATCCGAAGAGAATTAAGCAATACGATGGGGAGCATTTCCCGTAGCTTGAATGCTATTCTCCGCACAGCACAAAGTGAAGGTTATGTGGACAAGGATGTAGCACCAACCATGCGCGACGGACGATTGGTGATTCCTGTTGTACCAGCCATGAAGCGTAAAATCAAAGGTATTGTGCACGATGAATCGGCCAGTGGAAAGACTGTATTTATTGAACCTGCCGTAGTTGTGGAGGCAAACAACCGAATCCGTGAGCTGGAAGGTGAAGAACGAAGAGAAATTATCCGCATCTTAGTTGAATTCTCCAAATTGCTACGTCCTTCTGTACCTGAAATTCTGCAAAGTTACGAGTTCCTTGCCGAGATTGATTTTATTCGCGCCAAGGCTCATTTCTCTATACAGATCAATGCCATCCAACCTGCTTTGGAAGACAAGCAACTTATTGACTGGACCGATGCAGTTCACCCATTGTTGCAACTTTCTTTAGCGAAGCACGGCAAAAAAGTTGTGCCGCTGGAACTTGAACTGAACAAGAAACAACGTATACTTATTATATCCGGCCCAAATGCCGGTGGTAAATCCGTATGCCTTAAAACTGTAGGTTTACTGCAATATATGCTGCAAAGCGGTATGCTTATTCCGCTTCACGAAAGAAGTCACGCCGGAATATTCAGCAACCTGTTTATTGATATTGGCGACGAGCAGTCTATCGAGGACGATTTAAGTACTTACAGTTCGCATCTGCTCAACATGAAAAACATGATGAAGGGATGCAACGAACGAAGTCTTATCCTTATTGATGAGTTTGGTGGTGGTACGGAACCACAAATTGGTGGTGCCATTGCTGAATCCGTACTGAAACGTTTCAATGAAAAAGAGACTTTCGGGGTTATTACTACTCACTATCAGAACCTGAAGCATTTTGCTGAGGATCATGAAGGGGTTGTAAACGGAGCCATGCTCTACGACCGACACATAATGCAGGCACTTTTCCAACTTCAGATTGGTAATCCGGGCAGTTCTTTCGCTGTGGAAATTGCACGCAAAATCGGACTTCCGGAAGAGGTTATCGCAGATGCTTCACAAATTGTAGGAAGCGAATACATCAATGCAGATAAATACCTGCAGGACATTGTACGCGATAAACGATACTGGGAGAATAAACGTCAGAATATCCGCCAACGTGAAAAGCAGATGGAGGAAACCATTGCCCGTTATCAAAAGGAAATTGAGGAACTAAACAGTTCACGCAAGGAAATTATTAAGAAGGCGAAAGAAGATGCCGAGCGATTGCTGACCGAATCGAACGCAAAGATTGAGAATACCATCCGATTGATTAAGGAATCTCAGGCGGAAAAAGAGCGAACCAAGTTGGCACGTAAAGAATTGAGCGACTTTAAAGAGTCAATTGATGAAATGGGTTCTAAAGAGCATGACGAAAAGATTGCTCGCAAAATGGAGAAACTTCGTGATAAGCAGAGCCGCAAAAAAGAGAAAAAGAGCACTCCCGAAAAGGTTGTTCCTAAGGAAGTGAAGGTTGAACCTCTTAAACCGGGCTGCTTAGTTAAGATGAAAGGTCAGACATCGGTAGGTGAACTGCTGGAGGTTAGCGGCAAGAATGCCATTGTTGCCTTTGGAATGATAAAGACTACCGTTAAGCTAGATAAGCTGGAACGCACAAATAGTCAGCCGGTTGCTAAGAAGGAGCAGAAAAGCTCGTTTGTAAGTTCTCAAACTCAGGATGAGATGTACGAAAAGAAGCTGCACTTCAAACAAGACCTCGACGTTCGTGGTATGCGGGGCGATGAGGCTTTGCAGGCCGTAACCTATTTCGTTGACGATGCAATTCTGGTTGGTATGAGCAGGGTTCGTATTCTTCATGGAACGGGAACCGGTATTCTGCGTCAGCTTATACGGCAATATCTGCAAACAGTTCATGGCGTTGCCCATTTTCAGGACGAACATGTGCAGTTTGGTGGAGCAGGAATTACAGTTGTCGACCTTGCATAAATCGTAGCAACTTCTCATGAGGTTGCTCAGAAAGTAAATCTGCATCTTCGGGATTTAAATATTTGAAAAGGCTTCAGATAAGAACTCTCAGAAAAGGCTTAATAAATGGAGCTATTCCTAGTTTTGGGATAACTCCATTTATTATTCTGAATCTACATTCCGCCTTAAAGAATCATACTTCTCTTATTGTTCATTTTAGCCATTCGCCTCCGTTTTTTAATCATTCACCATACCTTTTTAAACCCTTGTACAAAAGATTGTTTTCTTCTGTACAAAAGAATTAATTGTTTTGTACAGAAGAATGCATTCTTTTGTACAATAATTCGTGAATATTTAAAGAAAGAATATACAAACAAAGTCGAAAAGTTATTGTTCTCTCGAAGTTAATCATTACATTTGTTCTAGTCGTTTGCACAAAAAAAGTGAGAATGTATGAAGAATAATCTGCTTAGCGAAAAATTAACCTATATGGGGGTGAGCAATACTCCCACTCATTTGCATCTTTGCACCTATAACGAGACAGAAATGCATGAATTTTCAGCAAATAAATTCAGCGAAATAAGAGGTGAGATTAAGGATAATGCTATTAACTGGTTGCAAATTCATGGACTTCAGGATATTGAAACTATTCGTGAGATAGGGAATTATTTTGGAATAAACTTTCTTATTATTCAGGATATTCTTAATCCTCATCATCCAACAAAGATAGAAGAATATGAATCGCATTTGGTTCTGGTTCTTAAACTATTTCATCTGGGGAACAACAATCAGTTACTAAAGCAACAAGTTTGCATCATTCAAGGTAAAAACTTTGTTCTTTCGTTCTTAGAGGAAGAAAACTCTTTCTTTAACGATATAACAACAGCTGTTAAGGGTAACATACTCAAAATAAGAAACAGAGAAAGTGACTATCTTTTAAGTGTTCTGCTAAATAATGTAATGGCAAACTACCGTAACGTAATATCTACAGTAGAAGATTCGCTCGAAGAAATGGAATCGCGCATGCTTACTATCACTACAGCCAGCGATATCGGTATCAAAATTCAGGAAAGTCGTCGGCAATATTTACGAATAAAGCGAGCTGTATTGCCATTAAAAGACCAATTCAGCAAACTGATTCTCAGTGACAGCAAATTGCTTCACAAAACAAACAGAATATTCTTCAGTGATGTAAACGATCATCTGCAGTTTGTTCTTCAAACAATAGAAATTTGCAGGGAAACCCTCTCCTCTTTAGTAGATCTTTATATTTCCAATAACGATTTACGAATGAATGATATAATGAAACGACTCACGGTTGTTTCTACTATCTTTATCCCATTGACCTTTCTTGTAGGTGTATGGGGAATGAACTTTAAAATAATGCCGGAACTTGACTGGAAATATGGCTATCTTATTGCATGGATTGTTATGTTTGTAGTTGGCGTTATTGCTTATCTGTTCCTAAAAAAGAAAAAATGGTATTAGTATATAACACAACAGATTTAATCTAAATGAAATCAATTAAAGAATTATACAGAATAGGAAGCGGCCCTTCTAGCAGTCACACAATGGGACCTAAGAAAGCAGCCGAACTATTTTTGTCACGCCATCCGGAAGCTACGTCATTCAACGTAACTCTTTACGGTAGTCTGGCAGCAACAGGCAAAGGTCACTTTACAGACGCTGCTATTATCAGCGTGCTCGAACCGCATGCTTCTGTAAATATCATCTGGCAACCTAAAATTTTCCTGCCTTTCCATCCTAACGGAATGACCTTTGAAGCATTCGATAAAGATGGAACGGAATTGGAAAACTGGACAGTATACAGCGTCGGCGGAGGTGCGCTGTCTACTGAAGAAGGTCCGATTGGCGGAGACAACAGAGAAATATATGGCATGAACAGTATGCAGGAAATTCTAGACTGGTGTCAAACCAGTGGAAAGAGCTACTGGGAATATGTTCAGGAATGTGAAGATAGTGATATATGGGATTATCTGGCAGAAGTATGGGCAACAATGAAGGCTAGCATTAAACGAGGCTTGGAACAGGAAGGTGTTTTGCCTGGTCCTTTAAATCTGAGAAGAAAAGCTGCTACTTATTTTATTCGTTCCAGCGGATATAAACAATCCTTAAGATCAAGAGGATTAGTATTTGCTTATGCCTTGGCAGTCAGTGAAGAGAATGCCTCAGGAGGACAAATTGTTACTGCACCTACATGTGGATCATGCGGCGTTGTTCCAGCTGTATTATATCACTTACAGGAAAGTCGGGAATTTAGTGATGCAAGAATTCATCGTGCACTGGCCACCGCCGGTTTAATCGGCAACATTGTTAAGACCAACGCCTCAATATCCGGGGCCGAAGTTGGTTGCCAGGGAGAAGTTGGCGTAGCATGTGCTATGGCTTCGGCAGCAGCCAATCAGTTATTTGGAGGAAGTCCCGCGCAAATAGAATACGCAGCAGAAATGGGACTGGAACATCACCTTGGTATGACATGCGACCCAGTCTGCGGATTGGTTCAGATTCCTTGCATAGAAAGAAATGCTTATGCAGCGGCACGTGCACTCGATGCTAATCTATTCTCTTCGTACACAGATGGTATTCACCGAGTATCATTCGACAAAGTGGTTCAGGTAATGAAACAAACCGGGCACGACTTACCTTCTTTATATAAAGAAACAGGAGAAGGTGGATTGGCTAAAGATTATAAGCAGATGTAAACAGTTTAAAATAAAAAACAGGTACATTAGTATGATTCTAATGTATCTGTTTTTATATATTTAAAGAATATAGCTTAGTCAACTTATTCTTGTTATTACTAATTAATTACAAATTTGTATCTTCTGTATGGTGTTTTCTTCCCTTACGTGATTTCTTTTATTTCTTTTCATTATCATCTCCATAGCCATAACCATAGCCATAGCCATAGCCATAGCCATAACCTCTTTTGCCAGTTATAATTCCATTCACAACAAGAAACATATTCGTCATTTTATTCTGCTCCATAGTATCATTTGCAAACTTAAGATTCATTTTATTTGAATAATTAACGCGACAAACATATGCAGTAGCATCAATTACACGATTAATGATCAAGGTATCCGTTACAAGTGCTACAGGAGCAGAATCAACAACAATATAATCATACTCCTTACGGAACTTATCAAAAGCACTATCCAAAGTTTCTTTAATCAATTGCTCCGAAGGGTTAGGAGGAACTGGGCCAGCAGGCAATGCGAAAAGATTTGGATGAATTCCTGAAGGAATAATCAAGCTATCCAAGTCTTCTTCAAAGCCTGATAAATAGTTTGTAATACCATCCCTAGCACTTAAATTGAGGTATTCAGCCATACGGGGTTTTCTAATATCCAAACCAACAATCAGTACTTTTTTATTTAATAGAGCTAAACTAATAGCTGCATTCAAACTTACAAAGCTTTTTCCTTCTCCCCCCTGAGTGGAAGTAAATAAAATAACTTTTTTATTTTTACCCAAAATGAACAAAAGGTTTGTACGGAGCACACGAAATGCTTCTGCAATAGAACTATTATCATTCTCTCCAACCGCAACATGACCTTCACCATCATAATTTGGAATTTCGGACAATAATGGCAGTTTAGATAGTCTATCCACATCAGCACGTGAACGAATTGTATCTTGAAATAATTCTCTAATATAAATAATTCCTATAGGAATAGCAAGACCAAGAAGTAATGCAACTAAATAAATAATTGGACGCTTAGGAGAAACAGGGGCTTCTGGGGCAAAAGGCTTATCAATTATTTTAGCGCTATTAGCTGTAGCGGCCAAAGAAAGATTATTTTCTTCGCGTTTTTGAAGCAACATTTCAAACAAATTTGCCTTAATTAATTGCTGACGAGAAAGTTCTGTATATACCCGTTCCTTAGTAGGAGCATTATCTATTTGACTGTTAAACAAGCTCGTTTGACGGTTAATATTCTTTTCCGAAATTACTAGACCACGATGCACACTTGCGATTGCAGCCGTAACATTCCCTCTCAGGGCATCAAGCTTCCCATTCAGGCTCAAAACTGTTGGATTCTTCTCTGAAGCTGTACGCAATAATCTATCACGTTCCAATAGTGTTTTATTATATTCATTGATTGTCGTAACCAAAGTTGGATCATCAAGCCCCACATTACTTGGAACCAGCGAATATCTATTAGCTTTATTACTTACATGTTTCTGCAAATAATCTACTAAGCTAAGTTGTGTTTCTACTTCTGCTAGTTTTTGTTCGTATTCATTACCTGTCTTTAAAGACAATTCAGCATCAGTTTTTAAATCTGTCATTTTTTGACTACGCTTATAATTTTCTACCGTTTTCTCAGCAGAGCCAAGTTCCTTATCAATAATAGCAATACGATCATCAATAAATAGCTTAGTGTTCAATGCTACTTTATTTTTATCTTCCATAGCGTCATGATTGTATACCTCAACTAATTTTGTCAAGAAGTCCTCACCACGCTTACGATTGGTTTCAGATAACGAAAATCTAATTACTGACGTTGTTTTAGAAGCAGGAACAACAGATAGTTTTTCTAAATAAGCACCAGCAACATTAATCGGTCTGTTTATTGACACTTCAATTTTTTTGTTAACAAAAGATGAATAGTTTGGATTGTAAGAAAAGGTTAAATCACCAACAGATGTTCTTAACAACGCAGGAAGAGAATATAGAGTCGTTTTAACCTCTTCACCTTTTACGAGACCTTCAACATTCAGACTTCTGTTAGGATTTATCTTTAAATTAAGTAAAACACCTCCAGACAAAGAATCTAATGCCAGAGAATCCATTTTAATTTCTATAGGACTATTTTTATAAAGTTCAAAAGAAGCAATAGATTCTTTTACTCTATAAGATGTATGCAATCCCAAAGCATTCACAACAGATGTTATTAACACCTTTGATTTGAGAACTTCGATTTCATTATCAATATTATTTGAGCCACCCATTAATCCCATTCCTTCAAAAACAGATAGCTCACTCGTTCCACTTCCACCTTTTTTATCATCTTTGATGATTACAGCAGCAGAAAAATTATAAACCGGAGTTGCATATCTTAAATAGACGAAAGCAAATCCTAAACAAACGATTAAAGATGTTATGAACCATTTCCAATACGATAGGTATTTGAAAAATATTTCCTGAATATTAATTTCTTCAGATTGATTTTCAACACCCATTTTACTAAATTCTTCAGACATATTATTTATTAATTAACAATGTATACTTTCAAAATATTATTTAAGGATAGTGACTGTAAAACCTGCCAATAAAACAAGTATTAAAGTTGTAGATATTAAAATACTTGCCAATGAACCAATATCCGAACCTTAAGCCTTCGTCTTATTTGGTTGAATATATATATCATCGTTTTGTTGCAAATAGATATAAGGAAAAAAATAATATTCATATCATTCAAACTAAATACTGCTATTTGTTTTTGACTATCTTCCAATTCACGGATAATTTTAACGTTCTCTCTTTTACCATATACAGTAAAATCTCCAGCTAAAGCTTCAAAAGACATTAATCTTTTCATTTTTTACAGTGTAAGTCTTAGTTCTTATAACTTCACCTATAACCGAAATTTTATAATTGACCAGACGAACCATTACAATTGGGTCTTCATTAAGATATTCTTTTAGTTTTTCTTTTAGTAATTCTTCTACCCCCTTTTTGGTCAATCCACTCAATTTAATTGACCCAGAAACTGTAAAGTTTACATATCCATTATTATCAACCAAATAAGTATGCATAGCAGGTTGAGTAGAAATATTCTTAGCTGCAGATATAGAAGAAGGTACTATTAAATTAAATGAATATGCATCATCCCTATTTGTAATTGTACTGACAGTAATTGCCATCAAATCTTTAGGCTTAATTCCGACAGTATAAAGTACTGCATTTTTTGCAGAAACTTCTGTTGTGAATTTCTCTGAATCTTTCAAACATTGCACATTCTTAGAAGAGGAACATGAGGAAAAGCAAATTAAAGCAAGCAACAAAGCAAAAAAAAAACTTCTTTGATCCATTATTTATTATTCCGTTTTTAGGACATTTTTTTTCGGAATACAAAGGTATATATTATCTTTTTATTATCACATCGTTTTAGCAAATTATTAAATAAATATATTTATTTACATTCTATTACCACATGAATATTTTTTGCTTATATTATGATATTCGGTTATGCTGAAATAGGCATATCACGTCAGTAGTCGCTTATATTGAGAAAAAGAGGTTCAGGTAATATAGGAAACCGAGCACATTTTTCCTTCTTTATATAAAGAAACAGGAGAAGGATGATTGGCTAAAAATTACAAACAGATGTAATTTATTTAAGCAAAAAAAGAACGAGCACAGTAGAATCATGCTACTGTGCCCGTTCTTTTTTTATTATATTATTCAATGAATAACCAATATCATCATTTAATTAAGAATTAATATCTTCATCTTTTGACTTATTACGTCTACGTTTTTTCTTTTTTTCTGTATTATCCTCTCCATAGCCGTAACCATAACCGTAGCCGTAACCATAGCCATAACCATATCCATAACCTCTTTTAGAAGTATCAATACCATTAACTATTAGCGACATATTCTTTAGCTTCTTCTGAGCCATTACATCATTAGTGTATTTAAGAGCTGTTTTATTAGTCCAATTCACACGGCAAACATACGCAGTAGCATCAATTACACGATTAAGAATAAACGTATCAGTTACAAGACCAATTGGAGCAGAATCTACTATAACATAATCAAAATTCTCACGGAAATACTCAAAGGCCTTATCCAAAGAATCTTTTACTAATTGCTCTGAAGGATTAGGTGGAACCGGACCTGCAGGCAATGCAAAAAGATTTGGATTAATACCAGATGGAACAATCAAGCTATCTAAATCGTCTTCAAATCCAGATAAATAATTTGTGATACCTTTCTTTACATCCAGATTAAGATATTCGGCCATACGAGGTTTTCTAATATCCAAACCAATAATCAGTACTTTCTTATTTAAAAGAGCAAGACTAATTGCAGCATTCAAACTCATAAAACTCTTACCTTCACCAACTTGTGTGGATGTAAATAATATAACTTTCTTATCTACTCCCAACAAAAACAACAGATTTGTACGGAGTGTACGGAAAGCTTCAGCTATAGAACTATTATCATTCTCTCTAACTGCAATATTCGTTTCAGCTTCATGATTCGGTATTTCAGCAAGAAATGGCAACTTGCTTAGTTTATCAACATCGGCACGTGAACGTATTTTATATTGGAATAAATCACAAATATAAATAATAACAACAGGAATAACTATACCAAGAATAAATGCAACTAAATAAATAATAGAACTTTTTGGAGAAACAGGAGTACCTGAGGCAAGCGGTTCATCAATCATTTTTGCACTATTAGCAGTCGCAGCCAAAGAAAGATTATTCTCTTCACGCTTTTGAAGCAACATTTCAAACAAGCTGGCTTTAATTTGCTGTTGACGAGACAGTTCAGTAAAGACACGTTCCTGAGTTGGAGCATTCCCTATTTGATTATTAAACAATTTAGCTTGTCGATTTACATCATTTTTTGCTATAGACAATCCATTGTGTACACTTGCAATAGCTGCAGTAACATTACCACGTAAAGCATCTATTTTTCCATTAAGAGCAAGAACTGTTGGATTATTTTCCGAAGCTGTACGCAACAAACGTTCGCGTTCCAATAATGATTTATTATACTCATTAATAGTAGCAATCAATGTAGGATCTTCAAGACCAACATTACTAGGAACCAATGAATATCTGTTTGCTCTGTTTGAAATATGCTTTTGCAAATAGTTAACAAGATTTAGCTGAGTTTCAGCTTCAACCAATTTTTTCTCGTATTCGCTACTTGTTTGCAAAGATAATTGAGCATCAGTTTGCAAGTCCGTCATTTTCTGACTACGCTTATACTGCTCTACATTCTTCTCAGCTGATCCTAGTTCTTTATCAATAATAGCAATACGATCATCAATAAACAGTTTTGTATTTAATGCAACTTTATTTTTATCAGCCATTGCATCAAGGTTATAGACATCAACTAGTTTAGTTAGGAAGTCTTCTCCTCGTTTACGATTCGTTTCCGACAATGAAAGATTCACAACCGATGTCGTTTTAGAGGTTGGGGCAATAGCAAGTCTACCCAAATAACTTTTTGCTACACTTATCGGTCTGTTAATGGTTACTTCAATTTCTTTATTAACAACAGATGGAATATTAGGACGATAAGAGATTGTCAAGTCTCCAACTGATGTTCTCAATATTGAAGGAAGAGTAGATAACGTTTGGCTAATTTCTTCCTGGTTAACAAGTCCCTTAACCTGAATACTTCTATCTGGATTAATTGTTAGATTCAAAACAATGCCAGAAGACAGTGTATCTAAAGCTTGTTGATCCATTCTTACCTCTAAAGGACTATTCAAGTAAAGTTCACTAGAAGAAATAGCTCCTTTTAGTCTATAAGATGTATGCAACCCTAAAGCATTAACAACAGACTTTATTGTAGATTTTGACTTTAAAACTTCTATTTCATTATCAACATTATTAGATCCACCTAATAATCCCATTCCCTCAAAAACAGAAAGTTCGCTAGTGCCATTTCCTCCTTTCTTATCATCTTTGATAATGATAGCAGCAGAAACATTATAAACAGGAGTAGCATATCTTAAGTAAAGAAAAGCAATAGCTAAACAAACAATGATTGAAATTAAAAACCATTTCCAATACGATAGGTATTTGAAAATGATCTCTTGAATATTAATTTCTTCAGATTGATTTTCGTCACCTACTTTATTAAATTCTTCAGACATAAAACTTTTATATTTATTAGCTTATTATATTAATACATTATTTAAGAATAGTAACTATCAATCCGGCTAATGAGACTAGTATTGAAGTCGTGGATATTAAAATGCTTGTCATAGAACCAATATCAGACCCTTGAGCTTTAGCTTTATTGGGTTGTACATATACAACATCATTCTGTTGCAGATAAAAATATGGGGAAAATATTATGTTTTTATCATTCAAACTAAGCACAACAACTTTTTTCTGCCCATCTTCCATTTCACGGATAATCTTAACATTATCTCTTTTACCATATACGGTAAGATCACCAGCTAAAGCCAATGCCTCAAATATATTTATTTTTTCATTCTCCACAGTATAAGTATTCGGACGATTAACTTCACCAATTACTGATACTTTATAGTTTGTTAGGCGAACAGTTACTATTGGATCTTCTTTTAAGTACTCTTTTAATTTGGATTTAAGTAAGTTTTCAGCTTCAGTCTTAGTTAATCCACTTAATTTCATTAGTCCAAGAACCGGGAAATTAACTTTACCGTCATTATCTACCAAATAAGTTTGCATTGCAGGCTGAGTTGTAATATTCTTAGCAGCTGAAATGGGAGACGGAACTGTTAGATTAAATGGATAAGCATCTTCCGGATTAGTTATAGTACTAACTGTTATTGTTAGCAAGTCTTTCGGCATAATTCGTGCATCATAAAGAACTGCACTTTTTGCATAATCCTCTGCAGTAAACTTTTCCGATTCCTTCAAATAAGGTACATTCTTATAAGAAGAACATGAAGAAAAACATACTATAGCTAACAATAAAAGAAAAATGTAATTTCTTTGGTTCATGGTTATAATTCTAGTTTTTCTAGTTTTTTCAGTATTTTCGTATTCGGAGGCAAAGATAATTATTATATCTGGCATATCTCGTCATTTTAACAAAATATTCACTATTTAGATAAAAAATTATCTTAATCTATAAAATAACAACAGTTTAACAAAACAAATGTTTATTCACAAACACTAATTAAAAAACAATATACAAACAAAGGTATTTACCAATATAAGTTATGAAAAAACAATCTCTTATTACAAGTCTATTTCTAAAACAAGTACACTATTGTTTACTAATACTTTAACAATAAAAACACTATATCCGAATAATGACACAAAGATATTTTCTGCATTTTACTGGAAGAGATAAAGCTTACATATACTATAAAATACACGACACTCTCCTCCTGAGAAGAACCTTGACTCCTCCTTTACTTACTATATACAGAACTAGAAGTAAGTTTAGATTCTTCAATGCTTGTAGATGAAAAAACGAATCTTTTTATAGCTAAACAATGCTTAATCTTTATCCTCTGAATCGGAATAAGCTTCTTCCATAAATTCTTCTTTTGCCATGCTTATAGTTCCATCAGAGGATATAGTAATTTGCATTGGAAAATAAAGATCAGTTTGAGGGTAACAAACACTGGCAGCAAAGCTAAATTTATTATCGACAATTTTATCAAAGACCATTCCTTCAAGAATAGACTTAGAAAGAAAATCGTCTGGTACTATTGAAGCAAAACTTTTCTTCGTAAAAGTTTTGCTAAAAACTTTAGTTCCATTATCAAGGGTTATTTGAAGGGATATTTTGTTATCCAAGAACCAATCGCCTGCTTCAGTTTTCACACGAGTAAGAGAATCACATGCAGAACGATGAAGCGCTATATGATAGGATTTACCCTTTAATTTCACAGTTTGTTCGCTTTTTGACTCCTGCATCCGTTGAACTCCCGCAGAATCAACGCTATCTTTCACTATTGTTTCCTTTTTTTCTTGCTTATTGCTTTTACTATTACATGCCGAGAAACATAAAATAAAAATCGGCAAAAGGAAATAGGGAATTATTTTTTTCATTTGTTTATGCTTTTACTAGCAACAAAGGAACAAAAAGGATAGGAAATATACAAATAAAAGCTGTCTAATTTTATTCTTAAAAATCCAATTTTACAACCTAAGCTATTAGAATAAAGCATATTAAGCCAAGATCATTTAAAAACATACAGCTTCATTTATAATGATCTATTTGTTCAATATAAAAAACAATTATATTAATTATACAAACAGGTAATGATACTATGCAAGTCGCATTTCATTTAAAATCAAAAAATAGACTATACTTCATATTCTACTTAAAACATTTGATTTATATAGTGAATTATCAATCAAAAGAAATACTTAAGAATTTCCATTCATAATTCACAAATACAAATAAATAAGCAGAAAAAAGAAACATTTATTCGGCATATACAAAAATAATATATAATTTTGTAAGCATTAAACCTATTAAAGAAGACATTATGAGTGATAGACAAAAAAAATTCATACTTCCTGAAGATGAAATTCCACATTACTGGTACAATATTCAGGCAGACATGGTAAACAAACCACTGCCTCTTCTTCATCCAGCAACAAAACAACCACTAAAAGCAGAAGATTTATACCCTATTTTTGCAGAAGAACTTTGCAAACAAGAATTAAATACAACCGATGCATGGATTGAAATTCCTGAAGAAGTACGTGAGCTTTATAAAAACTATCGTAGCACTCCTTTGGTACGTGCTTATGGATTAGAAAAAGCACTTGGAACACCTGCTCATATATATTTCAAAAATGAAAGTGTTAGTCCTGTTGGTTCACACAAATTAAATTCAGCACTTGCTCAGGCATACTACTGCAAGAAACAAGGTGTTACTAACATTACTACTGAAACGGGTGCAGGACAATGGGGAGCTGCTCTTTCTTATGCAGCAAAAGCTTTCGGACTTGAACTTGCTGTATATATGGTTAAAATCAGCTATGAGCAAAAGCCTTACCGTCGCTCAATTATGCAGACTTTCGGAGCTCAGGTAACAGCTTCTCCATCAATGTCAACTCGTGCAGGAAAAGATATTCTAACTCAGTTCCCTAATCATCCGGGATCTCTTGGTACGGCTATTTCAGAGGCTATTGAGCTGGCAACATCAACTCCTAACTGTAAATATGTACTTGGATCAGTATTAAACCAGGTTTCTCTACACCAAACAATTATTGGTCTGGAGGCTGAAAAGCAGATGGAAATGGCGGGAGAATACCCTGACATGGTTATTGCCTGCTTTGGTGGTGGATCAAATTTCGGTGGAATCACCTTCCCTTTCATGCGTCATAATATTCTTGAAGGAAAGAAAACGAGATTTATTGCTGCAGAACCAGCTTCTTGCCCTAAACTAACAAGAGGTAAGTTCCAATACGATTTCGGTGATGAAGCGGGATACACTCCTTTATTACCGATGTTTACACTGGGGCACGACTTCACTCCGGCAAATATCCATGCAGGAGGACTTCGTTATCATGGTGCAGGAACAATTGTTTCTCAGCTGATAAAGGACGGACTTATGGAAGCAGTTGACTTGCAACAACTTGACACATTCAAAGCAGGTTGCTTATTTGCTCAAGCTGAAGGTATTATCCCAGCTCCGGAATCTTGCCATGCTATTGCAGCTACAATAAACGAAGCAAACAAATGCAAAGAAACAGGTGAAGAAAAAGTTATTCTGTTCAATCTTTCCGGTCATGGACTAATTGACATGGCATCATACGATAAATATCTTCAAGGTGATCTAGTCAACTATAGTCTTTCCGATGAAGAAATTGCTGAGAATCTTGAAAAGATTGGCAGCCTTGCATAGTTAGTACATCTAAAAAATAAATTTTGTGGGCAAATAATACATTTCAGAAGTATTATTTGCCCACTTTGTATTTGTATTCTTATCATTGTTTTTATCAGGAATTAAATATTCTTTTCAAAAAAAATATCAACTATATAATAAAGATGTACTTCCGAACGTAATTATTACTATCTTTATCTTCAAATTGTTGTTCTAAGCTCTTATGTTTGCCAGAACAACAAAGTTTAAGAATATAGATCTTAATAATATAAACAGTATGAAATATATAGGAGCACATGTTAGTGCATCTGGCGGAGTAGAATTCGCTCCTGTAAATGCACATGAAATCGGAGCAAATGCTTTTGCTCTTTTTACTAAGAATCAACGTCAATGGGTATCAAAACCTCTAACCCCTGAAAATATTAATTTATTCAAGGAGAACTGTGAGAAATACAACTTACAAGCAGAATACATCTTACCTCACGACAGTTATTTAATTAATCTTGGTCATCCAGAGGAAGAAGGCCTGCAAAAAAGTCGTGCAGCTTTTCTTGATGAAATGCAGCGCTGTGAACAACTAGGATTAAAGTTGCTAAACTTCCACCCGGGAAGTCACTTAAGCAAAGAAACTCCGGAAGAATGCCTGGATAGAATTGCCGAGTCTATAAACATAGCTTTAAACAAAACTAAAGGAGTTACAGCAGTTATAGAAAACACAGCCGGACAAGGAACCAATATGGGGAACGAATTCGGGCATTTAAAATACATTATTGATCGTGTAGAAGATAAAGAACGCGTAGGAGTATGTCTTGATACATGTCACACTTTTACTGCCGGATACGATTTTCTCGATGAAGAAAATTATGATAAAGTATTCAGAGATTTTGATGAAATAGTTGGTTTTAGTTATCTGCGGGCGATTCACTTGAATGACTCAAAAAAAGCGTTAGGTACACGGGTAGACCGACATGATAATATTGGAAAAGGATTTATCGGACTAGAATTCTTCCAACGAATAATGAAAGATCCTCGTTTTGATAACTTGCCTATAATTCTTGAAACACCTGATGAAACACTTTGGAAAGAAGAAATTGCGCTTTTAAGAAGCTTTGAATAAATAGAAAATATTAAATTTAACCTGAAGAAAGAGAGGTTGTGTACTATTACACAGCTTCTCTTCTTTTTTTTCCATTGAATCCGTACAAAACAACATGTAAAAGAATTCTTTTACAAATATGTTTTTTAAATCATATTTATCTTTGCTACACAAACAATTATCTTATAAAACCAATGAAACACATTTTTCTTTATCTCTTAATAGCCCTGCTATTGCCCATACAAAGTTTTGCCAGTAAGCAAACATTTAATGAGAACGAAAGAGCGAAGTACAACTTCAATCCAGGTTGGTTGCTATTTATAGGTGACGCCTCAGAAGCATCACAACAAAAATTTGATGACAGCTCCTGGAAAAAGGTTACTCTACCTCATGCTTTTAATGAGGATGATGCTTTTAAAGTAGCAATTGATAATCATACTACAGGAATTGTATGGTATAGAAAACACTTTAAATTGTCTTCTTCCGATAAAGGTAAAAAAGTCTTTTTGGAATTTGAAGGTGTTCGTCAAGCTGGTGAATTTTATGTGAATGGCAAAGCTATAGGTATTCATGAAAATGGAGTAATGGCTTGTGGATTCGATATTTCCGATTTAGTAAATTTCGGAAAAAAGGAAAACATCATTGCAATAAGAATAGATAATTCGTGGGATTATAAAGAGAAAAAAAGTGGAACTACTTTTCAGTGGAGCAATAAGAATTTTAATGCCAACTATGGTGGTATACCTAAAAATGTAAATCTTCATATAACTCCAAAGGTATATCAAACACTTCCGCTATATAGCACTTTACAAACAACCGGAACATACGTTTACGCTAAGGATATTGATATCAAAAACAAATCGGCTATTATTTGTGCAGAATCTGAAGTAAAGAATGAAACTCAAAAACCTCAGGAAATATCTTTCGAAGCTTTCGTTGAGGATATGGATGGAAATATAGTAAAAGAAATAAAAGGAGAAACTAAAACTTTAGCTGCCGGAGAAAAGGGTATTATTAAAGCTAACGAAAAAGTTGACGGATTACATTTCTGGAGCTGGGGATATGGTTATCTCTATAATGTATATACCGTTGTACGCGTAAACGGTAAAGCAACCGATGTAGTAAAAACAAGAACCGGATTCCGTAAAACAAAATATGAAAAAGGAATGATTTGGCTGAACGACCGCGTTATTCAAATGAAAGGTTATGCGCAAAGAACCAGCAATGAATGGCCGGCAGTTGGCATGTCGGTTCCTGCATGGTTAAGTGATTTCAGCAATTCACTCATGGTAAAAAGTAACGGTAATTTAGTTCGATGGATGCATATTACTCCCTGGAAACAAGATGTAGAATCATGTGACAGAGTTGGTTTGATTCAGGCTATGCCTGCCGGAGATGCAGAAAGTGATATCACCGGAAGAAAATGGGAACAACGAACAGAAGTAATGAGAGATGCTATTATATATAACCGTAATAACCCAAGTATCTTATTTTATGAATGTGGCAACGAGAACATTTCAGAAGATCACATGAAAGAGATGCTGGCTATCAGAAATCTCTATGATCCATGCGGTGGCAGAGCTATTGGTTCACGCGAGATGCTAAACAGCAAAACTGCTGAATATGGTGGAGAAATGCTTTATATAAATAAGAGTGCTCGTCACCCGATGTGGGCAATGGAGTATTCACGTGATGAAGGATTACGCAAATATTGGGATGAGTATACCACTCCTTATCATAAAAACGGAGACGGACCATTATACAGAGGTGCAAGTGCTTTTGACTACAACAGAAATCAAGACTCTCATGCAATAGAAGATATTATTCGCTGGTATGATTATTACCGCGAACGACCAGGAACCGGCGAAAGAGTAAGCTCTGGTGGGGTGAATATTGTTTTTTCTGATACAAATACACACTTCCGTGGAGAAGAGAATTATCGTAGAAGCGGCGAAGTAGATGCTATGAGATTACCAAAAGATGGTTTCTTTGCGCATCAGGTTATGTGGGACGGATGGGTTGATGTAGAAAAGCCTCACACACACATTATTGGTCACTGGAATTATACTCCACAGGTTAAAAAAGATATTTATGTTGCTTCTTCTGGAAACAAGGTAGAATTGATTCTGAATGGTAAATCTTTGGGTTATGGTGAACAAAGCTATCAATTCCTTTTCACATTTAAGAATGTACAATGGGAAGCAGGTAACTTGATTGCTATCTCTTATGACAAAGATGGAAAAGAAATCAGTCGTGATGAACTTCACACAGCAGGTGCTCCTTATGCTATCCGCATGAAGAGTTATCAAAGTCCCGACGGACTAATTGCGAACGGTGCCGACATGGCTTTAGTAGAATTTGAAGTTGTAGACAAAGATGGAAACAGATGTCCTACTGCCAACAACCTTATTTCTTTCAACATGAATGGTCCTGCTGAATGGCGAGGAGGTATTGCACAAGGAAAAGACAATTATATTCTGGCAAAAGAACTTCCAGTGGAATGTGGAGTAAACCGTGTTTTAATCCGTACATTAACAGATGCTGGTCAGATCAATATCACAGCCTCATCAGCCGGATTACAAACTGCTTCTATTGCTTTAACCTCTAAAGCAATGAAACAAGAGAACGGCTTATCAGCATATTTCCAAGGAGAAAAGCTCCCCTCCTACCTTGAAAGAGGAGAAACGCCTTCTACTCCTTCATTTACCGTAAGCAGAATTCCTATTCACATTGTAAAGGCTACTGCCGGAAGTAACGAAGATAAAGCAAGTTTCTGCTATGATGATAATGAAGAATCTGAATGGGTAAGTAGCGGCAAACAAGGAGAAAACTGGATTGCGTATGAATTGGAGCGTAATGATACTATTTCTGAGTTGGTATTCAAATTGAATGGCTGGAGAAACAAGACCTACCCTATTCGTATTACTATTGATGGAAAAGAAGTATTTAAAGGAGACACAGAAAAAAGTCTTGGATATATAACAATTCCTATCAATCCTACTTACGGAAAAGTTGTTAAAGTTGAGCTCATTGGAGAAAACAAAGAACAAGATGCATATAATATTGTAGAGATTACCGGAAAGAAAGAAATTAAAGAACAAGGTAAATCAAGCAATAGATTAGGCATTGTTGAAGTTGAAGTATATAAAAAATAACTTTTGGGGAAATAATATTTTAAATCATTTCTGAATGTACGCGGGAAAGTAGTTGAATACTTTTCCGCGTATTTTTTTAGGATACTAAATTAAAACAGATAAAATTTCTAACATTTTTCTATCAATTAAGAGTCTTTTCAAAAAATAAACTATTTTATTCTCAATTAAAAATCTCTTTTAACATGATATCGCTTGTTATATTCATAAAATAATATAGATTTGTGTCCGTCGGAAAATAGTTACCCAGTAAAATAAATTCCGGTTTTATTATTATTATCTTCTCTAGTACATCTATATAAATTATTTAAGTTATGGTTAAAAAGATATTTCTCATTCTAGGCATAATACTTGTATCAACCTATGCTAAAGCACAAGTATATAACATTAATGAAGCAGAGATGTTAGCAAAAAAGGAAAACAAGCTGATCTTGATAAAGTTCTCGGGATCCGATTGGTGTGGCCCTTGTATTTTGTTTAAGAAAACAATTTTCGATACTCCCGAGTTTCAATCATTTGCCGATAAGAATTTAGTATTACTTATTGCAGACTTTCCTCGTCAGAAAAAGAATCAACTACAGAAAGAGCAACAGGAACTGAATGATAAATTAGCAGAAACGTATGATCCTGAAGGATCTTTTCCCTTCCTGGTATTGACTGATGCAAGTGGAAAGAGCTTAAAAAACTGGAATGGATTTGATAAGAAAAATACTGTGAACGATTATATAAAAGACATTAGTTGCTATATAAAATAATCAGAGAATGATTCTTGTAAAGGTACAAACCAAACTAATGGGTAATCAGTTCGAATTCCTGGCGTTAAGTGCAAATGAAAAGCTGGGAAATGAACAGATAGCTTGTGGCATTGACGAAGTAAAACGTATAGAACGACTGCTTACTACTTATAGTGACAACAGCATAACGAATGAAGTAAACAGAAACGCCGGAATAAAACCGGTTGAAGTTCCTGATGAGTTTTTTAATTTGGTATACAGGGCACAAAAGATATCAGCACTTACTCAGGGATACTTTGATCTGTCTTATGGTTCTCTTGATAAAAACTTTTGGAACTTTAATGAATCAATGACTAAGTTACCAAGTATACAGGAAGCCAAAAAGTCGGTACATCTTATTGATTATAGAAATATATTGCTCGATAATAATGACAGAACTGTATTTCTTAAAAATAAAGGCATGCGTATTGGTTTTGGAGGTATTGGTAAAGGATATGCTGCCGATTGTGCCAAACGCATAATGCTGGAAGCTGGTGTTAAGGATGGTATTGTCAGCGCATCCGGCGACTTAAACGCCTGGGGATATCAGGAAAATGGTTCTCCGTGGACAGTAGGTATAGCTAATCCCAATCTAAAGCAGACTTATTTTTCTTCATTGAATATTACTAATAAGTCAATTGCAACATCTGGAAATTATGAGAAATTCGTAATGATTGATAATCAATTCTATTCTCATACTATAAACCCCAAAACCGGATATCCGATAAAAGGAATAAAAAGTGTAACAATAATAACTTCTAATGCTGAATTGGCTGATGCAATGGCTACACCGGTAAGCATTCTAGGGGTTAATCAGGGATTAAATCTTATCAATCAGTTAAACGGTATTGAATGTATTCTGGTTGATGATAATAATAAGCTATTCCTCTCTAAAAATATTAAAATTGTAGAATGAAAAAGAAACTATTCTTTTTAGTATTAGTGTGTAGCACATTAATATTTCCATCCTGTAAAACGGTAAAACCTTTTCAGAAATCAAGAATCAATGATGCAGAGATGAGTCTTTCAAGCCGCAAAATTGAGAAATATGAAAGTAACTTCTTGCTTTATAGAGAGGGTGCATCAGGTGGTAACGGAGGCAGAACAGGTGGTGGTTGTGGTTGTAATTAACAGAAGGAGGTAAAATGAAAAAGATTGTTATGACAGTAGCAGCACTAATGCTGTTTATGAATATTACAAAGGCACAAACAGATAGTACTAAGTATAGAAAATTAAAGATTGATGAAGTTAACTTTTTAACTAGTTATTATCACCAGAACGGAAATAATTCAGCTGTCACCGGTGGTATTGGTAGTGAAAGACTTGACGAATCGGGTAATTCAATAGACCTTCAACTGAGCAAATTTGACAAAAGAAATAATAAACATATTTTTGGAATCGAACTAGGAGTCGATGTTTATAGTTCTGCTTCTTCAGATCAGATCGACTTAAACACCATTGTTACATCTGCATCTTCACATGCTGTTTCTCATGCATCTAGTGGTGATGTACGCGTTTCTCCTTCGGTAAGTTATTTATTTGAAAACACAAAACATAATTATTCACTTGGAGGGGGACTTTCCTTTTCTAATGAATTCGATTATACTTCCATAGGAGGTAATGTTCTGTTTTCAAAGAGTACACAAGATAAGAATACAGAATTCTCGGCTAAAGCCTCAGTCTTTCTGGATACCTGGAAGGTTATATTACCTGCAGAACTACGTCCTACCAGCCCAAATCTTAAATATAACCAGGGAGATAATGCCCCGCGCAATTCGTATAATCTTTCATTGGGGCTGGCTCAGGTCATAAATCAGCGACTGCAGATGTCATTGCTTACAGATATCGGTTACCAGAAAGGATTATTGGGAACTGCCTATCAACGTGTTTACTTTGGAGACAACGGAAATAATGCTTATTCTGAGAAATTACCAGATAACAGATTTAAGTTGCCTATTGGAGTGCGAGCTAATTACTTCTTAGGAGATAAATTTATTTTGCGGGGATTTTATCGTTATTATACAGACAGTTGGAAACTCACTGCTCACACAGCAGAGCTAGAGATTCCATACAAAATAACTCCTTTTATTTCTATCGCTCCGTTCTATAGATATTATCGCCAGTCGGGCATTGAATATTTCAAACCTTACAAAGAGCACATGTTAGCTGATAATGAGTCATATTACACAAGTGATTTCGACTTATCTAAATTTACCAGTAATCTTTTTGGGGTAAACTTTCGTGTAACATCGGCCAACGGAATATTTGGAATTAAACAACTTAATACTATTGAGATGAGGTATAGTTACTACGACCGTAGCACTAAATTAACATCTCATTCAATAAGTCTGGCTCTCAAATTCAAGTAATGCTTAATAAAGACTTCTCCGGTAATTAACACAAAGCAGAAATCAATATAAAAGGCTGCTCCTAGATATACACTGGGAGCAGCCTTTACTATTTTGTTTAAATCGTATCTAATGATCAACACCAAGAATAATAAAAACTAATTTCATCCATCACTCCCTCACCTGCAAACGTATAACTATCTGAATATCAAAATAGTTATTCCCTATAAAACAGAAATCATCCCTCACCCATCAGTCACTTCATCTATCACTTTTCAGGTCATCCTTCACCTTTTCAAGCCTACATTATACAATTCGCAACTGTAATCTGGCCGTAAGAAGAATCAAGGTTTGTCATTTTCAAACCATCATCATACAATTCATGGGTTGTTTTCCGATTCTTCTTTATCTTCTGATTCTTTTTTTAAGCCAACACTACGCCATTTGCTGCCCGCATTCCATATACTAAACAAGTCATAAATCACTTTTTTAAACCAACATCATACAATTCACGGTTTGTTTTCCGGTTCTTCTTTATTTTCTGATTCTTTTTTTTAGCCAACACTACGCCATTTGCTGCCCGCATTCCATATACTAAACAAGTCATAAATCACTTTTTTAAGCCTTCCATCCTATAAACAAAAAGAAGGCTGCACCCTTATTCTTGGGAACAGCCTTCATTCTGATTATTTTAATTTCTACTGAAATAAGAAGCTATCTCACTGCTTACGCCAGAATATTCTTATTTATTTCACTGATAATTTCATCGTTGGTCAGATTGTTTGTATTCTAACCTTTGCTTTGACCATTATATGGCTCGTACCTACCCTTAACCAGCCATAAATCACTTTTTTAAGCCTTCCATCCTATTAAACAAAAAGAAAGTTGCTCCCTTATTACGGGAAACAGCCTTCTTTCTATTTTATTTTATTTCTACTGAAATAAGAAGCTATCTCACTGATAATTTCATCATTGGTCAGATTGTTTGTATTCAAACCTTTGCTTTGACCATTATATGGCTCATACCTACCTATGCTAGTAACAGAGAACAAACCAATAACAGGAGTTTGTGCAGCACTTGCCAGGTGCATTACGCCACCATCCGCACTGATAAACACTTCGGTATTTGCTATTACAGCAGCCATTTCACGAATATCTTTACTGTATAGTGAAGGTTCTTTAAATAATATCTGCGAAACATTCTCTACCGGAAGGATTTCGAGAATATTAAATTCAGGATATTCTGATTTTAGTCGTTTGTGAAATTCCAACCACCACGTTTCGTCATAACACTTTGCGCCGGTAGCATAAGTATATATACTAATTGTTTTCTTATTTTTATCAGTAACCAGCTTATCAAGCAATTCCTTGCCGGTGGCAATTTCCGAAGAACTTAGTTTTATATTTAAGGATGGTATTTCATTGTAATCACAACTAACTCCCAGCTTAGACAGACAATAACGGAAATTATAAACCGGATTTTTTGCTATATGCTGATAATCGCTATACTTCTGCTGCAGCTCTTCCACATCGTCACCATAAAACTTATATTTACCTCTGGCGAATTTAGTGAGTAATCGTCCCGATGATGAATTGGGAACTACGTTTATCACGATATCATAATATTCTTTTCTGATGCTCAGCCAACCCTTTATGTATTGAAGCAGTTGTTTGAAATGCTGTTTGGGTAATCGAAGAATATGATCTATATTTTTATAGTTTTGAAATATTATAGGAGCCACATTCCCCTTTACGAACAAATCTATTTTTGCATCCAGAAAGAAATTGGTTACATCCTCAACAATAGGAGTTATTAATAACTGATTACCCAGTCGGTGGTTAGGTCGGACAATAAGTACTCTCTTTATATCAGCCTTATTCAATTTACCTCCATTTACACTCAAAGAAGTACCAACATTCTTTGTTAATGCCTGCAAAACTGTTCTTTTTACGTTATTGATGTTTTTTAAAACACTCATTTTTCTATTTATTGATTGTGTTGTATATTTTATTTTCAGTGCCAAAGCTAATGAATAATTTTTTATATAGAAAAGAAAAGCCGCTGTAAATTTAGCATTTACAGCGGCTTAATTTATGAATGCATATTGCTCTGTAGAGCAGTAATTATTTTACTTCTTCAAAATCAGCATCCTGAACATTGTCTCCCTGATGTTTGTCAGAACCACCTTGTGCACCTGCACCGGCATTCATGTCAGGACCAGCTTGCTCTGCACCTGGTTGACCAGCGCCCTGAGCATACATTTGTTCACTTGCAGCCTGGAATACTTTGTTCAACTCTGCTGTTGCAGCATCGATACCAGCAATATCCTGAGCTTTGTGAGCTTCTTTCAGCTTAGCAAGAGCAGCTTCGATAGGAGCTTTCTTGTCAGCTGGAAGTTTATCGCCAAGTTCTTCAAGTTGTTTTTCAGTCTGGAAGATCATGCTATCAGCCTGATTCAACTTGTCAATCTTTTCACGTTCTTGCTTATCTGCTTCAGCGTTAGCTTCAGCTTCAGCTTTCATACGATCAATTTCGTCTTTGCTCAAACCACTTGAAGCTTCAATACGGATTGTTTGTTCCTTACCTGTAGCTTTATCTTTAGCTGTTACTTTCAGGATACCGTTTGCATCGATATCGAAAGCAACTTCAATCTGAGGAATTCCACGACGAGCTGGAGCGATACCTGAAAGGTTGAACTGACCAATTGACTTGTTCTGACTTGCCATTGGACGTTCTCCCTGAAGTACGTGGATAGTTACTTCACTTTGGTTATCGGCCGCAGTAGAGAATACTTCGCTCTTCTTGCAAGGGATAGTTGTATTTGCATCGATCAATTTAGTCATTACACCACCTAATGTTTCAATACCCATTGAAAGTGGAGTAACATCCAAAAGAACTACGCCTTTAATTTCGTCTGTTAATACAGCGCCTTGAACAGCTGCACCAATAGCAACTACTTCGTCAGGGTTTACACCTTTAGAAGGAGTCTTTCCGAAGAATTTCTCAACAAGATCCTGAACAGCTGGAATACGAGTAGAACCACCTACTAGGATAACTTCGTCGATATCTGAGTTGCTTAATCCTGCAGCGTCCATTGCTTTACGGCAAGGTTCAACACAAGCTTGAATCAAGCTATGTGCAAGTGATTCGAACTTAGCACGGCTCAATGTTTTAACCAAGTGCTTTGGCACACCTGCAACCGGCATAATGTATGGCAAGTTGATTTCAGTTGTTGTAGTTGAAGAAAGTTCAATTTTTGCTTTTTCAGCAGCTTCCTTCAAACGTTGAAGAGCCATAGGATCCTGACGCAAGTCTACTCCTTCATCATTCTTAAACTCATCAGCCAACCAGTCGATAATAACCTGGTCGAAGTCGTCACCACCAAGGTGAGTATCACCGTTAGTTGAAAGAACTTCGAATACACCGCCACCGAATTCAAGGATAGAGATATCGAATGTACCACCACCTAAGTCGAATACGGCGATCTTCATATCTTTGTGAGCTTTGTCAAGACCGTAAGCTAAAGCTGCAGCAGTTGGTTCGTTTACAATACGTTTAACTTCAAGACCGGCAATCTGTCCGGCTTCTTTTGTAGCCTGACGTTGAGAGTCGCTAAAGTATGCAGGAACTGTGATAACAGCTTCAGTAACTTCTTGTCCAAGATAATCTTCTGCAGTTTTTTTCATTTTCTGAAGAACCATTGCAGAAATTTCCTGTGGAGTATAAAGACGTCCGTCAATATCAACACGTGGAGTATTATTGTCGCCTTTTACAACGTTGTAAGGAACACGAGCAACTTCTTTTTGTACCTGATCCCAGTTCTCACCCATAAAACGTTTGATAGAGAATACCGTACGTTTTGCGTTTGTTACAGCCTGACGTTTTGCAGGATCACCTACTTTACGTTCGCCGCCGTCTACAAATGCAACAATTGAAGGAGTTGTACGTTTACCTTCGCTGTTTGATATTACTACAGGCTCGTTTCCTTCGAATACAGAAACACAAGAGTTTGTTGTTCCTAAGTCAATTCCAATAATTTTTCCCATGATTGTTATTTTGTTTTTTAATTATTATTCTATTTAATATTGTCGATTGCTCTCTAACGTTGTTTTCGTGTATGGAGCAACCATACGCCAATTAAGAAACAAACGTCGTGCCAAAAACAAAAATCTTATAGAAACTTTTATAGCATGACAGTTATGTTTGCTATTTCATGGGGGATTCTGACAGAATTACTGCCGTTATGTCAGAATGCGTCATTCATTTGACAGAAAAAGCATTCTCCGGTGCTTAGCATGAATATAAGGTAAGCCAAGGCAATTGCTCGAAACACATTCTTAAATAGCAGTACACCTTTTTATAATTAACCGTAGACCTTTATAATATAAAGTCTAGACTATTTTTAAATTAGCTGTACTGCTAAATCAGAACATATATAATATAATTTGTTTATCCGCCTCAGTATATCAGCTTAGGTTCCTCGAAAGAAAAGATTGCCAAATAACTTCTTTCTTTCTGCATTTTATTACCTTTGTCTGAGTAAAACAATAAACCGATGAAACATCTACATTATATACTTCTTTTTACACTGATACTTTTTACTGGTTGCACCAATAAACAAAAAAATAAAAGCGAGACAGCAGGAGAACCTCTTAAAATAAAGTACGCAGAAGGCTTTTCCATTGGAAAAACTGACAGTTATACCTGCGTAACAGTCTTCAATCCCTGGAAAAAAGGAGAAATATATGCCAGATATTATCTGGTGAAAGATACAAAGACCAGCGTTCCACAGGATGGGAAAAAGATTCAGATTCCTCTGAAATCGCTCGTTGCCAATTCGGCTACTTACTTTGAGTTTCTGCAAATGCTGGGTAAACTCGATAAAGTGACCGGAGTATGCAGTGCTGCATGGGTTTATAATCCGGAGATATTAAAGGGAGTTAAAGAAGGCAGAATAAAGGATTTGGGAGATGCTTTCAATCTGGATATTGAAAATCTTCTCGCTCTTCGTCCTCAGGCGGTAATGACTTCGGCTTACAATGCGGAAGATGAGAATTCCAAAAGACTAACCCAAAGCGGTCTGTCGGTTATCTATAACATTGAATGGCAGGAGACTTCGTTATTGGCGCGCGCAGAATGGATTAAATTTATAGGAGCGTTCTTCGATAAATCGAATTTGGCAGACAGTCTGTTCAATGATGTAGAGAAAAGATATAAAGATGTATCTGCATTGGCTCAGAAAGTAAAAGATCGCCCTACTCTGGTATCCGGACAAGACTTCCGCGGTACATGGACAATGCCTGCCGGGAAAAGTTTTAATGCAAAGATGTTCCGTGATGCAGGGGGCTCATATTTCTATGAGAATGATACCACTAGTGGCAGCATATCTTCTAATATAGAATCGGCTTTGATTAATTTCAGCAAGGCAGATGTGTGGGTAGGCTCTCAGGCTAACTCATTGGATGAACTAGGTAAAATAGATGCTAAATACAAACTGTTCAAGGCATACAAAGAGGGAAATGTATATAATTACAATAAACGGATGAATGCCACCGGAGGTAACGACTACTGGGAAAGTGCCGTTGCCCGCCCCTACCTCATTCTTAGTGACATGATAAAAGCGCTTCACCCTGAACTGCTGCCCAATTATGAATTCACTTACATGCAAAAGCTGAAATGAGAACAAAATTTCTAATACTGATACTTCTTTTCTTTGTCGCTTTTACTTGTGACATAGCTTTTGGAAGCGTAAACCTTTCGTTTAAAGACATATGGTCTTCACTTATAGGAAATGGCGGAGACGATTTATATAGGGAAATAATTATCAATTATCGCCTGCCTAAAGCCCTTACTGCCATTCTTACAGGCGCGGCACTATCCGTGGCAGGTGTACTGATGCAGACTCTATTCCGCAATCCGCTTGCCGGACCGGATGTACTGGGTGTTACTTCGGGAGCTAGTCTGGGAGTAGCCCTGCTTACTTTGGGAGCCTCATCGCTTCCCTGGTTTGTAATTGCCGGATGGGGACAGGTTACTGCTGCTGTTCTGGGAGCTATTGGGGTATTACTACTGATAATTATTGTATCTGTAAAAGTTCCGCAGACTATCTCTTTATTAATTATAGGAATGATGTTCGGTAACTTTGCCGGAGCAATTGTCAGCATTCTGCAAAGCACCAGTAATCCGGATACTTTGAAGCTCTTTATCTCGTGGACTTTTGGAAGTCTTTCGGCTGTGAGCTGGGATTACATGGCAATCATGGCACCAATCATAATCGTAGGTACACTATTGGCCTTCATTATGCAGAAAAAACTCAATGTTTTATTGCTGGGCGAAAAGTATGCCACCGGACTTGGAGTGTCTGTTTCTCGCACTCGCTTGTGGATTATTCTGGCTACTGCCCTATTGGCAGGAACATCTACCGCCTTTACCGGACCAATTGCATTTATCGGCGTAACCATTCCACATATCGCCCGGGGCATTTTTCACACATCCGATCATAAAATGATTATTCCTGCCTCCATTCTTTGCGGAAGTGGCATCATGCTCGTGTGCGACCTTATTTCACAAATGCCCGGCAGTCAGGGAACATTGCCTATTAATTCAGTTACCGCACTCTTTGGAGCCCCCATAATTATATGGATAATTGCCAAAAATGGCGGAATGGGCAAATAGTCTTTCAAAACACAAAAAAGTTCCATTATTACGGATACATAAATATTATAAGATTATTCCCCACTTCAATTAATTTATTTATCTTTGCCGAGTTATCAATGTTAAAACAATTAAATTACACTTAAATGGGTAGAGTTCTAATTATTGGTGCCGGCGGTGTTGGAACCGTTGTTGCACATAAAGTGGCACAAAATGCTGACGTATTTACAGATATCATGTTGGCAAGCCGCACAAAATCGAAATGTGATGCCATAGCGAAAGCTATAGGTGGAGACAGAATAAAAACGGCTCAGGTTGATGCCGATAATGTAGATGAACTGGTTGCATTATTCAATGATTTCAAACCTGAAATCGTAATCAACGTAGCCCTTCCTTATCAGGACCTTACCATTATGGATGCCTGTCTGATTGCTGGAGTTAACTACCTTGACACTGCTAACTACGAACCAAAGGATGAAGCTCACTTTGAATACAGCTGGCAATGGGCTTATCAGGATAAGTTTAAAGAAGCCGGACTGACTGCTATCTTAGGATGTGGTTTCGACCCGGGAGTAAGTGGAGTATACACTGCTTATGCAGCTAAACATCACTTTGATGAGATCAACTATCTTGATATTGTAGATTGCAATGCAGGCGATCACCACAAAGCATTTGCTACTAACTTCAATCCGGAAATCAATATTCGTGAGGTTACTCAAAAAGGAAAATATTACGAAAACGGAGAATGGGTTATCACTGAGCCTCATCAGATTCACAAGCCATTGAATTATCCAAATATCGGTCCTAAAGAATCTTATGTAATTTACCACGAAGAGCTGGAATCTCTGGTTAAGAACTATCCAACTTTGAAGCGTGCTCGTTTCTGGATGACTTTCGGTCAGGAATATCTTACTCACTTACGCGTTATCCAAAACATTGGTATGGCTCGTATTGATGAGATAGATTACAACGGACAAAAGATTGTTCCTATTCAGTTCCTTAAGGCAGTTCTTCCTAATCCGGGAGAACTTGGTGAAAACTATACTGGAGAAACGTCTATCGGTTGCCGTATCCGCGGTATCAAAGATGGTAAAGAACGTACTTATTACGTATATAACAACTGTAGCCACGAAGCAGCTTACAAAGAAACAGGTGCTCAGGGCGTAAGTTACACAACAGGTGTTCCTGCAATGATTGGAGCAATGATGTTCCTAAAAGGCGAATGGAAAAATCCTGGAGTAAACAATGTAGAAGACTTTAATCCGGATCCATTCATGGAACAACTAAACAAACAAGGTTTACCTTGGGTAGAGGTGTTCGACGGAGATTTGGAACTTTAAAATAAAAAGTTTGGAGGGAAATAATATTATTTCCCTCTTCTTTTATCTATATGCATGAAAAACGTCTATCACCTCTTAAAGCTGTTTGGCAAAATTAAGAATAGAAGAATAAAATTACTAGGAATTTATCTTCTACATATCTTCAACAAAAGATATATAGGAATTTTTATAGACCCTGTCATTGCATGCAATTTCCGATGCCGGATGTGCTATTTCAGTGATTCCGAATCAAAAACAAAAGGAAACAAAAAGATAGATATTGAAGATATTGAATTGATTGCTGATTCAATATTCCACCGGGCACTAAAACTGCAAATTGGTTGTGGAGCTGAGCCTACCTTATACAAAGGTATCCTTAAAGTTATATCTTTGGGAAAGCAACATCATATTCCATATATTTCAATAACTACAAACGGAGCTCTTATTACCAAAGAACTCCTAAACAAATATGCCGAAGCCGGATTAAATGAAATAACATTATCCTTGCATGGTCTTAAGAAAGAGACCTACGATTTTTTCATGACTAATGGCAAATTTGAACATATCCCTGAACTACTTAAAAATATTGCCGAAGTAAAGCATACATATCCCGATCTTAAGTTGCGGATTAATTATACAATTAACCAGGATAATTTATTTGATTTAGTTGAATTCAATAATCTGTTCAACAAAGTTCCTTTAGATATTATCCAATTAAGGCCCATCCAAAAAATAGGCAATTCTGTTTATAACAATTTTTCAACCCAAACAATTGTTGACAACTACGAATGTATAATTGCGCCAATAATTAATGAATGCAAAAGAAAGGGCATTATATGTATAGCTCCTTCTAAGAAAAACATTCTCGCAGCCGAAAAGGCAAAAGAATCTGATAATTCAATTGAGGAAGCTACCTACTGTTATGTTTCCCCTACTACATGTTGGCAAAAAGACTTTGACTACAAGAGCGAGAATTTTGAATCGTACTCTAAACGAAAAAGAGTAAGTCTGCAATTATTTAAAAGCATCTTTATAACACCAAAAAAGGGAAAAAAAGATGTTACAACCAAATTGAATTATTCTATTAAGTAAGCAGATTTGCAACAATTATTGCCGTACTTAACTTTTTATTTTTATCTTTGTAAACATTAAATCTAGCAATTAAGAATTATGAATGTAGGAGATAAAGCCCCTGATATACTGGGAATAAACGAAAAAGGCGAAGAAATTAGCCTTAGCAATTACAGAGGGAAAAAAGTGGTATTATACTTCTATCCAAAAGATAATACTTCTGGATGCACAGCTCAGGCATGCAGCCTCAGAGATAATTATACCGAACTAAGAAAAGCCGGGTATGAAGTAATTGGTGTAAGCGTAGACGATGAGAAATCTCATCAGAAATTTATCCAAAAGAACGAACTTCCTTTTACTTTGGTAGCCGACACAGAAAAGAAACTGGTAGAACAATTTGGTGTATGGGCCGAAAAGAAGATGTATGGTAGATCCTACATGGGAACATTAAGAACCACCTTTATTATTAATGAAGAAGGAATTATTGAGCGCATTATTACACCTAAAGAAGTGAGCACCAAGAATCATGCTCAACAAATTTTATAAAGTATAAACAAGTAAAACTTATAACTAATTTATGGCAAAGAAAGAAAGCGATGAATTAAATTTTGAAACAAATATGGCATCAAGCGAAAAATTAAAAGCCTTACAGGCTGCCATGGATAAGATAGAAAAAAGCTACGGCAAAGGTTCTATCATGAAACTCGGCGATGATAATGTGCAGGAAGTAGAAGTAATCCCTACCGGTTCTATTGCGTTAAATGTAGCATTAGGAGTAGGTGGATATCCTAAAGGAAGGGTTATTGAAATCTACGGTCCTGAATCTTCTGGTAAAACAACACTTGCAATTCATGCTATTGCTCAGGCTCAGAAAGCCGGAGGTATTGCCGCAATCATTGATGCTGAGCATGCTTTCGACCGCTTCTATGCAGCGAAACTTGGTGTAGATATTGATAACCTTTTAATTTCACAACCTGATAACGGTGAACAGGCTTTGGAAATTGCAGATCAACTTATCCGTTCTTCTGCCGTTGATATTGTTGTAATCGACTCTGTTGCTGCACTTACTCCAAAAGCCGAAATAGAAGGCGACATGGGAGAAAACAAGTTAGGACTTCAGGCTCGTTTAATGTCTCAGGCTTTACGTAAGCTAACTGGTACCATCAGCAAGACAAAAACAACTTGTATCTTCATCAACCAGTTGCGTGAAAAGATTGGTGTAATGTTTGGTAACCCTGAAACTACAACTGGTGGTAACGCCTTGAAGTTCTATGCTTCTGTACGTTTAGACATCCGCCGTACAAGTCAGCTTAAAGATGGCGATGAAATTATCGGTAATCAGACTCGTGTAAAAGTAGTAAAGAATAAAGTTGCTCCTCCATTCCGTAAAGCAGAATTCGATATCATGTTTGGCGAAGGTATCTCTCGTTCAGGAGAAATAATCGATCTTGGTGCCGAACTTGGAATTATCAAAAAAAGCGGTTCATGGTATAGCTACAATGATACTAAGCTTGCTCAGGGAAGAGATGGTGCAAAACAGGTTATCAGTGATAATCCTGAACTAGCAGAAGAATTGGAAGCTTTAATCTTTGAAAAATTAAGAGAGAATAAAGCATAATATATTCAGAAAATATTGAGGAGCGAAGAGGAAAGAAATAAAAATCTTTTCTTTTCGCTCTTTTTTTTATTTTATTTGTAACAACATTCTGTTTCGTTACGTCTAATTAATGTATTTACATCGATAACGCGTTAATTAGTACAAAGTAATCATCTAAAAATCTACAGAATTATGGTAAAGAAGTATTTTTTGTGTATCTCACTTTTCCTGGTAGCTCAATTGAGCCTTGGCCAGAATATTGAACAGTTGTTTAAAGAGTTTTCTGATGCACCTAACGTTGAAAATGTAAAACTAGATAAGTCAATGATGACGCTGGCAAAATCTTTTTCTAAAGGTGATGATTTGGGCGGAGTAAAAGACATCGACTCTTTACAAGTACTTGATCTGAGCAAATGTTCATCGGAGATTAAAGATAAATTTGCCGAAAAGGTAAAAACCTTGAATGCTGAAGGATATGAAACATTAGTTCGCTCTAATGAAAACGGCGAAAATGTAAGAGTATTGGTTAAGATGAACAACGAAGACATCAGCGAATTGGTAGTTGTTACAACCGGCAAAGAAGCTGCTTTAGTTAAGATTAAAGGTAAATTTAATAAATCGGATATATCCAAACTTACTAATAAGCAATGACATGGATGCCGAAAGCTTCAAAAAACAATATCTTCCACATCATCAAAAGCTTTACAGGATTGCCTATAAGCTTTTGGGAAACCAGTGCGATGCGGAAGATATGGTACAAGAAGCGTATCTAAAGCTATGGAATAAACGGGAAGAGCTCGCAGAAATCAGAAATCCGGAATCATTTAGCGTTATCTTACTCAAAAATATATGTTTTGATTATCTTCGCTCAACTAAAAATGAGAGCGAGACTCAGGATATAGAAGTGGTAAGTAAATCAAATGAAACATCTCTGATTAACGAGATAGAAATTAAAGACGAGCTAAACTGTGTAAAACAGCTCATCACACAATTGCCGGGAAAGCAACAGGAGGTGATGAAATTAAGACATCTGAGCGAATGTTCTATTGAAGAGATTGAACAGATAACCGGACTTAATGCCATCAACATAAGAGTTCTGATATCAAGAGCCAGAAAAACGATACGCGAACAATTTAATATATTGAGACAATGATGAAAATCTTTGAAATAGAGAAATTAATAGCCGATTTTTATGAAGGTAAAACATCGGTGGACCAGGAAAAGGAAATTATGCATTTTTTTGAGACTCAGGAAGTGCCTCCTCATTTACTGGCTGAAAAAGAGCTGTTTCTGGAGATGTACAGCAGTTGTAAAGATATAGACAACGATATTGAGGTTCCGGCTCATTTAGAAAAGAAATTAAGTCTTCTTATCGACACGTGGGAAGAAAAAGAGAAAATAAAAAAGCCTCGTCTGGAAAGAAGAATAATAAACTGGCAATTGATAAGCGGTATAGCAGCAAGTATATGTTTAATTTTGAGTATAGGAATCTATCCATATCTTGAACAGCAAGAGCCGGTACTTACAGATACTTATTCAAATCCTCAGGATGCTTACAAAGAAGCTCAAAAGGCCTTACTATTGGTCTCCAACAATCTGAATAAAGGAGTTTCTCAGTTAGAAACCGCCCAGGAAGATATGAATAAAGTGAATGAAATTATTAATAAACAAATCAGTCAATAATAAATATAGCGATGAAAATAAAACATGTATTATTTGCAATATTAATGTGCTGCACCAGCATTGCATTTGCGCAGAATAAACTCATCGACAAATATGCCGATATGGATGGAGTAACTTCCGTTTTTATATCTAAGACTATGCTTCAAATGATGCCTAATATGAAAACAGAAGGACTGGATATAGGTGGAATTGCCGGAAAGCTTGAATCAATAGTAATATTGACTAGCGAAAAAGCTGCCATCTCGAACATGATGAAAGGTGAGATCCATAATTATGCCAGTAATAAAAGATATGAAGAGCTAATGCGGGTAAGAGAAGAAGGTTCTCATGTTACTTTTTACATTAAAAAGAAACCAAATAATAAAATTGGCGAACTGGTAATGTTTGTAGATGAAAAACCTGAGTTTGTATTTATACAGATTACCGGCGATATGACGCTTCAGGATATTCAGAGTATTACTAAAGGCAAAAAGTAAATATATTCTATAATTAATAGAGAAATAAACTCCCTCAGATATATTATACTGGAAGAAAAAATAATATTCTAGGAAGAAAAAGGTAATATTCTGGAAAAAAGATAATATTCTGGGAAGAAAAAGCAAATACCCTCTATAATTAATTACTGAATACATTTAATATACTACAGACTAATAGCTTAATTAAGTTCTTAATGGGGTTGTTCTAAATCGGGACAATCCCATTTTTGTATTTTTTTGGCTCTTCGTCACTTTTGGTGGAAGATATTATATTGAACCTATTATTCATAGTGCTTAGCAGATTTTTATCAGATTCAATAAATGGTTTATCAAAAAAACATGTAGAATATTGATTGGATAAGCATTTGAGATAGTTTGCTTCCACCAAAAGTGACGAAGAACCATTTTTTTTCCTCTGCTCATCTATCAGAGTTTGAAGAGCGATCCTTTCTTTTGTGTGAACAACAATTCAGATTGGAGTCTTGTCGAGAATCTGAATTGCTGTTCTATATAGCATTTTAAACAGTCTATTTATTGTATCTGCTATTCACAACAGATAAGTCTCAATAGACAGCTATGCAAATGAATGGTGTTAATATTGTTAAATAACAATAATACGACCCACGAAAAGAGTTACTAATTAATAAATTGTATCTACTTTTATTCGCATTATTTACCTGTAAAAGAAGTGAAAGAAACTGAAGACAAAATACTATTTGGGGCATTCAAACTTTTTCTGACCAAGAACTTCGAGAAAGTCACAATCGCAGATTTGGAGAAAGCCCTAGAATTAAGTCGTGGAGCCATCTTCTACTACATGAAAAATAAGGAAGGACTTTTTATAAAAGTTATCGATAGATACATATTATCACCTCATAATATTGAAATAAAATTTGCTACATTCAAAGATTCCAGCCTGATTGACTTTATAAATTTCTATATTGAAGGTATCAATAGAACAATGAAATCGTTAAGTTCCTGTGGCGTAGAAAATATGAGCAGATGTTACTTTAATCTTGTATTTCAGGCAATACAATACTATCCTGATTTCGGCACACTTATAGATAAAGTCTTCGACAGTGAACTGGAATTGTGGAAAAGAGTCATCAGCAATGCAGTAAAATCGGGAGAGATTAGGCCAGAATACGATGTTGATTATGTTGCTATGCATTTCAGATATATCTATTCGGGACTATCATTTGAAATGTGTTTAAAGAACGGACTCGACACTACCCTCTTGAAAGATATATTTATGAAATACTATAATGAGATTAAAGCATAAACACAAAAATCAGGCTTACTCTTATTTTAAATACTTTTCCGCCCAATAATTATCCCCCTAAAATGTGCTGGAAATATTCAGCATTACTTCTTATTTGTCTGCGCAAATAATAAATCAAACGACTATTCATATTCCCTCCATTATTGAAATCTGCCTTTTACTTGTGAAAAAGAATAAATATTATGTAGATTATATATAAATATCCATTTTATTAGTGTTAAAAAAGCCATATTTAACATACCGTACGGTTGGTATAATTATCTTTGCATAAAATAAAGAAGAGTAAACTGAGTAAAATTTACTCATTACATTGATAAAAATGGTTAGGGAGAAAAAGGTTATCGAGATGATAACCTTTTTTTATTTTATAAACTCAAATTCTATAAACTAAGAATGAATTATGCCAATATGTAATGTAATTCAATAATCTACCCTACAAAAAGAATATAGAGTAAAGAGGAAATACTTATCACAATCCAAAGAAAAACACCTTGAACCATTGGACGAAAACCTACACTCTTTAATACATCTCTTGAAAGTGATGCACCAATAAAGAAAAGAGTCAATGTTAATCCCTTACGAGCCAGCCATACCAGACTTGTAGTGACAACAGTCGGCAAAGAGAAGAATGTATTAGCAAGCATGGCCAGAATAAAAAAGAAAATAAACCATGGAGTATACATCTTTTCGGACTTACTTTTAAAGATAAAAGAAGTAACAATAGATACAGGGATTATCCACAAAGCTCTAGTTAGTTTCACAGTAGTAGCTACTTGCAACGCTTCCTGACCATAAGCAGAACCCGCTCCAACAACAGAACTTGTGTCATGAATAGCAATGGCCGCCCACAAACCAAACTGATGCTGTGTAAGACCTAATAAATGACCAAGTACCGGAAAAAGGAAAAGAGCTATCGCGTTTAATATAAAAACCGTACCTAACGAAACCGAAATCTGTCCGTCATCTGCTTTAATAACCGGAGCAACTGCCGCTATAGCACTTCCTCCGCAAATAGCAGTTCCCGAACTGATAAGATAACCGGTTTTCTTGTCAACCCTCATCCGTCTGGCTATAAAGGTACCCAATAGCAATGTACCTACAACAGATATAATAGTAAATATCATCCCATCTTTACCAGAAGCTATAGCCTGATGAAGATTCATGCCAAAACCCAGACCTACCACAGAAAACTGCAAAAGATACTTTGATGATTGTTTATTGAACTTAGGAAAAGCCTTACCACAAACCAATGCAAAAATCAAACCTGTCAATAAAGCTACAGGAGGAGTTACGAATGGTAAAAAACAAAAAACAAGTAGTGCTACATAGATAACCTTATTGTTATCCTTCAAAAACTTAACAAGTGCATCCATATTCTATAACTTAATTATTATGATGCAAAAGTACAGTATATAAACGAAAGGTGCCAATCGTTTTTATTAATGCCTTATAACTTCTTATTATAATGAGCCGCAAATTGCATAAATACCTGAGAAAGGCCACTCTCCTCTCCCTGCAAACGGGCAAACGAGAATTCCCGTTGCATCTCCAAATAACGTATATCTATCACTTTGAAAAGTCCTGCAGCCAGTTCGCGAGCAATAGACCTTACGGAAACAATTCCCATACATTCCGAGTTTTCAAGAAACAACTTGATACTCTCTGTACTGCCAAGATACATACGAACATTAAGATCCGATAATCTGATGTTATTAGCCAACAAAGCCGTTTCTAACACATCCAGCGTGCCCGATCCTCTTTCCCTCAATACCAGAGGTATATTATAAAGATCGTATACTGATATCTCATCAAGCTTAGCCAGTTTGCTGCGAGTGTGCACCACTGCAACCAATTCATCTTTCTGGAAAGTAGAATATTTCAGGTTAGGCAAACGGATAATTCCCTCAACCATGCCTACATCTATACGATGCTCCAGTAACGCATTTTCCACATCGCGAGAATTGCCATTGAGCAACGACAAGGATACATGAGGGAACTTTTCAATAAATCGAGCCAGGAACGGAGGCAATACATATTGAGATATCGTAGTGCTTGCCCCCAGACGGAGTTCTCCAGAGCATTCGTTATGAAGCAGATGCATTTCATAATCCAGCCTTTTGTAATCATCAAGAATCCGTTCGCTATGCTCCATCAATAACTCGCCTGCGGGAGTTAAGGATATCTTATTTCCTAACCGTTCAAAAAGACGGGTTTTATACAGACTTTCCAGTTCTTGTATATGCTTAGTTATGGCAGGCTGAGTAATAAACAGCTCTCGCGAAGCCTTAGTAAAACTAAGATTTCGCGCCACACACAAAAACACCTTTAGTCGGAAGTCGGACATAGAACTGGATTCTATTTTCTAATTACTATTGCAACTCATCTCCACGAATACCCAAAGCCTGCATAACCGGATAAGCAAGCATTTCCCAACGATAATTAATTTCGTCTTCAGGTTCATTCATGCGGAATTGAATTATTTCCCTTTCTTTTACTTCTTTAAGAATATCATTTACCTTATCACCATATTCCTCATTAAAAGAAAGAACAATCATTCTTTTCACACCCTTAGCATCAGCAACAACTTTCATCGACTCTAAAAACAGATCTTCGCGGGAAGCCATATCTTCAGGTTGGAAAGTATTAAAGCAAAATTCTCCAAACTCATTACTGAAAGCCACACTGTTCAGTTCCTTTTCCAAGTCGGATGGCTGAGCATGAACCAGCTGAGCCGAGTCCTTATCATATATAAAAAATATCTGAATTTCATTTTGTCCTTCAACAATACCTGCATCCAGAGCAAGATACGTAAACAGATGAGAAAGATCCATTTCTTGCAGTTCCCTGTTCAGCATTCTTTCAAAATTCTTTTTAATATCTTCGGTTACGAAGTTTAGAAAGGATGCATCAATCAGCATCACTGTTTCAGCCATTTTTATTTCTTCTTCCATGGGTTTTTCTTTGTTTAATGGGATAAAGATACTATTAAATTATTAATTGAATATATCATTTCAGAAGATATTTTGGGTGATTCCACTAAATGATCCCGGCATAAATTACTTCCTATTCTTAGAATCAGAATCTAATATCCACACTAAAAGAATACAGAATAAAGACAGATTGTCACACCGAAACAAACTTAAAATGTCAAATTGTCTTCACCACAAAGCAAATGTGTCTACAATATAAGTAAAAAGAATATTGGCAAATCTTTTGGTGCTTCATTGGTGTTAGTTATTAAAAGCAGAAATTTCAATAGGAGACATAAATATATGAACTTCAACAATTTTACAATTAAATCACAGGAAGCGGTTCAGGAGGCCGTAAACCTGGCACAGAGTCGCGGTCAGCAAACAATTGAAACCGCACATGTGCTGCATGGAGTGATGAAGGTTGGCGAAAATGTAACCAATTTTATCTTCCAGAAACTGGGAATGAACGGGCAGCAGATAGCGCTCGTGCTCGACAAGCAGATCGATTCTTTCCCTAAGGTAACCGGTGGCGAACCATACCTGGGCAGGGAAACGAATGAGGTCTTCCAAAAAGCTACTCAGTATTCTAAAGAGATGGGCGACGAGTTTGTTTCTCTGGAACATCTGTTGCTGGCTCTACTTACGGTAAAAAGTACCGTTGCAAACATTTTGAAGGATGCCGGAATGAACGAAAAAGAACTTCGTGCAGCCATTAACGAATTGCGTAAAGGCGAAAAGGTTACCTCACAAACCAGCGAGGATACATATCAGTCATTAAATAAATATGCCATCAACCTTAACGAGGAAGCCCGTACAGGTAAGCTCGATCCTGTAATTGGTCGTGATGAAGAGATTCGTAGAGTACTGCAAATCCTTAGCCGGCGTACCAAGAACAACCCCATACTTATCGGCGAACCGGGTACCGGTAAAACAGCAATCGTAGAAGGCTTGGCGCATCGTATTCTTCGGGGAGACGTGCCCGAGAATCTGAAAAACAAACAGATTTATTCTCTAGACATGGGTGCCCTGGTGGCCGGAGCCAAGTATAAAGGAGAGTTCGAGGAACGACTGAAATCGGTCATCAACGAAGTGATAAAATCCGATGGAAACATTATCCTTTTCATCGACGAGATTCACACGCTTGTGGGTGCCGGTAAGGGAGAAGGTGCAATGGATGCGGCAAACATACTGAAGCCTGCCCTCGCCCGTGGTGAGTTACGTTCTATCGGAGCCACTACCTACAACGAGTATCAGAAGTATTTCGAAAAAGATAAAGCACTGGAAAGAAGATTCCAAGTGGTACAGGTAGATGAGCCAGATATCCTCAGCACCATTTCTATCCTTCGTGGATTGAAAGAGCGCTATGAGAATCACCATCATGTGCGTATTAAAGACGATGCTATCATAGCTGCCGTAGAACTTTCAAACCGCTACATCACCAACCGTTTCCTTCCGGACAAGGCCATCGACCTTATGGACGAAGCCGCTGCGAAGTTGCGTATGGAGGTAAACTCCGTGCCCGAGGAGCTTGATGAGATAAGCCGTAAAATAAAACAGCTGGAAATTGAGCGCGAAGCCATCAAACGTGAAAAGGACGAAGACAAACTTCAACTGCTTAACAAAGAGATTGCCGAACTCAAGGAACAGGAAAATTCATTCAAAGCCAAATGGCAAAGTGAAAAAACTCTGGTAGAGAAAATTCAGCAAGATAAAGTTGAGATAGAAAATCTGAAGTTCGAAGCCGAGAAAGCTGAGCGCGAAGGGGATTATGGCAAAGTAGCCGAGATAAGATACGGCAAGCTTCAGGCATTGAATACCGACATTGAAGCTACTCAAAAAGAGTTGCGTCAAATGCAAGGCGGCAGTGCCATGATAAAGGAAGAGGTAGAAGCCGAAGACATTGCCGATGTAGTATCACGCTGGACCGGTATTCCGGTTAAGAAGATGCTGAAGAGTGAATCAGAGAAACTGCTTCACCTGGAAGATGAGCTCCACAAGCGGGTAATTGGTCAGGACGAAGCTATCGAAGCAGTGGCCGATGCAGTGAGAAGAAGTCGCTCCGGATTACAAGATCCAAGGCGCCCTATCGGAAGTTTCATCTTCCTGGGCACCACCGGTGTAGGTAAAACCGAGCTGGCAAAAGCCCTTGCCGAGTTCCTGTTCGACGACGAAACAATGATGACTCGTATAGATATGAGTGAGTATCAGGAGAAACATTCCGTATCCCGACTTGTTGGAGCGCCTCCGGGATACGTAGGTTACGATGAAGGCGGTCAGCTAACCGAAGCCATTCGTCACAAACCCTACTCAGTAGTGCTGTTCGATGAAATTGAGAAAGCACATCCGGATGTGTTCAACATCCTGCTGCAGGTTCTGGACGACGGCCGACTGACCGATAACAAAGGCAGGGTGGTAAACTTCAAGAATACCATCATCATTATGACCTCCAACATGGGAAGCTCGTACATACAAAGTCAGTTCGAGAATCTGAACAACGAAAACAGAGAGCGCATCATCGAGGAGACAAAAAAGGAAGTAATGTCAATGCTGAAAAAGACCATCCGTCCGGAGTTCCTTAACCGTATAGACGAAACCATTATGTTCCTTCCACTCTCCGAGAACGAGATCAGGCAGATTGTGGATTTGCAGATAAAAGGCATCCAGAAGATGCTTGCCGGCAACGGAGTAACACTCGAGTTAACCGATGCTGCAACGGACTTCATAGCAAAAGCCGGATACGATCCGGAGTTTGGTGCCCGTCCGGTGAAAAGAGCTATCCAGCGTTACCTGCTCAACGACTTGTCTAAGAAGTTACTTGCGCAGGAGGTTGAAAGAGAAAAACCGATTATAGTAGACACATTAGGTGAAGGATTAGTTTTCAGGAATTAAGATCTGTTTCAGGATAACAATAAAAGCACAGCGAATATTTTTTGATTCTGCTGTGCTTTTTGTTTTGTTGAAGAGTCCATTCACTCTCAATTCTAAAGAAGTAGTTCCGGCATTGCAATTCCATAAGATACATTTAAAAGTTCGATTTTGAGTTTAGATTCTTTTTCGAAACCAATATCTCAATTCCATAAGGTACGATTAAGAGGCTTATCTGACAATCCGGTAAATTGTCCTAAAGTCTATTTCAATCCCATAAGGTGCGATTAAGAGATCAATTGGATAAAATAACAATTAAGAAAAATAAATTTCAATTCCATTAGGTGCGATTAAGAGTTCATATTAATCATTTTATACTTTTTGAGACTCAATTTCAATTCCATAAGGTTCAATTAAGAGGCCGCAGTGAAGCGCGTGTGCACCAAATGACGGATATTTCAATTCCATAAGGTTCAATTAAGAGCTTCTCTATTCTAATTACATTACTTCTGTCAATACGTATTTCAATTCCATAAGGTACGATTAAGAGGGTTTGCGCCAGGTGGATATCGTTACTCAATTCCTATTTCAATTCCATAAGGTACAATTAAGAGTTAAAGGCAATTAATGCTCCATATAATCCAATTACATTTCAATTCCATAAGGTACAATTAAGAGCGGCTTCCGTGTTGCGTTATAACATCCTGTAAGGAATTTCAATTCCACAAGGTTCAATTAAGAGTGTTAATTACTACGTACTATTTAGTTAATTACTACGATTTCAATTCCACAAGGTTCAATTAAGAGTGTTAATTACTACGTACTATTTAGTTAATTACTACGATTTCAATTCCATAAGGTTCAATTAAGAGAGAGTTACTATTATGATAAATACGTATCTTAATGTATTTCAATTCCATAAGGTTCAATTAAGAGGAAACATTAAAACTGACTGCTTACAAGTGCCCCGCATTTCAATTCCATAAGGTTCAATTAAGAGACAGAAGCGGAGCATTATACTTAACAGCATCTGACTCATTTCAATTCCATAAGGTTCAATTAAGAGTAATATATTCGGAAAAAGGAAAAAACCGTTAAGGCGATTTCAATTCCATAAGGTTCAATTAAGAGAAAGATTAAACGTAACTTTAGGAAGTGTTGCAACAAGATTTCAATTCCATAAGGTTCAATTAAGAGAAAATCCAAATTGGAAGCCCTGTTAAAAGACCTTTATTTCAATTCCATAAGGTTCAATTAAGAGTAATTCCGATTTATCAATATCAAATCCTGATTGTATTTCAATTCCATAAGGTTCAATTAAGAGACCAATAGTCGAAAAATGCCCGAATCATATCTTTATTTCAATTCCATAAGGTTCAATTAAGAGATGGTGTTTAAGCAGCTCTTTTCTTAGCTACTCCAAATTTTAATTCCATAAGGTTCAATTAAGAGACAGTCGTGAGTTAAAACAACTATATATTTTATGTTATTTCAATTCCATAAGGTACGATTAAGAGAGCTGTGAAGCTGCATGAACGAATAGCCCGAACGTCATTTCAATTCCATAAGGTACGATTAAGAGAAAGAACTTCTTTATTGTCCGTATGTTTTTTATTTTATTTCAATTCCATAAGGTACGATTAAGAGGATGAGGAAGCAATAAAAATCGTTGTTTCCTATTTATTTCAATTCCATAAGGTACGATTAAGAGGTCGACTTCCTTAAGCAGTGCACTTCGTTTATTCGATTTCAATTCCATAAGGTACGATTAAGAGCACAGAGGGTAGCCAGTGTATTACGGCTAAAATGGATTTCAATTCCATAAGGTACGATTAAGAGGTTCCCAGAAAGTAGCTTCCTCTTGCCGAATCTGAATTTCAATTCCATAAGGTACGATTAAGAGGGCAATAATCGCGACGCGTGTACGCGTGTTGTGTGATTTCAATTCCATAAGGTACGATTAAGAGTCATTTTGTTTATTTTGAAGCTGTTGATTAGATTCATATTTCAATTCCATAAGGTACGATTAAGAGCAGGTATTGCTTCAGCTATTGCCGGAGTAGCACAAGTATTTCAATTCCATAAGGTACGATTAAGAGACGTATTGCACAAAAGGTCTATCTGTGTGAACATCTATTTCAATTCCATAAGGTACGATTAAGAGTATCCCGCACGACTTCATTAATCGTTTTGGTTATTTATTTCAATTCCATAAGGTACGATTAAGAGACATTCTGCTCAACAAACGAGAGAGCACAACGAAATTTCAATTCCATAAGGTACGATTAAGAGTCGTATTCATAACACGAAACAAATACGAGACGTAATTTCAATTCCATAAGGTACGATTAAGAGACCTTTGACGAGGCCGAAGCTCTGGCCTCTGAATAATTTCAATTCCATAAGGTACGATTAAGAGCTGGTCTAATTGGTGCTGGTTCCTCTTTACTCGGATTTCAATTCCATAAGGTACGATTAAGAGATCTCAACTCTATCAAAATAATATCTTATCCGTTGATATTTCAATTCCATAAGGTACGATTAAGAGCCGTGAGGCCGCACGAACGAACAGCCCGAACGTCATTTCAATTCCATAAGGTACGATTAAGAGTAGTACGAAATTACTTCGGAAACCAGTTTAGCTTTTTTCATTTCAATTCCATAAGGTACGATTAAGAGCAATTGGACAAGCTTTGCCCTTCTGAGGGTTAAAAAAATTTCAATTCCATAAGGTACGATTAAGAGTTCTATTTTAGTTAATGTGTTAGTATGTAATTATATTTCAATTCCATAAGGTACGATTAAGAGTACAATAATTATAGAGTCATTACGTACAATAGTTTGATTTCAATTCCATAAGGTACGATTAAGAGCAAAGCCGCGTGTCCTGTGTCCCATACGTATCTTCATTTCAATTCCATAAGGTACGATTAAGAGTCCTATCTATCAATTAAATCATTCAGTATTATGACCAATTTCAATTCCATAAGGTACGATTAAGAGGCATAACCTTGCTGCTATCAGAATGTTATGTTTCCTATTTCAATTCCATAAGGTACGATTAAGAGTTTGTGTTGTTCATGTTAAGCTTATGGCTTAATGATATTTCAATTCCATAAGGTACGATTAAGAGTTGCAATAATATCTTTTTTCGTGCAAAACATCTGCTCTTATTTCAATTCCATAAGGTACGATTAAGAGCGGTTCGACTGCTCCACCGTGCCGAGCTAACCACTATTTCAATTCCATAAGGTACGATTAAGAGACCTGATAATTGCATAGTATAACATCCATAATTAATTTCAATTCCATAAGGTACGATTAAGAGCTTACTGCAACTCTTCAAAATGCTCTTACATACGATATTTCAATTCCATAAGGTACGATTAAGAGACAGTTGCAAACATGCTCCTGTTTTGCATCCCATATTTCAATTCCATAAGGTACGATTAAGAGCCCAGAAGCGGTATAGTGAGATACCTTAGTTCCTGATTTCAATTCCATAAGGTACGATTAAGAGGGTCATCGGGCTGACTCGGCCGCACTTTTCCCGAATTTCAATTCCATAAGGTACGATTAAGAGGACTGTTTTGAAGTATAACTTAACGATTGCCTTTAATTTCAATTCCATAAGGTACGATTAAGAGTAAGGGGTTGATATGCCCGTGCCTCTGTTCTCTCATTTCAATTCCATAAGGTACGATTAAGAGTACGGCGATCTGTATTTCATGTGTGACAGGCTCTTATTTCAATTCCATAAGGTACGATTAAGAGAATGTAGATGCTGATATGATAAGCAAAGCGGACTATATTTCAATTCCATAAGGTACGATTAAGAGTAATATTTAAGCAAGTCAAACAACGACCCGCGCGGCTATTTCAATTCCATAAGGTACGATTAAGAGTCTCAAAACTTTTTACGCGGGCTTCATTCAATACATCATTTCAATTCCATAAGGTACGATTAAGAGAAAAAAATACCATCTTTGTCAAGCTAATAAAAATAATTTCAATTCCATAAGGTACGATTAAGAGTAAAAGTTACCACAAATATACCACCGTAAACCCTTTTATTTCAATTCCATAAGGTACGATTAAGAGGAATTTGAAGAAAGAGCAAATTACCACAATTGGTAATTTCAATTCCATAAGGTACGATTAAGAGGAAGTTTGGAGAAAATTAACCGATTGTGAAATTATATATTTCAATTCCATAAGGTACGATTAAGAGTAAAGAAGGACAAACACCTGTTGGCTTAATTTCCCATTTCAATTCCATAAGGTACGATTAAGAGTTGAGCGAATTTTAGAAGCGTACCTAATTTTTCGAGATTTCAATTCCATAAGGTACGATTAAGAGCGTTCAGAGAGCGCGGCCGTTCAACTAATTTTGGCTATTTCAATTCCATAAGGTACGATTAAGAGTCATTCGGGTAACTACTCCGCAAACACCCAGACGATTTCAATTCCATAAGGTACGATTAAGAGGGTAGCAACGGCAAAACGTTTTAAACGTTCCCCTCATTTCAATTCCATAAGGTACGATTAAGAGTGGATGCGGCTTTTGATCTGTTAGGGAAAACTTTATTTCAATTCCATAAGGTACGATTAAGAGAGTCAAACAACGACCCGCGCGGCCTTGAATATCCGATTTCAATTCCATAAGGTACGATTAAGAGCCTTCGATCGACACAAGAATACACCTTGAATATCAATCGAATAGCTGATGCAAAAATAGAAAAAATCTTCTAAAAAAGTGTCGATCACCAATGATATAAAAATCACTGGTGACCGACATATATGTTAAACACTTGATTTTCAATAAGTCAAAGAGCTAATATATATTATTTGGAGAATAATATGAGATGCTTCAAAGCTGACTGACAACTATCTATAAAAAAATATCTATGCTACTACGCTCTTTCCCAACTATTTGCTTCTCAGTCCAGGTAACGTCTCTTCCTTTGAAAATGATTATGCTATCCTGGTCTTCTTTCATAAATTTCTTAGCCAAAAGGAGTAGCTCGTGAAGCCTGACTTCGGATATCTCTCCCTCAAAAACTGAGTTCTGAATCCAATTGAGGTATTTACGGCAAAGTTTAAGCATCTTTGCCACTCGCTTCTCTCCAAAATCATACACAAGGACTACATACATAACTACCAGTACATCTTAAAAGGTTTATATTCTTCAATTTTGAGCAAATGCTTCGTTAGTTTATAGCACTCCAATTTTACCAGATGCCGATAACTAACGTTGCGTTTCAAGCTGCGATGTTGAATGGTTTCCTGAAGTCTGTCTTCCAGAGCCTTTACAAAGATCTTTTTTCCAGATGAATTTAGCAAGCATTTGTTCAGCTTCTTATCAAAATGCTTTTCCTGAATTTCTTTCTTGTTAAGCACTTTAAATATAACGCGATCAACGATTATTGGTTTAAATATTTCCGCTACATCAAGAGCCAGAGAATATCTTCTTTCACCTGGAGTATGAAGAAAACTGATCGTTGGGTTCAGCTGAGTCTGATGAATGGCACGCAAACAAAGCGTATAGCAAATCATATTCCCAAACGAAATCAGCGCATTCACCTCATTACGCGGAGGCTGCTTTGTACGATTGCCCATTTCAAAGTCGTTCAATATCAGATTAAACGCGTCATAATAAGTCTGACGAATCATACCTTCAATTCCCATCAGTTCTTCCACTGTGTTCGATTCAGTAATCTTCAAAGAGTAAGCCTTTATCAGCTCCATGATATCTTCCATATCCTTCCCTCGCCTATTGTAATACTGCAGATTCTTCAGCATATTAAAGGCAGCCCCTTCAATAAACTTCTGAGCAATGACAATTCGCCTCTTCTTATCCTGATAAGCAGAAGTCTGAGCCAGTAGCATTCTTCCCGACAACAAAGAATCGCGAGGCATAAACGAGCCGGTGTAATTCTCATAATAATCAAAGAAGTGCACTGAAATATCTTTCTGGCCGAGGAAGTTAAACAAAGCACTGTTGGCCGTTAACGAACCAAAGGCATAAAACTCATTAATATCCTCCACAGGAAGGTAGCGCGGACTACCATGTATGTCCGATCCGGCTTCAGGATCAGATATCGGAGTAAATTTCAAGGTATTATCTCTTCTCTCTAAAACACCCGGATTAAATAAATAATAAGTTTTTTTCATTCTTCCTCCTCCCTGCTGTAACAAAAGTCATAGTAACTACAATTCTTGCAAATCCGTTTTTTCTCCAATGGTGGACATTGTTCACTTTCAATAATGCTCTTTATTTCCGTCTCCATAGATAAAATTTCCTCTCTGTCAATATCCGTAAGTAGAACGTTTTCAGTCTTTCTTAGCACCGGATATTCAAGAATACCGGTAACACCGATAATTCCATTCTTTTCGAACACAAACAAGTAATACTTCAATTGCCACTCATGCGCCCGGTCTATCTTGTCCGACTTCTTTATTTCATGAATCACCTTGTTTCGTGGATCATAAAAATCCACTTTTATTCCGTCAATCTCCACCTCTTCATACTTGGATGAACGTTGTGGATAAGCCTCTTCATGAATCAAAGTTCCTTCAAATACCAGATCGGAAGTATGCTCCATATTTATCCCATTCGCAAACAGCCAGAGCTTTCGTTTGCAAACCTGATAATAGTTGAAATGGGTTCCTGTTATTTGCATCTTTTAATCCTATTTACAATAAGCAACTTTGTTCATTCGATTTTTCTTCCGCATCTAGTTGCAATCCTAGTTCACTATCATATTTTCTATTTATAACATAATAGCTCTGCTCTTTTATTTTATCAGTTCCTTTTGCCTCAAAAGCAAAAATATTTTTATGGATATCATCATTAATACTTAATGATATAAACCTCTTTTTAGAAATAGAAATTTTAAGAGATTCTGCTTTAATTAATTTATTCTCTTCAACAAACTTATTATACTCATTTTCTAATCTTGAAGGCAAGACTTTCACTCCATCAAATTGTTTTTCAAATTCTTCTTCACGATGCAAGTCATATATAAATGGAGCAAGATTCTCCCTTACATCTGTTTTCAGAACATTATAGACACGATCAAATTCTTCTTTATCTTTATCAGACCAACAAGGATAAACCTGATCAATATATTTTTGTAAATCAGCTTCTAATATTATTCCATCATTACATAATTCAATTTTTCGAAGAACTTCCAATGTTCTATTAATAACATCTTCATTCTTATAAATATATTTGTCTACATCATTTCGATCAGAAAAGACAATGCAATCGCATGGAGATCTATATGCTCCATTTATGCGATGTCTGTTGACTCGCCCAAAGCGTTGTAATAAAGCATCGAGAGGTGCTAATTCTGTAAAAACAACATCATAATCAATATCCAAACTAACTTCTATAGCTTGGGTACCCACTAATAACTTAACTCCATCAGATTTTAAATCCGACTCTTTTTCATTTCTATCAATTCCATTAAAAGCACTATGCAGTAAAACTTTATGCATAGAATTCAATTTATTATAAATGAATTGAGCCTGTTTAACAGTATTGCATACAACTAAAACTTTATCACCATGATTCAATCGTTTTTGGATATCTTGTATACTTTCTGATAGCAATCCCTCTTCTACTTTGACTTTATGTCGAACAAAAGATTTATATAACACATTATCAGCTGTAATTTCATTAAAATCACCAATAGCTTTTGCAAATTCCTTTTTTAAGAAAGATGGTAATGTTGCTGTCATTAAGCAAATATTTACATTCAAATATCTTGCTGCAAATTCTATTAAAACCAAAATCTGAGCTGTTACTTCCGGATCATAAGCATGAATCTCATCGAAAATAAAATATCCACCACCCATTTCAAAAAGACCTTTTTCAAATCCTTTTAATCCAAAAATATATTTTAAGAGCTGAAATGGAGTTACAACTTTTAATGGGGGAACTAAAGCACGATAATTTTCTTTTAGCTCCTTTTTAAAGTTTTCATTTTCGGAGCTATAATCTTGTTCTTCAAAACGACTCTCTATATATTCAGAAAGTTTTCCATGTACAAGACCAACAATCTCATTGTTACCTTTCATTTTCTTATCCAAACGTTCATACATAGCATTGATAGATGCAGTAAAAGGTAAAATATAAAAAGCTCTACCTTGTCCTGTTTCTTTCAATTGCTTATGTAACCACATAAGTGAAGCTTCTGTCTTACCCGAGCCTGTTGGCGCTGTTAATACAATATTTCCTAAGGTATTCGAAGCTATTTTCTGATGATGATAAGGATTCCATGAAGTATTATATAAAAATTCAAAATGATTATCTTCTAAAATATTCACTTTAAATATTCCTGCAGATGCAGAATGATCACATTGTTTCAAAGCTCCAACAAGTAAAAGGAGTTTTAGAAAATCACTACTATACGTATTTGCTGGATCTCTTAAATATTTCTTCAGATCAATTATAGAATCTGTCAGTGGCTTTGGTTCAATTTGAATCTTGTAATTATTCAAAAATGATCTAACAAATTCCAAATCTAATTTACTTAATTCCTCTATCCACTCTAATTTTCCATCTTCCGAAAAAGAAAACAAATCAGAACCATTCTTATAACTACCTTGAATAAAATCAAGCAGAGATTTAAAATCTTTATGATGCCCTGCAACAACTAGTTCTAAAAGTAATTTATCATTCTCATCCAACAATAATTTATCAATAAATGGTACTGAAAAAAGTTCGTGACGCTGATGATACCAAGCCGCTCGCTTCCCTAAAAGAATTTTCTGAAATTCCGGGTGTATCTTTCCTATATCGTGGAAAATAATACTAAAACGAATCAATATCCAAAAATGCTCCGTATCAGCTATTGGTAATCTTTCAAAAGCTTTTTTAAGTGATTTATATACATAAAGACATTCATCTGTATGCTGTTTCAGAGAAATCGGAGGTTTTGACTTAGCTAAAACCTCCTGAATAAATTTTTTCATATCTTTATCTTATGAAGAAATATATCACTATCAAACTCTATATTATCTACTCGAAAAGCTGTCAGTCTTGTTTTTACAGGATTATTAAAAGATACTATAGTGTAAGGTTCTGTTTCTAAATTCTTCCTAGGTATAGTATTTGTAAAATATTTAGGTAAGGCTTGTATTTGTCCTGGTAAATAATTTCCAGTAAAAGGAATAACCTGCCCTGCTATTTTTGCATTATCAATTTCTTTTAGCTCAACCTCGCAAATATTGTCTATTCCTGCAAGATCACAACTTCGACCAAGCAATAAAGGATACACAGGATTTCGAAGATTGGAAACCAAAGACTCATCTGTCAAATATAGAAAAAGACGACATTCATATAAAAACTCGCGCTGAATAACATTTGATTTTGATATATTTTTGGGATATTTCTTTTCGTGAGCCTCTATTTGATAGATCGTTTCTAAATCGATCGATTTACACTTAAAATCAAAATAATAACCTAAATAAAACTCTAGATTTTCAATATATTTCCCAGACGCTGCATTTAACAACCCCATTATAGTACTTATCGGGGGAGCTTCAAGCGTAGGCTGAAATCCAGATATTAAGTTGGGATATCTAAAGCTAGAAGTCCAAGCTGTGATTTTTACACAAAATGCTTTCATTATTTAATTTGAGATTTCAATTCTTCACAATACTCATCTATAGCTTTATTTACTGGTAATATTTCAACGTCTGGAATATCTGCCAATGACTTCAATTCATGTAGTTTAGAAATAATATCATCCATAAAACCATTTCTTATCCCAATATACACTTTACCTAAAAAAGTATCATTATATTCTTTTAAGACTTCTACCAATCCATTTAAATTAAAAACTGTATTTTGTTCCCATTCTCCACGACTTGTTACTATATGACCAAAAGGATGGTTACCAGTGTTTGTTGTTGCCAAAATTATAAATTTAGGAGTAACATCCCCCATATTATTTGTTTGCATAGCACCTCCAGATATAGTCTTTAAAGCCTTTATCGTATCAATAATTCTTTTTTCACGAATTTCTTTTGGTAATCTAATCAGTTTTTTAGGCTGTCCATTATTGTCTAACACATATGGATCATTTATTTCTGCTGCACCATTATTTATAGCCTCATTTAGTAATGCCACAGACAGGTTTTTATATCCTGTACGATCATAATTCGAAAATGTGCCAACCATAGACACATCTAAGCTAAACATTCCTTTCATAATAGCACTATACTCTTGCTTCTCATAAGGAACGGCATCTCCTTCTTGACGAGACATACTAGACCAATTTTCTACAGGGTTTACACTAGTAACAGAAATTATTGCTGAATTTTTTAGCGGTGATACTCGAGTTACCGTGACATTTGTCATTTTGGGATTGCCTTTTTTATCTTTTACAGGTAGCCCTTTTTCATCTAATTCAAAATCTTTTGCTGCTCTCATGTATCCAAAGACATCATCATCAGGATATTTTAAAGGATCTGCATTAGTAAAAGCTATTTTTCCATCTCGTGTTATAGGAGAAAGATTCCATCCAACATTCTTTTGTAAAGCATCACGCCACCAATAACGCCATGCTTGTCCAGACACGTAAACATAATTCCGTCCATTCTTACGGATTGATTTGGTAGCTACAGCATTATCATTATTACTTGAAGTATTCTTCCCCGCATTATTTAAAGCAACGACATCGACATCTAAAAGGATAAAACCTTGAGTTTTAATATTTTCCATAATTATATATTTTAATTTTCGTTTTCATAATCTGATTCTATAGTGAGCTCTTCTATTACAAGTTCTCGTTCATGAAGTTCCTGGTAAACTGCGATAAGTAAAAGATCTCTTATTTCTCCCCAATATGAACCATCTGGACAGAGATAATTCAAATAATCTTCTAGATCTATAATTGAGTCTTTATTACCATCCGTATAGTTCTTAGCGATTATATCCTTTAAGAAGAAACGACGTAATGCAGCTGCATTTTTTATTTTATCTAAAGATTTTATTCTCTTTTCGATATTATCAACATTTTCATCTTTTACAAGAAATGCAGCTAACTCTTTAATTTTAGAAATTGTAGCTTGTTTCATACCTATAATATTTATTTGATAAATTTCAACGAGTTTAAAATTAAAAGGGAATTTACGCGACCAACGTAATATTTCAGGGCGAATGCTTTCACCATTCAATAGTTTGTTATAAATAACATTATACCACTGCATGTACTCTCCCTGATTAATTTCAACTAGTTCTTTGGAACTAGTTATTTCGTAAGAACCAGTTTTCCAATTATATATTCCTCCTTTATGTTTACTATCAAAGTAATGTGATCTAATAAATCGTATCCAGTCCTCTTTAAATTTTGGACTAAAACAAGTCCTATAAAAAACAAAAACTTTTGCAGGAAGTTGATGAATTTGTATTTCAGGGTTTGCTCCAAAATTAGTAAAATGGTATAAAGTCAATGATGGCAATCCATCTTCATTATCAGCAAAATCTAACAATTGATTAATTGCCTCATCAACAAAGTTAAAGATAGCATTTGCAGGTTTTCCCATATCTGATTTAGCTATACCTTCGGAAATACCTATTGCTATTTCATGTAAGTTTCTGTTAACTATTTGTTTTACAATAAATTCACCTAGAGCATAGTTATTACTTTGTAACAAAGCAATTTTACCCTGTAGTTGAAAACAGGCAAAAGGCACAAAATGAATTCGTATTATAGCTTCTTTTGAAATAAGAATCCCTTTCTGAAAATTATGATGATAATTAATAAATGTACCAGATCCTGTCATAATAGTATTATCACGCCCTCCTTGAAACAGTTTTGTTTCTTTCCCTGTTATTCTACAAAAACCATACTCAAATGGTTCTGTTTCATTTATAAGTCTTTCAAAATAATTTAGTGTTTCAGAAATTTTCCGTTGTCCTTGAAAAGCTGGCTGAGTTATTTTAGAATTGAGAAAAAAAGCATTTAGTTTTCCATCCCATTTTTCTACATATATCTTAGTCAGATAATCTATTAAATCTAAGATACCTTTCTCTGGAAATTTCTGAGAAAGAATTCTAATAGCAAGCCCTCCAATATCAGCAAAAGGGTCTCCAGTAGGCTTTATAAGCCAGTTATAGTCTATTGTTTTATATTCCTCTTTCATCTTTAAATTCTATATAACATATCCAATCGTCATTTTTTAAAAAGATATCACAATAATAAAACCATATATCATTATCATCGAAATAGAGAATATCTTGGTCAGAATACCCTTTAGATCTTAAATCGACAATCTTTATTTTTATATATAAGATCAAATCATCATCTTGAAAAAGATGTCCATCTTCTGTGATATATTCTGTTCCCATAATTCCAATAGTATTATATCCAAATTATTATTTATTTATAAAATATAATTCTACTAGAGAACAAAAATCAATGATTATTTGTTCAATCAATAAATCACCTAATTGTACCTTATGGAATTGAAAAAATTAATATTTATTTATCTTGAGTCGAAATCCATTTCTTAATTTTATTTTAAGAAATGGATTTCATTATTTAATTCATCTATAATTACTACAATCTATCGCCTAATAATTTCACCATCCCCCACCCCTGAGAACCTTTCATCCCAACTCCGCACTCATAAGCGAGCTTCAGCAAATCAGGATTAGCTTTCATCCTAAATTTACACATATAGCCTCTTACCTTTGACTCATTTTCGGTATTTGCCTTATAAGTAACGAGCACAGACTTTGGAGTACTAAGTAAATCAAAATTAAAATCAATATTACCAGAATAAGGCTTACCATAAAAGGCTTGATAGCGATTTAACAAGCTGAAAAGTATTGATTCTTTTGAACGATAATCAGAAGGTGAAAGATATTCTGTTTTACCACTATCATTCCTTAATGAAATGCAGATTGGCGAGAGTGTTTCGAAGTTCATCTCTGAGTCAAACTGAGGATTAGGAAGCACTTGTACATTCTGTACCCTAAACTGCACTTTATTCTTCCAACCACCCAATTGGAACTCCTGATTCATAAATACTCCCTGAACGAATTTCACCGTAGATTCTTCGGGTAAGAAGGATACATACCACTCTACAGTATCACTGTTTATTCTTATACAGGCCGATTCTTTTTCTATTGTATAACTGGGTATAATCAGTCTTGAATAGGTAAATAGCTTAAATTGCTTGGAGTCTAAAGTGAACCCATTATCATGTAACCAGGTTGCATAATCTTCACTTGCAGATGACAATATTTTATATATTACTCCTGATAGTTCGTATTGGTAATTTATTGGAAGCCTATTTCCGAATGCGTGTTTTTCTGTACTTAGTATTATTTTAAATCTCATCGTCAAATTATTTACATCCAAAAATAAGCAATAACATTAGATAAAACAAGAAAATAGAGATCTTTTAAAAAATAATATTTATCATCATATATTTTACAAATTTATTTTAGTACATACTAAGTTCAACATCTTCTATTGAGCTCAATTCTAGAGTCGATCTATTTTTTCACAGTACAGTGGCTCACCTGGAGGTGCATAATTTCACTCAGAGAATTATCAAAGAAGGTGTTCTTTAAAATCCATTCACCACCCCTCCCCAATCATTCACCAATAAAAAAAATCCATTGCCCAATAACCAAACAACCATTCACCAATAAATATTACACCATTGTCCAATAAATTTTTGCTAAAAAAACACTCACCCTTTAAACTACGTTTAACCATGGATATTTTACTATATTTTTACATTGTAACACAAAAATAATTCCTAATTCATTTGATTTTTCCCATTATTTATCGTTACATTTGCAATATAATAAAGTATTGCAATACCGATTTTACTAAATACAATTTTATAACATTTAAAAACTATTTATGTCTTTAAACAACACCCCCAAAAGAGAAACTTACATGGGATGTTTTCTTTTCACGAAAGTTGCCTGCATGTATTTCCACACTTACACAAGAGTTGATGTTTGTAAGAGGTATTTTATCGAAAAAATTGAAGAAGATAAATTACTTTATGAAAAACTGAAAGAAACTGGCTTCCTTATAACAAACAAATACACTACGCCCAAACAGATGGAGATTTTTATTGAATTCTGGGGTGTTCCCTATGGATTGAACAACATCTAGGGTAATTTCAGGCTATTACAATCACTCTCTTAAAACATAAATTCCTAACCATTATTACGGATTTTATTTTTAGATATAAAAATAAAACAATTTAATATATTTCTTCGCAGCTGTTACGTCTGCTGTGAAGAAATATATTATTTTTATAACCACTTATATTCCAATACTTTGCACGTACGTAAGCGCTGGCGTAAGCGCTGTCGTTATTTTACTACTTTTTACAGGCATTAAAGCTCCTTCCATTCTAAACAAAACATACATTTTTGAACAATTGTGATTTTTTATGCATAATGTGATTTTTTTGTCGGTTCTTACATTTTCTATTTTGAGCGTATTGTCTGCATCTCTACTTTTGCATCGAAAACAAATTCAAAAGGGCCTTTTTGAAACAATCAGTATTAAAAAATAAACTTACTATGAAGAAAGACAATTATTTACCATTCAACGCTTTAAAAAAAGGATATATACTTGTACCAAAACACTTGCTTAACTACAGATTTAGCCAAAAAGATGATAGTTTTTCTTACCTGGAGGCTTTCCTTATGGTGGTGGCCAGCGTAAATTTCGAGGATAAGGAGGTTACAATAAAAAGGAAAACATTTGTATGCCAACGAGGTGAATCTTTTTTATCGATTCCAAGATGGGCTAAACAATTCAACTGGACGGTAAGCAAAACCAGATGGTTCTTCAACAGAATGGAAAAGGAAAATCTTATTAATTACATTCATCTAGGCCATGACTTAAGAAAAATATTGGTGGTAGACTATGATCTCTGGACGGGCAAGCCCGGGAAAATTACCAATATGAGGGAGAAGAAGGAAGACAGGCTTATGGAGTTTTACGAAAAATACCACGAAATTACAATGCTGCGTAAAGTGGACCTGGGACTGGTACGCTCGGAGTGGAAAAAACTAACGGCCAAGGAAAAAGAAGCAGCCATTAATAACATTCAAAATTACCGCGACTCTATTGTATGTACCGATTTTTACAAGAGTGCCAGTAAATATCTCAAAGCAAAGTCTTTTTATGACGAGTGCGTAGATTATTAATCGGCATTACAAACAACTTAAAATCACAACAAAACTTGGAAAAGAATATAAGTCAGCCTTTCAACCAGGAAACCGAAGAGGCTGTTTTGGGGGCACTTTTACTGGAAAAGAAAGCAATGGCTAATGCTATGCCTATTCTGCGGGCGGAGATGTTTTATTATGATAATCACCGCATTATCTTTGCAGCTCTTGCACGCATGTTCAACAACAGGCGAGACATTGACATCATTACTGTGGCCGACGAGTTGCGCCGCAGTGATGAGCTCGACAAGGTGGGCGGGCCCTACTACATTACCAAACTTTGCAGTCAGGTGGCCAGCTCGGCCCACCTGCAGCACCACTGTCTTATTCTGAAAGATTTCTATCTTCGCAGGGAGGTTATTAAGGGACTGAGCAAACTGCTTTCATCGGCTCAGGAGATGACGGTGGATATTGCCGATGTGGTTTGCAGCATGCAGGAGCTTGCGTCTGAGATAGAGAAAGATGCTGTGAAGGCAGACAACATGAGGGATATGGAGGTGTTAATGGAGGACACGCTGGTGCAAGCCAAGGAGAGAATAGAGCGATCGGAAAATGGTATTACAGGTATTGATACGGGTCTTACGGACCTGAACAAGATCACCGCAGGATGGCAGAATGGCGATTTGGTTATTCTTGCCGCCCGTCCGGCAGTAGGAAAAACTATGGTATCGCTTTTCTTTGCCAAAATGGCTGCAAGGATGGGACTGAACACGCTGTTTTTCAGTATAGAGATGCAGGGTGAAAGGTTGGGCGACCGCCTTCTGCTGATGGAAAGTAACATTAACCCGCACACCTGGCGCAGCGGACAAACTACTCCGGAGGAATGGACAGAGGCACAAAACACAGCTCGCAAACTCACCGCCCTGCCTATAATGATTGACGACAGCTCGGCCATGAGTATCGACTCCATCCGTGTACAGGCACGCTTCCTTAAAAGTCGGGGAAAATGCGATATAATCTTTATCGACTACCTGCAATTAAGTGATATGAAGAATCATGGCAAGGAGAACCGTAACCGCGAACAGGAAGTGGCTATTGCTGCCCGTAAGGCGAAATTGCTGGCTAAGGAGATGAATTGTCCTGTAGTGTTGCTCAGTCAGCTAAACAGAGAGGCAGAGAACAGGTTTGCCGGGCGTCCGCAGTTGAGCGACTTACGCGAGAGTGGTGCCATTGAGCAGGATGCAGATATTGTATTGTTACTCCATCGACCGGCGTTATACAAAGTTGCAACCGACAAGGAAAGCGGCTATCCTACTGAGGGGCTAGGCATTCTCAGTATTGCCAAGCACCGTAACGGGGAAACAGGCAACGTGTACTTCTCCCACAACAAGAGTATGACGAAGATTGCCGACTACACACCGCCTATGGAGTGGTTGATGAAGCAGGCAAAATAAGTGTCTGTATGCTTTTTATGCTGAATATATTTTAAAAAATAAACATCTATAAATTAATAGTGGTAGTATTCTCTATCACTATTAATTTATAATTGCCAGAGCTGAAAGAAATTCTGGCAATGAAACATTTACATCACTCATTCTTTACTTAATTAAAGTAACCCTCGAACTGTATATCTTCTTTTTGTTCGAAGTTATAATTAAATAATATACACCATCCGACAAGCTTCTCAAATCAATACTGTTTTCTCCATTTTGAACCTGATATTCCATAAATTTCTGACCAGCCGTATTAAAGATATTAAGCAAGGCTTTTTGAGGTTCTGAAATATTTAAATTAAAATGAATGATGGAGTTTGTTGGATTAGGATAAATAAAAATATTATTGTCCGTCTTATTCGAGTTAATATCTGTTCTATTCTGAACAACAATAATTCCTTTCATCCCTGTGGTTTCTACATGTTGTGTACAAACATAATAATGCGTTCCAACTGTAAGCTTAGCCGGCAGCACCAATCCTCCTCCAAAAGGCGTTGAAAAACCTCCGGAAAGAGGTGTGATATTATTTGCATTCCATGTACTTTGACTAACTTCCTGAACAATATGAATACTATTTATGTTAAAATTAACACTATCTCCAACGGTTATTGTTAAAGTAGACGGACTAAATGTAAATCCGGAATTTGTAATTATCCAGGTTTTACCAAAACTTGCTATTCCCATTGTAAACAGCAAGAAAAAGAGTAGCATTTTTCTCATAAGCATTCATTTTATTGATTTATATAGAAAACATACATCGTGGATTTTAAGTTCGAGTGTTTTAACTCATTTACAGCTCTTTAGTTTTCATGTTTACTTTTTAACCCTGCCTACTTAAAAGAATCTTAAGGGATACCTACGGCTCATCCAGACAATATACAATGGGAGCAACAACACAACGTTATAGATAGCTATTATGATATTACGGCTCACCCAAATAATCTACAATTGCTTTAACCTGGCGTGGCGTATAAATCCTGTTACGATGATTGTATTCCAAAACGGAAAGCTCGGCTGTTAACTGACTATTGCCGGCAATCCAGCGGGCAAGTGTGCGCAAGGCTCCGGGAATAGTCATATACGGATTGTAAAGGCAAGCCAATTCTACCTTGGTGTATGCCCGGATTTTAAATTCTTCTGCTGTTTTTATCATAGTCTTTCTTGTTTTTATTCTCGTAAATTTACCAATTTTTGCCCGTTTAAACAAGTTTTCAGGGCAATAAAACGCCTGATAATTGTAATCAATTCACACCAATAACATCTAATACATTCTACTGTTTTCCACCCCCCGCCATACCCTATCTTTGTAGTGTTAACAAGAAAGGATAAGAGCTCTTTACCACAGTATTAATCAACTAAAAATGTAAAGAAAATGAGTGTAAAGTATTCAGTAGTTATGAGAAAGAATCCGGCTAAATCATCTGAACCGGGAAAGTATTACGCACATGCACAGGCGTATGGTGAAATGGATTTTGATTCGCTTTGCGAAGAGGTAAACGGACGATGTACCGTAACCCGTGCCGACGTGGCTGCAGCAGTGGAAGCTATTCTGGAATCGATGAAAAAGGCTTTGGCCGAGGGTAGAATTGTTCGCCTGGGCAACTTCGGTAGCTTCCAGATTGGAGTAAGAAGTAACGGTGCCGTAAAAGAAGATGAGTTTGTATCTTCCATGATTCGCGGAACCAGAATCAGTTTCCGTCCCGGTAAGTTGCTCACCAATATGCAAAAAACACTTGCTTATACGCAGGTAGCCAAGCTTCCGGTGAAGGTTACCAATGGCGGTAACGAGGTGGGATAATCAACAAAAACAAGAAACATGAAAATTTTAGATGGCATTATAAATATCCTGCAGATGGTACTTCCTTTTCTGAAAAAGAAGGATGCCAAGCAGGTGCAGGATTTCACCGAACTGGTAAAGAGTCAGTTCGACTACCTGATGGAGCAGGTAACCCGCTTTGAGAAGGATTACTTCGAACTTTCCGAGAAAGTGAGGCAGATGTATCAGGAGATGATTACGTTGAACGCCCAGCTAAATACTGCTCTAAAAGGCCAGTGTTTGGTAAGCAGTTGCAAGGACAGGCAATAGTTTCGGCACTAAAAACAGAATTACGGCATTCGGGAATCTGAATGCCGTTGTTTATAGGATTTCGGAATCAAGATTACGGCATTTTAGTTTCTTAGCCCCTTATTTATAGGGATTTAGAAATAGAATTACGGCATTTAAGGTTTTAGAAAGCCTTGTTTATAGGATTCCTGAATCAGAATTACGGCATTTTAAATAAAATTACGGCAAAACAAAATGAGAGAAATAAATTTAATAGTAATTCACTGCTCGGCAACGAGAGTGGATAGAGATATATCGGCACAAGACATTAACACGACACACAAGGTAAGAGGATTCAGTTCGTGGGGCTACCACTACTACATTCGTAAAAACGGCAAAGTAGAACCAATGCGAAGTCACGATGAAGTTGGAGCGCACGCTCGCGGATATAATGCAAAGTCCCTGGGCATCTGCTACGAAGGCGGACTGGACACCAACGGCAAACCAGCTGATACTCGCACTCTGTCTCAGCAAATTGCACTGCACGCCCTGGTTAGTAAGTTACTCAAAGAGTTTCCTGGCTGCAAAGTAGTAGGTCATCGGGATTTGAGTCCGGACAAAAACTATAACGGCATTATAGATCCTTGGGAGAGGGTTAAGGAATGTCCCTGTTTTAACACAGCCGATGAAACGTGGGAATAAAAAAACAACAGAGCTTTTCTTCTTATCTTGAAGAGAGGCTCTGTTTGCATTTCTATATAGAAGATAAAACAACTCCCAAGACACTACATTTCCTATTCTTATTTCTGTCCACTAAATAAAAATAAGCCATTTTTGTTTTGTGTATAAAACAAAAATACACTGTTTTTATTCTGTGCGCAAAACAAAATTGAAGTCATCGCAATATGGAAATGGCTGTTAAGATTGTAAAAGCACCTTTACCCCTTTAATTTTATTGACATTTTTTAACTACTATCAAATATTTGTATAATCTTTCAGAGAGTTACTTTTTAGCTTCAAAGTTCCCAAAATAAACCTCCGTAAGAATAAAGAATTGACTATAAACTGAAAGAAAAAAAACACTAGTCAATATTTGATTTGTTAAATGTGAAATAGCCTACACAACGAAGATACGTTAAAAGAACAATTAAGATTAGCTAACTCATAAAAAAAATAATTCTTACACATTTTCGATAATGAGAATTTAGATATCTATTTAATTATAAATGAGTAAAGGGCTAAATTCATTCCAATATTCAAAAAAACTCATTTTACACAAAAATACAAAAAAACAATTTAACATTGTTAATTAAGAAGTTTAATTTAATTTAATTTTTTTAAATTCGCATTCGAAAGTTAACACATATACTTTTTTTTCCTAACTATATATTTACTTAATGGATTGTCATTGTTACATTTTCTCTCAAGAGTGAGAGGAGACTGCTTTTGATGCCAAAAAGGAAAATTATTAAGGGTTAATAGGATAAAAAGAATACTAACTATTAAAATATTTTTCTTTTTATAAACATTTTATAACTACAAATTAAATTTATGAAAAAATTTTTCGTTCCCATGGCCCTTGTGGCACTTCTGAGTTTTGCATCATGCTCGGAAACATTCGAACCTAGTGTTGATTTTGGTGATAAAACTTACGTAAATGACTACTCTAAACTTGTAGAGACATTGAAAGAGACTCTTAACAACCAAACTGCTACTCTCGCTGAAAAGCTCAATGCTCTTAACACAACAATGACGAGTGGTTTTGCAAACGTTAAACTTTCTATTGATGCTCAGACTGGTGAGATAAAGACTGGATTTACTAACGTGGATTCAAAACTTGGAACTATCAATACCAACATTCTTAATGGTTTCACTGCAGTATCGGGTTCTATCAACGCTCAAACAAACACTTTGAAAATATCAATTGATAAAGTAGCTGAAAATGTTGATAAAAATAATACTGCAATCGTTAATCTATCTGCTCAAATGGCTAGTAGCCTTGAAGCACTCCGTGCTGAGGTAGAAAAACAAGGTGGTAAAATCGTTACTGCTATTGATAACCAGGGAAATGTAATCGTTACTGCTATAGACAAGAATTCACAGGTAATCAGTACTCAGTATGCAGGTGTTGCTGCTGCTATCGCCAATCAGACAACAACTTTGAACAATGCTATTGCAGCTAATACTGCACAAATTGCAAAAGCTATCACTGATGGTAACCAGGCTACAGTTAATGCGCTTACTGCTCAAAATAATCTTCTGGCAATGCTTAACAATAGCACTGCACTTTTAGCATCTAACACTGCTAAAATTGAGCAAGCTATCCTCAATGGCGATCAAGCTACTGCTAATGCGCTTACTGCTCAGAATAAACTTATTGAAAAGCTTATCAGTTACTCTGATGGTATTACATTCAATGGTACCGCCGATGCTAATGGCAAATACACTTCAATCAATGTAACGCCGGAATTATGGAAGGCTGCAAAGTCTGATAGTGAAATAATGAACTACCTGACTAATCAGATGCAGCCTCACGGTACACCAACACCAACTCCAACTCAGTATTGCTCTTACGCCAGAGATTTCAATGAAAGCCAAATTCACGATCACTCTGTATGGACAAAGGTTAGTGATTCTAATGAGACAGTTGAACTATCAGGATACACTTCTCAGGATGGTGTAACATTATGCACTCTGACACGTGTTTACTTAAATACAACTTATAGATTAACAATATCTAGTTATTGTGCGTTTCCTACTATCTATTATGTAAAGGTAACTGATGCAATAGGCACTGACAGAGTTGTTTATAATGGTAGCGGAGTAAGTAGTTTCGATGTGGTTTTTGTTAACTATAACAACGGTTATTATTGCCCAAATCCTACTGCTAAAGTTTATACTACATACTAATTGAATAAGGTTATAAGCATGAAGGTAAAAAATTTAATTACAGTGGTTGCTGCTTTTGCGGCGGCAATCTCACTCCAGGCTCAAACAGCAACCTACAATGACACAGTAAGGACAAAAACCTGGTCAGTGTATGTGCAGGGGGGAGTGGGTGGATGCCACGACATGCGTGGGGTGCAGTATGACGGCAAGTCGTACGTCTCTCCTCAGACAAGTCTTGGTGTCAACTACACCATCAAACCGTGGTTGCGTGTAGGCATGAACCTAAACTACATCTACCTGAAATCTGCTGACAAGGGTGCTGTAACGGAGACTTCGAGCAAAAATTATACTGTAGAAGGACAAGCTGGTATACTTAATACTACTTCTGTAAGACTACAGAACCGTAATATGAACCATATGCTGGGTGCCGACCTTAATGTTGATTTCAACATTATGGATATTTGGCATAACCGTAAGCTTCAGAAATTTAATTTATGGGCAGGTACAGGTATCGGTTATATCCACGGCTGGGACAGAAACTCTAACACTTGGGCCGTAAATGAGGAATGTGTTGCACAAGGGGATACCTATTTCAACATCTATAGCCACAGTTACTTGTCGTCTAAACAGTTAAATGGCTCTTCAAACTCTCTCTACATTCCACTTACTGTCTCTGCAGAGTACGATGTTCATCCAAAGCTTACGCTTGGAGTTCAGGGTCAATACAAGTGTATGCCTCAGGATAAGATTGGTACGCCTAAGGGTATATGGAGTGCTGGTGTAGTTATTCGCTACAACTTTATTGGCAAGAGTAAAGGTATGAAGTCTTACAAACAACGTTACCATGAAACTCTCGCTCAGCTTTATACTAGTCAGAGTTCACTGGAACAGTGCACTACAGAGTCTGCTAAACAGAAGGAAACTATTAGCAATCTTGAAGCCGAAAACAGCAAAAAGGTTTGTCCTCCTGTAGAAATTAAGAAGCCTGAAGTACAGGGTACTATAATTTACTTTGACAATAATTCTGTAGCTCTTGATCTTCAGAGTCAGCAGGCTATCAAAGAGATGGCTGAACGTCTGAAAGCAAGCGGAGAAACAATGGTTATCATGACCGGATCGGCAAACACCATTGGTGCATCATCATATAACATGCGTTTATCTGAAGGTCGTATTAAGACCGTACGTGAAGCTCTGTTGAAGGCTGGTGTTCAAATGAACCAGATCAGCGAAGAAATTGCTATTGGTGAGAAAGGTATGACTGCCGACAAGGCATGCCGCCGTGTTATTATAGCAATAAAATAACGTTTTTTTAAGATAAAACATTTGGCATGTGGCTACGTATCTCTGCAAAGAGAAGCGTAGCCACTATTTTTTTAAACAAACACTTCTTTACCTGGAGGTGGGCGAAAAAACAAAATTGAAGTCCTCCCAATATGGAAATGGCTATTAAGCTTGTAAGGCAGGGAACACAGCTTAGTTATTTAACGAAGTAGTAGACCGGTAAAGGCATCTTTTGTTATAGTCTATTATATACTTGTTTTTAGAGAGGAAATCGGATCCGAGGATTCCTATAATGTCATAACCGGAAAGTCGGCAGCTTTCTCTTAAGGAATGAATATCGAGCATAACAAACTCATGCAGAATGCCATTTATAGGTAGTCCCATGATGTAGGATATATTACTGCTGGTTTTTTCCGAGAAGGATTGTAATCTCATGAAATCGGTTTTGCGGATATACTCTATCAAGTCCTGATGATCGTTAATCCATCCCGAATCGATGATTGAAACGGTGGCACCGGTGTCTATAATGAAATATTTTTTGCCGTAAAATCCCAAATACAGTTTGACAATGGGAATTGAGTTTTGGGAGCTGGTGCGGGCAAATTTTATTGTATCGTAATTATAAGATCTTATTGAATCTTCCAGTTTGGCATTTCTTTTTAAGGGGATGGTAGTAGTATTGCTACAGCCTTTTGAATAGATGAGAATCAAAAGACCGAAAACGATTAAAAGGAAAAATGATAAATTCTTTTTCATTGTATATCAATAAGTTTCTTTATTACTTATTTAAAACAATACTCAATGAAAGTAAGTTTATGAAGATGCAAAAAAACAAAAAAAGTATGCCTGTTTTCGTATTTCAGGGTCACGATGAACTCCGGAATACGAAAAAGGCATACTGATCTACGTACCTAACCAAAAATATAAGGGGGGCTTATTTTCCTAGCATCTTATCTTTTAACAGAAGCATATAGTATCCGCCAACTACGGAACGTGCCTGAAAACCTATCTGGCAACCGCCGAGAGTTATTATTATTTTCTTCACTCTATATTTTGGCATCTGCTATACTGTTTCTGTTACTTCTGAAGAGGTAAAGCTCTCATTTCGCATGCAGGCTTAACATCATCATTACTGTTATTGGAAAGAGTAGCTGCAAAGACTGCTATGTTTTCATCATCAGGCAGTTCCAATTCCTTGGCTCCTTCAGGCAAGGAAATGCAGAACTTAAACATATAGGTAAATGTATAAGCTTCGTTTCCTTTGCGGGTATGACGGTGAGAACCTACATAAGCCAGGGAAGCATCTTTTACATATCCTTCACTGAAACCTGTTTGTCCCCATTGTCCGAAGAATCCTGAATAGTATGGCACCTGGAAGGTATACTGTTTTCCATCTACCTTGAAGGTTGCTTTACGGTCTTTATCAACAGATGATGCGAGTATATAGAGCTTGGTGCACTGATTATTCTCCGGCAAACGGACAATGTTCTTTTTGCACTTAACTACGTTGTTTACATCAACAGCTGCAATATTGAAGGTTATTCCATCGCTTACTACTGATTTACCGATCAGGTCTGCCGAGTATGAATTTCCTTCCTTGTCAAATCGTCCTGTATTACGGAATGCATCGGGCGTAAAGGCCTGGTCATTGTAATCAAGCGCAACAGGGATATTGAGCGACTGAGGTAATTCGATAGCTCCTTTCTTCAGTTTTACACCGAATGTTTTAGGCTTGTAGGCAGTGGTACTGAATATGAGTTTGTTTCCTTTTATGGTTGCTTCGCCAATGGCTTCTTCAATACCATTCAGTTCTTGAGCCGACTCTATAGCAGTAGGGAATTCAATCTCTACATTGTTGGCTGCCTGACCGTTTAGTTCGTATAAACGAACAACATACGACTGGCCATCTTCTGATCTTTTCAACGCTTTTACCGCAACCTGAGGGGTACTTGTTTTTACGAACGAGAACTCAGAACCCAGTTTACCGGCATGCTTAGGTGAGATGAACGAAATCATTGGATTATTCAATGCATCTGCTTTCCATGCAGTTTTCTCTTTCTGATCGGCAGATGCCACGTGGCCTACGATGGAATATGTAAATACATGATGACCTAAGTCCTGCTTATTCTGATAAGTAAAGGACTTGTCTGTTTTAGGTGTATGCAGCAGGGTAAGGCGCAGGGTGTTGTCGTTTGGTTTGTCCCAGCCATACTTGCAATTATTCAGAATAGAAACGCCGTAGCTTCCATCTTTGTCGGTTAAATCGGCCCATTGCTGTGCACAGACTTCATAAGCAATATCAGTATTATTTCCTCTTTCAACAGAGCCAAGTCCTAAATCGTACGTAGCTTTTGAGTTGGAAAGGTTGAGTGGGAATTCTGCTTTGAGCAGTGCATTCTGTGATGCCCAGTCAACATCGTTAATAATATCGATACGATCATCAGCAGCTCCTTCTGTTAAACGGATGTGTTGCACGAAAGTAGAGTTGGCATGCTTTCTTTCTACCTTTAATGTGGCACAAAGCGGACCGTTTTCTTCTACTGAAATACGTACGTTTTCGTTCACTGAAACAGGTGTACCATCGACTGCTTTCTTCATTACTTCCCATGCCGGCCATTCGAACGATTCATTTGAAGGGAAAAAGGCCAGACGAATGGCTGCTCCGTTTTTAACCAACTCGCGGTTAACTCGTTTGTCTACAATAGAGGAGATATCTCCATCGGCATTCAGCGTAATTTTATATACACTATTTTCAAGTGTGTTTGTTGTAACCTTCAAGCTGCTTTTACCTGCATTTGCTTTGCCAAAACGAACATCGTAAACAGAATAGCTTACCGGAGTTGCATCTGCAGCAAATGTAATGGCAGCCACACCGTTGGCATAAGATACCAGCTGAGCAGGCACTTCTTTTCCTTTGTTATTGTACACTCTTACACCCGATGGTTTGCCTACTACGGGGACGTTTGCCGCAACAACATCTTTGTGTGCTGACGATAAGGAATTATACACCACTACCGCAGTACCTTTAACTTTTGTATCAAGAGCTTGTGAAACAGATCCTGTAGCGGTTTTGATTATATCGGCAAAACGACTTTGCGCAATTAGCTCGTCATTCCATGAAAAAGTGTATGCTTTAGGGATACTTGTTCCTGTTAAGTCGTCATGGAACTGATGCCAGATAAATCGTTTCCACGATTCGTCGAGCGTAGCTGCCGGATATGCAACACCACCCAGGAAGTCTGCCATAACAGATGATCTCTCTGCTGCATCGCCCAACTGCTCATTACGGCGGTTAAAACGTTTCATTGCAGCTTGTGATGTGTAGCATCCGGTACCATGAACATCCATTAGCAACTCTCCATTATAGACAGGCAGTTCGGGATGCTTATCGAAAGGAAGGTAATCTTCGAACAACTGGTAAGAGCGTGAACTGATAATTTTTACAGGACCATTGCCTTTCATACCTTTTTCCAGTGAAGCTACTGAAGAGATGGTTGGAGAACCTCCTATATCGCCGGTACCGTAATATCTGTATGCTGTATTGTTCACACTGCTCTTGGCTAAATCAATGAGTTCCTTGTTGTTGCTGATGTCTTCATCCTGCCATCTTGAAGTGTAATTCATTGCATTCAGTGCAGCCATGATGCGAGATCCGTCCACTCCCTGCCACAAGCCGAAGTTGAAAGGAAATTTAGCATCTCCATGAAATGGTTTATGTCTCCATTGCAGCTTCTGTGTAGAGAATCCTATTAACCCGGCATGAGCGGCAACTGTAGGAAGGGCATATCCAAATCCGAAACAGTCTGGAAGGAATATATCTTTTGATTTTACACCAAATTCATTCTTATAGAAGTCCTGACCTAACAGGATATTACGGAAAAACGATTCGGGTGAAGGCATGTTAGGATCGGTAGCATCCCAGCTGCTTCCTGCAATGTTCCACCTGCCCTGAGCAATATATTTCTTTATTTTTTCATACTCAAGCGGATAGTATTCCTTCATCCACTGATATTTAACTCCACCTTCGAAATTAAACACATAATCGGGATAATTGTCTAACAGCCAAAGGTTCTGGACCAATGTGTTATAAACATATTCGTCGATAGATGTTTGCACAGTCCAGTTCCATTGGGAATCGAAATGGGCATTCGACACAACGTATGCCTTGTATTCCTGCTGAGCATGGACAGATCCCAGGCTCATGGCTACAAATGCGGTTAATAATAGTTTTTTCATATAATTAATTAAATTGGTTATTTCTTTTCATTAACTGAAAACGAATAAGGAAAATCTTCCTTCTGAATACCGCGTTGCTTATTGGGTGTTTCACTCATACGGATATTGATTTCTCCTCCGTTTTGTAAATCGGCATGCTTCAGGTAATTCTTTGTATAGGTTTTACCGTTGAGTGTCATTGCTTCGATATAACGGTTCTTATCACTGTTCTCCGGAGCATTGATAACCAGCTTGTTTCCGTTTTCGAAATAAACGGTTGCTTTCTTGAATAACGGTGCACCTAATACGTATTCGTCGGTTCCCGGGCATACAGGATAGAATCCCAAAGAAGAGAAGACATACCAGGCAGAAGTTTGTCCGTTGTCCTCATCTCCGCAATAACCATCAGGATTGCAGGTGTACATGCGGTTCATAACTTCGCGCAACCAGTATTGTGCTTTCCAAGGCTGACCGGCATAGTTGTACATGTAGATCATGTGCTGAATTGGTTGATTACCGTGGGCGTAATTACCCATATTCATAATCTGCATTTCACGGATTTCATGGATCACACCTCCATAGTAGCTTGCATCGAACACTGGTGGTACAGCAAACACTGAATCGAGCATGTTCACAAATACATCCTTGCCACCCATCAGGTCTATCAAACCTTGTGGATCATGGAATACCGACCACGTGTAATGCCAGCTGTTTCCTTCGGTGAAAGCATCTCCCCACTTCAACGGAGAGAAAGGAGCCATAAACTTACCATCGGCATTCTTTCCACGCATCAGTTTGCTCTCTTTGTCGAACAGGTTTTTATAATTCATAGCGCGTTTGGCAAACAAGTCGATCTCCTTCTTCGGACGCTTCAGTTCTTTGGCCAGTTTATAGATACACCAATCGTCATAAGCATATTCCAATGTACGAGCAGCATTCTCTTTGATCTTTACATCGTAAGGAACATAGCCCAGTTTGTTGTAATACTCATATCCCAGGCGTCCGGTTGAGGAAACTGTTGGGTGTACATTTTCTGTGCCATGAATAAGTCCTTTGTACAGGGTTTCAAGATCGGCTACCTTAACGCCTTTCATATAAGCGTCTACCAATATGGAAGCTGAGTTGTTTCCTACCATGCATCCACGATGTCCGGGACTGGCCCATTCGGGGAAGAATCCACTTTCCTTATACACATTGATAAGTCCTTCCTGAATTTCCTTATTTGCTGATGGATACATCAAATTAAGGAATGGGAACAGGCAACGGAATGTATCCCAGAAACCGGAATCGGTATACAGATATCCGGGAAGTACCTGACCGTTGAACGGACTGTAATGTACTATATTTCCCGTTGCATCCAGCTCATAAAACTTACGAGGGAAGAGTAAAGAGCGGTACATGCAGGAATAGAACGTGCGGTACTGATCGAGTGAACCGCCTTCTACTTCTATTTTACTCAGCACCTTATTCCATGCAGCTTTGCCTTTGGCAGCAACCTGATCGAAGCTGTCATTCCCCAATTCCTTTAAATTAAGCGAAGCTTGCTCGAAGCTGATAAAGGAAGAAGCTACTTTGGCGTGAACAATTTCACCTTTGATGGTTTTAAATCCGATTACAGCTCCTACATGGTCGGCTGTTTGCTCCTGAGCTGTTTTTAAAGCACCATCGGCAAAAGTGTATTTGTAAGTAAACGGTTTATCGAACGTTATGACAAAGTAGTTTTTAAAGTTATCGGGCACTCCCCCACTGTTCTTGGTGGTATAACCAATAATCTTATTCTCTCCGGGGATAATCCTGATGTACGATCCTTTATCGAAAGCATCGATCACCACAAAGGAACTGTCGTTCTGAGGAAAGGTGAAACGGAACATTGCTGCACGTTCGGTTGGTGCAATCTCTGTTACCACATCATGATCGGCAAGGTAAGCTTTGTAATAGTAAGGCTTAGCTATTTCCGACTTATGCGAAAACCAGCTGGCACGTTTCTCTTCGTTAAAGACAGGAGAACCAACCACAGGCATTATTGAAAACTGACCGTAGTCGTTTATCCACGGACTAGGTTGGTGGGTTTGCTTAAAGCCGCGAATCTTGTTGGCTGTATACGTATAAGCCCATCCATCGCCCATCTTACCTGTTTGAGGAACCCAAAAGTTCATTCCCCAGGGAAGGGCAATGGCAGGATAGGTATTACCGGTTGATAACTCGTAAGTAGACTGGCTACCAATCAAAGGATTGACGTAATCTACCGGTGAAAACGAATCACTGCTGGCTGCAGATACAAAAACTGGATTTGACACCCACTGCAAAAGCACAGTGAAAATAGCTGCTAATAATTTCTTATTTCTCATAATATATAATTAAATCTATAACGGTTTCTATTTTACTAAAAAGGATAACCTTTGCTAATACAAATAATAAGACCAAATTACTTATATCAACATTCACTTTTTTGTAAATTTCTTATTTCAGATTGACCGATACAGAATAGGGTCTGTCTTTTATTGATGTTCCCCACGGCTTATTAGGTTTATTTCCCATTTTATATTGAATAGTACCTCCATTCATCAGCTCCTTGTAGGTAAGCCATGTACGGGTAAATTTCTCACCATTGAGGCTGGCCGACTGGATATAACGGTTTTTAAGCGAATTGCCATCGGATAAAATAGTCACAAATAATAAGCTGTGCATGGTCATAGAATTATCTTGATCACTGCTTTACCATTTAATTTGTACCTTAACTCCTTCAGGGTTATTTTCAAAGGTTACTTTGCAGGTTTTACTATCATTATCCCAGTTCCAGCTTGCATCTGCCAGTTTATTTCCAGCTGCATCGGTAACTGTGCAGACTGCAGGTTTTGAAGGTAACAGAATGCGCATCACATTAGAAGTGTTGAGCGGACTTTTGGTGATGAACGAATAACCTGTGTTGGTTACTTTTTCATTATAAACACGTGAGGCAGCAGCCAATACCTGAGGTTTCTTTAAGTTCTTTACTCTGTCTATGTTCAGCATATATGCCTGCTCACCCGGATTTACAACCTTTTCATTCACAACAGGAAGCTGAGGATCAAACAAGTCGATTAAACGTCCCTTCAGGATATATGGTTCTTTACTTACACTTTCATCCATCACAGAAACTAAATCATACGCTCCTCTGCCCAGGTAGAAATTATTTTTAAATGCCAGTATACCTGCTTTTGCTTTTTGTTCATACAGCTGTTTAACTGTACTAACCAGCTGACTGTCGTTACCTGATTTCAATACAAATTCTTTCGGGTCTTTACGTATAACATAAACTGTTCCTTTGCCGAAAGTATATTCACCTTCATTGGCAGAAAGCTCCATATTCATCAACTTAAATAAGTGTTCTGAAGGTTTACGGAAGGTGTTTCCTCCTGTATTCCACCATTCCTGTACGGTTTGAAAAGGATCTGAGTCTCTTCCGCAATACACAAGTACGCCTCCGGCTTTCACCCAATCGGCAATATACTTGTGAGATTCGGGAGAAAGAGGTTTCATATTTGAATATGACATGATTAAGATCTTAGTATCTTTCCATGTTTTGGGATAGGATACATTTTCTATATGAAGAGTCTTCACAGGAACACCTCGTTTGAGGAATGGTAAAGCCTGACCGTAGAAATTAGATAGCTGAGGATCTTCATATCCCTTGTGTGTTGGGAAACGTTGGAACATTAATGAATTAGACATCAGTACACTTATTCCTGCAGATCCGCTGACTTTATTATCGGACAAAGGCATCTCATTCAGTGAGTTTACCATAACCTGCATCTGGGTAGAATAATATCGTGGGATGCGTTCCTTTTCTTCGCTGTTGGGCTTTCTGTATAAGCCTTCATAAATTCTGTCGGGCCAAGGCATTACTTCATAATTAGCAAGATTGGGATACAACAATTGTGCTGTAAAAGTAGCCTGATAGTTTTTCTTATAATCTCCCCAGTCACGAGGCCAGTCTTCAATAGGGTCTGTTAAAAAGAACATTTTACGACCTGTTGGAGCTGTCATAGATTCCATAGATCCATATTCAAGAAATGCATTTTCGAAAACACGTTCCTTTTTAATGCCGTTATAAAAATTAGGTTCACGGGAAGTACCGGTCCATACCTGAGCAATGTATCCATCAACACATGGAAGAGATGCCAGACTAGCTTCGGGACTTACAATTTGCCATTGCGAATAGTTTACCAATGAATGTGTAGGTACATAACAGCGTACATTCATTCCCTTACTTTTTCCGTACTCCTTAGCAAAAGTAAAGACTTCCTTCAGTGCTTTATAGTACAGTTTATATTTTAGTTTATTGGACAAGTATGTATTTTCGGGAGATTCATGTTGAGGACGCCAATCGAATCCATACTCCTTTTTCCACTCTTTTTTGAAAGCCTCACTATACCCGGCTCTGGCCCAGAATTCAGGTTCTTCAAGGTAAATAGCATCGATACCTGCATCAATTACACGCTTTATATGCTTCTCCTTCATGTACTTGATATAATTGTCTGTAGGCACAATATAAGGAACCATGTGTCCATGCCAGATTGTATCTCCATTTTGTTGAACCTGACCTTCATCCAGGTGCATTTTGCCATCCCATTTTCCCGTAAAATAGTCCTGATACTCTCCCCAGGCTATTCCGGTCATGAAATGGGTTATATATCCTTTATCACGCCAGGATTGCACCCTTTGTTCAAAAGTTAAGTTTTTCCGGTCTCCGGCTCCATAAACAATAGCAACATCTGATCTTACATCAGTAACAGGTTTCCATTGTCCTGCTGTTTGAAAAGTAGTTTTTTCTTTTCTGTTATCAATCTTTTGAGCGCTAACCATCGTTGAACTTCCTGTAAAAGCTACGGTTAAAATAGCCCCCATTAATATACCTTTATCTATATACATATCTATTATAGTTTAAATATTAAATTAAATGGGTATTCAAACAAAAATACATTTCGCACTAAGTTGAATACCCACTAATTATAAAGAAAACAACTCTCTACTAAACTAAGAAACCTTTACCTGTTTAGGCTCGTTATAGTTATATCTTCTACTTCCGTCAACGCTATAGTCAATACGGGCACCGGCACGTACATAGTATATACGGCTGCCTGGCAATACCGGAGTGGTAAGAGTGATGGTCTTTCCAACGGCATTATTTGCATCAGTGCCAGACAGGTGAACCGAATAACGACTGTCGTAGTTATTATTTCCTACATAAGGACTTGAGTAGTTTACATACAGATACACATCTATGCAATTCTGCTGAAAATTAGGATCAGTAGTTCCTCTTTCTATTTTTATCTGTGTACTGATGGTACTGTTACTGTTTGCAACCGGCTCTCCCACCCATGAAACAGCAAGAAACGGATCAACCTTGAATTCATGAGTTACAGTTCCTTTTATATCAATTGTAAGACTTTCATCCTTGGTTATTTTACCGGTATTGTCGGTTTGAACAAAAGGTACAAATGCTCCCAGAGGGGTGATATTATAATTGCCTTCGAAAACTTTAGTGTCCTGGAACTGGCCATCTTGTTTACAAGTAAAATACCAGGGAGTAGGATTATTACTCCAGCTAAGTTCCAGCATCTTGAAGCGAACGCCTCCATCACCAACTTCTGTCTGGAAACCTTTACCTGTTGTATTATCTATTACTGTACCTTTAAATGTCTCAGCAGGTGCTTCATAATTATCATACTCACAGGAAGTGAAGCAGAACAAACAGAGTGCATAAACTATTGAATATATTATTTTTTTCATTTTCTTATATTTATAGAATTAGTAACCAGGATTCTGAATAATAAGATTATTACTTGTTGAAATTGCATTGCCAGGTATTTGTTGATAATACCATCTTGTATCAAAAGTATAGGTGTTACCTCTTTCATCCCAACGGATATCGAAGAAATACTTACTTGCATAATCTGCGTAGAATGGCATTAATGTATAGTAACGAGTGTTTTGTTGTTCTTTATCTGCAACTCTCCAACGCTTCATATCCCACCATGTTTTGTTTTCAAAACCCAGCTCTTTACGACGTTCTTTACGAACTGCACTAGTGAAACTTGCAACAGATGATTTTTCGGAACTGCTTAGTAATGTAGCACCTGCACGGTTACGTATTTTATCAATGCATGAATAAGCATCATTCAAATAATCAGCCTTACCTAAGGAAGCAAGTTCTGCAGCAGCTTCTGCTCTAGTTAAAAGTACCTCAGCATAACGCATTTCTATCCAGGGTTGAGTTGCTCTATTTTCGAGAACCAAAGCTTTTGGAGTACTTTCACTTAACCATTTACGAATGGTAAATCCAGACAAAGCGCATGTACCATCACCTGTAAAGTATCCGCTGGCACCAGCCGGATTCATCTTTGTTCCGTCATGAAGTGTATAAGCTGTTTGATTAGCATTGGATGAGCTAATAATAAGTGTTTTACCACCTACATTTACATAATTTTCATATCTGCTTGTATTTCCTTCAGGTAATAAACGGCTAATCTGTCCTGCCTCTGCATCATCTTTGCCTACATAAATACCACGACGAATTTCAATGGATTCACCTTTAAACTGATCTCCTGGTAAAATTACAGTAGCTCTTAAACGAGGCTCGGCAGTTGCAAAAAGGTCCATTGTGTTATTATATAATTTATAAGTACCATCTGCATTATATACGTCAAGATGTCCTTTACTGTCTTTTGGCAGACCATCAAACATTTCAACATAGTCGAGTGTTGGGCTTATCTCAGAAGAGTATCCATTAGCACCTTTACATTGTGCAGGAACATTATAAGCATCGTAACCGTGTACTGATTCAGGATAAGAATACTCTTTCACAAAAATGGCTTCTGTACTTGCTGCGTCAGAAAACAAATTCAGATAGTTTGTATATTGAGCAGTCAAATCACCGGCTTTCCAATCTTTCATGTATAAATCATGATGTCCTTCAACAGCTTTCGCTGCATCATAAGCCTGTTGAAAAAATCCCTGAGCCAGACTTGCATCCATTCCACAAACACGTTTATTTCCGTTTTTGCTATCAAATAGTTGTATCTGATTGTACTTTGCAATAGAACCTGCATACAGCATAGCTCTTGACTTAAAGGCATAAGCAGCCCACTTGGTAGCACGTCCGCGCTGATTGGTTTCTGAAAGCAGACTTATAGCATTATCAAAATCAGCAGATACTGCTTTCCAAACTTCTTCTTCTGAAGATCTTGGAACATTAAGCTGATCAACTGGTTGATCAGGGTACTTTAGAACATTATTTACCAAAGGAACACCACCGTAGCGTTTTGCAAGTGCATGGTAAGTAACGGCTCTTACAAAGTAAGCTTCACCTTTCCAGTTATTCAATTCTTTCTCTGTATAGTTATCTTTATACTGATCGATTGTTTCGAGGAAATAATTGCAATTACGAATTAAAACATACAGATCACTGAATATTTTATTATCTACATTTTCACTGGAAGCACCACCCATATCGCGGCTTAATCCTTCACCAGTGATACAACTTGGAGGATTTACAAGCCAGAAATGATTAAATAAACGTGTAGGAGTATAACGAAAATCCTCTATTGGCAGACAGCTGTAAAGACGTGCCATATATGATGAAATACCATTACTTGTACCAAAAACATCTTTATCCTGAACAACATTCATTGGAGGAATATCCATATTAATACATGAAGAGATGTTGAAGATAAAAAACAAGCACAATATATATTTAGCTATTTTCATAATCGTATTTTAATTTAAAATTTAACATTCAGACCAAGAGAAATAGTCCTGTTCAAAGGATATAAGTTACCGTAGCTATCGCTAGGATGTTCCGGGTCTATATATTTCATGCTAGAGAGTGTGAAGAGATTGTATCCGTTCACAAACATACGAACGCTCTTTATGCCAACTTTCTTAGTTAAAGCCGAAGGTAATGTATAGCCTAATTCTGCACTCTTTAAACGAACATACGAAGCATTGTGTATGCGGAATTTTGAATCTGATTCAGGAACTGAACCGGTATAAGCTAAATCTCCGGAAACCCATTGAGTATTTGGATCGTATGGATCAGCTGAAGGATCAGCAGGATGCCATCTGTCAAGGAACATTGCCAATGCATTTGAGTAATCTGATCCCCACATTGGTTCAATCAATTGTTCTACATAAGATACATAATTCATGGTTGATCCCTGGAATAACAAATTCAAATCGAAGCCTTTCCATTCTGCTCCTAATGTCAAACCAAAATTAACGATAGGAGTTCCTGAGAAGCTAATAGGATGTCTGTCAAGGTCTGAAATAATACCATCTCCATTCCAGTCTTCATAAATATAATCACCAGGAAGAGTTGAACGGGAAGCATATACTGAGCTATTTGCTATATCCTGATAAGACTGGTAAATGCCATTGCTTCCATATCCCCACCAGATATTCTGATAACGGTCATTGGAATTATTGCGCCAGTTATCATAAGAGTTGCCTTTAGCAGACATTTCCTGATATGTGTTTTGAGTACGTGTAACAGAGAAAATTCCTTTTGCATTGTATTTAAAATCACCAATGTGGTTGCGATGATTCAATTCTAGTTCCAAACCATTGGTAAAGTCACCATTCAAGTTTTCCTGAGGCAGACTGGCACCAACAACAACCGGTAAACTCATTGCACGAGTAGTAAGCAAGCCTGAACGATCACGAGTAAAGTAATCAGCAGACACGCCTAACAAGCCATTCCATGCTTCCATATCAAAACCAACATCAAATGTTTTAGCCACAAACCATGTTATCTTTTGGTTTGCAATACCTTTATTTACTGAACTGTTTACGAATGTTCCATCAAATACAGATCCGCCTGGTAACTCGTTGTTTGCTCCTCCCGCAGGGTAAGTGTAACCGGTAACAAACTGATAACTTGAAGCACTGTCATCTCCCATTCTACCGTATGAAGCACGAACCTTCATATTATTAATGAAATTGAGTTTGGAATCTTTCCAGAAACCTTCTTCAGAGATACGCCATCCTCCTGAAACAGAAGGGAAGAATCCCCATTGATGTCCACTTGCAAATTTTGAAGAACCGTCATAACGGAAACTGAACTCAGCCAGGTATTTAGATTTGAAATCATAACCTAACCTTCCAACTAATCCCATATTGGCTTCTTTATATAAATCATCCGATCCGGTGCTCATGTTACCTTCCTGGTTCTTGCTGTTGCCGGCAAATAACTGATCAAGCCCTAAAGCCAGTTCTCTTTGAGCATAGAAGTTATCGCCGTTTCTTTTCTGACCTTCAAGTAACACCAATGCATTTACATTGTGAGATGAGTTGAATGTATGGTTGTAATTCAATGAAAGTTGGTACAATACCATATCTTTTGAATAAAACTCACGACGAACTTTACTTGGACTCTGGTGAGTTACGGCATTATATTTGTCAGCAGCCTCATCGTATTTATAAAGCTGATATTCCTTCATGTACGATTTATTATCAGAGTTTCTGTAATCGTAGCTTAACATGGCCTTAGCCTTAAGTCCTGTAAGATAAGGAACATCATATTCTGCACTGAATGAAGACTGGAACCATTTGTTATTATATCTTTTATATCCGCAAATATCAGCATCCATCATAGCAACAGGATTTGATCCATCGACTGTTCCTTCCTGAATGTAAGCAGGATTATTGTTAGCATAAATAGGCTGAATTGGAGCTGCACGCTGGAATGAACGAATAATCCAATCGGCACTTTCATAAGGCTGATTCTTCTCGTCCATAATACCGCTTATTTGCAACTCTACTTTTAAACGATCGGATATTTTGCTTGTTACATTTGAACGAACATTATATCGTTCATAGTTCAGGCTATTGCTACGCAAGAATGATTCCTGATATTCATAACCAGCAGATACATAATACTGAGTTTTGTCATTTCCTCCGGTAGCACTTATGTTATGTTGTGTTTGAGGAGCATTTTTTCTCATTACAGCATCGTACCAATCTGTACTTTGCTTTTTACCGCTTGCATATTCCTCTATTTCAGCAAGAGAATAACGTAAAGTACCTCCATTTACATTGTGCATCTTCTTTTCGTTAGCCAGAATCATCCATTCAGCAGCCGACACTGTCTTTGGAGAACCTGATGGACTTTGCCAGCCTACGGAACCGCTATAATCAAGATCTACTGTACCAGCTTTACCTTTTTTAGTAGTTATCAAGACTACACCGTTAGCAGCTCTGACACCATAGATAGCAGCTGATGCATCTTTAAGTACAGAAAGACTTTCTATATCATTTGGATCAAGTCGGGCAATGTTATCACGTGGCACACCATCAATAATAATCAAAGGATTACCTAAGCCACGAATATCAAATGTATTATTAAATGCTCCCGGTTCACTACTTTTCTGAACAACGCGTACACCGGAAACTTTACCTGTGAGCATGTTCTGAGCATTTTCATTCTTTGTAGTAAGCAGTTCATCACTTTTAATAGCCGATACAGCTCCGGTAAGAGTTACTTTTTTCTGAGAACCATATCCTACAACAACAACTTCATCAAGTATTTTACGGTCTTCAGCTAATTTTACTGTTACATGAGTTTTGCCATTCAGGGCTATTTCTGCAGTATTGTATCCAATAAAAGTAACCAGCAATGTGGCTCTTTGATTTGTGATTTTCAGATTAAAATTGCCTTCAAAATCACTGACAGTACCATCTGTTGTGCCTTTTACTTTAACATTTGCACCAATAATAGGTTCACCTTGTTCATCAGTAATTTTACCGCTTACGTTTATTTTATTATTCTGTTGAGCAACAGCAATTGATTTAGTTTTTTCTGAATTTGAAAGAATAATATGTGTTCCTTCCATTGAATAATCAATATCAGTATTCTTCAATAAGTTATCCAATATTTCAGAAACAGGTTTTCCTTTCGATTTTATTGAAACTTTACGGGCAACATTCACATTATTATTGTAAATGAAAAGATAGTTTGTTTGACTCTCTATCTCATTCAATACAGCTTCTAATGCAACATCATTCTTTGATATGTTGACTCTGGCACTCTGAGAATTACTATTCTCAGCCATTAAACAAAATACAAAGAAGAAAAGAAAGAATGTAGTAACTTTCATAATTCTAAAAAAATGGTTAATTTGTGGATTTTCATGGTGATGAAAACCCAACAAAGGAATGTTTTTCATATCTTTGCAAAAATTGGTTATTAATACATTTTGTGAAACGAATTGTGTTAATCGAATGCCGATGGGTACGCCAATACCTGTCGGCATTTTTAATTTTAGTCTTGTTTTAAATGTGTTTATGTCATGGGCTTAGAGATTAAGGTTAAACTTTAATATATATATATCACGTCATTGTTTTCGCTCCTTTTAAAATTAAAATACACATCCTTTTGTAATACTTTCAGTGCATAATCAATTCCATCCGATTGCCTGAATTTTCCGGTAAGAATACAATCTTTCACTTTCTTATTATTGATTCTGATCTTAATATCAAAATACTTCTCCAGTTTTAACATAACATCCGAGAACGGAAGATTCTTAAAGCATATAAGTCCTTCTTTCCACCTGTAATTACCATAATCTTTAATTTTGGCAGATACCAGCTTCCCATCTTCCAGATAAACAAGGTTATCTGGCGTTAAGACTAACGATTCTGCATTATTGCTGGCTAATGATACTTTTACAGATCCTTCCATCAAAGACGTTTCGAACTTGCTTTTATTAGAATATGCTTCAACGTTGAATTTAGTACCAAGTACCTCAACATCACATTTCCCGGTATGTACAATAAATGGTTTCTTCTTATTATGTGCCACTTCAAAATAAGCTTCACCATCAAGTATTATTTCGCGTTTATTTTTAGTAAACACAGCCGGATACTTAAGCGTAGAACATGCATTAAGCCATAGATTTGTTCCATCTGGGAGAGTTAAGTTAACCCGTTGTCCGGCCGGAACGGAAACCACATTCATAGCTACTCTGTCATCAGACAAAACTTTGTTCTGAATAAATAATGTAGCAGAGAGAGTAAATACAATAACCGCAGCAATCTTGAGCAATTCACGTACTGGAATCCTTGTATAGAAAGGTCTTTTATTTTCTGTAACCTTTTTATCCTGTTTACCCAAAAGAACTATTGCATCGAATAATTTCCTTTCACGGAAAAACTCCTTGCCATTTTCATCAGAGGATTCCATCCATGTTCTGATTTCTGATTCTTGTTCAGGCGTAGCCTTCCCTTCGAAAAAACGATATAGTGTTTCTTTATCCATTTTATTGGTCATATATTATAAAAGCAGATGAAAGATAAGTATCCCTAGTGAAAAAATAGTTTTTTTTTCATTAAAGGAAAAAAAGAAGAACCGGCATATAATCTTTGAGAGAGATTCGAAGTGCCTTAATTGCCTTAGATATGTGGAATTCAACGCCCTTTGTAGTAATATTCAATTTATCGGCTATTTCTTTATGAGACAGATTCTGATACCGACTCATAATAAAGATCTCTTTGGTTTGCTTCGGAAGAGATTCAAGAGTTTTATCTACAATCTCATTCATTTCAGCTGTAAAGAGCTCGTACGGTTCGCATTCCTGAAGTGATGCCACACGCGTTGAAAGTTCCCATTGAGCATTGGAAAGCATCATTTCCGAAACATTTTCAACAGTCTGGCAATGGGTAAGATGGTTCAGGCACTTGTGTTTAATAATAGTCAAGATATAAGCTGGTATATTAGTTTCAGACTCAAGTCTATGTCTGTTTTCCCAATAATACATAAGAGCCTCAATGGTAAAATCTTCAGCAACAGCCGTATCACGAATATAAAAATTTGCAAAACGAATAAAACGACTTTGATAGTCAGTAAATAGTTGATTAAAGGCTTTTAATTCTGTAGTTGCATCCATTGACTTCATATTTTTTAGATCTGTTAACAAATCTAAGACGCGGCGAAATTACAAAATAAATCGAGAATTTATTCTATGTGATACAATAATTTGAAAAAGTAATATTAGTTTCTGCTTTTACATTATTATTACACAAGCTCTTAATTCCTGCCTACAAGCTTCATTTATTACAAGAAATACTTCTAAAAGTCCTTTAACTTTATAAATTATTTTGTAGTTTTGCGATATCAGTTCTTAACATATACCGTATTTAGTTCATAAATACTTTGATAGATAAAAATCGTTTCTCAACCATGAAGCATATATTACATTTCAATATACTAACTTACAAACACTGTTTTTAGAAACATAAGAAATGAAAAAAAAGACAAACATACTGATAGCAGCAGTACTTATATTACTTTCTATTTTTTTCCTTTATGTAGGATTTATCAAATCTGCCGACAAGAATAAGGAGCCAAAGGAGAAAGGACAAAAGAAGGTGGATGCATTCATTGTGAAGCCAACTTTACTGGTTGCAGACATTACAGTGACAGGATCGTTGCTGGCTTTCGATGAAGTGGAGTTAAAGAATGAAGTTGCCGGACGGGTAGTGAAGTTAAACTTGCCCGAAGGCAAATTTGTGAAAAAGGGAACGCTGCTGGTTAAGCTTTATGATGATGATTTGCAGGCTGCATTGAAAAAGCTGCAATCGCAACTGGCTATTCAGGAGCAGATTTATAACCGACAGACCAAATTGATAAAAGTAAATGGCATTAGCCAGAACGATTACGAACAGACGCTTTTGCAGGTAAATACAATAAAGGCAAACATTGCCGAACAAAAGGCACTGATACGGAAGATGGAAGTACACGCTCCTTTCGACGGCATCATTGGTTTGAGGAATATCAGCGTTGGTGCTGTAATCAACTCGTCTACATCACTGGCTACTATCCGCACAAGCAACAAGTTAAAGCTGGATTTCTTTGTGCCGGAAAAATACAGTTCGGAAATCGCTAATGGCATGAAGGTGAACTTTACCATGTATAATAATGAAAAGCAATATAACGCAACGGTAATTGCCACCGAACGGGGTATCGACAATGCAACACGTAATCTGAAAGTGAGAGCCGTGATAAACTCTTCATCTAAAGAGCTGATTCCAGGAGCTTTTGCCAATGTGGAACTAAAACTTGGCAATAACCCTCAGGCGTTAATGATTCCTACTCAGGCAATTATTCCTCAGGAAGATGATAAAAGTGTGATCATTGCTCATAAAGGGAAAGCGCACTTCGTGAATATAAAAACGGGAGTTCGTAAAGCTTCTCTGGTTGAGGTAACCGAGGGACTTGAACCGGGTGATACTATTATTACTTCGGGCATCCTCTTTCTGAAAGAGAAATCTAAATTGTCATACTCAACCATAACCAAATAGCCATGCTTATTTCTGATATTGCTCTAAAAAGACCTGTTGGTTCTATTGTACTGAGCCTTATTATCATTCTGATGGGTGTGGTGGGGTTCAATTTTCTGGGAGTCAGACTTTATCCGTCTATCGACCCTCCTATCATTACCGTACAAACTTCTTATGTGGGTGCTAACTCCGAAATTATTGAATCGCAGATAACAGAGCCTCTCGAAAAATCAATTAATGGTATCGAAGGGGTGAAATCTATATCCTCCCGTTCGTCTATCGGAACAAGTAATATTACGGTAGAATTTGATTTGGGTACTGATTTGGAAAAAGCGGCAAACGATGTTCGCGACAAGGTTTCGCAAGCTACCAGCCGACTACCACAGGACATCGACTCGCAACCTACTGTTACCAAAGCGGATGCAGATTCCGACCCTATTATTATGCTGACTGCCCAAAGCACTACCATGAATGCCATTGAGTTGAGTGACTATGCGGAAAATGTATTGCAGGAAAAGCTGCAGACTATTCCGGGGGTGAGTTCTGTTTCTCTCTTCGGACAACAAAGACCTGCCATGCGCCTTTGGTTAAACCCTGAAAAGATGGCGGCTTACGGTATTACTGCAGCAGATGTAGACAATGCGCTGGGAAAAGAGAACGTGGAAATGCCGGGAGGTAAGATTCGTGGTAATGCCACTGAGCTTATTGTAAAAACCCGTGGACGATTAACTACCGAAGACGATTTTAATAACCTTATTATTAAACAGAGCGACAATCAGGTAGTGCGTCTGCAGGATGTTGGTGAAGCCGTATTAGGACCTCAGAATGATGAATCGGGTTCGAGAGTAAATGGAATTACGGGAGTAACGCTTAACCTGATTCCGCTGCCGGGAGCAAACGATATTCAGATTGCCGACGAGTTCTATAAACGATTGGATCAGATAAAACAAAACCTACCCAAAGGGATGGAATTAAGTATCGCCCGTGACAAGTCGGTTTTTGTAAGACAGTCCGTTAACGATGTGATAGAAACTCTGATCATTGCTATTTTTCTGGTAGTAATTATCATCTTTCTGTTCTTCAGAAACTGGATTATTGCTCTGCGACCGTTGCTCGATATACCGGTATCACTGATTGGAACATTCTTCATCATGTACATTATGGGATACTCCATCAATGTGCTCACGCTTCTTGGAATTGTTCTTGCCACCGGATTGGTGGTGGACGATGGTATTGTGGTTACCGAAAACATATTTAAACGTATAGAAAAAGGTAAGAACAAATGGGAAGCTGCCTTTGAAGGAACTCGCGAAATCTTTTTTGCCGTGGTATCTACTTCGCTTACTCTTGCCATTGTATTTATACCGATTGTATTCCTGGAAGGATTTACCGGTAGGTTGTTCCGCGAATTTGGAATTGTGGTAGCCAGTGCCGTATTAATTTCCGCACTCGTTTCCCTCACACTGACTCCGGTGCTGAATGTGCTGTTAGGAGGTTCCTCCTCTCATCATTCAAAATTCTATGTAGCAAGTGAACCTTTCTTTGTAGGAATGGAAAACGGCTACAGACGATTGCTGAGCTATTTCATCTCTAACAAATGGATTGCATACTCTATTCTGGGATTCTGTCTGATTGTTATTCTGTCTGTGTCCAAAATATTAAAATCGGAACTGGCACCACTGGAAGATCATAGTTTTATACGGACGGCAATCACTGCTCCCGAAGGAGCTGAATACAATGCTACCCAAAAGATAATAGACAATATTGCCCGGATAAACATGGATTCTGTTCCCGGATCTGAATATGTGCTTGCCAGATATGGAGGTGGTAATAGTGGTAGCTCTAATGCGGGTTTCGTTATGACTTTCCTTGCCGATCCTACAAAGAGAAAAGCTTCACAGCAAGATGTTTATGACAAGCTATCAAAAATCTATTCCAAAATACCTGATGCCAGAGTTATTCCTAGTCAGGAGCCAACCATATCAACCTCGGCCAGCAGAGGATTGCCGGTACAGTTCGTAATTCAGAATCTGGATTTTGAAAAGATACGGAAAGTGTTGCCTAAATTTCTGGACGAAGCACAAAACAGTCCGGTATTCAGCAATGTGGATGTGGACCTGAAATTCAATAAACCGGAACTGAACGTTACCGTAGACAGGTTGAAAGCAAACACGCTGGGTGTGAACGAGAAAGATGTATCGAGTGCTTTAAATCTGGCATATAGCGGTGGACGTTACGGTTACTTTCTGCAAAACAACAAACAATATTATATCATTGGTCAGGTGGCCAAGGAAGATAGGAATGTTCCTGCAAATATATCATCCATGTATGTTCGTTCCCAATCGGGCGAAATGATACAGCTAGATAATCTGGTAAAAATTCAAGAAACCAGTAATCCACCTATCTTATACCATTTTAACCGTTACAAATCGGCAACTGTATCGGCCAACCTTGCCAAAGGTAAAGCATTGGGAGAAGGTATTGAAGAGATGCAGAGAATAGCAGACAAGTTACTGGATGCTTCCTTTACAACTGCTCTGTCGGGTTCATCAAGAGACTTTGAAGAGAGTAGTTCCAACATCTCCTTTGCCCTTATATTGGCTTTATTGCTTATTTACCTGATTTTGGCAGCACAGTTCGAAAGTTTCCGAGATCCGTTCATCATCATGCTTACCGTGCCAATGGCTATTGCCGGTGCCATGCTTTCGCTATGGATGTGCGGACAGACAATAAATATTTTCTCGGAAATTGGGATGATTCTGCTTATTGGTATTGTAACAAAGAATGGTATTCTTATTGTGGAGTTTGCCAATCAGAAACGTCTGGCAGGAATGACCAAGAGAGTGGCAGCTTTCGAAGGAGCTTCTGCCCGTCTGCGTCCTATTGTTATGACCTCACTGGCCACTATCTTCGGTTCACTGCCTATTGCATTGGCCCTGGGATCGGGAGCCGAGAGTCGTGTTTCCCTGGGTATTGTAGTTGTGGGAGGATTACTCTTCGCACTGATTCTTACATTATTTGTAATTCCGGTTACCTATATAGCAATATCAAGTAACAGTAAATTTAAAAACCAATCATGAGAGCTATACATCTGTTTCTTTTATTGATGCTGTCTGCTGCAATTCATGCACAAAACGTGCTGAGTCTGGACCAGGCAGTCAACACTGCACTGAAGAACAATTTCGATATATTAGTGGCACGCAACGATGCCGATATTGCCCGTATAAACAACACCCGTGGCAATGCAGGCATGTTACCAACCGTAAATCTGAACGGATCGGGAGAATACAGTCTGAATAACATCAATCAGAAAAGCTCATCGGGCACAATAACCAAATATTCTTCCCAGTCGTCTACAACACTGGGGGCAAATGCACAACTCTCCTGGACGTTGTACGACGGAGGAAAGATGTTTGTTACCAAGAATAAGTTGAATGAGATTCAGGCTCTTGGCGAACTTCAGTTTCAGACAAAGGTGCTGGAAACCATGTACAATGTAATTGCCGCTTACTACGATATAGTCCGACAAAAGCAGCAGCTTGTTTCCATCAACGAAGCTATAAGATACAACAAAGAACGGGTTATCATAGCCGAAACGGGATTTAATGCAGGTACACTGGTGAAAACCGATTTGCTTCAGGCAAAGATCGATTTAAACGTTGAGAAAGAGAAGGCTATCAGTCAGCAATACATCATCAGTGAAGCCATCAAGGCACTAAACAACTTGTTGGGACAAGATCCGGGCGTAACATTCGAGGTATCCAATTCTATACCGCAGAGCTATACACCCAACAAAGATGAACTGCTGGATAAACTCAATTCATCGAACAGTAATATTCTATCGTTCAAAAAACAGATAGATATAGCTAAGTTGGCATTGAAAGAAAATCAGAAAGGCTACTCTCCTACCTTTAAGCTAAACGGAGGTTATTACTTGTCGAACACATCAAATTCGGAAGGTTCCAGCTTAAGGAACCGAGTATTTGGTCCTCAGATAGGAGGAACACTTTCTATCCCCCTTTTCAATGGCGGAGAAACCAAACGAAAAATCTCAGTTGCAAGAAAGGAACTTGAATCGGCTGAATACGATCTGGAGAATATAAAACTACAGGTTAACACCGAATTACTAAACACCCTGACCGATTTTGAGAGTCAGCAACAACTTCTTCAGATTGAGAAAGATAACAATCAACTGGCAAAGGAAAACATAGAGATAAGCATTGAGCGCCTTCGTCTGGGACAAACCACTTCTCTAGAGGTTCATCAGGCACAAGAGAGCTATGTGCAATCATCCACCCGCCTTATCAACTTTGAGTACAACCTTAAAATCGCGGAAACAAGGTTAAAGCAGTTGATGAGTACATTATAGAAAGAGGGGGTATTCCGATCTGATTTCTACTGTTTCATGAACCATGGAGAATAAGCATACCGTTAATCATGAGCTAATTCTATCTGGTTTCTTTTGATTTGGGCACAAACAGGAAGTAAAGTACACGGAGAGTAAAGGTATATTTATATCAAGTTTCTTCTAATTATTGAAAAACAAGGAGAAATCAGCTATTTTCATTAAACCAGAAAAGCACCTTTTCGTAGTTAGATTATCAGATTCTTTGAAAAAAGAGCGAGGATTATTATAATAATGAAGACCATTTATAGTAGATAACCTGATATGTTAGCATAAACAAAAGGTTATCTTTTCTCAAACATGTACATGTTTGATTTCAATCTTGTACATGTTCGCTTTTAATCTTGTACATGTTTGCCGAAACCATTAACCAATAAAAATTAGTTATTGGCGTTATCTTTATTAAACTGATCCCAATAAACGACTACTCTTTCTAAGCCTTGTATTAAACTGATTCCTGTTGACTACTACAGTTCCTAAGTCAATAATTAGTTGACCGATTAATCTCTTAACTCTGATACGAGTTGTACTTTCTATATCAGCAAACAGATAAGAAATAATTTCAGCAATGACGTTCGCTTTTATCGTTCCCTACAGTTACGCAGATTTCCTTAAATTTATATGAGCCAGATCTTTCCCTTTCTCCCTTACCAGACGTACAATTTTAGGACTGCCTACAATTTGTGATGTGTAGATACCGGTATGACCGGAAAAGAGGTATGCTACAAAACAAGCCGTACCTAAGTAAACAGCATTTCCTGCTCCGAAAAGTTCCATTCCCATTAATGTACAGGCAATAGGCGTGTTTGTAGCTCCGGCAAAAACGGCGACAAATCCCATTCCGGCAAGCAGAGCCATAGGCAACGGCAGAACAAAAGCCAGTGCATTACCCAATGTAGCACCAACAAAGAACAGTGGTGTAACCTCGCCTCCTTTAAATCCGGCACCGATAGTAAAGGTGGTAAATAGCAACTTGAGAATAAAGTCGTAAGGCATTCCGCTTTCATTGAACGAGCTTACCAAAGTGGGAATTCCTAGTCCGATATATTTGGTTGTTCCTAAAAGATATACAGCAAGCGCTATTACGATTCCTCCCACAAACGGACGCAGAGGTGGGTATGATATCCTTGACTTAAACAGTTTTCCCCAGAATGTGATGGAACGGGAAAAGAGCATGGCTACCAAACCGAAAATAATTCCGGCAGCAACAGCACATAATACATAAACCGGATTTACATCCGTAATAGAAGATATAACATAATGTGTGTGGTGAGCTCCCCATACATGACATATATAGTTGGAAAACACTGCAGCAAAAAGGCTTGGCAGTAATGCCTCGTAGCGCATTCTTCCTAAAACCATAACCTCGAGTGCAAAGATTGCTCCGGCAAGTGGTGTTCCAAAAACAGACGAGAATCCGGCACTCACTCCCATTACAAGTACAATCTTTCTGTCACGAGGTTTCAGTTTAAAGATTCTTGTAAACTGATCGGCAAAAGCTCCTCCCATCTGTACTGCTGTTCCCTCGCGTCCGGCTGATCCTCCGAACAGATGGGTTATTATTGTACCAAACACTACTAAAGGAGCCATTCTTAATGAAATAATCTGCTTTGGACTATGAAACTCCTCGAGCAACAGATTGTTTCCTTTTACCACACTATTTCCCCAGTAATGATATGATAAACCTATGATGAGTCCGCCAACAGGCAACAAGGCTATCATCCACAGGTGACTTTCGCGCCAATCGGTAGCCCAGCTAAGAGCGTTGAGAAAGAAAGCGGATGCTGTTCCAACAACAAGACTGATTAAGAAGCTAATAAGCAACCAACGAAACAAGTAAACGAAATAGTAAGATTGATGAGGCAGAATTCTTTTTGATAATAAAACCATAATACTAAGTTTGTAATCTGAAATTATTTAATTAAGCCGGAAGGATAATGCATACCTTACCCATCAGACCTTTGTCTTTAAGTAGGTATCATCAGCTCAATTGAGCGGTTCAGGGCAGATGCCATTGCCAAAACAGGCCGCAAAGGTAAGTATTATATTTAATTATACCAAGAGTGATAACGATCGTATTCTGAATAAGTTATTGCTTTATTTACAAAAACTCTTTGGTGAAATATAGTTCATGCTTCAAAAAAAAGAGCTCTAAAATTTGAGAATTAGGAATTTTTATTTATATTTGGAAAAACGGATCCGGTAATAGATAGCTTTCAAAGCTGTTAAACTCTTAAAACGACACTATAATATTACCAACAATGAACACTACTATAAGAACAGAAAAAATGAATCACAATTGGGATGATTCATTGTTACTTGGCATTGAGACTATTGACAAGCAACATAAATCGTTTTTTACTTTACTGAATGAGATTATTTCGTTAAGTGAAAATAATGACAATGAGGATAAGGTGCTGAATTTATTGAATGAACTTGAAATGCATGCCGAATGCCATTTCAATACAGAAGAAGCGTTAATGCGTGAGGCTAATTCGCCAAACTTGGAGGAGCATATTAATCAGCATATTATATTTCAGAAAAAGACTAAAGATTTTATGGTTGTTTATAGCTATAGAAACAAGATATTGATAAACAAAATTATAGCATTCATGAAGCAGTGGCTTATAACTCACATAAGAGAATATGATGCTGATTATGCAAAATGCGTTAAAACATATTATGCTCAAAAAACAATGTTCAGTCATTAAGAATAACTTTTTATAAAATGGAATGAGCACATGGGAAAAACTCCTATGCGCTCATTCGCCGTCAAAATAAAAAAGCAGATTTATTTAGCCATAATTTTTGTAATGTAGTCAGGCCAAATATATTGTTACAGTTTTTTATCCATTTTATTTAGCCATAACTTTATAAGTGTAGCTTAAACCGTGATTGGGTTCAACAACAAGGTTGGTTATCTCAAAGTTTACATTTCCTTCCTTTGTACCATTCTCCAGCTTCACGCTTACTGTTTCTGTAGTATTAGGCTTTATGGTATAGTCACGGAAATAAACCACGTCCGGATTATGTTCTGTTTTTAATAATTCAAATGTTAGATCGGATTTATTCTTGAAGGTAATCTTTATGTTTTTACCGCTTTTAACCACATTCGTTACTTCAATGGCATTTTCGAATAATGCTTTCAGGTATTTGCGTTCACCAATAATTTTATTTCCAGTATATACGGCAGTACGTCTGTTGAGCAATGCATCGCGAATTCCCTCAATACTACGTTCTTTGGCAAATACAAAAGTCATGGTACGATGTTCCCCTTTTGCAAAGTCATATTCATTATTGATAGGTACATGAATATCTGAATTGCCAAGCATGGTCAACTTCTTATCAAGTGCCCATTGAAGAGCTTCGGGATAATATTCTCTTCCGTTAGCGACTTCTATCCCATTCATGCAACCGGCATTGTAGAGTTCTGTATGTTCGGGCCACCATTTAGTGGAATCGGGTTGTTGTGAAGCCCATCCCGGATGGTTCCAAAAGATAAAAGCACTCTGTGCCTTGGCAGCCTTGAAAGCATCCCGCCAATCTTTTTTATCCAAAGAATCATTGTTGGCAAGAAAGATAGCATTGAAGTGTCCCGGGGGCATGGAACGGGTGATTTCGCTCCCGCGAATAACTAGTACGTCTGCTTCTTTGGTTGCCTGTTCGGCTATTTCGAACGAGCGACCAAGTTTAGCATCAATATCCTTTTTATGAGGACGATACTCAATGTGGTCTGTAATGGCAATTGCATCTAGTCCTTCGAGATAAGCTTCTCCCACACGAACAGATGGCCATACCAGTCCGTCAGAAAATACGGTGTGAATATGGAAATCGCATTTCAGTGTTTTATAACCCTCTATATCGGGCACCTTAATTTCGTGACGCTCTTGTGCAGCCACATTCATAAAAAATGACTGTGTCAGCACAATCATTCCGAAGAGTAATGTTTTTTGTTTCATGAGATGTATATTATATCTGATTTAAACTGTTAGCATACTTGAAGTAAAAATGAAAGCTACATTTTTACGCTCATAATTCATCAATATGATTCAAAAACAAATGAGCGTGTAAGTTAAGAATTTTAATAAAATAAAAGCGTTAAATGCGCATCATTTTTACTATTAAGTTACTGAAAATAAACATTGTGTCTTTATAGTCAGATTGATATGTTTTCTGTGTAAACCTCACCGAAACGATTAGTTACTTCGATGGTTATTTTTTTTGCTCCGGCCGATGGAGTAGCCCGAAACAAATGTAGAGTGCGGTAACCGGAAGCTTCTCCTTTCATGGTTATATAATCCTGATCTTCGTCCTGGAATTGCTCCATAGCGCCTTTCAATACTCCGTCTTCGTACCATTTCACCTGACAGCGGGTATCCCAGTCCCAGTAATTAACCACCACGCATCCAGGTTGTGTTGCAAACTCTCCGGGTTTGTAAACACGAAACTGATAATTAAGATTGCTACCTGTAGCTTTATAGTGCCACTTTACATCGTCTCCTTTAACATCGACAACAAGAAAGCCATTAGGCGAACCGTCTTTGTTCACCTCTCCTGCCCACCAGGCACCACATGCAGCTCCTATATTGTGTTCGTAAATGGTAGAAGTTACTTCTTCATTCTCATAAAAATGAGTGTGTCCTGCAAAGATGTGCACACGATAATCTTTTAGAATCTTCATCAACTGAGCAGCATTACTGATGTTTCCCGAACCGTCTGTACTACGGTTGGAAGTTGGAGCATGAAGATTCAGGAAAACCAGAGAACCGGATTTTACGTAACTGAGATCTTTCTTCAGCCACTCCAATTGTTCGGTTGAGAGTTTCGTTGTGTACTCTTTATTCTTGAAATAATCAATGGACTTCATGGTAACTACATGCACATTACCAATGTTGAAGGAATAATCTGTAGGGCCAAAAAAGGATTCGTAGGTCTTCTCAGCATAATTACCCGATGCATCCGTAGTGTTGTGGCGATCGTTATAATTCAGATCGAAATCGTGATTACCAATGGTATGAAATATAGTGAATCCAAGGTTAGAAACTGTTGCTTTATATAAGGGAAATAATCCCATGGCATCCCATACATTGTCACCCAATGTCATGCCTATAATCTCTTTATCAGAATGCAAGGTTGCATAGTTTTTTAAATCGACTATCGTTTCTTCACTGAAACGACCGAGCTGTGTGGTATTCTTTACTTGCGGATCGGAAATAGCTAGGTAAGTAAACTCGTTGAGTGGTGCAGTGCGTTCTCTGAGTGTAAAGTTACACTGGTTCACCTTTTTATCACTGCTCAGCTTTGCATAGTATCCGCTTGCTATACCACTAGTGGATGGTAATTGATAACCTGCCGGAACAGAAATTGTAACGAACGAACTTTGCTGCAAGTTGGTTGGAAGATAATAAACTCCTTTATCATTAGTTAATGTAAAATTTGAACCATCGTTCACTACTACACCTTCAATTGGTTTATCGCTTGCATCAGTCACTACACCTTTAACAGTCATACCTGCCTTATCGGCAATGCTGTCTCCCATTTGGCTGTCAGAACCGCCAGCGGCCTGACAGCTTACAAATGGAATAACAAACACTAATAAAACATTGAAGATGATATCTCTAAATAATCTATTCATTTTATCGAAAATCTTTTATTCGTTCATTAAAGAACCTTAATTGTTACTTTATTGAAAAGAGAAATAATCTCTTCGGGAGTTTTTGCTTTGTTCAGTGCATTTTCGAAAGTAGCTGTATTGTCTTCGAAACAGAGCACATTGGCACAGTCGAGAATATGAGTAAGCTTATTTATTGCTTCTTCTTTACTCACGAAACCACCCTGGGTACTTTTTTTATAATACTTATTAACCTTGTTGACTGCTTTATAAATAACAGGCTTAACAATCTCTACTGCAGCATCTGAGAAGCCGATGCTTACATCGTACACACGAGTATAGTTCTGATTGAAAGCCGTCCACTTTGCCGAAAGCGGCTCACCCAGAAAATGTTCTTCTTCGAACGTAGCTTTTGGAGCTGGTATAGTTCCATATACTTCGAATACAAATATTTCTTCGTCCGGATTATTAATTTCTTTACCAGATTCATTTCCCGAAACAGGATTGTTCATTGCCAGGACTTGATTTTGCTGTGCAAAGGCGCATTGAACGGCCAGTAAAGCTGTGATGCAGAATAAAATTGTTTTTTTCATCTTTTATTTCATTAATTAGTTTATACAGAATCAACATATATCTTCTTTACAAATGCAAAGAGAGTGATTTTATATTTCTGTAAGATGAACAAAATATTAAAGCCGGATAACAGAATTGTTTAATTTCCGTTACACGGCCTTACTGAATTCAAGAGAGAGTGGTGTTTATTTTTGCCAGATTAATTTTACATTGAAATCGTCACCTCCCATACTGCTTTTGGCAGCCTGATAATTGATCAGGTTGGTTCGCTGCAGGGATGCCGGATATTTGAAACGACGAGGCATTTCGTTACCCTGGGGCACGCCTTTGCCTACAGGCATAACTGGAAGCAGGGTACGGTTATATTCAAACCACTGCTGATAATCGCAGAAAATAAGTGCGAAGAATTTTTGCAGCATAATTCGTTCCATTGTTCCGTCGTAAGCAGCCTTTGTATTATCGAAATAGGTAGTAGGAACCACTCCTCCCCATTGAGTGATAGCAGCTTTCACACCGTTTTCGTAATGTGTTTTGGCATCGTCTGTTATGATTCCCTTAAGAGCCAGTTCGGCTTTTATAAACTCTACCTCGGCATAGTTCATCAGCATAAGATTCATTGGTGCTGTTGCAACAGCTACGTTGGGTATTGAAGCGTTAAAAGATGGGGCTATATCGTAACCGCTAGGCCAACCTATATATGATTTTACAGTTCCGTTTGTTGCTGTCTTGGCAAAAAGAGGAAGGCGGGGATCTTTTAGTGCAGACAGGTTATTGATAAAGAACTCTGAAAGACATATATAGGATGTATAATCGGCAGGACGAGTTAGCGGAGCTTCCTCCGGAGCAACACCGGTTATATAAACTTTTGCAGCATCGTCATTGGATTGAAACACCGGATAGGTAGTAGGATTGTTTATCATTTTAACAAGTTCTGCTTTTGCGTTCAGACCATCCACATCGAGCACACGAAGAAGGGTACGCATACGAAGCGAATTACAGAATTTCTTCCATTTCAGGATTCCGGCTGATTTCCCGGAAACAAGTGTATTATCGGTTCCATACATCATTTCACCACCGGTATTGTACTTCAGTCCGCTAGTCTCTACAAAGAGCTGATTGGCGGAATCGAGTTCGTTAATAATGGCTTGGTAAACTTCCTTCTGAGTGTCGAATTTGGGAGTGTAAATCTTCTCATCTCCACGGCAGGCTTCTGTCATTGGTACATCGCCGAAACTATCGGCAAGTAATCCGTAAATCCAGCCTTTCAGTGTAAGGGCTATAGCCTTATAATTGGGTTCATTAAGAGTTACTGCCTGGTCTTCCATTTCACGGATATTATTCAGCCACTTATAATAAGTAGTCCAGGTTCCGTCTCCGGCAGCATCACTCATATAGTACCACCCCACTCCACTGGTATTGGACATTGATATTTTGCACTGCATTAACGGAAACGTGTGACTGTTGAACTTGTTCCAGTTAGTAGTAGCCATTCCATAAAGGATTGGATCGAGAAATGTTCCCGGATTAGCATCCTGTAAGCGGGTTGGGTCGGTGTTTAGTTCTTCGAAGTTACCGGTGCATGAGGTGCATAATAATCCTCCCAAAAGCAAACTTCCTAATATATTTCTAATTATTTTCATTTTGTTTATCTGTTACATTTATGAATGATTAAAAGCTAAGGTTTATATTTACTCCCAATGTGCGGGTTGAAGGAAGCGAACCGGTTTCTATTCCCGGAGTGATAGAACTTCCGTTAAGTGCTGCCGCTTCAGGATCGAACAATGGGAAGTCAGTGATGCAAAGCAAATTTCTTCCGTAGAAAGCTATAGATGCATTGGTAAACGGACTTCTGCTGAGTATCTTCTTCGGTAAGTTGTATTCCAGACGAACTTCTCTTAACTTAAGGAACGAAGCATCGAAAGTATTTGCTTCTACATTGGCTATTCTGTAATACTCCTTGTAATAGGATTCAACGGTAATCAGCTTTTCGTTGGGGCTATAACCGCCATCGCTGTTCTTCACTACTCCCGGAGCTACCATGTATATACCTCCTAATTGAGTAAGATCGGGGTTGCTTGTGAGACGAGAATCATCGGCTCCAATATAGTATTCCGTGCCTGGTAATCGTCCGTTGAGTGTATGTTTCAGTTTTCCTTGTTCAGTCATTTTGTGGTGAGATTGTGAGTAAATCTTTCCTCCCATCTGTCCGTCTATCAGGAAGCTGAATTTCACATTCTTATAAGTAAATTCATTGTAGAACCCAGCTTTCCATCCTGGATAAACACATCCTACGTACTCAATTTCTTCGCCACGCTCAGGCAAACCATTTGCTCCGATTACTACATCTCCCTTTTCGTTACGAACCAATTTATATCCCCAAAGGTCGCCACTTGTTCCTCCTACTCTACCTATCAGGGAAGCACTACCAATGCTGCTGATTAACTGATTTTCATCGGCACCTTCGGCCAAAGAGAGAATCTTGTTTTCGTTTCTGGACCATGTAAGAGATGTCTTCCAGTTAAAGTCTTTTGTAAGTACCGGTGTGGCATTCAGTTCTACTTCGTAACCGCGGTTACGTACATTACCCGAGTTAATTGTTGCACGTGTATATCCGGTTGTAGGATCCATCGGTGCATCGAGAATTTGATTCTTTGTACGGTTATAGTAGAAACTAAAGTCGAGTCCTATTCGGTTTTTAAACATTCGCAAATCGAAACCTGTTTCGTAATTCGTTGAGATCTCTGGCTTAAAGTTTTTGTTGTAAAGTGTAGATGCAACTTCTACAGAACCAGCAAAATCACTGGTATTATAGTAAGCTGATGTTTTGTAAGGATCGGTATCATTACCTACTTGCGCCCAGGATGCTCTGAGCTTTAACAAACTTATCTGTTTAGGAAGTTTTACCATTTCATTAATAAGGAAACTACTGCTCACAGAAGGATAAAAGAAAGAGCAGTTTTCCTTAGGGAGAGTAGACGACCAGTCGTTACGGCCGGTTACATCAACAAATATCTTATCTTTATAAGCAAAGTTGGCAGCAAAATAAAGACTGTTAAGCTGCTTGTTATTGATTGTTGTCTTCACCTGAGGATCAGATACTCCATTAGCTAGTTTATATACACCCGGAGTTATTAATCCGGTAACTGATGCAGAGAGCATGTCATAATATTGTTTCATCATATTTCCTCCCACAGAGGCATTTACATGCAATCCGTTGCTATAACTATCGTGATAAGTAAGCAATGCATCGTGGTTCATCTCATAGTCAAATACATTCTGCTTTTTAAAGTATCCGTTTGCATAAACCACATCACTTACCGGACGATGCTGTTCGCGTTGATCGGCAGAGAGCTGAATGCCCGAGCGAATCATGAAATCGAGCTTATGGCTAAGCTGAAGTGTAGCCGAAGCTGATGATACAATGCTATGTTTCTCAGATGGATTTTCTGATTCATAAAGTATAAAGAAAGGATTTCCTATGAATGAACTGTAAGGTTGCAACTGTTGCACATTCTCCTTACCTGTTTTCCAAATAGGACGAAGCCAATCGAGATTAACGTTTGGATTCTGGAAAATAAGGAAATAGGAAATGGAGTTGCTGTTGTAACCTAGTGCAGGCGTATTGTCTACCTGACGATTGGTATAACTTGCCTTGAAGTTTACTTTCAGAACTCTGGAAACCTGTTGCTGAGCCGTAGCGCTCACAATGAATCTTTCGAAACCAGTATTAGGCAAAATCCATTCATTCTTGGTATGGGTAAACGAAGCACGGAGAGATCCTTTATCGTTTTTACCTGTAATAGCCACAGAGTTGGTCAGCGTATATCCTGTTTGGAACAGGGCTTTTCTATTGTCTTTATAAGGAACCCAAGGTGTGGCAGTGGTTGCACGTGTCTGAGTTTCCGGATCATATTGGTAATAAAGTTGGTTGGCATCAAACCGGGCACCATAGGCACTACTTGTACCACTAGTGCTGCTATTGCCATTACCTGCTCCGTAAGAATAGTACAACTGTCCGGCATAATCTGTTCCTGCCTTACCTATATTGCTTGGCAAACCTTGTCCAAACTCATATTGATAATCGGGCCATCGCATCACACCATCCATACTAAAATTGGAATTGAATGTTACGCCAATACCTTTTTGAGCATTATTACCCGATTTTGTAGTAACCATAATCACACCATTGGCAGCACGTGTACCATAAAGTGCTGTTGCGCTGGCTCCTTTCAGAACCTGAATATTTTCAATATCTTCAGGATTGATATCAGAGAATCCGTTACCGTAATCGACTGATTGTTCGGAAGATGTTCCGGCTCCATAAGCCACACCCGGATTGGTCATCGGACTACTCATCGGAACTCCGTCGACTACTATCAATGCATTATTTCCATCCTGGTTCAGGGATACATCTCCTCGTAATGAAATGCGGGTAGAACCAAGCGGACCACCGGGAGAAGCAATGCTAAGACCGGCAACTTTACCACTGAGTGCCGACGACCAGTTATTAGGCATAGCACTCGTTATCATGTCTCCATTCACTGTATGAGTAGAATAACCGAGTCCGCGTTCTTCACGTTTAATTCCTAAAGCAGTAACAACTACATTATCAAGTTGAGTTGCTTCATCTTCAAGCTCTACATTTATAATCGTATTTTTAAAAGCAACTTCTTTCGTTTTGTAACCAATAAACTTAAATACAAGAATATTCTTATTTGTAAGATTGTTTTTTGTGGTTAAGTTGTATTCACCATTTACGTCTGTGATTACACCAACAGTTGTGTTCTTAACCGAAACTGTAGCACCGATTAAAGGCGCTCCGGATTTATCGGTCACCTTACCTTTTACTGTGCTTTGTGCAAAAGCTATTCCCGGTAAAACGGCAAACAGCATAATAAACAAAAACCGATTTAGCGTTAAGATTGAGATTTTAGCGTTCATAATTATTTTTTATAGTTAATATTTTGATAAGCAAAGAGCCTTTACTTTTCGAGTGCAAAGAGACTTAATTGATATTAACATAATATGAACGAAAGGTTAAAACTGCGTAACAAGTTTGTGTCAATAGTGTTACCTTAAAAGCATTATTGTTTATAATAATTCAGTTATAATACTATAATTATACAAATTAAATAATCTATATTTGTATAGATTTCACAGTTACTTACACTTTTATCAATCTTACTATAACTTTACATACATTTTTTATAATTAACGGATATCTAAAAATGAAAAAAATTTATGCGTTTCTTTTTGTCACAATGCTGACAATTTGTGCTTGGGGCCAAAACAGTCCACTTTGGCTGAGATATACAGCTATATCGCCAGATGGAAAAACAATCTTATTCACTTATAAAGGTGATATCTACTCTGTACCGTCAGATGGAGGCGTTGCGTATCCTCTGACAATTAGCGAATCTTATGAATATTGTCCGGTATGGAGCAAGGACGGAAAGAGTATTGCTTTTGCAGCCGACCGCTATGGCAATTTCGATGTTTATGTTATGCCATCTACGGGTGGCGAGGCTAAACGTCTGACTTTCCATTCTGCAAATGAAACACCGACCAGCTTCACAGCCGACAATAAGAGTGTTATTTTTTCAACTTGCAGACAAGACCTGGTAACAAATGCTCAGTTTCCTATCTCTACGATGAGTGAGCTTTACAGCGTTCCTGTATCGGGAGGAAAGGTAACTCAAATTCTGACTAGCCCTGCTCTTAACGCTACAATCACAAGTACCGGCGATAAATTAATATATGATGACCTGAAAGGATACGAAAACCTTTGGAGAAAACATCATACTTCATCTATTGCACATGATATCTGGGTTTATGATTTTAATTCGAAAAAGTTCACTAAGCTGACTCAGTTCAATGGTGAAGATAGAAATCCAGTATTTGATTCGAACGATAATGACTTTTATTATCTGAGCGAACAAAGTGGTTCTTTTAATGTGTTTAAAAGCTCTTTAAATAATTCTTCCAGCAACAAGGCTTTGACTCATTTTACAAAACATCCTGTAAGATTCCTTACCAAATCCAATAATAATACGCTTTGCTTTAGCTTTGACGGTGAAGTTTATACAATGAAACCGGGTGGCGAACCACAAAAAGTAAATATTACTATAGCCAACGACGGACGTACTCCTATTCAAAAGAATATGCAAGTAAACAGCGGATTTACTGAGGCAAGACTGTCTCCTAACGGCAAAGAATTTGTTTATGTTTTCCGTGGAGAAATATTTGTAAGTAGTATTGACGGAGGCATTACCAAACGTATCACTAATACTCCATATCAGGAAAGGAATGTTAGCTTCAGTCCCGACGGACGATCATTGCTATATGCTGCAGAGAAAGATAACAGCTGGAATATATACACCACTAAAATAACCAGAAAAGAAGAGCCTTATTTCTACACATCAACCGTATTAAAGGAAGAACCGGTAGTTACAACCGATGCAGAAGAGTTTCAACCTGAATTTTCGCCAGACGGAAAGGAAGTTGCTTATCTTGAAAACCGTGTTGTGCTTAAAGTTATCAACCTTAAGTCTAAACAGATACGTACCATTATGACTGCAGACAAGAACTATTCTTATGCAGATGGTGATCAATATTACAAATGGTCGCCTGATGGAAAATGGTTCCTTGTTCAATATGGTAATCCGGAACGAGTTATGACTCCTGAAATTGGTTTAGTTGCCTCCGATGGAAAGAGTGAAATTCATAATCTTACACTCAGTGGATATGATGATTTTTCTCCTAAATGGGTGTTAGATGGAAAAGCTATGATTTGGGCTTCGGACAGAAACGGATTGCTTAGACAAAGCGGTAGCCCGGTTAGTGGTGATGTATTTGAAATGTTTTTCTCAAAAGAAGCTTTCGATCGTTCCAATCTCTCAAAGGAAGAATTCGCTCTTTTGAAAGAACAGGAAGACAAAGCCAAAAAAGAAAAAAAAGAAATAACACCAAAGGCAAAATCAGAGAAGGATTCACTGAAAAAGGTAACAGTCAAAGATATTACTATTGACTGGGAAAACCTGACTGACAGAAAAAAGAAACTCACTACTCATACTAATGAAGCCAGTGACTGGATTCTTTCAAAAGATGGAGAAAAGCTCTATTATCTAACATCGTTCGATAAAGGTAATGATCTGTGGGTTACAGAGCTTCGTACAAAAGAGACCAAGCTTCTGACTAAACTTGATGTTAATGGTCCTTCAATGGAATTATCATCCGACGGTAAATTCATATTCCTTCTGGCAGATGGGAAAGCTATGAAGATTGATGCAGAATCTGGTAAAAGTGAATCATTAAAAACCAATGGGGAAATGTTATTGGACAAGACCGCTGAAAACAATTATATTTTTGATCACTCATGGCGTCTTCTGAAAGAAAAATTCTATGTAGAAAATCTGCATGGAGTTGACTGGGAATTCTACTATAATGCTTATAAGAAATTCCTTCCTTATATTACCAATAATTACGATTTTTCGGAAATGCTTAGCGAAATGCTTGGAGAGTTAAATGCTTCACATACCGGAAGCGGTTACAGAAGTGGTGCTAATATGAGCGATCAAACAGCTTCTCTTGGTCTGTTGTTTGATTATAACTATACCGGCAAAGGAATAAATGTTGCCGAAGTTATTGAAGGAGGTCCTGTAGATAAAGCAGCCTCAAAGATTAAGCCGGGTACCATCATTGAACAAATAGACGGAATGCCAACTGATTCTATTGATTTCTATCAATTACTAAACCGTAAAATTAATAAGCTAACCTTGCTTTCTTTATACAACCCGGCAACTAATAAAAGATGGGAAGAAAGTGTGAAACCGATCTCATCTGGTGAGGAAGGTGAATTGCTTTATAAGCGTTGGGTAAAAAATCGTCGTAATGAGGTTGAACAACTTTCAAATGGTAAGATTGGTTATATCCATGTTCGTTCAATGGACGATTCAAGTATGAGAACGGTATTTGAAGAAGCTCTGGGACGTAACATAGGCAAAGAAGCTTTAATTATTGACACTCGCTTTAATGGTGGTGGAAATATTCACGAACAGCTTTCGGACTTCCTGAGCGGGAAAAATTATTGCGATATTATTCCTCACGGTCAATTTGTAGGTTCTGAGCCACAAAACAAATGGTCTAAGCCTTCAATTGTTCTGATGGGAGAAAGTAATTATTCGGATGCACATTTGTTCCCTGTTGCATATAAACTTAAGAATGTTGGCAAAACGCTGGGTATGCCTGTACCGGGAACAGGTACCTTTGTATGGTGGGAAAGTCAGATTGATCCAACTATTTACTTTGGAATACCAATGGGTGGATGGCGTACTCCTGATGGCAAATTCTGTGAAAACAATCAGATGGAACCGGACATTAAAGTATTCAACGAACCAGATATTCTCTCAACCGGTCGCGACCAGCAAATTGAGACTGCTGTGAAAGAATTGATGAAAAAATAATGCTGACTAAAAACAGCAAAAACAATGATGCAACTCTCTTTCATGGAATCGTTTCTTTACGGTTATTCTTATCATCAGATTTATGATGCTCAATAATAACTAAAAGAGAGATTGAGAGATAAATTAAACCAGGCCATTTCAAATCTAAAAATAAGATTTGAAATGGCCTGGTTTTTATTTCAACTTACATTACCAACTCTGCAGATATATTTTATACCTCTGGGATAAAAAGATATGCTACATTATCAGAAGTGATGCTGGGATGAATCCTTATTCCGCTACCAGGCAATAAAAATACACAATACATTATCAGAAGTAAAATTAAGTCTCTGAAAATTAAATATCTAAAAACGGTCCCAGTTATAGGCCCGAAGAAAAATATATAAAAATTGGGTTGACCAAAAGTGGACAACCCAATCTATTTCTGATAAATATTTCCTTTAGATTACAAGCATAAGCTTCCCGAAACATTGCCTTTCTTAAACAACACACAAGAATATTTCTTTTAGGTTCTAAGCTTCAGAGTTCCCATTATCAGCCTCGTATGATACGATAAGTCTGCACACTTGGTCCGTCTATCCCCATCAGCTTTCCCTTTATTAGTCTTGTACTATTACAGTATTCAAAGACTAGCTACAAAAGCTGCTTTTGGAATACCTATTTCAAATGTTTCTTAATCCAGTCCAACTGGTCATAGCGGGTTTCAGTGGAGACCCAATGTTCGTTGACCGGAGTAAGTAATGCTTCCTTCGGACAAGTGAGCACATTATAAACACTATAGCTGGTAGTAGGAGGACAAACGTTATCGTTATAACCCCATGTCATAAATACAGGAACCTTAATGCAACGGGCAAAGTTAACCACATCATAGTAAGAAAGCGTTTTTATTACCTCGGGAGTAAGCTCAATACCTTCGTATTTACGGTTAAAGTGTGGATAACCACCGGTACGACCTTTTTCGGCATAAGCTGCCATGTCGGCTAAAGCGGGGTGATTGGCTACACACAAAGTGATGCGAGGATCTAGTGCCGTAACAATCAAAGAGAGTCCGCCACCCTGACTGCCTCCTTGAGCAATCACATTTTTACCATCCCATTCCGGCAGAGAACAAAGATAATCAACCGCACGGACACAAGCCAGATAGACCTTTTTCATGTAGTATGTATCGCGATCGTTGATGCCATTAGCCAGATAGCCATTTGGATGATGATCGCCAAAGGCACGTGTAATGTCCTTATAAACTTCATTGCTTAAAGAAGGGTCGATTCCATGTATCTCCATGTCGAAACGAATACAACCAGACTCGGCATAGAACATAGTTTTAGTAGGGTCCATGTGCTTTACACCTGCTCCCGGAGGGCATACTACTACAGGATACTTACCAGCCTTTTTAGGTTTAGTAAGATAGCCATAAATAAATTGTTCCGGTTTGTAGCATTGTAGCTTTACAAGATAGCAGTCCACCTTATCAGAAGAGAATTCGCTGACATACTTCACCTCAGGATTCATAGGGCATTTAGTCTGTCCGTCGAGAGCTGTTTTCCAGAATTCCTTGAAATCCTTAGGCATTTGTGTGTATGGCTCCAATTTCTCAGGAGAGAATCCCACCTTGATATGATGATTAAATGTACGGCCTTTCAGTTTTACACTCATCTGGCAATCGCGGAAACCGGGATTTTTCATTGTTCCCAAAGCAATTTCGACCTTACCGCCTTTTAGGGTAACGGTACCTTTGGCATCGGGATCAAGTTCATCCTGACCGATACTATAAGAGATCTGTAAGCCATCCTGCAGAATGCCATATTCGTAAACGGCCACAGTAACAGTAGCCTTCTCGCCCGTTTTATAAAGCCAGTCGGAGTGATTGGGAGTGGTAGCCCAAAGTACGTTATTCTGATAAGGATAGTTTTCTGCCAGTGCAGGCACAGCCAACAGACAGAAAACCAATGTGATACAAGTAAATAGTTTTTTCATTGATATTTTGATATTAATAGTGTGTGCGTATTACGTACAAATGTATAAAATACATGCCCAATCATCCAAATTTATTGGTGAATGGGCAAGACATTATTGGCCAATAAATAAAAATATAACCTTATTGGTTTTCTCTACATACCTTTATAATCTTTTCCGTTCACTTTTACATTCTCAAAATGAATATTCGAGACTCCAGTCACGGCGTTAATTTCGGGAACTATAATCCCCTGAAAGTCGCAATTCTTAATAAATATATCACGAGCCTGAATCTTATTTGCAAACCCATCCAGATGCAATAAATAACGACTCTTGTTGCTCTTTATATTCTCTAAATAGATGTTATGAAAATAAGGAGGATACGGACCATCGTCTACATGCCAGTATTTCATTTCCATACCTAATATCGATTCGTCGCACTGACCAACGGTGATGTTTCTTACATACACATTCTTCACCTCGCCTCCACGTATAGCATTTGATTTGATACGAATAATTCGGCTTAGATTAGGACTATCCATCAAGCAATTTTCCACCCACACATTATAGCATCCTCCGGTAATTTCACTACCCATGGCTACTCCGGCATGTCCATCCTTCATTCTGCAGTTACGCACAATAATGTTTTCACTTGGGATATTCCAGTAACGTCCGTCTTCATCACGTCCTGATTTGATAGCTATACAATCATCTCCCGTATCAAAATCGCAATCTTCAATCAAGATGTTTTTGCATGATTCAGGATCGCAGCCATCATTGTTAAAACCGTGACTTTGCATTTTTACCTTTCTGACGGTGATATTCTCTGAAAGCAATGGATGAATTAACCAGAACGGAGAACGATTCAACGTAAATCCTTCTAAAAGAACATTCTTACACTTATAGAGATTTATAAACTGAGGACGCATTCCTGTTTTTCCTTTGAATACACGTTTCTCAAAGGGAACAGAATCTTCTTTCATTTCATAAAGCACAGTCTTTTCGGCTACTTTCTTTCCATTCTCAAGAATAACTCCGCTAATGCGTTCTTTACTAAACCAGTTTGCTTCAGTAGCCATTCCGTCCATTACACCATTACCGGTAATGGCCATATTGGTTTCACCATAAGCATAAATCAACGGAGATATGTTATAGCAGTCTATTCCTTCTATGCGTGTTAGTACAGTATCAAAAAGGTTATAATCGGTAGTAAACTTCAAAACGGTTTTATCCGACAGATGCAGATTCACGTTCGATTTCATTCTGATGGGAGCTGTTTTATACACTCCATCCGGAATAACTACAACTCCTCCCCCCTTTGCAGAACAAACCGATATCGCCTTGTTAATGGCACTTGTATATAAAGAATCTGTTCCGTTATAATAATCGGTAATAAGATAAGTTTTATCAGGAAAAGTTGGAAGAGGTATATTTTCGTATACCTCTTTCATTTTATCCCACTGATTAACTTTAGCCTCACAAAATGCTGTTATAAAGATAACCAGCAAAAAACAATTTAAAAACCTTTTCATACCTGATACCTTATTCTGCTATTAATTCTACAATCTGTTCCGGTTGTGTCTGAACATCGTACTCGTAAGAAGGAGTAAGTTGTGTACCTTTTAAAGGAGCACGCTCGCTAATCATCGGACGAAGCACTTCCTGTGTTTTAAACAGAGGATTACTATTTTCACCCTTAGCTTCTTTTAATCCAGCTAAATGTACATAAGAACGTATGCGAAGATTTCCTCCGATAGTCGATTTTACTTTAGCCGAAACAAGTTTACCATCTGCCCATTTCATTTCAACGATTTCAAAACCTCCACGAGTTCTTAATCCACGGATGGTTCCTTTCTTCCATTCACCCGGTAGCGATGGCAGCAATTGAACCGCACCATCATGACTTTGTACAAGCATTTCCGCTATACCGGCAGTACATCCGAAGTTACCGTCGATCTGGAAAGGTGGATGAGCATCGAACAAGTTTGGATAGGTTCCTCCGCCCTGACCTTTCTGAAATTCAGGACTTACATAAGTTAGCTGGTTTTTAATTAACTTATAAGCATGATCGCCATCCAGCATACGAGCCCAGAAACAAACTTTCCATCCCATAGACCATCCGGTTGACGGGTCGCCACGTTGAATCAAGGTATTCTTTGCAGCTTCGAACAATACCGGAGTTCTGTATGCAGAAATCTGATATCCCGGATATAATCCCCAAAGATGAGATATATGACGATGATGATCTTCCGGATTATCCCAGTCCTGGAACCATTCCTGTAATTGTCCGTGTTGTCCTACCTGCATTGGAGGCAGTTTGCGACGCATTGAAGTGATAGTGTCACAGAATGATTTATCCATGCTTAATACCTGTGCAGCCTCAGCTGTATTAGAGAACAAGTCGGTTACCAACTGATTATCCATTGTTATTCCGGCAAAAAGATGCCCTTTTGAATCTTTAATTTTAGGTCCGTTCTCAGGTGAGTTTGAAGGAGTAACCACTAAATAACCAGTATTAGGATCTTTAACAAGAAAATCAACAAAGAACTCTGAAGCGCTCTTCATGATAGGATATACCTTTTTTAAGTATTCTTTATCGCCAGAATAAAGATAGCGATCCCATAAATGTTGGCACATCCATGCTGCACCAACCGGCCACAGACCACAATAAGCATAATCCACAGCACCATTCATGCGCCAAAGGTCAGTATTGTGGTGTAACACCCAGCCTCTGCAACCATACATTTCACGGGCAGCCTCACGTCCATTTTCTGATAATTCCTTAACCATCTGCAAAAGTGGTTCGTGGGTTTCTTTCAGATTAGTCAGCTCTGCTGGCCAGTAATTCATCTCTGTATTAATGTTGGTTGTATAGTTGCAATTCCATGCCGGTTTCACCTTTCCGTTCCATTTACCCTGCAGGTTGGCAGGCTGGTTTCCCGGTTGAGAACAAGATATTAGTAAATAACGTCCGAACTGGAAATAAAGCGATATTAAATGAGGATCGTATGAAGTGGCAAACTCTTTAATGCGAACATCCATCGGTTTGTTCATCTGTTCGGTTTCTCCAAGAGAAAGCTCCACTCGATTGAATTGCTTTTTATAAGCAGCTATATGAGCAGCCTTTGCCTTTTCATAATCTTTCGATGCATTTTTCAGATAAACAGAATTACGTTGATATGGATTGCCCGAAACATCTTTGTAGTTTACGAAGTTGGTTGCCATAGAAACATAAAGAGTTAGCATATTCGCTTTTCTAACCTGAATAACAGAATCGTTTGTGTTAACTTGTCCACCTTTATTCTTCAACAGCAAATCGGCACAATAATGAACCTTACCCGGAAAGAAATTTGATCCGTCGGTAATCCCTTCCAGTCGGAGCTTACGACTATCCAAAGCTGATCGTTTTGGATTTTTCATTGGAGTATTCAAAGACAAGTCGCAACTGATTGCTCCAGGCTTGGAAGCTGTAATTCTTACTATGAGCAACTGATCTACAAAAGAAGCAAACACCTCTTGTTTGTATTCCACTCCGTTTACTTTATAGCGAGTAGTAGATATGGCATTATCAATATCAAGTTCACGATAAAGATCCGTAACCTTAGCATGATCCGTATAATTGATATTCAGATTACCTACTGTTTGGTAAGGCATTTCGTTTCCTACTTTTGAAATAACCTTCTCCCCTGCCAGGTCCTGAGCCTTATCGTATAAACCGGAGAATATCATCCTACGAATTTCAGGTAAAGCACCCTTGGCATCTTTATTATAATTCTGATAAGGCGAACCTGCCGAAACTGTTTCTTCATTAATCTGTATAGTTTCCTTTTGCGGATCACCATATACCATACCAGCAATTCGTCCATTACCCACGGGCAATGCTTCCTCCCAAAACTGAGCCGGACGATTATACCAAATCTTATAAGGAGCATGCTGAGCATAAGCACCTCCTATACCTACTGAAAGTAATAAAGTTGCTAATAATTTCTTAGCTGTTTTTATTTGCATAGCATTAATTTTTAGTTTTCACAAAAATATGACTCCGCAATAAAAACAAGTTGTAATATTGGTGCTTTTACTTATCTTTTCTGACCTTATATAGTAACCGGGCTATTTTTCAACTCACAAAATAACCATTTTACTTTTTACGGGTCATATATTCTTTGGGAGTACAATTCATAGCCTCCTTAAACACTCTGCTAAAATATTGAGGAGTTGTAAAGCCACTCATGTATGCAACTTCCGACACATTATAAGTCTCTTGTTCTAGTAACTGGATGGCCCTCTTTAAACGCATGTTCTTAACAAAATCTACCGGAGAAACACCCATGAGAGATTTCACTTTACGATAAAAAACCGTTCTGCTCATTCTCATAGCATCAGCTAAATCGTCTATTCTGAATTCTGGATTCTGGATATTATCTTCTACGCTCTGAACTATATTCTTGATAAAATCATCATCAAAATGAGTTAGCTGAGGCGTTGAAGGAGTTATCCGATCGAGAGTAACTGGTTCTTTCTCTGTTTTTGTTTTATTAGATGTATAAAAATCGTAAAGCAACTGTCGCTGTTTCAACAGTGAATCTATTTTTGCTTTCAGATAAGTAGCACTGAAAGGTTTCGTCATATAATCGTCGGCACCATATTCCAAGCCATGAATCTGATCGTTCAAAGACGACTTGGCAGATAATAAAATAATAGGAATATGACAGATATTACTATCATTCTTCACAGCCTTCAGATATTCAATACCATCCATTTCGGGCATCATAATATCGCTTACTACTATATCCGGAATCTCAGCATGTGTAATATCCAATCCTTCTTTGCCGTTCACAGCTTCAAGCACTACATAGTCCTTACTTAGAACATTAGAAATAAAATGGCGCAACTCATCATTATCTTCAATAATCAGAATCCGGATTTCTTTTTCTTCGGGAACTGTGTCAGTAATGATCTCTTCTTCCTTTTGTATTTCGCTCTTTCCGCTGTCGCTCAAAATAAATTCTGCATTAGCATCATCTTTAAAAGCCTCATAACTGCCGGGAAGTTTCACAGAAAAAAGACTTCCTTCACCAAGTTTACTTTCAACCTTGATGGTTCCATGCAATAAGTTCAGTAGTTCTTTAACCAGAGAAAGTCCTATACCGGTTGAAATACTTGGATCGGAATCGTCTAAAGTTTCAAAACGAGCAAACAGCTGATTTATCTTCTGAGTATTTATACCACGTCCTTCATCTTTTACGCTGAAACACAAAACATTCTTTTCACCGGAAACAGAAAGTATTATGCTTTTCTCATTAGAAGTATATTTAAATGCATTAGACAAGAGGTTAAAGAGAATCTTCTCCAACTTATCAACATCGGTATATATAACAATAGAATAGACATCGCAACTAAGTTTGAAATCAAGATTTCGTGTATGAGCCATAGGCTGAAAGTTCTCAAAAATCTTTTTTATCAGCGGAACAACATCTACCTGTTCCACATAAACTTTCATTTTCTCATTCTGAATTTTGCGGAAATCCAGTATCTGATTAATCAGCCTAAGCATTCTTTCAGTATTTCGTTTAGCGACCTGCATATTTTCCATTCCTTCCTCTGTAAGCTTTTCGTTGCTGATAACTTCTTCAATCGGGCTGGCAATAAGCGTTAAAGGAGTTCGAAGTTCGTGAGATATGTCGGTAAAGAAACGCAGTTTCAGGTTAGTAAGCTGCTGTTCAAAATCTACCCGACGTTTCAAGTTAGTCATTCGCATAACAAAATAGCCAACTAACAACAATACTGCAATGGCTAATATAATATACAATATAATAGACCAGACAGTTTCTCCGAAAGTAGGTTTTATATGAATAGGCAAAGAAGTTACGTTGTCAACCCATACTCCATCTGCATTTGTTGATTTTACCTGAAAAACATAATCACCGGCAGGCACGTTAACCAAACTTGCCGAACGATTGTTTCCCAATACAATCCAATGATCATTCAGCCCCTTAATGCGATAAGCATACTTTATGGCATGTGAATCTACATAATCTAACGCCGCGAAAGTTATTGTAAAGTTGCGTTCTTTAGCTCCCAGTGTTTGTGCTTCATTACTGCAAATATCCTGTCGGCGTGAAGCATTATTGAGATAAATATCCAAATGTGAGAATACAATGGGAGGAACATAACTACTTTTATGAGCACCTTGAGGAGATATGCACAACACGCCATACATTGAACCAAAAGCCAGTTTTCCCGACGAACAGAGCAACGGTTTGGTTTCGGACATCAATATCTGGTCGCTGTATTCTTCGAGCAAGTTCATCTGGGCATCAAACTTTAGCAGTTTATTTTCGGAAACAACCCAGATATTTCCTTTCAGATCCTCTATGGTTGAAAGCGACAAATCGGGAACTTGTCCATTTGTTGCATTGTAATGCTTAAACTCTAAATTCTCAGACAGAAGGTTTTTACTTTCTAATAAGCTGACTCCTCCACTTAATGTTGTGAAATATAATTTCCCATTCCTGGCTTGAGATATATTCATAACATCGTTATTGCTCAGACTTGAATAACGCTCACCACATATATTGTGATAAAAACGTATGGTTTCGGGCCGTGAAAAGTTTAACGAGAAAGAAAGTAGTCCACCTGTAGTTCCAATCAAGAGTACGTTATCTTTTGTTTCGTACAGGCAACGCACTCTGTCACACAAATGAATAGGATAATTATTGAGAATATTTCCCGAATGAATAAAACGCAATTTTCCGTTATCCTGAATATTATTAATTAAATTAATACCTCCACCGTAAGTACCAATCCACATTCGCCCTCTGTAATCCTGAATAATTGAATATATAGCATTGGAAGAAATACTAAATTTATCATTCTTATCGGGTAAGAAGCGAGTAATCTGATAGCTCCTATCCCCTTTGGGGCGAAGCAGGAAAAGTCCCTCTTCCCTTGTACCTATCCAAATATTATTTCCTCTGTCTTCATAGATACAGTACACATCTGTTTTAAAAAATCGGGTTGAATGATCTAGTGATATTTCTCCTTCTTTTGATAAGTTTCCTATCCAGCGATGATTCGAATCATACAAAGAAACAATACCATCCTGTCCCTTATTATTACGTTTCCAGCCAATCCAAAGACGTTTTTTACGGTCTTCCATAATGGCACGACCAACACTCTTGCTGTATTCGTTAGAAAGATAATCGAAACTCTTCTGGCGGAATGAGATATTATCAAAGCCATTCCCATCTGCATACCATATATTCTTATGCTTGTCTATAAAATAGTTGGATACCTGAATCGAAGTAAAAGACTTAACTCCAAAATCAGTTACGTATGCCTGCTCTAAACGTCGCGTTTCTTTGTTATAGAAACATAGTTCACCATCGGAAGGCTTTATCCATACGGTACCAAATTCATCTCCATGTATAAAAGGCCGCTGAATATCGCCAGGTAACTCTTTATACTTTGGATAATCAAGTAAATCAATCTTTCCTGTCTGATAATCCAGACGAATAGTTTTACCAGTATTACTTAACATCCATATTATACCAGATCTATCCTGAAAGAAATTAGATCTAATGTCTATTGGTACATTAAATGACTTAAAGTTCTTTTTACGCAGATCATAGATGATGACTCCGAATTCCTGAAGAATTGCAATTTTATTATCATTAAGTTTCTCCAAACCACGAATCATTGATATTGATTTTTCGGGCACACAAGGCAGTACATTCTTACTAATCTTGTCATACTTTGCAAAGAATCCATTTGAAGTAGCCAAATAGATACCCGCAGATGTTTCTACCATGAATTGAAAAGGCATCTGGTTTGCAATCTTTTTCTTTCCAACAATCATTGTTCCGTTATTGGTCAATATCCATTCGTCTCCATCTTTATCCTGCAATATATTGTAGATAACATCTCCCAAATTACCACGGTTTGTATACAACTGAACAGCATCGGAGGAAGGGAATTTCTTTTCATCAATACGATATAATTCTTTTTGAGTTCCTATCACCCAGGAAATTCCATTATTTAAAACATACACATTTGAAATAGAGTTGATGAGATTTTTGGAATAAGAAGTGATATCCTCAAATTTATTTTGGTGAGTATTGAAAAGATACAACCTATTATCGTAGGTAAGACACCAGATATTATTTAAGGAAGTCTTTATAATTTTTATAAATCGATGATTCGCTATACGAACAGAACTGTTGGGGTAAGTTTTAAAATTACGAAACATATACCCGTCAAAACGTTCCAATCCATTCCATGTAGCCATCCAGATATAACCATTATCATCTTGTATGAAGTTCTGAATATTCTTTTGAGACAATCCATCCTGCACAGAGTAATGCTTAACATTAAGCAGGCTCTGACCATAAAGAGCCACAGAGAAAAGAGATAGAAATATAAAAAGAAGATGTTTCTTCATGGTATTTAGTTTTTCAATATCACAAATATCGGAAAAATAAGTAATATGCCATCTTTTAGATTAGATATTGCAATCAATAGACCAGATTTTATAAAAAGAAAATACAGCATAAACTATTTATAAAAAGAAAATCTCAGCAAGAATAGCCTTACTGAGATTTCCTTTTTATAAGAATGTGTATACTATTATACTCCGCTGAAAGAACTGAATCCACCATCAATAGGCAGAACCACGCCTGTTATAAAGCTGGCAGCATCACTGCAAAGGAACTGAACAGCACCGTTGAGTTCCTTGATATCACCAAAGCGTTTCATAGGAGTTTTTGCAAGTACTTTCTTACTGCGTTCGGTTAGTGAACCGTCAGGATTGATAAGAACTGCTCTGTTCTGGTTTCCGATAAAGAAGCCCGGAGCAATAGCATTTACCCTGATCTTTTCGCTGAATTTTGTAGCCATTTCCATTGCCAGCCATTTAGTAAAGATCTCAATTCCGCTCTTGGCGATAGAATATCCAGGAACACGGGTTAATGCAGCAAATGTAGCCATTGAAGATACGTTGATAATGCTTCCGTATCCCTGCTTAGCCATCACTTCACCGAAAACCAGACAAGGGTAAACTGAACCATTAAGATTTAGATCTACCACTTTGTTCATATCTTCAACTTTCATATCGAATATGCTCTTGTCGTCACTGATAGTTCCGCCCGGAATATTTCCTCCGGCTGCATTTACCAGAATATCAATTTTACCCCATAGGTTGAGGATTTCTTCTTTTACCTTTTTAACTTGCTCTATATCGAGCACATTGCAGGCAGCACCTTTTACTTCTCCTAGAGAAGAAAACTCATCTAAAACTTTATCTACATTTTCCTGGTGACCACCAATAATAAACACTTTTACGCCGGCTTCCAATAAGCTGCGTGATATATTACTGCCCAATACACCTGAACCTCCGGTTACGATAGCTACTTTTCCAGCTATATCAAATAATTCGTTCATACTGACTAATATTATTTTATATTCTAATTTACTTATTCATTAATTCATCTCTCACCGTTGCCATTATCCCATCTACCTGAGCAAGTGCAAACATACGTCCGTGGAAGGAATATCCCGGATTATAGCCTTTGTCGCCATCGTCAAGCATCAATCGTCCATGGTCTACACGCATAGGCAAACCTGGATTCTCTTTTTCAAATATTCGAACCAACTCGATAACGTGTCCCCGTCCGGTAAGGTGAGACGATTCCATGAAGTTGCCTTCAGGAGTTGCTTCCGTGCTTCGCAAATGTACAAAGTGAGTGCGAGAAGCAAATTTCCTTGCAAGGGCAGGTACATCGTTATGAAGTCCGGCACTCAAGGATCCGGCACAGAAAGTAAGTCCGTTATGAGGATTGTTCACCGCATTGAGAAACCATTCTATATCGGCCTCTCCTGTAACGATACGTGGCAGGCCAAGCATCTGGAAAGGAGGGTCATCTGGGTGCACGCACATGTTTATTCCATATTCATCGCACACCGGCATAATCTGTTCCAGGAAATATACCATATTGGCACGAAGCATGTCTCTGTCTATACCATCATACAAAGCCAGTAACCGTTTGAAAATAGCAACCGGATTCTGATCGCCTTCTTTAATATTTCCGTTTACAAAACCCTGAGTCTTTACAATGATGGTGTTAATTAAATCGTCCTTCTCTGCTTCGGTAATGGTTTTATCCAATTCGCTAACCTTTGCCAGCTCTTCTACTGTATAATCGTTTTCTGCACCTTCGCGTTTCAGAATATTGCAGTCAAAGTACGCAAAACGAATCTTATCGAAATAAAGTGAACTGGTTCCGTCGGCCCATGGATGTTCAAGGTCTGTACGAATCCAGTCGATTACCGGCATAAAGTTGTAGCATACAGTCTTGATACCTGCTTTTCCCAGATTAGCCAGACTCACTTTGTAGTTGGCAATAAGCTGATCTCTGTCCGCTCCGGCATATTTAATGCTTTCACTTACCGGCAGACTCTCCACAACCGACCAGCGAAGCCCTGCTGCTTCAATATAATTTTTAAGTTCATTGATAGCTTCGAGTGTCCAAATCTCACCATTCGGAACATTGTGCAAGGCAGTTACAATGCCTTCCACACCAATTTGTCTAAGCATGGCCAGCGTAATCTTATCGTTTTTGCCGAACCATCTCCAGGTCTTTTCCATTTTTATTATTCTAATTATGATGTAATAAATTCAGTTTTATCTTCTTCAAATCGTCAAGATCATTCACCGGACGTTCTATGTCGTAAGGAATAGGCTGACGTGAGAAAGTCTGGAAGTATAGCAGACAAGCGTCTTTCCACCAAACCGCATCCTTGCTTTGAATTTTTAGACGGGACTGTACTTCATGGAATCTCTGTGCATCAACAAACGATTCCATTTTATCCCATGTTTTCTGAAATCCTCTGACTTGCTGTACTCCTTTGTCATACGTATAGCAAAGTTCATTCCACAAAGTCTGTCCGCTTTTCATTTTATATTTCCAAGGCACATGATGGAACCAGAGAAGATATTGCTCCGGACAGGTTTTTAGCTTGTTATAATCATTCCGCAATGGAACGAAATATTGTCCCACAGCTTTACTGCCAGTATCTAATGTACGGTCAAAACCAATGCCTAAAGTATCGGCTTTATGATAATATGAAGGGAGCCAGTCGGCACGTGCTCCGGGAATAGTACACCAAGGTTCAGGACCGTAATGGTGCCCCCATGCAAACAAGTGATGAAGGCCCAAAGGCATCATATAGTTTACCGCTGCCTCTCTGGAAGCAAGCATCATCTCCTTCACCGGTTCCACAAACTCTTTCTGTTGATTAAATGTCTGTTTTATCCATTCATCGGCAATCACCTCTGGAGTGAGTTCATTATTCCAGGCCAGACGACCAAAAGCATACCAGTTGGCCTGAGCAAACTGATGTCCACACCAATTGGCATCTTCACCAATATTCGCAACTCCGGCAATGGCTGTAAGTGGATGCGGGAATAGTTTCCCGTCTGTGACCCAGGCAACAGTAGATCCCTCACCCGAGCAATAAGTATCGCTTTCCAGACATTCTTTATAAAGCGGAGCTAGATAAACCAGGTGATTGGAAGCTCCCAGATATTCTTGCGTAATCTGAAACTCTGGCATAAGTGCTGTTCGTGTCATGGCACCAAACAACGGACTAAATGGCTCGCGAGGTTGGAAGTCAATCGGACCATTCTTCACCTGAAGAATAACATTGGAACGGAATTTTCCATCCAGCGGAGTAAATTCATTATATGCCTGTCCAGCTCTGTCGTCCATACTCGATTTGTAGACAAAGGCACGCCACATCACAATTCCATTATAAGGTTTCAATGCATCAGCCAGCATATTGGCTCCATCAGCATGAGTACGTCCAAAGTCCTGCGGTCCGGGAAGTCCTTCTGAATTTGCTTTCACAAGGAAGCCGCCAAAATCAGGAATTAATCCGTATATTTCCTTAGCTTTATCCTTCCACCATTGTTGCACACTTTCGTTTAAAGGATCGGAAGTAGGCAAACCACCCAAAGCCGTGGGCGAAGAGAAGTTCACAGAAAGATAAACGCGAATGCCATAAGGACGAAAGACCTCAGCCAAAGCTTTAACCTTTTGCAAATAAGCATTACTTAAAATCTCGGGACTGGCATTTACATTATTGAGAACCGTACCATTAATTCCTATTGAAGCATTGGCACGAGCATATTCTTTGTATCGAGGAGATAATTTACCCGGAAGTTCATCCCATTTCCAGAGAGAGTGTCCGGCATACCCTCGTTCTATCGTTCCATCCAGATTGTCCCAATGATTCAATATCCTTATTTTATAAGAAGGAACCTCCTTTATATCAAAGGTAAAAGGAGAAGAACTTAGCTGTATTGTTCTTAAAATATTAGAAGAAGGTACATAAAGCTGAATGTTCCTTAGCAGATTAAAAACGGCATATAGCAATCCGTTTTCTCCCTTTGAAGCAATCACGGTTATTTTATTACCTTTCGACTTCATTGTGCGAATAATAAAGCCATCACTTCCCAGCGTCTGCAATTCCTTCTGTAATCCTAATGACTGAATCAGTTTGCTTTTTTCTGTACCAATTACAAGTGAATAGTCCTTCAATGAAGCAGCAACGGGCAATTCTTTCCCTGTGAGTTGCTTCCAGGCATATTGCAATTCGGTAATTGCAGTACAATCTCCCGATTCTTCACTCACAACAGAAGAAATTCCCATTGAAAGGCTTTTTACTTGTTTGGCGGAAAGAGGCTGATAACGAAGCCACAACTTAGATCCGTCCTCAGCATATATTAGAGTTGGAATCAGTAATAAGAATAAACTATACAGAAAGTTTTTCATTCGTTCATATTTAAAGTGAAACAAAGATATACATATTTCATATAACAAATCTTTGTTACAAGAGTTTTATTCACATCGTAAAAGAGAAAATTTTTCAATTCAACAGGAAAGAGGATGTTTCAAAATGATTCATCCTCTCTCCTTCTCTATTCATCAGACTAAAGTCTGTGGAATATTTATAGTCGTATTATTCCTGAATATAATAAGTATTACCTGTTACCTGAATATTCTGTTGAACGACCTGTTTGGAAGCAATTGATTTAGCATCGGGTTGTTTTCCACCAACAGAAATTTGTACTACTCCGGCTTCTACCACTGCAAAGTTATCATTGTTGCGAGCTGACATCTGAATTGGTTTCAGTTCAAATTCAACTTCTTTAACCTCACCGGCTTTCAGATGAATACGCTTGAATCCTTGCAAAGAACGTATAGCAGTTTTTAGTTTGCTGTCAGGAAGAGATACATAAAGTTCTACCACTTCATCGCCATCTAGCTTTCCGGTATTTTTTACCTCTGCTGTTACTTTAATATTTTCTCCTGCTTTAATAGTAATAGGAACATTTTTCAGTGCATACTCAAAAGTAGAGTAACTCAATCCGTAACCAAACTCATAAAGGGGTTCGCCCTTAAAGTAACGGTAAGTCTTGCCAGTCATATCATATTCTGTGAAAGCAGGAATCTGATCAATTGATTTATAGAAAGTAAGCGGTAAACGTCCGGCCGGATTGTAGTCGCCGAAGAGAACATCGGCAATAGCTTTTCCACCACCTTGTCCGGGGTACCAGGCCTCAACTATAGCCGGAATATTTTCGTTTTCCCAATTAAAGGCAAGAGCACTACCGTTGAGTAAAACCAACACGGTAGGTTTTCCCAGTTTCTGAATCTCGCGAATAAGATCGGTCTGCGTATTTGGTAATTTAATATCCAGACGGTCGCCACCTGAGAATCCTTCAACTTTCACCGGCATTTCCTCACCTTCTAGCAGCGGACTAAGCCCCATGCAAAGAATAACCACATCCGATGATTTAGCAAGTTCTATGGCTTCCTGTTTCAAGTTTGGTTTAGGAGTATCCCACAAGAATCGCATAATAGAGTACTCTGTATTATTCTGAGTATATTCCAGACGGATATTATAAGCTTTACCAGCCTCTAAAGTCATCAGTTCGTACAATTTTCTTGGATGATGAATATCATTCCACTGGGTTATCAGCTTATCATTCACATAAAGATTAAATCCGGAGAAGCCTTCACCTCCCAATGCATATTCACCGGTAACAGGAGGAATAAGTACCCCACTCCATTTTACAGAGAAATGATCATATTTCAAATCTTTAAAAGGAGGAGTAGTACGCCAGATAAAGTCCACATTCTTATCAATGCGTGAATGTACCGGTGTACCTTTCCAATTGCTGTTGTTATAGTAGTTGGCCTTCAATCCTTTTTGTTGCATAGTTGCATCCGTATAAAGATAATCTGTAGGAACAACAGTGAAGTATGGAAGTTTTTCGGCCAACTGGCAACCTTGTGCAAATGTTACTTCTGCATTAGGAAGCTTTTCACGAAGTCCGGTGAGCGGAGTTTTAGGATGGGTTGGATAACCATTGTAATTTCCCAGCAAAACTTCAAGATCATCAGCATTAGGACCAATAACAGCTACCTTTTTTACATCTTTGCTTAAAGGGAGCAAATTGTTTTCATTCTTCAGTAACACAATAGATTTACGCGCTGCATCATCAGCCAATGCCTGATGTTCCTTACTATCAACCACACTGTATGGAATCTTAGAGTACTTCACCATTTCCTGTGGATCGAATTGTCCCAGCTTCATACGTGCAAGGATGATACGCTTCACAGATACATCCAATTCCTTTTCTGTAACCAGTCCTTGTTTTACAGCCTCAGCCAAATGGATATAAGTATCACCGCAATTCAGGTCGGAACCCGATTTGATTGCCATAGCTGCGGCTTCCTGAGGAGTAGCCACTATATGATGTCCTTTTTTCTCATAAAAATCACGGATAGCCCAGCAGTCGGAAACAATGTATCCCTTAAATCCCCACTGATTACGAAGCATTCCTTCAAGAAACTTGTTACCACAACAGGGCGCACCACGAAAACTCTGATAAGCACACATCACAGAGTAAACTTTAGCATCCTTTACTGTTTTCTTGAAATGTGGAGTATATGTCTCAGCCATATCATAATCATTAGGCCAAACATCAAAAGAGTGACGGGTAGACTCCGGTCCGCTGTGCACAGCAAAGTGTTTTGCTGTTGCAATCAGTTTATAGTATTTAGAATCATCACCTTGCAAGCCTTTGATAAAAGGTACAGCCAGTTCACCTGTCAGATAAGGATCTTCACCATACGTTTCCATTCCCCTGCCCCAACGTGGATCACGAAAGATGTTAATATTGGGAGTCCAGTAAGTCAAACCCTGGTAGATACCTCTTTTTCCGCGAGAAGCATATTCGTGATGCTTTGCCCGAGCCTCATCCGAGATTGCATTGGCAATGGTAAACATCTCATTGCTATCCCACATAGATGCCATGCCAATTGCCTGAGGAAAAACGGTGGCTCTTCCCGAACGGGCAACTCCATGCAAACATTCATTCCAGAAATTATGAGCCGGAATACCTAGTCGGGGAATCGCGGGCGAATCATACCGTACGATTTCAACTTTCTCTGCCAACGTCATTCTTGATACAAGATCTTCAGTACGTTTCTCAAAACTCAGAGAAGTGTTCTTGTAAGGAGGTATCTTGGCACTCAATGTTCCAAGACTTATCAACCCACAAGCAAGGAGTAAATATTTGCAGTACTTTTTTGCTTTCATTATTCTCATATTATCATCGGTTATTTAATACTCGTATAGTTTCACATATTGAATATCCCATTCTCCTACGGGGATATGAAGGTGCCTTCCTTGGTGACTTTGATCTCCATTCAATCTTTTGACAGGAACAATTTTACCATCAGCAATCTTGATCTGATCAATATAACCAATGCCAGCCTTTTTATTTCCGGCAATGCTTTCGAAACTAAGAACAATACCCGTACCGGCAACAATATATTCTGTGGGAGAAAGTTCAATAATTAATGCGCCTGTTTCAGGCCAGATACTACCATCTTTTGCCTGCGGACTCCAGCCTAATGTATAATCATGTCTGAAAATAAACCTATAATTATTTCGTTCAATAATCCTTTCTTTATTCACATTATCGAAAAGAACTCCATTGGTTTTACCCAATCCTTGTTTTTCAATCAGCAGTGATTTAAGTTGGTGAAGAATTAAATAACTCTTCGTCAGCGGATAATTCTCCGGATTAGGAACATCTTCTATAGAAAACGGACTGAATCCCATTGCATCATGTTCACCAAAAGCATAAAAAGCCCTGGCTGCATCAGCTTCTTCAAGTCTGATTTCAGGAATAAACAAAGGATTGCCGTTAGTATGATATTGTTTGATCCAATCAGGAAATCCCGGATCGTAAATATCTGGAGCAAGTATATCAATTGCAGGAGCTGCAAATCTCCATATATCAAGTAAATGTGCCAGCGGACCGGCACTTGGATAGGCACCCGGTTTTCTGCCTCTTGAGTTCAGAGCAGCATTCAGGTACATAGGAATATTATATTTCTCTTTACCGGCCTTAGCAACTTGCTGAACATACTCGGCATAAGCATAAGCCATAAACAGTTCATCCGTTTCAAGCCCCTCGCCAAATATTTCGGTCCATGATCCTTTGGTTTTGAATCCATTATCCTCCCATTTTTTAAGCAACGAAGGCTGAAGGGTATTCTTGTTCTTTTTCAGATAATCAATAAACTTAGCCGGAACATCAGAAGCAAACTTCTGATCGGCCACTTTCCCATATTCACGGGCATCTTCAAGCATACCTATTTCATTCTCCACCTGAATCATGATTACAGTATGGTCCTCTTTATCATATTCTGCCAAATGATTCAGAAAATGAGAAAAAGCACGTTTATCAACATTCAGATTAGATTCCGAAAAGGCACTCATCATTTCGAGTGGTTTGCCCGATTTAGTTACTGCACGAGGATACTTCCTTGAGTTTTCTTTTATCCAGAAAGGAGCATAGCAAGACATAGAGTTTTTCCATGAGCCAAACCAAAGAAAAACAATTTTCAGATTGTATTTGCGAGCCAAATTAATAGCTTCATCTGTAAGTGTATAATCATACTTACCTTCTTCCTTCTCTATTAGTTCCCAATAAGCTGGAACCAAAACTGTATTGAGTCCCATCTTCTGAAGTTTTGGAAATATCCATTTTAAATCGTCAATGGAGGATGCAGATGAATTGCCAAGTTCTCCACCTAAAATCAAAAAAGGCTTATCATTTACAATAAGTTGAGAAGTGGCATTTTTCTTTGCCAGATAAGGAACTTTTGTATTATCTGCATTTACAAAAGAAGTTGCTACGGATAAAACCAATAACAAAAATAGAATACGTATGTTTAACATTGCTGAATCACTTTAATTATTAAAAATATGGCTGATCAGAAATCAGACTGTAGTTCTATTTCCAATCAGCCATTTTATTAAGTTATAACCATAAAAGGTTATCTATTTTCAGTAAATCTTAAAAGCTATAAGACTAATTATAACCAGGGTTCTGATAAACAGACTTCTGAGCAAGATCGCTTAACAAGTCAATTTGAGTCTGAGGAATAGGACGCAACTTGTGATATTCCTGGATATTATTCTTCCCTCTAATATTATACAATTTCACTCTTTCAAGTAGCTTGTTTGTACGAACAAGGTCGATCCATCTCCAGCTTTCACCACACATTTCACGAGCACGTTCATCAAGAATAAAATCAATAGTAACATCGTTTGCTGTAATATCCATTGCAGCTTTACGAACAGCCAGTTCAGCATCTGTTAAAGTAGAACGATAAGCAGCTCGCTCACGAATTACATTTATCAAATCTTTAGCTTCTGATTTTTTATTTAGATACATAGCAGCTTCTGCAGCAATCAGGTATGTTTCTCCTAAACGAGCAAGAATAAACGGACGATTAGAGTCATAATTCATATTAGATCTCTTTGTATCATCGTATTTCTTCAGGTCAGGATAAATATACTGAACATCACCATTCTTGTATGTACCGTCAGCATTATAAAGCATACTCCAATAATAAAGTGCATAAGGTTTATAGATTGTGCCATTTGCAGCTACTGAATCTTCAGCTGCAGCAGTTTCTGTATCATTTAAAGACAACTTAATAGCCAATGAGCCTGTTTTTACGCTACGTCCTTTTACTGTAAAATCAACACCTGCCATCCATTCTGTACGGAAAGATCCATCCCAGCGAGCATCATTTATTTTTTCAGCAAAAGCATTGTATACCAACCATTTTGTAGGCATAATCATACGCCAAGGACGCTGATACTGTATACTACGAGGAACTACAGCTTTTGTTGTGGTACCAGTTTTTACTTTCACGTTTTCATAACCAGAAGTGAAGTAGAAGTTGGCACGGTTACCTTTATTGGATACAGCAAAGCTACCATCATTTGATTCATCAAAAGTAAGGTTCGGACCAGATGAAGTCCATGTACGTTGTACATTGAAAAGAACTTCAGGATCGTTTTCATGTCCTTCCAAATTAATATTAGCAAAATCCTTAGTTAAAGAAACGCTGTAAGTTGCTGCATTATTAATCAGATTCATTGCTTCTGTATAAGCATTCTGGTAGTCGGTAGACTGAGCACATTCAAGACCAGCTCTTGTAAGATAAGCTTTAGCCAGGAAATGCATAGCTGCAGGTTTAGCAACACGACCAGATTCAGAAGGTTTATCTGTGAGATTTTCCTTAGCATAAGTTAAGTCTTCAATTATAGCAGCAAAAACATCAGCTCTTGAATCGCGTACAGAAGTAGTTGTAGGAGTGGTGTTGAACGCCAGCTTACCAGAACCCAAGTCCAAAGGAACCGCACCATAATACATAGTTAGTAAATAGTAGTAATAACCACGTAAGAAGTGAGCTTCAGCAAGCAATGCTTTTCTTTCAACATCGGTAAGTCCTGAAGCATTTGCACCATACTGTATTACACCATTACAGGTATTGATAAACTGCAGACCATTTCCCCAGTAATTGGCAACAGAACCATTTGATGGAGATAGATTAACATCATAAGTATCAAACGAACCTAATGTTCCGTTCATTGCATTTGTACTTGTAAACTCATCGGTACCTGCAACAGTAAAACATAAAGCACCATCAGGACCGTAAAGCCATTTCAAGCCCGAATAAGCTGAAATTACACCAGCTTGCAATCCTTGACCGGTCTGGAAAAACTCAGGAGTAAGCGTTGATTTTGGCTCCTCATCCAACATGTCTGAGCAAGAAATCGTTCCCAGACTAAGTGTTGCAGCTAATAATAAGCTGATATATTTATTTTTCTTCATAATTACCAGAATATAAGATTATAATTTGAAATTAAGTCCAAACAAGAACTGACGTGTAGGAGGTGTATTCATACCTACTGTAAGCTGGCGGCTCTCTTGTTTTCCACCACCATTTTCTGTAGTGAAATAGCCTGTCGGCTGAGGATCAACACCACCTGCTTTGTTCATATAAGGAGAAAACAATGTTGCAACATTATTACAAGTAACATAAACTCTCAAACCTGAGATTTTCAATTTCGAAATCAGTTTATCAGGAATAGTATAACCTAATGTTATTGTTTTAATTTTCCAGTAAGATGCATTATAGTATCCTAAAGTTGAATAATAAGTATCTACCATAGCTGAGTTAATTCTTGGGAAAGCATTAGTCGGATTATCTTCTCTCCAGTAATCAACTTTCAGGTTATTACGGCGACCTTCCAAACGGTTAACGTATGCTTGTGGCTGATGTATAGTACTAACTAAAGTACCCCCTACTTGTCCGTAAGTTACTACATCCATATCAAAGTTTTTAAATGTAAAACGGTTCGTAAACCCAAATTCAAAATCTGGTTCAAATTTACGTGTTATATAACGGTCTGTTGCATCAATTTTTCCATCAGGATTATGATCTTCAATCTTGATATCTCCTGGAACACAGTTATATTTTGCAGCTTCCGTTGCTTCAGCTGTCTGCCAAATACCAATTTTATTATAATCGTAAATAACATCGATAGGGTGACCTACAAACCAGCCGTTGCCTTCATCTTCTGTTACACCACTATTTAGAGCTAGTAACTTATTACGGTTTAAACTCAAATTAAAATCTGTATCCCAGGTAAAGTCACCGGCTTTCTTTGCAACAAAATTTTGTGAGTGGATAGCTGTTTCGAAACCTTTATTCTCAGTTTTACCAACATTTACTAAGATAGATCCACTAACACCACTTGAAGCTGGAAGACTTTGGTAAACAAGTACATCATGTGTTTTTTGAAGATATACATCGAAATTACCACTAATTCTACCACCAAATAAAGCCCAGTCAATACCGGCATTATAAGATGTAGTATACTCCCAGCCCACTTCTTTATTAGGCAATGTACTTACATAATAACCATATACATAGTCTGTTCCATAGTTGTATTTATTCTGTGACAAAGAACCTAATGTGCTATAAGGATTAACAGCTTGGTTAGAAGTCTGACCATAGCCCACGCGTAGTTTAAGTACATCCAGCCATGAATTATCTTTCAGGAAACTTTCATTTTTAGCATTCCAAGCCAAAGCAACAGCTGGATATGTATGCCATTTATGTCCTTTTGACAATACGGAAGAACCATCTGAACGGAAAGTTACAGTTGCCATGTATCTGCTGTCATATGAATAGTTCAAACGTCCCATGTATGAAATCAAAGTCTTGCGATAGTAGTTTTGTTTACTTGCATCAACAGCTACTCCATCAATTGCCATACCCATGTTGTAATACTGCATATAATCAGCAGTCATATTTGTTCCTGATAAACTGGAATATCTGTAGTATGTATCCTCAACAGATTGCATTATAGTAGCTCCTACATGATGTTTTGAATTAAATGTTTTATCAAAATAAAGCAAATTTTCAACTGCATAGTTGTATTGAGTAGTATAGCTTGTTGATGCTGAAGATAATCCGCCACTCTTGAAACATGATTCAGATGAATAAAAATCACCATAATCATCATGAGAATAATTCAAACCAATATTTGCACGATATTTCAATTCTGGAAGAAACTGAATTTCTGCATAAATAGAATTTAATGAACTTAAACGTTTACGTTCCTGAGTCCATGTGCTTGAATCTTTTGCCAATAGTGGGCTATATGAATCTTCGCGAGGATTATGTGGTTGCTTAACAACGTTTCCATCCGCATCATATGGAGCAACAAGCGGACTGTTTGCCAATAAGCTGAACATGTAATTTGCATTCTCGCCATTGGTTATACCAAATGTGTTTTGTGTATTTAAACCGAACTTCAGCCAGTCATTTATTTTATAATCTAAAGCAGCACGAACAGAAAAACGTTTATATCCTTGTCCTGGTAAAACAGATGTTTCATTATAATACCCTAACCCAACACTTCCTGATAAATTCTCAGAGCCACCTTTAAATGAAAGGTCATGACTATTTATAATTGCTGTTTCATACATCAAATCTTGCCAGTTAGTATCTGTTCCATTATCCACACCTTCTTGTTCCTGTGATAGCAATGGCCAGGTTGCTGCGCCAGGTTGTTGTTTCATCTGAACGAACTCTTTGGCATTAAATACCTGATATTTCTTAGCAACATTACCAAATCCTGCATAGCCATTATATGTAACAGTTGCTTTTTGATAATTTCCACGGTTTGTAGTAACAAGGATGACACCATTAGCACCACGAGAACCATAAATGGCTGTAGCAGAAGCATCCTTCAAAATATCTACTGATTTGATATCATCCGGAGCAATATCGTTTAATGAACCACCAAAAGGAATACCATCAACAATAATCAATGGATCATTTGTTGCTGATAATGAACGGGTACCACGAATTCGGATTTGAGAAGTACTACCCGGTCGTGTTGACGTTTGTTGAATCTGCACACCGGCAATACGTCCCTGCATAGACTGAGCAACATTAGATACAGGAACTTCCTTTAATGTTTTTTCATTTATTGATGCTATAGAACCTGTAACGTCAGATTTCTTTGCAGTACCATAACCTACAACAACAACTTCTTCCAGAGTTTTGCTATCTTCTTTCAGAGTTATATTTATAGTATTGCGGCCATCTACATTTATAGTTTGATTGACAAAACCTACAAATGAAAAAAGAAGTTTAGCATCTTTCTTAACCTGAAGAGTATAATTACCTTCGATGTCTGTAACGGTACCAGTTGTTGCTCCAACCTGGCGAACATTAACTCCTAAAAGAGGTTCACCGCTTATGTCTTTTACGACACCTTTCACAGTGATATTCTGAGCAAGTGCCCAAAAGGGAATAAAACAGAATAGAAATAAAAGCCCCAAAGGCTTTGTTAAATTAGTGTTTCTCATAATAAAAAAATCATTTAGTGATTAGTAATGAAATTTTCTTTTTTAAATAGACGTGATTAAAAGGCTTCTTTCAAGTTTTCATAAATTTATATATTAAAGTGTTCAAGATATTTTTTCTAGTGATACAACAAAGGTAAAATATAAGTTTTCAAAATCAGATAAAAATAGTATCTTAAAATTGAAACGGCGTTACATTCATTTATATCATGGTTACATTATATATTATACCCGTTACATTAAGGCTATTTACAAACAATTTAAATACTTTATAGCTTTGATTCTTTAATATTGAAATAAAATAGTGCTTTTAAAAATGGAGGGATATTCACTCTCCACTCTCTCTTTCACAAACCATAAATCTCAGCATATTAATATTTAAGTTTATCACTTAAACGAGGCACTAACATATTTCCGGCCAAATCATAAACAACAGCTATTTTGGCGTGTTTCTTTGTATAGTTCTTATCTCACAGATATACTTATGTACATCTGAATTTCTATACAATCTACTTTTGCATACGTAACTTCATTGCGTTTTCTTGTGATATATTTAAATAATTCTATAAATTTGTATCGCACATAAATTGAAAAACACACAATGAAAAACACGATACGTTTTTTCCTGTATTTAATAATTATACTCTTTTCGTCTGGAAAATCTTTTGCACAAGTAGAGAAATTTTATTCAACTGAGAAAGACATTTCGAATAGCTTAATCAATGAAATCTATCAGGATAAGAAGGGTTTTGTATGGATCGCAACTGAAGATGGCCTCAATAAGTATGATGGAACAAAATTTACCATCTACAAAAGCATATTAAAAGATGATACATCATTAAAAAACAACTATGTAAAAACTATCTATGAAGATAGTCAGGAACGTTTCTGGGTAGCTTGTATTAATGGTTTATTACTGTACAACAGAGCAAAAGATTCCTTTTCTGAAGTTATAGTACACAGAGACAAACAAATAATACATCCACAAGTAATATCTATTTTAGAAACAAAAAATGGGGATATCTGGATGACTACATCGGGCGAAGGATTAATTTCACTTAAAAAAGGAGATAAACAGTTTACTGTTGAAAGTAAAATTTCGAAGAACCTATGCAGTGCTTTCCTTACTGATATTTTTGAGGATTCAAATCACCTGCTTTGGATTGGTTCTGAAAACAAGGGACTTAACATTTATAATCCGTATACAAAAAAAGCCAGATTGCTAAAAGCTCCCGATAATATTACCAGTAACAACATTACATCAATATGTGAAGATAAAAAAGGGAATATATTTATCGGAACTCTTTCCGGAGGACTGAACGTTTTTAATCTTAAGACACAAAAAATTATTCCTATATCTTATAAAAATTCATCAACCAAACTTAGAATCAAGTCTTTATTGATAAACAGCCGTGGAGAATTACTTATTGGAACAGACGGACAGGGATTGAAAACATATAATTATAGTAAGAATATCATTGATGATTATGAAATAAACACTATACAGTTTGATTTCTCCAAAGCAAAAGTACATTCAATTATTGAAGATAGAGCAGGTAATCTATGGGCTGGACTTTTTCAGAAAGGTGTTTATTTTATTCCAGGAAACTCAAATAAGTTTAACTATTTTGGTTACAGATCACTTAAACAGAACAATATTGGTTCTAGTTGTGTAATGTCTATTTTTAAAGACAAAAGCAATACAATATGGGTTGGTACGGATAATGACGGGCTTTACGGTATCAGCGAAAACGGGAAAAAAGCTACTCACTATACACAGACTAATATGTCTTCATCTGTTGCTAATACTATTATGAGTATTTTTGAAGATTCAAATAACACTCTGTGGCTCGGATCGTATATTAATGGGCTTGAACAATACATCAGAAACAGTAATACTTGTTTATATGCAAAGGATTTGTTTCCTAAAGAAAAAGATATACCCAACGATAGAGTGTCATGCATATCTGAAGACAATAACAAAAACCTGTGGATTGGGACCTATGGATATGGAATATACAGCCTCAATTTAAAAAGCAATAAGCTTACTCATCACCCATCAAGCAGAGATGATAAGGATTTAAGACAGAATATTGTTCCAAGTAACTGGATAAACTGTGTGATTTCCGATTATGAAGGTTTAATCTGGATTGGAACCTACAAAGGGGTATGCTGCTACAATCCAAAAACAAAAAGATATATCACTTATTCAAGCAAGAATAATAAACTTCCCGGTGATGTAGTTTTTGCTCTTCTCGAAGATTCATTTCATAAAATTTGGATAGGAACATCCGAAGGGCTAGCTTCATTCGATAAACACACTAAAACATTCACTCATTACACGGTAGACGATGGTTTGCCTAGTAATGTAATATGCTCAATGTTTGAAGACGAGCAGAAGAATTTATGGCTCAGTACCCACTATGGAATATCTAAATTTAAATGTAATGAACGAAAATTCATCAATTTCTATTCATTTGACGGATTACAGAGCAACGAATTCTATAGAGGAGCTGGCTTCAAAGCAGCCAACGGTGAAATATTCTTCGGCGGGATAAAGGGAATTACTTATTTCCACCCAAAAGAGATAAGTGATAGAGTGAGCAATCTGAATGTGTTTATAACCGATTTCTACCGATTTGAAAAGCCTGTTCGGGAAGGTGACAAATCTGGCAGAAACAATATTATAACTAAAGCGGTTATTGATGAAGATACTTTTGTTCTTTCATACAACGACAATGCATTTAGTTTTGAGCTATCTGTATTAGACTTTAGTAACCCGGAACGTATTGTTTACGAATACCAGATGGAGGAACTTAGCAAGAACTGGATTAGTACCCGTCCAGGAATGAACAGAGCCAGCTTCACTAACTTAAGTCCGGGAACTTACAAGTTTAAATTCAGAGCCAGAAACAATGACTATGTATCTCCTACCAAAGAAGTAACCATTATAATTACTCCTCCCTGGTACTTGTCATGGTGGGCAAAATGTATATATGCTTTGCTTATTGGAATTATGATTTACAGCATAGCCATGTATATTATTTCCAGAGTGAGACATCGTCAGGAGATTATGCGTAGAGAACACGCCGAACAAATAAACGAAGCCAAGCTGCAGTTCTTTATTAATATATCTCATGAAATTCGTACTCCGATGACTCTTATCATCAATCCATTGGAAAAGCTCATTAAGGAGAATAATGATTTAGAAAAGCAGAAAACTTACATGATGATTTATCGTAATGCTCAACGAATTCTGCGTCTTATCAATCAACTAATGGATATTCGGAAGCTCGACAAAGGTCAGATGCACATGAAGTTCAGGGAAACAGACATTGTTGGTTTCATTGACGATCTGATGACAACATTTGAATATCAGGCTCAGAAAAAAAATATCCAATTTGCATTCAACCATCAGGATGAAAGTCTGAAAGCATGGATTGATCTCAACAACTTTGATAAGATTATTCTCAACATTCTATCGAATGCATTTAAATACACTCCAGAGAACGGTGAAATAAAAGTCGAGTTATCAACAGGCAAAGATGAGTCTGCAAGAGGAGCATTAAAAAATTATTTTGAGATAGTAATCAGCGATAACGGAATTGGTATCGACAGCGACAAGATTGAACAGATATTCGAGCGTTTCTATCAAATAAACAACGATCTTACCAATTCTAACTTCGGAACAGGAATTGGTCTGCACCTGTCTCGTTCATTGGTGGAACTTCATCACGGTATAATTAAGGCCGAAAACAGATATGAAGGAACGGGAAGCCGATTCATTATTCGTTTACCTTTAGGCTGTGACCACCTGAAATCTGAAGAATTTGAGAATCCTGAAGATTTTGAATCACCAGTTTCTACCAGTATTCATCACAAAGAAGCAGAAATAGTTGAAGAATTTGAGCTGGAAGAAGGCACAGAAAAGAAAAAGATTAAATCGAGAACTCGTTTCAAGGTTCTAATCGTTGAAGATGAGTACGAAATACGCAAGTATATTAAAGAAGAACTTGCCAGTGAATACAGAATCAGCGAAAGTCAGAATGGTAAGGAAGCGCTTGAAGCAGCGCTAAAAGATATGCCTGATTTAATAATCAGCGACGTTATGATGCCCGAAATGGACGGAATTACACTTTGCAAAAAGATTAAGCAAAATATAAATATCAGTCACATTCCGGTTATCTTACTTACTGCCAAATCAAAAACTGAAGATAAAATTGAAGGTCTGGAAATCGGTGCAGATGCTTATATTGTAAAACCATTCAACACAGAATTGTTGAAATCTACAGTAGCAAACTTAATTGAAAACAGAGAACGGTTGAAGACTAAGTTTAATGGAAATGAACAACTGCAGATAAAGATTCAGGATATAAAGATGAAGTCGTCTGACGAAGTCCTTATGGAGAAAGTGATAAAAGTGATCAATGAAAATATAGCCGATCCGGCACTTAATGTTGAAATGCTGGCCAGCCATGTTGGAATGAGCAGGGTGCATATGCACCGAAAACTTAAAGAGCTGACTAATCAGTCTGCCCGTGATTTCATCAAAGGTATTCGATTGAAACAAGCAGCATCACTCCTGTCGAGCAAAAAGATAAGCGTTTCTGAAGTGGCTTATGCTACCGGATTCAGTAACCTATCTCATTTCTCGAATACTTTCCGTGAATTTTACGGAATATCTCCAACTGAATATGCATCAGATCATCTGGATAAGGAGAAAACAGATCAAGAACTACAATAGAATTATACAAAAGGGCATTCCTCACGGAGTGCCCTTTCTCTTAAAAAACAATTCTAAAAACTAACCAAACCAACCAACTTAATTCTTTTATGGTTCAATAATCCTATAATTTCCACTTAGATGCATAATGCTAAACAGATAAAGTAATCCATCATAATAAGCATCAAAATACCCATCCTCATAAGGCTCGTGCTTAGCATTCCACAAAGCATCTATAAATTCTTTACTTTTTTGATGTGTTGTAGTAAGAGACACAGCCGCCGATGTTGCAACTAATCCCAAAGAATGGCGTAATTTTGTATAACCTCCGGCACCCAAAACCTTTTCCACGGGAGTTCCGTCTATATTATACTGGTCAACATATTTATTTATTCCTTGTGAATACAGAAAGTCCTGAATTCTATTTCCATATTGCTGCTGCCATTCTTTATTTGCAGCCGACCATGAATAATCGAGTGCTATGTTCATTGGAACACGCCAGGAATCAAAGCGGAATTGTGCCCCCGGATGAAAAAATGTTCCTTTGGAAGTTCCGTCATATTCTGAATAATCGGGTGTAAGGCCAGTCTTTGGATGACAAGCTTTGTGAAGATACTCTCTGGAAGCCTTGGCACATTCTTTCCAGAAATCGGCTCTCCCATCACCACCCCATTTTGCCCAAACCTCATAAAATGCAGGTATATTATAAGAAGGATCAGTAAATTGATCTCCTCCTTTGCTAGGTACAAACGTAATAAGTTTATGTTCCTTATTAATTAAATTCGTTACTCCATTCTCGCCAGTCTTGGTCATCATGGCATCTAATATTCGTTTAGCCTCGGCATGATAATTGATTCCAGAATTATTTCCCCAACGATTTGAGGCAAAAATAAGCGACGTAACGAAGTATAGTTCACCATCCGAAGCCGAACCTGCTGAATTACGTTTGCCCGAAGTTTGGCAACTCCATGCAAAATAACCATCACTGCTACCACCCTGATGCTGCATATAAGTCTTTGACCATCTCCACAGCTTATCGAAAATATCTTTTCGGTTAAATTGCACTGCAATCATCATTCCATAAGACATTCCTTCCGTACGAACATCGTGATTTTTTATATCAGATATATAAGCCATGGAATCACCAACTTCAAAGTAAACTTTGTTAGGCCCCTCAAATACTCCTTTAAACGTGTTTTCCAACTTAGCATCAATATCCTTCTGGCTATATCCAGCCTCGGCAAAAAGATTTCTGTACTTCCCGGTTTCCCATGCTCCCTTTTCCCAAGGTTTTAAAATAGTCTGTTTAGGGGTTAATGCAAATAGATTTAATGATATCTGACTACAGAATAATAAATACAGAAAACGAAATAACATGTTTTTCATAAATCAATTAAATTTATATTTTCATGCAAATATAAATGCATCAATATACAAAAAAATATATTTTTGTTACACAAAATTGTTCTAGCGTTACATTATAAATTAAAGCGTAATTAACCTAATAGAATAGATAAAGTCATTATACTATTTTAATATTTCACATCATATAGGTCTATCACAATATTTTTTCTAACTTTGAAGCGATTAAAAGTTACTCTAGTATAATGAAAAAGCTAACCTTATTATTTGTTTTTATTCTATATTCAATTATTTCTCTTGCAGGAAATCAAATTGATTCCTTATTAAATGTATTGGATAAAACAATAAAAGAAAGCAAAAGTTATGTTGAAGCACGCGAAAACCGCATTAATAGCCTAAAAAAGCGGCTTAATAATAGTACACTTTCCCCTGAGCAAATTTATTCTATTAACAAATTACTATATAAAGAATACAGAACTTTTGTCTGTGACTCAGCGATACACTATCTAAATAATAATCTTGAAATAGCTGAAATTTCGAAGAATAAAGGATGGATAAATGAAACAAAATTATTTTTATCTCATCTTCACTCCTCTTCAGGTATGTATAGAGAGAGTAGCGATATATTATATTCCATAAATAAAAATCAGCTGACAACAGATTTGATTCCATACTATTATAAATGTTACGAGCATTTATACAACGAAATGTACCTTTACACTCACGATCAAAAACTAAAAAAGAACTACTTTAAATTATTTCAAACTTACCAGGACACCTTGCTAACTGTTTTTAATCCTTCTTCAGAAAATTATCTGGCAATAAAAGAACAAAAAGCTCTTGAACAAAAAAATTTAGTTGAAGCACGAAAAATAAATTCTCTTAGATTGTCAAAAGCCCCTTTCGGAACTCCAGAGTATGCTTTGATAACCTTTCAAGTCTCTCTTATTGACAGAGAAGAAAAAAAACTTGAAGATGAGAAAAAACATTTAATTTTTTCTGCAATGTCTGATATTAAAGCTGCAATAAAAGATAATGCATCTTTATCCAACCTGGCAAATCTACTTTATGAAGAAGGAGATATTGACCGTGCTTATCAATATATAAAATATTCACTAGAAGACGCTAATTTCTATAATGCACGTTTACGAAATATTCAAATATCAAATACCCTTCCAATTATAGAAAAGAGTTATCAGATTAAGAGTGAAAAACAAAAAAATGAATTAAAAACAAGTCTGATATGTATAAGCGCTCTCGCACTCCTTTTATTTGGAGCTCTTGGCTATATTTATAAACAGATGAAGCGATTGAGCAAAGCTCGTAATGAATTAGGAGTAATCAACAATCAATTGAAATCATTGAATAATGAACTTGCCGAAGCTAATCATATAAAAGAAGAATACATTGCTCATTTCCTCGGGATATGCTCTACTTATATAGATAAATTGGAAAGTTACCGTAAAATGGTAAATAAGAAAATCAATGGCGGACAAGTTACCGAGTTGCTTAAGATAACCAAATCTTCTGAAGTTCTTGAAAGCGAATTGAAAGATTTCTATGTTAATTTCGATAATACATTCCTGCATTTATATCCCAAGTTTGTGGAAGAATTTAATAACCTTTTAGTAAAAGAAGAAAGAATTGTTTTGAAGAAAGGGGAATTACTGAATACAGAGTTACGTATCTTCGCCTTAATTCGTCTAGGTATTGATGATAGTTCTAAAATCGCTAATCTTCTACGCTATTCGGTAAATACTATCTATAACTATCGTGCTAAAGTTAAGAACAAAGCATTAGGATCTAGAGATGATTTTGAAAGTCTGGTTATGAGAATCGGAGCATTCTCATAACTCAATAATATCTACTACAAATTATTATTAGTGCTAAAACTGAGCTTATATTCTTTTTTAAGAAAGTTATAACAACAAAAATTCTGCTTCTTTTTATTAATATATCTTCCACTTTTTCAAAGCCATCTTAAATCATTAACTTATTAATAATAAACGATTTGCATTGCTACGTTTATCCAATTAATCCACCAAATAACCACAGATGATAGGAATGTATTTATTTCTATCCTACATTTGCTTTCAAGATATTCGAGACAACGAATAATCTAATCTAATGTTAACTAATTAAATTTTAATTCATGAAAAAAAGCAAGGAAAAACCAATTACAAAGAATGGTATGAGCTTCTGTAAAAGTGTCTTCTTCATTCTTATAGGTTTATTTGTATCTCTAAGTGCCTTCGCACAAAAAATAACAGTTACCGGACAAGTTAAAGACCCTTCAAATGAAGGTGTAATTGGAGCCAGTGTTATTGAAAAAGGCACAACTAACGGAACGATGACAGATATGGATGGAAAATTTTCTCTTACCGTATCTCCAAAAGCAACATTAACAATTACTTATATTGGTTATAGAAGTCAGGAAATTGTAGTAAAAGGTACTGCATCTTTAAACATTGTATTACAAGAAAATGCAGAATTACTAGAAGAAGTAGTAGTTATTGGTTATGGATCTGTAAAGAGAAAAGATGTAACCACTTCTGTTGCAAGTGTCTCAACAAAAGATTTAGACGAGCGACCAATTATTTCTGCAGCAGCGGCTATTCAGGGAAAAGCTGCCGGAGTTAATGTTATTCAGCCAAATGGAGAGCCAGGTGCAGGAATGGTTGTCCGGATTCGTGGTAATTCGTCTATTAATGCAAGCAATGATCCGCTTTATGTAGTGGACGGAGTACCTATGACAGAGATTAATTTCTTATCTCCGAATGACATTGAAAGCATGCAAATTCTAAAAGACGCATCATCTGCTGCTATCTATGGTTCAAGAGCTTCAAATGGTGTAGTACTAATAACTACAAAAGCAGGTGTAAAAGGTGAAGCAAAAATTAATTTCTCTGCTCAGGCTGGTGTTACAGAGGTTGCCAAACAAATGAAGTCTTTAAATGTAGCACAATATAAGGATTTAATGGATGAACTTGGTTCTATAAACCTTCCCGATGGATTAAAGGACGAAACAAACTGGTTTGATGAAACTTACCGTACGGGAGTTACTCAGAACTACCAGCTTTCAGTATCTAATGCAAACGATAAACTGAAATATTTCATTTCTGGAGGTTATACAAAGGAAGACGGAATTATTAAAGTTGCATTTTATGAAAGATATAACTTAAGAGCTAATCTTGAAAATCAAATTCGTCCATGGTTGAAGATAGGAACTAACCTGGCATACTCAGATTACAGTAGCAACGGCATTATCTCAGGACAAGGTGCCAATCGTGCCGGAGTTATTCTTTCTGTTATAAACACCCCAACTTATGCAAAAATATGGGACGAGAATAATCCTGGTCAGTACTATAACAACTTCTACGGAGCCAATGTTACCCATCCTGTAGAAAACATGTCACGTACTGAAGATAATAAAACAAACAACAACCGCTTATTGGGAAGTGCTAATGCAGAAATTACATTTTCTCCAAAATTGAAGTTTAAAAGTTCTATCTCTATTGACCGTGTATATTATCATAATACAAGTTTTCTTGACCCTATCAAAACAGAATATGGACGTTCTCAATATGGAAGTGCCAGCGATAACCGTTCACTAAGCACTATTATGGTATATGATAACATTCTGACTTATGACACAAGCATAAAGAAGCATAACTTCAATGTTATGGCCGGAGCATCAGGAACGACTTCTAAGTGGTCTCAAACTTACCAGACTGTAAGCCATTTCTTAAATGGTGATATTAAAACACTGAATGCAGGAAACAAAGTTGAACAAGGTAATGGGACTACTGCTTCCGACTGGGCAATCATGTCATACGTAGGTCGTTTTTCTTATAACTTCGACAGCAAATACTTATTAACAGCTAATTTCCGTGCCGATGGATCATCAAAGTTGGCTCCGGGAAACAGATGGGGTTATTTTCCTTCAGTTTCTGCAGCATGGAGAATTTCATCTGAAGAATTTATGAAAGATATTAAATGGATTGATGACTTAAAGATTCGCGGAGGCTGGGGACAAACTGGTAATCAATCAGGAGTTGGAGATTATGGTTATTTACAGCTTCGTAACATTACCCGTCAAAACTGGTGGGAAACCGGAAAGGCAAATGCACTTCCTATAACCTCTCCTGCTAACATGAGTAACAGTGAACTTACATGGGAAACAACAACTCAAACAAATATTGGAGTTGATTTCACTGTTCTAAATAATAGACTGACTTTTACCGCAGATGCATACTATAAGCACACTACAGATTTGTTGATGGATGTTCCTCTTGGACCAACAGCATCTTTTAGCGATATCTATAGAAATGAAGGCGAAATGGAAAACAAGGGAATCGAATTTGGTATCAACTCAAAAAACCTAGTAGGCAATTTTAAATGGGATACAGACTTTAATATCTCATTTAACAAGAATAAAGTAAAGAAGTTCGATACACGTCAATCCTATTTCTATGCACAATCTACCACAGGTGAATATATTACCAAGCTTACTACAGGAAAACCACTGGGAATGTTCTGGGGATATATTTCTGATGGAGTAAATCCAGAAACAGGTGATATCATATACAGAGATCTTGATAAAAGTGGAAGCATTACTCCTAATGATAAAACATACATAGGTGACCCAAATCCGGATTTTACTTTTGGACTAACAAATAATCTTTCTTATAAAGGATTTAATTTAAATGTATTCTTCCAAGGTTCGGTAGGAAACGATATTTATAACCTTTCACGCATGGAAACAGAAGGCATGTACGATGCTAAGAATCAATCTACAGCCGTACTTGGCAGATGGAAAATTCCCGGACAAATTACTGATATGCCAAGAGCTGTTGCTTCTAAAGAAAACTTGAAGACATCTAGTCGCTTTGTAGAAGACGGTAGTTTCTTGCGATTGAAATCATTGACATTATCATACAACGTTACCGGAAAGCTATTGAAGAAACTGAATATTGGTCGTCTTCAACCATATTTCACAGCTCAGAATTTGCTAACGTTCACTAATTACAAAGGATTTGATCCTGAAGTAAACCAATGGGGAGGAAGTGCTTTGGTACAAGGACTTGATTGGGGTACCTATCCTCAGACAAAAAGCTATGTATTTGGTGTAAATGTTGAATTTTAAATAGAATAATACAATGAAAAATAAAATAAAACTTAGTTTATTATTGGGCACAGCTCTTCTTCTGGGAAGTTGTTCACTAAATTATGACCCAATATCTAATTATAGCGAACTCACTTTTGGTAATGAAACCGGAGGTACTGGTAACAAATACGAAACCAAAGCTGAAATGCAGCAACAGTACGATAATATTTATAAGAGCATACAAAATGCGCAGGAATCCTGGTACATGGATATGTTAGTATTTGCTGAAACTCATGCAGACAATGCTTATAGCGGAGCTACTGATGCAGAACTTATTTCACTGGAATCGAACAAACAAGATGCCACAAATAAGAATATTGAACGCGATTGGACATCTTTTCTTGGATATATTGTTTCAGCAAATCGAGTAATATGTAATGTGGATTCCGTTCCAGATAAAACTCTAACTGATGCTGAGCGCAAACAATGGAAAGCTGAAGCTTCTATATGGCGTGCATGGGTATTATTTGACATGACCAGATTATGGGGTGAAGTTCCCGTAGTTACTCAGGAAACTCCCAATATTACTGCTACAAACGTAAAAGAAATGTATCCTATCCTCTTCCCTGCCCGCAACAGTGTTGAAGATGTTTACAAGCAAATTATAAGTGACTTACAGTACGGACTTCAATATGCACCAAAAACAGATGCAACTAATAAATTCAAATTAACACAATCGGTGGCTAAAACTCTTCTTGCCAAAGTATATGCTGAAGAACCTGTTAGAGATTACGCCAAAGTTATTGAATATTGTGAATCTATAAAAAAAGATGGTTTTTCACTTGTAGCTAACTACTCAGATTTATTCTCTGTAAACGATACTAAGACAGATGTGAATTACCGAAATACTTCTGAATCTATCTTTGAGGTTATTTATCCTCTAGGTAGCGGAAGCTGGGTTACATGGATGTTTGGCATTGATCAATGCGATCCAAGCAGTACCTATAACTGGGCTAAATGGATTACTCCTTCAAGAGATTTGATTCAGGCTTATGAAAACGAAGGTGATAATGTTCGTATGAACGAAGCAATTGTATGGGCAAAACCATCCTGGAGTATTCATTATCCATCAGATCATTACCCATTTATGTATAAAACCCGTTCTCGTTATAACAGTATCCTTAAGTTCCGTTTGGCTGATGTTCTTTTGCTGGAAGCTGAAGCTTATACGGCTCAGGGTAATTTAACTGCCGCTGCAGATTTAGTTGATCAAATCAGAGTTCGCGCAAAGTTAGCGAAACTAGATGCTTCAGTTAAGTCTTCTAAAGATAACATGGTGAATGCCGTACTCAAAGAACGCCGTCTGGAACTAGCTTTCGAAGGACAACGTTGGTTCGATCTTGTTCGTACAGGAAAGGTATATGAGGTTATGAATACATTAAATTCACGCGATTCTGGTCGTAAGAAGATGGCTACTTTCACTGAAAATTCATTGCTTATGCCTGTTCCACAGACTCAAATAGACAGTAATCCAAACTTAACACAAAACAAAGGGTACTAATCATGAAAGTTGATTATAGAAAAAAAATGTTATCAGTCTTGACCGGGTTGTTTATCACAGGATTTGCTTTCCTGGGATGTGGAAATGGTACTGTGCCTTCTCCCGAAGAACCCGGAGAAACGACAACCTCTGATGTCGATTTGTATGTTACAACTGCAAACCAATCTTTACTGTTCAAAAAGATTCCATTGTCATTCAGCACAAAAGACAATATGTCTCCATTCACAATTCAAATGAATCCTTCGGAAGTATTTCAGGAAATGGATGGATTTGGAGCAGCGATGACAGGTTCTTCTTGTTACAATCTATTAAAGATGACAGCTGAGGATAGGGCTAAGCTATTAAAAGAAACATTTGATCCTAAAGATGGAATGGGATACAGTTATATCCGTATATCCATTGGTGCTTCGGACTTTTCGCTAAGCGAGTATACTTATTGTGATAATCAGGGCATCGAAAACTTTGCTTTGCAATCTGAGGATAAGAACTATGTTATTCCTGTACTGAAAGAGATCTTGGCCATTAACCCTAATGTGAAGATTCTGGCTTCGCCATGGACTTGTCCAAAATGGATGAAGGTGAATAATCTGACAGAGAAAAAGCCTTTTGATTCCTGGACAAGTGGACAGTTAAACCCTGATTACTATCAGGATTATGCCACATATTTCGTGAAATATATTCAGGCAATGAAAGCAGAAGGGATTAATATTGCTTCTATGACAATTCAGAATGAGCCATTAAACCGTGGAAATTCTGTTTCATTGTACATGACATGGCAAGAACAACGAGATTTTATTAAAACAGCTTTAGGACCAGCTTTTCGCAAAGCGGGAATCAACACAAAGATTATCATTTTTGATCATAATTATAATTATGACGACATAGCCGATCAAAAAGATTATCCAATCAACATTTACAAAGATGCTGAAGCTGCTCAATATATTGACGGAACTGGATTCCATGCTTACGGAGGTGATAAAGCCGAATTGCTTGACGTTCATAATGCAAATCCCGAAAAGAATCTCTATTTCACCGAAATGTCTATCGGTGAATGGAATTACAGTTTTGCAGGAGACTTAATGTGGAACATGGCTGAGGTTTGTATCGGAACCATTAATAACTGGACAAAAGCGGTTATTGTGTGGAACTTTATGCTGGATAAAAACCGCGGGCCTAACCGTCCGGGAGGATGTACTACTTGTTATGGAGCTATTGATATCAATCTCGATTACAAGACCATGACAAAGAACTCACATTATTACACCATCAGCCATTTGGCTAAAGTAATTAAACCGGGAGCTAAACGAATTGGTACAACTGGTTATAAGGTAAACGGGCTTTATTATGCAGCATTTCAAAATACTGATGGTTCATACGCAGTAGTATTGCAAAACGATACAAACAGTGCAATGAACATAACATTGTCTGACGGAAAGCACTCTTTTGCTTACTCTGTACCAGCAAAAGCCGTAGCTTCTTACAAATGGAACAAATAAAAAGGTTAATCATTAAATAGAATAAAAACATGAAAAAATATAAATCAATTTTATGGTCACTTATTGCTTTGGCTACATTCAGTGCCTGCAATAATGAGAATTATTCGGAACCGCCTGTTGAGGGAACCCCGGTTATAACTCTCAAATCGCAGTTAACTTCTGCAATGTTTGGAGACAGTCTGACTTTCAATGCCACTGCAACTGATGCCGAATTTCCTCTTTCTACTTTGAAAGCTCAGCTATTCTTTGGCACCGACAAAGTATCGGAAACTGTTATTCGCACAAAGCAAAACGGAGATTATACAGGAAAGATATTTATTCCTTATCTGGCAAATATTCCTAATGGAGCAGCCACATTAAAACTTATTCTTCAGAATACACATTTCGGCACTACCGTGCAGGATATTTCCTTGCCACTTACACGTCCGGATTATGATCACCTTACTTTGGTAACTGCTGAAGGTAAAGAATATACAATGGCTCGCACCGGCTTGTATCAGTATAAAGTAACTGCTAATTTTCCCCAAAAGGTAAAAGCATATATAAAAGCACCAAAAGCAGGAACTCAGGGAAATGAGATTAACTTCGGATGGGCTAGCGGAGCTATTACTCAAGGAACCACAAACGCAATTACTTTCTCGAATTCTAATGCCGGAACGTATGATATTACCTTTAACACATTGACCTATACAGGTTCTCCATTCATCAAACTACTTTTCGGTGGTGAAGAGATGACTATGATAGACGATAATAATTACAAGATAGAGAAAAATCTGACAACAGGACAAGTTCTTGAAGTTGCAGGTATTAGTAATTTCAGTTCATGGTGGATTGATTCTGATTATTTCTCAAAAGATGCTCAAGGTAAACTTACATTCCTCCCTATGAGTGGAAAATATCGTATTACAGCCAACTTTAAATATAACTATTTCATTGTAGAGCGTATGACCGGTACCGGACTTGCTACACTGGCTGATGATGGAAGTGGTGCAGTATGGATTATTGGTGAAAAGATTGGTAAACCTTCACTCTCTAATGAAGTGGGCTGGAATACAGATAAAGCTCTTTGTATGGCCCCTGTTGCCGCCGGCAAATATCAGGTAACGGTTGTTGCAGGTAAGGGTGATTTGGGTAATGTAGACCCGGATGCTATAAACTTCAAGTTTTTCCATCAAAAAGGATGGGGAGGTGAATTTGGTGAAACTTCAATTACTTCTAAGAGCACTGATATTGTTGTTATAGCTGGAGGTGGAAATCTTAGCTTAGCTACCGGTAAGAAACTCACAGTTGGAAAAACATATGTATTTACGCTTGATGTAACAGGTGGAAAAACAGCTGGTGTCCTTATAGTGGTTGAAAAATAATATAGAAGATTCTGTGAACTAAAGAAAAAATAAAGAAATAATGAATGGAATAAAACAGCTTATCGTTTTAAGTCTGTCTCTCCTTGCAGCCCCCTCCTTTGCACAGCCGAAGGGGGCTGTTTATTTAGACGATAAAAAACCGGTAGAAGAAAGAATTGAGGATGCTCTTTCACGCATGACACTGGAAGAGAAAGTAGCTATGTGTCATGCACAGTCAAAGTTCAGCTCGGCAGGTGTGCCGCGTTTAGGAATACCTGAGGTGTGGTGTACCGATGGTCCGCACGGTATTCGTGCCGAAGTGTTCTGGGATGAATGGAATACTGCAGGATGGACAAACGATTCTTGCATTGCTTTCCCGGCTCTTACTTGTCTGGCTGCCACCTGGAATCCCGAAATGTCTGGACTTTACGGCAAATCTATTGGTGAAGAAGCCCGTTACCGCAACAAAAATGTGTTATTGGGACCGGGTGTAAACATATACCGCACTCCTCTGAACGGACGAAATTTTGAGTATATGGGAGAAGATCCCTATTTGTCATCCGTTATGGTAGTTCCTTATATTCAGGAAGTTCAGAAGAATGGAGTTGCTGCTTGTGTAAAACACTTTGCATTGAACAATCAGGAAGTAGACCGAGATCGAATCAACGTGAATGTTAGCGACCGTGCCTTGTACGAAATCTACCTTCCTGCTTTCAAAGCTGCAGTGCAAAAAGGTGGAGCCTGGTCTATAATGGGCTCATACAATAAATACAAAGGAGAACATTGCTGTCACAATCAGTATTTACTCAATGATATTCTTCGCAAGGAATGGGGATTTGATGGTGTGGTAGTTTCCGACTGGGGAGGTGTGCATGATACAAAACAGGCTATTTACAACGGACTGGATATGGAGTTTGGTACCTGGACCAACGGACTGAACTGGAGTGCCAGCAATGCATACGATAATTATTATCTGGCTATGCCGTTCTCGAAGTTACTCCGCTCGGGTGAAGTCAAAGAAGAAGAGGTGAATAAGAAAGTACGTAACATTCTTCGGATGATTTTCCGTACTACCATGAACAAAAACCGTCCATTCGGATCGTTTGGAACCGAGGAACATGCTTTGGCGGGACGAAAAATTGCTCAGGAAGGTATTGTTCTATTGCAGAACAACAAGAACGTTTTGCCGGTAGATCTGGCAAAGGTAAAGAGAGTTGCCGTTATCGGTGAGAATGCCGTTAAGAGAATGACCATCGGAGGTGGAAGTTCTTCTCTGAAAGTTAAATACGAGCAATCTCCTTTGGCCGGATTAAAACAACGAATAGGATCACAAGCTGAAATCATTTATGCTCCGGGATACGAATCACCCGCTGTTGCCGAACAGGATGTGAAAGGTGCCAAAGCGCCCGAACAGAAAGTAATAGATGTATTGGGGTTAAGAGAGGAAGCCGTTGCTGCAGCAAAAAATGCGGATGTAGTTCTTTTCTTTGGCGGACTAAACAAGAATGAACATCAGGATTGTGAAGGAGTAGACCGCAAAGAATATGAATTACCCTATAATCAGAATGAACTAATTAGTGCATTGGCAAAAGCCAATCCTAATCTGGTGGTTGTGCTTATTACAGGCAATGGAGTAGCAATGCCCTGGGCTAAAGAAGTTCCTGCTATTGTAGAAGGATGGTATAGCGGAACGGAAGCAGGAAATGCAATTGCTTCTGTATTGGTGGGCGATGTTAATCCATCGGGCAAACTACCTTTCACCATTCCGGTAAGCCTGAAAGATAATGGTGCCAATGTTATGGGTGACTATCCGGGCGATGGTAAGGAAGAAACCTATAAAGACGATATTTTTGTGGGATACCGTTGGGCTGATAAACAGAAAGCCAAACCATTGTTCAGCTTTGGTCATGGATTGAGCTATACAACCTTTGCCTATGGAAAAGTTTCTGCAGACAAAAAGCAATTGGCTGCTGATGGAAAAATAACATTTACTCTTTCAGTAAAAAACACAGGTAAACGTTCGGGCTCGGAAGTTGTTCAACTATACATCAGTGATTTAAAATCCTCTCTTCCTCGTCCGGTAAAAGAGCTGAAAGGTTTTAAGAAGATTCAGCTAAATGCAGGCGAAGAGCAAAAGGTTTCATTTACTATCTCTAAAGAAGAGCTAAGCTTCTTTGATGATGCTAAGCATTCATGGATAGCCGAACCAGGAGTGTTTGAAGCCCTTGTAGGTGCTTCTTCTACAGATATCCGATCAAAAGTTTCTTTTGAATTGAAATAATGAGTATTAATGAAAGCAAGCTATAAAACGGCTTAGAATTAGAGAGAAAAGTAATGTAGTAATAAACCAATGGTAGAAGTTTACTTAGCGAAAGAGTCAAGGCTATTAGATGTTTTTTCAAGGTAACTAAGTTTTTTATTCAGGTTGATTTGTTTATTTTAAGTACAGCTAAATTATAAAAGGTGTACAGCTTATATAATTAAACTGTACTACTTATTATATTTAGCTGTACTCTATTAAAATATTATAATCTGAGGCGCTTGTTTAAATTAGGCCATATATTACTTAAGCCTTTTTGTAGCATATATTACTTCCATAATATGGAATAAAAAAATAGGAGACTGTTTTCGCAGTCTCCTATTTCTATCTATTATTGCAATGATTATTCTAAAAGAGTCTATTTATGGAATATCAACGCAGAAAGTCCTGGAACATAAACTTCTCCACCATACATTGTTCCTAAGCCGTATTGATTAATCATTCCATTCTTACATACAACGGTGTATTTACCCGGTTCAACAGCAAACTTGCGGGGAGCTCTGTCTCCATTCAATGCCACATAAATATCATCCCAGCTATCGCCGTTGCTATATCCCTTTAAGCGGAAAACAATCAGATTGCTTCCTGCAACCGGAAGGAACTCCATGTTTTTACGGACTAAATCAGCATTTCCCATGTGGAAGGCCGGATGTGCTTTGCGCATGGCAATGAGTCCTTTGTAATAATCAAAAACATCCTTATAAAGCGTCTTATTATTCCAGTTTATTGCATTTACGGCATCGGGACTTTCAAAGCTATTATGTACCATTTTCTTATCCCTCATAATTTCTTCACCGGCATATATAAACGGTACACCTTGAGAAGTAAAGACAGCAGTAACAGCAAGTTTATCAATGGCGGCAATAACTGCAGGAGAGGCATCTGGCATAGACGATTTTATACGGTCTACCAAACACATGTCGTCGTGACAGCTTACATAGCTAATCATCTGAGTGGGTTGCAAAGCCCATGGAGCTTTACTGTAATTAACAGAATCGTTCAATATCTGAGGATGCTTGATGGCTCCTACCAAACCAAACTTCACGCTCATCTCTTTGCGAGAAATACCTGTCATAAAACCACCTTTCTTGTCATCATTGAAAGGTCCGCGAAGACCGTCGCGAAGTTCATCACTAAAGGCTGCGATACGCGGCATCTTAGTAATATTTTCCTTCATAGCCAGTTTTTCTTTTGGTAACTGAGGTTGTTCGGCAGCCCATCCTTCACCGTAAATGTAGATGCTAGGGTCGACTTTATCCAGAGCTGCACGTATCTGGTTCATGGTTTCAATATCGTGAACTCCCATCAAATCAAACCGGAAACCGTCAACATGGTATTCCGTTGCCCAGTAAACAACCGATTCAATCATAAACTTACGCATCATTCCTCTTTCGGAAGCCGTTTCATTACCGCATCCTGAACCATTTGCCCACTTACCATTCTTTTTCATGCGATAGAAATAGCCGGGAGCTGTCAGTTCGAAATTGCTGCCTTGAATACTGGAAGTGTGATTATAAACCACATCCATCACCACACGAATACCGGCTTTGTGCAGACTTTGTACCATCTTTTTAAATTCAACAATACGTACTGCCGGTTGTTTTGGGTTAGTTGAATAAGAACCCTCGGGTACATTATAGTTTAACGGATCGTATCCCCAGTTATATTTATTCGCTTTCAGATTTGATTCATCGATTGATGCAAAATCAAACGATGGCATAAGGTGCACATGGGTAACACCAAGCTCTTTTAAATGATCTATTCCGGTTGCATCACCAGCCGTGTTCTTTGTTCCTTTCTCAGTCAATGCCAGAAATTTCCCTCGATGCTTTATGCCCGAAGTAGTATCCACCGAAAAATCACGATGATGCATCTCGTACAGAATAATGTCGGCGTCACTCTTTAAAGGCGGACGTTGATCGGACGACCATCCTTGTGGATTGGTATCTGCCAAATCTATAACTGCTGCTCGTTTACCGTTCAGTCCCACAGCTTTAGCCATGATGCCCGGAGTTTCTCCCAGCCATTTTTCTTTGATCTTCACATTAAATGCATAGAACTTACCTTTAAGATTCTGGTTTACAGAAGCACTCCAAAGACCATCGTCCTTAGGTTCGAGCGTAACCGACTGATAAGCCGAGCCTTCGTCTCCCGAATCAAATAACATTAATTCCACTTGTTCGGCTATTGGAGACCAAAGCGTAAAGGTTGTTTGAGAAGGTGTGTAAACCATCTCATTAATAGGTGCCGAAGGAACCGGATATTCGTCAAAAGATTTATAGGCTCTCTTCTCCGGTGTACAACTCATTGCAAAAATAGCTAATCCCATCAGGACAATTGATTTTAACTTCATAATGGTTGTTTTTTATAAATATCTCACTCTTTATTTTACTCTGTCGGGATTCTTACTAATAAAATCCTTCCAGCCATGATAAGCATTATCCAGCTGAGGACGGCCGGATTGTAGAAAATGACAATAAGCTGCAGCCAGTGCATCCGTAGCATCCATCTGAGGAAGCATGCTTTCTTTTGGGATTTTAAGCATTCGTTGCAACATATCCGCTACCTGCTCTTTACTGGCTTTACCGTTTCCGGTAATAGCCATCTTGATCTTAAGCGGGGCATATTCGGCTATAGGAATATCCCTGCCAAGAGCTGCAGCCATAGCAACACCTTGCGCACGTCCCAGTTTAAGCATAGACTGCACATTTTTCCCAAAGAAAGGAGCTTCAATTGCCAATTCATCCGGCAAGAAAGCATCAATAATACCTATTACACGCTCATAGATATGCCCCAATTTAAGATAATGATTTTTGTACTTCCGAAGATCAATTATTCCCATGGCAATCATTTCCGGTTTTGTGCCAACAACTTTCAGCACGCCATATCCCATCAGATTGGTACCCGGGTCGATTCCTAGAATAATCTTTTCCTTTACCGGTTTAATCATTCCATTACCTCCAGTAATGTAGGGAATCCTACGACTTTATTTCCGAACATTTTTGTTAGTTCGTCATTTAGTCGGATGCCAATTTCCGTATGCCAACGATGTAGCAAAGCACTGTTTTCTACTTCCCATTGCAGAGAAAAGCATTCTGTTGTTTCGTCACGATGACTCAGCACACGCAGTAACCTATGATTCTTTAAAATTCCATTCTTTACGGTTTCAGGAACATAAACCTCGTTTATCCAGATAAGAAAGTTACTTAAAACTTCTTCGTCAATATTGTAAGTAGTATTATAAACTAGCATATTCAAAAAAATTGTTTTGGCAAAGATAGTTTATAATTCGAAATAAATATCTATATTCACGCCGTAATTATATGGGGTATTAGCTCATCTGGCTAGAGTGCGACACTGGCAGTGTCGAGGTGATCGGTTCGAGTCCGATATGCTCCACAAGAAAGGATACTACACCAACTGTACATCCAAATCCTTCACAAAGAGAACAGATAAAGTGGCAGAACTATTAACCGAATTGGTCTTAAAGTTACCATTTTGCAATAATCCGGTAACATCTTTATCATTAAAAATAACTTTTCCAATATGATAACCTTTTTTGGGTGATATATTAAAAGTAAGCACTTCACCGGCAGGCACTGTTATTGCTTGTCCACTCAACAGAGTATTATTTTCGCAGACAACAACTCCCCCCACATTCTTTTTGACAATTAAAACGTACTCGCTCTCTATTCTTTGTTCTGCTACTTCTGAAAATTGACCCCACACTTTATTTGTCATATAAGCTGTAGATGAATTCTCAGGCACAATTAGTTTGCAATTTTTTCTATCTATACCTTCCCAAACATTATCCAATATAGTCTGTGGAACTGAGTTGAAATTTTTAATCTCGGATATGCCGCAACAATTCTTAAAAGCAGAAGAGTTTATTTTAGTAATTTTAGCAGGAAGAGTGATTTTCGTAAGACACGCACAATCAGCAAATGCTTCTTTACCTATGGTAGTTAGAGTAGACGGAAAATTAAGTTGTTTCAAACCTCTGCAATTTTTAAAGGCGCAATTTCCTATTGAAACCAATGACAATGGAAGATCAATATTCAACAACTTCTTATTAATAAAGAGAGAATCTGGTATAGTCAACATCTTAGCCGCACTTAAATTAATAGAAATCAAATTGGGCATATGAGATTTTATCACATGAAAATCATTTTTATCTAGCTTTCCTTCCAGAATAAGAGAATTCACCTTATTAAGAACAACGCCCGCAGCAAATATTTCTGAAGCCAGTGTACCGGCTTTTTCAATATTTAAATGAAGCGCATTCCCATCACCTTCAACAATAGCTTTTCTATTCCAGTAAAAAGCCGACTGATAACGATTTCCGGCTCCATTCGGAACATATATTGCAACTACTCTTTTATCTAAGGAACCAGAACGCATAATCGGAGGAGTTGTGGCCCTTATTTTACAGGTTTCAGCACTACAGCCATAAAACGTATCATCACCTAACATATACAGAGATTTGGGAAGAGTGATTTTAGTCATACTGGAGCAACCATAAAAAGCACAATCACCTATGCTTGAAAGCGCTTCAGGAAAAACGACATCAGTTAAATTAAAGCAACCATCAAAAGCATAATTACCAATATTCTTTAGTGTTGAAGGAAACGTTACCTTGGTTAATGATGTACATCCTGAAAAAGCACTAAACTCAATTGAAGTTATGGCGGATGGTAATTTTATTGATTTAAGAGAAGTTTTCCCTCTAAAGTTTCCATCATTACTACTAAAAGCATATCCAGGAATAACATTTGCATTATAATCAAGACTATTAGAAATAACAGTGGTAGCCCCAAGATCAATGTTTGCAAGCGCAGGCATGCAATCTCTCATTGTTTCAAAGTCTTTTTGGTCTACTTTACCAACCAAAGTTAAATTAGTTACAGTTTTTAATTCTTCAGGAGTAAGTAGGCTACTCAATTTCCCGGGTGTAGTTATATATATCGTTTTATTTACTTGTGCACCAAGTGGTAATACAAAAATTATTTGCAATAAAACAGCAAATAAGTATTTCAAATTAATCATCTTATTATATTCAATATTTCCTTTTCATTTCAAATAAATTGCAAAATTAATTCATTTGAATGAATAAAAGAAATATTCTTAATCTATTTACTTAAAAAAGATAGACAAATTCGCCAATAAAGCAAGAACAATATTTAAAATACAATCTATTTAAAGAAAGAAAGCATCATAAAACTTTAATTTAAATAACTGATAAACTGAACATTAAAAATATAAATATATAATAGAAAGAACAAACAGCCTGATATATAAAAGTATACTATAAATTATCATATCAATTTCTATTTATATAATCATTCAATACAACATATAATTAAATAACATTGAAGTTATCAATCTGTAATTTATAAATTAAAAAAAACCTTTTTAAAAACATACATTTATACTTAAATAAAATAAGTTACAAAAATAAATCATTTTATTTACTAAAGTATTAATCAGCCTATTACAGCATTTTTTATTGAATATCAACAACTGATTTAAGTCGTGTATCAACAGAAGAGGCACCAACCTCCAATACAACTTTTCCTTTCGGAAGAATGAAAGAATGGCTTTCCTCACTCCAACGCATCAATTCCGTTGCAGCTACCGAGAGAGTTACTTCTTTCTTTTCTCCTTTTTTAAGCGCTATCCGACTAAAAGCTTTAAGCTGCTTAATAGGATCATTGGCTTTACGGTTTAGCTTACTAACGTAAAGTTGTACCACTTCTTCTCCATCTCTTGACCCACTATTCCGTAGCTGAAATGTAACTCTCAAGGTATCGTCTGACTGAACAATCCGACTATTTGTTTTAAGATTGGAATAATCAAAGGAGGTATAGCTCAATCCATGACCAAAAGGATAAAGAGGCACAGCTTTACTATACATATAAGTTCGTCCATGACGAATATCGTAATCCATCATATGAGGAAGATCGGTAATACTTTTAGGCCAGGTTTGCGTTAATCTTCCTGCCGGATTATAATGGCCAAATAAAACATCACTTACTCCATGCCCTAACTCCTGACAACTTTGTGTAGAATGAAGAATGGCAGGAACCAACTGCTGAGTACGATTAATTGCATAAGGAAAACTACTGATAAGTACAACTGCTGTTTCAGGATTGGCATCATGGACCTGCAGAATTAAATCCTCCTGTTCCATAGAAAGTGCTAAACGGTCAACTGCCTCCTTCCCTTCACTGGCAACGGGAGATTTTTCCCATCCGGCATCACACCAGGGATGATTACCCACACATACAATTGCCACGTCAGCCCACTTTGCAACGGTACGGGCACTATCCATTTTGTTAGTCACCACATAACGAACTTCAGCCCCACAATCTTTTAATTCTTCACGGATTGCATCCAATACCGTAACTTTATATGCCGGAGTTCCACTGTACCAATCTTCAATAACCTCAGTTGCACGTTTACCAATCACTGCCACCTTTTTCAGCTTTGATTTATCTAAAGGAAGAAAATGATTTTCATTTTTCAGCAACACAATAGATTTATCAGCCACTTTACGAACAAAAGCTTTTGTTTCAGGTTTACTCCACGGCTCCTGCGAATCTTCCACTCCAATGCGGGCATAAGGATTTGCCGAAATATTTCCATCCAACAAACCCAGTTTTAAAGCAACCCTAAGATTTCCCCGAATAGATTGTTCAATCTCTTTTTCTGTAATTAACCCTTTATTCAAAGCTTCGACTACAGATGGACGATAATCATCCAGAAATTTAGTAATTCCGGCTTTTAGGCTAGCAGAAGCAGCATCAGCCAAATTTGTAAAAGCTTTATGGTCGGTCATTAACAACTTAAAAGCTCCTCCGTCAGTAATCAACGCACCATCTAGGCCCCATTCCTTCATTACAACATCTCGCAAAACAGGATTCAACGCACAGGGAATTCCATTGTAAGAATTATATGCAGCCATCATTGAATTACTACCGCCTTCAGTAACACCTTTATAAAAGGGATAAGAATAATATTCTCTGAAAAGAGTTTCATCAAAATCAGAAGAGCTATAGGTACGTCCAAACTCATTACTATTTGCCAGAAAATGTTTCATCAGCGAAGATGCACGCCAGTATTTAGGATCACTTCCTTGTAAGCCTCGCACAAAAGAGACCACTAACCGAGAAGTTAAATAAGCATCTTCCCCATAGCATTCTTCCGTGCGCCCCCAACGCGGATCGCGCCCCAGATCTGCATTTGGCGACCATATCACTAATCCGCCTTTCTGATATTTCGCATTCTGAAAAATATAACGACTCTCGGTAGAAATATATTCGGCAACACGATATATAAGCTCTGTATCCCATGTTTCTCCTAAACCATATCCCTGAGGAAAAATAGTTGTAGGAACCTTTTGTCCCCTACTCTCATTCCACGCCGGTCCACCCAGCACAACTCCATGAATACCCTCCACACTTCCAGCACTCCGAACACCAAGACGTGGAATATAAGTATTATTACCCAAAGCATTGATTTTTTCATCAAGCGTCATTAAGGACAAAAGGTTATCTATTCTCTTTTCATCTGAAAGATTTACATCATTAAATGAATACTGTGCCTTTGCTGTAAAAAGACTTGTTAAAAGGAGTAACAAGGTAAATGCGTGTCTCATAATTATTTTATAGATAAATAGTTAGATACAAAGTTAGTTTTTTTATTGACAATTCATAAAACTATTCATTAAAGCAGATTGTTACATATAAAAATAGTATAAGCAACAGAATCATTTAAATAAAAGAAGAATATAAAATGATATTAGTAATGAGAAAATTATTATTTCTTGTTTTATTCTTACCAGTAATGGTTTTTGCACAAACAAAACAAGATCTATTCTACCTGATTGATAAATTCCCTGTTAACAAATCAGGAGATGTAGGTTTCTGTATAATAGACTCGGTTAAGAACTCAAGTAAAGGAGTTATTTATATTAAAGCTATTCAGGTTATCGATTATTGCTTTAAAAATGCCCCATCAACAACTATACCTCTTTATGATGACGTAAATAATATAATAATATATAAAGGAAAGTTTATTCGCATTGACAGGATACAAAAAACATTTTCAACAGTGCTGAATACATACATATATCGATTTACACTGAAAATTGAATGTATGGATAATGCTTACAAATTAAGTATTTACGATATTTCTGAAAGTGAAGGAGACTTCACTATTTTACTGTCCGACTTGCTTAAAAAAGAATATTACGAGAAGATGAAATTATCTGCCGGTTCATTAAAAGCAAAATACAATTCTATTTTATTCATTTATAATTATCTGACTAGCAATATTAAATCTGTGCGCGAATATATGCTAAAAGAAAATGTGCAAATAAAAAGCAAACAGCCGGAATAAAAATCTTATTCCGGCTGTCTCTTTTTAATTAGTATATTAAATCTGCTTATTTACTATTCAGAATTATTTTTCCATTCTTTAAATCTTTTGATGACGCTTCAAGAATAATCTCACCAGCTTTATCTGTAGTCTGAACAATTGCAGTAAGCATTCCATTAAACAATGTCATCTGAGGTAAATGGAACAAATCCATAGATATAGGATCGCCATTTGCACCGGCACGATAAGTTCCGACACCTTTCACCTTAAATTTAACCAATTGATTGACACTTGGACAAAGATTGCCATCTTTATCAACAACTTTAACCGTAACATAAGCCAAGTCTTTTCCATTAGCTGTTAATGAAGTTCTATCAGCTACCAATTCAATATGATGAGGTTTACCTGCTGTATGAATTTCTTTTTCAGCTACAGCTTTACCATCCTTATCATAAGCTACCACCTTTACAGTTCCTGGTTCATATTTAGTATCCATCCACATCAGACGATAACGTTTCTGACGTTTCAGTTCCTTCATAGAAGCATCATCGCCACTGTTATCAACAGTAACCGACATATCTTTTGTTCGCTTGCCCTGACTCTTACCATTTATAAAGAGCTCTGCAGAAGGATAATTGGTATATACAAATATTGGAGTAACCTCTCCTTCACGACCTGCCCAATTCCAGTGAGGAAGAATATGCAAAGTCTCCATAGTTGGATTCCAATGACTACGATACAGGTAATATCTGTCTTTTGGAAGACTGGCAAGATCTACAATTCCAAACAATGAACTATGACTTGGCCAGTTTGTATAATACGGAGTTGGTTCACCCAGATAATCGAAACCAGTCCACACAAATTCGCCCATGCAGTAAGGCAAATCATCATGCTGGATGAAATCATCTTCAGGAAGATTTGACCAGCTACAATATTCCACATCGTATGAAGAAGACTGATGATCATCATATACTGCCATAGCTTTACGCTCAACCGGGAATTTATAAGTACCACGAGAACTTACAGTTGATGCTGTTTCACTTCCCAAAATAAGCTCCTGCGGAAGCTTATCGTAGTTATCTTTGTATTTAAATGGGCGATAATTAAATCCGGCAACATCTATAATTGCCGCAAAGTTATTATTAACAACAGCTCCCGGATTATCCATTCCCTGAGTTACAGGACGAGTAGGATCTTCACGATGACAAATATCCTGCAAGAAACGAGCTACCTTAACTCCACCCTTAGAACCTTGTTCAGGAACCTCATTACCAATACTCCACATTACTATACTAGGATTGTTACGGAAATTATGTATCAGATTAACCAAATCCTTTTCAGCCCACTCATCAAACAGATGATTATATCCATTCTGACATTTAGCAATCTTCCATTCATCGAAAGATTCGGCCATAACCATCATACCCATCTCGTCACAAACCTTAATCTGCTCAGGAGAAGGCATGTTATGAGAAGTACGAATTGCATTACAACCCATATCTTTTAATATTGTAATCTGGCGGCGAAGTGCAGCTTCATTTATTGCAGCACCCAAAGGACCTAAATCATGATGTAAGCAAACGCCTTTGAATTTAGTAAGCTTCCCGTTCAGAAAGAAACCTTTACCGGGAATAATTTCAATAGAACGAATACCAAATGTTATAGTATATTCGTCTTTCAAAGAAGATCCATCATACAGTTTAGAGACTGCCTTATAAAGATATGGATTTTCAGTATCCCATAACTTTGGTTGATTTACAATTAAGTTCTGTTCAAAAACGTCACTATCATATTTTGAGAGCTTTTCTTCACCTGTTGCTACAACTCTATTATTAGCATCCTTTATTTCAGTAACTAGTCGAAAGTTATCAACGCTAGAACCAACCGGACGTGCGACTTTTGTCTTTAAGTTCACTTTTGCAAATTCAGAAGTAATCTTAGGAGTAGTTAACTGTGTTCCCCAAACAGGTATATGTGCATCTTCTGTGATAATCACATGAACGTTTCTATATAATCCAGCGCCCGGATACCAGCGTGAAGATTCTGTGAGATTTTCCAAACGCACAGCCAGCAGATTTTCTCCACCTTCATTTAAATAAGGAGTAATATCAAATTTAAAAGAATTATACCCGTATGGCCAATATCCGACTTCTTTTCCATTCAAATAAACACGAGCATGACTCATTGCTCCATCAAAAAGAATTGCAGCTTTTTTACCTTTGTTGAATTCAGGCACTTTAAAGTTTATTCTGTACCAACCAACACCAACAAAAGGAAGGCCACCAGTACGTCCGGCATGTTCCATTGCTGCTTTCTGGCCATCTTGTGTAATAGCAACTTTTTGCATATCGTTCTTAGAGCTAAAAGGGCCATAAATAGCCCAATCATGCGGCACAACTACAGATTGCCATTTGCTATCATTAAAACCGGTGAGATACGATTCAGAATTGTCTGTTCTTGTAAACTTCCAACCTTTCTCCAATAAGAATTCGGTTCGGGTTTGAGCTGAAATTAAACAAAGAGAACAACACCATACCGACAATAGAAACAAGAGTTTTTTCATAAGTCTTCGTTTTAATTTTATAATTTGAAGCAAAAATAAGAAATAAAAAGGAATACTAAAAGTTAAGATTACCCAATACCAGAATAAACATATAAAATACAAAATAAGACTATATTAAAAAATATATTTCCTTTATCAAATTAAAGAATAATATATTTTTAAAAAGACGTCCATACAATATAAAATTTCACTTTTTATCCAAACAATTTAGACATAAAAACAAGTGATAAAAACTTTCAGTTCATAGATGCCTTTTTAATAATTTAGTAAGATAAGTTCTATTTCAAGACATATATCAACAAAAAAGGCTCCTTGTCCATAAAAACAAAGAGCCTTAAAATTATAAATAATATTTTATGGTTTTACTTCCTCTCTACAAGGAGCCACAACAACAGAGTCGTCAGCTATAGCCTCATCAACAGAAGATTCATCTGTAACACTATCATCAGCTGTATCAACACTTTCAACAGGAATTCTCATTCCATAGAATGAACGCCATACAAAAACAAGACTTAGAATCAGGAAAGGAATGGCTATATACATAGAGTAGTCCATAGCCGGATTCATTTTCATCTCAATACAAATTTCTGTAGCCAGAAGTCCAAATAAAGTTGAGAACTTAATAATTGGATTTAACGAAACAGATGAAGTATCCTTAAACGGATCACCTACAGTATCACCAACAACAGCAGCTTCATGAAGCGGAGTATTCTTTGCTTTTAAATCAACCTCAACTACCTTCTTGGCATTATCCCAGCTACCTCCGGCATTTGCCATAAAGATTGCCTGGAACAGACCAAATACAGCAATAGATACCAAATAAGCTACAAAGAAATTAGGATCCATAAAAGCAAAAGATAATGTGAGAGAAATCAGTGCTATGAATATATTCCACATACCCTTCTGGGCATATTGAGTACAAATCTTCACAACTGATTTAGAATCTTCAATATCTGCTTCCTTCTTGCTCATATCAAAGTTCTTCTTAATGAATTCCACAGCACGATAAGCTCCGGTTGTTACTGCCTGCATAGAAGCTCCACTGAACCAGAAAACAACAGCACCACCACAGATAAATCCTAGAATGACAGGTGCATCAGTAAGAGAAAGCTTTAACATCCCCACCTTTTCCAATAATAAAATAATGGAGAAAATCATGGTTGTTGCTCCAACAACAGCTGTACCGATAAGTACTGGTTTAGCAGTAGCCTTAAATGTATTACCAGCCGAATCATTTGCTTCAAGGAAATGCTTACCTACTTCAAAATCTGGTTTAAAATTAAATTCTTTCTCGATTGATTCACTAATTCCGGGAATTTGTTCTATTTGTGAAAGTTCAAATACAGATTGTGCATTATCAGTTACCGGACCATAACTATCAACTGCAATAGTAACAGGGCCCATACATAAGAAACCAAAAGCAACCAATCCAAATGCAAAAATAGAAGCATGAGGACCTAGAATTTCAACCAGTCCCTGCTCTGAAGTAAAATATGCAATTGTCATTAAACCAACAATTAACAAGCCTGTCCAGAAAGCACTCAAATAACCAGTAACAATACCTTCAAGTATATTTAAGGATGAGCCACCTTCTCGTGAAGCTGTTACTATTTCCTGTACATGGTTTGATTTTGAACTGGTAAATAACTTAGTAAATTCAGGAATCAACACAGCAGCCAATGTTCCGCAACTGATTATGATAGCCAATTTCCACCAAAGAGTTGTATTAGGCAGATCCCCCAATAGCAAATGACTCATAAAGAAACTAACCGAAATACAAAGAATTGCAGCGATCCAAATTAATCGCATAAGCGGGTTCTCAAAGTTGAAATCCTTTTTATTTGCATATAGTTTTTTAGAAATAGCTTGGTTGATAAAGAAAGAACATCCGGAAAGGAAGTCCATCAAAAAACGCATACCAAAAATCCATACTATCAACTTAGCTTGTATTGTAGGATCATTTATAGCCAATGTTATAAATGTGATTAAAGCTACACCAGTTACACCATAAGTTTCAAAACCATCGGCAGTCGGGCCTACACTATCACCTGCATTATCACCAGTACAATCGGCAATAACACCAGGATTACGAGGATCATCTTCTTTAACTTTAAATATAACTTTCATCAAATCCGAACCAATATCTGCAATCTTGGTAAAAATACCACCGGCAATACGCAAAGCACTTGCACCTAAAGACTCACCAATAGCAAATCCAAGGAAACAAATACCGACTCTGTCTCGTGGAACAAACAACAAGATAATCACCATCATCACTAATTCCAGAGAAATAAGGAATAAACCCACACTCATACCGGCTTTCAAAGGAATGTTCACCACATCCAGTGGTTTTCCTCGTAAAGAAGCGAAAGCAGTACGCGCGTTTGCAAAGGTATTTACGCGTATACCATACCATGCCACACAGTAAGATCCGCCCATACCAACAATAGAGAATAGCAGAACCTCAAAAACCACTTCAAGCGGTTTCCCCAATAATCCAAAGAAATATATACATAGAATAGCAGCAACAATAGCAAAAAGCATCAAAAGGAATCTACCTTGCTGCAACAAATAAGTTCGGCATGTAGCATAAATTGTAGCAGCTACTTTTAGCATCGAATCATGAGCCTTTAACTTTTTAATCTGATGGAACAAGATCAAGCTGAATCCCAACGTTCCTACAATAATTAAAGCTCCATAGAAAAGAAAATCCCAAGAGGAGACGGTTCCACCAAAAATGTGGTAAGTACCTTGATGCAGATCAGGTATAGCTAAATCAGCTTCACTCGCCTGCATATTCAAACAAAGTCCAAATAACGAAAACGTTAAAAAGAAAAATTTCATGAGTTTATTCATGGCATTCATTGTTTAAGATTTAAGATTCGTGTTTCAAAAAAACAGCCTAATATACATATTTTTTAATTTAAAGATAACATTTTAATTAAATTTAATTTTTACCCACATTAGTAAATATTTGTTCATATATAGAATCTATGTTTAACGACATAAAAGCAGAAATAAAAAACCGGTCTGGACTTAAATTCCAAACCGGTTACAGTTTTATATATCAGGAAAAGGAACTATCAGAGAAAACCTTTCTATTAATAGAAATATTACATTTATAAATCTGACAGTCTGTAAGTAACAGGAATATTCTCAAAAGAAATAAGTATACTACATACTAATCCTGCAAATAATAATCCACAGTTGTTACTACACGAACACTTTTAATATAAGGAGTGTTTGCATCACGATCTACAATAGAGAATTGTCCTTGATTAGCAGTCTTAATTTTTCCCAGTTTACTATCAGAATCCTTAGCAAATTTTTCAGCTGCTATTCGTGCATTTTTAGTTGCGTTCTCTATCATCTGAGGTTTAATTTCATTCAGTTTGGTAAAGTCATAAGTCACATTATAACGATAGTCGCCTCCGGTAAGAGCAATGCCTTGTTTCAGTAATTCGCTCTGCTCAGCCATCAAGCTTCTTACTTTATCCACTTTTTCTGAAGTAACAGTAATAACGGATGTTATATTGTAACGATATGGAGAAGTGTTATTCCCAGTATATCGCTCTGCTTGCATATCTATGATTTCAGGAGCTGAAATGCTAATTTCCTTTTCTGTAATACCTTTTAGTTTAAGAAAGTTCACAATAGTATTATTCTTCGCTTTAATATTATTGTAAAGGGTAGGAAGATCATCCCCCAAATCTTTAAACATCAACGGCCATGTAACTTTGTTAGCCGGAACTTCCATTTCAGCTAAGCCTTTAACCGAGACTACCCGGTCCTTATCTTTAAAATCATTTATACCAGCTCTGATACAAATACCCAAAAGAAATAGTCCAAGTGCCACAATAGCAGCTTCTTTCATCCAATTTTTCATAATTAATATCTTTTTAGTTAGATCTAATATTTTGTCAAACGTAATGAATTGAAATGATATTTCCAAATAAAGAAACATTAAGATTAAGATACATGAATAATTTATTTAATTATATTTGCATATAACTAAACACACTAATTATGAATACAGAATATAATGAACACAACGAAAAAGAGAATTCTGAAATTCAGGTTATGATTGACGAAAATTCTTCAGCCACTAAAAAGTGGAAAAATATAGTGATTGGAGTATTATGTATACTTACTCTATTCACTGTGTGGGCTGGATACCTTATTATAAATGGGTCTCTCACTTATATTACAAATCCGCTGAGTATTAATATACTCGATGATGTGGCAATTCTTTGCATCCTGTGGTTTGTTGGTGTATTCATTGCATTGGCTCACAGACTGGGCATACTTGGATTTGGCAAAAAAGAGGTAAAAGAAGATACTTTGCCAGCTACAGACGCCGAAACAGAACCGGAAGAAGAAAATAAAAGTAAACTAAAAAAATATCTTTTTCCCGGATTGACTATTTTAGTAGTAATACCTGTTATATCTGCAGTCGTATTATACTACATAATATACTTCATCGTATTCCTGTTCCTGGGAATTCTCCCTTATTTGGTCGGGGTAGGCATGATTACAGGATTGATAATCTCCATAATTCGTTTATCGAGAATGGTCTATAAGCCTAAAAGAGCAAAGAAAATAATGACATACTCAACACTAATGATTCTTGCTTACGCGTTTGTTATATTTATGATGTACGAGTTCGATTCAAAGACAAAAGGAAATCAACCCAGTCCTGGCATTGATCAGCAGGAGGTAAGAGATAGTACGCTTGTTAATCAGTAATAAATAACTTCACCACCATCGGATTCAGCAAATTCCCTGAGCAGAGATTGCATATAATTCACGGCTTCGGCTAATTCTTCACTTCCGCTGTAACCATTGATTATAGCTAATAACTGAGTTGTTTCAACCGAAAGTTTTGTACGCTCATTATCACTGGTTGGTGTGCCGATTCCACCAATTGCGTCACGGTAAACAGGTAACCCCTCAATATTAAGTATACCTCTGCCAATACCTTCGAAAGGTTCATCCGCTTTACCAACACCCAGTTCCACGGTATCTCCTACTATCTTTGCAGCGTCAAAGCCACCAATTGAATATCCGGTACGGATAGAAACCAGGTTTATAAGATCCACCAAAGTATCTATTCTGTAAAGAGGTAAATCTCTGACAATTCTTCTGCAAAGAGCTTCAGCCGACGGACGATAACGATTAGGATCCTTACCAAATTTCTTGTATGCATTGCGCGTTGCAAGAATATGAGAATTATTCTTCACCTCATCTATCTTGTGAGAAGTCTTGTACTCTGCAGCTACGGCATCTATCTGTTTCCACAAATCCTCATTGAAAGAGGAATTCTTTACCGTTGCAAGTATGGCTGCACCCTTATAATCAGGACAAGCCTTACGGACTTCTTCAGATACTTTGAGAATAAACATCAAGTCTTGTTATTTTTTCAACATTATACCAGACAAAACACGTCCGGACTTAGTACCTAGGCGACGGGCAGAGAAAAAGCGTTCGTGTTGTTCGTAAGTGCAAATACCTGAGACCTCAATATTATCCAATAACACTCCGGCTTCAGTCAATTGAATACGATTAGCTTCCCATAAATCAATATGATGCTTCTGAGTATCTTCATTCCAGGAAGAAATCTTCGTCATATCATATCCAATCTTAAGAAAAGCGCTATAAACTTCTTCACCAACTTCAAACGCATCAAAAGAAATACTTGGACCAATGGCAGCTATAACATCTTTTGCATCAGTATTATATGTATTATCCATAAAGTCGAGAGTCTGTTTAACAATTTTAGCAACAGTACCTCTCCATCCTGCATGAATTACAGCTATCGCCTTATTAACCGTATCATATAAAAGAACCGGGACACAGTCGGCAGTAGAAACACAAAGACAATAACCCGGTATGTTGGTAATTAAAGCATCCACACCATGAAGTCTGCGTTGTTGTTCTTCCACAGATAAACTCACATAGAAAGGATCAATTGCCCTGATTGTATTTCCGTGAGTCTGAAATGGAATTACCAACTGCAGTGGTTGGATACCTACTTTAGCACATAACACTTCTTGATTACGCTTTACCTTCTCCGGATCATCACCCGAAAAAGGCGCACAATTAAATGATGCGAAAGTATCTTCGCTATAACCTCCTTTACGTGTGGTTACAAAATGAGAAATATTGGGAATTGAACATAGTTGTTCAAAACCCAATATTACTTTATCTTCTGTTAATTCTGTCATGATTATTCCCAGTCTTCTTCTTCATAATCATCGAAGATTTCCTCTTCTTCATCCTCATCTTCATAAGAATACTCGAAGTCTTCGTCTTCACCCATTTCCTTTAATTCAGCCTGAAGCTTATTCACATCTTTAGGACGGTGAACAATTCCTTCAATCTTGTTTCCCTCTTTGTTCAGTTCTTCCCAAAGAATATCCTTCAAGGCTGCTACGCCAAGGCCAGTGATTGACGAGATAAACACATGCGGAATAGATTCCGGAAGCGTTTTTTCTATTTCGTCCATCAGTTCCTGATCCAGCATATCGCATTTAGTTATGGCAAGAACACGTTGCTTATCGAGCATTTCCGGATTAAAGGTAGAAAGCTCGTTGAGCAGAATTTCATATTCCTTCTTAATATCGTCTGCATCAGCAGGAACCATAAAAAGCAAAAGAGAATTTCGCTCAATATGTCGAAGGAAGCGGAGTCCCAGTCCCTTACCTTCACTTGCACCTTCTATAATACCAGGAATGTCAGCCATCACGAAAGATTTCCCATCGCGATAAGAAACAATACCCAGATTAGGTTCTAGTGTAGTAAAAGGATAATTGGCAATTTTTGGCTTGGCCGCCGACACTACAGATAGCAAAGTAGATTTACCCGCGTTAGGGAAACCAACAAGACCAACATCCGCCAGCAACTTCAACTCCATAATAATTGTAAGTTCCTGCATCGGTTCACCGGGCTGAGCAAAACGAGGAGCCTGACGAGTAGCTGTTTTAAAATGCCAGTTACCCTGACCGCCTCTACCACCTTTCAGTAGCATTACCTCTTGTCCGTGTTCCGTTACATCGCAGATATATTCGCCGGTTTCGGCGTTATACACTACAGTACCGCAAGGAACTTCAATATATTTATCTTCACCATCTTTACCAAAACTACGTTGCTTACCGCCCGATTCACCATGTCCGGCCATAATATGACGGTCATATCTCAGGTGAAGCAATGTCCAGTAATTACGGTTACCACGCAATATAATATGACCTCCTCTTCCGCCGTCGCCTCCATCGGGTCCGCCGTTAGGGATATATTTTTCTCTTCGCATGTGCGTAGAGCCCCTGCCTCCCTTACCGGAGCGGCAATAGATCTTAACGTAGTCAACAAAATTCGATTCAGCCATAATAATATATTCTTCTTAAATTATAATTTTTCAACAGCAGTAACAATATCAGCAAAGATGCTTTCTAATGTGCCAAGACCTTTGATGTACTGATATTTACCTTCTTTTTTATAGTAATCTTTCAATGGAGAAGTCTGAGTATTGTAAACAACCAAACGTTTTTTGATAGTTTCCATATTATCATCAGCACGACCACATTCCTGACCACGTTTAATCAGACGAGTAATTAATTCTTCTTCTGGAACGTCAAGATCAAGCATGATAGAAACATCTTGTCCTCTTTCATTAAGCATAACTTTCAAAGCTTCAGCCTGAGGAATAGTTCTTGGAAAACCATCAAAGATAACTCCTTTGCTTTCTTTCAAATTATCAAGTACGCTAGCCAGGATATCAATAATCAAAGAATCCGGAACCAATTGTCCCTGATCGATATACCCTTTAGCAGTTTTACCAAGTTCTGTATTGTTTTTGATTTCTGCACGAAGTACATCTCCTGTAGAGATATGATTAACACCAAATTTCTCAATAATAAATTCACTTTGTGTTCCCTTACCAGAACCGGGAGCACCAAAAATAACAATGTTCAACATTTCTTTTTACCTTATTTTATTTATAATTATTCTGCTAAAGTGTAGATATCAGGATAATTTCTACCATATCCATCATAATCCAGACCGTATCCTACAATAAAATCATTAGGAATTCTCATAGCGCAATATTTAATATCCAGCTCCACCTGTAGTTTGTCTGGCTTCACAAGTAAAGTTGCAATATGAATAGCTTTAGGATTTCTTGTTCCAAGTGTTTCAAGTAAACGTTGCATGGTAAGACCGGTATCAACTATATCTTCCACAATAACCACAGTTTTACCCTGAATATCTTCCGACAAACCAACTACTTCTTTGATAACTCCGGTAGAAGCAACACCTTCATAAGATGCAAGCTTCACAAAAGTTACCTTACTAGGTATATTGATTTGTTTCATTAAATCAGCGGTAAACATAAAAGATCCGTTAAGAACACTAATAAAAATAGGATTCTCATCTTTCAGGTCACGACTAATTTCGTCAGCAACGCGAGTAACTTCCTTTTGAATGCTTTCTTCATTGATAGAAAGAGCAAATGTTTTATCTTTTATCTGAATTGTTTTCATAACATTTATATTTTAGTATAATTGCGCAAAAGTACTACTTTTTACGAAAAGAAGTGCAACAACTTAATAAGTTATTCTACACCATGCATCAATTTCTGCAATTTCTTAGAAAGCAGGAATAAGATAACAGCAGAGATACCAGACATTACAACGAACACCATAAAGAAATCGTATAATGACGCAATTTCAATACCAAACAAGTGCTTTACTTTTCCGGCTTCGGGATATAAACCGCTAAGCATTCCGGCAAACTTATTGGCAGATGCTGTAGACAAATACCAAACGCCCATCATTAAAGATGCGAAACGAACAGGAGTTAACTTGTTAACCATAGACAAACCAATTGGTGACAAAGCCATTTCGCCCATTGTGTGGATAAAATAAAGACCAGTAAGCCAAATCATACTAACCTTAACACCCGGTTGAAGATCTTTCACACCAAAAGCAATAAACAAATAACCTAATGACAAAAGGAACAAACCGATAGCCTGTTTAGTAGGAGAAGATGGTTCCATCTTTCTTTTGTTCAGGAAACCCCAGATAGCCGGCATAATAAAAGCCAAAGCAACGACAAACAAAGGATTGAATGACTGGAAGTAAGAAGCAGGCATTTCCCATCCAAAAAGAGTACGGTTAGTCTGTTCGGCAGCAAAGAGTGTTAATGAAGCTCCAGCTTGTTCGTAAGCAGCCCAGAAGAAAATAACAAAGAAAGCAATGATATAAATTACCCAGATACGCTGTCTTTCAATCTTATTCAATGAACTATCACAAATAATATAAGCAGGAATACCAATGCATGACGAGAAGATACCCGCACTAATAATATCGCCATTAAACAGATACATGAATAATGCAAAAAGAGCCACTGTAACACCAACAAAGAACAAGGCCTTCTTTACAGCATCTTCCTTTGAAATTGTAGGTTGCTTTTCTTCTTCAGTAGCTTCCATTTTCGCCTTGTGTGCATCCGGTATAATACCGATCTGTTCTCCAGTAGGAGAAATCAAATATTTATTTTTCAGTGTTTCAAATACCAAAACGGTAAACACAATACCAATGGCAGCAATCAGGAATCCCCATTTAAAATCATTAGGATCTCCTGTCTCACCGAAATATCCACAAACAAGAGGTGCCATGAATGCTCCAACATTTACACCCATATAGAAAATGGTGAAAGCGGAATCCAGACGACGATCATTCGGTTCGTATAATTGTCCCACTAAAGTAGCAATAGTAGGTTTAAAGAAACCATTTCCAAAGATGATACATCCTAAACCGGTATACATCAGCATATGAGATAGTTCCACCGAACTAAGGAACGATGCACTGAGGAATAAAAAGAACTGTCCAAGTCCCATCAGGATTGCTCCCCAGAAAATTGAACGACGGATACCCCAGAATTTATCGGCAACATAGCCACCAATCAGTGGAGTTAAGTATACCAAACCTGTGTAACTACCGTAAATGGACGAAGCAAGCTCTTTATCCATCATTAACGCCTGAGTTAAAAACAAAATGAAAATTGCACGCATACCGTAGTAGCTGAAACGTTCAGCGGTACCTGTTGCAAAGATGAGGTAAAGACCTTTGGGATGCCCTTTAGATTGACTCATAAATACTATATTATTCTATATTTTTATTAATTGGATGCAAAAGTAGTGATTTTACAGTAGTTTATAGGTAAAGAGTTGACTTTTTTGTGAGCTTTTAGTACTTTTGCGCGATCAATAATAAAAAGCAATGAAAATATTTCCAAGCATACAAATTAAACAGTTAGATGCTTACACTATACAGAATGAGCCTATCTTGTCCATAGATCTTATGGAACGCGCAGCCGTAGCCTTAACAGGTGCAATTATAAAATATTACAGTAAGGAAACTCCGGTTATTGTATTTGCAGGTCCGGGCAATAATGGTGGTGACGCACTTGCAGTTTCTCGTCTTCTGGCAGAACAGGGCTACAAAGTGAAAGCATACTTGTTTAATACCGGCGACCACATATCGGAAGATTGTGAAATAAATAAAGAACGTCTGTTGCAAAACACAGATCTAGAATTCACAGAAATCACCAGTGCATTTGAGCCTCCTGTATTGAGTGAAGATTGCCTGGTTATTGACGGACTTTTTGGTTCCAGACTCAAAAAAGCATTATCCGGAGGCTTTGCCGCAGTAGTAAAATACATTAACTCATCACCATCAAAGGTGGTTTCTATTGATCTTCCATCCGGATTAATGTGCGAAGACAACACTTACAACATCAAGAATCATATAATTCGCGCTGAAAGAACGCTATCTTTACAATTACCTAAGCTTTCTTTCTTTTTCGCTGAAAATGAAGATTATTTGGGTGAATGGGAACTTTTAGACATTAATTTAAGTCAGGAAGGAATTGAAAACAATTTTACATCATGGCATCTTACAGAAGAAAGTGATATTAAGAAACTGATTAAGCCACGCAAGCGTTTCGCTCACAAAGGAAACTACGGTCATGCACTGCTAATTGCAGGATCGTATGGTATGGCTGGTGCTTCTATACTGGCGGCTAAGGCTTGCCTGAAAACCGGTGTTGGTTTATTAACCGTTCATACACCTTTAAAGAACAACGACATACTTCAGACCGCAGTTCTCGAAGCAATGGCTCAGCATGATATGCACGAAAACTACTTCACCACGCCCGTATATCCCGATAGCTATACTTCAATTGCCATTGGTCCGGGATTAGGACAATCAGAAGAGACTGCTGCAGCCTTAATGGAACAAATAAAACTTTGTCAGGAACCAATAGTGCTCGACGCCGATGCTCTGAATATTATTGCAGAGCACCGTCAAATTCTACCTTCTATTCCAAGAGGTTCCATACTCACTCCTCACCCTAAAGAGCTGGACCGCTTGGTGGGTAAATGCGAAAGCAGTTTTGCAAGGATGATTAAAGCGCGCGATCTGGCAACCAATTGTAAAATCCACATCGTGCTAAAAGGAGCATACACCATTGTTGTTACTCCAGAAGGTAACTGCTTCTTTAACCCAACCGGTAATCCGGGAATGGCAACAGCCGGTGCAGGTGATGTGTTGACAGGAGTTCTGCTCTCGCTATTATCGCAAGGCTACACATCCGAAGAGGCTTGCAAACTGGGAGTTTATTTACACGGGCTGGCAGGAGATATTGCTAAGGAAAAGCTGGGAGAAAGAGGATTAACATCGGGCGATATAGCAGATAATATTCCATTTGCATGGCTTAAATTAACCCAAAACACAGATAAGTAACGCAAATAAATATGTTCTTAGAGAATTTTTCTCTACATTTGTGGTTTAATATATAGGTAAAGTTAAAACAGAGATTTATATGAAAAAATCAATAGCATTATTGAGCCTTCTTCTTCTTTCTGCAAACACATTCGCGCAGACAGAAGTTACTAAATATGGAGGAAAGGATCAGGAGTATGGAGTTACATACACACTCCCTAAAAGTGTAATTGAAATAGAAGTCGAAACTGTAAAATCCACTTATATACCAGGCGAATTCTGCAAATATGCCGACCGCTATCTCAGATTAACAAACATTTCCGACACAAAAGAAGAGCATTGGGAAATAACTGGCGTAAAAGCTAAAAACATTGGTACCCCGGATACCGAAAAGACTTACTTCATAAAGCTGAAAGATAAAACTCTTGCTCCTTTAATGGAATTGACAGAAAATGGTATTATTAAAACTATCAATCTTCCGTTAAGCCCAAAGGTTGCTCCGATAAAAGAGGTACCTGTTGAAAAGAAGGCAAAACCAAATGCACGCGACTTTATGACGGAAGAAATCCTGATGGCTGGTTCCAGCGCAAAAGTTGCTGAGCTTGTTGCTAAAGAAATCTATAAAGTTCGTGATAGTAAAAGTTCACTTCTTAGAGGCGAAGTAGAAAGTATGCCAAAGGACGGTGCTTCTCTGAAACTGGTACTCGAGAAACTGGACGAACAAGAAAAGGCACTGACCGAACTCTTTTCGGGAACAGTAGAAAAAGAGACCAAGAGCTATAAGTTCACCATCGCTCCTACTCAGGACGTAAACAAAGCAATAGTATTCCGTTTCTCAAAGAAACTAGGAGTTCTTGGAGTAAACGACTTAGCAGGATCACCTGTTTACTATACGCTAACCAATTTAAAAACAGTTCCTGAAAAAGCGCCTGAAACAGGTAAGCCTAAAAAAATTGAAGGAGTTGTTTATAATGTGCCAGGCAAGGCTCATTTCTCAATATTCACTTCACAAACTAATTTGTTCGACGGTGATTTCATGATTACTCAATTCGGTAGTACCGATACATTAATGAAAGAGTTATTCGAGAAGAAATCAGTAGTGAAGGTAACATTCGATCCTTCTACCGGAGGTTTGATTAAAATTGATAGAGAAACTCTTAGCAAATAGAATACTTAAATAGGATATTTATTTAGAGAGGGTACCCCAAAAGGGTGCCCTCTTTTATATGCGCGGAATTATTCTTCTTTTTTCTGTTTATATACGGGGTGAAATAAAAAAGCCCGCGGCTTATAATCAATCAATTAGCTTAAAAAGTAAAACGGATTGTCAGAAAACTTCCTTTATAGTTTCTCTAAAAAATAGGAAGAACGAGTTAAAAAGTGTTTCATGACTGATTTTAAACACTATATAGGGGGATAAAAAAGAACCAAATTTCAATCATTTTTATATAATATTACAAATAGAACCAACAAAATACTCTCACAAAGTAAAAAAAAGCTATTTAGACAGTTAACCCATCAAAAGTATTCACCTCATATACAAGCATTTATTACAATAAATTAATTATGTAAAACATTAGAACTCGAATTAAAAATAGATTACACCTAAAAGACCTAGCAATACTATAATAAATCTCTATATTTTAGTAGCTTTTCGTACTTAGAAAAAGGGCTATCCTACTTTTTGAACAGCCGTTTTTTTATTTATGCAATTTAAGAGAATAATAATTATCCTCAGAATTCTGATTTCAGCATGCTATATACTTCAATATCAGTAAAAACATTATCAACCAATAATTCTCCAGAACGCTCAATTCCTTCAAACTGATTTGCAACAAGTACTGTTTTCCTATTTTCCATAATTGAAATCATTATTTTTCAAATATACTAACAAACATCATTTAATAAACAATTAATTTTTATGAATTAATTTCAAACTAACTATTAAACATAAATTCACTCATCAACAATCAAAGTTTATTCACCAATAAATATAATTCATTCACCAATAAATAAAAATAATTGGTCTATAAAAACTGGTAAATAGTCATTTTACACATATTTAAAAAGCTATTCTTACATATTCATCAAACGCAAGTACCCAATTTATAAATCCAGGATAGGTTATAACTATTTGATAATATAAATTACAAATTGATTGAAATATACATTACAAAACAACAACTGAAAGTTATAAATCATTATCTTTACAGCTTTATAACAGAAGAAGTGTTACAGCAGATCATTATCGAAGGCTATGAGACAAGGATAATGAAAATCCAGTTCAAAATCGTTAGGTATAGAAAATAAGAAAATATTATGGCATGAAAGCTAAAATCAGATGCAGAATCTCATTATTTGTAAGACTAATGTTGATCTTTACTTTTTATTGTTCCGTTTTATCTGCTCAAAACAAAGGAGTAGTTATGGATGGAATATCGAAAAACTTACTGGCTGGTGTTAATATCTACTTGAATAACAAAAAGGTTATATCAAAAACGAATGAGAGAGGGGAATTTATTATTAAAAAATTAGCCATAACTAATAAGAATGACACCTTATTATTCTCCTATATAGGCTATTCTGTCAAAAAAGTCTCTATCTCAGATCTAAAAGAAAACGAAAACAAGGTTTACTTATTTAAAGATACACTATCACTCAAAGAAATAACTGTTATATCAAACAGACTAACTCTTGATCCATCTATTAAATACGAAAAGATGGCACCGTTAAATGTAGGAGTATACTCGTTTGGAGCAACGCTAATTGGAGATAAAATCTATGTAATTGGAGGCAATGAAACTTATGAAAACAATGATTTGCTAGATAATATAGACAAATATGTAGACAATGGAAATGACGATGCTGGAAGCTTTTTGAAGAAAATAAACAGTTCTGGATCTAACTTTAATTGGAGTAATTACTGTAACAAATTACAAGTATACGATATAGCAACTGATCACTGGCAAAATAGTAATTTAAAGTTTGGCAAAAGAGCTTATCATAACATCAATTATAGCAATAACAAAATATATGTTTTAGGAGGAAAACTATTATCGACTAACAGGGTAACTGAATATCTAGATAATAAAATTGAAGTCTATGATATGAACCTCAACAAGGTTATAACTGACAAAACAAATCCTCATCAGGCAATCAATTTTGCATCTTTCAGCTATAATAATAACCTGATTATTATGGGAGGATCAACAAAGCTAAAGATGAATGGAGAAAAAGAATATTCAAACAAGGCTCATCTATTGGATCTGAGAACCGGATTATGGTACAAACTGCCAGATATGCCCAGTCCTAAGGAAACAAAAGGTGTGGCTATTAATGCTACGATCTATCTGATTGGAGGATTTAATAACAGACCTTTAAAAGAGATAGAGAGCTATAATATAGGAACAGGGAAATGGAATACTGAAGGAGAGCTACCTTATGAGGTAGAAAGACCAGCCATTGCTTACAATGAAGATATCATCTATATTTTTGAGGATAGAAAAATTCAGACTTATAATATTAAGACCAAAGAAAAAAATGCATATTTAATTGATTTATCTTTAAAGTATAGCGAATTACTTTATGCAAACAATATGCTATACATACTTGGAGGACTTGAGGAATATAGTTTCTCGAAATCACCTTCCCGGAATTTATATCGCATTGATCTACGTAATTTTAAAAAGACTATGACATTAATTGATCATCAATAGATTCAATTTCAGCAATTATTCAGCAACCCTAATTTATACATGGTTACACGTAGCAAAAAAGAGGAAATGAAACAACTTCATTTCCTCTTTTTACATTTCAAGGCTCTTATATTTTCTTTAAAGAGCCGTTTTATATTTTATAAACCCATTAGTGTACAAATGAGAAATATACGTAGTGATGCGGTACTCATAATTTTCTTCATAATTAAAATGTTCCGCTAGTTGCTCCGTAATCTCTCTTACTGTACGATTTCCATCTATCAAACTCCATACTGCAGAGCCATGTTCTTCGAGCTTTACATGAAGATTGGCCGACTTTCCGCATGGAGCAAAAACTTTCTGCATAAACTTATTACGAAAACGGGGGAATACAATCACACACAAATCGTCTTCCTTTTCCGTCGTAACATGTTCGCTGATATACGGAATTACATCAAATAGGTTTACTTGTTCTTTTTTCTTCATAAATTATTCTTTGATAGAATCGGCTTTCTTAAGTGGAACACGAACAAAGAAGTAACCGATTACCAACATAATAACCAAACCAACTGCGTAGTTAGGACTAGCAAATGGAAGCATATCAGCAAAGAAGATGTTGAACATTGCAAAAATGGCAACTACCAACCCCATCAATGCTTCGCCGGCAATCAATCCGGAAGCGAGAAGCACCCCGGTATTTTCCACAGTAGCCAGCTGACCAACGCTATATTTGCGACGTGCTACATATAGATCGAGAACTCCTTTAATCAAGCCACCTACAAAAATAGCAAATACTGTGTTAAATGGAAGATACATTCCCACAAAAATTAGCATCGGACTTGTAATTCCCATCAAAATAAATGCTACAGCCATAACCATTCCAGCAATAATAAGTACCCATGCCATCTGTCCGCCAATGATTCCTTGTGACAAGGCTGCCATCAAACCAGCTTGTGGAGCAGAAAGGTTCTTGCTTCCGAAACCACCTTCGTAACCTTGCTGAAGTCCCATGTTGATATCTCCCTGATTAAGGATAATCAAAACACCGAACATTACAAAACCTGCAATAACAACACCAATCAAGTCGCCTACCTGCATTTTCCATGGTGTACCACCAAGGATGTGTCCAGCCTTTAAATCCTGGAACATTTCACCACCTACGGCTGCTGCCACACAAACAATGGCTGCAATTCCCAATACTGCTGCAACGCCACCATTGTGAGAATCTACACCACAAGCTACAAGAATTAATGCTGTTACCACCAAAGCAGTAAGAGTCAATCCACTGATAGGGTTATTACTTGAACCGATGATACCAACCAGGTAACCAGAAACAGCTGCAAAGAAGAATGCAAGCACAATCATAATGGTTGAAGCAACAATGGCTACAAGAATACTTGTATTGAATATGAAATATGTGATTACGAATGTAGCGATGGCAGCAAAACAGATACCTAAAAGAATCCATGATGACTTAAGGTCTTTTTCAGTACGTTCCACATCGGCAGCACTTCCTTGAGTTGCACGTTTCAAGTCCTTTACAGAACGTTTCAATCCTGTTCCAAGACTTCCACGCATTCTATATAAAGTAAAACATGCTGCAACCAGCATACCACCGATAGCAATAATACGAACAACTTCTTTCCAAACAACATTTGCAGCATTCATCCAAGCATCAGGAGAATCAACCGGTAAAGCTGCATTTTGAGGAAGAGATCCTACGAAAGAAGAGCCAAGTACGGTAAGTAACATAGGAACCATTAATCCCCATGCCATTACTGAACCACTAAAGTTAAGCGCTGAAAGGCGTGGACCGATAATGTAACCTACACCTAAATATGCAGGGCTGATAGATGGTCCGCCAGCAAGGAAACCTCCGTCGAGTGTTTTACCACCGGCAAACTTAGCGATAGATGATTTAAAGAAAGTAGTCCATTCTGTTGCAAACAAGCGAAGATCGCCGGCTATTTTAACAACGGCACCAACAATCATTGCAGAGAATAAATATTTGGAACCACCGGAACCGCTACGGCCACTTTTATGAATTTCGGCTGCAGCCACACTTTCAGGGAAAGGAAGTTCTTTATCTTCCACCATCACCCTGCGAAGCAAAGCTACGAAAAGAACACCAAGGATACCACCAGTGATAAGAATCAATGAAGCAATAAAGTAACTGCCTATTGAACTGAACTGTTCGCCACTCCACACACCGGAAATATAAAATGCCGGTAAGGTAAAGATTGCACCTGCTGCAACCGACTCGCCAATGGAACCTACGGTACGGGTTATGTTTTCTTCCAGGATTGTTCCTTTAAAGAAACGCAAAATTGCCATACCAATTACTGCTGCCGGGTAAGTAGCAGCAATTGTCATACCGGCTTTAAGGCCAAGATAAGCATTCGCTGCACCCAAAATAACGGCCAGTACCAAACCGATGAGCACTGCTCTACCGGTAAATTCTCTCATGCTTGCATTCGCCGAAACGAAAGGCACGAACTTTTTTTCATCCGCCATATTCTGCTTTTGTGATTAAATTGTATAATAAATTAAACTTATTTTTCTATGCACAATTCACAAAGATACAACTTATACCTTTTTTAGCAATTAATACTTTCGTTTTTTATTTAATTAATATACAGTAGTGATCAACAAAAAAAAATCCTGCCCGAATAGTTTCGGACAGGATTCTGTCAATGCTATAATCTGTTAATTGATTACTTAGCTAATTTACCAGCTGAACCAAGAACATTTTCTAGTTTCAGTTTATAAAGTGCTTTCAAAGTATCACGAGCAGGACCAAGATATTTACGTGGATCGAATTCTCCTGGTTGTTCTACGAATACTTTACGTACAGCAGCTGTCATTGCCAAACGACCATCAGAGTCAATGTTGATCTTACATACAGCAGAAGAAGCAGCTTTACGAAGTTGTTCTTCTGGAATACCGATAGAGTCAACTAACTTACCTCCGTATTGGTTGATTTGAGCAACCAAATCCTGAGGAACTGAAGATGAACCGTGAAGAACGATTGGGAATCCAGGGATTTCTTTTTCAATTTCTTCAAGGATATCGAAACGCAATGGAGGTGGGATCAAGATACCATTAGCATCACGAGTACATTGAGCTGGAGTAAATTTGTTTGCTCCGTGAGAAGTACCGATTGAAATAGCTAATGAATCAACACCTGTGCGAGATACGAAATCTACAACTTCAGATGGTTGAGTATATGTGTGGTGTTCTGCAACAACATCATCTTCTACACCAGCCAATACACCAAGTTCACCTTCAACTGTTACATCGAATTGGTGAGCGTATTCAACTACTTTCTTAGTTAATGCAATATTTTCTTCGTATGGGAAATGAGAACCGTCGATCATTACTGATGAGAATCCCATATCGATACAAGATTTGCAAAGTTCGAAAGAATCACCATGGTCTAAGTGAAGAACAATTTCAGGATTAGCACAACCTAATTCCTTAGCATATTCTACAGCTCCCTGAGCCATGTAACGAAGTAAAGTCTGATTTGCATATTTACGAGCGCCACTTGAAACCTGAAGGATAACAGGAGATTTTGTTTCTACTGCAGCCTGAATAATAGCTTGCATTTGCTCCATGTTATTGAAGTTAAACGCTGCAATGGCATACTTTCCAGCGATAGCTCTCTTAAACATATCTTTTGTGTTTACGAGGCCTAAATCTTTGTAATTAACCATGTTTTTTTAATATTTATTGTTAGTGAATTAAAATTCTTCGCAAAATTAAAAAGAATAGTTTGAATAAAAATGTTCTGCGAAAGATTTTATCTTATAAAACGTTATATTTCATTACTAATGACACTTTTTCCCCATGAATAAATATCATATTGTAATCTCTATATGGCAATAAAAACAAAAGGGGCAGATTTTAGTTCATGATATGAACCCCGAAAGTTAGACAAAAAACTTTCGGGGTTTTATTATGCAAGAAAAGAAGAAAATCAAGAAGCATACCGATGTAGATAGGCTAAGGTATATGCATTTGATAGAAGATGGGATGTCAATAACTGCTATTCATAAAAAATATGGTATTAGTCATCGTTTACTATTAACATTATGGCATAAATACCAGGGACTTGGTCCAACTTCAATAAAGAAAGGAAATAATTTCAAGGTCAATACAGACATTAAGAAACAAATCGTTCGTGATATTGAAGATAACCATATAACTTTGCACTCAGCTTCGCTAAAGTATGGTCCAAGTATAAGTATTATAGAGACCTGGCTAAAGATTGCAAGGCGAGACGGAATACAAACTTTGGATATCGTTAAAAAGCATGGTAGACCACCAGGTATGAGCAGACCAAAAAAAAATAGCAAACCGCTTACCGAGTTAGAGAAACTCCAAAAGGAGAATTTGGAACTCAAGACTGAAATAGCTTTGCTAAAAAAAGTGAGAGCCTTAGTCGAGGAAAGGAATGCCCGTCTACGCGAGATTGGGCGCAAGCCATCGAAGAACTAAGGCAGAAAGGATATCCTCTGGAGTATATGCTCATGAGGATAAAGATGGCTCGTTCCGTGTTTTACTATCATCGGAAACGCTTAAATCAAGCTGATGGATATGATATCATAAGGAATAAGATAAGGGATATATACGAGGAGAATCATGGGCGTTATGGATACAGGAGAATCTGCTATACTTTGCGCAATAGTGACATAATCATAAACCATAAGACAGTGCAGAAACTAATGCTGCAGATTGGTCTTAAGGCTAAAAGAAAGAAACGTCATTACCATTCATATAAAGGTGAGATTGGTAAAATAGCACCTAATGTTGTAGGACGAAACTTTGATGCCGAAAGACCCAACCAAAAATGGACTACTGACGTTACACAGGTATGTATACATGATGTTAAGATGTATCTATCCCCTATACTTGATATGCACAACGGAGAAATAATATCATATACAATATCCAGGAGTCCCAATTTGAATATGGCAATAAACATGCTGAAAGCTGCATTCAAAAAAAATACGAATCTGAATGGGCTTATATTGCATTCTGATCAAGGATGGCATTATCAGCATGCCAGATACCAAAAGTTGCTTAAGGACAGAGGAATCATTCAAAGTATGTCTCGTAAAGGTAACTGTCTGGACAATGCAATGATGGAAAATTTCTTTGGATTAATGAAGAATGAGCTGCTTTATATTAATAAATTCAGTTCCATCGAAGACTTTGAAGAAGAACTAAGAAAATATATTTGGTGGTATAACAATAAAAGAATTAAGCTTAGATTAAAAGGTTTGAGCCCGGTACAATACCGAACTCAAACAAATATAAATTAATTATTAAACGTCTAACTTTTCGGGGTCACTTCATCAACTGAATCTGTCCCTTTAATATTTATTGAGTAATCAAAACTCCTTTTTATTTAACCTCTTTAAGAAAGTAAACAATAGTTGGCAAGTGATCGCTATAACCATTTAGCCATAAGCTGCCTCCAAAGGTTCTTTTGGGCGAGCCTTTATAATTGCCCTCTTGCTGAATCATAAAATCACGATAGAATATCTCATTTTTGCAGAATTTCAATGTACTTCTGTCATCACCCAACAAATTAGATGATACCACAATTTGATCGAAAAGATTCCACTTACCTCTGTAGGTTAGAGTTCCCATTCCTTTTACCTGTAAAGTATTCCACCATGGATTATACAGTCCACCGACTTCTACGTCTGCAATTTCTCTGTGTGCACCTAAAGCTTTGCTCATACTTTCATCCATTGGGTCGTCATTCATATCTCCCATAATAACAATCTTTAAAGCTGGATTTTCACGAAGCAAAGAGTCTTTAATAGCACGAACTTGTTTGCCTGCCAATATGCGGGCTGGTGAATCAGCTCCACGGGATGGCCAGTGATTAACAATAACAGTAACATTTTCGTCGGCCATTACTCCGTTTACAACCAAAAATCCACGTGTTTTATGAACTGTATCATCAGGATTTACATAAGGAAGAAGCTTGCTTGTTTTAACGTTAAACAAAGCTGGATTGTACAAAAGTGCACAATCAATGCCACGTTGATCTGGCCCTTCATAATGAACAATCTGATAACCGGTAGAAGCAAGTGCCGGCTGTTTAATCAAATCTTCAAGCACATGTCTGTTTTCTACCTCGGCTAATCCGATAAAAGCCGGACCTTCTGGCTGTTTATCACGTGCCAACATGCCAAGCACTTCGGACATATTCTTTAATTTGGATACATATTTGGTAGAATCCCAACTATTTTTCCCTTCGGGAAGATATTCATAATCATCTTTGCCCTGATCATGGGTGTAATCAAATAAGTTTTCCATGTTATAAAAAGCTACGCTATAAAGCGCATACTTCTTTTTTTCCTGTGCATTTATTGATAAGGAAAATAAAAGAAGTAAATTCAATGCTATCAGCAGTTTCTTCATTTTAAATCTATTTTTATTATATTTATATATCACTAAATTTATAAAAGATGGGCAATATGCCAATCACAGACAAAAGTCTTAAAAAAAAACGAAAGAAGAACATATTAATAGAACATTTATACCTAAAAAAACTATAAAGCATTTCAGAACAACAATATTTTATTATTAACAAAAAGAGAAATGCTTAAAAGTAAAATAAGGTTAGAGGAGACAAACAAGTACTCTCTAACCTTATACAGTTATTTATATATTTTTCCCCTATAGTTCTAGAAACTAAAAAGAAGTATATCAGTTCTCTTATTACTTAATTATAATCTTCTTCACTACCCCATCTCCATTAAGTATATATATACCTTGAGGAAGTGTGACAGAAGTTACACCCGGATTAAGTTTATGCCTATATACAATTTGCCCGGAGATATTATAGATACTAATATTCTGAACCTTATCATTCTGAATAACAAGTTGGTTACTTTGTACATAGAAACGGAATGAGTCGCTTTCATTCTTGGAAATAGCGGTTGAAGTATAATCTGTCATAGAGATATCATCAACATTTACACGAGAAGAACCACTTGAAGCTGTTAAATTTACAACTTTAATTCGTATCGGACCAGATATATTTATTGAATACTTATATTCCTTTAATGAGTTTGATACAGCTACATTTTCAGCTACTGCATTCCATGTTGTTCCTGCATCAGAAGAATAATAAATTCCAATTGTAGTAGCAGCATCTGTACCAAAGGTTCCTGCAAGCAAAGAAAGTGAACCTGCACCATTCTGCTTATCAGTGTTCATGTATATAGAACCTGCAGGTTTTATACGAGCTGATTTTGTACCATTCTTCAAATCTTTCAGTTCGCCCGTCATAAACAATGAATTCACAAAAGTCCAGTTACCAGTTGTACAATCAGCAGTACCAGTTGTATAAGATCCTTTTGTTCCTGTTTCAAAATCCTCAAAAAAAGTTTTAGCCAACTCAGCAGATCCGGTTACCGGAATTTCCTGATCATCTGAAATTTCAGTGCATGAAAGAGATAGTGTTGACTGATAACTACCTGCATCAGAAGAGGCCATACGAACATAGAACGTTCCTCCTGCAGAAGCAAGATTGATAGCATTTGACCACGTCTGTTGATCCGATGACACTTCAAAAGGTGTACCAACCTTAACAGAAATATTACTATTGATATATTCTGTTGAAACAGTTACACTTTTTACTGATGATGCAGCATTGGGTGATGTTACAAAATCAAGGCTTCCACCCTGCAAAGTAGCTGTTACAGCAGGTACAGCAACTAATGTTTTTACACCTATAAGATTTGATGAGAGTCCACCACCGGTAAGTTTATAATAATACTGTGTATCCGGTGTAAGATTTGTAACAGTTTGAGTTTCAGAAGATGCATCAACACTTACCGGATAACCTGTAACCAAGGTTGTTTTATCCGATTGATAAAGACTAAAATCGTATTTAGTTGATGCATCGCTCACATTCTTCCATGAAGCAACGAATGATTTTGAAGTTACATTTGAAGCCGCAAGTACAGGTATGCCATCTACAGCTTCAGCCTTAAGATTTACAGAAACTGTTACTCCGCCTCCTGATAAAGAAAGTGTACCTGTTGCAGTTGCTGCTGAAGCAGAAGTATACTGAACAGTCACTTTTGCACCTGCGGCCACCTGATCTTTCGTTAAAGAAGATGCATTAACAGTAAATCCGGTTCCAGAAATACTTACGGCCAAATCGCCAGTCAGATTTTTTCCGCTAACAGATACTTCTTTCTCTAGTGTTTTACTAATTGAAGTAACTCCCAAATCTAAAGTTGAATTATTTGTTGGTGAATACAAAGCTGGATCAGTGCTCTCACTCCATGGGGTTTCCGTCTTAGCCCCCCAAATATATTCGGCTAATTCCGGATAATCAATAAATGGATTACGGTTTCCTTGTATCTTAGAAACCGCATTGTTTCTGTTTATTTCCTTTTCACTTACCGGGTCTTCCTGACTCCATTTCAGAAGAAGCTGGTAAGCCCATTGCTGAAAGGTAGGATAAGTATTCTTTTCGAGTTCGTTAAGAGCTGATGTAGTAGTCCAGTCACTTGAATAGTCTTCATAGCATGTTACCATATACATATATGCACGTGCAAAATCGCCTTTGTATTCATCGGATGGTTCCCAGGCATCAATTAAACCTCCGGGGCGACTACTTGATTTTCCAACTTTTATCACTCCATTTGAATATGTAACAGTACCGTCAACAACAGCCATTGGATAATTACTCTTTGCTGAATTAGCTGCAATGTCTGACGGATTTAGATTATAAAGGTCTTTATATGCCTGACGTTCATCACCTCCCCACCAGCTTTTGGGAAATGAATGTTCAATATTCATTCCTGATGCTGCATAATTACCGTTTACTGGAACTCTATTGCTTGAGTACATATCCCAAACAGTTCCATCGGTACGAACATCTGTCTTTGCAAATCCCGACCATGTTTTACCATCTCCACTACCATAATTAAGCACCGTTGCATTCATAATAATGGTGTGCAAAGCCGTTTTCAATTCTGCTTTTTTCTTCCCTACTGCGGATGTGTAATAGCCACTTGGGATCTGTGCCATTAATTGTCCGCCTATACAGACAATTAATAATTGCATTAACAAATGCAGGAAAAATTTTCTCATTCTATCGTTTTTTTATTGACCAATTTAAATACACTTCAATATTTCCCTTTCATAGTATATAAAAAAGTAGTTCATAGACATTTAGCCCATTAAGGAGTACAAAGTTAATAATTATACAATAAATAATCTGCCATAAGGGTTAATTTTATTTGTCAGTTATATTACAATCTGATTATCGGTTCGTTTTTTCATTTAAAAAATTAACAATTAACACAAAACAAACATTATTTTATTATCATACGAAAAAGTTCCTCAAATAATTTTCCAATTTAAAGAAAAGCATTATCTTTGCGCTCTGAAATAGACCATTACACTATTCTTACCAAATAGTACAAAGTAATAATAATTAAAAAACAAATACTGAAATGAAAAAAGGTATTCATCCAGAATCATATCGTCCAGTCGTATTTAAGGATATGTCTAATGGCGATGTATTTTTATCTCAATCTACTTGCAACACTAAAGAAACTATCGAATTCGAAGGTGCAACTTATCCATTGGTTAAGCTTGAAATTTCTAACACTTCTCACCCATTCTACACTGGTAAATCTACAATGATTGATACTGCTGGTCGTATTGATAAGTTTAAAAGCCGTTACGGAGATCGTAGCAAGAAATAAGATATTTCAGATTTTATCTGATAAAAAAGCTCTGATACATTTTTGTATTGGAGCTTTTTTTATTGCTTGTCCACCCGGGTGTACAATACCCATCCACCCGGATGTAACAGACCTCTACACCCGGGTGGACTAATATCCTACACCCGGATGGAATAAGAATTTATTGGTTTGCTTTGTTATAACCTGATAAGGTTTGTGTAATAGCCTGATAAGGGTTTGATTTAAAAGGCAAAACATAGTCTGCCAAAATCAGGACGAGACAAAGTGCTAGACTGCTAGATTAGCGCTAGACTTGCTTGAAGAAGTCTAGCACCTACATTCCATTCATTCACAACACATTAAATGGTTACTGCTAGACTGCTAGACTTTTGTGAAAGTATTTTTTTATAGAGAGAAATCTAAGATTTTACTTTAAGTTACATTTTCAATGTAAATCGACCTTCTTTCCAAACATAGACAAGTGCCATTTTTACGAAAGGAGCTAAATCCTTAGCTGCAGTTTCATCCAGATATCCGGGAGAAGCAAAAGTAAAAGTAATATCGCTGCTATCTTTTGAAAGATCTGATTTCAATAAATAAAAATCCAATGCAGCCCGTGCATTATTAAACGCTTCGAGTTGAGTAGAATCGGGAGTAATGAAGAATTGCTCCATTTTAGGTAATTCTATATAATCTTTCGCCGGTAATTCTTTCCACGCTGTAGTATAAAAAAGGATGCGGCTATCGCAAGCCGGACCGCAAACAGTATTAACTACACAAATAATTTTTGTGGTATCGTTCAGTTGAAGCAATTTCATCTGAAAACTACTCTGAGGGGTAGTCTGCAAATAAACATAATCTTTAGTCAGAGTTTTCATTTCCGACATTTTATCCATCTTATTCTTGACTTGCGCTTTCATATTGCTTTCGAGAAAATCTGCAAAGTCTTCCCGGTTTACTTTTGTGAGCAAAGGCGACAAGGAATCGGGCATATTAATAAATACCGATTTGGCATCCTGCGCATTCAAGGAGATGACACAAGTCATCAAAAAACAAAGAAGGATTATCTTTTTCATCTTATTAATTTATTTTGAGCCCAAATATAAGAATATCATTCCAATTAGCACCAGAATAAGATCGATTGCTTTGCTTTTTAAATTCTTTTCACGGAAAAACATTGCACCAAAGATGAACGAAACAATTACACTGCTTCGCCTAACCATAGATACAATAGAAATCATGGAATCGTCATAACTAAGTGCATAGAAATAAACAAAATCGGCTGCACCTAGAAAGATTGAAATAAGTATAATACTCCAGTGCCAGCGAAACGGAGTAGTTTCTTTTCGCTTTGGCCACCATAAAAGCATCAGCACTCCGCCCATAATAAAGAGCTGATAAACATTATACCATGATTGGATAAGCATAGGATTAAATTGCTTCATCAGGTATTTATCATAAAGTCCGCTAATAGCTCCTGTTAAGGCTGCCATCACAATAAAGAAAATCCACTTGTTGCTTTTAAAGTCTATTCCTTCTTTCTTACCCGAGCGACTAAGCATAAAGAATGAGGCGATTGCAAGCAAAACCCCAATCCATTGATAAAGATTGAGACGTTCGCCAAAAATAAGCATAGCACCGACCAATACCATAACCGGGCGGGTTGCATTTATTGGTCCTACAATAGTAAGCGGCAAGTGCTTCATTCCAAAATAGCCAAAAATCCAGGAAGAAAGTACTATTACCGATTTCAGTAATACGTATTTATGAACTTCCCATCCTTCGACCGGAACATAAAAAATGGTATTGCTAATCCACTCCTGTCCCATGGCGGAACAAATAATAAACGGCAAAAATATCAGACTGGAAAACAGTGTATTAAGAAACAACACCGGCAATACAGCATTATCTTTTAAAGATCTCTTTTTGAAAACATCATAAAAGCCTAGTAAAAAGGCTGAAGTAAAAGCTAATAATAACCACATATTATATAAAAGTTTCAGCAGGATATTCTATATCTACCAAAAACAGGGCATGCCCTGGAACAGAAGCACCTGCTTTGCATCTGTCTTTTTGTTCTATCACTTTACGGAATTCTTCAATACTAATTTTACCTCGCCCTACTTCTACCAGCGTTCCAACAACGGCACGCACCATATTGCGAAGAAAGCGGTCGGCTTTTATAGTAAACACCCAAGTTGTTTCATCTTCCTGAATCCACTCTGCCTGCATAATTTTGCAATTATTGGTTTTTACATCGGTATGAAGTTTACTAAAACTAGTAAAGTCGGTATATTCAAACAATATTTTTGCAGCCTCGTTCATCAGTTCATAGTTGAGCGATCCGTGCATCCGCCATTTCAGGTGACGGTTAAACGGTGATTTTACAGAGGTGATGTAATATTTATAGGTACGAGACAAAGCATCGAAGCGGGCATGCGCTTCGGGATGTACTTTACAAACACGATATACGGAAATGTCAGGAGGAAGTAATCTGTTCAACTTATCAGTCAGCAATGCAAGATTAAGATCTTCTCTCTCTGAATCAAAGTGTGCTACCATCAGTTTGGCATGAACTCCGGCATCAGTTCTGCCGGCACCCACTACTTCTGTTTCAACGCGAAGTAGAGTAGAAAGTGCTTTTTGCAAGCATTCCTGTACACTCACACCGTTGGGCTGAACCTGCCAACCGTGATAATTTGTCCCCTCGTAGGCTAAATAAATAAAGTATCGTTGCACGCGTTTTTATTATTTTGGCGCAAAGGTACGTTTTTTTTCTTTTATGTAAGTTGCTATCTGGCAGTAATATGAAAACAACCTTGCTTCAATTCGTACTTTACGTAACAGGTTTCTGCTTTTCTAAGATCGCGAAGCACTTCGGAAAGAACCAGCTTTAAGGTATCGCGGTTAACATCCTGCATAGGGCGATCGTCCTCTACTTTCTTAAAACGTTTCCAACTTACATCGAAAGTTGTTCCATAAAAATGTGCCGACTTTTCGGATGCATTTCCATTACGTTTGCGCAATTTCTTAACATCATCCTGAGTTCTAAGTACTGATGTTACAACAACCTGATTAGGATTTAATCCTTTAGATTCTAAAGAATCAAGGAAATTAGAACCTATACTGGACAATAAATCACCGGCTTTTGGAACAAGGTAAGGAAGCGAATGAGTAAGTGAATCTACTATATAATATTCATTACTTTCTATAAGCACCAAATCGCCTTTCAGTTTTTCGGCATCTTCGCGCGAAGATATAGGACGAATACCAATAGCCTGTGCTGCCGACAAATGCAAATCATTTAAATCACCAAATGAACGTTTAAAGCTTATCACTCCCCGTATGTTTTTAGGATGATTTAGCTTTAAGGTTTTATCCTTACAGGCAGACAAACAGCAAATTAAAAAAAACAAGCCTACAATTGGTATAAGTTTGCGCATCAGAAAGTGAATTATCAGATTTTATATTATGTACTTTGTTTTGCAAATATATATTAAAAAGCCTTTCTATAAAAACAATTTCTGAATAAACTCAATTATAAAAGTAAATGATTTCAGAACTGAAGATAAAGTTTCTACATAATGCAAGAGCGCTCAGTTTATTTTCGTTAGAGAGGTATATAATTCGAAGTTTTTTATGTAAATTTGCAAGCAATTTAGAAATAAACATTTGATCCTTTAAATTGATTCAATGATAGAAAAACTGATTGTTCTCGAAGACATCGATCCGGTTATCTTCTATGGTGTGAATAACACCAACATTCAACTAATAAAAGCCTTATTTCCAAAATTAAGGATAGTAGCCCGTGGAAATGTGATTAAGGTGATGGGTGATGAAGAGGAGATGTGCGCGTTTGAAGAGAATATTTTAGCTTTAGAAAAACATTGCGTTCAATACAATTCGTTAAAGGAAGAAGTCATCATTGATATTATAAAAGGTAACGCTCCCCAGACTGAAAAAAACGGGAACGTAATTGTATTTAGTGTTACCGGAAAGCCTATCATTCCACGTAGTGACAACCAACTTAAATTAGTGGAAGGATTTGAAAAGTGTGATATGCTCTTTGCTATCGGCCCGGCCGGTTCGGGAAAGACTTACACCTCTATTGCTCTGGCAGTAAGAGCATTAAAACAAAAAGAAATTAAAAAAATCATTTTAAGTCGCCCCGCTGTCGAAGCCGGTGAGAAACTAGGATTTCTTCCGGGGGATATAAAAGAAAAGATTGATCCGTATCTGCAACCTCTATACGACGCACTTCAGGATATGATTCCCGCTGCTAAGTTAAAGGAATATATGGAACTAAATATTATCCAGATTGCACCGCTGGCTTTTATGCGCGGCCGTACTCTAAACGACGCTGTCGTTATTCTCGATGAAGCACAGAATACTACCACTCAGCAAATTAAAATGTTTCTTACCCGCATGGGAATGAATACTAAAATGATTATTACGGGTGACCTTACTCAGATTGACCTTCCGGCTGCCCAAACTTCCGGACTTGTACAGGCAATGCGTATTTTGAAAGGAGTAAGAGGTATCAGCTTTGTGGAACTTGGAAAGAAAGATATTGTTCGCCACAAGTTGGTGGAACGAATCGTAGAAGCTTATGAAAAATTCGACGAGAAAAAGAAAAAAGAAAAACAATTAGAAGAATCCCAAAAACAAATACAATAATGAGCAAAGCATTAGTAAAAACAGATTTTAATTTTCCGGGACAAAAAAGTGTTTACCACGGAAAAGTACGTGATGTGTATAATATCAACGACGAATTATTGGTGATGGTTGTAAGCGACCGTATCTCTGCATTCGATGTTATTCTGCCAGAAGGTATTCCTTATAAAGGACAAGTGCTGAATCAGATTGCTGCCAAATTCCTGGATGCAACTGCTGATATTGTACCTAACTGGAAAGTTGCTACTCCAGACCCAATGGTTACTGTAGGTATTAAATGTGTTCCTTTTGAAGTGGAAATGGTGGTACGCGGTTACCTTACCGGTCACGCCTGGAGAGAATATAAAGAAGGAAAACGTATTCTTTGCGGTGTACCAATGCCTGAAGGAATGAAAGAAAACCAACCATTCCCTACTCCTATCATTACTCCTACAACCAAGGCTTACGAAGGTCACGATGAAGATATCTCTAAAGAAGAGATTATTGCACAGGGTATTGTAAGTAAAGAGGATTACGAACAATTGGAAAAATACACATTGGCTGTTTATGCACGCGGATGTGAAATTGCAAAACAAATGGGTCTTATCCTTGTTGATACTAAATATGAATTTGGTAAGAAGGATGGCAAGATTATTCTGATGGATGAAATTCATACTCCGGATTCTTCACGTTATTTCTACGCTGACGGCTTTGAAGAACGTTTAGCTAAGAATGAACCACAAAAGCAGTTATCTAAGGAGTTTGTTCGCCAATGGTTAATTGAAAATGGTTTCCAGGGAAAAGAAGGACAACAAGTTCCTGCTATGACCGAAGAATACGTAAACAGTGTAAGTGACCGCTACATTGAATTATACGAAAACATTGTTGGAGAAAAGTTTGTAAAAGCTGATCTTGATGATGTAGCTGCAAGAATTGAAAAGAATGTTACTGCATTCCTTTCTAAATAAATAGCATTCAATGAATAACAAGAAGGCTTATCTTCTTGTTATTCATTACTTTTTTACTGCAACACATAGTTTTTGACTTTTTTATTTATCTATTTTCATTCATGAAATACCCTCAAGAAGAAATAAAGCCTTATAGCTCCGAAGGAAAAAAAACCGAACAGGTGGAGACTATGTTTGATAATATAGCCCATCATTACGACCTATTAAACCATACCATGTCTTTTGGTATTGACAAGGGTTGGAGACGCAAGGCAATTGCCTGGTTAAAACCTTTTCGTCCTCAGAAAATGATGGATGTAGCTACCGGAACAGGCGATTTTGCTATTCAGGCTTACCGTGATTTATTGCCTGAAGAACTGATTGGTACGGATATTTCAGAAGGGATGATGAAAATTGGTAAAGAGAAGGTGCTAAAGTTGGGGCTTGACCAGAGTATATCTTTCGCCAAGGAAGATTGTATGAACCTGACTTTTACTGACAATACTTTTGATGCAATCACTGTTGCTTTTGGTATCCGTAACTTTGAAAACCTGGACAAAGGTTTATCGGAGATGTACAGGGTACTGAATAAAGGCGGGCATTTGGTTATTCTGGAACTGACCACTCCGGATTCCTTCCCGATGAAACAACTATTTGCCATCTATTCTAAGATTGTGATTCCTACAATGGGTAAGCTTCTTTCAAAAGATGATAATGCTTACACCTATCTACCAGAAACCATCAAAGCCTTCCCACAAGGGGAAGTAATGAAGGGAGTTATTGAAAAGGCGGGATTCAAAGATGTTTCTTTCAAACGACTGACATTCGGAGTCTGCACCCTTTACACTGCTGCAAAATAATAAAATCAAAAAACACAGACTATGCAAAAGTACGGTTTAATAGGCTATCCTCTCAAACATTCTTTCTCGATTGGATTTTTCAACGAGAAATTCAAATCGGAAAACATCGATGCCGAATATGTAAATTTTGAGATTCCTGATATCAATCTTTTTATGAATGTTATCAGTGAGAACTCTGATCTTTGTGGTTTAAATGTCACTATTCCGTATAAGGAACAAATAATTCCTTTCCTTGACGAATTAGATAAAGATACCGCTAAAATTGGTGCGGTCAATGTAATTAAAATTATTCGCCAAAAAGGAAAAATAAAACTGGTTGGATATAATTCTGATATTATTGGTTTCACACAATCCATTGAACCTTTGCTAAAAGAGCATCACAAAAAAGCACTTATTCTGGGAGCAGGAGGTGCTGCTAAAGCGGTATTTCATGGATTAAAGAATCTGGGTATTACAAGTACGTATGTATCGCGCACTAAACAACAACCTGACATGCTTACTTACGAGGAACTTACTCCTGAAATTATAGCCGAAAATACTATTATTGTAAATGCTACTCCTGTAGGTATGTTTCCTAATGTAGATGCCTGTCCGGACATTCCTTATGAGTGTCTAACCAAAAATCACTTATTATACGATTTATTGTACAACCCGGACACAACATTATTTATGAAGAAAGGGGCAGAACGTGGAGCTAAAACCAAAAATGGTTTGGAAATGCTTTTACTTCAGGCTTTTGCTGCCTGGGAAATATGGAATAAATAAGCCTATTTATGACAACAAAAAAGGTAATCAAGGTTATTAAATATTTGTTTCTCTCACTATTACTTCTTTTCGTAGCAAGTACAGTGGGGGGAAGCTTTTATATGCTTGATTACTCGCTAACATCTAAACATAACAATAATGACGAAGCCGAGTCGTATAAGTATATGTACGACAATTATCCTTATCTACATCAATGGGTAGATAGCCTGAATAAGGTTTCGGCATTAAAAGACACTTTCATTATTGGCAACGAAAACAATAAACTGCACGCATATTTCATAGCAGCCAACAAGCCAACAAAAAAAACAGCTATATTGGTTCATGGTTATACAGACAATGCCATCCGCATGATGATGATTGGTTATTTGTACAATCATGATTTGAATTATAATGTTCTTCTTCCAGACCTGCGGGCACATGGTAAAAGTGAAGGTAATACTATTCAGATGGGATGGAAAGATCGTCTTGATGTGATTCACTGGATTGATGTAGCAAAAGGTATATACGGAGATAGTATAAATATTGTGGTTCATGGCATCTCAATGGGAGCTGCAACAACAATGATGGTAAGCGGAGAAAACCTTCCTACAAATGTAAAATGCTTTGTGGAAGATTGCGGATATACCAGTGTGTGGGATGAATTTTCTAAAGAACTGGAAAAACGTTTTAACTTACCTGAGTTTCCGTTAATGTATGCTACCAGCTTGCTATGCGACATTAAATATAACTGGAATTTCAAAGAAGCGTCTCCACTGAATCAAGTGAAGAAATGCCGTTTACCAATGTTCTTTATTCATGGTGATGCAGACACTTATGTTCCTACCTGGATGGTTTATCCGCTTTATGAAGCAAAACCAGCACCAAAAGAATTATGGATTGTTCGGGGAGCTGAACATGCAAAATCATACAAACAAAATCCTCAGCTTTATCTTGCAAAAGTTAAAGCATTTACTGATATGTATATTAAATAACTCGTTCACTCTTAAAATTTTTCTCAAAAAAAATCCCGTCCTGCTTAACAGGAAATGATGTACAATTCCATCAAAACACAAACATAATACAGTTTTCAGAAACTATTGAGAAGATTCTGTATTTTGTATTAATCACAAGAAACTACTTGTCAGCAGTTTAATAAATTTCATGTAATTTTATTATACACATACAAATCTACATAAGATTGTACAATTACACATGTGTTTCAATGATGTAAAATATAATTTTGCAAGTGAAACCGTGAATCTTAACACAATCATATATATAATTACTATGAAAAAACTAAAATTTTATTTATTTGCCGGTATAGCATCATGCTTTTTACTTCAGCCGACAAATGCACAACGAATTCAGCAACCATTAGGTCGCGGTGTAGTGGCTGTTAACAACAGTGGTTCTGTCTTTATTTCCTGGCGAAAGCTAGCACAAGAGCCGGAGAAGCAACAATACAATATTTATTCTCGCCCTGTAGGAACGACAGACTATACAAAAATAAATTCTTCGCCTCTTAACGTGACAAATTTCACAACATCGTCTATCAACACGGGCAGTGAAATAGCAGTAGCACCAATTATTAATGGTGTAGAACAAGCAAAAAGTCAACCATTTACATTAAAGGACATGGATTTAAGAAGTAAGTTTCTGGAGATAACTTTTAGCAACTTTCTTTCAGGGGCTTATAATACTAAATTTATATGGCCTGCCGATTTGGATGGAGATGGTGAATACGATTATGTAGTAGATCGTCTTTCTCTCACAGGAGAGACCTCTAAAATTGAAGGATATTCTCGGTTTGGCCAACATCTATGGACTGTAGACATGGGACCTAATATCCCTATAAGTGAAGGACATGGCGATATGGTATTAGCTTATGATATTAACTGTGACGGTAAATCAGAAGTTATAATCAAAAGTTCAGATGGCACACGTTTTTACGATAAGGCTAATGAAACCTGGGGGAAATATGTAAATGGCAGCCCGACAGCAGATACAGATAATGACGGAATTATAGACTATAATACTCAATCTGTAAGGAATCCACCACAGTATATGACTGTTATCAATGGACTTACCGGCGAAGAGATGAATACTGTAGAATTTAACTATCCAAGTGACCCAACAGGTGATAATTATTCACGCAACAATAAAGCTGATTATATGTCTGACCGGTATAACGAACTAAACGGACATTGTGCTATTGCTTATCTGGACGGTATTCATCCAAGTATTATAATGGAATATTGCGATCGTACTATAGATAAAACTCATCATTACTACGTTTCAGCCTGGGGATATGACTTTAATGATGCTACAGCAAGCAACTGGCATGAAAAGTTTACCTGGAGCCGAAACGACAAAACGCCATGGCCGGCAGAATTTCACATGATTCGTATTGGCGATGTTGATTTTGATGGTAAGGATGAGATGCTGGAAGGTGGTTATGTACTTAATGACGACGGTACTATGTTATGCAGCGCAGGTATATCTCATGGGGACCGCTTTCGTGTAAGTGATATTGACCCAGATCGGCCGGGACTAGAAACCTATGCCATTCAACAGTATGCACCTGATATGTTGGGGCAGATTCTTTATGATGCTGCAACAGCTACCCCTATCAAGAAATGGTATCTTCCAAATACTGGAGACGTAGGCAGAGGAGAATGTATTGATGTGGATAAGACTCATAAAGGTTATGAAATTTGGAGCACAATGGGAAGCCTGTACGACTGTAAGGGTGATTTGATTAGCAGTGGCAGTGTACCTTTTCCGACTGAAGGTGTTGCATGGGATGGGGAACTTGATCATGAGCTTCTATCAGCTCTGGATAAAAACGGCTATAATGGATACATTGGTAAATACGTAATGAACAGTTCTTCAACCAATCGTCTTATAGAATTTAGTCGCATATCAAACTGGACTCTTACTTGCTCTAATGGTGTTCGTCCAGCTTTCTTCGGTGACATTATGGGTGACTGGCGAGAAGAAATCATTCTACGTAAAGGTGATGAGACTAATGGATATACAGGGATAGTGGGATTTACGACCGATTATGCAACACCTTACACTTTATATTGTCTTCAACAAAACCCAGCATACCGCATGCAATGTACTTGTCGTGGTTATTACCAAAGTCCTAATACAGATTTCTATTGGGGGTATGATATGCCTGTACCTCCATTACCTCCTTCAATAGCAACTGATATGGTTTGGAAAAATGGCTCGGAATGGTCTACTGGAAGTCAGAACTTTATTGATTTCAACAGTCGTGCCACCACTAGTTTTACAGATGGGAAAAGTGTTATGTTTGACATATCCGGGAGTAATACTTCCGAAATTAATATAAATGGTACTCTAAAGCCTTTGTCCGTATATGCAATGATTCCAAAAAACAAAGATTACACATGGAAAGGAACAGGGACACTTGCTGGCGAAATGGAACTTTGGAAAAGTTGTAACGGAAAACTGACTATAAACTGTCCTTTATCTTATACGGGTAAAACCTATATTTCGGAAGGCACTCTTGAATTAAATAATTCTCTTGCAGGTTCACTAGAGTTACGTGCAAAAGGTACTCTTGCCGGAAATGCTATTCTGAATGATACTGTTATTTTCGAAGGAGGTCTCAACTATGAAGGATGCCGATTAGCACCTGGTACAACCAACATTCCTTTTGGAACAATCACATTCAACAAAAACACAACATTTCCAGGCAAAGTTTATATGGAAATGAATCTGCAAACTGAAGGTAGCGTAAAAAATGACCTCATTCAGGTAAATGGAAGTTTAACAATGAAAGGATCGAATATCTTTACCATCATTCCAAATGAAGAAAAACCGGCCGTAGGTGAATATACATTAGTAAACTGCACCGGAACTCTTACTGCCAACCCTGATAGTTTTGTTGTACGTGGGCTAAAAGGCCTTTCATATACCATTGAAGTAAAAGAGCATTCACTTATACTAAACATTAAAGGACAGCGGACTGCGACACAAGGTGTTGTGTGGATGGGAAGTATCAATAATAATTGGGACTACCAGACAGAAAATTTTAAACTCAATAATGAAATAACTCAGTTTGTTTCCGGAGATCAACTGATATTTAACGATAATGCTATAACCAGCAATATAGTTTTAAACAGTCTTATGGAAACTTCTGGTGTCACTTTTAACAATGATATTTTGAATTATACTCTATCAGGTTCTGGTGGGTTAAGTAGTACTGGCGGAATTATCAAAAACGGCAAAGGCACATTAACCCTTTCTGCAAATAAGAGTGAGTATACTGGCGCAACTATAATTAATGGTGGAACACTTGCTATCAGTGCACTTGCTGATGGGGGAACAGCCAGCAGCATTGGTGCTGCTACAACCGATGCATCTAATTTTCAGCTCAACCGTGCCACTTTGACTATAAACAATGCCAATACAGCTACTAACCGTGGCATAACCATTACTGACACTTGTAATATAAATATTCCTACCGGAACCACTTCTCTTAAAGGAATAATCCAGGGAGAAGGTCAATTGGTAAAAACTGGTGCCGGACAAGTGAATATCACTTATGCTGGAGCAAATACCTGGACTGGTGGAACTGTTCTTAATGAGGGAACTCTTGCAATGGGAAGCTGGAATACCACATTTGGAAAGATCGGTGGAAATATTGAAGCCAATAGTGGAACTATTACTATATTTAATATCAACAATACCTCGACTGTTCCAAACTTTGATTATGCTACTACTATTCCTTTGGGTAAAACGGTTGCAATCAAAGCAGGCGACCGCTGCTATATTAATGGATCATTTCATGGAGCAGGAACAATCAACTTAAACATGCCTTATGTCAGAGGAGATATGTTGGCTGACTGGTCTGATTTTTCAGGAAATCTAAATGTCACAGGCAATCAGTTGCGTCTTTGCCAATCAACTGATATGAGCAAAACAACTCTGTCACTTGGAACAGGACTCTATGCCGGACATTATAAAAAGGGAAGTGGAACAGCTCTATCAGCCAATAGCAAAATAGGAGCACTTGCTTCTACTGCAACCGACTGTCACTTAGTCAACGGGACATACAACATTGGTTACAATAATGCTGATGCTACTTTTGCCGGCATCCTTGATGAAGTTACCGTTAATAAGTATGGAACTGGGAATTGGACGCTTACCGGACAAAGTGGAGCTCTTTTAAATATTTACAGTGGAACAATATATGCAAACAATGTAAATTCTACGACCAATAAACTCATCACAATAAACAATGGTGGAATATTGGAAGGCAATGGCGCAGTAGCAAATGTAGAAGTTAAGCAAGGTGGAACCCTGACTGCAGGAGCCACGATTAATGATTGTGGTACACTGTCTATCAATGGAATATTAACTGTAGATACTTTATCTACACTGAAAATAAAAATTCGCAAAAACACAAATGATGGTTTTACCCTTTCAAATGATGCAATTTTCAAAGGAAACACAATATTAATCGATATATCAGACCGTTCTCTCACAGCTGGCGATACATTTACTGTATTTACGGGAAATGGACTTCGCACTGGTTCATACAATATTTATCCTTTAGCACCAGCTCAAGGATTGGCATGGGACGACAGCCAGTTGCTTTCCAATGGAATATTGAAAGTAACCTTAAACACCGGTATAAACAAGACTGATGCTAACGGTTTACGCATCTATCCAACGGTTGTTACAGATGAGTGTTACGTTGATGCAACACGAGTATGTGACGGAGATATTATCATACAGGTTTTTGACGCAACGGGAAATTGTATTTTAAGTGAGAATGTTAATTCAGCTTCTATTGCTACATTACATTTAGGAAGCTTCAATAAAGGGATCTATATTGTTCGTATTACTAATAAAAACGAATCATTTACACAAAAAATAACTAAAAGCTAAGGCCAACCCAAAGCTTTATTCTTTAATCTGATATAAAGTAAAATTTTACGGGTCGCATTCTGAAGAGTATATACTTAAACAGAATACGGCCCGATCTTTTTCTGTATGAATTATGCAAACAAACTTAAAAAAATGAACTTATACGAAGTTCTTAGAGATAAACTTCTGTTTCTAATTTACAGATTCTAACTTTAATACATTTTTGGTACAATTGCTATTAAATAACCCGAATACTTTTATATCTTTGTACCTAAGATATTATTGCAATTAATAATTTCGGAACTATTCTATTACTACAACTAATGCAGATTGGCCAATAGTACGGAAAGAATATGTGCAGACTCGTATAAATATGCTTTTCAGGCGTCAAATGAATACAACTGCAAATTGAGACTGTTTAATTTGGGCGATTTGAAAAAAAATAAAATGAATAAATACGATAATATACGATCATGAATTTATTAAAAAAGACAATGCTGTTCTTGCTGTTATGCCTTAGCTTTCAAGCAAAAGCCCAGAATAATGCATATACAGTGGAAAGTGTTCCGAATGTGCATTTAGAAAATAAAATGCGCTACGTGAGCAATCCTGGTGGGCTTTTATCTCAGGAAGCTTGTGCAGCTATAGACAGCATGCTTTGGAAACTGGAACAAAAAACGTCCATTGAAGTTGCAGTTATTGCTCTTCCATCTATTGGGAATGAGAACAGCTTTGATTTTGCTCTTGGAATATTTAATGCATGGAAAGTAGGAAAAAAAAGCAAAGATAACGGACTGGTAATTTTGCTGGTAGAAGACCAACGCACGATACGTTTCATAACCGGTTATGGACTTGAAGGAGATTTACCGGATGCCATTTGCAAAAGAATTCAAGTCAAAAAAATGAATCCTTTCTTCCGCAACAACAACTGGGACGGGGGAATGGTTAGTGGTATTCAGGCTGTTTTTGCCCGTCTGGATGGTTCCATGACTAACGATGAATTGAATAATGAGGAAGGCGGAAATATTATGTTTTTGTTCTTTGCTGCAGGGGGATTTATTATACTTTTAGCTTTTATCGGAGGTATTGCTTCATGGAGAGCTACACGCTGCCCAAAATGCAAACAGCATAAACTGATGCGAACGGATTCCAAACTTCTTTCGTACCGCCATGGAGTAAAAAGAGAAGAAGTGGTGTATACTTGCCAGAATTGTGGTCACAAAATAATTCGTGAAACAGAATCATCAGACGATAATTACCGCGGCGGAAGAGGTGGCCTTGGCGGAGGAATATTCCTGGGCGGCCTAGGCGGAGGCTTAGGTTCCGGAGGCGGAGGATTCAGCGGAGGTAGCTTTGGTGGCGGCATGTCTGGTGGCGGAGGTGCAGGTTCAGATTTTTAACATAACAACAAAAAATGAATATAAACATGAAAAAGTCAGTAATTATTGCCATTGCGGTAATTGTTCTTATTGCATTACTTGGTTCAAGTGCTTATAACTCAATGGTAGATAAACAAGAAGGTGTAACAAAAGCTTGGTCGAACGTAGAAAATCAATATCAGCGTCGCTCTGATCTTATCCCAAATCTTGTTAATACAGTAAAAGGATATGCTAAACACGAAAAAACAACTTTGGAAGGAGTTATTGCTGCACGTTCTAAAGCTACCCAGATAACCATTGATCCTGATAAGTTGACTCCAGAAAAATTGCAGGCTTACCAAAAAGCACAAGGTGATGTTACAACTGCTCTAGGTAAACTGTTAGCTATCACTGAAAACTATCCTGATTTAAAAGCTAACCAGAATTTTCTTGAGTTACAAGCGCAGTTGGAGGGTACAGAAAATCGTATAGCAGTAGAGCGCGGACGTTTCAACGAATTAGCAAAAGAGTATAACGCTTATATCCGCAAATTCCCAAGAAATATGTTTGCAGGAATGTTTGGCTTTGAAAAAAGACCGTATTTTGAAGCAGAAGCTGGCTCTGAAAAAGCTCCAACAGTAGAGTTCTGATACAAAGATTTGTCTACAAGAAAAAAATACAGTACTTTTGCACGCTGTATACAAAATCCTTTTATATAACTAAAAATGAGTAATCAACGATACATGCAGCGTGGCGTTTCTGCATCAAAAGAAGATGTGCATAACGCTATAAAGAACATCGACAAGGGTGTATTCCCTAAAGCTTTCTGTAAAATTATTCCTGATATCTTGGGAGGTGATCCTGAATATTGTAACATTATGCATGCCGACGGAGCTGGAACTAAATCAAGTCTGGCATATCTTTACTGGAAAGAAACTGGCGATATTTCCGTGTGGAAAGGCATTGCACAGGATGCGTTGATTATGAATATTGATGATTTACTTTGCGTTGGTGCAGTAGACAATATTCTTGTATCTTCTACTATCGGTCGTAACAAGTTACTAATCCCGGGAGAAGTGATCTCGGCTATCATTAATGGAACAGATGAATTACTGGCCGAACTTCGTGAAATGGGTGTAGGTGTTTATGCAACTGGCGGTGAAACAGCAGATGTTGGCGATTTGGTTCGTACTATCATCGTGGATAGTACTGTAACTTGCCGCATGAAACGCAGTGACGTAATCGACAATGCAAATATCCGTCCAGGAGACGTTATTGTAGGACTTGCTTCTTACGGACAAGCTACATACGAGAAAGAATACAACGGAGGTATGGGTAGTAACGGACTTACTTCTGCCCGCCATGATGTATTTGCCAAATATCTTGCAGAAAAATATCCTGAAAGCTATGATGCCGGCGTTCCTGAAGATCTAGTTTATTCCGGGAATTTAAAGCTGACCGATCCGATCGAAGGTATCAGCCTTGATGCAGGAAAAATGGTTCTCTCTCCTACCCGTACTTATGCTCCGGTTGTTAAGAAATTGCTTGATGCTCTTCGTCCTGAAATTCATGGTATGGTTCATTGTTCTGGCGGTGCACAAACAAAAGTACTTCACTTTGTGGATAATGTAAGAATTATAAAAGACAATCTCTTCCCAGTACCTCCATTGTTTAAGACAATTAAAGAGCAATCGGGCACAGATTGGAGTGAAATGTACAAGGTGTTTAATATGGGCCATCGTCTGGAAGTATATCTTTCACCTGAACATGCTGAAGAAGTTATTGCTATTTCCAAGTCATTCGGAATTGACGCGCAAATCGTTGGACGCATTGAAGAATCTGATAAAAAAGAGCTGATTATTAAAAGTGAATTCGGAGAGTTCATATATTAAATTATGGCAGAATATAACAATACAATATTAGACAAGCTTGAAGGTTTGGTGAGCCGTTTCGAAGAAATCTCGACACTAATTACCGATCCTGATGTAATTTCAGATATGAAGCGTTACGTGAAACTAACCAAGGAATACAAAGAATTGGAAAATATCATGAACGCCCGCAAAGAGTATATACAAATGCTCGATGGAGTTGAGGAAGCCAAAGTAATTCTGGATACTGAACAAGATCAGGAAATGCGTGAAATGGCAAGAGAAGAATTAAATGCCTGCCAATCCCGCATTCCGGAACTGGAAGAGGAAATAAAACTCCTCCTTGTTCCTGCCGATCCTCAGGATGGTAAGAATGCAATTGTTGAAATCCGTGGTGGAACAGGTGGCGATGAGGCTGCAATATTTGCAGGAGATTTGTTCCGTATGTATGTGAAATACTGTGAAGCTAAAGGATGGAAAGTTGAGGTAACAAGTACAAGTGAAGGAACATCCGGAGGATTCAAGGAAGTTGTCTTTACCGTAAGCGGTGAAAACGTATACGGAACTTTGAAATATGAATCGGGCGTACACCGTGTGCAGAGAGTTCCTGCCACTGAAACTCAAGGGCGTGTTCATACATCGGCTTCTTCCGTAGCTGTACTTCCGGAAGCTGAAGAATTTGATGTAGAAATCAATGAAGGCGAAATTAAATGGGATACATTCCGTTCGGGTGGTGCTGGTGGTCAGAACGTAAACAAAGTAGAATCAGGTGTTCGTTTGCGTTATATCTGGAAGAATCCGAACACGGGTATTGCAGAAGAAATTCGAATAGAATGTACTGAAACCCGTGACCAACCAAAGAATAAAGAAAGAGCACTTACACGACTTCGTTCTTTCATTTACGACAAAGAACATCAGAAATACCTGGATGATATTGCGTCAAAGCGTAAAACGATGGTTTCTACAGGTGACCGTTCAGCTAAAATCCGTACCTACAACTATCCGCAGGGACGTATTACTGATCACCGTATCAACTATACGATATATAACCTGTCTGCATTTATGGACGGAGACATTCAAGATTGCATCGACCGTCTGATTGTAGCGGAAAATGCTGAACGAATGAAAGAAAGTGAATTATAAAATTGATTTTCCAATGAATAAACAACAATTATTTGAAAATATAAAACGCAAAAAAACATTTCTTTGCGTTGGTCTTGATACTGATATCAAGAAAATTCCGGCACATTTACTGAAAGAAGAAGATCCGATCTTTGCATTCAATAAAGCAATCATTGACGCTACTGCCGATTTATGTATCGCCTATAAACCGAACCTTGCCTTTTATGAAAGTATGGGTGTAAAGGGTTGGATAGCTTTTGAAAAGACTGTAAATTACATCAAAAAGAATTATCCTGATCAGTTTATTATTGCTGATGCTAAACGTGGTGATATTGGTAACACAAGTGAAATGTATGCCCGTTCTTTCTTTGATGAACTAAATATTGATTCAGTTACTGTTGCCCCTTATATGGGCGAAGACAGTGTAAAACCATTCCTTATTTATCCTGAGAAATGGGTTATCCTGCTTGCATTAACTTCCAATAAAGGGTCACATGATTTCCAACTGACAGAAGACGTCAACGGTGAACGCTTATTTGAAAAAGTCTTAAAGACTTCTCAACAATGGGCTTCTGACGAGCAAATGATGTATGTAGTTGGAGCAACTCAAGGAAAGATGTTCCTGGACATTCGTAAACATGTACCAAATCACTTCTTGCTTGTTCCGGGAGTAGGTGCACAAGGAGGTTCTCTTGAAGAAGTATGCAAATATGGTATGAATAAGATGTGTGGATTAATTGTAAATTCTTCACGTGGTATTATTTATGCTGATAAAACTGAAAAATTTGCAGAAGAAGCAAGAAAAGCAGCTAAAGCTGTTCAGACTGAAATGGAAGAGCAATTAAAAGCTATTCTATAAAAATACACATGACAAACGAACGAAAGATAGTCAACGACCCGGTTTTCGGATTTATCAATATTCCGGGTGGATTATTATATAATATAATCAGCCATCCATTATTGTACAGGTTAACCCGTATAAAACAGATGGGGCTATCTTCGGTTGTTTATCCTGGTGCACAACACACTCGTTTTCAACATTCCCTGGGAGCTTTTCATCTAATGAGTGAAGCTATCGCTCAACTTCGAAGCAAAGGAAACGAAATTACTCAGGAAGAATCTGATGGAGTACTGGCTGCCATTTTACTGCACGACATTGGTCACGGCCCGTTTTCGCATGTATTGGAAGATACAGTTGTAAAAGGAATCTCACATGAAGAAATATCTCTTCTTTTTATGGAGAAGATGAATAAAGAGATGAATGGGCAACTCGATCTGGCAATCAGTATCTTCAAAGACGAGTATCATAAAAAATTTCTTCATCAGCTGGTTAGCGGTCAGTTGGATATGGACCGACTTGACTACCTACGACGAGATAGTTTTTACACCGGAGTTATTGAAGGAAATATTGGTTCTGCACGAATTATAAAAATGCTCGATATAAAAGATGATCATCTGGTTGTAGAATCAAAAGGCATTTACTCAATTGAAAATTTTCTTACCGCCAGAAGACTAATGTACTGGCAGGTATACCTGCACAAAACATCTGTAGCTTATGAACAAATGCTGATAAATTCTCTTTTACGTGCAAAAGAATTAGCAAGTAAAGGTATAGAATTATTTGCATCTCCTGCTCTTCGTTTTTTTCTTTATAACAACATCGATTCAAAAGAATTTTATAGAAATTCAACTTGCCTTGAAAACTTTGGGCAACTTGATGATAATGATATATGGACTGCACTAAAAGTATGGAGTAATCATTCCGATAAAGTACTTTCTACATTAAGCCACGGCTTAATTAACCGGAACATCTTTAAAGTTGAGATTTCTTCAGATCCGGTTAGTGAAGAAAGAATGGAAAGTTTAGTCGATAAAATTAGCCAGTCAGTCCAAATTAACAAAGAAGAAGCTGTTTATTTAATTTCCACTTCAAGCATAGAAAAAAACATGTACGATCCTGCCGATGATAGCATTGATATTATCTATAAGGACGGTACAATAAAGAATATAGCTGAAGCATCAGATATGCTAAACATTTCATTACTTTCTAAAAAAGTAAAGAAATACTACCTTTGTTATCAGCGTTTAGCTTAAAAAAGAACTAAATATTTAGCCAACTGTACGGAAATCTAAAAAAAAAACACGAACTTTGCGCCCCAATGGTCATATACATAGGAATGTAATCTCCATTTTACAATATTGAAAAATACTAGAATCAATCAACAATAAAAACATGGAATTTTCGGCTAAGCAAATTGCAGAATTTATTCAGGGAGAAATAATCGGAGATGAGAACGCTAGTGTTCATACCTTTGCTAAAATAGAAGAAGGTGTGCCTGGAGCTATTTCATTCCTTTCTAATCCAAAATATACTCATTACATATATAACACACAATCAAGTATTGTATTAGTTAATAAGGACTTCACTGCCGAACATGAAATCAAGACAACTCTTATAAAAGTAGAGAATGCCTATGAAAGTTTGGCAAAACTGCTTAACTTATATGAAATGAGCAAACCTAAAAAAGTGGGTATTGATCCACTGGCTTTCATTTCACCTACTGCCAAAATAGGTAAAGATGTGTATATTGCTCCTTTTGCATGCGTAGAAGACAATGCAGAAGTTGGTGATAATACAATACTTCACCCTCACGTAACGGTTGGAAGTAGTGCTAAAGTGGGAGACAATTGCATTCTGTATTCACATGTAACAATCTACCACGATTGCCGTGTTGGCAATAATTGTATTTTGCATGCAGGAAGTGTAATTGGCGCCGACGGATTTGGATTCGCTCCTACTCCAGATGGTTATTCTAAAATACCTCAGATAGGTATCGTTATTCTGGAAGATGACGTAGAAATTGGAGCTAACACTTGTATTGACAGAGCTACAATGGGAGCAACAATTATACACAAGGGAGTAAAACTGGACAACCTTATTCAGATTGCTCATAATGATGAAATTGGTTCACACACTGTTATGGCAGCTCAGGTAGGTGTTGCCGGATCAACAAAAGTTGGCGAATGGTGTATGTTTGGCGGACAGGTAGGACTAGCCGGACATATCAAAGTAGGTGACAGAGTTGGAATTGGTGCACAAGCTGGAGTTCCGGGTAATGTTGCGTCAAATTCAAATATATTAGGAACACCGGCATTTGATGCTAAACAATTTTTCAAATCATCTGTCGTATACAAAAGATTACCTGAGGTTTACACAACACTCAATAATCTGCAGAAAGAAATTAATGAACTTAAGAAACAATTAAATAAGTAACCAATGTTGAAACAAAAAACTCTAAAAGATAGCTTTTCACTAAGAGGAAAAGGTCTTCACACTGGACTAGATCTTACTGTAACTTTCAATCCAGCTCCGGATAATCACGGATACAAGATTCAAAGAATTGATCTGGAAGAACAACCTATTATCGATGCAGTAGCTGATAATGTTATAGAAACGACTCGTGGCACTGTTCTTGCAAAAAACGGAGTTAAAGTTAGTACAGTAGAACATGGAATGGCTGCTCTTTATGCTGCAGGGATAGACAACTGTCTAATACAGGTTAACGGACCGGAGTTTCCAATCCTTGACGGTAGCGCAATATCCTATGTAGAAGAAATTGAGAAAGTTGGTATTGTTGAACAAGCAGCTGTTAAAGATTTCTATATTATCAAGCATAAGATTGAGTTTAAAGACGAAGAAACAGGTTCTTCTATAATGGTTCTTCCTGATGAAGATTTCAGCTTAAATGTTCTAATATCATATGATTCTAAGATTATACCTAATCAGTATGCTACATTAGATAGTATGAACGATTTCTCAAAAGAGATAGCTGCAAGCAGAACTTTTGTTTTTGTTCGTGAAATAGAACCTTTACTTTCTGCAGGTCTTATTAAAGGAGGCGATTTAGATAACGCCATTGTAATTTACGAACGTCAGGTTTCTCAAGAAAAACTTGATGCATTAGCTGATGTTATGAAAGTGCCTCACAAAGATGCAAATCAATTGGGATACATCAATCATAAGCCACTAGTATGGGACAATGAACCAGCTCGTCACAAGTTACTAGACATCATTGGTGACTTGGCTTTAATTGGAAAACCAATCAAAGGCCGTATCATTGCAACTCGTCCGGGACATACAATAAATAATAAGTTTGCCCGTCAGATGAGAAAAGAAATCAGAAAGCACGAAATTCAGGCTCCTGGTTACAATTGTAATGAAGCTCCAATCATGGATGTAAACCGCATCCGCGAACTGTTGCCTCACCGTTATCCTTTCCTTTTGGTTGATAAGATTATTGAAGTAGGTCCAAACCACATTGTAGGAGTAAAGAATGTTACAGTAAACGAACCATTCTTCCAGGGACATTTTCCACAAGAACCTGTTATGCCAGGAGTATTGCTGGTAGAAGCAATGGCACAAACCGGAGGATTACTTGTACTGAACTCTGTTGATGAACCAGAAAGATATTCTACTTACTTTATGAAGATTGATGGAGTTAAATTCCGTCAGAAAGTAGTACCAGGAGATACGCTTATCTTCAAGCTGGAACTGTTAGCACCAATCCGCCGTGGCATATCAACAATGAAAGGATATGTATTTGTTGGTGAAACAGTGGCTTGTGAAGCAGAATTTATGGCTCAAATAGTTAAGAACAAATAAAATAACAAATGATTAGTCCATTAGCATATATACATCCCGAAGCAATAATTGGAGAAAATGCAGAAATTGCACCTTTTGTTTATATTGATAAGAATGTTGTTATTGGTGATAACAACAAAATTATGTCCAATGTAAGCATATTATACGGAGCACGCATTGGAAACGGAAATACTATTTTTCCTGGAGCAGTAATCGGTGCTGTGCCACAGGATTTAAAATTTCAGGGAGAAGAAACTACTGCAGAAATAGGCGATAACAATACTATTCGTGAGAATGTAACTGTTAACCGTGGAACTGCAGCCAAAGGAAAAACTGTTGTTGGAAGCAATAACCTTTTAATGGAAGGGGTACACGTAGCGCATGATGCTATAGTTGGTAGCAATTGTATTATTGGTAATTCCACAAAAATGGCCGGCGAAATTATCATAGACGATAATGCGATAGTCAGTGCCGCAGTATTGATGCATCAATTCTGCCGTGTAGGTAGTTTTGTAATGCTTCAAGGTGGTTCACGTTTCAGCAAAGACATACCTCCATACATTATTGCAGGACGAGATCCTATTGCTTATTGCGGGATTAATATTGTTGGTTTGCGTAGACATGGTTTCTCAAATGAATTAATTGAGAATATCCACAATACATACCGTATTATCTACCAAAGCGGATTGAACGTAAGTGAAGCTTTGGAAAAAGTTAAAAATGAAATTCCGTCAAGCCCGGAAATAGAATATATTATTGAGTTTGTTCAAAGCTCAAAACGAGGTATAATAAGATAAACATTGCTATAGTAAGGTTTATATTCAGCAGAAAAGGGAAGATCATCGAATTGATGGTTCTTCCCTTTTACTTTTTTTATAAACGAATAGAACTTAGTTATTGTACATTTTGAGATTTTTACTACTTTTACGCCATCAATAAATTAAAAAAGAATATGGTATACAGATTCACAATCATATCTGATGAAGTTGATGATTTTGTCAGAGAAATACAAATTGATTCAGAAGCAACCTTCCAGGATTTACACGAGGCAATTCTAAAATCAGTTGACTATTCAAATGATCAAATGACCTCTTTCTTTATTTGTGATGAAGATTGGGAAAAAGAAAAAGAAATCACCCTCGAAGATATGGATAACAATTCCGAGGAAGATAGCTGGGTTATGAAAGACACACTATTAAGTGATTTAATTGAAGATGAAAAACAAAAGCTGATTTATGTTTTTGATTACATGACAGAACGTTCATTCTTCATTGAATTATCGGAAATCATCACAGGTAAAGACTTGGACAAAGCTATTTGTTCCAAGAAATCGGGTATTGCGCCTAAACAAGTCATTGATTTTGAAGATATGGCAGCTACTAATACTACCATTGATTTAGACGAGAACTTCTATGGCGATGAGACTTTTGATACTGAAGACTTTGACACAGAAGGATTCGATATAGACATTAACAGTATTGCTGATGATTCTTTTGACAAAGGGAGCTTTTAATGGCTAAAACCTTACTAGTTCTCATTGGGCCTACAGGTGTCGGAAAGACGGAGTTGAGTTTACGCTTGGCCGGAAATTTTGGTTCACCAATTATTTCTTCCGATTCCCGACAGCTGTATGCCGATCTTAAAATAGGAACTGCCGCTCCTACTCCCGAGCAACTTAACAAAGTTCCACATTACTTCGTAGGCACACTTAAACTCACTGATTACTACAGTGCCGCACAATACGAAGCAGAAGTATTAAAACTTCTGGAAAAGCTTTTCCAAACCAAAGATGTTATTGTTATGACCGGCGGATCAATGATGTATGTTGATGCCGTTTGTAAGGGTATTGATGATATACCTACCGTAGATAAGGAAACACGCGAGCTGTTGATTCACAGATATGAAACAGAAGGATTGGAACGTCTGTGCAGTGAATTAAAACTTCTCGACCCTGAATATTACAAGATTGTTGATCTGAAAAATCAAAAACGGGTTATTCACGCGTTGGAGATTTGCTACATGACTGGAAAGACTTATACTTCTTTCCGCACTCGCTCTACCAGGGAAAGACCATTCCACATCCTTAAAATAGGGCTAACACGTGATCGCGAAGAACTTTACGAACGAATTAACCGTCGCGTAGATATCATGATGGAAGATGGCTTGTTGGAAGAAGTAAAATCCGTTTACCCATACAAACATCTTAACTCCCTGAATACGGTTGGCTACAAGGAGCTCTTTAACTATCTCGATGGTGTTTGGGATTTACCTTTCGCTATAGAAAAAATCAAGCAAAACTCACGTATCTATTCTCGTAAACAGATGACCTGGTTCAAAAGAGATAATGATATCACCTGGTTTCACCCTGATCAGGAAGAAGAGATTATGGATTATATCAAAAAGAAGCTTAATTCTTAGCTGATAACATTATCTATATCTCCTGGCCAGAATATTATAAATAACTGCAGAAAGTAATAGTAGTGCTACGATAATTACCATCAGAATTTCAAAAATACCATCCCCAATTGAGAGAAAGAAATTGGAAAGATTGAATAACATAGCAACAAACAACATACCAACCAAAACATTCAAGACCCGAAGGTAACGAGCTATCAAGGCATACTGAATAAGCATATTTTGCTCAGTTATCTGCACAGGAAAACGAGACATTCTTGAAGGAAAGAATGATCTGTATCCGGTTAATGCCATAACAAATGTTGCTATTCCAGCCAGAGCAAGCAACGTATTTTTGCTTCCAATCCTGTCAGCTTTTCCATAAACATTAATATGAGTAGGAATTACATCTGGCGCTTTATTATATAAAATAAAAGCAACCACCCATATTCCCAATAAAAGAAGCACGGCCATTGCCTCAAGAATCTTATCACCATAAGCTCGTGGAGCACGAACATCAGGTAACTTTTGCCTTCTAACTGAAAAGAATTTAATCATAAAACTACTCTTCTTACTAGAACAATCCAATAAATAAACAATAAGGCAAATAGATAAATGCCTTATTTACCTTATTAACGAGTCAATATAAATATTAAATTGACAACGAATGCTACTATACCTACAACAATAATCATACCTTTAGTCTTTATTTAAATTTAAAATTAGTTAGTTATTTTGAGCTCCGGCATTTACAACCGGCTGAGCAGCCTCATCGGCACAAAGAACAACCAGAAGATTGCTCACCATTGCTGCTTTTTTCTCTTCGTTCAATTCTACAATCTTTTCATCAGAAAGCTTTGTCAGAGCCATCTTTACCATAGATACCGCACCTTCCACAATCTTTTCGCGAGCAGAAATAATAGCAGATGCCTGCTGACGGCGAAGCATCACTGCTGCAATCTCAGGCGCATAAGCCAGATAATTAAGCCTTGCTTCAACAACCTCTATTCCGGCCATTGCCAATCGTTCATTCAATTTCTGTTCGAGCTGATTATTGATTTCTTCTCCGCCCGAGCGAAGAGTTAGTCCACTAGTTTCTCCTTCATTATCATCATAAGCATACTGTCCGGCCACCTGGCGCAGAGCAGCATCACTCTGTATTTTAACAAAATTCTCGAATGCTGTCATTCTCCCGGCCACGGTATTCCCTACACTTACAGCAGCATTATGAGGAGCAACCCCAGCTTCTGCCAATGTCTGAGAATCGATCTCGAACATAGCTTTATATGTATCCTTAAGCTTCCATACCAAAACCAAGCCAATCATTATCGGATTACCGGTTTTATCGTTTACTTTAATTGGCTTCACATCAAGATTCCGGGCACGTAGTGAAAGTTTCTTCTTATCAAGAAACGGATTAACCCAGAAAAAGCCTGTTTCTTTGAACGTTCCTTTGTATTTTCCAAAAAAGACCATGGCACGTGCCTGATTCGGTTCCAATTGCATGTAACCTGCCAAAATAAAGAAACAGGAAACAATTCCTATCACCCCTAAAATTATTCCTAAAGTCCCTAATACGTCATAATAGATAAACATTGCCACACTAACAAATATCAAACAGATATTCAGAAATAGCATCATAAATCCACTCATTTTAAATCCTTTGAAATCAAATTCAGCAGGTTCCATAATATTTCATTATTTTTTAATTCTTCACTTTACAAATATTGTTGATAATTTTTAAGATAAACAAATGTTTTGTGATAATTTATTAAGGTGCTTAACATCATTTATAAATTAAGCTTGATAATTTATTCAGTATATATTTTCTCTTTATTTTAGAGCTTTTTTAAAAAAGGTGTAGACCTTAATAATATATAGTCTACTCTTTATATTATTATAGTCTACACCTTATTATAAACATATAGTTAATAAATTAATTAGCTTTCGGGAATAAATAATTAAGTTACGCTGAAAGTATTTTTTTAAAGCATCCAATTACAAAAAAAGAGCCTTATTTCATTTTTAGAAATAAGGCTCTTCGCTGAAAAAATAAATTTATTACAGTTTAATAGTAAGACCTATTTTACCTCCGCTAAATTCATTGCCACCACCAACTTCAAGATTAATACCAACCTTATTGTTGAAGTAATAACGACCGCCGATCTGTGCTCCAAGACCTAAACCCGAGGTGTGATCTCCATGATAACCATCTGGTGCATTCCAAACGTAAAACCCAACATTTAGTCCTGCATAAAAATCCCAGTTTCTTGGAATGTTAAGAATGCTATTAAAGTGATAATTACCATTACCCGAAATACCCCATGAGTCTAAATGGTAATCGTAATAATCATGATCATTATAACCGCGGTAAGATAATTCTCCACCTAGAGTAATATCTGGGTGAACAGCGTGGTCGAAACCTACATATACTGGCAAACCGTAGTCTGACAATCCAAGACCGACATTAAGTTGAGTCTGTCCTACACGAAGAGGACTCTGTGCATACCCCATTGAGACTAAAAACATTAGTCCTAATGATAAAAATAGTTTTCTCATTTTTTAAATCGTTTAGTTTTTAATACAAAAAATATAAGTGTCTGCGAATTTAGTTTAGTTTCATTCTAATAATGAAATTTATGCAAATATATTTAATATTTCATTTTACACGTCATTCATTAGTATTTAATAAAATCATTTATTGTATTTTCGTAATATATCTTATCTTTGTAATATACTAATAACAGGTAAAAACGTGAAATTTACTATCGATACGGATAACAAAGAGTTTCAGGATGCACTGAACTTAATTCAATATACCCGACAATCCGTCTTTTTAACAGGAAAGGCTGGTACGGGAAAATCTACATTTCTGAAATATATTTGTGAAAATACCCGAAAGAAGCATGTAGTTCTTGCTCCAACGGGTATAGCAGCAATCAATGCGGGTGGTAGTACACTTCACAGTTTTTTCAAACTTCCCTTTTACCCTCTCCTGCCCGATGATCCAAATTTCAGTCTTCAGGGCGGACGAATTCATGAATTCCTGAAATATCGCTCTGCGCACCGCAAGTTAATTAAGGAGGTTGAGCTGATTATCATTGATGAGATCTCGATGGTGCGGGCAGACATTATCGACTTTGTAGATCGTGTGCTGAGAATCTATTCCAATAACATGAGGGAGCCGTTTGGTGGTAAGCAAATTCTCCTGGTAGGCGATGTTTACCAGTTGGAGCCGGTTATAAAGAATGACGAACGGGAGATTTTGAATCGTTTTTATCCTTCACCATTTTTCTTTTCGGCAAGGGTTTTTGGTGAAATAGATCTGGTATCAATTGAACTTAAAAAGGTTTACCGGCAAACTGATAAGGTTTTTGTAAGCGTACTTGATCATATCCGTAACAACACGGCCGGTGCTGCCGACTTGCAATTACTCAATACCAGATACAATACTCGTATAGAGGAATCTGAAGAAGATATGTACATCACTCTGGCCACGAGACGGGATAATGTAGACTTCATCAATGAAAAGAAACTTGCCGAGTTGCCTGGCGACTCTGTGATATTCAGAGGCGAGATAACCGGAGATTTTCCGGAAAGCAGTCTGCCTACCCAAAAAGATCTGGAGCTGAAAGTGGGCGCACAGATTATATTTATTAAGAATGATTACGAGCGTCGCTGGGTAAACGGCACCATCGGAGTAATTTCTGCCATCGATGAAGAGGGCACTATCTATGTGCTTACGGATGATGGAAAGGAATGCGACGTAAATAAAGACTGCTGGCGAAACATTCGCTATGTATATAATGAGAAAGAAAAGAAGATAGAAGAAGAAGAACTAGGTGTGTTCACACAATATCCCATCCGGTTGGCATGGGCAATTACTATTCACAAAAGTCAGGGCCTTACTTTCAGCAGAGTGGTTGTTGACTTTAGCGGAGGGGTATTTGCCGGCGGACAGGCGTATGTGGCACTTAGCCGGTGTACTTCATTGGAAGGTATTCAATTAAAGAAGCAAATTTCCCGCGGAGATATATTTGTAAGACAGGAAATTGTGGACTTTGCCACGCGTTTCAATAACCAGCTTGCAATTGAAAAAGCACTAAAGCAAGCTCAAGCCGATATTCAATATGCGGAAGCTGTTAAGCAATTTGACAACGGTAATTTTGAAGAATTCCTCGAGCAGTTCTTTTTAGCCATTCATTCCAGATATGACATAGAAAGACCTGTCGTAAAAAGATTTATACGGAAAAAGCTGGGAATCATAAACAAACTAAAGGAGGAAAACGTTGCTATTAAGAGGAAAATGGAGGAACAACGGGCTAATCTGAAAAAGTATGCCAAGGAATATTACGTCATGGGTAATCAGTGTATTACTCATGCGCATGATCTTCGGGCAGCATTGGCCAATTACGATAAAGCGCTGGAGTTGGATCCTAAAATGGTTGATGCCTGGGTAAGAAAGGGGTTAACTCTTTTCGAGGATAATAAAATACCCGAAGCGCTGGGATGCCTGAACGAAGCCGTTAAACTAAGCCCAAGAGCATTCAAGCCCCGGTACAACAGAGGAAAAATTCATCTACAGCTTAACCATATTGAAGAAGGTATTGCCGATTTGGAAAAGGCATGTTCTATAAAACCTGAGCATGATAAATCGCACGAATTACTAGGCGATGCTTATTCCCGACTGGGAGATGAAGAAAAAGCAGCCATTCACTGGCGTATAGCTGAAGAATTAAGGAAAGAAAAAGATAATTCAAGTAACTAAGACATAGATATTATGAATCAAAGAACAAAGAAAAGTTTAAAAATTACAGGTCTTGTAATTGTATGTATTCTGGCACTTATGGCAATATTGCCGTATGCTTTTCGCGGAAAAATTGAAAAGATAGTTATTACAGAAGGTAATAAGATGCTAAATGCCAGATTTGGCTTCGAAGATTTGAACATTAGCTTGTTCAAGAACTTCCCTAAAGCTTCTATTTCTCTGAATAACTTCTATCTGAAAGGGGTCGATGAATTTGCCAAAGATACTTTGGTAAAAGCCGGAGACGCTACAGTAGCAATAGATCTTTTCTCCCTATTTGGAAGTAGTGGCTATGATGTTTCTAAAATTGAGATATCAGATGCTTATATCCATGCCATAGTTCTGAAGAACGGAAAGGTGAACTGGGATATAATGAAAACCGACACCACCAAAGTTACTCCTGCAACAGAAGAAACTACACCATTTAAACTGAAGCTTAAAAAGTTTACTGCAGACAACGTAAACATCATCTATGATGATCGTCAGGCGGATATGTATGCTTCAATCGTGGGACTGAACACGGAATGTTCCGGCGACTTGACAGCCGATCGCTCTACTCTGAAGATTGCTGCTAAAAGTAAAGGATTTACATTCAAGATGGGTGCTATTCCTTATATAAGCAATGCGGTTGTCTCTGCAGATATGGATTTGGATGCCGACCTTGCTCATAGTAAATATACACTGAAAGAAAACAAATTCCAGTTGAATGCTATCAAGGCAGATGTTGACGGATGGGTGGCTATGCTCAATAATGGCGGTACGGATATGGATCTGAAGGTTAACACTAACGAAGTGGGCTTTAAAGATGTGCTTTCTCTGATACCGGCTATCTATGCAAAAGATTTTGAAGATGTAAAAGCTACCGGTAATGTTTCTCTTAAATTCAATGCTAAGGGTATTATGCTGGGCGACACCTTACCTGCTTTCAATGCAAGTATGGTGGTAAAGAATGGAACATTCAAGTATCCGTCGCTTCCTATGGGGGTAGATCAGATAAATATCAATGCAAGTGTGAAAAATCCGGGCGGTAGTGCAGATTTAACCGAGGTAAACATCAATCCGTTCAGCTTCCGCATGGCAGGCAATCAGTTTAGCTTAACATCCATCATCAAGACTCCTGTAAGCGATCCTGATGTAAAAGGTAGCGCAAAAGGTACTCTGAACCTAGGAATGATTAAACAGGTATATCCTCTGGATGAAGGTATGGCTCTGAATGGTATTATCAGTGCCGATGTAAATATGGCGGGGCGTATGTCATACATTGAAAAAGAACAGTACGACAAGTTCCAGGCCTCCGGTTCTTTGAAGCTTAGCAACATGAAACTAAAGATGAAAGATATGCCTGATGTAGATATTCAAAGATCTACGTTTACTTTCACTCCGAAATACCTGAATCTGAGCGAAACTACCGTAAAGATTGGCAAGAATGACATTACAGCCGATTGTCGATTGGAGAATTACATGGGATATGTTCTGAAAGACAAAACATTGAAAGGTACAATGAACATAAAGTCTAACTACTTTAACCTGAACGACTTTATGGGAACAACTTCAACAACTGCAGCTGGAGCTTCGGGAACAGCTCAGGGCGCAACCGCTGCTACCACAACAACAAGTGTTGCAACTTCGGCTATTGAGGTTCCAAAGAATATCGATTTCAATATGACTGCCAACATGAAGCAGGTTCTCTTTGATAAAATGGCTTTCAACGACATGAACGGAAAGTTATTGGTTAAAGATGGCAAGGTAGATATGCAGAATCTGTCAATGAACACCATGGGTGGATCGGTTGTAATGAATGGTTCTTACTCTACTGCACAAAGCGTAAAGAGTCCCGACCTGAATGCCGGATTTAAGATGAGCAGCATTTCTTTTGCACAAGCTTACAAAGAACTGGATATGGTTCAGAAACTGGCACCTATCTTCGAAGGTCTTAAGGGAGACTTCTCTGGTAATATGAATATTTCCACTAAGCTGGATAATCAATTGTCTCCGGTATTTAATTCAATGCAAGGAGCCGGTAGTATATCTACAAAAGATATCAGCCTCAGCGGTGTTAATGTTATCGATAAGATTGCCACTGCTGTAAAGAAAGAGAGTCTGAAGAATCTGAAAGTAAAAGATATGAAGATAGATTTCACCATAAAAGACGGACGGGTGTCTATAAAACCATTCGACATCAAGTTTGGCGAAACGTTGCTTAACCTTTCAGGAACTACCGGTCTGGATCAGACTATTGATTATTCAGGAAAGATTAAACTTCCTGCTTCAACCGGTACGCTTGGACAACTCAGTACACTCGATCTTAAGATTGGTGGAACATTCACTTCTCCAAAAGTTTCCATCGATACAAAAAGCATGGCAAAACAAGTGCTCAGCAGCGCCAAGAACAAGGCTATAAGCGAAGTGGGAAAGAAACTGGGAATAGATTTAGGTGATGCTCAGAAACAGAAAGAGGCTTTAGTTGCCAATGCTCAGAAAGCGGGAGATAAACTAGTAGCCGAAGCGCAAAAGCAAGCAGACGATTTAGTTGCAAAAGCCGGAGGTAATATATTAAAGAAACTTGCTGCTCAGAAAGCCGGAGAGGTTTTGGTAAAAGAAGCTAAGAAAGAATCGGATAAATTAGTAAAGGAAGCTGAAGCACAAGGTGATAAGCTTATAGAAAAAGCAAAAAGTGAGTAATCTAAACTCTATATAAAATGCTATTAAAATTATACGAAAAGAACAATAACCCGAAGGATATAGAACAAATCGTTCAAGTCCTCCGCGACGGAGGAGTGGTTATTTACCCCACGGATACGGTGTATGCCATTGGTTGTCATGCTTTGCAAGTCCGTGCAGTAGAGAACATCTGCCGTATAAAAGACATTGATCCGAAAAAGAAGAGTCTTTCCATTATTTGTTATGACCTGAGCAATATCAGTGAATATGCAAAAGTGGAAAACTCTACATTCAAACTAATGAAAAAGAATTTGCCGGGAGCGTTTACTTTTATTCTTGCTGCCGGCAGTAAACTTCCTAAGATATTCAAGAACAGGAAAGAAGTCGGTATTCGTGTGCCCGATAATAATATTATCCGCGAGATTTGCAGGCAACTGGATGCACCAATCTTAACCACCACTATTCCCTGGGATGAAAAAGAAGATATTGAATATCTCACAAATCCGGAACTGATTGACGAGAAATTTGGTTATGAAGTAGATTTGGTTGTTGATGGAGGAATTGGAGGAATTGAGCCTTCAACCATCGTTGACTGTACTTCCGGTGAAGCGGAAATTGTTCGTCAAGGAAAAGGAATTCTGGAAGAAGTTTAGTTTATTAGATAGAGTTCGCTTAAAAAAACATTGAGGTCGAAGCATGCTTTGGAACAAATAAAAGAAGACCCAAGCTGCACCAATAATATATTGAATGTGGCTTGGATCTTCTTTTATACGGTTCTCACCATTCATGAAAAGTTCGTTGTCATATATTTAGTTACCAGCTTTCCATTGACAAAAGTCAAGAAGCACGTTTCCGGTTCGAAGCAAACAATAGTAGCTTCTACAAATTCACCTTTTTTAGCTGTTTTGAGCTTCTTGTACGTTTCATATTCATGCGGAAAATATTTTCTGAGAAAATCTGCGTAAGCATTCTCTTTCATTTTAAAAAAGCCGGAATTTTCATTCAAGGCTTTTGCCCCGAGAGTAAAGAATACATTCTTATTTCCTACCTTACAAATAAAGTGATAGGGGCGCATTTTTACAATTCCGCCATCTATATCACAGCTTATATGATATTGTACTGTTGAATCATTAACTTCTGAAATATTTACCAGAAGAATGTATGGACGAATTGTGGTAATTGAATCAATGTATTTTGAATACTCAAGAATCTCTCGCTCCAACACTTTGTTAGTTAACTCCATATGGGCATCTGTATTAGTGAGTTCAATATGAACATCTGTTTTCTTCTGCGAAGTACAAGATGTAATCAAAATAAGCAGTATGAATATTTTAAATTGTTTCAGCATGGCGTTTTTAATTTATAAATTTCTTTTGACCGGACTTTTATAAAACCAGAGTTGGATTGATTTTATTTTATATGTTTTGATTGTTTACCCTATGCCACATAGAGTTTGACTAGATTTATTAGGAATAAAAAATAAATATTAGTCCTAAAATAAAAGTTATTATTATCATTACTTTCAACTGAAGTCTTAAATAAGGTAACTTTTTATGCAACATAAGCAAACCGATCAATAAAATAAACAAAGTTATTATACATGATTTTAATATCAAATTTACTATTCTGCCAATCTGCTCTAAATTTATTACAACAGCATGCCTATTATAATTTTGAGTTTTAAGAACAATATAAACTTCTAAATGAAACAGCAATACCAATATTACTAAGTAAAGCAGACATATGCTCCATTTTTTAATTTCCAACTTTTCCATGCAGATTATATCTATTATTATTTATTTTCGGTTTTCTGCCACCATGGCAAACCTATCCGATAAATCCTCCGGCTGCACCTGCTACAGACACATCCATAGCCTCCAAATATATAAATATTTCACGAATATTTACTATAACAACCTCTTTTTCTTGTTCACAAAAGTTTCCTATATAAATACGATTATTTATTAAAAGACTATTTTGATAAGAGTCTGCATAAATACGCTGATATTCTGAACAATAATATATTTGCAGACTATCGGCACCTTGTGCAATAGGCATCACTTTATCAAAAGAGGTGTACGCAATATTCTGGAGGCTGAATTAAAAGAACTAAAAAATGGAGAATCGGAGTAAAGTAAAATAGTAGTTAGCGAATGAGGTTGTTACTTATCTTCATAGCGATATTCTCCAATATCTGATTTCTTTCAGTAAAACTAAAATCATCCATAACTCCATCACTTTTTTTTGTAATGTGTTAAAATATAGCATTTTATTTGGTGATGGTAGCATTTTAGACTCTCACCAAACCCTCAATTTTTGGTTCATCCCTCACCTTTTCGAGTTGTTTTTATCCAAAATAGAATCAAACTCAGTGATATTGTTGCTCAAGACGAATTAAGCCTGAAATCTACCGATTGTGCTTAAAAGAGTGATATCACTCTTTAATTTACCATATAAAAAAAACAGACTTGAGGCTTTGGATGAAGTCTCAAGTCTGTTTAATAGAAATAACCAGACATTTATATGTCCATTTATTTATATCTGATAAATCTTATTTCAGTAACGTTTCAGGATCAATATGATCTGCTTCAATATCTTTGAAGTAACGATAAGTACCCACCTTCAATTCATCGGCTGCTGCATCATCACATACAATAATTCCTTTTTCGTGAAGTTGAAGAGCACTGATAGTCCACATCTGAGTGATCGAACCTTCAACAGCGTGATATAAAGCACGAGCCTTGTTGTGTCCATTAACAATGATAAGAACTTCTTTAGCAGAAAGAACAGTACCGACACCTACAGTTAAAGCTGTTTTAGGAACCTTATTCACATCATTATCAAAGAAACGAGAGTTTGCAATGATTGTGTCTGTTGTCAAAGTCTTCACTCTAGTGCGAGAAGTTAGAGAAGATCCCGGTTCATTGAAAGCAATGTGTCCATCAGGACCAATGCCACCAAGGAAAAGGTCAATACCGCCATATTCTTTGATCTTAGCTTCATAGCGTTCGCATTCTGCTTCCAAATCAGCAGCATTACCATTCAGGATATTTACGTTTGATTTAATAACATCAATATGATTAAAGAAGTTATTCCACATAAATGAATAGTAGCTTTCCGGGTGTGCTTGTGGAAGACCTACGTATTCGTCCATATTGAATGTTACCACATTCTTAAACGATACAACGCCTTTTTTGTGTAAATCAATTAGTGCTTTGTACATTCCAAGAGGAGAAGATCCTGTTGGCAAACCAAGAACAAAAGGTTTCTCTGCAGTAGGATTAGCCTTATTAATCTTTGCTGCAACATAATTGGCAGCCCACTGAGAAATCTTCTGATAATCAGGTTGAATGATTAGTCTCATAATAAAGTTTGTTTTAAGTTAGATTATTTATAGTGTTTTAGATCTGTCAACTTTTAAACGATCGGCCATAGCTTTTGCCAGGTTTTCACATTGAGTATAAGTTATATCCTTCATGCTTTGTTTCATTTCTACAGGATCACCAATTAACTCAAACTTACTCTTTTCTGCAAACTCGGCCATTCTTTTCACGGCAGCACCAGCCCAGCAAAAAGATCCAAAGTATCCCAGATAGCGGCCTTTCATATCTCTCACAAGTATTTTGGAAAGAATTGCTTCTACTTCAGGGAATATCTGGTTGCTGTAAGTAGGACTTCCGATAATCAGTCCTTTATATTTAAATATATCCATGAGGATATAAGAAGGATTTGATTTTGATACATTATGCATCACAATATTTTTAATGCCACAGGCAGAAAGTTCTGATGCAATAGTTTCGGCCATCTGCTCGGTATTTCCGTACATGCTTCCGTAAACAATAACCACTCCTTCATCGGCATCGTAGCGACTTAATTTATCGTAGATACCAATTACTCTTTCTATATTTTCCATCCATACAGGGCCATGTGTAGAACAAATTGCACTAATATGCAATCCAGCTAGTTTTTCGAGTGCTTTTTGTACCGGAGAACCATACTTCCCTACAATATTGGAATAATAACGTGCCATCTCATCCCAGTATTTATCAATATTCATACGGGAATCGATAAAGCCTCCATCCAATGTCCCAAAACAACCAAATCCATCACCCGAGAAGAGAACTCCGTCTGTTTCGTCGTAAGTCATCATGGTTTCGGGCCAGTGAACCATTGGTGTAAGGTAGAATTTAAGTTTATGATGTCCTAAAGCAAGATAATCTCCATCTTTTACCAGATATTGTTCACCGGTAACTCCGTAGAAACCTTCAATCATTCCGAAAGTCTGCTTGTTACCCACAATAACAATATCCGGATAATGTTGTTTTATCAAACGAATGGAACCCGAATGATCTGGCTCCATGTGATTAATAATCAAATAATTGATAGGACGATCACCTATTATATTTTTAATTTTGCGAAGAAAAATCTCAAAATAGCATACATCAACCGTATCAACAAGTGCCACTAATTCATCGTCTATAAGATAAGAATTATAAGATACACCGTAAGGTAACGGCCACATTCCTTCAAACAACTGTTTATTTCTGTCATTCACTCCTACATAGTGAACTTTCCCTTTTATTGTAGTCTTCTGTTGCATATTTGTATCCATCTGGTTTTTAATAGCAAAAATAATCTTTTTATCTTAAAGTCTATATAATTTTCCCTGATAAGCTTCCCTTTCACGCATTCTTTTTTTTACACGTTCGGTAAACTCGTAATTCTTTAGTCCCCAATCGGGTGCAATAAGTAACTCCTTCGGAGACTGAGAAACAAAGCGTTCCAGCACCATATCCGGACGAAGTTGTTCCACATAATCTATAACAAGATCTATATATTCATCCACTTCATACAAATGAAATTCCTCCGGATGTTCTTCAAATTCATGAGCCATTTTTGTTCCGCGGATAAGCTGTAACTGATGAAGCTTTAAAGTTGTAAGTGGCAATTCTGATAATCGGGCAGCCTGACTTACGATATCATCATGTGTTTCCCCCGGTAGTCCAAGTATCACATGTCCACCGGTAAGAATACCTTTGGCAGCAGTTCTTTTCACAGCATCAACTGTGTCAGCATAAGTATGTCCGCGGTTAATTCTTCGCAGCGTATCATCATTAGTACTTTCAATGCCATATTCTACAAGAAGAAAAGTTTGTTTATTCAATTCTTCCAGGTAATCAAGTAAAGCATCCGGCATACAATCAGGACGAGTTCCAATGACCAATCCTACTACCCCATCAACGCTTAACGCATCTTCATATTTCCTTTTCAGTTCTTCGAGCTCTGAATAAGTATTTGTATATGCCTGAAAATAGGCCAGATATTTCATTTCCGGATATTTTCGAGAAAAAAAGAGTCGTCCTTCTTCCAACTGCTCTTTTACTGATTTTTCAGTTTTGCAATATTCTGGATTAAAAGTCTGATTATTACAATAAGTACAGCCCCCTTTGCCTTTTACTCCATCTCTGTTTGGACAAGTAAATCCGGCATTAAGCGAAATCTTCTGAACTTTACCATCAAAATACTTTCGCAGAAAAGAAGAAAAGTCGTTATAGGCAGGCATATAATTCGTTCTGTTTTTAATTTAATCGCAAAGTTAAGTATTTTATTTAAATAAGAATCGCCATTTCTTCATTTACAATAATAATTGCTCACTAAGGTTTAATTTCCATTTTATCCTTTCATCTTAATTCATCTTCCGCGTTCTTATTTTAATTATAAACCAGTAATCCATATTATCTTGTACAAAAGAATGCATTCTTCTGTACAAAATAATTAATTCTTTTGTACAGTACAATTATTTGTTTTGTACAAGAAATATATAATATCTCAGGATGTTTTTTATTTCTCTCTAGTAAGCTTCTCAAAACATAACGAGACATATAATAGCTACAAAACAGCTATTTTTTAAACGAAAGAGTGAGAGAAGGCCCCAAATAGTGAGGGATGAGGGATTTTTGTCTTCATCCATCACTTTATTAACTATTTAATAACTAATGATTTATATTTAACTCAGTGAGGGATGAGTGAGGGATGAATTTATCAAATCCACAGTATACAATCTGACAATCAAGTATTTAGTATTGCAGGAGTGAGGGATGAGAATATTTTTAAAAAAAACACAGATAGAAATCAAAAAAAATAGTCCTGAAAAAGAAAAGTATGCTTACTATCCGTGGGGAGTTCTTCATCTTGATTATATATAAAATAACTTTTAAGAAATGCTTATGTACAGAATCGATTAAATTGTTTACTTTTGTGGGATATAACAGATAATCAGATGTATTGCAACATGAAAAAAATTAATTTACTATTGATATTTTGTGCTCTCTCTTTGGCAATCTACGCCCAGGATAGCAAAGTATTAACATTAAAAGATGCTGTAACAGGCAAATACAATGGCGAAAGGTTAGGCGAACTTGTGCCAATGGCCGACGGAGAACATTACACGATGATAAGTAATGACAGAAAGCGCATTGTAAAATATTCATTCAAGACTGGCAAAGAAGTAGAAACGCTATTCGATGTTTCAACAGCACGTGAGTGTACATTCAAAACCTTCGATGGTTATCAGCTGTCTCCTGATGAAACTAAAATTCTGATTCAGACAGAAACAAAACCGATCTATCGCCGTTCGTTTACTGCTGTTCACTATGTGTACTCTATTAAACGTAATTTGGTGGAGAAACTTTCGGACGGAGGTCCTCAACAGGTTCCTACTTTTTCTCCTGATGGAAACATGGTGGCTTTCGTAAGAAACAACAATATCTTCCTGGTGAAGTTCCTTTATGGCAACAGCGAATCACAAGTTACCACCGATGGGGCATTTGGAAAAATAATCAATGGTGCTCCCGATTGGGTATATGAAGAGGAGTTTGAGTATAACCGTGCACTGGAATTCTCTCCCGATAACTTAATGATTACTTTTGTTCGCTTTGACGAAACAGCTGTGCCTTCTTATTCTTTTCCTTTGTATGCCGGACAATATCCTACTAACAAAGAGAACGAATATTATCCCGGAAGTTATTCTTATAAATACCCAAAATCGGGACAAACTAACTCTACTGTAACCGTACATTCTTTTGATATCAAATCAAAGGTGATCAGAAAATTAAATATTCCTATCAAGAAGGAAGATTATATTCCACGCATCCGTTTTACTAAAGATGCAAGTAAACTGGCAGTTATGACGCTGAACCGTACTCAAAACCAGTTTGACATGTACTTCGTGAATCCTCGTTCAGGAGTTGCCAAGTTAGTTTTAAGAGACGAAAGTAAATACTACATCAATGAAAACAACTTTGATAATATTGTTTTCTATGATAACAACTTCAGTCTTCTGAGCGAGAAAGATGGATATAGTCACCTTTACTGGTATTCTATCGGAGGAAATCTGGTGAAACAAGTAACAAAAGGTAATTTTGAAGTCAGCAAGTACCACGGTTGGGATCCTGCAACCAATACTTTCTATTATGAAAGTAACGAAGGCAATCCTCTACGCAAAGCTGTGTATGCAATAGATGCAAAGGGAAGAAAAGATAAACTCACTGAAAAGGAAGGTACAAACAATGCCATCTTTGGAAGAACAATGAAATACTTTATTAATACTTTCTCAAACCTTACTACTCCACCTACAGTAACTCTGAACGATAATAAAGGAAAAGAACTAGGTGTACTTATCAGCAACAGTAAGCTGAAAGAAGAGATCAGCAATATGGCTTTGCCTAAAAAGGAATTTTTCTCTTTCACAACTTCTACCGGGGTTCAGCTAAACGGATGGATGATTAAGCCAGCCGACTTCTCTGAATCTAAAAAATATCCTGTAATTCTTTACCAATACAGTGGACCTGGTACACAAGAAGTGGCTGATCGCTGGAGCCTGGGTGGAATTAGAAGCGGATTAGGATGGGAAGCTTACATGGCTACTCAAGGATATATCGTAGCTTGTGTTGACGGAAGAGGCACAGGTGGACGTGGCGAAGAATTTACTAAATGTACTTATATGAACTTAGGAGTTAAAGAAGCACAAGATCAGGTAGAAACTGCCAAGTACTTCAATAAACAATCTTATGTTGATAACGGAAGAATTGGAATCTGGGGATGGAGCTTTGGTGGATACATGACTATTATGAGTATGAGCGAAGGCAGCAATGTATTCAAGGCAGGAGTTGCCGTAGCACCGGTAACCGACTGGAAATTCTATGATTCTGTTTACACTGAACGTTTCATGAGAACTCCACAAGAAAATGCAGATGGTTATGCAGCCTCTTCAGCATTTACACGTGCTGGAAATCTTAGCGGAAAACTTTTGATTGTTCACGGTATGGCTGATGACAATGTTCATTTCCAGAATACTGCTGAATATAGTGAACAGTTAGTACAATCTAACAAACAATTTGATATGCAGGTTTACACTAATCGCAATCATAGCATATACGGAGGAAATACCCGTTACCACTTGTTTACCCGTATTACAGAATTCTTCAAGAATAATCTGTAAGCTACCGTAAACAAATACTATTAAGAACACAACACAAATGGAAAGAGTAAGAAAGCCTGATTGGCTTAAGATAAATATTGGGAGCAACGAGCGCTATACAGACACGAAACGTATTGTAGAGTCTCATAAACTACATACTATTTGTAGTAGCGGACGTTGCCCGAATATGGGTGAATGCTGGGGTAAAGGAACTGCAACCTTTATGATTTGTGGAGAAATCTGCACCCGTTCCTGTAAGTTTTGTAATACTCTTACAGGAAAACCTCACCCTTTAAACAGCGATGAGCCATTGCATGTAGCAGAATCTATCAGATTAATGAAGCTCTCTCATGCTGTAATCACTTCAGTAGACCGGGATGACCTCCCCGACTTAGGTGCTTCGCACTGGGCAAATACTCTTTACCAAATAAAACTGCTCAATCCAGAAACGACAACAGAAGTCCTGATTCCCGATTTTCAAGGAAGAACTGATCTTATAGAAATGATTATTGCCGCAAAGCCGGATATTATTTCTCACAACATGGAGACTGTTAGACGCATTAGTCCTACCGTTCGCAGTGCAGCCAATTATGAAACCAGTCTAAAAGTTATTAATCAAATTTCTCAAAGTGGCCTTGTTGCAAAATCAGGAATTATGGTTGGTCTGGGAGAATCGCCCTCAGAAGTTGAAGAACTTATGGACGATTTATTAGAGAACGGGTGCCAGATACTAACCATTGGACAATACCTGCAACCATCACATAAACACTTTCCTGTTGCAGCATATATAACTCCCGAACAATTTGATATTTATAAAGAAACCGGACTAAAAAAAGGATTCAAACAAGTAGAAAGTGCCCCATTGGTCCGCTCTTCTTATCATGCAGAAAAACATTTAATTAACAAACATAAAAAATAAGAACCTATTATACTGAATATTTGTTCTTGTGTATATAATGGAAGAAAAATATGATAAGAGATTATATTAAAAATACATCCAAATTGCTTATAATTAACGGAGCTATTGGAGTGTTGCCTATCATATTATGCATGATTCTTAGTGAATTTATTTCAGCTTCAACGGCTATATATATTAGTTCCGCTGTGGGTTTGTTTTTCTCACTACTTATCTATTACTTAATTGGGCGGGGAGGAAGCTTGCTGCTTCTATTGGCATCTACACTTTTGCTGTTGATACTAAGTATATCCACTTTAATATCTTCCATAAACATACCTCAGGGAATGTTATCTTTTTACACGGAAATTGGAATAATAATCATTGTTTCTATTATTCTTTATGAAAAGAGAAGAATAAAAAAATTATTTCTTAAGAAAAATAGTTCGCATTATGATAAGGACTTAATGTATAGTATTGATTCTGGAGCAATCTATTCAAGAGTAATACAAATTTTATGTATTCCTCATTTCATTATAACGTCTCTGATTATAATCTTTGCATCGCCGTTAGGAAAGATTACAGATTTAATTCTGCTCCATATACTGCCTCCTGCAATTCTTTTTATTGCAATTATTATTAGTCAGATTGGACTTACACTCCTTCTTTCTTTATCATCAAAGATTGAAAAGATTCCTATATTAAACGAGAAAGGTGAAGTTGTAGACAAGAAATATAGTTTCGAGAAACATTATTACAAGAACATGTATATCAATCCGGTTATCCGAATTGCAGTTATATCTAACGGACTATTGTTTCTTAGCAGAAGATCTGAAAACACCAATTTTAATCCTGATAAGATTGATCTTCCCATGGAAAGCTACTTACGATACGAAGAAAACCTGGAAGAAGGGGTGAATCGTACTATGAGAAGATTTTTTCCTAATGAAGATAAACTGGAACCTAGATTCAGCATTAAATATAGGTTTAAAACAGAAGAGACCAATCGTCTTATTTATCTATACATTCTCTACATTGAGGATGATAAAGTGCTTTGTACTCCAAAATTCAGGGATGGGAAATTATGGACTTTCCAGCAAATTGAAACAAACCTTGATAAAAACTTCTTCGGAGAATGTTTTGAAAAAGAGTACGACCAGTTAAAAGAAGCCGCACTTATAAGCGAAGAATACAAGAAAATCAATTAATAACCAGACTTCTTTCTTACTTATACAACAAGAATATACAAGGAATCTTTGTCAGATCAGGCAATTTCCCCTGCCACTCTTTTACAGTTTTCGTTTTTATGAATTCTCCTTCGCATGTAATGTCTGCAGCAATACATAATTTAGTCTGAGGACGGCAATTGTGTAATATATCTTCTGCCATCTTGTTATTTCTATATGGAGTTTCAATAAACAACTGCGTTTGATTCTCTGAATAGATTCGCGACTCCAAATGTTTTATAGTCTTCACTCTTTCAGAAGGATCAATTGGTAAATAGCCATGGAAAGCAAAACTTTGTCCGTTGAAACCAGAAGCCATAACAGATAGTATAATTGATGATGGACCAACCAATGGAACAACTTTTAGATTCTTTCGCTGAGCCATAGCTACAACATCAGCTCCGGGATCGGCAACAGCAGGACATCCGGCTTCGGATATCACTCCCATTGGGGAACCGGCAATTAATGGTTTCAGATAACCAGATATTTCTTCAGCAGATGTATGCTTGTTCAAAGGATAGAAAGTTAGAGTATCAATATCAATCTCTTTCTCTACTTTCTTGAGAAAACGACGAGCAGAACGTATATCTTCGACAATAAAATGCTTTATCTGAACAATTATCTCTTTATTATAAGGTGGCAATACTGAATCAATAGGTGTTTCACCCAAAGTAACGGGCAAAAGATATAATGCAACTTCCATTATTATTTTATATTATGGGTTAAATCTTGCTTCAGCAAGCATTTTGGAATAGTCGGTCATTTCCAATAAATCCTTTATGGTGGTCTCTTTATGATTTTTCATGTAAGAATCTACAATCTGCATTCCCATCCAAACGCCAACCATCATTGGAGACTGATCACCGAAAAAAGCAGTATTAGGTGCCGGTTTCAAGTATTTACGCTGAACCATTGGATCTGTACTATAAAGTTGTCCGTTCTGCATCATGTACTCCCATATCTTAAACCGGTTATATTCACACCACCCTTCTTCTTCTTTGGTGTAACCTAGTTCTTCTCCAAAAGTTTTATAATTAAGAATTTCAGAAACAATATATTCCAATTTCCCTCTGTGAAGCATTCTGTCAATTAAACGACCTCTATCTTCAGGATAAGGATATTCACTTAACAGATAAAAATTGAAACAGTCCGGCAAAATTCTCTCCGGCTTCATGCTCTTTCTTTGATAATCGTAAAAGAAACGTTTATATAAGGGATAATCTTCTCCCATATATTTATCAATACTAAAGCCCAAAATACTATCTCCCACAACAACCGATTCGTTGAGAGCAGATATCTGAGAATAAATATGGGGAATCTTGAGCGAAGGAACTTCTTTTTTTAATCTTTGGAATCCTTTGGTGAATTTCTTTTCTAAACGACTCATATTGCTATACTTTGCAAGTGCATCAGCCGTTAGTTTGCGTAAAGTTGAATCAGAATAAAAGACCTTTAACTTCTCGTTAATTTTATCATCATTAACTTGTCCAAGCCTCAAAACATCTTCTATAAGATACTTTGTAGCCAGAAGATATTCTGTATTCATTTTCTGAAGAGCAGAAAAACTATTGAATTCTACATACTCATTCAGTAGTTTATCATAACGAGCTATTTCTATTCTTTCATCAACAGCATCGCTATCTTTTTTATCTGCAACAAATTTGCAGGAAAAAAAGACCAGGCAAGCAAGAAAGAAGAATAGAAATTTTCTCATTACTAAGTTATTTAGCAATGAGCAGTGAAAAATTACTTTTCACTGCTCATTTTTATTTATCCGTAGATTATATTACCGTTTTCATCACAGTACTCCTCGAAACTCTTCTCGTACTGAACCATTGCACGAAGACTCATTCCCATGCTAGAGAATCCTCCATCGTGGAACAAAGTCTGCATTGTAACCTTACGAGTTAAATCAGAGAACATTGTGATACAATAGTTAGCACATTCATCGGCATCTGCATTACCAAGTGGAGACATACGGTTTGAGAAGTCCATTAACTTATCCATACCTTTTACTCCCGAACCTGCAGTTGTCATAGTTGGAGATTGAGAAATAGTGTTAATACGAACATTATGTTCTCTACCATATATATATCCAAAGCTACGGCAGATTGACTCAAGCAATGATTTTGCATCGGCCATGTCATTGTATCCAAAGAATGTACGTTGTGCAGCGATATATGATAATGCAACAACAGAACCATAATCAGCTATAGCATTCTGCTTCTTAGCAACCTGCAACATCTTATGAAATGATATCGCTGAAATATCCAATGTTTTACCTAACATATTATAATCCAAATTATCGTATGTATTCTTTTTACGAACATTTGGAGACATTCCTATAGAATGTAATACAAAGTCGATTTTTCCACCTAAAATTTCCATTGAACGTTGGAAAACCACTTCTAAATCTTCAACGCTGGTTGCATCTGCTGGAATAACTTCACAGTTAAGTTTATCAGACAATGCTGAAATTTCACCCATGCGCACAGCTACCGGTGTGTTTGATAATGTAATGGTTGCACCCTCTTCAACAGCCAGTTCTGCTACTTTCCAAGCAATTGATTGTTCGTTAAGCGCACCAAAAATTATACCTCTTTTACCTTTTAATAAGTTGTAACTCATACCTAGTTCTTATTAGTTTAAATATGCCGCAAAGATATAAACATTTATTCGAACTGAACAAAAGAGTTGCCAAGTTTTGCATTTCTATTGTGTAAATCAACAAAAAATACACCTAATCTAACAAAATGTACACATTGAATTTCAGTATCCAAACTATATTTGCAACATAGACAATAAGTTTTTTCAAAATAATTATTTAAGGTTAGATTAGATTATTAGAATTGTTTTTATTATTTCTTTCACAAGCCGTCCGTGAGAATAGCCTGTGGAAGAAATAATATTTAGTGTTTAACAAGTTTTTAAGTAAGTATAGATATAATATTAAAGTAAAATAACAGAATGAACAGTTTTATAAAAAAGTACCTTGTGCTACCTGTAGCATGCGCACTATCTCTATTATACAGTACCAATTCATTAGCAGCTTCAAAAGGAAGCAACATAGATCCTGCTATATATAATGGGGTACCATTTAAAATGCCAAAAGTTGTGCAACCCTCTTTTCCTGTTTACACAGCAAACATTCTTGATTTCGGTGCAAAAGGAGACGGAATATTCCTCAATACAAAAGCAATTAACGATGCCATAAAAAAGGTAAATGCCAAGGGAGGGGGAACAGTTGTTATACCTTCGGGATTATGGTTGACCGGCCCTATTGAATTATTGAGTAACGTAAACTTGTGCGCAGAACAAAACGCTTTAGTTGTATTTACTGATGATTATAATGCTTATCCTATTATAAAGACTTCATTCGAAGGACTTGAAACTCGCCGTTGTCAGTCTCCTATTTCAGCCCGCAATGCTACTAATATTGCAATTACCGGAAAGGGAATCTTTGATGGTTCGGGTGATGCATGGCGTCCGGTAAAGAAAGATAAAATGACCGAAGCTCAGTGGAAAAACCTCATTAAATCGGGAGGGGTATTAAGTGCTGATAAGAAGATCTGGTACCCAACCGAGAAATCTTTTAAAGGTGCATCATCTACCGAAAACTTTAATAACCCTACAGGTATTAATACTGATGCTGAATGGGAAAGCATCAGAGAATGGCTTCGTCCGGTAATGGTTAGTATTGTTAAGTGCAAGAATGTACTTCTGGAAGGTGTAACATTCAAGAATTCTCCAAGCTGGTGTCTTCACCCGCTTTCTTGCGAAAACATAACAATCAATAAGGTTAATGTATCTAACCCATGGTATTCACAGAATGGAGATGCCCTGGATATGGAATCATGCAAAAACGCTCTTATTATAAACAGCACCTTTGATGCCGGTGATGATGCCATCTGCCTTAAATCGGGTAAAGATGAAGACGGACGCAGAAGAGGCGAACCTTGTCAGAATGTGATAGTAAAAAACAATCTGGTACTTCACGGCCACGGCGGATTTGTTGTGGGTAGTGAAATGTCTGGCGGAGTAAAAAACATATTTGTATCTAATTGCTCTTTCGTTGGTACCGATGTTGGTTTACGTTTTAAGAGTACCCGCGGACGTGGTGGAGTTGTTGAAGGTATCTATATTGACCATATCAACATGATTAACATTCCTAACGAACCTCTTTTATTCGACTTATTCTATGGTGGAAAAGCTCCCGATGAAGTAACAGAAGAGGATACAAAAGAAAGTCTTTCAACTACAATTCCTCCTGTAACGGTTGAAACTCCTGTATTTAAAGATATTCATATCTCCAACGTTTTCTGCAAAAAATCCGGAAGAGCAATGTTCTTCAACGGTCTGCCTGAAATGAAGATTCAAAATGTTACGGTTAAAAACGTAATCATATCCGATGCACAAGAAGGCGCAGTTGTTAGTCAGGCAGATGGAGTAGTTATGGAAAATATTAAAATTACTTCTCCAACCGGAAACAGCTTGTCAATAAAGAATGCAAATAACATTAAGGTGGACGGCATTCTTTTTAAAGAAGTGGACGAAAAGGGCAAAACAGTAATATTTAAATGATTTCAATCAAAAAAGGTATGAATAGTCATTGCATTTATTATACATTTGCATTGTTATTAACTGAATTTTATTAATCATGAAAAAGAGTATAAAAATTGCTTTGGCAATAGTTTGTTGCCTTCCTTTAAATGCACTTGCACAAAAAGCGGAAAAAAGTATCTCCATCGAAGTAGAAAACGCATGGAGCAAAGCTAAAGAAAACGAGCCTGTTGTATTAAAAATTAAAGATTTAAATGCCGGATTCACAGTAAAGTCTGCTACTGTTTGGGTGGGGAACAGAGAAATTCCTTCTCAGCTGGATGACTTAAACGGAGACCGCAAGGCAGATGAACTTGCTTTTGTAACAGATGTACCTGCTAAAGGAAAAAGAACTTTTAAAATTACTCTTTCTTCGGAGAAATCTACCAAAACATATCCTTCTAAAGTATATGCCGAAATGTTGGTAAGCGATAAGAAAGGACAGCATGTTCCTATCTCTTCTGTTTCTGTTCCCGGAGGAATACTTTATAATCAGCTACACCACCACGGTCCGGCTTTCGAATCTGAGTTGGTTGCTTATCGTATTTACTTCGATAAAAAGCAGACTGTGGATTTATACGGAAAGTTCAATAAAGGTTTCGAAATAAAAGAATCTCAGTTCTACCCTACCGATGCTCAGCTGGCTAAAGGTTTTGGTGATGATGTTCTTCGCGTAAACGCAAGCTGCGGACTAGGAGCTTTTAAAGGATGGGACGGCAAAAAGGCTACTCATATTGATCCGGTAAGCAACCGTACAGAAAGTATTTTGGCTTACGGACCAGTAAGAACTGTTGTTGATGTTATTGCAAACGACTGGAAATATCAGGGTTCTGAGTTGAATATGACTACTCGTTATATTCTCTACGCCGGACACCGTGATGCCGAAGTGAAAATTCTGTTCGATGAACCTCTTAAAAAAGAAGTTTTCTCTACCGGAGTTCAAAACATTAAAGATTCGGAATCTTTCTCAGATCATAAAGGGCTTGTTGCTTGCTGGGGAACAGACTGGCCTGTAAACGATACAATCAAGTATGCAAAAGAAACTGTAGGACTTGCAACCTGTATTCCTCAGAAATATGTAAAGGCTGAAGTGAAGGATAACGATAATTATCTTTATACTGTAGGAGCCGATGGCAAGAAGTCTATAGATTACAACATTGTATTTACATCCATGAAAGAAACCTTTGGTTATAAAACAAAAGAGGCATGGTTTGCCTATATTCAGGAATGGAAAAAGGAACTTGAGCATCCTTGTACTATAAGGATTAAATAAGTATCAATTATTATACTAAAAATCCGGGAGATTGCACAATTAATACACTTGCATTCTCTCGGATTTTTTTATTTTTGCCTGCAAAGAAAATAATTAAAATTAATACTAAATGAAAAAGCTTACAACGATTTTAGGCTTATGCCTGATGACGGCTTTACCTGCCACAGCGCAGAACTATGTTTCAAAAGTGTGGGTAGCAGATAAAGGAGATGGAACTTATCGTAATCCTATTATTTATGCTGACTATTCGGATCCGGACGCTTGTCGTGTAGGGGATGATTATTACATGACAGCTTCCAGCTTTAACTGCATTCCTGCGTTACAGATTCTTCATTCTAAAGATTTGGTAAACTGGACAATTGTAAATGCTGCCGTTCCTTATGCTATTGAACCTATTGAAGCTGTTGAAAAGCCGGAGCATGGAAACCGTGTATGGGCGCCAAGTATCCGTTTTCATAATAATGAATTTTATATTTTCTGGGGAGATCCTGACCAAGGAGTATATATGACCAAGACTAAAGATCCGAGAGGAACCTGGAGCAAACCTGTTTTGGTAAAAGCTGCAAAAGGTATTATTGATACAACTCCTTTGTGGGATGAAGATGGCAAAGTTTATCTTGTTCATGCATTTGCCGGAAGCCGCGCCGGATTAAAGAGTGTGTTGGCTGTTTGCGAACTGAATGCTGAAGCAAATCAGGCTATTACCGAATCAAGAATTGTATTTGACGGACACGAACATCACGAAACATGCGAAGGTCCTAAGTTCTATAAAAGAAATGGTTATTACTATATCTTTACTCCTGCTGGCGGTGTAGCTACCGGATGGCAGCTGGTGCTTCGTTCAAAGAATCCGTATGGTCCTTACGAAGAAAAAGTGGTAATGGCTCAGGGAAAGAGTACAATTAATGGTCCTCACCAGGGAGCCTGGGTAGATACAACCACAGGCGAAGACTGGTTCCTTAATTTTCAGGATGTTGGTGCTTATGGCCGATTGACTCATCTTCAACCAATGAAATGGGTTAAAGACTGGCCGGTTATCGGTGTTGATAAAGATGGTGACGGATGCGGTGAGCCTGTTCTTTCTTACAAGAAACCTAATGTAGGTAAGACTTATCCTATCTGCACTCCTCAGGAAAGTGATGAATTTAATACCCTTACTTTGTCTCCACAATGGCAATGGCATGCAAATTATAATCCAAAATGGATATTCCTTGCTGCCGACAAAGGTTATGCACGCCTATACTCCTACCCTGTTACTAAGGAATATAAGAGTCTGTGGGATGTTCCTAATCTGCTTTTACAGAAGACTCCTTCCAATGAATTCAGCGCTGTTATGAAACTTCGCTTCGCTCCAAGTCCAAAATATTTCGGAGAACGTACCGGATTACTGGTTATGGGACTTGATTATGCACTTCTTTCACTTGAGAATACAAAAGAGGGATTGATTCTTTCACAAAACGAATGCAAGAACGCCGATAAAGGAACTGTAGAATCGGTTAATGAATCGGTTACTTTGAAGGATAACACTGTTTATCTTAAAGTAACATTCAATAAAGAAGCTAAGTGTGATTTCAGTTATAGCCTTGATGGAAAGAAATTCCAGAAGCTAGGAAAACAATTCAAAGCGCGTGAAGGCAAATGGATCGGCGCTAAAGTTGGAACATTCTGCACTCGTCCGGCTATTGTAATTAACGATGGCGGATGGGCTGAAGTAGATTGGTTCCGTATTGAGAAGTAATATTCATTCTTATATGATTAAAGGCTGCCTAATCTTACTAAAGAAGTAGACAAGGCAGCCTTTACTATTAAGATAAACTCCGGTGGAATATTCTTTTTTAAACGTAGACTTTATTTATAAAAGGTGTACACCTTAATTATTTAAAGTGTAGTCTTTTTAATAATAACGTGTAGACCTTTTCAAAGATATCCGGTTAATAAATTGCTTAGGTCCGGCGAGATATAGCCTTAACATCCTAAGAACAAGAAACTACATCCGGATTATTTAGTCTGAACTACAATCATTACCGGAAAGTGATCGGATGGGCATCTGGCTGAATTCTCCTGCAACTTTATTTCTTTTGGAGCAGCATTAGAATTAAACTCACCTTTATTTTCTGATCTATAAGTATCTGTCAGGATTCCGTATTTCAGCACCTTAAAATTATTAGTCAGGAAGATGTGATCTATACGGCTATCCGTTTTACTATTTGGATTAAAATCATTGAATGTTCCGTTAGGCGCATATACTAATTTAGATATTCCATAAGAATCTTGAAGGATGCCGGAAGTATTGAGAAGTTTATAAGAAGGGGAATCCTGGTCTACATTAAAATCGCCCGATAAGATAACCGGCATACCTTTAGGCATTGCCTGAATCTTCTTTAAGATTAGTTTGGCACTTTCAGAGCGGGCAACCGTACCGATATGGTCCATGTGTAAATTGAAATAAACAAAAACAAAACCACTTTTAATCTCTTTAAATTTTCCCCATGTGCAAATCCTCACACAAACTGCGTCCCAGCCCAGATTAGGTTTAGTTTCATCTTTTGATAACCAGAAGTCGCCATGATCAAGCAATTGGAATTTATCGGTTCGATAAAAGATGGCAGAATGTTCGCCTTTGGTTTTTCCATCGTCGCGCCCTTTACCTATATAATTATAGCCAGGCAACATCTGTTTCATCTCCTGAAGTTGATTATACAATCCTTCCTGAGTTCCGAAGATGTCAAAACCATGAAAACGGATTAATTGGGCAATATAAGGAGAACGCTGGCCCCATCCATTGCCATTTATAGAATCGCCGTGATTGGCATTACGCAAATTGTAAGTTGCTACGGTAAATGTAGTTGGAGTTACAGCGAATATCATTCCTACAAATAGGAATGAAAATAAAATAAGACAGTAAATTTTCTTCATAATCAAATATTAATTTAACAAAGTGTATGCTTATAAACAAAAATGTTATGGAATATTACAGATTCAAAATTAAATAATCATCTTGTATTATGAACAGGTTTATTTTAAAATTTAATATTTAATTGCATTGGCAAAGTACAATAACCAAATATCTTTAAATTATATGCAAACTACTAGGGACTTCAGCTTTTATTTTCTGTAATTTTGCACTGCAAATATATTAAGGTATGAAAAGATTAGTAATATTCGATTTAGACGGAACTCTACTTAACACAATTGCCGACTTGGCACAAAGTACAAATTATGCACTGAGGAAAACAGGATTTCCTGAGCACGAAGAGAATGAATACAGGTTTTTTGTAGGTAACGGAATAAATAAGCTTTTTGAGCGTGCACTGCCGGAAGGTGAAAAGAGTGAAGAAAATATTTCAAAGGTTCGCAATAATTTTCTGGTTCATTATAGTGAGCATAAAATGGATAAAAGTTCTCCTTATCCGGGCATTCCCGAACTGCTGTCTGCCCTTCACGAAAAAGGAGTGATAATGGCTGTAGCATCCAATAAATATCAGTCGGCTACAGAACTGCTTGTTGAGCATTATTTCAGCGGAGTACCTTTTGCTGCAGTTTTCGGACAACGGGAAGGTATAAAAACAAAGCCCGATCCTCAAATTGTAGAAGATATTCTTGCTGTAACAAAAGTGAATAAAGAAGATGTTCTTTATGTGGGAGACTCGGGCATAGATATGCTGACTGCTAAAAATGCAGGAATAACTGCTGCCGGAGTTACCTGGGGATTCCGCCCTCTGGAAGAACTTCAGCAATTTGAGCCTGCACATATTGTAAATGAGGCACATGAAATTCTTTCTTTGATTTAAATATCAAGAAGAATTCTATTTTAAATAAAAGAAATAACACTCTGGAAACGGAGTTAATCTGGTCTGCAAAATCTTTTTATAGATAATGCAGACCAAACAACCTTATTCTTTAAAAGATAATATTACTATGAAAACAAAAGTTTTATTCTTACTTATCTGGGGAATTGCTTCCTCAGTATTTGCACAAGAGTTTATGCCTATTTGGAAAGGCGTTAAAATGCCAAATAGCAAAGGTATAGAAGTGAAAGACAGCATAGCCAACGAACGTGTTTATCAGGTTGGTAATCCGGGTGTTTACGTATTCGAACCATCAAAACAGGAGAATAAAGGAGCCGCCGTTCTTATTATTCCCGGAGGAGGATACGCAAGGCTTGCCTATCAGATAAGTGGTTTTCAACTGGCTAAGTGGTTTAACACCTTTGGAGTAACCGCTTTTGTGTTGAATCACCGCATGCCACAATCGCCCGATGTAAAGGAATCGTTCAAAGCTCCGTTGCAGGATGCTCAAAGAGCCCTTCGTTATATCCGTGCCAATGCGGAACAATGGGGAATCAATATAAATAAGGTTGGTGTTATGGGCTGTTCGGCCGGAGGACATCTTTCCGCTTGTGTGTCTACTTTCACAGAAGACTGGAGCGAGGCAGGCGACAATATGGATGCTTTCTCTTTTACTCCCAATTTTACCATACTAATATCTCCCGTTATTTCGATGGAAGAATATGCTCATAAAGGAAGTGTGGAAAATCTTTTGGGTAAAAATCCTTCAAAAGAGCTGAAAGATCAGTTCTCGTGCAATAAAAGAGTTACCGAAAATACTCCTCCTGCATTCATTGTACATGCTACGGACGATAAAACAGTGCCTTGCCTGAACAGTATTTTCTATTATACTGCATTAAAAGAGCACAATGTAAAGATGAGCACTCTCCATATTTTTCCTGAAGGTGGTCATAACATAGCTTTGCGAAACAATCCGGGAACAACAAATAAGTGGACACTACTGGCAGAAGAGTGGTTGAATGATATAGGTATGCTCTCCGGAAAATAAAGATTAGAATATTGGTGATATAAACAAAGCCGTTTCTTTTCCACTAAGATGGAAAGAAACGGCTCTATTTTTATGGATTAATTCTAATTTCTGAGCTTATTCTAGTTTATTAATGGCTTTTCGGCATAAGCCTGATATAATTGCACATAAGCCCACAATAACAATCCTTCTATTTCAAAATCTTAAAACTTTGGTTATTTCCTTTTTTATCTAAGACCTTTAATACATACACACCTTTGTTTAAAGATGACAAATTTAAATTCTCATGTATTCCTTGCAAAGAAAAAACCTTAATAACATTGCCGGTCATAGAAAGAAGCTCTGCTTTATTCAGCTCCGAATTACTCGAAATAGTAAGGTGATCTTGCACCGGATTTGGATAAGCTGAAATCCGGAAGCCATTACCTTGAGTGGTTTCGGATTGAATGGAAGAGATCAAAGTCCCTCCGTTATTCTGATTATTAGTTATATCCTCGACCAGACTATTTATGTATACTTCCAAATTTGTATACTCGCCTTTAGGATCTACATTTTTATCATTCCTATCTGCATCAAGTGCAGGATTAAGGCCGTGAGCCGTTTCCCAAGCATCCGGCATTCCGTCGCCATCGGTATCTGTCGGAGCAGTTTTCTGAATAAGATTTGGCCAAGGTGACCAGTCGGAAGCGGCTCCAACAGGTTTGGTATCGTCCTGCGTATCAATAATTCCCGGGTATAAAGCTCCAGATTTTGATCCTGTAAAGGTGAATGTCTGATTCTGAGTCTCAGAAATAATTCGTTTATCAATATCGTCACGGAAAAGCGAGCATCCGGCATAAAGAAGAACCTGATCATAAGCTTTCTGTGCAGTATGAGTAGTCACAACTCCGGTAGGAAGAGGATCTGATAATCTAATAGTATCTTTAGTAGTCTGACTAATTCCATAGCTACTTGATATCTGAGCATAAACGCCGTTCGTCCAGTTATCATTTGTTACAGTAGAATTTCCTTCCATAACATTACCATCAATGAAGAACTTTCCCCAAACGTTTACCATCGGCGCAAACGCTGGATACCTTGCAACATACTCATCTGTACGGATATCAATCGCCACAATTCTTTGTTTTACTAGCGAGCTTGCATTAGCTGTGGCCGGTCCTGGCTTATAGTAGTTATTCACAATGTTAGCTTTCATGCCTTCGGCACCATAGCATCCGTTTCCTTTCCAATTATAATAAACGTTGTTTCGTATATCCATAAGTTCTTTAGTCTGCGTACTTTCTGCCGGACCAAGACGAGGAACTCTGCTATCGTGGTGCGCCATCAGGTTATGATGAAAAGATGCGTGGTTTCCTCCCCAGATCCCTCCATATCCATGCGCACCCTTTGTATGTCCGGAAAGTCTCATACTCTCAGAAATAAGAGACCATTGCAGAGTGAGATTCTCGGTTCCGTAAAGGGAACAGCATTCATCAGACGACCAACACATGGAACAATGGTCTACAATTATATTTTTATAATCGCGTGTACCTAATGCATCGGCACCATCGGCATTAATGTTATCTCTATCTCCCATTCTGAAACGAACAAAACGGAGAATTACATTATTACAGTTAATGGTAACCGGCCAACCAGCCAGACAAATTCCGTCGCCCGGTGCAGTTTGTCCGGCAATGGTAACATTGTCATTCTTTATCTTCAGCTGTTGCTTTAATTGAATGGTTCCCGAAACATCAAAAACAATAGTCCGTGCCGAAGTAATCTTTTCGATTCCGTATCGAAGAGTTCCGGAAACCGGAGTAGTACCATACGCATTATCTTCGAGTGAAGTAACATGGTAAACAGCTCCTCCCCGGCCACCAGTTACATATCTTCCATGTCCTTCGGCACCGGGAAAGGCAGGTATACTTTGTCCGTGCAAATGCATTCCTCCAAAAACGAATGAAAAAAATGCAATATAAAAAAATTTAGCTGCAAAATTCATTTTAGTATTCATTAGGTTTAACAATTTTTACAATGCAAGATTACGGATTCTATAATAAACAGTTGTATAATAATTGATTTAAAATTTAGACTTTTTAGCTTCTATGAATGTTAATTACTTGAATAACAAAAACTTTACCGGTAAATCTATAATACAGAAACTTATATAAACCAGCATTACTAACTACCTCATAAAACTTTATTTTTTAAGCAATAAATAAAAAGACTATATTTTTGCTGATGTTTCATCTTTCTTTAATCTGAGACATCAACAAAAATATAGCCTTTCGTTTTGTATAAACTGAATCTATATTATATTCATAGAAAAGCTCCAAGAAGAAGGACAAAAAGCAAAGTTGCCAATCCTGCCAAAAGAAGGACAACAACAATCCAGAATATTAGATTATGCTTTTCCATACATCAAATAAATTATTTATAATTTTTACCTAAACTTTCCTTATATTCGGTTGGAGTCATTCCAAACTTCTGCTTAAAGCACTTGCTGAAATAGCGCGGATCATTTATTCCAACCAGATAAGAAATTTGAGTCATGTTATATTCTCCGGTTTCTATAAGCTGTGCAGCTCTTTTTACCCGCATCTCTTTAATGAATTCAATTGGAGCAAGTCCTGTAAGCATCTTTAGTTTCTTAAAGAACACAGAGCGACTTACAGCCATTTCCTGCACGAAATCGTCGACAACTAAATTGCCATTATCCATGTTTCTTTCCATCAATTCCATAAGCTTATCCATAAACTTACGATCGTGTGGAGACATTTCAGGTTGAGTTGCGCTTTCTTCCTTAGGCTTTTCCATTAGATTGGCACGGTAAAGCTCTTGCAATTTATTTCGCTGAGTCAACAGATTATCCACTCTTGCCTTGAGATAAGTAGCACTAAAAGGTTTAGTGATATAATCATCAGCACCATATTCAAGTCCTTGCAGTTTGCTTTCTATTGCAGATTTAGCAGAAAGCAGAACAACGGGAATATGGCTGGTAGTCATTTCTTCTTTCAGTTCCTTTGTTAGTTCTATACCATCCATCTCGGGCATCATTACATCACTGATAATCATATCAGGTACATATTTCTGTGCCTTTTCCAGTCCTTCCTTACCATTAGCTGCTTCAATTATCTGGAATGAAGAGCCAAAAATACTGCGAAGGAAGAAACGCAATTCGGCATTATCTTCCACCAACAACATTGTTTCTTTTGAAGGATCTATCTCTTCGGAAGTATCACCAGCCTCGTTAGAAAATACTTCATTCTGAATATCGGCGGTATACTGCAAAGATCCTTTCAAATCCGGATCCTTTGAATCAGAAAGAATAAACTCTACTCCTTCATCGTAATGTTCCTTGCCTTTAAGGAAATATGTGGTAAAACAACTTCCTTCGCCCAGTTTACTATCTACCTGAATGGTAGCTTTGTGCATTTCTACCAATTCTCTCACTAAAGAAAGACCAATACCGGTGCTTGGCTGATTAAAAAGATTCTTATCAACCAGATTTTCAAAGCGGGTAAAAAGAGAATTCTTCTTATTATCAGCAATTCCAATGCCCTGATCTCTTACTCCAATTGCCAAAGATGCGCCTTCGTCTTTTATAAAGACCTTGATCATTTTACCCTGAGGAGTATATTTAAAGGCATTGGATAGTAGATTAAATATAATTTTCTCCAGTTTATCTATATCTGCCCAAAGATTCATCTGTGGTTTATCATGCTCGAATACAAAATCAATATGATGTTCTTCTGCCATGGATTCAAAATTATCCATAATACGACGAACAAAAGAGACCAGTTCAATCTCTTCAACCTGCATTTTCATTTTCTTATTCTGAATCTTCCTGAAGTCGAGAATCTGATTTACCAGCCTCAACATTCTGTCTGTATTGCGCTTCACTAAGTTTAGTTGTTCGCGGGATTCTTCGGGCAACTCTGAGTTTTTAAGAACATGTTCCACCGGACCGGCAATCAACGTTAACGGTGTACGCAACTCATGCGAGATGTTTGTAAAGAAGCGAAGTTTAACATCCGACACTTGCTGCTCAACAGATACCTCATTCTTTAATCTGTAGATAGTAAACAGAATAAATACCGCAATGAGAATAATAGCAAGAATTAAAAGAAAATAAATAATGTAAGCCCAAGGTGTTTCCCAGAAAGATGGAAGAATAGTTATTTTCAGGCTTCGTTCATTATTTACCCAAACTCCGTCACTATTGGTAGATTTCACCCGAAATACATATTCGCCTTTGGGTAAATTGGTATAAGTTGCAGTTCTTTGTTTATCAACATAAGTCCATTCCTTATCGAATCCTTCGAGAATATACGCATACTGAATGTTTTCAGAGTTTCTCATATCGAGAGCCGCATACTGAATAGTAAATATATTTTCTTTATGCGATAGTTCAAGTTCCTTAGTATCATCCAATGAGACTTTCAAAACAGATTTTTCTCCCGGAGCAACTTCCTTATTGGCTACCATCAACTGCGACAGATAAATATAAGGCACATAGGTACTTTTACGGATAGCCGCCGGATTGAAATACAGGAATCCGCTTGTAGTACCAAAGTAAATATAGTTATTGGCAGTAATATACGAAGTAGCTTCGCTAAACTTCACTTTGGAAGCGAAACTTCTGTCGTCATAATTTTCGAATCTCTGCTGAGAAGGAATAAATTTACTTAATCCATTTTCAGTGCTAATCCATAAATTACCTTTTGTATCTTCCTGAATAGAAAGCAATACATCGGATGGTGCACCATCTTTCACTGTATAACATTTAAAAACGGCTTTATTTTTTCCGGAAACAGAGATAAGTTTATTAAGTCCTCCGCCAAAAGTTGCCAGATAAAGCTCACCTTTCTTTGTTGGATGAATCCAGTGCACATCGTTATTACTTAGACTTGTTACATCACCCGGCACACGCAAATAATGATTAAACTGAATTTCCTCTGGATTCACAAAATTATCTTTGAAAGAAATCACTCCGGATGTTGTACCTGCCCAGATATTGCCTTTAGCATCTTCGGTGATATAACGAACCCGATAGCAACGATCAATAGGATATCCTTTCAAGTTATTGCGATGATTGATAAAGATGGTCTTTCCACTCTTATCTTGATCAATATAATTGATGCCACCTCCATAAGTAGCTACCCAAATTCGGCCTTTATGATCCTCAAAAATACAATAAATATTATCGTCGCTCAGACTGTATATATCATCTTCGCTATAATTAAAACGAGACAAAGCAAACCGGTTACCTACTTTTTCGGCACGCACCAGCCCGCCTCCTTTCATTCCAATCCAGATAATTCCTTTTTTATCCTGAGTCATAAAGTAAGTAACACCTTTCACCTTAGGTCCACTTTGAGATATTGTTCCAGCTTCTGTAAGGTAGCCTATATATTTACGAAGCGGATCATATATACGCAATGTACCATCTTTAAAAGCTACCCAAAGATTTCGGTTATTGTCTTCGAATATGGCACGAGTTTCATTGCTCAGTGATTCGTAATCGTGAGGATATGGAATACTCAGATGAAACTGATTATCGAGGAAAGTAATTTTTTCGAGTCCTTTTGAATGGGTACACATCCACAAATTACCTTGTCTGTCGGACATGGCAGAATGGAGTTTATTCGAGAAACGCCAGTTTGGAGAACCCGGTTCATCATAAAAAGGTATAATCTTATTCTGCTTTCTATCAAAATAAGACAAGCCTCCACCATAAGGATGAACCCAAAGGTATCCGTTCACATCTTCATGGATATGGAAAGCCGGTTGTGAACGCGCAGCGCTTCCAAGCTCAGTAGGCACAATTTCTTGTTTTACTTTGTTGGTATGCGGATTAAAATGGGTAACTCCCTCGGCACCGGTAAGAGCAAACCACACTTCTTTGCAGCGGTCTACATAAACAGATGCTATTATATTTGAAGGAAGATTTGCACAAGTAGTTGTTGAGTAATGTGCAAACTCTTTGTTGCTCAAACGATAGGTAAAGAACCCATCATCGGCTGTGGAAAATATCATTTCATCTGGCGAGACTGCATTCACTGAAATTACATTCGATTTTGTAGGAAGCTGAAGTAATTGAAAATGCCCTCCCCTCTTCTGATTCCTCCATACCCTACCTTTATCCGAGCCAAAGAATATTTCGGTAGAGGTTTCCTGTAAGGAATAAAAAGATTGATTAAGACGATGGCGACCTTCTTTGGTCTCTACAAAGTAAGATACCGGTATTGTTTGGCCCGGACGAATCATGGCCAACCCATTATCCGTAAGCATCCACTCATTATGGGCAGCATCTTCGTAAACCTTATAGACTTTTTGAGCAGGGAACTGCCCTGACTTTTGTGAATATATGTAAGTTGTGAGTTTGCGAGTCTTTTTATCGATCAACACACGGATAGCTCCTTCGTTTTCTGTGAGCAACCATACTGTACCATTCTTCATCACTTCGATAGAAGTGATATTAGTAGTACTGGCTTCACCCGAAGAAGGAACCTGAACAAATGTTTCTGTATCGGGATCAAACCTATGCGCACGGTTATCATACGTGAGTACCCAAATATAACCGTTGGCATCTTCCACCATTCTATCCACACGGTTATTTGTTAAACTGATCAGGTCTCCCTGCCGTGCCTTATATGTTTTAAAGGTATATCCATTAAATTTATTTATCCCATCCCAAGTAGCAAACCACATAATTCCTTTACGGTCCTGAAGCATACTCATCACTGTATTTTGCGACAAGCCATCTTCAGAAGAATAATGTGTAAAAGAGCACCTTAACTGTGCATAACCACACAATCCAGCTACCCAGAACAGGAATATAAAAAGAAAGTTTTTCATAGTTGTGTATCTATTAGCTTATAAAAACATGGTTCAAAAATACACAAATAAAGAGTTCCATTTTCATCTAATAGTTATATATTAAAAAAGATCCTCGATGAATATTTATTCCCTTGTACAAAAGATTGAATTCTTCTGTACAAAACATTACATTCTTTTGTACAGAAGAATTAATTGTTTTGTACAAGGATTTAAAAAGATATAACGACGGATTTAAAATCAGCGTACAACAGTTACAGTTTTGTCCACCCCATTTTTTACAGGATTCCAGTTATCTTGCCCTGCCAGTACTTTTTCAATATCATAGTCTTTCAGGCTAGTTAGTTGATGAGAGTAAGAAACTCTTGTTTCATTACTTGCACCTTCGCCTTTGCTTTGGTATTCGGCAAAGAAACTATTTCTCTCAGCTTCTTTCTTGTCCCAGTTGTTCCATCCTTCGGGCGCAATATGTTTTCCCATTTCACAGCGAATATAAACAGCCTGTGCATAAGGCCTCCATGGACGAGCCAGATATACTTTGTTCACTCCCTTATCGGCTGTAAGTTTGCAATCATAAAAAAGATATCCATAAGGTTTGCCCATATCAGTAGAAGGAGCAGTTATATAACCATCGCCTTTGCTATTAATGATGCAACGATTAAAGACTGCAGTTGACCATCCGAAAATAAAATCGACTGTTCCTTCAATATAGCAATCTTCATAATATTGGCGGCTATCTTTTCCATAAGTATAAAGTGTATCCTGAAAGCCCAGAAATCTGCAATTGCGAAACATAACTCTGTCGCCATCAACAAAAGCAGCAACGGCCTGCCCTACGGGACCGGAAGTATTCTCGAACGTAATGTTCTCGGCATAAAAATCGGAGGCATAGATATAACAGCTTGCAGAACCAGAGGTCGATTTTTCTTCTCCAAACACATTTTTCTTCGAAGCATAATCGTCATAAGATATCACAGCACCTTCTTGACCAATTAACGATACATTTATTTTTGAAGCAGGAATAACCAACTTTTCTTTATACACGCCTTTGCGTACCAAAATAGTGGTGCGAGCAGCTTTACGGAAATCCGGAACAGCATTAATAGCCTCCTGAATAGTGAAAAAGTCTCCACTTCCGTCTTTAGCAACCACATAGTCGTAATGACGCACATATTTAGCTAATCCGGGAACCTCTTTAGCAATAGCATCAACGGTAAGTCCGGCAATCATGCGAGCACCGTATATATTCAAGTGAGTATTATCTTCACGACCTTTTGGCGCAATAGGACAAGTGTTAGGCGCTACCCACATATATAGTTTTTTAGACTCCACAGGTCCCATGCTTTCAACTAAATCATGTGTAATCTTATTCATATCCACAAACGCTACACCAAGTTCTTTTGCAACTTTACGAGGAGAATCAAGATAAGCTCCGTGAGTATCGAAAAGTGTATTTCCTTCTACTGCAACAGGTTCTTTACCCGGCTCTTTACGAGCATCGTTATTCATCTCCTTATCTTGCGGACGAATAAAGTTTCTACGAACAATAGAATTGAAAAGAACAGGAATTCCGCCTTTGGCACGTGTTTCGTTTACAAATCTGCGTAAGTTTGCATCGAAGGTTGTACCCGGATCGGTATGACGTGCAGAGTCGGGCTTTTCGTCATTATGGCCGAACTGAATAAAAACATAATCTCCTTTTTTCACCTGACTAATAACTTTTTCCCAACGGCCTTCGTCAATAAAGCTTTTAGAACTGCGTCCGTTTTGTGCATGATTATCCACCCGAATATCTTCGCTGAAGAATCCGGCAAGCACATGCCCCCAACCTCTCTCAAGATTCCCACCTTCAATCGTTTTATTAGCCATCGTTGAGTCTCCAATCATAAAAACAGTTATCACACGATCTGTCTTAAAGGCAGAAAGAGAAAAGAAAGCAAGCAGTAAAAGAACGAGTTTATTTTTCATGATATTGATACAATTTTAAATTCAGACTGCAAGTTTACAAAAAAAGTAGAGACAAATAGTCTACTTTTTATTGGATTATGTGGAAATATTAACCAATAGAAAAAAGAAAGCTGTGAATATCACATCCACAGCTCCCTCACTTTTCAAAAGAAATTTAGATTTATATACTTCATTAATAACCTGCGTTCTGCCAGAATCCCTGACCTGATGTTGAAGAGAAATTAGTAACAGCATCAATCTGAGACTGAGGAATTGGACGTAAATAGTGATTTTCTTTAATCTGTCCGGCTCCCTGTGCATTATATTTCTTCACATGATCAACCAAAGTGTGGGTACGTTTTAAATCGAACCAGCGTTGTTGCTCACCGCAAAGTTCAACGGCACGTTCCTGAAGTACAGTTTCAATAGTCGCAGCACCACTCAATGAATTATTTTTTCCACTAATTGCACGAACCTGGCGAAGTGCATTGATAGTTTCCATTGCAGCAGTTCCGTTTGCTGTATTAAGCTGACATTCGGCCTTTATTAAATACATTTCGGCCAGACGAAGAACAACTGCATCACGGCTGGAGATATCCCATGTTGGATAATTAGGATCGTATACATTATCCAGGAACTTCTTGATTCCAGGGTATGAGCACCATCCGGCAATCTTATAAGAATTGTATCTGCCGTCACCGTATACATCAGAACTTACTTTTGCTGCCTCTGTTGGCTTCGCTGTAGCAGGATCTGAAGATGTATAGACCGGAATATCACCACCGTTCATAAACTGAATGCGATAACGATTCTTTGCCCATGCCTGTTTAGCTTTTCCTTCTGCAGAGTTTCCATCCAGATGGCAATAATAAATTGCAGTATCTTTCATTGACTTATATTTTGTAGAACTGCCTTCCAGTCCCGGAGCAATTGTATAAGCATCAAGCAATGTTGCAGCAGTACGCTGATCGGTAGCGCGATGTTCTTCCAAAAGGTTCCACAAGTAAAGTGATGGCAAATAACGGGTAAATCCACGTCCGTAAGGAGAATAAGTAGAAGATACATCAACAGAAGTACCAGTAACAGTATTCTTTACGAAATGCGATGTCGTAGTAGTTCCTACGCGAACAAATACTTCTTTTCCATCACCACCCAAATCTGTAGCACCATTATTCCACATTGAAACAAACATTAATAACATGGCACTACCACCACGAGTATATCCGGTACGGGTAATCAATGAGTTATATGACAATTTATTACCGCTTGTATCTTTTTTATATCTGTAAGGAATACAGTTTACTGTAGTAGCAATATCAGAAGAATAAGAAACTCCCCAAATTGACTCTTTGTTCTTTGTAATATCTTCGTTAGTCATAGACCAGGTATCAGCATAGTTTGTGTAGAAAGAAGCTACACCACTACCAATAACAGCCTCTGACTCTGCCTGAGCTAACGCATAAAGATCTTTTCCGGAATAATTCTTATTAGTTGTTATACTATTCTTACCTAGCCATGATGCAGCATAAAGTAATGTACGTGCTTTCAAAGCTCTTGCAGCCCAATAATTAGCACGACCATCTGTTTTAACTTTATAGTTTGCAGCTTCAAATGCAGCAATTGAATTATCCAAATCAGAAAGTATATTACTATAAATTACTTCTTCGGAAACACGGGTTGGATCAGTTACTATAGCAGTGATAGGTTCGCTGTTATAAGGTATCGGTCCCCAGATACTAACCATGTGCAGATAGTAAAATGCACGCAGGAAATAAGCTTCACCCATATACTGACTATGCAAAGTTTCTGAAATTACCGTATTTTTAGGTATATAATAGAGAGCATTATTACATACATCGACCGCACTATAGAAAAGCTCCCAATAATGATCGAGACAAGCATTATCACTTGAGTTATCATCCAGACTCTGAGCTGCAATATTATATGAGTTCAATGATTTCTGCTTGTTATCATAGCCATAATAGAACAAGTCAGTACCCATTTCAGAAAGTCCTAATCCAGCCTCTTTTCCATACCAGCCACGGGCAAAACTGTAGCATGAAGATACCAGCCCCTGAATACCCGAAGAGGTTGCATAAGAAAGATCGGCAGTTTGACCAACCTTATTGTCTTCTTCCAAAAAATCAGCACAAGAGGTTGTGCTCAACATTAAAGATGAAGCTGCTAAAATAATATATACTATTTTTTTCATAATCATTTTTATTTAGAATTGAACATTAACACCAAGAACAACCTGTTTTGCTAATGGGAAAGAAATTGATCCACCACGTTCTGGGTCATAATTATCTATACCACTAAAAGTAAAGAAGTTCTTTAATGAACCGAATACTTTAAATCTTTGAATTCCCACTTTATTAACAACCTTAGCAGGTATGTTATAAGTTAAAGTAATATCTTTAATCTTAAGATAATCGGCCTTTTCATATTTCAAAGAAGTACCATAAGTAGAGTATATAGTGCTAGCAGCACCCGGACTTGGGAATTTTGCATCGGTATTATTCAAAGTCCAATAGTCTAAATTACCCCAGTTTGCAGTTTCATAATTTAATTGAGAGTTCATATCATAAGAGATATAACCACCTAAGCGAGCATAAAGCAATACTGATAAAGAGAAATCTTTATAAGTAAAGGTGTTATTCATTCCAAACAAATGTTTCGGAGAGCGTTGGTATATACGTTTGTCACTATCATCTAACTTGCCATCATCGTTTCTATCAATGAGCTTTATTGTTCCTGGAACGCCATAAGCTGATAAGTAACCAATTGTTTCACTTGGATGACGTTGAGCCCATGCAGTTTTATATGCATCATATTCACCAACATTCCAGCAACCATTTGCTTCATAATCATAATAAATAAGAACCGGTTCTCCAACAATTTGTCCTGTTACGCCATTGATATTTCTTTCAATGCCTTCAGCAAGTTTTGTAACTTCGTCTTTAGATGTTGAATAAGACCAGTTTACATCCCATGAGAAATCTTTTGATTTAACGATTAATGTATTCAGAGCCACTTCAAGTCCTTGTCCTTTTGTTTCTCCAATATTAGCCAAAACACTAGGATATACAGAAGATGCCGGTACACTCTTGTAATAAAGCAAGTCTTTTGTGTGACTAATATAATAGTCTACAGTTCCTGAAATTCGGTTATTGAAAAAGCCAAAATCAAGACCGATATCATATGATGAGGTTTTTTCCCATGTTAAATTTTTATTGCCCATAGTACTAGGAACCTTACCAGCAACATTTGATGCTCCTAAGTAATAATAAACATCATAATCACTTAATGAAGTAAGTGTACTGTAAGGATCAACTGCAGCATTTCCTGAAAGTCCCCACGAAGCACGTAACTTCAGGTTAGATAACCAATTCTTTGTACTTTCCATGAATGATTCGTCATAAACTCTCCATCCTGCAGCAACTGAAGGGAAGTATCCCCATTTATGTCCATCTGCCAGACAAGAAGAACCATCTGCACGAACAGAAGCTGTTAACAGATACTTTTCATCAAACTTATAATTTAATCTGCCAAAGAATGACAACATAGCCTGTTTGGTATAAGTACTTGTAGTTTTTGAAGTAGTAATCTTTGATAAATCGTAGAATGCACTTTTATAATAATGTTCTTTACCACAGTCACCATAAGTTGAGTTCACTTCGTACACGCTTTGATTCATACTATGACCTAACAGAGTTGTAAGATCATGTTTTGAACCTCCAAAATTTGTGTTATAGTTCAAAGTATTTTCCCATGTAAAACCTGTCTTATTTGAAAAATCAGAAGAGATATAACCTGTTCCTGGTGATTGATAACGAGCAACACTTTGATAATCCTGATATTCACCATCGCGAGTATTGGTACGATCTACTGCAAACATAGACTTTAATAATAAACCCTTAATTGGAGTTGCTTCAATATATGCGTTTCCAAAGAAACGAGAAGTTTCAATATCATGCTGGTATACTCCTTCTGTTTCATCAAGTAAAGGGTTGCAATGTGCTGAATAACGAGGGTTTGGCTGAGGAATAAGAACTCCTTCCTTTGTATAAGCATGAGTTATAGTAGTCATTTTTAATGCTTGTGAGAATACACTTGATTGACGGGCATTGTGATCTTTATATGTATACAGTAAACTAGTTCCTACTTTAAACAAATTGCTAAGTCTATGATCAATATTTACCTTTACATTGTAACGATCAAGGTTATCTCTTTTCATCAATCCTTCTTCGTACATAGCGCCTAAAGACATATTGAAATTGGTTTTTTCATTACCCCCTGATACTGATGTTTCGTAGTTCTGAGTCAAGCCATTCTGAAGGATCAAATCTCCCCAATCAGTATAGGAACCATTCTGATAGATTTCATATTCAGTAAAATCTGCCAGACTTTCAGTCAAAACATCTTTTGCTGTCAGATTGCTTCCTCCCCAAGTACCGCCAACAGCCGCATCTTTCTGATAATTAGCTTTATCAATAAGGCGTTGTACTTCCTTTGTTCCATACATAACTTGCGGAACATTTGTTGGACTGTTGGAAGATACATAAGCATTGAAGTTAATCTGGGTTTTACCAGCCTTACCACGTTTAGTTGTTATAATTACAACACCATTAGCACCTTTTGTTCCATAAATAGCAGTAGAAGATGCATCTTTCAATATCTCCATAGATTCAATATCCGACTGACTAATATCAAGAGTAGAACCATATTCTACTCCATCTACCAAGATCAGAGGACTGTTTGTTGCTGAAATAGAACGGTTACCACGAAGAGTCATTTTTACTCCGGAACCAGACTGTCCATCGGATTGTTGAATATCCAAACCTGGAACTTTTGCTTGCATAGCCTGAATAGCATTACTTGTAGACACCTTTGCTATTTCATCTGCCTTCACAGAAGATACCGATCCAGTTAAATCGCGTTTTTTTACGGTACCATAACCAATAACCACAACTTCGTCAAGACTCTTGGCCTCTTCAACCATCTGAACATTTATTTTGGTCTGGTTACCTACTACAATTATTTGCGTTACAAGACCAATAAAAGAGAACTTCAGTTTTCCGTTTACCGGAACTGAGAGTGAATATTGTCCGTCAAGATCTGTAATAGTACCAGTTGACGTACCAACAATAGAAACATTTACTCCAATTAACGGGCTGTTACTTGAATCCGTAACAACACCTGAGACCAAACGGTTCTGTGCAAAAGAAGATAGGCAAAAGATACTCAATAAAAGAGATACAATTGCCATTCTGGCTAACGTTTTTCGACTCATAAGATTGTGCATTTTTATAGTTATAAATTAAGGATAATATAAAGGTATTTAAAACATCTATTTTAAACAAATATTTAGAATTGATATTTGTAACAAATGTATCTTTTTACAAAATAATGTTATGTCGACATATTGGTATATTATGTAGATTTTTTGATATAAAAAAAACGGAGTAGACGCTATTTCGCATCCACTCCGTTTTTTCTAATTATTTAATTTTTCTATTTACTTACTGTAACTAGCCAATCATCATTTCTTTTAAATATATTTTCTGTAGTATATTCTGCAGCTTCTTTTTTCTTTAACTGTTTACTCCATGTTGCCCGACTTTGAGTAGAAGCACCTTCACCTGTATTCATATATTCAGCATAACGCACTGTTTTTTCATTTTCAGTATTGTTCCAGTTATGCCATCCTACAGAAAGAATATGTTTTCCTAATTCGCAATTCATAAAAATAGTAGCAGCATATGGTCTCCACGGACGACCCAAATACACTTTTGTAACTTCGGGAGCAGCTGTGAGTTTGCATTCTTTAAATACATAACCAAACTTAATGTCCTTCGGTGTAGATGCAGCAGTAACATATGAGTTTCGTTTGCTGTAAATGGTACACCGTTCAAATAATGCAGTCGAAGGGCCAAAAATAAAATCGGTAGTTCCTTCTATATAACAATCGGCAAATAAAAGACGAGTACCTTCTGCACCTGTATATATAGTATCCTGATTACCAAGGAAACGACAATTAATAAACGCCAGTTTATCTCCTTCAGTATGAAGAGCAACTGCTTGTCCTAACTGTTCTGCATTATTTTCAATGGTCAGATTCTTGAAAGTAATATTATTACCTTCCACCTTTACTGTATAAGTACGAAATGTACCCATTTTATTTATATTCGCATGATCATCATAAGTAATAATTGTATTATTTGCATCTTCGCCAACAAATACTACATTTTTAATCCAGGAAGGAATAACTACTTTTTCTTTGTATACACCCTTTTTTATATAAATCGTAACCGTATAATCCATAAAAGCACGTACACTTTCTACTGCCTCTTGAATATTTCTATACTTACCGCTCCCATCACGGGCCACAACTATTGTATCCTGTACCTGAGCCTGAGCTGTGGTACAAAATACAGTCATTAGAATAAATGTCTTAATTAATTTTGCAAACATGGTTTATCTTGTTTTTATTTAATTACTTATGAAGTCTTTCCCATTCAAGACTAGCCAGAATAAACGGGCCTACCGCTTTAGGATCGTTCGAACGGATTTTTTCATTGATATAATATTCATAATCTCCTGCACGATAAGGATTTCCTCCCAGTCCTGCGACAGCACAAGCTTTTGTTATAGAAACAACTCCTTGTTTATCAACTTCAATAAAATCACGCAGAATTCCTTTATATCCTTTTTCGGCTACCTGCAGATAAGACTTATCAATATATCCCATTCTTATAGCTTTGAACAATGTATACACAAACATAGTAGAGCAAGAAGATTCCAGATAGTTTCCTTTATCTCCACTTCTATCTATTACCTGATACCAAAGACCGGTTTTCTTATCCTGATATTTTTTTATCTGAGCTGCAACATTGTTAAGTATGTTAAGCATTGAATCTCGTCCGGCTTCGTGTTTTGGAATATAATCAAGAGCATCTACAAGTGCCATAGCATACCATCCCATAGCACGCCCCCAACAATGAGCGCTCTGACCAGTTTTCTTGTCTGCCCATTTCTGTTCATGGCTTTCATCCCATGCATGACGATAAAGACCTGTTGCAGGATCGTAAGTATGTCGGGCAATTACAACATACTGTTTAATTATGTCAGCATAATCCTGTGGACGATTATTGCGGAAAGCATATTCTGCATAAAAAGGAGATCCCATATAAATACCATCCAACCACATCTGATGAGGATAAACCTTCTTGTGCCAAAAACCACCTTCCGATGTACGAGGCTGACTATCGAACTGTTTTCTTAAAAGATCAAGTGCTTTCTTGTATTTTTCATTTTTCGTTTGTTCGTAGATACGAAAATAAAATTTACCGGTATTAATACGATCCAAACTAAGTTCGTTTGGATTGTATGTTTCAATTCTACCATCTTCATAGGTCATAGTATCAGCATAAGACAATGCATAGTCATAGAACTTTTTATCCCCATACATATCATACACATCAAGTATTGCACCAAGTTCCAATCCATGACAATAGTCCCATTTTAGTTTTGGCTGAAAATCTAATTGCCAGGATTGCGGACAGCGAATCATTTCTGATTCTGTCATACGTACAGACCAAGGTAAAGTATTAGATACCTTGTCCTGAGCAAATAACTGTGAAGCACATAATAAAATGCCTAAAAAAGCAGTCTTTAAATTTGTTTTAATCATCATTATTGATTTCTATAGTATTACATTGATAACAGACACAAAAATAGAAACTGTGTACTATATATCTGTGTACTTTTTGGGTTAAATAGTGTATTTTTTAATTGCCCGATTCTTAAAACGAGAACTTTTAAGCTATTCTACGTGTTCTATATTTGAAAGTTAGTTATAGCCCTATTCTTTCTGCAACTTAATAATAATAGACTTTTGCTAAAAAGCTTTACTAACACCCATACAACTAAAATTATGGAAGACTATATAATTTGTATTGCATTCATAGCTTTAGGATTCATCCTATCGCTAATCATAGAAAGTATAATTCTGCCCAAGATCATACTAATTTCAAGGAAAAAAAGCTTGTTCGACGTTCCGGACGAAAGAAAACTACATGAAAACCCTGTACCACGTTTAGGAGGAGTTTCTTTTTTACCAATACTTCTTCTTGTTCTATTAATCGTACTTTATATTAAAGTTAATATCTGGAACTTTCGACTAGAGACCTTAGGCACTCTTATGATGCTAGTTTGTGGCATGTTAATTTTGTATATAACAGGAATAAAAGACGATCTATCAGGAGTTAGCTACCAAAAGAAATTCTTGATGCAATTTATAGCCTCAATCTTTTTGGTTTGCAGTGGTACATATATCAATAATTTCTATGGTCTATTTGGAATATATGAGATCCCAATGGTAATAGGTATTCCTTTTACAATGTTACTATGCATTTTTATAACTAACTCCATTAACCTGATTGATGGACTTGATGGTTTAGCCTCAGGTATCAGTGCTTTTGCTCTGGTTGCTTACGGTTACATGTTTTTTATTAGCAAGCAATGGAGTTTTTCTATTCTTTGCTTTTCAATGCTGGGCATATTGGTTCCATTCTTTTACTATAACGTATTTAGTAAGAATAAAATTTTTATGGGAGATACAGGTTCGCTTTTACTAGGTTATTTATTATCTTTTCTTGGAATCAGATTAGCAATGAATATTCCTGAATTGTCTGTCAGTTATCCTTCAAATTCGATTCTTACAGCAGGTGCCGCTCTTTTTGTTCCGATGTTTGATGCTATAAAAGTAATGTATGCCAGATTATGCATTCATCGAAGTATGTTTTGCCCTGACAGAAGACATATACATCATAGATTGGTTGATATAGGTATCTCTCATCGAAGTGCAATGCTTATATTGGTATCTGCTGCAATAATAATAACACTGTCCAATTACTATGCCGCTAAATACATAGACATAAATATTATCTTTATTACAGATGTAATCACTATATATATTTGTAATAAGACTATTGCTTATCAAAGATATAAGAAGAAAGTACTAATTACTTCTCTTGTAAAATTCCCTAAAGAAGAATTTCAGGATCATAAAAAAGAAATCGAGTAAACATCTTTTTCACAGATTGTTTACTCGATAACAATTTACAATTTATTACACCTGATTCCTACACAATTTAGGAAAGTAAATACAATTTATTTTCTTTATCCAGTTTCATAATCAATTCACCAAAAGTTGAATTTAACCATGCAAACCAACTTCTGGTATAGTTTTTAGGATCATTTTTATCAAAAGATTCATGCATAAAACCGGTATCAGCATCTGTATCACGCAGCATTCTTATACATGTTTTAATCTCGTTATCATCTGAAGTAGTCATTGCTTTTATGATTATGCTTAATGGCCAAATCATGCTAAGTCCCACATGCGAAACGTGAGGGCCACCAATGCCTTCCCCTGCAGTACCTTTAAAGAAGTAAGGATTATCTTCGCTCCATACAAATTTACGGGTATTTTGATAAATTTCATCATTTGCAGATACGCAATCAATATAAGGTAAAGACAGTAATCCTGGAACATTTGCATCGTCCATTAGCAAAACGCCGCCAAAGCCATCTACTTCATAAGCATATATCTTTCCATATTTAGGATGCTCTATGATTGCATATTTGTTAATTGCAGTCATTACTTCGTCCGCCAAAACCTCACATTCATTTGCAAAAACAGTATCATTTTTCACACTGCGCAATATTTCAGCTAATTGTTTTAATGATTTTACTGCAAAAAGATTAGAAGGTATCAGAAAGCCAAAGGTAGAAGCATCATCTGAAGGACGGAAAGTTGAAACTATAAGTCCGACAGGTTTCACAGGTGAACCATATCCATCATTAGATTGTGTATCTAATTGCTTCTCTGTTTTACGCTGGAACTTATATGGACCTAATCCATCTTTACGTTGCTGTTCTTTAAAAGTACGAACTACAGCATGCATTGCTTTTTCCCAGGTAGAATCAAAAACCGATGTATCACCCGTTTTCTTCCAGTAATTATAAGCCAAACGTATTGGAAAACACAAAGAATCGATTTCCCATTTACGTTCATGAAGTTCTGGTTTCATATTTGTCAGATCGCTTTCCCATTCACTTCCTGTTGGTCCTTCATTAAATGCATTTGCATACGGATCAATCAGGATACATTGGTTCTGACGATGTATAAGTCCCTGGAACATCAATTTCAATTGAGGATCCTTTTCTACCAATTGTAAATAAGGAAGTGTTTGCCCAACAGAATCACGTAGCCACATAGCATGAATATCACCTGTATAAACAAATGTATCAGGTCTGTTGCCTATCATTTTAAAGTGAACAGTAGTATCTAGTGTATTGGGATAGCAGTTCTCAAACATCCAGGCTAGTTTTGGATCTTTGATTTTCTTTTTTACCCGAACGATAGCTTCTTCAACGGCCTTAGACGTGAATTGACGTTTTGCCAGTTCCGGACGTTGAGAAATATAATTCTTTTCAGCAAATATTCCGGAAACTGTTTTTCCATAAGAATCCAGTGTTCCTCCTAGAGCTAGAGAAGCTAATCCTAGTCCTCCTTTTTTTAAAAAATCTCTACGTGAAGTCATAATATCTTTCTATTTAATTTTAGGTATAGTTATATCTTGCAATTCTACATTCCATCCGGCAACAGTAATTACCTGAGACGATTTGGAAGATGCATTATATTCTATTTCAATCTTCTTCTCTCCACCAGGTACAACCGTGCAGTAGTTGTCACTGTAAAATACAGGAAGGACTCTTTCACCCGTTTTCTTGTCTACAACAGATACACGGTTAAAGAATGCAACCGGATTACTTGCCGGATTGGAAAAGGTTACTTCCACTTTACCTGCCTTCAATGGTTTTACTGAAACCTTCAGTTTAGCTTTATTCATTGTCGACAGACCGCTGTATTTACCTGCTCCATCAGCCAGCCAATAGATGTTCTCACTTACAACCTGTTTGCTTTCGTCCATCAATTGAAGACGAAGAAAACCTCCTTTCTCCTTTGCAAGAGCATCAAGTTCTTTCTTTATGGAGAACAGTTTCTTGCTACTGGATGCATCAATAGAGGTTGATTGCTGAGTTATCTCACTGCTCTTTCCGTCCATATCAAACCATGTTGCTGTCAGTGTAAGGTTATCACATGCCTTGAAGCCGTTGTTCACAAGCATCAATGTTCCGTCTACCGGACTGCACATGGCATGAAGCTTTTCACTTCCGTTTCTAAGACCGAACAGGCAGGCATTAGGATCAAGATAGTAATCGTACATCTGACCACGCATGGCTGTCCATGGATTCTGTGTCTTCCAGATTATTACACCGGTGTACCAGTTCCACATGTGAGAACTGAAGCCTTCCATCAGGCCGCGATACTGATCATAGTTTACCAGTTGCGCCTTCATGCAAAAATCTTTGATATCCGATGGGGTTCCGTAAGGTTCAAGGAAGCCTTCATAGCCTACTCCTGTATAGGTATGGTAAGTCCATACGGAATCGGCAGTTTCATTTGGCTTTTCATTCGGGTGATAAACAGGAAGCACCATGTTCTTTTCCGGAATGAAGCGTTTCAGTGATTCATAGTCACCTACTCCCACTGAACCCACTTCTGAGTTGAAAGGCCAGGTCTTGTGATTCCAAAACACACTCAGGGGTTGGATGGAGTATGGACCATCTCCGTTTCCGCCGATGGTATTTAATGACATCTTTTCGGTATTGGAGAAATCAAAGAATATACGGGTACCGTCGAGTTTGGCAATAATTGAATCGCGCAAAACTGTCAGGATATCATCAGGGGGAGCAATTTCATTTCCTCCACACCAGATTGCAAGTGACGGGTGGTTACGTACCATCTTAACCATATCAGCTGCACACTCCAGGAACAGGCTGTGGTTATCCGGATAGTTTCTGCGTGTCCACTGATCTTCCTTTTTCATTGGATCCAGCCATCGTCCATTGCAGTCGCCGGACATCCAGAAATCCTGGAACACAAGCATACCATAGCGGTCGCAGGCTTCATAGAACTCAGGACGTTCTACCAGTGCACCACCCCAGATACGGATCAGGTTCAGATTCATATCACGGTGATAGCGGATTTCAGCATCGTAACGTTCGGGAGTAAAACGAAGCATCGCATCCGAGATAATCCAGTTACCGCCTTTGATAAAGATCTTCTGACCATTGACATGTATTTCACGGCTGCTGGTAATCGGGTTCCACTGAGTCTGGATTTCTCTTACACCAAACTGAACACTTTCACTGTCTGAAATTCCCTTGTTCTTTTCTTCAAAGGAGATTTCTGATTTATAAAGATTCTGTTCACCATAACCGGAAGGCCACCAAAGGCGGGGATTCTGCATCTTGTAAACAGGTAAGGAAACTGTTTGCTTTGAATTAGGGTCAAGCGTTACCTCTTTGGAAATTACATTTCCTTCAACTGAAAACTTAACTACGCCCGACACTACGTTATCCGAAGTATTTTCTACTTCCGTCGAAACTTTGATCAGGGCTTCGCTCTGTCTGCCTTCGGGGATACGTTTGCCGGGAACCTGAGTAATGATATGCGGATCACTTAAACTCACGCTACCTGTCTTTTCAATATACACTTTATCCCAGATTCCGGTATTACGGTCACGAATGGGGCGAATCCAGTCCCAGCCTGCTACATACTGGTGAGAGACTCCGCGTGCGATTGTTCCGTCGCCTCCCTGGCCTCCGTTAGGATTACCAACAGGATCGGGAGGAAAGACAATCACAGCAAGGCGGTTATCGCCTGTCTTTGATAGCAGTTTAGTGATATTGAATGATTTGCGCAGATACATGCCTTCATACGGTTCCTTGTTGACTAGTTTACCGTTGAGGTATATCCTGCAGCTATAGTTGATGCCTCGGAATTTAAGCCATACCTGGTTTCCGTTTTCTGGTTGTTCTTCTTTAAAGTTCTTCACAAACCAGTAGGTATAGTAATCCCTGCCGGTGTTATAGATATCCGGTATCTGTTCATTGTTCATGCCATAGAAAGGATCGGGTATCTCTTTGTTGGCAAGCAGCGTGGTGAGAACAGTGCCGGGAACAACGGCATTCTTCCATCCCGATAAAGTATAGGATGGAGCGGAGATATCCTCTCCCGAGGCTTTTTCTTCTTTTATTGATCTGCACTTCCAGCCGCTGTTGAGTTCATAGCGGTTCTGGGCAAAAAGGCCCGTTGCACAGATAAGAGAGATAAAAGCGACTATCAGACTGTTTTTTTTTATCATATTTATGGTTCGGTTTTGTTTTGTTGCTGTTTTTTATAGTTGCCCGATTCTTACATTTCGGAACGGGGACGGGCATCCTGAGATGTACCCCAGGAAGATGGTTTGCTACCCATCTCGATAACCAAGGTACCACCCTTCATTATATCCTTGTACTGGATATAGGATTTTGGATAGTTCTTTCCGTTCAGGGTGATTTTCTGGATGTATTTATTCGCAGCACTGTTATTCAACACATTCATGGTGAATGTTTTATTATTGCCCACATTGATGGTGGCATTGTTCACTACCGGACTGCCGAATACAAAGCATCCGTTGGATGGATTAGCAGGATAGAATCCCAAGGCTGAGAAAACATACCACGCTGACATCTGACCTACGTCTTCATTTCCGCAAAGGCCGTCATACTTATCGGTATAGAGTGTGTTCATTATTTCACGAACCTTATCGGCTGTTTTCCACGGTTGTCCAACATAGGCATACATGTAGGTTATGTGGTGGCTGGGTTCGTTTCCATGTGCATACTGTCCGATCAGGCCGCTGATATCGGGTGAAGCTTCAGATCCAAGGTCGCCTTTGGCGACAAACAGGGAATCCAGTTTCTTTGTAAAGGCTTTTTCACTGCCATAGAGTTTTATCAGCCCTTCCACATCCTGAGGTACCAGCCAGGTATATTGCCAGGCATTACCTTCAGTATAGTCGTTCTGGCGGTGAATGGAGGTAAACGGATTGAACGGGGTTCTCCAGGTATTATCGTTTACACGACCTCTGGCAAAGCCTGTCTGGGCATCGAAATAGTTTTTATAATATTTTCCGCGCTTATCGAAATAGTTATAATCTTCTGTAAAGCCTTCTTTTTTGGCTACCTGGCCAAGGCTCCAGTCGGCAATGGCATATTCCAGACCCATAGCTACTGATTCAACGGTACTGTCGGCAGGGATATAGCCGTATTTCTTTACGTATTTAAGCCCTCTGCCGTCTTGCATCATGGTATTCTTCATGGCTTCATAGGCCAGCTTTTTATCGATGTTCAAGCCTTTGAGGTAAGCGTCTGCTACAACGGTTACGGCTGGACAGCCAACCATACAGTAGGTTTCATTACCCATCAGGTGCCACACGGGAAGTTCGCCTTGTTGCTGGTAGATGGCAAGCATGGTATTGACAAAGTCACCGGCTCTTTCGGGTTGAAGGAGGGTAAACAGCGGATGTGCTGCACGGTAGGTATCCCACAATGAGAAAGTGGTATAATTGGTGAATGAAGCATTGGTATGGATCTTCTTATCTGCACCGCGGTAGTCCTCATTGACATCACAGAAGGTAGAAGGGGCAATCATGGTATGATAAAGGGCGGTGTAGAAAGTACGCATACGGGCTGCATTATCGGCTTTTATCACTACCTTGCTCAGCTCTTTGTTCCAGGCGGCATCGGCTTTGGCTACTGTCTGCTTAAAGTTCCAACCGGGTAGCTCGGATTGCATGTTTAATTTCGCATTAGCTATACTTACCGGAGAGATGGCAACCTTGACAAGGATTGCTTCGTTAGCTTTGGTGCTGAAATTAGCTCTTGCGAAAATTCTACGACCTTTCAATGAATGACCAGGCTGCACCGCTGTAGTATCAGATACTATAAAACTTTTAAATGGTTTTGAAAACACAGCCGTAAAATAAATCCGCTGATCATTTGCCCATCCTTTAGAGAACCGATATCCGGAAACAGTACTGTCATTCTCGGCCGTAATATATGTTTCCATCGGATTATCCCATCCAATACCACTTTCCAGGTTGATGATAATACCAGCTTCTTCAGCTTTTGGATAAACATATTTATGAAAACCTACACGATTTGTAGTAGTTAATTCTACACCAATATTATATCTGTTCAACAAAACAGAATAATATCCCGGACGGGCAACCTCTTGCTTGTGGGAGAAAAGAGACAAATAACCACTTTCTGGTACTCCCGGTTTTCCTTTTGCCATTTTAACCTTTCCGGTTACAGGCATAAATAAAATATCACCAAGATCTCCAATTCCAGTTCCACTCAAGTGAGTGTGCGAAAATCCAATAATTGTTGAATCAGAATAATGATATCCGGAACACCAATCCCATCCTTGAGTCAGATTAGAAGGGCCCAACTGTACAGCTCCAAACGGCACATTAGCTCCCATAAACACATGACCATGATATCCTGTTCCAATATAAGGATCTACATACTGTGTAAGATTCTGCAAACGAGTACTTTTTTTCACTTGTTTTCCTATACAAGGCTGTATTAACGATGTAGCGAAAAAACAAACAAGCAGTCCTTTCATTGAGCCTCTTAATAAACTTCTATTTCTCATATTACTTATATTTATTCTTTCTTATATTTCGAAAAATCTTTCAATATATCTAGCACATTATCTGATATATTTCCAAAGAGTGAGACACCTTCAGCTCCGTTATCCAATGCATGTCTGATACCTTCTTTTAATTCTTCATCATTTTTAAAATCTGGAAGATACAAACCTGCATACAAAGGAAATCTACAGCATAATCCGGTAACTCCCTCCTTAACAGCATCACCAATCCATGAAACATTTTCTTTATAAAAAGCATGATACACCATAGGGAAAACACCTGTCAGATTCCAATTAACCCAATCCTGTCTCACATTTCTTCTTGCCACTTCCGGAGTTGGAAAAACTGCAGCAGTTACTTTTTTACCATGTTTCTTAGCAATTTTAGCAACACTATTAACAATGTTTGTAATTGAATTATATCTGAACTTCCTCCAGGAAAGACTAGCTTCGGGATAATCTATGGAATCAAGTTCCTGACCAGATTGCTCTTTAAACTTACTTTTGCATGTTTCGCAATAACAATAGTCATAGTCAGGTAACTCTTTGGTTTGCTCTATTTTATAATTATTCCATAAGTTGACAGGGAGAATGATATCACAAAACCTAATATAATCCATATGTATTCCATCAACATAGTCTTTTTCAAGAATACTATTTACCTGATCAAGAATATGTTGTTGTACTTCTTCTTTTGAAGGACAAAGCCAACGATAATAACCAACATACGGAGGTTTATCTGCACACGACTCTCCTTTTCTGTTTATAGCATACCACTCTGGATGCTGTTCAAGAAGAGCCTTATCTCCCTGGTTCATAGTCCACAACCAGCGATGTGTTTCCAGTTTCTGAGATTTAGCTGCACGGAAATGAATTTCGCTATCTTTTTCAAAAAGGATACCACGGATTCCGGCTTCATAGTATTTCTTATATCTCTTTACTAGCTCTGCCTCATCCTCTCCTTCTTTTGGATTTATCCACACCCAGTGTTTCCACTTATGGTTTTTCTTTTTACCCGTTAGTTCTGCAGCCTTCAGCACATCCGGAAATACATACATTGATAATCCGGCGAAGATGCTGGTTTTAATAAAAATTCGTCGACTTGTCATTTTCTGATTTGAATTAATCCTTCATCATTAATACTCCATGTGCTGCTACCCAATGAACGGATAGTTGCATTAAACTGGTGAGCTGTTGCTTCCATTTCCAGAGAATTATCAATATTATCCAATTTAAAACTAACAGGAGTAATATTTAGTTCATCCAATGTAGATGCATATTTTTTATTTCTTTCCAGATATTCTTTCTGACGATAGTAAACTAACCAAAGATACTGTTTTTGTTTTTCAGCATAAGGTAAAATAAAAGACGGAAATTCTTTTTCTGTTTGCTTTTTAGTAAAGAACAAATATCCCCACCTTTCCGGACAGTGCATATTAATCACACCTTGTGGTGACCACACCCAGTTATTTTCAGGCAAAACCTTTCCTTCAGCATTTGTTTTCTTCACATATTTTCCTTTCTCAATCATGGTATTCCACTCCACTCTTGAAAAGTTAATGCGCCACAAAGTGCCTTCTTTAGGAATATTCTTTCCAGAGCCAAGAGACAATGCACTGAAAGGAATGGCAAATTCAACACTCCACCCTTTATCTTTGTCTTTTGAATTGTTTAGTGTTCCATGAACTTTCACTGCCGAACGCATACCTGCAGCATCCCAGCCCATGAGTTCTCGTGAATCATTTCGATAAGGTTTTGAAAGGAACAGATCAAAGATTGTATTCAATGCATTTACTTCAATCTCAAAATATTGGTGTGTATTATTATCTGGATCAATAAAAATCTCAAAATCATTATCATAATAAACAATTTCATCGTGATTGTGAAGATTAGCCCAAACATGTTCATCTTCCAGATATGCAGCGATATATAAATAATTATCATCCCAAAGCATTTTAACCCTTGTCTGATAGTAAGGATTAGGTTTAGCGTCACCTTCAATATCTCTAAAGAATTTACTCCATGGAACATTCTGCCAGGCAGCATCTGTTATATTTCCATCTATGACTGGTTTTACAGGTGTATAACCTATTACATAACTTTCAGGAGAATTAAACAAATTTTCAAGTCCCTGGAACGATGGTTGTGCCGAACATATTACTGATCCTAGAAACAGAGGCAAGCAAAGTAATCCTTTTGCTAAAGAATAAAAAGTTGGTATCTTCATTATATATTATAAAAATTAAGTTTTAACACTCAATCACTATCTAAGTGAGGACAAATATAATAAATCCAGCTAAATTTTCGGTTCAAACAAAAAAACTTTTTTTAAATACAATACCATTCATTAGTAAATGCTTTTATTTACTAAAAAGTAATTCTTATAGTTATTAGACTTCCTCATATAAAAACAGAGAATTTGCTATATATGCATTCCATTTTATATAATAAAAGAATAGTGAAGAAATTTTATCCATACCTCAATAAATAAAAATTATAGACCAGCTATTGTTCAATTATTCACCAATAATTTTCAAAAAGAAAATTATATATCAATCACACCTCTAAGCTATGCTCCAAATTGAGCTAAGTCCATAAATCTGTAGGGGAATGTTTCACTAAGGAATGCTGGATTTGAAATAATGGAAGCGCATTAGATAACGGGGCATTGATCAATGAATGAAAATTATTCCAGAATGGCTGAAAATATCACGCCGGAGGTTGGATAAACTCCGACTGGACATTGCACAAACTCCGGTCGGACTTCAGTTGAACTCCGACCGGAGTTTACCGATCTTTGATTTTTGCAGTTCTACAGAATAATATAAAGCTACCCTCACTCCCTCACTTTTTAAAAGTAACAATTTGATTTTATGATACATAAATAAGTGATGGTAGCATTTTCATCCCTAACTATACTCTCACTTTTGGGGGCTACCCTCACTATTTCGAGTTGTTTTAAGCTAATTTTTTGCAGTTTTAGTGCAGTGTTATGCTTTAACATAAAACAGCAGCAATGAACTGGGCATGATCTTAGCTTATTTTATTACCCCGAATGCTCTAAAAGGTCTCGAAAAAGTGAGGACAGGCACTTCTTGTGAGGGTAAAGTGAGGTTTGAGATGCTACATATACAAATAAAAGACTAATCTTTATAAATGAAATATTTCATCCATCAATTTCCATTTTTCAGAAGAAGTAGCACCAGGAGAAGCAATCTGGAACATCGACATGTACTCTTCCCATTCAGCTTGCCGGGGAAGAGTAGCAAGCTTAGACATAGCACTATCCCAATCAAAATTCAAAGAAGTTTCTACAATCATAAATAGTCTTGTACCTAAAAGGAATATTTGCATTTCAAGAATACCAACTTCACAAATTCCCGCTTTAATTTCAGGCCAAATATTTGCATGACGATTTACATATTCAGCAATCAATGCTGGATCATTTTTTAGATCTAATGTCTGACAATAACGTTTAACAGGTTGATGATAGTCCTTTACTTTGTATCCACTTTCTCTTGTGTTCATATAGCATTAGAATGAAATTTGTGTTTTCTAAAATATTAAAGAAATCAGTTTAAAGCTTTATTCTTCTTTGCTAACATAATGTTTAAAATCTGCACAAATCCTAGCCAAAGAAGTATATCAATAACAAACATGATATTAATATTTAAGAAATGTAATAACATTACATTTACAAAAACCAACAAACCAGCGCAGATAACAAGACTTACCATCACTTTACGATGAGAAAACCCTAAATCAAGCAATTTATGGTGGATATGTCTTCTATCTGGTAAAAACATCGACTTTCCTACCGAAGCACGTTCCAGCATAACTCTTAAAGCATCGAAAACAGGAACAAATAGCGCAGATAAAGCTATTAACACTGGAGAATCAAACAAAGAATAATTATGCCCTGAATCAGCCATGGCAAATCTCACTCCCAGATATGCTAATAAAAATCCTAAAGTTAGTGATCCTGTATCCCCCATAAAGACCTTTCTTGATGTATTGAATACGTTATAATAGAAAAACGGAATCAGAATTCCAACTAAGATTATGCATATCAACGAATAAAAGAACATCCCTCTTAAGAAAAATAATATTCCAAATGAAACAAGTGCTACCCCTGATATGCCAGATGCTAAACCATCCGCCCCATCAATAAGGTTGATTGCATTCGTAATAAACACAATAAGAAATATTGTAAATATCATCCCTATCCAATCAGAAATTTCCCAAAAGCCAAACAAACCATTGAAATTATTAATATAAAGCCCTCCTGATACCAAAAGGGTAGCCGCTAAAAATTGAACAATCATTTTATGGCGATAACGAGATCCAACAAGATCGTCTTTAAACCCAACTCCCAAAAGTAATATATTACCAGCTATTAACCCAAACATCTTTCTCAAAGCCGGTTCTAAAGAAGCTAAAGAATCATTCGCTTGAAATTTTATAAGAATTAATATACTCACTGAAAAAACAAACAACAATATAGGAAAAAAAGAAACACCAGCAAGTCGTGGAATTGGTTGTACATGAGACTTTCTTGCATTGGGTAAATCATAAAGACTTTTCTTTTTAGCAATGTAAATGATACGAGGCAAAACCATCATTTCCAATACAACAGAACAAAATAAAGAAAAAATTAACAATCCAATTAAGAAAGAGAGGCTATTTATTATCATAATATGATCAAAATTATATCTATCAGGCTAAACTAAATTTTGCACAAAGATACAAAAAATTAGAATAAAGTAACCTATTCTAAAAATATAAGCAGAACTTATTGCTAAAATAAATCAAACAATATTGTTAATTATTTTATTCACAGACTTTCAACTAAAGAATAAAAGCCCTCCAAAATATAAAAGTTCATTCTAATTTATAAACAGTAAAAATCCGGAGTTACTTATGATTACAAAAAAGCCATCTGTTTTAGAGAGATAAGAATTAAAGTCTATCGCCGATTCTTTTAGAAAGGAGTTGAATTACAAAATAATTATCCTTACCATGTATAGTTCTACATTGTCCACCAAAAGCTCTGCCGGAAATTACAATCTCCACATTCTGTTTTTTAAATACAATTCCAGCTTTTTCCCACAATCTAAAAACTCCAAGAGCTCGTTGGTATGACAAATGATAAGCCTGATCAGAGTTACGTGGGATATTATTATCACACCAGCTTCCCAAATGTCCTTCAACAATTAATAAAAAAGAAGCCCTCCAATCGGCCTTATTTACTCTATTTATATAAGCTTCAAGAGAATGACCAGCAACAATCATTTCCTTTAAATAGGCTTCTTTTATTTCTGCACTGTTACATACAAAAATTTCTTTTCCTTTTAAGGCCCTTACTACAAATTTATTACAGGATGGCAAATATTCAAACACTGTATCCGAAGCTAATGATTCAATTTCATTATTCATTCTTCTAGTATGTAGATATTCTTTTTCCAGCCCTTTTAAGCGTTTATTTTGCTCAGTTATTTCTTGTGTATTTTCAGTAAACACCTTAAAACTTAGACCAAACAACACAAGCATGATAACAAACATTATTGTTAACAAGCCCACAAAAGCCGGCCAAAAAAGATCTTTCCTCTTCATATTATGCTTTATCCTTCCACATCATTATCAACATCATCAGAGAATATTGTCTCTGATCTAATTGACTTCACATCATTACTAATGTTAGAAACTACGTTTATCAGATCTTCTTCTTTCTTTGTATAAGAAACTAATGTTTCATTCAGTCTCTTAATCTCTTCGGAAATTGTATCTAGCTTGGTTAATTTCTGGAACGGACTTTCATTATTGGTTATCTCAAAAGCATTTTTTATTGCTGTTTCAAAGTTGTCAACAAGAGAGCGTACATTCTTCACATTTGCTTTAAGATATTCTTCAACCATTTCATTACTCTGATTTGTATAGTTTTCAATCAGAGATTGTTTTTTATCCAGATCATCCAGATGTCTTTGCACCAGATTCAACTGTCTGGATCCCAGCAACTGACTTTCATTGATCGATTCCCCTAGCACGTTTACGCTGTTTTCAAACGTAGAAACACGGTCCAGTAGTTTGTGCATGCTTGTAACAAACTGTGTGCTACTCGCCATTAATTCATTTAAATCTTTTTGTTTTTTAATAAAGTTGTCCATTTCAGGTAGAATATTCTCAACCCGGTTGAATGTTTCAGTATTAACCTTGATCAGATCCTGAAATTTACTACTATAAAGTTCATTCAGAATCTGCTTCTGAGTTCCCATCCCTTCAGCAATTGTCTGCATGTTAGCAGCAAGGCTGACAACGATGCTGTTTATGTTTCCAATATTATCAGAAAAGACTGTATTAAAATTATCGAGCGTACCTTTCAATCGTCCCAAAGCATCCACAATGTTACTTCCCATTCCGGGTAACAACTTTGTTTGAACGAAAGTGTAATAGTGATTTTTTTTCCTATCTCTGTGCCTTACTGCACTAGTTAGCCTGTAGTTGGCAACGGTAGATAAAAGCAACCCTATAAAACTAGACACCATAGCAATAACTACTCCCCATAAAAAACTATGTATTCCGTCTTCACTAAAAATACCAAGAAAGTTCATAGAGAATAACCCTACAGCCACGCCAACGAAAGTTCCCATTAATCCCACATACAAAGGTATAGGAATTTCGGATGTAACCTCTGATTCCTTTGAGACAGAAATTCTCTCAGAAAGATTCTGAATAACATAGAAATCTACTGTACCCTGATTTTCTTTCAAATAAGTATTGGTTGCATGAATAATAGCCCCGAACTCTTTGGAAATTTTACTGTGTACACTAATTATCTGAGTCCCATATTCATTCGATATACCCAATGAGCCAATTGAAGGATATATATTTTTTAGGGTTCTTATGCCAACAGCTGTCTTCAAAAAAAAGATCAGCTGAATCCATACAACAACAGATATGATAATTATTGTTACACTTATATCCATAATTATAGTTTAAGAAAAACCGCAAAACAAGCGTTGCGGCCTTTGAATATTTTATTCGTACTATTTAAAAATAACCTTTCCCTTTTTCTGAACTTCCCATTTATTATCATTCAAATGTAATCGGGCAGGTTCAATCTCCTTCACTACCTTGCAATCGGATGTAGGATATTCGTCAAATTCATGAAATGGTTTAATCCAGTTTTCCACATTCGGAATCATCTTTGACGACGTACTATCACTCGATATAAGCGAAAGAGAGGCTACCATAGGTTTTTCCGTCTCTACCATAATTCTATAAATAGAATCCAGACGCTGTTCTTTCGACAGATTTTTATGATAGAAAAATCCATAACCATCCATATTCTTGGCATAATAGATCTCTTTATTGATAAATAAATCAAGATCTTCTTTAGTGAAACCAGTCATAAAATCAATTAGTCCTACTATAGGGTAGAAGAACAAAGTCTCTGAAAGTTCTGCATCATCTGCCTGACTCTTTGTATATTTGGAGAAACCATTATTATAATACCCCTCTACTTTACTTATCAACAAGCCTTCGAACGCTTTTAGATTTATGTTCTCATTAAATTCTCTGCCCAGATGCAGTTCAACAAACATCTTACAGTACAACCCGATAAACGATTTCACATTTTCAATAATACTACTTCTCAGTTCGTCTCTTTTCTCTCCTCGAACTTCTTTGTAGGTATGGAAATTATGTTTATCCGAATAATCAAGCTGACATCCCAGGAAAAGTGAATTTGATAATATTACTGGATTGTCTTTATACAAACCACCGTAACAAGTAGACTCTTTTCGGTCGGTTGCCGGAAGAACAATCTGAATTTTACGACCCTTTACACCAAATATTTCTTCGAATATAAAGCTGCAATATTCACCGATAATCTTTTGATTTCTACTTAAGAGGTCGATATACTTACTGCCATTACCACTGAATATAATGCATGAAGGATAATCTTCGCCAGAATCTTTCATAAACTGAGCCGCATGATAGATCAAAGCCGAAAGGTGGAAAAGAAATATCTTTTTATATACCCCGTTAGATAACTGATCACTGATCTTAGAAGCATTATCATTAGCAAACCAGAAATTGATAATCTCTGCCGAACTATATTTCTCATTCGTCAGATATTGTTTATTTAGCCCATTCAGGTTGGTGGACTTAAAGTTTTCCGCAATCTTTTTCTGAATACTCTTGTATATGCCATTCTCCTTCACATTCGAGAAAGTATTATACCCATTTCTCCACAAATCATTGCAGGCAAAGTTAACAGACGTACCTTTTACCGGCACTTCGTTCTTAAAGATCATAAAGTCGGTAGATCCACCACCTATGTCAACTGTGAGCACAGAATTATTATCTTCCAGTATACCACAATTTCTGTAATAGTAGTAAGGAGCCTCAGATTCAGTTACGTTATAAAGTTCAGCCCTTCTTCCAAAGAGTTCCTTATAATTTCTCTCCCACATCCGCTTATAGTTCTCTTTGGTTGTTTGCGAGAAACTCAACGGGTTAAACCATGTCATCTTTGTTAATTCAAGATTACCACCATTCAACAGTATTTTATACTTCACCATTCGCAGAATCTCATTGATAAAGATGGCTACCCGCTCTTTATCCTTTTCTAATTCACTCCATTTTATATTGCTTACAATTTGCTGATCTTTCCTTATTTCTCGTTTCTCGTAAGTAAACGAGATATTACTGTTATCAAGTAATTTCAGTTCACCGGTTTCATTAACCTTCTCACACAAGGCTGTACGAATAGGAAAGCTGTATTTCTCATTTTCCTTACTCATGATAACAGAAGGAATAAATTCGGAAGCCTGAATATCGAGTGCTGATTCATCAAATCCGAAAAACTCTTCGTACAAAGAGGTTATTTTCTTTTCATTTCCTTCGTTAGTAGCAGGAGAATGCAACATCACTACCTGACGGTCTTCGGGCGAGATAATAAATGGTTTAGGTTTAAAACCATTATCTCCTGTAAATGCAATAAACGTATTTGTTGTACCAAAATCCACAGCTACGTGAAATTCTCTCGGGCCTATTTTCTTCTTATTCCATTTCGGGATAATCAGGCTCTCTGCCTTATGCGTAAAATCAATCGGGAACGATAAGCGCATTAAAGAAAAAGTGGTGTTATTAACCTGATAGAATACTGATCCCAAATCACTGTTTTCATCAATTTTTCTTCGTTCATAACGGGTACAGTAAATGTTCATCGAGTCATTTTTATCTACCTCCTGAATAGGCTGATAATAATCATTCACCTTCCGGAAGAAAGTGAGGTTATATAAAGAAACAGGCATCCTTTTTTCGGCATCTGCAATAGCGAGCATTACCTTGTAATAATCATTATCCTGAGTTGGTTTGTCATTTGCATCTACCACCTGTAAAAATGGGAATATACCCAGATTGACATTGGCAACATATTCTTCGAGAGCTATAATAGTATACTTTTCTTCTGCATTATCAGTGCTGATTTGTGTTCTGTATACCTGAGTCTTTGGTTTATTATCGCCAGGTAATGTCAGTAGAACCTTTACCTCTTTAGCCGACTCCTGATATTCAATTTTAAGTTTATTGTAATCAATACTATTTAGAGCTTCAACACGTAAAGGCAGTAAATAATCATAATTCCGTTCTTCCTTATCATTAATATAAGTACCACAAACAAAACTTTCTGTGTCAATCTTAAAACGAACCTTTATAAGGTGGTCGGTAAAGAAGTTCATTGAATTGACTCCTGTACTTTTGCCAATCTCTACTCCATTAATTGAAACTGTACTATTATCTTCACTCACCACAGATTTTGTTTCTACCGGATCGATAGTGCTCAAATCAATTCTTGAGGCCCAATATTTTATATAATTTCTAAAATTAACAATATGATCGGAAGTGCATTTCTCTACAATGTTGAGCACATACTTCTGAAACAGCACATCTCTGTCTTCGAACAAGCGAATACCTGTAAAGTACTTCTTTTTATTATTCGGGTTTACCAAGTCAAAACTCTCCTGATAACCAGGATTCATAAATGTTTTATCCTCGAATTTATCTAGATTTGGAGTAGTAAAGAAGAATGTAAACGGGGAAGAACCTGCCAGAATCTGATTTTTATATTTTATGAGAACAAACTCATTCACTTCGCCAAAGGAGTTGTCTGTAAGATAGCTCTCCAAGGAGTTAGCAAAATGATTTGATTCCACACTCCGAAGCTCGTGAAGTCCTTTCTGCTTGTTCCATACCCTAATTCTGACTTCTTCTTTTTTATCTTCGTGATATTTCAGATTAAAGAGAATTTCAAATGCATCCAGACAGTCGGATACTATAAATTTGTAGCATTCTCCACAATTATTTGTTTTGTTCAGCAAGTCATAGGTAAGCATAGAGAACGCATCATTCACCACATAAAGTCGGGCCAACGGAGAAGGAACGGCATTCAGGGCTTTGCCGTTCTTAGTACTCTTATCCTTTACTTTTCCGGCAATCATCCCCTGATTAATAGGTCCACATGGGCTCCATTCACTTTTGGAAGCACCGGTTGCGCATATATTCAGTTCTTTCATAGCCGTATCACTTTATAAACTTATTTATATTATCAATCGCCTCATACATCATCTCCGTATACTTCTGGTACAGATTGTCCATATTACGCTTCTTATATTTCTTTTCAAGAAGAATCATTTCGTGCAGATAGTAAGAAAGTCCATACGGGATTTTAGACCACAAACATCTCTTTTTATTTGTAAACTCATGTCCTAGAAGTGGGAAACTCTTCAAAACATTGTTTCCTTCCAGAAGGAAGGGAGCAAACGCTCTGTCGTTATCACTTAGTTCATGAAGCCACTTATAGAATTCTCCATTAAACTCATCAAGTAATAAAAAGAATCCACTGTTGTAGAAAGTATCATTAAAACCGGAAGTCTTTCTTAGCGGGAAATCCCTTTCTCCTTTTGCCAATTGGTTCACCATTGTAAAGGTGTAATAATTCAGCAATGAATAGATATATTCCTGATGAGCCATTCCAATATTATCCCAATTCATCACTTCTGAATTATTATCTATGCAGATGCTGTAATATTCTGTCTTCCTGTCGGCCGGCATTTTGTTCTGCTCTGCCGGAGTGCTTTTAATATAATGAAAGACCGAAGTAGCTGCCATAAACTCAATAAAATGAGTACCGTTCTTTTGCAGTTCTTCATCATTGGTATAGGGTTTCTGTTGCTTATCATCGGCAATGTAATAAAGGCTGTCTACTTTTAGTTCTTTATCATAGTAACTTAGTGCAGCTTTTGTTTTAGTTATAAAGCAACTGGAATTAATATCATTATTCGGATCTTCTTTTTTGGGAGGAGTTAGTTCAAAATAGGGCATTACAGCAATAGCGCCAATGCTGGCATTCTGCAGATAAGCATTGCCACACGAACGTATTTTCTTTACCAGTAAAGGAAAACCACTTGCACCTGTACCTCCAAAGACAGATGCAACAATAAATATCTTGTCTCCCTGACCGAATTTGGAAGTTAAGTCCTGAAACCAGTTTTGATCTTCGAAATTATTCAGAACTACACACCCCACATTGGGACTTCCCTTAAAGCCAACGGCAAGCGATCTGTTTATATTCGATTCTGAGTAAAGCAGATTTATAAGATCCTGACTCACAGAGTCGGTCGGTAATTTGCTCTTCTTTATAAATTCACCGAAACTGCAATCCAGCCGGAGATCGTAATCAAAATTAGAGTTTTCATCATTGTTTGCCCCTAGATTACCTAAAGATACAATCCGGGTATGAAAGAAATTATCCTGCATCAAAGCACCTCTTGCAATCATGCTTCTAATCTCGCAATATCTATCAAGCGACTTCTTGCAATTGGTAAATTCGTCCAGCGATTTATGCGGATCAATCAGTACAGGGATAATATCCTCGTTTTCGCCTTTCTCGTTGCGGGCTTTATAACCCGATGCAAGAAGCATTGTCAGAGATTTCATCACCCTGAGCCCGGTTCCACCGATACAAAATAGGAATGTACTCATAATCAGAATAGTTTAAATGGAGTAGTTTTTGCGTTTGTAAAGCCATTTAAAAAAACAGAAAGCAGAAAAAATACAATTATGCTGTACAGACAATTAATCGCCACAATTCCAGCTGTATACTCTCCAAACGGAAAATTAATAGTCACCTTCGATTTTATGATAAAGTAAGTTGCAATACCAGTCAGTACAGTACAACATGCTCCGCTCAGTACCCAATATTTGCTTTTGTAAAACAAGCCGGGCAAACTATTGAGCCAAAGATAATAAATCGCCCACGCCGCTATAGCTAATAAAAACATTACAGCAGCGAGCATAAAATATTGATTTTCGAATAGGGTTTGCACTTTTTTTGCAGCTTCCATATCTACTTCATCGGGGGAAAAGCTGTTAATAAACTTAGACCATTTCCCTATTAATTGTTCCAATAAGAAGTCGTACATAATCTATATTTTTAGCGTTATCTTTTCCCTTCAGTAATTAAAACAACAAAGGGAGCATTATAATAATATTTACTTTGTTTTTCTCTATTATACGCATCCTTTAAACCTGACATCAATTGTTCAAAGCTGATTGTCTTATTACATTCAGTCTCGTACTTTGCACCGCAAACAGCAGAAACCCAACCAGCTTCCTTCCTCTTTACAGATAGAGTTACCTGAGTAGCTCCATCTAAAATATCCGAGACTTTAATCTTTATAAAATGAGTGGCATGCACTTTATTCGCAGCTTCGCGGCTTCCATTCCCAAAATCAAATGAGGCACTATCGGTCAATTCTTCTACCGTGGCACGTGCACCATCGGCTTTTACTTCCAGTTGCTGCATTAATTGTTTATTATCAGAAAATAAATAGTATGGCAATTTAGTAAGATCTACAGCCAGATAGAAGGTCACATCCGATTCTTTATTTATATCGCCAATGGTATAATACAATTTATTATCCGATTCATAAGTTATTCCATTCACTATTCCTCTGTTAGCAAGTAAAGTGTACATTGGCGTAGGAAAGTCCTTTCTGTAAAACGAAATCTCGCCCAGCAGATTCTCTTTACGGATACTCTGCATAATTTTCTGTTTCATTTTATTAACTGGAAGATCATTACCAATCAGGATAATGTAATAAGGGCTATTTTTAACTATTTTTCCTCTTCCGGTGATGTAAGAAGAGGTTAGTCCAATTATAGAAAAAGCATACGGTGTATTCTTGATTACGTTTTTCACATCCGTGCCATACTGTGTAAGAAGTACGTCTGCCTGACTTCCCATAGGAGAATACTTCATATCAGAAATAAACATTCCTACATCGTTTTTACCGAGAGAAAGAACCACATCTTTTAGCATCTGAGGAATCTGAGTAGAGCCCGCAAAACGGAAATTACCGGCATTCATGTCTCTTCTGAAATCTGCTAAAGCCATTTTTTCAACCGGCTCACTGGCATCACGAAACAACCGTACAGAGTCAATCTTGTCGTAGAATTCATTCAGCACCGACCAAACATCCGATTTGAACCCCGTTATCTTATTGGCCTGAAAGAATCCGGCCATACTACCTGAGCTCTCAATAAAGCATTTTATTTTGCCTGTTTTATAAATCGGATCAGGCGCAGGACAATTCTTCAGCCCACCATTATCGTCAAATAATACGTAATTGTCAGGGTTGATATTTTTGCTATTTCCGCAGCTTAATAAAAAGATTGAAAACAGACATAAAAGGGATATATTTTTCGCACCAATCATACTATTAATGAATTAGTTCAGGCATTGATTCAAGGTCGATAGCTTGCTAAACACAAAGTTAAGAAAAGAAAAGACATTTTACTATATTTATATTCCTATAACTTAAATAATATTAAAAAACTTTTTATTATATTCCTAAAACTTCAAAAAGCATTCCTATTTCTATTATAATTATAAAATTTCTGTATTCCGTTCAGTAATACCAAAAGAACAATTAACAAAAACAAAAGGTTCCGGATTCATATAAAATTGCACAGAATAAGGTAGAAAAGCAGAATCTCATTTGAATTCCTAACAAAGGTTTTTAAGAGAGATTCTACCAGAATATAGTAAAGCTCGAGCTTATTTATAAAAAACTACTTGAATAGTTTATTTTTCCTTGTACAAAAGAATGCAATCTTCTGTACAAAAGAATTAATTGTTTTGTACAGAAGAATACAATCTTTTGTACAAGACTTTACAGAGGTAATTCCAAAGAAAATAAAAAATTAGCAGAAGAATAACAAAGCCCCTCTATATCTTTAAATAATCAAAGTTAGAGGGGCATATTAATGAATAAAAGAAGTCGAATTTATTGCCAGAATAGCAAAGAGTAAATACTCAACTGTAAGCCATATTACAAAAGAAAAAATCAGAACTTTCGAAACGACAAACGAGCAAAAGAAGAATTAAGATCCATTTTCTCGGAAGATAGTTTCTCTACGAAAAAGTTCTGAATCGTATCGTTCATCCCATAGACAGCTACATCTGCTGCTTTATGATTACGGATTATTACCCGAAGCGAATCTCCGGAGCGTGAAAAAGTACCAGAACACATTGCAGCTCCCTGCAACTGAACCATATGTAACTGAACGCAATAATACAACTGATCGGGAGATTTGGAGGCCTGATCCTTGTACTCAATCTTCATCAATTGCCACATACCATCCAAATCACCATTAATGGAAGCTTTCTGACAGGAAGTGACACTTGTTAGAAGCATTATCAAAAGTATATATATTTTTTTCATCATCTTTCTCTATTTACTCAGCAAACCTGTTTTACGAAAAGTAATCATTCCGCCGGTATTATCACCCAACAGCGAGCCACGGTCCATTGCACCCGAAAGGCTAAAACTCCACCCTTTCATTTTTGCAGGAGCATAGGTAAGTTCTACCAATGCAGAAGTATTCTGTTTAACCTCCTTAAATGGTTCGCCATACGTCCCCCAGTTATCACTGTGCGACAGAAGCGCTCTATATTGAATCTCATCAGTAGGCTTACCAGAGATACCCAAATGATGTGCTATAATGCGATTATTAGTAAATGCAATCTGTCCGTCATTGTTATAAATTGGCGAGGTAAACAGCGGATTACCTATTCCCTGCCCCCAATGCTGCCAGCCGGTATAAAAGCCGTGGTTATAATAATTATCGCGGGCACTTATCTGTTCGTTGATTACATTATTATGATCCCAGTAAACCGGACCGCTTTGATCTTTACTGCCAATATATTCATATACCACACCGCTCACCACAGGATTCTTTGGCGGAGTAATCTCAAAACCAAGCATTCCATCTTTCCACGGATACTGCATCACCAGCATAGAGTGATCCTCAAAGTAATGTTCATAATAAGCGCGTAGGTTCCATCCCTGAAGTTTATAATTTAAAGAAAAATGCCAGCTGCCCAACTGATTACCTTCAATATTTGCCTGATCAGAGACTGGCGTATCTTCTCCTCCCGACATAGGGACTAAAGCTTTAAAGTAATCTTTCAATCTGGAAGGCATTTTAAATGTTTTACCATTACTATATTGAGTTCCGCCAAATTCGGCTTCCATTTGCAATCCAAATTCAAGTTTCCAGGGAGAGACATGTTCTTTTCCTACCTTTACATAAATGGCTTTGGAATGGTAAAGCACATCCGTAGTACGCTTTCCCATAGGAGTAGTAAAATCTTTCTGCCAATTATCATCCGTAAAACGACCATAAGAAACATGTCCACGGAAAGAGAGCCATTCTTCGGTACCGGGAATAGCAAGATAGTCGGGCAATCCTACGCGCACCTGAGGAATAGGTCGTGCATTTCCGGCAACAGTAAGTCCGCCACTGGAAAGCTCAGGATTTGTAAACTCTCCGTATCGCTCCTTGCTGCCAATAGAAACTCCTATTTTATTATACTTAAAATCAAGATAAGCCTGCTGCACAATAAAGCTGGAAGTAAAGTTATAGGCTCCGGCCAACTCTAGTCCATAACCATAAGCCACTTTCTTTTCATCATCAAGCGGACGAAATATTCCAGCAGACAGATAACCATTTTCTTTAGAAATAGAAGAAACTCCCTGTTTATTGGCATTTATCCACAGCGGTGAATGTTCTCCCGATGCTGCAGTTACTCCACTTTCAATAGTGTAAGTTAAACCTTTATCTACCTGTCCTTTAGCAGAGAAAGAAAACAATATAGCAGTAAAAAGTATTGCTAAACATTTTTTATTCATACCCGCAAAGGTAAAGAAAAATCCCGAGACACAAATATGTATCCGGGATTTATTAATTACCTGCTCAATAATTATTTTGATAATAACTCGCACAGATGATCTATACACCTGGTTTTATCAAAATATTTTTTATAAAATTCTCTGCCATTTATACCCAATGAGGCAAGCTCATCTTTATTCATTTCTTTCATTTCCAATATATTATGAGCCAGGCTATCAGAATTACCGGCAGAAGATGCCAAACCACATTTAGCTTCATCTACCAACTGAGCAGCATCGCCATTAAGCATAGCAACAACCGGTTTACCGGCAGCCATATATGCCTGAAGTTTTGCAGGAACAGTTAGATTAAAAATAAGTTCGTCTTTCAAGGAAACCAGCATCACATCTGCCTTACTAAAAAAAGCTGGCATTGCATCTACCGGATATGACCCCATAAGATGAACCGTATCCTGCAATCCCTTCTCCTTTATATAATTTATTACCCACTCTTTTTTCCTGCCACTTCCCAGAATAATCCATTTTATCTCTTTATTATCTTTCAATTTATTAGCTGCTGCCAAAATATGTTCAAAGTCCTGCGCCTCACCAATATTACCTGCAAACATTACTTTAAAACCATCTGGCAAATGGGGAATTTCATAAGATGACAACTCGGTACCTATTACATCTTCCGCCCAATTAGGGAAATAAACCATCTTATCGGCAAAGTTTCCTTTTGCACAGATAGAATGCTTAAATCCTTTTGAACTAATAAGAATTTTATCCGACTGTCTATATAGGAATCTCACCATAGAGGTAAAAAAGCCCAAAACATATTTGTTGGTAACTCCACCCGCACTGGTCAGACTCTCAGGCCATAAATCGAGCACCCAAAAATAGAACGGTATTCTTTGCATCTTCTTTATTATTGTAGCCGGAAACGCTTGCGTTACCGGAGATGACTCGTGCACCAGCACATAATCGTATTTATTTCTTAATGCATGAAAAAAAGCCCAGACAGAAGCAATCAGAGCCCAGCTAAAGCCATTAATTGCTATTTCAATGCCACGCCCTTTTCCGCGAGGGACCAAAGGTATTCTGATCACATTCACTCCATTTATCTTTTCTTTTCTTCTTTTGAAAATGCCATATCCGTTAAAGAACTTACCATCAGGATAATTGGGAATACCGGTTGCAACGGTAACCTCATATCCACGTTTCACCAGTTCAAAAGCAACATCGTTACATTTAAATTGTTCGGGATAAAAGTATTGAGAAACCAACATCA
>CAXXOL010000001.1:0-22450 GCA_963666495.2 Bacteroidaceae bacterium
TTTACTAATGATTTATATATTTCAGTAACTTTTGCAGAAACCAATAGACTATCAAAACGTTTTTTAATAAGTGTTTTGGCTTCTTTTTCACATCTTTCTTTTAGCAGAGAATCGTTGGAATAGGTTATATAAAGTTTTGCAAGATCTTCCGGATTATTATATTGAGCAATTAATCCATTTACAGTGTCAGTTATAACTTCTCTTGTTCCGTCTGTAGGAGTAACAACCAATGCTTTTCCCATAGCCATTGCTTCCAATAAAGCAATAGAGAGTCCTTCCCATAAACTGGGTAAACAAAAAACATCAATGGCGTTTAATAAATCAGGGATGTCACTTCTGAAATTTGAAGTACAGATTATATCTTCTAAAGAATTCTCTTTTATATAAGCCATTGCCTCGTTCTTCATATCTCCTTCGCCAACTAATAGTCCTTTCATTTTAGGATCTTTCTTATTAGCTATGGCAATACTCTTTATGAAATTCATAGGATCTTTTTGCAATGTTACCCTTCCTATAAAACCCACAACAAAATCATCCTCACTGAAGCCAAATTCTTTTCTGATATCTTTGAATAAGTTGTTTGGATTAAACCGTGAAAGATTAATCCCATTTTCAATCACTACAGACCTCTTTAGCCCAAATGTTCGTATCCCGGTCTGTTGATTACTTCCAGAAACACAAATAACCTGATTGCTCAGGTTACAGATTATTCTCTCGCTTCTTGCCCTTAAATAGCTTATTAATGTTGATTGATCCTGATGAAAACTCCATCCGTGAACTGTATACACCAACGGAATCTTCATCATTTTTGCAATCAATGCCACATTAGAAGTAGCTCTGCTCCCATGTGCATGAATAATCTGAATTTGTTCCTTTTTTATTAATTCGTGAATCTGTTTGATAATTCGAATATCAAAAGGATGGCTAGTTTCTATTACATAACATTTCACTCCCTGAGCTCTGAATTTATCAATCATTTGTCCCGGAGTAAATGCCAGTACAATAGGATTAACTGTACTATCAAAACCAGAAACCAAATCAAGCAGATGCGATTCACCTCCCCCAATCTGTCCCTGTCTTATAACCTCTAAAACGTTTATTGGTTTCATTAGCCTGGGTTATTTGATAAGATTTGAATCCTCATCCTTATAATTATTCTTTTTTGAAAATAGATTGGTTGCGTTTTTTAATGCTTTAACAAACCTATTCGCAAAACTTTTGAAAAAAGATCCATCAGCATTTAATGTACTATTACCAGTAAGAGCCCTTGCTTTTCTGTTGGTGATGAATACTAATTTTCCGTATTTTTTTAATGCATAAGCTAAAGATCCGTCTTCACCTCGGATTATATCAGTTCTGAATCCTACTTTACGTCCCATTTCTGTATTAAATCCAAAAACCATACCTCTTACACATAACTCAGGTCGTTTTATTGACTGTATTAATAAATATAAATCTCTCAGAAGCTCATAGAAAAACAGACTGAGTTTTGAATGTTGTTTATCCGGCATAAAACTCCATAATGAGAATGCACAAGATACTCCTGGCTTTCTTAATTGATCTACAATTGTTTGAATGTAGTGTGGAGGATAAAGCGTATCCGCATCAATACAAATATAATATTTCCCCTGAGCATGATCTAACCCACATTGGCGGGCATGCCCTGGACCTTTCTTTGGTTCATCAAACCATTTTACTCCAGATAGATTTAAAACATCAGTTGTTCTGTCTGTGGAGTTATTATTGGCAACTATAATTTCGATAGGAAAATTGCATTTGTTTTCACTCAAAGACCACAAACAGCTTAGAATTCTGCTTTCTTCATTGTGGGCAATTGCAACTACTGAAACTAGAGGATTATCTTGTTTCTTTAAATTTAGTTTATATTGAATATCTTTGATTGTTTCCTCCGGTATTTCTTTCAGGGGCTTTTCAAAGATTGATAGATATTTTAAGTACCAGGTCATGCTTTTTATTTTCTTTGTTTTAAAGTTATGAGTTTTTTTTGAATATCTATGGGATAATTAAAAATCAAAACTTCAATATACAATTATATATTTCGTTAGCGCAGATTTTAATATTATATTTTTCTTCTGCAAGATTTCTTGCATTTTTACCCATCAGTTGAGCGATTTCTTTATTATTATTTAAAAAGCTAATAGCCTTTATTAATGAATTAGGATCTCCAATATCCACTTTTAGACCTATATGTTCTTTTTCTACGTCAATTGGATGATAATCGTTTTTTGAAACGATTATTGGCTTTCCTAATGCTAAAGCTTCTACTATTGATGTGTGTCCAACACAATAATTACATGATTCTTTTGATAAAGAAATTACTACACAAAATGATTCAGCAACTTTTTTTGAGAGTTCAAATGTCGATTGTTTGTTATTCTTGACTAAATTAATTGATATATTAGAGAACTTTTGTTCATATTCAAGCAAAAAACTATAATCTTGTGTATAGTTGATTTTATTGGTGTATATTTCTAATTTTTGATTTGTTTTTGAAAATGCTTGAAGCAATGTAATAAAATCTCTATTTTCTTTACCTGTAGAGATGAAAAAATCTTTATTATTGTCTACCGATTTAATAATATTTTCATAAAATGCAAGATCGACTCCCCAATGAAATGTTGATACTTGACTTTTAGTTACATATCCTGTATTAAGACTCTCTTCCATATTTAGGGGAGAATGGAAAAAAAAATGATCAAAAGATCTGTAAAATACTTTAAAAAGAAAACGCTCTATTGGATTTTTTCCGGTATAAATATTTTTGTGAGAAACTCCTATAATCCTTATTTTACTTATTTTAAGAGCTTTCAGTAAGACTATCCCTATTAATGGCTTAGTGTAAATATAGTTTAAAAAAACAACATTACATTTACTTTTGAGAATAATTTGAGTGTTTTCTATAACCCCTCTAATTCCTTTTTTTGAGGAGATCGAAAAATTTTTCACATTTATTCCATTCTTTTCTAACTCAACCATTCCATATAATAGCTGACTGGGATAATTCCCTTGTTGATAAAAAGAATGAAGAGAGCCTATGCCATAACCAAAATTCAAAATTTTCATTTTTATTTATTTTTTGTTTGTTTTTAGAATTAAATCAAATAGTTCTTTCCATTGTATAGCTATGTTCTCTATTTTGAAACGTTCAGAATTTATACGTGCCTGTTTTCCCATTTCTTTTCTGATATCTTCGTGCTCGATTAAATAGCAGATTTTATTGGCCAATTCCTGAGTGTCACCGTTTTCAACTAACAAGCCATCAATGCCGTCTTTTATAATATCTTTTGGTCCACACGGGCATTTAAAAGATATTGCAGGTACTCCGCAAGCCATAGCTTCAGTTATGACCATGCCAAATCCTTCAAAACGAGAACTGAGAACAAAAATGGAACTTTCACAATATTTCTCTGAGATGTTTGGCGTTGAATGTTCTAAAATACAAGTATTTGATAAATTTAGTGATTTAATTTGTTTTTCTAATTCTTTTCTCATTCCATCCCCATATATTCGGAGTGTCCATTCTGGATGCTGTTTACTCACAATGTTCCAAGCGTTTATCAGTAGATCGAATCCTTTTTGAGGGACGTATCTACCTACAGCAATAACTTGATATGCATTGCAGTCTGATGTTCTTTCAGGGAAAAATGAAAGTGGATTGTGTATTACAGTTACATTTTCTAGTTCATTCCATTTTTGTTTATCTTCGTGACTTAAAACTACAAACTGTTCTAGCTTTTTTAATTCTTTAATAAGTTCTCTCATCCAAAAATGGGCCACAATCGTTTGAATTATAGATAATGTTTTTTCATTCTTAAAATCTCTATAATTTGCTTTGCAAAAATGTATTTCTCCAACTTTTAGGCTTCCGTCTTGTATTGAATTAATGAAATTTATTTCTCTTCTTAATGTTGAAATAGTTATATCAGGACGAATCTTAAATAATGTAGATTTAAGTCTTTTTTTAAATAGATGTTGTTTGTGAAAGTAACTAAATGTTTTCTTTAAAAGAGGCTTTCCATATAGCTCGTCATAATTTATATCAAGATTAATTGTTTTAATTAAAGGAGATAAATCATAGTACGGTTTTTTATCTTTTCCATCTGTTAATATGATAGTTATTTCGTAATTAAGTATATCTGCAAGATAATTTGCTTTAAGTGTTATAACTCGTTCCATTCCACTTGGGTAATATAGTGAAGGGATACAATATGCTATTTTAGTTTTCATACTTATGTTATTTATGATGAAAAGACTTCATCTATTACTTTTTTCATTTGTGAATTCCAGGAAAGAGTTCCTTTTATTGATTCTCTTATTTGTGAAGGATTAAAAGTGTTTTTACTATAAAAATCAATAATTCTTTTAATTTCTAATGGTTCCTCATTTGCTGGAGCTTTAATAATATATGGCATATTTTCAAAATCTTCATCTATTTCAGAATAAACAAATGGGATTCCTCTTGCTGCATATTCTCTGTTTTTTAAAGTTTTAATATATGTGATGTTGCTTCTGTGGCGGGCTAAGCTGGCTATTCCCATATCTGATTGCTCAAAAAGATTATCTAGCTCTTTTCCGAACTTTGTTCCATGGAAAATTACATATTTTTCCATCTTTTCTTGCTTTGTAATTGTTTTTAATTTTGCAATTTCAATAGGATCACCTTCGCCAACTATATTAAATATTACTTTAATTTCTTTATTTGTTTTATAATATTCTGCTAATCCGTTTATTACCCTATCAAATCCATGCCATGGATGAATTTCTGCAACGCCAATTAAATTAATTGTTTTAGAAGTATCATTTAATTGTTTTTTCAATTTTATATTTTTGAAGTCAATCCCATTTGAAATATTTATTGTTGGTGCTCCAAATATTTTTTTATCCTTAGAAAAAGTAACAATTTTGAATATTTGTTTGGCTAATTTGTTTCTAAAACATTTATCAATTATTAAATTTAATTTGAAAGACAACGGTAGTCTTATGTATTCATCATCATATGGGAATGTTGGTATTTCCATAACAGTTTTTATACCATTTGCCTTTAAATTTTTTATTAAACGAATAGTAAACGGGTTTGCATTATGGTCTGATCGCATATACACAAACTCTATTTTGTTTTGGATAACAAACTTTAAAATGGCATTATAACAGACTCTTTTCTTTATTTGAGCCTGAAAGCCACAGCCATAATCCTCTAAAATATTTTCACCAAGCATTCTTTTACGGTGTCCATTTTCGTCCACAGTATAATAGCAAAGCATAACTTCATGTCCACTCTCTTTTAAAGCATTAACTTGATAATGGATTTTCTTACTAATACCGTTATAATCAGAGAATCCATGGAATACGAGAAAAAGTATCTTCATTTTTTAAATAAATTGAATAAGGAAATACAATAGCTTTATTAGTAATAAAGTCAGACGTATTGTTCATTGAGCCTGCTAACACTAATCTAATAGATAAAAGTTACGCATAAAGTGCTTTGAAACATGTGCTTCGCCTATCTTTAAATTTTCATCTGGCAAATCATTTATAAAATCTGAGACTCTTTTTAATACGCTAATGGTAAAATCATTTTTAATCAGGCAGAGTAGATCTGATAGCTTCCGCTTATATACCCTCATTATTTTGAAATAGTAATATCTTCTCATGAGAAAGGTGTGATTGTACTGCTGTTCAAACATAATGTTAAGATTAATAATATGAATTTTGGAAGATAAAGGAAACACTGGTGAATTCTGGTCTTGGGAATCAGTGATGATATATACGTTGTATTCCAAATTATCTGCAAAACAGTTCGCTTTTTCAGTAATGACTCTATCTGCACCTCCAACAGTGGTTAAAGCGGTATATATATATACTGTCTTCATTAATTATCCGTGTTTTTTGTGTCATACAAAGATATACTTTTTTTTTATGTTCTTTTTCTATATAGCTAATTTTGTAGAATTTTTAATTGCTTTTTTTAATGCTTTTGGTAGTAGCTTTAGTGATGCCTAATATTTGCTAATTGTTAATGTACATTAAGAATGATGTGCATCTAGCTAGTCCTTAATATTTATCTCAAGAAATTCTGTTATATTTGTTTTAAAACGCTTTAAAAGATGAAAGTTGCAATTGTTACATCAGGAATATTGCCTGTGCCTCCTGTTAAAGGAGGAGCAGTCGAGAATTTAGTGAAATTTTATTTAGATTTTAATGAAATAAATAATACAGACATTCAACTTACTGTATATAGCATTTCTGACAAATATCTTTGTAATAGCACATCTCAAGAGTATAAGAAAACGAAATTCGTTTTTATCAATACTCAGACTTTTGTTTCAAAGATAAAACAGCTTATATTTAAATACACTAAGCGCGATTTATACTATCATCATTCTTGGGAATATTTTGTATCAGAGGTTTCTAAAAAAATTAGGCATAAAGAATTTGATGCAATAATTGTTGAGAATCGTCCGGGATTTGTTTTTTCATTATCAAAATGTTCTAATGCTAAATTAATACTTCATTTGCATAATGATGTGCTGAATAAGGATATTAAATTCGCCTCTGAGATACTTAAATCATATACAAAGGTACTTACTGTTTCTAAGTATATAAAAGAAAGAGTGGATACTATTATGTTAACTGATAAAGTTCAGGTGGTATATAATGGCATTGATCTCGAAAAGTTTATAAATCCTTCTCATTCTGAAATTAATCGTAAGTACTTTCATTTATCTGAAGATGACTTTGTTGTTGTCTATACAGGTAGAATTGAACCAGTAAAAGGTGTGAAAGAATTACTTGAGGCTTTTTCATTATTATCTGATTATGAGAAAATAAAACTTTTGATTGTTGGAGGAGGGAATGGTAATCTTGATGAAGGTGGATTCTTTTTAGAAATGAAGAAAATAGCCCGCTTTATGTCTGATAAAGTCGTTTTTACAGGTTTTAAATCTTATAAAGACATTCCATCAATATTAAGTTTTTGTGATATAGCTGTTATACCTTCAATATGTGAGGATGCATTAACAATGACTTCTTTAGAACATATGGCAGTTGGATTGCCTCTTGTGGTAACAAGATCCGGCGGGATTCCAGAGGCTGTAGATGAGGAATGTGCCATTATTGTTGATAAAGATAATGAATTACCATCAAATCTTGCAGAAGCTATTTTATCCTTGTATAAAGATGAGGATAAAAGGCTTCGAATGTCTGAACATGCAAAAGGGCGTTCAGCTTTGTTTGGTAAAGAAAAATATGCGGCTAAATTCTTTAAAACTATTGAGAGCAATTAATGTATTTTTTAATATTTTTCTTATGTTTAAGATAGGGATAATTAGAAAGTTAATATTATACTCTGCGAGCCAAAAAATGAGTTTATAATCTGCACGGAAATTAAATAATCGCCAGGCATAATTAGATTCGGGGAATAAAGTCTTGAATTTATGGAGATTGATAAATTGCTCATCCATGATATATTTGGCTTTCATCATGAATTTACGTTCATCTAATTCTTTTTTTACATTTGTTGTTATGCCTTTTTCTTGACAGAATAACTCTACTGATTTTATTGCTAAAATTCGATCTTCAAAATTATTTATTGAAGGAATGCTATAACTATATTCATTGTATTTTATGTAATGGTAAAAAGCCTTGCGAAGATGTACAATTCGCTTTGAATAATAGTACAGTTTAACACTTACAATATAATCTTCAGCGACATTAATTTTAAGATCAAAAAATATTTGATTGTTTGTATATACACTTTTCTTAATAAATAATTTCCAAAGAGTTGTAATGCTATTGTTGGAAATAATGTATTTTAATGCATCTAGATGATTTGAAGGATATTTTTCATTTGAATATATTTCTTTATCTTTATAAGTTAAGTAGTAATCGCACCCTACAATATCAGCATTTTCCAGTTCTGCTTTATTATACATTTCCTCTACACCATTAATTTCTATCCAGTCATCGCTATCTATAAATAAGGTATAAATTCCGTTAGCATTTTTAATGCATGTATTTCTAACTTCAGCAATACCAGTATTTCTTTTGTGATGAATGATCTTAACTTGTTTCTTCCTTTGTGGATACTGTTCTAAAGTTTTTTCTAATATGGATATACTTTTATCAGGAGTACAATCATTTACGAATATGTATTCAATATCCACAAATGTTTGTTCAAATAAAGAACGACAACATTTTTCAATAAATACTTCTACATTGTATATAGGAACCATAATAGATACCTTCGGTTGTTTCATTTTCTTATTTTTTTGATCATACGGTAGCTGAAATCTCTAATTCCCTGCGTGAATGCATACATCATAATAAAACTGATGATAGAATATATAAATGTAATTATAAGGGCATATAAAATCCATAATTTATAAGAACTTGCTGGATTAATAGTTATTATTGATTTAAAGATTATACGAGATAAAACCCATGCTGAGGTTATAATCAGGAAGTATTTAGAAAGAGTAAGCCAGTAACTCCATGAAGATATTTTGAATCCATTACTATATAAGAAGCAAGGTTTCCATATACATATAATAAGTGTCATGCTTATTAGAGGTCCCATCAAAACACCTTCTATACCCCAAAAATGTCCACAAATTATAGCTATACTTAGATTAAGCGTAGCCTCTGTTAAAGGAGCCCAGACATCGTTAAATAACCCATAACCATAAAGATATTGATCAATAGTGCCACGCGTTTGCATAATAAATGAATTTGCAAGAATAAGAATAAGTATTGATTTATCCATAATATAACTACTTCCTAACCACAAAGAAATAAATGGGTCTATTAGATAGTATAAAGAAAAAATAAATATTCCGGCAACAAAATAACGGATTGAGGTAAGCTCCCAAAAAACCTGTCTTATTTTCTTTTCATCACCTTCAGCAATAAGGCTACCAACACCTGCTCCCGTACTTCCTAAAATATTATTGATTAACCCACTTAGTTTGTCTGTTATTATGGTGTAATTAGAATAAAAAGCAACTGATTTTAAAGAGGAGAAGGCAAAAATCAAAAATGGTGATGTTTGTGATAATACAAACGCGCCTATCTTATGTACAAAAAGCTGCTTTGTATATTTCATAACTTCCGGATATTGTTTGAACAAAACTTTCCCTTTTTTTATGTTTGTTGAAAGCCAAGGATATGTCTGATCTATTTTCTTGTTAAGTATCAGGCTAAATAAAATCCCAAAAGAAAGTTCTATAGTAATCCAGTAATAATAATTCTTAGTGTGATAGGCTACATACATTTGAATTAAAGATTTAATTACATTAGATGTTTGAAGATACCCAACGATAACATAATTTTTTTGATCTGCTCCTAATAGTGTTTCTTTGTAATTTATAAAATAACTGATTAATGAGGATGCAAGAAATGAAAAATATGCGAAATAAATAATACTAAGATGGAAACTTGTTTTAGCAAATATTAATGGTATAAAACAGGCTAAAACTAATCCTATAGCAAGAATTATTAGTCCGATTTTTCTATAAATATACCCAAAAACTGATATTAACTCATTTATTTCATTCTGATTATTTTCATATATAGGTTTATAGAGTACGTACCCAATAGCACTTCCAACACCTAATTCTGCTAAATTCAAAAAGCTGAGAAGGTTACCGATAGTGCTTGTTAGTCCAACGAAATCAGCACCTAAACAGTCTAAAAATATTTTTCGAGAAAAGAAAGAAAGTGCTAAAATTATAAAATAAAAAAATAGATTGACTCTTGCATTTAAAATACTTTTCTGTAATCTCGATTCTTTCATTTATCTCCTTTTTTATTTATTAGTTCTGCTACTTGTCTGTTTTTTTTTTGAATAGCAATATAAGTCTTCCCATTGTTTGTAAATATTAGCAATACAAAATTGCTTTGAATATTCAAAGCAATTTCTACTCATAGTCTCTAAGTTACTGTTTTGAGTTATTGACCGCATATTTTCTGCAAGATCTGTAATATTCTCATTCTCAAAGAAAACTCCAACTCCTTTACCTTCAAGTAGTTCTTTAGTAACCGGAAGATAAGATGAAATTATTGGAAGTCCATAAGACATGGCTTCTACCAGAACTAGTCCAAATCCTTCCCACCGTGAACTTAGAACATACACGCTAGCCGATTCATAATGCTTTTCCACTTCTTTGGTAAAAGGATATAGAGTAACTCTTTTTTCCAAATGATGTTTACTGATCAGTGAACGAAGCATATCTTCTTCCGGTCCTTCACCAACTATATCCAAAGTCCAGTCTTTATTTTCCTTTGCAAATAGGGCAAAAGCCTCTATTAATAGATCGAAACCTTTATGTAAAGGAGAGAAGCGTCCCACGGCTAAGAACTTTTTATGTTTGGGAGAGCCTTTTCCTTTTGGTTCTATTGTTAAAGGATTGTATATTACTTCCGTATGTACATTTAACTCTTTCAGAAATTTTTCCTGGTCATATTTAGAAAGAACTATAATTTTATCAAGTTCGGGCATTAAATGTTTGAACTGATTCTTTTGCTTTCCAACATAAGATGTCTTTATGGAAAAAAATGCATTATAGGAATTGTGCATCCAGCCGATAGTTCTTGCCTTAATCTGATTATGAATACTTGCCAGATGCAGTGACAGGAAAACATGCACGCCTACAACTACATCGTAGTTCCTTTGATTTAATGTTTTAATCAGTAAAGAACGCTGGACGTGGGGGAAAGAACTATATCCATACCATTTGGATAATAGTTTATTTTGTGGCAATATGGTTTTATATAGTAGGCTGTATGCTTTACATGGAATATTTTTGTAGAAAGGTATCTTTGGATATTGTAAATTTATATAATGAATATCAGCAGATTTCAATCCATACATTGAGGTATCATTTAAGGATGGATTATCTAATGTTAATATAGTAATATTGTGCTTTTTAGATAATTCTTTTGCTAGTACGGCTAAAACACGCTGAACACCCCCAAAGGTAAAAATGCTGTTGCAATAAAAACATATTTTCATATGGATAACTCTCTTTGTGTTTGCCGTCTGTAGATAACTTTCTTATATATTGAGCAAATATAGCATAATTTCCTTAAAGAAAGAGCGTGCTTTTGCACATTTTTTTGTATATGTTAATATTGTAAATTAAACGAAATGATTATGGTGTGCCAAAAATAGAACTATGACAACCTAAAGAGGTCAACCCGTATCAGAGTTAATAAATTAATCGGTCAACTGATTATTGGCTTAGGAACAGTAGTAGTCAACTGGAATCAGTTTAATACAAAAGCCCATGGTAATTAATGTTTTATTGGTTTATGGTTTCTGCAAACATCTAGATGTTTGGTTTCAATCATGTACATGTTTGGGAACAAAGATGTACATGATTGGGTTGAGGTCTCGTTTTGTTTTTACTAATTCGTTTAGTTGTCTTCTTTAATAGGCCTAAATATTTGAATTATAATGTTTTAAATATATATTGATGACCTTCTTTGATTAAATAGTGGTGCACATGGTGTACTTAAAAAGACTATTTTAGCTTTCTGAAAATCTTTTTTTGAGAATTCCGCAATTTGCAGAATTTTCAAAAAAAGATTTTGTAAAACGAAAAAAGAACAATTTATGTACACCATGTACACCACTTTACCTTAGTATAACCTCATATTGTGTTATCCCTCTGGACTTTCTGAAGCTGTAATTCAGCGACTTAAGGTTTCTGCCTAACTTCCATATCATCTTCTTACTAGTAGCAATCCCCGTCTTCTTCTTAATATAATCCGCCAGTTTCGCAGCAGAAAGATAAATTCCTTCCTCTTCACCCTCCGGTTTACGGTAATATTCATAGAATAATTCCATGTCCGCATCCGTTTCCATGTAATGCTGATTGTGTTGCTCCACAATATCATTCTCTTCCGTGTTGAAATAATAACGGAAACCTTTCAGAATCAGGTTCCATGCCTGGGCATAAAGCTGTTTGTAATCAATGCTGAAATCAAAATTAATGGGACCGGTTACTTCGTGACACAAATATCTACGGCTACCGGTGTAATCTTTCAGAATATCCATGTGATTGGTTGTGCCGAAGAATGAGGCATGCCGCACAAAATTACGTGGCGGACGGTCCGCCGAGGTGCGGATATTGATGTTGAAGGTGGTGAATAGTTCCTTTACCGTCTCCTGATCGTACTTTTGAACGGTGTCCAGTTCATCAATATTCAGAATGGCACCTGTGCTCAGTTTCATACGGGTGGCATTCGGATTATTGGAAAATACGTTGGCGTCGAAATGACTCTTTCGCCATTCGGGAGGCAACAGGCGTTCCGGCCAGGTGGATTTTCCCATACCGTGCTTGCCACCAATTAATACCAGAATCTGGTGATTGATTACCCGGTCGTTTATTAAAGTTGCTACTAAAGCGACAAACCATTTGCGGAAGCACCATTCAAAATACTCGGGATCTTTGGTGGGCACGGTGGCTGCCACATCGGCAATGTAATCGTGTCCGTCCCACTCGGTGAAGGGGAGAAAGATGAAATCTTTGAAAGGGTTATGGGGGGATGTGATCTCGGAATCGACCATTGCTTTCACATCGTTCAGCGTGCAGTTGATTCCTTCCTTATGCGCCCTAATGTAAATGGTATTTAGGTGATGGTCGCGAAGCTCTGTCCATTCGTGGCTTGACTGATCTGCATAGCGAAATTCAATACCTTCCAGAATCACATTGCGGCGAAGCATGAAGTTGCGTTTGATAAACCTTTCGAGCATGCGTGTTTCTTTCTCCACTTTTGTCAGTCCGCTGTCAGCACCCACGGCATCCTCGTACTCTTTATACTTGATGCGGATGGTGAGACGGAGATCATCGGCAGTAAAATGTTCCGTGGTGCAGCGTTGGAGTGCCAGTTTGGCTGTTTCGCCTTCCGGAATACCTGCCAGACAACAAAAGTATGCCAAACCGTACACAAACTGTGACCGGTTATCTTCCCGGAAAGATTCCACATTGAGCGCGTTGGAGTAAGCACGGTCGAATGCCCTTTTAATTTCGGCATCCCGTTGTTCGCCCACCGGCAGATGCTCAAAGGAAACCGGCTCTCCCTCCATGTTTCGGAGTAGCTTCGTTGTTTTCTTTTCGAAATCTTTCTTTGTGGCTATCAGGAATACCTCGGCTTCGGGATTAAAAAATAGATCAGGATCGTAAGTGGCTGAGGTTAACTGCAATAATGAATGTTCGTTTTTCTTAAAGTCAATATACAAACAGGATTCGTAATATAAGCTGACAACGGAAAATGCGTGAGCGTGAAATTTACTAATCTCCTCATTACTATCGGGTATGGAGCCGTCCGGACTGGAAATGACGGATAAGATTACAACTCCTGTTCCTTCTGTGGTAACAAATGCTGCCAATGTATTGGGTTCTTGTGCTGCCTTATCTCGTAAGCGAATGGCTTGTTCCGGTTCCAGTTTGCCACTGTTTAGCTGAATCACTCCGTTGTACTGCTCCATATTTGTCTTTGTCCGTCCACCTTTGAAGGAAGCGGCAAAAGTAAAGGCGGGGAGTTGCTCCCAAGCTTTGGCGGAATCGCTGTTTTCATTGCGGATACTGTCAACAAGGGTTGCGTACTTCAGTGTTTTGAACGAGTTGATAACTGTTTCTATAGAGAGGTTTTCTACAAATGTGGGACGTCCTTTGTTTCCTCCTTTGTATTGTGATGTGTTCATTAATGTTAATATTTAAGTTTTTTGTGAGTACAATGGAAATAGAGTAACAATATTCGTGCCAGAATATAACTGTAAAATGAAATAAAAAATACTGCTCCAATAAATATACTTTTCCGTTTCATTTCTTCTATGGTGAGAGTGTCAATGCCATAGAAGTGTATACATTGGGTAGTTCTATAGGCGATTCGGATGCTTCTTTATGCTTTTTAAAATTTTACCGGATAGCAATAAATTAAATCATATTTGTTTCTTATATTTGTTCCGGATTTATAAATTTATAAATAGATGATAAGAAAAATATTAGATAATAGGGCTGCACTTATGGGTGCAATGATTATATTGATTATGATATTTCATACCCGATTGCATTATAATTCTCATTTTACACAAATATTTGCAGGATGGGGATTTGGTGGGGTAGATGGTTTCCTCTTTTTGTCAGCACTAGGTCTGTTTTATTCATTCACAAAAGATAATTGTATTAAATCTTTTTATAAAAAAAGATTCGTACGAATAATTCCTTCTTATCTTATAATCGTCTTTTTCGCTAATCTACTTAAAGGCAATACTAATTTAACAGATATTTTAATTCAAGTATCCACCATAGGTTTTTGGATTCCTCACTTTTTGAATTATTTTGACTGGTTTGTTCCTTCGCTAATCATTCTTTATCTTTCTTTTCCTTTTTATTATAAGTTCTTTATTAAATCGCCTAGAAAGGTAACTGTTTCCTTTATTTTTGTCTTTATAGTATCTTCATTATTGTATGCATTATTTAATAATTATAATATAAATATGATGTATTTCTTATGCAGGGTACCAGTTTTTCTATTGGGCGTATTTTTTGCGTACTGCAATTATTCTAAATCAAATTTTTTAAAGAATAAAGAATTTATCTATACATCTGTGCTTGTTTCTATAATTGGTTTTATTCTTTGGTTCTTTTTCAAGTCTGTACTTACATATGGTCAGTTCAATGGAAGCACCTTAAATTGGACTTTATTTATTCTTATCATCCCAGGTTTCTTATATGTACTTACACTATTCATAGAATCAAATAAACTTTTGAATAAAGTCTTGAGTTTTTTAGGTGGAATAAGTTTGGAGTTGTATTTAATTCATGAGCATGTCATTTTTAAATATGCTCTTAGTTTAAGAAATTTTACTTCTACCTCTTTACCTATGATTTTTATCTTTCTTTTTTTGTCTTTAGTATCTGTTTTATTAGCATTTGCAGTTCATAAATTAGTCTCTTATGTTATATTGAAGTTTTGATAAATACCTATCAATAAGAGTATAATAAAATATTTGTATAGCTGCAATAAGCGAAATAATCTTTGAAAATTCTGCTATTATAAATCTCTAATAGCAGGATTTTCAAAGATCCTTTCGCTAAATTTTTTATTTGAATACTTTTACTCGTTCATCTAAAAGTTTGAATTCTTTTTCACCAGGTCTTTGAGTTGGAACACCAAAAGGCATTTCAGCTACAAGTTTCCATACTGAAGGAAGATTCCATGTCTTAATAACCTCTTCGTCAATCAGCGGATTGTAATGTTGAAGGGAAGCTCCAAATCCGGCTTCTTCCAGCATTGTCCAGATTGTAAGCTGATGCATGGCTGAAGTATGATTTGACCATACCGGGAAATTCTCCTGATAAGCAGGAAAAGCATCTTGCATACTTTTAACCACAGATTGATCTTCAAAATAAAGAACGGTACCATAACCGGCAGCAAAAGCTCCGTCAATCTTTCCTTCAGTGGCAGGGAACGCATCAGCGGGAACAATCTTCCGAAGCATTTCTTTGGTAATGCTCCACAATTTCTTATGATTCTCACCAAACAAAAGCACCACTCTTGTTGATTGTGAATTGAATGCCGAAGGCACATTAGTAACGGTGAATTTTACAATATCCTCAATCTCCTGATCAGAGACAAGTGATTTATTACTGATGGTGTAATATGTTCTTCGATTCAGCAAGGCTTCTTTAAAACTTTTTCCCATAATAAAATCTCCTATGATTATAAAAAAAATAATAATTGTTTTCTTAAAACAATCAATTGAGGAAGTTGTTTAGGGAAATATATATTTTTAGCTTTTTATTCTAACCCACTCTTTCTTTTCAAAATTGTATTGTTTGATAATCTTCGCGGGGTTACCTGCTGCCACACTGAAAGGAGGAACTGAATGGGTAACAATGCTACCAGCTGCAATAATACTGTGTTTTCCAATACAGGATCCGGCTAAGATAACGGAGTTTGCACCTATCCACACATCATCTTCAATCACAATAGGCAAAGTAGAGACACCCTGTGAAGCAATCGTTTTGTCCACATCGAGATAATTGTGATTGAGTCCAGAGATTGTAACTCTTTGAGCAATATTTACCTCGTTTCCAATCTGCACAGGTCCAATAATTGTATTTCCTAATCCAATACGGGAATTGTTGCCAATAATTAAATCGCCCACTGCATTATTCAGGCAAGAGAAATCTTCTACAACAGAATGGTTTCCCAATGCAAAGTGATTAAAAGGAACAAGATCTTTCCGTACACTACGATAAATTACCGAACCTTTCCCTCTTTTTAAATAGGTAAATTGGAACAGACGTATCCAACATTGTGGGCGAGTTTTTACCGGGTGCATAATAAAGTTAAGTGCTAAACGCTTTATGGCAGGGTGTTGTTTTAATTTAGCTTTTATTTGTTGAGTATTCATGTTTTTTGTATTAATGTTCTCCGTGTTCTGTATGAATAAACTTTTTATTGACCCCTTTCATCCTGAAAAGATTTAAAAACATCATAATAGCAAGTAAAGGAACTTTTCTGATGGCTTTCTTAAACTGTTTGTTGACCAGGTAATCAGGAATGGCCATGCATAAAGCCAGAAAAAGTACAAATAACAATATCCACCATTTAATAGACCATTCCCAATCGACTAATGATGTCGTTACAGATAATAGTCCGATTATTCCAATCAGGAGTACGCGAGGGAGCATCATCCATTGCGCAATCTTATCACAGTAGTCTATGTTTTTGGTAAAAATAGCATGAGGTAAGTCGGGCAGTGCTTCCCATAACGAAGCAAACTGTGCGGACAGCCATCTGCGACGTTGATTCTGAAAAGTATATTCTTTTTGTGTTTTCTCATCATAAACAGGCACATCGTCCATATAATCAATATAGACTCTTTGTTTCAGGAGTAACATTTCCAACTCTTTATCTTCACCGGAAGACGATACTTTTTTAATATTTTCTTTAAACCACCCATATTCAAAAGCCATTCCGGAGCCAATTAAAGCGGAAGATAGTCCGAGCTTTACATGCCCTTTCCGGAAGATCGAGTTATTGATCTCTTCACTGACTGCATCCAGAATAGCTGTACTTGTATTCAGGTTTTTTGCCATGCGATGTGCCTGAATAACAGTTGCACCAGATTCATACGCATTGCTTATTTGTTGCAGGAAATCGGGCTGAACGGTATTGTCAGCATCCAGAATCACAACTATGTCATATTCCCGGTCCGCTAATTTATCCATTGCAAAGTTCAGTGCTTTTGCTTTCGAACTATTCTCAAAATCAACAATCAGCAGTTCAATTAGTAGTTCTTTAAGCCGTTGATTGGTGTTCTCTTTCATTTTATCGGAGATCACTACAACATCATAGTTCTCTTTTGGATATTCTTGTTGCAGGAAGGATTGTACGGCCTGTTCTATTACCTTATCTTCTTTGTAAGCTGGGAAAAGTATGGCAAAACGGTATTTCTTCTTAGCCGGAGGGTAGGAGTAGTCCCTTTTCGACATGCCTGCAATTGCAAATACAAAAAGATATCCCACGGAGAGTGCCATGAAAAAAAATAGTATTGTGTCTAATGTATCTATAATGATCAGTCCATCCATGCATTAACCGAGTTTATGTTCTAACTTTAAGAAAGCATATATTCCCTTGAATATCGCTTTAACTAAATCTGTTCTGCCCCTCAAAAGAAAGACCAGGCAATTCTTTGGAGCAGCAACGAGCAATTGATACAAAATGGATATCCATCGAATGACTCCATATCTATTACGCCAGGCATACAACAACCGGTTTCGGGTGAGATAAAAAGTACGCAGGTAGCTTTGCTGTCCTGTACTTTGACTCTCTTTGTGATACACAGTGCAACGAGGCTCGTACCACAATTCATATCCGGCTTTTGCTATTTGAGTGCACCAGTCCAGTTCCTCGTAGTAAAGAAAATAAATTTCAGGCAGATATCCTACTTTTTCAATCACTTCTTTTTTTATCATCATGGCTGCACCGTGGCAGTAAGGGGTAAGACTTGGCTTTTCATACTGTCCGTTGTCCTCTTCGCCGAATCCAATCAGATCATTGCGTAAAGTAACTGTTGAAAGCGGAAGATATCCTGCAAACTGAATGTTACGTGGAGGAAAAGCAAATTTAATCTTTGGCGAAACAGCTCCAATCTGAGGGCTATTTTCTAACCTTTCAATCAAATAATGAAAGGCATCCTCATCAACAAAGGTGTCATTATTCAATAAAAAGATGTATTTCCCTTTTGCTTTGCGTATGCCCAAATTGTTTCCGCCTGAAAAGCCTAAATTTTCTTCACTCCTGATAGTGATAATATGTGGATAGTTCTCCTGTAAAATAGCTGCTTCATTGATTTTGGAAGCATTATCGACCACAATTATTTCATAAGAAAGAGAGATATGTGTTTGGAGAGACTTAATAAGCTCGCCTGTGTCTTTCAATCCGTTGTAGTTGACAGTTATAATTGATAGTTCAGGTAAGTTATTCATGCTTTTCTAATTCTTTGTCGTAATGTTTTCCCATAAAGATCATGGCAAAACAAATATAATATAAATAACAATTGGGGTATTGTCCTAATAATTCGTTTCCATAGGCTGAGGCAGTCATTCCAAATATTCCTGCTAACAAAGCAGCTAATATTCCTCTCAATTCCTGATTCTTTATTTTGAAAAGAATAATATATCCACCTAATATAATTCCAGAGAATAAAACTAAAATATATATGAATAATCCGATAATCCCGGTTTGTACCCAGATGTTAACAAACCAGGAATCTCTGGGTAATTTTGAAAATTCATAATCGGGGCTATCAATGTTCGGGATATTGCCAAATCCTACTCCGGCACCGAAAGGAAGATCTTTCAAGTGCTCTTTTAATTTTTTCTGGTTTTCTAGTCTTACATTTAAGGAAGGATCATTTGTATCAAAAGCAGAACGCATCCTTCTGATGGTTGGGTTGTTGTTGCCAATAGTGGTGAAATTAAGAAAACAAATTGCAGCTATTAGTACAAGTAATGAAGATAAAGCTAATTCCCATTTTTTTGATAGTACGATAAAAATAGCATATCCAGCCAATGGAACGGCTAATGCTCCACGGGTTCCCGATATAGCCATACCGTATCCTCCTGATAGTGCCACAATAAGAAAATAAATTTTAAGCCATTTATTTTTGATAAAAAAAGCGGATATGGAAAATACAACCATTGAAAAACCCATGCATGAACCGTAGTTACCAGCATCTGAAAAAAAAGAAAAATAGCGAATTCCTGTGCTTATCAAATGTGTTTTAGCTCCACCGCCTACATATAACCATATTAATTCAGTAGAATCAAAACCATGATTTTTTTGCCAATATCCTTTGAATGCAGCTAAAAGGGTTAAAACAGACCATACCAATAAAAGAAGTCTAATATGTTTATATTTATTAAGTAAGATGGAAACTAAGACGATCATTGCTATTGGGTAAAAAGCCATTCCGCGGACTTTTGTAAACCAATCAGTAAAAGATGTAAATCTAGGATTTAAAAGTTCTAGTATACAAAAAAATAACCAAATTGATATTATTAAAGTTAAAGGATTTAAGGCTCTTTTCCATTCTGTTTTTATGTAAATTGATTTTATAAGAAGAGCTAAAAAGATGAATAAAATAATAGAATCCATAAACACACTTATAGGAATTGGAAATGAAATATATCGGATAACTCCCATTATAAAATAATTGCTTATAAAGAGAATTATAAAACTCCATACCGGATTTTTTAATAATAGAAACATTCCTACGGCAATAAACGGGATGGAGACAATGATGTATCCAACATTGCAGCCCCTTTGCATAGTTACTTTGTAAAATATAACAAGAAAGATCAATAAGCCTGCATATATAAATATTTTGGGCATTATCCATTTGGTTATATTTTCTAGTAATGTTCGCATTATTTTTTATTCTGAAGCTGTTAATCCAAACTGAGAAAACCTGTATATTAATTTGCTGAATTTATTGTATGGAGGAAGAAGACCCGTAAAGCTCTCTACAACATTACTTTCTGCTTTATTTAAGCAAATTACAACGGGAGATTCAGCTTTTGCTAACTTTTTTAATTGATCTAGTAGCAGTTGATCAGTCAATTTCCATGTTTTGTTGGCTCTTGTTATTATAATATTTAATGCGGCTTCGTTTATTAATGTTTCAGGGATGGTGCACTCTATTAACGGTGGATACTCCACTATCAGAATATCAGCGTCAGCATCAGTTGATTTGCTCAAATCGTTCACTGACTTTGCCAGCAAGAACTCTCTGGAATCTTTCGAGAAATCTTCGTTCCAGGATATGTGTTTTACATTTAGTCCAATAGAGTTCCAATATTCTTCCAATTGTTTTCCAATAAAAGATTTACCATCTCCGGTTTCCGTACTCAACAGGTTGATAATTCTCTTTTCGCTGGTTGGCAGGTAACATAGAATCGTATTGCACATAAATTTAGAAGCAATCTGGTTTCTGGCTTTGCTAAAGTTCCTGTATCGACCCATTTCATTCCCCGGGAAAGCTCCGATCACTTTGCTTGATGTAAGTCTTTCGGCCCGGATTCTATCTCTTATTGTTCTATCAAGTAATTCCACAAGTAAAGAAAAGCCTAAAATAGCGAGAATACTACCAAAGAAAACTGTCATTACAATTGATTTTCTGTTGGTTGCTTCTGCAGCCACGGGATATACCGGCGGATTTATTATTCGTAAAGTCGCAGAGGTCATTTGTAGGTTTTTCTGTCGTAATCGGGCGGCATTTAAACTGTTAAGCATGGACATATAATTCTGTTCTGTGAAGCTAATCTCTCGTTCTTTGCGTTTCAGGGTGTTGCCGATAGGTGAATAGAATATGTATTTATCATCAAGCAGTTCTTTTCTGGAGTCCATTAATTTGAGCTTAGCTTCTGCTTTTTCCATATTTAGCATTTGCTCAAACCATTGTTGCAAAATCTCCTCAGAGGCGATTTTTTCTTTGGTATACTTTTGGTTGCTGAATTTTTCCGCAAAATTAGAAAAGTCTTCTTCTTCTTTTTTAAGTTGCTTTTTATATGATTTTAAATCCTGATCTTTTACAGAAGAATCTTCATCCTTAAAGGTCTCTATATCGGTAATTTTAGAAGTAAGGTGACTGATTTTCTGCATTCTACTAATAAATTCGGTATTGTTACGCAGAGACTTAATATGGCTATCCATCCTTTTCTCCAATTCTGCTATCAATGTTTTTGCACTGCTGTATTCAAGCATAAAATCTTCGCATTTTTGTTCATATGCAGTGCTTTGAATTGCAACTTGCTTTGACTGTTCTCCATAATTGATGATTCGTTTGCTTAAATTATAAGCTGTTAAAGAATCTTCGGACATTTCCAGTTTTCTTGTTAATTTGGCTAATTCTTCTTCGAAGAATTTAATTACATTGTTTGTCTCTCCAAATCTTAATTCCTGATATTGCTCTACAAATTCTTCATTTAAGATTTTTAATGTATTATAGGCAATGCCGGGGTCTCCACTCGAAAATTTGATCTCTATCATATCACTGCCGCCAATTCTGTTTACTTTGATTTTATTAAATAAAGCGCCGTAACTATAATCGGGGTGATTCCAGTTGAATAAACCGAAAACAAAATTATTGGAAGTAGGTTTTTCATAAGCCTGCAAATTGGCGATGGTTTTTTTTTCGTCTTTTTTATCAATGAGCTTTAGCACCTCTTTAGGTGTAATGTGTAATAATGCTTTGTACGACGAAGACTGGATATAGTTGTTATCATGATCAGGGTCGCCGTGCATCATGTTTTGTGCATAAAGACGCAAAGAGACTCTTTTTAGTGTACTCTTTGATGTTATAATATTTAAAATATTATCTAACGTGGTGCTTTGTTGACTTAAATTTATACCTGCTCCACTTGTGGTTTCAATTGTATAACCTGAGATAATACCTGTATAAACAGTTGTATTGGTATTATAGGTCCGCCCCATATGTTTGGTTGAATAAATAGCCAACAAGGTAAGCATGGCAGGTGCAATGATTAGCCACCACCGAATGCGATATACGAATCTGGAAAGATAGAGTAGATATTCCATAACTCAGTGCTTATTTTGTTTTACTTTTATTGATAATTGGAGTTCGCGCAAGCATTTCCAGTTTTAAGAGTGAACTATTTAATGTGGCTCGGGTAGACTCGTAATCGCTGGCTGCTGTTATTTGTATTTGCTTTTGATTGCTTAGTGTGCCTGCATCTCCTTTACCATTAAGAAAATCACTTTCTCCAACCTGATATTGTGCATTGGCAAATGTCATATATTCAGCCTTTAATTTCAAAACTGATATGTTAGAGAGGATAGAGGTATATAGCTCAATAATTTGTTGTTTTAGCCCATCCATAGATTGCTCTTT
>CAXXOL010000002.1:0-12120 GCA_963666495.2 Bacteroidaceae bacterium
CCAAGAAAAGTTACTTGACCAGGAAACAATAAAAGGAATTATTGATAAAATTAGCGAAGCAGATGCGGGAAAGAAAAACACTGATTTATTCCTTGAGGAGAATACCCCTTTGTATGAGCAAGTGAGTGCAATTAAGACTGGAGAGCAAGCCATCGCATTTTTCGCACGTTACGGAAATACTACGGGAGTTAAATTTATTCATTGCAATCGAATGGATACCTTTAATCAATATGGGATCAAAGAGTTTAGACCATACGATCTAGTAAAAGTTGAGGAAGGAGGAAAACTGCTACCTGAGCACTTCACTATTTCTGCACAAGGAGTGGTCCACGTATGCCCTGAGGATTACGGCACCAATAACAACGGATCACAGGAAAAGGTTATTTTAAGAAGAGGAGGCGGAGAAAAGGGCGAAAAGCTTTTGCCGACAGAGACATACACGCTATCCGAGTGGATGAGAGAAAGCACTCTTTTTAGTGTGATACGAAACTTAGGATTCTTCAATAATTATATAAAGGAAAAGGCTTTCAGGATGTGGACAGGAATAGTGAGATACCACAAGTTCATGCGAACAAGAGAAAAGCTAGCCAAAAAGCTCGTATATTCTAAGAAGGCATTCTCTGAAGGCTTTATTGATGTTTGCCAGCAAATCTACGAGCTGCAAAACGAAAAAACTTTTGTAAGCATAAAAATCACCTCAGTTTCTATGGACAGCGAGCGATTCGGGAATGATCAGAGAAGAAGAAGAGACGAATTCAAAACTAAGGTAATAAAAAAATACTTTTTAACAAAATCATATACAAAAATAGTATGATCAAATAATTAAAGAAAAAATCCATAAGAAATTGGAGGATGTTATTAAGGCAGTGAAAGAGTCAGAAGAAATAAAAGATGAGGATGAAGGAGACCAATTCAAGGCTAAGCAAAATGCAATGTTGAAGAGCATGGTCAAAATTAAAGAAGAAAAACGACTGAAAGATGCTTGCTTAAAGCTTGCTCGTGAAAATAAAAAGATGCTTCCTGATTTTATCTTGCTTACGGATTACATGATTGTAGAATCACTCATTAAAATTAACCAAGATTCAGTTGCGTTGATCTACGAAGAAATGACTAAGCAAGAGAAGAAAATGGAAATCACAACTGAATTCGATTACGGTGAAACAAAGGAGATGAAGTTTACCCCTACTTATGAAATGTTCAGAGATTCCTTTGCAGAAATAATTTCAGAAATGGTTAAAACCATGGAGAATTCTGTGAGAATTATAAGCTTAATTGAAGATCCTAATATTAAGCCTCCAAAGAAAGCGAAATTAGAGAAGCTTATTCAACAATCGGAAGAATTCATTCTGATTAAAAAGAATATCGATTTGCGATTAGCCAGTGACTTTAAGCTTGCTCAAGCTTATGCCGATAGCACATTTGGTGAATACAGAGATTTAATGAAGACGTTAAATACCTGGACAATTGACGCCTTTAAGACAAAGGGTGTGGAAGCAGTTCCTCTAGCTACAAATATGCTAAAGGATTTAGAGATGTGGAAAGGAAAGACAAAATATTTACAGCAGAATAAGCCTTTTGGCATTGTCTTCGCCGATGGTTCTAAACAATATCAACTGCTCAACAGCACTATAGATAAGGACTCGAATGAATTAAAGCTCTTTTTGCGCAATCTTGCCAAAGATACCTTTGAGACTATTTCCAAGAAAATTATTGAGGTAAAGGCAAATTTAGAAGCAAAAGATATCACGCATGTTGGCAACTTCTGCAAGCTTATGATAATGCAAAAGGATTCAGAGAAGATCTCCAAAGATCTCCAATCAAGCAAAGATAAAGTATTGGAAGAAACCTGGAAGGCGTTGAAAAAGCATAGAAGGGAAGATCAGAGCTCTAGCAGCAGCGATGTAACTCTACTTCAAGAGTGGATAGCAAAAGTCAACAACGGAATAAAAGAAATGACTGAATCTGCTGAGAAAGCCGGAGAGACAATTGCAAAGCACAAGAAAACTGTTTGCGAAGGATTAGAGAAAGAAATTGGAAACTTGAAGAAAGAAATAGCACGAGATGCAAGCGCGTTAAATTCAGAAAAGCTAATAAATCCCGAATTGGAGTGTGAGGCTGCTTTGGAAGAATTAGCAAGATGCCAGAGAACTTTCATACCTCTAAAGGCTAAATGTATGAAGGCAAGAGAGCATCATGTGACATTAGAAATGGGTGATCTAAAAATTAAAGAACTTGATGATTATGAAAAAAGACTTAACGCGAAAATATCCTTGTGGGACTACAGGAAGAAGTGGAGAGAGCAAGCCGAAAAATGGTTCAAGGATCCATTAAACGAGATTGACTCTGAAAAATTTACAAAAGATTTTGAGGACCATATAAGAAGAGCGGCTCAACTAAAGATAGAACTCAAGCAAGAAAAGATAGACCCAGTGCTTGAAAAATATATGAACGAAGTCAAACGAGTGGATGATCTGAAAGGATTAATTATAGCTCTAACAAATAGAGCTCTTCAGCCTCGCCACTGGATCAAAATTTATAAAGCACTCAATCAGGAGAACATGTGGAGTCCAGGAAAGATTAGCTCTCTAAATGAGCTCTTAAGCTTTAATATAAAAGAAAAGAAGGAAGAAATCGAATTTATTGCAGCAACAGCAGTGGGTGAATATAACTTGTCTAACCAACTAGTAGAAATTGAAAAGAACTGGGACAACTATGTATTCACTCTTACCAAAGATGCTAAGGACAGATTCCTGTTATCAGAAACAGAGAAGCTCTATGAATATTTGGAAAATGATCAAACCAAGATAGGCGCAATGATAGCTTCAAAGTACGTCAATGAAATCCGAAAGGATGTTGAGAAGTGGGAGTCTACTTTGGATACTATTAACGAGGTTTTGGACGAGTGGATTACCTGCCAAAGAAACTGGATTTATCTCGAAAGTGTGTTCTCAGCGCCGGATATCCAAAAGCAGCTCCCTCAGGAAACAGAAAAGTTCAGAACTGTAGATAAGTTTTGGAGAGATATAATGGGAAAAACAAACAAAAACAGAAAAATTTTGGATTCTTGCATTTCAGAAGGACTAAAAGCAAGATTCGTTGATGCAAACGTTAAGCTAGATGAAACCCGTAAGTCTTTGGAAAACTATTTGAGAACAAAAAGAAAAGGATTCCCTCGATTCTATTTCTTATCTAATGATGAAATTATATCTATCTTATCAGAAACAAGAAATCCTCATGCAGTACAGCCTCACTTGAGGAAATGTATTGACGCTATGGCAGCTATTGATTTCACCGAAGTGAAGAACAGCAAAGAAATGGTTTCAATGAGATCTCCAGAAGGCGAAAAAGTTGCGTTTTCTGACTCAGTGTTTGCGGAAGGAAACGTTGAGTTCTGGATGGGATCCATTGAAAATATGATGAGAAAGACCTTAAAAGACCAAATGAAAAAGTGCCTGCAAGAATATCCTCCAGATGGGCTAGACAGAAAGAGTTGGATGTTTGCTTTCCCCGCACAGTGCGTAATGACAGTAGATCAAATTATGTGGACAAAGTGTTGTACTGAGGCTATTGAATCTATTCATTCAGGAGCTAATCCAGATGGATTGAAGAAGTTCTATGATTTTTGTATACTCCAAATTAATAAAATGGTTGATGTCGTCAGAGGACAGCTAACAAAATTACAACAGTTTATAGTTGAGACTTTAATTGTGCTCGATGTGCACGGGAGAGAAGTCGTAAAAGGTTTAATAAAATCTGGAGTTACAAGTACAACTGATTTTGATTGGCAGAGACAGCTTAGGTATTTCTGGGAAATGCCTGAGGATAACTGCTTTGCCAGACAAACAAAAACGAGAATTGAATATTCTTATGAGTATGTTGGCAACAGCGGTAGACTGGTTATTACACCTTTGACAGATAAGTGCTATATGACCTTAACAGGAGCATTGCATTTGAGCTACGGAGGAAATCCGCAAGGGCCAGCAGGAACCGGAAAAACTGAAACAGTGAAAGATCTTTCTAAAGCTATTGGAGTTCAATGTGTCGTATTTAACTGCTCTGAGGCTTTAGATTATAAGTTTATGGGAAGATACTTTTCAGGATTAGCACAATGTGGTGCCTGGTCATGCTTCGATGAGTTTAATCGAATAGATATAGAGGTGCTCTCAGTTATAGCTCAGCAAATATTAACTATTCAGACTGCACTAAGAGAACAAAAGAAGATTCTCTCATTTGATCACGACGAAATTCCACTCAATCCAAGATTTGGTGTATTTATTACGATGAATCCAGGATATGCAGGGCGTACGGAGCTTCCTGACAACCTAAAAGCTCTCTTCAGACCAATCGCAATGATGATTCCGGATTACGCTATGATCGCAGAAATCATTTTGTTCTCTCAAGGATTCGAGAAAGCCACAGCCTTAGCCAATAAAATGGTGCAACTCTATCGACTCTCAAGCGAACAGCTTTCAAAGCAAGATCACTATGACTTTGGCATGAGAGCAGTGAAATCTGTTCTAGTTATGGCAGGTACCTTGCGAAAGAAATCCCCAGACTTAGGCGAGGATATCGTTTTGATTAGAGCAATGCGTGATTCAAATGTGCCAAAATTTTTGCATCAGGATTTGGATCTATTCAATGGTATTATTCACGATCTTTTCCCGACTGTGCACATTCCAAATATCCCATACGGAGACTTAGAAAACCAAATAAGGGAAGTTCTAAAGCGACAGAAATTGCGCGATCCTGACTCGTTTGTGAGGAAAATCATTCAAGTCTTTGAAACCATACTCGTTAGACACGGAATAATGCTTGTTGGTGAAACAGGTACTGGAAAATCCACTTGTTCTAAATCTTTGGCTATTGCAATGGGAGACTTAGATGGAAAAACTAATGATCCAATGCACAAAAAAGTGCATATTCACAAATTGAATCCAAAAGCAGTGACAATGAAAGAGCTCTACGGTTACACTAATGTCGATACAAACGAGTGGTTCACAGGATTGGTACCTCAAATTGTTAATGAATATGTTTTGAAGGATAAAACTGAGGAAAAGCATTGGATGCTTTTCGATGGTCCTGTAGATGCGCTTTGGATTGAGAATATGAACACTGTTCTAGACGATAGCAAAATGCTCTGCTTGGCTAATGGTGAAAGAATCAAGCTACCTCCAACCTTGACAATGATGTTCGAAGTACAAGATCTCAGAGTTGCTTCGCCAGCTACTGTTAGTCGATGCGGAATGGTTTACTTGGAATCAATGAACCTTGGATGGGAACCATTGATTGATACTTGGGCAACTCAATTTGAGCAATCAGAAGCTGCTGCAGAAGCTGCTGATAAAGCTGCCGGAGCTGCCGCTGCAGTAGGAGCTGAAGACAAAAAGAAAGACGCAAAAGATAAGAAAGCTGGAGCTGCAGACACAGAGCAAAAGAAGGAGTGGGGAAAAGAATATGCAAAGTGTGTGCAGCCAATTGTGAAGCATTTGAAAGACTTTATTAAGCACTATTTGGATCCAAGAAATGGAATTAGAGAGAAGTGTAAAGAAAAGATTCCGACAGTTGATTGTAATTTGGTGAGAAGCTGCTTGAATTTATTCACCTGTTTGATTGATCCTGATAGAAGAGACGGAGTAGATTTGAAAAAGAGAGAAAATCCAGAGACATTGGCCTTGATGATGTTCGTGTTCTCCTTCATTTGGTCGTTTGGAGCTAATATACATGAAAATAATAGAAAAGATTTCAATCAATTTATCAAATACAAAATTAACTCTGTTTATAGTGATTTCCCAGATACAGGAGAAGTATATGACTATTATATTAACACTGAAACTCAGCAGTTCTCTTCATGGAACGAGATCCTTCCAGAGTACGTATATAAGCCAGGCACTCCCTACTTCAAAATTGTTGTTCCAACTATAGATACAGTGAAATATAAATATCTCTTGAAAGTATTAACAAGCGGAAAATGTAACGTACTATTCTCAGCAGAAACTGGTGTCGGAAAAACTATCATTGTGCAAGATTTCTTGAATACTGCTCACGAGGAAATCGAATGGGGATTTGTTAACTTCTCAGCCAAGACCTCTGCTCGTAACTTGCAAGATCTTTTCGAGTCAAAATTGGACAAAAAGGGAAAACGCTACGCCCCTCATAGTGGAAAGAAAATGATGATCTTCTTCGTCGATGATGTTAATATGCCTCAGCATGATAGATATGGCTCCCAGCCTCCATGCGAATTGCTAAGGCAAACCATTGATCAAGGCGGTTTCTATAATTTGAAAAAATTCATGTTTGCGCAAGTTAAAGATACAATCTTTGTGAGTGCTTGCGCTCCACCAGGAGGCGGTAGAAATGCTGTTACTCCAAGACTTTTCCGACATTTCAATATGATTTGGCTGCCAGACGTTCCACAAAGATCAATGGAGCACATCTTCAGTTCCATTTTGAAAGGATTTTTGAGCACTTTCCCCAAGAACTTAAACTTTGAATCATTAGCGCCAATGATAGTGAAGGCAAGCGTGGAAGTATATCTAAAAATTAAGAACGAATTGTTACCAACGCCTACAAAATGCCACTATACTTTCAACTTGAGAGATCTGTCCAAAGTAATTCAAGGAATGCTCCAAGTCAATCCTGATTTTATCAAAGAAAAAACAATATTAATTAAGTCTTGGATTCATGAAACATTCAGAGTCTTTAGAGATCGACTGATTGAAATCAAAGATCAGGACTGGTTCACTGATAAAGTTAATGACATGCTTAAGAAGCACTTAGAAAGCGACTGGCAAAAAGACACATACAAGGATGTTTTATTCGCACACTTCTCAAACGATGAAAACTTATATGAAATGGTTACAGATATTAATTCTGTCACGTCAAAACTCAATGAACAACTTGAGTGGTATAATTCTAATAATCCTGGAAGCATGATGCATATTGTATTCTTTAAGGATTGTATAAGCCACTTGGCAAGAATTAGCAGAATCTTGAGGCAAAATAGAGGTAATGCTCTCCTAGTAGGTGTAGGTGGCTCAGGAAGAAGGAGCTTAGCAAGGCTAGGAAGCTCAATTGCAAAGTTTGGTACGCAAGAAATAGAAATTAATAAAAACTATAAAGAAAAAGACTTTTTGGAAGATCTAAAAAAACTTTTGAAGCGAGCTGGTTTAGAAACACAGGAGGTGATGTTTTTGTTCTCTGATTCGCAGATATTACAAGAATCGTTCTTGGAGGCAATTAACAGCATATTAAATACAGGAGAGGTTCCAAATTTATTTGCCAACGACGAGACAGAGCAAATCATAGGAGAGATTAGAGCTGCTGCTAAAGCGGAAGGCAAAGAAACAAGGGATTTAATAATGCAATTCTTTGTCCAGCGCTGCAGAGAGTCTTTGCACGTAGTTCTCACATTCTCTCCCGTCGGTGACCAATTCAGAAATAGACTAAGGCAATTCCCATCAATCATAAACTGCTGCACTATTGATTGGTACCACCCATGGCCTGCCGATGCATTGCAAACTGTCGCACAAAGAAAGTATGAAGAAGAAGAGGAGAAGGGGAAGCTTGGAATTGGATCGTATATAGAACAATTGAGCAAAATATCTGTGGAAATACACTCAAGTGTATCAGAGGCATCAGAAGCTTTCTTCCACGAATTAAGAAGAAGAAACTATACTACTCCAACAAGTTATTTAGAATTAACCAAGGCATATATTCAATTGATGAAAGCCGAAAAGCTGAAATTGCCAGTATTTATTAAAAGATACAAGAAGGGATTGGAAAGAATGGCCGCAACCAATAAGATGGTTGATTCTATTAAAGAAAATTTGATTAAACTTGCCCCAGAAATAGATAAAAAAGAAAAGGAAACCGAAAAGCTGGTTGTGATTATTGAAGAAAAAACAAAGATTGCCCAGGAAAATGAGAAAATCTGCCAAAAAGATAATCAAGAAGCTGAGGTGCTTTTAAAGGAAGTCGAAGTAATAAAGAATGAATGTGATGCCGATTTAGCTGTAGCGCTTCCCGTATATAACCAAGCCTTGAAAGCGCTAGACACTTTAAAAGTCGACGATATTAAGGAAATGAAAGCATACACAACTCCAGCCAAAGCAATCGTGACTTTATTTAAATCTGTGTGCATGCTTTTCAGGCGTTCCGAGAGCTGGGACGAAGCAAAATTATGGATGAATAATCCAGCAGGATTTATAAGCGAATTGAAGGGCTTCGAGAAAGAAAAAATCCCACCAAAACTTTTAAATAAGCTAAAAGCATACCTAGAAGATCCTGATATGCAAGTCGATATGAGCTCCAAGTCACGAGCAGCAGCTTCTATTCACAAGTGGGTTATGGCAGTCGAGAAATTTGCTAGAGTTTATAAGGAAGTAGGACCAAAAATGGATAAGCAGAAGAAAGCACAAGAGGAGCTCAGGAAAGTAGAAGCAGCATTATCTATTAAGAGAGAAGCATTATTGAAGATCCAGAACGAAGTGGCAGAGCTGAGAGCAAGCCATACTGAAAAATCCAATCAATTGCAAAGCTTAAAAGAACAAAAGGCAATTAATGAATTGCACAAATCACGAGCTGAGCAATTACTAGTTGGGCTGGCTGATGAATCTGAGAGATGGAAAAATTCGATGGCTTTGAATGAAGAAAAATTAACTAACGTCGTAGGTAATATGATGCTCTGCGCTGGCTATTTGTCATATCTTGGGCCTTTTACAGCGCAGTATAGAGAAATGCTACTCAAGAGATGGATAAATGTAACTTCTGAACTTAATGTGCCATTTTCTAAGGATTTCGCCTTTGAATCGCTTCTTGGAGATCCAGTGCAAATTAGAGAGTGGAACAACGTCTTTGGCTTACCAGCTGATAAATTTAGCATAGAAAATGCTATAATGATTAATTTGCAAGTTATTCCCCCAACTCAAGTAAAAGGTAGGTGGCCGCTTATTATAGATCCTCAAGGTCAAGCAAATCAATGGATAAAGAGGATGGAAGCAGATAATGCGTTGCACGTTATTCGATTAAGCGATCCGAAATATGCTCAGTCACTAATTGCAGGAATCAGAGTCGGACAACCAGTCTTACTGGAGAACATTGACGAGACTTTGGACCCATTCTTAGAGCCACTCTTGCAAAAGCAAATTCAAAAAGATGGAATGCAGCTAAAAGTAAAGCTTGGAGAAGATATTCCATATAGCACTGAGTTTAAGCTTTATATCACTTCAAAATTATCAAATCCCCACTATTTGCCTGATATTTGCATAAAAGTCACACTTGTCAATTTTACTGTCACGCCTACAGGCTTAGAAGATCAATTGCTTGTGAAAGTAGTTCAGTACGAAAAACCAGAGTTGGAAAATGAAAGAGGGAACCTTATTGTAAGTATAAGCAACTACTCAAAAGAGCTGAAAGAAATTGAAGACAAAATATTGAAAATGGTATCTGAAGCAAGCGATGATATATTGAATGATGATGAACTGATTAATAAGTTAAAGGAGAGCAAAGAGAAGTCATTGCAAATTAATCAGAAGATGAGTGAAGCTCAAGAAACTTCAAAGAAGATTAATCGCGCGAGAGAACAATACAGACCGATATCTATCAGAGGCTCTGTTCTATATTTCGTTATTGCAGATTTGGGCTTAATTGAGCATATGTATCAATATTCATTGGATTTCTTCCTGCAGTTATTCGGCCAGCGATTAGAGAAGTCTCAGAAAGCAGATAAAATAGAAGAGAGAATTGAAATATTGATTAAAGATTTGACATGGAGTTTCTATAGTAACATTTGCAGAGGACTGTTTGAAAAAGACAAACTACTATTCTCCTTCTTAAATGCCACTGCTATAATGAGGAGAGCAGAAGGAAAAGAGAAAATTTCTGTAGATGAGTGGAATTACTTCTTGAGGGGTTCTATGACAGATTTTAGCGGAGACAAATTTGACGAAGATTGGTTGGATCAGGGTATATGGCAGAAAATTCTTGGCTTAGAAGAGTGTCATTTCTTGTTTAGAGATATAAAAAAATCATTTAAAAATCCTGAAGACCAAAAAATCTGGAAGAAAATCATTCAGTGCGAAGATCCAACTGAGGAGAAACTACCTAAAGAATTCGAGGAAAGCTTGACAGAATTCCAAAAACTCATGATAAGAAAAGTGCTAAGAGAGGAAAAGCTTATGGTAGCAGCAACGAAATATATATCATACACTCTCGGACAGAAATTCACTGTTTCACCACCATATAGCTTATCAGATTGCTTCGCGGACTCCACTAACATGACTCCACTAATCTTTGTACTTTCACCAGGAGCAGATCCTATGATCTATTTTATGAACCTAGCGAAGACAAAGGATATGGATACAAGGCAGAAGACACTCTCATTAGGACAAGGACAAGGAGAAGAAGCAAGTCGGCTCATAGAAGATGCAAGAAGAACGGGAGAATGGGTTTGCTTACAGAACTGCCATCTTGCGGCGAGCTGGATGCCAGATTTGGAAAAAATTCAAGAGGGTGCACTATCCATTCAAGGTGAAATCCATCCTGATTATAGACTGTGGCTCACATCAAGCCCTACTAAAGCTTTCCCTGTGCCTGTTTTACAGAGCGGAATTAAGATTACAAATGAGCCGCCGAAGGGATTGAAGAATAATTTGAGCAGAACTTTCAATGAAGTTAAGGAGGAGGATTATGAAAAATGCACGAAGCCTGTACCATTCAAAAGAATGCTCTTTACTTTGGCCTTCTTCCACGCAGTGATATTGGAAAGACGCAAATTTGGCTCTATTGGCTGGAACATTCCCTACGAATGGATGGATTCTGACTTTGAGATTTCAAAGAAGCAGCTCTTGATTTATTTAGACGAACAGCCAGATATCCCATACAGCGCACTTAATTATCTAATTGCAGAAATTAACTATGGTGGTAGAGTTACAGATGATAAAGACAGTAGATTAATAAAGGCACTCTTATTGCAATATTTCAATCCAACTATAATGAAAGACGAAACTATAAAACTGTCTTCGCTGGACATTTACTATATTCCACCAATCGGAAAATTAGAGAACGTCTTTACCTATATTAAAACTGTTTTACCTGACGAAGATCAGCCTGAAGTATTTGGGCTTCACTATAACGCAGCTATCACTATGCAGCAGAAGATTGTCCGTGACTTCTTTGATACCCTACTTGGAATTCAGCCGCGTACTTCAGGAGGAAGGAAAGGACAAGCACCAGAGGAAATTGTTACAGAAATGGCGAAAAAATTCCAATACTCTATACGCAATTCAACGAAATCACTAGATAAAAAGAAAGGTTTCCCTGATTGGATGAGTAATTCGCTGGGTGTATTTTTGGGCCAGGAAATCGATAGATTCAATGTACTCTTCGATGTGATTTTGAAATCATTGGACGATCTGCAGAAGGCAATTAAGGGAGACGTAGTGATGTCACTAGATCTTGAAGAAATGTTCAAATCATTCCTAACTAAGAAAGTCCCGAAGAACTGGGAGAAGGTATCTTACCTCAGTCTGAAACCACTTAGCTCCTGGGTAAATGACTTTATGGCTCGAATGGACTTTATGAGCCATTGGCTCTATGAGGGACCACAAAAAGCGTATTGGCTACCAGCGTTTTTCTTCCCTCAAGGATTTATGACAGCCTCAAAACAAATGTATTCAAGGAAAACAAATACTGAAATTGATACTTTGATATTTAAGGCTACAATTTATACCTTTAACAAGGACAACGTGCAAATAGTGCCTGAAAACGGAGTTAATATACACGGCTTGTATTTGCAGGGAGCCACATTAGATAAGGATCTAATGCTTATTGACAGCATCCCAAAGCAGCTATTCACTGAGGTACCCGTGGTATGGCTTGAGCCGAAGACAATGAGCCATCAATTTGGAGAGAAAGAATACATGTGCCCACTTTACAAAACCAGCACAAGAGCCGGAGAACTGAGCACTACTGGCCACTCAACTAACTTCGTGATGTTTTTCAACATGCCCTCAGTTAAATTTATTCCTGAACACTGGATCAGACGAGGAACAGCTATGCTCTGTCAATTGGATGACTAAAAAGAAATGCGAAATAGTCTAAGATAAGGCTTAAGATGATAAT
>CAXXOL010000003.1:0-10343 GCA_963666495.2 Bacteroidaceae bacterium
TCCAGCTCCAAAAAGGTTGGGAAGCATTTTTTTAATCTTTGCCTAATTCATAAAAAACTATAAGCCTAATGAATATTATGTAGAGTTTGAGAAGAAAAAAGAAGAGGACGGGATTTTACCGCTGATAATCAAGATCTATGAAGATGTCCTCTCAAATAAGATGCAATTGGAGAAGGATCAGAAGCTGCAAGCAACAATTTTCGGAGATTTTACAAACGACTTAGTAAATGCAATCACTAAATTGACTTCGTTTCCTTTCCCTTCATACAAAAAGCTTATCCAGAAATTAATAAGAACAATTCTGGCTGTGCTATTAAAGTACCCCCACAACAAGGATTTGATATTATCAGCCCGCTCATTATTTGATCCTGAGAACTGCCTTTACAGATTGGCTATGAGTGAAATGATGACAGATACCATATATAAGCCTTCAGTCAGCGAAGCAGAAGAGAAGCAGTTCAGAGAGAGTCTTAAAATTGGCCAGAAAGTAGATTGCTTAAGAAGGGAAACATTTCAGGGAGATACAGTTGAAGCTTGGGCTCCGGGAGAAATCAAGGAAATACGCGGAGAATGTCTTTCAATTTTCTTTGAAGGTATATCATCTTATGAAAAATCAATCGAAATGCCGAACAGTAATCGATTGGCAATGTATAAAACGAGAACCAAAGGCTGGGAATGGAGACAAGCTCTGAAAGCTGGAGATGAGCTAGATTGCCTAGACACTGCACGACACTGGTATAGGTCTACAGTTTTGGAAGTCAGGAAAATTAAGAATAAGGAGCAAGGTGAAGAAAGTGAAGTATGTATAGGGTTTAGAGTGTTTTTACCTGAAGGAATAAAGAGAGATCACACAGGAAAACACTACGAAGGATGGAGTGATACATATGATGAGTGGGTCAATATCAATTCATTGAGATTGCAGTAAGAATGATTGTGAAATTTGTTTCAATCAAATTATTCTACAAATTAAAGCTAAGACTTATATTAAGTATTTTATGTAGTGGTGTGGAGATAATTGTTCTTTATAACGCGCTATTAATAGGAAGCCTGGATTAATTACGAAGATCGGAACAGTGTACTGCAAAAAATCTCTTGACGACGAAAGTCCAGCTCCTGATGACAGCAATGATATTTTACTGAACTTTCCTTTGAATGACGATAAAATTTATTTCGTGCATCGGTACGGAAGGTGTTCCACACCCTATTTCTTGGAGCTTATGACCTGGTTCACTAATGAAGGAGGCTTTAAAAATATAATGAAATATTCACTTGAGTTTATGAAGCCTCAAATTACCGCAATGGTTCCTCAAGCCGAGCCAATGATGCCATTAACGGATATTCCCTGTCAAAATAATTGGGACATTGAAACACTATTTGCATATATTGAACTATTGGCAAGCCCATATCAACTATATCATCGATTATTTATTATTGAATTTTTCTGTCCTTTCATTCAAGAGATTATTAGTTATGTATCCAACTTGCCTGATTCTCAATTAAGAAAGGCAAAGAGGGAAAAGCTTGATACCGCACTTAATCAGCTTGAAGTGCTAATGAGAAGAGTTTTTACTAATAAAACTAAAGGAGAACAATCGATTAGATTAAGGGTTGGAATAGCACTAAGCCTGCTTAGATCCGAGCTACTGGAAAGACGAATTCAAGCAATCAGAATGCTGGGAGATACGTGCCGTTCAGCAAAAGATGCTCAAACAGTTAACTATCAAGTAAATATGCCGACTAAAAACGATTCTGCAGTCTTAAGTGCGCTTCTGCAAGTCCCGAAAGTGATTGAAGAGATTTTTGGAAAGCGAAGCCACATTCAATTAATTCAGAGATCTACAGAAATTATTAAATTCTTCCTGACTGAGAGCAATATTACAAAGAGCGATTTCTCGGTTATCTGGGAATGCTGTGAGCACGACGAGCAGTCCAAGGTTGAAATATTTAAGGTTCTCTCAGACACTAGCATAATGCTTCCAAACGAGCTAACGGAGATCCTTATTGCTAATTTTATCTCAAAGCCTAAGGCATCTCTTAAGGATAAGGACGTTGAGTTAATCATAGAATTAGGAAGTAAATACAGCCGCTTGCCCTTACAATTGACTGAAGAAATTTTGAATTTATTGTGGGATCTTTGCATGGGACTTAATACCTCAGTGAGCGAGGCAATGGTATTGAAGGGGATGGACAAGTTTTGCGATGTGATTACAACATTTTCAATTGTGCCTCAAAAGGTGATGAATGGATATTTCGATAAACTTTATGTTTTAATTGCGAGTAGCGATAAGAGTATAATGGCACTAAAGATTCTTCGAAATTGTTTAAGGCAAATTCCTTGCATTAACCAAACTTCAAATAGAGTTGATGTTTGTGAGCAATTTTTGAAAAGTGGAAATGTTATGGATAATTTCTATATTGATATTATTAATTGTCATAATATCAAAACTGAATTGCAAAAGAACAATAAGCCTATAAATGTTGCTCAGCATAAAAAGGATATGGAAGAAAGAATTGAGTTTTTAAGTTTTTGTGCTAGAAATGCAAAGTATAAATTTAACAAAAATAACTTAGATACTCTATTTAAAATAATGGTAATTGAAAGAATAATCAATGACGATCAAAACTTATTCTTCTCGATGATTAAGGACCTATTGATTAACGGAAAGCCTGAGGAATATTTCTTCCCTCCTGATGAATTAATAAAGTTCTTTGAAACAACCATTTGCTCTGAAGAATTTCATTTCCAAACTCTAACACTGGAAGGAATGCAAGCAATCGAGACGATGCTCATTTCAGTATATACAATGCAAGGATATATTGTACTCCCCGCAAAAAGCTTCGCTTATCAAGGGGGTTCGGCTCTTGTTTATGGGCCTAATCTTCCTGTATCTGAATATGGCTCAGTATTTAAAGTGAAAGCAATGCCGACAGAAATGAAATCAATGAAAGTGTTATGGAAAATAGTGTTGGAATCTACTTTGGAAGCAGTAACCTCCCGCGCAATAGAACTTTTAAAGAAACTCTATACAAAATTGAGCAGCGAGATAGAAGACAAGATATCGGAGATTTCGTCTCAATTTATCGAGACTGCAATTGAGAAGATAGATATTTGCTGGGAAATAATGAAGAAAAAAGAAAACAAAAGGCTTGAAATCAATAAGCTGCTAAAATTAATTGATGAAATGTTAGATGAGTCTGAAAAGAAGGGTAATGGTGGCCTTATTCCTACTGATCTGCTGGGCGTTGGCAATAAAATAAATGTCCGATTTAGCAATTTCGGAATTGAGGTGGGTGTTCCAGGGCCAAATTTTATTGATATTTTATTACACTCCCATGTGACTATTTGGCAAGCAAAAATTCTTATTGGTGAGAAACTGCAAATATCTCCCGGAAGAATTAGGTTCCAGTTTGGGCAGAATGACATTCCAGAGAACGCAAGCAGCAAAAGCCTTGAGGAAATGAAAATTGGCGATAACGATGTAGTTAAAGTATTAAAGAAGCACGAAGATGATAGCATGAAGGAGCCGTTACTTAATAAAGATCAATACTTAAGTGATAAGGCTCTTGAAGTTTTTAAGGAAGTCTTTGCCCGCTTTTCAGCTGAGGGAAAAATGACAAAAGCTCACGCCGCAAAATTTACCGAGGCTGCCCTAGGATCCCAAGTACCAATACTTGAGAGTGATTATCATGTAGAAAATTTATTTTCGAAGTATGATACTGAGAAAAAGGGATTTATCACTTTGGACAGCTTCTTACTTTTCTATTTGGAAGCTTGCAGCCATAACGAAAGTGTTGTGCGAAATAATTTACATGAACTAAAATACAATCCAGATTTAACACGCATGGACAGTGAAAAAGCTGAGAGAATGGCCTTATCCTTAGCAACTAAGCTCCCGAGATATATTTTGCCGAATAAAGAAAAGTATTTCAATTTTCTCCTTAAGTTACTATCTCTCGGAGGCAATGTGACATCAGCAGTATGGGAACTTTTAATGAAGCTTGCGCCGAATGAAACTATTATGAATCAATTACTAAATATATTTGCACTAAAAGATACTACTGGCGCTCCCGCGAATATAGATTGGGAAAGCTTATTTGGCTACAATAATTTATATCAATCAACTTATGCTTTGCGGCTAGTATTGTATTTAATTGAAGACCTGCCGAATAAAGAACTATACAGGTTCATTCGCGAAGGAGTTACCGAAGAAAGAAAATTGTGGAAAGAGAACTTCTTTAAAAAAGGCGGTGTTGTTTGGATTATAAAATATATGCCTTCGCTTTCTCGATACCATTTCGTTGACCAAATAGAGCAGACTTATTTGGACATGCTGATTTCTATTGTTGGAAAGTACTATGCATCTTCTTTAGCAGCTTCAAAGAAATTCTTATTAAACTACGACTTCTACGGTTTCGAGCCAAAAAAAGAGGAAAATAAGGCAGATGACTCATATTATTCGTTAGGCAAATCAAACTACAAGAAATCGATCTTCAAAAGGCCATTAGCAGAAGAGGTAAAATATTTATTTTTATATTCAAGTACATTGAAGCCTCAAAAATTACAATAAAAAAAATTTATAAATAGTATTTAATGACAAACAAAGATTTAATTGCTCTAATGTCTAATCCCGAAGTTCAAGTACTTCTTACAGCCTCCTTTATCCCAGCAGAATTGGCAAAGCTGATGCTCCACTTTTTAGAGGAACTCCAAAGTCCAGATCACGAAGCGACTAATTATTTGCAAGCTCTTACAGTCCAGATAGGATTTCTAATTAAATTTTTGTTTGCATCTACCATTAATATGTATAAAGAGCTATTGGCTTTTAAAGAGAATCCCTGCAAAATTCTCATACAAGGCTTGTTATCAAAAAAATCATCTTTCTTCAGAGAAAATTACCAAGCACTCATATTTTTCTTATGTGCTAATTTTTCTCCTGCTGAGAAAATAAGTACTGGATATAGCACAAACACTACTTATAAAGGGACTATATTGTATGAAACTTTATTAATACTGATGAACACGGAGATATATTTAAAGGAAGCTGATTGCTGGGAGGCATGCGAATTACTAACAGCATTATTAAACAAAATAGAGCATAACTCTATTGATCAACATTTCAATACTAACGAACAACTGAACGATTTGCAAAATTTAATTATTAATTATGTTCCAAAAGAGACTCAATTGCTAAGTAACAATGATTATGATAAAGGACTGGTGAGCATCTTGAAGATTTCAGCTGAAATTTACTCAAAAATTTACTTTTTTAAAAGACCAAGCACTGAGTATTTATTTAAATTTATTGACTATATTTTCTTCTCCTGTCTCTTTCCCATTAAAGAATCACCAGATAAAATAATGAACTTCAAATGTAAATCACTAAAATCAAGAGAGGCTGCATTTAATTTGATAACTTCATTAGCAGGGTACAACGATGAGGCTAATTTATATATTATGAAGGAACTAATTTTGCCTTTGTCCACTAAGACAGATGAAATTACAACTTGGGGATTTACCTTTGATAAAGAGGAGCGCGCTTCTACTGGCTACGTTGGAATCAAGAACTTAGGTTGCATTTGCTACATGAACTCTGTATTGCAGCAGCTATTCATGGTTATGCCATTTAGAAATGCCATTCTATCCGTTCAAGACAATAAGCCTCCAGTATGCAATAATGTATTTGGAATAGATGACAGTACACTGCATCAGTTACAGCTATTATTCGGCTTCTTGCTAAAATCAAACCGAAGAGAATACAATCCTATGAGATTCACATTCTCCTTTAAGGAAAGAGACGGTAAGCCTATTAACACTGGAATACAAAAAGACGCAACAGAATTCTTAAACGATCTCTTCGATAAATTGGAAAAGTCGTTGAAGGATACACCATACAAAAATTTGGTTCAAAGGTAAAAAATAAGAATATTTTGAATTAATTTGTGATTTTAATATGTATTTTTTCAATAATTGTTAATAAATCGATTAGTCTTTTCCAAGGGAAGACATGCGGGCAAGTTCAATGCAAGGAATGCGGAAAAATTAACACGAATTACCAAGAAATTTATTCTCTACAATTAGAAGTAAAGAATCAGAGAAACTTTAGCGAAGCTATGGAAAGATTTATTGCTGGTACTGAGGTAACAGGATATATGTGTGAGGAGTGCAATAAAAGAGTTACTGCAGTAAAAAGAACAATTTTGTCAAGCTTGCCTTCGATTTTATTCGTCCACTTGGAGAGATTTACATATAACTTTGATAATGAAATGAATGAAAAAATTCATACCAGATTCGAATTTCCGAATAACGTGAACTTATTGCCTTATACTGAAGAAGGAACCCAAGAAGAAAATGAGAATAGCCCAAGCAAGCCTGAAGAAGGAAAGAAGGAAATTAAGCAGATTCCAATGCAAATTGCTAAGACAGATAGCAAAGAAGAGCCAACTCAAGTAGAATATTTGAAACTTCACAGAAAGCAATCGGAGTTAGAGGCAAAGGAAAAAGAGTCGCATAGCGGAGCTGCAGAAAAGAAGAAAGCTACTAACAAGAAGAAGGAAAAAAAAGATCCAGATTATTACACTTACAAATTGGTAGGAGTTGTGGTTCACAATGGCAACGCAGATTCAGGGCATTATTATTCATATATCAACGTTAATGAAAGAACTAATTGGGAATTATCACGCGAATACCTCAATACTGAAAAAGACAAGTGGCTTGCGTTTGATGATTCATATGTAAAAGACTTTGATTTCAAAAATTTAGCGAATGAGTGCTTTGGAGGAAGCGTAGAGGATTCCGGAGCAATGGGCATAGACGATGCTGAGGCCAATAGATTTTTCGCGAGCAGATCTAAGTCAGCTTATATGCTCATATATGAGAGAAAATTGAAAAGTATGATCCCAGAAAAATTACCACCAGAGGCAAGCATAAATATTAAGTCGGAAGATGTTGTTCTCGACTCTCTAGACTGCACGGGTACCGCAATCCCTAGGGTTGAGAATATGCATTTAGCCGAAAATGGTGCGCTAGGAGGTGCAGTTCCAATGAGTATCGGAAGCGAGGTTGCTCAGAGAAATTACTATGCTAAGAATACGAAAGCTAACGAGCTATATAAATTGCACCCATTCTATAACGTTCCTATATCAATTTTACCTTTCATTCTTGAGGAAACTACAAAAGATAACATTAAACTGCTTTATGAAAAATTGTGCTACCAAATAGAATTCATTAAATTCGTACGTACATTGGTATCTAATTCTAGTTGCAGCTATAAAACCTCAGTCAATCCAATAATAACAAAAGAGCTGCATTACTACTGCTTGATGATTGGAATTAAATTTTTGCTGAACATTTTCCCGCACTTAGCAAATGCAGAAAATTACTCATATTATTTAAAGGAAAATATTGCTGAGGTAGCGTGTAAGTATCCAGATCATGCAGAAATAGTTTTGCAAAAGTACATTTCCGAACCGCAAAAAATCTTTGATTTGTTAATAACGTGCCCTGAACAACAACTCCATGCAGGATTTTGTGAATTCCTCATTAAAGTATTTAGTGCTAAATTTAAGGTGGAAGAGGAATTATGGGTATACTCTAAAGCAGAGCCAATGGATATATCAAATAAGGCAACTGCTATGGTCATTTCTCAAGGTGGACAAGTATCTCACGCTAGTAGTGTTGCTAGTAGTGCCTCTAGCTCTAGTCTTCCTATCCCAACTACCCAATTGTTCCTAGATAAAATGCTAGCATTTTTGAAAACTAAAGAATTATTGGAAGCCTGGACAAAGTTCCAATACTACTTCGAATGCATTAAGGAAATATTTATCCGAAATCAATCGTTGAAACTAGTTCAGTATGCGCATGAAAGAGATCTTACTGCAACACTACTTGATTTCATTTTGGAAAAGAAGAGTCCTATCAATCAAAATCCAAAGAGAATTGAAATGGGAAGCTATGCTGCACAACCGGACCTATCATCTGTGTTGCCATTAGTGGCGTACTTAGTTAAGAGATTTAAGGAAATGCCTGATAAATTCCCTATATCTAACAATACTTTATTATGCTTACACTCTGAGGAGTTGATAAATAAGCATTTATCGTCCAAAGGAGGATTAGAGAATTTTACTGATACTATATTAGATTTCTGCAAAAATGATAAGAAATATTCCAAGCTTATCTGCAGGTTCATGTTAAAAATCATCAACGATTATGATCCAAATAAGATCGCTCCTTACTTCGGACTATTATCAGGAATTTTAGCAATTGAAGATAAATTGCAAGACTTGAGAATTGAATGGATACTCGGCTTCGCTCAACCATTTTCCGAAAAGGTGCTTGGTCTCTCATTGATTTCCTATTATTCCTTCGAAGGTGATATTAATAAATATGTTTCTCCATTATGTATTACCACTTACAACTACCCTCTTTTGTGGCAATTATGGAAAATACGCCAGAGAAGCGATTATTTTGTTTTGCAAAGTATAGCAGTTTTATTCCAAATTGTTGCAAAATATGAGAAACTTTATCAATTTATGAAGCTTGTCCCGTCGCCTGATTATGTACACGCTAGATACTCTGATTGGATTGTGCAATTTGTAAATGACTTTCCAAAAGTGACCTCAATAATGGGAGTAACTACAGAACAAAAAGAAAAAACCTACTCAGATGCTGTTATTGGAGTTAGCAAATATAAATCAAAGATAGAAGAAGAGAAAGAGGCAAGCAATCCTACGCAAAATTATATTATCGGATTGGCTACTAAAGAAGAAGAATTAAAAGATAAACAACTCTGGAGCAATGAGGGATGGGAGCTAAGATTCATAGAAATAACCACTGAAATTTATGAAAGCAAGCCTAACGGTACGACCAATTTAGCGATTAGCCTGGACTACATTAAGAATCATTTCAGATCAAAAGAGACAAGCAGCAATTATGGTAAACTAAGCTATATATAATTAGTTATTTTCATTTGTATAGATTACGACGTTCGCTTAGAAAGCTTTGATGAAAAAAAGAAAAAATTTGAAAAGAATAAAAAAAGCTAGAAAACAACAAATGGAAGTCCACAAACAAGAGTAATGAAATATTCATTAAGATAATATAACTAATAATATAAATAGGCTAGTAAATATAGATGAATCAATTGCTAAATTATATCCTGAGAATAAGCGTGAGGAAGATATAGAGCACCATAAAGATGAGACTAAGAAAGAAAATATAGGAGGTATAGAAAATTTTTAAAAATTCACTTTATTTAAGTGGTGATTAATGAATTACAGGTTTGATTATAGCTAATTTTTATTTATGTTGAAAATTGGAATTTGTTTTATTTATTGTGATTATTCAAAAAAAATTATTTGTTTTGTTTGGAAAAAATATATTTTCACAATAAAATTCCTTATTTTAGAAAAAGAAAAGCGTTCAGACGAAGTCGAAATGACTGAAATGAATTCGGGAGAATCTAAGCCTGGCAAAATTGCTCCAATCGCTGAATTAGCAAAGCCTGAGAAAAAGCAAGAAGAATTACCAAAGAAAATAAATGAAGAGTCACTTAAACCCGATAAGAAGCAAGAAGAGCCACCAAAAGCTGGTTTAGAGAAAATGAAAGATGAACCGCCAAAGGCTCTGACAGAGAAAATAACAGAAGAGTTCTTTAAACCCGATAAGAAGCAAGAAGAGCCAAAGCCTCAACGAGCGGAAATGCTAGTAATATTGCCTCCCCCAAAAATTGAAGTGAAAAAGGCATCCTTAAACGAAGCGGCTGGAAGACCAGCACCCTCAATTCCAGAGACTCAAAATAGTAATAATGAATTTTCCGGAGAGATAGGCATTAATATGGACGATATAGTGATCAAGAATGAAATAACCGAATTACTCAATGAGGATAATAAGAAACTTAAGGAGGATAATAAAAAGCCAGAAGAAAAAAAAGAAGAAGAAAAGGTGCCTACTACTAATGCTGCAGCTACTCCAATAGTTCAGCCTCAGCCTCCTGTATTGCCACCACCGCCACCTCCTTATAAGGAGCTTCCCTCACTTATAAGAATTGAGGTTCATGCAAAAGCTGCTATGTGTCATGGAACAGCAAAAATAAAGATAGTACCAAAGAACGGAAGCAAATTAAACTTCTATTATCCTCAGTCAAATATTAAGATTACGGTTTCAGGGTATGATCAAACTATTTTAATGCTGCAGAAAAACAACATTAATGAACCATGGGGAGATTTTGATGTTATTTTCAAGGTGAAACTTTCCAAGGAGAGCAATTATTATCAAGGAAACCCAAACAATCTAATGACCTCAAACGCGCCATATCAGAGAATGAATGAAAAAATGAATGATCCAC
>CAXXOL010000004.1:0-14751 GCA_963666495.2 Bacteroidaceae bacterium
ATCAAATAAATATCAATCATTCTGTTAAAAAAAATTTCCTTGATAGCTACTCTCATATTCCTTCATATCTAAGCATAAAGAAAGATGCAAGAGCAGAAAAAAGAGGAAACAAGTAAAAATGAACCTCCAAAGCCGCCAGAAGTGAAAGAGCAACCACCTGGAAAGGAGCAGCCCGAGCAGAAGACATCTCCACCGCCTCCAGCACAAGCCGCCCCATCTGCTGCGCTGCCACCCATCAAGACGGAGCCTCAAACTGCCGCACAGCCAAATCCACCTCCAATTAAGCAAGAAGAGGCAAAAGCAGATACTCGCCCAGCAGTGGAAGAAAAGAAGCAAGAAGCAGCTAAGGTTGTCCCTGGAGCTGCTCCAAGTGATGCTCCAAAGCCAGCGGGAGAAGCCAAAGAAGAAAAGAAAGCTGCTGAAACGCCTGAGGTAAAGAAAGTAGAGAACGTTGAGCCGGCTGCGAAGACAGAAGGAAAAGAGGAAGGTAAGAAAGAAGATGGAGCAAAGAAGGAAGAGGCAAAAAAGGAAGAGGCAAAAAAGGATGAGGGAAAAAAAGATGAGATTAAGAAGGATGAGGCAAAGAAAGAAGAGGCGAAAAAAGAAGAAGGCAAAAAGGAAGAGGCTGGAAAGATAGAGGAAGTGAAAAAGACAGAATCTAAGGAGCCAGCAATTGAAGTCAAAAAGGAAGAAGATAAAAAAGGCGAGGCTGGGAAAGAGGAATCAAAAGTAGCTCAAAGTCCTAGATTGAAGAAAGAGGTTGAGCCAGAATTAATAATTGAGCCAAAAGATGAACGTAAAACATATATTCTAATGAATTGGCGCTAATTTTTATTTAAACAAATAATAGGTCTTCTATGGATCTTAAAGCATCTTGAGCATAGCCTCACAAAATTGAGAATGGAAACTATGTGGAAGAGAGAATATGAGGATACAATTATGGATTTCCTAACAAAGAAGGATAAAAGGAAAATTTTCTTTTGGCTTGACCCTCAGGCAGGACTCAGGCTAGATACCATTGAGCCTCCAAAATACTACGATGGAAAGGCTGATGTCGAGGAAGATTATAACGTTGCCTTTTTCTTGAAAATGCAAGACGCTGAAATACAATATAAAAGCATTGAGGATACAGTAATTGCTAGCAGCATTGAAGGAGATCCACTAGATGACCTGAAAAGAAAAATTGAACAAATCATGCCAAAATTCAGATCAGAAAAGTGGCCAGAAGCAATGAAAAAAGACTTTAACGGACAATTACAGGCTTTCATGGCATCGCTCTTTGAAGCATACCAAGCAGCTAAAGGAGGTGCAGAGCTATATATCCCTGACGAAGATTTATCAGATTCTGTAGCTTCATCAAAAGACAAGGATCTAGTTCAGCAACTTGAGTCCAGAGTTATAAGGTGGACTCGCCAAATCAGAGACGTTGTTCAGCTTCAGGACTCACAGCAAGAAAGGGAAAGTATCAGACCTTCAGAGGAAATTGAATATTGGAGGAGTAGAAAGAAAAAGCTAGCAAAAATCAAGGAACAGCTAGATATCAACCTGCAATTAAAGAAGATTAAATCAGTCCTCAAGTAATTTTTATAAAAGTCTTTGTGTATTAATAGTGATTTATTTTTATTATAGAATCACTGATTCCCCTCACTTAAGTAAATTCGAAGAGGAGTGCAAAAGGATCGAAGAAAAGACAGTAGAAGTAAAGAAAATTAAATTATTTATATTATATTGCGAGATGCATTTTATTTTAATAGGCTGAAGAGAATGTGAGATACTTAGAAATCTTAACTGAACCATTTAAAAAATTGGAGATGGCCACTCCAAAGGAAATACCAAACTTGCTTCCTGAAATGCTGCAAAGAATCCGAATCATTTGGGAGCTCAGCAAATATTATGGGCAACAGGATAAGATGGGTAGCCTTTTGACAAAAATAAGCAATGAGATAATTCGCCGATGCAAGAGCAAGATTCATGTTGATGACTTACTTGATGGGGATGTGGAGAAGGCAATAGAAGATTTAGATGAGAGCATAGAATGCGGGAAGCGATGGAGAGAGGAATTCAATAAAGCTCAGCAATTAATTTTATTGCATCCTAAAAAACCAGGATTTGAATTTGGAAAGAGCAATAGCAAAGACAAAAATGATGCAATATTCGCCCAAATCGAAGCATTTAAGCAGCGTTGCACAGAATTAAAAGATATTGGACAAGGACAACTTCAATTTGCTATGAAGGGAAGAGGGATAATATTACCAGAATTTCCGGGTACCAAAGGGAAGGAAATAACAAAAAATTTGGAAGAACTAAAGAACCTCTTTAATAAGCAAATCGATACGAGAATCAGGGAGGTATATAGCTCAATTTTGGACTTGAATAATCCTAAGTGGCATGAAAACATTACCTTATTCAAGACTGCTATGAAAGAGCTTGATACAATGCTTCTGAATATTATCTCAAACGCCATTAATAGTGTTTGCACTGTGCCAGAAGCTGCAGAGCTAGTAGAAAATTTCGACTACATGGCAAAGCGAGAGAGTGTTCGAGATGCAATTTACACAAAAATAGTTCCTACTCACGTGTATAGATTTTTCAAAAATGAACTGAAGGAGGTTGAGCATATTTTTGATCATTGGACTGGAACAAGCTTGCAGAAAAATGAAAAGAAGTGCCTCTTGCCTATGGCTCATCCCAACTTCTCCGGCAGTGCTCTTTTTGCTCGGAGCCTTTTAGCAAGAATTGAATATGCAAATCGTGGTATGGAAATACTTTTCTTTGTTCGTCAAACAAATAATCAAGAGAAGCTTGACTGCGAAGGACAATATAGATCTCTCCGTAACAGACTCTGCGCTTACATTAAAAGTGACATATATACTAAATGGAAGGAAAAATATATTAACAAATTAACTCATGGAAGAGAGGAAGAAGAATTGAAGACGAAGCTAGATGTCCCTGTGATGAGAGAGATGCACACAGAAGATCATTCAAGAAGGGAAAAGTTCGCGTTAGGGCTAGAATGCAATTTTGATAAATCTCTGCAGGAATTATATGTTGAGGTAAAATATTGGGAAAAAGTATCATTTAGCGAGATATCAATACCTAATCCAATAATGAAAGTATACAAAGAGAGAGAAGCAATGAGAGTACTGAGAGAAAATGTTATGCTAGCAGTGAGGGACTACAATTTAATTGTTCAACGATTAGAACCGGATGAGAGAAAACTATTCTCGCAGCATTTAGCTTCATTGTATAATAAAATAATGCAAAGAATCGACAAGTTCAGGTGGAGCACAATGCAGAATATTAAATTTTATCAAACTATCAGGGATTGGCGATCATATTGCGAAATAGTATATAACTTAGTGGAAAATTATAAGAAGAATGTTGAGATTATCGAAAGACAAATGAAGATGATCGAAGATACAGTAATGCTTGACATCGACAGATCAAAACCTTATTTATTTAAAGACTTTGTTACAAGACAGCAAGAGGCTATTAGGAAGCATACTGTAAGCTTCCAAAAGGCAGCCGAAATTATAAGAAAGTGCATTAGAGATATTTATTATCCATACTTTTTACAGACAAGCGACGAAATTCAATTGCACTTCCATAAAGTGCTGCAAAAATATGATAATATGCTCTTAGAAAAGCTTAAGCTTGCAGTATCCAAAACTCTTCAAGAATTGCTAATTGCTTTGGGAACAGACAACAAAGAAGATGTTTGCCAAATTATTAAAATTGAAAGTGATCTGATCATCGGAGATCAAGATATAAAAATGTTTTTCTCCCCTGAAATTGGAGAACTATTGGAAGAGTTCGAAAAAATCTTTAAGAACATAAAGTCCGCAGGAGCTTCCATTCCAAAGATCGGCAAAAAGGTAGATAATTTTTCGGGAAACAGCTACAATTTTTTTATTTTTAGTTCCGAGAAGATCGTGAAGAAATGATCCAACAATTCGAGAAAGACAAAAAAACTGAAGAAGAGAAAAAGAAGGCAACCGGTAAAGAAGAAAGGAAAAGCATTTTGGAGGTTGGCGGAACTGAAGGCCGGTACAAATCATTCCCACCCTTGTCAGATACTCACTCCACATACGATGAGATCCTAACGCAAGAAAACGAAGTTTTCAGAAAAATGAAATCAGCTGTAGAAGGCATTCGCAAGAAGATGGATGAGCTTAAGAAAAACTTCTCTACGCATAGTTCCCAATGCGAGAAACCTCTTGTGAACGAAGAAAAAGTTATTCAATATCATAAAAAATTCAAGAGAGGAGCAGAATACGGAGGACATTTCTGGGAGAGAGTATATAATGATTTGGAGGAGAAGGGCATTTGCCGAGCAATAGAGAACTTAGCTTTGAGTACTCCAATATTAGTTAAAGAACAATTTGTCGAGTTTGACTCTGGAAAATTGAAGGAAAAATTAAGTGATCTTGAAACGAAGGTAAAAGCACTAAGACTTAAAATTATCTATGAAACTGAAGCTAAAGAGATGCATGACTTACTTAAATTAACATTCCCACAAACAATTAAAACCCTTACTACAACTCCCTCAACTCCTGAGGAGTTGCAAAAAATCATTGCTGCCAAAAATAATGTTAACTTAGAGGAAATAAATTCTCAAATAGCAAGTATACAGAAAGCATTTGCTTGCTTAAATGCTAAAGACCAGGAAGTGGCACCTGGGGATAAAGGTGATGCCGAAAACTTGGTAAATGCATTTAAAGAGTTTGAAATTAAATTCGCTGAAGCAATTAAAACTATTGAGAAGAATAAAAAAGCTTTGAAAGAGAATATGATTAGAGAATTGGAAATATTCGATAAGGACTTAGAGCTGCTGAAAGCAGATTACGATAGACAGGCCCCTAAAACAATTGACAAGTATGAATTTGCTAATGTCAAGAAAATATTAGCTGAATTTAAGGAAAAATTGGCTGAAAAAGAACAAGCTAGGGATAACCAGAAAAATGGAAGAGAGCTATTTGGCTTAGAAGAAACAACATATTTCCATATTAACTACCTAAAGAAAGAACTTGATTTACAAACCAAGTTCTGGGATCTTAAAGAAAAATGGGACTTACAAGTGCAGAAAATGGATGTTGTGCCATTTAGGAAAATTGAGATTGAAAAGAATGAAGAAATAATGGCTACATATATCGAAAAGATTGAAGCATTGGATAATGAAATTAAAGAATGGCAAGCATATAATTCACTATTTAAGGATATGTCTTTAACTAGAGATACGTTACCATTAATAAGCAAAATTTCAAATAAGGCAATGCAGCAAAGGCACTGGGAAGAACTTTACACACAATTAAAATGCGAGGAGTTCAATCCAGAGGGACCAGAGTTTACTTTTGCAAAAATCAAGCAATTGCACTTAGAGAAGCATGCAGATTTTATTAAGAATCTAAGCGAAGAAGCATGCCGAGATTTAGAATTAGATATGGAGTTACTAAAAATACAAGACAGATGGGCAGTTCACAAGCTCAAAGTAAAGTACGATGAAGTAACAGGCTACTACAAGCTTCTCTCTAACCGTGATGTATTTGATCCGTTGGAAGATGATTTAAACAAACTAAACATTATGAAAACTTCAGAAAGCTTCCAGGCCTTCCATGAAAGAATCGATCAGTGGGAGAGCGATTTGATTCATATGTCTGAGATACTGGATCTCTTGCTGGAAGTTCAAAATCAGTGGATGAGACAAGAAGCAATATTTAATGGACAAGGATGGCTTTCTAAACAGCTAGGTGAGAAAACGGACTTTGATGTACTTCATAAAAAGTATATGGATCAAATGGCCAGAATTTATAAGCAGCCCAATGTAAAGATAGCTCTTTTGGAACGCAATTTCGATAAAATTTTACAGGAATTAAATAAGAGATTGGAGAATATTGATAGAGATTTAACAAAATTCCTTGATGGCAAAAGAAGTTATTATCCAAGATTTTATTTCTTATCAAATGATGAGCTATTAGAAATTGTTGGGTGTGCACATAAGATAGAGCCAACTAAGAAGCATTTAAAGAAAATTTTTGAGGGAATTGCAGAAATTGACTCAGAGCCAGGGAAAGGACAAATTACTAGTTATTTACGCTCTATTAAATCTAGTGAAGGAGAAGAATTGCCTTTAACAGAGAAAGTAGAAGTCAAGAGAACCGATGGTGTTGAAGACTGGCTAAAGAGCTTGCAAAATACTGTCGAAGGTATTTATTTTATTTTTATAATTTTCATAAATAGATTCATTGGCCAAAAACATTTATTTATGCGGAATGGGAGGTATTTTAGAAAAAAGGGATACTCCAAAAACTCCTTTGGATCAGGAAGTGGAAAAATTCGCTGGTCAAGTTTGGCTTGCAACAGCTCATTCAGAATGGACAAGTCAAATGGAGAATATTCTAGATGAGAAACCTCAAGTAAAAGACAGACTTAAAGCCTTGCATGATGAATATGATACCAAGTATATTCCAAAGCTTTCAGATAAATTGCGCTCATCTGCTCCTTCTCCACTCGGACGATTAAAAATTCAAACTTTAATGACTATTGAAATGTACTTGAGAGACGTTATGACTGATATTAGAGCAAAAGAAATTGTTTCTAAGGAATCATTTGAATGGCTTAAGCATCTAAGAATGGATAAAAAGATACAAAATAATGAGAAAACTATTTTATCTGTAAAGCAGGGATACGGAGAGATTTCATATGACTACGAGTATCAAGGAAACAATGGTCGATTAGTGATCACTCCCCTGACTGAAAGGTGCTTCTTCGTGATGTCAACTGCCATCTTTTTAAAGAAGGGAGGTGCACCACAGGGACCTGCAGGCACAGGAAAAACTGAGACTGTTAAAGATTTAGCAAAAGCATGTGGAAAATATGTTGTGGTATTTAACTGCTCAGAAAGTCTCAAAGTAAAATCTCTTATTCGAATGTTCTGCGGATTAGTCACTTGTGGAGCTTGGGGATGCTTTGATGAATTTAACAGAATTGAGATAGAAGTTCTCTCAGTAGCTGCTCATCACATCTCAGTGATTCTTGACGGAATTAGGTCAGCCCAAAGATTAGTCGATCTTGACAACGCAAGCATTGAACTTGATCCTGGTTGCAGTATCTTCATCACATATAACCCAGGATATTCTGCAAGAACTGAATTACCAGACAACCTAAAGACATTGTTTAGACCTATTGCAATGATGGTCCCAGATGCTGAAGCTATTGCTGAAAGTATTTTGTTGTCTGAAGGCTTTTGCCCACCCAAGAAAGAAAGACAAGAAAAAACAGAAAAAATACATAAAGAGCTTTCTAGAAAGGTCATTTCTATGTACAATACCTTACAAAAGCAGCTCTCAAGGCAGCAGCATTACGACTTCGGGCTGAGAGCAATTATATCGGTTCTAAAGTATGCAGGAAAAATTAGAAGAGAGCAAAAGGCAGACAATGACTTAGAAAGAATGAGAGAAATCATTTTCAAGTCCCTAGATGATCTAATTTCGCCAAAATTGGTTGGAGAAGATACTGATATGTTTGAAAGCTTGCTCTCAGAGATGTTTCCAGGAAAAGTACCTCAGCCAGATAACGAAGATATTATATTGGCAGCAGAAGAATTAATTGATCAGAAAAAAATGACTCACAATGACAATCAAAAATTGAAAATGCTTCAGTTGTATAATAGTTTGCAAATCAGACATGGTAATATGCTAGTTGGGAGAACAATGACAGGAAAAACAGCATGTTGGAAGCTCTTAGCCCACTCATTGACATATTTGAAAGAAAAGAAAGATATGAAATTCCCCAAAGTAAAGAAGTATAGCATAAATCCTAAAGCCGTTAATGTCGAAGAACTATTCGGATATAACAAGCAAAGAGGCGAATGGCAGCCAGGTGTAATTCCAACAATATTGAAGCTAGCGTGTGATGAATCTAAAGAAAGAGGCGAAGATAGGTGGATAATTGTGGATGGACCTGTTGATCCAAAATGGATTGAGTCATTGAACTCACTTTTGGATGATAACAAATGCCTGACAATTGATAACGGAGAGAGAATTTCATTATTCCCTAATGTAAAAATGATTTTCGAAGTTGATACTTTAACGAATGCTAGCCCATCTACTGTTTCTCGATGTGGTATGGTCTTTATGGATATTAAAGATATTGGTATTGCCTACATTGAAAGCTGGATTAGCAAAAAGAATGAACAAGAGAAAATGTATTTAAATTCATTTAAGGAAAAGTACCTCCTAAAGGTTCTCGATACGAAGAAGAGATGCAAGGAGCCAATAACGACTTCTGAAGAGGCATCAATAGTGAACCTTTGTAAGCTCTTTGATGCATTTGCTCCGAAATCAAAAGGAAAGGACGAGATGATTGACGATTACTCCAAGAAGCTTGAGCGTTGCTTTATTTATTCCTTAGCTTGGTCAATTGGCGGTGGAGTTGATGAAATGTCAAGAAAGGAAATAGATCAAGTCTTGCGTGATATTGATGCAACTCACTGTCCCAACTTGACTGTTAGTGGCACTATATATGACTTCGACATCAATTTAGATAAAGGCGGAGAATGGGTGTTGTGGGAAGATAAGGTTAATCAAATTGTCAAGTTTGTCCAGGAGACTCCTTATCATGATTTGATGATAGAAACTGCAGATACTGTCAGAAATAGAGAATTGGTTCGCACCTTAGTTAATGGCAGGAATAACGTACTAGTAGTTGGAACAATAGGTGTGGGAAAAACCGCATTAATTAAGAGCTTAATACAAATTTTGGGAAGAGAAGCTTATCACTCATTTAACATTCTCTTCTCTGGCAACACTTCAGCTACAAAAGTACAAGAAGTAATTGAAAGTAAATTTGAATCACACAGCAAGACTAAATTGTTCCAGCCGAAGAATCGTTGGGCAATATGCTTTGTGGATGATCTTAATATGCCAAAGAAAGATGAATTTGGTTCTCAAGCTCCAATTGAATTACTCAGACAGTGGATTGACTATCACGGATGGTACGATAAGGAAAAAATCGTATTCAAGAAAATTGAGTCACTACTTCTCTTGGCAGCTATGGCACCACGAAGCGGTGGAAGAGCAGAAGTTCCTCCAAGAATGCTAAGCAAATTCAATTTACTCAATTATATTTCTCCAGGAGATAAGCAAATTATTCGCATTTTCTCAAAGATTGCCGATCATAAGCTTTCAACATTTGAGGATGAGGATATTAAAAAAATGCCAGAGGATCTAGCAAACTATACTCTTAATCTCTTCAGAAATGTTTCACAGAAATTCTTACCAACTCCTAATCGTCTTCACTATTTGTTCAGCATGCGCGATCTCTCAAAAATATTCCAAGGAGTACAGAAAGCAAATAAAACTTTCTATGAAACTAAAGAAACTGTGCTATACTTATGGGTTCATGAGTGCATGTGTGTATTCCATGATAGGCTAGCAAGCATTGAAGATCGAGCAGAATTTAAGCAATTACTGAACCTAGAGCTGAACAGGCTTAGCTTAAGCTATGAAGATATTGTGGCGAAATGTGATGGAGAAATAATATTTGTTGATTTCCTATTGGAGAAGGAGGTATACAAGGATGTAAAGAAATTTGATGATCTAAGGAAATACTTGGAAGAAAGGCTTAAAGCTTATAACAAAGACTCAGATCTGAATATTGTACTTTTCAAAGATGCCGTGTACAATTTATGCAAGATATACAGAATTTTGAAGATGTCTAGAAGTCACGCTTTGCTCCTTGGTGTAGGTGGCTCAGGAAGACATTCACTAACCAGACTCGCTGCTGATGTAGCTAAGATGACTGTTGAAACACACGAAATGACAAGAAGATCTGACTTTAGTCTTTTCCGAAATACAATAAAGGGAATATATAAAAAGATTGGTATGGGATCGAAGCACGGAGATGGAACTTCAAAGCAAGCCGTATTCTTACTGAGTGAAAACGATATTCTTGAAGACAAATACATGGAAGACATTTCAAACATATTGACTTCTGGAGAGGTCCCAGGTCTTTATAATAGCGATGAAATGAGAGAAATTAGGGATAAAATTAGCGAATTAATGAGAAAAGACATTCACCAAATGTCATCTATGTCAAACATGGGAACTGTTGGACAACAGCAATTAGCAGAAATGCAGGAATTAACATATAGCAAATTTATTCAAAATGTTGCTGACAATCTGCATGTGGTACTGTGCTTCAGTCCAACGGGATTAAAATTCCGAAACTACTCAAGACAATACCCTGGAATTTTGAATGCGTGTACAACAATATACTTCTTAGGGTGGCCAGAATACGCCCTGACTGAGGTGGCAAAACGTTTTGTAAAAGAGACTGATCTTCCTGAAAAGCAAAAGGATGGAATTGCTAATACTATAGCCTTTTTGCACTCATCGTCTTTGAGTATGGCTGACAAAATGATGAATGAAATCAGAAGGAAATACTATCTCACCCCAACCCATTATATGGATTTAATGAAAGGCTTCCTAAAAATCAGAGATGACAAAATCAAAGATTTAGAGAAAATGAAAGCAAAATTGACTCTTGGCTTGCAGAAGTTTAAGGAAACTGATAAAAAAACGGAGGCTATGAATGTACAAACTTCTCAAAAGAAGCAAGAAAATCAACAAAAAGTGAAAATATGTGCTGAATTGGTTGCGCAATTAAAGGAGCAAGAAGAAATATGCAAAAAAGCTGAAGCTCACATTTTGCAGAGAGCACAAGAGCGAGATAAAGCAAAGGAGGATGCAGAGGAAGCATTGAATGAGGCTAATGAGCTGCTAGCTGTAGCTGAGCCTAAACTAGAAGAAGCAAAGCTGGCATTGGATGGTTTGAAGAACTCTGATATCGCAGAGGTTAGGCAATATCAAAACCCACAGGAAGATATTAAGAAGGTTCTCGAAGCAGTCATGGTAGTTTTGGCACTCCCACCAACATGGTCTGTGGCAAGAAAGGAAATGGCCAATCCAAGCTTCGTTCATAATATTAAGAACTTCCCTCCACAAAACATTACTGACAGTCAGCTGAAAGCAATGGAAGAGTACACTAAGCTATCAGAATTTAAGCCAGCAAATATGCAAAAGATGTCTTCTGCAGCATTGGCCTTTTGCAAATGGGTCTTGTCAATGGAAGATTATGCAAAAACACTTAGATCACTAAAGCCAAAGTGGGCTTTAAAGGATAGAGCTTTAGCAGAAATTGCGAGACTTGATCAGGAGCTAGTCACTCTAGAAGAGGAAAAGAAGAAGCTTTCTGATACTTATAATGAAATGAGCATGAAAAAGAAGAAAGCAGAGGATGAGAAGAAGGAACTTCAGAGAGAAATTGACGAATTGGAAGTCAAGATCGAAAGAGCCGACAACTTGATCAAGAATTTGACTGATTCATACCACAGATGGGAAAAGAATTTGGAAGAAATGAAAGATAAGGAAACAAAGCTAGCGGGTGATACACTTCTCTCAGCTGCATTTTTGAGCTACTGTGGACCGCTTACTCGGGTGTACCGCGATGAACTAGTGAAAATGTGGATTGCCAAGATTAATGAGATGAAAATAACTATTACTCCTTCTTTCGATTTCTGCTATTTCATGGTAGGCGAGCCGGTTATAAGACAGTGGCGAATGAATGGATTGCCAACAGACAAATACTCGGAACAAAATGCCGTTATCATAATGAAAACTGAGAGATGGCCATTAATTATTGATCCTCAAGATCAAATTTCTCATTGGCTAAAGGCTACAGAAAAAACATCAGAAGGACAGTATAGGATTATACAAAGAACATCAAAGAAGTTCTTACCATTACTTGAAAATTCAATAACGGAAGGAAAAGTGGTGCTAATTCCTGATATTATGGAAGAACTTGATGTAGAGCTTGACAATTTGCTAAAAAAATCATTCATAAAAGTAGGCGAAGGCAAAAAGATTAAGATTCAGAAAGAAATCAAATATAATCCATTATTTAAGGTAAGAATATTTTGTATAAATGATTTAATTATATATTTTAGCTTTTCATGAGCACTAAACTCTCAAATCCTCACTACAACCCTGAAATCTACACAAAAGTTACTATTGTCAACTTCGCACTCACTGAGCAAGCATTGGAGGAGCAATTATTAGATATTGTCTTCGAGTCAGAAGAAAGAGAACTCAAAAAGAAAAAGGACCAAAATGCTAAAACTATTGATCAAAACAAGAGAGTCTTGTCTCAAAATGAAGACGAAATCCTGCAATTGCTTAATGAATCAACTGCTACTTTGCTAGATGATGATACTTTAGTTAACAAAATGCGTGAGACTAAAGAGCTATATAATCGAACTACTCAAGACATTGAAAACTTGGAAGCGAATATGAAGAAGATCGAGCAGAATAGATCGCGCTATAAGTCCATAGCAAAAGAGGGAGCTATTCTTTACTTCGTGCTAGATGATATGGCAAAGCTAGATTCTATGTATCAATTTGCGTTGAAAGCCTATCGGCACTTGTTCAAGAAATCCATAGAGAGTAAGAGTGATACTTTAAGTCTTGGCAGTGCTGAGCAAAAATTGGAGAAAATGAAAGATTCATTAAGATCTAATGTTTATGATTATGCATGCGACTGTCTGTTTGAAAAGCATAAATTGTTATTAGCCTTCCAAATCGTTTATAGACTTAAGATGAATGATATTGACCCAGAGCTCTGGACCTTCTTCTTAAAGGGTGGAGTTGTGCTGAATAGGAAGGAACAACCTCAAAATGTGAATTCAGATTGGTTACCTACAACGGCATGGGATAACATCACAGAGTTAGATAAGCTTCCAGCATTCCAAGGCATTATGTCATCCCTAATGGTTAGCAGTCGAGATTGGAAATTGTGGTATTTGATGGCTAAGCCTGAGGATGCTACTCTGCCTTCTGAATGGGATAGCAAATGCGATGATGCATTGAAGAAGATGATTATCATTAGATCACTACGTCCAGATAGGGTAACATTTGAAGTTGCTAAACTGGTCAAAAAATTATGGCCTGGCTATCGCGATTATAAGCTTAAGCCAATCTCTGTTAGAGATGTTATGGCTCGAACTAAGCCTAGCCATCCTCTGCTCTGCATCCTCGGACCTGGTGTTGACCCAGTTGAAAGCATTACTGCATTAGCCGATGAAATGATCAAGGGAAAGAAGATATTAAAAGTATCTCTTGGACAAGAGCAGAATGAATTGGTTACAAAAGCTTTGGAGCAAGCAGTAAATAAAGATACTTGGGTCTACTTCGCCAACTGTCACTATGCAATTAATTCCATACAGGATTTAAGTGAAAGAATTGACGCGGTAGTGAGTAAAAATATGCTTAGAGATGTTAAGCCTGTAAAGGGAGCAAAGGAAGAGGAGAAAAAATTCAGAATTATTTTATCTTCCACGAGCCATCCTAAATTCCCTGTGTCGTTATTGCTATTATGTGAAAAGATTACCATCGAACCATTAGTAGGAATAAAATCGAATATGTGTAGAATTTATCAGGGTATTTCGCCAAAATATGAATTTAAATCTCCAGCTGACAAAGATAAATTTGGAAAAATGATATTTTCCTTAGCATTCTTCCACTGCATTTTACAAGAAAGAAGAAGATTCCGCAACTTAGGCTGGAATAACGTTTACAACTTCAATGAGGCTGATATATCAGCTTGCACGGAATTCTTGCATAAAGCACTTTTGCAGCAAAACGTTCAGTGGATTGCTATTCAAGAAACTATTTCTGAGGCCTTGTACGGAGGTAGAGTAACAGATGAAAATGATAGAGATATTCTGAAAGTATTCACTAAAGAGTACTTTGGTGACCATGTCTTGGCAAAAGATTGGAGGCCAGCTAAAGTCAAGGACGATATCGTAAAATACGAATTCCCACCTGAACAGCCCTCTATTAAGAATGAAGAAGAGAAGAAGAAATTCAATCCTATGGAGTATATAGAGGCTATTTCTTCAACTTTCGCTAGTGAGGATCCACCGGAGGTATTTGGACAGCATTTGAATGCTGAAATACACACTCAAATTGATGATACTAATATGTTATTGAATTGCGTATTAACAATGCAACCGAAAGTTACTGCGGCAGGAAAGGGAACGCCAGAAGAAGAGGTGCTCAAACTTATTTCTGCGATATTGGAAAAGGACAGCATCCCAGATTTTATTGACATGGATGCGGCGAAATTCAGATTAAGATCCGAAAATAATGCACTCAATTTCGTGCTTAACCAGGAATGTCAGAAGTACAACATGCTTATTGAAATTGTGAGAAATTCGCTTACCGACTTGATGAAATCTCTCAAAGGTGAGATTTTGATGACTAGCGAAATGGAGGAAATTAAGGATAGACTTTACTCCAATAAAGTTCCTGTGTCCTGGCTTGGATTTTATCCTAGTGTGAAGCCTATAGGTGCGTGGATTAGAGATTTTCATGATAGAGTTCACTTCTTTGCTACTTGGGTAAAGTCAGGAGCACCAAGCCCATTCTATTTGTATCCATTTACGCATCCACTCAGCTTCTCCACAGCTTTACTGCAACGATATGCTAAAAAGAAGAAGGCACAAAGCTTGGGAGAAGTAGAAATGCAATACGAATTCTTATCTGAGAGAATCGCCGTTGGGCAGCCAGAAGACGGAGCTTATGTTAAAGGACTATTCATTGAGGGTGCTAAATTTGACGAGTTAAGGCAACTTCTACTCGATCCTGAAAATATGAGATTTGCTCAAGTAATGCCAGTTATTCACTTTAAGCCTAA
>CAXXOL010000005.1:0-12154 GCA_963666495.2 Bacteroidaceae bacterium
GAATCCCTAGCAGACTAGTTAGGACTTATCACATATAAATAGCCACAATATAGAGTTCTCATTAATAAACAGCACATAAACAAAGATAAATACAAAAATTGATAAAAATGCTAGTGAAAGGATACCAGCAACTAGCAAGGTCAGAAAACGCCGGATCAAACGAGCAAAAGGAAGGATGCTGCAAACCCAAAATTGTGCGAAGGCTGGTGAGAGTGTTCTATCTCTACATTATCATCGCTGTGACTATCATAGTACCCATTATTGTCATCAATTACATGCATACAAGCAAGTCCATCCAGATCTCAACTGATATGCCAATTCAGTTTAATCTCAGAGATTGTAAGATTTATATCAGCGAGGACTCCAGTCTGCCGCTATTTCAAACAAAGATTTCGATTGATATGCCAGGTAAGCTTGCTTTTTGATGAATAGATCAATAACTCCATCTTTCTATAGGAAGAGATTACGATTATACAGGAGGAAACACTCATACCATAAAAGCTTTGAATTCCAAACCTTTTTTTGAACTTTGTCTTATTGACATGACAATCAATCCGCAAGCAATATTATCTGGGCTCCAATTAGCTTGCACAGGAACATGCGTTTTGCTTCACCAGGGACCAAGCAAACTAAACTTAGGAACAAATTCGCTGATAATATCCGGAGACACCGTGAACTTTCTTTCGGTTAAAATGAGCGCGAGTCAGGTTCAGGCCAACGTCAAGAAGGGAAATTTACACATTTACAACCTTGAACTTAACGGAGGCCAAACTTCTACCCTGAGCACTATCGATGGTGATGTTGTAGTTCAGTCTTTGAACTCAATGAAAGTTATTTGGACCCAAGTAAGCAATAATTTCTGCTTTTCGGCGCCAAAAGTCATGGATGCTTCCGCAGTTTCAGTTTCTGGATGTAATTCGGCTAAAGGAACTTCAATTCATAAGCTTAGCTGCGTGAATGCCTATAATTTGTGCAGCTCTAATGATGCAGGAAACTGCGGCCAAGTTAATCCAGCTATGAATTTATACCTCACCAGTGGCCAGGGAAATGTCTACGCAAATGTCATTTCCTCTGACGGAGCTCAGCCCATTGACAATGATGACATAAAAGGATTTAACTACACAAACGGCATCCAGTTCAGTGAAAACCTTAATTTGACTATTAATTCTTTACAAGAAAAGCTTACTGACACTTCAAAGGCGGATCCTGTGATCTGGATGGGAATTGGCAACGTTAAAACATACTCAAGTGTAGGACACTATTATGTAATCATGGGAAACCCAGCCTATTTAGACGCAACTCCTTGGTGGATGTCATTCTTCTCAGGTTCTTTATTAATTGGTGAGCGATATGAGGTTGAAGGCAACTTTGCTCCAGGTATATGCCCTTTCCGTACAAGCTCCAAAATTGAGGATCTCTCTGCTCAAAAGGGTAAATTCCTTGATTCGTTGACATCACCTTCAGGGAAGACAGAAGTAGCTCTCGCATATTCCCCTGATTTTACCACTATTACAAACGAGCTCTCGGTTAATACTGGCTTTACTGGAATTAAGGGGTCGTTAATACTCTACGGAATAGGATTCGCAGATGGAAGATACTATTTGTCTGAACACGGGCTGGGAAAGCGAGCAGCATTATTAATGGCAGTGATTATCTCGGTTATTTTGGCATTCTTAATTGGAGTCTTAGCATTATACATTCTTCTTATTGCTCTACAGAAGCTAATTATTCACTACTCTAAGCAAGATGCTCACACAAAAGAGTATTCTAAAAGAGTCGGAAAAATGCAAGAGGACTCTGTAGAGAAAGGATCAAAGGTTGCTGATTCAGCAGAGGCAGCCAAGAAGAAATTGTTGCTGAAACAAAAGGAGGATGAAGAATTAAAGTTTACATTAATATACTACGTGTTTTCCAAAATACCATCGCAGTACATGCTCATCGATTTAGCTGTAAGCGAGCTCAAGAAATATGTTACAAGCTCTTTGGAGGAATTTTTCGAGATGTTCTTTGAACTGAAGAATGCTAGCGAAGTCGACGACTATACCCCAATACTTTTAAGCTCTATAAAAGAGACATACGAGCAATACTGCTTCTTGAGGCAAATGCCTGAGGAGGATCTATTGAGTAGCAAAAGCGCAAAAATGCTGAAATTCAAAGGATTTCTTGTTGACAAGCAGGGAAAAGAAACAGTTATTTTAACAAAGATAAGATGGAAAGAGAACGCCTCTCTTAAAATTGATGAGAAAGATAAATCAGAAGAATCATTGACTTTATTCTTGGATAGGATTTGCGATAAGACCCCTTTCGAAGGAGATGTGATTGAGCTAGAAAAGTTTGAGCAAAAATACATGGAATTTTGTGATATCAACAGATTAGGTGTAAAGCCTGTGACGATTAATGTTTTGAGCGATGCTCACCAAATTCCAAGTGTGACCGAGAAGCTTTATTATTTATTCAGAAATAAAGAAGGGAGAACAGAAGGAGACTTCTTTATGCCTAACTTGGATAAAGCCAGGAAATTAAACAAGCAATTAGTATCTGACTATAATGATAAAGAAAAGAAGGAGAAAGGTATTGAATTGGTATCTACAGAACATAAATCAAAAAGCGATGAAGATGAAGATGAAGAAGAACAGAAAGCAAGTTACAATTTCCAAAGAGGTAAATTGAGCAAGGGATTCTTGCTTTTTGATTTTATTGCAGTTGTTATTCACTTAACCTGTCTTGGAGCTTTAATTGCCCTTCCCATTGTTATTACTCTATTCGTTCAATTAGAAATTAGCGACTATGCAATTAGTGATTTTAAATATTATTTCCATTTTGAGGATTTGCAATACGCCCCATGGAATCTCTACTATAAGATTGGAACACTTTCTTCAATTACTATCGCTATATGGATAATCGCTGGCATTTACGCTTTAATCGGTGTCATCGATTTAACAGTATACTATAGATATATGACTTTCACTGTTGATTCTTTCACCGCTGCACAAAGGAAATCGCTGACACTATTATCAAGAATTCTTCAAGGGATTGAGTGGGTCTATATCTGCATTATCATAAGTTTAGGAGTTATGTATGCGGCTCTTGTAGGAGTGTGGTCTATACTCGGAGCAATTTTAAATCCAAACGCATACCTAGCCTATGGAGCAGCTGTGATGACTTTTGTTACTTTTGCTACTGCTAAATACAATGAGGTAATTTTTTAAAAATTAAAAACATATTTTAAAAAATAATTTCTTCATTAAGCCATTATTATTTTAGCTAACCAAAGTTTATGCAATGGGAATCGACGCTTTGCAGACTATGCTATTCAGCAGACTTCAAGGCTTGCTGGAGGATATCATGAAGAAAATACTGAAGCATACTGGAATGGGAGGCGAAATTATTAAAGCAGCTATTGAAAATCCCCAGAGCCTGATTGATAGAGCTCAAAGCGTCATGCAAGAGACTTCGGTCGGAAAGATGATTATGTCATCTGGCTTAAACCCAAAAAATATTATTGGCTGCCTGCAGGGTGATGAAAACGCGATAGCTGATATTTGCGTGAAACAGGGTATGCCGAAAGATGTTATAATGCTAATCATCGCAGTTATTAAAAATAATCCCAAAGATCTTGTTGAAGGAATAACGAAATTAGCTAAGCTGCCACAATTTCAAATTCCAGAAGATGTTGTTGTGCTGGGGGTCGATTTAATGAAGGGAATGAGCGAACAAAATATTCCAAATCTCATATCGAAGTTAGCCACCACCGCTTTCAACATAATAAGTAAAGAGGTGATGAAAAAAATTGCCGAGCCGGAATATGAGGCTTATATTGATGTGTGTAAACAGGTTTTCCCTATGTTTACTACTGCTATTATAAACATGAAGGCAGAGGATTTCGAAAAGTTCCTAGAAAACTATGAGGAAATAAACGAATTTTTATTGCATACTGTTCAAAAGAAATTATCTTCGCTAGGAACTGGCGATTTAAAAATATTCTCTAAGTTCTTTACTGCTGATGGAGAGCCACTATTTGCTCTCCCTCCATATATCGTTAAAGGAATCAGAGTCTTTAATATGATTGCTTTAGGAAATCAAGAACATTCCAGTAAAGCAATAGTTCATAAAACTTTGGAAGCAGTATTTTATCTAATGCAAAATTTCTTGGGAGTTGATAAAAAAATCATAAATATGCTGAACATGTTAATCTCTGCTGCACCAGAGCAACTTCAATCTATTGATCTAGAAGAAGGCTCTCTTTCTCAAGAAGATCAATATGCCATTTTGACAGACGCAGGCGAAATCTTAGGCATACCTCCAGCTATTCTTAATTTCGTTTGGACCATATGGACTGGCGATCAAAACTTTGATGACAAATTTGTTAAATCATTTAAGGATTTTTGCAAAACAATTCTCGGCATAGATCTTCCCGAATATATGATTAAATTGGCTTTAAAAATTTTTACAGTTATGAATGGCACGTTCAGTACTAATTCGCTAATTCAGGCAGCCTCTGCTTTCGGAGTTGAGCCTAAGCTTTCATCTATTGTCCAACTTCTCGGTTCGCGTAAACTGGGGCCAGAGCAGATTGCCGGACTAATTGAAAATCCTCTTTTTATTGGATTCGCTGAAAAAATGTGTATCACGCCCACGGAAGTGATGGGAGTTGCTTCATTACTTAAAGGAACGCTTAACTTCAATGTGATTCAGCTCTTTAAATCTCTTCAAAGCAGATGGGGTTTGACTGGGATCCCTACCCCGAAATTGGTCTCTTTGCTAACTTTATTCATGTCTCAAGACGAAGGAGATTTGTCTCACGTTGCGAAAACTTTGAATTTAGAACCGCTAGAATTCATATTTATTGCCAAGAAGGTTTTGCATCCAGGCAATGTCCCTAATGAGGTCTTCGAAAGATTAGGACTGAATATTGAGGATCCAAATATAAAATTTAGGCATCTTTTAAATTTCGATAATGAAAAGCAATGGAATGACTGGATTGATTCAATTATCCGATTATTATCAGCTGAATATAAGATTGGCTTAAAGGAAGGTGGTGGATTTTTCAGCAGCATAGCTTCAGGAGTTATGGAAAAGAAAAAAGAGAATCCAATGCTTGGTGTTGGAGGTGCTGGCCAGGGAAGTAAAATGTCAACCACAAAAATGGGTGTCCCATTCAGCGAGATCGAGAAACAAGCAAGGAATGCAGCCAAACTCATAATAAATATTCAAACCACTAAAATTAGTCCAGACATTGTGCAGCAAATATTGTCATATGCAAAATTAGACTGTGAAAAAGAAAAAATCGATAAAGTTGCAGATATTATGTCCACTATTATGTCCTCTCTCCAAGAATTGCTTAAAGGAAGTAGCGAAAATAGAGAGCTCAAGGCAATGAAGGATATTGCTGAAGTGATGCAAATAAATGAAAAAATGTTTAAGGCTTTCGCAAATATTGTCTTAGTTCATAGGAAAAAAAATTTGAAAGAGGGACTCAAAAAACTAATAAAGGGTGTGCTTACTTCGCATGAAGAGGGAGAAATGATTGAGTATCTTGATTTTGTGTCCACTAAATGCAAAGTGAAAGATGTTTTGGATAAATCGCTAACCTGGGTGGCAAATCAGTTGCATTTACCCTCATTCTTTGTAAAAACTATTTTAGGAAGCATTAATGGTGATGTAGAGATTCCCAAGCTAACATTGGAGGAAGCAATGCTAGTACTCAATTATGCTGGGCTACACGAGCAAGCATTAAAAGCCAAAGGAATATTCTTTGAGTACGCCAACAAGAAGGTTAGTCTACAAGAAATTCGTTTGCTAATAGCAGGAATTGCAGCAGGGCATATGCCAATGCTTTCTAAAGCACTTGACATTATTGGCTTACCAAAGGTAGCCCAAAAAATTGTTGAAGCTATTGCGATTAGAATGGATAGAGAAAGATTATCAATTTTAGCTGAAATTTTGCCAGAACTAATGAATGGATGGGGAGTTCCTCCTGATGTCGTCTACATTCTACTAGAAATTGTAAGAATTATTTACTGAATCTTATTATAATTTAGTGGAAATATTTATGCGGACTTGGAGGAATGGATACTGTTGCTAAAGGAGTTGGAAGAATAACAGGATATGAATACTTAAAGAAAAAACTCGGAATTTTGCCACAAGCATTAAAATGCTTGGAAGGTGTTTTCCGTGAGAACCCCTCACAACTAATAGAGGATCTGCCATTACTTTTGAAAGAAATGTCTGATATGGACAGATTGAAAGAACATCTTAAAATTCCTCACGAAATAATTGGAGCAATACTTACATTAATTACAGGAAAGGGTGTTTCTATGGAATTTATGGCAAGCCAAATGGGAGTAAATCTTGAACTTATTGAGCTTTGTATGAAATTAACCAGCATCACAAAAGGAGATTTAAATGATATTGGAAAACGAATTGCTTCATTTTTGCAAGCACCATTAATTAGAAGAGTTTGGAAGGTATTAAACATTGATCCTGATAGAATTGCCCCTCTACTTTATATGTCCTTTGCGGGCTTTGAAGCAGATGCAGTAAGTGATTTAATGAGAGGCCTAAATATTGTACAGCACATCGATATGGGATGCACCAAATTCTTATCCGCGATGGCAATGTCCTGGGCCTCGCTTCAAACCTTAGGAAACTATAAGCTAGAAAGAGATAGCGAGGCAAGGATGATTCCTCTCGAGTTCCTTCAGGCCGCTTTATACCCAGTTGCTAAAAAATTTAAGCTTGACCCTGAGCTAGCATTGATTGGAGTGCGGTTACGTCAAGGCGATTTCTTCATCTTAGAGGATAAACGAGACTACTTAGAAATTCTGTTGCCTAATGATAATTGCAGAAAAGTAGCAATGGGTATGTGTGGCACATTTACCCTCCCAATTCAATTTAAGCACACTTTGGGAGATTATCCAGCAAAATTCAAACCACATCTCACATTTGAAGGCTCATGCGAGTTGCTTTGTAGTATGTTCAAGATTAACCCTATTGTGGCCAGGCTCGCAAACTTTGATAACGAAACCTTAGATTATATCCAAAAACATTTTGGATATTCAAAGCAAATGATGAGCTGGCTAATTATTACTTTGATAAATCTCCCAATCTTTATGCTGGAAGGAATTTCGTTGAGAGAATATAAGCGAGCACTAATTTTGAAAAGAATGCAAGCTGAAGAATTTTTGAAAACAATGGAAAGTGAAGAGCAGAAAAAGCAAGCTGAAAAAGAGGTAAAAGAGGAAAAGAAGCTAGCTACCGAATGGAATGGTACGACTCCTGCGCAGCCACCACCAGCAGTTATCCCGCCAGCTCAGCCAAAAGCCGATACTCCGATTACTCTTCCAGGAGAAAATCAGCCTCCACCAGCGAAGCTGGAGGCTCCTCCAACAGCAGATGGGCCTGCACCTCCAAAGACAGACTCTCTTACAGGAAGCATTGCAGGTGCCCCTAACGCAGCTGCCCCTAACGCAGGTGCCCCTAACGCAGGTGCCCCTAACGCAGCTGCCCCTGACGCAGGTGCCCCTAACGCAGGTGCCCCTAACGCAGGTGTTCCTCCAGCTCTAGCTCTAGCACCACCAGGAGCTGCTCCTGAGAACAAAGAGGAAGAAAAGAAGAAAATGGATCAAAAGAAGTTTTTCCGATCAATTGGACTCGGCATGCTGAAGAAAGCCGGCCAAGTAGATGCAAATTTGGACTTTTTCGATCGCATTGATTTCAACTCTGAAGTATATAATGATCCTAATTCAAAATTATACAGTCATGAGTCTCTATCTCCTGAAACTGAGCTCATGGAAGTACTTATATTCAACACTGAGAAATATGCAAGAATGGATTATGATTATTTATTTGAAAAGAACAGAAGATCTGGAAGCTTTAATGTTAGTGATGATAGAGTGGAAGAGCTTTTGGGCACTAAACAAGAATATAACCAAGCAATGGCTAAAGCATTCTTTGCAAATCCAGAAGATCCAGCAATTTGGGCTAACAAGGAAACCCTTAATTTTAATTTGAACTGGTGCACTCAAGCTGATCGTAGTAAAAGATTAAATGCATGGGAGGTGATCAAGAAAATGCTAAAAAAACTATCAGATGATCCAAATATTACTAATGGAGCTACGCACAAATATGATAAAATAACTCTAGGCCATTTAATATTATTTATGCTCTTGATGAGAATCAGAGACAGAATGGTAAGAATTTATTTCAAAGATTTTCTTCTTTTTTTAATATTTTACTAATTTTTTGTTTTTCAAAATAGGCATCAACTGATGATCTTAAAAGAGACGATAGATTTTATTCTCTCTTTGCTGTAGAGCTCGAAATGCTAGGAGTACTTTTTGAAGGTCTCTCTATGATAAAATGCAATTTAGGAACAGAATATTCAAGAATTAGATTTTATAAAATCATATCTTTAGCATTAAATGTTAATATCATTAACGCTATTGACCACCGCATAGTGCCTTCTCTTTACTGTCAAGAAGCTTATTTCCCAATGAAGGATAAATATGAAAACAAAGAAGATGTCCAAAAAACTATTGACTATTGCAATAAATTTAATACTCAAATTGTTATGAACACTGACCTAAAGTTTTTGAATTATTTATCAATGAGTGAATATACTACTTTCCTAGAAAAACCTTACGATATATTGGATTGTTTAACTGTGGCTAAACAGAATTGCCCATATAACGCAGATACGATGACAGCTAACGTAATTAATGGGCAAGAAATTGCCTACGATCCAAGTGGAGATGATCCTTTTATGGAATCAGTTCCAAAAGAAAATATTAATAAGAGGAAATGGTACTGTATCAGAGCGAAAGAGCTTGTAAATGCAAAAATCCAAAATGTTACTGAAGATGTATATACACAGAAGCCAATTACTGAAGTGACAAAGTTTTTAGATAACATTGAAATATTATTTACTATTGAGTACGAAAAAATGGACTTTTTGCTCGATATGGCTAGATTTAATTGGAGTTCTTTTAAGAAAGATTATGTCAAGGATGTTTTTGTAGCATGCAGTTTCATCAAGAACGAGACTTCAATGCAAATTTACAAAGCTTTGTGCGAAATGATTTATTTCAAGAAAGTTATATCTGAGTGGAGATATGAAAGAATTACTGAAGGCAATGAAGACTTCAGAAGCGATATAATAACCAATTTAATTTCCTTTTTACCTGCAAAGCTAAACATGGAAAAAGGTGCGTTCGATTTATCAATTATGGAAGATATTATTTTACTTTCGCATGGAGTTATTAACCTGACAACTTTGAAAAACTTAGCTGGAAAACTTAATTTGGAACCTGAATTGGTCAAAACTTTCTTCTTAGCAGGATTTCCAAAAGAGATCTTAAATAATAAAGAGGAAATGAAGGAAATAATTAAGCCATTGATTGAGAAAATGAGATTGAATGAAAAGCAAGAGGCACTTATCCACTCGATTATCTCAATTTTTTATGGAAATATTGATGGATGGAAGGATATTATTAAATATTGCTGTTTTGCAAAGAAAAACGCAACCATGATATTCGAAATGATTATTAATTGCTTTAACTGGGAAGATAAGAAAAAAGGAACGCATTCTCCAAAAGGAAAAATTTCTGAGGCAATTGCCTCTAATGTTCCTAAAAAGATAGAGGTTCGATCACTTCTGAGCAAGGTAGTAAAAGATTTTCCAGAAAAAATTAAGCAAATTATCCCATTTTTGATGGAAAACGAAGCTGGAGTATTAAGCACGATCAAGGAAAGCCAGCTTGGGAATATTCTCTCATTTATTCATATGGCCTCACTCAAAAATGTTCCACAGGCTCTTGAACAGCTCGGGCAATTACTGTCCTTAATAGGAATCAAAGATGATAAGACCTTTGATATGCTTAAAACAATGACTATTTTAATTTCTAAGCACAAGATCCAGAATCCAGAAGAAAGAAAGCAACTAATATTATTAGCATCTAATACGTTGACTACCTGGGTCTTCTCGCTCTTGAAGTTTGATAAAGATGAAACTAGAGAAGAATATTTAACTCTTATTAAGTCACTTACAAAAATATTACTTGGAATACTTTACGGAGAATTCGACTTAATGAAAACAGCTATTACAACCTTTAATCCAGTAATGGAATCATTAACTAGAATGTGGACCTATATTAGAGAGGTGAAAAATAAGATCTCGGAATATCAAGTTTCTTTGAAAGATTTAAATGATGAATCTTTAAGTATCTTTATTGAAATTATCGGTGACTTGGTAATTCTTTGCAAACGACTTTCCGATATAATTTTTAATCTTAACAACAACATTGAAAAAGAAAAGGAAGATGCAAGAAGTTTAAGTTTACCTGTAAAAAAATTTTTGTTTATTTTTTTTTTCAAATTTAAAAAATTTTTTTTATAGCTGGAAAGATTCGCGAAATTTGAAGAAAATCTAGGGAATACATGGAAGGCTTTGAACTCTTTCACAAATGAAATACAAACCGTGGTTAAGAAGTATATGGACAAGAAATACGATCCGAAGGGAATTTCAATAGGTATGATAAATGTTGTGATATTATTTCGTTCTATAATTTTACTATAGTGGACGATTTGGATATGGTTGAAGGAGAAGCTAGATCAAAAAAACTGATGGCTGCTTTCGATAAAGCTGCAAAAGCGGCAATGGAAGTTGCAGGATTCGATATCAGTCAATATAAAATTTTAATACTACTGATGCTAGGGGATCCAATGCTACTGATTGATGGATTAGAACAAACTTCTCTCCCCAAAGAAATACTCGGAGTGGTGAAAATGGTCATGAAAGTGATAGAGCAAAACGAAGAAACATTTAAGAAAATGGCTGCCAATCCAGCAGACTTGAAAAATTATGAAAGTTTAATTACCCAACATTTAGCGGGTCCAATGGTTAAATATATTAAAACCTTTATTGATGAAAGATTAAAAGGTAAGACCTCTGGAGTTGAAGCTATCATGCTAAAGAAAGCCTCAGAACTATTATCTAAGCCAGAGACACTGGTCCAGTTCTTAATGCTCTTACATTACATTAAATACCGCACTATAAAGAAAGAGAACGTCGTCACTATCATGAAATTCTTATTTGGAATTCTTAAAGAGTCACTGCCAGGACAGATTAAGGAGTTTTTCCCAAGATTTATCAGTGCTCTTTCCGGATTTGCAGATCTTCAGAAAGATGACAAAATGCTCAGCTATGGAGAGCGTAGAACAGTATTCATACGCGCATTTGTAGAACTGTGCCTCCCAAGTCTTGTTCCTAAGCTCAATTTGATCGAACAATTGATAAAGCTCTCTCTTGATATTGCAAAAGTCAACGGAAATAAAGAGCTTCTAAAAATGAACTTAGCTAAGTTTGCTGAAGAACTTGGGTCTCTCCTCGGTATAAATCAAAAGATGTTCAGTGGTCTTCTTGGATTACTCGACGGTGATATTGATTCGATCATAGATTTTGTAGCGCCATTAGTAAAGCTTAACCCTGACTTAGTTAAAAAAGTGATGAAAATGTTTAAGGGTGCTTCCAAGTCAGTAGCCAACGCAATGAAAAGTGCAAGTAACGAAGGCAAGAAAATAATTGATGAAGCAAAGAGCAGCAGATTGGAAACCCTCAATAAGAAAGTGCAAGACGGCAATGCCAGTGTGAGAGAACTTTTTGAGCTAATTGATTTGGAAGGAGATAATTCTGGTGCAATATCAACCGACGAATTTTCTTCACTAATGAAAAAGCTTAATATGCCAATGACTCAGCATCGTATAGCGGAAGTCTTTGCTCGCTGTAAATCAAAGCACTCTAATAAGCCTGATGAGCTAGATTTTGCAGGTAAAATTAATAAAAACTTTTTTTGGTTAATTTTTGTTAGTTATTTTCTTTTTTTTCTAATTTTGGTTCTAATTATTAAAAACAACTTTTACTGCTACTTCAACAAAAGCAATCTTACAATCTTACTAAATAGAATTCGACGAGGCAGTAAAATACGTTCAGTCAAAGAGAATTAGTGAAGGCATGAATATTCTAGGACTTTCCACCAATCAACTTATTTTCATATTCGTGATGCTTGTCATTATCCTGATCCTACTCTTTGTCTTCATTTTCTTAGGAATAGCTGCATTTGCTCTAGGCGGAACATTTGGCTCAATCATTAACAGC
>CAXXOL010000006.1:0-13255 GCA_963666495.2 Bacteroidaceae bacterium
AGATAAATAATCCACTCGTCAATGAATTATTCTTCATAATAATATATAGGCTATTATACAATCCAGTTAATCTTATAATACTCTCAAATATTATGGAGCCTAATTTAAAGCCTGAAAATAATCTCTCTGCCTCTAGGCAAAAATCTCAGAATGTTGCAGGTCGCGCATCTTCAACGTCATTCCATAATGCTCCAAAGCGAGATAATGAAGCAGTGTTGAAGCTCACTCATAGACTTTATGCTGCTTACGGAGATTCAAAAATGCTGATTCCAAACGAGGTAAATATCTTTTTCTCAATTTAAACTAAATAATTTTGGTTGATGAAACTCCCACCTTCTAGCTGCTGGTGAGCGTGAAAAATTCTTTGGAACAAGGAGATCCTAAAGAGGAATTAAAAAAGCGAAAGCAACAAATAAGGGAGAAGATGCTGGGAAGCCCGAGGCAATCGATGGGAGGCGCAGAGACATCTAGAACTTTTATAAAATATGCTTCTCTTGCAACAATTCCGCAGTCAGTTACGCCTCGTGATCTCACATTATCTATGCAAAAGCAAGGGCTTGCCTTGCCTCAGCTCAAGCAAGCAGGAAGTATTATTCAGCCTCAGTTAATGACTTCTCGTTCTAAGGGTGGTTCAAGACTGCGTGGGTCTCAAAGCAAGTTGTTGACAGCTGCTGAAATTAGGGCAGAGGCAGAAAAAGAACTACAGGAAAAAGGAGCAACTCAGGGACTGAGGCTTAAGCCACTACAGCCGTTAAAGACAACAAGGCATTCAAGGTCAAATACAAGCATAAGGGAGAGAAAGAAAGAGGAAGGCTTGAAATTGAAAGTCGACGATGAAGACCTAATGCAAAGAGTTCCACACATTGAGCTGATTCGTTTGATCGAAGATGGAAACAAGAGCGATCATGATGAATATTACTATTGCAAGAGACTGAGAAAACAATTCTATGAATTCTTTGGAGCAGCATTTGAAGAAATCGATACTGAAAGGGATGATTACATCACGATAAGCTCAAGGGTAAAGTTTATTTTAATGACTTTCTCAATTTTTCCTTTTGCTATTATTGTACAAATAGGGAATTATGCATTTTGTGTCTCGAGAAGCTGAGTTCATATCTCTAGCCGAATGGAAGGACGAAGTCGAAAATTACAAGAAAGTGCATGGGATACCGTTTTTTAAGCATTTTAGATCTCAAAAAAGCTTTGTATTGTGGAAGCGACTGGTGAAGAGAACCAAAATGGTCGAACGTGGAGCATACTTGAAAAAGGAACTATTTATTGTTGACAAGAACTTGAATATCCACGGGATTGATATCAGAAAATTAATTTATAAGTTGAATTCCAGCGATATTATAGGCATTACAAGAGATGAAGCAATGAACGTTGACAAGCTAACTGCAAATATTAAGAAGAAGCAGGATGAGTTGCAAGAGTTGCTATTGAATTCTGAAGACAAAATTAAGATGCTTATTGAAAAAGCGTGCAAAAATTCAATTTTTGAATTTAATCAATCCACCAGAATTTTCGGCAAGGAAGAAACGAAGAAGACTGAGGGAAAGGAAGAAGTGCCGTACAATATTTTTGCAGACGATTCCTATCACCCGATGCCGTATACTGTTGAGGCATCAACGAAAACGCTTTTTAAACGCTTGGCTAGGTTTATCAAGATGATTGATTACATGTTTATGCAACTGGTAATAAACTTTGGATAATCATACTTCTAATCTTCTATTTAATAGAAATTGAATATAATAAAGAATTCTTACGGGAACCTACTTAGCATACTGATATCACCTAAAGAAGTTCTCATGAAAAGAAACTCAGCAATTTTTAAAGTTTCTGCCAAGCTGGTCAGTGACGAGATCGTATTTAGTCCAAATGCGCTTGAAATTAAGAAGAAATTAAAAGAGAACTTAGCACAGGGGAAGTTAATAATTTGCTCAAGACCAGCAATTTCAGACCACGAAGCTTTTAAGTTATACATGAGCACGATTAAGGAAGCTGAGGAGAAGGAGGCATTGAAGGTTGATCCTCTGAAAGCTGTTGATGAAAATGAAGAGCTCATTTTGCAATGGAATGAAGTTGATAAAGTATTGGATCAGGCTTTTTCAGTGTTAGACGACTACAAGAAAGAGCTATTGCCTTACCTGCAAATTTACCAGGATCATTGCAAGAGAGACTTCTCGATATTAGAAGGCAAGCCAGACACCATGTACAGAAACTGGGTTGAGGATTTTGAAAAGGATAGAAGGACAGTTACCGAAAACTTGGAAGAGAGCCGTACTCTTGGAGTTATTAGTATTGATGTCAGCGAACTCAAGAAATTTATAATTGGAAAGACAAAGCAATCGAGAGAAAAAATGGAAGAAATCATGCCAATGCACTCTGACAATATAGTCCAAGCGATGAGCAAGAAACTAAAGGAAATTGAGGATGGCATTTCGCCTAATACTACGTGGGAGATCAATGAGTATGTACAATACAAGCAGTTTTTGGATGAGCACCGAAGAAAAAGCGACGATTATGATGAGGAAATTAGAAAGGCAAGAGTTATACACGGTATCATGTCAGACTTCGGCATGAAAATTAATAGCAAAGATCGAAAGAAATTAGACAATGTTGAGTCAAAATGGAAAAATGTTAAGGAGAGGCTGAAAACAAGCAATGAGAAGTGCGAGGCAGCAGAAGGAGGAATGAAGCAAATATTGCTAAAGATGGGACCTGATCTCGTTACAAGGATCAATGAATGGATAACTCAACTTGATAACGAAAAATATTATAAGGAAGATATTAATGCTCAAGGAATTCTTGATGCACTGAATCCAATAAGCGCGGTAATTGTGGAGTATCAGGCAAAAGCAAAAAAAATTCAGGAAAATCAAATTTATATGCAAATTGTTAAGGATGAATTTTCAGAATTGGAAACTTTAAAAGAAAAGCACGAATTGTTGCAAAGATTTTGGATGGATCAAAAGACTTGGCACGAGAAACTTAATATCTGGTCCACAACTCAAATAAAAGCTCTTAATTCTCAGGAAATTCTTCAGTGTATAAACAAAATGAAAGACGCTGCGTTAAATGCGGAGACTGTGTGCCACGATGAATATAATATTACCTTTGAATTTGCAAAAAGCTTCCGTGAAAAGCACTTAGAGCCAATGATCATCACAATAAACGTCGTCGAGGATGTACTTCGCAAAGAGGTAATTGAGGATAGGCATTGGAAAACGATTGCCCAAAAAATCGATTGCAAGCTATCAAGAGATGATCCAGGTTTGACTTTATCAGCGTTAGGGAAAATACTTGAAGCGAAGATGAAAGATCATAAGGAAGAAGCAATTGAATTGTGGATTCATGACATAGCTAATCAAGCAGTTCAGGAATCTAAATTGTCAGCTGAGCTAGAATCAATTAGAAAGGAGTGGGAGAACCTCCATTTCAGTACGCAGCAGGTAGGCAATAAAAACGTATTGCGTGATACAGACAAAATGTTTAAGAGTATGGACGAGTATTTGATCAATTTACAGAAAATATTAAACAGCGAATACGCTGACCCATTAAGAAACAAAGCGGAGCAATTGTATAAAAATATTTCGAAGATCGAAGAAATTTTATACGAAATGATTGAAATTGAGAACAAGATGAGAGTAGCAGATGAACAACCATCTAAAGAAGAATCTAAAAAAGATAACACTTATGATGAGGTATTAAAGTTTTGGAGAAAATGGTTTAAGAAAGGAGATGCTGCCAAAGATACTTTGCATGCAAGATTTGTAGTGGAAAATAAAGTGAACCCTGATTTGCTTGAAGCATTCCAGAAAAATAATAAGAAAATGGACATTATTATTCGCGATATCGAAAAATTAGTTGAATCCAAACAGCTTGAGTGCCCAAGACTTTTGTTTTTGTCCAATAAGGAGCTAATGAGAATATTAGCAGATCCTAAAAAGCTTGAAAATGTCCAAGATTGTATGAAAGTTTGTTTCACTTCTGTCAGTCAAATGCTCACTGCTGAAGAAAGTGAAGAAACCTATCCAGCTGGAGTAGTCTCAATCGAAGGAGAAGAGTTCAGACCAGCTCCAGCGATAAGAGCGAAAACCAAAATCGGTGAGAATGCAGAAAAGATCATTATGGCTATGGCTGAAGTCATGAAAAAAGAGCTTAAAAATAGAATCAAAAAATATTACACTGACTATTTGACAGAAACAAAGACAAAAGCGGAATTGATGATTAATGCAAATTGTTCTCAGTGCATTTTAATAGGAGAGGCATTAATCTTTTCAAATAATACTGAGTTGGTATTGGATGAAGAGGATGATTGGGAAAATAACATGGAGCAATATTATGACGAACAGCGAAATGCATATCACGATATAGCTGAGCAGATGTTTGGATCAAATGCTAGCCAAGTTACAAGGCTGAGCAAATCAGCATTAATAAATCAATTCGTTCATTTCAGGGATATAGTTGATTTTTTGCTTTCTCATGATGTAAAATCCTGTCGTAACTTCTATTGGCAAATACAGCTGAGATACTACTTGCAACCAGACGGAGTTGTAATTGTAAAACAGCTTGATTCTGCATTTGAGTATGGGTATGAGTATCTTGGAATACATTCTCCCTTCCCAGTAACACCTCCTGTCGAAAGATGCTGGATTTCATTTACTACTGCCTTGCGAAATAAATTCTGGTCCACAGTAATAGGTCCTCCTGACCATGGAAAACTTCCTTTATGCCAAGATCTTGCTCACATGTTGGGAAAATTCAATCTCGCGTTCACGTGTACTAGTAGCACATCAGCAAGAGCAGTTGAGAAGCTTTTACTTGCTGCGGCAACTCTGCCAGGATGGGTATTTTTCCAAAATGCTAACGAGTTACTCTACGGAACCCTATCTGCATTGGCCTATTCCATGTCTTTGATTAGGAACTCTTTATTGGAGGACAAAGTAGAATTCTTTTCTTCTACCGGACATCTGTATACGATGGAACCTAAAGCTCCCCACGCTGCCTCAAATTCACCAGCATTTGGAATCTTCATGCTCGTTTCTCCAAAATCATCTAGTACTATGAGACTTGCCGATCAAAGAGTACCAAGCACGATTAAAATGATGTTCAGGCCTGTAGCTATAACGACAGCTGATATCGAATCTTCATCTGCATGTTGGCTGTATTGTGCTGGGTTTAAAGACGGACACAATTTAGGCAAAAAAATGGCTCTGCTTTTGAAATCTGCAGGAGAGATGCTTCAAATGCAAGGTATGAAGTGGGATTGCGGCTTAAGGACAGTATGGTCTATTACAAAACTTGCTAGTGCCTATAAGAGTGAAAAGCCAGATCCAAGCTTAGAAAGTTTAATTGTGCTTAATGCTATCCACAATGTATTCGCATCTAAACTATCGGAAGAAGCATTTTTAATTTATGAAAAACTCGAAAAGGTAATATTCCGAGGAACCGAGCTCCGAGCATTATTGGCAAATAAGGTGATAACTAGAGAAATTGTCGAGGCAGCTGCTAAGGAACGGCATTTGCATTATGATATTGATATGACTCCTAAAATTATTGAGCTATATGAGGGATTCTTAAGACGAACTGCTATAATTTTATTAGGAGACACAGCTTCAGGAAAAACAAAATTAATGCATTTAATGGCAAAATGCTATGATTTAATAAACCAGGGAGCTAAAGAGGCAAACAAAGAAGCAAAGCAAGGGGCAGCTATAAGCGAGACAAAAATATATCATTACTACCCAAAATCTATTTCAATCAAAGATATTTACGGAGGTTTTGAAGCAAATAATGATTGGAAGACAGGAGTAATAACAGGCCAATTAGAAAGTATAGTTCGAACCACATCTACTATGGAAAAGCAATTAAATATTATCATTTGCGATGGTCCATTAGATCCCACCTGGGTTGAGCCACTTCATTCTGGGCTAGATGATGACAGGAAACTATGCTTGTCAAATGGCGATATACTTTTACTGAATGACTACACAAAAATAGTATTTGAAACTGATGAGCTCTGTAATGCATCTCCAACTACGGTTTCAAGAGCAGCAGTGGTATATCTAAATAAAGACGTAGCTATCAAGCCACTAAATATAATTGAAGGATGGCTTCCTGCATTCGCAGCTAAATCTCCAGTCCATGCTAGAATCATTGATCATGTAAAAAGCCAAATTGAAGCACTCTTATATCAGGCCCTAGCTGAAAGAACTCGTATTCCGAAATTGAGAGAAGAAAAGATACAGTTGTCCGATAATGCTATGACACTATCTTTTATTAGTTTCTTTGAATCTCTCTTTGCTTTATTGCATTCCATGATTGAGGAAAAGCCAGGCGAAAAGCCAGATAATAACTTAAAGAATCTAATAAACAAAGTCATTGTATTTTCTGTAACTTGGGCACTTGGAGGAAGCATTAATGGAGGAAAAGTGAAAAAGCTAGAAGATTTCATTAGTGAAACTGTAACTAATGCATCTGATAAGCCTAAAGAGGGATCTTGCTTCGACTCCTTCATTCAAGTGAGAGGATACTCAGAATTTGTTAGCTGGAGTGAACTATCGCCTGCTTTTGAATACCATCCTGAACTTTCTTTCACACAAATTGCAGTTCCAACTAAGCAATTCTTGAGATATAAATATTTGATTGAATTACTTGGCCAGCGAAGCAAGCATTTAATATTGTTTGGAGAAAGCGGTTCAGGAAAGAGCTTAATTGCTGATTACGCACTGCCTCCAATGATGGGAGAATTAGTAGGGGCAGGTCCTGTGTCAAGTCCTGCTTCTCCAGCAAGGCATCAGAACTTTTCTAATATGGCTGAGTCAAAAGCAGCTGAAGCCTCTCCAACGGGAGCAAAGCAACAACAACATAATATACCAAAATTGAAAGGATTAAAGTTTGCTTCACTTGGAAAACTACGAGCGGCGATTTGCAGCACGTCATTGAAAAAAAATTGGAAAAGAAGAGAAGGAATTTATATGCTACTCCCTCAAGGAAGCGAGCGATGATTTTTATTGACGATATTAATTTGCCTCAAGGTGATAAATACAATACAATTCCAGTACTTGAATTCTTAAGGGGAATTATTGAAGAGGGTGGCTATATTGATACAGAAAAAAAATTCTTTAAGAGAGTAGTCACGACATCCATAATGGGCTCAGCAAACCCGCCATCAGGAGGAAGAAAGCCATTGCCAGCAAGGCTACTTAGAAATATGGTTGTTCTTTATATGAATACTACTTCATTCGTGGAACTGACTGAGCTATTTGATCCAGTAATTACTGGCTTTTTTGCTGAATTTGGCTCACAGGGTGCACCATTAAAAGCCTCTTATTTGCAGAGCATTTTGGAAACATATGAAATGTTTAATCAGAAACTAGCAGGAAATCCTAAGCGGCCGATATACTCAATATCATACAAAGATATTGGAAAATTAGTATCGGGCTTCATATTAGCCAAAAAGGAAAGCATTCAAAAACAGGATCAATTCATGAGATTATTTATTCACGAGTGCTTTAGAGTATACGGGGATCGAATCATGTCTGATGAGGATCGCTTAAGCTTTGCCGAGCAAATAGACAAAATTTTATTAAAGAATCTTAATATCACGAAATACAAAGTCGCAGAAAGTTTAAATGAGCTTCCTTTATTCTCTAATTTAATCAGCTCTGGTTCTGATGTATATGCTGAAGTTAAATCTTGGACAGATGCACAAAAAGTGTTCGAAAATGGATGGCATAAGTTTATTTCTAGCCCAAATACATTATCGCTGCATTCTCGAAAACATTCTTCCTTGGTATTTTTCCGTGCAGCAGTAGAAATGTGCTTGAAGTTATCGAGGATTTTGGCAATCCCTCGAAGCAACGCAATGAATATCTGCGGAAGCTCTATAGGTGGTAAAGGACTAGCTAAGGTAGTCTGTTTCTTGCAGAATTGGAAGATAATCCAAATGGATCATAATATGAGAGATTTTATGGAAAATTATAAGAAATGCTACAAAGATATATGCGAAGAAGTAGATAAGCAAGGACTAGGAAGTAAAGGTTTGGTAATATTGGCAAAAGTAGGAACCAATGATAATGCAGAAACTGAGCAAATTATGACTGATTTGTATCAAATGCTCAGCACAGGTGAATTGGATCACATGGAAGGTATTTGTGGAGAAAATGTACTTAACATTACCAATGTTCGAGATATCCTACACATAATTATGAACATTCCATGCAATTTGGCTGATATTCGCCAAAAAATGCTTCTTTATCCTGGATTTTTCAGCGAATTCCACATTATATATCAGGCACAATGGCCAACTGCTGGGCAAGCCGCTATAGCCCAAGCCTTAATGAATCAAATTCCTGAATTAAAGGGTTTCCCAGAAGATATAGTAAATGCAATAGTGAAAATGCAAGATTGTATTGCGAAAGAGGTAATAGTTTCAATGACTGACGAGCAAAGGAAAATAATTGTTTCTCCACGTAAGCACGAAGAAATGATATCGAATTTGCAGAAAATTTATTCTCTAAGATTTAAAGAAATTAACAAAGAAAAATTAAGCTTAGAAAACGCAATTAAAAGCGTTGAACTTTGCAAGCAAGTTAATGAGGAATCCAAAAATGAAATAGTTAAATTGAAGCCTGAGTGCGATAAGAAAAAACAAGAATCAGATACCGCAAGCACAAAACTAAAGGAGGCTGAAACTCTTGTTAATAAAATGCGACAAGATATTCTTGCGGATGAGGATAAAGATAAGAAGGAAGGAGGATTAAAAACTTCAAAAAAAGTACCTGGAGAAAGACAAACTGAGGGAATGGACAAAGCGAAGCAGGCATTAGCGGAAGTTAAAGGACGAGTGCGAATAATAGTAAGAAAATAATTAATGAGTTAATTCAACTTATTTATTAGGATTGGAAGCAATTGAAAAATCTTTCTGAAAAAGATACACCATCTCAGCTAATCGCTTTAATTGAAGGACTATATATTTTAACTGGAGAAAAGCCTTCATCTTGGGATGCAATGCAAAAAACTATGAGCAAGACAAAAACTGATGCAATGCTTGGCTTTGATATCACCCAAATTTCAGATCTCATGATATATGATAGTCGCATTCTTTTTGAAGAAGGAAAGCAACTTTCTGCTGCTAAGCAACAAGAGCTTGAAAATTCTGCGAGCATTATTATCGAGTGGATGACTGCAATCTTTGCTTACTTTGACGAAATCAAAAAGGCATTAGGAATGCCTCATGAGCTGGAGCAGAAAAAGCAGAAGCTTTATAATGAAATGGTTCAAACAAATAAATTAAGAAAAGATTTTGAATCTGCTAAGGCAGAACACACAAGAGTTTCAAAAATGAGGACTTCATTAGAAAATCGTTGCTTATACTTGAGTGATCTCGAGCAACAGTTTACTTCAACAACATCAGATTGGCATGGAATCAAAGAATGGAAGGAATCATTACAAAAAATTTTAAACGCTGAAAAAACTTTAATAGGTGATTGCGTCTATTCTGCTGGCATTATTACCTACTTAGGACCTTTTTCAGCTTTTACTAGAGAAAGGATCAAAAAGGAATTTATTGCGATCATTCAAAGCATGAGTATATCACTAAGAGATAATCCAACTATTAGTGGAATTTTATGCGATGAGCTAACTTTAGCAGATCTTTCAGGGAAGAATCTCTTGAGACAAGAACAATGCATAGAAAATTCTTTTATTATGAATTATTCTTCAAGCACTCCTTTAGTTATTGATCCAGAGAATGCTGCAATCAAGTGGCTATCTGGAAAAGTTAATATCAAGCTCAGCACTTTACATTATACTGAAGAAATCCAAAAAGAGCTTACTTCGGGGCACGATATCTTAATTAATGAACTCCCTGAAATTATGCCACAAGAGTTATATTGCTTGGCTGATTTACCTAAGCAGCGCACTGGTCCAAGTCAAATTATGTTTTGTGGCAAGCCAACTGAAGTTCCAGCATCATTTTCTGTTGTTTTCCGCACTGAGCACAGCAACCCTCAATTCCCAGATAATATTTTCTCTTCTTTAAGCATAATAAACTTTGGACTTGATATGGGAGGAATACAAGATACTTTAATTTTAGAATATGGAATTACTTCTGGACAAAGTGAGTTTATTGACTATGTCCTTCAAAAAGAGGAACCGCTATTTAAAGATAAGCTTGAAACAGAGAAGCAGATGGTGCATATGATGAACTTAATTGATATTAAAAAAATTGAAATGGACGATCAGCAGAAGATATGCACCAAGCTCTATGATACTAAAATGCACGTTCAGGATCTGCGGAAGAGGGTCAATGATAAAAGAAATGAGCAAAAGAAAGAGGCAAAAGAAAAATTGGCGATAATTAATAATTTCATTAAGAGAGCAGCCAGCATTTATGCTATTACCCGCAGTCTTCCTTCAATAAATCCAACTTATTTGATTCATTTTGATTTCTTTAAAGACCTTTTCCTACAAACCGTAAAATCACAGCAGGAAACTGGTTCCCACTTCCAAACTCAGCAACAAATGAATATCGGCCAAATGAAGGAACACTTCAACAAATTGATTGATCCTATGACAATTTCAGTAATGAGCGGAATTGCCAGAGTTATGTTTGCAGCAGACTTTCGACTTTTTGCTTACTTTGTTGCTGCAAATATAGCTGCGGAAATTGAACAGATTTCTCAGGACGAATTTCATATTTTTATGTACTGGACAAATAATTTAATTAATTTAACTTCTGCTACTGAACGCAAATTGAGTGGTAATTTGGAAAAAAGCCAGCCAAATCCAATTAAGCTACCTAATAAGATCACTAGCATCACTGATAAATCATGGAATCTTTTGTGGTATATCGAAAGTGTAATCAATCCAAGTACATATAAAGGGATTTGCGAAGATATCTATAAGCATATGTCTGAGTGGCAGTTGTGGATGACTAGCAAAGATCCAATGACAACTTCCCTGCCTGGAGCAGTGTGGCAGGCTAAATTAACTAATAAACCTCTCACAAAGTGCATGCTTTTGAAACTGATTAATCCTCAAAAGTTCATTGACACTATTGAATATATTATTAATAATGTTTTTAAGCCTGAAGTAGCAGCTAAGTTCAAGCCAATAATTAATATACCCGATATTTTCCAAAAGGAGGTTAAATCAAATAGGCCACTTTTAATTGTAAAAGATGAAGGAGAAGATCCAACAGGAACAATATTAAAGCTTAGTACAGACCCAGAGAAGCTGCTAATAAAGACCTACTCAACTGAGACACTAGTCGAAATTGAGGAATTGCTTAATTCAATTAAAAAGCAAAATACTGACAAGAAAGAGTATTTATTCCTTCGAGACATAAAACCGCCTTTGGCAAAAGTTATTGTGGAAATTATCCGTCAGCTCTCAGCAATGCCTCTTGATTTGGATTATGTTGCAAATGATCGTCTAAGATTGATTATTTCTTGCTCTACATGTCGCTTGCCAAGGTACTTGCTGACTCATTCGTCTCGAATCGCTTTGCAGCCACCAAAAACAATGAAAACGAAGATTCTACAAGATCTTAATCAATTCCAGCAAATAGAAGCCTCTGCCGGACCAGCTAGTAAAGAAAAATTCACTCCTCAATTTAGGAGGCTTACATTGAGTCTCAGCATTCTGCATGCAATGCTTGAGAAACGTAACATTTTTGGTAGCTCAGCATGGTCAAAGCCTTATAAAATTACAAGAGGAGAAGTTGAAACAGCTGGAAAGCTAGCAATGTGGATGCTTGATACTTATGAAAATAAAAAGCCTCAATCAGAACCAGAAGGCATTATTGAGCCTACACCGTGGGAGCCTGTGAGAAGGTTGATGGATGACATAGTATTTGGAGGTGCTATAAATGAAGAATCTGATAAAAAGATGCTCAGTTGCTTAATCGATATGTTTGTATGCGAGGACGCAGCAGGAGGAAACTACTCCTTTGCAGAAGATGGAATATTTGGCATTCCTGTAAAGAACACATATCCAGAAATTATTGAGCACTACACTACTGGAATACCAACCAGCAGCGATGACTATGCAATATGTATGTTTTTATTTTTTTATATAATTCCTTCCATATACTAAGCTATAAATTTTAGGTAACATGACTAAATGGGAAGTCGGTGAGGGAAAGAAGACTGAAAGCACAAACTACTTTAAATTCTTCCAGAAGCTAATTCAGAAGAGACCAGGAGCGGTTCTATATGGAAGTGCCACTATTAAAGCGACTGAATTATTTGAACCTCATTATGATTCATTAGAAGTATTGGTCACAAAAGTTATGGAAGAGCTACCAGAGCATGGATTTACCAGAGACGACGTAAGTCCCACTTTAAGCGAAGGAAAGAAAGGAATACCATATGGCTTGAACATATTTATCTTACAAGAGATGGCAAGGTACAACACTCTAATTAAGGAAATACAAACTGCCATGGATAAAATTAAAGAGCATGCTTTGAATGGTGCCACTATGAGTACAGAGCTTGAGCGAATTTATCAGAGCTTGAGTGAAGGCAAAGTTCCACAAGAGTTTTTGGGTTATTCCTGGACACACTCACTTAGCGAATGGATAATGACTCTCAAAAAGAGAATGGAGTATATAAGAGACTGGCTAAAGGAGGGCGACACTAAAGGACTATGGATGCGTGCATTCATTTATCCTAAAGGGATTTTTAATGCATTATTAATGGACTACTCTGTTAAATTCGACAAGAAGGTGAACGAATTAAATATGAAACTCGAATTGTGCAGCGGATCTGAATTGCAAGAAGCAATAGAATCTAGAAGAAATAGCGGTGCTCCATTAGGCGAGAGATATTTGTACGACCTCTACATATTAGGAGCAAAGTATAATGCAGAGACTGAAGTGCTTGAAGACTTAAATGAAGAAGAAAGGATAAAGAAGAATTTTTCTAGGCTTCCTGTTGTTGCAGTAAGCTTTATCCTTGATACAGTGGAAGAAGAGGGAGAGTATATGTGCCCAATGTACTACGTTCCAATTGCAAGGAAGAAGCTTGGAGAGTACGAAAACTTTATTACAAAAATCCCATGCAAAACGGATTTAAAGTCTCAATACTGGGTATTGCGAAACGTGATGATTTCTTGTATTGATCCAGAAGCTAATGCATAAAAAGGACTGCTGAAAATATTGAATACTGTATCTATATTGCTTAAGTTAATCTTGCTTTATTCTTCATAATAAGAACGGGAGATAAAAATATTACTACTAAAAGAG
>CAXXOL010000007.1:0-6520 GCA_963666495.2 Bacteroidaceae bacterium
AGCTCAACTTAAAGAACAAATTCCTAAAATAGTGCATGAACAAGTACGAACAGACTTATGGCATTAATGGCTGTTATTATGCTACATATACTATTTTTTTAATCCATCTTTTCCTTTTTTTTCTTGACACCATTATAGTAATTTATTAGGAATCAAAGAAGGGTGAAGCTGTACTATTCAATGATCAGATTCAGCTGATGCATGTGGCTTCAAAGCAATTTTTAAAAGTAAGTGAGAAAACAGGACTTTCAAAGCAAAGAAAGGCAGATGAAATGAAGTCGTACTCTCTAATGCTTTGCGAATTCAGTAGTGCAAAAACCCACTTTCGGATTTTACCTTTAAGAGACTTCCAAGAAAATAGTGAGATCATATCCAGCGATAGCTTCAGCATTGGTTTTGAACAGAAAGAGCCCTTAGTAAGAACCTTTACCCTATGGTTCAGTGGGTTAGACGAAGAGAAAAGAGATGAAGCAAAGGCCTGCATTTGCTACTTATACGATGGACTAAGAGAGAAAATAAAATTTGAAATCATCAATGAATCTTACATAAATTCTCATCTCTGCAGAGATTTCAATATGAAGGCAGTCTGGATAACAGCGGCAGAAGAGGCTTTCTATTTAAATTTGATCGAAACTCCTGATGAATCGGTTGAGAAAAACCAGTGGAACAGCCTTCTACCAGGATACGAAGAGAAAAAGCAAGAAAAAGGCTACTCAGTGTATTTTGAGAAATACGATAAGAAAATCGGGAATCCTCCAATGAGCGCATTATGGGTCGTACAACTAGGCACATCTCAGAACGAAATTATTATTAGGCATCTATCATACGATATCCCATTAATTAAGCTGAATCTGGAACCAATTCCAAGAAAAGAAAACGAATTAAGTCAATTAAGGAGCAATTCGCTATTTAAAATCAGAGGTTTTGATAGAAGGGAATATATTACTCCAGGGGCATTAAAGCAGGATGAAAACGATTACTATTTCGCTGCTCTGCAATTTATTACTATCGGAAAGGAAGAAGAAACGATTGTAAAATACGTGAAGTCAAAACTTAACTTTTTAAGATCTTATGCCACTAAGAAAATAACTTCTAACAGCGATTTAACCAACGACGGCATCGCTCCTGCGGTACATAATACTTTAACTCAACTTCAAGCTCTCTGCAAGAACTCCTTACCTGGATGTATGCTATTAAATTCTAAAATCGATGTACCAAACTCTACTTTGCAGATGTTTATGTGCCAACTAGGAGTATTTGATGTATTGGCAACTCTCCTTCAGTATTATCTCGAAGAATTGGAGCTAGCATCTTCGTATACCAGTATCTTCGATAGAACAAAAGCAGCGATACTATGTATATTCGAATTAATTCAATTGCTAGTAAAAGATAATCAAAACAACCAATTAAGTGCTTTGAAGCAAGCAATGCATGTTTTGGTTAAGTACATTGGCCATCCAAACATGGAAGACGAGGAACTTCCTGTAATATTTACCTTGATTGAAAACTGTGAAAAATTGACCGTTGGCAACACTTACGAAATGATCATTAACCAATGCTTGGAACATCTTAAGAAATGCGAATTTAGTCAGAGACTCGAGCGAGTGCCTGTCTTAAAAATCCTTCGGAAGCTCTGTCTCCCTAATCTTAAGCATCCAATGTCCTTAAACCAAGATATTTTGATGAAAGTTCTAAGTATCGCTGAAAAATCCAAAGGAATTTTTATTGATTTATCGTTCTCTCGAGAAACAAATCATTTATTGATTAAATTGGATGAATCCAAAGAGATAGATGCTTGCGAGGCAGATCCCAATGAGGTTCATCGGGAGCATCCGAATTTATATCACTATCTTAGAGAGCAGATGGCGCTATTTGCAGATATGAGCGTCACCAACGGAAGAGTTGCTGGAAAAATAGCGAAAATGTTCCCAATGAGATTTTTGATCCACAACTTAATAAATCCTAAGCTTGACTCAAGATTGAAGATGGGTTTACTATCAATAATAAATAGTATTGTAAAGGCTAACGAGGAATGGCTATCAGCGAAAAGACCTAAACTATTAAGATGGAGCAACTCAGAACAGTTACGAACGAATAAATCTCCCAAAGGCTTTTCCAATGAGGAGTTTGCAAGACTAAGGAACTACATTAACGAGCAATTTAAAGCGCAACAGACAAGGCCTGATTTAAATCTTTTCTACGAATTCCTCTCTTTGGTCAGATATCTTCTTAATAATGACCTACTTTTTGGAGAATGCTCTTCTTCTCAAGCCTGGGTGAATAGTCTCCAAAGCTGCTATGAACTTCTTACTAATCTATTTAAGTGCGTCTGTATTTATCTTCATGAGATGAAAGATGAAAAGGAGGAAGAAGATAACGAGGAAGAAGACGAGCAAGGGAAGGCAGGAGAAGAAGAAAATGGTCGAGGATTATCTGGAGGATTTGATAATTTCAATATCCTATTTCAATATGCCCAGTATTATAAATTTTTGCTGAAAAAGAAGAAAGAAAAGCAAAATGAAGAAGCGGACGAGGAAGTTGACAAGTCAGGAGAGTATGAATTTGCTCAAGAAGCATTAGCCTGCTTCAGAGACTTTACAAAGTTCCTGGAAGATGCTTACCTTTCTGCTTTCGTGGACACGTTTAGTCACTTTGTTAAGCAGCCGAAAAATGTATTGGCTTTGCAATGCAAAATCATGGCATTGAAAATATTAACGAGGGCTAAGCCAAAGGCAGAGCAACAACGAGTTGTGGCAAACGCAAAATATGAATACAGAGATTTATCGAAAGCTATTGATGAGGACGATAAAACTGGAGATTTGGAATCTTTGCTGAAGAATTTTAAAGATTATAACTCCATGTTTGCCGAATTAGTTCGAGAAAATCCAAAGTTTGAAAAAGAAAACTTCTTCGACTTACTGAAGAAATGGATGTCAAAGGTCAAAGATGTTTCCTTCACTAAGCACTATTTAAGTGTGTTTAACGGGTATTTCTTCCCTAATATGGTATTCTTACGAAATCTCAAGAAACTTCAAATTCTGTCTGACGTAAAAGAAGAGCAAAAATTCGAAAGAATCTTAACAATTAAAGCAAAGCTAGTAGAGTTTTCCCAGGGATTCGCAAACATGTACAGCTTACAGGGCACGTCAGCTGAGTTTTTAGGCTTTTTGAAGCTCTTGGAGGGCACACTTAGTCATTTATATAGCATGTTCTTCTATTATGACGATAAAGGGCCAGAATTTAATAGTACACTAAATCCATTAAGAGATAAAATTAATTTTGAAGAAGATGAGCAATTTGTTATAGTATTTACTCAATCAAAAACTTATAAAAAGGTAATTGATTTTATAAAGATCACAAAGAAGCTTTCGAAAGAAGCTGCGAAAGCATATATCAATCGACAAGAAGTAGACGATGAGGATAATACTCAAAAATTTTATGAGGAAATATTAAAAATCCGTCGCATGTGCCAGTGCATATTGATTCAGTATTGCAAAAAATATGTTAAGGGGCAAAATGAGGTCTTGAAGTGGATTTCCATACTGAAACCTTTGAAGGCTCCGGGGAAGGAAGAAAGCGCGGAAGCCTGGAAGAGATACTCAGAGCTGACCCAGCCAGACCTTGATTTGCTATTTTGCATAACCCAGAGTCAGAGCAACATCGAAATGCTGACCCAATCAATCGAGCCTACTATTTTGAAATTGATTGATATGCTGAGCCTCTCAATCTGCACACATAATATAGCTAGAACATTCGAGATTTTGATGAATTTCTACGAGTACACTACTATGCCAGAAGTAAAAAAACTGACATTTTCTGTACTGTGGAATAATGAAAAGTTCCTAAAAAGAGAAGATGTCATGGACATAAGTGTTGAATCTAAGCCTGAGGCCTTGGATAGAATGAAGAAGCTGATGAAAGCATTTTTAATTTTTACTCGCTCGAAGGGAATGAGAGTAACGAAATCTAAATTAAGCGATATATTCGTTCCATCGATTTTAAATTATATTGCAAAGAGAGTCCTTCAAGGATTTGATGTAACTCGAAATCTCGACTTTATGGATATTTTTGTTTATATGATGCAAATTTATTCAGACTGCTTTTTAATAAAAAAAGAAGAAATGCCGAGCGACGAAGACATGAGTAAATTTGTTCAATTCTTTGACGAGCAAAATAAAACTTGCTATGAGGGACAAGTATTGAGAATTAAAGGACAGTTGCAAATTGTTCAGGCGATCTTCGATATTACTGAAAAATTCTTAGCTATATGTAATGAACAGCAAAAAGAAAGCGTTGAAATATATCATAATAAGCTCAAGGTTATAATTTCATCCAACAAAGACCAGCTTCAAGAGGAGAAAAAGCAAAAGAGGCCAAGACAAGAATTGCTCACGGGAGAGGAAGAAAAAATGGCTTTATTGGCCAAGAGCATTGAGAGTAGGCAGAGCGAGATGATGCTTATTAACTCTGCATCAGAATCATTGGATGCAAAGATGAAATTGAGGGAAGTTATTAAAAGGTTGCTGAAAGATGAAACTATCAAAAAGTGCGAGGAGACTGAGGAAACAGCATTCGCCGATATAATGACAAATATTATTGAAGAGCTTGGGGAGCCTGAGCTAAATGATAAAAAGAAACAGATAAATAAAGCATTTCTGAAGAAACTGATGTCCGCCATTATTTATTGCGTTTTGAACAAGACTAATAGACAAGATGTCAAGAGAATTATGGTAAACTGTATTAAAATGATAAGGAGAATTGAGGAAGTAGAGCCAAATAAAAAGAGGAGAGAAAAAAGAATGAAAGCAATCGCTGACGCAGTAGCGAACTTTAAGCTTACTGAGGGATTCGCCCAAATCCTGATGGAAAAGGAGACCGGAACAATAGATGCACTTCTTCCTACAATATTGGAACTAGCCAACGAAATATTAATTCAAAACTACGATGATCAGCAAGCACTCTTCCTAAAGCATATTAAAAACAATAAAAATTCTTACTTAATGTATGAGAAATTCTATAAAGCAATTGTCAGGGAAATATTCATAATTGAGAAGCCTAATGCCTTCGCTCATCGGTGCATAGCTAATCAAGACTATTATAAGTTAATTGAAATGACCTTAATTTTCGGGAAGTCTTTGTGCGAAGGACATAACGATCCATTGCAGCAGCTCATGTCAGGGCAGCCAGGAAAAGAGAAGAGCTTCAATATTATTGTGCTACTTATTAATTACGTGGGATTGCTTGTAAATAGTAGAGAAAATAAAGTTGGCGAAGAAGATAGCTACGAGCAGAACGAGTATAAGAGATATATTCAAAAGTATATGCTCTTAGCTATGAGAGCAATTTGCGAGTCTGTCTCTGGTCCTTGCCGCGAAAACCAAGACCTAATTTCAGAGACAGATGTGTACAAGATAGGAGCAAAGATGCTTGGAATACCGTATTCGTTCGAAATTCCTGGAAATCTAGAGCCAGGAAATAACTTCATGAAGAGCAAGATAAAAATTGAGTGCTTGACTTTGCTACAAACTTTAATGGAAGGAAGAAAATATGACGACAAAGTCTTAGTACTGATGAAGCAGCATATATCAGAGAGTCTGCTTTTGGACAATCTACTCTACGTGTACTACGCTTTCAAAACAGTATACTATTCTGATTATACTGAGGAACTATTGCTAAGAGCTATGAAAGAAAGTGTTGATTCTACAGTGACAGATCCATTTGCTTTAGAATTGGGATTTAAAATATGCGAGCTAATCTACACATGGTACGACGAAGATCCGAAATGTGAAAGCACGCTCTTCAAGAAGATGATGGATATAAAGGCGGCGCTAGTCCGTGAGCCATTCGAAGAGCCCGGCACTATAGCCAGTGCAGTTACCTTTGCTTATGATTTCGTCTATGGATTTTATTGGTCAGTAAAAGCAATAAGACAGACGCCAAAGCTTCCAGAAGCCTCTTTTAAGCAGGCAGCTCAGAGCCAGGCTTTCGAAAGCGAAGCCTTAGATTTCTTTGTGAAATACACAGGAAGAATCGAAATGGTCCGTAACAACAAGCTGCAAACTGTTCATTTCCCTCTTCTTCCAATGGTAGATTTCTTGAACAAGAATCATAAAATGCAAACGATTGGAGATGAGTTCCCAGTTGGCCAACCTCAAGAAAAGCTTAATTATATGATGGAAAGAGCAACCGATCTAATATTCAGAGTCCGAACTGAGTACCGATTTAATAAAATTTTCAGTCACTATTTGATCATCGGTGCTGTTATCAAGCAGGAAACCATGTGGAGAAACTTCTCATTCTACTTCTTGTTAATTTTGAATGCTCTACTACTATTTTCATATAGAAAGGAAGGAGAAGCTAACGATGTATATTCGATAGAATTTTTGGAATGGGTTACTCCAAGCTTAACCAAATACCTTATGAAGTTTATTGGATTTTTGTTATTAATATCGTCGTCGTGTATTATATTCTCTTCTTCTACGCGGCTTTTCATGGAAAAGTACACGAGTATTAATGTGAA
>CAXXOL010000008.1:0-13686 GCA_963666495.2 Bacteroidaceae bacterium
GGAACCGCAATTTTTATCTCCAGAGGATCCGAAACTGCAACAGTCATATCAAAAAAAGCGGTCACAAGATAAATTGAAAGAGCAACTAAGGAATAGACTCTATGATAAGGGCGTGAATCCTGAGAAAATGCCTTCAATTAAAAGGCCTAATTCGGAATCTTTGAGACCTTTTACAGCAAAACTGCCTTCAAGGATGACAAAAGGAAAAAGTGCGAAAAGACCTGCTCAAGAGAAAGATTTTGTTCAAGTTCCTTCGGCTACCCTTGTATCAGAAAGAGATTTAAGCATTGAGGAGCAAAAGAGCCACAGACAGATGGGAACTAGGCCTTTTGATACTCTTGTGCCAGCTGCAGCCCACGGTATCAGCAAAGACAAAAGCAAAAAATCTTACGGGGATCTAGGAGGAGCATTCAATCTTTATAGTGGACCAAGAGAAGGCTTGGATTTTGCAGCAACAGCCAGAAAAAGTGGATTAGGAACAACTCTAGTCAGATCAATCACCGGAGTGACAGTAAATTTTTTTTTTAAACACTGATGGACTCCTTCTTTGCCATTAATTAAACTATTCATAATTACTAGACCATGGGAGCTCTTGCGCCATCGAGAAAAATTAAGTCGAGGAAGGATATAATGACCACTAGAGCTCTCGGCGGAGAATCCATTGCAAATAGACTAAGCGCAATAGCAAGCAAAGAAAAACTAGCAGCAACAAGCAGCGGGAATTTAGCAGAAGGTAAAATTCATTTTTTTTCTTATCTGAAATAGGTCTATTGAGCAAAAAGAAAAAACTGGGTGAAGAAATAGAGAGCATTCAAGTAAACGAGCCTATATTTGACGCACATGAAATAGAAGACTATATGAGAACTCAAGAGCTAGTAATGAAGATGACTGGAAAACTTCCGCAGCCAGTACCTATGAAGGATATTGCTGCCCATGGTGTAGCTTCTAAAAAAAGACCAAAAACTCAGCACAAGAGGATATACGCTAAAGAAGTTAAGAAGCAGATGCCGATATTGGATGCAAACTCAGTTGAGGCGTGCATTAAGAGAATTCAAGAAGCATCAGATAAAGAAGGCAATGAAGGGGCTTTTGTGTATTTGAAGCAGAAAAAAGAGGAAGAGCCATACGATCTTGAGTACTGTCAGTATACTGCAGTAGAGAAATTGGGAGGGAGATTTTATACATTAAGCAAAAAAGGGTTCACTTCATATTTTCGCGGAGAAGCAGCTGAGTTCTTAACAATTGTTGAGTGGATTATGGAAAGGGAATTATATGAGCAAATTAAGTCTTTTACGTTCTTTAAATTGTTCAAAAGCTGGAAAATTATAAACCTGTGGCGGAAAAATGTCATATCAGAAAGAAGAAAATCAATGAAAGAAAAGCTTGGAAGGATCGTTATCTTCTCAAAGCCTGAGTTTGCTCAATTGCTGATAATGCACAGGATGCATTGCAGGGAATTAGAGCAGCAACGATTGATTGACCTTTCAGAGCCTGATGATAGTTTATCACTAAAGCAGTTTGAAGCAATGCAAGATGCTTATATGAAAAAAGTAGCCAATAAAATAACTGAAATAAGCAATAAGTCTAAGCTCAAATTCAAAGAAGTTATACAGCATACCTTGGATGACTTGAAGAAGAAGATCCGCGAACAACAGCAAGTGAATGAAAAGGCTAGGGAATCTAGGCAGCAAGCGAACTCACCTTTCGGGCAAACAGCCAGAAATCTAATGCAAGGGCAAAACCAACCAGAAGGTGGAAAACCACTTGCTATTGATGCAGTATATGAACATTTAGGATTCCAGAGCAATTTGCTTTACGCAGATAGAACGGAAGTGCGAAAGGAGTGCAAAATGTTTTTAAGATTCTCGTATTTGCTCGATTTCATCGCAAAAAATTCTTTGAAAAATATGTATATTAACTCAATGCAAGCCTTGCATAAGTATTTGAGCCAAAGAAACGATATTGTGGTGCCTATTAATGAGTTGCCTGTACTAAAAATAGGGCAAGACTATACTGCTGAAAGAAGTAGCAAGCCTATAGTGCAAATTAATGTGGATTTAACTGATAACCTCTCTGTGAAAGAAGAAAACATAAAATATGAATACGTTGATGTCTATGAGAAGCCGCCTATTGGGAAAATCAATGAGCACAATTTTGATCCCACTTGTCATATGCAGTTGGTGGAACGCAAGGGAGACGATGAGAACAAGATAATACTAGGAGAAAAAGTGAGAAGATCGCTGGTGAACAATATAACTACACTTTGGCTCAATTTAAAGCCCAGTTATGGTCAAATAACTGAGGCTTTGTATACTTGTGTAGAGAACGCCTTACTAATAATTAAAAACTATGAAAGAAAAAGCAAAAGCGAAATGCTTCACCCATATGCAAGTGTGCTTGAAGAATGGGACGATAAGGTTGCAGATGTATGGGAAATAGCTGAGGAGAAGCATCTATCTTGCCTAGACATCCTTAATGAAGAAAATGAATACAAAGATCGAAAATTAATTGTTGAAGAGCACGCTAAAAAAATACAAGAGAATTCTGACAAATACTTAAAGTTGGTTGAGCCATACTTGCAATTATACTGGCGCTATCAGAGGATTCCTTGGAGCTATATTGAAGACGAAAAACTAAAGGAGCCAGTGGACATAGTCACTCTTTTCGTTAAGCAAATTAGAGCCCACAAAGAGGAATTCTTCACTCGATTAGCGGTTAGAGTAGATCTTGGATTTATAAGATTGCATATGGGAAAACTAAGAGAGCGATTAATCAATGTGACCTTAGATTCACAAAAGCAACTGGATAACATTATGGTATTATATTTTTTTAGTTTGTATTGGTAAATATATTAAACTATAATTAGCCTCTTTATTTGTCCAATGAGTGCGACAAAGTAAAATCGTGGCTTGAAATGTCTAAGCATAAAGTGCAATTTGAAATTAAAAGTGCCATTAATTTTGTAGAGCAAACAAGAGCGATTAAGCTAGTAGAAGCAAAAATGGATCAATATATTAATAAGGTAATTTTTATTTAAATTAAATTATAAAAACATTTCTTCTAGTTGGAGCTTATTCGAGAGATGTTTGCGTTGTGTAAGACTTATGAGATCAGGTAATTTCTTGTATAAATAATTCAATAACAATAATAAAAAAATTAGATCTCCAAAAGAGGAAATCTACAACGAGTTAATGCAACTATTAAAGGAGTTATCAAATGCAATGCACGATGAAGCAAATAAGGGAGAGAGACGAAAAGAGGAGTTCAAAGCGGAATTGAAGAAGATGATAGAAAAGGTTAAGATCTCTGCTGATCAGCTATCAAAAGATGTAAATAACCCAGCTTTATTGGAGAGAAATCCTAACTCTGACTCAGTTTTACAGAAGTTACTTGACCTAAAAGATCGTTGCGATTCAATACGAGAATTGGCGGACCAATGTATTCAAGTTCAGCAAGTTTTAGAAATGGAACCAGGAAATTTCGATTTTGTGGAGGATGTCAAGTCAGAGATTGATATTAGAATTGAGCTATGGACATCTTTACGCGAATTTAAAATGCTGGTTGAAAGGTGGGGTCAGCAGAAATTCTGTGAAATTGAGACTAACGATATTGCCTCGAAAGCAGAATTTCATACTAAGATCGCATTAAGATGTGAGAATCGTGGGCTCAAAGATTCCCCCGTAGTGCAAGATTTAAAAGCTCAGGTTATCCAATTTAGAGAGACAATGCCTGTTGTTGAGGCATTGGGAAATAAGAAGCTAAAAACAATACATTGGGAGGAAATCAAAGATGTATTAAGAACAGATATCGATTTACAAGCAAAGGAGTTTACTCTGGATGCATTGATTTCATTAAATGCTGCAAAACATAAGGACGAGATCCATAATATTTCGGTGACTGCAGCACAAGAGTTTTACTTGGAAGAAAAACTCGAGGAAATTAAGAAGCAATGGGAGAAGAAGCCCTTCCAAACAAAATTATATACAAAGGAAGCACAAAGAGATCAAATTACAATAATAGCTGAGAGCGATAACCTGTTTATTGAATTAGAAGATACATTAACAGCTTTAAATACAATTATTGGCTCACGCTATGTGAGAAGATTGCAAGATAAGGCATATAGCATCAAAGCGAGTTTCGATTTGGTGTGGCTTGTCGTCGATGAGTGGATAAGATGTCAACGGAACTGGCTATATTTGGACAGCATCTTTTCATCTGCAGATATTAGGCTTCACCTCAAAAATGAAACCGCAAACTTTGAATTTGTTGACAAAGCTTGGAGGCCAATGATGAGAACCATTACTATCCAAAGTAAAAACGTTATTTTTAACTATGCAAACAATGAGCACTTGGGCAAATTACAAAAACTGAATAAGTCAATGGACAAAATAAAAAAAGAACTTCAAAACTATTTGGAAACAAAGCGAAAGGAATTCCCACGATTTTATTTTTTGTCAGATGGTGAACTGCTCCCAGTAATGTCAAAATCTTCGGACATCACATCTGTCGAGCCAATAATGCCCAAATGCTTCGATGGAATTGCTCGGCTTGATCTTGGTAATGCTAAGCCATACTTGGAAATTTTTGGGATGTACTCTGCTGAAGATGAATGGGTGAAATTTAAAGGCATTAAAATCAGAAGCGACGAAACAGGTATGGTGATGAAATAAATGTTATAATTTTTTTAATTTAGTTGTCACTTGGCTGCAGCAAGTCGAATTGCAAATGCGAGAAAAGCTGAGGCAGCTAATAAAGACCGGGTATCAAGATCATTTTTTGCCTGGAACTGAAAGAAAGGTTTGGGTAATGAGCCATTTTGCTCAAATCGTTTCCTGCGTTACGCAGCTAGTTTGGACTGAAGGCTGCGAAGTATTTATTAAGGAAATGGCTGAAGATGATACTGCTTTGATTGAACTATTGCAGCAAAGTATAGAAATTATAAATCAATCTATTGAGGTTATTCGTGGTGACTTGACACCTTTGGAAAGAAGTAAAATAATCGCACTAATCACTACTGATGTTCACTGGAGGGATATTATCGAGAAACTAGCAACTGAATCGGTATCCTCACTCCAAGATTTCTTATGGCAGGTACAGTTGCGGTATTACTTTGATGATTCCCAAGACTCAGAAGGAATCAAAATTATGCAGGTTAATTCGGAAATAAGCTATGGCTACGAATATATGGGTGCAGCTTCTCGACTAGTTGTTACTCCACTAACTGAGCGCTGCTATCTTACAATTACTAGCGCCCTGCATATTCACCTTGGAGCTGCACCAGCAGGCCCCGCGGGCACAGGAAAGACCGAAACCGTAAAAGACCTCTCAAAAGCCTGTGCAATCCAATGCATTGTTTTTAATTGCTCAGAGCAAATGGAAATCAAAATAATGGCTAGGCTTTTCTCTGGTTTAATTCAGCAAGGAGCCTGGAGCTGTTTAGACGAGTTCAATAGAATCGATATTGAGGTTCTGAGTGTTATTGCCCAGCAATTACTTATGATCAGAGACGCTCTAAGAGAAGGAAAAACAGAAATCGTATTGAATGAAATTGAAATGAGCGTGAAAGAGTCTGTGGGAGTATTCATTACAATGAATCCTAACTACGCGGGAAGAACGGAATTGCCTGACAACTTGAAAATTTTATTTAGGCCAATCGCTATGATGATCCCTGATTACAGCTTAATCGCTGAGATTTTGCTATTCGCACAAGGGTTCCAGAATGCGAAGAATTTGGCTCTGAAGATGACCCAGCTTTACAAGTTGGCTTCAGAGCAATTATCACAGCAGGAACATTACGATTTCGGAATGAGGGCAATTAAATCGGTACTCGTTATTGCTGGATCGCTTAAGAAAATGGAGCCAACATTATCTGAAGATGTGCTGTTAATAAGAGCTATGAGAGACGCCAATGTGCCAAAATTCTTGGCTGATGATCTTCAGCTGTTCCTGCAGCTTATTCAGGATCTATTCCCTGGAATGGATATACCAGAAACAGTTTACGGATCCCTGACAGAAGAAATTAACTCATCACTCGAGAGGCTAGACTATAAGCCAGGGAAGATGTTCGTAAGTAAAGTCACGCAATTATTTGAGAGTCTTAATGTAAGATTTGGAGTTATGGTGCTGGGGCAACCTGGAGTTGGAAAATCTGCCTGCATTAAAGTTCTGCAGGATTCAATGAATCATTTGAAAATGAAAAATATTAAAGATCCACGTTTCCAAAATGTCGAGACCAAAATAATTTTCCCTAAAGCAATTTCTTTGGGAGAGCTTTACGGAGAGGAGTCAAAGGATACTAAGGAGTGGAAGTATGGTATAGCAAGCAAATTAATGAAGAAAGCTGCAGCTGAAACACAGAAAAAGCGAGCAGAGCATATGCAACCTTCCCTAGTAAGCAAACCATCTGGAGATCCTGAAGATAGAACCTGGATATTGATGGATGGTCCTGTGGATTCAAAGTGGATTGAAAATATGAATTCTGTGCTTGATGATTCTAGAATGCTATGCTTGGCAAACGCCGAAAGAATTAAATTGCCAACACAAATGAGAATTTTGTTCGAAGTGCAAGATCTAACATGTGCTAGTCTCGCTACTGTGAGCCGTTGCGGAATGGTTTACATTTGTCCAAGCGATGTTGGCTGGAAAGCATTTATTGATTCTTGGGTAGCAAAAACGAATAGGACATCTGAGATTTTCAAAGCTCATGAAGAGCTAAGACACTTACTAAATGAAATGGTTGAAGAGTGTGTAGAAAAAGTTGTAAATACTATTGAGAAATTAAGAGATGCACATGCTATTCAAGTAGATTCAATTCAGTGCCTTGAAAGCTTTATCAATTTTATGAATTTTTGGATATGCAAAATTTCACCTGCCGATTCTCTTGATACAAAGAAACGAAAATTGATGGCATACTTTGCATTTTCTTTAGTGTGGAGCTTCGGCGGCTTCATCGTAAATCGGAATCAATCTTCATTCGATGAAGTTGTTCGCCCAATGTTCCCCAAGCTAAGCATCCCATATTCCGGAACAATATTTGACTATAAAATGGAGCTTACCGAGTCCAATACAATTAGATGGAAGCACTGGCGAGAATTTGTCCCTCAGTTCAAATTCAGTTTAAATCAATCATATTTTAATCTTTTTGTACCAACAAGCGACTCTGTAAAATATTCATATATAATGGCCTTAGCTGTTGAGATGCTCCGCCCTGCATTTTTCATCGGAGAAACAGGAGTGGGGAAAAGTGTTATGATGCAACATTTGCTTATGAAGAAGCAAGCTGAAAATGAAATCACTGTTACCAATATTGTTTTCTCAGCAACCACAAGCTCAATTGAAACGCAGAGTAGCATTGAAGTGAAAATGGAAGCAAAGAAAGGAAAGAAGCTCTTAGGGCCACCCGGAAATACTAAAGGAATAATTTTTGTAGACGATGTGAATATGCCAGTTAGAGAGGAATCGGGAGCACAGCCGCCAATTGAATTATTGAGGCAATTAATTACATATAAAGGATTTTATGGAAGAGTTAAACCATTCTGGACACAAGTGCTTGATACAAACGTGATCATTGCTGCCGCCCCTCCAGGAGGTGGAAGAAATATTCTATCTCCAAGGTACTGGATATTTTTTTTGATTATTTTTGATTATTTTATTCGTAGAAATCTTTAAAAGCAAAAATAATTCTTACTTTTTCTAATAGGTTTACACACTTGTTCAGCATCTATTCAATTCCGGAGCCAAGTGAGGAGCACTTAAGGTATATTTTTGAAAACATATTACTTGGATTCTTGCAAGCATGCTCTTTCTCTGATCCAGTGAGAAAGATGGGTTCAATTGCTGTTGATTGTAGTATAGACTTATATTTGAATATCACTAAATCATTAAAGCCAACACCATCGAAATTCCATTATATTTATAATTTGAGAGACGTTTCAAAAATGTTCCAGAGCATGCTAATGACTACGCCAAAGACCATATTTGCTGCAGAGACATTCACAAGATTGTGGATTCATGAATGCATGCGAACATTCGGAGATCGATTAGTGGCAAATGAAGATAGAGATTGGCTGAAGTCGTATATTATCAGCTTGATTAACAATAAATTCCATTACGATTGGTCTTATGAAGATATGTTCACAAAACGAAATATCATTTTCACAGACATTTTACGATCTGATTTGGATGTTCATGAACGTCCTTATGAAGAGGTCTTAGATACAAAGCGATTGGCAAAATCCTTATACGATATGCTACTAGAATATAATAGCAAGAATCTGAACAACAAGATGGACTTAGTCTTCTTTGAGGATGCTATGTGCTATATTTCCAGAATAACAAGAACACTAAGGCAAAAAAGAGGCAACTGCTTGCTGATTGGAGTAAGTGGCTGCGGAAAAGAAAGCTACACCACTCTATCATCTTTCATTTTAAAAGCAAGATTCTTCAAAATAAGAATGACTAAAAACTACAGGCGCGAAACGTTTAAAGATGAGATTAAAACATTGATGAAGGAAACTGGTATTGATGGCAAGCAAGTATGCTTCATGCTGAATGATGAGCAACTTAATAATGAATTGTTTTTGGAAGATATAAATAGTATATTAAATACTGGTGAAATTAATAATCTGCATAAAACAGAGGAAATTGACATGATCATGCAGAATATGGTATCAATAATGCAGCAACTAAAGAGAGATCAAACAAAGGTATGATTAATATAGATTCTTTATTGTTTATTAGGAAGCAAAAATGTCTACGTTTATTGAAAGAGTCCGAGACAATCTCCATATTGTGCTCTCTATGTCTCCCGTTGGAGAATCATTCCGTTCTAGATGCAGAAAATTCCCCAGCTTCATTAATTGCTCGACTTTGATATATTTCGACAAGTAACATTTGGTTTATTTTTTTTATTTTTTGTTTTTATAGATGGCCAGAGTATGCTCTTAAATCGGTTTGCATGAAAATTCTTGGCGATCTGGGATATCTTGATAAAATAATCCAAACCAGCCTTACAAGCATCTTCCCACAAATTCATTTATCAGTAGAAGAAATGTCTCTCACTTTTTACGAGGAACTTAGAAGGAAATTTTATGTTACACCTAAGAGCTATATTGATGCGATTAAATTTTTTGCTAGTTCTTTAGAAGAAACTAAGAGCAAATACAGAGATAATATTGAAAGATTGGCCAAGGGACTGAAAAACTTCCACTCCGCTACCAAGATGGTCAGCCAATTAAAAATTGAACTCACGAAGCTAGCGCCAATTATTGAGGAAAACGCAAAGCAAGCTGCTGTAGCTTTGGAGCTTCAGGAAATTGAAGGGAGGAAAGTAGCTGCAGAAGATGCAAAAATTGAAGCAGAGAAGAGTATATTGTTTGAACAAAAAAGCAGGATTGAATATTCAAGAGAAGAGGCCAAAAAAGAACTGGACGCTGTACAGCCGCTACTCGATAACGCTACAAAGGAATTAGATACTATTAATCCTGCCGATATTTCAAAAATTAGGACCTATCCAAGACCTCCTAAAATGGTTATTACTATAATGCAAGCAGTGCTTATCATTCTCGGTAATGATAGGAAGGATTTAAAGCTAGATTGGAACGCTGCAAAAGCAGAATTGATACAAGGAGAAGGATTCATCGTTCATTTGAAAAAAGTCGATTATATGAGTCTCTCTGAGCAAACAATAAAGGCTTTAAGAGGCTACACGATTAATTTTGATCCAAGTGAAGTGAAACAAGTGGATCGTGCATCTGTATCATTAGCTAATTGGTGTGTAGCTATTCAAAAATGCTACGAGGCATATCAAAAAGTGGCACCACAGCAAGAAAAACTACGCTTAATTGAGAAAGACTACGATGAAAAAGCAGAGGAAGTGAGAATCATGGAAGAGGCATTGAATATTGTTAAAAAAAAGTTAAGGCAATTGGAAGAAGAGCATAGAAAATTAAGCGAGGAAGCAAGAGTGCTAACAGAGAAGAAAAATACAATTAGTTTCCAATTAACCAATGCTGAAAAGTTAATTTCGCTTCTAGGTAGCGAAGGAGAGAGATGGACACAGTCAATAGCAAAATTGAAAGAGGAGGAAAAAGAAATTGTTGGAAATATATTCTTGTCAGCTGCTTCAATTAGCTATATTGGGCCTTTCACAATGAAGTATCGAACTCAGCTTTTGGAACTTTGGAAAAGTCTTTGCCAGAAAGAAAAATTGAACTTTTCAGGTGATTATTCTATCATTAGAACTTTGGGCAATCCGATGGAGATGAAGCAGTGGAACTTGCAAGGATTGCCCATGGACAATATCTCAATGGAGAATGGAATATTAGCTACAAAAACTAGGCGCTGGCCTTTGATGATTGATCCCGAAGGGCAAGCGAATAAATGGATAAAGAACTTAGAAAAAGCCAATGAATTAACAATTGTTAAAATGACAACAGAGGGTAACGAGTGTAACAAAATGATGGACCGATGCGTACAAAGAGGAAAGCCATTATTACTAGAAGATGTGGGACAAAAATTCGATTCAAGCTTATATACTATTCTTGGAAGAAAAACTTTCAAGAGTGAGGTTGAAGAGCGCATTAACTTCGGAGATAAAGACATTCCATACGATCCACACTTTAGACTATATTTAACTACTAAGCAAGCTAATCCCCATTATATGCCTGAGATATGCATTATGCTAAGCATCATAAACTTCGCAGTAACTTTTGATGCTCTAGAGGAGCAGCTTTTGGTCGAAGTTATCACTAAAGAGATGCCTGAAATGGAAAAAGAGAGAACAAAGAGAATTTCTGAGATAGCAAGCTATCAAGCTAAGCTAAGAGATATAGAGAACGAAATACTAAGCAAGCTAACTAATACAAATGAGGAAACAATTTTGAATAGCGTTGATTTAATCCAATCACTGGAACATTCAAAGATATCTTCTAAAGAAATTGAAACGAATATAAAGGAAAGCACAGTTATAGAGCAGCAAATTACAAAGGCGAGAGAACAATATAGAAGTGTTGCTACGAGAGGGGCCATTTTGTACTTTGTGCTGGTTGATATAGGCAAAATTGATCCTATGTATCAATACTCATTTAACTTTTTGAAAAAGCTATTTATTGACGGATTGAATATAAAAGATGAAACAAAGGTGGAAGATGAATCTGCCAGAATCGAGGCTAAGAAACAGCTAATGAAACAGAATATTACTAAAGTTCTTTATAGAAATGTATGTAGAGGTCTATTCGAAATTCACAAGTTGGTCTTCTCATTCTTAATAACAACCCAGATCAATCTACGAGAGGGAAAAATAATTACTGATGAGTGGGATATATTTATTAGAGGTGCTGGAGTGGTCATATCCAAAGAAGAAGGTGCTGCTATGATTAACCCGCTTCCTAAGCTAATATCTGACTCTGCTTGGAATATTGCTCGAGCAATAGAAACAAAAATTGAAGCCTTCCGTGGTATATTGTCCTCACTAGCTTCAATGCCTTTGCAATGGACTGATTACGCGGGACTGAAAAATCCTTATGTCGAAAAATCAAAATTGCCTGTGCCTTTCGCTGGGGATAAATTAACGGCATTTCAGAGATTAATATTAATGAAAATACTAAAGCCTGAGTGCGTTAGAGCGAGTGCAATGAAATATGTTGAGGAGGAGCTCGGCACTGCGTATGTAGAAAATCCATCTGTTAAGATTGAAGAGCTATTTGCAGATTCAACTAATAAAACACCAATTATTTTGGTATTGAGTCAGGGAGCAGATCCAACTGAACAATTGAAAAATTATACGATCGCAAATAAGATCGATTTGATTATCACTTCATTAGGAAAAGAGCAAGAAGCAAAGGCAAAGAAAGAGCTTACTGAAGCCAAGGTGTCAGGAAAGTGGTTGCTTTTGCAAAATTGCCATTTGGCCAAATCATTTATGCCAGAATTAGAGTCAATGGTAGGACACTTTGAAGATGAAGAGCAGCCAATCCATGCGGGATTCAGGTTGCTCCTCTCTAGTATGCCAGTCGAATACTTCCCAATATCAGTTCTTCAAAATGGATTAAAGTATACAACAGAACCACCTGCAGGCATTAAGGCAAATATCACAAGGAGCTATTGTGAAATGAGAGATTTCGATGAATGCAAGAAACCTAGAGAATGGAAATTATTATTGTATGGGTTGGCACTATTTCATGCAGTAGTACAGGAACGTAGAAAATTCGGACCATTAGGCTGGAATATAAGATATGAGTTCAATTCTACTGACTTAGATACATCAAAGACAATGCTGAAAGACTTTTTGGAAATTCAGGAGAACCTCTCTTGGGATGCTTTGTGCTTTATCATTGGACAAATTAATTATGGAGGCAGAGTTACCGATGATTGGGATAGAAAGCTGCTAATTGCCCTCTATGATCACTTTATTAATCCAAAGATGGTTGAAAAGTCTTCTTCTCGCTATGTGTTTGCCTCAGGCTATCAATTGCCTGAATTCGAGAAACTAGAAGAATATCAAAAATTCATTGAAAATGAAGTTATTGAGACAGATGACCCAGAAATATTTGGAATGCACGAAAATGCAAATATCGCTTATGAAACAATGCGTTCGGAAATGATGCTCAATGATTTGGTCAGAATTCAGCCTAGAGTGAAGCCGAAATCTGCTGGAGTTTCAAACGATGACCAAGTTCTTGAGTTACTTAAAAAACTGCGCGAGTCTCTGCCGAATTTCTTGGAAAAAGAAAAAGGATTGAGAGAGTTATTCCATATGAGCGAAACCCATATAATGAACTCTTTATCCACAGTACTTCTCCACGAGATAGACAAATATAATAAATTGATATTTATTGTTTCTTCAACTCTTCAATCGCTGGAAAAAGCAGTAAAAGGAGAAGTAGTGATGTCACAAGAATTGGATGATATGTATACGAATTTGCTTATGTATAAAGTGCCCAGTAAGTGGAAGATTTATGACTCAATGAAGCCATTGGGCTCATGGTACCCAGATTTCTTGTCTCGTGTTGCCTTTATTAGAAGTTGGCTTATGGAAGGAGAGCCCAGAATTTTCCCTCTTTCAAGCTTTGTCTTCCCTCAAGGCTTTTTAACTGGCGCACTGCAAGCTCACGCAAGAAGCGAGAAAATACCTATAGATGCACTGTCGTTCTCTTTCGAAATATTGAACAGTGAAACTGCAAAAACAGTAATTGCCGCCGAAAAAGGAAAATTAGGTGTGTACATCTGCGGACTATTCTTAGAGGGTGCGGCCTGGGACGAAAAGGCAATGACTCTAGTTGATTTTCCAAAGGTAAAAGCTAAATGATATTTTTTTATATGCAAAATTTTTATTATAGGGAAAACTTAATATGAAGATGCCGATAATTCACTTTATTCCTTGCGAGAACAAGCAAAAACCAGAAAGCTGCTACGAGTGTCCCGTATATAAAACACCGGCAAGACAAGGCGTGCTTTCAACAACAGGCTTATCAAGCAACTTTGTGCTCGCTATAGGTAAGCAACAATGTTTTTTTACGAAAATTAATCATGGCAATTACATAATAATATAGATATCCCTTGCATGGATAATGCTTCATTTTGGACACTAAGAGGAACTGCATTGATTTGCGAGCTTATTGATTAATAAATCACAGAAATTAAAAGGAAAAAGAATATAATTATTTGTGGAGAGATGTGTACTGAAGT
>CAXXOL010000009.1:0-13264 GCA_963666495.2 Bacteroidaceae bacterium
GTTCGAGGATTCTCTTCAGATCGGGAAGATGCCAACTATTTCGCTGATGAAAACGCTGAACGTTAGCGAGTATGGGGCACCTGAGCGTTCAACCCTTCCACCTTTGGCAAATCCTCCCAAACTCCCAAAGATACAGCCAGCTACCACCAAGCATACTGAAAAGAGTGGATTCCTTATGCCTTCTCAAAGACCAGTGAAACCGTTTCAGCTTCAGCCTATAACACCAATGGTCAAGACAGAGATGAATGCAACATCACCAGAAATAGAAGTATTAAAATAGTGTTAGCTTATCTAAGGTTTTCTTTTTATCATAAGGGATTTCAATCAGATCCTTAATCATTTTAATAGATGCAATCGCAAATCCAAGCGAAGATAAACAAGAAAAATATGCCGCGAGTAAAAAAGGTGATCAAAGGTGGCAAAGATCGAAGCATTAGAGTTGTGGAAGATAAGGAGCTAAGTTCTCGGACAACTCATTTGGATCTCATCAGATTAATTGAAGATGGAAAGAAAGCAGAGCACGATGAGTACTATTACTGCAAAAGAGCGAAATCTATGTTTTATGCATTTTACAGTGTTGCCTTTAACGAGATAAATACTGAAAAAGACGACTACATCACTATCAGCTCAAGGGTAAAATTTATATTTATTTTTAAAATGTCCTTTTAAAAAAATAAATAGGGTGTGACTCATTTCATTAATAAGGAAGCAGAATTCATGACCTTGGCGGAATGGAAAGAGGAAGTGGATAACTACAGGAAAATCAATTATATTTCTTTCTTTCAGAATTTCCGCAAGAGCAAAAGCTTTACTCTTTGGAAGAAGCTCGTGAAAAAAACGAAAATGTTGGAAAGAGGCGCATTCTTATCTAAAGAACTATTTCAAGCGGACCCTCATTTGAATAATAAACTGATCGAAATAAGAAAGCTCTTGCAGAAATTATATTATAGTGACATTTTGCAATTAGTTCATGATGAAGCTATGAGCATAGATAAGCTTTCAGGAAGCATTTCCCAGAAGCAGAACGAGCTTAAGGAACAAATCATTGACAAAGAATACAGGATTAAACTATTAATTAACGCTGCATGCGAAAGCTCAATCCTCGAATTTAATCAAAATACTAGAATGTTTGGAAAAGAAGAAAATAAGCACTCCGAAAATAAAGAAGAAACTCCTTACAATATCTTTGCAGACGATACTTATCATCCTATGCCTTTCACTGTCCTCGCATCAACAAAGACTCTATACAAGAGACTTGCGAGATATATAAGGATGATAGATTACATGATGACCCAACTAAAGCTAAGCATAATCAAAAACTCATATAATAACGTAAGCTATATTAGATTTTATTTTGATAAATTATAATATAATAGCTGCTCAACGTGCTCGTTCAGAAGGAGTCTCCTTTAAAGCGTAACGTGGCCATTTTTAAAATTCAGGCAGTTTATAATGAAGATGACTTACTATTTGTTCCAACACTGTCCGAAGTCAAAGACGGAATAATTCTTCACTTAAAGGAAGGAATAAGAATGATATCCAAAAGACCTCCATTGGGAGATGAGGATAAATTTAAGCCTTATATGAGCACATTTGAGGAGAAGGAAGATAAGGAAGAGTCCACTAAAGCTAATCCTTTGAAAAGCTTGGAAGATGAAAAGGAAATGCAAGAAAAAATTGTTTCAGCACTAGACTTATCCTTCACATTGCTGAACGAATATCGCAAAGAATTAATTCCTTTCATTGAGATATATAGAGATCACTGCAAATTGGATTTCGCAAAATTAGAAGGAGAGAGTGATACTCGCTACAGGCAATGGGTAGAAAAATTTGACAGAGACAAATTCAAGGTTAAAGAGGGCATGGAAGATACAAGACTACTACGAATTATTAAAGTAGATGCATCACATTTGAAAGAACTACTTCTAGAGAAACCAACAGCAAGTAGAACCAAGATGGCCGAAATTATGCCTGAGCATTCTCAGAAAATTGTTGTCGCAATGTCAGGAATTTTGGCGGATATTGCTGAAAAAATAGTAACCAACACTAATTGGGAGGTCGACGAGTATGTGACCTATAAGCGATTCATTGATGAGCAGAAAAAAAAGACAGAGGAATATGAAGAGGCAATTCTGAAGGCAAGGTCGCTTCAGGGTATTATGAATGACTCTCAAATGAATATCCCTGCAAAAAATAAGAAGGAGCTGGACTCACTCGAGAGTAAATGGAAGAATGTAAAAGACAAATTGAAATCCAGTTCTGAAGCTGTTGACGGGAAAGAAAGTCTAATGAAAAATATTTTAATTAAGAAAGGCCCAGAAGTAAACGCAAAGCTGAAGGAAATATCCTTGGTAAGATATAATACTGCTTGTTAATTAATTATATTATTTCTAGAAATTGGATGACGAAAAATTCTATTGTAAGGAAACGGATACTCCAGAAGTTATACTTGAGCATCTAATGGCAATAAATCAAGAGATAGTCCAAATCGCAAGCTACGCAAAGAAGGTTCAGAGTAACCAGGCGTATATGCAAATTCCAAAAGACGAATTTCAAGAACTGGACCGTTTAAAAGAAAGGCACAGCCATTACCTTACTTTCTGGCAAGATAAAAAGTTATGGATTGAGAAAAAGTAAGAAATTTTAGTTAATTACTTATTTAAAAATAAAATGATTACAAGCAATCCAAAATAGAGCTGTATGGAGTAAGACTCAAATTATGGGATTAAGCGTGGCTGAAATGAGCGATACAATCAAAAATATGAGAGAAACAGCTGTTGGAGCAGAGCAGTTTTTAAAAGAGCAGTTTGAAATCAGCTTTGAGCTATCCAGATTATTCAGAGAAAAAGTATACAATATAAATTATTTTTAACTAATCTACTAGGAGCTTGAGCCTATGCAAAGCACAATCGGAGTTGTTGAGAACATTTTGCGGAAAGAGGTTGATGAAGAACACTGGAAGATCTTTCAAGGATTGCTGGATTGCAAATATAAGAGAGATAATCCAGAGCTTACTTTAATGGAGTTATCTAATCTTATCGCCGCTGTAAAGCAGGCGCATAAAGAATCTCATAAAGATCAAGCGCCAATCAAAATTGAAGATGAAATTCGAGAAAAGGCTAACCAGGCAGCACAAGAACATAAATTATCTTCTCAGCTGGATGCTATTAAAAAAGAGTGGGAGAATATGCTTTTGCCAACAGAGCCAGTTCTTTCTAAGGTTCAAATTAAAGATAGCGACATTCTTTTCAATACGATGAATGAGCTGCTAATTAATCTCAATAAATTAATGAGTAATGAATATGCGGAGAGAATAAGGCCAAAAGCAGAACAGATATACCAAGCTATTTCACAAGTAGAGGAATTACTTACTGAAATTATTGAAGTCCAGAGAAAAATGAAGATTGTAGATGAGATGCAAAAAGTAGATATTTATAAGGGAAAAGAATATGATGAAGCACAGAAGCCGTGGAAGAAACTTTTAAAGAAGGACCCCAATAAAGAAAAGCTACACGCAAGATTCGCTACCGACAACAAAGGAAATTTTGATTACTTTGATATCTGCAGAAAGCTAAATGCACAGATGGATCAAATACTTAAATCGATTGTATCATCTATTGAGGAGAAGCAGAAAGAATGCCCTAGATTATTTTTCATTCCTTGTCAAGAGTTGATGATGATGCTTTGCGAAAATGATAAGCTAAAACTTGCGACGAATTGCTTGAAATGTTGCTTTGCTAGTATTGGCTCAATTCTAACTGTTGAAGAAAATGAGGAATTATACCCGGCAGGAATAATATCTGCAGAGGGAGAGGAATTCAAGCATCCAAGTACTTTAAAGGCTCGAGCAAAATTGAATGACCAGGTTGAAAAAATTGTCTTGGCAGTAGAAGAAAACATGAGGAAGGATATCAGAGGCAGGATAAAAAAGTATTTCAGCGATTATTTAGAAGAGAAAAAGGGAAAATTGGAGCTTGTAACAAGCAGCATATATCAAGTGGGTAGTGTTGGCGAATCTCTAATATTTACGGCTAACACTGAGCTTGTATTAGATGAAGAGGACAATTTTGATGAAAATATGTCTCAATATATTGACGAGCAAAGCAATTATTACTTAGATACGGCTGAATTAATGTATACTGGGAAACCTTCCTCTATGTCTGAGGTAATGCCTGGAAAGAACACAGGTTCATTTTTAGCTATTGTATCCTCTTTGACAGATGATAAAAGACTTGCCTTATCTAGCTTAATCATTCAATATGTCCACAATAGAGATATTGCGACATTTTTGCTAAATAATCAAGTGATTGGATCAAATAGTTTCTATTGGCAAATGCAGCTTCGTTATTACATACAGTCTGAAAGAGTAATAATTCGTCAAATGGATTCTACTTTCGAATATTGCAACGAATACCTAGGGATTAAGTATCCTTATCCAATTACTCCTCCAGTCGAAAGGTGCTGGGTATCTATTACAAATGCCCTTCGCAATAAATTCTTCACTAGTGTTATTGGAAGCAGTGGTTATGATAATCATGCCATTCATGCAATCCAAGATCTCGCTTCTGCTTTTGGGAAATACAGTTTCTATTTCAGTTGCACTCCGACATCAACTTACAGCTTTACTACTCCTTGGAATTTAGACAAACTTTTGATGGCAGCAGCAGCATCTTTCTCATGGATAATTATATCTGATATAATCAAAATGCAGCCTGGTTCACTTTCCGCGTTTGTAAGCAGCTTGTGCTCACTTAGGCAGGTGCTGATTGAAGAAAAGACAGACTGGAGCACAATTATCGATAGAAATATCAGAGTAGTTCCTATGGATCAGCTAGCAGCTGTGAATTGCCCTTATATGGGTATCTTCTTGACCTACAGCGCGAACGAAGGAAAGTTTTCAAGCAATGACGTCCCTCAACATATAAAAAATTACTTTAGACCAGTTGCTCTTTTGCACTTAAATATCATGGCATTTGCTGAATGCTGGCTATTGAGCGCAGGATTCCAAGATGGAGATACATTAGGAAAAAAGTTGGGATGCATGATGATACAAGGCCAAGAAATATTGGCAGATAGTGAGGATTTCAATTTTAGAGCATTGGAAGCTATTATTAGGTTGGCAGCGAAAATTAAGAGGGAGGGATTAATGGAGAAAAACGAGAAGAGCATATTATTGAGTGCGCTGCAAAGGTACTATAGAAAGGCATTAAATGAAAATGAGTATATCATTTATGAGAAGCTTGAGAAACTAATCTTCTTTGATCATACTGGTACTTCCAAAAACAAAGAAATACCACGATTCTCCAGTACTACACTACTCAAAACATCCCCAGGTGAGATTGTGATTATGGCAAGGCAAATGAATATACCAGAGAATACGTATAAGAAACTAAATCTTATGCAGGAATTAATGGAGCAACAGCAAGCGATATTTTTAATTGGAGATGCTGCAGTTGGGAAGACGTGGCTACTAAATACATTTTTAAAATGCAATGATGCTGTTATGAATTCAGCCTCTGCATCACACTCGGAAATCCCACCATTAAAATCGGAACTGGAAACAATTTATCCAAAATCTCAAGTCAGCCTAAAACACCTTTATGGATATTTTGATAACTCACATGCTTGGGTTGAAGGATTGCTTGGAAGCAAAATGAAAGCTTTTTCTTTGAAATCTGTCCAAGATAAACACCAGTATAAGGTGCTACATTGTGACGGCCCTATTGAAAATGACTGGATCTATAATTTGATTATAGCCTCGAATACTGGAAGATTAATATTAGGAAACGGAGATATGATTTATTTACAGCCTACAATGAAGTTTATTTTTGAGAGCAACAATCTACAGCATGCTGCTCCAAGTAATTTCGGTAATGCCGCAGTTATGTTTGTTGAGGACCAGGAAATATTATTCCCTCAAATGATTGTCGAAAATTGGCTAGATGACTTTTCTAAAAATAGTAAGATCGATAAAGATATTAAAGAGTATATAAAAACTCAAATAAGCACTATTCTCTTCCCAGCAATTGCTGATAAGGCAACAATGCCACGCTCAAAAGAACTTATGTTTACGTTAAATGATAATATGATAGCGCAATCTTTCTGCTCAATATTTGAAAGCGTTTATTGCTCCATTGCTGATGATATTGTGGAAAAAACTGATAGATCAACAGAAAATTTGAAAAAATTAATTTCAAAGCTAACAGTGTTTTCTTTAGTATGGTCATTCGGTAGTTCGCTGCCATCATCGAAATTCCAAAAAGTTGATGAATATATAGGAGAAGCTGTCACAAATCCAATGGACAAGCCTAAAGAAAGCTCCGCCTTTGAAGCTTGCATCCAGATTAAAGAAGGTGGTTACGCCGATTTCGTCCCATGGTAAATAAATGCTCTTTTGTATATACTTAATAAATATAGGGGTGATCTACATGCGTATAAGCACATTCCTCATGTACCAATGTCTCAAATAATCGTTCCGACAAAGCAACTAATAGCATACAAATACTTTGTAGAAACGTTAGCACTAGCATCCAAGCACTGCATTTTGTACGGAGAGAGCGGAACTGGAAAAAGCCTTGTACCCGACTTTTTGAGAGCATCCATCAAAGAAGTGGAAGCAACGCAAATTGCAAATATACCCACTACTCCTAAAGCCTCTTTGACACCATTAAGCTCAGCACGAAAAGTGGAGGATAATAGTTCCCGCAGTCAGTCGAAAACTAATGCTGCTTACAGTCATATATTTGACCCTCTTGCAAAATTCTGCTGCACTTATCATTCAAATGCTGAAAATCTTGAATCCTTCATATATAATAAATTGAATAAAATGAGAATGAATTTACTATCTCCTCAAAATAGAAAAAGAGCAGTGCTATTTATTGATGATATCAACCTGCCTAATGAAGAGAGCAGCAACATATTAGATGAATCAGGATTGCCACCGCAAATAAAATCTACGAGCACCACTTCTACGAACTCATGCATTGAGCTCCTAAGACTAATCGCTGAAAAATCAGGCTTCTTTGATACCACGAGAAATTCATGGTTTAACTTAGCAAACACTTCCTTTGTTATGGCAGCCAGTCCTCCTTATGGCCATAGGAAGAAGCTCTCAGAAAGATTCTACCGCCACTTTATTGTTTTAAATATGAACACAACCAGTTTAACTGAGATGCAAGAAATTTACGACAAGATTTTCACAGGACACTTTGCACTTTTCTCTAAGCAGCTAGAAGCCACAAAAACAATGTACCTGGATTCTTTTATTGAGCTGAATGAGTTTGTAAAGCAAAAATTCCCTGGAAGCCCTAAATTCCCATTTTACACGATTTCCTTTAAAGATCTTTCTAAAGTGCTCTCAGGTATCTTATTAGTAAAGCCTACTGAAATTAAGTCCCAAGAACATTTAACTCGCCTATTTATCCATGAATGTCTCCGAGTTTTTGGTGATCGGTATATTGAGAAAACTGAAGTTCTGAATCTGGCCGAACAATTAGAAAAGATAGTAGAGAAAAATTTAAGTTCTAAATGGAAAATTAGAGAAGAAATAGAAAAAGCTCCATTATACTTTTCTGTTCTCCCTTCGTTGGCAAAAGAGGTAAGCAGAGGCGATTATTTTTTAATATTTAACAAATAGAATGCAGTAAGCATTTATGCCGAGTGCAGAGATTGGAAGGAGGTCAAATTTTCATTTGAAGAAAATGAAATTAGAGTAAAGAAATTGTTCTTAGAAAAAGGGGAGAAGTATCAGCCTGTTCTTTTCTTCAAGGAGGCGGTGGAGCACATGATCAAGTTAGCAAGAGTTTTTACTATTCCTGGAATGAACGCTTTACAAATTGGCCCGGAATCAATGAGCAGGAGGACATTTATGAATGTTCTTGCACGAATGATGAACAAGAAAATATATCAGCTTGAGTATCATATGAAAGAGTTTGAGACCAGCTACAAAGCAATGTATGGAAATATTGCTGAAGATTTGCTGAAATGCGAAAAAGGCGAGCTCAAAAGCCTAGTTGTGAGTGTCAAAGTGGGTAAAAAGTTAGACGAGCCAATTTACGGGGAGTATTCGCAAATAATATTAGATGATTTATACCAAATGCTATCTACAGGAGAACTGGTTAATTATATTAACTACAGCCGCGCACCTGGTTCAATAAGTTTTCGAAGTATTGACGAGCATCACTCACAAACAATTTCAATTAAGAAAAATTTGCACTTTTTAATTACTATTCCTTATGTAACAGCTTCCCAATTCAATAATTTTATTATTCGCTATCCAAATCTATTTACTGACTGTCAGCAGATATACCAGCACCAGTGGCCTGCAGAAGCAGCTTCAGCAATAGCAAGAGCAACAATAGCAAGTATTTCTCCATTATCTAAAATAAAGTTTGATTTGGCAGATGTATTTGTCAATATTCATAATACGTCTGTTAAGGAATCGCAATATGTAAAATTGAGCGAAGGAATACAAATCATTATTATGCCAAATTTCGTCAACGATATGATCCAAAAGTATGCAGAGTTATATGAAAGCAAGGCTAAGGAGTTAGAGCAAAAAAGAAGCGATTACGAAAAAGCCATTGCTAATATTACACTCTGCGGAGAAAGAAAAGAGCATCTAATGAACGAGAGTATGAAATTAAAGCCTGATATGGAGGCAAAACAGAATGCAGTCAGCCAAGCAAGCGCAAAATATTCAGACCAAGAGTAATGATTTTTTTTAATAAATAAGATTTTAATTTACCTAATTTATATTATTTCCATAATTTACTTAATTTAAAATTGATTTTTTTGTTCAAAATATATTTATTTAAAAAACTCCGAAAAGCACAAACTGAAACGAAAAATAGTAACGAGATACATAAGATTAAGACAGAAATATTGCATGACGAAAGCGCAGCTACTGGAGGGGCGAAATTCAGTCGAAAAGTACCAACAGAGAAAGTTACGGAAAAGCTTGAGCTTCTTAAGAAAGAACTCGTTGAAATGAAAGGGAAAGTTAGAATTATTGTAAGGAAAAATTTATTTTGAAAGGAATTAATCCACATTTTTTAAATATAGGATTGGAGACAACTAAAATCAGTTGTTGAACCCCATCCATTAATTGTGAGCATTGTCAAAGCTTGCTTCATATTGTTAGGAGAAAAATTAATATCCACATTTGACCAAATGCAAAAGATAATGGGAAAGACGAAATCGGATGCAATGCAATCAATTGAAGTGCCGCTGATTCACGATTTTAGCATATTTGAAGCAAAGTTGTTATATGAAGATGCTAAAGCTCTGCCAGCAGATAAACGTAAAGAATACGAAAATTCTACAGGAATAATTTTCGATTGGATCGGAACAGTTATCAAAGTTTTTGAAGAAAATAAAAAATGCTACGGAGTTACAACTGACATTGACAAAAAGAAAGACTTGCTGTTTGAAAAAATGCAAAATCTATCCCAACTAGAAAAGATACACAAAGGATTAAAATCAGAACTAGATAAAATTTCAAAAATGAGGATGGATTTAGAAAGCAAGAGCCAAACAATGCACGAGGTTGAGCACAATATTATTGTTACATCTCCAGAGTGGGCTGGAATCAAGGAGTGGCAAGAAGCTTTGAATGAAGTTATCAAAAGGCAAAAAACGCTTATAGGAGACATGATAATGGCTACAGCAATTTTAATATACGGAGGTCCTTTCCCTGCAGATGCTAGGAAAATATTAAAGGAAAAATGGAAAAAAATAATTAAAGAAAATAAGGTTGAAATAAATGACGATGTCAAAATATCTCAGGTGATTGGAGAGACAAACGTGCTAAGCGATTGGCATAATCATTATTTGTTTAGAGAGGAAACTTGTATCGAGAATGCACTAATACTGAAGCATACTAAGAAATGCCCAATAATTATCGATCCTGAGGGGGCAGGACTAAAATGGTTATCGTTTGGAAGAAAGAAGTTTAAGGCAACAAGCCATCACCTTATCGAAGATATTTCCAAAGAAATGGCTTCAGGAAATGAGGTAATTTTGGATGAAGTTTCTAGAAGGCTATCTCCAGAGCATATGCTTCTATTGGAGTTTCCAAGGAATGTGCAAATGATGTATAAGTTCCCTGGTATGGATAAACCAGTCGAGGTCTTACCTTCTTATGCCATTTTCTTCAGAACGGAGAATTCACAAATAAAATTCAAGCACAATGTTTGGGAATCTGCCACAATAATTAATTTTGGGCTCAATCAAAAAGGTTTGCAGGACTTAATTGCTATTGAATATGGAAACGTAGCAACAGTGCATGAATTTGAGGATTTAACATTATTGAGAGACGACCCGCTAAATAAGGAGAGACTTGATAAGGAAAATATTTTAATTAATTTAGTAAAAGAATTAATTTTTGAGAAAGTGGCCAATGAAGCGTTGACAGAGCAAAAGGACAAAATACTGGATATGAAGAGTATCATCTGCGAAGTTAGGAAGAAAATTTTCGAGAAAAAAGAAGAAACGCAGAAAGAGTGGGTTGATAAAATCCCAACACTAGGTCCATTTTGTAAAGTTGCGGGAGTAGTATATAGAAGCATATCCAAGCTGCGAGCTTTAAATGGATTTTACTTGTATCCTTTCGATAAATTTATGGAGTGGATGGTCACAACTATGAACACTCCACAAGAAGTAAGAGGCATGTACCATTCTCAAAGTTCGATGACAGTCATGCATTGGAAAGAAAGATTTGCGTAAGAAATAAATTTTTTTATTAACAAACTAAATTAGTCAATTGGAGAAAACTCTCTTGCAGAGAACAATTGCCAATCTATCAAGGAGTATGCTATTTGAAGATTTCAAATTGGCTGTATTTTTGCTCGCAGTAAACTTATCTATTGGAATTCGTGAGGAAATCACTTATGAGGAATGGACTCAAATAATGCTTAGTGGCGCAAGCAATCAAGTGAAAAATCCAAGAGCGATACCTATGAATAGGGGAATTCAAATAATGTCTCAGGAGCAGTGGAACTTACTGCAGCTTCTAGAAAAGCTTAATCCTGAGCTTTACCAGGGAATGAGTGAAGACATAATATCTCACACAAGTGAATGGCTGCTGTTTATGGGAAGCAAGAAGCCTTATACTGTTGACCTGCCTGGAAAATGGAAGGATTTAGTTAAGAATGATTGCCAAAAAATGCTCCTGGTAAGAATTTTCTGCCCTGAAAAACTAGTTGAAATGGTTTATTATATTATTGAAAATATATTCCCTGAAGAGTATCCAAACTATATTCTAAAACCTGCTCAAATCAATATTCAGCAAATATTAACAAAGGAAGTTAAATATAATCATCCATTACTCATATTAAAGGAAGATTTCGAGGATATTACTCCAATAATTAAGAAAATTGCATTGTCGTTAGAAAGGTCTGACACTAAAACAGAGAAAGGTGAAAAAGGAGAAAGCAAATCTACTGGAGATAAACTTGAAACAATGACTCTCTCCCCTTCTACCTTTGCAAACGTTCAGGCTCTAATTAATAAATGTAAGCTAAAACAATGTGAAAAGCCTGAATGGGTGCTCATAAGAGAAATTGATTCTGTTAAAGATATGGCAATGTACTTGAGAGATCTAATAATCGATTTGAATGCAAAGGGAGCTGATATTCAATTTTTGCCAAATGATAAGCTCAAGTTAATTTTTACCTGCAATTCAATTAACCACTTCCCGTTTATAATTCCCCACAACTGCGTAAGAATAGCAATATCAAGCGATAAAACAATGAAAGGACGAATTGTGCAAGACATTTCTCGATTCCAGAATATTTCAATTTTATCAAAAGAAAAGCCTAACCCCAATCACGTAAGGATGTCAATGGCAATTGCTATATTGCATGCTACAATGAAAAAGCGTAATTGTTTCGGCGAATTAGCTTGGAGACATCCATTTGATATGAGTAAATTAGAAGTTGATAGTTTATGGCGCTTAGCTTATTATGCTATTGAAGGAATAAAAGATCCGGGAACAGCAGGTGCAACAGCAATTCAAAGCGGCTTCGCTTCAGAAAAGCTACCTTTAAGCAGTCGCTTCCCTCCGGGAGTTGCTCTTGGAGGCTACAATTATGAAGACTACGATCAAAGAATGATCAATGAATTCATGGGACTATATTTGAATGAAGACGTGACACAAGGCGATTTCAGTTTTCATGAAAGTGGAATTTATAAAATAATTAAATGTGATAGCTACAAAGAAATTATTGACTATTTGGTAACAATTCCTTTGGGAGATGATTATGCTCTTTGTGAAATGGATCCAAGCTGGACCTTAGCAGCTCAAAGAAAGGAGGCAGAAGATCAGTTTAAATTGGCCTGTAAAGTGGAAAAATACTTCGTTAAAGAACCAGAGGAAGACAGAGCGACTACGATGAATATGGAACTAGTGATGTCAAAAATCGCTGAAGCACTTCCTGATAAGGATTTCAATAAAGATGATCTCTCTCAAATAATGCAAGATGCTATGAAAGTAAATAACTACGGAATGCCAATTTATGCTCTTCAAGAAATGAATCGCTATAACAGCTTCTTTGCAAAAGCGCGTAGTCTAATGAAAGAATTGAGACACTCTCTCGCTAATGGACAACAATTGACCGATGAACTTAGTAGAATATATATCACTTTAGAGGCAGGACTAATCCCTGAGGAATTTATTGGCTATTCATGGGATCACTCATTAGCCGAGTGGCTAGCTACATTTACGAAGAGAATCGCGTATATCAGACAATGGCTCAGCACAGGAAATATCAACCATATTTGGCTAAGAGCATTTATCTATCCTAAAGGAGTTTTCAATTCAATTTTATTAGATTTTGCGCAGAAGCACTTTATTGATGTAATACTAAAAAATATAATTAATAATGTATATTATTTAGGTGACTGAATGCGGCATACAATATGAATTTACAACTTATACAGATATTTCTTCAATTCCTGCCACTAATGATTCTGAACCTGTCTATCACCTATATCCGCTTTATATGTTCAACGCACACTATAATTCAGAATCTGAAGTTTTGGAGGATTTACCACCAGATGGAGCAACGAAGCTCAGCAAATGGGGAGAAAAGTTTGCGATTCTGCCTGCAATAGCTGTAATTCCCGGTCTTTCCCAAAGCGAAAAGGTTGATGGCTATGAATGCCCATTGTACTACTTCCCGAAGAAAATTGACCAAGTGGGGAAATCCTTCTCTAATTTAATTAACAACATTAATTGCCCCACCGATTTGAAGAATCAGTACTG
>CAXXOL010000010.1:0-11521 GCA_963666495.2 Bacteroidaceae bacterium
AAACCGTCATAATAGACATATTGCAATATATAAGGGCTCATAGAGATAGCTCAATCAATTCTTTGATTTACTAAGCTTAATGCAAAAAGTACATCCAACTGAACCGAGTGGTAATGGCTATGCTGAAGTACCATCTTCCACTCCTCGAAAAAATTCAGAAGCAAGTTTATCTGAAAGCCAGAGCAATCTCTTGATTCGCAGCGATTCTCAGCTAAGTGATCCACGAAAACCCCAATCGCAGAAGCTCAGGCGTATTTTTAGAATTTTTTACGTTATCGCAGTCTTGATCGTGATTATTGTTATTTATTGGTATGCTCCACCATTCAAAAATTCGAGTCCTGAGTATACAGTGGACTCAGGGACACCATTAAAACTGATCTTGAAAAACTGTCGTCTCTTTTTTATGGAAGATAGTGGCTTACCTACAGGGAACATAAAAATTAAAGGAAGAATGTCAGGTATAATGAATGAAGAAGCTCTTTTTTTGTATAAATGGGAACACAGGAATATCTTTTTTGTTTAGGAGATGACTATTCCAATAAGATGGACGGCTCAACGCGGGTATTAACATTCAAAAACAAGGATGATTACATTGATTCCTGCTGGGCTGATCTATATATAAACCCAGGCACCACGTTTAATGATCTCACAATTCAATGCGAAAAGTGCTATATTACCCAAACAGGAGATAATGAATTGAAGTTTAGCAACTATTTCAGAGTTTATGGCACAGGAGTTACTCATCTCATGTTGTTGAGAGTATCTGCCAAGGGATTGTCTGCTAGTGTAACTCATGGCAATCTTCACGTATATTCATCGCGAGTCACGGAATCTGTGGATTTCAGCACCTTACTTGGAGACATCGTTTACCAATCAGTGAACTCATTCACAATATCAGACACCCATTTGACACCAAATGTATGCCTCTACGCTCCTGACGTTTCAATCATTGGTTCAAGTGATCCAAAATACTATCCATATTGCAATGTATTTGCAAGAAAAACAGAAGTAGTTAGTCCATGTGGTACATCTTACAAGCTATGCACGTCATCTGTATGCTCAGGGGCAATTAACACTAGACTATATACTAAAACAGGCAACGTTTTCGCTAACGTAATTCCAGGAGATTATCTCCCAGTAGGCGAAGGAAGCGATTACGTAGTGGGAAATAACTACACGAAGGGTTTAGACTTTGAGCAAACAACTAAGCTTGCACTAACTCAAATGAACACTTATTTCGCAGACCCCACTAAATCAGACGACGTCTTGATTTTCGAATTGTACAATACCAAAGCTTTCTCAAGAAGTAAAAAATCATATGTTTTCAAAAATACTAATGAATTACAATTTTCTAAAAATTAGGCTCAATTACATTCCTTCTCTCAAATAATCCTGCTTACCTTGCAGCCTATCCTTGGTGGATTTCTTTCTTCTCTATGGGACTATTGATTGGTCATACATATAAAGCAGAAGCTAATGCAGTCCCTGGAAAATGTCCTTTCAGAACATCAATTTCTAAGCAAGATATATTGATCCATCAAATGTTGGCTAATACTGTGTTCATTCAAGACAAGTCTTCTGAGATGGCCTATATTTATGGAGAGAATTATCCAAAAATTACGGATTCGTATCAATACTCATCTGGATTTAGAGGAATGCAAGGAACAATTGGCCTCTATAACGTTTTACCAGGAGGAGTTCAAGAATTAGAGGAGAAGAAATACTATTTGACGGACAATACTGCATTAGTTTTATCAATTTCATTGAGCGTCGCTTTGGCTGGATTTATTGGTATTGTTGCTTTTGTAGTTCTCTTATACGCTTTGCATCAAATGCTGCAAATGTACAGAGGGCAATCAGACCACTTGAATAATTACCTCGTCAGAGAAGAAAGCGAAAAGCGCAAGGGTTCGCAAGAAGTGACTTTGAACGTAAAAGCAGTAGATAAAGTTGGCGAGTATACTTTCCCATCAGCCAAGTCATTGCTTCCATCTGTCTTTTCTAAACTCCCATCCCAATTTACCTTTTTGGATCTATTGATTAGAGAAGCAAGAATTGCCGTTACAAGCTCAGTAAGCGAATACTTGGATATTTTATTTACTGAAGTAAAGAGAGAAGATATTGATATGGATTATCAACCAATTTCATTTAACACAATTAAAGAGAAATACGAAAAATTCTGCTTTTTGAAACAAATTCCAGAGGGGAATTTACTCTCGGAGCCAACAAAGAATCTTTTAGCTAAGAAAGGATTTATCTTCGAATTTCGAGAGGATGCAACTACTCATGTTCTGATGAGACTCAAATGGAAAAAAAAGAAGGACGAAAAAGCTGGAGAAGATGAAGAAAACGATAAAGCTATGAAAGGAGGCGACATGAAAAGTGGTAAGGAAGAAACTAGCTTAGATATATTCTTCAAGGCAAAGTGTATTGTTACTGAATTCGACGAAGATACTATTGACTTTTCAGAGTTCCAGCAATTATACACTGAATTTTGCCTGGAGAGACACTTAACTGAAGAAGTTGTTACCAGAATGCTATTATACGACATGTTCAAAATTACTTCTGATAAAAGAAGAAAGACTTTCTTGAAGAGAATTACTCAAGATGGAAAAAACAATGTTGCAGTAAAGAATGTTAAATGCTTCAATGTAACAATGGACAAAATGGAAGAGGAGCTAGTGAGATTGGGAAAGCTGAATATGCTTTCCGATGATAAGAAGGATCCTTACGATGGAGAGCCCCGAGGAACAAGTGCCATTTTCGTTGTTTTATTAGATATTCTCTCCGTTATTCTACACTTAATCTGGATGGGAGCTTTTGCCTTAGTCCCGATTGTGATGCCCTTGTTCTACGAGTTAGAGTTTGGAAGATACCACATTTCCGATTCTCGATATAGAGCACATTATGAAGATATTTATAATGCACCATGGCTCATATTCTATAAATGGGATACTTTCCACCCAGCCACTTGGGCATTCACTATTATTTCTTTGATATACTTGTTCTTCAGTACAATTGATATAATTTTCTATAATATTTTGATGCCATTGCACATTGCTTCATTGGCTAGCTTGGTGAATGTTAAAAGACCAATTTACCTAAAAATTATCCAATGGATTACTTGGGGATACCTCTTCTTAGCCTTTATTACAATAATTGCATATATCAGTCTTTTCTTGGTCTGGGCAATCCTAGGAGCAATTTTAAATCCAACCGCCTATTTATGCTATGCTAGTGGCGCTGCTACATTCATCGCTTTCCTTACTATGAAAATCAACCAATTTAAAGATCTATATGCAACTGGCTGGGCAGTGATTCAAAAGATGATAATGGATAGAGTATATCTAGCAACCTCAGGAATAATGAAGAAAATACTAGCTAAGAGCGGATTCATGACTGCAGATAGAGCAGGAGAAGCTGCAAATGCTCTTACTACTGGATTGATGACTGGAGGAATTTCAGGCGCACTAACCGTGGCTCAGGAGCGAGCAATAAATATTTTGAAAAACACTGAAGTTGGGAGAAAAATCGGATCTCTTGGTATTGATGTCGAAACAGTAGTAAAAATATCTTCAGGAGATCCAGAGGCTATCGCCGAATTGGCAGAAAAACAAGGACTTCCTAAACCTATCATAAAAATTGTGCAAGCAATAATAAAGAAGAACATGAAGGAGGCAGCCATTGCATTGACAGAAGCTTTGAAAAATCAGAGTATCAATATCCCACCAGCTATAATTAAAATCATTTTCGACTTAATTAACATGAAATCAGATCTACACGTATCAAATTTGACTGCAACCCTTTCTGAGGAACTCTTTGCCATTCTAAAAGAAAGAATTCCAAAAGCTTCGCCCCACTTTGAGCTTTATAAGGATATCATATCTCAACTAATTTTGGGATTTAGATCTCTAACAATTAATGATATGGAATCATTTATTGCCACATTATTCAAAATTAACGATTTTGTTATTAATTCGCTAAAATCTAGATGCTCAATGGAAGAATCACTTAACCCAGGAGAGAGCAAGACTATCATGGCTAAGTATTACGATGTAAAGAGCGGAATGATGAAATATTGCATTCCTCCACATATAATCAGATGCGTAGAAATTGCAAGAGTCTTTGCACCAAATATGAAAGCTTCAATGAATATGTCTCTTAATAAAGTTTACAAGGCAAGCTCAATGTTGGCAAAAGAATTTTTCAGACTGGATCCAGTATACCTTGATTTCATTTTCTTGGTATTATCTAAATCCGTCGAAAACATCGGCTCCACAGATCTAAGCGACGAATTCTTGGCAAACTCTGTTGATCGTAGCAAGCAAATGCAAATTCTAACTAAGATTGAAAGTGAACTTAGCTTACCACAGCCAATTTTGAGAGTTATTTGGCATATATGCACTGGTGACTACGAGCTAAATGAAGATACAATTAAGGCTATTCAACAATTATGCCAGAGTCTAGATGTAGAAATTCCTTCCTCCGCTTTGCAATTTGCGTTGAAATTGCTACCACTATTGAAATTCCAGCATGATAGATCTGGAATTGAAAAGTTCGCAGAAAACTTTGGTATTTCTCAATCCTTCATTGATTTAATTTTGTACATGGGTAAGAGCGATATATCTTCAAAAAGAACTTCTGCTTTGTGTGAAGGACCCATTGCAGAATTATTAAGCTCAAAACTAAAAGTTTCGCCTGAATTGCTAAGAGGATATTTGAGTATGTTCCGCGGAGAATTATCATCAGATCAAGTGATACTAGCAGTAAAAGATATATGCGAGCGAGCAAACATTCCATCGAAACTCGTAACAGTGGTTAACTCGTTGATAACAATCTTCTCAAGCAAAGTTGAAAAGACTTTGTTACCAGCCATATTTGCTTTGAATCTCCCCCATTCACCATTCTTGCTACTTGGCAGAGGTATAGCTCATCCTATGAACGTAGAAGACTATCAATTTGAATTACTCGGATTAAATTTAAACCATCCAACCTTAAAGTACCGAAACGCAATTAATAAGGAGGACAAGTCAATGGTAAAGGAATGGAAAGATAATTTAATAAGAATGCTCGATGCAGAAGAGAAAATTGCTGAGCTTAAGGAAGTGAACATTGCTATGCCAATCATTGGAATGGGAAACGACGCTGCTTCTGGAATAACTAAGAAAGAGGAAGAAGAGAAAATGACTGAACAGCAAAATGCTGAGCCCAAAGCACCTCTCCTCACGGCTATTGGAGGAACACCTCACGGAGGAAACTTGGGAGACGAGGATGAACAACCAATGCTAGAGGAAGGCCGATCTCATGATGATTCAGTGAAAAAGGCAATGGGAAGAAAAATTGCTAAGCTACTACTTACTTTGGATGATGATGACGCAAATATTACTCCAGAAATGATCGAATTATTGCTTAGCTATCTGCCTGAAGACTTGCAGCTACCCAAGGGTAAAAATGATAGAGCAAGGGTCTTGGACGCAATAATAAAAATTGTTGGTATTAAGAACATAATTTGGGTGAGACCTGATAAGAACTACGAGAGAGCATTAAGCTACTTAGGAAATGATTTGAATTTCGATAGCAAAGGACTTAGAGCTTTAATAAATATGATCAATATGAATACCAATACAGAAAATATTACTTCAGGAATCGCATATATTTTGGAGTCACCTTTAGTTTCATCCTCTGAAATGCGCAAGGCAATCAGCTTTGCAAAATTAGCTTGTGAAAAAGTGGCAATTTTGGAAAAAGTTGAATCAACAATTAACTATTTCGGAAAAATGTTTTCAGTTCCTGTTGGACTCCTCAGATATTGCGTACTACCAAAAGTAGCCACAAGCAGCTCTTCTGGATTTTTGTCAATTGATGATGTATTCACTCTCTTAAATCAATTCGGATTTTCAGTCGAGTTTATGGAAGAGAAGCGATTCAAGTTGCCAGGAAACTCATCAATAAAATTAAGTGATTTAAGACAATTATTGTGCGGACTTTCTGTAGGAGATGTGAACGCATTTGTTGAGCTATCAGAAATGGTAGGCATAAGAGGAGATATCATGAAATTTATTAAAGCATTTTTAACAGTTAAACCATACGACCAATTAGTAAATATCGCCAAGGCTCTAAGAGATTTCACTATACGAGCTGGTATGGATAAGGAAATTTACAACTGCATTATTGCTCTTATCATGTACTTCTGTGGATACGGAAATATGCCACCACAGGATTGGATCAAACCTCAAGATGGAAAAGAAAGCGAATTGAGAAAATCCAATATTTACGAATATCTTGGTGCAAAATTAGGCATTCTACCAACGTCTCTTCAATGCTTAGAAGCAGGAGTTAAAGGCAATCAAAAGGCACTTGTGAAAATGATTCCAGAGCTGGTAAAAGCTATCAATAATCTAAAAGGAAAAGAAATCGTTAGCTCACATGTTATTTACGGTATTATGGATATAATTTCAGGTTCATGCGGCTTATCAATGGAAGAGCTGGCTGAGAAATTATCAGTAAAGCAGGAAGTCATAGAAATGTGCATTAGGATGTCCACCCTTACGAATAGTTCTTTGAATACAAGTAAAATGCTGAACGAGTTCTATCAATCCCCATCAATTCTTAAAGCATGGAAGAGCATGAGATTGCAACCAAAGGTGATGGTAAACTTAATGAATCTGACCTTCAACAACTTTTCTATGCAGGAGTTGTCGAAAACAATGGGAGATTTGGGATTAAAGGCGTATATCGATGAAAGATTCTTATATCCATTAGTTGCCATGGGCAAGAGTTTCTGGGCCATGGGAAGAAGCAAGAGTGAGTTAATTTCTAGAGGAAGTACAATTCGCACTGAAACTCTTAAGGATCTAAGGAATAGCCTGAAGGGTCTTTGCCAAACATTGCATATCGATCTGGAATCTGCGCTAATGGGCATTAGGCTACGACAAGGTGACTTTTTAATTCTCGAAGATTATAAGCAAAAGTATGCATCTCTCACAAATAATTCTGCACTGCGACTTGCGGCAATGGGATGCTCAGGAATCCTCTCTTTGAAGCCCGAGTTCCTGCTCTCTAGACAGAAAGCAGCAGAAAAATCTAAGATGGAACTCATGAGTGTTAGCTTTGAAAACTCATGTGAACTATTATGCAAAGCTTTCAAGATTAATACAATCGTGCCAAGACTTGCCTTATTCGACAAAAATTCTTTGAATGAGCTAGCTCGAGAATGTAATTTGCCTGTGTCCGTGGTAAGCCAATATTTTTTGTACATTATCAATACATCACTTTCCTCATATAGATTTCTTGGTTCATAATGAATATTATTAACCTGCCTATTGAAGTCTTGAAATTTATGGTATTGCGAGAGTACTACAAATCTTTGAATGTTAAGCAGAAAGAAGCTGAGCTAGTGGTTGAAATTGAGAAGAACTATGGAGCACAAGAAGGAGAAGATGGAGCAGCTGAAGAAATTCCAGAAATAAAAGAAGGTATAATTATATACAAAAATTTTTTATCAGCAAGCAAATTTATTTTTAGATTTGCTTTTCGGACAAGAAACCGGAGAACTTGAAATTGGAACTGTTCCAGGCTCTAAGAAAAAGAAGAAAGTTAAAGCAACCAAGGTGGCAGCAGCTTCTCAAGGGGCTGCTCAATTGAACCCAGAGGAGGAGCAAAAGAAGGAAGCAAAAAGGAAGGCATTGGAGGAGGCAAAGGAAAATGCAGAAGCTGTTTATTTAAATATTGACTTTGAGACTGACCCAGCCTACGCTTCCAGTAATATATCACCTGAGAAAGCAGAAAGCAAATCAGTTTTGAGTGAGATATTTGAAATCCTATTATATAACAACAGATATGGTTTCAACTTCAATAAAACTAAAGGAAAGCATTGTGATAGAACACCAGTTCAATTTGAAGATTTACTTAAGGAATTCTTCCAAGGATCGTTTGAAAGAGACATGGCTAATAATTTCTTCACTGGAGAGCAAGGAGTTAAGGCAGAAATTGCGAAAAAATTAGAAGAAGCTGGACACAAGTTTAACTGGGTAGAGGATAGAAAGCAGTGCGCCAACGTTTGGCAGATCTGGAAGACTATTTTGAAAGCAGCATCTAATATAAGCAAGGAGCAAAATAACGGAGAGACTGTAAAGATTAGCACTAGTCAAATTTTGCTCTTCAGTGTTTTGATGGGTATCAAAAACCGAATGAATCCTCTAGCAAAGTATAAATTGGATAACTACAAGCAATTCCAAGGAGACATAGACTTGTTCCTGCTTGCATTCGAAGCGCAAGCAATTCTTTCAGGTAACTTATCATATAATTTTTGGATAAAATAAAAGCGATTTTTGAAATTTAGGCGCAGGAAGTGCTAACTACTCTCGCTCAGAAATCTTGGGCATCTTATCTCAAGCTTTGAATGTTCAGATTCCAAGTTTCCTCGAACTAGCTTCGCCAGATATGACTCTCTATCCATTTAATCATTTTATCTCAGTTCCTGATTTGACTAAGACAAAATATTTGAAGCCAATCCGCGAATTTATTAGACAAGCAAAGACTCTAATAACTGATTTTGACCAAAAGATAGCCGAGTCCTTTATCAAATCCAATTTCAGTGAATATGCTAAATTGCTTAGGGCTCCAAACGACCTCTTTGATTGCGTTAAGCTTTACACAATGAATGTGTCTCCATATTGCCTAGACTCCTTAGATAAAAAAGATTTAGCAAAATTGAAAGTTTTCTTTGAAAAGACAGAAGAGAAGAAAGAGGAAAAGACACTAGGAAAGAAAGTGCAGATGGGAGATACAAAAGATACTTATATGAGACTGCTGAGTATGTGGAGAGATTATAAAAAGTCTGCATTGTCAAACTCTGGTCTAAAAGAAGAGCAAATAAAGGCATGGAGTCGAGGAATTGATCTAGCGTTTGAGGCAGAAAGTGCTTGGATCCGAAATAAAGCAGGATTTACGCTACTCCTTGATTTAGCAATGAGTGACTGGAAGAGTAATGAATCTGTTATCAGAGAATTATTGGAAAATGCCGGCTACTTGGTTCATGGACAGTCATTTGATGTCTATGCTGCTTTAAGCAATCTCGTTTCATCCATGAGAATAGTAGAAAGCAGGACATTGGCTTCAAGCGGAAATGGAAATAAAGTTCAGATGAAGGAACTTAAATCATTGCTGAATGTCATTTCTACTGCAGTTCCTGACTTTAACGGAACATTAGCTGAATCAATCATTATCTTGGCGCAGGGAGTCATGGAAGAGAGCAGCCTTGAAGAATTAGCCAATTTCTATTCTCTTCCTATGAGCCTCATTAAATCATTCTTCCTCAGCGTATTAGGCAGACAGACTACTATAAGCGAATTAAAGAGCATTCTTGACCCATTGATAACGAGACTCTATTTATCCCAGGGAGCAGAGCTAACACACGCCGAAATAAAAGAGAAAAGAGGACTTCTCATTGCACTAATTAACATGTACCTAGGACAAGATATTGAAAGCGGATGGGTAGCAATTACTCAGTACTGTGTTTCAATTGAAAAGAGAGGAGGAGACATCATGAAAGAATTCATTAATATGATCAATTGGAACAGCGAGGATGAAGATAAGAGCTTGATTGCTGCCTTGAAGGTGGGATCAAAAGCTGCATCAGAGGGAAAGCTATCTCAGCAAGATTCTTGGATGAAAATAATCAAGTGGGTAACGGAAACTGAAAACATTCAACCAGTTGATCCCTTGCAATTCCCTAATTTGGATCAATTTATTGGATCTTTCATTGAACTTATTATCTGCGGCTTTAAGGGTAACGTATCCCAATTATTGAATCAATTGAATTCAATGAAAGGATCCTTCGGAGTATTGACTGAGGAAAAGCTCTTTAAATTAATGATGAAACTTTTCGAAATTTGTTGCTCAAAGATTGGAATCGCTAACAGTCAACAGACTACAGAGAGTTTGAAAGAATCAGGTGAGCTCCTGGCAGATTGGATTGTCAGCTGCACAACTGGTCTCCCTGAAGAAAACAATGAACAATATAAGAAAATTATTAGCTTCTGCATCAAGATAATCTTTTCATCGTCATGGAGTGATTGCATAAGCACTCTTAAGCTGGAAGCAGATATATGGATGTCAAAAAATCCACAATTAGCATTTATCATGAAAGTCTTCGAAATCTTCCAGCAGCTTCGCGCAGCATCATCAAAAGTACCAGATTTCAAGCTCTCAATGCTGGGCGCAGCTACAACCAAAAAATTCCTTAAGCTCGTCACATCTTTGATGAATATTGCAAGAAGCATCTTCGCAAATGACGAGAGTCTCGAAGATGATATGAAGCGAATCAGACTGGAGATGAGGAAAGCATTACCTGTAAAAGAGAATTATATTTTTTATTTTTATTACCTATTTGAAAAAAAAAATAAATGAAAAAAAATGAGCAATGCAAAAACCTTTAAATAGATTGCTGAATACATGAAATTACCTAATTACGCTGGACAAATTTGGTCGAAGAGAATAGCTATTCTCCAGCCAATTTTGGAATCTTTTGGTATCAAAGATATGCAAAGCATCGCTATTGAAGAAGACGCTGCTATAAGTAAAATAATTTTAGCTTCTAGCCATGAATTATTTCTCATGTAACTTATAGAACAAGGAAAGCAAGCAGGAGCCAGCGTTTCTCCAGTGAAGTCAGACCATCCTGAAGATGATTGGGATGCTTTAGCAGAAAAGCAGGGAGAATTGAAACCTGAAGAAATGTTGCTCAGAAGCCTTGCAGTTGGAGATACTTCTCAATTAATCTCAGCTTTTGTATATCTTGTCGACCATATCCCCGAAGGCTCTCTAATCAAAGGATTAATGTTGGAAGGAATTAAGAAATGCAAAGTGATTCTTAGCTTTATCTCGACTCTTAGTTCCAGCAGCGTAAAGGCAATGACCAAGGCTGAATTGGAGAATATTGTAGGTGAATTTATGGGTATCATTGCCAGTAAGGTTGTGCCATCAATTGATAAGGAGATAAAATATTTGGGGCAAAACAATACTGCACAAGTTAAAGTTCTTGAAGAAGCAAAAAAACTTCTTAAAAAGCCTACTCTCTTGACTAAGCTTTTCATTGTTCTCCAGAAATTGAGCTCAGGAGCATTAACTGCTGATTCAGAAATGAAGAAAGAGTTCTTCGATCTCCTAAAAAAGCTCACCTTGGAAAATAATCCTGAATCACTTGATTTTCAATTACCCCCAGAAGTTTTGAGTGTTGCATCTGCCTGCATCGAATTCGGCACTCAAGAGGGACTGGCAGAAATGAGCTTTGAGGATAAGACTAAAAAAGTATTCGATAGCTTCACTAATCTCTTCGTTCCAGACCTTGAGAGATATTTGCCAATAATCCAAAAGCTCATTACTTTCTCTTTGAAAATATTCGAAATAGGTGGAGACGCTGAATTAATTATGAAGCAAATGGGCAACTTAACTGTAGAATTAGGAAGTATTTTCGGATGCGAGCCAAAGGAACTGACGTTAATTGTTGGAATTTTGCGAG
>CAXXOL010000011.1:0-27394 GCA_963666495.2 Bacteroidaceae bacterium
ATGCTGTTCTTGTGGAACTATTAGTTAATGCTTTGGTACACCGTAATTATACGAAACCATCTCCAATTTGGCTTTTTATTTTTGACGATAGAATAGAAATTATCAGTCCTGGTAATTTACCGGATGGATTAACTGAAGAACAGGTTAAGTCGGGAGTATCTTTCCCCCGTAATGAATTGCTCTTTAGTAGTGCAATCTATTTGCGTCCTTATACTGGAGCCGGAAGTGGAATCAGACGTGCTTTAAATCTTTATTCATCCATGATACTTAAAAATGATGAATTGCAAAATGAATTTATTATCACTATTCCCAGACGCACTGCTGAAACTGCATTAGGATTAGATTCCGTTAATAATGTAGATAGTAAAGATGTTAGTAGAAATGTTAAGGATGTTAGTGTAGATATTAATCATATTAGTAGTATTATAGAACTACTAGATAAATACACTATTCTTGATAATGCAACAATTATTTTAAAGTCTGTCAGAAATAAGCCAAAAGGCCGAAAAGAACTATTCAAAGTTGATCCTAGTTGGTACTTATGTGATTATATGTACTTAACCGAAGGCTTATGAAGAAACAGCCAAGTAGATTTATATTTGCGCATAAAGAGAGTTGAAAGCAGATTCCCTCCTAATTTGCCTAATTATCGCCTGATTGAGTTTTAGCAAATAACGAATAGGGCACGGAACGTACTTAATTCGATTTTTGACAGGAGTAGCCCGGAAATATGGTTGTAATTATATTGGCATTGAGTCTGTCAACGATAAAAGCAGTGCATTCGCGAGAAAATTAAGTTTCTACTTAATAGACGGATCTAACTAAGTGATATAAGTAACGTAAAAATGTCATGGTTGCCAAATCGTTACCTTCAATGCTGAAACTAATTCACTAAAATCCATTTAATCAAAAGGTTATTTTTCTATGATGATTTTATAAAATACGAAGCGCTATAAAAGACAGGTGCTAATCTCAGCAGAAAAGCACCTATCATATTTATATCCAAAAGACAAATTTTAAACATAAATTTGTAGATGGAGGTTCCTATTTATAGCGATTGTTTCTTTCTTTCAACTAATGATTGATATATTATATAGCGCACATATTCGCTAGCTTCAATATCATTTTCTGTTACCAATTCTAGTTTTTTAAAGAGTGTTAGTAACTGAATCATATTATCGACGACATGAGTATCAATAATTTTTTGTATTCCATCTCGATATTTTTTAAAACTCTCGCTTCTTGCATTTTTGACTATATCTTTAACCAAAAACATTATTTGTAGTGGATTCTGTATCTTTGATATCTCGCTTATCAATCCAAACAATTCATCATGTATCTTTACAGAATTATCTATTTCCACAAGTTTTTCTACAAATTTAGTTGGACTCAGATTATGAGCTATTGCTAAAATATTTGTCTCAATTTTAGGGCGTTTGGAAGAAGAAGGTTGAATTATTAATTCTTGGAGATTATTTTCAGAATCAATAAATTCAATATTACTTACTGCTTCAAATTTTAAAGCTCCACGTTTAACTTCGTCATTAGAGACTTCAATAAGATTTTTCACAAATCCTAATCCTTCTAATTCCTTTTCGCCTTTTTCTTCAAAAAAGATTCTCATGCAAGATTCATTATATTCGATTCTGTTTAATGCATAAACGCCTGCTGACTTTTTAGTTTTCTTGTGAAGAGATATCAATGCAATAACTATCGCTATATTGTTATCATAATTATTATATCTATCTAAAGATATAATTGCTCTAACATAGAACTGTTTGTTTTTTAAGTCTTGAAGTATTCGATACTTTCGTTCTTTACTGCCTATTTCCTGTTTTCTTAACAAATCAAGATTATGAGACAATATATCATCCAATCCTTCTTTAATTAATTCATTAGCATATTTATCCATCCCATAGAGCCAAGAGAAAAAATCACTCTTGGATAAGTACAACGGAGTTGAATCCATTGAAGATAAATTTAATTGAGAAAAATATCTACTTTTACTCAAGTCTGTAAAGCAGAATGTTAACTTACTATCATTGCTATAAACAGCAATATTATCCAATGAGCTTACAAAATCTTCTTTATAAAACCTTTTGTTTATAGCTTTTTGGATAGTCACTAATTCCTTAGCTCCAGTAATGTTTATAAAGTCGTCTTTTAGACTATCAACATCTAAAGCTTTTAGTAAAGCCTTATTTAGTTCATCGTTCACATCAAGCAACTCCAATAACTCCTTAACAGATATTCCTTCGTCTGCTAATTTCGACTTCGATACACTATTAATACAAAATTCAGTCATGATAATTTACATTTTTTAGATTAATACTTTTCATCCTTTGGGGGACATGGATCATTCCCATAACTGTCTTTGTTTCGGATTGTTCCATTCTTTCGATGAATTACTAACTCTGATTGCTGATTCCGGGCAATCTCCCGTGCAATTTCTATTGCGTCTCTCTGAGTATGAGTAACCTTTGTCTTTTTACTATTACCCTCACCTCTTACAGCCCACTGATCACCAGAAGGCACAACGTATTGATTTTTCTTCATAAAAATCAAATTGAAGTATTATTAAACAATAAGTGAACGAGGGTTGTTATAGCTTAAAAACATCAAAAGAACTTTGGAATTGCCATTTTTTGTTTTAGCTTTGCACATTGAAAAACGGGATTTCTTAAAAGTGACTATCTTCTAAGGAAGTTGCTACAACCCACAAAAACAATTTCTGAAATAGAGAGCAGCCGCCAAGTAGCTCTCTTTTCTTCTTTATAGTCGTTAACTACAATTTACTACACCATATTTTTATCTTTTAATTTATTCCAGTTTAAAGTGTTCACATTAGCAAAGAAAGGTATTGCACCATATTTACCTTGTAAATAGCTCTTACGGATATCTACTCGCGGTTTAAAGTTTGCCAATGATGTTAGTTGAGTTGAGCCATCTCTTCCTTTTTCAACAAACCAAACCTCATCTGTACGAATAAAATCTACATCTAGTAAATGAGACTCATGTGTCGTACAAATTAGTTGAGTATTATTATCATTAGAAAGTTGCGAGAAATAATATTCAAATATTTTTTGAGACATTATTGGATGCATACTGCGATCTATTTCATCAATTAAATAGACTGCTGAATTGAATTGAAGATCAATAAGCATTGGAATAAAATCCAACAATCTAATAGAGCCATCAGATTCTTCATCCATATCAAAAATGACATCCTCATCTTGACTATTCTTGTGTACAGTCATTTGCTTGTATATCTTAGTTTGCCCCTCTTTATCCGTTTCGAAGAAATATACAGATTGTTGATCGGAAGAAGCAACACAGCAGTTTTCATCCGGTTTTGCTTCTGATAGTATTTGTGATATTAACTTTTTGGGTAAATCTGTTTCTTCCTTATTAGTCGCTACTTTTTTAAGGTCAGAAATGCCTGTATTAAAGAAACGCAATAATCTTTTGGTCACATTTGAAAATTCATCATCTTTTTCCAGTCGAAAGGACAAACCACGAAAACGAGTTTCTGGAAAAATAATCTTCAAATTATCATCAAACCAATTATAAACGTTACTGATCGCAATTATACCTTTTCCATTTCTTTTATGGTATTCGGATAAAAAACTTTTATCTATCGGCGTTCCTTCTGATAGAAATTTCACAAATTGCTTAGATTCTTCATTCCCTTCAATCTCTCCAAAGGAGTAATTAGCATAGTCTATCTCTTGTATGCGCTCAAATATTTTTTTCTTTGTCCTGCTACTAATTTGATACAACCACTCCCTCTTAATACCCTTGATGTTAAATATTACTCCATACGAGTAATACGAAGAGTCTGCCTTAATCTCAATTTCCAATTTAGAATCCACTCTCTTTTCTGGTGCAAGCTTAAATACATCCCAGTTATTTTTAGGAAATCTTCCTAATGCGATCTTTTTCAAAAGATTCACACAGCGAATCATATTAGATTTGCCAGAAGCATTAGCTCCATAAATAATAGATGATCTCAGAACCGATATATCATCTCTTTTTTCCGCTCTATATACATGTGCCGGAAGAGATGTACCTTTCCCTGCAATGAAACTAATTTCGGTTTCATAATTGAAAGATAGTATATTTTCAAATTTTGCTCTCAGTATCATATTTGTCTTTATTTTCAATTTTAATGCAAACATACGACATAAAAATCAAATAAACAAGAAATATCGTCTTTTTTTTCAAAATAATCGTCAACAACTGATATTCAAACATGAGAGCGATTGAAAAAGTGAAAGGATACAAGTGTGTATAGTACTTAAAGACACATGTGCTTTTTCAATCGCTTATCTCGGTCGTATTCAAATGGCAAGCGAAACTATCAGAAATGTAAGTATAATAAGAGCTCCCTTATCGGCACTGGCAGTTATGTAAAACAACTTTCTATTTTTGCAAATTCAAAAATAAAAAAAGAGAGTACGGTTTCTGTGATAGACAATGAAAAACATCGTACGGTAAAGGGCTATATGTGGTGCGTAAGAGACGCATTGCACGGATCAGTATGATTCAGCTATGACTTCGGTTTAAGAAGCAAGGCTACAGCCCACAGACTTTTGCTTGGTTATCACGAAAATGTACAAGTTGATAGCTATAATGTATATGGTGACTTTGAAAAGATTGAAGGTATAACACTCTATGATTGCTCTCCTATTTGAATGAATGTGATAAGGCATTTCTTTATTAAAAGGTAGGCTTTGTATTGTAATACTTCAAGGATAACGTTAAACTCAGCGATGACTTTATTTCAGAGTACAAACAAAAGGGAGGTCCACACGTCAAATACTTAACTAACCAGGAAGAATCGTCCTCTTACTTTGGAGAATGGAAATTGTGTGCTCCTAAAAATATCTTATCATATTTAGAACAGGGAGAAAATGAGCTTGTATAGTAAAGAATGAGAGGTAAATAATCTTTTTACCAACGTTTTTTGCTTTTCGAAATAATATAAATATCTGCATCAAGGCCAAAAACATAAAAATATTTTATATTTTTGTCTTGCTAAGTTTTATAAAAATTAATTATAATATCTCTTTTGAATATATATCTATATGGTATATTGCCAAAATGGTTATACCTGTAAAATAAATAAAGTAGAGATAAATGGAATACACGGCTCAGGAACTATATAAAATACTTAACGACTCAGACGAGTGTTATTTTATTGAAGCAAAAGGTGGAAGCGAAAGTTCTCATTCTGTAATGGAAAGTGTATGTTCTTTTAGCAATGAACCGGGATTAGGCGGTGGATATATATTGATGGGCATTGCCGAGGATAAAGATTCGCTTGTACCTCAATATAAAGTAGTGGGCGTTAGTGATACCGATAAATTCCAGAAAGACATTGCTACTCAATGTAAACAGATGTTCAACATACCTGTGTATCCCCAAATATCTGTTGAGAATATCAATGGAAAAAATGTGGTAGTAGTTCACATTAAAGAGTTATCTGACAGACAAAAACCGCTGTACTTTAAATCGGATGGTATTCCTCATGGTATAATGAGAAGGATAGGCTCTTCTGATTTGCATTGTACTGAAGATGATTTACAGGTTTTCTACAGAGATAATATACAATCGTACGATCAGACAACAATAACCGGAACCGATATTTCACAAATAGATAATGATGCGATAAAAAGATATAGGTCATTAAGAAGTAAGGTAAATCCGGCTGCCGAGGAATTAACGTATGACGATGCTGAATTATTAGAAGCATTGGGATGTTTAAGCGATAATAAGAAAGAGTTGAATCTTGCAGGAGTGCTGCTTTTTGGCGATTCTAAATTACAAAGAAGTAAACTTCCCATGATGAGGGTGGACTATATACGTGTGCCGGGAAACCAATGGGTCGAAAATCCGGATGATCGTTTTATAACTACAGATATGAGGGGACCATTAATCTTATTGGTATACCGGTTAATTAATGCTATAAATGACGATTTGCCGAAAGGATTTCTATTAAATGATAATTCATTGCAGGCTAAATCTGTTGGACTGCCAATAAAAGCCTTACGGGAAGCGATTGTAAATGCGTTGATTCACAGATCATACAGAGAACACCGTCCTACTCAGGTAATCAGATATGATAACCGCATTGAAATTATTAATCCCGGATATTCTTTAAAAGCAGAAGATCAATTGGGAAAACCAGGCAGTGAGACAAGGAACCCATTTATTGCATCTGTTTTTCATGAGACCAACCTTGCCGAAACAAAAGGAACGGGCATAAGGGCCATGCGCAAATTAATGATTGATGCTCATTTAGCCCCTCCTACTTATGAATCGAGCTATGAGAATAATCAATTCACAATGCGTCTTTTACTTCATCATTTTCTTGATGAAAAAGATATTTGCTGGCTTGGAAGGTTCACCCATATATCACTTAATGATGTGCAAAAACAAACGCTTGTTTTTGTCAGAGAAATTGGCGCTATTGACAATCGCACCTACAGGCAAATGGCTGATAACGATATATCAAAAGCCAGTTCTGAATTGAGATATTTAAGGAACCAGGATTTATTAAGTAGCAAAGGAAAAGGAAAATCAACCTATTATGTTCCCGGGAGTTTACTTATTGAAGCAATAAGTGAAATTGGTTCAACTACAGACGGAGGTGGTTCAATTAGCGATAGAGGTGGTTCAATAAGCGATGGAGGTGGTTCAATAAGCAACGGAGGTGGTTCAATAAGCAACGGAGGTGGTTCAATAAGCAACGGAGGTGGTTCAATAAGCGATAGAGGTGGTTCAATAGATAGAGAAGAACTAATAAAAGAACTTCCGGATAAGGTAAAAGAGATACTAATCTCTATAAAAGAGAGGGAAAATAATCCAGACAAAATTAAAGAGTTGATTCTTTTAATATGCACCAAAAGAGCCTATAAGCTTCCGGAATTAGCGCTATTAATACAACGAGGAGAGAAATATATAAGTAATAAGTTTATTAAACCGATGCTTAACTCTGGCGAGTTGCAATTTTCTATTCCAGAGATGAGAAATCATCCCGATCAAGGATATATTACTATTCCTAAATATTAATATCGGGTACATAAAAACAGCCTATTTGGAATAATTTTCAATTTTAAAATACAGTAGCAACAAACTGTAAGAAAATTCAATCATTAGGAGTTTACGGTTAACGACCCACAAGATATTAAAATCAATAAGTCCTATTTGTCTCACCACTGGTACGACAAATTGGACTTATTGAAATAGGATGAGTTTTTATTCACCAACCAAACTATTCAAATAAACTTCCAACGCAGTATAACCATTCTTCATGCGATCATTTCTGTCGTCTCTGTTCTTAGGATTAAGTCCATGAGCTTTTTCCCAGGCATCGTCCATACCGTCATGATCGTTATCGGTTATTTTATTTCTGGTTACATAAGATGGGTACCCTCCTACTCCCGATGGAGAATCTATTATTCCTAACGGTAGGCCAAAGTAATGATTCTTACAAATGGTATCTGATTTGGAAGATGTGTATTTCTCTACTGTTCCTTTTCCTGAAGCAGTACCTTTGCGTGTTTCACTGATAATTCTCAGATCGACGGCATCACGAGGAAAAGCTCCGGCTTTTGCCAATACACTTTCATACGCCTTTTTAACGGTTTCTGTTTTTACTGCATAAACAGGTTTTATAAAGAATGGAGTCTTTACAATCATTGTATCTCTGCTTGCTGCGGGATTCATGCTAAGATCTACCCCTGTACTATTGTTCTTTGTCATGGCTGCATCTCCTTCCATCACATTCCCGGATAAATACCAGTTTGACACTTTAGTGGCATTGCCATAATAGGGTTGAACAAAATATGATTTATTGCCTGCTGGCCGGGCCGGACCTGGTTTATAATAGTTACCCACCATATTAATATGGCATGATGTATTGTTATTTATATCGCCACCGTAGCAGGAATTAGGCTTGCCCCAGTTATAGTTCACATTGTTCACATAATCTGTAAGAACATGCAAATCATTTGATCCTCTGGCGCCATTAAAGCGGGTGCTACGATTATTATTGTGTGCCAACAGATTGTGATGGTATGTAGAGAACACTCCTCCCCACTGACTTGCATAGCTACGCTCTCCTTTGGCATGACCGGAGGTATACAGGCCTTCATGGATAATGCACCACTGAACGGTTGTTCTTTTATTATCATAAAAAGTCATATTTTCTTCTGCCGACCAGCCAAATGTGCAATGGTCAATAATAACATCGGAAGCATTTTCTACACCGATAGAACCACCCGGAATAAAGACTCCTTTGTCAGACATTCCACCTATGCGGGAACGAATATGGCGGATAACCAGATTCTTTGAGCCACCGAAATTGAGTTTGCCACCGCGAATGCAGAGACCATCGCCCGGAGCTGTTTGTCCGGCGATAGTCAGTCCATCTCGTTTGGATCGAATATCAGAATTCAGATTTATCAATCCGGAGATACGGAATACAATGGTAAGAGGAGTTGCGGGATACTGTGAAAGCGCCCATCGCAATGATCCCTCTCCATTATCATTAAGATTTGTTACTTCTACAACCTCGCCGCCACGTCCGCCGGATGCAAATTTACCAAAGCCTTCCGCAGTAGGGAAAGCAGGAGTTTGTGCAGAAACAGTTACCGAAATGGAGGTAATAGAGAACAAAAGCCCTGCGCTGACTATTAAATGTAAGATTTTCATTATTATTGAATTTATAAATATCAGAAGTTATTAAAGCTACAAGCTACATTGTTTATTATAAGAAATGACTTGCAGAAACTATTCTTGTACTCATAATATATATAAAACAAAATCAATGGGATCTTTTATCTCCATTTCCAATTCTGAATTCCTGTTTTTTAAGATAGAATTCAGGAGCTATATCTGATATTTTATACACAGAATCATGCTGTAAATTAAGCTCACCTAAAATAAGCAAAGCAGAATCGAGCTCTATCTTCAGAAGAGCAGAATAGCTGGATTTAGGTATGCTATCTGAATGAGTGAGACCAACCTTCTTCATTTGTACAGATAATAATGAGTCCAGATTAAAGCTATAAAGCATAACGCCTTTATCGGAATATAGATCAAGAGATCGTTCTTCGTTATTGAAATACATGCCATCCGAAGTTTTGTAGTCATAAACTTTATTCAGTGAACGATATCCTTCCAATGAAACAGCCTCCAATAAGTGTATATCTAAATTTGTGGGAAGTTTAGATGTTGGTGTAACTGTCGTAGTTCTGTTACTTTGAGATATCCGTTCTATATCTAACGCTCTTATGCCGGGTATGTAGGTAACTCCACCAAATAGCAGGATGGCAAGTAACGCAACATACAGATATCTGCCGGTTCGGTTTGTTAGAAACAAAATGGCAGTCAAAGAGATAACCAGTCCGGAGACTAACAGATATACCCGCTCTTCAGTAAATCCATATTGATTGATTCTGTATAGTGTAGCTATCCAGAACATAATATATGCAGGAAAAACAATCCAGCTAGCTTTGTCGTAAAGCCATTTATACGAACATTTATTTACCAGCAACACACATCCTTTCAGGAAAAACAAAGCAATAGAAAATGCCAGAACTATAGCTGCCACACCTCCCTTAGGAAGCGACCACATTACGGTTATCTTGATAAAATACAGATAAAGAATTACTGTATAGATAAGTAGAACCGGAGATAATACATAATTCAACAGAATGTCTATTAGCTTGTTTGTGATTATCTTATCTGATTTATCGTAGTGAAAATAAATGAATAAGGATGGAAAAATAACCATACTTACGGCATATCCTGAATAATGATAAAACCAGGAGTCTCCGGATTTCCATATCTCAAAGATATATTGAATGGAAAAATAGAGAGAAATAAGCAATACATAAGAGATTGCAGATAATACAAATGCAAAGAGTAAGGAACGTAGCAGTTGCAAGAAACTCTCCATGAAAGGAGTATTCTCTCTCTGCCATTCAGTTACCAGATAGATTCCTGTGAGAACACCTATAGTTACACAGAAAAAGAAGTCTTCACTTTCCGGCTTTTGCAACCATAGCAGTGGAATAATCAATAGTACACACCCGTAATACATCCACCGGATATATGTTTTATCGGCAAATTTATTCAGCGTATAGGCAAGAATCATCAGCATAGGGAAATAGTAATAAAGTGATTCTCCCTGTTTTATTGTTTTTTCAAACAACAAGATATTGATGGCGTAGCAGATCAATGCAATAAGTAATTCTACAGGATTAGAGCGTACTGCCTCATAACCTTTATACAAGGTGCGCTTTATTGATTCTTTCATTGTATTGAATATTAATTGTTTCGAAACTGTTTTTTATATTAGAAACGATTATTCTTTGTTTATCTTGTACTGCAAAATAAATAAAAAATATCTCACATGTGCTTATTTCGATGCAAAAACAGTTCTAATATATAAAATATTGTTAATTCATCACCTTTTTCACATTATTTTCATGTTATAAAACATATTATATGGAAAAAGCCCGTATCTTTGTAGCGTAATAAAAAAGTAGAAACAAACCGCTTATCAAAACGTGGTAAGCACAAAAGATGAAAATTATGAAAGAGAAAATTAGTGAAATTTCAATGTTACAGTATCAAATTAGAAGATACCAAGCCGTAGGTAAAGGTGCAATGTGCCAAACTTTAAATGCTAAACTACACAAGTTAATCAAAAAACAAACTTTAGCAGCTGCATAACAAAAACTTTAGAGAGTAGTTTTTAATGATAGATTGGGCTTTCCTCGCATATTAAAGCGATGATAGCCTTTTTTTATGCCCAAAAATCCCGAAAGATTAATACTTCCGGGATTTATTTTAGACAAAGTGTTATTTAACGCCAACTTAGGTTCGCCAGAACCATTTGATCCGGGTAAAAAACATAGTTATCAGCACTGCAATAGAGGTAATAATCACTCCTCTCATAAAACCCAGCCAAGGATTTACTGATAAATATGAGAAAAGAGGATATACTCCCACAATACTTAATAAAGGAACAGTAAATAGACTAGTTGAAACGTAAGCAATCATCGGATTCTGACCAGACATTACCAGGAACCTGGTTCCGCGAATGTATCCGTAAAAGTCACAGATAATATTAAATGCCAGAAGAGCCATAAATGCCAGCCCTGAGGTCACAAAATAATAACTGTATGTGGAATGGTCTTTCTTAATCCCTCCTTCATAAGCTTCAAAGAAAAGTCCAAGTAATAGTAAATAAGATCCGGCTATAAACAGGTTCTTCCAAAGTTTTTGGTAATTACTATCGGCATTTCGAAGAAGATAATAACCTATCAGAATAATTATAGAAGTAACAGTTAGATTTAAAATCAAAAGTCGACTATAAAGACAACAAAGGTTGATAATAACTAGTCCAACTGTGAAAACCAAAAAAATGATAGAAATTTTGCGATCATTATTAGGGGAAGCAGTGATTTCCTTCTTCCTGTTATTCATCCATTCAAGCAAATATTCTCCGGCAATGCTACCCGGAATTACTATAAATAGATATTTTAGAAACATAAACTTATACATCCATGGAAAAGGTGTATAATTAAACAGAGCCTGTGTCCACGATCCATCAATTGTACTCCCTAGAAAAACAGCCATGATAAAAGGCAAAATGGCAATGCGAATCCACCTGTTTTTAATGGTAAAGATATAAATCAGTGTACCAAAAACAGACATATTTGCTAATACCAGAATAATGATATTACTATAATCCAAACTAAATGTACGCCCATCGGCATATCCAACAGTAATCATTAGTACAAATGCAATTGCATATGCAAACAACTTAACTGCCGAATGCATCCATTCAGGCATCTTTAAAGGAATACGCATAAACATGGGGAAAAGCAATGCAAAACAAGTCAGTGACAGTCCCCAGGATCTTATATCCTGTGGATTACCAAGTGACCAAGGGTAAAAATGCTGAATAAAAATAGCAAAGAAAGTAAGTTGCAACCCTCTCTTAACAGCATCCCAAACCAAACGAATCTTACTTTCTCCTTTCTCTATTCTTTTACCAATGGAAAAGGGGAAAGCTGCTCCCATGGCAAAAAGGAAGAAAGGAAAAACCAGATCTACCCAGGAAATTCCTGGTAGATCAGGATTAAAAATATGGGACGGAGGTGGTTCCTGGGCATGATACATCCATCCGGGAAGTATTCCAAAAACAATAGCGCCAGACAATACCATTGTAATAATGGCATATCCTCGCAGGGCATCTAAGGCATAAGCTCTTTGATTCATCTTTTATCTCTTTTTATTTATCTCCCTCAGCAATTGCTTTTTTGAGGTTACTCCACCAATTATGATTAATAATATGTACAATATCAAAGATCATTAGTCCGTCTGATTCTTTAAGATTCATCTTTATTGCTTTCTCAAACTGATTTACATCCTTTTTATAGTCTTCTACATATAACCCACCACAGAAAGGAAGATTTCCTAAGAGCTTGCGGGTATACTTACATCCCCCTTCCACACAAAGATGTTCACCAACAGATATTTCACTGTCAGTTTCATTTTTATATTTTCCGGTAGATTTACGATATTCTTCCAAAGTAACATTCCAATAGTAATTACCATTAGTATAAAAATCAAGCAATTCGGCATAAGCATAATTCTTATAATTGCTGGTAGCCCAATCAAAATCTTTACTAGGATCATAGTTCTTACTAGCCCAGTTTACTCCCACCTCAAAATAGGAAGGATACCAAGCACCCGTATAAGCAGCAAGCTTACATTCGGGATTAATCTTCTTAATCTCAGTGCGAACATCCTTAATGAAGTTATAAATTATTGAGGCACGCCACTCAATCCATTGTTTAAAGTACTTGCCATCAACACGTTTATAAGAACCATCATCCTTCTTTACCCATTCATAGATATCTTCAGGATATTTTTTCAGGGACTTACCAATGTATTTTTCAAACATGACTTTAGAAGCTTCTGAGAAATCAGAGTTGATACAATCGTAACGGGTTCTGTCTAGCATAATTCCATCAACAGCATAGTTGCTTACCACCTCTTTCAATATGGCTATCTCATAATTCTGCACTTCTGGTAAAGCCGGATTCAGGAACATTGTGGCTTTATTCTTTATTTCTGTTACAGGAACCAAACCTTGACCGGGCATATAATTCACAGACTGCCATTTTTTATGCTCGTTGTAAATTGCTCCTTTTTTAAAAATTCCATGCCCATCTACAAAAATATTAAAAGAAACAAATATCTTCATTTTATGATAGCGGGCTTCTTTTATAAAGGCATTTATAAAATCAAAATCAGGACGATCGAATCCTTTCCAGGTTTTCTTTTGTTTGGCAATCTTACTCGGATATAGAACCATTCCTGAAGTTCCTTTAATATCGAGGACTAAATCGGTAATTCCTGCATCGTAACATTTATCGACATAATAACGGATGGAATCCGGACAACTAAATCGCGCAAAGTTAGCAGAACAATCCAGCCACATTAACTTAGGCTTTTCATTTGCCATAATTCCAACACTTAAAAGCAGGAATATATAGATTAAAAAATGCTTTTTCATACTCATTTTCTGGTTTATTATTTTACTAAAATATCGTTATTTCAAAGATCCGCCGGCTCTCATTCCATTCTCAACTTCTTTCCAAAGATTTTTGTTAATAATATGCACAATATCAAAAACCATTAAACCGTCTGATTTTTTTAAATTCATCTCAATTGTCTTAGAAAGTTTAGCTGGATCAGAGTAAAACTGATCAACCAGAATTCCACCCATGAACTTATTATCCTTTAATATACCTCTAAGCTTTTCACAAGAACCTTCTACACAATACCATGTACCCGATTGAGCCTTACTATCTGTCTCATTCCACACTTTACGCTTACTTTTATTATACTCTTCCATAGAAATATCTGTATAATAATTTCCTGTGGCATACAAATCTATCATATCTCCGTAAGCATAATTCTTATAGTTTGGTGTAGCCCAGTCAAAATCCTTACTTGGATCATACTTCTTACTGGCAAAGTTTACCCCTACTTCATAATATGAAGGATACCATGCTCCGGTATAAGTACCAAAAGAAATGTTCTTATTCACAGATTTAACCTCTTTACGTGCAAGAGACATAAAGTCATAAATATTCTTGGTTCTCCACTCAATCCATTTCATAAAGTATTTCCCACGCTCAGGATAATAAGCTCCTTTAGAATCCTTCTTCCATTCAAAAATATCTGTAGGAAAATCTGCTATATTTTCACCAATATAAGCTTCAAACTTTGATCGGGATATATCCGAAAAGTCTGCACTGAGACCATCATAACGCACTCTATCCAACATCAGTCCGTCCAGATTAGGATACTTCTTCACAACCTCTTTCAATACATTAAGAATATGCTTCTGAAAATCAGCATTGATAGGATTTACCATAGCTGAATACTTTTCTTTCTGTTGAGTAATAGGTATAATCCCTTTATCGGGTGTATAAACCATTGATGCCCATTCGGGATGATTAGAATAAATAAGTCCCCGGTCAAAATAATTATGTCCGGCAACAAAAACATTCAATGAAGCATGCACCTCTATCCCTAATTTATGAGCTGCCTTTATGAAATATCCCAGATAATCAAAGTTACCTCTTTTAGCACCATGCCACTCTTCCATGCGGGGAGCATAAGCGCTTTCATAAAGGACTTCTCCTGTTATGGGGCGAATATCAACTACAGCATGAGTAAAACCCAGGGATTTTATTTTCTTTAAATAAAAATCAATAGAGTCGGAATGGCTGAAACGGGCAAAATTAGCCTCAGCATCAAACCACATCAAAGCAGGCTTACCATTTACTCTATTTTTCTTGATTGCTCCGTTACTTACTAGTACAACAGCAAAAAGCATCGCTATTAAGAAAGATATTTTCTTCATACGTATTATTTTTAGTGTTTTATTGGATATTTATTTTTTTATCAATTACTTTAGGGTAGTATAAACAACAATTCGTTCTACCCATATCTTATAGCCTGTAGATTTTGGGTTCTTATCCTCGGCAACAATCAAATTCAATGTATGCTTCCCCGGTTTCAGGTTCAAAAGATGAAAAATATGTGCACGGTTAACATCATATTTCCCTGCTTCTTCTCTGTAATAAGTATCTATTTTTCGAACAAATTTTCCATCTACATATATATTAGCACGTCCACCATCCACATTCCAGCTTCCTAAAAGTGTAATCCCGGTTCCTTCAAAGGGTATTTCAAACGAAGCGCCCGGGTCAGTGGCCATTTTGTATAAATCAGGATCGCCATCACCATAAACAAAGTCTTTCCATAGACCTTTAAAAGTCCATTTTGCAGAATCTCTTACCTGAACCTGATAGCTCATCGACATATCAGGAAAGGATTGTTCTAATTTTCCTTTAAAAGAAGGTGCTTGCACTTTAATTTTATAAAAATCACCATTAATCTGTCCACCATTTGCTATCACATTTTCATTGATAAATTTCAATGATTGAGACACGGCTTTTTTATATGAATAATCAGTATGCATAAAATTGCTATCTGCTATAACAGAAATGTAAGATTTAAACTTCTCCGGAATATTGGAATATCCCTTGACTATACCCAGTACAGCTGCCACGTTGGATGAATTGCAGTCAGTATCCTGACCGCAACGAATGCTTATCTGCATTGTTGTTTCAAAATCGCCGTGACCATAAAGTAATCCTATAACAACAAAGGCACCGTTAATCTTTGCATCTATATCAAAATCATGATATGGAATACAAATATCTGTTTTGCCCCATTTATCTTGTATCTCCTGCCATGTTTTACGCCAATCATGCGGATGCTTTTTATATCCGTTTATAACATCTCTGATACACAAGGCGTAGGTACTATTGGCAGGAATAGCTTTCAGAGCATCTGCAACTATTCTCTCCAGGTTATTATCAAAATAAGCCAGGGTGTGCATGGTCGAAAGAAATATACCTCCGTACAAACCATCTCCATAAGCCATGATACGCCCCACTTTATTACACATCTTTGCTGATGAGCAAGGCATCCCGGGATTTATAAATCCAATAAAATCTGATTCAATCTGAAAATCAATATCGTCAGCATGCATATTATACATTGGAGTACCGGACAAAGGTGGCATTATTCCATCCATAAAATTCTTTCGCCCTTGCAAATTAGCGTGACAAAGAGAAAATTTCGCATTGGCAAATCCTTCTGATAGTTTCTCTGCCGATACATTCTGGCCAAATTTCTCCATAATCATCATAAAGTTAAGCTGGCCATAGATATCATCTTCCAAAAGAGATTCTTCTACCATCTCAGGTTTCCATGGAATTTCTCCGTCAAACATTTTCCCTACAGCTTTGAACTCCATCTCATGACCATATGTCACACCTATCATCTTTGCGGCCCAACCTCCTGAAATTTTATCTTTTAAATCCTTTCTGGTTATTATTCTATATTTATTGCCTGCACTAGCAGAGAAAATAAGTAGAAATAATAACATGTACAACAGACTAATCTTTTTCATTTATTCTCGCTATTTTTTATATTCCACTACTTTCACATTTTGAGATATTTATCTGCTTTTCAGTTAATAGATTCATCATTGTTTCATTTCACAATTGCCCGAAAAGGAGAGGCAGGTATCCCTGCATTATTGCATAAACTGCCTTCCATATAATTACGGAAACAATAGCGAACTTCTGTGGGTACAGGAATGGAATCATTCCATACCTTAACGATAGATGAGCCATTTAATATCTCCGCATGAGCCGGAAGAAAGTGTCCGTCTGCTCCGGCAATCTCAAAACCTTTCAGTCCTTCATTCTCCGGTGTCATTCCATCTTCTCCATAATCAAATTTCACCTCTACAACCTTACCATTTAAACGACAAGAGTTATAGATAGGGCCACTAAAAGCTATGCCTTCAATGCCATAAGCTTTAGCTAAAGCCCAATATGCCAAACGCTGTCCCACTTCTATTTTATAAGGTGGGTGAATAAATTTTTCACTTCCGGCATCTGTTGTTGTAACCATACCCACATTAGATACCTCTTTCATTAGCTCTAACTGGCATTGTCTGAACCAAGCCAAATTTAACAAATCCTTTCCACTGGATTGAAAGGGAGCAATCTGCACGTAGTAAAAAGGTAGGTTGGGCGAACGAAAAAACGCTCTCCACTGAGATACCAGGGCAGGGAACAGTTTCTTATACAAGGCTGGATTTTCACTGTTTGATTCCCCCTGATACCAGATAACTCCTTTTACGGGGAAACCTTCCAATGGTTTTACCATAGCATTATGGAGTAATGTGGGTGTGCCATTGGGATATCCAAACTCTTTATTGTTTAACACAGAAAGATCTACCTCCGAAAAATGTGAAAGAGTTTCCTTATCCATCCAGGCCTCAATCTTTGAAGCACTCCAGGAACAGTGAATCAACCCTACTGGAATTCCCAATGTTTTCTGCAACTGCTCACCAAAGAAATAAGCTGCGGCACTAAAAGTAGATACCTCCTTAGGAGAACTTTCAGACCAATGTCCTTCCACGTCATTCTTAGGAGTAGTACTCCAATCTCTTTTTACAGTAAATAAACGAAGAGGGCGCTGAGGGTTAGCATCAACAATATACGGTTGGAAGCCATGTACGGGCTGTCCACGGAAACCTTTAACAGGCATTTCCATATTAGATTGTCCTGAACAGAACCACACCTCACCAATAAGGATATTGTCAAGAATAAGCTCCTCACCGTCAGAAATACATATTTTATATGGTCCTCCGGCCGATGGCGTTTTTAAAGTCAGCGACCACTTACCTGAAGCATCACTTTTAACCGACAACTTTGACTTATCCCAGGAAGGTTTTACAACAACACTCTTTCCCGGTGTTGATGTTCCTGAGAAAACCAATTCAGCTTTTTGTTGTAAGACCATGTTATCTCCCCATATAGAGGTCAGCTGAACTTTAGCCTCTCCATAAAAAGAAAACATCAACGAGATTAAAAATAAAGCAATTCTTTTCATATAAGTTTAAGTTTCTATTTATGTATATTTTAAGCATTCAAAAATCAGTTAGGAGTTTTGCTTCTTTATACATAATAAAATTCATTTTTTAAAGATTTGACTTCCTTTCCAGTTTGCCAACAAATACATTTCCAAATCTGTCTGTTGCTTTTACCTCTATTTCCTTTGCTGTTTCTGACAAAGGTGCGCGGTAAAAGTGATCAGACAAAGATGGACCAATCCATTTATGATCTAATTTATCATTCTTAGAATATATTTCTTTAACATGAGGATCGTATGTACTGAAGCGTTCCATTTCTCCGATACGCTTTCCATCCTCATATAATTCAATCTGCCATAACTTATCACTGTTCCAAACATTTGCTACAACATAGCCTTTGAAATCAGGATAATCTTCACCTGAGAAGACCTTCATCTGATACTCTTTCGGATAGCCTGTAGACTTATAATACCAGGTTAGCTCACTTCCATTAACCTCGAATATTTCATAACCATTAGGAGCGCCATCTGTACAAACAGGACCCTGCCACCAGGCTCCACTCAAACCGGGCATCACATGTTCATAAATATTCGGAGCAATTTGCGTATTAAAGGGAGTATGAGTGTGCCCCGAAAAAATGTGAGTATTGTATGGTTTTAAAATATCGTACAATCCACGATGGTTTATCAACGTCGATGCACTTGTTTCATAATGAAACTCTTTACGGTCTTTCTCCATGCAAGTAGTAGGAATATGCATCATCAGGATAACCGTAGAACCATCTTTTACATATTTCAAATCAGTTTCCAGCCATTTCAACTGATCTTCAGGCAGATAACCAATATAATACCAATCACGCCCAACATAAAAATTATCGTTTAACACAACATAATGGATATCACCGATATTATAGGAATAATAGGCAGGACCATACATTTCCTCATAATCTTTCAGAGATGTTTCAAATGAACGTCCATAATTGGTCATATCGTGATTCCCTATAACATTACGAAATGTAACGCCGCTGGATTCGATTATATCATTGTATTTTGGATAGAATGAATGGTTGCTGGAAACGATATCACCACAGCATATTCCAAAAAATGGGCGATCATTATGATATGAGTCCACTGTTTCTTTTACATCCTGCATTGCCCCCGAAAGTTTGACAAATTCTTTTTCTGCCCAAATCTGAGGATCAGATATTACAACCAGCCTATATTGAGTTGCATCGGTATTGCTCTTGGCGAGATTAAAATTATAGCTTTTGCCAGCACCTTGCATAGGAAGATAATATTTCACCACACCATTCTGTACGGAAGTACTATAACCTGAAGGGGTAGAGATATAAACAAATTTACTCTCCGAATTGATTTGCATAGAAAACACACCTTTCTTGTTGGTAGTGGCAAATGTTTCCCCATCTGTCACTACAACTCCTTCAATGCCCTTACCATTACAAAGAACTTTCCCTCCTACAGCCAAAGTCTCAATTGCAGAAATGGCACTACAAACAAAAAGGAAAGCTATTAATATTAAGTTTCTCATTATAGACTGATTCATATCAAATTAAATATTTACTTTATTGCAAGACCAATGCCTTCCTTTGCATATTTCCATTGATTCGCCAGTTTCAAGTGAATCATATCAAACAAGAAATATCCATCGCATTCGTCCATACAAGCTTTTACTGAATTTACAATCGCCTGATTTTCATTCTCCTGACTAACAGAATTCGTATAGTCCCAGTTGCCTACATCGGGGCCACCTGCTACCATAGGACAACCTCCTTTTGTTTTTTCTTTAGCCAATTTACAGAAACCTTGCATTGTCCATTCTCCGGTTCCATTAACCTTAAGAGGGGAAGCATAAGCTCCAATAAGCATCTGATCCATTAAACCGGCATATCCATATTTCTTATAGTTGGCAGTTGCCCATTTGTAAGATAACGCAGGATTATAGTTCTGGCTTGCCCAGTTAACACCAACTTCATAATAAGTAGAATACCAACCACCAACATATACACCAAATTTGGTTTTTGAATTAACTGACTTGACTGCGTCTTTTGCTTTCGCCATAAAATCATACATCACCTTTGCTCTAAATTCCAGCCATTTGGTAAAGTATATAGGATATGTACTCATTGACATTACATTGCTCATTGTAGCTCCGGGTGCCAAAATATCACCTGGATAATTAGGAATAGAAACACCTCCCAGATATGTCTGGAATTTCTGACGAGTAACATCTGAAAAATCAGACTGGATACCATCAAAACGTCCTCTATCAAGGAAAATACCATCCAAATTATATTTTGCTAAATCTTTTAGCAAGCCACATAGATATGTTTGAACCTCATCATTCGCCGGATTAAAGAATTTTGTACCGGAACCACTATCCATTGTGTTCGTTATACCTGTAGACAAGTTTTCAGAAGTAGCCCAGGATTTCTTACTATTATCTCTGTAAAGAATTCCTTGATTACCCAATGTACTACCATTACCACCAGCCATAGTATTGAAACCTGCATGAACTTTTAGTCCCAATTCATGACCTTTATCTATGAATGCCTGCAAATAGTCCCAGGTTGCAGTACGATATACTTTTGAATAAACGCCGTTTACCCAGGCTGCCAACCATTCTACCTGCTGAGATCCGGCTACTGATGATTGAAAAAGAATATCACCTGATGTTGGTCGAATATCCACAACTATATCTGTAAAACCGGCATCTTTAGCCAAGATCAGGTCTCTTGCTATATTCTCTTTGCTATTGGCAAAATCATTAAAATTAGCCGCTGCATCAATCCAGATGAAACGAGGTTTACTACTATTTCCTGCAGAAGGCGAATCCGGAAACTCATAATCGGTATTCTTATCACCGCCACTACAAGATGTATTTAGAGATAATATAAATCCTGCCAATAAAATGACAGAATAAAATGTTATAAATTTAATTGTTTTCATAAAGTAAAAGACCTGCACCTGTAAAGGTGCAGGCTTGTTTTATTAGTTTAAAATAAACTACAGTTACAATCTAACACAGTCATACTGCACGCAAACCACGCATCCGTTGGTAAACATGAAGTACAAGTACATATAGTACCCATTGTCTGAAACTTTTAAGGCAACATCACCGGTACCATTTGCATTCGCTCCGCCATTGTCTTTACCACCATACTTACCTATAGGAGCACTCCATATAGTAGAGCCGAGGCCAGAAGCTGAGCTTACATCGTACAGATAAACTTTATCATCACTACCCCAGGTAAATGAATTAATTGAGTTTGATGCTGCATAAGGACATTTATTGAATACAACATAGTCTGCAGCATTTGAAATCCAGTTGGAGCTAATAGTAGGACCAAAAGCCTTAGCTGCATTAGTTATACCGTTCACCCATGTAAACTGATAAGGAGTAGTATAGAATGCTGTAAAGTAATCACTATTCAGATTTGTTGGATCAGTATAAACAACATCACAGTTGTTACCCCAAGAACTACCAATACCAGTTATTGTAATAAGATCCGGAGTTTGTGATTGAAGAACACCACCCTTTACCTGCCAACGTGCAAATCTATTACTAGCACCTATTGGAACTGTAATAATAGCATCATTATCAATACTACCTTTTACAGACATTTTACGTCCCATTGCCAAACCACCATTCCATTCAATATACGGTTCTGGAGTACCTGTTACACCTTTAATCTTCCATATCTTAAATGCACCAGCATTTGGAGCAAGATTACACAACAAAATGTTGTCATTATCATCGCAAGTATTATAGAAGTTAATCAAACCGCCTGCTTTATCGCCTAAATTAACAGTGCCAACAATCTCGCCTGTCTTACGATCCAGGTAAATACTGTTTTGACCTCTGGTATTTACTACTACATAATCTTTTGTTGCCGCAATACCACCGGTCAAGTTCAGAACACTTATTCCAAGATCTGTATTTAATTTCTTAGACCATAGAATTTTTTCACTTCCTACATTCATACCAAAGTCAGCCTTAGAAGGAACAGCTTTATTAATAGTATAAACCGATGAGTTTGTTCCATTCTGAGCAGTTACAGTGATTTTTACTTCATTGTTATAATTCAAAGCCTCTTTTGTTGGATCTGGATTCATGATAGCGCCATGAGACACAGTAACGTTAGCCAAAGCCGAACCAATTGGATCAACTGAGATTAGTGAGATCTTTTTGTTACCCTCGTCTATAATGCCATCAATAGCAAGAGATGGAATTTTAAATGAAGTAATTGTACACAGAGCACTTTTACGAATTTCAGCAACAACCTTATATCTTTTCTGATTTTTAGATTGATCAGTTACTGTAATGTAGTTATCCTTAGTTAAGTCCATATACAGAATGGATGGAGAAATTGAAACATTATCATCCAGATTTGCAACAACTCTCATTTTTGTCAAATCAGCCATAGTTAATACATTGTCTGAAGTTGTAGGATAGTTATATGGGAACACTACAGTAATGATTCCATTAGCATAATCTATTTCACTGGTAAATGAGTTCTCAGAACTTTCATCATTGACGAAAGATGCTGTGATATTATTAATACCCTCACGCGAAACAGAAGGAGTCAAGTCCTCTACGTCGCGACAGCTATTAAGCCCAATCAACATTGAGGCAATAGCAATTATTGATAAAAATTTATTTTTCATCGTATTAATCTTTTTATTTATTATTTCCATTCGTCATATTGAATAATAAGCGAGTTATTTACTAATTCACTGTCGGGAATAGGAAGAACATATGTCTTCTGCAAGAACTTACGATCCTGATAGTCAACATCAATATATTCGTAGCTATCACCTGTGATCTTAAAGCCATGGCAACGATAATTGTTATACTCTGTGTGAGCAAGTTCCCATCTACGCATATCCCAGAACAATTGTCCTTCATAAGCTAGCTCTACTTTACGTTCATTTCTATAATCTTTGAACCATTCTGCACCAGTAGTATATTTTTCAGGTAGACCAACACGAGCACGAACTTCATTCATAGCACTCTGAGCTTCACTCGTCTTATTCAAACGATAAGCAGCTTCTGCTTTGTTCAAAAGAACCTCTGCATAACGGATTTCCACCCATGACTGTTTACTAAATACGCCATTTAGATCTTTATGGGATTCATCTACCAGTTTTCTCAAATAATAACCTGTAGTAGTATATCCATAAAGATAAGGTTGTGATCTATAAGCCATGAACGTACCATATGTGCCATTTACAGAATTCTGCATTACCTTGTCTTTCCAAATAGATCCCGGATAAATAATGGTAGACTTAAATCTAGGTTCAAGATCTTCATAAGGAGGACGAGTTGCTGTTGCTGAATGATAAGGAGCCCAATTCATCTTAGTACCGTCTGCCTTTTCATAGCATTCTACCATTTCCTGAGTTGGTGTACCATATCCTCCTGATTTATAGCCATCACTTAATGGACAATAATCACGGTCGAATGTATGATATGGACCAGAAACTTTATAATCAAACTCTAAGATTGCTTCTTTGTTATTTCCTGCACATGCGCTAGAATAATCATCAACCAACCCATATACCTTCGAGTTTATTACTGCATTTGCTGCATCGTAAGCATCTTGCCAACGTTCTGCATACAACATTGCACGTGATTTGAATGCTAAAGCAACATTTTTAGTAATACGGCCTTTATCAGAAGAAGCCTCCCATGATTCAGGAAGTTTTTCTATAGCATAATCCAGATCTGATTCTATCAAATTCCAGGTTTCCTCTTCTGTACTGCGGGCTTTGTTACTCTCCATCTGGTCAAGACTTGTATAAAGAATTACACCACCGTGACGTTTTGCCAACTGGAAGTAAACAAATGCACGAAAGAAACGAGTCTGGGCTTCCCATTCCGCATTTTGTTCAGCAGAGAATTTTGAAAATTTATTCATCGAATCCAGGAACTGATTCATTCTTCTAATTTCATCGTAGGCATCGCTCCAGCAATCATAGAAACAACTAGCGGATGTGATTACGCTTGGATTGAACACATAGTTATTAGGGTGACCAGCATTGTGACCCAGAGCATACGAACTATATTTGAGAGCATCCGTCAAACTCTCGGTAAGACTACCACTAAACTGAAGAGATCCAAATTGGCTGTATTTATTTAAATAGGTATAGAAGCCATTTACGTACAAGTCAGCACTTGATTCTTCCTCCCACACAATCTGACTGGAAAGACTGTCTGTAGAAGTAAGCTCCAGCCAATCATTACAGCTACTGAATCCAGCTACCAAAGTAGCCAAAATCGTTATTTTGAATATTTTTTTCATCATGTTCAAATTATAATGTTAAATTAACACCAAAAGAAAAAGTCCTTTGTTGTGGATAGTATCCATTGTTTACACCTGGTTGTTCAGGATCAATGTTATATTTTGTAAGTTCACTCAACGTTAAGATGTTTGAACCTTCAACATAGAATCTAAGATTATTAGCACCAAAAGACTTAATTAAATTTGCAGGAACTGAATAACCCAATTGAAATGTTTTCAAACGTACATAATCTCCTGATCTGTACCAGAAAGTAGATGAATAAGCGTTATTGCTACTTAAAGGAACCAATGTTAAACGAGGAAACTCAGCATTAGTATTGTCTGGAGTCCAGGAGTTCTCTGCCAGGAAAACCGGAGAGTTACCGCCGTGATAGAATAGTTTTGTAAATGCAGTATTATCCATTATTCCGGATGCGCCAGTTGCTGTATAAACACCTGTTAAGGCAACAGTACGACCTAAACCTGCCTGAAATAAAATATCAAAATCAAATCCTTTCCAGTTTCCGTTCAAATTCAATGAAGATTGGAACTTAGGATAAGCACTTTTACCAACATAACCCATATCCTGAGCATATGAGATCTTACCATCACCGTTTCTATCTTTATATTTGATATAGCCAGGAAGAACATTAGAACCAGTTATTGTTGCTGAGTTAGCAATATCTTCCTGAGATTGGAACAAACCTTCAGAAATAAAACCAAGTTGAGAACCAACTTCCTTACCGGTTAATTTCATGTAATCCGGAGTGTTCTGAGAATCATTTGCAACATACAACCATCTGCGTTTAGCATAAGAACCAACCCATTTTACTCCATAGTTAAAATCTCCAATATGGTTATTATGGTTGATAGTGAAGTCAAATCCACGATAATCAACCTTATTCTTATTAGCATAAGTGAAGAAATAACCTCCCATTGAAGGAGGATAAGAACCACCTACTGAAGAAAGCAAATCATATTGATATTTATAGAAGACATCAAATTCAACGCCCAATAAACCTCTCCATGCAGTGAAGTCTGTACCAACATTATATGTTAAACATTTAGCCCAATGAAGATTTGGATTACCCAATGTAGAAGCGTAAACCAAACTCTGACTTGCATCTCCTAGAATAACCTGGTTTGTTGAGAGAGCCATTAAGTCTAAATATTGATAAGCGTTAACGGCAGAAGTAGCAGTCTTACCGATACCTCCTCTAATTTTCAAGTTATCAACCCAATCAGCAGTAAACCAGTCCTCTTTGTTCATTCTCCAGCCAAGAGACAAAGCTGGCAAATTGACCCAACGAGAGCCATTCATTCCGCTAAACAAATAACTTCCGTCACGACGGAAAGAAATCTCAGCCAAATATTTTTCGTTGTAATCATAGTTTAAACGGCCAACAAAACCAATTACACGAGATTGAGAGCTAGAACCACTTAGAACAGGAATCTTTTCCATTCCGGCACCTGTTTTATTTGTAATTTTACTTAACTCATCCAAATTAATAAAATCAAGACCATAACCAGTTGCACCAAGAGCATTACCAAATTTGTTGCGAGTCTCAGCTACACCAATAACATTGATTTTGTGTTTACCAAATACTCTGTCGAAATTAACACTTGATTGAGTAACCACGTTGGTAGAACGAGAAGCTGATTCAGTCAAAGATATATTTCCTGAATTATCTGTAAACAAACTATAATTTAAACTTTCTGTTGTAGCACCTGGTTTAGTCATCAACAATGTTTTGAACGGAATAGCCAAATTCTTTGTAAATTGATAAGAAAGGTCATAAGCACCCATAAACTTAAAACTCAAACCTTTTAACCAGGGAGCATCGTATTTCAATGAGAAATTTGATTGAATATAAGTATTGTTCGATCTGTTATATCCCCCATCGTTAATAGATGCAAGTGGGCTTACCGGAGAAGAATCTGTAGGAGTACCTGTATAATACTCTTTCCCTTGATAAGTCATTTTTTCAGGCACATAAGGCAATGCACGTACAGCCTGTTGAGGAATGTTGTGCCAATCATCCGGATTTGCAGAGTAACGAGGATTGTCACGCATTTCAATACGGCCGGAAATACCCAATTCCATAGTCAGATTATTGCTGAGTTTGGCATCGATATTAGAACGAAGATTAAAACGATCGTAGTTGAATTTATCAACATTACCTTTTTGAGAAAATGCACCTATTGAAGTGAAGTAACGAAGCTTTTCACTACCACCAGTTGCACTTACATTGTGGTGCATATTTGTTCCTGTACTGAATACTTTTTTGTACCAGTTTGTATTACCCCAACCATCAACACCATCTTTCATTTTTTGTACCTGGTCTGCATTAAAAATCGGAGCATCACCGTCCATGGTTCGGGCCTGATTATGCCAATAAGCATAGCCTGGGCCATCCAGCCACTCTATTTGGTTTGCATTCTGACTAACACCATATGAACCAGTATAGCTGATACGCAATTTTTCTGATTTACCTTTCTTGGTCGTTACGATTACAACCGCAGATGCATCCAAACCATAAACGGCAGCAGAAGTTGCATCTTTCAACACAGAAACTGATTCAATCTCATTTGGGTCAATTTCATTGAAGCTACGCTGAACACCATCTACAATATAAGTAGCACTTTGTCCACGAACCAGCAAAGAAGCAGCATCACTACCCGGCTGACCGGAGGTCTGCAACATAGTAACACCTGCCACACGTGCACCAACCACATTGGTGATACCCATTGTAGGAGCTTTTAGAAGTTCTCTATCAGACATCGTTGATACGGCACCTGTTACGCTTGTACGCTTCTGAGTACCATAACCTACAACAACAATTTCATCAAGAGATTGGGAATTCTCATTAAGAGTTACATTCAAAGTAGTTCTTCCCTTTAATGCTATTTCTTGTTTGTCATAGCCAATAAAGGTAAAGACTAATGTTGCATTTCCATTAGGAACCTTCAACACGTACTTTCCATTTAGGTTTGTGATAACTCCATTTGTTGTCCCCTTAACAGTAACAGAAGCA
>CAXXOL010000012.1:0-14872 GCA_963666495.2 Bacteroidaceae bacterium
CTTTGACAAATGAAGATCACGAACTATCAAAGCTCTTTCCATTGATGCAAAAGCAAAGAAACGAGGTATTCAGCAAAATTGCCGAAAGCAAGCTAGATCCAATTGACCGATTCCAAAAGTAAAAAAGATTTCAGATCAGGCAATATAAACTGAATGTAATATAATTATTGGATAGCGTGATAGAGGTAAAGAAGGAATCATTTAAGAAAGCAAAGAAGAGTAGCTATGAGAACTGGGAGAAAAAAATATCGCAACTATGCATTTCCATGCATCAGTCAGTAGAGAAATACTATTACCGAAGAGCCCTGACTTACAGAGAACTCCTCCTCAGCAGTCAGCTTGATAGAAATCCAACTGTGCTTTTTGGTGACTGCAGACAATGCAATAACATAATGGAAGAAATTGCTATGAATTCATGGATCTTTCCTTCTTTGCCGGGCACTAATCCAGATACAAACTGGCCATTCACTCTCAACGAATTGTACACTAAGGTGAGTCATTTAAGACCATTGGCATTATGGTGCGAGCCATTTGACGAAAATTACAACTTTCAGGAAGCCGCATATAAATTCTTTAAAGGTACTCTGGAAAGATTCGGCGGATTATCATCAGCTCAGAGTGGCAGTGTTAAGGCTCAAGATCAGGAGAGAATCAAGGAACTCAAAGGAGATGCAAAGCTTGCTTTGCTGAATATTTTTGGCATTACTGTTAACTCAGGCTCATATGAAAGAATGGTAAGAGAAATTTATAAAAATCGCTACCCTGCATTTTGTAACTTTTCTATTAGTTACACTTCATTGATTTTATACTTGACCCAACTGGAAATCCAGAACTAGACGCTATTAAAAATCAATGTATCACAGAGTCTTTTCCAGAAATGAAAAACATGCTTTTAAAGATTGAGAAAGAGCAGAAATCCCATAAAATCCACCATTATATAAGACCGGAATCCACTCAGGGCACGTTTAAATTAGCTAAATCAATAAACTTCTCCTCACTGAACTCCACTAATTGCTCCTTAGCAACCGACGGTTCATACCTATACGTAAAATTGGCAGTTAATTTTTTACATACTGCAAATTTATTTATTAAAATTCTTATAGGTGTATATGTGCTCATACAATAAAGGAACAATGCTGAAAGTTGGCACTGGAGAGTTTGGAACGATTGCAGGAAAAATTTATTTGTGCGTTACATCAGAAAAAGAAAATGATGGATGCTGGGTTTACTGCCAAGGCAAGTTATACTTGAGAAGGAACTCAGATGAGCCGGGACTAATTAACGTAATATCTCCAACTACGTTTAAGAAAATTGGTCTATTGAAACTCTCTTATGAAGAGGCATTTAAAGAAACTGCAACATCTAAATACAATCGAAGTTTTCCACTAATTACAGACGGAAATCACTTATTTATAATCACAGTGCAAACAAAAACGGTCAAACGCAAATTGAAACCAGAGATGCAAGAAGAATACGAAAGATTAAAAAAAGAAGAAGAAGATGGCAAAAGAAAAGAAGCAGAGAAGGGAAAGCCTGCCAAGAAACCGCCAGCAAAAGATGCAAAAAAAGAAGAAAAAAAAGTGGGTCCTATTGCAGATACAGCTAAAATATGCGAATTTTACTTAGTAGAATTTGATGTAAACGCTTGCTTCAATGAAAATGAGAAGTATGACTTGGAAAAATTGAATAACCCACTGGTTGAAGAGTTGTATACGAGCTTTTCCAATTACTTCACAAAAGCAGAGTGCGCATATGCTCTAAAAATAACAGGAGGAGGAGAGAGAAATACTGGATTTAATATCCAAAGTGCAGCACAATGGCTTGTTGATGAAGGAGAAAATGAAAGGGGCAAGGTAACAGTAACAGCGAAATCATCAATACTGCTGGGACAAGCCGTGATGAGGCCAGAGCAAGACTTTGAAGTAGTTGATAAGTCGGTACTTTATCCTTATAATGTATCAAACGGTCTTTGGACAATGAGCAATACTGAACTGACTCTCCATTCCAATTTTCCTCATGCGAAGATCTTTTCATTGAACCCTGATGATATTAAACCCTTGAATGAAAAGCTCAAGCGAATGGAAGGAAGCGGATTAGGCAGTCCTATAAAAGATATGTTCATGAAGGAGCAAGCTTTAGGAAAAGGACAAAGTCATGGTAAAGATGCTCCAGAAGAAGATGAGGAAGAGGAACATCCCCCAGGAGGAAAATTGCCACAAATGCAAAGAAATAATTTGGGAAGTGGAGACGAACAGGAAATTCCCCCACCTATACCAATTTTGGAGCAGCAAGCAGAGTTCTTTGAAGAAATTGAATTGAAAGGTAGTTTCATAACTACAGAGCCTATGGAGTATTTCCAGTATGATCACTGCTGCTTATCTTTTGATCATCAATTGCATAAGTTTTATATGCTTTTCCTTGGAGAATCAACAATAGCTGTTTGCCTGGAGTACAGCAATTTCCCATTGGTTAGCCCAATTGTTCCGGGATTCAATTTATCATCTGCAGAGCTAATATTGAACGAAACAACAGTAAAAACTTTGGTTAAAAATAGGGGATTGAAATTTTTGGTTCTAAAAAAAATATTTATTTTGATTATATAATTATTGCAATTAGGTACCCGAGGCGCTTGCACACTTTTTATTACAATTCCTTGAAGCCTCTGAAGCCTATCGATTTTCAATGCCTTGGAAGTGGAATAATTGGGACATGCTTTACTCTAAGATGAAGGAAAGACTAACATTGAGCTATATTTGCCCAAAAGACTCATCTGAGCAGCTTAAGAAGCGAATCAATGCCAAACTAATTAAATTGAGACAAAGACAAGAAAAAGTTCATGATAAGCAAGTTAGCTCATGGATCCAAGCTTATGATATTAAAGAAGATGATTGGATAAATTTTGAGCCAATCTCCATGCCAGTTCCAATAAAGAGCGTTCGCAAAGGATCCATGAAAGCAGAAAAGAAAAAAGCCAAGAAAATAAAGCATCCGGAGCCTTGGGAGAATACATTGCCGCCGCCGTCTTGGAAGCCAGTTGATTCATATAATTCTCCAGTAAGGTACGGATATGGATCGAGGCCATCAGGGCATGGAAGAATGCCTGCGAGGTATGAGTATCGCGGAGAGTTCCTACCACCGCCAAATGCATCACTGCCACCACCCTCATATCTCGGAACGCAAACTTTTCGAGGAAGACCACCACCTCCAGGAGCAATTGGGCAAAGCTACTATCGCCCCGAGATGATAAGATATTCAAGCCATGAACCTCTAGGACGTATCCCGGGACCAAGCGTATTAGAGACCCTAGCCAAAGATAAATCACAAAAAGGAGGTTATACCCCCGAAAAGAAGAAAACACCAGTGCAAATATGCAGAGAATCCAAGAAAGAAGTTGCATTTTGCACTTCTGGGTCATTATTGAGCTTAAAGATACTCATGAAAAGAATTATCTGCGACCAAAATAAAGAAAAGATGAAAAATATTGTTTTAGAATACTATAATCAGCTATTGCTCTGGATATTGAATGCTGACGCTTTGAGCCCATTCCCTAATACTGGATTCCCTGAAACACTCCAAGAGCTGGTATTGCTTCTTATTCAAAACATTCAGAATGCAAGCTCACTGCCTGCTGAAATAGTTCAGATAACATGGAGAATTCTAATAAACGGGTGGCAAATATTGGTAAGAACTACTGAGGTGCAAGCTATTGTGATGAAGCAAATTATTAAGGAATTGAACAAAATAAGCGATGGAATTAAGCAAATGGAGGAAAAAGGTCAACTTGAAATAGCTACATGCACAAGTAATGGCAGTGGACCTGGAGCTGTTCAGGGAGATATAATAAACAAGAATCAAAGCTACTATAGCATTATGTTCTCCCCAGCATCTTCAGTCATTGAATTATTTATGACAAAATATTTTAAGTATCAAAGCACGTACTTCCCTGAATATCCAATCCGCAGGTCATCAATACAGATTTTTGAAGCGCATCCAGAACTACCTTTGCCTGGAGCGATTTCTCAAAAGCCTAAATTGCAATTTGTAGAAACCACATCCAGTCCAAATCTTAATATAGATCACCCTCTAATTTCTCCATATTTCGACAAAGAATTCTTCCCTAGGCTTTCAATGATATTACTCCCATCTGCCAAATGCTACGAAGAAAACGCCGCTAGCGATCAGAAGGAGGAAAAGCAGCCAGTCGACAGCAATGCAGCGAATGAAGGCGGAATCAGTTTAGATGATAGAATTGCATTTTATACTCATACAAAAATGCTTTTGGATAAAAGCCTTCCTGAAAGCGAGCAAGAAAAGCATAAGCAAGTTCTAATAGAAAAATTAAGAAGCGAGCATGATAGCAACGTTGAGCAAGCTTGGAATAGTTTGTTAGGCCTAATTATGCAATGCATGAATTCGGGGCAACAAGCAAAATTGGCATGGAGCATTTTTAATAAATTAATCTCAAGAGCAGCTATTGAAATGTTTAACAAAAGTAAGGAATATATGAAATTTGTATGGAAATTATTAAAAGTTGTAATGCAAATGATCGATAAATTAAAGGAAACCACAAATAATGGAAAGGAAATTAAAGAGGATATGCATCCTTGGATTGAGAAAATGCTTGAATTTATGTTCTGGGTATCCTTATTGCTAAATATTTCTCCAGATGGAATTAATGATACTGAATATGCAGTAAAGACAATGCCGGAGTTGCTATCTTTGATTTCAAAGCTGAAAGAGCTTGCTGTAGGAAATATAGATCCCTCACAAGGTATAATGGCATCTTACCACTTTTCAGAAAACACTGATTTTGCAAATGAGAAAATCATTGAGACAACCCACCCATACGGTAGAGGTGAAATAAACTTTAAGGAACAAGTTAATTTCCCGTGTGCAATAGGGGTGTATTGCGAATTAGACCCAAGATGCCAGACGGAAAGCGGAAATGACTATTTAATGATCTATACTAGTGATACTTCGCAGCCTGTGGATAATGGCATTGGAACCTATCACAAATTCTCCGGAAAGCATACAGGAAGAGAGAAATATATTTTGATTGGAAATAAAGTTACTGTTGAGTTCAGAGTGTCCACTCAGCCAAAGAAGAAAAATGAGGATGCTTCTTCCAGATGGGGATTCAAGCTAGTGCTTCATCCAATTTACGGTGAACCGCTTAGCGATATTGTTGCCAGAGACTGCAATGAAAGAAAACTAAAAAAGATGGTTAGTATCTCTTTGCCAGATTGCCTTGTATTGAGACTTTTAACATCGATTAACAGCCTAGTAACTCTGGCATCAAGGCTAACATCTAGCTTACTAAAAGGGATAGATCTAACGCAAGATGAAATACTTTATAAAGAGTTCTTCTCATTACCAATCTTAAGAGAAGGCAGAAAGAGCATAAAAGAGGTAAAAATGATCAAAGAAGACAAAAAAGCTAAGAAAACAGAAGAAGGCAAGACAGAAGCTACAATCAAGGAATACAAACTAAATCATGCATTACTGAGTCCAAGCTTAGGAAAAGCAATCGAACTTTGCAAAACAAATGAAGGATGGATTGCAAATTTGCGCACAAAAATTAGACAGTTCCAAGCACCTCCTGCAATTTATTCTGGCGAAAGACAAAGACCTTCATTTGGAAAAGAATATAAGTTGATGTGGGATGCTACTGAGAATACTGCGTTATTAGCATTACTATATCATTCTGGATATGAAATAACAGACCACGGGGCAATAATATTGGATGACGGAGCATATCGCACTTTGGGACAGCATTTGAATAGCATTATTGGCTGGATGCTCTCTCGATTGCAGGGAGAAAGAGAATATGAGCTTTGCAGAGTCTCAATAATTGATGATTGTATTGAATATTATACAGAATACAAGGAGAAGAAAGCAGAAGAAATTAACAAGAAAAATAAAGAAGCAGAAGAGAAAAAGAAAGCAGATGAGAAGATTGCGGCTCAAGGAAGCGCCAATCCTAAGGAAGAAGTCGGTAAAAAGAAGAAGAAGGTTAGCGTCTCCAAATCTGGATCAAGAAAAAAGAAAATAGTAAAGCAAATTAAAGATGAAGGCAGCGAAGCTGCAGGAGAAGAACACAAAAAGTCAGGTGGACGAGGAAAAAATGCAAAGGCTATCACAGCAGAAGATATTATTATAAAGGAGTTAACTGATTCAGAAAAGAACGAGTTCAGGCAGAAATTATATCAAAGAGTATATGATAAATTCTTGCAAAGATATCAAGGAAACTTCGATTTAGTGAAGAGCTTATGTAGCATATTGTCAATATTCTATACTGCCAAAGATCCAGCAGAAGCATTAAAAGGAATATTCAAGAAAATAGAAGAGTCCATTAAATCTATTATTGATCTATCTGAAACTTCAACAAACTTGCCAGAAAAAATTAATAGAGACCAACTAAAGAAAGAATCAATTTATGGGGTTGTAGCTAATTATGTTATGAAGCGAGCTCAATTTTTGTTTGAAATCAAGGCACTGCAGAAAGCACCACTACCAAAATTAGGGTTAAAAGCGAAATCAACTTCTGCATCCCCAACAACTACCCATACAAGTAACTTTATGGAAGAGTTACCACCACCCGTGAAGGAGGATCGAAATCTGCTTGCACTACCTGAGCCTGACTTGAAGCGTACTAATTCGCTAACACCATTTATTCAGGGTGCCTCAACCCCGGAGCAATTACAAAAAGCATATGATAGCTATTTGCAGTGGAAAAAGGCAAAAATCGTTGTCGATGAAGAGATGCTCTCAAGCGACTCGCCATTGAAATCTGTAATTACTGTTTTGACCTCTAATTGGGATCCCCTTAAATTAAGGAAAGCAATCAAACAGCAGGAAAGAAGAGGATTACTGAGGCAGTTAGGACTTCATTATCAATGCAAATTGATGCAAGAATTTAATAATACAATGTTCAAGCGATTAATTATGGGAAATATTACAGATTCTATATTGCACGGACCTTTCAGCAATATCGAAGCCTGTGGTGGAAATATTTGCGGGCCTATTTCAAGAGATTGCCTCGCATTATGCGATGCATTAGTAGAAACCCTATGTGCTGATTGCGGAGTATTTAAGGAGATTAAGCAAGTTGTAAAGAAAATGAAAAAGAAAGACTCACCAGATAAAAAAGTAGTTGATGAAAACGATATCTGTGAGCACATGAAAAGACTTTTGCAAGTATTTTCTGACCTCACTGTGCTTTTGCATGAGTCTGCAAATAATAATAACATTATAATTAATTTATGTTCTTCATCCAGTACTTTAAGACTTTCAAATTTCCTCTCAAGCATTGTTAACATAATATTAATGTCTCAAAGCTATTCTGCGGAACTACAATCTAATCCACCAGTGAGCAAATTAAATTCATACTTAATATCATCTTGCCAAGTAATTCTTAATCGCTTCCTGATCTCTGCCGAAGAGATTTCTGCTCCAGAAGCCAAAAGCTCAATCCAACAGCTACTTCTGCAAATTTTTGTTGATACGCTAGATCGAGAATGCAGCATTGCTGAGCCTAGTAGCGAAGCAGCATTAAGATTTACGATTCCTTCTTATCAACAAAAAATATCACAATTATTATCGTTCTTATATGAAATCATGCTAATCTTTCACAGGGTAAATGCTATTGATGCTGTTTTGCTTAATAAGACATGCTCTTTATTATGCTACCTGATGCATATTTCGCCTACTCCCTTAATAGTCCGACTGGCAAGCAAGTGTGCACAATTACTATATAAATTCATTGATGTAACTCAAATTTCAACTGATGGCATAATTAAAACAGTAATGATTCCAACTGAAGGCAGCGAATTCAGCAAATTATCACGTGTTCCTAATAACTTTGTTATTCAAACACTTAAAAAAATTGGAGAAGCAGCAATCATAAGATTCACCCAGGGATACAATAGCAAGCCTACTCCTAAAGAATTTTACGTTCTGCTTAATCTCAATTCCAACGAAGATGATATTCTATTTTTGTTAACTGCATTTTATCATTGGGAGAATTTGCATCCGTCATTCACTGAATGCTATCCTCAAACATTTGCTGGTGATTCTAGCTCTCAGAAAGAGCCAGAGCCAATTGGCATGTTCACCAATACTAGATTCTTCATTAATTCCCAATCGTCTAAAGCACAACCAAAGCCAAACAGTGCCTCCATTCAGCAAATTAGCCAACAGTTTGAAGAAATTGTTAAACTCTCTTACGAAGAAATTAAAAACGATGATTCAGAAGCTGAGAAAACAAGGAAGTTTAATGAAAAGAATTTCAACAGGAGAATAAGGCAGCACATAGCAGACTTCAAATTCATCAGCGGCTATTTATTAAGTAAGAATGAAATAAAATTATGTTCAAAAAATTAATAATACTATTAGGCAAATCTTATGTGCATTTCCCAATCTCATTGTCATTACCTATGGCGCAAGAACTTTGCGATTTGCTTTACAAAGCATATAATGGTCAATTATCACCAATCCCAATAAATCCATATATGAAGCCTGAAAGTAAAACGAAAAAGCTCGTATCGACTAACCTTACGATTGAAGCAAGCTATCCACTGACTTATCGCCCACCCAAACCACCAGCTGGGAAAGCACCGCCAGTTCAGCCACCGCCACCTATTACTATTGCTAAGGCTCAACTGGTTCTTTCATTATGCGATGCTAATATATTCGAGAAGTTAGACTCTTACCTGGAAAATATTTCTGGAGGAAGCCAAAATCGAATAAGACAGAATTTAGACGGAACCGAAATTCAGTGCCTGCAATCTCCGTTTTGCATGGGTGCTTCAATAAGCCAGGCTATTCAAGAATATCTCCAATTACTACGTTCAATGCTTGTTTCTAGCACTTCAAAAACATGGCAAGATCATATTAAAGCATATGTGGAGAAATCTTTACAATTACTCGGAGAAAAGAAATGGAAAGAGTTTAGTTTGGTAGACAAAGAAGTCATATTTGGATGCTTAATTTTAATTAACGGATGGTCGAAATGTGTGCGACCTGGAACCTTAGTGGAGGCTGTAGTAAATAATGCAAAAGCAATTTGTACTGTAGTTGCTGGAGGATTTGGAACTGGAAAAGCGCAAGTTACCGTTATAGTTAAAAACGATGATAGCTTTGTGATGCATAAAATCCCTGTTTCTCAAGTTAAGCCTGTAGAAGAATATAAGTGGCCAATAGAATTTTCTGAAGAACTAATATTGAAAGCTCTATTAAATTGCCATTCTCAGGCAATAGAAGTTCCTGCACAAATCCCTGAACTGTCTACAAGTACATGCGCAGATATACTAGATACTCAGATGCCACTTCTATTAAGATTAATGCTAATGAAAACTACTTCAATATTACAGTGGAGCCAGAGCAAATTGGAACAGCAAAACGATAACAGAAAGAAGCTAATGGAAATCATGGCAGAGCTTTCCAAGGCATCAAATACAGAGACAACAAAAGAAACAATTGAAGATAATTTGACTGAATCCTGGGAAAGGCTTGTTGAAAGACAAGATGCAGTCAGAGAACAATTCTTCATAATGAAAAAGCGGACAAAGGCGGAAGCTGAAAAGATGGAAAAAATAGAATTCGGCAAGAGAGGAGAGAGCAAAGCAATGTCAAATTACGTTCAACCTATTTCAAGCTATTTAAAATCTTTGCCAGGAAATAGGTCTGATGCTAACGCTCCAGAAGAATCAGCCCTCAAGTTATTAAATCATTGGGAGAAGCATATGATACCTAAAGATTATGGACTTTGTGAAGAGCTCATATCAATCATGGGAAAATAATTATTACTTTGAGCAGCTCAGAAGTAGATTAAGAAAGGGAGATATGGGAAAAGCTGTGGAAGAAGCACTAGAGATGTGCGACCATCGCTGGCCTCCTAATTGTGTTCCTCCAGACGAGAACCACGACTGGTCAGCATTTATACCTGAGGAGTGTATTGTTGGAATTTGGGCACATGCAAAGATACATTTCAAGAGAGCATCCGAATCAGCACATCCATTGATCACAAGATTAATTCGACAGAAAGTCAGTGAGCTCAATGTTTTGATTAAGTTAGTCGATTGGCATCATCAAATAGCGCTATGCGAATATGCAGATGCAGACACTATGCAAATTTATCCAATAATACTTCCTATAAATTCATTAAAAGATCTTGAAAAGCCATTGCCTGTTCCAGCGCATACGTGCAGCGAAAAGGAAATTCTAGTGAATTATTTGGAAAGTATCAAGGCATCAACAATAAGCTCTGCTTTAAGAACGTTCACCTCAATGTGGCAGTCTCTACCAAATCCATTCACATATTCGACTACATTAATGCCTTTGCCAGAGATTGTGCATCGAATAACAATGGATGAGCTAAGCCACGATAGAGTGGAAGGATGGCTTGGTCACGCACAGCCTGTGATTGAACTATTAGGTGGAAAGGAATCTGCGACAGGAACTTTGCTGAAGGGACCAAAATTACTAGATAATATTGTGATGCAGGTGAATCGCAAGAAAAGTGGAGAAAATATTGAATCTCGGCTTGGAAAATTGGAGAGAACTATTAAAGATTCTGTGCTAGCAGGGAATTTCAGTGAGGTTGATATATTACATGAATGGTGCCTTAAATCATGGGACCTTATGATGAAAGAAATTGCTAGCAATCGAATGAGTGCTAATTTGACAGACAGTAGCGAAATATTCTCAAAGGCTGAAAGTTCTGGAAAATGTGAATTAGCAAAAGGAAAGGAAGGAGGAATAATTTTCCCACTGCATATGAATACCCAAACAGATACAGGAGCTGTAATTATGTGCTTCGAGATGGGCGCTCTTTTGTCACCAAACAGCAAATTAAGGTTCTACTCAGATCAAGGAGGACTAAATCTAGGTAAAATTGAAAATTGTCTTACTAATTATTTTTATAATAGTATACCAAATTTGCGTTGGAAAAATTTCTATACAATCATTACCTCCATTTATTATAAATGAGGGAAAAGTTTGGTGCTATTTTAGCCAGGGAACTACTGCTAATTTGTCTAAAGAAGAGCGCGATATGACTCCGCCTCTCATTCTTGCCATGCTGCATCTATTATGTACCTGCTATATGGAACACTACTTGTTGGCTGAGCGAAGTCTTAACTAACGCATTTTGCTTATACTCTTGCAAGGATCCAAAAACGGCAGGGAAATTAATTGATAAATATTGCAAGCCTCTAATAAAATTAATATGTGAATTTTCAACAAAATCAAGTGCTCCTTCGATATTAAAGCAATTTACTTATGTGCTTATGAATAGGATTTTAAGAAAGATCAGGTTTATGTACAGCTTGAATCCATATGTCAAAGGAAACAGCTTAGAAAAATTGGGAATTAGCATGGAATGGATAATTGCTTTAATGGAGGAGTTGAATAAGCTGAGGGATAATGAAGACATTGGAGAAGGAAGCTTATATTCAGAATATATTCAAAATGGGGCAGAATTGTTCGCTAGTGCATTATTGCCTTTCAAAACCGAAGCTAAGGGATTGGATCAACTCGATATTGAACTTTACGAAAAGCTTAAAATTCCTCAATGGCTGCGATCAGTGCTAAATGTTGGTATCTATTTGAACTTTTTCAGAGGGGAGGGTCAACTAAGCCAAGAACTCATCAGTGACATATATAATTCATTCAATTTGCACAAGTACATGTATGAAAATATTTATTTATTGAAAGGCTTGCCTAAGAAATTTAATTATAATGAAGTCAAAGAGCAAATCTTAAAAGTGGTTAATACATTCAAGGGAAAAATAATGAATCAAGACAAAGATATTATTGTCGGTCAAGGAGAGGATAGTAGTGGAAAGGAAGGAAATGTAGTGAAAAATCACAATGGGACAGCTTTAATTATCTTAGACGGATTTGATATTCCAAATGAAAAGAATCTTAGCGGTGACGATGCCCAAAATGAAGATAATAACGCAGAGGTAGCTCCACCTGAGGAAGAAGCAAAGGTAGAAGAAGAGAGAGAGCCTCCAGAGTGGTCTTGCCCAGCATGCACTTTGAAAGTAAGATATTTTTTAGACATAAGATTAAATAATTAAATAGAACAAAATCGATGCAGCAAATTGCACTGCCTGTGGAACTGAAAGACCAGATGAACCAGTTTCTGAACCAATTCCCACAGGACCATCAGGAAAAGTTGAAATCTCAAAGTGCAAAAGCGCAAAAGATGGTCCTACTTGCGAGAATGAAGCTTATGTAAAGGCCTTTATTACAGCATTGAGAGAGATTGGCCAAGAAAAGAAACCAAAAAAAGAAGAAAAGAAAAAGGAGCAAAAGAAAGAAGAAAAGAAGCACTCAGGGAAATCTCCAGGCAAAGAACGAGATATTGCCGCTGACTTGGGTATCCCACCTGAAGAATTGATGAATATTTTGGAAAAGAGGAAAGAGCATAGTAAAGAACAAAAGAAGGAAAACAAGAAAGAGGAAGCCAAAAAAGAAGAAGCCAAAAAAGAAGAATCAAAGAAAGAGGAAGAAGTTAAGTTGCCTCCACCGGAACCTCTAGTGGATGTCACTGTAGGTACCAAGTTTAATGCATCAGAGCCAGATCAATTCGTGTTTACCAACTTTAAATCTCGACTTTGTTCTCCAGAAAATCCATCAGAGTTCAATAAAGCAGTACTGAAAACTATTGCAGATATACATCAAAGCTTTAAATCCGGAAAATATCAGCCAACCTTGCCTCAAAATGAGTACCTTATGGAATTAAAACTTACCAAAGAAGGAATCCTAGGGCAAAGCAGCGATGAATTCGCTCAAAGCTTAAAGAATTTGATGGATATTAATCCGCTCTTTGTTTGGGAAATATTAGCTATGCAGGGATACGATCTTTGGCTAGAAAAAGGTGGCTACGAAGCGAGTATATGCATGCCACAGCATGTACTAGATACAAGGCAGCTTCAGGAGATGATTAAGATGGTGGAAAATGAAATTTGTCGTGAGACAAGAGCAGTAATGAGAATGCATCCATTGACCCTAAGATTTACTCCGTTCACTGAATCTCCAATAGTAATCAAAAATTGCGCTGTTGATGAGCAAAATTTGAGATTTAAATTCCCAAGAATATTGAGCCATAACCTTCTTACCATTCGCTATAATTGGGGACTATTGAAAAACTTTAATGATAATTTAATGAAAGCAATTCCATATATTAATTGGGCTATGTGCCTGAATCAAATACCAGATCAATCAATACCATTAACTATAGCCACATTCTTGTCTGCTGCTAGATCGCTATGCTTAAATTATGTGAAAATATCATTGCAGCAGGCTGCGTTAGAGAAGACAGCAGTTGTGAGAGATAGAATTCCAAAGCTCATTTTCGAGAGATTGAAATTGGCAGAGGGACACAAGCAGCAAGAGAAAGGAAAACTTACTCAGCAACAGCAAAGTCAACAACCTGGAGCCGATAACGAAAAAGAAAACGACAAAAGAAAGAAATTGGCGGAGTCCATGTTTTATAGAGCCTATGAGCAAATCAAAGAAATGGATCTCAGTCTCTTGCGCCCATCAAAGCCTCAAGGATCAGCTCCATTCATCGCATTCGAAATTGTATTTAGAGGAGAGCACGTCGTTGGAGAAGCAGGACCTTATAGACAGTTCTTTGCTGATATATCATCAGAACTACAGCCTCCTATTGCCAGCACTACTTCATATACTGATACTAAGACAGAAGCTTTGCATTTACTGTATCCTACTCCTAATAACAAGAACCACCAGGGAGAAATGAGAGATAAATTTACTTTCACTCCATCAGCTAAGACAACATCTGATCTACTACTTTACGAATTCCTTGGAATTCTCTTTGGCACATGCATCAGAACTGTAAGTGATTACTTATTTTCGGAAGTTTATAGCAGCATATGCTAGCATATAAATATTATGTGCTTGCATTAATATGTTTTTTAACTAAAAATAACAGTTTTTTTGCTTGCTTATCCATAGCTCGATCTTCTAATAAGCTTCTTTCAATAACTCGCTTTTTTAATAGGGAGTTCATCTCTCCTTAGACTTACCGCCAATTATATGGAAACAAGTTGTTGGTGAGCCAATCAGTTTCGATGATTTCAAAGATTTTGACCAAACAGTGGCTAGAGTATTAGAATTATTGGCTTCAGGAACAATAACGGAGGAACAGTTCAAAACATCTTATCCAGAAAACTACTGTGCTATTTTATCTGATGATACCACAGAAGAGCTAATACCTGGAGGAAATGATATTACTGTCGAGTATCAAAAAATTGATGAGTACATCAGCATGCTCTTAAAAGCAAGACTTTATGAAAGCGTACTTCAATGCAACGCAGTTAGGAAGGGAATCTCATTAATTGTCCCATTAGCTTTCTTAAACTTCCTAACGCATAAAGAAATAGAAAGCTTAATCTGTGCTCGTCCAACTGTAGATTTGCAAATGCTAAAGAGGCATACAAGATATGGTGCCGGATTGAATGAGAACAGCGATAGAGTGAAATTCTTCTGGGAAGTAATGCAAGAACTAAGCGAAGCAGATAAGCTTAAGGTAATTAAATTCTGCTGGGGACAAGAAAGGCTTCCAGCCAGCGAAGAAGAATATGAACGAAGGAATGTAAGATTTATGATCAAGCCATCAATGAGATCCCGCGGAGATGAAGAGAAAGCCTTACCAAAGGCGGATACTTGCTTCTTCAATCTTGAATTGCCAGGATATAAATCCAAAGAAAACCTGAAATCGAAACTTTTATTGGCTATTACAACTGATTGCGTTTCAATGAATCGCGAAGATCAGCAATCTCTTGACCCACGTGGAGGTGGAAGATTCGAAGAACGAGAAGAAGAATAATAATGATAAGGT
>CAXXOL010000013.1:0-12464 GCA_963666495.2 Bacteroidaceae bacterium
CTAAGAAAATCATTGCTGGAGGAAATGAACTAGAAGTACTTAAATACTCTTTTGGCTTTCTTTGGCTTAACAAATAATAGGACATTAAGTTGGTGTGCAAACTTATCATGGCCAATCCTTTATTTAAAGCGAATCTACCCCGTACGTTACTGCTACTTATTAAATTTTATTGTTCAAAATCTTCCTATTAAAATGGAAATCAAACTGAGCAATACGTTAATTGATAGGGGTCGAAACAAGAGAGACAAGACTGCTAAGTCCCACGAAAAAGCGACGCGATGAGGAAGCCAAGAGACCTGCTGAGTATCCTTACGTTAATGTTGAGCCAAAAGTCCCCGTTCCCCTTGCCCAAGTGCCCGGCCGCCTCTCGAGAAGTATAGTCGTATCCAAGTAAGAACATACCCTTGATGGACAAACCTTTTTTTAAACAAATTTTGTTTTATATTCCATTTAAAAGTTTTCGCTAATGAGGCAAACCAAACTTATTTATTTTATTCTCAAGTGTTAGCAATGCCATCTAATTCATATACCATATCTATATTAAACTTATTCCATAATAGGACTCAAAAGCTCTATGATTCATTTGCTGTTGAATCTTTACTTGACGAATTGAATATTGAATGGCGCAATCCAAAGCAAGCGCCAGGCTCTTGGATTCCAATTGAGGCTTTCGATAATAGCGACTTCGATTCAAGATTAGCAGAAGAGTGGATAGAATTAATCAAAGGCAACTCAGGAAAGCCTATAAGAGGAATAGCAATGTGCAAAGATTCAACAAGTGGGAGTGTAAGTTTCAGGCCAGTGAGCATTAGCAGCTATAATGCAGAAAAGAATGGATTTGAAGGAATATGGATTGAAACTAAGGAAAGGTGCAGAGTCCACAAAGTGAAACTCCTCTTCGATGTAAGCTTAAGAATACTCAATTGTTTTTATTATAAACAATTTTTTGAATTTTAAAAAATACTTGTCAAATAGAGCGAAGACCCACGATTATTCGCAAATCGCTATTTTGCAGCCTATACAAGAAGAATATTTGCGGATTCACTCATTCGCTATAACTATTATATCGAGAATATGCCAAGCGATGAGATCCCAGAGCTAGGAAGTGAGAACATCACTCGCATTGTGAATAAGGCATTAACAGCAAGATCATTCAAGGGGCGCTCGCAGCCTGATACCCAGCCATTAATTAATGAGGTTAATAGCGATTTTGCAAAAACAATGAACAAGATTATATTCGATAAGCACATGAAGGGAAAAGGAAAGGAGCTAATAGGAGGAAATTTGATTTTGCCGCCAAAGAAGAAAGCAATATGTCCTTACTATGGGATGATAGGGATTCCTCAGTATTCTTTTCCCGAGCGCTTTGCAGAGTTTTGTTATGCCAGTGTCTTAACAAGAATGGAAGCAATAAAAGCTGATGAAAGGATCAACCTTGAGTGCCTTGAAGCAGCAGAGAAAGAGGTATTTAACACGAATTTAATGAAAACCTTGAAGTTGGAAGAATTCAAGCAAATCGAAGTCTCAAGCATTTCGCAGTGCAGCTACTACTTACGAGAAACGTGGGTATCTAAAATTAAGGATATAATAAAAGAGAAATTCAAGGAAAGTGGAGATTTGATGAACCTCGAAGAGTCTAATTATGACCTTTACTTAAAAGGAAAGCTAAAGAAATTTTTAACTCTGGCAAAAATCCGCATGCAAGAAACTGTGATTGAACTCTTTGATAAGTCTTATAAGAAGTTCGTTAAAACTATATTGAAGTTTATACCTGAGCGAATTAACGTCATTTCAGTTTCTGAAATAGAAAATGCTTATTCTGAATATCAAGCTGATGACGCTGGTCATAATCCTATCCCTTTATTTAGTATTGAGCTTGCTGCCATTGGAAAGCCCGAAGAAATGCCCGTATTTTCTTATGAACCGAAGAAATTAATTGATATAATGATGTGGCTGTACGACAAAGGAATTGATGATCTCCAAAATATTTCGCAAGTTGAGCCTAAGGTGATGACTAAATTCTTCAAAGCGATGCTGAAAACTAATTTAAGAGTGCCTTTCCGTCCTAACAAGAAGGGAGCAATAATTAACGCCGAAAAGAAAGAACTAGAGGATAATGCTTGGCTAGATGAAAATTACGAGAAACTTAAATCTGAAATTACAAGAGCGGTTATTCCCTTGGAGGCATATCGCGCACTTTTTGCACACTATAAGGATGAATTCCTTCTCAGTGTTGAAGAGGAAAAGAAAAAATTTGAAGATCAGGAAAATCCTATATCTGCTCAAGAATTAAAGAAAGCAATAAATAAGCATCGTGAGATGGAAAAAATATTGGCTAGAGAAATTCCTAAGACTTTACAGGTTTCTTGCTTTTTGGTAGATTGTTCGGAAATGGGAATGAAGCTTCGAAGCAAACACGTAGAGTTGGCAACAGAAGGCAAGAAAACCCTAAGGGAAAAAGCTCGGGCAATTACTTCTGGCATAATTGAAGCTTTTGATGCAATGAGAAACAAGATTAAGAAGCTCCCAACGACAATTGAAGAGCTCACGAATTTGAGAAACTATATCTCGAGTGATATTCCGAACTTAGTGGAAAAACAGAAAATAGAAATTGATAAAATGATGGAAGCATACGATATATTGGACGAGTATATGGAAAAACTCAATAGAGAAGAAAATCAAAATAAGTGGGCTGCATTTAGGAAACCAAAGGAACTAAACGAGTTAATTGAAGAGCAGAAGGCAGTCTTATTGAAAAAGGAAGAAACACTCTTTGGATCAATGCAAGCGCAACAAGCAGAATTTAAAGAGGAGCTGGTGAAAATTGAAGAAATTGTGGCAAATATGAAAAATTTCACGGATATTAATAATTACGAAGAAGTTGCAAGGAAGGCGCAGACATTGAGGGAAAAATTGAAAGAATGCAAAGAAAAGGAGAAGGGTTTCAATCTAAGAGAGTCCCTGCTTAACAAGCCTTTAACCGATTACGGACAATTAAGGCAAATTGAGAAAGACTTCCTGCCATACGACAACTTGTGGACTACTACCGAAAAATGGTTCCGTAGCAAGCATTCATGGCATAATGATCCATGGGAAAAATTGGATGCTCCTGCGATGGATAATTTAGTGCAGGAGTCAAGCAAGATATTGAGCCAGACAATAAGAGCATTCAAGGAAATGCCTGCAATACTGAAAATAGCTGAGCAAGTAAAATTGGAGGTGGAAAACTTTAAGGTATATGTGCCATTGGTTTTGGCTTTGCGAACTGAGGGTATGAAGGAGCGACACTGGGATGAAATAAGCCAATTGGTTAAATTTGAAGTTCGCCCTAAAGAAGGCTTTACAATGACCACAGTAGAAAACATGAACTTACTAAACTATTTGCCAGATATAGAAAAAGCTGCCGAAAAGTAAGCAAAATTTTTTCAATTAACATTAAAAAATATAGAGCTGCAAAAGAATATGCTATCGAGTCGAATCTAACTAATATGAAAAAGGCATGGGAGAAGACACAATTTATTGTAAATCCTTACAAAGGATCTAACACTAGTATCATTGCGCAAATCAGTTTCGAGGAAATCAATGCTCAGATTGATGAGCATGCAGTGCTAACTCAGCAAATGATGTCATCCTGTAAGATATTAAATAATATGTAATATTTGTTAGTGTTCAAAGGAATTTTTGCAGCAGATATTGAAGATTGGAACAATATGCTATTAAAAATGACAAATATTATGGAAGCATGGATTGCACTACAGAAGTTATGGCTTGCCTTGCAACCAATCTTTGAATCACCGACTATATCTAAAGAACTTCCTTCCGAAACAAGAGAGTTTAAAAAACATGACAATACTTGGAAGGAAACGATGGCTAGAGTGAAGCACGATCCAACTGTGATTAAAGCATGCCAAGAGCCTAACATGCTAGAACACTTCCAATTAGCAAACGCAGAATTAGAAAAAGTGAAGAAGCAGCTCGAGGAGTACTTGGAAAAGAAGCGGCAAATTTTTGCAAGATTTTACTTTTTGGCAGATGATGAATTATTCCAAGTTATGTCAAATTCTAAAGATATCGATACAATTCGTCCATTCCTGAAGAGAGTCTTTGAAAATATTGTTGATGTAAAGTACAAAAAAGTAGAAAAGATAATTACTACAATGATTTCAAGCGAAGAAGAGGAAATTGAATTTACTCCATTGATTGATACAAATAATAAAGCTATAGAATATTGGATGGGAGATATGGAGAAATCAATGCGTGACAGTGTTCACAGAGTACTTAAGAAGTCGTTTTTGGATTATGTAAATACGCCCAGAACTAAATGGTGCCTGCAACACCCGGGTCAAGTAGTTTTAACCGGTTCGCAAATCCATTGGACGAAAAATGTAGAATCAGCCTTCCTAAAAGGCGGAAATGAGGGAGTCAAAGAATTCTACTCTTTCTTGTCAAACCAATTATTGGATACTGTGAAACTTGTGCGGCAGAAATATAGCAAAATGCAAACAATAACATTAAACGCACTGATTGTTTTAGATGTGCATGCAAAAGACGTGGTGGAAAGATTAATGAAGGAAGGGATCGGAGATAATAAAGCTTTTGAATGGATTTCCCAATTAAGATTCTATTGGGAGAGTGATAATTGCTTTGTAAAATGCATCCAAACTGAGTTCCCATACGGATATGAATATCTCGGAAATTCATCTAGATTAGTGATCACTCCATTAACTGATAAGTGCTACATCACTTTAATGGGCGCTTTGAAGCTCAATAAAGGAGGAGCCCCTGCTGGACCTGCTGGAACAGGAAAAACTGAAACTGTGAAAGATTTGGCAAAATCATTAGCAAAACAATGCGTCGTGTTTAACTGCTCAGAAAACATGGAAACTGACCTATTAACAAGATTCTTCAAGGGATTAGCTTCAGCTGGTGCATGGGCATGCTATGATGAATTCAATAGAATCTCTATAGAGGTGCTCTCTGTTATTGCGCAGCTGCTTAAGAATTTATTCCAGGCAAAAGATCAAGGTGAAGAAGATATTGTGTTTGCAAACAGCACTATCAGATTAAATAAAACATTTTCTGTGTTTATTACTATGAACCCTGGTTATGCAGGAAGAACAGAGCTTCCAGATAACCTGAAGGCATTGTTTAGACCAATGGCTATGATGGTTCCGGATTATAAATTGATCGCTGAAATTAAGCTTTATTCTTTTGGATTTCAGGGAGCAAGAGATTTGGCACGTAAGATTGTTGTTACGTTCATTCTATGCTCTGAACAACTCTCATCTCAATCTCACTATGATTACGGAATGCGAGCTGTTACGGCAGTGATAAATGCTTCAGGACTATTGAAATTTGACAATATGGATATGAATGAAGATCAATTAGTCCTGAGGGCAATTCGAGATGTCAACGTTCCGAAATTCTTAAAGGATGATTTGCCATTGTTTGAAAACATTATTAAAGATCTTTTCCCAAAAGTCGAACGACCAGTTGTAGATAATGGACCTTTGAATGACGGAATATTAAAAGCTTGCGATTTTTATAGGTTGCAGCCAGTAAAAGGATTTTTAGATAAAGTTGTGCAGCTATATGATACAACGCAAGTTCGACACGGGTTGATGATAGTTGGTCCTGCAGGAGGTGGAAAAACCTGCAATTACAAAGTATTGGCAAGAGCAATTAGCTCAATTAAAGGAGTTGGAAAGTTTACAAAAGTCAATTATCACATTATTAATCCCAAGGCTGTAAAATATGGACAACTTTATGGTCAAAACAATCCCTTAACAGGTGAGTGGGTAGATGGAGTGCTAGCTATTCAGGCACAATTAGCTACAGCTGATCCATCTCCTGAAAAACACTGGATGATGTTTGATGGGCCTGTAGACACTCTATGGATTGAAAGTATGAACTCAGTGCTCGACGATAGCAAGAAGCTTTGCTTAGATTCTGGGCAAGTCATTAAACTCACTGATCGTATGGTGATGATGTTCGAGGTGGATGATTTATCTCAAGCAGCACCAAGCACAATATCAAGATGCGGAATGGTCTATATGGATCCAGCAAACATAGGATTATCACCTGTTTTTAAATCTTGGCAGCAATTATTCCCTGAGAAACTTAGAACCAAGAAGGCATTTATTACTAAATTGAATAATTTGTTTGAGCACTTCTTAGAGCCGTCAATAGCGTATTTAAGAAAGAATCTAAAGGAGCTTGTTATAACCTGCGATATCAACTTATTCGAGTCACTGCTTAAGATAATGGATACATTTTTAGCCCCTGTAATGGAAGAGGGAAGAAAAGTTCCCCAAGAAGAATTAGACGATGTTGAGAAAGAAATTGATAAGATTTTCATTTATTCCCTTATTTGGTCCGTATGCTGCACATCAACACTAGAGGGTAGAGCTAAATTTAATACATACATTAAGGAGTTGATGGCTAACCAGAAATTTGAGTTTCCAGCAGATGGAACAATTTATGACTATCGTTATAGCCTAAAAAGCGCTAGATGGGTACAATGGATGGAAGGCTTGCCTCCTTTGGAGTTTGACGGGAAGGTAGAATATTCCGAAATAGTGGTCCCAACAATTGATAGTGTTCGCATGAAGCACATAATAAAAGAACTAATTATAAATAATAGAGCAGTGGCCGATGAAACAGCTCAGTCTATCGGACAAGTAATCAATAATAAGCCGGTGCTAACTCCAGGTCCAACAGGTACTGGAAAGACTGTTAACTTAGTGGAATTATTATCTAAGAATATGGAAAAGAATTATCAATGGTTTGGCATCACATTCTCTGCTCAAACATCAGAAAATCAAACACAAGATGCTGTTGACACCAAACTAGTTAAGAGAAGAGCTAAGCTTTATGCACCAGAGTTCGGAAACAAATTTGTTTTCTTTGTAGATGATTTAAATATGCCCAAGAAGGAAGTATACGGTGCACAGCCGCCATTGGAATTAATAAGAGAATTTATGGATCATCAAGGCTGGTACGAATATAATAAGGAAGGAAAACCATTTAGAAAAATCTTGGATATTATTTTTGTTGCTGCCATGGGACCTCCAGGCGGTGGGCGAAGTGTTATTTCACAGAGATTACAGAGGCATTTCAACGTACTTACATACACTGAATTGGATCAAGAAACAATTAAAGGAATATTTAAGACCATTCTTAGTTTCTATATCTCCAAAGGAAAATTCCCAGAAGCGGTAGTTATATCTATCGATAAACTTTTAGCTTGTATCTTAAATATTTATGCACAAGTCAAAGATAAGTTGAAACCCACACCTGATAAATCTCATTATACATTTAACATGAGAGACGTTTCAAAGGCAGTACAAGGAATATGCTCTGCTCACGGACCTAATACTCAAGAAGTAGTAGCAATTGCAAGACTGTTTTGGCATGAAAGTACAAGAGTATTTGGTGATAGGCTTACCAATCCAAAGGATCGTGCAATGCTAGCAGATTTGCTTAAGAGTGAAGTTGAGACTGGTTTAACACTAAAAGTCGAAGATTTATTTAATGCGGAGCGAATAATTTTCGGAGATTATATGCAAGGGGAGAACGAAAGAAATTATATTCAAATTTCTAATATGAAGCAATTAGTGGCCAGGATTGAGAAGTACCTTGAAGACTACAACTCTGAGAATAAGCCCATGAGATTAGTTATGTTTTTGGATGCGTGCGATCACGTGTCAAGAATATGCAGAGTTTTGCGGCAACCTCAAGGAAATGCATTATTACTGGGTGTTGGTGGCTCTGGAAGACAATCGCTTGCAAAGCTTGCATCATATATAAGTACCTATAAATGCTCACAAATTGAAGTAAATAAAGGATTTAACATGGGAAGCTGGAAGGACTTCTTGAGAGCTTTGTTGTTGAGCGCAGGCGAAGATAACAAGCAACTCACTTTCTTGTTTAGCGATACTCAAATTATTAAAGAGCAAATGCTCGAAGATATAAACAATGTTCTCAACTCTGGCGATATCCCAGCATTATATAAGCCAGAAGATATGGAAAGAATTGATAAAGTGGGAGATTTAGAGTGCAGCAGAAAGAAATTAGAGAAAACAAAGATGAATAAATTCACCCAATATGTTGCTCGTGTTAGGAAGAATATGCATATAATTTTGGCCATGTCACCAGTTGGAGAAGCTTTCAGGAACAGATTAAGGCAATTCCCATCGCTAATCAACTGTTGTACTATCGATTGGTTCACTGAATGGCCAGAAGAAGCACTACTCGGTGTGGCAAAAGGAGCAATGCTGGAAACTGATTTACAGCTTGGCTCATATATCTGAAAAGGTAGTCGAAATGTTTAAGATAATGCATCAGTCAGTTGAGGAAAAGTCTAAAGAATACTACGAGGAAATGAGAAGAAGAGTTTACTTAACTCCGACTTCCTATCTTGCTGTTTTAAATTTATATAAATTCGTTTTAAATGAACAGAGACAGCTACTTGGTACAGAGCTACGCAGGAAGGATAACGGTGTAAAGAAGCTTGAAGAAGCAAATAAGGAGGTGTTACAATTGCAGCAAGATCTTATGGTAAGACAACCAGAGCTAGAGAAGACACAAGTGCAATTAGTTGAAAAGACGAAGGTATTAGCTGTGGAATATGAACAGGCAGAAGAAACCAGGAAAAATATGGCACTACAGGAAGCAGATGCAAAAGAAAAAGAAGAAAGTGCTACCAAGCTTTCCAATGATGCAGATAATGAAGTCAAAAGAGTAGAGCCTCAATTAAAAGAAGCAGTTGCGCAATTAAAAGAAGTGAAGACTGCACAATTAGTCGAACTTAAAGCTTACGGTAATTTAACTGATGTGATGAAAGCAGTTTACGAGGCTATGATTTATTTGTTTGGTGCTAAGCTATCAAAGCCCACTGATCCTGGTGCTGCTGCTAAAGATCCAAGAGGTATTTTAAAAACAATGAGAGAAGTCATTTTCTCTAAAAACCCTGAGGCATTGAAGGAAGAATTATGTGATTATAAATCTTTTATCGCATCTATGACTTCAACGGAGTTGGAAAACAGATTTTCTAAAATCGAACCAATTATTTCAAATCCAGATATCTGGAACGTGAAAATCATCGCTAAGAACTCATCGGTGTTAAAGGCTTTCTATTTTTGGATTAACGCACTTAAAGCATATAGTGACGTAAGTAAAATAGTTCAACCACTACGAGAAAAAGCTAAGGAATACAACAATCAAAAGCTCGAAGCAAGAAGGATGCTAGAAGAAAAAAGAGCAAAATTGAAGGAAATAGACGATAAAATTGCAGGATTGGAAGTGGAAAAGAAAAAGCTAATTGAAAGAGAAAATCAATTGAAATCAGAAATTGCTGATTGCAAGAGACAATTAGAAAATGCAGGAAAGTTAACCAAAGGGCTTGAGGGTGAAAAAACAAGATGGACTGAGGAAGTGATGGAAAAGAAGGAGAAGAGTACTTTCCTAATTGGTGATTGCTTAGTCGCTGCAGGAATGCTAGCATATTCAGGCCCATTCACATCAGACTACAGACTAAAACTTGAAGGAATGTGGGTTAGCCAATTAGACAAATTCGGTATATTGCATTCTCCAAACTTAACAATGAGGAGTGTATTGGGTAATCAAGCGGTAGTTCGCGAATGGGTTAACAAGTACTCATTGCCAGATGACAATTTATCAGTGGAAAATGGAATTATATTAGAGAGTCTGAGAAGATGGCCACTAATTATTGATCCTCAAAATCAAGCAGTAAACTATATTAAAGCCAGAGGAAGCGCAATGAACAAACTCAGTATTGATTTTTTTTTTAATTTTTATAAAATAATAAATTAGTTTCCCACAAGGCGACAGATAGCAACATAATAAGAAGCATAGAAAATGCTATTGATTTAGGCAAATGGGTCCTTATTGAAAACGTAGGAGAGAAGCTTGATCCTTCCTTAGAAAATCTACTTCAAATGGGAAGAATGAAAGGAGGTACCTTAGTCAAGCTAAGCAACAGACAGGTTAAATATGATGATCAATTCAGATTATATATGGCTACAAGACTCCCAAATCCTCATTATTCACCAGAAACTTCAGTCATGGTTACATTACTTAACTTCGCTATCACTTTTAAGGGATTAGAGGAGCAAATGCTTAATCAGTTCATTGATCATCAAATGCCAGAGCAACAAAGAAAGAAGAATGAAATATTACGTGAAAATGCAGAGGCAGGAATTGAATTGCAAAAAATTGAGCAAGATATATTGACAAGTTTGGCTAAATATGAGAAAATCAGCGAGATTTTGTATGATGAAAAACTAATTGAGGTTTTGGGTTCAGCAAAGAAGAAATCAGCAGAGATTAAGCTAAGAATGAAAGAGAGTGAAATTGCTGAAAAAGAAATTGATGCTAAGAGAGAGAATTATAGAGCAGTTGCTAAGAGAGCATCTCTACTCTTCTTCTGTGTTGTCGATGTTTCACAAATTGACCCAATGTATCAGTATTCATTAAAATGGTTCAAGAATTTATTCTCGCTGGCAGTTCAACAAGCTCCTGATTCAGATATTCCAGCAGATAGAGTGAAATCAGTTAACAGTGAATTTACAAAAATGCTTTACGAAAATGTTTGCAGAGGGCTATTCGAAAAGCATAAGCTCCTATTGTCTTTCTTATTAGCCACTAAAATAATGTTCGGAGATGATTTAATTGACCCATCCGATTGGAGATATTTGCTTGCAGGACCAAGCGCCAGCTCAGATTTGATGCCGAGACCACCAGATTTCAATTGGATTCCAATAAAGGAGTGGGATGACAAATGCAGACAATTGTGCGGAATGGAAACTTTGAAAAAACTTGCTGGTATAAAAGACTACTTTTTAAGCCACTCAAGCGATTTCCAAAAAATCTACGATTCTCCTAATGCTCATGAAGAGCCTTGGCCAGGCGAGTGGGATACAAAGCTTGACGACATGGAGAAATTAATCTTATTGAAAATGCTAAGACCAGATAAGATCATAAACGCCACCCAAAAATTCATTGTCAAGCACATTGGAAAAGAGTTTATTGAGCCACCCACTCTCGAGCTTTCGAAATGCTTCAATGACTCAACAATCAAGACACCACTAATCTTTATTCTTACTCAAGGTACTGATCCTCTAGATCAATTCCTAAAGTTTGCCGAAGAATTAAAGAAGCCTAAAGATTATATTTCATTGGGTAAAGGAAACGAAAAAGCAGCAGTTGCTCTACTTGATACCGCTAAGCAAAACGGAGGCTGGGTACTTTTACAAAACTGCCACTTAGCTGCATCTTGGATGCCACAGCTTGAATTAATCGTCGAAAGCATATCAGATACAGTTCACAAAGATTTCAGACTTTGGCTCTCATCATTTGTTTGCAAGGAGTTTCCAGTGTCAGTATTGCAAAACTCTGTTAAGATGACAATTGAACCACCCGCTGGTATTAAAGCAAATCTTAAATTGACTTACACTAATTTCAAAGACGAAGATTTAGTCCACGAGAAGAAGCCTGAAGTATTCCGTAAACTTCTTTTTGGATTTTGTATGTTCCACTCAATTGTACAAGACAGAAGGAAATTTGGGCCTATTGGCTGGAACATTATGTATGAGTTTAACACCGAGGATTTGAAAGTGTGCATGAAACAACTCAGAATAATATTGGATGACTATGATAATATTCCCTACAAGGTTTTGAATTATCTCGGTGCTGAAATTAACTACGGAGGAAGAGTAACAGATGATAAAGATAGCAGATTAATAAAGACCATTCTATTGGATTACATGAATCCTGATGTACTCAACGAAGGTTATAAATTCTCTCCATCTGGAATCTATTGCACCCCAGGTGCCAATAATAAGAAAGATTTCTTAAAATATATCAAAAAACTACCTCGGTTCCCAGATCCTGAAATTTTTGGACTTCATGATAACGCCGCAATTATTACTGCACAGGCAGAAACACGAGACCTTTTGGAGACAATATTGAATTTACAGCCTAGATCTTCAGCAGGGTCCAAAGAACTTGAGCGAGATAAGACCGTTTTAGATATGGCAAAGAGCATTGAGCAAAAGACTCCAAACGCATATGATTTGGAAGCTATTGCGCAGAAATATCCAGTAAGATACGAAGAGTCGATGAACACTGTTTTGATGCAGGAATTGGTGCGATATAATGGATTGCTAACTACAATGAGTAGCTCTTTGAAGGAGCTGCAGTTGGCAATAGAGGGCACGGTGGTAATGAGTAAGAATAATCGGTTAAGCAGCTGATTAGCTAAGAAAAAAAAGTTATTATTAAAATTATATCTTTATAGGTGAGGACATCGAAAACATGAGAAATTCAATATTCAACAATATTGTCCCTAAGATTTGGAGCGATCGAGGATTCTTGTCATTGAAGCCTCTTAGCAGCTGGATCGTTGATCTAATGGCAAGAATTAAATTTATGAATGCGTGGAT
>CAXXOL010000014.1:0-14810 GCA_963666495.2 Bacteroidaceae bacterium
ATCATCGATTATAAAAATAAATTATTATTTTCGAGTAATATTACTTCGTGAGAAGAGAATTTCATATATTATTTTAGATGGTAATAAAATATTGCAACCTCAATATATTATGGAGAGAGGCATACCTTCTTCTGTTCCTTATTCTTATCCCACTCTTTGCCTCTGCTACTTATAACAATGTTAACGATTTGATTCTCCCAATGCCTCCTAATGAAAAAGGACGTACAGAGGAGCTCTGGGTATACTTTACTCAGCCGGTGCCGTCTACATCAACATATTATATTTTTCATGAAGAGTCTTCTGGTGGCATTGAAGTCCAAGTGACGTCTTCGAGTATAAAACTTGTTAATCTTCTGAATAGCTCGATGGCGGCTACATACAACTATGCTATGAAGCCTCAAGTCTGGACCCATATAGCAGTATCGACAAATATGACCGAAACTAGATTCGACTTCATGCTTTACGTGAATGGATTCAGAATCAGCACTGCCACTGGCTATATTGAAATTGAGAATAACATGAAGGTAAGTCTCCATTTTAAAAAATAGATTTAGATGGATTTTACTGTTCTAAAAATAGCTCTTATTTTTTAGACCCAAGGATCAAAAAGGTATTTGCTCTCTTTCTCAGATGCAAATTTCCCCTGGCAAAAGTACTTATACTTCAGGAATTACCGACTGTGGAGTTTCAGCATTAGTGATGCTAACGTCACAAGAGTTATGACTAGCAACTCAATGACGGCATTTGACCAGTTTACTGCACTGGCATTTTATCGATTTTCGGATGCAGAGTCGATTCAGCAGGATATAACACCGACAGGGACTTATTACTGGTCAACCCCATCTATGAGTGCACTTCCCAAAGCTGACTTTCTGAGAGCTAGTAACGAATTGGACTCGCAAATCATGTTCCCATCATATGATCTTGAGCCAATACAGATTGAAGATCTGTTACTTATTAAGGAAACTCCTGATAAAACAGGCCCAATATTGAGATTACCAACAGCTACCTTAAACGAATCTACTTCGGTAACCGTGGAATTTTGGATGGCTTTTGAGAAACTTATTGGATCAAATCTTACCCTTATTGGAATGTCAGGCAAACCATGGTATATTGGCTTTGGTGTAGGCGGAATTCTGAACTCAAGCTATGCGACCCTAGGATGCATGATGGACAATTTCACAATTAAATGCACATCTGCTTCATGTCCCTGCGCTTCAAATACCCAGCTATGTAGATCATTCACTCCTGCAACCCGCGTCTGGCACCACTTTGCATGCAGTAGAAGCGGAAAGAGAAACGCAAGTATTGTTTTGGATAATGTAGGAGCTATTATCGAAAATACTGTTGACTATAACTCTTCAATGGAAACTCTTTTCTCTCCAGGCTACATGGTTCTTGGTCCGAAAACTAATACGACTACTAAAGAAGCCACTTTCTATGGATATATAAGGGAGTTAAGAATTTATAACGCGTGGCTCAAGCCACAATATATTATTGATCGGATGTATAAGACTCTAAACCCCAAAGAAGAATCACACCTACTGGCTTATTTTCCATTGACTGGGGGAAAGAACGGTGACTTGCTGGATTTGGCCGCTTCTGAGAATATCGATGCCTCTGCTGATTCAAGTAATTGGTACGATAGGAGTGTCTACGCCAATGGATCATTCAGCTGGGAGAAGAATCCAGCTATGTGGGGTCTTTCAATTTGCAGGCCTGGCTACTTGTATCATACGCAATCAGGACAATGCAAGAAGATAAGACCAAAAGTCGCTTTTTATTCAGATCAAGTCAGTTATATGCTCAGTCTCGGAGATCAAAAAGGAGCACTTACAAATTGGAACTCTAGTTTTTCATTTTGGGTATTTTTCAATAATTTCAATGATGGAGCCATTTTCCTTGAGATTAACAATTTTACTTCTATTGGGCTCAAGTATACCGATGGTTCTCCTCCAACGATAAAGTATACTGTGACTTATGGAAAAACTCTTGAAACAGGTAAATCCTTTAATATCGCTGTGGATGTTTCTGCGCCTAGTAAAGCTCCTGCTCTAAAAAAATGGATTCATATTGCAGTTCTAAGCACGATTAAGAGTGACGCAGACCCAAAAATAACCCAAGTATACATTGATGGAATAACGCCACCGTTGACTCAAAATCCTACTGGGCTACTCAGCAGTATCGGTACCAGCCCACCAAACTTGCCAGCAAACCTTGAAGTTTATTTCGGATATAAATTACAAGGATACATTAGAGAGGCAAAAATATGGACTCGTGTTCTAAGCGAAGAAGAAGTGCTAAATGAAAAGAATTAGTAAGTAGCAAGTTTAGCGATTACATTATTTTCTTTATTAGTCGCCTTAACGCACAAGATTCCACTGTTCTTCTATATCTTAAATTGAACGAGGGCCCGGGAGATTATTTTCTTGATTCTTCCTCAAGCAAGCCAATTAACTTTTACAGTACCAGAAGAATTGAATTTGGCGCAATGTGGAAGTATATAGACACTGAGCTGCCTGAGCCATGTCCGAAGGAGGCTCAACAAGTAGAAAAGGCAAATAGAGGAAAAATTATATGCAAATTTTATCCAAGAGTCCCAAGAAGCAATGGGTTGATGAGCATTAGTGGAATCATGATAAAGATGAATAATCCAATTACCTTGGAGTTCTGGGTAATAGATATAATATATTCTTTATTAATTTTGCAACCATATCCTAATAGATGCACCCAATAAACATCATATCCAAGACACACTATATGAACATTACCAAAGGAGCAGTTGCTTCGGAGAGCTACATCATGGGACTTTACACAAACAATGCCTCTGGATATCGAGACCTCTTTTTAAACACAACCACAAAAGATGTGAAAATTAACACAAGCAGCGCATATTACCCTTATTGGAATCTCGTCACAATTACAATTGGCACTTTTTCATCACAAATGAATGTTTTCTTAAACGGTTCTGCACCAATTGCATATGATGCAGTAATCGGCGACGCTACTCCAACCAACTTCTATTTTAATTTGCAACTTTCCACATTCAGGGAACTGAAAATTTATTATTACATGAAAACACTAGCTGAAATAAATGAGATGATGTTTGTTCAAGCTAATCCTAAGAAAGAAAATCTCTTGCATTACTATCCATTAACTTTCAGATCAGTCACCAACGTTATTTATGACGAAGCTTTGACTTCTTCTCCTTTAGATCTCCAAGTTCCCAGCTTGAGATGGGTTGGAAATGAGGCAGCAACTCATTTGCTCTGTCCTCCTGGTACATATTATAACACTTTGATTGATACTCAGGGAAGAGTCTCTCAATGCCTGGAAGAATCCGCGCTACAAATTACATCTTCTCCTTTAGTTTTTCCGGGTGGTTCTGGAGAAAGTATACAGCAAACACAAGCTGCATCTAATGCTGAACTAATCGGACTTGCGGTTTGGGTTTATTGCAGCAGTATTCAATCAGGAAATATGATTCAAATACAACAGGTTCCAGCAGGAACTCCATCTGATTATATAATCATTTCTATGGGCTTAGATGGATCAATAAGTTTGAAGCACGATGCGGATACTACAACCAGTAAACCGATAGCATTAAAGAAATGGATTCATCTCGGAATCATTGCTTCGAAGAACGACTTCACGATTTATTTCAACGGACTAGTAGCAACAATGGCTAAGCATGCAACACCCTTGGCTTCAATTCCAAGCAATTTTCAGATTCAAGTAATTACAGGAGTCGGCATATTCTATTATAAATATCTCCAATTATGGTCTTCTAAAAACCCAAGCCCAATCAATATGTTAGACAAAATGGAAAGATTCTATCTGCCAAACCGAACTTCTGAGACAGGTGACGATGTTCTGGCATTTTTATCTTTCGTTAATCGCGGTGCGCATAAATATAACGATTATTCCTTTAAAGGCTATTATCAAAATGGAGATACGGATGTAAAAAGTAAAGATATTTCTTGCAGCGGAATATTTGATGACGATTCAAGCAATGGGATTATAGCTGATACTGGTAAGCCTTTATTATTCATAATGTTAAGCTATCTAATAGTTCCAACATCTTCTCAAATGTCGATCTTTTATCAAAGCTTAGCTTCTACTTCTATCGCCTCAAATCCGGGTGTAATGACAGCAAACCCACCCATTACTATCGATTTCTGGATATACCTTGATTCAGTCACGGCGAGTACTGGGAAAGTTGATATTGTTATTGGAGATTACATTGTATTGACTTTAAGCGACTCTTATAACCCCACAAATTATGCAGAAACAATGCAACTCAAAATCTGGCAGCACTATGCAATCGTGATTCTTCAAACCAAAGTCACTGTGTATTTGAATGGAAATTCAGTAAAAGAGACTACAATTATCCCAAGCACCATCAGCTACTCATCTTCCTCGAGTTTATGGAAATTTACATTAACAAATGCTAAAATCTCTCTCAAGCAAGTGCGTGTGTGGAAAAAGCAACTAACAACGGATCAAATTAAATTATACGGGAAAATGTAAGAAAGTTATGATATTTGCCTAATATAAATAAAATAGGAAATCTGCAATAACACCAGTTTCATCAGATGTCACTGCAACCTTCTCTTTTGACCCTATCGCATTTTATCCCATTAATGCTTCCCCAACATGGAGTTCCAATTTCACTGTATACTTTGCATCTTCGGCTGGAGTGTATCCGTATGTAGATATTCCAAATACAATAACGGAATCGAGCGGATATACTTCAGATTCTCCTCTTCCTTGTGACGTAGATATGCACTTCACTGGAACACGCTGTGTAAAAACAAAATTTTTGTATATTGGGCGAATAAGTACTGGAGACACATATAAAAAGACGCCTGGAGTTATTATTCCCATCAAATCGAGATGCACTTCTGGGATGGAGTGGACCATTGAGGCCTGGGTGTACATTATTTATGCTTCTCCAATTTCTCCAAAAACAGCAATATTTTCAATTGAAGGCCCAAGAACGCGATTGGCAGCATCTGTTGAAAGTTCAACCTTAACTCTAAGATGGACGTACGGATTGTCAGGAAATACCCTAAGCCTAGCTGCTAGCACTTTCTCTACTGGTTCTTGGCATTATGTAGCTCTCAGCTCAAGATTGGAATATCCTTTCTATGTGGCAGAGCTTTTGCAGGATGACTTATATAATGGAATCAGCAAAATGATCAGTCCAAATGTTAAAGAAGCTTATACATTTTTTGTTTTAGGAATGGCAACTGACAATAAGGGCTACCTAGGCGCTATTGCACTGAAGGAGGTGAAGCTATGGAATGTGGGAAATATACGAGAAAACCTACTGATGAAGATGCGAAGACAAGCAAAAACAAATGATGCTAGCTTACTTTATTACTTTAAGTGCGATAGCCAAGATGAAACTAATAAAGACGAAATAATTGATTCTAGCTTCGAAGGGGAAAATACAGTAATGAGACTATACGCAACTCCACATAATTACTCTTCAATTCCGGTTACTTCTGATGACACAGACATAACTTCACCCACAATTTATGAAGCTGGAAAATATAGTGTCCCACCATTAATCATTTGCGATGAAAATTCGTTTTACACTACGAGCACCAATATTGCACACTGCGAAAGAGACAAAGAAGAAGGCAAGCAAACGTTACTTTTGGCAAACTCTCAGTTCTCCTTGCCATTAAGTAATTATGCAGTAGATCAAGATTGGACATTGGAATTTTGGCTTTATATTAGAGAAATTGCAGGTTCAGATACATATATTTTGAAACAGGATTGCATCCCAGAGAAATCAGGACAAATCTACTTAAAAAGAAACGGTACTAACAATGAGCTACTTTTCTACTTCTCTCAAAGTACTGAAGCCCTGACAATTCCTTACGAAAAACAAAAATGGGTCCATTATGCTTTCATTAATTCTGCTTATCAGCAAAAGCTCAGTTATGCCCTTAACGGTGTTATTAACTCTGCCGAAATTAAAGGAACAATAACTGGAATAAGAAAATGCTCAATGATGGTTGGCGAATACTCCACTATTCGACTTATTTATGGACAGCTAAGAGAACTCAGAATATGGAATGAGACTAGAAGCGAAGCAGATATTTTTAGAAGAATGCATAGATACATTGCAATAAGTGAAGATTCTAGACTGGTTTTCTATTTACCAATTACTGAAGGTTACGGAAGCGTGCTTAATGAAGCAATAAATAGCTCTAATACTATTTCGTTGAATAGCATGGCATCATATAAAGATGTTTGGCAGCCTCAAGGAACGTTGCATATTTGCAAGGAACCATATGTGTACTCATCTGATGAAAATCTCTGTCTTAGCGGTAATAATGGTTATGCAATTTAAAAAAATTTTTAATAATTAAATAATATTTTGTAGGACCAAAGCCAAGATTGTTTACAGCGGGAGATACTAATTCAATCATTGAATTTAATTATGATACAATCCCTTCTGAAGCAGAATGCATTCAATTTTGGATAAGGTTCTATTCTGTCTATTCAGTTACCAGCGTGGAAATCATGTCTCAGGAGAACCATTTCAAACTAATTATTAATAGTGCCAATAGTAATAAAATGGAAGTGACATTAGAAGACAATGGTGGCTCTTCACAAGTAATATCTTCATCAAATCCTCCACCTTATTCTGAAGGTTGGATATTTATCGCTATTAGCAACTCTAAAATCTCTTTGCCAATACTCTTTGTAAATTCTGATCTTGCATTTGGTGCAAATACTATTAAAGAATTTAAGGCTTTTAATGGAAAGAAATTGAGATTAACTGGCAGCTGGATTGGAACTCCAACAACAGGAACAAAATTGATCTTTGGGCTTAAAGACATTGCTATTTATTCTCATTTAAGGACAAGGGCGGAAATCATCTCGCAAATGATGGCTAAGCCAACAACAAAAGATCCTGCACTCTCATTTTATGCACCGCTTGATGAATCTTCAGGAAGCACTGTTCGCGATCTTTGCAGTACCAACCCAGTTACAGGAATTAGTAGCACTAACTGGCGTTCTTCGCATGATATAAAAGCTAAAACTTCAATGGCATCAATCAAACAGAGAGATGCTATTTCACTTGTATTGCAGCAAGACACAGGCTCAAGTGAAATTAGTATTCCCTTAGGCGATATGGAATTTGATGGGGAATTTACTTATTCAGTTTGGGTAAAAGTAAATAACTTGGGTAGATTCTCATTTTCAGTAACGCGAACCGACGTATTAGGTGGTTCTTTGGTAAATCCCAAAAATGCTTTTGTGATTAAATTTGATCCAAGCGATCCACAAACTCAGGTAGAGGCATTTATATTAAATCAAAAGTTTTACGGGCAAACAAAACAAAAGTTCTTAACGAGCGATACTTGGATATCATATACACTTGTTAAATCTCCGAAAGATGTGAGAACCTACGTAAATGGTGATGGAGGCAATTCTCCATCAGATACAGATATGCAAGGAGGAGGAGTACCGATAGATCCAACTGCATTTAAAACCACAACCACATGCCATTGCATCAAGATAAAAAAACTAGATAAGCCATTCTCTTTGTATATTAAAGAAATGAGGCTTATGAACTTTGCATTAAGCGATGCTGAAGCTAAAACTTGGCAATTTATGAAGCACGATCCATGGGCATTTACTGGATATTCCCAATTTTACTATAAATGGAATGAGTGGTCGACTACTAGTACAAGTGGGACAAGCTATTTGATATATGACACAGCAGTTATGACACAAAATGATATCTATAAGAAATCTCAAGCTATCGATAGATCATTCAATGCTGAAAGCTATTTTACTTACTCAGCAATAAATAAGCCAACTATTTGCGAACACTACGAAATTTGGTCTTCAAGCTTACTGCGCTGCGTTGATAAAAGAAAAGCACTATTTTTCATTAGAGGAGTAACAGGCACAATTGACCTAAAATCAGACTTGCTCCAACAAAGCTTAACAGTTGATTTTACTATTGAATTATGGATCAAAATGGCAAAAAGCGAAACTTCTCCACAACAAATATTATCAGGAACTTACTTTAAACTATACTATCTACCCAGTGGATGCTACTCTGTCATATTCAACAACGGAACCGATATAAATGTAACCTCTTCTGTTATTTCCGCTTTACATCAATGGAACCACGTTGCTATAACTAACGGAGAAATTATGAGTAAGAGCTCAATATATATAAATGGCATTGAAACTGGAACTAATTCATTTCTAAAAATAAGGACAGAGGCAATGAAAGCCTATAAAGTTAATAGCGATACAAATGGATTTACAGGAATGATTAGGGAAGTGCGCTTTTGGAATGAACATCGCTCTCCAGGTATCACATCTTTATACATGCACCAATACCAATGGCATCAAAATTCTAATAATTATAATCTAAATGGATACTACAGGCTTGACGAAGCACAAGGTACTACATTATATGGATATGCGCCGAAAGAAAATATTACAAGCAGCATTTTTGTTCCAACAGAATCGACACTTTTATCTCCAACTTGGGCAAACTCTAGAGATCTACCAGTGATATGCTCTTTATCTCAGATTTACGATTTTAGCAAGAATCAATGCCGTACTACGAAAAGAGCTCTGGCAGTAGGCACCACTAGCTATAAATTCCCTATATCCTATGCTGGCCCTCTGAGAGACTGGGCATTTTATGCTTGGGTTTATTTTGATTCAAATACAGCAAAAATAGGAGTAGAGAACTTATTTGAAGTTCAGATCAAAGATTCAAAGCATCTTACATTAGTAGCATTCAAAGATAAAACATTTTCCACAACTATGCAAGCTACAACTAGTCCTGATGTATCAGTTGATAGCGGTGCAACTATTACAGTCACTGGTATATGGCTGACTGTCTCTGTTACATATACATATCGAGATAATACAATTTTATTCCAAATTGCGAACCCACTAACTGCATATAGTCTTAATGATTTGCTACAAGGTACACTAACTCCATTTTCATGTACTTATGTTGGGAAGACAAGCTTTGTAGTTCAAGAGAGCAAAGTCATGCATTTAAGCTTATTCAAGAAGTTTTTGCCTATGGCTAAGCCAAATATAGCAGGAAATCAGGCAATTGAACCGATCTTTTTACCTGGACTTCATCCAGATCTTATCGCGTATTACCCATTAGAAGAGTCTTCTGGTTCGCTCCTACACGACATTTCATTTTATGGAAGTCCTAATCAACTTGCTGCAGATTTCGGAAGCAAACTAAATTGGTGGATAGATAGTGATATTAAGGGAAGACTTTTATGCTCAAAGCATTATATGACATCCATTGCTGTCGACTCCTACTTCTGTCAGTCTAAAAACTGCCCCGATAATTGCCGCTATTGTTCAACTGACAACTACTGTTTGTCATGTATTGATGGAGTATACATAAAGGATGGAACCTGTGTTTCTTCATCACCAGGAAACGATGGATTTGAAAGAGATTTAATTGAATCTGAGTATAAGAGAGTACCTACAACTACTTTTTGTAATGGAACAATGCTTTGCAAGAGCTGTGTTGGCTCTCCTGATATTAAATGTAACGCTAATACTCCATCTAATTGCTTGAGAAATGCTTTTGAATATATAACAGGTACAAGTGATCATATTTGCTATGATAAATGCCCTATTGGAACATATACGGAGACATCAGACGAAAAGTGTATAAATTGCCCAACTTCTAACTGTGCAATTTGCGATAATATTGGTCCCTCATTTACTTGCAGCAAATGCAAAGATACTTTCCTCCTGAAAAGCGATAAAACCTGTGTTGATATTTCAACAAGCTGTGGGAACGGGCAATTGGATGATCCTGAGGAATGTGATGACGGGAACACAATTTCCGGGGATGGCTGCAGCAATTACTGCCAGGTTGAGACAAATTTCAAATGTATGAGTAATTCAGTTTCTGCTCCTTCAATTTGTACCCCAATATGCGGTAAAGGCATATTTTACGGAATTAATGGCCAGGAATGCGATGATGGAAATACAAGTCCCAACGATGGCTGTGATTCAAATTGCAAAATCGAATCAAATTATTGGTGCAACAATGTGATAGGAAAGAAAAGCACATGCTATTGCTCTCCTAGGTATGTAAGCGCCTCTTTTGACTTAACAAGCGGAAATTACGATACAGTGAAATTTAAATTCTCTCGTGTTATTTCTTCATTAAACAATCCTAAAAACGCTCAAGATTTATGTGTAACACTCTTTACTCCTGACACAATTAAATTATTTGGCAATAACTATGGATGCAAATTTAATGCTGATACACTGGAAGTATTCTTGGGAGACAAAAATACCGTATATGGTGGGAACGTTTTCGTTATAAATTCAAATTCCTTAGCAGGTCCTGGCTGCAATCTAGGATATACTGGGAGCGTTATAGTACCTATTATTCCAACAGTTTCGGTTTCCGGCGATTTTGTTATTCCAAGTAGCATTCAATCATGCCAGAGTCTTACCATTTCAATAATAAATTTGGCTGGAGCGCTTAATAGAGATTTTATGATTATGAGCCTTTCTTTAGCAAGCCTTATAGGATCCGTTGATGACCAATCAAAGATCGCGCATAAAGAGCTAATTAATTATTATTTGGCCCAGATTACTACAAAGGGGGCTGGAATATATTCTGTTTCATTGAATGCAAATATACTTTTACCAGGAATGACGTATAATATCAAGCTAACTCTGATGAACTTTAAATCTCAAACGTTCACACTTACAAAGACTCTTACTGTTTTGAACAGCGAAATTCCTTCTTTGAGTATCCCGATTATTCCTTCAAATGGAACTTTATTAACCCAGGTTAGCCAAAAAATTATAATTCGTTCAGTACCTTCTGTTACAAGATGTGACTCTGAATTTAGCAACCTAACGAATATTGCAATTAATTACACTCAAGAAAAAAGTGATACTGATCTACTCAATCTACCATCTCTCCCTACGCCATCCAGCGATCGCATGCTAATTATTCCAGCAATGACACTTAAGCCTGGATACAAATATAATTTTGTTGTCTCTTCAATCAATAAAGCACTAAATTCAACAATTTTATCTAAAAAGTTTACTTTAGTGGCAGTATCAGGCGCGTTAGTGGCACAAATTTCTCCTCGTAGTGCTACAATAACTGAAAACGACATGGTTCTTATAGATGGGTCTTCTTCATACGATCGTAAGTTATTAATGATAATTATTAATCTATGTAATATTATAATTATTTATTTAAAAAAATGCCTTAAAGTTTAGTTTAGATAACAATATTGTTTATTTATAACAAACTATATTTTAATAATATAATCAATTTTCTTAGCTGACAATACAAACGAGACAATGACTTACACGTGGTCGTGCTATCAAACAAGCGACTATTCGAAGCGATGCAAATTCGCAAATTCAAGCGATGTCCCCGATTACTCTGGTATACAACTCTCAGTATCTGCTTCTTTATTTACCCCATCTATTGCCTCATTCCTTTGGGTATTAACCATTGCTAAACCGCAACGTACTTCGCAAGCAGAAGCAAAAATTAATATTGTATCATCTGGGAGCCCATCATTAATTATTGACGGGCCCACAACGAAACTATTTGATGCAAATTCAGAGTTCGTTTTAACAACTTTACTTAATAATACCTCTATTGGAAACTGTACTTTTACCTGGGGAATTACTGGATGCATTAATGGTACAGCTTGTTTCGAAGGCTTGACTCTCAAAATGGATATAATAAAAGTGATTACAAGCAAAATTACTAATACCGGTGGAGCAATTACTGCAAGTGTCAGAGTTAGCGATTTAATAACATCTAAGCAGTCCTCTGCTGAATATCAATTTATGATTGATCCTTTGCCCACTGTTGGCACCTTTGGAGTAAGCCCTGTCTCTGGTATTGCGTGGACAACCAATTTTAGTTTTTCAGCACAAGGATTTAACCATCCAAACGGTGACTTAGATTATCAATATTTCATAAAGAAATCGGCAGACACTTATATTCCAATTTCTATTAAGCTACGCAATATTAATACATATATGACTCAACTACCACCAAGTAGTAACCAAACTTCCAACGAGATGGTTATTGCAATTCGCGTTTCTTCTGCTGCAGCCTCTAGCTATGTTCAAGTTGAGCAGACAATAGTATGTGCTATGTATAGCGATTCTAGCGAGATCATAAACATGACCAAGCTAAGCATGTATCAAAAACTTAAGTCCTTTGGAGATAAAGACGACTTGCTGAGCCAAATGAGCCAGGTATTGGTGGGAAGCCTATTATTAACAGACTCTTCTTCTACTCTTATAACTCCAAATACATTATGTAACAATAAGGGTGATTATATTGCGGGAGAAGGATGTAAATGCTATAAAGGATATCGGAAGAGGAAAGATTGCAGTTTATCAGATAATGATTACGCGGATCAAAAGAATGTAGCAGAAGCTATTATTAATGATTGCGATAAGCTTAATACTTATGAGCCTAACAGCAAACAAAAACAAGAAATTCTATTTATGACGGTGAGTGGGGTTGCAGCTAAGACAGATTTGATAGAAAGCGTTCTAATACGCAGCAAAGCAAGAGATATCATTGAACAAGTTTTGCAAACCCCAGAACTAAAAATAAAGCCAAATGATATAATTACGGTTGCGGACAACATAGGCAATATTTCCAGTAATACACTAATTAATGACACTATCAAGCAATACGGACAACTAAAAAACATTATTAAAAACTACTTTGATACTGTTAGTGTAAAAACAGTCATTGGTAATGAAACTGTCGTATCAGATCTAACTAACTTTAAGGTTACTTCTGGATTAATGCGAGGAACACAAAACGTTATATTAAACACTCCTAGCGTCTCATTCCCTCCATCTGGGATTTTGTTAAACGATAGCGATAAATATTATCAAGTTAATATAATTGAATGGAAGCAAAAAGAAGCATACCAATGGCTTGAGAGATCTCCTAAATCTAGGGTGATATCTATTGAGATTACAGAAGCGACAAAATTAAAAACTCAAAGTTATGTTGTGCCCAAAGTATCCTTAAATAATACCAATTCTACAAATAGTACTAATGCAACTAATTCTACAACTTCTGCAACTTCAACAACTTCGACTACATCGGGAAAAATCTATTTTAGTCAGCCAATTTATTTTAAACTCCAATTAGATCTTAATAGTCTAAATGGAAGCGAGTTAACTCACATGAAGTGTCTTTATTTTGATAACAAGACAAATTCATTACAAATGGAGGGGCTACACTTAGTAAATATAAGCTTGAATGAAAGCTACGCTTTTTGTGCTAGTACTCATTTATGTGATTTTGCAATGGGAATTCCCGAGCCTGCCGGCCCTAAAGTTCCTCCAATGGGAGGTGATATTGATCTTTGGGGAATAGCTAGTCGCTTATACGATCTCCAAACTGCTCCTGTTTTCTGGACTACAGTCTTCGTGACAGTATTAATACCATTATTACTTATTTGGGCTTATTTCAAGGAACGCGATGAAGAGGCAAGTGATAAAGCTCGTAAAATTGACTTATATAGAGAAGCAGCAAATGTCTCTGTCAATGCTATTGATAAGTCCGAAACTATAATGAACCTTGACAAGGGGAGCCCTGATAAGGAAACAGGAGCAAATAATAATTTAAAGCAAATGGCTATTGAAAATCCTGGACTCTACCCAAAGCCTTTGCCTGAAGTTCCAGATTCTCCAATGCTACCTGAGGCACCCTATCAAAAAAATACCAATAAGGCTTGGGAACCAGGAAAGCAAGAGACTGAGAATACTCCTGGAGGAATAACAAAGGTTGAAGATTTCTCGCATAACGAAGAAAGAGCTGAAAATAAAAAAGAAGAGCAAAAGAAAGAGGAAAAGAAGGATGAGAACACATTGAGTAGGGATACTTTTGATCGATATGCTACGCCAGAAGGAGAAGAAGGAGCCACAAAGAGTAAAGGCTTAAAGGGAAAGCGTCATTATAAGGAATCAAAGCAGGTCGATGACAGCAAAGTAACAGAGCCAAAAGTCGAGCTAAGTCTAAATAAGTCTGAGGTGGAAGGAACCCCTTTGCCAGCAGTGCCGCAGAATTTCAGAGCTTCCCTTCCTGGAGTGAATACAAAAAATAATAATGATAAGCCGGGAGATATAGGTCTAGGAAAGTTATTACTGGTAAGATTTATTATATCTTAAACTTAATAATAGATGATGCACGAGTACATTGGAATATACTTCAATATCAGTGACCGCCTTTCTCGATACAAGAGGATATTCTTATTGCTGACAAAGATTCACTTCATGTCACTCATTGCATCTTTGTTTTATATTACTGCCTGCTCTAAAGAGTATTACTATTGGCTTAGCTATGCTATAACAGCATCAGTTTCTGCTCAAATTCTTATAGTGGTACTTCGTTATCTAATTCGTTATTCAATTGATTCCAGTACTATTCATGACGAATCAAATCCCTTGGCTCCCAATATAATTAATACGCCAATCAAAAAAGGAAGAATTATGGTAAATATCGGATATACTCTTTTAGCGATTACTGCACTTGTGAGTCTCGTCTTTTCCAATTTAATTGCTTCTGCAAGAGGAAACAATGACAGCTGGAATATACTTTTTACTGATATAATTGCTGTCGGAATTGATGTATTCATAATCCAGCTATTCATCTTTATTTTCCATATTGTTGCTTTGAAATTTGTTCCTATTAACGAAAATCCAACTGGACTGAAGAAGTTGATATCAATGATGGTCACTGAAGAGGTGCGGGA
>CAXXOL010000015.1:0-13039 GCA_963666495.2 Bacteroidaceae bacterium
TTCATCTTAGTCGATATTCAGCACGAGGCAAACTCCTTGTAAAATCCAATGACTTGGATGCTCTTTAGTATTGAGTTGAGCTTCAAAAACGAGTCCATCTCCTCTTGGATTTCTTCTTGCTTGGGTAACATAAACAGGAGTAATTAATTTATCTCTTAGCTTGACCTTGTTAGTTTCTACAGGAATGATTTTTATGACAGGCATTTCACAGCACAGTTCTTTTGGATTCTGCTTCATCACGCAATTCTGGGTAGAATCCCAGCGAGATCCTTCCATATATAAGCCAGATATGAAGCTTCCAATATCTGCTTTTTCTTTCACATCACTTGGATTTATCCAAGTAGTCACTTCAGTTATTTTAGTTGATTTATCAAGTGCCCATCCTTTGGCTCTGCACGCAATTTGCACTAGTGCAGAGAGATATGATTCTGGAACATGGAGACCTGAAATCCACATAACAATTGGCTCACCTTTTTCAATCCAGGCCTTGTATTGCTCCAATCTATTCATATAGTGAGCAATCCAGCTTGCCAGTTTTTTCTCAGTAAGTGGAGCCAATTCTCTCCAAGAATTCGGTAAGAAGCCGTTAAACAAAAAGTTGGCTAACTCATCCAGCTCGCTAGACATTGCTATTTCACCCTTAATAGCCATAATAATTAATGTCAAAGAAGATTGAATTTGCGCAGTTAAAATGTTGAATCGTTCTAATTCTTGCATAAGCACGGCCTGAGTTGGGGTCGTTGCACCAAGCAATTTTTCTCTCACCTTCAATAGATCAAATTGAGGTTGAAGTTTAGAGAGAATATCCTTTGCTGTCTGTTCTATCTTTTCGTCCTTATTCACTCCCTTAATATTTTCTACTCTGCTTGTTTGCATTTTCAGCATGTCGACCCAAATTTCTTTAGCTTTATTAGTATTTGAGATGATTTGGGAGTTGGGATGCAAGCCAAATACTTCTGGGGAACAATCCTGTGGTAATTGATCAAGCGACTTGCAGTAATTTTCATGATTTTCGCATGATGGAATATTGAAGTCGTATCCTATCTTGGAGAAGTAGAATGGCTGATTGCGATCGAACAAGAAATCACCCATATATTCATGGAGGTATGTCATCAGTACTCTTCTGTCAAAGTCATCAGTAACTCTTCCTCCATACATTGCTTCTCCTATTAGATATGTCAAAGTACTCCATGGAATAGTATCTTCCTTCGCTACTAAAGCCTTAGTTAAATACATGCTCAACAAATCAAGAGAAATAATGAAATCGGATTCATTAAATCCATATTGGACATTCCATCCAATTTTTCCGAATTTTTTTCTGTCTTGCAAAATTGCATGGTAAAAGCTAACCACATATACCAAATCTTTAAACTTAGGATGTTTGCACTCAGTTAGCCTCTGATCATTAAGCTTTTCGTAAAGTGTCTTCATGTTCTGTCGTAATCCTTCTGGTGGTTCAATAACAACCTTTAGCGATCTCTGTAAGATTCCGATTGGGAATTGTCCAGGTAAAGTAGGAGAAGAAGTGAGCCACAGCCTGAAGTCTTGGTGAGGTTTTGACATTTTGTCATCAATAATTGCTTCTAAATCTTTTAGCCAGTTCACCACCAAGTGACAGTTTTGTAGCATGACCCAGTGTCCTTTGACAACACCACCATCTATCATCGATTGGGCTGTAGTATCGTCTTTTCCTAATGGTAATGCTCTGAACTTATTAGCAAAGCCTTTTATAGCAGCGAACTTAGCCAGCTCAGCAGATGGATCAGCACCTGGAGAAAGGATGAACAAAATTGGACTTTTTTCATTAGATTGCTGGAATACAGTAGAGTACTTTAAAACAGGTGGATCAACATATCCGTGCTTTTCAACAATAAAATCTTTAATTGCATACACAATTCTATCTGGCCTAATCACTCGTACGACTAGCAACTTTTGGAAAGAGTTTAATTTCCCCTGCCATTCTCCTGGGAAGGACTTTGCTTCAGGTCTCTCATCATCGTACCACACCTTCCAAGCTTCAGCATTACTAGTCATATCATCGCTTAAACTGCTCCAAGTAGCTTCCAAGGTAATTAGCTTTTGCAGATCTTTCCATCCTTGATCTGAGAGCCAGCTTAAAACTGGCGGTTTCTTTGCTGCTAGCTCCTCAATAGAGGTATTGCCTTTCAAGAAGAAATCAAATTCAGTTCTATCTAGCTCATTTTCTTGAGCCATAATCATAGTTGTCATATGGAATGAGAACATCAACTTGTGGCATTCAAATATTCCGGTTGTAGTATAGTTGTAAACAGCCTTTTGAACTTCCTTCTTCATGTTCATTATACGATTCTGTGGAATTGAATCTCGCTTTGCTTCTGACAAGGCTTTGCAGAAAACTTCGGTGTAAGATCCGAGGGAATATTCGTACATTGGGGAAACAGCGCTCAAGCAGAACATAGCAAAGAATAATGTTGCACCAAGTGTAGCTACGGGTAAGTATTGGTTTCTTGAGGCAGTGATGCTTTCTTGATTCTTCGCTGCTTCTTCCAAATCTTTTTCGATACTTTCGGCAGTATTTCTAGTTGTTTCCAAAGTGTCAATCAAAGGTAGATTATCAACTAATGCACCAGTGCTTGTTGTTAGTCCTTTTAATAAGTTGTCCTCTAAAACTTTCAGCTTCTTCTTGTTCTCGCTTGTCTGAATAACCAATTTTCTTCTTTCAGTTTCAAGCTCTGGCTTTTCGAAGCCAACGACTTCATTCAGTAATTGCTCTTTCAGTCCTTGAGCTGTTACATTGAAATTTATGATCAATGTGCGATTCATAGTCTCAGGAGTGAATTTAGGATTGGCAATCATTGTTGTTAAAAATACCTTAAATGAATCAGCCCACTCGATCTTATCCTCTCCGAACTTGAAATATTTCTGCTGAGCTTCAACAACATAACTCTTTTCTAAAACAGGATCAATTCTTGGATCTAGCTGTTCATCGACTCCTTCAAACAGCACAGATTTTCCAAATGTAATAGCCGAGAGCAATCTCTTGATGTAATCAGGTCGTTTAAACGTCAAAATATCCAAATTTTCTTCCTTTCTCTTAATCCACCTTACTGCTTGCATTTGCGGATCAATGCACATTGGGAATCTAATTGCACGAGTAATGAGTATTCCATTTTGAACTGACAGCTCATCTGGAGGAAGACCCTCGCTTACCCACGTGGCTTTCTCAACATCATCAGTTAATCGCATCTGGACAGTCAAACCCTCCGAGCAGCTTATTTTATTTTCTGAAATGCTCTTATACCAATCATCATAAACCATCTTCATGCGATACTCCTGATTGAAAGGTCCAGCGTAAGTCAAAAATGAAGCACAGAGCAAGCAATCACCGATTAGTTTATTAATAGTTATTTTTAGATCTTGCGCTTCTTTTTTCCATCTCGCTTGAATGCTACTCAAACCGTTAATCAGTCTATTTGCTGAATCGAGCCTTCTTTGCATTTGCGCAGCCTTCTCTGTATGAATTGCTAATTCTTTCTCACGAATAATTCTATTCTGATTCAGTTCTTCCAAAAGCTTTTCTAATTTTTCAATGTTTGCCTCAGTGTCTTTCAGATCTGCTTGCAAAATATTCAATTGAGTGGTTCGTTTTTCTACCTCAATTCTGAGAGGCTTAACTGCTTTAGCAGTATCGTAGTATGTAACGACTTTATCGACGAAGTCTAGCACTGTTCGTAAAGGATCAAAGGTTTGCCCAACAATGACTAAGAAATCGCTAAAGTCCTTGCATCCAGGAGTTGATTCAATGAACTTTTTCAGTTCGGATTTAATCTTTTTCATTTGGGGATCTGTAAAAGTATCTCTTCCTTTTTCGCTTGTCTTTTCTTTAAAGTCCTTAAGTAAGTTGGCATTTGAAAGCATTTTGCTTTTCACTTCAGTCCAATCATAAGTGGCGTGTGGGTTCAAAAGAATATGTGCTAAATAGAGAACTTGAATAATAATAATTTTAGGCTTTTGCATTGCCTTGATATAACCCATGTGCTCATTGGTAAGTGTATCAAGTTGAGCAGCGGCTGCTTCTAGTGCAGGCTTGGCCTTTGCGAGCATCTGATCTGCATCTGCTTTCTTAATTGCAATTTCCTTAGATTCAACTGAAAGCTTCTTCCTTTTTTCAACTGCGTCTTTCTTTTGCTGATCCACAGTTTTTGTTTTATCGTTAATTTCACGTAGAATTTCATTACATTTCTCTCTTTCTGCAGTAACTATCTTGTTATGCTTCTCCAGCTCCACATTTAGGATTTTTATGTCATCATTTGCCTTTACCAAGGTAACCAATCCACCTTCAAAACGATTGATATTTTGATCCATTTTGTGTTTCATTTCCTTCATCAATTTCTTATAAGTGGCGATGTAATCAAGGAATGCTTTAGGAGTAACAGTTGTGTGTCTCTTATATTGAGCTTCAAACTCTTCACAATATTTTTGGGCACTCATATGGGTATGAACTAAATGTTTTATAATTGGTTCCTTTTGGTCTGATGGTAATTGTTCATCCTTGATTCCGCTTGTTGCTACTGATTTTAGAGCTTCCTCTGGCCATGGGAAGAACCAATCAATAGTAGTATTAGATAAAAGACCTGGGAAGTTTCTGCAACGAATACGCAAAGTATCTCCTGCTGGGGACATTGAAAGAACGATATGCAAATTATCTCTGCACTTATTAATAAAGTAATTCCATACTGCATCTTTTGTATCTGCTCCCATCTTAGAGGCTTCCTCTTTTATTGGATTTGTATAAGTATCTTTCTCATCTTCTGTAAACATTGCTGGAACAATACCAATAGTGAGAATGTTATTAATAAATTCTAAGAAACTTTCATCGGCAACGTGGGAATCAGTAAAGAAGAAAGTGTATTCGGTTTTGACTAGTAGCTTGTAAAGTGCCTTTAAGTCTTCTTTGAATTCTTTCTCACCGTAGTTTTTGGTTAATTGTATTCCGAACCACTTATATGCAGCAGTGAATGAAGCTAGTCTTGCAATACTCTGTCTTCCACTTCCACCATATCCAACAAGTAGTGCATGTCCTCTTTGCAATCTTATAATTCTGTGAACTCTCATCATGTGTTCAATTGCTTCATCAAATAATACCAAATTTAAAATGATTTTAGGATTGTTCATGTCGTCCATTATCTTTGCCAATTTTGGTCTTACAGTATCGTAATCTACTAAGTCTTTATATTGTCTTTCAGTTTCGCCGGGATTTAATGGATCAATGTCGAAAAAGTCTCCCATTAAAATTGGAGTCTTCATTGACTCGTCGTAGCACTCTGGAAATCTCTCTTTAATTGCATTTGGAATCAATTCATCTCTCACAATCTTTTTGTCATTTTCGCTCATCAACCTGTCAACGAAAACTCTTAACGATTCGTGTCTCCACAATCTGATGATTTGCGGTATATCCTCAAACTTTCCTGCTTTTACTTGGCACACACCCTCGTACAGCTTGCTCATATCACGCATGGTAAATACATAATGGAACTTGATTGGTGTACGAGTCAGTCTAGACTTAATTGCATTGTATAGATCCAATGACATTTCAGTTATTCTCGGAACCTTCTCCAAGACATCGACTAGTAGAAATAATTACATTAGTTATGGAGCTAGTAAAAGCAAATTGGTTACTATTGTATTCTTTGAGGAAGCTGCGGAGAATAGTATTATAAATTATAAACAAAGAGTCCTTTGAAGGATGAGTAATATAGAAGCAGTTGAATAATGACAAGAATCTAGGATCAACTGAATTGTTACCACCACCTGGAGGAGTCATTGCACCGGCATACTAAAAAAATTAGTTATTAAATTATATATATATAATAGTGGTTTGTTGCTTACGTAAGAAACATTGATCTTTTTCAATTCCAGTTCTCCAGTTCGCTCATACCACTCTCCTCTCTCAATCAAGAACTTTAAGAAGGCTATTGGCTGCTGAGTGCCGTAGAAATCTATTTTCGGCATATTTAGATCATCAATGAATGCGATCATAATTTTGTTTCCAGGAGGTGCAAGTCTTTTGCCTTGAGGATCTAAGTTCTCACGCAGAGTCTTTTGGAGCTGTTCTGAATTAGTCCTGCTTGAGAAATTGATATTCAAGACGAGGTATTTGTCCATTGTCTCTTTATCGCTCAATAATCCACTAAAGAAATGCTGCATTATTACTGATTTTGCAGTGCCTGATTCACCAATGAGCATTACTGGTGGCCCTTGAGATCCTGGAGCCAAATTTTCTTGTTTCAGCAATATCTTCAACAAGTATAAGTATCTAGTAGTGTCAATAGTTGGGACCCAGACTTTAGAGAATTGTCCGACATCATCTGGAATGAAACTGCTATCTCTGTTGACATCGAAAATTTCCCATCGCTTTCGATCCACCAAGTATTGATGCTCGTATAAAGAGCCAACAGGTAATGAGCTTCTTTGAGCAATTTTGTGCACATACTTATCGAATTTCTCTCTGTCATTAATGCAAGCACCAAGTGACCAAATTAAGGCAAATATGAAAATGTTTTCAATGTGATCGTAATCGTCAGCAATACTATCTCGAGGGAATAATATATCCATTAGAGTACATAATTGCTTGACCATGTTGAGGTTGGTTTGGTTGCTCACTAATTGCAATGGTTTATCAACTATCTCCTTGTCTTCTTTTCCTTCGAAAATGTAATCAATGCATGGCTTAACGAATTTATCAAATAGCCTGTTCAGATATTCCTCAATGATTTCGCTATCTTTTCTTGGCTTTTCATGAATCCATTTATCGTAAAATGGCTTGTATCCTAAATTCTTTGGATCCATCCACACCATTCCGTTTCTGGAAACTGTAGCTGGAGATGCACGAGCCAAATTGCCCACCTCGAACAGTAGCAAGCAGAATGGCTCTAATTTGATACGGTCACCATTCGGCAGAGTCAGAAGTTTGCTGTCGTCCATAACACTGTTCATGTTTTCGACCCACACTGGATCAACATCACCATCGAATAGAATCCAACGATATTCTTCTCCAACTCTCGGGTCTTCATTGCATGACCTGAATATTTTTGAAAGCAATCCGTTCTCCCATTCTCTCGTAGTGATTTGCAATCTTCCATAAAGTGCATCCAAGTCAATAGACTTGGGGTTAATCACCTCTCTCTTTATCTTCCTTCCCTTCCAAGACTCTAAAGTATTTGCTAAGAGTGAAATAATTGTTGATTTTCCACCTCCGGTTGGGCCAACAACAATAGATGAATGCCTTGTATCCATTGTCTCATACAATTGAATGACTTTCTTCACTTGCTCAGTGTAAACGGGATCATCTCTATCTTTTAGCTTCAACTTCTTTTCTTCCATTTCTTGTTCAATTTTCTCCTTCATCTTTCCATATAAATCAGCTTTGATTTCAATTTTGGGGAAAAGATCTTTAACTAACCCCTCAAATAGCGGCACATCTTCGAAAACGAATTTTGGAATGTTCATGTCTCTCATTGCTCTCATTAATATAATTTCTTCTGATTCTTTGTCATTTGCAGCCTTTATCTTTCCTGCCATTCCAAGAACGGATTTTTTAGCTCTTAGTCCGAAATCGTAATGCTTTTGCTTTGACAATTGCTGATCAGATAAGTCATAAAGAACTATCATCTTTTTGGCCAATTGCTTAGCTTGTAAGAATCCCTTGGACATCAATAAAATCTCGCAGATAAGCACCGAATCTGGGACAACCATGGTAACAGGTCGGAACAACATTTTTAAGTTATCTGGCAGCTGAGATCTTCCCTCATAATCTGGGTTCATTGTAACAAAGATACCAATCGTGTCCTTCAGCTTTATATTGTTTTGATCCAATATTGACACTCTTCCTTTTCCTGCTTGCAACGCCTGCTGAATGGCACCGATTTGGGAGGCAATAACTGATAGCACTTCAGTAGACAGCCTATTAATTTCATCGAAGCAGCCCCAGAAACCAGTTTGAGCAAGACCACTAAACAAGGTTCCCATTGCTTTGTGATCCATTTTCGGGTTACAGTTAGTAACCATGCAGCAATATCCCATTGATTTAGCAAGATCCTTTATAGTTTCTGTCTTTCCTGTACCTGCAGGCCCTGAAGGGGCACCTCCCAACTGGAATCTTAAAGCAGTTGTTAAAGTCATAATACATCGATCAGTGAGGGGAGTAATAACTAGTCTCTCTTTCAATCCTTGGTACTCGTATCCATAAGAAAAAACTCCACTGCACTGCTTAATTTCGATAGCATCTTTTGGTTTGTCCCAATAAAATCTTAATTGACTTTCCCATTCGAACTCCTTGATATCGAGAATTGAATCCCTCACAAATTTGTCCACTATATCTCTTCCGTGAGCATCCAATATTAGTAGCGTGTTAATCTTCAAATAAAGCCTAGGGTCAGTAGTTTTTCGCACTAAGTCTATCAGATCATTCAGATCCTTAGTCTGCTTAAAGCTCTCCTTTTTCATTGCGTGCTTGTCTCCTTCACGCACTCTTCTAAAGACATCTTCCATTGCAAATGTCCACCAGATTTGTGATCCCACCACAGTGATCATACCTAGATGCTCCTTGATCCAATGAATTCTATCCATTTTAGCATAATTAAACACTGCTTCTTTTATTTTCCAGTGCAATGTATCCACCATAGCTTCATCAACTTTGTTCATCCATTTTTCAACTGCATCGTCAGGTCTTTGTTTTTTCTTGAATTCGTACTCTTCGCCTTCTTCAGATTGCATTCCACATATCACTTTGGCATTATCGAATATTAAGGACTTGCAATTTGCAAACATTTTAGATACTCTTTTTTGGATATCTAATGGGTTAGTAGAACCAATAATTAATAACACTTCTTCCTCAGAGATAAAGTAAAAGCGTGGGTACTCTAATCGCTTTGAGTCCAAATATGTTGATAGAGCTTTCTGGCATTTGTCCAAATCCTGGGAAATACTTATCAGCTCGTCGTATCTGCCTTCGGCCTTGCAAGCTTGTAGCACGTTCAAAGTTTTATAAGTGTTATCCATGATCTTTTTGAATTTTTTATTTGTTTGCTCGAACTTGTTTGTAATTTCTGCTAATTTTTGTCTGATATCGGTTGATTGGGTAAAAATTATCTTTAGGTTGACCCACTTCATTTGCACTTTCAGCCAAATATCGGTTACATCTGAAATCCTGTTCATATTTTTCTGCCAAATTGCAACTCTTTCTTTAACAGCCTTTCCGAATTTGTTTCCGCTTATGTTCTGGAGCTTCATGACGCAATCATCCAGCTTCTCTCTTATTTCATCAATAGATACAATTAGTGGTGTATTTTCGTATTCTTCCTTGTTCACCATTTTGAAAGTCATCTCTCTCCAAGTTTTCTCCATTCCCTTCAGTAGCTCCTCATTTCTGAACTCTTGCGCTGCTTGGTTTAATACTTCAGTCAACTTATCCTGATAATTCTGGAGCTTCAACTCTAGCACTTGCGATACTTTCCCGGTTTTCATATTAAAATCAGTTTCTGCACCGATATCGTGTAAAATTTTATCCCAGTGCCATTGCTGAACAGATACGCTGTGCAAAGATTCCAGCAAATTCACCATTTGTGAGAATCCATCAAGTTCTCGCACCAAATTCATGCAACTAATATTTGTTTATATAATTAAAAAAATTAGAGAAAAATTACAGGACATCATCTTCTTTCTTCTTGGCTAGCGTTTTTGCCCTCATAAGCCACTCTTCACAGCTTTTCTTTAGTGCGCCGACTTCAAATTTCAGCCATGGGGTATTTGTATACTCCTTCAGTGCCTTCTTGTATTCATCGTACAAATTGAAGAGACTCTCGTATTCCTTGCAATCTTCGTCCATTAATTTTAATTCTGGGAATGAGGAAATTGGCAATCCGAAAAGCTTCTCTGCCAGGACATGCTGCTCTTTGCGGGAGTTGAAATCTTTAAGCTTTTCTTTTGCTGTTATCATTGCTTCTAATCCTTCATCCAAAGTATTTTTCGTAGATTTTGGACCGCGCGCAACGAATTTCTTATAATACTCTTGAATTTCAGCGTTGAACTGTGAGACGACAGCTTCTGTTTCTTTTGCGAAAGCCTTCTTTCTATTCACCATGCGATCTTCTTTATCACTTGCTTCATCTATTAATTCGTCCCAATTCTTTTTCAAACCATCAACAGCTTCTTTTATGCTCTCATCAATATTCTCATAATAGGCTTCAATAATAGCAAACTTTTCCTGTATATTAGATATTTTCAGCTCCATATCTAAAGAAACTTCTTTAATTGCTCTGATATCTTTCAGCAATTGCTTAAAAGTTTCCATGCTATCAGGGTCTAAAGATAGCTTCGCTCTATATTCTTCAATTTCTTGGTTGATTTTCTTTAGCTCCTTTTTCTCATTATCTTGGACTTTATCTACAATAATCTTAATTCTCTCATCAAGCTTTTGAATAACTTTAACAATGAAGTCTGTTTTGTCAATCTTGTATGGTCCACAATCCTTTAATGTCTTGACTTTTAATTCCTCTTCCAAATCTTCTTTTCTTTTTCTTAGCTTGGATAATTTCTTATCTATTAGCATGCAAGATGGGGATTTTTCTAGCTTTTTCTCCAACTTTTTAAATTGTTTGAATCCCAAAGATTTTTGGCGTATTCCACAGAGCGAATAATATTTCCAGTTCTATCTTTTAAATGTCTAAATATATCATTATTCACTTTGTCTAGTAGTTGCTTTCTCAATGAGGCGATCATCAAGTGCATATCCAAATCTGGATAAAAAGTGGCCGAAAAATCTTCATCTGTAACCTCTCTGATACCTTTCTTTTTTGGTTCATATAATTTGCATGTGCCTTTTGCCCATCGCTGGAACTTCTTAGCGCAAAGCAGAGGCAGATCTAGTATGAGCTTAATTCGCTTTTCAACATCATCCTCGCTTGGATTTATTACTGGAGCTGGATGATTATAATCAACTCTAATTTTGAATAGAGTATCTTTCCACGTTACCGCCTTCTGCTGTAGTTGACTCCATTTGTATCCAAACATTGTGTATATTGTGACTAGTCCTTGAACTGTCATATTAATTAAAGAGTTAAATATTTTCTTCTCCCAGAATCTATAATACTCGCCCATATATTCTTGCGCTTCTTTTTTATCGATTCCTGCAAACAAGTGCTCTTCAATTTTTACCAAATCTTCATTGCCAATTGATTTATAGTCTTCCACTAATTTATTAATTACACCCTTTCGATATTCTTCCAACTTTGAGTAAAGAGTGATTAGCTCAACGGGCTCTTTCACTGACCAATCCAGAGGCGATATAATTATTGCATGCTTAATTTTTTTGACCTTATCCTTGATTTTGTTTTGGTATGCCCCCACTTCCTGCTTTGTCTTTTTGAGCATCTTCAGCATACTCTCACAATCCTTCAAAAATTGTATTTTTCCTAATGACTTCCAGTTCAACTCCTTCATTCCATAATCTATTTTTGCCTCCAGCTCAGCAACCTTACGTTTTAGTAGAATGAAATCCACTTTCTTCAAAGAGCCGACAATCTCGTCATAGTCTTTTAAGAAAAACTTAAGCTGATCAACTATTTTCAAATAGTCTTCTTCTTGAAGTGATATAGTCTTCACTGTGTCATTCAATGGCTTTCCCATTCGCTCTAAATTTTTAGCTTCCCTTATCATCATTCGCAAATTGTAGTGGAAGTTAACCTTGTATCTAGGAGGTCCATCGCTTGTATCTCCGGGCTTTCTTTCTTTCTTTCTTAAGATGTCAAGCCTAATAAGCTGCATGCCTTCCTCTTTTGTCTTTGAATTCCATTTATCAAATGCTGCTTCCTCGTCTTTACTTAGTTTATTGTCATAAAATGTCTTATGCTTCTCGAAAACTTTTTCTCCTTTTTCTGATTTCAATAGCTCTTTTCTATCTTTCCTGAATTTAAACATTGGTCTCTTCAAGCGCCCATACAAAGATCTCATCCAGGCAATGCGGCCAGCAATAGGAGGCTTTCCTTTAGCAATTGGCGGATGTTCCTTTTTCTGATCATAGAGCTGTTCAATTCTCTCTAACTCATTTCTGAAGTGGTCCAATAAGTACATGTAATGGCTTTTCATAGCTTCAGTTATGCTAGGCCTCGCAGTCATACTTTTAAAATTCTGAAGTAAGTCAAATGCTCCCTCTGCAGATTTAAGTTCCTTTTTAAATGATTCTTTAATGATGTCTGAGATTTGTGAATCTAATCTCACCACAAAGTCTTTAAATTTCTCAAACCTTGACTTCCATTCCGGGCCAAATTTTGCCTCAAACAAGTCCAATGGATAGCTTTCTAAAGGAGCCGTTAGGCTTTTTAAATCCTCTTTCATATCGTCAATTTTCTTTGGATCTCCAATAACGGCTTTCAGATTTGAGCTTAATGTGCTCTCGAATAAGAGCATCTCTTCGGAAACTTCCTTTAAGTTCTGGCAGACAACCAGCATGTAGTCAATCTTTGGAAATAGTTCCGTTGTATAGAATTCCCATCGCTTATCGCTGATTTCGCTATTAATTTCTGCTTTGGTTCTTTTATAAATGTCAAGCCATCCACTCAAGCAGTTAATTGCCTTTTCTAGCTTCTTGATAGCCTCTTCCCTAGGCATATTGAATATCTCTTTTAATTTAATTTCCTTCTCAACTTTTTCTGAGATTTCGTTGCATATACTCAGCAGTATCCTCTTCATGTGGTCAGCCAAAATATGTCTGGATATTTTCCAAACCAGCTTGAGTCCATTCATTAAGGAGGGTAACGTCTCCAGGACCTTCACTAAATCTCCTTCGCGTAATAGCTTAAACTGCCGGTCAAGCGTTGATAAGAACTTTACGTTATCTTTAGCCTCTGCGTATTGCTTAGCCAATAGTTCCCTCTGTTTATTAAATTCATCAGCACTCGATACCAAAGACATTGACTCGTTTCGTTCTGCTTCTTTGCAAATTGAATAGATGGTCTTCACTTCTGGAACGCTGAAGTGCTCATGGAGAGGACTCAAAATAGCC
>CAXXOL010000016.1:0-11354 GCA_963666495.2 Bacteroidaceae bacterium
TCATAGATGCCTTCTAGTATTGCTGTCATTTGTGGCTTTATTTCTTCATATAATTTTGCTTTACACATGCGCTCAATAAAGTCATGCTTATTTAGGTCAGTGACCTTAATGTTGCTTCCGTTTTCTATAAGCTCGATTGTTCGATGCTCGCCAAAGTAGTCCAATGTATAAGAAAATGTGCTCTCTAATTCAGATGGATCATTTGTTAAAACCCATTGTAGCCCTTTATATAGTTCTGCATCATAATCTTCGAGATCATGAATATTTAACACTCTCCGTGCTAGTATCTTGTAGAAGGCTCGAGTGAAGAAGCAGTCAAGATATTGGCCGTCGTATATAGCCTTTCCAATGATTCTTCCAATGAATTTAAAGTATTCAATGTGCTTATGGTGAACAGTTGATTTTGGATCTGGATAATAAGTGTTTCCGTGTGCGGAAAGCTTGAAAAGGCTGATATCTGGATTGAACATGGCCCGAGAAAGCGCGGTATACCATTCTCTAGTGACTCCACCTGCATCGACTCCTGCTTCTCCTTTAAATTTCACATTCAATCTTCCCTTTATTTCCTCAGGCTTTTTCGTATGCAACGCAGTGAATGAGTCCTCAAAAATCCTATCGCGAGCGACACTAATATACAATTCCCTTCTGTGCTTATATCCTGGCAGCTTCTTGAGTTCTGATCTGAAAAATGATCGCTTGTTATCGAAATCTAAAAATGAAGGGAATCTCAAAATAAATGGCTTAATAATATCTGCGAATGTCTGAAATTCCATCTGACGGATCAAATTATTGAAAGGCTTCGAATTGTGGTACAAAAATTTCGAGAACGCTTTTGCTTTAATTGAATTTACTGGCAAGCCTTCTTTTTTGCTTTTTTTAATTTCATTGAGAATGCCCTTTTTAACAGATATATTCTTAAATAGCATATCATATGATACCATAAGGCTTTCAATCAAAGGAACAAGCCTCATCAAGAATTGATATTTTATCGCTACTTGTATTTTTAATGTTCTTCTTGAGATGGCTGTTATCATTTCTGTAAGCATGTCGTATAAAGAATAAATCATGTCATCATCAAAAACGCTAATTGAAAATTAATATAAAATAGAACCAAAAATAATACCTCAAAATGAACTTTTTCACTTCATTGCTCTCAGAAGAAAATCCTTCATATGATAGCTTTTCACTTAATCTTTTCGCTGGAGTGCTTTCTACAGCCTCATCTTCATCGTCGTCATTTGCGCAAAACATAAATGCATCTTGATCATCCTGTTTTTCCTCTGTTGCTGGCTTTGCTTCGACTCCATCATAAATACTTCGCAGGAGCCTCACGATCCTTCCGAACCTGTTTTCTGTTGATGCTTGCTCAGAACCCCCTTCAATTTCAGCTTTTGGAGCTATCCCAGCTTCAATAAGCTTCATCTGCGGACTCCATTCCTTCATTAAAGCTACTGACAATTCCTTAACTAGCTGATATACTGCATTGACAATAACCTTTGCGCTGGTGTTGTTTTTGCATATCTTGGCTAAAACTTCCTGGATCTTCTTACACGACTTTTCTGTTTGAATTTCCAAAAATAGCATTTTCAGTATTTGTGTAACATTTTCTTGAGAAATTTTTGGAGGTGGTATTGCCCCTATTTTCTTTTTGCTGCTCTTATGAATGTCATAATACTGCTTAAAGAGCTCTGTGGTAAATGATACTAAAAGCGAAATAATTATTTGTTAATTTATTGAAACAGTATAGAAGTATTTAATAGAAAATTTTTTAAAAGTGACATATATACATATATTTCATCATTTATTTTACCAAGCTGCTCTAAATGGATTAGCGTATTCTTGTATGGCTTGCAGTTAACTAGGCTAAAAATTTCGCTTAAAAAGTCTCCCTGAGAATAACAGCCTAAGCTCTTTCGGAGCTTCTTCACACTATCGAAAAGGGAATATTTTTTCCCTTTTGTGTCTTCCTTTGCTTCTTCAATTTTTGGTAAAAAGAGATTGACAATCTTTTGGTATTTAAGTAAAGCATTGAGTAAGCTAAATATGCGGAGAGAGACGATAAAATATGTGAGATGCGAAGACTCGACTGCGTTATACAGCATCTTTGGTGGGAAACATGAGTCAGTAAGAGCAATATACTGGATAGCTTTCTTCTCTGGATCAGTAGCTGAAAAACTTTCAATGGGGAAGGCTTTTTCATATTCTAAATAATGGGCTAAAATGAACACAAGAGAGTCAATAATTTTTGGCATGAATTTCTTGCAAAAGCACAAATTGCAGATTAAGGAATTAAGTGGAATATGAGTCTTGATATTTAAAAACAAGAGTCGAAGAACACTTTCTACTGATTTTTCGTCTATAGCCTTTAAAGCATTTGCTATTTTAGGAGCAACTTCTTTCTTTATATCCTCAACAGCATCTTCTGATAAGTATTGGGCGAAATTGGTCAATCGTTTCATTTTATTTCTGCTATTATTTATTTTGTTATCTCCGATTGGTTCAAGATTAAACATTGGTAAGATTCTGGGTATTGGGAGATCTTCTTCATGCATATCATTATTACCTGGTGCTAAAGGTAATAATTGCGGAGCAATGCTGATCCCTGGAATATTACTTAATATAGCTGCAGGATTTGCAGTATCTTGAGGAGGTCGAGGAGGAGACGCGCGAGATAAGAAAGGTTCAACAGCAGAAAAACGCATTCCTTGAGGTAGAGCCTTTAAAAAATCTAAATCTATTTCCATCAGTAGTTTGTCTTCAACTTGAACATTAGGCAAAATTCGTAAAAATTCTTGTCTGCGTTGCTCAATGACCTCTTGAGAAGGAGGCGGAGGTGGAGGTCTGACAGCTGGAACGGCGGCAATTTCTCCAAGAGTTTTAGCCATTACAGTGCTGGGCTCTACAATTGGTGCAGGCTTTTTCTTTTCTTCCTCCTTCTTTCCTATATCTTTCTTCTGATCTTCTTTCTTTTTTACTGTTTCCTTTATTACCCAAACAATTGGAATCTCAGATTGAAAGCGAGAATTTATTTCATCTTCAAATTTATTATTTTCTGGCTTTCCATATAAGCAAAGCATTGACTCTCCTCCCATTAGCCTTGACTCTCGATCGCGCGATTCTCGATTATATTGATTTCTGTATGCCATTCGATGCAATTTGCTGCTTTGCATAGTAGGTGGTTCAATTGCTTGGTTGTATATCGATATTGTTAAATATTGAGTGATGTCATTGCTAATGCTTTCCACATAGTTTCTCTCATATAGTGAAGCAATATTTTCTTCATCTTCGCTGCCATGAAATCTCCTTCTATACTTCCTTCCAGTTCTATTACTAAAGTGGAATCTCGTATCGATCCCATCAGCGTGTGCCTCAATACTGCTATCATATGATGAATCTCTTGCTGGGTTCTCTTCTCTTGCTCGAATAAAATCTGCTCTAGGCATCATCTCAATAACTTCCTCTCGTGTATCACACATATTTCTTATCCCTCTAGAAATTATAGGATGTAGTGAAGGTCTATTAATAATCGATTCTCTAATGTCAAGTATTTGCTGAGCTCCACTTATTTCAGAATCATCATCAATGTCATCTTCCTCTTCTTCGCTCCTTGAATGATCAGGGCTTCGACCATTACTTTGTGAGTTTGAAATTGATTCATTTCGATCCATTTCTGAGGATGGCGAGTTCGATTCTGATGAATCACTTTCCGAGTTCTCATCACGATGAAACCTTCTATTAACGCTTCTGCTGATGCTTGAGATGCTCCTAGGACTTAGACTAGGGCTTCTGCTAGGATTGACCTGCTCAGCATCATGCAAAGGGCAGTTGTGGCTTGCAGCTTCGGGAGCAGCCTCTCCCTCTATTTAATTATATTTAATAGTATAAATAAATAAATATAAGATAATTAAATTACCTTCAATAATGTCTATCATTTCCGAAGCGTTCATATCATATTCATCATCGTTATTATCCTCTGCCACTTCGCCTTCGCTACCAGCTAATTTTTGTTCTTCCTTATCTTTTTTGGTATCTTCATCTTCATGTTCATCATTGTTTGCGCCTTCTGGCTCTTCATTTCCTTCGGCTAAATTACCCGCTAGCTGGCTGCCTTCTTCATCTTCCTCCTCTCCTTCCTCCATTATTTTCATTTCCTCTTCCATGATTTCTGAGCTATTAGCCATGCTAAAATCTTCAGGTTCTGCTTCATTATAGACATCGCTATAAGCTTCAATCGATTCGTCATCTCCTTCATTTTCTATTTCTTCTTCCATGTTGGCAGCTTCTATCACAGCTGGATTTATTTGCAAATTTTGAAGCTGATCTTTGTGATGATCTCTTTTGTGATGTCCTTCATACTTACTTCCCTTGTGCTGCGCGTACTTCGATAAACAATTCAAAATTATGGTGATTTTTGTAGAAATTAGCTCTGACTTAGGGTTGTGTATATTAAGTTGCTTTAGTATTTCAAAGCATGGCTTAATTGGATAGAAGTCCTTACTAGACATTAGCATTTGAACCATATCATAAGAATTGCATAATGGAAAGAGTATAGAATTTTCCGTTTTTAATAGAAGTCCCTCCAATATTTGGAGAGAGGAATATAATAAGGAGAGTTGTCTCGGGTTACTCAAAATATTCTGAATTTGATGCTTGTCGTTTGAAAGATCAGATAGGACTGATGCAATCTCAAGCAAAATTCTTCTTCGTATTTCATTATGTATCAAAACCTGCTTTGCATACAATACTTGTGTATTATAATAAATAAAATATTTGGTAGTTCTTAAGCAGGTTTGCTTCCAATTATCATGCGCTTCTACTTCAAATTTATTATTTACTTCTTTGATATATTTTTGAGGAAAGACATATCGGATTAAAAATGATATAATGGTACTCCCCTTAATTCTGCTATATTGTGTTGATTTATAGCATAAAATGTATGAAAGCATTTCAGGATAAACTTTCGCTATTTCACCGATAACTCCTAAGAGCATTTCCTCCGCAATAACATATGTCTCTGGCTTCTCGACGGGTGGTGAAGAACTTTTTAATGGATTTATTTTTGAATCCATATATGAATAATTTTGGAAATATAGTTGGAAAAGTCTTTCCATAATCATTGATATTAAATCCGTGTTAAAAGAATCTGCCATGGACTATAAAGTGATTTATATTGCTAGCTTACAAAATAATTAAAAAAATGCATATACTGAAAAAAATTAACTTTTCTAGCAATGCATTAAAATAATTACCTTCAAATCTTCTTTAAGGGTTTTTTGAAGCATAAGCTTGTATTTGCTAAGCTCTCTTTCTTTTACTGAATCAATTGATAATTTTCTCTTAGAGACTTTTCCTGGAGTTGGAGTATGCAAGTTTGGACACATTATAGGGATATTTGGCAATACTTTCTTTCGTTCATCTTCTAGTTCTTTATAAGTGTCTATCGTTAGACATACAATGAATTGAGCCGGTTTTGGCTGATTTTTCGCAGAATTATTTTCAGGTATCTTGCTACTTGGACTGCTTGTTTCTGCTATTTTTTTGACTTCTTTTTTCTCTTGTTCCTTTGTAGTCTCTTCAGCTGCAGCTCCCTCTTCGACTTCCATTATTTTTTTCAAACAAACAATTTTTTTGCACGCCTTCATAAATATTTCTGGATCACGATCAGCCAAAAATTGGAAGTTCATCATGAAAGAATCTAAGTCTACATCTGCGTCGCTTTTATTCGGCTTAGTATTAGATTCATCATGACTTTCTTTTAATTCTTCTGCTTTTCCAATTTCCATTTTCTTTTTTTCCTCTTCTTTTTTCTCTACTTTATCTTTTTCCTTATTCTTTTTAATTCTTCCTGCACGAGATATCAATGTAAACTTTATAATTCTTTCCATATAATTCTGGAGTAATTTCGGAGACTCAATTAAATGAAATACTAGCTGCAAAAGTATACTTGTAGGTATTTTTTCTCTCAATGGCATCACTTTTAATTCAAGGATTTGCTTTAAGATTGTACTCTTCATAATCAGAGGAACAAATTCATAATGCTGAGCTATATGATCCAAAATCAATATTAATAATGTCAATGTTTCTGAAGTGACGAGTGTCTCGTTATATTGGAATAGGCCATCCTTTATAGGGGGCTTCTTTTGAAGAATGATATGGTCAAGTGGTTCTGAAAAAGAGATTAACTTTGACATTACTTCTATTAAATGGCTAATTTCAGCAATTTTCTTGGGATTAATCTGATTGGCTATTTTTCTCTCAGTTCCTTTTTCTTTGTCCTCTGCGCAACTGACGCTAAATAAGCAATGATCCTTATAGATCATAGAAAGCAAAAATAGAATTCTAGGGATCATTTTCACATGCAAGAAGTAGTAGTCGATGTGAAGTATCGTAGATAAAATTTCAATCAGGCAGCATCTTATATGTGGAAGTAATTCAATACACTTTTCCTTCTTTTTAGAGGATTTTATAAAAGTCAAAAGAATGTCAATAAGATACTTGATTTTTGTTATCAAAACATATTTTCCTACTTGATTTGAAAACCCTCTTGCTTTTATTTTTTCGCTTGTTTGTCTTCCAACAATTGGATCCAATATATCAGGTGCGTCAATTGTGCTAGATGTTGCTGGAGGAAGCTCATATCTTAAGTCTAACTGGAACATTAATAAATGTATCTGTCCCATTACGTAATTAAAGACTTTTTCTGAAGTATAATTGCCCTTTTCTTGGGAATCAAAGAAATTGCAGATCACATATTTGTATTTTCCCTTACAAATTGAAAATAGCGATATGTATATTTTTTGAGCCGTTGGTTCAAATAAAGTTGATTCTAGAGCATCTACAAACTTCTTAGGTGGTATGATCTTCACTGGATATATAAATAATAATCCGTTGATTCCACTAGTGAGGAGCAGGTCTTGCTCCTTCTTAGCTTCAGGTATAATTGCAGGAGCTGCTTGGCTTGTTTCCTTGCCATCCCCAATCTCTTGCTTAACTGTAGAAGTACTTGCTTTAGCGGCCGCAGGAGGAACTCTAGAAGCATGTTCTGCAATTCTTGATATCGGAGGAGGAAGCTCAATGCGGTAAGGGATTCTTCCTACGTTATATCCTTGGAAGCCTGCTATATGACCACTGCGAAATCCTAAATAGCTTGTTTGGCGTTTATCTCCTCGTTGGTTTTGGGCAGATTCTAGCTTTGAAAACATTGACAGAACAGCCCCGCCTTTATCAAAATATTTCTTCATAGTTAATGTAATTACTTCAAACATGCGAAGGTTAATTTCTTGGATAAATCGTAAGAAAGTATCGTAGTGATAGTATTTTGTTTCAATTAGTATAAAGTGCAAGAAGTGATAGATCAGGCTAGAAACAGCATCTTCATCATGAAGTCGAGAACCAACTTCGCCGTTGTTTAAGGTCTTAATATAGGGAATGAAGTTGCGATTGTCTAGTTTCCTCTTAACGCAGCCTGGATCCAGAAAAAGATCAAATACTGAAACCAAAACAGAAATTAAATGGTTCAGTGCTTGGGCATAAGCGGATGAAATATCAGAAATTGTACAGCGTTGTTTTACCTAATTTTTAATCCAATTAAAAAGGGAGCATATTTGACTCTATTAAAAGCTAGAGCATTGATAAATAAATGTTTAAAAAACTTACTGCTAAGGAATAGATTTGCAAAAGTGTATCAAATCCGCCTTGATTGAAGAATTCCAAATCCCAAATTTGCTGTGGCTCTGCAAATAAGACAATCTTTATATCAGCTATTATTCCAGCGACACCTAAGGTAATTAAACAAGCATTTTGGTCTGGCTCTATTTCGGCAGTTATAAATTTTTGGTGGTGCTCTTTTAAATTCTTAGAATAGTTTAATATGATATTCTTCCAGATTACTTCTTTATTAAGGTTAGTATTATGAAAATCAGCTTTTCTTTTTTGGAGCCAAGCTTTGAGAATACTTATCATTTCTCTGGTAATTTGAACGTAGCTCATCTCAATTCTTTGCTCTGCTTCGGTTTCAAATTTAAGTCCAATCTTTATTCCAGTATCAATATGAGTAAATTCTCCGATACCTGCGCTTAAATTCACATCGGTATTTCGCACGCTCCCAAGCCATTGTAAAACACTTTTAAATTGATTGCCAGCCATACGCATAATCTCTCTATGCAAGAGTTTCTGTAGAGAAAAAAGCATATTAATCACATTTTCCTTCTCCTGTACTAAGTAGCCACTCAATGACTTGCTGCTTTCACACCAATTTGCAATGCTGTTTAGCCATATCAATATTTGATCTTCTTTTGGAAATTGAGCGAGGTGCTCAAAAGCTTCATCAGCTGTTTTCACTTCGATATTCAATGATTTAGTTCCATTAAGATAGTCGCTTAAATCTGGAATTTTATTCAGGTCACCTTTATTTATCTTATTGTAAATTGTTGTTAAGTGTTGTTCGAGAATATTTGCTGTCATGGCGCCTTTTTCATCAAGTAGCTTGACAGCATTTTGCATATAATATTGCCTCAAGATTATTTGGAAGCATGCCATTGATTTCCTTAAAGATTTTGTATAAATTCCTATGACACCTGCCACTTTGTTGAGAATTAGCATAATTTTTGTCATTTCGCTCTGATCGTTCAGTGCCTCGATCATTTTTTGTTGATCCTGCGACTCTGTGTTGTTTAGTAAGGATACTGTAATTAATAGAATGCCTTTCAATACTATTGAAAAATTACTGCATTTTTTCATTATGGCTTCTTTATTTTCCTCCCAATTTTGGTATTTAGTTTTCTCATGCATCAAATTAGTAGCCATTTGCATTATTAAATCCCTGCCGTTCATGGAGATGCCAAGAAATAGATCTCGAATGCTTTCAACTATTTCCTTTCGAAGTGCGGGAGCCTGAGAGTACATATTTAGCAATTGCCTTGCGCAATCTTCCATTATAGGGTTACCAGCAAATGACAAAGAGTATTCATCCTTTCGTAAAGTATATAAAATTTTTCTAATCAAACTTCCTTGAGCTACAAGTTTTGCGCCTTCCTCATGGAGCACTATAGCATTCAACCCTTTCAATAAATCTCTTAAGTAATTTTCTTCAGCTGGGATTCTTTTGAAATAGCACGAAATAATTGCTGGAATGAGCTTACGTGCTATCAAATCCGGAACACTTGTCGGAATGTCTCTGATAATACTAGCGATTAGTAACAATGCCGAATAAGATAAGCAGTCATAACTGCGTATAGCGCCACCCTCAGTACCTGCAAATATTTCCCGGCAATTCTCAATTAATGGACTCTCTAAAACTCTTCGCGAAATTGCTATTGACTCTGCTTTTTCTTCCTCCTCGTCACTATCTTCACTTTCGTCATTTTCCACCTTTCCTTTCTTTTCCTCTGGTTTTTTTGCTTTCTTTTCCTCTGGCTTCTTCTTAGGCCTCATTGCGCGGACGTTTTGTCTCAAATGATGTCTCATTTCCGTGGCTCCTGGCCTCAGCGCTTGTTGAAGTATCGGATCTAATTTTTATAAACTTTTTTTTAAATTCATTTTTTACTTCGCTGGAAGGTCAGGTGAATAGAAGAACTGAGTAGTCTGAATAAGCATTTGCAGAGCTCTTGTCTGTGGTTCATTAGAACTGGCTGAAGCTTATCTTTTGCTTCATCAAAGCTTCTTTTAGCATAGCAAAGCCGCGATTGATCTCTCTTTAAATACTCAATTTCTATGCTAAGTCTTTCAATGATTAAATCAGTAGAACTGTTATCCTCTACACTCTGGCGAATTAATATTTGCAGAATTTGCATGGCTTTAGTGACAATCGGTAAGTAGTATGGATAAATGCCTTCAACTGGTGGACTCAAAAAATTAAAGAGTGAAGTGATTAGGCCACCAAAAAGTGTAGCTGGACCTCTTGGCTCGTTTCTCTCAAAACATGTGAGGAAATCTAGCACTGCTAGTGCAAAATGCGGGCTTTCTGCTGTTTTTCTTGGAAGCAACTCTGGAGAAGCAGTAGCAATATATTGGCCCGAAGCTGGATCTTTGCTTAGATTGGTGGAAGAAATATCTCTAAGAATGCTCTGCAAAACTCCAGAAGGAGAAATTAATCCAATTTGATTGACAACCGCTGGGAATAAGTCAATCCCAATTGAATGATTTATATCAGTAACCAATAGAGCAGTGATTAAGTGAAACGCTATTGTATGAATATCAGAATCAACGTTCTCGCGTAGTAATTGAATAACGTTAGGTATCAGTTTCGCCTTTGGCTCTGTTGCCATGAACTGATTTACCAATGTTTTATCACTTACTGAGAAAACTATGAAGGAGAAGTGAATTAGAGGCTATAGAATGAATTCTTACTAAAAATTATATATGATAGCATTGATGCAATAACCGCCTTTTTCTTTGAGTTCTCATCCACAATTGTCTTAGCCAATCTTACTTTACAGTGCAAGTCTGTCGTTAATTCTTCCTTGATTGAATTTTTTGCAACCAGCTCTTTCACAATTTGCGCTGAATTTCGTGGGTCTTTATAAAGACCAGTCAAATGAAGTACACTGATCGACAGAGAATCCTTTTTATCGCTGTTTGCTTCATTCAAGTTAAAATACTGAAAATTGAGGTCTGCGTTGATCAACGAGCTATCTTTCAGTACTTCTAAAAATGAGAGCTTGACACTACTATTTAAACTATAGCCAAAGGCAATTTTAAGGAGCCATTCCGATAATTGCTTGTTCTTCAAAGATTTGGTTTCTTCTCTTCCTTGTGCTCCCTTTCCCGTTATTGAAAGCAACGATTCCAGGGCTTTTATTATTAGATCCCAATCATCCAATTTTAGAACGTCAATAATAGGAGCTACAGCAGTGAAAGCTCCTTTGTTCTTAGCCTTCGAAAAGAGTCTCGCATAGAATTCCAGAATCAGTCCCACTACTGTATTCTGACTTTTATCGTTTCCCTCTTGTAGCTTCGCAAGACCCCCTTGAAGCAGCTTGTCTGCTAAAGAAAGGATTGATAACCAATGGCAGAGATTAGCCTTCTGCTGAATATCCTCAGAAGTCAAAGTAAAGTGAGCCAACAACTCAAGAAACTTTCCCTCATTTTTTAGGTTCTCACTCAGATTCTTTACATATTGGTAATACGGAGACTAAAGAAAGAAGATTATATGGAATAGCCGCAGGTAAGGCAAACACAAAAGAAACGACTAATTTCCATTTTTATTTCAAAATATTTATTCTAAACTTTAAAGTATCTTACCGTAGCTTCAATAGGCTCTAGCTTTTCCTTGTTAATTGGGTCTTCCATATTATTCTGCATTTACGGTGAGTTTATTTTTTATTATTCTTGCTAATTGTGGCAAGGAAAGGAAT
>CAXXOL010000017.1:0-10201 GCA_963666495.2 Bacteroidaceae bacterium
CTTTTTACAGGGAGTTTTTTATCAAGCAGTCAATTAATCTATTACACCCTATTGAACTGGATCCAGCAGCATCTGCGGCATGGAAAAAAGGACTGAAAAAGGGAGACAAAGTGGATGTGGCTTCAAAAGATACTATTGAAAAAGAACTTTCAATTTATGGCTGGAAAAACGGAGTGATCAAAGAAAGATTAGAAAATGTGGTTGTAGTTACTCTCGATGGCTCAGGCGAAGAACTAAACTTAGAAATTTCCTCTGATCAAATTGCCGAGTTTGAGTCGCGTACTTGTGACACCAAATGGAGATCAACACTCGCTCCCGGAGCAGAAGTCGATGCTGTGGATCCAACTGGCACTTTTTACGGATCGACTATCTTATCCAAGATTGAAGCAGCTGGCTCAGCACCCCCAAGATTTAAAATTGGATATAGAATATACTCTTCATCTCCACTTTGCAACGTAGCAGAAAGCACCAAGAAGGACGAAGCAGGGAAACCATACATTGGGTGGAGTTCTCAATTTGACGAAGAAATTTCAATTTACTCATTAAGAATACAGCCAAGAAATAGCAATGCAAAGCTAGGAGCGTATCGCTGCAAGAAGAATGAAGAAGACGAAGACAAATTAGATACTGTTGAAGACTCAGCCGACGTGCTGCTAGGAAGCTACACAAATAAGAACGTTTACGCGATTACCAGAAAAGAGAAGGCAAAATGCGACTTAATTACAAAGATGGTAAATATAATAGGCAATGATGGTGGGTTCGATAAAATAATTAAAAGAATGAACAACAAAGAAAAGCCGATTTCTTTCGAAATTGCCTATTTTTATTTTGATATCATTGGGTTATTACATTGCTATTATCATAGAAAATTTGCACAAGCTTTTCTTCCAAATTATTGTAAAATCATGATGACATATCTTGAATCGGCTCCTGACATTGAGCTAAAGAAAGTGCAAAAAGAAAGATATCAAAAAATCATCAAAGATTTGTCTAATTTATTGAAGCGAGTGTTTAATACATTAGAGCGAAAGAAAATTGTCGAACAGTTTGATCTTAAAATGAATACGATTTTCTTAAAATCTGGTTATCTTCAGAGACGAATTCAAGGGATAAAAGCACTAGGTGAAATTTGTTCTAGTGTCCGAAGCGGCCTCTTTAGACACATCACTCCCGAGCTTCTAAAAGAATGGCTGCAAAATAAAGGTATTCTAGATGAGATCTTAGGACCTAAAGTGCACCAGCAAATTGTTCAGCGCAGTGGTCCAATACTGAAGTTCCTCATTGATATGAATCTATTGACAGAGGCTGAGATGGATAAAATCTGGCATTTTACTAAAGATGAGCAATTCAGACAGGACATCTTGAAAGTGATTACTGTATGATTTATTTAAAAAAATAATTTTTTAATAGGAAATGTCTTTATCATTAAATTCTCCAGAGCTGGAATACTTCTCGAAAAAAATCATGGTAATGCCACCCAATGAAATTTGCGAGGAAGCCCTGGACGTGATCTGTGAGTCTGCAAAGTTTTCTTCTAAGGGAGGAAGTCTGCTCATGAAATACGCTGATATAATAGCTGGTATTGCATGGAGACGTGATTATCCACTAAGCATTTCTGAAAAAGCTTTAAGTAAATACGCTGAAATGATTTTCTCTCAAGATTTGGAAACCATAAAGAAAGAAATTATTAAAGGATGTATTAGCGACAAGATTGGAAAGGTAACTATTTGTATAATTTTGAACGAAAATAAATTTTTGTATAGAACGATAATGTGATAATTGCAATAAAGCTAATTAAAAAAGTTATTAACCAATTCAATTCAGCGAACTTGCCTGGGATGACTGGACCAACGAAAAGTGATATTATGAAATGGATAGTGGCCGAATTAAAAATATTGGATATTTTACTAATTGTAAGTGCTATCGAACTTTTTTAAAATATATATTTATTATTTAGAATTTGGAGAGCTATTATAAAGAGTCAAGACAGAGAGTACAGCAGGAAAGTAAGCTCACTTCAACCACTTTAATAATTGACAGATTTAATCACTCTGAGCAAATCAGTGAAAGAATAGAATTTATGTGGTATTTAGCAACTAATTCAGGAAATAGCACGGGCTTATCAATTGACTATATTACCAGACTCTGGATACTGCTTTACGAGAACAGAATCTTTCCCAATGATCCTCAACCATTATTCAAAGTTTTTAAAGAAATTAGCGGAAGCAAAGGAGCAGTAAGATTTTTTCTTAAAATCATTTTTTTAATCAAATAAAAAATATTATAGATGACAAGCGCAGAAGAAAAAACTTCTTGGAAAGAATTTTTCGCTAATAAAATCGCATCACCAACAAGCAACTATGGAAATCTAACCTCTGACGCTTTTAGCTGTTTGCTGCAATTCTTCATATTAATTAACGAAAATGAGCAATATATTTACATTACACCAGCTGTGGAAACAAATAGATATTCAAGCTATACAAGCTATTCTAATGTCTCAGGCCCAGGCTTTACTCAGTATTCATTCTCTAAGCCAAAAGATGAAAGTGACCATTTACCGGATATCAGAGTTAAAGTTCACCCTGAAAAGCTCATAGGCATCGGGATGTTCTGGAGAATAGTAGAAGAGGCAAAGGAACTCGATGTGATAACTAAGTCAAGAGATATGCTGAATAAGCTTTATACTTCTCTTGCGCCAGAGATGGAGCCAAATGCACCTGCTATTAGAAAAGACTTCATTGAAGGATACTTGACCAAACTAGCAGGGTTAATCGAAAGCAAGGAGGAAGATAGAAATGAAAGACTCGGTAGAATGATCAGATTAATGAGAGACATGATTGATCAGTCTGAGAAGAAAGGAACAGGAGGATTGAAGAGCCACAGTGCCTTGCTAAAAGGAGAAATTATAACTCTTGAGATTAAAAATAATCTAACATTTTCGCAGCATGTTCCTAAGAAACTGGACATAGAAGTGTATAACAACACTACAATATGGGATTTGAAAGCCGAATTAGGTAAATTCATTGAGAGCTCTGCTGATTGCATGAAATTTCTTATTGGGAGAAAAGAGTTGAAAGATATGGATAACGGGAAAACAATAGGAGAGTTTATTTTAAGAAGAAGAGGCGTGATTACTGTAGATAAAAAGAATATGGACGATATTCCAAAAGTACCCTTACTTGAAAAGGACCAGCAGCTCACAGCAAGAGCTAAGCAAGTATTTACTGAAATCTTTAATAAATTTGCTAAAGAAGGAAAGATGAACAATGTTGCCGCAGCAAGCTTCATTCAAAATACTACTGCAGAGCCATCAGTGCAACCAGTAAAATAACAATTACTTTGAATAAAATTTCATTTTATAGGACGACAGTAGAATTAAGGGCCTACTACAACAATATGATCATGATATGGACGGTTGTTTGGATGTAAATGGTTTCTTGGAATTTTACAGAGATTCAGTAAAAGACAAAAAAGAAGACACTGTTTGGGGGAACTTATATCAGCATGGATACCGCAATGATTTGAAAAAATTGAACGAGGTCGAGAGCGTTGCAGTGGACATCACTACTTTACCGAGATATATTCTGTCTAAAAATCCGAAGTCATTTGCTTTGTTCTTCAAAATATTGGACTTAGGTGAATTCGCCGCTGAACAAACCTGGAACTTAATCACCAGACTTTCTACTAACGAAGAAATCTATCAAAACATTCTTGGTATGAAGGCCGAAACTCTACCCAATAACAATCTTGATTGGAGCAAACTAATTGAAACAAAGTCAGTATACAGACTACTGTATTGCCTCCAAATAATTGAATCCTTACTTGAAAATGAAGAAAAAAGATCAGAAGACCAAGAGAAAAAGAGAATATGGAGAAATGATTTTGTGAAAAAAGGTGGATTCCAATATTTGTTGGAAATTTTAACGAACAAAGAAAAGGTAAAATTAAGATGATTTTTTATTATAATTATCTTATTATTATTATAGAGTGCATTAACTCTCAATAAGATGCAGAGAGAGTGCATTAGCTTTATTGCAAAAATTATTAATTCTTTTGTTAAGTCTTCAGTGTGCCAAATAGAACCAGCCCTTTCATTTGAGTTGCAAAAGGCATCTGCACTATCAAGAAAACAAACAGTGCAGCCAGCAAAAGAAGAGGTAAGTGAGGAAAGCACTGAACCCGAATCATCAGCAGTGGTTACATTGACTTCAATATTAAGAACCCCTAGCAAAAAGGAGAAGAAGGAAGAAGATATAGTGAAGGAGAAGCCAATAGATGCAAGCGAGCTTGTGAAAGAACTGTTTAAGAAGGTTTCTTCGAAAATAATTTTCCCAGTTGGAATTAGTTCAGTGGGTATAGAGGAAGGCGGGAAGCTCGAAGAGAAACTAAAACATAAGGATTCGGAAATATCGACGGAGTGCGCAGAGTATATAGTAGAAATTATTGGAAAGGCAGAGTTGCATATGGGCGTTTTGGATATTATTTCAGATGTTTTTTGTAAAGATGAAATCGAAGGTTGCGACGCAAAAATCGTTAAAAGCGCTATGCAATTGCTTGTGAATTGCGTGTTCGCAGATCCTAAGATTTATTCTGCTAAAATAATTAAATATCAACAGTCGAATTTGCCTCCAGGCACTAAGCAGCAGAGTGTTCTCAATTTTGATCAAATGGTAATATTGGGTCTTTTCTCTGCAAAATCTCCACCTATTCGTGAAGAATTTTCTGAATCTTTGTTTATCCTATCTGAAGTCCTAGCAAATTTATCATCAAGCAAAAAGGTGGCAGAAAACGCTTATACACCCTTTGATATTAATTTTACGTAACACGCTAAAAGCGATTCCTAGGAAGCAAAAGTCGGAGAACAGGGAGTGTGGCGAATATTTTAATTTGACTTGCAAGCTATTAGATCTATATTATTCAATTCCAGAAGAAAAGAAAAAACTACTTGAAGTTGACATACTTGCTTTATTGAAAGATTTAGTTGTTTTGCTAAAGAACCATAAAACAAGTGAGAAAAGAAACACTTTATTTGAAGACAAGCTTATGATTGGATATTTCGAAATCATTCGTAAAACTCTAAGTCATCACAAGGAATATGTTAAAGAAATCGCTATTGATAACGGATTATTGCGAGAAATATTCTTTAATTGCTTATTCCCTAATTTGGCTGCCCCAGAAGTAAAGAGCACAACTGAATTGCCAACCTTACAAAAATCTGATTCTCAAGAGTTAACAATTCTTGATTCTCAAAAGTGCAAGACTCAGGAAAGTCGCTTAGCAGCCTACAAGCTAATTGCAGCCACTGCTAGATGCTCCACTGAAATGCAAGCCTATTTACTTAAGGTAATAAAATAATTATCAAATATTATTTTGTTTGCTTTATAAATTTCATTAAGTAAAATGATGAATGATTTATTATAAATTCATCATTGAGTAATTATTTACAAGTAACAAACTTCAACCTTTTAAGAGCAATAATAAATAATGAAAATAGGATTGCCTGGCACCTCTATGCGATTCAATCAAAGCTCATGCTGGATGGGCATATATTCCTAGTTCAGAATCAAGAAGCAAGCTTGGATACGCAGGAATAAAGTAAAAATCGTTTAAACTAAAGCTAATTATTAATAGGAATCTTGGATGTATTTGCTATATGATTTCAATGCTCCAGCAATTCTTCATGGTTCCAACTTTCAGATATGCTATGATGGCTGTTGATGATCAGAAGGAACCAAATGCAAAAAATAACCCATACGAATATGATGACAACGTATTACATCAAATACAGAAGATGTTTGCATTTTTGGAAAACACTGAAAGACAAGATTACTGCCCGAGAGAGTTCTGCTTCTCTTTTAAGGATATTGATGGAAACCCAACTAATACCAGCATTCAGCAAGACGCCCAAGAGTTCGTTAATAGAATATTTGAAAAATTAGAATATGCCATGAAAGAGACTCCTCAGAAGCATCTATTGTATGGAGTATTTGGCGGGAAGACGTGCAGCCAAATCATTTGTAAAGGTAAGTCACTGAGATCTGTGAAGCTTTATGTGAATAATTGTATTAAACAATATTATTAATTAAATATAGGTGGCTGCGGAAACGTTAGAAAGAATTATGAGGATATCTATGAACTTTCTACTGGTGTAAAGGGAGTGAGAACTTTGTATGAGTCATTAGACAAATATATTGCTGGGGAATCAATTTCAGATTTTTTCTGCGACAAATGCAATAAGAAGGTGGATGTATCTAAACGTGTGTGCCTTAGCGAATTGCCAAATGTACTTGTAATCCACTTACAGAGAATCGTCTACGATTTTGATATGCAAATGAATTCTAAGATAAATAGCAAATTAGAATTTCCTAACTATTTGAATCTTGAGCCATACACTGAAGAGGGATTAGAAGCAAGAGAAAGAAAGGCGCCGCCAAAACAAACAGGAGAAGAGGGAGAAGAAGCTTTTCTAAATATAGCAAATACCGCATCGACGGGAAATGAAAAGGGTGCTGCTAACGTTGCACAAGATAATGATCCATTCCATGGAAAAGGCGAAATGTACTACCAATATAAATTGGTTGGAGTTGTTGTTCACTATGGTACTGCAGACGCTGGTCACTACTATAGCTACATAAACACTAATCGTGGAGGTATAATTACTATTTATTTTTAACCCCCAAAAATTTAGTTGCTTCTAACGAGAATTCGCCTGAATACTTGAAGACTGAGAATGATGTTTGGCTGGAATATAATGATAGCTATATTAGACAGTTTGATTTTAAGAAGCTAGAGAGCGAATGTTTCGGTGGATCATCAGACAATTCTGAGGAAAAGAACATTCTAATGAAAGCTTGGGATAGCAATATTAAAAATGCATACATGCTGATTTACGAACGAAGACTAAAAACTCCAATTAAGATGGTGCTAACCAAACAAGAAAAAGAAAAGCTTACTATTCAGCCTACTCTAGAGTGCGAGAATACCGCACCTGCTAGAATAGAACTCGATAAGATTTACAAAGATTCGAAAAAAGATGAATTCTATAAGTATGTGCCCTTCTACTCATTCAAAAGAGGACTCCCTGAGAAACTAATGAACTTTGTTTGGGAAGATAATAATAACTTCCTTTTCGAGAGGCAAATTTACTCTGTTGAATTCTTCCGTTTCGTTCAGGAAATCATTAAAGACACTTATAGTCTCTTACCTACTATGAAGGAAGAAGAACAGCAAAATGTAGCAAAAGCATTAACCTGGATACCCGCAAAAATGATTTTTGAAGTTTTGTCGCATGCATACCAAAACAATGCAATAAAACCTCTTTCGGAAAGCTTAATAAACATTTTCGCAAAATCTCCTGCCTCTGCGGAGCAGTTTGCTGAATACGTACTATCAAAAGACATGAGTAAAACTATGGAGCTTTTAAGAAAGTGCCCAGATAAGGATGTTAGGAACGCAGTCTACGAACTAGTTGCTGCTGTAATCGTAGCTTGTCTCCCTGGCAAAGATTCCGATATTACTCAGCAAATTGAAGGAGGAAAGCCTAATGGTCCTAAGCGATTCAAGTATGTATCAGCTAGACTTATTAATGCACTTTTGATCCACATCAATAAAGATTTGGCTGAAAACTGGCCTCGCTTTGAGCAATTCTTCGATATTTTGCGTTATTTAATAAAGACGGGCAATCCACATATAATAAACTTCTTCCAAATTTCAAAAATATTGATACTATTAATTGATTTTTATTTGGGAAGCAATTCGCCTCTATGCCCCAAAGGAGAAAAAAGAGCTTCAATGGGAAATAAGTTCCAATCGCCAAACTTTGAACCACTAATTGATATTGTGTGCACGATGCTTTCATATTATGACCTAACTTCTTTAAGTGCAAAAGTCCTAGATAAAAAGAAGGAAGAGAGTAAAGAAGAGAAAAAGATCGAAGCAGCTCCAGAAGGAGAGAAATTTAAGCTTTCAGAAGATGAAATACACTGTTTGACTTTCCCTGGATTTATTTCAAAGACAATTTCAGAAGGTTATGCAACAGAAAGCTTTGGGATTATAATTAAACATCTTGCGTTTGAAAACGAGAAGATGTCAAAGATGATGGCTAAGTTTGTTCTTAAGACTATTAATGATGAGCCAGGGCAATCTTTGGGACCAATTTTCTGCGTTATTGAAAGCTTATTTAATATTACCGATTCATTACAGAGAATAAGGATTGAATGGCTTCTTGGCATTGGATGTCTAAAGTATACAATTTCCCAAAATTCAGCATCTTCACCTTTGAAAGATATTCTGAAAGTTGGGCTGGAGCTTGACGAGCATACACAGACGCAAGTGACTGAATATGTTAGTGCATTAACTTACAAGAAGCAAAACGCTGAGAGTTTGCTAGCAATGCTATGGAGAATTAGAAAGAGATACGATATTCAGCCAATCAAATTTTTCTTAAAGATGATGGCAAAAAATAAGGCTGTATATGACCACGTTATGGAACTGCCAGCTCCATCATATCAATACGCCAAGTATATAGATTGGATCAAAACATTTTTGGCTAATTATCCTAATAAATCCAGAACCACTTATGTATGGGGATATATTACCCTAGCAAAAGAAAGAGATGACGCTTCTTATGCTGAAGCACAAGCTTATATGAATACAGTGATGGAAATGTATTCTAAGGGACCACACTTGGAGCCAACTGATTTTCAAAAAAAGAATAATATTCTTACAGCTTATCCGCAGCCTTTCTTAATTGGTAAATTTAAAGATGAGAAAGTTTTGATGGCTGAAGAAAAGCAAGGAGTCGCAATTGAGATCAGCGAACTATTTAGTGAAGTTTATGAAAGTGCCCCTACAGGAAAGCTTAACTTAGGCTCGCCGAAACAGTTCCTGAATCAGCATAAGGAAAAGTTTAAAGCGGCTCATAGTAATTATTTTCTTCGTCTGCATATATTTAATGTAGTCTCTTGATAATAACTGTAAATCACAATAAGATATTGTGAGGATTTATGTTACATCTAAATAGAAAAAATATTTATTTTGAGAATCCTGCTTTTTTATTTATCTGTAATTATTTTGTATCAATAGATAAATTCACTGAATTTTTGGAAGAGAGAAAATTATTAATGAAGAAAATAGTAGCTGAGAAAGAAAGGGAGAGTTTGCGAAAAGATCTAGATAAAATATTGCAAGCTGCAAATGAACAAGAAAAAGAGGGGAAGGACAAAAAAGATGAAAAAGAAGAGGATAAAGACAAAAAAGAGGAGAAAGGCAAAAAAGAGGAGAAAGACAAAAAAGAGGAGAAAGACAAAAAAGAGGAGAAAGAGAAAAAAGAGGAGAAAGAGAAAAAAGAGGAGAAAGAGAAAAAAGAGGTTAAGGAGATAATTTCTGAAAAGAAAGAAAAAGAAGAACCGACACAGCAAGCTTCGCAACAAAGTGTAGAAACTAATATGGCTGCCACATCTCAACAGCTGCCTCCTCCACAAATTGAAGCCAGCGTGCTAAAAATAATGATCTCTAACAGTAAAATAATGTCTTTAGAAACTTTTATTATTATTATTACCAAAAGCTATTATTTTTTTTAGATTCGGTAAAGCATAAGAAAGTTAAGGTGAACATTGCACCAAAAGATCCTGCTAAGCCGTTGAACTTCCGCTGTCCTCATTCTACTCTCGTATTCATAATAGAACCAAAAATGTAAGAAGATTTTTCTTTTATTAATTTTTTTTAAAACAATAGGAAGGCGATAATGGCTCTCTTTAATAAACTTAAACTTGGTGAGCCATGGGGAGAATTTTCTTTGAACTGGACGGAAGTTCCTACAAAAGTAAAAGCTCATCAAAGCTCCTACGAATCTTCCGGTGATGCTTACGGATATGAGAAAATTGACGAGGAAGATATAATGGGCGATGCATCATACTTTTTTCATCGAATGATGGGAAAAAATAATTGCCCTAACTGCTATTTAAAAATCAAGAAGACTGATAAAATCTGCCCGAGCTGCAAGCACCCACTCGATGATTAATGAATTTTTTTCAAGCAAATTATTAATTATTTGATTTGAGAAATTGGAAAGTAAACTATTCGAGAATGTAGGGGTTTCGAGGTATTTTTTCACCTCTTCTCTTTGAGACAAAAAATTAACGAAGACATCAGCAGGTGTATTATCCATATAAGAGATTAGTTTTTTGCTAATTATATATGG
>CAXXOL010000018.1:0-11818 GCA_963666495.2 Bacteroidaceae bacterium
CTGATAGCCAATCTCAAGCGTTCCTTAGCAATTTCAACAGAGCTGTACTTTGGCAGGTCTAGAGTAAATGAGCAAGTGTGGCTTTCAGGGAGAGTGCGGTCTGGAGTGCTTGAATTCTTAACATGAATTTCATGCTTGTAGCTTTCGGTATAAGTGGGCAGTCTGCTTCTTCCCCAAACAAATCGCAAATACATTGATCTTTCTTCGTCGGTGAACTCTTCTAATGCTTGCCAGAAGTACTCAACATGCGAATCTCTTTCACTGCATCCGGAATAGTGAGTAATCTTTTTCAAAGCATCAACTTTAAAGGATGGTTTTCCGCAAACCTTGAATTCAATTTCTTTCCAAGTGAAGAGCTTGATCAAGCTCAGAGGCACAATTCTGTATATTCCATTCTTAATTGCTTTCATCTGTAGAGCTCCTTCCTCCTTTCTTACTTTAGCAACTAATTTTGCATACTCAAGTCGATTGGCGAAGGTCACCTTCTTAGTGTTTCCTCCTTTTAGTAGCTCCACCTCAGTACCATCAGAGAGTCTGGTTACGAAGTTGTCATCGACAACAGTCTCGAAAGATTTTTCATCAATTCCCTTCTTGTCGCAGTTAGCGATATCCTATTTTTTATTAAAAAGTGAATATATGTGTTGAAATAATACCTCTAAGCATTGAACACAGTATGCATCAATTAATTTTAGATCGCTAATGTCCACTGGCTCTTCAATAACTTGCTTCCAGAATGAAGATGGTAGATTTAAGGGTAAAAGGTGCATTAGTCTGATGCTCATACCTAAAATGTTTCCGAAGAACTCATAGAGCTGCAGATGCATTGGCTGGGTTGAAGAAGGATTAATTGTCCATTTTTCTCGTTCTTCTCCCATTGAAGTCTTGTTGTTTGGAGTTGGGATCAAGAGTGGCAGGCATTGAGATTGCAACTCACCAGAAATGTGGTCTAAAGTTTCTCTGAACAGACCGCCTGCATCAACGCCACCTTCGCTCTTAAATTTGACTTTGAATGGGAATTTTCCAGATTTAGGCTTCTTCTTAAATTGATCCACTTTATCCTTCAAAATCTTATAAAGTTGACCAAATAGGGATTTTGTTCCTGTATGATCGCATTGTCCTGATTGTTTTAATAAGAATGCTTTGTGTCTTTCCAATACGCACTCTTGCTTTCCACGCACTCTTGGCCCATCAGTAAGTACCTGCTTCATAATTGAATCCTTTGTCTTAAGCAATATATAATCTTTCACCTTGGTGTATCCTAAATAGAGATCATCAGCACCTTCACTCTTGGTATTGAAGTCAATGAAGTCGATTGCTTTTCTAATGACCTTGTTAAACTTAATCAATGCCTTGCTTCTTCTTTTCAGTTTCTCTTCAGAAATTTTTGATAATCCTTGCTTCTTTCCAAAGCTTAGCGGATACTCATTCTTCAATTTCATTGATTCTATCTTGATATCTTTTTCTATCATATGATCATTCAGTAGATCCAAGATATCCATATCATGCTGGGTTTCAAACTCCTTAAAATCGGCCATGAATTCCTCGTAGGTAGGCTTAACCTTTGCCTCTAATATTGCAGGTGGGAACTGGAATGAGTATTTAGGCTCGAGTGTTACACTTAATGAATCAGGAATTGTATCAAAGAATGAGGATAACGATAAAACTGGTAAGGCTTCTGCTGCGTTGGCAACGGCTTTAGTTACATCTGCAATTCGGTAATAGATAACAGGCAAGAATGAAATTGGAGTTTTTGTGAAACAAGATACACATAAAATACTATCAGTTTCCTTAATAGCAGACTTGAAATAGGCTCCAGACTTAATTAAAGCTTTGCATTGAGAGCATGAAACTTCTACTGAGGCAGCTGGAGCGACAAGCTGTACTTGTTCAAGACTGGGCCAAGGCTTTTGTTCCATACTATTAATTGGGTTTCTAATGGCCATGCAGACTTGAGGCAAACTTCCTTCTGTTGCGCAATCTTTGCAGTAGTATTTCATTCCCTCAGTCTTTGTCTTGTTAAGATATAAATGTCCGCTAATTATCTTCTCCTTGTTATGCTTCGCGCAAACAGCATTCCCGAACGTAATACCCTTCTTAACATCTCCGCAGGACACAAAGATGCAGTTTTGTCCTGCGCACACTCTATATGGTTTCTTATTGTCGAAGAATGATATCTCTGCTTTGCTAACATTTTCCTCTTTTACTCCTAGTTGTCCTTTAGAGTTATCTCCGTACGCAAATACTCTCTTCATTTCTGGATGTTCTCGATCTGCTAATAAAACTACCATATTCGTCTGGCTCACTGACACTTGTAAAGCTTCGTATTTTTCGAGTCCTGGCACTTTAGTTGGCTTATTTACTTGTTCTAGCACTCCGCCTTCGGGATTTGGCAATCCGAGGGAGTTCTTATTTCCTTTGCCCCAAGTATAAAGCTCTCCTTTTATTGTTATTGCCGCAGCCATATTATCGCATCCCACCAAGTCTTTAAATTCAATTGCATCATCATAATCTAATCTTCCATAATCGTCTTTCAATGGATGGGTTCCTTGTCCTACTCCAGGGAAATCCTTTAAGCCAAATGAATACAATTCCTTCTTGTTGCTGATTTTGCTGGTAACTAAGAAGATAGAACAACTACTCAGAGCCAATATTTTGTGGACTGCTCCAATTTCTTCTGGTAATTTAATCAAATTGAATTCATCATCTGATCCTTCAACCCAAGATCCATAATATTCTCTTTTCGCTCCTGGGCACCCAAAAACTTTCTGCTCATTACACAATTGCAGGCAAAATGTATTAGATATAGATACTTGAGTGAGTTTTGATTCCTTTGGTCTAAATGAGTTTTCGCTGCTGTAACTACTTGAAGATAGGGAGAACATACGGTCTGGATTCTTTCCAATAGCATATAAGTAATTATCTTTTGGAACATATAATACTGTAGCTGAATTATTGGTTGCAATAATTGATGATACTGGGTTCTTTGAGTATTCCACAAAGGTATTGGAATCAGTTTTTAGTCTACCATCACCTCTTCCTGTGACATATAAGTTGTCTTTAGTATCCAAACAGAAGCTGTGGCTTCCTGCTGAAAGAATAAATTTAACCTGCTTGTTGACCAAATCCGGGATTATAATTGGTTCAAAAACGGACTTCTTGTCTTTGACACCTAATCTGCCATTTTCCGCATAACCAATACCGTAGGTAACATAAGTCTCACTTGGGAAGTGCCTATTTGTTTAAAAAATTGTCAAGCGATATAACGGTGATATAAACAATAAGTATATAATTATTACAAATAGAATCGATTGAACTCAATGTTGAGTTTTTCATCTTCTTGGTCCAATGATGGAAGCTCTCCATTTCCGTCCTTATCTACAGTCAATAGCCCTATATTGGCAGAGTTCTTCTTGGCCTTTAATTCCATTGATTGTGCATAAGGATCATGAACAAGAACGCAATATTTAGTATTCCACAGGGGTTTAGGAGTTTCGATCTTAATCTCGTTCTTGGTTTTGATATCCTTTTTAACCTGCTTTCCCCAAGCATAAGTCAAAACCTTTGTTAGGTCTGGGAATTCTCTCATAATATCGGCAGCTAAGAAGAGTTCTTCACGATTCTTAATGCAACATGTCTGGACATCTTCTCCAAACTTAGCAAGGGCTTGCTTATAAAGAGTATTAGCTTTTAGTATTATTTCATTTGCGTTTCTCCAAGCCATGGAATTTTTCTTATCTCCACCTCCTTCACTAAAGTAAGATGATAATGCCTTGATAGCTTCGCAAGTTAATATTCTGGTGATTTCTTCGCAAGAAAGTTCACTGAAATACTTAGTAGTATTGCACATGATACTGCGAATTATCATAAAGGCGTGATATCTTTCTGGAGCTTTTTCAACAACAGATATAACAGTGAGCATATTATCCAGTATATCGTTAATGTATTTAGATTTTAATACAGCCACAGGGTTAACTTTGTTTACAATATGCATTACACGAATAAAGAATTGTAAGCAAATTAAATCAGTTATATCAGTAAGGCTTCCTCCGAAAAGTGGCATTACACTTTTCTTTTCATTCTTCAAAATAACTTCAAATATTCTCTCATTAATAAACTTAAAGAGAGAGTCGATTTGCTCTGCCTCTTTAAACAAAGCCTTTAATAGAGTGTTCAATTTCTTTGAGAGCCCATTCTGGTGATGGCCGTATTTATTGAAATCTGCTTCAACTGAAATTAATAGCAGATACATGTAAAATTGAGGGAATTTGCTTGCACTTGCTACGAATTTGTCAAGATTATTCAATAGTAAAGTCAATAAGAAGTGTCTGCTGCAATAAATTTGTAAATCTGACAATAAGCACATGTAAGTATCCTGACGAGGATTTTCTGTTTTGTCAAACAACTTGCTTAAGAATGATGCAAACTCTTTGCTGTAGTTATTTTTCTCATCGATGATTGATTGATCTTGTCCTTCCTTGAAAATACTATCAGCTTTTTCTTTGTTTGAATAGAATATCTGCATAATCTCTTTTCTCTCTTTTGGTTTTTTCTCTTCAGGTGGTGGGAGTACTTTTTCTTCAGGTTTTTTAACTTCTTTCTTCGAATCTTGCTTCTTCTCTTCTTTCTTGGCTTCCTCCTTCTTCTCTTCTTTCTTTGCTTCTTCCTTCTTCTCTTCTTTCTTTGCTTCTTCCTTCTTCTCTTCTTTCTTAACTTCTTCTTTCTTAGCTTCCTCCTTCTTTTCCTCTTTCTTTTCCTCTTTCTTTTCCTCTTTCTTTTCCTCCTTCTTTTCCTCCTTCTTTTCTTCTTTTTTCTCTTCCATAGCAGCAGCCGAGGGTGCAGGTACTTCGATCTTCTTTTCATCTTTTTTCGCTTCAGCCTTCTTTTCTTCTTTTTTCGCTTCTGCTTTCTTTTCTTCTTTTCCTTCGCCGTCTTCATCAAACATACCTCCAAGGCCTCCTAAGGCGTCCGCAACGGGGCCAGAACCTTCTCTCGAAATGCTTTTTTTTCTCTTCTTTTCTTCCTTTTTGCCTTTCTTTGATTCCTTTTTCTTTTCCTCTTCATCTCCTCCAATCTCTTTCAAAATTTCTTCAACCATTTGTCTCACTTTTGTTGCCTGAATTTCCTTTTTGTAGTCAACTTTCATGTACTCAGTAATTAAGCGCTCTACCTTAGTTTCCTGCATTTTCTTAGATAACTCTATCAAATCTGTTCTGTATTTCTCAAAATCACTCATCAACTTTTCGGAAATCTTTAGTATTGGAGCTTCCTTTAATTTTTCATCCTTCTGAATAAAAGCAGGAATATCTATATCGATAATAAATCCCTTGATATTGCTTGATATTTCTTTGAATTTTACTAAATCAATCAAAGATTTTGGAATCACCATGATCTTGTTTTCGAACTTGTCTTTTGATATTTCTTTAGTAAATACCTCAAAATCGTACCTAAGATCTGGTATTAATTTCTTATAGTTCTCATGGGCCATTATCGGGATGTAAACTGATGCACCTAGCACATACATAACTAGCTTCGAGCCACTTAATTTTATTCCCGGCAATGTAGTATCCCAAATCATAAGGGTTTTCTTGTCTGACTGAGATGCAACTCTTCTCATTTCTTCAATTAATAATTCGGTAATATACTGGGTCCTGCTGGTATCAATAGTTGGAATTTTAAGCGCCTCAGTAAGTATTCTCTGCAGCAATTCTGGAGAATAAAGATCCAAATTTTTTCCTTTCTTGATAAGTCTCATCATCAACTTCAATAGCTTAACTTTCAGTGTCATTTGCAAGGAATCGCTCTTAACAGCTAGTTCCTTCTTATTTGGATCGATTGGTGGATAAATATTGTTTAAAATTGCCAATATGTCCTCCTTCTTTACTCCTTCCATAAGATCTTCGTAGCAAGGTGTATATGGCTTCATTATAAAGTCTCCAACAGGCATTTTTACTACACCTAACTCTTCTCCAGTAGTGTTCTTCTCAATCAAGTGCACCATGATTTGGTCATGCTGCTTAGGATTAAACTCCCATTCGCATCGAGTTTCCTTATTAACATCTGGCTTTGAGTTAAAGAATGCCACAATTGAATACTTTTGACCCTCTTTGGCTATTCCAGATGCACCTTTATGCAAAGATGAGAACTCTCCACCAGCAATAGAAAAGATAAGCTCTACAAATCTTCTATTTCTACAGCACTCTGGGAGCTTCATAATTTCTTCTGGCTTTCCATAAAGCATTGTGCGCATTAAAGCAATCAACGGAAGAGCAACGTCTTTAGTTCCGCTGAGAGAACCGGTTGTTTTCTGGAAGAATGATTGGATAATTCGAATAGCAGATTTTGATAGTGAATATCCCATAGCTCCAGTTTTATTTTCCATAAACCAAACTCCTTCTCTGGCCTTCATTATATAATCGAGCAAATAATTAATAAAATCGTCCTGTACGTATCTATTTTCTGAGGTAGTGTGGCTGGCTTTTGTAGCTGCTACTCGCAAGGTGTCTAAGTTCTTATTAGCCATAATTCCCATAACTTGCAGACATAGGAATTGCTGGTGCGCTGAGCCAACATCCAATAATTTAAATAAGCACAAAATGTGCTGATCGCTAAAATTGAAAGTCACCTTTCCTTGGCCTTCTTCTTCTTGTACTGCACAGAGATGATAAATCAATTTCAAGACTCTTATGCAAAAATCTGGGTTATAAGCTCCTGGCATAGTATCAACAAAATCTTTGCGTATTTTCTTCTTATCAAAGCTTCTCTCGTCTTCATCTTTGGAGGAATCAGCCTTCCTGATTTCTAAGAATTTCTGATAAAGCTCAGCATTAACTCCTTTATAATTCTCGTAGCTATCTGCTGCATTCTTTAATTCTTTAAATAAAATTTCAGTCACAGAGTCCAATATCTTCATTTCTACCAATTCATCAATGGCACTCATTTGCTTTTTCAATCTTGGAATACCTTCCTCTATCTTTTCAGGAGTCATTAAAATTCTTGAGACTATCTTAAGCACTACAAACTCGAAAGTATCAAAAATAATCTCCGGCAATTTATCTTGCGACTCTATTGATTGTCCCCAAATTGCTGCTAAGAATGGAGAACTAGACGCAGGAGAGAGGCAATTGAATAAATTTTGGTTGTTAATATAACTGTGATCAGTAGCAGTATAGTTCCACTTCAAGGCTTCCATTAAGCTGGTAATTTCATTCGAATCATGAGTAGCGAGCATGTATTCAATAATTATTTTCAATATCTGGAAGAAAACTCCACGGAGTAGACTTTGGAATGGGAGGCCGCAAGCGACGGTGTGGTTTGCATAATGCCATCCACCTGGAATATTTTTCTTGTAGGTGGAAGTAAACCAAGAAATAGCATCAAGTCTCATTGATTTAGATGGAATGCTTTTTATTGATGATTTGGTAACTATCATTGAGCCAAGCAAGGTAATGGCACGCAAATAGTATTTTTCAAGCTGATTAACTAGCTGAGGATAAGTTAAATCGCTCTGTAAAATTAATAGTGCAGATGAGGATAGAGAGAGCTCTTCTTTTTCTTGCTGCTTAACACTCAATTGCACTTCTTTCCATTTACTTAGTCTGGTCTTAACTAATTCAGCTTCACTTAGGGCTTTTCCAGTTAATGCTTCTCCAAGCTGACCTCTAACCAGTCTTATTGTTTTCCTTTTTTGCAAGCTTTCCTGCTCTGCCTTGGAAGCCGATCTGAACTTAAGGAGCAACTCTGCTTTATCTTCCAAAGTTTTTTGAATTGCTTTTAGTTCCTTTTGGAATTCGTCTCCTTTCTTTTCCTCTGAAATAGATCCTCTCTTGTCAACATACCAAACCCTGATCCTTAAAGAAGTGTTCCAGAGCTCCATCAATTTATCAAGGCTAGGGCAAGGCTGAATTGATGGCATTTCTATCATAGTTTTCCAATCATTCTGTCCATCAGAAAACTTTAAGAGCAAGCCGAATGTGCAACGAATGGCACGCAATAAGAATTCGTCAGTAATTTTTGCTAATTTATGCTTCTTTTCATTTTCATCTTTCAAGTACTTGATCAAATTCTCTCCTTTCTCGTCACATCCTTGATACATAATATCCTTGAATAATTTCTGTTCTCCTGCTTCAGTACTGGGTGCCTGCTCGTCAATTTCGGCATCCATCTTCACAACTTCCTTTATTGCATTGAAAAGCTTTAAGAATTGGCCACTAAAAGTGGAGCCAAAGTAAAAACTGGGTAATCCTCCGCTCAATAATCTAGATGATAGAATAGAGTTCATCAGATCCTGCTGCGACTTTTGCAATTCTTTGCCAAATACTCTATTTTCAGGCTCATCGAAGTAGTTTAGTGACATCTTCGATAAATTGCTTGTAGTCCACAATAATTTTCTCAAGCAATCCTTCAAGAACTTCTGCCCATAATTGTATTTTGGCTTAATCAAAATTTTAAATCCTTTGTATTTAAAATCTTTGTTCTTCTCGTACTCAATCTTAACATTGATCTTAATCTTGCTTCCGGTAATCATGTTATTTAAATTAGGATTTGCTCTATTGACAGTATTGTCCACATTTCCAGTCGTGCAGTTTGTGATTGTTATTTGATTCGATTTTGGCAAGGGTAAATCTATGACTTCCTCTGCTTTTACGTGGATAGCTGTGGCCATTGGGAACTCAAATTCTTTATCAAAGTTTAATGCTTCAGTGATTTCCTTGCTCTCTACCAATTCATTAAGCTTTTCTAAGGGCGAGGCAACTTCGGCGCTTCCCTTCAATGTTGTCATCTTGGTCTTATCCTTTGAAACAATTTGCAAGAAATGCTTGATTTCTTCAGTTGCTTTAGCAAAGATTTGTGCCAAATGCAATGCTTGCTCTGGTGAAGCATACATTCCAAGTACAGTGCTTTCTAATATTGAACAAGAGTGGAAGAGTAGCATATTATGATTAATAGTTGCATCGATATATTGCCAGAATCTTGCAAATTCCTTTCCCAAATCTTTTTTCTTAATAAGCTCTTCTGCTGCTGGAAGGATCTTCTCTTTAAACTTGTCATAAGCGACATTTAATATAGCAATTGCTCCTTTGATGTGGCTGCATAATAAGGTAGGCAATAAGTTAATTTCTGCTTCATTAGTCTGACCTTTCTTCTCACAATACCTATTATTAAAATAAATAAAATAAGAAAACTTTCAACTCTATATGTATTGAGTTATTATTATTAGAAAACATTTTGTTATAAATTTTTTTAAAAACCAAAGTCTCTTTTTTTGAAAATTCCAAACTACCTTTTAGCAAAGCAATCTTCCTTAATAAATATCCACATAAAAATATTTGCACCTATATTGATTCAATACATACCTTGATCCGATTAGTACGATTATTCTTTCGATTATTTTGCAAAACGGATCTGCCAACTCCCTTATAGCAGAGCTGAACTTAAAGTATTGCTCAGAGAAGTTAGTAAGCTCTTTATCGACAACGCTTTGGAGATATCCTTCTTCAATGTTGAAATAAAGATCAACTAGTTGTATGCATAATGGATCCTTCTCGATAAATTTGCTTGCTACGTAGTCGGTGCTGTCTCTGCTATTAAGCCATGATGCTAGACCGAAGAGGCTCTCTGGAAGTTTTTTCTCAGGAGATGCGATTGTCTTCAATAGAGAAGCCAAGGAAGCAATTACTTTACTTGAATCAGCAGAAATCAATGCCTGGCTGTTTTTCATGCAATCTTCACAAGCTCTGCTTAAGCATTGCTTCAAATTGACTTGTAAGTCGAATTTAGTAGGAGCATCTTTAGAGAATGGAATAATGACTTTATCTAGTATTTTTCCAAAGAAGGCTGCCAATTTTTCCCCGCCACAATTACTGAACGACAAATTGACTTTGGACATTGCCAATAAGTGCTGGCTCAAGATTATTAACAAGCAGCAGAGCTTGTCCATGCAAGCTGAGTATGCTTCTGCAGAAGTGCTTTTTTCTGCTTCGTTGACCCACAATTCGATTAAATTCATTTGGGTTTCAATGCATTTGCTTGATACTTGGATTGCTAGTGGAATACGCATGAGTCTTAAAATATTTTCTCCCATATTCATATCAGCCCCTCGTATAATTCCTTCGGCAGTTTTGCTTCTTACTGCTAGCTCAACCAATAGCATATCGGTTTTAGTACCACTAATGCTTTCGCTTGCCTTCTTCTTTATTTCAAAAGTGTTACTTGCTAGTCCAAGTAGCTCGGATACTTCCTTCTTGCTCGAAATTTCCTTGTCTTTGCTTTCAGCTAGAAGAGTGCTTCTCAAGAGCTTGATTCTTTCTTCAAGCAATGGAATGTTTTCTTGTTTTAAGTATTTTGGTTTGAATTTTCCAAAGATCATTCCTTCAGAATCGCTTTCGAAGTATATGGTGTATAAGTCTCCAGTGAATGGGTCTGAGCACAAAGCAGCCTGCTTAAATAAGTCGCTTTCTTCTCTCTTCATTGAGATCATTCTAGCTAAGTCATAAATTTCATATTGCTTGTTTCCAGCCAAAATGCACACATTGCCGCAAACAGCGAAGGTCTGGACATCTTTCACTCCATGTCTTATAATTACCTTTTTGGAAACAGCCTTTTTGCAGGTATCATAATAGCTGATCTCGCACTTCAACAGAGTTTCGCCAGTAGAATCCGTTGTCTGAGTCTTTAGATCTTCTTCAGATAAGGTCAAAGGCACGCAAGAAACAATGTATTGGTCTGTGGAGCTTACCAAGAGCTTATTAGAGGAATTTGGATCTTTAAACACTCCTGCAGTTTTCTTGCTCTCTTTCATCTTTAGAGTAATAGGATCAATTCTGAATAATTTATTCTCTTTCCAGCAGTATAGCTTTCCTCTTATTGATAACAAAGGCATGTTGTTAATTCCCTCTAAAAGCTTCCTTCCATATAATTTTCCTTTCAATTTTTCTTTATTTGCTCCTAAAGTCAGCAGTCCATAGTTTCCTGTAAATACGTACAAGTAGGTACCATCGGTAGCAATACTCAGAGGGACAGATCTATCCTTGATCCACTTTGATTTCTCCATATATAATTGCTCAAAATTGCTCGTGTACTCAAATTGATCTTTCTGAAGTTTCTCATTTGTCACAGTTCCTCCAGAGATTTCAGGCAGATTCAATACTTTTTCAATAGTCTTGGCTATATCGCAATGCTTTCCAATTTGCTTTTTCTCCATCATGTAAATTGCTAGCAATAAGTCTTCAATGCTTCCTCGAGCTAAGCCAATATTACAGAGAGTTGATATTGCTCTATCCCATGAGATTGGATCTAGCTTTACTGTTTCGTTTTCTAATTGTTCATATAAAGACCTCTTGATATATTCAATGGATCTATCAATAACCAATGCCTGCTTATTCCAGCCATAGAGACTCAGTGGAGGTAGATCAAAGAACAATTGATGCATATTGATTGACACCTGAGGATTACTGATAAGCTGAGAGGGGTCGATCAGGAGAGTCGCAAAATTGAGGGCGGTGTAGACTCCTGAGCTTTCGACTCCTTTAACTGAATTATCGGCAGATAGCAGATATGCACCAACCTTGCTGTAGAAAGTTGCTGCCTCTTCCTTAGCGCAGCCTCTGTCTAGAAGCATCATCATGCATGAAATGTATTGGCTAAGCATCTTCTGAGAGTATTGCACAGCTGGTAAGATCTTCACAACAGGTGCATCTTCCATTGAGGATAGCGATTCAATCACTTTCAGAACTTCGCCGTGATTTTCTTGTCCTGCAACCAAAATACTATTCAGGCGATTTTCTTGGAACTTTTTCTTCTTATTATCTCGTTCTTCGTT
>CAXXOL010000019.1:0-15383 GCA_963666495.2 Bacteroidaceae bacterium
CTCATTACCTGGTGATTGTGCATCTGCTGAATTAGTTCAATATATAATTCATAGGCATTGTTTTTGTTCTTCAAAATTTCTGACATCATAGAGATTGATTCGTTTCTTAATGGGAAAGAGTGGCGGAATGCCAAGAATTTCAAATCAATCTTGCTGTACTTCACTGTGAATTCTCTTGTGTCTTTTATATACTCTGAAGCCATTTTTTCAAGGAAACGCGATTTTAAGAATTGCGACTTCAATTTACTCGAAGAAGATTTTAAGAGATGCTCGAGAGATGCTAATCTGTTATGGTTTTGCTCCACATAGACCTCAAGAAGTCCTAAGCGTTCTGCTTCAGAGTCAATGGCAAGCTTTAAGTATCCAAACTGAAGCATCAAATGCTCACCGAATAAATGGCCAAAGTTCAGAGACTCCAATTTAGCATTAATTTCTGGTAGATTCTTCTGTAGTAAAATAACAAAAATATGCTGCAATGGGACTGACAGCGACAAGAAAGGCGATTTCTCGTACTTGTGAGCAGTTTCGGCTTTAATAATCTTCTTTTTATTATATAAAGTATCAGATAATTCTTCTCTATCAAAGCCTTTCTCGTTTGTATCCTCAAACTTGCGGTAGAATGATAAAATTTCAGTTAATTTATTCAACATCCAATCAATCAAATTCCCTTCCTTGACGCGTAAGAAAATTAATCCTAGGTTTTCTCCAGCAAGCCAATCCCAGAGCTCAAATATTTCCTTCAAGAGTTTAATGTCCCCTGCAGTGGCCTTTGGTGTAAATGCAAGATCAGCCACGCGTGCAAGGACTTCAACGCAAGTTGAGTAAGACTTTCGAATGATTTCATCATTTAGGGTATTTCTGGAATGCATCAAAAAAGCCTTAAGGTCTCTACAGAAGCTAGAGATATCATGGGATGATGTAACTTCAGCTATAGAAATAGGCTTTGAAGCAAGTATTTTTTCGGAGCACTTCAAAATATCTCCCAATTCATTGACTTTTGGAATGACTAATCCACAATCTTTCAGTAAATTCCGCACTCCGTGGTGGCTCTTCAGGGTTTCGATAATAGCAGGGTTCCTAAGTTCAAACATTCTTGTAAAGAGTTTATATATTTCGCTCCCAAGTGGTTTTAAAACTCCTTGCTTTTTGTCTTTGCTAATTAAAGAGGTTAATGATCTGGCGAGAGTAAAGTATAAATCAGCAACAGTTGAATTTAATGCCTGGTGGATATTGCTAGTAGATGTTAGCAAATTCAAGATCATTCTTAATATAACAATTTTATTTTCCTCTGTTTCGTTTGCTCTGATTTGTCTGATCATAAACGCAATATACACTGGATTTTCCAATGCTTGTCCCATGCACTTTAAATAGATTCTATTTTGCTCAAAATGAACAGTAGGCAAATCGTAAGCGAATGTAATATAGCGCCTTGTATCAATAGGATCGATGATAGCTTTATTACTATAGATATAGCTTATTAATGTTAAGTCTTTATTCATTTCTGGCAAGGTTTTCTTGTTTGATGCAGCTAATGTCTTTGCAGTTATTGCAGCTCCCACTCCTTTTCCTTTTTTGGTAGCAAAAGTAGCAGATGATCCTTCCCCTAAAGCCTCAGGCACTCCTTTCTTCTTAGTCATAGTTTTGCTTTCAAGTTGCTGTTGATCCTTCAGTTTAATTTTTGTTGATTTGGAAGCACTATCTGAAGTTCCACTTGAGGAACTTACAGTCAATGGCTCAACTTCTTTGAGTAAGCTCAAAGCATCGTCATTAGCTAGAGCTCTTGAAATCTGATAGAATATCAAAGAACAGCTAGTTCTTATTTCGTTGTCTTTGTGCTGAATATACGAATGTAAGTATTTTGTCACTCTTAAATCTAATGCTGCCTTAATGCGATCTACATTTCCACCATAAAGTAATGCGCAAATATCACCTAAAGCAGATCTTTTTGCAGCTTTTCCGTAATGGTACTCAGTAAGCATTGAGACATTCTGGCACATTCGTATTAGATCGGCATAATATTCACTCGTTTTCTTGCTTGATACCATAAACTCTCCATACATCTTATTAGCCTTCTTTCCGAACATAGAATAAACCTCAGCTGTACTATTGCAAGCTTGAATATGCTCATGAATTACAGGATAATCACCTCCTCCTAAGCCCCCAATTCCAACTGCATCTTGATACAATGGAATGACAACACTATATGTAGTGTAATTGAAATAAGTATCAAACAAGATTAGCGGCTTATTTTGATTTATCTTCTTCCATATCCTATCGCAATCATCAAATGCAAAATCTGGATTTAAGAATTCAGAAGGGTTTCTAAAGAAGGTAGTAGAAGCTAAACATTCAGTAGATTTTGGATTTTGCATTAAGGCTAAGTCAGATGCTAAAATAAACTCTTCTCCTATGAGCATCTTGACTAGATAATTCAGAACTGCAGACACATGCGGGGCCATTACTGAAGTCTTATACTGCCTATTTTTGATTTACTTGGAATTTTTTCTTTTTTTTATAGTTATAAAAAATGTTAGCTTACATTTCTAATACTAAGAAGTGGAGCAAACGACACATAGAAGAAAGGACAGCGTTTTCTGTTTTAAATTTCAGAGCCAGTGATCTTTGCTTTTCGCGTATAGTATCAAATAATAGCTTGTCTTGATCATCCATTGCCTGTTGCTTCTTGGGAGACCCAGATAAACCAGTTTCATCTTCGAATCTTACTCGCTTTATTGTTGTTTTCGCTCCTTCCGCCATTTGTGATGCTTGATTTTCCTTTCCAATGCTTTTACTTCTGAACTTGCTTGGACTAGTAGAAATTCCTGAATTCTTTAGTATTCCCCTTGTGGATTTATTGGCACTGTTTGCCATTTCCTCTACTTTTTTCAATGCTGCACCTTCAACTTCGTTAGTAATTAAAACTTCCTTGCTCTGAATCCAAGCTCTAGTGTATCGGTGGCACAAAAAGATTAGCATATCAATAACTTTATCTTCGATAATTCTCTTAGCTAGAGGTGCATGTGGTGATGCTGCTTCAATCTGATCAACCATAACTGACTTAATCTTAGTAATATATGGGGTTGATATAGTTTGAATACACTTTGTCACTTCATTTATGACGCTAACTAGATCTTTCTCCATACTTAGCAACTGCTCATTGCAGCTATTCTCTTTAACTTTATTTCTCATTGTTGCAAGGCACATTCTTCGTAAAACCTTAGTGAACTGTTCAGTTACACATAATTCAGGAGATTTATATAAGGCAATAGAATAAGCAAACTTTTGTGCACTAGCTCGCTCATATTTATCCAAATTAAAAATAGGTGAATGTAGCAAAGATAAAATTGAAGGTCTATTTTTGGGATTCAAATCCATGCAGAAACAAATAATATCAAAAATCAGCCCTAAATTGGTCTTGCTCTCAATATTTCCTTCATTTGCTTGTATAACCTTTTTAATTATGGTTTTAGTATCGACTTTTCCTTCAAATCCTTCTTTGCCAGCCTCTAGCATCCTAAACGGCTTAAGCCAACTCTTGCCTTCCATCAGAGAGGAGAAGCTCCGAGGTTTAAGGGCAGCCATCGTATTTTCCCAAGGCTTATCGATAATTTCATGGTTCACAATTTCTTGTTTTATAGGGTGAATATCTATAGAAGAGAATGGGTCGAAGGTATAAGACATGCTAGTTGGCTCAACCATATGCTCTAAAGGCAATGTTGATATATGATGCCTTTTTGCCCAATCGCTTAGTGAATGAATGTAAGATATAGGCTCAAATCCAAAGAGCATTGAAAACAAAAGACCACCAAATGAATAGACATCAATTGCTGCAGTATGATCTGAAAAAGATTTCAGCAAATGCTCCGGTGCCAAAAACGGGGAAGAGTGCAAAGAGTAAAGTGATGGCTGAGATTGTCCACTATAATAACAATATTAAAATGTATTTATATAAGAAATTATACAAAAGGAAATTATAAATTGATATTATTTATTAGCGAAATCTATACCTTTCTAAAGCATGATGCACTGCTAAATCAGGAGCCACATTAATTTTCCCTTCAATGCTTCCATCTATTGTGCCAATGCCTCTAAAATGACCAAATTTAATATCAGATGTTCTCTTATTAATATAAATATGGCTTGGGTTCAATGTTCTCATGACAAATCCGACAGAGTGAAGAGCTTGGAGTAGTTGCAAAATTTTTTCTGCCCACATTTTAGCAATATATAGGGCTGTCTCCGTTCCGCGCAGCAAGGGCATTCTTAACAGTCCACCGTTCACTTTTAGATACTCCTGCATGCTTAAATAATCGCTTTCTTCTTTGGCTGATATTATGATATATTGCTCAACAGAATAATCACCAATTCCTGTTTTCTTCTCATATTTGCCGAGAATTTTAAAGGTCCAATCGTTGTTTTTCTGATACATATACATTTGCGCTGTTAATTCAATTTCCAAGTGTTTCCAATATACTTTTCCGTCTTTTGATACTCGATTCAGGCAGGTAGTTGTATAAACATATATTTTTATAGGAGATTGATCTGACTCCAGCCTACCCTTATAGAACACACAGCCAGAGGGTAATTCAGTCTTAGTCTCTGCAAATATTGTTACTTGAATAGGATCAATCTCTGGGATTTTATATTGGATAAGTATATCAGCAAATTGCGTTTGAACTGGTGGAGTAATAATTTTGCTGTCAATTAGTGAGCAAAATGCCGATGACTTAATTTTTTCTAGCGCGTAACCACTAAGCATTACAAAAATATCGTTCATAGATGTCGATAGCTGTTGGGCCGAGTGGAGCATGCGCTTGACGAGAGTGTGATCTGCTAATATTGAGCAACCCCTTGTTGAGAAGATGGATTTATGAGTAGCCATATACTGAGTTCCCTCGCAAATCTCGTAGCTGCGGTCAATTAAATAAGAGAAAGCGTCAAAATGCTGTACGATCATAACAAACATATCTTCATCTACTAGCGTGCCTTCGTCTGATTCTTTGCTCGAAGTAAAGAATGGGCTTGAATTGTATTGATTGAAATAGTCGTTAATTTTATCTATGCTAATCACTGTTTGTTGGCTTCTATTAACAGCAAAGAGCAATAGGAGTCTATCTATTTGATTTCTTGTTATATGAATATCAAATGCGCGAAGTCCCTTGCAAGCCTCTCTGAACTCTTTTGGCGTCAAAAAATTATCTCTATTCTCGTCGTATTCCAAAAAGTAACTTTTTGCGTTCTTTTTGATAGAGTTTAGAGTTATAATCACGCTTTCCATTGCCTTATCTGCCCACTGGAATATCTCCTCACTGCCAGCCACTCCGTATTCCTTAATTCCTTGCTTTTCAGCAGCCTGTCTGAAATATTTATGGAGCATTTTGTAAGAAACTTTGCCTTCAAAATTAGCGTCGCTCTCCTTAAATAGAGAATTCAGCTGCGACTCAGAAATTATATATCCAATAGTTTCAAGCAAGTCATTGAAGTCTTTTAGTAAAATATACCCGTTCCTCTTGACGTCTAATTGCTCAAAGATTTCGAATAAAGTTAAATTTCGTTCCTTTAGCACGAGCAATAAAGAATCAAATATTTCAGCCAAAGTAACCTGAGACTTTTTCTTCAGAGAAGAGTTCTGCTTTTCTTTTGCCTTTTGTAACTCCTTCTCCAAATTGTTATAAAAGTGGGTAAATTCGCCTTGAGTTACTAAGCCATCCTCATTAGTATCCATATACTTGAATAGAATTAAATGCTGCTCTCTTGATAAAGTTATATCAAAATACTTAGGTAAAATTATTTGCAAATCTGTGATTGTAAGCATTCCTACTTTCCTGCGATCAAGTTCAGCAAAAGCTCTTTCACAAGTGATATTTTCTTTTTGCTTAATTTTCTGAATGACATTCAAGATTAAATTAAACTCGTCTTCCTTGGTCATATTCTCCAACTGCATTGCAGCAACCTATTTTTTTGGTAGTATTAAATAATCGATCTTAAATAGCAATAGCTTTTTGTTAATAAGGTTTAATTAATTGTTATTAAAAAAAAAAAACTTACATCTAGTAAATATGCATCATAAAACTTTTTGGCGAATTCTTTCACAGAAACTTGTGCTTCGCCTTTCGCTTCCTCTCCTTTGTTTTCTTCTCTCTTTTCACTACTTTTTACTAAACTCATCAAAGATGCAATTTCCTTTTCTTTATATTCTCCAAGAATGCGTTTAAGGCAGTTCTCCATTTGGCTTACGGTTATTGCTTCACGCTCTTTTGCTTCCTCTTTAAAACATTCAATAATTGTAAGTCCATGAGATTTTAAGTAATTTCCCAATGCTCTTGTTCCGAGCTTACTACGGTCAACTTCAGGCAGAGATTCGAATAAATTCAGGACTTTCTTTGTATCTAAATATGAAGGCATGGCTTTGAATTCGAAGGCATAGTTCAAAATCCCTTTTTCATCCTCGCTTAATTCAACCCCAAATCGTGTGAGGATCTTGTAGAAGTTGCGCTTTTCAATACCGGAATTTCCCACTAGCTCAGCCAAAGCCACTGCATCAGATTGCAGTTTTTCCGATATTTCCATCAATTTATCATATTTTAATATTTCGTCGACAAAATTGCTAAAATCGCCACTTATTTCCATTTTAATTCTTTTTATAATTGGCTTCGCTTGCATAAGACTGCAGAGTCCGCTTGTACCTTGATTAAGCACTTCTTGCATTCCTTTCATTATATCGCTTATATATAAAGTACCATTTCCAATTGTTTCAAAGTACGATATCAAGTTCCTTACATCGCTCAGTCCAATTTCAATTTCCTGTGTTCTCAATATTTTAGTTAAATCAGTCTTAGATATTATTCCAGTCCCATTAATATCCAGTAATCTTCCTATTTGTTTTAATGAGTACCCACCCTTTTCAAACACTTCGCCTAATTGCTTTAGTACTCTTCCAGCCTGTAATTTTGGATCCATTGTGCTCCTAAATTTACTTGAAGAACTCTTAGAATCCTCGCTTTCCCACATAGGAGCTGCTGTCTGCTGTCCATAGCTCATTGCCTGCAAAAAATCTTGCAGCTTAATAGTATTGCTCTTCAATTTATCCATAAAAGAGAACATTGCAACAATATCATCTTTGGAAATTCCTATTTGCATGCCTTCAATGCAGTGAATAAAATCAAGTTTCTCAATATAAGCCTTTCTCTTTCTGCTAAAAAGCTCAAAAGCCTTTTCAAAGTTTACGTTGCACTTCTTTAGTCCTTTAATAATTCCCTGTATACATAAAACTATTCCAGGGTCGCACACTGTCTTTTGAAGTTCGCTTAAATCAATTTTGCACCTTATTAAAAAGTCCATGAAATCTTGATAGGTATATTGTTCTTTTCCAAATCCTGCTTTAATTTCATTATGCAATATGCCAATTTCTCTTGATGATAATATTAAGTCGATAGTTTCGAATACCTGCCGAATACCTTTTTCAGTAATGTGACACTTAGTGTCAATCTTGAGTTTTAAATAAATGTTATAAACATTTGTTTTCTTTTCCTCTAATTGGCTTCTTAACTTCTGGTACAACATTTCTCTTTCATCATTTAATTTAGCCGAAGCGGATTCTTCTAAAAAGTCTTCAGATTCAAATTTACTTGCCCCTGCCGATGAATCAATTGTTTCAAATCCGTAAATATATTTCTTCATGGTATTTAAGAGCAATTTACCAGTTTCGATATTATCTGCAAGCAATATGAAAATATTGGCAATATCTTTCTTGGGAATATCAAGGTCAAGCTTTAATATCATATCATTAAATTCGCTGAAAGAAATTGCTCCGTTTTGATTTCTGTCAAGCTCTGAGAATATGTTTTCTAATGTGGCATTTTGCTTTTTTAGTGCCATTGAAAAGGCATCTACAAAGGTTTTTATTTGCTTAATTTTGTCTGCTCGTTTTACTTCATATTCTTGGCTTAGTTTTATAAGTTGCTTTTCAAATTCATCAACAGTTAATATTCCCTTCTTGCTGAAAACAAAATTATTAGCAAAGAGATCAATTTCATCAAATTTCATTCCAAATCGCAATTGCCTAATACAATTTGCAAGCTCTTTGCATGTTAGTCCAGTAGGCTCATTCTTATTTTTAACCTCTTTCTTTTTGCTAGCAGCAGCCTTTTCCTCTTTGTACATTTTAAATTGCTTTCTCCAATCAATATTTCGGCGCTTGCCAATTTTTTCTACTTTTACAAAGAGCTGAGTGATCTTGTCATGATCTAGAGAGCCTTGCTGTATGAAATCGGATAGCTGCTTGTAAGTTATCGTTGCCTGAAGAGAAACCCCGGAAGAGGATGCAGCAGACGGAAGGACGATTTGATCAAATATCATGTTCAATTCTTCGAAAGAAAGCGAAATATTGCTTTTTTTACACATTTCAGTAAATGATTTCTTCTTTACTCTTCCCTCCCTTTTCACATCCATCATCCCAAAGAGCGTTTCCACATTAATATTTTTTGATCTTATTTGTTGTACAAACTCCCCTGTCAACACTTCTATATGACTTTCCACAGCGGTTAATCTTAAGTAGCCTCTGCTTGAAAACATCGATAATAAATCATAGAATGTTAATTTATCTTCACGATGGCCAATTCCAGAATTCATTAACATTATTTCTGCCCATAACGAACCAACTTGTTCTTGTGAAGCATCAACTCCTAAACTCTGTAAACCAGCGAAAAATTCAAGTCTTGAAATATTTCCTCTAAGCAAAGAGTCCAAATAGCAATAGGTTTCAAATACTGTCATATGCTTTGCTTGAGTCATTATATATATTTTTTCAATCAACACTGAGCTCGTGTCGCTTCTTTTGTTAATTACAAGTTCGATGCTTGCCTGAATTGCTTCTGCAAAATCTCTATAATTAAACTCAAGCTGTAATACTCTTTTCTGATCTTCTGTCATATCCACAGGAACATTCCCTGCTCTTAATAAAATTATTTGTTCTCTTGGCGAAAGGTTCACTATCTGTAATTGTTCTAATGCCTTGATGAATATTGCTGTCGATAGCATCCCAGTATTATTAACATCAAATTTCGCAAATCTCTCTGCTAGACCCATAGAAGCATTTGAAGGGGATCCAGACGCTCCCTCAGTGCTAGTTAATGTTAATCTTTCATGGAGAGTAATTAGCAATCCTTCCTGCAACTTATTCAATGCCATATCCTTGATCGAGGCAAGAGCATCAATTATTGCTTCTTTAAATCTTACCCTCGTAACTACTGAACACCCACTAATCTCTTCGGCAATAAGGCTTAGCATAGTTTCAATTTCAAAAGAAGATAAATTAAGTCTGAAGTAATTAAAGAGTTGCTGAAAATCCTATAGAAAATATATGGTTTATTTTTTTAAATAATTTATAATAAATAATTTTACTCCTTTGGTAATATGCCCTTTATTATCTTTATCAAACGTTTCGTAAGCTAGATCCCAAGGAATATCTTTTAAAATGATTGCTATAGCCATTTTCTCTAAAATTTGCTTCATGCGTCTTTCTCTTGATTCAGGAGTATCAAATCGATCACAGAAAATTCTAACAGAAATCTTATTTTCATTATTTGAATCTTCAAGTTGCTGTAAAAGTCTTTGTTCTTGTAGGGAGAGTGGAATCTTTAATACCCTGGCACCTTCCAAAACTTGTTTTCTAGTCATCAACCTATTTTTAGTAAATTTATTTTTTATTTATTCATTCGTTACGCTGCTTCATCTCTTCTGAATCCGCATTCTAAATATTGGATTGGTTAAAATTTTGTTGAAAATAATTTATACCTTCGCTGTAGAAATAGTCATAAAAGCTTAGACCGGATTTGCTAAAATAGCCTTTTATTTTGCTAATTAATTCTGTTTCTTTCTTCTGCAAAAGCTTTCTTGCAGTTTCAGGGGCAGAATGTAATTGATCGCGAGCAGAGCTTAAAGACAAAACTGCGGATTCAAGCTTAGATCCCTCTCTTGCTAGGCCTGATTTAATGCTTTGAATAAAGAATGGATAATTAATAATGTCTCTTTCAAGATCGACTTCAACCATACTCAAAATATTCTCTAATTGTTCCGCAGTGATCCTTTTGCTGCCTCTTATTGCATATCTGGCGACCATTGCTATTTCGTCTTCAGATAGTCCTAAGTTAGCATCTCTTAAACAGTTCATAAATACTCCACTAGGAATAAGCGATTTGCTCTCTGGATATTCCTTTCTTAATAAAAATGTTAGCTGGTCAGCGTTTTCTAATATCACTTTGCATTGATCCATTAATGAAATTCCTTTCCCAGCAGCGTTCCATTGTTGCTGATTATACGCTACATTAATTTGTTTGCTATAATCAATGCATTTTATTAGTTCTTCCACTATCAAATATCTCTGATCTTCAGGATCCTTATACGATAATGTCCAAAGTGCTGCCAATTCATCTGCCGGAAGTTTTACTTCAATCCACTCAATAGTTTTTTCTAATTCATCAATTGTGATCTTATTATCTGAGTCATTATCGAACATAGAAAATGCTTTTTTAAGATTAATTCGATTTGATTTTACTTTATCAAAGAGCTTCACAATTACTTGATCATATAAGAGCTTCGTACGCATCTTCTTGCTCTCGTGTGCCGGGGAGGTAGGAGAAGATACTTCATTGCTAGTTTTTGACTCCTCTTGAGTAGACATAATAAATGGCTCGAAAAATTCTTTATAATCTATATATTCATCAGGATGAATCATAGATAGTTCGCATTGTAACCCAGCCAATACAAATTCATCAATGTTTATAATGTTATGTTTCAAAATATTCAATAAGTGATAGAGCTTTATTCGTCCATTGTTTAGTTTATCAAATGACATGCACTTATTGATTAGTGCCTCACCTGGTATATTTCTAAAATTATCTACGAATAACTCCTTTAATACTTGATGGAAGTTAATTCCAAACTTATCGGCTTCGCTTCTTTTATTGAACTTTTCATTATAATACATGCTTGCTTCAGCTCTCATTTTAGCGATTAAATCATCAATATTAATTCTACTGCAGGAAGTCATTCTCTCGACAAAGATATCTGCGTGACGGGAGATTATTCCATTAGCTAGCAAAACACTTTTAATGTCAGAAACTTCAAGGTAATTTTCAGTTAACTCTGATATTTCGAAGCATTGCCTCCTGAATCTTGATTCATTAATAAGCAGCTTTGCTGATATTACAGCCATTAAATGATTATGTTTAAATGGCTCGCTCTTTGCCGATATAGAGCCAGGCAAGCTTCTAGTGTGATGAAGGAAGTTCTTCAAATATACGGCTTGAAGCTTTTCGTGGGTTTCATTAATTGCAAGGAAATTTGCTAGTTTTTTAATTTCTGTCTTGGTTAAATCAGTTATATTTAAGCTATCAAGGCGTTTTTCAAAATCAGCTTTGGATAAAACCTCTAATATTTTGGCACCTGGTTTGCTCAAGTCATTTAGAGCAGCATCAGCAAATACAGCCTCAATATCAATGCCTCTATATGCTAAAGATGAAGAAATTTTGGTAAATATTTGTGCAATTTCTTGAAAATCTCCAGCCTCAGTATCAGTTAGAACCCTTTTTATAAAGGAGCCAATAGAAATAACTTTTTCAGTTTCCCTCGGCACAAACTTTTCGCTTATCATATCAAAGAAGTAGCTTAAGGTAGCTTTGTCCATTTTAACCTCAGCCCTTTCAAAAGCATCAAAGAACTGCTTTTTAGTAATATAACCATCTCCGAATGTATCCATTTTTGCAAGAGATTCTTGTAGCCTCAGTTTCTTATTTGGAATTATTAACTTTCGAATCTCTTCAATTATTGGGTTTGGTCTACGAAACATAGTTATATGATAGTGCTTAAGCTCTTCAGCAAAAATTGATGACAATTGCGCAAGGGTGACTTTATCAGATTGCAAATAGTTGAAAATGGTATCCATTTGTGGATCATTCAATGCAAGATTTAGAGATTTTAAGTATTCTAAAAATTGCGATTTGCTCAAATATTCTTTTCCTTTATCTGCATACATTAAAATTGTATCTTTAGATATTCCATACCGTCTAATATAGTCAGCATAAATATTCAGGGCTTCCGTAGGGAATTTCCTTATTCCTTCAATTAAAGATTTGCTCTTATCTTGAGTAAATTCATTCACTAATTTGGCAAATAATACTTGATTCAAATTTGTCGGGTGGATTTGGAAGTATTTCTTCAAGTAAAAATACACCTCAGAAACAGATAAAGCTCCTCCTCGACTTTTTTTGCTTATTAAGTGCCCGAATTTCTTTCTGGCTGGGATATCTAACAGAATTCGGAAAGCTTCCTTTAATGGATTAGAACTCATATATTTTCCATTTGTTCTACTGAGCATTGCCTCTTTAAAGAGCTTAATTAAGTTCTTCATTTGGGAATCTTCTAAAGCAGAATTTGCCATTAATCTTTCCAAGTTATAGGGCAAAGAATTCTGGAAAGCAATCATTGTCTTTTTTCTCATCTCTGAAACTTCATCTTCGCACTCTTTTATTATGCTTGTTGGCACCGGGTCATCGTGACGCACAGCCGGAATATCTAGTCCCACAATTTCAATTCCATATCCTAGAATCATCCCTTGAGACTTCATCGCAAATCCTTGAGAGGGAGTCATTTGCAAAGCAACACACCATTCGATACTCGAAGTTTGAGAAATAGAAGCTTGTTGGCCTTTGTCGCTTCCTGCCTTATTGCTAGTGGCATTTTGGGGAACAGTATTGAGTATCATTGGGAGGATTTTGTAGCATACATAGGGAGGCTTAACATAGATTCTCTTAACCATGCGATAAGTCTTATTGCTTTGAGTCGTTTCTTCATTTGGTCCAGTATAATATCCTGGCTTCTTGTAAGGAATGCTCGGAATATTATTTGGCTGAGTTAGGAGGTAAGGCTCAGAAACTGGATCATAGAATGTGATTGTCTGATCGCTGCTGGCTGCAACAATTAATTGAGAGAGAGGCAGGTAGCACAGATCTAGGATAGAGCCTTTTGGTCCTTCAAATTTTCTGGAGGGTCTAATAGTCCATGGGGGATTAGCTTGCATTAAATGGATTAAGTCCTTCTGCAAGTTCCAGATTATTATTTCGTATAGTCCATTCTTTAATAATCGGCTGTTATAGTTCGCGTATTGATCACTCTCTCTTCCTTGGTCCAGCTTTGCTGATGGATGAACAGTTGGATCATACATTCTTTTATGCTCAGTATTAGAAGATATTCCACCGGATGAAATTGACTCTTTATCATTCTTTTCTCCAGATAATAGGCATCCTGTTTCCTCAACATAATAAATTGTCGGCGGATAGCTGTTCTTGTGACCTTTTAAAGTAGCAAGGAATTTGTACTTCAATAAATCCTGTTGAGTCTCATCATCTGGAATCGGCTGTGCAGCTGCTTCAATTTTATTTTCAGGCTTAATTTTTCTTGGTGATCCAAATGAATCAGTCTGTCCAATTATTTGTGGAGGACTTAAAGATTTGGTGTGGGAAATGTAAATATTAGAGGATTTCGGGAAACAGCAAGTATATATGATTAGATCAAAATCGTCGATATAAATCACGTCCTCTACAATGACTTTTCGAGAATCAATAGAATCTGATTTTTGTGTAAAGGTAACTATATTTCAATATAAACATGCAAAATAATAAAATCACTTACAGTTTCGAGAGTTTCCATGCACTTGTGAGTCTGCCATAGATTGCTCAGTTGTCGTTCTTCGCTGAGAATAAATTTTGTCTAGAATAGCATAAATTTCGTGATGTAGAATCATGGTATAATCAGCATTTCCGTGAGCGTCAAATATTGATGAGTCTTTAAAAATTTGGTATAAATCCTCAAAGGTGTAGCCTAAGGGTAGGCTTTCAAGAATTTGATAAAATCTATCTTTAAAGATCAATCCTTGTTGGAACCGGTCCTCCTTTTTGAAGATTGATTTTAAAATTATTCCATTTTCAAAGCACTTCCGAATCAAAGTGGGCAAATCATTTTTATGCGTTAATGGCTCGCGAAGTATTTCTAGTTTGAAATATTGTTAATATTATTCGAAAGCTTTTACTTTCTGCTTCTTCCCCGATAATTTCGCTTTGGAGCATCTTCTTATTTAGCATCTGGCAAAACTTCTCATATATAATAGTTCTTTCAGGCGGGAGTTCAGCAAGCCGTGTCATCAAAACACTAAAAAATAAGGATGAAAGAAAAAGAAATTTTTTAATTTATTACGTATCTTCTGAGTTAAGGCCAGGACAGAGCTGGCAGAGGACTTTGCCAAAATCTTCTTTTTCAACTCTGCCATCGTTTTCGGTATCAAAAATTCCGAAAGCTTTCATTACAGGAATGTTTCTTTTTTCGATTGCGTCGCATATTCGAAGAAGAATTTCTTTCACAGGAAGCAATTTTTTTTCTCGTAATACCCATTCAGGCCAATTGATCTCACTCGTTACTTTTCCAGTGTTGTCCTCAGAAAGTTTAGAGTCAAAGTATGGAGCCAGCTCTTCCAAAGATATGCAAAGATTATTATCTGCGTCAATTTGTCTGCAGATTTCATACACTAAATAAAAATGTTACTATTGTTTTATGTTTCTTACATAGTCCTGTTTCTAAGCCTGCATTGATTTCTTTAATTTTCGATACAAAATCGTCATAGCTGACTTCTTTTTTATCTCCGCTCTTCAATTTCTTAAACAGTGCTGCCATGTTCGCCTCCAAGTTGCCTTCTTCTCCAGGACAGACCAGCAAGGTTTTTAATTTTTCAATGGCCTCAGCAATGTGGCTTGGTATTTCGTAATCAGTAAAGCACAAATGAATCCTTTTGCTTATTGATAATGAGATTGGATCAACAAATACTAAGTTTCCATCGACACATGAGGTATTAACCACTAAAATTTGGCTTGCTGACTCGTGAAGACTTAGGAATGTCGGTTTGCTCTTTTGAAATCGTGCCTTGTAAGAAGTTTCAATGTAATCTCTTGAAATTTCGCAGTTCACAACAGGAATCCTCTTAATTGGAAGGGTTGACTTCTGCTCAAGGCTCCAAACTTCAAGTTTCCACAATCCATTAAGGCTGTAAATGCGGCAGCTCTTTGGGTCGCAGATCATATCAATTATTTCTGAGTATTGCAAGGGCATTCGAGTTCCTATGAAATAAGCTGATAAAGGCTTTTGCCCCACTATATCAATTTGCTGAACTTGCCCAAGCTCCTCTGCATAAATGATTCTTCCTAAGGAATTAATGCAATTCACTGAGCGTGGAATAGGCCCCACTACAGAATATTGGAATTCAATTCCATGAGGATAAATGACCTTTCTGACACTTCGCTCTTCGTACTTCTGCTGAATCTCTCTTGACATCAGAA
>CAXXOL010000020.1:0-12435 GCA_963666495.2 Bacteroidaceae bacterium
ATCCATGATCATCGAAGGGATACTACAGAATGGGGCAATAAATTCTTTTAGAGAGCTTAAATCTCCTTTCAGTATTGCCACTACGGTATTCATCATCTTAGGATCGCACCCGAACATCAAGCCTAGCTCCTGAGCGATTCCTGGTAACTCTTTCATCATCATTTTTTTATCTCCACCCACCTTATAAACCTTCAGAGTTAAAAAGATTAATTTTTCGATTATTCTTAAAGATGGCTTCAGTTCAGGCATAAATATTTCAGTAAATGCTTCTATAATTGTATTGATTCTATCTTGTAGGTCTTTCATAGGATCTACTTTAGGATCGGGCGCTGTCATAAATGCCTCGCATAATTCATTCATGCTATGACTTAGGTCACTGAACATTATATCGAAAAATCGTTGAGAAAATGTCTCTTTTAAAGTACCTGCTAGGGCGTTATATCGCAAAGCTTGAATTGCGATGAATAGCATGGAAATAACTTTTCCATCGTTCAAAAGCGCTTTAGCTTTTTGTAACATTGTTAGCATAAATTGATCGGAAGATGACTTAGCGAGTTGATCGATTTCAACTTTCATTTTTAATACTATGGAATCCGCGACAACCAATACTAAATTCTGATTGATTTTATTTAGATAATCGTCAACCAAATCTCGAGTAGAGGTAAGCTTTAAGAACTTTTTTTCATTCATGGTTAATATTAATAATATTGTTTCCACTACTCCAGCTTTTTCTCCGAAAATTCCTGCATTTTTGAGCTCCTCAAATAGCATCATCGGATCGCCACTTATCAAAGCTTTCAAAATTTTCTCAAAGGGAGATATTTCTTTCTTTGCTGCAATTTTTTGGGCAATTATTGAAAAGATCCCCTTGTAAGAGGCTTTCGCTTCTTCACCAGTATTGGCTGCATTTTCTTTTTTCTGTTCTTCCTTGGGTCTATCATGGGTTTTCATATCTGATTCTTTCTCTATTTGAAAAAAATTAGTGAAATGTAAAATTAGATTTTTTACTCATTGAGGCCTCATTAAATTTAATTGTTAAGATCTCTTCGAGCTTTACTTCACTCATGATATCATTGAAAAGTTCATTCAATTTATTCCATTGCTGTCCACAATAAGTGTCAATTGTTGCAAAGGAAGATAGCTAAAAAAAATTAGTTTCAAATAAAAAAATGTATCTTACCGACATAACTCCTCGCTTCTCTCTCTTTAAATCTTTCAAGTCACGCATGAAATCATTGGCAGCAATTACTAATTTCTTCCCTATTAATTGGATCACATCTATTATCTTCAAGACCTGATTTAAATTTTCTGGGCCCATAGTCTTGAATGTAATTGAAGGCGTTTTTGCAAATATACCCCTCAGTTGCTTTAATAGATCGAAAACTTTCATCACCGTAACAAGTAGAGGGATCTTTGTTACTAGTTCTTTTGCGTGTACTTTTAACACATTAAATCGTTTCTCCCATGTAGGCTCAAATATAACTTCCATTGCGATTGTTATCATTGATTTCATCAGCTCACCTTCATTTGGGTTGCTTAAGTTTATTTTAGATACCAGCAAATTACTTAAATCCTTGGCTAATTGGTGCAATGTTTGGGAAAGACTTGGATTAGGTCCAGAGGGAGTATTCATTATTCCAATCTTTGAGCAAATAATTTCAAAGAGCCCGAAAGAAATATTGAGCAAGTCCTCTTCTTGTTTAGTAGTATTGAAAATATCTTTCATCCCCCTCAGTTTGTCTAGCATTCCCCTATTAAAAAATTGTTATTATAAATATCATTACTTAATATCTCCTTGGAACCAAGCAGTTAGTAAATGGATTAAGTTCATTGATAGCTGTTTAAGCTCTCCTCCTGCCTTCTTCTCTTCATTCTCAAAAATCAAATCGAAAATTGCTTCCCATGGAGGTGGAGCAATGCTTTTATGTTCCTCTTCTACCTTCAGTTTAATATCGCCTAAGTGAATTCCTTCTCTTTTCCCACCTTCTTTCTTTCCTTCTTCCTTTTTTCCTTCTTCTTTCTTTACTTCTTCCTTTTTTCCTTCTTCTTTCTTTCCCTTTCCTTTTCCTTCTTCTTTCTTTTTCATTGGCTGGGCCATTTGAGGTCTACCGGGTCCTCCTTTCGATTTGCTTCCCTTTAGGCCTAGAATCATCGATTTAACTTCTCCTTCCCCTCCTTTCCATTCCATTAAGTTGAGTAAGAGCTTCATGATTTTTTTGCCATTTTTAATTTCGGATGCGCAATATTGGAACAGCGTTTGCCAGCCTTTTCCTTCTCCGTTATAAATATCTACTAAGGCCATCAATATTTCTTCTGTTTCTTTCATTGCTTCTAGAGAAGGTGATTGCCCTGTCATCTGATATACTCTTTGTATCAAAAGCATTAAAAGCGACTTTAATTCATTCATATCCTCTTGCCTACTAAATGAATTTAAGAAGAAAGCCTTAATAAGCTCAGGAGGTAAAGAGAACAAGCTTGCCAAACTGCTTAGTCTTGTTTCGTCGATTATCCCGTGAGACAAAATGATTAAGTCTTCGATCAGCTTGGAATTGATCTGGGAGCTGCTTGCCAATATTGATAGTAGGTGAGATAGATCGTGGAAGTGGAATGGCTCTTTAATGTAGCCTGTTTCTGCGTTATATTCTTGTACGGCCTTCATTAGTGTCACTATTCCTGCGACTGAATCATAGACATCCCAGGATTGCTCATGAGGTAGCATCTTGCATAGTGTTAGTAGTTTTTTGAATCTTCCTTCATAATCATTCCAATTAGCAATAGCAATATTAAGCAAAAAAGTCATTGGTTCCAAGTGCATTAGCCACTGCTCCTCAGAATACTCTAAAGCAGGCCTAGTTTGCTGATCGTTATTTTTTCTAGCTGCATTCAAATCGATAGCTCTCACCACAATTAGCTCTTTTCTCATTTCTTGCTCTTGCTTTGATATCATCTTCATCAAAATTTCGTCTGGATGTCTCTTTGCTAATTCTTCATCTTTCTTCTTAATAATTTCCTTATATGCTTCCTCGTCATATTCATCTCCAAGCATATAAGGTGAAATAGGAGGATAATAAATTTCGCAATCTTGAGCGTCGTTAGGATCCTCAATAATTCTTACGTAATCAGCAAAGCACTCCATCACTATTGAATCTTGAACTAATGGTTTATCACTATCCCAATGTTCGTGTAGATATTCTCTATATTTAGATTCAAATACTTCAATCATTTCATCTGCCGTTCTTAAAAATAATTTGAGATCTTTTATGTTCTCATATTTACTTAAGTCAGGGATACTAACGTAATTTTCATAAGGGAAGATTTTAATATCAGGTGAAAGGATTTCATAGTATGCAGGAGCAAATGCGTTTAATGTTAAAGAGATTACTTGAACAATTCCGGTACGGGAGTACATATTCTTAAAAGCTCCTATATTAATGTTTGTGTTTTCTTTTAAAGTTCAATAAAAATAAAAAAAAAAATTTTACTTGAAAGAATGGCTTGAGATTCAAAGTTGAGCAGGAAAAGATCTAAATCTCCCAAAAATATACCATATTGTTCAGGATTGTATTTAATATTGCTCTCGTCTCCCATTTGCTTCTTCATACCAATTAACGTAGAAAACAGCAATATTTGGCTTGTATTGATCTTTTGATACTTTTCTCTTTCTTTTCGATCTTCTTCACCTTCAGTTTGCTCTGAGGCAGCTTTTAGTATAAATTTCCATATTTGCCACACATTTCTTGCCGTTGATTTATTATAGATCCAGTTGAATATTTTAGCTCCCTCAGACAAATCGCTGGCAATATCCTCCAGTATTGCCTGCTCTCCTTGGAAAAATGTGGAGGTCATTTCCTTTTCAAATTTATCAGTGAAATACTTCTCAATTTCTTCTTCGCTTGAAAAACTGGTTCGTGTAAGTAGGCGTTCATTAATTAAATCATTCTTGGAAAATTTGAAAGAAACTCTATTGTTGAATAGTAAGACTTCAAATAATTCGTTCAGAGCAGACTTGCTGCTGTCGTTTGTAATATCATTTAATGGATCGGCGTATTTAGGATCACTGTCAAAATCTATCAAAAAAATATTTTGCTAAAAAAAGCATAACATTATACCAATATTATCGAAATATAAGCTTGCTCTTTCTCTTGCTTCATTCTTAGCTTCTATAAATTCTTTTATTTTTTGTTCTTTCTCTTCGTCTTCCGCTTTTTTGTCTCCCTCGGGTTTTCCCTCAGACAATACCATTGAGCCAAGATAAATAGAACCTTTCATGGTGTCTCTAGCGCGAGATTCATCACGCTCGCTTCCTGATCCATACTCACTTCCCTTATCCAATGATACCATTCTTCCGATCGTGCCTTGCCTTTCCATGCTTTGATTTTTTTGCACTTCTAAATCTATCGTATCAATTTCTTTCTTTTCTTCCATGATTAAGTTATTGGCATCTGCAGGCTTTTCTCCAGTAGGTTCTGCTTGTTTCTTCTCCTCTTCCTTTTTAGCTTCTTCCTTTTTAGCTTCTTCCTTTTTTGCTTCTTCCTTTTTAGCTTCTTCCTTTTTAGCTTCCTCCTTTTTAGTTTCATCCTTTTTCGCATCGCTCTTTGCCTCTACTTTTTTCATAGAGGGAGGTGGTCCCATCATTCCGAAGCCTTCATCGCCAAAGTTATCAGCAATTGCGAATCCTGCAGCAATTTCGGGAGCCACTTCTGATTCTCTGGCTTTCCTTTCTTTGTCTAATTGCTTTTGTCTGGCCTCTTCTTTCTTCTTCTCAATTTCTATTTGCATTAGTCTTTCCTCTTCTATTCGCTTTTCTCTTTCTCTAAGTCTAGCTTCTTCTCGTAGTCTTTCTTTTTCTTTCTGTTCTTGCTTTCTTCTCATTTCTTCCTCAATTTCATCGTCGTCTACAACACTTCCACTGGCGCCATGCTTTCTATCAGTATCGATGACCGCTTCTGTTTCTTGGCGCTTGAGATAGAGTTCTTTGTAATATTCTCGTAAGACCATGTACTTAAGAACATTAATAGGCAAATTGACCAAGCATAGTAAGAACCAGACAATCTATAAAATAATTTGAAAAAAAATTAACTATTTTACCACTGATTTTGGAATATCACACTTTTCGGCTAAATGTTGAATCGTTGCTGGATCAAATGCTGCTAATTTAGCAGCTAATGGGTTAATATTAAACGCGCTGCAAAGAAATTCGCAAGCAGTTAAAAAAGAAATTGTTGGGATCGCCGATTTTCTTTGTCCTGGTCGCCCTCCTTTTTGAGCAGTGACAGGAGGCAATGCTAATATTCCTGCGCAGCCCATAGCAGCTTTCCTCATTGCAGAGCAAGGTAAAATAGGCTGGAGCTTTGTCTTAAAGTCATCTAAGATGAAGAAATCTCCTTGTCTTAATCTTATCCCAATTACTGCAATTTCGTAATCTAAGTTAAAGACTTTACATAATGGCTTAATGTTTGTCTTCAAGGCATCTAAGCTGTTTACTCTAAATGGGCTATTGTATTTAATAGGAAGTGTTTTGTATCTTCCAATCATCCACAAACTTTTGCATATACTCATCATTGCTAAAAAGAAGTTTTCCTCAATAAATATTTTGATTCCCAAATTAAACTCAATTGCTTTCAAGTCCTCTAGTTTAAAATTGTTAAAGGAAAGGTTCATCAAGTTTGTCATCAGCTTTACTGGGATTCCCATATTCTTCCAGGCCTCAATAACCGAAGGCTTATCACAAAATTCTTGAACCGCCTTAAAAATGAACGTTTGTTTTTTTGTAATTTCTCCCATCCTTATGCAGAGCTCAATTAGCTCTGGTTTTACAAATAGCCTTTCCGCTAATTCTTCCATTGATAAGTCGCATGAGCCAGATATAATATTCATAATACCAGCAATTAAATGAGGATTAAATATTTCTCGGCCATGCAAATTGTTTATTGCTTGTACCACCCTAGGGATTTTTTTAATGAGCTCTTTCATATTCCTCTTTACTCCCGCTTCGATGCACTCTAGTGCCACTGGCAATATACCCAATTTGCTGCCAAGGTACTCATATACGCTTGACTTTCGAATTTCAGATTGCTTTCCCTCGTTTGGACTGATCCAATCAATAGGCGGCTGACTTCCATAGCCTGATAAATAAATAATAAAAGCTATTATTGTATTAAAAATTTCGTTATCAAGTCTCAGAGATACGGCAAATTTCCTAAGTGATTTTGCAAGAGATACCAGCTGATCATATGGCTTTCCGGCTAAAAATGATTTAAATAGTATAATAAATTCTTCGCTCACACCAAGAATTTTAAGCAATTCCTCAAAGCCAGATATATCTGCTGAAGCAATAGCTCCAATTAAACGACGGAAGTTATTAAACGTAAGCACCCTGTTGCCGGGGAGAGTAATAGAAAATTTTTTCATTTCTTCAGTTGATAAGCCTAACTGGTTTAGCAGTAGGAATACATCATCAACATTGAATGCGCTGCTGCTTCCTGCTATTCCCTCATTGGCAGGCAAAATGCTTGAAGAAAGCAATCCTACAGGAATATTAAACATTTTAGCAAAGAAACTAATTGCTTTTCCTGCGCTTTTTACAACCTCAATCTTTTCTATAACCATCTTGGTAAAGCTCAGCACTTTTTTAATTTCACCCTTTCCAATGTTTTCATCAGCTAAAAGGCTCTCAATTGCTGCTAGTACGTGCTCTTTGCTAGGCATTGTAATTAAATCAACTATCGCTTTGATTCCTTTTGGATTAAAATCAAATTCTGCAGATATGAAACTGATTGCGCTTTCTATTGCATTTCTTTGATTTGAAGTGATTATATCCTTTATTCTCATGATTTTGAAAAATGTTTCACATAGTTTCTTTCGTTCTTCTTCACTTCCTGGCAAAATTCCAGGAGGAACATAATTCAATAACTTAATAATTAAAGAGGGCGTAAGCTGAGTTTGATCAATTGTTAATAGCACAGAGGCAATATCTCTTGCCTGCGACATTTCTTTAGCCTTCGCTTCTTCCTTGCATGGAATTAAAGCTGGGATTTCTTCTTCAAACTCATCTTCCATTAAAGCATCGTTTTGACCTTTCTTTTTCTTTTTTGGCGAATGTTTTTTCTTTTCTTGTTTCTTATCTTCTTTCTTCTCATCCTTCCCCTCCTCTTTCTTCTCATCCTTCTTTTCCTCTTTCTTCTCATCCTTCTTTTCCTCTTTCTTCTCATCCTTCTTTTCCTCTTGCTTTTCTCTAGCATTCATTGTTTTCATAAGCATTCTTTCATTATCGTCGATAGCTTTCTTCTCGTCAACTTCGTTGTCCTCTTCGTCATTTTCTTTTTTTGTCTCTGCCATTTTCTTTTTCTGCTCCTCCATGCGCTTTTCTTGAAGCTCTTTCTTCTTGGCTTCAAGTTTTTCCCGTTTTTCAACCTGCTCTGATTTCAAAAGAGCTAGCAGTTCTATAGTCCATGATGTGAGCATTTCTGGATCATTCGAGTTAACTAAATGCCTAAACTTTACTATTGGATGGTTGGGATTGAGTCCAATTTTTACAAGATCGTTGTCATCAATATTCATTGGATGCAATAATTTTTTGCTTAGCAGTAAGAAAGCCTTACAGGGTAGATTTAAGGCAGATATTGCGGGCATTATGTGCTGCATGTCTTGACTGCAAAATAGTGCCAGCAACGAGCAAATTATAGAAGCATATTTGGAATCCAACTTTATTCTTTCGCATAGATCTTTTAGCATGTTCAGCACCTGAACTGATGAAAAATCACCTTGCAGGAGTAGCAAAAATCCTTGTAGGAACTCTGATCTTATTTTAATGGCTCTACAGATCATTTCCGCAAGAGGGCCAGTTGAGATTGATTGTATCTTTTTTTGTGCAGTTTCGTTCTTCCCCATAAGCATGATCAGATCAATGAAATATCTCCGTACTCCTGCTCCTTCTGCTAACTCTTCTAAGTTTGCAACGCCTGATCCTGAACGGAAAAGAATTAGAAGATTAATTGCAAATTTGATATGTTCAATGGAAATCTTATCTTTCTCTAATTTCAGGACTGATGTAAATAAGGCTTGCAAGTCTTCAATAGTTTCGTCGCTAAAGTTAAAATTTTGGTTCCAAAGCTGCCAAGAAATTTGTAGCAAGGGTGATGGGACTCCCATCATTTTTTCCATTTCTTTCATCACTTTTTGCTGCTTTTCAGGGTTTATAGTAATTTCTTGAAAAGAGCTGTCGAGATCGTCAGTAATATTCCCTCCTGCCTTAGCAATTACCAAGAAAATAAATTCGACAAAGTGTCTATCGAGCCTAAAATATTGTTCGAATAAGTAAGAAGCTGCGTTGTAAACTCGAGAAATTTTTGCAGTGCCTCCTCGCCCAGTATCAATAAATAATCGTATTAAATCGAGGCATTTGATAGTGTGCGATGGAATGCAGAATTTCAGTGACCCATCATTTGAGAAAAAGATTTTTTGCAAAGGACTATTTTCGCCTTCAAAGGCCAACGCAAGATTAGCTTTCGCTTTTAAACTATTAATAACAGTTTCATTGATATTCCAAATCATATCAATAATAGAATCTTTGTCATCTTCTTCCATTCGTTTGATTCCTAGGATTAACTGCGGGACAATTTCTTTAAAAAGCTCAAAGTGTGGAGATTTTGATTCCTTTGGAATCTTGTCTAGCAATAAAATCATAAGCTGGCTTACAATTACTGATACAAAGTGAGCCACATGTCTATCAGAATCGATTGAAACCAGCTCCACACAAATATTAATTATGGATTCAGGTATAGGCAATCTTTGGGTATGAATAATTTCGACTATAGAATCAACTATTTTCTTCTTGTTTTTTTCAGACAAAGCAATAATTAATGTAATCACCGGCTTAGGAACTCCCTGCTTTTCTGCAAATTTAATAATAGCTTCAGGATTGCCAGATGCTATATCCATAACAGTGTCCATTTCAATGCCCATCGAAGCAGCCTTCTTTCCAATTTCCGAGCTCTCTATTTTACTTTTTACACTTTGCTTCGCATTCGATAATACTGTTGAAATTGCCACTCCTTTTTCTAAATCCTGTGCAATTCCCATAAGCCCCATCCCAATAGTTGCACCCATGCCTTGAGGACTTTCACCTGAAGCACTCGGACCAGCGCCAAATCCCCTCTTATTTAATACTTTCTTCATAATGCTTCCAGTAAATTGGAACATTTTATCCATAATCATCTTCTGCAAAACAGCGAATCCAGTGGCGTATATCTGCGTGAATTGAGCATACTTCATATTAACAAAGGCCATGAATGTACCAGCTCCTGTAGCGTAAGCAAGATAAGCGTTCGGGTTCAATATAGCTCCCAGTATTGCCCAAACAAGGAAGAGAGTAAAGTAAGAGACAATCACAATCAAAAATAGGAAAATATAGAACCAGGAGATTTGCTGAATGATTCTTACAAATCTCGGCATCTTAATATTAGTAATGTGGGATAGCGAAGCGACGTTGAGAGGCATAACTAAATTATACAATACAAGATCAATTAAGCTTAAGAATGCATAGAAAAAGGCTACCCCTATTATAACAAAAGTTGCAGTGTGAAACGTGTATAGTTTTGTCATAATTAGCCAAGGAGCTTCTTTAAAATCAGAAAAATGGATTTTATATTGTGAGTCGCAAATTGAATATTTTGAGACTTCTACCTCCAAGAATATTGGTAAGATAATTGGCACTACAGTTAAGATTCCGATGCAAGCAATATGGAGAAACACTGAGAGAACGTCCAACAAGAAAATGAGTTTTTTTGTTGTTCCTTTAGGCTCACTGACAATTAAAATTTTTCCAGTTGTTTCTTTCATTGTGACTTTAGAAAGCCGTGCTAATTCATCATTCAAGTTTTCCATATTCACATTAAAAAATTTCTTTTTCCCTTCTTTAGTTGATCTCTTTAAGTAAGTTTTCTGCCGTTTTTCAGAAGGTATCTTGAGTAATGAGTCTAGCAACCCACGAGATAAAACAGTTTCGCTCAGTCTGTTTCTACGGCAGAATTCGACATACTTTCGCTGGAATTCAGAAAAATCTATAATATCTTCATCGAATTCAGTCGCAATGCAGCAAGTATTAAAGAATATCCTTAATGAATCATTTTCAACTTCTTTTTCTTGAGCAGGGCTTTCCTTTGCTTCTTCATTGTAGTTTGGATTCCACTTTACTCGCTGTAATGCGTGAGTTGTAGCATCTTCTCTAAGCTCTAGTACGAATCCTCTTTCTTCTAACAGCGTTTTTGTTTGATTTGACATGAGATTCTCTTCAGCAACTTGCTTCAGGAAGCAAAACTTTTCATACTTCTCTTTAATAACGTTAAATTGAATGGGTTCGTAGCTCAAGTCCAAGTCTCGCTGGGGCACTTCCATAAAGAGATAATTGAAGAATTCATTAGCTGAGCTTGTTAGCCACATTTTCAGTTCTCTGACAATCAAGTCAATGAGCGAGTATTGGCTAGGGATTTTTGATAATACGGCTGGAATCAGCATTTGAGTTGCTGGTTTTTCGTATTCTCCAACCTTATCAATTACATTGGGAGATACAGGAATATCTTTCTGAGAAAATTTTTTCTCTCTGCCCAAGTAGTTTATTAAGTGATCACTTTGTCCTTTATAGTGCGTAAGCATTTTATGGAGGGCAAGTAGTAGAATAACAAAGGAAATAAAGCCAACAAAAACGGCGAGGATAATACTTATACTGATAGCCAATACCAAGGCGGTGGAATCAGTCATTTTATACTTGTTCATGCTTACCTTTCCTACATCTCCTGCTGTAACAGAGTATAGCTGCATAACTCCTTCCTTTCCACGGTAACCTAACGTATTAGGATAATTGTCAGTTACTTCAGGATAATCTGGTCCATATACAAATGCTACTTCTGCCTTAGTAGATATAGATAAATGAGAGGAAATCAACTTCTTATATAGCATAACATCAGATTTTATCAACGAAGTTCTAAAAGGGCAGAGTCCAGGCAATGCGTTTACAGTCTGCTCATAAGTTGCTCCAATCAATAAGCTGGCGGAGAAAAATGAAATCCACCAAGGGTATGCGCTCAGGTAAGCTGGGTTGTTTGAAGCCAAAAATGTAGCTGCTGATTGTGAATATGTCATTGTATTTCCTAATTCCAACATTAGCAAGCTGTCTGACTTCGAGTTGTCTGAGAACTTCTTATCTATTTCGCTAATTGTTTGGTTTGTATATTGGTCAAAGTTTATTCCCGTCGAGAAATTAACGCTTTGGACAAAATCATTGTCTGAAGACACTTGTTGAGAAACGGCTGGAATCACATTTGCATATAAAGTGCCTAGTCCAGTGCTCATTTTTACACTATTTCCTCCATTGCACCCGGCTGTGGCACAAACGTTGTAGCTACTTCCGCAACCTACTTTTTTATTATCCTTTTTTGTGATAACAGAGCAGACATCAGAGGATACGGCTCCCACTCTAGTAATATCTGGAGCGTAGGCGCAGATGTTTGGTGTATTTCCAGTATTCGTTAATGTAAAAGAGTTTGTGCTTTGGTAAATTAAGTCTCCTTGTCCTGTAACGAGCTCCACACCTGAAGATATTTTCCCGCTATATATGTGCAAATTGCCTTCATGCACGTAAGCTGAAACAGAAGCTGCTTCTAATGCTAAGATCATCAGGTGGGTTTTTCCTGCGTTGCCAAATACGTTGAATCCATTATTGATTTTCAATGGCTTACTTCCCGTATGGATTATATTGCAGGTATCGATGCAGGATATAGTCAATGCATCAAGCTTGGCATCAGGGTGTGCATAAAAATCAACCAAACAGCCGTCAATATATGAGATATCATTCTTGAAATTCACAATTTGCTCGCTAGAAGAAATGCTTGATGAGTAGTCGTAGCCTAAGTAAATGATAGTATAAATTTTTCTATTTGAAGGATCAAATTTAGCATCATACCTGACATTGTGGCCTTTATTTGAATTTGGTTTAGCGCTAAACCAGCATCTTCGTTCAAAAACAATCTGCAATATTTTAGATTCAATCTTAGAGCAACATTTGTGGTCAATTTATACTCAGGCTTGGTGTATTGGAAAGCAATGACTATAATTGGGAGCGCCACAGCTACTACAAGTATCACGAAGATCATCGAAATTCTGAATATTCTTCGGCATCGTTCAGTCCTTTTCATATCGAGCAACTCCTCCTTGGTCATGTTTTGCAATCCTTCATCAACTTGCTCCCTTTGAGCACTCTCTTGTGCCGAAGATGGTATTTGTGAGTATTGTACTTGATTCAGTGTCGGTTCAATTATATCCAAAAAGATTCAGAAAAAAAATGATTTTTTCTTATATGATTACACCCGTTCTGTCACCTTATATCCTGAGACGAGCCAATACAAAATAAAAAATAACAGCCCACGCGCAAAACTAATT
>CAXXOL010000021.1:0-7771 GCA_963666495.2 Bacteroidaceae bacterium
TTATACTGAAGATGAGTACTTGGCCAATCAATAGCATAAATAAAGTTATTAAGTTACAGCAATACAGCTTAATAATAATGAAATCAATCAATCATTACCTCAATATTTTCATTTTGATTATCTCGTAAGCACGCTCATCGGGAGTTAAATTGCCCATTCCCATAGCACCTATAAAGTAAAATATGAAATAAAAAAAATAAAGCTATTTTATACCTGGCAGCCGTGCAAAGAATCTTGATAGCTTATCCTCGCTGATCATATAGCCTGAGTGAGTAGTTCCAGAGGAAATCCAATTTTGTTGGAAGACCTCGAAATCTTCTTTATATTTTGATATAATGTTGTCACTTGAGAAATAATATTTATCGAACAATTGCAGCACGATCAAAATAAATAAATTCAACATGATAAAAGAAACAACAAGCTTGAATGTTATGAAATAAATAAATGAGATCGCATTTCCACAACCCATTCCTGGAGCGCACCCAGGAGGAGACTTAGCGCAATCATACATGAACGTGTTCCAATCTTCTCCTGTTGCCATTTTAAGGCAAAGAATCATTCCAGATCCAAAGCTGTTGAAGTTGTAGAAATCATTTATTGCTTTTCCTGATGTAATATCTCCAAATAAATAGCATCCGAGAACTGCGTAAATAAAGAATACAAGCATTAAAACCGAAAACACGTTCATCATAGAAGGAAGACAAAATTGAATGATTTCCATTATATCTTGCAATCTTTTGTATTTTTTTACCAATCTTAAAAGGCGGGACACTCTAAGAACTCTCAGCACTCTAATTAGCTGCGGCCCAATTCTTAGGAGCCTCAAAGAAGAGGTTGACAATGCAGAGAATATGATATCGACATAGCTGCAAAGTACAATGAAAAAATCAAAAATATTCCACGCATCGTACCAGAAGCTCCACGAGTAACCAAAAAGCTTCAGTATAACTTCCAAAGTAAATATTCCTGTAAAGATATAGTTTACAATATCCAAAGCATTTAAAAAATCTGGGCTGGCATCTTCATATAGCATTGCCATTTGAACCAAGTTCAATATAATAATAAGGGCAATAAAAATCTCGAATGGGGTCCACGTAATTATCCAGTGGAAAGGTTTTCTCCATGTTTCGTGCTGCTGAGGAGTAGTTCTCGCATTATAATTTGGCTCAGCCTTCAATATCATTTTTTGGACTTCAATCCACTCCTGCTGATCCTTAGGAATATAGATTCCTCCTGCGGTTGAAGTTTCCCTTTCTTGTTCATTAATGAATTTTAGGAACATAACACCGACGAACAGATTAAGCAAGAACATTGACCCAATAAACAAAAATATTACAAAAAAGTATGCGTAGTACCATTGCGAACCTATTTCGGGCCCTTGGTCAACATCGGTACAATCGATAGCTTGATATACAGTAATTGGCCAATTTTCTTGAGTTGTAAGCTCAAATAAAAAGATAATACCATTTAGTGTATTATCAAAATTGAGATCATATGTTTTCCACGTTCCGTTAGCGTTAATGCAATCGTTTTTATAAGAATTTTTGTATACATCCACTGTACAGTATTGAAACTTTCCTGCAAAAAAGTTGACACCAACAATTGCAAACATCAGCCAGATAACCACTACAACTATCATAGTGTTCAATATTGCTCCAAGAGATTTAAATAATGCGGTCACAATCATCCTCATGTTTGCATTATGAGTTACAAATCGCAAGGGCCTAAATGTTCTTAGCAATCTCATGATTTTAATCATTGGAATATTGATTTGGCTCACTGAAAGATCTATTAGGCTCGCACAAACAATGAAGAAGTCTAATTGGTTCCAAGAATCCCGGAGATATGATCTTGTCTCTAAGGCAAACCCGTAGGCTATTGCTTTCATTAATGCTTCCAAAGCAAAGAATATTGTGAAAAATGTATCCAGAGCATTTTCTACTTCCGAGTAAGTATCATTAGGTGAGTTCAAGAAATATGTGTCAACTGCAAGCTTTATTGAGCCGAGACAAATTGCAGTCAAAATTACTCCCTCAAACAGTGTGCTTGAAACAATTTTCCAGATAATTTTTCTGAAGCGGTTAGTTTTCGATAAGAAAAAGAGTGAAAATTCACAATCTGTATCTGAGCAAGGCTCCCTATATAATGGTTTTATCTATTATTATAAAAAATATTTGCATTACTTTTCGTCAATTTGCTTATGAGTAGTCAAGCTGTCAATATCGATATCATCATCCATATCTTTGGCAACTAACAAAAAAATATGTTTTTAAAATAATTCAATTTTTTTACATTTAGATTTTCCTCTTGAAACAGTCACAGCTTTCCCAGAAATTGTCTTTTTAATGCTTGATACTGCTTTCGAAGTAGTTCCTTTTAAAGTTTCTGACACTTGTGATTTGCTCTCTTGTTTCTCTTTTTCATCGTCATCATCATCATATTTAGACTATTTTATTTATATTATACAATATATAATAACACTTTTTAAATTCATAAAATCAAAAGAATTTGTACTTCATCGTTTTGCCTCTTGTCCCAATCTCCGAAGGCATCCAGCATGATGGCCAAAAATAAATTCAATAAGATATTATTTCCTATGAAAATCCATACAACGTTAAATAGCGCTCCTACTGCTGGGATTGAAGCACGCATGCAATTGAATAAGACGCTTTGCCAGTTTTCCATTGTTAAAACTTGGAACATAGTTAAGAAAGCGCGGTTAAAAGAATCAAAGTTTTGTCGAGGTTTTCCTTCCTTAAAATCGAATTTCCCACCATAGAGCTGCATTCCAAATAAAGAGAATATGAAGAGCATAATTAACAAAAGCAGCGCTATATAAGCAAATGAGCTGATAGTATCACCTATCACTTCTATGATCATTCTCATGGAATCAAGAGCACGGAGCAAGCGCCCTACTCTTAGCACTCTAAGGGTACGAATCATCCTAATAGTTCTGAATATTCTCAAGGTTCTAAAAGCGGCAAATGCTCCAGAACCATCAAGGAAAATGATTTCCACCAAACTGAATATAACGACGAACCCGTCCAAATAATTAAGAACATCACTCAAATACCCTACAAGTCCTAACGCAAAGATTTTCAGTGACATCTCTGCAGCAAAAATTGAGGTAAATATTATATTCATCTTCTGAAAGACGCTTTGCTCATTCTCTGGCTGATCATATCTATCCATAGCCAATGTAAAAGTGTTGATTAAGACACATAGTGTCATAAGATTTTCTAAAAATGAAGACGTTATGAACTTTTTTGCCATATGCCTTATCATCATATATATCCCTTTTTTTCCTTTTTTCCATATTCTTAATTCATTTAATTTTTCCGTTGTCCAAACGGCTGCATTTGGATCTGAGTTTACGAGAACTTCCTGTCCGCTCCATGCAGCTCTAGTTTTATTTTTTGATTCTTCGTCCTCTCTCAGTCTTATAATCACTATTAATTTGGAATGTAAATTAATTAATTATATAGCAAAAAATTTTTTCAATTATTTATTTATTTATTTGAGAAACGTATAGTAAGAAAGAATTTTTGTAATAAAAAAAGGCAAATAAATTTACCTTCTTCTGGTGCTAGTTTCATTTGCTCTTGAGGATTAAGAATATCGGCTTCCTCGTCTTCGCCTTCAGTGGTGATTTCATTTTTAGAGCCAATTTTATGATCATCAGACGTCATGGAAGTTTCCTGCCTTTGGGTGGCACTTTTACCTGCAGAACTCGTATTCCCGAAAGAAGAGCTTCCTATTTCTTTAGACATATTCATTGAGCTATTTGGCTTCGATTTAGTCCTTTTGCTTTTGGATGAGCTCTTTGAATCTTCTTTGCTTCCTTCATGAGATGACTTCTTTTTCTTTTTCTTTCCAGATTTTGTGGTTTGGCTTTTCTTTTTTGCTTTTGTGGCTTTCTTTGATAGCTTTGTTGTGGCTCTTTTTTGAGTTAAATTCATACTATCTTCAGATTTGCTATCGTGTCCTGCGTCCTGATTCTTTGGAGAAGCTTGAGAAGTTACGGCCTTTTGTGGAGAGCCTTCTCCTACAGCTGGGTCATCTTCTAATTCTGGAGGAAATTCTGTGGGCTGGTATCGAATCTTCACTTTATATGGAGAAATATTTTTAATGATGTTCTCTTCATCCTTTTCTTCCATCCTTTGTCGCTTCTCAAGGAAGCCTAATATTACATCTTCAGCGCTTGTTGTTTCTATTTCTCCTTCTTCGTTAATTATATATTTTCCTTTTTCTCCTGTGATTTCAATTACTTCCCCTGTTTTCTTTGCGTGCTCTTTCATTTTCTGCCACATGCCGTGCATTGGAGTTGTTGATCCAACTGGTTCTTCTTGCTGTAATGCAGAGGAATCTTTTATCGGATCGCGGCTTTTATCTCTGCTAGGCTCTTGAGACTTGTCAAGGTCTTGATCTATCTTTGGCGTACCTGTTTTTTGTAGTAGATTTGGATCTTCGGGAGTGTTTTCCTCTTTTGCAAGATGAATTACTGGGGGTGATTCTTTAGGCATTATATTTCCAGTTGCCGCCGTAACTACAGTATTTTCATTATTTGTAACTGAAAGCGATTTTTTGTTTATTAATAAACCTCCAAAACTTTGGTGCTGTATACTTTTGCGGTCAGATGAAGTCTCTTGAAAAGTGGCCTGAGTTTTTGTTTTGTTATCTGGTATTTTTGTATAAATCTCTTCCGAGGCAACGCTCATAGGTTGCTCTCCGAATCTTGGTGAAATTGGCGGCATATTTCCTTCTTCTTTAGCTGGGATGCTAGTAATTGGATCTGCTAATGGGCTCACGTCTTGTGATGAACTCGGGATAATTGCTCGTGACTCATCATACTCGCTTACATCGTAAGAATTTTCCGGTAATAAATTTTTTTTGCTGTCTTTCATCATCAAGGAATTTGTACTTGATAATAAAGCTGGGTGCTTCTCCTCCTGCGAGATTCCTTCTAATACCAAATCCCTCCCATTAAAAAATGTCTCCGTAAATTCATCCAAGTCTGCAATATTTTTTGCAGGAGCTTTGCTGCTAAATATTGCTTGAACTGCCAGTGGTATTGTCGCAATACCAGCCATTCCACGCATTATTAATTTCTTATCTTCTTTCTTGACTTCGATCGATTTTTTGTTTTCTTCTCTCCCATCAAACTTTTTCTCTTTAGCCTTTGGCTTTGCTAAAGACTTTTTAAAGTTCGCCATGAATCGCGCTGAAGGTTCTGCTTTAGGACCCTTAGCTTCCTCTTCAAAAAAGCTGCTTTCATTTAAGGGTGGGTCCTCATCTTTTTCTTCATTCTCCTCCTTAATAACTTCCTCATGCAAGTGGGGAGAAACAACACTTAAAGGCTTTTTCTCTTCTTTTTGTTGATTCTGTGAATCAATTCCAATTGCTGAAGGCTTTGGTATTTGCGGTTGTGATTGAAGAGGAAGTACAGAAACTAAATTGGCTATAGGATTGGCTATCTTTTGTAGAGAAGAAATTGAAATATTTGAAGCACCGCTTTCTTTTGCAGGCGGATTACTTGGATTTGTCTCTGTCTCGTCGTCAAAGATATCGAAGCCCAATGTTTCGCGTGCCAATTCTTTTGGAGTTTTCTCTATTTTCTTTGCTAACGATTTTTTTGTGGATCTATGCCTGAGTCCCCAAGCCTCTAGAGTTAATAGTTCGATGTTAAAATAGGGGAATATAAGAAAAAAGATTAACATTGCTGTTATATTAATTAATATTGTAATGCAATAGCACATCAATCCGAAAATATAAGCAATCAAATATAAATTCCATCAATAATTTTCCAAGATAAGCTTATTCTAAAATTTACTAAATCTATTATTACTTAATTTTATAGTGATGCTTTCTTTTCCCTTTTCCTGCTTCTTCATTTCAACGTATTGAACCATATTTGCCACTAAAAGGTTTTTATTTGAATCTTCCATTAAACCATCATTATCCTGCAAAATTGAATCAAGCTTCTTCTTTTCCTTGTTTTTTTTCTTTAACTTTAGTTCTCTATTTTCTTGGTAAATCGTTGTAACTCTAGATTTTATAACGGCAAGAGTAAAGTTAATTAAAAAGAAAGCACCAATAAAAACTAGTGGAGTGAAGTATATCACTGCGTAGGGTCCAAATGCTCGTACAACATTCAGTTGAGTATCTGTCCATCCTTCCAAGGTGACGCTTTGATAAACTGTGAGTAAGGCAGAAAAAATATTGTCAAAGTTAGTTGCTCCCCAGTTAGGATTGCTTAAGTATGTAACGCATATCGAGCCTTCTCCGCAGTCTTGATATCCACATGTTTTTGAATCATCAACATCTCCTGTTTCAATATTTAAGCATCGCTTCCTTAATATCCCGTGCCATAATTGTAAGCCAGCAATGGCAAATATCGTATAGAAGAACAGCAATATTACTATTGTATCCATTAGCAATGGGAGAGAGGAAACCAATGCAGACATCAATATTTTTAACCCTTCGATAGACGTAATAGTTCTCAATGGTCTCATAACTCGGAAGGAACGCAGTGCTTTCAAATCAAGTCCTCCACCAATTTGCAAATATCCCAAATAGCCAAAAGCGACTATAACAAAATCCAATACATTCCACGGATCTCTTAAGTAAGATCCCGAATTCATCACAAATCCCATTCCTAGAACTTTTAAGATTAGCTCAAGAGAATATAAAGCTTGAAAAACATAATCAGCCACAATCTGCCAATTATCTTGAACATCTGTTGTAGGGTCATCTAGTGCGAGAGTTACGCAATTGATTAATATCACTAAGATGCTGATTGTTTCGAAATATGAATGACTGATTATTTTCAGGCACCTTGAAGATATTTCATGTCTGATATTTAAAAGCATCGATCTAAAAGAATAGCAGCATGGGAGTGAAGTAGATGCTTTAGCCAAATCCTCGAATTTTTCAGCTTCATTCATATCAACTATATCGCCAATCTCGACCAGCTTTTCTATTAAAAAAAGAAATAGAGTTAAAAAATTAACTTAAAGTAAAAAACTAACGGGCAAATCTCTTATCATACTGTCTACAGCTGCGCTGGGAGGAATCACAAACTTCGGAGTGGAAGCTCGCTTCAATGTAACTGCTACAAGCTGTGATTTCACAAATGAGTCTTCCATCTGTGGAGTAAAGCTAAAAAGGGAATCAGATTAGCAAGCATCGTTACCTATCCGACTTTCCGTGATTAACTTGGTCATTTATTGGACTCCTTGAATTGAGTCCATGTATTGATCCTATCATAGCGCTATTTTGGGGTTCTTCGCCTAAAAAATTGAATTTCTATCGAGTAAATTCGATCATTTATATGCAATCCAGTTATATATAGCAAATTCTCATATATAACGCTTCTTTCAATAGATTTAACAAATATGCAGCTGATTTTCAGCATAAGCATAAATCATGGAGAGCTGCTGAGCTAAAAAAATCCAGCGCCTTACCTTTTTCGAGTAAATATTTTTGTGCAGGTGAGGAAACCTATTAGAAAAAGATAAAATGAAATATAGCTTCATCAAATGAAAATCTATTTTCATTACTTCATGCTTCATTTCGAGCGGTTTGGAAGGTGAGGAATGCACTTTAATTTTGGAAGAAGATTGCTGGCACAACGGTATCCCAGGATCTACGTCTCGGCTGGACGACAATATTTGATGAGAATCTGCAGCGAAACTCACGCTCATCAGTGCATTAACCGTTGAGTCTTTCTTCGGCGCTGGCTCATAAGATCGATTTAATTCGGTAGCCATCA
>CAXXOL010000022.1:0-17756 GCA_963666495.2 Bacteroidaceae bacterium
TGCTCAAATAGAGTATTCTAATTGCATATAAGTAAAGAGATAGCATTTTAAAGGGAACACCTGAGGAGAGAGATTCATATCTAGGACTAGAGCATCAAACTCCCAAGACCCTGTTTATGCAATTGATCTTAGAGCAAGAAAATAATTCTCATCCCAGAATATATTCTTGCAATTAAAGATGCGTGCTGGAGAGACAGAACTCTCATTTATAAATTCTAAATAGATGTTGCTTTTCATAGTAATTTTGAGGAAGCACTTGAAAAAGGTGGACATTGAATTGATTTGTCATTCTCTTTGAAATTCTAAAGATCCTGAAATAAAAGTAATTGAATAAAAGGAACGTTTACAGATTAGCTATTCAGATTGCTACTTTGAATTATTTATTTTGGAAGCCTGCTCCGAGTAATAATCCCTAATTAAGAGCTAAAATGAAGATTCCCATTGGCATAAGCAGGATCCATTGAGAAGTAGGATCATGCTAGCTTTGAAGTCCAAAAAGCTGAAACTCGCCTAATTATGCTGTATCTAAATAGAGAGCGTTTAATTTTATAAGTTATGGAACTCTTCCATCCAAATCCACAAAAAACAGAGGGACTTAGTTATATAAATTACCATTTTCTTGTTCGTTGCTTAATTGAATATTTTATAAAAAACTATTCAGGGACAGTTCTCTAATATTTCAGCGATTATCCATGTGAGACATTTTTGGCTGGTAGTTTTCTATAAACCAGCTTCCTACAAGTTTGGCATTCGTAATTTCAAAGCAAATGAAATTCAGAAAATTGAAGACTATATTTTAGAATAAGCTGGTCATTATGATTCGCGAGGCCTAACCAGTAGCCTTATATGACTCTCACTACTTACAAAGGCTTTCCGTAATATAAGCTAAAGAGAATTAATCGAACAAAGCCTAGTATGCATTTAAATTGCGCCTTTATTTTTTGTTGGAATACGGTGGATCACGCAAAGTAAAGTCCAAAAATTAATAAAACTCTAAGTTAAGCTGATAAACTGAAGCAATTTAGAGCATTTCCTTTGTTACTTAGCTTACTTTTAATTTTATTTTCTTCGTTTAATGGGAATATAGGCCCAACCATTGTCATTTAGTTAAGAGGCAAACCACTGAAAAGTTTAAAAATAATTTTCATTAAACGAAGCCATTATATATATATAACTCTTGAAGAGAGATTGCAAGAACCTTGGTAGCAATAGACATATGATCTCCTATATATTTATACTGATTTCACAATACTTATAGCTTATTGAAATCTAGGGGCAAAGCATTCATTGCCTTGCTCACGATTAAATATATGCTATGCGATTTAGATAATACTGCGGCTTATGAAATTTGTTTATACATATACAATGTTGTCGAGCATCATTTTCTTTTCTCGAATAAGACTTTATTACCTATTTGTTTAAATTAAATCATTATTTTCGAATATACCTCAAGATCCTGGATCCTTCCTTTGGATAGCTACGCAAAAATAACTTAGTATGGGATATCTCATGGAATCACTCTCCTTGACTCCAGGTTTTTCCTTGAACTTAAGCATAAATCGCTTTAATACAGAGAATAAAATTCCTATAATAATAGCGCTGATTTTTGCTGCGATACGTTAAAGATTTTTTTTTCTTAATTTTTGATCATTTACTCCAGTAGCCCATTCTTGATCTTCAGAAAAAAGCTTGCATTTCACAATGGACAAAGAATAGTTTCATTCAGCTTGGAATTGCTCAAGCAAATAGCAATTATTTTTGTTCTGAGCTAAAAAATTTTATTTATTTAATGCTTACAAAAAATGCCACACTAGCTTACACGATATATATAAGTAATTGCATCATATATGATTAAGCTGCTTTATAATAAAAGTTGGATTCTCATTTATAAGACACTCTGAAGTTTCCTGACTCAGAAGGAGTGACTGCCAATGAGTGTCTTTGTTCATCGATGCCCACGTCCTTTTGCAGGCTTGAAATTTGATGAGAGCAGAATGATCAAAATCATATACGCTCCCATACAACTCGGGACCTTGCTTTGATAAAACACATTGTATGATACCTAAGGCTTATATCAAGGAAATTATATTTTTTAAACATTTTCTTCGTTTACCAGCTTCGCACAATAAGGTGTTTCCTAAGAATAATTTCTGCTATACTTCATTACTCTAGCAGCTTTATCCTTTAAGTTCGCTCAGTGCCACCTCATTAATGTATATTACTAAGCTTAACAAACTTGCTATTTAGCATTATTGAGCATGAGCTTACTTATTCATCATTTTATTTTGATATTTCATTAGTTATTTTAAAAGCTGAAGAGCTCTAGAGCCCATTAAAATTATCTTCTTTTCAGGAATACGCTCTCGATTGTAAGCCAATGATGAGCCGGAAACTAAGTAGACAATCATAGCACTAAAAGTTTTATCAGCACCAAATATTTTCCTGGGATTGAAAAATTTGGCAAAGCTTTTAATCCAAGGACGCTTTTTAGACTATAAAATTTAGTTATTTCTTTATGGTTCATTAAAATCAGCAGGCTTCTCAGATCCTTTGTGGTATTAGAAAGCAACTCAGACAATTAAAACAATATGCCAATGCAAATGTATCAATCAAATGGTATGGCTACCAATTAATATTCGGAGATTCTAGAATATCCCTAAAAGGATTTGCTTAGAAATCTTATCTGCTTGCTAATCGACGAAGAAAGCTTTGAAATAAATAACTATAATACAATTATATAAGGCATGATACCCTTAATTAAAAAAAGCTTCTCATTCACTAGAGTCTTTTCTTAAGTATTCGTGCTTAATTATTTCTCATTATCCACTCTTACCATGTATATACTATTATTAATGGATATATTAGGCCAAGACTTTTTGTATTATTTTTCATATAACTTAAGTAAGTTTATTGCTTTGTGAAAATTTCGGGAGAGCAAGGAAATATGTGAATATAAAATTGCTGTTCATAAAAAAGTAACACCAAACCTCAGGTCTCACAAATGTATCGACTGATAAGCCTCTTTGTGAAAAGTAGAAAATTAGTAATCTGCAGGGTAATTTGCCTTCAAATGAAGAAAAAAAAATATTAAAAATTTGAAAATAATATTTTTATGGACCCTTTCAAAATATGCCTCGAATACAAGGAGTTGATCGATAATACACAGCTAATTTTGTGTTGCTTTTTGTCAAATCCATAGCTAATCATTTATAATAACTTATTTTAGTGCATTTTTAACCCCTTCGTAAGTTAGTTCCACTAATGTCGGCCAGTTACGATCACTACGGCAAAATTTACTTTTGCAGGCTGATATTACTATTTTAATTTTTTGTACTTTATCTGTCAACTACTTCATTTAATATGCCATTTTATCTGTGTAACTCTCCTTGTTATAAGGTACAATTTTTTCTGTAATAATGTACCATTTAGCTTCCCTAAACAAGAAATAATTCACTCAATAGTAAAATCATTTTCTTTGCGACTACGGTATTGTCCGGGAAGTTTGAAATGAAATCAGTTCTTTACAATTTTGTGTGGTTGGTAACAGAGTAGTCGTTCCTGCCTCGTATATATTACAAATGACATATTTACAATGATATGCTCAAACGAAATTAGTTTTATCCAGCAGTATTGAAGAAAAAGACTGTCAAGTACACTTCCCTTGCCCTTTTAGGCATAATATCAATTGAGATGATACGATACCATATCACATATATTATTATGATCAGGCCATCGGAGAAAATTCCTGTGATATGCTCGCATTATTAGGTTTTTTTCTATGAGTTTTCTTAAGATCAACCAAGCACAGAAAACTATTATTATTGCGATACTCAATAAAGATTGTATATTCAAAGTAATTGATCCTGCAAGAGCATATACGCAAGAAAGTAATTATTCAATGATTCAAACAGGATTGGTCAGATAACTTAGCAAGGTGCTAGAGCAATAGAAGAGCTTACGAAAGGTTGCTATTAACATATATTGTCATATTCATATCAGGTTCCACTGAATTTCACAAGTATATAGCCTTTACTGGCTGATAGTATCATAAAAGATAAAACTTAATTATAATTTCAATAAACAGCGGTAAAAGCAATTTTATAAACTCTTAACTTGAAACTTAATTCATAAGACGTAGCAATTAATTGAAATATACTCAGAAATCGTATGCGAAGAAATTTATATAAAAAAATGAAGTATTTTAATTTATTTAAATCTAACTCAAAGGATGAGCACAAGGGAAGGTGTAGTTAATTAGAGCCTGAATTCGGATTTTTCAAAAGAAAGTATTCTAGTTACAGAGTGGGGCCAAAGCATTTAAGCAACTAACAAAACAAACTGAAGCATGCACGGATCTTTGATATTTTCAGGAGGATAAATAGATAACGCGACAAGCGGATTTCACATAAACTGGAAAAGCGCTTCAAAAAATTTCAGAGAGCTCAGAAATAAAATATTAATGACTACTACTGGATAAGTAAATTTGAATGACTATGCAGTTAGATAAATATATATGTAATTTAATTTGCCAAGTAATTAGGCAATATGTTAAATAGTTATTGTACTGGGACTGTCGGTTGGCTTAGGTGCAAGCGTTGTATGCAAATAATAAATCATTTCTATGGAATCAGAAGATCAGAAAAATAATATCAAAGAGAATATTCTGCTTTGTTAAAGGTGTAATCTCACTTTGATTTCCGAAGTTGTAAGAATTATTTGATACAAGCTAGTACTCTCAGATGCTTAAAGCACTTGGTCAGCAGCCAAGAAAGTATTCAGGGAAAACTTAGGCCTTATTTGGCATTTTAAATAAATTATTATGTTATGGATAGACTTGAAAAAATAGTATATCTATAAAATGTAATTTAGCAAATACTTAAAGTCCAAGCTGGTATTATGATTTGCAGCGTGATTTAGGATAAATTTGCTTTTCTCATATTATTATACTTCGATCGTCAATCCCGACCCTGGGAAATTTAGCGTCTTATTGATAAGTCAGTGCGAGCTCACACAATAAGTAATACGAGGTATTTCTCTAAATGCTATTAATTGAAGAGCTATTAGAGTATGCATTCGACTACAATGGACCAACACATAACTAAAAAGTTTCTATAAATTGCCTATATAACATAACTTATATTCCTGATTGAAGACGAACGTATAAAATTCTACTGATCCTGTCCAAGCTTTGGCCTTCAGGAGTTGACTAAAGAATATGATATAACTAAGATTAAGACTGTTTTATATTTAAAATAGTTGTCTTAAATATTCCGAATATTCTCAAATGATATCTGTAAGTATGCGACTTTTTTATTTTGAAAGACGGTGTCCCAAAGGTATCAACTAATAGTGCATTGAACTTTAAATAATACCTTTTACAAGAATATCTATTAGTATTTTTGTATTTGAAATATACGAAGACTTTTTTGCCTATAAAACATTCTGGAAGGTAAGATCGAAAAATATCCAATTTATTAAGAAGGTAATTGAGGGGAATCCCTTACGTCCTCTCCTTAGAGGGAATGCACGAGTATTATGGTTAAGAAAAATTAGTTTCATATCTATGACTAAAAGTCAGCAAATATGAATTCATTTAAAAATCACGAGGGCCAGAGTGGATGCCTCGAGCAATATGATTTATTAATTTCACGTCGAGGAGTTCGTGCAATAGATATTTTATAAGGCTGTTCGTGTAGTTAAAAATAATAGTCCAAATGAATATAACCTCAAAATTATGTGAGATCCTCAGCACTTTGGAACAAAATAGTATTAGATAATTATTACGGGTTGATATTACTGATTTCAAAGTCAGGATGGAAAAACCTGAGAAGATATGATCATATTATTTAAGAAAAGAGGGTAATAATTATGTTCTGTAAGAGAAACTAAGTTCTGTTCCTGCTTAATTGCAAGAGGAGCTTTTTATTCACTCTTTCTAAGGAAAGAAAAAAATCATTAACATAATAATAGATTATACAACTCTATCGTCTACAATAAAACGTGATAAATAAAAAGAATTAGTTAGGAACTGAGTTGCCGAGGTAAATTACAAAAGAGGATTGCATTCAATTTATCTTAATTCCAAGAAAAAATGCCTTTTTTTGAGCGAATAACTCAATAATCATAAAGAAACGCCAGCCTTTTATCTATAAGAGAGACTAAAGGGATCCCAGAAATATTATTTTAGTCAAAACTTATTAAAACCTCAATATATTATGGCTCATAAACAACAAAATGAAAATTAATCTAGTTGAATAATTTTTGCGAAATTGAAGCCTATGCTTTGTATTCGGGGATGACAGCTGGATAATACATAAAGTATAGAAAAAATATAAGTAGATTTTTAAGAAGAAAAATGAGAGCAAAAATTAAAGGAGCACCAGCTCTTAAGTAACGATAACCAATTGATATCAATAATGATCCTCCTCTGGATATAGGGGAGATCAATGATTTCACTTTGGTACAGTAATAATTAAAGAAATATATATACATAAATCTGGGAAAGATTCAAACAAAACTAACACAGATTAATAAATAATATAGCCTTTTAATCCTTATGTTTGAAAATATATGAAAAGGAACAACCCGTAGGGTTTTCGCAAGAGATTATATGGAAATAACTGATACAAATCAGGTCTTAATGAGACGTAGGAAGTTGCAACTGATTACTATTAGTGATAGCAGCTGATCAATACCCGAGAAAATGCAATATTTTATCTCAGAAAAAATAAAGGATGAACCTGGGCAGCGATTCTAAAAATGTTTGCGAGGGATAAACCTTTTAATATGATTATTACTTGTAAATAAGAAAGAGCCTAAGCATTTAGGCCTACACATGATTTAAAGAAGAATTATTATTATACAAATTATATTGGTAATTCTATACAAAAATAATCCTCATAGATCTGGAATTAAAGAAACCTAGCCAATAACACGGTTAATTGACATATTAGAAAAACACAAAATTTTTTATTAATAGCGATAAAATGCTGTTGCAGCACCACGAGTGTGAATATCAAAGATAAATAGTAATACTCAAACAAGCTTTAACCGTTATTGGCATATCTTTATTAATGAAATCTATATTCTGTTAAAAATGTCAATGATAGTGGTATTAAACTGTATGAGTCATAATTGCTCTTTCAAAAGTACCACTAGTAATTAAAAAAGAATTAAATTCTAAGGCAAATAATATCGACAGCGGCTGGATAAAAAGCAATAGAAGAAAAGAAATGAAAAATAAAAAGCGAAGTTTTCAGAAAAAACTCTACTGTGATATTTGTGCAATTTCTTCTTTGAAGCTTTGCAGCTTTGAAGATATTACGTCCTTTTACCATAACTATAACTTTTATATTGAATTAAATAAATGCTGTCAAATTCAAATGAAAGGTCATAAGTATTGGGATCCTTAGTCTTCCCATATAAGGACCCGCGATGAATTACCAGTAAGTTCCATCCAGAACAAATATTTCTGCTATTTGAAAATAATAACTTAAAAGATAACTCAATTTCCTATTAATCCCTATGATGGCTGCGTAGTACCATTTGGCAACTTACAAGATGTCTCTACTACTCTTCGCTGATACGTATATTTTGGCATAGGTTAATAAGTATATTGAAATTGAGCCACGTGACTTTTTTAACTCTATTACTTACACAATATTCGGATGAAGTTGTTGGCTGCTTCAATTTTAAACAACATCCTAAGCACTTAATTGTTGGTTATAACGAAAGAGCTTACTTATTATTAAATTTTTAAAATAAGTAAACTGTATGCGCTCCCGAACAAAAATAAAAAACTTTAAGCTAATATAGACTAAGGGTATTTATTATTATTAGAAAAAAATTCAGTTTGAAGCATGACTCAGGAGGAAATATCATTGGTATTTGTAGATTGGAAAATTAATCTGTTACCGTTCATATCGCCAAAATCACTAATGGAATATGTCGATATTGATTTTACTCATACCTGCTTACCTAACACTTTCTATAGATACTCAAAAAAATGGAGAAGTCATTCTACGGTCACATAATTTTAAAACATTAGATTCATTAATATTTTAAACATAACCCATACTCTTTCAGAAAGCAATCATAAAAGAAACTATCTTATTTTTCTGGAAAGCAAGCAGTTGCCAGCATCAATTTATTTGAATAACAGTCATAAGACAACAAAATGAAGCAATTTAAATTAAAAGTTCCAAGGCCAACCAAAGAGGTTTATAAATACGATCAAATAATAATGAACTTAACACATAGGAAATTTACCCATATTTGGCTGGGTAATTGGTAATTTTTTGCATTTTTCAAGCATATTAAGTTTTTGGTCATAAGCATGCTAAAAAAATTGCTGTCAATTCCCTTTTAACTGCTTATGTTCACCTCAGTAAATGCTTTGCCCCATGAAATTACTTGACATTAATTATGGCTTGAAGAGAAAAAATTTATGAATACAATCAACAATCAATTTTGCTCTGCGAATGGACCTTCATCACCTTGTAGAACATTACGCTGAGATAAATGCATTATTATGCTTTATTGAATAAATAATAAATATGTCATTCAAGGGAATTACTGCTTGGTCTAAATATATTAGAGATTTCTCTCGCTATATATTAATCTTTCTAGGTAACTCATTAACAACTGATAGCTCAGTAGTCGACTACTTTGAATAGGGGATAGCTTAACTATGCATCAGCGGATACTCTGAACCTTCTGGCTTTTTCAATTTTTTATGTCTCGATACTCAGTTAACTCCTGCGCCCCTCTCCTGCATAAATGCTACGCCAAAATAAACAGCAGGAGCATATGAGTCCTTGATATAATCTTATGTGTTCATAACTAAGTTTTTTTGCGATTTCTTTTAACCACTACCCTGCATAGCTAAAATACCTATGAGCCTCTATGGTCATTAAAAGCTTATAATATAGGATATTTTTAATATAGCTTCCAAAATCAGTGGTCTATAGCTTATAGATCCTCTCCCAGGAATAAGTTGGTTCACAACGATTGATAGTTTTAAAATAGCAGTAAATAGTTACTCGACTGAAAAACTGATATTATTGGAATGCTCATTTTGCTTTTAAGCAGAGAAGCCAACATTTTAAGATTTATTTTACTTATATAATCTCATCTAGCCTCTCGCAAGCCACTCTCTGCTCTCTCTGGGTGACGTCTATCCTGTTTTCATGACTTAAATACCTTCAAGCCATGCTATAATTTGCTAGCCAAGCCTCTAGATAATATTTAATAGCAATTTCATGAATTGCATTAAAGAAAGCTCGGAGGATCCTTTCCTGCTCATGATCTTCCAGATAAATAACACTCATCATTAAAATTACTATAAGATAGCACTCTCTGAATCCAGAGCGATACTATATTTTGCTTAAAAAATTAATAATGATTATAAATTAGCCATAACAATTAAGGGCAGAGCACACTAGAATTATTGCAAAATTATATATGCTAAAGTCTGGGGCTACCAAATGGTTTAATTAGGATATCTTCGAAAGTTTAATACCCTTCTACTCTTTTTAATAAATATCAAATTGAAATGTTGATTACTGCCAACCATTGGTGCTTTTGTTTTGTTGTGTCCTTATTGGATTGCACACATAGGCCACTCTGAATTTAACACTAATGTGCCATCTTTTGATACGTGATTATGTGGCACACCTGTTTGCTCCCTAGGATCCACCAGTAAGTCTTACTCATTGAACCCTCAGAAAAGTATTGCTAATCCGTGAGCTTTATTACTTGTTGGCCTTTTAGAAGGTACTCTTTAATGATTTTGGCTATGAGCACACTAAACTCAATCAGTATGAGTATTCAAATGAGTATCCTGTGGTAGATAATTAAAAAATAACTCTCGCCGATTTATTTTATGCTCAGCTTTCTCATTACTCTGCCTGTTTTTTTTTTATTTCGCCAATGAGGTACCGTCGACGATTCAGTCGTGATTAGACCTCATTACTTGACACTCAGGATATTATGAGCATTATATCTATGACACTCCTGCAAGTCATCGTGACTCTTTCCATATCCGTCCTTTGCAATGTAATTTGATTTAACTTACCATCATCAAGGTCAATTGAATATATGCATCTCTTTTATTAGTTTTACTTATTGATATATGTGCAGACAAAGGAAGTTCCAACATAGCTATTATTGAAATATCCAGTTTAAAATGGCACACGCATAATATGAGTTCAGCTTAAATAATATGCCGTAACCATAAAAAACAGCTTATCTAAAAATTCTCCTTGAATCTATTAGCGAGGCATCAAATAGCTTGTGGAATCAAATATTTTAAAATAGCCAGTAAGGAGTTTCTATCAACACTTATCTCCATTGTTGGACCCATTCCAATGGGCATCTTTCATTAGTTTTTGGTATATATTTCTTCAGATACGCTTAATTTGTGACTATGTCTAATGTTGAGATTCGGGTTTTAGCATAAAATCCATTTTACAAACAAACTAATATTTATTACAGAGAAGGTGGAGCAATATAAAAAGACGCTCAATAAAGCATCCATAGATGCAATAGCTGAGCAATACTTAGAAGAGCTAAATAAACATGAACAATATTAATTACCATATGCCTGGTTGAATGCGCATGATACGCAGGCATTATGTTGGTATAGCCTATCATTAGAAATTTCCTTCAACTAGCTTCAGTGATCCTTATTATCACTTCGACCTTATTCATCATTTCTATATGTTTGGATTATTCTTATTTTTTCATAACCTACTGTCATGCTTTCCCCCCAGTTTTAAAACCTGATTTTAGATAATTTTTAATATCTTTGCTTCTCTAAGTCAGAAATAATTGTCCAGTCGACTTTTATTCTTCCTTGATCTTACTCTCTCTGGATACCTCGAATTCCCTAGGACAAGCTCCTGTATACTCTCCCGTGCATGACTGCAGTTTTGTTTATCATACAAATAAATACAACGTCTTCTGTTTTATCCCTTGATTGGACCAAATTAGGAACTTATATATTCACCATTTATTCACTATGCAGTGTACTTTGCAGGCGTACGCTATCCGTTTAGCATTTCACTATGAATAAATTGATTTCATCCATCTGTTGATCTCAGAATCAGCATATGTGTTGTGACCTACGGCATCTTGCTGAAAATAATCATAATTGACAGAAAATGAATTCAATCCGTTTCAACCTGGGAAAATTGATATGAATATTATCAGCGGAAACTTCAAAAGGTGCGGTACCAATTATAATAAGATTTTAAGTAATGTTTCATAATAATTTCCCAGCATGTGGATAAGTGGCATAACTTCCATATCTAATTATAAGTGAAGCTGGAATTAAACTAGTTATTGATAAAGAAAAAAAAGATGGAGTTTATATATACAGTTAAAACTAGCCAAAGCCAGGAGGCAATACATGTTATTTGTGTCTTGAACGATTAGGATTGGATACCCCGTATATAAGCAAGAAAATTAACAATTTGCGATGATCTTAATTTTCTGCTGGAAAAAGCCAGGATGAAAAAACATTAATTATAATAAATTTTAAATGAAGAAAGCCAACGAGGAGTATTTTTGGAATATTACTTAAATAATAATAAGATGTTATAATATATACAGCGAAGATAGCTAAGATAGCGAAGATAGCGAGTTATTGAGCTGAAGGAATAAAAAAATGACTACGCGCAATTCAATAAGAAGCCGCAAGACCAACACCGGGTGAATGCTATTAGATGGCTTGATTGTAAAAAAAAATGAGAAAAGACGATGCAATTCCCTAGAACATAATATAAAAAGTGAGACCTGTATTGAAATAGAATAGAAAGTTGTTAGCAAGTCAGTATCAAAAGAGGAAAGAAACTAGAAAAATAATTATCATAATTTGATAAATATTATTGAAAAATTAATGAAGAATTAAAAATGGGAGGATTTAATTCCCGAAAGTGGTCCGACGATTAGCTATGCAGAGCTTAGGCAGTCAATATTCTTAGATAATACGCATCAGAGAAAAGCTCATTTATTTTTCAAACCTGATAATGCAATAAGATATCAAGCCTAGGTTCTCCCAGTGAACTTGATAAAGGGATTTACTAAAAAAGAAACAACTCAACTTAATATTATGAGGAAGAGATAAGCAAAATAATTAGTCAGGAGTTATACACTAATATTAAAAAGATAAGCAGAGCAAATAAAGAAAAGAAATAAGGTATATAATAAATATTCGATGCGGCATGATACTGGTGACCTGACGCTTCCTTGAAGAAGAAACCTCAAGGAGGAATGTTTAATTGGGGCAATATTTTTTTAATGTCTACTAAGAGAACAAGCCGATTTGTTTGGTAACAATTTAGTAGAAAATAGATAAAAAACCAAAAGCAAGTTGCTTCTAATCCAAATCAAAAGCAAACTTAATATGAAATGTTATGTAATTGTTAAAAGATATATGATAATATATATTCAAAAAAGAATAATAAAGTTAGCTTTAATGAAAAGAGAGAAGATTCAAATTGGATTTAATCATAAATATGAGCCAAGGCAGAGGAAGAGCAAAATATAGAACTGGTAAGCGATAATACAGGTAACTAATGACAAGGTAAGTCTTTATGCAGTGATTAGCTTCATTAGGCAATAATATTGAAAAAGCGCTATTATAAGTATTTTATTCAAATCTATTGTGCAGTCTCTGGTTACTACAAAAATAATTGAAAAAAAAAATATTATGAAAAAATTACTAAAAATATTACTTACCCACCGTAATAAAGATTAAAAATTTATAGTTATCTACTAGTACCAACCCTAAGCATTAACTTTTTTCTTTGGCATGAGGTTATTAAATTTAAATTATTATACTGAATTATTGACTGAATATTGAGAGTGCTTTATTGAATATTTAATAATCTATTGGCGTACATAAATAATAAGGTCTTTTATCGACACTAGGACCTCAATTGCCCTCTCTATTGCTTCATGATGCTCTGGCAAATGAGGAGTGTCTCGTGGATCTTCGCCAATAGTATCGTTTAGATAATATATATTTTTTGAAGCAACTGGACGATCGACATAGTATTAATCTCGATCCAGCTATTTATTCGTGCTGAGATTGAGTACTTTTCTTCCTATTTGTCAACACTTTTAAAGAGGCAATTGATATGATGTCTTATTCGGAACTGTGTAGGCAATTTAGTAAGAGGATCAGGAGGATATATTAGCAATAGCAAAGGCATTGCTACCAAATAGTTGGCACATAAAGCTGCAAGCATCAACGAAGAGCCTGGATTGTTGTTTAGGCTAGCAAGAGCGAATAAATAGGCAAATACTCATTTTTGGAACTTCTGTCGATCACTTGGGTCTGCTCACAATCTATTATTTAGGGCACGCCTCTCATTGGATCCAGATAGGAGCGAATCTATGAGAAGCCTCTTTAGCCCCTCAGCCAACATAATAAAATTTTTATAAAAATTTACTATCACTCTCAATGCTTCGAATAAAGTGGACTGCTCAAGAGGAAATAGAAAATAAAGAGTAATTAGCATATCCTAAAATATTACCAGCAGTGATACTTACCAAGTCAGTTACCGGAAAATTTATATGGACTAAAGAAAAAATATCCAGATTAATATTCTAAAAGATAGAGACCAGTTCCTGCACAAAAATTATATCTCTCTATACTGCTTTCCCCTCGACGGATGATCTCCATTGAAGATTTCTTATTAATTTCTTCTAATTCTGACTTATTGTTTAAGAAATGAAATAAGGCATAGGCTGATTACCGATACAAATATGAGCTCCACGCCGCTGAGATAAAATAATCAGTATTGCTGTTTTAGCTTACTATTGCGCTAATTAGAAAAAAATTTTGAAAAAGCCATCTTTAGGATTTAAACAACTACTGATATTGTTTACCTGAATGTTTTGGATCGATATAAGCAAAAAATTTGGATTATCTATTAATTTGGTGAGGAATAAGTATAGCGTAGCAGTAATAGAAGACGAAAAAGTCGACCAGAACAGTATATTTCAGCTTTGATAAGGCTGCAACTCTCTTCGCCCTCGTATTATACAATATAGTTAAGACCGCCATGATTCTTAATAAGTAGAACACGCTAAATTACTTGAAGAAGTTCCAAAATTTGAAGTAAAGACCTTAAAAAGATAATTGCAGTTATAGAGTGGCTACCACCAATACATAATCAATGCAGCTTTCTTTAAGCAAAGCAAAGAGTGATAAAAATTAAGCCATTTCGTTCACGCTCGAACGCGAGAGTTCTAAAAGGGAATTGGCAAATAAATTTAGAATACAGAAAAGAAGTTGTGAAAATATAAGTCGTCCTGCCTCAAATAAGATTCAGCTATAATTTTACCATGGAAATCCAGTGGATATATATTGGACAAGATCAGAAAAATAATAATAAGGGAGAGACTTAATAGGAAATAAGGGCGATGTGGAACAGTTTTAAGAGCTTACAAGTAAAATATTAATGGGAGACTGATAAATTGCTGTTATAGAAAGGATGTAAACAATGGAGCAAGGCTAGTCAGGAAAAAAAGTAGCTTAATAAGAATTGGCGATGTTTTTTAATATATGTACTGCAATGATTTTACATGCCAATGTCCGTGAATAAATGTACCAATTAATACCTCTGAAAAATCATCCTATAGATTTCAAAAGAAGAGCCAACAAGAAATAAAAAGATTGAATATCATCGAAGAAGTTCCCAATCAGCTCGAAATATAATTTTAGGCATCCAACCAGGAGACCTTAAATTATAAGCACACACAAAAATAATAAGCTGAAAATTGGATTTACTTGTGCGCAAAATGAATCAAAAAAGAAATATTTTTTCTTCTTCAAAACTTAGCTTTGATTCTCTTTCAGAGAAATCATTATAAGACGCAGCCTGGAGATTTGCTAAGAAGAGATCCTGAATAAAGCCATTAAAGTCACACAGGTGACTTAGCCCATGAAATTAACTAAGAAAGTATTGCTAATCATGAATTCGCTTCAGTAGTTATTGAGTATTGGTATCAATAGATAGTAGCTTGCATATAAGAAAGCGAGAAATAACCAGAAGACTTGCTAGACAGAAGTTAAAAGCAAGTGGTTGCACAGAGAGATGCCTGAAATAAAAGAGAGAAAAGGTAATTATTAAAGGTTGTGATAAAGAATGGGATTATATTTGAGTGATCAAGCATAGAACTATCTTATTCCAAGGAGACGATGCGACAAGCTTTAGTAGTAATAGTTAATTATATTGATATATCAAAAAAATATTATACTATAAAGCAGGGAGAGAAGGAGAGCCAGAGACTCAACAATAAGCAATTGATAATAAAGAGCTATTTTTCAGATTGAGACGCTATGTGCTTTAAAAGATCCTCTATCCTGTAAGGTGTTGGCAAACTCCAGCTTTAAAAAAAGTTAACTTGAAGAACAAGTAGCTTGATAGTAATGCATACAATAAAAGCAAAAATATATGACGATTTGATATTAAGAGTTTTGCTTCTATATTCCTGATTTGAGATCCAGCTTGGAGAACCTTAAAAGGATTGCGACAGATCGTTGAATCAGTGCAAGCTCAAAAACAGCTGAGAGATCCTCCCAGGAAGATCAAAAAGGATCCCAACTGAAGAAGCTGAAGGAAGCCTTCCTGGATATCGCTTCAAAGAAGTCACTATTGGAACAAGCTAAGAGACTCTACTTGTGATTAGCAAGTAGGGCATATTACGAATAATTAGCAGCAAGCGAAAGATAGGAAGCATGGAGATATGAGAATAAATACGCAGGTATTTCTTTTGGAGATGGCAATAGAAAAATGACAGAAAGGATAACAGCCCAAGGTCGGGAACAATCACCAGCCTATGGAGTTATGGATATTCTTAACCAATAAATCAAGCCAAGAAAGCAACTGGGGAGACAATAGCGAAGAATGAAGCAAGAAGTGGAGAAGAGCTTGGAAACAGAGAATGTAATCTGGAAGTGGAGCATTCGTATAGGAAAGCATTAAGAGCTCTATCAAAGAAGGCTTCCAATCCTGCAGGGAAGCACAATAGAAAAACAAATCACTAATTTATTTATGAGAAATTCCATAAAGACTCCTCATGCTCACAAAATGAGAGAGCAGGCTTAAAGCAATTTCCTGATGTCCTTACTGAAATAACCAGCATTAGGACCAGGCTAAGAAGGCCGGCACGAAGACAAATACTTAGAATCTATCAGGAAAGATTGAATATCGAGATTGATGGCCAAAATCTTTAGTGGGTAGGGAGTAATAGCGCTATATTGATATTGGAGTTGATACTTATTTGCATTATTGTGAAGCAAATGCCAGGAATAGACCTTATATCTTATATGCTGCAGAAGGCCCAAATAAATAAACTTTCTTAAAAGGAAAATTCCAAAGAATAAATATTGGAAAATTATATAGCTATATTAATTTCTTATTGGATTGAAGTCAAGGCTTAAAGGAAGATAATACCCGCAAGTAATAATGATCATCATTGCCTGAAGTATTGAGCTTGATAACCCAGATCTAAGATAGTCGTGAGAGACATATAAAGAGAATCAATGACGATAAAAGGACCGCCGCAGCCTAAGTGATGACTCAATGAAAAGATCTCAATGCTAGAATATCCACCAAGAATATTAGCACAAAGAGCCAGCATATTCACATATACCAGCCAGCACAAGCACTGAGATGGAAATCTTTGCAATCACTGCACTGTAATACTACGCAACACGATTAAGTAAATGTGAATATTAGTAAAGGCAAATAATATTCTTGAAGTCAATGAAAATCGCAGAAAATCTTATTTTTTAACGCATGCAACGAACGGACGCAGGGAGTAAACCTATTGTAATTTGGCTCATAGCTTTGTACAAAAGTATAATTTTTTTTTAATTTATTAATATTACTTTAAAAAATTAAGTCTTTAAGGATTCAGTGCGAAAGCTTTAAACATTCGGTACATAAAGTATATAGACTTCAAACAAATAATTCGTACCTTTCTATTGATGAGTATAGTACTTCCGGGGGATTATTTCCCCTAAATCTAGTTATAAATTATTTTGATTAATTGCATTATTTGTAATACTACAAAATTTTTATTCAAACTCAAAGCCAAAATGTTCGATTTTTATGTATATCGTTATTTTTTTCGGCTTTTCATACAAGTTAATGCCCCAGGGATTCACCTTATGGTTTACTTTGTAATTTTCTTTAGCATATTTTTTTTTCGTAATTCGAAAATTGTCTTATCTTAGAAATAGATAGTTCATCCAAATTGCTGCAAGCAAAGCTATTAGACTTGAGTTCCCTTTGGTAATTGCTCCAAACGACTTATAATTCTAAGCTAACTAGCTGAATAGATCGAGTTTTTGCTTCTCATCAAGACCTTTCAAGCTAGAGTCCAATACCGAATCTAAGTAGGCATTAGTGTACCAGCCGCCTTATGACTTTGAGTGTAGAATCAGAGAGTCAGCTTGAGGTGGTGTATCAAAGCGATATGTGTTTAATCAGGAGATAATTGAGACTTCCTATACAGTTTGTCGTAAATGAAGCCGGTTCTTTATAATGCTGGTTTAGTCTAGCTCATTAGGTTCTTAGATATATGGTACAGTCAGTCTACGAAAGCAGTAATGCTGAAGAAGGTGCTTTCAGTTAATCCTTGGATAGTGGCTAATGAAATTGCCATGGCTCGGGTATGAGCCTGGAAGGTAGATTACTTTGCTAAAGTCTATGCCATTGATTAAAGAGTGGCGAAAA
>CAXXOL010000023.1:0-12243 GCA_963666495.2 Bacteroidaceae bacterium
ATATCGGTTTATCCTTAGTTTGCCATATCCTCCTGTTTATTTTTCTCTATGTACATCTTATCGGAAAACCGTCATAATAGACATATTGCAATATATAAGGGCTTACAGAGATAGCTCAATCAATTCTTTGATCTACTAAACTTAATGCAGAAAGTGCATCCATCTGATCCAAGTGGTAATGGCTATGCTGAAGTACCATCTTCCACTCCTCGAAAAAATTCAGAAGCAAGTTTATCTGAAAGCCAGAGCAATCTCTTGATTCGCAGCGATTCTCAGCTAAGTGATCCACGAAAACCCCAATCGCAGAAGCTCAGGCGTATTTTTAGAATTTTTTACGTTATCGCAGTCTTGATCGTGATTATTGTTATTTATTGGTATGCTCCACCATTCAAAAATTCGAGTCCTGAGTATACAGTGGACTCAGGGACACCATTAAAACTGATCTTGAAAAACTGTCGTCTCTTTTTTATGGAAGATAGTGGCTTACCTACAGGGAACATAAAAATTAAAGGAAGAATGTCAGGTATAATGAATGAAGAAGCTCTTTTTTTGTATAAATGGGAACACAAGAATATCTTTTTTGTTTAGGAGATGACTATTCCAATAAAATGGACGGCTCAACGCGGGTTTTAACATTCAAAAACAAAGATGATTACATTGATTCCTGCTGGGCTGATCTCTACATAAACCCAGCCACCACGTTTAATGATCTCACAATTCAATGCGAAAAGTGCTATATTACCCAAACAGGAGACAGTGAATTGAAGTTTAGCAACTACTTCAGAGTTTATGGCACAGGAGTTACTCATCTCATGTTGTTGAGAGTCTCTGCCAAGGGATTGACTGCTAGTGTAACTCAGGGCAATCTTCACGTATATTCATCGCGAGTCACGGAATCTGTGGATTTCAGCACCTTACTTGGAGACATCGTTTACCAATCAGTGAACTCATTCACAATATCAGACACCCATTTGACACCAAATGTATGCCTCTACGCTCCTGACGTTTCAATCATTGGTTCAAGTGATCCAAAATACTATCCATATTGCAATGTATTTGCAAGAAAAACAGAAGTAGTTAGTCCATGTGGTACATCTTACAAGCTATGCACATCATCTGTATGCTCAGGGGCAATTAACACTAGACTATATACTAAGACAGGAAACGTTTTCGCTAACGTAATTCCAGGAGATTATCTACCAGTAGGCGAAGGAAGCGATTACGTAGTGGGAAATAACTACACGAAGGGTCTAGACTTTGAGCAAACAACTAAGCTTGCACTATCTCAAATGAACACTTATTTCGCAGACCCCACTAAATCAGACGACGTCCTGATTTTCGAATTGTACAATACCAAAGTTTTCTCAAGAAGTAAAAAATCATATGTCTTTAAAAATACTAATGAATTACAATTTTCTAAAAATTAGGCTCAATTACATTCCTTCTCTCAAATAATCCTGCTTACCTTGCAGCCTATCCTTGGTGGATTTCTTTCTTCTCTATGGGACTATTAATTGGTCATACATATAAAGCAGAAGCTAATGCAGTCCCTGGAAAATGTCCTTTCAGAACATCAATTACTAAGCAAGATATATTGATCCATCAAATGTTGGCTAATACTGTGTTCATTCAAGACAAGTCTTCTGAGATGGCCTATATTTATGGAGAGAATTATCCAAAAATTACGGATTCCTATCAATACTCTTCCGGATTTAGAGGAATGCAAGGGACAATTGGCCTCTATAACGTTTTACCAGGAGGAGTTCAAGAATTAGAGGAGAAGAAATACTATTTGACGGACAATACTGCACTAGTTTTATCAATTTCTTTGAGTGTCGCTTTGGCTGGATTTATTGGTATTGTTGCTTTTGTAATTCTCTTATACGCTTTGCATCAAATGCTGCAAATGTACAGAGGGCAATCAGACCACTTGAATAATTACCTCGTCAGAGAAGAAAGCGAAAAGCGCAAGGGTTCGCAAGAAGTGACTTTGAACGTAAAAGCAGTAGATAAAGTTGGCGAGTACACTTTCCCATCAGCCAAGTCATTACTTCCATCTGTCTTTTCTAAACTCCCATCCCAATTTACCTTTTTGGATCTATTGATTAGAGAAGCAAGAATTGCAGTTACAAGCTCAGTAAGCGAATACTTGGATACTTTATTTACTGAAGTAAAGAGAGAAGATATTGATATGGATTATCAACCAATTTCATTTAACACAATTAAAGAGAAATACGAAAAATTCTGCTTTTTGAAACAAATTCCAGAGGGGAATTTACTCTCAGAACCAACAAAGAATCTTTTAGCTAAGAAAGGATTTATCTTCGAATTTCGAGAGGATGCAACTACACATGTTCTGATGAGACTCAAATGGAAAAAAAAGAAGGATGAAAAAGCTGGAGAAGAAGAAGAAAATGATAAAGCTATGAAAGGAGGCGACATGAAAAGTGGCAAGGAAGAAACTAGCTTAGATATATTCTTCAAGGCAAAGTGTATTGTTACTGAATTCGATGAAGATACTATTGACTTTTCAGACTTCCAGCAACTATACACTGAATTTTGCCAAGAGAGACACTTAACTGAAGAAGTTGTGACCAGAATGCTATTATATGACATGTTCAAAATTACTTCTGACAAAAGAAGAAAGACTTTCTTGAAGAGAATTACTCAAGATGGAAAAAACTCTGTTGCAGGAAAGAAAGTTAATTGCTTCAATGTAACAATGGAAAAGATGGAAGAAGAGCTAGTGAGATTGGGAAAGCTGAATATGCTTTCCGATGATAAGAAGGATCCTTACGATGGAGAGCCCCGAGGAACAAGTGCCATTTTCGTTGTTTTATTAGATATTCTCTCCGTTATTCTACACTTAATCTGGATGGGAGCTTTTGCCTTAGTCCCGATTGTCATGCCCTTGTTCTACGAGTTAGAGTTTGGAAGATACCACATTTCCGATTCTCGATATAGAGCACATTATGAAGATATTTATAATGCACCATGGCTCATATTCTATAAATGGGATACTTTCCACCCAGCCACTTGGGCATTCACTATTATTTCTTTGATATACTTGTTCTTCAGTACAATTGATATAATTTTCTATAATATTTTGATGCCATTGCACATTGCTTCGTTGGCTAGCTTGGTAAATGTTAAAAGACCAATTTACCTAAAAATTATCCAATGGATTACTTGGGGATACCTCTTCTTAGCCTTTATTACCATAATTGCATATATCAGTCTTTTCTTGGTCTGGGCAATCCTAGGAGCAATTTTAAATCCAACCGCCTATTTATGCTATGCTAGTGGCGCTGCTACATTCATAGCTTTCCTTACTATGAAAATCAACCAATTTAAAGATCTATATGCAACTGGTTGGGCAGTGATTCAAAAGATGATAATGGATAGAGTATATCTAGCAACCTCAGGAATAATGAAGAAAATATTAGCTAAGAGCGGATTCATGACTGCAGATAGAGCAGGAGAAGCTGCAAACGCTCTTACTACTGGATTGATGACTGGAGGAATTTCAGGCGCACTAACCGTGGCTCAGGAGCGAGCAATAAATATTTTGAAAAACACTGAAGTTGGGAGAAAAATCGGATCTCTTGGTATTGATGTCGAAACTGTAGTAAAAATATCTTCAGGAGATCCAGAGGCTATCGCCGAATTGGCAGAAAAACAAGGACTTCCTAAGCCTATCATAAAAATTGTGCAAGCAATAATAAAGAAGAACATGAAGGAGGCAGCCATCGCATTGACAGAAGCTTTGAAAAATCAGAGTATCAATATCCCACCAGCTATAATTAAAATCATTTTCGACTTAATTAACATGAAATCAGATCTACACGTATCAAATTTGACTGCAACCCTTTCTGAGGAACTCTTTGCCATTCTAAAAGAAAGAATTCCAAAAGCTTCGCCCCACTTTGAGCTTTATAAGGATATCATATCTCAACTAATTTTGGGATTTAGATCTCTAACAATTAATGATATGGAATCATTTATAGCCACATTATTCAAAATTAACGATTTTGTTATTAATTCGCTAAAATCTAGATGCTCAATGGAAGAATCACTTAACCCAGGAGAGAGCAAGACTATCATAGCTAAGTATTACTATGGAAATGGCGGAATGATGAGATATTGCATTCCTCCACATATTATCAGATGCGTAGAAATTGCAAGAGTCTTTGCACCAAATATGAAAGCTTCAATGAATATGTCTCTTAATAAAGTTTACAAGGCAAGCTCAATGTTGGCAAAAGAATTTTTCAGACTGGATCCAGTATACCTTGATTTCATTTTCTTGGTATTATCTAAATCCGTCGAAAACATCGGCTCCACAGATCTAAGCGACGAATTCTTGGCAAACTCTGTTGATCGTAGCAAGCAAATGCAAATATTAACTAAGATTGAAAGTGAACTTAGCTTACCACAGCCAATTTTGAGAGTTATTTGGCATATTTGCACAGGAGATTACGAGCTAAATGAAGATACAATTAAGGCTATTCAACAACTATTCCAGAGTGTAGATGTAGAAATTCCTTCCTCTGCTTTGCAATTTGCGTTGAAATTGCTACCACTATTGAAATTCCAGAATGATAGATCTGGAATTGAAAAGCTCGCAGAAAACTTTGGTATTTCTCAATCCTTCATTGATTTAATTTTGTACATGGGTAAGAGCGATATATCTTCAAAAAGAACTTCTGCTTTGTGTGAAGGACCCATTGCAGAATTATTAAGCTCAAAACTAAAAGTTTCGCCTGAATTGCTAAGAGGATACTTGAGTATGTTCCGCGGAGAATTATCATCAGATCAAGTGATACTAGCAGTAAAAGATATATGCGACCGAGCAAACATTCCATCGAAACTCGTAACAGTGGTTAACTCGTTGATAACAATCTTCTCAAGCAAAGTTGAAAAGACTTTGTTACCAGCCATATTTGCTTTGAATCTCCCCCATTCACCATTCTTGCTACTTGGCAGAGGTATAGCTCATCCTATGAACGTAGAAGACTATCAATTTGAATTACTCGGATTAAATTTAAACCATCCAACCTTAAAGTACCGAAACGCAATTAATAAGGAGGACAAGTTAATGGTAAAGGAATGGAAAGATAATTTAATAAGAATGCTCGATGCAGAAGAGAAAATTGCTGAGCTTAAGGAAGTGAACATTGCTATGCCAATTATTGGAATGGGAAACGACGCTGCCTCTGGAATAACTAAGAAAGAGGAAGAAGAGAAAATGACTGAACAGCAAAATGCTGAGCCCAAAGCACCTCTCCTCGCGGCTATTGGAGGAACACCTCACGGAGGAAACTTGGGAGACGAGGATGAACAACCAATGCTAGAGGAAGGCCGATCTCATGATGACTCAGTGAAAAAGGCAATGGGAAGAAAAATTGCAAAGCTACTACTTACTTTGGATGATGATGACGCAAATATTACTCCAGAAATGATCGAATTATTGCTTAGCTATCTGCCTGAAGACTTGCAGCTACCCAAGGGTAAAAATGATAGAGCAAGGGTCTTGGACGCAATAATAAAAATTGTTGGTATTAAGAACATAATTTGGGTGAGACCTGATAAGAACTACGAGAGAGCCTTAAGCTACTTAGGAAATGATTTGAATTTCGATAGCAAAGGACTTAGAGCTTTAATAAATATGATCAATATGAATACCAATACAGAAAATATTACTTCAGGAATCGCATATATTTTGGAGTCACCTTTAGTTTCATCCTCTGAAATGCGCAAGGCAATCAGCTTTGCAAAATTAGCTTGTGAAAAAGTGGCAATTTTGGAAAAAGTTGAGTCAACAATCAACTATTTCGGAAAAATGTTTTCAGTTCCTGTTGGACTCCTAAGATATTGCGTACTCCCAAAAGTAGCCACAAGCAGCTCTTCTGGATTTTTGTCAATTGATGATGTATTCACTCTCTTAAATCAATTCGGATTTTCAGTCGAGTTTATGGAAGAGAAGCGATTCAAGTTGCCAGGAAACTCATCAATAAAATTAAGTGATTTAAGACAATTATTGTGCGGACTTTCTGTAGGAGATGTGAACGCATTTGTTGAGCTATCAGAAATGGTAGGCATAAGAGGAGATATCATGAAATTTATTAAAGCATTTTTAACAGTTAAACCATACGACCAATTAGTAAATATCGCCAAGGCTCTAAGAGATTTCACTATACGAGCTGGTATGGATAAGGAAATTTACAACTGCATTATTGCTCTTATCATGTACTTCTGTGGATACGGAAATATGCCACCACAGGATTGGATCAAACCTCAAGATGGAAAAGAAAGTGAGTTGAGAAAATCCAATATCTACGAATATCTTGGTGCAAAATTAGGCATTCTACCAACGTCTCTTCAATGCTTAGAAGCAGGAGTTAAAGGCAATCAAAAGGCACTTGTGAAAATGATTCCAGAGCTGGTGAAAGCTATCAATAATCTAAAAGGAAAAGAAATCGTTAGCTCACATGTTATTTACGGTATTATGGATATAATTTCAGGTTCATGCGGCTTATCAATGGAAGAGCTGGCTGAGAAATTATCAGTAAAGCAGGAAGTCATAGAAATGTGCATTAGGATGTCCACCCTTACGAATAGTTCTTTGAATACAAGTAAAATGCTGAACGAGTTCTATCAATCCCCATCAATTCTTAAAGCATGGAAGAGCATGAGATTGCAACCAAAGGTGATGGTAAACTTAATGAATCTGACCTTCAACAACTTTTCTATGCAGGAGTTGTCGAAAACAATGGGAGATTTGGGATTGAAGGCGTATATTGATGAAAGATTCTTATATCCATTAGTTGCCATGGGCAAGAGTTTCTGGGCCATGGGAAGAAGCAAGAGTGAGTTAATTTCTAGAGGAAGTACTATTCGCACTGAAACTCTTAAGGATCTAAGGAATAGCCTGAAGGGTCTTTGCCAAACATTGCATATCGATCTGGAATCTGCGCTAATGGGCATTAGGCTACGACAGGGTGACTTTTTAATTCTCGAAGATTATAAGCAAAAGTTTGTATCTCTCACAAATAATTCTACACTGCGACTTGCAGCAATGGGATGCTCAGGAATCCTCTCTTTGAAGCCCGAGTTCCTGCTCTCTAGACAGAAAGCAGCAGAAAAATCTAAGATGGAACTCATGAGTGTTAGCTTTGAAAACTCATGTGAACTATTATGCAAAGCTTTCAAGATTAATACAATCGTGCCAAGACTTGCCTTATTCGACAAAAGTTCTTTGAATGAGCTAGCTCGAGAATGCAATTTGCCTGTATCCGTGGTAAGCCAATATTTTTTGTACATTATCAATACATCACTTTCCTCATATAGATTTCTTGGTTCATAATGAATATTATTAACCTGCCTATTGAAGTCTTGAAATTTATGGTATTGCGAGAGTACTACAAATCTTTGAATGTTAAGCAGAAAGAAGCTGAGCTAGTGGTTGAAATTGAGAAGAACTATGGAGCACAAGAAGGAGAAGATGGAGCAGCTGAAGAAATTCCAGAAATAAAAGAAGGTATAATTATATACAAAATTTATATATCAGCAAGCAAATTTATTGTTAGATTTGCTTTTTGGACAAGAAACCGGAGAACTTGAAATTGGAACTGTTCCAGGCTCCAAGAAAAAGAAGAAAGTTAAAGCAACCAAGTTGGCAGCAGCTTCTCAAGGGGCTGCTCAATTGAACCCAGAGGAGGAGCAAAAGAAAGAAGCAAAAAGGAAGGCATTGGAGGAAGCAAAGGAAAATGCAGAAGCTGTTTATTTAAATATTGACTTTGAGACTGATCCAGTCTATGCTTCTAGTAATATATCACCTGAGAAAACAGAAAGCAAATCAGTTTTGTGTGAGATATTTGAAATCTTATTATATAACAACCGATATGGTTTCAACTTCAATAAAACTAAAGGAAAGCATTGTGATAGAATACCAGTTCAATCTGAAGATTTACTTAAGGAATTCTTCCAAGGATCGTTTGAAAGAGACATGGCTAATACTTTCTTCACTGGAGAGCAAGGAGTTAAGGCAGAAATTGCGAAAAAATTAGAAGAAGCTGGACACAAGTTTAACTGGGTAGAGGATAGAAAGCAGTGCGCCAACGTTTGGCAGATCTGGAAGACTATTTTGAAAGCAGCATCTAATATAAGCAAGGAGCAAAATAACGGAGAGACTGTAAAGATTAGCACTAGTCAAATTTTGCTCTTCAGTGTTTTGATGGGTATCAAAAACCGAATGAATCCTCTAGCAAAGTATAAATTGGATAACTACAAACAATTCCAAGGAGACATAGACTTGTTCCTGCTTGCCTTCGAAGCGCAAGCAATTCTTTCAGGTAACTTATCATTTAATTTTTGGCTAAAATAAAAGCGATTTTTGAAATTTAGGAGCAGGAAGTGTTAACTACTCACGCTCAGAAATATTGGGCATCTTATCTCAAGCTTTGAATGTTCAGATTCCAAGTTTCCTCGAACTAGCTTCGCCAGATATGACTCTCTATCCATTTAATCATTTTATCTCGGTTCCTGATTTTACTAAGACAAAATATTTGAAGCCAATCCGCGAATTTATTAGACAAGCAAAGACTCTAATAACTGATTTTGATCAAAAGATAGCCGAGTCCTTTATCAAATCCAATTTCAGTGAATATGCTAAATTGCTTAGGGCTCCAAACGACCTCTTTGATTGCGTTAAGCTTTACACAATGAATGTGTCTCCATATTGCCTAGACTCCTTAGATAAAAAAGATTTAGCAAAGTTGAAAGTTTTCTTCGAAAAGACAGAGGAGAAGAAAGAGGAAAAGACCCTAGGAAAGAAAGTTCAGATGGGAGATACAAAAGATACTTATATGAGACTGCTGAGTATGTGGAGAGATTATAAAAAGTCTGCATTGTCAAACTCTGGTCTGAAAGAAGAGCAAATAAAGGCATGGAATCGAGGAATTGATTTAGCGTTTGAAGCAGAAAGTATTTGGATCCGAAATAAAGCAGGATTTACGCTACTCCTTGATTTAGCAATGAGTGACTGGAAGAGTAATGAATCTGTTATCAGAGAATTATTGGAAAATGCCGGCTACTTGGTTCATGGACAGTCATTTGATGTCTATGCTGCTTTAAGCAATCTCGTTTCATCCATGAGAATAGTAGAAAGCAGGACATTGGCTTCAAACGGAAATGGAAATAAAGTGCAAATGAAGGAGCTTAAATCATTGCTGAATGTCATTTCTACTGCAGTTCCTGACTTTAACGGAACATTAGCTGAATCAATCATTATCTTGGCGCAGGGAGTCATGGAAGAGAGCAGCCTTGAAGAATTAGCTAATTTCTATTCTCTTCCTATGAGCCTCATTAAATCATTCTTCCTCAGCGTATTAGGCAGACAGACTACTATAAGCGAATTAAAGAGCATTCTTGACCCATTGATAACGAGACTCTATTTATCACAGGGAGCAGAGCTAACACACGCCGAAATTAAAGAGAAAAGAGGACTTCTCATTGCACTAATTAACATGTACCTAGGACAAGATATTGAAAGCGGATGGGTAGCAATTACTCAGTACTGTGTTTCAATTGAAAAGAGAGGAGGAGACATCATGAAAGAATTCATTAATATGATCAATTGGAACAGCGAGGATGAAGATAAGAGCTTGATTGCTGCCTTGAAGGTGGGATCAAAAGCTGCATCAGAGGGAAAGCTATCTCAGCAAGATTCTTGGATGAAAATAATCAAGTGGGTAACGGAAACTGAAAACATTCAACCAGTTGATCCCTTGCAATTCCCTAATTTGGATCAATTTATTGGATCTTTCATTGAACTTATTATCTGCGGCTTTAAGGGTAACGTATCCCAATTATTGAATCAATTGAATTCAATGAAAGGATCCTTCGGAGTATTGACTGAGGAAAAGCTCTTTAAATTAATGATGAAACTTTTCGAAATTTGTTGCTCAAAGATTGGAATCGCTAACAGTCAACAGACTACAGAGAGTTTGAAAGAATCAGGTGAGCTCCTGGCAGATTGGATTGTCAGCTGCACAACTGGCCTCCCTGAAGAAAACAATGAACAATATAAGAAAATTATTAGCTTCTGCATCAAGATAATCTTTTCATCGTCATGGAGTGATTGCATAAGCACTCTTAAGCTGGAAGCAGATATATGGATGTCAAAAAATCCACAATTAGCATTTATCATGAAAGTCTTCGAAATATTCCAGCAACTTCGCGCAGCATCATCAAAAGTACCAGATTTCAAGCTTTCAATGCTGGGCGCAGCTACAACCAAAAAATTCCTTAAGCTCGTCACATCTTTGATGAATATTGCAAGAAGCATCTTCGCAAATGACGAGAGTCTCGAAGATGATATGAAGCGAATCAGACTAGAGATGAGGAAAGCATTACCAGTAAAAGAGAATTATATTTTTTATTTTTATACCTATTTGAAAAAAAATAAATGAAAAAAAAATGAGCAATGCAAAAACCTTTAAATAGATTGCTGAATACATGAAATTACCTAATTACGCTGGACAAATTTGGTCGAAGAGAATAGCTATTCTCCAGCCAATTTTGGAATCTTTTGGTATGAAAGATATACAGAGCATCGCTATTGAGGAAGACGCTGCTATAAGTAAAATAATTTTAGTTTCTAGCCATGAATTATTTCTCATGTAACTTATAGAACAAGGAAAGCAAGCAGGAGCCAGCGTTTCTCCAGTGAAGTCAGATCATCCTGAAGAAGATTGGGAAGCTTCAGCAGTCAAGCAGGGAGAATTGAAACCTGAAGAAATGTTGCTCAGAAGCCTTGCAGTTGGAGATACTTCTCAATTAATCTCAGCACTTGTCGACCTTATCCCCGAGAGCTATCCAAACAAAGAATTAATGATTAAAGGAATTAGTGACTGCAAAATGATTCTTGGCTTTATCTCGACTCTTAGTTCCAGCAACGTAAAGGCAATGACCAAGACTAGCTTGGAGAAAATTGTAGGTGATTTTATGGGTATCATTGCCAGTAAGGTTGTGCCATCAATTGAAAAGGAGATAAAATATTTGGGGAAAAACAATACTGCACAAGTTAATGTTCTTGAACACGCAAAAGGACTTCTTAAAGAACCTATTCTTTTGACTAAGCTTTTCATTGTTCTCCAGAAATTGAGCTCAGGAGCATTAACTGCTGATTCAGAAATGAAGAAAGAGTTCTTCGATCTCCTAAAAAAGCTCACCTTGGAAAATAAACCTGAATTACCTGAACTTCAAATACCTCCAGAAGTTTTGAGTGTTGCATTTGCCTGCATCGAATTCGGCACTCAAGAGGGACTGGCAGAAATGAGCTTTGAGGAAAAGACCAAAAAAGTATTCGATAGCTTCACTAATCTCTTCGTTCCAGACCTAGAGAGATATTTGCCAATAATCCAAAAGCTCATTACTTTCTCTTTGAAAATATTCGAAATTGGTGGAGACGCTGAATTAATTATGAAGCAAATGGGCAACTTAACTGTAGAATTAGGAAGTATTTTCGGATGCGAGCCAAAGGAACTGACGTTGATTGTTGGAATTTTGCGAGGCAACGTTAAAGCACTAATAGAGTTCATAGCTCCATTCTGCAACATTGATCCGAAGATCATGGAAATCTTACATTACGCCTTAGGAGCAGCCAATAATAAGCTTAATGCAATCACGGAAACAGTTGCTCCATCGAAAAGACAAATCCCAGAGTACGAGCGAGCTATATACGAAGATTTACTGAAAAAGGCCCAAACAAATTGTGCAACTTCGAGAGAATTATTCACTCTCATAGATATGGAAGGAGATAAATCAGGTGGAATATCTGTTCCTGAACTCAAAGACCTGCTTGCACGCTTGGGAACCACTGTGAGTGACCACAGAGCCGCTGAGATATTCGCTAGAGTTAAGAGGAAAGATAGCAAATTGAGAAACGAATTGGAATTTGATGAATTCGAAGAGGCAATTAAGTACGTTCAGTTCAAGAGAGTCTTCGAAGCCTTGCATTTAGCTGGAATCTCACGATCTCAGCTCATGATCCTCTTAAGCGTTTTAACTGTGATTCTAATACTATTCCTCTTGTTCATCTTTATGGGAATTGTTGCCTTTGCCCTTGGTGGAAACTTCGCTAGTGTTATCAACAGTGTGATTCCATTGCTGGGAGGAATATCAATCTCACGAAAGATTCCAGTGTCATTTGATTCAGAAACATGGAAGAGACGCATTGAA
>CAXXOL010000024.1:0-9714 GCA_963666495.2 Bacteroidaceae bacterium
AGGAAATATGCTTACTACTATGGTTCAGAAATTACTTTCGAGGGTATTGGATGATTACATGGAGCCAATTAAGCCTCAAGATATGGAAATGAATATGTTTACAGGAAATATTGAAATCCACAATATTACTCTTAAAAAATCTTTTTTTGATGAATTGAATATCCCATTTACTCTTCAGCTAGGGACAATCCAGCTTATAAAGGCCAAAGTATCGATCATGAAATTAGGCAGCGAGCCGATCGATGCGGCTATAGATGGAATCTATTTGTATTTGGTCCAGAAGCAGATTCAGAGTGGATTTGATCCGTTAAAGGAGATGGATATTGAAGAAATAAAAAGTAAAATTAATGCGTTTATCCAAAAGAAAGCTGAAGAGATCAAGGAAAAAGTTAAGCAAGATTTGGAAACAGCAGCAGGAGGAGCAGGAAAAGGAGGAGGATTCATGCAGAATGTTAGTATTAAGGTCATTGATAACTTGCAGCTGCATATTAAAAATGTCCACCTCAGAGTTGAAGGAGAAACAGAACAAAAACAGAAGTTTGCCATAGGATTCATGATATCTGAGTTGTTAGTTTTTACCACGAATGAGAAGTGGGAAAAAACCTTCATTGATAGGACCGACGAAAGATTTAGAAAAGTACCCTTAAGGAAAATATTGCAATTAAAAAGCTGCTTAATATACTTGCACCCTGCAATAACAAAGAGTATTCTGTCAAATTTGGCAGATTTACCAGAAGAAGAAAAAAAGCAGACTTTGAATTACTGCATTCTCAAGCCATTATCAATAACGATGAAATTAACGCACAACACTGTAATAAATACTCCTTCCACACCGAGATTTGAAGTGTCAATCAAACTAACCAAGCTGAATCTTCAAGTTTCCAAAGCTCAGAAAGATATATTTGTATCCCTAAGCGAAACAGCTGGAAATTATTTAAAAGAAAAGGAAATGGCAAAATATAAGAGAAGATCAGAGATTTATAAGCCTTTATACCGAGCAAAAGAGAAAGATATTCTTGGGAAGATTAAATCATTAGATAAAATGAAGAACGAAAATGCGGTCTTATGGTGGAAGTATTTTGGGAAGTCAATAAAAATGCTAAATCGAGAAAAAAAAATTGGTATTGAGTTAATCAAAATGTCGAATTTCCAGTTGAAGGAGTATGAGAAGCTCTATATGGAGATTTTACTGAAGACTCAAAGAACGCCTGGTGATGTGAAGGAGAAAGACAAGAAGGATTTCGAAAGAATTTTAAGCCTTATTCCTATTAAAACGATATTAGAGTGGACCGAAATTGTGATGTACCAGATTGAAAAGAAGCAGCAAGAGACAGATAAGCTGCAACCAAAGCAAGGCCTTATGGGTAGCTTATTCTCATGGGGTGCTAAGAAGGAAGAGAAAAAAATATCCATTGCGGATGAGACAAAGCAAATATTATCTGCAATTATAAAATTAGTAGATGAGACGAAATTACATGAAATTAATCAGGATGCAAATATTATTTTAAGTACAAACTTACAGCTCGACTCATCAAAAATTAAGCTAATTCTTTTGAAAGAAATTGCTGCAGAACCCGCTATACGAAAAAAGGAAAGCTTGGTGCTAAGATTTTGCGGAGTTAACCTGAAATTTGATCTCAGACAGGATGGAATGAGTGTTGATGCAAAAATAGAAGACACAGAACTCTCAGATATTGTAAAGCCTGAGAAGGAAAAAATCAAGCTTATATCAATTGATAAGCCTCAAACCGGAGAATGCTTTAGCCTTTCCTATGACTTAATTAAGGCAGCACCAGATAAATTTGTCAAGCTTCGTTTCAATGCAGGCTCCCTCTGCTTAATGTACCAGCAAATTTTGATATCAAAGATGATTTCCTTCTTTGGTAAGAGCATGAGCTTGACATTAGTAAGACAGGCTTCGGAAACTGCATCGAGGCTCTCAAAATTATCAATTGATGCAGTGAAGGAGATGCTTGGGAAAGTTCATTTTGATATAAAAGGTCATATTAGCAGTCCAATAATTGTTATCCCGTTCAAGAAAAACAACGACCCGAGCTCGCCACTATGGGTTTTCCGTTTGGGTGATTTGCTTGTTAACACTATTGAACCTCCAAAAGAAAAAGCTGAAGCAGCAGAGAAAAATATGAATAAAATATTGGATATCAATGCTGTTTTATCCGCAGTCAATATTGAGCATCACCAAAAGTTGGGCGACTTCCAGCAAAATAATTCAACGAAACCATATATTATTTTAAAAGATTTCTCTACCGAAATATTGCTTGGGTTTGAGAAAGCAAGTGCTTCTGGTAAATCAAGACAACAGCCCATTAAAACCACCATTCAGAGCAAGTTGAATGGTATCCACTTCAGCTTTACTCCGGATTTATATGACAATTTCTTGCATATTGGAGACATCCTGAAATTAGGAAGCGAGGAAGTGGATTTAAATGAAGGCATAAGTGAAAAAGATGTAGGAAATAAAGATTTACCAAATTTAGAAGATCCATTTAGTCCCGTTAAAAAACTAAAAAAAGAGGAGACAAAAGAAAAATCTCCAAGAACAGCCTTAATTAAACTTCCTTCAATTAGTGAAGAACTTCCTCCAAAAGTTATCTGCAATTTATCACTCCCAAACATTTCTGTAGACTTTAACAAGCCAGCCAAGTCATGGATAAAATGCGAGCTAAAAACAATGAATCTTGACCTCAAAATTAATCCAGTGGGATTTGAATTGAAGCTAGTGTGTAACCAAATACAGGTGAGCTGCCCAAAGAAGCAGCAATATGAAACGCTGGTGGCTATCACTTGCGAAAAAGATAATGCTTTGGAATGCTCTGTGAAAGGAAGAGAAATGAATAATCTAATGATGGCTAAACAGGATATGAATATAAATGTTGCCTTTAAATTAGGATCTGTTTATGGACATTTCTTCCCAAAAACTATGAAAAAGTTCATTCAGTATGTTAGTACCATCAGGGGAGAAAAGGCTAAAAAAAGAAGCGATGAAGGAATTTCGGAAATAACTAATTCTCCCTCATCACAACATCAATCTTTTCCAGTAGGCCCTGAAGCTTCATTTACTTGTCTTTCCCCATCTGCAGTTCCTGATATAACTGTCGCCGGAAGCTTCCAGTCTGCTTCACTAATTTGTATGCACTCCCAATATCTGATCCCTTTTATTAAATGTGAAATTAAAGAAAGTAGTTTTAATTATCTGAAAATTGTCGACCACGAATATGTAACAGCAGACTTCGGCGATCTGATGGTTTTCGATATGTCAAATTATCCAAATACACTAGATCCAAGGGAAAAAGTAGAACAGCCTTTTACAAAAACAAATAAAAAGATTATTCCAATGCTTATTATTGAAGCACCAAAAAAATCTCATACTTTAGAATTGAACTTCTACATGGATCACTGTCCAAAAAGACCTAAGGGACCAATTCATATGGATATGGAAATTACCCTAACTTTCGAAAGAATTAATGGGTTCTATATTGATGAACTGACGCTAAAAAGGCAACTTGATTATATTTTGGATCAATTAATTTATTCATGTAATCCAAAAGAGGCAAAGCAAGCTGAAAAAGGATTAGCATTATCAAATAGTCCAATTGAAAAACTTTATCAGTTCAGCAGTCCCAAAAAGAAATGGACTAAATTTATTTGCATATTCAAAACTATTGAAATTGAACTAAAGCCAAGAATATCATATGAAAGTGGATTTATTTTGAAATCTAATGATATAGTGGTCAGTAATCAGAAAGAGTTTTCTTCCCATCGATACCTGACAAACGATCTTAAATCAAAATATTCCTTTGCGAACGACATAATGACGATAGAAATGCGTAAAGCAATATTATATTATGATAAGGATGAGGCTTCAAGTCCATTCTCGTTAGCAATAAAAATAGATAAGTCCTCTGTTACCCCCGAAGAATTCGATTTGCATGATTGCAGTAAAGTAAATTTAGGACTGTTTATTGATATTAAAACAGTTGACGCAATAACAGTAACACTGAATCAGCAAAGACTCAATATGCTTATGCAGTGTATTGATCTAAATATTTGCTATAGCGATGGTCTTGCGATAATATACAAATTTTCTAGAGATCCAAGCGCAAAGTTGGAGTTTGCAAATGAAGCCACAATAAATTTTGATATTTCCATACCAAAAGCTATCATTAAAATGCTTGATGATTCTAATGCGTGGTTTATTGAGGCGCATGCAGAAGACATATACATCAAAAGTAAGAAATATCCATTTGGCAAAAAGCGAGCTGAAATTGAGGCAGCGAACATTAAGGGCTTCCAAAGAAACGAAAAAAAAGAACAGGTTTTACTAATATACCCTAATATCCTTCCCGAAAAAACTCAAGCAAAGCACCTTCAAATTCTAATCGATATGACTGAAAATAACATTTCATACAATATTGTTTTAAAACAAGAAATTGCAATAGTAAAGCTGAATACAATATTCTTGTCTAAGCACTTATTTAGCACTGCATTGCCGGATTACGAGAAAATTCAGGATAAGCCAAACGGCTATTATGAGAACCGAACACAAATGAATTATTATATTCAAATTAAAGATTGCAGTCTACTGATGGCTAATGAAACCTATTCAAAGGCGATTTCTCTTGAGGGCGATATATTACTATTGTTCTCAAAGTTGGGTTTAGAAGATTATACTCACGAGTACATTATATATTCTAAGACATGCGAAAGTGATCCAGAAACAAGTTTCAAAATATCCTCAGAACATTTGATTCCTGTCATATGTAGTAAAGAAGAATCATCTATAGAATATATCATGCAAACATCAAGCCCTCCGAAAAACTCATCGATTGATACTAAGCAATATAATAAGTTAATTGATTTTCCAATTAAAAGATTACTCGCAGATCCATTTGTTTTTGAGTATGAATTAAAACAAATAGGTAATAATAAAGGGAAGAAGAGTTGGAATTTTGAAGATATTATAAACTTCACATTTGGAAAAGTCAACTTTACATTTACGTATTCCGATTTGCTCTTTATGCTTGCTTTACTCTACCAAAATATTCTGCATTTGGCTGATGACTATCTTCGCATCCTCCATCGATACTACTCAAAGCTCTTAAATGAGGACATTATTATTTACTTAAACAAACTTTCTTCATTTAATTTTTCGCTAAAACAGCAGAATCTCGTAAAAGTAATACAAATTTTTACAGAGGCAATAGATAAATTTGCAAAACAACAATACGAAATTGAAGCAATGAAGTATAGCTGTATTACGTCCAAAGTGGATTCATTATTGGCAAAAAAACTTAAATTACCTGACGAAAAGAACATCAAATATACTTATGGGAACATTAGCAAATATGAGTCAAGAAACACTTTTTGCAATACTCATTTTGACATTATTATTGTTAACGATAGCGAAGGTATATATTTCCCTTTAATTCGCATGCAAGGAGATGAAATATTTTGGAAACAGATTTTTACAAAAGAAATGTTATCAGCAGAAGGAGGAGGAATGTTTTGGATTGATTACTACCTTGGCGAGGCAAATACATGGGAGCCACTACTTGAAAAGATTGCAATTAAGCTAAAAAGTAATATTAGTGGAGCTACAAATTTATTTGCAAGTATATTGCATGCTCCATTCCAAAAAACTATCGTTGAGTGCACTCCAGACCTTAATATCAATATCACTAAAGCGCTAGGTAACAATTGTTTATTGAAAAAAATTTTATATAAATATTAGTTGAAACCCTCACATTGTGCTGGAAATCATGGAATAACATGGATAAAGAGAGTGGAAAAAAGAAACAACAAATAAGAGCTATTAAATTGACTGAAAAAAGCAAAGATTCGAAAGCAAGTGCTGATGTCTTTAGCGAATATACTATCGAAAATGATACTGAATTTGATATAAAAATAATCGCATTTAAAATGGAAAAAAGCCCTCAAGAAATAATAAAATCCCACGAAAGAGTAACCATTAACATGGATACTGCTGAATTACTAAGGCAACTGAAATCTAAGCAAGAAAAGGAATTCCTAGTCCATGTAGAATTTGTTGGTCAAAATATTCCCCCTATAAACAACGTTAATCTTGCAAAGCCAAGGATTTGGACTCACGCAAAATCTCCAAACAAAGATTTTTTGTGCCATTGTAGCATTTTGGTCGATAAATTAAGGTAAGTACATTTTTTTAACTAAGAAAAAATAGGACTGTGTTTACGCTGAGAACCTCGATATTAATTGTCAATAATATGGAATTCCCACTATACATTTTTGTCCATAAAGAAGATAATGTCCCTCTGCCACCATCCGCAAAACCAGATTATATAATTAATGGCAACTCTGAGAGATTTGCATTACCTAATATTTATGAAAAAAAGAACTTATTCATTTCGATTCAGGATAACATTCATGTTCCACTCTCTAAATTCTCAATATATAAATTATTAAAAATGTTTAACGACGATGAAGCTATTCAAATTACTATTGGCCACAATATGCAAGCAGTTTTTACTCAAGAAATAATATCAGCTTCTGTCCTTATTAATTTGCATATATGGGCTCCGTACACTTATAAGAATTGCTTGCCTGTACCCATATCGATAAAAGTAGTTGGCCAGCGATCAACTTCAGAATTTATTCTTCAATCTCAAGCATGCACTCAAATTTATAATCAGTCGATTGTTAAAGAATGTGAAATTGAAATAGCAATCGAAGGATTTGAGAAATCGAAATTTAAGTTTAAATATGATAAAAAAACTCCTACAATGCAAATTCAGCTCAATGATTCGCTGCACCACACTGCAATTATTAACTTAACGGTAGTCGAAAACATTAATTCCCGTCTAACAATGGTATTTTATGCAAGTGCCTTAATGATAAATGAGTCTAATATGGATTTGATTTTTTATTATGTCCAAGATAACGATGCAGTTTATCCATTGGCAAATCAAAACATGTGCAAAGGAAATACTACAATATTGAATTACCCTTGTAAAAGGATTGTGTCTGTATGCAACAGAGGTTTAACTCAAGAAGATAACAGCTTGAATTACTCAAATATTATTAATTTAGAAGAAGCTAAAATTATCCAGGAGTTTGCTATTGATTATAAGTTGATTAAGTCTCTAAATATTGAATCTAAGGCAGAGTTTATCATTCATAAAGAAGAAACAGAATTTACTTTGCAATCTGAAATAGCCAATTCAGAGCCTGTTGCTTTTGTGACCCAAATATTTAGAGTCTCACCTAAATATTTCATTATTAATAAATCGAATGCAGTATTGCAAGTTCGGCAAGAAAATATCCAGAATAGTGTTATTCTTGTCCCTGTAAATGAAAAAATGGCTTATTCAATATATGACTCTAACAAGAGTACCTTGGTCAACATTCAAATGCTAGTAAGGTTTTTAAGTATTTTTTTGTTGTATACAAAAGCCGAATAGAAGTCCCTTCCTTCAGTCAGTTTCAGTCTTGAGTTTACAGGAAGATTTGTTCAGCAGCTTTTGAAGAAAAATGAAAAGGGATCTACTATACTTGGACCAATAATCAGAATTGAAAAGTATATCATGAAGGGGATCAACTACTGCGAGGTATTAAATAGAAGATTACATTTTAAATAATTAAGAAATAATTAAGGTATGCTTATTGTATTATTATTAGGTTTTCCAGGACACAGTCGACTCTGCATGCTACTTGATACGTAATTCGACAAAGAATATTCACTGCGAAGTTTGGCAAAAGGGAGCAAAAAGAAAATTAAGCTATCACATAAAGCCAAACACTGTAGTGCCATTTGGATGGATTACATTTGATGCCAATAGCACACGCTCAGTATATATTTCATTCTACATGGGAAAAGATAAAAGAATGATCGAAATAACTAGCAAAGATAATATTATTGGGAATATACAAGAATATATTTTGGATGATGTAAAGCCTGCAAGAAAAGTTTTTTTGCAAACAGGAATGCGAAGAGGATGTTGCGTTTATGTAGGCGTAGAAAATGAAGGAAACTCGAAAGTTTTGTCAATCAGTGACTCATTAGAAAATACCGAATTCGGAGATATGAGTACCAGAGAAAAGCATTTAATTGTAGGCATTAAAGGAATAGGAATTTCTTTCATTGCTAAATATATGAGAATAAATCAGGAACTTCTATTTCTTTATTTAAAGGAGCCAGTATTAATGATAGACGAACTTAACCAAAAAAAAGATCTTTCGATCATTGTGAAAAATTTCCAGTTAGATAATAATATTCAACGTGAAGTTTTATATCCTGTTATTATACTCCCTATTATGGGCGAAAAATATAAAAAATCCGCCATTGAATTCAAAGTAGCCATCTTGAAAACTGAAAGTCAAAAAGCGAAGACAAACGTAATCAATGTGCTTTCGGCAAATCTGAGTATCGCTCCAATGAGAGTCAATCTTGAAGAGGATATATTGCTAGCCATCCAAGATATGTTCACTGAAATAAGTGCTATTACTTCCAGCAATGAGGCTAGAGTAGTTAATAAAAAAGCTATTACATCCGAGAGTACAGGTTCAAGTAATATTATTTAAAAAAATAATTTATGGTTTTTAAATAGGCGCTACTTCTACAGAAGTCACGGATAATAAACCAGATGAACTTATTTTAAATATAGCTCAGTGTTTTCTTCCAGCAATAGATATCCTTGTAATTATTATTTACACTTTTTGAAATATTATTTTAGGTAACGTTCCAGCAGACATATCAGAAAGACAAAGTCAGGAAAATATCTTTTGCAATGAAAATCATAAAGAATATGTTTTATAACGTAAAAGAACTCCCAATCAATGTGGCTCCTTCCTGTAAACAATTAAGCGGAAATATTAAGAATATTTGCTTGGCAATCCTTGCTGAGTATCAGCATAATTTAATGTCTCAAAAAGTGGGGCTTGTCTCGGGAGCACTAGTCAATAGATTGCTTGATATATCGGAATATAAATCAGGAATGGCCAGTTTTATGAGCAATGTTTCTAATGAAGGACCAGCAGGATTAATCACTGGTACAGGCTCAATTGTTAAAAGTACACTTACAGGGACTATTGGTGCAGCATCAAAAGTTACAGGCTCAATTTCGAGCGGAGTTTTAACTTTAGCATTTGACGACGAATATGTTAGAAAGAAAGCCGAGGAAGATCAAAAAGAAAAACCCAGTAATGTTTTCGAAGGACTTGGATTAGGAGTCGTATCCGTATTTAGCTCCATTTTCTCTGGAGTTGCTGGAATTGTCACAAAGCCAATAGAAGGAGCTCAGAAGGAAGGCGTTAAGGGCTTCTTTAAAGGAACTGGAAAAGGACTTGTTGGTGTAGTTGCAAAGCCAGTCAGTGGAGCACTTGATCTAGTATCAAAAACTACCGAAGGAGTCAAAAACACGGCAAATTACTTTACGGATTCTGATGAAAATAAAGATCTCTCTATACTCCCACGTGTCCGCAAGCCAAGGCCATTCTACACTTACCACCGTATAATTAAACCCTATGTATTAAGTCATGCAATTATGCTTGAGAACATAATGAATGTAAAGAAAGATTTCTTACTAAGAAGCCCGTTGTTGCGTATTTGGACACCAAATAAAGAAAAAAAGCAATGGTGCAGCATATTAATTACCCAAGATCATATATTCTTTACAGCAGGACCTGCCCAAATCAAGCAGGTCGAAAAGAGTTGGGTTA
>CAXXOL010000025.1:0-15251 GCA_963666495.2 Bacteroidaceae bacterium
AATTTAAATAAAATAAAAGGAATGAAAAAGAAATTGGATCCATTAAGTGAGAAGGTAATATATCAAGAATATAAAATAAACGATTGAGGCTTTCATAGAAGACTCAAATTATTTTTCAGTTTGAATTACATAAAGCTGATTTAAAACTTTTATAGACGTCTCTTGTTGAAAGACATCAGAAAGGAAAGTTCCTTTACACGCGGTACCAACAAATAAAAATAAGAGAGAAGCAAATCCAGAAAACGGCTCAGGTATGAACAACTAATTTGAATCGTTTTTGGTTCAATTTGGTATCTTTTGTCTAGATGGTAATATGTGTCAAACTATTTTTAAATAATAGAATGCGGAAGATATTGTTCCAAAGCCAGGAGAGTTTGTAATTGTTAGCACCGATAAAAGGTATGATCCAGAGCAGAACATTGCCATTCCAATGCACACAATAATATCGGTAAGAGGTAACAATATAAATGTAAAAATAATATAGAATTCAATGTCAATGATGAGATCTTCGGTGCAAACCTTGAGAACAAACCCGTTTTCCTCTATAAAGGCTTCTCCGACGAAAATGCCAGAGCATATTTTTGCAAGTACAGTTCGTGCATCTCCAGGAACAATAAGCGTAAGATGGAAAAATTACTAAAGCTTAATTTAGGACAACAACAACATTTTAATTGAGGATGCTTCTCCTGAAAAAGCAAGAGAACTTAGCTTGGCCGACCAAATTAAAAAATTGCATAAGAATAAGTTCAAGACCAGCATGACGACAAATATAAGGAACATAATGAGAAGGCAACAAAGGGAATTGCTTACTTCATCCTCTAACTTATTGCACACTGATGTAATGCTATCATCCGAATTGCCTCAAATTGGCCAAACTCCAGAAAAATTGAGCGTAAAAAGTCCTAGTCCTCAAAAAAAGACCTTATCTCGCCCTGCAAGCTCATATGTTTTAACAAGAAAAGAAAGTGAAATGAAGGCAGAAGAGGATATTAAAGGAAGAACACTCAGTAAGCATTTAAGGCATGCAATACTATTAATTTTCTATAGCCATTGAAGGAGCAAGAGATAGAGATCCAAAAACTGAGAAGTGGAATTCGTACAAGGTATAGCAGACATAGAGATGCTTTAAGCATTTTGTGAAAAAAAATTCTTTTTTACGATAGGCTGTCCCCAATAAATACGCTCGAATACATTCAGCGAAGGTAAAATTGCATACTTTTTTTAGTATTAATGGCAAAATGTTAATTTAAAAACATAGTCAACTTCGAAGCTAATAAAGCCAAAGATAGTAGAGCAGAAGAAGGCACCAACTTTACAGAAACAGGAATATTATCTTCAGGCTAATATACCGCAATCTCCATTTATACAGGAAGTTAAATTAAATCCTGTTCCCGTAGATGCTAATTTCGACTTTAAGTAAAGCCTAATGTTATATATATATATATACCAATGACTGCTAAAAGTAATTATTCAATACCAGAGTTAAGCTATTGAATTAAACGTATATTAACTGTATATATATTACTATATAGCTATTATATAATAAAAATGAATTTTAAAAAAGTAATCCAAAATGCAAGCAATTTCTTTTAGACCTCAAACGGAAGCAATGCTTAAAGCCCAACAGCAAAATGATAGTCACGATATTACTAATGCATCTCATCACTTAGACCTGCAACTTCCTATCGTAGACGATGATTTCCATACATTACCCCTTGAAATATATGATCCTTATCTGAATGTTGAAGACCCTGATAAGCTTTTAGCTGCTCACAGGAATCGCGATGGAAGGGTGTATGGAAGAAGCAGGTGGTTTTATCCAGATGGGACAAGCGAATTTAGAGATTGTGAGATTATGAACTATGACCCAGAAGAGCACAGGTACGTAGTAAAATGGACTGCTAATGGGATTATCAAAAAAGTTGCCAGGTTCAATTTAAGAGTGGAAGACGAAAATACCGAAGTGCTTGCACATAGAGTTGAAGCTGCAATCAAAAACAGGACTATCGCTGAAAAAATTATTGAATGCAACTTAATTATTGATAACCTAAAACTTGAAGGAAGAAAGCCTGTTCCTGAAAAAGTTAAATGTCAGATCATGTATTTTATTCGCACAGAGCAGCATTTAAAGAACCCGTACATTAAAACATTGCTGAAATTAGTTCTTCCGGGAGGAGAAATGGAAAATTTAAAACGCTCCCGAGTACCAGTTCCAGCATTTAGCTTACCTGAAGAAATTAAACTAGTACTTGGAGGCAAATATAGCAGAGACTTCTTAAATGCCTTAATTGAAGAGGCTGACTTAGATTACATGAGAGTTTATAAAATTATCGATTTTCAAAATCAGCTTCCCTATAAAGGTGATTACTACGAACGCTTTCGTGAAGGTAATAAGAAAAAGAGAGAGAACCTTTTTTTTGTAATTTGACTAATGAAAACTTTGTTAATTTTGTAACAATGCGTGCTATCAATTAAAAATAAATATAATAATAGTGATTCCTATTGAAAAATTCTGCCCAATCAGTGCTAAGTATATCGAAGAAACCGGACAAAAAGGAACTATTCAAATTCCTGAACGATCAAAACCATTCGTTGCAATTCAAAAGGAGGTATCAAAGAAACTGCATCAAGGCGATTCTAAAAGGCTAGAAGCCTTAATGGATGTGAGCAAGTCTCTTCAAAAGAATGCCAAAGACTATTTCTACGAGGAACGCTTTGATAAAACATTGGATCTCCATAGCTACGCAAAGAACAATACAGAGCGTTACAAGACTGTTCTTGATTTCTGGAGAGATGCAATACTTCAATCAAATACCAAAATCAGAGATATGCTGATGGATGTGAAGAAGCAAATTGAAGCTGAGATTAAACTTAAAATGGATAGAGCCACATATGAGTCAGCAAAGAAGAACATTGGAGAGGCTAGAATCCCACAAGAAATTATCACTACTCTGAGTCAATTTCAAAGCTTAATCGAATTTTTATTTGAAAGGGAAATTAGGAACTCATTTGAGAGATCACTAGGCAAGTTTGTACAGCATTTCAAAACAATTCGCGAGCACATGATAGATTCTTTGGAAGATCACACATCTCCTATTGTTAGGAAGCAAAAGCAAAAACAAGTAATGATTACTGGAGAATTGGATCAATTATTACAAGTTTCTGATGATGCAATATTTAAGCACCGAATGAAGAAATTGAGCCGATTGAAAACAGAGTTGCGCTATTCCTCTGAACACGGGCTGCACTATAAGCCTTCGCTTGAGCACTGGAAAGAAGAGATATTAAAGCTCGTAGATGGACCCGTGAAACAACTTTCTCAGATTGAGTGTTTATCTACAACTGACTTAGGATCGGCAAGGACTGCAGGGAAGATGATAATTCTAGAGAAACAAATGAATGATCCATATATTGTTGAGCAAAGTTTAGAGTTGCGCAAAGTTTTAGATGATTTGTTCAGGCTACCCACAGGATTATTTATTTTGGCAAACCAATACAATTCGCTTTTGGATGAGAAAAAAGATTTACTTGAGGGCAACATAGATAACGAAAAAGCCACAATTGAAATGTATAATGAACAGCTTATGAAATTAGATGAGGCAAAAAATAGCATAGAATTGCTATTCCCCACCGACGAAGTGTTTTTGGGACTCTTCATAGTAAAGTGCAAAGACCTTCGAGAAAGGTTTGAAAAAGAAATAAGTAAAATGAGGAGACAACTATTTAAGGCAATAAAAGCGAGAATCGAGAGGGATGTTGCAGGGATTGACAATGCTGTTAACAAAGTTTTAAATAAATTGCAAGAAATCCCACCATATATCGAAGAGCTAGTTGAACAAAATAAGTTCATTGTTTTTCTGGAATCGAAGCGAGTTGAAATCCAGAAAATGATCGCTGTTGTCTTTGAAGAAATGGCTCTATTGGAGCAGTACCAATACAAATTAACTAAAGATGAGTTTTCGGATATATTCAAAGTTTTTCGAAACTCACAAAATATCATGAAGCAGAAAAGAGAATCAATGGCGAGGAACTCAGAGCTTTATGCAAATTACAAGCTAAGACTTGCAGGTGAAACATCAAAATTGCTAATAGAAATTGGCAGTTTGAAAGAAAAACTAGATAACTTGCAATTAAAAACCGATATTAATGACTATGATCGTATTGCTTATGAATATAATCAATTAGGCGACCAAATTAATAATGCATTCGCAAAAGCAGACCTTGTTATATCTAGAGAAAAATTGTTGCTTTTGCCAAATACATCGTTTGATGAACTTAACAACACCAAAAAAGTTTTTGATCCTTACGAAAGGTTGTGGAACATCACCAGAGATTATTTCTCAAACTACCCCCAGTGGACAACAGGCCCATTAGGTACTATCGATAGAGATAAGCTGAATGACGAAGTTAAGCGTAACATCGAGGCTTTGAGAAAATTAATTGATAATAATTTGACAGGAGATCCAGCAAACCAACAAGTCGCTACCACTGTCTTGCAGTGCTATATTAAATTCACTCCATTGCTTCCATTGGTATATGATTTAAGAAATCCTGCACTTATACCGAAACACTGGGAAGAAATAAAAAGTGTTACTGGGATCGCAATTCCAGAAGGTCTACAAATATCGCTAAAAGATTTATTGAGTAAAGGGATTGAAAAGTATCAAGATCAAATCAACGAGATCAGCGATACAGCAACCAAAAGGAAGACGCTGCTAAATGTAAGATGATATTCTTGAGATAGCATATTTGATATATAATTTTTATGATAGGAGATTGATAAAATGAAGAAGGAGTGGACTGGAATACGCTTTGAAATGAAGCCTTACATGGATACTGATATTCAAGTTATTACATCATTTACTCCTATTTTGGAGAGACTTGAGGACCACATCGTTAGAACTTTAACTATTGCAAGCTCTCCTTACACTAAATACATAGACAAGTAATTTAAATTTAGCAAATTTCATTTATCTTACCTCCCTTTTAGTGAAATTGTTATTTGGAGAACTTCTTTAATCAGGACTATGGATGTGGTTGAGATATGGAGGCGAATACAAAAAAATTGGGAGTATCTTTTGCCTATGTTTGCATCAAAAGATGATGAGCGCCAACTGCCTAAAGAAGCAGCCGAATTTGAAGCAATTAATAATATGTGGATCATTGTCATGAAGGTAAATTAGTAGTTTCACAAAAAATAGGTGTTGCTATTTAAAAAATAACCCTTTAAATTAATTTATTATTGTATTTTTCCTTTTAGGTAATAATTTAATAAAATGAAAAATTAATAATTGTTTTTATTCAATTACCAAATATATCAATAATAGAATACACAAACAAGCGCCTCAGTTATGGAAGCGTGTCTGAGCGGAAGACAGTATGAAGCATATGTGAAAGCCAACGAGCAACTCGAGCTGATACTGAAAGGAATGAGCGATTACCTGGAAAAGAAAAGGCTTGAGTTTCCTAAATTTTTCTTCTTCGCAAATGACGATCTTTCATATCTACTTTCCAGAAAGAAATCGCCCTTGGAGCTTGAGCCATATTTGCATAAATGCTTTGAAGGAATAAATAAATTGAATACAAACTCAGATCAATTGGCAATAACTGGTATCACTTCTGAAGATGGTGAAACACTATTATTGGCCTCTCCAATTAATTTAATTGAATACCCAGATGATTTAAAAGCAGTGAAGCAGCATAGAAAAGTTGAGTATTGGCTAAGCGATTTAGAGAGCGAAATAAAAATTACTTTGCAAAAGAGTGTTAAGGCTGAATTTATTTCGCCTAGCCAAACAGTGATGAGTATGCTCATGGAAGATCCAATGATAGCTGGGCTTCCTGAACAAATAAAGCAAGCTATTAACCAGGTTCTATTTACTCGATATGCAGAAAAAGCAATTCAAGATGGGAAACTTAAAGAAGCCGAGGAAGAATATATGAACATATTACAAGCGATTATTAAAGATATGAAGATACACACTCAATCTAGCCAGAAAGTTCAACGTAGGAGAGATATCTTAATATTGAACATGCACAATCAAGAAGTACTCCACACGCTTTATGAAGCTGAAGTGAAAGATGCTATGGCCTTCGAATGGCAAGCGCAAATGAGATATTACTGCTCTTTAGATAAAAAGCTAAATCACATTCCAGTAGAGTGTCGAATATTGAACGCATCGAGATTTTATGGATACGACTACATTTTGGATACTTCTAGACTCATCGTCACTCCGTTGACGCTTCGTTGCTACCGCTCATTGATGAATGCTCTAAGTATTTACTGCGGAGGCGCTTCGGAAGGGCCAGCAGGTGTTGGGAAAACTGAAACCACTAAGGATTTGGGGAAGGCATTAGGAAAATCTTGTATGGTATTCAGTGGATCCGGAGTATTAACCACAGAATCATTTACGAGACTATTTAAGGGTGTAGCTTCTTCTGGAATTTGGCTTTGCATTGAAGAATTTAATAAAATCCAACTGGAAGTGCTCTCTGTTGTATCTCAGTATGTACAATCAATTTTGAAATCATTGCAAAATAAGGCAACTTCTATTGATATAAATGAAAGTACCACATATTTTAATACTTCTTGTGGAGTTTTTATTACACTACACCCTGGAAATCAGCACTTTGAAAAGAAAAATGATATACCTGAAAGTCTACGAATAAGTTTCCGTAGCGTATCTATGATAGCCCCAGATAAATTGAAAATAGCCGAAACCTATTTGAGTGTATATGGATTCACCGAGGCAAAAAATTTAGCGAATGCTTTAGTGACAACAATGGATGTAGCCAAAGAGAGTCTTGGAAGCGAAATTGACTACGACTTCTCAATGAGAACTTATAAAACAATTCTAAAGAAAGCCAATAAAATGCTCCAAGAAATTGAGATGAAAGACCAAGAATTAGCCGAAAAGGAATCGAAAAAAGAAAATGCAGAAGAAAAGAAAAAGCTGACAAAAGTTGAAATTGTTATAAGGGAAAGGCTAATTCTGATGGCAGCAATTAATTCAATGTTCACTCCTCGTCTTAGGCCAAAAGACATGCTTGTATTCAGTCAGATAATGATCGATCAATTCCCAAAGCTCGAAGACCAAAAGCAAATGGCTCAAGAATTATTAATGGAGCCGCAAATCAATTTATCTTTATCTTTATATAATCTACAATATAATTCTGCTGTTATAAGCAAGCTCAATCAACTCTATGATGCAATACAGATGAGATCAGGAGTAATACTTTTAGGTGAACCATTTTGTGGAAAATCGGTATTGTTGGAAGTTGTGAGAATGGCAATTACTTTAAAAGATCCAATAGTTTTTAAAATCGTTAATGAAGAAATAGATTCAAATAACGATTTTGAAGAAAGGCTACTAACAGAAGAAAAGACTCGAGAATATATGAGAAAAATTAATAAAATGATTAAAGATGCATATATGGCTATGATTAGCCCATCTCTTGCTGTTAGCAACCTTAGCACCCTTCCTAAAGTGGCTTCTCCAAATAATATGGCTAGTAAAGCTCAGCTGCCTAAAGAAAATGAACCTAAACCAAATGAGATACCGCAAATAGTTGAAGAGAAGCACACTCCTTTATCATATTACATTCATTTGCACCAATTTATCCCTCAGTCAATAGCTTCACAGAGAATATTTGGTGTTTATGATTCAATGAGTGGCCAATGGAAAGAAGGTATACTCCCAGCGATTCTAAGAAAAGCAATACATTCAAGTCCAGATATAGTAAAGCATTGGTTGCTTCTAGATGGTGAACTAAGCCAGGAATATATGGAAAATCTATACTCAGCATTAGACGAGAGCCACAAATTGTGTTTGAGCAACAGTGAGTCACTAATAATCCCCAACGAATTTAAATTCTTCTTTGAAACTTCTACTATTGCTAATGCTACTCCTGCGACAATTTCTCGATGCGGAATTGTTTCCTTTGATTGTGCATCTCAAAATGCATTACAAGGTAGTACTATTTTTACCTACAATGATATCTTCGAAAGCTGGATTAAATCGCTCCCACCAAAGTTTAAGACTCATTATCATATTGAACTTTACCAAGCCTTGAAAAGAGAATTGCTTGATCCTTTCATTATACTTCTATGCGATACGGAAAAAAAGGGAGGTAGCAAAAATTGCACATGGAACCTATGCTCATTAATATATAACTTTTTGCATTTATATGAAAGCTTATTATTCAATAATGCAAATAGAACTGAGCTGGAAATTGATTTTAAGAAGGAGCAAAATATTATTGCGAGAAGAGAAGCATACGAAATAATGGGAGGCTTAAAAAAGAGAGAGGAAAGTAGTCCCAGAGCTAAAAGAGCCGCTACCTTAAGCACAAAGATTATTGTGGAATATACAGCTCATTTCATGCAAGCAATAGTATGGAGTATAATCTTTTGCTTGAATGAGCACACTCATCAGAAGGCGATGAGGTACTTATTACAAAAGTTTATGGATTTAAAAGTTACAAAGGAGGCATCATTGGAATATTTGAAAGAATCAGCTATTGCTTATCCCAGTGAAGGTGCTGAATTGGGGAAGTTAATTTTCAATAGAGAGAAAGGAATGTGGGGCACGTTTAGCGACCATATTCCAAGAATTGACTACTCTAAGAAGGCTGAGCCTTGCGATCTTTATTCGCACAATTTAATAATTCAGACAGAGGACAGCTTCAAGTATCAGCAGATTACTAAATTACTAATAGAGAAAAACCACAATATCCTTTTGATTGGGGAACCAAACTCTGGAAAAAGCTTAATACTAAGAGAGTTGATTCAAAGGGAGTTTAAAGGAGAAGACACGTTTGTCAAAATTATTTCGCAGTTTTCAGGCAAAACTACAGCAGGCTACATTCAAGAGCAAGTAGAAAATAAATGTGAACGCAGGGTGAAGAATCTATATTCTCCAAAGAATATATATCAGAGAATCTTAGTTAGCATTGGTAAAATATATAAAAATACATTCACTAAATCATTATTATTAATTTAGATGACATAAATCTACCTGCAAAAGTTGTGCACCATTCAAGTATTTCTCCGCTTGAGCTGCTAAGATCCTACTTAGCTCTTCATGGATGGTACGATAAAGCAATGCTTGAGTACAAAGAGTATCAGCATATTCAAATTGCAGGTACGATGAGAGCAGAGGCTATTAATAATGGCGGAAGGAATGCATGCGATATCAGCCCCAGACTTTTAAGACACTTCCATGTTTTATATGTTTCTTTGCCTTCTGAGACCACAATAAAGTATATCTTCAGCTCAATTCTACAATGGGCGATGAACCAATACGGTCCAGAGTTTAATCGCTTTGCAGATGATTTAGTTAATTTGAGCAATAAGATTTATCAGGGAATTGTTGACTCCATGATTCCAGTGCCCAATAAATGTCATTATATTTTCTCATTGAGAGACATTATGAAAGTTTTTCAGGGAATGATTAAGATTGTACCAACGACATATGTTGCTCTGGGCGAAGATTTAGATTTCAATAAAAGAAGACTACTCATATATAAATCATGGATAAATGAAACAATGCGCACATATTATGATAAGCTTATTTCCCAGGAAGATAAAAAAGCATTTAGCAACTTGATGAGTAGTGTTATAGAAGAAAGCAAGCATTTGCTAGAGTGGGAATCTTTGGCAAAAGATTTGGACAGCATTTACTTTGGCTATTCAATGCTGCAAGAAGAAGGAAAAATTGGCGAAGATAAAAATGAATATAAGGAGTTGAACCTGCAAGAAGTAATGAAAAATGTCGAGAGGACTTTAGAAGTAAACCAAGGTTTATTTAAAAAGCAAATTATTATTTTTATGTCTGCTATAAAGCACATGATTGCAATTGGAAGAATATTTGCCATATGCAAGTTTAATGGCATGCTTATTGGAATTGGAGGAAATGGAAGAGCCACTTTAAGCAAGCTCGCCTGCAAAATGATGGATTGGTAAAAATGAATAATACCTGAATATAATCGTAACTTGTAGGAATTACTATATGTTCATTTCACACAGGCACTTTGGAAAAACTGAATGGAGAGAAAATATTAAGGGCCTTTATAAGCAATCAGGATTGGACAAGAAAAATACTCTATTTTTGGCTACTAGTCAGATGATCGAAAGTAAATATCTTTAATTTTTTTGAAACTATTACCTTGGCTAACACAGATATAAATATAGGAATTTCAAGCAAGAAAGGATCTTCAGAGACAAATATCTGCTTAGAAGATATTAATACCATAATGTCAACAGGCGAAATCCCTGAGCTATTCAGCAAAACTGAGATTGATGACATTAAGGCTGAAAGACGTAAAGGTTTTGATTATGATGCAATGATAGCCAATGCTAAAGAGCATATGCAAATAATGATTTGCGTTGGCCCAGGCAGCGATTTACTAAAAACAATGTAAATTTAATAGTTTTTAATACTCTTATTTTTATATCTTTGAATAGAATCCGCCTCTATCCAACAATTATTAATTCCACTCAATCAATATATTTTATGGAATGGCCAGAAGAATCGTTGCAAGCTATTTCACAAAAAATCCTTGCACCCTTGCCCACGTTTTCTACTCAATCAGAACTACTAGAGAAAACAATAAAGATCATCGTATCAGTGCATAGGGAGTTAGCCGAAAAATCAAATGAATACTATACAAGAGGTGGAATGAGAGTTTATATCCCGTCTTGCAAGTACATTGAATTATTAAAAGTCTTTAGTGAGCTTCTGACAAAGAAGCAAAATTACATGGATTCACAGCTTGCAAAGTACAGCAATGGAGTACAGTGCTTGGAAGAAGCAGCTGGGTTAATCAAAAAACTAACGACTGAGATTAATGAACTGAATCCAGGATTAGAAAAAAAGAACAAAGAAACTGAAAAGACTTTAAATGTAATAATCGCATAATTTTTTGAATATGATTAATAAATACTATATTGTATCTGAAACGTTTTTGCTAGTCAAATAATATTTATTGTATTGTTTTTTTATATTGTATATGATCTATGAATAATATATTAACGAAATAAATAATAATACTATAATAAATAGGAACTGAGTGCCGAAAAAGAAGAAGCCAAGCGTCTAAAAGAGATTGTTGAGCAGAAAGAGGTGAGAGCTACAATAGAGAAAAAAATGGCTGAAGAACTCCAGGCTCAGTGTCAAGAAAAACTTAGGGAGGCTCAGCCTTTATTGGAAAGTGCCAAGCAGGGATTGAAGCAAATTCAGGAAAAAGATTTAATTGAAATGAAGACTTATAAGACTCCAAAAGATACAATTAAAACTATAATGGAAATGGTTGTAATACTGCTTGGGAAGAAGGTAGATACCGAGGAGAAACAAATCGGGCGAGCCAAAGTAAAGCAATTAAATTATTGGAAAGCAGTGCTTGAGATGCTCAAAAATACTAAGAAAATTAAGAAAGACCTACAAACATATGACGAGAAGAAATTGCCTATACCGGATGATATTCTCATGATGGTCCAGGAAAGGATGGTGAAGCTCTCAGAAGACAAAATGGCTGTACAGCAATCATCTGGTGCAATGCAGGGGATCTTTTCTTGGGTAGAGGCAATTCTCGCTTATGATAAAGCCGAAAAAGAAATTGCTCCTAAAAGAACTGCGCTAAAAGAGGCCAATGCTGCTTTGCAGGCTGCAACTGAGGAGTGGCAAAAAAGTCAGCAGGAACTTAAAGCTATTGAGACGCGAAGAGATGAATTAGAGGAAAGGTTCAATACACAGAATGAAGAAAGGGAAAACCTTAAAAAAACATTAAACGAGTATGTAGCTAAGCTTGGGAGAGCACAAAAATTGAACGAGAAGCTGAAAGGGGAGAAAAAAACCTGGACTGAAACTATTAAGCGCTTGAAAGACGAAAGCACTACCTTATACGGAGACGTACTTGTGTCGAGCCTGTTTTTGAACTACTTGGGACCGTTTGCGAGCTTTTTCAGAAAAGAGATCCTTAATCAATTAATTTTAACAAAAGTGAAGGAAAGCGATATAGTCTTTACTGCTGGAGATTTTAGTATTGTGAAAGCGTTAGCAAGTCCAATGGAGATCATTAGACAGCATCAAAAGGGCTTGCCAAATGATAATCATTCGGAGGAAAATGCGGTAATCATAGCCGAATCTCAGAAGTGGCCTCTATTTGTGGATCCTGAAGGCCAAGGGAAGGATTATGTTGTCAAATGGGCAGATGGAAAGGCCATTACATGCAAGATTGGCAACAACGACTTTATGAAGAAATTAAAAGCTGGATTAACTTACGGAAACGTTGTTATTATAGAAAAAGTTGAAGGTGCAATTGATAACGTTCTAACTCCCTTATTGGAAAAGAAGGTCTATGAAGAAAAAGGACAAAAAATGATACTCCTAGACGAAACTCCTTGCATATATAACAATAACTTCAGGTAAATTAAGTGATTAATGAAAATATTATACGGAATTATTTTTTAATACTTTATTTAATTATAGTTTATATTTGATCAATTCAAGCAATACTCCACAATTTTCGCCTCAAGTATTTATCCAAACTACGGTGCTCAATTTCTCAATCTCTCAAGAGTCAATCAGAGAACAGCTAATGCATACTTTGGTTTTAATAGTTGATAGTGAAAGTGAATCCAAGAAGCAATTACAAGTGCAAAGAAATAGAGAAAATAGAATAATGAAAGAAAAGAAGGAAAACGAAATTTTGGATACTATTAAGAAGCTAGGTCCAAAGCTATTAGATGATGAAGCTTTGGTAATATCTTTGACTGATTACAGAATTATGAGTGACAGAACAGAAAACGAAATTAAAGATTCGAAGGTACAATTCGCCATTTTATTGTTACATAAATTTACATTAATTATTTCAAATAAAATAATAGGCACGTGAGGAAAAAATAGATGAAAGCAGAAACGTATATCGGCCTGTAGCAACCTTCTGTTCATTTCTTTATTTTACTTTGAAAGATTTAGCTATTTTTGATCCTATGTATCAATTCTCATATAACTGGTTTTTGAGTTATTATCAGCAAGTTATTGAGAGCAACCACTTGAAGGAAGAAAAGCCAGTCAGGAGAGCTGAGATATTGTATACTGCCTTTAAGAATGGACTAATTAAGAGCGTTACCCAGGCTATTTTTGGAAAGCACAAAATAATTGGGTTGTTTTTATTTGCATTGAGAGCCATGCAAGCCGAGAATACCTATGATGAGCAATTATATGAATTTTTCCTGAACAATGCATCTATGCAAAAAGCTATCGATGATAAACCATTAATACCGATTCGTCTTCCTCTAAATGTCGATACTCCGAATAATGCGAATCTTACTCCTGCAAGCCAGCCGCCTGTTTCATTCGCAAATGCGCCTTCTATCCCAGACAATCCACTTCCAATTACTGATGCGCAATGGAAGCTAATTTACCAATTAAGCACAAAATTCCCTATTAAAAATTTATCACCATTGCACGAGCATATTACTAATAATGTAGAGAAATGGAAAAAATATGTCGATTCAGAATCTTTTGCTGGTATTCCTTTTCCTTTTGAAGGTCAATCTCCATTATATAAAATCACAATTCACTCGATATTGTGCCCATCGACACTTACGGGAGCCATTTTAACCGTAGTTAAAGCTATTCTAGGCGATGAAGCTCTAAAGAATTTGCAAAGCAATCTCAGAGACACATTTATGGATAGCAGCTATAAAACTCCAATTCTGCTTATTATGGCACCAGGCAATGACCCGCTGATCCAGCTCCAGCAATTAGCTTCAGAAATTTGTCCAACACCTCTCGAAACAATTTCTTTAGGACAAGGACAAGGATGGATTGCGAAAAAGCGAATAATGGAACAGAGGAGACTTGGCGGGTGGATCTTGCTTCAGAACTGTCACTTATACACAAGTTGGTTACATGACTTGGAAGAAATTATTGATGAAACATGTAACATAAATTCTAGTGAGAGAAGTTTGATAAACCCGGAATTCCGTTTGTGGCTTTCAAGCATGTCATCTGCAGAAATCCCAGGCACTCTGCTGCAAAAAAGTATCAAGTATTGCAATGAAGGTGTCAGAGGAATTAAGCAAATAATACAAAGAATATTTAATGGAGTAAAAAATTTGAAAGAAGAAATGCAAAACTATACTCAGCACAAAAAGCAAGGCGATTGGAGGAAACTATTCATGGGCCTGGCAATGTTCCACGGAATTGTTAACCAAAGAAGCCGTTTCAAAACTTTAGGCTGGAATAGTCGATGCTCATTTTCAGATACTGATTTCGCTTTAGCAGCTAAAGTTCTATATAATCAATTGAATGCCAGTATTTCTTTGCCATTTGAATCGTTGTTATATCATACTTGCGAATTTTATTATTGCGCTCGTGTTCCTGATCCTCGAGATAAGCTCTGCATTCGATCCTTGCTTGAAGATTTCTATAATGATAACGTTATTTATTCTGATTTCCGATTTTGCAAGGCAGCAGAGCAATATTATATTCCTCAATATGACACTATTGATGAGTATATTGCGTTTATAAAGAAGTTACCTGAAGATGATATACCGGAGCTTTATGGTCTACACTCAAACGTCGAATTTGCTACACTTCAAGAACAGGGAAAGGAAGTGATGAAAAATTTGCGATTGGTTTATCAAAACGGAGAGAAAAGTCAAGGTAGTTCTCCCGCAGGAAACGTTATTACTTACTTCGATACCCAGTCATCATTCTTAAGCAGCGACTATAATCAATTGAAGGACGAATTACAGAAGCTTGACTCAACTGTGCCACATTTAATTGATATAAAGGAAGCCGAACTGAAATTCCCATTACTGTATGAAGATGCCCTAAATAACGTCTTACACCAAGAAATAATTAAATATAATAACTTGCTTAACGTTATTCACAGTGATCTTCAGCATTTAATTTCTGCTTGCCAGGGAAAAGCCCAAATAAATGATTCAGATCATAATTTGCTCTTGGAACTCCATAATAATGTCATACCTTTATCTTGGCTTCATTATTATGATCCTGAATACTCTGGTACTAAATCTTTGGTTAATTGGATAGCTACTTTGCATATCAAAATTGATATTTATTCTAAATGGATTTTGAATGGACCTCCGCACGTGTTCTTAGTAACAATGTTTTGGAACATACGCTGCTTCTTAACCGCATTGAAATTAAATTACGCACGAAGACAAGTCTGTCCAGTTGCAGCCTTAGACTTCGGATATGATTTCATCAACAAGCAAG
>CAXXOL010000026.1:0-17731 GCA_963666495.2 Bacteroidaceae bacterium
GGTTCAAGAAAGCATTTCTGTGCAATTCGGTGTCTATGCCCTTAACTAGCTTGATGACCTCAATAGTCTGAAGACCTGCAATACATGCCGTTGTAGTGGCAAGAGCTGGGATAATTCTACCTGCTTTAAGCTTGACATTGATCCAACTCATTTCTTCCAAGATGTAGTTCCTAGCTCTGCAGTTAGCTAAACAATAAATAAAGTCAATGTGTCCATTGCTATCAATATCTTTCTCAAATTCTTGTGGGAGTACAAGACCTGGTTCATTTGGTCCCTTTTTCTTAGGCAACTGCTTCAAAATGGCTTGCCAGTCTTTCAATAGCACAGCTACATCATTTGGATCAACTTTTTCTTGCTCAACCTGCTTGCCTTCCTCCTTTTTGTCTTCTTCTTTGGATACCTGTTGTGCGATTTCCTTAGCTTTTTCTGCGCTGGGCTGGAACTCAATAAATGAAATGCCTGCGGCTTGAGAAGCAGCTTTAAGTTTATCAGCTTCACTTCTGATATTGGCTAGTGGGATCTTAATATTCCACATAACAGCAAACAAAGACGCACACGCTGCAATGAATGCGGCAAAGAGAGAGTCTCCTGGATTAAACTTAAGCTCATGTGGTGGTCTCTTAGGGAGGGACCAAAACGGAGTGCCATCCTTGGTCTTATGTTCCAATGGGTAGACGAACAACAATTGTCTAATATCGTTAATAAAGTATTTCTGGAATTTCTTCCTCGCAAGTTTCACACAGTCTTCCCAATTCATAGGTCTCTTCTTAACACACCTGATAGCTTGCTTCAAGCTAGTTATTTCCTGAGAACTGATTGGCTGGTAGTTTTCACCCTTCTCAATTACACTCAGCACAGTCTTTGGCTGCTGGGTAAAAAGTTTTTCAAACTTGTCTCTTGCCCACTCGACACAATGCAACACCTCCTCAGGGAACATCTTCAAAGTACAGTGAGGAATTTGTGTATTATCTTCTGGGTCAGCTTGACTTGAGTAGCTTTCAGTCTTATATGGAACTACTACTTGAACGTGCCCCTTTGGCCCCAATGTACCAGATTCTATTAATGGGATTCTAGTTGATACACACCTTGAGTCAATGTATCTTCTGGCTTGAATGTTGTCTAAAGCATTTGTAACTAGCGTTTGCTCCATGAAAAATTTATCAGTAAATATATGAGCAGAGTTTTCGTGAACCTTGTCCAAGCGCGCAAGTATGTGATCCTTCAAGTCTGGATTCATTGCTATAGCACTTGCTGCTGCAGTTGAGGACTTAGGCTTTCTCAAATGTTTCTCTCTGAACAAAAACTGTCGATTCAGGTTGCTTGGTTCGATTACATCTGGATCTGTAATAACCAGCCTGCTTCTTTTAGTCATCTTAGGCTCAACGCTTGGATCAGAAGTGCCAATTCCAAGCATAGCGTAATTTTTCAGCAATTCGCATCCAATAGCACCGCAACCAACCATAAACAGCGAGGTCTCCTTGAGTTTCTGGACCAAAGCGTCACCCAAAGTAATTCTGATTCCAGAGTATCTATCTTTGACTAAATTTAAGGCTTCAGCTTTAGTAGTGACTTCTTTAGGGAGCAATTCCATAAAATGCATGCAGAGCATTTGGTTCAAAACTGAGAATTTTTGAGTGATTGCTTTGACTACTTCCTGAGAAACGAATCCACCAACGAAGGCAGCAAGAGGCGGGAGTGTACCTGAGTACGTTTTAGAAAAGGCTATAGAGAATTCAACAATTTTATCTTCCGTTTTTCCTTCGAACTTAACTTGCTTCAATTTCTTCATAACCAATTCGCTAAATGCTTTAGCATCTGCCTCATCCCATTCCTTCATTAGTCTCTTATTAGCTTCTTCAAAGTCTTTAGCAGCCTCAAAGCAATAATGTACTAATGCATTATCGTTCATTTTGGCAAAATCGTAGATCATTGTTGATTGATCAATAGGTAAAGGAACTTCATTCATCAATGTCTTCTTCCAGCTTACTGACTTAAACAGTTTAGGCTGCTTTACTTGTTTAGCTATACCATTTCTGATATAGGGGCTATACATTTTAGTATCGCCAATAGCAAATACATATGGGTCGATAACAGTCACTTTAAATTTACAATTGTTAATTGATTTACCCTGTGCTGTGAGCATTCCTTGGACTTCAGTAAGTAATATTTCGTCTCCTGTCTCTAATTTATGCCTCTGTTGTCCTAATGCTTTAACTAATCCCTTCTCATCTGTAGAAATGCTGCTAATCATGACCTCAACGCACTCTTCTCCATCTTTATCAAGACACTCAAATGTTTCTCCATAATCCGCGAATACTCTGGCACACACTCCTTTCACATCTGCGTAAATATATTTCTTATTATATTTTCTGCAGTATTCGCTTAAGGCAATTTCTGTATCTCGATCCGAATCTACCATAATGAAAACCGAGTACTCCTTAAGCTCAGTTATTTTCTCTAATCCTTCAAGTGATGTTGGCAGCTTTTCAGTCATATCTGTGACATTGACATAATAATTGAGTTGCTGCAGTTTGGCTAAGGACACTTTCGCTCTATTTTGATTTACTTCAGTTGAAGAAGCAAAGAACTGTCCTGCAAGGTCAGTCATCTGCAAAGTTTTATTATCATGTATTGTGAACTTTTTGCATCCAGACAAAACCAAGTTCTTTGCAATTTCTATACCCAAAGGATTAATTCCTGACAAGAAAATAGAAGCGCTGGCTTGTTTTGATACTGCGTCAACTCCAAGTGCTCCAATATATCGAGACCATCTATCTTTAACTTCTTCATCCTCAATGTCAAGTTTTTTTTGCTTATGGGTTTCAGATTTATCGTCACTGGCATCAACTAAGTCAATTTTTGCAGCTCCTTCAGTAATATCCATTATCTTAAGTTTTTCTTCTTTATCTTCCTGCTTCATTTTCTCAATGTCCTCGCCACTAGGCGGAGGTAGCTTATTTAATTCTGCCTCTAATTCCTTAATTGCTTCAACAAGCATTTCTTTATATTTGGTTTTATTTTCCTTGAACATCTTACAGTAATTCATATTGTGATCGCTAACTATGCCGTTATATGATGCCTCGTTTTTATCCGCCAAATCAATCCAGCTTTTCACTTCTTTCAATATCTCATCCTTCTTAATATAGAAGTGTCTTTGGATGACCTTCTCAAAGCCTTTTGCTGGATTGCGAATTTGACCTGTCATAGCAAATTTAATATTTCCATATCTGACAACATTGGAATAGGCCTCATTTCGCTTTTCACCTTCTGGCGTTCCTTGCTCATTTTCAAAGCCGGGTTCATTGAAATAAACTTCCTCGCTCATAATAATAGCCTGAGTAGAGACTAGCAATTGATGAATTGAAGAAAATCTCGGATCCCAATTCTCATTGGCTTGGCCTCTCCATGTTCCGAGTAAAGATAAGCAGACCTTTCCGCAATTATAAAGGTTGGGATTAAATCTTATTGCTCCAGATCCGGTGGTAGTTAAGTTCATCTTTGGAGGTTCATTGGGATAGTTGTTGTCTAAGAAAATATCGTATTCGAAGGCTCCATGAGCATATGGTGTATTTGAAGCTCCCATAATCACTGCTTTCATCATATCTGCGCGCTCCTTATCTACCCTAACAAAAATAGCATTTGTGTGTTCATAGGGAAGAGAGTTGCTTAAGTCTGCTAATTCCTGCGCCAATCTAACTATCTTGGTTGAAGGTGGATTTGTTTTTCCTGCTGCTGTTGAAGAGTAATGGTGTACGTAATTACCAGTTTGATCTTTCATGTCCATGTAATCAAATCTTAAGTCTTTTAGTAAAATATTATAGCACTCTCTAAGTGGTAATGCCAATGCATCTTTAATTGCATCTCTTCGCGATTTTCTAGATTGTGCGGCTTCTAAGGAAGTGGTAACATAAGTATAGACACTTTGGATTTCGTTTGCTAGTGTTGCTGTGGCCTTGGCCTCTTCAGTAGTTTCTTTCTTGAGGCAAGTCAGAAAGATATGACTTAGTTCGTTCAATTTTTTCAAAAGAGTATAAATTGAATCACTTTGTTTTGGAATATAGTGCTGATCTAAATCAATAAGCAATGGGATTAGCTTTCTTTGAGAGGCAAATGCTCTAGTGATATCTAGGTAAGATATATATAAAGAGGCTTCCTTGCTCATTTCTAGTAGTGAACCACTTCTGAATCCAGATTCTATTAAAAGAATTACTGCTGATTCTGCAAAGAGTCTCATAAGATCTTTGGTAGGATGCCAATCTTTTGCAGATATAAAGCTTGCCAAAATGTCAATCATGATTTTGATTTGTTCGTTTTTCGCTTTCTGGCTTTCTATATAATCTTGAACCTTCCAGACTTCTCCTGCATTGGTTACGTATCCTACTCCTTTGCGCTTCTTTTTATCAACGTTGCGTAACTCCTTCTTTTGGTCTGGAGACTTGCTTTCTGGCTCCTTCTTATCTGTCGTACTTGGTTGCTTAGTTTCCTCTTCAACCCATTTTCTTCCTTTCTCTCCAGTAAAGGCTGATATTCTTAGTAGTATTTTATCGATTAGCCCGTTTTCAAACGCCTGTTCTCTCATCTTGGAGTCCGTGGAAACCTTAAACACCTCAGCAATGTTTTGATAGGTGATCTTTACTGCCATTTGATGCTCTTCTTCCCACTTCTTTTGTTCCTTCTCTTGAACTTTCTTGTCTTCGCTGCTAAACTTATGATCCGGAACTCCAGCTAGCATTTTAAACAGAATATCTTTGCACATCTTATTCTTAATAAAAAGTTTAAAGAATCCTGGAATTGTCGAGAATGTTTCAAGTTCCTGTAGCCAACTTGTGCACTTTGCAGCTGCGTCAGCATTTTTCCATAATTTCAATGATCTGAGCGTAACCGATATTAATTGCTTGACTCCGCCATACTCTTCGAACCTTTCAAAAACTCCCATTTTTGGTAAATATCCTTTAATATCGTTATTATCGGTTTCCACTTCTGGCTTTTTGCTAGGAGATGCGGCTCCAACTTTCGCTGATTCTTTCTCTGTCTGCTCCTGAATATCATATTCTAAGTCAAGAACTCCATTATAGTAAGGATATTTTTCTAATATTTCTTGATTTATTCCAATTAAAGACATATCATCTATTAGTGGCTTGCTTGTGTGCCTGATTTTTAGTTTTAACAGTTTATCTTCATTCCAGCTTTGCAAGCAAGTAGATAATTGCTCCGCTGTTACTCCACTCGGCACATTGTAAACAGGATTTAATCTAAATAAGTGATATGGATATAAGAAATTAATCCAGGGATGCTTTGGCTCCTTTGTCTTTCCACTATCAATCGCTCCAATCTTTTTAGCTTCTTCCATAGGACCAGATTGCTTTGTTGTTTTAGCATTCCACACCTCTATTGAGTTTAATGAAAATTGAAGGTCCGTGAACTTAAAGCTAGCATTTTCAATGCATTCTATTTGTCCAGAAATATCCCCGAATTGAGTACTGTAGTCATTAGAGCCAGATAGCCAGAAAACATCATTTGCGAAAGATAAGGCTCCACTTAAATCTTGATCAACAATAATAGACATAAATTGATCTCCTTGTTTTAATTTGAAATGTCTGCAGTTATCCCCTTCATAGAAGAAGAAGAAGCACTCATCAGGCTTGGAGATAACGGAAGCGTTATAGTCAGGATCAAGGCTAGATGGCATTTGAGGCATTGGCAAAGTGCAGAAACCTCCAAAAATTACAGGCTTTCCAGATTGCATGCCTGAAATAATAAACAGAGTCTGCCCGTGTAATTGAATTGTACTCCACAATTTTGTGAATCTTGTTTGGTCCATTACGGCATCAGAGAATAACTTGTTCCATTTAGCATTATAAAGCTTCTTGCAAATTGGCATTCCAACAAAATGGGTTTTAAATTGTTTTGATAGAGCGGCCTTTTGTTTTAGTGACAATAAAGCTGTGGGGATATTAATCATTGCAGGAATCTGAGAAGAAGAATTAGAATTGCTAGATTTGGCTTTTTGGAAAACGTACTTCTTTGCATCAGAATCAAAAGCTTGGAGGCAGATTGGAATACTTTGTTCCATACGTAAAATTGGTACCAGAACACTATTTACGTAATTTAAGTCTCTCCTGCTTGTTAATAGCTCAAGGTCTTCAATAGTTCTCTTAGACATATCTTTTTCTAAGTCAGGCCTTCCTGCAATAAGGGCTTTAATTAGTTCTACGGTGATTTGTAATAGATCATCAGGTAATGATTTCAAAATGACGCTTGGTGCTGTTGATATGCCTGAAGTTTGGAGAGACTGAGCTTCTCCTGCTGCAACATTGGAATTAGGGATATTTGAAAGCTTCAGTGATTCATACAAAATAAATGGAATTCCATTAGCGTTTAGTTTATCACGCACAATTGGTTGAACAGTGCAATTAAGCCAGGCTTGGAGCAGAATCTTAATAGGAACTATACCTTGCTGTAAGTCATCGGGAATTCCTTTCTTCAATTGCTCAAGCAAAGGTGCATTTTCCATAAATGCCTCGGCGCAAGTTTTGTCTGTCGCTGCAAAGTAGCTGGCCAGGATTAATCTGATATGTATCTTTGGATCATTGAAGCTATAAATAATTTTTTTTTTTAAAATTAATTCTTACAATGGTGTAAATAAGTGCTTGATCACAAATTTGTATGGGTTTAGTGACGCATTGACAAACGGGCTTGGAGGATAGAATTGTATCAAAATAAACTTGATTAATTGCTTCAAAAGTTTTGTATCTACGCATTTTTCCAAAAGCATAACAGGATATAGAATGGATTCTTCTGATACTTCTAATGGAATGCTTTTTTCCCTTTTCTCCTTCTCGAACTGCAACGCTGATAATCGCAGCGCTTTTACATAGTTTAACAAGAATCCTTTTAATCCTCTCAATGGCTCAATTCCTTCCTCGGGATAAGCCTTTAAGCATTTCTTTAATTCAGTAAAAATGAATTCTTTGTAATTATTTATTCTTCGTGGGAGTTCTCCTAAATGGCTCAATATTAACTCCGTAAGCAAAGTAATTTGCCTTCTGCTACTATTATTTTGCATAAGCTGATTAATGAACCATTCTCCCATTTCTTTATTTAATGCGCTGATGGCTATAAATGTTGGCTCAATTAGATTTTCTTTTGTATTAATTAATCCTGCCAACATCTTAAAGGATGATTTAATCTTGCTAAGAGTATCTTCTTGGAAAGCAATAACTTTCAAAGTCTTTGTGTACTCAGGAGAGCAAAATTGTAGTAAAACTTGTAGAGCTGTTTCCTTTTGAGTATCAAAGATATATGCGCAAAAGTTTCCTAAGTTAGATACGTCATAGCCCGAAACTGAGATGTAGTTTATTGCAAAGAACTTCTGCTTTTTCAACAAATTTAGCATTGGAGAGTTATCCAAGCATGTAACTACTCCTTTTCGAAGAGTGAATCTCAAATATTTCACTCTGAAGTGTGGTAGAGAATCAAACTTATTATCCAATAATTGGCTTATAGTCTTCCCATTTTCGCTCGAGAAAGTCTCCATATTTCTACCGAAAACTGCTGAACAATGGCTTGCGAAACCGTCGTCCCTGATTTTGTTCAGCGTGCAAATAGCCGACATGTTATTAGTATTCATACCGCCCTCTACAATAATTGATGAAGGCTCTAAATAAAGCTCATTCGAATTTCCCCAATAGTTGATAATTCCCATTTGAATTTCAGATATCTCAATAGTGGTTTTCAGCCTAAACGTCATAGAGAATTCATTTTTCAAAGCTCCAGTAATACTTTTGGTAAATACTTTGTGCTTATTTCCTTTCTTATTCACACTCCAATCTGTGGTCAAATATGAAGTCAAAACATCTCCTCCCGAAGTGCTTTCAATAACCATAGTTTTAGCATACTCTTCAATATGGTGACTCAAGGGATCATACTTTTTATTTAAGTTGGCCGAAACCTCTTCTTCTTTGCTTAAATCTTTGCTGATGCCAAGAGAGAGTTGTTTGTTAATTGCTTCATCTAAGTCCGTTCCCAAAAGCGATTGATCTCTATCTACGGTTTTTTTCGCTTCCTCTGTAAGGCTCAAACCTTCTTTTCCATTATGGCCAAGTCTATTTGCTCTCGTATCGGCAGTTCGAATACGATCGAGCAAAAACTCGAAACCTCTTATTTCTGTGGCAAAGCATAACGCTAATTCGTCTGTAGTAACCCAGGTTTCTATTAAGGAGACCAATAATTTATTGATTTTATCATTAAGTTTGGTAGCAATAGCAAAGCTCATTGACTCAGTCTCAGAACAAATAGAAATTTTCTTATCAAACTCTTGAATAAAATTAATTAAAGTTGAGAGTCCGACTTTTACTAATTCTTCTGATTCCCCCAAATTATATAATATATCCTTTACATGATTGCTTAGCTTTGCATGTAGCTCAGCTGCTGGAGTTGTACCAGGGGCAAGTTTCTCATTCAGCAATAGCCATACGATTAAATCTGGTATCAAAATTAGGAGATCTCTACTACTTGCACTACTATTACTTATTTTAGCTGGAGATTTGCTACCGCTTATTTTATTTTTGAATAGCAAGCTAATAGCAGTTGATTGGGAATTTACTCCCTTAGCACCGGCGATGATTCTGAAGATATCGTGGATTAGTTCGATCTTCATTATTATTGAATTTTGCGATCCTGTCACAGAGTCAATTGATCCTAAGCTTAGATGCTTTACTAATAACTCTATGCCCTTCCTTAGCATAAACATTGTATCTTCTTCGGTTAATTTAATGAAAATTTCTCCTATATAATCTTCAGGCTTTGGTGTCTCACGAGCTATTAAAATATCTAGCCATCCACTACAAATGTTAAATGCTAGAGTTTCATTGCTGGTTCCAATAGCGTTTTCTAATGTGGCAAATAAGAGATTCAACAAAAACTTGCTCACATCGTTAGCGTGAGCAGGCTCTTTAACTATTCGCTGGGTCATTTTTAGTATTTCGCTATATGTTGTTTGCTGTATCTCCTCCGGCGATTGTAAAAACGAGCTGACAAGTCTGTCAAATAATTTTTTCTCAATCACTACTGAAAGCGGGATCATTGTCAAAGCCTTCAAGACCATTGTCCAGAGATTAGCTATATATTGTGGTGCCTTTAAGTTGTTATGATGAGGACTCAATAAATCCACTAATGACTTAATAATATGTAGTGATAGCGTTGTGTACTCCACGAATTTTTCGTTAGTCAGCAAAGTGACTTTTGCAAGGTGCTCTATTGTTACTCCATCCTTCAAAGGGGAGTTAGCCTGCAAGCTAATTGATCTTGCTAACGGCGGTGGCAAGAGAATCATTTGTTTCTCAATTTTTTGTTCTTTTTCATCAATTTTGTATTCACACTTTTGAATGCGGCTTTTTTCGGCGACATTAAGGAACATTTCCAGTAAATATGAAAGATGATCGTTCCAAATATTTTGGTTATTATAGATTGAGAATATTGGGGTTACTTCGATTATGTGTTTTCCATTATGCGCAATATCAACTAATGTCTTCAGCATGTATTGAATATGGCTACACAATAAAACTTTCACTTGTAGAGCTTTTTCTTGACTCTTTAAATATTCAGCTCTATTATGCGGTTTCATCTTTGCCATCTGCTCCTGAGTAAGCTTCTTTACATGAGGATAAGTAGTCATTGTATTAATAATTTCATTCACATAGTGAGACAAATTTGACCGACTATATTTTTTATTAATAATGATATTAAAATATCTTACTTTTCTGCGAGTATTCTATCATTAAAGCTCAAAATATAAAAGATTAGCTCAATGAAGCTTTGAGAATCTTCGAGTAATTTCTTTGTTGCTTCAATATTAGCCAAGCGTATGAGAGAGTTAAACAGATCTAACCCAAGCTTAAGTAAAATTTTCTTTTGTTCTTGTTTCAAAATGCTCTCTGGCTGTAAGCAAATCCATTTTAATATACTATAGCTGAGATTCATGTTTTGATCATAATCAAGTCTTTCATAAAGGACTTTTTCGTCTCTTTCAGTAGTCAATGAATAGCTTCTTTTTGATGAAAGTGGCAACAACAGATCTTCGTGCTTCGCAGTACTTGGAATCGGATAAAGTAAAGGATCCAATAACTGCAAATATGGTTTTGGAGTCGAGTTTGTAGGAACTAGAGGCTGAGTGAGGCGAATAAATACATGAGTTGATGCTGTCTTCATATGATTAGGCGCCTCTTTCAAAAAGCAATCAGAGCACAAATTCCAATCATCACAGTTGCCGCATAGGTAACGAATTCCAGTAATGCTTTTCTTTCCTAATAAGAATATATAAGTAAAACACATTTTCTCTTACCACATGCTTCGCAATCAACATCTTCATGTGTCTTGCTATTTTGAACATATGAGAAAGTAGGTAATAGCGCTTTTAATTGGATGTTCTTTAAGTCTTTTGGATTTGGAGAGTATGGCAACGCCTGGAAAATAACAATAAATGCATGGTCTGGAAATTCGTTTAAGTGCTTTTCCAAACATTTTTCGTTGCCGCAAGAGTTGTAATTAAGGCAGTGTCCACACTTGAATCTAGGTCCAGTAATGTATTTTTGATTATTGCATGAATTGCACGAGACACCCTTATGAACAGCTTCGCCTTCAGGCAACTGTACTTTCTTTAGTGAGTTAAGAGCTAAAATAAGGATAGATGATGCCAAAGTAAACGAATTTGGATCAGAAGAAGAAACGCCAGTTTTTTCAGGTAATTCCGTAACTTTATGCTTATCTGGAGATAGCTGCTTTTCGGAGAACAAAGTTTGTAAAAGCATTGGGCCTTGACTTTCACAATTAATGTTTAACTTTTTAACCATAAAGGACAATATTTCTCCATCAGGAATAGATAAATAATCCAGGGCAGCAATAACAGATTTTTGGGAATAGCTTGGATTTGGAGTTGATAAATACTCGTTAATAGAGTCAAAGATAAATTGCAGCCATTGGATATCGTCAAGCGATGGTATAATAACATCTTTGAGCAAGTTAAGCAGCTCTTCTCTTACTTCGCCCTTTTCGTGCACTACAAAGGCTTTAAATAGAATTTTGGCCATTTCAACAAGAGGTGGTTCAGAGCCTCTCTTGGCAAGCATCTTATTTGGACTCTTGCTAATAAAGCAGTTGCGGATGAGTTTTGCGTACTCTACACAAACTGAAGTCATATATTGCAATGATGGCTTTATGGATTGCTGCTGAATTGCCTGACTAGCGGCAGTGCTTATTCCGATATCATCTCTAGATAGAGATGAGTAGTAGTTATTTTTTAATTCCTTATTAATTTGCTTTAATAAAGACTTAATTTGGATTTTTGCATCATTATTATTTTTATTCATAGCTTCTAAGGTAAGTCCTCTTAAGTCAGCTTGAAGTCTTTGCAATTCAGCTATTGCTGGTATTTGAATTTTACTAGCGGCTTTTTCTTTCCCTTCTCCACTTTCTTTCATTTCTTTCTCATCACTAATTGACGAGCTTGCAGCTGTTATTTGCTTATGATCGCTTCCTTCAATATAATTTTTGTACATTATTATATTCATGCCTTTTAAAACTTCGAGCTTTTCTTGGTGCATTGAATGGCCCTCCTTTATAGTCTCTATTCTCTTTTCATCTGTCTTCTCAATTTTTTCAATTAACTCTTCAATTTCCTCTATATTTTCTCCAGTCTCAAGAGCTTTTCCGTATATTTCAGGAATTACGTTCATAACAGGCAATGAGCTATCTTCTTCAGCAATTGTCTTATGAGTTTTAATATACTCCAACTGTATTATCAAATATCTTCCAACGTGGTTTTGTATAGGAAGCTCTACTGCTTCAAGCTCCTCAGATGGATCAAAAGCTGATGTTTGTCGATAGGCAAAATCTGTTACCTGAAGCCAAATGTGATCCTCAATAATGCTTTGATATAATATTTGCCTTAAAGCGGATTTATTATTTTTATTTCTAACAAGGGCAAATAGGCTTATTTTTATTTTGTATTGGGCATTGTCGACCTTTCCAAAGATTAATCTTATTTTTTTTATTAAACACTTCTGCGTTAAGTCAATTGTAAACTCGTCTGCGATCGCGTTCCATTGTAAGAAGATCTTTGCTTTAAGTGGCATCATCTGTTTGGGAGCTGAAGACGAAATCTTTTGTGATTGAGGAATTTGGTGAGGAGCTGCAGCTAATGTTTGTGTGGCTTGGCTGGCAGTAGAAGGCGAAGTTGAAGAAGATGGCACTGGTGGATTAGGTTGGGCTACTGCAGGAGTAGCCGGAGGATGGGATTGAGGCTGACTTGACTGCGGTATTATCACTTCTTCTTCTTCAATAGGAGGGTAAAATGCCCAAGGATCAAATGGATAGCCATTGATATTCATTCGAGTTCTGAGATAAACTATCAATGGATCTTGCATTTTGTCAGCAATTGTTGCGCTAGCCTTATATAATGCTACAATGAGGAAGTTATAAATCGGTTATATATTTAATTACTTTTCATTAGCTTTAATATTGCTTCTTCTTCGCAGAGTGGCATACAATATTTTAAGAGCTCTAGGAACGCATCAAAGCCTAAAAATAAAGCCAATAGTATTAATAGATTGGCTTGCAAATTGAAAAAATAACATAAATTGTGGTGATCAGTAAGAAATGCTGGAATCATTGAGAGAAAACTCATGGTAATTCTAGATAAAATGCCATCATTTCACCACAGAAGTTCTTATGATGTGTATATATAGTTTGAATATAAAAAATATTTGAATTAAAATTACCAGAAGGAGATAACTTTCTGAAAGGAACATTCGATACGTCTCTCAAAATGATTATATAAATGTCCTTGCAGAATTTTTGATCACTGCTTAATTCCTGTAAAAGCTCAATGGCAGTATTGACATTTCCTTTTTCTTGTTGATAAATATTCAATTGTATGAAATCGTCCACTTTCAAAGTTTCAACAATAGGCTTTATTTGCTGAGGATAGAATAAGGCGATTTTGTGAAGCAACTGGCAAGCAGAAGATCGTAAGGATGTTGATGCTGAAGGATTTGTTGTAAGCTCTACTATAGCTTTATTGACTCTGTGGAACAAACTAATATCGCTCATGCACGGTCTCAAATAATGCAAAGGAAATCCTTTCAAAGCTTTGCTTGAAATTTCACTCTGTGATGGAACATGCAGCTCGGCTCCTATTGACATTAATTCCCACATGCTCTTGCTATCTCCATTTTTCTCAATCGTAATTCGATATGCTTTTGCAGGTATTGTTTGTAACTTTGAGTCAGTAATCGCTGTTTTATAAAGTCCAGCGTAACGATTTAAGTTGTTCATAGCAGCGTGGGAAATAGAGCTATTATTGCCATTGGCTAGGAGTATTTCTCTCACATCGATGTCGCTGGGTGCTTTCCCAGTTTTTAAATAGCCAACAGAGATCTCAGTTATTTTATCTGATGACGGAACCCACTTATTATCGCTTAAAAGCTCTATAGAAATATTATATGGCGTTATATATTCTATGTTCGGTATTTTTGGAGTATGACCAACACTCTCTAAATCTTGTTTATCTTCCTCAAATACTCTTCCTGTTACACCGAAGAATTGGATTTCTAAAGGATAAGTGTTGAAGTCCTGCGGTGCTCTTCCAGGAATATTTCTGAATGAGGTCGGTCTAAAAAAAGGTAAAAATTTTATTTATAAAAAGAAAAACTATAAATCGAATTAGTAATCAAATATTACTTGACCATGATATAAAATGAGGCTCTCTTTATATCGATATCGCATGTAATTGTTGTGGCAGAACCCATTTCAAAGAATCCTACTGGCTCGCTTGGCTGCATAGGCTTTGGTGACTGCTTTCGCTCCTCTTTCCACTTCTGGTAAGCTTCGACCGAAGTGATTTTTGAATATTCTGATGTGTAAGTAAATGGAGCTATTGTGTCAGATAAGAAAATAAGTCCAGTTCCAACAGGACAAGCGCCACACATTGAAATTAGATCAGCTCGTACAGTGAACTAAACAAAAAACTCAATATTATTCCTTTAATTAAGCTAAAAATTGCAGAAAATAAAGCTGAAATTATACCTTTTCAATCAACATTCTCTTTCCGAACTGGTGGCAAAATATAAATTCAGGTTTAGGGTAATTGCTTGCAAAAACTAAAGTGTTATCTGTAACCATTCTGGAAGGGGTTATATTATAGCTGTATTGGGAGCCGCGAAATGCATAGACAATAAGGGGAATATAATACTTCTTAATATCTTTTTCTTCTAGGCTTGTCCCTCTAACAGATATGAGTCCTATACCTTTTATTGGAGGTGAAGGAGCTGAACTAATAGGCTGAGCTGCAGCTAAGGAGAGAGGCGGCAGTGGTGCTGGAGATGGAGCTACAATTGCCTGGGGAGCTGCCATTATAGGCTTGGGTAATTCTTGAGTCTTTCTTAAAAATGTTAGACTTAAGGAAATATGATTTAAAATAACTGGGGAAGGGGGAGAAAGAACAAATGAGAATTTTGATTGAGAAGGAGCTTTGGAATGGGCTTCTGTAGCTTCACAAATGCTCCAGTAATGCTTTGAGTATAGTTTGTTCTTGTAATCCTTATTTGTAGAGTATATTATTATATTCGAATCTTCAGTTCCTGCTTCACTGCCTATTCTCGTGTGCCTCATTTGGCGTTCGTAAAATATTAAATCTTCAATCTGTAAATCTCCAGCTTTGATCTCAGGCATTTCATTTGATGAGGATGCAGGAGGTAGAGCAGTAAGTTCGCCAGAATAAGTTTTTGCTTCTATTTCTTTTTTCTCTTCTTTCGCTGTAATAGCTTTCGATGCTATTTCAGGATGCAACAATGATATTATTTTTACTCCGTTGATATCCAAATAAGCAATTTTGCTGATAAAAGATAGATGATTATTATTTACGATATCTTCCTTAATTCTCTCTTTAATAATTGATAAATTTTCTAAATTTTTAAACACTTGCTTCAGTTCTGCTCTTACAACTAATTTGCTTGAATCAATAAGGAATAATCCGTGTGTATCAAAAGCTACAATAACTTGTAATTGGCTATCAGTCAATACCTTAGCTTTAGTAATTGAAATTGCTAGCTCATTGCATAATAAAGTCATTTCGCCTAATTTTACGATTTTCGCACTTAGACCAGCTCTATTGTCGTTAGCCTCTCCTTGGGAATTAGCAAGTCCGTATTTAAATAATTTAATACCTTCGCTGGTTTTTCCCACCACAATAATATTGTCTTCTCTTTTTTCCTCAAGATTGCTTTTGATTGAGCACATTCCTAATATTTCTTTACACTCAAGCTTATATTCTAATTCCTCTGCGTATATTATATGGCTTTCGGCTAAATTTGTTTGTTCAATATTCCAATTTGGCTTTAGCTGATTCTTAACAAATAGTGGAGAAATAATTTCTATATTTTCCCTGCTTTCTGCAAACAATAATTTTCTTATTTCTTGGTCATCCTGCTGCTTGATCCATGAGTCAGTTATTTGAGACTCCCATCCAGCAGAATTTTGTAATTTATTAGAATAATATACTTGCTGAACAAAAGAAGCAAGGTAGTTGGAATCATATTTAAATCGTCTTATTTTTAGCAATGAGCTTGAGGATGATTCGTTAGGACCATTACTTTGTCCTATGAGACAGCATGCAATTGAAAAAGGATTTGTTGCATTATTATTGTCAAGCATTAAAGCAAAACAAACAGCACGTTCGTTAATTAAACTCTCTTCAGCCAAAGCACCCTTCTTTGCATCCTCTTCTTCTTTTTTTGCGCTTGTTTGAGGAATTTCTTCACTCTTTTTGGCAACTTCGTTGGCTTTTTTAGTTGTCTCTTCTTCTTTTTTAGCTGCTTCTTCTACTTTTTTAGCAGGAGAAGAAGTAGCTTGGCTTGGTGCTGGTTCAGGCTTTTTCGTTGATTTATAAGCCGATTGAGGAGCAGGCGAATTGCAGACCTCACATACTGTTTTTCCTTCAGCGTTTATCAAGGTACATACAGAGCACTGCCAACTAAGGATAATAAAATCCTTTTCTTTTTTGGCTTCTTTTTTGTCCTCTACTCTTGTTATAAAACCTTTCTTTTGCAAATCTAGTACAGCATCCATAGCTGCTTCGACACTCTCATTATTTACTTGAATAAGTGCTTTCTTAGCAATATCTGTGCTAAATCCCATAGCAATTAATTGTTCAACAAATTCTTGCTTTGGCACAACATTTTTCTTTTCCTCTTCTTTCTTCTTTTCCTCTGGCTTAGGAGGCTCTACTGGAGGAACGCTTTCATAGGTGAATTGATTATTTTCTTCATCATCAAACATTTTTCCTGTAAGCTCGCTATTATTTGCGGCGACACCAGTTTTTTCAGACACCTTTACTCCGGACTTTCCTTTTTCAGCATGATATCTCTTTCTGAAATGGGTTTTAGCCACAAAGTATAATCTAAATCCAGTATGCCAAACGCTGGCGTACCCATCTTCTCTGCAAGCTAAAACATATGGTGAATCATCGTGCGCTTCAATATAACTAATCTTCTGCTCTTGATTGCTTTCTATATAATAAATTAGTATAGAATAAATAAATTTATGATACCTGTTTTTCCTCCATTGTTCATCCAATGATTATTATTAAGAGGAGGCAGATTCTTCATCGTTACATCTAGTGCTACGTTAACGCAAGGCTCACCGTTTAGCATTCTGTTTCCTGGGAGTTGTTTTTCCAAATTGGCCCATAGTTCGCTCTTTGTCTTGCTATCAAACATCAATGGAGTATCTGAGAAGCTACTCATGTCCATAAAGTGTTTAATCGTCATCCTTTTGTCGCCTGTGTTTATTAATCCCATCTCCGCCATTTCCACTGCATTCGTTGCCGGCCATGTTACGAAGCTATTTAGTCTCCCGTACGCTGTATGGTTCCGAGATGTTCGTATATCCCAGAGTGATAAGAGACTTTCTGTGACAGCATTGCTCTCAGTCATTGCTCTAAGCTGCTCGTCCCATTTAGAGACAATTGATATTAATAAATGAATCTCATCAATACTTAAGTGCTTTTGCTTTGATGCAAAATCTTCTTCTGGAAGCTTTAAGGCGACTAATAATGGATCCTTGTAAGCTAGGTAAACCTCTTTTAATATTTTCGGTGTATCTTGTTCTGTGCTTGATAGTAATTGAAGTAGTGTTCTAAAAATTGTATCCAACGCTTTCTTAGCGTCTATGAATTTGATCTGCATTAAAATCGTTTGCCTATTTGCTTGGTATTTTATTGGTTGGCTCTGGGCATGGGAAACTGCTTCTGAGAGAGAGTAAATAAAATGGAAAATATGCTCTAGAACCGCACCTTTGTTCTGGTTAATAAGCTCCTCGTAGTTTATTTTGTGAAGGATATTAAGAGCTTCTAGCATACTAACACTCAAAATGGTTTGTGTTTGAGCTGTTCTTGGGTAACCGCGGACTCTGAAATTATCTTCATTTTCTGGCTGCAAAAACGATTTTTCTTGTGACTTTTCTCGAGAAACGAGCTTCAATGTGTTCCCGCTAGTGACCAAAATTTTATCCGAATACGGCAAGTAATTTAATGATGATATTGTGTTATTTATATCTCTTGAGGCCTCTCCGAAAGAAGAGAAATTAAATTCCTCTGATTTGGCGATTGCTTCAATTAGTGGCCTATCAAGTTTCAGTATGTTCCTAGTGATGTCTAGAACCCTTTCCTTAATGCGCT
>CAXXOL010000027.1:0-12557 GCA_963666495.2 Bacteroidaceae bacterium
AAAAAGTCCAACAAAAGATAAGCCTGAAGAATTTCCCATGCCCGAAGTTGCCCCACCTGATTCTCCCGAAGAGCAAAAAAGGCCACAGAGAAAGAGAATCTTTTATTATAGCAAGCAAAGGGAGGGAGTGGCTGATATTGATCCAAAAGTTCAAGTTCCTTATGTGACAATTCCTGGAAATCCTCCCCGCAAAGTTGCTATTGACAGGCTCAAGAAGCAATATGCATCATTGAATATCCAAGAACTCCTTGAGGAAGAAGGAGTTAATTATAGAGAGCCTGAAACTGCCGTAGGGTGCTGGCTGCCACTAGAAGCCTACGATGACTCAAATTATGATTGTCGGTTACCAAGTGAGTGGATTGAGTCAGGAAAAATTTCAGGAGTGCAAAACGCCTTACCAGGATTCGGTTTAAGAATAGAAGGGACAAAGGATAGCAAGTCTTGCGAGTGGCAAAGAGTTCTTGTTTATGCCTATAATTCTGAGCTTGACATTTACGAGTGCGAATGGGAAGACACAAAAGAAAAATGCCGCCTGCCTAGACTAAGTCTTTTATTTGATGCTGAAGATCCCAAAGTCTTTTCCAAAAGATTGGCTGCTGCTCATAGAATGAGGGCTTATGCTGATTCAATGATTAAATACAATTATTTCATTGATAATATGCCTACAGTTGACCTTCCTGAGCCTGATAGCGAGCAACAGGGAAGAATTCTTTCAATGGGGTTGATTATGAAAGATGGAAGGCCTGCATTGCCTGTTGAAATTAGCAATGTGATCATGGGAGAAATCAAACTCGAATACGCGCGCACAATGAATCAAATCATATTCGATAAGCTTGTAAGTTTTTTTTAAGAAGGTTTTTTTTTCTTTAATTAAAAAACCGTCATTTATAGGTAAATTCTGGCGATCAAAATTTGATCAGTCATCCGCTTATGTTGCCTCCAAATGACCAAGAGAAGAAAAATTCAAAGTATTATGGGATGCTGCAAATCGAGGAAAACAAATTCGCTGATAATCTTTCTCAATTCTTCTTCAATACATTACTAATTAAGAAGGAGGTCATTTTGGCTCTCGAGGGAGTTAAAAAAGAGTGTATTAGGATTAAAGACTTCAACGTATTCAACCCAATTGACTGCTCAAACGGACCAAATAAGAAAATCTATAGATTGGATGAGTTTAAGCAAACTCAAGAGTCACAAATATCGTAAGATTCATGATTAGTGAGAAATTATATATATTTAGGTATATTACATCGCAATTAAAGGAAGGGTGGGTCAATAACATGAGAGATATTATACGCAAGCATTTCGGCGGAGTAGGAAAAGGATGGTTTAATATTAAGGAAACATCAAAGGAAACATATGAGTTTGGCAAATTGAAGAAACTACTAACTAGAATTAGACTTTCAATGGAGGAATCAATTCTAGAAATTGCCCAGCAAAGCTTATATCTGTTTGTCAATTCATTTATTTCTTGTATTCCTAAAGTGACAACAATAAATGGACCAGGCGACGTTATTAACAGCTTCTCTGATAGCATAGTGGATGAAGAGCAGGTCTCTGAAAATAGAGAACCTTTGTTTACTATCGATCTAATATTCAAGCAAGGACATGATTTGCCGAAATATGGCCCAGACCCTGTAACAATACCAAAGAACATCTTGGAAATATTCGATAAGGGGGTTACTGAGCTCCAGCAGATATCACAATTAGAGCCAAAAGTTTTAGAAGGGCTCTTTAAGAAACAAGCCAATCTAGTATTAAAAGCTCCAATTAGACCAAAAACAAAACCGGAGCTGAATGCAGATAAGATGATCGATGAAAATATGTGGGTTTGGAATCTCTATGAGAAGCTTGAGCAAGAACTTATGAGAGCTATAGAACCATTGCATACATACTTAAAAACTTATGAGAAATATAAGGCCTTAAGTAGTCTTAATCCAGATGAGCATGTTCACAAGAGAGATGCTAATGAAGGGGATGAAGGAGACAAAGATTTAAGAAAGGAAATTCAAGAAATCAAGAAGGAAATTTACGAGTTCATGCAAAAAGAGGAGCAAATTAAGAAAGAGATCCCAGAAATTATTGTTGTGTCTTTGTTTAAGATTAATTGCAAAGATGTGAGAAAGCTATATGAGGGCAAATATTCAGAAATCGTGAAGGGGCTCACTAACCTTATGTAAGAAATTTTTTAAAATACATTTTATTCTAATAAACAAAGGATTTTTAAAAAAAATAAATTAGACGTTTTAATATTTTTTCTCCTTCAATATTTTCATGAATCGCCTATCATTTAACCTTATCACATAAAAAATAATAGAGTAAAGAAGTGCAGGAAGCAAGCAGATCTTTTGACAATTAAATTTGATAAAATGAGGGATAAAATAAATAAAGACCCAAAGAACATTGAAGAATTGATCACTATAAAGAGAGAAATGGAGACTTTGCCACAAAGGATCGATGAGGAAAAGAAAAATATTGAGGTTTTAATGGAAATTTACGATGTGATTGAGGAATTCTCCTATAAACTAAGTAAAGATGAGATGGATCTCAGATGGCATGTATTTAATAGACCAAAGCTGCTATTGGAATTAATGGATAAAAAGAAAGTCTATTTGGAGAAAAAGAAGGAGGTATTTCTTCAAGTTATGGAAGAGGATCAAAAGAATTTCTTGGAAACCTTAAAAGACAACGAAGCCACCGTCGCTAGATTGTCTGAATATAATAATTTGGCAGATTTTATGAAAAATGCCGAAATTGTGAAAAGTATCGATTTGAGATTAAAAGAAGCCACCGATAAAGCAAGGGAGTGCAATACAAACGAGAGCATATTAGACAAAGAGCAGACAGATTACATGACACAAATAAAGAAAATCAAGCAAGACTTCCAGCCGTACTATGATTTATGGACTAGTGCGGAAATCTGGCTTACAAAATCCAAAGATTGGATCGAAGGGGCATGGGATAAAATCAATGCTAACGATGTAATAATTATTTTTTATTTTATAACTAACTCTTCGGACGTAGAGAATATATAAAAAACTTTAACCAATATATAATAATAACAATTATAGGTTGATAACATATTTACGGAGCGTTTGAAAATCATCACTGTGACTCTGCGTTTCTTCAAGGAAAAGGCACAAGGTCCAAATAATGCTAAAATCCAAGAAATTTGCGAAACAGTGAGAGCTTCAATTGAAGACTTCAAGCAATATCTCCCAGTTATCAGAGAGTTAAGGCACGATGGTATGAAAGAGCGTCACTGGAAGGAAATTTCAGACAAGATTAAAAAACCTATTAACGTGAAAAGCGAAGAAGAAGTTTTTACCCTTAAAAAACTTTGCTCTTTGGGTATTTTAGGATACCAAGAGTTTTTCGAGGAAATGGGAGATAAATCAAAGAGAGAATACAGAATAGAGCTAGGATTAGAGAAGATTGAACGTGAATGGCAAGACATCAAGCTACCAATCGGGCCGCCAGCCAACAATTCCAAGGCATTAATTGTGCTTTCTTTCGAAAAGCCAAATACCACATTAGACGATCACATCATGCTAGTTCAAACAATGGTGTCAAGCATTTTCAAAGGCCCATTTAAGGAAAAAATCGAAGAATGGCAACACAGATTATTCAGAATAAGCGATGTTATTAACGAGTGGAGCAATTTGCAAGGTGGTTGGAGATATTTGCAGCCAATTTTTGATTCTCCTGATATCATTCAGCAATTGCCAAATGAGGCTAGCAGATTTAAGGGTGTGGACAATATTTGGACATCATTAATGAAACAAACTGCTGAGAATCCATCTGTTATTACGCAATGCACAAAGGAAGGCTTATTAGAAAAGCTGCAGAGCGCCACAACAAACTTAGACTTGATTCAGAAATCTCTTAATAAGTATCTCGAAGAAAAGAGAACACGATTCGCTAGGTTTTATTTCTTGGCAGATGACGATTTGCTTAAGATATTGTCTCAAACGAAAGAAGTTACAGAAGTTCAGAGATATTTGATGAAGGTCTTTGAGAATATTGCAGCTCTTCAATTTACTCCAGATAAGCAAATTACTGCAATGCTTTCATCTGAAAAAGAGAAAATTGATTTTACACAATCTATTGACCCTACTAAAACAACGGTCGAATATTGGATGGGAGAAGTCGAAAAGGGAATGATTTTAAGTGTTAGGAATGAGCTATTAAAAGCAATCGTAGCATATAAAAGGAAGCCGCGTACTGAATGGTGTCTCTTGCATCCTGGCCAATGCGTCTTAACAGGCTCGCAAATACATTGGACGCACGAAGTTGAACAACACATAAAGAAGTTTGGCCCAAAAGGACCAGAGAAGACGTTTAAGTTCTTGGAAGAGCAATTAAAAGACACTGTAAAATTGGTGGTAAAGAAATTGCCGTACATGCAAGAAGTTACAATGAATGCCTTGATTGTGTTAGATGTGCACGCAAAAGACGTGATAGAGAAAATGGCAGAGTTACAAATAGGTGATTTGAATGATTTTGAATGGATGAAACAACTAAGATTCTATTGGCTAAATAAGGATTGCTTTGTGAATTGCGTGCAAACATCTTTCCAATACGGGTATGAGTATATCGGCAATCAAGGTAGATTAGTTATCACTCCATTAACTGATAAATGCTTTATGACATTAATGGGAGCATTAAAGTTGAATCTTGGTGGTGCTCCAGCAGGCCCAGCAGGAACAGGAAAAACTGAATCTGTGAAAGATTTGGCTAAAGGTGTGGCTAAACAGTGCGTGGTGTTTAATTGCTCAGAAGGATTAAACTTCACGGATATGGCTAAATTCTTTAAAGGGCTTGCATCCTCTGGTGCATGGTGCTGCTTTGACGAATTCAATCGAATTAACGTGGAAGTGCTGTCAGTTATTGCACAGCAATTGAAAGATTTGTTCTCTGCAAAGGACTTAAAATTAGCTGAAGTCAATTTCGAAGGTAGCATGATCAAAATGCAACAATCATTTAGTGTGTATATTACTATGAACCCAGGCTACGCAGGAAGAACTGAGCTTCCTGACAATCTGAAGGCACTTTTTAGACCCATGGCAATGATGGTTCCGGATTATTCTTTGATTGCTAGAATCAGATTGTATTCATTTGGTTTCCAAACTGCAAGCGATTTGGCGAAGAAGATGGTTTCCACATTCAGATTGTCATCTGAACAATTATCAAGTCAAGATCACTACGATTACGGAATGAGAGCAGTAATAAAATCGTTATTATTTTTTTTAATTAATTTAGGTGAGCACTGTTATTAACGCCGCTGGTATGCTGAAAAGAGAGAACAAAACAATGAATGAAGATCAGCTTCTATTGAGAGCACTCAGAGATGTCAATGTGCCAAAATTCTTGAAAGATGATATTCCGCTATTCGAAAACATCATTTCAGATCTTTTCCCAGGAGTTGCAAGACCAGAAAGAGATTACGGGAACTTAATGGATAGTATTAAGAAATCTTGCGATGAGTATCAAGTTGTACCATGCGATTTATTCTTAGCCAAGATCATTCAATTGTATGATACAATGAATGTGAGGCACGGGCTGATGATTGTCGGACCTACAGGTGGTGGAAAAACTACAATTTATAAAGTGTTGGCTAAAGCCCTAAGTAGCCTCGCTGATGAAAAGACTTTCTTTAAAATTCATTATCATGTACTAAATCCAAAGGCAGTGACAATGGGACAATTATATGGAGAATTTGATCCTATGACCTCAGAGTGGATTGATGGCATTATGCCTTTAACCGTTGGTGATTGCGCAGATGACTTAAGATTAGAGCGACATTGGGTTATTGCTGATGGTCCCGTGGATTCACTGTGGATCGAAAACATGAACTCTGTTTTGGATGACAATAAAAAGCTATGCTTAACTAACGGTAAAATCATTAAATTGAGCGAGCGTATGAACATGGTCTTTGAGGTTGAAGATCTTGCTGTTGCTTCCCCTGCAACAGTTAGTAGATGTGGAATGGTTTACACTGAACCTAGTGTAATCGGCTGCGATGCTCTATTCCAATCATGGCTAAGCTCATTGCATAAGGATATCAAAAATCTACCTGGCCTTCCTCAGAAGCTTAGTAGCCTCTATAAAGATCTTAGTGACGATATTTTAAGCTTCATGAGAAAGAATCTAAAGGAATTGGTCATGACTGTTGATAATAATATCGTTCAATCTTGCCTCAGATTAATGGATAGTTTCTTCATTAACTTTATTGAAAGCGAATCAAGAAAAGTAACAAAAGAAGACAAAGAGTTATTGGTAGCAACATTGTCTGATATGTTTGTCTTTTCTTTAATTTGGGGAATAGGCGCTACCACAACATTGGAAGGCAGAAAGAATTTCGATGGAAAAATTAGAGAGGTAATTGCGGCAAAAACAAAAGTTAATATACCTGCTGATGGAATGGTTTATGATTTCAAATTTGATTATAAGCAAAAGCTTTGGGTGAATTGGCTTGCAACTTTGAAGCCTTTCGAATTGAAGCCAACACTTGATACATATCTTGAAATATTGGTTCCTACAATCGATTCTATTAGAATGATTGAAATCATGAGAATGCTAGTTAATTGCAAGAAGCATATCCTAACTCCTGGACCAACAGGTACTGGAAAGTCAGTTTATATAAATAACATGCTCACGTCAGGGACGCTGGGAGAAGATTTCCAAACGGCAGCACTGCTATTCTCCGCACAAACAACTGCTAACCAAGCGCAAGAAACAATGGATGAGAAATTCACGAGAAGGCGAAGAGGTATCTACGGAGCAGAAGGAGGCAAAAAGTTTGCAATATTTGTTGACGATTTAAATATGCCAAAGAAAGAGAAATTTGGCGCCCAGCCTCCAATCGAACTAATGCGACAATATACGGACCACGAAGGGTGGTACGAATTTAAAGAAAAGAAAAAGCCTTTCAGGAAGATTGAAGACTTGGTCTTTATTGCAGCCATGGGTCCACCAGGAGGCGGTAGGCAGGTATTAACGCAAAGGTTGCAAAGACACTTCAATATCATCAGTAATATTTTTTAATCTTTATTTTCTTGAAACCTTTTTGTTAAATTAAAACAATAATAATAATACTTTTCATTAAAGGTTATACACTGCAACAAGAAGAGACCATTAAGCATATTTTCACAACAATCCTAAAAGCATTCCTGGGTAGTGGGAAATATCCATTGGCAGTAAAAGAGGCAATTCCAAAAATAATGGAAATGACTCTAAGAGTGTACTCTGAAGTTTTAAAGAAACTATTACCATTGCCAGCAAAATCTCATTACACTTTCAACTTGAGAGATATTTCTAAGATCTTCTTGGGAGTGTGCTCAGCCAACCCAAAAACAACGAACGAAGATACAGATATCATTCGATTGTGGTTCCATGAAAACAAAAGAGTATTTGGCGATAGATTGATTTCGTCTGAGGATAGAGAGATTTTGGAAAACGTTTTGATCAGCGAAGTGAAAAAGACTTTTGGATACTCTAGAGAAAAGATTTATAATGTCCCTCGCTTAATTTATGTGGACTTCCTTTCAGGAATCGATCCCGAAAATAGAGTCTATTCGCCTGTGGTTGATTTAAAAGAATTCCAAAAGCATATGGAAAGAATATTAGAAGACTATAACAGCGTTAACGTCAAGCGTCCAATGAAAATTATCATGTTCCTCGATGCATGCGATAACGTTTCTCGAATCTGTCGAGTGCTAAGACAGCCTCAAGGACACGCCTTACTTTTGGGAGTCGGTGGCTCAGGAAGGCAAAGCTTAGCCAAATTGTCAACCTTTATATCAGGATTTAAACAATTTTCTATTGAAGTTACAAAGACCTACGGAATTAAAGCATGGAAAGAAGATCTCAAAAAGAATGTACTAAAACCAGCCGGAATAGATGAAGTGAAACTGACATTCTTGTTTGTTGATACACAGATTATCAGCGAGTCAACTCTTGAAGATATCAACAATATCATTAACTCTGGAGACGTGCCAGGCATTTATGCAAAAGAGGATAAAGAAGACATTGAGAGAGTCGGCCTTCAAGAATGCCAAAAGAGAAAGCTAGCACCAACTCCTATGAACAAATGGTCTATGTATTATGGAAGGGTTAAGAAAAATATTCACATCGTACTTGCAATGTCACCTTTGAGTGAAGAGTTTAGAAATAGGCTGAGACAATTCCCAAGCTTGGTTTCTTGTTGCACAATCAATTGGTTCACTGAGTGGCCTGCAGAAGCCTTGCTGGGTGTCGCACGTGGAAATTTAACAGAAAAGAACTTAAACCTTGGCGCTTCATTTGATGCTTGTGTGGAGATGTTCAGATCTATTCACCAGTCTGTTGAGATAAAGTCCAAGAAATTCTTACAAATCATGAGAAGGCACAATTATGTTACTCCTACTTCATTCCTAGAGTTTCTCCAGCTTTATGGAGATATTTTGAAGAAGAAGAGAAAAGAGAACGAAATGAAGCAGCAGAGATTGATGAAGGGGCTAGACGTGCTAAAAGACGCAAAGATAAAAATTGAGCAATTACAGCAAACATTAAGTGAAAGAAAGCCAATTTTGGAAAAAACAAAATTGGAAATTAAGGTTACTAAGGAGGAAATTGCAAAGCAATCTGAAGAAGCCTCTAAGAAGAGAGAGCTCGTTTCTCAAGCTCAAGAATCTGCAGCAGTACAAGAGAAAGACGTGAAAATATTGCAAGCCCAAGCACAAAAAACATTGGCCGCGGCAGAGCCAGCATTGCAGGCAGCATACAAAGTTATTGACAAGTTGCAAGTTAGTGATTTCTACGTCGTCAAAAGTAAGTGACTTTCATAATTAATTTTTAGCTTAATTGGTTTAATTTTATTGATTATTTAATCCACATAATAGCTTTGCTCCATCCACCGCCTGTTTGTATAAAGGTTGCAGAAATAATGTGCTATATGTTCGAGAAGAAGGCCCCAACTGGAGGCAAGAAAAATGCAGATGATCCTGATGGATTCCTAGGCTTACTGAGAACGGATCCAGATCTCTTGGGTAATCCACCAAAAATGAAAGATAACATGAAGCATTTCGATAAAGAAAATATTAAAGAAAGCGTCGTGAAAAAAGTTAATCCTATATTGGCAGAACCAGATGTAACAGAGGATCGTGTCAAGACCGTGTCCCAAGCTTTGCAAGGGCTTTTCTTGTGGGTTGATGCTATGATGAAATATCACGTTAACTTGAAGACTGTGAAACCCCTAAGAGAGCAATGCGCAACAATTCAAGCCAAATTAGATAAAGTGCGTGCTGACTTGGCTGCTTATGCAAGAGAGTTGGCAGATATTGACGAAAAACTAGCAAACTTGCAGGCAGAAGCAAAGAAAAAAGAGCAAGAAGAAGCAGATTTGATCAACACTATTAATTTATGTGAAAAGCGACTTGAGAATTCTAAAAAGCTTCTATCCGGATTAGAGAATGAAGCAGGTAGATGGTCTATGACAATTAATCAATTAAAGGAAGAATACGGGTGCCTAATTGCAGATTGCCTGGATTCAGCAGGTGTAGTAGCTTATGCAGGTGTTTTTACGGCAGAATATAGAAGAGAATTGGAGGAAGAATGGATCAAGAAAATAGACGATTTGAAGATTAAACGATCTGGAGAATTAACTATGGTGAAAGTTTTGAAAGACGACGTGAAAATTAGGGAATGGAATGTGGCTGGCTTGCCAAGAGACTCATTGAGTATTGAAAATGCTATAATAGCATTTGAAGCAAGACGTTGGCCATTGATGATTGATCCACAAAATCAAGCAAATAAATTCATAAAGAAATTTGGTTCAAAAGATGAAGGTTCGTTGCAAGTATATAAGGCGAGTGAGGGAAGCATCATTAAGCAGCTGGAAACAGCCATTGAAATGGGTGTCTGGGTATTGCTTGAGAATATTGGAGAAAAATTAGATCCATCTCTTGAACCCCTATTGCAGTTACAGAGAATTCGTAAAGGAGAAGCAAAGTCAGTACAATTCGGCGATAAACAGTTAAGCTATAGCGAAGCATTTGATTTCTTCATGACAACAACAATACCGAACCCACATTATCAGCCTGAAATTTCAGTTAGAGTGACAATTTTGAACTTTGCAATTACGCCTGCCGGATTAGAAGAGCAACTACTGAATCAATTAGTTCTGCAAGAAATGCCAGAGTTACAGGAAAAAAAGAACAGATTAGTTATGCAGAATGCACAAGCCTTACGAGATTTGCAATTAATCGAGGATAACATATTACAAATGCTTACTAAAAATCAAGACTTTGATGCTTTGATTGATGATGAGGGTTTAATTAATGCTTTAGCTGCATCTCAAGCAAATGCAAACGATATCAAGAAAAAGCGAGAGGAAAGTGAAAAAACTGAAAAACAGATAGATGAGACAAGACAAAAATACAAAACAGTGGCTGAAAGAGCTTCGCTGTTATTCTTCTGCATCACTGATTTATCGAATGTGGATAATATGTATCAATACTCATTGCAGTGGTATGCGGGCTTATTTGGTAAGTGCTGAGTTAGTTTTTAAATATAGTTTTCCTAATAATTAATGTTTTAGGAATGGGAATTGAAAATGCACCTAGAAGCGCAGTGGTTGCCATGCGTATCCAATACATTATAAGCTATTTCACAGAATCATTGTATCAAAACGTGTGCAGAAGCTTGTTCGAGAGGCATAAGCTCTTATTCTCATTCATGCTTTGTATGAAGATACTTTTTGGGGAGAAGAAAATTGATGTTAGCGAGTGGAGATATTTGCTGGCAGGTCCTTCAGGAGAGATTGTAATTAGGGATAATCCTTGGGCATGGGTAAGAACAGATGAGTGGGGCAGCATTTACAGGCAAATTAAGGGAGCAACTAATTCATTGAGTGCTTTTGCAGGATTAGATGAAGATTTGTTTACTCATGCTATTGCTTACAAAGAATATTTTGATAGCAAAGATCCACATAAGGCAGCATTACCGGGCTCCTTTAATGAAAAACTGACTGATTTCCAGAAGCTCATTGTATTGAAAGCCATTAGGCCAGATAAAATATGTGATGCCGTGCAAGAGTATATTAAAGCTCACCTTGGTGATAAATTCACAGAATATCCAACCTTCAATATTGCAGAATCATTCAAAGATTCTTCAACCTCAACTCCATTAATATTTATATTGAGTCAAGGTTCAGATCCTATGGGAGATTGGGAAAAGTTTGCTGATTTGAAAGGAGTTGTCAAAACAAAGAGGGATTCAGTCTCGCTAGGACAAGGGCAAGAAAAGAGAGCCGAGGATATGATCAAAAAAGGAAAAGAAAATGGAATGTGGGTGTTGTTGCAAAACTGCCACTTTGCAAAGTCTTGGATGCCGAAACTAGAACAGATTGTTGAGAACTTAGCAGAAAATATTCATCGTGAATTCAGATTATGGATGACAAGGTATGTTTCTACAAATTTAAAACAAATTCTCATTATATGCAATTATTTAAATATATTTCCCGTAATTATTATACATTTTAATAAATAAGTCAATAAATTAATAAATCCAATATAGTATGCCAACGGAATATTTCCCAGTGGCTGTTCTTCAGAACTCTGTTAAGATGACTATTGAACCTCCAACAGGTACTCGTGCTAACTTGCTGAGAACTTTCACCAATATGGAAAACCCAGAGCTAACTAAGACGAAAGCGCCTAAAAAATACCAGAAACTGCTCTACGGATTTGCCTTCTTCCATGCTATTTTACAGGATCGAAGAAAATTCGGTCCAATCGGATGGAATATTATGTATGAATTCAACAATGAGGACTTGAAAGTGTGCATAAGACAATTGGAGCACTTTATCGATGAATATCCTGATGTCCCATTCAAGGACTTGCAATTCCTGGCAAGTGAAATTAACTACGGCGGGCGAGTTACAGACGATAAGGATTCACGGCTGATCAAGATCATTGTTGAAGACTACATCACACCTAAGATTTTCGATGATAACTACAGTTTCTCTGCTTCAGGGAAATATAAAGCTCCAATTTACGGAGATAAGGACTCCATTATCAATCATATAACAAGCCTTGAATTGAATCCAAGCCCAGAGGTAAGATAGAGAGAGATTAATTTATATTATATTTCCGAATTAAATAAAATTAGGTCTTTGGAATGCATGACAATGCGGAAATTCTGACTGCGCAAGCAACTACAAGAGAGCTGTTAGAAACTATTTTGAGTATTCAGCCAAGAGCTGCTGCTGGTACTGGAAAAACAAGAGAAGAAATAATCATGGATATTGTTGCCATTTTAGAAAAGAACACTCCAAAGAAGTTTGATTTAGAAGAAATTGCTAAACAGTATCCAACTCAATATACTGAATCTATGAATACTGTGCTCATTCAGGAACTGATTCGATACAATCGTTTAATCATAATTATGCAGTCTTCTATGATTCAAATTAAGAAGGCATTGAAAGGAGAAGAGGTAATGTCCGAAGATTTGGAAAAAATGGAGAAGTCTTTGTTTAACAACACTGTACCAGAAATATGGGCTGAAAAAGGATTCTT
>CAXXOL010000028.1:0-13348 GCA_963666495.2 Bacteroidaceae bacterium
ATATTTAATTTATTTTCCCTACATTCAATCATTTAATGAAGCCTTCTTATCAATTTTCAAACCAGCAAAAGGCGGCCTTGGGAAATATTTCTAAAGTCTCTGATCCTCTTGCTGTCCCACGGCAACTTCGTCAGCCAAGAAGACCGGTAATAAAAAGAAACACAATTTCTGTCTTTACTCATTTTAATCTTTGCCAGCAATATTATACAATAGTTCAAATTGACTCCTTTGAATCCATCACTGCCAACCAAAGAAGATTTATTGTCAAGGCTCTACGGAAAAGGAGTCCCACATATTCCTATGCCCTCTGTCAAACGAACATTTGATACTCAAAATAATTCTTCTCAAAGACCACTATCTGCGAAGCTGAAGTTTAAGAGAGGAGTATCGATCTCTCCGATGAGGAAACGCCTGCAGGAACTAAACGTGACCGTCTTGCAAGAAGAAAACATAGAAGATGATCAAAACTATATGGACGAAGAAAGCAGGATCACTGCAGGAGCTCCTGAGATGATGATGCGACCAATGGCTGACTTAAATGTATCTGAAATTAAGCCTAATCCTGAAGAGGAACTAATGAGAGCACAGTATAAGAAAATGAGAATGCAGAGAGAGACAATATTTTCAACAGGAAAAAGTTCGATTACCGGGCTATCTATTATGTCTTCTCTGAAACCTAAAATGAATACTTCGATTGATAAAAGCAGCATATACTCGATGAAAACATCTAATATCCAAAAGAAGATGAAAGCAGAGAAAGGCAAAGGTGTGAATGCATCTGCCATTGTAGATCCTATGAGAATGGACTATTCCAAAGTAAAACAATTTTGAAATTAATATATTACTTAACTAATTATACTATTCAGGTAATGACTCAGAAGGAAGACGTCGAGGAGGAAAGGGAAGAAGCTGAACTTAGCCCGCAAGAGCATTTAGAGAAAGTGTGGAGCAGGAAGCTAATGGATAAACTTAGAGGCAGAATATCTACTAAAGGAAAGACAATGGCTGGGATTGAAGAAAATAAGGAAATGTACCAATCTGAAAATGTGTCGCAAAAAAAACTTCCGGAACATTTAATAAAGCTGCCTACTCAGCAAGAGCCGTCTGCTGCTACTCAGAAAGCCACAGGCAGAGCAGGAATCAGAAGAAGAACAATGGGCAGATTTGGATAAATTTTTGGAAGCATTACTTGAGGACAGTGAATTAGCAACAACGAAATTCATGTACTTGAATGCTAAGCCTGACAGCGACAATCCGTATGACTTAGATATAGTGAAGTATAAATTAAGAAACGTAGTGAGGTACTTCACTATATCAGGAAAGGGAGTTACGATGTACAAGCAAGATAAGGCCATTGAATTTATACCTCTAAGTGAGTGGCTCATAGAGAGAGATTTATACGTGCATATCAAGAATATCTTATTCTTCAAGTTTTTCAAAAAATGGAAGCTGCTTAATGTATGGAGAAAGGGCGTACAGACTGTGAAGAGAAACAAAATTACCGAAAACTTATCAGAAAGGCTCTTTTATCTGGACCCAATCTATCGCAGAAATATTTTGAAGCACAAGAAGTTCATGTGGGACATGTCAAAATTAAGACTCATGGACATTCCGAAGCAGGGAGACGCTATTGATATAAGGGAATTTGCTAATCGCCAGAAAAAGAAGCGTCAAGAGGTTTATAACGCAATAGATGGATTTTCTGTAGAGTGTCGAAAGAACTTTAACGAAATCATACAGTAAATATAATTTTGGTTAATTAATTCTTTAATAGAGAGAGCCTGGATAAGCTGAAAGAGAGAATTTTGATTGAGAAGAGCATAGATGAGGAGCAGGGCAACACAGGGCAAGTGAGAGCAAAGAAGCCAGCGAATGAGAAAACAGTGTTCGAGGCCCTTGGATTCCCTGAAAATCTTGGATACGGACACAGAGCTGCGCTTAGAAGAGAGTGTTGCAGATTTTTGAGATTATCATATTTAATTGACTTTCTCACTATTAAGTCATTGGGCGATATATATCTTGATACTGTGAGAGAAGTCTTGGCCATTTTGGAGCATTTAAATGAAGAAGCCAAACAAGAAATTAACGTGGCGCATGACATTTTGAGAAAGGCAGGCACAGAGCCAATATTAATGATATCATTAAAGTTTAATCATCAGCTCGTAATTCCAAAGAGTCATATAAAAGAGAAGCAATCTAAAGAATTTTCAGAAAAATATTCTCTTCCAGAAGATTTTGATCTTAATTGCCATGTAGATATTCTCCCTGAAGAAAGCGAAAACGAGGCTGAGCCAATATCGCGAATGCCTAAGAAATATCTTACCATAGATATTCCAGAAATAGTTAAAATCTGGCTTGAGCTTATCCCAGGCCGCGATGAATTTATTGATTTGATTAATAAGAGCTTCTCTGAAGGGTTAATTTCACTCGAACATTTTGAGCGTTGGAGCAGACATAACGACTTAACGAGATATGCAACTGCCTTAGAGGATTGGGATGAATGCGTAGGCGGAGATTGGGAAGAACCTGAAAATAATTACTTAACCCCTCGTCCTTACATTAGCGAGCAAGAAATCTACCGAGTTCAGGAAAATGTATTAAAGAGGATTATATCAAGCGCGTATGAGAAAGGCTCTGAATTTATTTCTTCTTTCTCTCCTTTCTTGCTTGTTTACTACAAGAATATGATAGCAGATTACAATTTATTGATTCATCCAAGGGTTGATAGGCCTGTAGAGACAATGCTAAATGCACTTAAATTACTCGAGTATCAAAAGAAACTCTTTTTGGAAAAAATTCCTGAAACATGCAATTATGGCTTACTTAAGATCGATTGCTCTAGTACTCGCAAAATTTTAATGCCATCTCCAGTAACCGCACTGAAAAAAATTGAAGAAATTACAACTGTTGCGCTAAAGCAAAGAGTAAAAGAGGCTAGAGACTGGATAACCGACTCACGAAATCAATTACAGATTAAAGTAACAATTATAAGGTTAATTAAAAAATAAATATAGGTCGAAACAGTTGAAGATTACGTTCAACAGAAGAAATCTTGGAATAAAATTGCTGATGAATATCAGAATATGAAAGATAAAGTTGATATTTACGGAAATATCTACAATATTTTAACTGAGATGCAGCTACAAGTGAAGAAGGAAGATAAAGCTAAGCACACTGAATCTATTCAGGAAATGATGCAACTCAATACGATTTTATCAAATGTATCTGATCAGCAAGAATTGAATCTTGAGAAATTCAAAAAGAAGCTCAGTGAGCAGCTTATCCCTCAGCTTACACAAGAATTGGAACAATTAAAAAAAGATATTGAGGATGAGAGACTATTAACTAAGCAAGAGGAGATAAGTGAGGTATTAAAGAAAATCGAAGCTCTTGAAGAACGATACAAGAAATGTGATGAAGAGAGTGAGAAGTATAAGGGATATAGAGTTACTTTAAATACAGCTGCAGAGCAGAACGAATTTGCAATTATTGATACTATCAAGGATGGATTATCTTTAAGAAGCGATCTCTGGAAATCACTCAAAGAGTGGTCAAATCTCACCCAAGCATGGATCGAACAGCAATTTGCCACTATTAATGCCAAAGAAATTGGAAACAAAGCAGATAACTTCGCTAAAATTGCATATAGAGTTGATAGAGAGCTGCCTGAAAATCCTGTCAGCAAGGAGCTTAAAACTATGGTTGATACGTTTAAGAAGGCCATGCCAATAGTGAGCGCGTTGAGAAATGAGCACCTTGAAAAGAGCCATTGGAAGACAATCAAAGAACTTTTGAAAGCAGACTTTGAAATTAATGACCCATCATTTAAACTCAAGTCGTTACTCGACCTGCACGCAGTTGATTTTCAAGAAGAAATACAACAAATTTCAGTACAAGCATCGCAGGAAGCTCTATTGAGAAGTCAATATAATCAGTTGGAAGAACAATCAAAGAAAATTGAACTTGTAGTTAAGCCAGTAGAGGGCAAAGGTTATGTGCTAGATGAATTGGAGCCATTATATAATGTATTGGATGAATCACTAGCAAATATTAATACTATCTTGGGAAGTAGGTATATTAAACCATTATTAACCCAAGCTGAAAATTTAAGAAACAGTTTATTGTTACAGCAAGCCTTCTTAGATGAGTGGAGTACATGCCAAAGACAATGGCTACACTTGGAAAATATCTTTTCTGGACAAGATATTAAGAAGCAATTAGTGAATGAAGCAGGCAAATTCGAAGGAGTTGATAAATTCTTTAAGGCTACTATGCTAAGAGCCGATAAGAATCGATCAATAAGGAGGTTTGTAACCCCTATTAAGGATAAGGAAGATATAGTGGAAAAAACAAGGCATAACAATAAAATTTTGGACGATATTGAGAAATCACTTGAGGACTATCTTGAAACAAAGAGAAAGGCATTTCCAAGATTTTACTTTTTGTCTAGCGATGAATTACTGCTGATGCTAGCCAATCAAAAACCAGAATTTGTCCAACCAAATCTCAGAAAATGTTTTGACAATATCATTAAGCTCGATATTCATGAAAATTTAGATATTGTTGCCATGATCTCAAGTGAAGGAGAAAGAGTTGATTTTAATCGTCCATCTAAAGCAAAGTAAAAATTTTTTTTTCTTCTAAAACTATTTGAGTCTAAATTTTAGTAAATAAATCAAAAATACAAAAAAAAATAAACAATAATACAATATAGGGAAGGTCTTGAAACGTGGCTTGAATCTGTGCAAAAAAACATGAGAGATACTTTATTCAAGCTAATGAATACTGGCTTAAAAGAATATGAGACTATAGAGCGAAAAGAATGGGTATTGAAGCATTTTGGGCAAATAGTTAGCACAATAGCTCAAATAATGTGGTGTTCCTATACGGAGGCTTCGATACAAGAAGTCAACTCTAACTCTAATGCATTAATTGAATGGTATGAAGAAAATGTGGCTCAAATCCAGCAATTAACAGAACTCGTGAATACTAAGCTTGACCCTATTAAGAGGAAAATTATTGTTGCTCTTGTAACTAATGACGTCCACGCGAGAGATATAATTGAAGGATTAGTTATGGCAAACGTGAACCATTTAAATGATTTTAATTGGCAGAAGCAATTGAGATTCTACTGGGATGAAGAAAAAGCTGAGCAACAAAGCTTTGCTGGTTCATGTTACGCAAAGCAAGTCAGCGCAAAGCTAGGTAAGAAAAAAACTAAGTATAATTAAAATTAGAATATGGATATGAATACGGTGGCGCATCATCAAGGCTCGTTATTACTCCGCTGACAGATAGATGCTGGATTACAATCACTGGCGCATTGCATATCCACTTAGGAGCATCGCCTGCAGGACCAGCCGGAACCGGAAAAACTGAAAGCACAAAGGATCTTGCCAAAAATCTCGGCATGTATTGTGTAGTATTTAATTGCTCTGAACAAATTAATTGTACTATGCTGGGAAAGTTGTTTTGCGGCGTAGTTCAGCAAGGTGCTTGGACTTGTATGGATGAGTTTAACCGAATTAACATTGAGGTACTGAGTGTGGTTGCAAGGCAAATTATGGATATTCGAATGGCACTAATGAGAGGTGATAGCTTGTTTAATTTTGAAGAAAAGGAAATTTCTTTAAATGCAAGCTGCGGAATTTTTATTACAATGAATCCCTCATACGCAGGACGTACTGAATTGCCAGATAATCTGAAAGTTCATTTCCGACCTGTGGCTATGATGATTCCAGATTACGAGCTGATTGCAGAAATCATGCTATTCAGTGAAGGGTTCGCACATGCTAAAAATATGTCAAAGAAGATGGTCAAGTTGTATAAGCTGTCATCCGAGCAACTCTCTCAGCAAGACCACTACGACTTTGGAATGAGAGCCTTGAAATCAGTTCTGGTCACTGCAGGAGCTCTAAAGAGAGCAGAGCCAGGATTAAATGAAGAAGTTGTTTTACTTAGAGCAATGAGAGATTCTAATGTGCCGAAATTCGTTAAAGCTGATTTGCCCTTATTCCACGCTCTGATCACTGATTTATTCCCTAATCTTGAAGTACAGCCTGTAAATTATGGGCTGCTTCAGTTACAAATAGAACAATGTATTGAGAAAAAAGGATTAATTAAAGTACCCTCATTTATACAAAAAATCTTACAGCTATTTGAGGTTCTTGCTATTAGATTTGGAGCCACAATAGTAGGACCTACAGGAGCAGGAAAAACAGCAAGCTATGAAATTTTGCGCGACGCAATGACAGAGCTCCGGGCGCAAAATGTAGCAGACGATAGATTCCAAAAGGTGAATGTAGAATTTTTAAATCCAAAAGCAATAACATTGGGAGAACTCTTTGGCGAGGTAAACCCAAATACCCAAGATTGGCACGATGGTCTAGCTTCAAAACTTATTAGGAAAGCAGCGGCTGATGAATCAAAAGACAAGTAATTTAATATTATTTCCTTATTATCTTCATTTTTTATTTACATTATAATAATAGAACATGGATTATTTTCGATGGGCCAATTGATTCATTATGGATTGAAAATATGAATACTGTGCTAGATGACACTATGACATTGTGCTTATCAAATGGGCAGAGAATCAAGTTAAGGAGCGAAATGAAAATGCTATTTGAGGTTCAAGATTTAGCGGCTGCATCTCCAGCTACTGTTAGCAGACTCGGAGTGGTATACTTACCTGGAGACACAGTAGGATGGAGACCTTTCGTTCAAATGTGGCTCCAGAAGAAGTTTAAGAATGAATCATTTTTGAGCTTTGAGCTAATAGATCATATTTTGTACTTATTTGATAGCTCATTAGACAGAGGAATTGCTAAAGTTCGAACTCCTGGCATGCTTGAACCAATTAAAACTGTAGATATACAAATAGCAACTAATATATGCAATCTCCTAGAAGTTTTTATAATTCCGGCTCATGTTACTGGAGAAAACAATGAGAAAAAGAAAATACTTTCCACAATATTCTGCTGGTCTTACATTTGGGGAGCAGGCGGGGCTTTAGATGAAATTTCAAGAGAAAAATTTGATTTTCTTGTAAGAAATATCTTTGATGGCATGGATATCATTCAGGGATCCCTTCAATGCTTCGATTATTATATGGATACAAAGAAAAATATGATGTTCCGTTCTTGGCAAGAAATCACTCCTGGATTCATTTATGATAAAACTCAGTCATTTTATCAGATTATGGTTCCAACTATAGAAACTGTGCGGCAGGGTTACTTGCTTGAAAAATTAATTTCAAAAGAAAAGCCAGTATTCTTTACTGGTGTTACAGGCAGCGGAAAGTCTGTCATGGTCAAGTACGTATTAAATAACTTAAACGTACATAAAAACATTATTCCAATTTATATGACATTTTCTGCTCAAACATCTGCGCTTAAGACTCAATTATCAATTGAGGATAAACTGCAAAAGAAGCGGAGAGATTTATATGGAGCAGAAGTGGGGAAAACAATCGCTATATTTATTGATGACGTTAATATGCCTACAATAGAGACTTATGGAGCACAGTAAGAAATAAATTTTAAAAAATAAGCATTGTTTAAATATTTATTCTTTTTGCTCGCTTATAATTTTATTTTAAAATTTCTTATTTTTAAAATAATTTAGGCCGCCTTTAGAATTACTACGATTACTTTTGGATAAAAAAGGATTTTTTGATCGCGATAAGCTCTTTTGGAAGAATATTGAGGAAACAACAATGGTTTGTGCTGCTGGGCCGCCAGGAGGTGGGCGTAATGAAGTTTCTTTGCGTTTCTCAAGACGATTTAACACTTTCTGCATTCCTCAGCCTAACAAGACAATCATGCAAAATATCTTTAAAGCAATTCTTACAGAATACTTTAAAGCAGGAGCGTATTCAGATGCGATTCAAGGAGCAACCCAAGATTTAGTAAATGGTACTATTGAAATATACTATATTATTTGCGAGCAATTAAAGCCTACCCCTGCTAAATTCCATTACATGTTCAACATGAGAGATGTATCGAAGGTATTTCAATCAATCATGATGGCAAGGCCACAGTCCGTTGCAGGGATTGAATCTTTAGCCAAATTGTGGATACACGAAGTATGCAGAGTTTTCTCTGATCGCTTAATTAATCAAGCGGATAAGGAGTGGCTAGCTAAAATTATTGTCCAGTACTCAAGTAAATTTTTGAAAACAACATGGGAATATGAAGAACTTTTTGAGAAATCAAGAATCATTTGGGGTGATATTCTAAAGCTTGATTCTCCCATTAAATTTTACGAAGAAATAAGAGAAATGGCAAAACTAAGAAAGATGCTCGAAAATCAATTAGAAGACTATAATATTAAACAGAAAAATAAGATGCAATTAGTGTTCTTTGATGATGCTGTTGAACATATTTTGCGAATTTCCAGAGTTCTCAGACAGCCAAGGGGGTATATTATGCTAATTGGAGTTGGCGGTTCAGGGAAAACTGTACTTACCCGCTTATCAGCATTTATGCAAAAGCATGAAGTGAAAGAGATGGAAGCGCGAAAAGATGTAGGAGGGGAAGCTTTTAAGAATTTTTTGAAAGATATATTGATAGCTGCTGGAGTTACAGGAACCCCACTATGCTTTTTAATTGCAGACACGCAGATAAGCTCTGAAAGCATGCTGGAAGATATAAACAGTTTGCTAAATAACGGAGAGATCCCTAACTTGTTTAACTCCGATGAGTTGGGCAAAATAATAAACGATTTACGACCTGTGGTTGCTGAATTGAAAATGGATGAGAGCAGGAATGCCATTTATAGCTTATTCTTGGATAGAATCCGCACAAATCTACATATCTCATTATGCATGTCCCCCGCTGGCGATAGCCTCCGTCAGAAATGCCGTAAATTCCCATCATTAATCAACTGCTGTACCTTAAACTGGTTCTCACGATGGCCTAACTCAGCTCTTCTTTCAGTTTCGACAAAGTTCTTGTCTGATTTAGAAGGCGCTCAACCACAAACAAGGAAAGCACTCTCTGAAATGTGCATGGATATTCACACTTTAGTAGAGGAAAAAGCTGCAGAAATGTATATCGCTCTGAAGCGCAATGTGTATGTAACTCCGAAGTCATACTTGGATTTAATATCATTATACATTGAGGGATTAAAGCAAAAAAGAAAAGAGCTTAATGACAACTTCAGTAGATTGAACGGTGGTCTAGATAAGTTGAACGAGACTGCCAAGAGAATCGCCCAAATGAAGATTAAGCTTGAAGAATTGCAGCCAAAATTAAAAGAGAAATCAGAAATGCTTGATATCTCACAGAAAAGGGCAGCCGAAGAGCAAAGAATCGTTGCCGATAAAGTAAGGAAGAGATTTTTTTATATTAAATATATTATTTTTAGGAAAGGATATTGGCAGTTCAGAACCAAGAATTCAATGAGAAGGCAAAAGCTGCTAAAGCTATTGCAGACGACGCAGAAGCCGATTTAAACGTTTTAAAGCCAGAATTAGATGCAGCGATGAATGAAGTAAAAATGTTGGATAAAAAGAGCATTTACGAAATTAAGAGCTTCCCTACACCACCAGACTTGGTGCTTTCAGTTATGGAATCAGTTATGCTATTATTGGGAGAAAAACTAGAGTGGAATAATATAAAAATAGTGCTTGGAGATTCAAACGATTTTGTTAATAGATTAACAACATTTGGAGGAAAAGTATCACAAGTTCCAGAAAACATAATAAAGAGGTTGAGACAAAAATATGTTTCGAGTCCTGAATTCAAGCCTGAAATTGTAGCTACAAAAGCTTTTGCAGCAAAAACCATTGTTAAATGGGTACTGGCAATGAATAATTTGTATGACGTGATGAAAAAGGTTGAGCCTAAGAGAAAGCGGTACGAAGAGGAAAAAGTAAAATTAGATGCTGCTAATGAAGCTTTGACGGAAAAGACAAAAGAAGTGAATGAAGTAAAAGCTAAGGCTGCAAAGCTAAAGGCTGAGTGTGACGCATTGCATGCTGAAAAAAATAAAATTACAGATGAAATGGCTTTAACAAAGAGACGACTAACAAAAGCAGAAGAATTAATTGGACTTCTAGGAGATGAAGGAGTAAGATGGAAAAAAACTGCTGCAGATATCCAAGAGGAAAGTTTGAAATTGGTGGGGAATGTGTTTTTGAGTGCAGCCTGCATCTCATACTTGGGACCATTCACCGGAATATACCGTGAGGCTATGGTCTCTAAGTGGGCGAGCAGTATTATTGAAAGAGGGGTTCCGGCATCTGACTCATTTGGATTAATAAAAACAATGGGTGATAGCATAAAAATTCAGGGATGGATGTCACAGGGATTGCCAACTGATACAGTATCAATAGAAAACGCAATTATTGCAACAGAGGCAACTAGATACCCGCTGATGATTGATCCTCAAATTCAGGCTAACAGATGGATAAAAGTAATGGAGAAAGACCGTGGGCTGATAATATTGAAATTTAATGCAAAAGATTTCATGAGGACCTTATGCAACAGCATTCGAAATGGCAAGCCCGTACTTTTGGAAGACGTTGAAGAAACATTGGAATCTAATATCGACCCTCTTTTACAAAAACAATTTTTCCAAAACGAAGGAGGAATTAAATTCATTAGACTTGATGGTAAAGACATTGATTACAATCCGTCATTTAGATTGTACTTGACAACTAAATTACCTAATCCGCACTACATGCCTGAAGTATGCATTAAAGTAACACTAATTAATTTCACTGTCACATTCGATGGCCTGGAGGATCAATTGCTAGGAGATGTTGTAAGGCAAGAAAAGCCTGATGTAGAAGAAAAGAGAGTTGGAATTATTAAACAATTGGCAGATGATAAGAAACTCTTGAAAGAATCAGAGGATAAAATTTTGACTTTACTTAAGAATTCTACCTTGGAACAAATTTTGGATGAAGATGCAGTTTCTGAGACTCTTACTAATGCTAAGCGTACTTCAATAGAAATCACTGGAAGAATGGAAGAAGGAAAGAGGTATGAACTACAAATGAACAAGGCAAGAGATAGCTACAAATCAATTGCAGTGAGAGGAGCATTATTGTACTTTGTAATTGCTGATCTTATGCTTATTGATAACATGTATCAATATTCACTGGATTATATTAAAGGACTCTTTATAACAACTATTGAGAAAAGTCAAAAAGGAAAGACACAAGATGAGAGAATAGCTATTTTGATCAAAAATATAACAAAGTCACTATTTTCAAACATATCAAGAGGATTGTTCGAACAGCACAAAACCATATTCTCATTTTTAATATGCTGCTCTTTAAAAAGGTACGAAGGTATTATCCCAGATTTAGAATGGAATTACTTTACACGTGGAGCTGGCGTCTTTAAAGGGGAAGCATTGCCCAACCCACTTCCAAAGCAAATACCTTCTGCATCGTGGACTCTTCTATTGACGCTAGACAGAGATCTCAATGATAAATTTGGCGGCTTAATCCGTGATTTTGTAGAAAATAAAGAGAAATGGATCGACTATGGAGGCAATAAAGATATTATCAAAGCCGAATTACCCGGAAAGTGGAAAGATAAATTTACGAATTTCGAGAAACTAATATTAATAAAAATCTTCCGCCCAGAAATGATTTTGCAAGCATCAATTGAATATGTCAAAAAAGAGTTAGGCTCATTTTATGTGGAAAATGTTGCTGGTAGTATCGAAGATGTCTTTATGGATAGCAAGAAAACAATTCCAATCATATTAATATTGTCTCAGGGAGCAGATCCAAGTATAAGCCTGCTGAAATTTGCTGAGGAGCGCAAAGCCAAAGATAAGCTATTTAGGCTATCCCTTGGTCAAAACCAAGGACCAATTGCAAAAAAGATGATTGGCAATGCTCAGACTAAAGGAGATTGGATTTTGCTAGAAAATTGCCATTTAGCTAAATCATGGATGAAAGAATTGGAACAGATTGTAGATTCATTCAAGGAAGCGAAAGCAGCGCACGATGACTTTAGACTCTTTTTAACTTCCATGCCTGCTGATTACTTCCCTTCAGGTGTTTTGCAAAATGGAGTAAAGCTAACTACTGAACCTCCAAGAGGAATTAAAGCAAATCTAAGGAGATCGTATCAGGAAATCTCCCAAACAGTGTTTACTGGCTGCACAAAGAAGCCAGAAGCGTGGAAGAAACTATTATTTGGACTATGCTTTTTCCATGCCATATCTCAAGAACGAAGAAAGTTTGGTCCACTTGGCTTCAATATTAGATACGAGTTTAATGACAGCGATTTGGAAACTTCTCAAACAATGCTCAGAATGTTTTTGGATGAACAGGAGGAAATTCCATGGGAAGCAATGACATATGTAACGGGGCACATAAATTACGGAGGGAGAGTCACAGACGATTGGGATAGAAGGTGCTTACTAAGTATTTTGAAACTATATTACACTTCGAATATTATTACAGACGAAAATTATAAGTTCTCTCAAAGCGGACTTTACTTTGCACCAAAATTCGACAGCCTCGAAGAATATAGAAGCTATATCGAAAAGCTCCCTCATGATGATTTGCCTGAAGTATTTGGAATGCATGAAAACGCTAGCATTAATTATCAATCTCAGGAATCGGATGCCTTCTTGAAAAACGTACTGAGGATACAACCAAAGATTGCATCAACTGGCTCTGGGAAGTCTGCAGACGATATAGTGCAGGAGTATATAACTGACCTGACCAACAGGCTTCCTTTAGTACTTGATACCCTTACTGCCAAAAAAGACTTACTGGTGACAATTCCAGGAACAAGTTTGTTGCCCTCACTCTGCACAGTACTTTTGCAAGAGATGGAACGCTTTAATAAGTTAATTAATGTAGTTGGGAATACCCTCGACCAACTCTCTAAAGCAATTTCTGGCCAAATAGTGATGTCCCAAGAACTAGATGATATGTATATCAGCGTACTTAACGGACAAGTTCCCGAAAATTGGGGACGCGTTGCATACCCTTCATTAAAGCCTTTGTTCTCATGGTACGTTGATTTCATTAAGCGAATTGAATTCATGCGAATATGGCTTACGCAGGGACAACCAAGCTCTTTCTGGATTTCTGGATTCTTCTTCCCTCAAGGATTCATGACAGGAATTTTGCAGACATATGCGAGGAGCTATAAAGTGCCAATCGATAAATTGGGTTTCTCTTTTACGATGCTAAAGGGAACTAAAGATGAAATCAAGGAACCACCTAAAGATGGAGTGTACATTTATGGGTAAGAATTTTATAAACTGACTATTTATCAAATAGTTTATTCATGGAAGGCGCAAGGTGGGACGAGAAAGATAAATTGCTTGCAGATCAGATGCCTGGAATCACATACAGTGTCGTACC
>CAXXOL010000029.1:0-19555 GCA_963666495.2 Bacteroidaceae bacterium
CATATAAGTAAAGAGATAGCATTTTAAAGGGAACACCTGAGGAGAGAGATTCATATCTAGGACCAGAGCATCAAACTCCCAAGACCCTGTTTATGCAATTTATCTTAGAGCAAGAAAATAATTCTCATCCCAGAATATATTCTTGCAATTAAAGATGCGTGCTGGAGAGACAGAACTCTCATTTATAAATTCTAAATAGATGTTGCTTTTCATAGTAATTTTGAGGAAGCACTTGAAAAAGGTGGACATTGAATTGATTTGTCATTCTCTTTGAAATTCTAAAGATCCTGAAATAAAAGTAATTGAATAAAAGGAACGTTTACAGATTAGCTATTCAGATTGCTACTTTGAATTATTTATTTTGGAAGCCTGCTCTGAGTAATAATCCCTAATTAAGAGCTAAAATGAAGATTCCCATTGGCATAAGCAGGATCCATTGAGAAGTAGGATCATGCTAGCTTTGAAGTCCAAAAAGCTGAAACTCGCCTAATTATGCTGTATCTAAATAGAGAGCGTTTGATTTCATAAATTATGGAACTCTTCCATCCAAATCCACAAAAAACAGAGGGACTTAGTTAAATAAATTACCATTTTCTTGTTCGTTGCTTAATTGAATTTTTTATAAAGGACTATTCAGGGACAGTTCTCTAATATTTCAGCGATTATCAATGTGAGACATTTTTGGCTGGTAATTTTCTATAAACCAGCTTCCTACAAGTTTGGCATTCGTAATTTCAAAGCAAATGAAATTCAGAAAATTGAAGACTATATTTTAGAATATGCTGGTCATTATAATTCGCGGGGCCTAACCAGTAGCCTTATATGACTCTCACTACTTTCAAAGGCTTTCCGTAATATAAGCTAAAGAGAATTAATCGAACTAAGCCTAGTATGCATTTAAATTGCGCTTTTATTTTTTGTTGGAATACGGTGGATCACGCAAAGTAAAGTCCAAAAATTAATAAAGATCTAAGTTAAGCTGATAAACTGAAGCAATTTATATCATTTCCTTTGTTACTTAGCTTACTTTTAATTTTATTTTCTTCGCTTAATGGGAATATAGGCTCAACCATTGTCATTTAGTTAAGAGGTAAACCACTGAAAATGCTTTTTTAAAATTTTCATTAAAAGAAGCCATTATATATATATAACTCTTGAAGAGAGATTGCAAGAACATTGGTAGCAATAGACATATGATCTCCTGTATATTTATACTGATTTCACAATACTTATAGCTTATTGAAATCTAGGGGCAAAGCATTCATTGCCTTGCTCACGATTAAATATATGCTATGCGATTTAGATAACACCGTGGCTTATTAAATTTGTATATATATATATATACAATGTTATCGAGCAACATTTTATTTTCTCGAATAAGACTTTATTACCTATTTGTTTGAATTAAATCATTCCTAACACTATTTTATATTTATTATATAGAATCAATTTATGAGAAATGCTATTCCAGCCAATTTCGATTTGATGGATTACAAAGTAATGCTTATTGAATATAGTCAAAAAAAGTAATATTTTAATAATTATTTGAGGAAATAAAAACAATTTATTATTTTGTGATAGCGAACATAAAATTATTTTCGAATATACCTCAAGATCCTGGATCCTTCCTTTGGATAGCTACGCAAAAATAACTTAGTATGGGATATCTCATGGAATCACTCTCTTTGACTCCAGGTTTTTCCTTGAACTTAAGCATAAATCGCTTTAATACAGAGAATAAAATTCCTATAATAATAGCGCTGATTTTTGCTGCGATACGTTAAAGATTTTTTTTTCTTAATTTTTGATCATTTACTCCAGTAGCCCACTCTTGATCTTCAGAAAAAAGCTTGCATTTCACAATGGACAAAGAATAGTTTCATTCAGCCTGGAATTGCTCAAGCAAATAGCAATTATTTTTGTTCTGAGCTAAAAATTTTTATTTAATTAATGCTCACAAAAAAAGCCACACTAGCTTATACGATATATATATGTATTTGCATTATATATAATTAAGCTGCTTTATAATAAAAGTTGGATTCTCATTTATAAGACACTCTGAAGTTTCCTGATTCAGAAGGAGTGACTGCCAATGAGTGTCTTTGTTCATCGATGCCCACCTCCTTTTGCAGGCATGAAAATTGAAGAGAGCAGAATGATCAAAATCATATACGCTCCCATACAACTCGGGACCTTGCTTTGATAAAACACATTGTATGATACCTAAGGCTTATAACAAGGAAATTATATTTTTTAAACATTTTCTTCGTTTACTAGCTTCGCACAATAAGGTGTTTCCTAAGAATAATTTCTGCTATACTTCATTACTCTAGCAGCTTTATCCTTTAAGTTCGCTCAGTGCCACCTCATTAATGTATATTACTAAGCTTAACAAACTTGCTATTTAGCATTATTGAGCATGAGCTTACATATTTATCATTTTATTTTGATATTTCATTAGTTATTTTAAACGCTGTAGAGGTATAGAGTCTATTAAAATGATCCTCATTTCAGGAATACGCTCTCGTTTGCAAGCCAATGATGAGCAGGAAACTAAACATACAATCATAGCACTAAAAGTTTTATAAGCACCAAATATTTTCCTGGGATTGAAAAATTTGGCAAAGCTTCTAATCCAAGGACGCTTTTTAGACTATAAAATTTAGTTATTTCTTTATGGTTCATTAAAATCAGCAGGCTTCTCAGATCCTTTGTGGCATTAGAAAGCAACTCAGACAATTAAAACAATATGCCAATGCAAATGTATCAATCAAATGGTATGGCTACCAATTAATATTCGGAGATTCTAGAATATCCCTAAAAGGATCTGCTTAGAAATCTTATCTGCTTGCTAATCGACGAAGAAAGCTTTGAAATAAATAACTATAATACAATTATATAAGGCATGATACCCTTAATTAAAAAAAGATTCTCATTCACTAGAGTCTTTTCTTAGGGAATTCGTGCTTAATTATTTCTCATTATCCACTCTTACCATGTATATACTATAATTAATAAATATATTAGGCCAAGACTTTTTGTATTATTTTTCATATAACTTAAGTAAGTTTATTTCTTTGTGAAAATTTCGGGAGAGCAAGGAAATATGTGAATATAAAATTGCTGTTCATAAAAAAGTAACACCAAACCTCAGGTCTCACAAATGCATCAACTAATAAGCCTCTTTGTGAAAAGTAGAAAATTAGTAATCTGCAGGGTAATTTGCCTTCAGATGAAGAAAAAAAAAATGAAAATTTGAAAATAATATTTTTATGGACCCTTTCAAAATATGCCTCGAATACAAGGAGTTGATCGATAATACACAGCTAATTTTGTGTTGCTTTTTGTCAATTCCATAGCTAATCATTTATGATAGTATATTTTAGTGCATTTTTAACCACTTCGTAAGTTAGTTCCACTAATGCCGGCCAGCTACGGTCAGTATGGCAAAATTTACTTTTGCAGGCTGATATTACTTTTTTAATTTTTTGTACTTTATCTGTCAACTACTTCATTTAATATGCCATTTTATCTGTGTAACTCTCCTTGTTATAAGGTACAATTTTTTCTGTAATAATGTACCATTTAGCTTCCCTAAACAAGAAATAATTCACTCAATAGTAAAATCATTTTCTTTGCGACTACGGTATTGTCCGGGAAGTTTGAAATGAAATCAGTTCTTTACAATTTTGTGTGGTTGGTAACAGAGTAGTCGTTCCTGCCTCGTATATATTACAAATGACCTATTTACAATGATATGCTCAAACGAAATTAGTTTTATCCAGCAGTATTGAAGAAAAAGACTGTCAAGTACACTTCCCTTGCCCTTTTAGGCACAATATCAATTGAGATGATACGATACCATATCACATATATTATTATGATCAGGCCACCGGAGAAAATTCCTGTGGGATGCTCGCATTATTAGGTTTTTTATCTATGAGTATTCTTAGGATCAACCGGGCATAGAAAACTATTATTATTGCGATACTCAATAAAGATTGTATATTCAAAGTAATTGATCCTGCAAGAGCATATACGCAAGAAAGTAATTATTCAATGATTCAAACAGGATTGGTCAGATAACTTAGCAAGGTGCTAGAGCAATAGAAGAGCTTACGAAAGGTTGTTATTAACATATATTGTCATATTCATATCAGGTTCCACTGAATTTCACAAGTATATAGCCTATACTGGCTGATAGTATCATAAAAGATAAAACTTAATTATAATTTCAATAAACAGCGGTAAAAGCAATTTTATAAACTCTTAACTTGAAACTTAATTCATAAGACGTAGCAATTAATTGAAGTATACTCAGAAATCGTATGCGAAGAAATTTATATTAAAAAATGAAGTATTTTAATTTAGTTAAATCTAACTCAAAGGATGAGCACAAGGGAAGGTGTAGTTAATTACAGCCTGAATTCGGATTTTTCAAAAGAAAGTATTCTAGTTACAGAGTGGGGCCAAAGCATTTAAGCAACTAACAAAACAAACTGAAGCATGCACGGATCTTTGATATTTTCAGGAAGATAAATAGATAACGCGACAAGCGGATTTCACATAAACTGGAAAAGCGCTTCAAAAAATTTCAGAGAGCTCAGAAATAAAATATTAATGACTACTACTGGATAAGTAAATTTGAATGACTATGCAGTTAGATAAATATATATGTAATTTAATTTGCCAAGTAATTAGGCAATATGTTAAATAGTTATTGTACTGGGACTGTCGGTTGGCTAAGGTGCAAGCGTTGTATGCAAATAATAAATCATTTCTATGGAATCAGAAGATCAGAAAAATAATATCAAAGAGAATATTCTGCTTTGTTAAAGGTGTAATCTCACTTTGATTTCCGAAGTTGTAAGAATTATTTGATACAAGCTAGTACTCTCAGATGCTTAAAGCACTTGGGCAGCAGCCAAGAAAGTATTCAGGGAAAACTTAGGCCTTATTTGGCATTTTAAATAAATTATTATGTTATGGATAGACTTGAAAAAATAGTATATCTATAAAATGTAATTTAGCAAATACTTAAAGTCCAAGCTGGTATTATGATTTGCAGCGTGATTTAGGATAAATTTGCTTTTCTCATATTATTATACTTCGATCGTCAATCCCGACCCTGGGAAATTTAGCGTCTTATTGATAAGTCAGTGCGAGCTCACACAATAAGTAATACGAGGTATTTCTCTAAATGCTATTAATTGAAGAGCTATTAGAGTATGCATTCGACTACAATGGACCAACACATAACTAAAAAGTTTCTATAAATTGCCTATATAACATAACTTATATTCCTGATTGAAGACGAACGTATAAAATTCTACTGATCCTGTCCAAGCTTTGGCCTTCAGGAGTTGACTAAAGAATATGATATAACTAAGATTAAGACTGTTTTATATTTAAAATAGTTGTCTTAAATATTCCGAATATTCTCAAATGATATCTGTAAGTATGCGACTTTTTTATTTTGAAAGACGGTGTCCCAAAGGTGTCAACTAATAGTGCATTGAACTTTAAATAATACCTTTTACAAGAATATCTATTAGTATTTTTGTATTTGAAATATACGAAGACTTTTTTGCCTATAAAACATTCTGGAAGGTAAGATAAAGCATCCAATTTATTAAGAAGGTAATTGAGGGGAATCCCTTACGTCCTCTCCTTAGAGGGAATGAACGAGTATTATGGTTAAGAAAAATTAGTTTCATTACTATGACCTAAAGTCAGCAAATATGAATTCATTTAAAAATCACTAGAGCCAGAGTGGATGCCTCGAGCAATATGATTTATTAATTTCACGTCGAGGAGTTAGTGCAATAGATATTTTTTAAGGCTGTTCGTTCAGTTAAAAATAATTGTCCAAATGAAATTAACCTCAAAATTATGTGAGATCCTCAGCATTTTGGAACAAAATAGTATTAGATAATTATTACGGGTTGATATTACTGATTACAACAATTTCAGGATGGAAGAACCTGAGAAGATATGATCATATTATTTTAGTAAAGAGAGTAATAATTATCATCTGCCAGAGAAACTAAGGTCTGTTCCTGCTTAATTGCAAGAGGAGCTTTTTATTCACTCTTTCTAAGGAAAGAAAAAAAATAATTAACATAATAATAGATTATACAACTCTATCGTCTACAATAAAACGTGATAAATAAAAACAATTAGTTAGGAACTGAGTTGCCGAGGTAAATTACAAAAGACGATTGCATTCAATATAACTTAATTCCAAGAAAAAATGTCTTTTTTTGAGCGAATAACTCAATAATCATAAAGAAACGCCATCGTTTTGCTATAAGAGAGACTAAAGGGATCTCAGAAATATTATTTTAGTCAAAACTTATTAAAACCTCAATATATTATAGCTCATAAACAACAAAATGAAAATTAATCTTATTGAATAATAGTTGCGAAGTTGAAGCCTATGCTTTGTATTCTGGGATGCCAGCTGGATAATACAGAAAGCATAGAAAAAATATAATTGGATTTTTAAGAAGAAAAATGAGAACAAAAATTAAAGGAGCACCAGCTCTTCAGTAACGATAACCAATTCATATCAATAATGACCCTCCTGTGGATATAGGGGAGATTAATGATTTCACTTTGGTGTAGTAATAAATAGGGAAATATAAATACATAAATCTGTGAAAGATTCAAACAAAACTAATACAGATTAATAAATAATATAGCCTTTTAATCCTTATGTTTGAAAATATATGAAAAGAAACAACCCGTAGGGTTTTCGCAAGAGACTCTATGGAAATAACTGATACAAATCAGGTCTTAATGAGACGTAGGAAGTTGCAACTGATTACTATTAGTGATAGCAGTTAATGTAGACCCGAGAAAACACACAATTTTATCTCAGAAAAAATAAAGGATGAACCTGGGCAGCGATTCTAAAAATGTTTGCGAGGGATAAACCTTTTAATATGATTATTACTTGTCTAAATAAGAAAGAGCCTAAGCATTTAGGCCTACACATGATTTAAAGAAGAATTATTATTATACAAATTATATTGGTGATACTATACAAAAATAATTCTCATAGATATGGAATTATAGAAACTTGCCAATAACACGGATAATTGACATATTAGGAAAATACAAAATTTTTTATTATTAGCGATAAAATGCTGTTGCAGCACCATGAATGTGAATATCAAAGATAAATGGTAATACTCAAACAAGCTTTAACCGTTATTGGCACATCTTTATTAATGAAGTCTATATTCTGTTAAAAATGTCTATGATAGTGGTATTAAATTGTATGAGTCATAATTGCTCTTTCAAAAGTGCCACAAGTAATTAACAAAGAATTAAATACTAAAGCAAATAATATCGACAGCGGAAGGATAAGGAGCAATAGAAGAAAGAAAATGAAAAATAAAAAGTGAAGTTTTCAGAAAAAAACTCTACAGTGAAATTTTGTGCAATTTCTTCTTTGAAGCAATACAGGCTTTGATAATATTACGGATTTAGACCATAAATATAACTTTTATATTGAATTAAATAAATGCTTCAGATTCAAATGAAGGATCATAAGTATTGGGATCCTTAGTCTTCCCATATAAGGACTCGCCCTGAGTCACCAGTAAGTTCCTTCCAGAAAAAATATTTCTGCTATTTGAAAATAATAACTTAAAAGATAACTCAATTTCCTATTAATCCCTATGGTGGCTGCATAGTACCATTTGGCAACTTACAAGGTGTCTCTACTACTCTTTGCTGATACTTATATTTTGGCATAGGTTAATAAGTAGATTGAAATTAAGCCACGTGATTTTTTTATCTCTATTACTTGCACAATATTCAGATAAAGTCGTTGGCTGCTTCAATTTTAAACTACATCCTAAGCACTTAATTGTTGGTTATAACGAAAGAGCTTACTTATTATTAAATTTTTAAAATAAGTAAACTGTATGCGCTCCCGAAAACAAAAATAAAAAACTTTAAGCTAATATAGACTAAGGGTATTTATTATTATTAGAAGAAAATTCAGTTTGAAGCATGACTCAGGAGGAAATATCATTGGTATTTGTAGATTGGAAAATTAATCTGTTACCGTTCATATCGCCAAAATCACTAATGGAATATGTCGATATTGATTTTACTCATACCTGCTTACCTAACACTTTCTATAGATACTCAAAAAAATGGAGAAGTCATACTACCGGTCACATAATTTTAAAACATTAGATTCAATAATATTTTAAACATAACCCATACTCTTTCAGAAAGCAATCATAAAAGAAACTATCTTATTTTTATGGAAAGCAAGCAGTTGCCAGCATCAATTTATTTGAATAACAGTCAGAAGACAACAAAAAGAAGCAATTTAAATTAAAAGTTCCAAGGCCAACCAAAAAGGTTTATAAATACGATCAAATAATAATGAACTTAACACATAGGAAATTTACCCATATTTGGCTGGGTAATTGGTAATGTTTTGCATTTTTCAAGCATATTAAGTTTTTGGTCATAAGCATGCTAAAAAAATTGCTGTCAATTCCCTTTTAACTGCTTATGTTCACCTCAGTAAATGCTTTGCCCCATGAAATTACTTGACATTAATTATGGCTTGAAGAGAAAAAATTTATGAATACAATTTACAATCAATTTTGCTCTGCGAATGGACCTTCATCGCCTTGTAGAACATTACGCTGAGATAAATGCATTATTATGCTTTATTGAATAAATAATAAATATGTCCTTCAAGGGAATTACTGCTTGGTCTAAATATATTAGAGATTTCACTCGCTATATATTAATCTTTCTAGGTAACTCATTAACAACTGATAGCTCAGTAGTCGACTACTTTGAATAGGGGATAGCTTAACTATGCATCAGCGGATACTCTGAACCTTCTGGCTTTTTCAATTTTTTATGTCTCGACACTCAGTTAACTCCTGCGCCCCTATCCTGCATAAATGCTACGCCAAAATAAACAGCAGGAGTATATGAGTCCTTGATATAATCTTATGTGTTCATAACTAAGTTATTTTGCGATTCCTTTTCTGAACTGCCCTGCAGAGCTAAAATACCTATGAGCCTCTATGGTCATTAAAAGCTTATAATATAGGATATTCCTAATATTGCTTCCAAAATCAGTGGTCTATAGCTTATAGATCCTCTCCCAGGAATAAGTTGGTTCACAACGATTGATAGTTAAAAAAAAGCAGTAAATAGTTACTCAACTGAAAAACTGGTATTAATGGAATGTTCATTTTGCTTTAAGCAGAGAAGCCAACATTTAAGATTTATTTTCCTTATATAATCTCATCTAGCCTCTCGTAAGCCACTCTCTGCTCTCTCTGGGTGACGTCAATCCGGTTTTCATGACTTAAATACCTTCAAGCCATGCTATCATTTGCTAGCCAAGCCTCTAGATAATATTTAATAGCAATTTCATGAATTGCATTAAAGAAAGCTCGGAGGATCCTTTCCTGCTCATGATCTTCCAGATAAATAACACTCATCATTAAAATTACTATAAGATAGCACTCTCTGAATCCAGAGCGATACAATATTTTGCTTAAAAAATTAATAATGATTATAAATTAGCCATAACAATTAAGGGCAGAGCACACTAGAATTATTGCAAAAAATATATATGCTAAAGTCTGGGGCTACCAAATGGTTTAATTAGGATATCTTCAAAAGTTTAATACCCTTATACTCTTTTTAATAAATATCAAATCGAAATGTTGATTACTTCCAACCATTGGTGCTTTTGTAAGTCCTTATTGTATTGCACACATAGGTTACTCTGAATTTAACGCTAATGTGCCATCTTTTGATACGTGATTATGTGGCACACCTGTTTGCTCCCTAGGATCCACCAGTAAGTATTACTCATTGAACCCTCAGAAAAGTATTGCAAATCCGTGAACTTTATTACTCGTTGGCCTTTTAGAAGATGCTATTTATTGCTTTTAATTAAAAACGCCACGTCATTATTTTTCTTATAAAGAAGGTACTCTTTAATGATTTTGGCTACGAGCACACTAAACTCAATCAGTATGAGTATTCAAATGAGCATCCTGTGGTAGATAATTAAAAAATAACTCTCGCCGATTTATTTTTTGTTCAGCTTTCTTATTACTCTGCCTGTTTTTTTTATGATTTCGCCAATGAGGTACCGTCGACGATTCAGTCGTGATTAGACCTCATTACTTGACTCTCAGGATATTATGAGCATTATATCTATAGCAATCCTGCAAGTCATCGTGGCACTTAGCATATCTGTCCTTTGCAATTGGTTACCATTTAACTTACCATCGCCAACGTCAAATCAATATATGTATCTCTTTTATTAGTTTGACTTATTGATTTATTTGCACACAAAGGAAGTTCCAACATAGCTATTATTGGAATATCCAGTTTAAAATGGCACATGCATATTATGAGTTCAGCTTAAATAATATGCCGTAACCATAAAAAACAGCTTTTCTAAAAATTCTCCTTGAATCTATTAGCGAGGTATCAAATAGCTTGTGGAATCAAATATTTTAAAATAGCCAGTAAGGAGTTTCTATCAACACTTATCTCCATTGTTGGACCCATTCCAATGGGCATCTTTCATTAGTTTATGGTATATATTTCTTCAGATACGCTTAATTTGTGACTATGTCTAATGCTGAGATTCGGGTTTTAGCATAAAATCCATTTTACAAACAATCTAATATTTATTACAGAGAAGGTGGAGCAATATAAAAAGACGCTCAATAAAGCATCCATAGATGCAATAGCTGAGCAATACTTAGAAGAGCTAAATAAACATGAACAATATTAATTACCATATGCCTGGTTGAATGCGCATGATACGCAGGCATTATGTTGGTATAGCCTATCATTAGAAATTTCCTTCAACTAGCTTCAGTGATCCTTATTATCCCTTCGACCTTATTCATCATTTCTATATATTTGGATTATTCTTATTTTTTCATAACCTACTGTCATGCTTGCCCCCCAGTTTTAAAACCTGATTTTAGATAATTTTTAATATCTTTGCTTCTCTAAGTCAGAAATAATTGTCCAGTCGACTTTTATTCTTCCTGGATCTTACTCTCTCTGGATACCTCGAATTCCCTAGGACAAGCTCCTGTATACTCTCCCGTGCATGACTGCAGTTTTGTTTATCATACAAATAAATACAACGTCTTCTGTTTTATCCCTTGATTGGACCAAATTAGGAGCTTATATATTCACCATTTATTTACTATGCAGTGTACTTTGTATACGTACGCTATCCGTTAAGCATTTCACTATGAATAAATTGACTTCATCCATCTGTTGATCTCAGAATCAGCATATGTGTTGTGATCTACGGCATCTTGCTGAAAAGAATCATAATTGACAGAAAATGAATTCAATCCGTTTAAAGCTGGGAAAATTGATATGAATATTATCAGCGGAAACTTCAAAAGGTGCGGTACCAATTATAATAAGATTTTAATTAATGTTTCATAATAATTTCCCAGCATGTGGATAAGTGGCATAACTTCCATATCTAATTTTAAGTGAAGCTGGAATTATTTAGTTATTGATAAAGAAAAAAAGATGGAGTTTATATATACAGTTAAAACTAGCCAAAGCCAGGAGGCAATACATGTTATTTGTGTCTAGAACGATTAGGATTGGATACCCCGTATATAAGCAAGAAAATTTATAATTAGCGATGCTCGTAATTTTCTGCTGGAAAAAGCCAGGATGAAAAAAACATTAATTATAATAAATTTTAAATGAAGAAAGCCAACGAGGAGTATTTTTGGAATATTACTTAAATAATAATAAGATGTTATAATATATATAGCGAAGATAGCGAAGATAGCGAAGATAGCGAGTTATTGAGCTGAAGGAATAAAAAAATGACTACGCGCAATTCAATAAGAAGCCGCAAGACCAACACCGGGTGAATGCTATTAGATGGCTTGATTGTAAAAAAAAATGAGAAAAGACGATGCAATTCCCTAGAAAATAATATAAAAAGTGAGACCTGTATTGAAATAGAATAGAAAGTTGTTAGCAAGTCAGTATCAAAAGAGGAAAGAAACTAGAAAAATAATTATCATAATTTGATAAATATTATTGAAAAATTAATGAAGAATTAAAAATGGGAGGATTTAATTCCCGAAAGTGGTCCGACGATTAGCTATGCAGAGCTTAGGCAGTCAATATTCTTAGATAATACGCATCAGAGAAAAGCTCATTTATTTTTCAAACCTGATAATGCAATAAGATATCAAGCCTAGGTTCTCCCAGTGAACTTGATAAAGGGATTTACTAAAAAAGAAACAACTCAACTTAATATTATGAGGAAGAGATAAGCAAAATAATTAGTCAGGAGTTATACACTAATATTAAAAAGATAAGCAGAGCAAATAAAGAAAAGAAATAAGGTATATAATAAATATTCGATGCGGCATGATACTGGTGACCTGACGCTTCCTTGAAGAAGAAACCTCAAGGAGGAATGTTTAATTGGGGCAATATTTTTTTAATGTCTACTAAGAGAACAAGCCGATTTGTTTGGTAACAATTTAGTAGAAAATATATAAAAAACCAAAAGCAAGTTGCTTCTAATCCAAATCAAAAGCAAACTTAATATGAAATGTTATGTAATTGTTAAAAGATATATGATAATATATATTAAAAAAAGAATAATAAAGTTAGCTTTAATGAAAAGAGAGAAGATTCAAATTGGATTTAATCATAATTATGAGCCAAGGCAGAGGAAGAGCAAAATATAGAACTGGTAAGCGATAATACAGGTAACCAATGGAAAGGTAAGTCTCTATGCAGTGATTAGCTTCATTAGGCAATAGTATTGAAAAAGCTCTAATATAAATATTTTATTCAAATCTATTGTGCAGTCTCTGGTTACTACAAAAATAATTGAAAAAAATAATTAATAAAAAAATGATTAATAATTACTAAAAATATTACTTACCCACCGTAATAAAGATAAAAAATTTATAGTTATCTACTAGTACCAACCCTGAGCATTAATTTTTTTCTTTGGCTTGAGGTTATTTAATTTAAATTATTATACTGAATTATTGACTAAATATTGAGAGTGCTTTATTGAATATTTAATAATCTATTGGCGTTCATAAATAATAAGGTCTTTTATCGACACTAGGACCTTAATTGCACTCTCTATTGCTTCATGATGCTCAGGCAAATGAGGAGTGTCTTGTGGATCTTCGCCAATAGTATTGCTTAGATAATATATATTTTTGAAGCAACTGGACGATCGACATAGTATTAATCTCGATCCAGCTATGCTACTGCTCGGTAGTTTAATTTTAGTTTTAAAAGCTGTTATCCTGCTGAAATTGAGCACTTTTCTTCCTATTTGTCAACATTTTTTAAGAAGCAATTGATATGATGTTATCGCTGAATTCGGAACTGTGCAAGTAATTTAGTAAGAGGATCAGGCGGATATATTAGCCATCGTAAAGGCATTGCTACCAAAGAATTGGCACATAAAGCTGCAAGCATCAACGAAGAGCCTGGATTGTTGTTTAGGCTAGCAAGAGCGAATAAATAGGCAAATACTCATTTTTGGAACTTCTGTCGATCACTTGGGTCTGATCACAATCTATTATTTATGGCACGCCTCTCATTGGATCCAGATAGGAGCGAATCTATGAGAAGCCTCTTTAGCCCCTCAGCCAACATAATAAAATTTTTATTATAATTTACTATCACTCTCAATGCTTCGAATAAAGTGGACTGCTCAAGAGGAAATAGAAAATAAAGAGTAATTAGCATATCCTAAAATATTGCAAGCGGTGATACTTACCAAGTCAGTTACTGGAAAATTTACATGGACTAAAGAAAAAATATCCAGATTAATATTCTAAAAGATAGAGACCAGTTCCTGCACAAAAATTATATCTCTCTATACTGCTATCCCCTCGAAGGATGATCTCCATTGAAGATTTCTTATTAATTTCTTCTAATTCTGACTTATTGTTTAAGAAATGAAATAAGGCATAGGCTGATTACCGATACAAATATGAGCTCCACGCCGCTGAGATAAAATAATCAGTATTGCTGTTTTATCTTACTATTGCGCTAATTAGAAAAAAATTTTGAAAAAGCCATCTTTAGGATTTAAACAACTACTGATATTGTTTACCTGAATGTTTTGGATCGATATAAGCAAAAAATTTGGATTATCTATTAATTTGGTGAGGAATAAGTATAGCGTAGCTGTAATTGAAGACGAAAAAGTCGACCAGAACAGTATATTTCAGCTTTGATAAGGCTGCAACTCTCTTCGCCCTCGTATTATACAATATAGTTAAGACCGCCATGATTCTTAATAAGTAGAACACGCTAAATTACTTGAAGAAGTTCCAAAATTTGAAGTAAAGACCTTAAAAAGATAATTGCAGTTATAGAGTAGCTACCACCAATACGTAATCAATGCAGCTTTCTTTAAGCAAAGCAAAGAGTGATAAAAATAAAGCCATATCGTTCACGCTCGAACGCGAGAGCTCTAAAAGGGAATTGGCAAATAAATTTAGAATACAGAAAAGAAGTTGTGAAAATATAAGTACTGCTTCAAATAAGATTCAGCAATAACTTTACCATGGAAATCCAGTGTATATATATTGGACAAGATCAGAAAAATAATAATAAGGGAGAGTCTTAATAGGAAATAAGGGCGATGTGGAACAGTTTTAAGAGCTTACAAGTAAAATATTAATGGGAGACTGATAAATTGCTGTAAAACAAAGGATGTTAACTAAAGAGCTAAGCTAGTCAGGAAAAAAAGTAGCTTAATAAGAGTTGGCAATGTTTTTTAATATATGTACTGCAATGATTTTACATGCCAATGTCCGTAAATAAATGAACCAATTAATACCTCTGAAAAATCATCCTATAGATTCCAAAAGAAGAGCCAACAAGAAATAAAAAAGATTGAATATCATCAAAGAAGTTCCAAATCAGCTCGAAATATAATTTTAGGCATTCAACCAGGAGACCTTAAAATATAAGCACACACAAAAATAATAAACTGAAAATTGGATTTACTTGTGCACAAAATGAATCAAAAAGGAAAAATAATTCTACTTCAAAACTTAGCTTTGATTCTCTCTCAGAGAAATCATTATAAGACGCAGCCTGGAGATTTGCTAAGAAGAGATCCCAATAAAGCCATTAAAGTCACACAGGTGACTTAACCCATGAAATTAGCTAAGAAAGAATTGCTAATCACGAATTCGCTTCAGTAGTTATTGAGTATTGGTATCAATAGATAGTAGCTTGCATATCAGTAAGCGAGAAATAACCAGAAGACTTGCTAGACAGGATTTAAAAGCAAGTGGTTGCACAGAGAGATGCCTGAGAGCCTGAAATAAAAGAGAGAAAAGGTAATTATTAAAGGTTGTGATAAAGAATGGGATTATATTTGAGTAATCCAGCATAGAACTGTCTTATTCCAAGGAGACTATGTAACAAGCTTTAGTAGTAATAGTTAATTATATTGATAGGTCTAAAAAATTATACTATAAAGCAGGGAGAGAAGGGGAGCCAGAGACTCAACAATAAGCAATTAATAATAAAGAGGTATTTTTCAGATTGAGACGCTATGTGCTTTAAAAGATCCTCCATCCTGTAAGGTGCTGGCAAACTCCAGCTTTAAAAAAAATTCACTTGAAGAACAAGTAGCTTGATAGTAATGCATACAATAAAAGCAAAAATATATGACGATTTGATATTAAAAGTTTTGCTTATATATTCCTGGTTTGAAGATCCAGCTTGGAGAACCTTAAAAGGATTGTGACAAATCGTTGAATCAGTTCAAGCTCAAAAATAGCTGAGAGATCCTCTCAGGAAGATCAAAAAGGATCCCGACTGAAGAAGCTGAAGGAAGCCTTCCTGGATATCGCTTCAAAAAAGTCACTATAGGAACAAGCTATGAGACTCTACTTGTGATTAGCAAGTAGGGCATATAACGAATAATTAGCAGCAAGCGAAAGATAGGAAGCATGGAGATATGAAAATAAATACTCAGGTATTTCTATTGGAGATGGCAATAGAATAATGACAGAAAGGATTATAGCCCAAGGTCGGGAACAATCACCAGCCTATGGAGTTATGGATATTCTTAACCAATAAATCAAGCCTAAAAAGCAACTGGGGAGACAATAGCGAAGAATGAAGCAAGAAATGGAGAAAAGCTTGGAAACAGAGAATGTAATCTGGAAGTGGAGCATTCGTATAGGAAAGCATTAAGAGCTCTATCAAAGAAGGCTTCCAGTAGTGCAGGGAAGCACAATAGAAAAACAAATCACTAATTTATTTATTAGAAATTCCATAAAGACTCCTCATGCTCACAAAATGAGAGAGCGGGCTTAAAGCAATTTCCTGATGTCCTTACTGAAATAACCAGCATTAGGACCAGGCTAAGAAGGCCGGCATGAAGACAAATACTTAGAATCTATCAGGAAAGATTGAATATCGAGATTGATGGCCAAAATCTTTAGTGGGTGGGGAGTAATAGCGCTATATTGATATTGGAGTTGATACTTATTTGCATTATTGTGAAGCAAATGCCAGGAATAGACCTTATATCTTATATGCTGCAGAAGGCCCAAATAAATAAACTTTCTTAAAAGGAAAATTCCAAAGAATAAATATTGGAAAATTATATAGCTATATTAATTTCTTATTGGTTTGTAGTCAAGGCTTAAAGGAAGATAATACCCGCAAGTAATAATGATCATCATTGCCTGAAGTATTGAGCTTGATAACCCAGATCTAAGATAATCGTGAGAGACATATAAAGAGAATCTATGACGATAAAAGGACCGCCGCAGCCTAAGTAATGACTGAATGAAAAGATCTCAATGCTAGAATATCCGCCAAGAATATTAGCACAAAGAGCCAGCATATTCACATATACCAGCCAGCACAAGCACTAAGATGGAAATCTTTGCAATCACTGTACTGTAAAACTACGCAACACAATTAAGTCAATATTAATATTAGTAAAGGCAAATAATATTCTTGAAGTCAATGAAAAAAGCAGAAAATCTTATTTTTTAACGCTTGCAACGAACGGACGCAGGGAGTAAACCTATTGTAATTTGACTTATAACTTTGTACAAAAGTATAATATTTTAAAAAATTATTAATCTTATTTAAAAAAATTAAGTCTTTAAGGATTCAGTGCGAAAGCTTTAAATATTCGGCACATAAAGTATATAGACTTCAAACAAATAATTCGTACCCTTCATTAATGAGTAGAGTGCTTCTGGGGGATTATTTCCCCTAAATCTAGTTATAAATTATTTTGATTAATAGCATTATTTGCAATACTACAAAATTTTTATTCAAACTCAAAGCCAAAATGTTCGATTTTTATGTATATCGTTATTTTTTTCGGCTTTTCATACAAGTTAATGCCTCAGGAATTCACCTTATGGTTTACTTTGTAATTTTCTTTAGCATATTTTTTTTCGAAATTCGAAAATTGTCTTATCTTAGAAATAGATAGTTCATCCAAATTGCTGCTAGCAACGCTGTTAGACTTGAGTTCCCTTTGGCAATTGCTCCAAACGACTTATAGAACATTATAATTCTAAGCTAACTAGCTGAATTGATAGAGCTTTTTGCCTCTCATCAAGACCTTCAAGCTAGAGTCCAATACCGAATCTAAGTAGGTATGAGGGTACCAGCAGCCTTATGACTTTGAGAGTAGTATCAGAGGGACTATTTGAGGTGATGCATCAAAGCGATATGTATTTAATCAGGAGATAATTGAGACTTCCTATACAGTTTGTCGTAAATGAAGCCGGCTCTTTATAATGCTGGTTTAGTCTAGCTCATTAGGTTCTTAGATATATGGTACAGTCAATCTACGAAAGCAGTAATGTTGAAGAAGGTGTTACCAGTTAATCCTTGGATAGTGGCTAATGAAATTGCCATGGCTCGGGTATGAGCCTGGAAGGTAGATTACTTTGCTAAAGTCTATGCCATTGATTAGAGAGTGGCGAAAAAACAAATAGCACTTTCTTCTCAGCCATACCCTGAGCAATAGCTTGATCAGCTTTTCTGGTCTTGCTAGCGCTCTCATTTGCCTCTTCTCTATTGGCTTCCCGTATCTTTCTTTGGCGCCTTTTTGATTTAAACAGTTTGGAAGAGAGATTAAATGGCGTCTCATTGTTAGACAATGTTAAGGACACTTACTACTCATCCAGAAAGAAAGCTGTGAGTCCGAATGATCAAGGGAAACGAAGAGGAAGTAATCCTCTATAATGGCATATAGGGCTCATATTGTAAAGCAATCACAGTAATAATGATATATTAATTCATAATTATAAATAAAGAGTTAATAGATAAAACAAGAATATTAATCAAAAAAAGAAAATGAAGGCCATGAAGAGAGCCAAGCCGGAACAAGAGTGGAATCTCGACCACATTCACGGAGTATATGTTCTCATTAAATCTTCTCCCCAGGACGCTAATTATGAATCGGTTGACTTCTGGCGCAAAGCCATGAACTCTAATGATTGTCCGATCCAACTAAGAGATTTCGACGAGGATTCACTCTTGAGTTTATGGGTTCACATCCAGCGAATAACCAAGAAGAATCTCAACCTCTTTACATCGCTTTTTAAGGACTTTGAGTCATCACTTGTTGAGAAAGGTAAAGAAATTCATGAAAAAATAAGAAGTACATTGAGCCATTACTTCTTCCCAACACGCAAGGTCTATGAAAAGGCGGGAGGAGCTGAAGTGGGGAAAAAGGATGATGGAAAGACTGGTGGAACAGGTAAAACATATGGGAAGACTGGAGTTGGAAAGCCAGGAACAGCTACAGCCACTACTGGTCCAGGTTATGCTGGAGCAAAATCTGAGCCAACCATTGGAACTAGCCAACCACATGCCAAAAAAACTGCACTAGACGAGGCTATATTGGTTCCAATTAACAACTCCTCATACGAATTCCGAGTCCATACTTCTGCACGTTTTCCCAAGGTCAACCTCTCTCTACTGAATGGCTGCAGCTCTGGAAAAAATCTGACTAACTCATTCGATGCTATGGATAAGGAAGTATTTAGTGGAGGACTATTAGCCGGGAAGGCTGATGATAGTAAAGGAAAATTCCTAGTGGCCTTGAATAGTTTGTACAATAAGACCATTTCTAAAGATATGCTGGAGAAGAAGTTAAAATCCGAACCGAAGCCCAAAGCAGTTCCCTCCCCTGAGGAAAAAAAGAAGCTCCAGGAAACTGCGCTATCGTCAATGAAAAAGGAGCTACTTGAGCTTCAGCAGAAATACAACAAGAGCATAGAAGAAGTGAGCGATCTGTACACTAGGGTGAGTGGAGATATGGCGATATTGAAAAGCTACATGGAAGGAGGGAAAGCTGTTCTCTGGACAGAATCAGATGACTCTATAATCAAAGGTCCTCAAACGAGTGAAGGATATATGAAATTGAAAGCTGAACGAGGAGAGAGCGAAATAGCCAAAAGAAAGGCCTTCTTAGGAATTTAAGAAGAGAATTAAAAAGATA
>CAXXOL010000030.1:0-30029 GCA_963666495.2 Bacteroidaceae bacterium
TAATTGATTTACTATCAAAATATATTGAATTGGGTACACTTGAAGCTTTCAATAATTGGCTATTAAGCGATGGTGGAGAATATAAAGGGTCACATTATTCAAAAGGTGTTAGCTTGCTATTCGGAATAGTAGTTCAAATACCAATATTGATAATATTAATTAGAAAGATAAAAATGATTAAAATTGAATAGTTGCAACTTTTTGGAATAGCACTAGTAATATTTTCGCCTAACAACCGTTTCAACCTGACTCGGCTACTGTCACGATTCTTGCATTCGCTACGTATGCTGAGCCCAACAGGCAGGACCACTACAGAAACTGAATAAGGTGGAATATCCTGGAAGAAGGAGAGTCCACCATGAGGAAGAAGTTCGACGAGCAGTTCAAGGCAATGGTCGCCCTCGAAGCAGTGAAAGAGGAGCTTACGCTCCAGGAGTTGGCCGAAAAGTACCAAGTCCACCCGAACCAGATCAGCGTCTGGAAGAAGAAGCTCCTGGAACAGTCCTCGGCGCTTTTCGAACGAAAGAACAAGAAGGACGAAGAGTACAACCAGCTCAAGAAGGAGAAGGAAGAGCTCTTTAGGCAGCTTGGTCAAATGCAATACGAGAACGAGTGGCTAAAAAAAAAGTACAAACAGCTGTATGGCAAAGATCCGGGCTGATCGATCCAAAGGAGCCTGTATTGTCAGTGCGACGCCAGTGTGAGCTTTTGAACATACACAGGAGCGTGTTCTATTACCGCTCGAAGCCAACCCAGAACGTGAATCAAGAGCGTCATAAGGCGCTTATCCTTGCTGTAAACGGCAAGCTGCCCTTCTATGGCTATCGGAAGATCACGCTGGAACTGCAGTCAAGAAACAATGAACTTAGCGAAAAGCAGGTCCGAAGGCTCATGCACTCGATGCATCTTAAAGCATTGCACGCCAAGAGAATGACGAGCGTTAAGCATCCCGAGAATCCGATCTATCCGTACCTGTTGAAGAATATCGTTGTACGATATCCCAACCAGGTGTGGATCTCGGACTTGACCTACATCAAGCTTCCAGGGCTCGGGTACGTGTACCTCGTCGCCATAATGGACCTCTATAGCCGCAAGGTGCTGTCCTGGAAGGTTTCGAACAGCATGGACTCAATATTCTGCGAAGAAGCCCTTAAAGAAGCCATAGCGCGCTTTGGCGTGCCTGCGCTCTTCAATACCGACCAGGGGAGCCAGTTCACCTCAAATTCGTTCACCCAGATTCTGCAGGATCATGGAATAAGGATCAGCATGGACGGCCGCGGCCGCTGGCGAGATAATGTTCATATTGAGCGGCTCTGGAGAACGGTCAAGTATGAAGACATCTATCTCCAAGGCTATGAAAACCTGCGCACGCTAAAACGAGGGTTGGCCTCGTATTTCGATTTCTATAATCGGTACCGGTTTCATCAGAACCTGGATTATGAGACGCCTGACCAGCGTTATCGTTCGTTCCAGGCGAAGGATTTGGCGGCGTGAATCACCACCTTATTCGTTAGCTGTTTTTGGTCTTGATCTGAAGGCCCAGCATATTAAGCTAATGTTAGGTTGACGCCTTCGGCGCCGAAGAGGAAGTAAATGAAGAAATATTTATTTGCTATTCTATTTGTAGCGATATCATCAGTATCATACTCGCTACCAATTTTAGGTACTTCACTTGATATGTCACTTGAAAATTATATATATCAAAGTTCACATAACTCATATATAAATTATGATAACAGAATTACACTTTACCCTATGTACTATAGAGAAAGCATGAATACTGTAATAAACAAGCTAATAAATAAACGAAACAAAGAGTTTTATACAATAGATGAAAAGGAAGTTGCAAAAAATAAAGCTATTATTACAATAGATTTGAATAATAGCCCATTGTCGAATACTGAATTTTACTTAGTTTCTGGAGATGAAAAGCAAACAACTGTATTAAGCTTTTATTATTATAAAAAGCTTACTACAGTAATACAACTATTTGAACTATTAAATTCATTTATTAATAGTAAAAATATAGAATCTATTCCTAGCAATGATATGTTATTTGAGTATTCAATTACAATTCCAAAAAGGTATAGGCTCTTATACATAAATGGACTAAGTTATAGTTTTGATACAGAAGAACAGAATGGTAATCCTGTGCTTTCTATTTTCTATAATCCAGCTACACATGCTGATTTATCATTATCAGATATTGCTTATATGGATATTAAAGATTTTGATAGTATTGATGAAAGAGATTTTACTGGTAGTAATAGCACATACCAATATTGGTTAGGATTCTTTACGTATAGGAGTAAAGTTGTTGAAAAGTTGGTTGTTAAGACAAGTATGACAAAAAGTATTCTATTTTCTAGGCAAATAGTAGATGAAAATCTTTCTATTATTGAAAAAGAGTTAAGTGAAATGGCTAATTCAATAGAAAAGAAATAATAACCTAACACATGCTTCAACCTTATAAATCCTTTGTCATGGTTTGTGCAAGAACAAAAGAGCACAAACCACGCCAAGCCTGAGCTAGCGCTCAGGCGCGGATTTAAAGGTTAAGCCAATGTTAGATTCACGCTGCGCGGGCGGATAAAGATATACGTTAACTTTTTATTGCCAATGCTAATTTGGTTATTCATATGATGATATCAAGACTAAAAGTTTTTAGAGTCTTTAATTTAAAGTAAGGCAGTATTATGGAATATTGGGATGTATTAGATTCAAATAGAAATAGAACTGGAAAAGTTATTCTTCGTGGAGATGTATTCAAAGAGAATGAGTATCATCTCATCGTACATGTATGGATAAAGAACTCAAAGAATGAGTTTGTTATTTCAAAAAGGAAGAAAGATAAGTATCCTTATCCAGCATTATGGGAATGTACAGGTGGTTCGGCTGTATCAGGGGATGATAGCTTAAAAACTGCTTTGAAAGAAGTAAAAGAAGAATTAGGAATTGATTTGGATAAAGAAAGAGGAAAGATCGTATATCAATATAAAGGTTGTCACGGTTTGTGCAACTCGCTTCGCTCGTAAGCACAAACCGCGCCAATGTACGCGTTAAGGGTTAAGCTAATGTTAGAAGGACGCCTCCGGCGCCGGGGATGAAGAATCTACATTGGAGCGTACCATGCATATCAAGAAAATCATTGGTGACAAATGCTATCTTTCTCCAATTGATCTCGAAGACACTAATCTCTATCTCGAATGGCTCAACTGTGAGGATGTTTATAAATATCTCCTTGTAGGAACAAGCGTTCTTACGTATGAAACTGAGAAAGAAGCCTTGATTAGGTTATCAAAGAACATGTGTATGGCATTATAGATAAAGAGACTGATACTTTGATTGGCAATGTTGGGCTTATGAGTCTCAATCATATTCATAAAACGGCAGAAGTAGGAATCTTCATTGGGAATCAAGCGTATTGGGGCAAAGGGTATGGGACTGAGGCTTTAAGACTTCTTGTGGATTTTGCCTTTAGGATATTAGGACTAGAGAACATAATGTTGAAGACGTATGACTATAATGTACGAGCACAAAAGAGCTATAAGAAAGTAGGATTTAAGGTTATGGGTGTAAGAAGGAACTCACATTACTATAATAATGAACGGCATGATGATATTTATATGGATATAGTAAAAGAAGACTTTTATAGGCAATAAGAAAAAGGAAGCTTCTAACACATGCTTCAACCCTATAACGCTATTGTCATGGTTTGTGCAGCTCACTTCGTTCGCGAAGCACAAACCACGCCAATGTACGCGTTAAGGGTTAAGCCAATGTTAGAAAGACCCTGCGGGCAGCAGAAAAAAAATTTAAATATCTTTTCTCTACCTAATAAGGATTCAAAATATGGTTATTACAAGAGATAGTATTATAAGCAATAGTAACAAACCAGTGGTTCTGGAAATGTTATATAAAGAAAATAAGAAGGCATTTTCTGAATTGATCGAACAACTGCATAATGAGAATATTGACTGTTTCGCTGTGCAGTTTTGGTATGCTCGTCTTTTCTTGAAGAAAGAAGTCAAAGAAGGCAAGTATTTATATTGGCAATATGTAATAGTCATATGCCTAATAGCACTCTCTTGGTTACCGGTAAAGATTTCAACGCTAGATTCAAATATTGACAATGAGATCTTTGTTAGGATAATTCCAGTAACGTTTTCCTATGCACTATCGCTTTTTTTCTTTAGAAAAGGCTTAATCATAAAGAATGTTATACTAACAACAATACTTCACCTTGCGTTGTTAGTATATTACTTATTTTTACCCTTAAATACGATATCACAATCAATTACTAACGCTTTGTACTTTGGCTTGATTATAATGTGGTTTTTCGTATGGCTTTCGTATTCTTCATATAAAATTAACGGAATAGCTACATTGTCAGAGTTCATGAAAATTACTGCAGAAACGATAATTTGGTCTACTCTTTTTATTCTAGGTGGTGTAGTACTTGTCTTATTATTGACTAGTCTATTCAGTACTATAGGAATTAATGCTAATAGCTTTATTTTGAATAATGTTGTCACACTTGGATTGTGTGCTGCTCCATTTGTATCACTTCTTGTGCTTGAACGTATTGAAAAAATCAGAATATCTACCATTTTAACAAACATATTTTTGCCATTATTTTTAGTTTCAATACTTTCATTCGGTATAGTATCTCTTTTCACTAATAACAAACCATATGAAACAAGAAATGTATTTATTACATACAACATTATGTTAGTTATTGTAATATGCCTGTTGGTTTATGCAATTACAAATAGTGAAGGAAATAGATACATAAAGATATTTTCAAATATTCTTGCGGTATGTAGTATCGTGCTAGATGGTATTGTTCTTTCTGCAACAATCTATAGAATTTCGGCGTATGGATATACGCCCAATAAGGTAACTCTGCTAGTAGCAAATATAGTAATGTTAGGAAACCTTATATATATAATTGTTATAGGCTGTAAAGATAAAGAGTATACGAGTTATTCAAAGAAAATTTTGTACTTCCTCCCAGTGTATTTCGTATTAGCTATTATAATTGTTTTTATATTTCCAATTGTATTCAAGTACAAATAAGGAAGTGTACTAACTAGGACATAGTTTACAAAACTACAAGGACATCGTTTACACTTTTATTGTCGCTTCAAGCGTCCTTGTATATCTTGTATTCTTAGTTTTCTGGCGTCAAGATATCCAAGGAGCTTGAACCTAAAATAGACGCGAAAAAGGCCATCGCTGATTTCTTCGAGACCAATGTCTTTGCCAATAAGCGGTGTAGCAACCATTATCCAGTTATGATTACCCCAGCGTATAGCACCATTCTTCAGAACTCTTTTAACTTCGAACGCTCCAGGATAATCCCACGGTTCAATACTTTGAGGATATACACGTTCTGATCGTTTATAGATGCTTGCTGGTGTGTTATTATTAAGCGCTTGATGAGGACGGTATTCATTGTACTCTTTAATAAAAGCATTTAAGCGTTTCTGTAACTCATTATGAGATCTTGGTAATGGACTTGCCGTTTCTGCTTTTAATTCTTTATGCATTCGTTCATGTCTGCCATTTTGACCGGGCTTAGCAGGATCCGAGTACACAGGCATAATACCAAGTTCAATGAACCATACAGAGAGACTTGATAAGCGAGCCAATGATGTTGATCCTGCAAAAGGCACTCCATTATCGCTGTGAATATAATTCGGCAAGCCAAAGTCCTCGAAAACCCTTATAAATACTGCTTTTGTAGCTTCTGTAGTGGGACTTGCAAGAGCATCAGCAGCCAAAATAAAACGGGAAAATGAATCGGTAATAGTAAGGGGATATGAATATACTGCATTAATCAATCGCATTTTTCCCTTGTAATCAATGCCCCACATATCGTTTATTTCTTTGGGGTCAAACTTTGGATTACAGGGATAGATATGGCGGTTGGTTTTCCTCTCGGGTATTAGCCCTTCGATTTTTAAGATTGTATGAATTGTCGTTTGAGATGGCCACTGCATATCTGGCATATCCCTTTCGAGTATGGTTTTGATTTTATCAGCACCGTATCGAGGATGCTTGTTTCGTATTGAAATTATGTTCTTGGCAATTCTTACGGGTGTTTTAGTAGGGCATGATTTAGGCTTTCTTGAAAGCTCATTAAGCCCGGTAAAACCCATGTGGTTAAAGCGTTCAATGTATTTGTACCCCAGGGTTCGGGATATTCCAAACTGCTTACAGAGTTCTGTTATTGTATGTCTGTGAGCCAGGTACTCATTGATGAAGAAGTATTTCTCGTCCATAATCGTTGTATTCCTCCAAGGCATATGCTTTCCCCCTAGGAAAAGCATAGTTTAATGTGTAAACGATGTCCTTGAGGTTTTGTAAACGATGTCCCTGATGTGTACAGAAGAGATTTCTAACAACCGCTTCAACCTGACTCGGCTACTGTCACGTTTCTTGCGAGTCGCTTCGCTCCAAGCAAGAAACGCGCCAGTTTAACGCCTCGCAGGTTAAGCGAATGTTAGATGCATCCTGCGGAAGAATGAATGAAACATGCATTAATAGTGCCAACCCTTTGTGATGATGTCCAACGAAATATAGATAGTATTATCTCCTATATTGATAGTGCAGCTAAAAACAGTGCCAAGTTAATAATATTCCCTGAAGCATGCTTAACTGGATTTGTTACTGATGATAATCCTGAGCATGATTATAAATATGCAGTTATATTGGATTCGTCCTGCTTGCAGCAGATTAAAGAGATCGCTTGTAGAAAAGAAGTTTATGTATCATTAGGCTTTATTGAAAGAGATAACAAACATATTTACGATTCAGTAGTCTGTATTAGTCCATTGGGAAAGGTAATAGGACATTATCGCAGGCAAAGTCCAGGTTGGCATGGTAGGAATGCAGATAAAGGCATTTATCGAGAAGGAAACAAGGTATCTATATTTAGTATAGAAAATTGTTCATACGGCTATTTGGTGTGTGGTGATCTATTTGATGACAAACTTATTACTGCTGTTAAAGAAAGTAATCCTGATGTTGTTATTGTTCCAATAGCTCGAAGTAGTGATAATGAATTGTTCTCACAAGAATTATGGGATAATGAAGAAAAGCCCTACTATTTGGATCAAGTAAAAAAGCTTAAAACAAGAGTATTGATGACAAACTATATCAATGAGAAAGATAGTTTCTTTGGTGGAGCAATTGTTGTAAATGCTGATGGCATAATAGAAAAACAGAAAGAAATCAATGAAGAAGGTATACTGTATTGGGAAAGTGGGAGCATCTAACAACTGCTTCAACCCTATAACGCCTTTTGTCATGGTTTTTGCGACAAGATCACGCAAAAACCACGCCAATCCTTCGCTTCGCTCAGGAGCAGGCGTTAAGGGTTAAGCTAATGTTAGATGGACGCGCTTGACGCGCGCTATAGGGCAATTGCGAATGGTAAAGAATAAATCTGTCATCCTTACAACTCGAATCGCCTCATTCATCCTAGTCTTGTTAGGTATAGTATCTATATGTGGCGGTTTCAAAGGTACATGGGATTGGTCATTGTTCATGTACTATACAATACAGAGCAATACACTCGTACTCTTGCTGTTCGGCTATTTGATAATAAAGACAATCCTAAACATTAAGGCCGGCTCAGAATCAATCGATCAGACAAAAGACTTTGAAATGGTATGTATGATTGACATATTTTTGACATTCTTTGTGTACTGGACAATGCTGGCACCAACTATGACTAACGTGTGGAAGTTTTCAAATATTGCAGTTCATGGGATAGCACCTTTGTTATGCATTGTTGATTACATTCTATATTATCAAAACGATAGGTTGAAATATCGGACTGTTTACTTTTCGCTTATCTTTCCAATGCTATATATTATAATGAATTCTGTTATTGGCTTGTTAGGATATACGTATTACGTTGATAGAACGGGGAATCCAGTACATTTCCCATACTTCTTTATGGATTATGATAGGCTAGGGCTTAAAACGATACCCTTTATATTAGGATTGGTACTATTTATGGTGTGTATAAGCCACCTAGTGTATGGTATTGATAAGTACATTTTAAAGACTAATACGGCAAAGAATAAATAGTGTACTAACTAGGACATAGTTTACAAAACTACAAGGACATCGTTTACACTTTTATTGTCGCTTCAAGCGTCCTTGTATATCTTGTATTCTTAGTTTTCTGGCGTCAAGATATCCAAGGAGCTTGAACCTAAAATAGACGCGAAAAAGGCCATCGCTGATTTCTTCGAGACCAATGTCTTTGCCAATAAGCGGTGTAGCAACCATTATCCAGTTATGATTACCCCAGCGTATAGCACCATTCTTCAGAACTCTTTTAACTTCGAACGCTCCAGGATAATCCCACGGTTCAATACTTTGAGGATATACACGTTCTGATCGTTTATAGATGCTTGCTGGTGTGTTATTATTAAGCGCTTGATGAGGACGGTATTCATTGTACTCTTTAATAAAAGCATTTAAGCGTTTCTGTAACTCATTATGAGATCTTGGTAATGGACTTGCCGTTTCTGCTTTTAATTCTTTATGCATTCGTTCATGTCTGCCATTTTGACCGGGCTTAGCAGGATCCGAGTACACAGGCATAATACCAAGTTCAATGAACCATACAGAGAGACTTGATAAGCGAGCCAATGATGTTGATCCTGCAAAAGGCACTCCATTATCGCTGTGAATATAATTCGGCAAGCCAAAGTCCTCGAAAACCCTTATAAATACTGCTTTTGTAGCTTCTGTAGTGGGACTTGCAAGAGCATCAGCAGCCAAAATAAAACGGGAAAATGAATCGGTAATAGTAAGGGGATATGAATATACTGCATTAATCAATCGCATTTTTCCCTTGTAATCAATGCCCCACATATCGTTTATTTCTTTGGGGTCAAACTTTGGATTACAGGGATAGATATGGCGGTTGGTTTTCCTCTCGGGTATTAGCCCTTCGATTTTTAAGATTGTATGAATTGTCGTTTGAGATGGCCACTGCATATCTGGCATATCCCTTTCGAGTATGGTTTTGATTTTATCAGCACCGTATCGAGGATGCTTGTTTCGTATTGAAATTATGTTCTTGGCAATTCTTACGGGTGTTTTAGTAGGGCATGATTTAGGCTTTCTTGAAAGCTCATTAAGCCCGGTAAAACCCATGTGGTTAAAGCGTTCAATGTATTTGTACCCCAGGGTTCGGGATATTCCAAACTGCTTACAGAGTTCTGTTATTGTATGTCTGTGAGCCAGGTACTCATTGATGAAGAAGTATTTCTCGTCCATAATCGTTGTATTCCTCCAAGGCATATGCTTTCCCCCTAGGAAAAGCATAGTTTAATGTGTAAACGATGTCCTTGAGGTTTTGTAAACGATGTCCCTGATGTGTACAATAGTGGCATCTAACACATGCTTCAACCTTATAAATCCTTTGTCATGGTTTGTGCAGGAACAACAATGCACAAACCACGCCAAGCCTTCGCTTTGCTCAGGCGCGGATTTAAAGGTTAAGCTAATGTTAGACAGACGCGCTTTCGCGCGCGCAAAATAAAGTCATATAGTTTAATAAGTTAAGATGAATTTATTGATTATAACGTCTTCTTGACAATTTGCTTCAATATGAATACAATTGAAGCAAGAGGTGTCTGTATGGCAAAGACTATTACGGTACGGCTTGAAGAAACTACTTACGATATATTCAAAAAGGCTGCTGAAGGCCAAAAGAGAACTATATCCAATTATCTCGAGTATGCAGCTTTAAATTTCACTGTAAATGAATCCATAGTTGATGATGAAGAAATGAAAGAGATACTTACCTTTGAGAAAGATCTTAAGAAAGGGCTTAAAGATATTTCTGCAGGAAGGTATAAAGTAATTGCCTAAATATAAAATAGCCGAGACTGAGACTTTTGAGAAAAAGATCAATACTCAAAAGTACAAGTTTTTATATAAGAAGATAAAGGAATACATTTATCCTATATTGAGAGAGAATCCATACTTTGGGCCTAATATTAAGAAGCTTAAGGGTGAATACAAAGAATTGTATAGGTATAGGATTGGAGACTATAGGCTATTTTATAAAGTATCAGAAGAAACAGTAATAATATTTATAATTGATATAGAAAATAGAAAAGACGCTTATTAGAAAAAAAGTTGTCTAACACCTGCTTCAACCCTATAACGCTATTGTCACGGTTTGTGCAACTCGCTTCGCTCGCAAGCACAAACCGCGCCAATGTACGCGTTAAGGGTTAAGCCAATGTTAGGTTGACGCCTTCGGCGCCCGAAGAGTTGCGAAAGTAAAAGTGCCAACCTGGAGAGCCTATGGCAACTGATCTTGAATTAATACAGTATGTCTGTGAACAGATTAGTGATTCTGGCAAAATTCGTTATAGAAAAATGTTTGGAGAGTATATGGCTTATGTAAATGATAAGCCAATCTTATTAGTTTGTAATAATTGTGTATATATAAAACAACATGAATGACTTGTTGATGTGTTGAAAGACTCAGAAAAAGGAATTCCTTATAGTGGGGCAAAAGAGCATTACATATTGGATATTGATAATAGAGAACTTTGTGTCGAAGTGATAAAGCTTGTAGAGCCATTAGTAAACGTACCAAAGCCGAAGAATAGTAGTAGGAATAAGTAAATGGAATTTATACCCATACCATACTTTGGAATGATCATGTTCTTCTTTGTAGCACCAGTAATAACGTTTAGTTTTATAGGATATACAAAGAAGATTAAGGCTGATGTAGAGAAGAAAAAGTACCAAAAGGAAATACTTGAGCTAGAGATAAAGAAAGAAGAGATCCATTTGAAGATGATTGAGGAAGAGAATAGAAAGTATGACAAAATGATAGAATCAGGCAAAGAGACCAAATAGTAGAGAAAAAAACCTAACACCTGCTTCAACCCTATAACGCTATTGTCACGGTTTGTGCAGCTCACTACGTTCGCGAAGCACAAACCGCGCCAATGTACGCGTTAAGGGTTAAGCCAATGTTAGGCAGACGCGCTTGCGCGCGCGCGAAAAGATATAGTCTATTTTAAAAGGCTGATAAAATGATGGTATGTGTCGATATCGATTCGATTAAGTTCAATTTACGAGTCGGTGGTATAGCAATTAAAAACAATTGCATTCTGCTAAACAGAGAAGTTAATCACAAGTTTTGGTTTATTCCTGGGGGTAGAATTGAATGTGGTGAAGATTCTAAAGCAGCAATTATTAGGGAAATGAAAGAAGAGATAGATCAAATCATTGAAATTGTTAATTTTGAATGTATGATAGAAAACTTTTTTACAACAAGAGATGCAAAATATCATGAAATAGGGCTTTATTATAGAATAAATGTAAAAGAAGTATGGGAAGGATTAAAATATGTAAAAGATGGAAATGGCGAACTTGAATATAAATGGGTAAAGCTAGAAGATTTTGATAAAACAATAGTATATCCAAGTATAGTAAAAGACATCATTTTAGGGAAAAAGTGTGGGAATCATTTCATTGTTAATGAGTATTAAGGTGCATGATAATACAAAAAATAGTAGACTAAATAGCTATAAATATAGTTATCAAATATAATTGATAGAAGTATTACTAAAATCTGCTTTATAGTATATTCAGGTATGGGAAAATTGCCTAACACCTGCTTCAACCCTATAACGCTATTGTCACGGTTTGTGCAACTCGCTTCGCTCGCAAGCACAAACCGCGCCAATGTACGCGTTAAGGGTTAAGCCAATGTTAGCAGGACGCTTCGCGCCGAGGAAAATATGAATGAGATAAATGCAATAATGCAATCAATTATTGATGAAGTTAAAAATAAGACTATTGATGAGAATGAGCAAATTGATATTGTAAATAAAGTATTTGATAAAGCGCTTCCTACAATAGTTGAAGACTTAATGATTACTCTTGAAAATACTTCCCATTTAATGTTAACAGAAAATCGGTATTGTGATGATGAATTTTGTGCTCGATTAAATAAAAAATGGTTTGAAGCATTCGATTTATTAGAACAAACAGCTGTGGTCTCTTATGAAGTTGGAGAAAACATTGTAAATAATTCAAAGATGTTTTTAAATACATCAAATTCATATTTATTTGAAATTCTTCTTCATTTGCATGCAAGAGCTATTCAAATATCTAAAGAAATATTGATTTTAATGAAAAATGGTTATGCGGATGGCGCTATTGCAAGATGGCGAACCTTATATGAAATATCTATTATATCATTATTTATATCAAAATATGGAAATGAAACTGCTAAAATGTATAAAGATTATACTATCGTGGAAACATATAATGAATTAACTACATATATCAAGAAAAATGATAAGTTAGGATATAATGAGATTCCCGATGAAGAAATACAACGACAAGAAAAAAATATTAGTGAATTAGAATTGAAATATGGTAAGGATTATATAAAGCCATATGGTTGGACAATGAATATTCTAGAAAAGAAAAATAGGAAATTCGAAGGAATTGAAAATGCTGTTGAACAAGATCATATAAGGCCATTTTATAAATGGGCATGTAATGCAGTTCATGCAGGACCTAAAGCAGCATATTACAAAATAGGTATCTATGGAAATAAAAATATTATGTTAACCGGGCCAACGAATTATGGGTTTGCTGGTCCAGGTCAAAACACTGCATTATCATTAGTACAAATAACATCAACTCTTGTATTGAATTTTATGGATTATGATAATTTAGTTTCCATGAATGTTTTGACATAATATTTTGAAAAAACGAAGCAAAAGTTTTTAGAAATCCAAAAGAAAATTGAAACTGAGGAAGATTCAAATATTGAGAAAAAGTAGTATAGAGGAGAATCTGCTAACAAATGCTTCAACCTTATAAAGCCTTTTGTCATGGTTTTTGCGAAACGATTACGCAAAAACCACGCCAATCCTTCGCTACGCTCAGGCCAGGCTTTAAAGGTTAAGCCAATGTTAGCTTGACGCTCCGCGCGGAGATAAAGAATAGAAATGATAAACGATAAGTTCAATCTTCAAAATAGGAAATGCAGTGGTTTTTTAATAAGTATTACTATTTGGTTTGTTTTAACTATTTTCTTTGGAATATTTGAGTTTGATATTTCTAGCAAGCTTTTCATTTTATCTGATATATATAAGATATTTATCTCATTTGTAGGAATTGTTCTATTTATCATTTCTGTATTACAATTGAAAAAACACAAAATGGCTAAAAATATTACTAAATTTCAGGTTATTATAATAATTGGTATTCTTCATTTAAATATTATCCCATGGTTTGAAATATCAGAACAAATTAAACTATCTATTATGCTACCTAAATATAAAAGTATTATAAGCCTTATTAGCAATGGAACAAATTTAAGTATTACAGAAAAGAATGGTGTATCAGAAATTAATGGAATACAGTTTATTCGAGGGTATGGCGAACAAGTCGCATTTCTATGGTTTTCTGGAGTAACAGATAACTGGATCGGTATTGTATATGATCCAACTGCTTCTGTAGAAAATGCAAACAAATTTAAGTCAGATTGGTCAAATTGGAATGACCCTAATCTAGAAAAAGTTAAAGAAATGTTTGGAGGAGATTTGAATAAATCAATATTAATTGAAAAGAATTGGTATAAATGCATATTCACATGATATGGAAAATAAGAAAGCTAACACCTGCTTCAACCCTATAACGCTATTGTCATGGTTTGTGCAACTCGCTTCGCTCGCAAGCACAAACCACGCCAATGTACGCGTTAAGGGTTAAGCTAATGTTAGGCGGGCGCTATCGCGCTATAATTATTAAACGATTATAGTTATATTAATAAAGCTTTTTATAGAAGTATTAAACTTGTAATTAATAAAAGATACAACTCTTTGTATGCTAGTATAGGTTCTATTACGTGGAACTGGTTAGGCCAGTGTAGATGCAGATCCAACACGTGAAAGTTTTTATTGAGGACCATTAAGTAAAAATCTATCCTATGGTAATGACCCCTAAGATGCATATTGGATAATACAAGGAATTAATATGCAAAACATAAATAAAGTGGTTATTAGAATACTTATGCTATTCTTGATTATCACTAGTGGATGTTCTGTTGTTGAGACTAGTATTATTGATACACAGTTCTCTCCATCTGGTATGTTTAAGATTATAAAGGTTTCTACAGGGGCTGGAACTGCAACTAGCCAGATTGTGAAACTATATCTATTACGAACTGATTTAAAACTGAAGAGAAATACAGTACCATTTTATACTGCAAAATATGATAATATCATTGATGTAAACTGGCTCACTGAAAAAGAAATTTCTGTTGTGCTTTCCTCTAAGAGAGATATAGAATTTCAGGTAATCTTTTTATATGGTTTTAAAATAAGTTACTCACCCTAATGTGTTGATGTAGTACTCACCTGCAAGCACTTAGTGAGTTTGATTGCAGAAGAGCCTAAAGCCCGTTTAGATCATGGCGCCGTCCTTCGATCGGCATAGGTCAAGATGGATGCTAAAAAGATACACTGCGCGTGCTGCTATGTATAGTAATATTTGTATAGCTTGTAAGTGTTGTTGCAATTAATCGAAGGCCTATGTAATTAAAACAGTAAATACCGATAAAAATATAAAGAGCATATTTAGGATAAAGGGTGTACTAACTAGGACATAGTTTACAAAACTACAAGGACATCGTTTACACTTTTATTGTCGCTTCAAGCGTCCTTGTATATCTTGTATTCTTAGTTTTCTGGCGTCAAGATATCCAAGGAGCTTGAACCTAAAATAGACGCGAAAAAGGCCATCGCTGATTTCTTCGAGACCAATGTCTTTGCCAATAAGCGGTGTAGCAACCATTATCCAGTTATGATTACCCCAGCGTATAGCACCATTCTTCAGAACTCTTTTAACTTCGAACGCTCCAGGATAATCCCACGGTTCAATACTTTGAGGATATACACGTTCTGATCGTTTATAGATGCTTGCTGGTGTGTTATTATTAAGCGCTTGATGAGGACGGTATTCATTGTACTCTTTAATAAAAGCATTTAAGCGTTTCTGTAACTCATTATGAGATCTTGGTAATGGACTTGCCGTTTCTGCTTTTAATTCTTTATGCATTCGTTCATGTCTGCCATTTTGACCGGGCTTAGCAGGATCCGAGTACACAGGCATAATACCAAGTTCAATGAACCATACAGAGAGACTTGATAAGCGAGCCAATGATGTTGATCCTGCAAAAGGCACTCCATTATCGCTGTGAATATAATTCGGCAAGCCAAAGTCCTCGAAAACCCTTATAAATACTGCTTTTGTAGCTTCTGTAGTGGGACTTGCAAGAGCATCAGCAGCCAAAATAAAACGGGAAAATGAATCGGTAATAGTAAGGGGATATGAATATACTGCATTAATCAATCGCATTTTTCCCTTGTAATCAATGCCCCACATATCGTTTATTTCTTTGGGGTCAAACTTTGGATTACAGGGATAGATATGGCGGTTGGTTTTCCTCTCGGGTATTAGCCCTTCGATTTTTAAGATTGTATGAATTGTCGTTTGAGATGGCCACTGCATATCTGGCATATCCCTTTCGAGTATGGTTTTGATTTTATCAGCACCGTATCGAGGATGCTTGTTTCGTATTGAAATTATGTTCTTGGCAATTCTTACGGGTGTTTTAGTAGGGCATGATTTAGGCTTTCTTGAAAGCTCATTAAGCCCGGTAAAACCCATGTGGTTAAAGCGTTCAATGTATTTGTACCCCAGGGTTCGGGATATTCCAAACTGCTTACAGAGTTCTGTTATTGTATGTCTGTGAGCCAGGTACTCATTGATGAAGAAGTATTTCTCGTCCATAATCGTTGTATTCCTCCAAGGCATATGCTTTCCCCCTAGGAAAAGCATAGTTTAATGTGTAAACGATGTCCTTGAGGTTTTGTAAACGATGTCCCTGATGTGTACAGAAAAGAATCCTAACACCTGCTTCAACCCTATAACGCTATTGTCATGGTTTGTGCAGCTCACTACGTTCGCGAAGCACAAACCACGCCAATGTACGCGTTAAGGGTTAAGCCAATGTTAGATTTACGATTACTTTTACATTAGTAGTCTATCAATTGTGAAAAATAGGATAGAAAAGTGGAGTATACTGTTTGGTTGGATTATATAGAACATCAAAAGAGAATAGGAAATCATAATCCCGTACATTATGTGTTTGCAGAACATTTTTGTAACGACAAGCCATCAGCAGATAAATTATATCACCTGGTTATAGATGGGAAGAAAAGGGCAACTACAGGAAGTGTTTGGGCATATGAATATGATAACGAACCTATATTGAATTCTGGAGACCTAACTATCTTAACTAATTACGATGAATCTAGAGCTTGTGTTATAAGGACCAAGAGCGTAATTGTAAAGAAATTCAAAGAAATCACTGAAGAAGAGGCGAGGAAAGAAGGAGAAGGGGACTTGAGTTTAGGATATTGGAGAAGAGTCCATAAAGAGTATTTTGAAGAAGAATGTAATAGAATTGGTAAGATATTTTGTGAAGACATGCCTGTAGCATATGAAGAGTTTGATATTGAATATAAAAGTGAATAGTGTTACTAAAAATGGTAATCGAAATCTAACAACTGCTTCAACCTTATAAGCCCTATTGTCACGTTTCTTGCGAAAGAAGACGCAAGAAACGCGCCAATACCTTCGCTTCGCTCAGGCCGGGCTTAAAGGTTAAGCTAATGTTAGACAGACCCTTCGGGCCGAAGAAATAGGAATCCTTTGCGGCAATTTCAAAATTGGTAAGTTAATAGCGTGTTTCTTGACATAAGTTGACAAATAACAGCTTAATTTACAAAGAAATATTATAATCACTATTTTTGCATATAGTAGTGCAATAAGTATCCAAAAGGACAAATATGGTTTTGCACATGACGAATAATGTAAAGAATGCTTTAGGGATTAAAGAGTTGCCTAATGCTCGATTGACAGATCCTAAAGGATTCTTAGTTGATTGGAATATGAATATCTTTAATATAGGTAAGAAATGGTTTTACATATTTACTGAATCAGAATCATTCTATAGCATTATTGATACTGCTAAACCTATTAATGGAAGTAAAGCCTGTTGTGAGTATTTGTTAAGGTTGGCATATGATTCAATTGTTAAAGAGGCGAATAGGGAAGTTGTGCTTGAGACTGAAATGTTTTCAATAAGAAAGACAGAGAATAAAGCACCAAGATGCATAATGGTTGATATGGTGTACCATGCAAAATACTGCAAGTATAAGAAAGATATAAGCATTTTTAATACAATAAATGACGTACCACAGAGATTATTGGGATGGAAAACATCAAGAGAAGTATTTATAGAAAATGTAAGTAGCATTACTGAAAAAGAAAAAAATGTCTAACACATGCTTCAACCCTATAACGCTATTGTCACGGTTTGTGCAACTCGCTTCGCTCGCAAGCACAAACCGCGCCAATGTACGCGTTAAGGGTTAAGCCAATGTTAGGCGGACGCGCTTATGCGCGCGAAAGCGTAGGGAAAAAGTATGTATAAAGATTTGATCAGTTCATGGGAAACAACCAAAAAATATTTGGAGAAGGCTAAAGCCATAATAGAAGACAGTACTGATCCAAAAAAATTAAGGGTAATTGAATCATATAATGAGTTTATTGAGCATGATGAACTTGAATTAGCTGCTAACATGCTAGATTGTATTGAATTATATACCTATGATGACAATAAGGCATATTTGATACCCATAATAGATGCATATCTGAATATGGAATTATATGATGATGTAAAAAGACTTGTTGATAGACTTGAGAAGGAAAAGGCAAAGTACATCTATTAGGGAAAGAGCTACCTGTAAAATGAATATAGAACAAAAAATATTTTAGAATTAATTCTACTGATTCTCCTTGTTTCTATTGTAGTAATATTTGATATTATTACTATAATTGATTTACTATCAAAATATATTGAATTGGGTACACTTGAAGCTTTCAATAATTGGCTATTAAGCGATGGTGGAGAATATAAAGGGTCACATTATTCAAAAGGTGTTAGCTTGCTATTCGGAATAGTAGTTCAAATACCAATATTGATAATATTAATTAGAAAGATAAAAATGATTAAAATTGAATAGTTGCAACTTTTTGGAATAGCACTAGTAATATTTTCGCCTAACAACCGTTTCAACCTGACTCGGCTACTGTCACGATTCTTGCATTCGCTACGTATGCTGAGCCCAACAGGCAGGACCACTACAGAAACTGAATAAGGTGGAATATCCTGGAAGAAGGAGAGTCCACCATGAGGAAGAAGTTCGACGAGCAGTTCAAGGCAATGGTCGCCCTCGAAGCAGTGAAAGAGGAGCTTACGCTCCAGGAGTTGGCCGAAAAGTACCAAGTCCACCCGAACCAGATCAGCGTCTGGAAGAAGAAGCTCCTGGAACAGTCCTCGGCGCTTTTCGAACGAAAGAACAAGAAGGACGAAGAGTACAACCAGCTCAAGAAGGAGAAGGAAGAGCTCTTTAGGCAGCTTGGTCAAATGCAATACGAGAACGAGTGGCTAAAAAAAAAGTACAAACAGCTGTATGGCAAAGATCCGGGCTGATCGATCCAAAGGAGCCTGTATTGTCAGTGCGACGCCAGTGTGAGCTTTTGAACATACACAGGAGCGTGTTCTATTACCGCTCGAAGCCAACCCAGAACGTGAATCAAGAGCGTCATAAGGCGCTTATCCTTGCTGTAAACGGCAAGCTGCCCTTCTATGGCTATCGGAAGATCACGCTGGAACTGCAGTCAAGAAACAATGAACTTAGCGAAAAGCAGGTCCGAAGGCTCATGCACTCGATGCATCTTAAAGCATTGCACGCCAAGAGAATGACGAGCGTTAAGCATCCCGAGAATCCGATCTATCCGTACCTGTTGAAGAATATCGTTGTACGATATCCCAACCAGGTGTGGATCTCGGACTTGACCTACATCAAGCTTCCAGGGCTCGGGTACGTGTACCTCGTCGCCATAATGGACCTCTATAGCCGCAAGGTGCTGTCCTGGAAGGTTTCGAACAGCATGGACTCAATATTCTGCGAAGAAGCCCTTAAAGAAGCCATAGCGCGCTTTGGCGTGCCTGCGCTCTTCAATACCGACCAGGGGAGCCAGTTCACCTCAAATTCGTTCACCCAGATTCTGCAGGATCATGGAATAAGGATCAGCATGGACGGCCGCGGCCGCTGGCGAGATAATGTTCATATTGAGCGGCTCTGGAGAACGGTCAAGTATGAAGACATCTATCTCCAAGGCTATGAAAACCTGCGCACGCTAAAACGAGGGTTGGCCTCGTATTTCGATTTCTATAATCGGTACCGGTTTCATCAGAACCTGGATTATGAGACGCCTGACCAGCGTTATCGTTCGTTCCAGGCGAAGGATTTGGCGGCGTGAATCACCACCTTATTCGTTAGCTGTTTTTGGTCTTGATCTGAAGGCCCAGCATATTAAGCTAATGTTAGGTTGACGCCTTCGGCGCCGAAGAGGAAGTAAATGAAGAAATATTTATTTGCTATTCTATTTGTAGCGATATCATCAGTATCATACTCGCTACCAATTTTAGGTACTTCACTTGATATGTCACTTGAAAATTATATATATCAAAGTTCACATAACTCATATATAAATTATGATAACAGAATTACACTTTACCCTATGTACTATAGAGAAAGCATGAATACTGTAATAAACAAGCTAATAAATAAACGAAACAAAGAGTTTTATACAATAGATGAAAAGGAAGTTGCAAAAAATAAAGCTATTATTACAATAGATTTGAATAATAGCCCATTGTCGAATACTGAATTTTACTTAGTTTCTGGAGATGAAAAGCAAACAACTGTATTAAGCTTTTATTATTATAAAAAGCTTACTACAGTAATACAACTATTTGAACTATTAAATTCATTTATTAATAGTAAAAATATAGAATCTATTCCTAGCAATGATATGTTATTTGAGTATTCAATTACAATTCCAAAAAGGTATAGGCTCTTATACATAAATGGACTAAGTTATAGTTTTGATACAGAAGAACAGAATGGTAATCCTGTGCTTTCTATTTTCTATAATCCAGCTACACATGCTGATTTATCATTATCAGATATTGCTTATATGGATATTAAAGATTTTGATAGTATTGATGAAAGAGATTTTACTGGTAGTAATAGCACATACCAATATTGGTTAGGATTCTTTACGTATAGGAGTAAAGTTGTTGAAAAGTTGGTTGTTAAGACAAGTATGACAAAAAGTATTCTATTTTCTAGGCAAATAGTAGATGAAAATCTTTCTATTATTGAAAAAGAGTTAAGTGAAATGGCTAATTCAATAGAAAAGAAATAATAACCTAACACATGCTTCAACCTTATAAATCCTTTGTCATGGTTTGTGCAAGAACAAAAGAGCACAAACCACGCCAAGCCTGAGCTAGCGCTCAGGCGCGGATTTAAAGGTTAAGCCAATGTTAGATTCACGCTGCGCGGGCGGATAAAGATATACGTTAACTTTTTATTGCCAATGCTAATTTGGTTATTCATATGATGATATCAAGACTAAAAGTTTTTAGAGTCTTTAATTTAAAGTAAGGCAGTATTATGGAATATTGGGATGTATTAGATTCAAATAGAAATAGAACTGGAAAAGTTATTCTTCGTGGAGATGTATTCAAAGAGAATGAGTATCATCTCATCGTACATGTATGGATAAAGAACTCAAAGAATGAGTTTGTTATTTCAAAAAGGAAGAAAGATAAGTATCCTTATCCAGCATTATGGGAATGTACAGGTGGTTCGGCTGTATCAGGGGATGATAGCTTAAAAACTGCTTTGAAAGAAGTAAAAGAAGAATTAGGAATTGATTTGGATAAAGAAAGAGGAAAGATCGTATATCAATATAAAGGTGATAATAGCTTTAGTCCGCATTTTGTCGATGTATGGGTCTTTAATCAAGAAATAGATAAAATGGCAATAAAGTGTCAAGAAACTGAAGTTGAAGAAGCAAAAATGGCAACACGAGAAGAAGTACTAGAACTTATAAGGGAAAACAAGTTCGTACCTGATTGTAGACTATATATAGATAAGGTAGTTAATTAAAGAAGAAATCTAACACCTGCTTCAACCCTATAACGCTATTGTCACGGTTTGTGCAACTCGCTTCGCTCATAAGCACAAACCGCGCCAATGTACGCGTTAAGGGTTAAGCCAATGTTGGGCGGACGCGCTTAACGCGCGCACTATAGTGGCAACGTGTAAAATCAAGTAGGAGTATATTCAATGCAGTACCATCCTAAGCGCACTAGAAATGAAATACTTGATTCATATGAAATTGAAAAGATTCTGATGTCTGGGAATCATATTACGCTTGCATTATGTGCCAATGATATTCCCTACATTGTTACTATGAGCTATGGATACGATATTGAAAAAGAATGTTTATATTTCCATTGTGCAAACAAGGGAGATAAACTAGATTTTATAGAAAAGAATAGTAAAGTATGTGGAACAATAATAGTAGATAATGGATACCTTAAGACCAAATGTGATCATGATTATAAGTCATTAATAGTAAGAGGAAAGATTGAGAGAGTTGAAAGTCTTGAAGAAAAGAAACATGGACTTCAAATACTATTAAACCATCTGGAAGAAGATCCAAGACCAATATTTGAACGTAATATCAAGAATGATGAATCATATGAAAAAGTTACTATCCTACGACTTGCAATGGAATCAGTAATAGGCAAGAAGTATATTGGTTGAGGCGCCCAACACCTGCTTCAACCCTATAACGCTATTGTCACGGTTTGTGCAACTCGCTTTGCTCGCAAGCACAAACCGCGCCAATGTACGCGTTAAGGGTTAAGCCAATGTTAGAAAGACCCTGCGGGCAGCAGAAAAAAAATTTAAATATCTTTTCTCTACCTAATAAGGATTCAAAATATGGTTATTACAAGAGATAGTATTATAAGCAATAGTAACAAACCAGTGGTTCTGGAAATGTTATATAAAGAAAATAAGAAGGCATTTTCTGAATTGATCGAACAACTGCATAATGAGAATATTGACTGTTTCGCTGTGCAGTTTTGGTATGCTCGTCTTTTCTTGAAGAAAGAAGTCAAAGAAGGCAAGTATTTATATTGGCAATATGTAATAGTCATATGCCTAATAGCACTCTCTTGGTTACCGGTAAAGATTTCAACGCTAGATTCAAATATTGACAATGAGATCTTTGTTAGGATAATTCCAGTAACGTTTTCCTATGCACTATCGCTTTTTTTCTTTAGAAAAGGCTTAATCATAAAGAATGTTATACTAACAACAATACTTCACCTTGCGTTGTTAGTATATTACTTATTTTTACCCTTAAATACGATATCACAATCAATTACTAACGCTTTGTACTTTGGCTTGATTATAATGTGGTTTTTCGTATGGCTTTCGTATTCTTCATATAAAATTAACGGAATAGCTACATTGTCAGAGTTCATGAAAATTACTGCAGAAACGATAATTTGGTCTACTCTTTTTATTCTAGGTGGTGTAGTACTTGTCTTATTATTGACTAGTCTATTCAGTACTATAGGAATTAATGCTAATAGCTTTATTTTGAATAATGTTGTCACACTTGGATTGTGTGCTGCTCCATTTGTATCACTTCTTGTGCTTGAACGTATTGAAAAAATCAGAATATCTACCATTTTAACAAACATATTTTTGCCATTATTTTTAGTTTCAATACTTTCATTCGGTATAGTATCTCTTTTCACTAATAACAAACCATATGAAACAAGAAATGTATTTATTACATACAACATTATGTTAGTTATTGTAATATGCCTGTTGGTTTATGCAATTACAAATAGTGAAGGAAATAGATACATAAAGATATTTTCAAATATTCTTGCGGTATGTAGTATCGTGCTAGATGGTATTGTTCTTTCTGCAACAATCTATAGAATTTCGGCGTATGGATATACGCCCAATAAGGTAACTCTGCTAGTAGCAAATATAGTAATGTTAGGAAACCTTATATATATAATTGTTATAGGCTGTAAAGATAAAGAGTATACGAGTTATTCAAAGAAAATTTTGTACTTCCTCCCAGTGTATTTCGTATTAGCTATTATAATTGTTTTTATATTTCCAATTGTATTCAAGTACAAATAAGGAAAGCAAGAAACGCGCCAGTTTAACGCCTCGCAGGTTAAGCGAATGTTCGATGGACGCCTGCGGCGCAGCGTACAAAATGTGTAGAGTGTTATTCGGTTTCTACGGTTTATTAAGCATAATTTAATGCAATTTGATTTGTACAATCAATAAATACGGATTCCAGCATAACTATTTATATGGAGATTAATTTGTTTACTGGAAAAGAAAAGATCAAAGTAAAAGCTTTAGGGCTTTTTCAGCAAGAAGACTTCATATTTGTTTCGAAATCATATGATTCAGTTAAGAAAGATTACTTTTATAGGCCGATTGGTGGAACTGTTGAGTTTGGAGAATATACACTTGATACGTTAAGAAGAGAAATACTTGAAGAAATGAAAGCAGAGATATCTAATATTAGGTTAGAGAAAATGTGGGAGAATATATTTGTATGTGACGGAATAGATGGGCATGAGATAGTATTTCTGTATACGGCAGACTTCAAAGATGTAAAATATTATGAGAAAAAAGAATACACAATTGTTGAATCCAATGGAGAAGAAGTGCCAGCCTTATGGGTTAAGAAAGAAGAGTTTCTAGAGAAAAGATTACGATTGGTACCTGAAGCATTAGTAGAGTATTTGAAAAATGATAGTAATGGAAGACATCGAACACCTGCTTCAACCCTATAACGCTATTGTCACGGTTTGTGCAACTCGCTTCGCTCGTAAGCACAAACCGCGCCAATGTACGCGTTAAGGGTTAAGCCAATGTTAGGCGGACGCTAACGCGCATATTATTTGAAAATATTGAAAGTATGCATTATTTGTATGTGTAATTAAATATTTATAAGGAGAGTATATGGAATGTGAAAAAATTGTAATAAATAAGCAAAAAAATAAAAATGTTTTTAATACAATTTATGTAAAATTTATGAAAAGTAAAGAATATATTAAAAATAGATTTAAACCATGGTTTGCACATTTTAGAACAATTAAAAATAATCCATTTAAATTTGTAATGTGGATATTCATCTCTATTATTATTTCTTTATCAAGCCTTTGGCTTCCACTATTAATTGGGCTACTAATAAGTCATGATGTATCTAAAGAAATATTTGAACCACAGCCATTAATATTTTTTTCTATTGTATTAATTTGTGATGCTTTATTAACATCTGTTTGCATAGAAGGATCATATTCAAATAAAATGTCAACAACCATAAGAGGTCTTTCAATAGTAATCGCAATAATTGCATTAGTTATATTTTCATCTTTTAGCGTAATTGGATATTTCTCTGTAGATAAACTAGCCACATCTGCGCAATTTATATGTTTATGTATTGCAATTATTGTTTCTATCTATATATATGGTTTAAGAGAAAAAGATTGGGAGAAGGATGTTTCTACAGTTACTAAAAAGCAAGATCAAGAAGTTAACAATATGTCAGAAGAAGCTGATTCACTAAGCAAGACTCCAGAAGGAGAAAATATATGAAAATTAAATATATGCCATTCTCTCAACCTATTGGAGAATTTGCTTTATCAATAATGAAGTTTCCTGAACTCGAAAGAATAGTATGTATTGATCAAAGAAAATTTGATCAAGATAGTATGGATAGTTATGGTGGTCCACAAAGAACAGAGTCAAGAAAAAGAATAAATGAAATTGCAAATTATGCAGATACTCCTGATGCAACTTTTCCAACTGCAATTATTCTCGCATTAAAAGATGGCGATTATCTTATCGAAGATAATTATCTGATTATTAACAAACTTAATTGTGCATCTATAGTAGATGGACAACATAGATATTTAGGTATAAAACAGTCTCAAGAGAAAAATAATTATCAATTGCCTGTTGTATTTCTTTTAGATGCAACAGAAGAACAAAAAGCACTTCTTTTCGCAATAATTAATGGAAAACAGACAAAAGTATCCGCATCATTAATATATGATTTGTTTGGAGTAACTGAAGGAAGGAATCCAATTAAGACTTGTCATGAAATAGCCCGTGCTATGAATGCAAATTCAAACTCACCGTATTATAAAAAGTTAAAGATGTTAGGTATGAAAACTCCAGGATCGAATGAAGTTTTATCTCAAGGAACATTTGTTACACAATTGGTTAGTTTGATAACAAATAATCCAGATGAAGATTTTCAATCAGCAAAAAAAAATATAAATTTTAGAGAAAGACCGGATTGTATTTTTAATCGATATTTTATTGATGGAAAGGATGAGATAATATTAAAAATATTACTTAATTTATTCAATGCAGTTTCTATAGTATTTAAAGATGAATGGAATAGTCCAGATAATTATATAATATCAAAGACAACAGGCTATACAGGAATTATTAAATCACTACCAGAAATTATATATAAAGGAAAGTTAAAAAAAGATTTATCACAAACATTATTCATAAATATATTTGAAAAAGTTAAAGAAGAATTAAAATCTCAAAATTTAAAACTAGACAGCAGCGATTTTTCACCCGGAAATATTGGTGAATCAAGATTACGAGATATAATTAGAAAATGTGTAAAAGATCTCGCCTAACAAATGCTTCAACCCTATAACGCCTTTTGTCATGGTTTTTGCTCGAAGATTACGCAAAAACCACGCCAATCCTTCGCTTCGCTCAGGAACAGGCGTTAAGGGTTAAGCTAATGTTAGATGGACGCCTTCGGCGCAAAAATAATATAAAGTATTATTGATATAACAAATAAATAAGGCAAATTGTATGATGTATGCATTAGGCCTAAATAATGAGCTAATTGAAGCTAGACCGAAAGAAAGTGCATGTTGTCCTAATTGTAATAAAAAGGTTTTTTCAAAATGTGGAGAAATTAGAGTATGGCATTGGTCTCATCATAAAGATGAAAGTTGTGCGTTTTCAAATATAAAAGACTCTCTCTGGAGAAGTAATTGGATAAGAAAGGCAGATAAAAATAAAACTGAAAAGTTTATTAATGGTCAAGTTGTAGATATTGTTGGAGAAAATCAATCGAAAATAATATTTGTTAATAAAAGAATTGAAATTGATGAAATTAAAATGGCTGAAGATAGACTTAAAGAAAGAATAATATGGGTAATTAATCTAGAAGATCCAAAATATTTAGTGTTTATATATAGTGAAGAGTTTACATTAAAAAAGAAAAAGTTATATTCATTTAAATGGAGGTGGGCACAAAAAGAATGGGTCAATATTGATAAGACAAAGAGTTACATAATACTTGATTTAGGAGAAAAAAGAACAATAATTGACAATTTTTATGGTTCAATAACAAAATTTCAAATTAACAGTAAATTGCTATATGTAAAAGAATTGAAACTTGAAAATGATCATCTATTCGGGAAAGCAGTTGAATTGGATGAAGAAGTTTTCATAAAAAGGTATATGTAAATATGTTTTATGTATTCATCTAACAAATGCTTCAACCTTATAAATCCTTTGTCATGGTTTGTGCAAGAAATAAGAGCACAAACCACGCCAATCCTTCGCTACGCTCAGGCGCGGATTTAAAGGTTAAGCCAATGTTAGACGCACCCTTCGGGGGAAATAAGTAAGGCTATTTAGTCTTTTTCAAAAATGGTGGCTATTATGAGTATAGCTAGAAAAGATGGTACAAGTATCGTCACAGAAGAGTCGATCGAAAAAAAGAGTAATACGTTAGTAATTATACTTGGTGGGTATGGCTATACGCTTAATCATCCAATCTTATACTATACTAAAAGTATTGTTAAAGAGCTTTCATGTGATTACCTTGGGATTGACTTCAATTATAAAAACAATCCCCTGTTTTTAGGTAAGACTGAAAACGATAAAGATACATATTTTGAAGATGATGTTGTTTTAGCTAAAGAGTATATCAAAAAATGTAGTAAACCATACAAAAAGATAGTCTTTATTGGAAAGTCGATGGGTACTAGTATAATCAAGAGATTATTTACTGATAAAGATCTATTAAAGAAAAGTGCATCAGTATTGATAACGCCTGGAACAGAATGGAGTAGTATTTTAAGAGTTATTATTGCTATTGATAATCCTATATTAGTGATGGGCAGTATGGCTGATTCAAACTATAGAATAGAAGGCTTAAACGAGCTTAAATCCAGGAATAATATAGAAGTACTTGAGTTTCAAGATGCGAATCATGCACTAGAAACCGGAAATGTAGAACAAGATTTTGAGATATTGAAGACTGTAATAAGTGCTATAAGAGAGTTCATAAAAGGGCATGTACTAACTAGGACATAGTTTACAAAACTACAAGGACATCGTTTACACTTTTATTGTCGCTTCAAGCGTCCTTGTATATCTTGTATTCTTAGTTTTCTGGCGTCAAGATATCCAAGGAGCTTGAACCTAAAATAGACGCGAAAAAGGCCATCGCTGATTTCTTCGAGACCAATGTCTTTGCCAATAAGCGGTGTAGCAACCATTATCCAGTTATGATTACCCCAGCGTATAGCACCATTCTTCAGAACTCTTTTAACTTCGAACGCTCCAGGATAATCCCACGGTTCAATACTTTGAGGATATACACGTTCTGATCGTTTATAGATGCTTGCTGGTGTGTTATTATTAAGCGCTTGATGAGGACGGTATTCATTGTACTCTTTAATAAAAGCATTTAAGCGTTTCTGTAACTCATTATGAGATCTTGGTAATGGACTTGCCGTTTCTGCTTTTAATTCTTTATGCATTCGTTCATGTCTGCCATTTTGACCGGGCTTAGCAGGATCCGAGTACACAGGCATAATACCAAGTTCAATGAACCATACAGAGAGACTTGATAAGCGAGCCAATGATGTTGATCCTGCAAAAGGCACTCCATTATCGCTGTGAATATAATTCGGCAAGCCAAAGTCCTCGAAAACCCTTATAAATACTGCTTTTGTAGCTTCTGTAGTGGGACTTGCAAGAGCATCAGCAGCCAAAATAAAACGGGAAAATGAATCGGTAATAGTAAGGGGATATGAATATACTGCATTAATCAATCGCATTTTTCCCTTGTAATCAATGCCCCACATATCGTTTATTTCTTTGGGGTCAAACTTTGGATTACAGGGATAGATATGGCGGTTGGTTTTCCTCTCGGGTATTAGCCCTTCGATTTTTAAGATTGTATGAATTGTCGTTTGAGATGGCCACTGCATATCTGGCATATCCCTTTCGAGTATGGTTTTGATTTTATCAGCACCGTATCGAGGATGCTTGTTTCGTATTGAAATTATGTTCTTGGCAATTCTTACGGGTGTTTTAGTAGGGCATGATTTAGGCTTTCTTGAAAGCTCATTAAGCCCGGTAAAACCCATGTGGTTAAAGCGTTCAATGTATTTGTACCCCAGGGTTCGGGATATTCCAAACTGCTTACAGAGTTCTGTTATTGTATGTCTGTGAGCCAGGTACTCATTGATGAAGAAGTATTTCTCGTCCATAATCGTTGTATTCCTCCAAGGCATATGCTTTCCCCCTAGGAAAAGCATAGTTTAATGTGTAAACGATGTCCTTGAGGTTTTGTAAACGATGTCCCTGATGTGTACAGGCAATTCGTCTAACACCTGCTTCAACCCTATAACGCTATTGTCACGGTTTGTGCAGCTCGCTTCGCTCGCAAGCACAAACCGCGCCAATGTACGCGTTAAGGGTTAAGCAAATGTTGGATTGACGCTTCGCGCCGAGGAAAACATGGACTTCAATCTCAGTACTCCAGCTTTACTCTTCTCATGAATTTATTGATTATATACGTCTTCTTGACAATTTGCTTCAATATGAATACAATTGAAGCAAGAGGTGTCTGTATGGCAAAGACTATTACGGTACGGCTTGAAGAAACTACTTACGATATATTCAAAAAGGCTGCTGAAGGCCAAAAGAGAACTATATCCAATTATCTCGAGTATGCAGCTTTAAATTTCACTGTAAATGAATCCATAGTTGATGATGAAGAAATGAAAGAGATACTTACCTTTGAGAAAGATCTTAAGAAAGGGCTTAAAGATATTTCTGCAGGAAGGTATAAAGTAATTGCCTAAATATAAAATAGCCGAGACTGAGACTTTTGAGAAAAAGATCAATACTCAAAAGTACACAAGTTTTTATATAAGAAAGATAAAGGAATACATTTATCCTATATTGAGAGAGAATCCATACTTTGGGCCTAATATTAAGAAGCATAAGGGTGAATACAAAGAATTGTATAGGTATAGGATTGGAGACTATAGGCTATTTTATAAAGTATCAGAAGAAAACAGTAATAATATTTATAATTGATATAGAAAATAGAAAAGACGCTTATTAGAAAAAAAGTTGTCTAACACCTGCTTCAACCCTATAACGCTATTGTCCACGGTTTGTGCAACTCGCTTCGCTCGCAAGCACAAACCGCGCCAATGTACGCGTTAAGGGTTAAGCCAATGTTAGGTTGACGCCTTCGGCGCCCGAAGAGTTGCGAAAGTAAAAGTGCCAACCTGGAGAGCCTATGGCACTGATCTTGAATTAATACAGTATGTCTGTGAACAGATTAGTGATTCTGGCAAAATTCGTTATAGAAAAAATGTTTGGAGAGTATATGGCTTATGTAAATGATAAGCCAATCTTATTAGTTTGTAATAATTGTGTATATATAAAACAACATGAATGACTTGTTGATGTGTTGAAAGACTCAGAAAAAGGAATTCCTTATAGTGGGGCAAAAGAGCATTACATATTGGATATTGATAATAGAGAACTTTGTGTCGAAGTGATAAAGCTTGTAGAGCCATTAGTAAACGTACCAAAGGCCGAAGAATAGTAGTA